>DLST01000022.1 GCA_002500745.1 Sphingobacterium sp. UBA7855 | reverse complement strand
CCGATTTTATTTGCAAGTCCACATTTCGATTTATAAACTATTTGTAATAAAGAAGAAAAATCCTTAATTCGATTATAAAGCATTTTTAAAACAATGTGGACTATAATAAGATCACATTGGGGACAAAGTGAGGAAGAAAAAAAATATTTTAAAACCATTTTATTTTGAAAGTAGTTCACTAATAAACTAAAATATAAATACTATGGCACTTACAACAGGAAATGAGGACAAAGTAACAAAAGAGGTCGAAACCCAAACATCTAAAATTCCTTCTATTGTATTTTTAGCAGCTTCGTTAGCAGCAATGGGAATTTCAGCAGCTTTAAAATGTTGCAAAACTAAAAATGATAATACGGCACTATTCGTTGGTCAATGGGCGGCACCATTTTTACTATTGGGTATTTACAATAAGATAGTTAAAACCGAAGGACACGATTAAGATTAATACGTTTTATTGTAATGTTTTATTTTCTAGGCTGGTCAGTGTGATCAGCCTTTTTTTTTACCTTTTTCAACAAGCTATCATTTTATTGGTGCTGATTATAGTAATGATCTAATCAATTTTAACAACATCTTCAAAGTTTACACAAATGTATTGGGGAAGAATTTTATAGCGAGAACTGGAAACAATCTGAAAAGGGAGTTGGAAAAAATTTCATCCCACTGAATGTCCGAGTTGGGATAGAACTTTCACTGTAAAAAAATTATAGGTTTATCCCGGTTATAAGTTAAATACTATATTAATGAATGCGCATTCCGTCCTAATTATTTAAACTTTGGAATAAGATATAAATTACGATAGCTTCAAAAAACGGAAATTATCGGCATCGTATGGGTAGTCCGTAGTAATAAATAGGCACCATATCTTTCTAGGTACTTTATCTCCGCAGAATCTTTTTTTTAATTTTTTCGAGATTTAAATTAGTATACTTCAGAGCTTAAATCAAGATAAAAAATGACTAAAATAAAATTTCTTTTGTCAGCAGTATTTTGTTCTTTTTATCTTGTACCTTGGCAACTAAAAAAAATATAGGCACAATCCCCATAGTAGATACCAATCCTGACCGTATTGAAAACCTAATGAACAAAATAATAAACATTATTAAAGTACACATCACTCCGACCCAATTCGATACAAAGGTAAGCGTTGCAAACAACTCTTTATTTGGTGGCGCTAGTGTGGATATAATGGTTTGTTTGGATGATGAAAATTTCAGCTCTCTAAGCCATTACTTTGCCGATAAATCCAATAATTATTAAAATTTATACTAGTAGACCACAGTAAAATGGGCAATTTTCGATAGTTTTTAGTATTTTGTATCGCAATTCTTTAACTCTATCTAAATATGAAGAATCCTTTAGGCATACGAAGATTCAAGTTATTACGTTTCAAGTCGTTGCCAGGAACAATTCCTCCGATTTTATTGTTTGTATAGGAAACATAACCCGGCACTTTTTCCGTCCCTCCATAGGTGCTAATGCTATTGTTGAAGGAGGTCGCATTTTCAAAGAAATCGCGGACATTATTTTTATAGGTTTGCCCTTGTGGTCCCCAGCTCTCACCGACATTCGTACCACTGACACCTCCATTTCCCCGCCCGTAGGTATTCTGGAATTTACTGAGCAAGTTGACCTGATCTAAGGATGCACTACCATTGTAATCAATATTATACCGACCAGCCTTACCTTGTTTAGTTGTAATCAATATGGCACCATTTGCGGCCCTGCTACCGTATAGTGCAGCAGCCGAAGAACCCTTGAGCACATTGATGGATTCTATATCGTCCGGATTGATATTCGCAGCGCCATCACTCGTCCCATAATTGTAGGTTGTTCCGGTAGCTTGTTGTGCACTGGAATTATCATAAGGTACACCATCTACCACAATTAGCGCGTTGTTATTACCGGAGATGGATTTGTTGCCCCGCAACACCACTTTGGCAGAGGCACCGGGCCCCGTAGCTGCAGTCGTCACCACAGCACCAGCAACTTTACCCGTCAGACTACTCAGTACGTTGCCACTGTTGTCGTGGACATCATTGACTGCACTTCCATCCAGTTGTTGTGTCGCATAGGTCAGCCCCCTGGTCTGACGTTTGATACCCAACGCAGTAACAACCACCTCATCAATCTGTCGACTTTCTTCGTTAAGCGCAATCTGGAGATTACCGGTTGAGGGTACAGCAATTTCGATGGTCTTAAAACCAAGCAGCGAAACTTTGAGCCTGTCCCCTGCATTCGCTCTGATATTAAAATTCCCCTTTTTGTCTGTCCGTGCTGCAACAGGCATACTCAGATTAGTGATCGTTACACCTTCCAATGCGGCATGATCGGTCGCATTGGTGACACGCCCCTGTACTGTTGCAGTCTGTGCCGTAGCGAGACCTGTCCAAAGGAAGAGACAGCTCAGCATCGTGCCTACTGAAAATGTTGGATTACTGTGGATACGAACTATCATAATTTATCCATTTAGGGTTAAGATTTTTAGTTTATTCAATTGCGTTATACCCCAAAGAAAGACCTAAAAGCCTAAAAATCCAACACTTTTACCGGATAAAGTAGCGGTAACGTTATCGAAAACCACAGCCACTTTCGTACGTAACATAGCACTTAATTAGGAACACATTTCCCATCAAGCAACTCACAATATAATTTAAGAGTAATAAAAATCCACAAAAAAATGTTCACACCCTCTAAAACTTACTTTTGATTTTAAAAGTAAATATCAAGAAATAAAAATAGCTTTATGACGATGTTGAGTGTGGTTTGAAGTTTCCGCTTAACGATCAACCAATTCCTTTACAGATTCTCCATTTTGGTCGATAAATTTGGTCTCAATTTTAAACAACTGATACCACTTTCGGAACGTACCTATAAAAACAAGCAGCATCAAAAGCATAGCCAATATCGCCAATGAAGCCAATAGCAGCTGTCCCTTGGGCAAATAAATATCCATGACCTGTAGATAGCCCGCCCAAAAGGTAATTCCAGCCATAAATACTCCCGGAATTGCCGTAATTAAGGCATATTTCCCTCGATTCATCCGAATAAGCATCGTCGTACAAACAATAAGCCCACAGGCAGCTAACAGCTGGTTACTGATTCCAAACAAGGGCCAGATACTGCTTACATTTCCCGTAAAAACAAGATAGCCCCATGAAAAAGTAAAAATAGCGCTGCATAGCCAAACACCCGGTTTCCAATCCTTATCTTTGAATGCAGGAAAGATATTTCCCAGCATTTCCTGCAAAAAGAACCGTCCGACCCGCGTACCGGCATCGATAGCTGTGAGAATAAACACGGCTTCAAACATGATAGCAAAATTATACCAATAAGCCATCACATTGTCCATAAACGGAACCTTATCAAAAATATGGGCCATCCCGACAGCGAGAGACACGGCGCCCCCAGTACGGCCGTGGAGGTCTACGCCTATCCGATCTGAAAAATGCTGCAGATCTACCGCTTTTAATTCAAGATGTCGTGCCAAAAATCCTGCATAATCACCGACTGGTGTGTTGATCGCAAAATAGTCGCCCGGCAGTAAGGTACAGGCAGCGATCAATGCCATTAAAGCAACAAATCCCTCCACCAGCATTGCACCATACCCTACAAAAAGAATCTCCCTTTCGGTTCCTAGCATCTTAGGCGTAGTTCCGGTGGCAATAATCGCATGGAAACCCGAAATTGCACCGCAAGCAATCACGATAAAAATAAATGGCAGCACAGGTCCGCCGATCACAGGCCCACCACCATGGATAAAATCCGTCAGCGCTGGCATCTGTATGGTCGGATGAACAAAGACAATGCCTATGGCCAGCATCAGGATCGTACCGATCTTGAGATAGGTGGAAAGGTAATCACGTGGCACCAGAAGCAGCCAGATGGGTAAGACTGATGCTAAAAATCCGTAAACAGCAATCGCGATTGAAATGGTCTTGACATCCCAATCGAACAGGTTATGTACGCCCGGAATCTCCATCAAACGATGCCCTGCTATGATGCCAACGATCAATAAAACGCCTCCCAATACACTTGCCAACGTTACAGATCCTGTTTTATACCGCATCAAGAGTCCCATAAATATCGCAATTGGCATGGTCAGAATAATAGTAAACAGGGACCATGGAGCCTCGTGCATAGCGCTGATGCAGGCCAGTGACAGTCCGGCCAAGGTCAGGATTAGAATAAACAGAACGGCTATACCGGCTATCCCACCGACAACGCGGCCGATCTCCTTGGACGCAATGGTAGCGAGACTTTGCCCTTTGTGCCGTACGGAAGCAAACAGGACAACCATATCATGAACACCACCGCCCAAGACACAGCCGATCAAAATCCAGAGTGCCCCTGGAAGATAACCAAACTGTGCCGCCAGCACCGGGCCTACCAATGGTCCCGCTGCTGCTATTGCAGCAAAATGATGCCCAAACAAGACCTTACGATCCGTCTTAACGTAATCATGCCCATCAGCAAACTCGACTGCTGGAGTCGCTACCGCATCATTGAGCCGTAGCACTTTCTGCGCCATAAAAATTCCGTAAAAGCGGTATGCGAGCGCAAATATCAAAATCGACGCAAAAACCAGTGTGAGGGCATTCATATGATCTAAATCCATCGTATATCTAGGTCTAATTCTAGCGCAATATTATTTTTGTTCCAATACTTGTCCTGCCTTCAACAGCTGCTTTTTTAATAGCCCGTAGTCGACATGCTGCACAACAAGATCATGATCAAGTGCCAATACTGCTGCGGCACCAGCACTTTGCCCCAGCACCATAAATACGGGCTCCATACGAATGGAACCAAAGGCAATATGTGAACTCGATACGCAGACAGGGACAAGCAAATTAGTGCATTCATCGCTTTTTGGGATAATCGATCCATAGGAAATGGCATAAGGCTGGGGTACGTGAACGCCAATATCACCTTCATTTTGAACGTATCCTTCCTTGGTCACATAGCGTTGTACATTGTGGGAATCCAACGTATAGGAGCCCATGCCGATCGGATTTTCTACGCTGCTCTTCCCTAGAATATTATGTTCGGTCGTCACATATTGCCCTATCATCCGCCTTGCTTCGCGGATATACAGCTGAAAAGGCCAGTTATCGTTATCCTTAAATTCATCTTTTGCCAGCCCCCATTCGGCCATCTTTGTCCTGATTGCTGCTGGGACCGAAGGATCATTGGCCATAAAATAATACAGGCCCTGTTGATACCGGCGATGGGCATCGATAATGGATTTGCGTTCCGCATAGCTCGCTTCAGGATAGCTATAGTTCATCCCAATAAAATCGGTGCTGAACGGACCATGGTTGTTGGCATCCGTCTTATGATTGGGCACCAGATCAAATTTTTGAAAGGCTTCGTCCCAGCCGGCACGGAATAGACGTTGCAGAAGAATATAGTGCTGTGGATCGTAGCCAGCAGGCTTAGCGAAGGCCCTCCGATTTCGGGCATCATTGGTCAGGCACATCCGAAAGCAATAGGCCTGCAGCTTCTGATCTGCAGCGCCATATTCCCCGGGATCTTCTGCAGAAACGCCGAACACCAGGCCACTGCCAGGATCGCCCTCGCGTTTATAGGGGCTAATTTGCGCAATAAAGTGATGCCGGTGCTGAAAGACTCCGGTCTGTACACCGTTCCACTGCTCCCCATAAGTCTTATTGGCCTCCCGCCCGATCGTATAGCCTACTTTGGCCAGCGCCATTAGATCGCCTTCATAAGTGGCATCAATAAATATTTTTGCTTCGTAGACTGTTCCATCTAAGGTCTTAATCGATTTGATGGCTGTGGATTCTTTTTGAATGGCACTTTCCTGCCGATCTAAATATGCTCCACGGACCACATCAATCTGATGATCCCGCACCCAGGCATCAAAAATACCTTCAGCGACATGAGGCTCAAAAATCCACATTGTCCCATGCTCGCGGTCCATCGCCACAGTGCCCTGCCCCCGATTGCCAAACGACGTACGGGACTGCCAGTTCCAGCTCGATTCTTTCGAATAATGATCGTATACGTCCTGATAGAATTTTTTGGCAAGGCCACCAATAACTGCTTTATTCCCGGTATCGGTAAAGCCAAGTCCGCCCGAACTCAGACCTCCCAAATGCTGATCGGGCGATAAGATGATTACAGACTTACCGGCCTTCTTCACTTGCAATGCGGCAGTAATCGCCGCAGGAGTTCCTCCATAAACCAAAACATCTACCTTTTTGGTTACATGCTGCGCTTCTGCCTGTAGAAAAGCCAAGATAAGCACTAATTTTAATCCAATTTTGATCTTTTTCATACGTTTAATTTTGATCTGAAACGGGAACCCACAAGATGGCATTTGCTGCCAATATGCCTTTTGCCTCCGACGTAATCTCGACATAAGGGGTATTGACTCCCTTTTCAAACGCATATTCGCCGAGCGCTACCCAAGTACTTGTGGTCTGTCCCAGAATATTGACTTCCTTAAAATTTATTGTTTTTTCAATCTTTGTATTCCCTGTATGGATAATGAATGTCCCGCTCGGGGTGCTTTCGGCGGTTTTAGGAAAATAACTGTATAGCATATGTTTTCCGCCAGCAAAATCTTTGCCGGGAGTAAAACGGGCCACGGTCCCGGGGCTGCTGTCGGCTTCCTGATAACTCATACCATAACCTTTTTTTGCGGATTTACGCCAAGTTCCTTTCAACATGACCTGATCTTCATTTTCGACATGAATAATATAATCGGCCCTGCGGCCATCTGCCTTCGGGTTGTCACGCAATATTTGTTGAACGCGCGTAATATTAACATCTTGAACGGCTATTTTGTTGTCGATCGCTTGGCAAGCGGCCACAGCACCTGATTGACCCAATACCATAAATACAGGCTCCATGCGGATGGAACCAAAGGCGATGTGACTTGCCGACAGGCATACTGGAACCACAAGATTGTCGATTTCCTCTTTTTTGGGCACAATAGCCCTATAGGAAATCGGGAAGGGAGAAAATCCGCCAACCTCAACGTTACCTTCATTTTTGACCATGCCATTGACGATCACACGGTCACAATTGTGCGAGTCCATGGTGTATGCAGCATAGCCTACGCCATCGGATACTCGCGCACGCCCCTGACAGTGGTGTTGTGTCATGACGACATCAGCAATCATCCTTCGGGCTTCGCGAATATATAATTGTGGAGACCAATGGCTATTTTCGAGATATTCGTCTTTGGGGTATCCCCATTTTTTGAATTCGCTTCGGATCGCCTCTGGTACCGAACTATCGTTGGCAACAAAATATAATAAACCTTTGGTGTAATCTTCATGGGCCTTGATAATCTCTTTGCGTTCGAAATAATCGGCTTCGGGATAACGCCAGTTCATGCCAATCATATCTGTTGAAAATCCATTCCTGTTATTGATATCAGTCTTTCCATTGGGCATCAGACTCCAGATAAATACGTCCTGGATACTCTTCCAAGGCTGTATCTCCTTTTGCCTCTTTAAGAGTTCATATTTGGTTGCGTCGTAATTTTGGGGTTTGGTGATTGCGTTTCTGTTTTCAGGGACATTGGTCAATGTGATCCGATAATTATAGGCTTGAACCTTAGCATCACCCGTTCCATTTTCTTTTAAAGGCTCCGTATTGATCCCCCATAAAATACCACTCTGAGGATCACCTTTTTTCTTATAGGGATCTACACCGTCCGGAAACTGATGACCGTCAAGTAATTGCACACCATTAATTGTCTCTCCATAGGTACTATTTGACTCTCGCCCAACGTGATAGGACACACCAGCTTTGGCCATGAGGTCACCCTCGTAGCTGCAGTCCATAAACACTTTGGCACTGACAGTTGTCATTTTGCCATCCCTGTGCTCACTCGGAAGCAGTGAAATGGTTTTAATCGATCGATTGTCAGTCTTTACGGCTACCAAACGATGTCCCATTAACATTGGTGTGCCAGAATGTGCCAGATAGTCCTTAAAAATAGATTCGGCTACCTTGGGTTCAAAAATCCATTGTTCAAAACCGCCATAGTGCTTGCCCATTTTGCGATAAAAATCAAGTGCGAGCCCCGTGACGACATATTTATTTCCGATATCCGTCTGCCCCAATCCACCGGAGCTGAGCCCGCCCACCCGTGTACCAGGATCGATCAGTAGTACTGATTTTCCGGCCTGTGAAGCGGTGTAGGCGGCTATTACGCCCGCTGAGGTGGCACCATAAATACATAGATCTACCTGTCTGTCGGTTTGCCCTTTGACTAAATGCCAAAACATCGTCAAAAGTCCAAGGGTCATTAGGAGTGTCTTTTTCATCATCTTCGGATTTAATAGCCTGGATTTTGTTCCAGGTTTTTATTGGTTACAATTTCAATATTCGGGATCGGCCAAAGGTAATTCTTGCCGGGATCGAACTTGCGGAGCTCGATAACCCGCATGTCTTTCTGATTAGCGACATTTTTATAATTCACGTAATTATCTCCATCGATCGTCGGCGCATTGGCCAGCAAGCTTTTTGGAATGCGGCCATAGAGCGTCGAATTCATAAATTTATCGGCCAATTTCCACCGTCTCAAATCGACTAAGCGAAAGCCTTCATTGGCTAATTCGTAAAGTCTTTCTTTCCGTATGATCTCGCGCAGCTCAGCTTGCGTTTTATTACTCGCGATTGCCGGCATATCGACGGTAGGGCGCTGCCTGATGCTGTTGATTGCGTCATAGACGGTTTTGTCGATCGTATTGTTTTCGACCATCGCCTCGGCGTAAATCAACAACACTTCGGCATAGCGGCTCTGAATAATATTTAACTCCGATTCCATGGTAAAATCTTTGTCCTTTATATCGACATATTTTTTCCAACAATAACCAGAAAAGGTCGCATAAGCATTGATCGCATCCTGATTTTGGATACGTACTGCCGTAGATGTATTGTATGTATAATTCCAACAGGTTATACTATCCTTATGGGTCTCAAACTGAAAACCAAAAAACGTGCTACCGGGAAGTGCAATAGTATATCCCAGACGCGGATCTCGATTGGCGAATGGTTTTTTAGGATCAAATCTGGAAGATTTGTCAATGGCCAATCCGTCGGTACAGAGATAGCTATCAACAATGGATTGAGATGGGATTTTGTTGGAAGTCCCTTGCGCGTTGCGCGACAGAAATCCGCGCGTAGCACTGTGGGTCTTTGTTTTTTGCAATCGCAGATATTGAAAAGCAAAAATAATCTCCTTGGAAGCCTGCCCTTCATACGTAAATAATTGGCCGAAATCGGTGTGTAAGGCATATACGTTTAGGTCCATGACTTCTTTGGCCGAACGGGCTGCTTCTTCCCAAAGTCCGTTATTAAGTGCTGCCCGAGCACGTATGGCCAATGCTGCCCCTTTGGTTGCACGCCCAATATCTGCCGAACCATAGCTTACCGGTAAAATAGCGGCAGCTTGATCGAGTTCTTTGAGGATGAAGCTAGCAATTTCAGCCTTAGACGTTTTCGGAACGTTGGCATCAGCAAGGCTTAGGCCGCTCGTAACCAAAGGTACTCCTCCAAAGTAATCGATCAGATATTGGTAAACATAAGCCCGGATAAACTGTGTCTCGCCTTTATAACGCTGTTGGAGTTTGGCATCCATCTTTCCATCCAACTTCTGGATATTGTCCAGGATGAAATTACATTTGCCAATGACCTTATAAGAATTGGTCCAGATATTTCGAATGTAGCCATTATTGCTGTCGTGATCTCCCCTTCCCACAGCCTGTAAATCAGAGATATTACGGTCCCACCCAATATCGGTGGCATCATCAAGGGTAAGGTTAATGGGCATGTCGTCCGTGGGATGAAATGCCAGGGCACTGTACAAACCATTGACAACCAATGTCAGCTCATCCTGATTTTTGAAATAATTTTCGTCCGAAGGGCCATCCAAGGGCGATCTGTCCAAGTATTTTTCGCATGCCCCCACCAAAAGGAGAACTGCAATCGAGAGCATATATAACGCGAGTTTATTTAGAGTTTTCATACAAGCCAAGTTTATAATGTAATATCAAATCCAAAAGAATACACCTTTACCTGTGGGTAAAAGTTACCATAGCCTACTGGTGCTTCGACGTCATAACCGTCCCAAAATTTATCTATGCTGAATAAGTTTGAACCATTAACAAATACCCGAAGTTTATTCAGCCCGATGGACTTTAGTAGCTCAGCCTGAAAGGTATAGCCGAGCTGCAAATTTTTCAGGCGAAGATAGGCGGCATTTTTCATCCAAAATTGGGAAGACTGATGGTTGTTGTTCTGTCCGAAAGCCAATCGGGGATATTTCGCTGTAGTATTATCGGGTGTCCATCTATCTTTATTATCCTCACGAATTGTTCCACCAATTGCCCCGGTCGTCGTAAAGGGCTGAATACCGGCCCCGTATAGGTAGCCATCGGCTTTGCCTACACCTTGCAAAAGAAAACTGAGGTCGAAGCCCTTGAAACTAAAATTGGAGTTGAGCGAATAGGTATATCGTGGAATGGTACTACCAATGATAACCTTATCGGACTCATTAATCACTCCGTCATCATTCTGATCACGGTATTTGAGATCACCTGGAGCTAAGGTACCAAACTGTGTGGCATGAGCTTTTACCTCCTCCACTGTTTGGAAATAGCCATCGGAAACATAGCCAAAGATCGAATTAATGGGATAGCCTTCCCGATTAACCGTTAGACCAGTCTGATTGATTCCCCGCATATCCAGCACTTTGTTTTTGACATCAGAGAGGTTGAATGTAAAATTATATTTAAAGTCTTTGGCCGGATCGCTTCGATAGCCCATGGAAAGCTCCCAACCTTTATTCTCGACGACGCCTGCATTTTGATAAGGCTTATTTAAACCAATGATGAGCGGGATATCCAGCTGTAATAATATATCACTGGTTTTTCTATTGTAAAAATCTGCTGTAATAGTCCATCGCTTAAATAAGGTAAGATCAATTCCGATATTTTTCTCTTCGGTAGACTCCCATGTAATATCAGGATTGGACATATCATTTAGCGCTGCCGTATTGACGATGCCATTGCCCAATGTGTAAGAACCTAGGTTTAAAGAGGCCACGGCTGGATAGGTACCGATATTCTGGTTTCCCAGTTTACCCCATGATGCCCTGATTTTTCCCTCTGTAAGCCAGCCCTTGGATGCTGTTAGGAACTGCTCCTCAGAAAAACGCCATCCGGCGGATGCCGATGGAAAAAAACCATAGCGTTTACCTTTGGCAAACCTGGAGGAACCATCGTAGCGTGCATTGAGTTCTAAAAGATAACGATCTTTGAAAATGTAATTGATCCGGGAAAATAAAGATTGTAATGCCCACTCGGAAGCACTTCCTGTCGCTGACTGATTTAATGCCGAACCGGCATTGAGCACTTCATAGTCAGGGAGAACGTAGGTGTCCCTAAACCCCTGGGAGTAATCAATCTTGTAGTCTTCCCTCGAACCACCAATCAATGCTTTCACCTGATGCCGACCAAAATCTTTGTTTAGCGTAAGGGTCGCCCGCATATTATTAAAAAGTTCTTGGCTATTGTATTGCGTAAGTGCTGTCCGCACAGGGACCGAGAAGCTCGGCGTACCATCTGGAAAATAGGATTGCACTGCTTTTCGGAAATTCTTATTTACCTGAGTCGCATATTTAGGTGCATAATTGACCTCGGCGGTCAACCATTCTTTGGGTCTGTAGATCAATGATGCATTGATACTGCCAAATGGACTTTTGTTGGTAGCAACACCACCATCAGCCGCGGCAGAGACGGGATTATTACCATTCCAGCCCAATCCCCAGGTACCATTGGAATTTCTGAAGGATTGATTGGCAGGAATACTGCTCATCCACTGAAAAAGTTCTTCGATGCTCGCTGCCGGTGAGGTGACGATCGGATTGACGTATTGAAAGTCAAATTTAACGGCGAGCTGATCTGAGAATTTAACATCCACGTTGTTGCGGATGGTATAGCGCTTAAACGAACTATTCAGTGTCAAGCCCTTCTGGTCGAAATAACCGACCGAAGTCAGCATTTTTACTTTATTTGTGCCTGCATTGACTGTCAGAAAATGGCTTTGCTGAAATCCATTCCCCTGCAAGGATTCCTTTTGCCAATCAGTATTGGGATACTCGTCCGAGCTGTCGTTGCCCTGATTACGATAAGCGGCAATGATATCTTCTGGATATAATGGACTCGCACCAACATTGGTATACGCCTCATTCGTCAGCAGCATATGATCCAGGGCATTGACGATTTTGGGCATATTAGTCGCAGACTGCCAGCCGAAATAATTATTGTAGGCAATAGCGACTTTATCAGAACTTCCCCTTTTGGTCGTGACCAAGATAACACCATTGGCAGCTCTCGAGCCATAGATCGATGCAGATGCGGCATCTTTTAATATTGAAATATTTTCTATTACATTGGGGTCGATATTATTGATAGAACCTTCGATCCCATCAATCAACACTAACGGTGCTGCGTTGCCAAGTGTACCGATACCGCGAATACGGATATCCGCACCGTCCGCTCCCGGCTTACCGGAACGCTGCGTCACGGTTACTCCAGAGGCCATGCCCTGAAGGGCCGAAGAAGTTTGCCCAGTAGGTCTATTATTCAGATCTTCACCCGATACGGCGGAAACAGCCCCCGTCAAATTGACCTTTTTCTGAACACCGTAACCGACGACAACAACTTCGTCTATCATTCCGGTGTGTGATTTCAGACGGATAAGCACGGTGTTTTTGCTGGTAGCGGTTGCCACAAAATGCTTAACAGAATCGGTATCGTAGCCGAGATGGTGGGCATAGATTGTATAATTTTCGCCAGCAACAAGTGGAGTTAAAACAAACAATCCATTGTTATCGGCCACAAAATGGAATTTTTTACTGCTCTTCTCGTGGACAAGATCAATAGTTGCGCCGGGTAATGTATTCCCTTCATTGTCTACTATTTTACCAGTTACTTTTAGGTTTGATTGCGCAAATCCTACACAAAAGTATGGAAATAGCAATCCCACGAGCATTAATTTGATTAGAATATGCTTCATAATTGTTTACAGTTGGTTATTCTGATTTATATTTTGGTTTATTTTTCCGCGTTGGCTTGATTCTCTCTTACTGTACGTCCTCCTTTCTTCCCGAATTACTGATGTTGACAATACCATTGTTCACTTGGAATGTACAACCGTTCAATTGACAGAAGCTGGTCAAAAAATTGGCTAGCGATTCTTTGCTATTTAAACTTCCTGTAAAGGAACTGTTGAGCAAATCAGGATTATCGCATATAATCGAAACATCATAAAGGCTTTCGATTACTCTTAATAGTTGAACGTTTTTGGTTTGGTTAAATTTGACAGACTGATTGGTCCATTCGACATTGGCGGTGGTTAGATGTGGAATGAGTTTTCTTAACTCCTTATCCACACGAGCAGGCTGAGATTTTGTCAATTCGGGCTCCGAAAACTTAATCATCTGCAGCAGTTTTAAGTTGACCAATACTTCCTCTTTTGGTTTGAGGTATATTAAGTTTCGACTTTCCGCTGCCACTGATCCGACCGAGATCTTGCCCTCCATTAATTTTATCAGTACATGATCGGCATCCTTGGGGTCTACGCTAAATATTGTTCCTAAGGCAGTAGTCAAATATCCGCTGTAATTGACTTGAAAAGGCGCATTTTTGTTTTTGTGCACCTTATAAATAACTCGACCTTGCACCTGCTGTACATCCCGGTGGCCTTGTCCATTATATTCAAATCCGATTTTTGCATGGGGGTAAAGTATAACGGTCGTGCTATCAGGAAGCTGAACATTGATCGTGTAAGCATTTTTATTTTCATACCAGATGACCTGTTCTTTTGTTGAGCTTGAGAAATTTTTCAAAAAGAGAACCGAAAGTACACAGAATAGAACAGCAGCACAAGAAGCCCAGGCCCACGGGCTTATTCTTCGGACTAGCATAGGTTTGGGCGGATCTACGGCATAGATATGATCGAGCACTTTCAGATGAACGATGTTTAAATCTGGTAAGGGAATTTGTTGTAATGCCTGTCCTTCATCCTGATCCAGCATCTGAGCGATCCATAATTCCAGAATTGCAGCATCTATCTCCGCCATTTCGTCAAAAAATGACTCATAATACTGCACATCCAAGCGGTTGTGGATATACGCCAACAATTGATCTTTAAAGGATTGCTCTTTCAAATTTTCTATAATTAGTTCAATACATTGCTGTATTTGTTACTCTATACGTTTGGCAAAGAGAAACACACTATTGCTTTTTTATTTTTTTTATAGCTTAAATAAAAAGGCTGCAAAAAGACTGATTATATACTCGTCTCGGTAATTTTTTTGAATATATTCTTTGATATCTTTGAGTGCGCTCACGAGTTGATTACTCACTGTAGAGACTGAAATCCCCAATAAATCGGCAATTTCCTTATAACTTTTGTCTTCAAATTTATTGAGCAACAGAATCTCCTTTCGTTTGGGGCTCAGGGAGTCAATTGCATTGGTTAACATCTGTTGTTTATCTTTGAAAAACAGTTTTTCTTCGGTATGATAATAGAGTTCTATTGCTGAAGCCCAAATTTCCAACTGAAGGGCCTTGTCTCTCTGCACTTTTCGAAAAAAATCCATGGCCAAATTATCCGAAATATGATTGAGAAATGAGACAAATCCTTTATTAGGGTCAATTTTTTCACGTTTGAGCCATATTTTGGTAAATACTTCCTGTAGGATTTCTTCTGCAATAGTTTGATTTTTCACCAATTTAATCAATCTAATATAGATCTTCGGCGAATAATGGAAATAAATTTCATTAAACGAATTTAAGTCTCCATTTTTAAGTTTTTCCAGGGTAGCAGCTTCTTTAGGAGATTTCATTTGGCAAATTCTTATAATTGGTACGAACGACGAAATTAATATAGTGATAAATTTACTAAATCAAAATCATTGGTACCCCAAATAAAATTTTATAGTCCCTTCGGATTATTTATTATGAAGTGAATTTGTAGGCATTATGATCATTTTAATTATGTAATTTCCCTTTTAGTACTAAATAAATTTAAAACCTGTATTTTGGAATTGCAACAAAGATGCTAAAAACTATTTATTTTTATTCATTCAACTTTGACCTTTAGCATGAATTCGTGAATAGAAGTCGCTATCTTTCCAATTCTATCAATCTCTGTATCAATTTTTTTGCGTGCAGTCTTGCATTGGCTCTTATTTCTTCCTCAGTATAGCCCGCAGCTAGCGAAGTACCATGAAAATAAATCGGCTCAATGTAATTCATTTGGGTATGGTAAGCTGTCTGCTCAAGGTGTTTACAAAATTCATACACACGAAAATGCTGAAAGCCTAAAGCGGTGTAACTTCTTTCTGATGAACCTACTGTAAAACTCGGTATAAAGTTTTTATCCTTTAGTTTATCTCCTTTTGAACCATAAGCAAATTGATACTCAAATACCCTATCAAACCAGTGCTTTAAAATGGCCGGCATATTGTACCAATAAAACGGGTATTGAAAAATAATGTTCCTATGGCGTAAAAGAGCTTTCTGTTCTTCTCTTACATCAATATCATAATCAGGATATAATGCATAGATATCCCTGATTTCAATATTCATGTTGTTGCTCTTTAGCTCTTCAATAATCGTTTTGTTAGCAAAAGATTTATCATAATTGGGGTGTGCTAAAATTACTAATGACATACTATAATTATTTTAGTAACAAAACTATTTTAAGTAAATTGCATTTGCAATAACTATCAAGATGGATAGGTCGAAATAAATGTAGCATGAAAACAGAATGTACCGGCGATTACGTGACACTTAAAGGGAAAAGTTACCCTTGTACGGTTAGTCTGACAATGGATTTGATGGGTGGAAAATGGAAAGCCGTTATCCTGTATCATTTAAAAGATGTACCAAAAAGGTATAATGAGCTTCGGAAAGAAATGCCTGCAATTACGGAAATGACATTGAGTTTGCAATTAAAGAAATTGGAAAAAGATGGTTTAGTCACGAAGAGGTCATATGGCGATAAGCCTCCTATAATGACAATTTACAGCCTATCCGATTTAGGAAAAAGTCTTCTTCCAGTTCTGGAAGCCATCACGAAATGGGGTAATGAAGTAGTAAGTGAAAATGGTGAGTTTATAAAAGTCTCATAACAACTATACTTTTGCATCGCCCGTATTTACTATCACACTAAGATTCGGCTGTAAATCTATTTTTCGAGAATGATTACCATCAGAACTTACAGCTTGTTTTTGTAACATTAATTTCGCTATACATCTAGTTCTCTACGGTTAGGCAGCTTCATAAGATCAGTTTACTATAAAGCGCTGGAGATCATGTGATATTGGCCATGTTGACATTTCTCCATCGTACCCGATAGCAATGCTAAAGTGCTAATGCTATAATCCCTTTTTACCCTCTAGCCAATAGCCATGTAAATAAATGTTACCATTTGATTTCTCTTTAATGATTTTTCGAAACGTTTGAGCCGACTTTACGTTCCCGGTCAACACAAAACTGGCTTCGTGCCAATCCGAGCAATTAATTATCGGTGTTCCGCTTAGCCAGTCCTCTTTACTGAACAAAAAGTTTTTGGGAAATATAAGGCAGTTTTCCAAACCCAATAATTTTGGAACTTCTTTGTTCTCTTCGTCTAATTCAAAAATGAACAGAAATTGTCGTTTATTCTCCTTTAAAACCGGAAGAAAAGAAACAGCAAGTGCTAATGAAGTTTCATCGCCAAAAATCACAAACCTTCGCGCTGTTTTATCATAATACCTACTTATCGCTCTCGGCTTATACATAACTATTTTGTCGCCCACCTTTACGTTCGCCATAAAACTACTTCCGCAACCTTTACCATTCAAATAAATGATGAATTCAAACAAACCCTTTTCAATCTCTGAATAAGAAACCGAATATCTTCGCGCTTCTGTATCGTTCACCCTAAAGTCGATAAAGGAGCCGACCGCGAATTGTATGTCTTTTAAATCACCTTTAAAACAAATCTTCTTAACAGATTTTGATAAAAAGACCGTTTCAACAACTTCGATCAAGGGTAGCTTGGGCGTTAAGAACTCTAAAGTATCAAATAACCATTTTGGTGCACTTGGCATAATATTACATTTTGTTTAAGCAAAGTACACGAGATTCGATCGTATAAAAAAGAACAGAAGAGAGTAAGTATTGGATTAATCGTGGTTTTTTCTACGAAATGTCAAAGCGGTAACTCCTGCAACTTTGGTAAATAGTCGCGAAAAATAAGGATAATCATCGTAGCCTAATTCAATTGCAACCTCCTTTACGGATCTATCTGAGTGATAAAGCAGGCGCTTAGCCTCTAAAATAATTCGTTGTTGTATCTGATATGAAACGGATACACCTGTTGCGTTCTTCACGCACTCATTCAGATAAGCAACGGAGATGTTTAATGCTGCGGCATAGTCTGCGGGACGTTTCATGCTCACAAAATTTTGCTCAAGTAAACCCGTGAATGCCTTATGAACTATTTCAAAACGCGAAAGTTTCTCTGCGTCTTTTGTTTGTTTGAGAAATTGCGACATAAATAGGCCAACTAAGGTATTGCAACTGTCTCTTACCTGGCGATCGTATAGTTTGTCATCTCTTCGATCGAATAGCTTTTTACATAAAGAAAAAGCTTCTCGTATAATTGCTAAATCTGTCTTTGAGGATAAAGTTAATGGCTCGACAGGTGTATTCATCTGCAATATTTTCAAATAATCCGCATGTAAGTTTTCATTGGACATGGTCATTATAAAACCGCTTAACTGTTTAACTTTCAAAGCCCTGTGTACCTGATTTGGCGATTGATAGATAATAGTAGGCCGATCTATGAAATATTGCTTAAAATCAATTTCGGTATGCGAGATGCCACTTTCCTGCAATACGAAAAGGTGATAATCGTGTCGATGTGCATAATTGAATTCTTTACTTCCTGGAATTTCCGACTCCATATTAATGACAGCTATGCCATTACCGTAATCTCGACCCCAGGTTCTAATAGGAATAGATACCGTCCGTTTGCGCATAGATTTTAAACTATTATTAAATACAAATGTAACAATAAATGCCTACAACGAAATCAACTGCCATAGTTATTGACGGCAATAGATAGGATAATCTCGAGTCTTATAAAATTAATGTAAACATACCTAAAGCGTAAAAAAAGATATAACAACAGCTAACAGTCTTTGTTTCTAATTATCAAAATACAAATATTGACCTTACAACTCGACTAACTAAACTACAGACAACCCTATATTGCATCGCAGTATTAACCATGTAAGCAACTGGCCCGGGATAGTCCAAAAATAATTTTAAATAGTGGTGAACCAATTTCTCTTGGCCGTGTTCTAATCAGCATGGTGACGTCGCCAGCATATATACATTCAATATATTATGAAAATAGCAGTGCTTGCTCATTTAAAACATCCCATCCGCAAACCATTTATGGGCGGACTGGAAGCCTTTACATACGAAGTAACTAAACTTTTACTGCAAAGGGGGCATGAGGTTACCTTGTTTGCGAGTGAGCATTCGGATCCTAATCTAAATGTACATTCTATCCTTAGCGATGTTGATTATGATATGGAAACATTGAGCAGATTTCGCTCTCACGAGTTAAGTGAGGATTTTATCTCTACGCATCACGCTTATCTGGAACTGATGCAGGAGATAGACCAATATGATTTTGATGTGGTGTTTAACAATAGCCTAAATTATGTACCGATTACAATGGCAACCCTTATGCAAACACCAATGGTAACCGTATTGCATACTCCTCCTATCTTTGAGATGAAAAGGGCTATTTTGGCAGCAAATCGCTACAAAAAAATAACGTATGTCTCTGTGTCGGAAACAAATGCTTCTTCGTGGGAGCCTTATATCACCGAATGCAAGGTTATACAAAATGGTATCAATCTGGACAAATGGATATTTACAGCTAAAAATGCCGGAAATTATGTCTTATGGTTCGGTAGAATTCATCCGGATAAAGGAACCCATTTTGCAATCGCAGCAGCAAAATTGGCCGGAAGGCCTATCAAAATAGCGGGTTCAGTTGCCGACAAGCACTATTTTGAAACTTTTGTTAAGCCGCTTCTGGATGAAAGCGCTGAGTGGGTAGAGCACTGTACACACGAAGAACTTAATGAACTTATTGGGAATGCAGCAGTAAGTGTTATTACGCCTTGTTGGGAAGAACCTTTCGGTTTGGTTGTCGCCGAAAGCTTAGCTTGCGGAACACCAGTTGCGGGTTTCGCGAGAGGAGCACTGCCAAAGATTGTAAATAACGAAACGGGATGTCTTACCGCATCGTGCTCGGTGGTTGAATTGGCAAAATGCATAAACGATGCGGCGCAGCTTAGTAGAAAAGCTTGTCGAGCACATGCTGAGTCAGCTTTGGATATTAAAGAAATGGTATCCTCCTATGAAAATGTATTTGCCCAAGTCATCGAAAATTGCGAAAGTAAGTATGCCCTATAAGTACGCTTTTTATATCCATCACCACGGGGCGGGTCATTTGACGAGAGCCTTAGCCATAGCAGAGCAACTTCCCCATAACGAAGTGGTATTTTTTGGTAGTTCATTGGCAACTTATAAAGATCTATTACCGGAAGATATCTTAACAATCGAATTGCCATTTGACACGCCTACTGATAGCGATCAGGATTGGGCAAGTAGTGAGTTGAATTTTTTACATTATGCCCCTCTTAATGTGAAGGGAATAGTGGAGAGAAACGATCGTATAATAAATTTTTTCGGAAAAAATAACCGTTGCCTACTTATTGTTGATGTGTCTGTCGAGATCGCATTACTAGCCCGTCTCTGTGGGATACCAACCGTAGTGGTGAGGCAGCACGGTGACCGGTCTGATACTCCGCACCTACTGGCCTATGAAAGCGCATCTCTTCTGCTGGCACCCTACGCAAAATTAATGGCGCAGCCTATCGAAAAGGAGTTTATACAAAAGACATTTTATTCAGGTGGGTTCTCCAAATATAGCGGAATGTCAATTGAAGAGCATTCGAGTTCGGAAGATCAGATAGCTATTTTCTTTGGCCAGGGTGGCACATGTTTTGACCTGCCGCTTATTGCTCAAATTAGGAGGGATCTACCGCAAACATTCAATTTACATATACTTGGTACCATACAAAATTATCAGGCTATTGATGGAGTCAGTTATTATGGCAATTCAAAGAATGCATACCCTATACTTAAAAATTGCGGGATCGTAATTAGCAATGCGGGGCATAACTGCATAATGGAATTGGGTGATTTAAGGAAAAAGATTATTTGTATACCTGCAGAAAGGCCTTTTGAAGAACAAAAAATAAAGGCCAAAATATTGGAAAATGCAGGAGTAGCCAAGGTGGTAGAAGAGAAAGATTTACATCAGGCAAACTGGTTACATATCATTGAAAAGACAAAAAAATTGAAGATCGAAGGCTGGGAAAAATTGATGAACCCAAAAGCGACTTCTGAAATTGCAACACAGCTTAAGAAACTGCACTCACAATTATTTAAAACATTATCGAATTAGAAATATGTGCTCCACTGCTCCGGTCTCCGTATTGACAATTGTACATAAACGCCATCATGCGCTGATAAACCTGCTTAACGGACTCGCTAAAAATTCTATCTTACCGGCAGAAATAGTGATCGTGTTTATCAATGAACGTGCATACCCATTTGAAGATGATGAATATCCCTTTAGAATAAACACCGTAGAAATGGAAACAGAAGGGGATCTAAATTTGGGCGAAGCAAGGAATATGGCCATAAAAAGTTCTAGCTCTTCCTTTAATATCTTCTTAGACGTAGACTGCATTCCTGCGCAAAATTTAATCGAACAGTATCTGCCCTACTCGAATAAAAAGAATGCTTTACTAAGCGGTAGGGTTAGGTATTTAAAAAAAGGCTTTGCAGATAAACCTGACTGGATGTCGCAATTAATGGAAAACAGTAGGGCCGACCCTGTCAGGAAAGAGTTAAATCAATTTAGTTACGAACTATTCTGGTCACTCAATTTTGGGTGTAGCAAAGATACTTTCAATAAAATTGGTGGATTCGATCAAAACTATATTGGATATGGCGCTGAAGATACAGATTTTGGCTTCAGCGCAAGGAAAAATAGTATAGCTCATATTACAATCGATGCATTGGCGTATCACCAGTATCACCCAAGTTATAGTCCACCTTTAAACCACTTTAAATCCATTGTCAACAACGCTACTCAATTTTTTCAAAAGTGGGGAGTCTGGCCCATGATGGGATGGCTAAATAAATTTAGTGAAAGCGGCCTTATAATTTTTAAAGATAATGAGATTATCATTATTCGTGAACCATCAAATCAAGAAATTGTGGCCAGTCTAACGGAATAGAAACTATTTAAACATACGAAGTAATTTAATAAGCCCATTTTCGCTGTGTAATATTTCAGTATTTTTCAACGTATCACTAATTACCAATGAAACTCTTTCTTGTATTTTTTTTCATAATGTGCAATGGCAGTTTGAATGTCGGGAAAGCCATCGTTTGTTAAATTTTCTGCTAATTCAAAAGCGTCTTGCATTGCTTGGTTTACTCCCTCACCGGCGTATGGTGGCATACGATGCGCCGCATCGCCAAGCAATGTCAAGTTAGGTAATGTCATCCAAGTTTGGTCTAATGGAAAATGGTATTGTGGACGTGGGATACACCAAATTTCATCACTTGAAAAAAGTTCCTGCCTTTGCTTACCCCATGGCGAGAAAGCGATTTTAAACCACTCGAAAACCTGTTGTTTATCGTTAAAGTCAATACCGCAGTCCTGCACCCAATTTTCAGACACTTTACAACCGGTATAAAATGATAAACTTTCCTCTCCCTTTGCACTTAAAATAATGGATTGTTCAATTCTAAATGCAAAGACTTTCAACAAATTCCGTTAATGGGCTGTTAGGTTTTACTACTCAATATTGTAATTCATTTTTCATAGTTACATTCAGTTGATACGTTAACTTTCCTTCCTAATTTTGCCACCACACATGAAGTTGTTAAAGATAACAAAACAGATACGTATTGATTAATAAGATATAATCGCGTTTTGGAATAAGATAATGTCTCAAATTAAATTGTATTTAAATATTCATTTAAAGACAACTCCGTTTCGATCTGCAATTTTTTGCGTAGTCTATACCGATGAATTTCTACTCCCCTAACGGTAATATTCTGCAGCTGAGCGATCTGTTTGGATGTAAAATGCAATTTTAAATACGCGCATACTTTGAGATCATTTCGAGATAATGTTGGATGCTTTGCCTTCAAATTGTTTAAAAATCCGTCGTTAAGTTCATCAAAATGACTCGCGAATTGGTTCCAGTTTGCACTATTCTTTTCAATATCCTTCAATAACATGTTAATACGTTTCAAATTAGCGTCTTCGTGATCGCCAGTATCAAGCTTTGCGAGTTCATCCTTAACTTTAATTAATGCACCCGAATTTTCAAGCAACTGCATGCTAGTACTCGCTAGTTCTTTTGTTTTGGACATCACTTCATGTGCTAATTTCTCGTTATTCAACTTCATGATTTCTTTCTCATTTTTCTCAATTTCCAGCTGATGGATATAACGGAGTTGCGCCAACTGTTGCTCATGTTTCAGCTGCTGTTTGTGTCTCTCTATTTTACGCAAATGAATCAAGGCAAACACAGCGAGTATAGCCAATAGAAAATAAGCAATTTTGGCTAATAGGGTCTTATACCATGGGGGTAAAACGATAAATCGGTATTCGGCCACATCGGATTGCTGGTTTAAATTATTCTTTACTTTCAGAAGAAACGTGTACTGTCCATCCGGCAGATTGGTATAGGCCTTTTCAGACTGGGGGTTCCATGAAGACCATTCGTCATCATAACCCAATAATTTATAACTGAATTCAAGATGCTGATTTATCCCATAACTTGGTGAGGAAAAGCTAAATCGGAAAGAGTTAAAAATGGAAGGTAACCTTAGGACGTTGCCTTTATTAGCATTGAGTGGATCCTCTTTTGACTCAAAGGCATTTGAAAGAAAACCTGCATAAATAAGACTATCCCTTTTTCCTGTTGCAATAATTTGAGATAACATGGCTACAGGCCTTACACTATGTTTCAAATACTTATCATAATTGATATGAATTGCCCCTTTCTCTGCTCCTATATAGATATTGTATTGGTCAATAGTATAAATATGTTCAAATCCTGTGGTGTTCATCCCTTCTATCTCAGGAAAATTAATAAGATGATAGGTTCCAAGCTTGGAATCAAATCGCCCTACCCCAACCATTTTCCTTGTACAAAACCAGATATTTCCTTGCTGGTCATCTTTTAGATAACGTATGGTCAAGTCTTTAAAGGCTGCGAACTGTTCTGCAGGCAAAAAACGATTTATCTTATAATCATAGCGATAAAGCCCTTTCTCCGTCGCAAAGACAATCTGATTTTTTATTTTAAATACGTAATTCTGATAATCGGCAGGTAGCCCATCTTTATGATTGCAGAGTTTGGCCTGATACGATTTCTTATCGTCCGACAGCGTAATCCGGTAAATACCCCGATATGGGTGAGATGCCCAGATAGTCCCTTTGTCATCTTGTTCGAGAAATCGGAAAGAATCAGAAGGTCCATCTAGCGGGCCTTTTATCGAGAATAAGCCTTGATTAAAATCAAGCAACTCGAGGCCATTATAGGTCCCTATTAAACTTTCCTTTACCGGATAAACCATACTAAGGGGAAGCAACTTCCAAGTTCCTATCCCCTGCCGAACTGGCTTGAGGGAATGATCCGTAATCTGGAATAAACCTTTGTTGTGTCCAAGTAGTAATTGACCATTAAGTTGTTCAAGGCGCCATGCTTCGCCACCATCGCTACCCGGAAGGAGGAAAAAAAAAGCTGGTGAACGGCTTTGATCGGTCAATCCTTCTTTTATTCTAGCATAATAAACTCCGTTCGAGGAGGAAAGATAAAGTTTATTATTGAAGAGGAGTGTAGAATATCCCGTCACATCATTCTCCATATTGGGCCGAAGATAGCGAATGGCACTTCCATAGCTGATCACAGAGATGACATTGTCTGTACCCACCCATATATTCTTCTGTCTGTCCACAAAGACGGAAGTTACATTTCTATTTTGCAAGCCTTCCCTGACACCGATATTTTGAATTGTTTTGCCATTTAGGCTACGGATCTGGCAACCTTCTTTGGCATTACCGACAACGAAGGTTGAGTCATCTATTTTCCCTATAGACGGTGTATAGCTGCCGTCGCCACCCTGCGTACGTAGTATTGTCAGTTTCCGGTTCTGTAAGCTGTAAGTTTCGTTATTTAAAGTAGACAGCCACAAACGGCCTTTGCCAAGGGAGAGCATGGATGCGATCTTCACATCTTTAAAGGGTAAGTCTTTTACGTAGGGATTCCATTTATTGTCGCGAAACTCCAACAAACCATTGCTTTTATCCTGTGCATAAAGTATGCCGTCCGACTGCCCCATATAATACCACTCATCCGCCGCTGGATGTACTCGAATCTTTTGTCCCTTCAATTCAAATATCGCATTGGTACCGCGAAAAAAAACAGATTGCCCGACGCCAACCGTATTCCAGATATCTGCAAAATTCCGATATCCTTCTGGAACAAGATCGTGTAAGGAATGATAAACAAGGCCAAATTGCGGCGAACGCTCAAAATAGCCAAAATCACCCTGTCCGCCAACATAAATTCGATCTTCATCATCAATCCAGATAGAACGGATGTTGGTATGATTGGGGAGGGAAAATGTTTTCCAATATCGTCCATCAAAGGTCAGTAGCCCTTCACTGTTACCAAAGTACATGATGCCCTGGCTATCTTGTTTTATATCCCAAGTGCGACTTCCCCCTTGATAGACCGATTTACCATAGTTATAAACCAAAGGTAAGCCAAGTAACTCCTGCGCGGATAGCCTTTTTGAAAAAACAGAAAACAATATAAAAAACAGAATGGCAAAACACCTCATAATAATTCCTTTCAATTGGCTGACGTAAACTTGACGTACCCCAAATATATTGAATTGCCGCCGAAAAAACCAACATGATGTAGTGTTGTTGTACCCCTAAAATTCGACAATAAGCTGCTTAAGCCTAATTTTGATTCTTGATAATTATAAACAATTCCTAAATTTCAATTCATTACACATGAAAAATAATATCAGTATTATTGCCAGTACTGTACTGTTCTCTTGCCTATCCACTATAGTAAGTGCGCAGACTAAAACAGTGACTGGACGGATTACAAACGAAAAAGGTGCTCCTATCTCGGCAAGCATTACTGTGCAAGGAAATGCAAAGATTGGGACAAGCAGCAATGAAAACGGGGAATTTTCACTCGCTATTCCTACAAACGTCAAATACCTTATCATCTCATCATTAGGATATGAGGCGAAGACAGTACCCATAAATGGAGATATCTTAACGATTCAGCTCATGCAAAACAACAGTGACTTCAATCTAGATGAAGTGGTAGTTGTAGGCTACGGTACGCAACGAAAGGGCGACCTCACAGCGCCCATAGGAACAGTAAATATGGAAGAAATGGCCAAACGTACTGTTTCCAACCCAATGGATGCAATACAAGGCGCTGTTGCTGGTGTGCAAATCGTAAGTTCGGGCGCGCCCGGATCTTCGCCCGCTGTTCGTGTACGTGGCGTTGGCTCTTTTAATAATGAAAGTCCTCTATATGTGGTGGATGGCATGTTCATGGACAATATTGATTTCCTCAATCCTAATGATATTGCCGACATTTCGGTTTTAAAGGATGCTTCTGGCGCAGCAATCTATGGAGTACGTGCCGCAAATGGTGTCATTTTGGTGACCACCAAAAAAGGAAGTTTAAATATGAAAGGGAAAGTTACATATAATGGCTTCGCTGGTTTCCAAGCCCCAACACATGTTTTGAAAATGGCTAATGCAAAGCAATATGCGGAATATGCAACAGCCATTGGAAATGAGGCCTTCGTAAAAAGTTCGGTGGAAAAATATGGTGGGACAACGACCAACCCGGCGATGGATACCGATTGGTTCAAAGAGCTCTTGCGCTCCAAGGCTCTGATCACCAATCATAACCTGGATATTATGGGTGGATCTGATAAAATTACCTATTCCATGGGGCTCAATTATGTCAAACAGGATGGCATCATGGATGCCAGCAATATGAATCAAAAATACAATATCCGCTTACAAACTGATGCCAAAGTAACAGATTGGCTGAAAGCGGGTTTTAGCGCACACATCAATAACTTTAAAACCTACTCGCCTAATAATGCTGCTTTTAGACAAGCCTATTTCGCATCGCCACTCTACCCTGTTTATGACCAATCATTGGAACTGTCCAAACCGGAAAAATTTGGATCAAGTACCGCCATCGGTATGCAATCGGGATTTTGGTATAACAATCCGGTAGCTACAGCTTTTTATAATACGAATCAGACAAAGGGGTTCCAGATTCTTCCGACGATTTATCTCGAGGCAACATTATGGAAGGACAAGATCACTGTTCGTTCGCAGCTGAGCCAGAGGTATCAGTCCACACATAATATAAACTATAATCCTGTTTACTACATTGACAATGATCAGCGCAATGACCGCTCCTTTTTACGTTCAGCGCAAGCACGCAACACCAATTATATTTTGGACAATCTCCTAACGTATAAAGATCAGGCGGGTAAACATCACTGGTCATTTTTGCTCGGACAATCATCACGTGAGGAACGCTGGCGGGAAACTTGGGTACAAGCCAATGATGTGCCAGAATCGGAGGAGTTTTGGTATGTTGGTGTGGATGCGCAAGGTACGGGTTCCGCCACAGGATATGGAGAGAAGGGATTCCGAAATGCCGGAATATCCTATTTTACCAGAGGCACCTACGATTATGACAACAAATATTTGCTAACAGCAACATTCCGTGCAGACGGCAGCTCAAAATACCAAACGAAATGGGGTTATTTTCCGTCAGTGGGCCTAGGCTGGGTATTGACCGAGGAGAAGTTTATGGAAAATCAAAAACTTTTCAACCAGCTTAAATTGCGTGGAAGCTGGGGTAAATTGGGGAACGATGGTATTCAGCCTAATGCAGGCTATGCTACAGTGTACTCAGGCAATAACTACTCAGGGATATTTGGAAGCGAAGGAACTACCAATGGAACGCGCGTACCTGGATATCGCGTCGGCCGTTTTTTCACCCAAGTGCGCTGGGAAGTTGTGGAAGAATGGGATGGCGGACTTGACTTTGCCTTGCTGAATAATCGTTTGACCGGCGCGGTAGATTATTATCACCGCACTACACATGACCTTGCTTTTAGCCGACCTATCCCCTTTTCGTGGGATCGCGTATATGGCAATTGGGGAAGTGTAACAAACAGTGGTTGGGAAATTGGTCTGCAATGGAAAGACAAAATTGGCGAATTGAGCTATGCGATTGGCGGAAACCTGACTACCCTAAAAAACAGCGTTACGAATCTCGGTGGACTAGAAAGCATAATGAATGGTTATCCAGAATGGTCTGCTGAATTCCCCGCACGTATAGAACTGAATCAACCCATAAACTTTTTCTACGGTTATGAAGTAGCTGGTGTCTATCAAAATCAAGCCGAGATTGATGCAGATCCCATAGCAAAAAGATACAATCAACAGAATCCAAACACACCTATTTTACCTGGATATCTTCAATATAGGGATCAGAACAATAATGGCGAGCTTGATGAAAAAGATCGGGTAAACCTCGGCAATTATCTTCCTACGATAGCCTACGGATTTAACCTCGCGTTTGATTATAAAAAATTTGATCTAAGTATTGCCTTTCAAGGCGTATCCGGCAACAAGATACATAATCTTAACCGTGCAATGCGCCGAAAATACAATCAGATGAATGTTGATGCCGCATTCGTCGAAAACCTCTGGACTGCAGAAGGAAGCAGTAATACGCACCCATCTGCCAAAGGATCCGTTGCCCCTTGGAATCTTCAGGCAAGTTCATTTTTTGTGGAAAGTGGAGCATACCTACGGATACAAAATATACAATTGGGTTATAATTTTGAACTCAATAAAATACCCGCGCGTGTGTTCGCAACTGCCGACCGCCCTTTTATATTTACAAAATACAATGGTTTTACACCCGAAATAGCTGGAATGGGATTCGATGCCAATGTGTATCCGATTGCTTCTTCCTACAGCCTGGGGGTCAAAGTATCATTCTAATTATTAACCTTTTAATTTAAACTGCATGAAAACTCTTCAATATATCCTAATCGCAAGCTGCTTAGGTCTTTCCTGTAGCCTATCCAGTTGTAGTAATTTTTTGGACAAACCTTTAGAAAACCAGCAGCGATCTGAGGAGATTGATTATAGCAATACCGCCTTAATGTACGGCCCAGTATCTGGTGTATATCGCTCGGCTTCAGACGATAACTTAGTGCATTGGATTGATCTTTCCATTCGCTGTATGCGTGATGACGACTACCAACAGGCCGCACCTAATCCAAATGATAATCCCGAATTAATGGGTATTAAAAATTTTCAAAATGATGTTACCATTCAATCCTACTGGGGCCTAAATCAATCATGGATCAGTTATTATAGCCTCGTCATCGCTGCAAACAATGCTTTGATCGAATTGGATAATTTTGCTGAAAAAATTCCAGTTTCCAATGCGGCGGATATAAAACTGAATAAGCAGTACAAAGCCGAAGTCAGGTTTTTAAGAGCATATGCTCACCTGATGGCTTCACGCCTGTTTGGCAATGTACCTATTCTTATTGACAGCGATAACATTGGCCGTTTGGCTACCATCCAGAAAAGTACGGTAGCAGAAGTACGTCAGTTTATAATTGATGAAATGAATGCCTGCTCGGAAGATCTTGAAGATGCCCGTCCAAATCAGTCGAAGCACATTGGGGCGGTAACTAAATATTCTGCCCTTCTTTTGAAAGCGAAAGCCGCTGCAGATTTGGCCGGGAATGATAACGGCAGTGCACATTGGAATGACGTTCTGGATGCAACAAACAAAATTATTGCGAGCGGTCGATTTTCGCTATACCCAAATTATTACGAGCTTTTTAAAATACCAGGAAAGTTGTCGAACGAGTCTATCTTTGAACTACAATATTCTGATTTTGGATTGGGAACGGGCGACATCGTTCGACCAGGCGTGGATTGGGGTACCTTTTTTAAATGGCAGGGCCCTTCTGGGGATCAAAAAGGAAGTCCAATCTCCGGAGCAGGCTGGGTACCACCTTCTCAAAATATCGTTGATTTCTTAACCAATAGAGGTGAAACGGAACGCTTAAAGACAACGATTTTATATTGTGGCGTAGATGGCAATCCGGCGACTACATCGTTAACTCCAAGTGGTGATGCCGTTTATGGAAATCCATTTGGCGTAAAATATTTCAATGGTAAAGCCTATCTCCCAAAATCGCAGATGACAGCTGGCCGAATGGAATATGGAGCAAACAATAATGTACGTATATTGCGCTATGCGGATGTTCTTTTATTAAATGCCGAAGCGAAGGTCAGGAAGGGACAGAATGGGGATGAGCCTTTTCGTCTGATTCGTGAACGCGCAAAACTAGCACCGATTACAAATGTAAATTTAAATCAGATCTTGGATGAACGTCGAGCGGAATTTGCCTGCGAATGGTGGGGTGAGCGTTTTAATGACCTGGTCCGTACCGAGCGTGCCAAAGAAGTCTTCGGCGCAAAATTTACCCCTGGTGTCAGCGAATACATACCTATTCCGCAAACTCAGATAGATGCAAACCCTAACTTTCGATAGATGATGACAGCAGCAAGACCACTAATATTCATATTGCTAAACGTACTTTTCCTTTCCTATGCATTGGGAAAGGAAGGCAAACCCGTTAAATCGACAATCGTTAAAGATGAAAATGGTTTTACACTAATGCGTAATGGACAGCCTTACTTCATTAAAGGAGCAGGCGGAACAAGCAATCTGGAAAAATTAAAAGCGTATGGAGGCAACTCCATACGCACATGGACACCCCAGCAAGCTGGTGAAATCCTAAATAAAGCACAAACGCTGGGCCTCACGGTAACCTTAGGGCTCGATGTGAAAACAGAACGCCATGGCTTCGATTACAATAATCCGGCAGCTGTTGCCAAACAAAAAGAATATATTCGCACAATTATCCTGAAATATAAGGATCATCCGGCACTGCTCGCATGGGGAATCGGCAATGAACTCAACCTACATTACAGTAACCCAAAAGTATGGGATGCTGTCAATTCGATCGCCGAGATGATCCATGAATTAGATCCCAATCATCTGGTAACTACCATGCTGGCCGGTGTGAATCAAAAGGAAATTGATTATATTAAAACCAGATGCACAGCACTGGACCTGATCTCTGTACAAGTATATGGTGGCCTTGCCGCTGTTCCTGAGCAATTAAAAAAGACGGGATGGAGTAAACCCTATATTGTGACAGAATGGGGGCCTACAGGCCATTGGGAAGTCCTGCAAACACCTTGGGGAGCTCCTATTGAGGAGACTAGCCACGAGAAAGCGAAAGTTTACAAAAGTCGATACGAAGCCGCTATCGAACAAGATAAAAACTGTCTGGGCTCTTATGTCTTTTTGTGGGGACAAAAACAGGAACGTACACCAACATGGTATGGATTATTTACTGAGCAAGGTGAGGAAAATGAGGTTGTCGATGTTATGCAATACCTTTGGTCGGGCCAATGGCCCCATAATCGGGCCCCACAGTTAGACTCTCTATTATTGAATCATAAGCATGCGAAAGATTTTATCTACCTAGAATCCGGTAAATCCTATCCTATAGAAGCCTTTGTAAGTGATCCCAACGGCGACAAATTACAGATACGTTGGGAGCTTCTCAAGGAAAGCACAGATCTTAAAGAAGGTGGCGACCGCGAAGAACGTCCGCAGGGATTAAGTGGCTTTATAGATAATAACGCAGTTGACAGGACACTCTTGACGGCTCCTCCTCTGGAAGGCGCCTATCGGCTATTTGTCTATGCAAACGATGGAAACAACAAGGTTGCAACAGCCAACATTCCCTTTTTTGTAAAGCCAAATTCAGCTATAGCAAATAAGATAACCTATCATTTTTCGCCGACACCGATATGGGCTGATGAATTTAATTATTCCGGATTGCCCGATAAAAACAAATGGTCTTATGATGTCGGTTCTTTGTACAACGGCTGGGGCAACAATGAGCAGCAGTATTACATGGAGGCATCAGCATCAAATTCCATCGTGGAAAATGGTGTCCTGAAGGTTACGGCAAGAAAAAGAAATAAAGATGGCAAAGCCTATACCTCTGCAAGGCTGACCAGCAAGAATAAAGGAGACTTCAGGTATGGTAGATTTGAGGCGCGAGCAAAATTGCCGAGCGGGATTGGTACCTGGCCGGCGATCTGGATGCTTCCCACTGATATGAAATATGGTAATTGGCCCAAGTCGGGCGAAATAGATATACTTGAACATGTCGGATACGATCAGGATATGGTGCATATATCAGTGCATACCAAAGCCTATAACCATAGCATAAACACACAGAAAACGAGTAAAAAAAAGGTGTCTGGTGTTTCTGAGAAATTTCACAACTATCGTGTAGACTGGACACCGACATATATCAAAGGTTTCATTGATGGACAAGAGACCTTTCACTTTGTCAATGAAAAGAGGAGCTTTAAAGAATGGCCATTTGACCAAAAGTTCCATTGGTTACTTAACCTTGCTGTCGGTGGAAACTGGGGGGGCAAAGAGGGCGTAGATGATACAATATTCCCAGCAACGTTCGAAATAGATTATGTGCGTGTATATGGTCTATTGGATTAAAACTCTCCAATCTAAATCTCAAATCGCTCGTCATATCAGCTTGACGAGCGATTTTTTTTTGCTCCAGTACCTTGCCTGAATTACCAAAGTTAGTCGATAGCAATAGTACTGCTATAATTATGTGGAGACGGACTTAATATTTAGCAAGTGACTGCTTTTGATCCTGCTTTTTAATATAAAGTTCTTGTACCAACACCATAACAATGACCAATATTGGTGTAGCAAGTATAACACCCCACGCTCCAAGCCAGATCCCGACAAAGACTTGCGAAATGATAATTAACGCCGGGGGCGTTTTGATCAATTCCTGTTGCACCAAGGGTGTAATAAAATTGCTTTCTACCAACTGAACAAAACAATAAAGCACAATCACCCACAAAGCAGCAGATGGGGAATTTGAAAGGGCAACAAGAGCTGCTGGAATAATAGATATAATCGGACCAAAGTTGGGTATGAAACTTAATAGCCCTGCAATAAGAGCTAATACTAGCCACAAATCTATACCCAAAATAGCAAGTCCAATGCTCGTAAGTACAAACACAACAAACATTGAGAATAGCATTCCCTTTAACCAAGACCTGAGATTTTTTACGATTTTTTCTATCAAATTATTGCCTTGAGAACGCATATCGGCTGGAAGAAGCTTTACAATTCCAGTCTTATATTGGTCGGGAGCCGCAGTGAAAAAAATTCCAATAAATAGCACAATATAGATATCTCCAAAAACGCCGACTGTACTATTAAAAAATCCACCAAATAATAGTGACGCTTTCTCGACTATTTTAGAAGAAGCTATTTTTTCATAAATCAATTTTATGTTACTATTGCCTTCGATGAAGTTTTTAGTATCTTCAATTAGACTAGGAACTTCTTTGGTAAACTGAACCACCTCCCCTGTTACGCGGGCTCCAATTAGAAAAAAAGTTCCGAATAAAAAGCTGATCGACAAAATGATAGATAGTGGAAGTGACCATTTTGGGTGTATTTTTGTTTTTCGGGCAATTAAACCTGCAAATCCATGAAAGTATATTGCAATGATGGCACCAGCTAAAGTATACAAGAAAACCTGGTTGGCTTTCCAAGATAGCAGGAGGGCGACGACTATCAATGATATGATGCCGGTGGCTATCCATACTCTTGACGCAAATCGATGGTTTATCTGTGGTAAAGGATCTTTATTTTCCAATTTTTTATATTTCTAAAATTAATTTTGCTTTGCTCTTAAATTTGCATCATTAACAATGTAATAATCGCATAGTTTATTCGAATATGTAATTTTCAAATGTTACTTAATGTAACAGTCGCCTCCTTACAAAAGTTTCGATTATTTGCACAATACTGTATACCTTAAAATAACATCCAACGACCTGATCACTGCTAAAACGAAGGGAGCCTCATGTGTTAAAAAACATAGAAAAACCCTGAGTGGAGAACTCAAGGCTTTTTCTAATTATTAACCTATTTTATGAAAAGTATTAAATTAACAACCCCAGATCCGTTTTGGTTTCAAATGTTTCAAAAATTTTATTCAATTGAAACAATGCAATTGACTATTGATCGCTGTATAGGAATAAAAGTAGGCTACGCTCACAGCTATTGGATTTGAAAATGTATTTAACCACATTAAAGTGCTGTCATTCAAAAAAGAACAGGCACCTATTTGAGGCCTACTACAAATACTTATTATGAAAGCTATATTTGGAAAGTCGCGTTAGAACATCAAAGGCCTAAATTTCTCTTTCTATGGAGTGATTAGAGCGCTCCAATTTTCAAACATTGAACTGACTCTGAACCCATACGGTCATTCATACGAAAAACCACTCCAAATGTCGAATTATTTGGGAAATAACGAGCAATCCTCAATATCGATTCTTATCAGAAAATTTGAAATCCTGCAATCTTGGCAAAGGCCTTATCAAAACGGTCTTCTTTCGTACAGTAAGTACTTTGCCTGATCCAAAGTGTTCATCTGTTTCGGTTCTGATTCCGCTTATGAGATCAAATTTAGTTTCTGTAAAGATTGTGTTTTCATCAAAATAGCTTTTGGCGATATCACTAGTAAGTTTTTCAACATAAATCAATTCGAAATTACCTCTATTGTATTTGAAGTGATAGGTTATATTTCCACCTTTAATTTCTTGCCACATTTTTAAAATTCCTTTTTCAATAATAAAATCGGGCACTTGAAAACCATTGTACTTTCTTTGGTTTTCGACTGGATATTGCGGTTCAATAGCTTGATCTGAAGTTAATGCTATGGTTAACTTTCCATGATGTCCTGATAGCAAGATTTGTAATCTCAACGGTTGCGAATCATCGGCTGTATCCATATTAACAGTAATTTTATCCATTTTACCGTCATTATTTAAATCCCCAATCTCTTCTCTAATCAGATAAGTGTATTTTTTTTTACTAACAATATTTTGAGAAAATAAGTTTAACGGTACTAACACCAAAATAAATGCAATGAAATGATAAAAGCTATTATTGAAACCACCCCTATTATCTCGGTCTGCGCTATTCGTCAAGTTTAGAATATACGCTTTTGGATCTATTAAATTCATATAAACCTTTACATATTTATTAACATTCATTTTTTGCAAAATTTAATTTCAACCTCTCCGCATTGGACGGTTATATAATCTGGTAGGACACGACCAATCAACAAATACTTCTTTCTAGACTAAGTATAATTATCGTATTTTTTTATTTATTAATACTGCCGTAAGGTAGGCATCATTCTGCAAACTCTAAGATACAGAATTTGTATATTTCATCGAAAATTAGCTGAAGAGATTCTTCCCCTTTTTGGTATACCTTCTTCGCACCATTATCATACATCTGGTCCACCATTGGGCTGCTAAACAGGCTACTGTATCCAAAAATTAAAGCATTCGGATTCAGCTCTTTCAGCAGAATAGTAGTTTGAGCTCCGTTCTTAATAGGCATCAAAATGTCAAGAAAATATACACTAGGTTTGAGATCCATTTGATCGGTTGCCAAAATTAAATCGCTCCCGTTATTAAAAACGCCAAGAAGATGGAAACGTGGATCCCTTTTTAAAATAATAGAAATGAGCTTTCTATGAATTGGCGAATCATCTGCCACTGCGATACCAATACTGTTTTCAGTCATTTTACAAATCATGAAGCAAATTAACATCACAATAGCGTTAAAAAAATGCACAAAATTGTGCATTTTATAGTATACTAGTTATAAAATTGATATAACATTGTTGAACGTATTTCGATGTATTCCAAGATATGATGCGATATGACCATAAGGAAATAATTTAAATACTTCGGGCGCATGAAATTTTAGTAGTTTTATTTTATCTGCTGCATTTTTTGATTGTAGAATCTCGATATTTTTCAAGGCGGTGACGAAATTTGGTTGAATAATCATTAGTTCTAATTGATAAAATCTTGGAAATTGCTCATACAGACGTTTAACTGCTGGAATATCCAGCATCAATAGCAAACAGTCATCCTGTACCCGATAATCTTTCTTAGATGGTCGATCTTGAAGGTAATCTTCAAAATTAAAAATTATTTCTCCCAGAGATGAAGGATAATGCAAACTGGTAATACGGGTGGAACCATCCGGCTGTAGGATACTTGAATATACAGCGCCCTCAATAATTAAAGCGATTGTAGTGACGCGTTCGCCATATGAAAAAATAATTTCTTTTCGACGAAATCTTTTAAAGATTAAAATCTTGTTAAGTTCAAAAAGTTCCTCCTCATTCAAATTAAAATGAGAAAATTTATCGATAACATATTGGTTTACAGCTGATTTTTTCATTTCTTAGCACAAGAATAACATCCATCTATTTCCTAGCCATTCTCCTAAAAATAGGTTTAATTTAACATTAATTTCGTACACTCCAATTTATTTCTCCAAATAGAAATCCCAAGTCGCCTTTGATATAGCTGAAATCATTTGTGCATTAACTTCATTGCTCTCTTTAGAATCCGCCACAAAAACACTGATAATAAAATACTTACCATTAGGCAGAAACACTATTCCGATATCATTAAAAGCGGCAGTAATTCCTTCGCTGTTTTTGCCAGAATATCCTGTCTTGTGCGCTACTACCGTTCCTTTTGGTAAAGCTCCCTTCAGTCTGTCTTCACCAGTATTTGTTTCTCTCAAAGTTTTCCAAATAAAATCATAACTCTGCTGGGATAGTAGATTATTTCCATTAGTATAGAATTTCATCAAAAGCTCACTTGCAGCGTTAGCTGTTGTCCAATTTTGAAACATATTTTCCCATTTAGACTGCATTTCCTCTTCGGTATAGTTAATTTCAAAATTATTAATAATATGGTTTTTCTTGAAATAGTCCTCTACAGTTTTTGGTTCGCCTAACAAGCGAATTAGCACATCACAAGCCACATTATCGCTTTGAGAAACAGAATATTGAATTAGTTTTTTTATTGTAAAATCTCCCCCTTTTGGATGTTCGTCTCTAAGCGGGCTCCAAAAGTCAGGGAGAAGTTCCTTTTCAGTAACTTTTATCTTTTTGTTTAATGACAACTTACCTTTGTCTACTTCAGAGAGCACTGCGAGAGCAATATGCAGTTTAAAAACACTTTGTAAAGGATAATGCTCTTCAGCGTTTATTGAAATGCTATCCTGACCATTATTTGCTAAAATTGAAACGCCCACCCTCATATCCTTCGTTGAAATTATTCGTTCAATTTTCTCTTTTAATAGAGCAGTTGTTTTCTGCGCAAAAAGCTGATTCAAATTAGTACATAAAAGAAAAATAGCTATAAAAAAATAACACTTAATATCCTTTTTAGATGTTAAAAGGTGTAGATACGAAGTATGCATTGCCCGAGATTATTAGTTGTCTTACCTGGATTCAGCTAAATTTAAATAAAAAAAAATTTTCTAGTGTTATTTTGGGATAAGAAAATAACAGTGACGTGATCATAATCAGAAATAGCAGAATGGCCATCGCTATTTGAGATTGTGACAATACGGTTTTGAAAATTAAAGAGGATTTAAATTTATCAACAAATGATTGTTGGAAAAAATATAACATCCCTATCTATAGGTTTGCTTATTCAAATATTCTCGTGGCAAAAAGATCTTTCAATTTGTCAAAGTTTTGTTTAGGTTTTTTGCAGATATAAATCGTCTGTAGCACCCATCCTTCGTTACTGGCATATGGACTATATAACTTTTTCACAGGAATGATTTCTTCAAAAAAAGGATAAAAAAACTCTTCGCTGGTATCGTTGTAACAAATGGCTATTAGAGTTTTTGGCATTTGTCCAAATGGTGCCCAACTGTAGAAACTACCGTGGTAGCAAAAGGCATTCGGAAGCCTGTATGTACTCTTCATCAGCTCGATAGCGCCAGCCTGAGAATAATGTTTACCCCAAATGAGACAGTGCGACTGTTCATTTGCAGGCAAACTGTCATAAACGGATCGTAACTCCTGCATAGTACTTTCCCACTTTTGCTTTGTAATGTATTCTTGCATAGGAAGAACCTCCTTGCCATTTTTCACGTTTTTAGGAAGGTATTTGTGAATAGTATCTATATAGTGGACATAAGAATAAATGGGTAGACCAAAAGGAATCAACATACTTCCTAATAATAGAATAAAACCTAATGGATATAACAACCACCTTCTTTGGGGCATAATGATACGCTCAAAAAAAACACCCACAAATGGCAATAATGTTAGAACAATCGGGAAAAAGTAATAGGCTTTGCCTTTAGAATACGCTAAAAATAGAACAGAAAATAAAATTGAAGTCGCTAAGGGCCGGTAATGATGTTTCATTTTTTGACCTCCTACAATGAAAATCAATGTAGGAATTAACATGATAGATGTAATCGGGTTGATATCTAAAAAAAGACCAGATACTACTTCAATGAAAGTAAGATCATCCAATTGCGTCAGGTAAAGTCTATTAAACATATGCAAAGCTGGAAAGCCATCTACGTATTGCCATACCATATTTGGTAAAAGTATGAGAAGAGCAACGACAATAAATTGCCAGTATTTAGCAGCGATTAAAGCTTTTCGAATATTCCTAAATAATAGCAGTCCCAAACTGCCAACTAAAAAAACAGCGCATCTGCAACTTCCTAAAGACTTCAATATGAGCTGAGCAAAAGAAAAGGAATTGCTCCGCATTTCAATCCAATTGACAAATATGTCAACGGTTTAGGCATAAAATTTGCCACAGCTACAAAAAAAGAAAATATGAAAAGCACAATACTTTTATTGACATCAGCATGGGCAGTTGCCTCATGCACCCAACAAGTAAAAGATAATACCCCGCCGCCAGCTCCACAGGAGAAAACGATTGACGAAGCGCCTACAAAAATTGACACAACAACAAGCTTTGATCTTGCAAGTATCCCGTACTCAGAAAGTGATATCGGTGTGTTCCCGTTTTTTACTCCGCCAAAAGGTTACAAGGAAATGAATCAGCCCATTAAAAAAGACTTTGATGTTTGCTATTTTGCCGTCAATGGAGTTATGAAGCCATTCGAAGGTAGACTCTATAAAGCAAATATAACAAATGAGCAAGGCACTCAATTTTCACAGCGCTATTTTGAAAAAAGCATGGAGGATTATTTAGCCTCTATCGGCGCTGTAAAAGTTTTTGATGGCACCATTACAAGGGAAGAGTATGATCGGTACAATAAACAGGATCCACACAAAGGTGATGAAGGGGACATCGGATATGCTGATGAACAAATCAGAGTTTATGTTATTAAAACTAAAGATCAAGGTAATATATTTATTCAATATACGTGCACCAATGCTGGAGCCAAGCTCAATATTCTTCAAGAGAATGATTTCAAACAAACGATAAAAAAAATTACAGCAGATGAAATCACAAAAGATCTCTCTGAAACAGGTAAATCGATTGTTTATATTACATTCGATACGGATAAATCAAGTATTACTACGGCTGGAATAGATTTGGTCATTCAGATTGCCGAGGCGCTAAAAAATGATCCCTCATTAAAAATAGCAATAGAAGGGCACACTGACAATATTGGTGATGCTGCACACAACAAAAAGCTTTCTAATGATCGTGCAAAAGCTGTGATGGATGCACTCATTGCTCAGAAAATTGATAAATCCCGATTATCAGCAAAGGGCTACGGTGCAGACCGTCCTTTAGTCGCTAACGACTCAGAAGACAACAGGTCTAAAAACAGACGTGTAGAACTCGTCAAAATTAAATAAAAAACTATGTAAATAACCCCATGATACTTGTAGCATAAAGTTTCATGGGGTTCGAATAAGCAATAAGAATTTCTCTATTTCCCTGAATTCATGTCTACAGGAAGTGGATAACCTTTACCTTTCAATGCTGCAATTCTAACGATGATTTCTTTTTGACCAATTACCTTTCTCGTTACTTGGCCTTTGTCTTTTCGGCTTTCCTTATCAGCGGCTCGTTCTTTGGAACTATCGCCTGTTGAAGAAGACTCCGGGTTGTCAATGCCGGCTATTTTATTACCTCGTGCATCCTGATTCATATCTTCTAAACCTTTCGTTAAGCTAGTGCGTTCTTGCTCACTGAGCTGCTCTAGCTTGATATTGTATTTATTTAGCACGCGGGTCGCATTTTCAATGGTATTTGTACCACGCTCATAAACATCCCGAAAGATATGCAGCCCCCCATCCTGAGCAACTATGGTTTCATATCGAAGTTCTACTAATACAGGTTGCTTTAATTTTACAGTTTCAGTTTTTGTATCCTTTTTTTCGTAATTAGCGATTGTCTCTGCTGATATTGGATTTCCTGCTACTAAGGACAAAAATTTTGTGAAATCCTGCACCTGACCGTCCGTAAGACCAACACAACCATGAGAAGCAAACGCTCCCAATTTGGATACATCTTTTCCACCATGAATCAAAGACGGCATACCAATGGGAATTTTAATGGGGCCAAGAGGATTTAGTTTACTTCCGGCAGGGACTTTCTCGCCCGGACTAACCTTACCTTTCACCCAAGGCTCATCCGGAGGTGTCCATGTAGGATTAAATATGATGTTGGTCGCTTTACGCACGCCAGTAGGCAACGGGAACTCGGGATATCCAATAGCAATACTGTAGGTCTTAACTAGTTTACCCTGCTGAAATACATCCATTCGAAAAGCTGGTCCATTTACAATAATACGCGTGTCTTCAGGAATATGATTTGGCTCAATTGGTAGCGTATTCTCTCCATCAGCATAACGTGCAGTTAGAAAATGAAAGAATTGAGCAGCCTTTTGATTACCGAGTATCTTTACAATTTGAGTCGTGGCCTGGTTTATAGATTCTTTAAATGATTTACTGGAAGGTTCATCCTCCTCGCTAAGTTTTTCCACAGCTGTAGTCGCTGCTACCTTTAAATCACCAATCTGCCTTTCACTGAGTTGCAATTGGGATTTTAAAGAGGGCTCAAAATCCTCCTCGTAGAAGAGAGCATTCAGAAACGCCAGTGTAAAATCTGTATTCTCAGCCTGCTCCTTCATTGTGGAGACTTCTTTTTCTGCCGGCTGATTTTTAGTGTTTCGGTCCCGGCAACCAGTAAAAACAAAGCTTATCAACAATATGCCCCATAAAGAGAGCCGGATAACGTTTTTATAATTAGATAACATAATAATATTTTTCATTTAATTTATCAACAAGCTTAACAAGGAAATAGTTCGAACACGTAGAAATATAAAATAAATTCACCACATGCTCTCAATAGAAAACAATGCGACTCAATTATCATTCAATTACACGATGTTAAGCCACTAACTCAAAATGGCCTGGGTAGGTTTTTACTATACCATTTCGATCAATAAGGATAGCCGACGCAAATGTTGACTCCAAGTTTTCGTATCGGTAGTGGTCTTTGGAAATTTTTGTGTACCGTTCTCTAACAGGCTTAATTGATCCGTTCAAGATATCGATATAAATAACATTGATATCTTTTGATTCATTGACATTAAGCGCGAGTCTTTTTATAGGCAACGTGTTTGTCAATGGGGTTATTGAGATATCGATATAATTAAATCCTGCAAAACACGGTTCAATCTGTCCATTGATTAGCCAATCTAAACCATTTTTTTGCCCATAAAATCGTTTAATTTCACCTTGAATGTCGCATCGAATTTCGAAATCCTGTATATTCCATTGATTATCTGTATTGATCAAATAATTTACCATATAAGTGTTGCTTTCGTAGTTCCCAACAATTTCAGAAGCTATTTTGAAACCGCTATCCCTTTCGTCAACGGAGCAATGCTCCCAGGATTTGTTGATCAATCCTCTCCATAATAAAATTTTCATAGCTATGTCATATAATTTATCCCACAATAAGCTTTATTGCGATGTTCTTGAAACAATGCTAAAGCATTGATAGTTTCAATTATTTACATTTTAAAGTAAATGCTGGAATTACTTATTAAGTTGTTCGTATTTTTTTAGGTCGCTAATACTTCGGATTTGATTTTGTTCAGCTTGAGAACGCCGCATCATTAGAGCATATGAATTATTAAAACCAAGAGGTTTTAACCAAGTAATGCCAAATTTATTCTCAAATTCACCCTTTACATAGTTATAGGTGTCAGCAGGATCTTTGGACACATGGGATATAATTTGTTGCTCCGGTTTCAGTAATACCAGAAGCCCTGTCCCTGTATACTCCACGTAAAAGTCTATGGCGTCATGTATCAAAGCATCAAAGCAAATTTTGGTTCCGCCGAGCCCTGTCTTTGTCTCCACTTTATAATCGGTATACCCTTCAAGGAGAATTTTATAAATGGCCGACAAAATGTATTGTTCCCCAAAAATTTTAGAACCTATCCTGATGGTGCCAGCCTGACCTCGGCGTGATGGTCTATAGAGTTTGTTTTGCACTAAAAAGTCCTTGGCAATATTTTCAGGAGTTTGCTTTAGGAAATCAGCCCTATAGTTAAGGCTAATCATCACCGAATCAGTAAACTTCTCTGCCAATAGATTTATTGCCCCTTCCAATTGTGGAAATTTCTTGAGCGTCTCTACCTTTACAATCGGTGCGGCAAAGTAGGGCGGAAAAATCTTCCTGTTATCTTCCAATGCAAGCAAATCATAAGCTTTGACGCGACCGTCAGTTGAATATCCACTAATAAGATCGATATCCTTTTCAAAAACGGCTTTATACATAATCGCATCGCTAATGATAAGCGGCTTTATCTGTAGCCCATAAACATTGCGGAGACCTAAGTAACCATCTTGGCGTCCCATAAATTCGGGTGTAAAACCAGCCTTTATCTGCTGATTAACATTGTTTGTTCTTATATAGATGATAGCAAGAATAAGAAGAAAGCTAGGCAAAATAAAGATGAGCAAAAGTCTGAAGTTAGCGAAAGCATTTTGTAGCAATCCAATACCTTTATCTAAAAGTATCGCCAATAAAGCAGCGGGAATAGCTCCCGCTAAGATCATATTGGAATTATTGAGTGATATACCGCCAAAGATAAATTCACCCAATCCGCCGGCCGCAACGAATGATGCTAAGGTTGCGACGCCTACATTGATCACTGCGGCTGTCCGAACTCCGGCGACAATCACCGGTATCGCCAGTGGAAGTTGAACTTTGAATAGTATTTGCCAATCCGTCATACCCATAGCTTTCGCCGATTCCGAGATACTATGGTCTACACTAATAATTCCGGTATAAGTATTCCTAATAATGGGTAAAAGTGCATAAATAAGAAGTGCAACAATAGCTGGAATTGGACCAATACCTAGGATTGGAATAAGAAACCCCAGTAATGCAATACTAGGAACAGTCTGTAAAATCCCTGCAAAAGCTAAAACAATAGCAGCAAATTTCTTTTTCCTCGAAATCAATATGCCCAAAGGTACTCCAATAAGAATGGCAAATGTCAAAGATAAAAATGTAAGTTCTAAATGCTGCCAGACCTGTATCAATAACTTTTCCCGCTGCTCAAGTACGAATTGCCAAAGAGTTTGTTCCGTCATACCACCTGCTGTTTTCTATACGTGTTGAATGCAACCAATATTTTTTCATAGTCTAATATGGCATCCGCACGTGCGCTTAATACCTGTAAAACACGCCATAGGTCTGTGTTTTCAGAAAAACCATAGGTATTGATGAAATGATCCAAGACTATAATTCCTTTTAATTCATGTAGGATCGTTACTTTATACTCCAACAGCAAGCGATTTTCTAAAAAAAAATCAAACACAAATTCATTTGCTGGACGATACAGTAGCTCTTTAGGCGTTCCAATCTGTACAATCTTTCCCTCATCCATCAAACAGATACGATGTCCAAGTTCAAAAGCTTCAGGCACATCATGTGTAACCAAGACAATAGTTTTGCTTCGGATCTCTTCCAACAGTTTGAATTCGGCATGGATGCCACTTCTAGTCATGTTATCCAGTGCCGAGAAGGGTTCATCCATCAACAGTATAGGGGAATTGGCTATTAACGCCCTTGCTATACCTACGCGCTGTTGTTGCCCTCCGCTCAATTGATGTGGGTAGAGCTTTAACAGATCCTCTCCTAAATTTAATTTGCCAAGAAGCTCAACCGTGCGATCCTTAATTTTTTTCTTTTGCCAGTTCAGCAATTCTGGAACAACAGCAATATTTTTGGCTATGGTGTAATGGGGGAAAAGGCCAGCATGCTGCATTACGAAACCAATTTCTCTACGCAAATCTTCCGGCCGCCGTTTGGATATATCTTTACCTCGGATAAAAATCTTGCCCTTATCGGGTTCAATCAGCCTATTAATCATTCTTAAAGTAGTGGTTTTACCACAACCACTGGTACCCAAAATAACAAGAACTTCACCCGCTCTCACTTCTATTGAGATGTCGTCAACGGCCGCCTTACCGTTAAATGATTTGGATACTGAGTCGATCTCGACCATATTACCTGGCTAATCTAATTCCTGTAAACTGCCACTGATGTGCGGTTTGAAAAAAGTTTCTGTAAGTCTTACGGCTATGGCCCTTTGGTGTAGCGATAGAAGCTCCCCTTAACACCATTTGATTAATCATAAATTTGCCATTATATTCACCTACCGCACCCGCCTCTTTTTTAAATTTCGGATAAGGAAGATAAGCGGAACTTGTCCATTCCCAACGTTCTCCCCACCTAATGTGGTCGGCTGCAACTTCCCATTCCGCCTCTGTCGGGAGTCGCACACCTCTCCAAGATGCATACGCAGCAGCTTCATAAAAATTAATGTGGCAAACCGCGTCTTCTAAGTCGATATCTGTCAACCCGTTGAGGGTATAGTTCATCCACTTCCCATCAATCATATGCCAATATAAAGGCGCTTTTGCTTGATGTTTTTTCACCCAATCCCATCCTTCCGCATGCCAAAATTGAAAGTCTAAATATCCCCCAGCCTCTATGAAATCAAGATACTGTTTATTTGTGACCAAGGTATTTTCAATTTCGAAATCATCTAGGTAGACCTTATGTCTTCCCAGTTCGTTATCAAAACAGAAACCCTGTCCCTCGAATCCAATTTCATAAATTCCGGCCTCAAATCTAACATACTCCCTCTCATAATTAATGCATTCAGCTGTTTTATTTTCTTTGCTATAGGGAGGAAAAAGAGGATTATGCCCCAATATATATTTTATATCAGTGAGTAGCAACTCTTGGTGTTGCTGCTCGTGATTTAAACCTAAAACAAAAATATCAATAAGATTTTGCGTCAAAAATCCTCCATTCAAAAATTCGATCATATACCTATCAACGTATCGTCGGTAATTATAGATGTCTGCTACTGATGGCCTGCTAAGATTACCTCGGTCCGTTCGAATCACCCGCGAACCTATGGTTTCGTAATAGCTGTTGAAAACGAAGTTGTATTCCTTATCAAAAACTTGGTAATTTGGCAGGTGAGGAATCAATATAAAGGTTTCAAAAAACCAAGTAGTATGCCCAAGATGCCATTTTGGTGGACTAACATCAACCATTGGCTGAACTACATAGTCTTCAATTTCCAATGGCTGGCAGATTTCTTCGGAATAGCCTCTTACTGTAAGATATCTGGCATTTAACACTTCTTTTTCTGGCAATACGCTAACTGCTAAATTTATATTTTTCATAAAAGATTATAATTACGCTACCATCCAAATGGAATCTACAAACCAACCTTTGTCATCATTCAAATTTACCAACAGTTCAAATCCTGCCAAAGAAGAAAGACGTTGAATTTCCTCAAGCGAATATTTCTGTGAAATTTCCATGTCAATCAATTCATTTTCCTTAAAAAAAATAGAATCTCCTTTAATGTGTACATATTGATTAGTTAAACTAACCAGAAAGCTTCTACAAGCGCCAGAAATAGGATCATAAGTCTGATAATGCTGAAAATATTGCGTATCGAAGTTTGCGCCGAGTTCCCGATTTATACGACTAAGCAAATTAATATTGAATGCCGAAGTAATTCCAGATTTATCATTATATGCAGAGAGAATGGTGTGAGGATTTTTTTTTAAGTCAAAACCAATAATAAATATATCGCCGGGACTCAATCTGCGACGAATTTCAGCACAAAACAGTTGTGCTTCTTCCATATCCATGTTACCAATGTTGCCCCCTAAAAATAAGACTACTTTTCGACGGTCGGATATTTTCATTGCCTCATTCAGCATCTCAAAATATTCACCCTCTAAAGGAAAAGTCTCTAAATTTGGAATTTCTTTGGATAATTTTTCACACAATACCTTAAGGATATTGCCTGATATATCTATTGGCATGTAGGAATAATCGATATCATTTTTACTAAGATGTCTTAATAAATGACTTGATTTAAGCGCATCACCAGCCCCCAGTTCAATGAGGTCGAAAGCAGAATCGTCGGAAGAGATGAGCTCAGCCATTTCCGATGTCTTTGTGCTAAAAATTTCGAGTTCACAGTCTGTCAGGTAATAATCCGGCATCTGCATAATGTCCTGAAAAAGCCGGTCGCCGATAGGATCATAAAAATATTTTGAATATAATTTCTTGGGATAAGTATTTAAACCTTCCATCACGTCCTTATGAAAATTACCTTCATAATTTCCGATCTCTTTGACGACACTATCAACTTGTAGACTCATAATTCGCTAAATTTTCCTATGGTTTCTTACGGAAAGATAACATTCAAACCAAAAGAATAGTTTCATAATTGTCTCTGCTTTTATGTTATTAAAAAAGAAAGCAGTAGCAAATTTTAGAAATGACAATAGCATTAACCACTAATTCACTTTCTATTGCTATTTAAAATATAAGGGCTTTTTAGCACTGAAAGGACTTCTCGTTAATAATTAATATCTTTGATGTATGAATATTGAGCAGATCAAACAACCTTTCCTTAAAAGATTTCCTGGCGATTTTTCCAATAGCCCGATACCGAGAGCTACGCCAAAAGTCTTATTTTCCACGATTGAAACAGCAGGATTTGAACAACCCAAACTAATTGCTTTTAATGATGCTCTTTCGAAGGAAATAGGCCTTGGAGGATTTGAAGAAAACGACCTTAACTTTCTGGTGGGCTCTCAACTACCTAAAAATATTCAGACGTATGCCACAGCTTACGCAGGGCATCAATTTGGTAATTGGGCTGGTCAGCTCGGTGACGGCAGAGCAATTTTCGCGGGAGAAATCATTAATCTTGAGGGTAAAAAAACGGAAATACAATGGAAAGGTGCTGGTGAGACGCCCTACTCAAGACGTGCCGATGGAAGGGCTGTATTAAGATCCTCTGTGCGGGAATACCTAATGAGTGAAGCTATGCATCACTTGGGCGTTCCGACTACCAGGGCATTGAGCCTCTCCCTCACAGGTGAAGATGTAATACGGGATATTATGTATAACGGCAATCCGCAATACGAAAAAGGGGCGGTAGTAGTAAGAACTGCAGACACGTTCCTTCGCTTTGGCCATTTTGAATTCCTATTTGCTCAAGGAGAACACAAATTATTACAAGATCTGCTTGATTTTACTATTGATAATTACTTTCCCACCATAGCTCCCTCTACCACTCGTAAATATAAAGACTTTTTTGAAACTGTCTGTCGATCAACAGCAGACCTAATAGTAGAGTGGTTGAGAGTCGGCTTTGTACATGGCGTAATGAATACAGATAACATGTCTATTTTGGGATTGACGATCGATTATGGCCCTTATGCAATCATGGAGGAATATAATTTAAATTTTACACCAAACACCACCGATCTGCCTGGAAGACGATATGCGTTCGGTAGACAAGCACAGATAGGACAGTGGAATCTATGGAAATTAGCAAATGCGCTCCACCCGGTCATCAATGATGAAAAATTCCTTGAAAATTCGTTAAGAAATTTTGGTGTATATTTTTTGGAGGCCAATAATAAAATGCTTTGCAAAAAATTTGGATTTAATGAACTCAGAAAAGAAGACGAAGTGTTTTTCACAAACTGGCAAAGCTTGATGCAGGACCTTAAAATGGATCATACCTTATTCTTCAATCAATTGGAAAAAATAACAACGGATACTGATGTTAAAGATCATTTCAGTCCGATTACATACACACCTTTAAATGAAGAAAAGCTCAAAAAACTAAAAGATTTTATTGACCATTACCGATGCCGTTTACGTTTAAATTCAATTTCAAAAGAAGAGTCACTAGAATTAATGAGAAAAACAAATCCGAAATTCGTACTAAGAAACTATTTGCTTTACCAATGTATTGAAGAAATCAGTAACGGAAACACAGCAATGTTATTAAAACTAACACAAGCTTTAGAAAAACCATATCAAGAAATATTTCCAGAATTTTCAGCTAAGCGTCCGCCCATCTATGATAATATCGCAGGATGCTCTACGCTTTCATGCAGCTCTTAATAGCAAACAAATATGCCATTTAATATATTAAATGCAAATTTTAGAAGCTAAGGTCTAAGCCAAAACTGATGTATCCTGGCAATAGTCTGTATTCAGTGTTAGAATTATACAGATCAGTCAACTCAACATTTCTAAAAAACTTCGTATTAAAAATGTTTTTTGCTATAATGTTAAATCTCGCTCTGTGCTTTTTCATTTTATACGATAAAGTGAAATCCGAAAAATAATAGTTCTTGGATGTCTGCCCCATTAAACTTCCAAAGCGATAAGATTCATTTTTTAAATTGCACTGGATATTTTTCGACAAGCTGAAAAATACATTCAAGAACCCGCGGCTATTATTTAGTATAAGTTTACTTTCTGTTCTATAGGTAATACGCTGAACGGTATATCCCATATAGATATTCAATTTAGAATTCCACGCGCTTCTAAACGATAATCCATAATCATAATTCGCTGTACGGATTCGACGACTGCCCACTCCTTCTACCAAGTTCGCATAATCTGTGGCATTCGTTCCTAAATCTAATCGAAAATTTCCATGTACAGCTTTCAAATAATAATTAAGATCGACCTTAAAATAGCTACTCTTTTTGTTTTTAAGCAACACTTGTTGAATAAGGGTGAAATTCGGATTTAAACTGCTTGATATACCCACATAGTCAAACAAAATTTGATGTCCGGCAGACATGTTGGTAAAAAAACGATCTGTCAGACTACCATAAGTATAGGTTAGAGCGGCGCCTGAACTACTTAGAGGAGCGAGATTATCCATTCCCCGGATAAAATTGCGTACACCTGTTGTATAGTAATTGGGAACCAGTTGAGTGCTTGTAGCATTCTGTTGCAGAAAATAAAAGTCTGCTTCTAATCGCCCTTTCGCATGAAGCCCCCATTTAGCCGACAATCCAGGAGAAAGCAATACGTTATTTTTACTTTTTGATGTTCCAAAATCTATCAATATGCTTTGTACCAAACCTGCCTGCAAATGTGGCGTTAATTCCCATCCAGCTCGTTTGAAAGTATATTTCGTAATAATGTTAGTCTGAAAAACGTTAAAATCCATTGCATTAGAAAATCCCGAGGGAGAGGATACTGAATCACCTAAACCTGTTGGATTAGACAGCAATTTCAATTCGGTGTTGAGCTGCTGCTTTTGGTAATCCATATTGAAAGCTAGTTGAAAAGAATCGCCATTTCTTTTACGGCCTACATAATGAGCAGTAGCACCTATGAACATTAAATTATTCGCAATATGCTGTTGCACCGCATGAATGTCTTCGACTCCAAACAGGTCTTCGTAATAAAATTGATTAATATTATAATCTATTGGCGACCGCTGCTTAATCCAGCGTAATGAGCTAACTAGCACGTCACGGCTAGAAAATTTGTGGCTATAACTTATATTTTGGTTGGTGGCATAACCCGTGTTTTTGGTTCCTTCCTCACTTTGAATACCATTGAATATTAATGTAGCGAGATCATTTTTCCTAAGGGATCCGAGCGTACCTGTATAGGTCAATATCGCATCCTTGTTAGGCTCAAATTGGAGCTCTAGTTTCGTGAAATAATTATCGATTTTTCGCTTAAAATGGTGATCTTCTGTATTGGTGAATTGATTATCCTGTAGATGATAGTTTTGCACAGTATTACGGTAAAATGTCTTTTTGGTAGGATTTGCAAACCCGAGCCATTTAATCTTTAACTGCGCACTTGGATTTAAGATTGTATTTAACGACAGCAACTTATCATTATTGAAATTGGTCCGCTTGTAATCAAATCCAGGAAGATTTGGAGTATTATCTATCAAGGTAGGTGTTGTTATTCCAATACCGATCTGGCCCGGTTCATCAGACGATCCGGATTGCAACAGGTAATTAATACTGCTGACGGCATCAAATCCATTGTTATTGGCGGCTCCCAATAGATAATGCTTATTCTTTTTCCCGAAGTTCATCAAATTCGTATTAGCCTGATAATATTTGGGACCAATTGGGACCATCTGAGCATCTAAAGACCCCATCCACTGTGCCTTACTATCCTCTTCCAATTCCAAATTTAGCGCAATCTTGTCCGAATTTTCAATACCATTAAGTTGCTTGTTATGAGAATAGCGCTGTAATATCTGAATTTTCTTTAGGGGCCTAACAGACATACTCTGCGTTAGCAAGCGGTAGCCTTTCTCAAAAAAATCGTCTCCCTCAACCATTACTTTTTGCACTTCCTTATCTCCTATTTTGATGCTGCCGTCGGTCCCGACCTGAATACCCGGAATCTTCTTAAGGAGATCTTCTACGGTACGTTCGTCGCCCTGCAAAAAAGATTTGACCGCAAGCTCGATGGTGTCCTTGCCTAGACGGTAAGGACGTTTGGAATGAACTATTACTTCTTGCAATCGCTCTACACCTCCAGCCGATAGTTGGACATCGACCAACGTATCTGCTTGCACCGCCATGATAGGAACCGAGACAGGCTTAAAGCTAAGTGCAGTGAATAGTAAAGAAAATGGTCCACTCCGCAAAGATTGCAAACGATACTTTCCCTGTCCGTCGCTGAACGTATATGCCAACATTTTGTTGTCGCCGTCACCCAGTAGTTCAATACGGACTCCTCCCACAGCTTTTCCGGCAGCCCTTACCCTTCCATGGATAGCGACCTGAGCATGGGCTGCCATTGCCAATAGTAGAATAATGAATAAGGTCGCTATCTGCTTATTGATTTTCCCATTCATACTTTTGTTCTACACTGCCTCTAACTTTTTGCTTCTCTACACTAACACCCTCCATCATTGGCATTTTACTATACAGCATACGCATATGCTCTTCGTTAAATTGGTCTTCTTTCTTCACAAACTCTTCAAGAGTCAATTTGCTTAAGGAATGTATATATTTATAATCAATTGGAATACTTCCATTATAAGGGTAGTTGACTTCCTTTAGATACCAGTAGTTTGGATTAGCGCTTTCATTATATAGCATAACAATGAGTCCCGGTAGACCACCAAACTTCGACGGGCCTACAGGTACGGGAATAGTATTGGTATAATAAGCTACAAGAGTTGTTCCCCGATAAGATGCTGTTGCCTTGTGGCATACATAGTTACCCAAAGTATCAACATCGTCATACGCTGTGTTCCATACTAATACCGGAAATTTGTCAGTCACCAAATAATTGACCCCTTGGATGGAACGGGTTTCCAACTGTTGGTTAGCATTATTTTGATGCATTACAACTCTACTAAACCTCTTACCAGAACCAATGGTGATAGAAAATGAAGGCGTTACTTCATCGTCCACATCATTATCAAGTAATTGCATCTGCTGCGGGGTTGAATCCCGAACAGCGATCTTCACCATTCCATCATAATAAACATTTTCCTTAAAAGTAGCCATTGCTGATGGTATGTATTCGTAAACGGCGTGAATCCGCTGCGCAAACGATAACCTGGAAAGGAATAGAACGAAAAAGAATATATAATATTTATGCATGATAATTTGTGTTTTAAGTAACGTGCCTAAGCACCGCTTTTATTTTTCTTAAAAAATTGAATGAAATGTTATTTGATCTTTAACAAGTCGTGCATTACTAAAAAGAAGATGACACAACCCCTAGTTGAAGAAAAATCATTTGTGAATTCTGTGTCAAACAAATGAAAATCACAAATACTGTAAAGGTTACCTTTAAGAATTTTAACGTAAGGATACCGTATCTGCTTCAGTGGTTTATTATGTAACATTAACCATATTTTTGGCGATATGATAACGAGATGTTTTCAAATTTGAATTTCCTTCGACTGCTATTCCAAATGTCCTAGCAGACCTAGCAAATTTTAGCATGACCAAGGCCAGCTTACTTACCATTAATTTTTTCATTGTTTTTGCCTTTATTTGTTAAACCATGTTATGCTTTCGTGGCATAATCTTGAATATGACTATAAAAATAAAGACACAATCAATGACTGAAATGATAATTAAATATCTGTATCCGATCACTTAGAATTCGTAGCAGATGAGTTACTATTCGATTTAGGCAATATCGCATCCCTAACTGTAAGCGTGAGAGCTAATTTCAGCGGATTTGGTCGTTAGCTCAAAAAGCAGGTGAAACGACTCTCATAAAATCGAAAAGAGAATTCTAGCCGTTAATGGAGAAACCGTAAAATTATGAACTCGAAAAAAATAGAAAGAGCGTTTAAATGGTCAACGTAAAATTGCGCGCTTTATGCCTGGAGGCAATCAGGCGTGTAAAGCTCTATCTGATGATTCTCCTGCGCCAATATACCTAAGCAAAGTAAAACCAGTATGCATTATAGTTGAGATATAAAGGGCACATACAATCCCATCTATTCGGGCTGGATAATTACATAATGTATAAATTTAAATTCGTTTTTTATGGTTGTACGAATCCGGTTGATCGCCTCAGTAATATCTTCAGTATCTAGGTGATCCTTAAAATCGATAATAAGCATTAATATAACGTCCTCGGGAGACTGGTAAGTAGACAAAATGTTTTTGGTTTTTATCACACAAACGTCTTGTTCCACCAGACTGGCAATTTCATTTCTTGTTTTAGAAGCAATGCCTTCGCCCATGAGTAAGCTCCTACTTTCCCTAGCAAGGATAAAGGAAACAAAAACCAATAGTAAACCGACAATTATAGATGCCAATCCGTCCAATTCAGGAATCTGCAGTGCATGACTTAATGCCATCAGAATCATGACGGTAATGAGCCCCGCCACCGCTGCTCCATCCTCAAAGAGTACAAGAAAACTTGAAGGGTCTTTACTTTTGATCATAGCTTTCCACCAGCCCATACCATTCCGGGTCTTATTAAATTCTTTCATGGCAATGATAAAGGAAGTGCCCTCAAAAATAAGTGAAAGGATTAAAACGACGTAATTCCAAAAAGGATCCTTCATCGGTTCCGGATTTCGTATATGAATAATACCCTGATAGATAGACAACGCTCCCCCCAAACCGAATATCAGAATAGAAACGACAAAAGACCAAAAGTAAAGCTCCTTGCCATAGCCAAAAGGATGGGACTGATCCGGTACCTTTTTACTACGTTTCAGTCCATATAATATCAGTATCTGATTCATAGTATCGACTGTTGAATGAATACCTTCCGAGATCATGGAAGAACTGTTTGTAAAAGATCCTGCTAGAAATTTGGTAAGTGCTATTAGAAGATTTGCTACAAGAGCACTATAGATCGACTTTTTATTATTGTTCATTTTTAATAACTTTTTAAACAATCTTATCTCATTCTTTTTGACGATATGCACCTTTTTGCTATAGTCATATTTAGCATTTGCATTCTTAATATTTTTCGAGCACGAAGACCATATGTTTTCTCGAAATTCTATAATAACCTTTCGGCATTAATTCCAACATTAAAAACTGATCAGCTTTCAGGATTAAACAGCGATCTAGATGGTTTAGTTTCGGAATCTAGCGATTTACAATGTTTCATTAATGGGTTGAAAAACATTCGTGTCTTACTTTTTTGATCGGACATGCAACTTGACAATAAATAAACTACAAAAACGCCACATCCAAGACTAATCATTCCAGGCGGATGCCTTTAATTAAGCAAATCTCCATCAAAGACGCAATTAAAAGCGTAAAGGTTTCATATAATTACAAAGTAAGGTTATGCATTTTATTTTAGATAACTATAATAATTTTATTTAACTTAGTATTAGAACAATACAAATCAAGTTTTAGCCTAAAATAGGATCAATTGCGATGCATTTACAATGATTCAATTTAAAGAATTGACATTTAAAAATCTTATTAAACCTAAGGAAATCAGACTACGTAAAGTTTGTTAAATGGAAATCACTATTACAGAATTCAGAAAAAAACTTCAGCGAGATGTCTGCTGGATGATATTTGTCATCACACTCTTTACATTTACCAGAGTCGCTTATGGTGCAAGTTTAAAAGTTAACAATAAAAATCACCATACTGTTAAGATAGTTTATTTTTTTGGTGCCGATTCAAGGTTGTCTTCAAGTTGGAAAAACCGTCTCGACCGAACGCTAAAAGATATCTCAGCCTTCTATAAAACTGAACTTGAAAATGCTGGTTATGATAATGATGGTATTCCATTTGAAAAAGACAATTTGGGCTACAAGTACCATGTGGTACAGGGATCGAAACCCTCAAATGACTATACCATACATTCAGGTAATGAAATAGAAAATGAGATTTTCGAGAAATTGGCGCCTACTATCACACCAAGTAAAGAACATATACTTGTTATTACAGCTTTAAGCGAGAAAGATGAAAATGGCACCTACATCTTCCATTCGCCTTACTATGGCAGGGGATCAGCCACCTCCGGCGTGTGCATGGTTGCAGACTGTGATCTCCTAGACCCGTTGCTACTCGCTAACGCAACCACTAAAATGACTTACACAGAGATGTTCGCTACAAACAGAACATGTTCTGTAGGAGAGTTCAATAGTTGGTACCTCGGAGGTATAGCACATGAAATGGGACATCTATTCGGATTACCACATGATAATGGTTTTCAAAATGAATTCAATTTAAAAACAATATCTATAATGGGAGAATATGGTAGTCGACACTATAAAGTGGAAAAATGGGGCGGTGAAAAATCAGCTAAATTTTCACATGCTTCCCTATTACAATTAAGTCGACATCCCCTATTCACTCAAAGACCGAAACCGCTGCTCAATAGAAATGAGTTTCTATTGCAATCTTTTAAATTATACCAAAATGAAAAGACAACAAAAATAAAGCTACATTACCATTCAGGAACAAAACCATATGCTGAAATCATGTTGCTTTGTTAGTGTCGAGGATGAAGAAAGGTGAGGGTGTAAACTGAACTGTG
>DLST01000020.1 GCA_002500745.1 Sphingobacterium sp. UBA7855 | reverse complement strand
CCAAGAATTCCGCTTGATCCCGAACATGGCCAAGGCAATCCGTAGATGTTTCAGGAATGCCAGACGTATGATCGATCGTTTCCATGTCCAAAAGTTAGCTTACGATGCCGTGCAGGAACTCCGTATCAAATATCGATGGGAAGTATTGGATGCAGAAAGCAAGAAAATAATGGAATTGCGAAAACGGGGTATTCCATATGAGCCCGAGTTGTTACCTAATGGTGATACGCTCAAACAGCTATTAGCTAGATCGAGATACCTGCTGTTCCAGCATTCAAGCCGATGGTCAGAAAGCCAAAAACGCCGTGCAGAACTGCTGTTTATCAGGTTCCCCAAGTTAAAACAGGCTTATGATCTTGGAATTGCCTTAGGTGATATCTTCAATAAATGCAGGGATAAAAAAGTTGCTTTCACAAAGTTAGGATTGTGGCACAACCAGGTTGAGAACGCGGGTATTGCTTCATTCGAGAGTGTCGCAAGATCCATTGCAGCGCATCATCAATACATTCTTCACTACTTTGACAATAGAAGCACCAATGCATCCGCAGAGTCATTCAATGCAAAACTCAAAGCTTTCAGGAGCGTATTCCGCGGCGTAAGAGACACCACATTTTTCCTATATAGGGTAATGAAATTGTATGCTTAAAAACTTTACCCCCCAAACTTTCGGTATGATCCTATAAAATTCCAGGGCCGCGCAATTTCTAACTGCTTAAATGTAAAAAAGCTTTCTGATCACTCAGAAAGCCTTTTTTGTCTTTGGCGGAAGAGGCGGGATTCGAACCCGCGGTACCGTTTCCAGTACGACAGTTTAGCAAACTGTTCCTTTCGGCCACTCAGGCACCCTTCCTTGTTTTGACATTGCAAACATAAGGCAATTATTTGATTCTGCAAAGTCTAAATAATAAAAAAAATGCAAAAAAAATGTAACGTTGCAATAAGCGTTTGACAGTCAATTTGTTGTTTGACAATTAAAATTGCATTGTTTTTTTGCTTAAATCGTAATCTACCCGAACATGATAGATACTTTTGAGCATGGCCTTAAAAATAACCGCAGATTCAGTGATATCTTTTAAGGTAATGTTGCTATTGTTGAATTGCCCACCCATCAATTTGTGTTCAATAATCTTATCGACAAGATTATTGATAGACTCTTCGGATGGCTCTTTTAACGCGCGGGACGCAGCTTCGACTGAGTCTGCCATCATGAGCACTGCTGTTTCCTTTGAAAAAGGAATGGGGCCTGGATAGGTAAATAACGACTCGTCAACCAATTTATCCGGATTGTTCTTCACGAAAAGGTTATAAAAATAATCTACACGGGTAGTACCATGATGCGTGCGGATAAAATCAAGGATAACGTCCGGCAATTGATGTTTTTTAGCAATATCAACACCCTTTATGACGTGCGAAATAATAATCTGTGCGCTTTGTTCAGGGGATAGCTCATCGTGAGGATTCTTTTCTGTCTTTTGATTCTCGATGAAAAATTGAGGATTAGTCAGTTTGCCGATATCATGATAGAGTGCTCCAGCACGTACCAATAGTGGATTTCCACCAATTTTATAAATCGCCGCTTCCGCAAGATTAGCCACCTGTAAAGAGTGCTGAAAGGTGCCTGGAGCTTTAAATGAGAGTTCACGCAATAATTTGGAATTACTGTTGGTAAGCTCCATGAGCGTAAGGTCAGATACGATACCAAACAATTTTTCGAAGGCATAAATCATGGGGTAGGCAAGGAGCGTAATCAATACGCTGACGAAGAATGGAAGGAGGTCGGACCAATAGATCGTGTCAATGGAACCATTTCTGGTCACCACCAATCCAATATAGGCAATCCAGTACGTTCCCAGAATGATTGCCGATGAAATAAACAATTGCTCTCTTTTAACCAATGTTTTGATACTATAGATCGCAACTATACCCGCCATAAATTGTAGAAAAACAAACTCAAAGCTATTTGGGACGAATAATCCTGCTAATAAGACCATCAATAGATGGATATTGAGCGCCACACGTGTGTCAAATAATATACGAATAATAATGGGGACAGCACAAAACGGTATATAATAAAGGTTAGGTATTTTGATTTTAATGGCCCAAGATAACACGGCAAGCATACCGATGATGACGATCATGATAATGACGAGCAGTCTGTTATTAAAGTAGATGTCTTTTCGAAACAGAAAAAGAAACACCATCAAAATAGAAAGTGCCAACGAAATAATCAAAAATTGACCTAAAGTCACATAATTTTGGTTGCCGCTGATCTTGCCTTCATCTTCATATACCTTACGTAGTGATTCAAGCTTTTGGTAGGTTTCATTGGAAATTATTTTATCTTTTTCGGCTATGAGTTCCCCTTTTTGGACAACGCCACGCGTAGCTGATATGTTGGCAATTGCGTTTTGTTCCAAGGTCTCTGTCTGCTGATCATTATAAATGTAGTTAATGGTAATATAGTTTTTTAGTGTTTCCGACAGCCAGCTCTTCTGCTTTATTTTGGTCAGTTTGGGCATAATGTCGTCCATATAACTGTAAGAGCTTTCGATCGTATAGCAGTCGGCCGTATTTTTTTGGCTGGCAACTTTGTCTTGAATGAGTGTAAAATTATAATGCTTAGAGGCTGGGGATTTGTCGTTGCTACGGTTTTGAAATCTATTGTTCAAGGATAGGATACCTTTGCTATACAGATGATTTAGGATGGCGTTACCGGCATTTCTATAATCCGCTATATTTTCATGTGTAGTATCTAATTTGCTGCTCTGCCACTTTTCCGCCAAGTCGGTGTTGAATTGATCAATTTGCTCTTTACTGGTGGTTGTATTGGCATTGTAGATAGGCTGAATGGTATTTAAGATGCTTTTCTTGTCCGCATTCAATTCTTCTTGCGTTTTTAATATGGCAAAATTGTAGGGCGATATTAGATTTTCGTGGTTCCATACTTTACCTTTTTGAAATTCATAGCGGAAGCGGGGTTGTTTGGGAAGAAATATACAGATCAAAAAGATGGTAATAAGTATTAATCCAATTTTGCGGACAAGGTTTTCCGTTGTATTTAATTCTCTTCTGTATTTTATTTTTAGTCTTCCCACTGCGAGCTTTATTTTATATTCTGTAAATATACAAATGTAGTTATAATTTATTTTCTGCCGCTTCTGCCAATTTTCCTTTATGGGCATTAAATAGGCTAAAGGCTGTGATGAACAAAAAATACTTGTTATCTTTGCAGAAAAAATACAACATGTCAACAAAATCACATCTCATTGCACCATCCGTTCTTGCTGCAGACTTTGCAAAATTATACGATGATATCATCATGGTAAACAACAGCGACGCAGATTGGTTTCATATTGATATTATGGACGGCGTTTTCGTTCCGAATATCTCTTTTGGATTTCCAGTTATGCAGGCTATTGCAAAACATGCGACTAAACCTTTGGATGTACATTTGATGATTGTTGATCCAGATCGTTATTTGCAAGTGTGTAAAGATTCAGGCGCAGCAGTCATTACTGTGCATTACGAGGCCTGTACGCATCTGCATCGTACGCTGTCTGCTATTAAAGAGTTGGGTTGTAAAGCCGGGGTTGCACTGAACCCACACACGCCTGTGGCTCTTTTGAAAGATGTGCTCGCGGATTTAGACTTGGTTTGCATCATGTCAGTCAATCCGGGATTTGGTGGTCAAAAATTCATTAAAAATACCTATGCCAAAGTGCAGGAGTTACGTGCGATGGCTGCGGGCGTGAACGATGGCCTGTTGATTGAAATTGACGGTGGAGTGACGACTGCAAATGCAGCGCAGCTATTGAAAGCAGGGGCAGATGTGCTGGTGGCCGGATCGTTTGTCTTTAATGCCACAGATCCTCTGGAAACGGTCAAAATATTGAAGGACATCGATATACATGTAGAAACGATATAAATAGAATAGGTGGTTTAGTCATATAGATCACCTATTTTTTTTAAACATCAGGCAGTAAAAATAGCGAATTGGAAAAAACGGGCATGATTGCAAAAGGCTGTTTAGAACAATTCCAAATTGCTTTAAATAGATGGAAAGCATGCGTTTAAAGCTGTATTTTCACTATTTTTGTATTTAGTCACAGGAGTTGATTTACGACAAATAAGTTAACTTCAAACATGAAGTGGAAGGGCTAAATTGTGATTTGATCTGGAAACCGATCGATGGCTTATTAGCTTAATTATATTACAGTCAAGGTGGTTTAGCAAGACATTGTGTCTTTTTGGCTACCCTTAAAATAGAAAGATAGATATCTATGAGTATTTACAACGATTACGTACAAGAGGTTGTAGAACGAGAAGGCCAGGGGTTACATCCTAAGCCAATTGATGGAGCAGAATTACTAAGTGAAGTAATTGCTCAGATTAAGGATTTAAACAACGATAATAGAGCAGATTCTTTACGATTGTTTATTTATAATACACTGCCGGGTACAACTCCTGCAGCTGGCGTTAAAGCGCAATTTTTGAAGGAAATTATTTTAGGTGAATCTATTGTTGCTGAAATCACACCTGACTTTGCTTTTGAGTTATTGTCCCACATGAAGGGTGGACCTTCTATTGCAGTTTTATTAGATTTAGCTTTGGGTGATGATGTCATGATTGCTAAACAAGCTGCCGAAGTGCTTAAAACACAAGTTTTCTTATATGATGCTGATACAGCACGTTTGAAAGATGCTTATCAGCAAGGTAACGAAGTAGCTAAGGATATTTTGGAAAGCTATGCAAAAGCGGAGTTTTTTACGAAGCTACCAGAGGTGCCGGAAGAAATTGAAGTGGTTACTTTTATTGCGGGTGAGGGCGATATCTCGACAGATTTATTATCCCCGGGAAATCAAGCGCACTCACGTTCGGATCGTGAATTACATGGTAAATGTATGATCACACCTGAAGCGCAACAGCACATTCGTGAATTGCAGGCGCAACATCCAGGTAAAAGTGTCATGTTGATTGCTGAGAAAGGAACGATGGGTGTAGGCTCCTCTCGTATGTCGGGAGTAAATAATGTGGCACTTTGGACAGGTAAACAAGCAAGTCCTTATGTTCCTTTTGTGAATATTGCGCCAATTGTCGGTGGTACGAATGGTATTTCGCCAATTTTCTTGACAACGGTAGATGTGACTGGTGGTATTGGTATCGACTTGAAAAACTGGGTGAAGAAAGTGGATGAGCAGGGGAATGTTGTTCGTAACGAAAAAGACGAGCCCATTCTTGAAGAAGCTTACTCTGTTGCGACGGGAACTGTTTTAACTATTAATACAAAGACGAAGAAATTATATCATGGCGAGCGTGAGCTGATCGATATTTCGAAAGCTTTGACTCCCCAGAAAATGGAATTTATTAAAGCCGGCGGCTCTTATGCGATTGTTTTTGGTAAAAAGATACAAACATTTGCTGCAGAAACCCTGGGCATTCAAGCGCCTGCGGTATTTGCTCCTTCAAAAGAGATTACTATTGAAGGGCAAGGCTTGACAGCAGTGGAGAAAATCTTCAACAAAAATGCGGTCGGTGTTACGGCTGGTAAGGTCTTACATGCTGGTTCTGATGTTCGCGTTAAAGTAAACATTGTTGGTTCTCAAGATACTACTGGTTTGATGACAGCACAGGAGTTGGAGGCTATGGCTGCAACAGTCATTTCGCCGACAGTGGATGGTGCTTATCAGTCGGGTTGTCATACCGCATCTGTATGGGATAAAAAAGCGCAAGCAAATATTCCCAAATTGATGAAATTTATGAATGACTTTGGATTAATTACTGCGCGTGACCCACAAGGCGTGTATCATTCCATGACTGATGTTATTCATAAAGTTTTAAACGATATCACTATCGACGAATGGGCCATCATTATTGGAGGGGACTCCCATACGCGGATGTCCAAAGGTGTCGCTTTTGGCGCTGACTCGGGCACCGTTGCATTAGCGTTGGCTACTGGAGAGGCTTCAATGCCAATTCCTGAGTCGGTAAAAGTTACCTTTAAAGGGAGTATGAAAGAGCATATGGATTTCCGTGATGTAGTTCACGCTACCCAAGCGCAGATGCTGCAGCAATTTGCTGGAGAGAACGTGTTCCAAGGTAGGATTATAGAGGTTCACATTGGTACGCTTTTGGCTGATCAGGCGTTTACCTTTACTGACTGGACAGCAGAAATGAAAGCGAAAGCTTCCATTTGTATTTCTCAAGATGATACGTTAATCGAATCTTTGGAGATCGCGAAAAAGCGTATTCAAATCATGATCGATAAAGGTATGGAAAACAAAAATAATGTTTTGCATGGCTTGATCGAAAAGGCAAATAAACGCATCGAGGAAATCAAAATAGGGGTTAAACCTGCATTAGCCCCGGATACGAATGCGAAATACTATGCTGAGGTGGTGATTGATTTGGATATCATTGAAGAGCCAATGATTGCCGACCCGGATGTAAATAATACGGATGTTTCTAAACGTTATACACACGATACGATCCGCGATCTTTCTTACTACGGCGGAAGCAAAAAGGTAGACTTGGGTTTCGTAGGTTCATGTATGGTACACAAAGACGATTTGAAGATCGTTTCTAAAATGTTGAAGAACATTGAAAAACAAAAAGGCGCAGTTACTTTTGAGGCTCCTTTGGTAGTCGCAGCCCCAACGTATAATATTATTGATGAGTTGAAAGCAGAGGGCGATTGGGAATTCTTGCAAAAATACTCGGGATTTGAATTTAGCGATGCATTACCTAAAAGTACTGCACGTACAGAATATGAGAATATTATGTATTTAGAGCGCCCAGGTTGTAACCTCTGTATGGGTAACCAGGAAAAAGCGGCAAAAGGAGATACGGTCATGGCGACTTCAACACGTTTATTTCAAGGTCGTGTCGTAGAGGACAGAGACGGTAAGAAAGGAGAGTCTTTGTTGGCATCGACTCCTGTAGTTGTGTTATCAGCAATCTTGGGTCGTATTCCGAACATTGACGAATATAAAGCTGCTGTCGAAGGTATTAACTTGACAAAGTTTGCACCTATTCCAACAAAGTAGTAATAATTAGTGTTTAGTAACTTAATTAAACAAATAAATTAGAGAGATATGGCTTTTGATATTGATATGATTAAAAAGGTCTATAGCCGTTATGACGAGCGCATTGCTGCTGCTCGTCAGGTGGTTAATAAACCTTTGACTTTATCTGAGAAAATATTGTATGCACACCTTTGGGATGGCAATGCTACTGAGGATTATACGCGTGGCGTTTCATACGTCGACTTCGCACCAGACCGTGTGGCTATGCAGGACGCTACTGCTCAGATGGCATTATTGCAATTTATGCAAGCTGGACGTCCAAAAGTTGCAGTTCCTTCTACCGTTCACTGTGATCACTTGATTCAGGCGAAAGAAGGAGCAGACAAAGATTTAGCGCGAGCTAAAAACGAAAGCTCTGAAGTATTTAACTTTTTGAGTTCTGTGTCCAATAAGTATGGTATCGGTTTCTGGAAACCTGGCGCTGGTATTATTCACCAAGTCGTTTTGGAGAACTATGCGTTTCCAGGCGGAATGATGATCGGTACAGACTCACATACGGTAAATGCCGGTGGATTGGGTATGGTTGCTATTGGTGTTGGCGGGGCTGATGCCTGTGATGTAATGGCTGGATTACCTTGGGAGCTGAAATTCCCGAAATTAATCGGTGTTAAATTGACTGGTAAGTTAAGCGGATGGGCTGCGGCGAAAGACGTTATCCTTAAAGTTGCTGGTATCTTGACCGTCAAAGGGGGAACTGGAGCGATTGTGGAATATTTTGGCGAGGGAGCAGAGTCGCTATCTTGTACAGGTAAGGGAACCATTTGTAACATGGGCGCTGAAATTGGCGCGACAACGTCGACTTTTGGTTATGATGAATCCATGGAGCGCTATCTACGTGCTACAGGACGTGCTGAAGTCGCCGACGCGGCAAATGCGATTAAACAACATTTGACTGCGGACGCGGAAGTTTATGCTAACCCAGAACAGTATTTTGATCAGCTTATTGAGATTAATCTATCCGAATTAGAACCATCTCTTAATGGTCCTTTTACACCGGACTTGTATACGCCAGTGTCTCGGGTGCGCGAAGAGGCTGAAAGAAATGGCTGGCCTTTAAAAGTTGAATGGGGATTGATCGGTTCATGTACAAACTCGTCCTATGAAGATTTGTCACGTGCTGCCTCTATAGCAAAACAAGCGGTGGATAAAGGTTTAATTACTAAAGCTGAATTTGGTATAAATCCGGGGTCAGAGCAAGTTCGTTTTACAGCTGATCGTGATGGTTTGCTGAAAACATTTGAAGACCTTAATGCAACGATATTTACGAATGCCTGTGGTCCATGTATTGGTATGTGGGATCGTGTAGGCGCTGATAAACAAGAGAAAAATACCATCGTTCATTCATTCAATCGTAACTTTGCGAAACGTGCAGATGGTAATCCGAACACCTATGCATTTGTGGCTTCTCCGGAATTGGTGGCGGCAATTGCGATTTCTGGTGATCTGGGCTTCAATCCAGTAACTGATACGTTGACGAATAGTAAAGGTGAGCAAGTAAAATTGGATCCACCGGTAGGGGACGAATTACCTACTAAAGGATTTGCGGTAGATGATCCGGGTTACCAAGCACCCGCTGTTGACGGTAGTTCCGTCGTCGTTGATGTGGCGCCTACCTCTGACCGTCTTCAATTGTTGCAGCCTTTCGCAGCTTGGGAAGGTACTGATTTGAAGGGTTTGAAATTATTGATCAAAGCAAAAGGGAAATGTACGACAGACCATATTTCAATGGCTGGCCCTTGGTTGAAATACCGTGGTCATTTGGATAACATCTCCAATAACATGTTGATCGGTGCGGTGAACTTCTTCAATGAGAAAACAGATAACGTTAAAAATCAATTGACAGGCGAGTATGGCCCTGTGCCAGCAACACAACGTGACTATAAAGCACAGGGTATTGGTTCAATTGTCGTTGGTGACGAAAACTATGGAGAAGGTTCATCCCGTGAGCATGCTGCAATGGAGCCTCGTCATTTGGGTGTTCGCGCAGTATTGGTGAAGTCTTTCGCCCGTATTCACGAGACAAATCTAAAAAAGCAAGGAATGTTGGGATTGACTTTTGCAAATAAGGATGATTACGATAAAATTCAGGAGAACGATACGATCGATATTATCGGTTTAACTGAATTTGCTCCAGGTAAGCCCTTAAAGCTGGTATTGCACCACGATGATGGAACACAAGAGCAGATCTTGGCAAATCATACGTACAATGCCCAACAGATTGAGTGGTTTAAAGCTGGTGGTGCCTTAAATATAATTCGCAAAAATCAAGCACAATAGTATTGATGAGCATACAAAAAAAGCCGCTTTCGTATAAAGCGGCTTTTTTATTTTGTTTTGGGATGACATTTCTGTGATCTTCGTCATATTTTACTAATTCTCATTGAATTTATTTGCTTATAAAATAGAATGCCGGTACTTTTGCGCAACGTTTTTAGCACTGATATGAGAAAAATATTTTTGACAATTGGAGCGCTTGCCTTGAGTGCTTCTGCTTTATTTGCACAAGAAAACCCCGAAATAGGAAAGAGTATTTTCAAACCAAAAAATTTGAGAACCGAAAGTAATAAAAGAAAATTCTTTTTCTTTTGGGGGTATAACTTCTCTTCCTATGCAAAATCTGATATTCATTTTACAGGTCCAAATTATGATTTTATTCTTCACGATGTAAAAGCTGCTGATCGTCCAACTAAATTTGGTTCGACTTATTTTGATCCGAGTCGGTTGACTATCCCACAATTCAACCTTCATTTTGGTTATTATATCAAAGATAATTATTCCATTTCATTGGGCTGGGATCACATGAAATATGTCGTTGATATACCCCAGCAGGTAAAAATTTCAGGTTTTATTGGTGAAGAAATTTCTAATCCAGGTATCCCGACCGGAAACCGTGCCGGTCAATATAATGGTGAATTGATTACAGTGGATTCCGCGATGCTAACATTTGAGCACACCGACGGTTATAATTTTGCTTCGGTAGGCTTGGAGCGTTATGATGATATCATCAATAATCGAAAGGGCCAACAGGTGCTGACCATGGAATCTGGTGTAGATGTAGGTTTACTAATTCCGCGTTCGGAAGTTCATCTTTTTGGTGAGGGAGCAAACCACTTCTGGAACATTGCTGGTTATGGCGCTTCGGCGAAAGTTGGGCTGCACTACCGTTTTTACAAAGGGCTGTACCTGCAAGGAAATTTTAAAACTGGATGGACTGATCTGACCAACATTCGTACAACTGGAAGGAGAGGGGTGGACAAGGCGTCGCAACAGATCTGGTTTTTTGAGAACTATTGGGCTTTGGGCTTTAGGTTTTAAATCATAAAAGATAATAAACTATATAGGATAACAAACAGGCTACTTTAGCGTAGCCTGTTTGTTCATTTGCGTTTTTATTATTTTCAAGATACACCTTAAATTTCATCCAACTTAAAGATCTCTTTTACCCGTATGCCTTTCTCGGTACGTTGCAGTGTGCAGCATTCGTGAACTGAATCGTGTTCGAAAAACAGGATGTAGTCGTTGTCTACTATTTCGTTCCAGTAGCTGTGACGTTCTTCCATAGTAACTAAAGGACGTACATCATATCCCATCACGTAGGGAATTGGTATATGGCCTACCGAAGGGAGCAAATCAGCCATATACAGTATCGTCTTTCCTTTGTATTGGACCTGTGGTAACATCATGGATTCTGTGTGGCCATTTGCATAGCGCATGCTGATATCGCTTCCGAATGGATTTTGTACATCTTCAACAAACTTTAATTGTCCGCTCTCTTGTATCGGAAGAATATTTTCTTTTAGAAAAGAAGCCTTCTCCCGGGCGTTGGGGTTAGTTGCCCAAGACCAATGGTCTGCATTACTCCAAAAATGAGCGTTTTCAAAGGCCGGAACAAGTTGATCACCTTCTCGCGCTATGGCACCACCACAATGATCGAAATGTAGGTGGGTTAGAATAACATCGGTGATGTCATTTCGGTGAAATCCAATATTTTTTAATGATCTGTCTAATGTTGCATCACCATGAAGATAATAGTAGCTAAAGAATTTTTCATTTTGCTTGTCTCCAAGGCCCGTGTCCACCAACATTAATCGATTGCTATCCTCAATGAGCAGCAGACGATTTCCCCAGGTACACATATTGTTGGAATCTGCCGGGTTTGTCTTGTTCCAGATGCTTTTAGGGACCACACCAAACATAGCCCCACCATCGAGTTTAAAGAATCCCGTTTCTATAGCATATAATTTCATCTTGTTATTTTGTATTTACTTTTTGACCAGTACGTATTACCATTGTTTGCCGTTTTGAGTAATCAAGGATCCTTTGAGCTAGAATTTTAACGCCTATTAATATTTGTAAAGGATGGGACAATTTACGAAAAATATATTATATTATTTAATGGCCATAACTTGAGTTGCTAAAAAAAATTGCTAAAAAATGCAATTCTTTTTACCTTCGTAAGATACTGATAGTTAGCGTTTTGGTTTTGTGTTTTTTGTACAATAAGCTTGATTTTTAGATAATTATGTTTTGTTTTTAGCGAAAATTGCTTTTAAATTTGAGCACATTTTAAAACAAACAAAAAATATGAAAAAGGGTAACATTGGAAACGCGCCTGATTTGAAATATTTGAAAATTGATAGCACGAAGAGTGTATTTTATCAATTACCCGTTTCTGAATTGGTTAAACATGCTTTGGTAAATCAAGAGGGAAGGCTTTCTGATACAGGAGCGCTTGCCGCTGATACGGGAAAATTTACGGGGAGGTCGCCCAAGGACCGCTTCCTGGTGGAGGACTCTTTAACTAAAGACAACATATGGTGGGGGGAAATCAATCAACGGATGTCTCCAGATCATTTTGAGGCGCTATTTTCGCTGGTAGCCTCGCACCTGGCTGAGCGAAATATATACATCAGAGATTGCGCTGCGGGTGCTGATCCGATTTATCAAATTGGTATCCGTGTTGTTACAGAGACAGCTTATCAAAGTATATTTGCCAACAACTTGTTCTTACGTCAGGAGCCTAATCCAGAAGTTCGGCCACCTTGGTCTATCTTAGCTGCTCCGACCTTGTTGATTAAAGAACCACATGCATATGGTATCCTTAACGAAAATTTTGTTGCAATTGATTTTACGAAGAAAATTGTATTGATTGCTGGAACAGGTTATACGGGGGAAATTAAAAAGAGCATTTTTTCCATCTTAAATTTTATTTTACCATTCGAGCATAACGTCCTTTCTATGCACTGTTCTGCTAATACTTCCGACGATGGAGATACTGCATTGTTTTTTGGGCTTTCGGGTACTGGAAAGACGACATTGTCTGCTGATAAAAACAGGCGGTTAATTGGAGACGATGAGCATGGGTGGAGTGAACGGGGAGTTTTCAATTTTGAAGGTGGTTGTTATGCCAAATGTGTTGGTCTAACAGCCGATAAAGAACCGGAGATCTATCATGCCATTCGTTTTGGTTCGCTGTTGGAAAACGTGATTTTGGATGATCAGGATAAACCTGATTACAATGACATCAGTAAAACCGAGAATACGCGCGTGTCTTATCCAATTGACTTCATGGAAAATGCTGAAATAAGCGGTATAGGCAATGAGCCGGCTCATATTTTTTTCTTGACAGCGGATGCTTTTGGTGTACTTCCGCCAATTTCATTGTTGTCTACCGACCAGGCTGTCTATCATTTTGTAAGTGGCTATACTGCTAAGGTTGCGGGTACAGAGGTGGGGGTGAAGGAACCTATGGCCGCATTTTCAACTTGCTTTGGACAGGCATTTTTACCGCTGCATCCCGGGAAATATGCGGCGTTGCTTCGCTCAAAACTAGAACAGAATCGTAATATTAAAGTCTGGTTAGTGAATACGGGCTGGATTGCAGGTCCTTACGGAATAGGACGGCGGATTAAACTTGCCTATACCAGAGCGTTAATCCGCGCCGCAATGGATGGTTCATTATTAGAATCTCAATTTAATAGACACGATATCTTTGGGTTAGATTATCCCACCAGTTGCGGAGCGTATGTTCCCGAACAAATCATGGATGCCCGGGGCTTATGGAATAACGATGAGGCCTATGATATGCAGGCAAAACGCTTGGCGAAACTATTCATAGCAAACTTTGAAAAATTTAATAACGAAATGCCAGCGAGCGTTCTTGAGGCAGGCCCTAAAATTGAGCCCACTGTCTTCGTTTAATTCATTTTGCATTCGTACAACAGAAAGAGTAAACATGGGATCTCTCTTTTTGTTGTACGAATTTTTTTGTGGGGCTGAAAATCTTTAATCGTGTTTTTTAACGAAGGAATCTATTTGCTCCTGCTCGCTTCCGACAAGGGCATTAATGATAAGCTTGAAAGCTGCCAATCGTGCTTTTTTCTTATTGTCTTTAACAATTTCAAACCAGGGTGATTTTTTTGATCCTGTTTTCTTAAAGAGGTTTTCAATATAATTTGTGGAAATATCCCATTTTTCCTGTGCCTGTTGGTCGAGCGTTCCTATTTTCCATCGCTTGAGTATATCTTCCTGACGCTCTTTTAATCTTTCGGCCTGTTCTTCTTTGCTGATGCTCAGAAATAACTTGATGACAATGATACCGTCCTCAATTAATTGTTTTTCAAATTCTGGAACCTGACTCATAAATAATTCATGTTGTTCTTTGCTGCAGAATCCAAATACGGGTTCCACTACTGCACGGTTATACCAGCTTCTATCGAAGATGACAATTTCTCCGGAATTAGGAAGCTGCTTGATATAGCGTTGAAAATACCACTGTCCAGATTCTTCATCGGTTGGTTTCGGTAAAGCGACAATACGGACCTTTTTAGGATTTAAATATTGGGCTACGCGACCTATTGTGCCGCCTTTGCCAGCGGCGTCCCTACCTTCAAAAATAATGAGCACCCGCTTCCCTTTTTCAATGATTTCGTATTGGAGCTTCAACAACTTGACCTGTAGTTCATAAAGCTCTTTTTCATAATCGTAAACATCGTTGAACTTTTTTATTTCAAGAATGCCCTGTTGCTCCAAGTAATTTAAAACATCTTTGTTTTCGTGGATCTTTTGAAGTTCATTTAAATCGTATTCTGCCATAAAATATTTATTTAAGCGATCGTTTTTATTAAAGTTACTTATTGAATTGTTAAAAAATGTCAAATTTCAAATAAAACTTATGTTTCTAATACTAATATCTAGGCAGATTACGTTTCTTAATCAGAACACCAAATGGATGTTCACTTAGATTAGACTTTTCATAAATTTAGGTTAATAATTGGTTAGGTTAGCTCGGAGTTCCCCACTTCGAGCTTTATTGTATTCTAGCCATTAGGCGGATTATTGGAGACGTAGTGTTTACGCTATGTTGTGAATGCTCTAACTGTTAAAAAATGTTAAACGGATGTGGTGGACATAATGATTAGAGAAAAGTAGCGTTTTTACTACAAATACTTTTCATAAATAGGTTAATATATGGCTAACGAAAGCTCAGAGTTCCCCGCTCTGGGCTTTCTATTTTAATCTATAACTTATCAATCGCCGCAAGATAAGATTGTTGAATATATCGAGGTATTGCATTATGCTTCTTTCAAATAGATGAGGGATGGTACTGGAGTTGAAGATTGATTAAAAAAACAATAGCCAAGATTTATAGTCTCGGCTATTCTTTTAGCTATTGTTTTGCGTTGTCAGGCCACTTCACGTAGATCCACAGCCACTACGCGCGATACACCTTGTTCTACCATGGTGACCCCATAAATGATATCTGTGCTTGCGATTGTTTTCTTATTGTGCGAGACCACTATAAATTGGGAATTTTTAGAAAAATCCCGTATAATATTGTTGAATTTATCAATGTTGGTATCATCCAAAGGCGCATCCACCTCATCGAATATACAAAATGGCGCTGGCTTAGAAAGATATAGTGAGAACAGTAAGGCTGTTGAAGTCAATGTTTTCTCCCCACCCGATAGCTGATTTATAGACAATGGTCTTTTCCCTTTTGGTCTAGCGATAATATCGATGTCTGAATCCAAAGGATTGTTTGGGTCTGTCAAGATCAGATCACAGCTATCTTCTTCGTTAAATAACGAACGGAATACTTTGACAAAGTTATTTCTTACTGCATCGAATGTAAACATGAACTGCACTTTAGCGGTGTCGTCAATTTCCTTGATGGTCGCCATCAAAGAGCCTTTTGCTTCGATCAAATCTGCTTTTTCTTTATTGATGAAATCATAACGTTCGTTCATCTCATCGAAAGCCTCTTTGGCCATCAGGTTGATGGTACCGAATTCGTCTAGCTGCTTCTTGAGTTTACTGCATTTGGCCGTCAGTGTAGCTTGGTCTTCTGTAAGCTGAGGAATATCTTCTCGATCGATTAAGTCTTTAAGTTCAATGTTAAATTCGACGGAAAGGCGTTCTTTTAACGCATTCAGGTCAATTTGAAGGCTTGTTTTTTTATCTTTAATTTCGGAAACAAGGAAATCGCTTTGTTCTTTTGAACGGCGTAATTGCGTTAACGAATCTTCCAGATTATTAATTTTTTCCTTATCGGCATAATAGCTGTCTTCCAATTCTTTCAGTCCATCCTCTAAGGCAATCTTCTGCTCGTACATCGCGATAAGATCTTGATCTTCATCGTCTTCAAAAGGAATAGTGGTACGTAATGCTTCTTGCACTTCAACCAGTTCTGCACTATTCTTTTCGATACGGATCTCGTGATCGTCTTTTTGTGTTTCTCTAAATTCCAAATCTTTGGCGATATTCGAAACTTTGTTTAGCTGTTGGTGATAAGCAATATTCTCTTGATTATATCTGGTCGATTCTTCGTTGAGTATTTCAGAGATTTCATGAAATTGGTCTTGCAGTAGCGCTAACTCGATAACGCTCTGTTCCTTTTCTAGCCGTAACTCTTGGATTTGGGGCTCAGCAATTTTTAAATTCGACTCGATAGCAGTAACTTTCTCTTCAATATCTCTTTTGCGTGTTTGGGAGTTGTTGATGAACGTTTGATATTGCTCTTGCTTTGTTTTGACAGTAATTAACTCATTATTAAGCCGATTGAACTGAAAGCGCAACTCATTGATCAGCTCTTTTTGAGAATTGCCGCGTAAGGTTTCTAGACGAGCTGTTTCGGCCGTTATCTTATTTTCAAGTTTTCCAATTTCTTGGTTGATTGTCTTGATCTCTTGGGATAATACTTCTAGGTTTTTAGCTCTACCAATACGTTTACCTTCAAACAGTCCTACAGATCCCCCTGACATACCCAAATGATGTTTTGCATAACGTCCGTTTTTTTGCAAAATTACCTGTCCTGATTCGGGAAGTTTCTCATCCAGATCTTTTTCATGCTCCTGTTTAAGGATGAAAACCTGCTGGAGTAGTAAGGTGCACAAAGACTTGTATTTTTCGTCTACGGTAATCACATCCAAGGCCGACATTAAATTATTATTCGGTACAGGAGGTGGGGTAGGAGTTGTCGTTATTGCATCTAAAACAAAGAAATTTGCGCGTCCTTTTGCGGCGTCGCTTAGTAGCTGAATGGCTTGAACAGCATCCTGTTGTGTATCGACAACATAATGGTTCATAATAGGTTCAAGGTAATTCTCGATAGCGACTCGGTAATCTTCCTGACAAAACAATACATCTGAAAGCAGCGGTGGTTGTTTTTTCCAGCCTGCATTTTTCTTCAAAAAGCGGATGGATTCTGGAAAACCTTCCAAATTGTCAACCAGAGATTTTGTCAGATTATATTCGTTTTGCTTGGCATCTACCAGACGAAGATCTTTGGCAAGTTGGGCTTTGAACTCTTCTAAGTTTGCTTGACATTGACTGATTTGCTCCTGGAGCTCTTCTTCCAGTTGATTTGCCGAATCGTACTGTAATTGCTGTGCTTCTACACGACCTTCCAGTTCTACGACAGCGGAATTGAACTGTTGTAATTCTTTTTCTTTCGCTTCGGTATCTTCACTATTGCGAATTAGTTCTTGTAAAAGAGCCTCTTTCTGTATCGTAAATACGGCAAGATCTTTTTCCAATTTATAGATCTTTGCTTGTAAATCGGCGTTACTTTTATTAAAAATATCAAGCTTTCCTTTTGCAGATTGTTGCTGTCCTCTCAGTTCTTCAACTTCTAATTTATTCGACTCCAGGTTGCTTTTTAATCCGTCCAGTTTATTTTGTTCGTCAAATAACTCTTCGTTTAATCGCTTAATGGTATAAACGACGTGATTAAGTTGTTGTTTGTCGCTGTTTATATCAATGCTTAGACGATTTTCTTTATCTTGGAGATTTTTAACCTTTTCGTTTTTGATCTTTTTTTCAGATTCGTAACCACGAATCTTATTTATGAATTCCTGTGTAGTTTTCTGCTGTACAGATAGATTTTTTTCCTGCTCTAAGTTTGTTTGACGGAGTGATTGAAGGTCATTTTCCGCATGCAGGATATTCTGTTGTACATTTTGTGCATCTTTCTGGACGTTGGATTCTTGTGTCTGAAGCCGTTCTAGTTCTGTCGAGAAATCTGCGATTTTATAATAGGCCAGATCGATACTGCTCTGTCGGTATTCTGATTTGAGTAAGGTGTATTTCTCTGCTTTTTTAGCTTGATTTTCTAAAGACTTGAGGTTCTTTGTAATCTCAAAAAGTAGGTCGTCGACACGACTAAGATCGGCTTCTGTATCTCTTAATTTCGCTAGGGTCTGTTTTTTACGTACTTTATATTTTGAAATTCCGGATGCTTCTTCAAATAAGTTTCGTCGAGAGTTATCCTTATTATTGATGATCTCATCAATCATTTTCAATTCAATAATGGAATAGCTATCGGCGCCGACACCAGTATCCAAAAACAAATCAGTAATATCTTTTAAACGACATTTCACATCATTCAACCGATATTCGCTATCGCCGTTTCGGAATAATTTTCGGGTGACAGTAACTGTGGAGAATTCAGTTGGTAAAATATTATTGTTATTATTGAAGGTCAGCGATACTTCTGCAAGATTTGCGGGCTTTCTATTTTTTGTCCCGTTGAAAATAATATTTTCCATTTTATCTGAGCGCAGCATTTTCGTACTTTGCTCTCCGAGTACCCAGCGTATTGCATCGACCACGTTTGATTTCCCACAGCCATTGGGGCCAACAATCGCTGTGACACCGTCATTGAAGTTGATCGTGATTTTATCTCCGAAACTCTTAAATCCTTTAATTTCTAGTTTGGTTAACTGCATTTATACCAAATTTGTTTGTCGTTATAAGCTTGCGAAAATAGTAAAATTAAACAAGATTTTTTTCTTTCTTTATTCACATTTTCCTGTTTCAGGATCACATGAAGGGCCTTCTTCACCTCTCTGTTGCAGCGGAGCAGATTGGCTTGCTAAGCATTCCTTTATGGTATTATGAAAAACTTCCATGGGCTGTGCTCCGGGGATAGCATATTTGCGGTCGAATACAAAGAATGGAACTCCCCGCAGGCCAAGGTTAACGCCTTCTTGGATATCTTGCGCAACATCGTAAGCAAAATCGTCTGATTCGAGCAAGTTTTTAATGGCATGAGCAGGAAGTTCGTATTGAGTCGCAATATGCGTAAGAATCTGGTTGTCGTTAATATTTCGGCCGTCTGTGAAATGCGCTTTAAACAACGCTTTCTTAATTGGTGTACCTTTTTGGTAGCCTTGGGCAAAATGGATCAGGCGATGCGCTTTTCGTGTATTTACGACAACTGCTTTGTCAAAATTCAGGGCAATTCCCAGCTCCCTTCCCTGTGCGCTGAGTTGTGATGTCATTGCAACCACATCATCCATGCTCATTCCTTTCGTTTGTACGAGATAGTCATAAGTGGGTATTGCTGGTGCATCTTCGGGATAGTCGGGGTTAAGCTGATAAGATTTCCAGATAATTTCAGCCGCTGGCTTATTTGCGGATTCCTGAAGTGCCATTTCGAGCTTTGTCAGACCAATATAACAAAATGGACAAATGATGTCCGACCAAATTTCTATTTTCATATTTCTTTTTTTACTGCGTATATTGTAATCAAAAATACATATAATCACGATGATAATTTGTTTAAATTGTTTTTGGAATGTCAACAGATTATTATTTAATGTTTATCGATGTTGGAGCAATCTTTTTTGAATCGTAAAGTTACACTCGTCCTGGGCGGCGGTGGTGCAAGAGGACTGGTACATATTGGCATTATCAGACGGTTGGAAGAGTTGGGTTTTGAAATAAATGAGGTCGTAGGGTGTTCTATAGGTGCACTCGTTGGCGGGATTTATGCGCAGGGAAAGATGGATCTTTTAGAAGATTGGATGCTTCGCTTAACCAAGAAGTCGGTCTTTAACATGATGGATTTTAGTTGGAGAGGGTTGGGCATGATGAAAGGGGTAAAGGTGTTTAACGCATTAAAGTCCGTCATCCCTGATGGTAATATAGAGACATTTCCAATTTTGTTCAAAGCTGTGGCTACGGATCTCAATTACGAAAAGGAAGTCGTACTGGATTTTGGGAGCATGTATGATGCTATTCGCGCTTCTATCGCCATTCCGGCAGTGTTTACGGCGGTGGAGGAAAACAAGCATGTGTACGTTGACGGTGGTGTTTTAAATCCCTTACCCATAAATCATGTGACAAGGAAAGAAAACTTGATCATTGCGGTTAACCTTGAGTCGAAACCAGACAAACAATATTCTGCCATCAAAAAACTCGATCCGAAGACGTCGAATTCATTGGATATTCTGCAGGCGTCTTACTATGTGATGCGCAGGAAAATGAGTCAGATGATAGTCGACTTATATCGCCCGGACGTAGTTGTTGATATACCTTATAATATCTGTAATCTATGGGATTATCATCGGACTGAATTTTTGGTTCAAAAAGGTAAGGATTATATAGAGCAGGCACTAAAAGAAACAACGTCCGGATCTAATGAATTTTGATCCGGACGTTGCTTCTCTGTGAAAATCATCGAGCGCTCAATTTTCGTATTATTTTTTATGAGGATTCGATCTGTTTATTAAAACAAATTGGGATAATCGCTGATGATGCCATCCACTTTCATCGTTTTTAATTGCTCTATTTCTTCTTTGGTATTGACCGTCCAAGGAATTACTTTAATGCCAGCCTTATGACATTGCTTAATATAATCGTTTGTCACGATTTTATACTGCGGGCTTATACTATAGGGTGTAAAACCGAGCTCCGTAATTGTTTGGTGGACATCTTTACGTTCGTTTCCATTTATGAGGTAGGACACCCTGATCTGAGGGTAAGCCTTGTGTAGGTATTTAATTGCCCTGCTGTCAAATGACTGAATGATAGTCCTTGCTGCGATTTTCTTGTCGGTGATAACCTGAATGATAAGGTCGACAAACTCTTCTACGCGAGGATGCAATATGCCGTCTTGACCGTCTTTACTTTTAACCTCAATGTTGTAGAACATCGGAGTGTTTCTTTTGTGTTGAGCATATGCTTCCGTACTATCAATAAGATCCGACAGTTTTGCGATACGTGTAACTTGTTTTTTCTGCTGCGGAAAGGCTTTATAAAATTTAGATCCAATATCATATTTAATCAAATCACGATAGAGCATGTTATAAACCTTTAGCGATTTATCCTTTTCTGAAATTTCGGCACCGTTGGGTTTCAGTACAAATTGGGGATTGAGATAGTCATCATGAAAAACGATCACTTTGCGATCTTTGGTGATATGGCAATCCATTTCTAACGTGGTCACTTTGTCAATGTTTATTGCATTTTTCATTGCAGCGATAGACTCTTCAGGATAGAGTCCTCGGCCCCCACGATGGGCTTCCAAACTCAGTTTAGGGAAATTGCCTGAATTTGCTTTTACAGATTCTTTTCTGGCTGAACAAGACACAAATGGTAATAACGTGCCCAAAATGGCAAATCTGAGAAAACTACTTTTCATTGTCGATCATATTTAAAAAAATAGGGAAGGTTGTTGTATTGCCCTTTCGAAGATGCAAATATACAGATATATCTTATTTTTTATGTGTTTTGCTTTCAGCGGGATTTGTCGATTATGGCTAAGAAATCTATTTTTTTTGTCTTTTTTGCAATAAATTATTGCCATTCCTTTTAGAATTGCCTTTATTTGCACAAATCTCAAATTAGATGGCGAAAAATTTATTGATAGTTGAGTCTCCAGCGAAAGCGAAAACGATAGAAGGATATTTAGGAAAGGATTTTTTGGTTAAGTCGAGTTATGGACATATTCGCGACTTGGTGAAAACCGATGATGCGATTAATACTGAAAATAATTTCGAACAAAAGTATGAAGTTCCGTCCGATAAAAAGGCTGTTGTCAGTGAGCTGAAGAAATTGGCTAAAGCTGCTGAAACTGTTTGGCTAGCGTCCGATGAGGACCGCGAAGGAGAAGCGATTTCATGGCATTTATTTGAGACGTTAGGATTGAAAGATGAGAGCACGAAAAGGATTGTTTTTCATGAAATTACGAAGCCAGCTATTCTGAAAGCTATTGACAATCCGCGTAAAATAGACTATAATCTTGTTAACGCTCAGCAGGCTCGACGCGTGTTGGATCGGTTGGTTGGTTTCGAGTTATCTCCTGTCCTTTGGAAGAAAGTTAAACCTTCATTGTCTGCAGGACGAGTACAATCTGTTGCCGTCCGTTTAATCGTTGATCGTGAACGTGAGATCAATAAATTTGAGCCAGAGGCTGCCTTTAAGATTGTAGCGTTCTTTCATACTGGAAAAGTTAAAGATAGTTTCAAAGCTGAGCTTCCACAGCGTTTTGCTACGGAAGCGGAGGCTACCAAGTTTTTGGAAGATTGTAAATCAGCTCTGTTTTCTGTTAAAAATTTAGAAACAAAACCTGCCAAACGTTCGCCCTCGGCTCCGTTTACAACGTCAACATTACAACAGGAAGCCAGTAGAAAACTTGGGTTTTCTGTGGCGCGCACGATGCAGGTCGCTCAAAGGCTATATGAATCGGGACGAATTACCTATATGCGTACCGATTCTGTTAATTTAAGCGATACGGCAATTGAAGCGGCTGAAAAAGAGATTAAATCTGCTTATGGCGACCAATATCATAAGGTCAGAAAATATAAAACGAAGACATCAGGTGCACAGGAGGCGCACGAAGCTATCCGTCCGACGTATTTTTCTGAGCATACCATCGATGGGGATGCTTCTGAAAAGCGGTTGTACGAACTTATTTGGAAAAGAGCGATCGCATCACAAATGAGTGAGGCTGAGTTTGAACGTACTTTGGCAAAGATTGCCATATCGACACGTTCAGAAGACTTAAGCGCTTCAGGGGAGGTGATGAAGTTTGATGGATTTTTAAAAGTTTATATGGAATCTTTGGATGACGATCAGGAAAGTGCTTTGGATGAAGATAGTGATAATGCTATCCTTCCACCGTTAACTACCGGTCAACCATTGACTTTGAAAAGTATGTCGGCAACGGAGCGGTTTACAAGGCCTCCTGCACGATATACAGAAGCCGCTTTGGTGAAAAAATTAGAGGAATTAGGAATTGGTCGTCCTTCAACATATGCACCTACTATTTCCACAATTCAAAATCGCGGTTATGTCGTAAAAGAAGAGCGTGAAGGTAAGTCACGTGATTACCGAGTATTGACATTGAAGGATGCTGAATTAACGGCAGTCACAAAAACCGAAATTACGGGCGCTGAGAAAGGAAAAATGTTTCCAACAGATATCGGCGTTGTGGTGAATGATTTTTTGGTTGAACATTTCAATGGTATTGTAGATTTTCACTTTACCGCGAATGTCGAAAAGGAGTTTGATGATATTGCGCATGGTTTGACGGAATGGACAAAAATGTTGCATGATTTCTATGGACCCTTTCATTCTGAGGTAGAGGATACTTTAGAAAATGCTGATCGTGCGAATAACGAGCGAGAGCTTGGCATCGATCCGGTTTCGGGAAAACCCGTTTCAGTTCGCATCGGTAAGTTTGGCCCATTGGTACAGATTGGTTCTCCGGATGACGAGGAGAAGCCCCGCTTTGCTTCTTTACGTAAAGGGCAGATGATCGAAACCATTACTTTCGAGGACGCCATGGAGCTCTTTAAATTGCCTAAAAAAGTCGGTTTATTTGAAGAGAAGGAAATGACGGTTGCGGTGGGTCGATTTGGACCTTATATCCGCCACAATTCGGCATTTTATTCTATACCGAAAGGATTGGATCCTTTGGACGTTACTGAGGAAGAGGCAATACAGATCATTAAAGACAAGCGTCAAAAAGATATAGAAAAAGTCATTCGCGTATTTGATGAAAATGAGGAAGCTCAAATTGAACAGGGCCGATGGGGACCATTCATTCGATTTGGTAAGCAAAACCTGAAAATCCCTAAAGGGACTGAGATTGACAAAATAACGTATGCTGATGTGTTGAAATGGGCTGAGGCTGATGCACCAAAAGGTAAAGCCGTTAAAGCAAAAGCAACAGAAAAGAAAAGCGTAGCTAAAAAGGCTCCAGCTAAGAAGGCTCCAGCTAAGAAAACTACAAAGTCTAAATAAGGATGAAAGCAGATTTGCCTGAAAATATTGTCAAAGACATTATGATCGCCGTCGTTCTGGAAGGCGAGACCGTAGAGACAAAAAACTGGACAGTTTATGTCATTAATGATAAGAACATAGCGATTCAGAATGTGTTGATCAGCTCAAAAGGCTATGGCGAAAAGGATGGACGTCAGGTTGCTACCACTACTTTACGTCATTTTATAGGAAATATAGCCGCTAAATCTTTCGATCGTGTGGAAGCAATAGACGAACAGGTTTTCGGTCTGACAAACGAATATTGGGTGAGTTTCTACATTGACAACATCATTTACGATAAGAAATACATTTTCTTGCCTGAAAGCATAGTAGATGGCAACCTGACGAAAGTTCCTTTGGTGAATAAGCCAGGTGTAATTATAGGAGGAAACGATTAATGAGCGGGCGTCACAATTTCATTATCGCAATAGACGGATTTTCATCGTGTGGTAAAAGCACATTAGCCAAATCTTTAGCGAAAAAACTGAAATTTGCATTTATTGACAGCGGTGCAATGTATAGAGCCGTTACGCTCTATTTTATCCGTCATAACATTGACCTGGATGATCAAGAGACTATTGAAAGTGCGCTGAAAGATATTCATATTGACTTTATACCCAATGCAGTAAAAACGGAAATTCATTTAAATGAAGAGGATATCTCTGAAGAGATTCGTCAGATGTATATTTCGGATAAAGTGAGCGATGTGAGCGCAATTAAAGCCGTTCGCGTAGCCATGGTTGCGCAACAGCAAAAGCTGGGAAGCAGAAGGAACATTATTATGGATGGCCGGGATATAGGGACCACCGTTTTTCCCGATGCTGATCTCAAGATATTTATGACTGCTGATCCTAAAGTTCGGGCGGCGAGGCGTTACCTTGAATTAACCGAAAAAGGGGAAGATGTAACATTAGAAGAAGTCGTTGAAAATTTAGCGACACGTGACCGAATCGACAGTACACGGGCTGAAAGTCCATTACGGCAAGCAGATGATGCAATTGTATTGGACAATTCCAATTTAACGCCTGAACAGCAATTGCAATTTGTTGAAGAAGAATATTTGAAAGCGAGGGCCGCAAAAACTCAAGCATAAATACAAATAAGCGGGAGAGATTGATCAATCTCCCCCGCTTATTTTCTTATCAGTGTTTTGAGGTTAACTATTTCACACTATTAATTTGTTGTTGTTCTAATAACTTACCCACATTATTTTTTTCTCCAAATTCCTCTGTTTGTTCTTGAAATGATTCCAGAAGAGCTTTGATAGCATCCGAATTATCTGCTGTACGTTGATAGATATCGGGAATTGTCTTTTCAATATTCTTGTCGCCCAGTTCGATGTTATCAACTTCGATTTTGCCTATTTTTTCTAAAACAGCTTGTTGACTATTCCGGACATCTTCTAACTCTCTTGCTATTTTTTCCATCAATTGGAATTTCTTCAATTTATCCATATGCAATATCTTTTAGTTACTATGATAAGAACAAGGTGCTTTAAAAATTTGTTTTGTTTTTTTTAAAAAAGGATACCGAGCATTGTTTTAAAGTAATGGATATATGGTTAAAGAAAAAGGCGAACCATAACTGGTCCGCCTTTCCTAACTGCTTCGATTCCTTATTAATTTGTTCGTCCTGGATAAACTTCAAGTGCTTTTTCTAAACAAATTAGGGCATTATTAAGATCACCTTGATTCAGTACGTAGGCGAGTCTCACTTCATTTATACCAGCTTCCGCTGTGCTGTAGAAACCCGTAGCTGGAGCCATCATGACTGTTTCATTGTTATACGAAAATTCTTCCAGCATCCATTGGCAAAATCTGTCTGCATGGTCAATTGGTAGTTTGGCGACGACGTAAAATGCTCCTCCAGGATTTGGGCAATAGACCCCTTCAATGGCATTAAGTCCTTTCACGAGGGTATCTCTGCGCGCTGTATATTCCTTCGACACCGCTTCAAAATAGCTGTCGGGTGTATCGACAGCTGCTTCGCCTGCAATCTGTCCTTCCAAAGAAGGGCTTAAGCGAGCTTGAGCAAATTTAAGTGCGGTTTGGTATAATTCTTTATTTTTTGTGATGATACATCCAATGCGGGCACCGCATGCAGAGTAACGTTTTGATACCGTATCGAAGATAACAACATTGTTTTCGAGCCCTTCTAAATGCATTGGAGAAATAAACTCTCTACCGTCATAGCAGAATTCGCGATAAGCTTCATCCGAGAATAGGTAAAGGTCATATTTTAAGCAAAGCTCGCGTAAAGCCTCTAATTCTGCTCTCGAATAAAGATAACCCGTCGGGTTATTGGGGTTGCAGATACAGATCGCTTTGGTTTTGGGCGTAATTACTTTTTCAAACTCAGCGATAGAAGGGAGGGCAAATCCGTTTTCAATGTATGACATGATGGGTTTAATCACTACATCTGAGGAGCAGGCAAAACCGTTATAATTTGCGTAGAATGGTTCTGGAATAATAATTTCTTCGCCTTCATTCAAGCAGGCCTGCATTGCAATTGTAATGGCTTCCGAACCACCGTTTGTTACTAATATATCTGTAGGCTCGATATTATAATTTAGTTTATTATAATATTCAGCTAATTTTTTCCGATAGGAAGCAGTACCTTCAGATGGCGTATAGGCCCAAACTTTGAACTCTATATTTTTCAAAGCATTGAGCATAACTTCAGGCGTCTGGATATCAGGCTGTCCGATATTAAGGTGGTATATCTTCTTACCTTCTTTTTTTGCTTGATCAGCATACGGCGTCAGTTTTCTGATTGGTGACGCAGGCATATTAAGCCCTTTTTCTGATAGTACTGGCATTATAGTTTTTTTAAAATTAGTCGTGCAAATTTAACCAAAATAAAACAAAAAAAGCCACATCATGATGTGGCTTTTTTTGTTTTATATTTCCAATGTTATTATTCCACTATACCCTTAATGTAGAGGGTTTTTACAGGAGTCTTGGTATTCGATTGCACGGTAAAGCTCTTTGTGAATGGAGCTTTGGCAGCTGCATTATAGGTCACTTTGATGGTGCCGCTTTCACCCGGTTTAATTGGGGTTTTTGTGAATTCTGCTACTGAACAACCACACGTTGGGACAACGTTTGAAATAATAATTGGCTCATTACCAGTATTTGAAAATTTGAAATTATACGAAACGGGTGTGCCTGCCGGTATTTTTCCAAAATCGTGGGTTTCTTTTTCGAATTTAAATTCCCCTTGGCCGGCCTGCATAGACGAGAAACCGATAAAGGAAATGATCACTGCTAAAATTGTTATATACTTTTTCATGCTTCTAAGATATTACTTTATGATTAAAATAGAACAACTGATATGCCAAATGTAGTATTTATTGCCTATTAATCTCCTATCTAACAACTTTATTACAGTTATATTATACCCTCTTTAAGTAGGTCCTGAATGTGAATAATGCCGTCATAATCATTTTTGTCGGATACCAATAGTTGCGTGATGTTATTTTCGCGCATAATATGAAGGGCATTTGCCGCGAGTTCATTTTTATCGATGATTTTGGGTGATTTTCCCATAATATCTCCGGCTGTTACACTTCCGAGATCGGTGTGTTTTTCTAACATGCGTCTTATATCGCCATCGGTGATAATGCCAATGATACGGTCACCGTCCAGTACAGCTACTGCACCCAGTCTAAATTGTGTAATGGTAATGATAATATCGCTGACAGTGGCCTGCTGTTGGACGCTAGGTTTTCCATTCTGATCAGACAGATCGCCCACTCTTAAATACAATTTTTTGCCTAATGCTCCGCCAGGATGATATTTCGCGAAATCTCTGTCTGTGAAATCGCGGCATTCCTGTAATACGACAGCAAGTGCATCACCCATGGCTAATTGCGCCGTTGTACTCGAGGTGGGGGCCAGATTGTTGGGGCACGCTTCTTTTTCGACCGTGGTGTTCAAGATGTAGTCGGCATTTTTTGCCAAATAGGATGCTGTATTTCCGACCAAAGCAATCAATACATTCTTTGTTTGCTTTAAAAAGGGAACCAGTACTTTAATCTCGGGTGTATTGCCACTTTTTGAGATGGCAATAATTAAATCATTTTGCTGGATGATTCCGAGATCGCCATGAATAGCATCAGCTGCATGCATGAAGATTGATGGCGTTCCAGTCGAATTTAGGGTCGCTACTATCTTCTGTGCAATAATAGCACTTTTGCCAATCCCAGTAACGACAACCCTTCCTTGTAGATTTAATATGCGATTAACAATGGTAACAAAATCATCATCAATATATTGGGCTAAGGCAGCTACTGCTTTGGCTTCTTCTTGAATAGCTTGAATAGCTATATTTTTTATTTCGTAGTTGTTTTTCACAAAAAATACTCTTACTTTTATATATTAGAATAGATTGCAAAAATAGATTATTTTTCAAGATTATTTCTTCATTTATCTATCTTATTTTTGCCCAAGGCGCAATGGAAATAGAAAAATCACTTTTCGACAATTTACAAGATTTTTTTGGTTTTGATACTTTTAAAGGAGATCAAGAGGCTATTATAACGAGTATCCTTCAGCGAAGAGACACGTTTGTAATTATGCCTACCGGGGGAGGGAAATCAATTTGCTACCAACTTCCTGCACTCATGAGTGAAGGGACTGCAATTGTGATCTCGCCGCTGATAGCTTTAATGAAAAACCAAGTAGATCAACTTCGTGCATTCGGTGGCGAAGACAGTATCGCTCATTTTTTGAATTCTTCTTTAAATAAGAGTGAGATTACAAGGGTTAAGGATGATGTAGTTGCTGGAAAAACTAAGTTGCTGTATGTTGCTCCTGAATCGCTTGCCAAGCAAGAAAATTTGGAGTTTTTACATCAGATAAAAGTATCTTTTGTTGCTGTTGATGAAGCGCATTGTATTTCGGAATGGGGGCACGATTTCAGACCAGAATATCGTAAAATTCGCCAGGTAATTAATGAAATAGGGCCCAATATTCCGATTATTGCACTTACCGCTACCGCTACCCCAAAGGTGCAGTCGGATATTCGTAAAAATTTACAGATGAATGATGCTGTTTTGTTTAAATCATCATTTAATCGCAGTAATTTATATTATGAGGTAAGGCCCAAAAAAGATGTCGTTAAAGAGATTGTTCGTTTTATTAAAACAAAATCTGGAAAAACAGGCATCGTCTACTGCTTAAGCCGTAAGAAAGTGGAGGAGATTAGCGAGGTTTTAAACTTAAATGGGATTAAAGCTTTACCTTACCATGCGGGCTTAGATGCTAAAACCAGAGCGGATACACAGGATAAATTTCTGATGGAGGACGTTGAAGTGATTGTGGCTACAATTGCTTTCGGTATGGGAATTGACAAACCGGATGTTCGCTATGTGATTCATCACGATATCCCTAAATCTATGGAAGGATATTATCAGGAAACTGGGCGTGCTGGACGTGATGGGGGGGATGGTTACTGTTTGGCTTTTTACTCCGAAAAGGACGTAGAGAAACTCACTAAGTTTATGAAAGATAAACCTGTGGCTGAACGGGAGATTGGTACACAGATCTTAAAAGAAGTTATCGATTATTCCGAGTCTGCTGTTTGTCGTCGTAAACAGATCCTTCATTATTTCGGAGAAAATTTTGATGAACAGGGGTGTAATAACATGTGCGATAACTGCCGCTCCGCGAAGGAATATTTTGAGGCGGAGGAGTCATTGCGTGATGTACTTGGATTCATTCAGGAGCAGGGAGAGAAGTTTGATGATCATCACGTGATCAACGTAATGATGGGACAAAATAATCAACCGGTGTCTTCCTATAAGCATGATGAGCATCGCTTATTTGGAAAGGGGAAAGACAAAGGCGTTATCTATTGGAAATCTTTGGTTAGACAGGCTGTTCTCGATAATTTTATTGAAAAAGATATTGATCATTATGGTCTTTTAAAATTGACAGATATTGGTAGGCATTATATAGCCAATCCTTATCAACTAAAATTTGTCTTAAATCGTCCAATAGAAGGTGGTGACCAAACAAGTTCGGACGATGCGGGGCATGGTACAGGGGCATTAGACACGGTTTTGCTGGGCATGTTGAAAGACCTGCGGAAGAAAATAGCAAAGGGAAAAGCTTTACCTCCTTTTGTCATTTTTCAGGATCCTTCGCTCGAAGAGATGTGTACACATTATCCGATTAGCATAGATGAATTGAAACAGATTCAAGGTGTAGGAAATGGCAAAGCGATTAAATTTGGGCCGCCCTTTATTGCGTTGATTAAAGCGTACGTGGAGGAGAATGAAATTGACAGACCTGTGGATCTTGTCATTAAGAGTACAGCGAATAAATCCGCGTTAAAGGTATCTATCATTCAAAATATTGATCGTAAAATAGCTTTGGATGATATTGCTTCAGCTAAGGGCATTACTTATGAGGAAATATTGAAGGAAATTGAGACCATCGTAAATGCGGGTACCAAAATAAATATCAATTATTTTATTGACGAGATTATTGATGAGGATCGTCAGGATGAGGTGTATGACTATTTTAAGACGGCGGAGACTGATTCAATTAATAATGCATTGAAAGAACTTGGAGGCGATGACTATAGCTATGAGGATCTCCAATTGATGCGGATAAAATTTTTATCAGAGCTTGGCAATTAATTATTTATAATGATATGATTAACAAATACATTCCTGAAATTAAGAACGGAACATCGCAGAATTTCTTTTTAATGGCGGGGCCTTGTGCGATTGAAGGAGAAGAAATCGCTTTGCGTATCGCTGAAAAGATTGTTACTATTACAGATAAACTTCATATTCCTTACATTTTTAAGGGGTCTTATCGTAAGGCCAATCGATCTCGCCTAGATTCCTTCATGGGTATTGGTGATGAAAAGGCATTGAAAATTTTGGAAAAGGTTGGTAATACCTTTGGGATTCCGACGGTGACGGATATTCATGAAAGCCATGAGGCAGAAATGGCTGCTGCATATGTTGATGTTCTTCAAATTCCAGCTTTTTTATGCCGGCAAACTGATTTGTTAGTTGCTGCGGCAAAAACAAATAAGGTCGTTAATGTCAAAAAAGGACAATTTTTGAGTGCCGGGTCCATGAAATTCGCAGTCGATAAAATTTTGGAATCAGGCAATGAAAAGGTTTTTTTAACTGATCGTGGCAACACATTTGGTTATCAGGATCTTATTGTAGATTATCGCGGAATTCCGGAAATGCGTGATTTTAATGTGCCTACAATAATGGACTGCACACACTCTTTGCAACAGCCCAATCAGACGTCTGGTGTAACAGGAGGGAAGCCAGCTTTAATTGAAACAATAGCAAAAGCTGCAATTGCAGTAGGAGCTGACGGTCTATTCATCGAAACCCATCCCGATCCAGCAAATGCGAAGTCTGATGGAGCGAATATGTTGCATTTGGATTTGCTTGAAGGTTTGATGGAAAAACTGATACGAGTTAGACAAGCTATTTTATAGTATAATAAATAAATCGCAACAAAAGGGAGCCAAAAGGCTCCTTTTTTAATAATCAATTGGATCAAACTTAAAACTCATTATTGTATGTTCTCAAGAATAGTGTTGACAGTATACTTACTGTTATCTTTTTCTGCTATCAAATCGCAAGAGAATTATCGTTGGTTTTCACCACTTGAAGATGGGCATGTACAGGGTAGATTGGCGAATCGTAAACTCTCTGCCTTTAACCGACTTCCGGATGAATTGGAAAGTCAAGTACGTAAACCTGTATGGGAACTTGGTAAAAATAGTGCGGGTTTCTATATCGATTTTCAGACATCTGCTCCCGAAATTACTGTTCAGTATCAGGTGGAGGGCGAGCTTAATATGCCACACATGCCAACAACTGCTGTCAGCGGCGTCGATCTTTACGCTTTTGATACAGCAAAAAAGCAATGGAAATGGGCGTATGGTAACTATGATTTTTCGGACACTGTCTCTTATAAATGGAAGAATATTGGTCGTAATGAAAAGTTTAATTATCGCTTATATCTTCCATTATATAATACAGTTAAGTGGTTAAGAATCGGTGTTCCAAGCACAGCTAAATTCTCCTATACGCATACTACTCCAAAAAAGCCAATTGTCGTCTATGGAACATCAATTGGCCAGGGGGCCTGTACCAGCCGGCCAGGTTTGGCTTGGACCAATCAAGTAGGACGTGCGTTTGAGCACGAGGTAATCAACTTGTGCTTCTCGGGTAATGGCCGACTGGAAAAGCCGATTTTGAATGTAATGAATAGCGTGGACGCAGCCTGTTATGTACTGGATTGTATTCCGAATCTCGCTATTTCGAAGTCTTTAACAGAAAAGCAGCTGGATTCTTTGTTGGTTTATGCGGTAACGTTTTTAAAAAAAGAACATCCTGAGACGCCTATTATTTTGACACAACACAGTTCTGGAAATATTGAACAGGTCTTTAATGAAGATAAAAATGCTGAATATCAGCAAAGCAGCCGCGTATTGAAAGCTACTTTCAACAAATTAAGGTCAAAAGGAGTTCGCCAGCTTTTTCTGTTATCGAGTCAAGAGCTTAATTTGGATCTGAACTCTACGGTTGACTACGCGCATCCAAATGATGAAGGGATGGAAAGAATTGCAAATGCTTATATTAAGTTGTTGAGAAAGGTTTTAAATTACAACTAAAAAGGGANNTCCCTTTTTAGTTGTAATTTATTTTGAACTTCTATTTCTTTTTCATTTTCATGGTCATTTTCGCTTTTTCACCGCCGCCATAATTATAAGTTTTAGCATTGCTTTCTTTCTTTTGGTGAAAGGCTCCTCCACGAGAAATATCTGTTTGGTCTTCTTCCTTATTCACCTTTTTCTTCTTATCGGCGGTCGAATTATATATGGACACATCTTCGGGTAACGCCAGTAGGTCCATTCTTTTACCAACGGCCTGTTCGACTTTTTTTACCATAGGTAATTCCAGGTCTGTCGCAAAGGTTAGTATTACAGTTTCTTCGTTCTCTTCATTTTTGAGGAGATGATTTAAGAATTGCTCCTTCTCATTTGGTAATTCAAATTGGAAAACGAATGGAATAGCGGAAAGATCAATATCATTTGTGTTTTCTCTCGCAATAATCAATACACGGGATTGACTATTTTCTTTGAAGTCTTCAATGGCTTCATAACCGAAATCGTCGTAAAATAATGGATTGAGTACCGCAATTTCTTCTTTATTCCTGCTGAACAAGTGGCTGGCTAATTTTTGGGCCGTAAGTTTCGTGTTTACAAAAACTACTACTTTCTGAAATACTTCTTTATCTTGCAGCAGATGATTTAATAAATTGATTTTTGTTGTGAAATTAGGGACATGGTATACGAACAAATCCAAGGTGTCAACAGTATCGTTTTCAAGTTCGTCTACCTCTATGACGGCATAGTCTTCATTCATGAAATTGTCTACCATGTCATATAGTTTCTGATGTTCAACCGTACTGAATATGATATGTTGCACTTTACCACAGCTTTCCGCCAATTCGCGTACGGGTGTTTGCATTCCTTGTTTGATAATCTCTTCCGCATCATCGATAATTAACGTCTGAATTCGATTGAGATTTAGCGCTAGTTTGAGATAAATCGCTCTAGCGCGATTTGGTGTAGCTACAACAATATCCTTTCCGTCAACTAATTCCCCGATTTCCTCTTCCATACTGCCTGATGCGCGTAATCCAATAATGCGAAGGTCTCTATTTTTGCTCAGTTGGTAGAATTTTTCAACAATTTCGTCGATACGTTCTTCATTTGGCGCCAAGATCAAAAACTTTGGAGCTTCATCTGTTGTGAATTTCAACTTCATCAAAGTGGTTAAAACATAAGTTGTGGTTTTGCCAGCTCCTTCAGGAGCGATGGCAATAACATCCTGTCCACCAAGAATTCTGGAAATGCACCGACCCTGAATTTCCTTTGGAGCCAGATAACCGAGTTCAGTCATCGTAGCAGTCAATCTTTTGCTAAGTTTTAGTTTCTCTAACGACACGTATCCTTTAATTTATGTAAGTTACAAAAATACAAATTTAGATCTTACATCAGCTAATGTGTTCCCATTTTTGAAAACAGATTGATAACGATGACTCCAGCGATGATTAAAACCATACCAACAATGGCCGCTGTATCGGGAATCTGTTTAAATAAAAACATACCCACCAGGGTGATCGCTACAATTCCAACTCCTGACCAAATTGCGTAGGATATACCCACAGGTAAGTATTTCAGGGTAATACTTAAAAAGTAGAATGCAATAATATACCCGACAATACTGATAATCGTTGGTTTGATCAGCGTAAAGCCTGCCGACTTTTTGAGAAAAGTTGTTGCGAAGATCTCAGCAGTTATAGCAAGAAATAAATAGAAGTACTTCATTGTAGCAAAGGTATGATTTTTTGTTTAGCAAGCTCCGTCAGATTTGCATACCAATAGCATTCGTTTTACTTCTATGTACGATAATTTATTGTGTATAAAGCCAAATTTATCTAAGTTTGGGCTATTCACATAGCGAGATACAATATTTGATTTTATGGGGTATGTTCTGAATCTTTGGCGTTCTATTCTAATATTTTTTCTTTTTCTATGTCCACGTTTTGTTGTGTTGGCTCAAGAAAAGCTGCAGGAGTTAAGGAAATCGTATTACAGTCTTCCTTTGGGAAGCAGAGAGCGGTTTGTACTGACGGGAAAATACGCACAGGCCCTGTATTTTAATAATGAGAAAGCGCTGGCGGGTCAACTACTGCATGACAATATTCAGTTGGCTAAAAACTATCCCGACAAGCAGTATTATGCGTATTTGAATTGCATTGCTGCGATGAATAGCTTTAATGATCATGCTTTTGAAAAATCGCGATTTTATTTGGAACACGCTAAATCTGTGCTCCCAATTGTCAATGAAAATGGAACAAAGGGATATGTACATTATTGTGCTGGGTGGATTATGACGCGGCAGAATAAAGAAGATGAGGCAGTTGCGCAATTCCATAAAGCAATTTCTTACTTAGATAAGGCGCCGCAGACAGAGGCAAATATCGCTCGTAAATTGGCGGTTTATAAAGAACTCACAGCAATCTACGCCAATCAGCGTAATTATGATTTTCAAGAAAAGTATACTTCATTATTGTTGGAAACGGCTAAAGCAGGAGGGAATGTCAATAGCTTATTTGATGCGTACATGCAAGCTGGTTATTTGTTTGAAGAGGAGTACAGGTTAAATCGGGGGAATTTTGATCTATTGAGTAAAGCTGAACAACACTATCTTGATGCTTATAGCTTGGTTAACAAGAATGATAAACATCTTATCAATCCGACGGATCTAGCCTATGTTTCTGTTAATCTTGCAAATCTATACCACGAGTTTTATTTGGATAGCGGTGCTAAAAAAGCAATAGCCTACGCTAAACAAGCTTTGGATATCGCTGCTGAAACTGGACAATATGCCATCACGGTGCCCGCCTATGGTATTCTCGCGGATGAAGCTTTCAAAGTTGGCAGCCGTGATGAAGGTAAGAAATACCTGCAAATAGCTTTGGATAATCTTAATCGAGAGCCACATTACGATTATCAGGTGGGTTTAAGTCTATTTAGCAGGCTGGCCGAAGTAAGTGTTGAAGAAGGAAAATATGAAGAAGCGTTCAACTATCAGAAAAGCTACATAGATGTATTTCAAAAGGCTTTCAACTCGGATAAATTAGATAAGACCAAACAGTTGGAACTGAAGTTTGAGCGAGAATTGCAGAACCAGAAGTTAATGCGTCTTCGTTTAGAGGGGGAGAAAAAGGAACAGCAGATTAAGTTGATGAGAGCTTTGAATGACAGACAGCATCAACTGGTTGAGAATTTGAAATTGAATGAACTGAATCGTGCGCAGCAGCTTAAAGTATTACAACTTGAAAGAGATAAGAAGGAGCAAGATTTGCAGTTAAGCCGACTGGAGAATACACAACGTTTACAAGAACTTGACGTGTCAAAAAAGAAAATTGCTTTTAAGTCGCGTATGAATTCAATTTACATTTGCTTATTTATTAGTTGTTTGGTTGTTATTGTTTTGTTATTCTATGCCTATTGGCAGCGTTCCAATGCATTGAAACAGCGGGAGCATTTGCATCAATTAGAAATCGAAAAAAATAATCAGCAGCATGCAATCGAAAGCCTGACAGCAATGCTTGCCGGGGAAGAGAAGGAGCGGACGCGTCTTGCCCGTGACTTACATGATGGCTTGGGTGGTTTACTGTCTAGTACGAAGTTAGGTTTGTCGGAGCTTAATAAAGCTACTTTAGAAAAGAAATCCGTAAAGGAAGGAATAGATCGAAGCATTGATCTCTTGGATGGGGCGGTAGATGAACTTCGTCGGCTTGCCCATAACCTTATGCCTGATTTAATTGTGAAATATGGTTTGAAGGAGACTTTAAGAGACTATGCAAGTCGTATGAGCCAGGTTACCTGTGTCGTTATATGCGAATTTCTGCAATTTGAATCCACGTTGAGTACTGAACAGGAAATTTCTTTGTATCGAATTATTCAGGAATTGGTCAATAATGCGTTGAAGCATGCCAGTGCTTCCAATATTTTAATACAGCTTTCTTCACATAATAAGCGTTTACATATCACAATTGAAGATGATGGCAAGGGTTTTGATATAAAAAGTGTCGATTTGCAGCATGCAGCAGGAATGCATAATGTGCGTTCAAGACTTTCATTTTTAAACGGCGAAATGAAGCTCATGTCTGATCAGGGCTCGGGTACTACAATAGAGCTGGAAATACCCATGGTTTAACTTTTAGAAAAAATGATTAAGATAGCGATTACAGACGATCACCCTTTGTTGCTTGAAGGTTTGAAAAACATAATCAACGCGCATGAAGATTTTGAAGTTGTCGGCATGTATTCTAGCGCGACAGAGCTGTATAAGTCTATTGCGGTAGACATGCCAATGGTATTGCTCCTCGATATTAATCTACCTGACGCTAACGGGATAGATTTAGTTAAAGGACTGAAAGAGAATAATAATGATTTGAAGATAATTGCATTTAGTGTACACAATGAATTTGCAGTCATCAATAGTATTCTAAAAGAGGGGGCGGATGCCTATTTACAGAAAAATGCAAATGGCGATGAAATACTGACTGCTATTTCAGATGTTATTGTTGGAAAGCGCTATATCTGTGAGAAAACCAGGATTATTTTGAATCAGAAGTCAGAAATAGGGCTGAAGCAGGTGCCGAAGTTGACTCGGCGTGAAAAAGAAGTGCTCAGTTTAGTGGCGAAAGGTATGACAACTAATGAAATTGCCGACGTTCTCTTTATCAGTTCGCACACAGTAGAAAGTCATCGCAAAAATTTAATGGAGAAATTTCAAACGAAGAGTGTTACTGCCGCTGTAAAATCTGCCCTTGAATATGGTTTAATTATAGAATCATAAATGGAATGACCAATTCCCTGATTTCAGGGGTGGAAAAGGCGCTGTTTAGTTGATATTTTTGATCCCATTACTTTAAATTTCGTTATAGATTGAAATCAATATGATAAAAAAGACAATAATTTGGACGATAGGGATTGTTATTCTTTTAATGATTACCGTATGGGGAATATATAGTTTTAGGCAACAAGAGTCATACAAATCATTGGTGCATAAAGAAAGTAAAGCATTATTAACTGTATCATTGGATGATATTCTGTTGAATCAGTTTTTTAATACATGGCAACTATCACCAAAAGAGCGTTTGCATTTGGGCAAAAGGCTCAGTAAACTTCAAGATAATGGTATTGACATCAAAGCGAATGTTTTTCTTTTTGCCTTGGAGGAACATTCAAAAAATTTTTATGCTTTTTTTCAGCTAAGGGATAAACAGCAATTTCTATATTTTCTAAAGGATGTCATTCATGTTGATTCTATCGAAAAGGGCGTGGAGTCTGGGATGGCCTATGCGTATGATGAGACGAATAAAATAGCATTTGTGTGTCGAGGAAATGATTTATTGGTTGGTGTAGGTTTTGATCTTGATAAGAAGAAGGAAGAGATGTTGCAGCTCATTCAATCAAAAGGTGATATGGTAACTATTAAACAATTTATCGATGATCCGAGCACACTTACCGGTCAATCGGTTCGTTACAGTGATTTATCTACTAACAATTATGTTGAACTGACATTGAAGGGTGATCATGTTGATGTTTATGGTGAATTTACATCAAGGAATTGGAACTTTCCGAAAGCGTTCCTTGTCAGGGAACTTGCATCGAAACAATATATTGCAAAATCTTGGGTGAATATTCCTACAAATCAACTGAAAAATAAAATAAAAGTAGCGTTTGAAGAATTTCCGATGATGACTGATTCTCTTTTCACACATTTAAACGGTAATTATATTGATATTGAAATATTAAAAAATAAGGTAACTCAGACCGATACGATTATCAATTATGCGGTTGATGAGAATTTTGAAACGGTCGAAGAGAAAACGCTGTACAATACACGCGTTCCAGAAGTGCGGATTACCATGCGGGGAGATAGTAACCTCAACAAGTTTCTGCCCAATAAGCTATTTTACCAGTGGTTTAAAAAACAAGATAGGGGATTCAGTATGTTGTCGACATCACAGGACGTATACCGATTAAATGTGAGCTATAAGAATACTGATGAGTTATCTCATGTTGCGATTCATCTGGCGGACTGGCCAAATGAAGTTAAGGTTCCGCCCATTTTAACGCTGAAAACCATTGCTTCAGATATCATTCTTAGTCTAAGGGTCGTAAACCGGGATCGAATCGTTCTGGAAGGCACTTTAAAGGACTATTCGCATTAAAGCATATAAAAGACAAACTTTCTCTACTAATTAATGGTTTGTTGTTGAGATAAAACGCGAAGATATGGATATTAGAACTAAGAGTAGCAGTAAAATAAAAACCTATTGGCGGATTTTGAAAAGTACTGTTGCGGGATTTCTCAATGAGGATTCAATGAAGTACAGTGCGTCACTATCTTATTATACCGTTTTCTCGATCGGTCCAATATTCGTTCTAATCATTGCTTTGGCTGGAATTTTTTATGGAGAGGATGCCATTGAGGGGAGGGTATTTTTGGAGTTACGCAGTTTTGTGGGAAATAGTGCTGCTAAGCAGATTCAGGAGGTTATTCAGAATTTACAATTGTCAGGAAAGTCAAATCTGGCATTGCTGTTCAGTAGTGTTACCTTAGTTTTAGCCGCAACAACAGTTTTTGGAGATATACAAAATTCCATTAACAAGATTTGGCACGTACGTGCGAAGCCAAAAAAAGGATGGCTAAAGTTAGTTCAGGACAGACTTTTGTCTTCATCATTAGTTATAGGATTGGGATTCTTGCTGGTTGTTACACTAATTGTTAATGGTGTGATTTTGACTTTGATGGATCAGCTGCAGCGATATTTTCCAGATATGACAGTTATGTTGGTAAACGGAATCAACTTTAGTTTATCCTTTGGAACAATTTTTCTTTTGTTCAGTGTGATCTTTAAGATACTGCCGGACGTCAATATTCCTTGGCGAACGGTTCGTGCTGGCGCTTTATTTACCTCCATTTTATTTGTGTTAGGCAGGTATTTCATTGGGGTCTATTTAGAACATTCGGCTACACAAGATACTTATGGTGCGGCGGGTTCGTTTGTATTGATCTTGTTGTGGGTGTATTACACAGCCGCTATCCTATATTTTGGGGCCATTTTCACCAGAGAATACGCGACTGTGATGGGAATTCCAATAGAGCCTTCACCATACGCTGTTCATGTCGAGATTCGGGAAATTGAACGAGATGTTGCTGAAATTCCTCCAGCTCCATTAACACAGGAAGAACAAACTATAGTGATAGCGGACGCTCCAAATTATGTGAAAAAACAATAGCTGTTGAATTGAAACCGTTCTATATAGGGATAAGAAAAATGGAACGAAGCGTATATGTTAGAAACTTTATTGAAATGCTGAGAACTATATTAATCCGCTGTGGTAATCAAACATCAATTCGCGAAAATAGCAACCGATGAGGTGTCTCCCGCGGGCGGGGAAACCACATCGGTTTTTTTGTTTTAGTAACTTAGGAATTCAGTCCATTTTTGTTCAGACGCTGCTGAAGCAAGTACAGTTTCCAAAAACATCATGCCCCGGACACCATCAATTACGGTCGGGAAGTCAGTCTCTTCTTCTGTAGGAACTTTACCTTGCATGGACGCTAAAAGTGTCGTTGCAAAATTTCTATAGATATTGGCAAATGCTTCAATGTATCCTTCTGGGTGGCCAGCTGGTAAGCGTACATTATGTTGTGCGAGTGGCGAAAGATATGGTTGTCCGGCTCTAAAGAGCTGTGTCGGCTGATCGACATGTTTGACGATTAGTGTATTGGCATCTTGTTGGTTCCATTCTAAACCGCCTTCTTCACCATATACTCTAATTTTTAAGGCATTTTCTTCTCCGGCAGCGACCTGTGAGGCAGATAGCACTCCCGTTGCACCGTTTTCAAATCGGAGTAAAATATTGCCGTCGTCTTCCAGTTTTCTCCCGTCGACAAAAGTTTGTAAATCGGCACACATTTTAGTTATTTTCAGGCCTGAGATATATTCTGCTAAATGTGCCGCGTGGGTTCCGATATCACCCATACATCCGCTTTTTCCACTTTTTTCTGGATCTGTGCGCCAGAATGCTAGTGAGAGTCCGTTTTCAATGAGTTTACTGAGCCAACCTTGTGGGTACTCGACCATAATCTTTCTGATTGGACCTAGTCGACCTTCTTTCACAAGTTGACGGGCCTGTTTTACCATAGGATAAGCGGAGTACGTATATGTCACACAAAGGGTTAATCCGGTTTCTTCAACTTTTTCTTGAAGTAAACGCGCTTGTTCAAGTGTGAAAGTCATCGGTTTTTCAAGGACGACATGAAAGCCATGGTTTAAGGCCATCATTGCCGGTTCGAAATGAGCAAAATTAGGGGTGACGATGCTGACGAAGTCCATACGTTCTTGCGTAGGGCGTTTACTTTCTTCTAAGATCATTTCCTGATAACTTCCATAACTTCTTTCTTTTGGAAGTCCTAAAAGTAATCCAGATTCTTTGGCAACAATAGGGTCAGCGCTTAGTGCTCCGCAACATAATTCAATATGGCCGTCGATTGCTGCAGCCATACGGTGAACAGCACCTATGAAAGCATTCTTTCCTCCGCCTATCATACCCATTTTAAGTTTTGTAGTGCGCATAAAGTTAAATTTATAATGACGAGATCTTCTGTTTTACAACCCCAATAGTTTACGATTGAGGTTATCGTTGGTTTCTACTGCAGCAAAATTATCGAATGCTTTATCGGTAACCCGTATGATGTAGTCTTTAATATGCAGGGCACCTTCCCGAGCACCATCTTCAGCATTTTTAAATGCACACTCCCATTCGAGTACCGCCCAACCTTTAAAATCATACTGTGTAAGTTTGGTAAATATGGCTTTAAAGTCCACTTGTCCATCGCCAATTGATCTAAATCTACCCGCTCTACCTTGCCAGTTCTGGTAGCCACCATACACACCCTGACGGCCAGAAGGTGTAAATTCAGCATCTTTAACATGAAACATTTTAATTCGCTCGTGATAAATGTCGATAAATTCGAGGTAATCGAGGCATTGAAGGACAAAATGGGAGGGATCATAAAGTATGTTTGCCCGTTTGTGATTGTTGACATTTTCGAGAAACAGGTCGAAAGTAGCACCATCGTGGAGATCTTCCCCTGGATGTAATTCATAACAGAGATCGACATCATATTGCTCGCATTCATCCAGTATGGGTAACCATAATTTGGCAAGTTCCGCAAATCCGGTTTCAATCAGGTTGGCTGGCCGTTGTGGCCAAGGGTATATGAATGGCCATAGTAATGCGCCACTAAAGGTTGCTAATGCTTTCAGTCCAAGATTGTGCGAGGCCTGTACGGCATATTTTAATTGTTGTATGGCCCACTGTTGTCGTGCTGCGGGATCTTTATGTACATGTTGTGGCGCAAAGGCATCAAAGAGATCATCAAAACTTGGATTTACAGCGATTAGTTGTCCTTGAAGATGGGTTGAGAGCTCGGTGATTTCCAATCCATAGGACTGTACTTTAGCTTTTAGGTCGAGTGCATAGCTTTTGTCGCGTGCTGCTTTTTCTAGATCAATAAAACGGGAATCTAAAGTTGGCAACTGAATGCCTTTATAGCCGAGCGCTGAGGCCCATTGGCAGATATTTTCTAAAGAATTAAACGGGGGTTCATCGCCGATAAATTGTGCGAGAAAGATAGCAGGACCTTTAATTGTTGTCATATTTATTACGTTTTGAAAAGACCATATTCCAGACTGAAAAGACTTATATGCCGATTAGTCTGAAACAATGATTTAGTCTCTAGTTTATACTGTTATAATCTGGTTATTCAAGTTACGAACTTGTCTTATACAATATTACAAAAATTTGCAACCGGTTGCAATTAAATCAAAAAAAAAGCTTAAACTTGTTTAGGGAATTTATTCTACTTCGTTGCCGAGGTGGATAAGCTCGAGGTGCAGGGTAGATTTATCATTAAACTTTGCCATTGTTTGTGATAGAAAAAACTCACTTCGGAAAAGGAGTTTTCCAACAGGTAGTAACCAATAAACCAACTACAACTACATGAATAATAATGTATACGATGCTATTGTCGTCGGGTCTGGAATCACTGGCGGCTGGGCAGCGAAGGAACTAACAGAGCGGGGACTTAAAACCATAATGTTAGAAAGAGGACGCAATATTGAACATATTAAAGATTATCCATCCCCCAACAAAGATCCATGGGATTTTCCACATGGTGGCCGTGTACCGTTGAATATTGCGCAGCATTATTTGCCATTTGGAATCAAAAATCAATGGATAAACGAAGGAAATATTGATTTTTGGACCAATGAAACTGAAAGTCCATATAAGGAAATAAAACCCTTTAATTGGTTCAGAGGTTATCAGGTTGGCGGGCGGTCGCTAATGTGGGGGCGGCAGAGTTATCGTTTGTCGGATATTGATTTTGAGGCTAATAGCAAAGATGGTTACGGTATAGATTGGCCTGTACGTTATCGGGAAATTGCACCCTGGTACAGTTATGTCGAGAAATTTGCCGGCATCTCTGGTAATAAAGACGGAATAGCAGTGCTGCCTGACGGTGAATTTATGCCGCCGATGGATATGAATGTTGTAGAAAAAGATCTTGCCACACGACTGAAATTGCGTTACCAGGGCAAGCGGCATTTTATCATTGGTAGGGTTGCCAACATAACAGTTCCGCATCATAACCGCATCAATTGTCAATACCAAAATAAATGCTGGCTTGGCTGTAATTTTGGCGCTTATTTTAGCACACAGTCTGCCACATTACCTGCTGCGATGAAGACAGGAAAGTTAACGTTACGTCCGTTTTCCATTGTAAAGAATATTATTTATGACCCTGATACGCAGCGAGCTAAAGGAGTTGAAATAGTTGATGCAGAAACGAATCAGACGTATGAATATTTTGCCAAAATTGTTTTTGTTTGTGCATCGACGTTAAATTCCACCTGGTTATTAATGAATTCCGCTACTGCTATATGGGAAAATGGTCTGGGTAGTAGCAGCGGGGAACTGGGGCATAATTTAATGGATCACATGTTAAATAGTGGTGCTGGCGGAAGCGTAGATGGATTCGAAGATAAATATATTTTTGGTCGAAGGGCTAATGGATTATATGTTCCGCGATTCGTTAATGTTCCCGGAGATAATAAGCACAGAGATTATGTTCGTGGTTTTGGCTATCAGGGGGGTGCTTCAAGGCCACAATGGACAGGTGAGGTCGAGCATATGAGCGTGGGCGGAGCCTGGAAGGATGCTATTACTGAGCCTGGCGGCTGGAAAATTGGATTCACTGCTTTCGGGGAAATACTGCCATACCACGATAATAAAGTCGTATTGGATTCGTCTATTCGCGATAAATGGGGACTTCCTGTATTAGCAATAGATGCAGCGATCAAAGAGAACGAGCGGAAGATAAGACGCGATGCCAGTAATGAAATGGTGGAAATGTTAACATCAATTGGTGTCAAAGATGTAAAGACCTACGATAATGGGTTCAGTATGGGACAGGGAATTCACGAAATGGGCACAGCACGAATGGGCAACGATCCAAAAACATCAGTACTGAACAAATTTAATCAAGTATGGGACGCGAAAAATGTTTTTGTGACAGATGGGGCCTTTATGACTTCTTCATCGTGTGTGAATCCATCACTAACGTATATGGCATTTACCGCAAGGGCGGTAGATTTTGCGGTAAATGAGCTAAAAAAAGGTAATCTTTAATATGTTGAAATTTTATCGATGGCGTTACGCTAATTGACTGCGGGATCAATTAGGGAAGTGGTTAAACTCATAAACTTCAAAAGATTTTTGTTATCAAAGATGAGCGTAGTAAAATGCGTACCCGTTTTCATGATCAGGCTAGTACCGCCAGGGTAAGCGCTTCCATCATCAAGCTTCTTCTGTTTGACTTGGTGACGACTGAATTTTGAGAGCGCGTCTTTGAGGGTTGTTTTATTCATTGCTAGATCAAAAGGTAGCCCTTCGATAACCAAAAACTTATCTTCATGAATATCGAAAAAAAGTTCATTAACAGTTTTGTCATCGCCGTAATTGCTATACAGTTCTAAACCAGATGTAGTGATCCATTTTGCATACTTTTCCGCATTGGCGTCTTCATAAAATTCCGTTTTGACATGCAACGCCGTCGCAATTTTATCCACTGTCTGTGGAAATATAAATTCTCGATTTTTATTTAACATTGTCCTTAAATCCACTTTGTTTTGGGCAAAAGCAGTTGTCGCAAGCAGTAAAAGAATCATATTTAATGCGAAGCCTTTTATTTTTATCATCATCTTGTTGTGTATTTGAAGTTTTATATTCCAATGTAATTAAAATAATCAAAAGGATAAAAATACACAATAGTATACTGTATCTTTTTTTTTTAAATCCACTAAACGTTCACCTATGGACATTTAGGTCGCTAAAGGCATTGTATTCGATTATTTTAATGTAACCCCAGAAGGGAATATAATTGGTCTTTTTTATTGCTGGCGATAGGAATAATTTTTCCATTCGAAAGCTGAACGATATTTCCATTTAGCGACTGAATATAATCTGTATTGACGATGAATGCTCTATGAATTCGAAAGAAACTGGAATTGTATAAAATTTCCTCCATGGCTTTTAAGGTAGATAATGTCTGATTCGTACCGTTAAGCGTGACAATGGTCAAGTAATTGCCCTGAGCCTCGATGTAGACAATATCCTTTAGCATTAATTTGATAAACTTGCCTTCACTTTTTATGAAAATTCGATCTGTTTTTATAGAACTGTTTTTTAGCTTTTTAAGCATATCTAGTTGTTCCTTTACTCTATTTACAGCTTTTAAAAACCGATCGAAACGAACGGGTTTTATGAGGTAATCCGCCGCTCCTTTTTCAAATCCGTCAATGGCAAAATGCCGATGTGCTGTGATAAAAATAAAGATGGGTTGCTGCGCTAGGGTTTCCAATAGATCTAAGCCCGTCAATTTGGGCATTTCAATATCACTAAACACCAAATCAATGGCATTATCTTGCAAGAAGCTCATGGCCTCGATTGGCTTTCCGAATGTCTTTCTCAGTTCCAGAAAGGGTATTTGATTGACGAAATCTGTAATGAGTTCAATTCCTAAAGGCTCGTCGTCGATGACGATGCAACTATACTTTTCAATCATGCTGTAATGTGATATTTAATACAACTTTAAATTCAGCGTTAGTATCTGTGATTTGGAGATCGCTCTTTGTCGGATAAATGAGGTGGAGGCGTTTTCTTAAATTTTTAATACCAATACCTTTAGACGGAGCTGTTTTTGTTCTATCTAAATTATCATAGTCATTTTTAATTTCAAAAATAAATTGATCTTTGGTAATGCTAATAAAAAGTTGGACAAATGAGTCCTCTTCATTTTTAAGTCCGTATTTAAAGGCGTTTTCGATTAGATTAAATGTCAATAATGGCGCAATTGTTAGGTTGGCAGCGTGCTGTCGGCCTTCGATTTTCAATACAATTTTATAGGTTTTCGGATGCCGCATTTTTTCTAGTGAGAAATAATTCTCAATAAAATCGAGCTCTTTCCCTAAGGAGACATATTCTGTATCCGAGTCATATAACGTGTATCCCATTATTTCGGATAAATTTAAAACAACCTCTGGCGCTGTTGGATCTTTTTTCATGGTCAAACGGTAGAGATTATTTAGCGTATTGAATAGAAAATGTGGATTAAGTTGAGCTTTCAGAAAGTCTTTTTCTACCTGTATGTTTTCCAGTGACAACTTTAACTTCTGCTCTTGAATTCGCATCCTATCTTTGTTTATTCTTCTCATATCAATTAATATTTTGGTAAAGAAAAAAGGAGACATTGAATAGATAACAGATAATGCATTTAATGCAATCACCTTGAAACTGAAAACCGACCAAAGATTTGGAATGAAGTTTCTTTCTTTGCCCATTAATGGGTATAAGTTGGATAGGTCATAACCATATCTGTAGGCTACTACATAAAAAAGATTATTGATAAATAACCAAATAAAAATACATACGGGCGATGCTATAAACGGTAATATCCATAGTTTTGAATTTCGCGCATAGGGTATGATCCAATAGAAAAAGAGATAAAAGACTACAAGTGATGAAATCAGGACGCGGATCGATAAAAATAAGGATTGATTCGGCGGAATTGCCAACACATAGTAGTAGTTGCAGAACAGGAGCACCGTAAATATGAACCACATACCAAAATGTAATATGATTCGAACACTTGGCGTATAGAATGTTTCAATATTCTTTTTTTTAACGAATGGATCTACCTGGGCGATAAATTTGGCAAGCTTATACTTTTTCATTGACCCTTATTTATTTTAATTTAGTAGCTCGTTGAGCTGCAAAGATAAAAATTGTTAACATTTATAATCTTCCGTTTTCCTCCATATTACTAGATTCCATTTTTTTCGCTTTAAACGCCGTGCCCTTTTTGAAATTATATATTAAGGAGATGGAGCAAACACGTGATTGTTCTTTATGACTTATCCAAATTTTAGTATCGTTGAAATAACTTGTTGCTGTATAATTATTGGTATAAAATATATCACTGATGCTCGCCTTAGCCACCAATTTATCTTTCATGAGTTTTTTCTGGATTCCTAAATCGACCGATCCGATGGCTTTAGTTACAATATTTCCGATTAACATTTGTGGTGTATAGAATGCATTTATATTCATACTATAGCCTTTACCACAGGATATTTCCTGTTCCGTCTGTACAAGGAAAGAGGCTTTTTTTAAATTAAAGTTTGGAGAAGCGGAACGGGTATGTGTGAACAGAACGGTATTCGTGCTTGACCAGAAGGAAAAGAAGTCTACAGGCACGCTGATGGTAGCGGTCCATACCTTTTGAGTACCGACGTTGTCTTTAATGACGGTCAACAGCGCTTCTTTTGCCTGGTTGCGTATGATTTGTGATATGGCGTTTTTTGTCTGTGAATAATTTAATGCGCTATAGTATTTTTCTTTCCAAAGCCCACCAATTTCTATTGAATTTGTAAATTGTGGTCTCAAATAGGGATTTCCTGTCTGTACGGAATAATTATCGATATAATATTTATATGGATTCAAATCAAAGTATGAAGGACGTCTAATTCTTCGATTGTAGGAAAAAGTAAGGTAATTGCTTCCTTCCATATTTAGGTCTTTCTTTAAAAATATGCTTGGAAACCAATTGAAATAATGTTGTGAAAGATCTGCCTGTTGTGCTCCCCAAAGTCGCCCCTGGACAATGGATTTCTCTCCTCTAATCCCCAATTGATAATCAATTTTTGCCCATTTTCCCGTGTAATTGGCGTAGGTTGCATAAATTCTTTCTTTATAAGCGAATTCGAAATCAAGCGATGGACTTGGTGTCCAATGTTTATTGAAAATCTGATAGTTATTGGTGTTTATGATATCTGTCGCTGTAGACTTTAAGCCAATGGACAAATTATTTTCTTTTTTTATTATCCAGTTGTATTTTGCTTCGCCCGTAAATATTTTTGCTGTACTTGGATAATTTAATCTAAATAACGTATCGCTAATTACGCTACCTTTGGCATTCCAATCCGTGCTGTTGCTGATACTATTTCCAGTACGCTTATTATGTGTATAATCGGCGATTACAGTGACCTTAGAATGCAAACTGTCTGTTTCCCTACCATAATTGAATCCAATGTTTTGATAATTGGATTTCGATTCGGAAGGAAAGCTGCCCGCCGAAGTGATATCTGTAGCTGGATCTGGGTAGCGCACTGTCGCATGGGCAACCGAGGGACCTGTAAAATTACTATATTGGCCCGTATAGGATAATCCGAAAGATTCCTTCTTTGAACGATCATATGTTACAACCGTTCTTATCCGGCTATTGTTGTTTGTTTGTGTATTGTCTGTTGTTTGACTATATAGACCATTATTGGGAAAATTTCTCTGCTGTTTGAGTTCTTCATAGGATTTAGCGTGAGCGTAAGCATAGCTTGCGGTTAAACCAATTTTTTCCTTCCGATAATTTAAAGCGGCGTAAGGATTGTATGAGGCATATTTTCCGAGGCCTAGTCCATAGTCATTGCCGATATAGCCATTGATTCCTTGCTTATCATTTTTCTTCAAAATAATATTAATTATGCCACCACTGCCTTCTGCATCGAATTCCGCTGAGGGATGTGCCATAATTTCAATGCTTTGGATATCACTGGAACGTAATGACTGAAGGTAATTTTTAAGATCGCTTCCTGCCAGATTAATACTTTTACCGTCTACAAGAATGCGTGTGCCCATTGTCCCGTTAATTGAAATTTGGCCGTTATTGACAAACACTCCTGGTGCTATTTTAAGTAAATCTAATGCTGATTTTCCAACAGCGTTGGCTGTTTGCCCAACATTCATGATGAGACGGTCAATTTTTCGCTGTATGACCGGTCTGCGATTGTTTACCGTCACTTCATCTAGCACGAGGTTAGTTAAGCGTGATTTGGGAACTACAAATGCCATGGTTTCATTCGATTCTTTAATATCGATTTTTTGCTGCATTTTGAGTACTTTTTCAATATGAACTGAAGCGAGATAAGTTCCTTTTTCGTTGATGAATAACTGAAAGTTGCCATACTCATCGGCTATTTTCTCTATAGCTGTATCTTTCATTGCATGTAATGGCTGAAAGGAAACGGTTGCGTAGGGGACTGGATTTCCAGATTGATCGGAGACCTTTCCGATGACTGTGCTTTGAGCGAATAGCAAACTGTTAGCGAAAAATGTAATCAGAGTTACTACTATTAATTTGTTCATAAGTTTCGAATAATTACCCAAAGCTATATTCGACGATGGTTTTATTCAATTTTTTGGGATATATGTTGGTTTTTTCGGGATGAAAAAAGTAAATTTAGTGATAAGCTATTTTGAAATCTATACCTTTAGTTTTGATAGTAGGGCAAAGGTTTAGAAATAATTGCCTCGAAAACAAATTGGTGTATTGAACAGTTATAGATTAAGTGTACTTTCACGGCGTTTTTTAATAAAAGATATTCATTCTTTATGATCACAACGAAATATTTCAATTATAGGCAAATATTCAATTTAGCAGGTGCACATTTGATATGGCTTACGCTTTGGTGCTCCCTCGTGGCGATTATCTATTATTTTTTTAACTGGCAGTGGATGATAATTCCATGGGTTCCGTTGGCCTTGATCGGGACGGCTGAAGCATTCTACGTTGGTTTTAAAAACAATCAGGCCTATGATCGACTTTGGGAAGCCCGAAAAATTTGGGGTTCAATTGTTAATTCTAGCCGGTCATTCACAGCTATGTTATATGCGTTTAACACCGAAAATGGTGATTCTATCGATCTAGTAGAACGGAGAAAAAAGATCGCTTACCGTCATATTGCCTGGCTGTATACGCTGAGGGAGCAATTGTTGGTTCCCACGGAATGGGAGCACATCAGTTTAAAAAAATATATTGGTTCTATGAATGTGAAAAGAAACAGACTTATTAAGGCCGGTTTTCCTGATTACAGTAGGACATCTATTTTTTTGAATAAATATCTTTCTGCTGCGGAGTTCAACGCACAGCGTGAATACAAAAACTTTGCGACTTATCTGATTTCTCAACAAGCTAGGGAAGTAAATGCCTTGAAAAATGATAAGGTCATCTCTGATTTCAATCAAACTCAATTACAGAACTGTTTAAACCAATTTTATGATTATCAGGGGCAGGCAGAGAGAATCAAAAAATTTCCTTCGCCGCGGCAGTTTGCGAGTACAGCATTTGTGTTCAATGTCATTCTTATCATTCTGCTTCCATTAGGTTTAGTAAATGAATTTGCGAAATTGGGCGATTGGGGTATATGGACGAGTATTCCTTTTTGTGTGGTCATAGGATGGATTTATATTGTGATGGAACTGGTGGGTGACTACACTGAAAATCCATTTGGAGGATTGATGTTTGATATACCGATGCTATCGATCTGTCGAACCATTGAGATTGATATCTTGCAGATCATAGGAGACGAAGATATTCCAGAGCCTATTGCTTCAAAAAATGGCGTTTTAGTTTAAGTTTCTACAGCATAATGGCTATGGTATTTTTGACTTCAGTGATCATAAATGAGCTATGCGTGCTTGCGATATGTTTTAGACTCGTCAATTTGGTTAACATAAAATTACGATAGTCTGCCATGTCCTGCACACATATTTTTAATATATAGTCGAAATCTCCGCTCACATGAAAGCATTCTGTTACTTCCTGTAGGTTCATCACCTCTTTTTCAAAATGTAGGATAAATTCTTTTTTATGTTGCACTAATTTAACGTGGCATAATACCAAGAAATCTTTCGCTATTTTGCGTTTATCCAGTACTGCAACATATCCTTTAATGATTCCCGTATTTTCGAGTTTACGTACGCGTTCGTAAACGGCTGTCGCTGATAAGTTAAGTTTGTGGGATAGCTCTTTGGTTGTTTGTTTTGCGTCTTGTTGTAGAAGTAGCAGTAATTTTCGGTCAGTTTCGTCGAAATGCATAGATTTATTTTTGGTTTAATGGATGTTTTCTTAAATCAAATAGATTTTTTTACTAAATATTTTTTGTATAGTAGAATTATACTCTAATATAGCTATAATTTATTGTAATATAATTTAAAATTCCCCAATTTTAAAGATAAAAACATGGAAGATTTTAATGCAGCAAATGAAATTCAAGATTTGCAATATTTTGGTGAGTTTGGAGGTGTAAATCCGTCAATATCGGACAGTTCCACCTATACCTTTCTTTCCGCTAAAATGATGTTAGATACATTCGAAGGAAATGGAGAAGGTTGTTATCTTTATTCAAGACATTCCTCTCCAATGAATGTATACTTAGCGAAGGCATTAGCAAAAATGGAAGATACCGCTGCGGCTAATGTGACATCTTCTGGGATGGGAGCCATAACTACGGTTCTCTTACAGCTCTGTAAAAGCGGAGACCATATTATTTCAAGCAGGACAATCTATGGGGGAACGTATGCTTTACTCAAAAATTTTCTCCCACCTTTCCAAATCGAGACGACATTCTTGGATATTGATGATTTTGAAGCATTAGAAAATTCGATAAGACCCAATACAAAAATTTTGTACTGTGAAAGTGTGAGCAATCCGTTGTTGCGAGTGGCGGATCTGAGGAGGTTATCGACGCTATGTAAAAAGTATAAACTAAAACTGATTGTTGACAACACCTTTTCTCCTTTGTCAATTTCACCGATACGCTTGGGCGCAGATATCGTGATTCATAGCTTAACAAAGTTTATCAACGGTAGCAGCGATAGTCTTGGTGGTGTATATTGTGCAAGCCAGGAATTTATCGACGAAACTAAAAACGTCAATAGTGGAGCTTGTATGTTGCTGGGACCAACAATGGACAGCTTACGCTCGGCGAGTATACTGAAGAATCTACGCACGCTTCATATACGGATGAAACAGCATAGCTATAACGCGCTTTATTTAGCTGAGCGATTTGAGCAAGATGGATTAAAGGTTTCTTACCCAGGACTGGTATCTCATCCCAACCACGAGTTAATGAAGAGCATAATGCATGAAGCGTATGGATTTGGCGGTTTAATGACCGTGGACGTTGAAACGACTGAAAGAGCTAATGATTTGATGGAGATGATGCAGTCTGAAAATTTAGGATATCTTGCTGTAAGTTTAGGTTTTTACAAGACATTATTTTCCTGCTCGGGCCGTTCGACCTCATCCGAAATTCCTGAGCAGGAACGTTTAACAATGGGAATTTCAGATGGATTGATCAGATTCTCTATTGGTTTAGATGACGATATTGAGCGGACTTATACGAAAATGAGAGCATGTATGCAAAAGGTCGGTATATTGAAATAATTATCAATTTGAAAATAACTTTAGGACATTATGTCATGTTTTGAATAAATGTTAGGAAATTTCACTATCAAATAGGGTTGAAATAGAGCCAATTGTCACGAGCACATCAGTATTTCGGAAGTAAGCTTCTAGCGATCCAACGATATATCTTTTGGCATATCATTAGCAGTTTAACATATGTATTTGGTACCATATGGCAAAAAGACTTCTATTCATTTTATTCCTATTTATTTTAGGGGATTTCTATTTTTTTCAGGCTTTCATTACCGTTGCTAAAAGTTCAGTTTTTCAGAGTATATATTGGTGTTTGGATTTATTGTTGCTTGTGGGAGTTTTCGCTTTATTTTTCTTGCGGAAGGCAGGTCATGAAATCCAGCGGTCAGCGACCAGTTTGGTTACGGCATTTTTGATTGTTTATATACCTAAATTGATCGCTATTCCATTTTTACTCCTCGAAGATCTTACGCGCATTTTCCGCTCTTATCCGCCGCGTAGTATTCTTTTGAGCGAGATTGTCCTACTCATTTCGGTACTTATGCTACTGATTATTTTTTTCGGGCTAACGAGAGGTCGTTATTTTTATAGAGTACGAGAAGAAGTTGTGAGTTTTCCAGATCTCCCCGAGGCGTTTAACGGCTTTAAAATTACGCAACTGTCAGATATCCATTCTGGGAGTTTATCTGATAGGAGAAGAGTGCGTAAAGGTATTGATTTAGCAAATGCTCAGAACAGTGATCTTGTATTATTTACTGGCGATTTGGTCAATAATAGGGCTTCTGAAATGGAGCCATGGGTTTCAGAATTTAATCGCTTGCAAGCTCCGTTCGGCAAGTTTTCAGTTCTTGGAAATCACGATTATGGGGATTATGTGCAATGGGATAGTGTCGAATCAAAAATCGCAAACCTGAATAGACTTAAGAAGATTCACCATGAAATGGGATTTAAATTATTACTGAATGAATCAATAGCAATTGAAAAGCAAGGAGATCGTATTTCTTTAATCGGTGTTGAAAATTGGGGCAAAGGTGGATTCCATCAGTATGGCGATCTTGCTAAGGCTACCATTGGTTTGAACAAGGATACTTTCAAAATTTTGATGTCTCATGATCCTTCCCATTGGGATCATGTTACCTTGGGTCACGATCAGCATGTACATTTAACCCTCGCTGGTCATACACATGGTATGCAGTTTGGGATCGAATTATTTGGATTTAAATGGAGCCCAATTCAATATTTTTACAAACAATGGGCAGGGCTGTATCAAAAACATGGAAAATATCTTTACGTCAATCGTGGATTTGGCTTTCACGGTTTACGAGGGCGAATAGGAGTATGGCCTGAAATCACTGTTGTTACTTTGAGGAAAAGCGATTAGACGCAAGAAACAGTCAAAAAAACTCGAATAATTTATACGTTCTAATTGGCTCATATCTTACTCATAGAAATATTGCTGATGACTTCAAAATCTGAAATTCTATAATCGTCGTCAAAGAATAGTCCATTTACATAGCGTTGTATGGGGTAGAATAAATCTGCGGGCGCGTTACCGAAAAAGGTTTTAAAATCATTCGGAATAGAATACAATTTATTGTATTGACCTTTCCCCAAGCTGATACCACCGATTTTTTTCAAATAACCGGTTATCTTGTGTTTATGTTTACCAGAAAATATTTCTTTTGTGTCGACAAAATAATCCTCAATATAGAAATTACGGATGTCCTGAAGTTTAAGGTCACTTTTGGGGTCTGGTTTAATGCGTCTAGCGTAGGAGACATCCACTAAAGTGCAACTGGCTTTCTGTACCTTTGAAACATCAATAAAATACCCTTCATCAACCATAAGATGTTTACTGTCTTTATATATCCCTAACAACATCTCATTGATCTCTCGGTCGGAGTAATCCGATATATTAGAAGATCTTCCTAACTTCTCAAATGCAAGGCCACTATTACTCCAATTTTTTCTAATTCTATTAAGCTCGTGCTGTTGAAAAGTTTTTATTTTCTCCATAAATCCTTTGTATAATTTATCTTTAGGAATTTTAAAGATAAATCTAAAACTTCACTTTCGTTAATTTTCAGGTATGTTATGTGTAATTTGAAACAAATCTAATTTAATAGAATTCACGTTACATACAGTTGAAAAATATTAACAATCAAATTTTAGTACACTTGGAGACTGGAAAGAGTCTTATTAGCAGTAGTTTATTGATTCGCTCCAATGCATGAGCTATTTTGTTCCCTTAATCTGTATATCCAATGTGAACTCATCGTTTATAGCGCGGTTGCCTAAGTCAGAGAAGAAACTCGCAGAACGGTACTGTATATCAAAATCCAAACGATTGACTTTTACGCCGACAGCTTCTGCAGCTAGACCATCTACCGAAGTGGTGACTTTCGCAGGAAATGATATTGATTTTGTTTTATTCTTAATTGTAAGATTACCTGTTATGATTGGGTTTGCTTTGCTGTTGTCAACTTTACTGATGACAAATTTCGCAGTGGGATAGCTCGGGACATTAAAAAAATCTTCATTTTTTAAATGATCCGTCAATTTGGGCGCATCAGTACACGCCATGGAATTCATATCTATTGTAAAGCTACCGGCTATGATTTTTCCTTTATCGGTCTGTATACTACCATCTTGTAGATTTATAACGCCTACATGTCCACCGACGACCTTTTTGGCGCTCCATTTGATTTTCGAGGATTCGGTATTCACCTTATAATTGATTTTTTGTGCAAAAGCCATCGCTGTAAAGCAAAGAAGAGCCAGCGTTAAATTGATTCTTTTCATTGGAATGATTTATATGTACTCAAATATACACTGTACTATGCATAATCTATATGTTGAAACTTGCTTTTTTGTTTGTCGAATGTCAATATTCCGATTCGACTTCCTCATTCATCAACAATACCTATTAACTTTACACAAGTTAAAATGAGGATAGAAGTCATTTTCGTATCCAAATGTGGTCTATAAAAAAAGATAATATGATTAAATCGAAAGGTTATGCGGCAAAAGACAGTAATTCTCCACTTGAATACTGGGAATTTGAAAGGAGAGAGCTGGGTGCAAACGATGTATTAATAGATATCTTGTATAGTGGCATCTGTCATTCAGATATTCATCAAGTACATGATGAGTGGGGTGGTACACACTACCCGATTGTACCAGGGCATGAGATTGTCGGCCGCATTAGTGCAGTTGGTGCTGACGTGACAAAATTTAAGAAAGGTGATCTTGCAGGTGTAGGCTGTATGGTTGCCTCGTGCGGTACTTGCGAAAACTGTAAAGCAGATCAACAGCAGTTCTGTTCTGAAAAGAAGACCGTCTGGACCTATAATAGCAAAGATGTGATGCATGATCACAGCTATACCTTTGGCGGCTACAGCAATAATATCGTAGCGGACGCAAATTTTGTGCTTCATGTGCCAGAATCATTGGATATTAAAAAGGTTGCCCCACTGCTTTGCGCTGGGATTACAACGTATTCTCCATTAAAAAGATGGAATGTCAGCAAAGGTCATAAAGTTGGTGTATTGGGGCTAGGTGGATTAGGGCATATGGCTGTTAAAATTGCGGTAGCGATGGGGGCAGAAGTTACCATGATTAGTCATTCGCCACGTAAAAAAGACGATGCGACTTTGCTTGGCGCGCATAAGTTTTTAAATACGCATGAGTCTAATGAGATCGACGAGTTTTCATCGTATTTTGATTTCATTATTGATACAGTATCGGCTCCCCATGATTACAACCTCTATTTAGCACTGTTAAAAACAAAAGGGGTTTACATTTGTGTCGGAATTCCAGCTGCTCCGATGGAGATTAATGGCCGGTCCATTATGGGGGGGAATAAGGTCCTAACGGCGTCCAGTATTGGAGGTATACAAGAAACTCAGGATATGCTTGATTTTTGCGCAGCGCACAATATTCTGCCTGAGACAGAAATGATCAATATTGATTATGTCAATGAGGCTTACCAAAGGGTATTGGACAGTGATGTTAAATATCGATTTGTAATCGATATGTCATCCATCGAAAAGTAATATATAAAAGGGTCGACTCGAAATAGAGTGACCCTTTTTTCTACCCATCATTCGTTACTCCTTCACCTGCAAATGTTCGTTTTCCGCTACAGTATTGATCCAGATGCTTAATTGGAGCTTCGCCGCTTGATTTGTTCTTAAACCATAGAGCCTTAGATTTTTCTCCCGGAATTATCCTATTTATAATGCTTTGAACGATTATTTTGCTCATGCAATATTACGTTTTCTGAATTCGTTTTATGACAATTTTATGTGACAGGTGTTTGCGCTAGCACGCTTCTAATAATGTAACTTTAATGTCTACACAGCGGTGTGATCCAGTTTTTTTTTAAAATGGAACAATACATAAATTAAATGAAAAAGATAGAAATACAACACACAGATTTGCAGATAGCACCTCTAAATTTTGGCGGAAATGTTTTTGGATGGACGTTGGACGAACAGCAGTCGTTTGAGATTTTAGACCAATTTGCAGGTGCAGGATTTAATTTTATTGATACGGCGGATACGTATTCGTGGTGGGTAAATGGCATAGGAGGGCAATCCGAGGAAATAATTGGTAAATGGTTGAAGAGCCGCGGCAATCGACAGGAAATAGTAATTGCTACAAAAGTTGGCTCAGAAACTCGGGAGCATGGTTACGATATTTCAAAAAAACATATTTTAAAATCTGCTGATGATTCGTTGAGACGATTGGGAGTAGATCATATTGATTTGTACTACACGCATTTTGATGATAAGGTAACACCAGTGGAAGAGACACTATCGGCTTATGATGAACTAATTAAAGCAGGTAAGATTCGCTATATTGCAGCTTCTAATTTGTCGCCAACAAGATTGATTGAAAGCTTTGATGCTGCCGAGAAGAATGGTTTGCCAAAATATGTGGCACTGCAACCACATTACAATCTCGTTGAAAGATCAGGTTTCGAAGCTGATTATGCCCCATTGGTTGAAAAGTATGGTTTAAGTGTATTTCCCTATTGGTCACTTGCGGCTGGTTTTTTGACTGGTAAATACCGAACTGAAGCCGACTTCGACAACACTACTCGCGGCGGTGGGATAAAGAAGTATTTCGACAATAAGGGAAAAGCTGTCCTTAAAGCCTTAGATTCGATTGCCGACAAACATGGCGTAAAGCAGGCTACCGTTGCATTAGCCTGGTTGTTGGCCAAACCGCTGATCACGGCACCAATCGTAAGTGCAACAAGTGCGTCCCAATTGGAAACATTATTTGCTGCTCCAACGCTCAAATTGGATACAGAAGATATTCAATTGTTGAATGAAGTAAGTAAATAACATGTGGCTTATCTTTTATGATCGCCTTTAGTTTCCAAGTAATCCATTAAAATCTCCATTATCCGTGGAGATTTTTTTAGTCTTTTGACTGGGATTGCAAAACATGAATAGAGCAGCTTATTTTCCAAACATATTGCACTTTGTTTGAATAAACGGTATAACTGACTATAGTTTTATTTAACTTCGTTTTTTGATTTTTGTTATGGATTATAATGCGCTATTTTCGAAAAAAAACACACTCGATCGTCTTTCGGAAAAGGATATCTTACAGACCCATGACTATCTTGAGTTTGTAAAAGCTTTATCGCGGATCACCTATCAAAGTATTTACCTGATAGATTATCAAAGTAAAAGCTTTGAATACGTTTCTGATAATCCTCTTTTTTTAGCTGGTTTGACCGCTAAGCAGGTGATGGAAATGGGATATGCTTTTTATGAGAAATATGTTCCTGCTGATGATTTTCAGATGCTTATTGATATCAACGAAGCTGGATTTAGCTTTTACGAAAAGCTACCACTTGAAGAGCGGAAATCATACGTTATATCATACGATTTTCAAATACAACATGCTCCAAATAGACCGGTTTTAATTAATCACAAGTTGACGCCTGTTTTTTTAACAGAAGAAGGGAAAATATGGAAAGCCATTTGTATCGTTTCTTTATCCACCAATATTTCTTCAGGTAATGTAGTGATCGAAAAACTTCATGCTGATTTACTATGGGAACTTGATCTGTTGACAGGAAAATGGATATCCCGAAATAAAATAAATCTTACAGCGCGCGAAATAGAGATATTGCGCTTTTATCATCGTGGACTCAGTATTCAGGAAACATCCGAACGAATTTTTGTTTCTATCGATACGGTGAAATTTCACCGGCGGAAATTATTCGAAAAGCTCGGGGTAAGTAATATGAATGAGGCACTTGTCATTGCACTGAACAGTCGGTTATTGTAGTGATGTATGGAAATGTGATCTCTAAAATAGTTTAATAGTGCCTCTTTATGAGGCGCTATTAAACTATTTTTTTACCAGCAGTGGCAGATATTTCTCGTAACCTTGTTCTTTCATATTATCTTTTGGAATAAATCGGAGTGAAGCACTGTTTATACAATATCTCAATCCTCCTTTATCAGCCGGACCATCATCGAAAACGTGTCCAAGATGTGCATCTCCCGTCTTGCTACGTACCTCTGTTCTGCGCATTCCGTAGGAGTTGTCAGATAGTTCGTCAATTACACTATCACTGATTGGTTTGGAAAAGCTCGGCCATCCACATCCAGATTCAAATTTATCAGTAGAAACAAATAAAGGTTCTCCCGTGGTGATATCTACATAGATACCTTCTCTAAATTCGTCATTATATTCATTATCAAATGCGCGTTCAGTAGCGGCATTTTGTGTAACATTATATTGTAACGGTGTAAGTACTTTCTTTAGCGTCTCTTTATCTGCTTTTTTGTAGGATCCTTCGTTTTCCTGAATTGCTTTTTGCGGATTTGCTTGGCGAGCCAGCTCAAATAAATCTGGGCTTATATGGCAGTAACCGCCGGGGTTTTTGTCCAGATATTTTTGATGGTAGGCTTCAGCATCATAAAAATTTTGTAAAGGCTCTACTTCTACGACTATTTTTCTTGAATACTGACTTGCCAGTGCAGCTACTCGTTCTTTGATCATTATCGCGTCACTTGTATTGGTATAATATATACCGGTGCGATATTGTGTACCGATGTCATTACCCTGTTTATTCAGTGAAGTGGGATCGATCGTTTTGAAGAATAGGTCGATTAGAAGGTTGAGATCTACGATTTGAGGATCGTAGCTCACCTTAACGGTTTCAGTAAAGCCAGTCGTTCCACTGGACACTTGTGTATAAGAAGGGTTTTTAAGATTTCCGTTGGCATAGCCAACCTCGGTTGCGGTAACGCCACGAACTTGTTTAAAAAAATGTTCGGTTCCCCAAAAACAACCTCCGGCGAAATAAATTACGTGATCTATTTGATTTATAGTATTCATAGTTTTTTGTTTTGTCGATTTTAAATCATTCCCCTTTTGCGAAAAACACACCTTAACAATTAGAAATAGACCAAAGGCTATCGTAAGGAGTATGATGAAGTGTTTCATAAGTATACTTCTTTAGCTTTGAAACAACATTGTTTGTTTTCCATAGTGATCAAAGACCGTACCTGTATTTCGAAGTATATTATTAGATTTTCATTTGAATAGATTCTATGTGCTCTTTTTACAATCGTACGACTAAGCTAATCAATTCACGCTAAAATGTGACAAATTGATAATAAAGAGATGATTCACTCGCAGCATAGCTGACAGGTCATTTCAGATACATCTTGTCTGACGATTCTTATCGACGTTCGAAGTGTATGCCGTATTCCCATCTGAGCATTTAGTTTTACTGCTAAACACATGAAGGTGATTCTACCTTAGTTTGGGTAATATGAGTTGGAGAGGACGGTAGTCCTACGCTAAAAATGGATCCTTCATTAGGTGTGCTTTGAATGTTTACAATACCATTATTTCTCTCAATCAAATCCTTGCACAATACAAGTCCAACACCCGATCCAGGCTCATGTTCAGTTCCAAAGGACTTTTGCTGAATCTCATTAAATAGCGCGGCGGATTTTAACGGATTTATACCTATACCTTCATCCTGAATATGGATATGCGTATAGAGATCGTCCACACTAATATAAATGTTGATATTCCCATTAACATAACTAAATTTTATCGCGTTACTGATTAAGTTTCGTAAAATGATAGTGGTATGGTCTCTATTGGCAATTATTTGCGTGTCTGGAGGTATATCCAAGTTGATTTTGAGTTGTTTAGATTGCGCATTATCATTGAAGCTTTTGATAATGTGTTGAATAATGGGTTTAATCAATAGTTTCGATGTGCTACAATTCATGCCTTGCATATTGCTGCTGCCCCATTGCAGTAGGTCATCTAACGCTTGATTCTGCTGAGCGATTTGTTGATAGATTTGTTGAATATATTCCTGTGAAGTGGTACTGTTTAGCATTTGGTTACGGAACATAAATACCAGTGCTTCTAGGTTGGCAAAAGGACTTTTGATGTCGTGCGCAATAATAGAAAATATTTTTTCCTTGTCGCGATTCATAGATTCTAAATTAAGGCGCTGCTGCTCGATCTTTTTCATATTTTTATAGATGATATCGAGAAAAAAGTTGACCGCCACGACGATAAAAGCAAGCGCATTAATAATATTGAACACAGATCTTGATCGCGGAACGTGCTGGCGTAGTGGAAGTATATCGGGTAGCAGATATAAAAGTGAAATTAGAAAAGCTATCGTAAGACAAAGGACTATATGAATCTTTCGGTTTTCATACATCAACATGGCGACGATTAATGTGCACAATAAAAAATATTCTCCACCATTTCTATAGAGCAAAGCTCCTGCAAAGAAAAACACAGAATTACTTGTTAACAATGTGGCCTTAGCGATGTTGTATTTCCCATAATATTGAAGGACAAGCACTGTAAAGGCACAAGTCGAATTGGAAAAATTAATCGCAGATAAAATATAACGTTGATCGATAAGATTAAGGATTGCAAAGAAAATAGTTGGAAATAAACATAACAATGCAATCAGATTGATCATGTACACGCGTTTGAAATCGATGTATGACATGCCCGGATGTGCACCAATATAGGAAAATAGTTTCCAATATTTACGTAATTTATTCATAAAGACGCGTCGGATTAACTTATAATGTGTTAATATCCAAAATTAACATAAATCGGGAGTTCAACAATGGTTTTTCAATATTTCATTGTTTCTATACTACGCTATTTGTCTCGCATATTGGTTGAAGATAATCCTTGCTTATAGGCGCTGTTAATAATTAATCTTGTGATTGTAATTCTTTATCAGTTCTTAGTACGTCCCAAAATCAGCAAGATGCGAATAGAAGAAATCGCCCCAAGAGCTAGTAGATTCAATTTTAAGGTAACGCGTGCTAATTGATGCGTTGAGTTCGACATTAATCCAAGAACCTGAGACTTTTGGCAATTGTGCTGTTTTGATTAGGGTCCAACTTGTACCGTTCGTACTTGCATAAATATTGACATCTTTTATTGCTCCATTTAAATTATCTCGATTACGAAATGCAAGGCCCTTAATAGTGCGTACAGCTCCCATATTGACCGAGAAGAAATGTGGTTGGGGTGTTTGGGTTGATGACCATGGGGTATGCCAAACAGTGCCTCGGTTCATATCCAAGACATTATTTGCAGTTGAACCAAGCTCATTGCTATCGCTTCCGATGATGGACCAACTTGTCGTCGGCAATAGTTTATAAGTAACAACTTTGGATAGATCGGGAATATTGTTGGTAAAGTTATAGGCGTAACGTATGGTTGTGCGAATACCATTGACGTGCATAAAGCCAATTCTCATTTCATAATTTCCTGTCAGGTCATAAAAATCAGCGAGTGGGCATTCGAATCTAAAACTATCCTGACCGATGATTTTTGTCGCCCATTGTACGGCATCATAATCATTGTTCCCACCGAAGGGCTCTCTATCATGCCAAACAACAATATCATTGACAGGCTTGTTAGTGGTAAATTTTCCGGAAATGATAATCGTATTGTTTGTAAAGATCGAATTCAAAGATACAATTTCTGCTGACGCGGATGCATACCAATCACTTCTAGTCACAGAACTAAATACTTGACTATTATTAAATGTCGCCGCGGTGGTACTTGTCAGGGAGGTTGTTGAGATTCCATAAGTGGAATTTCCTGAGCCCATTAAGGCTGTGCCTAAAGTGGGTGCCAAGGTCTTATTCATTCTGTTGTGGCTGGCATTCAAGCCATGGCCCAATTCGTGAATCATACCACCAATCCATACGGTTGCCTTCCACCCAATATCGCCGCCGATTCCCAAATTTTTAGCATCAAGATTTGCATAGTCCAATGCGTAACAACTAGTGCCGGTGCCATAGAATGGCGGGCCGCCTGGATTTGCAGGATCGGTGTTGTAAGTCGGAATAATAATGAGGTTATGCGCGCTTTTCTTTGCCGATGGATTTTGACCAAAATATGCATCTACCTCCGTCTTTACTGCTCCGTTGCCCCCAGAATAGGGGTAAGTTGCTTTTCCAAATTGCCCAGCAAGGTAATGAATATTTATTAACGTATCATTGACCAGATCTAATCCAAAAGATTTTCGACCAAATCCTTCGCGGTCCATGTTATTGGCAAACATATTTTGCGCATCTAATAGAATTCTGCTTAGACGTTTTCGGAAATTGGGAATAGAATCCACATCATTGGGAACGAAATAGATCACGTTTAGTTTGTAAGGGTTGCTGTTCCATTCGTTGATCGCGGTTGCTGCTGAGGCTTTTGCTTTGAGAGGGCCGACACTCTCTGTTGTGTTCATCAAAGTTTTGCTACAGGACGCAGTAAGTAGAGCAAGCGATGCTAATAGTGGATTTAAAAATTTTCTCATAATGGTTTATATTGTGTGTAATAAATATAAATGAAAGTCCATTTATTTCGGTGTAAGAAAATAAACTTTTGATAAAATCAGTTTAGTCAATCGATTGATTAGTCAAGTTTGAGAATTGTTTTGTAACATTTTAAATTTCTATAAAATGATTTGACTTAACCATGGATTTTTAAAAGAATGGGACAGAAATTGAACTATATACTTATTAGTAAGTCTCAGGGATAGGTTTTAGTCACTATAATATCAGTACTTTTTTATTTTAACCAGTTAGTTTTGATCATATCATTGGTCCTATATCAATTCCACGATCCTTCTGACCGAGCCGGCTCATTTTTCGATTGTTAACCTACTAAAACAACAAAAGCCAATCGAAAGATTAGCTTTTGTTTGTGATCCCGCTGGGATTCGAACCCAGGACCCATACATTAAAAGTGTATTGCTCTACCAGCTGAGCTACGGAATCGTACTTCGTTTTAGAACTATTGTTCGTTGTTTGAAGTGATGCAAAAGTAGGGCTTTAATCCTATTTCTGCAAATATTTTTGGCTTAAAATCACCTTTAAACAGGTAATAACCTGATTTTAAGTCGAAAAAATTAATTGTCTTCTAAATCCATGATTTCTTCCGCTAACTGTTCCCAGCTTTCCTGAAATTGTATCAATAATGCTTTTGCCGAGTTGTATGAGCGCGTAGTGTCCTGTAATTTAGCAGCATCGGAATAGACCGCTTCATCGGCAAGCTTTGACTCTAATGTTTTGACCAAAATTTCCTGTTCTTCTATTTTTTGTTCAAATGACATAAGTTCTTTATTCTTTCTGCTCAATAAGCGCGTTTTATCTTCCGTAAGCGGTTGCTTTTCTTTCTTCGCTTTCGGTTCTTCCTTGGCTTTTTTCTCCGTCTTACCTTCAGTTTTGACAATTCGTTTTGCCGCCCATTCTTCATATTCCTGGTACGTACCTGGGTACTCTTTGATTTGTTTATCTTCTATGTACCAGATTTTATTCGCGACATTATCCAAGAAATAACGGTCGTGGGATACAACAATAAATGTGCCTTCGTATTGTTGCAAAGCTTGGATCAGAATGTTGACCGACTGCATATCCAAGTGGTTGGTCGGCTCATCGAGTGCCAAGAAGTTGGCATCTGCTGTTAATGCTTTAGCAAGGGCCACACGTGATTTCTCTCCTCCAGAAAGGACTTTAATTTTCTTGAAGGCATCATCCCCTGTAAAAAGGAAACAGCCTAGGATAGACCGTAATTCAGTTTCTGTATGTTTCGGTGCAAAGGCTTGTAATTCGGCAAGGATGGAATTCTCCAGGTGTAAGGCCTCAAGCTGGTGTTGCGCAAAAAATGTTTGCGACACATTATGGCCTTGTTCAGCCTTTCCATCAAACTCGTGATCCGCATCAGCCACAATGCGTAATAATGTCGATTTACCTTTACCATTGGCACCGATCAAAGCGATTTTATCGCCCTTTTCAATAATTGCTGAGGTGTTTTTTAATATCTCTAGGTTAGGATAGGACTTGGAGATATTTTCTAAAGTAACGACATGGCGGCCGGAAGGTTTCGAAAATTTAAAACTAAAGTTTACCGTCGGATTATCGTCATCTACGTCGTCAATTCTTTCCAAGCGATCCAAAGCCTTGATGCGTGACTGAGCCATTTTTGCTTTCGATGCTTTGGCCCGAAAGCGCTCAATTAAGCGCTCTTCCTGTTTAATTTTTGCTTGTTGGTTTTTGAATTGATTAGCCTGAAGTTCATTTCGCAGTTCTTTTTCTTCAAGGTAAAAACTGTAGTTACCTGCATAAAGTGTTAATTTCCCTTTACGCGATTCGACCGTTTTTTTAATGATACGGTCCAGGAAATATCTATCATGGGAAACAATCACAATAGCACCATCGAACGACTGAAGATAGTTTTCAAGCCATTTAATTGAAGGTAAGTCCATGTGGTTGGTAGGCTCATCTAGCAATAAAATATCCGGAGTCTGTAGAAGGATACGGGCTAGCATGACCCGCATACGCCAACCCCCTGAGAACGTAGCTAGCGGTCTTTTTTGTTCCGCTTCAGAAAAGCCAAGACCTGCGAGGATTTCATGAGCTTTAAATTCAATGTTATACCCATCTAGGGCTTCGAATTCTACCTGTTTGTCACTCAATTTATTCAGAATATCATCGGAGTAGTCTGTTTCTAATTTACCAAGTAACTCTTCGATTTCGGCATGTAATTGATTTTGGCGTTCAAAGGCTTCCATTGCAACATGCAAAATGCTTTTGTCAGAATGGTATGATAATAAATCTTGGTTTAAATAGCCAATCTTCAGGTCCTTCGCCATAGAAATTGATCCTGATGTCGGTGTGTATTGACCGACAATAAGCCGAAGCAACGTAGATTTACCTGTGCCATTAGCGCCGATCAGGCCAACTTTATCTCCTGGTTTGATATGCCAGTTTGCTTCATCATATAGGGCACGAGATCCTATTTCAAATGTTAAATTATTTATTGATATCATTTCAACTGCAAAAGTACAAAAGTAATGAATATTTCTTCTTGTTTGAGTAACTTTGCGATTATGTATAAATTAGTCAAGCCTATATTCTTTACAATGAATCCCGAGATGGCTCACCACAAAGTGACCGGAGGATTAAATGTTTTCTCAAAAATTTGGGGTGCAAAGCAATTATTGAATGCTTTTTTTACAGTCGAAGATCCACGTTTGGAGCGTGAAGTTTTTGGGTTGAAGTTTAAAAATCCAGTAGGTCTTGCAGCGGGATTTGATAAAAATGCGGAGTATATTGCTGATATGGCTAATTTGGGGTTTGGTTTTATTGAAATTGGAACAGTAACTCCTAAACCGCAACCCGGTAACGATAAACCTAGAATGTTTCGTCTGGTACCGGACGAGGCGCTGATCAATAGAATGGGATTCAACAATCAGGGCGCTGATGTTGCTGCGAATAGATTAAAAAACTTGACAGATCGTAAAGGGTTATTGATAGGAGGGAATATCGGTAAGAATAAACTTACGCCGAATGAAGACGCAGTTAATGATTATATCTATTGTTTCAATGCATTATTTGACCATGTGGATTATTTTGTTGTCAACGTCAGTTCTCCCAACACGCCTGGTCTACGCGATTTACAGGAGAAGGAACCGCTAACAAACATCCTCAATACCTTACAGGGATTAAATAATAGTAAATCAACTCCGAAGCCTATTCTACTTAAAATCGCTCCCGATTTAACAAATAGTCAATTGGATGATATCGTGGAGATTGTTATGGAGACGCGGATTGCTGGCGTTATTGCGACAAATACCACTGTCTCAAGAGATGGATTAAAGAGTGCAACGGCATTAACTCAAGAAGCAGGGGGAGTGAGTGGACGTCCTTTAACAAAAAGATCTACGGAAGTTATTCGGTACCTCAGTCAAAAATCGAATAAGGCTTTTCCAATTATTGGTGTTGGTGGGATTCATTCGGCTAAAGATGCCATTGAAAAATTGGATGCAGGTGCTAGCCTTGTTCAGGTTTACACCGGATTTATTTATGAAGGGCCTGGTTTGATTGCCAATATTTGTAAGGGTATACTTCAGACAGGAAGGTAATAATGACAATTGCAGCTGATTTTGATCTGAAAGATTTTTTGGATAAGAAAGTTGAGGAATATAATCAACCTAATTTTATACCCAATGATCCGATAGTTATTCCACATCAATTTTCTGCGAAGCAGGATATTGAGATCATGGGTTTCCTGGCGTCAATTATGGCTTGGGGCCAAAGGAAGACGATCATCAATAAATGCAAGGAGCTTATTGATCGAATGGATGGTTCACCGTACGACTATATTATGAATCATCAAGAGCAAGATCTAAAAAGTTTGTTGGGGTTTAAACACCGTACATTTAATGACACGGATATTCTCTACTTCATTGAATTTTTCAAATATCATTATGGTCATTTTGATTCTTTGGAAGATGCTTTTCTGGTAGGGCAGGAGAATAGAAAGGAGATTGATATTGAACTGGCGCTTAATACATTTAAAATGTATTTTTTTTCACTGCCGGACTATCCCTATCGCACACGTAAGCATATTAGTAGCCCCGCACAGAAGTCCACTGTTAAACGAATCAATATGTTTTTACGCTGGATGGTTAGACAGGATAACAAAGGTGTGGATTTCGGTATCTGGAATCGCCTTTCACCAAAAGATCTGATCTGCCCTTGCGATGTTCATGTGGAGCGTGTGGCGCGTAAATTTGGTTTGATTACATTTGATAAAGTCAATTGGAAGACAGCGCAGGAGTTAACAGCAAACTTACGTTTACTTGATCCGCTGGATCCCGTCAAATATGATTTCGCCTTATTCGGTCTGGGAGTAGAAAGGGAACTGTAATTAAAAAGCCTGTATAAAATACAGGTTTTTTAATTACAGTTCATTTTTACCCAAATAAATCATAATCCCTATCTTAAATCAGTATAGCAGACAGCCGTTCATTTAGGCAAAAGATTTTTCATTTAAATGATCAATCTTAATCAGTAAATCAACCAATCGATTGGAATAACCAAATTCATTATCGTACCAACCAACTACTTTGACCAACCCCCCAACAATGGAAGTGAGCTGAGCATCAAAAACGCAGGAATAAGGGTTATTGATGATATCAACTGAAACGATTGGATCTTCTGTATAATACAGCACTTCCTTCAATTCATTTTCGGCTGCCGATTGAAAGGCCTTATTAATTTCTTCAACCGTGGTCTGCCTTTCAAGCGTACAGGTGAAGTCCGTTAATGAACCATTGAGGACAGGGACACGTATTCCAGCGCCGCCGAGCTTATTCTGTAAATGGGGAAAAACGTTGGTGATAGCTTTAGCTGCACCTGTTGTTGTTGGAATGATTGCAGATGACGCTGCCCGCGCTCTCCGTAAATCTTTATGTGGTGCATCATGAAGATTTTGATCGCCTGTCATGGAATGCACCGTTGTGATATAACCATCTTTTATGCCCCAATGGTCATCTAAAATTTTTACTAAGGGAGCAACATTATTGGTCGTGCAGGAGGCATTGGATAAAATGGATGCAGAAAGATCGATAGTCTGATCATTAATGCCGAGCACCACTGTCGGAATATCCTTGTCTTGCGCCGGTGCCGAAATAATTACTTTCTTTGCACCTGCCTCTAAATGTAAAGCTGATTTGGCACGTGTCGTAAAATGCCCTGTTGATTCTATCACAACATCGATATCTAATTCTCTCCACGGGAGCATCGAAGGATCTTTTTCATTAATAACGCGGATTGCTCTGCCATTAATAATGATGTGATTTTCGTCGTGGGACACAGTGCCATAAAAAGGGCCGTGCACCGAATCATATTTAAATAAATGGGCAAGCGTCTTTGTATCTGTCAAATCATTTATTGCAATGATCTTTATCTCATCAGAAGCTCCGCGAAGAAAAATATTACGCAATGTATTTCTGCCAATACGGCCGAATCCGTTGATTGCTATGTTGAGCATTTCAGATTATTTATGAAATTCGCTTATTGCTTCGTTGATATTTTTTTCGCCCTCCCAATGTGCTTTCAGTTTACCATCTGCTCCATAAACATAATTCGCTGGGAATTGTGTCGGCACATGAATTTTTTGAATAAATGTCTGATCTTTATCGATCAATACTTCAACATTTGATGCTTTGGATAATTTTGGAGCAAAACTGTCAAAAAAGCCCAATACTAAAGCAGGGTCATTCATGGAGATATAATAAATATTTACATCTTTTAAACGATCTATGTTTTTTTCTAACTCGACAGCCTCGTGCTGACAATGGCTACAGCCTGGATCAAAAAGAATAAATACGGTATTTTTGTCTTTGGCAACATTATCGTTTGTAACTCTTATCCCGGAACGAAGTTGATAAAAAGTAAAATTAGGAAGAATGCCAGCTGGTTCGGAAGATTGGATGGGGGCCGTCTGCCCGTGATCATGTCCCGCATGGTCGTGGTTTTCTGAAGTGACCTCTTGTGTAGGTGTGGTTTTGCCTTCAGTTTTTGATTTGTTATTGTCGCCACATGAGTATAGGATTCCAGCTATGAATACCGCTGTTACTCCTAAGACTATTTTTTTGTTCATAGAATACATTTGCTTTTAAATCAGTATCAATGATTTGATCTTTTCTTTCGTTAGCATCCAATATTAGATTTTTAATTATCAGCAATACTCGAATACATTAACGAACCAAAACTATGAAAAAAAGCGGATTTTATGCCTTACAATTTTATTTATGACAGTTTACTGGATATCGAGTTTGGTGATTAGATACATGTCGATAGACACATTTCAATTGTTTAGCTTTCCTTACTCGATAATATTTGGTTTCTCACCCATTGCCCCAGATTCTATTAGGGATGTTGACTGAATAATTTCTGGTGCGCTTTTTCCAAATTCAATACTGTAAACTTTGAGAAGTACACCAACACAGGATAGAATTAAAGGACCAAATATTAGTCCAAGCATACCGAACAAATTTAACCCAAGTAGTACACCGAATACCGTAATTAGGGGATGTACATCACCCAGCTTTTTTAAGATGGTAAAGCGGAGAACATTATCTATACTCCCTATAATAATGATTCCATACAAAGCAAGACCTATAGCACTTCCGGATTGGCCATTGGCGAGTAGAAATAGTGCGGCTGGTAAATAGACCACCATTGTTCCTAAGATTGGAATTATTGTGGAGACAGCCGTTAATATTCCTAAAAAAATAGGACTTTCCAGTCCAAAAAACCAATAGCCAAGTCCGGCAACAATCCCTTGACACATGGCTAAAATTGGAATACCAATAGCATTGGATTTCACCATCATGTCGAACTCTTTCCATAACTCAGCCTTGCTAGCTTTGGTAAAAGGAATGGCGTTATAAATTGTTTCCTCCAGCCTCTTGCTGCTTACAAGCATAAAATAAAGTACAAATAATGCCACGAGTAAATTGACTCCAACTTCTGCGACGGAGTTAAGAATATTGGGTATAAACTTAGCCGCTCGCTGGAGCGTTTGCATCAATGCAGAATCTGAAAGGTCAATATTACTGAAGTAGGGACTGGATTTTAAATAGCTCTTTACAGAATCAAATTTCTGCATCAGTTCGTCTTTGTTGCTAATGACCTCTGTAACCTGGGGTACCATGTAGTTGATTAGCAGATAAAGCGGTCCAACTAAAAAAACAATTGTCAGTAAGATTAATAGAATACTTGCCGCCGACTTATTCCATCTTTTTTCTTCGGTGAGCTTATAGTTGATTTTTCTAAATAGAATATAGAGCGTTATCGCCCCTAAAAAACCTGGTAAATAATAAAATAAGCTCGTAAAGATCAATATGCATATCGCTAGTATGATGAGGATAAGCATAATTTGATTAATGGAATTATTGTTGATTTGTTTGTATTTCATATAGTTGACAAATATACTGTCTTTGACCTGTTTTATCGTATGACAATATTTCTTTAGAAAAGTTTTATAATGCTACGTTATACTTCTTTTTTTGAACCTTAGTTTTGGTTGTACGGCATTAGAATATCTTTTAAGATAGTCAGGATATCATAGTGCTTGATAAATAACATGGACTGTTGAATGTGCGGGGAATGGCAACTGCTTCCAGATTGGATCGTATTACTATTCGTTTTGCTTCCCTTAAGAAAAAAAGGATGAGACCCTTTCCCTTTTTTGCTGTTCGAAAATAAGCCCATAATCTTTATTTTTTAGTTATTGCGGCCTTTTTGCAACGAATATGACCGCAATAACTAATATACAAAATAACTTTTGATCTTAATTAATAAAAATTTGACTACCGTGGTCTTCATCTTTTTCTATGGAAAGGGATATTGGAATTCTTTCTTTGAGCTCCTCAACATGAGAAATGATCCCTACAATACGATTTTCGCGGCGTAGCTCTAGCAGGGTTTCAAATACAATATTGATTGACGCGTTATCTTGTGTGCCAAAACCTTCATCAATAAAGAAAAAGTTTTTGCTCGCTTTCGTACTCGACTGCACGCTCTCCGCGAGCGCGAGCGCCAGGCTTAGCGATACTTGAAAAGCCTGACCTCCGGATAAAGTTTTTACACTACGACTCTTCCCTTCATTTAAATAATCTATAATCTCAAACTCATTGTTTTCGTTTATCTGCAGACTAAGTTGATTTCGTGTCATACGGTGAAAACGAATATTGGCGTGGTCGCACAATTGACGTAGATAAATTGAAGAAACATATTGTACAAAACCGGCACCTTTAAATAGATTGAAGAGTTGTTTCAAATTTTCATTACGTAAGTTTAGCTTCATTTGTTGCTGCAGAAGGGTCTCTTTTTTAGCGTAGGAAATCATCAATTGGTTGAGTTCCTGCCTCAGCTTGGCAACATTTTCAGTACTTTCTTTCAATTGTTGAGCGCTTTCTTTCAGCGCCTTTTCCTGTTCAATAAAGATTGTTTCCTCGTACACTTGGTCAACGAGCTTATGTTCCAGTTGAGCAATCTGCGCCTTTACAGTTTCGAAATCTATTTGAAACTGTTCCAGCTCAAGTCGGATCTGCTGTACAGGCAAGTTTTGTGCGAGTATCTGCTTAACCTCCTCGATCGCATTAAACGGCGAAGCTAAAAGATGCTGCTGAAACGTGTTGTCAACTTCCAGAATTTCACTTTCAATTGTTTGGAGTCGTTCCAAAATGGCATTCACCACACTGTTTTGCCCTGCGAACTGACTGTTTAACTCGCTTAGCTTATCGTTTACCGAAACAAACTCTTTTTCTACCGTAATATTTGAGGTTTTGATTGCGTTATATTCTTCTTCGACAGTTTGGGCATCTTTCGATTCGTAATCGAACCAGCTGAGGAGTTTTAAATTGCCAATATTTTGATTGATCTGTGCTTGCTTGCTTACTTCGTCGCGTTCAAATTGCCCCAGGGCTTTGTTGTATTTCTCCAGATTTTCCTCTACAGACGCTAAAGCAGTCTGATCATTTACAAGCTGATTTTCGAGGGCCTGGATTAGGGTGTCAATTTTGGAAAGCTCCTGTTTTTTGGAAGCATAGATCGATTCATCTGTACTGCTATAGCCAGTCCATACAAATTCATTGAAATGGGCCATTTCTATGGACTTATGCAATTCAATTTTCGTGTTCAGTTCGTGTTTTTGATCTGTCAATGATTGCAGGCGAAGAACAAGTTTCTCCACTTGGAATTTTTGATCCTGTTTTAGTTTTAGGAGTTCGGTCGTGTCGGTCATCAATTTTTCATGAGCAAGGATTTCTAGAGAAATATCCTGCCCATGGTTGACCATTGGATGTTCAATAGCCCCACACAGGGGGCAAGGCGATCCTTCTTTCAAATCTTTAGCATATTGGGATAGCCGCTGCTGCAAAAGCAGATGGGCCTTTTCGTCCTGTAGCTTATTGAGTTTTTGTTCCAATTGGTGAACAACACGGGCATGAGTTGATTGAAATTCCTCCAGGTTGACGTCGGCATGCTTTAATTCTCGTCTGATTTCGCTGGCATTGTTTTCTAAATCGACCAATTGCTTATTAAGCTCTTTTTCTTGTTGTTGTATACCCTGTTGTTTAGTATACCATCGGCCCAATTCCATCAATTCATGCGGCGAAGGTTTAGCACGCTTTAAATTCGAAATCTCACTTTCAGTTTCCTGGATTTTTGCTTTATAATGCGCTTGTTGTTTTTTCGCTTCTACGACAAAATGGCGGCCTTTTTCAGCGCGATCTTGCAAGCCTTTAATTTCATTGGAAAAGGTAATCAATTGCTGTATCAATTCAAGATCCAATTCCTGCATACGGCGTCGCGGCAGCAGTTCATATTTCGGTTTTAATACATTTAAGCGAGATTGATGTTGCAGTATAAGCTGTTGTATTTCTGCCTTTTTTGCTTCTTCGTTCGCCAATTTTCTTTGCGTTGATCCCTTATCAATATCTAATTTTTCTTTGGATTGGAGCCTGTGTAAAAATTTGGCTTGGGCCTCCTCAAACCGGCTTAATCGTAGCCTTAAATTCTCCTTTTGTACTTTCTGTTCAAGTAATTCCTCGTAACGTAATTTCATCCGGTTCAATTCAAGAAAATCCGCTTTAAGTTTTTGGAGCAGCATGAATTTTTCATGCTGTACTTTATGCGAAGATTCTATAAAAGCGAAAGATTGAAGTTCAACCTGTAACTTTTCGTTGGTGGCTGCTACAAGGTCTGAAGTGATCTCCTCAAATCCAAATAATTGACCATTCAAGTGATCTAATTCCGATTGATTTTTCTTATATAGTGCGGAAACTTTATCCTGTAGGTCGAACCGATGCAATTGAAAAATCTCTTTCATCATATCGGTGCGCTCCCTGGCGCCAAGTTCTATAAATTCCTTGAATTGTCCTTGTGGAATGATGATTGTTCTTTTGAAATTCTCATAGCTTAGTCCTATTATTCGCTGTGTATTACTGCTTTCCAATGGTACCCATGTATCATTTAATTTCTCATAGAGCACGACCGTTGGCGATTTAACGTCATCGAAGTTTTTGGAGTTCCGTTTAAATTCGCGCGTAACTCTAAATGTGCGTCCTTCAAAGTTGACAAAATCAAGTTCTATATATGACTTGTTTGACTTCAGATTCATCATATTATATCCACGTTTGTCGCGTGCATTCAAACGTTCTGTTTCCCCATATAACGCATAAGTAATCGCTTCTAATATGGACGATTTACCAGAGCCCACTGTGCCGAAAATACCAAAAAGTCCAGCTTCGAGAAGTGCAGTAAAATCGATCGTCTGGCGATCCTGATAGGAATAGATGCCCTCTAATATTAGCTTTAATGGAATCATGCAATTAAGAATTTAAAATTTCGCGAAATAGATCAAGGATATCGTCATTGGGCGCTTGATTGGCATTTCTGGATTTAAAATAATCTTGAAACAATGCAGATATGTCTTGCTTAAGATTGATTTCGTTGGTGTCTATAGATTCGCCATCACGCTGTTTAACCACCGGAATCAAATAGATTATTCCTGAATGCGCCTGATAGATCCGCTTGCGGTCTTCTGCTTTCAAAAAGGTGTCGGATTTCAATGTCAATTCTATCAAGGCATCTGGATTTGCTTCTAGCCAGGAAATGCAACTTTCAATATCCTCAAATGTTTTTCTAAATAATGGTTTGCCTTGTGTAAGTGGAATCGGAGTTACTGCAGCCTGTGTATTGGGCGATACATCTACTAGCGCTACAAATTTGGTTTTCCCAGCCTCTGAAAAACTATAACATAGGGGAGATGATGCGTAGATAACTGGTTTCTCTGGAGAGCCTATATTTTGATAACCATGTAGATGTCCTAATGCCGTATATTGGACTTGTTCCGGAATAGCTTGTGAATAGATCAAGTCTGCATTTCCTATTTTGACCGGCTTTTCACCATCCGGCTCTTCCAAAAGTGGACGACCTAACTTATTCATATAAAGATGGGCAATGAGGATATTAATGCCTTTTTCATCACAATAGGTCTCGGCAATTTTTTTCCATTCGGAAGATAAAACCTCATTTAACTTACTTTCTTTATCTTCACCTAAATATTGTTTTAAGCGGATCTCATTGGCATAAGCGGTATGAAGGATTCGAATCGTATGCTCATACTGAGGTAGTTTCAAGATGATAATGCCTTTATCTGCATGTACAACAGCGAAGCCTTCCGTAGCAAAAGGAGTGACGACGGCGTGCGGATGGCCGATTAAGATAATTCCGGAGGCCCTTGCCAACGGATCGGGTGCATCAATCAAATGTGGTGAATCATGATTCCCGGCAATAGCAATTACAGGACGCATGCCATCCTTACTAAGACGTTTGATTGTTTTATAGAATAGCTCAATTGCTTCCACTCCCGGGTTAAAAGCATCAAAGAGATCTCCGGCAATAATTACTAGGTCGACATTTTCCTGATCGGCAATCTGAACGATCTCATCCATAACCAGGGCCTGTTCGTCTATTCGAGAGAAACTTTCCAGTCGTTTTCCAAGGTGCCAATCGGCGGTATGTAATATTTTCATGTGAGAACTTCGATTTGCGTCAACAGTTACAAACTAAGATAAATTTGATCTGAAATGCAATTATAATTGGATGGAATCGTATAAATGAACGCTCGTTGCTTATTGTAGATTCAGCTGATTAGCGATGTTTTGAATCACAAACAGACTGTCGAAAATGTTAAATCTTGTTAAATACGGTTGTCAAAAATCATTTAATTGTATTTTTAATGATCCAAATTAAGCTAAATTTTATATACATAAGTATGCAAAGAGTTTATTTATATCTATGTTTTTTCTGTATGCTAGTGATACGTGTAAATGCGCAGGAAATACAAGCGATTAGAGGAGAAACGACCTATCCCTTTTTATTGAAAAATTCTGGACCAGATTCTTCCAATATGGAGAAGCAACCTCTTTTCGTTTTTTTGCATGGGCGGAGTCTTTCCGGTACAAATTTGGATCGTGTAAAGCGCTATGGTATCCTTTATGCTATCAATAAGGGGCAGGAAGTTCCAGGTATTATTGTTGCTCCACAGTCAAAGGGTGGCTGGGATGCAGATAAAGTAATGGAAATTGTGGATTATGTCATCGGACATTACAATGCTGACCCGGACCGTATTTATGTATGTGGTATGAGTATGGGGGGCTACGGCACTATGGATGTGGCTGGTAAATATCCGCAAAGGGTAGCGGCAGCTGTGGCCATATGTGGTGGTGGATCGAGTCAGTATGCGTCCAACCTGACCCAGGTGCCCATTTGGTTGCATCATGGAACGGCCGATCGGGCGGTGCCAATTTCAGAATCTAAAAAAATTATGCGGGCGATAAAAAAAGAAGATCCAGATGCTAATGTGAGTTTGAATGTGATAAAAGGAGGTACACATGGAAGTGTAGAGCGATTATTTCACGACGATGCAATTTACAATTGGATGTTGAAATTTAGGAAAAGGCACAAGTCTTAAAAGATTTGTCAGCTGGTATAGCTGCTTTGAATAAAAAAAACCTGATGAATCACCATCAGGTTTTTTTTATTAGCCTTCATTGTTAAACGTAGACTGTCTTTTTTGAAACTGGGCCATCAGAATATTCGGTTGATGGATCAAGTGAGTTTTGCTTAAATATTCAGCGTTATCTGCGTAAATAAACAATAATGTGCCATCTTTGATGGTATTAATGATAGGGGCTGCAAATTCTCTCGGAACGGCAGGGCAGCCGTAACTTTTTCCGAGTCTACCTAAACTCGCTATTGTTCCATTGCTACAATAATCTGCACCATGCATCACTACATATCTCGCTTTGGCATTATCATTTATCCCTTTCTCAAGACCATTCAGTACCAATGAATAGCCATTCTCACCATTGTATGTATTTTCAGTCGTGAAGAATCCTAACGAACTTTTGAGCGATTCCTGTTGATTTGAAAAATTTACCGCATAATTCTCGCCGCTATTTTTGCCATGCGAAACTAACGTATTAAACAGTACCTTTTTCTGCGCAAGATCTAATACTACAAGCCTCTTTTCAGTGGATGCCAGCGAGAAATCGATGACCGTCATGATATCTTTGTTGTGGATAGGAAGGGCTTTTCTACCTTCCATTGCTTGACGAAAAGCTTCGTATTGTAATACTTGAGCTAGGTTCATTTCATCATATAAGGAATCAACTTCTGTACGTTGACGCTCCACATTTATACGATGCTTGCTGGCTTGTTGCTGTGTTGTTTTTAATTCTTCTTGTGATGAAAGTGCTGTATTAAGCGCCATCAAAAGAAAGATAAACGTATTTCCCATTTTACTCCTTTTCTCTATAGATGTTTACAAAAGTAACAATTAAAATTAATACATATTTGATTTACAGAATGTTAAATATTGTTAATCAATAACTATAACGAGTGACGAAAAGTCTTTTGACCGTTTATAGACAAATTGAGCATGAGATGACGCATTTCTGACGCACATGTGTGATTTGGGAATAGTTCCAAGCGTTTCGCTATATTCGATGATATTGCCATTTGGGTTGTTAACAGGAATACCGTGTATATATGCACCTGCAGTAAACCGGGTGGCATAAGGCGCAAATCCACCATAAATTTTGGTTCCATCTTTGTAATAAAACATCTTCGATTTATGTTCTTGCACCACAAAAAGACCAGTGGGCGTTTCCTGGGCATGCGGAGGCTTATGTCGCCCGCTGGTTGCTGGATTCATGCTTCTGACGAGCCATTCATTTCCAGCTTTTTCCAATGTACAGATATTTTGGTTTTTAATATCTACAATTGTAACAAATTTAAATTCAATCGTATCGCGAATAATTTGAAGATAGCGCTTTGGCACGTTGTATTTCCCTTCAAACGAAATACCTTCGACCGAAACCCTGTCTAGGCTGTCGGGTCCCTGCACACGGACCAGCCACCCATCGCGGCCATAACGCAACGCTTGATTGCTGTTTAGATCGTAGAGTGGTGCGGCCTGATAACGCTCCACATTAAAGCTGTCAGAAACCCGTTTATAAGAGTCCCGTTTGTAGCCCTGAATTGTTGGCGCTTCACCTTTCTCATTCTGATAGTTTTGAAGTACAGCGTATAGGGAAGGAGTTTGTTGAAAATTGGTAACAAATGCTAAGCGTTCTTTAATTTTGTGCCATTGGAAAGTTCGTGTAGTATCCTTATAAGGATAGGTATCTTGCAGGGTATATTTTTTATACTGTAGCTCTTTTTTGATAATTATATCTTCGACTGTGATTAGCTTTGGTTTTTCATTTAACTTTTCAGGCACCTCTTTTTTTTGTTGACTATTGGGTGGCTTCGGCTTTGCGCTATCTTTTTTACCCTGTTGGCATCCAGTCAACAGGAAAATTAGACTTAGTACTAGACATGCTAATCTTGGACTCATATATGGATTTATAAATTATTGCTTTATGGTTTAAACTTACCTAAATTGTTGATGATTTGCAATTTTATTGTGCGTGATTAAGAACACTTTAAGGGAATACTGCCAATCACAGGTGTTTTAAATCACGTGATGGGAACGAATGACTATTGTCTTTTTTGGGTGCTTAACTGACCTGAATCTATTCAGTTGCTGACTTAATGAAAGTCAGGTCAAAGCGGTAAATGTTTTGCATCAGCAATAAAAACGCTAGCTTTGCCATTTGAATTACACGATATGGATACAATTGTTATTTGTTCGGCGGCGATCCTCAGTCCTGATGGCAATTTGTTGATGGTTCGGAAAAAAGACTCCGCTTATTTCCAGTTACCAGGAGGCAAAGCAGCACCGGGAGAGAGTCAGGAGGAGACGTTGATACGTGAGCTTCGCGAAGAGCTAAGGTTTGATGTACCGAAAAAGGATTTAGAATTTTTAGGTAGCCATACAGCACATGCCGTCAATGAGGCAAATACGCTGGTAGCGGGTAATATTTATTTAATTAGATTGAGGGTGGCTCAGTCTTTTAAAGCTTATGAGGAGCTCGTAGAGGTAGTTTGGATCAAGCCGGACAATTGGCCAAGTTTTAAGCTAGCGCACCTGGCGGCAGAGTTTGTTATTCCCCGTTGGCTCTCTGGAAAATTGTAAATTTAAACAAATGATTTAATCTTTAAATATTGATATTTCTGTATAGCTGCCTGGCTAAAATAAAAGAGCGGAGTTCTACCTGAATTCCGCTCCTTTATTTTTGCTGAATATTCTTTCTAGAAACTGTAGACACAGGCTAACAAAAATTGTCCGGCAGATTTCGTTGGACTTAAATCATTTTTGATGAATCTTTCTGTATTTCCTTTATCAATTCTAATCTCCGGTATAAATTTGAAGCCGTGATAACTGTATTCTGCTGTTAATGTTGTAGCGAGAATATTGGTACTTGGGATCCCATTTTCCTCTTCCTTATGTGTTTGGAAAAACTCTTCACGCAATCCTAATCCAAAATTTTCCGAAAAGTGAACTCTTGGATAGAGAGCGACGCCCGTATATCCTCCACCATCTCTCTTTTTATAATTGGTTGCATTTAAACCAAGGAAAAATTTGGGTGAGAAATCATAGTTAGCTACGAGGTCAATCAATGTTCCTGAACTATAATTTGTTTTTCCACCTGCTGAGGATCCTGTGAGAAAATTAAGATAAAAGCTACTTTTATCATTGGGTGTATAAGCTAGCTGGGAGCCTAGGTGCGACACACCGTTCATATCTTGGTACACGTTCCAGTCATTAAATATTCCGAACATTAACGCCACCTTATCTGAGAAACTGTACGTTGCTTTCAGTCCCGCATCTTGAAAAGGTCCTGCACCAAAAAGATAAGATGTTGAATAATGAAAATTGTAGGTGGGAGATATCACTTCAAAGCCTACAAATGTTCCCATAAAACCTGCAGTAAGATTTAGTTTTTCAGTGAGGTCGTAGCCTACATAGAGATTTTGTATGTGAAAGCTATTTTTATCATCACCAGCTTGACCGTCTCCATTCATGATAGAGCGATATTGACCGCGAGGTCCAAAAGATAACTCGCCTACAAATGAAGCCTTTTTAAATTTCTTTTTAACAGCTAAATCTACCATTCCGATGGAAACGGAATTGTTGTCTTCTGTGAAATAGGTGTTAATATTTGGTTTGTTTTGGAAGTCATATTTCCAATAGGTGTCGACAGAACCGGATATTTCGATTCCCTTTTCTTTGTTTTCTTCTTGTGATAAGGCTGTGTTTATAAGAAATACAGATAAAATTACTGTTGTAAGAAGTTTTTTCATGTTTTTGGAGGTTTAAGTTTGATTTGTTTGGATTTTTTGCTGTTTTTATTTTCTAATTGCTCTTTTTACCATGGTTTTAAGTCGAATTTTATAGATTAATAATGGTTTTTGTTTTTGTTATTGTGAAATTATGTAAAAAAAATCAAAAAAAATAAATAATGATGGTATTTTTTTAATAAAAAGACTTTATATTTGATAAAAATATAAATGATAATAGGTTTTTGTTTTGTTTTTGTATTTTTTCAACAATTTTATTAAAGTATTAATAAACACTAATCAGTTTAAACAAATGAAAAAAATTATTCCACTTATTGTTCTAGTTCTTTTAGGAGTATTAGGACTTGTATTTCCTTCAATTGACTTGTCTGATCTGAATAAGGCAGAGTTTGATACAGGAGACACCGCCTGGTTGTTAACTTCTTCTGCATTGGTATTGATTATGACGCCGGGACTTGCATTTTTTTATGGTGGTATGGTTAGCAAAAAAAATGTGATATCAACCATGATGCAAAGTTTCATCTGCATGTGCTTGATGACAATTCTTTGGGTAATCGTTGGTTTTAGTTTAGCTTTCGGAGACGATATCGGCGGAATCGTGGGCGATCCACGTACATTTTTTATGATGAAAGGTACATTGGGAAATGTTGCATGGGGAGCACTGCCAACCATACCTTTGGTTTTATTCGCTATGTTTCAGCTAAAATTTGCGATTATCACGCCAGCGCTGATTACAGGTGCTTTTGCAGAACGTATTCGCTTCAATTCATTTATGCTATTTATCATTCTATTTAGCATTTTTATCTATATGCCATTGGCTCATGCAACTTGGCATCCTGAGGGAATTTTAGCCAAGTTTGGTGTTCTTGATTTCGCTGGTGGTACTGTTGTGCATATGTCGGCGGGCTGGGCAGCATTAGCGGCCGCGATCTACTTAAAAGGCCGCAAAATACAAGTCCATAATCCTGCACGTATCAGCTATGTGATTTTGGGTACTGCTCTATTGTGGTTTGGTTGGTTTGGATTCAACGCAGGTTCTGCAGGAGGTGCAAATTCCTTAGCGGCTTATGCTTTTGCAACAACGACTACTGCCTCAGCTATGGCTGCTATGGCATGGATATTTGTTGATATTATCCGTGGAAAGAAACCTTCTGCAATGGGAGCATGTATCGGTGCTGTGGTTGGGCTGGTAGCGATTACTCCCGCCGCTGGCTTTGTTAGCATCCCACACGCAATGATTATTGGTCTGGTGGGCGCATTGGTCAGCAACCTTGTTGTTTACCTAAGAAGTAAAACAAGTATTGATGATACATTGGATGTATTCCCTTGTCACGGAGTAGGCGGTATGGTGGGTATGGTGCTTACAGGTGTATTTGCACATCATAACATCAACCCCGTGGTGGTAGACAACGGGCTGTTTTTTGGCGAAACAAAATTATTCTTTGTTCATATGGTCGCTCTATTTGCCGTGTCATTTTTTGCTTTCGTCGGCTCATTGGTTTTATTAAAAATTACTGACCTTATTGCTCCACTTCGTGTGGAAGAAACGGACGAAGAACTTGGTTTGGATGTGACTCAACATGCCGAAGCCTTGTAATTAAGAGAAAATAAACGCCGTTTATATCTTATCCCAAACAATCTTCTGTCTAGCAGCTGTATTGTTTGGGATATTTTTTGCACCTTTGCCAAAGTCACATAAAGGCTTAGAGTGGGTAAGCAAAAATTTCTAAAAGTGAAAGTATGAGCACGGATACCAAAGAAACATTGCGTTCTGATTTTGAAAAAATGATGCGTTATTGCATACAGACAGGCGGAGATTTTGGATTCAATCTGTTTGGTGAATATGCGGTATCGGCATTAAATTTCTACGTCGGGAGTTCTATTCTGACAATAAGTGAAAAGCATGAGGCAGCGTTGTTTTTGGCTACTCTTTATAACGCAGGTATCAGAAATGTCATAAGCGATAAAGACCTTCAAGAAATTGCGGACGTGATTGCACAAGACGCAACATTAAACTACCAGTTGCTCACTCCGATTTTCAATTAATGTTTTGTCCATACAAGATCACCTGTCTTATAGCCACATTGAAGAGCATAGGTTAGAAACTGATTTCTAATTTTAGCTGGAATATCTAAATCCCTGCCTAAAATCCACATATAGTCGAGATTTTCTCCAAAGATAAGCGCATATTTGTAATCCGATGTTATTTTGACAACGTTATAGCCACTATAAAATGGGCCAAAGAACGACACCTTAAGTGCTCCTTCATTCGGACTGTTAACAAATTTGGCTTTTCCAATAGATTGTCTCCATCGTCCTTTCTCTTCGCTATACCCCTGATTATTTACGCGGATCGTACCATTTTTATTCATACTATATTCGGCGGAGACCTTACTTAAGCCAGTTTCCCAGCGAAAGTCAAGCCTTGCTATTTCATACCACTTTCCGAGATATTTATCCAAATCGAATGGATCGACAACATCCGGCCGCGAAATGACAGGTTTAAGAGCATTGTATGCTACTGTTCCTAGTGCTACCGTGGCCAAAAGCAGGAGTGATTTTTTCTTATCCATATTCATTTTTTTTCGAAATTATTTGTTAATAAAACAACAATTTTAATACCAATAAGGTTTAGAGAAGCCAGGCTATTTTATTAATTTTGTTGACTTAAAAATTGTATTGGTGTATTCAAGGGAAGAGATAAAACAATTAAAACATTCGTTCTGGACGAAGTTTGGTCAGTTTATGGCATTACATTTATCTGCGGATGGAGAAAAAGCAAATTGGATTAATTACAAAACAGGTGTAAAGCATTTGTATTTTAAAATGGATGCTGATAAAAGTGAAGCGAAAATCGCGATACAATGGTCGCAGCCGGATGCAGGTATCAGGGCGTTGATGGCTGAGCAGTTTCTTCAGTTTAGAGCTTTACTGCATGATCTGCTTGGCGAAGAGTGGATTTGGGAGATGGATGGAAGAGATGAATATGGAAAGCCAATTTGTCAGATTTATACCATTATGCAAGGGCATAGTATTTTTAGAGAGGCGGATTGGGCCGAACTTATTTCATTTTTTAAGCCCCGAATGATTGCGCTGGATGAATTTTGGTCGTCCGCAAAATATTCGTTTGATTTATTTAAATAATTTTAATTTAACTATACAAAGATGGGTTTGATACAAAATCAAATCAACATGTTTAAAACCGGCTAAATTACGCTGGAAGTTGATTTGAGACGGAAAAACAGCATCATTTAAAACAACTATTCAATGAGAAATATTATTAAGGGTTTACTCGCGATGACGTTATGTTTTCAGCTTTCATCGGTATTTGCATGGGGAACGATCGGACACCGTGTGGTTGCTGAAATTGCAGAACGTCATTTGACTAAAAAAGCGAAAAAGAATATCGAAAAAATTATTGGTCAGCAAAAGCTCGCCTATTGGGCCAATTGGGGTGACTTCATTAAGTCGGATCCTAATCCCGAATTTAAAAAATTAGGCAATTCACATTTTATCAACTTAAATTCCAATTTACCTTGGGCAGAGTTTCAGTTGGGGCTTGAAAATTCTGCCGATGAAAATTTGTATAAGACCGCTATCCGTATCGAACAATCTTTTGCTGATAAGACTATCGCTATGGATCAACAGAAGCAAAATCTTTATTTTTTGATCCATATCTTAGGGGATGCGCATCAACCCATGCATGTAAGCCGTGCTGAAGATCAGGGGGGGAATAAGATTGAAGTAAGCTGGTTCGGTAAAAAATCGAATATCCACCGTGTGTGGGATAGTGATTTAGTGGATAACGAAAAATATAGCTATACAGAGTACGCAACAGTGATCGATGTAAATAGTAAAGAGCGAAACAAACAATTGGCGGCTGGAGAACTTTCAAATTGGCTCTATGAATCCAACCAATTAGCGGAAAAAATTTATGCTGACGTAGCAAATAATGCCAATTTATCCTATTCGTATGTTTATCAAAATAAAGATGTGATGGAACAATGTATGTTGAAAGGTGGCTTACGCTTGGCTAAAGTCTTGAATCGGATCTTTGGCTAAGATATAACTTATCAATATTATAGAAAAAAGACTGTATTGTACACAAAATTGCGAGTAGAAATCAGAATTGACTTAGTGCCACAGCTTTAACGGATTAATTCCCAAAGAAAGACCAAAATCAGCTAGAATTTGGTCTTTTTTTATGTCAGCTAAAACTTAAAAAGTTATTTTCATCAAATTGATGAGATAGGCTTTTAACACAGCTTTTTTTTCTTGGTATATGTTACCTTTTGAAGCCCTAAAATGGTTTTTATGATTAGATTTAAACAATGCCCAAAGATCTTTTGTTTTCTTCGTAATAAATCAAAGTTCGATGACTATATCCCAATTGCTTAAAAAAATTGTACCATTTGCCAAACCTTACCGGCGATTGATTTTTTACACGTTACTCTTGACTATCGTGGGATCTTTTGCAGCGCAAATCAATGCTTTTATCTTGCGCTATACCGTCGATCGCATTAACGATTTGATGGTCGCCAAAGAGCCTCTTTCTAAGGGCATGTATATCGTTGGAATGATCAGTATCATTCTGCTGGCTAAAGAGATCATCTACGCGATCGTACAGTTTGGTCAGAAATTTTATGGTGAGAAACTTCGTATTTATATTGCAAGGGATTTTTCTCAATCTATTGTCGATCGGATCTTGACGTATAAATTAGCATTTTACACATCTTCAGATAACGAAAGCGGGAAATTGGCCACTCGGATAGACGCGGGGATCAGTTCATTGACGCGGTTGGTACAGAATTTTTTTATTGATATCTTACCGTTATTTGCAAATGCAATTATTGCGCTTATCTGTATGTTTTACGCGAACGTATATGTAGGTTTGATTGGGGTTGCTGTTATTCCCTTATACCTGTACATTGGGCAAACCCAGGCCTCAAAGCTGACCGGATTTAGACGGCAAATGCGGAAGTATCGGGAATCCAAAAATAATCGGATTATTAGTTTGATCGATTCCATACTAGTGATCAAATCATTCGTTCGCGAACCAGAAGAGGCCAAGCGGCATGAGACGATCCAATACGAGATGACTGAAAATCAAATGGCAACTCGGAAAACCAGTTTTCTATACGATAGCATTAAGAATTTTGTCGAACAGATTGCAGTCGTTATTATTATTGTTTTAACATCGTATTTAGTACTTTCGGGGCAGATTACCATTGGGGCAATCATGTTTCATATTATGTTGTTTAACAATGTTTCTGCGCCAATACGACAACTTCATCGTATTTACGACGAGGTCAATGATGCATTGATCTATTCGGAGTCTTTTTTTGAGATCCTAGAGTCCGATGAGCAGATTGAATCTAAAGGTGATTATATCCCTGCGCAGATCAAAGGGCATTTGGAACTTAGGAATGTGTTTTTTGAGTATCCAAACGGTACCGTTGCTTTGAAAGATGTCAGTTTCGATATCAAACCGAATGAAATAACAGCTTTGGTCGGTTTAAGTGGAGCCGGGAAGAGTACGATTATCAATTTATTGGATAAATTTTACGAACCTGCTGAAGGACAGATTTTCTTAGATGGCGTGGATTTGGCGAAATATGATACCACCTATCTACGTCAACAAATCGGAATGGTATTGCAAAAAAATCACATTTTTAAAGGAACGATTTTGGAGAATATTGAATATGGAAAAATTGGGAGCTCCAAAGATGAGATAATGGAAGCCGCTAAGAAAGCCTATATTCATCAACAGATCATGGAGCTTCCAAAAGGTTATGATTCAGATGCGCAATCTTTATCCGGTGGTCAACAGCAACGTATAGCCATCGCACGGCTGTTCCTAAAAAATCCTCCGATTATCTTTTTGGACGAACCAACGGCTAATTTGGATGCTATTGCTACCGAGCAGATCAAGAATAGCCTAGACGCCATAAAGAAGGATCGTACAGTAATCATTGTCTCTCATAGTATCTCTCAGATCATTGATTCCAATGCAATTGTTGTAATGGAAAAAGGTCGCGTCGCCGAAAAGGGCAAACATGAGGATCTTTATGCGCATAAAGGCACATATCACGCTATTTTTTCTGCGATGGCCAATAGTTTGAATCTGAGTAAAATAAGTAAGACATTACAGGCTGACGAACGATAAAAACTAAGGTCAGGCCGATCGGCTATGTAGGATCATCCCCATAACCACCAGGACGATCCCAATCGATGAAAAGCCATTTGGAAGCGCTGCATGTAAAAGAAGGACTTCGCCAATCAAAGTAAAAATAACTTCCATCGCCTGTGTGGCTTCTACGGCAGCAAGTACCTTATGGTCGTGATGGACAAGATCGGTCGCTGTAAAAAATAAAAGTGTCGCTATCACACCCGAACATAGCGCCACAAGGAAGGTTTGCAAAAGCTGACTATCTGTTGGTAATCCATTTTCCAAATAGCCAAATAGACTAAGTACAATCCAAAAAGGCATGCTACAGATTGTCATGCCTAACGTACGCTGAAAAGCATCAAGTCTATTCCCTGATATTTTCATCATCTTACGGTTGCCTAAAGGGTAGGCGACTGCACCAACTAATACTGGAATTGTTCCTAATAGCATGGTATTTAGCGAAGTGGATTGAGCTTCTGCAATTTGCATTAGGAGGATGCCGATAAAAATAATAATAGAAAACAGGAGGGAAGCTTTTGATATCCCGTTTCGGTATCCCTTCTTCTCGATTAACGGACCAATGAACATACCTGCAATGATAGTAAACTCGAAGGTACTCGCTACAAGCCAGGAGGGGCCATAATTGGCACCAAAGGTTAGGGTTGCATAAAACAAACCGAAACCAATCGTACTCCAAAGCCACCATTGTACTAAATTTGATTTTATTTCTTTCAGTAAGCTGCTGAGATTTCCCCTTATAGCGACGATAATGAACAATATGGGTAACATCCAAATAAATCGTAAGGAGGCCGTCCATTGCCAGCCTCCGCCAGACACTGCCATAATGCGATTGAGAACAAAAGTAGTGGCAAAGAAAAGCGCTGCTAAAGTTCCTAGCAGGATGGCGTTATTTTTATTCTTTTTTAGCGTAAATTGGAAAAGCATAATTAAAGTGAAAAGGATCTATACTTCAATTTGTGAAAGTAAGCAAATGCCTCTTTAATTGAAAATGAAACAAAAAGTAATTGATTTTTATCACGATTTTCTCATTTAAAATTCCTTATTTTGCCTATTCAATAAAGCAAGTAGTAAGAAAATTAATCAAGATGATTATACAACCAAGAACTAGAGGTTTTATTTGTTTAACCTCGCATCCACAAGGGGCTGCGCAAAACATTAAAAATCAAATTGAATACGTAAAATCCAAAGGTGAAATCGCGAATGGTCCAAAAAAAGTATTGGTAATCGGCGCTTCAACCGGATTTGGTATTGCATCTCGGATTTCGGCAGCATTTGGTTCTGGAGCTGCTACGATCGGCGTATTTTTCGAAAAGCCTGCAGCCGAAGGCAAACCAGGTACTGCCGGATGGTACAATTCTGCAGCTTTTGAGAAAGAGGCGCATGAGGCTGGATTGTATGCCAAAAGCATTAATGGTGATGCTTTTTCTGATGAAGTGAAAAAGCAAACTATTGAACTTATTAAACAAGATTTAGGACAGGTTGATTTAGTGGTTTACAGTTTGGCTTCACCACGCCGTACTCACCCGAAAACTGGTGTCGCGCATGCTTCTGTTTTGAAACCAATACAAGAGCCTTTTACCAATAAGACTGTAGATTTTCATACAGGCGTAATTTCAGATATTACTATTCAACCTGTCGAAAATGAAGAAGATATTGCCAATACAGTAGCAGTAATGGGTGGAGAAGACTGGAAGTTTTGGATTGAAGATCTTAAAGCTGCTGGCGTATTGGCTGAGGGTGCGAAAACTGTCGCCTACTCTTATATAGGACCTGAACTTACTTATCCGATTTATCGTAATGGCACTATTGGCCGTGCTAAAGATGATTTAGAAGGAACAGTACCTGCAATCAACGCTATTTTGAGTGATATTCATGGGGTTTCTTATGTATCGGTTAACAAGGCCTTGGTTACGCAATCAAGCTCGGCTATTCCCGTTGTTCCTTTGTATATTTCTCTTTTGTATAAAGTGATGAAAGAAAAAGGTATCCACGAGGGCACAATTGAGCAAATGCAACGTTTATTCGCTGAGCGCCTATATACAGCTGACGGAAAAGTTTCCCTCGATGAAAATGGCCGTATTCGTGTTGACGATTTGGAGATGCGTCCGGATGTTCAGGCAGAAGTTGCAGCATTATGGGAAAAAGCAACCACTGAAAATTTAGCAGAGATTTCGGATATTGAAGGCTATCGCAATGAGTTTTTCAATTTGTTCGGTTTCAATTTCGACGGTATCGATTACAACGCAGATACAAATGAAGTTGTTGGAGTGCCCAGCATCGAAAGCTAAAATCTGCGAATTCGCATAAAAAAAGCGGCTGATAAGTGAAAATTCAGCCGCTTTTTTATGAAATACAGATTTCATAAACTACTTTTATGCGCTCGTGCTACCGCTAAGCAAGTGCTTTTCTTTTCGTATAAATGAGGTTTCCAACCACCGCAAAACCTATAGCAACCATGATCGAACTAAAAGGATAGATAGCGTCCATGCCTATATTGTTTGCCACAAGACCGATCAGAGGTCCTGTAATTCCCAAAGAAATATCAATAAATAGGCCATAGGCTGCTAATGCCGACCCCTGTTGGCTTTGGTCGACTCTTTTAATCGCTTCAACACCAAGCGCAGGAAAGACTAGTGAAAAACCAAGACCGGTCAATGCTGCCCCTAATAAAGTCCAAATGGGGTTTATCACTGTAGCAATTAGTAATAATCCTAATGATTCAACAAAAAGACTCAGCAACGCGACTTTTAAACCACCATATTGATCAATAACTTTATTGAATACAAGTCTGGTCAAGATAAAGAAGACTCCAAATACCGTTAAACAGGAAGCTCCATTTTGCCAGTCGAAATGCTCATAATAGAGTGTCATGAAAGTCGAGATACTTCCGAAGCCAAGTCCACCCAGAGCAAGACAGATTCCAAACGGAGCTACTAAAAGTAATATCCGTTTGAAGCTAACCGTTTCCGTCCTTTTTCGAACAACCCGGTAAGGTGTTTTTGAGCGACAGTATACATAGCCAAATAGACCCACAACAATTGTTAGCACGCCTAAAGCTTCGTAACTGATATGATCTACCATCAGGACACCTAAGGGAGCACCAATGGCCAATGCGCCATAACTTGCTATGCCATTGAACGAGATCGCTTTAGCCGCATACTCATCACCGAGTTCCATAAGTGCCCAATTTATGGGGCTGGCACCAACCATACCCTCAGCAATTCCAGTCAGTAATCTGGTGATTAGCAACAGACCTAAACTGATAAAGGGCTGTGATTTAAATAGGAAAACAAGCAGAAGCAGTATACCAGACATGCCAAAAAATAGCATACTCCGCAAAACAGAAACTTTCGGTCCCTTCGTATCAACTATTTTTCCGGCATAACCCCGAAGTAAAAAAGTAGCAATGTATTGAATGCTAATGACCAGTCCGGCGACAATTGTGTTAAATCCCAAAGTCTGGTGAATAAAAATGGGTAGGGTAGCAAGTGATAGGCCGATGGTGAAATAACCGAGGAAGGTTAAAGAAACATAGCCTAAAATCTTTTGATTGACCTCCCGAAGAGAAACTGTCATCTTAAAAATTTTAGGCAAAAATACGTCTTTAAGCTTATTATTTGAAATTAAATCAATAAACAACTGTCTCCTTAACATCACAATTCTTTTCGAGCCATTGCTGATCAAATTGCTTCGGGGAAACTCGTTTACCCTGATAGATGTAGTACATTTTTTCGGCCTCGCCTTTTACTGGAGGGCCAGGTATTTTGTTGATTATTTTTTCTTCGGGACAGTCTCGTATTAAAACCTGTTGATCAAGTTGACGGGTTTTGCAGGAGAAGAGCATATGTACAACGATAAAAATAAAGTATAGTTTGTTCATGAGTTTAGTTTTAATACGATAGTTAACGTATCAATTGGTGGGAATGCGACATGAATTTGTGAAATGGAACACAACTTTTTCAACAGCCATTTGTTCTATAAAGGTACCTGAAAGGCTAGAATAGCCGACAAGGTAAATTTATGTTATAGCATTAGTTTAAATATTTTATTGTAGAAAACATGAGAAGAAAAGCAACAGCCCAATGGAATGGCAATCTTAAAGAAGGAAAAGGTAGTCTGACTACCGATAGTACAGTTTTAGATCAAACACAGTATTCCTATTCAACACGGTTTGAAAATGGTGTCGGAACAAATCCTGAAGAGTTATTGGCTGCAGCGCATGCAGGATGCTTTACTATGCAATTGAGCGCCTATCTTTCTGAGGAAGGTTTTGCTCCTGATGAGTTGACCACTGTATCGACTATTGTTATGGAAAATGGCTCCATTGTACGGTCTGAACTGGAGTTGAAAGCGAAAGTTCCTTCAATAGACGAATCTACTTTTCAAACAATAGCGCAGAAGGCTAAAGAAAACTGCCCTGTAAGTAGGGCATTTACTTTTGAAAAAACGTTAAATGCTGAGCTTTTATAACCGATTTTCTATCATGAACAAAAACGTATTCTTTCTTCGTAAAGAGAACAAAAAGATGTTATTTTGGGCGTATAAAGAATAGGTGGTAATATTGAATTTTAATCAATCAAGTTTTGGTTCAGAAAAAGAAAAACAAGTTAAATTCCACGGGACTGGCAGAGAGAAATATTGAGGAGGGAAAGATATTTTTGGAAAAGCATGCACAGCAGGAAGGTGTCATTGTATGCCCCTCTGGTCTGCACTATAGGGTGTTGACAACAGGCGGCGGGCAAATACCTAAAAAGTCTGCAAAGGTTATTTGTCATTACAAGGGTGAACTTCTAGACGGTACTGTATTTGATAGTTCCTATAAACGCAAGTGTCCCGAAACGTTCTATATCAATGAGCTGATAGGGGGGTGGCAAGAAGCAATTTCAATGATGCCAGTAGGATCTATTTGGGAGGTATGCCTTCCGCCAAATTTGGCTTATGGAAAGGAGGAGTTGGTATCTGGAAGGGGAGGGCAATGTACTTTATTATTTCAAATTGAGTTAATTGCCATTATAGGTTAGCACAAATAATATTCATAAAAAAACCGCATCCTAGGATGCGGTTTTTTTATGAATGTTTGCTTTTTATTCTACTTCTTTGATCTTAGCATTGATTTCGGCAGTTTTAGCTTCATCCTGCATAAAGATATAATAATTCTTCAAATTCGTTAATGCATCTACATTTTTAGGCTGTAAAGAAACTGCTTTTTCTAAATAAGGAAGCACTGGCTTTAATTCGGCTTTAATCTTATTTAATTCAGCATCATACTGTGCTTGTGTTAACTTTCTATTATTATTAACAACATTTAATTTCTCACGTGTTTTATTCATCAACGTGATCGCTAAATTTGTATTTGCCTCAAAAAAGTTTGGATCGATTTCTAATGCCTTCTTGTACGCTGCAACTGCAGCCTCATCATTTTTTGCAGACGATTGCGCGATGCCTAGGTAATAATTTAAGCTTTTATTGTTAGGATCTTTCGCTAATTGCGCTGTAATAGCATCAATTGTTTCCTTTTCATGACCTGTAATTAAATTCAGCTCAATATTCTGGGTCATGGCTGCGTTGTCATCAGGATAAGCTTCAGCTGCTTTTTTTGCATATTCCAACGCAGATGTAGTATCTTGCATAGTTAGATATAATTTAGGTAAGTCTACCATAATTGTCTTATGCGAAGAGAAATCTTTTCTTGGAATCAATTCTTTGTAGCGTTCAATTGCATTTTTATAATCTTTGTTCGATAATGCCGCAACTCCACTGTAGTAGGTTACTAACGTATCGCCAGGAAGATAAGTCAATGCTTTTGTAAAAGAGCTATACGAATCAGCATATTTTTGAGCTTGATATTCTTCAGCACCTAAATTGAAGTTATATTGTCCTAAAATTTGTTCTGCAACCGTAATATTGGCTTTATTAGTACCATCTGTATCCAATTGTTTTGCTTTAGTAATTCCGTCTTCAGCCAATTTAGCCAATTCAGCAGATTTATCAATTGTCGAAAGATTAGCATTTACTAACGCATACACTGTCCACGCCTCGGCGTTATCTTTCGTTTTTTCGTTGACTACAGCAGCATCAATAGCTTCCTTTGCAGATTTCAGGTTGGGCAAACCCAACTGCACCGTACCAGCATCTTTCAATTCTTGAAATTTTGCTAGGCCAGTTTTCGCCTTTTTTATATTACCGGTTTGCGCAAAAGAAACTGAGGTACATACAGTACCCATTGCGGCTAATAATAATAGAGATTTTAAATTCATATCTATTTAACTGTTAATTGATTCAATAATAAATTCACCCTGTCTAATTGCGATGCATCGTCAATAAGCGTATAATATTTCGCCAAGGCTTTGAGCGCATTGACATCATAAGGTTTGATTTCATTCGCTTTCAACAGGTATTCAATAGTTAATTCTTGTATATCCTGATTCGTAGGTTCCTTTAATAAAGTTTCCAGATTGATAAGCCCTAAGGCAAGATTAGACTCGTAATTATTCGGATCCAATCGCAATACGTTGTTATAATATTCCTTGGCCTTTTTGATGTCATTGGCATTTTCGTAGGAATAGCCAGCGATATAGTTCAATTCCACATTTTCTGGCTCCAAACGGATAGCGTCAGCGATAACATTCAGTATTGCATCATAAGAATGATTAGCCGAGTAGACATCAATCAACCTAAAAAGTATCTGCTTATTTTCAGGAAATGCAACATGTCCTTTTTCAAGAACGTTTAAAACATCCTGTTTAGTACCTCCTAGAGAATAAATATGTGCCAATTCAAGATAGTAATTGGGCTTAGGTTGATCACTCTTAATAAGCTCATTATAATATTTGATTGAGTTCATATAATCTTTATTCTTACCCGAAAGTACGGCGAGATTATATTTAAGATCATTATTTTTGAATCCAAGAGAATCTATTCGAAGATATGCCTTATAAGCTTTATCAAATTTACCATCCTTTAAAGCAATGCCTGCCTGATAGGAGATGGCCCCGGCTAAATTTTGACGAACATAATCCATTTCAGCAGGAAAATTTCGGCGTGCTTTTTTTTGATCCAGAAGCTTAAGCGATTTGATGGATATATCAATAGGATCCGTCTTATATTGTTGTTTCCTTGTTGAGTCTGCAACCGCCAAGGAACTATACACCAATGCTCTTAAAAGATTATTGTTGACAGAAGCAGAATCTTTCTTTGATTGAAAAGCCGCGTCTGCAAATTTCCGTGCGTTTTCAAGATTTTTGAACTCGCCGGTTTTGGTATATAAAGCAAAACTGTTGCTGCCCTCTTTCAAATTGGATTGGGCAACAACAGTTAAACTACTTGCAGATATTAAAAATGATATCAGTAAGTTTTTCATCAGTCAATTATTCTTCGTTTGATTCCGTGCTTTCTTCGGAGTTTGATTCCTTATTCTCTTCCGAAGTAGAATCGTCGTTTTCGGTTAACTCTTCGGTCAATCCAGACTCTTCTAGTTCTTCTTCACGATCGACTTTTGTAATAGAGGCGATCTCATCGTTATCTTTTAAATTAATAAGCCTTACACCCTGTGTAGCTCTACCCATTACCCTTAATCCCTCAACTGCAATACGGATAACGATGCCAGATTTATTGATAATCATTAAATCTTCCGCGTCTGTTACGCCTTTTATGGCAACGAGTTCGCCCGTTTTATCAGTAACGTTGATCGTTTTTACGCCTTTACCGCCACGATTGGTCACCCGATAATCTTCGATGTCTGTACGTTTTCCATATCCTTTTTCTGAAACGACCAGTACCGTTGTCTCGGAATCATTCACACTAATCATGCCAATCACTTCATCACTTTCAGTTGATAATGTGATACCACGTACCCCAGTCGCAGTTCTTCCCATTGGTCGGACAGTAGACTCGTTAAAACGAATGGCTCTACCAGAACGAAGTGCCATAACGATTTCACTGCTTCCAGTAGTTAAGCAAGCTTCGATCAACTGGTCTCCTTCATTGATATTAATGGCGTTGATACCGTTAGCCCGTGGACGAGAATACGCTTCTAAAGATGTCTTTTTGATGGTACCTTTCTTGGTACACATAATGATGAAGTTGTTTTCCAGATATTCTTGGTCTTTCAAATTCTTCACTAATATAAACGCCTTTATTTTCTCCTCTTTTGGAACGTTGATAATATTTTGCAGTGCTCGACCTCTCGAGGTGCGGCTCCCTTCCGGAATTTCAAAAGCTCTCAGCCAGAAACAACGACCAGCCTCGGTAAATAGGAGCATATAATTATGTGCAGATGCTGTAATGATGTGCTCGGTAAAATCCTCTTCACGTGTATTTGTACCGATCGATCCGCGACCGCCGCGGCCCTGACGCTTGTATTCAGATAGTGGAGTGCGTTTGACATAACTATTGTGGGAGATTGTAATCACGATTTCTTCGTCATCAATAAAATCTTCCATACGCATATCTTCAGCAGAGTGTACAATCTGTGATCGACGTTCGTCTCCATATTTTTCTTTGATCTCAATCAACTCATCTCTGATAATCTTCATTCGAAGATCTTCATCTTCTAAAACTGACTTTAAATAGTCGATCGTTTTCATCAATTCAGCATATTCTTCTTTGATCTTATCCCGTTCCAGTCCAGTAAGACGACGTAAAGTCATATCAAGAATTGCACGGGCCTGAAGATCAGAAAGACCAAATTTTTCCATTAATCCAACACGAGCATCTTCAGGTGTTTCGGAGTTACGAATTAATTTGATTACCTCGTCCAGATGATCCAGCGCAATCAAATATCCCTCTAGGATGTGCGCACGTTTTTCTGCTTCAGCCAATTCATAGCGTGTACGTCTGACGATGACATCATGTCTATGTTCCACAAATTCATGAATCATATCTTTCAGATTCATGAGTACAGGCCTTCCTTTAACTAAAGCGATGTTATTAACTGAGAAAGAGGTCTGTAGTGCAGTGTATTTAAACAGGTTGTTTAAAACAACGTTCGCGTTCGCATCACGTTTGATATCGTACACAATGCGCATACCTGTCCGATCAGATTCATCACGGATGGCTGATATACCTTCTAATTTCTTTTCGTTAACCAATTCGGCCGTACGCTCGATCATATTGGCCTTGTTCACCTGATAGGGAATTTCGGTTACGATAATCTGTTCACGTCCAGATTTAGTTGTTTCTATCTCTGCTTTTGCCCGCATGACAATCCGGCCCCGTCCTGTATTACAGGCATCTTGAACACCCGCATAACCATAGATAAGTGCACCTGTAGGGAAATCAGGACCTTTGATATGTTGCATCAATTCGGCTATCTCGATATCACGATTCTCAATGAACGCTACAGTACCATCGATAACTTCAGTAAGGTTATGTGGCGCCATATTCGTAGCCATACCGACTGCAATACCAGATGCCCCATTGACGAGCAAATTGGGAATACGAGTAGGGAGAACAGTTGGCTCTTGTAAAGAGTCATCAAAGTTATTTTGAAAATCAACAGTATCTTTGTTGATATCGGATAGCATTTCTTCAGCAATTTTCTTTAATCTTGCTTCGGTATAACGCATAGCCGCAGGTGGATCACCGTCAATAGAACCGTAGTTACCTTGGCCGTCTACCAACGGATAGCGTAAACTCCAATCTTGAGCCATACGAACCATGGTGTCATAAACGGATGAATCACCATGAGGGTGATACTTACCTAATACGTCACCAACGATACGGGCAGACTTTTTGTAAGGCTTGCCACTGGTAACCCCTAAGTCCAGCATTCCATAAAGAACACGTCTGTGTACTGGCTTCATGCCATCACGTGCATCAGGGAGCGCTCTTGATACAATGACAGACATGGAATAGTCAATGTAAGCAGACTTCATCTGATCCTCGATGTTAATTGGGATAATCCGGTCGTTTGCCGGAACAAGATTGTTGTCGTTTTCTGTTTCTTCAGCCATATGAATTTGGTTTCAATAAAACTAGTAAGCAAGCCCAATAAACTGGCTTGTTACGCATGCGAAGTTACAAAAATTTAACCTCAAAAGCGAAAGTTTGAGGCGCTATTATATATAAAAAAGACAATCAACGATGGATTGTCATGGTACTTATGAGCTATCAATTTTATTTCAATTTCTTAAAGCGGAGACGGACTGAATTGCCGATCACAATTAAGTTCGAAAACGCCATGCTTAAGGCCGCCACCATAGGGCCGAGGAAACCAAGGGCAGCGAGCGGGATGGCGACAATATTGTATGCAAAGGCCCAAAAAAGATTTTGTTTGATTGCCAGTAAGGTGTGGTGACCGATCTTGAGTAGCTTTTCAATGGACCGGAGATCACTATTCAGTAGGATAACTTTGGCAGACTGAATCGCAACATGAGTCGAATCACCAAGAGAAATGCCCACATCCGCTGCAGTGAGTGCTGGCGCATCATTGATACCGTCACCAACCATGGCCGTTGGGCCTTTCTTTTTAAGCTTATACAAGATTTCTAACTTTTCCTCCGGTGATTTATCCCAATATACGTCGGCAATACCAAGCTTCTGCGCTGTGCGCTCACATTTACTTTGACGATCGCCGCTCAACAGGATAGGGCGTATACCCTTATCTTTGAGATATTGGATGAGTTCTTTTGCGTAAGGTTTTAGTTGATCTTCAAGTACAATACCCGCTATAACCATTTCGTTAATTGTTAATGTAAGGTCATAACGGTTTGAATAATCCTTTGATCCAAGTTTGGCATTGCAAATGGAATAACTATTCCCATTCGTATCTGTGGCAAATATCCCCTTTCCTCGTATCTCATTAACTTCCTTGAAGATAATACGGAAGGGTTTGATTTCCTTCAGCTGTTTTCGGATCGACTTCGCTATAGGATGGCTAGAATAACTTTCCAACTGTGCTATGATCGATTCGACTTGAGATTGTTCAATACCGAATGTTTGAATTGCTTTGATATTAAAATCGCCAGTTGTTAGGGTTCCAGTTTTGTCAAATACCATTTGTTTGAGTTCGGACATTTCCTCAATAGTGCTTCCGCCTCTGATTAGCATACCTTTTTTTGCAGCTCTACCCAAGCCGACCATAACAGCGGTAGGAGTTGCTAATCCCATTGCACAGGGGCACGATACAACCAGGGTGGCTATTGCATTCATCAAAGATTGTTGTAGTGGCAACTGTGCGATAAAATATGTGATGAAAAAAGTGAAGAATGAGATACTGACAACGATCGGTACAAAATAAGCGGCTACCTTATCGCCGAATTTTTGAATAGGAGGTTTTTTACCTTGCGCATCTTTGATCAACTGGATGATTTGATAGAGCACACTTTTAGATCCCACTTTGGTTGCGACAATTCTAATATTCCCCTCGGTCAGTAATGTACCGCCAATTACAGCATCATACTTCAATTTTTCAACGGGCATACTTTCTCCTGTTAACATCGACTCGTCTACCCAGCCTCGCCCTTCCAAAATATCGCCGTCGACAGGAATCTGATTTCCTGTGTTCACTTTTAAAATATCACCAGATTTAATTTCTTTGGCCAATATGGTTATTTCCTGATCCCCATCGATCTTAATTGCATCCACGTTTTGGTAATTGATCAGATCTTTGATTGCAGATGTCGTTTTCTTTACAGCCCGTTTTTCCAATACGTTTCCTAAAAAGACCAATGTAATGATCGTAGCACAGGTTTCGTAAAATTGATAATCGTGCCCAAGATTATAGCCTGTACCAATCAGACTATAGATAAAAGCTGCTGTAGATCCGACTAATATGAGCACATCCATATTTGGCATTTTATTCCAAATGGATCGTAACGCACTGATCCCAAAATAGGAAAAGCCAATAAGATATACAGGTATACAAAGGCAGAGCTGGATATAAGGATCATGGAGCAAAGGATAAGCGGTAAACATATGGCTCCATAGAGGTACGGTAAAAATCAAACAACAGAAAAACTTAAATTCAATGGATTGCCAAAAGCTAGGCTTATCATCCTGACCATCGACTACTTTGTATCCTAAAGACTCAATCCCTTCGATCAGCATTGGTATTTGCTCTTGGGGGATATCGGAAAATTTGACTTCATCAGCGACAAAATCAATATAGATGTCTTTAGCTCCGTTTTTTTCCAGGTATTTGTGGATTGAAATAGCACAATTTGCGCAGTGCATTCCGGTTACATGTAGTTCAGTATGCACGTTGGATTCCTTCATTTAATCGTAAATAATATCTTTACGCAAAGATAGGTATTTCCTGATAATGCTTTTTGCGTAAAGTAAAATTGTTTAGCTTAGCAGGCCGCTTTTATTCCGTTCTTGCAGAGATATTCTTGTGCGGAAGGTATTCAAAAATCAAGCTTTGGAGGATTAAAACAGTTTTAGATTTAGGGTAAAAATGAGAAAGTCAATTTCAATTTCTTTTTTTATACGGATGATACTGCTCGTTGCATTGACGGCATCATTTGTTCAATTTGAAAGCTTTTATAAGCAAAAGGAGATTATTCGAAATATCGCATACGGATTAAACACATTTTTAACCGCAAGTGTTTTGATATCAATTGGGCATTTTATACTTGTAAAATTATACAACAGTAGAAATGAACAACAGATTGTCCGTGGTAATTTTGTACTTGGCATTACACGTGTCGCTACTGTCTGTAATGTGTTTTTCTTTATTGTTGGCCTAATGATTGCCGTTGGTATTAATCCGAAAGATTTTATTACCAGCATGACAATCGTTGCCATGGCGATTGCTGTAATATTTAGAGAATATATCACCAATATGATTTCTGGTTTGATCATCATGTTTTCCGATCAATTTTCGGTGGGAGACCGGATAAAAATAGGTGAGTACCAGGGAAAGATTGTCGATATCACATTGGCCAATCTTGTTGTACGAGATGAAGATGACGACGCCGTAATGATTCCAAACAATTTAGTATTTACGGCAACGCTAGTCAATAAAACTTCTCAAAAATCAAATAAAATTGTTGTCAAGTTTGAGTTACCCATTGATATTGCTGTTGCAGTAGAGGAATTGGAACGTTATTTAACACCTTTGTTTCAGCAGAATCCTAATTTGGACCATTCCAAAGGTTTTATTATTAAGGTTGCTGATATTGCTAAAGATTACATCAAATACAAAGTTGAAGTTAGTACAATTTCTTCCAGCAACAAGATACATCAGCAGGTGCAGAGCAGAATATTGAATGAAATTTTGCAATTTCAGCGCGGCAAAGGTTAAATTTTCCTGACTTTGATATTTTTGACGAAGTGATGGCCCCCTTTTTCCAGAATCAGATCTGCGCGATATCGTGTTGGCAGAATATTCTTAATTAAGTTAGGCTTATTAATTTCATTCCAGATACTTACGGCCATAGACTGGCTTTCTTCAGTCGTCATATTTGCATATTTGTGGAAAAATGACGCTGGATTTTGGAACGCAGTTTCGCGAAGTGACTCAAATCGGTTGGTGTACCATTCGATCAAGTTTTTTTCGCTGGCGTGCACATAAATAGCGTAATCAAAGAAATCGGAGACGAATACGCTATGGCCTTTTCTCGGCCGCTGGGAATTGACTTGCAATACATTGATTCCTTCTACAATGAGAATATCGGGCTGTTCGATGATTTGTTGCTCTTCGTCTGGCAATACATCATAGATCAGGTGGCTGTAGACGGGTACTGCAATCCTTGGAGAACCGGACTTCACGGCTGAAAGGAAATGGATCAATCTTTTGGCATCATAGCTTTCCGGAAAACCTTTCCGGTTAAGAATCCCGAGTTCAATGAGTTGCTTATTTGGATAAAGAAAGCCATCTGTGGTTACTAGATCTACTTTTGGCTTTGAAGGAAGTAGACTGAGTACACGCTGCAATACCCTTGCTGTAGTACTTTTCCCCACGGCAACCGATCCGGCAATACCGATGATGTACGGAAGTTTGCTTTCCTCCTTACCAAAAAAACGATTTGTTCGCCGATGAAGGCTTTGGAAACGATCGATATGAATTTCGAGTAAGTGACTCAACGGGACATAGACTTCTTCTATCTCCTGATTTGTCAAGGGTTCATTTAGCGCATGGAGGGTTTCTAAGTCTTCGGTACTGAAGTTGTGCAAAACTTTCCCGTTTAAATTTTTCCAGTCTTCACGTTTGATCGATCGAAAAGGCGAGTCTATTGCTATTTGTGGATCCAACTGCATCGTTTGCTATATTTTTAATACAAATATCTTTATTTCAGCATCAGTAACCTTTTCCATTCGATTTTAACAATTTTAAAGGCCGATTTTGCGCGGGCAAATATAAATACTGTTATTCGTTATCCCAAGAAACGCTATAAATGATTTGACGTTATTATAATCGGATTTGCTAATATTTTATGGACAGGACACTTCTCAGCAATTTTGAATAGGCGCTGTTTTTGGACATCGTCTAAATCTCCTTTAAAACTAATATAGCATTGTATATAGGTCGTTTGTTGCTGCTCACTCGTTTGTACTTCATGCGTTAGACGAACCAATACTTCTTCCAGGGGCCATTCTTTCCTGTCAGCGTACATTTTTACCGTGATGGCCTTGCAGCTCCCTAGAGAGGATAGTAGCAAAGGAACGGGATTGATGCCCTCATCTTCGCCGCCTAAATCTTTTGGTTCATCTACCGTTAGCTGATGCTTTCCATAGTTTACTGTAGTTGTATAGGGAATTTTCCCTATTGAAACGATTACTTCATTATCCATACAATTTGAATTTAAGCTTCGACATCTTCCAATAAACCTTCAATAATCAGGCTTCCTGTTGCCGGATTTGTTGCCAATGGCACATTATAAAGATCACATACACGCATGAGCATTTGAATATCAGGTTCATGTGCATGTTTTCCTAGTGGATCGCGAAAGAATATGATTCCATCAACTTTTCCTTCAGCAGCTAATGCCGCAATCTGTGCGTCGCCGCCCATTGGGCCACTTAGTTTCAATTCTACCGGAAGGCCAGTTTGTCTGACATATGAACCCGTGGTCCCTGTGGCAATGATATCAGCGCGTTCTAACAAATCTTGGTGATCTTTGACAAATGCCACCATTTCTGGTTTCTTGCCGTCATGGGCTATCAATGCAATTGTTTTTTTCATCAGTATATAATTATGTGTTAAGCGATTGGCTTATCTATGGAAAAGAACCGTTCTGATCCTATTTTGCAAGCTATTTAAAAAATATATAGGATATAATGATTGCAGCTATCACCCCGGCCAATTCAGCCAGTAGAGCGCATGGAAGCGCATGTCGAGTGCGTTTAATTCCTACCGCTCCAAAATATACTGCAAGGACATAAAAAGTAGTCTCCGTGGATCCTTGAATAACACACGCAACCCGAGCCGCGAAATCCATTGGACCTTTTGCATTCATCAAATCAACCATAAGTCCACGTGCGCCAGAGCCACTCAACGGTTTCATAAAAGCAACAGGTAGCGCGTCCACAAAGGACGTATCCAAACCGCACAAGGCAATGCCTTTAGCAATACCCGCTACCATATAATCCATTGTCCCGGACGCTCTAAAGACGGCAATTCCAACAAGCATTGCAACTAAGTAAGGTATTATTTTAACGGAAACCTCAAAGCCTTCTTTGGCTCCCTCAATAAAGGAATCATAAACATTTACCTTACGGAAAAGTGCCAACCCTATGAAAGAGGTAAATAAGCTAAATAAGATAACATTTCCAAATACTTTGCTGAATATTTCGATCTCCGATTGTTGTAGACCAGAAAAGTAATAAAGCAGTCCACCGATAAACAGGCACATGGCACCCAAATATCCCAAAACTACACGATTCAACAGATTGATTTTTTGATAAATAGCTACAAGAATCAACGCGACCAGAGTGGAGAAGAATGTCGCTATTAAGATTGGTAAGAATACATCTGAAGGATCTGGTGCTCCCGCTTCTTTTCGATAGGCCATGATAGAAATCGGCAAGAGTGTTAAACTTGATGCGTTGAGGACAATAAACATGATTTGGGCATTCGATGCAGTTTCTTTGTTTGGATTTAATTCCTGCAGTTCTTTCATCGCTTTAAGTCCTAAAGGCGTTGCAGCATTATCTAAACCAAGCGCATTAGCCGAGAAATTCATAAGAATAGAGCCAAGCGCAGGGTGATTTTTTGGAATTTCAGGAAACAATCTATGAAAAAAAGGGCCAACGACTTTCGCGAAGATACTGATCATTCCACCTTTTTCACCAATTTTCATGATGCCTAGGGCAAAACTCATCATGCCGATCAGTCCCAAGGAAATTTCGGCACCTGTTTTCGCACTATCAAAGATTGAGTTTACAATTTGCTGGAAAACTTCAGTATCCCCAAAAAAAATGAGTTTTACAAGGGCTACGGCAAATGTGATAAAAAAAAATGCAACCCAAACGTAGTTTAATGCCATATCGATTTAAAATATGCGTAAAAGTAATCTTTTAGAATTTATCCATCAACTTGCTCCATGGATTTTTCTTCTCCTTCTGATTCTTTTCTTTAATTAGATGAGCAACAATATAATCCAGCGTATCTTCATTTTCACTAATCATTTTATCCGATAAGGAGATCAATTTCTGGATATTGTTCATCGATGCAGCATCTAGCGCCGCATTGATGCTAGAAAGGTTCGATGGTTCTAAGCGAAGATAATTTTGTTGTTTACCGTTGCTTCGAAATAATTGCTTTATGAAAAATTCAGTGCTTTCAGAAGACGCACTTGTCATAATATCCACTAGTGCTGGACCGATTTGGATGGCAAGATTCTTCTTAAAATGTTCGTAATTGTAGGCTGTTTTTGAAACACCAGTTCCTAGCGACACCATAAACATATCATTTATCTGCGTGCTATTAAATGCCTTTAGGACTTCGAGTAAAGCGCATATGGAAGGGTTTTGGGCAAATACGCCGCCGTCAACCAATGGGTATCTGGTTTTTGAAAGGGAGTAGATTTCAGCGACAGGGAAAAATGTGGGTGCGGCAGAAGTCGCTCTACAGACATCCTTGAGGTAGAAATCTCTCGCTTCACCATGTGTAATTGCTTTCTGTTGTCTGAAAAAATGATTTTTTCGTAATTCGATATTATATGCTGTGATAATACAGGGCTTGATTAATTGACTCAATCTCGCATTTTGAAAATATTTATCGAGTACGTTTGATAAAGGAATAGGGGAATATAATTCACTGACCAATCCGAAACCGCCTAAAAAGTGCCGCCATTTGGAAGCGTTGAAAATTTCAGTACCATGATTGACAAATAAATTTAACGCATCTCGCGCAGAAAATTTTGGTTGGGAGGGATTTCCTTCTTCCGGATAGAGCAGAATACTGGTGAGAATTCCACCGCTACTTGTACCTGCAATGAAGTCAAAATACGAGGCGATACGAGCATTTGTATCCATCTTCTGCTTCTGTAGTTTTTCTTCTAGAGCTACAAGTACCATTGCGGGAATGATGCCTCTTATACCACCACCATCAAGCGCGAGAATATTCTTCATACCAAAAGCTGATTTCGTTTATGCTATGTAAATATAATAAATGTATACAATTGGTCGAGCGATTTTCTTGGAGATAATCAGGTCATAGCCACTGTTTTCAAAAGCTTTATCTAGGTTTTTGGCTATCCTCTCCATTCATCTTATTGATATCTCAATACCAATTCCCAATCTAATAGGGATTCAAGACGACCTTTATAGGGATATAACAGGGGTACTACAGGGGTTTATCCCTGTTAACCCCCTGTTAACCCCCTGTAATCTCCCTGTTAGTGATAGAAATGGTAGCGTGCTGGTAGCATCTTGAACTAATTAAAAACGTGAGCTATCTTCAATTAAAATTTTGCGATTCATATGCACAGTTGGTAATTCTTTATCAGTTTTTACACAATAAAAAAAGCTGTCTCAATTTTTATTGGGACAGCTTTTTTTGTTCAGATTGGATCGATTTAATTGAACCAAGCAAATACCTCGTCTTTCGTTGGCATATTGATATCTAATTTAAGCTTTTTACGCATACCGCCAAGGTCGTTAAAGACCTTATTTGGATTTGCCTCTTTTAAAGCTTCGATGGTTGTAAAACCCATTTTTTGCAGTGCTGGCACCCATACTGCAGGAATTCCTTCCTGCTCGTAATCTTGTATTTCCGCTACTCGAGCAACTTTTTCTGGGCGCATTTGTGGAAAGAAAAGAACTTCTTGAATGGAGGCATTGTCTGTCAGGAACATGATCAAACGATCCATTCCAATACCAAGTCCAGAAGTAGGCGGCATACCATATTCGAGTGAACGTAAGAAGTCTTGGTCAATAAACATTGCCTCGTCATCCCCCTTTTCGGAAAGGCGCAATTGCTCTTCAAAACGTTCACGTTGATCAATCGGATCATTTAGCTCTGAATACGCATTGGCAATCTCTTTTCCGCAGACCATTAGCTCAAAACGCTCTGTTAAATTAGGATTATCTCTATGTTTTTTGGTCAAAGGAGACATTTCTTTAGGATAATCTGTGATGAATGTAGGTTGAATGTAGTGGCCTTCGCACTTCGCACCAAAAATTTCGTCTATTAATTTACCTTTTCCCATCGTTTCATTCACATCAATACCCATTCCTTTAGCAGCGATACGAATTTCATCTTCAGATTTTCCAGTGATATCGAATCCAGTAAATTCTTTGATAGAATCTGTCATCGAGATACGTTTATATGGGGCTTTAAAGTCAATTTTATGCGTGCCGAATGTAACTTCAGTTGTTCCATTGACGGCGGATGCACAGTGTTCCAAAAGACGTTCCGTAAAATCCATCATCCAATTGTAGTCTTTATAAGCTACATAAATCTCCATCGCTGTGAATTCGGGATTATGCGTGCGGTCCATTCCTTCGTTGCGGAAGTTTTTAGAAAATTCATACACACCGTCAAATCCTCCTACGATCAATCTTTTTAAATATAACTCGTTAGCAATGCGAAGGTATAATGGAATATCCAACGCATTGTGGTGGGTTATAAATGGACGTGCTGCTGCTCCACCGGGAATAGACTGTAGAACTGGTGTTTCTACTTCCATATAACCTGCATCGTTAAAAAACTGACGCATTGCATTGAAAAGTTTGGTCCGTTTGATAAATATATCTTTATTACCTGGATTGACAATCAAATCCACATAGCGCATTCTATAGCGTTGTTCAGGATCTGTAAAGGCGTCGAAAGTTTTTCCTTCAGCAGATTTAACAACAGGTAGCGGACGTAGCGATTTAGATAAAACGGTAAGTTGTTCTACGTGCACTGCAATCGCTTCAGTTTGTGTTGTGAATACATAGCCTTTGATTCCGACGATATCACCAATATCCAACAGTTTTTTAAAAACTACGTTGTATAAATCCTTATTCTCGTCTGGGCAAATGTCATCCCGCTTAATATAAGCTTGAATACGGCCGGTAGAATCTTGAATTTCAAAAAATGAAGCACTTCCCATGACACGACGGCTCATAATGCGTCCAGCTAGGGTAATGTTTTTATAATTCAATTTATCTCTATCGTAATTTTCTAAAATATCAGCAGCATGTGCATTAACGACAAATTCATTCGCTGGAAACGGGTCAATTCCCATATCCAACAACGATTGCATCGCTTGTCTTCTAAGTTGTTCCTGTTCGGATAATACAGTACTCATTCGGTATGAATAATATTTAAAATGTGAAAATCAAGCAAAAATAGCCATTTTTTTCAATTCTTTTTATTGATTTTTTTATGAAATCGTTGTAGCGAAAATGCTTAGGGTATCGTTAAAGTGTAAAAAAATAGTTAAATAGTGATATTACAAGGGGACAATTGGCTATTTAGTTTTAAGTTTTATGATTTTAATTCGGTTATTTCCTCAAAAAAAGATGTTGGTTACCGGGGGAAATGTGGTGAATTGTTGCATAGATAATGTAATCGATTGCATATCAAAGGCAATTTGTCTAAGTTTGAGACTTAATAATTAAATAGGTTAAGTGGGTATAATTCGATCATATTTTTATAACAAGAAGTTATCGTCTTTAGATGATGCCTTAGCACGTTGCTTGCTAGATCGCGAGGATGGGAAGGCCTTCGTTTATAAGAAATATTATGGATATCTCATGGCAATTATTATCCGTTATGTAAAACAGGATGTGGATGCTGAAGAACTTGTGAATGAGAGTTTTGTTAGAGTTTTTCGAAAATTGGAGTCTTTTAATCGGGATATTGACGATGAAAATTTAGAAAAGTCTTTTCGAGCTTGGATAGGTCGAATAGCGGCTAATATTTCCATTGATTTTTTACGAAGTAAGAAGCAACTTTATTCGGTTGAAGATCTCGGAGAAGGTGACATGCACACACCAGCAGTTCAGTTGGATAGTCGTTTGGAAGTCAATGAGATTATGCGGCTGTTGGATCAGCTTCCTGAAATTCAAAAAACTATTTTTAATCTCTATGAAATTGAGGGTTATTCACACGATGAAATTGCCCAAATGCTTAATATACCTGATAGTACTTCACGTACTTATCTGACGCGAGCGAAGCAAAAACTTAGGAAATTATACTTGAATTATACAGGCGTAGTTCAAGAAATAAGATAAATATTGTTGTTACGATGAAAGACAATAAGAAAAAGGAATTGATAGATGAGATCATTGGACAATTAAAAGACCATGAACTGCCTTATAAAGAAGGTTCCTGGGAGAAATTTGCCTCAACGTATGATGCTATCCCACGTAGTCCCTCGAATTGGAGGTATTGGAGCGCAGCAGCTGCCTTACTCGTGTTTGCTGGTGTTGGCTACTGGGGCTTAAATAACGATACGCCTAAGGATGCACCGTCTGTGGTCAAAATCGAGAATCAGACAAGTGATGATGTGATCGTAAATAATAAGGATTTGAAAGAGTCCATGAAGCGTTCACTATCGGATGTTATTCGTGATGATGATTTAGTCAGCGAGAAGTTATTTCAAACAAGACCGTTTACCTACGCAGGGGTGACAAACCATTCCGTTCAACATGTCGAAAATAACCGTGTGGTATTAAATGCTGGACGGGTAATGCAATCGACTGATTTAACTTTTTCGAAGGAGATTACCAGCCCACAAGCAATCCCATTAAAGAATAATAAGTTCTCAGCGAATATTCATTGGGACGAAGATGAAGTGGAAGGTCTTACCGTTCAATCTAATTCGGTTTCAATTTCTTCTGGTAATAGGACACAGCATGATGCGGCAAAGCTTTCACAACTCTACGCTATGCAACAAGGGGCTGCGAGAACAAGCATTATGCAGAATGAAACCAGTCTAGAGAAAAAATGGGAGATGGGGGCTTTTATTTCTCCAGCTTCAACTTCGGAGAGTATAACACTTGGCGGTGGCGTTGCACTAGCTTATAATATATCGAGCAAAATAAGCCTCCGGTCCGGAGCCTCTATTCAACATTATGGTGCTGTTTCTGGGAATACGCCTATTACTCCAGCAATGTCTTCAAACTCATTTAGTTTAGATGCACCAAATTATATTTCACAGTCAAATATCAGTAATTCTTTTATTACGCGGGCAGCGGATGCAAAGGATGCCAAGAGCAATGAACGAGTCTCTGGTAAAATCTTAACCGTGGACATTCCTGTGGATGTGAGATATGCGATTACGAGGAACTTTTACACGTCTGTGGGCGTCTCTTATGTAGGTGTATTGGATCAGGAACGCGCGATGATTTATGAGACTAATAATGCAGAATATAAACAAAAATCTACAGATAAAAATGTGGATGAAAAAGGTGTAAATGGCTTTGTTAATTTTTCTGTTGGTAGGAAGCAAAAAATTGGTAAACTATCGATTTCTGTAGAGCCTTATTACAAAGCCCCGATTGGAGGACTAAAATCATCCGATTTGAACTACAGTAATGGGGGAGTGAAAATAATCACGAGTTTTTAATCCTACCTGATAATCAAAAGCCGCAATAAGTGTTTAATTTATTGCGGCTTTTTTATCGCATTCTAGGTATTAAATTTCATCTACGCGAACCCATCCCATTCCTGCGGCTTTAGCACCTTCAACTCCCGGAATACCATCTTCGTACACCAAGCATCTTTTGGGATCAATATTTAATTGTGAGGCTGCCAAAAGAAAAGGCTGGGGAGAGGGTTTCCCTTCGGGAGTATCGCCTGCACACACCAATGTTTCCAGATCATCCCATACACCAATGGTATTCAATGTCATCGATAAAGTCGATCTCGTGCCTCCAGATACAGCAGCAATATGTTTTTTGCCTTTTTGATATTTTAGATGTTCAACGACATAATCTACTGGTTGGGTTTTAAATACATATTCATCACGAAATATAGTAGATTTAAGCGCGGAAAATTCCTGATAATCGAAATCCACTTCATAGCGTTTGCTGATTTCTTCTGAAACAGCAACAGTTGGCCATCCGGCAGTTTCGTCGATCAAATTAACATCCAATTCAATTCCATAGTGTTCTGCCGCAGCTTTGTATGCTTGTTTATGCGCGTGCATATTATCTGCCAAAGTACCATCGACATCAAACAATAGCGCATCGTAGGACTCGGCGAGGAGGTTTAGTAATTCAAATTTACGTTGTGATTCAGGTGACATATATTTTTAATAGTGAATGGTAAAAATAAAGAAATATAATTGGACAAGCAAAAAGAAGCCTTTCCCGAATTTTAGGAAAGGCTTCTTTGCGGTTAGCCCGGTATTTATTTTAATACCAGAGGCAACATATAACTAGTGGGCACTTAAATTTTTAGCTTTCTCCGCATCGAAATTAGCCTCTAATTCTGCTAGTTTTTTCTTACCATAGGCCATGCGTGTAATCACGACGAACAGAACGGGAACGATAAATATCGCAAGGAGGGTAGCGGCAGTCATACCGCCAAATACGGTCCAACCAATTGTTTGGCGAGATATAGCACCAGCACCGTGGGATAGCATCAATGGAATAATCCCCAAAATGAATGCAAAAGATGTCATGATGATTGGGCGTAAACGCAATTTTACTGCATCTAAAGTTGCCTCATAAAGGTTCATTCCAATATCAACCCTTTCCTTGGCAAACTCTACAATCAGAATTGCATTTTTGGCTGCTAGACCAATAATTGTAACCAAACCGATTTGTGCATAGATGTTATTATCCAAGGTTGGAATCAGCGTCAATGTTAAGATTGCTCCAAATACGCCCAACGGCACAGATAATAAAATAGAAAATGGTACAGACCAGCTTTCGTACAATGCTGCTAAAAGTAGGAACACAAATAGAATACACAACGCAAAAATTTGAATGGTCTTAGATCCCGATTGCATTTCTTGTAATGATAGACCGGAAAATTGATAGTCAAAACCTTCTGGCAAAGTTTGGGCAGCAACTTCCTGTAAAGCTTTCAGAGCATCCCCTGACGAATAACCCGGAGCTGAGCTACCGTTGACCTCAATACTTCTAAAGATATTGTAGTGATTGATGATTGAAGGCATTGTCGTTAGTTCATAAGTAACCAGGGTACCCATAGGTACAGGGTTTCCTGAGATATTGTTGACATACAACTTATTGATATCTTCAATATTCATGCGGTATGGTATATCGGCTTGTGTAACAACCCGATAACTACGTCCATACTTTGTGAAGTCATTGACATAACTACTACCTAAATACGATGATATTGTTGAATAGATACTTGAGATCGGCACACCCATACGTTTTGCCTGTTCACGGTTTACCTCCAATTTGTAGTTTGGCGAATTGGTATTAAACAATGTGTAAGCCATTCCAATTTCCGGACGTTGGTTGGCAGCCATCAAGAATTTACCGACTGTGGCTTCGAAGTCTTTGATGTTGACAGTTTGCAAATCCTGTACCTGCATCGAGAAACCCCCAGATGTACCTAAACCTGGAATTGCCGGTGGCGTTACAGCTAATACTCTGGCCTTGGTATAGCCTGCATACTTGCCCATAATCATCCCGGCAATATCGTTTGCAGTGCGTGTACGCGTTTCCCAAGGTTTAAGCGAAACGAATACTGTCGCTCCATTGGATTTAAATGCACGATTCAAGATATTGATACCGGAGATTGCAGTAACATATTTGATTTCGGGGAATGTCTTATGCAGATCAGCTTCAATTTCTTTTAGCACTTCATTTGTACGCGCAGAGGATGAACCTTCTGGCAACGTTATACCTGCAAAAAATGCACCACCATCCTCAGAAGGAATAAATCCAGTGGGTTTGGTTGTAAACATCCATCCTGTTCCAATAAAAATACATAAGAGAATGATCAATACCAGGGGTGCTTTTTTGATCGCCTGTTTTACACCATTTGAGTATTTTATCGTTACTTTTTCAAACCAAACATTAAATTTATAGAAAAATTTATTCAATCCTCTTGCGCCTTCATGTACTGCTGTAGGCTTCAATAAAATTGAACATAATGCTGGGGTTAATGAAAGCGCTATAAATGCAGATAGCATGACGGATACGGCGATCGTGATGGCAAATTGTTGGTACAATTTACCGACCATGCCTGGTATAAAACCGACTGGTACAAATACGGCTGCCAAAATCAATGCAATTGCAATAACCGGAGCTGTAATATCGCCCATAGCGCGCCTTGTTGCTTCTTTTGCATCCAGCTTATAGTGGTCGATGTAATGCTGTACTGCTTCCACAACAACAATGGCATCATCCACCACAATACCGATGGCTAATACAAAAGCAAGCATCGTCAGGTTGTTGATTGAAAACCCAAACATCAGGAAGAAGATGAAGGTACCCACGATGGACACTGGAATGGCCAGTACAGGAATTAATGTTGCCCTCCAACTTTGAAGGAAGAAAAACACCACAACCGTAACTAGAATTAATGCTTCAACTAGCGTGTGTATAACGGAAGATATTGAGGCATTTACAACGGATACAGTTTCGTAACTGATTGTATAATCTACATCTGTTGGGAAAGATTTCTTCAATTTTTCCAAAGCATTAACAATACCTTCAGCCGACTCGACTGCATTACCTCCAGGTGTCTGGTTGATCATCATGGCCGAGGAGGTCATACCGTTTACGGTAGATGATGTACCATAATTGAACTGACCCAATTCTACACGTGCAACATCCTTTAAAAGTACAATAGACCCATCCTTATTGGTTTTTACAATGATGTTTTCAAAATCCTCTGGATTGGAAAGGTCACTATCGGTAATCACCGGGTACTCAAATACCGTTGACGACTCTTGCGGACGTCCACCGACGCTACCGCCAGGTATACGGGAGTTTTGTTCTGCAATTGCAGTCGATACATCGGCAGGAGTCATGCTCAAGTTAGCCAATTTGTTCGCATCAAGCCATACCCGCATGGAGAATGGCTGACCAAAGGCGGTTACGTCACCAACACCTTTCACACGTAATAGAGCGTCTTTAACGTATAAGTTGTTGTAATTAGCTAAGAAGTTTTCGCTTCTCGTTCCTTTTGGAGAAGTTAGCGCAACTAACATAAGGATGTCGTTATTGGCTTTACGTGTAGTAATCCCCAGACGTCTAACAGCTTCAGGAAGGGCTGGTTCAGCAATTCCCACACGGTTTTGTACATCTAGGGTAGCTATATCGATATCCGTACCTACTTCAAATGTCACCGTAATTGTTGCTTGACCATTGGATGTGCTATTAGACGACATATAAATCATGCCAGGTGTACCATTGATCTGACTCTCGATAAGAGTTGTCACGGTTTGTTCAACCGTCTGTGCATCCGCTCCAGTGTAATTTGCTGTAACAGTCACTGTTGGAGGCGCAATAGAAGGATACTGGCTAATTGGCAACGTCGATACTGCAATAATTCCGATGATTGAAATCAAAATCGAAATAACGATTGCGGTAACTGGCCTCTTAATAAATACTTCTGAAATCATTCTATATTTTTTAGATTCTCTTTAAAAATTAGTGGTGTTATTTTCCCTGAGGAGCTCCTTTCGCAGCCTGTTGAGCTGCCACGGCAGCATCCACTACTTTAACTCCATTTTGGACATTCATCGTGCCATCGACGATAATTTTCTCGCCATCTTTGACACCTTCTTTGATCACGATTTTGTCGCCAGCTTTGATACCCAGTTTTACTTGATGTATCTCCGCCTTACTGCTGTCGTTGACGGTATATATATTGAAAACACCTAACTGCTCAAATACCGCTTTGTAGGGAACAACAATTTCTTCTTTGGAAGAGGTTGTTGATACATTCATGGTGATATTCATACCTGCACGCAGTTCATTGGCATTGTTCGGAAATGTCGCCCGTACTTTGATCGTTCCAGTTGCAGGATCGACTGCCCGGTCAATGGTTGTGATCGTTCCTTTGCCCTCATAAGTGCTTCCATTGGGTAGCATAAGCGAAAGATCGGAAGACGAACGCCTACTTTGTAATTGGCTAAATTTGCTAATGTCCTTTTCGTTTACCTGAAACTCTACAGCAATTGGACTTGTAGAAGATAAGGTGTTCAATAGGGTAGTACCAGGATTCACTAAAGCTCCCAACCGTACCTGTGATATTCCTACAGTGCCACTAAACGGAGCCCGAATAGTCGATCGTGATAAATTGGTATTTGCTGTGAGTAGTGCTGCGCGAGCAGACTCTACCTGTGCTTGAGCAGCAGCAACGCTTGATTGCGCATTATCAAAGGTCTGTTTTGCGATTGCATCCTTATCTGCCAATGTTTGATATCTTCCTAAATCTCTTTTTTGGCGATCCAATTCTGTCTGTGCGACTTGGAGGCTAGCTTTAGCTTGTTGAACCGCAGCATTATAGCGTGTACCATCAATTTCATAAAGTGCTTGTCCTTTCGTAACTGCTGCGCCATCTGAGACATATATTTTGGTGATATAACCGCTCACTTCTGCAAATAAGTCTGCTTCATTCAGCGGTTTAACTGTCGCAGGATAGCTTATTGTACCTGTTACAATCTCATGTGATGCTACACCGAAAGTAACTGGAACGACTTTCTCGGCTTGCGCCTGTGGTGGCCCTTGCTTTTTAGCATCTTTATTTCCACAAGAGGTCCATACTAAAGCTGTCCCTAGGAAGAACGCGAATAATAATTGTCTTTTATTCATGATTTGTATTAGTTTCCTTTTTAATTGATTAATTTGTTTGAATAGATCCGATAGCTTTTTGCACATCAAGCTTACTCGCCAACAAGGCATAGAGCGCATTCAAATAATTCAGTTGTGTTGTCTTTAAATCAGTCTCAGCTGTCATCAAATCCAGATATGTTTTGATCCCCTCATCATATTGTAGTTTGATTGTCTCATAAACTTCTTTGGAGAGTGTAACATTTTCCTGGGCAGTTTTCCAATCACTTAGATTGGCATTATAAGTGGCACGTGCCATTGAATATTGCGTATTGACCGAAGTCTCTAAGTTCTTAATATCCCAATCAATGCGCTCTTCCTGAAGTCTGGATTTATTGATTTGATTTTTACGCTTAAATCCTTGAAAAATAGGGAGCGATAGATTTAAACCTGCAATCGAACTAGGAATATTATCATTGTACAACTTTCCAAAACTGTTGTTTCTGTAGTTAAATGCGTAATTATAGAAAGCACTGATGTTTGGAAGATAAGTCCACTTATAATATTGCGTGTTTAATTGTTGAATCTTTTTGGAAGTCTGTAATTGTTGAAATTCAATGCGATTGGTCACATTCAATCCGGAGGTCGTATCCAATAAGATTTGACTTTCCATATCAGCGTTATTGAAAGATAAGGTCAAGTTTTGACTTTTATCTAATGCCAAAAGCTGTTTTAAATAGTCATATTTATATTTGCGCATCTCTACGGTACGCTTTTCGTCAGCTTTGGCATTAGCCAAGGCGATCTGTGCACGTTTGTAATCGGTCTTATCCACCACACCAACTTCATAACGTACATGTGAATCATTGTATTGCTTTTGAAGGCGGGCGATGTTTTCCTGAACAATTTTAATTTGTTCTTCCGAAGTCAAAATGTCGTAATAAGCTTTGCTGACATCGACAACGGCGTCGATTTTCTGACTTTCGGTATTTTGTCTGTTACTTAGCCGAAGCAGGTCAGCCCCTTTTTTGGCTTGCATTAACGCCGGGTTTAGAATTTGTTGGTCAGCCTGCAACGTTAATGCACTACTATTTTTAGTTCCCAGAGGGATATTAGCACCATTAAAGAACATCGTCGGCAATTTGACGTTGTGATTGAAATTGCCGGTTAAACCCAGCTGCGGATACCAACCAGAAAGTGAAATATCAATATCTCTTTCCCCGATGGTTTCATCAAGCTCGGCTTGCTTAATCGAAATTTTATTCCGTAAAGCATAATCTATCAGCTGCTGAAGTGTCGCATTTGGCGGCAAGCTTTCAGGTTGCTGTTGTGCAAATCCTGTATTACTCAGAAGCGAAAGGGTCGCTAAAGAATAAACGATTTTATTAAACTTCATATATGTAATTAATTATTATTTTCTTTATTAATAGCTCCGTCCCAAATAATCCCCACCAGTATATCAACATTTTGTTCAGAAAAACTCAGATCTTTGAATTTGATACTATGTACCGTCGATAATGCCACTCCGATATAACTGGCCACTAACAGATGGACATCTACCTGCTTTAAAATTTTCCGATCGATACCCTCTTGCAGGAAGTCGACAACTTTATTTTGCCCGCCCAAGGGCTCTTGTATCTCCGCTTTATTTTTTTCGTAGTAAGGGGACGAAAAAAATTGCTCAAAAAAACTGAAGATGGGCCCATTCTCGAGATAGAATTTGACAAAATTGCGCCAAATATGAAAAAATGAATCTCTATACTCGAAATCATCTCTTATACCATCAAAAATATAATCATTTAACAGTGTTCTACAGTGTTTGAACAGCGCAAAGATCAGATCATCTTTTGAAGGGAAATAATGGTAGATAGTTCCTATAGCTACATCAGAGTCTTGTGCGATTTTGCTCATCGGCGTTCCATGGAAGCCGTTGGTCTGTATCAGCTTTAGCGTACTCGCCAATACAGCCGCAATTTTTTCATTATAATTCATCAATCGAACGTTCATTCGGTTGCAAAATTAGCGATTAATTTAGTTCCAAAATGTCAGAATATTGTTATAAATCAATAAATCAAAAATCAAAAACTTTGGATCAATAATACAATAAGAGAAAATAAATAAAATTGTTTTTTATTTTTTGCGTTAGCCTGCTGATCCGTATCAAACAACAGCAAATTCATGGTTAATATCAGCCTGGCGTATAGGCAATAGGTGGGTTGGAAATAGCTTAGAAAGTTGGCAATGGCTTAAAAAAAGAAGCGGCGTTTATCATCTAACCGCCGCTTCTTTTAATTGCATTTTTTTAAGTTCTTATCGACCTCTTCTAGGGAATAAATCTGTTTCCCTTTGTTAATTTTAGTATTAATGTAGGTCAACACATAAGCGATATCGATTGAAGAAAGGTTTGAGGCAGGCATCGTATTATTAAACTTTTTACCTGCAACTTCAAGTTCCCCTGAAATGCCGTACTTGATGATACAAGCTAGTTGATCGCTGTTTTTTTGAAGAAATGTAGTGTCAGTTAATGGGGGATAGAGATTGCCCAATCCTTCACCCTTATCCCCGTGACAATTTTGGCAATGTGTCCGATATACTTTTTGACCATTGACTGCATATTGTGCCGTTTTGATATCAACTTCATGCTGACAGCCTATCCATGTTGATAAGATCACACCAATGGTTACGACGGTTGTTAAGAGGCTACGCATGTTACTTTTTACCCTCGCTCAATAGAAGCGGTAAGTCATTCATTAGTTTTTTCACCTGCTCATCATTGGTACCATCATAGGCTCCTCGAATTCTTTTGTCTTTATCTATTAAGACCAGATATCCCTGATGATCATAGCCACCAGGTGCGTTCTTATCTTCGGCTGTATAGACCAGGTATTGATTCGCTAGACCATATATCTCGGCTTTAGTTCCCGAAACAAATTGCCAATGATTATTGGTGACGCCCAATTTTGTCGCATAATCTTTCAACACATAAGGTTGATCGTATTTAAAGTCAATACTATGTGATAAAAAGCGAACTTCCTCATTATCCCTATATTGTTGATATATTTTTAATAGGTTGCGGTTCATCGTCGGACAGATACTCGGACAATGCGTAAAGAAAAAATTGGCAATATATACCTTCCCTTCAAAATCCTTATCTGATATCACTACACTGTCTTGATTAAGCAGATTAAATGCCGGAATAGTATGATAAAGTGTATCTACAATTGTTTTTCCGTCTACTGTTTTTTCTATAGCTTCTCTTTCGCCATAGATGGGTAAAGTTGTCTGGTTATTGTTTTTGCAGGAAAATAAACCAAGTAAAAGGCAAGCTGCGGAGTAAAATTTAGTTATGGATCTCATGAGTCTACTCTTTTTTTTAAGCTTGATCATTTTTTTGCGAACACGCGAATGTTCGTGCTGTCAAATGTCGGGCTTATTCAAATGGAATGTATTCGTTTAAAAACTCTTTAATTTTTCGTGGCTCTCTTTCGAAACATTATCAAATATCTTTTTCATATCACTTACCTTTTGAAGTTCCGTTTCAAAATATTTAACATCTGTAGAATCAGGATTATATCCCTTCATCCAGTCCATCATATGTTCTGTAGCGCTCTCTAAATTAGCTTTCAAAATACTGAGCTCTTTTCTCGTTGAATTCGTATCAAGATCAGGTTTAGCTGTCTTCATAGCTTTTAAATTGTCCAAAATGGAATCTATCTTGACAGCATCGCGGTCGAAATGAGCAATTTGAGGCATGATCTCGTCATGTATTTTAATTGTTGAATCCTGTAAGGCCTTCACGGTCGTTTCACCATTCCCCTGAGTTCCACATGCTGCTATTGCCAACGATGCGATAGCAGCAAACGCGATTTTATTCATGTTGTTATCTTTTGGTAATTTGACAAAGATATTAATTTCTTATGGCTCAACATTTCGATTTCTCGAAGGGAATGTAAAATTCAAGTCACGAATATAGGTTTCGCAACGTACAGTAGCGCACAGGTCGCCGGATTTGTCTTTAATTTCTAATGAAAAGTCTTTTACTACCCGACCTTTTGTTCGGATGGTATGTGCACATTCTTCAAGAATTTCATCGGAAAGCTCCACACTATACTCTACACTCGTTTTACCTGGCTTTTTAAAAACGATTTGCGATGATTTTAACCAAGCTACAGTTTTCTTAAAACCGATTTGTTGAAGGTATTGATCAATTAGGATAGGAAAGATCGGGTCGGCTGCAGAAAATATCGTTCCTCCGAATAATGTTTTGTTGGTATTGATATTGAAGGGTGTCTTATAAATTTTTACTTTGGCACCCTGAAAGCCAGGGCTAATTTTTTTGACCCAGATCCCCTGAAATAGAAAAGGGGGGTAAATGCGTAATAGCCATGTTAAGGCAAGTGGACTATATCTCATGATACAAAAATAGAACAATGTGTCGGATTATTGTTTGAAATCTTGGTTTTATAGCTCCACTATGGTATTTTTACAACTTAAAGAAACCTAAAATGTCCGAAATAAAAGGAAAACAAGCCGACAGAAAAGTATGGTTACTCATTATGATCGCTTCATTGGGCTACTTCGTCGATATTTATGATTTAGTAATTTTCTCCATTGTCCGTATTCAGTCTTTCACTGATATTGGCGTTCCAGCAGCGGATATGCGTGTTCAAGGTGAATTTGTATTAAATATGCAAATGGGAGGTTTGCTATTGGGGGGAATTATTTGGGGGATTATCGGCGATAAATTTGGGCGTTTAAAAGTACTATTCGGATCGATTCTTTTATATTCCTTGGCAAATATTGCAAATGGCTTCGTACAGGATGTACTGATCTATGGTATTATCCGTTTTATAGCGGGTATTGGTTTGGCCGGGGAATTAGGGGCTGGAATTACGCTGGTTTCCGAAAGCATGCATAAATCAAAACGTGGTTATGGCACTATGTTAGTTGCTGCTGTGGGTGTTATAGGAGCGGTATTAGCCTATTTTGTGTCGGAAGAGTTTGATTGGCGGACAGCTTACTTTGTCGGTGGGGGAATGGGCCTGCTGTTATTACTCTTGCGTATTGGATCTTTTGAGTCAGGTTTGTTTCAAGAGCAAAATGAATCGGATATCACGAGAGGAGATATCCGGATGCTTTTTACCGATAGAAGCCGTTTAAAAAGGTATATCAATTGCCTATGCATCGGTCTTCCTATTTGGTTTGTTGTGGGTGTTTTGGTTACACAAGCTCCTGAAATAGGAGTTGCTTTAGGTGCTATCGATACACTAAGCGCCGGCCAGGGGGTAATGTTTACCTATATTGGTATTTCTATCGGGGATGTACTAGCCGGAGTATTTGCGCAAGTTTTAAAATCCCGTAAAAAAGTGGTCTTTATTTGTCAGTTATTTATCATCGGAAGTTCCCTCGTGTATTTGCTGAGTAATGGTATCACAGCTACAAAGTTCTTAACTCTTGCTTTTATTATGGGATTAGGAGTGGGGTATTGGGCTACTTTTGTAACGATTTCAGCGGAACAATTTGGCACGAATCTCCGCGCTACTGTTGCAACAACGGCACCAAATTTTGTGCGAGGTGCACTCATTCCCTCCACTATGCTCTATGGGTATTTGGTCAACGCGCTTGGAATCGCACCAGCAGCGATTACAATGGTTTTACTTCTTTCGGGAATAGCAATTTATTCACTAACCCAGTTAGAAGAAAGTTTTGATAAAGATTTGGATTATCAGGAGAAATAATGCCACAATACACTATTTTTTCCGACCGGGACATTTCTTGCAGCGTTTACCTTCTTTGTATTTTTTGCAACACTTTTTAAAGCAGGCGCAGGAAAAGTCAGAAAATGGGTTCATTGCAGTGTTTCTAAACAGAAACAAACCACCTTTGCTGTCCGACCCATCTGACTCTATCGCAGTTTCAATAATTTCGTTCATGCCACAAAGTTACAATTTGTTTAAAACAGTTCTAAATAATATCTTCGTTTTTACATTTTTTTGATGAGATTTTCAATGACTTTTGGGAAATGTTGATGTTCCAGTTGCTGCCCTTTAAATTTTATGGTGTCAAGGGTATCATTTGAATCAACTTTGAACCGTGCTTGATAGATAATTTCTCCCTCATCGAAATGCTCATTCGCGAAGTGAATTGTAATCCCGTGCTCTTCTTCTTTATTTGCTAGAACAGCCCGATGAACATGGTCGCCATACATCCCTTTACCCCCGTATTTTGGTAGCAGAGCGGGATGAATATTAATGATTTGATTTGGAAAAGCTTTCAGAAGATTATTGGGCACAAGCCATAAAAAACCAGCTAACACGATCAGATCAATATTTAAGTTTTTAAGAATATTCACAACATTGTCGGTGTTGTAAAATTCCTCACGATCAAAAATATGTGCAGGTATTTCGAAATTATCGGCTCGTTGAATAACGTAAGCATCTGGATTATTGGATAGAATCAAGGCGACCTCAGCTTCGTCCGAATACTTGAAATGTTCCATGATTTTTTGCGCATTGGAGCCTGAACCTGAAGCAAAAATAGCAATTCTTTTTTTCACGATTGATGAATATTAATTAGATTTGATCGATTTAAAAATTAGCCCAAACTTACGGAATTTTTGTAAAAAAACTAAAACAATAGTCGAATAAACCATATTTTTAAGTATTATTAATCGAAATTAATTGAACGGTTACTATTGGTTTAAAATTTTTTAACATGAAATTTCTCTATTCCCTAATTTTTGTCAGTATTTCTTTTTTGTTTCAACCAGCCTTTGCGCAGGCTCCCAAAACACTTCCGCCGTTTACATTCGACGAGGTCTATCAGACCGGCAAATTTGATTCTGATAAACTTCCAAAATCTGGATATATCGTTTTGAATTTTTATGACCCCGGTTGCGGACACTGTCAAAAAATGGGTGCTGGTGTTGCGCAAAATTTGACCAAATTAAAGAATACATCATTTTACTTTATTTCGATGAATGATAAACAATATGTCGATGGGTTCATTAACATGCATGCAAAGGCCTTGAAAAATGCCTCAAATGTTAAATTCTTATTTGATAGCGGTACGCAGTTCATCGAAAAGTTTAAACCTACCAACTACCCTTCATTGTATATTTACGATGCGAGGACGAAGTTACTCATGCAGCATTTAGATGGCGAAGAAGACGTAAATAAGCTGCTAAAAGTCTTAGGTGTGAAAATTTAAATAGTATATATTAAACAAGAACGCCCGACAAAATACTCGGGCGTTCTTGTTTAATTACTCATTTTTGTTGATAAAGACAAATTTACCATCGAATACATCCAGGCGAATAATGGAATCGCGACTTACTTTTCCGGATAAAATCTCCTTTGACAGTTCGTTTAAAATCCTTTTTTGAATGACACGTTTTAGCGGTCTTGCTCCATAAATAGGATCATAACCGAGTTGCGCTAACCAATCCATCGCTTCATCAGAAGCTGTAATAAATATATTCTGTTCGGCTAACTGTCTTTGCACATGGGCAAATTGTAAACGGACAATGTCTCCAATTTCGTTACGGCTCAGTGGTGTAAACATGATCACCTCATCAATTCGGTTCAAAAACTCAGGACGAATCGACTGTTTCAAAACATCAAATACCTCGTTTCGTGTTTTAGCAACAATTTCATCCCTATTATCGTCGGTCAAGTGACTGAAATTCTCTTGTATAATGGCCGAACCTGTATTTGATGTCATGATGATAATTGTATTTTTAAAGTTCACCGTACGGCCCTTGTTGTCTGTGAGGTGCCCATCATCCAATACCTGAAGTAAAATATTAAATACATCGGGATGCGCCTTTTCAATTTCATCTAATAACACCACAGAGTAGGGCCTTCTTCGCACGGCCTCTGTCAACTGTCCGCCTTCATCATAACCTACATATCCCGGAGGCGCACCTATTAAACGTGATACGGCATGCCTTTCTTGATATTCCGACATATCAATACGAACCATCGATTGCTCGTCATCAAATAGAAATTCGGCGAGCGCTTTTGCAAGCTCGGTCTTTCCGACTCCAGTAGTACCGAGAAATATAAAAGATCCTATTGGTCGTTTCGCATCATTGAGACCTGCGCGTGACCGACGAATTGCGTCGGAAATTGCTTCAATAGCCTCGTCTTGACCTGCAACACGTTTATGCAGTTCTTCTTCTAGATTTAATAACTTCTCTCGTTCGGACTGGATCATCTTACTCACAGGTATTCCAGTCCATTTGGCGACCACATCTGCGATATCTTCAGAGGTAACTTCTTCTTTAAGCATCCGCTTGCTTTCTTGCTTTTCTGCAAGTTCCGCCTTTAACCTGTCGACCTTTTCTTGTGCTTCTTTGATTCGTCCATAACGAAGTTCGGCCACCTTTCCGTAGTCCCCGGAGCGTTCTGCCTGTTCAGCTTCGAGCTTAAAATTCTCAATGTTCTCGATCTCTTGGTTTACATTGTCAACAAGGCTTTTTTCTTCTTGCCAAGAAGCTCTCAGGGTATCGCGCTCTGCAGATAGATTAGCGATACTTTCGGAAAGCTCTGCAACTTTTTTGTCGTCATTTTCACGCTTCAAAGCCTCTCGCTCAATTTCCAACTGCATGATGCGTCGTTCAAGCTCGTCCACTGCCTCCGGTACGGAGTCCATTTCAAGCCGTAGTTTAGATGCAGCTTCATCAATCAAGTCAATTGCTTTATCCGGTAAAAAGCGATCGGCAATATAGCGCTGCGATAATTCCACTGCTGCGATAATTGATTCATCCAGGATGCGTACTTTATGGTGCGTTTCGTATCGTTCTTTTAAGCCCCTAAGGATGGAAATTGCATCTTGGGTATCCGGTTCTTCCACCATAACTTTTTGGAATCTACGTTCCAGTGCTTTATCTTTCTCAAAGTATTTTTGGTATTCATTCAGCGTTGTAGCACCAATAGCACGCAATTCACCTCTTGCCAATGCTGGCTTGAGGATATTAGCCGCATCCATCGCACCTTCACCGCCACCTGCGCCTACTAATGTGTGTATTTCATCGATAAATAGTATAATGTCTCCGTTGGAATCTGTAACTTCCTTTACAACCGCTTTTAAACGTTCTTCAAATTCACCTTTGTATTTGGCTCCGGCAACCAACGCACCCATATCCAAAGAAAAAACAGTTTTAGATTTTAAATTTTCGGGTGCATCGCCTTTGATAATTCGGTAAGCGATGCCTTCTGCAATAGCCGTCTTACCAACCCCAGGTTCACCAACAAGTATTGGGTTGTTTTTGGTGCGGCGGGAGAGGATTTGCATCACGCGTCTGATTTCCTCATCACGACCGATAACTGGATCCAGCTTTCCTGACTCCGCATATTCATTTAAATTTCGTGCATATTTTCCTAGCGCATTGTAGGTGGCTTCAGCATTCTGATCGGTTACTCGACTATTTCCACGTAACTCTTTGATAGCTGTCTTCAGATCTTTTTCAGTAACACCCTGTGATTTTAGTAAAGTTGATGTCTTATCGGAACTTGCCAAGATACCGAGCAATAGGTGCTCAACAGACACAAACTCATCATTAAATTCCTTTAAATAACCTTGTGCTTTCTGCAACGCATTATTTGCCTCACTACTTAAATAAATATTACTACCGCTAACTTTAGGAAAACCCTCAACTTGTTTGTCAAGTTCAGTTCCAAGATAGCTGATGTTAACATTTAATTTTTTCAATAAGTGGCTGACAACGTTTTCATCCACAGCGAGTAAAGCTTTTAAAATATGCGCTGTCTCAATCGCCTGTTGCTGATGGCCAGCAGCAATTTCAGACGCCTTTTGTATGGCCTCTTGCGCTTTAATTGTATAATTGTTAAAATTCATTTTATTGTCTTAATTAAAGTTTTGTTGATATGTTGGATTATAACAATTGAAGTGCCAGTTGGGTTTTTAACTACATTTCGGAAAAAATGGCAATATTATTTGTTGAATCATGACAAATTTTCAGTCCTTAAAAATAATGCGCTTGATTTTTAAATATTTGCCTTGCTGCTGTAGAAAATTCTTGTTTTTGACTTGCAATTTTGATGTAGGGTTTCGATATTTGCAACATCTTAAAACGGTGAGCCGTAATTAAGATTGAAAAGAAGTAACGCCTCTTTAGCTCAGCTGGTAGAGCAACTGACTTGTAATCAGTAGGTCATTGGTTCGATCCCGATAAGAGGCTCTATTTATGCCACAAGCATTGAAACTTCTTTAAAAAGCCTCTTTAGCTCAGCTGGTAGAGCAACTGACTTGTAATCAGTAGGTCATTGGTTCGATTCCGATAAGAGGCTCCTTGAGCGACACTCATTAAAATTCAATTGAAAGCCTCTTTAGCTCAGCTGGTAGAGCAACTGACTTGTAATCAGTAGGTCATTGGTTCGATCCCGATAAGAGGCTCAGACAATCCCCAAGATATTCTTGGGGATTGTTTTGTTTAGACCCATTTGTAATTTATCCAAGTTTTCCGTTAGCAGAAATAAAGTGGCTTCTAACTATCCAATGGTTTCTGTCGCTAATTCCTTAATTTCTTCTACGGTTAGCGTATGATTGCCTTCCATATAGTGGTTGATCGCTTGTAACATGGCATTTGAAACCTGCACTACAGACAACGCCTGGTATGCTTTTAACAAGCCTATCTTATTGAAGATACGAAGCGCAGTTATCGCAGCTTTTTCACCAAGGCGATCGGTATTCGGCCGGATCAGTGCGCCTGGCTGTACTATAATAAGTCTATTGAAATTAAGGGCCTTAACATCTTGCTCAAGGCTCCCTTTCATGCGGTTGTAGAAAAATTTCGATGTGGGATCAGCGTGTACAGCCGACAACAAGATAAAGGTAGAAAGACCATTTTTCTTTGCCAATGCTGCGAATTGCAAATTAAGATCGTGATCGATTTTCCATTGTGCTTCTTTACTTCCTGCATCCTTTAATGTGGTGCCAAGACATGAAATACCAACATCGCCCTGAATGTGTTGTTCAAAGTCAGTTAAATGATCAAAATCAACGATGACCTGTTTTAATTTGGTATGCTCCTCGAAAGAGATGCGCCGTAATAAAACAACAATTTCTGTAATTTTGTCATATTTCATCATCAATTGAACAAGCGCCCTTCCTGTAGCACCTGAACCACCAATTAAAACTACCTTCATTGTTTCTGTTCGTTATTTCGTTGATAATAAAGTTGAATGAATTGTCTTGCTCAGCGTGATTTGCTCTGATGACACCGTATCAATCTCTGTAATTGGGTTTTCCAGGAGTAAAACGAACAATGGATTGATCCAATCGGAGTGTATCTGCCACTGTAATAAGATCTTCCTCGACAATAAAATTTTGATCTAGAGCGGTTTTTATCGTCGTAAAATCCTCTTGATCTGCATCCTGGAAATATAGAAGGGATTGGATGGTCGATACAGCTACAAGTTCGAGTAATTCATCTTCACCTTCGCGTCCAACATAAAAAAAATCTGCCATAATAATTATATATGATGTTATACGAAGATACCTTTTTATTTTTGAAATTCGTCAATTAACCCGACAACTCGTTGAGTTGCGAAAGCGAGTATTTAAAAAGTAAACTGAAATTTTAGTTTACTTGGTAGCCATAGTAAAATACATTATATTTGATAGAGACATGTTGAGATTACTAACAATAAGTTTTTATAAAGATGGATAAAGAGCAGGTACAAAATTGGTTGGATAATGGATATGACCTCATTCATCATGGAAGGCCAGTAAAGGTTGAAGGTGATTTATGGGAATACATTGATGGGTTAGGAAGCTATGAAAATGTATATGTATTGCGAGAATTGATCTACTGGACTGAAGAAGAATTGGCGAATATTGGTAGGTAATGTGGAGACCCTGAAATTTATCTTCAGGATCCCGTAGCTATCTCTTCGTAATTAAAATATCATATTACGTTTGAAAGCACAGCCTAATTCAATGATCGAATCCGTTTTTGCAATCCCAGGAATGCTGTCAATTTTTTCATACAGCAATTGTCGCATATGTTCGTGGTTCTTAGCAATAATTTTTACATATAGCGTGTAATTGCCCGTAATGTAATAGCATTCTGTAACTTCTGGTATTTTCTTAAGTTCTTCAATAATTCGGCTCGAATCATGGTCTTTTTCTAAACTTAACCCTGTAAAAGCACCCCAATCATAGCCTAGCTTTTTTTCATTTAATACAGGCTTTATACCGGCCAGTATTCCTTGCTCCGTCAAGCGGATGATTCGTTGATGAATCATGGTATTGGAAACTCCCATAGCAGTCGCTATCGCAGAGTAGGCCATTCGTCCATCTTGTTCTAAATATTTCAAAATCTGGCGGTCGAATTCATCAATACTATTCATTTTTTTATCCGTTTAAAAGGTAATTTTACTATTTTAGCGCTAATTTAGTGTAAAATTTATTTTTTTTAATAATAAAATAGTGAATTTGTATATTTGTTTTTATTTAAAAAATCTGAATTATGAGTACAGTTGTTAAACACGGTAAGGGCGATTTATTCATTGCCAAAGAAGAAAAATACGGAGCGCACAATTATCATCCTCTTCCAGTCGTATTGGAGCGCGCTGAAGGCGTCTTGGTGTGGGATGTGGATGGAAGGGCCTATTTTGATTTCCTTTCCGCATATTCTGCAGTCAATCAGGGACACTGTCATCCAAGAATAATTCATGCCTTAAAAGAACAGGCTGAGCAATTGACACTCACTTCCAGAGCATTTTATAATAATAAATTGGGTGATTTTGAGGAAATGCTCTGTCAACTATTCGGATTCGATAAGGCATTAGTGATGAATTCGGGAGTAGAAGCGGTAGAAACAGCAATGAAGCTTTGCCGTAAATGGGCTTACCAAGTAAAAGGTATAGTACCTAATCAAGCGAAAATTGTCTTTGCCAAGGATAATTTTCATGGCAGGACAATCTCTGTTATATCCGCATCGAATGATAATACAGCAACACATGAATTTGGCCCCTTTTTAGAAGGCATAGTACTCGTTCCGTATAACGATGTTGATGCGCTAGAACAGTTATTTAAAGCAGATAAAAATATTGCCGGTTTTATTGTTGAGCCGATTCAGGGCGAAGCGGGTATTGTCGTTCCGGATGAGGATTATCTAAAGCGAGTTAGAAAATTATGTACAGCATACAACGTCTTGTTTATTGCAGACGAAATTCAAACGGGTATTGCTCGGACAGGAAGTATGTTGGCGTCCTATAATATTGAAGATGAGCATAGCGATAGTAAACCAGATGTTTTGATTTTGGGCAAAGCTTTATCTGGCGGTGTATTGCCGGTATCGGCAGTGTTGGCAAATGATTCCATTATGTTGTGTATTAAACCGGGCGAACATGGTTCTACCTATGGCGGGAATCCATTAGCCTGTGCAGTAGCTATGGAAGCGCTAAATATTGTGCGGGATGAAAATTTGACGCAACGGGCGTTTAAGATGGGGGCATTGTTTTTGGATGGGTTGCGTCAGATTGCTGCCAAGTGTACGTTAATTACAGAAGTGCGCGGGAAGGGGCTCTTGACAGCCATTGTAATTGATGCGGATGAAGAAAGTGATTTGGCCTGGAATATCTGTCTCAAATTTAAAGAAAATGGACTTTTAGCGAAGCCTACACATGGTAACAAAATTCGGTTGGCTCCGCCTTTGGTTATTACAAAAGAGCAGGTGGAGACTTGCCTAGAAATCATTGAGCGATCGTTGACTAATTTTAAATAGTGTATGGAGAGAATGATTGAATTGATCAAAAACAGGTCGGATATCGGAGCAGGGACTAGGGGGTCAGATCTGGGCATCGACGCCATCGAGATAGCTGCAATTAATAAAGGAAGTCAATATTTCATTAACTATCCATTTGTTGATGTGCCCACTCGAAATAGCTCCATTTATCAAAATGATCATCATCCTTTTGCAAAACATATTCAGCAGATTTATGAACAATGCAAACAAGTAGCTTCCACCGTCGAAGATAGCTTATCCTGCGGCAATTTTCCATTGGTGTTTTCAGGGGATCATTCCTCCGCAATGGGGACCATTAGTGGTATAAAGTCCGCTTATCCTGATAAACAACTTGGTGTGGTCTGGGTAGATGCCCATGCCGATATTCATTCTCCCTATACAACACCCTCAGGCAATATGCATGGAATGCCTTTAGCGGCGATGTTGAATGAGGATAATTTGCCATGCAAAATCAATGAAATAGACGAATCGACACAAGAATTTTGGAATAAATTAAAACGAATAGCTGGCCCGGTAGGTAAAATACAGTCCAGTCATTTAATTTATTTTGGTGTGAGGGATACGGAAGAACCGGAAGATCTGCTCATTGAACGACTTGGCATTAAGAACTATCGTGTGGAAGATACGAGACAGCGGGGAATAACCGACTGTGTGGCTGAAGCATTGGAAATCCTGGAAGCATGTGATATGGTATATATCTCTTTTGATGTGGATAGTATGGATAGTGAATTGATCTCGGATGGCACAGGAACACCAGTACCTAAGGGGTTTTTGCCAAGGGAGATTGTGTTGATTTTAGAAGAGATCATCCGATCTGGAAAGGTGATTTGTTTTGAAATTGTTGAAGTTAATCCGTTATTGGACAACAAAGGTAATAAAATGGCAGAGGTGGCATTTGATATATTAGAACGGATCACGCCGCTCATTGAATTGAAATCGGGTAATTAACCGGTTTTGGGATTGTCTATTTTCAAGCCCTTTTATTGATGTGTATCGTCAACAAAAGGGCTTTTTTAATAGTATATCGTTGAGCTTGTCGAATAAAAATAACATAGCCTTCCTTATGTTAAAACGCGTATTGCTTTATGTGATTTAATATTGTGTTAACATGTTTCATGTACATTTGCAATTCGATTATTTACGTTAAATATGAGGATTTCTGATAAAATTGTTTTGTTTCTACTTTGTTTTATACAGCTTTTTTTGTGGCACCCGGGTACTGCGCAGGTTGAATCCTTTAAGGATATTAGAGGATTAAGTCAAAACCATCCTGATTCTGCAATTATGCTCGTCAAAAAACGTTATGCAAAAGCTGTTACGGATAAAGACTTATTGTTACAAGCCAATTGTTTACAGGCGATTGGATGGTTATGTGTTAATCAGGGACATTATGGACAGGCGCAGGACTACTATTTTCAAGCCGATCGAATCTACACGCAATTAAATTCAAAACAGCATCTTGCTTCGAATTGGAGTGATATCGGGGAGCTCAATATTTTCAACAAACAACATGATGTAGCGAAAGTTTATTTTAACAAAGCACTACATACTTTTCGAACAGAAGGGGATAAAAATGGAGCGGCAGGCACATTAGGGAATATAGGTCATTTATTTGAAAAGGAAGCGAACTACGACTCCGCCTTTTTCTACCAGCATCTTGCTTTGTCCATTTATAGCAGTGTGGGTAATAAAAATGGAGAAGCCAAGATCCATGAAAATCTGGGCAGTATTTATGAAGATCTTGCCAGGTATGACAGCGCTTTTTTTTATTTTGAAAAAGCAAGTACCCTCTATACGGAAACAAAAGACAATTATGGAAAAATTGTGGTCATCAATAATATGGGCGATATTTTTAGAAAGACCAATAAATATCCAGAAAGTATCAAACTGACACGATTGGCTTATCAGATGGCGGAAAATTTGGGTGATGTGTATCAAATGGCTGCTACGACAAAAGATTTGAGTAGGACTTACGCCTTGCGTGGCCAAATGGATAGCGCATATTTTTATGCCGAAAAGAGCCGGAAGTTGGTGCTTGAACTATATAGCGTAGATGGTGCTCGACATACCGCTTTTTTTCAGGCGCTCTACGATATAAATCAAAAAGCTGAGGAGATTGAAAAATTGCAGGTAACAAAAAGAATCAACTTAATCATGCTGTGGGGAACAATCGTGGTTCTAATTTTGTTAATTGTATTATCTTATGTATTGCATAGCCGCCAGAAAATTAAGATCAAAAATCAGATCGCCGAATCCCGAAAACAGGAAGCTGAACGCGAGTTGACCGAAATTGCACTTAAAAACCAGTTGCTTGAAGATAAACAGCTCAAGCAAGAACTGTCGCTCAAGCAAAAGGAATTGACATCCCATACCTTAAATTTAATCCGTAATAATCAATTTTTGGAAGAACTTCGTGATGAATTAAAAGGAATGGTTAAGGACGAACGCCGGGATCAAAAACGACAAATGCAGAAGTTGGTGTTGCAAATCAATGAAAATATTACGCAGGGCATCCATTGGAAAGAGTTTATGGGAACTTTCGAAAAGGTGCATCACAGCTTTTTTGAAAAACTTATTCAACGATTTCCAGATTTGACGGCAGCGGATATGCGGTTAATCGCATTGCTTAAAATAAATTTGAATAATATCGATATTGCCGTCTTGTTGGGCATATCACAAGATAGCCTTCGTGTTGCCAGACATCGATTGCGAAAAAAATTAAGACTGGAACAAGGGGAGGACCTCGCGGGCTATCTTGTTGGGATTTCATAATTTTTTAACACAGGGGTAATAGAATGTTAATGGCGCTTAAATTGCGTTTAAGCTACTGTTTATTAGTTGTTTAGTAGTGTCTGTTTCCTCGCTGTATAGCCGACTTTCTACCTTGTTTCCTTGTTGTAACGCTCGATATTTTGTGTGATTAAAATTGGCTGCCATCTTTGCAACAACAATCAAAGATTCATAATAATCTAAGCAAAATGAAAAACTTTTTAACGGTATTACTTGCCTCCAGTATTTCGGTCAGCGCTGCTTATGCGACCAAAATCAAAGGTAAGGTATTGGATGGTCAAACTGGTGAAGCTATTGCCGGTGCAACAGTGTTCTTGGAACAGCGTGGGCTATCGACCAAAACACAATTGGATGGTTCGTTTGAATTCAAAGGATTATCTGCAGGTGTGGATAAGATTCATATCAAGCATATGGCCTATGCCGAATTAATTAAAGAAATCGAAATTCAAAAAGAAAATACACCTCATTTTATTTTTCAGCTGACATCTACCGAACAGACATTAATGGAAGTAACCATAAAGGGACGTCGGAATGGAGGGGATGATGATCCTAGTGCAAGGCGTTTGGAAAAGAATGCGTCACAAATTATGAATGTTGTTTCGGCGCGTGCAATAGAGATTTCTCCGGATATCACCGTTGCTAATGTTGTACAGCGTGTTTCGGGTGTATCCATAGAAAGAAATTCGAATGGCGAGGGGCAATATGCTATTCTGAGAGGGATGGATAAACGTTACAATACCACTTTAGTGAATGGTGTAAAGGTTCCAAGTCCGGATAATAAATACCGTTATGTCCCTTTGGATTTATTTCCTTCAGATATGTTGGAACGCTTAGAAGTCTACAAGTCGCTAACACCAAATATGGAAGCCGATGCGGTGGGTGGAGTTGTCAATATGGTTATGAAATCGGCGCCGACTAAATTATTGCTTCAAGCAAATTTGGCAACAGGCTACAGCCAACGTTATTTTAATCGTGATTTTGGAAGCTTTTCAACAGGCGGAACCTCGGCTAAATCTCCCTACGAACAGCATGGGAAGAATTACAATGCAACCGCTGCTGATTTTAATAGGGGGGCATTAGATTATACCTATAAAAAGCCCCTTCCAGACCTTGTCGGCAATTTGACAATAGGCAATCGGTATTTGGATGATAAATTGGGCGTTATTTTGGGTGCAAGTTATCAAAATTTACATCGAGGTAGTCGTTCTATTTTCTACAAATCGGCTGTCGTTGGCGTAAATCCAAATGCGGTAATTACTGAGCAGAGTGATCGTCAATATGATGAACAGCAACAACGCTTAGGTTTGCATAACAAGGTCGACTATCGATTTAATCCAAATCATCGGGTTAGCTTTTATCAAATGTATGTGAATTTAAATAACATGCAATTGCGTGATGCGGTAAATACGATATATAATGGTCAGTATGATCCAAGTATTGGTAAAGCCGAACTGACCTATGTGACAAGAAGCCGGAAAACACAGCAACAGATCTACAATGGTACCCTACAGGGGGATCATCATTTTTTAGATAATCGTCTGAATGTCCGTTGGTCAGGTGTGCTTTCTTCAGCGCGCAATCAATTGCCACAAAATACGATGATCAGTTTGGATGGAGTAGAAGAAAATTTTGAACGTAAAAGGACTTCGCTCGTCAATAAATCTCCTGTAACCTATCGTTGGGAGCGGAATACCGATAATGATCATGCAGGCTATTGGGATGTAGCTTATAAAGTTCCAATGGAAAACAGTAAGCTGGAGCTATCGACCGGAGGTTTGTATCGTGATAAACAGCGTAGTAGTTTTTACAATAACTACAACTTATCACCAGCTTCGGCAGAAGAGGCAAAGTATAAATACGGCGTGGATTTTCAGCGCTATACCGATCTCAATTTGACTGTTACCAATCCTACTGGAGCTGTCGCAAATCCATTAACTTACGACGCCGGTGAAAAAACCACAGCAGTGTATGGCATGTTTAATTATGAGAATGACAAATGGCAGATGATCGGTGGGATCCGGATGGAGCATAGCAATCAGCATTATAAATTATTGTTTCCGGCTGGAGAAAAAAGACCGGAAGGATCACAAATGTATACAGAGTGGCTGCCAAGTTTGACCATGAAATATCATTTGGACGAAAAACAACAGCTTCATGCGGCCTATTATCGTGCGTTAAACCGACCTGGATTTTATGAAATTGTACCCTCAAGTGTGGTTAACGAAGAGTTTTTAGAAAAAGGAAACCCAGATCTAAAACATGCCTTAGCAGATAACTTCGATTTAAGGTATGAATTATTCCCTGAAGCTTCCTCTCAATTTCTTGTGGGTATGTTTTACAAGAAAATCAAAAATCCAATTGAATATACCTTTCAACCGGATGAGCTTCGTAAGCAGGATGTATACTACACCCCCGGTAATTTTGGTAACGCCAACAACTTTGGTCTTGAGGTTGATTATATCAAGTATATCCAGAAATTTGGTGTTAAGGCCAATTATACCTATACCCATTCACGTATAACAACCGCTAAGATGTCACGTCGAATCAATGAGACCACACAGGATCCTGAAGCGATTATCGTGGATCAAACGAGACCGTTATATGGGCAAGCTGCACATGTGGCCAATCTATCGCTACTTTACAAAGATGCTAATAATGGCTGGGAAGGACAGCTAGCTGGATCTTATACCGGCTCACGCATCAATACAGTGTCGCAATTTTTGAACGATGATTTATGGCAAAAAGGATTTGTTCAGTTAGATGCTTCTATTGAGAAGAAATTTAAAGCTGGTTGGGCCATTTTTGCCAAAGCCAACAACATCTTGAATACAGCAATGGAATTGTATGTGAAAGGAACAAATCCCGAAAATGAGAAGATTGCTGAAAAGCTTATTGAAGGCGGAAATACGTTGATTAGAAAGGATTTGTATGGACAGAACTATATCCTTGGTTTACGTTATTCGTTTAATAAATAATAGAGCCGCGTAAAACAGGCCATGTTTTAATCTGAACATGTGCAACGTGAAATAACAACAGTTTGTTTCGGTGAAGCTTTCACTTTTTTGGAAAGCCAATGTTTTGGATAAGTGAAAGCTAATTCATCATTAAAAATTAAATATATACAGATGAAAAATAAATGTATTTTATCGTTTCTAGCGTTTTTTATCGTGGTGCTAAGTGCCTGTGAAAAAGCAAATATTGATGTTGATACTTCTGATGCTGATGGAAGTGCTATAGGTGAGGTCTCCGGTGTGTGGAGCAAAGGGAGTGTGCAGCATATCAAGGGAGATATTATTATTCCCGAAGGCAAGAGCCTGACGATTGAGGAAGGTGTAACCGTATTGATGGATTCTGTCAATAAGCCTGAAATTGTTGTTTTGGGTAATTTGTATGCACTTGGTACAGCCGAAAATCCTGTCAAGTTTACGGTTGAAAATGGATATAAGACGAAGACGAATGAATTTGGCAAGTTATGGGGCGGAATTTTAGCCGCTCCAAGCTGCCAGGAACTTGTTTTGGACAATACCGTCATTGAATATGGCGGTGCAATTACATCGGATGCGTCGACTTCTGTAAAAATGGGCTTGTATAAAAAAGTTTCTGGTGAGGCTTTGCCAGCTTTGTGGTTCTCAAATCCAGACGGAAAGCTAGTGGTTCAAAATAGTACTGTAAGTCATTTTCACGAGGATTGTACGTATATTGAAGGTGGAAAAATCATTTTCGCTAACAATCGTTTCTTTTCTAATGGGGTGACAGGTGGAGAAGCGATGAATTTCAAATCCGGATGTCTTGCCGATGTTGCTTATAACCTCGTGTATAGTGTAAATACCAATGCATTAAAACTATCCAACTCGGGAGACCGTACACCGCAGGCTTATATTATTGTTTATAATAATACCATGCTCAATACAGGGTGGCGCAGACCTACAGCCAAAGGAGGCTCCATATGGCTAGAAGCTTCTGTCAGAGCGGAAATTTACAATAATCTTTTTGCCAATACACGGTTTGGAGTCAAGCGTGATCCTAAAAAACCAGAAGATAGCCGTTCTGTGTCAGGTAATAATTGGTATTATGGCTACGGTCAATTGACTGTAGATCAGTTTCAGGTCGGTAAAAATGATATTGTAGGCGGTAGTAACGATGTTAGAGGTAAAGTGGCAGGGGAGAATAATCCCAAATTTGTTTCTTATCCGTTAGAAACATCGGTTGACAATTACGTATTTGATTCAACCTGGGATTTTCATCTTCAGGGGAATTCACCGGCATTAAAGGCCGGTACTTTGGCTTTTAAACCCCATTTTACGAGCGGCCTGGTGATGTCAAACGGGCTAACATATAATTCTCCTCAGCCTGCAGCGTATGTTGGGGCATTGGGTTCCAAATTCTAATTTACTTCATATCATGACAAATTTAAAAACACTACTAACACTAACTTTGGGAGCATCAACCCTGCTTCAAATGGCATGCAAAAATGGCCAAACAAATAGCGTAGAATCAATCAAACCCGTTATTGTGACCGATGCTGTACGTTATGATTCGGATGATCCTGCAATTTGGATCAACAAGAGCGATCCGAGCAAGAGTCTGATTATAGCAACGGATAAAGATGCCGATGGAGCTTTATTCGTGTACGATCTACAGGGTAAAACGGTCAAAGAAAAAGTAGTTTCGAATTTAAAACGACCAAACAATGTTGATGTAGCCTACGGTTTGGTATTGGGGGGGAAACCTGTTGATATCGCTGTCACAACAGAGCGTATGACCCATAAATTGCGTATTTTTTCACTACCTGACATGAAGCCGATCGATCAAGGGGGATTAGATATGTTTGTTGGTGAAACTGAGCCTGAATTCAGAGATCTGATGGGTATTGCCCTATATACTTCTCCAAAAGGAGAGATCTATGCTATTGTTGGCCGAAAAAATGGACCAAAAGAAGGCTATTTGGGTCAATATTTATTGGAGGATAATGGTTCTGGTTCGGTAAAAGCTACATTGGTTCGCAAATTTGGTTCATTTAGTGGAAAGAAAGAGATCGAGGCGATAGCGGTGGACAATGAGCTTGGGTATATATACTATTCTGATGAACAGGTTGGCGTAAAACAATACTATGCGGATCCAGCAAAGGGCAACGAACAGTTGGCATTGTTTGCTACGGCAGGTTTTAAAGAAGATCATGAAGGTATTTCGATTTATAAAGTGACCGACAGTACTGGATATATCTTGGTATCGGACCAGGGTGCAAATCGTTTTCAGGTTTTTAGTCGGGAAGGAACCAAAAGCAATCCTTTCGAACATAAATATCTGAAGACTGTGCCAGTTATGTCAACACAAAGTGATGGTTCAGAAACTACCTCTTTTAATTTAAATGACACCTTCAAACATGGCTTGTTTGTTGTTATGAGTGACGATAAAACATTCCATTATTATCGATGGGAAGATATTGCCGGAGCCGATCTGAAGAAGAAATAGTTACAGAATAAGTTGGTTTGCAACAGTTGTGATCCGATTTGCAACTGTTGCTCATTTGTGTTTGAATCGATGCGTGAGCAGAAATTTGTATCTTTATTCTGTTTATGCATTTTGTTTCTTTTTTTATTCCAAATCATGAAATAGTGTAAACCGTCATTTTGATAAAGATTTGGAAGTGGATAGAATCGAATATTTATTTAATAGCTTTAGAAAATGAATACGGTTAAAATACTATTGGTTGAAGATCATATGGTCGTGCGTAATGGTATTAAACTACTTTTGGAATCTCAGGGAGAATTTAAAGTAATAGGAGAAGCCTCTGGTGGTACAGAGGCATTGTCTCAATTGGCGGACGGAGTAGTGCCAGATATTGTTTTGACGGATGTAAGCATGGAATTAATGGATGGGATTGAGCTGTTAAAGAATATCAGGCAAAAATATCCATTTGTCAAAGTTGTGATATTGTCTATGATCAGTCAAATTTGTTATGTTGTTGAGGGTTTTAAAAATGGATTGTCAGGATACTTGCTAAAGAATATCGATTATAATGAATTACTTTTTGGATTAAAGCATGTAGCCGAAGGTGGCCGATATATAAGTGAAGAAATTAGCATAGCACTGCTTGAGCAAGTGTCTTCGGATCGACTGTGTATTGATAATGGTGCTAATATCATCCTGGAGCTGGATTTAAATGAGCGAGAGCTAGAAGTGCTCGAATTGATTGCGGATGGTTTTACAAATCTAGAAATTGCCGATAAAATCTTTTTGAGTAAGCGTACTGTAGAAGGGTATCGTCAGAACTTGCTCGATAAAACAAAAGTGAAAAATACAGCAGAATTGGTCAAATATGCTTTTCAGCATGGCTTATTAAAAAAATGATAATTGATGTTTTTACATGTATTCACAAGGTAATGCATGGGGGGGAGGTATTATATTAATTTACTTTTACTGATTTCTTAAAACGATTGTAAATAAATACACATACTCCAATAACAATAAAGGGTAGACTAAGTATTTGCCCCATATTGATGAATAAGGAGTCTTCAAAATGTTCTTGATTTACTTTCAAAAATTCATCCAAAAACCGGAATGAAAATAGCAATATCAGCAATAGAGAGAAATAATTGCCGTCGTTAATTCGAAACTGTTTTTCTTTCCACAATCGATATAATACTATGAATAACAAGAAGCAAAACAATGCTTCGTAAAGTTGTGCCGGATGTCTAGGTATGTCATCAATATGTGTAAATACAAAAGCCCAAGGCAAATCACTGACTTTCCCGATCATTTCGGAGTTAAATAAGTTGCCGAGACGGATACAGGCTCCTGCTAAGGGCACAACCAAAGCAATACGGTCTGCCACATGAAGAAATGGAAGGTGCTGTTTTTTTGCAAATAAATAGATTGCTGTAACGACGCCTATACCTCCACCATGGCTTGCTAGACCACCTTCCCATATCGCAACTATTTTTAAAGGATTATTTAAATAATAGCTCGGATCGTAAAAAATAACATGCCCCAACCTAGCGCCTATAATAGTGCCCAAGACAATGTACAAGGTGAGCTGATCTAAAAATTCGATTGTACGGCCTTCATTTCTTAATATTGATCTTGATACGCTATAACATAAAATAATACCTAATAACCAAAATAAACCATACCATCGAATTGGGTGGTCAATAATCGGAATGACGAAAATATCAGGATCTATTTTCCAAGTTATATAATTCAATATTTGATTACTTACCATATGTTTATTTATTGTGTTTTTTTAGGAGATAAGTATATCATAATGCTGTTTCGTTACACTTATCATAAAAAAAATAAATATAATTGTAAACAGATCGTTATATAAAGAATACGGATGATACAGAATTTGGCAAGATTTATTTTTTGTTTTCTATTGTTCCTATTGATGGTACAGTTGTTTTCCTGTCATCAAAATGGTAGGCAGCCCTCCAAAAATAATAAAGTGAGGGAAGATAATTCACTTACTTTAACCTATCAGGATACGTTACTAAAATATCTTTCTTTACAGGATTTTAAGGATCACACGATCATCAATAAGAAAGCAATAGAATTTGGGGAGGATCAGTATTTTAATAAATCTGGCTATAATTGGATTTTTTTAGCATATAACTACCTGCTACAGGATAAAATTGATTCTATTGAAATTGCATTGGATAACTTGGATGGGAAAGTGTCTCCAGATTTGTGTGTGCTGAAAGACTATTTTAGCATTAGAGCTAATTTTAGTTTTAATGATGTCACGAATATTGTTACGATGGAAAAAATGATCGATGCTAAGGAATATGCGTTAGAAATTAAAAGTAGGTTTAGCTTTCTTTTTTTTAATCTGTTGGCTAATGCAAACTATCGTCGCGCAGAATACAGACAAGCATTAAGAGATAATGAATCATGGTACTCTTATCACCCCAATAAATACGATCCTCATGTTGCCCAAGCATACCAGGAAATCAAATTTATGCAGTACATTGAATTACATGATGATAATAAATTAAAAGAAACATTGGATAGCTGTAAATATTACGCTAATAAAACGACGGATTCAGCGATAATCATGCGTATGTACAATCTGCAATCCCAATATTTCTTTAGCATCGGTAATAATCGACAAGCTGTTGAGGCATCCCAAAAGTATTTTAATTATTTATCTTCGAGCAAGATGCTCAATTCTTATGCTTATGCTAATTTGGCAAAAAATTTTTTAAATAATCATCAAATTGATTCGGCCATATATTATTTTAATGCAGGATTACAGTTTATCCGAACGCATAAAAGCAAGCAAAATAAATTGTTTTATTATCAGAATTTGCAATTAGCCTATGCATTAAAAGGAGATTATGAACAGGCTTATTTTACATTAGATTCTGCTTATCAAGATTATAAAAATAGTATAAAAAACATTGAAAATGATCGGATAAATGAGATTAATACGCGATATGAAACCGAGAAAAAAGACCAGGCTATAAAACTTCTGAAAACAACCAATGCTTTTAATTATCAGATTATGGTTCAACAGCGGTGGATTTTTGTCATTTTATTTGCCCTTATCTTTAGCCTTGCATTTTTTATCTATTATCGAAATAAGCAGAAATTATTGACAAATATAAATCAGCGTATTATTGCTGAAAATAGACAATTGATTTTAGAACAAAAAACACGGCAAAATCAGTTAAATCCACATTTTATTTATAACGCAATTGCTAATTTGCAAGGTTTGATCAGTAGCGAGCAAAAATCAAAAGCAAATCAATACCTCATCCTCTTATCCCGTCAAATTCGAGATATACTCGAATTAAATAGGGAAGAGTATATTTCTTTGGACCAAGAAATTAAGTCATTAAAGAATTATATACTTTTACAGCAGATGCGCTATCAAGATCTATTTGATTTTGAAATCGAGAAAGGTAATATTGATGTGGATGATGTCATGATTCCACCAATGTTAATACAGCCGTTTGTTGAAAACGCTATTGAACATGCTTTTAAAAATTTAAATTATCGTGGTTACTTACAGATTCTTTTTAGTCAGACGTCAGATCAATTGCATATTATTGTCAGTGACAATGGCAGGGGAGTGCAGTCTGATATGATAAATGCTAGGCATAAGACTTCTTTATCACAGATTATCACTAAAGAGCGTCTTGAGCTTTTGTTTAATGATCCGATGCAAAAAGCAACGATTGAAATAAAACCCAATTATAGGGAAGATAATAGAGGATATCGTGTAGAAATACATATCCCACTTATTTTTACATTTTAATTAAATACGTGAAATGATTAAAGTTTATATTCTTGAAGATGAGCATAATATCTATTTGTATATTAAGTCTTTATTAGATTCGATACCCTATGTTCAAATAGTAGGGTATAGCCCATCCATTGTTCAGGCAGAGCGCGAATTGCCAATATCCAATCCGGATCTTATTTTAGCTGATATTCAACTTAAAGACGGATCAAGTCTGTCCTTCCTTTCAGAGCTGAAATTGGACATCCATACTATTTTTATAACTGCCTTTAACCAGTATGCCATAGAAGCACTCAACATAGGTGCAATTGCTTATTTATTAAAGCCTCTTGTTCCAGAGCAATTTATCGAAGCAATTGAAAAATGTTATAAGAAAAGTACAGAATTTAGATTCAACAGTATGCAGTTAAGCATGGCTGAAAGCTATCTAAAGGCGCCTAGCAGGCCTCGGAAAATAGCGTTGCGTACATTTGAATATACCCAGATAGTCAATATTGATGATATTCTATATTGCCATGGTGACAAAGGTTATACCACATTTTATATTAAAGACAGCAAACCTATGATGGTTTCAAAAGTCCTCAAACATTTTGAAACCATGCTTCCAGAATCAGATTTTATCCGTTGCCATCAATCTTATTTAGTAAATGCAAACTACATAAAAAAGTATTATAAAGATGGGCAGATTGAAATGTCTGATGGTAAAATGATTCCCGTTGCGACTAGAAAAAAGGATGTTATCCAACAATTCCTGAATGAAATATAAGCCTTAAACTAACACATACCTCTTACATCAGCTTTATTACTAAAAAATGTAGCAGTATTCTTTATTGCTAAAATATTTAGTATTATATTTGTTTGTTATTAAATAGGAGGGGCTATGATGTTAGAAGAAAAACAGGCTTTGATCGGCAAGCTTAAAAGAGATCTGCTTGTCTGGCAGGGTGTACCTGAAAGGTCAGGTGATGAAATTGCTATGGATTTGGGACCTTTGGAAAAAGCTTTTCCAAATGGTACCTTTCCCAAAGGTGTAATACATGAATTTGTTAGTTTTAGCCGTATAGATAGTGCTGCATCCTGTGGTTTTATCGTTGGTATCCTTGGAAAACTAATGCGAAATGCTGGAATTTGTATATGGATAAGCTCAGTCCAAACCGTATTTCCGTCTGCAATCAGCACATTTGGGGTCGACCCTGCATCGATTGTTTTTGTTTCCATGCAGCAGCAAAAAGATGTTTTATGGGCGATGGAAGAAGCGTTGAAATGTCCTGGTATAACAGCAGTATTAGCCGAGATACATCAGCTGGATTTTGTTCAATCAAGACGGCTTCAACTTGCTGTTGAAAAAAGTAAAGTAACTGGTTTTATACTTCAACATAATCCGAAGCTATTGTTGGCCACCGCTTGTGCGGCACGATGGAAAGTCACTTCTTTGCCTAGTCAATCGATTGAGGGGTTACCCGGTATTGGCAACCCCTGTTGGAATGTCGAGCTGCTTAAAGTAAGAAATGGTACAACAGCCAAAGGAAAAATAGTTTGGACTCCGGAGGGCTTTAAAATATTATCCAACAAGGATATCGAGTCAGAAAATTGGAACTATAATTATCAAAATCTTGGTTAGTCATGAAAAAGAGATTTGCGTCATTATGGTTTCGTTATTTAAAAACAGATTGGTTTACTGTGTGTAAACCACAATTGCAAGATATTCCCTTTGTTTTGTCGATCGCAGTTCAAGGAAAACTGATCGTTAGTGCGCATAATTCACTAGCAGAGCAAGCGGGCGTATATTCAGGTATGGCCATAGCGGATGCGCGGGCATTTGTTCCATCACTTAAAATTATCCATGAACAAGCAGGACTGTCTGAGAAATTGCTGCATTTTATAGCTGGTTGGTGCATAAGATATACACCACAGGTTTCAATAGATGAACCCGACGGGATTATGTTAGATATTAGTGGTTGTGCCCATCTTTGGGGCGGAGAATTGGCCTATTTAACACATATTGCCTCTACATTTAAACACCATGGTTATACTGTTCGCATAGGTATTGCTGATACCATTGGTGCCGCTTGGGCGATAGCGCATTTTGGAGCTGATGATAGTATTATAAGAGAACAGGGCCAATTGGAGGCTCTTCTGCCTTTACATCCAGCAGCATTACGATTGGAAGATAGTCAATTGAAGAGGCTGCAAGCGCTTGGATTACAATCCATAGGAAGTTTTGTTCACATGCCCCGGACAGTTTTGCGTAGAAGGTTTGGCGCTAGTTTGCTGCTTCGCCTAGATCAGGCTATGGGATTAGAGGACGAATTTATTACTCCTATAAAGTCTATTTTACCGTATGAAGAGCGTTTACCTTGTCTTGAACCAATATGTACACCAAATGGTATTGCACTGGCTTTAGAAGATTTAATAAATAAATTGTGCAAACGATTGTCGGCAAAAGGTAAAGGATTACGTACAGCCAAATTAAACTGTCATCGGGTAGATGGAAAAATAGAGACAATTACTATTGAAACAAGTCGTGCTACAGCTCAGGTAAAACATATTCTTCAGTTATTTGAACTAAAAATTTCACAAATTGAACCCGCATTGGGTATTGAATTATTTACGCTGGGTGCATCCAAAGTAGAGGAAGTAGATCCTGTTCAGGAAATTCTTTGGGACAATCGAATTGGACTAAAAAGTCCATTGGTTACCCAACTTTTAGATCGTTTAAAAAGCAGAGATTCCAGTTGTGAAATACTACGATATGTTCCATCTGCACACTATTGGCCTGAACGATCCATAAAAATAGCTGCTTCTATGGATGAGGTCGCATCTGCTGAATGGCAAACCGAGCGTCCACGTCCGACACGACTGTTAAAGGTTCCCGAGCGTATTATAGTCACAGCACCTATACCCGATTATCCTCCCTTACTGTTCCGTTATAAGGGAGATAGTTATACTATCAGAAAAGCAGATGGTCCCGAACGAATTGAGCGTGAATGGTGGATTGATCCAGGTGAACATCGGGATTACTATGCCGTGGAAGATCTAGAAGGCCGGCGGTTTTGGCTGTATCGATCTGGACATTACGGCGGACAGGAAGATGAATGGTTTTTACATGGCTTTTTTGCATAAAGATGAATTATTGTGAATTACAGATAACAAGTAATTTCAGTTTTCTCGAAGGTGCCTCGCACCCCGAAGAATTGATTGAACAGGCGGCTCAATTGGGGTATCATGCTGTCGCAGTAACTGACCGTAATAGCCTTGCTGGTATTGTTCGTGCACATGTAGCGGCTAAAAAAGCCGGTGTACGGCTTATTCCTGCCTGTCGCTTGGACCTACAAGATGGCCCTAGTTTACTCGCTTACCCGACAGATAAAGAAGCGTATGGTCGACTTTCAACATTGTTAACCGTTGGGAACTTAAGGGCTGAAAAAGGCAAATGTGAGTTGTATAAAAAAGATGTATTTCAATATGCTGAGGGAATTATGTTTATTATTTGTCCACCTGAAAAATTGGTGGCTGGTTTTGAGCTAGATTCTTTTTTTATTGAATTTGTACAGCAATGTCAACAGTTCCTCCAGGGCTTTCTTAGTCTAGGTATTAAAAAACTCTATCGTGGAGATGATTCAAAACTATTGTTTAGAATAAATCAACTTGGTAAACAATGCGATATTCCACTTGTTGTTCTCGGCGATGTATATTATCATATACCTGAAAGGCGTGAATTGCAGGATATTTTAACATGTATCCGTCAAAAATGTACTATACAAACTGCTGGGTTCAATTTGCATCCCAATGCAGAACGCTACCTAAAGTCAATCACTGAAGTTGAACGTTTGTTTAGGGGGTATCCCGAGGCTATCGAACAGAGTGTAAAAATTGCAAATGCTTGTCATTTTTCCTTAGATGATTTGAAATATGTATATCCCGATGAGTTATCTTCTAATGGGCGAACGACGCAGGAGGAATTAACCTATCTAACTTGGGAAGGAGCCAAGAAAAAATTTGACGGTGATATCCCCGATAGCATTCGGGAAACGATTCAAATGGAACTTGATTTTATCGAGCGTAAAAATTATGCTTCTTATTTTTTGACGGTATATGATTATGTTCGATTTGCCAAAGAAAAAGGAATTTTATGTCAGGGGCGAGGTTCCGCGGCAAATTCTACGGTTTGTTACTGTTTGGGAATTACTTCGGTGGATCCCTCTAAATATAGGCTTCTTTTTGCACGATTTATGTCCGATGCCCGCGATGAACCACCAGATATAGATGTCGACTTTGAACATGAACGTCGTGAGGAAGTAATCCAATATATTTATGAGAAATATGGACGCAATCGAGCTGCCATTGTGGCTACAGTTACACAAGTACGTTCAAAAGGAGCTATACGTGATGTTGGTAAGGCCATGGGACTATCTTTAGATGCTGTAGGGCGTTTAGCAGGCATAGTAAGTAGCCATTGGGATGATGTTATCAATTTAGAGCGTTTAGTTGAACAGGGCTTTAATCCCGAAGACCAGCATCTGAGAAAAGTGCTGGAGTTGACGTATCAATATATTGGATTTCCGAGGCAACTGGGCCAGCATACTGGTGGGTTTGTAATTACACAAGGTAATTTACATGAACTCTGTCCTGTAATAAATGCTCGAATGGATAATCGCACCAATCTCGAATGGAATAAAGATGATTTGGAAGCACTCGGTTTTCTGAAAGTAGATGTATTGGCTTTGGGAATGTTGACCTGTATCCGAAAGGCTTTTGAACTCGCAAGAAAACATTACGGAAAAGAGCTTACACTCGCCGACATTGGAGCCGAGGACGATCCAAAGGTTTACGATATGATCTGTCATGCAGATACCTTAGGTGTATTTCAGATTGAAAGCCGGGCCCAGATGTCGATGTTACCCCGATTAAAGCCTAAAAAATTTTATGATTTGGTGATTGAAGTGGCTATAGTACGTCCGGGACCTATACAAGGGGATATGGTGCATCCCTATTTACGTCGTCGAAATAAAGAAGAAGAAGTTGATTATCCTAGTCAAGAGATCGAAGCTATTCTTGAAAAAACTTTAGGAGTTCCTCTTTTCCAGGAGCAGGCCATGGAAATTGCTATAGTTGCAGCAGGATTTACACCTGCGGAAGCCGACGAATTGAGGCGTAGTATGGCAACATTCAAATCCAAAGGGCAGGTATCTTCCTTTCACCAAAAAATGGTCGATGGCATGGTCAAAAAAAACTATTCAGAAGAATTTGCCAATCGAGTCTTTAAGCAGCTGGAAGGATTCGGAAGTTATGGCTTTCCAGAGAGCCATGCAGCATCTTTTGCATTACTAGTATATGTGTCCTCATGGCTTAAGTACTATTATCCAGATATTTTTGCTGCATCCTTATTGAATAGTCAGCCGATGGGCTTTTATCAGCCCGCTCAAATTGTTATTGATGCACAGAAACATGGTGTACTGGTACATCCTATTGATGTAAATCATTCAACTTGGGACAATACGTTAAAGGGTGAGATGGGTAAACCACATGCCCTTCAATTGGGGTTACGCCAAATTAAAGGATTTTCCATGGAAGAGGCCGCCGTGCTAACTACTGGTCGGCACAATGGCTATTCATCCATTACTGCAATGATGGACGTTGGATTATCGCCTGCTACCTTAGAAAAGTTAGCGCATGCAGATGCGTTTAGGTCGCTGAATATGGATCGTCGACAAGCACTTTGGGAAATTACAGCATTAGGTGATCGGCCAATTGAATTATTTAAAGGGCAAGCTTCTGAAAGTATAACCGAGGGACAGATCCAGTTACCATTGCTTACGGAAAGTCAGCATGTGGTTGCAGACTATGCAAAAACATCGCTATCCATTAAAGCACATCCGGTGAGCTTTTTGCGAGGAAAGCTAGATCTTCTCCATGTAGTGCCGACAGCAAAATTGGGAGGGATAAAAAATGATATGCCGGTAAATATATGTGGATTGATTACCGTTAGGCAACGTCCAGGAACCTCTAAAGGTGTTTTATTTATCACCATTGAAGATGATACAGGTTTTGCAAATATTGTGGTTTGGAGTACTGTGTTTGAAAAATATCGGAAAGAGATCCTTCGGGGAAAGCTCCTTATGGTCGCTGGTAAAATTCAAGCTGAAGGAGAAGTTATTCATGTCATTGCGCAACGTTGCTTTGATATGTCTGGCTTGCTAATGGATTTAACAGCAGAAAATGATAATGCTGCAGGCGTATTTCATAAAGGAAGAAATTTTCATTGATCTCTCATTTATTTATGATAATTCGGCCATGGAGGGTAAGCATGCTTGCGTAACTTGAATGATATTAATTTTTTTTCTGCGTAATGCCTATGATTTTTATTTGCCCAGCGGTTCTGGTCAATGGGAAGCGAGCCCGCTGAGCATGTCCATTCCCTATGATTATGCTTTGGTAAACAAATATAAGGCAATGGAGTAACTACTTTAATTTTCTGCAAGATATGGTAAGTATAATGCTAACCTAAATTATGTTCTATTTTACTTATTAGAAGGTAAACATGCTACTGCACACACGACAATCAACAGCAATATGACCGATAGTGACATTGAGTAGCCATAGGATGAGGAGATATGCTGCCAACTCAAAAAAATGCTTTCTTTTTGATGGAGAAATACACCAACAATACAAGCAATGCCTAGGCATATCGATAATTGTTGTATGGTAAGATATACGGCAGAGGCGTCAGCAATAAATCTCTCATTGAGATCTTTTAAAGCAAGTGTCATTAATGCGGGCAATACACTGCCACAGCCAATACCATAAAAAAAGAAGAGTGCATGTAATTGATCATTATCTAAAAACTGTGTATTGAAAATAAAAAGATGAAACAACAAGCCCAAAATCATAATTCCTAATCCATTAAGAATAACTATTTTTCCATAACGCTGTATTAATCTACTTACAATAACGCTAGCGAGTACATAACCTATGCCTTGGTAAATAAAGGCAATTCCAGTCATTGTAGACGTATAATTTTTTTGATTTTGAAGGTAATTGGAATTAATGATAAAGTAGGCATCCTGAACCATATAATAAGCTAATGCAACGAGAAGCCCTATGTTGAAAATCCGATTTTTGAATAGGAAGAAATTTAGTAGGGTAGGATAACCTCTTTGTTGTAGTTCTCGTTGCTTTTTTAGAAACAATAAAACGAAAAAAGTGTTCCTCCCAACAGCAATTGTGACCACAATGGCCATTTCAACTCCGGACCCATGATTAATAGAAAAATTATCCCCATCAAAAGTGCAAACAATGTTAGCATTGGCATAAAAGAGATCGAAGACTTTACACTGGAATCATCTTTAGGCGTATACCGATAAACAGCAAAGAAGGCGAGAAATCCAATAGGCACATTGATTAAAAAGATAAGGCGCCAGCTATCGTTTATCCAGGTTTGATCGTTGAGTATTCCACCCAATAACTGACCGATCACCGAAGCAATACCCGCTATACTTCCATAGATGCCCAATGCCATGGATCTCTTTTCTGGATTTTGAAATAATAAAGTAATCAGTGCAATACCTTGTGGAACCATCAATCCAGCACTAATTCCCTGGGCCAGCCTTCCGAGCAATAAGGCGTAGAGATTGCTTGAAACACCACATAGAAAAGAAGCGAGGGTAAAACCGGCCATTCCAACTAAATATAACTTTTTCTTTCCATAGCGATTTCCGGCATTTCCGGCATAAATCAAAATACTTGCGTAACCAACAATATAAAGTACAATAATCCATTGCGTATCACTATTACTTAAGTGGAGCGCATGCTGAATGTTCGGAAGGGAAACATTCAAAATAAAAAGGTCTATGACGAAAAGAAATACAGCAGTTGAATGGAAGGTACTGCTCATTAAAGCTATAGCGAAACAATGTCCCAAAAGATTTGGTGAGCTTAGGCGTGAAATGGAAGATTTGGCGCAAACGACATTGACTGTCCAGTTGCGTGAGCTCGAACGTGACGGAATTTTATGTAGACAGATTTATGCCGAATCTCCGCCACGGGTAGAATACAAACTCAGCGAGTTGGGAAAAACTTTATTGCCGGTCATCGAAAGACTTGATGAGTGGAGGGCAAGTTACCAGAGCGAAAGGGGATAGATAGAAAACGAATATAATAATCGAATCAATTCCAACTGTTCTTTTGAGCACGTATATACGGGGATGATTTATAATGCTTACGACGTCTTGTTTATAGCAAGACGTCTTCATCAGTGATTCCTTTAGATAATAAGTCGGAAATACTCCGCAGTGTTCTTTGAGAAATTTCTGTTAACGCTTCAGTGGTGAAGAAAGCCTGATGTGCGGTTACCAAAACATTAGGATAACTCATTAATAGTTGTATGGTCTCATCTTCAATAATTGTCGTTGATAAATCTTTAAAAAACAATTTTTCCTCTTGTTCATACACATCAATACCCAGTAATCCGATTTTGCGCTCTTTAAGCGCTTTGATAACGTCATTAGTATTAATTAAGTTACCTCTACTTGTATTAATGATTGTAACCCCATTCTTCATCTTATCCAATGATTCCTTATTAATCAAATAGTGGTTTTCAGGAGTGAGCGGACAATGTAGCGAAATGATGTCTGACTCCTTAAAGACTTCATCCAACGATTTATAATCGACCCCTTTTGCTACAAGCTCAGGATCTGGATATAAATCATAGGCAATGACATTCGCGCCAAACCCTAAGGCTATTTTGATAAAAGCCTTTCCAATTTTTCCAGTGCCAATTACTCCAATCTTTTTCTGATAAAGATTGAACCCCAAAAGTCCATGCAACGCGAAATTTTGTTCCCTAACCCGATTATAAGCTTTATGCGTTTTACGATTTAATGTCAATAACATGGCCATTGTATGTTCAGCAACTGCTTCGGGAGAATAAGCAGGAACTCGACACACTTTTATTCCAAACTCCCGTGCCGCTTCTAAATCAACATTATTAAATCCCGCACAGCGCAAGGCTATCAACTCAACACGTTTTTCAGCAAGTACTTCGATAACTTGTCGGTTTAGTTTATCGTTGACAAATGCACAGATTACCTTCTCGTCTTCAATAGCATTCACAATGTGTGGCCCTAGGTGCGTCTCATAAAAATTAAACTGAAAACCATAAGTACTATTTTCTTTTTCAAAGAATAACTTGTCATATGGTTTTGTGGAAAAGAAGGCGATTTTCATAAATTGTTTTCTACGTATTAGTATAATATAAATATACAGTATAAATTATTAATTGGGATATACACAAGCGGTTTTATTTCGTCCATTCACATTAAACTATCGAAGTAGAGCCTTAAGACTATTAAATAATAAGTTGAACGATATAGTGGTGAATACAAGAAACCAACACGCTAAAGCATGCTATGAATTGAAATTAATGCTAGATAATTTTTTGCGGTCTTGTAGTTGTGTGTCTACAACGACTTCTGTTTTTTTTTCTAAACTTTGTAGGACTATGAAGCACTAAAATTAAAACCCTATGAAGAACGAAAAGAAGAGAAGTCTTGTTATTGAAGATAATGAGATTTTATTGAGCACGATGCAGTTTGTTCTTTTAAGGGAGGGCTATGATCTATTACTTGCAAATTCTGGGAAAGATGCGCTCTCGATGGTTTTCGACGATAGCCTTGATTTAGTCATAACAGACTTATCATTACCTTTCGCAAACGGTTTCGAAATAATCGAACGCATTCGGAAAAGCAATACGAATAATCAGGTACCAGTCATCATTATTTCGAGTTTCCGTGACGATAATAGTATTTCAGAAGGATTTAAGGTAGGCGCCAATGATTATATTAAAAAGCCTATTTCTCCGCACGAGCTGATATCACGTGTACGGCTAAGGATAGGTCATGCTTAATCAAGGGTTGTGAGTGATTTTGCTCGCATCTATCCGTATAATAAATTTCAATATGATGTGGAAGTGTATTTTAGGTCTATTTTCATTGGTAACGATAGTGCAAGCACAAGAGCGAATCACATTAGTTGAATATGGGAAAACAGATTATATCATTCAAGCGGATATAGACAATCCTGTTTCAATGCAAGCCGCGGGTGTTCTCAAATCTTTCACAAAAGAAAGTACGGGTGCAGACTATGCTATACAAGCTAAAGTTGATGTTTCGGATGCTATTATTTTGGAAAGCCTACCCATAACGGAGTCCTTTCCCGAGGATAGTTATTCTATTGATGTTGTGGGAAAGACTATTTGGATTAAGGGAAGTGGTAGAGGAGTGTTATTTGCGGCATACCGTTATGTAAGGGATATCATTGGTGGAAGAAAATGGTATGTAGGTAATGAAAACACCTATATTCCTAAGTCTACTAGTTTATATGTAGCTGCAGATCTAAAAATTCTTTCAAAACCAAGTTTTCAGTATAGAGAGGTCTATTTCCCAGTAGAACTGGATCAGGAATACATGGATTGGTATGGTCTCCATTATCTGGAAGACAAGTGGGGGGATTGGGGACACACTGCCAGTAAAATACTGCCACCATCGATTTATTTTAAAAGTCACCCCGAGTATTATTCGCTATTTGATGGGAAGCGCCAGCCGGCTCAGCTTTGCCTCTCTAATGAAGATGTCTTTACACATACTGTTGTTTACTTTAAGCGCAGGATGCTTGAAAATCCGAACGCTATTTATTGGTCTATTGCGGCTAATGATGACAGGGGAAGCTGTGCGTGCGATCGTTGTCAGGCTATAAATATGCGAGAAGGGGGACCGCAAGGCTCATTAATACACTTTGTGAACCGGGTAGCCGCAATCTTTCCAGATAAAAAATTCACGACATTGGCTTATCTTGAAACGGCTAATGCACCTGCACATTTACGAGTTGCAGATAACGTGTCGGTTATACTAAGTAATATTGATGCTTTCCGGAAAAATGATATCACTGTTGAAGCCTCGGCTGCAACTTTCAGAAGGCAATTAAGCGCTTGGAAATCCAAAGCTAAGCATGTCTTTGTATGGGATTATTTGACCCAGTTTACCAATTATCTTGCACCTTTTCCAATTCAAGGGACAATGCAGAAAAGTCTACATTATTTGAAAACACAAGGCGTAGAAGGCATTTTTTTACAGGGTGGTGGTGCGACTTATAGTGATATGGCGGAGCTAAATGCCTATGTTTTGGCCAATCTTGCCTGGGATACGGACGTTCGCTCAGAAGATCAATTAATGAATGAATTTATCGAGGGCTATTACGGTAAAGCCGGACCTTTTGTGAAAGCATACCTTAAACAGCGAAGAGGTCGTTTGCCGGGGCCGTCCTCTGCTTTGTCGATTTATGGAAATCCAATTGATAATAGAATTGATTTTTTAAGCCCAGAAGCCATGGATCAATATAGGATGTTATTAGAAAAGGCAGAAACTGCCACTAAGGATAACCTCTTATTGGCATCACGCGTTAAACGTATCCAATTAGGGCTGGATTACACCTATTTACAGCAAGCAAGATTTTATGGCTTCCATGATCGCGGTATATTTGTGCGGGATGGTAATCGGTGGGTAGCGAAACCAGATGTAACGCGCAGGGTCGCTCAATTTGTTGAAGATGCCAAAAGGCTAGGGGTAACAGAACTCGCCGAAGCTGGAGCATCGCCGGACAGTTATGCAAAAGAATGGAGTGACATCTTCAATGCCGGAGTTAGAATAAATAAAGCTTCAGAAGCAAGTATCACATCGAAAAATCCATTTGACCCATCATTCCCAGCAAATGGGTTAAAGACACTAGCGGATAGCGTTCCGGGCTATTTGGATTATAGTTACAATTGGCTATTGTGGAATGGTAAGCCAATGGATATTACTTTCGACTTTAAACAACCAACACAAATAGATACAATCGAACTCAATTTTCTGAAAGATGCCCGGCATTGGATATTTCCACCAAAGGAATTACATATTTCGCTCGCTATAAATGGTAAAGATTTTCAAGAAGTATCCGTTCAGAAGCATGCATCCATGAAAGAAGATTATAAGGTGGATAAAGTTCGATATCAAACATTAATAAATAGTAAGGTTACTGCTATTCATATTTATGCTGTCCCGTATAGAAAATTACCGCTATGGCGAAATCATCCCACAAAGCATCCACTGATGGCGTGTGATGAAATTTGGCTATATTGATCTTATGAAATACTTAAATTAAGTTCCAATTGTTTTCGATATGGTTGTTTATTGTTGCAACACTCGTGGGTGCTATCGCTGCAGCTGCGGTATGGCTAGTTTTGGAGCCCAAAGTTTAGTTGATTCCACTTTTATTTAACGAGTTTTATAGGCAGGAATCTACGTATTAAACTCGTTAAATGAAAGTAGAACGTTGCTGGCAACAAAACTATCTGAAATTCGATAGGTCAGCAATAAAGTTCAAAACCTGTTCCTCTTCGGTAGCCCAAGAAGTAATTAGGCGAATAGCAGCATTATCATGATCTATTTCTTTCCAAATGTAAAACTGATATTTTTGACTCAATGCCTGAATGAGCGACTTTGGTAAAATAGGGAATAGCTGGTTTGTGGTGGAATCAGTTAAAAACGAGTAGCCCTTTTCTTTAATTGCTTTAGTGATTTGCATTGCATATGAATTTGCTTTTTGCGCCAGTTGAAAGTACAGATCATCTTTAAACAATTCGAGAAACTGTACGGATAACACGCGACCTTTGGCAAGTAAGGCACCTTTTTGTTTGATCGCATAATCGAAATCCATCGCCAATTCGGGCTTATTGAAAATGACAGCCTCACCTAAAAGCGCACCGTTTTTTGTACCTCCAATATAAAATACATCACAATATTTTCCAAGATCTGATAGCGCTAAATCATTGTTTACCGCTGTCAATGCATGTCCTAAACGGGCACCATCCAGATAGAGTAGCAAGTGATGTTGCTGACAGCATCCGAATAACGCCTGTAGTTCTACCAAGGTATAAATTGTCCCAATTTCTGTAGAATTTGAAATATAAACTATTCGTGGTTTTACCACGTGTGGCGCTAAAGCATGTTCTTTCAATGTTTTTATGATATCGTCAGGAGTTAATTTTCCACTTATAGTTTCTATGGTAATAACTTTATGCCCGGTTGCTTCAATAGCACCAGTTTCATTGGCAGATATATGTCCAGTCTTTGCACTAATCACGGCTTCATGAACGCGTAAGAGAAACGATAGTACCAATAGATTGGTCTGTGTCCCTCCAGATAAAAAATAGACGCAGGCTAGTTCATTAGCTATCTTTCTCCTGAAAATGGATTTTGCCTCTTTAGCATATTCATCATCTCCATACCCAGATTGCTGTATGAGATTTGTTTCAATAAGTTTATCTAAGATGCGGGGATGCGCCCCTTCTGAATAATCGTTTTTAAAACTATACATAAATTTATTTTTTAGTTGACCTGCTCTTAACTCTTTTGTTCTAATTGTTACTAATATTAGCAATGAATTTTGGCCGAATCAAAAGTATAAATACATTGCCGTTTTTCAATGATCTTGACATTGAAAAAGATTTCTTTATATACCACTAAAACGGCATTGTAAAAATGAATGACTAAATTGGCTAGTGGTTGCTAATCAAATTTTTATCTATATGGAATTATGAAAAGAGTTGTATTTGTTGGAAGTATCTTGCTGGCATTTGAAATGGGCTATGCTTTCAATACCGCTAAGCATTTGACTATGGTAAATTTGTTCATATCATGGATATTGAAGGAAACAAAATAGAGCTTTGGCAACCGAATGATATGGTTTACGAAAATATGGGAATTGATATGGGAGTAACAACTATAAAATAAGTTATTTTAGTCACGTTCAGTAAGAACCGATTTTAACTTGAGATGCCAACCGAAATCGAGAGACGTAGCTGCGATAGCCCCCAAACAATAAGCGATTAGATCTGACCATACGAATCCCTGGCCAAATACAAGACGTAACAGCATATTGGTTCTGATCCATAAAAAGAACGGAGATTGTATGAGTTGTAAAAATTCGATCGTAAAACAGCATACAACAGTGATGATGCTGGAAAAGAGAAATGAATTTTTAATTAATATAAAGCGTGATAGCCAGTAAACCATCACAGCATAGAGGACATCACCGCAGATCGGTAGTATTGCCCCTATTTTTCGGGACAACAGACCGAGAATGATAGTGGCTATGGCTAGGAAAAGGTACTGAATATTTGTAATTTTTTTCAACACGATACTAGGTGTCTGGTTTATTGCCTTAAATAGGAGACCGTTGGAACAACATTTCCGAAAATCTTCTTGTTTCCTTTTGTGGCTACAAATTCACCCTTTTGCGCTATCGTACTGGCAATTGAAAAAATCACAATGGTGTCGGTTTGAGGATGTATTGTAGCGAGTAGTTGTTTGTTTTGATCAAATATCTGAAGCTGGTTGACCAGCGTTTGGTTGATTTCCATGGAATGAATTGTCGCTAGTGGAATAGTTTTGAAATCTTTTTTCGAGTTCTTAATGGATAAATTCTTACTGTCAACCTGTATATCGATCTTAGGATTGATGAATTGTAAGAGGATAATCAATGGTCCAATTACAACTACCGCGACCAATATGCCTAAACCTTTCGTGGAACCAAAATTATTTGCCGCATCAGCAAGCCCATTTATACCACCAAAAAAGACATAAAGAAGCACAAATACTACTGCTAAATAACCTGATCCGAAGATTAAACCCTTTTTTATATTATGTGATTTAAATTGAAAAGTCTTCATAAAATGCGCATTTAATTTTTCGATGTTTTTTGTTAAAGATATTTATATTTATGTAATCAGACTGATTAGGTATACATTTTTTTTTTATTTTATCATAGGCAACATTGGAGAATATCATTGAGATTAAGCGAGTTAATTTGTTAAAGAAGTCAGATTATTTTCTATTATTGAATTATACAGTATTCACAACCCTTGGGATTGTGAGTATATTTTGGGATTGGCAAGCAAGCATTGGGCCTTTGATAGTTACGATTTTGATTTTAATAATCATTCGCAAAGTAGATATTTGGTCCTATATAATCTGGTTTATTTTTGGATTTATTAGTTTAAGCTTTTTTTTATCATGGATATTTAATCTGTCTTTCGGCATATTTTTGCTCCAAACTGCTTGTTTTACAGCGGTTAAGCCTGCGATTTCTACATTCAAGGGAATTGGACGTGACCGTACCGATATTGTATTTTCGTTAAATTCTACTGAGTTTATGTGTCTATTGCCAGAAAACAATGATTACAAAGGGTACGCAATGAATCCCATGGGCTATAGAAAGTGGTTTAAGATAGCTGACATTATCTCTGTAAAACGTGATCGACAAAATTTAGTGATTGCTTTAAGGGAGCGCCTCATTCGTCCTCGTGAACTTAACACAGAGGATGTAGACCTCATCCTAAATTTTTTCCAGGCGCGCATGCCGCATCTCACCAATACTCTTGAACCGGAAAGTGTTCGCCGAGAGGAGGAAAGAATAGATTGGGTTAAATTAACGTTTATTGCTATACCCGCTATTTCCGCGGGACTTGCAATCTATTTTTTTGCCGATAACGGAAGAAATTTTTATAGTACAATTTTGGTCGTTTTTTTAGCAATACTTGTTGCCGTGGTTTTATTAAAGATTATTAATCAGTCTAATCACACTACTAAGAATGACTAGCGTTGTCATTTAAGAAATTTGCATACCATTGTCCGGAAGATTTTATAATACGCATTTGATTTTTGAAATCAACATACACCAGTCCAAATCTTGGACGATAGCCCTCTGCCCATTCAAAATTGTCAAGAAAGGTCCATACAAAATATCCTTTAATATTTACATTTTCCTGTTTTGCACGATAAACTTGCTTTAAAGCGTCTTGTAAATAGTTAACTCTTTTTGGATCATGAACGATACCATTTTCTACTTGATCGGCAAACGCAGCTCCATTCTCAGTGACGATCAAAGGGGGCATATTAGAATATGAACTAAATTTTTTAAGCATATAGTAGATGGAAGCTGGGTAAACCTCCCAATTCATTTCGGTCATTTCAACTTTACGCTTTTTCGCAGATACTATTTTCGCTCGAAGATAAGGAACAAACATTGCGTATCGTATAACTTCCCGTGTATAATTTTGTACCCCTATGAAATCCATGTTAAACTTCAAATCTTTTTCATCATTCACTTGAATATACTTTTCGATTCTATTCAGGATTTTAATCTCTTCTGTAGGATAGCCCATACCTAAAAGCGGCTCTATAAAGAGACGATTTAGCAAAACATCTGCTTTTTTTGCCGCTAAGATGTCCTTATCTCTTGAAGAAAAAGGTTCTACATGAGAACAGGAGAATGTGGTGCCAACATGGCTATCAGCTTGTATTGATTTAATGATTCGCCCTCCATGTGCCTGTGCTAAAGCAGCATGATGGACTGCAGCCAAAAAATTGCCCAAGCCTCTTCTTTCCGGAGCATGTACACCAAAGAAATAGCCCGCGGCAGTGAAGACAGAAGGCTCATTGAGCAACATCCAGTTCTTGACACGATCACCATAGGTTTGCACACATTTGGAAACGAATTCTCCAAACCAGTCTTTCACCTCACGGTTTACCCACCCACCTTTTTTCTCTAATGCATGCGGTAGATCCCAATGATACAATGTAATCCATGGAGTAATTCCAAGTTCAAGAGATAGATCAATTAGGCGGTCATAAAAATCCAGACCTCTTTGATTTACTTCGCCTATTCCATTTGGAAATATACGGCTCCATGATAAAGAAAATCTGTAATTGGGAATATGCATTCCCTTCATTAGATATAAATCCTGGTCATACCGATTGTAAAAATCACAGGCTTCATTGCCATGTTGATTTTGGAATACGCGATTCCTTTTTTTTACGAATACATCCCATATTGAAGGTCCTTTACCGTGCAGGTCGTGAGCCCCTTCAATCTGGTAGGCAGCTGTGGAAACTCCCCATATAAAATCTTCGCCAAAGGCGTCTTTGGTTAAAAGCATGTATGATAATATGATTATTGGACCTTAATCTCATTCTTTGAAACCATTAAGTTTTGTAAAATCTTAACGGTGAATAAAATGAACTGAATTGGCCCAAAAAGATTCTAAATAAAATCCGCCCGACAAAATAGCTTATTGTTTTCATAATACATACGTTAACCCCTTTTAATTTTATTTCCTATCGTTCTATAAAATAACACAACTTTTATAAAGTCGATGTAAACGAAAGATTAAATGATAGTACAATAAGTGATTCGATCAGCTGGGAAAAAAAAGCTATTTAATTTCAAATTCCGTAAATATCGTTCTCTTAAATTCTAAAACTTCTGGTGTAATTTTGAAGCCATCACCACCATATCCCTTATTGAATGTCTCTAAAGCCATTCCTGTCCGATATTGATTTGATTCGTTTGACACGGTCCCATCATTGGACAAGTACAAAAGTTTCCCGATTTTAATATCAGCCCTCGAAGCAAGTTTTTTTGCAGATTTTAAAGCATCATCATACGCAATGAGGTCGGCTTCTCTCAAAATACTGTCTGCTTTAGAATGGTCAAAAGATATAGACCCAATTCCACTTATTTTAGTTTCTAATAGTTTTCCTGTCAATTCTGTGAATTTAGATAAATCATGTAAAACGAAATCGATCGTTTGCTGCGCTTGGTAACCTACAAATTTATTGGTATTGGCAACATATTGATAATCTTTGTTAGCCGAAACACTGCTAGTTTTAATATCTTGTTTGTCATTTCCGTATTTTTTTCAGCAATGCTAATACTGTGTCGACAGTCGCTTGCGTTTCTCTTACAGCATCTACCATCCTTGGTTTTGTAAAAGACGTATTGATTGTCAAGGTTACTTGATCAGGCATAATTCGGATCTTTCCCTCACCACTTACACGAATTCTATTCGGATTCTCATGAGCTATTTTACCGCAGGAAGATAAAAATAAGCTTCCGCTTAAGCCTATTAGAAAAGTATAGATTAATAGCTTTTTCATACATTTTAATGTTCAATATGATGTTTATAATTAACTAATTGCCTAAATATAATAAATATATAGGAATACCTATCGGCAAACATCACTTGAAGGAATAGGTTGCGGGAATAAATTGAATAGGCTAATAGAATAGTTTTTATAGAAATGGCCAGAATTTCTTCCGGCCATGACTACTTTGTGAACTGTTTTTTTTAATGGATCGATTATGCTAATCAACGCTCTTTGAATAAATCTTGAGCTGCTTTTGCAATGACTTTCTAGCCATATGTATCCGTGTCTTGACTGTACCCTCAGGAATCTGAAGATGCTCAGCGATCTCATAATACTTAAATCCTTCTAAGAACATTACAAAAACATTGTAATAGTCTTTCGATAGACTGTTTAATGCGTGTTGAATATCCGATGCCACAAAATTACTCTCTCCACGATTTGTTGCCATGTCGTTTCGATAGCCAGTGCTGATATATTCACTTCTATAATTCTCCAGTCGTTTATTACGTGTATATTGATTGATATACGTATTTTTCATAATGATATAGAGCCATGACATCAACTTAGGATGCTTCAGAAACTTTTCGATAGATGCTAGTGACCTAACCATGGTTTCCTGCACCAAGTCCTCCCGCTCATCTGGATCATTTGTAAATTGCGCTGCCAAATATTTTAATGTAGGTCTTTTTTCCTTAAAGAGTTGATCGATTGTTGTATTTTCCATTTTATCAAATTTTAAGTGTCTATCTTGTTGAATTTACTGCAATTAGGATGCTAGAAAATAGTACTAAAAATAGTAGCTGTACTGATTTTTAAGTCATGGTTATGGTATGTTTTATCTTTAAACAATTGTAAATCAAATTTTTAAATTGTGATTTTGTGTCGCCAACGTATTTTAATTTGTCTATTTTGCTTAAACAATAAGTGTTTTCCTGTTTAATTTCCCCTTTTTATCTACTGCTTATACGTATTTATACGCAGTGTATTAATTTGTACATTTTATTTAAAGAAATAGATATTAATTTTTAAAACTGTTGCCCTATTTGGATGGTTATAGGTACAACATGACGTGGAAAGCAATATGGGGAACGACAACAAAAAAATATATTTTGACATATCGGAAGGAGCGAAAGAACAGTACGAAAGTTTTGAAGATCATTCGGAATTGAAGCAGGCATGGGATGGTAGTCAGGAGGACTTCTATAAATTGATTATCAAAAACCAACAGGATGATCTTGGAAAAATAGGACGGTATTTCCGAGATGAATTGGCTCAGGAGCTTTATGGAATGCGTATATCACTTCAAAATTTTACAAATCGCTATGGTGATTTCGAAGAATTACGTAGTTTACGTGATTCACTTGGGACGTTGGTTATAGAAATTCGCAATAAAGCAATTTTACTTTACAATCCGATCTTAAATGACTTAGGAATTTTTCATGCAGTAGATGAGTTGGTAGGGAGTTATAAGAATCAATCTGGTTTTACAATTGATACGTTACTTGATCCACATTTGAGCGAGTTGGACCGCGGGACGCAAGTCCATCTATTTAAATTCATAACGGCGTTATTTCAATATTTAAATGATGAGGTAACTGCTAAGGCTATTGCGGTATCAATACAGGTGATTGAATGTGAGATCTTAATCAAAATTTCTCCCTTTTTTAGACAGGGAGATGCATTCTCAAAAAAACCGGCTGTAAGTAATCCTATGCGTTTAACAAAGATTGCTGAACTTTACAATGCACGCATTATGAATGATACGCTGACGACCGGTATTATAATTAAATTGACTATTTAAACAGATAATAATGATAAAAATCCTATTGGTTGAAGACCACATGGTTGTTCGTAACGGAATAAAATTACTATTGGAATCGCAAGATGGGTTTGAAGTTGTTGGGGAGGCTTCTAATGGAAAACAGGCGCTCCAATTCTTAGCTTCAAATCCTGTCCCGGACATTGTATTGACCGATATCAGTATGGATGAAATGGACGGGATGGAACTACTGCAGATGATAAAAAAGCAGTATGAAACGGTTAAAGTGGTTATATTATCCATGCTTAACCAGATCAATTATGTTATTGAAGCTTTCGAATCTGGACTCTCGGGCTATTTGGTTAAAAATGTTGGCTATAGCGAATTACTATTTGGATTAAATCATATCGCGGCTGGTGGTCGGTATCTAAGTGAAGAAATCGCCATGATATTGTTGGATCAAGTCAGCTCCGGACAGAGTTATACACAGCTGCGAGGAGAGATGTATGAAGATTTCGACATCTCGGATCGAGAGCTTGAAGTATTAAAACTGATAGCTGAAGGGTATACCAATGTTGAAATTGCAGACAAGATTTTTTTAAGCAAGCGTACAGTTGAGGGCCATAGGCAAAACTTAATTGACAAAGCTGGAGTGAAAAATACCGCGCATTTGGTTAAATTTGCTTTCGAGCGAGGTATTTTAAATTAATAGTTTCATCAATCCACCGCTGTATTGATGACTGGTCATATCCAATACAGATTGACGTAATGGTCAATCTGTATTTTTGGGATAGTTGGTTTTTTAACATGTTGAGCACGGTATGGATTTTTCTCATCCTCATCTCTTATTTTAGTTTTCGTCCGTTGAATTTTGATGTTTATAATTGATGTTCTCCTCTTCTTCGGGATCGATCTCGTCTAAGTCTGGTTCAGGATGCTCGCTAGGATCAGTGTCATTTGGATCCGGTGCTGTTCGTTTCCCAAGTAATCCTTTCCCGTACCATATGTTACTAAAATAGTAGGCAATAATAATACCTCGTTTTACTACTGCACTTTGTGATAATATTTCTTCCATTTCGATTTTTGCTTAGTTGATTACAGCCCACACTAAGGGACGCTATTCTATTTATAAATAAACAATGTCTATTGGAAAATAGTTTGACAGGTTTCAGTATTCAAGATTAGGGATCAATCGATCAACATTTGTTCAGGGAATGTTTCAACAATAGGGAAATACAGGTGGACAGTAGTACCTTGTCCGACTTCAGATTCAATTCTAATTGTTCCGCCTAACCGTTCCATTATTCTTTTGACGAGTGAAAGACCAATGCCCGTACCAGGTATTGAACCTACATTATTGGCTCTGGTGAACATTTCGTAAATATGTGGCAATTGTTCACTTGGAATTCCAATACCGTTATCCTGAATTCGATAATGCGTATGGTCATTTTGATGGGAACTATCAATTGTTACTACTGGCGTATCAGATTGTGCTGAATATTTTATTGCATTAATAATCAAGTTTGAAAAAATTTGATATGCTGCACTTTTTTCGCCCCAGATCGGTAATAGCTTGCCAAAACACGGCTGGCAATTATTAACATTGTACAGCATACTATTTTCTTGAAATATGCGCTGTATTGTGTATGCCATCGAAATTGGTTCTTTGTCTAAAATGCTAGAGCGATGTTGGCTTATTTGAACCATATTATTAATGATATCTTCTATGTTTGTAACACTACGGTTGAAATTCTGATACCATCTGTTGATTTTTGTTAAGTCAATATTGTCCGGGTGCTGTTGTAGGAATTGTATTCCCATTTTTAAGATGGACAATGGATTCTTCAAATCGTGTGATAAGGTATGGGTAAACATTTCCAACTCATTATTTAAACTGAGAAGCTCCTCATTCAGCAATTGGCGTTCTTTTAATTTAGCGAAAATAGACTCTTTGATGATTTGATTTAGGCGAAGAACGAAATTGATTTCAGCATCATTCCAAGGTTTGGCGACATCATATCGTATATCCTCCCAAATTTTGAGTCGTTTGTTTTCACGTTCTGTATTTTGCAACATCATCTGCATCACCTGACTACGGTTTTCAATTCTAAACCAAACGATATAATAATCGCTTTCCAGGCCGACTTTTAAATACATTAAACCTGCAAAACCAAGTTTATCGTTAAACTTATCCTGATGATTCAGGCGAAAATTGTAATCTTTAAAGACTGCCTTATCGGTATGATTTTGGAGAAATTGTATAATTTCATAAAATTGGGTTTTATTGGGGGCATGCCCATAGTTAAAAATATCACCATGGTTGAATATAGCCAAACCATCTGCATGTACCAGTTGGGTTAAAATATCCATATGCTGAATGAGAGCACAATTTACCATCTTATTTTCAGCTAAGCTTCTCTTCAGCTCTTCTTCAGCATTTTTAAGAAGTTCCGTTCTTTCCAAAAGATTCTGTTTGATATAGCTTTCATATTTGCTGGCTGCTGCCTGGATGGCGAATGTACATAGTTTTCGCTGTTGCAGATCAACTAAACATTTTTCTTTGTTCTGGGCAACTACAAGTCCCCAAAAGTCTCCATCGATACAAATGCGAAAAAACAAGGCGCTTTGCACACCTATTTTTTTTAAAAAGAGACGATGAAGTTCCGGTAATGGAGATAACAAACTCGATAGAGAATCAATACTATCGTCCGTAGAATAAAATTCTTGCCCCTCGATTTCAATATGTGGGGCATATCGATATGAATAGCTTTTATAGTATTCCAAAGGTTGCTCGGGCATAAAATCTTTTGAGAATTCCTTTCCTTTGAAATGAGATTTTCCATTTACAGTATGCTCGGCAACCACTGTACTATAACCTGTTTCCTGAATGTGTAAAACAAAAACCCGATCGTAATTTAGTAATTTGCTCACTGCAGCACAAACGAGATCCCAATTATTGGGTTGAATGCTATCGAGCAGAAAATTTAGTTCATTAATTTTTTTGGCAGCGATGTTTTTTTTGTGCTGTCTTTCCCATTCTAAATAAATGAATGGATCATGTTTTCGCAATTTTACGTAGATTCGCTCTTTATTTACTTTGATGGTTAAATTATGGCTTGACTGTTGGCTATCAATAAAACCAGTCAATGCATTTTTGACCTTCATGTATGATTCACTAAACAGATCGCTTACACTATGAAAAAAATTCGTTCCTAAGATACTTTCTTTTGAAAAATTCTCATATAACGCAGATTCTGATATTCCGACAACGATAAAATCCCGGTTTAGAACGACGAGGCTTCCAAATGATTGAAGCTTATTGACTAATTGGCTGTTAGATTGATAAGTATGATTCATGCTACACCAAGATTCCTTATGACATAGCTAAATATACGGATAAATTACTGTAATTCAGCCAAAAATTACTGCGTTAAGGTCATAAAAAAAATTGTTTTGAAGTGGTCCACAGCAATACAAGAAAGTATAGAACCTTCTTTTCGGAAAAATTAACTAAAGTTGCACATCAAACTTTTTCGCCACGGCGTTGGCCATACCTTTAATGAGTGATTTCCATTGTGGATAGGAGGCACCCAATTTGGCCGCTAAACCAACGAAATAATTTCGAATGTTGTCGCTTAAGTTCTCGTTGTCTACGTTGATGATCTCATTTCTACCAGCATATTGAAACAGCAAGCTGTTTCTACGTTGTTCGATCAGAAAAGTAGATGATGAAATTCCTTCAAAAAAGTGGGCTGTATTTTTATCATCTGGATGACTTGGATCGGGGCAGGGTTTCAGTGTGATTGCAAATACTTTATAGTCCGCAGTTTTCTCGGACATAATATTAACTACATTTACCCAGTCGTAACCACCGCTAGATGGAAGTCCAGGACCAGGAATATCTAGTCTAATGTAATCATGCAATTCCAACAAGCGTTCGATGGGCGTGCCGTAGCCCGAAGTGAGCTGAAATACTGCAGCCGGAAGCTCTGCCAGCTCATACCACTGATTCACGTTCTTTAGATTATCTACCGCTAAATCAAAAGCCATACTAGCAATAGCCTCACTTGGAAACTCTAGCGACTCAAAACAATCTAGGCGTTTGCCATCTTTCTGTTCTGGAATGATATTTTTCATATTTCCTCCTTTTCTTTGAATAATAAAACCTTCTGTTATTTTTAGCTTTCTAGATATTACTATCAATTTAACGTGTAACGCTATTTATGCAGCATGAAGTTAGTTGGAATTTATCCTATAATTGACCTCACTTTGGCCATTGCGGCTCGATGCCACCTCCTTCGATTAGCCTAAACTAGCTTTAAGTTTTGCAAGCAAATCATCCGCCTTTGTATGCTTAACTTTCATCTTTCGAATGGTTGGTCGCTTACCCTTATCTTTTTGTTTAATTATTTTTAAAAGGTCGTCCATATATTCATTTTTATAGCTACTAATATCAAAAGATGTGCTATGTTGTTCAATTAGCTGTGTTGCCATGTCCATCTCTGCTTTTTGAATTTTTATCTTATTCGGTAGTTTTAGCCCATCGAGCGTTCTGATCTCTTGTTGATAACGAATTTTATTCAATACTAATGCATTTTCATAAGGCTTTATAATCGCTAGGTGTTCAACGTTCCGCATAACGAAAGATCCTAAACCGGCCATCTTTGTTTTTTGAAGGGCTTTTATCAAGAGTTGGTACGCCTTTTCACCACCTTTCTGTGGCTCTAAATAATAGGGCATCTCAAAATACACACTATCAACATCCGCTACCTTTACAAATGCATGTAAATTGATCAACTTTGTTTTTTCTGGACTTGCATCCTCAAAATCTGCATCTTCCAAAACGATATAATGATCTTTCATAAAATATCCTTTGACAATATTGTCCCATTTCACCTCTTTGCCAGTGTTTTCGTTTACGCGCTTAAATTTAATATTGGCTAAATCTTTCCGATCGAGCATATCTAAATCTAAGGAAGCACTTTCAGTTGCACTGTATAATTTAATTGGGATATTGACCAAACCAAAACCAATAGCTCCTGTCCAAATTGCACGCATAAATAATCTTTTTAGTATTATGAGCAGAACCTCGATGCGCATGAAATAGTTTTAAATTTCATGAAATAGCTTTCTCAGATCAACTGTTTAGAAATATGATCACAGATTATGTAGCTGTTGCAACGCCTGCTTGACTATTCTTCCGCAGAAAACGGAATAATTTATCTTCGAGCTTAGCTAACGGTAATTTATCTTTAATCGTTGGAAACTGTCCCTCCATAAACATGCGCTGTATTGCCGGATGCACATAATATTTCTGTGACACTGTCTTGGTATTACCAAGTTGTTCAGCAACACTTTTAATCACGTTATTGAGTTGTCTTTTCCGTGCATTTATAGCCTCAGCCGGTTTGGTTTGCGCAAGCTGATAGAACGCTTCTCTACTAGCTCCCCAAATGCGAATACTTTTGCAGCTGATCTGACCTTTCGAATTTTCCCGCAGATAGTGATTAAAAGCGGAACCACAGAAGCTACTTTCGCAATCTGCGCTATCAATCTGAAATATCCTTTTCCCTTTTATTTTTAGAAGTTCTGTCAATAGCTTTGCCTGTTGACTATTAGACCATGATTTTTGTTGAAAAACACCCTTTTTGCCTTTGTAAGCTAAGGATATCGTGTTGTTTGCAATAGTAACGTGTCTTTTTTCCAATGTGCTCAGGCCATAAGACTTATTGGTGAGGGTGTAGCGCTTATTGCCGATACGTATGAGCGTACTATCCATTATTTTAAAAGCAATTGCACACAGTTTATTCATATCCCACTGCTCTCGCTTAAGATGTTTTGTGCTGATTTTTCTCAATTCCTGCAAATATTTACCCATAAAGAGGATGGTGCTAAATTTAGCCGCTTGCCTTTCGTCAACAAACTTCGAATGATAAATGTACTGTTTACGCTCTTTCTGGTCGAACCCAAAAGCCTGCAAATCGCTTTTGGCACTTTTAGCAATCCAAACATCCTTCCAATTGGGTGGAATTACTAGCTTCGAAATTCTATCTAAAATCTTTTGATCCGAAACTTCCTTTCCGGAAATATCGAAATATTTAAAAGATTTGCCTATTTTCTTTCTGGTATATCCAGCTTTTATTTTCATATTACTCTTTAAAGTAGACGTGATCCATTATTTAAGAGAGCTTGGTCCTGTTTCCAAGCATCTTGATATACTCCTGCGCTGCTATAGCCCATTAAAATATTTATATTTCCATTTGTTTTTCTTGTTGAGTGAATGATTATTTTTGGTTAATAGAACGAAATAAAAATCAGTTCTGTTTTATCAAACCAGCAATATTATTTTAACACAACAGCAGTGATTTAAACGCTGGTATATCCCGTACCGTCAATTGTAAAAAAACTCCATTAAAAAGGCCGCTTTAAGGCAGCCTTTTTGATGGAGTTTTTCTATTTATTTTCTCGATCAGCATAGAAGGTCTTTTTATCTTTCTCATTATCTGTTTTGATCGGTTTGTTGCCTGATCCATTCAAAGTTTGTCCCTTCTCAATGGCTTTGACAGTTCCTTTTCCAATAGGACCACCGCAAATAATGAGCGCAATGACCGTACCTTGCTGATTTGTGATTTTAACTCGTGATTTCATACCGTTTATTTCTATTAATTTGCGAATCATTATATCTAGTAGGATCTTGGTAATAAGATAACCTTAGCATATTAAGTTTGTTTTAGTTTAATGTTGAGTCTCAAGCCGCTTTTTTATACACCTTGAGTTGCTTTTGCAGCTTCTTCCTCGTCATGTGTATTCTCGTTTTGATTGTTCCTTCTGGAATGCCAAAATAGGACGCTATTTCATGATATTTATACCCTTCAAGGAACATCTGGAACACCTGGTAGTTCTCTTCTGATAAACTGCACATGGCTTTTTCAATGTCGTCCGCAATGAATTTATTCTCGCTTTTATTGGCTTCAACCGTATTGCTGCTCTCTAGACCGATATACGTGTCGTGGATATCGGTAATTCGTTTAGCCTTGCGATATTGGTTGATATATACATTTTTCATGATAACATATAGCCAAGACATTAATTTGGGATGGCGGATAAAATCATCAATCGATTTTAATGCACGAATAAGTGTTTCTTGAATTAAATCCTCTTTTTCATCTGGATCATTCGTAAATTTACCAGCAAAATGTTTCAAAAGGCTTCTCTTTTCTTCGACTAATAAATTTAAATTGTAATTGCTCATAGTACCGTTTGTTAAATTGATGGATGTTTTATTTGGGGAAGTAAGTGCAATTAGAGTGCTAATTTTTCGATTTTAATTCTTCTATAACTTCTTCCAAACAGCTATATGGGAAAAATACGTATGACCAGAATAATTGTTTTTGTAGCAGAAAAACTACAATAAGGCAAACTTCACGCAATCTTAATCATCAATCAGCATCAATTGACCTGATTTTGAAAGGGTATTTGTTCCCTGAGGAAATGTCTAAATTACGGGGTGCTACGTTTTTAATTGAACGTGATGAACGTCTATTTTCATACACGGTATCCAAAAGTCTTTTTTGTCTTTTTGTTAAACTAATTAGTTTTGATTATGGTTCTTAGATAAATATTTAATATAAAAACAATTAGACTATGAAGAAGACTAGAAAATTTGCATTAGTTGCATCGACATTAATGGTGGGGGGCGTAATGTTATTCTCCTGTCAAAATTCCAAAAACAATACTTCTGGAGGAGCGGGTCAATCGGACAACATTGCGCCGACTGATGCGGATGAGACACGGTATAATTTAAGCGAGCAGCAAAAGATGAGCATGCAGAAAGATACGAGTCTAGCAGATACACTAAGAAAGGACAGTATTAGCGGTAAGTAGTATTGTTGATAACAGTGATTAGGCCTATAAAGGATAAGCTTTATAAATTTGTTACAGCGTTTGTCTAAAAAAAACTCCCTCAACCGAGGAAGTTTTTTTTGTTTTTAAATCGATTCCAAATCATCATCATCTTGTTCATAACGATTTGGATGTGCTCCGTCGTGATCTTCTTCTGTCTGGATTTTTTCCTTATTGTTGCGATCACGCTGTTCTTCCTCACTTGGGTCAGGTCCATCGCCATTTTCTGGATAATATAGATCAGGAGTTACATCATCAAGATCGGGTACCTTCGGGGGAGTATACGTACGGCCACCGTCATGTGTCGATGGATCGTTGTCTAAGGGGTCTATCCCGTTTAGGAATAGCGCATTGTTGTTAAGATACTGTGTATACGTATCATTAAATCGAATTGCTGCATTCATAATTTTTTTTTAAAGAGAACATGTATGAACTCTTATTGGTTGATTCTTTTTTATAAAATGTATCGCGTAAAGTTTAATAAAAAATTCAAAACTTTTCATTTACCGATCTTGTTATTAATTCAATTAACGTTATTTATAAATTATAATATAGAGATGCAATGAGAAAATTTACACTTCTTTTATTAATAACAGCGGGTATTGGTTATCAAGCGCACGCCCAAAAAATTGAGACAACTCCTCAGATGTCCTCAGATGTTGGTATTGAACCGATACGTCAGGGAAACTGGATGGTTGGTGGATCGATCGGCAATTTAGGTTATAGTTTTGAAGGAAAGTCATTTAATGTAGCACTTCAACCGAGAGCAGGTTATTTTGTTTCCGATGGTTTAGCCATTGGGGCGCAGGCTAATCTTGGCCTTACTACTATCAAGGATGCCGATAATGATTGGACTTACGGCATTGCGCCATTCGTAAGATATTATTTTCCAAATGCTGGATCAACCACAGGAAGATTTTTTGGGCAGGGTGATATCGGTATTTCGGGAAGTTCAAAGGGTAATGATGTTGCTCTTGCCGTAGGGGCAAATGTTGGTTATGCTCATTTTATAACTAGAACAGTTGCATTGGAAACGACTTTTGGCTATAACTATAGTAAAGCGAATATCAATACCGGTAGTGGGGCAAGCGGATTAGGCTTTGGCGTAGGTTTTCAAATCTATTTACCAGGTAAGCGGTAAATAGGGAAATTAATTCCCACTTAAAAAGGCATGTCTCTAAAATAAATTGGAAACATGCTTTTTTTGTGAACGTATTATTACGTACGCTTTTGTATAAAAGACTCTTTCTTTTCAAAAGAATAAAATTCAGAAAACAAATAGGGTGCAGTAGATGTTTCTTCAAAAACAAGCGAAACGATGACAGCAACAAAGAATATTGGATTGGTACTTAAAGATAGGATGGGTAAATGGTCTTCTTACAATATTCCATTACTTAAAGAGTGCCATCTTAACGACAAGTTAGTGAAGAGCAATGCATTTGAGGGTATTTTTATTGTCGGAAGTTTGGCGACAGGATTTTATATATTTTCATTGTACAAAAATCGTTTTATCGATTTGATGGGTAAGCGAATTGAGATGGAGGAGATCTGTGAACATTTCAATCAATACAAGCAGGCATTCATTTAAATCACTAAAGGATTTAAACTAGACATACAAGACAGTCATCTGTCTCGACTGCTTATATATTTAAATATCAAGATGTGCGATTAACTTTTATTAATCGCACATCTTTGTATTAATGAAAAATTGGCTTATCTAACTTTATCGCTAAACGATACACAGCATTCATCAATCCGACATGGCTGTATGCTTGAGGAAAGTTACCCCACTGACTTCCATTTTCCTCAGTAACATCTTCACTGAATAAACCGAGGTGATTACTGTAGGTCAGTAAACGCTCTAAAATCTCTTTTGCCTCATCGACCCTTCCAACACAGGCCAGCGCTTCGACATACCAAAATGCACAGACCAAAAAAGTCGATTTAGGTTTACCGAAATCATCCTGATGTTTATACCGATAGAAAAGGCCATTTTCTCCCTTTAAATCTTTCTCCAGCATTTCGAGATGATGTCGTGCCTTTTCAGATTTTGGATCTAAGTAGTCCATTACGATCAGCTGCAACGTGCTGGCATCCAGATTACTGCTATTTATTGCATTTTGATACACTTTACGATTATCATCATAACAAGCCTCAATATATGCTTCTGCCTTTTTTAGGAGAATATTTGCGCGATCTTCCATTTCTTGGTAGCCATTTTGACGCGCAATAAGTAGGGCCGCTTTGCAACCAACCCATTGAAATAAGTTAGAATAGCAATGGTGGTTTGCAAAATTTCTGAATTCCCAGATGCCCGCATCCTTTTCCTCTATCGTCGCCTCAATTTTTTCGAGGATGAAATTCACCCATCCCAAAACGTTTTTATTCTCATGAATCTTAAAGCGCTGATCAGTGAAGAGTGGCAGTAATGCAATCATTGCTTGACCATAAACGTCATTTTGAATATGTTCAAAAGCTTGATTTCCAATTCGCACAGGGCCACTTCCTTGATAACCTTCCAAGTAAGGTAAGATATGTTCTGTAAGCTCTGTGGTGCCAAGAATACCGTACAGCGGTTGGAGTCTTCCGGGATTACGATGAGTGATGCCAGCAATGTAATTTGCGAAGCTTTCCATTTCTTCAAATTGGCCAATATGTGTTAGAGCAGTCAGTACATAATAGCTGTCGCGTACCCAGCAATAACGATAGTCCCAGTTTCTTCCAGAACCTGGATATTCAGGTAAACTAGTGGTTGAGGCGGCGATAATTGCTCCCGTGTCCTCATATTGGTGAAGCTTGAGCACCAACGCTGATCGGATAACCTCTTTTTGGTAAATATTGGGAATACTGCATCGTTTGATCCAACGTTGCCAATAACTGATTGTCTTTTGCAGAAAATCTTCACAAGTACTCTCAATGGCCGATTCAAAGGCCGAATCATAGGTGAGTACAAGATATCTGTTCTCACTTATGATGGTCCAGCTGTCATCCTGGAAGAAGTGAGAAATGGGCATGTCAGTAGTTAACCGAATTCGTTCTCCTATCTGGTCACTGGTATAAAGAATGTGATTGCTTCCGCGTGTAGGCTTGAGCGTCACACGGCCATAATCGCCCGTCGGCTGACACTTGATGTTGACACTTGGAGCCCCATAGAGGGGTTCGATTTTGCGTATCAACATTAGCGGCTTAAAATACCGGCCAAATTGTTCGAACCGCGGTGCAAAATCTGTTATACGGTAACCATAGGAATCGGTATGGATTTCTGTACAGAGTACATTGGAATTTTTGATATAATATTGTTTCGTTTCAACAATAGGCTCTTCAGAACTAATCCTGAATGTTCCGCCTTGATTTTTATCAATCATGCTGCCGAATACAAAGCTGTCCTCAAAAGACGGCCAGCACAGCCAGGATATGTTTGTGTCGATGCCGACGTGTGCAATATAAGAACAGTTACCAATGATTCCAGATTGATAGGTATGTCTTTTTTCAGTAATGTTTTCGCTCATTATTTTATAATAAGTTGATCTAAAAATTGAAGAACATCTTCTTGTTCATCTAAATAATATTTTGCTGCAGATTTGTTACTGCCTACTTTGATACTTATGGTCGACTGAGGTAGGTAACGGAATAAATCCTCATCGGTAATATCATCACCAATTGCCAACATAAAATCGGGCTTTATATGGCCGGCGATTTCCAATGCAGCCTTACCTTTGTTAACTTCTGTATTTTTAACCTCAATCACAGCATTTCCATCCAACAACTGTAATCCATATTCGTTCAACATTGGATTCAATACCTCTTTAAGTTCAGTTGCCTTTAGTTCTCCCAATCCGAGTTCGACTTTGCGATAATGCCATGCTAATGAATATGGCTTAACTTCCACGAAGGCACCTGGGGTTTGATCGGCTAATTTTTCCATCAGCTTTTTTACTTCGGGCATCCAATGAAGCGCTAATCCTTTTTTATATGACCAGCTGAAATTGGGGAAATTAGACCAAATGCCATGTTCCGCAACGAGATAATAGGACCGGCCATCAAACCAAGAAGATAAACTCTCCTGAGAACGGCCGCTTATGATAACTAACGTATTCAGGGGATCTGAAATAATGTTATCCAAAAGGTTATAGAGTAGCGTTGTGGGCGTTGCCTTTTGTGCATGATTCTGAAATTTGACCAGTGTGCCGTCATAATCCAGAAAGAAAAGTCTATTGCTACTTTTGCTATAGCGCTCAGAAATACTGTTAAATACCTTGTCCGAAATTCTTCTGGCCCATTCGTCACGCTGTATAGCCTTAGTTTCAGCTAAGCGATTAGTAAAGAGCTGGACCCAATGCTGCACATTAAACTTCTTGATAATTTGCATATTGGAGTCTGCCCGTTCCTGAATCTCTTCAGGAGCCATTGTTAGCGCCATATAAATACTATCTGCAGTTTCCATACGATTAAATGGATTGATTATCAATCCATCAACGAGTTCTTTGGAAGCACCTGCAAATTCGCTTAATATCAATACACCTTTCGATAATGTTTTACTGGCGATGTATTCTTTACTGACCAAATTCATTCCATCCCGAGTGGAAGTAATCATACAAATATCTGATGCAACATATAATGCAACCAGCTCTTCGAATGGAAGCGATTTGTAGAAATATAATACTGGTGTCCAACTAAGGTTTCCATAAATGGAATTGATTTCACTTACTGTTCGATTAATCTCATCTTTCAACTTTTTGTATTGCGATACCTTATCTCTAGATGGTACGATCAGCATATATAAAACAACCTTGGCGTGCCATTCAGGGTATTTTTGGAGGAAGGTCAGGTAAGCACGCAGTCTTTCTAAAATACCTTTACTATAATCGAGCCTGTCGACTGAGATTATTATTTTTTGATCAGGAAAGTGACTTCTAAATTGGGTAGCTACAGCCTGAACTTTAGGTTCAGTACTGACTTCAACAAACTTTTGAAAGTCGATACCCATGGGAAAAGACTCTATAAAAATGTGTCGGTCTTTATATTTTAACTGATTATGTCCCGAAGAAACGTGGAGAATTTTTTTGCAGGCATTTAGAAAGTTTTGGCTATCAGCAAAGGTATGAAATCCGATAAGATCTGCTCCGAGCAAGCCTTCAACTAATTCTTTTCGCTGTGGGATGTTCATAAACAATTCCTCAGAGGGGAAGGGAATATGATGAAAATAACCGACGTTGAGTTCTTGATTTTCTGAGCGTAGCAACTGTGGGAGTAGCATAAGCTGATAGTCCTGAACCCAGATGAAATCGGACAGCTGATCGATAGAAAGAGCCGCTTCACAAAACTTTTTATTCACTGCGACATAGGTAGACCAATATTCGGGATCAAAATGGATGTAGCTCGGTTGATAGTGACAGATAGGCCAAAGCACCTCATTGGAATATCCTTCATAGAAATTGCGAATTTCGTCTTTCGATAAGAAGACAGGAAGTAAATTCATCGGTTTTAGAAGCTCAATAATTTTTTCCTGTTCCTCTTCATCTTTAGGCACAATTCCCGGCCATCCAACCCATAAGATCGCATCTGTTTCAAAGGCTGAATTTAAACCAGTTGCCAGTCCTCCTGCACTGGGTTTGATGATTAATTTTTCTTTTTTTCGTTCTATTTGTATCGGCAGTCTATTTGAAATTATTATTTTCTTCTTTTTTTTCATAAGAATATTAGATCGATTTATTTGTCGTGTAGAAGAGTTATATCGAATATAACGGTGGGTATTTAATCCATTGTTTTAACAACCTTGGCGGAAAATAGTTTGGATAAATTCAAATTACCAGGGTCAATTGGAACGAAGGCGAAGCATATTTTGGCTTATTTTAATATCTGACGAACAATCTTTGGTGCATTTATATTCAGAATAGTAAGTAAAGAAATAGCAGAAAAAAGGCCTGTAGTTTTTACAGGCCTTAACAGGGTATTTTCAATTGGATTACGATAGGCTGGCTGGAGCTTTTTCTGCGTCCAGATTTTTCATGAATTGTTGGAGTATGTTACCTAGTCTACCTGAAATTTCTCCTAAAATACTTTCCCAATCTTTCACTGTGCCATCACAGTTGTCTGAAACGATTTTAATACTATGAAAGGCAAGATTCTTTTGGAAACAGAAATTTGCTAGCGCATAAGATTCCATGTCAAAAGCCATAGGGTTTAAATGTTTAATATCTTGATAAAAAGATGAATTTACATGGATAAAACGATCTGATGTCAAAAGTGCATCTTCGTAATTAAATTCATCAACCGATATTGATTCCAATACTCCCTGCCCCTTAAAAAATAATGTGTTCTCTAGAAAAAATCCATCCGTATAAGCGTCTCCTTGTGCATAATAGGAAGGATAAAGAACGTGACCAATCGGATACCGTGTACAGCCTACTGTACCTACATTGAGAACAATTGGATTAATTTCCAGTGTTTTAATGTCTTCGTAAAGTCTGGCGGCAGACAAGAGCGCATTTACTTTGCCAACACCAATTTCATAGATGTAAGTGGATTTACTTGGCGAAGGAAAAGATAGTTCGTTCTTATTTGCTACCAAGATTATTGTTTCAATATCTTTATTCAGGATCATTTAATTTTCTTCAATATATGGGTATTCAAATTCCAATTTTCCAGCAGTGATTAAATTTAAAAAGTTAACACAAGCTTGTTTTGAGGAATCAAAATCCATGAAAGTATAATTTCCACAACTAATAGGATTTTGGAAAGGAACTTCATATCCAGCTGTAAGAATTATTTCAAGAACCTCGTTCATCAACTCCGCTACGTTTTGAGGAGTTCGCTCTGTTCCGGCCAATACAACATAAAATCCTGTGCAGCATCCCATCGGGCCCACATAAATGACTTCATCACCTAAAATCGTTCTAATTTCCGTTGCAAAGCAGTGCTCCAGTGTGTGCATCACTTCAGGAGACAACATACGCTCAGGTGAATTCGGCCTAATCATTCGAATGTCGTAAGTTGTATAGTTTTCGACATTGCTGTTATTGGTCGTAGAAGCTTTCGCGTAGATCCCTTGTTTCAATTTGGTATGATCTACCGTAAAACTATTTACTTTTGCTTTTTCTTTTGTGTACATCTTAATCTGTTCAGTGCTACAAAGCTTGTGGCCTTATAGGGGGTTAAAAGTTAAATGTTAAAAATTTCTACAAAGATACTAGATTATTATAGAATAGGGCTAAAGAACGACTATTTTAATACTTCGTAATGTTCGACTGTTGGAAATGGATCGTAGTAGTGATGTAAAAGTTTCTCCCATTCCTTAAATAATGCAGACTCCCTGAAACCGATGGTATGGTCCTCTAAAGTTTCCCATTCCACCAACAGGATGTACTGATTATCCTTTTCGATGCATTTACGTAGAGAATGCGTGATATAACCTTTACTTGCACTGATATACTGGCAAGCAGTTTTATAATCTCTCTCAAAATTGGATTGTTGCCCTTTAATAATTTGTAATACAGCTACTTCTAAAATCATAATTTCGTTTTGTATGTAAGTTTAGTAATATATCAAACTTAGAGAATTTGTTTTTTATATGCAATACAGTGACAATCTTATCCAGGAAATTTATTCTATATGCAATTTAAAAAGGATTTAGGTCTTACCAATGTATCAGATGTATTTATGCATTGTTGACTCGTAAATTCATAAGCTGGAGGACTAAAGGAATTCCAGGATTACGATTTTGGGCGTTCCAAACTAATGAAAGTGTTGTTCGCTGTGGTAGATCATCCAGTTCCAAAAACGAAACATCAACATGGTATCCATTTTTTAAGGAAGACGGAACAATTGCAACACCGAGCCCCTGAGCCACCATATTAAATATGGTCAATGCATTGACTGTACGAAGCGTTACTTTGGGAATAAACTTATGATCATTGAAAATACTCATGACCAGATCGTAATAGGAGTAACTATAGTTTTTGGAAAACAAGATAAATGATTCGTCTTTCAAGTGATCCAGACTTGGATGTTGAGACGTCAAAAGCGGATGGTTATTGGGTAATACAAGACTGAAATGCTCCGTATATATCGGCTGGCTACTCAGTCCAAGCGGGGCTTCGGAGAGACGGACGAATCCCAAGTCCAATTCTTTTTTTTCCAGCAGATCCAGCTGCGTTTCGTTTGCCAATTCGTGAAGGGATAACTCAATGTCGGGCTGCTGTTTTTTTAGTTTTATCAGTAATTCAGGCAAAATAGTCTGAACAGCTGATCCGATAAAACCGAGCTTTAAGGTACTTATTTTTCCATTTGCATAGCTCTGAAGTTGAGTTTCTATTTGTGTTAAATGTCTAAATAACTCCTGTGCCTCTTTAAAGAGATACATTCCGGCCTCTGTTAACACGACATTCCGCTTAGTACGTTCAAAAAGTAATACCCCATAACATTCCTCCAACTGCTTAATTTGCCTGCTCAAGCCCGGTTGTGCAATAAATAATTTTTCCGCCGCCCTCCGGAAATGTAATTCTTCGGCCAATACTTTGAAATATAATAAGTGTCTAAACTCTATTTGATAATTCATGGTTATCAATTGATGATGAAAATGGTATTTCTGCTTATCAAATATAGCAAGTACTTTTGAGTAAAGCAGATTGGGAGATGGATAAATTTTTATATGGCAGTGGGCATTTGACTTGTTCCACCGCCTTAGCAATAGCGAAAGGATTGGTTCGGGGAGTGATATCGTCGGACGTCAGGGAAAAGATCGATCAAAGCGCCAGTTATGTCAGTAAAATAGTTGGGCGCGGCGAGGTCGTCTATGGGATCAACACGGGTTTCGGTCCGCTCTGTACCACACACATCGATGCCGGTCAAACGCAATTATTACAGGAAAATATTCTTAAAAGCCATGCGGTCGGTGTGGGTGAACCTATAAGCGATGATTTAGCTAAGTTGATGCTTATTCTTAAAATTCACGCGCTTTCTAAAGGATTTTCGGGTGTTCAATACAATACAATTGAGCGGATGATTTGGCATGTTGAGAACGATATCATTCCTATTGTGCCAAAACAAGGATCTGTGGGAGCGTCAGGTGATTTAGCCCCTTTGTCTCATTTATTTTTACCATTAATTGGTTTAGGAAAAGTCAGGGTGAAAGGGAATGTTGTGCATACAGCCGCCATTTTGGAAAAATACGGTATGGCTCCGATTCAATTAGGCGCAAAAGAAGGGCTGGCGCTGATCAATGGGACTCAATTTATGGCAGCGCATGGCGTTATGGGCGTCATTGAACTATATCGCATGCTTCAAAATGCCGATATTATTGCCTCCTTAATGATTGAAGGGTTAAATGGCTCTATAAAACCCTTCTTTTCGGAGCTACATGAATTACGACCACATAAGGGAAATCGTTATGTTGCTGCAAGCATCTTCCATATGCTTCATGGATCAGCTATTTTGGAAAGTCACAAACACTGTTCCCGTGTGCAGGATCCTTATTCTTTGCGTTGTATTCCTCAAGTCCATGGCGCATCACGCAGCGCTTGGTTTCATTTAAAGGACACCATCGAAATTGAAATAAATGCAGTGACTGATAACCCTGTGATTATTAATGATGAACTTACGATTAGCGGTGGTAGCTTTCATGGGCAATCCATTGCATTACCTTTGGACTATGCCACACTGGCAGCGTCTGAAATTGGGAATATTTCCGATCGGAGGGTCTATTTGTCTTTAGAAGGCCAAACCAACGCTGTACCCAAATTGTTGATGAAATCAACTGGACTTAATTCAGGATTTATGATCCTTCAATATAGCACGGCCGCCCTCGCAAGTGAGAATAAAGGACTCTGTTTTCCGGCGAGTGCCGATAGCATTCCAACTTCTTTAGGTCAAGAAGACCATGTGAGTATGGGATCTGTCTCCGGACGAAAACTTTTGCAGGTGATTGACAATGTTGACAAAATATTAAGCATTGAACTGTTGTGTGCCGCCCAAGCCAAAGATTATCATCAACCGTTAACATCAACTGCTGCACTGGAAGCTATCCATGAGAGCATCCGTCAGTCCATACCACATATTGAATCGGACCAGCCAATGGAAGAGCTGCTGACCGAAGCGTTAAAATTGGTAAAATCAGGAGACCTTATTGCATTGCATGCTCAATATGCTGCTGGAGATATTGCTGCAGAACTGAAACAGCAATTTGAGTTATTTTAAACTAAGAATGATGAAAAAGGAGTTAAAATTAGTTGGGCCTTTTAGGCAAATATTAACCCTGTCAAATATGCCGATAAAGGGGCCAATTGACGATAGCCAATTGTTTATTATTGATGAGGGGGGAATTTTAATTGCAGGAAACACGATAATGGATGTGGCAGCTTTTGATCAATTACAACAACAATGGGGGCAGCAGGTGGATCTTATCCATGTTGAGGGAGATCAGGTCGTTTTGCCAGGCTTTATTGACTGCCATACACATATTGCTTTCGCAGGCAGTCGTGCAAATGATTTCGCCCTTCGAAATGCCGGTTCAAGCTATTTGGAAATCGCGGCGGCAGGAGGGGGGATCTGGAGTACCGTATCCCATACAAGGGATTGTGATGCCCGAGAATTGGTAGACCTCACCATAGGGAGGGCACATTTACTATTGAAACAGGGAATCACAACGATCGAAGTTAAAAGCGGTTATGGACTTGACGTTGAACAAGAACTTAAATTATTGCGTGTCATCCGCGAATCAGATCGACAAATACAACCAGACCTTATCCCAACTTGTTTGGCAGCACATATGCTTCCGCGCGACTTCAATGGGTCTGCAAAAGATTATCTCCATATGCTGGCTGAAGTTCTGTTTCCGGCATTAAAATCCGAAAGGCTATCAAATCGGATAGATGCATTTATCGAAAAAGCAGCTTTTCAGGGAGAAGACATTGTCGCTTATTTACAGAAAGCAAAAAATATGGGTTTTGATCTGACAATTCATGCCGATCAGTTTACGACTTCTGGAAGCCAGATTGCGGTGGAACTGGGTGCTATATCTGCGGATCATCTTGAAGCATCAACAGCTTTTGAAATTGAACTTATCGCACAGTCGGACACTGTCGCGGTGGCTTTACCTGCCGCTTCTATCGGATTGGGTTGCGGGTTTACACCCGCTAGAAAACTGTTAGATGCAAGCGCATGCCTAGCCATAGGTAGTGATTGGAATCCGGGGTCTGCTCCGATGGGGCAGTTATTGACAAGTGCGACGATTTTGGCAGCAGCAGAAAAGTTGACCAATGCTGAACTACTCGCGGCATTAACTTACCGTGCGGCGAAGGCATTGAACTTGTCTGACAGGGGAATTTTGGCGAAAGGAATGCGTGCAGATTTTAGTTTATTTAATACCGACAATTATCAGGATATTACATATTACCAAGGAAGTTTGCAGCCTACAGCGGTATGGAAAAATGGTATGGAAGTATTATCAATATAACATCATGAAAGATACATTTAAGCGAGAGGTTGCGGAAGGCATTCCTACCACACTACCTCCAACGGTAGAGCGTGATCACACAATCAGCCACGCTCCCCGACGAAAGAATATTCTTACGAAATCAGAAGAGATGCTAGCTATACGTAATGCTTTACGCTATTTCCCTAATCTCTGGCATGCCATTTTAGCGCCTGAATTTTTACAGGAGCTTCGCGACTATGGGCGAATTTATATGTACCGTTTTAGACCACAATACACAATGTATGCCCGACCAATAGCTGATTATCCGGCCTTAAGTAAGGAGGCGGCGGCAATTATGTTGATGATTCAGAACAACCTCGATCCTGCGGTCGCACAGCATCCGCACGAATTGATTACTTATGGTGGGAATGGAGCCGTATTTCAAAATTGGGCTCAATATCGTCTTACTATGCAATATCTATCGCAAATGACTGATGAGCAAACATTACATCTTTACAGTGGTCATCCGATGGGACTTTTTCCATCTTCAAAAGATGCTCCTCGTGTTGTGATAACCAATGGCATGATGATTCCAAACTATTCGAAACCGGATGACTGGGAACGTTTCAACGCGTTGGGCGTTACGCAATATGGACAGATGACAGCCGGCTCGTACATGTATATCGGCCCGCAGGGTATTGTGCATGGAACGACTATTACGGTTATGAATGCATTCCGGAAACATTTGGCGGTAGATGATACCATACAAGGCAAGGTTTTTTTGACTTCTGGACTGGGGGGAATGAGTGGAGCCCAGCCTAAAGCGGGTAATATTGCGGGATGCATAACGGTATGCGCTGAAATAAACCCCGACGCAGCAAGAAAACGACATGAGCAGGGATGGGTTGACCAATTGATAGTGAGCATACAGGAGCTCGTTAGACAGGTAAAACGGGCAGTGGAACAAAAGGAAATTGTATCCTTTGCCTATATCGGTAACATAGTTGAAGTATGGGAGGCTTTCGATCGTGAAAATATCCACATTACCGTAGGGTCTGATCAGACATCATTGCATAATCCGTGGTCCGGGGGATATTATCCCATGGGATTAACCTTTGATGAAGCAAATGTTTTATTGGCGAGTGAACCGGACAAATTTAAGCAATGTGTGCGAGAAAGCTTGGTACGACATGTTGATGCGATCAATAAGCATGTGTGCAAAGGAACGTATTTCTTCGATTACGGAAATGCATTTCTTTTGGAAAGTAGCCGTGCCGGCGCAGCAGTCTGGAATGATAAAAAGGACCAATTCCGCTATCCGTCGTATGTGCAGGATATTCTTGGTCCCATGTGCTTTGATTACGGTTTTGGGCCATTCCGTTGGGTTTGCACCTCAGGGAGGGCTTCGGACCTGAGAAAATCTGACGAAATCGCCATGACCGTTTTAGACGATCTTCGAGCAGAAGCCCCCTTAGAAATTCAGCAGCAGCTGCAAGATAATATACAATGGATTAAAGAAGCTGAGAAAAATAGACTCGTCGTCGGTTCTCAGGCGCGCATCTTATATGCCGATTCCATTGGACGTATTGCTATTGCAAAGGCCTTTAACGAAGCGGTAAAAACTGGTTTATTTGAAGGGCCGATTGTTTTGGGTAGAGACCACCACGACGTTAGCGGAACAGACTCCCCTTATCGGGAAACCAGCAATATTTATGATGGAAGTCAATACACAGCGGATATGGCTATTCATAACGTCATTGGAGATAGCTTTCGAGGCGCGACTTGGGTTTCTATCCACAATGGCGGTGGGGTCGGGTGGGGAGAAGTAATCAACGGTGGCTTTGGCCTCCTGTTAGATGGTTCAGTCGAAGCGGTTGTTAAATTGGAAAAAATGTTATTTTTTGATGTGAATAATGGGATTGCTAGACGTGCCTGGGCTAGAAACAAGGAGGCAAACCAGGCGCTAGGCCGTGCGATGGAAGGAAATGCTAAATTATTAGTTACCCGTGCGCATCTTGTTGATGACCAAATTATTGAACAATTATTTGATGTGAAAGAATGAAACGTTTGTTGAATGATTCCGAAATATATAGCAAAGGTGATCAAGCTGTTTGGAAGGGACGTGTGGATGGTCAGAGTCGCGAATGGATGCGCTGGCATCAAGTAATGAATTGTGTTGACCTTCATGAACCATCCGATCTTCGCCAAGCCATCGCTTTTCTTGGATGCTGTAGTGATGAAGGCGTTGCACGAAATCAGGGACGAGTAGGAGCCAAAGATGGCCCTGCCGTACTTCGGAATGTATTGGCCAACCTTCCTGTTTATTTTCCAGCTAAACTTAAACTTAATGATTGCGGTGACGTCATATTAAAAGACAATGATTTAGAATCATGTCAGGAACATTTGGGGGCTGCTTTGAAAATTATTCTCGAACGAGAAGGATTTCCTGTCATATTAGGCGGAGGTCATGAAATTACCTACGGCCATTATCTAGGGGTTAGTCAATATCTAAAAAACGTGAATGAAAGTTTAGGTATCATTAATTTGGATGCGCATTTAGATATTCGTGCCTTACAGGATGGCAAAGGAAATTCTGGAACGGGATTCTATCAAATTGAACAGGATCAATCGGCAGCAGGTCTGCCTTTTCATTACTTAGCAATCGGAATTCAGGAAATAAGCAATACCAAGGGATTACTAAATTATGCTTGCGAAAAGAATGTAAAGATTATAGAACGCGATAGTTTGGTCAATGAGAAACTTGATGAGATTCGGGACAAAATAATTGGTTTTTCCAAATTGGTGGATTATGTGTATTTAACCATAGATCTTGATGCCTTTTCTACGGCCTATGCCCCTGGAGTCAGTGCATCGGCATATAATGGCATAGTCCCAGATCAGCTATTTTTTATGATCTACGATTTTCTTTTGGATCTACCTAATCTGAGATCTGTCGATTTGGCTGAATTAAATCCGCATTTTGATATTGATTCGAGGACAGCCAAATTAGCGGCTGATCTACTATTTAAGCTGGTAAATAAATTAGCAGCGAAGATTGAATAACCACCGTAAAGCACGTTAGACAGTGACTTTCACGGTAGTCTAAGGAACGGCCGGGCAATAAAGATATATCCTGTTTTGTAAAAGTTTACGGATATTATTTTCTGTAGCTAATATTTTTAGTATATTTGCTTTGTGTTATGAGTGTAAATCAAAGCAAAAAACAAGAGTTTGCCATCGTGGATATAGAGACTACAGGTGGCCATGCAAAATCTAGTCGGATCACAGAGGTTGCTATTGTTATTCATGATGGTAACCAAGTTCTTGAACGCTGGGAAACATTAGTAAATCCAGGAAAGGAAATTCCTAACTCCATTTTTGCGCTTACTGGCATCAATAATGACATGGTAAAGGATGCTCCAACATTTGAGGAAGTTGCCGAGCGCATTTATGGAATGCTTAAAGACCGTATCTTTGTTGCGCATAATGTCAATTTTGATTACTCATTCATCCGTTTTCAGCTGCATGAATCGGGATTCGAATGGTCAGCGATAAAATTATGTACAGTACGCTATGCGCGAAAAATAAAACCGGGGTTATTATCCTATAGTTTGGGACGTCTATGCGATTATTTAGATATACCGATAGAAAATAGGCATCGTGCAGGTGGCGACGCCGATGCAACTGCTATTCTTTTTGCTTATTTGAAAGTTCTGGATACTGAACAGATCTTTCAGGATATGATTAAACACAAGGCGATAGATCAACGTTTTCCGCCACACTTAAATCCGTTAGCGTATGAACAATTGCCGAATGAGGCTGGAGTCTACTATTTTCACGACAAAGATGGAAAAGTAATTTATGTGGGAAAGGCTGTAAATATCAAAAAACGGGTATTATCCCATTTTACTGGAAATAACATTCAAGCCCAAAGGCAAAATTTTTTAAAGGAAATTCATCATATCAGTTACGAATGCTGTGGGACGGAGCTTATGGCGCTACTTTTGGAATGCGCGGAGATTAAACGGTTTTGGCCAAAATACAATAGGGCACTGAAACGGTACGAACCTAAGTTCGGATTGTTTTCCTATGAAGATCAAAACGGATACCTTCATCTTGCCATTGGTAAGACAAATAGGGGACAGACATGTATTCAAGTCTTCCAGCGTGAATACGATGCAATTCAGTTACTCCAAACATTTATCCAACAAGATGCTATTAATCCGCAATTCTGTCAGTTTGGGCAAGCCAGTTTGTCAACAAAGTCCATTAAGAAGGATGTGTTGCCCGATCGCGACTTACACAATACCAGAATTGAACGCTGTATTGAGGAGTGGTTAGTGCAACGTCCATCGTATGTACTGATCGATAAGGGACGTCATTGTGAAGAGAAAAGCTGTATTGTTATTGAAAATGGTACTTTCTATGGCATGGGCTATATTGATCAATACTATCAAAATTATGGTTTTGAAGATTTAAAAGCACATGTTAAAAGATATCCGAGTAATCATTACATGCTGGAATTAGTCAAAATGGCAGCAGCAAGGCATCCTGCTAAAATACATTTTTTAACAGAATCGACTTTTTTACCAAATACTGCTGCCGAACCGGATTTCCATTATGAAAAGTTAGAGCTAAATAGTCTTTTCAACTTTAGCTAATTGTCTATACTTGGTATCGTAGTCATTTTCTTAGATTTTGGTCATCTTAATCTCAGTTATTTGTTAAAGAAATGTGAAATAAAAAATTGTAGATTATAATGGTCCGATAATTGAAATGTGTTTGTTATATATTAGTAAAGACTTTTCATAATTTAGGTTAATAATTGGTTAGTTAAAACCTGAGGTTCCCAACCTCAGGTTTTTCTTTTTTTACTCCTTTTGGAACTAGCATTCATTTAAAACATGCAGGAGGATACGGGCTACGAAATTTGACCTTTCGACACTACTTGTTCAGTGCTTGTTCAGTGCTTGTTCAGTGATGACTCAGTATCCACTGTATAATCATTGACTGATTACTGTCTAAAAATTGCATTAAAAATGAGCGAAGGGACAAGGTGTAGTTTTTTGCGTCAAACAACTCTTTATTTAATAAAAAAAGGTTTTAATCGCATGTATGTCAGTTAAATAACATTTGTCCCCGTTTTGTCCCCCTAAGTTTTTTCTCTATATAGTTAGTTTAAGCTACTTTAGTATCCGTATACTGTAAACGGCGAAATAGTAAAACAAAGATGGGGCGTTTTCTTAAAGTAGCTACGGTATATCTTATCCATATCTTTATATATAAAAAGGGCCTTGGCCCTTTTTTTTATTTCTAATCCAGATCGCTTATTTTACGCTAAAGGTACCTTGACCTAGATTTTGATATAGATCTTTTTCTTTCGTAAGTAATAGGCGATCAACCAATTCAAAGCGACAAATAGCAATGCAAATAGGGCGGAGGATAATTGTTGATTCTGCCAACTGCCAAACAGGATATTGTAGCTAAAGTCCCAGAGATTTTGCCGGGAGACCCCTATGAGGATAAATGAGCAAATCGTTGGGATCAGCCCACTTATAAAGTAAATAAATAGTGTATTCTTGCCGAAATCATCAAAGATAATATAAAATAATCTGTTGACTTTTTGAAATTCAAAAAGGTATATCAATATACATAGGAAGGATAGAGCAATACCAGTGGTAAATAGGCAATAACTACTTGTCCAGATTTTCTTATTGAGTGGGAAAAAGAACGACCAGATATAACCGGCAAAAATAAAAGATAGACCGACCAACAGTAGCACGTTCAGCTCCCTCTTACCCCTCAATTTTTGAATAATGTATTTACCTGCGATATAACCAAATAAGGTTTGACTTATGGCTGGGAATACGCTCCAAATGTCTTCAGGATCAAACGCTGTTCCTTCACCATGATAGAGATGAGAGGCTCCGAACATACTAATATCAAGTTTGGTTCCGAACCAACCGTCCAAACTATAAGGGTCTGATGGGTTACTATAATAGCAAATCAGCCAATAGCACAAAAGAAATACCGCGCTAACTATTAACGCACCTTTATCTTTAAAATAATATACTAACATAGCGCAACTGAAATAACAGATAGCGATACGTTGCAATACGCCGAAATACCTATACTTGGCAAATGGAATCCACTCGAGCTGGTGAAGACTATTCCATTCTACAAAAGGGAAAACATTTAAAAACAGACCGAGTAGAAAAAGGATGATTGTTCTTTTGACAATTTTATTCCAGTATAGTCCTGGTGCCAGCTGATCGCTATTTTTTAAAGAAAATGCCATCGAGTTTCCAACAGCAAATAAGAAAAATGGAAATATAAGATCTGTAAACGTACATCCATGCCAGATGGAGTGTTCAAGTTGAGGAAACACATGATGATAGTTGCCGGGATTATTGACGAGAATCATAGCCGCGAGTGTAAACCCACGGAAAATATCCAGTGATTTAAAACGAGTCATAATAAAGTATATTTGTAAAAAAAGGCTGTTCAAGGAATTAATCCTTTGAACAGCCTATGCTTGGTCTAATTAATAGCCTGGATTTTGAGTGAGGCTCGGGTTTGCCTGCAATTCCAATAATGGTATAGGGAGGAGCAGGCTATTTTGGTTAAAATTATACTTAATTTGTGTGGCATTACTCTGAGTGCCATTATCGCATGTAAATTTAATCTCATTCAATTTATTCATGACTTCCACTGTGACACCATAGCGATTCAGATCATCCCAACGTTGACCTTCGAAAGCAAGTTCCAATCGGCGCTCGTTGAGAATGATGGCCTTTAGTGCACTGGAGCTGACACCGGATAAATCGGACAGCCCTGCGCGATGACGTATGATGTTTATAGTGTTTATCGCACCAGAAGCATTTCCCAAGGCGTTTTGAGCTTCTGCTTTAAGCAGAATGATGTCCGCAAGCCGCAAAAGGTAAAAATGATCGCCACTTTGGAAGCTGTTGGCATGTTTTTGCTTTACATTAAATGGGATTTCTGTATCGGCATCTCCACAAGGGTTCCAGAACTCATCTGCCCAAGGAACAGAGAAAAACCAGATGTTGGCATTCTTTCGTTCAGTGTCGCCAGCGTTGTCATAAGCTTCGACAAGATCTTTCGAAGGTGTGCCATACCGGCGCCATTCGTTTTCGTTGATTTGGCCATTTTCATCAAGATCCGGGAAAAAGAATGCGCCACCCCAACAGCTTAGATTGGGACTGCCGGCGATATAGGGAATCTCTATGATGGATTCACTGTTATAGTTATGTTTACCGTCAAAAAGATCCGCATAGTTTTGAAGGAGCTGATAGCCACCTTTTCCAGTAATCACTGCATTGGCGTATTGCAATACCTTATTGTAATCGCGATCAGGGCGTTGTGCCCATATCTTGGTCAGCAAGGCATTTGCAGCACCTTTTGTAGCTCTAACCTTGTCAATAGAGGGCTGTCCAAACCCATCGGGAAGATTGTTTGCTGCCACTTGTAGATCCGAATCTATAAAATCATAAACCTCCTCTACAGTTGATCGCTTGATGCGTAATACTTCCGAATCTGTACTGTTGGAGTGTTTTTCCAAGGGGACACCACCGTAAAGTTTGACCAATTGATAATAATGGAAGGCTCTTAAAAATGAAGCTTCTCCAAGAATTTGTTTGCGTCTTTCATCCGAAAAAGTAGGATCTGTGACTTTATCAACATTGTCGATAACGATATTGCATTTTGAGATTGCTCCATACAGTTCTTCCCAATCCCTACGTACCATTTCATTGGTATTGGTAATCGTATTATAGTCAATTTGTGCAAAGTCTATCTCACCACCACCGGCCGCATGCGCATTGTCCGAACGGATATCGGTCTGTAAAATCATCTCCCATTGATAATAATTGGCATTGCTTCCTGGGCGGGTACCATTGCCTATAAAAGAATTATAGGCTCCGTTTAATGCTTTCTCAATATTGTCTCCGGTGAGATAGGCATTTTCACTCGTTACCGTGGAGGTAGGCTGAAGATCTAAAAACTTTTTGCAGGAGTTTAGAGCAAGAGAAGCCAATAAGGCGATGGCTAATGAGGTGTATCTATTTGATTTCATTGTTTGTAAGCTAAAAGGTTAAAAAGTCAGGTTTAAACCAACAATAAAGGTGCGTGCCTGTGGCGAAGTTCCAAAATCGATGCCCGGTGCCATATTGGAGCTCACGGTTTCCTGGTTAGTTCCCCCATACATGCTTACCTCAGGATCTAGACCTGAGTATTTTGTGAATGTTAACAGATTCTCGCCTGTCACATAAAGACGGACCTTATTGAGCTTCCATCGTTCAAGCACTTGTTTAGGTAGCGTATAGGCCAAGGTCATCGATTTTACCCTGAGGTAGGAACCTTTCTCTACAAAACGGGAAGAAATCTGTGAATTGTAGTTGTCATCTGTATTATTTAGATCCGGACGCGGCATAGTACTATTTTTGTTATTGACTGTCCATCTGTTTAATACGGCAGTACTTTGGTTTCTCGGTTCCCACATACCCTCTGTATAAATACGTGTCGCATTAAGGATATCATTTCCCTGTACACCCTGTAAGAAAAAAGAAAAGCTGAAGTTCTTATAACTAAAATCGTTTGTCATGCCATAAGAGAATTTTGGTGTAGCATTACCAATGATAGCCATATCACTCGTTTGAAGACCTGCTTCCGGATCAGCCATCTGATAGATCATATCTCCGGTCGCTGGATTGACGCCTTTCGCGACGTAACCCCAGAATGATCCCAATGCAACCCCTTCTTTTGCAATCGTACTATTACCCCGGCCATCAATATTTCCGTCATAGTAGGTTCCGCCATCAATATTCAGTACTTTATTGCGATTGAGCCCAAAGGTGACTGTTGTATTCCATTTGAAATCGTGAACGAAATTTCGGCTACTCAATTCGAATTCGAAACCTCTATTTTGTAGGTCGCCTAAGTTTTTCAGCGCAGTTCTATAGCCCGAACTGTACGGAACCCTTGAGCTGAGAAGTAGGCCTACAGTCCTTTTTGCATAATAATCTGCACCAAATATCAATCTTGAATTAAAGAAACTGGCATCCACACCAATATCGGTCTGATTTGTTGTTTCCCATTTTAAATTGGGATTGTCCAAGGTAGAAGGTGTATACCCCGGTACAACCTGATCGCCGATATTGTACGATCCCGTGACGTCAACTAAACCAAGATAGGAAAAGGCCGGGATTTGGCTATTTCCAACCTTACCCCAACTCGCGCGGATTTTCAAATCGTTTACCGTGTTTTTCAGCGAACTAAAGAAATCTTCATTGGATAAACGCCAGCCGGCAGAGAAAGAAGGGAAGTAACCCCAACGGTTATTTGGGCCAAATACAGATGATGCGTCAGCCCGCAGATTTGCTGTAAATAAGTACTTGTCGTTATAATCATAACCGATTTTTGCAATGCCAGAAACAGTGGATACAGCAGCATCTATCGCTGTTGGCATCGCCGTAATCATCGAACCTCCATTAACGGTGTGAATTGCTGGATTAGCAAAATTCTGGGTAGCGATATTTGAGATTGTTGTTTGTGTTTTAGTGGCAATATAACCTAGTAAACCTGTGAAGTGGTGCTTGTCACTAAAAGTTCTGTCATAGTTTAATGTATTTTCGGACATCCAATACTGATTGTCCTGCTGCTGGAGCGTCGCCATCCCTTTATATTTTCTACCCTCTGTCGTGCGGAACGGATCCACAAAAGTACGGTACTGGTTGTTAAATTTCTCATACCCAAACAGCGATTTGAATTTTAGTCCCGGTAGGATATTGGCTTCCACAAAGGCATTTCCTGTAAATCTGTTGTTGATATAGCTATGCTCGTTGCCTGTTGCCAATGCAACGGGGTTGTCAAGATCTGTATAGAATGGATCCACTGTGAAAGCACCTTTATCGCCATATATGCCGATTACTGGAGAGCCCAGGTAAGCATTCATGATAACTCCATTTCGGGAGTTCTCGGTAATGTCCACGTCGTACCAACGGTTGTAAGATAAGCTTGTTCCAACTTTAAAGATTTTGTTGATCTGATGATCCAAATTAACCTTGAAATTGACCTTGTTTACTGTATTTGTGATGACTGTACCATTATCTTTTTGATAAGATCCAGAGATGTAAAATCCTGTCTTTTCATCTCCACCGCGTACTGAAGCCTGGTATTTTTGGCTGTGACCGGTGCGGAATAGCTGATCTGGCCAGTTCGTATCAGCGGTATATTTCGACCAATCTAAGGCTTCTCCCATCTCAGTCATTAATTCTCTATATTGTACCGCATTTAGAACGCTAGGCTTTTTTCTGATGGCTGAAAATCCTTGATAGGTTTCGAAATTTACCAGTGTCTTACCGTTTGTTCCTCTTTTGGTCGTAATCAACACCACGCCATTGGCTCCAGAAGACCCATAGACAGCGGCAGAAGCAGCATCTTTTAAGACCGAAATGCTTTGAATATCGGAAGGGTTTAGTTCTGCTATATTTTCTGTAGGAACTCCATCTACAATATATAAAGGGTTGCTACCTGCAGTGATTGTTGAGGTTCCGCGAACCCGAATGGAAAAGCCTGCTTGTGGCTGTCCCGATGATTTTACAATTTCTACTCCTGCCATTTTACCTTCCATGGCACCCGCTAACTGGGTCACTGGTCGGTCTTCTATATCTTTTGTACTCATGGTTGCAATGGCACCCGTGATGTCCTTTTTTTTCTGTGTTCCAAAACCGACCACAACGATCTGCTCCAATTGATTGTTGGCAACTTTTAGCTGCACGTTGAGGAAGTTATTGGAACCTACCGTACTAATGATAGTCTCATAACCTATCGAACTAAAGCTCAGTTGATGTGTAGAGGTTGCTTCAATAGAGAATTCACCTTTACTGTCTGTTTCCGCTTGTTTACCTGTTGTTGTATTGCGGATTGTGACCCCTGTTAATGCTTTACCATCGCTATCGGAAACGCGCCCTTTGACAAGCTGTTGTACATTCATCGTGTTTCTTAAGGGCATATCATCTGTTTTCCTTTTTAAGACAATGGTGTTGTTGACAATTTTATAAGAATACGAGAGCTTTTTCAGGTTGTCATCCAGAATTTCAACAATAGAACCATCTTTATGGTTTATTCGGATTTTTTGGTTATCATTAATCTGCGAGTTATCGTACAGAAACACATAAGAACTCTGACGTTCGATTTCTTTTGCGAACTTTGCCAACGTGTATTCTTCGTGTTGTAATTTGATTTTAGACTGGCTCACATTTGCCAGCGCAACATTATTTGCATGGGAAATGCACTGGATAGCTAGTAAAGCGGCAAATAACTTTGCTCTTTTGCCAGCCTTTTGAATGGGTATACGTTTATTCATAATCAGTTGGTTAATTAGGTTTTATATTGATAAATTTAGAGTTCCACTTCAATTTTATTGTTGCGTAATTGGCACTTTATATCAAGGAAATTGAGCGTCTCAACCAATTCCTTTGCTGTGGAATTGCGTTTTATTTTTCCGGTCAATTCACGCTTCAAGTTTGTCCCTTTGTAGACAACATCTACATTATACCAGCGTTTTATGGCAGCGAGTGCATCTTTTATTGGTGTCGATTCAAAATAGAAAAAGCCATTTTTCCAGGCCATTGCTTCTTCGATATTGGCTTCTGCTACGATAAGATTCCCGCCTGCGGTAAATGCTGCTTGACCAGGTTTCAGCATTTTTGACTTGCCGAATTGCGAGACTTGTACAGAGCCTGCTATAAGTGTGGTTTTATTGTTTTCATTTGGATAGGAGCTTACATTAAAATGTGTTCCGAATACGCGAATGGTTTGTTCATTCGATCGCACATAGAATGGTCGCTTACTATCGTGGCTGACTTCAAAATAGGCTTCACCAGATAATTTTACTTCACGGCTATTTGACGCAAAAGATTCAGGAAACGTTAGCACGGAGCCAGCGTTTAGCCATACCTTACTGCCATCGGCCAAAATTATCGTATACTCTGTTCCAATCGGCGTTTCAATGGTATTGGTACGGCTAGTATCAGTATTCTTACTGGCTGTAAATTGATATTGCACGGTTCCGGAAGCAGTTGTAACAATTTTCACTTGTTCATCCTGATGAAGAACGCTCTGTTGGTGGGCAGAAAGGTCAATTTTAGTTCCGTCGGCTAAAGTTAATACCGCTGCCTTAATACCCGGATGAGCTTGCTCTTGCGTCTTCACGGCTACCTGCGGGCTATCTTCGGTTGTTCTTTTAACAAGGTAGAGGGGTAGTATAAATAACAGTGCTAAAGCAGCAGCTATTCCACTCAATTTCACCCATTTTGGAATTCGCTTGATTTTTGACGCTTGGATTTCCTGCTTTATATGTAAGAATAACCGCTCTTTGAGTTGTTGTTCATCCGTTGCGAGCTCCTCGGGGATAGGGAGAGGTTCGCCATTACTTGTTTCATACCACTCTTGCAATTCGGCTTCCTCTTCAGGGGTACATGTGCCTTGAATCCATTTGTAAGCCAATTTCTTTATCCGGAATTGATTATGATCAACCATATTTAGGAGTTATTTTTTATATAGAGTCCCTAAATTGGGCTGATACCCTGACAAGAAGAGAAAAAAAATTACAAAGTAATCAGAAAGCGCTGAATACCAGCGCGTATTTTTTTTAAGGCACGGCCTAATTGGGTTTCGACCGTTTTCACAGAGATGTTCATGTGCTCAGCGATCTGTTTATAAGTAAGTCCTTCTTCGCGGGATAATTTGAAAACAAGCTGGCATTTTTCGGGCAGTTCGGAAACAAGCTGATCTAACCGAACACGAAGCTCTTCAAACTGGAGCCAATTTTCCGTCGAGTTATCAAAATCCACCCATTCCGTATCGTGCTTAAAAGCCTCCTGTTTGTATTGTTGTGCCAGATATTTAAATACTTTGTATTTAACGGCCACAGCGAGGTAGGAAGCAAGATTGCTTTCAATTTGGAGTTGATTACGGCGTAGCCATAAGGAAGCAAATATATTCTGTACGATTTCATGTGCATCTTCCAGCGAATTTGTTTTGCGGGCAGCCTGATAATAGAGGGTTTTCCAGTAACGATCATATAAGGCTGCGAAAGCGATGGAATCGTCCTGTTGAATCAATACGATTAGCTCCTCATCTGAATGGGCTCCAAAATCTTTCATACACGTCAATACTATGTTTTTCTATGGTTACGCTAAGCTAATAGCGGAGTAAATGTAATGACTAAATAATTAATAATATAACTTTAATTAATAAATGCGATGCTCACGAACAAATTTGATGCTTTCCTAAAATATTACCTGCGCGATAGGCATAAAAAAAGAGCATCTGTTAATTCTCAGATACTCTTTTTTTTCAAAGTAACTACTTTTTAGAAGTTTGGCTTCAACAGGTACTTGTCGTAGAATCGGAAAATATGGTCAGCAGCCTCCTCCGCAGTATCCACAATTCGATACAGTTTTAAATCCTCTTCACTGATATATTTATTGGAAATCATCGTGTTTTGAACCCAGTCCATTAATCCTTTCCAATAATCAGAGCCCACCAATACGATTGGAAAACGTGCGATTTTGCCCGTTTGGATCAATGTGATTGCTTCAAAAAGTTCGTCCATCGTTCCAAAACCTCCCGGCATAACAATATAGCCTTGAGAATACTTCATAAACATCACTTTTCTCACGAAGAAGTACTTAAATTCTAGGAGCTTATCTCGGTCGATATATTTGTTGTGGAATTGTTCAAAGGGTAGTTCAATGTTCAATCCAACAGATTTACCCCCTGACTCATAAGCACCTTTGTTCGCTGCTTCCATGATACCTGGCCCGCCGCCCGAAATAATACCGTAACCACGTGCTGTCAATAAACTTGCAATTTCTACCGCCATTTGATAATATTTGTGTTCACGCGGGGTACGCGCAGATCCAAATATTGACACACAGGGCCCAATTTTTGCCAATTTCTCAAATCCATCCACGAACTCTGACATCACTTTAAAAATCTGCCAAGAGTCTTTTACTTTAATTTCTTGCCATGTTTTGTTCTCAAATGCACGGATAATTTTATCTTCTTTTGTAATGTCCATATATAACGTTATACCTTAAATTTCTAAATTCAATTTTCCAAAAAGGAATACAATATAGGTATTTTTTTAATAGTAGCTACTTTTTCCGATTATTCTTACATTTGCATTATGAATTTTTCTTCTAAGCTTCTCGAGAACGCCGTTGCCGAATTTGGAAAACTGCCTGGCGTGGGACAAAAGACATCATTGAGGTTAGTTTTGCATCTACTGAAGCAATCGGATGCGGATGTAGCTCGTTTTACGGCCTCTATCGATCGCTTGAAAGAAGATATTCAGTATTGCCAGGAATGTTTCAATATTTCTGACCACAGTATATGTGAGATATGCGCCTCATTCAAACGCGATAAAAATTTGATCTGTGTTGTAGAAGACACGCGAGACGTGATGGCCATCGAAAATACAAATTCATATCAAGGCGTATATCATGTATTGGGGGGATTAATTTCGCCTATGGATGGTATTGGCCCCGCTGATCTAAAAATTGAAGGTTTAATTAATCGAATCCAGAGAGGTGAGGTAGAAGAAGTTATTTTGGCGCTTTCAGCAACAATGGAAGGGGATACCACCATTTTTTATTTATACCGTAAATTGCGTGAATTTGATGTAAAAATTACAACGATTGCCCGCGGTATTGCCTTTGGTGGCGAGTTGGAATATGTCGATGAGCTAACCCTGGGACGCTCCATTGCGACACGGGTGCCTTACGAGCGCAACGTTGGTTAATTGTATTTCAGATAGATTTGTTTCACGCCTTCGTGTACTTTTCTTCCTTTGTCAATTTGTTGTTGTCGCCATAAGCTGTCGGTAACCATACGATTTGCTTTTTTATTTTTTAAGATATTCACATAAGCAATTTTACCGAGTACCGTCTTTTTTAAACCCAATAGTGAACACGAATAGTCTCCCAATAGATAATGATTGTAGTAGAGGTGAATTTCGCGCATGATCTTTCGTCCCCATTTGTTTGTGGGGTAGGCCGCTTTAATGGGCTCTTCCATGAGTGATTTTGCTAAAGCTAAACTATCCTGATCTCCTGATTGTTGTGTCATGGTCCAATAATACAAAGCTTCAATGGCTTGCTCCTCTGTGTCGGGGAGAAGTTGCAATGGAATACCCAGCAATGTTCCGATAAACTTCCAGACATGGAATAAACCTTCTACCTCGTTTTCCAATACATTGAATTTCATACGTTTTAGCCCTGTTAGGTAAACAAGAGAAAATCCGAGATTGGTTGCAAGCATATCCCACGTATTTAATGGAATACCCCATTTTTCTGTTTGCCACTGACCGTGCTTTAGAATGTTTAATCGCGCATACGAATGGATACATCGGGTAAGTAGAATGGCCTCTATGCCGATATTACCCTTTTTCAGCGCATCATCGCCTGTGATATCCACCCAAAAGGTTACCGTTTCGGTGAGTCGTTTGACAGCCCCTTTTTTTAACGCACCTGTAAAGATTAAGGGTTTATTGATCGCACTGGATTGATAGCCCCCCATGAGGACATAATCCCGTAATACAATAAGTCCTGATAAACCAGAACGTTGACTGAGCCCAATGCCTTGTTCTATTTTATCCCAATCTAACCAAGAAGGGCTGAGATCTAATGTATTTAAAAAATTCAGCAATACATGTTCGTATGCTGCATCAATAGGCTTGCCTGCAAGTGCATCTTTAAGCAGTTGTTGACCTTGATGGAAACCAATTTTTAGGTGTAGCTGCTCGACAAGTTGGTCGCAGCTATTGTCAAATTGATAGAGTAAAGGAGTAAATTGATCGGCAGCAGCGATGGAAAGTTTCGTCGGCAATTTGCGAAGCAATTCGACACCAAGCCCCTTCGACCAATAAAAAGAAAATGAACTTGTCTTAACTTGATAACGTTCGGGTACTCGCATATCTTCTATTGAATTGTCCAAACGGTATAACTTCCAGTTAGTGTGATACTATTATTTGATTTATTAAACTTAAAGTCTATATAATCCATTTGACACGATGAGAGATCACTGCAGCAAAATTGACGATCAATTTTAAAATGAAGTCTAAATGAACCTTCGGTACTATTTGTATAAAAAGTTAATCCACTTATGCTAAAGTCACTTAAATGCGGTGCGCCGTCTTTATCTTCCAATTGCTCGATAACGTAATCATTGATTTCTTGCTGATGTTTGGCGATGAATGGTATAAGATCTTGATTGCTGAATGGTATGATTAAATCGTCTTTTTTTAGTTGGATTCTGATGTTAATTTCTGTCATCTTATTATGCTGTACTAATAAAGATCTCTCCAGTTTGGAATATATAAACTGAAAATTGCTTCTGTTTCTTTTCGCGTCTTATGAGCAAATTTACAGAAAGCCTTTAGAATAATTAGATTGATGTATTCTTTTTCGAAATCAATGAGTCGATTTGAAAAATGAAATCCACCTTCAACGATTCTAAAATCGTTTTTGGATAATTTATGGATGGTTACTGTAGCTACATCATATATATCCAACTGTTCTTCCCAATAAGCAATCTGCTTGATTATTTCATGGTAGAGTAATTCCTGACTCCATTTGTGCAGTAATTTCAATGTATTCGTGCTCTTCTTTTGATATACACATATACTTGTAGCTGTCAGTTCAACGGCTGCTAGCGTTGTGGAAGGATAGATTTTGACCAAATAAGGTTTTCCAAATAGGTGGTAGGGATTTTCTAGATAGGAATAGGATATACCTTCCGATTTACTTTCTGGAGGGTTTAACTTGATGTACTCTTTAAGGAAAGCAACATCGCAATGTGCCGGAGCATGTACACGATAGGGTGATGAACTACCGGAAATTTGGATATAATCTTTATTCCAGGGAACTATTTCATAAAATATACGACCGATTTCGATTTGCATTTCTCGATTTTAAATTAGATATGGAGCGTCGGCATTCAATATCGCTTGACAGCCTAGCAGCCGTGTTAAAGTAACATTTTTTTATATTAAATAATAGTTATAATCGTAACAATTTTCTTTTAAACACGGAATTCAAACAATAAGAGTTTCGTTTGAACAAATTATGGACTACGAGTAACCAACTTCAGACTGTAAGTAGTATGTCTGTACGACGTAGCCATAATATCTACACAAGCTGTAATAATTCGTACAAATATCATTGGCTCAAATCACTTAGCTTTGGTGAAAAATGATATAGTCATGAATGAAATCAATCAAAATCAAGATACTTATTTGTTGAAGAATGTATTGCTAGAAACTGGCTTTCTTTATGAGAGGGAAGAAATTGTTGCTACGAAAACGGCATTATTTGATATTCAAATTGAGGCAAATAAAATAAAAAGTATTGAGCCTGCGCAATCGGCGGGGCCCGGAGAAACCTTTGATGCGAAAGGTAAATTGGCATTGCCGCCATTCCGTGACATGCATATTCATTTGGATAAAACCTTATATGGCCTGCCCTGGAAGGCGGTATTTCCAAAAAATAGGACTGTAAAAGATATGATTGCCAAGGAACAGGTAATTATCCCCGAGTTGTTGAAAACCTCTGTCGAACGGGCCGAAAAGTTAATCGCGCTTTTACAGGGCTACGGAACAAATTTTGCACGGACGCATTTTAATGTAGAGCCTACATCGGGAACAAAGTCATTGGAGCATTTGTTAAAGGCGCTGGAACATTTAAAATATTCATTTGCTGCAGAACTGGTTGCATTCCCTCAGCACGGTCTATTCTACACAGCATCAGCGAAGCTGATGGAGGAAGTCGCTAAATGGGAGCAGGTGGATTTTATTGGTGGTTTGGATCCCTTTAGTATTGACGGCAGTATTGAGAAACCGATGGACCTGACAGTTCAACTTGCATTGGATAATAACAAAGGAATCGATATCCACTTACATGAGGGTGGGGAATCAGGTGTTAAGACCATACATTATTTGATTGATAAAGCATTGGAAAATCCGGCATTGCAGGGACGTACATTTATCAGTCATGCTTTCGCCTTAGGTTACATGCCGAAAAAGGACTTAGCACATACGGCCGAACGATTGGCAGAAGCGAAAGTTGGTATATGCAGTTCGGTTCCTTTTCGCAATATGTTGATGCCATTTCGGGAATTGAAAAAAGCGGGAGTGGAAGTTTTTGTAGGAAACGACAATGTTCAGGACCATTGGGGTACTTTCGGTAGCGGTAATATGCTTCAAAAAGCCAATCTAGCTGCGGAATTATATGGTTATGAAACTGAATTCGAGTTATCCCGTTGCCTTCGTTATGCGACCAATGGCAAAATTCCGCTTGATGATCAAGGGAATTCCGTATGGCCGAAAGTTGGAGATGATGCTAACCTCCTTTTTGTCGATGCGAGTTGTTCTGCAGAAGCAGTTTCTCGGATCTCAACCGTCTATGGGCTTATCCATCAGGGAAATGTTGTTAAATGGAACAATAGCTCCCAAGCTTAATTGAAAATAGGAAACAATCATAAATTGAAAATGCCAATTTATCGTCTAGAAAATTGGCATTTTCAATGCTAGTGGGAACGTTTAGTGTAGGAAAGTCGTCTTGCAGTAATCTATTTTATAAGAACCTTGCTCATTGACCAATTGAACTTCATTTTTGGTTCGGATGTCATTACCGTAATCAATAAATACGATAAATTTGCTTTCAGTTACTTTGTCGATTTTGACATCCTTGATATCCAATGCGTCGTCATTACCTCTTCCAAATAACCAGGTTTCCTCCGTATATAGAGGGTAGATTTTCTCCCATTTGGCCCTGTAAGCTGCCTCAGCTTTGGGTAGTTCTTCATCTGTGAGGTTGGAGGGACCGTAAATTTCATTCGCATCTTTTAAAAAGGCTTGGAATCGCTTGGTACATAATGCGTCCTCTTTATCCAGATAGTAACAATATTTTCCAGATGCGGAACCTGTACATTGAAAAATTCCTTTCAACCAAGCTTCTGCTTGCTGATGCTGACCCACCGCCGTGTCTTGCTTCACTGTCCTTGTGCTGTCTTTGAATGGTATTTGCTTTGCAGGATGATTTGCAGTAGCGCTTTTATGGTCTTGCGCTGAATTTGTACAGCTTGTTAGCATGCAAAACAGCCCTATTGTTGCATATAAACTTTTCATTTTTTGATATCGTCTTAAAATTGGAATAAAATTAGGATATAAATTGGATAACATGATCACGGATTACCACTATATTCAACAGAATATTCATCAAAAAATCTAATTTTCCATTCTTTTTGAAATAATGCAGCGGGCCGTAAGTCTACCGTGTCGAGTAAAGACGCAATGAATCTGCGTAGTTCAGGACTTCTAATTTTTCTCGATACTACTTATTTGTTTTTTATTATCTATATATCAGTATTTTATATTTTTTTTATAAATATTCTTATTTCTTTTTATTATTACGCAAACTCCCTGCGCATTAAGCCAACGATATTTGTAATGTCAACAGTGACAAACGTTCTTTGATGGAAATTATAGCGAAAAGCTTTAAGATATATACTTCATTATGAAGTATAAAAGAGCCTTTCTTCTTCAGATGGCATCCTGGTCACCTGTTTCAGTATAGCAGGTTAGTATTGTTCTCTATGAGCTTCAATATACTGATAAAACGAGAAGTTGAAAGGAAAGTGCTCGTGTTAGAGGTTCGAATCCTCTCCTGTAAAAAAGGTAGCTCAAGGGTAGAGCAAAGCAGTTAGTTGTGGGTCGTAGGTTCGATTCCTACTCCTGAGCAATCAGGATAGTTCAGTCTGGTTAGAATAACAACACAATCGTGTGGGTTCGAATCCCACTTCCATTTTCGGATGGAATAGCATAAGGGTATTGCATCGAACTGTCCATTCGGACATTCAAAGTTAAGACTTTCTTCAAAAAGGTCATTTGGTAGAAGCTTGCTATCTTTTATCCTGCTTATGCGCTGTTTTTCATGCGATTGAGCAATTGATTGATGGCCTGAGATTCCTAAGTGAGGTATCTGCATTTATCATAAAAGGTCATGACGATAAGATGGGGTATTTGTTCATCGACTTTTGATTTAAAAAAAAGGTACCAGGACTTTCGAATCCCGCTTGAGGTCAAGGGATAAAAAATAGCAGGTTTTATAATAGAAATGAGGAAAATTTAAAAGAATATACAATGAAAAGAGTACAGCTAACTACAGACGAAATCGGATTGGTTGTTAAGGACAATGCGGTGATCCGTGTTTTGAAATCCGGTAACTACTGGTTGGGATTTGGTGAAAAACTGGAGAAGTACACGACGACTCATCCATTTCCTTCCGGTCGCAATGTCGATGTACTGTTGCAGTTGACAGGTTTTCGCGAATTGGTCGATATCGTTGAAGTGGGTGATACGGAAATCTGTCTTGTTTTTTTGAATGGTAATTTTGAAAAGACGTTAGCGTCTGGCAGACATGTTTTTTGGAAGGAATTGCGCGAACGCAGATTTCAATTGGAAGACATTACGGAGATTGAGATCCCTGCATCTGTTAATCGTCAATTGCTGGAGAAGCAAAGCTTAGGCTATTATGTACGTCAATATAAGATTGAACCAAATGAGAAAGCGCTGCTTTTTGTAGACGGTGTGTATGTGGATATTTTGAAATCTGGAACGTATTGTTGGTGGAAGAATGCAAAAACCATAGCGATTTCAAAAGCTGATATGAGAGTCTTGACATTGGAGGTGGTAGGACAGGAGATCTTGTCCAAAGATAAGGCACAGATCAGAATCAATTTCACGCTGCAATATCAGATTGTGGATATTGTTAAAGCGCTATTGGATAATAAAGAATATGAAAAGCAATTGTATTCGTTGATGCAGTTGACCTTACGGTCCTATATTGGCCAGATGACTTTGGACGAGTTGATGGAGCGAAAGACCGAAATACAGGGCTATGTCTTAGAAAACACTTTGCCACAAGTCGCGGGCTTGGATATAACACTGTTGACCTGCGGCGTTAAAGATGTTATTTTACCAGGAGATGTGCGGGACATCATGAACCAGGTGTTGATTGCAGAGAAGAGGGCACAGGCAAATAGTATCATGCGTCGTGAAGAGACTGCTTCGACACGGAGTTTGTTGAATACAGCGAAGCTGATGGAAGAAAACAGTATGTTGTTTAAATTGAAGGAAATGGAATATGTCGAAAAGATTGCTGAAAAGATCAATACGATTTCGGTTTCCGGAAATGGACAAATTGTTGACCAACTCAAGCAATTGTTTGTGAAATAAAAGATTAATAAGTTGAAAGAGGTGCAGGTAGCAACGTAAAGAGATGTTGTTACCTGCTTTGGAGAAGTTGTATGGCTGCTCCATCAAAAAAGAAAGTAAAAAATGGAAAATAAGAGAATAAATGGCAATGATTTAATTGCATTAGGGTATAAAGAGAATCATACTTTGGGTGTTGCATTGAAAATCAACAGTAAAAGACACGGTTTTACGCGGGTAGAAATGCTCGAAAAGTTCAAGTCTGTCCTGGAAGATCCGACTGGGTATTCAGAAGATGCTGTTTTCGGAATTTTGGCCCATGCTATACTTGGGCAAGAGGCTGTTGATAAGTCGTTAATTGCATTGAACGAGACTCCTGCGGAATATACGATTTATGGTGCATCTGAAATCGAAACAGGGGCGAAAGCACAAATGAGTGTTGCCATGAAATTACCTGTTTCAGTTGCAGGAGCGTTGATGCCAGATGCGCATCAAGGATATGGGTTGCCAATTGGTGGCGTACTGGCGACTAATAATGCTGTGATTCCTTATGGGGTCGGTGTTGATATTGGCTGTCGTATGGCTTTGTCGATCTTTGATTTGCCAGCCTCATTTTTGGAAGACAATTTAATGACCTTGAAAGACATTATTCTGCGTAATAGTAAGTTTGGTGCTGGCAATGGATATTTGAGACATGAACGTGTAGATCATGCTGTATTGGATAACGAGTTGTTCACTGAGAACAGCTTCCTTTCCGCATTGAAGGATAAAGCCTGGACGCAATTGGGATCTTCAGGTGGGGGGAATCATTTTGTGGAGTTTGGTATAGTCGAATTTGAAGAAAGAGATGAGGTTTTGAACATTGATAGCGGAGCCTATTTAGGCTTACTGACCCATTCAGGTTCAAGAGGAATGGGCGCTACCATTGCGGCACATTATACCAAGTTGGCTAAATCCTTGTGTAAGTTGCCTTACCAGGCTGAAAATCTGGCCTATTTAGACTTAGATACTCATGAAGGGCAAGAATATTGGCTAGCGATGAATCTCGCCGGCGACTATGCGTCAGCTTGCCATGAAGTGATCCATGAAAAGATTACGGTGGCTTTAGGGGCCGAATTGTTGGCGAAGGTTGAAAATCACCACAATTTTGCATGGAAGGAAACGTGGAATGGTCAAGAGGTTATTGTCCATCGAAAAGGTGCTACGCCAGCTGCAAAAGGGGTTATGGGGATTATTCCAGGCTCCATGGCTACACCAGGATTTTTGGTTCGTGGAAAAGGGGAGTCGAATGCGATACAATCGGCATCTCATGGGGCAGGTCGATTGATGAGCCGTACACAAGCGATTAAAACGCTATCTTCCCATGATCTCCATTCGATGCTTAAAGATAAAGGTATTATGTTGCTTGGGGCAGGGATGGATGAAGCGCCGATGGCCTATAAAGACATCCATACCGTAATGGCTTCACAAAGAGATCTTGTTGATGTCGTGGCAAAATTTTCGCCCAAGGTAGTCCGTATGGCAGATGATGGAAGCAGGGAAGATTAAATCATGAAAAAAGCGCCTCAAATACATTTGAGGTGCTTTTTTATTGTAATTTGATCATGTTTTGTTGATCAATGAGTGCGATTAAAGTGGTTTGGCTGTCGCCACTTCCTTATAGGTGTATACATTATAAGGATATAGTTTTTTTGCCAGCGCTTTCGCAATAAAACTACTGATGAGTAGCGGTGCTAGTAATAAATAGCCTGAAGGAACAAGGCTTGCAATAATAAAGATTGCCGTAAATGGTGCGTGAATAGCCGCAGAAAGCATAGCTGCAGCACCAAAAAGAGCAAAATTTATAACCACCAATTGTGTGCCGAGGTAATGATTACAAAGCTGTGCAAACAAAACGCCTAAAAATGCACCGGTAACAATACTTGGGGCAAAAACGCCGCCATCACCACCTGCACCTAAGGTCAAAGAGGCTACAAAAGGTTTTAAGAGAACAAGCAGGATCAGCGGAAGAAAGTATAGTAAATTGACAGAATCATGCAGACTGCTTTTTAGAATTTCTCCAAGACCATGATAGCTGTCACCATACAGTGCCGGCAAGAAAAAGATTAACGTCCCAACAGTGATTGTGCCCAAATTGACACGGATAAAATTACTTTTTATGCCTGCAAAATAGGACTTTGCATAAATAACAATTTTAGTAAAATATAACGCTAAGATCCCGCCAATCAGTCCTAAAATAGCGACAAAAGGGATCGCCTGCCATCGCCATGCTTTTACCTCAAATGTAAATAAAGGACTTGCGTCAAGGTAATAAACGAATACGGATGCCACAGCCATTGAAGTTAGTCCGCTAATGAGTAAAGTCTTATTATATCTCCGTGCAATAACCTCAAAAGCAAAAAGAAAACCACCCAATGCGCTTCCAAACAACAGTGTGACTCCAGCAATTACGCCTGCGCAGATCAACTCGGTTTTGTAGGCCCAAGCCGGATGTAATCTCTTATACGCTTGGTTACCTACTGTGGCTGTGGCAACGACTGTGGAGACTTCAACACCGGTTGAACCACCAAAAATTACAGTTAGAAAACCATTGATATAATGTGATGGAATCTTAAAAAAAGGCAAATGGTCTTTTCTTGTTTCCAATGTTGTATAGATTTCTTTGATCCCTTTGTTTTTTCTATTTTGAAAAGCGTATTTCCGTAAGAAATAAATAGCTGTAATACCTATGCTGGGTAGAATAATAAACAGTTTAGGATTCCAGGCAAATACTCTTTCAAACAACTCTTCCTGTACATAACCTGTGCTGTGCTTGAGACTGTATGCCAATAAGCAACAAATGATACTGACAAATACTGAACTTCCAATTAATTTTAAATAGCTATATCGAACAACTTTTTTTCTGTATGTCGTATTGCCTTGCATAATATTTTTCTTTAAATCGGTACAAAGGTAAGTGTTATTTAGTTTAAAATATATGATGAATACCTTAAGACATACTTTTTGTTACGGTATACCCACTAATGGATACCGATGTATATATCCACTTTTGCATCTTGTGGATTTTGGGCTTTTTCGCCATATATTTCAAAGTCTGCGGCATACGTTCTTGGTAGATCTGAGCTCCATATCTTTTGCCAAGTTTCATAAACGATACCATCTTCTAAACTTCCTTCTGCCGTAAAGTGTTGGTAACGATTTTCAGCGATATGAATACCGTCCAAGTCTTCGGGTACTTCTTCAAGATTGCTCACTTTACAGCCCAAGAAAGTGGTATAAGGTAAGGTGTGATCCTTTTCATATTCGGTATAGATACAGTAGAGTTCGCTGGATATCTTGTTGGGTATACGGCTTAATACATCTTCTTGAAAAAAGCGTGCCCAAAGTTCTGGAATGTCTTTAGCTGCCTGTCCATCTTGGTTGCTCGTACGGATGGCGAGGCCAATTATACTAAATGAAGGAAGTGTTTTATTTTTCATGCGTCTTATTTTTCCTCAAAGTTAGTTTAGCGAATGACAGCGGTATGTCACGAGTGGGAAAATAATGCGTTTATTTTAGGTATTTGATTGCTTTTATTTAAAGAAAAAGTATGGTGCGAAAACCGCGTGCTGCATAATAAGAGATGGCTCCATTATGATACGTAAAAACTCGGCTATAGCGTCGGTCACAGAATAAAGCACCACCAAGTTTGCGGATAGCTTCTGGCGTTTGTATCCAGCTAGAAGTTTTCAAATCAAATTCACCGAACATCTGTAGCTGGCGATACTGTTCTTCGGAAAGTAGCTCAGTCCCCATCTTCTTAGCCTCTTCCACTGCACTTCCAATAGGTTTGTTTTCTTTTCTATCATTTAGTGCCTTTTGGTCAAAACAAAGACTTCTTCTTCCTTTGGGGCTTTCCTCCGCACAGTCTACGTAGGCATATACCTTTGTTTCTGGATCAATAATAACGATATCAGGCTCACCGGCACTCTTTTCCATCTGGTGGAGGCTCCACAATTTTTGGGGATTGTCACGTAATTTGTCAGCAACCTCATTCCAACTGATCTGTGGATGCCTATTCGTAAATTTATTAAATCTTTTTTCTAAAGTCTCCAGCAGTAAAGACTGGTCCTCTGGTGCAATTGAATTTTTCATAATGGTTGTCTTTGTGGTATTAAAATTACGTATTTAATTCAAATGTAATGTAGCTTGATATTGCAAATGAATTAAATTCCTTGTTTCAAAATTGAATTAAATTTATATTTTTACGTTCAATTTTTATATAAATATGGCTTCAGGAATATTTGCAATTCTAGATGATATTGCAGCGTTGATGGATGATGTGGCAGTAGCGAGTAAAATCGCAACAAAAAAAACTGCTGGAATCTTAGGTGACGATTTAGCGGTTAATGCCGAAAAAGCGACTGGCTTTTTAGCTTCACGCGAGCTCCCGGTTTTATGGGCAATTACAAAGGGCTCACTGCTCAATAAATTGATAATTGTACCTATAGCATTATTACTAAATGTATTTTTTCCAATTGCCATCAAATATATTTTAATCTTAGGAGGTTTCTATCTTGCTTTTGAAGGTGTTGAGAAGATTATTGAATACCTGTTCCATCGCAAACATCCTACGGAGGAAACAAAAGTGGAGACTGTTGTTGCTGAAAACTCAGTTGCCGCTGAAAAAGCGAAGGTAAAATCGGCTATTACGACAGACTTTATTCTTTCTGTGGAAATCGTCATTATTGCTTTGGGAACGGTTCTGGGAAAAAGCTTGTCCTTACAAATTATTACGGTTTCGGTTGTTGCTTTTCTGGCTACAGTCGGAGTCTATGGTATTGTAGCACTTATCGTTCGTATGGACGATGCAGGTTATAAATTAATTAAAACTTCCCGTGAAAAAGGTCCTGTTGCGAGCCTAGGTCGGTTTTTAGTCCGTGCACTGCCCTTTGTTATCAAATTATTGGCTGTTGTAGGTACATTTGCTTTAATTCTGGTTTCAGGCGGAATATTTGCGCATTATATTGATTTTTTACACCATGCGCTACCAGCCCTGCCAGGAATGATAAAAGAGCTGTTGTTTGGACTAGGAGGAGGTATTATCGTGGTGATTTTAACTACGATTGGCAAAAAGCTGTTTAAAAAGAAAAAATAAACACCTATTGATCTTTGATGATGGCAACCGTATAACAAAAAAGGCAGCAGGTATATCTGCTGCCTTTTGTCGTTTCTGGTTCTTAAATTGTATCTGTTGCCTCTGCAGCGGCATCTATTTCTACACGTTCACCTTTTGTATTAATCAAAATTACATCGTCCGAATCCGCTAATGAGACAGAAGCTACACCATCACTGAAAGAGGTAGCCCCGCTGTATATAAATGGTATGGCCACTTTTCCCTGGCCATCTAAATAACCATATTTTCCATCTTTACTAGCAAGGAAAAGATTAGGTTCTTCTGTAACTGAAATTAAATCGTAGTCTGGAGCAACGATTTTATTGGTTTTTATTTCAGTAAGATTATACGTGTCGTTTTCGATACTGATGAAATGCGTTGAATTATTTTCAGAAATATAGCTATAGGTCGCCGGGACAATTATTTTGCCCGCCTGATTCAATATACCATATTTATTTTTCTGCTGAAATACCGCATAACCACCGTTAATGAACGATATCATATCATAATTTGCGGAGATTAAAATTTTGCCGGATTTATCCATGACCCCATATTTTTCGTTTAGTCCAAAAACCAGTTGTCCAAGGTAATCATCGTAACCTAAATAATCGTATTGGAAGGGGATGACTGGTTTACCGGCCAGATTAATGGCACCATATTTTTCATTTTTATATTGAACTATACTAAGATCGCCAACAAATGGTGCGATGTATAGGTATTGTGCTGGTACAATTGTTTTTTCTTCACCGTCTTGTACCCCTAGGAGATTAGTTTCAGTATCTTCAAATAAATACAGGTTTTCAGCAATCTGATTGCTTTCTTCCGAATCTTCCTCGTCGTCATACATGGATGTTACTTGCTCATAATCCTCAGGAACGATAAAATCTTTATCGTCCAGTTGGCTATCGGCGATGTTCTGGGCAATCATATCCATTCCAAGAGGTGTTGTTAACTGCAGCACCGCCCCGGGGATTTTTTTGAACAGATCAAATCCCTCCCAATAGGTGGCTGGCAATTTATCGCTATACCAGATCGACAAGGTACTGTTTTCATCATTATCTTCTGAAATTGGCATTTCGACCTGAGCTAGTTTGCAGGGATAACCGGCAATCATTTTCGTCTGGTTCGGGACGAGTTTGATCGCATGTGGGCTGCGCGCATTTTCTTTAACGACGTATTTTGCCAGCGCAGGGTACAATATAATGGATTGTTCTTCATTTTTTTTAAGGAGAAAGATTGACTCTTCGCTGTCTCCGGAAGCTGATATAACTTTAATTTTATCATTGTTAACATACGCTTCGTAAACAGAAACTGGAGCTGCTTGTACTTTTTCGCTGGGATCGACAGCATAAGTAATGGCATAGTTGATCTTGAATGCTTTATTGATCTGTGCAAACGACATTGTGCTGGCCGCTAAGATAGCTGCGAATGATAGGGATATTTTTTTCATCTTATTAAACTTTGAATGACAAATATCCTGATCCAAAGTGGGGAGTTTTATCCCTGAAATCCGTTATTTAACGATAAATCAACATGTTTTAACTGAATACATTGATTTTGGGAGTAAGCTGAACGACCTTTTCCATATTTAATCAATAATCAGCTGATATTTAAGTAGTAGGCCAGGTAGTTGCTCCGGGCCAAATTTACTTTTTTTCATACGATTGGCCTCTGGATCTAGCTCGATATTGATCGAAGACCGAAAATCGCAGCCTTCGAGATTGCATTGTACAAAACGGGCATTTAGCAAATTCGTTTTTTTAAACAGCACCTGTTGAAGGTTGGCCCGTTCAAAATCTACATGTTGCAAAGAGCAGTTTTCAAATTGAAACTTCTTTAGGTTTCTTTCAAAAAAAGAGGAGTAATCCAGAACCGAGTGGCTGAAATTGGCATGAAAGGAAAATGAACTACATTCATTAAAGTGTATGCCTAGCATTTTGCAGTCATCAAAAACAACATGATCTAATTGTGTGCCCTTTAGACTTACATTAGAAAGATTACATGATTTAAAGTCACAATTTGTGAATAGAAGATCTACGAGTTCTGCGTCCTGGAAATCACATTGCTCAAAGGTGCATTTGTAGAATTCCTGAACTTGCTTCAGTTCAGCTGTAAATGTCTGTCTAGTGATTGTTTGTTCGACAAGTTCTTCCATTCTGTATCGTGTTGGCATTGATTTTAGCGAAAATAAGCAATTCTCCCAAATGATTTTACTTTAAAATAAAGTCAAAGGCGCTATTTCCGCTTGCGCACAAAATACCTGATTTCATGGATAAAAACGGGGATTTTTTATAGCTATTTTTGATTTAGCCATTAAAACATAATTCTTGGGCTGCTGGGGCGTAAGACTGAAGTATTGTAGAACTCTGGTAGGTTTTTATATAGTTAGTTAAAGGGCACTGATCAATGCCCTTTACTTTTTTAGATATTTTGATGCGCTAATTTGGACAATGTTAGTTGTTCTTTAAATATTGACGCAGCACATATTGTAGAATCCCGTCATTCTTGAAATACTCAATTTCGATCGCTGAATCAAGCCTTGCTTTTACCTGAAATGTGGTGACTTTTCCGGTTTCATGTACCGCCTTTACCGAGAGAAGTTTATGGGGTGTTAAATCGGTCTCAAGTCCTGTGATGCTATAGACTTCTGTTCCATCTAGTCCTAATTTCTCTGTATTTTCATCATTGATAAAAACCAGTGGTGCTACGCCCATACCGACCAGATTGCTTCGATGGATACGCTCGAAGCTTTCAGCAATTACAGCCCGCACGCCAAGAAGGAATGTTCCCTTTGCTGCCCAATCTCTAGAGGAACCCGAACCATACTCTTTTCCCGCAAGTATGATAAGCGCTGTGTTGTTTTTACGGTATTCCATAGCGGTTTCATACACCGTCTTCACCTCATTGGTGGGGAAGTAACGGCTAAATCCACCTTCACGATCGGTAATTTTGTTTTTAATACGCACATTGGCAAATGTTCCGCGCATCATGACTTCGTGATTCCCACGTCTAGATCCATAAGAATTAAAATCTTCTTTACTTACCTGATGTGATCTAAGGTATTGTCCAGCTGCCGTATCTTCTTTGAATGAGCCGGCAGGAGAGATATGATCCGTTGTTACCGAATCGCCGAGATAAAGAAGCACTCTTGCGTTTTTAATATCCTGTATCGGGTTAGGAACAGCTTGTAAATTTTCGAAAAAAGGTGATTCCTTGATGTAAGTGGAAGTGTTGTCCCATTGGTAATTTTGGTCAAGATTTACTTCAAGTTCTTGCCAATCTGTTGACCCGTCGAAGATCACATCATAAACTTCTTGAAAGTCTGACTGTTTGACACAGGCATTGACGGTTTGCATAATATCTTCCCGAGTGGGCCAAATATCTTTAAGATATACAGGCTCACCGTTGGGGTCGTAATCAATTGGCTCTTCCAATAGATTGATATCAACTCTCCCGACGAGGGCATATGCAACAACTAGCATCGGCGACATCAAAAAATTCATTTTGACCTGCGGATGTACGCGTGCTTCAAAATTTCGATTTCCAGATAATACTGAGGCGACAATCAGTTCACCCTTTTCTACCGCTTCTGCGATTTGGGGCGGGAGGGGGCCTGAGTTTCCAATACAGGAGGTACAACCATAGCCCACGGTGTGAAAACGTAAGGCGTCAAGGTCTGCTTGGAGTCCAGATCGTTCTAGGTATTGCGTAACGACCTTTGAGCCTGGTGCTAAGGAAGTTTTTACCCAAGATTTGGTGCGAAGTCCGCGTTCGATCGCGTTTCGAGCCAATAAGCCAGCGCCGATCATGACGGTAGGATTCGACGTATTGGTACAGCTTGTGATGGCTGCAATGGCAATACTACCATCACTAACAATATACTCCTTATGATTATGTTTTATGCGAACCGCATGTATAGACTCCTGAATAACTTCATGTGGCGAAGCATGGTCGACAGGTACTTTTCCAAAGGTAAACTCTGTGCCTGAACCGCCATCGGCGAGCCATGCTGATTCAGATCGCTGCAGCACAGGAACATATTGTCGATGGTGTTCGCTGTCTAACAGTGCTGAAAATGTAGCTTTTAAATCTTTTACCAAAATCTTATCTTGAGGCCGTTTGGGGCCTGACACGGTAGGCTCTAGACTGGACAAGTCGAACTCTACCACCGACGAATACTGAATATCCTCCTTACCCGTGCGCCAAAGTAGGTTGTCTTTGCAATAATCTTCGACAATTTTAATTTGTTCAGCACTTCGATTGGTACTATGCATGTATTCGAGGGTCCGGTCATCAATTGGGAAATACGTAACCGTACAGCCAAATTCCGGAGACATATTTGATATTGTTGCACGATCTGTTACCGATAGGCTGTCTAATCCTTCTCCAAATACTTCAACAAATTTTCCGACAACGCCTTTTTCGCGTAGCACTTTTGTTATGGAAAGCACCATATCCGTGGCGGTGCACATACCTGGTATTTTTCCACTGAGCTTGAGACCGATAACTTCTGGGCAGGTGAAAAAGATGGGTTGTCCCAGCATGGCTGCTTCAGCTTCTATGCCGCCAACTCCCCAGCCTAACACGCCAATACCATTGACCATTGGCGTGTGCGAGTCTGTCCCTACTAATGTGTCTGGAAAAAGCCAATTGTCACGTGCTATAACGCCTTTGGCTAGATATTCCAAATTGACCTGGTGACAGATACCCATACCGGGTGGAACGACAGTAAAATTTTCTAATCCTTTCTGCGCCCATTTCAGAAGTTCATAACGTTCGCGGTTACGTTCATATTCCAGCGCGACATTTTTATCATAAGAATATTCAGTGCCAAAGTAATCTACCTGAACGGAGTGGTCAACCACGAGATCCACTGGTATGGCGGGATTTATCTTCTGTCCATCCTTGCCATGACGGATAAATTCTGCACGCAAGGATGCCATATCGACCACTGCAGGTACTCCTGTAAAATCTTGCATTAAAATCCGGGCCGGTTTGAAGGGAATATCTTTATCTACAGGCTGGGGCGACCAGTTGATCAGTGTATTAACATGATCATTCGTGATACTGAATCCATCGTGGTTACGCAAAACATTCTCCAATAATATACGAATGCTAAAAGGTAAGCGATTGATGCTACCTTCCGGAAGGTCCTTAATGGAACTGTAATGGTAAGATCTTCCGTTAATTTCAATTTCGCGTATTGATTTCTCTTTGCTCATATTCATCTACGTATTTTTATTAGTATATAATACGCATAGGCCCAAATTTGTTTGTAATATCTTTTACACACATCTCTTTACCTAGTTTATGTAAAAAGTTTATTGTTTTTTCGGCACCGCTAGAATCAGACTTTGGATAGATGCTAGGATTAGTAAAGATAGCAAGGTAATGGAAGATAATTTATGTTTCATTTAGTATTTTCGGCATTTTCTTGCTAATATTGCATGCTAATTGTATAAGGAGAAATTATCTATGCCCGTCAAACTTCCTAATAACCTTCCTGCTATTGAGCTGCTGAAAAAAGAAAATATATTTGTCATGAGCGATTTAAGAGCAAATGAGCAAGATATTAGACCACTACGTGTTTTAGTACTTAATTTAATGCCTCTTAAAATTACCACTGAAACAGATTTTATCCGTTTGCTGTCCAATAATCCCTTGCAGGTGGAAATGGAGTTTTTACGACTTAAAACACATGTCTCCAAGAACACACCAGAAGAGCACTTGGAAATGTTTTATAAGAGTCTGACTGAGGTAAAGGAAAACTTCTACGATGGTATGATCATTACGGGTGCTCCGGTTGAAATGGTTGCTTTTGAGGAGGTGACCTATTGGAACGAAATCAAGACGATCTTTGATTGGGCGAGAACGCATGTAACCTCCAGTTTGTATATCTGCTGGGCTTCCCAAGCAGCATTATATCATTTTTATGAGGTAGAGAAGAAGCCGTTAAGGGAGAAACTTTTTGGTGTATTTAAGCATACCGCTTTAGATAAAAGGCACCCTTTGTTCCGGGGGTTTGATGATGAATTCTATATCCCCCATAGCCGCCATACGACTGTTGAAAAGGATGATCTTTTAACGAAAGATGGCTTGGAAATTCTTTCAGAATCTCCGGAAGCGGGCATTGCGATCGCTTCATCCCGTGGGGGGCGAGAGTTTTATTTGACTGGACACTCGGAATATGCACCTTTTACATTGGACGAAGAATATAAACGAGATTTGGAAAAAGGTCAGCAGATTGCAATGCCGGTCAATTATTATATCGATGATAATCCTGAAAATCGCCCTTTGGTTCGCTGGACAAGCCATGCAAATCTGTTGTTCAATAATTGGTTGAATTACTTCGTTTATCAAGAAACACCTTTTGACCTGAAAGATGTTATCCATTTGGGGGAAATCAAACAGGGATAATCTGAGTTGCTTTTTGAAACTTATTTGTTGCATCGACAATAGCATAACTTTTCTTAAGTTTGTAGATAGCGACAAACAAACTCAATTTTATATGAAGAAAAACATACTCTTAGCAGCCCTGCTAACCTGTGGCTCATTGATAAGCAACGCGCAAAACAATGCAATTAATGTGACTTACATGGATAAAAGCGTGCGCCCTCAAGATGACTTTTACAATTTTGTGAATGGACAATGGATGAAAACAGTCAAGATTCCTTCCGATAAGGCGCGGTGGGGATCATTTGATGAGCTTCGTGAAAATACAGATATTGCTACGTTAAAGGTACTGCAAGAGTCACTTTCAGGCGAATTTCAGAAAGGAACAGACAATCAGAAGATCGCAGATTTGTATAAATCTTTCGTTGATATGGATACGCGTAACAAACTAGGTTTGGAGCCAGTTAAACCATATCTTAATAAAATCGCTGCGATTAAAAATTTCAACGACTTGTATGAGTATCTTGTCGAAGTGGCGCCTATTGGCGGAAATCCTTTTTTCAGTGGTTATGTTTATGCACATCTAAAGAATTCAGATGTCAATACGCTATATTTAGGTGGAGGAAGTCTCGGGTTGGGAAGATCCTATTATCAGGTAAATGACAAGAAGAATGAAGAGACATTAAATGATTATTCCACTTATATCTCTTCACTTTATGCCAAATCAGGTCAACTTACAAGGGATCTAAAGGGGCCGAAAATTGTTGCCTTTGAAAAGCAGTTGGCCTCAAATCTTAAAACTGTTGAGCAATCAAGGGATGCCAATGGCCGGTATAATCCTATCGCTGTTGCGGATCTGAAAAAAATCGTGAAGAATATCGATATTGCAAAATACTTAAATGACGTCGGTTTTAAGGCTGACACGGTTATTATACCGGAAATAAAATACTATGAAAATCTTGACAAAGTTTTCAATCTTCAAAATCTACCGGTGATTAAAGAGTTATTGACATTTCATGTGCTAAATAACGCGGCGTCATACACTACGCAAGAATTAAACGATCTGTCTTTTGATTTTTGGGGGCGTAAGTTAAAAGGACAAAAAGAACAACGTGCGCTAGACAAGCGCGGCGTAGAGTTTGTTAACTCCATCGCGGGAGAGCTATTGGGTAAATTATATGTGAAAGAAAGCTTTCCTCCAAAGGCTAAAGCCGAGGCTGAGGAGCTTGTAAGCTATCTGATTAAAGCATTCGGCCAGCATATCAAGGACCTGACCTGGATGTCTGACGACACAAAAGTAAAGGCTTTGGAAAAACTGGCTAAGTTTAAAGTTAAAATTGGTTACCCGGATAAGTGGAAAGATTATAGCAAACTTGAAGTGGGCATGTCGTTGTATGAAAACGTATTGGCATCAAGCAAATGGGCATTTTATCAAAATTTGGCTAAACAAGATAAGCCAGTGGACAAGTCTGAATGGGGGATGACCCCGCAAACTGTAAACGCTTATTATAGTCCATTGTTTAACGAAATTGTCTTTCCAGCGGCTATTCTTCAACCTCCGTTCTATGATTACAAGGCCGATGCAGCTGTTAATTTCGGTGGTATTGGCGCGGTAATTGGTCACGAACTTTCACACGGCTTTGACGATCAGGGTGCTAAATATGATGGGAATGGAAATCTGAACAACTGGTGGAGCGATAGTGATAAGGCAAAATTTGAAGCCGCTGCAGATGCATTGGTCCGTCAATTTGAATCTTATGAGCCTGTCCCAGGAGTTTTTGTAAACGGTCGTTTCACATTGGGCGAGAACATCGGTGATTTGGGCGGCTCATCTGTCGCTTTTGATGCCTTGCAGCTTTATTTGAAAGATAAGGGCAATCCTGGATTGATAGATGGGTTTACACAAGATCAACGCTTCTTCCTTTCTTGGGCAACTATTTGGAGGACCAAAACAACGGATGAGTTTGTGGTCAACCAAGTGAAGACCGATCCACATTCCCCAGCGCAGTATCGTGCTTTTGCGCCGATTATTAACCTGGACGCTTTTCACAAAGCTTGGAATACCAAGGAGGGAGACAAAATGTTTGTTCCTGTGAATAAGCGGATTAAAATTTGGTAGTTTGTTCATGAGATCAATTAAAAAAGGGCGTATTGCAAAATGAAATATGCCCTTTATATTGACTCAATTTGAGCTATCTCATCCATTTCAAAACCAAATAGAACCCAATGGCTGTAACAGATAAACTCGTTGCAGTTGCCCACCATAGCGTTGTGAAACCAAAGGAATCAACAATACTTGTGCCCAGGATTGGCGAAAAAATATTTGCAGCTGAAAAGGCCAGCGAGTTGAAGCCCATGTAGGCTCCTTGGGTTTTCGGGGAAGACCGATTGACAGACACGGTTGCCATAAAAGGCAATGTGAGCATTTCTCCCAATCCAAAAATAAAAAATGTGAAATATAACCAAGCAAGTCCACCAGTGAAATTTAGCATGGCATATGAAATGGCACATAAAAATGTTCCAAAGACGAGTGTGCTAATTAATGAAAATCTCTTCTCGGCCATATGAACAATAAACATTTCTAACAACACGATGACGAAGCCGCTCCATCCAAGCAGAAATCCAATTTGGTGATCATTCAAATGGTGAACTTCTCGATAGAATATCGGTAAGGTAGTGATCAGCTGAAAAAAACAAAAAGAGAAGATACAACAAAAGATATTGAATAGGATAAATGGCACATCGGTATAAGGATTTCGTCCTTGTTGAGGCATTTCATTATCAGGTGCAGTCTCTTTTTTTGATTTGATATCGCTTCTTTTTTGTCTTTTATGAAAAAAGACAAAGAAAATTATTGCTGCACAGAGAACGGCAAGGGAATTTCCATAAAATATCCAATTGAAAGAGATGGATGCCAGAAAACCTGCCACCGCTGGACCGATCGAGAAGCCCAGATTGATAGCCAAACGATTCAATGAAAAGGCGCGGGTGATATTTTCGGGTTTAGCGTAACTTGCTACTGATACGGAGTTTGCAGGTCTAAAAGCATCAAAAATCAAGCTTAACGTAAAAATCATTATGGATAGCGACTGTACCTCTTTAAAGTATGGTATCAGTAGGAATAAAGGAGCGGCCAACACAAGACTTCCAAACTGAACCTTGAAACTACCAATCCGATCGGTCAGCCAGCCGCCTATATAAGATCCACAGACGGAGCCAACGCCATAACACATCAAAACAATTCCGACTTGTTTTATATCGAAGTGCAAAACTCTGGTCATGTAAAGGCCTAGAAATGGAATCACCATGCTTCCCATTCTATTGATCAGCATGACGATAGCAAGCAGCCATGCAGCTTGTGAGAGTCCTCTAAAGGAGTCTAGGTATATTGATAAAATTCTTTTCATTAAAGGGTAAATCAGCTTATATAAACCTCGTGTTTTAAGTCTATAAGTCTTCTTGTTGTCTTGAAAAAAAATGCCAAATTGATTAGTCAATTTGGCATTTATGAATAGTGAATCAAATTATGCCAACATGGACGCTGGAATTGTAGGATCGACTTGATAGGTGCTCGCCACCATTTGTTTCTTTTTGGAACCCGGCTCCATAATGAAATCAATCCTCCCCAGATTAATCCCTGCAAAACCGACTTGATTCACAACGGTCTTCGTACCTTTTAAATTGGTAACTAATGTGGGTTCATTTAAAAATGTATGCGTATGCCCGCCTATAATTAAGTCGATATCTGATGTTTTGGCGGCAAGCACCAAATCCGACACTTTATCGTTTTCATATTGGTAACCTAAATGCGACAGACAGATGATGAGATCGCATTTATGTTTTTCCTTGAGTATCTTTACCACCTTTTTGGATACCTCAATTGGATCCAGATATTTCATTCCCTTAAAGTTATTGGGATCTACCAATCCTTCGATATCTACACCGAGCCCGAATACACCGATTTTTATACCACCCTTATGAAATAAGGTGTAATCGTTGGTTTTTCCTTCCAATACTGTTCCTTTAAAGTCGTAATTGGCCGTTAAAAACGGAAATTTAGCATGGTCCAGGTATTTCACAAGTCCGTCCAGTCCATTGTCAAATTCGTGATTTCCAAATGTCCCAGCGTCATACCCCAATTTCGTCATGAGATCCAGCTCCAGCTTCCCTCCAAATAGATTAAAATAGGGAGTACCTTGAAACATATCGCCCGCATCTAATAATAGGAGGTGTTCTTCTTCTTTGCGAATTTTATTGATAAGCGTGCTCCGGCGTGCCACACCACCCAATCCTTGATATTTGCCACCATCCATAGGAAAAGGTTCAATTCGGCTATGCACATCGTTGGTATGTAAGATTGTAAGTTTTACTTTTTTGCTCTTAGCGTTAGCTTGAAAAGGAAGTGACCCCAATGCAACTGCAGCAGAAAATCCACCAACTTGCTTGATAAATGATCTTCGGTTAATTGATTTTAATTCTTCCATCTAATTCTGCATTTACTTTTTTGCCTTCTTTCGTTAATTCACTCACGTATTCAATCAGTCCTTCACGCATCCGCTGCGGATAATTTGCCCGCGATACAGATTGTGTCAACAGCGTCAGGTTGTCGCCACCATTAGCGAGATAATCATAGGTTACCAATTTATATAACTTATTGTCTTCAATTGCTAGACCTTTGATTTTAATGTCCTGGGCTTTGTTGCCTGTAATGGTCAACGTCATCCCAGCGATGGGTTGACCATGTGTTGAGGCGATATAGTCTGCAAGTTGACGAATTTGAGTTCCCTTGAGTTCGAGAATTGTTAAAGTGTTTTCGAAAGGCATCACCTCGAAGATATGTCCAACGGTAATATCGCCTGCTTTCAGATCATTTCGGATTCCACCCTTAGTAGCAAATGCTATATCCGCAGGGTTATGGGCATTGTGTTCACTCATCCACAACAAGGCTTCACAAAAAAAATTGCCCATTAATGTTTCTGCCGTCTTCTCTTTTGTCAACGCTTTGTCTGCATGTCCTATAACTCGATTCATCTCCACTTCCATTTTATGTTTGAAAGGCTCGTAGATTGATACGACTGTAGGATCAGCTTGCATATCGCTATTGATATGATATTGTTGGAAATCTTTCTGCGTTGGATGGAGCTGCTTGCTACAACTGGCAACCATCAAAAGCGAACCGAATCCAAGGCTACCAATAAAGGCAATTTGCTTTGATATCTTCATTCTTTTTTCGTTTAACCAAATATTGGGCAAAGTTAGCCAATTATATATGAACAAATCTTATCCAATGTTAGCTAATTTTTAAAAACAACAAAAGCTTAACATCGTATGTTAAGCTTTGTCCATATAATTAGAAAAATAACAACCTAGTGTACTAATTCCGACTCGGCGATAGGGTTGGTATCCAACTTACTCTCTGGTTGGAGAACTTTTCTACTTTTGCTACGCGCGGACAGTTTGGCTCGATACGCTTTCCAGTTCATTAACAGGACTGAAAATAAGATCACAGCTAGTCCGAAAATCTGCAATGAGGTCACTACATGCGAAGTGAAGAAATGACTTAAAATAAGTGCAATGATTGGATTCACATAGGCATACGTACTAACTTCCATTGCGGGGCGAACCTGTAGTAACCAAATATAGGAGCTAAAGGCGAGGATTGAGCCAAAAGTGATTAGGTAGCCCAAATTGAACCAGTCCACCGGTGCCACGCTACTTAGCGTAAATGTTGTATACTCACCGGTGAAAAGGGCGGTGATATTAAAGAGTATACCTGCAGTAACCATTTGCCAAGCGGTCTTCACCATGACATGTAAATCCTCTTCCTCTTGTTTCTCAGATTTTTTGAAATATTTGGAAATTAGAGACCCTACGGTCCAAGCGATAGAACCCAATACTAAAATAGATAGGGCGATCACCTTAAGTGTTCCATCGGTATTATCATTGGTCGACATAATCTGTTCAGCGAATAACATCACCACTCCACAGAAGCCTAACGCGACACCTAAAATCGTGGTAACACTGCTGAAATTTTCTTTCCATTTGGGTTTATCCAATAAAATAAACCAGATCGCTGCTGCTGCAGCAATAATGGCGGCAACACCACCTGAAACATATTGTTCGGCCCAGATAACCCCAGCCATATCGACAAAAAGCAATAGAAATCCTACGATCGCTGCTTCCTGAACGGATCGCTTATTAAACAATTTATAACCTTTCATTGCGCAATATGCCATTAGGATTGCGCTGGCTGTAACAAATCGAAACGAACCTAAAATAAATGGTGGAAAACTATGTAGTGCCTTTTCTATAAAGAAAAAGGTCGATCCCCATACAACATAAATAATGATATAGGCGACAACAACCATCAACGGGTTAGCGGCCTTTTTTTGTCCTTGCAACATGATTAAACTTCCTTTCTATTACTCAGGTATTACGACCTGCTGATCTTCCTTAACCGTTTGAAGTACAATTGTAGTACGGGTGGAGATGATCCCTTCCACTTTACTTAAAGTATTTCGCATCAGATCAACTAATCCGGTCGAATCTGCAGTTCTTACTTTAATCAGGTAACCATCATCACCTGCAATGTCATGTACTTCCTGTACTTCAGGAATTTCGGCAAGTGCCAATCCAACTGTTTGTTCACCAATGATATCATTGGCTTTTATGAAAATAAATGATAAAAGTTTTTGATCGACCGCTGCAGGATTGATCTTGGCACTGTATTTTAAAATTACCTCTTTTTGCTCGAGCTTTTTTACCCGTTCTAGAATCGCAGAAGGTGCCATTCCCAGCTCTCTGGCGATATCGGCGTTGTTGATACGTCCATTATCCTGCATTAAACGCAAGATTCTATAGTCAACCTGATCTAAATTATATTCTACTTTTGTCATTTCGACTGCAAAGGTACGTAATTAAGTATAAAATTCAAAATATTATAATGAATAATGAATATAATTCTGTTAGCTTGTTGGTATTGGTGAATATTGTTCGTGTATGGTAATGCTTTGATTTGATCGGATATGCTAATGGGTTGAAAATAAATATATTGCCTTTTAGTAAGCAGCGTTTGTGATTAAAAAATGTATCTTTTTCTTAATTTCAAAATAATATTTCTTGTAGAAAGTATGACGCCCAGTCCGATCAAACAGCCTAAACAAACACAACCAAAGCGATCTAGGGCAGCGAAGTAGGAGCGGCTTTCCTGTTCATGCAGATAGACTATAATTAGCGCAACCATCGATGTCCTCGCTACAGCTATAATGTTGAGTGCTTTACAAGTAATCAACGAGGCCAGGATACCGATTACCATTGCGTAAAGTTGCTGGATCGGAACAAAATATAAGCTCAGTCCAATGGCGGATCCTATGAAATTGGATTTGGCCCGATCGATCGCTATTTTTTTTGACTCATTCTCTTGTGGAGAAATCACCAGTATAATCGAGATAAGGGTCCAAGAAACAGAATATTGAGGAAAGGATACAAATAAAGGATAACCGATAAGGAAGCCAATTAGTACGCGAATCGTATATATAATAAAATCTGAATGGAGCGTATAGCGAAGGAATAGATTACGCATATAAGAAATCAATCGTTAATTTAAATGATGTAGTGCTACAAAAATACAAGCATTGTTTGAAGGAACGAAATATAATCTTCATTTATGGCAAATGTTCCTGTTTGCGTTTTTGTGCGTTTTTTGCTTTTGATTTGGTTATTTCTTGCATTCTTCTCTTTTACCAATGCATAAATTTAACTAGATTTGTTTTATACTTTAAATGCAGATTAAGTGAAAGATCAGAATCAATTAGCCTCATTAGCTTCACAACTCAAAGGGGAGCTCTATTATACCCATGAAACTAAGGACCAAACGATGTTGCTAGCCTATTCGACCGATGCGTCTGTCTATCAGGAAAAACCGTTGGCCGTAGCGATACCCGCAGATATTGATGATATTAAAAAATTAATTGATTTTGCGCGACAGAATAAGGTCACTATCATACCACGTACTGCCGGCACTTCCTTGGCAGGCCAGGTAGTCGGCCATGGTATTATTATGGATATTTCCCGTTATTTTAACCATATTATTGAGCTTAATGTTGAAGAGCAGTGGGTTCGAGTTCAACCGGGGGTGATTCGCGATGACTTAAACAACTATCTTAAGCCTTTTGGGCTGATGTTTGGTCCTGAAACTTCAACGGCGAGCCGCGCCATGATAGGCGGAATGATTGGCAATAACTCTTCGGGTCTGCATTCTATTGTTTGGGGCGATACAAGGCACAATTTGATTTCAGCCAATGTACTGCTGGACGACTGTTCTGAAGTAACCTTTGAAGCAGTTGATGAAGCAGCCTATTTTAAGAAATTATTATTAGCGGGCCGTGAGGGGGATATCTATCGTAATATGAATGAATTATTGACAGATCCACAGCATTTAAGTGCCATTGAAGCGGGCTATCCAAAACGATCTATCACGCGCAGAAATACCGGTTATGCTTTAGATATTCTTGCTGATCGTTCGACACCTTTCAATATGTGTAACTTGTTGGCGGGTTCTGAAGGTACGCTGGCTATCGTTATAGAAGCGAAACTCAAACTGATGTCCTTACCACCGCAGGAACTAGGTTTACTCTGTGTTCATTTTGCGGATATGGTGGAGTGTATGCATGGTAATGTGGTAGCCTTAGCGCACAAGCCGGAAGCTTCCGAATTAGTGGATAAATACATCATGGATTTTACAGTTGGGCATCCAACGTACAAGTATAATCGCTTTTTTATAGAAGGCGATCCGCAAGCGCTATTGATTGTGGAGTTTAGGGGGCATACAGCGGCCGAAACAGCAGCGAAAGCGATGGCATTGAAAGCCGATCTCGTTGCGCGTGGCCTTGGTTATGCTTATCCCTATATTACGGGTATGGAACAGACGAATTTAGTTTGGGATGTACGCAAAGCGGGACTGGGGCTCATTCGTAATTTACCGGGGGATAGTCAGCCCGTAAATTTAATTGAGGATTGTGCGGTATCGCCTGAAGATCTCCCTGCTTATGTGAGCGATATTCAAAAGCTTTTGATGGAAGAGGGCGTGCATGCATCATATTACGCGCACGCTGGCGCAGGCGAATTGCATATTGAGCCTTTTGTAAATTTGAAAACAGCAGCAGGGAAGCGTACTTTTCGTTCTATACTTGAAAAAACCAGTGATCTAGTTTTGAAATATAATGGCTCATTGAGTGGTGAGCATGGTGACGGTCGTCTTCGCGGAGAGTTTATTGGCAAGGTGCTCGGCGATAAAGTCTACAAATTACTTGAAGATGTAAAATATATCTTTGATCCACAGGGCGTTTTTAATGCTAATAAGATTGTCAACACGCCGCCAATGGATGCTCATTTACGTTATGACAACGATAGTAACCGAACACAAATAAAGACCTATTTCGATTTTTCTAGAGATGAGTCTATTCTTCGGTTGGCAGAGAAGTGTTCTGGTTCGGGAGATTGCCGAAAGACTGAAATTACCGGTGGAACAATGTGTCCCTCGTTTATGGCTACGCGCGATGAAAAAGATACGACACGGGCGCGGGCAAATATGTTGCGTCAGTTTTTAACGAATTCCACAAAGAAAAATCGTTTCGATCATGAGGAGATCAAGGAAGTTATGGACCTTTGCTTAAGCTGCAAAGGCTGTAAAACGGAATGTCCTTCGAGTGTAGATGTGGCCAAAATGAAAGCCGAATTTTTACAGCACTATTATGATGAGCATGGCGCAGGGTTTAGAACAAAACTAATTGCTAATTTCACGCAGTCTCAGAAGTTGGGGTCGTGGGTCGCACCCCTTTATAATTTTGTTGTAAAAAATGATTTTCTGTCTGGCTTGGTCAAGAAAACTGTCGGGTTTGCACCGAGACGTTCGCTGCCTACAGTAAATGGAACAACCTTGAGCCAGTGGGTAAAAACACAAGGTCCTATCAGGGATGCCAAGCGTAAGGTCTATCTTTTCTCGGATGAGTTTACCGAATATAATGATGCAGAAATCGGTATTATAGCGTATAAATTGCTGAGTGCCTTGGGCTATGAAGTGATTATTCCAAAACATGTGCAAAGTGGACGGACATACCTTTCTAAAGGTTTTGTGAAAGAAGCAAAGAAAATTGCTAATAAAAATATACATTTTTTAAAGGGATTAATCACCGACGAAACCCCGCTTTTAGGGGTTGAACCATCCGGTATCATTACGTTTAGAGATGAATATTTAAGCCTGGTGGATGACGATATTCGTATTGAGGCGCAAAACATCGCTAAAAATGCATTGATGATCGATGAATTTTTACTGACAGAGATGAAAGCAGGACGTATTCGTCCAGAACAGTTTACAACGGCAGCAAGAAAAATCAAGCTTCATGGTCACTGTTACCAAAAGGCTTTCCATCTGGTTACTGTTACGGAACAGGTATTATCATTTCCGACGAACTTTAGCGTAGAGACAATTCCTTCTGGCTGCTGTGGTATGGCGGGTTCATTTGGTTATGAGGCCGAGCATTACGACGTTTCAATGAAAGTGGCCGAGCTGGTTTTGTTACCAGCTGTACGGAAAACGGAAGCCGATACTTTGATTGCCGCAGCAGGTACCTCTTGTAGACATCAAATCAAAGATGGGGTCGGAAGAAAATCTTATCATCCTGTGGAAATTTTATATGATGCTTTATTGAAATAAAATAAAAACATTGCTAATAGTTGTTTGTTATCTGTAATAATGGTAATATTATAAGAGCAATAATCATTGATAACTGATAACAAACAATTCATTATGTACAAGATTAAATCTATAGCATTTCTTGCAACCGCTACGATGCTGATGGCTGGTTGCGGAAACTCCAATCAGAAGAAAACTGATGGAAGCGATACCACAGCAACGAACAAAATTGATGGCGTGAAAATCGAGCAGTTTACAAATGGTGCTCCGGGAGCTGAGAAAAAGAATTTTTTCTTACGTATTACTGATGAAATCAAAACGGATTCAAGTCGTATTTATATCACAAAATCTCTTTACAAGCAAGATACGGTGGGAGCGAAGTTTGAGGTTGTAGATTTTATACCCGCAGGTATAATAGATGGCCAGCCAAGTGATGACGTTGGTTTTACCAAAGGTAAAATTAGAATCTCGTCGTCAGGTCAACAGTCTGATAATTTAATTAAAGCTTTAGGTGAATTATTTCAGACACCAACGACTGATTCTTTTACAAAGGATGTGATTCTTCCGAACGTATTTTCATCCAATAAAGTGAATGCGGATCTATCTAAAAAAACAGCCTATAGCTTTAAATTATTCTTGGATAATAAGAAAGCTGAACCGGCTGAGCTCTTCTTTAACGTTGATACCTACAAACAATCCATTGAGTTTTCGGAGAAAGATCCTTCGTTCCGGGTTGGATTATTGTCCGCGCTAACGGGTAAGTAGTTGAAATGTTATATACAGCGCGATGTCGTTAAGCAGGAAGCGATAGTTGTCGTAAACGTCTCATTACTCATACAATGAAAAGGCTAGATAAATTCTAGCCTTTTTCGCTTTTTAAAAATAAAAGATATAGATTTGTGCTAATAAATTTAGTTTAATATGAGGAAATCCGGTACTGCAGACCTTCCATTGCATTATGGTAAAGTACCTGCGTGGCTTTACGAGCGTATGGCTTCATTAGGGCGTTCAATCGTGGAAGTTATGCTAATGGATTATGGAAAGGATGAGGTTTTAAGGAGGCTTGCTGATCCATTTTGGTTTCAAAGCTTTGGAGCTGTTCTTGGCATGGACTGGCATTCCTCTGGAATTACAACGGCTGTTATGGGTGCATTAAAACGCGCTATTAATCCAGACGCCAAGTCATTGGGACTCTACATCTGCGGTGGAAAAGGCAAGTTGTCCATGCATACCCCACAAGAACTGCTTCAGGTTTCTGATCGTATTGGATTAAATGGTAGCGACTTGATTCGCAGTAGCAAGCTTGTTGCGAAGGTGGATAACACAGCCGTTCAAGACGGTTACCAATTGTATTTACATAATTTTATCGTGGCAGATAATGGCAATTGGTCAGTCGTGCAGCAAGGTATGCATGAAAAAGATGGGACTGCCCGTCGTTACCATTGGCATTCTGAAAAGATTAAATCGTTTGTAGAGGAACCGCATGCGGGTATCACCGGTCCTTCACAGGGTATGATCTTCAATTTAACGGCTACTGAAGCGGCGGCAAACAGAGCGGGTATTATGACGTTGGTGGGAGAGGATTCGTTTAAAGTTATACAAGAATTCGCTAAATTGGCCATGCCATCTCATCACGATGTACGTGCCTCGGATGTCAATCTAAAAAGGTTGGGCGCTATGTTATACGTTGCTCGGGAAAGTCCACTTATTGATTTTGAAGATCTACTTCTTTTAAAGGGAATTGGCCCCCGTACGTTGCAATCATTGGCCTTAGTCAGCGAAGTAATTCATGGTGCACCATCACGATTTAAAGATCCGGCTCGATTTTCTTTTGCTCATGGGGGAAAGGATGGTCACCCGTTTCCGGTTCCATTAACTATTTACGATGAAAGTATTCAGATTTTGAAAAAAGGCATTGAAAAATCTAAATTGGGTCATAGTGACAAATTAAAGTCCGTCCAGAAATTACATCAGTTGGTGTTGGATAGTGAACGAAATTTTGAGCCACAGTTTGATATTCAGCAAATTATTGCAGAGGAAAAGCGAGATTCCTGGAAATACGGTGGACGGACAGTTTACGGGGATGCAGCACCTCAAAGAAAGAATGCACATGGATTGCAACTCAGTCTTTTCTAGGAGGATCTTTCAATTGTAATTGTTTTGTTAAAATTTGTTAAAGATCGATAAAATCGTTTTTACGCTAGTATATTTGCTCCCGCAATGAAAGCGGTTATTACCATATTCTTTTTCTTATGCTTCTTAATTATAAGAAGCAGTAATAGCCATGCAGTTCTCATTGAATCCGATCGTCCGACCGTTAGTTTTATGTATCAGCACAATCACGTCGATTTACAGCAGTATATTGATGCATCGGCTGAACACATTGATCCGCTGTTTTATGGTAGTGTACATGACGATACCCCTGTAATAGCTGAATTTGATTACGAGAATTTTCAATTGACCAAAGATTTGCATGCCACATCCCAACTTATTGCGCTGCTTCTCTTTGCAATTGTCCTTTTTATTTTTGTTTTACGATTTGCAAAGAAAATTCCTTTTTGCAATTTCATAGCCTATCTTTTCCCTCAAAGATACGTTCTTCAACAAAACTGGAGAATTTAAAATATATCCTTCGAAATTTCATATGCTTTGGTGGATATCCTAAAGGATGCTCCGCTTAGTCGTAATCGATTTATACAATCTATTAACAAGTCGGAACGACTATAAACCAAAGTAGAGGTCATTTCACCAACCAGCACAACAAACAATCAAACTTATTTTTTAATTAGACGCTTACAAATGAAAAGAGTATTTATGCTCGCTAGTTTGGCTATTACCTTATGCCAAATCGGGTGTACTTCCAAAAAGGAAGAAAAGGAAGAAAAGGAGAAATTTACAGCGACCTCTCCGGTGCAAATGGACACCACTATCCGTAAGGACTTTGTTTCCCAGATTAGGTCTTTCCGAAATATTGAGCTTCGGGCTCAGGAGAAAGGCTATCTCGAGCAGATCTTCGTAGATGAAGGACAATTTGTCCACAAAGGGCAACTACTTTTTCGGATTATGCCGAAGATGTATGAGGCCGAATACCGTAAATCTTCGGCAGAGGTTAATGTGGCAGAAATTGAAGTTCAAAATACAAAAATGCTAGCTGATAAAAACGTCGTATCGCCCAATGAATTAGCGATGGCTAAAGCAAAGCTTGAACAGGCTAAGGCGGAGGCTGCGATTGCGAAATTGCATCTTTCCTTTACAGAAATCAGAGCACCTTTTGACGGAACTATCGACCGTATTCCGTTGAAACTGGGAAGTTTGGTGGATGAAGGTGAATTATTAACCAGTCTTTCCGACAATAGCGAGATGCTGGTTTATTTTAATGTTTCCGAACCAGAATATTTGAGCTATCAAACTAACGTTAGTAAACGCGGCGATACCCATGTGGGCCTGTTACTTGCCAATAATGAGCTATTTTCTCAAAATGGTCTTGTAGAAACCATAGAAAGTGAATTTAACAGTGAAACTGGAAATATTGCTTTTAGAGCGAAGTTTCCCAATCCAAACCGTCTATTAAAACATGGCGAGAGCGGCAAGGTCGTCATGAATTTTCCGTTGAAACAGGTTTTAATTATACCACAGAAAGCGACATACGAAATGCAGGACCGTAAATATGTGTATGTCGTCGATAAGGATGGTAAATTAAAAGCGCGTCATATCACAATTGGTAACTCCCTACCAGATTTGTATGTGGTAACGAGTGGGCTTCAAAAAGATGATAAATTTTTGTTGGACGGTATTCAGAAAGCGAAGGAAGATGAGAAGGTCAGTTACAGCTTTGTACAACCTAAAGACGCCATTTCCAATTTGAAATTAAAAACAGAATAGCCCCTTACACTTAAATTCTTATGTTTAGTCGTTTTATAAATAGACCAGTGCTTTCAATCGTTATATCACTGATTATTGTGTTTTTGGGTGTACTTTCTATGGTGCAGCTTCCTGTAACACAATTCCCCTCGATATCGCCACCGAAGGTCAATATTACAGCCGAGTATCCAGGAGCAAATGGTGAGTTGATGATTAAATCAGTTATCATTCCTTTAGAACGGGCAATTAATGGAGTTCCGGGCATGAAATATATGGCTTCTGATGCCGGTAACGACGGTGAAGCCAGTATCCAAGTGGTATTCAACCTAGGTACCGATCCCAATCAGGCATCCTTAAATGTGCAGAACCGTGTAGCTTCTGTGGTCAATAAACTTCCACCAATTGTGGTGCGTGAAGGAGTGAAGATTACACGCGAAGAATCCAATATGCTCATGTACATCAATCTTTACAGTAAAGATAAAGAGCTGGATGGAAACTTTATGTATAACTATGCGGACATGAACATTGTCTCCGAATTGCGCCGCGTGGACGGTGTTGGGGTGGCAAATATACTTGGAACCCGTGAATTAGCCATGCGTATTTGGTTGAAACCCGATCGTATGACGGCTTACAAAATATCTGCAGAAGAGGTAATGAAGGCCTTATCTGAACAGAGTTTAGAAGCTTCACCGGGTAAAGCTGGTGAATCGTCCGGTATGACCTCCCAATCTTTCGAATATGTATTGAAATACCCTGGACGCTTTACCACAACTGAAGGTTATGGCAACATCGTTTTACGTGCGGGCGAAAATGGCGAAATGCTACGTTTAAAAGACGTTGCGGATATCAAATTTGGCTCGGCGATGTACGATATCTATTCGACACTGAACGGAAAGCCATCTGCGGCGATTGTCTTGAAACAATCTTATGGAAGTAACGCATCTCAGGTCATTCAAGATGTAAAAAGCAAAATGAAAGAGTTGAAGGCATCTTTTCCGAAGGGACTCGATTATGAAATTAGTTACGACGTTTCCAAGTTTTTGGATGCATCCATGGAAAAAGTAGTTCATACGTTATTGGAAGCATTTATGCTTGTCGCTATTGTCGTATTTCTATTCTTAGGAGATTGGCGCTCAACGTTGATTCCCACCATTGCAGTGCCGGTTTCATTGGTGGGATCGTTTTTATTCATGCAGTTTTTTGGAATTACCATCAACTTGATTACACTGTTTGCATTGGTGCTTGCCATTGGTGTGGTTGTGGATGATGCGATTGTGGTTATTGAAGCCGTCCATGCCAAGATGGAAGAGCTTCATATTTCGGCTTATAAGGCAACCAAAAAAGCGATGCATGAAATCAGTGGTGCCATTGTTGCGATCACCTTCCTTATGGCGGCGGTTTTTATCCCCGTTGCCTTTATGTCCGGTCCCGTGGGTATATTCTATCGGCAGTTTTCGATTACCATGGCAACTTCAATTATTTTGTCCGGGGTTGTTGCATTGACCCTGACTCCTGCATTATGTGCGATCATGCTGAAGAATAATCATGGCAAGGCAAGAAGGAAATCCATTATCGATAAGTTTCTGGATTCTTTCAATAGATTGTTCGATAGGATGTCCAACAAATATGTTTACTTGTTGAAAGGGATAGTAGATAAACGGACGTTTACATTTTTAGTATTAATTGGCTTTTGTATTGGAGCCTATTTTTTGAACAATGCTGTTCCTGCAGGTTTTATTCCCAATGAAGATCAGGGGATGATTTATGCCATTATTCAAACGCCGCCAGGATCGACTTTGGAACGAACCAATTTAGCGGCCCAGACATTGCAAAAAGAAGCTGAAAACATTGATGGTGTACAATCGGTATCGTCGTTAGCGGGTTATGAAATCCTGACTGAAGGAACTGGAGCAAATACAGGTACTTGTTTGATCAACTTGAAAAGCTGGGAAGAACGTAAAGAATCCTCACAAGAGATTATTGAGCAACTTGAGGCTGCTGCCAAAAATATCCCAGGGGCGTCTATCGAGTTTTTCCAACCACCAGCCGTACCGGGCTATGGTGCCGCGGGTGGATTTGAGCTTCGTCTTCTGGACAAAGCAGGTTCTGGCGACTACAAAAAAATGGAAACGGTAAGCAAGGATTTTGTGCGTGAGTTGAACAAGAGATCTGAGTTATCGTCTGTATTTACCTTCTATAGCGCGAGTTTTCCACAGTACATGTTGCATATAGACAATGATCTAGCGCAACAAAAGGGTGTTACGATTGACAATGCGCTGAATACGCTTTCGACTTTGGTTGGTAGTAACTACGAAACGAACTTCATTAAGTATGACCGTCAATATAAAGTTATGGTTCAGGCTTTGCCGCAATACAGGGCTTTGCCGGAAGATATCTTAAAGCTGTATGTGAAGAATGAAAAGGATGAAATGGTCCCATTTTCAGCATTTATGCATATGGAAAAGGTCTATGGTCTTTCTGAGATCACGCGCCACAATATGTATTTGGCCTCTGAAATTTCAGGTTCTGCCGCGTCCGGCTACAGTAGTGGTGAAGCAATCCAGGTGATTAATGAAGTCGCCGCCAAAACGTTACCTCGAGGCTATGGTATTGACTGGGCTGGTATCTCCAAGGATCAAGTAGGGCGTGGAAATCAGGCGATTTACATCTTTTTGATCTGTCTCGGCTTCGTTTATTTAATTCTTTCTGCTCAATATGAGAGTTTTATTATGCCTTTCGCGGTACTACTTTCTTTACCAATCGGAATCTTTGGTGCCTTTCTATTATTGAAGTTATTGGGATTGGAAAACAACATTTATGCACAGGTCGCTTTGGTCATGCTCATAGGTTTACTTGGTAAAAATGCCGTGTTGATTGTTGAGTTTGCTGCTCAGCGGCATTCGCAAGGATTGAGTATTATTGAAGCTGCCTTGGATGGGGCAAAAGTTAGGTTTAGGCCTATTTTGATGACGTCTTTTGCCTTTATCGCTGGCTTGATTCCCTTAGTTATGGCGTCTGGCCCAGGTGCAATAGGAAACCGTACGATCGGTACGGCAGCAGCGGGAGGTATGTTGTTTGGAACAGTGTTCGGTATTTTAGTGATACCAGGCTTGTACTATATCTTCGGAACTATTGCCTCTAAACGTAAGCTTATTAAACACGAAGATGAAAATCCATTAACTGAAGAACTTGATAATAATGACTAATCTCAGCAAAAAACAATGGGTCATTGCAATTTCGCTTTCAGCAGCAGTGACGGGATGTAAGGTTCCGAAAGCGACACAAATACAGGAGAATAAATTTGTTCCACAGCAATTTACAGACGTAAATAAATCTGACACAACGAATTCAGCATCGGTTAAGTGGCGCGAATTTTTTACAGATCCAAATCTAGTTGTATTAATAGATACAGCGTTAAAAAACAATCAGGAACTGAATGTTACTTTGCAGGAGTTGGCAATCGCAAAGAATGATATTCTTTTACGAAAAGGGGCGTTGAAACCTACTGTTGGTTTACGTGCCGGAGGAGGTGTTGAAAAAGTTGGGCGATATACCAGCCAGGGTGCAGGTGATGCAAGTACAGAAATTGCGCCTGGAAAAGAAATGCCCGATCCGCTAGGAGATTTGACCATTGGCGCGTACGCAAGTTGGGAAATTGATGTTTGGAAAAAACTAAAAGATGGCGAGCAAGCTGCGCTCAATCGTTATCTTGCTACAGTAGAGGGGAAAAATTTTGTATTGAGTAGTCTTATTGCTGAAGTTGCACGCTCGTATTATGAATTATTGGCATTGGACAATCAATTGACTATTATCAAACAGAATATTGAATTACAGGACAACGCGCTTGCGGTAATCCGATTGCAGAAACAGGCTGCTCGTGTAACAGAATTGGCGGTTCAAAAGTTTGAGGCTGAGGTTTTAAAAACCAAGGGCATGGAGTTTGAAACTAGACAACAGATCAAGGAAACTGAAAATCGTATTAATTTCCTATTGGGACGTTTTCCGCAGGAGATTAAACGCAATCAAAGTAGTTTTGTAGATTTGATCCCGGCGAAAGTTCAGACAGGTTTACCTAGCCAACTCTTAAGCAACAGACCTGACATCCGAGAAGCAGAATATGAACTCACTGCAGCCAAATTGGATGTAAATATTGCACGGAAAGAGTTTTACCCCTCTCTGGAGATTTCGGCTGCTTTGGGTTTGCAGGCATTTAAACCTTCTTACTTGTTTAAAATGCCGGAATCGGTTTTATACAATTTAATTGGGGAGCTTGCGGCACCATTGATCAATAAAAATGGGCTTAAAGCAGAATTTAGTACGGCTAACGCAAAACAGATACAGGCTGTTTATAATTACGAAAAAGCAATTCTGAATGCTTACTTAGAAGTCTCTACTCAACTTTCAAATATTGAAAACCTTGGTCGCAGCTACGATTTCAAAACAAAACAGGTTGAGGTCCTTAATAATTCCGTCACCGTGTCCAACGATCTCTTTAAATCAGCGAGGGCAGACTACATGGAGGTTTTGATGACACAACGCGATGTGCTGGATTCGAAACTTGAATTGATAGAAACGAAGAAGCAGCAGCTCAATGCTGTTGTCAATATCTATAAAGATTTGGGAGGAGGCTGGAAATAAGTTGTTTGTTTGAATGGACCCCGCTAGGCGGGGTTCTTTTTTTATAAGCCCGTGCAAACTTCTTTCTTGTGGAAATAGAATTTATGTTTATTTTTAATCCTTATTTAATAAATCGTATTTGTTTTATGGAATCACAAGAGTACATTCTAATCAATGATGACGCTGAAAGGGGAGTGTTTTATAAAAAAACTTATCTTCATGTAGCGCTTTCGATTTTGGCATTTATCGTTTTGGAAACTTTGCTGATCAAATTGATCCCTTATGATTTTATCGTTTGGATGGTTAGCGGAAAATTTATTTGGTTATTCTTATTGGGATGTTTTTGGTTAGGGTCCACACTTTCATCGAGATGGACACTTTCGCAAAGCCGTCAAACCCAATATCTAGGACTAGCTTTCTATATTGTACTGGAAGCAATCATCTTTCTGCCAATGATTTTTATGGCGGTGTTTATGACGGAAGGTATTAGTGTCATTTATCAAGCAAGTATAATGACTTTGGCATTGTTTACCGGGCTTACTGTTGTAGCATTTGTATCCAATAATGATTTTTCATTCCTCAGGAATATTCTGGTAATTGGAGGCTTCTTATCCTTGGGGGCAATTGTCGCTGGTGCTATTTTTGGTTTTGAACTTGGATTATGGTTCTCGGTTGCAATGATTGCACTTGCTTCCGGAAGCATACTCTATCAAACTCAAAATCTGAAGTATAGTTACGGCAACGAACAATACGTTGGAGCGGCGCTACAGCTATTTTCATCAATAATGTTGCTGTTTTGGTATATTCTACGAATTTTAATGCGCAGAAGATAAATTTTGTTCATTTTAAAAATAAGAAACGGTGGTTAGAGTAAAGTTTATTTTAACCACCGTTTTTTACTTTTGTATAGTCTCTATTTTAGTCTATTTTTTAGATTCTTCAGCCCTTGATCGAAATCTTTGTTCATATTCATGAATAAATTCATAAAGTTCCATGGATAGGGCGATTTTCCTGAAATATTCCAAGTCACTGAGGTTTGATTAGGCGAGATCTCTTTTAGGATAAAATAACCTTTGGCTGGTTCACCTATGCTGAAATCGAGGGATGTTTCGATTGTTTCGCCATCGACTACAATCCTGCACGCGATTGACAAACAAATAGATCTGACTAAGCTGATACAATCAGGTAATAGTTGTCGGGGTCACGTAGGATAAATTGATCTTTCAAAGAATTCTCGTTGTAATGTATATCCTTCTCTATGACTGCATTTAGCAAAGTGGCGTTTTCGAAAATTTGCTGTAAATTGTCAACTCTAAAGAATAATATGAGTCCATTCCCTGCCTGTATTTGATCCCGCATAGTAGGGTGATTAGGTTCACCCCATTTGTGTAAACAGAGAATAACAGTTCCGTTATCTGTGAGAATTTCAAATGTTTCTCCTCCATGTTGACCGGTACAGCCTAAAAGCTTTTGATAGAATTGTGAGCTTTTGGGAACGTTATCCACTGCGATGATTGGTTCTGTCCGTATCATGTTATCGTTGACTTGAATTTACTAAGGTTAATAAAAGAGGCTTAGTGATTTCTCTCTCACCAAATCTAATATCATGCGATAAGCGGCCACCGAGTTACCGTGTTGATCCAAGGCTGGACTATAGGCCCCTATACCCATTTTATTCGGTACACTTACAGCGATTCCGCCACCAACACCCGATTTACTTGGAAGTCCCACAGTTCTGGCATATTCGCCGCTAAATTCGTACATCCCTGCAATGAGCATTTGCGATTGAACTAGCTGAGATAGACTTGGATTATTGTATTGCTTATTTCCATCATAACGCACACAGTGATTGGCAAAAAAGAAACCTATTTTAGCCAGATCCTCTGCGGTTATCTCAATTGAGCACTGTTTAAAATAATTATTTAGTTTATCTTCACCTTCACCATCAATGAGTCCATTGTTGCGCATCAGGTAGAACATACCTCTGTTTCGATTTCCAGTCTCCCGTTCCGAATTATATACGGATTTACTATAATCAATCTTTTCATTATTTGTTATAAAACGAATCATATTGCGTATTTTGAGAAAAGGTTCCTCACCTGTTCCTTTAATAAGCGATGTCGTTAAAATGGCGCCAGCGTTCATCATTGGATTGAGTGGTTTACCCGATGTTTCCAAATTCGCAAAATGATTGAAAGGTTTGTCCGTGCCATAGTATCCCATATTATTGAAAACAACTTGCTCGCCATTTTCCAGTACGGCAATCATCAGGGAAACAATTTTTGAAATACTCTGAATTGTAAATCTTTGCTGTACGTCGCCGATACTAACGATTGTTCCATCACTATTTACGACCGAAAGAGCAATGGACGATGCGTTGGCTTTACCCAATTCCGGAATATAATCGGCCACCTTACCTTCATTGAATGACTGTCTATTTTTATCCAATATTTTATCCAATAATGCTTTATCAACAATCGCAGTTTTAGTACCCTGCTGGTTTTGAATGCTATTTTGAGCAAAGGCTACAGGAATTGATCCGCAAGATATCAAGCCAATAATACAGGCTACCAACCTAACATTTTTTCTCATTTTTTAATTATTTATTCGTTCCAAAGATAGGGAACAGTGTATTAAAAAAAAAAGAGGTGCCAAATAGATAACGTTTTTAGCACCTCTTCCTGGTAGGTCATCCTTTAGGCTGCATTTGGAGCTGGGTCCACATTCCAACCGGAAAGTATACCGCCATAGAAAAAGAAGGTGACGTAAAAATTCTTTTTGCTCACCTTATCAGTAACGAGGTATTTTTGAGTGACATCATATGCATCTATTTTTTTATATCTAGATAATGCTATCGGGCTGGCAGCAGGGTTTTCTGAACGGACCAAATCTTGTATCTTTTGGTTGATTAATTTCATAATTCCTTCTTTTTTGAAGGGATTATTTTCGATTTTCACGTGCGCCAAGCGTGTTAAAGTTCCATTATTTTGAGCTTTTCTCGCTTTCGCCGCAGCTGTATAGGCTCTGAATTTTTCCTTGATCTGAGGGTCTTTTAAGCTATGGATGGTAAAAATAGAAATTCCCTGTGCACCATTATTTAGCGCTTCATCCATATCTGTAAATATTTCCTCATTATTTTTAGCCATCAACCCACAGTATAGGGTCGTATTTGCACCTTTGTCGCGCACATTTTCTAAGGTACAATCGCTAATAAAGCTTGGATCTTCTGTATAGAAATTGCTATACACCATTGGAAAAACAACATCTAAATTCCACTTACCCCAATCTTGACGTACCATACGCGAAGCCATTTTGGGGGTCGGAAATGGGGATGCTGCCATTGTTTTGCCATGAGAATGAACAATTTCTGCAATCATATTGGCGATATCTGTTATCTGATCGCAACGAAATTGGCGCCATTTGAGATCTTTCGATGGATCTTTTTGTGCACGAGGGTCATAGCCATATTGTTTTTTAAATTTTTCTATAGCAATGGGATGGTATCCGTAATCCCAAGCGGGATACTCGCGATCTTGGACAATATTATATTTAAGCCAAAGGGTTGTGGGGAGGACAACATCCACATAACGATTGTAGTCAATGGAGATACCCTCCAATCCCTCAACTTCACAATAGGATTCAATTTTCTTTTTGATATATTCTTTTACTCCTGGTACTACAGGCGATAAAAATTTATAATAACCAACGTATGCAGTAGTATCTGCGAGACTTTTTCCATTGCGATTGACACTGAACCAATCTGGATGCTCTTTAAGTATTTTATCTCTGTCGTGTTCCAGATTCATCGTCCAAAGCCAGGCTATAACCTGGATGCCGTATTTTTTTGCAATAGGAATCGCTACACGATACTCATCTGGACTAGCAGCATTTAACATCACGCCATCGATCCCTAGATAGTTCATCTCACGGCAAATAGAATCAAAGTTTGTTTTGGCGTTGTAATCTAGCCAGGTCCAAAACATAGCGGTTTTTTCTTTGCCTGTGGCGTGAACGCTTGATACTGAAAAGCTTTGGATCAAAAGGAGCGCAAGGCCAATAAAGCATGTTCTGATTAGTTTTTCTTTCATAATATATTTATCGATTCTAAAAATGTATTACATATTTAAATGATGAAGTTTTCTCATGAATTGCAAAATTCATGAAAAGATCAATCTATAGGTCTTAAATTTAGATTGTATTGAAATTCGCCTGTGAAATTACGTAAAAACGTGGAATTTATACCTGATCTTTTTTTAATCCGTTTGATTTTCTTACAGTTATTAAATTTTATTAGAATAACAAAACATTTTTTAAAGCTATGTGTTGTACCTACAACATTAGATTTAGAACGACAGAATTATTAACAATGAGAAGTAAGCTGGGCTACTGGCTATGAAAAAAATTGTTTAAGTATGAAGAAACGCTATATTCCAATTTCTATTGCATGTTTATTGAGCCATACCTTGGTCAAAGGGCAAGAACCAGGTAATGTACAAGAAAATAAAGTTGATTCTGTGCAACAAAAAAAAGATGACACGACTTATCCCAAGCTTCAGGTGAAAGGTTTGTTTCAGGCCCGTTACCTTGTTAGTGCTACAAAAGATGTCGATGTCAATGGGCTACATCACAGTGATGGTTCAGGTACGGATAACAATTTTATGGTAAAATATATGCGGGTACAGATGCGCGCTCAGATTAGCAAGCGTACTGAAGTTGCTGTATTAGCTAATCTCGCAGATTTCAAAAGCGATCCCAAAACAAAAGTGCTCGAAAATGCCTACTTGAAATATACATTTAGTCCCAAATTGGCCATCACAGTGGGCCAATTTCGTCCTTGGTTTGGCATCGAGGAAACTTATCCTATTGACATCATCAAATCTTTGGACTGGTCAAACCAGTATCTTGAATTCGGTAAATTAGGTTGGGCGAGTTTTCAAATCGGGGTTGCTGCGACTGGCGAGACTACGCTAGGCGATATGCCCTTTAGTTATTCTTTATCAGTGGTGAATGGGAATGGGAAGAATCAAGTTGTTGATAACGATAATGGTAAGCAATATGCCACCCGTTTGGTCTTTGGGCTTTCAAAGAAGTACGGAATTAATTTAGGACTTAATGGAGGCGTTGGCGATGTGATGAAAAAACAGGTACATGCATTGGGTGTTGATCTAACTGGTAATGTCAGTTTTGGTAAACGATGGAATCTTGATATGCAACTGGAAGCAAAACAGGCGATCAATCATAACCTCTATTATTCTTTGGAAGAAAGTGCACGGACATCCAAGTTGAGTGACTATTTGGTCCGCGGTATCTATTTTCTACCCAACTTAAGATATGAAGTAAATTATTTCAATCTAAGCGCTTTCGAGCTATCATGTCGGTATGAGTATATTGACCCTAATTACAAACTCAATGCAAATGCGCGTCAAACATATACGCCAATGTTTGGCTTGGAATTTTTAAAAAATTATGGTGCAAGGATACAGTTGGGACTTCAGTTGGACCGATATAAAAAGCAGACCGAGAATACCAGCGAATTCAATAAAAATTTATTTATTGTTCAAGTACAAAGTCGATTCTAACCTATTAAACTACGTTTATCATGAAAGAAATCAGTATTAAAAATGTTGCCATTACTTTTCTAATAGCACTCATTTTATGGTTTATCCCAATACCGAAAGGCGTCAGTCCGGAAGCTTGGCATTTATTTGCAATTTTTGCCGCTACTATTCTTGGTATCATACTAAAAGCTGCGCCGATGGGGACTATGTGTATGATGGCCATTGCCTTTACGGCCCTTACACAAGTATTGGCACCTGGAGATGCGGGTAAGTCCATTACTAAAGCTTTGACTGGATTTGGCGACAAAGTTATCTGGCTGATAGGAATCTCTTTTTTTATCGCCCGTGGCTTTATCAAAACTGGTTTGGGCAATAGGATTGCTTTTCTTTTCATTCGTGTTTTTGGAAAGAGTTCGCTGGGACTGGCTTATGGATTGGGTTTAGCAGATGTCTGTCTGGCTCCGGCTATCCCGAGCAATACTGCTCGTGGTGGAGGAATTATCTATCCAATTATGAAATCTATGGCGATTAGTTTTGATTCAGTTCCTGACAAGCCAGAGACACATCGAAAATTAGGATCTTATTTAACTTTAAACAGTTATTACATGAATCTGATCGCATCTTCCATGTTTTTGACAGGCACTGCGAGTAATCCAATGTGTCAAAAATTTGCTGCAAATCTCGGAATAGACATTACTTGGATGTCTTGGGCAGTTGCAGGGTTTGTTCCTGGTATCGTTGCTTTTTTTATTGTACCGCTTGTTCTTTATAAGTTATATCCACCTGAATTAAAAAAAACAGGTGACGCTCCTAGAATGGCTGCACAAAAACTGAAGGAGATGGGCCCAATTTCCAAAAACGAATGGTTAATGTTGCTGGCATTCTTTATTTTATTGGCATTGTGGATTTTTGGTGGCTCCTTTTCAATAGACGCTACAACAACTGCTTTCATAGGATTGACGCTTCTATTGCTAACTTCTGTATTGACTTGGGAGGACGTCAAGGCCGAAAAAGGTGCTTGGGATACAATTGTTTGGTTTGCTGTGTTAGTGATGATGGCTAGTTCTTTAAATGAACTTGGTTTCATTGGCTGGTTTAGTGATTTAATTAAAGTACAGATTGGCGATTTAAGTTGGCAAATTGCTTTTCCTGTCATTATTCTTGTTTATTTCTTTAGTCATTACATTTTTGCCAGTGCTACCGCCCATGTAGCGGCGATGTATGCTGCTTTGCTGGGCGTTGGCATTTCATTAGGTATTCCACCGATGTTACTGGCAATGATGCTCGGATTTCTGGGTTCTATCTATGGTGTCTTAACGCATTACGGACATGGCCCCGCACCTGTATTCTTTGGAAGTGGTTATGTAGATTTAAAATCCTGGTGGCTGCGGGGAATTGAAATAGGCATTGTATTGTTGGTGATTTATATGGGGGTAGGTGGACTTTGGATGAAAGTTATAGGTTATTATTAAAATTAAGATCTTATTATGTTATCTACTTTAGCTAAAAAGATGCTCATGTGTCTGACGGGATTGTTTTTAGTATTCTTTTTACTGATTCACTTTTTGGGAAACTTGCAGCTCTTCTTGCCTCAGGAACAAGCGCATTTGCAGTTTAATGCTTACTCGCATTTTCTTTCAGGCAATATCTTGATTAAATTGATTTCTTACGTACTTTATCTAAGCATTATTTTACATGCTTTGGACGGATTAATGATCACATTACATAATAAAAGGGCTGGAGCAAATTATGTGTCCGATCGCCGTGGGCGGGCGAGCAAGTGGTATTCGCGCAATATGGGAATTCTCGGAACCCTTATACTGATCTTTTTGGTTATTCATTTTCAAAATTTTTGGTATGTGTACAAATTTGGTGCTCCACCACTTGATGATCGGGGCAATAAAGATTTGTACATGCTTGTCGTAGAGGTGTTTAAGCAATGGTGGTATGTGGTTATTTACGTATTCTCCATGGCTGCTCTCTGCTATCATCTTATTCATGGGATTCATAGTGCGATTCGAACCTTAGGCGTATTCCACCCCAAATTTGTTAAATGGTTTAAGATCATCGGTATCAGCTATTCTGTCATCATCAGCATTGGTTTTGCATTGATGCCTATTTATATATTTTTTACAGTAAAATAAGGAAGGGAATTCATGGCATTAAATTCAAAAATTCCGGGTGGACCATTGGATCAGAAATGGACGCTCTATAAAAAAACTGCCAAGCTTGTTAATCCTGCGAATCGTAAAAAGCTAGATGTTATCGTTGTGGGTACTGGACTTGCGGGCAGTTCGATAGCTGCTTCGCTTGGCGAAATGGGTTATCAAGTAAAATCTTTTTGCTTTCAGGATAGTCCAAGGAGGGCGCATTCCGTGGCTGCTCAAGGTGGCGTAAATGCGGCGAAGAATTACAAAAATGATGGGGACAGTGTCTATCGCATGTTTGTTGATACGCTCAAGGGGGGAGATTTTCGGGCCCGTGAGGCCAATGTTTATCGTATGGCCGAGTGTTCGCTCAATTTGATAGACCAGGCGGTAGCCCAGGGCGTTCCCTTTGGCCGTGAATACGGAGGTTATCTGAATAATCGATCTTTTGGAGGTGTTCAGGTGAGCCGTACATTCTATGCAAGAGGTCAAACTGGGCAACAACTTCTTTTGGGCGCTTATCAGGCGCTTATGCGTCAAGTGGGTAAAGGTACCGTACAGCTTTTCTCTAGGCACGAAATGCTCGATATTGTTGTTATTGATGGGAAGGCCCGCGGTATTATTGTTAGAAATCTTGACACCGGAGAAATACAACGACATGCTGCACACACCGTTATATTGGCCACTGGAGGCTACGGGAAGATTTATTATCTATCTACATTGGCAATGGGCTGTAACGGCTCTGCAATCTGGCGAGCGCATAAAAAAGGAGCGTTAATGGCCTCGCCGAGCTGGATTCAGATTCATCCCACATCGTTGCCACAGTCTGGCGATTATCAATCTAAATTGACATTAATGTCCGAGTCTTTGCGTAACGATGGAAGGATTTGGGTTCCACTACATAGGGGTGAGACACGGGACGCGAACGCTATCCCCGAAGAAGAAAGGGATTACTATTTGGAACGGCGCTATCCTGCATTTGGCAATCTCGCGCCAAGGGATATTTCATCGCGGGCAGCGAAGGAACGCATCGATGCCGGCTTTGGCATTGGTCCACTTAAAAATGCCGTTTATCTTGATTTTGCGAAAGCTATTCGAGAACAAGGAAAACAGAAAATACAAGAGAAGTATGGTAATCTATTTGATATGTATGAAAAGATAACCGGATATGATGCTTATAAAGAACCGATGATGATTTCACCTTCCGCACATTTTTCCATGGGCGGATTATGGGTGGATTATGAACTGATGACAAGTTTACCAGGGTTATTTGCCTTAGGTGAAGCTAATTTTGCAGACCATGGCGCCAATAGACTTGGCGCTAATTCTTTACTTCAAGCTTCTGTGGACGGCTATTTCATTGCACCCTATACGATTGCAAATTATTTGGCAAACGATATTCATACGGGTAAAATTTCTACAGATCATATTGAATTTGTACGTGCAGAGGAACAGGTAAGGAAGCAAATTGATAGATTTTTGAAAATCAAAGGTAGGAAAACCGTAGATTATTTTCATAAAACACTGGGTAAAATACTCTATGACTATTGTGGGCTCGCGCGTAATGAGAAAGGCCTCCGTTATGCTATTGTGGAGATTAATAGGCTGAAGCAGGAGTTTTATAAAGATGTAATTGTTAGTGGTGAAGCCAATACCTTAAATACAGAATTGGAAAAAGCTGGACGTGTAGCCGATTACTTTGAAATTGGAGAATTGATGTGTTATGATGCGTTGACGCGGAACGAATCCTGTGGGGCACATTTCCGGGAGGAATATCAGACTGCAGATGGGGAGGCATTACGGAATGACGCTGAATACCAGTTTATTTCCGCTTGGGCCTGGAAGGGAGAGGGGCAAGAACCTGAGCTAATTCGGGAACCATTAATTTTTGAAGAAATACAACCAACTGTAAGGAGCTATAAATAAATAGAACGATTATGGATTTACACCTTAAAATATGGCGGCAAAAAGATCGCAACGCTACAGGAAAATTAGTTACTTACACCTTAACAGATCTCAATCCACATATGTCATTTTTGGAGATGTTGGATACCCTAAATGAACAGCTGATCACGCAAGGCGATGACCCTATAGAGTTCGATCATGACTGTCGCGAGGGCATCTGTGGTCAGTGTGGATTGATGATCAATGGAATTGCTCATGGACCACTTAAACATACCACCACCTGCCAGCTACATTTACGTTCATTTAACGATAACGATACGATAACTATAGAACCCTTCCGTTCGGCTGCATTTCAGGTAAAAAAAGATTTGAAAGTGGACCGTTCGGCATTTGACCGGATTATTTCTTCTGGGGGATTTGTATCCATCAACACTGGTCAAGCCCCAGACGCAACAGTGATCCCTATTGCTCACGAATTAGCGGAATCTGCATTTGACTCTGCTGCCTGTATAGGTTGTGGTGCTTGTGTAGCGACCTGTAAAAATGGTAGTGCTGCTCTTTTTACTGCTGCGAAGATTACGCATATGGCTTTGCTTCCACAGGGTAAAGAAGAGTGTAGCTTGCGGGTTTTAAATATGGTAACTCAAATGGATATGGAGTCTTTCGGTCACTGCTCAAATACGGAAGCCTGTGAGGTGGAGTGTCCTCAAGGTATATCCGTATTGAATATTGCACGTATGAATTTTGAATATAACAAAGCTTTGATTTTTAATAAGCGGCAATGATCTTCATGAATGGTATTCTATAAAACTGGCACGATTGTTTCTTCAATCGGACTTTAAGTATAGAATTGACTTTATAAAAAAAAGATGCATAGTTCATTGCATTGTATTATCGACATAGCGAAAAAGAATTTAAAATATTTTATGGACGAAAGAAGGGTTTTTATACTAATTTTGGAAAAAGAAAGTCATTAAAGTTATAGCGATTGATATGAAGTGTAGCAGGTTGTTTGCCTTAATTTTCACATGTAGCGTGATGTTAAGTATTACGTCATGTAAAGATTTTTCGAATAAGGTCTTAGGAAAGGGGAATCTGAAAGATACAATTACAGAGCAATTAAAGGTTGAGGAAAAGATACCGCATTTGTTGGACAGGTGGGATTCTCTTCAAAAAAATCAGATTCTTTTTACGGTTGACAGTCTGCATCCTATTTCCGTAAGACAGCAAAAGCGTGAACTTAAAGATTCCTTGCGTAAAGCTTTTGATAGACACCCGAAACATATTTATTTAACTTTTGATGACGGTCCATTAATTGGTAGTGCTTTTATTGACTCCATTGCGAAGGAGAAAAATATCAAAGTTAGCGTATTCCTTATTGGTAAGCACGCCAATATGAGTAAAGGTAGGAAACGTGATCTTGCGCGATATGAATCAAATCCTCTTGTAGCGTGTTACAATCATAGTTATACACACGCAAATAATCAATATTCTAGATTTTATAATAACCCTCAAAAGGCTTTTGCTGATTTTGAAAAAAATGAAACAGATCTCAACTTGAAGCATAAAATCGTTCGACTTCCAGGAAGGAATATCTGGATCTATGATAATGTTCGAAAGATCGACCTCAAGAACGGGGCCAGTACGGCGGATTTACTTCATAAAAATGGATATACGATTTATGGTTGGGATGTGGAGTGGAGACTCAATAGTGTCACTGGAGCACCCATTCAGAGTCAAGAATCGACCTTAAGTCATATTAGGAATTATATGAACAACAAGAGTTCAATGGTACCGAACAATGTCGTTTTCTTGATGCATGATGATATGTTCCAAACGAAAAAGGGACAGCAGGAATTGTCTTTGTTAATTGACGCACTCAAAAGCGAAGGCTACCAATTCGAATTTATGCAAGATTATCCCATTAAATATTAATTAAGCACGCTGGGATCAAAGGATTACAGCGTGTTTTAAATTGCCTACCTTTCTATTTGCTATCCTGGAGTTCTTTTCCTATCTATTAATAAGTGCTGCTTAATTACTGCGGTATCCTGCAATTTTGGCTATTTTTATTAAATTAATTATAGATGTAATTAGAAGGCATGAAAAGCTGCCTTTTTATTTTATCTGCACTAATATAATTTCGATATTGTAAAGATGTTTTTATTCATGCAATCGCTTGTGAAGTTCTATGGTATAGGGCGGTCAAAACAACCTTAAAAAAACTTTTAAAGTCATTTTATGATCTGTGCGAAAAGGTGGCCTACTTAAGAAGTTTCAAATAGCTTATTTACAAACATTTGTGTAAAATATGTTAAATAGTGTAAAAATAACACTTGTATTTTATCATAATTTTTGTAAATTCAAAATGAATATTCAATTATAAACCGCTGTCGTAAGATGCTAAACCGATAAATCTTATCACAGCAAAAAAAATAACTATTATAAATAGAATTTAAACATTAAACAGTTTTTATGATCAACTGCCATTATTTCTCAAATCAATGGAAGAGAGCGTTTTGGACTGGTTCGTTGTGTTCTTTAGTCACATTGAGTCCCCAATTCGTCGACGCTGCAACGTTTGCAAGCTATGGAATTTTCTTTCAACAAGAGTTAAGTGTTACCGGTAAAGTGACCGATGAAGCTGGAATGCCTATTCCAGGAGTGACCATTTCGGTAAGTGGAAGTAACTTAGCGACTAAGACCGACAACGAAGGTAAATACAAATTGGATAAAGTGCCAAGTACTGGTACCCTCAATTTTCGAATGGTTGGTAAGCTATCTATGGATGAAGCTGTAAAGGGAAGACGTATTGTTGACGTCATTCTACTCAATTCACAATCTAGTTTGGAAGAGGTTATCGTGGTAGGTTACGGAAAGCAAAAAAAGGAGACTGTGACTGGGTCTGTCGCGACGGTTAAAGGGAGTGATCTTGCCAAATCACCAGCATTAAACATCTCAAATGCGTTAACAGGCCGGGTACCTGGTGTCACAGCGACCAATGGGAGTGCTGAGCCCGGTTATGATGGATCTAACATCAAGATCCGCGGGACAAATACGTTAGGGAATAGCAGTCCTTTGGTGGTAATTGACGGTGTTCCGGCGCGTGAAGGCGGAATCGAGCGGCTTAATCCCCGTGATATTGAAAATATATCGGTACTTAAAGATGCTTCCGCAGCAATTTATGGGGCCCGTGCAGCTAACGGCGTTATTCTTGTCACTACGAAAAGAGGAAAAACAGGCAAGCCACAATTTTCCTACACTTTTAATCAGGGATATTCCCAACCTACAGTAATCCCCAAATTGACCACTGCTACTCAATTTGCTGAAATTAGAAATGAACTTGAGATCTATAACCTATCGGTCGAGGAATGGTCTGCAGCATATAGCGCAATAACGGATAAAGGGAGTTATATTAAAAAAGATGGTGGAGTATTAGATGCACCTTTTAAACCCGAGGATATCCAAAAATACCGCGACGGGTCTGATCCTTGGGGCCATCCAAATACAGATTGGTATAAGTCTACCCTAAAAGATTGGTCGCCGCAACAACGCCACAATCTTCAGATCAATGGAGGTACTGAGGATGTCAAATATTTGATGTCCCTGGGCTATCAAAATCAGGATGCATACTACAAGAACTCTGCCACAGGCTATAAACAATATGATTTGCGAATTAATCTCGATGCTAATATAAGTCAATATATAAAAACGCAATTCGGCGTATTAGGGAGACAGGAAAATCGCAATTTTCCAACAAAAACTGCTGGTACAATCTTCAGAATGCTCATGCGCGGAAATCCCACTCAACCTGCAATTTGGCCAAACGGTATGCCAGGGCCAGATATAGAAAACGGTGAAAACCCCGTCGTTATCACTACTAATGCCACAGGATATGATAGGGACAAACGCTATTATTTCCAAACGAATGGACAGGTTGAAATTACTAATCCATGGGTTGATGGTCTGAAGCTAACACTGAATGCATCTGTAGACAAATATGTGAAAAACCAAAAAACGTGGGTGATACCTTGGACATTATATTCGTGGCAAGGTGCATATGAAGCTGATGGGGAAACACCACAACTGGTCCCTGGGCGACGTGGTCCTGCGGATCCGAATCTGAATCAAAGCAATGAAGATCAATTAAACATCTTGCTTGGCGGTATTTTGAGCTTTGACCGGAAATTTGGAAACCATCAAGTGAATGCCATTGCAGGTATCAATAGAGAAACAATTGATAACGATAAGTTCAGTGCTTATCGCCGCTACTTTCTTTCCAATGCGATTGATTATCTTTTCGCCGGCGGGGAACAGGAAAAAAATAACGACGGTGCGGCATGGAAGCGCGCTCGTCTAAATTATTTTGGTCGGTTTGGTTATAACTATAAAAGTAAATATATCGCCGAACTCTTGTGGCGTTATGACGGTTCTTACATGTTTCCTGAAAAGGAGCGATTCGGGTTCTTCCCTGGGGCAATGGCTGGATGGGTCGTGTCAGAAGAAAATTTCTGGAAGGAAAATGTACCTGTAATTAATTATTTCAAAATCCGTGCTTCGTACGGCCAGATGGGAAATGATAACATCTACTATGATGATAAATTACAAGAGTATCAATATTTTTCCACGTATTCTTTTGGAACGTATATCGTAAATGACAAGTTAGCCAAGTCTCTTTACGAGAGTCGTGTACCAAATGAAATGATTACTTGGGAAGTAGCCAATAATTACAATCTCGGATTTGATTTTCAGTTTCTTCAGGGCAAGTTGAACTTGGAATTTGACATCTTCAAAAACCGGCGTAATTCAATTTTATGGCGCAAAAATGCGTCCATACCGCAAAGTACAGGAATGACGCTCCCAGCCGAGAATATCGGTAAGGTCGATAATAAGGGATGGGAGTTTAATCTAGGTTATCATGGTAAAGTCGGGGAACTTGGTTATACTGTAGGCGTTAACGGTGGGTATGCGAAGAATAAAATCATCTTCTGGGATGAGGCACCAGGAGCGCCAGCATGGCAGCAGAGTACAGGAAAGCCAATAAAAACTGATATCTATTATATCTATGATGGCGTATTCAAAGATTTAAATGATATTGCAAACAATCAGTTAGATTATAGCGCCATAACAAAGACGCTACGTCCTGGTGACATGAAGTACAAAGATTACAACGGTGACGGAAAAATCACACCCGATGATAAAGTTAGACGCGATAAAAATAGTGATCCAACATTTCAAGGCGGTTTCAATTTTAGCCTTACCTATAAAGATTTTGACTTATCGGTATTATTTCAGGGGGCTACAGGCGGAGAGATCCGTGTCGGTACAGATGAGTCTGGATCTATTGGAAATTTTGTGGAGGAATTCTACGAAAACCGCTGGAGTATCAGTAACCCGAGCAGTGTATATCCACGTTTAACAGACCGCGGTAATCAATATTATTCCTATAATAACACGTATTGGATGCGAAGTACAGATTACCTCCGACTTAAGAATGTAGAATTAGGATATAATCTATCCTCTAGTATATGCAATAAAATTGGTATAGGCTCATTGCGTTTATTTGCGAATGGAATGAACCTCATTACTTGGAGTAAAATCAAAATGTATGATCCGGAAGCTGTGAATGCATTAGGACAATATTATCCGCAAGCAAGATTAATCAATCTGGGCGCGTTGTTATCGTTTTAATCAACCCGAATTTAAAAGAAAAAGAAGATGAAAAAGATTACCAATATATCACTCATGCTACTTGTATTATCTGTAACATTACACGCTTGTAATGATGATTTTGTAAGTACAAAGCCACTTAGTGAAGTGCCACAGGAGGTGGTGTGGTCAGACGCGGGCTTATCAGAAGCTTTTGTGACTGAAATTTATAATGGATTTGGAGTAGGTGGATTTTATGAACAGCAAATGGCTTCGATGACAGATGAAGCACTATTCACCCATCCAAACCGGGGAATAAATACAGTTACTGAATCGCGCTCGAATCCTGCCGATCAGGGCTATATTATGGAAACTTATGAATATGGGCGCATGTATACACGCATCCGGGCGACTAATATTGCGATTTCTAATTTAACAGAAGCCAAATTTGATAGAACAAAGGCAGATAAACTTTTAGGGGAGGCCTATTTCTTACGTGCTTATTATTATCAGCAGTTGTTACGTTACTATGGCGGAATACCGATCGATAATAAGATCTATACGCTGAACGATAAAGACTACATGGTTCCTAGAAATACCTATGAAGAATGTGTCGATGCCATAGTTAAAGATCTTGACAACGCGGCTCAGCTTTTGAAAGGGGTATCTCAAGTAAAAGGACGGGCGAGCGAAGCTGCTGTACTGGCATTAAAATCAAGAGTTTTGTTGTATGCCGCTAGTGACCTTCACGATGCAAATAAAGCAAAATCAAAATCTACATTATTAGCAGGATATAAAAGCCCAGAATACCTAATGTATACCACAGGTAATCAAGCAGATCGTTGGACAAAAGCAAAGGCCGCTGCCAAGGCTGTCATTGATCATAGCGAATTTGCCTATAAACTTGATTTAAATCAGCCTGTTTCGGCTGCTGATGGAGCGATTAATTACATGGCTCTTTCCTTAGGAGGGGGGAGTAAAGCAGTTGACTTTACGGCAGCGAAAGACATTATTTTGGGGCGATTTTTTATCGATGAAAAAGATGAACGCGGTGGTTGGGTAGGTCGCGACAATGGACCGAATGGCTACCACAATTGGGCTGGAAATACGCCAATACAATTGTTGGTAGATGATTACGAGACGATTGCCGGTGAAAAGTTCGATTGGTCAAATCCAACTATGGCAGCTAATCCTTATCAAAATCGTGATCCGCGTTTGAAGGCAACTCTATTGTATGATGGTGCAGACTGGAAACCTCGAACAGCAGATGTTGCCACACGGGATAAGGTAAACCAGATTCAGACGGGGCAATATGAGGTGGTTAATGCACAAGGTCAAAAAACTACACATTTTGGTCTTGACACAAGAAAGAGCCCTATTGAAGATTGGAATGGCTCCCGAACAGGCTATTATATCCGTAAATTTACTGATCCAGATCCTACAATGGAAGACCAAAATACAAGACAACGTATTCCATGGCCGATGTTTCGTTATACGGAAGCGGTATTAAACTACGTCGAGGCATGTCTGGAGTTAGGTGAGGAAGGCGAGGCTAAAATATGGATGAATAAAATTCGGTTTAGAGCTGGAATGCCTCCAATACCTAGTAGTGAGAGTGGAGCGGCGTTAAAAGCACGCTATCGAAACGAACGTCGTGTCGAGTTAGCTTATGAGGAGCATCGCTTCTTTGACGCAAGACGTTGGATGATAGCTGCAGAAACAATCGGCCGGAAGGCAAATATCATCAATATTACTGGAACGCTTAAGGCAGGCAAAAGTGTGACACAATATAAATATGATCCAAGCAGTTACACCTATAAATATGTTGTATCGGATATTGATCCAGGAATCGAAAACCGAAATTGGGATGACAAGATGTACTTTACATCTTTACATCGGGACGAGATTAATAGAAATACGAAGTTAATTCAAAATCCCGGATATTAATTCAGAAAGGTCTTCATTATAAATGGAGGCCTTTTTAACATTATTTTTTAGGATGATTGCAAAGCAGAAGAATTTGTTTTACAATTAGTTCAGACATTGAATTTTTTTTGGACTGGTGAATTGCGCCACTTTTTTTCTTAATTTGCATCCATGTCAAATCAAGCGAGTAATTATCAGTTATTTTCTACTGATATTTTGGTACTTTGGAGAAGCCAAAATGTTTCTTATATCAAAGTGGAGGAACTGTCTGTTGTTAATGGAGTCACCTTTTTTGAACTTATACCAGATTCGGAACTATTGGATGAGGGAGGGATTGACACGCTTTATCCTATAGATTCTGAAGATGTTGAAGATATGATTGTTTTCAACAGACATATTAAATTTGTCGTTCATGATATTTACCTGGATGAAGATTAACATCAATTTAGTAGCCTTATTATAAGGGACTCAGCTCTTCATATTTAATCTTTCTTCCTGAAGATCCAATAAACGAAGGTGCTTCTTAATAATTTCTTCGTCTAGTAGAAGCTCTTCACGATTTTTATTGATCAGCCACATACGTTGAGTTTCAAGAATGTCAATATATATTTTGCGATATTCTGCGTAATTGATGATAATTTCAGAGCTCCGCAATTGATTTTCATACTTATCTAACTGATCCTTTAAGGTCGGAAAATTTTCAATTTTGTCGGCGTAGTCATTTCGAATTTTATCGACAGCAACTTGAGCTAGCCTATTCTGAATTTCATAATCGATTTCCTTCTCGCTTCGGACAAAATCTCTATCTACTAATTTGATTGTTCTTAATATAAAAGGGAGTGTTAATCCTTGAACGACTAAGGTTAAGAGAATAACGACAAATGTGATAAAAAGAATAAGGTTTCTCTGTGGAAAAGGGGTACCATCGGTCAGTGTTAAGGGAATGGAAAGAGCTGCTGCCAGAGAAACCACGCCACGCATTCCGGTCCAGCCAATAATCATTGGGGTGTGCCAACCTGGTGATTGGGTATCGGCGACTGTTATGAAATGTTTCATTACTAGAGTGGTGATTACCGCAGCATATCCAGCGAAAATTCTGACCATAATAAGGACTATTGTTACGGCTACACCGTAGCCAATCGCGGTAGAAATATCGGTATCTCCCAATCCCGAAACAATTTCAGGTAAATCTAATCCGATAAGCATAAAGACAATACCATTCAATAAAAAGCAGAAGCTTTCCCATACTGTTACGGTGCGAATTCGGGATGCGCTACTCAAAAAGTCGTGGCTGCGATAGGATAAAAATAATCCGCCACTTACAACTGCCAAAACGCCGGAAGCGTGAAGTTGTTCTGCGATCAAATACATGGAGAAAGGCGCTATGAAAGTTAGCAATAGATCTGTATTTGAATCGGTGGGCAAAAGTTTGTGCATTTTAAGGAAAATATATGCGATTACAAGCCCTATTGCTGCACCGCCAACGCACATCCAGATAAAGCTTCCGGCAGCTTGGTACCATACAAATTGTCCTGTCGCTACGGCGATCATTGCAAATCTGAAGATTATTAATGAGGAAGCATCGTTTAATAAACTTTCACCTTCCAGAATGGAAGCCAATCTTTTAGGTACTTTTACAAACTTTAAAATTGCACCAGCGCTAACTGCGTCGGGCGGTGATACTATTCCTCCCAATAAAAATCCAAGTGCTAAGGAGAATCCCGGGATAAAATAGTTAGCAAATACGGCAACCGATAAGGCTGTAAAAAAGACTACAACGAAGGCAAAGCTAAATATAATCCTACGCCATCGCCATAGTTCTTTCCATGAAGTTGACCAAGCAGCCTCGTACAAAAGTGGAGGTAAAAAAATAATAAATATTAATTCAGGCTCTATTTTTATAGCAGGAACTCCTGGTATAAAACTAATTACAAGTCCGGCTAATACAAGTAAAACGGGGTAGGCAACCTGAATTTTTCTCGCCAGTAAGATCAGCATCGTGATCAATAGGAGTACAAATAGATAGAATTCAAAATTTTCTAACATATATAAAGTTTAGGTATATAAATATAAATCAAATTTCCAAAATTCTTTAATAAAAGAGGGTTGATCTGCTTATTGAAAATTGGAAGAAATATTTCTTGAAGACTGTCGCATCTTTTCCTATTTTTGTTAGAAACAGAAAAAGATGGAGAACGAAGTGATCGGTTTGAAACGAGTCGCAACACTATGTATCTTGAGAAATAAAGATAAATTCCTATTATTAAGACGCTTAAAAGAACCTAACAAGGATATGTACGTTCCTGTTGGTGGAAAAATAGACCCCTTTGAAAATCCGGATGCAGCTGTTGAGCGAGAGGTTTTCGAAGAAACAGGTATCCATATAACTTCAAAACAGTTTTGTGGTATTTTGACAGAAACTTCTCCAGTTAATTACAACTGGATCAGTTACGTATATGTATCAGACATCGAATTTGTCGATGTACCGTATTGTAATGAAGGAGATTTAGAATGGATTTCAGCGGCGGATTTATCCGCTATTCCGACGCCAATAACCGATCTCTATATCTATGATTATGTGGGAAAGAAAAAGCATTTCGCCCTTAATGCTACCTATGACTCAGCCGTGAACTTGACGGGGCTATGGGAGCAGTATAGTAATACTAAGCTTATTTAGAATGCTTTAATTGAGTAAGAAAAATGACTGTTAATAAAGACGCGATTAAAATCATTGCCTTTGATGCTGATGATACATTATGGGTAAATGAACCCTATTTTCAAAAAGCAGAACATGATTTCTGCGCACTGCTGGAGAACTATCTTCCGCAGCATGCAATTTCACAGGAACTATTTAAGACGGAAATGAACAACCTGTCGCTTTACGGATATGGCGTAAAAGGTTTTATTCTTTGTATGATAGAAACTGCCAGCCGTATTTCTGCTGGCCAACTGCCTTTGAGCACAGTAAACAAAATTATAGAAATTGGACAGTGTTTATTAAAAATGCCGATTGAATTATTGGATGGCATAGAGGATACTTTGGTACAACTTAGTGCACATTACAAATTGATTGTAGCGACAAAGGGCGATTTGTTGGATCAGGAGAGAAAGTTGAAGAATTCGCCTCTTCAAAAATATTTTCATCATGTTGAGATTATGAGTAACAAAAAAAGTGAGGATTATACGAAATTGTTAAGCAAAATTGACTGTCCGGTTGAGAATTTCATGATGATAGGAAATTCAATAAATTCCGATATTTTACCCGTTTTGGAAATTGGTGCACAGGCAATACATATTCCGTATCACATAACGTGGTCCCATGAACAAGCAAGCAATGAAATAAAGCGGAGTAGTTTTCTACAGATAGACAGTTTAAATCAACTGCTACCAATCTTGCTTTAGTTAAAGATATAGATATCGCTAATCTCTGTTGTGAAATCACATTATTTTTAAATTGAAAGACACAATCAATATCGCCGCCATTCAATAGTTAAATTTCCTTTTCTAGATTGGTCGTTTTAATGTTTTCAAATAACCATCAAGATACTTCTTTGTTATTTGAAAACATTATTAACCGGTCACATAGAAAAAATTAGAGACGTAATCATTTTCAATTTTTTCTTATTTTTTTTGAATCGGAATCCGTTAACAATAGATCCTCTAAAATTAAGAGATATCGTCGTTGTAGAAACGATCAAAGTAGGCAAGTCGGTTTTGAAGCGAGATTTAGAGGCCCTTTTAATTCTCATTAACGTAATCCTCCTATTTATGCCTTTTCCCTTTTTGGTGGTAGGGCACCTGTTGAACGAGGTTGTGTACAATCTCATTCCCTTTGGAAGATATGGGTGAATTAGCATACTGCAATGAAACAATATCTGTAGCGTCTACGTCTGGTAGGTTTTTAATCTGATTGTACCATTTAGGTGGAGAGGATAGATTGCTCTTTTCGTATTGATGTTCTTTCTCCGTATTGATATTTACAAATCGTTTTTTCCAGCGACTGTAAATAAATGCAGCAACACCTGCTGCTGCAGTGATCATTAATCCAATTCGTGTATACATTGCTCTAATCTTTTATTAGTTGAACAGTTCCTCAATTCAAATTGTTCAAAAAACTTTAAATTGATGTTACCAGAGATGACACATCAAGATTGACATTATCCCGTCTTAAACCATAGAAATGAGTCAATGTAGGAGTTACACGCCTGAAATCGTACAGCAGATTTGCTGTATTTACTCAATTTTTGTATCATTGGGGAGATGATAACCAATGCAGCAGCTTAAGTCTTTTTTATTCGCTTATCTCCAACTCTTTCTTTTCCTTTTCTTAGGGCAATCTTCAGTTTGGAGCCAGGTCAATACCTATGCGTTTAAAACCTTAACCTCTGATCAGGGCCTGGTCCATAATCATGTCAATTGTGCACTCAGGGATAAGTACAATTACCTCTGGTTTGGTACCGAATCTGGTCTGAGCCGATTTGATGGGACGCAATTCACAAATTTTCGCTATTCCGCCAATAAACGTACCGGCCTGAGTGGAAATGCAATTTCCGCAATCTTTGAGGGACCAGAAGGCAATGTATGGATTCGTACCAGCAACCGGATGAATGTGTATGATCAGCGCTCAGGTATTATCATCCAGCAGCTTGATTCCATACTGACCCGCTTAAAGTTGCCCGTCAAAGACGTACATACGATAAGACAGCTGGAAGGGCAGATCTTTGCACTATTGTATAGCGATCGTTCGCTGATCTTGTACGATAGTCTAAAGAAAACCTATCGTACTGTACCGTCGTTGACAAAAAACAACCGAATCGCTGATGTGATAGCTGGTCAAGGGCACACGATCTGGGTGATCTACGAAAATGGCCTGTTGGGCCACATCGATACCAAATCATTGCGAAGTACCAAAACCAGCCTATTGCCGATCAGCAATAAGCTGGTAAATTATAATCTATTTGCCGACCGGGAAGGGGCGATATGGGTTTTCTCAAAAGACATTCCAATTGGTGTATACTGGCTTGACCCGAAAGATGGCTCAATTCAACACCTCCAAAAAGAACTGTCCAATCCTTTTGTAGGCAATATCGTGCAAGATGATCAAGGGCACCTCTGGCTAGGAACTGACCATGGTGGGATCAATGTTTATGATAAAAAAACAAAAAGTGTACAAATCATCGGTAACGATAAATATGATTTACGAAGCCTACCTTACAATAGCATAACGGCTTTATATCGGGATAAGTCAGGTATTATCTGGACGGGAACATACAAAGGCGGCATCAGTTATTATCATCCCAACTTGTTATTATTCTCCTTAGTCAAGAACTATCCTGGACTTCCCAAATCACTTCCCTTTGACGATGTCAATAAGTTTGTACAGGATCGAAAGGGTAATCTCTGGATTGGGACAAATGGTGGGGGATTGCTCTATTATGATCTCAGTCAGAAAACCTTTACGCAATACCTGCATGATCCTCAGGATCCCAATAGTTTGAGCAGCAACGTGATTGTTTCCTTATTGCTGGATGCGGAAGACAGGCTGTGGATAGGAACTTATCGAGGTGGTATGTGTCGATTTGACGGCAAAAGTTTTAAGGTTTTCCACCGTGACTCGGCCCCCGGGAAATTGAATGATGATAGTGTATGGGAGATCTATGAAGATAGTCAACATCGGCTATGGATAGGAACGCTAAGTACCGGCCTGTACCTGTTTGATAAAAAAACAGCACAGTTTTCGAAAACATATACACGGCAGGGCCAAACCATCAACAGCAATTATATCTCTGTCTTATTTGAGGATTCAAAAAAACGTCTCTGGATCGGCACAGCTACAGGATTGGCATTGTTGGCCCCCGACGAGAAGATTACTTATATCAATACATCCAGTTCGCCTATGAAACTCATGAATGATCTAATTTATGATATCAAAGAGGACAAAGCCGGTCGTATTTGGGTAGCGACACAAGAGGGACTGCATGTAATCGATGGTACCAAAATAAGCTATCTTACACAGCAAGATGGGCTTAGCGACGATGCAATCCTGGCACTCTTGGTCGATGATCAAGGTGATGTTTGGGCTTCCACAAACAAAGGCCTGTCGGCGATTGTCGGTACAGGACAGGCAGAGAAGTTTATCATCCGCAATTTTACGCAGGAATTGGGCCTTCAAGGGAATTTATTCAATGAAAACGCTGCTTTAAAAATGCGGGACGGAAGGCTTGTCTTTGGTGGGCCAAAGGGGTTCAATTTTATTGATCCTGCGAAAATTGGCCACGAAAGTGAACTGATCTTGCCGCTTTTGTCCAATCTCTATTTATTCAACAAGCGGGTAGCCGTAGGTGAAGAATTTTCGGGCCGGGTCATTTACGATCGAGCCCTGAATAATCTTAAGGAACTGAGGCTTCCGTACAACCTCAATGCCATTTCGCTGGAGTTCTCAACCTTTGACTACCTACAGCAACATAATGGACTCTACCAATATCAGCTTGCTGGTCTAAGTGATGAATGGTTTGATTTTGAACCGGGAACCATGCGGGCCAGTTTTACCAATCTGGACACCCGTAGCTACAGCTTGTATATACGGCATGCTATCGATTCAAGTAGCTGGTCAGATGGTGTACTACTTTTGACAATCGATATACAGCCACCGTTTTGGCGTTCAACAATGGCCTTTCTTTTTTATGCCGGTTTGATACTAGTCGTCCTATGGGCTTATTTTTATTTGACAAAACTGCGTGTCAGGACGCGTAATCAACTTTACCTCGCTCAGGAACAGGCTGCACAGGCAAAGGAACTGGATGCGTTGAAAACACGTTTCTTTACCAATATAAGTCATGAATTCAGGACTCCGATAAGCTTGATTCTAACCCCAACACAGCAGCTGCTGGATGAAGAACAGCATCCAGAAAAAAAAGCCGACCTAAACTTAATCAAGAAGAATGCAGACCGCCTGCTTAAATTGGTCAACCAGCTGCTGGACTTTAGAAAATTGGAGAAAAGTGAACTTGAACTGAATGAAGCGTATGGGGACCTCATGGGATTTATCCGCGAACAGCTCGATGCCTTCGCCGGGATAGCTCAAAGAAATCAGATCTCGTTACAGGTCAATATCGCTCCAGACACCTATCTGTCCTGGTTTGACAAAAACAAATTGGAAAGCATTATTTTCAATCTGATGTCAAATGCGGTCAAATTTAGCCCAGTATCCGGCATTGTGGCATTCAGTGCCGAAATCACTGAACAAGAAACAGAAAAGATACTGTGTATTGAAGTTCAAAATCAGGGTATAGCGATTCCCGAAAATTTACAGGCCCGCGTTTTTGAACGTTACATACAACTAGATGTGCCAAATGGAAAACTGAATCAAGGTACAGGCATCGGGCTTTCTATTGTCAAAGACTATGTCGAATTCTTGAGTGGAAATATCAGGCTGAGTAGCAATGCGCACTGGACGACATTTAATGTTCAGTTGCCCATAAATAAGGCCGTAGCGAGCGCCGATCCCGTCGAAAGCAGTAAGCAGGATAAACCCGCTATTTTATTGGTGGAAGATGATATTGATTTCCTTCATTACTTGGAGCGAACCCTGAGTTCGGTCTACCTAATTCACGCTGCACAAAGTATTAATGATGCAAAATTGATCCTAAGCAAGCAGCAGGTCGATCTTATCATCACCGATCTCAGTCTGCCAGGAGAGAGCGGACTGGATTTTTGCCGCTTTATAAAAGCCCAGGCTAAGTTGGTTCATATCCCTGTGCTGATTGTAACTGCGGTAGTCAATCAGAAGATTGAACTGGAGGCCTTACAGGCCGGTGCAACAGATTATATAAACAAACCTTTTAATATCAGTCTACTGCGTTCAAAATTGGCGCAGATACTCCATCAGCAGCAGACGTTGGTAAAACGGTATAAAAAACAGATCAACGTTAATCTGGCGCAGCCCGATATCGTATCTGCTGATGAACAGTTTATCCGTTTGCTTGTAAAGGAAATTGAACAGGATCTCAGTGACTCTTCGCTTTCTGTCGAACTACTAGCCAAAAGAATGAACCTCACGCGCGTAGGGCTTTATAAAAAGGTGCTTGCCATCACAGGTTATTCACCGATGGAATACATCCGACATATACGGCTCAAGCGTGCCATGCATCTGGTTCAGAACTCGAAATTATCGATGGCTGAAATCGCTTATGAAGTTGGATTCGGAAATCCGAAACAATTCAGCAAATATTTTAAATCTGCATTTGGTAACCTGCCGTCTTTTTATCGAAAAAGCTTATAAATAAATGGTTTAGTGGCAATGTCGTCTGCATATCTTACCGCATAAGTTAACAAAATAACCCCTAAAAGTTAACAAAACATACCCCTTATACAACCGGTTGCATTTTATATTTGATCTGTTCTTTCAATAGGAAAGGACACGTAATAACCAAGGGAATATAATAACCAGTAAATCTTATTTAAATGCGCAACTTAACGTACGCTTTAAGTGGTTTGATGCTCTTCGCAATCGTGCAGCAGGGATTTACCCAAGCCAATAAAGCTCATTATGAAAAAATGCCTTCTGGTATTAAGGTCAGCTTCAAAAATTCGGAGACCTCCATTGATCAGGATATTTATTTGGATGTCGTGACCGACAAGATTGTGCGTGTCACAGCTGTTCCGGCTGGTGCAGCCTTACCAGGACAAACAAGCTTAGTGATCGTCGATTCACTGCGCCGGCAAGTAAAATCACTTGCGGTAAGCTCGACCGACTCGACGGTAAATGTACAAACGGCCAATATGCAGGCAGTGGTTTCCTTGATAAATGGTAAATTGGAATTTTTTGATCTTAAGGGGCAATCCATCTTTAAAGAAGCAAAGCGGAATTCGAGTTCTTTCTTAGCCAATAGTTATCAAGGTGATGCATTTTATCACATTAACCAAGACTTTATTGTCAATGCGGAAGAAGGGATCTATGGACTCGGCCAACATCAGAATGCGGTGATGAACTATAACCGCGGAAAACAGGTTTCGCTGTTGCAATATAATACAGAAATCGGAATCCCCTTTTTACTGTCCACCAATAACTATGGTATTTTATGGCACAATTACTCCATTACAAAGGCGGGCGACGTGCGGCCGTTATTGCCCCTAAATGCGTTTAAGCTGCAGTCAAAAGAAGGTGAAGCTGGGTGGCTTACAGCAACCTATGTAAACCGGAACAAAGGCGAAGAGGTTTATCTATCCCGGCCGGAATCGATCATCGATTATGGCTACCTAACAGATCAGCACAAGTTTCCAAAGGGCGTAAATCTGGCCGAAAGCAAAGTCATCTATGCCGGAAGTTTCTCTTCGCCCTACACAGGCAAACATGTGCTGCATTTTAAATATTCGGGTTATATGAAAGTCTGGATTGATGGGGAGCAGGTCGCCGAACGCTGGCGTCAATCCTGGAATGCAGGTACCTTTGAGATTGAGAGAGACCTCCAGAAAGATAAGATCCACCAGATCCGAATGGAATGGATACCAGATGGAGGGGAGTCTTATTTTACCTTAAACTGGCAGAGTCCTATCCCAGAAGCGCGTAAAAACGTATTTTCCTTTAATTCGGAAGCTGGCGATGCCATTGATTATTACTTTGTTCAGGGCGCATCAATGGATGAGGTCATTGCAGGTTATCGCCACTTGTCCGGCAAGGCGCCGATTATGCCGCTTTGGAGCTTCGGATTTTGGCAGAGCAGAGAACGCTACAAGACGCAAGCGGAAATTGAAGCGGTCGCAGCTGAATTTCGCAAGCGTAAGATTCCAATCGACAATATTGTGCAGGATTGGTCTTACTGGGCTGAAAATGACTGGGGGAGCCAGAAATTTGATGTAAAGCGTTTCCCAGATCCTCAGGCCATGGTGAACAAGCTGCATGATCAGCACTTTAAGATCATGATTTCGGCCTGGCCCAAAATCAATGAAGAGTCTTCCGTATACCAAGAATTTAAAGCCAACAAATGGATCTATCCGCGAAATATCTATGATGGCAGAAAAGACTGGATCGGAAAGGGCTATACCTCGACATTTTATGATCCTTTCAACAAAGCGGCACGCGATGGGTTCTGGAAATTGTTGGACAACAATCTTTTCAAAATTGGGATCGATGCCTGGTGGATGGATGCGAGTGAGCCAGATATTCACTCCAATATTGATCTGGATGAGCGTAAATCGGTCTTTCAGCCAGCTATAGGATCATCTGTTCGCTACTATAATGCGTTCCCTTTGCAAAATGCCAAGGGTATCTATATGGGCCAGCGTGAAACAGATCCTAACAAACGGGTGTTTATTCTGACGCGATCCTTTTTTGCAGGGCAGCAGCGCTATGCGGCTGCTGCCTGGAGCGGCGATATTGCTTCGAGATGGCATGACATGAAAGATCAGATTGCCGGGGGCATCAATTTCTCGATGTCCGGTACACCTTATTGGACGATGGATGCAGGTGGCTTTTTGGTTGAAAACAGGTTTCACAAACCTGATGCAGCAGACTTGGAGGAGTGGCGCGAGCTGAATAGCCGCTGGTACCAATACGGGGCATTCTTGCCTTTATTCAGGGCGCATGGACAATATCCCTACCGCGAGCCGTATAATATCGCTCCTGTGGATCATCCGGCCTATAAAAGCATGACCTATGCGATCAATCTACGGTATAAATTACTGGCCTATAATTATAGTCTTGCCGCGAAGACTTTTTTTGAAGACTATTCGATGATACGTGGACTTGCCATGGATTTCCCCCAGGACAAAGATGGATTCGACCGCAATGACCAATACCTTTGGGGACCATCTTTGCTCATCAGTCCTGTCACTGAAAAAGGTGCGAGCTCACGCAAGATACACTTTCCAAAAGGAACCAGCTGGTATGATCTATACAGTGGCAAGATGGTAACAGGTGGGCAGGATCTGCTTGTTGCTGCACCATACGAACGTATCCCTGTTTATGTCAGAGCCGGAGCAATAGTGCCCATTGGACCGGTCATGCAGTATACTGCCGAGAAAAAGCCGGATGTACTGGATGTCTATGTCTATGCGGGAGCAAACGGTCATTTTTCACTCTATGAAGACGAAGGAAGCAACTATAATTATGAAAAAGGGAAATATAGTCGCATTGATTTCAGTTATGACAATTCGACAAAGACGCTGTCAGTGGCCAACCGTCAGGGTGATTTCGATGGCATGCTGACCAAAAGAAAGTTCAATTTCATTTTTGTCAGCGACAGCAGCGCCGTTGGACTGGATGTTTCACCAGCAAAACCCACAGTGGTAACCTATGCCGGTAAAGCCTTGCAGGTCAAATTAAAATAATAAAAACCAATTTATAAATCAAGAGATATGATAAGCAAACAATTGTTGAGCAGGGGCATGGCCGTCGTTGTCATGACCAGCGTAACCTCTTTGGTCTGGGCACAATCTTTCACCGGATCGGTTGTTTCGGCTGATTCAGGACTGCCGATCGGGGGAGCGAGTATCAAAGTAAAGAATCAGAAGATTTCAACAAGCAGTGATGAATCGGGCAAGTTTGCACTGAAGGCCAGCACAGGGACAGTATTGATCGTTACCTACGTGGGGTACAAAACTGAAGAAATTACAGTGACTGGCCCCAATATGGTGATCCGCCTACAGCCGCAAGCTTCCGATCTTGAAGAGGTGGTGGTTATCGGCTACGGTGTACAAAAGAAAAAACTGAATACAGGAGCCAATTTGAAGGTGGAGGGTGAAGAACTACAGAAGCGCAATCAATTAAACCCGCTGCAGTCGCTTCAGGGGCAAGCACCGGGTGTATCCATTACATCAACTTCCGGTCAGCCGGGAGCAGATATGAAGGTCGTCGTCCGGGGGTTGGGAACAATCGGTAATTCGGGCCCCTTGTACGTCATCGACGGCGTTCCGGGAGGGGATATTTCGGTCTTGAATGCGGCCGATATCCAATCTATTGACGTACTGAAAGACGCAGCTTCGGCCGCCATCTATGGTTCGCAGGCTGCCAATGGGGTTATCCTGGTCACCACCAAAATGGGCGCTGCGGGAAAAAATGTGCTGTCGTTTGATGGCTATACGGGCATTCAAAACGTTTCACGTAAAGCAAAATTGCTGGATGCAGATCAGTACAAGCTGATCATGAATGAGCAATCGCTGAATTCGGGGGCCGCGGTGATTGATTTTAACGGCATGGACGGTCTGGCCAATACCAATTGGATGGATTACATGTTCAAGGATAATGCAAAAATGGACAATTACAATGTTGCCCTGACCGGCGGCAATGAAAAATCCACCTACGCCTTATCGATGAACTATATTGGTCAGGAGGGGATTGTAGGCGGCAAAGACGTTTCCAACTATCAGCGTTATGGTTTCCGGACGAATTCGGAACATAAACTCTTCGATAACTTTGTGAAAATAGGTCAGCACCTCAACTTTAACTACATCAAAAATCGAGGCATCAGTGTCGGCAATCAGTACAGCAATACGCTGCGTGGTGCGTTTGCCACTTCGCCCTTGTCACCGGTGTATTCGGACAATGGCTTGTACGGAAGTGCTTTCAATGATACTTCCAATTCACCTTGGTACAATGGGGACAGCAATCCATATGGGGTGATGATGACCAATTCGAACAACGCCAATGATGGCCAAAAATTATTGGCCGATATCTTTGCGGAAATCGAACCGATCAAAGGCCTAAAGGTGCGGTCATTGCTGGGATTTAACTATTATGCTTCAGAATACAGAAGTTTTACGCCCTTATACCGCTTCTCCATCTACACCTACAACCAAGATCATACAACAACCTCGCAGAATATGAGCAAAGGTCATACGCTGACCTGGATAAATACAGCTTCTTATGACTTTGATATCCATACGGATCATCGCTTTTCGGCCATGGTCGGTATGGAATCGTTACGTTACCAGGGAACTTACCTTTCGGGGTCCAACTGGAATCTACTTTCGCAGTTCAATGATTTTGCACATGCTTACCTGGACAATACCACAGGCCAGGCACACCTGGATGAAAAAGGGAACGTCGTCGAAACGCGTACGGTGTCTGGAAAGCCTGAGAACATCACCCGTAGGGTCTCGTACTTTGGACGGCTGGGCTACAATTATAAGGAAAAGTACCTGTTGAATGCGACATTGCGTGCAGATGGATCCTCTAAATTTTCGCGCAGCAACCGCTGGGGATATTTCCCTTCGGTATCGGCAGGCTGGGTAATTTCTTCGGAAGAGTTTTTTAAAGAACATTTAGCGGCTGTAAACTTCTTTAAACTCCGTGCTTCATGGGGGCAGGTGGGTAATCAGGATGTCGCTGATTTTCAATATGCGGCCCCCATCAGTACCTCGACAGGCATTACATCGTCCAACCCCGGCGCACATTATGTCTTTGGAACGAGCAACAATAATATCGCTGGGGCCTATCCGAGCCGCTTGTCCAATCCGAATCTGACCTGGGAAACTTCGGAACAGACCAATATCGGATTTGATGCCAAATTTGCGAACAGCCGTCTTGATGTTGTTGCCGACTTTTATGTCAAAAAGACGAAAAACTGGCTGGTTACAGCGCCTGTTTTGGCAACAACTGGAACGTTGCCCCCTTTTATCAATGGCGGTGACGTGAAGAATACAGGGGTGGAACTGGGACTAAATTGGGCGGATAAGATCAATGAAGTCAAGTATCGTCTTGGGGTAAATGGTGCCTATAACAAAAATAAGGTGGGACAGATACCAACTGAAGATGGTATTATCCACGGACAGACAGCCATGTTATACGATAACTCGGAAGAATTTTACCGCGCCGCAAACGGCCTACCCATTGGCTACTTCTGGGGGTATAAGACAGACGGCCTATTCCAGAACCAAGCCGAGATCGACGCCTGGAAAACCGCTGGAAAAGGTATCCTTCAAGCGGATGTAAAACCGGGCGATGTGAAATATGTAGATCAGAATAACGATGGTATTATCAATGCCTCGGATAAGACAAATTTGGGCGTGGGCATGCCTAATTTTACCTATGGATTTAATATTGGACTGGATTATAAAGGATTTGATTTCTCGGTGAATGCCTATGGTTCCCTTGGAAACAAAATTGTACAGTCTTACCGCAATCATGCCAATAAACAAGCAAACTATACCACAAGAATATTAGAGCGATGGACGGGAGAGGGTACTTCCAATACGATCCCCCGTGTTACGGAAACTAATGTCAATTGGCAGTTTTCAGACCTTTATATTCAGGATGGAGACTTTCTTCGGATCAGCAATGTGACCTTAGGCTATGACTTATCGAAGCTGATCAAATGGAAGTATGCCAATCAGATCCGGTTCTACGTACAAGGTCAAAATCTGTTTACGTTCACCAAATATGATGGGATGGATCCCGAGATCGGTTATGGAACAGATGGTTGGGTATCGGGTATCGACCTCGGTTACTATCCAAGACCAAGGACTGTATTATTTGGCCTAAATGTTAAATTCTAAACACAAGAAATCATGAAAAAAACGAGCTATATCTATCATTCCATGTTATTTGGATCCTTAATCTTAGGATCATGTTCATCCAGTTTTTTGGATGTCGAACCGATGACAAGCGTTTTGGAAAGCAATTTTTATAAAACCGTAGCCGATGCTGACATGGCTCTGGTCGGTTGTTATGATGGTTATCAACGGACGACCTCCAATGGGAGCCAGTCTTTCTATCTGACAGCAGAGGTGGCCGCCGACAATTGTTTTGGCGGAACAGGTACAACAGACGGTCGCTCATTTCAGGCAATAGACCGTTTTGATATTGCGCAGTCCCAATCGGACAATAATATCTTTGATGGTACTTGGTCTGATTACTACGCGGGAATTTTTCGCTGCAACACACTATTGGGAAAATTGGACGGTACTGATTTTTCAGGCAACACAACAGCGCGGGCACGTATCGAAGGGGAAACGAAATTCCTGCGGGCCACCATGTACTTTGATCTCGTCCGTCTATTCGAAAACATCCCTTTGCTAACGAGCCCGACCAATGAGAATATTCCACAGTCGGACCCCAAAGCGATTTATCAACTGATCGTTTCAGACCTTAAATTTGCGGCTGCCAATATCCCAGCAACAGCTTACCCCAAGTCAGCTGCGGCAACCAATGATGGTCGGGCAACTCCATTCGCTGCTAAAGCGCTACTGGCCCGTGTTTATCTATTTTATGCAGGCTATTATGGCGGCGAAGATATCGGTGTTTCCAAAGCCGAAGCCCTGGCGGGACTCGAAGAAGTTATCAGCAGTGGCCAGTTTGCGCTGGTGGCAGATTTCAAAAATCTATGGCCGGCAGCGAGTTATATCCCCAATGCAAGCAATAATACGCTAGATATTTCCAAATATGCCGGTAAGGGAAATGCTGAGGTTGTATTTGCACAGAAATTCAACAATACATCGAACTATAACGGTTATGTTGATGGCAACCGCTGGGTCGTCTTTCTGGGCTTGCGCGGTAAAAATTGGTCGCCTTATGGCCAAGGATGGGGGGCTTGTACGGTAAGCAAAAAGTTCTTCAATGAGTTTGACAACATGGATACGCGCAAAACTGCCTCAATTATTGATATCGATGGCGAGAATATCACGGGATTTGACCTGAAAGACCAGCGTGAGTATACAGGTTACACCATAAAAAAATACGCCCCCACGGCATTGCCGGACGGCACCACCAATACAGGCGGGGATAAGGATATGCAACTGTCCCAAGACCAGGATTACTTTGTCATCCGCTATGCTGATGTCTTGCTTATGGCGGCAGAACTCGGTTCCGCAAACGCACAGAAATACTTTGACGAGGTAAGGAAAAGAGCGTATAAGACCAATTTTGTGCCGCTAGCAGTTTCAAAAAACAATATTCTGAAGGAAAGAAAATTTGAATTTGCGTTTGAAGGTATCCGCTATTGGGATGTATTGCGGCAGGGGCTGAATAACGCCGCCGCTACACTGGAAACAACCGAAGATGTGCTCAGTGGATCTGTGCCGGAGAAGGTCACTGTGACTAAAGAGCGTTTTTTGACAACGAAAGGATTTATGCAAATACCCAACAAGCAGATTACCTTATCCAATGGTGTACTGAAACAAAATGCTGGATGGAACTAAACACAGGTATACCAGGACTTACTATTAGTTGAATTATAACTAGACAAACATGAAAAAAATATTCACATATGCCATCTGCTTTTTTGCGGCGATGGTACTCTTTGGAGCTTGTTCTCCCGAGAATTATACGCTGGGAGACATTGATGTCACTTCGGCGCAGTTGGAGAAGGGAAAGGCCTTTACCGTTGAACATGACGCCAGTAATCCCAATATTGTGTATTTAAACAGCTTGATGGATTCAAAATACACCCCATTGTGGGAGCATCCACAAGGACGGAGTCAGGAGAAAAAGGTAACCCTGAAAATGCCTTTTCCAGGTGAGTACACCGTTAAATTTGGTGTCGAGACGCGTGGTGGCATCGTCTACGGCGATCCAGTGACATTTAAAATCGATCAGATGTATGCCGAGTTTATCAGTGACGAGACCTGGACCTTATTGACGGGCGGGGCAGGGGAAGAGAAAACATGGTACCTCGATCTAGATGCTGACGGTATCTCCCGCTACTTTAAAGGTCCAATGTATTTTTACGGAACCGGTGACTGGTGGGGAAGCATCAATAAAACAGCCGCGCCTTTAAATAGCGATAGCTGGAGCTGGGAACCCGATTGGAAAGGCAATAGCTGGCTTATGCCTGCCGGTGATTATGGAAGTATGACTTTTGATCTGAAAGGCGGTGCAAACATAAACGTGAATCATGCTATGCTGGGGAAAATTCAGAAGGGGACTTTTAATATCGATACCGAAAAGAAAACCATCCGTATGACCGGCGCTTCGCCTTTACATGGAAAGCCACAAGATGGGATCGTTGTCGACTGGGGCGATGTCCGTATTATGTCGCTGACCGAGAATACGATGCAACTGGCGGTATTGCGGGATCCCGTGCTTTCGAACGACGGAGCAGCTATGCTGACCTTCAATTTTATCAGCAAGGCCTACAAGGAGAGTTTGGCCGAAAATGCCTCGGATACCAATAAGACTAAATAAGCCTATGTTGAAGCGACTATTTCACACAGGATATAGCCGAATGATGATCCTGCTCTTCCTGTTATTGGCGACGGCGGGCTCGTTAAGTGGACAGTCCAGAAGGGTTATTGATTTTAATGGGGGCTGGTGGTTTAAACTGGATAGCAGCCAGCAATATAGCAATGGACGAAAAGGAGAGGGCTGGCGAAAGCTCGATCTACCACATGACTGGAGTATCGAAATGCCATTTAGAGAAAACAGCCCCGCAGGTAGCGGGGCTGCTTACCTCGATGGTGGCGTTGGTTGGTATCAAAAAACGTTTAAGCTGGCTCAGGCTGAGCAAGGGCAACGGATATTTATTGCATTCGAAGGTGTATACGAAAACAGTGAAGTCTGGATCAATGGGCATTTCTTAGGAAAAAGACCCAATGGTTATATCGGATTTGAATATGAGCTTTCCCCTTATTTATACTGGGATGGTAGGGAAAACCTGCTTTCAATAAAAGTAAACAATAAGAATCAGCCCAACTCGCGTTTCTATTCGGGGTCGGGGATCTATCGGGATGTCAAATTAATCAGCCGGAATCCAGTCAGCATAGGAACGAACAGCACCTTCATAAGAGCTGGGCAGCTCAGTGAGAAATGTGCTGTCGTGGATCTCTCCCTGGAAATTGAGCATAACCCTGAGGAATCAAAAAAGATTACGCTACTGACAGAGGTTCTTTCGGTTCAAGGTGCTGTTGTCGCAAGCAAACGTACCACGTTGAGCGCTGTCAAAGCAGGTCTGCACTCCATCGCTCAGCAGATAGTCCTCGAAAATCCCGTCTTATGGGGTATTGAAAATCCCTATCAATATACTGCAAAAATTAAACTTATTGTTGATGGTCGGGTTGTAGATGAACAGCTTACGAAATTTGGCTTACGTAGTTTTAGTTTCGATCAGCAACAGGGCTTTATATTGAATGGGAGGCAGCTTAAAATCCGGGGTGTCTGTTTACATAGTGATCTCGGCGCTTTGGGTATGGCATTCAATACGTCGGCAGCATTACGTCAGCTCCGCATTATGAAAGCAATGGGGGTCAATGGGATACGCACATCACACAACCCTGCGGCTCCAGCGTTTTTGGACCTTTGCGATAGCTTGGGTTTTGTCGTGATGAGCGAAACTTTCGATGTTTGGAAAGGGCATAAAAACCCTTATGACTATCATTTATACTGGGACGAATGGTACAAGCGGGACTTTGTTGACCATGTCAAAAGGGACCGTAATCATCCGTCACTGTTTATCTGGTGCCTGGGCAATGAAGCGCAGGAGCAATGGCATTCCAAAGCTGATGGCACAGCCATTCCGATCGCGCTGGCCGCAATCGTCGATAGTCTGGATGACACACGTCCGACCACCATTGCCAATAATGAGCTTTCCAAAGCAAATCCGGTGCTGATGAGTTCGGCGGTAGATCTGATTGGCTACAACTATAACCATAAGAAATGGGCAAGCTTCCCACAGGACCATCCCGGAAAGAAGTTTATCGTAACGGAAAGCACTTCGGCGTTGGAAAGTCGCGGAACGTATGATTTGGTTCCTTATGATTCTAGTCGCATGTGGCCTGAACGATGGGATATCCCTTTTTCTGGCGGGAATGAAGACAGGAACATATCGGCTTACGACAATGTATTTACACCATGGGGTTCAAATCATCAGACAAGCTTAAGGTTGATGGAAAGGTATGACCATATTGCTGGGATGTATGTATGGACCGGATTTGACTATCTCGGCGAACCCACACCGTACACCTGGCCGGCACGAAGTTCGTACTTTGGTATTGTGGATCTAGCTGGGTTTCCGAAAGATGTCTACTATCTGTATCAAAGCGTATGGACAGAAAAGCCGGTCTTACATGTATTGCCACATTGGAATTGGAAGCAAGGTGACCGGGTAGATATCGTCGTGTATTTTAATCAGGCTGACCGGGTGGAGCTTTATCTGAACGGTAAAAAGATAGGGGAGCAGTCCAAGGACCCAGACCGGTACGACCTTGTATTTAAGGCCGTTGAATTTGAACCAGGGGAGATTGAAGTAATATCGTTTCAAGGTGGCAAGAAACTGCTAAGTAAAACGATCCGCACGGCAGCGAAAGCGCATCGTATACAATTGTTTGCAGAAAACGTGACTTTCAATTCGGCAAACAAAGAACTTGCCTTTGTGCATGCCTATATCGTGGACGAGTTTGGTACGATTCTTCCTGATGCAGACGATAAAATCGAATTTGAGGTGGAGGGAGATGCTGCAAAAATTGTGGCGACAGACAATGGCAATACGACGGATCTGAACAGTTTTCAATCAACGGCACGAAGGGCATTCAACGGTAGAGCTTTGGTCATTATAAAAAGCATAGATAGAGGTAAAATCATCCTTCGAGCCAAAAGCAGGGGGCTTTTGGCTGATGCAGTAGTGTTGATAAGTGAGTAAATTTTTGAAAAAATGTGAGTGTAATCAAAAACTATTAACGCACTGTCTGCATCAATCATACTTTCAGTGCGTTAATTACATGATGTGATTTACTTATATAGCAATTTTCCCTCCGGTTATTGCTAATGTGGCACCTGCTATGTAACTGCTATCTTCGGAAGCTAAAAAAACATATGCTGGGGCAATCTCTGCCGGTTGTGCTGGTCGTTTGATTGGGGTTTCCTTGCCAAAATTTTGTGGTTCCGGCATAGTCGAGGGTATTAACGGCGTCCATACGGGTCCGGGAGCTACAGCATTTACGCGAATACCTCTATCCTGTTGTAGAAGCATTTGCGCGAGATTCGCTGTAAAATTTTGTATAGCTCCCTTAGTTGCCGCATAGTCTAAAAGAACGGCACTCGGATGATACGAGTTAACGGACGCTGTATTTATGATTGAGCTTCCAGGTTGCATGTGAGGTACTGCTGCTTTTGATAGATAGAACATACTTCTTATATTCGTTTCGAAAGTACGATTCCATTCCTCTGCTGTCAACGCGTCGAGTGTCTTATGCGCCATTTGGTAAGCAGCGTTGTTAACTAAGATATCTATGCCTCCGAGTTCAGATAATGCACAATCTATTAGTTGGTTACAATAGTTTTCGTTACGGAGATCTCCTTTATATAATATAACTTTACGGCCTGCCTCTCTTACGAGGCGAGCAGTTTCTTTTGCATCTTCATCTTCGATATCATAGCCGTAGCTGATTACCAAATCTGCACCTTCGCGCGCATAAGCGATCGCAATGGCTCGACCAATACCTGAATCTGCACCTGTAATAACAGCTTTCGCACCGTTAAGCTTACCACTGCCAACATAACTTTTCTCACCATGATCAGCTTGTGGTTTCATGGAAGTTTCCGTTCCAGGAACTTGCTGTTTTTGTTTTGGGAAAGGTGGTATAGGATATTTTGTGTGTGGATTTTTAAACTGTGACATATTGTTTATTTTTTTGTTGTAGTATTGTTGTTTCGTGAACAATTCCTGTAATGAAATCGTTCATAAAAACGATATTATAATGAAAATACGTCGTTGAAAAGATCTTTATAAGGGGCGCAAGATTGCATTGGGAAAAAGAGAATGGAGGATTTATTTTATCTATTGCCTGTTCATCACGCTATCAATATTCATCTTAATGTTGTCTAGATCAAAAGGTTTTGCTATAAAGCCATCCGCTCCATTATCAATGGCAATGGTGGCGCCATCAACGCTAGCGGAAAGCACTATAACAGGCAAATCCTTTATTTTATCGTTTTCACGAATTATCTTTAGCGCCTGATCGCCAGACAACAAAGGCATCCAAAGGTCGAGTAGGAGCAAATCTGGTGAATGCATTTCTATCTGCTCAATCAATAAAGTGCTATTGGCGACAGTTACCACAACGTAACCTTCCAATTCTAAATATAGCTCGAGAACTTCAAGTATTCCCTCGTCATCGTCACAAATCATTATTCGTTTAGCTTCCATGTACTTTTGGTTTTTGCATAATAGATAATGTAAGAATAAAATTAGTGCCCTCATCGACCTCACTTTCCATCCATAAAGGCACTTTTAGTTTTTAGAAGAGATACAAATCATATGCCTTTAATACCGTAGAACGTATAAATCACCGGTAATTCAAGTACTTTAACTCTAACAGCCTTGTTAGGAAACTTTTTAAATGGATTTAACTCAATGAAATCTAAGACATGGATAGATAGCTAATTTAGGGCAGTGGTGTCATTTAATTTAACTCCTTTTGTGTGCATTGGAATACAATATATTGCAGTTGATGCGGTAATAAATAGATCAGTCCTATCTTTTCCTCCGAAACACACGTTCGATGTCCAAGGTTCATTAATCTCAATGTGTCCAATCAATTCACCTCTCGGGCTATAGATAGAAACACCTTTTCCAGTAAGGTAAATATTTCCTTCGTTGTCTAGGGTAAGTCCATCAGAGCCCTGCTCTATGACCGCTGTCTGCCCACTTAATTTACCCTCAGCATCAATCATATACCGATACGTTTTATTTCGTTCAATGTCTGCTACATATAGATATCTTCCATCAGCCGAACCAACTATTCCGTTTGGCTTAGTTAGATCATCAGCCACCACAATTGGCTTCGTTCCTTTTCCGAAAGGAAGGTAGTATACTTTTTGCCCCACTATCTCTGGTTTCTTTCTATCCCAATAATCACGCTGATAATAGGGATCTGTAAAATAAATACCTCCTTTTTGATCCACCCATAGGTCATTTGGGCCATTCAATTTTCTTCCATCGACATCTGATAGCAGGACCGTAACTTTGCCATCCATGTTTATCGACCAAATTTCGTTTTTCTCATCCGAACATGAAAGTAGTTGATTCAAATGATTAAAGTACAGTCCATTTGCACGGCCTGAAGAATCTTTAAACACCGAAAGATGACCGTTTGTGCAGTATCTCCAGATTTTGTTATTTGGCTGGTCAGTAAAATAAATATTGCCACCTCGATCCACGGCGGGACCTTCTGTAAATTTAAAATCCCGAGATATTAATTTCAAGCTGTCTTGAATAAATAACTGGGCTCTTATGTTTATCCCCCCTAACATAAAGAGGACGAATAAGAACGTTTGATAGTACCTGCAATAATTAACTGAATGCTCCATAATAAAGTTTATTATTTCAAATTATTATTATCAATTTTAGTTCCACCATCAAAGTAAAGGCGATATTGCTATACTTGTTAAAGAAACCATACCTTAATGTGCTTGAATGATCAAGTATAATGTAGCATGATCAGATACAATATAGCCTTTATTTTATTAAATTTATGGTAAAACTATCTCTTTATCAGCGATATAAAATGCGTCTATGAGTAAAATAACGACTTGTATTTAGATGGTTAAATTTGACCATTGACTCAAGTATAACATCCCTGGTAACTTTGGGAATGATATAGATGTTCAATTTACCAATTTAAGTATTAAGATTCAAAAATTACAAGTGCCAAATATGACTATTCCATTTAGTATTGTTTTGTTAAGTCTTCTTATAATGACTTATCATACGCCTTTTTCAAACGTAGGAGAGCGGCAAGTTACTTATACTGATTATTCCCGAGGACGAACTTTGAGATCCCAAATGTGGTATCCAACTGCGGATACAACTATTAAAGATACGCAACTACCATTCGTTTTACCACCTACAGTAAAAGATGCAGAATTTATACAAAAGAAATATCCATTGGTTGTACTTTCTCATGGTACAGGCGGAAATCGATATAGCTTATCATGGTTGGCGATTGAATTAGCAAAGAACGGATATTTTGTGATAGCTCCCGATCATTGGGGAAATACGCTCGATAATAAAATTCCAGAGAACTTCGTGCGTTATTGGGATAGGCCGCTCGATATGAGTTTTCTAATTTCATCACTGCTTAAAGATCCTGTTTATCATCGTTACATAGACAGTAATAAGATAGCGGGAATCGGATTTTCGTTGGGAGGCTACACCACTTTAGCACTTGCTGGGGTTAAAATAGATTGTGATAAACTCAAGATAAATGCATCTAAAGCGGAAAATCGCAACCAATTTGTTGTTCCTGAACTGGGAGATCTTCAAGAACTTATACAGGAAATTCCATGCAACCAAGTGCCAGGAAATTTAAAAGATAGTCGATTTAAAGTTAACATAGCTTTATCACCAGCTTTGGGACTGGGGATTCTGGAAGAAAAACAAAGCAAAAAATCTTCTGTTTTAATCATCGGAGCTGCAGATGATTCCATTGCTCCACTGGCATCAAATGCGCTTAAATATAGCCAAGTTATGAAAGGCTCAAAATATAGCATACTACCTGTTAAAACGGGTCATTATGTTTTTTTAAACGAAGGAAAATCGTTTTTAGTTAATGAAGAACCGACTTTTTACTGCGATCATAAGACTATTGACAGAAGAGCGGTTCATCGTCAAGTGGCTGCAGAAATAAAAAGTTTCCTTTGGGAGCATCTGAAGTAATTGACCACCGATTTTTTAATATTAAGCTCAAGTAGCTATCAACTTCATTTCCTCTCATAGAGATGCCATTCCACGCGCTAAATTAGTTGAAAAGTGATATAGTAGTAAATCAATTAGTGAAAAAGTAATTTTAGTAATTTCTGTATTAATAAGTTAATTAGTGCAGGATTGTTACAAATAAAGTTTTTTCTTAATTTTGGTATTTTAGTATTTATAATTTATTCAATTTATGCTTTTCATCTATACGCGGTACGAGTACGTTCTAGGAAGTAAAAATATTTTAGCTACATTAAAGAATGAGACAATACCGCAAAATTTTAATCTCAGTATCATCACACCAGCAACCAAATTTTTAGGATTCCCAGTTGGTGGGGGTTTAGTAAAAATGTCTCGTTTAGTGAATCAAAATGGCCAGGTTATCCACGCTCGAAATTATTCACCCGAAATAAAAGAGGAAGTTAAGAAATTTAAAAAGACGCTTAAAATCCCCTATTTCAAACTATGGAAAGGGTATTTGATGATAGCCTCAATAGCGATTGCCGGCTCTATCATTTACGGTATAAAACTAAATTTGGATGGTAAGAAATACCGTAATGAAAAGGATAAGCTTGTGGAATCGGCTCGACAATTACAAGTGGGACAACTGTATGGAGCAAGTTTCTTTACTGACGCTGAAGGAAATAATATCGAAGGTTTGCCCGGAGGTTGGGTTAAAATTCTAAAGATAGAAGGAGATACAATTTTTGTCCAACGATCAAAAAAAATGACAGATCGGGCGATGTTTGAAATGAAAGATTTGGATTCAATCAAACCAACAACCGATGAAGATTGGAATAACCACATTGAGAGGATGGATTATCCACTATTCAAAGAAGCGGTCCTGAATAAAGATTTATCAAGAATAGATCTGTCATATATTGGTGCGGGCCATGATAAATATTCTGGCGTCATTATGTCTTTCAAGGGCGTTGAGTAGTTATTTTTATTAAACTAATCACATAGAAAATGGGAGAGCAGTTTACCAACTTTGACGGGGTGGAAAACGAAAATAAGCAGGAAACACAACGCACTATATTATTTCGAAAAAGCGGTCGATTTTTAATTATCTTGCCTTTTTTAATCCCTTTATTTTTTATCGGAAAAACTTTCGGTTGGTGGCAAAAGGAGTTTGTCGCGAGAGGTTATATTATTGGCATTGAGTCAAATGGTAAAATCTATGAATTGGGCAATGGTGGCGTATTTGCGTTCAGTAAACGTTTCGTTAGCGATAAGAAAGTGTTTTTAAAAGCTGGATCAGGTACGGTATGTTTTATTTCTGCACTAGCGGAGCAACACTACCAACTCAATCCTGAAAAACCGAGCAATCCATTTTTTCAGGGGAGCGTCACCTTTATCAATTACGATAAATCGAAAATTTTCTGTCGCGAGGAGAGAAAATACGTTGACGCTAGTTCATACTATACGGTAAATAGTGCTTTTGATCGGAATGGCCAACTTTTGTTGGCCTACAGTATCGACGACAAAGCTCCAAAATCTTTAAGGAAGCCCCCATTTATAAAAACTATCATTAATCAAGGTATGTCTCGCCGGTCGGGTGGAAGTGTAAGTGATGTTAAAGATCCTTATATCGATGTCTCAGCGATCTTTGAGCAATTTTTTCATAGAGAATTGAATTATTCAGTTGACGAGGAAAAGAAAATCATACGTTTAATTTTATAGTTGTCGATAGAGATCTTATCCGAGCAGTATGCAAAAAACTGACTTAAGTTTTTTTTTAGCCTCTGTAGTTATGGACAAGCATCCACCGTTCTTGGATGTCAAGTTTATGTGCACGCTCGTAGAGGATTTTAAAATTGTTACGTTATAATTAGTCCTCATCTATATATTTCTTAAGTACTTCAAAAAGTTCAGCCTGTCGTATAGGTTTGCCAAGAAGGTCATTCATTCCGTATTCAATGCATCTTTTTCTTTCTCCCTGTACACTGCCGGCAGTTAGGCCTATGATAGGTACATCTTGATAACCCGGCAACATCCTAATATATCGGGTCGCATCAATACCACTCATTATTGGCATCTGTACATCAATAATAATAACTGCGAACTGCTTCTTCTTACATTCTTCCAATGCCTGAATACCATTAACAGCTTCTGTAAGTAGCACATTAGGAGCAAAGGATCTGATTATCTTATTATTCAGGGCCATATTCACAGGGTTATCATCAACCAATAGTACTTCCGATGGTAGAACAAATAACGGTAGTTGTGCTCCAGCTTGGTCCAGTATGTTTTCTCCTGCAGTATCTTTGTTAATGTTTTTAATTATTTGGTATAATTCATTGGATTTTATAGGCTTCATCAAAAGATACATATTTTCAGTATTTTTACGTGATGTATACGTATCCAGTTCGTCGGAGGAAGAAGAGAGTAGTATAAATTGGGTAGTCTCTTTGCGCTGATTTAATAGTCCTTTTATTTTATCGATTGTTTCTACTCCCGACATTATAGGCATATGATAATCCATCAGGATCACGTCGAACCGCTCACCTTTCAACATGATATCTAACGCTTCCATTCCATTAGAAGCCAAGGTAGACTTGATATCTTTATAGGCGAGCATGTGTTCTAGAATGATTCTGTTGGATTCATTATCATCAACGATTAGAGCCGTTTTAATAGATATATCATCCTCATCTTCCCATTCGGGAATTTCATAGGGAACCTTGATATCGAAGAAAAACACTGAACCGCTTCCCATTTGGCTGATTAGGGATAAATGACTTCCCATATATCCCAAAATATTGTTGGAGATGGTTAGCCCGAGCCCTGTGCCTCCATATCTTTTGCTAATTGAACTGTTTTCTTGGGTAAAAGCATCAAAAATATATTTCTGTTTCTCAGTAGGAATTCCAATCCCGGTATCTCTTACTGAAAAGCGTAAAGTGATCATATTATCTTCTATGCGTAACTGTTCTACCTTTAATTCAATCTCTCCCTCTTCCGTGAATTTAACCGAATTACCCAAAAGGTTGATTAAGATTTGCTTTAACCTTGCTTCATCAAAGTATAACATTTTTGGTAAATCTGGTTTAACATTCAGCAAGAGCTCGATATTTTTTTTGCGCGATTGATAAAGTATAACATTTATAACTTGGCTTAGCATATCGTAAATATTGCTTTTTTCGATTGAGAGCTCCATTTTTCCGGATTCTATTTTAGAAAAATCCAAGATATCATTGATAATTCCAAGCAGATTTTCACCGGACTCATTGATATAATTCAGATATTGCATCTGTGTTTCATTGAGTGGTGTTCTCAAGAGTAGGTCAGAAAAACCAATAACCCCATTTAAAGGGGTACGAATTTCATGACTCATGTTGGCTAGAAATTCGGATTTTGCCTTGCTGGCAAGATCTGCGGCTGCTTTCGCATTTTTTAGCTCATCATTAATTTTCACTGCATTAGTAATATTCTGTATGGAAATAATGATACCGCCTACTTCGTCGTTTGTAAGATACCAAGGTCCCACTTTAAGGTCATAATGCTGAATTTCTTCCTTTCCTTTCACCTTTAATTTAAAGTCTTCATGATTGTAAGTTTGTCCCAACAATGCATTCCTGTAGATTTCTGTTCTATCTCCTGGAATATCCGGAGATGTGCTGAAGAGATTTTTGCCGAGAAGATTCACGTCATGAATATCAAATTCCTCTTTCCATTTGCTACTTACAGCAACATAGTTAAAGACTTTGTCGAACATAGCTAAAGGAATGGGGACATCAGTGGCGAAAGATTGCATCATAGCCTCTTTGCTCTTGATTTCCAAAAACATTTTTTTAAAGATATCAATGTCCTGGATAATTCCATAGACCCTGTTGCAGATTTCATCTTCAAATTCAGGAATACCCTTTACTCTCACCCAGATTGTAATGCCGTCATTACGCAAAAGCTGAAGCTCTTCATCAAAAGAAATTCCTTGTTGTACAGCCCTTTCAAAGAGAGATCTTAGTCGTTTTTCATTTTCTCCTTCATAAAATCCAAGAGCATTTTCAAAATTTGGTTGGAAATTGCTTTCGATTTTGTGAATTTCCCTCGTACTTTGAGACCAGAAGAGCTTACCAGTTTTCATATTAGCCTCCCAGCCGCCAACTTGTGCAACCGCACTTGTTTCCTCCAGCATTTCCTTGGTACGAAAAAGATCCTTTTCGAGCTTATCTCTGCGTAAAATGTCGGACTTTAATTGTATATAAACGAAGATAGTAACACCAATGGCGGCAACTGCAGAAAAGAGGATAAATAGAACAGTCCATTTAGAAGACGTATTCAGATCTTCATTTTTTATAGCAAGCTGAATTTCCTCATGTTTGACAAATTCGTTAACGAGCATACGGCATTTATCCATTGTCCTCTTATTTTCTATCAGTTCTTCTGGGGTCATTAATAACCCATTTTTACGATTTTCAATCAGTAAGACATAACCTTTCATCATTGCTTCTGAATTACGTAGCAGATCACTTAAGGTATTCATTTGTTGTTTATCTTTGAGTTGAAATCTACTTTCTTGAGCAACGAGCAGCGGATACTCCTTCCTGCTCTTATTAAAAGGTTCCAGAAAATTTTCCCTACCGGTAAGTTGATATCCCCGATTGCCTGTCTCAGCATCTAAGAGTATGTTTAGAAGATCTTTTATCAAACTTATAGATTCCTTACTTTTTAAGAAGCTTTCTCTATTCTCCATCTGGTTTCGTATGCTGATATAAGATGCTACGGAACTCGCAATCAGCAGTATCAATGAGAGCACTACACCTATCTGAAGATTTCTAATAATTTTTTTCGGCATGGTATTGATGTTTACAGTTAAGATACTAAAAAAGTGGAACATTATATAAGGAGCTACAAACGAGCTTTAAACTATCAAATATGCAAAGCGATTTATAGTAATCTCTAATAAAAAACTATAACTAAGTTGAGGATGTTATATTTATATCATTAAAAGCCATCGAGGCTGTATATTCTAGGTATTTTGCCCTATCAAATCTATCCATATGGTGTAATGGGCCTATAAATGCGCTTTGAATGGATGACACGCCACAATATCTCAATATGCCTTTTCCCAATTGAACCAGCCCCCAAGAATGGTAAATTTCTTCATAAGTATCCAAAGATAAATCGCCAGATGTGGTAATAATTCTTGCTGTTTTTGAACTTAGCAGACCTGTACTAATCCCATTTTTATCACTTTTAAAAGCTAATCCTGGTAGAAATAAACGGTCGATAAAGCCCTTCATAATTGCAGGCATACCCATCCACCACAGCGGATGTATCCAAACCTGGTGTTGGCTCCATTGAATATCTTCGAATGCTTTTACCAAATCTGGTTCAAGGTCCATCCTTTGTCGATAACCAAACTGGAGATTGGGGTTAAAATTTAATGCTCCTATGGCCACGTAACGTATATCAGCGCCATTTGTTAAGGAAGATTTAATATATGACTGCGCTAATGCTTCGTTGAAACTATCACTATCGGGATGTCCGTTGATGACTACTATCTTCTTCATTTCGTTTGACTTAAAATGCTGTTGGATAACTTAATTTGCTGGTTGTAAAATGGCTTAACGTTTTATAAAGTGACTACTATTTTTCCGACTGTACGGCCGGTTTCGATGTGTATATGTGCCTTTGCTATCTCGTCGAAATTGTACACATGAGAAATATGAGGTATCAAAATACCTCTTTCTAATAGTGATGCAATTCGCTGCATATCAACACCGCAAGAATAAACCGACATGAAATAGCAGGCATGTAACTGCTTTCGTTGCGCTTTAAGCTCGTCGTCTTTTGTGTGGCCAGACGGTAATGCCACTATAGTTCCAAACGGTTTTAGTACACTTACGGACTTTTGGAAATTATCGCCTCCAATGGTTTCTAGTACAAAATCTATGTCATGAAGTACATCTTCAAAATGCGTCGTTTTATAATTAATGTGTTTATCTGCACCCAAGCTGAGTACAAAATCTCGATTGGAATTAGATGATGTTGCAACCACATAAGCACCAATATGTTTTGCAATTTGTATAGCAAAATGCCCTACGCCACCCGAAGCTCCGTGAATAAGAACCTTATCTTGCGGTCTCAATTTTCCATAACTGTCAAACGCCTGCCATGCTGTTAAGGCCGATAAGGTACTGGCCGCGGCTTCGATATGGCTAATGTTATGCGGTTTAAAAGCAAGATGCTCCGCCGGAGCAGAGACGTATTCGGCATACGCTTTGCCGTGACCAACAAAATTGATCATCCCGAAAACTTCATCACCAATTTTGAATTGATGAACCTGATCCCCGATTTCTATCACTTCTCCAGAAACATCCCACCCCAAAATCAATGGATCATGATGTGCCAATTCTTCTGCTAAAGGTGCTTGCCTGCTACGGACTTTAGCATCAACAGGATTCACACTTATGGCTCTTACCTTTATCAAAACTTCATGTGCTTTAACACTTGGTTTTTCAATATTCTTGTAAACAAGACCAGTTGTATTTCCGAACTTTTCCAATATTATTGCTTTCATTTTTTTACTATTTGTTAGGCAAATATAGACCGATAAAAGTCCCTAAAACAGGTACTTTTACAGTATTTATTGGTAGTTTTGTAGTATGCCAAAGGAAAATATTTATCAATCAATAGAAGTTTTTTATGAAAAGGTGGACCACTGCCCATTGCGGGACAGGGAATTTAATTTTTTTGAATTGGTTTATGTTATTTCGGGATGTGGAGTTCACGTTGTCAATGGGAACAAGCTCGCTTACCATGCGGGTGATATGTTTCTCCTTGCACCGCATGATCGTCACGAGTTTGATTTAGAAAGCATATGTGAGTTTATGGTGGTACGTTTTAGGGAAAGCTATATAAAAGAATACCAATGGAAAAGTATTGACCATCTGGAATGTATATTATATTATGCTTCACATTTAGCTGGTTCCGTCCTTGTCAATAGAGAAGATCAGGAAATGGTTGCTTTACTTATGCAGAATTTACGACAGGCCATAGCTCATCAATCCATCTACAACGAGGATCTTAACCGTCATTTGGTCAATGCTGTCATTGTCATTGCAGGAAGAAATATTGCTGTGATGAAGCCTAAGGGCATCTCCTCTAAATCAGACGGTCGAATATTGCAGATACTAGATTATATACAGGAAAATATTCGAGAGCCAGAATTACTGAAAATTTCTGCAATTGCTAATCAGTTCGGTGTAGCTCCAACTTACCTCGGTACTTATTTTAGAAAACAATGCGGCGAAACCATCCAAAGTTATATATCCTCTTATCGTATTCGTTTGATAGAACATAGATTACGGTTTAGTGACAAAAGGGTTCATGAATTAGCCGATGAATTTGGGTTTGCAGATGAAAGCCATATCAATAAGTTCTTCAAAAGACATAAAGGTTTGAGCTTAAAAGGTTATCGCAATACTGCGCATCAAAATATATCGAAAGAAGCTTACAAGGCTTAAATAAAGCCGATATCGAGCTAAAAAACCTACCAGATTGCCGATCCAATGCTTACCATAAGATATTCTATATCTTCCAGTAAATAGGGCAGATGGAATATTCGAAGAGGCGGTTGTGAATAAAATTATTCCGCCCAGTAATTAGAGCTAATTCTGGGCGGAAAGGATTGATAAGGGAAGGGATAATATGACGGATGTTTTATTCTAAATTTGTCAATGGAACAAGCCTAAAGTTTGCAAGGTACATCTGAAAGTTCTTCACAGCTTGCGGTGTATGGCCATCTTCGTTGACATCGTAATTCGTATAGCCCACCAGTGATTCAAAGCCATTTGTTTGCAACGATGTTGAATAGTCTTTTAGCGAGCTCATGGCTAATGTAGGAAAATCGCTAAACTTAAGCGTAATAGTTTTCCACCCATTTTCAAATTTAAACGGGTTTAGCTCAAGACCTCCTGTAATCACTTTTTTCCATTCCCAAGGAGTGATATTATAGAGGTAGGCATAGTTTACACCACTTCTATTTTTATTCATTTTAAATGGAATGGCGCCCGATATCCACGGTGACGGCATATAGAGGTCAAATTGTATGGCGAGATTTTCAATCGACGTATTTCCTTTTATATCCCCATTTTTTGCAATCAATGTATTGAAAGCTTTGTAGGCGTAAAACTTAAAGAAGTTGCCACTTATACCATTATTTGCCGCTACGGGTATATCGACTTTTGTCGCTGGTATAGCGATGACGTATTCTGGGTTTTGGGGAAGGCCTGTAAGTGCAGTTATTTCCAATGGATTTGAGTAGATTCTGATCCCATTGTTTCCTCCGGCAATCATAGCTTCCTCTGTGAACGTTCGTAGAAACACGCCATTTTGAAAAAACATGTAAGGTGCAGAAGAATAGCGCTCATTATCGATGTCAATCGTAACACGACCATATTTTTGTCTATCGATGTTAGCCGGAACAATCACTTGTAAAATGGAGTCATTGGCAGATTTTATAATGCCTTTTGTCGAATCAGGGAAAGTTATCGCACTGGCTTCTTTCAGGTTTTTGCCGTATACTTCAATGAGATCTCCGGCATAGGGCATTGTATAGGACACTCCAGTGATCGAGGGTATTTTATCGGGGTCGCGAAAAATAAATCCATCAAAGCTTGCTTGACCTGCTGAGGTCACGAGCTTGATCGTGTGCAAAAGAGTTGGGTCATTTACGTCACTCCCTGTCGGTACGGTCTCTGGTACATTAATAATAATGTCTGTGTTAGTCACATAAATAGGTATAAATGGAACCTGCATTCCGTTAAAATATACGCGTTGCAGCCCGTTAAAACCGTTGCCGTGAATACGAATCCAGTTGTTGAAAAAAATGGAAGATATCTGGGAGCTCTCTGTATTTCGGCTGTGTGACCAGACACCCACAATCTGAATGTTGCTGCTAGATACATCCTTTTTGCAAGAAAAAAAGCTATAACATATCAACGTTAAAATGAATATATATATAATTCTTAAATTTTTCATGTCAAATTATTTAAAGTCATAATTTACTGGAGCTGAGGTCAGTTCAGGATCAGTTGTTACATCTGCAGAAGGATAGGGCAAACACCAAATATTGGATGTTGCGCCCACTGCGTGCACATAAGATCCTGCGGGCAGATTGTGTACCACTGACTGGGGCTTATACCCACTTTGCGCGCGAGGAGAATTTGTCCAGCCTTTACCAGAAGGATAGAGCAGAGGATCATAGGTGTAAGCCCAAGCAGCATAATTAGTAAATGGAGTTTCAGCATCACTATCTTTCAGCTTGTTGTTAAGAAGGTTAAGGATCCAGTCCATGTCGTAGAAAGATCTCCTTTTAAGATCAGTCCAATAGATTGTTTCATAAAAAAATTCGAGTCTCCTTTCCATAAATAATTTATTGCGGGTAACCGTTGTTGTAGCCACGTAATTTTGTGTATTTTTGCTGAATGCCCTTTCTCGAACTTTATTAAAATAAGCTAGCGCAAGCGGATCAGCAGTCTGTTGCTGTTTTCCCAGGGCGGCTTCAGCATACATGAGATAAATTTCCGCCATCCGTAGCATGGGCGATACTAAGCCTGTATTGCCCTGAACGGCGGCACCATCGGTGTCTTTACTGCTTCCGACGACGAATTTTTTTAGATTGACCTTTGTCTTTCCACTAGGCACCGTCCAGCTTCCCGCGCTTAAGTGTGTTCCTATGTAATTGTAATTTTGTCCGGGTACTGCTACACTTCCACGCATGCGTGCCAACGCACCATCATCAACGAAAGACTTTAGCATATCGTAAGAGGCGAATATCGCTCCGCCCCCGTTCAAGTTTCCTGTTAATTCTCTGTTGTAAGCAAGATCGTTCAATGGACTTGTATATCCCCATTCTGTAATACCCGGTATAAATTGAATTCCAAACAAAGTTTCTGAATTATTATTATTCTGCGTTCGCCATAATTGTTCAAAATCGGATAACATAGCGTAGTAGCCGCCTTCAATTACTTGTTGACATAGCTTTTTTACTTGCTCGAAGTAATTGTCAGCCAATCCGCTGTTGCTACCGCCATTATTCCTGCTTATATATTCAGCTGAAAAATGATTACCCATGGCGTAATTTGCAGCCATGAGGTACAACCGCGCCAGCATACCGCGTGCGCTATCTTTGGTGACCCGACCTTTTGTATCGGTATCTTTAAGATGTTCGGCCGCAAATAGTAGATCATTAATGGCATATTGTACCACATCTTCAAAGCGATTTGGCGGAGTTAGCGGATTTAACGTATGGTTTCTAGGATCGTCTATAATAGGCACATCATGCCAAAGATTGGCAAGATACCAATAAGCGGTTGCACGCATAAAACGGGCTTCAGCTTCACATGCTTTTGCTTCCGTTTCGTTTACACCATTTGCGATCGCTGTCTTTACATAATCATTGATAATGTAATCCGCTTGTGTAATGACAAGATATAGTGATGCCCAGGAGTTCGCGATGCTATTGTAATTGGCAACTTCAGAGAACAAAGCCGTGGTAATCAGTTCGCCGGTGACTCCATCGACATACAGATTCCCCGCTCTGGCTTCGGTGATTTCCCGAAGTGAGGTGTTGGTGGTATACCATGGACGACAGTACAGAAACGCTGTGGCACCACGGAGGTCAGCGATATTTTTAAACGATTCATTAGCTTGTTTCTGTGTTTCTGATGTTACATCGAGGTATTTTTCGCAGCTGGAAAAGCCTAATAAAGCGGCACAGGCCAAAGAGATATAATAAAATGCTTTTTTCATGATCAAATTGATTAAAAAGTAATATCTAAACCCAATGTGTACGTCCGAGGTGAAGGGACAAATCCACCGTCTACGCCGTAGCGAAGCATACTCTGACCCGAGCTAGAGCCTACTTCGGGCGTGTAGCCTTTATATTTTGTGAAGATGAACACATTCTGTAAATTGGAATATACCCGAATAGTATTGATATTATATTTTGATAAGAATTTTGTAGGAAAACGATAACCCAATGCAATATTCTGTACCCTTAAGAACGTTCCATCTTCTACAAAACGATCACTAAAGATACTATTTTGAGCGTCTCTGACCGATATTCTGCCTAATTCAGGGTCTGAGCCGGGTAGCACATAAGCGTTCCAAACGTTTGTATTTTCTGCATTGCCATCGTAGTAACCAATTTGAGCATAATTGGCTACCCCTTTTCGAACGTTGCTGTACGTTCTGGGATTGTCTAGAGATGTTCGGAGAATATTAAAGATCTTATGGCCGAATGATCCGTTTAGAAATAGCGTGAAATCAAAGTTTTTGTAATTAAATGTATTGTTCAGACCAAACGTAAATTTAGGCAATGGGCTTCCGATCAATGCCATGTCAGCATCGTTGATGATCCCGTCCTGATTTAGATCTGCATAAAGGATGTCGCCTACATAGGTGGAGGTTGCTAAACCTTCATTATTCACGATATCTCCAATTCTATTCTTAAAAGTTGCTGTAATTACCGTACTGGTGCCGTTACCGTTGTCATTTAAATAGTCTGCGGCAGAATTAATTCGGCCAATCTGCTTATATCCGTAAAATTGCGAAATAGGCCGACCCTGCATCGTTTGTGTGATGATATTTGTTCCATTAGAATAATCAATTTGCTGAATTGTTGCTGTACTGGTATTCATCCGCGTTACCTTATTTCTATTGAGGGTAAATACGAGTCCGCTTCGCCAATTAAAATCAGGTTTTTTGACGTTATGTGTATTGAGAGAAAACTCAATTCCTTTATTTTGAATTGCACCAATATTATAATAAGGTGGGGCTGCCGAGCCAGGGGTATTGCCACGTGTTCCGGTAAATGAGGGCAACGACAGCCGCAAAAGAAGATCGTCTGTGATTTTATTGTAAGCATCAAAAACTAGTTCGATACGGCGTTTTAAAAAGCTTAGATCTAAACCTATATTCCATGACTTTGTTGTTTCCCATGTTATAAACTCGTTCGGAATATTTGAAGTCGAATATCCGATGCCCCAGTTATTTGTGAGGGCATTGGCCAAAATGGCTTGGTAAGCAAATGCGTCAACATTGGCATTGCCAACAGCTCCATAGCTCACTCTAAATTTGAGGTCATCGATTGTATTTTTCAGAGGAGCGAAGAACCGCTCCTGGGATACCCGCCACGCCAGCGCTGCTGAAGGAAAATTTCCCCATCTATGGCCTCTAGCAAAGTTATGCGATCCATCACGGCGAAATGTTGCGGTAAAAAGATATCTATCATCATAATTATATGTACCTCTTGCAAGGAAAGAAACCCTTTTGGTTTCGTTTGAGTTTCCGGCATTCGAATCATATTCCGCGTCGCCAGCGTCTAAACCTGGCAGTTCACTTGAACCGTATTGCCGCTCACCCATTAAAAATTCATAACGTGTGGCAATGACTTCATTTCCGAGCATAAATGTTGTCTTATGTTTTGTGCCAAAATCCTTGTTAAAATTTAGAAGGTTTTTCAGCGACCAGAACGTATTGAAGGACTTTTCATGTCTCGTTTCAGCGTTTGATTTAATCGAAGCCCCGAATGTATAAGCCGGCAAAAACTGCTGATAATTATTTGTATTACCTTCCCCGGTGAGTTCGGATCTAAAATTCATCCATGTCGTCGGTTTAAATTCCAGGTAGAAATTACCTCTTCCTCCGAATTGGGTCCGATTACGTTGGTTGAGCTGCGCAATCGCCAATGGGTTTGCAAAGCCTAGATTATTGGCATCATACTCCGACGAGGGGCCACCAAATGTACCATCGGCGTTGCGTACAGGTATAGATGGTGTTTGGAGCAAGGAGCTTCCTACAACACTCCATGCTGAAACAGCAGTAGCCTGTTTAGTATAATTTGCATTCAGTACAGCACCCATCTTTAGCCAGGGGCGCAATTCGGTCTCTTGGTTTAGTCGGAAAGTAAATCTTTTGAAGCCTGCCCCATATATGATACCATCTTGATCAAGATAACCTGCAGATACTGCATAATTGGAGATCTTGGTGCCACCTCTTACAGCAACATCATACGTTTGTAGTTTTCCCACCCGATAGAGCTCATCTTGCCAATTTGTTCCTTCACCTAAATACTCAGGGTGCGCAAAATCAGTCCGAAAGCCATAACCAAGCACATTGGAAAACGCGTTGTGGTGTACGGCATACTCCCTGAGATTCATCATTTCTATCTTTTTTGGGAGCTCTTCAAGACCATATTTTGCATTGAAACTGATGATAGGGCGCGCATTTTTACCCTTTTTCATCGTGATTATAATGACACCATTTGCACCCTGAGCACCATAAATTGCGGAAGCAGATGCATCTTTAAGCACCTCGATACTTTCAATGTCATTCGGATTGATCCCTGCCAGTGCATTCACGTCGTTATTACCAGTCTGTCCACTCATAATAACTCCATCTACAACGTAAATAGGCTCATTGGTACTGTTGATTGAGTTAATTCCCCGAATCTGAACAGAGCTTCCGCCTCCAGGAAGGCCAGAGTTGGATGACATTTGTAACCCCGCTATACGCCCCTGAAATACTTGATCTATTGTAGTGGGTACAGATTGTTGTATACTCTCTGCCGAAATTGACGACACAGCACCTGTAAGGTCACTTTTCTTCATTGTACCATACCCAACGTTTACAATAACTTCGTCAATTTTCTTGGTGTCTTCTTGCAGGATAACGTCAATCGTTCTACGATTTGAAATAGCGACTGTAATGGATTGATAACCTACGCTCGAAAAGTTAAGGTGTGCATTTTTTGGAGCCTTTATGGTATAGAAGCCATCATTGTTTGTTTTGGTTACGGTACTGGAATTCTCTATTCCCACCGTAACGCCAATCAACGGCTCACCTGACAAATTTTTCACTGAGCCTGTTATCTGTGTACTCTGACTGAAAGCTTCTAGACAGGTGAACAAATACAGAATTATTAATAAATGAATTTTCATAATTTAAAGAGGTTAGTTTATTGTTCCAATTTTTCTCTTTTGAAAAAGACTATTGATTTCGTTCTAGTTTTTAAATCAATTGTTACGTTTAAAGAATAGGAAAGAAATTTTTGGCTTGGCACCTCGCAGTAGATGTTCAAAGGTTGTCAAAAATTGGACTGATGGATGAAATTGACGCACAGCAATACTCATTCCTTGATTTGGATTTTTCATAATATAAATGGTATTTATAATTGGTTTAGGGTATTTCATTCGAAATAAGTCGAAACAATAGCCCTTTGTTGGATTTAAATGTCGTGATAACATTTTAAAATTAAAATACAGTTGTGTTTCATAATCATTGTTATTTGTTACATCCCTTTTTAACTCACTGTTATACAGATGTAAATATTAAAGTGAGCATATGCGTTAAGTAATTTATTTTTCTTGCTTGTTGCTTATTTCAACTATCATTTTTATATTTGGCGAATTAACTAAACATGAAAGCGAAACAATTCATATGGATTTTATTGCCTTTGATGCTCTTACAGAGTTTCTCAAACGTATGGCTATGGTCTGTATTTGAATTGAATAGAGATTATATCGCGCGCAATGAATGTGTGAATCGCTTCAATGAAAAGGCACTTTCTTGCCGGGGTCAATGTGTACTGATGAAGAAAATGCGCGAACATGAAGAAAAAGAACAAAAGAATCTTGAATCTCGTATTATTGACGTGGTCTTTATTGACAACTCCCATAATTTTTCTTTTGATATAACATCCATAAGTAGCGACGATAATATAGATTTGTCATACCCAGAATACAAACAAAATTATACCTACAATCCTACCTTTACAATTTTCCGTCCCCCATTGGTTTATATTATTTGATAGCATGCGGTAATCGATGGGCTATACAATGCAATAGCTTTTTCAATTCCGATTGTAGATAGTAACTAAATCAACTTATCATGAGCACATATTTCCGCTTAGGAATATCTGTGACCCTGTTTTCGTGTATTGCATGCCAATTTATAGCATGTTTACCATTATCCATTTCTGAGCGCTTACCCATTTTAGGCGAAAGCGTGATCACTAAAACGGATAGGAGCGGAACTGAAGTTATAGATACCCTATACCATACAATTCCCGATTTCACTTTAATAGATCAGGATAGCAACATCGTGTCTAAAAATACATTGAAAGGAAAAATCTATCTGGCCGATTTCTTTTTCACGCGTTGTCCCACGATCTGTCCCGTCACTTCCCGTAATTTGCTTCAAATAGCAAAACACTTTGCCAATGAACCCCGGGTTGTCATTGTATCGCACACTGTAGACCCAAAATACGACAGCCCCTATGTCTTGAAGCGTTATGCGGCAGAACTCGGAGCACCATCCAATTGGCTTTTTCTTAACGGCCCAAAAGCCGCGGTGTACAAGTTCGCTGGCGCTGGCGGTTATTTCTCATTTGCGCAGGAAGACCCGAATGCTCCGGGAGGATTCGATCATAGCGGTGCTTTTACACTTGTAGATACTGCTTTTCGGGTCAGGGCAGTGTATGATGGTACAAAAACAGATTCAATTTCAAAAATTATAGCCGATATCCAGCTTCTACTGAATTAAGGATAATAAAAAATCAATTAAATGAATATATCAAAACTTATTTTCAAACTAACCGTAGCATTTTCAATTGCCTTATTGGCGATTGCTTGTTCGTCTGAAAATAACGCCAAAAAACATACTGGTGCCAAGTATTCCGTAGCACCATCCATTCCCAGCGAATCCGAACTTATTCCGATCTCTGATACTACATGCAATGGTCTGACATTTAAAGTTTATGCTGATGCTAAACTGGACAATAAGTATCATACCGTTTATTTACAGGTAAAGGACAAAGATGGCAAACCTTACAATAGTTCATCCCTTGACTATTACCCACAGATGGATATGGGAATGATGAAACATGGAGGGCCCTTTGAACATCCTGTTGCTTTAGGCGAGGGCTGGTACCGGGGGGCAATGGTGTTTATCATGGCCGATACCCCGGATATGGGGCCAGGCTGGCATCTGTATACCCTCTTGGAAAGGGAGAATAAAAAAGATACCGTGGCCATTAAACTTCCGGTATCAGCAGCAAAGAAAATGCGGACCATGAGCTCAGGTACCCGGGATGATAGTCGCGTATTTATATCCAACCTGCTGCCTGACACGGTTAAGCGAGGACAGCTTCCCATCAAGTTTTTGATAAGTAAGATGGAGCACCATAATTTTCCACCATTTGATGGATACGTCATCAAGCTCAAAACAAATATGCCATCTATGGGACACGGCTCTTCGGGTAATAAGGATGCTGAAGGGATAGGAAATGGCTACTATGAAGGCGAAGTCAACTTTTCCATGGCCGGAGAATGGGAAATCATCGTTGAACTGTGGAAAGATGGTAAGACAGCGAATCAGGATGACATCAAATATCTTGTTCAGGTAATCAAATAGTAATTATAAATATGGAATTATCGTAATAATCGGCTGTTTTTTCAACTCCAAATAGCTGGCAGTTTTGCAATAATTTTACAAACAACTCACATCAAACAAATTATTAAAATGAAAAAAAATCTAATCTTTTTATTGACCGCAGTTACAGGTCTTGGTTTCTCATCTTGCGAGAAAGAAGTTGTCAAAGAAATCTATTCCGATAGTCAAGGGGCTGCTACACTCAACTTTGACACAAGATTTGGCGATCAGGATTTTGAACTGAACAAAAAATATGATTACAAGCTGACCAACGAAAGCGGCACTTACAATCTTCAATTTGATTTTAACAGATTTCGCTATTGGGTAAGCAATGTGAAATTGATCAATGCTACCGGGCAGGAAATCCTGGTACCAAATTCATATTATCTGGTAGAGGAAACCGATGAATTGGTGGTTGATCATTCTAATGATGTATACCCCGCAACAAAAAGAGAAGAAATCCAGCTCAAAAATATTCCGGTAGGACAGTATAAAAGTATCAAATTTTCGATTGGCGTAGAACCTAAATATAATGATAACTTCTCATTGACGACGGGTGAACTCGGCGTATTGAACGGAATGGGATTTGATGACGGATGGATGTGGTTTACAAGTTACAAATTCTTGAACCTGAAAGGAAATATCTATTGGGCAGATGGCAATCCGAACAAAAAAACCTTGTTGTGGGATATCGGTTCCAATGATCTGTATACTGGTGCTGAGAAAGAAGTGACATTTGATAAAAATATTGAAATCAGCGGTACTACAACTTCAAATATCAATTTTAACGTCGATGTGAAGGAGCTTTTGTCAACCACCCCTTATCCGTGGGCCAATAATACCATCAGTCAGACAACAAAAGATCTGATGAAAGGCTTGCGCGATACGTTCCTTTCCAAGGCAATAGTTTTTAAGGGTACCGATTCCAAAACAAAATAAGATCAGAGGGGATGTCAATGTCAAAAAACATGAGGGTATTGCATTTTAATTTTTTATTGTTGGCCAATATAATGCTTTCCTGTCAGAAGGAAACCGTAGCACCGGTCGAATCGGAAGATAATAACTCTTACGTACTGGAAGTGCCCGCAAATTTTCCACCGCCAAGTGCAACGCCCGACAATCCCCTCACAAAGGCAGGTGTCGAACTGGGACGACGCCTGTTTTATGAACCCTTGCTGTCCTCGACGATGACAGTTTCCTGCGCGAGCTGCCATCATCAGGATCGTGCGTTCTCGGATGGCATGATACTTTCCAATCTTGGTATTTCGGGAAAAGCCCTTGATCGCCATTCTCCTGCATTGTTCAATTTGGCCTGGGCCAATAATGGCCTATTCTGGGATGGTGGATCCAAAAATTTAGAGTCGCAAGCCTTCGGGCCTTTGACGCACGAAGATGAAATGGGATTATACTTTCCCGAAATGGTCGACCGGTTGATGGTGAATCCCTCATATGTCAATCTTTTTCGAAAAGCATTTGGGGAGAGTCCCACTGCCGCTGGGGTAGTCAAAGCACTGGCACAATTTCAGCGTACAATCATATCCGCTAATTCAAAATATGACCGCTACAAAAGGGGTGACAGACAGGTCAACTTCAGTGAAAAGGAGCTATTGGGTATGCAGCTGGTACAGTCAAAATGTGGAGGTTGCCACTCTTCGGAACTGTTCACCGACAATAAATATCACAATAATGGTATTGATGCGGATTTTAGTGATGATTCCAAAGATTGGGTCTACAAAGGCAGATATCGCATCAGCTACGACATTAAAGATTTGGGCGCATACAAAACGCCTTCTTTACGCAACATTATGGTTAGCGCGCCGTATATGCATGACGGGCGCTTTTCAACCATTGATGAAGTATTAAAACATTATCGATCAGGAATAAAAAACACAATATATACAGACCAATTGCTTTTTCAGGGTAACGGTAATGCGGGCATACTGCTGTCAGACAAGGAGGTAGAAGCGGTGAAAGCATTTTTAATGAGCCTTACCGACGAGAAACTCCTATCAGAAGCGAAGTATGCTGATCCTAGGTAAGACATTAAAGGATAACATAATAATAAAAAAATATGAAAACGATTCAATTTAGTATTTCGGTATTCATCTTGGCAATGACACTCGTCTTTGTTAGCGGCTGTAGCAAAAAAGACGCACCAGCACCAGATGATACAAAAAAAGGAGTGTTCTCCATCGAATTTGACAATATCGTTGGCGATGAAACATTAGGATTTAATCCCCGTGCGTATAGAAATGCGAAGGGTGAAACTTTTCGGATCAAAATACTACGGTATTATATCAGCAACATTAAGCTCTACAAAGCAGACGGCAGTGAATATGTGGTTCCACAGGAAAAAAGTTACTTTTTTATAGAGGGTTCGGATAAAGCTACACGGTTTGCAAAAGTTGAGGTTCCTGAGGGGGACTATAATAAAGTCAAATTTATCATCGGGGTTGATAGCGCACGTAGTACCATGCCAACGGAAGCAAGGCAAGGTGTGTTGTCCTTTAATCCTGAAGAGGGGCATGACGGAATGTACTGGGGATGGAATCAGGGTTATATTTTCTTTAAGCTGGAGGGGTATTGTGATGCAATATCGGACGATCAGCAAGGGGATCCAACGGGAAATAAACAGTTTAAATATCATATTGGTGGATATGGAGGTTACAATCCCAAAGCACCTACACTCAATAATATAAAGGAGATCAGTATGGATTTAAATCAGGCTGGCATCGCCCAGGTCCGCGAAGGCTTGCGAAGCAATGTGCATTTGTTCGTTGATGTGATGAAAGTGTTCAATGGGCCTTACACATTTTCCATTGTGCAGCATCCAAATGTCATGTTTAGCGAATTCAGTCAGAATATCGCCAATAACTTTACCTCCTTGTTTACCCATGACCATACCGAAAACTTCGTAAAAAGCGAATCTGAATTGTAACTATGAAAAAGTTTATTGTTTTTTCACTCGTCTTAGCCCTGGTCTGGGCCTGCCATAAAGCAGATGATATTGTGGAGGATATATTTCCCGGCTTTGTACGTCCGGGTAATTTTCCGGATCCCGTTTATAAGTTTGAGCGTAATCCCATCACATCCGAGGTGTTCGAGTTGGGGCGCCAGCTTTTTTATGAACCACGTTTGTCCCGCAACAATACCATTGCCTGCGGGAGTTGTCATATCCTTTCAGCGGCATTTACTCACCATGGGCACGATGTGAGCCATGGGATCGATGATAGGTTGGGGATACGTAATCCGATGCCGATTTTCAATATGGCCTGGCAAAAGGAATTCTTTTGGGATGGTGGTGTTTTCGATTTAGATATGTCGCCGGTTAATGCAATTACAAATCCTGTGGAGATGGACGAGTCAGTGAGCAATGTCCTAAGCAAACTGCGCAAAGATTCAGATTATCAGCAACGGTTCAAGAAAGCCTTCGGTAGCGAGGGGATTACAGACGAGCGGTTCTTTAAGGCGCTTTCCCAATTTATGCTTATGGCCATTAGTGCCAATTCAAAGTATGATCAGGTCATGCGCAAGGAAAACGGAGCTTCTTTTACAGATGCTGAAAAAAAAGGCTACCTCTTTTACCAAAATAACTGCGCTCGTTGTCACACAGAAACTTTATTTACCGATCGTGACTATCATAACAATGGATTGTCACCAAACCATGCCAACGATATCGGCAGGGATACCGTTACCTTGAATCACAATGATCGCTATAAATTCAAGACACCAAGCCTGCGCAACCTATCCTATACAGGTCCTTATATGCATGATGGCCGATTCTTGACTTTGGATCGTGTATTGGAGCACTATCGTAATGGTATGGTTGATTCAAAAACTCTGGATCCGGGATTCCGGAAAGCCGATGGTACTTTGGGCATTACCATGACAGAAGAAGAAAAAGCCAATCTATTGGCATTCCTGAAAACATTAAATGATGCCTCTTTCGTAAACAACAAAATGTTAGGAGAACCTGGAAATACGGGTTTCGTGGTGAATTAAAATTAAAGATAATGAGAATAAATATAAAACTATTCGCTCTGGCTATGGCCCTATTCCCCCTGTCATCATGGGCATGTGATATCTGTGGTTGCGGGGTAGGCAGCTATTACTTGGGTATACTGCCCCAGTTTAATAAGCGTTTTGTGGGTGTACGTTATCAATACAAAACTTTGCAGACTCATTTGGGGCCAACTGGCAATCGGACGCCGATAAGTGCGGACGAGACCTATCAGACAATGGAACTCTGGGGAGCATGGAACTTTGGGAGCCGATGGCGTGTCATGGCCATCGTGCCATACAATTTCAATGAACGCAAGATTCCAGGAAGCGGTGATATTGGCAAAATGAATGGCCTTGGCGATGTGGTCGTTTATGGCTATTACAAAATCTTTGAAGAGATGGGGGGAACCAGCTCCAACAAGATGTTTAACCATTCCCTTTGGGTAGGTGCGGGAATAAAAGCGCCGACAGGTAAGTATGACAATTCCCAACGATCATCTGCTAGTCAGGATGAACCAAACAATTTCCAGCTGGGTACAGCCAGCACAGATTTTATGATCAATCTGGCTTACGACATCCGTATTATGGACCTTGGATTGAATACCAATGTAAGCTATAAGATGAATACAGAGAACAAGTACGATTATCGTTATGCGAATAAGTTTTCTGTCAATTCATTAGTATACTACAAATTCAATATAAAAGATAAAGTCCGTGTTTCGCCCAACTTAGGGGTGGGGTACGAGACACAGCCTAAGGATGTCACTATGGCACGATATGATGTGGCTCAATCGGGAGGCTATAGCCTAGCCGGAATAGGCGGAGTGGAAGTCAATATGGGTAAAATTAGCGTAGGAGCCAACTATCAGACTTTATTGTCTCAGGATCTTGCTGACGGACGTGCTAAGTCAGGCGGCCGCTGGCTCACACATATTTCCTATAGTTTTTAATCACCATAACATAAAAGAGAGATGAACAAACGAATCAACGTAATCCTTTCCTGTCTCGGTATCATCGGAATGATCGCCTGCGGGGGAAATGGAGAAAAGAAGAAAGAAAGTGGCGGTAATACACCGTCAAATGAATCGGCTACCTCTACGGAGACTGTGATATTAGATTTTAAATCAGATGGATCCAAAGGAGTGGGGCCTATTGCCAATATCGAACACAAAGCATTTGATGCACAGCTAGCCAATAAAGGTGTAGAGCTCTTTGTTTCCAAATGTGCCATGTGCCACAATTTTGAGCGCACTTTAGTGGGACCATCGTTGGATGGCGTTGTAAAGCGCCGTACACCGGAATGGATTATGAATATGATGCTGGATCCAGCCACTATGCTTGAAAAAGATGCCGATGCAATAGCGCTGAGCAAAGATTTCAGTTCGCCGATGATTAGCTTAGGACTTCAGCAAGAAGAAGCCAGAGCTATTTTGGAATATTTGAGAGAACGTAATAGCGCCTCAAAATAAGTTTACTGATGAAAACCCGCAAAATCAGATTGTTGTTTTGTACCATGATGGCCTGGGCTATTTGCTTACAGGCAACAAATCTGCTGTGGGTATATATAGGTTTTGAGACTAACCGAAGTTATATTGAACAAAATTTATGTGTCTATCGGTATAATCCTGCAGCCACCTGCAAGGGTTTTTGTTACCTCAGTGAAAGGTCAGCTCAGGAGCAACAGGCCAATGATGTACTCGCCAAAATGAAGAGTATAGAAACGCTCGTCTTTGCGCAGCATATCGCAAATTTCTACCTTTATTGTCCTGTTGTGGAAGCTCTTCCTATTTCTTATTACAACCTGGATGCTTTTCCGCTTTGTGCCGGTGTAAGCACTTCCATATTTAAACCTCCTATCGTATAGCCTTTGGCCCATTTTATTTTTTTAAATTAAATATGAGACAATGGTTATACGAAAAGAAAAACTAGATTTTTTAAGATTAGAAGATATTGATTCCACTTCAAGCGGAATCGTGATTATGCCAATAGCGCAATTTTTACATGCCAGAGGTAACCAAAACACACTGCATTCACGCTCATTTTTCAGTTTGCTCTTGTTGACGCGGGGCAATCTGTTAATGGTAGCAGACAAAACTATCTATACTGTTGAACCCAATGAAATGATTAGTCTTAATTCCAATTGCGTGTGTAGTTTCCAGCACAACGTATCCGTTGAAGGTTGTGTAATACTTTTTACAGAAGCGTTTCTTATGCAGCGATATAATACAGACACACTTCAGCATTTCAATTTTCTGAAGGTAAATGCAATCAAAGGTTATGTCCTTACGGAAGATGAAATATATCGATGCCGAAATCTGGTAAAACTGATGCAAGAGGAGTTTAAGTCCTTAAGGATGGGATCAAAAGGTGTCCTGCGCAATTATTTGAGCATCCTTTTACAGATACTAGGGCGAAATATGGCAAATGATTCAGTTTACGCTCAGATGGATGAAAAAGAAGAAAAGATCAGTCTTTTCGAATCATTAGTGAATGAAAATTATAAAGTGAGCCGCTTTCCATCATTTTATGCTGACCGGCTTAACATATCTGTAAACTACCTCAATCGTATCTGCCGTGAAAAACGCTCGGCAAGCTGTGGTAGTATTATACGGGACCGGATTTTACTTGAAGCAGAACGCTTACTTTTTCACACCTTTAAGACAGTAAAAGAAATCGCTTTTGAGCTCGGTTTTGATAATGTGCCGTATTTTATTACATTTTTTAAAGCTAAAAAAGGGGTCAGTCCCGAAGAGTTTCGGCGCAAGCAGTAGTATATAAATTAAACTGTTCCAAGCCTTTTTCCGATTGATGGAAAAGGCTTTTTTTAGTTTCTATGGTGATAGGGCGAAAAACTAAAACTATTCTTCTGTTTATTGAAGTCCTTTCGGTAAATATCAAATGCATCGGAACTGTTATTTCTCTTTATAATGCAGCTACATTCGGAACTTTGTAAAAAAGGATAAGAGATGGATTTTCCAATGTTTCATTTAGATTGGTTGAATGACCGATTTTTAATCGCTGCAGTAGCGATAATACACGTAATGATTAATCACGGATTGGCTGTAGGATTTATACCCTATATAACCTGGCTTGAATTTAAAGGAGTACAACGTGGGGGCAAAGAACAGATTGCGGACTGGCAGTGGGACAGGCTTATACACAATAAGATGAAGGTAGGGTTCATCATTACCACTACAATAGGGGCAATGACGGGGGTGGGTATCTGGTTTACCGTAGCACTGGTAAGCCCAAGTTCGATAGGCAGTTTGATACGTGTATTTTATTGGGCCTGGTTTACCGAATGGATGGTTTTTGTGACTGAAGTTATCCTTATTTCGATTTACTATTTGACCTGGGAGAATGCAAATAAGACTTTACGCGCCAAGCTCAAGCATGTTCGGTTTGGTGCATTTTTGAGTGTAGCCTCTTGGATTACGATGGTTATCATCGTTTCGATATTAAGTTTTATGATGGACCCGGGCAATTGGAATACACACAAAAGTCTATTTAATGGTTTCACCAATCCGATTTATATTCCACAGCTTTTATTCAGGACCCCTGTTGCCATGCTGATGGGTGGAGTATTTGGCATGTTGCTGACAACCCTATTCACCCAAAAAGGTTCCCAGCTTCGCGAACAGGTAGTGCGTTTAGGCGGAAAATGGATCCTTGGATGGACGCCATTAGCGTTGGTAGGAGCAATTTATTACTGGCATGCCATGCCCGATGCGATGAAAGCGAATATGAGTACAGCGGTGGGCTCCATGGATTTCTCGGAGTATTATGATATTCTCAAATTTTTCATTGTGGGGTCCACTTCTTTATCAATACTGCTTGCCGTATGGGCGATCTTGAAGCCTAAAAAGGTGAATTTTGCGGTCGTCCTTATTCCCTGTCTATTCGTCTTTGGCTTTCTAGGCATCTTCGAACGTGTTCGCGAATTTATTCGTAAGCCTTATGTTATTGGCGGATACATGTATTCCAATCTACTTTGTGAAGAGGACTATCCTCTTTATAAAAAAGATGGTATACTTCAGCACGCTACCTACACCAGTGTAAATGAAGTGACCGAAACGAACAAAATCGAAGCGGGCAAAAATGTGTTCATGCTAACCTGCAGCCGCTGCCATACGAGCAATGGAATCAATTCCATTGTCGATGTGTTTGAAAAAATGTACGGCAAAGGCAAACCGCTGGACGAAGAATCTATGGCCTCCTATATTCCCAATATGCATCAGGGAAGAACATTTATGCCTCCATTTCCGGGCAATAAAAAAGAACTGGATGCTCTGGTGGCCTACATTAAAGAATTGCAGGCGAGCGGTGAACCGCTTCAGGGCGCACAGTCAGAAGGCGTTGTAGTTAATCCTAAGCAGAGCCTGGAGCAAGCTTCTAAGACCTATGGTGACACCGTATTAGTTTCAAAAAAATAATTTAAGAGAGATTTTAAACATGAATTCATACCTATTACAGGCAGCTACTACACCTGTACCAAGAGATTTGCCCTTAGACCTTCCTCTACCTGAGTGGTTGCTCGTTACTTTGTTGATCGTATCGTTTCTGCTCCATATCATCTTCGTCAAGTTGATGGTTGGGGGAAGTATACTTACCCTTTGGGCAGAAATAAAGGGTCTAAAAAATAAAGAGTACGATACATTTGCTTATGAAGTAGCCAAGACCGTAACTGTCAACAAGAGTATGGCAGTGGTATTGGGGGTAGCCCCTTTATTAAGTATTAATACCTTATATACGGTCTATTTTTATTCCGCCAATGCACTGACAGGCTTAGCATGGCTTATGATCATTCCATTAGTTACAATTGCTTTCCTGTTGACCTATCTGCATAAATATACCTGGCTTGCGCTTGCCAATTATAAATACCTGCATATAAGTATTATAGCTTTGGCAGTTTTGATCTTTCTGATTATTCCAACAATCTTTTTGACAAATGTTAATTTAATGTTGTTCCCCGAGCGTTGGGCTTATGTAAAGGGTTTTCTGAGCGCGCTCATGCTGCCCAATGTGCTACCGCGTTATGTGGAGTTTATTGGAGCTTGCCTCACGGTAACAGGCATATTTATTGTCTGGTATAACGGCCGCATTTCTTATCCTGTGGAGCGGATTTATCTGAATATGGACCGCAGTGGATTAAAACGGTTGGGTTATTATATTACAATGGTTGGTCTAGGACTGCAGTTGGTATTTGGCTTGATCGTGATGCTGAGTCTCCCTTCCAAAGGAATCAACTTCGAAGTAATTGAACTTATGGTCTGTGGTGGGGTCGCTTTGTTGATTGCCTTATGGTTTTCGTGGAAAGCATTATCAGCGGAAAGTGAATCGGTTGCCGATGCGCAATTTTGGAAGATTGCGACCAGTATATTGATCTTCATATTGATTTACGGCGGAAGCCGACAGATGTATCGGGAGCAGGCCCTAGACAAGCACCGACAATTGATGCACGCTAAAACAGCCGCGTTTGAAAAGCTCAGCAAAGAAGCCCGCGAACACCCGATTGATGATAATGCTTTGCTTGCAGTAGATTCATCTTTAGGAGATTTAGCCAAAGGTGCTGCACTATTCAAGCAGAACTGTGCCAGCTGCCACAAGGAGAAACAACGTTTGGTAGGGCCTCCTGTTTCAGAAATGGCTACGATTTATAGTTCCAATGAGAGAGGTTTGAAAGCGTGGATTAAAGCACCTGGTAAGAAAAGAGCCGATTTTCCGCAAATGCCTGGATTTCCGCAGCTTTCAGAAGAAGATCTGAGCGAAATAGCCAAATATATACTATCCTTCAAATAAATATAATGATGCAATCTAAGGAATTGAACCGCAAAAAAAATAGGCTTCTCGATATGCTGCTGATAGCAGTGGTCTTGGGGCAGGTAATTTATATTCTGATCGAACTCTTAAAAACAAATTAACAATGAGCAAGTTTAAAGTTTCCAAAGCGCATTTATCATGGCTGTATCTTATGGATTTATATCTATTGTTTGCATTCGGATGGACATGGTATCTCAATAATCAACCTCAGCTATGGCTGGGCGTGCTCTCCGGCTTATTCTCAACATTAGTTGTGGTATTCCAGGGTATCCATATTTCGAGCCTATACCTCTACATGATAAAAGATAATTCCCTCAGATCCAAAGGTGAAGAACTAGAGAAAAACTATCAGTTCATCAAAGGATTATATTAAGATTTACGTAACCTCGATTCGACAGTAGGCCAGAATTTAGCTCATTCGCCTACTGATCGAATCAATTTTTTGCTATTGTGGCGACATCACCAGGGTGAAATCCGTACTTGCAGTTAGACCATTATTAGCCGTCGTTTCAATTTTTAATTTGTATTCTCCTGCATCAAGGCTACCGTTTTTCTTGAGTGATATTACTCCCGTCTAGGTATTGATGGAGAAAAGCGCGTCTTTATCTGTAAAAGATGCATTATCTTTTAGAATTTCCTTGATTTTGAATGTTCGCCGGTACTTTTCTGGATTGAATATTGGAGCATCGGAGGTAAAAGCATTTCCTAATGCTATTACAAATCTATTGTAGATTACTTTTAGATCATATTGTTCATAATAAATTCCATAGAAGAAGGAAGGATCAGGTAAAATTATTGAAAAATTTTTCATTTTTTATTGAAATGGTTTTTTCAAAAGTACCAAGTCGTTATCGCCTTTACGTTTCGGTTTTCGTGCATTTAGTTTTACTATTCAAGCCTATTAGAAGTATTTGTATAATAAAAAAGTCCCATTGGCATTGCTGTCATGGGACTTCTATTGGCAAACGATGAATAAAACTTACTACTTAGGGCTTATTTGCACAGGTAATTGAAATTGTAAACGGTTGAATCAATGCTTTCCTGTGTATTGATTTCCTTTAGATGCAAAATTTTATCGTCCTGATCAGTTGTGTACTCAAAATGATAAGATCCAATACTTGTGATTTGATTTTTCACCTGTTTGCCAAGGTATCCACCAGCGTACAGAATTCCCCATGGTAAAGTCTGGTTGACAGGTTGCGGTATTCGATTGATTAATGTTTGAATGTGATAAAACGGTGATAAGGTAAATAGGGGCGTAGCTTTGTATGGTTTGTCTGTATTGTACGTCAATGAAAAGCTTCCTCCGGCTATTCCGTCAGTCACATTGACCAAGTTTCCATTTTGGTATGTGAGCAGCACCTGCTTGTCGCCTTCTTTGATTGCTTTGAGTTGATCATTCTGATCATAGTCAAAAGTCAGTTCCATATAGGTTTTTAATTCAGTATCCTTATAAGAGTGCATTTTTCTGGTCATGCTTATCGCATGACCCTTATTATTAAGTTTGTACTCATCGATAGATACATAAGGCTCCTCAAAAACAAAATATTTTATAATAATTTTATCATTATAGTATTCGAATGACATAGGATTGCTGTCGACTGAACCAATGATTATCCTGTTATCGGCATCGTTCTTAAATTTGGTTGTTATCAGTTTTCCTTCACGATCACCCATAAACCATTTGGACGAGTAGTCTTGAAGTATACAGATTGGCTCACGTTCATGGGGGACTACGGTCGTTTTTTCGTCTTTTGAGCAGCCTACAAATAGGGCAGAGCCTGTAAGGGTTACAGCGAATAACTGTTTGATTGTAAAAGTCATTTTATTTTAATTTAAAGAAGTTGTTTTTGAAGGCGTCTGCTACTATTTCCATCAGCTTTGGAGTTGATGCTGCCACAGCAGGATTATTCCAGCTATCTACTGCCTGAAGGATAGTCACTACATCTCCCTCAAATTTTATTATTTCTTTGTCCTCTTGTGTAAGGTTGATATCTTTTTTCACAGTAATTGTCCGGTAGTTTTCGTTCAGTCCGGTCTCTATTTTGAGTACTTTTGATGTTTTATCTACTACCATCCCTTTGATACTACTGAATATATAACTCGTATGCCACATCCAGGATACGTTGGTCATACCTTTCATGGTTGATAGTTCACCAATGGCATCGCTGAGATTGTTGTTCCGTTTTTCGTCTACACCTACAGCAAAAGATATGGATTTATAGGTGTTTTTTGGAATGTTATTCAATACGATAGTTTCCCGTTTATTGGCGGGGTAAACATATTGGCCATCCTGTACTGTTACCTCGCCAGTTTCTTCAATCAGGTAATACGCATTTGGAATTTCATACCAAGAGCCGTCCTGAGTCTCCAGCTTTATATTGCTGATCCAATATCTAAAGCTATCAAATGTGTAATTTTCTCCATCGATGTTATAGGTCTTATTGATATTGAAATCCTCGTTACCAACCCGATTGTCGAACGTCAGTTCTAATGAGCTGTTATTTATTATTATTTCTTTTTCTTTGGAGCAAGAGAAAAGTGATAGCAAGGGTGTAAAAATCAAAAAGGATTTAAAAGGTTGTTTTAGCATGACTAATAGTTTTTGTTTATTGGCTTCTATTTTTATGTTGTAAGTAATGCTGCAAAAATATCAATCCTCTACGCTATTGAGATTTTACAAAACGTGCGAATTAGTTTTGTTTTCGTGCCTGTATAATTTTACCGGTTTTTAAATTTGATCAATAGATTCCAACCATTTTGTAATATTTGGTGTTATTAAAAGGGAAAGCGTATTAAACTATACTTTTCAAGCAGGTATTGAAACATATCGTAAAACTAAAGTCAAGATATATGTATTTCAATAGTATATTTTGCACAATATAGTTTTAGTTGTAACTTTGATCTAGATGATTAAGACAGGAACTGGGCTGATCTAATTTGATCTTCGAGGTTGCTTTATAATTAATGGTTATTTCTTAATGCTCTGCGAGAGATATTTTAACATTTGATACAAATTAAAATCACTAAATATAAAAAACATGAAAGTACTATTTGTAGTTACTTCCCATGATGATTTGGGAAATACAGGACATAAGACGGGATTTTGGGTGGAAGAATTCGCTGCTCCCTATTATTCGTTTAAGGATGCTGGCTTTGCAATAACCGTTGCCACTCCAAAGGGCGGACAGGCTCCAGTCGATCCAAATAGCGAGGTTCCAGATGCACAGACGGCGGCGACTGAAAGATACTATAAGGATGAGGAAGTACAGCGTATTATTGCAAATACCGAAAAATTGAGTAATCAAAAAGCAAGCGATTTTGATGCCGTATTTTATCCGGGAGGTCATGGGCCGCTTTGGGATCTGGCAAATGATAGCGATTCCCAACAGTTGATTCTTGATTTTTATAACGGCAAAAAACCTGTAGGCGCTGTGTGTCACGCACCCGGTGTCTTTAAAAATGTAAAATTCGAAAATGGTAAAGCATTTGTTAAAGATAAAAACGTAACTGGTTTTTCGAATAGTGAAGAAGCTGCTGTCAAACTCACTGAGGTAGTCCCATTTCTTGTAGAGGATGAGTTGAAAAAATTAGGCGGTCATTATACCAAAACAGAAGACTGGGGTGTGCATGTGGTAGAAGATGGTCTTCTTATCACTGGACAGAATCCTGCATCTTCAGAAGCTGTTGCGGAGAAGCTTATTACACTTCTAAAAAAATAATAATATACTATAAAAGGCAGTTTATACTGCCTTTTGTCATTTAACGGCACAGCAACACTACTTAATATCAAATTAGTCAAATGCACCCACCTTACCGTTGCTAGACAAAATTTTTGAAGGTGGGAAAAATAATAATAAAATGAGCACTGAAATTCAAAATAAGATAAAAAACGTATTTGAAAAACAAAAAGACTTTTTCAGAACGCAGACTACGAAGGAAATTATGTTTCGCAAAATGCAATTGCAAAATTTCCGCAAGGTCTTTGCGAGCTATACTGACGCAATCTGTGAGGCTTTAAATATCGATCTCGGGAAAAGCAGGGAGGAAGCAGAATATGCCGAAGTTCAAATTGTACTCAATGAACTTGATGATATGATCCAGAATATGGAAGAATGGGTAAAACCAACTTTTGTTAAATCAAAATTACATACTTCAGGAGCTGATGTCATTAGTAAATACATTTACGAGCCCTATGGAGTGAATTACATTATCGGTCCATTCAACTATCCTGTTCAGTTGACTTTCAGCCCGCTCATCGGCGCCCTGATGTCGGGTAACACGGCTGTGATAAAACCATCTGAAAACACACCACATGTTGCACAGGTTATTGAAGATATCGTAAAAGAAGCGTTTGATGAAAATTACGTTGCTGTATTTCAGGGTTCTATCGAAGAAAATAGCTTTTTGTTAACTCTTCCGTTTGACTACATCTTTTTCACTGGAAGTCCAAAGGTTGGTAAGATCGTCATGAAAGCTGCCGCTGAGCAGCTTATACCGCTAACATTAGAATTAGGAGGGAAATCTCCAACGATCGTTCATCACGATGCTGACCTAGAAAAAGCTGTTCAGCGTATTTCTTCAGGTAAGTGGATTAATTGCGGACAGACCTGCGTTGCCCCTGATTATGTCTATGTTCATGAATCTATCAAAGACGAATTTATAGACCGATTTAAGTCGTATTTGAGCGTAACTTACGAAGACAAATCATTAGGAAAAATAGGGAAGATTGTCAGTCAGCATCAGATCAAAAACTTAGCTTCTTATTTAGCTGCAGCGTCAGATAAAGTGATCTATGGGGGTAAATACGATCTTGATACACGTCATTTCGAAGCTACACTTATGACGAATATAAGTTGGGAGGATGATGTGATGCAACAGGAAATATTTGGCCCAATATTACCTATCCTCACTTATACTAATATAGACGAAGCTTTAAATGAAATTAACAGTAGACCAAAACCTTTGGCGCTTTATGTGTTTTCGGAAGATCAAAAATTTGCAGACGATGTGATTGCACGAACAACAAGCGGTGATGCCGAAATTAACAGTACATTGATTCACGTGGGATCTCATTATCTCCCTTTCGGTGGAGTAGGCAATTCTGGAATGGGTAAATATCATGGTAAGTTCAGTCTGGAGAATTTTAGTCATAAACGATCTATTCTCCAAGTTAAGTAGGATGTAACCTTAAATGACTGATCGGGATTGTAGGTTCATTGATAGCATGAATAATATCCAGCTGTGCAAGTTACGAGCTGATAAATTTTAAAGTTTGGAGACCTGATGCGACCTTCAATTGTAATTTCTTAAAAGAAATTTATCATACACGATAACTTGCACAGTTTTTGTTTAGGTATCATGAACTATTTGACCCGCCTTCGATTGGTTATTTAAGACAGTTTGTGCTGTCAATTTAGGGTTCATTAAAATAAAATATGAAAACTGTTTTTATTCTAGAAGATGAGGTTGGTATACAGGAAGTGCTTGAACTTCTTTTATCATCACAAAATTATAATGTCGTAACCTTTTCAAGTGTAAAGGAGTTCAATTGTAGAGAAATGGCTGTTCAGCCGGATTTATTTATGCTTGACGTGATGTTGCCTGATGGACTCGGAACCGAGGTGTGTCGAGAACTTAAATGCGACCCAATAACATCTAAAGTGCCAGTATTATTGATGAGTGCTCACGCTAAAATTATAAAAACTGACGATCCACACAGCGCTGATGATTTTATGAGCAAACCATTTGATATAAACGATGTTATTTCAAAGGTTGCTCAATTGATCGCAGTCCAGGCATAAGACTGGCTGGAGATTATAATGCAACTGCGCTTAACGGGAGTGGCAGGCAGAAGGAAAAGGCGCTACCTTCATTTTGAACACTCTCTACGCGTATAGTTCCATCATGGAGTTCTACTATTTCTTTACATAGATAGAGTCCGATACCCAGCCCCGCTGTTCCACCACTGCTAATTTCCTTCACCCGATAATAACGTTCAAATATTCGTTCCTGGTCATCAAATGGGATTCCTTTTCCATGATCTCGAATACTAATATTGATATTTTTATCATCCACTACATAATCGGTAATTATCGTTGACCCCACAGCAGAATATTTTATGGCATTGCCAATCAGGTTATGTATCACCTGTGCTATCTTTTCTCGGTCAGCATATAAATTCACAGGCCCAGAAGATTTAAAAATAAAATTATGAGTTTTGACAGTGAAGCGAATCTCTTCTTCAATTTCTGAAAACAACAACTTGAAATCAAAAACTTTTTTATCCATATACATCATACCCGATTCCAACCGCGATACGTTGAGAAAGCCATTAATCATACTGGTCATATAATCAACTTGCTTTATAGATTTCCCAAGCATATTTTGAGGTGCAGCTTCCTTTGTATGAAAGTCCATTTGCTGTAACATTTGCAGATAAGCTTTAAGCGATGTTAGTGGTGTCTTTAGCTCATGACTGACCATACCCATAAAATCATCCTTACGCTGTTCCTCTTTCTTTTGCTCTGTCACATCCCTAAGTGTACCATTTAAACTTAATGGATTCCCATTTTGATCATAAAATACTCTTCCATTTGCCTGAAGAAGCCTTATTTTTTTATCAATCTTATTTTTAATCCTATATTCCACAAAATAATGACCATTGGATTCAGGGCTAATTGCGTATTGAATTGCTGCCATCACACGATCCATATCCTCTGGTAAAATGACTGATAAGGCTTCTTGAAGATCTGCATTTTCATAACTTGAAAGGCCAAACCAAGTCTTGAGCATGGAGTTCCCCGAAAAATTATTTGTAGCAATTTGGTAGTAGAATGTAGCGAGCTCACCAGCTTCTATAGCTAGTGCGAGCATCTGCTGATTATTCTCATTCCGCCTTTTTTCCAAAAACTGTTGGGTAATTTCTTCTAGGATGATAAGTACACCGGAAATATGGCCATCTCCTGAAAATATAGGCTGATAGATAGAATTTACGATCGCTTCTCTCAAGCCATCTTTGTGCAACAGTTTTACCGAGAATTCTGTATTAATTTTAGGCTCTCCGGTTCTATATACGTGTTTAATCCATTCGTTAACGGGCTGTCCCTGTAGCTCTGGCCGCGCACTTTCATGAGGAAATCCGATTAATTCTGACTCCTTGCGACCCCAAATCTCGAGAATTGCAGGATTGGCAATTTCAATGAGATGTTCGGGACCGTTCAACATGGCAATACCGACAGGTGCCTGCGCTATGATTGCTCGGATATACTCCCGACTATCTGCAAGCTGCTTTATATAGCTATTGAGTTCTTCATTAGTGGCAGTAAGTTCCTCAAGTGTAGCAGCCATTTCCTCATTGAGTGCCTGCTCTATTTCTTCTTTCTGCTTTATCTGCCGCAGAAATTCCCTACGCGAAGTTACTTCGAGAGCAGTATTTAAGATACACCATGTTTTTTGATCTTGGTCAACAAGCGCTCTATATTCGTAATCAAAATAATTCAGGGTTTCCTTTCCGTTTTTGATCAGTACAGCGGGCGCCTCAGATACAGCATACGTTTTTCCGGTATGCCACACTTCTTGTAGCAGTTTTAGAAACGGCTGGCCCTCAAGTTCGGGAATCGCTTCCATTAACGGTTTGCCGATAACAGAAGATTCTTTGCCCCAGAGTGCTAACATGCCAGCATTTGCAAAACGGATAATCATATTTTCGCCGGAATATATAGCGGTAGGTGCAGGCGAGGAAGCTAAAGCCTGAATAATTAATTCAGTACTAAAGGAATTATCAAATGGGCCTTCGTTCGGGGAGTTCATACACCAGCAAAAGTATGGAAAAGATAATTTATATTTATGAATAATTGTACTAAAATGCGCTATATGTTTTCTCATGCATTTGTTCAGGAGAAGGTTTGAAGTCTGCAATTTCCTTTAATCTAAAAATTAATGCAAATTCTTTCATAGGTATAAAGTTTTTATTATTTGCACGTAAGACGACTGATTGACTAATAGAGGGACAATATCACGTTAATTTTAATTGCTTCCAGTTGCATCCTAAATACAACGATAGATCAGATCGCATTTTTCTTGATCTACATCAAAAAAAAAAATCTTATAAAGTGCTAATTTCAATCTAACAAAAAGATAATACAATGGAAATTACAGCCGCATTAGTAAAAGAAAAAGGTGGAAAATTCGAATTGGAAAAAATAACCTTAGAAGAACCTCGACAAGATGAGGTATTAGTACGAATTGTAGCAACGGGAACTTGTCATACTGATATGGCTGCCCGAGACCAGCAGACCGGCGATACACCTTTTCCTATCGTATTGGGACATGAGGGGGCTGGAGTTATCGAGAAAGTAGGAGATGGGGTTACAAACCTTAAAGTGGGAGATCATGTCGTGTTAACCTTCGGTTTCTGTGGGGAATGCTACACTTGTCAGCATGGTAAACCCACTTACTGCGAAAATTTCCCAGCTTTGAATTTTGGGGGATCACGTATGGATGGCTCTCATAGTCACCATCGCAAAGAGCAAGCTGTTTTCGATAATTTCTTTTCTCAGTCATCCTTTGCCACCTATGCGATAGCAAATAAAAGAAACACTATAAAAGTTTCTGAAAAAGCGCCGTTAGAGTTATTGGGCCCGTTAGGTTGTGGTATTCAGACTGGGGCAGGAGCAATCATCAACTCGTTGAAAGTGTCTCCAGGAAAAACAATTGTTATCTCTGGAGCCGGTGCTGTGGGACTGGCTGCTTTGTTGGCAGCAAAAGCATGTTCGGCTGCGCAGATTGTATTAGTCGATATCAATCAAGAACGTCTAGATTTTGCGTTGGAACTAGGTGCAACCCATACAATTAATAGCCGCAATGAGAATGTAGTAGAAAGTTTACAAAAAATTTCACCAAAGGGATTTGACTTTGGTTTTGACACCACGGGTCGTAATGATGTTATTAATAATACCCTATCGAGTTTGAAGTCCTTAGGACAAATGGGTATTGTTGGTGTAGCTACTAAGCCCCTTGAAGTTGAAATGAACGCATATGTACTTAAAGGAATTAAGTTAATTGGTATTGTGGAGGGAGATAGTGTCCCAACCGAATTTATCCCTGAGATGGTGCAGATGTATCTGAATGGGCAGTTCCCGTTTGATAAATTAATTAAGAAATATAGATTTGAAGATATTAATCAAGCTATAGAAGATTCCGAATCGGGAAAGGCCATTAAACCAGTAATTCTTATAGGTCAGTACGAAGCTTAATCAAAAATAATGTAAAAGTCAGCAGCAATAAATGTTGCTGACTTTCATGTTGAATATTTAGGTCCATTAGATCAGTTATTTATGGGTCAAAGTTAATAGGACTAGAACTATTTAACGTGTTATCGGTTTATAGCAAATAAATTGATTACATTTGTCTTATTGATCTTATCGCATGAATTCTCCCAAAAACATTGATCCTGAGTCATTGCTCAGTATACTTTTTCACTCACCAAATGCTACGGCAGTCTATCAGGGAGAAGACATAAAAATATTAACGGCCAACTTAGCAATGCTTAATTTTTGGGGAAAAGACAGATCCATTGTTGGTAAAAACCTGCAGGATGCCGTTCCTGAACTTAAAGGACAGCCTTTTGTTGATATTCTCAAAGAAGTATGGTATTCTGGTGAAACTTACATCGCAAAAAACTGTTCGGCGTTTCTTCAAAAAGATGGTGATCTCCAAGAGTTTTTCTTTGATTTTGAATACAAAGCTATTTTAGATGAAGACGGCTGCATAGCGTATATCCTTCATACTGCTTCAGAAGTTTCCGAACGTATGGAAGCGTTAAGACTTGCAGGGGAAAAGTCACTTGTGGAAAACAATCTTAACGAAAAGCTTTTGGCCATAAATGAGGAGTTTAAAGTAATAAATGCAGATCTTCTATCTAAAAACGAGGAACTCATTACTTCAGAAGACAATCTTCATAAACTAATTTCTTTGTTGCATGAGCAGCAGCAGCTTTTCCGAATTATGATCGAGCAGTCTCCTGTTGCCATGGCTACTTTAAAAGGTCCTGATTTCGTTGTGGATGTGGTTAATCAGCATGTTCTTGACATTTGGGGTAAAGATCGCTCTGTATTGGGGATGCGGCTTGCTGACGCCTTGCCTGAACTGAGAGATCAGCAATTCCTTGATATTTTAAAAAATGTGTATGAAACCGATGAACCTTTTTACGGAAAAGAGCTTAAGGCCCTACTTACCGTCGATGGAGAAACGCTAGAACGCTATCTTAATTTCGTTTACCAGCCTACGAATGGACTATCAAAGGAGGAGAAGCTTATTCTTATTGTGGCGACAGACGTTACAGAACAGGTAAATAGTCGAAAAGCAATCAATGAAATAAATACTCGACTGGAAATCGCCATGGATGCTAGCAGATTAGGTTCTACCGAGGTGGAGCTAGCAACTGGAAAGATGGAGAGCACGGATCGATTTAAGATGAACTATGGATTTATGCCAGAAGAGGATTTTTGTTATGCAGATCTTTTTGAGGCAATGTATCCGGAATATCGTGAGCAGGTAAAAGAACTGGTGCACGAGGCGATTCGTACCAATGGAATTTATAGCACCGAGTATCCTGTCAGATGGCGCGACGGCTCCACACATTGGATTCAGGCCCATGGACGTCCTCGTTACAATGATTTTGGCGTTGCAGATCGGATGGTAGGCATGACATTAGATGTTACCGATCGTAAACTTTTTGAGCAGCAGAAAGATGATTTTTTAAGTATTGTGAGCCACGAGTTAAGAACGCCAATAACGGTTTTAAAAGCTTCCCTACAGTATCTTGAACTTTTAAAGGATAAGCCCAATAGTAATCTTCATTCAAAAATGATCAATCAATCCTTAAGGAGCGTGGAGAAGATGAACGATTTGGTTGCTGAACTATTGCAAATACGCCGCCTTACTGAGGGACAGCTTGAAATTAAGAAAGATTGGTTTAATATGTTTGATCTTCTTCAGCATACATGTGACCATATTTGCTTTGAGAAAGAATATCAACTTGTTGTTTCGGGAAATCAAACTGCGACTGTATATGCTGATGAGCATAGGATCGATCAGGTTGTTATCAATTTTGTCAATAACGCTATAAAGTATGCGCCATTGTCGAAAGAAATTCATCTAAATGTCGAGGTATTAGAAAATCAATCGGTAAAAGTATCTGTCCGCGATTTTGGCATTGGCATCGAGGAAGAAGCCCTGCCTAAATTATTTGACAGATATTATAGGGTCAGTCATTCCGGTAAAGAATATTCTGGATTGGGACTTGGTCTGTACATCTGTTCCGAAATTATCAGAAAACATGATGGACTGATAGGAGCAGAGAGTGTTCTCAATGAGGGTAGTACATTTTGGTTTATTCTACCAAACGGCAAGTTATCTGATTAGAATTCTACTATAATTCGCTTTCTTATTGCTTGTTTCATAAAGATTATTTATTAAAATCTCACCTTTGCAGAGATCGATTTACCGCGGTAAACCGTCCTTTCTCATTTTTAGAAATTCTTTGTTGTAGAATTAACTGTAGCATCCCTCGTGGTTCCAGTTTTATATTGCGTATCAGATAAATTAACTAATTATCGGGAATCAATCTTTTACCTAAACGATTTGGGATTTGTCCGAGCATTTTCTGACAAGAACACTTCATCATTTATAGTTGTCCGTTTGTCATTTATTTTTCTTAGTCCATTGGTTTTATAATTGATTTGTACCTGAAAATAACAGGGAAATACAAATAAGTTATATCAGACTAACAACAATGCTCTTAAATATTAAATTCCTTTTGGCAATCATGCTTTTCAGCTTTGTAAGCCCTCAATTGGTGTATGCTCAGATTCCAAATTATGTCATCCCTGAAATAAAAGGGAACACGATTGAAAAGACGCTGGTTGTTTTTATCACTGGCGATGGTGGATATAACAATTTTAGCAAGAGCTTATTGCGCTATTTTGAGCGAGAAGGTTTCGATAGGTTGATCCTCGATTCAAAAAAATATTTTTGGAAAAAGAAGACACCGAAAGAAGCAAGCCAAGATTTTGAAAGATATATTCACCTGTATCTAGAAAAGTCTAAATGTGATAATATCTATATCATCGGCCACTCTTTTTCTGCGGCAATCCTTCCGTTTATAATACATCACTTCTCGGCTGCTCTGCAGAAAAAAATCAGGCATGCCACCTTTCTTTCTCCAGATAGATATGCAAGTTTGGAAGTGACATTATCCACCATGCTTAATTTCAAACAGAAGCCAAATGAGTATGAGGTTCTTCCCGAAGCGCTCAAATTGAGATCTATTGCTTCCACTTATATATTTTGTAAAGAAGGGGAGGAGGAATTAGCATCCTTGTTTCAAAAATCGGGATTATCCGTAGCCCGGTTAGACGGACCTCATAATTACAACAGAAATTTTCAAGCAATTTACCAGGCAATCAAGCTCACTAAATAAAGCTTGCAAACCAAAAGATTATTAAAAAATAAAAACATTTTAATGAATTTTATGCGCAACTACCTCGTTTTCCTTTTTTTATTTGCTATTTCATCCTTGTCTGCTCAGGAACTCATAACCGGAAAAGTTGTAGATGCCAGCAGCGGTCTAGCAATAAGAGGTGTTACCGTGAAACATATGCAAAGTGGCATTGCAAGCAGTACCGATCAATCGGGTAATTTTCATCTGCAGATTTCCGCCTTAACAGGAACATTATCCATTAGCTCTGTTGGTTACACAAGTCGGATCATGCCTGTTTCACAGCTTACTCCAGGGAAATCCATAACGATCATACTTTCAGAATACAGTCAAAATCTGGACGAGATAGTTATCAACGCGCCGAAAAAGCGGTATAGAAATAAGAACAATCCAACCGTCGACATTATCCGAAAAGTAATCGAAAAACGTGACGAAAACAATGCGCTGAAAGGTGCGGATCAAGTTTTTTCAGAATATGAGAAACTTTCAATGTCATTGGGAATTCTCAATGAGAAAACTGCCGACTCCCGTCTACTGAGAAAGTTCACTTTTCTTAAAGCTGGGCTTGATACAGTAAAGTTACCGGGACGGTCGCTTATACCGATTTACATGAATGAAAAGCTTGGAGCTAGAACGATATCCAATAGTCAGGGTTCGTTGTATACGTTAAGAGCTGAGAATCAATCGCGGGTAGATCAGTTTATCGATGAGGACGGAATAGACGAATACTTAAATAAGATCTACGGATTGAGCGATGTATATGAGAATGATGTGGCCATTGGTAACAGACGTTTCTTAAGTCCGATCGCCACCCTGGGACCTTCTTTCTATAAATATTATAGAATGGATACGATCAGCGAAACATCGCCTAGGCAATTAAAAATCCGATTCGTTCCACGCAATCCTCAGGATGCACTATTTTCAGGATTTCTCTATGTTGATCTAGATGGCAGCTATGCACTGCGCAAAGCAGAGCTTAGCCTGAGTGATGAGACCAACATCAACTGGGTGAAAAGCCTGCAAATGTACTTTGACTACAGTAAAAATGAGGACAGCAAGTATTTCCTGAATAGGAGCGTGACTAAGATTGACCTCGGCTTATTTCAAAAAGGGATGAACCTATTTGGAGAGAAAGTATTGATCAGAACGCTAGGCGAGCAAGCACAGCTTGCATTACCACCTTCGGACAATAGTGAGTCGACCGCGGGAAAAAATGATTCGAAAATGAACTGGGACCTTATGCGCCCTGAAAAGTTGAGCACCCTTGAAAGCAATGCGTTTCGCAACATTGACAGTTTAAAGAACTCAAGGTCATTCCGCAAGTTAATGTCGGTAGGTGCTATTATTACCTCTGGTTATATTGGGAAAGGTCTGTTTGAAATAGGACCCATACCTTCGTTTTATAGTTTTAATCCTGTTGAGGGAAGCCGTTTCAAATTCGGGGGAAATACGACCGATGAGTTCAGTAAACGGCTGGTACTTGAAGGCTATGGGGCATATGGCTCTAAAGATCAGAAATTCAAATATAATCTGGGAGCTATTTACTCGCTCAATGGCGAGTCGGTATATAAATATCCCGTGAGTTCAATCGCTGTCAGGACTACCCGCGATATCCGTGTGCCGGGACAAGAGCTCAATTTTTTGGACAACGATAATTTTCTACTCTCTTTTAGACGCGGTCATAATGACCGGATGATCTATTTTAACAAAACCCAGGTCGAGCTACATCATGAATTTGACAGTCACATATCGTTTAAGCTCGGGTTTAAAAAAGAAACGTTAACTCCAGGGGGCAGACTGATTTTTCCATTCAATACTAATGAAAGCCGTATGGACAACATCAGCACGGTGGCACTCACCGGAGTATTCCGCTGGGCACCGGGCGAGAAGATTTATCAAGGCAAGCGTTATCGTCGAATAATAAATACAGGGAAACCTATTTTGTCTCTATCCGGAGAAGTTGGGATCAAAGGATTGATCGGGGGACAGTATGATTATCAGCGCTTCATTTTTGCTGCCAATAAAAGAATCTTTATGTCGCAGCTGGGATTTTCGGACGTCGTTTTTGAAAGCGGCATTCAATTTGGAAAAGTACCTTATCCGTTGATGATGATTCATCGTGCCAATCAGACTTATGCCTACCAAGCCAACTCCTTCAACTTGATGAATACATTGGAGTTTATGAGTGACCGCTATAGCTCCCTGCAGTTTCAGCATGGATTTAATGGTTTTATCCTTAACAAGGTGCCCCTATTGAAAAAATTGGATTTAAGGGAGTGGTTTTCTTTAAAAGTACTATATGGACATGTAAATCCTGAAAATAGGATGAATAATGAGGAATTTGAGACCTTCAATCCCAGCCCCGGTTATAAGCCTTCGTTATTTAAATTAAACAGGGGACCGTATGTGGAGGGAAGTGTAGGGCTGGGTAACATTTTTAAGATACTGCGTATTGATGTCGTGAAACGTTTTACCTACCTGGACAATCCAATGGTTTCTAAGTGGGGCATCCGGGCAAAAATTGGAATTGATTTTTAAACTATTCTCATTCAGTTATGAAACTATCAATCATGGAAAATTGGAAAGTGTTCTTTAAAGTCCTCCTCGGTCTGATTTTATTGATGGGGTGTGTGTTTTTCTTTATTGACCAGCGGTCTGAAGTCATCGCTGCCGGTCAGTTGATCCAAGATTCCGCTCCGCTTTGGTTAGCCACTGGAGCCGCACTATCGTTGGGTTATATCGTTGTTCATGGCTTGGTTTATACCGCCAGTTTTAAAGCGCTATCCTATAAACTTTCTCTACCGATAGCCATAAAGCTATTTTTAAAGCGAAATTTTGTGGGGGTGTTTCTTCCCGCAGGCGGATTCACCTCGATTGCTCTTTTTAGGAATGATACGGCAAAAGAGGAAATATCCCGTTCAACAACGGATTTCGCTTCAGTCATCTATACCCTGGTTAATCTACTTTCCTTATTATTACTGAGCTTATTTGTATTATTTTTTTGGGGAATCCACAATGCCAGTGAGTCTTTTCTGCTCTTTTTAGCGGGTTCTTTGGGCCTTTGTATCGCGATAACATATGGTATCGTATCTTTTTACAGAAAAAAGGCCGTATTTAGGCTTACTGCAAGGTATTTCCCTTCGGTTCAGTCTTTTCATCAGGATATAAGCAGTAAAAAGTTAACCATGAAGCCATTGATCCTGAGTTTGGTTTGGGCTCTGGTTGTGGAGCTTATCGGGATATTTCATTTGTATGTGTCCATTCGTGCGCTAAATCTTGAACCGTCCGTTGAGGCCTGTCTCGTCGTTTATACAGTTGCGACATTATTTTACTGTTTTTCACCCTTTATGAAAGGAGTAGGTATTGTGGAAATTTCCATGGTTGTTTTACTGTGCCGTTTTGGTTACACAGAGCAGGAAGCTATCTCAATATCGCTGCTTTATCGACTGTTTGAATTTTGGATTCCCTTGTTGGTCGGCGGCGTGAGCTTTTTCGCTCAGAAAGATAATATTCTCGTCCGTTTGTTACCGGCTATTTTCCTCTTTGTATCCGGGCTATTGAATATTGCTTCCGCCTTCTTACCAGCTTTTCTTCCAGCAAAGGAGCCTATCATGGTGATTTTTTTGGAAAGCGGATTTTTCAGTTCCACGGTCAGTTTTCTATTGATCGGGATTGTTTGTATTGTCTGTGCTATCTTCTTGTTTCGTGGCCTGCGGGCAGCGTGGTATCTTTCACTTATCATTTGTGTCGCTTTATGCACAGGCAGTTTTATGGACGGTGATGTATATACCGAGGGGATAGCTGCCTTTGTTGTAATCGTTATCTTATTATACTCATATAAGCACTATTTTGTGTCAAACATAACCAGATTTACATCAATAAAAAATAACGCTTCAATTGCTTTAATTCTAAGTCCGTTGATGTATGGACTACTTGGATTTTATTTTCTTAATCGTACACATTTTGTCATGGATGCCACGGTCGTTAGTTTAATAAAGACCACATTACAGGCCTTTGCTTTGCTTGATGCACAAGCGGGCAATCCATATACGCTTTTAGGACACAGCTTCATATATTCACTCAATTTGCTCGGAGCAGTGTGTATTTCAATGCTGTTTTATTTCGCACTAAGACCCGTAACCAAAGCGGAAGATCCGATAGGCAGGGAGGTAGAACTGGCACAGATGCTGCTTGAAAAGTATGGCCGGTCACCAGTAGATTATTTTAAGACCTACGGTGACAAAAGTTTCTATTTCAATGCAAATAAAACCGGATTTATTGCTTATAAAATAACCTTTGGCTTTGCGGTGGTGTTGGAGGGTCCAGTCTGCGCAAATAATCGAGATATTATGCTTGAATTAATACAGTCTTTTGAACGGTATTGCAGAACACAAGGGCTGAAAGTCACCTATTATAGGGTAGATATAATGCAGCTAGGATTATACCAAGCATTGGGAAAAAAGCATTTCCTTATTGGTGAAGAAGCCATTGTCGATGTTACCAATTTCAACTTACAAGGAAAGAAGCGTAAGTCCTTAAGAAACGCCGTTAACACGATAGAGCGCAAAGGTTATCAAACGCAATGTTATCGCGCTCCTTTATCTGAAGCGTTGATTGCTAAACTTCGCCTGGTGTCCGACAGTTGGCTCATCGACATGAAAAGAAGTGAGCGTGTATTTTCCCAGGGTATGTTCGAGGAGTCAAAAGTAAGAAATAGTGATGTCATCACGTTGGAAGATGAGCATGGTACAATCTTGTCGTTTTTAAATATTATCCCTGATTATACGCCTAAAGAAGCCACCTATGACCTCATCAGGAAAACTGATACGGCGCCCGGCGGGAATATGGACGTGCTGTTGCTCCGCTTTATATCATACTGCAAGGAAGAGGGCTATGAGATGTTGAACATGGGGCTTGCTCCGCTTTCAGGTTTTGAGCGTAAAAAAGGGCTAATAGGAACAGCGATACATTTTCTCTATAACAAACATAAATATTTTAAAAATACACGTGGATTGAGGGAGTTTAAAGAGAAATATGATCCTTTGTGGATACAAAAGTATATTGTATACAGTCATGATATCGATCTTTTAACAGCTCCGTTAGTCATCAATAAAGTGATGCGTGTAAAGAAGTAAATGATGAATAATCTAGTCAATAACAATTTTGAGAAGGTAAAATTCTCGTTCTTTTATATACCATTATTTTTTTTGGTGGCCTTAGCAGTATTCTTTTCTATCAATCATGCCTGGACGGTCGACAATTATATCGCTGTTCAAAAAGATGTCTTTTTTAGGGTTAATTCTGTTTTGTCGCACTATCCGAAATGGATGGAGAATCTAACACAGCTTGGAGACGCGCTTGTTATTCTTTCTTTTCTTTCGTCTTTACTGATCTTTATCCCGAGAATCTCTGGGCCGCTGTTATTAGGGTCACTGATGGTCGGCGTAGGCGCTCATTATACCTTAGATGTTGCGATCGGGGGTATTATTGGTTACATTGCGGCTCTAGGAGGTATCATCATCAATCATAAATGCAATTTATGGCGATGGATATCCAAAAAACAGTATATTGCTTTATTGATCGTCGTTTTTTTGGTTTGTTGTGGTATCCTATTTCAAAAAATAGTGGCGGAGCAGCTGCCCGTTTTTTATGGTTCGTTTATATGCTTATGCATTTCTCTTTACATCACGATTTGTAGATTTAAAGACCCGCAAAAAAACAGAATTGGGTAAATTTAGAGCGATAGTCAAAACAATTGGAACAATTTTTATGGCATTATACCGTACAGAGAGATTAATTGTTCGCCGCTTCATTGAGCGAGATGCGGCAGCATTCTTGGATTATATGAGCGATCCACGCGTGAATTGTTTTTTAGAAGAAAAGCTCTCCAATATGCCGGAGGCCTTAGCTGAGATTAAAAAGAAGAGCAAAGATAGCTCCCAGTTCGCTGTCTGTAGAAAAGAAGATGGTATCTTGATCGGACACCTTTTTGCGATGGAAGAAGGAGATACCTACAATGTTGGCTGGCATTTCAATACCAAAATAGAAGGTCGGGGATATGCAACTGAGGCGGCACACGGCTTATTTGATTATCTCTTTCATCGCAAAAACGCAAGAAGAATTTACTGCTATGTTGAGGATTACAACATCCGATCACAGCAATTGTGTAAAAGGCTGGGCATGCGCCAAGAGGGACTGTTCCTTGAGTATATTTCCTTTACTAGCAATGATGATGAAACACCAAGATATGAGAATACACTACAGTTCGCACTATTAAAAAAGGAATGGACTTAAATCTTCATCCGTTCGATGACATTTTTTTTATAAAACTTTCCAATCGGGAGAAGCGTTCCGTTCTTTAAAAAGAGTTGACCACCAGCAATTTTTAAAATTTCCTTCAACGCAACCAAATAAGATTTATGAATCCTCACAAAAAGTTCCGGATCAAGCTTGTTTTCAACTTCCTGTGTCGTAATTTGACTCATATACATTTTCTCAGCTGTGAAAAATTTAACATAATTTCCATAGCTCTGGGTATAATATATCGTGCTGAAATCCAATTTCACAATTTCGTTGTCAACTTTTAAAACAAGGTGGTCCGCTTTTAGTATTGACTGATCGGTCTTGTTAACGGTTTGGTCTAATGCTCGCTTATTTTTTCCAAGTCGGTTGATAACTTTATCAATGGCCGAAAGAAAGGTTTTGAAATCAAAAGGCTTTACAAGATAATCCACCACATCATATTTATAAGATTCCAATGCATATTCTTTGTAGGCAGTGGTGAGAATAACAAACGGCTTGTTCGACATAGCATCGAGCATTTCCATCCCTGTTAATCCTGGCATGTTGATATCAAGAAACATAACATCAACCTGATGGTTATACACATATTCGATGGCCTCTACAGCAGTGTAGAACGATCCGTTGAGCTGAAGTTGTTTCAGCTGGCTGATAAAATGCTCCAGTACGCGGTGCGCACCTTCTTCGTCATCAATAACAATGCAATTTAATTGATTCATATAAGCTATTTTTGAAGTGGGATTAAAAGTGTGGTTTCATAGCTCGTTTCTGACTGCTTTTCAACAAGGCTGAACTTACCATTATAAATAAAATATAATCGTTGTTTAAGATTGTTCAGGCCAACTTGTGTAGATGCTTTTTTTAGTTTTTCATCTGCCAGCGAATTCTCAATGGTCATGAGTAACTCATCGGCTTTTAACTCAATGTGCATATGAACAAACCAATAAGATAGATTCTGGCTATGTTTAAAACCGTTTTCGACCAGAATAATAAGAAGAAGGGGTGATATCTGCCATACACTCAATTCCTCCGGTGAGTGATCGCATATAAACCGTATATCACATCTTTTACCGACCCTTTCCCTTTCCAGGTCAATATAATTCCGGATAAAATTGACCTCGTCAGCTAGGGAAACTTTCGGTACGTTGCCATTTTCTATCTGATAGCGCATCAGCTCAGATAGTTTAACAATAAGTCCGGGAGTTCGATCCGGTTCTGTTAAGCTTACACCATATAGGTTATTGAGCATATTGAAGAAGAAATGTGGATTCAGCTGAGCATGTAGAAATTTTAAATTCATTTCATTGAGCAAGATTTGATCCATACTTCTGCGCTGTACTTCCAAAGCGTAACTCTGCATCAACGAAAGAGCCATGATGGTTGCTGTACTGATGATACAGATTACGAAATGGTAAAGAAAATCGAGTAGCAGCTCATCGGGTTCAAAAAAATCAGGCTGTATCCAGTAGGCATTTGCTACAAAAAGTACAGAGGCACCTGCAAGGATAGTCGTTAATGAATAACTAATATAGCTTAAATATCTTTTGAGCAGATAGAACCGAAAAATAAAAAACCGATGGATCTGAGCCTGCACATATAGAATTACAAAAAAAACAAGACCCTTCAAGAAATTTTCGAGCGAATTTATAAACAACCACTCATGCAGCATTGTGAGAATATACATCGCACAAAAGATCATAATCTCCTGTCTCCATCTTTTTCGTATGCCAATCCTTGTTGCGTCCATAATATAAGTTTGGGTTCAGATCAAAGATGTTCAATCTTGAAAGAATTCTTGTAGCACTTCCATTGCTCAAAAGTCGGAAAATAAAGGTAATTCGAAAAATTAAAATGACCAACGCGTTTTGACATTTAGTAAAGTCTGTTTGTCCGTTTTATTTTTAGGGCTGAAGTTTATCAACTTGCTTTGCAGCACTAAATTTTTGCACATGAAAGAATTAATTAAGAACGTATGCAGGCAAATACTAGTGTTTATGCTAGTACTAAGTACATCATGGGTAGTAGCTCAGACAGCAGGAAATGAAATTGAGGTCAAAGGGACCGTTGTTAGCGCATCCGAAAATAAAGTATTAGCCGGAAGCACAGTTGTAGTCAAAGATGCCGGCGGTAAAATAGTTAGTTCGACCAACACGCGCAAGGATGGAGCATTTAACTTAAAAGTACAACCCTCCACCACGATCATTGTTTCTATCAATTATATTGGTTTTAATACCTATGAGTCCGATGCTATAACGCTACACCAAGAAGATCTAGATTTAGGACGTATATATCTGGACATTAAAAGCACCATGCTCGAGGGGGTTACCGTAGTGGCAAGCCGGAGAAAGCCTTTGGTTCAAAGCACGAAAGACAAGCTCATATACAACGCCGCATCGGATATCAGTAACAAATCAGGAAATGCAGCGGATGTATTACGGAAAGCGCCGATGCTGACTGTAGGTGCCACTGGTGATCTAAAGTTGCGCGGTAACGCTAATATTAAAGTGCTGATCAACGGCATACCATCCCGAATTATGGCGAAAAACCTCAAGGAAGCCTTAAAAATGATTCCGGCAAGTTCCATTGTTTCCGTAGAAGTGATGACTAACCCTTCTTCCAAATATGAGGCAGAAGGTGCCGCCGGTGTAGTCAATATCATCACAAAAAAGAAACTAAAAGGAACTAGTGGAACATTGGATATCACAGGTGGAAATCTGGAACAAACTGGAAATCTTTCCCTTAATATGACCACAGGTAAATTTAACTTTTCAGCGATGGGTAACTACAGTCGGGAAAAAGAAAAAATGATATCTTCTCTTGATAGAACCAATCTGAATAACGGAATGGAAACTGGATCGCTGTTTCAAGAATCTAATATGATTCAAACCACAAAGGGCGGTTCTGCCTCTTTGTCAGGACAATATAAAATTGATTCCCTTCAGACACTTGAAGCGAGTTATTCGTATTGGAACGGCTCTTGGCCCCAAAAGGGTGGATTATTTAATCGATATACAAATGCTGACCGGTATCAAGTGTATCGGCAAAAAACGGAGCAAAGTGGTAAATTCAATTTCTCTGAATGGGTATTGAACTATCAGAAAAAATTTGATCGCCGAGGGCAGGAATTACAACTTATAGGGATGGCTTCTACTGCATCTGATGTGTCCAACTACTTGACCCAACAGTATAAACCCGATGATCAACTGGCGTTTACAGAACGCGGCCCCAATACAGGTAAGGAAAAGGAGTGGAGTCTTCAAGCGGATTATTCACATCCTTTTGGAAAAGAAGGCAAAACTTCGCTAGAGACAGGCGCTAAATATTTGGGAAATAATTCCAAAAGCGTGTATGAAGTCCTAAGCAGTGCAGTGCCTGTAGATCCGAGCCGTTCCGGAAGCATGCAATACAGACAGCAGATTTTTTCTGCATACGCTACCTTAAATTTTGATCTTGGAAACGATTGGACATTACGTCCGGGAATTCGCTTTGAGAATACAAACATCAATGCCACATTTCAGAATAATGCACCCTATAAGCGGAAATTTTCAAACTGGGTGTCCAATTTGTTGGTTGTAAAAAAATTGAGTGAACGCCATGAAGTAAAGTTAGATTATAATGAAAGAATTCGCCGTCCGTGGATCATGGATCTGAATCCGTATGCAAATGCAGCGGACCCGTTGAATATCATGCAAGGTAACCCCTATCTTAAACCAGAGCTTACCAAAAAACTCGAATTTTCACATACCTATACCGGAAGTAAGAACACCTTATTGACAAGCAGTATCTATTATAGCTCAAACAAGAATGCGGTGGAGCAGATTGCTAGAGTGAATGAAAAAGGAGTCTCTTATACCATGCCGGATAATATTGGTGAAAGTAAACGAATGGGAGTGAACGTCAATTCGGTATTCAATCCTGTAAAAATCTGGACGGTCAATGCCGGCATAGAGGTCTTTCATTTAAAATTCCGGAGCAACTCTTTGGGAATGAAAAACGATGGAACATTTTTTAACTCAAGCATCAGTAATACAGTTAATCCGATGAAAGGTCTGCAATTGAGTGCTTCAGGGGATTATGGTAATGGTTTTATCACATTACAGGGTAAAAATACCGCAAACTACTCTTACCGCTTTGCAATGAAGAAGGATTTTATGAATAGTAAAGCTAGTCTTACGTTGGCCGTCATCAATCCATTCCAGAACAATTTTAAGGAGACGGTTTATGCTTTTGCCCCTACATTCCAAAGTACCCAGATCAACAGATTTTACAACAGAGCCGCTACGTTGACATTTAGCTGGCAGTTTGGCGGACTACATGCTTCAAATGAAAAAGAGAATCATTTTAATGATCAAACGGATGATAAATCTCCAAGAAGGAGAAGAAAGTAATTGGAAAAAAGTGATGAAATTCTTTTTGCACAAACAAAGAAAAGAAACAATTAAAAACACAAATCATTTTTCAATATATCGTGTTTATGGATTCTTTCAACCTTACAAGTAGCAATTGCTCAGCTCCTTAATGCTGATTTTTATCGGAGCAGGAGCAAGCATGGCGATGCCATTTCTACTGCGGAATATTATTGATGATGCCCTTCCGCATGGCGACATACACTTGTTAATTACGTTAGTTATTGCGATGATTTTGGTAACGCTAATTTCTGCCGTAATCAACATGGTTCAGGCGATACTTTCAACAAAAATTGGACAATCTGTATTGCATGGCCTGCGGATAAAGCTGTATTCTCATTTGCACACACTTTCATTGCGATTTTTTACGAATACGCGTGGCGGCGAAATTCAGTCCCGTATTACGCAGGATATTGGATCGCTTCAGGAACTTGTTTCCAACACTGCCCAGGAAGCCGCAAAGAACTTAAGTATTGCGATTATGACTGTTATTGCAATGTTTCTCTTAGATTGGAAACTTTCACTGTTTTCACTAACCGTTGTTCCGTTTACGTTGGTGTTAAGTAATTGGGTCGGTGCATTGAGAGAAAAAGTTTCCGAAAAACAGCGACAAAAGCTGGCCGACTTATCTTCAGAAATCAGTGAATCCCTATCGGTACCGGGAATGATCCTTTAGCGTACAATGGGGAAATCGACATTTCTAATTAGCAAATTTTCGAATACATCGAAAGATGTAGCAGATTTGGAAGTTCAATCACGTACATCCAATGAATGGCAGTGGCAGATTATTTATTTGTTGCTGACTATTCTTCCAGCACTGACGTTATTACTTGGAGGGTTCAGGATGCAAAGTGAAAACCAAGTTTCAATAGGGACAATCATGGCTATCATCGCATTACAGGAACAACTAACGTTTCCTTTACAAGAGTTGCTACGGACAAGTATTGAGGTCCGAAAAGCACGCGTCTTGTTTTCACGTATATTCGAGTATCTTGACATGCCTGCTCAGATTAAGGAAATAGCTGGGGCAGTTGTTTTGGACAGGAAGACAGCAAAAGGGGAGGTGATACACGAAAATGTCAGTTTTTCATACGAGGATGGTGTTCAGATCCTTTCCGAGGTGACAATTGATATATCAGGTGGAAGTCAGGTCGCCATAGTTGGAGCTACAGGTTCAGGAAAGACAACTATTGGATATCTTATTGCGGGACTTTATGAAGTGAATAAAGGTGCGATTTATATCGATGGAGTTGACATTAGGAAATTAAGTCCTGATTCACTTACCGATATTTTGGGCGTTGTTTCACAGGATCCCTATCTAGTTAATGGAACTATCAAAGAGAATCTTTTGTTTGCTAATCCCAGTGCAACTGATTAAGAGTTAATTACTACTGCGAAAATTACAAAGTTGCATGAATTTATTGTTAATCTTCCAATGCAGTACGATACGCCTATTGGCGAACATGGATATCGCTTTTCTGGCGGTGAGAAACAGCGGCTTTACTTAACCAGGACATTATTGAGAAAACCTGCTATTATTATTATTATTATTATGGATGAAGCGACAGGTGCGCTAGATACAATTACAGAACGTCAATTATCAAGTGCCTTAATTGATTCTATGCAGCACGCTACGACGATAACAATTGCTCATCGATTGTCAACGGTCCGCCATGCAGACCAAATTGTAGTAATGCACCGGGGTAAAATAGTAGAGCGCGGTTCCCATGAGGAGCTAGCAGCAAAAAATGGTTACTATACAGAACTATTAAAATCAGACGGAGAAAGAGGAGTATCAAAGTTAGCAAATCAAGATGTAGGAAAGTATGACCGATCTCAACAAGCGGGTCCACATGTTAATAATTGCATTGATGTCTTGAGCACAATATGCTGATGTATCGATTATAAAAAAGGAAGTAGTCGGCTTACCAAAACATTTTGGATAGTGTATTGTTAATTCAAGCGAGCTTTATATCCTAATTATGAAAGTACTTTTTGCTACTAAGTCATCAGTTTTCTTTTTATTGCTGCTATGTATGAGCTGCTCTTCCTTGATTAACACTGTTCAGGTTCAGACCCTGACAAAGAATTATTGTATGCCCAATGTGATTTATCAGTCCATTTCGCTGCAACAAATTTCGCTTTCTGATAGTATCCAGCTACGAAAACATTTTTCCGCTCATGATTTTGTACTGATTAAATACCTGAATTTATCAAATCCCTTAATAACGTATTTAAATAATCCCAATGATATTACTTTAAAACTACTTGCGAAACAGAAGATGATTGAACAGTTTATGCTGTTTGAATCTGAATTGAACGCAATCGCTGCAGAATTAGATTGTAATGGTGAACGCATTGATAAGCTCGCCGGATATATAGACGATATTAATGCGAATAAACAGACTAGACTTACAGTGGCATCAATTCTTTTAGGCGCTGTGACGACGGTGACTGCTACCACTGTAAATAACAAAAAGCTGAACAACGGATTGAGTATTGCTGGTGGTTTGGGAACAGCAGTATTGGGATTCATGACGCTAAACCCGAAAGGAAAAAAGGTACGAATGACCCTACAGCGCAATATGCTCGAAAGTATCTGGTATCAAAACAATAATGCCCAAATTTATCCAAGTTCCATCTGGGGGATTATTTCAGAGAAGAATTTCAGCAATTCCGTAAATCTTTCCTTGGTGGAAACAACGAGACAGCGTTGGTTACAATATGGCTTGGACGACAACAAGGATAGCTCACTGGTGAAACTTTACTTTAAAAATGGGGGTATTTTCGCCGCAGAAGAACTTCATGATCTGGCAAATATGCACAATGAATTGCAGGCAACCATTCGATCGATCCAACAGGACATGCGAAGTCTCATGCTACGGATAACATCCATAAACCTTATCCCAGAGTTTACCTAGCAAGGGAAAAAAGCGCCATTAAACCAACCGACAAAGAAAATGGTATTACTTATCCACGATAGAAATTATTTTTAACATCATTGCGATCACGTTTTCTTTGGTCGAAGGAATTACATTATGAACAATTGTATAACCTTCAACAAAAGGGATAAGAAAGCTGACAATCTCCTCAGGTTTACTGCAAAATTTGGCAACCAGATCGATCATCCAAATACAATATATTTTATAATATGCTTCTACTGCATGCTCCAATTCTTTATTTCTAGCGGCCAAAGTCCATATTTCCTGAAACATTAGTGTTTGATGACTGGATTTGCTATCGATTAATAACATGCTCAACACCTTTTTCAAAAAAGTATTTTTATCGGGAAGACTATCCGCTGTTAAAAGTTTTATAGCCTCTGTAAGCTCCTTTTTACAGCTTTCAAAGTAAAACTCAACTGTGGCAATGAAGAGGAGATTCTTATCCCTATAATAATATTGGAGATTACTTAGCGATATATCAGCACGTTTAGCAACCATTCTCATCGATAGCTTTTCCGCTCCTTGTTCAGTAAGGATCGCTATCGTTGTTGATAAAATGTGTTGTAACCGCTCTTCTTTTTTATCCATCCTTCAAATTTAAAAATAAATCTTAAAAATTTCGATTATTTAGGTCAAATGACCTATATTTGAAATAGGTCATTTGACCTAGGTTTAATTTCATAGAATAGCAATAAAAAATATTTGAAAATGAAAAATACAACAATTTTACACACCGCCAATGAATTTGTATCCAAAGGAGATAATGAAAGCTTCTTAGCATACTGTACGCCGCAAACAAAATGGGTTTTCGTTGGAGATCGGATTTTAAATGGAAAAGATGAAGTTCGTGCTTACATGCAAGAGTATTATAAAGAACCGCCAGTTTTCAACGTTGAAAAGACCATTGAGGAGGGCGATTTTGTTACAGTGACTGGAGAAATCCGATTGAAAAGTAAGATCGGAAAATATGAACATTTTGATTATTGTGACATTTGGAGATTTGAAGATGGAAAGATAGCGGAGCTTAAAGCCTTTGTCATCCAGAAACCCTAATATTTTCTATAAAACACAGTCACAGTGAACTAATAGTGTAGATATATCATGATTAAAATAGTAGTTTTAAACAATACCAATATCGATGCAAATATTCAAAATCAAGTTTCTGAACTATTTAAGCAATTGAGCCCTAATAAGCGACAATCAAGATTGGATGAAGTTTTAACGGAAAACAATAAGGTTAGCGTACTTGCATGCTTTATAGGGGACAGAATCGTCGGCATTGCCTCAATGGCAGTCTATCGTGTAATATCGGGCAGCAAAGGCTGGATTGAGGATGTTGTCGTAGACAAAGACTATCGCGGAATGGGGATTGGCAGGAAACTCATCGAAAAACTGCTAGCTATTTCCATCGAACAGCAGCTAATTGAAGTTCTGCTATTTACCGAAGAACACCGCACATCGGCTATAGAATTATATGAAAAGCTTGGTTTCAATAAAAGGGATAGCAACATCTATATATTGAAGAAAAGATGAAAAATAGAAAAATGAATCTTACGAGAACGAATAAATCCTAAAATTGCGACAAGGTCTGTAGCGGTAAAAACAGAATAGATAGGTAAGAACCGCTATAGTTTTAATAAATAAAAAAATAGCGGTATAGTCACCTATCCAAACCGCTATCTTTTTAATTTATTTTTCTGCAAGCTTTATGTTAGTAAAAATAAACATCACAACATATTTTTATTATAAACATAGATTAAATTTTTACGGCTAAATTAGCGGAAAAACGCCTAGGCATCATTTGGTTGATGTAACTACCCCAGTATAGCTTATTTGTGAGGTTATCCACTTTAAAGCTTATCCGGAATCTTTTGGTGTCATAACCCGCCACAGCATTCATGACCACGTATTCGGGAATATGAAATTCACCAAACTGACGCGATTGACTGATGTAGGCTTTGCTATTATAATTACCACCTGCACCAATTGAGAATCCCTGTAAGGCTTTAGCCTGAAATGCATAGTTTAGCCATAAATTGGCAGTTTGCGCTGGTCCCGTCCACTGACGTAATCCATCGATATCGGCGTTAGTATTTATGGAGTAAGCTTTATTGTAAGCATATCCAGCAATAATATTGAAACCTTTGACCATGTTGACAATTAATTCTGTTTCGAGTCCTCTACTGATTTGGCCCCCGTCCTGTATGGTGAAACCATTGCGGGTGGGATCAGGTCTGAGGATATCGTTCACTTTAATATCATAATAACTTATTGTCGAGTTTAATTTGCCATCAAGCAAATTAAATTTGAGGCCGGCTTCCCATTGATTAGCATTGCTTGGCTTAAAAACCGTTCGTGCACCATCGGGCTGTATAGCAGGACCATTGTTTGCGAATCCGTTCATGTAATTTCCAAATACAGATATTTTGTCTGGTAAAAGCTGGTACACGAGTCCCAATTTCGGCGAAAGATTTGTTTGGCTAAACTTTCCGGTAACTGTATCAGCCGCCAGATCGTGTGAGCCTCCAGATGCAAAGTGGTCAATGCGAAGGCTTGCCATGGCCAAAAAATTGTGAGAAATATTAAAAACATCAGAAAAGTAGGCGCTATAAGTGCTTTGTTCACTGATTGTACGTATAGGATTTAGTGTGGCTAAAAAAGCATCTACCGCAGCTTTCGAAATATGAGTATAAGCTGGATCTTTTCCTTTTAGAGCAATACGGTCGAACGGGTAGGCGATAATGAAGTTTTCATTCGATCGGGCATTATAATAATCCAGCCCCACTACTAAACGGTTACGGTGGCCAGCAAGCTCAAAGTCTCCAGTAAAATTTTGTTGAATTTCAATACTATTATAATTCGAGTTGCTATATCGGATATTTCTATTCAAACTGTCCTGCATAATTTCATTCCATACGCGATAACCAATACTGGAGTGTTTTGTTTGTGAGATCAGCGTTTGTGACTTCCACTTAGCTGACAATTGATAAGCGGCTTCAGCATAAATGCTAACGGATGGTTTAGACTCCGTCAGATCGTTCCCATGATAATATCTCTTCCAGTTAATTCCCAAGCTTTCTGTGCTCTTTTTTGTGAATGACATTTCGGGAAATAGGCGATGGAAGTCATTTGCTTTCTGTTGATAGATCTCCGCATCGATCGAAATTGTTAAACGATCATTTACTTTATACAAGAGAGATGGTGCAATAAAAAGACGTTTCGTAAAACCTGCATCCATGTAGTTGCCTTCATCGTGGTAAGCAATATTTGTACGCATCAGAAGTCCAGCACCTTTTGCCAGGGGAGTATTAATGTCTGCCGTAATTCTATTCAGGTCAAATCCGCCCAATGTATATGAAATCTCACCCTTAGCTATGTCAAAAGGTTTCTTTGTCACCCGATTGATCAATCCACCAAACGAGGTCAAACTATTTCCAAATAAGGTCGCTGATGGGCCTTTCAATACTTCGATGTGTTCAATATTAGCGACTTCCAAACTATTATCTTTTCGATCCTGGATACCGTTCCTGATGAAACTGTTATTCTCAAAACCGCGCATATAAAAGGAGTTGCTTCCATTGACAAGACCCTGGCTCACACCGGTTACATTTTTTAACACATCATTGTACGTTACGATGACCTGTTCCTGCAAAATTTCCTTAGGCACAACATTGTATACTTGGGGATTCTCCAAATTTTTCAAAGGTAACTTTGCTACCTGTTCGGATTCTTTCTTTCCAAACCTGCGGTATCCCGAGATTTCGATGCCGTCGAGTACCCTTTCGTTTACACTTAATACAAAGTCTAACACCATTTCCTGACCATTAAGTAATGTGATTTGTTTTGATTCCATATTTGTGCCCAAATATTTGGCAGAGATTGTATAATTTCCAGCTTGTAATGCGGTAAAGTTATAATTTCCATTATTATCGGTTTGGACTGATTTATTGCCTTCCGAAAGCAACACCGTTACAAATGGCATCCGTTCCCCAGTTTGCAATTTTATTGTTCCACGTACTGCTGCTGTTTGGCAGAATGCCTTATGGGACGATAATATCATAAGTAGAAAGAAAAAGATCCCTATTGGATTAAAAAAGTTAAAATTGATTTGTGGTTTCATGTCAATGAAATAGATGATTATGACTACAAGGTTGTATTTAATATTTATTTAGAACAAATATAAATAATATACCTGTATTCCAAAATGATCTTTGAATTTTGTGAATTTAACACCGTATGTAAAGGCGATGACCTCATCATATAATATCATCCTCAAATGTTTAAGGAGTATGTTCTACGTCATTCGCCTATGCTAAAAAAGGGACGAGCTTTGGCGACCCTACGACAGTTTTCCATTAGAGAGGATGACATCCAATACTATCCAGCTAATCTTGAATAGAACAGAATCGAGGAGCAATCGACGATTAGAAGGTGGTGAGGCAGGTCTACATGGCTACCGAGCTGCATTCTATTTTGTATGAAAAGCCCGTGGGAGTGATGATTGCTCATTATTATGATAAATAAGCTATAGTTGTTTTTTAGACATTCTTAATCTTAGGCAAAAATAGAGCTTTTGTCGCTAACTTTTGGCTTGCCAGCATCGAATCAATGTTTTCAATTTTTGGCACCCCAGTTATAATATCTGAAATACAGCTCGCTAAGCTCAATGCCCTTAAAATAAGTAGATAATTAGCACCAGCGAGCTTTAACTATTCATGCAAAGAAATCTCACCAGCGTTTACCGCATGTTGTAAAAGATAAGAAATGAGCTTTAGATCTTCTACAGACTTATACGAGAAAATCTCGTCATATCTTTTTTCCTAAATATACTTCATATTTTGACTGAGAAAAATGGAATAATATTTCTTTAGAAAATTTGCATTAAGTTCCAATAATCGGTCGAAAACCTCCATGATATTGCTTTTATAATTAAGATTTCGGCGACTATATAAAATATCTAGTTTTCGATTTAAAAGACAAGAAGGTCAGGGTTGATAATCTGCTCTTGGAATACAAAGAGCAGATTACGATGGATGCCAAACAAACAACATTGGTTGCAGGGCCATGGGTAGGTTATTCCTGGCAGCTCGAAACTGGGCTTTACTTCCACGTCCTCTTTTTCCCGTTTTTTCAAATCCGTAAAAGGTGTGTCTCCTATACACTACCGTGAAAAACCGAAAAATTGACAACATAATCGGAACTTCCGTAATTGTTTTAATCTGTTTTCGTTTAGAAATTTGTTCAAGTAAATTAAAGCAAACTTTATGAAGAAATTAGTGATAACGATGGCATCTGCTGCTGCGTTAACTTTTGCTGCATCCTGCACTAAGCAACTGGATAAAAAGATTTCAAATGGAAATAACAAGATGAAAGCGGTGCAATTTAGAATAGCGCGGCCTACCAACAATTTGAATGAAGTAGTTAAATTCTATAACGAAATGCTGGGTATGCAAATAATCGGCAAATTTGAAGATCATTTGGGTTACGATGGCGTGATGTTGGGTATGCCTGACAAAACCTATCATCTGGAGTTTACCCAGCAAGCGGAAAAGGTTCCTTTACCGGAGCCGACGAAGGAAAACCTACTTGTTTTTTACTACGACAATGAAGACGATTATAAACGCGCAAATGAGCGTTTAAAGAATGCTGGAATTGATGGCGTCGAACCTGAAAATCCGTACTGGAAAGATAAAAGTGTCACGTATGAGGATCCAGACAGGTGGCGAGTTGTCCTGTTTAATGGAGTATATAATCCTAAAAAAGACTATTCAGGTGAAGGAACGAGAGGATTATGCCGCCCCAGATGGGGCAACATATTGGTATTTATCAATTTGATCGATAAAGAGCTATATTGACTTCACCTGCAGCATGGATCACTTTGCGGTTATGCATTTTGGATCTTTATCTGGGCTCATGTCTAATCCTCTTCGTTTTTCATTATTCTAAAGAAATGCTCTCTGTTCGCTCGCGATATGGGGATGGTATCATTGTTTAGCATCACGATAATCCCATCCTTAGAAAAGCTATTGACGAAATCTGTATTTATTAAATGCGACTGATGTACGCGTATAAAATGGGGTGGAATAAGGATATCTTCGTAATATTTCAATGGTTTGGAAACAATAATATGCTGTCCGTTCTTGAGAATAAATGTTGTATAGGAGCCCGAGGTTTCACACCTAATGATGTTTTTTAGCTTCACAACATGCATAGCCTCTATGGTGGGAAGCACTATCTTATCGTACTTTTTTGCGATGCTAGAAGAAGGAGCAACAACATGTTGAAAATCCATGTATTCAGTTTTTTTGCCTGCTACGCGATTGAGCGTGTCTCTTAACTCATCATGGTCTATTGGTTTCAGGAGATAGTCGATAGCATTAAATTTGAATGCCCTTATCGCATGCTCCTCATAGGCCGTAGTAAATACAAGATGGAAGTTTTTATGGCTAATCTGTTCGAGAACATCAAAACCGGTCCCGTTTTTTAGCATGATATCCATAAAAACCAGATCTGGCCTTAAACGATCAATAATTTTGACGGCTTCCGGCAGCCCTTCGGCGTAACCGATAACCTGGATTTGGTCGGGCGCCACCATTTCAAGAAGGATAGAAAGGGCCTCTCTCAGATGATATTCATCTTCTATAATAACTGCTTTATACATTTTTATACGATTGGAATATTGATAGTGATTGTGCATCCCTCATCAGAGCTTTGAGATGTAAAATGAGGTATACGCTCGCCTGAGCCATTCTTAGCATAGAGTGCCAGTCTTTCATCTATTATTTTTATTGCCAGTGGTTCATGCTTGTTTTTTTGTTTTCCTGTTTGGGAAGCCTCCATTCCAATTCCATTATCTTTGATAACACAAATCAATACTTGCTCCGATGATTTTTTTGTAAATGTTATAACTAGATTTCCTTTTCGATGTATCAAAGGTTTTAGCCCGTGTTCGATCGCATTTTCCACCAAAGGTTGTATAAGCAGGGGTGGTATTTTTTCATCCATATTGAGGTCTTCTGCAAATTCGAAGCTATAATCAAACGAATGGTTAAGCCTCAGTTGTTGCAGTTCAACGTAACTTTTCAAGTTTGCTGTCTCTTCTTGCAAGGTTACGGATTCTTTTCTGGAATGATACAAGGTCTCTCTGGTTAGCCGTGCAAATTTATTGAGATAGGTGAGCGCTTTTGTTCGGTCATCTTTCAGGATGATGCTCTGAATATTCGCCAGGCAATTAAAAATAAAATGAGGGTCCATCTGAGACTGAAGAAACCGCCGTTCCAGCGAAAGCTTTGCCAATAGGTTCTCAAGGCTGTCCTTTTCGAGCAGGTTGAGCTTGAGTTGGTCATTTATTTGCTGCTGCTTCAAATTATCCGCTTGCTTCTGGTAAAATCGCTTTCTGTAGTAAAAAGAAATGAAGATAAAAACCACAATAACCAGTAAGATCAGGGAAATTACATAGCCCAGATTCTTATTTTTTTCCTGAAGCAATTTTTCATTCTCTAACTGCTTTATTTTACGAATTTTTTCAGCCGATTCAAATTTTATTTCCGCAAGTTGCAAATTCCGCTGCATGGTTTCGTCGTAGGTAAGACGATTATATTTGCTAAAGGACTGGTCATATCGATAATAAGAAGAATAATCTTTTTCGCTAGCGGCGACTTCCTTAAGGCTGGCATAAAACTGGGCTAATATTTCATGGTCTTTATACGGTAGCCGAAGCTGGTAAGCAATTCCGTCCAGAAACATTTTCTTTGCTCTGCTATATTCGCCCTGATACAATAAATATTTTCCACGTAATCCGAGACTGTTTCGGTAAGTAACCTTCACATTGTATTTTTTGCTTATGGCAATGGCCGTATCCAATTGCCGTGTAAATAACATGACATCCATCAACATTGGCCGTCGTATCAACAGTGCCGCAAGATTAAGATGAGAAATAGCAATGTTACTCTTACTCGGTAACCTATGATCGTTCACTGCGGCGAAGTCTGCAGTCTGCTTTAAAAATTTCACAGAATTCTCCCATAAGGAAATGTTATCTGCGTCTTTATCTGTCAAACCTGTCAGATAAGAGCCCATTGCCAATCGGGCATGTAGTATGCTTTCGGGATCTGAAGATTGTTGCGCATGTTTCATCGCTTCGCGCACATATTTTTCCACCCGATCATCCGAACTTAAGGAAAAGCTATAAGATATATCGGCGCATATCTGAGCGCATAATGCATAATTTTTATGCTTTTCAAAAAGTGTATTGGCTTGAAGCTGGTAATTCAGCGCGGCTGTATTTTCATCGAAATAGGACTTAAGGTTTCCCATAACCATATACGCGTAAGCTTTTGCGCGCTCATCATTGGTTTGTGAGGAAATTTTGTAGGCTTGCTCGGCATAGTTATTAAATTCCTTTGGGCTATTCAGTCTTCGATAAGTTAATGCCAAAAAGGCAAGGCAGATTGCTTCATCTTTTTTAGAATTTGATTTCCTGGCCAGTAAGAGCGCGTTATTGAGCATTTGTTTCGCTTTCGTACTATCCGTAAATCTGTACGAATATCCCTGGCGTGCCAATGATTCTATTTTTACGTCCTGCGCTTTCAGTGAAGCGGCGAATACCATCAATGAAAACAATATTGCATGTAAAAAATAGCGTTTGGTGAAATTTAGGTGATCCATAAAATGCTGCAATATTCTTTTTGCAAATATAGCTATTAAATCATTGGATTAGTTTTTCGTATAGGGGCTCAAATCCACCAAACAACAAGTAAAAGCGTCCAGATACAAATTACCCCTTGGAATCGATCGCTTTAAAGTAGTAATATTGATCTACTTAATTGACAAAAACACATCAGCGAAATAAACGTAATCGGCGTAAAACTTGATTAACATGGAAAATACAATTAAAAATTTTAAGAAAGAGGGTAACCGTTATATACTTAAACGGCAGTATGGATTCGGTATATTGATTGTCGCTGGTCTAACAGTTTTGGCCTGGTTCGGATACACATCTAATAATGGAGCAATGATGTGGATTTTTGGAATCTTCGCGGCACTATGTTTTTTATCCATTTATACAGAGCGCATGGTGATTGACTTAGATGCGAAAGCTTTGTATATCAAAAGAGGTTTAAAAGCAGAGACATGCATTCCCTTTTCAGATATTGCCCATTATCAGATGAGTAGGTTGATCTACATTTTTATACCCGTCAACACATCACTCAATGTATGCTATTTTTCAAAAGGTGAAGAGAAATTCGCCATTGTTGCACAGGGACTGTCAAAACGTGGTATGCAGGATATTTTAAATGATATTGAAGAAATAACACGTCCTTATGTCAGAAATTAGCATGTATAAAATCGTTGACAGTGGTAAATTATTTAGTTTTACGCCCAATCGCCAAAGCGTTAAACTATCCGTTTGGACACTTGTTGTTGTTTTATCACTGGTTTTACTATCCATTATCTTTTTTCATGATATCAACCGGGGAATGGCCCTTCTGCTTGTTGTGCTCGGTCCATATCTCATTCTACACAGCTTTTATGATATTTTCATACGCGCCGAAATCTGCTACATTTTTGACCAAGAAGACCGAATTGTATATAGGAAAAAGCCGTTATTTCCTACAAAAAAGATTATGGCGTTTGAAGAAATGGTCATTTTCACCAGCGCCACCGGAAGCTACTGGCACTATGCCATTGGGGCAAAAAACAACCATCTGGTAAAAAGTTACAGGATCAGTGAAGACTTTAAGGAGGGAAGAAAAAAATCCGCAAATGAATCAGCATACGAGATTGCTATTTTAGCAAAGCTCTATGAAATGCGACAGTTGCCCGTAGGTTGAGATCGAATCATACGGTGGTCAGTTTCTATGAATTTAACAACAATTAGACAAAATAATGAAAGATACACTTCATCAGCACGCATTAAAAGCACTTGCCGAAGGCAATTATGCTCTGGCAGCGAAATTTTGGCTGGACGGATATGCTCTTCCTCATGATTTGGATGAACTTCATGAATTATTTTACCATATCGATAACCTAAATGAGGCAAGCGTTGACCCTAATTTATGTGCCATATTGGGTCTTATAGCACTCGACTATAATGAAATATTTGAATCCAACAGAGAAAAAGCTTTAGAAAAATGCTTGGACTGGGCTAATGGTGGGCTTAAAATTGATCCTCACCATTACCACTGTTGCCGGAATGCTGGTTCTGCGTTGTACTGGCTTGAAGACTGGGACGGTGCTTTGCAATATTACCAAAGATCCTGTCAATTACGGTCGTCTCCGGTATTAGAGATCCGCATCTTCCGAATAATCAATAGACACAGTGACTATCCAGATTTTTCACAACTTCGTCCTTCTGTGGATTCGCAATCGGCTATGGAATTATACAATGCTGGGGTTGAAATCGATTATGTTCTCAAGCAATATGCGGGAATGTCGGAAGTCGAGCACCCACGGCTCACCGAACTAAAAATAGAGTTCTACACCCAAGCCTATCAACTTTTTAGAGACGTAGTTTTGACCGAGCAGACAAACAGTCTTAATTACGCCCCGCATACCTTCGCCATGTGCTGTAATAATCTTGCGCGGGAGTTCAATTTCAAAGAGGCATATCAAGATGCTGTCACCATTGTCAACGAGGGCATAACACAAAGTAAATTTATGGTGATTCTTCTCAATAGAATGTACATTTATATGTGCGCTGGTATGCCCAAAAATGCCATTATGGATGGTGAAGAGCTTTTGCAAGAATATGTTGAAGAAATGGACTTTATCACCTTAATTAGCACTATTGATGGAATATGTCTCAGCCACTCAGATATGGGTCAATATAAAGAAATGCTGTACTGGGCCGACCAAGGTGTTGAATACTATCAATCGGTAAATCCAGGTGATCAGATTCTTCAAGACGAGGAAATTGTACGCTGTGTGACGAATTTTTACATATCGAAATCCAAAGCCGCGTCAATGCTTGGCTTAGATGTTGATAATTCGGTGGATTCCAAACAGGCTGACTCCTTACTGGAAAATATGCCTGACAATCCGAGTTTGATGATAAGCAGAGGAGAAACGTTTTTAAGGGATAAACAATGGGTAAAGGCTTTGGAATGTTACAATCAAGCAGTACATTTCGGGCTAGAAAAAGGAATGGCAAGATCTGTTCAGGTCGCATTGTACAACCGGGGATATGTTTTAGAGGTGCATATGAAAGATAGTGAGTCAGCTCTTGAAAGTTTTGAACAGAGCATTGGGCATGGCAACACAGATTTTTGGTGTTTTTATTGGGCCGTACACAGTGCATACCACCTGACAGAAAATGAAAAAACTGTGCATTACGGTACACGGGCAATCTCGATGCTGCCGGAACAGCAAGAAATTACGGATGACATCGCGGCAGAACTATATGAACATATCGGTACTTCGCTGATTGATATGGGACATTATACAGAGGCAGTGAAAAATCTTGAAATTTCACTTGGACTTTGCTATAATCGTATCGCAGAAGATAACTTAAAAATCGCACGGGCAAACGCCAAAGAGCCCGGTTTTTTTAGAAAGTTTTTCGGACAATAGCAAAATTTCAATTTTATAAATTTACTATCGGCGTATGGAGAATACAATCATCAGGAAAATAAAAAAATCGGACAACGATGCGCTTTCAAATCTCATCAAAGCTGTTTTTGAAGAGCACAACGCACCAAAAGAAGGGACTGTTTATTCCGATCCTACCACTTCAGATTTATATGCACTTTTTAGCAAAGAAAGCGCTGTGCTCTGGGTAGCTGAGGTAGATGGCATAGTAGCGGGCTGTTGCGGGATTTATCCCACTGCTGGATTGCCGCCGTACTGCGCAGAGCTCGTTAAGTTTTACCTCAATCCAGCGTTCAGGGGGATTGGGCTTGGTAAAGCATTAATGAATAAAAGTATCGAAAGCGCAAAGCGTCTAGGCTACGATAAAATCTATCTTGAGAGCTTTCCGGAGTTTTCAAATGCGATAAAAATGTATCAAAACATGGGCTTCAGATTACTTCAAAAGCCATTAGGGAATTCTGGACATCATGCTTGTTCAATTTGGATGCTTCGTAATGAAGAAATTAGGAAACTTTAGGCTATATAAGTAATCAACTAAGCGCTTAGGTATGGTAATTGTTAGAAAACAATTTGTAAGTATCTTTAAAAACCATTTTCGTTTGTATGGCTTTAAAAAAAATCAGCATAGTTTCGTTTGCAGTTCTATCGTTTGTATTGCTTTGTGGATGTACGAAGAATAAACAGGCCATTCAATTGAAAAAAACTATGGACGACAAGGAGGATCAGATAACTTCTATGTTGATTGGCGAAAAAGGTATGGAATCTGCTAAACTGAATTATTTGATCAAACGTGAGTATGACAGCGCCTTATTAATAATCGATCAACAGGAAACAGCCTTCAACGTTATTCTTAAAGATTTGAAAAATGTAAATGTTGAGGGTATAAAAAAAGGTAAAGAGTTCCAGCAGGCTGAGATACATTACTATACGGCGCTTAGAAATCTATATCTCTTCTCGAAAAAAGAAGTTGAGCAGCAAAAAAAAATAGAGCAGGAAAAAAACGAAAATAAATTTAGCATTGCCATTGATGAAAGATACAAACTCGCTTTGGATAAACAGCGTTTATATCAATTCGTTTACGAAGCGGATGATAAAAGGAATCGTATGAAGAAGCAATTTGAAGTTGAAAACAGTCTTTGATAAATCACATTTTTTCCTGCGATTCTAAGCAATACGATTAATCATTAATAAAGGAGTTTATTTAATCTGCGCAACGTTAAAAAAATAGTTATCATCCTCCCTGGGATCTTTATATCCACAAAATACATCGACCTTATCTAAGCTAAATAAATAGCCAAAATTCGGCTCAGGAAATGCCTTTTCAATGTTGCGTCTATAGCCCTCGATCTTAACAGTGTATTTTCCGGAAGGGTACCCAAACTTGAAACCCTGATAAAGCTTGTTGCCATCCAAAGTTTCATAGGAAATGCTTTCCGCTTCGAAACTCTCCTTAGCAAGATCGGAGAGAAGACCTATACTGGCAATCCAAAAGCTATCATATACATTTAGGTTGAAACCATCTTCTTCTAAAGTCTTTTCCCATTCATCCCCAAAAACTTCGCCAAGGTTTGAAGTCTTAATTTGGTATTTGATTGAATCAACAGGTAGAATTGGAATCCAAACTCCTTTGGCTAGTGAATCGAGATATAAAGATTGATTTTCTTGAAAAATTTTTAAGAGCTTTTTGCTCCTAATTTTATTTTCCTTTAAAAATGTGCTAACAGCATTCTCGGAAAATAATGCTATACCATAACTTGAAACCGTAATTACCTTTTCTTTCATTGTTTATATAAAAAATCTAAACTTCCTGAAGCCTTCCCGCTTTTTAAACATTGAATAAAGATAAAGATATGCATTAAGAAACTCAAGATTATTCGAAAGTATATTAGTACAATGCTGGTACAGCTGAGTAGCTGAGTAGCTGAGTAGGAAGTTATTCAAACATTGCTTTAAGGATCGGCGTCATGGATTGATCTGTACTGCCTGTATTTACGGAAGTTGTACCGTGTCAAATGATCCAAACTTCCCTAGATTTGTTTAAAAATTTTAGGAATACAATGGATATACTTACCAAATTTGCACTTGCAACAGACGAAACCGTAGATATGCTACTGGACTTAATACATGAACTGGCCTCGGAAAAATTCAGTTCCATGGTCGATCAGATGTCTGTAAAGCTTTACATGGAGAAATATTACGACAGAAAGTACTTTATCAGTGAAATGAACAGTATGTCCAACCAGTGGCTAATCGTATATGTCGATGAGAAAGCAGTGGGTTACGCAAAAGTTACTTCCAGAGGCAATGTGCCACAATCACTTAAAGACATGCGTGCGATACGGATCGGCGATTTTTCGGTGCTCAAAAAATTCACGCATCCGGAAGTTCTTGAATCACTATTTCATAAATGTCAATCATTATGTAACTATGTAGATGCTATCTGGATCAATGAATATGTTGGAAATCCCATGATCGAATTCTTTGAAAGCAAGGGGTTTCAAAAAGAGGATGGTCCATGGGAACACGACGAAATCGCTCTGCCATCGGTCTGTCTGATCCACATTAACGGGCACAAGGAAGGAAAAAACTGCTGATGATAGCGGCAGTAATCGTTGACATGGACGATCTGTTGATCAATTCAGAGACTTTTTGAAGAATCGCAGAAAGGGAAGTCGCTGTAGCTATAAGTCTATCAGCGGCCTTTCTTTTTTGTCAGTGGGCGTTCCTCCCACCAAAGTATGCCTGTCTCTATAACTCCAATGCCTGCCCAAACCGCATAAGACGTACCGAGTGGTAATTCATTAGTGCTAGAGGGCTAAAAAATATACAGTACAGATACTATAATAACAGCTGTCCAACAATCCTAATTGCTTCAATCCGTTTTGGAGAGAAAGTGTCAGCAATAACTACCCTGAAATACTTGTTAAAAGTATCCGAAAAAGAAAAGGTGTATCCTGGTGTAAATCTCACTCCAATTTTTTCACATTGATCATAAAAGTAACTCATATCGATTTCCTCCGGCATTTTTACCCATAGATTATACCCACCCGTAGGTGTTGCGATATATGTGTTTTCGGGAAAATATTTGGAAATCAGATTGATTGCTAAATGTGCATTCTTGGCCAATTGCATTCTGAAAGCCCTAACATGCCGGTCATAGCTACTACCACTAAGCAATCGACTGACCGTTTCTTGATACAATGGAGATACTGTACTTCCCAAAGTAAATTTTACCTGCTCGGCGCGCTCAACAAATTTTCCAGCGCTTAGCCATCCAAGCCTTATTCCCGGAGCAAGTGTTTTTGCGTATGATGCATAAGTTAAAACCAATCCACTATCATCAAAGCTTTTAATTGTGGTGGGTCTATGTCCCTGAAAATGCAGGTCACCATATATATCGTTCTCGATAACTGCCACATTGTGGAACCTGGCAATTGTCAGCAGCATTAATTTTTGTTCATCACTCAGTAATACTCCAGTAGGATTATGGAAGTTGGGTGTGACGATGACCGCTTTAACAGTATTTTTTTCGCAAGCCTTTTTAAACAGATCTGTGTCAAAACCATTTTTTCGGTCAACAGGAATTTCGATTACCCTCAGTTTTAGAACCCTGATAACTTCCAATACCGAAAACACACAAGGGCTTTCTACCGCGATTACGTCCCCTGTATCACAAGTAGAAGCCAGAGCGATATACAATGCCTGCAACGCGCCATCAGTAATGATCAGTTCGTGAGGATTAAAGATTGTTTGGTAACCGGCAGCACGCTCAATGATAGCCTCTTTTAGCGCAGGCGAGCCATTCGAGGGATAATAGCGTAGTATCCCAGCTCCCTGATCCCGAATCACCTGCTGCATCGTACGAAGCAACGATTTTTGAGGAATCAATAAATCACCGGGAGCCGCCACGTTGAACTCAGATATTTTCCTTCCCATTCGCAGCGAAGTCGTGAGCGCAAGATTATTTTTAAAGATAGCGTCTCTAACCACAGGAAGGTGTCTGGTTTTTACAGACTCGTGTTTTGTTTCTGGTCTGTTACTGACATAATATCCCGATTTTGGTATACTTTCTACTAAACCGCTTATGATAAGATGTTCGTAACCATCCTGTACAGTACTGATACTAATATGATATTGTTCTTTAATCTCTCGCACGGAAGGCAATTTATGGTCCGGCTTGAAAAGCCCTTCCTTGATGTTTTTTTCTATAATGGTAGTGAATACCTCGAATTTATACGACTTCATCTGTATTGGTAGTTTTTATTGAAACTGTATCTGTATTACAACTTTAATACTTTTAATTTTGAGAAAACTAACAAAATGGCATTAAACTATAATATCAATATACCCCAGGACTTACGAAATCTACCCACGACTTCATTAACTGACTTCTGTGAAGATCTACGGTCTTTCCTCATCGACCATATTTCATTAAATGGAGGTCATTTTAGTTCAAGCCTTGGCGTTGTAGAGCTTACCGTGGCGCTGCATTATGTATTTAATACGCCGACGGATAAAATTGTTTGGGACGTAGGGCATCAGGCCTACCCACATAAGCTGATCACGGGAAGAAGAGGCATTTTCCATACCAATAGAATGGAGGGAGGGATCAGCGGTTTTCAATCGAGAGAAGAAAGCGAATTTGACGCTTTTGGGACTGGACATTCCTCAACATCTATTTCTGCGATTTTGGGTATGGCCTGCGCCGCTAGGTATCGCAATGAAAATGACCGTCAACATATCGCTGTAATAGGGGATGGAGCTATGACAGCGGGATTGGCCTTTGAAGGATTGAACAATGTCGGATTTGAAAAAGCCAATATGCTGATCATATTAAACGACAATAATATGTCAATCGATGCCAATACGGGGGCATTACAACATTATCTTACGGGCTTAACCGCAGGAAAACAGTATAATATGCTGAAATCACATATTAAAAAATTGTTGTTACTCATTAGTCAAAATTATGATTGGCCGCTTACGAAGATCAGGAAGCTTGAAAAAATAATCAAATCCGGTATTTTAGATTATAGCAATCTTTTTGAAGCTTTAAATATTAGGTATTTTGGACCTGTAAATGGACACGATATTCAAAAGCTGACTAGCCTATTAGAAAAGCTGAAGTATATACGTGGTCCCAAAATATTGCATTGTGTCACTGTCAAAGGCAAAGGATATCTGCCGGCATTGACAGATCAGGCGAACTGGCACGCGACGGGTAAGTTCGATAAGCAGACAGGGGAAAGATTACAGGACATAAAGCAGCATAATATGAAAACTTTTCAGGCGGTATTCTGTGAAACATTAGTCAAGCTCGCCCGAAAAAACAAACGTATTATTGCCATAACCCCCGCTATGATGTCCGGAAGTGCGCTTACCACAATGAAGAAGGAAATGCCTGATCGCGTTTTTGACGTAGGGATCGCAGAGCAACATGCCGTTACTTTTTCCGCTGGTCTGGCCGCAGACGGATTAATACCGTTCTGCACGATATATTCTACTTTTTTACAGCGAGCCTACGATCAAGTTATCCATGACGCTGCACTCCAAAAGTTGAATATTATTTTCTGCATCGACAGGGCAGGAGTTGTTGGTCCCGACGGGCCAACTCATCATGGTGCTTTTGATATATCTTTTCTTCGGTGTGTACCAAATATTATAGGCGCTTCGCCAATTAATCTGGAAGATTTCAGAAATATTCTGTACACTGCTCAAGAAAAAGAGGAAGAAGGCCCTTTTGCTATCCGTTACCCTAAGGGAAATGGTATAAGTACTGATACTGATTCTTCCTTTAGGAAATTGGAAATAGGAAAAGGACAGAAGATGAGAGATGGTGATGACATCGCAATACTTTCTCTTGGTCCTATCGGACAATATGCAATAGCGGTATGCGAGGAGCTTGCCCTTGACCATATAGAAATAGCACATTATGATCTAAGGTTCTTCAAACCGCTGGATGAAGATATATTACATCAAGTATTCCAAAAGTTTTCAGTTGTCGTTACAATAGAAGACGGCTGTATTGTCGGAGGTGTAGGGAGCGGCGTAATGGAGTTTATGGTCGAGCACGGTTATTCATCTGTCATAAAGCGCCTTGGTCTGCCAGATACCTTTGCCACGCAAGGCACGCAACAGCAAATCCATGAAAAGTATGGGTATGGCAAAAAATCGATCCTAGCGCATATCAGGAAATTACATCACAACTTTATAATGAACAAAAACAAGCAATGATATCAATCATTTACAAAGCGCCTATTTTTTCTGAGTGAACCTTATGCTTTGGCATGTGTAAATGTGATAGCTGCTGATTCCGACGCAGAGGCCCACCGATTGTTTACTTCCCTACAACAATTGTTTCTGGGAATCGTTTCCGGGAACCATAAACCACTTCAGCCGCCCCTTGATGACATGAATGAGGTGTGGAGCAATTCCGAAAAACTCTCTGCCCAACAGATGCTCACTTATTCGTTCGTCGGCAGTCCTAAAACGCTGCAGTCGTCCCTTTCGTCGTTTCTGCAGGAGGCAGGTGTCAATGAGATCATGGCGACTTCCCCAATCTTTGCGCACGATGCCAGGTTAAATTCGTATCGCCTGTTTGCAGAAACCATACAAGCAATAAATGGATCGGTAAAAGGAAGCAAGATCTAAGGTAAAGTCGGTGAGCCAAGGCCGGTATTTAATACACTGCTTAAATTAGTCAAACTTTTTAAGGAGAGTACAATCGGATTTTTTTTCTTAAATTTTCTCATTTGCCTCCAAAGTTGAAAACAGGCAAGGTAAAATGAGATCAAAAACTAAAATTTACCGCAAATTCTTTTGCAAATTCCTCCAGTTTTATCACTCCGCTTACAACCGAACCATGCTCGATAAAATCTTGCTGCAAAACTCCTTTTCTTATACCCAATCCCATTTCTGTATAGAGTTCGGCTACCTCCTGTGGAAGTCCCCCCTGCAGCATTCCATTTAATGATTCTTCATCCTGAAATTGGACCCAGGGCAGGGCAGGCATTCCGATTGCACTACCTAAAATTCTAGCGAAATCGGCCCCATTACGAACATCGCTGACAATATATCTTACTTTTTTGCCTGGCGAGCTGACAACTAATTCCTCAGCTGCAGCTTTCGCTATATCAAAGTGATGTACCACAGGCAACAATGTCGTTTCAGGAAAATTTGCTCCAATTATTCCTGCATTTTTGATTAAAGCAATATCATTAAAGAAGTTGGCGTAAAAATAGCCTGCTCTTAAGAAGGTTACCTCCGTATTTTCTAAATCGTTATAAAGCTTTTCAATAAGATGGAGACCTTTAATCGGCCCATTATCCACCGCGGATTCGACTCCTATGCTGCTTAGCATAACAATTTTCTTCACGCCTGTTTTTTTAACCGCTTCAGCATAATTCTTAGCCACACTCACTGTGTTTTCTACAATATTTATACCGCCCATTTTGGGGGGTGTCATTAAGAAGACTGCATCAGCACCCTCGAAAGTTTCAACCAAAAAATCCAGATCCGTCATTGAACCAATTGCTGCGTTAGCGCCTAACTTTTTAATATCGGCTTTTTTGGATGCGCTGCTGCTAATGACTGTAATATCTTGTCCCGCCGCTGCTAATTGCTGACTAAGGGGGCGACCAACATTTCCTAAAGACCCTGTTATTATAATTTTCATAACAAAACATTTTTTATTTATCGAAACAAAGGTATATTTGCGCTTACTTATATACAAGTACTTACCCTAAAGTGTGTATCATGACAGCTATTAAGACAACATCCACCATTCAGCAGAATAAGCAATATGCGCTTGATAACTGTCCCGTAAGTTATGTCATGGAAAAAATCGGAGGATATTGGAAACCGATTATATTATATCATCTTTCAAATGGGGAAAAACGTTATAGCGAGTTGAAGCGGGCAATACCGGCAATAACCGAGAAGATGCTAATTCAACATTTAAAGCAAATGGAGCATGATGGTCTGGTAATCCGCAGGGCTAAACCTATAGTGCCGCCACACGTTTCATATATCCTTAGCGAATCGGGTGAAGCTTTAATACCTGTTATTGATGCGATGGCAAAATGGGCACTTAAAGAAATGGAAAAGTAATATATTTTACTATTTTAAACTTTTGGTCGTTTAGCCTCCGTAAATGAGACACGTTGTCCATTTTAAATAAAAAAAGCCAGCAATACGGTGGCTTTTTTCGCTTTGCGGAAAGTAAGAGATTCGAACCTTATAGGTCAAAGCCGCTTTCAGTGCGTATTTTATAGTGCTAAAAACAAAAATGCCACGAATAGCGATTATTCGTGGCATTTGTATCATTTGGCGGAAAGGGAGGGATTCGAACCCTCGATACAGTCATCCCGTATACAGTCTTTCCAGGACTGCTCATTCGACCACTCTGACACCTTTCCGTGTTTCAGTGCACAAATGTAGCAAATTTTTAAGTTATTGCAATATTATTCGTACTATTTACCGACGGATTTATTATATGCTATTGACACTAAGCGTATTGTTTTTATTTTTTTTTGGAATAAAACTTATTGCTTATTTTTCGGGATGACAAATAATTATTTCGACATCAAACGTGAACTTCTTGATATAGCCCTAAAACGCACCAACGATCGTATTTCAATGATAGCATCTGCTTTGGAGACAGCCAGGGATTCGAGTACCGACGACACCAAAAGTAGCGCTGGAGACAAATATGAAACATCACGTGAAATGATTCAACAGGATATTAATCGCTACCAAAAGCAACTTCTCGAAGCGAATAAAGATTTACAGCAACTCCTCCATATAGAATCTGTATTGAATAGTGAGACCGACGTTGCTCGAGTAGGGACTCTCGTTCAAACCAATGTTGCCCTTTATTTTATTGCTACAAGTATTGGAGCAGTGAAAATAGGAGATAGTAATATTTTCGTCATCTCGCCGCTAGCGCCCATCGGACAGCTACTTATCGGAAAGAAGATAGGAGATAGTTTTGTATTTAACAACATCGACCAAAAGGTGGACGCAATTTATTAGGTATCCAAAAAGCTGAAAAATTAAACAATAGTGCGCTTCATCTGTTCTAATAAAGTACAGATATGACGAATGACATGAAACTAAATAAATTACTTTTAACCCTTTCAGTTGGTGCCTTATCCTTCATTCACGCTTGTAGATCGCCCGAATCGGACGAAAAACTAAAATCAACAATCCAGGCGGCCTTAGAAACTACGCCTGGTATCGAGGTAAATGTTGAAGAAGGAAATGTTACCCTGGATGGACAGATAGGTTCCGACTCGCTTAAACAGAACATAGAAGACAAAACGAAAATGGCAGGTGGAGAGAATATAAAATCCATCCATAACAATATCGTGGTAAACCTACCGGAACCTGAAGATGCGCGTGAAAAATATCATGAAATTATTGGTGGGGCGGTTGATTCTACTTTGACAAGAGACGTCAACTTAGTTCTGGAAGATTTTCCGACAATCACAGCGCAAGTGAAAGAGGGAATTATTGTAGCAACCGGTAACCTTGAAAAATCGAAAATAGATACACTGAAGAAACGATTGGAACATATCAAACCCAAAGGCATCGATATGAAAGGTGTGATTAGCCGTTAAGATTTAAAAAGATAAAGCTCCCCATCTAGCAATAGGGAGCTTTATCTTTTGTTCATATGTTTATTGTGCAACGAAGTTAAACATTTTCGATCAAATCGCGTATCGCGACCGATGCAATTGCACCACCAAATGCAGCAGGCAGATACGACATGGTACCATAAGCTGATTTTTTAAAATTACTCCCATCGGTGTATAGCAAAGAATCCTTATTTGGCAACTCGGTTGAGAAGGCCACTTTAACGCCATCCCGAATACCATGTTTGCGCAATTTCTTACGGATATGCTGGGCCAATTTACAATTATAGGATTTACCGATATCGGCAATTTTTATTTTAGTGGGATCCACTTTACCACCTGCACCCATTGAGCTGACAAAAGGGATGTTCGCTTCCAACGCTCTCCGAATAAAGAATAGCTTCGGCGTAATACTATCAATAGCTTCCACACAGTAGTCTGGTGCCAGTTCTAATAATGCAGGTATCTTTTCCGGGATGATAAAATCCTGTATCACCGTCAGATCCAATTCAGGATTGATCGCTAACAATCGTTGACGCATAATTTCCGCTTTCGCTTCGCCATGATTGGTCGCTAAGGCTGGAAGTTGTCTATTACGGTTGGATGGATCAACTGTGTCGCCATCAATAATGGTCATCTTCCCCACACCTGCCCGGCATATAAATTCCGCAGCAAATGATCCTACACCGCCTAAACCCAAAATCATCACATGTGAATTCGCTAATTTCTCGACCGCCGCTCTACCAATCAGCGCTTCGGTACGTGACAGCCAACTTAAATCTTTCATCTATTTAATCTGTTTTATATCATCATGATGCCCGCGTATCTTTTGTCCAAAAGGAATATCCAAAGTAAGCGGGTTCATCTATTAAATACTTTTTTGTAATTGTGGTACAAAATCTCTTTTAATTCATCCAATTCAATTGATCTAACTTGTGCCACATAGCGATAAATTGCCTCAATTTCTACGGTCGTATCGGTATCGGTTTCTAAAAATAAATGCCGCAGTGGGACATCTAGCAAAACCTTATCCTGGCTTCCGTTTAAACAATGTTTGCCAATCGATAAATAATAACCTTGATCTACCAATTGCTCCGCCAAGGTCTCGTTTTTACGGTAGCCATGAAAAATAACAGGACCTTTGAAATTTGCGCTCTTTAAACATGCTACAACCTCTTGAAAAGCGCGCACACAGTGTATAATCAATGGTTTCTGATATCTCTTGGCTATGGAAACCTGCTGATCAAAAAGCACTTGCTGTTCGTTGAGAGAAATGCTTATAGTTTTGTCCATACCGCATTCACCTATAGCTAAAACCTGCGACAGGCCTAAAGCATTCACCATCAACTCTAATTCGCGTTGTGCATCCCCATCCATATACCAGGGGTGTAGACCGATTGAACAATCCGCCTGAGTAATACGCTCGGAATGGTTCAATGCGATATTCTTTATAGAATAAACCGCATCCGCTTCGACGGGATAATCCCGATGCGTATGAATATCGATATAGGGAATCTGTGTTGCCAACGGCACAAAGGTCGAAAAAATACTTGAAGCAAAAAATATTCTCTACAAAATTAGTATAGTTTTATTCCTTCAAGCTAGCACCTAATGCCTTCAGTATCGCAGACGCCTTCAAAAGGCATTCTTGATATTCCTGTTCCGCAACGGCCTGGTTGGTCACCGCTCCACCAGTATGAAATGAGAGGTATTGTGTCTGTGCGTTGTAAAGCAATGAACGAATAACGACGTTGAAATCGAATTCATCGCGAACAGTATCAAAGTAACCGATAGATCCTGCATAAATACCGCGCTTTCGAGCTTCAACTTGATCACATATCTGCATCGCAGCGATTTTAGGAGCTCCCGTCATCGAGCCTGCTGGAAAGGTATTCCGAAAGACATCCACATTAGCGACCTGTGGCGACTGTATGCAGGTAATGGTCGAAATCATCTGATGCACCTGCTCAAAAGACTGGATTTCAAAAAGCCGCGTAGCTTCAACTGTTCCAGGCAACGCACTTCGCGTCAGATCATTGCGAACCAAGTCGACGATCATGACATTTTCGGCAATCTCTTTCTTGGACCTCAACATATCCGCTATAATCTGCTGGTCTTCTTGCGGATTTGCTCCCCGTTTTGCCGTCCCTTTAATGGGTTGTGAAATCAGCTTTCCGAGTCGCTTCGCTAAAAATCGCTCTGGCGAAGCACTTATGATAAAATGATGGCCAACTTTAAAAAATGCACTGAATGGGGTAGGCGATATGGTATTCAATCGATGATAAAGTTCAACAGGAGAAACATCAGCATTTTCAGCAAAAAATTCCTGACAAAGATTTACTTCATAGATGTCCCCACGCTGAATATGTGCCTGAACAGCTGCGAAAGCGTCCATATATGCGCTTTTCGTCCAGCGCGATCTTACCTCCAACGCCATTGGAAATACCTCAGGAATCTGTGTATCAGAAATAGCTTGGTAAATTTCAAGAGGATTCTCTGCCTCTATATGTACCTGCTCAGCAGTCCATCGAAGCGTAATAGCGGGCACAAAAAAATAAGCTTCTGGAAACTCGAGCTGATCCGTCCCAGTGGTCTGTAATGGTTCAACCTCATTCTTAAGGTCGTAAGAAAGAAAGCCAGGTATAAATTCAGATCGATGTAACTTCAAAAAAGCATCGAGCCCGTCAAATACATTTTGATTGGCACGGAACGAAAACAACGCCTTGACGGCTAATATTTGCTCAAATTTGCCCCATTCATCGGACATCCCATTACTATTAAAGAAAGAAATTTCATCAAATTGCCCCGACCAGTGCAGGGCTTTTTGATGAAATTTATCTTTAGAATCGAGAAGATCAAAACTTTCGATCCGCATAGTTTATTTTGACAAAGCTAACGTTTGTTTACGATCAGGACCTACCGATAGGATTGTAATAGGCACTTCAAGAGCTTTCTCTAAATAAGAAATATAATTTTTTAATGCTTCAGGGATTTCTCCTTCAGCTGTTATGCCTGTCAAATCTTGTTTCCAGCCCTCAATTTCTTCTAAAATAGGCTCCGCCTGATGTGTGATAATTTCATAAGGCATATAATCAATCACTTCACCGTTATATTTATAGTGCGTACAAGCGTAGATTTTGTCGAAAGTATCCAACACATCGGCCTTCATCATAATCAAGTCTGTAACGCCATTCAACATAATCGCATACTTTAAAGCTGGAATATCAATCCAACCCGTACGACGGGCACGGCCTGTAGTCGCTCCGAATTCATGCCCCAGTTGACGTAACTTTTCACCCGTCTCGTCGTGAAGTTCAGTAGGGAAGGGACCGCCACCCACACGAGTAGCGTAGGCTTTAAAGATACCATATACTTTACCAATTTTATTTGGCGCAATACCAAGTCCTGTACACGCTCCAGCTGTAGTGGTATTGGACGAAGTAACGAACGGGTAAGAACCAAAATCAACGTCTAATAACGTACCTTGTGCTCCCTCGGCCAATACACGTTTACCTTCTTTCAAATATTGATTCACCAAATGTTCTGAATCTACATGTGGGATAGACTTAATGAATTCGATAGCATCTAAAAACGCTTGCTCTTTTTCACTAAAATCAGGTATATCACCATAATGTGAAAGAATATTCAGATGCTTTTCTTTCAGCTTTTGGTAACGCTCTTGAAAATCAGGAAGTGTCGTATCACCTACACGTAAACCATTTCTACCGGTTTTATCCATGTAAGTTGGACCAATACCTTTTAGCGTAGATCCAATTTTTCCTGCACCCATATTTGATTCTGAGGCAGCATCCAATAATTGGTGTGTCGGCAGAATAAGGTGTGCTTTGCGCGCTAGTACCAAATTGCCTTTACCCACCGGATCAAAACCAGCTGTTTTTAAATTGTCTAACTCTCTTTTTAAGATAATCGGATCGATAACGACACCATTACCTATAAGATTTAGTGTACCTTCATTGAAGATACCAGATGGAATTGTGTTGAGTACGAATTTCTTGTTATCGAATTCCAACGTGTGTCCGGCGTTAGGGCCGCCTTGGAAACGAGCGATCAAATCGTATTTTGGACAAAATACGTCTACGATTTTACCTTTACCCTCGTCACCCCATTGTAAGCCCAAAAGCACATCAACTTGCATAGCTTTTAAAGTATAGTAATTAAATGTTATTAATAAAAATAGACTCTATTTAAAAATAAAATGTTCAGGAATTTTTCTCCTGAACATTCCTGAACAAATGTACTATTATATTTAAGAAAATATAAGATTAATTTGAAATAGCTGTGTGCACTATAGCCTCCTCTTTCTTGTTTTTAAGTTGACAGTCTTGACACACACCATACAAATTGAGCGAGTGGTGCTTAATGTCAAATTTTAAAAGATCTCCCATCAGGCTCTGAATTTGGTTGATACGGGGATCACAAAACTCCACAACCTTATTGCACTCAATGCAGATCACGTGATCGTGCTGTTTAAAACCATAAGATTTTTCAAATTGCGCCATGTTCCTGCCAAACTGGTGTTTTGTAACCAGGTCGCAAGACACCAAAAGTTCTAGGGTATTATAAACTGTAGCACGACTGACACGGTATTTTTTGTTCTTCATATGAATATACAAAGACTCTACATCAAAGTGATCGGTACGTGAATAAATCTCTTCCAAGATCGCATAGCGCTCTGGTGTTTTTCTTAGATTTTTGTTTTCTAAGTAGGCCTCAAAGATTTTTTTTACAGTTGCAAAATTTTCAGCTTGATTCATAGTAAAAATATTCTTGTACAAATTTACCAATTAGGATTGATATTTCCGCTATTAAAAATAGGGGTAAGGTAAGTGCTTTAAAGCGATTTTACATCCAAATGCTAAACCTAGCTTTCCGATTCATAGCGATTAACACCCGTTATTCCTCTAACCTGCTTCAAATTTCTCATTAAACTTTCAAGTTGAGCAGTATCATTCACATAAACCATAATATTACCATCAAAAATACCGTCATTACTTGAAATTGACAGCGATCGGATATTGACCGTAAATTCTTGGGAAATCACAGTTGTTAGCTTATTTACCAAACCAACATCATCGATACCAACAATATGTAAACCCGTCAAAAATGCAGAATCTTTTGTGGAGGCCCATCGCGCTTTTAAAATTCGATAACCATAATTTGCCATCAATTTTGAAGCATTGGGACAGCTCGTACGGTGAATTTTTATACCGTCATTGACCGTTAAAAAACCAAAAATATCATCGCCGGGAATTGGATTACAACAGGGGGCCAACGTATAGTCCACCTTTTGCATATCATCACCAATCAAAATCGTATCGAATTCCTTCTTATTGATCTTTTCGACCAATCCGCCAATATGGGTGTTAAATTGGTTGCCAGAAGAGTTATTTATATTGACTTCGGCGGCCTTTTCGTGGGCAACATACTCTCGTAATTGCCTCATATCGACTATTCCCTTGGCAACATTGTAGAACAGATCTTGTGAACTAGGATACTTTAGAAAATTAGCAATTTTGTTGATATTGTCCGTGTTGTACGTTACTTTAAGTGATTTTAACTTACGCTCCAAAATCTCTTTTCCGTCCTCGGCAACTCGCCGCTTTTCTTCTTTTAAGGAAGACCTAATTTTCGATTTGGCTTTTGCAGTGACAACAAAGTTTAACCAATCTTCCTTAGGAGACTGTTTGCTCGATGTAATAATCTCGACCTGATCCCCATTTTGTAAAATATGACTCAAGGGGACCAGTTTGTGGTTTACTTTAGCGCCAATACAGCTTGCCCCAATATCGGAGTGAATTTCAAATGCAAAATCCAAAGCCGTGGCATTGTTGGGCAGTTGTATCAGTGTCCCTTTCGGGGTGAAGATAAAAATCTCATCCGAGAACAGGTTCATTTTAAAATCATCCACAAAATCCATGGCATTCTGATCCGGACTGCTTAAGACATCGCGCACCTTTTTGATCCATTGATCCAATCCAGAATCAGAATTTGATTCTTTGTACTTCCAATGCGCAGCAAACCCTTTTTCAGCAATCTCATTCATGCGTTTGGTACGAATCTGCACTTCCACCCACTGCCCTCTGGGCCCCATTACTGTGGTATGCAACGATTCATACCCATTTCCTTTCGGCGAGGAAATCCAATCCCTAAGCCGGTCGGGGTTAGGACGATACAAATCTGTGACGATGGAGTACACTTTCCAACACTCGGTCTTTTCCTTCTCATCCACGGCATCGATCACAATCCGTATCGCAAAAAGGTCATAAACTTCTTCAAATGGAATCGACTTTTTCCGCATCTTATTCCATATGGAATGAATTGATTTGGGGCGACCAAATACCGAAGCTTTGATTCCCTGTTCCTGCAATATCTCCTTGATGGGATCGATAAAATCACCTATAAATCGCTCACGCTCCGCTTTTTTCTCATTCAGTTTTCGTGCGATAAATTTATAAGTATCCGGATCGGTATATTTCATTGAGAGATCTTCCAATTCCGATTTTATGGCATAAAGTCCCAGACGATGGGCAAGAGGTGCATACAGGTAACTGGTCTCCGATGCAATCTTCAACTGCTTATCCCGAGCCATAAATTCCATCGTGCGCATATTGTGCAACCTATCTGCCAATTTGATCAGAATGACACGGACATCGTCTGCAAGCGTGAGCAACATTTTCCGAAAATTCTCCGCCTGCATGGAACTATTTGGATCAAAAATTCCCGAAATTTTAGTCAGTCCATCGATAATGCGACGAACTTTTTTACCAAACATTTCTTCAATTTCATCCAATGTTACATTGGTATCTTCAACTACATCGTGGAGCAACGCACATACAATAGATGTTGTCCCTAAACCGATCTCTTCGGCAGCAATCTGGGCAACAGCAATTGGATGAAAGATATAAGGCTCTCCTGATTTGCGTCGCATTTCCTTATGACTATCCAATGCCAAGTCAAATGCCTTGCGAATCTCCTGCTTATCCCCACGCTGTAAAGTTGGCTTACAGGCGCGTAACAATGCACGGTAACGTTTCCTTATCTCTTTGTTTTCTGCTTCAATATCAATCACATAATCTTTCATAAACGTTGCAGGTAAATGATGTTTTTTGAGTAAATTTGTGTAATTTAGTTAATGTATTCTTGAACACTATTTTTCAAGCTAACTTATTTTGTAATAAATCTACCAAAATATTATAGCATTGACAAATTAAAAAGCGTTATATAATTGCCCAGATGAAGACAATTTTGTTTTGTTTGCTTTTTCTAACAGGGACTTTGTCCAGCCGGGCACAGTCGCAATCGCTTACGCTCCCCCTTTATGGAGAAGGAGCGCAGGAGACCGTAAACAGCTATATGACGACAACATTGCCAACGGGTGAAATACTACCGTGGTTTCCTATACCAACGGTCACCGTGATCGCCAAAAGGACTTGGTCAAGTGAAGAAGCGCGCAGGGAATACCTCCGCTTTAGAAGAAATGTCCTGAAGGTTCTACCTTATGCAATCTATGCGCAAAAAAGATATGATCAACTCGATAGAGAACTTGCTTTGACAGCGGACAAAAAAGAACAAAAAGCCCTAATGGAGAAGTGTGAAAACGATGTCAAACAGATGTTTGATCGAGAAATCAAAAATATGACGATTTCTCAAGGCAAAATACTTATTAAATTGATCGATCGGTATACCGGACATACCGGTTACGAAATGGTAAAGGAAATGAAAGGCGGCATTTCGGCATTTTTCTACCAGGGAGTGGCGAAAATATTTGGCCACAACCTAAAGTCGACGTATGACCCCAAAGAGGATTTTGCCATTGAAAATATTATAAGGGAATTCGAAAAATCGAGACCTCAGCCTGTTATGTAACCCAGTAAAAGAAAACCAGATGAAAACAGTATATGACTTTGATGCGCTTCAGTTTAATGGTAAAAAAAAGTCCCTCGCAGATTTTGAAGGGAAAGTGCTGCTCATCGTCAATACCGCCAGTCAATGTCTATTGACCAGGCAGTTTAAATCGCTCGAAAAACTGTATCAGAAATACAAAGACCAAGGTTTCGAAATCCTGGCATTTCCGGCAAATAATTTCCGAAATCAGGAACCATTAACTGGTAGTACGCTCGAAACATTCTGCCGGATCAATCAGCAGGTGAGTTTCCCAATTTTTAAACGCAGTCATGTTGTTGGTGAATATACTTCTCCGCTCTACCGATTTCTATCCAATAAACAAGAAAATGGACGTATAAACAGCAAACCTTCTTGGAATTTCCACAAATACCTCATCAACAAAAGGGGCGAAGTCATAGATTTCTATTATCCGATGACTTCGCCATTATCACGTAAAATTTGCCACAATATCGAACGTCTTTTACAAGAGTGATCTTTAAACTGCTTACCTTTGCAGCTGCTTCCTATAGCGTATTCTAAACGGCCAACACTACATGTCGGTGAAACGGGATGATTTACTATCAAAAGGGAAGATAAATTAAACAGAGAATTATTTATATGCTAAAATTAGATCTACTTGTCATTGCTGTCCATCCAGATGATGCTGAACTAGGCGCTGGGGGTGTGATGGCAAAATATGTTGCCGAGGGAAAAAAGGTAGGAATTGTTGATTTGACTCAAGGTGAGCTCGGCACCCGCGGCACAGCAGAGACCCGATTTCAGGAAGCAAAAGATGCCGCAGAAATTTTAGGATTAACCGTTAGGGAAAATCTTGGACTGAGAGATGGTTTCTTTGAAAATGCCGAAATGGAAAAAATGGCGATCATAAAAGCTATCCGCAAATATCAACCAGAGATTGTGATCACAAACGCCATTACCGACCGCCATCCAGATCACGGAAGGGCAGGACAAATGGTTAACGAAGCCTGTTTTCTTGCCGGCTTAAGAAAAGTGGAAACTTTTGGCCCAGATAATGTGCCTCAAGATGCTTATCGTCCTCGGCTGGTACTCCAATTTGTACAGGACTACTACATCAAACCTGATGTTGTCATTGATATAACGGATTATTATCCTATTAAAGAAAAATCGGTGCTCGCCTATAAAACTCAATTTTACACCGGAGAAAATGTGAACCCCGATGAACCGCAGACCTATATTTCCAATCCCGATTTCATGCAATCAACAGCGGCGAGGGCGCGCGAATTTGGACGCTATATTCAGGCGAAATATGCCGAAGGATTTACTTCAAAAAAAATATTGGGTGTAGATGATCTTTTTCAGCTAAAATAAGGATTTATAGTTAAACTGATACTGTGGCAAAATAAAATGCGGGATCATTTATCTTTTAATTAGAACGATCCCGCATCATTCATCCTGCTAATATATTTGCTACACTCAGGAAATAAATCCTTTTACGTACTGTTTTGTAATTTCATTTTGCGGATTCAATAAAACTTGTTCCGTTGGTCCAAATTCAAGAATTTCTCCGCCATAAACAAACAAGATATAATCAGATACCCGCCGCGCCTGTCGCAATATATGCGTTACCAATACGATGGTATAATCTTTCTTCAGTTCGATCAATAACTCCTCAATTTTAGCAGTCGACAATGGATCCAAAGCAGATGTTGATTCATCCCCAAGGATAATTTCAGGTTCCACAGCTAATCCTCTCGCCAAACAGAGCCTTTGCTGCTGACCAATGGACAATCCGCTAGCAGAGTGATTCAACCGATCCCTGACCTCATCCCATAAAGCCACATTACGTAATTGCGTTTCAACAATCTTATCGAGCTCTTTCTTACTTCGGGTGCCATGTATTCGTGGACCATAGGCGACATTATCGTAAATGGACATGGGCAATGGATAAGGTTTCTGTGAAAGCAACCCCATCTTCTTCCTGATATGCGTTACTTCGGCGTTCTTACCATAAATATCCTCACCATTAACCAGAACGGAACCGGTTATTTCAACCCCCTTAGTATCGTCGACCAACCTATTCAGCGTTTTTAAAAGCGTTGTTTTCCCACATCCCGACGGTCCAATAATAGAAGTTACACTATTGTTGGGCAGCGCAAGGTTGATGTTTTTCAGTATATGACGTCCGTCAATATAGACGTTAAGATCCTTTATTTCAATATGCGGATCTATCAAGGGGTTTACTATCGGCGATTCTTTTGTTTCGATTGAAGGATATGAGTGCATACGACAATGATTAAAATAATGATTGTTAAAACTAAAGCTGAAGCATACGCCCGACCCTGTACTTCAGGGATAGGACTACTTAACTGAAAAAATATAGATAACGGTAATGTTGCCGCCGGCTCATCGATATATTTAGGAAGATTATCGCTAAAACCAGTAGTCAATAAAACTCCCGCCACATCACCTATGGCACGACCAAAAGCTAGTAAAACAGCGGTAAGTAAGCCTGTACGAACGCTTCTAAGCATTACCTGCGCCAATTCCCAACGGGTGGTACCCAGTGAAAGGGTAACATTTTTCAGATCTTCTGGAATGGTCTTGATCAACTCGTCCACAGTACGTACCACAATTGGAATAGTCAGGAGCGTTACTGTAATAATACCACCTAATAGGGAAGCGCGAATACCCAAATAGACCATAATCCCAAAACCTACTGCACCATACACAATCGAAGGGACGCCATACAATACATCGAACAATAATTTGGAAAACTGTGTTATCTTGGATTGCGCGCCCAAATAGATATTCAGATATAACGAGATCGGAATCCCGATCAGCGCAGAAAGGGCAGTTGAAACACCTGCCAAGTACAGCGAACCCAATATCGCATTCAAAATACCACCTTCCTTGCCGATGTAAAATCCACCTTTAGGCAGCTGACTGACCATTTCCCAATTGAGGTAGGGAAGTCCCTTATACACTATCGTGCCGACTATAAAAAAAAGCGAAGCTGTTACCGTTATACCCGAAAGATGCATAAAAACTTTTGCCACCTTTTCGCTCAATAGCCGTCTTTTCGTATTATCCACGCTGACCTCCTTCCAGCCGTCTTAATATGAGACGGGAAATTAAATTAAAAATAAATATGATCACAAATAAGAGCAGTGCTGAGAACATCAGCGCTGACTCATACAGTGGGATTGACATCATTTCACCAAAATTATTCGCAATTAAGGCGGGGATAGGATACCCGGCATCAAATACTGAAGTCGGCACCTTAGCAACATTTCCACAGACCATTAATACCGCTATCGTTTCACCAAAGGCTCTGGATGTAGACAACACGATGGCCGCAACAATCCCTGGTCTGGCTTTTTTGAGTATAACGTGTTTGATCGTATCCCATTTCGTTGCTCCCAAAGATAGCGAGGCAGCCTTCAGGTCATAAGGAATGGTTTGAAGAACCTCCACCATAATGGAAATCATGATCGGAAAAATCATCACAGCTAAGACGATACCACCAGCGAGTACAGAATACCCGGAGGCTACAACACCAAAAACTGGCGCAATATACAACTGAATCAATGGTACAATAAACAACACACCCCAGACACCATAAAGCACTGGTGGAATTGCAGCTAAGATATTGACCAAAGGAAGCATCATATTCTTTAAAGCATCCGAAGCATATTCGGTCAAGTAAACAGCCGTTAATATACAAAGCGGAATCGCAATAACAAGAGAAATCAGCGTAACTGCAAGCGTACCGGCTATAAATGGCAAAAAGCCAAAAGACCCTTTCATCGGTGACCACAGCTTACCCGCTAAAAGCTGAAAAATATCACTGTATTCAAACAAAGGAATTGATTTGACCGTCAAACCAATTGCTATAATAACCACAACTGAAAGTGATACGAGCAACAGGAGGAAAGTGGTCCGCCGGACGAGGATATCTTTTACGAGACGAGTATTTAGCATGCTATAACTTATTAAGTTCTTCTTTTATCAGTGTTTCATTTAACGGAACATAGCCATTTTCAAGCAACTGCGACTGTGCATTTTTCTGAAGCACAAAAGAAATAAACTCCTTCAAAAGAAGGGATTCGGTCTTATTTCGCGTTACAAAGGTTAACTCTCTTGAAGGCGGAGCGGGATATTTCCCAGTGGCTACAGCCTCGGTCAATTGGGGTAGTGTGCCATAGAACTGCTCATCATCTTCAACGTGTCCATTTTTGTTCAGATCCAAAGGAACAACAGCAATACGGTCAAAAACCTTGTTGGTTTTCAGGTTGTAGACATAATTAATATTATTGAACCCAATCCCATGAATATCATCTTTAATAGCCTGCGCAATACCTGGGTCACCAAAAATCCCAATACCTTGCAGATCTTCTTGCTTATGATCAAAAAATTTAGCCCAGGTCTCCGCTGCGCCAGCGGCATCGGAACGCACATACACGTTGATAGGATCTGCCGTAAACTGAGGATCAATTTCCTTCCAGGTCTTAAACTTTCGATTTACAAAAATATTCAGCAACTCTTCGCGACTCAAACCACGCTTTAAAATCGCCGGGTAATTCGGGTTGGCCGGATTGATGGTACAGATAACAGCATCTTTTGCCACAATAATCGGAACAGCTCCTTTTTTAATTTCCTGCTCATGCAGATCTCTCGATACCATTCCAATATCAACCATACCTGTCAGCACATCGGCGATTCCTTTTCCAGCACCTCCCGCTGAAATATTGAAGCGAACATTCGGATGTATTTTTTTAAAATCCTCGCTCCATACTACAACTAACGGATATAGCGCGAAAGCTCCTGATAGCGAAATATTACCTTCATAACCATGCTCTTTTGTATATCCATTCTTCACTTTTGGCGCGCAGGAAGTCAATCTGAACATCATTAAAACACATAAAATAAGCACAATAAAAGGCTTTCTCATCTTTACTCCTAATAGTCTACAGGTTTTGTATATTAATTTTTATAAGGCAAATATATATTAATTTGGTAGATATTATAGAATATTAAAAAAATATTTTTACATTTGACATCGAGAAAAGAATACCAAATCAATAGATTTTATTTGTTATATGCAAAGCTTCCGCACAGAATTAGAAAACCCTATCGTGGAAAAGGAAATTATCGAACTTGAAAAAAAGATTCGGTTGTTCCATGAGGGCAAAATTGCCGACGAGAAATTTAGATCGTTGCGTTTGGCTAGGGGGGTCTATGGACAAAGACAACCTGGAGTTCAAATGGTTCGTATAAAACTTCCATTTGGAAAGGTTACCTTCAAGCAATTGCTTAAAATTGCAGCTATATCAGATGAATATGCAAGCAGCAATTTACACCTTACAACACGCCAAGATATACAGATCCATTATGTCAGTCTAGACCGCACTCCCGAGCTTTGGGCGAAATTAGCTGAAGACGACATTACTTTAAGGGAGGCTTGTGGGAATACAGTCCGTAATGTCACCGCTTCTCCAACTTCGGGCATCGATCCAAAGGAACCATTTGATGTTTCGCCATATGCTCAGGCGACTTTTGAATATTTTTTGCGCAATCCCGTTTGTGCGGAAATGGGGCGAAAATTTAAAATGTCTTTTTCCGCCAGTGATGAAGATACTGCATTCTCCTATATCCATGATCTTGGTTTTATTCCAAAACTAAAAGTTGTCAATGGTTTGGAAACCAAGGGTTTTAAAGTACTATTGGGTGGAGGATTGGGATCTCAGCCTTTCTTAGCATCAGTAACAAACGAGTTTCTACCCGAAGATGAACTGATCCCCTATATAGAAGCAACACTTCGTGTTTTTGATCGTTATGGCGAAAGAAATAACCGAAATAAAGCTCGATTCAAATACCTTATTCAGAAATTAGGCTTAGAAGAAGTGCTCAATTTAATTGAAGCCGAAAAGATCGCAACGAAGGTAAAAAGCTATCCGATCGACCGAACCAAAATCGAACAGCCATTACCACCGGACGACAGCCAGCTATCAATTATTGATCTAGACAGCGATCTAAATTACCAGATCTGGAAAAACACCAATACATTCGGACAAAAACAAGAAGGATATTATGGTGTCTATGTGCGGGTATCCACGGGTGACATCGGTACAGACAAAGCGCGCGCGTTGGTTGCTGGTCTGAAGGATTTGGTCGCGGACGATATCCGCATCACGCAGAACCAGAGCTTACTGCTAAAATATGCAACACAAAAGTCTCTACCACATATTTATCAATTACTTCAATCGTTGGATCTAGCCCAGGTCGGTTTTGATAGTACAGCAGATGTCACAACCTGCCCTGGTACGGACACCTGCAATCTAGGCATCTCAAACAGTACCGAAATGGCCCGGGTTATTGAATCTTATATCGCTGAATTTCACCAGGATTTTGTCTTTAACCGCGATTTAAAAATCAAAATTTCGGGTTGTATGAATTCGTGTGGCCAACATGGATTGGCACATATCGGCTTTCATGGTAGTTCCGTCAAAGCGGCGGGCAAAGTCGTCCCTGCAGCGCAAGTTATGCTTGGGGGTGGAACAATTGGTAATGGTAAAGGGCGTGTTGCCGAGCGTATTATTAAAGTACCGACGAAAAGAGTGTTACATGTTGTCGAATGGGTGCTCAATGATTATAAGAAAAATGCAGAAGCAAATGAAAATTTCCATGCTTACTACGACAGACAAAGTAAAAATTACTTTTATAATCTTTTAAAACCACTATCGGATTTAACCAATCTTGCTGAGGACGAATTTGTTGACTGGGGACATGAAGGAACTTTCCAAACGGCAATCGGGGTTGGCGAATGTGCAGGTGTCGTTATTGACTTGGTTGCCACGTTGATCTACGAGGCGGAAGAGAAGTTACAATGGGCAAATGAAACATTTCAAGAATCCAAATTCTCGGACGCGATTTATCATGCCTATAATGCCTTCGTACAAGCTGCAAAAGCCCTATTATTAGATAAAGGGGTTAGCGCAAGCACACAAAATATAGTCATTAACGAGTTCCAGGCACATTTCGTGGAAACAGGTGAATATAATTTTGGCCAAACGTTTCCGGAATTAGTGTTACAGATGAGTAAAAATGAACCAACGGAGCATTTTGCAATCAACTACCTTCAGGAAGCAACAAAGTTTATCAATGAAGTCTATCAACGCAAAAATTTAAAACCAATATTGGTGTAGGAGGGAATAGGTATGTCAATAAAAGCAAAAGTAACATTAGTAGGAGCAGGGCCCGGTGATCCAGATCTGATCAGCCTAAAGGGGATCAAAGCAATAGAAAAAGCAGATGTCATTTTATACGATGCCTTGGTGAATGAAGAATTACTGGATTATGCACAGGCTGAATGCATCAAAATATATGTTGGAAAACGAGCAGAACAACTTTCTACATCACAGGATGAAATTAATCGCCTTTTGGTAGATTACGCTTTAAACTATGGCCATGTTGTCCGCCTAAAAGGAGGCGATCCATTTGTTTTTGGCCGTGGTGGAGAAGAAATTGATTACGTACAACAATATGGTATTGAAACGGCAGTTGTGCCGGGTATTTCCTCCGCAATTGGGCTTACCGGACTACAACAACTTCCATTGACTTACCGGGGAATCAGTGAAAGCTTTTGGGTAATAACGGGCTCAAAGTCAGACGGCTCGTTATCATCGGATCTTTATTTGGCCGCGGATTCCAAAGCGACTGTAGTAATTTTGATGGGGTATGGTAAATTGGCTGAAATCGTAGCCATTTACCGCGAAAGGAATCTACATAACCTACCTATCGCACTGATTCAAAACGGCTCGTTACCGAATGAAAAAGTTGTACTTGGCACAATAGACAATATTCTTGATGAATCTGTCGAGAAAAGAGTCGGTGTTCCTGCCATCATCGTAATCGGTGATGTTGTCGCAAAACACCGTTCATTTCAAGAGATTAAAGAAAAAGCATTAGCATTGTAACCATGAACCAACTCTTTCCCATATTCGTTAAACTTAATCAGATCCACACGTTGCTTGTCGGCGGAGGAAAAGTTGCGCTGGAGAAATTTGAGGCTATGGTGTCCAATGACAACGCTTTAAATCTGACCATTGTAGCCAAGGAAATTATCCCCGAATTTGCGGAGTTACTAAAAAAATATCCGCAGATTGATCTATACGTTCGCCCATTTGCATCAGCAGATATTATGGACAAACAGCTCGTCATTGCAGCAACAAATAATATGGAACTCAATGACCAACTCCGAAGTTTAACATCCGAACAGCATATATTGTTTAATGCAGCAGATAAACCTGAATTGTGTGATTTCTATCTCGGATCTATTGTAAAAAAAGGGAACCTGAAGATCGCCATTTCCACAAACGGAAAGTCACCAACGATAGCTAAGCGCTTGAAAGAGTTGCTAAATGACCTGTTACCGGAAGAAATAGACGAAACATTGTCACTCATGAGCGCTTATCGGGATCAGCTCAAAGGGGATTTCGAATTTAAAGTAAAGAAGTTGAACGAACATACAAAAGATATATTAGGTCATGAACGTTAAGGAACTCAAAGAAATTATTGGAGATAAAAAAGGAGTAGAGCTCCTGCAGACCGTGACTTCATTGTTCCCTAAGGAAGTCATTTTCTCAACCTCTTTTGGTATAGAGGATCAGATTATCACGGAATGGATCGGTAAAAATAACCTGGATATTCAACTATTCACATTGGATACTGGCCGACTGTTTAAAGAAACCTATTCGTTGTGGAGCCGTACGCTGGAGCGTTATCCCTTGCAGATTAAAGCATACAGTCCTAATAACTCGTTATTGGAAGATTTTATCAGCAAGAAAGGTCCAAATTCGTTTTATGAATCGGTAGAGAACCGCAAAGAGTGTTGTCGAATCAGAAAAATTGAACCGCTGCAACGTGCCATCAGCGGAAAGAAAGTTTGGATAACAGGTATACGTTCGGATCAGTCTGTCAATAGACACGATATGGACTTTATCGAATATGATGAGGTAAACCAAATTATCAAAATACATCCTTTGTTTGACTGGACTTTTGAAGAGGTAAAAACGTACTGTAAGGAGCATTATATTCCATACAATGTATTACATGACAAAGGTTTTCCAAGTATTGGATGTCAGCCCTGTACCCGTGCGATACAAGAAGGTGAAGATTTCCGTGCCGGCCGATGGTGGTGGGAAGATCAAAGTAAAAAAGAATGTGGTTTGCACGCTGTTAAGTCATAAAATAGCCAAGTAGAAACCCAAATTCATTAAATAAAATTTTATTATCTCAGAGAATGGACTATTTAGATCATTTAGAAGCGGAAGCAATATATATTTTAAGAGAGGTCGCCGGACAATTTGAAAAACCTGCGCTATTATTCTCTGGAGGCAAGGACTCCATTACACTTGTCCACTTGGCAAAAAAAGCATTTAGACCCGGTAAATTTCCTTTTCCATTGGTTCACATTGACACAGGTCACAATTTTCCCGAAACAATTACCTTCAGGGACGCGTTGATTGAAGACATAGGAGAAAAACTTATTGTTGGTTATGTTCAAGACAGCATTGATCAAGGCAAAGTCGTTGAGCAGAAGGGAAAAAATGCAAGTCGGAATGCCTTGCAGACAGTTACCTTACTCGACACAATCTCCAAACATGGTTTTGATGCCTGTATAGGTGGCGCACGCCGGGACGAAGAAAAAGCCCGTGCCAAGGAAAGAATCTTCTCCGTGCGAGATGAATTTGGACAATGGGATCCGAAACGCCAAAGACCTGAGCTCTGGAGCATCTTTAATGGAAAAATAAACAAAGGCGAAAATGTACGCGTGTTTCCCATTTCAAACTGGACCGAATTGGATGTTTGGAATTATATCAAGCGTGAGCAAATAGCCTTGCCGTCTATCTATTTCAGTCATGACCGGGAAGTCATTACGCGCAATGGTCAATTGATGGCTGCCGCCTCATTCTTAAATATCGATGCAGACGATGTCATAGAACGCAAATCCGTACGTTTCAGAACTGTAGGCGACATGACATGTACAGCGGCTGTAGATTCAACGGCTACTGAACTGGACGACATTATCGCTGAGATCAAAGCATCAACCGTGAGTGAACGTGGAGCCCGTATGGATGATAAAGTATCTGAGGCTGCTATGGAAGAGCGCAAAAAACAAGGATACTTTTAACCCTATTTCAAATCGATTACCAGAGATTGACAACAATGAATATATTGAAATTTATTACGGCCGGTTCTGTAGATGATGGTAAAAGTACCCTCATAGGCCGGTTATTATACGATACCAATTCCATTTTGGATGACCAATTGGAAGCTATACAACGTGCCAACCGGAAAAATGACGATGGGACAGTAGACTTGGCCATATTAACGGATGGACTTAAAGCTGAACGTGAACAAGGCATAACAATCGACGTAGCCTATAAGTATTTTCAGACCGAACACCGAAAATATATTATAGCCGACGCTCCAGGACATATCCAATACACCAGAAACATGGTCACTGGCGCTTCCAATTCCGACCTTATAATCATTTTAGTTGATGCACGTAAAGGCGTAATTGAGCAGACAAAACGCCATTCCTTTATTGCTAAATTACTGGCGATGAAGCAAGTACTTGTCTGTGTCAACAAGATGGATATGGTCGATTATAGTGCTTCTGTTTTCGAGCAGATCAAAGCAGATTATTTAACGTTAGCTAATAATCTCGGAATTAAGGATATTGATTTCATACCTGTTTCAGCATTAAAAGGAGACAATATTGTCCATAAGTCCGAAAGAATGCGCTGGTATGCAGGCGAATATTTATTGGATTACCTGGAAAATGTTGAAATTCACGAACAGGAAGCGGCCAGCTGGAGGTTTCCCGTCCAATGGGTTGTGCGGCCACAAACCGATGATTTACATGACTATAGAGGGTATGCAGGCCGCGTACTAGGAGAGGGCCTTAAGGTTGGTGACCAGGTAATTGTTTATCCGGCAGAAACTTTTAGCACAGTTAAAGCCATCGAATTAAACGGACAACAACTTCAGCGGGCTGAAAGTGGACAATCGGTCATTATCCATCTCAGCGATGATGTCGACATTAGCCGTGGTGACACAATTGCCAGCGTGGAAAACCCACCGAAATTCGAACGTAATATCCAGGCAAATTTGTGCTGGTTTGACAACAAACCTTTGGATACGGATCAGATTTATCTTATTCAAAGTCACAGCAAATTAACCAAGGTTAAGATTGTAGACGTGTTATATAAATTTGATATCAATACACAGGAAAAAATACATGATGAGCCAATTAAACTAAATGATATTGGTCGAATAGCCATTAAATCAGCTGAGAATCTAGTATTTGATTTGCAACAGGAAAATGCCGCAAATTCTCAAGCCATTGTTATTGATCCACGCACAAATTTAACAGTCGGGGCATTGATGATCCAAGCTGTCGACTAACAAAGACAATTAATCGTAAATATTCAACCTAAATATTTTTTAAGGAACTCAGACCATGTTTGGGTTCCTTTTGTATTTGCTGCCGTGTTTATTAAAACCAGTGGATTTACAAAATACTATTAAATCGTACCCAAAAGGAGGCTAGCCAAAACTTCTATTTAACATAATATAAATTATAAACAAAACTATACTAGAAAAGAGTATAGGTTTTACACTAAAGCAGAATCATTTTACACTTAAACAGAATCATGTCCGCTTGTTACCAATAAAAATCGAACAAAATACGGCTAATACATTAATGCACACACATTTCGGCAATAAATAATCGGTTTTAAATGATAAATATAAAGTATGAAATTTCATTAAAATAGATTATTATTTGTAAATAATTAACAAATATTGGTTGTTCGTTAAAAAATACATAAATTAGTGCCAGCCAAAGGGAAATTTTACTAATTAAAACATGTCAAAAAATTATAACGACTTTATCTCCATCGTTGAGAAACGAAATCCAAATGAACCAGAATTCTTACAAGCTGTAAAAGAAGTTACCGAGGACCTATTTCCTTATATTACAGAAAACCATCCCGAGTTTTTCGAACAAAAGATTCTCGAAAGACTTACTGAACCAGAGCGTATCATATCTTTCCGGGTAACTTGGTTGGACGATAACCATCAAGTACAGGTAAATCGCGGATACCGTGTTCAAATGAACAGTGCTATTGGTCCTTATAAAGGCGGTCTTCGCTTCGCTCCTTCCGTGAACCAAAGTATCCTTAAATTTCTTGCTTTTGAACAGGTATTTAAAAATAGTTTGACCGGGTTGCCGATTGGCGGCGGCAAAGGCGGCTCCGATTTTGATCCCAAAGGAAAATCGGATAATGAGATCATGCGTTTTTGTCAGAGTTTCATGACCGAGCTTTATCGTCATATTGGCGCTGACACGGATGTTCCTGCCGGAGATATTGGTGTTGGAGGACGTGAAATAGGCTATTTATTCGGTCAATTTAAACGCTTGCAAAATAACTTTACTGGAGTTCTTACCGGTAAAGGTGAGTTTTGGGGCGGTTCTTATATACGTCCAGAGGCGACAGGTTATGGCTTATTGTATTTTGTTGACTGTATTTTCAAACATCAGGGAAAATCATTGAAAGGCAAAGTAGCCACTGTTTCTGGTGCAGGCAACGTAGCATTCTACGCGGTTGAAAAAGCATTACAGCTCGGGGCTAAAGTGATTACAGTATCAAACAGTTTAGGAACATTATATGATCCGGATGGTTTTGATGCCGAAAAAATGGCCTTCGGAGCGACATTAGGAAGAAGTTTAGATCAATACCCATCCAAATACCCGAATGCTCAGTTCTTCCCAGGCCAAAAGCCTTGGCAATTTAAATGCGATATCGCATTACCTTGTGCAACGCAAAATGAATTGGATGAATCAGACGCCAATATGCTTGTAGCAAATGGTTGTATCTGTGTAGCCGAAGGCGCTAATATGCCTTCCACAGCTGAAGCTATTAAAGTATTTCTCGATGCAAAAATCAGTTTCGCCCCAGGTAAGGCAGCGAATGCTGGTGGTGTTGCTGTCAGCGGCTTGGAAATGTCTCAAAACTCCATCCGTACACAATGGTGTACCGAAGAGGTTGACAATCGCTTAAAAACCATTATGGAGAGTATCCACGAAACCTGTTTAAAATATGGTAAGGAAAGTGAATTTGTAAATTACTTAAAAGGTGCCAATATTGGTGGCTTTATCAAGGTAGCAAATGCCATGAAAGCCCAAGGTATCGTCTAGAAAGCCTTTTTCTAATCATATCATAATCCTGAGCGCTCAAATGCATTGCATTTGGGCGTTTTTTTATACTTTTATAGCAAATTTAAAAACAAGAGATTTACATGAGACTAATAGCTGAACTTCCTCATCCTGATTGCAAGATTTCCATTTTTGGGATGAACCAAAAATTCATCATTAAGTTTGAACAAGGCAATTTGGAACAATCCTATAAAATTGCGGAAATGGATATTATTGGTGGTGTAAATGGTGTATTCGATTTGCTTGATGAGGAATTTCTAAAAAGTGTAATCGATCAATTCGCATTGATGCGTCAGTCTTTTAACAGTGCTTACGGCAGATACGAATAATAAATTTATGTTAAACTATCTATATTTTGCTGCATTTTGGGCCTGCCAGATTATCTCCTCCATCCTATTTAAGCTCGGTGGACTACACCCAAAATATAAATGGACAACTTTGATTGTCGGAAATATTATTCTGCTCTCTGCAAGCTGGTTCCTTGTACAGTTATTCAAAAATGTATCTCAGCCCATTGTTATCGCCTTGTGCTCTGGTGGCACTTTCTTGACCGTGCAATTAGCCATGGCACTGTATTTTAAAAGTCCGCTGTCCTGGATGCAGGTACTTGGTATGTTTGTCATTATCTCCGGTATGGTGCTGATAACCTTTGGTGGTAAAGAAACGATGTAACCTCAATTTACAGGACGAAAGCTCCCGTTCGACGCCAGCTAAACGACCACATACATTTAAATAAAAATTTAAATGAAAATTGGAGCTCACAATAACAACCTTTTGAGCTCCAATTCATTTTGTCTACAAATAAGCGTATGTGATACCATCACCACCACGGTCTTGATGTTCGTCCTCAAAACGACTAACATGACTATATTTGCGGAGATAATCACGGATAAATTTGCGTAAAATTCCGTCACCCTTTCCATGGATGATTTTTAGCGATGGATATCCGATCATGACCGCCCTATCCAGCACGCGTTCCAGCTCATGAAGCGCATCCTCCGTTCGCATACCCCTCAGATCAATTTCAGGCTTAAAGTCCGCCACCGAAGCTGCCGATGTTGACCTTGATAAACTTTTTGCAGATTTTTTTCCTTCCCGTCCCTCTAGCTTAATCACATTCTTCCGCTTTTGTACGGTACGCAATTCGCCCATAGCGAGAATAAGATTATTTTTAGCAATTTCTACCACCTGTGCCTCAGCACCATTATCTAAAATTTGAACCCAGTCCCCAACAGTTAATTCGGTGGATTCCTGAACGTTTTCTTTAATGGCTTGCTTTGCCGGCTTCTGTTCTTTAGGCAGTACGGCCTGGAGTGCCTGATCTAAATTATTGCGCAATTCACGGGTCTTTTCTTTATCTGCTTTGACCGATTTAATTTGAGCAACCGTATTCTCAATGAGTTTATTTGAATTCTTTATAATCTGTTGCGCTTCTTCCTTAGCCTTCTTCAGAATGACTTTTTTATTTTCTTCTAGATAGGTTTGCAGTTCCAGGTATTCGGATTTGATGGTCTCCAGTTCTTTCTCCCGCTTAATTATCGCAACTTTGGTGTCAAACACCTCTTTCTTCTCTCTTTCGAGATCAATCAAAAGGTTGTCAACTTTCTTTTGCTCCACACCAATTTTGCTTTTCGCAGACGCTAATATTTCCTTACCTAAGCCAATTTTTTGAGCAATTTCAAAGGCATACGAACTCCCCGGTTTACCGATCTGAAGAATATACATTGGCTTCATTTCTCGATTATCAAATAACATCGAAGCATTCTCTAAACCGGGCGAATTGCTCGCAAATACTTTCAGATTACTATAGTGTGTTGTCACTACTCCTCTAATCTGCTTTTTATTGAGCGATTCTAACACAGCTTCAGCGATAGGCCCACCAAACAAAGGATCGGTACCGGTTCCAAACTCATCGATTAAAACCAAGGTACGCCCATTGGCAAATTCCGTAAAATATTTCATCTTAGAGAGATGCGCACTATAGGTACTTAAATCACTCTCTATCGATTGATCATCACCTATATCTGCAAATATTTGCTTAAAAACACCGACCTTCGTCGTTGGGTCTGCGGGAATTAATAGCCCAGATTGCACCATGATCTGCAGTAGGCCTACCGTCTTCATGCAGACAGATTTACCCCCTGCATTTGGCCCCGAAACAACAATAACACGCTGAATATTGTCAATTTGTATATTCAGCGGCACAACAGTATGATGTTGATTTAATAATAAAAGTGGATGTCTTCCATTGACCAAATTAATCTCCACTTCTTTAGACAATTCGGGCATCTCAGCCTCAATGTCCAAAGCAAAAAGTGCCTTTGCACGTACAAAATCTACTTTTGTCAGTAATCCATGATAAGAAAGCAACAACGGGAGGTGCGGACGAACTTTATCCGTCAGTTCCACTAGGATACGAATAACCTCTCGTCGACGTTCAAATTCTAAATCCCTAATTTTATTGTTGAGCTGAAAGACTTCTTCAGGCTCTATATAAGCCGTTTGACCCGTAGCAGATTCATCATGAATCAAACCTTTAAGCTTTCGTTTATTCTCTGCTAAGACGGGAATACAAAGCCTTCCATCGCGTATGGTAAGATTACCATCGGCGGTCCATCCACTATCCTGCGCACTTTTAAAGATGCTGTTAATGCGCTTTAAAGCTTCTTGCTCAGCCTTTTGAATCTGTTGAGTAATCTCCAACAGCAGTCGCGAAGCATTATTTTTGAGCTTTCCGCGCTCATCGATCACCATTTCGATATCACGAATGATGCCCTTCTCTATCGGTAAATGTTCAAAGAGAATCTCAAGATTGGGATAAAGCCCCTCACGTTCGTTAAAATAACGGATGATAGCGTAGACAGTCTTTAATGAAAGTAATACTTTAAAGAATTCCTCTTCAAGCAAAAAAGCTCCCTCTACCCGAGCTTTTTCAATAATGGACCGAAGTGGAAAAAAATTCTCAACAGGAAATGCACTGTCGTTCACCAAAAGGTCTTTAAACTCACTGGTCTGTCTTAAAAATCGATCAATCTGATCAAAACGGGTCTGTGGTTGAATTTTATCCACCAAATCCCTACCCGATTCGCTTAAGCATTTTTGTCTTATTTTATCTTTTATCTCGGAGAATCCGAGCTTATCTATTGCATTTAATGGATATACCATAGAAATCATATTCGTTGAATAATTAAAGTTTCACCGGAGGCTTCATTTGCCTCGGCGGGCTGAGAACTGGTCCGCTTTCCAGTTCTGCTTTTGGTAACTTCCGAAGTGGAACCTCCTTCGGTGTTATTACAGTATCCTTACCCGGGCTGCTCCCTACACCCGAAGACGCATCAACTGGTAAAGCTGGGATACCTACAGATAATTGATTCATAAGATAACCATCTACACTGATACCGGTTTTCATTTGGAAATAGCGATTAAAAGATGAAGCGGCTTCTCTAAAACTCAATTTTGTTGTATTTGGCGTATAATGAATAAGTGCGGCAATTCTTTCCTGATAAGCTTGTTGCGCACGCATAACCCGATTGGTACTATCCTGAATACGTACATTAACAATCGAGTCTCTGCTACGGATAGAATCTTGCTTTTTCCTATCGATGTCTGCATAAAACTTATTTTCTTTCGTTAGATTTTCTTCCACTTTTTTATAAATAGCAGACATGACTTCTGCATCCTTTCCATAATAGTCTAAATTCTTTTTAAAAGAAACGGAATCCAAACCATATTTATCGAAGGTAACTTGGTACAGAGGCAACATGACTTTGCGCGCACTGTCAATGGGTAAAATATTGAGGTATGAATCTGTCAATTGAATTTCGGTCAGTGCATCCACAAACTTACTTTCGGAGATAATATCTTTGTCCCCTGTACGTACACAGGCACCAAATAAAAAAATGACTGCAAGTAGATTCAGTATTAATCGTAGCATTTCGTAGTTTTGTACAAATTTACAAAAAGCACCGACATTTGGCACTTTTTACATCATCAAAACTATATCGGAAATGAGTATTGCTAGTAATTTAGAAGCGTTAAGATTGGAGACTGAAGCTGTCGGCGTACAACTTGTGGCTGTATCGAAGACAAAATCCAACTCAGATATCATGGAAGCCTATGAGGCAGGTCAACGTATTTTTGGCGAAAACCACGTTCAAGAGTTAGTTGAGAAAGCGGAGCTTTTACCCAAAGATATTCAATGGCATATGATTGGCCACCTTCAAACGAATAAGGTCAAATATATTGCTCCTTTCATCAGTCTAATTGCATCTGTTGATTCGCTCAAATTACTGAAGGAAATAAATAAACATGCCCAAAAATCAAAACGCACCATAGACTGTCTTTTACAAGTTTATATTGCTGAGGAAGACACCAAATTTGGTTTTGACCATGCTGAACTTATCGAACTGCTCCGCGACGATGAATTTCTCGAATTGAAGAACATCCGTATTTGCGGTTTGATGGGAATAGCCTCAAATACAGATAACCAGAAAGTAATAAAAGCTGAATTCTATGAGCTTAAAATGTTGTTTGATGGGATCAAAGCAAGTTTTTACAGAAAAGATGAACATTTCAGCATTCTTTCCATGGGCATGTCCTCCGACTATAAATTGGCTATAGAAGAAGGTTCAACAATGGTGCGTATAGGAAGTACAATCTTTGGAAAACGAGTAATCAAACACTTTAAAAACAATGACTAAACCAATTATAAGACAAGCTGTTAAAACTGACTGCCCACGGATGCTCGAATTGATTAATGAACTGGCAATTTTCGAAAAAGCACCCGATGAGGTTACGGTCTCACTTTCGGAATTTGAAGACGCAGGATTTGGAAAATCACCTGTTTGGGGGGCATTTGTCGCAGAAGTAGCAGACGAAATTGTCGGCATTTCATTATATTATACCAGATATTCAACCTGGAAAGGCCGAAGGCTCTATTTGGAAGATCTGATCGTGACAGAAAATATGCGTGGATCAGGAATTGGAAAACTACTGTTTGATAAAACGCTGGCCTACGGCAAACAGTGCGGTTATCATGGCATGGTATGGCAAGTCTTGGACTGGAATGAACCGGCCATTAAGTTTTATGAAAAATATAAAGCGGACTTTGATGCGGGATGGCTCAATGTATCAATTACTTATTAAATAACAGATATTATCATTTTAATGCGGTTTCAGTTTTCCTTAAAAATATTGGTTATCAGCTATCTGTTTTATGCTTGCAATGGACAAAGTGTACCTGCCAATGTTGTTCAACATACAGATACACTCTCCTATAGTAGAAAAAGCATAGACGAGCATAGCAATTATTTTCTTAAGGAAGAAAATCGACTAGACACGACCTATTTTCGCGCAAAATACCCTGTTTTTGATGAAGATAAGATCAATGATCTGATTACCAATATTGTTCATCTCGAAGGCGATACCAGTATGCAGGAGGCTGCCCATCGTTTTATCAACGCTTACAATGAATATGTGGACGATAATAACGGTAAGTCTACAGCAACCTGGAACCGGGAGCTACAGGTGGATGTGATCGCCAATACGCCAGTTTTTCTGGGAATAAGGGCCCAACAGGAAGAGTACACGGGCGGTGCGCATGGTGACCACTTTACCCTTTATGCAAACTTCGATAGGCAGTCAAACAAACAGATTGTAATTGACGACATTATTCAAACACAGCATAAAGATAAGTTTATCAAAATCGCTGAGCAATATTTCCGCACACAAGAAGGGCTAAGTAGCGATGATCTATTAAATGGAACGTATTTTTTTGAAGATGGTAAGTTTTCGCTCGCAGATAATTTCACGATCGAAAAAGACGACATCCTATTTCATTACAATGTGTATGAAATCAAATCCTATGCTGAAGGGATTACTGAATTGCGCATTCCCTACGCTACTTTCAGACATTTGATTTCAGAAAAAGGATTACAGTATATTCATAGTATTAATTAGCAATCAACTAAACTAATAAATAAATGCAGGTTTTTAAATTTGGAGGTGCATCCGTCAAGGATGCTGAAAGCGTCAGAAACTCAGCACGGATTATCTCGAAATACAAAGGCGACGCCTTGCTCGTTGTCATATCCGCTATGGGAAAGATGACTAACCTTCTCGAAAGATTGACCAAAGAATATGTTAATAACACGGGAAACCAACTTCAGACGCTGGATGAGGCCAAACAATTTCACTTTCGTATCCTTCAAGAATTATTTCCTGAAGGTGAACACCCTATATTTGATGAAGTTGCAAACTGTTTTGTCGAGATCGAGTGGATTTTAGAGGAGGAGCCTCAAGATTCATACGACTATCTGTTCGATCAAATTGTATCGATGGGCGAACTTATTTCCACCAAGATTGTGGCAGCTTATGTCGCCTTTATTGGTGAAAAGGTACGATGGATTGATGCGCGGGATTATATATTTACGGACAACACCTATCGTGAGGGTGTCGTCGATTGGAACAAAACGGAAGAAAAAATTCGCACAGATCTTCCAGCTATTCTCGACGAATACATTGTCATCACACAAGGATTTTTGGGTTCTACTTCTGAAAATTTCACAACTACCTTAGGCCGTGAAGGGTCTGACTATTCTGCAGCGATATTTGCATCCTGTTTAAATGCCGAAAACGTAACGATCTGGAAAGATGTACCGGGTGTACTCAATGCCGATCCCAAATGGTTTGAAAAGACTGAACTCATTCCTGAATTGTCTTATACCGATGCGATAGAGCTTACCTATTATGGTGCAACGGTCATCCATCCGAAAACCATCAAGCCCTTACAGAATAAGAAAATTGCACTGAATGTACGCTCTTTTGTCGATCCAGACTCGCCAGGAACAATGATCAGGAGTACGAATCAGACTTTACCTGTTCCGTCCTTCATCTTTAAGGTGAACCAAATTTTCATTTCGATCTCGCCAAGGGATTTCTCCTTTATCGTGGAAGATAATTTAAGAGACATTTTCAATCTATTCCATGAGCACCGTATCAAAATAAATATGATGCATAATACAGCCATCAATTTTACCGTTTCGGTAGACGATACAGGAAAAAATGTGGTAGACTTAATTAACGAGCTCGAGCAGCGCTTCAAAGTCAAATATGAATCTGGACTTGAACTGATTACTATTCGCTATTACAACCAGGAGACCATTGATCGAGTTCTGGTCGATAAGGAAGTGATAAGCGAACTAAAAGACACCTATACTTGCCAGCTTCTTGTAAAGAAAATATAAATGAATACACTGATCCTTCAAGAGGAGATTCAGCAGTTTCTGGATAGAAACGCAGAGCAGTCTCCTGCTAAAATCGCACTTAAAAAATCTCCTTTTGAAGGAATATCGCCGTCCGAGCTTGCTACTCAACTGGACGGGAAACAACGAGCAAGTACAAAAATCCCCCTGTGGGCCAATACGCCGGGAATCTATTTTCCCCCCAAGCTTAACTTGGAGCAATGTTCTTCAGAGAAAACAGCATTATTTAAAAGTACACTGATAAATAAGGGAACGCACTTAGTCGATGTCACCAGTGGTTTCGGTGTAGACAGCTTTTACTTCTCAAGGCAGGCGGCGCAGGTTACTGCCTGTGAATTAAATCCTGAATTGGCAGCCGTCTCAAAACATAATGCGGCTATATTAAAGGCCGACAACCTTCACGTCATTGCCGCTAACGGTGTGGATTACATTCTCGATGACGCAAACAGACGATTCGACTACATCTATTTAGATCCCTCTCGAAGAGTTCAAAACAAAAAGGTCTTTTTATTAGATGAATGTGAACCTAATTTAGTTCAATTACAAGATGATTTTTTTCAGCACAGCACTACCATTATCAGCAAACTTGCACCACTACTGGATATATCCTCTGCTGTGCAACAACTGCGACATGTGAAAGATGTATATGTCATATCGGTTCAAAATGATTGTAAAGAGCTTGTTTTCGTACAAGAAAAAGATTATGAAGGTGATGCAACCGTTCATGCTGTCAGATTATTTCAAGGACAGCAACAAGTTATCTCCTTTACCTATGAAAGTGAGCGCGCCGTTGTTAATGCATACAGTGAACCCCTGTCCTATCTGTATGAGCCAGATGTTGCACTTTCCAAAGCTGGTGCCTTTAAAATTGTTGGCCAAATTTTCAATGTTAAAAAATTACATAAAAATACACATCTCTACACTTCCGATCAGAAAATCGAAAATTTTCCCGGTAAAACATTCCTGATAAAGCAGGTGGAATCCTTTACCGATTTCAAGAAAAATAAGAAACCCTTACAATCGGGAATCATTGCCAAAAATTTCCCCCTCAAAACAGAGGAGATCAAAAAGAAATTTAAAATTAAGGATGCGGGAGACTCGTTTGTATTTTTTACAACAACCCAAAATGATCAATTTAGTGTCATACATACACAACGAATGCTAGAATAGACATTTTCATTACAATTGTCGAAAATCTTCTCCTTAAATTTAATGCATGGATAAAATAGAGTTATCAGCATTGGATTTGGCTCCCATAAAAAAAGGAGAAAATACAGCTAGCGCATTGGCCCGTACGGTCAAAATTGCCCAACATATAGAACAACTGGATTTTAAAAGGATTTGGGTTGCAGAGCATCACAACATGGAATATATCGCCAGTTCTGCGACATCCCTTTTGATACAACATATTGCATCAAACACAAACCGTATTCGTGTAGGATCTGGCGGAATAATGTTGCCCAATCATGCGCCTTTGGTTATTGCAGAGCAGTTTGGAACTTTAGAAACCTTATTTCCGGGACGTATTGACCTCGGCTTAGGACGTGCTCCAGGTACAGACCAGTTAACGGCAATGGCTTTACGCAGAAACAACCTAAATACCGCTTTTCAATTTCCTCAAGAGGTGAAAGATCTGCAACGTTACTTTAGCGCAGACAATTTTGATGCAAAAGTACGTGCCTTTCCGGGTGAAGGTTTGGAGATACCCCTGTACATTTTGGGATCAAGTACCGACAGTGCCTATCTGGCGGCAAGCTTAGGGCTTCCTTACGCTTTTGCGACACATTTTGCACCTGCGCAATTTGCTTCGGCGAGTATGATCTATCACCAAAATTTCATCCCATCTGACGTGCTGGAAAAACCTTATTTTATGTCGTGCGTCAATGTTATCGCCGCAGATAGCAACGAAGAAGCAGAGTTTTTAGCAACCAGTTTCTTCAACCTCTTTGCTGGTATCGTAACAAATACAAGAAGACCATTATCAGAACCCACTCCGGAGGTAATTTACAAAGGAATACCGGCAATCGAGCAAGCTGTTAAAAGTATGGCTTCATGTGCTTTCATTGGTGACAAAACCAATATACGTCCACAAATCGAGAAATTTGTAAAAGACCATAAAGTAGATGAAATTATCGCTACTTCCTATATTTTCGACGATGAAAAATGCCTCAAGTCATTTTCACTGTTAAAAGAAGCACTTGCTTAAAAAATCGCTCGATTTATATACGGTGAATTTTATATATTTAAACTAAATTCACCGTATATGAATATCTATAATGCCTTAGCACTTCTAATGGGATTGTTTTCCCTCCAAGCATGCACGAATCCCACTTCTCAACAGGTCGGTGGAAAAACCGACACAGACAAGGCCACTGACACATTGTCCCAAGTCGTTGCGGACAGCAGTACAGTTAATCAATCCTTAATAGCAGATCCAAAGAAGGGACAGATTTTGCTTGTGCGTAGCTACCGAGTTTGGGAAAAGGAAGATCCTACAGCTGTTTTAAATAAGGATTGGTACGACCTTTATGAAGAAAATGGCAAATATTACCTGGAAAAAGTTGATTATGAGATAAAAGACGGTTATGATGAGTGTGCTGGCGTTCCAATTCGAAGCATTGAATCACGCAGAAACTCATTGCTATTCCTAAAGTTGGAAGGACTCCAAGCCGGTGCATTAGAAAATTTAAAAGTTACCCATTCCGAAATATGGCCTCAGGAATCGGTAGAATATGCGTTTAAAAATCAAAAAGTTACCCTGCGGGGATTGGGAACAATTAAATCCACCGAGGTGCAGACCGATGACAAAGGTCACGAGAAATTATTCCATGAGGTGACCAATTACAAACTAAGCTACATTTCAAACAAAGAAAACAAAGAAAAGACCCTATTTCATATCGATCAATTTGATGATGTATTTATGTCCACACTTTTTGTTGGGGATATCGACCGGGATGGTGTTCTGGATTTTATCTTTTCTAATCCGAGTCACTATGAGGAGCAAGCAATGCTGCTATTCTTGTCCAATCACGGCAATGCACTGACTTTTGAAGCTGATGCACAATTTGATTGTTAAAGCTGGTTAACATGGCTAGAATCAACGTCTACTTACATCAAATGAAATCCATTGATCGCGCATTGCTTTCAGTGGGCATGTTTTTACTGATCTACTTTATTTCTCCAATCCAATCCCTTCCACTGTTAAACCTGCTGCTATGCTGGCTGGGGTTTTGTATATCTTATACCGCCATATCCTGGTTTACATTTTATACCATGTCGGTTGAGACAATGGCAAAGAAAGCTCAAAAAGAAGATGGAAGCCGGCTTTTTGTCTCCTTATTCATCATTTTGGTCACCATAGGTTGCTTTGTTTCTGTCCTGATGATCATTATATCCAGCAAGGACAAACAGCTGAAGGATGCGTATATTATCGTCATTTGCATCCTAGCCATGATGGCTTCATGGATATTAGTTCATACCATCTATACATTTCATTATGCACGTCTATATTACGAAAATAGGTCCGACGGTGGTGGCTTAGAGTTTCCTGGCGACGAGAAGCCTGATTATCTGGATTTTGCATACTTTTCATTCGTTATGGGATGCACATTTCAAGTATCCGACGTGGGGATATCTTCAAAAAAGATACGCCGGGTAGCACTTTTTCACGGTCTCCTCTCCTTTGCTTTAAATACATTTGTTGTTGCATTAACAATAAATATCATTTCTGGATTAATCAATTGAGTTTTCGATCAAAAAGTCTTATTTTAGAGCAAAAATTACACACATGAAGTTTTTCAACGTCTTACTCGCGCTTTGTATCCTCATTATTTTAGTAGCTTCGTGTGCCAAAAATCAAGATTCAGGTAACGCTACTGCAGCAGCAGCGGGCAGTTTTATTGGGCGTATCCAATACCAAGATAATTCATTGGAAGTAGATCGGGATAATCGGCTTATTCGCGTTTTAAAAGAAAGCAACGATACCTACAAAGTTGAGTTCTTCACGGGTATCCCAAATATTACTTCGCTTAGATTGAATCAAGAAAACGATACGACTTGGGTATCAGCTGACACGACAGGATTAAAGAATGTCAAAATTGAAGGAAAACGATTAACAATTAATTATCAAGCTAATAGCCAAAGTTGGGTCGTTGAAAATGCAGTCCGTAACTAATAATCAATCTAAATTGTCATATTAACTTCATTTTCTGTTTGAAAATTATTGCTTTCTCCCTATATTTAGTCAAGCATAAAGGAAAAGAGAAATGAAACAATTCAATAAATTAGGTGCGATTGCATCCGTGTTGGCTATTGCGCTTGCGTTGAGTGCATTTAGTTTCCAACAGGACAAACCAAAGGAAGAGCCCAAACCAACCAATTTAAAAGTTCTCCCAAAAAATATTTCCCATGACGAATTGATTTCCACCATGAAGGAATTTAACGTTGCCTTGGGCGTAAAATGTGGTTTCTGTCATGCACCATCAAAAGAAGATCCTAAGAAATTGGACTTTGCCAGTGATGAGAACCACAAAAAGGATATTGGGCGGGCGATGATCAAGATGACCCAAAAAATCAATAAAAAGTATTTTAACCGCAGTTGGGATAATGCTCCAGCCAAAGCAATTTCCTGTAAAACCTGTCATGGCGGGAAGGAAGAACCCGAGATGGTCTTAGCGAAAAACTAATCAAACCACATATTCATGTAACACCATAATACCGCGTATTATGGTGTTTTCTTTTGTTTTGGAACTTCGTTAATTACCACTCACCTTTTCTGCTTGTTGCGCCATTTGCCCAGCAGCCTACTCGTGGCAAAACTAACCAAAGTACCCAGTGCCGCTGTCAGGGCTGTTTGCAACACATCCCCCAGGGAAATGCTGGCCCAGATGGAACAGAGGGTACCGCCTATGGCCGAGATGCGGATATTATTCACTTTCATCATCCACGCTCCTTTCAGCCATAGTTTTGGCCGTATCGTTTGCCGCATGCACATCAGCTTCCGATGGCGGTTTTCCGTCACTTACCTCCGGTTGGGGTTTAGCTTCATCCAATACCTTTTCTACGATCCCCAATCCCAGGGCCAGGTATTTCAATACGTTGCCAACCTTTCCCGGAAGTTTAACAGGAGCCGCCAGCACCAGCTGCAGCACCTGTCCTATTTTGTTAAAGATTTTTTTCATACTTTTTGCATTTTCAGTATCCCTACCACCAATACACCTTTCGTTAAGCTAAGGAGATCATGGAATTGAAAGCCTTGCGTTCCGAATGCCTATCGCTGACGCGAGATGACGATAGCATAAATCATTGTCCGAGCATAGCGAGTTTGATTTATGCCGTCAGCTTGCTAAGAAGAAGGCACAAAGGAATGCAGCAACTAATTCCAGATCTCCAAAGCCTTAGCGAATACTCAAATACACTTCATCCCCCATATCCCACAGGCTATACACCAGCGCTTTGAGCTTTCCTAATGCCTTGCCGCTGTGATCCCCAGTACCTTCGCCCGTTAACGTCGTTACCGGCGCAATGCAGCCCTGCAATTCACGGAGTGCATTGTTGGCCGCATGGATCAGTATTGCTTCGCGGCCGAGCACCATTGGGATGCCAATCTGCTCGCCATGTTTGGGGTAGCGCCGTTTCTCCAACTTATATCGACCAATTGGAATACAGCTAATCCTAGGTGTATTATTTCTATCAGGCAGCTCGATGGTATGGCATATCTCTTCGCCTTGATAGCTGATGGTACCATTGGTTCCCCGTGCTCCATACTTTCGTAGGAGCAGCAGGGTGTGTTTAACAGCCATATTAGCTAATGGATAATTTACCCAGGTAAACACTCGGAGAAGTCTTGATACCATCCTGATGACCGGTAAATACCCAGCCTTCCAGCGTGTCACCGGAGTAGCTAGTAGGTAGCTTGAAACTCATACTTGCTTCTTCGCGAGTCGCAGACTCCAGGATACTAAAGAAATTCTTGCTGCTGTTGTACATGAGCAGAATAACAGAATCGCCGGCGAACGCGTTAAGTTTGTTGAACTGCGGCTCCCATGTCAACATGATCTCCTGCGGAAAAGCTTCTGACCATTCTGCACCCATCAGCGTTGCCAATGAGCCCTTGGAAATAACGATCTTTGCATAATCTATTTCGAATGCAGGGTAAGTACCTGTTACGCCACCATAATTCAGGAGATATTGTAGCGCCTTGTTGTACCCTGTTGCTTTACTCTGCAATTTATCCGAATAGCCCAGGTTGAGTAGATCCTTGATCGGCGAAAGAAAAGCTACCGCGGTTGCAAATCTTGCCCGCTGTGCGATCTGTCCTTCACTCGCTTTTTTGCTTGTAATCTTGGAGAGTGAGCGGACATAATCCACACCTCGCCAACTGCTTCCTATTACACTTCCTACTTTCCCAGAGTAGGCTCCGTGTATACCTTTTAAAAATCTTGCCATGATTATACATGTTTAAATAATAAATAATTACGACTGTCATGAGCAGTCTTTGTTTTGCTAGCAAGAGCTAAATTAGCATGACTTTTTTCAGTAGAAGGATAAATGCAGGGATTGATATTACACGGGTGGAAATGCTGTCATTGCCTGTCAACTTTAACAGATCGGCAGCCCCCTCGGTAGTCCGTTGGGCCGTTAAGCGATCGTATTCGGGACGTATTCGGAAAAGATTGCAGACAGCTTCGACACAGCTTCGGCTGCTGTTCGGGTATTGTTCGGGTGCTGTTCGACTGGGAGTCGAAGCCGACTCGAAGCGTTGTCGAAGCCCACCCGAAGGAGCGTCGAAGATGTGCCCCAGCTGTGTCGAAGCAAAGTCGAAGGATAGCCAGACCGTCGCCGAACAGCTGCCGAAGCGTAGCGATGTGAAGAAATTTGCGTTCGCTTGTTCACACGAAATAACAAAGGAGCCTTTTGGCTCCTTTGTTACAACGCGCTAAATTCGCCCCTTACGCCTGCTCTCTTCCAGTTGCTGGTGTAAATCCGACAAGTAATAATAGTGCCGCTTGCCCAGTTTCCTCGGCCTGAGCTTTCCTTCGCGGACCAGCCGGTAATACTTCGATTCAGAGATACCCAATTTGTCGAGCACATCAGCGATATCAAGCATATGATCCAGTTCGGAAGGTATCTCCGCTGTTTCCGTAGATACTTTATTCATTTCTTCCGTTATATGCGTCAATATCGCTTTTAATAAGGAGGTTATGACCTCTAAAAGGTCACAAATGCGATTCATTAAATTTAACATAACCAAGCAATTAAACATGCTGGTTGCCGAAACGAGTCACTTTGCACAATTAGCACTGTGCAGCGGCTCCATCACCACAGCGTTACAAAATACGTGCGTTTTACGCCAGATTAAATTCCTCTTCCAATTTCTTTTCATCTAGCGTATCTATTATTCCCCAAAAATTATTGATGTTGTTGCGTAGCTCACGCGAGGGCGTGACCATTATTTTGAGTTTATCCTCCGGCAACAATCGATGTAGTTTCTCCTTGATCTCAGCGGTAAGTTGCAACATGGTGGGCCGATTTACGGGCACGCGAAAATAGAGCATATTGACATACACTCTCGCCCGTATTTTGACCAACCAAGGATTTGCACGCAGTGCTTTGGCGGTCACCTCTATCCGACATAACGTTCCGTCATGCAGATAAACATCTGCCGTACGCTGTTGTTTATAGATGATCACCGCATTCAGGCATTTTATCGTGGTACTGTCTGTCTGTTCTTTATCCTCCCATTTACGCAAAAGGTAGACCATCAGTGCTAGCCGATCCCGATCGCGCTGCCACAGACGGAACAAGGTAGCCTGGGATTCTGATTTTGTCACCAGTGGGAGATCCATCGCTGTGGTGTGGACATTGTTTCCGGATAGCTGCCTTGGGCTCTTCACCAGTTGGTCGGTCACATGTTTAACAGAATCTCTATTTTCACCAGTTTCGGATCCACCTGCTACTAGCAGTGGCGCCGGATCTTGATCGAACTGCTGCCTGGCCGCAGAAGGGATCTGGATCGGCGTCTGAACAAAGGATTGCCAATCGAGCAATACCCATTTTGGAAAGCGATTTACCAACAGTATATAGGCGGTCACTATGGGAAAGAAAAACCAAAAATCAGTGGTCAGATACCATCTTGATAGCAAGATCAATCCTGGCCTGTGCGGTAACAATACTTCCAGTACGACGCCGTGGATAGCTAGGACAACACCGGATGCGCAGAGCAGATAGATCATAAAATTTAGCTTGGTATTGCTACTGAACCGCTGCCTAACCACCAAGGCTGCATGTATGTAGCTGATCAGTATAGCGTAGACCAGCAACAGCAACACTGTACCGATCCATACCGCCATAAAGCGCTTACTCTGGATACGGACGAGCATCTCGCTGCCAGCAGAACCCAGATTGATGATCAAAGCGAGGATAAAGCACAAGAAAAAATGAAGTGGATAATAGCCTATTTGGCTCCATCGGGCAATACTAGTTTTTATTAAATACGGAAATAATCTTCTACTTTTATTTAAATTCTCCGATCGCATAAGGAATACAAATTGGTCTGGTGATTGATTCAAAATAAAACACTTACCTCAAATTTACAAAATTTCTTTAAAATAATACTAATTTCCCGGAGAAACATTCCGTCAAAATATACCAAATCCTGTCATATCTAACTAAAGAATTTGTTTTCTAGGGTTTTAGCTGATTTATTTGTGGTTTTACGTAACAGCAAAAATATGAAAAGAACATTTGACCAAGCAGGTGTCAACGACCTGCAGCTAAAAGTATTGACCCTTCCTTACGCCGAGCGCCTTCCTATCATCAACTCCGTCATGAGCGATTTTGTCGGCTTTATGCACGCCTATTTTGAGCTACGCGTCAGCCAGATCCAATATCTAAATACTATGTCGCTTGCACTCAAAACCGAACTTAGCATCGGGATTGCCGACAGCTGGAACAACGGCTTAGCCGTTGACTTCCAAAAGAACAGCAGCTCGGTCGATGAAGAAAAAGACACACCAAAGGACATCATCCTTTCACGATACAATTCATCCAGTGACCTACCTGTTGCGAACCGATTGTTGCCGACAGGTTATTTTTCTATCCGCATTGTTTATCGGCATACTGCAGGCAGCTAATCCCACGTTTCTCCGAAACAGACGTGGCCTATTCCCCAAAAATACTAGCGCTATGCGGACCGCATCATTCAGGTTGATAGAAGAAGATATGGATTTTGTGAGCAAGAGTACGCTCACAAAATCTTTTCAACAGCAGTTGCCGGGTAGCCGGACCCGACTGCTATACCATCCACAAATTTGTTTGTTTGAGGAGTATCTGCAGACCGGCAATTTGGAGAGCTATTGCTATCAGTTCGAAGTGCATAGCCCAACAACAATCCGTTTTGAAATATGCAGTCCGCAGACCCATCTGCTCTACCATCTCGCAGGGCGTGCTCCGATCCATTACCGCCAGCCACAGGTCAAAGACACCTTTATTTTCCGCCCGCGGCATGGTGCGTTTCTCTATGCCCCCGAAACGGAAATTACATTAAAATTTGAAACCGGAACCTATCACATTCAAGGTTTTACACTACCTTTGAATCTGCTTCATATCGGCGGGATTCCTGGCTTTGAGTATCTATCTAGCGTGATCGCAGCACATAAAGGCAGGCTTGCACAGTACCGAGTGAGCCTTGACTTTGTCGCTATGGAGCAGACCCGACAGTTATTTGCCGAGCTCACGAGTGAACTCAGCAATAAGCCGTTGATACCCAAAAGTATTATACTTCACAAAATTCAGGATCTGCTCCTTCTGAGCAAAAATAAGCTACTCAAAGCGCAGGGTCTCCTGAGCCACCAAGACTATTTGGCTCTACAGGCCCGAGCGCTGATCAGCAAGCGGATTGCAGAAACGGAAGAGCGAATTTTAATCGGAGATATTGCTGCTGCGCTGCACGTTGCAAATGATCAACTCAACAAATACCATATGCAGCGCTATGGCGAGACGCTGTTGCATTTTCGCAACCAAGTATTGGCCGACAAGGCAAAGCATCTACTGGAGCGAAAAATGCCTGTAAAGCTCGTTTCGGACTTTTGTGGCTTTGGTCAGATTTCTAGTTTTACTCGATTTTTCAAAAATGAGACCGGATTATCTCCGACAGCCTATCAACAGCTGACCTTTAATTCCAAAAAGCGGAGGTAGGTTTAGATTCACGGATTTTGTCAAATCCTGATGCGCTTTATGTCAAATTATGAGCACCGGCGGTCTCTATCTTTGGACTATGAACCATATACCCATAGGACTGGGTGAATTTATAAACATAGAAGTATGATCAAGCAAAAGCGTATACAGCGTACACAACGAGTCAGGGAAAATTCGCTAAATGAACAACCATTCGCCGCGGATATGAGCGCCCCACGTCGGCAATGGCCTTCGCAACTGGTGCAGCGAAAATATTCTGGCTTGGCGAAGATGAAACTTTTGCTTTCAGTGACCTGCTGCTGTGCTGGTCCTGTACGTGACAGGCACGGCCGCAGGTTTACCACATTCCCGTGTGGCGGTACGATACAGCATTTACCTGAAAAGGGCTGGCCTCATGCGGCGTTTCGGTCAGCCCGGCAGAATCTGTGAAACCGGATACATCTTGGATGTAGCTGATTAATAAACAAGATTTGACTAATTAAAATTTTGCACTATGGCACTATTTCAATTAAATGATCCAAGTAACCCTGGTAGTCCAGACAGTTATTCAGCAGGATCACCTGGTTGTTCGGGCAATAATCAAATCTGTACTATCGACGCTCCTAATGTTGGAGGAAAACCAAATATTACAGAAGATTTGAGAAATGAAATGCTCGAAGCTTTAAACACCAGGACGAATACATCGCATGTGACATTAAAGTCGTAGACATGCCATTTTAATTATAGGGTGCATAAAAATATGCACCCTAATTTGTTTAATCTACCAATACAAAAACCTCTGTTGCTCTCTTTTCCTTCACGAGATCATAACCTGCGTCACGCAGTAACGATCTTAGTTCATCAAAAGACTGATGAGATTTCGCCTGAATTTTGTTATCCAATGTACTTTCATCCAAAATAACAGGATATGCACTATTGAGGTCTGCCATAAATATAAAATCCCTTTTGGACTGGCCGATATCCGGCATATTTTTACTTTCGCCCTTACCATCAATAATAACCCAACAATCAACCATTCTTTTTTCTATCGATGTCTTTACATCTAACCTATTGTCGAGATCATGAATAATACTTCGCATTCGGTTATCTTTTGATTTCCGCTCTGTAAATTCAAATTCGTACGAGATCGCATTTTTTAATAACCAATCTTCCTCGTAGCCATCCCGATCGGAGGCATAACTATATTTTTCCGGATGGGTTGATTCTATTATGATCCGATCAGCTTTCATATATGGCAAACGCTTAGTTTTTCCATAAGCATGCATATAGGCCGAAAGTATCGGCACATTGATCATATACTCCCGTATACTGCTCGAATCAGACGAAATATCCGTACCAAACTTGGTATCTGCATCTGGAATATAACCAGTCAGAGCAGCGTACGATCTTAGGGGGTAACGATGATTCTTCAGTGATTTCGAATAATCAAAGGTTTTAAAATCATTTTTCTGAGGCACATCAAGTCTTCCCTCTTTAAGCATAGTATTTACCATCTTTTCATCCAGATATTCCACATGAGTAATTCCTTTCACTAGACCATCAAGAATCCATACGACATGTGAAACGGTCTGATGCGGAAAAAGCGTCTTTAGATTCTTATCTTCAACGATAAATTTCAAATCTGTGGCAGCTATTATAGCATTTAACGTTCTCATTTTAGCTATCCGGCTGCGATCCTCATAGGTCACAGGATAAATCTGAATATCCTTTCCAAATTTTTTGGCAACCTGAGACAGCCTGGGCAGCGCGGCTATACAACTCGAACATGACGAATTCATAAAGTCAAGAATGACAAGGCGCGCAGCCTGTTGTGAAAATTTCCCTAACGGAACACCATCTTCAAGAGTGCCCATATCCACATTGGGCATTTTCATTCCAGTAGTCAATGTATCTACCTGAGAGGTGCTACAATAAGCAGTATGTATTGTATGCAATAACAAAGCTATAACACACATATTTTTAATCAATTTTTTCATTTTAGCGTTCAGTTTGAGTCAGCGTAGAATTGTTGAGGACGGCAAATGGTATTAAAAAAGTATATTGAGGAGCATTCGGCCGTAATTCTGCCAGCTTTTCTGGCCACGATCTTTCTAAAGTCACAGCCGTTTCGACCTTGAGGTTCAATCTTTTTAGATCTGCCCAGCGCCGCTGGCGCATAATCAGTTCTTTTCTCCTTTCCTGTAAGATAAAATTCAATAGTGTAACCGGATCAGTATCTGTATGATCTGTATACGTACCAGATTTCCACCGCGACCGTAGCAGATCGTTGATATCCTTAAGTGCCAAGGCAATCTTGCCTAGCCGAGCATTTGATTCAGCCCTGATGAGATATATCTCGTCTACAGCCAAGCCACTGAATGGAGCCTGATTCAAAACACCGTCGTAGTTTCCCTTGAAAGAATAGGTACCGTCGTTATTATTGATAAAAAATACTGTCCTGCGCAGATCGTTAGCCTGATAAGTTCCCATGAGTTCTGCCGACACTTTCCAACGTGTGCGTGTATAAGTTGCACTACCGCTTGAAATAGCCTGAAATAACACCTCCTTATTAAATCTCAAAATCGGCGTATTGCTCGACTGGTTCAGCACATTGAAGTCCAATAAAGCAGCATTCAGTTGCAGACATTTATCTGCATAATAGGCAGCCTGCTCATAATCTTGGAGATAAAGATATACTCTTGCCAATAAAGCCAAACTGGCTGTGTAAGAGGGTCTAGAGGCCTTATCATTGTTATCTTTCAGTAGCTCGGTAGCCAACCGTAAATCGGCTAGCAACTGCTCATAGAATTCCCCGATGGTCACTCTGGGACTATGCTCCTCAATATTCGGCGTTTTACGGTAAGGAATAGCCATTTTAGCAGCATTACTTTTATCCGCTCTGGGCACATCCACAAATAGTTCACCTAAAGCTAGATACGCATAAGCCCTAAAAAATAAGGCTTTACCTTTCAGTTGTTGCGAGCGATCATTGCTGGGTAGCTTATCAATCATTGCAAGTACTTGATTGGCATTATAGACCACCCGATAAGGCGCAGACCATTGCGTGGCTGGTGGAGCAGCCTGTATATTCCATACAAACAGGTCCCTATCTTCATCAATCGTGATCGCAGACCAATCTGAATAGCTCATTTGAAAATCGTCGCTACACAATTCACCAATATAAGGATAGCCTTGATTTAACATGCTATAATTGTCCATTAAGGCCTCTCCATCTTCAATCGATTCTGGAATAGCCATTTTTAGATCAGCTTTTTTTTCTAAAAATTTATCACAGCCAGTTAAGGCAAGCAGTAGGGCTGTGATAAAGAAAATACAATATCTTTTCATTCTCAATTCGTGTTAGATAACAATACGATTTATAAGTTCAATGTTGCGCCCAGCGTGTACGTACGTGGGATGGGTATGGAGCGGTAATAATCAGAATCCACATTATACCCTGTCTTCTTCCAGATGATCAAGTTCATATTATCCATATTAAAAAATACCTGACCCCGAATTTTCCCTTTGCCCAAGCCATTAAAATTATAATTCAGATTAATGTCCTTTATGCGGATGGCATCTCCCCGTTCAACAACCGCGTCAGAGAACGTATAAAAATTGTCACGTGCGTTATTTAACGGATATATAAAAGCAGGCACATTCGTATTCAGTTCGTCCCCTGGCTGCCGCCAGCGATTGTCAAAATCCTCATTCATTGTCCAGTAATTTGCTAAAGCCGAATAATTTATCGTCGGTCTTCTAAACACGAACTTAAACTTGTATTGAATATTTGTACTCAAAGACCAAGGGCCGTAGTTAAAGGTGTTGCGTACAAAACCCGAATATAGCGGAATGGTTGATCCCATAAATTTAAGCGTCTCTACGGGTGAAGAAGCAAATTTTGTATACTCCTTACTCTTCTCGCCATTCATCCAGCCTAAGGGCTCACCGGTCTGTGGATCCAGTCCAGCAAACGGGTAGGCATACAGTCCGTATAGATCGCGGCCTTCCACTGGATTAGGTGAGGTAGCTGCATCAAGGTATGAATCTGCCCGCGCGGGTCTATAATTGTATTTTTTAGTAATATTTCGCTGATAATTGAATATCAGATTGGAATTCCAGGAAAATTTGCCTCCTTTGATATTTACGGTTTGCAGATTAGCTTCAATGCCGCGGCCGGCAAAATGGGCGACATTCAAGATTTGTGAATCAAACCCTGTTGTTGGATCGACCATCCCCCTAGCAACGATATCCCGGCCATCTTTCTTATAAAAGTCTACTGTTCCCGAAATACGATTACCGAGGGCCGCAAAATCAAGCCCGAGATTAAAAACACCGACCTTTTCAGACCTATAATCCGGATTGGAAGGATTGATCATGTAGGCATAAGTGTACGAGGTAATACTATGCGTACCGCTATATTCCATAATCGGGTTGGCTGAGTAAGAATTATTGGCGTTGCCATTATAGCCATAGGTTCCCCGGATTTTCAATCGCGACAGCGCATTGAAATGATAAAAAGATTCCTTTGTTATATCCCATGCTAAGCCAGCAGACCAAAGTGGTTGCCATCTGTTGTTGGTTGACACACCAAATAGATTAGACGCATCCCTACGTATACTCCCACTCAAAGAATACCGATCCAGAAAGGTATAGGTCGCATTACCAAAGAAAGACGTGAACCGTTGATTCAGCTCGTCAAATTTGACACCATCAATGATCTGTCCTGATCCCATGATCCCATTCAGCAAAGGGAAATTGGTCAGGTAATTCACACGTGCATAACTCAATGTATTGCGATCATAACCATAGAGGTTGTGCCCATCCATCCGGTTGTTCAAATCCTTCATTTCAGCTCCAGCGATGGCATTAATTTTATGTCGATCCCGATCGAATGATTGATCCCAAGCCAGATTTCCCCTGAGGTAATGTGAATTTATGATACCATTGTTTTGGTAAAAGATATCACCAATTGGTACATTTCGTGTTATCGTGGTAGGCGTCCACTGCGTAAACATATTAATGTAATGCTGTGTAAAATAAGAATCGATGCCCTGCCAATTGGTTATTTTATTTGCTGACTTCTGAAATTGATAGGCTACATTTGCGCTGATGAAAGGTGTCAATTTCCAGTTCGCACTTAAATTGAGTGTGACATCTTCGGTACTATTTTTATTTTCGCTGCTGGCAAATTCATTGAAGATATTATAGCGGGCTGGCATAAGCCTTCCCCCCGCAAGCGTATCGATGTACGATTTACGGATCGTAACCGTCTCCAGATCAATAGCCTTTCCGCCATCGTCGACCAACCTGAGATAAGGATAAAAACTACGTCCTGCGCCAGAATACAGGGAGCCAAAAGAAAGCTGAGAATCAGTACCCATCCCTTTGATGGCAGAGTTACCATACATCAGCTGCATGCCGATCTCCAACTTTTTGACCGGACGGATGTTCGTCACTAACCGAGCAGTAACCCTTTCGAGACCTCCATTTTGAATGTTATTACGGTTTTTATCGTATCCCACACTTGCCTGAAAATCATAGTTAGCACCTCCGCCCGTTATATTGGTTGCATATTGTTGGTTATAGCTGTTTCGATAGATGTACTTTAAGTAATCTGTTCGCACATCCTGTTTACTCCATTCAGCTTTCTGACGATCATAGGTAACTTGATCGATCTCGCCTTTGCGCAGCTTGTCCATTAACACAACCATTGGCGTAATGCTTCGATCCAAAGAAGTGATCTGCCAGTCGAAAAACTTGTTTTTAAATAACAGCTCTTCCATCTCTATAAAAGATGAACTGGACATGTAAGGTTTTTTATAGATATCCGGTTTTTCACCCAACTGGTTTGCTACCTGGACTGACAGTTTTAGTTTTCCATCCTTAGTTCCTCTCTTTGAAGTCAAAACGATCACTCCATTTCCTGCTCGCGTTCCCCAGATGGATGCCGCCGCAGCATCTTTAAGGATGGTTACCGATTCAATATCGTTGGGATTTATATTTGCGATATCACCCTCGTAAGGAAAGTCATCCAATATAACGAGTGGATTATAATACCCATAGTAGGTTGACGTGGTACGGACAGATAACTGCTGCAACGGAGACAGTCCCTCCACTCTTTTCTCAAAACGGAGTGCGGGCGACAAGCCTTCCAGCCGATTGATAATGTTGGTACTTTTGCTGATATTGAGCTGTTGTTTTCCGATTACTTCAAAACTCCCCGTCGCCCGCTCCTTCGGAATTTTTTGGTACCCGGTAGAGACCACCTCCACCTCTTCCAATTGATTCTTCAATGGTATCAATTTCACTATCAATGATACTCCAGCACTATACGAAGTTTCTAAGCGCTTGAAACCGACATGTGAGAATGAAACAGTACCTTTAGGATTGGAGACTGTTAACGAAAAGGAACCATCATTTTTGGACGAAGCCTTACCCTTTTCACCTTCGACTCGGATGGAAACACCCTGGATCGGCTTACCGTCGACAGACGATACCACAGAACCGCTGATGTATAACAACCCATTTGCCCCGCTGTCCTTGCGGGGCGTCTGAGCCGATAAACTAAACATATGAAATGCAGTAGCAATTACTAAAAGAGTCCTTAGGATTAATAGTTCTCTTAGGCTATATGCTTTATATATAATACAATTAGGTTGTGTATTTGCTAAATTTACGTACTGGGCTTCCTGTTTTGAACAGGCAATACTTCTCCCAGTCCTTATAAAATTGTTCATTTTAAGGTTTTAAAAATGGTCATAATCTTTCCCTTTCCTCGCGGAGGCGATGGAATAGGTTATTAGAATAACTCGTAAAAATGTTCCGATATAGTAGTCTCTAATTGGTTACAAAGCAGATGATATATTTACAATGACACTTTTTCGGATGGTCATACAGACCTCTAGCCTTAATAGAACTAAGGGGGATTGGGACTTTTTTGATGTTTGTTTTTAATAATCATAACTCGTTATTGGTTAAACGAGTCTTGTATCAGGAGGTAGCTTGATAAATATAGGGCTACATGCTGTGGCTACAAATTAAGTTTCTGACGCCTAACGTAACACAGACTAACAGTAGCCCCATATCTATCTTATCAAGCAAATATACTAAAAGCTTTTATATAAGAATAGACATGGGTATTCAGAACTACTGCCTTGCGTTACGGCGTCAGAAAATGTAGCCGCAAGACTCTTTGCTTAAAATACCTAAATTCTTTCCGAAAGCATCTGCTCTCTTTCTATACAAAGATAATAAACAAATCACAAAAAAAGAATTAAATGTCACTTTTTGTAATTCGACAGTGTCCCATATTTGACCTATGACCGGTATAAATAGAAAGGTAATTACTGAAAATATCCTTAAGCTAATAGACAATAATGGTATTGAAGATAGCGATTTTGCACATCTTATTGAGAAATCAACTAGAACCTTATCTAGAATAAGAAAGGGGCAATCTTTCTTTAATATTGATGCGATTAATAAAGCAAGCACCTTTTTCAATAAATCGCTAATCGAGCTGAATGAACCAGATATTGTGATTGAAATAGGCTCCCGTAATAACCTTAAGCAGATTCATAAAAATAATGTAGCTTATTTTAGTCTATTGGAAAAACGTCCAAGCATTACATATGCAATAACTTATTACCTATTGAATAACAAAGAATTTTGTTCAACAGGTATGATAGTCGATAAAATCAAAAAGTTTTTTGAATCTTTAGGATGGAATTATTCTAGCTCATATATATCTAGCTCAATGGCTAGGAATAGTGAACGGATATCTGTCGCAGGTACCGAAATAGTTGACGGTAATGAAGTAAATATATATAAGTCTAAATAGCTATATGTCTTTGGTGTACATAATCCATCACTGTCAAAGCTATCGCTCATAAAGTCCATGTTACATTTTTAACTAATACGGATCTGTTCTTCCAATGATTGTTTCTCTCAAGTAGGTAGCCGATACTTCAGTATGAACCACTTTATCGATACTGTTATACAAACCAGGCTAGATGTTACTTATCTAAAATGGATAAAGAGTATCACAAAACAAAAGTTACTCATATTGGATGACTTCGGGTTAAAAACAATAGACGCCGAGACTCGGCTCCCACTGCTATATATATTGGAAGACCGATATGGAAATAGCTCTGTTGTCATAACTTCTCAGCTACCGATTCAAGCATGGTACAATTTTATTGATGAGCCAACACTTACGGATGCGATAAGGACAGATTGACAGATTCCGCACACAGACTCTCTCTACATGGGAGGTTCTTTAACAAAGAAAAAAAATCATTAAGTTTGAAAAGTTAATACGATCCAATTGTAAAATAGCTAGGCTTTTAAAATAGCGCAAAAAGCAAAGCCAATCACCGAAAAACTAATTTTCAATTCTGATCGTGGCGTACAATATGCATGTTATGAGTTTAGCTCTATACTAGAAAAGAATTTACTCATCATAAGAAGGATGAGTAGAAAAGTAAATTGCTGGCATAATGCTGTCGCTGAAAGTTTTTTCAAGACACTTAGGCGGAATGTGTATAAACAGCATAAATTCGCTCCCATGGAACAAGCTGCGCTTATTGTCTTTGAATATATTGAGACTTAGTACAACCGAAAAAGGCAACATTCTGCCTTAAAATATTTATCTCCAGAGGAGTTTGCTAGAAAATTAAATAAACAAAATATTGCAGCTTAACTAGGTATACATTTTATTGTTACGATTCCAGAAAAAAAAATAACAATTACGGATAACCGTAATAATTTTTTTTTTAATATTGTTATTTTAGTGCTGATTTACTAAAATTAATATACTATGCCATTATACGAAGAATCCTATTTAAAAAATTTGAGTAAAAATCAACCACTTAATGAAAGTACTAGAATGTTTAATGAAAGTAGAAATAGAACAAGTTTCGATATATTTCTTTCGCATAGCTTTTTAGATAAGGAAGCTGTCTATGGCCTATATTACGAACTAACAAACATGGGATATTCAGTATATGTAGATTGGATTGTTGATTCTGATTTGGATAGAACAAATGTAACCAAGGAATCTGCTAGATTAATTCGAAAACGTTTGCATTCATGTAAAACATTATTACTTGCAATTTCTCAAAATGCTGACTTGTCCAAATGGATACCTTGGGAGTTAGGTTATGTTGATGGACATACACAATTATGTGCTCTAATTCCAGTAGTAAAGAGTAGTGACAATAAATATACCTTCGATAGAAAAGAATATTTACTCTTATACCCGTTTATAAAAAAGATTGATTCTACAAATGGTGCTAAAAAGCTTTGGGTTGCCGATAGTAATACTAAATATATAGTATTTGAAGACTGGATCAATAATAAGAAGTTGTTTGAAAGAGATATTAATATTGCGGAATTATAAACATTTTGATTATGAAAAAAGCTCTTGTCGTAGGAATAGATGATTATCCTAATGCGCCATTGTATAGTTGCGTTAAGGATGCTATAAGTATGGAGAATATTTTAGAAAAAAATGGAGATGGATCTCCTAATTTTCATGTAAAACTATTAATAGACAAATCTCAAACAATTAGTAGGAAAGTTTTGAGAAGTAGTATTGAACAACTATTTCAAGGTAAATCTGATATAGCATTACTATATTTCTCTGGACATGGTTTCGTAAAGTCTACTGGTGGTTATATCGTAACATCGGATTTTGAAAAGTATGATGAAGGAATTCCAATGAATGATATTCTAACTCTTGCTAACAAATCTGAAGCAATTTATAAAATTATTATCCTAGATTGTTGCTATTCAGGAAAATTTGCTAATATTGAAATAGGAGATTCTTCAGCAGCTTATTTGGGGGATGGACTAACAGTATTAACTGCGTGTAGCGATAAAGAAAGTGCAATATCTATTAATGGTTCCAGTGTTTTTACATCTTTACTTTTGGATGGATTACAGGGGGGAGCAGCAGATTTAAGAGGTAATATAACGCCTGGGCATCTTTACGCCTATGTTGATGAAGCATTGGGAGCTTGGGACCAAAGGCCTATTTTCAAAACAAACGTTTCACAATTTACCTCTTTGAGACAAATCACTCCTCGAGTACCTAAAGAGACATTAAGGAAAATTACAACGTATTTTATTAAAGCTGAAGATGAATTTAATTTAGATCCAACTTTTGAATTTACCGAAGAATCTGCTATAGCGGAAAATGTTAATATTTTTAAGGATCTTCAAAAATTCCAATCTGTCGGACTGATCATTCCAGTGGATGAGGAATTTATGTATTATGCCGCTATAAATAGCAAATCTTGCAAACTGACTGCTTTAGGATATCAATATTGGAGATTAGTTAAAGAAAATAAATTATCATAAATTATGATGGATTTTTACGAAGAAGAATTATTTTTTAATTCAAACATTGAAAAAGAAAAAGGTATTTTTGATAGTGATATTATTGGTTTAGAAAAAGAACCTGAATTGTTAGGAGTTAAAACCAGAATAGGTAACTGCCCAATTGTATATAACCTACAGCAACTTTTTGATTTGGCACAAAAAAAGTTACCTCCAGAACTTGAAGTTCAGTTTCAAACAAATAACATTTATTTAATTACTCATGCAGTTGGAGTAATAAGAACAAAAGGCAGTTCCCAAGTTGTAGAATTACAGTATAATGCAGAAATTACAAGTTCACTAGAATCAAAAACAATAGATTTATTCCCTAAAACCAAAGTTATTGACCGATTTGCGATAGAATCAGGACTATCAGGAACTGTAATGGCAGCAGGAAATTTTTCGGCAGAAGTTCCAGACGAGTTGAAAAATTCTTTATCAGGAACCAGCTTAACGTTGGGAGGTGAATTGAATTTAGAACTTTCGACAAATACAAAGTTTGTTGGAAAAATTAATTACAATATTAAATTACCTATAGTACAATCTTCAGGCATTGCTTCTAATAAGTGTACTTGGGTATTAAAGCCTGATGAAAATCCTTTGTTAGGTGATCAACTTCTTATCCAGACTATTGCAGTTCCTAAAAAAGTGAAAACATTGAATTACTCTGTAAAAGCACTCGTGAAAATAAGGCAAGGATGGCTTCATAAGACACAAGAAAAAGAAACAACCACACAAATTATAAATATAGAATTAACATAATATATGGCAAACGCAAGAGCATTTATAAGTTTCGATTTTGATAATAATGAAATGCAAAAGATGTATTTTATTGGACAATCAAGGAATTCGCGCACACCGTTTAATATTGAGGATTGGTCTTCAAAAACTGCATTAGCACAATATAGTTGGCAGAAAATAATTGAAGATAAGATGAAAAGATGTAATATGATGATTGTTTTAGTTGGCAGAAGTATGAGCACTGCAACTGGAGTAAATAAGGAAATTCAGATGGCTATTAGAAATAACGTTCCTTTTTTTGGTGTGTATGTGGATGGAGCAAGTTCTTCATCAACTTTACCAATTGGATTATCTAGAAACAGAGTTATTCCATGGACTTGGGATGGAATTGCTTCTGCAATTACACAAATGTTAGGTGAAGGAAAAAATCTCTAATTATGAGAGGAGCACTTGTTGTAGGTGTTACCAAGTATAATTTCGGAGAATTGCCTGGCTGTGTTAAAGATGCTCAAGACTTAGCCAAGGTTTTAAGACGTCTCAATAATAAGAGCAACAAATGCTAAACAAAATTCTTATAATACTTCTTCTGGTAGCCTATTTACATCACTTCTTATACAATCACTACAAGGTGGTGCCGCGGATATTTTGGGTAAAGTATCAATTCCAGATGTATTTTCTTATCTCGATCAAGCTTTGGTTTTTTTCATATTCGACCATTATTTAAATCTCATGTTGAATCTTTAGTATCATTGAGATATTGTAAACCGGCCTTAGATATAGATATTCTTCAAAAAATTACTAAGTACTTTCACACTGATTGTTTTTTGTTTCCATTAGATCCAGAGTTTGAGCCAACATATGAAGATCATATAATTGAGAAAGTGAAAGTATTAGAGCATTTGCAGAAATATAGAGATGCACGATTATTGTTACCTGTTGATGAAAATTACATGTGCGATGCAGTAATGAATTCGAAAAAATGTTGTTTAACTGCACAAGGTAAGTACTATTGGGTTCTTGTTAAAAATGGATTAATATGATTTTAGGAATTACTGGTCATCAGAAATTGGAAGTTTACGATAAAAAATGGATTATTTCTGAAATAAAAAGATTTTTGATAAAAAATGATGTAGAAAAAGGTATCTCTTGCTTAGCTGCAGGAGCAGATCAAATTTTTTGTGATGAATTGATCAATTATAACATTAAGTTTGATGTTGTAATTCCATGTCATGACTACAAATTAACGTTTAGTGATAATAAAGATTTGGAGCATTATAATTCTCTGATAAATTTTTCAAATAAAATTTTCAAATTAGAATTCGATAAGCCAAGCGAAACAGCATTTTACGAAGCAGGAATTGAAATAGTCAGACAGTCTGATTCAATCATTGCAATATGGGATGGTGAACAAGCAAAAGGTCTTGGAGGTAGCGGAGATATCGTTAAATTAGCGCTAAATGGAAATAAAAATGTCTATCATATCAATCCTGTTAATAAAAAAGTAATATATTTAAACAATGATTAAGGTATTTATATCACACCCTACGCCTTCAAAAGAAGAACAGAATAATTTTTTAACTCTAATCAAAAACTTACTGTCTCAACATGGGTTGGACCCAGTTAATTTGGGTGTAAGTAACTATGATTTTAGAAAACCATTAAAACCTATCAAAGAACTGATCGATAATTGTCAAGGTGCTATTGTAGTAGGATTAATTCGTCATCATAGCTATATTGGTTATGACAATGAAGGTTCTACAAGCGAAAAGGAAGTTTTACATAAATATACCACAAGTCCATGGTTGCATATTGAAGGAGGAATGGCTTACCAGTCAGGTATACCCTTAATCATATTGAAAGATCAAAAAGTATATCCTGAAGGAATACTCGATCCTAATAATAGTGATTCATATATTTTTGATTTTATTCTTGATGATAATATTGAAAGACTTTCAGAAGATATTATTAAAATTATTGAAAGCTGGATTAAACAATTAAAGAAGAATTAGTTGGTATTTTATGCACTAATTAGATTTTAATTCGGTAGTGTAAACTGAACTGTGTCACATCACTCTTAGTTCACTAAATTTGGATACTAATCATGGAAGAATGAAACAAACCTTAAGTCTAACTATTAAATTTCTCACCTACTTACAGGAAGAGGGCTATCAGTTTATAGTTCTCAGATATGGAACAAATGTATTTGAGCCACGAAAGGAAGACGTGAAGATATTGTTGAAATTTTAAATCTATCGCCTATGCATGAGGATGATGCTATAGCAATCGAAGATGCTATTACCCAATTTGATGAACTGGAATTAGCCGACAAAGAAATACTGAATGTTTTTAATATTTAGAATTAATATCAAATTAAAATAAAGTAGCCTGGACTCCATTAGGATCATCCATGCCCAGCGGAGGCAAACCTTCCCAGTGGAAGGGTTCGTACCGGTGTAAACCATCTGGCCGCTCAGGATATCCGCGTAATGTATAAACTGGATAGGCGATCAGGTTTTCTTCAGGCATCTGAAACGAAACAATGTTTGCCATATCTATTTCCTGAATATCAGAAATCCATTCTTCTTCTAATTCGGGTGGCAAAAATAATGGCATCCTGTGCCTGTTGGGACCGGCGTTATGGATATTAGCCATCAAGGAGTTTGCCTCTCTGGTCAGCATCCCAAACGAACCAACTTTCGCTAATACACCATCTTCATCTACAGTCTCGTGCCATTGATATAAGCCTGGCACAAAGAAAATTTCACGGTCTTTTTCCGCAATGTAATAAGGTACTTTTTTCTTCCAACCTTTGATTTCTCGATGTTCATAAGTACCGGAAACTGGGATCAGGCATCTTTGACTTTTCAGCCGATACCAGGTTGATTTTTTATCCCCAAGAATTCTCTCCGATCGAATATTAACTTGATTCCGTCTGCGGTCAGTTTGTTCCTTCGGATCTTTAATATAAGTAGGTAGAATACCCCATTCCATTTCTATGAGATTCAGTTCGCCGGTATCCTTTTCTTTATAGATTATTGGATACTGCGGAAATGTTATAGCTTGAACATTTTCATAATAACGCATGTCTGTATCCCTGTCTAACCGGCGATCAGCCAGGCTTGGAAAAGCACTTTTAATGATCTCAATATCCGAATGTAAACTTATATCCCAACACATATGTTATGTAATTAAATCGATTGCAGGTACATCTAATGATTTATCGTTTGTTCTAATTTCTGCTATTAGATGACCGAATTTTAAAGCAAAATTTATATCTATAGCATCCTTGCGGGTGAAGCTTGTGCGGCTCGCCAGATAATTTGTAATGTTCCGCTGGTATTCTTTTATCATCCTTTTGTTCCAATTAGTTTCTTTGAATTTATCAAGGAAAAACTTAAACCCGACTTCACTATTGAGCAAATCCAATACTTTATTATAGTCAGATTTTAAATCTAACAATTTTCCCTCATTGACTTGCAGCTTATCCTCATGCTCCTTTGCAAGTTCTAATTCATCATAGGGTGTGACTAAAAAGGTCGTCGATCGTTTTAATCCCGGCCAACTGAAGCGCTGTATGATTAGAAAAAGCATTCCGTTAAATTCTAGTGAAGGTAGCACTTCTTGCGTAAAAGGAACAAATGGATTATACATTTTCACCTAACTATCTTGTATATAAAGATATTAATATAATCTAAGATTATAGGGAGCTAAATTTTAGCTCCCACGCTTCCATTGTGTTACGGTATTAATTGAATTACCCAGACTAACCCGCCTAAGTACTTCACTACCTTATTTTGTTTTTGTCGGACGTACTTCGATCTTACTTGGAAGTACATTCTGATTCATTTTTAACAGATCTACCACCATTTGTCCGATATCAGCGGGTTGAATTTTCCAATGATCCTCTTCGTTAGGGGTATGACCATTGAAATTTGAGGTAACTGATCCCGGCATTATGGTAGTACATTTCACATCATAATTCCTAAGGTCAAGCATTGCGGCCTGTGTAAATCCCACAAGACCAAATTTGGTCGCATTATACCCTGCACCTTGAGCAAAGAAATTTGTTCCAGCTAATGATGCGATCGAAATAAAATATCCTTTATTTTCCTTTAGCTGTTCGACACCGGCTTTAAGGGTATGAAAAGCCCCGGTCAGGTTGGTATTGATCATGGCGTTCCAATCGTCAAGTGACATTTCGTCTACGGGAGCAAAAGTCCCCATACCTGCATTGGCAATAATGATATCCAGCTTTCCAAATTTTTTAACAACTGCATCGACAGCCTTTTTTTCATCTTCAAAATCTGTCACGTCTGCTTGGATTGCGATTACATTCTGATTTCCTAATTCGTGTTTTGCTTTTTCTAAATCTTCCGTATTACGGCCTGAAATAGCTACCTTAACCCCCGCTTCAATAAGCGATTTCGCTATTCCAAAACCTATCCCTTTTGTTCCGCCAGTTATATAGGCCACTTTATCCTTAATATTTTGCATAATATTCTATTTTTTTGATCTTGAATGTATAGTTCCTTCTATTCGTTATTATTAAAACCTTCTCTTAGCTATTTACTAATCCGTTGCAATCCATCAGAATCAATAACTCGAAAAGTCGTGAAAAGGTTCTTTATATTTTATCTTATTGTGTAATAGCCTGCTCTGCCGACCTTAAACACCTGACAAATCTTCTCGACTGAAAATATTTCCTTATTATCCCTTATGAACCTGAATATTTGCGGTCGCTCTTGGAGAAGATGCTTACAGCCTTTTATTTATTATAAGAATACTTTTTAGGCGTAACTCCATAATACTTAGCGAATAGCCGACTAAAATGACTAAGATTCGTAAAACCCAATTCGTAACCTACCTCTGAGACAGAATGTCTGGCTTGCTTCAGCAGGAAGGCTGCTTTTTCCATTCTTGCCCTCTGGTAATAATTATAGATAGTATCGCCAAAGGTCTGCTTATAAAGTTGCTTAAGCTTTGTTTCACTCATGGAAGCCAATGCTGCCAATTCGCTCAAAACGGGTGGTGTGCTTAGGTTATTAAGGATACCGTTACGTATCGACATGAGCTTTTCCACATCACTGCTATTTATGCTCTTGAATTGCGAGTTTTCTCTCAATAACAGCTTGTTAAAAAGAAGATACATCAATTCCTGAATCTTGATCTGCAAATAGAAGTTATTCAGAGAATCACTCATGTCAACCGAGACAATGTTTTTGAGGAGATGCTGCATTTCAGTATCGAGACTTTCGAAGAAAAGAAATGATGCATTCTCCTCCGTGATGGTTTTTATTGTAGCATTTGGGGTGTCGATGGAAAGAATTGTACGCAATCTTTCTGCGGCAATGGCAACAACAACATATTGTATTTCACGCTTGGCAGGAAAACGAATTTCTGTCTGCAGGTCATTTGTGGACAACAAAATAGAAGCGTCATTTTTCGGAAGAAACTTTAAATCATCCTCATTTTCGTACTTAACTTCCATACTTTCCCTGTTATTGTAAAAGAAAAAAGTGCGTAAGCTTAATGCCTCAGGTGATGGGTTGCGCTTGATGATGAAATCTTCCTTTAGCGTGTAACGGTGGATCGTCAATTTGAAATCCTTGCCGAACCCAACTTTTCGCATATAGCCTACGCCCATCGCTTCCGGGATTTCCAGAAAATTATCGCGCACAGATACATTAATCTGTTTGGCGAACAGTGTTAAAAAGTCGAAACCCGGTGCCGTTGTAAATTCAAAAATCATTTTATAAACAGATTCAAATTACTAATTTACTGCAAAAAAATGGTATCGATATGTTTTAGGACTTCAAATCTCTACTTGCCATTGCAAATGCTTATGATTTTCTATAAGATTATACCTGTAAATAGATAAGGATCAGGGGTTAATTTTCAAAGATGTATGCTCTTCATTGCCAGATATGACGGTACCGACACCCTGCTCTTTCAGTTTATCCTAAAATACCTCTACCTGTCGGCTTTGCGTATAATGCTCCCATCCGATCCGTCCTCTACTAACACATTGACTTTCCCGTAGGGATAATGCTTGAAACGAATAAAGTCTGATCGGACTATTTTTATGTCTTTTGGAGTTATTTTACCCAATTATTTGCTTGTATTTTTGTTGTCATCAAATCAAATATAATTTTAACAAATAACGTCATAAAAACAATATTATGAAATTACTGGAAAAAGTAACGTTAGGTAAACAAACCTTACAAAATGCTATTGCTATGGCTCCAATGACACGGAGCCGTGCAAATTTCGACGGTGTAGTATCAGATATAACAGCATCGTACTACGTACAACGTGCAACAGCGGGGCTGTTGATAACGGAAGCAATTAACATCTCCGAGCAAGCACTTGGAAGCCCCTTAACTCCAGGATTATTTACTGCCCAGCATGTTGAAGCATGGAAAAAGGTTACCAAGGCCGTACACGATAAGGGCAGTGTCATCTACGCCCAGTTATGGCATACGGGACGTGTAGGACATTCCGTGAACAAGAAAGGACAGTTGCCAGTCGCACCATCAGCAGTAGGGATTAAAGGTCAGCAACACTTTACCACTCAGGGGATGAAAGACTATGAGGTGCCCCGTGAACTGACTGTTGAAGAGATTAAAGAGATTGTCAAGGATTATGGAAGAGCAGCGAAAAACGCTATAGCAGCGGGTTTTGACGGCGTCGAGCTCCATGCTGCCTTTGGCTATCTGCCTAATCAATTCTTATCGGAAAGTGCCAATCTCCGCACTGATGAGTATGGGGGCAGTGTCGGAAACAGAAATCGGTTTGTTCTTGAAGTGATGAAGGAATTGGTTGATGCAATAGGAAGTGACAAAGTGGGCATCAAATTGTCACCAACAAATTATTACAACAATATTGAACATAGTGATCCTATCGCGCAATTTACTCCTTTGATCGAGTCGCTTAATGAATTGCCGCTTTCCTACATACACCTGATGAATGCAATGTTTCCGCTGGATCATTATCCTCATTATCCAGAGAACGTAATTGAAACCTTTGGTTCCCTAACTAAGCATATGGTCATCGCAAATGCAGGGTATGACAAAGCAAGTGGAGAAGCAGAACTGGAAAAAGGTATTGCTAAAATCATTTCCTATGGTAAATTATTCATAGCGAACCCCGACCTTGTGAAAAGGTTTGAACTTGACGCTAAATATAATGTCGCAGACAAGGCAACCATGTACGGGGGCGATGAACATGGATATATTGACTATCCATCATTGGGGTAGTGATTTTATCATTTAGAGGTGTTTCTTTTTTTTATTAGTGCGAAAGGCTCTGAAATTTTATACGAGCCTTTCGCATTAGTCCCTTCTCTGGACTTGCAAATAAAATCGG
>DLST01000021.1 GCA_002500745.1 Sphingobacterium sp. UBA7855 | reverse complement strand
GAAGGATGGGAGATTATTTTTCAGAAGACCCCTCCCGGAGGCAATTACAGGGGCAGATCGCAGATAAAAGAAGCTCCGGGCGGGGAGGCGGGCGGCCAGCAGCTGCGCCAGGACAAAATGGCCCGGGAGGACGAAGCCGGTAGAAGGCGCACCGCGGAACTCATGACCGGTATCTTGTGCAGGTTGCATGCCGTTGGCAGCGCCGTGTTAGGCCGGCACCGCAGCATTGTAGGAGCAAATTGTATTACGTTCACCGGGAACTGAAGCGTGGTCTCGTGCATAGGTTGTATGCCGCAGGCACCGCCGTGCTAAATGGCCTGCCGAATGCGTAATATAGGACGGCCGATCAAAGGCATCAAGGACGCTACCATGTTATAGCTTAGTTTAGGGTTTACTTAGGGTTTAGTTAGGGTTTGTTTAGGTTTAGTATAGGTCGAACCCATACTAAACCTAACTTAAGGCTAAGCTATAGGTATACAAATTCTAGACTAATGGATAAGAAGGGCATAACGCAGGTTACCCGTACTCGGAGCACAATGGCCTAGCGATGAAAGCAAAACCCAAAGAGCATAATCGGAAACAGGAAAAAAAGCATCTATACCATATAATCGAAGTTGGAGATAATTAGTCATCGCAAGCTACCCTACTACACGTCTAAAAATAAAAAATCTCCAAGCGAAACCGTATATTCGTATAGTGATTAATATTGTTACTCATTTTGAACGAACTTTTCAAAATCTATAAAATTGACGCCGATGAGGCACTGCGTATTCAGCAATCCAAAAACGAAATACACCAGCATGATTTCGAGGAACTCATTATTGGCGTAGCCGGAAGGCTCGAACATTTTATTGACTTTAAAACGAAAACGTATACCGCCCCTTTTATAAGTTTTGTTACGCAGGGCAAAAACCACCGCGTCAAACCTCTTTTGACTAATAATCGTATTGAATTTTGGGTAATTCGTTTCAAGAGCGAATTTATTCCCGAAACTACCTTCCAACTCTATGCTCACTTTCATGAAAACGCAACATTAAGCTTCGCTAGCCCCTACTGCTTCGACAGGTTAACGACCTTGTGTCAGCTCATGCAGCAGGAAACACTGCAGCCTGCTATCGATTATGGTGTCATTAAGCAACTGCTGAGTACTATTTTTACGATGATTGAATCCGAACGGAAAAGGCAATTTCCAGATGCACAGCAACAATTAAAAAATCAGGGAACAACTTTCAAGAATTTTCTATCCATCTTAGAGAATAATTATCGACGACCGGAAGGAGTTAATTTTTATGCGGAGAAACTTTTTATGTCTACCCGAAACCTAAATTTAATTTGTCAGAGTATCTTACAACAAAGCGTTTCCGAGATTATTGAAACAAGAAAACTTATTGAAGCAAAAAATCTACTGTTGACAACGAATAAGACAATATCGGAAATTGGCTTTGAACTGGGCTATCAAGAAAAAGCTTACTTTACCAATGTCTTCAAAAAGAAAGCCGGCATGACGCCTTCTGAATTCAGAAATGAAATTCAGAAGCTTATTTCCGAATAGTACAACAGTTTGACCAAATTATTATACCCCTGCCTCACCGCCATCTTTTACCTTTGTACAGAAAATTGACGCGATTACATGATCTATAAAATGCGTAGAAAGGATTTTATTAAAATTATGGCAACATTACCTTTAATTGGTGCAGCACACCATGTGAGCTCCTTACATAGATTTTCTGGCGAACTCGAAGCAACGGACAAATATCCGGTTCTATTTCTCGGCCATGGAAGTCCGATGAATGCCATCGAAGACAACGAATTTGTGCAGGGGTTCAAAAAAATAGGCCAGACTTTCGAGAAGCCCAAGGCGATTCTAGTGGTATCTGCACATTGGGAAACACGTGGAACATTTGTCACAGCTATGGAACATCCGGCCACCATACATGATTTTGGCGGCTTTCCTCAAGCTTTATTTGATGTGCAATACCCAGCCCCTGGAAGTCCGGCACTCGCTGCAGAAACGCAGCGTATTGTCAGCAAAGCGGAAATTCACCTCGACGATAAATGGGGACTGGATCATGGATCTTGGTCGGTTGTTAAACATCTTTATCCCAATGCAGATGTACCCATTATTCAAATGAGCATCGATTATACGAAGCCGGCTGCATACCATTATGAGATTGCACAGCAATTAACCGAGCTACGCAAAAAAGGTGTTCTGATTATCGGCAGCGGAAATATGGTGCACAATCTGCGAATGGTGGCCTGGGACAAGCTGAACACAACTGGTTATGCCTTTGAGTGGGCGACAATAGCAAATGAAAAAATGAAAAAATTTATACAGGACGGCAACCACCAGGCTTTAATTGATTTTAGGTTACAGGGTAAAGAGTTTGACTTGGCAATTCCAACGCCTGAACATTACCTGCCTTTAATCTATACATTGGGCTTACAGGATAAAAATGAGGAACTCTTTCTCTTCAACGACAACGCTGTAGCAGGCTCGCTGACGATGACGTCATTGAAAATTGGTTAAACTACCAAATGACATAGCAACAATATCAAATAAATACAGGCTATTCTATATACCTACAAGTCCTTCTGTTGAGCTATTCGCCAGGATAATGGAATGGCCTGTAGGTATGTTAAAAAGCTGGAATTACGACATTCTCGAAATTTCTTTGACAAAAATGGCTTTGATTCCAACAGTAGGATCAATAAATTTGTTTGAACCAAAACAATTTACCTCAACTTAACGCATGGCAACAAAACCTGTTATCGAAATTGAATATTGTCCAAAATGCAATTGGATGCTTCGCGCCGCCTATATGGCGCAGGAGCTGCTGAGTACGTTTACGGAAGAAATCCATGGGGTAATGCTCGTTCCCAGCGAAATTGCGGGCCGTTATACCATACGCGTGGCGGACAGCGAGATCTTTGATCGAAAAAAAGCCGGTCATTTCCCCGAAATAAAAGAGCTCAAACAACTGATCCGCGACATTGTCGCACCGGACAAGTCCTTGGGCCATTCCGACAAATCTACTTCCTCCCACCTGTAATTTAGCATAAATCGGATTTTATAGGCTTCTTCTTTTTAGCAACTTTGTATAAATTAAATGACAATCATGACTATTCAACAAGAAGTGGATTTTCAACGTATCGCCAAGGCGATTCATTTCTTACAGGAAAACTTTAAGATACAGCCTACATTGGGTCAGATTGCTTCACATGTCTATATGAGTGAAGCTCATTTTCAACGTATGTTTACCGCTTGGGCGGGAACGAGCCCGAAAAAATTCTTGCAATACATAAGCATAACTCACGCGAAATCATTGCTCCAGGAAAGTACTATTGCCGAAACGACATTCCAGCTTGGTCTGTCCAGTAGTAGCAGACTTCATGAGCTATTTATCAATATCGAGGGAATGAGTCCTGCCGAATATAAAAACGAGGGCGCCAATCTAATTATATTGTACGATTACTATGAAAGCTTATTCGGCACCATGCTCATTGCATCTACACCAAAAGGCGTTTGCCATATTGCCTATGCAGACGATCAGGCTCAAGCCCTTGCATCGCTCCAGCAACGATTCCCCAAAGCAACCTATTTTCAACAGGGAAATGGCATGCACGATAGTGCACTCAAGGCATTAAACCCTCAACATAAAGATATCCGACAGGTAAAATTACATTTAAAAGGAACTGCCTTTCAATTGAAAGTTTGGGAAGCCTTGTTAAAAATTCCGATGGGTAACTTGAGCACTTATGGTGCTATTGCTTCTCAAATAGGTAACCCAAAAGCCTCCCGCGCCGTTGGTACTGCTATTGGAAGTAACCCAATTGCTTACCTTATCCCCTGCCACCGTGTGATACAAAACAGCGGTATGTTTGGTGGCTACCGTTGGGATCCGATGCGAAAGACAGCGATGATCGGATGGGAGAGCTTTCATACAGCTGTTTAATAAAAAAAAGATACTCATATGGAACTTTTCGATAATCTCTTCGATGGCAATAGAAATTTACTCCCTTACGACGGTACCGTCAATTACTATGGCAAAGTATTATCTGTGCTGGAGGCAAACCGCTATTTTGATATACTCATGGAGTCAATTGAATGGGTAAACGACCGGGCCATAATTTTTGGAAATGAAATAATCACCAAACGAAAAGTGGCCTGGTATGGGGATGATGCATTCGAGTATAGTTATTCTAACACCACCAAAAAGGCACTTCCGTGGACAAAGGAACTTCTTGAGCTGAAAAAAATAGTAGAAAAACTGACACTGGAGACATATAATTCGTGTCTGTTGAATCTTTATCACAATGGCGACGAAGGTATGGCCTGGCACAGTGACGCGGAGAAGGATCTTAAAAAAAATGGGGCAATTGCTTCGCTAAGCTTTGGTGCTGAACGCAAATTTGCCTTTAAGCATAAGACCAGTAAGGAAAAAATAGATATTATTTTAGGACATGGCAGTCTTTTGGTCATGAAAGATCTGACGCAAACGTATTGGCTGCATCGACTTCCACCTACAAAAAAGGCTTTCGGAGCAAGAATTAATCTGACATTTAGAACCATCGATCAGCCCTAACCCTGTACGTTAGTAATCATACATACCAGTTACTGGTGAGCACGCAGCCCTATCAGTTACATTGGGAACAGGGTGCAAAACCAAATTCTGCTATTCGGAATCAAGCCTCAATCGTGTAAACCTTTTTGAAACATCAAAGCTGACACGAGCGACTGGATTACTAAAGGTTGTCCAAACTATTGTCTTTAGGGGTGTAATCCATAAAAATGCCTCCATCCAACGTAATATTCATGATTTTTTTAGCAGAGGACCAGGTTATCGTTACCTGTTTTTCATTGTGCTGCCAAACTGCTGGCGTTTGATGCTTTGTTTCTACAGAACCATCTGCATAAGTGATCACTACCTCAAATGGAATTGCAAATCCGCCCACATTGGTTACTGTAAGGGTGTTTTTGTTGCTCAGTCGCTTAAAGCTATCTACCTTAAGATCGATGTAATGATTGCTGAAATACCAATTTTTCCAATACCAGTTTAAATTCTGTCCTGCTCCGGCATTGATGCTATAAAAGAAGTCCCAAGGCGTAGGATGTTTTCCATTCCATAGCATCATGTAATGGTGTAGTGCTTTTTTAAACAGTTCATCACCCAGGTAATCCCGTAACGCAATATAAGACAATGCGGCCTTGATGTAGGCATTGTTGCCGTAACCTAAACCACTCAACTGAGAGGTCATGGTAATCAAGGGTTGGTCTTCTTCTGTAGAGGGGTCAAAGATATAGCGCTTTACACGGGCATCTTTGAAAAGTTCTTTATTTTTTTCGGCACCAATCTCCGCATTTCCGATCCAGAATTCCAATGCCGTAGCCCAGCCTTCATCCATATAACCGTATCGCGTCTCATTGATACCCATGTAAAAAGGGAAATACGTATGGGCAATTTCGTGGTCCGCTGTTTGTCGTGCGTCCACAAGATTATCTGGGACACTCGAATCGTTAATCATCATTGGATATTCCATATCGGCAAATCCCTGAACGGCTGTCATTGTTGGGTATGGGTAGGTGACACCGGGCCAATTTTTAGAAAACCAGTCAATGCAATATTGCTGCCAATCAATGTATTGTTCAAAATCTGGCGTTCCGGCGACATAGCTTGACTGCACACTCACGCGCTTACTTCCCAAATCTACACTCCCGCCATCCCAAATGTAATTGTCACTGACGCTGAAACAAAAATCAGGAACATAGACTGCTTTGAATTTCCACGTATTCCACGCTTGTTGTGCTGTCACTTTCCCCGCTTTCATTTCGGCATCTGTCGCGATATGTATTGGCGTATCGCTGACTTTTGATTTTTCGAAACGGTCCAGAATAGGTTTCTGCAATACCTCAGCCGCATTTGTCAATTCACCTGTCGCCCACACAACAAAGTTCTTCGGAACGGATATCTCAAATTGATAATCGTTGAAACCATTGTAGAATTCTTGTCGGCCATTATGTTCCAGAAGATCCCAGCCATTGTAATCGTCGTATACAGACACACGCGGATAAGAGTAAGCACAATAAAAGGTGGAAGCATTCAACAGCCCTTCACGGTCGCTTTCGACAGATAACGGATATTCCCAGCTAATGTCCAATGTTGCAGTGCTTCCCGGAAGAATTTTTTGTCCAAAATCGGCTAATTTTACGGTTCCCCAATCCTTGCTGTTCACTTCATAAACTTGACCATTCAATTTAAACGACTTAATCTTCAACCCCGAAGTCAGGTAATCGTCCGAAGCGTACGCCGCACGTACCGCATTGGGTTTATGAACATTATTGACGAATCGAATAGCAATGCTATTCAGTGTATCGGGACTATTATTATTGTACAATATGGTCTCTGTTCCACTTACTATCTTTGTTTTTGGATCCAATTTTACCCGCACGTCATATTTTCCAAAATTTTGCCAATAATTTTTGCCAGGTAGACCCGACGTGGTTCGGGTTCCTTTTTCAATTGCTTGCTGAATATTTCTTGGTGTATACAACTCTTGGGCATGGGCCGCCCCCGTTAATAAAAGCAGAGACAATCCATAATTAAATATCGTGCGTCCTATCATATCCTAATTTCAATAATCAAACTAAGATAAATTTGTTGTGATTTGCAAGTTTAATATTCCAGCTTACCACAAAAATATCCCTTTTGCCCCTATGACTATTGACCATCGTTAAAATGGCAAAAGGAAGACAGCATGCAAACCCTGGAAAACTTTTTATTTTTTTTAACGTTTATTTTTAAGACAAATTCAAAGGTATGCATCATCTTCTACGTTATAACAACTTTCTCGGATACGCTTTTTTAGGTACGCTTTTAATCTTAATTCCGATGCTGCTTAATGCTCAAACCGAAGCAAAGACAGATTCTATTACACAATATAAACATCAGCGCGACTCGGCTCTGGCACGTCAATATGATATTTCTGATCTAATTGGAAGAATTATCCATCCCAAACGAAAGAAGGCACGTGCCAGCAAACGCTCGCCTATTACCTTAATGCCCAATATTGCGTACAATCCGACCATTGGTGGTCAGATTGGCGTTAAAGCTGTCGCCGGAAAGATACTCGGAGATCCAAAAACAACGACGATGTCCATTGCTGCGACATCGGCCTCAATCACCACAAAAAACATTATGGTGTTCTATATTAGTCACAATGTGTTTACACCGAACAATAAGTTAAATTTCCAAGGTGCGTTTGCGCTTGTTAAAATGGTCGCTTTAGACGCTGGATTGGGTATGACCCCTCAGGGCAAATGGAACAATGCAGATGAGGAGATCCTTGCCAACCCAGAGCACAAGAAGTATGGAGCAAAATATAATGCCTTTACATTTAATGAAAAAGTCTATAAGCGCATTGCAGACAATCTCTTTGCCGGGGCAGGACTGGCTTTCGACCTACGCCGTAAAATAACCAGTAGCGGTCCTAACGGAAACGTTACACCCAATACAATCTATACAGAAAAACACGGCTTCGAACCCGACAGTTACAATTCCAATGGATTACTGCTCAATATGCAATATATGACAAGGGACAACCCCAATAGGCCTTATAAAGGAATTTATTCGGATATTGGAGTTCGATGGAACACAACGCTGCTGGGCAGTAGCAAAAATGCTGTGCAGCTTACCACCGACTTCAGGAAGTACTTTGGCTTATCGCAGTCCGACCCTGCCCATGTCCTGGCTTTTTGGTATTGGGGATCGTACAGACTTGGTGGCACACTTCCCTACTTTGACCTGCCGGGAACAGGAAGGGACGTTGCTGTTAGAAGTGGCCGTGGTTATACCATTGGCTATTTTAAAGGAATTTCCTTCGGTTATGCTGAAACAGAATACCGCTTTCCAATTCTCAAGAATCGCTTTTTAAGCGGAGCTGCATTTTTTAACCTACAGACAGCCAGTGATGAACTGGGCACTAAACTTTTCGAACGGTGGCAGCCTGGTGGCGGTGCCGGATTGCGGGTGCTGTTTAATAAAGCGACACGTACAAATCTATGTTTGGATTATGCCTTCGGAAAATATGGCTCCCGAGGATTCTTTTTAGGGCTAAATGAAGCCTTCTAATCCATCCTTAAGGCATCCCCATTTGCCATAAAATAACTAAATTAGCCGATGTTGTTGCGCTTTCTATTCACGAAGAGCGACTGAATTGGCATTGACGATACTTCATCATGAATTTAAAAACCTTCTTTCTATACATTCTATTATTATCATTTCTTGTTTCCTGTCATCAGACAAAGACGCCAATAGCAACAAAGAGTGACGGAAAAAAGAAAGAGCAGGTAGTCCTTCCTACATCCCTAGCGCTCCCATCGGATACTTCGAGCTACGATAGCCCACGTTTTGCAGATAGAACTAAAGAACAAACGCAGCAGTTAATGAAAATGAACAACGAAGGCCTCTTCGATAAACTGCATCGGAAATTAACGACAGCGTTAAGTGCAGACCAAAAGGATTATTTCCTTGGGCATCCTAACTTGGCTGTTTTAGCGATCGCGAAAGGAAATATCTTCGAAAATGGCTCCGGAGACCTTGGGTATATATTGTACAACAAAGATAATCATCGCATCGAGATCACCTTATTCGATCATAAAAGCAATACATACAACACACTGTATAAAGAGTTAAAAGTTGTCAATACCCTTCAAAATCTGGATTGTTCATCCAGCTTTGGATCGCTCGACTATCTCGTTGCTTCCGAACTAATTTATCAAAAGCATTATATTCGTTTAAACAATTCAAATTACCTGATTGATGACAATTCCTTTAATGTGACCGATATTTCTACGAACAAAAACTTTGATTTGCAGCAGGGCTGTCTGAACAAAAAATTCTCAAAAGAAGCCATGGCCAACAGTCTTTGTGTGCCGACCAGCTCCGTATATGCGAATTTTCAATGCCTAAAATACAATAAGAAAAAGCAGATTTTTGAAATTTATTTCAGTCAGGAATTTGCAGACTAAGCCGACCAAACCCTAAAGATGAAAAGATATTACCTACTTGCTACCCTTGGTTTATGTAGCAAATTATATGCGCAGGAAGTGGATACTACGACTAATCGGCTGGAACAAGTCGAAGTTAAAGCCTACTTCAATAAACAACCGCTATTGCGATTGACATCTTCTGCGGCTGTGTTAAGCAGCCAAATGATCCAATCCCAGCAGTCGCCCTCCTTTGTTTCAGCAATGAACAGGGTGCCGGGTTTACGCATGGAAGAACGTTCCCCTGGAAGTTACCGGCTAGCACTCCGTGGGAGTATGATCCGTTCACCGTTTGGTGTTCGTAATGTCAAAATATATCTGGACGATTTTCCGCTAACTGACGCAGGCGGGAACACCTATCTTAACTTGATAGATCCCTATGCAATCGGCCAAGTTAATATCTTGAAAGGTCCAGATGGATCGATCTATGGTGCTAATTCGGGAGGTGTAGTTTCCTTATACAGCAAGGGATTTGACCGGTCTTCCAAACCGGAAGTCAACCTCCAATTAACGGGGGGCTCCTATGGTCTTTTCCAAGAACAGCTCAATGCAATATTACCATTCAGCCAGACACAGCAGTTAGCCATCAATCAGAGCTGGACCCGAAGTGATGGATATAGACAAAATTCGGCTTTGACCAAAAAGAATATCCAGCTCAATTACAATTGGCAATACGCAAAAACATCCGAATTAAAATTCACTGGTTTCTATTCGGATCTCGGTTACCAAACTCCAGGAGGGCTCACCGCAGCACAAATGGAGAGCGACCGCAGGCAGGCTAGGCCTAAGGGCGGACCAAATCTTGGTGCTGCTGAACAAAAAGCAGCAATCTACGATAAAACATTCTTTGGTGGACTGAGCAACCAGACGCATCTCAGTTCTAAGATGACCTTATTCGCCAGTGTATTTGGTTCATCCAATCAGATCAAAAATCCCTTCATCACCAATTACGAGAAAAGAGATGAAAAGAATTTCGGAACGCGCCTGTATTTATCTTATGTCGATCTGTTGAGCCAAGATTTAAAATATGAAGTCCAACTGGGCTTGGAAGCGCAAAAGGGCTGGTATGCTATTGACAATTATGACAACGCCCTAGGTGTCGCTACCGATCCGCAGGCCAAAGACAAATTGGAAAATAGTCAGCAATCATTTTTTGCACGCACCCAACTGGAGTGGCTAGAGCGTCTCCAGGTAGAGTTGTCACTCGGATTAAATGAGAATAAAATTGGCTACCAGCAACGTTATCCTGTCGCACAAGAAAACAAAGAAAATATTGATTTCGGGAGTACATGGATGCCACGAGCTGCACTATCCTATCTGATCACTCCAATGCTTGCACTTAGAGCATCGATTTCTAAAGGTTTCTCTGCCCCAACTGTTGCGGAGGTCCGTTCATCGGATAATTCTATTAATATGCTGCTCAAGCCAGAAACGGGTACGAATCATGAATTGGGCTTGCGCTTGCATCTGTGGAATCGCCGTGTCGTTCTAGATGCAGCGGCTTACACGTATCAAATGAACAATGCCATTATCCGACAGTTAAGGGATAATGGTGCTGAATATTTTCAAAATGCGGGTAAAATAAACCAAAAGGGTTTAGAAGCATCAATACTGCTCTACTTGATTACACCGCAAGTATCCGGTGTTGTCCGTAGCCTACAGTTCGCCAGTAATTTTTCCTTCAATGATTATACATTTAAAAACTATCAGGTGGGCGACAAAAATTACCAGGGTAATAAGCTTCCTGCGGTTCCGAAAACAGTATGGGTGAATTCATTGAATATACTTTTTTCCAATCAATTCCGATTCGATCTCCTTTCTAATCTAACAGCAGCAATACCGTTGGATGATGCAAATTCTGTTTATGCCAACCGGTATCATCTTTTGCAGGGCAAATTATCTTGGACAAAACCTGTCGGATCAGGGTATCAAATCAGACTTTTTGTAGGTGCAGACAATATTCTCAATGAAAAATATAGTCTTGGAAATGATATCAATGCCTTTGGGGGCCGCTATTTTAATCCTGCTCCCTTACGTAATTATTATGGGGGTATGAGTTTTAACTTTTAATCAAGTCGCATGGAGTTTCATCAACATATATTGACCGATATTGATTTCAACAAAATAAGCCGGCATTCTTATTTCCCTTGGATGGACTTAAAATTAACTCATTTTCAGGTAAATGCATTAGAAATAACGATCAATCAGGCAACGTTTCGTGTACAGGAAAATTATAACCACTTTGAGGTGATGATTATCCATAACGCTCCCACGACAGCTGTATTCTGCAACTGTCTCGATATAGGATTTTGTCGTCATCAAAAGGCGGCTTTGAGTAAATTATTTATGCAGGAAAATTGGCTGGCATTCTTTGACGCCAATAGGTATAATGTTCTCCTAAAAAAAGTTGCGGCACAATATGGACTGGAAGATGAACCGGCTCTGGAAAATTATTTTTCTGCACATATCAAAGCGGATAAACTTGATTTTGTCTTGAAAAACAAACAGTTAACTTCCATCGATGACTTTGACCTGGTGGAAGAATCTATTGCACCCAAAACCAAAACTCCGATCGAACAGCAGCATCATTTTGTTGTATTAACACGCAATCGGTATTACAAAAATCTGCAGGTGCTCCTCTGCCGGGCTTCATTAACAAAATCCGGTATGCTCAAAAACCCGATTTCCGATGGTGATATCCAAACATGTCTCTGGCGGAGCAGCTCAATAGAGGAAATGCAATTTTATACGGCTGTGCTTCAGCTTTCCCAAGTAGTACAACAAGATCTGGAAATTATTTCCAGCCTGAAGGCAATTGCAAAAAACCCGCTACGTATGGATTTTTATCTACATAATTATGAACAATATGAAAATATAACAGCCTCCTCCCTATCGTCCGTTCAGCTTAGTCTGAAGAAAGGTGATGTTAAGCTCTTTATTACAAAAAAAGGCTCATTTTATGCTATTCAGGGAGAAATTCATATCCATACCATAGCCTACAGTTTACAGGATTTAGTTATTCTTTTGGATCATTTCATCTCCATCAGAAATCAGCTTTTTCTGATTGAAAATAAGCTTCACCTGAAGTTGATACGTTTGTTTACCAACAAGGGTGAGCAGTTGTTGATTCATCAGCGGAAATTCAAAGAATTCAACAGCTTATTTTTGGAACCGCTCGCGCACTCGGTGGATTTGCATTTCCAGGATATTCCTAAAGCGAAAAAGCCGCAGTTGAAGGAAAATCTTTATTATGAGGACATGCAGCCACTTTTGTTTCTGGAGGAATCGGAAGATTTTGTCAACCTTATTCCTGTCATGCGCTATGGTGAAGTCGAAATTCCTATTTTAAGCAAACGAAACATATTTGGAACGGATAGTAAAGGCAACCAGTTTTTGGTAGATCGGAGGCACGGAGCGGAAACTAACATAATTTCGCTTTTACTAAAGCAACATCCGTATTTTAAGGAACAGATGGACGATGGAAGCTTCCAACATTTTTATCTCCATCGCCGTTATTTTCTAGATAAAGACTGGTTTTTAGATGCTTTTGATGCGTGGCAGCATCATGGCATACAGATTATTGGGTTTAATGCCCTTCGGGGCAATAAATTAAGTCGTTTTAAAGGCAAAATACACGTTGAGGTACTGAGTGGTCAAAATTGGTTCAATGCTCATATACAGGTTAAATTCGGACCTAAAAGTGTTTCCCTTAAAAAACTTGAAAAGGCCGTACGGAACCGTTCGCAGTTCATCACTTTGGATGATGGCACCCAAGGAATCTTACCGCAGGAGTGGCTCGATAAATTTGAGGCTTATTTTACTGCTGCCGAAACGATCACCGATGATTTCATTGAAATTCCAAAATATAAGTTTAATGAGATTGACCATCTTTTTGATCAATCTGAAATAGATCCTACCGTAGCCGCTGAGCTTAGCATGCTAAGAAATCGACTTACTAATTTTTCTTCGTTCTCCAAACTTCAGATTCCTTCATCCTTTGTGGGAAATTTACGCCCCTATCAGCAAGAGGGTGTACAATGGTTACATTTTTTGGATGGGCTTAACTTTGGCGGCTGCCTTGCCGATGACATGGGGCTTGGAAAAACAATCCAAATTTTAGCATTCTTGGCCACTCAAAAAGAATGGGGACAAAGTGCCGCAACTTTACTGGTACTTCCCACCACCTTAATCTTTAACTGGCAGCATGAAATTCAGCAATTTCTTCCGTCTTTTAAAACACTCGTCTTAGATGGTTCAAATGGCCTACAGAAAGCGCTGCAACCTGAGTCCTATGACCTGATTTTAATTTCTTATCACAACCTATTGACAGCGATCAATAGGCTGAAAAATTTAAAGTTCAATTATGTGATTTTGGATGAATCGCAACAAATAAAAAATCCAGATTCGCAGCGCTATAAAGCAGTAAACTTACTAAAATCAAGAAATCGTATTATTTTAACAGGAACCCCTATCGAAAATAATACCATGGATCTCTATGCGCAGATTTCCTTTATTGCGCCCGGTTTACTAGGAAATAAAAAATACTTCAAAGATGTTTACACCACTCCTGTAGATGCCTTCCACAACCGCAAGAGAAAAGAAATGCTGAAAGAAAAAATAAGGCCTTTTATTTTGCGCCGAACAAAGCAGGATGTATTACGTGATCTTCCAGCGAAGAATGAACTGGTTCTTTACTGTGAAATGAAAAGTGCTCAACGGCGAATTTATGATCTTTATGAAAAGGAGTTTAGAGAATTTATCTCGGCCAAGGATGGGGATGAGATCAGAAAAAGCCCTATGCATGTATTGAAAGGTTTAACGAGATTGCGTCAGATATGCAATTCTAGCAAACTGCTCCAAAATGAAGAGTTGACATCCACAGAGGACTCTGCCAAAATTGAAGTACTTATGGATCAGATTCTGCATAAAAAAGAACAGCATAAAATGATCGTATTTTCACAATTCGTAACGATGCTCAATCTGATTAAAGAGGCTTTGGATAAACAGGGTATCCGTTCATTGATGCTCACTGGGAAGTCCAAAAATCGAGGTCAGCTGGTTAGCGATTTCCAAAACGATAAGGATATACCTGTTTTCCTGGTGAGCCTAAAAGCAGGGGGCACTGGACTCAATCTTGTGGCTGCCGATGTAGTGTATCTGGTTGATCCTTGGTGGAATCCGGCAGTCGAACAACAAGCCATTGACAGGATTTATCGCATGGGGCAGCAAAAAATGGTCACTGCAGTTCGGTTGATCAGCCCAAATACCGTTGAAGATAAAATTCAAGCCTTACAGCGACACAAAAAGGAAATAAGCAAAAGTATTTTGGATGAAGGCGGGAGTTTGGGCAACTTTTATCTGGATAAAAGCTATTTAATGGATTTGCTGCGATAATTTAAGCTTTCACTTGTTATCTTAAGCTCTTTTATTCATTTATATGGTTTCTTTATCGTATATCACACAGCAACGAACTAACTATTAACGTTATTCAGCATCATTCTACGATCTGTTTCCTATACTTCGAATCAATTATATATTTTATTCCCCTAGCATCTACAAAGACAGGTTTGCCGAGGTATTGTTCGTCGATACGTCGATCGATAGCGACGCGATACCGGGTGGTTGAACTGGACGAACTGTATGTGATATTTCCAACTGATTTTGAGGGGTTACTGATTACTTCCGAACCCTGATATACCTGGTCACTTACCCTACCCTTAAAATGCTTTTTTTCCGTTGAACGTATTGCTTTATTGTGATTTTCTGTATAATCGTCCTCTATTACATCAAGATTCTCCTTGGCGGCGACCTTTGGGTTTATAGGGAAAAATGGATCTAACCAGCGATATACTCCATGAAATTCAGGTACTGACTGATAAAAAGCATGCATCTGTTGCGCTATTACACTATGGATCCCACCCACTCCTATCATCACCAACAGCAAGCAACGTCTAAAAATTATTAATTCGGCTCCTAACATATCTCTTTTTTCTTTCGTCGAAATACGTCCAAATAAAATGCCATCCCCTCCTTAGCACTACATGTTTAACACATTTTTAACTAAAGTAAATTTCAATTTACAGTTCCTACGCTATTACAAAGGCCTTACAGATTCTGGAGTCTGAGTTAACTGATATAAATTTCAGTTATATACTTGAATATGATACGATCGGAGATTGCGTACTTATCAAAGAGAATACGAAGATCATCATACAACGTTTTATTTTTGTCTTGTTCTTTTGGGAAATAGGAAGATGAACGCACTCTTCCCAAAAAAGATCGGAGATCAAAGATCTGTTGGTTTGGCAAAGTAACCTTCTTCATTGCCCGGGGTCCAAAAAAGTGTTTAAGATCGTCATCACTTATATTTTTGTGGCTGACCGGTTGATAACTGGGGATATGACTGCGTAAAAATTGTTCATACTCTTGCTGGAAGGCATCCGCGGGATCGCGCCGGTTCCAGACAATTACCATATGTCCATTTTCAGCTAAAATACGGTCAAACTCTTTTCGACATGCTTGCTGGTCGAACCAATGGAACGATTGTCCGGCAAAAATAAGATCAACACATCCGGACTCAATGGTTGTATCTTCTGCGGTGGCATTCACTGCAATTAGATTCCTGTAGGTTTTAAAATGGTGCAACATAGATTCACGCATTTCACGATTGGGTTCAACGGCAAAAACGTTATTTCCATTTTCGAGAAAGAGTTGAGTAGAGAGACCGGTGCCGCTGCCAATATCGGCGACTAACCATTGCTTATGTAACCCGATCTGTTCTTTTAGCACCTGAATAATCTCTTTAGGATAATTAGGTCTAAATTTTTCGTAATCAACAACCCGGTCTGTGAATCTATCAATACTATTTCTATCCATACTAAGCATACTATAACTAATCGATGATACCCTCATCCTTAAAACTGTAATATCCGTTATCGGTAAAGATTAAATGATCGGCAACTCTAATATCCATAATTTTAGAGGCTTCGACAATTTTTTGCGTCAGGATTTTGTCAGCATTGCTCGGATACAACGTACCTGAAGGATGATTGTGAATAAGTATAATGGCGTGAGCTTTGAGGCTGATTGCCGTTCGTAAGATTATCCGGACATCAACTGGCGTAAAATCATTACCGCCACGGCCAATGAGCTGCTTGTCCAATATTTTATATGCAGTATTCAAATACATTGCCCAAAATTCCTCATGCGGGAGGTCTTGTAATATTGGTTTCATAAGAGTATATACGTAGCGACTGCTGGCCACCTGTTTACGCTCTTCGGCGGGCAGTTCGTTTTTGCGACGAGCGAGCTCCAAGGCGGCAAGAATGGAAATGGCTTTTGCTTCTCCTATGCCTCTATACCTGCTCAGCTCTGCGACATCCATTGTGGAAAGTGTCTGCAGGCTGTTATTGGCATCAGCTAATATACGCCGACACAGTTCTACGGCACTTTCATTTTTAGATCCAGAGCCAATCAAGATCGCTAATAATTCGGCATCTGTAAGTGCCCTACGACCTTGCTTCAAAAGTTTCTCCCTCGGGCGATCAGCCTCAGCCCAATCCCGAATGACTAGTTTGTACGAGTTTGACATTTTTAATTAAGTTATAAAAGGCTAGCGTACATAAATATACAAAAAAAGCTACTTAATATGCTGAGAAATAAACAATGCATCAATTAAAAAAAATTGGCAATGGGGATTTACTTCACATTTCACTCTGAAACGTTATCTTTGTACTTCATAAAAATTTTTGAATATGAGTAAAGCGATCATTAAAACAGAAAAAGGCGACATGACTGTGGAGTTCTACACAGCCGATGCTCCAAATACAGTAGCCAATTTTATCAAACTTGCTAAATCAGGATATTATGATGGATTAGCATTTCACCGTGTGATTCCTGATTTCGTGATCCAGGGCGGTTGTCCAAATTCACGAGAAGGTGCGGCAGGAACACCGGGAACAGGTGGCCCAGGTTATAAAATTGATTGTGAACTGACTGGCGAAAATCAATATCACGATAGAGGTGTATTATCTATGGCACATGCTGGCCGTAATACAGGTGGTTCACAATTTTTCATCTGTCATAGCCGCAACAACACTGCGCACTTAGATCGTAACCATACTTGTTTTGGAAAAGTAATCGAAAACGTAGACATCGTTGACGATATCAGACAGGGTGACCGTATCTTATCAATTGAAGTTATCGAAGATTAATTCTTGGAGATTTAAATATAGTTAAAATGAATTTAAGAGCATTAGTATCCGTAACTGGTAAACCAGGATTGTTCAAATTGGTTGGACAAAATAAAGGAGGTTTTATTTTAGAAACCCTGGATCAGGCAAAAATAAAAACTGTAGTCAGTTTATCTTCGACAAAAATGGCTACTTTGGAAGACATCACAATTTATGGTGAAGAAGAAGAAATTCGATTATTGAATATTTTTGAAACTATCAAAGAGAAAGGAATTGCTTTACCGGATACGAAATCCGATGGCGAAACGTTGAGAAATTTCTTCCGTGAAGTAGCTCCCGGCCATGATGAATCACGTGTTTATTCATCGGATATTAAAAAGGTGATTACTTGGTATAATATTATCAAAGAATTTCCTTTATTTGAAGAAGAAGCTCCTGCTCCTTTAATGTAGTTTTTACCTACGTCAAATAAAAAACGGAGTTGATTATTGATCAACTCCGTTTTTTATTTGACGTACTAATGAAACACGACATCAAGCACTCTCTGTTCAATGCTATTTTGACCAGTGGGACCGTCAGCCCCATTACGCGTTTTTGTCACTTCAAATTCTTTGGGCCCGAATTGCTTTTCAACGACAGCTGTTGTTGTAAAACGCAGTAGGGAATTTTCGTCATTCTTAAGATAGGCATCGATTTCGAGGATCCCTTCGTTTTCATCAAACACATAAGGATGCAGCATATTAATTCCTTTTGGAATCCGTGGACTTTTCCAAATGACAAATTTAGGAAGTACTTTATCCTTTGGATCAATTTTATTGTAAATGGCCTGTTGGCAGGTGATGCCGGCAATTACTTTTGTTTTCCCCGTCTTGTCGATCATATAGTCTTTGGGATTTATCCGTATCTGCACCTTGGCAAATCCATGGGAATTTCCTTCTGGAAAATTAAGGGCAATATGCATGTTCTCATTTTCTCGATTTGCTAAAAAGCCCTCTCCTGAACCTTTACTGTAATTCACATAATTTTGCAACCGATAGGTTAAACCTTCAGCAATGGATATTGCTTGTTGTTGATCAAATCTAATTTCCATCTTGCGTAAGGGAACAAGCATAAGTTGCATGCGTTGGAAGGGATTTCCAATATCAAAGCTATCTGCTTCCTCTTTTTGGGATTCGGGCAGTGCGGATATCGTTTTCCACAAAACGGCAGGTGAGCTATCGTTATTCAGATTCATCAACCTGAGGAGTTCAGCAAAAGGCAAATTCGGAAAGGTAACTTTTTGTTCGATTACTGCAGCATTGATACGTTTTGAAGAACGAATGTCAGTTGTTGTATTTGATTCTTCGTGTAATTTAACTTCTTTAGGGGTAGAAGACTGACAATTGTAAAAGAGTAGCGATAGGCCAAATAAAGGGAGAGATAGGCCATACTTTATTAGATATTTTTTCATATCTATTTTTGTTTAAATGTATTTTATACAAATTTACCTTATTTGGGGCATATATCACAAAAAAGCTCCAGTAATAATATCTGGAGCTCTTTTTCTTCAATTTACCATTCGGGCTGATAAGATTATTTAATGTCCCTTTGGTTCGGCGTCGATACGCTTAATATCTGCACCTAATTTCCGTAAGCGCTCTTCGATATCTTGATAGCCGCGTTCAATTTGTTCGATGTTGTGGATCACAGACTTGCCTTTTGCCGATAAGGCTGCAATGAGTAAGGATACTCCGGCGCGGATATCAGGGGAAGTCATTTCAATACCTCTCAGGTGGTGCGATTTGTTCAATCCAATAACAGTGGCGCGGTGCGGATCGCACAAGATAATCTGAGCTCCCATATCAATCAGTTTGTCGACGAAGAACAAACGGCTCTCAAACATTTTTTGGTGAATCAATACATTACCTTTAGCCTGCGTTGCCACCACGAGCACTATACTCAATAAATCTGGTGTAAAACCTGGCCAAGGTGCATCCGAGATGGTCAGAATAGATCCATCTATAAATGTATCAATTTCATAAGAGTCTTGTGCAGGAATAAAAATATCGTCACCACGCAGTTCAAACTTGATACCCAAGCGCGAAAATACAGATGGGATAACACCAAGTTCTTCAAAACAGACGTCTTTAATGGTGATTTCAGAACCTGTCATTGCTGCCAATCCGATGAAAGAACCAATTTCGATCATGTCGGGCAACATACGGTGTGAAGTACCGCCAAGACGTTCTACACCTTCAATGGTCAACAAATTAGATCCAATACCGGATATTTTTGCTCCCATGCGGTTTAGCATCTTACATAATTGCTGTAAATAAGGCTCACAAGCCGCGTTGTATATTGTTGTTGTGCCTTTGGCCAATACGGCAGCCATTACAATGTTGGCAGTACCGGTCACTGAGGCCTCGTCCAATAAGATATAGCTTCCTTTAAGCTCTGTTGCATCAACATTAAAAAAATGATTGGTAGGATCGTAAATAAATTTGGCCCCCAGTTTTTCAAAGCCCAAAAAATGTGTATCCAATCGTCTACGGCCAATTTTATCGCCCCCCGGTTTTGGGATAGCTGCTTTACCGAATCGAGCCAACAAAGGTCCAACAATCATAATTGAGCCCCGCAACCCCCCCCCTTTTTCTTTAAATTCGGGTGATTGAAAATAGTCTATATTTATATCTTTAGCTTCAAAAACATAGGTATCCTTATCAATGCGATTGATTTTAACACCTAGCGCTCCTAACAGATCGATCAGCTTATTGACATCTTTAATATCTGGGATATTACTGATGGTCATGGGTTCTTCTGTCAGCAAAACTGCTGAAAGAATCTGTAAGGCCTCATTTTTTGCTCCTTGAGGAATAATCTCTCCCTTTAACGGTTTTCCACCGATTATTTCAAATGCGTTCATTTATTCTATAAGTGATATCTTCTTAATACATACTCTCCGCTTGTATTTCCCTTGGGTATTTGGTTTTATTGTTGCGTAAAACACCGCATTTTTTAAAAAAAGCAGGCAATTGTAAAGAAATCTGTTAATCACTTCGCAATTGCCTGCTTCTTTGAACAATTTTAAGAACTAGCCTCGTTTGTTATTATAGTTACCCTGTGGCTTTCTGTTTCTGTTATTATTACTTCCGTAACTATTGTTACTGTTACTTCCGTAGCTATTACTGTTGCTTCCGTAGTTGTTGCGTTTGGTATTATTGTTATTGTTGTTTGCCATACGGGGCTTACCACCACCTTTCGACTGATGACCGGAATTATTGTTATTGTTGTTGTTGTTATTATTTCCGCCCGAATTACTGTTGGCCGGACCTTTAACACGATTGCCTGGAGGCGGCGTTTTAAAGTCAAGTTTCGTCAAAACAGTACCTTCTGGTAAGGTCAATTGATAACCTGACAGCTCTTTGAGATCCTGAATGATCAATTCATCCGAAACAGAATCTTTATTCCAGGTCAGGTAAGCCATTTTCATAAAATTGGCAATACCGATAACCATCTGCTCCCTTTTGGCTTCGTCATTGGCCAATAGCGCCTTCTCAATCATTTTCTCTACGGTAAAACCGTAATGCTTGAATCGGATGGAATGCTGTGGATAGCCGAGGTGCTCCACTTCGTGTTTCACGCTTTTGGCAGTAGCAATTGGATAAGGCGAGTCGATATCCAATTTAAAATCAGAAATAATCTGCAGGTGGTCCCACAGCTTATGTTTGAAATCAGACACATCTCGAAGATGTGGGTTTAACACCCCCATCATATCGATTACAATTTGTGCGTGTTTATTTCTTTCTTCCTTTGTGGGTAAAGTACAGATGTAATCTACCATATTTTGCACATTGCGACCATATTCTGCAAGGATCAATTTTGGTCTAGTGCTGTTGTAGTCAAAGTTCATATAGCTAATATAAGTACCTAAGTAAACGATCAAGATGTCGTTTTGGTATTTTATTATTGAATTATTCTAAGTTTTGCAAATTTAAGCAACAATTGTTTCTGTCCCAACTCTTTAAAGAAAATAGTTGCTTTTATATCTCCTTTATTTCCTTCGAGATTAACAACTTTCCCAAATCCGAAGCGTTCGTGTTCAACTTCCATGCCGACTTGAAGGTTTGATGTATCTGAAGGAGCAAAACCCGCAGTAGGTTTGTGGGCTTTTGGCAGTATTGACGTCGTTTTCACCATCGGCTTAGGCTTAGGTTTAGAAAATGTGTCATCACTGTCCTTTTGTTGCCATGCAATTCGTTCGCCTTGAAAACTTCCGGCTGAGGCAGAAGTTTGTCGTGGTTTAAAATCCAATGCTAGACATGCCGGATTTAATTCATCCAAGAAGCGACTGGGTTCGCAATTATTGAGCGTTCCCCAACGATATCGCGAAGTAGCATACGAAAGTAGTAATTTTTTTTCAGCTCTAGTCACAGCGACATAAAAAAGTCTTCGTTCTTCCTCCAATTCCGACCTGGAATTTAAAGATAACTGCGACGGAAATAAGTTTTCTTCCAAACCAACGATAAAAACAATCGGAAACTCCAGTCCTTTCGAAGAGTGGATGGTCATTAAGGATACGGTATCAGCGTTTGGATCTTTATCATTATCGTCGTTTGTCAACAGAGCGATATCTTGCATGTATACGTCCAGTCCACGCTCTTCAATGTCCTCTCGCTCCGAAAATTCCTTAATACCATTGAGGAGTTCCTGGATATTTTCGTAACGCGCCAACCCCTCTACCGATTTGTCTTCATACAATTCTTTCAGAATACCACAGTGCTGAGCAATGTGCATGGCCGTATCAAAGGCGTTATTATTTTTGGCCAGGGCTTGAAAACTCTGTATCATCTGTGCAAAACCACCGACAGAAGTTGCACTACGTCCGTCTAGAAACTGGGCTGCATTGGCAACAACATCCCAAATGCGGTATTGATTCTGATCTGCAGCGATCATAATCTTCTCGATTGTTGTATCCCCTATCCCTCTGCGCGGGTAATTGATAACGCGCTTTAACGCTTCCTCATCGTTTGGATTGAAGGTAAGCCTAAAATATGCGATTAGATCTTTAATTTCTTTCCGTTGATAGAAAGAAGTACCACCATATATTTTATAGGGAATATTAATTTTGCGTAAGGCCTCCTCCATTGCCCTGGATTGGGCGTTGGTACGATACAGAATAGCAAAATCTTTAAAATTAAGCCCTTTTAACGATTTCTCTTCAATGATCTGGTCGGCGACGATCTTACCTTCTTCATTGTCAGAGAACGCACGTGAAACCCTGATTTTTTCGCCCTCTTCATTATCTGAAAAAACATTTTTCTCCAATTGATTCTGATTGTTGGCGATCACCGAATTAGCTGCATTCACGATCATCTTGGTAGATCGATAATTCTGCTCCAGTTTAAAGATCTTCACATCCGGATAATCTTTTTGGAAATTTAGGATATTCTGAATATTTGCCCCGCGAAATGCATAGATAGACTGTGCGTCATCCCCTACGACACAGATATTTTCGTTGACTGCTGCCAGTCGCTTGACAATAAGGTATTGTGAAAAGTTCGTATCCTGATACTCATCGACCATCAGATAACGAAACTGGTGCTGATATTTATGCAGTACCTCTGGATGTTTATTCAATAATACATTTGTTTTAAACAACAGATCATCAAAATCCATGGCTCCTGCCCTGTAGCAGCGTTGCGCATAGGTCATATAAATTTGTCCCAATTGCCCACGACCGTTGGAAATATCTTCGGCCAAGATGGCTTCATTCTTATTATATTCCTGCGGTGATATGAGGTTGTTTTTTGCCTGCGAGATCCGTCCGTACACATGATTGACGTTATACAGTTTATCGTCAAGATTCATTTCTTTTAAGATGGCACGCAACAAGCTTTTGGTATCGTCGGTATCGTAAATGGTAAAGTTTCTTGGATACCCGATCAATTCAGCTTCTACCCGAAGTATTTTTGCAAATACGGAGTGGAATGTTCCCATCCAAATATTTTTCGCTTCGCTCCCTACGACAGAAACGATACGGGCGCGCATCTCTTTGGCGGCCTTGTTGGTAAATGTCAATACCAAGATATTGAATGGATCAACACCTTTTCGAATCAAGTGTGCTACACGATAGGTAATCACCCGTGTTTTTCCTGAACCAGCCCCTGCAACAATCATCACAGGACCTTCTGTTTGCTCTACGGCTCCTCGTTGTGAAGGGTTTAAACCCGCTAAATAATCCAAATTAACTCCTTAAATTTTATAACCTGAGAATAGGGTATAAAAGTACAAATTTCCTGTCGATCCCTCAGGCTATCTTGCTAATATTTTTACACAAAAAAAACCGATAATAAAGATTATCGGTTTTTATATCAAATAAGTGCTATTTAGCCTCTGCTATTATAATTTGGTGCTTCCTTCGTAATCGAAATATTATGCGGATGAGACTCTCTCAAGCCTGCTCCTGTAATACGGACAAACTGAGCTTCCTGCAACTTTTCAATGGTGGCAGCACCACAGTAACCCATGGAAGCGCGCAATCCACCGACATATTGATAAACGACTTCAGCCAGTGTGCCTTTATAAGGAACACGACCAACAATACCTTCAGGAACCAGTTTTTTAATATCATCTTCCACGTCTTGGAAATAACGATCTTTAGACCCTTTTTCCATGGCTTCAATTGAGCCCATACCGCGGTAAGACTTAAACTTACGTCCTTCGTAGATAATGGTTTCACCTGGGGCTTCTTCCACTCCTGCGAATAAAGAACCGGCCATAATTGTGCTTGCTCCAGCGGCAATTGCTTTTGCAATATCGCCTGTCTGTTTAATACCACCATCAGCAATCAATGGTACGCCAGTTCCTTTCAGTGCTTTCGCGACTTCATATATGGCATAAAGCTGAGGAACACCGACACCTGCGATAATACGTGTTGTACAGATTGATCCGGGACCGATACCAACTTTTACCGCATCTGCACCTGCTTCAGCTAAAGCTGTTGCTGCTGCACCTGTCGCAATATTTCCAACGATTACCTGAAGTTCAGGAAATTGGGCTTTCACTAATTTCAGTTTATCGATCACCCCTTTTGAATGCCCATGTGCCGTATCAATGGTGACCACATCTACTCCTGCCTTCACCAAAGCTTCAACGCGGTCCAACGTATCTGGTGTAACGCCTACAGCAGCGCCCACCAATAAACGTCCATGGCTATCTTTAGCGGCATTGGGGTAATGCTTATATTTTTGAATATCTTTAAATGTAATCAAACCTTTCAAAATCCCTTCACTATTGACGACTGGAAGTTTTTCGATCTTTTCGTTTTGAAGAATCTCTTCAGCTTTTACCAAATCTGTTCCTTCCGGTGCCACGACAAGATTTTCTTTCGTCATCAATTCATTGATTGGGCGAAGCATATCTTTTTGAAAACGAAGGTCACGATTGGTTACAATACCGACTAACTGCCCATTTTCATTCACAACGGGAATACCGCCGATCTTGTGCTCCTTCATAATATTAAAGGCGTCTCCTACTGTTGCTGTTGCCAATAAAGTAACAGGATCCTGAATCATGCCGCTTTCCGAGCGCTTAACTTTGCGTACTTCAGCAGCCTGTTCTGCAATAGTCATGTTCTTATGCAACATACCAATACCGCCAGCTTGTGCAATCGCTATGGCTAAATCAGCACCAGTTACCGTATCCATTGCTGCAGAAACCAATGGGATATTTAATTTGATTTTTTTTGTTAGCGAAGTACTCGTATCAACGTCACGGGGTAAAATTTCAGAATAAGCTGGAATCAATAAGACGTCATCGTAAGTGAGACCTTCTGCTACGAATTTTTGTGGATCTAATTGCATGGCAAATATGTATTGGGTTTTCTATTTGCCAGGCAAATTTAAGAAAAATAAGTAATATTAAAAAATAAAGTATATAAATTACAATCGAAAGACAAATTAGAACCATTATGAATTAAACATTCCATTTTCTTTATTTCAGACGCGATTATTTTTTGGCAAGCTATTTGCTTTCGGTAACACGAAAAGTTATTTTAATTAATGAAAATATAAAGATAAGATAATTATGAAAAAGACACTACTTTCATTAGCTGCAGTCGCAGCATTAGCATTTGGTACACAAGAAGTAAAAGCTCAATCTCCTCAACGCGCTGCTATCGGTGTGGTTTTCGACGGATCGATCGGTGATTTATGGGGGGTTCAATACAAACAATCAATGGGTGGCGCAAACAATGGTCAAGCGCAGGTAATGTTTGATGACCATGTGGTAGCAGTTGGTGCTGATTGGCAACATGCAAGACCTTTCCGTGGCGCTCCAGGTTTAGGCTGGTACGCAGGTGTCGGTGCACAATTAACGTTTGTAGACGCTGGTGATAACATCACTTATGTGGGATTAAGACCGCAATTGGGTCTAGAATTTAAAATTCCATCGGCTCCTATCGGTCTTCACGCTGACTGGAAACCAAATTGGACTTTAAACCATGGTTCTGATTTTGACGCTTCAACATTTTCATTTGGTATCAAATATACATTAAGATAATAGAAGCAGTTCAAATAGCTTAAAAAAAAGGTTCTTCTCATCATGAGGAGGACCTTTTTTTATGAAATAAAATGCATAAGTATTTCTTTTTTTCTTCAATTCTCCTATTTTTATGCCGTTGACCTAATTGGCATAAATAAAACTTTTCATTCTACAAAAATTTTATACCTTTGCCATTCTTGGTAAAATGTGATTAAACAAGAACTAATTATCAATTACATAAACAGTATTTAACATTATAATTAATACAATTAATAACAGACGATGCAAGGTAAAGGGCTGATTAAACTTTTAGTGATAGTGGTGTCATTAGCGTGTCTATACTCCCTATCATTTACTTGGGTGACCCGCAATGTGGAGCGCGATGCTGAGAATTTTGCCAAGGGAGATTTGGCAAAAGAGAAGAGCTATCTAGACTCAATGGCAGGTGAAGTAGTGTACAATTTAGGGTTTGCAAAATACACCTATCGGGAAGCCAAAGCAAATGAACTCGCTTTGGGATTGGATTTGAAAGGTGGTATGAACGTAACCATGGAAATCTCGTTGGACGAATTGATCCGCAATTTGGCAAATAACCCAAAAGATGAGAAATTCAATAAAGCGTTGGAACAGGCCGTAGCAAAAAGCAAAACGAGTGCAAAAACAGTCGTTGCTTTATTTATGGAAGAATACAAATCCATCGGTGCGACAACTCCACTTTCAACATTCTTTTCAACAAAAGATAATGCTGCGCTAATTAAACCTGGTGATTCAGACTCAAAAGTTGAATCGTTCCTTCAAAAAGAAGCGGACAATGCCATCCAAAATTCCTACAAAGTACTTCGTACACGTATTGATAAGTTTGGTGTTGCATCGCCAAACATTCAAATTCAACAAGGTACAAACCGTATTTTGATCGAGTTACCTGGTGTCAAAGATGAAAGCCGTGTGCGTAACCTGCTTCAAGGCTCCGCAAAACTGGAGTTTTATGAGACCTATACTAACCAAGAAGTTTATCCATTACTGGAAAATATCGATAAAACTTTAGCATCAACGTTAAAAGCTGCTCCAGCTGCTACGACAAATGCCACAGCAGATACGAGCAAAAAATCAGATGATTTATTGTCTAATCTAACCGGTGGTAAAAAAGATGCTAAGAAAGACAGTGCTGCTGTAAATCTAGGTCAGAAAAATCCACTATTTGAAGTCTTACGTCCAGCTGTTTATATGGGCGAAAACCAACAAATGGCACTTATGCCAGGTTCAATGGTGGGTATTGCTTCGTTAAAAGATACCGCAAAAGTAAATGCATACTTGCAACGTCCTGAGGTAAAATCAATCCTTCCTGGAAACTTAAAGCTTTTATGGTCTGTTAAACCTGAACAAAAAACACCTGAGCAATTATCCTTATACGCAATTAAAGGCTCAGGACAGGACAATGGAGCAGTATTAACAGGCGATGTGATTACCGATGCTACCGCGAACTTTGATGAGAAAAATCAACCCGTGGTTGGTATGCAAATGAACAGCGAAGGTGCACGTGAATGGAAGAAAATTACCGCAAAAGCGGCTCAAAACAGAGATGCAATTGCGATCGTTCTTGACAATGTGGTGTATTCTGCTCCTTCTGTAAATGGCGAGATTCCGAATGGTAGTTCTTCAATCTCAGGTTCTTTTACGGTAGAAGACACGAAAGATTTGGCAAACGTATTAAAAGCTGGCCGTCTTCCAACAACTGCTAAAATTGTTGAAGAAGCCATCGTGGGTCCTACTTTGGGGCAAGCTGCCATCGACGCCGGTGTTAACTCGGCTGTTATCGGTATTATCGTCGTAATGATCTTTATGATTGCTTACTACAATACAGCAGGTATCGTAGCAAACATCGCGGTGTTATTAAACGTATTTATCATTATGGGGGTATTGGCATCCTTAAATGCTGTACTCACCTTACCGGGTATCGCGGGTATCGTATTGACGATGGGTACCGCAGTGGATGCGAACGTCTTGATCTACGAACGTATCCGTGAAGAACTGGGCTTAGGTAAATCGATCCGTCAGGCGGTAGCAGATGGTTACAAACATGCGTTACCATCCATCCTGGATTCACAGATCACAACCTTCTTAATTGGTATCATTCTATTCTTATTTGGTAGTGGTCCGATCTTAGGTTTCGCAACAACGTTGATGGTGGGTATTATCACTTCATTGTTTACGGCAATCTTAGTGACACGCGTGATCTTTGAATGGATGTTGGCGAAAGATTTCAAAATTAAAGTCTCTTTCCCTTGGTCTGCAAAAACCTTGCAAAATGCAAATTTCAAATTTGTTCAGAAACGTAAAATCTTCTATGCGATCTCTATCGTAGCGGTGTTAATTTCTGCTGCATCTATTTTCACAAAAGGATTTAGTTTAGGCGTAGATTTTCAAGGTGGACGTACCTATACAGTTCGTTACGATAAGCCTGTAGACTTGGAAGCTGTACGTACAAACTTGGATGATATCTTCAAGAAAACAACGGAAGTAAAAGTTTTTGGTGCATCCAATCAGTTACGTATCACAACAACCTACCATATTGAAGAAACTTCTGATGCAGCTGATAAAGAAGTGCTGGACAAATTGAATCAAGGTCTATCGAAAGTAGATGCTTCCAATAAACATGAGATCCTTTCGTCTCAAAAAGTTGGACCAAGTATTGCCACTGATATCAAGTCCAGAGCAACCAGTTCGGCAATATTCTCTATCATCATTGTTGCAGCTTACATCTTGATCCGTTTCCATAAATGGGAATATTCAATTGGGGCAGCTATTGCAACAATCCACGATGCGATTATTTTATTGGGATTATTCTCTCTCTTGGATGGTATCGTACCGTTCTCGCTTGATATTGACCAACACTTTGTAGCAGCGATATTAACTGTAATTGCTTACTCGGTGAATGATACAGTGGTTGTATTTGACCGTTTACGTGAATTCGTATCGAAACCAAATGCACATAATGAAGATCTTGGTGATGTTGTAAACCATGCGATCAACTCGACATTAAGTAGAACAATTATCACATCATTGACAATCGTGTTTGTTCTTGCTGTATTGTTTATATTTGGTGGTGAAGTTATCCGTGGATTCTCATTCGCAATCTTAATCGGTGTTATCGTAGGTACATATTCATCGATTATCTTAGCGGCACCTTCGGTATATGACTTACGTAAAGGAAAGCATTTAGCAGAAGGTAATACAGCTAAAAAAGCTGAGGTTGTAAGACCCTAATAAAGCTCTTTACAGCAAAGCAGGCGTTTAAAATTCAAATGCCCCCAAAAAGTTGAGTACTTTTTGGGGGCATTTTTTATTGCATTCAAATTACTTGTCACACTAAATATTTAAATATATTTGTTGTACTAAATATTTGTATGCTAAACGAAAAATTCGACCGCTATTCTTTTATTCTCGACCAAACAGCCAAGAAGGTAAAGCAATTTGCCCAATCCTCTTTTGCGGAGAAAGGATTTGATATCACTGTGGATCAGTGGACGATTTTAAAGGCTTTGTATGAAACGGATCAGCTTTCGCAAAAGGAACTGGCGAAACGCTGCGGAAAAGACCAGTCGACATTGACACGGATCGTTGATATCCTTCTTAAAAAAAATCTAGCTGAACGGGTCATTGACGAAACAGACCGCCGGAGTCTTTATTTGCACTTGACGGAAGAAGGAAAATTAAAAGTAGCATCGCTTTCGCCAATTGTTGCGGAGATTCGTATGAAGGCATGGGAAAATTTAACAGCGGAAGATTTCGATGCTTTTACAAGGATTCTGAACACTATATATAAAAACTTAAATATAGAATAGTTATGATAAATACGGATATCTGTATCATTGGAGCAGGACCTGTTGGCCTATTCGCTGTTTTCGAAGCTGGGCTTTTAAAAATGCGCTGCCATTTGATTGATGTGTTACCTCAAGTAGGCGGACAGCTGTCGGAGATTTACCCACACAAACCTATCTATGATATACCCGGTTATCCAAGTATAACCGCACAGGAGCTGATCGATAAGCAGCTTGAACAAATTAAACCTTTCGACCCTACTTTCACCTTAGGTGAACGTGTAGAAGAAATTACTAAACAGGACGATGGCTCTTTTATCGTGGCAACTAATGATCATACGGTTGTTCACACACAGGTTATTGTTATCGCCGGGGGCTTGGGCTGTTTTGAGCCGCGTAAACCGGAGATTCCTAATCTTCATTTCTATGAAGGAAAAGGGGTAGACTATATGGTAAAAGATCCCGCCAAGTACCGGGATAAAAAAATTATTATTGCCGGTGGTGGCGACTCTGCGCTTGACTGGACCTTTCACCTCGCAGACATTGCGCAGCAGGTAACTTTAATACATCGGAGCGACTCCTTTCGAGGTGCTCCAGACTCAGCTGAAAAGGTGTTCAAATTGGCCCAACAGGGGAAAATCAATTTATTGCTTTCCCACAGTCTGATCAACATTCATGGCAATGGCAGTTTATCCCATGTTGAAACAACCAATAAAGACAAAGAAGTTATCGCTACAGAGGCAGATTATTTTATTCCTCTATATGGACTTACACCCAAGCTTGGTCCAATCGCAGACTGGGGATTAAATATCGATAAAAATGCGATAGCGGTCAACACTTTTGATTACTCCACCAATGTAGAACGTATTTACGCAATCGGAGACATCAATACGTATCCCGGCAAGCTGAAACTGATTCTTTGTGGATATCATGAAGCTGCCCTGATGTGTCAAAGCGCTTTTAAATTTGTCTACCCAGATCAAAAATTAACATTCAAATACACCACGGTAAACGGTATAAATACATTCTAGCCATGGATAATAATCTAATTAACATTACTGTTATTGATCGGGAGGGAACCGAAAATATGCTGGAGATTCCGACCGACATCAATCTTTCACTGATGGAAATTTTAAGGGCATCAGAATATGAAATATTGGCAACCTGCGGTGGGATGGCTTTATGCGCTACCTGCCATATTGAGGTTATTGAAGGTCTAGAATCGCTGGCTTCAGCGAGCGATCAGGAGCTCGATATGTTAGACACACTCCCCGATGCTGATGATCAAAGTCGGCTCGCCTGTCAGCTTTATCTACAGAATTGCAACAACGGCATAAAGATCAAGATAAAAGGCGCACTGCAGTAGTGAAGCCATGGTGTATTTTATACACCATGGCTTCACTACTAACAGCCTTTTTTTTAGACGGCAGGAGACCGACATAAAAGACTAAAAATCAAACATCTACAAAACATATGATTGAAAGATTTAGCCTTTTCACAATAAAATTCACAACATATCGGCGCAATAAATAAATATTTTTTAGTTTTTTGAACCAAAATTTAAGATATTTGCAGCTTAATTCGATTGTACCGAATTTTTACAACAAACTATTAAAAATATGCCAAGCAATAGTTCAAATAGAAAATTCCCAAGAGTAATCATTATTGGTGCTGGATTTGGAGGAATTGAAGTTGCTAAAAAGCTTAAAAATAAGGAAGTTGATGTTCTGTTGCTGGACAGAAATAACTTTCATACTTTTCAACCTTTGATGTATCAGGTAGCCACGGGTACTCTTTCGGCGGATTCTATTTCTTTCCCTGTCCGCAAAATGTTCAAAGGCCAAGACAACTTTCACTTTAGACTTGCTGACGTAAAGAGTGTAGATAATGCGGCCAAAATTGTAAGGACAGATGTTGGTGATTTTGACTATGATTATTTGATCGTTGCGACAGGCGCTACGACGAACTTCTTCGGCAATCAACAAATCACGAAATATGCTTTGCCAATGAAAAACATACAAGAAGCATTAAACATTCGTAGCTATGTTTTACAGAACCTGGAAGAGGCGGTACGGATAGAAAATCCGGCTGATCGTAAAGCCAATCTGAACTTCGTTATTGTCGGAGGTGGTCCGACAGGTGTAGAACTTTCGGGTGCAATCGCAGAAATCAAAAACAACGTTCTTGAAAAAGACTATCCAGAATTAAAAAAATCTGAGATGTCGGTGTACTTGGTCGAAGGACTTCCGAAAGTATTGGCCAATCTGTCTGAAAAATCTTCCAAAGATTCGGAAAGGTACCTGAAAGATCTAGGTGTAGAAGTGTTATTGAATGTTCAGGTAACGGGATATGATGGTAATTCGATTACTTTCGCCGACGGCAGAAGCATTGAGACAAAAACCGTGATTTGGGGTGCCGGCGTAGCTGGACAATATCCTGATGGCTTCAAGAAAGAAATTATTCAGCGCGGAAATCGTATACAGACGGACGACCAATGTCGCGTTATCGATATGCCAGGTGTTTATGCCATTGGTGATGTTTCGGCGTTTATTACTGATGATCTTCCTCGTGGCTTACCAGGTGTTGCACCGGTAGCTCAACAACAGGGAGCATATGTTGCTAAGCACATCCTTCAAACAATTTCCAACCAACCAACTGAGAAATTCAATTATTTCGACAAAGGCTCAATGGCTACTATAGGCCGTAATAAAGCGGTAGTTGATATGGGAAAAATTCATTTTAATGGATTCTTTGGCTGGATGACCTGGATGTTTGTCCACTTGATGTCCATCTATGGATTCAGAAATAAACTCATTACTTTTGTGAACTGGTCCATTAAATTTTTCACAAAAAACAGCGGTGTACGTTTAATATTCCACAAGTACGATGAACCAATTCCGGAAAAGAATCAGGCAGAAACAGTGCAATAGTCTTTTAACAGTATTTCCCATCTGAAATAAATCAATATCCCCGACAGCGCCATGATCTTACAATCATGGCGCTGTCTTTTTTATCCCCCCTCTAATCAGCTTACCACTGGCCATAATGGTGCACTAGTTGAGTATCTCATCACACCATTAGCCTTCCACTGACTTTTCAAAACCCAACGTTCTTTATTGGATTCTTTGTTTTAACAGCCAACGATTTCAAAAAAAAACCTGTTTTATGCTTCTCTTAGGGGTATCCAATTTAAAATAACTTTGCTTAGCACGTAACATTTACAGATTATATTCGTTAAATTTAAAGACAGTTTTTTCCAGATCGAATTTACTTTCATAATATCTTTTTTTTTGATGTATAACCTCAAAAAGATTAATTTTTTTTGGTAGGTTTGCATATTATTTTAAAATAGCTTAAGGATTAGCAGATGGGCTTATTTAATTGGTTTACGCAAGAAGTTGCGATTGACTTGGGTACTGCAAATACCCTAATAATTCATAATGACAAAGTAGTAGTGGATGAACCTTCTATTGTTGCATTTGACCGCACCACAAATAAAGTGATCGCCATTGGCCGCCAAGCCATGCAGATGGAGGGTAAAACACACGACAATATAAAGACAGTACGTCCTTTACGTGATGGCGTAATTGCCGATTTTACGGCCGCTGAGCATTTGATCAGGGGAATGGTAAAATTAGTAAATAATGGCAAGAGTTGGTTTTTCCCTTCACTTCGTATGGTTGTTTGTATTCCATCCGGTATTACAGAGGTGGAAAAAAGAGCGGTACGCGACTCAGCTGAAATTGCTGGTGCTAAGGAAGTCTATTTGATTCACGAGCCGATGGCCGCTGCTGTAGGTATAGGGATTGATGTGGAAGAACCGATGGGTAATATGATTATTGATATCGGTGGTGGTACTACCGAAATAGCGGTCATTGCTTTGTCGGGTATCGTATGTGACCAATCTATTCGCGTTGCAGGTGATAACTTTGACTCTGATATCGTTCAATACATCAGACGACAACACAACATCATGATCGGTGAACGTACGGCTGAAAAAATAAAAATTGAAGTGGGAGCTGCTCTTCCGGAATTGCAGGAACCACCTGCAGATTTTGCTGTTCAAGGGCGTGATTTGATGACTGGTGTTCCTAAACAGATCACTGTTTCTTATACCGAAATAGCCCATTGTCTGGATAAATCCATCTCGAAAATTGAAGAGGCGATCTTAAAAGCTTTAGAAATTACTCCTCCAGAATTATCAGCAGATATTTATCAAACAGGTATTTACCTAACTGGCGGTGGTGCATTATTACGCGGTTTAGATCGTCGTATACAAGCTAAGACTAAACTTCCGGTGCACATTGCTGAAGATCCATTACGCGCTGTCGTAAGAGGAACTGGTATTGCACTAAAAAATATCGGACGATTTAAATTTCTGATGCAATCCTAACCGTTCGATAATTAATAACAATATTTTATTAAAGAGCGATATAATATGCAAAACTATTATATCGCTTGCTTATTAAATACCCACATTAAAAAATGAGAAACCTTTGGTTATTCCTAAGACGATATAATGCATTCTTTTGGTTTATCCTCTTTTTTGGATTCTCTTTATTTTTGGTCATCACCAATAATTCCTTCCAACGTAATTCGGTCTTAAATTCTTCGAATAGTATCATCGGAGGCCTTTATGCAAAAGTCAATTCCTGGAAAAGCTACCTTCACCTCGATGAAACTAACGATGCGCTCGCAAGAGAAAATGCGCAGTTGAGAAAGGACTTGCAGGCCTATCGGTCAACGGACAGCGTCAACATCGGTCCTGTACCGCCTATTGATAGCAGCGAATTTGGGCGTTATGAATTTATTATTGCGAATGTCATCAACAACAGCATTCACCAAAAAGCAAATACAATTACACTCGATAAAGGTAGTAAAGATGGTATCGAGCGCGGAATGGGTGTGATCGCCCCCAATGGCGTAGTAGGTATTGTCTTAAATGTCTCACCTCATTTCTCGACGGTTCAATCCTTGTTGCATCCTGACACGAGAATATCGGTTACCCTCGGTCATACTGAAGTATTTGGTTCGTTGGTATGGGGAAATAGCATGGACTATCGCGCGGCAATGGTGAAGGAAATCCCAAATCACATTAAAGTCAACAAGGGAGACAAAGTATATACCTCGGGATATTCGGGCCACTTTCCAAAAGGGATTTTTGTTGGGACTGTCATTCAGACGGGTATCTCCTCTGGAGATGCTTTTTTAGATCTTAGAATACTTTTAAGTACCAACTTCTCCAACTTACAGCATGTGTACGTTGTAAAAGACCTGTTAAATAACGAATTAAAAACACTAGAAGAATCGACAAAGGACAATGGCTAGGATTTTAATATTTAATATTATTCGATTTATCGTGTTGATAGGCATGCAAGTTTTCCTATTTCAAAACATTGGTTACTACAATCTGGTCGCGGCATTTCCTTACATTTTATTTGTTTTTTTGCTTCCAACGGGAACGCCTAATTTTTTGGTTTATTTGATCGCATTTCTAACTGGACTTACCGTAGATTCTTTTTATGATACTCTAGGCATCAATACCGCGGCCTGTGTGGCATTAGCTGCTTTCCGAATTTTCTTCATGAAAATTACACTCGAAGTGGAAGAACGCGAGTCTTTTTTCACCCCAATGTTGGGATTCATGAATATCCGTTGGTTCTTTTCTTATATCTTCTTCGGAACATTGATTCATCATACATTTTTGTATCTCTTAGAATCTTTTTCCTTCCAACACCTCCAATACACCTTATTGAGTATCGTTTTAAGTTGTATATTTACGGTAATTATCATGCTATTATTTAGCATATTATTCTATAAAAAGAAAGATCGGTTATAGTAGATCGATGGATAGAAATTTATTTCTATGAACAGTTTTTTTGCGCGCAAGTACGTCGTTTCCGGAATCTTTATCGCCATCACATTGACGCTGATGGCCCGCTTATTTTATTTACAGATCATAGACGATTCGTACATACACTCTGCCAACAGTAATGTGATGCGCAAGGTCATTGTGTACCCTGCGAGAGGCGTTATATTGGACCGGAAAGGAAAGGTGCTGGTTCAGAACGAACCGGTATATGACCTTATGGTCACCCCTCGTGAAGTAAAAGAAATTGATACGGCACTGTTTTGCAAATTGATAGATATCGATAAAGAAGGCTTTATCAAACGGATGGAAAAGGCTAGAATACATTCGCCTTATCGTGCATCTATTTTTGAAAAACAGCTTTCTGTACGGACATGGGCCCAATATCAGGAGTATCAATATCAATTTCGGGGTTTCTATGTGCAGAAGAGAACAATCAGAAGTTATCCCGATAGCATAGCGGCTCAGTTTTTGGGTTATGTCAGTGAGGTAAATGACAAGGATATTGAACGTTCCAATGGATTTTATCGCAGCGGTGACTATATCGGCCGCAGCGGCGTAGAGCGTTCCTATGAAGACCTCATTCGTGGGAAACGCGGTGTTAACAATTTGATGGTCGACGCGCTGAATCGCCCCAAGGGTGTATTTATGGAGGGAAAATACGACACCCTCGCTGTTGCCGGGGAAGGGCTGGTTTCCTCTTTGGATAAAGACCTTCAAATTCTAGGGGAAAACCTGATGAAAAATAAATTGGGATCCATAGTCGCTATCGAGCCTGCAACGGGTGAAATCTTGGCTTATGTCAGCAGCCCGAGCTATAATCCAAACATGATGGTGGGACGACAATCTGGCAATAATTATATGAAATTATTAAAGGATGAAACGAAACCGCTGTTTAACCGTCCTATTCAAGCTTCTTACCCACCCGGATCTGTATTTAAGGTAGTATCTGCATTGACTGCGCAACAAGCGGGTGTGATTGATCGCAATACGGTATTCTTCTGCCCGCATGGATACAGTTATGGTGGTGGACGTGGATGGATGGGCTGTACCCACTATCATGGATCAACGACTTTACAGCGATCGGTAGCCGTATCATGCAATACTTATTATGGTTTTACGTATGCCAAAATGATTGATGGACGTGGCCTTTCGGGACCTAAAGCTTATGATTTATGGCGCAATGCAGTGACGCAGTTTGGAATTGGTCATAAATTGGGCATTGATCTCCCCGGAGAGAAACCAGGTTTATTGCCGACATCAGATTTTTATACCAAACGATACGGTAACGATAAATGGCGTTCAAGTTTTAACATTTCTTTATCCATCGGACAAGGGGAAATGGGAATAACGCCATTGCAAATGGCCAATATCATGGCTATCGTTGCTAATAAAGGATTTTACTACAGACCGCATTTGATTAAAGGAATTGGAGAAAAGAAAATTGCCAAGAAGGAATTCACGGAAAAAATCAGTGCCGGTGTCGATGAAAAATACTATCCTGTAGTTATTCAGGGCATGAGCGATGCTGTCAATACACCTGAAGGAACAGCTTGGTCCAATCGTATTCCGGGTATTGAAATGTGCGGAAAAACAGGTACGGCTCAGAACCCGCATGGAGAAAACCATGCTGTTTTCTTTGCTTTTGCGCCGCGGGAAAATCCTAAAATCGCCATTGCTGTCTTTGTTGAAAATGCAGGTTATGGTGGAACATGGGCAGGACCTATTGCCAGTATGATGGTCGAGAAATATCTCAAAGACACCATCACTGCCCCTAAGTATATCCAGGACCGCATCTATAATGCAAATTTTCTTCCTGCGCCTAAAAAAGTGGTGGATCCAAAGGCTTCTAAGGATGTAAAAAAAACGGACTCAGTTAAATCCAAAACGGACACGTTAAAATCTAAACGGCAGCTGGCCGCTTTGACAAAACCAAAAGAAACAATTGTTCACCATAGCGAGATAAAGAGAAGATATGAATAATCAAAAAACAAGTTTCTTTGGAAAGATAGACTGGCTGACCATAACCCTTTGGCTTGCGCTATGCTTAATCGGCTTATTCAATATCCGCGCTGCTGTGTTTAACCCCGAACTTCCCAATTTCTTTACGTTGGGTACGAATTATGGAAAACAGTCTTTATATCTTGTTTCCGCTATTATCTTGGGGGTGTCCATTTTGATCATAGACGCTAAATTTTTCAGCTCAGCCTCACCAATATTTTACGGTATAACTGCTGTATTGCTTGTGATCGTGTTGGTCGTCGGACGAAATGTTGGTGGAAACCAGGCCTGGATCGACCTCGGTTTTTTCCGCTTACAGCCTTCGGAGTTTGCGAAACTTTCTACCTGCCTGTTGCTGGCCAACTTTTTAAGTTCTCAAAGCAATAAAGCTCCAACGATGCAAACTTTAGCTATGGGAGCCGGTATAGTATTATTTCCTGTATTTCTGGTGATGTTACAACCCGATACTGGATCTGCCCTCGCATTCTTTTCGTTGATTTTTGTGTTCTACCGGGAGGGCTATGTGAATAATGAACTTCTGATATTTGGAGGTCTCTGCATTTTGCTTTTCGTACTTGCTTTATTGGTCAATCCATGGATACTTATTTTGGTTTTGGCATTACTCATTGGCCTCGTGATGTGGAACTACCGCAAGAGAAGGAAATACATTATTAATCTCAGTATACTTTTTGCGGCATGTGCAGTATTTATTCTCTGTGTAGACCTCGTGTATGATCATGTCTTACAATCACATCAACGTGATCGTATTGACATCATTTTAGGCAAAATGGAAGATCCTAAGGGAAAGGGCTATAATTTGAATCAGTCTAAAATTGCAATTGGATCGGGACAGCTTTTGGGAAAAGGTTATTTACAGGGAACCCAGACAAAATATAATTTCGTACCTGAGCAAAGTACAGATTTTATTTTCTGTACGGTTGGAGAGGAATGGGGCTTTGTCGGATCGGTTACCTTATTACTAATCTATCTTACGCTACTGTTACGCATTATTCACATTGCCGAACGACAGCGTTCGGCCTTCGCCAGGATATATGCTTATGGTGTAGCCTCTATTCTATTTTTTCACTTGTTTATCAATATCGGCATGACAATAGGTATTGTACCCGTTATCGGGATACCACTACCTTTTATCAGCTACGGAGGTTCATCTTTGTGGAGTTTCACGATCTTGCTGTTCATCATGCTTAAATTTGATTCAAATCGAAAAGGAATTNNAATTCCTTTTCGATTTGAATCTTGTCTACAACATCCACTCTTTTATTGCATCCGTCACGAACCGTCTATTGCACAAGGTTGTTCTCCAAAAAGAGTTAAATGCGTCCTAGAACGAGCTGTATAGCTTTATCGACTACTTGTTCGGGCGTAGCGGAAAAATGGCCGTTCACCCTATTTGCCAAAATAGCATTGATGGATAAAGCTTGATGTCCAAATAGATTGGCCAATGCATAAATACCGGCGGTTTCCATCTCCAGGTTAGTTAAGCGTAGCGCTTTGTATTGAAAAGAATTTACTAAACTCAAAAAATTAGGAATGCTATTATTCGCCCGCAAATTACGCCCCTGTGGTGCATAAAAACCTGGTGCGGTTAATGTGATGCCCTTGGGAAGATCAAAAGCTATCTGTTCCTGAAGACTTCTACTCCCTTTGGCAACATAAGGCTGCAAGTTCAATGCCGAAAAATGCCTACCTAATTCCGCCTCAAGCTCTTTTTCCTCATCGTTATAAGTACCCTCATAATAGTTCATCAAGGCATCAAGACCTATACCGTAAGAAGAGGCCAAAATAGTTCCCATTTCTACATCTTGTTGTACAGCGCCTGAAGTTCCGATGCGTATTATATCCAGCGAGGTCAGCACGGACTTGACGGTTCTGCTGGCAAAATCAATATTTGCAAGTGCATCCAGTTCATTTAGTACGATGTCTATATTATCCGTACCTATACCGGTGGATATTACGGTCAGCCGTTTATTCCCCAAATACCCGGTATGTGTAATAAATTCACGCTTCCCCTTTTTGAGTTCAATGCGATCAAAGTGCGCCGAAACTTTCGCCACCCGGTCTGGATCGCCTACAGTAATTACGGTATTGGCCAGGTCTTCTGGCAACAAATTCAGATGATAAATACTGCCATCTGCATTCAAAACTAATTCCGATTCGTTAATCATAGCGTATATAAATAAGTTAACTGACAGCCCTCAATTTTAGTGAACCGATCAACAATTCGATTGACCTGCGTTTTTCGGACTTCAAACTCCAAATAACATTGATTGTCAAATTCCTGTTTTTCAACTCCTACGCCTTCTTCCTTAATTATCCGCATAACATCATTCATATGGAGGTAATCGAAGGTAATACCATAATGGTCATTCACTGTACGCTCGATAATTTCTGCTTGGTTCAAAGCGTCTTGGGTGGCCGATTTGTAGGCATTAATCAAACCTGGCACGCCCAACAATGTACCGCCAAAATACCGTACAACAATCACGGTAATGTTGGTGACATCCATAGACAATAGCACATTTAAAATTGGGCGTCCTGCTGTTCCCGACGGTTCTCCATCATCATTCACACGAAAGACAGCACGATCTGGCGTGAGACGATAAGCCCAACAATGGTGTCTCGCTTTCGGATGAATCGCTTTCACTTCCAAAATCAGATCTTTTAATTGCTCTTCGGATTTAAATGGAAAAGCATAAGCAATAAATTTACTGCCCTTATCTCTAAAAATTCCCTCGTATTTTGCATCAATAGTCCGGTAAGTATCTTCAAATAAACTCATAGATATGCTATGATTAAAACTGAAACAATAGAAAGCGCTATGCCTAGATAATTCAATAATGATAACCTTTCTTTAAAAAATAAGACGCCAATTAGAGCGCCCAATGAGATCACACCAATATTCATCCCAGTAAATACGACTGATGGATTGTCTGGTAGGGCACGATGCGCTTTCATATAGAATAGGATGTTACAGAAGTTAAATACGCCCAAAACCAATCCATATCCCACAGCTTGCTTTGAAAAACGTTGCTTTTCCACAAAAAGGAAATACAGCAACAGCACCATTGCAATAAACATCGCCATCACAAAGATAATAAACATGGAACTGATATAAGGTATATTAACATGCAAGGCGACCTGTTTGAAGAGGATATCAATTATGCCCATACCGATAAATACCAATAATGGATAAAGCGCTTTATAACGACTATCTCCCATCGAGCCACTATGCTCATTTTTTTGCCAGCCAATAGAACATAGGATAGCCAATAAACCAAGGGCTATTCCGAGCATCTTATGTCCCTCCATTTTTTCATGAAAGAAGAAAAATGATGCAAGCAAGGGAATAAACAACGATAAGCGTTGTGCAATCTCTGTCTTGACCAAACCACCATAGCGAATGGACAAAGCTATAAAAACAAACATCCCTGGAAGTAATATCGCCAGACTCGTATACAACGTAACCGGCATAGCATCCCATACGAACGATTTTAGATTCGGTTGCAATACAAAATAAGCCAGTGCAACCGCCATGGGGTAATTCCAAACGATAACTTGTTTGGTTTCGACTCCATTTTGTTTTGCCAATTTTAATAAAACAGCAACGGTTACGCTACAGATGACACTGAATAAAACAAAAATCATGATTCAAAATTCATTTATTTCCAAAGGCCACGTTTCTCCTGACGAGCCTGACGTTCCAATTTTACAAATAAATCTGCATATTGTACATTTGGTGCTAGCGTATAGGAACTGCATAACCCTGTTCAACCAAATCCCGATTGACGAATTTCTTTCAAATATACACATAGGCAAGAAGTCTTCCATACCGATCCCGTTTTCCAATGTCAAAGACTAACTTAACACTTTTTCCATTCAACATTGCCGTTAAATACTGCTTTGCTTCTTGACCATAGTAACCGATTTCCTTGCGTGCCGTCCGCCTCGTTTCCGGGGCATCTACCCCTATCAGCCTAACTTTCTCCCCTTTTGAGGTTCCATTTTCAATGACAAAGGTATCGCCATCGATAACGCGCTTTACCCTCGCTTCTTTTTCCTCTCCTTTAAAAGTAAAACCTGTCAATAAAAAACAGATCATACATACACATACATAAAAATTACTTCGTTTTAGCATAAAATCCAGCGTTTGTCCAAAGGTAGTAAAATACTTTTTTAACAAAACAGTCAAAAAAAACGGAAATATTAATATTAAAAACACATAAATTTAATATAAAAAAAACAGTAAAAAATCACATAAAAATAAAGCTATTTTTAACATAAAAAAACAATACAAAAACACAATTTATCATCGAAGAAAAACAACAGAACAAAAATCTAAAACACTAAAAAACAACAATATAACATAATTAAATAGAAATAAACGCTTTAAAAAGAATACAAATAAACCACTAAAATTTAATCATAAAAACCACATAAAAACACATAAAAAAACCATGAAATTAGCTTAATATTTATAATAAAAAATTATTTTTTTCTTTGATATTTCAAAAACATTCGTACATTTGAAATGTCAAACAACAACAGGATGAACAGAACATATACATATTTCTATTTTAACTTCTTTTATTTTAAAAATAAGAGCCGGGATTAGATTGTGTATAAATCATAAAAAATACAAACAAGAAGAGTCCCGGTTCAAATGATCGGGACTCTTTTTTTTGGAGACAACATAGCGAACAAAAAAACAATGAGTTTAAAAATTGCAATACAGGGAGCAAAGGCTTCATTTCATGAAGAGGCCGCATTTAAATTTTTCGGAAGAGAAGTTGAAATTGTAGAATGTGATTCATTTAAAAAAACTTGTGAATTGCTGAAGCAAAGAAAAGTCGACTATATCGTTATGGCGATCGAAAATTCAATTGCAGGAAGTCTATTACCGAATTATAATTTATTAAGAGATTACAAGTTCCATATCACTGGGGAAGTTTACCTAAACATCCAACAGAATCTCATGGTATTGCCAGGCGTTAAATTAAAGGATATTAAACACATCGAATCGCATCCAATTGCCATTCGCCAATGTGAAGAATTTCTTTCAGAGCTGGAAGGAGTACGTATAACCGAGGGATCTGATACCGCTGCAACTGCGAAAATGATTGCGGAGCGAAAATTAACGGATACTGCTGCAATCGCTGGGACATTGGCCGCTGAAATCTATGGTCTTGAAATATTAGAAAAGAGAATCGAAACCAATAAAAAGAACGCAACGCGTTTCCTCGTATTATCTAATGAGGTTGTCGAACATAAGAATGCCAATAAAGCGTCATTATCATTCCAAACAGGAAATACGGTCGGATCTCTGGCGACTATTTTACAATGCTTTGCCGAACAGAATATCAACTTGAGCAAAATTCAGTCAATGCCGGTAATCGGAAAACGCAATGAATATGATTTTTTCGTTGACGTAGAATGGAAGAAACAAACAGACTACGAAGCAGCAATACGTAAAGTACTCAAACATAGTGTCAATTTCAATATTATGGGCGAGTATGTCAAAAACGAAAAACTATAATTAACAATTTACGCATACAATATTAAAATAGATAATCAAACTTAACATGAAAAATACATTAGACATCACTCCTTTAAAATCTTGGTTGGACACAGGAGACAAACCTTTAATTATCGCAGGCCCTTGTAGTGCAGAAACAGAAGAGCAGCTGGTATCAACAGCGCATTTGTTGGCAAATACCGGAAAAGTAAATATTTTACGCGCCGGCATCTGGAAACCACGCACTCGTCCTGGAGAATTTGAAGGTATTGGTTCAATTGGCCTTGAATGGTTAAAAAGAGCGAAAGAAGAAACAGGTTTATTAACAGCTACTGAAGTTGCTACAGCAAAACACGTGGAAGAAGCTTTGGCTGCTGGTGTGGATGTACTATGGGTAGGTGCACGTTCAACTGCCAATCCATTTACCGTGCAAGAAATTGCTGATGCTTTACAAGGTGTAGATATTCCAGTATTTGTTAAAAATCCTGTAAATCCAGATTTATCTTTGTGGATCGGTGCATTGGAACGTATCAATCGTGCTGGTATTAAAAAATTAGGTGCTATCCATAGAGGTTTCTCTTCTTACGAGAAAACAGCATTCCGTAATGAACCAATGTGGGATTTAGCGATTCAGTTAAAAACTGCTTGTCCTAATCTACCGATCATCAACGACCCAAGCCACATTTGTGGAAACCGCGAATTGCTACCGTATATCGCACAAAAAGCAATGGATATGGATATGCAAGGATTGATTATCGAATCGCATATAGACCCATCTGTTGCATGGACTGATGCTAAACAACAAGTGACTCCTGCTGCATTAGCCGACTTGATCGATCACTTAACTTTACGTAAGGCGGCATCCGACAACCCTTCCTTCGAAGACAAATTAGCTGAATTGCGTAGCAACATCGACAAATTAGATGATTTGATCATCCAAAAAATTGGTGAACGCATGAAAATAGCGGAGAAAATAGGTGAATACAAACGCGATAACAACGTGACAATTTTGCAAGTTAACCGTTGGGATGAGATTGTTCAAAAACGCACCAAATTAGCAGAGGCGCTTTCGTTGGGAAGTGAATTTGCGACAAAATTCCTCGAATTGATTCACAACGAATCTATTCGCAAACAAAATGTGGTCATGAATACTCAGGAACAACCAACAGCAGAAGCATAATGAATCAACAAGTCATCACGCTGACGCATCCTTCAAAAAAAATACAGGGTACGGTTCAACTCACAGGTTCAAAATCTGAGAGCAACCGTGCTCTTATTATCCAGTCATTGAGCAAAGGACAAGTTGAAATAGCCAACCTTTCTGAAGCTGCAGATACGGTAACGTTAAACCGTGTGCTACAAATTGCTTCAGATCCGAAACCAGGATTCAACACAATTGACATCGGTCCAGCGGGAACGGCCATGCGATTCTTAACGGCTTACCTCAACCTTGTCAAAGGAAATTTTATCCTTACAGGTACTGAACGCATGCAACAGCGTCCTATAGGTATATTAGTTGATGCCATGAAAGAAATTGGTGCAGACATCCACTATGACAAGAAAGTCGGATACCCTCCTTTGAAAATTGAGGGCGGGCTGTTTCAAGAAAAAGACCGCGTCAAGATTAAAGGTAATATCAGCAGCCAATATATATCAGCCCTCTTATTAATTGCACCTGCATTAAAAAAAGGGCTTACTTTAGAGATTGAGGGTGAATTAACCTCCAGACCTTATGTATCAATGACCTTGGATATGCTGAAAAGTGTCGGGATTCAGCATGAATGGAAAAACAATGCGATTAAAATTGCGCCGCAGGCATTTGAGAAACAAACAATATATGTCGAGCCAGATTGGAGCGCTGCTTCCTATTGGTACGCTATCGTCGCACTAGCAGATGCAAACGCATCGATCGTATTGCCCGGATTAAGAAAAAATAGCTTACAGGGTGATATTGCTATTATAAGCATTATGGAGCATTTTGGTGTACAATCGAGCTTTGAATCGGACGGATTACATTTAAATAAAAAGGTAATCGGTTCGGATGTAAGCTTATTTAACTTTAAAGAATGTCCCGATCTCGCACAAACTGTAGTTGTTGTCGCGGCTGCGTTAAAACGAGATGTATCTTTTACGGGCTTGGAGACCTTAAAAATTAAGGAGACTGACCGTATCGCGGCACTACAAAAGGAAATTGCGAAATTTGGAGCCGAGCTAATTGAAGATGGCGATACCTACCATCTGAAAACAGCGCAGGTATATCAGCCTGAAGAGGTTACTTTCGATACTTACGAAGATCATCGCATGGCGATGGCGTTCGCACCACTGGCATTAGTTTTCGACCAGATTAAGATTGCTGAACCTCAAGTTGTAGAAAAATCATATCCTGATTTTTGGAATCATTTACAGGCGCAAGCTTTTGTCATTGAATAGCATATTAAAACAGGGATTAAATCAACATTAATCCCTGTTTCCACCTATTATACCCCAACAGGCTTTTCGCCTTGAACAAAATAATGAATGCAATCAGTAAGGACTAATAGACGAGAAAAATCCACAAATTTGAATCCCTTCTCAAGCTTTACAATTGCATATAAAAGCAAATTTATCTAAGTTTATTGAAATTTAATTTTTATGGCAGGAAATTCATTTGGCGACTTATTCAGAATCAGCACTTTTGGCGAATCACATGGCAAAGCTATCGGTGTAATTATTGATGGTTGCCCTTCAAATATAACAATAGACGAGGATTTTATCCAGTCTGAGCTCGACAAACGAAAACCAGGTCAATCCAAAATCACGACGCAGAGGAAAGAAAGTGATACAGCACAAATATTATCCGGTGTATTCGAAGGAAAATCAACAGGTACACCTATTGCGATTGTCATTCCAAATGAAGATCAGCGTTCGAAAGATTACACACATATCAAAGATATTTTCAGACCTTCTCATGCTGATTTCACCTACCAGATGAAATATGGTATCCGTGACTATCGTGGTGGAGGACGTTCTTCTGCAAGAGAGACTGCAGCCCGTGTCGCTGCGGGCGCTGTAGCGAAGAGCTTTCTAAAACAATTTGGTATAGAAATCTTTGCCCACGTTTCTGGAGTTGGTACTATTGAAGCTCCAAATGTGGATACAAAAGATCTAAAGAGCCTTCTTGATTTACGGGAATCCAACATCGCACGTTGCGCGGATCCAGCAACAGCGAATGAAATGGTTGAATTTATCGATTCGATCAGAAAAGCTGGTGATACTGTTGGTGGACGGATATCGGCTGTCATCAGACATGTCCCCGTGGGCTTAGGCGAACCAGTCTTTGATAAACTACATGCGGATCTTGCCAAGGCAATGATGAGCATCAATGCTGTACATGGTTTTGAATATGGTTCAGGTTTTGCTGGATCAGAGTTGCGAGGTTCCGAACATAATGATATATTTGTAGCAGATGACCATGATTTAACTCGAGTGCACACGCATACCAACTTCTCTGGAGGTATTCAGGGCGGGATTTCAAATGGTATGGATATTACGTTCAAAGTAGCATTTAAGCCTGTTGCCACTATCATGAGAGATCAAGAAACGGTGGATGTCCATGGCAACCCTGCTATTGCTAGTGGCAAGGGAAGACATGACCCTTGTGTTGTTTCGAGAGCAGTAATTATTGTGGAAGCTATGGCGGCACTTGTAATCGCGGATCATCTACTTAAAAATCAAAGTTACAAACATGCTGCAAGATAATTATGTCGTAGGTGTTGATATTGGAGGCACACATATTTCTGCCTGTATCATTGACACAAAACAATGGAATATATACTTAGAAAACGTGGCCAGAAACCACGTTTTTTCTCAAGGAGATGCTAAAACGATTTTACAAACCTGGGCATCAGCCATCAGTGATACCATAGCCACCTCTCCTGCTCCTGTTCAATTCATCGGAATTGCCATGCCAGGACCATTTGACTACGAAAATGGAATATCAAAGATACAAGGACAAAGCAAATACGACCATCTTTACGACCAAGATATTAAAACTCTGCTAGGTAATGAACTGGGACTTTCCCCTATGTCTATTCACTTTATCAATGATGCAGCGGCTTTCTTACAAGGTGAAATATTCGTACAACAACTTCAAACGAATAAGCGTATACTAGGAATTACATTGGGGACTGGACTTGGATCTGCGGTTTGGAATAAAGGCGAGAAGGCTTTTGATGCGGCTCTATGGAATAGCCCTTATGAAGATTGTATCTTTGAGGAATTTCTGGTCACACGATGGTTCGTAAAACGTTTCAAAGAAATAGCAGGTAAGGATGTGACCGGACTGAAAGAAATTTTAGATCATTATAGGGAAACTGCGGAGTTTCAAATCATCAAAGATGAATATGCTAAACATCTATTTGATTTTATGCAGTTTTTCTCAGAGAAACATTCATCTGAACTATTTATTGTCGGTGGCAATATTGCAAAAGCCCTACCTATTTTTATCGCGGATCGAAAAGAATTTGAAAAGTTCGAAATTTACACGGCCATACTTGGCGAAAAAGCGGCAATGATCGGTGCTGCAAGTATATTCAGCTGATAAGAGATTTCATTCCAACGCTAGGATCAAATAAACCCAGAAAAATATCCATCTNNAGATGGATATTTTTCTGGGTTAGCTTCATGCATAATTGAATAGACCATCTCGACGACATCGTCAGAAGATGGTTTTGAAAAATAATCTCCGTCAGAGCCGTATGGTGGACGATGCGCTTTGGCAGTGAGTGTTCGCGGCTGACTGTCTAATAGATAATAGCCATTTTGCTTCTCTAACACCTCTTGTAAGATAAAGGCTGAAGCCCCACCTGGCACATCCTCATCCACAACAAGTAGTTTATTTGTTTTTTTCAAAGATTCAACACAAAGTTTTCCTTTGTCAAAAGGCTGTAGCGTTTGCGCATCAATAATTTCAATAAATATACCCAAGCGTTCCAATTCCATGGCGGCTTCTTCAACAACACGCAAAGTGGATCCATAGGATACTACCGTGATGTCATGCCCCTCTCTTATACATTCCGCATAGCCAATTGGCACTGTAAATTCACCTACATTCTCAGGCAAGCGTTCTTTAAGACGATACCCATTCAGGCATTCAATAACAATAGCTGGCTCATCTGAGCGGAACAAGGTATTATACATACCAGCTGCCTGGGTCATATTACGCGGCACGCATACATGTAAACCTCTCAGGGCGCCTAAAATTACCGACATCGGTGATCCGGAGTGCCATATACCTTCTAATCGATGGCCGCGTGTACGAATAATTACTGGTGCTTTTTGCCCAGCAAAGGTACGGTAACTTAAAGTTGCCAAATCGTCACTTGCTACTGTAATGCCGTAAATTAGGTAATCTAAATATTGGATTTCCGCTATCGGACGAAACCCGCGGATTGCCAAACCAAGCCCTTTCCCTATAATCGAATTCTCCCGAATACCAGTATCAAATACACGATGTACGCCAAGTTTCTCCTGTAATCCTGCAAAACCTTGATTTACATCTCCAATTTTACCCACATCCTCTCCGAAAGCCAACAGCCTTTCGTCCCGTCTAAAGTTCTCCTCAAAGCACAAATTGAGGACTTCACGGCCGTCGACAACTTTAGCCTCTTCACTGTACAAAGCAGGAACAATCTTTACATGGGCAGGAGAATCGACACCAGCTGTAAACAACTTAGAGTTATAACGTTTCTCATTAACCTTCTGCTTTTCTTTGTACCAACTTAATAATTGCTGACGTTGCTCACTATGCTGTCCTTTCAGTTCATGCAGCACCTTGCGGACCTGACCGTACACCTCTTTTAAAGAAGGTTCAACCATCGATTGCAATTTTTTGGAAGCAAAATCGGCGCGTTCGTTTGGAATACCCTGAAGTAAATCTATGGCTTCCTTTGCCTCCAGGCTCAACGTTTTGATATAATCGGTCCAAGCTCGCTTCTGTTCTTGACGAACATGATCTTTAGCCTGTTGATCCAGTTGTTCCAACTCTTCTAAAGTGGCGATTCCCGAACTTATTATCCAGTCTTTCATTTTTGCAATGCAATCGAAGTCAGTCTCCCATTGTAATCTTTCCTTAGATTTATAACGCTCATGTGAACCTGAAGAAGAATGCCCTTGGGGCTGTGTCAGTTCGGTCACGTGGATCAAACAAGGAATATGTTTCTCGCGGGCAATATGGGCAGCCTTTTCATAAGTTTCACATAATCCCGCATAATCCCATCCTCTCACTTTGAATATTTCAATCCCATTGGTCAATTCTTCCTTCTGAAATCCTTGAAGCACTTCTGAAATATCTCCTTTTGTTGTTTGAATTTCGTTAGGTACAGATATGCCATATCCGTCATCCCAAATGGAAATCACTGTCGGAATCTGGTGAACCCCTACTGCGTTAATGACTTCGAAAAATACACCTTCAGAAGTAGCAGCATTGCCGATCGAGCAAAATGCAACTTCGTTTCCTTTATTTGAAAAATAAGACAGGTAATCCAAATTTCTATTCTGCTTATACAATTTGGAAGCCAACCCCAGCCCTAGCAGCCTTGCCATTTGCCCTCCTGTTGTCGAAATATCTGAAAACGAGTTTTTTTGAGTCATTTGGTTCAACCAGTTTCCCTGATCATCCACAACACGTGTCGAAAAATGGCAATTCATTTGTCTTCCTGCAGAAGAAGGATCTGCCTCTACATCGGGGTGGGCATACAGTTGAGAGAAAAAATGGTATACATCACTGATGCCTGAAGCAAATATAAATGTTTGGTCACGGTAATATCCCGATCGCCAATCTCCATTTCTGAAAACTTTAGCCATCGCGATTTGTGCCAATTCTTTTCCATCGCCAAAAATACCAAACTTAGCCTTACCTGTAAGCACTTCTTTACGTCCCAATAAACTTACGTAACGACTTTCCAAGGCAGTTCGATAATCATTCACAATAATCTTTTTGAACTCATCAAAGCTCAAAGTGGAAATAGATTCATTGTTTTGGTCAAATGTAGTATCAAACATATTCTTTTTTGTTTCAACAAATTTAACAAAAATATTATTCTATATAATTGGTGTTTGTCAAATAAATTGACAATCGACAGTCCTTATTTGAAATAGAATATTCTAATTTATCAAATTAGTACTTTTTAATAAAAATTCCTAATTTACATAGATTTTTTAATACCTATAACGACGTAAAATCAGCTTTGTCCTTTTTAATTTCTATTTTTGGATTTTATATTCATTATTTTGAATTTTTCAACACTAAAACTCGATAAATTCCTTAGCGCTAATCTTGAAAAACGAAAGCTTTTTTCGCTTACACCTGTTCAAGAAAGAGCTATCCCCGCCATTTTAGAGGGCAGGGATTGTTTAGCGATTGCACCGACCGGAACGGGGAAAACTGAGGCTTACGCGATCCCAATTATTCAACGTTTACAAACTAAAGTTACCGCTGCCCGTCCATCTGTACTTGTACTGCTCCCAACACGGGAACTTTGTATTCAAACCCAACAGCGCATAACGAATTTTATCGAAGGTATGGATTTGATCATCGCCAGCTTTTATGGCGGTGGAACTTATGAAAGTCAATTGGACGTTTATCCTCAAGCGCATATGATCCTTGCCACTCCGGGTCGTTTGCTGGACTTTCTGGATCAGGGAATTATTGATTTAGAGAGGATAGATACCTTGGTGATCGATGAATTCGATCAATTGCTTGATCTCGGTTTTGCGGCGGATATCAACAAAATCATCAATAAATTGCCTGCTGAAAGACAATCTATTTTTAGTTCAGCCACAAAAACCGCCGAAATCGAAAAAATTGTTCGAAAAAAGTTAAACAACCCGGTCGAGATCATTATTGATACAGCCTTAAAAAAAGGTCAAATAGAGGAATCTGTATTTTATGTCGACAAGAATGATAAAAAGAGTTTATTGAGCCATCTGCTTGAAAACAGGATTTCACGACAGGTCATCGTTTTCACGCGAACGGTGCAAGGAGTCGAACGGATTGAAACCGCTTTAAACCGAAATGGTGTTTCTTGTTTGGCTTTGTATGGTGATAAGTCGCAGCAAAAACGAGAAGAGATCATTGCTCAGTTTAGACGAAAAGATATACGTGTTTTAATTGCAACAGACCTCTTGGCACGCGGAGTAGATTTTCCTGATCTGGAAGCGATCATCAATTACGAAGTTCCAGATTCGCCAGAGCTATATACCCATCGGATTGGCCGGACTGGTCGTTCTGACGCTGACGGAAAAGCATTCACGTTTTGCGACGCGGAAGACAACGAAAAATGGATCAAATTGCAACTATCCTTAAAACGGCACATTAGAATTGACGATCAGCACCCTTACTTGCTAAGCTGGGAGAAAATGCTCTCCAGTAGTCAAACCAATCCGCGGAAAGGTTCTTCAAAATCGAGAAAACGTCGTTAATTAATAAATATTCTTTTACTTTTACTTGAAAATCATAAAATCACAATTCGAGATGAATACAATACATTTATTTGATGATAGTAACAACGGAGATGATAACCGTCTAGGAGACCTGGAAAAAACTATCATCGTGAATAGTCTGATGGAGATTCCTTTTGAAGATCGGGATGAGGAATGGCGGGATACATTTTTAAAAAATATTGCTGAATGTACATTGAAATTAGCCGAGACAGAAGTGGTTGTTGGTCCGGACGGATTTCCTTATTTCCAACTCGAAAGCGCTCCAAAAGATCAGAACTTTCAAGCGTTCGTCATCAAAAATCGACTAAAAGATTTTGTGTTACCAAGGGGTTTTGGTATTGCAATTAATACACAGCATGAAAATCCAGATTGGGTGTTCACCTATGGCGATTTGGTCAACTTCTTTCTGAATGAAGAATTTTACACGGATGAGAGCATTTTTTCAAAGAAAAACACACCAACAATTATTGGCAAAGATGAGGAAATATTAGTTGGGCAGCCAGCTCAAACTATTCTTCCACAAACAGTACGTACACAAATACGTGAATTTTTGGATTACTATGGTGTAAAGAATGCTAAAATTATGCTGCTGGCACGTAATTATAAAGATGAGGAAAATGCTACACAAGATTTAGCATTCAATATCGTTGCCAACCAATTCAGCACAGAAAAAGAGTTTACGAACATTATGGAAGCGATAGGCTGGTTCCTTCCTAGACATTATTCGTATATCGGATTGGACGAACTTGCTATTGACAACGGCTTTATGCCACTATAAATAAAAAAACTAAATATATACAAACATAATTAACTCATGTTTCCATTTAACGTAAGAGTGTACGGTATATTGATCAATGAAAAACAAGAGGTGTTGATCAGTGATGAAAGGACGGAAAATGTTTCATTTACCAAATTCCCCGGCGGGGGCTTAGAATATGGAGAAGGTTTATTGGACGCTTTGATCCGGGAGTATCAGGAAGAGTGTAATTTTGAAGTTGCTGTCGTTAAGCACATTTATACTACTGACTTTTATGAGAAATCAAGCTTCAATGATAGTCAGATAATATCCATTTACTATCAGGTTAAGAATACTTCACCAATTCAAATCAGAACTACGAACAGCGCTTTCGATTTTGATCCGGATCAAAAATCCGAAGACAATAAACTTCAATCGTTTCGATGGGTGCCAATTGAATCGGTTCTCATTGAAGATCTAACCTTCAAAACAGATCAAATCGCGTGGGAGGAATTCTTGAAAAGGATTAGATAATAATAATTTTTCAATTTTCATGATTTTTATTTGTATTTAAAAAATAAAGATATATCTTTACGTAAACCAATGGAAATGCTTGTTTTTTTTAAAGTATTGACCTCAATAATTACATTTTATTATTTATTTGACATCTCACATGTGATTGGGAATAATGTTGGAAGAGCGTGGGATAAGACAGAAATTGGTTTATTGAATATGTAAATTCCTAGTCCTATAGGGTTTTTAATAGTTAGTGTGATTTTATGGCGATACTCCCCGTATCGCCTTATTTATTAAAGCCCTATTTATACAACCCGCTATTTAAAGGCTACATACGAGGCGAAACATAAATTCTTGTGCAAAACATCCACATTGTTAAAACCAACATCGGTCAATAAATTGAGCTGGTAAACCAGGGATCTCGGCGTATCCTCATGTTTAATATAGTCAAAAACATGATCACGATACTCCTCATCCTTCAATTTAGTTAAATATTCACCATATTTCTCCTTATAAATTAGCTCTTGGAGATAAACGTTATTCTGTTCTATCAAATCAAAAATCCATACACTTCCACCCGATTTTAGCAGACGGAATAACTTTTTAAAAGTGATTAACCAATCCTCGTCATCCCGTAAGTGATGTAATACCGAAGTAGCAATAATGACATCGAATTTTCCCTCTTCCAAGGAAACTTCCCTAAAGTCTCCCTTTATCAACTGTATTTCTCCTTTTGTCAGCGCACTTAAACGCTCTTGTGCTCTATTTAACATGGGTTGACTTAAGTCTACAAGACTAAAATTTGGATTAGATTTCAGTTTTTGTAATAACTTAACATCGTAATTTCCTGCTCCACATCCAATATCCAATATGTTTTTTGCATTTGGATAAACACTTGCAATGGCATCTGTAATCAGCTCCATGTTCCAAACCGCATCAACTGTGGTCGCTTGGCCTGTTTCTAAATTTGAAAAACGTTCTACATCATTGTCAAACCGTGCTTCAATTTCCTGTAAAGTTGCTTTATTCATCTTTAAATTATTGTTTTTTTATTCGGACTAGCCTCATAGAGCATGACCATATGCAGAATCATTGTATTGTGGCCCACCCATTATTTTTTAACAATTTAAAGGTAAGACTAACTGAAATTCATTAAAAATATTTATTTTGTCAAGAATTCATACCAAAAAAGTATCGATGGAAATACGACATCTTATTTATTTCAAAACAGTAGCCGAAGAACTTCATTTTGGCCGAGCAGCAGAACGTCTATTTATGTCCCAACCGCCGTTAAGCCGGCAGATTAAAGACCTTGAAGACGAGTTGGGGGTCATCCTTTTTTTCAGAACCAACAAACGCGTCGAACTAACAGAAGCCGGTAAATACTTTTTGGAGGAGGTTGTGGAAATTCTTCAGAATATAGAGCACAGCAAAACAATCACGAAGCAGATCCACAACAATATTTCTGGAGAATTCAAGTTGGGGTATATTAGTTCAACGCCCAAGAAAATGCTCGCCACAGTATTGAAACACATTCAACAGAAATTTCCATACTTAAGAGTGAGTCTTTTTGAAACGTCGACACACAAACAGAAATTGGCGCTAGAAAATGGTAAACTGGATCTAGGTATAATGCGTTCCCCGATTTATTCGAGTGAATTATTGACCACTCCTCTCTTCGAAGATCCAATGGTAATTGTAGGCCCGACACAGATAGTGTTTAGTGATATTAACTTCTTTAATGAAAGTTTTATCTCTTTCAATCAAAAATATGCGTCCGAATACCATCGCCATGTTATTAATACGTGTAATCGCATGGGGTTCGAACCTAAGATTGTACATCAGAGCAACTCGATATCTTCTATTCTCGAATTGGTTTCACAAGGTCTGGGATTAGCAGTAGTCCCCGCTTCCAGTATCAAACAGTATCCACATTTGAAACTAAAAACCATGAAAATTGAAGACATAGATAGCAAAACAGAAATCATCCTGGTCTCCAATAGAAAAAGTAAAAACAGCGCATTAGGCGAATTTATGGATTGTATCCAAAAAGAATACCGTAAATTTAACGCCTCCTAAAGAATTGTTGGATTGATTATTACATCCCTATCTCTGCTGAATGATCAGTTGCATTAATCGCCCCTTTGTTTATCTGAGCTACCTATGGATAAGGTTTGCATCGTATTGAATCAATAATTATTGCTGTTCATTAGAAAAGATTTCCTTACATGCATACGATTACTAAAATCTCAACAAATCAATTGATGAGAAGCCATCTTCTCTTACTCCTTTTCTTAATTACTCAATTGCTTCCGACATTTTTATCTGCGCAGTTCACATCAGTCGAAATAGGTCTTACAGAAGTGATGCATCGGTATAAAGCAATTGGTCTCCGCGTCGTCGTTGTCAAAAACAGTAAGATTGAGTATGACAAATTATGGATATAAAAATTTTGGAACAGATACTCCGCTTTTAAAAATGACATTTTTAGAATAGCTTCTATTTCAACGTCTTTCACCCAAAGTGGGAATATGGTCTTACAGTCATCACAAATCGTTGCAATATTCCGAATTGTAAAGAAATTCAATCCCTTAGGAAAAGGTTGTATAAATGTGCTTAATGCCTGTATAAAAGGAAAATAAACATATCAATTAAAATGAGCGAATAAAAAGANNTCTTTTTATTCGCTCATTTTATCACTTTTAGTTTTTAACCCAATTTACAATTGCTGGATCGAGTGGATTGGTCGCTGAACGGAAACGGTGTACAAGCTTACCATGCTCATCAATCAGGAATTTTTCAAAATTCCACTTAATCTCCCCCTTAAAATCGGGATTATCCTGTGCGGTTAGATACTTAAATAATGGAGCCATTTGATCACCCTTAACATCCACTTTCTCTGCCATTAGAAAATCAACACCATAATTTTGTTCACAAAACTCTTGAATTTGCGCATTTGAACCTGGCTCTTGTTGTCCGAAATTATTTGCTGGGAACCCTATAATGACCAGCTTATCTCCAAAAGTTTTGTGCAATTCTTGGAGGTCTTTGTACTGTTTTGTAAAACCACATTTAGATGCGGTATTCACAATCAATATTTTTTTACCTTTGAAATCAGACATTTTGACTTCTTTACCGTCAAGCGATGTAAACTTAAAATCATAAAAATTGGGATTGCCAAATAACATTGACATATACACCATAATAGTAGCGATAATCATATTTAATTATTTTAAAGACTTAACAATGAATTACTCTCTCTTTCCAATACTGCGTCGAACAGCTCGTTAATAGGCGATTTTAAAATGGTGCCTACCTTGATCTGATGTGTATCACAGACTTCCCGTAAAATTAGATCAAAACTATATGCAATAGAACCCACAAAGTGACAGTCATATTTATTATAATCTGGATAGGTCAAAATTGATGCCTGAACAAATTCTTCAAATCCGCTCTTAACTAAATCAATAATAAAGGGATGCGTAATATTATCTGACATGAAGGGTGCAAAAGATGCTAGGAATGCATTTGGGCGCTCCTTTTGATACACATTTTTGATGACAATCTCTTTATTGATTCTATACTTGTTCGCAAATTTCTCATTCAGATCCCTGGGCATACGTCCATATAGAAAAAGTCTGACTAAATTTTTCCCGAAGTAAGCTCCAGAACCTTCATCACCTAATACATAGCCATTTCCATTGTGTGAAGGCATCAACTCTTCTCCATCAAAGAAACTGAGATCCGACCCTGTTCCTAAGGTTGCTACATAACCTTTTTTATTACCGCATGTCGCTAAAGCACTTCCAAAAAGATCATTTTCAACCGAAATATAGGCATTTTCAAATAAGGGGGTCAATGCATTAGATACCATTTCCCTACGATCAGGGGTGATGCATCCCGCACCAAAGAAATACAATTCTGTAACTTCATCAGCATATGGAATAATTTCGGGTATTTCCTTAATAACACGTGTAATTTCCTTTTCATTGACAAAAAAAGGATTAAGTCCATTTGTACTGAATGAGATAGGCGCACTATCTGGCAATTCCAACTTCCAATCCGACTTTGAAGAGCCGCTATCAACAACTAAGATCATACAAATTCTTGATTATTTTCCCCAATAAACTATTGTATCAAACTTAGCAAAAATTCTTATAAAAAACAGATTTTTTGCGTCTTTCAACAAACCTCATAAATAGGATTTCAGTCGAAAGCACCACGAATAATTGTTCAATTCATACAATATCTTTAACTGAAAAATAGTATATTGGAGAGAATTTCAATATCTCCCTATAGCGTACTATTTTATGCCTATTGCAGTTATTAAAGAACCATTAATATATTTTTTTGTTTGATTAATCATACGATACTTTCTAGCTTTGTGAGCTCATACTAAATTTATTTTTCATGGATAGTGACCATTTAAACATACCCGAAATACATTTTGAAGTAACATTTTCAGAAGTGCAAGCTCATTATATTGAGGTGAAAATGAGCATAACAAATCTTAGCCAGCCTTATGTCGACCTAAAAATGCCGGTATGGTCTCCTGGATCTTATTTGATTCGCGAATACGCTAAAAATGTAGAACGATTCCGATCACTTGACAAAACGGGAAATACAATCAACTATCAAAAAATTTCTAAAAATACCTGGCGAATACCCACAGAATCGTTGGATCAAATTGAAGTAGTCTATGCCGTCTATGGGTCTGAAGCTTCAGTACGTACTAATTTTTTTGATAGCGACCATGCTTTTATTGTACCGCCAGCGACATTCTTCTATATTGATAACCGGATCGACCATCCGACTACAGTCCGCATAAATTTAAAAGATACTTGGACGAGCATATCAACGGGGCTTGAGCAAATTGAGGAGCATAAATTTTATGCGCCAAATTTTGATATCTTATACGATAGTCCCATCGAAGTTGGTAATCAGGATATCTGGAAATTTCAGGCTGCGGGTGTCGAACATGAATGTGCCATGGTTGGAGGGGGAAGTTATGATAAAGCAAAATTGACAAAAGACATCACCCGTATTGTTGAAGAAGAAACCCGTGTTTGGGGTTCTAACCCGAATAGGCGTTATGTGATTATTACACATAATTATCAGTCTGGAGGTGGCGGGTTAGAACATCTCAATTCCACGGTTTTGGGGGCGTCAAGAAATGCCTATCTTAACGAGACCAGTTACAAAAATTACCTGAGCCTCGTGGCGCATGAGTATTTTCATCTTTGGAATGTAAAACGCTTACGTCCAAAAGCGTTAGGCCCGTTTAATTACGATGCTGAAAACTATACGACGGGACTATGGATTATGGAAGGATTCACTTCGTATTATGATAACCTAATTATTAAACGATGTGGATTCTATAGCGAAAAAGAATATCTCTCTTTGTTAGCTAACGACTTTAATACTATATTGAATCGTCCCGGGCATGCTATACAGTCTGCAGCTGCTTCAAGTTTCGATACTTGGATTAAATATTATAGACCGGATGAAAATTCAATAAATTCAGGTATATCTTACTATAATAAAGGTGCGATGCTGACGGCATTGCTGGATATTAAAATTATTGCAGCTACGGAAGGTAAACTAAAATTGGATGATGTTATTCGCGAAGCTTATGAAGAGTTTTTCCTAAAACTTGATCGAGGATTTGAAGAAAATGAATTTAAAAGTCTTGCTGAACGCATCGCGGGCACTTCCTTAGATGATATTTTCGACGCGGCGCATCAGGATGGCGAACTGGACTATAACGATTATTTTAATCTAGTTGGTTATGAAATTATTGACACAAATATCAATAACAACGCCTTAACATTAGGGATTACCACAAATAAAGTAGAGGGCTTAATCTTAGTAACAACCGTGGAAAAAGATTCTGGCGCATACGAGGCCGGATTGAATGTCAGAGATGAACTCATTGCAATCAACAACATCAGACTCGATGTTAAAGACAAAGAAATTGATTTCATTGTTCAGCACGCCAAAGAGGGGGAACTATTAAACTTTTTGGTGGCACGGGATGGATTGGTGCGTGAGATACCGGTTCAAATCAGAAAGAATACTAAAAAGATTTATGAGATTCGTCCGCTCAAGGAGCAAACCTTCCTACAGGAATTATTGGGTAAAATCTGGATGGCTTAAAACTGACATATTTCTGTGAAAAATAATAGCGGAGTTTTCCGCTATTATTTTTTCATTAAAATTTATACCTTACTGAAAAACCGACCGGGTCAAACAATTTGATACTCGATTCATTTAGAAAATCAAAATAAGGTTTTACATCCAATGAGATCTGAAACGGTGACTGTGGAACGTTAAATTCAATTCCAACAATACCATCAATACTTAGGTTGAGCTGTGAATCAAATGACTGACGTTTACCATCGAAAATTTTATCTTTCTCTTTAAAAGAACCGACGCTACCGCCAAAACCATAATACCAATTGAATCCGGCAGCCAGCGGTTTATATATTTCATATAAACCTACGACACGAAAACGGCGGAAGTCAGAATTGCTCTGAATACTCATGATACCTTCCAATGCATGATCCGAATTAAGCGTATGACGATAAGTAATTCCCTGAGCAGACCCAAATCGTCCGCCAATAGCGCCTCTATTATCCAATTGAGCGACCGCTCTATTGGATATTGCACCAAATATCAACATCCCACTAACGGCTAAAAATATTTTTTTCATAAAAATCGTACGCTTTTTTGCTTTACTTTTTTTTCAAACATAGAAAAAATGCTTTTTATATGCAATATAATTGCATATCCAGAGGGCTATTTATCAGACCTCCTCTTAGAAAGACATTTTAAGTAAAATAAATATTACATCATAGCTATAACGACATAATGTTTGAATTGTTATGAGATTAATCCCAAATTCTCCAACTTTATTTCTGATATTTTTTTTATATTTAAGACAATACAGCATGTAGTAATAACCAATAAACTCAAGTGATATGGGCAGAATTTTTGACTTTATAACCTTATATAAAGAAAATTACGCAAAGGATATTATGGTAGCGGGTCGCGATGGAAATGGCCAATGGAAAACGTATTCTACCAAAGAATACACAGATGCTATAGACTCCTTAAGCAGGGCGCTACTGAAGCTCGGGCTCAAGAAAGGTGAGCGGGTAGGAATTATGTCCGGCAACAGACCTGAATGGAATTTAGTTGATTTTGCCTGCAACCAAATAGGCCTTGCAACCGTACCCCTGTATCCTACCCTATCTGCGCAGGACCTGTCATTTATTATAAATGATTCGGATGTAAATGTCCTATTTGTTAGCAACAAGGAGTTAATAGACCGTATCGAACAAGCGATCAACGAGCATGGAATTCACCCAAAATTGTATACTTTTGATACTATCGAAAATTATACGCCTCTAAGAGCATTCATCGAAACTACCAAAGATGACATCACCGATTTAACCCCATTTCGCGATGCTGTAACGGAAGATGATCTGTTAACATTAATCTATACTTCAGGAACCACTGGGCGTCCCAAGGGAGTGTATCTCTCACACAAAAATGTGTACAGTAATGTCTTGGCTTGCAACCACCTGATTCAGCCCGACTTCAAAACGGCATTGAGCTTCCTGCCTTTATGCCATATTTTTGAACGGATGGTAGTCTACATGTACTATTCCAAAGGGATTCAGATTTATTTTTCGGAAAACCTAGACAATGTTGTTGCAGACATCAACGATGTTAAACCAGATGTATTCACCACGGTACCCCGTGTACTGGAAAAAGTATATGATAAGATCATTGAAAAAGGGAAAGCGCTAACGGGGGTAAAAAAGAAAATTTTCTTCTGGGCTGTTAATTTAGGTTTGAAATTCCAAGAATCTGAACGTAATGGAGCGCTTTATAATCTTAAACTTGCGATTGCTAGAAAATTGATATTCTCAAAATGGCAAGAAGCGCTTGGAGGAAATATTAAGATTATCGTGTCCGGCGGCGCTGCCCTTCAAGAACGGTTAGCGCGTGTATTTTGGGCGGCTGGACTTAAAGTACTTGAAGGATATGGGCTGACTGAAACTTCTCCCGTAATCGCTGTCAATTCTTACTTACCAAATGGATTGAAATTTGGAACTGTGGGTAAACCTCTGAAAAATTTAGAGGTAAAGATCGCTGTAGACGGAGAAATCCTAGTGAAAGGCCCGAGTATTACCATAGGCTATTACAAAAATGATGATGCTACCAAAGAAGCTTTTGACGATCAAGGATTTTTCAAAACAGGTGATATCGGAGAAATCACAGCCGATGGTTTTCTTAAAATCACCGACCGCAAGAAGGAGATGTTCAAAACTGCCGGAGGCAAATATATCGCTCCACAATCCATTGAAAATAAGCTCATGGAATCCACTTTAATCGGACAAGTGATGGTTTTTGGCGAAAACAAAAAATTTCCTGGAGCTTTAATCGTTCCGGCATTTGATGTGTTGTCCAAATGGGCAAGCCAAAAAGGGATTAACCTATCATCAAATGAAGAACTAATTAAAAACTCAGAGGTAATCCAAAAATATCAGGATGAAATTAACCGGTTATCCACTAATTTTGGACATTGGGAAATTGTTAAGAAATTCATTATACTTCCAAAGGAATGGACAATTAATGACGGTCAATTAACACCAAAATTGAGTTTAAAGCGAAAGATTATTTTAAAAGAGAACGAAACTGCAATCGACAAATTGTATCAGGAACAGAACCAAGAATAACAATTTGCACGATTATTGGGACTGATCACCGTATTATGAAGCACGTTACACTGAGAGATTTATTTACACTCGTTTATTGGAAAGACATTTGGCATGTTTTAGTCGATGCATTTAATGGGTTTAATGATGACAAATGCATGAAGAAGAGTGCTTCACTCGCTTATTACACTGTTTTCTCCATCGGACCACTTCTTATGATCGTGATCTGGTGTATAGGATTCTTTTATGGTGAACATCTTCAAAGCGGATCTTCGGCCCAAGATCAGGTGTTGGAAGAGGTCATGGTACTTTTCGGCCAGGATGTTACTACCCAGATCCAGTCTTATCTCCAGAAGATCACATTTGAAAATAAATCCAATATGGGAATCACGATAGGTATTGTTACACTAATCCTATCTTCCACGACCTTATTCGTTGATATACAGGATTCGATCAATAATATCTGGAAAGTAAAACCCAAGCCGAAAAAGGGATGGCTGAAATTGATCATTAACAGATTGATATCTTTTTCTATTGTTATTGCCTTGGGCTTTTTACTCATTGCCTCATTGATGATCAATGGGCTTATTGTTGCAGTGACCAATTTAGTGATGACGTATTTCCCTTTCATTCCAATTTCCCTTATTTCTTGGGTAAATACAGGTATCACCTTTTCAGTCATTGTCATCTTATTTGGATATATCTTTTCCTTCCTTCCCGATGCTAAAGTAAAATTCAGAGATATGCTTGGCGGAGCCATCTTTACAGGATTACTTTTTATGTTGGGTAGATATGGTATTTCAATCTATCTCAACGTTTCATCCACGGCTAGTTTTTATGGCGCTGCAGGATCCATTATCGTCATGCTATTATGGATCTACTATTCAGCTGCTATATTGTACTTTGGCGCAGAATTCACGAAATTTTATGCCATTAAATTTGGGTCGGGCATTGTACCTTCCGCATTTGCAGTAGCGGTCGAACAAACAGAAAAAGTTAAAAAAATTGGAAGCGATGCTGAAGCACACGTCGGAGATACAATTCAGATCTTAAAACAATAATTTACTTTTTGTCTTTTTTTCCGCTGATGGAACCATCTATACCGATGACATCAATGACTTTGTCTCCAATCTGCGTAATATCGGATTTTAATCCCACCATGACGGTGAAGATATTGACAGGGATATCCTGTATTTTTCTAAAATTATGAAGATAGCCGAGCTCCAAACCTAAAAAGAATCCATTAAACTTGTAGTCTGCGCCGGCACCTACCTTACTGGAGAAATTTAGGCGATTTTCACTCTCCATCTTAACAAGATTCTGATCCGCGAGTACACGTGCTCTCGGCTCACTTGTCAGACCAATACCAGGCCCTGCAAAACCATACATGTTTAGTCGGCGCATCTGTTTCCTAATACCTCCAGAAAATGATAAAGTATAAAAATTAGTATTGGCATCTTCTATGCGATATTCGAAATCGGGATCAATCAATGGTTGTTTGTACTTAAAAGAAAGCGTGTAAAGTGTGGGAGACACAAAAAACTTTGGATCTTTCAGGGAAATATCCAAGCCAATACTTCCAGAAAATTTTGGCGAAAGTATCTCTTTGGTTTTTCCAATCGGAAACCCCATGCCCGTCGTGCCCCAATAGTATACTTTTCTATAATGTATCGTGTCAACGCCCCCTTGAGCGAAAGCACTAGCACAAATAGCACCAAGCAAAATAAAACTTAATAGGATTCGTTTCATTTAAATACGTTTTATACTGAATAACAACAATATAAAACGCATTTTGTTCAAAAAATATGGCTAATTACAGATAACTTTTCGATTGTGGCCCTTGATTGAAGAGCAAATCGATTATACTCAGATCCGGGTAGAATCCATTCTTATCTGAAAAAACTTGATAATACTCTTTTGGATTAGCCAATATACTTTCCTTTTTGGGATGTATAGCATTACGATAATCGATCGTATCCGTGGGAGCTGACACATACTCTTGTGTAAAATTCACAGCGCGCTTAAGCTTGATAGATTTTAGAATAAGTTCCAACTGCGCCACATTAAAATCCACAAGATAGTCGAATTTTGCTTCGTAAAACTGTATAAATTCATCTTCATAGTACTCAAAATAAGCAGAACTACGATAAGCAGTCTGAATACTTAGCCAATGTAGACGCTGCCAGTCAAACTCATAACTTATACGAATATCTTTCATCGGAACACGATCTTTATTGCCATGTTGAATCGGTACAATCAAATCCTGCACACCATTCGCAGAAGCAATACGTGCCCTTGTACGATAACTTTGCTTTTGAAAATGCTCATATTTCTCGATGATTAAAGGAAGATTATGCTCTTGTATCGTATGAAAGTAAGATATCGGTGGAAGATAACATGCCGGAAGTAATAACTGCGATTCCATAAAAACTGATGATTTTTGTTATAAGTGACGCAAAAATAACTTAAATTAAGGATATTTGTAAAGAACAACTGGGAATTTTAGCTATAGCATGAAACAAAAAGCGTTAAACGCATTAATCTATATTATATCTCTTCTCCCCTATTGGTTTCTGTATTTGATCTCCGATGGGCTTTATTACATACTTTATTATATCATAGAATATAGAAAGAATATTGTATTTCAGAATTTAAAAAATGCTTTTCCTGAAAAAACGGATAAAGAGCGGCTTCTTATTGCTAAAAAGTTTTACCGTTTTTTTCCGGACCTCATTGTGGAGTCGATCAAATTGAAAACAATTACTGCTAAAGAAGTTAAAAAAAGAATGATTTTGGAAAATGCGGAAGAATTGACAAGACACCTTGAGGCCGGCAAGAATGTCATTGGGGTAACGTCACATTACGGCAACTGGGAGCTCGGTATACATCGTTTGAGTTTAATCACAAACTTTCCAACGTTGATCGTATACAAACCACTCAATAACAAAGATATTGACAAGGTTTACAATGGCATGCGGGGCCGGTTTGGTGCAGAAATGGTACCTATGAAACAGATACTCCGTCATATCGTAAAATTAAAGGGCCAACCTAATGTCAGCATACTGGTCGCCGATCAAACCCCTTTGTATTCGGATTCCGATTACTTTATTAATTGGCTAAATCAAGAGACATTGGTCTATACCGGAGCCGAAAGGCTTTCTCGAATAAGTAAAGCGCCGGTCGTTTATTGTTCAATCAACAGAAATCCTAAAAGAGGTCATTATTCCTGTAAATTTTACACCTTACTCGAAGAGCCAAGCGGCTTTGGAGAACATGAAATAACCGATTTACATAATCAGCTTGCTGAGCAGCTTATCCGTGAGACCCCAGAATATTGGTTATGGTCGCATAACCGCTGGAAAAGAAAACGTAGAAAATGAGTAAATTACCAAAAGTAGCTGTTGTTATCCTCAATTGGAACGGTCGATTTTTTTTAGAAAAATTTTTACCATCCGTATATAACAGTTCGTATCCGAATGTCGAATTTGTCATTGGAGACAATGCCTCCGATGATGATTCAATTTCATTTGTGAAACAGTACTATCCGACGATTACTATCCTTGAAAATGACAAAAACTATGGCTTCGCAGGAGGTTATAACAAAATACTGCAGCGTGTAGATGCTGATTACTATGTACTCCTCAATTCGGATGTTGAAGTGAGTCAAAATTGGATCGAACCAGTCATAGAATACTTGGAACGAAACCCATCTTTGGCAGCTGCACAGCCCAAAATACGCTCATTCCATGATAAGCAGAAGTTTGAACATGCTGGAGCAGCTGGGGGATATTTGGATTACTTTGGATTCCCTTTCTGCAGAGGTAGGATTCTACATGAAGTAGAAGACGACGAAGGACAGTACGATGAGGAATCAGAAATTTTTTGGGCCTCAGGAGCTGCACTTTTTATCCGTTCGGAAGCCTGGAAGGTTGCGGAGGGCCTAGATGAAGATTTCTTTGCGCATATGGAAGAAATTGACTTGTGCTGGCGATTGAAAAAGATGGGATATGGAATTGGCTATTGCCCCAAATCTATCGTTTACCACGTTGGAGGCGGAACGCTCAATGCTAGCAATCCCAAAAAAACCTATCTCAATTTTAGGAATAATATGGTTATGCTGCAAAAAAACCTGCCCTTAGGCAAAGCAATATTTATGATTTTCATCCGACTATGGTTTGATTTTGCTGCGCTTGCCAAATTCCTTATCGATCAAAAACCCAAAGATGCCTGGGCTATCAGCCGTGCGCATCAGTATTTCTTCCTAAATATTTTTAAAAATGCTAAAAAACGTAAAAAACACAACCATCTGGAAAATACAAAAGGACAGTACAAGAAGTCAATTATTGTGGATTTCTACATGAATAGCAAACATAAATTTTCTCAGCTAAAATCAAGTGATTTCAAATAGTTTCTTATTTCCCCAAAATACAAAATGCAAAAAAACGCATTTTAAAAATAAAGCAGTCATTACGACAAGATTCTTTATTTATTTTATTTAAACGTACTTTTTATTTGTAATTTTGCAAAATGTTGGCGATGGATATTGAAAAAAAGATAAAAGACTTAACCGCAGAACTCAATCAGTATAACTACCAATACTATGTATTGGCGAACAGTGTTATTTCTGACTACGACTTCGACCTTAAACTAAAGGAACTCGAAGCCCTGGAAGCCCAATATCCAGCGTTTGCCGATCCCAATTCCCCTACACAGCGTGTTGGCGGGGATATAACTTCCCGATTTCAAACGGAAAGACACCGCTGGCCCATGCTCTCTTTAGGCAATACATACAGCCAAGAAGAATTGCTTGATTTCGACCAGCGTATCCGCAAAATCATTGGCGATCAGTTTGAATACGTCTGCGAATTAAAATTCGATGGTTTATCCATCAGCTTGACGTATGAAAATGGCAAGCTAAGTAAGGCGGTTACTCGTGGCGATGGCACGCAGGGCGATGTGGTTACCAACAATGTTAAGACAATCCGATCAATTCCGATCAAACTCAAAGAAGGAGCTTATCCAGCGCAATTCGAAATACGCGGAGAAATATTTATGCATAAATCAGCTTTTCTGCGTTTGAACAAAGAGCGCGAAGATAATGCGGAGCCAATGTATGCTAATCCGAGAAATTTCGCTTCCGGAACGATTAAACTGCAAGACTCTGCTGAGGTTGCGAAGCGACCATTAGACTGTTTCCTTTACTTTTTGTATTGCGACAACAGAACAAATCTTTTTCACGACCATTGGAATAGCTTGAACCATGTAAAAGAATGGGGATTTCATGTCAGCGAACATAGTAGAAAATGTACCGCTATAAGCGATGTATTTGCATTTATCGATTATTGGGAGGTCGAACGCCATAATCTTGGCTATGAAATCGATGGAATTGTGATTAAAGTAAATGATTATGCGCAACAGGAAGAACTTGGCTTTACCGCCAAAAATCCAAGGTGGGCAATATCCTATAAGTTCAAGGCTGAACGTGTAGAAACCGAATTGAACTCCATCAGTTATCAAGTCGGTCGTACAGGTGCTGTTACTCCAGTAGCCAATCTTCAACCTGTACAACTTGCAGGGACTACGGTCAAACGTGCGTCCCTACACAATGCAAATGAAATTGCTCGCCTGGATCTGCACGAACATGATACAGTATTTGTGGAAAAGGGGGGAGAAATCATACCCAAAATTATTGGCGTTAATTACACCAAGAGATCGCCTGGATCAACAAGCTTTGTCTACCCAACATCGTGCCCCGAATGTGGCTCCGAACTCATACGCCAAGATGGCGAAGCGGTACACTACTGCCCTAATGAAACAGGGTGCCCCCCCCAAATTATTGGTAAAATGCAGCATTTTATCGGACGCAAAATGATGGACATCGAAGGTATGGGCGACGAAACGGTTGACAACTTCTTCAAAAAAGGCTTATTACACAATATTGTTGATATTTATGGCCTAAAAGATCATCAGGAAGATTTACAGCAACTGGAACGTTTCGGTCAGAAATCCATAGAAAATATGCTGAAAGGCATTGAGAAGTCTAAAGAAAAACCGTTTGAAAAAGTACTATTCTCTTTGGGCATACGTCACGTTGGTGAAACGATCGCAAAGAAATTAGCGCTGCACTTTAAAAATATTGATGCCTTGGCAAAAGCATCGGCAGAAGAAATCGAAAGCGTACAGGATATTGGACTTCGCATTGCCGAAAGCGTTAGAGAATACTTGGACAATCCGATTCATCAAGAACAGATTACGGCTTTAAGAAATTACGGTTTAAATTTTGAAATTAAGGAAAAAGAAATCGTTTTGACCAGCAACTTACTGGAAGGGAAAACTTTTTTAATTTCCGGTGTCTTCGCAGACCACTCGCGGGAAGAATTAGCGGCATTGATTGAGAGTCATGGCGGAAAGATGGTTTCAGCGATTTCTGCCAAATTAAGTTATCTCGTGGCAGGAGATAAAATGGGGCCTTCTAAACTTGCGAAAGCAGAAAAATTAGGCATCCCGATGATTAATGACAAAGAACTATTCCAACTCATTAATCCAAAATAAGTTTTTTAATTAAATTAATATAAACACAAAGACAAGATGAACGAGCTTCACGGCGCAGGAGTAGCATTAGTCACTCCTTTTAACTCAGATGAATCTGTTGATTTCGAAGCATTGGGTCAGCTTATTGACTTGCAGATCAACGAAGGTATGGACTATTTGGTTTCTTTAGGTACAACTGGAGAAGTTGCCACATTGACCAATGATGAACGAAAGCGCATCTGGGATTTTACTGTCAAGCGCGTGAACGGTAGATTACCTCTGGTTGCTGGTATCGGTGGAAACAATACCGCTGAGATTGTGGAGCAAATCAAAAATTTTGATTCAACTGGATTTTGTGCGATTCTATCCGTTTCTCCATATTATAACAAACCGACTCAAGAGGGAATTTATCAACATTATAAAGCTGTTGCAGCAGCATCTCCCCTGCCTATTATTTTATACAATGTACCTGGACGCACAGGGAGCAATATTTCTGCACAGACAACATTACGATTAGCGAATGATTTTTTTAATATCGTTGCTATCAAAGAAGCTTCGGGTAACTTTGCTCAGTTCAGTGACATCTTACGGGATAAACCAAAAGATTTTCTACTGATTTCTGGTGATGATCCCGTTACCTTGCCAATGATGGCTCTTGGTGCTGCCGGCATCATTTCAGTAATCGGAAATGCTTTACCGAAAAAAGTAGCAACCTTAACAAAATTATGTGCCGAAGGGAATTATATCGACGCTAGATCGATACATCAAGAACTATTGGATATTACCGAACTATGTTTTATTGAAGGAAATCCCGCTGGCGTAAAATATATACTTCAAGAATTGGGTATTGGAAAAGATATATTACGCCTTCCCTTAGTGCGTATAAGTACAAATACTCAGGCTGCTATAAAAGAAGAGTTAAAAAAAATTAAGTAAATACCGTAGCGCACACTTAAGAAAAGTTTAGATCCATAAAGGATCTAAACTTTTTTGTTTTAATGCTTTGCAACATAACAATATAATACCTACATTTGCACTTCCACAAAAGTGGATTTTTAAATAACAAAATTAATTAACACAATGCAACAGTACGAATCTGTAATCGTTCTTACCCCGTTGCTTTCTGATGATGCTGCGAAAGAAGTAATCGCAAAATTCAAAAACATCTTAACAGAAGGCGGAGCCGAGATTGTCGCTGAAGACAATTGGGGTTTGAAAAAATTAGCGTATCCAATCCAGAAAAAAACTACTGGATTTTATCACTTAACTGAATTCAAGGCTCCAGGTGAATTAATCAATAAATTAGAGGTTGAATACAAACGTGATGAGCGCATTATGCGTTTCTTGACTGTAAGTTTAGACAAACATGCCAAAGCTTACAACGAGAAAAAACGTAGCGGTGCATTCAACAAAAAAGCTGAAACTAAAACTGAGGAGGGCGCAAACTAATGGCTAACGAAAATATCCAATACGTAACTGCTCCTAAAGTAGAGGACAATCGTAAAAAATACTGTCGTTTCAAAAAGAATGGTATCAAATATATCGATTATAAAGATGCTAACTTCTTGATGAAATTTGTAAATGATCAAGGTAAAATCTTGCCTCGTCGTTTGACTGGTACATCTTTGAAATTTCAACGTAAAGTAGCTCAAGCTGTTAAACGTGCTCGTCACATCGGCTTGTTACCTTACTTAGCTGATGCAATTAAATAAGGAGGACGATAGAAAATGGAAGTAATTTTAAAACAAGATATCAAAGGCTTAGGTGAGCAAAACGATATCGTTAATGTAAAACCAGGTTTCGGTCGTAACTACTTAATCCCTCAAGGATTTGCAATCCAAGCGACTGAATCTGCAAAAAAAGTTTTAGCTGAGAACATTAAACAAGCTCAGTTTAAACAAGACAAAATCAAAAAAGACGCAACTGAATTAGCTGGTAAATTAGAAACTATCAAACTTTCAATTGGTGCTAAAGCAGGTGAATCTGGTAAAATCTTTGGTAAAGTAAATAGTATTCAAATTGCTGATGCATTGAAAGCGAAAGGTTTTGACGTTGATCGTCGTCGTATCACTTTCGAAGTAGAACCTAAAGAAGTAGGTGAATATATCGCTAACTTAAACTTACACAAAGAAGTGAAAGTTCAAGTTCCTTTCGAAGTAATTGCTGAGTAATCCTATTTATTTAGTAAACAATATAAAAACGGCTATCCTTTGGGATAGCCGTTTTTTTGTTTCTAACCTTATGCATACCTCAAAAAAAACTCGCGTTACGGAGAGTAACGCGAGGCATAATCTAGGGTATTTGAAAGGGAAAATCTTTATCTAATTACGTTTTTATGTAAAAAACACTCAAAAATAGAGTTAAAAAACTAAAAAAAAGTAAGTAATACCGATGAAATCAATTTTTTACTCATTTTTCATACTCAAAGAAAGTAAAAAATATGCATTTTCACAAATAAAATTGATTTTTTTTATAAAAAAAACATAAAAATCAATAAAAAGCAAAAACATAAGGCTAATTATAAATAATTATATAAAAATCAAGATAAAAAGAGTGATGAAATCATATAAAACCAAAAAAATACTAATAAAAAAAGTGGAATCACATTTTATTAGGAATTAACAGGATAAAATTCAAAAAAACAAAAGAAAAAAACACATACATCTTCAAAAAAAACAATTAAAACGAACTGATCAAACAAAAAAAAGCCCGAAATATGAATTTCAGGCTTTTTTGGTCTTTATAGTTCGTTAAGCCAGTTGCTTTTCTAATTTCTCGTTCAAAACAGACTTTGGAACAGCACCGATTTGCTTATCAACAATTTCTCCATTTTTGAAGAATAACAAAGCAGGGATATTACGAATTCCATAACGTACTGAAATCTCTGGATTCTCATCCACGTTGACTTTCCCAATAACCGCTTTTCCTTCATAATCCTTCGCCAATTCCTCCACTACAGGACCTACCATACGACATGGTCCACACCACTCTGCCCAAAAATCGATTAATACTGGTTTGTCTGCTTTTAAAACAACTTCTTCAAAGTTGCTATCTGTAATTTCTAATGCCATAATCTTTTAATTTTTATAAACCGAAGTTAGATGTATATTTTTTAATTGCTAAAATCTATAAACAAAGATAATAACAACTATTAATGAATTTGTAATCTTAATTACACAAATTCCAATCCAAACTAGTTCAGTCGATAATTTACACCTTCAAACTTATCGATGCAATCCAAAAATTCATTTGTAAGGTTTATTTTCAAACTTTTAGCTGGCATTTCGACAGATATCTCATCCTGCGGATCCCAAATTTTAAACTTCAATTGACAACTTGGCACAACACCCTCAATCTCGTTTTGCGCAAGTATATCCTTAATTCCATCTAAAAATGCTTCGTTCAATTTAGGCAATGGAATATTAATCGTAAAACTTTTAGCCATCTTTTCGCGAAGATCAGAAAGCAATTGTACACTGCGTAGTTCAAAGCCCCAATTTCCGACTTGTCTAAAGCGCTCCTGTACTAAGCCTCTTAACTGCACAAAGTATCCCTCCTGCAAATATCCCTTTAACTTCACATATTCTTCGCCAAATACCGCCATATCATAGGAATCACTATAATCTTCAATGATAAAAGAAGCAAAGGGCTTACCATTCTTTGTCAATCGATGATTCGCAGAAGCTATAATACCCCCTATTACCAATTCCTTGTTTTTGATTCGATTGAACTCAAGTAAAGTCTCTTCATCAACCTCTGTCGCCTTAACCTTATTGATCAATGCTAAGTCTGAAACTGAATTCTGACAAAAATGCTCGATCTCAAAACGATAGGTATCCAACGGATGACTAGTTAGATAAATACCAATGACCTCTTTTTCATATTTAAGCTTTTCAATTAACCCCCATTGTGGACATGGCGCCAACACGGGCTCCGGCAATTCAGCTCCACCATCACCACCAAAAAGACTTGCCTGGGCTGAACTTTCATTTTCCTTATAGCGCTGTCCGAAACGTATCGCCTTTTCCATGCCGGTTGAATTTTCGTCGGAGTGGAAATATTGTGCACGATGTGTATTTTCGAAGCTATCAAATCCCCCAGCATAAGCTAAGCTCTCAAATGCCTTTTTATTGACAGCACGTAAATCAATACGCTTCGCCATATCAAAAACGGATTTATATAAACCCGATTGCCTTGTCTGAACAATAGCATCCACGGCCCCTGCTCCAACACCCTTTACAGCGCCTATTCCAAAACGAATAGCGCCTCGCTCATTCACTGTAAATTTATAATAGGATTCATTCACATCAGGTCCAAGTACTTCTAACCCCATACGCTTACATTCTTCCATAAAGAATGTTACTTGCTTGATATCATTCATATTGTTAGAAAGTACAGCCGCCATATATTCAGCAGGAAAATGTGCTTTCAAATAAGCTGTCTGATAGGCTACCCATGCATAACATGTAGAATGGGATTTATTAAATGCATAACTCGCAAAAGCTTCCCAATCGGTCCATATCTTCTCCAAGACCTTGGCATTATGCCCCTTCTCCTCGGCCTGCGAAATAAACTTAGGTTTCATCTTGTCAAGTACAGCCTTTTGCTTCTTACCCATAGCCTTCCGCAGAACATCGGCATCACCTTTCGAAAATCCAGCTAACTTTTGAGATAAAAGCATTACCTGTTCTTGATATACTGTAATACCATAGGTTTCTTTTAAATACTCCTCACAGGCATCCAAATCGTAAATAATCGGATCTATGCCATGCTTACGCTTAATGAAACTGGGGATATATTCAATTGGCCCTGGACGATAGAGTGCATTCATCGCAATCAAATCTGCGAATACCGTAGGTTTAAGGTCACGCATGTACTTCTGCATCCCTGGAGATTCATACTGGAATACACCAATCGTTTCTCCACGTTGGAAGAGCTCATACGTAAGCTCATCATCAATTGGAAACTGATCTGGATCCAGTATAATACCATGGCTTAATTTGACATTCTCGACGGTATCTTTGATCAACGTCAGCGTCTTTAAACCTAAGAAGTCCATTTTTAGCAAACCAGCACTTTCCACCACGTGATTATCAAACTGCGTTACATAAAGATCAGAGTCTTTTGCTAAAGAAACAGGAACAAAGTTAGTAATATCGTCGGGTGTGATAATAACGCCGCAGGCATGAATACCTGTATTCCGCACAGAACCTTCTAATACCCGGGCTTGCCGGATTGTTTCGGCTTCCAGCCCCGCACCATCGGCAATAGATTTCAATCTATTGACGGCTTCAATTTCCTCTGTCCTAAGCTTCTCCTTTAAACCAGCGTCATCTAGCGTAAAAATTTTGGATAATTTAAGATTTGGAATCAGCTTAGCAATTTCATTAGCATCACCTAAAGGTAAATCAAGTACACGGGCTGTATCTTTAATGGATGATTTAGCAGCCATTGTACCGTAGGTAATAATCTGGGCAACTTGACTTGCACCATATTTATTGATTACATATTGCATGACGCGTCCACGCCCCTCGTCATCAAAATCGATATCAATATCGGGCATAGATACACGGTCGGGATTTAGGAAACGCTCAAAAAGCAAATCATACTTAATCGGATCGATATTTGTAATCCCAAGACAATAGGCCACAGCTGAACCAGCAGCAGATCCCCGTCCAGGCCCCACCGACACCCCCATCGCTCGTGCGGCTGCAATAAAATCCTGCACAATCAAAAAGTAACCAGGATAGCCGGTTTTCTCGATAGTAGCCAACTCAAAATCTAGCCGCTCACGAATATCATGCGTGATTTCTTCGTAACGTTTTTTAGCACCTTCATAACAGAGGTGTGCGAGGTATTTATTCTCGCCTCGTTTTCCGCCATCTTCAAGATCCGCTTCTACCTGAAACTCTTCAGGTATATCAAATTTAGGCAGAAGAACATCGCGATTTAGTTTAAAAATCTCAACTTTGTCAACTATCTCCTGAATATTCAAAATTGCTTCGGGAAGATCCTTAAACAGCGCCTTCATTTCGTCAGAAGACTTGAAATAATATTCCTGATTCGGCAAACCAAAACGGAATCCCCGGCCCCTACCTTTTGGAGTCGAAAGCTTCTCCCCATCTTTCACACACAATAAAATATCGTGCGCATGGGCGTCACCTTTCTTTTCGTAATATGTATTGTTGGTCGCAACAATTTTAATCTGATATTTGCGGGAAAATTTAAGCAAGGTTTGGTTCACACGGTCCTCATCTTCCTGGCCATGGCGCATCAACTCGAGATAAAAATCATCACTAAAATGCTCTTTCCACCATAGCAATGCCTCCTCGGCCTGGCTCTCCCCTATATTCAGTACTTTATTAGGAACTTCTCCTTGCAGGCTTCCTGACAAAGCGATAACATCCTCCTTATATTGAAGAATAAGATCTTTATCAATCCGGGGTACATAATAAAATCCTGCAGTGTAGGCGTAAGAAGCGAGCTTCGCCAGATTATGATAACCGCGCTTATTTTTTGCCAACAACACAATCTGATAACCATTATCTTTTCTGGACTTATCTTTGTGGTTTTCACAGACAAAAAACTCACACCCCACAATGGGCTTTAAGAGCTGACCAGTAGGTTCTTGTCCATTCTCAATAGCTTCCGCATTTTGAGCTTCAATTTCCTTGTTATGACCTATAACGCGAGAAACAAACTCAAAAGCTCCCATCATATTGCCATGATCCGTTAATGCAACAGCCGGCATATTATCCTTGATCGCTGCCGAAACCAATCTATCGTACGACATCGTTGACTGAAGGATTGAAAACTGAGAATGGTTATGTAAATGGGCAAATTTAGCATCCTTTAAGGCTGCCAATGCTTCAGCATCCACAACAACTCTATTCTCTTCAGGCTCGGATTGCCTTCTAATTTCATCAGAGGCGGCTTTTAAGTTTACATGCTTTAGCCCCACCGTAGGTATAGGACCCGGATTATTGATTTTAAAATCAACGAAGTAACCCGTGTCCACCTGAAGATCTTCGGCCGTAAACACTTGTCTTCTCACCAGCTCCAAAAAACAACGTGCTGTCGCCTCTACGTCGGCAGTGGCATTATGTGCTTCGGCAAATGGTACTCCAAATAAATAGGAATGTAACTCGGTCAAATTGGGCAACTTAAACCGCCCGCCACGACCACCAGGAATCTTCAGTAGTTCAGCGGTTACTTCCGTACAGGTATCTAAAACAGGCATATTCGCCATATCGGTTGTGATACCATAGCGATAAAATTCGCAGCCCATGATATTCAAATCAAAACCAATATTCTGACCAACGACAAACTTGGCTTTATTTAATGCGATATTGAATTTCTCCAGAACCTGCTGAATTGGTACCCCTTGCTCTTCCGCCAAGGCAGTGGATATACCGTGTATTTTTTCAGAGTCATAGGGTATATCAAATCCATCTGGCTTAATTAAGAAATCTTGATGTTCGACCAGATTCCCCATCTCATCGTGAATCTGCCAAGCTAATTGAATACAGCGAGGCCAATTGTCGGTATCCGTAATTGGCGCGTCCCAACGCTTAGGTAAACCCGTCGTCTCCGTATCGAAAATAATATACATAAAATTATAACTCCTTTTAATCCAACACATTAAACACAATACAATTTGCATTTTTTTGGATTTGAAATTTACGAAATTATTAGAGAAGATTGTGTCAGATTTTTGCGAAAATAAACTATCAAGATAGCGCATTACACAAGAAGGCTTCTTAAACTAAACATTAACAAAAAGCTGAATTTAGATCTATCTATCGCAAATAATCAGTCTGTCATCGTATTTTTTTTCTAAGTGGGAATGCAAACATATCCTTGCTCAAACCTTCTTAAAAACAATCTTCCTATAGGGATAAATACATCAAATTCAATACTGTAATAGTTACACTATCCTATGGATTTAGTATATTTGACTTTGACCCATAAGTTCATGATTAAAGCTATCTTTTTTGACATCGATGGAACTTTGCTAAGTTTCAAAACACATCAAGTTCCCGAATCTACTCAACGTGCATTTCAATTATTAAAAGAAAAAAATATCAAGGTATTTGTATCAACAGGAAGATCCTACAATCAGCTCGAGCATATTCATTATCTTAATTTTGACGGTTACATAACCTTCAATGGCGGATATTGCGTTACAAAGGAACAGGAAGTTATCTATAAAAATAATATTCCTGAAAATGATATCCGCTCCTTATTGCACTATGCCAAAAAACATGAAGACTTGACTTTTTCATTTATGTCAGAAAAAGAAATTTCATTAAATCGGGCTACACCTGAGGTGTTAGCGATGTACAAGCAGGTTAATGTCCCTACTCCACCTATTCGCGATTACGAACGGGATTTTGATCTAGACACGGTGATGCAGATTAATGTTTTCATCAGTCCGGAAGAAGAAGCCGAATTTATGAGAAACGTGATGCCGAACTCAATCGCATCAAGGTGGACACCAATTTTCGCCGATATTAATCCGATGGGGCAGAGCAAAAAGATAGGAATAGATGTTTTTTTAGATCATTTCAACTTCACCCGGGAAGAAACCATGTCGTTTGGCGATGGAGGCAATGATATCACCATGCTAGCACACACACATATTGGAGTTGCTATGGGCAATGCAAATCCCGAGGTCAAAGAAATTGCAGATTATATAACTGACAGCGTCGATGAGAATGGTATCTGGAATGCACTAAAACACTTCGACATCATCTAAAATAGCTGGACCGACAATGTCATTCGAGCGGTATTGCTGTTACTGTTAAATAATAAATTATATTTTTGAGGAAACAGATAGGCTAGTCGCTTTTGGAAATCGCCTAATAATGTGCCACTAAACTGATCTTCGAAATAATGGTTTACGCGATAGCTAACTTCCAGTGTGAGCACCGTTGATGAACCCGATAGTCGAATACGGACAGGATGGGAGGACATCGTATTATAACCATTTTTGATAGCATGCTGTATCATAGGAAAAAAAATGAGTGGTGGCAGCCTAATCTCCTCGTCGCATGGAAGTTTATTTTCCCATTTCACGGAAAAACCTTCCGCGACAACATGTTCTATTAGCTTCAAATACTTCTTCAACAAGTCAAGCTCGATGTGGATCGATTCAAACCGATCGACCTGTAGCTCAAGCATCTGTTTTTGAAAAGCAAAATATTCATCCAAACTTGTTTTATCACCTTTAAAAAAATGCTCCATCAAAAAACTATCGAACTGACTATTCCTAAAAGATAAGCGATCCGCAAGCGGCAAAAGTTCCTCATTTATTAAGACTTTTTTGCCAAAAAAACGATTTATTATACCAGACATTTGTTAAATTGCTGTAGATTCCAAATACAAAAATAAAAAAACATTATGTCAAATATTGCAATAGTTATTGAAGAAAGGGCTGCCGATATAGGCAATTTCCTGGTTGGACGCCTTCTTCCCTTCCGGCAAAAACGCATGGTGGGCCCTTTTATCTTTATTGATCATATGGGACCCGACACGATTACCGAACCGCACTTCATGGACATTGCCCCACATCCACATATCGGCTTATCAACGCTGACTTATCTGTTCGAAGGCAATATTATGCACCGTGACAGTCTGGGAAATGCCGTGGAAATCAAACCTGGCGCGGTAAACTGGATGACAGCAGGAAAAGGTGTTACACACTCCGAAAGAACGCCGCAACAATTGCGATCCACATCCCATAATTTGCATGGACTCCAAATTTGGGTTGCTCTACCTAAAGAGCTCGAAAAAATGGAGCCTAATTTTGTACACATCGAACAACCTCAGCTTCCCCAATGGACTGAAGATGGGGTGTCCTATCGGTTAATTGCCGGAGAAATTAAAGAACATCACTCCGAAGTGCCCGTTTACAGTCCGTTGTATCTGATCGAAATGAAAGCGGAAGAAGACGCGACGATTAAACTAGGGGATAATCTCTACGGCGAAAGTGGTTTATACATCTTGGATGGAACTGTAAAAGCAGAAGGTCAGGAATTCGGACCAAAACAAATTTTGGTCGCCAAAGATGCAAAACTATGCGAATTCCAAATGAAAGCAGGTACTTCGGTATATATTTTTGGCGGAACCCCATTTCCGGAGCAACGTTATATCGACTGGAACTTTGTCGCCTCGGATTTAGAAACGCTGCGGGAGGCAAGAGCTAAATGGGAAAACCATGAATTCCCAAAGGTTCCGGGCGACAATGGCTATATTCCCATCCCACCGGCAAATCCTAGCTTGGGCAAAAAAAAAGATCAGTAAAATCATACTGAAAATAAAAATATCGTTAAATTCAACGAGATCAGCTCAACATGCTGAAACAACAAATATTTACCCGAAAAGGCTTGAACTCATGAATCAATTCCAGCCTTTTCTGGCGTGGATCCCAAATAAACTGAAAAGACAGCTAATGGTCGATCCCACTCACACCGCCAGAAACGACCAACTTCATCGCATCTGTGGGAGACATCTCCAATTTTTTCACCTTATCCGCACTGATAATGACCACCTGGCCTGCAAAAGAATACGAGTATGGAAAATAGACCATCACTTCGTCTTTAAGACCTATACTTTTCAAATCATGCTGCGTCAAAAATCCGATCTTCTTCAGACCAAATTCATTGACAGTCACCAATACAGGCTCATTAAATTTCTTTGCATCGCCAACAAATGCCTCAGTAAAGTCTTTTATGGAGGTGTACAACGTATTTAAGAGTGGTATCCGTTTGATTTGGTGGTTAATCCAAACTTTAATTGGATCGGTAACAAAATTTGTAAATATAACACCGGCCAAAACCAGTACCAAAATGACAGTCAAAATACCTATACCCGGAATATAGAGCGGATGTCCCTTTTCATCCTCCAAAAAATGCTCGGTCAGATTTAACGAAGAATCAATTGATGCCACAATCCAGACAATTAGAAAGATCGCACCGGCCAATGGAACAACAACCAAAATCCCGCGAATCAAATAATTAATGAATCCCCTAATCAATTTACTAAACATGATCTCAAAATAAAATACTATTCAAAAATGCAGAATATCCTTTACTATTCATAAAAATATACTCTTTTTACCCGCTGAGAAATACTCGTGAGCAATTCATAGGGGATAGTCCCGATTGCCTTGGCCGACGATTTGATATCGGGATATACGATAACTTCGTCTTCCTCACCTACCTCGACATCGGTTACATCAAGCATACACATATCCATACATATATCTCCTATCGTAGGAACCAAAACACCGTTAACCATCATTTGACCTACGCCATTCCCAAAACGCCTATCGTACCCGTCTGCATAACCGATTTTTATCGTGGCAATCTTACTATCTCTATGCAGGACGCCATGACGATTATACCCAACGGTCTCACTGGCTGCAAGGTATTTTATTTGTGTTACATTGGTTTTTAGTATGCTTGCCTCACGGATTGGCAAATCATGGCGCTCAATATCAACTCCATAGAGACCGATCCCCAACCTGACCATATCAAAATAAGCATTTGGCCACAATTCGATACCTGAAGTGGCAGCAATATGACGGAGAAAAGAATATCCTATACCATCCTGCAGACGTTTTGTGCACTCATTAAGCAGATCAATTTGTCGCTGAGTAAATTCGTTATCCCTTTCATTTCCTGCAGACGCTAAATGGGAAAATGCCGATTTTACTTTTAAAATGGATGCCGTGTTGAGAAAAGTTATCAATTGATCGACCTCATCAGGCATAAATCCGAGGCGGTGCATCCCTGTATCAATCTTAATATGAATTGGGAAGGAGTTTACCTGTTTACCCTTCAAAAAATTCAAAAAGGAGAACAAAATTCTAAAACTATAGATTTCCGGTTCAAGATTATATTGCACGATGGACTCGAAAGAGCTTTCGTCGGGACTCATCACAACAATCGGTAGTGTGATGCCAGCGCCCCGCAAATCAACTCCTTCATCGGCAAAAGCTACGGTAAGATAATCCACACGGTTAAATTGCAAAAGATTGGCAATTTCAAAACTGCCACTTCCATAAGAAAAAGCTTTTACCATGGTCATAAGCTTCACATGCTTTGGCAGTAATTGTCTGTATACATTCAAATTATTTTCCAGTGCATTCAGATTAATTTCAAGTACTGTATCATGTGATTTGGCCACTAATTGCCCACTGATACGCTCAAAATGAAATTCCCGCCCTCCTTTCAGCAATACGGTTGCATTCTCAAAAGAAACGGATCTCATATCAGCTAAGAAAGCAGTTGTGTCCACATAAGAAATAGAAGGTACATCGAACTGCGACGCCAATTTCGGCAAAACCTCACCAATCAATATCAATTGATCCAAGTGGTACTCGCTAAGCAGACGTTTTAGCTTGGCCAAACTTTTGACATCATCTATACTGACACCTGAGATATCTGATAAAATCAACATCTTAAATGGATGTTGGCCCTGCTGATTCAAAAACTCGAGCGCAATTTGCAGTGCATCCAAGTCATTACTATAGGAGTCATCGATAATTGAACTATTATTTTTCCCCTTTTTTAACTCGAGACGCATGGCCACGGGTTGCAGGTTCTTAATTCGAGCAGCAATTACCGCACCCTCGTATCCAAACCGCAACATAACCGCGACACAGTTAATTGCATTTTCTACATTTCCTTTGTCCACAAATGGCACTTCAACAGCGAAGGTACGACCCGCATAATAGAAGGTAACCAGTGTAAATCGATCATTGATCTGCTTGATCGAATAAACCTCTAAAGAAAGTCCTTCCTCAAACCCCCAAGAAAACTTACGCGGTCGATAAGGTAACTGAACATTTTCGAGATAACTGTATGGAAAGATGATGGTTTCCACATGTGTAAATAGCTGAAGCTTTTCATCAATCTTCTCGGCTTTCGATTCAAAACCTGTCTTATGGGCGACACCTATATTGGTCAATACACCAATGGTAGGTTTGATCATCTGCTCAAGACGTGTCATCTCACCTTTTTCAGAAATCCCAGCTTCGATGATAGCGAGATTATATTCATCGGATAGTCCCCAAAGTGACAAAGCCACGCCAAGTTGCGAATTGTAGCTCTTGGGGCTTCGATAGATTTTATATTCTGGTGACATCAACTGGAAAAGCCATTCCTTGACAATTGTTTTACCATTGCTACCTGTTATGCCTATGAGGGGATAATCAAATTTTTGTCGATGAAAGGCCACTAATGCTTGCATGGCGACCAAACTATCCTCAACCCAAACAATATTTGCTCCCGATAACTCTACTTCCTGCTGTTCGTCAACTTGCAATACGAAATTCCGAACGCCTTTAGCATAGGCCTCTTTCAAATAATGGTGACCGTCTCTATTTTTCTTTAATGCAAAGAAAATCCCATGATCAGCCTGGACGATCTTACGGCTATCGTAAAATAAATGTTGGACAAAAGAATTGGGATCCGTTATAAATGTGCGATTAGGATGAAAAATCTGAACGATTTCGGATATTTTGTACATTCCTTTGATATTTCTTTAATTGTATCAAAACTGAACATTTTTTTAGTTATTTCATATTATTTTTGAAATTTTGACATTATGTTTAACGAAGAGAACAGAAAGAAAAAGATATTGACACAACGCCAGGCGCAGTTAAAGGCGGAGAGCTATTGTGCCTATCAGGAACGTGCCCAACAGGAAGTTCGCGATAAACTCTATAGTTGGGGACTGAGCGAAGAAGAAGTTGAAAATGTGCTCGCCGATTTAATTGCTGAAAACTTCCTCAACGAGGAACGATTCGCCATTGCGTATTGCAACGGAAAACTACGTATGAAAGGTTGGGGTAAAATAAAGATCAAACAGGCGCTGAAATTAAAAAGAGTATCCGAACCATTAATAAAAATTGCATTTAAACAGATCGACCTAGATGAATATGAGCAGATATTAAGTGACCTCATTAATAAAAAACGGCGTGAAATAGGTAGCAAGGATTTTTATACTGTGAAAAATAAGCTTTATCAATTTGCATTATCTCGTGGTTTTGAAAGTGATTTAATTTTTTCTGTACTGAATTCAAAGGAGTTATAAAAAACACTACAAGAAAGTACATAAATATTTTGCGATATTGATTTTTCGCTCTATATTTGCATCACCAAAAAGGAACGCAATGATCCTTTAAAAATTGAAATAAAATTCCAATGCGAAAATAGCTCAGTTGGTAGAGCACAACCTTGCCAAGGTTGGGGTCGCGAGTTCGAATCTCGTTTTTCGCTCACCTGCCTAGGTGGTGGAACTGGTAGACACGCAGGACTTAAAATCCTGTTCCCGTTAAGGGAGTGCGGGTTCGATTCCCGCCCTAGGTACAAGAAAGCTCATCTAACGATGGGCTTTTCTTGTTATAAACGTAGCGCTTCTAGGAGATTTCGCCTATAGCTAGAAATTCATTCAAAAAGAATATTCCGATTCCTATTGCTTAACATATTTTTTTTCACGGAGATGATCTAGGAATAATAAAAATCGATAGGCATAAAAAAGCGGAATATATAGGATATTCCGCTTTCAATACACTAAACAGGCTTGAACTACTATTTCTTATCCAAAATAGTAACTTCTACCCTTCTATTTTTTTGACGTCCATCAGCAGTTTTGTTATCTCCAACTGGATTTGACTGACCGAAACCTTTAGCAGTGATGCGAGACTCCGCAACACCTGAATCTACCAAGAATTTCTTTACTGACGCAGCTCTTTTATCAGAAAGCCACTGATTATACTCCACAGTGCCAGTGGCATCCGTATATCCATCAACTTTGATCTTATTATTGCTTTCTTTCAAAATCAAAGCCAACTTGCTTACTTCAGTTTTTGCCTTTTCAGATAAATAAGAAGAGTTTGTTGGGAACAATAGATCGGAAGATATACTAAATTTAATTCCTTCATCCGTTCTTTTTGCATCATTAAAATCCTTTCTTACATTTTTCAAACCATCATCAGTGCCATCTTTTGTTATAACTGCACCTGGATTGACTACAATAGCTTGTTGTTTACAAGAAAATAACGATAAACTTGCGCATAAGGTTAAAATTCCCAAATTTATTTTTCTAAGCATGTCGTTTGTTACGTATTTAATATCCATTTAAGCAAGTAAATATAGCGAAAAAAGTCAATAAGACTACCTGGTTATTCCAATTCTAACGTAACAAATCTATTTCTTGGCATATACTTTTTCTAAGGTCTTTTTGATCTCAGGGATATTCTCATACAATTTCCAGATCATACCCGAATTTGCATTCTCAATCATCACCGCGATTGAAGCTTGATTTCTTGCACGATAGCTTTCAGAAACATCGTTGTTTTTAATATCAATCCAGCTTCTGAAGCCATACTGTGTAAATAACACATCGGCATATTCTTCATAAAATTTACGCAATGCTTTTAGACCTATCTCTTTTTCAAATGGGTAAGCTGCTATCGATATCGCGGGATTTACCAAAAAACCTTGATATGAATCTTCAACTTTTTCCACCCCCCAAATATCTGTAAATCGCGTTCCTATACTCATTTCATTGTCTCTGCGTTTATAAGCGAGGATATAGTCCGACAAATACTTTTTATAATCTACAAAATCATCTACTTTACCCTTTGGATCCATAATCAAGAAGGGACGATAGACAGCCATTAATGATTCATTTAAACTCCCACCAGCAATATTTTTGGCAAAAATGACTTTATCATCGGAATAGATCGAAGCCCCTGCATTTCCTACATTACTCATTAACGGATTGGCGCTTATTGAGTGTGCTAATGAATCATTTAACTTCATTTTAAGCTCTGGGGCCAAATCATTGGACTCATCCCCAAAATAAAGTTCATTCCCTGTATGTTTGGTTGCAAATCCATTGATATATGCTGAAATCGGCAAGGGATGAGTAGGTGAAGACATCGCAAGCAAGTAGGTGCCCAAACTTTCATTAAATCCACCCATCGGCCGGGATCGAGCAGTACTATCCACCGGAGACCACTTATCCCAGAGTACATCTGCATTCTTTGCATCAGTAAAGTAGCCCCAATTTATACGCTCCCAAAGTTTTGTAATATTCATTCTTAAGTTCTGCTCGTCTGGATTATCTTTAGCAAAATATTGTCGAGCGATTAACAGCGACTCCATGATATGAGAAGTACCGCGTAAGTCATAATTTGGAATTGAATCGCGATAGTAAGGCACTCCAGACCGACCATCGTAAAGCGCGGTAAAGACACCTTGGTGCTGTTGAACACCACTCAGAAATTTCACAATCCGCGTCAATCTGCCCAATAGAGCCTGCCTCGATATTAAATTATTCTCTCCTGCAACAAGCAATCCCAGTATGGCATAGCCCGTTTCATTGGTGGATACAACTGCTTGTCGATTTCCTCGATCAGACAAAAACATACCACTGTTTACATCATAGTTGTCTATAAAATAATTGACATGCGCATTCCGAATAAAATTTAACATCTCCGCATCCGTTCCCTTTTTTGTCTGTACCTCTCTAACTTCAGAGAAAGGCGATTCGACATAATTATAGTCTACCCATGCGATTTTGTAATAATATGGTTTGTTATATTCGTCCACCCGATCCAGGGATTTTTGTACATAGATTGGCAAAATTGCTATGGGTTGATAATTAAGCTTGTCTTCTGAGCGATAAATTTTCACGTAGCGAATACTTGGTGTCAGAGGCAATTGCCATACCAGCTCAACTTGCTTATCTACCGAACTTATTTTAGACAAGATGGCAGCGGATGATAGTTTTACTTTCGGAAAGTTCTTGGGCAAAAATTCAATTTGATCTATAAATAATTGATTGGTCTGCGAAGAACTTCCATTTTGTTCGAGGATGAAGGCCGATACAGATTTGCCGATTGAAATTCCAGCAAATTTAGCCACCGGAATAGATACGTTAAGCCAGGTATCATAAGCAAAACCATCGATATAACTGGCAATATCCACAGCATTCGTCCGTGTATCATTTTGTTGCAACGTGACTTTAGGGAGTTGTCCCTTCTCAGTATTGCTTTGAATAAATAGTTTGAATGTCAGATGGTCATCCTTAGTAATTAAGTAAGGAAATTTCTGTTTGTCGTTTAAAATACTTGCTTCCCATTTCCCATTGGGAGAAGAAACGTACCGCAGTGAAAGTGAATTACCCGGTGTAAAAAATAGACTGTCCGACACAGGTAAGCTATAACTTACATTCTGTATCCATGACTCACCGGTATAATGTGCAATACTCTTAGCATAGCTTCCGTTGATAACGCTATTGTCAAATAAAACTTCAGGATAACTTTCGGATCTGGCCAAAGAAGGCAAGATCAGTAACAAAATAAAGTAAAAATATTTTTTCAGCATAAGTCAACATTTTTCACAGGGCTACAATCAAAAACTAAGCCACCACTACGTTTATAACGCAAATGTAACAAAGGAATTCCAATGATATTATCCTAGCTAATTTTAATTTCAGAAAAAATGCGCTAAATTAGCCCCCTGAATATTTTCATAAAATAGATATATGAAAACCACGTTTGATTTTGAAAAGCCAATTGCGGACTTGCAATTGCAAATTGAGAAGGTAACTCAAGTTGCCGAAAAGACTCAAGTTGACATGAGCGCAACGGTTCGTGAACTGGAGGAAAAGCTTGCTTCGACCGAGAAAGATATATACGGCAATTTAACCGGATGGCAAAATGTACAGATGTCACGCCACCCTGATCGCCCGCAGACTTATGATTACATAGAAGCTATATGTGATGAATTCATCGAATTGCATGGTGACAGGAATGTTAAAGACGATAAAGCGATTGTCGGGGGGATGGCCTCAATAGACGGTAATGCGGTTATGATCATTGGCCATCAAAAAGGCAAGAATACAAAAGAGCGTCAATACCACAATTTTGGAATGGCCAATCCTGAAGGCTACCGTAAGGCATTGCGTTTGATGAAAATGGCTGAAAAGTTCAATAAACCCGTTATCACATTAATTGATACGATGGGAGCCTATCCAGGATTGGAAGCTGAAGAACGCGGACAAGGAGAAGCGATCGCACGTAACCTAATGGAAATGGCTGTATTGAAAGTGCCAATTATATGTGTTGTTATTGGCGAAGGAGCTTCAGGTGGAGCTTTGGGCATTGGTGTTGGAAACAGAGTCTACATGATGGAACATACGTGGTATTCGGTCATTTCCCCAGAGTCCTGCTCTTCTATCCTCTGGAGAAGCTGGGATCATAAAGAAAAAGCTGCTGAGGCTTTAAAACTGACATCTAGAGATATGCTTGGCAATGGATTGATCGATGGTATTATTCCCGAACCTCTAGGTGGTGCTCACCAAGATCCAGCCGCAGCTGCTGCTAACCTAAAAAATCAATTGCTAAAAGATCTTACCGAATTAACGGTTAAAGATAGCGATACATTAGTTTCCGAAAGAATCGACAAGTTTAGTAAAATGGGCGTTGTGACCGAATAACATCTGTCAACACTCCTCTAATCATATAAAGTCAGCTAACCACTGACTTTTTTTTTTGATTATGCTCCCCAATAAAACGAGCATTTTCAAATATAGAATAAGCTTCACATCGATCAACTATTTCTGCTAATTCTTAAACTGACATAATGAATAAAAATTAATTCTTTAATTTTTAAACAGTTATCGTAATTTCAAAAAAAAAGGTAAAAAAAATTGGCACAAGGAATTTATTTTCCTACCTTTGCATCACTTTCAAAAACAGAAAGGATTCCGTAGCTCAGCTGGTAGAGCAATACACTTTTAATGTATGGGTCCTGGGTTCGAATCCCAGCGGGATCACTAAAAAAAGCTAATCAAATGATTAGCTTTTTTTGCTTTAAAAAAGATACTCTGTCCTATTCTATCTTTGTCTCAATACATGCTGCGAAAACATCGATCTTTTTTTGTTAGGTAGGTGTAGACCCTTCATTTTTTCTTAAATTCTTAGTTTTAGAAAACCATAACCAAATGGGGAACAATTTAGCTTTCAGCATTGCTTGTTCAGTGCTCGTCCAGTGCTTACTCACTGATCCCTCAATTGATACCGAACAATCAATGGGCAAGCACTGTCTAAAAATTAATTTAAAATTGTGGTTAGGTAAAAGTTGGCATTAGAATACATAGATTTTATTATTTATCTTCTTATAATCATTTTAATGGATTAAATAGAATTTTGAGGATTCCGATTCCGCTCAGGACGCGTGCTCGGTATCGATTTAAAAGGTCATATTAACATATCTCATAACTTAGAAGGTAAAAGATCAACAGTCAGCTCCATATTGTTAGATGAGCTTAAATTTGCCGCAGTGGGCTATGGCATCAGAAACTGTAATCGTCGGAGGTGCACATGATTTATTAGAATTTTCAATACAAAAACTTTACGCCATTAGGGGGCATTTCTTTGCGTGTGGAACGCATTTTCTTTATACTGCGCTATGGTAAGATTGCAAGTTCAAATGATTATCAGCAAGGATAGTGGTCTGTTACTGGGAACATTTATTTAGGATACAACAATTGGCCGGGTACAATAATACGAGTTTTTAAACAATAAAAAAGGGGATACTCTCCCCTTTCTATGCTTTTGCCTGCAAAGCCAATGCGTATAATTTCATTTGCTTAATCATAGATAACAGTCCATTTGCTCTTGTAGGTGACAAATGTTCTTTCAATCCTATTTGGTCAACAAAATATAAATCAGCATCAACGATTTCTTTAGCAGTGTGTCCAGATAGCACTTTGACCATTAAACTCACCAGCCCTTTGGTGATAATAGCATCGCTATCCGCTTTAAAATATACCTTTCCATCTTTTATCTCTGGAAAAAGCCAAACTTTGGATTGACATCCTTTGATGATATATTCATCTGTTTTATATCGTTCATCAATTAAAGGCACCTCTTTTCCGAGCTGGATGATATATTCGTATTTTTCCATCCAATCTGTGAAAAAAGCAAAATCCTCAATCAATTCATCCTGTATTTCATTAATGGTCATACTTATTTTTATATTAAATCAACATATTGACCGCGCGCTGAATTCCCGCAACCAAAACATCTATTTCCTCCTTTGTATTATAAACGGCTAAAGAAGCACGGATAGTCCCCGGTATTCCAAACCGGTCCATGACAGGTTGCGCACAGTGGTGCCCAGTACGGACAGCTATTCCGAGCTTATCTAAGATAACCCCGACATCATAAGGATGTGTACCTTCTATTACAAAGGATATCACAGAACACTTATGCTCGGCTGTACCTATAAACCGTATCCCCGAAACTTCAGATAGCTTCTCTGTGGCGTATTGCAATAATTCAAGTTCATAGGCTTCAATACTTTCTAGACCAATTGAATTGATATAATCTATTGCCTCATTTAAACAGATACCAGCTTCAATGTTAGGTGTACCGGCCTCAAATTTAAAAGGCAATTCATTATACGTCGTTTTTTCAAAGGTGACCTCTTTAATCATATCTCCGCCACCTTGATAAGGCGGCATTGCGTTTAATAAATCTTCTTTACCGTATAGCACCCCCACTCCTGTAGGTCCATACATTTTATGGCCTGAAAACACCAAAAAATCAACATCAAGATTCTGAACATCAATTTTTAAATGTTGGACGGCTTGAGCTGCATCAACCAACACGACAGCTCCGTACTGATGGGCCATTGAAATAATCTGACCCACTGGATTGATTGTCCCTAGCGCATTTGAAACATAGGTCACTGCAACTAGTTTGGTTTTCTCATTTAACAAGTTCTCGTATGCAACCATATCGAGCTCACCCTTGTCATTCATTGGAATCACTCGGATTTTACAGCCCTTTTCGTCACAAAGCATCTGCCAAGGCACAATATTAGAGTGGTGCTCCATTGCTGAAATAATAATCTCATCACCAGCTTGGATAAAAGCTCTGCCATAACAAGTAGCAATTAGATTAATACCATCTGTGGTCCCTTTAGTGATAATAATCTCCCTGTCCTCTGCTGCATGAATAAAAGCTTGAACTTTTTTTCGAGTTATTTCAAAAGCGTCCGTTGATATCTGACTGAGATAATGCACACCGCGGTGCACATTACTATTCATATCCGTATAATAGCGAACAATCGAATCGATAACAGCACTTGGTTTCTGTGTTGTTGCGCCATTATCCAAATAAACCAATGGCTTACCGTTTACCTCTCTTTTGAGAATGGGAAAATCAGCACGTATTTTATCTATATTAAATCTTTCCAACTTTGTCTAAATAATTTATACAAAGTTAATAGTATTTTATAGAATACAGGATGGTCAATCTATTTTTTATGTCATTATCGAAAGCATTCTAGGTACGCTATCGAATAAAAGAGCAAATTTGCCGTTTTAACAATTATAGTTAGCTTTTATAAATTATAGATGCTATTTAGTACCTTTGTAATAATATGCAAGAATTACCTCTAAATTTACCAGAAGGCTCACGTAAAGAAGTGATGGCCTATTTGGAACCGTTCATGCTCAATGAGATGAGCGAATACCTGAAGCCTGTTGAAGAAATGTGGCAACCTGCCGATTTTCTTCCCGATTCTTCTAGGGATACTTTTTTTGAGGAAGTAAGAGAGTTGCAGGAAAGTGCAAAGGAACTCTCTTATGATTTGGTCGCTGTATTAGTCGGAGACACCATCACCGAGGAGGCTCTTCCGACTTATGAATCCTGGTTGACTATGGTAGAAGACGTCGACAAAAACGAGCAGGGAGGATGGATGAAATGGGTACGCGCTTGGACAGCTGAAGAAAACCGTCATGGTGATCTTTTGAACAAATACCTTTATTTGTCAGGTAGAATAGACATGCGCCAATTTGAAATGTCTACCCAATACCTTATTCAAGATGGTTTTGATATCGGTACTGGTGCTGATCCATACCGGAATTTTATTTATACTTCATTCCAGGAATTGGCAACCAATGTTTCCCACCGTCGTGTATCCGGCCTTTCCAAAAAAGGTGGTGATAAACTTTTGGCAAAAATGTGTGGTGTCATCGCCTCTGATGAAGCTCGTCATGCCAAAGCCTACATGTCTTTTATTTCAAAAGCATTTACTGTAGATCCAAGTGAAGTCATGATCGCATTTGAAGACATGATGCGTAAAAAAATAGTTATGCCCGCCCAATTTTTAAGAGAAGCAGGCGAGCCTCAAGGAGAGGCGTTTGCGCATTTCTCTGACGCCGCACAGCGTTTGGGGGTATATACAGCTTTAGACTACGTTGATATCTTAAAAGAGCTGAATAGAGAATGGAACATTGATCAGATAACAGGACTGAATGATAAAGGGGAAAAAGCGAGAGATTATCTCCTCAAACTACCCGATCGTTTGATTAGACTGGCAGACCGTATGAAGGTTCCGGAAAAAGATTATAAATTCAAATGGATTTACGGATAATATAAAAAAAAAGCTTGATTTAAATAATCAAGCTTTTTTTTATGTCTAATTTTATGGATTAGTGTACTTCCTGCATTAACTTTTTCACTAATGAAGAGAAGATAATTAATATCACCCCAGCAATCAATGCAGATATTCCTAACGTTTTATAGCCATCTGTGTAAGCCAATAGTTTAGACGACAATGTGCCTCCGGTATTTGCTTCCGACATTTCTGCGCCGATTTTACCCGCGAAGAACTGTCCATAGGCACTTGCCAAAAACCACATGCCCATCATCATACCAAACAGACGTTGTGGAGACAACTTCGTGATAATGGACATTCCAATAGGCCCCAAACAAAGTTCACCAAAGGTGATAATCAACCAGGTGAAAGTGAATAGATTTAAAGATGACTTACCATCTTCATCTGCAAAAAATCGCAAAGAGTAAAAAAGAAAAAAGCCTAACGCCAGAAATAAAAATCCAATTCCAAATTTAATGATGGTATTCGGTTCTAGTTTCTTTTTAGCAAGCCATACCCACAATAAACCAACCAAAGGGCTAAATACAATAATGAAAAAGGAATTTGAACTATTATTGATAATATTAGGGTCTATTTTAAAAAACAGTAGGTTGTCCACCAAATTATCCTTTGCAAACAATGAAAGGGATCCGCCGCTTTGTTCATAAATTGTATTAAAAATTAAATACATAATAATGAAGATCAATGCTGCAATCACTTTCTTACGGTAACTATTATTCAATTTCGTCAACTCAAAGCCCAAATACGCGATTGCAGCAAAACCGATTCCATACATAAAATAGTCCGTAAAATTACTATTGTGAATTAGTACATAAATAATCGGCAACATGACGATAGCCCCAGCAATGACTAAACTTTCCTTGATTGTACGAGAAGATCTTGAATGATGTGCTAATGGAGAATTCCCTATCGGCGCAATAGACCTCCGAATTAAAAAATAAGTCACTAATCCTATGATCATCACAATGGCAGCGGCTAAAAAGCATAGGTTCCAGGAATAATTTTTCCCTAAATAAATACACAGTGCTCCACCTAACAATCCACCAATATTAATTCCCGCGTAAAACATCCCATATCCAGCGTCACGACGAACATCACCTTCTTTGTAAAGCTCACCTACCATTGAGGAAATATTAGGCTTAAAGAAGCCCGTACCAATAATAGAACAAGTAATACCAAAATAAAAAAGGTCGTGTGGATTATAAGCTATGATAAGATTGCCGATTGCCATAATCAATCCGCCAAAGATAAGGGATTTTTTAAACCCTAAAATCTTATCAGCAAAGATACCGCCAATGAACGTAAAGGCGTATATAAAAGCCTGTATGGCACCATATTTAAGATTGGCATCCTTCTCAAACAATCCAAGTTGATCTGTCATAAAAATGACCAAAACACCTCGCATGCCGTAAAAACAAAATCGCTCCCACATCTCGATGGTAAATAAATACCATAATTGCTTAGGATACTTTCCTTCAAAATTTCGAATCTCTTCTAGCGACTCCCTTGTACTAACCTCCATACTAATTTATATTAATCAAAAAAGCTTCTTTCATAGAAGAAGCTTACATATTTATTATTTAATTCCGTGCATCAATCGTTTAATCAAAGGATTAAACAGCATCACTAGCAAGCCTGCCAAAGCTGGAATTGCCGTAAACAAGAAGAAAAAGTAGCTCAATGAGTGTTCCTCTTGAATGGTCTCTACCTGTCCTCCTAATACGGCCGCAACCTTCTGCGCAATGGCGATTGCCAAATACCAGATTCCAAACATAAAAGCAAGCATCCGCGCGGGCACTAATTTCGACACATAAGATAGACCTACAGGCGAAATAAATAATTCACCCAATGTATGGAACAAATAGGTTAGTACCAAAAAAACCATCGAGATTTTAGTACCTTGACTTATTCCCATCGATCCTAATCCAATAATCAAAAATCCAATCGCAACCAAGATCAGACCAAAGCCATATTTAAAAGCCGCAGATGGATTGTATTTGGACTCCCAAATTTTGGATACGGTAGAAGCTAGTGCAATAATAAAAAATGAGTTTAGGATTGAAAACCAAGAGACTTTAATTTCTGACGCCTCCTTGTTAAATTCTTTATATAACATCCAAATAGCAGCACCCCAAATCAAGCCAAAACAAATGAACAATACGATATTGGAGATCGCGATTTTATTCCAGGTTACTTTTGCCAATTTGATCAGAACCCAAGTAATAATTGAGAGAGGGACGATGGTTAACAAGCCATTCACCACATTAAAAGTTGTCAACGCAGCTCCGCTAAGGACTCGATCAATGTTATCCCTTGCCACAATAACCAATGAAGTTGCTCCTTGTTCGAAACTCATGAAAAAGAACACAAGGAAAAAGGCTAGTAGTACTACGGCAAACATACGGTCTCTAACCACTTTATCATAACGTAGTATACGAGTAACAATCAGATATACAAAAAGAATCAACGCTACGATTACCATGATATACTGCCCTCTTAAAAAAGGGGTATCCAAACGCGAAAATACGTCCACAATACCATTCTTAGACAATGGATCATTAAAAGCGTATACGAACCCAATAATAGAGACTACAGCTATCAATACATAATCACGCAGGGTAAATGGATTTCTGGTATCGGTATCTTCCGTAACAACTTTCTGCCCTTCAGCCACAGACTTATTCAAAACACCGAGATTGCCCATTAGCGGTTTTGCGAAAACGAACTGCAATGTTCCTAAAAGCATAAAGATACCAGCCAATCCAAATCCCCAGTGCCAACCATACGTTTCAGCAATATATCCACATAACATCATGCCAAAGAAAGCCCCAGCATTAACTCCCATGTAGAAAATAGTATAAGCACCATCTTTTTTCTCTGGCAGATCTTTATACATTTCTCCAAGAATAGAGGGCATGTTGGGTTTGAAAAAGCCTGTTCCGATAACTAGACAGACCAACCCGAGGAAAAACATAATAGAGGTATCAAAAGCCATAGCAGCATGCCCAAGCGTCATCACAGCTGAACCAATGATAACTGCTTTACGTGATCCGATATATTTATCTGCAATGATCCCCCCCAGAATGGGAGTTAAGTAGAGCATCATAGCATATGTACCATAAAGGGCCCCTGCTTGTTGAGCTGTCCAGGACCATCCCGAGAATGGACTACCTTGAATGACAGCTGCAGTTAAAAACTGCATTAAAAGGACGCGCATTCCGTAGAATGAAAAACGCTCCCACATCTCAGTAAAGAATAGGACAAAGAGTCCCGAACGCTGTCCTAACACATTTGATTTAAAAAAATCAATCGACGGGCTATTAGCAATGTCCCCGTTTAATCTCCCCATAAATAATCAACCTTTATTTTTTGATAAAATATTTACAAAGAAACAAAAACAAAATCACTTTTGACCAAAATAAAGTTGCATAAACAAAAAAAGGCAACCCTACGGATTGCCTTTTCAGTAACAATTTTAATATGTCCTATCTCTTGTGCAATTGTTCATAAAGGTCAATAACTTTCTTCTGCAGTTCAATCACTTCGCCATCGCGTTGCTGTAATTTTTGCGTCAAAGCATTCACCTCATTTACATACTCCTTATCTTCTTCAGAATCTGAAGTAGATAAAAGTTGAACAACTGTCAAATTGAATAATTTTGAGATTTGATTCAGGCGAGACAAATTTACGTCTGTAATCCCTGTTTCAATTTTAGAAAATGCTGGGATTGAGATATCCAATCGCTTTGCAACATCCTCTTGACTCCACCCTTTTTGGTGTCTAAGTAATCTGATTTTTTTTCCTAATGCATTCATCTGGTAGATATTTTAAACAAAAATAATAAATTACAACTTAATTTACATTAAATTATATTTTTTTCTCTAAAAATCCCTAAAAAATCGATCAGCAAGCACCGATAGATTAACCCCATTATAATTATTTAAACTCATAAGAAGTAAATTGTACCCCTTTGACTTGACACCATCCAAAAAAGAATAGAGTCCCTCCAAACTTACAACAACCTCTAAATCAGGACTATTAAAACTATCCTTGATATTAATCGGGACACTTTCTATATCTTTATTAAGTTCTTTACAGGAATTTATATTCACGTAAACTACAGATACATCCGACTCTCTCATAGAGTCCGCATATTGTAACAAAAACGATGAATCTAAACTATCATACGAGTTTAATTCGATAATTGTAACCAACTTCTGATTAGGAAACTGCTCTTTTACGGCATGAATACTTGACTTAACTTTATCCGCGTTACATGCATAATCCTGATACACGACAGATCCTTCAGAACTTGCAACAAACTCCAAATAGCGAATCGAAGTATTAAAGCTTTTGATCGCTTCAAAGAATTCTTTCTTTTTAATTCCCAACCATTCACAAATCGTATATGCTCCTGCAATATTAGACAGGTTGTGCTTACCGAACACCTGTAAAGGAACATCCCCATCCGGCGTATTGATATACGTTACCCCTTTATTAATCGTATAATCAGGAATTTTATAACCATGTCTATTGATCTTACAATCTTTCGTATCTTGCAGAACTTTTTGTAAAACAAGATCTTCCTTATTATATATTAGCGTACCTTTAGGCGGAATAGAGTCAATAAAATCTTCAAATTGTTTAATATATTCCTCTTGAGATATTTTCGAATTAAACTCATTCCACATAATACCCGAAATCAGGGCTATGTTGGGTTTATAATATAAGAATTTAGACTTAGGGTCAATCTTAGATGAAACATATTCATCTCCTTCGATAATAATAATCTTATTATGTTTGGTGATATCTACCAACTTATCAAAGCCTCTTAGCTGTGCTCCTACTAAATAGTCAAATTCTTTTCCTAAAAATCGCATCACGTGCATGACCATGCTCGTGATCGTTGTCTTACCGTAACTTCCAGCAATAACCACTCTAATTTTATCTTGCGAAAGCTCTTGAATAAATTCTGGAAAAGAATAAATTTTAAGACCTAATGCTTGTGCCCGCTTTAGCTCGGGATTATCAGCTTGTGCATGAGCTCCCAAGATAACAGCATCGATATCCTCAGTTACTCTTTCGTCAAACCACCCGAGTTGATCAGGAAGTAACTCTGCTGCAATTAGATGAGAACGAGAAGGCTCCACGATCTGATCGTCTGAACCTGTTACTTGATGCCCTTGTTTTGCCAATGAAATAGCAAGGTTATGCATCACACTACCACCTACCGCTATAAAATGAATCCGCATAGTAAATTACCGCTTCACAAATTTGGCTGCACACCAATTGTTTAAAACCTTATTGGAGATAAACTCAAATCCTAATGATGTTGCTGCATCTATTAAGATTGGTAAATCTTCTTGCTCATAGAAACCACTTAAGTATAACTCTCCCCCTATGTGGATACTCAACGCATATTGGGGCAATTGCTCTAACAATATATTACGATTAATATTTGCCAAAATTACATCAAAACTCCGACCTTCCAATAGCTCGTAGGATCCACAGAGAGCCAGAATATGCTCAACATGATTAAGTGCTCTATTTTCAATCACACTTTCCACACAAATTTCATCATAATCTACCGCTAATACAGCATCAGCTCCCTTCTTAGATGCCAGAATTGCTAGGATCCCTGTACCACAGCCCATGTCTAAAACTTGTTTTCTACTGAAGTCATTCTCCAAAATATACTCGAGCATCATCGACGTTGTTTGATGGTGACCTGTTCCAAAAGACATCTTGGGGTCTATAATAATTTCGTATGGAAATTCCGTTCTCGCCGCATGAAAAGTGGCGCGCACGTAGCATTGTCCACCAACCTCAATGGGGTTAAAGTTACTTTCCCAGAGTTTATTCCAATTCTGACTTTCTATTTCCTGCACTTTATAATCGACCTCTAGACCTTCATACGGCTGTATCATCAACGTTTCTAATGCCTGCAAGTCAAGATTTGCAGCCGGAATATAGGCTGCAAATCCAGATTCGGTATCCTCAAAAGTATCAAAGCCAATATCAGCTAAATCAGATATCAACAAATCCTTTTGCCACTCTTCACCTGATCGCATTTGAAAGATAACCTCTATGTATTTCATTTCTAAAAATTAGCCGTTAAATACTTTAGCGATATCAATAAAATCTCTTGATTTTAAAGATGCCCCTCCAATCAAACCACCGTCAATATCTGCCTGAGCAAATAGCTCTTTTGCATTGCTAGGGTTACAAGAACCTCCATAAAGAATGCTCGTATCATCAGCAACCTCGTGTCCGTAGTGATCAGCGAGAACCTTACGGATGAAATTATGTACTTCCTGCGCTTGCTCCGGACTCGCTGTTAATCCTGTACCAATAGCCCATACAGGCTCATACGCCAAGACAACTGCTCCAAACGCTTCTTTCGACAAGTGGAACAAGCCAGCAGCCAATTGCGTTTTAATAACATCGAAAAAAGCACCAGATTCACGTTCTTCCTTTGTTTCTCCAATACAAAAAATTGGAATTAAGCTATGTTTCAGAGCAATATCCACTTTTGATGCCAATAACGTATCTGTTTCACCAAAATAAGCACGTCTTTCGGAATGGCCTAAAATAACATGTGAAGCACCGACTGATTTTACTTGTGATGCTGAAATTTCACCTGTATAGGCTCCAGACTCGGCTTGATGAATATTCTGTGCCCCGATATTTACATTTGCCACATTTTTAGACAATTGTCCAAGACTTGACAAATGAATAAATGGGCTGCAAACAACCAATTCTTGATTTCCAATCACTTCATCTTTGGCCATATTGATAATTTCGGAAAATAAACTTAATCCTGATTGATAGTCCAAATTCATTTTCCAATTACCAGCTACGATTTTTTTACGCATGATTTTACGATTTAATTATATTTCTTGTTAAGTTGAATCAATTTATCTTTTATCTGCTCTGTGAGCACCTTCCCTTTCGAAGCATATAATGCCTCCAGATATGCTATGAATTTATCAAATTCGTAGGTCTCTGTACGTCCGCCAAACACCCAGGCAAATGACGGTACAAATTTAGCATAAAAACTTGTATCTGCCAGCATGCTTGCAAGACCAATTACAGTACCCGTATTTAAAGCCGAATTAATACCGATACGCGTATAATCACCGATAAACGACCCACATTTTAATAGCCCCGTATCCCTGTCGCAATTTAATGCATAATCATAAATAGCGACCGTTTTTAAGTTATTCTTTAGATTAGAATTGGAAGTTCCTGCCCCCAGATTACACCAATCCCCGATAACTGAGCAGCCTAGATAACCATGATGCCCCTTAGCCGAAAAGTCACCAATAACCGAGTTACCGATCTCTCCACCGACCACCGTCTGCTCTCCCACAGAAACATTACCATAAATGGTAGTTCCCATTTTTACAACCGCCCCTCTCCCAAGGTATAAAGGACCACGTAAATGAGCGCCTTCCATGATTGTAACACCTTCATCAATATATATTGGACCGTGAAGTGAATTAAGTGTTGCACATTCCATGTTAACATTATGCGCAATAAACATATGATTACCCAGCAGTTGATTTGTCTCAGATATATAGGGCAACTTAACATCTTCGATCAACAAATCGAAATCCTTTGTTATCTCTGGACCAATCAATAAAAAAAGGTCTTCGACTCCTTTTAAAATACTAACATCACACCCTATTTCCTTTACGCGGTAAAAGCCAGTACAGGTATAACGATAACATAATACATAGCCATCCTTCACTAGTACTTCACCAATATCCATTCTTTTTAGCGCTTCCATTAATGCAATTGAAGGGATAAGATTTTCGGATACAAATATACCCCCTTCCTCATTATCCCAGTTGACAACGAACTGAACACTATATGTAGAACCTATTTTTTTCCATTTTTCTCGTAAAGTGAGTACACCGACCCGCAGATCTAAACAAGATTTAATGAAAGTGAGAGGATAAAGAGTCTTTTTATTGAAAGTAGTCAAATTGGAGGTAAGCCTGTCCAACGTCTGGATAGCATCAAAGCAGTCGGTAAAGAAGATTTTCACAACCTAAAAATAATAAAAAAAACTCGACAAATCATATTTATCGAGTTTTTAATATTGTAATATACAGATCTGCTACAATTATTTTTTGTTGTAACGGCTACGGAATTTGTCAATACGACCGGCAGTATCAACCAATTTCATTTTACCTGTATAGAAAGGGTGTGATGTGTGAGAAATCTCTAGTTTTACAACTGGATACTCATTACCATCTTCCCATGTAATAGTTTCTTTAGTATCAACACAAGATTTTGTAATAAAAGCATAGTCATTTGACATATCTTTAAATACAACTAATCTGTAATTTGAAGGATGCAAATCTTTTTTCATTATTATTATGATTACGTATATTCAATTATTGAGGTGCAAAGATAACTTATAAAAATGTATTTTACAACAATTACCAAGAATAATTAGTTGATTTTTTTCACATTTTCATTAACAGCACTCATCAAGGTCACAAAAGTAACATTCTTTAATCTAACCAAAGAATAATTTTGGTTATCAACTTCTTCACCCAGCACAAAATACTAATAAACAACATTTTTTGCAAAATCAAATTAAATTGAAAAGAATTACCGCTTATACTGTGGTGCTAAAAAAGCTGGTTGAATGAAACATTTATTTCCAAATTAACAAAGATCAAAAGTAACAAAGGGAATAGCTCCTTCCATTTACACTACAGATTTCGAGACAATTGCTACATCAGACGCTAAATAGCATAGCTGGGTCAAACAAAATTCTACTTTAAAAAGCTGGTGCTAAAAAAATCGACCGGAATTAGATTCTACCCCTAACCAAAAACCATTTCGCCAAAGAATTGAGGAAGATGAAAATTAGGAACTGGATTTTCTATTTTATTCCAGGAGATAAAATGTGGCTGTTTGAGGTGATCACCACATTTATAGAAATTACCATGAATTTTTTTACCTTTCAAGTTTACAAGTTCGTCAAACTTAAATATAGAAAGCGGGATTACCTCAATCATCGTCCATCGCTGATCACTACCATTACGCATTATGAAGGAAAACGTACGAACCGTTTCTATCTCACTCTTATCTAACCTATTTCTCGCTGCTTTTTCAGCAGTACCATAACCGATCAATCCAGTTCCGATTAAATTAAATTCTAAATTGTAATAATGCTTACAACCATCAAATGAAACAAAAAATTCCACACAACTATCTTCCCATACATTTTGATTGGCTTCAGAATGGTTGCCACGAAGCTGTTCTTCGATGACCTCGTATTGCAATACTAGATATTCCGCTGTGTAACCAATTTTAAATTGTACTTCGGGTTTGTATGGGAAGGATTCGCTCCAGTTGTTACAACTCAGCGACTGCGTTTCGAGATCACTCATTAGCTCTGACAGGGTCTTATAATCAAGATCCTTGGTCAAATCAGCTGCAATAGGCAAAATAGTCAATTTTTTCATTTAACTCTGTTTTTTTGGAAAAAAGAAGCTTCATCGAATTGATGGAAGCTTCCGCATATGATTAAAGGTATAAAATTGTTAAATGCAATCAAAAACAACCTTACGCATAAATGCCTCATTCCTTTCCATCTCTTCTACCAGCTTCAGTTGTGTGTTTGTACGCACGAGATTGTGATCCTCATACTTTGTTTTGTAATAATGATCGCCTTCCAAATAGTCAGTCAAAAAACGTACGCCCTGCATAAAAGGCAATAGAAAAGCTCCGTCTACCAATGTTTCTTTTTCCAAAGTGGTCAAAAAGTCGTTAGCTTCTTCGAGATAACCTTCCGCATAAGCTTTATACAAAGCCAAATTAAGGCTGATTTTAGATACATCTATTTCGTCTTCCGCAACAGGATTTATAATCGTCCGGATAGCATCACCGAAGTCGTATGCAACATAACCGGGCATTACCGTATCCAAATCTATCACGCATTGCATCTTATCATGATGATCCAAGAGCACATTATTAAACTTGGTATCATTATGAGTTATGCGCAGGGGAAGTTTACCCTTGCTACCTAGTTGAAGAATGGTCTGCATGCGATCTTCGCGGCTAAAGATAAAATCTAATCTGTCTTTCACCAATGCTACGCGTTTACAGGTGTCTTTAGTAATCGCTTTCCGAAGATTTTCAAGTCTAAAATCTATATTATGAAAGTTAGGAAGAACTTCAACGATCAGTGACGCATCCAGATCCGACAACTGCTTTTGGAAAAGACCAAAAGCACGCCCACCCTCAGCTGCTTGAAATTCAGTTTCTACAATATCATAACTCTTCGTATCCTCAATTAGGATAAACATACGCCAATAATTTCCAGGCTCATCTTGGATATACAAATTCCCGTCTCTAGTAGGAACAATGGTTAATACATGATCACTGACTCTTTTGCCCTTTGCGACTTTAACTTTTTCGCTAAGATGTTGGGTAACTAGCGCAATATTGCGCATTAATCCATCCACATTAGGAAAAACATGGTGATTGATCCGTTGCAATAAGTACGATACCTGGGTATTTTCAGTAGTCATTACCCGGTAAGTATCATTGATATGACCAGAACCAAATGGTTGCACTGAAATGATATCTCCTTCTAATATGAATTGTTTTGCTGCGCTCTCTATTACTAATTGGTTAAAATCAGACATTAAACTATGTTTTTAAATCATCAATGTGCTTGCAATATCACAAATTGAATTAATAAATGATAATTTTTATTTCAATCAAACGTTTGCATGAAATTTATTAAAATTAAGCAAACGTTTGCACATTCATTTATCGCAAATGAAATAATATATTTGTTTAGCATAGCTAGTCCAACAAACTGTTTTAATAAAAAATAACTAATATACAAACTCCCTATATCTCAAAACAATGGATAGAAGAAATTTCATAAGATCGACTGCCATCACTACAGCTGGAATCGGTATCCTTTCAAGTACAGACTTATTTGCCCAAACAAATAGTAAGATAAAAATTGCCTTTATTGGCGTAGGTCTTCGAGGACGTAATCATGTGCAAATTGCGCTAAATAGAGATGATCTAGAAATTGTGGCAATCTGTGACACTCAAGAAGAATCCTTAGCCCAATGCCGTAAACAATTTAATGCAAAGGGAACCAAACTTCCAAAAGAATATACAGGCGGAAAAGAGGCTTACAAAAAGATGTTAAGCAACGAAAAATTAGATGCCGTTATTATTGCCACTCCTTGGCAGTTTCACAAAGACCAATCCATTGACGCCATGAAGGCAGGATTATATGTAGGCTGTGAGGTTATTGCCGGTTTAACTGTGCAAGATCATTGGGACGTTGTCAAAGTTTCTGAAGAAACCGGAAAACCTTACATGACATTGGAAAATGTAGCGTTTCGGCGCGATGTACTTGCTGTATTAAACATGCATAGACAGGGGCTTTTCGGTGAATTATTACACCTTGAAGGGGGCTATCAACATGATTTACGTGAAGTGCTTTTCAACGACGGAAAAAATTATTACGGTCACGGTGTCGAGTATGGTCCAAAAGCAATTTCAGAAGCGCAATGGCGCACACAATTCAACATCGACCAAGACGGCGATCTTTATCCTACACACGGTTTAGGCCCGATCATGCAATTTGTTGACATTAACAAAGGAAACAGATTCACTCACATTACTTCTTACTCAAGTAAAGCGCGTGGATTAGCCGCGTATGTCAATAAAGTTTCTCCAGGACACCCCAATGGTAAAATCAATTACAAAAATGGGGACATCACACAAACAATGTTACAATGTGCAAATGGAGAAACCATGTTATTGACGCACGACACACACTTACCAAGACCCTATTCTATCGGTTTTCGCATACAAGGAACAGATGGAATTTGGATGGATGTTGCCAAGGGCATACATATCGAAGGTAAATCTAAACCGCACACGTGGGATCCTGCAGACGAATGGGTAAAGAAATATGACCACCCAATTTGGAAAAAATATGAAGAATTAGCAAATGGTTCTGGTCATGGCGGTATGGACTGGTTTGTATTCAATGCGTTCATTCAATCTGTGAAACAAAAGGTACAGACGCCAATTGATGTATACGATTCTGTAACCATGAGTGCAGTATTCCCCTTATCCACCGAGTCTATTGCGAAAGGAAATAAGACCTTGGAATTCCCTGATTTCACGAAAGGAAAGTGGAAAACCAAGAAAAACACTTTTATGTTAGATGATAGTGGAATGTAATTAAAAAGACACGCTTACTATTACAAAAGCCGTATTGAAAGAAATACGGCTTTTTTTTTTGAACGTTTTACATAATCACAATAATCCTACTATTTAGCTGGTCTTTTACGTAAATTAGCCCTAGCAAAAACTTCAACTCATTATGCTTACCGAAGCAATTATTATTTTAGCCCTGATTATTCTAAATGGAATACTTTCGGCATCAGAAATATCCATCGTGTCCAGCAGAAAAGCAAGATTACAAGCTGAAAGCGATAAAAGTAATGCAGCAGCCAAAATAGCGCTAAGTCTAAAAGAATCGCCCAACAGCTTTCTGTCTACTGTACAAATCGGTATTACCCTTATCGGAATATTAACAGGATTTTTTTCTGGCGGAAGTATATCATCGTACTTAGTAGAAGTCTTCAATAAATCGAGTTTTATCGCTCCATACAGTGAGCAGCTCGCTGTAATTATTGTTGTCTTTATTATCACCTATTTTTCATTGGTACTTGGAGAGCTAGTACCCAAACGCATAGGTATGGCCATTCCAGAAAAGTATGCCATGCTTATTTCTTATCCGATGAATCTGCTCAGCAAAATCGTTCGGCCGTTTGTGTGGCTACTCAGCGTGTCAACAGAATTTATTGTCAAAATACTGAACATTAAAAGCAGCGGTAACAGCGTCACCGAAGAAGAAATAAAAGCCTTGGTAGATGAGGGTGTAGATAGCGGAGTCATTGAAGGGATCGAACATGATATCGTGGACCGTCTGTTAAGTTTAGGGGACAAAAAAGCGGTTAACCTGATGACTCACCGCAAAAATATTGTGTTCTTGGACCTCGCAGAATCCTTTGAAAAAAACCGCAAGATTATACTAGATAACGATTATTCCATCTACCCTGTCTGTGAAGGCGGACTTGATAACATTAAAGGAGTTGTTCATGTAAAATCATTACTTCGGCAATGCCTCCAAAACGAGCCTTTTGACCTCAGAACACTTATACTGCCCATCAAATTTGTGAACGAATTTAGCTCCTCCTACAGTATCATGAATACCTTGCGGACATCCAGTATTCATCAAGCGGTCGTCATAGACGAGTATGGATCAACACAAGGAATTATTACGTTACGCGATATTGTTGGTGATTTGGTAGGGAACATTTCAGAAAGCGATCTCAGTGCCCGTCCAACAATACGTCAATTAGAAAATGGAGACTATGTTGTAGACGGACAATATCAGATCGAAACCCTTTTAGATGAATTTGAAATAGGACTTTCTGAAGAAGACGAAGATGAGATTAGTAATGTCACTACCGTAGGTGGCTTAGTGTTCCTTAGGTTAGATCATGTACCCAAAGAAGGGGAGCGTATCCAATTTAAAAACTTGATTTTTGAAGTTCTTGATATGGATGGAAACCGCATCGATAAACTATTGATGAAAGTGACAGACCAGATTTAAATATTCCAACTCCCTATTATCTAAAAGGAAGCGAGGGCTGATGATCATGATCATCAGCCCTCGCTTCCTTTTAGATGAATTCCCTCAGGGAATTAATTGATACCGTGCATCATTTTTTTCAATATTGGATTGAACGCTATCAATAAAAGCGCGGTAACACCAGGAACTATAGCAAATATCATAAAGAAATAAGACATAGAATGTTCCGCTGTGATTTTATCAATATAAGAACCTAAAAATCCGCCAATGAAATTAGCGATTGCGGAAGCACAAAACCAACATCCAAACAAAAGGCCCAAAAATTTCTTCGGAGAGAGCTTACTTACGTAAGATAGCCCAACAGGTGATAGACAAAGTTCTCCTGCAGAATGGAAAAAATAGGCTACAACAAGCCAGATCATACTGACTGATGCTGTTTTAGCACCTTGAGGAATGTCATTCGCGCCATAAGCCAGCGCAGCAAATCCAATACCGACTAATATCAAACCCAATGCAAATTTTACGGGCCCTGAAGGATTCCATACCTTTTCCCAAAATTTACTGAATGAAGATGCAAGAGAAATAATAAAAAATGCGTTTAGTATTTGAAACCACGAAGCACCAACTTCCGAGCCCGTTATACCGATCTCCCGAAATATTTTCCATAAGCCCAAGCCCCAGATAATGCCGAATGAAATTGCTGTGAACAAAATTGTCAACGGATATTGTTTATATATTTTTTTAGCCAATGCTGTCAAAACAATCGTTACAATTACGATGGGTACAATGGTCAAAATTGTATCAATCCATTTAAATGTAATCGCAGAACTTCCTGACAAGACACGCTGCGTGTAATCCTTCGCAAATATTGACATTGAACCGCCGGCCTGTTCGAAAGAAAGAAAGAAAACCACGCTGGCCAACATAAATATTGTGACGACGATAAGGCGGTCTCTAACAACATTTCCGGGAATAACTTCATCAATATCTTCCTGATTTTTGACCTTTTCGTCATGATGAGCCTGTAACGCTTTGGGCGTATTACCGATAATACCAAATATGCGCTGTGCAAAATAGAATTGTAGCATACCGAAGAACATAAATACTCCCGCCAGTCCAAACCCATAATGCCAACCTATTTTTTCACCGATATAGCCACATAGGAGCATCCCTAAAAATGAACCAGCGTTGATACCCATATAAAAAATTGTATATCCTGCGTCCTTCTTTGAACTTTTGTCTGGGTATAAATTTCCTACCATCGAAGAAATATTAGGTTTAAACATCCCATTCCCTAAGATCATTAAGAGTAACCCTAAATAGAAGAAATTTGAGTGGACAGCTTCAAACGCCATAGACAAGTGTCCTAATGTCATAATCAATGCGCCAATCAAAATAGCTTTCTTAAAACCAGTCAATTTATCCGCAATCATACCACCGATCAATGGGGTCAGATAAACAAGACCAGTATAAGTCCCATACAACTGCATCGCCTGCGCATTGCTCCATTCCCATCCACCGTCAGCAATCGTACTGATTAAAAATAAGGTCAATAAAGCCCGCATACCATAGTAGCTAAAACGCTCCCACATCTCCGTGAAAAATAGTACAAATAATCCGGCGGGATGCCCACTCACCATCTTGTCATCTATACCCTGCTTGGCCAGATGCGCTACAAGAATTTGATCTTTTTCTTGATTCATATAATTTCAATAATTGTTTTATAACTCAGGTTTCGTTTTTATTTTGATAAAAATCGCTTGAAGTTACACTAATTTTCTATGAATTAGTCAATTCCATGCATCATCTTTTTTATTTTTTTATTGCCTAAAATAAGTAATACTGCCGCTATCATCGGTATTACTGTAAATACTGCGAAGAAATAAGACATGGAATGAGATTCGGTAATCTTATCGATATATGACCCAATAAAGCCCCCTATAAAATTAGCAATAGCATTGGCGCAAAACCAAAAACCAAACAGTAAACCAAGGAATCGCTTTGGAGACAGTTTACTAACGTAGGACAATCCAACCGGACCTATACATAATTCGCCTACTGTATGAAAAAAGTATGCTAAGATCAGCCAAATCATACTCACTGAGGCTGCTTTTGCACCAGTAGGAATTTCCGAACTACCAATTGATAAAGCAGCAAAGCCGACGCCGACCAATGTCAAACCCATTGCGAATTTAATTGGCCCTGAAGGATTCCACACTTTTTCCCATATCTTACTAAATGAAGTCGCCAGTGTAATGATAAAGAAAGAGTTCAACATGGGAAACCATGATACTGTAACTTCAGAATTAATACCATAATATTCGCGATAGACCTTCCATAAACATAAGGACCAAATGATCACAAAAGAAATACCCGAAAAAAGAATAATCAAGGGATATTTGCGAATGATTTTTTTTGCTAAGACAAACAAGACACCAGTGATGACTACAATAGGCAACACAGTCAACGCAGCATCAAACCATTTAAATAGCACCGCTGCATCCCCACTCAACACCCGCTGTGTATAATTTTTAGCAAAGATCGTCATCGAGCCTCCCGCCTGCTCAAAGGCTAAATGAAATACAATGCTTGATATCATAAAAATAACAATCACCAGCAAACGATCTCGAACGACATATTTTGGATTTTCTACCCTATTTACTGCCTCATCATTAAGTTCTTCCTTTCTTTCGGGGGTATTTCCTATTTCTCCAAAAATTCGTTGGGCAAAATAAAACTGCAACATACCCAAAAACATAAATACTCCTGCTAAACCAAATCCATAATGCCAACCAACCTTTTCGCCGATGTAACCACAAAGCATCATTCCTAAGAAGGCTCCTCCATTTATTCCCATATAAAATATGGTATAACCGGCATCCTTCTTACCGCCTTTATCCGGATATAACTTACCAACCATGGATGAAATGTTCGGCTTAAACAAACCGTTTCCCAGAACAATAAGCACTAGACCTGCTAAAAAAAAGCTTTTATTAAACCCTTCTAAAGCCATAGCAACATGTCCTAAAGTCATAATTATCGCACCGACCATAATGGATTTTTTATATCCTGTGAAACGATCAGCAATAATTCCACCAAATAGCGGAGTTAAAAACACCATTCCGGTATAAAGGCCATAGAGTTGCATCGCCTCTGAATTAGTCCATCCCCAACCAGATTGTGCGATAGTAGAAACCAAAAAATTCACTAAAAGCGCCCGCATACCATAATAGCTAAAACGCTCCCACATCTCCGTGAAGAATAATACGAATAATCCGGCGGGGTGCCCTTGTACCAATACATGCTCCGCCCCAACTTTTTCCAAATGGGTTTCTAGAACAGCATTCTTTTCAAAATTCATGTGTTTTAATAGTTGTTTTTCAAAATGTGGTAGTGCAATTTCCATTTACTATTTCATCATCAGCAAATGGAAAACTTGATGATTCTCTTTATTACCTTAATCTCATAAGACCAAATAGGTATCAGACAGGACAATGTCTAATTTAAGCCCAGTTAGACACAAAGAGGTAGATGATTAAACATCCTTTATAATAGTCAAGTTCTTTCCATCTATTGAAAAGAACTTGACTTGTTCCTATTAAATTAAAGGACGTAAACGCTCCAGCAACCTTTTAGTCGCAAAGATCCCCTCTTCCTCGCTCAACTTACTTCCTTCATATTCAATACCAATGTATCCTTTGAATTTTGCTTTCTTGATAATCTTTAACATACGCTCATAATCAATTTGTGTTTCGTTGCCATTGGCATCAAAATCATGTGTTTTGGCACTTACACCATGCGCATAGGGCATCAAATCTGTTACGCCCTGATAACGATCATATTCATAGAAGTTTCCAAGATCAGGTAAACTTCCACAATACTTACTGCCTACAGCTTTGAGTGTCTTGGCCAACCAATCACCATGTGAAGAAATACCACCATGATTTTCTACAATAATACTGATTCCTGCTTTTTTGCCTATATCTGACAATGCGGTTAGGCTTTCAACAACACGTTTACTCACTTCATCAGGCGATCCTTTACCGGCAGCATTAACGCGTATGGCGTGACATCCTAGAAAATTAGCTGCAGAAATCCATTTGTAATGATTTTGCACAGCTTGTTTTCTCTTCGTTTCGTCTTCATCACCTAGATTTCCCTCACCATCAATCATAATAAGTACATTACGTACACCATTATCTTTAGCACGCATATTCAGCTCAGTAAGATAATTATTATCATTCGCCTTATCTTTAAAAAATTGATTCACGTATTCTACACCATAGATACCATATTTTTTTGCAGCCAAGGCTGGAAAATCCAAATTATTCAAATCTCCTTTGAATAAAGATTTATGCAAAGACCATTCCGCCAGGGAAATATCAAACCAATCTTTCTTAGGTGCTGTAAAGCTCTCCAACGAAGGAGCCAATGCAATTCCAGCAGATGCTAATGCAAGGTTTTTAAGAAAATCTCTTCTTGAATTCATGTGTTTAGATTTATGTGTTATTTAAATATTTCCCCAGCCAGTACTCAATACGTCAACCAGGTGCATGGTCTGGATAGGTAATTTATGTTTATCGATATAAGATTGCAACTGCAGTAAGCACGATGAATCAGTCGATATAATATAATCTGCATGCATATCCAAAGCATTCTGCACTTTCTGTTCAGCCATCGCAGCCGATATACCTTCGAATTTTACCGCAAAACTACCACCAAAACCACAGCATGTCTCACTATCTTTTACCTCTACCATCTCCAATCCCAAAACCTTACTCAGTAATATTCGGGGTTCATCTTTAATCTTGCATTCCCTTAATGCCGAGCATGAATCGTGATATACGGCAACTCCCTCCAATTCAGCCCCAAAATATTCCTTTTTCAGTATGTTTACCAAAAAGTCAGATATTTCAATAACCTGTTGTTGTATTTTATGACATTGATGGGAATCTGCAGAATTAGCGAAAAGATCGTTGTAACCGTGCCTTACCATCCCAGTACAAGAAGCGGACGGAGAAATAATAACATGTTCGCCTGAAAAATCTCCTAGAAATTTCCGTCCAACCTGCTTTGCATCTTCCCAAAACCCAGCATTATATGCCGGTTGGCCACAGCATGTCTGCTCGGGATTATATACAACCTCACAGCCAACTTTTTCCAGTAAACGAACAGTATTAAACGCTGTCTCAGGATAAAGCTGATCTATAAAACAAGGAACAAAAAGTTCTACTTTCATATTAAAATTGATCAATAAAATTAAGATTTATTGGATATTAATATCCGTACCAAAAGTAACAATCCAATTACAAAAAATAAAGAAAGAACCAATGCTGAGTACCGTATATTATGTGTTATTTGTTCGATAAGCCCAAATGAAAATAACCCAATGACAATGGCTACTTTTTCTGTAACGTCATAAAAAGAGAAGAAAGCGGTGGTATCTTTGATATCAGGTGGAATTAGTTTTGAATAGGTTGAACGTGAAAGCGACTGAATTCCGCCCATGACTAGGCCTACCAGTGCGGCAATAATATAAAACTGAAGCGGAGTGGATAAATAAAAAGCTGATATGCAGATTCCGATCCAAATCATTACTACCACTATCAATACTTTAATATTTCCAAACAGTGTGGATAAATAAGACATTAAAAATGCACCTAAAATGGCTACAAGCTGAATAAGAAGAATCGTAGCAATCAATCTTTCCGCACCTAAGTGCAAAATTTTCTCACCGAAGGAAGAAGCGACAATCATTAAGGTCTGCACTCCAATCGCATAAAAGAAAAATGCCGGCAGAAATTGTTTAATTTCAGGAATACCTTTGATCTTTTGAATTACGTGTCCAAATTCATCCCCTACGTTCTGAATAAAGCTTCTACCTGTAGTATTACCAGTAGCCTCAATTTTGGGTAGATATTTAAATGGAATCATCGAGAACCCAAGCCACCATAATCCAACCATTAGAAACGATATGCGTGCCGGTAAAGAAGCGTCTGTAATACCAAACCATTCTGGTTTAAGAACGACTATAAAACAGAGAATCTGTAATATAACGCAGCCAACATAGCCATAAGCAAAGCCCTGTGCACTCACTTTATCCTGTTGATCAACAGTAGCTAAAAGTGGCAAATAGGAATTATTAAACAAAACACCGCCTATGTAACCCATTGCAGCAAGCACAAAACATATGATACCGATTTCCAACGTATCAAGCTTAAAGAAAAATAGGCACATACATGCCATCGCGCCCATATAGGTAAAAAATTTCATAATCTGCTTCTTCTTTCCCTTTGCATCGGCGTATGAAGAAATAAAGGGCAAAGAAAAAGACATCAGCAAATACGCAAATGCTAAAGAAAAATTGGAAAGTGCGGTATTAACCACTTCAATTCCAAAGAAACTGACAACATCTCCATGTTCTTTCGTCGTAGTAATTGCTGTATAATAAACTGGAAATATTGTGGAAGTAATAACAAGGTTGTAAGCAGAATTGGCCCAATCAAACATGGCCCAAGAACGAATCAATTTTTTGTTGTTTTTTACAATTGCTTCCATTTAAATTGGCTTAATAAGTTTGACGAATATAAGTAATAATTTTAGCCATTTCTTTACGAATTGCACTTGCCCGATCATCTATATAATTATTGTTCATAAAAGAAAAGGCCATTCGTCTTCCTTTCCGCGTAATGAGATAACCACTTTGATTATACACAGAGGTAATAGTTCCGGTCTTAGCAAAAACAAAGGGTTCACCAAGATCTTTGCTATAGGTTCTTCTCAGCGTACCATCAACACCTCCAGCTGGAAAAAGGCGAAAGCGGTCCTTCTCAATAGGTAATTTATTTTTCAGGAGAACCAACAGATCCACATTATTTTGTGGAGTAACCTTATTATAGGAAGAAAGACCTGATCCATCAAATAGGGCAACCTCGGATGAAAAGTACTTATAAACGTTATTCTTCATCCAATCCCGCACCAAATACGTATCAAATTGACCAAATTGCTTCCACGAGCACATCATTAAAAACTGCTCAGCAATAAAGTTATCGCTGGGTAGCATCATTTCACGAATAAGATTTTTGGTTTCACCTGAATACAATATTTTTGTATCGTTTGGCTTTATATAGTTCAGGCGATTTACCTGCTTACCGAGTGTATCCGACAACAATTTCACAAACAAGCTATCCGAATAAATAAAAGGCACTTCATTGACATAATCATTTGGTACTGCCCGTTTTGACATCCAGAAACTATTGCTCCGAAACGAGCGTGAAAGCTCGAATTCACCTTTTTTAGCCTCAGGCAAAAAATCCAGGTCTTTCTGAAAAATCCTGGGAGAGGTATTTAAATGATTGTATCCCCTTTGACGGAAAGTAACCACGTTTCCATAGATGGGAAATGTGCTTATTTCAGGCTGATAATATGCTTCAAAATCCTCCATTGCCCAACCATGTGCGTAGAATTTATTTCTCATAGTACCAGCAACGAAGTAGATCGTTTTATTTGTTCTTTTCAAAAAATCATACACCACCCTTGTATCCAAACGATTATGCAAAAAAGTCGGATCTCCTGTTCCCCAGATTAACAGCGAATCTCCGCGTTCAACATACTCCAAGCCTGGTATCGAATCACCTAGCAGCGCTAAAGCAGCATAAGTAGTATACATTTTAGTATTGGAAGCAGGTGTAAAATGCTTACTGCCATTCACATCCATGACAAACTTATCTGCATTTAAGTCATACAATGAAAATCCGTAGAAATGATCATTTAAGATTTTGGATTCTTGAAGCATATGGTAAACGTCTTCAAAATCCTGGGACTTAACAACAAAGGTCGAAAATGGGACAAGGCAAAGCAGCAATAGCGTACGCAGGAAATATTTCATTGCTGTAAACATACAAAAAACAGCAATAAATCCATTTCTCCTCCTGCCAAAATTCAGATACAAATCCTATAAAACAGCAAAAGGAGGAGACTAATCCTCCTTTTGCATTATTTATATCAACTATTAGTAGCCTGGGTTCTGTGTGAGGCTACCATTACTTTTATTTATTTCCTCTTGTGGAATTGGGAAATAAGCATTTTTATCCGCATATGTTTTGCTCTTAAATACAGGGAGTATGCCGCCTTCAAATTTTGCATAATTTGCAATAACCTCTTTCGCTATACCCCAGCGTACCAGGTCGAAGAAACGATGACCTTCCATGGCTAGCTCCAGTCTTCTTTCAAATCGAACAGCTTTTCGCGCTTGATCCGCACTTGTGAATGCTGGATAGGGTTTAACCTCATATTTCGCAGCGGCGACTCCGCCCCCAGTAGTCTTCGATGGCAAGTTTGCCGCACGAAGCCGAATAGAGTTAACGTATTTTAAGGCATTTGGCAGATTACCCAATTCAACCTCACATTCCGCAGCCATTAAAATTACGTCAGCAAGTCGAATAATATTTACATCAAGATCGGTCACATAAGCAGCACCTGCCTGTGTATGAGCAGCATGTTGACTTTTTGGAATCATCGTTTTAATACCCGTAAATGGGCCACCATGCGGACGGCTTCCTTCCTCTGGCCTTAGCCATGCGTCACCAGGAAACTCCCCATAATCCAAGAAATTGACACCTCGGCGACCAACGGTGTAGTCAAGCCGTGGATCAAATTTTAAGTTCAAATCCAATTTATAATTTGCTATAGCTGTTTTATCTGTCAACAAGATATCAGAAGTATATGGATTCGTACGATAGGAATCATCTAGCATCGGAAGTCCATTTGCATCTACCTTATAAGCATTAACGAGATCAATTGAAGGCTGGTAGAAACCACAGCAACCAACAGGGTTAGTGCCATTAAGGCCACTGAGCATATCTCCCACATTCGCATTATCCCCACCACCATCGGGATTGATGGCATGCTTAGCCACTAAAAGCGCTTCGGGGCCATTTTCCTTATTTACATCATAATTATCCTGGAAAGGCATTGTTGTGATGTCACGGCTTCCAATGACATCTTTAAATAAAGTCAGAGCTTCAGTATATTTTTTTTGATAAAGGTATAGTTTCCCCAAATATGCTTTGGCAGTACGTTGATCCATGCGTCCACCTTCACCATTGATCTTGCTATCCGGTAAATTCGCGATGGCAGTTTTTAGATCACTTTCGATCATAGGTTGTACATCCTTATCATTTTTGACAACTTTTGCCTCTTCGATGCTTGTATTTTCGTCTACATATGGAATATTTTTAAAGATACGCCACAGGAAGAAGTAGTAGTGGGCGCGCAACAATTTCGCCTCACCCTCAATTTCTTTAGCACGCTCTGCTTTAATCGTTTTGCTACCGCTTTGATCTTGGCTCAACAATCGCAGCGTAGTATTTGCACGAAGTATACCTTCATAATACACCTGCCACATGGTACTCAGGTTGTCGTTAGAGGAAATCGTAGTAAAAGACTCGATCATATTCATATTTGGCTGATCGGTGATCACTGATCCCTTGTGTGCATTATCGGATGTAATTTCTCCGAAAATCCATTGGCTTGGCGCCGAACCATAGTTCCCCCAAGTGCCATTTATATTACCGTTCATAATTGCATAGGCACCAATCAATGTCGCTTCTACTCCTTTCTTTCCCTCAATCTGCTCTTCGATCAATTGCCCTTGAGGATTTTTTTCCAAAAAGCCTTTACTACAGCCAAGCATGCCTAAAGTCGTCAGTCCTAACAAACTGTATAATTGAATAGTTCTCTTTTTCATTTTAATTGCTTTATAATTCCGTTAAAAACCTAAACTTACGCCCAACATATATTGCCTAGATTGTGGGTAAACCCCGAAATCAACGCCAAGTGCTGGATAATCCGATGGTGTTGCCGATACCTCCGGATCAAGACCTTCGTATTTTGTGATGGTGAATAGATTTGTTACTCCGACATATGCTCTTAATCTTTTCACGCCTGTATTTGCACCAAAGAGTTTATCTGTAGAGAAATTATAACCAATCTGTAAGTTTTTCATCTTAAAGAAGCTTGCATCCTGTACGAAATAGCTAGAAGAAGCATACTCATTAGCCGAAACTTCTTCTTTTGTTTGCGATGGAATCATACTTGATGTATTGGTAGGACTCCAAGCATCCAATACGCGCACACTCTTTTGACCATCAAATACTCCAAAGTCTGTAAAGTAACGTGTTGCCTCATAATTCTCATTTCCCTTCGAACCATAGAAATACATCATGATATCGAAATTTTTGTAATTGGCATTGAAATTAAGCGAATACGTAAAATCCGGGTGAGGGCTTCCGATAACGGTATTATCTTTTGCGTCAATAATACCATCACCATTCACATCTTCAAATCTAAACCCGCCAACACGCGCTTTCTCGTAAGAAGGATATTGAGTCAACTCCGCTTCGTTTTGATAAATCCCCGCTACCTTAAATCCATAGAATGCACCAAAAGGTTGACCTGTTCTTAAAATGGACGTTTCCATGCTTCGGAAAGCACCGTATACAACATCGTTGATACCGGGTGCCAAACCGACAATTGTATTTTTGTTTCTTGAAATATTTGCTCCAATATCAAAGTTGAATTTGTTCGGGTCAGTTTGTTTATGATGATAATTCAACGAGAATTCCACCCCTTTATTTTGCATATCACCAATATTTACATAAGGCGAAGCCGCCCGGCCAACAGCTGTTCCCGGCAATGGCAATGCAAATAACATGTCTGATGTTTTCTTATTGTACCAATCAAAAGCACCATCAATCTTTCCTCCCAAAATTGAAAAGTCCAATCCTAAATTTAAAGAAGCAACCTGTTCCCATTTTACATTCTCATTTTGATAGTCACTGACCCAAAGACCACTTACTAATTCATTATTTATTGGATAAGAAGCCGAATTAATAGAAGTTGCATAACGCTTTAGATATTGATATGATGGAATACGTTGGTTTCCTGTAATACCGTAACCTACTCTTAATTTTAGATCATTTAACCAGCTGGCACTTTTCATAAATTCCTCTTGGGATATCCGCCACGCACCACTCACCCCGGGGAAAGTACCATACTTATTTTTTGATCCAAAGTTTGACGAGCCATCCCTCCTAACTGTTCCACTTAAGATATAGCGATCTTTGTACGAATAATCGACCTTTCCAAATATGGAAAACAAAGATCCCAACGCACCTTCACTTGCTGCCGAATTTTTGGAAGCCTGGCTCACATAAAAGAAATCCGTGCTGTTTGTAATAAAGTACCCATTGCCATTTCCTTGAACCTGGCGATAGGTATTATCAATAGCCTCCGTTCCCAACAATACATTTAAGCTATGGGTGTCATTAAAGTTAGCCTTATAGTTCAAGGTATTTGTCCAAGTCCATTCCGTATTATAACCCGAGGTCTCTGACGATGCACTGTTTGCACTACCCTCTGTAAATTCCAGATTCGGGTACGTATAACTTAAATTGTAATAATTTTCATATTTGACACCAAAGCTTGTTCTAAATGTTAACCCTTTTAATATATCATACTCTCCAAAAGCATTGCCAAAGAAGAAATTGCTTTTGTTCACATTATCTTTCGCGCGGTAAGCAATTGCTACAGGATTCTCACCATTTCCCCAGCCACCTCTAGAGCCTGCAAAGTTTCCGCCTTCATCGTATACCGGAATAATATTCTTAATACGGTAGGCAAATCCGATCGCACTTCCCTCACCAATATAATCGCCGGCTGTATTTGTATTTACACCAACACCGTGTCCTTTAGTCATGCTATACTGCATATTTTCACCAAAACGCAGTTTTTTATTAAAAGCGGAAAAATTCGTATTTGATCGTACATTGAATCGTTCGAATCCCGTATGGATAACTGTTCCTTTTTGTCCCAAATATCCTCCGGATACGGCATAAGAGGCATTTTCACCGCCCCCCACTGTATTTAACTGATAAGATTGTGTCGGCGCGTTCTGACTCAATTCTTTGAACCAGTTTGTTCCTGCCTTATTCGCTTTAGTAATTTGATAAAATTCCTCTTTGTTATCCGCATAATTATATTTGGACATATCGGCATCTGCTGGCGTTACTTTGTTGCCCGAGACATCACCAGCCAACAAATAATCAGGCAGCGGATCTTTATTATCATTTAGGTTATAAATCTGCTGTGGGCTTAACATTTTTGGGAAACGGCCGCTATTAGGCACCTGAACACCATAATACGCATCAAAATTAATCTGTGGTTTGCCAGATTTGCCAGATTTTGTGGTAATTATGACTACACCATTGTTGGCACGTGAACCGTAAATTGAAGCTGCCGATGCATCTTTCAAGACCTGCATTGTTTCAATATCGTTCTGATTTAACCAGCTCAATTTTCCTTCAAATGGAACCCCGTCAATTACATAAAGCGGTTCGTTATTATTAATGGTACTATAACCTCGGATTTTAATCTGAGGAGTAGAACCTGGAGCACCATCGGTCACAACTTGAACCCCTGTCGCTCGACCTTGTAAAGACTCTACCGCACTTGCAGCGGGAGTAGTTTTTAATTGGTCCGTATTGACTACAGCAACAGATCCCGTCAGATCCTTCTTACGTTGTGTAGAATAGCCCGTCACCACGACTTCCTCTAATGCGTCTTGGGAGGCAGTTAACGAAATAGCAAGATCAGCTTTCGACGAAACAGTTACCTCAGTACTTTTGTACCCGATGTAACTTACAATAAGCACATCGCCCACTTTTCCCTGAATGGTAAATGCACCGTTCTCGTCAGTCGACGTGCCAGTGCTACTCCCTTTCACTTTAATAGAAACACCTGTGATACCTTGACCTGTCGAAGCATCTTTCACAACCCCTTTAATAGGCGTCTGTTGTACGCTTTTGGTTTTCATCAATGAAACGACTTCAACTTTGCCATGGTTGGTTAATCCACTGGCAAATCCATGAGTGGTTATTCCTCCCCCAACGAGAAGAGAACTCATAAGCAGAAACCTCGTATTGAACTTTTGGCGCAATATGAGATCAAAACAATTTTTGTCCGCTTTTTTCATCATAATTTTACTAAATAGGTGGTTTGAAAAATTTATGTTTATTCTTTAGTTATTTAAATTGATATTGGTTTATATTTAGTTTTTGGTTATTTTTTTAAGCACAACAAAAGCGATAGTACGTTCTTGCTATCAGATTTCGATCCCTTGGTTATTTATTTTTTACTAATTTGGTTACCGAATAAAAATGTTAAAATCTGTTAAATAAATGTAAAGAATAATAAATGTAAAAAAAAAATAAAAACACCAATTAATTTACAAAACACTATAAATCAAGTTATTGTATTTTATACACTATCTAATATTGCAATACTTTCGTTACACAAATATGTAGTTCTCTTTACATCCTCCAATTCTGTAAAATTCAATCTCCCTGTCAAATATTCTACAGAAGATATAAATAAGCTAAAAGCTCCCTATATTTGTTATTGATGAATGTAAGTAATTTATTAGAACGGGCGCTCCGATTTGAGTTCCTATCCAAGGAAGAGGGCATTTTCTTATATCAAAATGCACCTACAGCTGATTTGACTTTCGTAGCCAATGAATTGCGTAAAATACAAGTACCCCATGGTAAGGTGACCTGGCAAATCGATAGAAATGTTAATACAACAAATGTGTGTATTGCAAATTGCAAATTCTGCAATTTTTTCCGCCGTCCCGGCCATGAAGAAAGTTACATCACCGATATCGAAAGCTATAAACAGAAAATAGAAGAAACTTTTAAATTCGGCGGCGACCAATTGCTACTGCAAGGTGGTCATCACCCCGATTTAGGTATTGAGTTTTACAAGAATCTTTACAGGCAGTTAAAGGCGCTTTATCCTTCACTAAAACTCCATTCTCTTGGACCTCCGGAGATTGCGCATATTTCCAAATTAGAGAACATGAGCCATATTGAAGTATTGACTCAATTGAAGGAAGCGGGTTTGGATTCTCTACCTGGAGCAGGGGCTGAGATCCTTAATGACCGTGTTAGACGTTTAATCTCAAAAGGAAAATGTGGAGGTAAAGAATGGTTGGACGTGATGCGGGCAGCACATAAAATTAATTTGCCTACTTCAGCGACTATGATGTTCGGGCACATTGAAACAATAGAAGAACGTTTTGAACACTTGGTATGGATTCGTGAGGTCCAGGACGAAAAGCCAAAAGAATCACATGGATTTATAGCATTTATTCCTTGGCCATTTCAAGATGACGGAACTTTGCTAAAGAGACTCCGCGGCATTACTAATAACGTAACAAGTGAAGAATATATCCGTATGATTGCTTTAAGCCGGATTATGCTTCCTAATATCAAAAATATACAGGCTTCTTGGCTCACAGTCGGAAAACGCACCGCACAGTTATGTCTGCACGCCGGAGCGAACGACTTCGGGTCAATTATGATTGAGGAAAATGTTGTTTCTGCAGCTGGTGCGCCACATCGGTTTACATCAAAATCTATACAGGAAGCAATTTTGGAAGCTGGATTCAGTCCCCAACTACGAACACAAAAGTATGAGTTCCGTGAATTACCAGCTCATATGGTCGAACAGGTCATTAACTACTAATACGCTACATTGAAAGACGTCATAAGAAATATTGAAGCAATTATATTTGCTTCTACAGAAGGAATCGATCTTGCCGATATCAAACAGGTTTTGCAGGAAGCTTTAGCCATCGAAGTATCCAGAGACGAACTGCGTGACTTGATAAAAAAAATTGAAACCAAGTATCAGGATGAAGATGCTGTACTCGAGTTACGCTACATTAACAATTCCTACCAGTTTTTGACAAAGGCGGTGTACCACGAATCGATTCAGCAACTTCAAAACCACAACAATAAACGAAAATTAAGTCAATCGGCGCTGGAAACACTCGCGATCATTGCTTACCGACAGCCCATCACAAAACTGGAAGTGGAACAAATTAGAGGTGTCAGCTGTGATTATTCTATTCAAAGACTTCTTGAAAAGAAATTGATCAAAATCGCCGGAAAGGCAGATAGTATAGGAAAACCATTACTTTATGCCACTAGTCAGCAGTTCATGGATCACTTTGGAATCAATGGTGTTAGAGATCTTCCGCAAATGAAAGATATCGTCACAGAAGACAATGCTATCGGCGAAACAAATGAATAAATAAAATGAAATAAATTTTTATTTTCAAAATACGATTCAACACACTGATTAACAGAAAAATAAATGACTATATTTTTTTAAAAAAAAGTTTTAAAAAATAGTTTTCTTCTCTAATTTTACAGCATTGAATAAGGAACAATAAAGTATTATTTTATGAACACGGCAACTTTAGCTAACGAAGATTTTGAAGAAGTAAAATTCGCATCTTTCAACGGTCCTGATGACGATGATGATGATTTCGATGATGATTTCGATTTAACTGAGATCGACCCGATTGGAGGATTGGATGACTTCGATGATGAAGATGAATTTTAATATTTTAGTGTACTATATCACTACCTATTAAAAACACCAAAGTATCATTAAAAGATAGGGCGTCCAATTTGATTGGACGCCTTATCTTTTGATTTACTTTACCTGATCGATCAATTTATGTAACTCCATTTTGGGAATCATTCCGCTCTGTCGCCATACTTGCTGCCCATCCTTAAACAGCACGAAAGTAGGTACGCCACTCACCTTAAAAATAGAAGCAATTTTTGAATTCTTGTCCACGTCAATCTTTATGATAGACAAATCGTCTTGATAAAATTCCTTAAGGTCCTGTAAAATCGGCGCCATAGTCTGGCATGGACCGCACCAAGTGGCAAAAAAATCCACTAGAACCAGCGAATTTGATTGAATAATCTGGTCAAAAGTAGCCATTATTGATTCTCCTTTTCTTCATTTTGCAATGCTTTATACCCGCCTTGGATATTGCATATATTTTTAAATCCTTTCAAGCTTAAAATAGATAAAGCTACTGTACTCCTGTATCCCGATTGGCCACATATATACAGCTGCTGATCATCTTTTCTAAGCTTAAAATCAAAATTAACTAAAGCTGTTAAGGGAATATTCATTGCATTGTCAATATGTCCACTTTTAAATTCTTTCTCTGTCCTTACATCTACAATATGACCCTGAACTGATTTTTTATCAAATTCCTGTGCTCTAATGTTACGTATAGACGCTACAGTCTCTTTACTCTTCCATGTTTCAATCCCCCCTTCCAAAACTCCAACAATATGGAAATACCCTAATTTTATCAAATGATCGATGACAGCCTCACTATTTTCCAAATCAGTGATTAGCAAAAACTTTTTGGTCTTTGGTGGGGAAAACTTGCGTGAGAAAATGATCAAACGGGCCTTCAAAACTAATATTAATAGAATTTGGGACGAATCCCTCCAAAAACTCGTCGCACGATCGGGTATCAAGCATCTGAATATTTTCAACATTACACAGCTTTTTAAACTTATTCAGTGTTAATAGGGGCGGATTGGAAGGGAATTGTTGTTGGATACCTTGGCGTAATTTTGGTTTTGCCTGCAATTGCCTTTGATTAAACACGGATAAAAAACAAATGCAAAATAGTGAGATAAAAAATCTATACATATATTCTTTTATTTAAAAGGAATAAGGAGCTTTTCCAATTCCTCAATTTTACCATTATATATATTGAGATCAACATTTCCCTGAATCCCTTGTACGGTACCTTTTTCAGAAAATTGCCAGAAAGTCCAATGCTCTTTGGGGTTCTCGACCCAAAAATTGTAATTTGCAATCCACAAGGTATAAGCTGCAAATTCCTTTTCCAGAAAATCACTATAAAACTTATCTCCGGAATAAAGAATTGGTTTTACCTTATAGTGGGTTTCTACTTCATCAAGCCAACGTCTTAGCCCAACTTTCAAACTATCCATAGATTGTTGTTTGGGATGCTCCTCAATATCCAAAACTGGTGGCAGGTCTCCAGGTTGAAGTTTAACCTTTCGAATAAAATTTTTAGCCTGCTTCACTGAGTTCTCGTTGGGTCTGAAATAATGATAAGCTCCTCTCAAAATCGCCCTATTTTCTGTTTTACTCCAGTTTCGGCTAAACTTATCATCAATTCCTTTTTCACCCATTGTCGCCCTGATAAACACAAAGTCTATCGGAAAGTGATCATTAATGGTGTTTACATTTTGCCAATCTATTTCTTCCTGATAGGTAGACACGTCTATGCCAAACACCTTATCATCGTGCTTGCTCATAATCTCAATATTACGAATATCATATTTAGCTTCCTTCGTCAAAGACTTGTCTTTGGAAGTAGCCATGCGAAAATAGTATATAATTCCAGCCCGATAATGCCACACAAAAAAACAGAGGAAAAACACCACCATTCCTGCTATCATCCAAATCCACCTTGTTCCACTAACCTGACTTCCTTTTGTACTTGTTTTCTTTCTTTTTGATCGCTGTTGTGCCATAGCACGATGAAGTTACGGCAATAGCAATTAACTCGCAAAATTTTCGCAACAATTTATATTTTTGTGTATGATCGTATACAACCCCAAAGACTGGCTTTCGGCAACTTTCAAATTGCATAAATCAGATACTTTCAAAAAGTTACTGCCATTCCTTATTTTAATTGCTTTTTATTCCTGGGCGATAGCCTTTGTAGAATTGGAATTCCTTAAATTAAATGAAAAGAGTTGGGTAAAGAATATTACCATCGTCCACAATCTCCTTGGTTTTGTCATCTCGCTCTTACTTGTTTTTCGTACAAACTCGGCCTATGACCGTTGGTGGGAAGCCCGAAAACAATGGGGTAATTTAACCAATGTCAGTAGAGCCTTGTCCTATAAATTGAATGCAATGTTAGAAACGGATGATAAGGTTAACCGAAGTTTTTTCAGAAAAGCAGTACCGCTATTCGCTGAGACACTTTATGATTTCTTAAGATCGGACTACACCAAGTTTATGCTAGATGAAAATGAACATCCCGAATTGAAGGCATTGGATAATAAAAAGCATGGACCAAACCAAGTGTCAAATATGATCTTTCACAAAATCAACGATCTTTATAAAGCCAAAACAATAAGTGGCGATCAACTTATTATCCTAAATGAGGAAATAGTTGCAATGACGCATGTTTGTGGCGCCTGTGAACGAATTAAAAACACGCCGATTCCTTTGGCCTATAGTGCATTTATTAAGAAGTTTATTATTTTCTATACCATGACCCTGCCTGTAGGTTATGTTTTTTCGATTGGTTATTTTGTTGTAATTGCCGTCCCCTTTATCTTATATGTTTTGGCGTCTCTTGAATTGATTGGAGAATCCATTGAAGAACCATTTGGTATAGATCAAGACGATTTACCTATCGATAAAATTGCTGCCAATATCCGAAAGCATTGCCTTGAAATTATACCTGCATAAGCTTTTAGAAAAATAATCTAGCTCATTTTCAAACGCTAAGCCTATCTCCGAGAAATAAGTTTTGTAAATCTATTCAGAATTTCTACTTTTGTCGCGGAGAGTTGGCAGAGTGGTCGAATGCGGCGGTCTTGAAAACCGTTAACTGTCACAGGTTCGGGGGTTCGAATCCCTCACTCTCCGCATAAAAAGCCTTTCAGAAATGAAAGGCTTTTTGCTTTTGCTCCTTTATTCTCCCCCATCAAAAGATCAATTTTCTTATCGTACCATTCCATTCGAATTATCAGAGCGTTACCTACAAGAAAACAACATTTCACACAACTCTTCCTAGCCACATGCAATCTTTTTCACTTTTTTCATTCCTTTATGTAATAATCTGTAATTCATAACATCTAATAGGCACAATATTCTAGAAAACCATAATTACTAATTTTAAATTCAATGCTTATGAAAACTATTGTTCTTCGCATCAATAAAGATCTACCGAACTATTTAAGCCATTTCACCAAAGTCGGTATTTCAATACTTTTACTCATAATTTGCGGATCGGCATTTGCACAAAAAAAATATGATTTTCAAGTCAGCATCTATGGAACAAGAACACCAATCATTCTTACTCCAGGATATAGCTGTAGTGGAACCGTATGGAGAGAAACTGTCAATCACTTAAAAGATAAATACGAATGTCACGTGTTTACACTTCCTGGCTTCGCAGGACAAGCAGCGATTAAAGAAGCATTGCTTGAGACTATGCGCAATGAAATCATAGCATATACAAAGGCAAAAAAATTGCAAAATCCGATTCTTCCAGGCCATAGTTTAGGAGGCTTTTTGAGTCTCTGGATCGCAAGCAATGCACCCTCCCTATTTCAAAAAGTTATCGTTGTGGACGGAGTACCGTTCTACCCGGGTATGCAGACCCCAAATACAAGTGTAGAGGAAGTGAAAAAGTTTGTCGATAAAGATGCGCTTATCGCACAATTTACTTCAATGGGAGACCAGCAACTTAGTGTAAATGCTGAAAATATAACACGACAGCTGGTATCCGATTGTATAAAAGCCAAAACAATAGCCGAATGGCAAATACAGAGCGATAGAGTTACATTAGCATCTGCTTTTTATAAAATGATGACAACGGATATCCGTCAGGATCTTGCTAAAATTACCATAGCCGTTTTGGTACTGGGTAGTAAGTACGAAACGCTGGAAAAATCGCAGCAGATACTTTCCAAGCAATATAAGTATGTGAAAAAGCTACCTTTACACAATACCAACAGTAAGCATTTTATTATTCATGATCAGCCAATATGGTTTTTTAAAGAACTAGACACATTTTTAAAATAACCCGATGACCAACAAAGAAAACTTTGAGATTATTTACAAAGAATATGCACCGGCCATCCGCAAGCTATGCCTCAGTTATACTGGAGACCGAGATAATGCAGAAGATTTAATTCAAGAGACCTTCATTACTGTATGGAAAAAACTCGACAGTTTTCGCAACGATGCCAAATTGGGTACCTGGATCTACAGAATAGCGATCAATAATTGCTTGACGAGTATGCGAAAAAAACATCAACATTTAAAAAAAATGACCGACACAAGCTGCATCGAAATACCAGAGGAATCATCGTATGACAAAGTACAGCAGATTGATATGCTGTACAAATGCATCAGCAAACTAAAAGAAGCTGATAGGGTACTAATCACATTGGTATTAGATGAAAAACCTTATGAGCAAATAGCAGAAATTACGGGAATTACAGAGAATAATCTCCGTGTAAAAATCCATAGAATTAAAAAAGAATTAACCGAAATTTTCCATAAATATGCAAGACTTTAACGATTTACAACATCTTTGGAAACAGGATAGCAAACAAAATATCTTGTCTCCAAACCACCTGAGTAAGGTCAAAAACTTTCGTCAAGAATTAATAAGGAAAGAAATAGCCGGTGCTGTTTTATTGCTTGTAACAGGTTTAATTATTCTTGCTCTGGCATATTTTCTTGATTTTAGGCATAAAACGCTCTCATTGTACACATCGATGTTTATCGTATCCTTCCTTTGCTTTATACAGGCATACTTAATGTTGACTACTGCACGTAAAATCAAACAGATCAACGAAGCAGCTTTACCTACCGAACATTTACAACAGTGGCAAAAGTTTGATTCCTTTCGAAAGAAAAGAATTCATTGGAATATGCCGATTTATCATCTACTTCTCGGGATAGCGATCTCGATCTATCTTAGGGAAATCCTAGCGGGTGCTAGTTTCCAATATTATTTACTGACTTACCTTCCAACCTATAGCTGGATTCTATTTTCATACTTTTATCTGGGTAAAAGACAACTCGCTAAAATTGACCGATCAATCAACGAAGTTATTTTTGAATTACAGGAGTTAGAACGACAGTTCGGGAATTGAAAAATCGGATGATGTTTGCTCCTTAAAAATACGTTCATGATTACTTTTTAAATTGGAATAAATAACCTTAAAACAATATTATGATCGCATCTAAAAGCGGACATATCGTCCAAAGCAGAGTCCGCTATCTCCAATATGACATCTTAAGGTGGTCAACCACTAAAAATAACCAACTAGTATTCAGGTACATTTCTATTTAAGAGTCCTAAAACTGCTTTTAAACACAGAAAAATGTAAAATAAGTTTTGTAATTCTACCCAAAATTTCTACTTTTGTCGCGGAGAGTTGGCAGAGTGGTCGAATGCGGCGGTCTTGAAAACCGTTAACTGTCACAGGTTCGGGGGTTCGAATCCCTCACTCTCCGCAGAAAAAGCCTTTCAGAAATGAAAGGCTTTTGGCATTTTAGCCCAATTTATTCCCTTAGTCTTTCTTAAGAACTTACCTCAAGATATATCCTTTACCACGTATAACCGTGATTTTTATATTGGGAACAAACTCCAATTTTTTACTATGTTTTGGTTCGGAAAATTCTAATGAATTTCAACAATTGAAAAGTCTGAAAGTAAACGACAAAATAACTTTAAGGAGTCGTAGTGTCATTTACGCGCCTAAGTATTCGTATCCAATAGTAGCGGGCGACTATGTACAAAGAGATAACAAAACAATTTATAAACGCACCCCTGACCAAGGCGGTTGTTAAGTAACTACCCACCACTCCGCAAGAAAAGCCTATTAGCATTGAAGGGCTTTTTTGCACAGCACTAGAAAAACTTCGACAGCATAGCAAGCGCCCTAAATTGATTGAAAGGACAAAATGACAAGAGAATTGGTCAAATCGGATCAACAACTAACAAACTAAAACATAGCATAAAAAAAGTGATTAACAACAATTAAAAAGAAAAACGCAGTAAGTTCTTGAGAAAAATCGTAGTTTTTAAAAAATACTGTGGAATCTATTCTTCTTTGACATCATAATAGTGAGTGATAACAACGTGTTAACCTAAAAATGACAATCATGGCAGAATTAAACCAAAAAACGCAAGAAACGGGAAAGAAAAAAATAAGAAGCAGAAAAATGGCTCCTAAAGTAGATTTAACAGCCATGGTAGACCTCGCATTTCTTCTCATTACATTCTTTATGTTGACCACAACATTAAATAAACCATCTGCAATGGATATTGCTATGCCAGACAAAAGTAAATCAGATGTAGAAAGTTCGGTTCTTATTGATGAAAACCGCACGGCGACCCTCATTCTAGGCGAAGGAAAATTCATGTGGTATCATGGGGATTTTAAAAAACCGATCAGCTCTTCAAAAGTGCCGGTAGATATCGAGAAAGGGCTCTCAGGCGTTATTGCACAGTTAAAAGCTAAGATAAGCTCTATGCCCGATACAAAGGACATGATTGTATTGATTAAGCCTAGCAAAGAAGCGCGCACAAAAGATGTTATTCAGACGATCGATCAATTGAAGGGTCAGCATATTGCACGTTATGTGATCAGTAAAACACAAATCGAAGAAGAAAAGCAACTGCTCACTGTGCTCCAGTAGCATTGATTTCAGCAATGTCCTATCCATGCATTGAAACAAGCTATTGAGCGAGCCTTTCATAGGTAAAATCAATTAATTTCATCAAAAGACATGGGAATGATTTATATCTATAAAATAGACAATAATAAGTTTACCGAAAGGTCGTATAATCGATCTTTCGGTAGATTCCAGGGGAGTGTAAATTAAACTGTG
>DLST01000007.1:127785-293509 GCA_002500745.1 Sphingobacterium sp. UBA7855 | reverse complement strand
GTGGAAGGCATAAAGCCTTTTTGACTCCAACTTGCTGTTCTCATAGCCTGTTGGAGCAATATTAAGTGTTAAAACCATTGTCTTTAGGGCTATTGCGAAAGATATTATTCCTAAGAATCCTTTTAAGCTGTTCAAAAGCAAGAAAACAAAGTGTAATAAAAAGCCGCTTTCTTCTGATGAACTTCAGAGGCTGGAGAACAAAGTCTTTTCTTCCAAGCGGCTTGCTGTCATCAGAGACATATTTATTTTCCAATGTTATACCGGACTTGCCTACATTGATGCTTATCAGTTGGATCCCTACCATATTAAACAGGGAATAGACGGCGCCTTATGGATTATGTCAAGCGAGCAAAAATCCAAATCCAAAACTGACGTTCCCCTACTGCCAAAGGCAATCGAGATCATGGAACGTTATAAAGATCATCCGATCTATCGTCAACGGATATCAGTACTGCCGGTAAAGTCTAATCAAAAAATGAATGAGTATCTTAAGGAAATTGCGGTATTATGCAATTTCCTTAAGATACGCTCAACACACACAAAGCCAGACGTACTTTTGCCAGCACAGTAACATTTAAAAATGGAGTGCCGATCCATGTGGTCAAAGAGATCATGGGACATCATTCGGTGAGGCAGACAGAGGAATACGCAATAACCCAACAGGAATCAATCAGCGAGGAAATGAACAACCTTAAAAATAAACTGTCGAACAGTGATAGAGTATATGATCCATTGTTGGTACTGAAGCAACTAGAACAGGAAGTTCACAATATGAAAAGTAATAGAATCGACGATAGATTACCTTCGCAAGATGATGACAAATTAGATCGCATAGTTGAGGAAATAGATAAAATAAAAAAAGCTCTATGATCAAAAAAGCTTTAGATCGTAAAAAAAATATAAAATGTATTATACCTCAAAGTGAGTGATTGTCCAACCAATGCGATTATAAGCATAATTGCATATGAAGCAAGAGGAGGTGGCTACGTATGGTTTCACATGGATTGGGGCTGGCGGGGTCAGAATAACGGTTGGTTTGGCTATGCAAGCACAGATTCAGGAAACCTAAACTTTCGATATAAGCGAGATATGGTTTATTCAATTTACAAATAACATCAATATGAACAAGTTATTATTAGTATTCACAAGTCTTCTTACTTTCTTCAGTGCCTGTAAGAAAACAGGAGCATTAAGCACAAACGTTTACAGTGAAATGCAGCTACATTTATTAGATGAAAATGGCGTAAATGTGATCGATTCAAAACTAACAAGTGCAGATCTGGATCTTTATTACGTCAAAACCATCCCCTTCTTTTGTGCTATATGATGTAACGATCACCAAGGCAAGGGATATTGTAAGACTTATTTCTCAAATGTCATCATAGTCTTCAGAACATGCTCATGATAGTATAATTATTCGGCCTAATTTTTGACATATGCAAAATTAAATTTACCATTTAATGCATATGAAAACTTTGCCTTTTACATTTACTTTAATGATCTTAACCGCTTTATCGTTTTTGAGTTGTAGTAAACGTGATGATGACGATAGCTTATCAGAATCTGGTCCAATTATTCATGCTGTTGGAAAAATCAATGATAAGGCTATATATTGGAAAAACTCGAGCGTGACCGTATTGGGAAAGGGACCAGGAGCATCTGAAGCTGTGGGAATGACAATGAATGGAGCAGATATTTATGTAGTAGGTTATGAGATAAATGCAAATGGTAAATATGTTGCAAGATATTGGAAAAATGGTTCCGCAGTTGATCTCACTGATGGCTCAAATGATGCCAGGGCAAATAGTATTGTTATTGCGGGTACTGATGTCTATATTGCTGGACAGGAAATGGTAAGCGGAGGTACAACGTATATTGCTAAATACTGGAAGAATGGAGTTTCCGTTTCCCTAACGGATGCCGGTGAGAATGCAATTTCTTCCGATATTGCTGTACTAGGCAATGACATTTATGTTATTGGCGAAAGAAGACAGCTTAATTGGCTTAATCCTGTTACGTGCTACTGGAAGAACGGACAGCGTACTGATCTTTCCGATCAAAACTCAGCAGCAGATAATCAGGCGATCTATATTATAGGTAACGATGTGTATACAATGTGGTCTACCATTTACAATAAACAAGGGCAGATACAAACAAGATATTCCAAAAATTTTTCACAACCTAAGTTGATCCAGGATGGGACTTCAAGTAGCCGGGGAAATTCGTTAATCGTGAAAAATAATGATGTTTATATTGGAGGCTCTGGTGTTTCGGCCACTGGCAATACGATGTCGGCGAAATATTGGAAAAATGGAACACCTGTCACCTTAAGTTCTGACGATTCGCAAGCATTAAGTATTGTTTTGCTAAATAATGAAGTATATACAGCAGGCTATCAGAATTCAACAGCAACTTACTGGAACAAAGGAAATTATAAAACACTACCAACCTCGTCTGGCAGCTCACTAATTAGAAAAATAATTGTAAAAGATAATTAATCAAGCGTATTAAAGCTATATAAAGCTCATCTAAGTAAACAAAATTTAAAAATAACGCGCTCTAAAATGGTTTTAACGAGGGACTATCAAATTATTTTGTTTGGAATTGCTCCGTAATGAAAATAAGGATTTATAGATCTTAGTATGATTTTTAGCAAGGAATGTAGCTTAAGTATTATCGATCAGATACAGGCCTGACCGTTTTTAGTGCTAATGCCAAAAATGAAAATTTATTAAGTGAAAATTCAGCGGTGTCAGATCGCATTGACCTTGATAAATTAGCTATTGTATCATCAGGCAACAATGAGAAAAAACCAAGCCATGGAGGACAAAAACTAGCTCCTGACATCCTTTCGCCAGATATGTTTAGAGTCAAAAATAAAAAGGGACAAGCATATTTGGCATTGATCTTTGATTGCCTTCGTTTCTTTCTTCCCTCTATTCATTCCTTATTATATTCGAATGGAAATTCCTATATTTGATAAAGTAGATTAGTTGTTTTTATTGAGTCTCTGACAAAATTTATTTCTTAAAATTAGCTAAATATTTAATGGCAAATTCGTGGCAGTAAATTTAAAATACCTTTAAAAATTAGGCTTAAAGTAGTTTGGAAGAGGTGGTTCGAATCCCGCCCTCTCCGCCAAAGAGAAAAAAGCTTTCTGGTAACTCAGAAAGCTTTTTTACATTTAAGCAGTTAGAAATTGCGGGGTACTGGTATTTCCTGCAATTTACTTTCCCTAAAATCCTTCATAGTTTTGGGTTCCTTAACTTCCAATTCTGCAAAATCCACAACACCGTTTTCTTTTGCCCATTGGAAATAAGCAGTAGACAAACGGGATACAACGTCGTGATGCTGTCCGGCAACATCGTTCCGTTCAGTAGGATCCTGCGCAAGATCGTAAAGTTCCCATTTATAGGACGGCCAGGTCGATACAAGTTTCCATTTTCCAATACGGGCAGCACGATTACCGGCGCGCTCCCAAAATAAACCTTCTTCTCGCCGAACGGTATCTTGATCTTGGAATAAAACCTGAAGCAAACTCTTTCCTGGTAAAGCATTCGCCTTATGTCCCTCATATTCTTTTGGGTATACTGCGCCAACCAAATCGTAGAACGTCGGCGCCAGATCGATGACGTGACCAGTGCCCTGTTTGATGCCTTTCGCTATTTTACCAGGAAACCAAGCTATAAATGGTGTATTAATCCCACCTTCATAGGTATAATCTTTAAATGCTTTAAAGGGTGTATTGGATGCATATGACCAATTTTTGCTCTGCGATTCATAAGAACCCAGTGTTCCAACCGGTCCTTTATTTATGCGGGCGCCATGATGCCAACGAACAAGATCTTCAGCCGGCGCACCATTGTCTGACAAGAAAACAATCAGTGTATTGTCCAATTGTCCATTGTCTTTTAGCTTACCTAACAATTTCCCTATAGTCTGATCCAATCTGTCGACCATAGCCGCAAACACTTCCATTTTTTTTGCCCAAAGCGTTTTTTGATCAAATGATAATCGTGACCAATCGTAAATATCCTCATCAACAAGCGATGGTCGGCTTGCTTGCGATACCAGCCCTAATTGTTTCTGTCGCTCAAAGCGTTCTTGACGTATCACCTCCCACCCGCTGTCGTACCGCCCTTTGTATTTGGCGATATCTTGCGGCAATGCTACTAATGGCCAATGTGGCGCTGTGTGTGCTAAATAGAGAAAAAAGGGTTTATCCTGCGTTTTGATCTGATCCAGAAATGCCTCAGCTTCACGATTGATAACCTCTGTTGAAAATGCATCTTCCAAGGGATAGCCTTCAGAATCGGTTTGTGCCTGAAAAGTCGGTGCGCCTGAATCAGCATTTTTTTCCACTCTTGGGAAAACCAAATCAAAACCGCGTTCCCAGGGTAAACTTTTCCCTTTTCCAGACACGTGCCATTTGCCCGAAGTTGCCGTAATATAACCATTCAACCGAAGGACTTCAGCAATGGTCAGCGATTCCGAATTGATATAACCCTGATAAGCAGGCAGTCCAAGATCATTGGAAAAATACCCAACGCCAGCTTTGTGCTGATATTGCCCTGTGATCAGGGAGGCCCTTGTGGGTGCACATATGGAATTGTTATAAAATTGCGTCAACCTTAGCCCTTCGTTGGCTAAACGATCCAAATTGGGTGTAGAAATTTCGGAACCGTATGCTCCAAGATCAGAATAGCCTAAATCATCGGCCAAAACCAAAATGATGTTTGGTTTTTTCTGTTGTGCATAGCCAAAGCATAATGTAATATAAACAAGGTATAATATCGAAACTATCTTCTTCATGTTCTTTCTTTTACTCCTAACGAAATTGATTGATGGTTTTTAAACGCTTGTAATCCACAACGGAATTCTCTTCAGCCCAGGCTTTATACCTTGCTTCGAGATCTTTCACGATAGCTGGATAACGACTGGCAAGATTGTTATTTTCGCCCCGGTCCTCATCAATATTGTATAATTCGGGTTTGTTCCCTTCTTTAAATAATGAGACCAGTTTCCATTTACCATATCGAACAGCACGATTCCCCGCCCGTTCCCAAAACAGCGGAACATTCCTCTCGATCTGATTGCTATCTGAACGCAGCAGCGCGCGCAAACTCAGCCCCGGAAGTGTATTTGTCGCCGTGTCACCAACACGCTTCGGATAGGTTGCACCTGCGTAGTCATACAAGGTGGGAGCGATATCAATAAGATGGCCTCCCCCCTTCTTAATCACGTTTGATCGTACCTCTTTTGGATACCACACAATAAAAGGGGCACCAATGCCGCCTTCATACGGATTATCTTTGTAACTTCTCAACGGTGAGTTTCCGGTTTGGGACCAATTGCTGTTTTGCACATCATAGGACCCCGGTAATCCGACAGTCTCTGTATTCCTTGCCGTATACACCCGTGTGCGGTCCCCGCCCTGAGCACCGTTATCAGACAAAAAAATGATTAGCGTATTCTTATCTTTTTTTAGCTCTTTTAACGTTTGTCTGATGCGGCCGATACTCTGATCCATGCGATCGATCATACCGGCAAAGACCTGTTGCCGACGTTGCCAATACTGCTGCTCATCATAGGTCAATTTATCCCAGTTCTGTACGGTCGAGTCCTTTTTTGCAATGGCCTGCCCTGGCGGGAAAACACCTTTTTGCTGCGCATTTTTAAAACGCTGCGTACGCAAAGTATCCCATCCCTCACGATACACTCCTATATATTTTTGAGTTTCTTCTTCCGGCGCCTGAAGAGGCCAATGCGGGGCATTAAATGCCAAATACAAAAAGAAAGGCTTTTTATCCTTTTGCTGTTCTTTTAGAAAGCCAATGGCTTGATCCGTAATCTCATCTGTCAGATAACGCCCCTTGGGTAAATAAAAAGGTTTATTATTTCGGAACAATGGTACTGTTGGCTGTTCAGGTCCATTTACTTCATAAAAATTAGACGCCCCACCAACAAAATTGAAAGACCGCTCAAACCCGCGCTGTGCCGGCCACTGATCGTAATCATCGCCCACATGCCATTTCCCCGATATAATAGTGGAGTATCCGGCCTGTTTCAAAACTTCAGCCAGCGTCCGTGACTCCCGATTTAAAAAACCCTGATAAGCAGGCAGCCCAAGATTCACATTAAAATAACCTATACCTGCGCGATGCGCATACTGCCCCGTCAGTAAGGAAGCGCGTGTAGGGGCACAAATGGAATTGTTATAAAATTCCTGAAATCTCGTTCCTTCTTTGGCCAAAGCCGTCAAATTGGGGGTCTGCAAGTCCGTTCCGCCGTAGGGCTCTATATCCGAAAAACCCAAATCATCAACCAAAATCAATACGATATTTGGCCGATTGTCCTGACCCAAGCTTATCCGAGGTAAGATGGTTAGGCAAAGTGCAACTAATAAACATGTCGTTTTCATCTACTTAAAATTTAATTAATATATTATCTATTGATCCAGTCGGGGTGCTGCGTGAGATTTGGATTGAGATTCAGTTCCCGTTGTGGCGTCGGAAAATGAATATGGCGGGCCGACGCATTCGTCTTACCGGCAGCTTTCAGCTTAGCAACATAGTAGGTAGTTCCCCTTCGGACCAGATCAAACCATCGTTGATATTCGTAAACAAGCTCCTTTCTGCGCTCTTCAAAAATCGATTCTCTAAAAAGATCTTTCGTTTCTGTAGTGGATATATCTTCCACCCCTGCACGACGACGGACCGCATTAATAGCATTGCGCGCTTCTAAAGTTGGCCCATTCAACTCATTTTCGGCCTCAGCAAAAATCAATAACACTTCCGCATAACGGATGATCGGCGTATTCTTGGAAGACTGCCCCTGATTTCCTACAACCGTTTCATCATAATATTTATTAAATTGTGGTTTGTTTAAGGCATAGTATTTATTATCTGTTGGCGACACCATCCCCGTTGTAAAGGTCACGAGCAGGCGTTTGTCATTTGCCGCAAAGCTTTTATACAGCCCGCCCTCGCTATGAAGCGCATCTGCGTAATCCCCGTTTATGCCAGGAATATCGGCTGGCGCAGATCTACTGGCCAAAGAATTTCCCTGATAGCCACTGTTGCCTTTAAATTGAGCTGAAAATATATGTTCAACACCATTCTTCTCTCCAATATTAAAAACATCGGCAAAATCTTGGAAAAGCGCATAACCTTCTTTATCAATAACTTCCGTGGCTAATAATTTTGCATTCGCCCAATCCCCTCGCGTCAGATAGACTTTAGCCAAAAGACTTTTGGCTGCTCCAGCAGTGGCGCGTCCTTTATCTGATTCCGAATAAGACTTATAGTTAGGCAGCGCCGAAGCAGATTTTAAATCTGCTATTATTAATCCATACACCGCATCCTCTGTCGCTTTCGCTACATAAAGTTCTTGAGGAGATAAAGTCTCTACTGGTTTAGTTATCAGCGGAACTGGTCCGAACCAACGCACTAAATTAAAATAGTGAAGTGCCCTTAAAAATTTCACCTCGTTGATCAGACGCTGTTGGAGAATTGGATCGATGCGATCCGCAGACAGCACACTTATTTTAGCAATATTGACATTTGATGCATTGATCGCATCGTAGCTTTGCTTCCAAAGTTGTTCCATACGGTCATTGGATGCATCATGAGTTAGATTGCTCAGCGCCCTAACATGTGCATTTCTAGCCCGCGGCCCTGCTTCATAATCATCTGTGGCCATTTCAACACCGATCTGTAGCAAGCTGTTGTACAAAGACTGCCCAGTTTCATATAACTTTCTGTAAGTTCCTGTCACTGCAGCGATAGCTTGATCTTGATCAAGATAATATTGCTCCGAAACCAAGACGCTTGCCGGATCCTCCTCCAATTTCGAGCAGGAAATTGCCGTTAGAAAAATCAGTATGACAGTGGATAAAACATGTATTTTTTTCATTTGAATCAATTGCTTTTTATGGATAATGAGCTAAACTCAGCACTTCTTACTATTCCTGTTTAGCGAGCTATTAAAAGGTCAATGAAACCCCTGCAGAAAAAGATCTAGATGCGGGATAAATGCCCAGATCGGTACCTATCTGTACATTGCTGCCTGAGGTAACCTCCGGATCAAAACCTGTATATTTGGCCCAGGTTAAAAGATTTTGAGCCGTTAAATAGAGATTAAGTCCCTTTATCTTAGCGTCCTGAAGCCACTCTTTAGGAAAACTGTACCCGAAATGCAATGATTTTATCCGTACAAAAGAGCCGCTTTCTACAAATTGGTCCGAAAACACAGGAGCCGGATCCAACTTCGCACGGGGATAAGACTGACTCGGATTTGAGGGAGTCCAGCGCTCCAATGCATCAATTGATGCATTCTGTTGACCGGTAAACATCTCCAAATTCTGCCTATTAATATTCAGAAGATCATTCCCGACAGTGCCTTGGATAAGAAACGAAAGATCAAAACCCTTATAGGAAATACTATTGGTCAATCCAAAAATAAAATCCGGCTGTGCATTACCTAAAATCGTTCTATCATTTGCAGTCGTAAATTGTCCGTCACCATCGATATCTTTGTAAAGACGGTCACCCGCTTTAGGACTGGCATTTCCTGTAAATTTACCCTTGGCACCCTCCTCTCCCGACTGCAGAATACCGTCAGTAACATTGCCATAAAAGGTGCCTAGAGGCTCTCCAACTTTAATGATATAATTTCCAGAAATATAAGAACTGACGCCGTCACCAATCTTCAGTACGCTGTTGCGATTCAGGGAAAAGTTTACATCTGTGCTCCAGCTGAACAATCCCTCGATATTCCTCGATTTCAACCCCAATTCAAATCCTTTATTTGATACAGAACCAAAATTTTGAAGGGAAGAGGCATAACCGGAGGTCCAAGGTATTTCCACATTAAGTAAGAGATCCTTTGTCTTTTTATAATAATAATCAACTGTAAATTGAAGACGATTTTTAAGTAAACTGATATCAAAACCACCATCATATTGTACAGTGCTTTCCCAACCGAGGTTTTTGTTGGGAATACGTTGCGGGGCAAAACCAGTGACCACGTTGTTTCCAAACAGATAATTTAGGCTATATAAGGTAGATAAGGATTGATATTGCCCGATTTCTTGATTACCTGTGGTTCCAAAGCTTGTACGAATCTTAAAATCATCTACTCCAGGAAATGCTTCCTTAAAAAAAGACTCATTGGCAGCGCGCCAAGAAAGTGCTATCGACGGGAAATTTCCCCATTTGTTGTCTGCCCCAAAGCGAGAGCTACCATCACGACGTAGACTTGCCGAAACATAATATTTGTTTGCGAAATTGTAATTTACCCTGGCAAGATAAGAGTGTAATACCCATGTGTAGCTGTCAGAAGAAGGACGCACAATGGTAGATCCACTCTGTAGATTATTGAACAGTAAGTCGTCGGTCACAAAATTTTCTGCTCCAGCGTTGAAGATCGTATTTTTGGTTTCTTGCTGCGTAAATCCTATTAAAGCATTGAACGTATGTTTTCCTGTGTTCGCCGAATAGTTTAACGTGTTTTCATTCAGCCATGAGGTTCCATCCAAATTCCCTAAGCTAGCTTTCCCCTTTGAGCCTGCCCCTTCATAGATATAGGATGGCAAATAAAACTTATCATTTCGGCCATTTAGGTCAACGCCAACCAATACCTTAGCTTGTAGACCTTTTAAAATACGATATTGTCCAAAAGAAGTTCCCAATATCCGTAGTCCATTGGATGAATTTGTCGTTTCTTTTAAGGTCGCTATTGGGTTGGCAAAGATGTTTTCAAAAGGATTTCGTAATGTATAAGCACCGTCGGCGTCATACACAGTTGCCGTCGAAGGCATTATAAGCAGAGCGTTGACAATTCCTGTCGGAGCTATTTGCGCATAAGTTTTGTTGATCGATAAATTTGCGCCAACCTGTAACCTGTCGAAAGGATTGGCGTCGATATTTGATCTAAATCCTACACGCTTGAAATTAGTGTTGACAATGACACCCTGCTGATCAAAATAATTTGCTCCTAAATAATATTTCACTTTTTCAGCTCCACCCGATAAAGAAAGCTGCTGATTATAAATCTTCCCAGTACGAAACGCTTCTGTTTGCCAATTTGTACCAGCACCCAGCTGATCGATTTCAGTTTGACTGCGGTATTGAAAAGCTCCGAGGTTGGGATTCGCATCGTACAAAGCCTCATTTCTTAAGATTGCAAAATCGTGAGCATTCAATACCTCGATTTGTTTCAATACATTTTGTGCGCCAAAACTCCCATCATAGTTTAATTGTACCTGTCCTGCTCTACCTTTTTTTGTTGTTACCAAAATTACCCCATTCGCCCCTCTGGATCCGTAGATTGCCGTTGCAGCAGCGTCTTTTAGAACTTCAATACTTTCAATATCAGTTGGGCTGATGCTTGCTAATGGGTTGACTGGTGTACCGCTCCCTACTCCCGTACTTTCAGTTTGATTATATACCGGAAATCCGTCAATAACATAAAGGGGTTCATTTCCCCCTTGTATGGATGCGCCACCGCGAATGCGAACACTCACACCCCCGCCGGGTTGTCCCGAAGTTTGTGTAACCTGAACGCCCGAGATCCCCCCTTTCAATGCCTGATCAAGCGAGGATACGGGCTGTCTGAGAAGCTTCTCAGGCAAGGTCGCCACAGCTCCAGTGAGATCACGACGTTTCTGGGTTCCGTACCCTACAATCACAACCTCATCCAAGTCTGTTGAGATGGGCGATAACGCTATTATAGTCGGTGAAGAATTGACGACTACCTGTTTTTTCTCATAGCCTACAAAACTGACAATTAACGTAAATGGAAGCTTCTGTCCTGTCACAAACTGGAAATTACCTTGGTTATCCGTTTGTACACTATGTGTTACCGCTTCCAATTGTACCGTTACGCCCTGAATGGGTTCTTTGGTTTTCGCATCGATAACTTTACCGATTAACGATGCATTAATAATTGGTCTGGGTTCTTGTGCCCGTACACTTCCAAATGCGTACAGAAAAAGCACCATTGAAAGCGAATACCAAAGTACTCTGTGTTTTTTCATCGTAAATTCTATTTAATGTGAAAATGCAAACAAGTGCCAACGCCATTGGTACGCTTGTTATAAATAAGATGGAATGCTTATTGAACAATAAGCACAAGGAAGGTGTGCTCTTCAGCACATGCGCATTCGACAAATAAATAGATAATAATTAGATGTAATGAAGCAATAGCTCTCTCGATAGAAAAAGTAGTCGTTTTTCATACTTGTATAATATTTAATGAGATAATTTTATAATCGTTGCCAACGCCAATCGTTAACGACTAACCAAATATAAAACTATTCCACAATAAAATCTATATACTTAGTAGTTTATTTACAAAAAAGTAAAATCCCTTTTAATCAGTAAAGCTACTACACAACGATCAACTATGGTTTGATGAAATTTTTGTTACAAAGGCATAGCCCATCCAAAATTTTACTCCGCTAATTTCTAAGGCTAGCAAAACCTAATCAATTCATACCCAAATTTGCCATTTAGACAGTGCTTATTCAGTGCTCGTTCAGTGATTACTCAGTCATCATTCAGTCAGTAGTGACGAAGTAGTGACTAATTACTGGCTAAAAAATGTATAAATTTTGTTTATAGGGATAAATTGATATTAGGTTTTACCAGCTTTAATGCTTATATTAAATATTTATAAACTTAATAAAGCAATTATGGCAATCCTTAAAAATGGCGTCAATGGATCTGTCTCGGGAAAGGCAGGTTCTGTTGTATTTGTTTTGACTAAAGCAGGAAATTATGTACGGTCTCTTCCTCGCGTAAAAAAGCGAAAGCCCAGTGCTGGTCAGTTGCTCTCTCGAACACGTTTCAAAATGGTGAGGTCACATATCATTATGCTCAATCCGATCATCAAATTGGGGTATAAGACATATAGCGCTCCTAAAAGGCCATACGACGCCGCGATGTCGTATAATTTGAAAGAAGCTCTCATTCGTCAAGATGATGGATTTGCGATTGACTGGCAGAAGTTTATGATCGCAAAAGGAAGTCCAAATCCCATCAGTTCTTATAGCATCGAATATGATCATGAAAATCAAGTGCTTGAAGTTACTTGGGAATATGACACCTATCTGGAAGAAAAATATAAAACCCAGCACTACAACTCCTTCTTAGTTTTGTATAGTGCGGCAGATGAAGGAGTGCCCTTTCAGATGTTGACCAATGACTTAGAAAGCACCTTATCTTCTGGAAAACAAAACATTAAGATCAAGAAAAATAAAAATGAAGTGACCTATGAAATGTTTATCTTCTTTTTAGAAAGCTATGGCGAAGGTAATACAGATAGTTTGCACTTGGGTAGCATAAAAGTTTGAGAAGAGTTAATAGAACCATAACATAGCTGAACTTGTGGATAGATAAAAATTCCCTACGACTGCTAAAAAATACCTGAAACCAGTGATCAAGTTTAGGACCAATTGGTCTATTTTTGCAATAAAGAACGGTGAAATATGAGAAAATTAATTGGATACTGTTTAGTTATACTCGGTGCAGGGCCACTCTACACAGAAGCGCAAGAAAATTTAAACTTCGACGATAACTTCAACTTATGGAATGTTCGGGCTGGTCAGCAGACCACCGTCTTTGCAGCAAAAGCTTACGTGCGCAAGCAACCTAATCTTAAAGCTGCCATGGTTGATTCGCTATCTGTAGGAAATGTTGTTACGATCACTAGCCCACCATTTAAGGGAAATACCATAAAAAATTTTTATGCCCCTTGGCATGAAATAACCTATACTAAAGACGGCATCAAAAAAACTGGCTTTATTTGGCTGGGGCTATTGGCGCTTGGAAAACAAAGCGCCTCAGATGGCTCGCAATACATATACGGTTTTGATCGTTTGACTGAAAGTAGCGACGAACAGAATCACTTCTCAACAGGTGTCAAAATTCTCGATGCAAATGGAGATTTTCTAGCAGAACATACCTATCGTTTCACCTACTCTGGGCAAACCTTCGCTCAAAGTAAATTGCTTCCGGCAATGGGTCTGCAAAACGTCAAGCAGATTCTGCGTATGGAGTTTTTGGGTGAAGCCTGCGGCATACCATCAGAATATTACTATATGGCCTGGACAGGAAAGCAACTTATTGATCTACCGAGTCGGTATTCGGTCGCTGATGCGGGTATTTATTATTACGATGAAAAGATGCTATTTCCTTCCGAACATGGCAAAAACAATCAGATTATCTATAAATACATCGAAGAAGGGGAAGCTTTGGACGATAATGTAGAAAATCCAAATCTTAAAATCACAAAAAAGCAGGAAGAATTTCAATGGAGTGGTATGAGTTTTCAAAAGCTTTCGAAATCCAACTAGTATTTTATATCGTTTTTACGGACAAGGGGCAAATTAATTCTTTCATTTCATGCTATGAAAATACAACATGATATCGCGACAGGGATGGTCTCGCTATGCGCTCTTACAAACTATGCGCAAGACAACAATTTAATAGCTAGCGACATCAAAATTCCTGGAAATTGTGCTATGTGCAAAAAACCTATAGAAAATGCGCTTCAGCTCATGCTGAAGTAGACTGAAACGACGATGAGCAAACAGCGACACTCGACTACAATGCAGGAAAAATGTTCTTAAATGCATTACTAAAGCGTATTGCGGGATCAGGCTATGACAACGAAAAATACCTGGCTGCTAAGGATAATTCATGATTTTTATAAACCAAAACAGTATATTTAGTATCAGTAATATAGGGAGGAGTGAAATGTTCAAATTAATTTACTAAAATCAACGTTCGATTCATGGAGAAAGTGGTTATTACAGGTGGTAGTGGAGCTATTGGTCTCCATTTGACAAAGCTATTGGTTGCCAATCACTATGACGTGATTATTTTTACAAGAAATCCCAAGTCGTATCCTGCCCAGGCCAACGTCAAATATGTACATTGGGATCCCAAAAAACAGGAAATAGATGTCAAATCGATTCAAGAAGCTGACTATATCATCAATCTGGCAGGTGCAAATCTCAACGCCAAGCGCTGGACAAAAGCGTATCAGCAAGAAATTATTGCCAGCCGCGTAGAAAGTGGGCAGTTGCTTTACCAAAGTTTAAAAAAGCTGCCAAATCATGTTAAAGCAGTTATATCTGCCTCCGCTATTGGTTGGTATGGAGCGGACGACCTGTACCAGAAAAGGCCTTTTGCAGAAGAAGACCCTCAAGGCGGCAATTTTCTATCCTGGGTTTGCAACCTTTGGGAAGGAAGTGTTAAACCTATTGAAACGTTGGGAAAAAGACTTGTTGTATTCCGCTTTGGAGTTGTGATCAGCAAGGACCAGGGATTATTAAAGGAAGTCGGCCGCTTCCTACCCTTCCGTTCAATTCCGATATTGGGTTCGGGCAAGCAGATGCTCAGCTGGATCCATATGGATGATCTCTGTCATATGTTGTTATTTGGCATACAAAACAATAACCTCGCAGGTATTTACAATGCCTGCTCATCTGAACCGCTTCCCCTTGGCGAATTTACAAAAAGGATCGCCAGGCGTAAATACGGCCCTTTCTACTTGAGGCTGCCTACCCCGTCATTTTTGATCCGGTGGATGCTGGGAAAAAAAGGACAGGAAATGATACTCGATGGCACATGGGTAAGTAACAAAAAGATTGTTCAGGAGAGATTTCCGTTTAAATACCCGCTTTTGGATAATAATTGTATAGACAATTTACATATCGATTAATTGTTAATTGCTGTTACTTTCCGCCCTTTTTGGGACAAAATCCGTATATTTGCGGCTTATGAAGATTTTTAGATATGGCGCAAAGGGCTCCGAAAAGGCGGGAGTCATTTTAAACGAAAAGAGATATGATGTTTCAGTAGGAAATTTCCAATATAACCGCGATTTCTTTGCGGATATTTCGAATTTGGAAAGACTTCAAACCTACGTCATTGAGCATAGTGACAAGCTTGAAGAGATAGCTGATGATGAGCGTATCGGAACACCATTGGAAGCCCCTTCCAAAATTCTCTGCGTAGGACTTAATTTTGATGATCATGTGAAAGAGACAAAATTGGAGCAGGCTTCAGAACCTATTGTCTTTATGAAATCTGTATCGGCGTTCAACGGTCCTTTTGATGGAATTACCCTTCCGAAATCCTCTGTGAAATCAGATTGGGAAACTGAACTTGCCATCGTTATAGGAAAAAAGGCTTCCTACGTGACGGAGGAAGAGGCGCTGGATCATGTATTTGGCTACGTGCTGCACAACGATGTTACGGAGCGTGAATTTCAAATTGAACGCGGCGGAACCTGGGATAAAGGTAAAGGATGTGACACCTTCGCACCTATCGGTCCGTTTATAGCTACTAAAGACGAAATAGAAGATATCGATAATTTAAGAATATGGCTGAAGCTCAATGGTGAACTTATGCAAGATGGTAATACCAGCGATTTTATCTATCGTATACCCAAGTTAATTTCCTATTTGAGTCAATTCATGAGCTTACTTCCAGGTGATATTATTTCTACAGGATCGCCTGCAGGATCTGGAATGGGAAAATCGCCGCAAAGGTTCCTTCGAGATGGTGATATTATCGAATATGGCATTGATAAACTCGGATCGGCAAAGCAAGTAATTTCGGCCTACAAAACACTATAAAAAAGGGCGTAATGAGTTCTTTTTTATCCGTGGCATTTGTGTACATTTATGGCATCATCATACATTTGTCCAAATAAAACATTTAACTCCTGACAGAGTCAATGATTCAACTAAACAACATATCCAAATCGTTTGAAGTAAAAGCCGCGCGTATTGATGCCTTAAAAGATGTCTCACTGTCTATCGGCAGAGGAGAAATTTTCGGCGTTATAGGTTCCTCTGGGGCCGGAAAAAGTACATTGATACGCTGTGTCAACCTGCTAGAAAGACCAGATTCTGGTCAAGTAATGATAGAAAGCGACGATTTGATGTCGCTGTCCGCCAGTAGCCTTATACTGAAAAGGAGAAAAATTGGAATGATTTTTCAGCATTTCAATCTCTTATCCTCAAGAACGGTATATGAAAACATATCTTTTCCACTTGAACTGGAGGGAAAATCAAAAGATTTTATCCATCAAAAGGTAGTGGAACTACTGCATTTGGTAGGATTGGAAGACAAGGCCGAGGTTTATCCTGCAAATCTTTCAGGCGGTCAAAAGCAGCGCGTTGCCATTGCAAGAGCCTTAGCCAACGACCCCTATATACTTCTTTGCGACGAGGCTACAAGTGCGCTCGATCCAGCGACAACAAATGCCATCCTCAAGCTGCTAAAAAAAATAAATAAGCAGCTTGACCTAACAATATTGCTGATCACACACGAAATGGAGGTTATAAAAAGTGTCTGTGACCAAGTGGCCGTATTAGACAAGGGAAGACTGATTGAAACGGGCCCGGTAGAGGAAATATTTGCCAATCCAAAAGAGACAACCACCAAGAATTTTATTCAATCTTCACTTGCAGTTGAAATTCCATTGAGTTTCCTGGAACGATTAAAAGCTACGGGGAATCCACTGGTAGAAATCTACCTCACCTCAAATGAAGAATCCATCTCTTTTATTGCGCAATTGGAACAAAAATTTGGTGTCAAAACAAATATTATTACGGCACAAATCGACTATATTGGCGAACTAAAATTCGGTGTTATATTGGCTGAACTATCCGGAGAACAAGAAAATATAACAAACAGTATATTTTTCTTAAAAGAAAAACATGCACAAACAAAAATATTAGGCTATGTCTGATCAGGTATTTACACTGCTGTTATCAGGTACTTTAGAGACCTTAGCCATGACTTTTCTGTCGGGCTTTTTTGGCTTTCTCCTGGGGCTACCCCTTGGAATATATCTTTTCTTAACCCGAAAGCATCAGTTGCTCGAAAACAAAGGTATGCACCAACTTGTATCCTTGTTCGTGAATATTTTTAGGTCTATTCCATTCATTATACTTATTGTATGGATGATTCCGTTTACACGTCATATTGTCGGAACATCAATCGGGATGTCCGCAGCATTGGTTCCATTGAGTATAGGTGCAGCACCTTTTATTGCAAGACTTGTGGAAAATAGCTTACTTGAAATTCCGAATGGCCTGATTGAGGCCGCAAGAGCAATGGGCGCAAACGCAAAACAGGTGATTTTTAAAGTGTTGCTTCCTGAGGCTCTCCCCTCGCTTGTAAACAATGCAACAATTACGTTAATTACTCTTGTTGGTTACTCCGCAATGGGTGGCGCTGTAGGTGCTGGTGGACTGGGACAGATTGGTTATCAGTATGGTTATGTCGGCTATGATACTTTTATCATGAATTCTGTTTTAATTTTATTAATTTTAATCGTATTCCTGTTGCAATACACAGGAGATTACATCTCAAAAAAAGTAAACCATCGATAATATAAATTGGATGATATGAAAAAATTGAACTATGCATTTGTAATCTTAGCCCTCAGTCTCCTCACGGTTGTGGCATGCAATAACAAAGAAAAGAAAGAGCATATCCTTAAAGTGGGTGTGGTATCAGGTCCAGAAAAAGAGCTTGCAGAAACGGCTAAGAAGGTTGCGAAAGAAAAGTTCGATCTCGATGTTGAGTTGGTGGCTTTCAATGATTATGTGGTACCGAATGAGGCATTAAATCAGGGTGATATTGATGTGAATGTGTTCCAGCATCAGCCCTACTTACAGGAGCAATCGAAACAACGCGGTTTCACTAAATTAACCATCGTTGGAAACACCTTTGTATTTCCCATCGTTGCCTATTCAAACAAAATAAAAACGATCACTGCTTTACAGCCTGGTGCCGTTATAGCTATTCCTAATGATCCCACCAATGGTGGACGTTCACTGCTGCTTCTCCAACGAGAAGGCATTATCGGATTAAGAGAAAATGTAGGTATACAACCCAAAGTGACCGATATCGTGACTAATCCAAAACAGATTAAAATTATCGAAATGGAAGCTCCGCAGCTGCCTCGCGTTCTTGATGATCCGCAAGTGACCATTGCCATCATCAACAATAGTTTTGCCGCTCAAGCTGGACTGGATCCAGAAAAACAAGGTTTATTTACAGAAGACAAGGAATCTCCTTATGTGAACCTGATTGTTGCCCGCGCAGATAATAAAAACGATGAGAAGGTACAACAGTTTATTCAAGCCTATCAGTCACCCGAAGTAGAAGCAACAGCTAAAAAAGTGTTTAAAAATGGTGCGATTAAAGGCTGGTAAAATTTAGAAAAGTGATGGAATCAGGCCATTTATGTCCCTGTGGCACGGGCATCAACTATGATGAATGCTGCCAACAAATACATCGTTGCCATGCCAAAGCACATACAGCAGAAGCATTAATGCGCGCACGATATAGTGCCTTTGTAAAAAAAGAAATCGATTTTTTATACCGTACATTTCATCCCTCGACAAGAAGGTTCCAAAATAAACGGGCCATCGGACATTGGGCAATGGAGAATAAATGGATGCAGCTTCAAATTCTTAAATCTACGCTCCATACCGTTGAGTTCGAAGCACATTATCTGGATGCACAGATGCAAGTGCAGGTTCACCATGAAAAGTCTACCTTCAAAAAACAAGGTGACCTCTGGTACTATGTAGAGGGCACAGTTAAATAATAAAAAATGCAGTTTTAACCTTGGTTAAAACTGCATTTTTAGTAGTAGACTATTTACCAGTCCCTATACTTTTCTACACCAGTTCTTCTTTATCTTCGCGATAAGGGGCTTCCTCATCAAACTCTCCTTCCCATTTAGCGACAACAACCGTTGCAAGACAATTTCCCACAACATTTACCGAAGTGCGGGCCATGTCCATCAATTCATCAATACCCAAAATTGCAGCAATAACAAATGTAGGCAATCCAAACTGATCAGCTGTAGCAATTAAAATAATTAATGAAGCTCTTGGAACGGCGGCAACGCCTTTTGATGTGATCATCAATGTAAAGGCAATCATCAGTTGATGGCCAAACGACAAATGTATACCTGCAGCTTGGGCTACGAAAATTGCTGCCAATGACAGGTAAAGGGATGTTCCGTCCAGATTAAAGCTATACCCGGTAGGAATCACAAAAGACACAATTTTACGGGGGACCCCAAATTTTTCCATCGCACTCATTGCTTTCGGTAATGCGGCATCTGAACTCGTTGTCGCAAATGCAATTGAAACAGGTTCTTTAATTGCATTGATAAACCGTTTGACAGGGATTTTCAAGTAAAGCGCGACAGGGAGAAGGACCAGACATAAAAAGCAGATCAAAGCGAAATACAGCGTAGCCAATAACATGAAGAGATTCTTCAAGATATCGACACCAAGATGCCCTACCGTATAGGCCATAGCTGCTCCAACCCCTATTGGGGCAAAATACATAATGATGTTTGTAAATTTAAACATCGCTTCAGACATGCTCTCGGTAAAATCTACCAAAGGTTTACGCTTTTTTTCTTCCACCATCGCCAATCCGATACCGAATAAAACCGAAAAGACTACAATCTGCAGAACCTGATTATCAGCAACGGATTTTACAATGTTTTCAGGAAAGAGGTCACGTATAAAAGAAGTGAATTTATAAACGGGATGCACATGGTCAGGAAGTGTTTTAAGGATATGCTCATCCATACTTTCTTTGGGCGCAGGAAGTTCTTCATGCGGCATATGGGCAACATCAACCCCCACACCTGCCCGAGTAAGATTAATAGCGCCTAAACCGATAAAAATAGCACAGGTTGTAGCACAGAAGAAATACAGCATAGATTTCCATGCCATACGTCCCACTTGCTTCAAATCGGAATGGCCTGCAATTCCGTAAACGAGCGTTGCAAAGAGAATAGGTCCAACAATTGTTTTCACTAACTTGATAAAACCTTTACTTAAAGGCTGCAAGGAAATCGCCAGATTTGGAAAATCTAACCCAACGAAGATCCCGATAATCATGCAGGTCAAAATCCAGGTGGTCAAATTTTTCTTAAAAAGCGCATTGACAACCAAAACGGTAGCAACTATCCAACGGACAGCCATTAGAAATTCATGCGAAAAGCCTACAACATCAAATTCGTATAATACAGCAATGATACAAGCTAATGTAACTGTGATCAGGGTCATCAACCCTATTTTGGTTTTTAACATTTAAAAGATTTTAATGGTCAAAAGAACAAAAATAAAAAAATACTATGCTTTTGCAAATATTATTATTCCAAATAGCCATGTTTCGCAACAAAATATCGATTTCTCAAAATTGTAAAACACAAAAAAGGCAGGAAAATTTCTTTTCCTGCCTCATATCTCTTGCGGAGCAATAAACTTATTCCGCGTGTAACCAAGATTTTTTCGCTAATAGCTCGTCGTTAGACTCACGCACATCTTCGTCGTCCACGCAACAATCTACAGGGCAAACCGCTGCACATTGAGGCTCATCATGGAAACCTACACATTCTGTACATTTATCCGAAACAATATAATAGACTTCATTAGAGATTGCTTCTTGAGACTCATTGGCATCAAGTGTAACACCGTCGCCAAAATCAATAATCCCGTCCAAAGCAGTCCCATCTGAGAATTTCCAAGTTACACCAGCATCGTATATCGCATTATTTGGGCATTCGGGTTCGCAAGCACCACAGTTAATGCATTCGTCTGTAATTTTAATCGCCATTTATAACCTCACAATTATGATAAATAAACTATTTTTGCATTATCAATATGAAACAAAGTCGAATTGTACAATAAGGCTAGATGATTCACGTTGATTAATGTTAACAGCACAAATATAACACAAATTTGTGTATTCATCTTTTAAAATTTTAATATTTTGACAAAGGAACAACGAATAAATGCATTTGTAAAATTAGGCGAGCAGCTTCAACTGCCTTCTGAAGAATCCAGTCAGATTATCCAATCTGCCCAACATAAAAACCCCTGGTATACCCCACAAAATGTTGAACGCGCGCTACGGGCGATTGCAGAAAATCTTACCATAGAGAAACTTACGCATTGGTTGGCGCCATACCCAGATATACAATCGACAAAAACTGTAGGATTAATTCTCGCGGGCAATATACCTTTGGTCGGATTCCATGACATCCTCGCTGTTTTGATAAGTGGCTTTAAAGCCAAAATAAAAGTATCATCTGACGACGCGGGACTGACGGCCTATGTGATGGGTCTGCTGAAAAAAATTGATCCATATTTTGGCGATGCTTTTGAAATTGTTGACCGATTAAAAGATTTCGACCTGGTCATCGCAACGGGATCTAACAATAGCGCCCGCTATTTCGATTACTATTTTGGTACCAAGCCGCATATTATCCGCCGCAATCGAAATAGTGTAGCTGTGTTGGGGGGAGCGGAATCTCCTAGCCAGCTGGGAGCTCTTGGGCATGATATTTTCGATTATTTTGGACTGGGTTGCCGCTCTATTTCCAAACTATTTATACCAAAGGAGTATCCAATAGCCCATTTTTTTGAAGGTATAGCGGCATTCAATAATGTGACAGCGCATTTTAAATATACCAATAATTATGATTACAACAAATCCATCTATCTGATCAATGGCGACAAACATTTTGATAATGGATTTTTATTGCTGAAAGAAGATGAGAAAACAGCTTCTCCCCTCGCCGTGGTTTATTATGAAACTTACGAAACAATTGCTGAAGTCAAGAATAAGCTGACATTAGCGCAAGAAAACATTCAATGTGTTGTATCCGAACTGGCATTGAAAGTGCCGTCTCCACAATTTCATTTTGGCGAAAGCCAGTGTCCATCGCTAGATGATTACGCCGATGGGGTGAATACGCTGGATTTTCTATTTGCCAACTGTTAAGCTTCCTTTAAATTCGTAGTAAAGAAATTGCATTAAAAATACTAACTTTGAATCTATGTATATCATTAAAGTAAAAGGTGTAGCCAAAATCCCTGATTATGTACAACTAAGAGATGATGCGTTCACCTTACTTGCATATTTTAGAGTCGACCGCCCGGACAAATCGCTTGATAAGATCGGATTAGGAGAAAAGGCAGCATATATCATGCAACTGGTTAGAGAAATGCCCTTTGGACAAATTAAAAAATTAGAATTTTAGCTTCCATGATTGAAAATAAAGTTATTACATTAAAAAACGTTGACATTTTCCAACAGAAACATTTGGTATTGTCGAATGTAAATCTAAATATCGGCAAAGGCGAGTTTATCTACCTTATCGGTCAGTCCGGCAGTGGAAAGAGTAGTTTGTTAAAGATAATTTATGGCGACTTATACATTGGTAATGGAGAGGGCATGATTGCTGGTTTTGATTTAAAAAAACTGCATGAAAATGATGTTCCATACCTGCGTAGAAAACTGGGAATCGTTTTTCAGGACTTTCATCTTCTATCGGATCGAAGCATCGAGAAAAACCTCGAGTTTGCACTGAAAGCAACAGGGTGGAAAGACAAGAAAATGATCGATAGCCGTATCTTGGACGTATTGGAAAAAGTTGGACTTCGCTCCAAATTGAAGAAAATGCCCCATGAACTTTCCGGTGGTGAACAGCAACGTATTGTGATTGCCCGTTCATTGTTAAATAATCCAGAAATTATTTTGGCAGATGAACCTACAGGTAACCTAGACCCTGCTACATCAGAAGAAATTGTCTTGTTGCTAAGAGATATTGCCAGCTCAGGAACAGCTATATTGATGGCCACACACGATTATACCATTATCCGCAATATGCCTTCCCGTATCATTAAAACCGGTGATGGTATATTACAGGACAATGTCAGTATCTAAACGGAAAACTGACATATAAAAATACCGATTCCGACAAATTGTTAGGCTTTTTTAATAAAATCTGACAAGCTGTCGGAATTTTATTGTTTGGCAAAAACTTTGACAAACGAAGCATAGAGTAAATTTTTGAATCTAATTTTAGCATTGAAGATATGAATGAGCAAGATAATTATTACGATGAAAGCCAAGATCCAGTAGAAACGAATTCTTCTGAACAACAAGAACTACCTGCTGATAACCTAGCAGAAGAACTGTCTACTGAAGATAAACTGGCTGCAGAATTGGCAGAGGCAAAGGATAAGTACATTCGTCTATCTGCCGAATTTGACAATTATAGAAAACGTACAAGTAAAGAACGTGTTGAATTGATTCAATCAGCTGGGAAAGATGTTATCAGCAAGTTGTTGCCTACATTGGATGATTTTGACAGAGCGTTAACAGCCATGGAGACTGCAACTGATGTTGAGTCGGTCAAAACGGGAATGGAAATTGTCAACAATAAATTCAGACAAACATTATCGCAATTAGGGTTAAAGGAAATGGACGTTAAAGACCAAGATTTCGATCCTGAGTTACAAGAGGCTATTACAGCAATACCTGCCGCTACAGAAGAGTTAAAGAACAAAGTGGTGGATGTGATCGAAAAAGGTTACTACTTAGGTGACAAAGTTATCCGTCACGCAAAAGTAGTTATAGGTCAATAATATTAAGACGATGTCAAAAAGAGATTATTACGATATACTTGGTGTCTCGCGATCAGCGGACGAGAAGGAGATTAAATCAGCGTATCGCAAGCTAGCGATAAAGTATCATCCGGACAAAAATCCGGGTGACCATGAGGCTGAAGAAAAGTTTAAGGAAGCTGCTGAGGCATACGATATCTTGAGCAATCCACAGAAACGTCAACGTTATGACCAATTTGGCCATGCTGGTAATTCTGCCAGCGGTGGTTTCGGCGGCGGCGGCGGCATGAATATGGAAGACATATTCAGTCAATTTGGTGATATCTTTGGCGGAGGACATCCCTTTGAAAGTTTCTTTGGCGGCGGCGGTGGCCAGCGTGGCGGACGCCGCGTAGCCAGAGGAAGCAACTTACGCATAAAAGTTAAGTTAACGCTTGAGGAAATTGCCAAAGGCGTTGAGAAAAAGGTAAAAGTCAACAAGCAAGTCGTCTGTCATACCTGTGACGGATCGGGTGCTAAAGATAAATCTTCTTTCCATACCTGTAAAACCTGTGGTGGATCGGGATCAGTTAGACGAGTTACCAATACGATTTTAGGACAAATGCAAACTACAAGCACCTGTCCTACCTGTAATGGTGAAGGCGTAGAAATCACGGCAAAATGTACAACGTGTCGTGGTGAAGGACTTGAACGTGGCGAAGAGACAATCTCCATCAATATCCCGGCAGGGGTAAGTGAAGGCATGCAACTATCCATGAGCGGAAAGGGAAATGCAGCCCCACGTGGTGGTGTACCGGGAGATTTAATTATATTGATCGAAGAAGTTGCTCACGAAAGTTTAAAACGCGACGGACTCAATGTCATCTACGATTTGTATATTAATTTTGTAGATGCTACATTAGGAACCAGCGTGGAAGTTCCGACAATAGACGGAAAAGCAAAAATCAAAATTGAGCCCGGCACACAAGGTGGTAAAATTTTACGGTTAAAAGGAAAGGGTATTCCTGAGGTTAATTCTTACCACAAGGGAGACCAGCTTGTATATGTTAATATATGGACACCAAAAGCTGTGTCTAATGAAGAAAAAGAATTACTGAACAAACTGAAAGAATCACCAAACTTTAAACCTCAACCAGGTAAAAGTGAAAAATCATTCTTCGAACGAATCAAAGAATATTTCGAGTAAGATTTAATTTTATAATGAAAAAAAGCCATTTGTCAAATACTGACAAATGGCTTTTTTTTATCTTCTTGCTTGAATTTGACAATTAAAAACAAAAAGTCAGCATAATATCATTATCATTAAATAGAAACAATAAAAATAAAATTATAACAAATTTTAAGACCTTGATCCACTATAATTTACGATTATATCAAATATCTAGACAATCCAATGACAAAAAAATAGAATATGATTTCGATATTTGACTAACAAATTTAAAAAGTCAGGAAGTAATAACTGGCACATTAAAACAAACTATTAAATAAAAAAAGACATGAAAAAAGTTTTACTAACATTAGCAGCTGTAGCTGGTTTGACATTTGCTTCACAAGCACAAGAATTCGGATTCAAAAAGAGCGATGTTATTGTTGAAGGTAACCTATCCGCTAATACTTCAAACGATAAGACTAATCAAACAAAAACAAATTCCTTTAACTTCAACCCTTCTGTTGGTTACTTCGTCTCTGACAAGATCGCAGTTGGTTTAGATGTAAACGTTGGTAATGAAAAAGCGACAAAGAACGTAGATCAGTCGAATGAATCATATGTAAAAAACAACCAATTCGGTATAGGTGCATTTGGACGTTACTATTTCCTTGAGTTAGGTTCAAGATTCAAAACGTATGCACAACTTGGTGCTGGTTATGCGCAAGAAGATGGAAAAATCAATAATGGAACTACCACAATTGATATGGCTAAAACAAAAGGTTTCGGTGCGAACGCTGGTTTGGGGATCAACTATTTTGTGACACCTAAGATTGCGATCAATTTTGGTCTGACTGACTTATTGTCGTTCAAAACTTCAAAAGTTGATGTTGATGGTGCTAAATCATCTAATGAATTTAATGCAAACATCAATAGCTTTAACAACTTCTTTGATACTGCTAAATTTGGTTTGACATTCAAATTCTAGTCTCAACGAAACACATAGAAAAAAGAAGGGCGATAAACTATTTTATCGCCCTTCTTTTTCCTATGTTAATTATACCGTTTAACAATGCGAAGTTTGTGTGTATAGCAATTCAGTTCTGCATTAAAAATACCTGCTGAATCCATCCTGTCCACACGAACTTTTGCAGAAGCATGGATAATCGTATCGCGATCCAGCATAATCCCTACATGTGTAATCCTTCCTTCGGCATTATCGAAAAAAGCCAAATCCCCTACCTGTATTTCCGAAACAAAATCTACAGTCTGCCCGATCTCGGCCTGCTGGTAAGCATCGCGTGGTAAGGATATATCGAAACACCTATAAATCAATTGGGAGAAACCAGAGCAATCAATCCCCCATTGCGAACGTCCACCCCATAGATAAGGAACGTCTTTGTAACTTAAGGCCAATTGCGCTAACTCGGTTTCAAATTGCTCTCTGATAAAGGTATTGATACGACCTTGATAGGTAAATGTCAATTGCGATAAATTGACGGTATTCCCTGCATTTAGATAAAGCTTGGTACCATGACAGAGCTGCAATTGTGTTGTATCGTTAAAAAGAACTCCACCCTCCCGTCCAACAATAGTAGGCTCTCCACTTAAATAATGTTGTCTATCCAAGTCGGCTAGTTGCTGAAACTGCCCGTTTTGAATCCAACCCAAATAATCCGTTTCCAATAAGCGTATTGATGTCCAATCCGCCTGTTCATCCAGGATCTCAAACAGCTCTCCAAACAATACCTGAGAAACCATCTCGCTACGGTGTGCCTGTTCTAGACGTAACGGTACGAGAGCAAGTGTACAAATACCATATTTCATATGCTAATAAAACAAAATCGTCCAATCTATGATTATATATTATATGACGAAGATAAATCAATAATAGCAGATATGGAGAATACAAATTCAAAATTCAAAAGGATATTAGTCGCTGTTGACGACGAACCATGCGCTGAAAAGGCAATACATTATGCGAAAGAAATGGCCCAGGTATTTGGAGCTTCCGTAGCACTTGTTACCGTTATCCCCCCTACTTCTCCTGCCAATTTTGGCGCCGATCCCTTATTGGGACAGCAGCCTATCATCGTTCCGGAGGTTTCGGAAATGGAACAGGACAATGCGCAAAAGTATTTAGAGAAGATAAGCCGCGAGTTTACTGGTGCAGGCGAAGTCTATTTGTTTAATCGAATAGGATCTATTAAAGAAGAAATTCTGGCTGCATCGCACGAATGGTCTGCGGATCTGATTATCATGGGCTCTAATGGGCGGACCGGTTTTGATCATTTTATATCTGGTTCTGTCTCTGAATCGGTTATTCGCAAATCTACCTGCCCGGTACTGGTGATCCCCAGTAAATGTGACTAACGAATGTAACAAAAATACGTATAGTCATGAAAAAAGGCTATTTTTTCCGTTTGGAAAAAATAGCCTATACACTTTCTACAATAAGATATTACTTTTTTATCAAACGCGCGACAAACATGCTATCGGCCATTTCGGTATACCCTTCCAAGTAATCCATGCGTGCTATTTCAAAACCAAAATGATCAGCAATATAGCTGACAACATCTTCATTTTCTGCTTTAAAAATGGAGCAAGTGATATAAATTAGTGGCTTACCCACTTTTACATGCCCCACCACATGACTGGCTATATTTTTTTGAAGTGCATTAAATTCAGCGATCTTATCGGCCCTAAATTGCCGAATCATTTCGGGCGTACGTCCCCACGTTCCTGATCCTGTGCACGGCGCATCCAAAAGTACTCCGTCAAATTTTTCGCTCCCAAGGAGCGGAAAAGTATCTTTGCTAAGATCAATTATTTTCTTGCGATAATGCTTTATTCCGACACGATCAAAACGCTCGTCGAGGTTCCGAAGAATGCTCATACGAATATCCGATACCAACAAATTTACGGTAGGACAAGCATCCATCAATAAAAGGGATTTACCACCCGAAGCTGCACATGTATCCCACCAGGATTCATTTTCTCCGGGCTCCATATACGCTAAAGTACGTTGTGAAGAAAGATCCTGTACTTCAATAATGCCATCCAAGGCATCAAATCGTTGTAAGGAGGTACCATTAGTTAAGGCAATGGTCTGCTCGCCAATAGTGGTATAGGGAATCTGACTACCATCTAAAATGGCGCGCACGAAATTTGTCTTTCCTCGTTTTACCCGAATATATAAATAGGGCTGAATGCACTGACTTTCCAAAAAGGCAGTTAAATTCACCTTTTCAGAAATATGCTCCGTAAAGGGAAATAGGTCTTCCAATTTAAAAAAGCCTTCAGACTCCAAAAAGTTAATTTTGTCTCGGATTGAAAGGTGAAGCTTATCGGCGTAAGCAGGTTCAAGAACTGCCACTAAGGGGCTTTCCTGCTCGCATAGAAATTCGGCAATTACCAACCTACGTTGCTGTGATAACTGCGGAGCTGCAGTCCCTAAACGGAAATAATTATAGCACAAACGGGAGATGGCCTTTCGGTCGGAAGATCCCATTTGTTTATTTAGCTTAAAAAAAGTTGTTAAATAACGTGAAAATGGTTGATCAGCTTCAAAACCATCCATTGCTCGCTCAAAATTACGTATTTGCTGATGAACACGTTTTTCACTGAATTCAGCCATTCAAAGATTATTTTCTTTCAAATTTTTTATCGTGATAGACCAACATGCCCAACGATCTGTTTGCATAGCCCCATTTTGGGTAAAATTCAAATCTGTAATCGCTATTCAATCCCGAAAACTTCTCCTGCGTCATTCGGCTGACATAATCCACTCCATACTTATGAATCAATCGACCAAAATACAATGCAGCGTCATACCCTTTGTAAGAAAACTCGGACGGATCAACTTTATAAGCAGCTTTGTAATTTCCAATAAACTTTTTGGTATCTCCATCCGTCTCATCAACCAAGTTAGAAGAGGTAATGGTCAATGCATAAAAATCCATGTTTTCGAAATTCTCAAAGGAAAGCTTGGCCATGTTTGGGTGTCCATATAATTTAAACTGATTACCTGGATTCAGAAAGCGTTCATCCATAGCATCCAAGAGGCCCTTTACTAAATTTTTATTGGCAGTACCTGAAATGATATGATTGGTACCTGCCAACACAAGACTGTTGTTAAGCTCATTGATGCTCATAACCGTTTTTACTTTAGCCTGTGGGTTAGCTTTGGTAATCTCGTTTGCAAAATTGACCAAAAATTGTTTGCTGTCATCATCACCAGCATCGTAAATAACAATCTGATCCCCATTATAATATTGCTCGGCAACATACTTCGCCAATGTTTCGGCGTGTGTACGAATAGATGGTGTTATAGAAACCAAATTGGGGAGGCTAAATTCAGAAGCCATGGTTGCTGCCAATGGAGAAACCTGTAGAACGTTCTTGTTTGCAAAGGCCTGCCCAAAGCTCTTAATCTCACGCGGATATACTGGTCCCACCACGAGCACGGCATCTTTGACATTGGCCGATGTACCCAATGTTGCATTATACGCAACATTGTCTCTAGAATCAATTACCTGCAAATCGAACAAAGCACCTTCCTTCGCAATTTTGTCAAGACCTAACTGAAATCCCTGGTAAAAATCCAGCGCCAAAGATGAGCGCTCCACGTCTTCCTTCCTAACTGTGCCTGCAATATTACCTAACTCGAACGGCAAAAGCAGTGCGATGCGATTATTTTTCACAGCATAGCCATTGACATGTTGGGTATCCCCCATCCTGGTAATGGTACTTTCTTTGTCAACAGGTGGTTTAGTAACAGCAGTTTGCTGTTCGCCATGACCAGAGGAAGGCGAACGCAATACTGTGCTTTTTTTGGTTGTACAGCTTGCAAGGCATAACGCTACAAGCGCCGCAACCCATATTTTATTCCCACTCAATTGTAGCGGGTGGTTTTGAACTGATATCATACACAACTCTGTTTATTCCTTTCACATGGTTGATAATTTCATTTGAAATCTTTGCCAACAGATCATATGGTAAATGTATCCAATCCGCAGTCATTCCATCTAGCGAACCGACCGCACGCAAGCTAACGACGTGCTCGTAAGTGCGCTCATCACCCATAACGCCTACTGAACGCACAGGTAAGAAAATTGTGCCTGCCTGCCATACTTTATCATACCAACCGGATTCTTTCAGATTATTGATGAAGATCGCATCAGCCTCTTGCACAATACGTACACGCTCGGGTGTAATATCACCCAAAATACGAATTGCCAAACCCGGCCCAGGAAATGGATGTCTACCTAAAATTGACGGATCAACTTCCAGCGCTTTCCCTACTCTTCTGACTTCATCTTTAAACAAAGTCTTAAGTGGTTCCACAACTTTCAGCTTCATGAAATCAGGTAAGCCTCCAACGTTATGGTGTGATTTGATAGTCGCCGAAGGCCCTTTCACTGAAACTGATTCGATGATATCAGGGTAAATTGTTCCTTGCCCTAACCACTTCGCTTCAATGCCTTCAGGCAATTCCTTTTGGATCTCTTTTGCAGCTTCATCGAAGACATCAATAAACGAATTACCAATGATCTTGCGTTTTTCTTCTGGCTCGGAAACTCCAGCTAATCTACCATAAAACAAATCTTTTGCATTGATTCCTTTAATATTTAAGCCCATATTTTTGTAAGAATCCAATACTTGCTCATATTCATCCTTACGAAGCAAACCATGATCTACAAAAATACAATGGAGTTTCTTTCCGATTGCATGGTGTAATAACACCGCAGCAACTGTCGAATCTACCCCACCAGACAAAGCCATAATAACATGATCATCACCTAGTTGCTCTTTCAAAGAAGATACCGTTGTATCGACAAAAGCATCTGGTGTCCATTCCTGTGCACAACCACAAATATTGACAACAAAGTTTTTCAATACGATAGCACCGTCTGTACTATGCGTTACTTCGGGATGAAATTGTATACCGTATGTGCGGGTACCTTTTACTTGATACGCTGCTACGCGCACTTTATCTGTACTCGCTATAATTTCAAAATGTGCAGGTACTTCTTTAATCGTATCGCCATGAGACATCCATACCTGCGATTGCGTGGGTACGCCTGCCAATAATTCATTCTCACTATTGACAAACTGCAGATTTGCACGACCATATTCACGAATTTCAGAAGGTAACACCTCACCGCCGGATTTTTGAGCAATGTATTGCGCTCCGTAACATACGCCTAAAAGTGGGAAACGATCCTGAATAGCGACAAAATCTATTTGTGGCGCATCTTCTTGTCTAACAGAATAAGGACTTCCCGAAAAGATAACACCTCTTACGGTGTCGTCAAAATCTGGCAATTTATTGAACGGGTGTATCTCACAATACACATTTAGCTCTCTGACACGTCTTGCGATCAACTGTGTGTATTGAGACCCGAAGTCTAGAATTATAATTTTTTCTGGCATGCTGCAAAGGTAAGTATTACGAATGAATTATTAAATGTCAAATCAGGAAATAATACCCGCTTTTACCAGTTCTATTTCCATTTCTTTTTGAAGAATTAAAGCTTCCTGCCGCGCTCTTTCAGCGAAATCAGTCCCTTTTGAAGCATAGATAATGCCCCTTGTGCTGTTGACCAAAAGTCCACAATCTTTGTTCATACCAAATTTACATACATCTTCGAGCGAGCCCCCCTGAGCACCCACGCCCGGAACCAATAAAAAATGATCTGGCGCATGCTCCCTAATTTTGATAAATCCTTCTCCCCGGGTTGCCCCGACCACATACATAAGATTTTCTGGCGTGCCCCAGGTATTGACTTTGTCGATCACCTGTTCGAACAACTGCAGCCCCTCTTTATTCTCAAAATTCTGAAAGTCTAAGCTACCCGCATTTGATGTTAGCGCTAGCACGATAGCCCATTTGTCTTTAAAATCCAAAAACGGCGTTACCGAGTCCTTGCCCATATAAGGTGCAATGGTGATACTATCGAATCCGAGACCAGAAGCCTTTTCATCAAAAAATGCCATCGCGTAACGTCCGGATGTATTACCGATATCCCCTCTTTTTGCGTCAGCAATACTAAAACAGTCCTTTGGTAAGGCAGCCCAGGTTCTTTGAAGCGATTGCCAGCCTTTTATTCCATAACATTCATAAAATGCTATATTCGGTTTGTAGGCTACACATAGATCAGCTGTTGCTTCTATTATAGCTTTGTTAAAGCTATAGATCGGATCCTCATCGTCTAAAAGATGGTCAGGTATTTTGGCTAGGTCAGTGTCCAGTCCGACACATAGAAATGAGCGTTTCGCTTTTATTTGATGAATAAGTTCTGCTCTTGTCATGCTTATTTTAGAGATCTTAAAAAATTATTTATTGATTAAATCTTGAATAAATTTGGTCACCTCTGGAGTGGAATAGTCAGCCAGCCCTTCATGTCTTGCGGCAAGATTTCCTTCCTTATCCAATATGAGTGTTGTTGGAATAGGCCCAGAAAGCCACTCCTTTGGAATATCACTGTTCGGAAAGCTTAGCGGTAAGTTCAATCCCTCTGCCTTAATGAACGCTTCGGCCTTCGCTCTATCACCCTCTACCTCAACAATCAAAAACACAACATGGGCGCTATCCTTATACGTATTATAAAGTTTATTTATCGAAGGCATTTCGGCCCGACAAGGGGCACACCAAGTTGCCCAAAAATTGATAAAAATCACCTTTCCTCTCAGATCAGCCACCTTTACGGGCATGCCTTGCTGGTTTATAAAAGATACCTCAGTGCCTAACTTGGGCGAAGTCGCAAAAGATTTTTTAGCGTCCGGCGTAACTTCTAACTTTAGTTTAAAAAAGCCTATTTTCATTAGGGCTTGCTGAAAATAACTTCTACTTGTTGGCCAAATCAGCAAACCAATAACCAGTACAAATACAACGTTTCCGACTATTTTCTTTGTCTTCGGGTTCATCTGTAAATGGCCTATTTATGAATCAAACTTATCTAACAGCTTTAATAAGGTCGCAAAATCCTTTGGATAGGGCGCATCGAAAACCAACTTAACGCCATTCAGTTCGAATTCGATATGTTTGGCATGTAGCGCAAAACGCTTCATGATAGGCTGTTCTTCCTCGTGTTTCGACAAGGTATACCCACGCTTCTTAATTTGGGATAAATAGACCGGTTTACCGCGATACATATCGTCGCCAACAATTGCTGCGTGTTGTGTCGCTAGGTGAATACGGATTTGGTGCATCCGTCCAGTAATGGGTTTACATTCCACTAATGTATAATTCTTGTAATATTTGATCGAATTGAATATGGTTTCCGCTGCTTTGCCATTGGCACGGTCAATCGATACATTTTTATTGCCCTGATTCAAGATCGGTAAATCAACCAGCAAATTCTGAAAAGTGTGCGTACCGCCTATGATCGCATGGTAAGTCTTATTCACTCTTCTTTTTTCAAATGCGATAGAAATTGAACGATACGTTTCGGGGTTTTTGGCAATTAATAAAATACCCGAAGTCTCTTTATCCAAACGGTGGCACACCTGTGCATCCGGATGGTATTTTTTCGCCAATCGAAGGATATTCACCTCTCCGCCCTCACGCTCATCCAAAGAAGCTACAAACGGTGGCTTATTGATAACAATCAAATTTTCATCCTCATGAATGATTAATTCTGAAAATTTAGGAAATTTAAATAGACGATTCTCATTTTGTATCATTTGGCAAAAATACAAAACACCAGGCAGAATATTGGTCAATGTATGATAAAAAGCTTACTTTTGGACACAAAATAAAAGTTAAGATGTCTGTAAACAAAGAAATGAAACGCGTAAGCACCGCCATGCTACAAGCCATGAAAGATCGTCAGGAAAAGATATCTATGCTGACCAGCTATGATTATTCCATGGCTAAAATGGTTGATCAGGCGGGTGTTGATGTTATTTTGATTGGAGATTCTGCCGCCAACGTATTTGCTGGATATGAAACCACCTTGCCTATTACCCTTGATCATATGATATACCATGCGGCGTCAGTTGCAAGGGGAACGCAGCGCGCCATGGTGCTGGCAGACTTGCCCTTTGGTTCTTATCAGGGATCTGCCAATGAGGCCTACAACGCAGCCGTCCGTATGATGAAGGAATCGGGCGCACATGCTCTGAAATTGGAAGGTGGTCTTGAAATCATAGAAAACATCAAAAAAATCATTGCCGGCGGTATTCCCGTATGTGGTCACCTGGGCCTTACTCCTCAATCTATCAACAAATTTGGTAATTTTGGTGTCCGTGCCAAGGAAGAACAAGAGGCAGCTAAACTCATCGAGGATGCGCTTGCTTTACAGGACGCCGGCTGTTTTGCAATTGTGTTGGAAAAGATACCTGCAAAATTGGCCAAGGCAGTGACCGAAACATTGACAATTCCTACGGTAGGTATCGGTGCTGGACCGGATTGCGATGGTCAGGTACTTGTCATTAACGATATGCTGGGCATGAATGCAGATTTTAAACCTAAATTTATGCGTCATTTTGCTAACTTGCATGAGCAAATTACCACTGCAGTAAGCAATTATGTGGCTGAAGTGAAAGCAGTAAAATACCCAAACGAAGATGAACAATACTAGGTATACAATATGCGGTTCCTGATCATTGGACTTTTTATCCTTATTGCTTATCTGATGATACGCAAAAAATTTAATCTTTTTGGGTTTGCTGCTGGTGGATCCAAAGATTTAAAATCAGGTTTTCAATTGATTGAGGCTTCCTCCGAAGTCATCCAGGCAAATCTAAAAAAAACCATTTCCAATGTCATCATGGGTGTCATCCTGATTCTGATTACCGTATTGCTGTTTGTGAAGATAAAAATTATCCTCTTCCTCCTTCCCATTGCATTCTTTCTTATAGGCTATCTTTTTTTGTTCAACAACCATTTTAATAAGGTAAAGAGCCTGCAAGTATGGTATAATGCCAAAACTGATGAAGTATTTATTGAACAATTAAAAGGAGAAAATTATAGCTTTAACCTTTTAAAGGATATTGAAGCCGTGCAGAAAATTGAATCGATTCAGACGACCAGAGGGTTGTTATATGGCTATTACCGTATTAAATTAAAAAATAACATATTGGAAATTCCCTACTTGGTTGCCGAAAACAAACCAATCAACAATTTGTTTTTTGATACCATTACCCAAAACTTCAAAATTGATGTCCAAAAACGTATTTTTCCCATTATTTGAAGACAAAACAGTTGACTCTTTAAAAACAAATCACTATATTTAGGTTATATATAATTTTAAAAACCAAAATATTTTACACTATGGGAAAAGGTGACATCAAAACCAGAAGAGGAAAAATATCGAATGGTTCTTTTGGAAAAAGAAGACCGCATTTGTCCAGAGCTGCAATCAAGCCGAAATTAAACGATGAGGCTCCAAAAGAAGTGGAACAAAAGACAAAATCAAAAAAATAGTAAACGCAAAGCTAGAAATGAATTTCTAGCTTTTTTTTCTCCCTTCGCTCCCAGCAAAAACACTGTGCATGATCTTGCTACAGTTTTGTATATATTGTAAAATCCTTTTGACAACCCGTAACCACATTATAATAAACCTATATTTACCAGTTAAATATAAAAAGTACACAAGATACTATACCATATGAATAAAAAATCGATCATTTACCTTCTTTTGGCCTGCGCTGTTTTTGGAGGTGGATACTTTCTGGTTACTGCTAAAAAAGACAAAGAGGGAACCGATAAGCCGAGGGAGAAAAAAGATGTTCCAGTGCCGGCACAGGCGATCATTGCCAAATCTTCTGTCGCCGATAGATCGATCAATCTTTCGGGAAGCATTGACGCAGAAGAGCAGGTCGAGGTCAGAAGTGAAGTCAATGGTCGAATCACCAAAATATATTTTGCAGAAGGGCAGCGTGTCAGGCAGGGTGAACCTTTGATCAAGATTGATGATATAGAACTGCAGGCACAATTAAGACAATCCCAAACGACCAATCAGCTCAATGCAGAAAATGAACGTCGAGCCAAATTGCTGTTGCAAAAAGGCGCTATCAGTCAAGAGGAATTTGATATTGCCAGTGCGGCCTTAAAAACTTCTGCCGCACAGATTCAGTTGATCCAGGCACAAATATCAAAGACTACCATAAGGGCGCCATTTAGCGGAATGATTGGATTACGGAATATCTCTGTAGGAGCCATTGTCTCGCCCACCACGCTGATCACAAATCTGGTCAAGGACAACTTGGTAAAAATCACCTTCGCAGTCCCCGAAAAATACAGCAGTATCGTTAAAGTAAATATGCCGATCGAGTTTAGTGTCGCCAATGACCCAACCGTCATGAAAGCAACTATCTACGCTGTAGAACCTCAAGTATCACTTAACACCAGGACACTTACAGTCAGAGCCCGCGCAAACAACGAGCAGGGAAAATTGAAAGTAGGATCATTTGTTAACGTGAGCGTTCCAATCGAGGTAGAAAACGATGCGATATCCATCCCAACAGAAGCCATCGTACCTGTTCAGGACGGAAAAAAAGTGTTTATAGTACAGCATGGCCTAGCCAAAGAAGTGAAGGTTGAAACGGGTGCACGTACAGACAAAGATATTGTCATTTTATCTGGGATCAGTGCCGGTGACACCATTTTAACTACAGGTGTCCTGTCGTTAAAGGATGGATCAAAAGTTAAGGTATCACTAGCTAACTAACTGAGCATGAATTTATCTGCTATCTTTATTAAACGCCCGGTTTTAACTATTGTCGTCAATATAACCATTATATTGTTTGGCTACATTGGTTTTAGCTTTTTGGGCGTCCGCGAATACCCCTCCATTGACCCGGCTATTGTTTCTGTTAGAACAAACTATGCGGGTGCAAATCCAGATATCATTGAATCTCAGATTACCGAACCGCTGGAAAAAGCCATCAACTCCATTGATGGCATCCGGAATATATCATCCTCCAGTAACCAGGGGTCCAGTAACATCACCATCGAGTTTGGTCTGCAGAAAAATCTTGAAGAAGCGGCAAATGATGTCCGTGATAAGGTATCTCAGGCCATCCGAAGCTTGCCTCAGGATATCGATGCTCCGCCAGTGGTTTCCAAAGCCGATGCCGACTCCGATCCTATTATCACGTTGACGCTGCAAAGTGAAACGCGCGATAAACTTTCGCTGAGCGACTACGCCGAAAATGTGATCTCAGAAAGACTACAGACAATTCCAGATGTCAGCAGTACCCAAATTTACGGTCAGAAGCGCTACGCGATGCGCTTATGGCTCAACCCCGACCGTATGGCTGCTTATGGTATCACCGCTTCTGATATCCGCACGGCACTGAATAATCAAAACGTTGAATTGCCTTCTGGAAAAATTGTTGGAAATACCACGGAGCTCACTGTAAAAACCGTAGGAAACCTTTCTACACCCGAACAGTTTAATGCTATCGTTCTGAAAGCCGATAGCAGCCGTATTGTCAAATTCATCGACATTGGCCGGGCAGAAATAGATGCCGAAAATCTGGAAACAAAAATGGTCAGCAATGGGAAGCAATTGGTTGGTATAGCAATTATTCCTCAACCCGGCACAAACTACCTCGATATTGCCAATAATTTTTATAAAATGCTCGATCAGATCAAGGAAGATCTACCCCAAGATATTATCCTTAACATAGCTTCTGACAACACTACATTTATTAAAAAATCTGTTGAGGAAGTCGCCGAGACACTGCTGATTTCAATTATCTTGGTCACCTTAATTATTTACTTTTTCTTCCGCGACTGGGGTATCGCATTACGGCCTCTTCTGGATATTCCCGTCTCATTGATTGCAACATTTTTTATTATGTACATGTTCGGATTTTCGATTAATGTGCTTACTCTGCTTGCGATTGTACTCGCGACAGGTCTTGTCGTCGACGATGGGATTGTAGTGACGGAAAATATTTTTAAGAAAGTGGAAGAAGGTATGTCTCCCATAGAAGCTGCTTTGAAGGGCTCAAAGGAAATCTTCTTTGCCGTTATCTCGATTTCAATCACACTTGCAGCGGTATTCTTACCTGTTATATTTCTTGAAGGCTTTGTGGGTCGGTTGTTCCGCGAATTTGGAGTCGTTATCGCTTCGGCCGTATTAGTTTCTGCGTTTGTTTCCCTGACGCTCACCCCTATGCTCAATGCCTATCTTATCAAAGGTGGTGGACACAAAAAAACAAAATTTTATAATTGGACCGAACCCATGTTTGTCAAGATGAACAAGGGGTATGCTAATGCCCTTGACAAATTCATGAAATTCAAATGGATCAGCTTTCCGATCCTAATCATCTGTTTTGTGGTTATTGGAATCCTTTTTTCGTCCATTAAAAAAGAAACTGCACCTTATGATGACCGAAGTAATATCTCTGTCAATGTAACAGGTCCAGAAGGTGCTACCTACGAATATATGGATCGTTATATGCAGGAACTGGACAAACTCGTGTATGATTCAATTCCGGAAAATAAAATCAGTCTCAACATCACTTCACCTGGCTTCGGAGCAGCGTCCGTCAATTCTGGACGTATTCGGATGACGTTAGTTGACCCCAGTGAGCGCCAGAAATCCCAGGATGATATTGCGAAGGAATTGACCAAATGGACTAAACAATACGATGCTGTTCGGGTCAATGTATCACAGTCGCCCACAATATCCATGAATCGTAGAGGTGGGTTACCTGTGCAATATATTATCCAAGCACAGAATTTTGAAAAACTTCAGGAAAAAATACCGCAATTTATGAATGAGGTCAACAACGATCCCACGTTCTCAACAACAGATATCAACCTCAAGTTCAACAAGCCAGAGCTTCATGTTGAAATTGACCGGCTAAAGGCGCTAAGCCTAGGCGTCTCTGTACTGGATGTTTCGCAATCCTTACAATTGTTGCTGAGCGGTCAACGATTTGCCTATTTTATGCGCGACGGAAAACAATATCAAGTTATTGGCCAGGTTGAGAATGACCGTCGGGCGACTCCAACGGATCTTTCTTCCATCTATGTACGCAATAACATGGGGCAGCTTATCCAATTGGACAACGTTGTCAGCGTGAAAGAAGAAAGTAGTCCACCCCAACTCTATCACAACAACCGTTATATGTCCGCTACCGTTTCCGCAGGCCTGGCTCCTGGTATGAGTATGAGCGACGGTATTGCTGCAATGGATCGGATAAAGGAAAAAGTACTCGATCAGAGCTTTACTACCGACCTTAGCGGTGAATCGCGTGATTTTATTGAAAGTAGCTCCAATACCCTATTTGCATTTGGTCTGGCTCTATTACTAATCTACTTGATCTTAGCGGCTCAATTTGAAAGCTTCCTTGATCCTTTTATCATCATTCTGACTGTTCCCATGGCTGTAGCCGGTGCACTGATCAGTTTATGGTTATTTGATCAGACCTGGAATATCTTCAGTCAGATCGGAACGATTATGCTGATCGGACTCGTCACCAAAAATGGTATCCTGATTGTTGAATTTGCCAACCAGATGCGAGAAGAGGGAATGGAAAAATTTGAAGCCATTATACATGCAGCCGAATCCCGGCTTAGACCGATCTTAATGACCAGTTTGGCCATTGCGCTCGGCGCATTGCCAATTGCGATGTCGCTCGGCGCTGCTTCGACCAGCAGAATTGGGATGGGGGTAGTAATTGTCGGAGGCACCATATTTTCGCTTATTCTGACCTTATTCATCATCCCGGCAATTTATTATATGTGGTCGCGACAAAAAAAGCATAGACCAGAATTTGATAACATTAAAAGCTACGAATAATTAAAACATGAAGAGAAATTTCACCCTACTACTATGGCTTTGCTCCATCATGTTTCAAGCTCGTGCCCAAGCGATATTGACCTTGGAAGATGCGCTAAAAACAACGTTGAGCAATAACTTCAATATTCTTTTGGCTAAAAATGACAACAACATTGATATCGAGAATACCAGTTTAGGAAGCGCTGGCATGCTTCCCGCAGTAACCGGTACATTTAACAGAAGTAATTCGGTCCAGAACTCAAGACAGGTTAGGGCCGATGGACAGGTACAGCAGGTTTCCAATGCAAAAAATGACAATATGTCGTATGGCGTTAACTTAAACTGGACAGTATTTGACGGACTGGGTATGTTTGCGCGTAGGGATCGATTTAAAGAAATACAGCGTCAGGGCGAGGCTGAGATAAGATATGAGGTCACTACGCAACTCAGTGAAGTCATGGCCACCTATTATAATCTTGTGCAGCAAAAACGATTGATAAACGCATTAGATACAACCATTACACTTTCTCAATATCGGGTTACTCTGGCCGAAAATCGCCTGCAGATCGGAAAAGGTTCCAAGCTTGATCTGCTGAATGCTAAAGTCGATCTGAATACCGATCAGACAAACCTGCTTAGACAGCTCGAAAGCTTTAAAAACACCAAGACATACCTCAACCAATTGATGACAAGAGATTTGAGTCTAGACTTTGACGTTGAAGATGAAATGAAACTGGATACGGATCTTAAACTGGGTAATCTCATCGAAATTGCTGATCAACAAAATCCTCAAATTCAGCTTGCCATCATCAACAACCGTGTCGCCGAACTCAACCTAAAGGCAGTGAAAGCCGAACGTTATCCCAAAATTGGTTTAAATAGTGGGTATAATTGGAACGAATCTCACTCCTCACTTGGTTTCTCTACAGAAAATAAAAATAGAGGGCTCACCTACGGTGTATCGGCGTCCCTGAACATATTCAACGGCTTTTTGCAAAATAGAAACGAGCGTATCGCCAAATTTCAGATTAAAAGTTCTGAAATACAGATCAAACAGCAAAAACAAGATATACAGGCTCAAGTAAGAACTTTGTTTCAAACCTACATTACCAACATCGAATTGGCCAATGTAGAACGGAAAAATGAGGAACTGGCAAAAGAAAATTTAAACATCACCATGGATAAATTCCGCATCGGTACCATCACGACGTTGGAAGTAAGAACGGCGCAGCTAAATTACATCAATGCAATGACACGTAGCTATACGGCACAATACGATGCTAAAGTGTCGGAAATACGACTAAAGGAATTGACAGGAGAAGCATACTAAAATTACGGCTTGTAACCAACTCGTTTTAGAGACAAAACAAAAGCCAATTTTGCCAATAAGCAAGATGTAATCATACAAAACGGAGGCTCCTAAATAGGAGCCTCCGTTTTTATTACTTAATAATCAATGGCTATAATAGACTTTAATGGTATTAAAATCCCACTTTTAATCTGAATATATCTATCAGTCAACGACCACACCGTGGTCTCAATACGTTTTGGTCCGGAATCTGTCTGAAAGGCAATTTCGGTTTTGGATTTAAACTCATTTCCCAACCGAAGTGCACCTTTCAATTTATCCATAAAGGTCGCAGTCTTATCTTCAATCGCCGGGATAAATTTAAATTGAGGAATTTCCTCTTTAGCTATTAGTTGTCCAACCATAATACGAGCATTTAATGTTTAACAATAGTATTTGCGCTACATAATCAATAACGCTTTCAAGCCAATCTTATTTTATCTTCTTCTGCCATTGGCTTATCTAAATCTACCAATTCCAACTATAATAATCAATATGCTAATAGAAAACTATCATTTATTTTACAATAAAAATACGTTTGTACCTTGGAGAGCGTTCGCGTTATCTGGATAGCGTGTCATTTCATCGTATAGGGATGGCACAAGTGATTCCAATTATCTATTTTTGCGGAAAATATATGCTATATGGAACGATCTGTCTTCGAAAAAGAGTGGGAAATTAATTTCACCCAGTGCTACTCCAATGGTCGCATCCGTTTCTCCGATTTGTCTAATATCTTACAGCTCACCGCTGGAGAGCATGCCAATGTAGCGGGTTTTGGATTTAAAGAAATGGCTAAACATAACCAAACGTGGGTACTAAGCCGTATCCGAATTGAGATTGCGAGGTTACCCAAATGGATGGATATTGTCAAGGTCAAAACCTGGGTGCAGGAACTGGAAGGCGCACGCTCGACCAGAAATTTTGAAATTACAGTGAATGGGCAGACTTATGTGACAGCAAGCAGTTATTGGGCCGTCATCAATACAGTAAAAAGAAGTTCCGAAACACTGGCAATTTCGACCGAAGATTTTGTCACATATCCCGACCGTCCAGCCACTCAGCGGCCTTTTTCGAAGCTCGATATCTCCAGTACGGTCAAAAATAGGGATGAATATATCGTAAAGCTCTCCGATCTCGATATTGTCAACCACGCTAACAATGTTAAATATCTCGACTGGTGTATGGATAGATTGCCTATGGAACTTGTCTTAACCAATCAGATCCGGTCGTTGGAGATGAATTACCTTCGTGAACTACGTTATAACGATACAGTAGAAATCAATGGTGATTCTACCGATCAGGGATATTTTATGACGGTTACTAAACAGCAGCGGATCCATTTTGCCCTGGCAATCGAGACAAAATAAAAAGGAGACCATGGTCTCCTTTTATCTTTACTTTTCCAAGCTTTGTTAAGCAAATGCTTTGTCTCCTTTTTTGTATGGAAGATTACCATCAAATTTTCCGGGAATCTTCACATAGCGCAATGCCTTTGTACAGCCCAGTTCAGAGTTAAAGAAACCGGTCAACGTTAGCTGCTTAAACATGGTGAACCAATGAGGTGGATCATTATCCACATAATTGTACAATTCATTCTGTTTCTCTCTATTTTTCTCCCGAATATCTTTCTGATCTTCCGCCTGTTTTTTGTTGAACTCGTTCGCTTCTTTATCCAAGGCCGCCGCGACCGCCGTTCTATCTTCCGCCGAAAGTTCTAGGAATGGTTTCCCTTTTACTTCTTTCGATTTGTCGTCCAAACTGCCCAAGCCATCTAAAAACGCTTTTTGTTGCTTCTCTGTATAGCAGTCACGCACCATGACAGGGATAAAACTTCCTACCCCAGCTTCTTTCGCTCCCGGAGTGGCAGTTTTAGGTAAGATAGCTTCCGCTAGATCACCTAGCAAGTCGGTCGTCTTAGCTTCAAATAAGGCTTGCACATCTTTCGTTGCTGAACGTGTACAACCTTCCAAAAATAAATTAGCGCCAATAACGGTACCTCCTAAAATTAAGGCAACCCGTTGTAATGCTTCTCTTCTATTCATACTACTAAATATCTTAATTTTAGAAATTATATTTCATTTCCCAACCTTGTCTGTAATTCCGTTTTACATACTGATTGACATGATCAAAGTTTGTAACGCGCATATTATTGTTATCCCAAAGCAATTTCAGGTTACGTCCAGGATATTTGCCATCGATGCGTAAATCAGCTCCTCTGATTGCCAAATTAGCCATCAATAAAGCTTCAGTCAACGGACCGGCGATCTCAAATGGCGAACTCACCTCTTTCTTACCGTATCCAGCCTGACAAGCTTCTACCCATTGTGCATAGTGTCCACTTTCTTGTCCGGGTACACGCGCATACTTTTGGGCAATTTGTTCTTTTCTCGACGTTGGTAATAAACGTGCATTCTGTCCATAAGTATCAGCAAGGATTTTTCCCTTTGTACCGACAAGTAAGATACCATTACCACCATCACCAAAAATTTCGTTTGGACCTAATTCATCCGGACGAGCGGGCTGAATACCACCGTCCATCCAGTGTAATGTGACAGGGCCATTAGTACGCGGTGTTTTCGGGAATGTTAATGTTGCATGGCTTGACGGCGGACAGCTTTCCGGAAAATATCCGCGTTTGAACTCATCCACATATACCGAACCTACAGTTGCTTGTACATCCTGTACATAGGTAAGCCCTAAGGTACTGAAAGGCACTTCCAACAAGTGACAGCCCATATCGCCCAATGCACCGGTACCATAATCCCACCAGCCGCGCCAGTTGAAAGGCACCAATTTGTCGACATATTCTTTGTAAGGAGCAGTACCTAACCAAAGATCCCAATCCAGTTCTTTCGGAATCTCAGCTTTACCTGTAGGCCAAGCAATTCCCGAAGGCCATACTGGACGGTCTGTCCAACAATATACTGTATGTACATCACCAATAAGACCAGCTTCGTACCATTCACGGACAAAACGTGGTCCATCATTGGATGCCCCTTGATTTCCCATTTGGGTAACTACTTTATATTTCTTTGCGGCATGCGTCAATGCTCTGGCTTCCCAAACATCGTGTGTCAGCGGTTTTTGAACATACACGTGTTTACCTAACTGCATAGCTGCAAGCGCCTGAATTGCATGTTGGTGATCTGGAGTCGAAACAGAAACAGCTTCAATACGTTTGTGCTCCTTATCCAGCATCTCGCGATAGTCTTTATAATATTTTGCCTTCGGGTACCGTTTTAATGCACCGGCCGCACGACGGTCGTCCACATCACACAAGAAAGCCAGATCTGCTTTCCCTGAATCGTGAAACGCATTGATGTCGCTAAAACCTTTGCCTCCTACACCGATACCTGCTACTTGTAATTTGTCACTTGGAGCTGTAAAGCCATTTCCGCCCAATACATGGCGAGGGACGATCATAAAAGCCGCCGCAGCGGTCGCGGCACTCTTTATAAAACCTCTTCTACTCGTCTTATTTGCGTTATTTTCCATTGTTATGAATCTTTAGCTGTTAGATGTTACCTTTTTTCAATTCACTTACTGCAAAGTCAACTGCACGAGCAGTAAGCGCCATGTACGTTAATGAAGGGTTGACACAACCTGCAGAAGTCATACAAGCACCATCAGTCACAAAGACGTTCAATGCATCCCACACTTGGTTGTTACCATTTAAGACGGAAGTTTTTGGATCACGTCCCATACGGGCAGTCCCCATCTCGTGGATACCTTGACCAAAGCCATATACATTATCGTAGGTATAGATATCTTTCACACCAACTTTTTCCAACATTTCTTTCATCTCATTCTGCATGTCACCACGCATCTTCAATTCATTATCCTTGATCTCCGCGTCAAATGACAATACAGGTAATCCCCATTTATCTTTTTTGCTTTTATCAAGCGTAACTTTATTTTCGTGGTAAGGTAACGTTTCTCCGAAAGCGGTAAAACCTACGGTCCAATCACCTGGCTCACAGATGGCATCTTTCCATGCACCCCCCACTTCCATCTCGGCAACAGCACCAGACCAACGTCCGCGACCTGCCGCACCTTGGTATCCGAATCCACGAACATAATCACGTTTTTTGGTATCACCTTCTACGTTTACAAAACGAGGTACATACAAACCTGTCGGTCTCCGGCCATACACATAGCTATCCAAATAACCATCAATCTTACCTCCGGCACCACAACGGAAATGGTGATCCATCAGGTTATGCCCCAATTCGCCACTGCTGCTACCCAGACCGCCTTCCCAAACATCTGTGGCAGAATTCATCAATACCCATGTTGAGTTCAATGCAGATGCACAAACAAAGATGACCTTTGCGAAAAATTCATAGGTTTGATTTGTTTCAGCGTCGACAATTTCTACACCTTTTGCCTTTTTCGTGTTTTTATCGTAGATAATTTTAGTTACGATGGAAAAAGGGCGTAATGTCAAGTTATTTGTTTTTTTCGCTGCAGGAAGAGTCGCCGACTGTGTACTGAAGTAGGCACCAAAGTTACAACCCAACCAACATTGATTTTGATATTGACAGTTTACACGGTCGTGATGCGGAACAGTAATGTTTGCCGTTCTACCCATGATGAAATGACGTTGACCGCCGTATTGTTTTTTCAAACGCTCCGCTAAGTCTTTTTCAACAATATTCATCGCCATTGCAGGCATGTAGTCTCCATCTGGCAAAGATGGTACACCGTCACGATTACCGGAGATACCAGCAAATTTCTCCGCATAACTATACCAAGGGGCAATTTCATTATAACGAATTGGCCAGTCTACACCGTGACCGTCTTTTAAGTTCGCTTCGAAATCCAAATCGCCTAAACGATAAGATTGTCTTCCCCACATCAGCGATCTACCGCCAACATGATACCCACGGTACCAATCAAAACGTTTGACTTCGGTATAAGGGCTCTCCTTTTCATTTACCCAAAAATCCAGGTTTTTTTCGTTCAATGGGTAATCTCTACGCAAAACCGGATACTCTTCGATCATTTTTTGCGTACGACCGCCAGCATGTGGCCATTCCCATGGATTTTTATTTGGCGCAGTATAATCTTTGATGTGTTCGATGTTACGACCACGCTCCAGCATAATTGTTTTCAGCCCTTTCTCTGTCAATTCTTTCGCAGCCCATCCACCACTTATCCCCGAACCGATTACAATTGCGTCATAAGTATTTGTTGCCATCTCTCTTCTAATTATTTGTTTTTTTAAATAGTTATTTTTCTGTTTAGTGTGCAGCATTTGTACTATCGATCTTTTCGTCCTTAAAAAGGGCTAGAAAGATAAAGAATACCACCGCTGCAATAATTGCTGGTACAACCCAGGTATGATTCCAAAATCCTGCTAGGTCAGTTGCCTTCAAATCTTTGTACTTGTCGCCGACATAACTAGCAACCCAGAAGCCGATCAGCTGTCCAACGCCATAGGTTGCCAAAGTAATCAAACCCTGTGCCGCTGATTTGTATTTAACACCCGCTTTGCTATCTGTATAAATCTGACCGGAAACAAAGAAAAAGTCATAACAGATACCATGCAATGCAATACCGATCAATAACATGAACGATAACTCGCCCGCATTGCCATAAGCAAATAACAGGTAGCGGATTACCCAAGCAAGCATCCCCACAAGGATTGTTTTCTTAAAGCCAAATCGTGTAAAGAAAATTGGCAAAGCCAATAAGAACAATACTTCCGATGCCTGACCGATAGTCATCTTACCCGTTGGATTTTCCAAACCTATCTCTGAAAGGAATAAATTTGCATTTGAGTAATAAAAGGCCAATGGAATACAGATCAATACCGAAGAAATGAAAAAGATAAAAAAGTTTTTGTCTTTCAATAATTTAATCGCATCCAGGCCAATGATTGATGCAAAGGATGGTTTTTCGTTTTCATCCAATTTAACCGGCGGCGTTTTAGGCAATGCAAACGAGAATACCCCAAGTACCAATGAAGCAGCCCCTGACATTAAAAATGTATTTTTCAAAGCACCCTCTGATGCTGCTGCATCCCATCTAAAGATATAACTGATTGCTAAACCTGCTACGATCCAACCAATTGTTCCCCAGATGCGTATACCTGAGAATTGTTTTTCCGGATTGGTCAATTGCCTAAAGGAAACTGAACTAGCCAAAGCCAACGTTGGCATATAAAGCACCATATAAGCCAATACATACGGATAAAAAGTAGCCATGTCTGCAGCACCATACATTTGGTACATCAATACTGCGCCCACCAAGTGTAAAACACCCAAAATACGCTCCGCATTAAAATAGCGGTCGGCAATCATTCCGACAATAAAAGGGGCGATAATTGCTCCCAATGATTGTGTTGAAAATACATTAGCCATTTCAAAGTCCGTTGCATGTAGATTTTTGCTCAAGAAAGTACCTAATGTCACAAACCATCCCCCCCAAATAAAAAATTCGAGGAACATCATGAAGGATAGTTTAAATTTTATTGTTGATGAAATCATAAAAAAAAATGGTGTTTTACAATACTACTAATTGGTTTTACCTGCTCAATTTAAGAAATTAAATCTAATTGTCAATAGTACACTATTAAAATATTACAAAAAGCTATCCACCTCGCGATACGCTGCCACCAAGCGATCCTCACCTTCTTTACCTGGCTTGGATATACCATGTTCCATCCCCATGATACCCTTATATCCCTTACTGTGAATATGTTTGAATACGTTCTTGTAATTAATTTCGCCCGTAGTTGGCTCTTTTCTACCCGGGTTATCACCGATCTGTATGTAGGCAATTTCGTCCCAACAACGATTCATATTGGCAATTAAATCACCTTCGGTACGCTGCATATGATAGATATCATATAAAATTTTACAGGACGGACTGTTCACAGCCTTACATAAGGCATACGTCTCATGTGTCTGCTGCAAAAACAAATCTGGTGTATCACTTAAAGTTTCCAATACCATTACCAAACCATGCGGCTCAAAGATTTCGGCGCCTTTGCGCATCGCTGTTAGGATATTGCTAAACTGATTGCCCCAGGGAAGTCTACGTTCATAAAATCCGGGCACTACAGTGACCCATTTCGCATGGCAATATTTGGCAGCTTCTACAGACTTCTTGCAGGTTTCGACAAACTTGTCCAAATACTCTTGTTTGCCGGTCGCCAATGATGGCATCCAGTTTTGGCCGCCGTCCACCACAAATACGCCCATCGTCATACCCAGCTTGGCCAACTGATCACCGATCTTTTTCTGCTCATCCAAAGTTCTCCCTAAAAAACCATTATCTTCAATCCCACGAAAACCCAAATCATACATATAACGAATTTCATCGAGAAAATTATCCCCAGCGTGGTTTTTGAACATCCCCTGATGCGGGGCATAATTTAAGTTGAATGTTTTACCTTTATCCATCGTATTTGCTGTATGTTGAGTTGTTGACGCAAAAGTCTGTCCAGCCAGTCCTGCCCCAGCGGCCAAAAGACTACCTTTAATAAAATCCGATCTCTTCATTTTATTTTATAATTGATTAATTTTTAAATAATTTACCAAATCCCTCCGAATAAATCGTTTGAATGGTTTGATTTTTATCTTTAAAAATGACAAATACTGCCACATCTTTAAATTTTTTGGCTTCTGTCATCACTTTATCGGGTTCCATGCCCATAAAATAATTATCCAGTGCATCTGCTTCCATCGCAGTTTTTGCATAGACGCTGACACTTAGGATATCGCTCGTATATGGAAAACCTGAAACGGGATCGATATGGTGTCCCAATTTTTTCCCTTTATATTGAATATACTTTTCGAAACTACCAGCCGTGGTCAGGGCACCCGCTCTCAGCTGCGCCACAGCAGTAATCAATTCTTCACCGCCAGTATCATCAGGCTGAACGATACCAATGGAAAACCCCTGCCCCGCAGGTGGCGTACCCGAAGCCCTAATTTCACCACCGACCTCAACGATATAATTGACAATTCCCTTTCGCTCAAGATAGTCCGCCAAAAAATCGACCGTATAGCCCTGTGCAATACCATTGACATCGATTTTAACGCCCTTTTTCTTCTTGATCAGCCGATTCCCGCTCACCTTCAAATACTGCATGCCAACAAGTTCCTTCACTCGCAATACCGTCGCCGAATCTGGGGCTGCGACACTCTTATATGCACCAAAGCCCCAAAGGTTGACCAACGGGGCAATCGTAATATCAAATTGACCATGTGATAATTTATGATACTTAAAAGAAGCTTTTATCACCTTGGCCATGTGGTTATCCATGACAATAGACTTAACCGAATCGGTATTGAACTGAGATATTTTCGAGTCTTTGCGATAGATTGACATCGACAAATCAATGGCCGTCAATATACTATCAACTTCCGACCGTCTCAAGAGACTGTCGGAAGCAAAATAAGTGATATGGAATTGTGTCCCCTGTGCGGGCCCTTCCAGCTTAAATTTGTGTAATTCAGGCAACGGAATTTGCGCCTGTACATGCATGCGACAAACGATACTAAAAAATAGGATGCACACATAACACTTTAATTCCATCAGCCTAAAAGCTTAAATATAAAGGTTTGTATTTTGGCCAGGCACTGCCACTGGATAAAAGCCCTCTGCATCGGGCAGCAATTTTGGTTTTGCATCCCACGCGAGTACATCCGGCCCCAATTTAATGGTCGATTTCAATGCCTCGTCCCACTTGATTACCTTACCTGTGTAACAAGCAATACGTCCGATGATACCGGTCAATGTACTGTAAGCACCGTATTCAGCATTATCAAATTTATATTCCCCTTTAGAAATGGCCGCAAAAAGTTCTTTATGTTCTTGCTGATAGGGATTTGGATTCCCTTTCGGGTCGTGCCGATAGATTTCTTTTCCTTTCCAGTCGTACAACACAGCCTGTCCCCCCGCAGAGAGATACGCACGTCCTTTGGTTGCCTGGAATTGTTCGTCAACCCGGTTATGAATGCCTTCAAAGTGTCTGCACTGGCTATAGACAACACTGTTATCGGCATAAGTCAACTCTAATGCAAAGTTATCGTATATTTCGCCATACTCTTTACCGGTACGATGCGCCCTACTTCCGGTGCCTTGAATCGATACCGGATAAGCTACTTTTACCCAGTTGGCAATATCGATATTGTGCACATGCTGTTCGACGATATGGTCACCGCACAACCAGTTGAAATAATACCAGTTACGCATTTGATATTCCATTTCTGTCTGTTCCGGTTTGCGTGGACGCACCCATACACCGCCCGAGTTCCAATATACTTGTCCCGATGTCACATCACCGATGGCACCTTCTTGGATACGTTTGATAGCCTCCCGGTAATTTGTTTGATAACGGCGTTGCAAACCCACAACAACATTCAGTTTTTTGCGCTTTGCTTCTGCCGCTGCCCGCAACACCTGTTGCACCCCCGGGATATCAACGGCGACGGGTTTTTCCATGAAAACATGCTTACCCTGACGGACTGCTTCCTCGAAATGTGTCGGCCTAAACCCCGGCGGCGTCGCTAAGATAACCACATCTGCCAATTGAATTGCATCTTTATAAGCATCAAATCCGACAAATTTATGGTTGTCGCTCACATCGATCTTATCTTGCCATTTTTCTTTGAGGGTATTATAAGTACTATCTAAATTATCTTTAAAGGCATCGGCCAACGCGACAACCTTGATGTTCATTCCTGAGCTCAGTGCATCGAAAGTGGCTCCTGTTCCCCGGCCCCCGCAGCCGACTAAGGCAACTTTGATGACGTCCGAACCTGCAGCATAGGCACCCGATAGCGGTAACGAACTCAACATTGCGCCACCCGCCACTACGGCAGAAGTTTTAATAAAATCTCTTCTTTCTAGATTCTCCATAACAGTTTTATATTGATTATTTTATTTTTAAAAATCTTTAATTGGTTTTTTATCATAATACGCCATAATCTCCTCATGGCTAGGCGGATTAGCCGGTCTTACCAATCGCAATCCGACAAAAGGTGCTTCCGGAAACCACCAGTTACTTTTTGGTACTTGCGGATCCAGTTGCTTCCATACTGGATCTGAAGCTCCCCGAGCCGCCGAACGAAGGTCATCAGCCGCGCTATCGAATGCACCACCACGGACAACATGTGGATAGAGGGTAGTCGGCAACACTACCGGGTTGGTCAACACCTTTCCCGTACCTTCGCTGTAGCTATCGGCTTTATATTGGTCGTAAGTCCACTCCGCTACATTGCCATAAATATCATAAAGCCCCCAGGGGTTTGGCTTCTTTTGTCCGACAACATGTGTTTTCTCTTCCGCATTTTCTTTAAACCAAGCATAATCTGCTAGTTGCGTTGCTTGATCACCGAAAAAATACGCCGTCTTGGAACCTGCTCTGGCAGCATACTCCCACTCCGCCTCTGTGGGCAAACGATAAAACACGCCGGTACGCACATATAGCCATTTACAGAATTGGATGGCATTGTAATGCGTCATTGCCAGCGCTGGATGTCCTTCTTTCCCAAAACCAAAAGTCATATCCAAATACGGCTTGGTAGGACGAGTAACAGCATCGATTTCTTTACTTATTTGGCCGTCCTTACTCTTTGCAATTTCATAGTCTTTATAGAGAAATGGCTCAAACAGATCCCATGTTACTTCATATTGACCCATCCAAAATGGATCCAATTTCACCTCATGTGCAGGCTTTTCATCCACCTTACCTCCACTCGTGCTTCCCATTTTAAAGCTACCACCTGGGATGGCGAGCATTTTAAATGTCAAATTAGTTCCTTCAATAGACTGCTCGTAAGGCTCAAAGGTCTTTTGCGCCATAGCATGCACACCAGTCAATAATAAAACAGGAATAAAGATTTTTTTAAACATATTTAGGTTTGTAATTAAAGACTAAAATATAAAATAAGGTGTATACTTTACACTTTGACACTATAACTTTTTTATTACAGTTTAATTCTTCACATAATAGTCTATTTGTAATAACGGTTTAGCAAAATCATTCCCTACAATCTCCCCCACTTCAACTAGGCTCACAGTTTTAAACGCAAATGCTAAACTGCCTTTAACCGATCCATTGTCTGCCGAACAAACAAAAAAGGTTTTCCACTTTCATGAAAAACCTTATTATCTTATCGCTTACACCGATACGCTAAAGTAGGATCTTGCGGCTTACCGCTTTATCTATGGTAATATAGCCCGGATAGAAAACAGATTGACCAGCGATATTGATTGAAGGTTTCACTTTTAACGTGAATATTCCTTTTTTATTTTCATCGCTTGACATTAAAAAATCCTGTAGATCCGAATTTTTCAACAAATCGTAGATATTGGTTGCTATACGTACATTAGCGATCGTAGATTGTCCGGGTTCTATTTGTAAGGATTGATTGACAATACCTTCAACAAGCTGCTGCCCACCGTAAAGAATGATATACTGGAATTTATTAATAGACGCTTTCTTAAGCGTCGGATTATCTATTTTAAGCCGGATAACAGCGTCTAAGGGAATATCTTTCCGAAGATACGCCAATGCTAAGCTTGGCGCTGCCCCTAAGTCAATCTGATTATTTCTGATCAGTCGTTGCAGCGATGTCCCTGCCAAGCGGATACTATCCACCGATTCTACATCGAACTTACATTTCGCCAAGTTCTCGATCTGCGCTTTTTGCCGATTTATTCCACAGCCGGATATAAACACACCCAGCACTACAAAAAACGCCAATAATATTTTCTTGTTCATAGCCGCTATTTTCCTCCAAATTTATATAAAACTCCCAACGTAAACAATGGATAACCTGCTTTTAAATAGGTATTACTTTTTAGACCGAAAACCATACCATTTGTATATTGCAGCTTCCACCCTTTTCCAAGCCCCATCCGGGTATAAAATACAGGCTCGACCAGCATATTTTCTTCTTTTTCTGCCGGAAGGCCATCGATGGCAAAATTCTTCATGCGCATATTACTGAGACGGATGATGGTACCATAATCGATGTCATGCCGGTTACCAAATAGTTTCAGGGCATCCTTTTTTTCTGATGAAAAATTGACCTGCACAAATACTTTGTCAAAATCCATATCCTTCGTTTCCACAATAGCCTGTCCCATGGTCGATGAACGCTTATCTAGTACATTCGTATTGCCCACCCCATAACCGCCATAAACCTCAAATACGCGGTTATTTTTACGGCCAAACCGTGTATAATAGCCTATTCCCGCTTCTCCCATTTTTTGCGCATAGTCTTTGATATTGGATCTACTGTCCACATAAGAACCGTTGGCAATCACCGCCACGTGATCTGTGACCGCGACACCGAGGTTGGCCGATACATTAGCTTTGGTATTAATATTACCCGAAACATACACTTCCCCAGCTTCTGTAAACATTGGCGCGGATGGCACATTGGGCATATAAATGGAACTACAGGAATAGAATGAACAGGCAAATAATCCAGCGCACATACCATATCCCAACTTATTGTATTTCATATGTAAGTATTTATTCGTTCTTGTCTGCATGATATGGACACATAAATGCATCACATTACGCGCTGTTATTGGTATAAAATAGCTATTATCATCTCGTCTACACACGCATATCGTATCCAGATATATAAATTAAGCGGGCTTCGCTGCTACTGCTTGTAAATTTCTGTTCAATCTGTGTCGATATTTCATCAATTGGCGTTTATTTTAAAACACTAATAGTTTATAAAAATTGTACCAAAGCAGTTACATTTAACAGAAAATAACAATTTAAATCTGTTTAAAAATTTAAACAGTTCATTATCAAGCCAGACGATATAGCCTACGGCGGGATGAGACATTTGAATAGCGCTATGCTGCAACCAAACGTTTTAAGATGGTGTCAGTACATTATTGCGACAGCTGTAGAGCCGGCCAGTGGCGACCGCAGGCATGAGGAATAAGCAGATAAGTAGTAAAAATAAAAAAGGCATCAATTTCTTGATGCCTCTTCAAATATTGTTGCATAACCTTATGCTTGTTCTGTAGGAACTACAGATACATAAGATTTATTGTTAGCTTTTTTACGGAAAACTACTTTACCGTCTACTAAAGCGAACAATGTGTGGTCTTTACCAATACCAACATTTGTGTCGGGATTGTGTTGTGTACCGCGTTGGCGTACGATGATGTTACCAGCGATTGCTTGTTGACCACCGAAGATTTTGATACCTAAACGCTTGCTATGTGACTCACGGCCGTTCTTCGAACTACCCGCACCTTTTTTGTGTGCCATTTCTTTATCTTAATTTAAGACTGTTTGTCTGATTAAAAATTCAATTATAACGTAATACCAGTGATCTGGATTTTAGAAAATTGTTGACGGTGACCGTTTTTCTTTTTGTAGCCTTTACGACGTTTTTTCTTGAAAACGATAACTTTATCGCCTTTTAAATGAGACAAAATTTTAGCCGAAACTTTTGCACCAGCAACGCTAGGTGTACCAATGGTAAATTTACCACCGTCTTCTGCTAACAATACATTGTCAAATTCAATACTAGCGCCTTCATCTCCTTGTAAACGGTGTACAAAAAGGAACTGGTCTTTTGCAACTTTAAATTGCTGTCCTGCTATATTTACTATTGCGTACATTGTTAATTAATTAAATGTGTTATTAAATGAAGGGCAAAAGTAATCAGTTTTTCTCACAATTCAAAGACAAATTTATATTTTCATTTCTACTTAAACGTTATTTTTTGCATAGTATTGCCCTAAGGAGCATCAAGACAATACCATTCGTCCCCAAAAGTTATTACCAAACCAAAACTCTCTTCTCGGGTGCCACATACATTTTTGCCGTGGGCTGTATATTAAATGCCTTATAGAAAGCCTCCATATTATACACGGGGCCATTTACGCGAAATTGTTCGGGGCTATGCGGATCGACTTTTAAGCGCAAACGCATTCTTTCATCACTACTCTTTACGCGCCACATCTGCGCGAAACTCAGGAAGAAGCGTTGATCCGGTGTAAAACCATCGATTTTCTCTTGCCCCTGCCCTTGCTTGGTCAATTTAAAGGCGTCATAGGCAATATTGAGCCCTCCAATATCAGCGAGATTTTCGCCCAGCGTGAGTTCACCATTCACATGTTGATTGTCCAACAAAGTGAAACTACTGTATAACTTCGCTACGTGATTGGCCCTTTCTGTAAACTGCTTTGCATCGACCGCAGTCCACCAATCGGTCAAATTACCATCTTTATCATATTGACGTCCCTGATCATCAAAGCCGTGGGTCATCTCGTGACCGATAACGGCGCCAATAGCGCCATAGTTTACGGCGTCGTCAGCGTTCACATCAAAAAATGGAAATTGCAATATCCCAGCTGGAAATACAATTTCGTTGTAAGGCGGATTATAGTATGCATTTACCGTAGGTGTTGTCATCAGCCATTCCGACTTGTCAACCGGTTTACCGATTTTGCCTACCATTTCTTTATAAGCATGTTTTGCTGCAGACTGTAAATTGGCATAATAGGTATCTTTAGCCACTTCCACGTCCTTATAATCTTTCCATTTTTCGGGGTAACCGATTTTCTTGGTGAAGGCCTCCAATTTTTCGATTGCTTTCTTCTTGGTCTCCGGTGTCATCCAGTCCAATTGCTCGATGCGGCTTTTATACACCTTTTGCAGGTTGTCGACCAGTTCAAGCATCCGTTTCTTTGCTTCAGGTTTAAAATACTCATCCACATATAACTTTCCGACAATCTCCCCCAAGTTTTGATCTGCGGAGCTTACCATTAATTTCCAGCGTTCTTTCTCCTGCCGCTGACCATTCAATATTTTTCCAAACAACTCAAATTTAGCCTCCCGAAATTCCTTGCTCAAAGCGTCAGCAGAAGCATTCGCTAAATCTGCTTTTAGCTTTGTCTTCCAGACCTCTAGCGATTGTGATTTCAACAAATTATTTAAAGCAATATAACATTTAGGCTGCTGCACAAGGATGGTATCGGTTTTGATATCCAAGCGATTTAGGATATCTTTCCAGTTAAGATTTGGGGTCTGCTTTTGGAAATCCTGCACCGCAAATTTATGATAATTTTTAACGGGATCACGCAATTCTACTGGCGTCGCATGCGATTTGGCGATAGCGGTTTCCAGCTGAAGTACGTCCTCTGCCAATCTTTGTGCGTTGGCTCCCTCTCCGATCAATCCAAACAATTTAACCAGATAAGCCACATAAGCCTTTCTGATGTTCTTTGCTTTATCATCCTGATCGAGGTAATAACTTGCTTCAGGCAGATTAAGTCCGCCCTGAAAAAATTGCAATGCATTTTTCGTACTGATCCGATCATCTGCAGCGACATAAAACGTAAAGAGATCACCATCACCCTCCTTAAATCCATCTGCGGCATACGCAATCAGTTCATCGATGCTTTTCAGTCCATTGATTTTCTGGATTGCTCCTTCGATCGGCTTTGCGCCCAACTTATCGATGGTCACGGTATCCATGCCACTCGCATAGAAATCGCCTGCCTTTTGCTGATCGGACCCCTTCTTATTAGCTCCTTTTGCAGCGTTTTCCAAAACCGATCGGAGCTTCTCCAAATTTTCATTCTCCAGTATGTAAAACGACCCCCATCCTGTTTCAGATGCCGGAATCTGGGTATTTTTCATCCAGGCTCCATTCGCATACTCAAAAAAATTATCCCCTGGATGCACCGTGGTATCCATTCCCGAAACATCAAAAAAATTGGTCCGGACCGTTTGAGCTGTATCGCTTTTCTTATTTGACTGACATGACATGATCATGAAAACGATCGACAGCGTTCCCCACTTGACTTTTTGTATCATATTTTAATAAATTAAAAGCATATTTAAAATTACTTGAGCAGTTTTACTTCATACAGGTCCTTACGCCGATCCTTCTTAATTTTAACGGTACCATATTCATGTAGATCCCGAAGCGCATACAGATCAACGTCGGCGATCAGTACCATTTCGGCATTTGGGGTTGCCTCCGCTTTTATGGCATTATTCGGAAAGGCAAAGTCTGAAGGCGTAAAGACAGCAGACTGCGAGTACTGAATATCCATATTGTTTACACGCGGCAAATTGCCCACAGAACCAGCGATAGCTACGTAACACTCGTTTTCTATCGCTCTGGCCTGCGCACAGGTACGTACACGGATATAACCATTTTGTGTATCAGTCATAAAGGGAACAAAAAGAATCTGCATGCCCTGGTCTGCCAAAATTCGGCTCAACTCAGGGAATTCGACATCGTAGCAGATTAACAACCCTACCTTACCACAGTCGGTATCAAAAACCTTTACTTCACTCCCTCCGACCATACCGTAGTATTTAAATTCGTTAGGTGTAATATGGATTTTCTTAAACTGATCTAGTTTGCCATTGCGATGGCAGAGGTAAGAAACATTGTAGAGTTTTTTATTTTCTACCAAAGGCATAGAGCCTGCAATAATGTTAACGTTATAGGAAACGGCAAATTGCTGAATGCGATCAATAATCTCCGACGTGTGCTGCGCAAGCCTCTCCATTGCCAAACGCTCCGGAAGATCGTTGTACGGGCTCATGAGCGGCGTATTGAAAAACTCGGGAAACATAATAAAATCGGTTCCATAATCACTTACGGTATCCACAAAGAATTCAATCTGATCGTAAAATGCGTCCAGATTATCAAATAAGCGCATCTGCCATTGAACCAATCCCAGACGGATGGTTTGCTTTGTTGTCGAAATCGATCGCGTCTCGGCCTCATAATAAATATTGTTCCACTCGAGGAGCGTCGCAAACTCCATCGATTCAGCATCTTCAGGCAGATAATGCTTGAGGATTTTCTTGACGTGAAAATCATTTGAAAGCTGAAAAGTTAATGTAGGATCGAAAATTTCCTTGCGTTTGACCTTCTCAATGTACACCCGCGGACTCATTTTATCCGCATAATTGTGGTAATTGGGTATCCGACCGCCAGCAATGATACCCTTGAGGTTCATCTGTTCGCACAGCTCCTTGCGTGCATCATAAAGCCGGCGTCCAAGCCGAAGAGCCCGATGACTGGGATGTACAAACACTTCTATCCCATAGAGGGTATCGCCATCATCACTATGCTTGGTAAACTTGCCATTATCAATAATCTCATAATAGCTATCGTAGATATTATTCTTTTTTGAATTCAGAATAATGGACAGGGCACAGGCGACAACATGTCCATCAATCTCCACACATAATTGTCCTTCTGGAAATAAATCGATCAGGTCCTGAATATTCTCCTTCGACCAGGTTTCACCTACACCATCATATGCCTGTTCCATCGATTTTTTCAAATCAACATAATCCTTCTTTGTCAAGTTCCGCACTTGAATATCCATATCATTCTCCTTTTTGAAATTAGTTTGTTAAATTTAGTAAATGTAAAGGCCTGACGCAAGGGCTATCCATAGGTAATATACCGGGTATGCCGCATGCACAAAAGGGCCAGCATCCATAGATAACAACTTTTAAATACATAAGTTCGTTCATATCGAGAAAATCCGAAAAGATTAGGTACGATAGGATGTCAGCAGGATCGATAAAACGTTGCTATATTACATTTTGAAGCACGTTTTTAAGAGCGTAACAACAGTAATCATCAAATTACAAACAAAAAAAAGCGCCAATGGGATCATTGACGCTTTTTATATCTCAGGGATAGTTTTTATCAACTATGCTTGACCTTGTGGAGTTCCAAAAGGAAATGCTACAGTAGGGTCACCACCTTGTTGAGGTTGTTCAGCAGCACCTACATCCATTTTGATCGGACCGTTCAATGCTTCGAAACGATTCACGTTATCAACCAATGCACCTAACAAGCGTTTCGCATGCTCCGGAGTCAAAACGATTCTTGATTTCACTTTTGCTTTTGGCACTCCTGGCATCACACGGATAAAGTCAACCACAAATTCAGTATTAGAGTGAGTGATAATCGCAAGATTTGAGTAGATTCCTTCTGCTACTTCTTCTGTCAACTCGATGCTCAATTCGTTTTGATTTTGGTTATTTTCCATAATAATTCTAATGATAAGTTAATATATTCTAAATTCTACTTTGTAAATGTTCTAAAGTCCTGTCCATTCTCTATATTCAATAATGTTTCATAGATCAGTCTGATCACATTGTCGACATCCTCTTTATGAACCATTTCTACTGTGGTGTGCATATAGCGCAGTGGCAAAGAAATCAACGCCGACGGTACACCACCATTACTATAGGCGAATGCGTCTGTGTCCGTTCCAGTAAAACGGGAAGAAGCCTGACGCTGGAAAGGTATATTGTTCTTTTCAGCAACCTTCACCAACAGCTTATTTAAGTTGATCTGCACAGCTGGAGCATACGATAATACCGGGCCTTTTCCTGAGAACAGGTCTCCTTGCGTGATCTTATTAATCATCGGAGTCTGCGTATCATGCGTTACATCGGTAACGATAGCGACATTCGGTTTGATCCGGTCTGCGATCATTTCTGCTCCACGTAAACCAATTTCTTCCTGCACCGAATTTACGATATATAATCCAAATGGCAATTTCTTTTTATTCTCTTTTAACAACCGTGCCACCTCAGCGATCATAAAGCCACCTGCCCGATTGTCCATCGCACGTCCGACGTAGTAACGATCATTCAGGACAGAGAATGTATCTTCATAAGTGATCACACAACCAACATGGATACCCAATGCTTCGACCTCCTCTTTGGTACTGCAACCGCAATCCAAAAAGATATTTTTTAATGTCGGGTTCTCCTCTTTCTCGCCCGAACGTGTATGAATAGCCGGCCAGCCAAATACGGCTTTGACGATACCGTTTTCCGTATGAATATTTACGCGCTTCGAGGGTGCTATCTGGTGATCCGAACCACCGTTGCGTATCACATAGATCAACCCGTCTTTTGTTATATAATTGACAAACCAAGAAATCTCATCAGCGTGAGCCTCTATCACCACTTTGTACTCCGCCTTCGGATTAATTACGCCCACGGCAGTACCGTAGTTGTCTACAAATGTCTCGTCGACATAAGGCTTTAAATAATCCAGCCATAAACGCTGTCCATCCCACTCAAATCCTGTCGGAGAAGCGTTGTTGATATATTTTTCAAAAAATGAAAGCGAATCTTTAGTCACAATCGTATTGTGTTTCGGCTCTTTTTTCTTGTTTTTTTCTGCCATCTTTTCCTTTTCTATTTACTTTCGTCAAAATATGAAAATTTCAATGAATTGCAAAAGTAAAAATGTTTTTTGGAAAATAATAACAGAAAGAAGGCCTACCTACCTGAAATAACAAACGCCATGAGTGTGTTCTCCTGTTTAAGTAAATTATACCCCAAAAAAATGAGATTAAAGCTTATCTTTACTCCAAAGTAATTTAAACAGCTATAAAATTTATGAATTCAATACTAAGTGCAATACATTGGAATATAGACCCTGAAATGTTCAACTTCGGCGCCTTTGCCCTGCGTTATTATGCACTGTGCTGGCTATTGGCATTTTTTGTTTCGTACGTCATCATGTTGCGTATTTTCAAAAAAGAAGGCCGTACACAGGAGCAGCTCGATCAACTATCAATTTATATTTTTCTGGGCACATTAATCGGAGCACGATTAGGACACTGCCTGTTTTACGATTTTGAATATTATAAAGATCATATCCTGGAGATTTTCCTACCGTTCAGGTGGGATAATACAGGGTTCCATATCACAGGCTTTGCAGGCCTAGCTTCCCATGGCGGAGCCATGGGGATTCTTGTCGCTCTTTATTTATTTTGCAGAAAAACGAAAACCGATTTTCTGTGGCTTGCAGACCGACTCGTCGTCGTTGTCCCTATTGCCGGCGCACTTATCCGGATTGGAAATTTCTTTAATTCCGAAATTATTGGAACCCCCAGTGATCTTCCTTGGGCTATTGTCTTCGAACGTGTAGACAATATACCCCGTCATCCCGGACAGCTTTATGAAGCTATCGCTTATATTTTGATCTTTATCATCATCGGCTCCCTATTTAAATCAAATCCCAATCGTCAGCGAGGTCAGCTATTCGGGATTTTTATGGTCCTACTGTTTGGCGCGCGTATAATTCTAGAACATTTTAAAATCGACCAGGAAGCTTTCGAGCAAAGTATGGCTTTAAACATGGGTCAGTTATTGAGTATACCTTTCATATTGGTCGGATTTTACTTTATCTTCCGAAAACCTCAAGCATAAAAATAAACGAAGTGCCAGCGCAGTGCCAGGCACTTCGTTTACCCTTTAATACACTTTTAAAACGCCACAAAGATGAAGCGACAAAAAAAACGTAAAATAGTATTAAAAACGGTTATCGCTATCTTTATCCTTTTTGCTCTTGGCCTGTGGGGCTACAACAGCTATCCGGAACCTACATTAGGGAACGACGCTAAAGTCGACAAGCTTGTCGTCTACAAATCAAAAAGGTCGTTACTAGCGTACAGTGATGGAAGGCTTTTAAAAACTTACCGGATTTCACTGGGTAGACAACCTATCGGTGCCAAACAGTTTGAAGGCGACTTGAAAACACCGGAGGGTCTCTATACAATCAACGATAAAAATCAATATAGCGATTACCACAAAAACCTTGGGGTCTCCTATCCCAATCAAGCAGATGTAGCCCACGCCAAAGGCCTAGGAAAGGAAGCCGGCGGCGACATTAAGATACATGGCCTCAGAAATGGTATGGGCTTTATCGGCAAGTTGCAGCGGCACATGGACTGGACTTTAGGTTGTATCGCGCTTACGAACTCGGAAATTGACGAACTTTTTAAAGCCGTTCCAATAGGCACTCCAATTGAAATCAAACCGTAACGCTTTAAAAAATACTACAAGATATTCTCTAAATCTTACAACCCCAAGTCCAATAAATTATCGATTTTTGGGTTTACATGGGTAACTTGTATTTAAAATAATTTACATATGAAACTTGCGATAAAGAATATGGTGTGCAATCGGTGCATTATGGTCGTTGAAAGTGAACTGACCAAGCTCAATCTTCATATCAAACATATTTCCTTGGGTCAGGTTGAAATCGATGAAGAGCTAACCAAAGCGGAGACCGAGCAACTTGCTTCCACTTTCTCCAGCCTTGGCTTTGAGCTGATTGACGATAAAAGAACGGTCATCATCGAGCAGGTCAAACATGTTGTATTGGATCTTATCCGCAATCAGCATAATGATACTAACCTCAATCTTTCCGAAATTATCAGTAAGCAAGTGCATCACGACTACAACTACATCTCCAATCTTTTTTCAGACGTGGAAGGCATGACCATTGAAAAATACTTCATTGGGCAGAAAATTGAATATGTCAAGGAGTTATTGGTTTACGACGAACTCACGCTGAGTGAAATTGCTTACAAACTCAATTACTCCAGTGTTGCTTATTTAAGTAATCAATTTAAAAAGGTTACCGGACTTACACCGAGTCACTTTAAACAGATCAAAGAGAATAAACGCAAACCGCTGGATAAGATTAATGATTAAAGAACTGTAACGCATGCTCGGGGGCAGTGTGGATTTTCGGGCGGTGTGGAGCTTCTTCAGGCCGTGTAGATCTTCTTCAGGCCGTGCGGAGTTCAAAAAAGAAAAGGCTTCCGAGCGGAAGCCTTTCTTTTAAAATTGCCCTTTCAAATTAGCAACCCTTATCTTAAATGTCTCTAATTCTTTTTGTTGTTGATTGATAAAGGAATTCTCCTCCAGCTTTCCGACCACAATATCACGTTCTTCATCATTGGCATACACCATGTTTTTGAATGGATTTTTGTAGTCTTTAGCGCGCGATTTGTAAATCTGTTCACCAATCCAGACTCGGTGTCCGAGTGCCTGATCCAACAAAGATACAATTTTATCCGCTGATAAAGCCATCCCTTCTAAATTTAGAATCTCCATTAAAGACAAGAGCGCATGTTCACGTTTATCCAAGGCATAAGTTTTACTTTTATCATGATAGAATTCGTGGACTTCATCCCAAGAATCTATTTTTTTAGACTTAATATCATTCAGAAAAGCTTGCAACGCATTGCTTTCGATCAACTGTCCACCAATATTCTGCCAGCTTGTACGCGCCTTATCCGCTAAGGATTCAATGATGTCCTGTAGCGAAAGACCGTCCTCCAAAGCATCCATCAGATTCAACACACCGTAATATTTGATAAAAGAACGATACAAATGATACGCCTCACCAACTTTCTGAATCACGGTAGGTCTTCGGGAATTCTCTGCTCCTTGGAGCACGATGGTCTGATTCTTAAGATCCATATTGTTGGCGAGCAGTGCACGACCGGCAATAATACGTTCTTGCACATCCTTACCTGCTGCCGTATGAAGACTATCTGCAACAGCCAAAGCCAACAGATCCATTCCTTCAAACATTTCATTCACCGTATCCGGTGCCAACATATCGTATTCAAAATATTGGTTTTTGAAATGCCGGTTATCCCTGGCCTCATATTTATTGGCATTACGCACCAGCGCGTACATATTGTACATAAACCAATAGCCCGGAATCAACACCAGCTGATCATGCTGCACATCATTGCTCACCAACGTAAAAGGCAATCTAATGTCCAATTCGTGCAGAAAATCTCCTTTGACAATGAGACAATACGATGCAAATCTGGAGTTGTGTTTTAAACTGACACAGAGTCCGGGCCAAAAACCACGTCCCGCGATAATTTCACCGTCCGCTGCTCTGGAGTTGTGATTGGATCCTACCGTAGCTCCGGCAGCCATATTACTTTGGCCCATTACAAGCGCCGCACATAAAAAAGAATTGTTATGGTGCTGCTCATGTGCCGGGAAGATCAAAGAATTTAATACTTCACAACAGGAAATCGTGGAGTTGTCTCCCAGATAAGAGTTGATCAGACGGGCGCCGTACTTTAACTGCGAATAGGACGCCAAGATAAAACGTACCGCTTTAACACCGTAAAATATGCGGCAGCCGTAGCCTATGATACCATTGACAAGCTCACAGCCTTCGCCAATCTGCGTAAACGATTCCTGCGAGGAATTTACCGTCACATTTTTCAGTTTGCTGACCCCTTTGATATAAGCATCGGTTCCGATCTTTACATTTTTGATCGTGAAGGTATTTTTGATGACACAACGGTCGCCGATCTGACTGTAAAAGCCACGTTGACTGCCAAACTTTTGATCAGTTAATTCTCCAAAGCGCTTTTGCAGCGCAACATCCTGTCGATTGCGGGTCCAGAGGTACACGTCTGCAGACTGCATGCCATCAAAAGGATAGACCGAGCGGGCACCATTTTCATTGCAGAGCTCCAGTTGTATGCGCTTTTCGGGCTCTTCTCCATCCCGGAGAATACCATTGCCAAATTTCGCTGTACTGCCTGTTTCCATTTCCTTAATCTGGCTTAACAGCACCTCATTACCAACGATAAAGTAAGACAGAAAACCCACGTGGTGGACAGCAACATCGTCGCCAAAATCCGAACTTACGATCGTCGAATGATACAGGCCTATAGGCAATTTCAAATTGCGGTAGTCCAGGTAACTTGGGCTCAGATTTCCGATACGGACCAGACCATAGAATTTACAATGCTGGATCTGATTTGGATCAAAGACCGCCGATACTTTAACTTTGGACCAGTCGCTGGACCAGTTGCCGTTTTTGATTAGCTGCTCAACCTCTTCATCGGTCAGATCCCGAAAGTCATTCCGCGGATTTTGTTGAAAACGAAGGGTATATTCGTCCTGTCCTGCTGGAATAAATTCAGCCGGGATAAATCCATATCCCAACTGTTCCAAAGGTTTTTTCTTCAATATACTCATCAGCCTCCTTACTCTACAGTTACGGACTTAGCTAAGTTACGTGGTTTATCCACATCCAACCCTAGCTCGACGCCAATATAATACGACAGGAGTTGCAATGGCACAACAGAAATCAATGGCGCAATGATTTCATCGGCTGCCGGTATTTCCATAAAATCATCCGATAAGTTCTCAGAGACAGTATCGCCTTGGGTGACAACCGAGATAATTTTGCCCTTACGTGCTTTGATCTCCTGGATATTCGATACAATCTTTTCGTGATAAGCATCTTTAGTGGCAATAAATACAACTGGTAAGTTCTCATCTACCAACGCGATAGGACCGTGTTTCATTTCTGCTGCCGGGTAACCTTCGGCATGGATATATGAAATTTCCTTCAACTTCAGGGCACCTTCGAGGGCAACCGGAAAGTTATATCCCCTACCTAAGAATAGGAAGTCGCGGGCATCTTTGTACTTACTGGCAATCTGCTTGATTTTCTCCACCTGCGTATCCAAGATCCATTCTACTTTCTTCGGAACTTCATTTAATTCCTGAGCAAGTGTCTGGTAACGTTCGTCGCTGATGGAACCCTTTAACGAAGCGATTTTTAAAGCAATGAGGTTTAGTACTGTTAGCTGTGCCGTAAACGCTTTGGTACTTGCCACACCGATTTCAGGGCCTGCGTGGGTATAGGCACCAGCATCCGAAAGACGGGCAATAGAAGATCCCACCACATTGACGACACCTAAAATAATAGCACCTTGTTTTTTGGCATTTTCCAAAGCGACTAACGTATCAGCAGTCTCCCCACTTTGAGAGATGGCCAAAATTACATCTCCAGGATGGATAACCGGATTACGGTAGCGGAATTCCGAAGCATATTCGACCTCGACATTAATTCGGCACAGTTCCTCAATAATATACTCTGCGATAAGTCCGGCGTGCCAGCTTGTTCCACAAGCGACAATCACAATGCGGTTGGTATTGCTGATTTCATTTGCAAACTTTTCGATACCGCTCAGGGTAATCTGATGTGACTGCAGGTCTAGGCGACCACGCATGGAGTCAAAAATAGTATCGGGCTGTTCAAATATTTCCTTTAGCATAAAGTGGTCATAACCGCCTTTCTCTATCGCTGACAATTCCAAATCTAATTTTTGAACGTACGGTGTGATGCGCTCGTTACCCAGATTTTTTAAGATCAGCTCATCTGGCGTAATGATCGCCAATTCGTAATCGTTGATGTATACCACCTCTTTGGTATAGGCCAGCATCGGCGAAGCATCTGAACCCAAAAAATGCTCATTTTTACCGATACCGATAACTAAAGGACTTCCTTTGCGCGCTGCAATAATACGATCTGGATGACCCGCCTCCAATACGAGGATCACATAAGCGCCTACTACCCGTTTCAAGGCAATACGAATAGCTTCTTCTAGCGAGCATTCGTTCTGAGATTGAATCTCTTCAATAAAATTGACGAGCACCTCTGTATCCGTATCGCTCTTAAATGTGTATCCTTTGTTGATCAACTCCGACTTCAAAGAAGCGTAGTTTTCGATAATCCCGTTATGGATCATGGCTATGCGTCCACTATTCGAATAATGGGGGTGTGCATTTCTGTCCGAAGGCTCACCGTGTGTTGCCCAACGTGTATGGCCGATAGCTGTAGTGGATTGGAGATCGTGACCAAACACAAATTCTTCTAGGTTTGCGACCTTACCTGTCTTTTTGTAAACATCGATCTGATCACCTTTATGCAATGCCACCCCAGCACTGTCATATCCACGGTATTCTAACTTTTTCAATCCGTCAATGACGATACCGTACGCCTGACGATAACCTGTGTATCCTACAATTCCACACATGCTTGTCTCAATTTTAAGTGTATATTTTGTTAATGCGACGCAATGTAATAAAAAATATTTATGCAATCGATTGATTAACCTAAAATTAATACAAAAAAGGCGGTTAACATATGTTAACCGCCTTTTTTGGCTATTAGATTTACTTATTTTTTAATGTTCTGCCACGTCCACATGGTCATAATCTTCCTTTATCAAGGCTTCATAGTCAGTCTTCTCTTTCTTTCCAAAACGACGTTGAAGACTATCAAAAATGGAGTACACCACGGGTACTACAACTAACGTCAAGAATAGGGAGGACAATAGACCACCGATGATGACAATAGCGAGCCCTCTGTTCATATCTGCACCATCGCCTGTAGCGATTGCAATAGGGATCATACCGAAAACCATCGCAATTGTCGTCATCAGGATCGGACGAAGACGCGCATGGTTGGCAGCCACTAAAGCGTCATGAGTATTATCGCCGGCTTCCTTACGGTGATTGGCAAAATCGACGAGCATGATCGCATTTTTAGCAACTAGACCAATCAACATGATAATACCCAAAATAGTAAAGATGTTCAAGGTCTGATTTCCCAATGCCAGGAACAACAATGCACCAATAAACGACAATGGAATTGAGAATAACACGACAAACGGCGTGATAAAACTGTCGTACAGTGCGACCATAACAAGGTATACTAGTATGATGGATGCTAACAAAGCAATTCCCAATGTACCGAAACCTTCAGTTTGATTTTCCATATTACCACCCCATACAAATACAATTCCCGGTTTACGCGGCAATTTCTCAAACTGCGCCTGCCACTCTTGAGCGACAGTACCCATCGGTCTACCGATAACCTGCCCCTGAATAGATACGGCTGGCGACTTGTCGCGTCGTTCTAACAAAGTAGGTCCAGAGCCATACGTCACTTCAGCAAATTGATCCAATGAAATGGAAGCACCATTATTGTTGATAAATTTAAGGGCTCGCACATTGTCGATTGTTGCACGACCACTTTCGTTATAGCGTATGTTGATGTCGTACTCGTTGTCCCCTGCTCTATATTTATTATCCGTATTACCGGAGAATGCTGTCTGCATGGTCATACCTACGGTAGATACGTTCAATCCCAACGAAGTCATTTTATCGCGGTCTATCTTCACATTGATCTCCGGATTACCCGCTTCGGAAGTCAACTTAACCCCCGCAGATCCTGGAATTTTACGCAATAGATCTGCTGCTTTCTCAGCAAATTCCTGGGCATCTTCAACCGAGGCACCAATAATGGTCAATTTCAATGGTGCTTGTTCCGCTCCCATGATACCTACGTTTACCGTTTTGATCTTGGCACCGATCAGCTTATTTTCCAGTTCGCGTTTTAAAGTCGCTGAATACACCTGTGAGTTGCCTTCAAAATTTTCTTTGTCGAGAATCACATGGATCTCCGATTTATAACGCGAGCCTGTTGTCGACGCCATTCCGTCTGAGGACTGACCAACTGTCGTAATGATTTCCTTGACATCTGGCTTCGCCGTAATATAGGCCTCCGCTTTCTGTGTTAACAAGTTCGTCTTTTCCAAAGAAGCATCCTTATCGAGTTCCAGCTGGATAAAAAATTCTTTCCGGTCTACACTCGGAAAGAAATCGGAACCGATATAACCTTTTACCACGAGTGCGAATGATGCAATAAGTAAACCGATCGCTAAACCTAAAGTCGCCAATTTGGTTTTGACATTTTTTAATGACCAGGTTAACAAACCGGCAACCCAATGTGTAAAGCTGTTCAGACCACTTTCAAAACCATGGATAACACGACCAAACAGCGACTTCTTGCTTAGATGCTCCAATTTACCGAAGCGTGAATACAACCACGGTACGACCGTAAAGGATACCAATAAGGACAATAGCGTCGAGATGATGACAGTCACACAGAACTGTGCAAGGATATTGGCCACCAATCCCGTTGACATGGCGATTGGAAGGAACACGACGACAATGACCAAGGTGATTGCCGTTACCGTAAATCCAATTTCAGACGCCCCATCATACGCTGCGCGTACTTTATTTTTCCCCATCTCCATATGGCGGTGAATGTTTTCGATCACTACGATCGCATCATCCACCAAGATACCTACCACCAGCGACAATCCCAGTAAGGACATGAGATTTAAGGTATACCCCATCAGTAGCAAACCGATAAAAGTTGCAATCAAGGAGAGCGGGATCGCTACCATGGTAATGGCAGCATTACGCAAACTTTGCAGGAAGAAAAGCATGATAAAACCCACCAAAGCAATGGCGATCATCAAATCGTGGATAACGTTATCAGCCGCATTCAAGGTAAAATCAGAAGAGTCATTGGCCACCAGAATTTTAATATTCTGTGCCGCATAATCTTTCTCTACCCCACTAATCACCTTTCCATCTTTATCACGCACAGCGATCACTTTCTTTACGGCCTCAGAGACAGCCACGGCATTCGCATCAGACTGTTTAAATACCTGGAGCAAAATCGTGTTTTGGCGGTCCAAACGTGCCACCTTTTCAATCTCTTTGATACCATCCTGTACATCGGCGATATCGCGCAGATAGATCTGCACGCCTGCAGGCGTAGTGATAGGCAGATTGCGCAATTCTTCGATAGAGGTTACTTTACCTGCAAGACGAATCGTTGTACGGTTGTCGCGGGTACTGACGTTACCTGTAGGAAAATCCAGGTTGGACGATGCAATCGTTTGTTGCACCTGCGAAATTGTGAGTCCATAGCCTTCAATTTTTTTGGGATCTACAGAAATCTGTATTTCGCGTTCCTCCCCACCGATCATGTCCACCTTGGCAACCCCGTTGATACGGGCAAAGACCGGTTGTATTTTATTGTCCAATAAGTCGTAAAGCTCTTTCTCTGACAAGTTGGATGTAACGGCCAGACTCATGATTGCCACGTCATCAAATGAGAATTTGGAGAGCGAAGGCGTCTTCACATCGTCCGGCAAATCGTTGACGACAGCGTTGATTTTTCGCTGGGCATCTGTCAGGAGGAAGTTGACATCTGCACCGTTATTCAGGGTAACCATCACAATCGAAACCCCTTCGAGCGAGGTCGACTCCACCTTTTTGATACTTTCCAACGAAGAGATTGCATCTTCTATCTTCTTGGTGACCGAACTTTCCACTTCCGCAGGCGATGCCCCCGGATAGATTGTTTGTACCGTGATTACGTTAATTTCAAACTTAGGGACCAGTTCGTAGCCCAATTGCGTATAAGAAAACAACCCACCCAATGTCAGTATTATAAATAATACGATAATGATACTGGGGCGTTTTATCGATATTTCGGTAATTTTCATTAGAATATTTTATTTTAAATAGCCGTGCAAAGACAGCGTTTCATCGGCTATTGATTACAGTATTCTCTATTTAATAATTTCTACAGGGCTTTGGTCAAATAAATTGATCTGACCCGATACAATCACCTGATCACCATCTTGCAAACCACCTAAAATCTCGATGTAATCACCAAAGTTTCTACCCGATTTGACCGTTGTTTCAATTGCTTTACCATTTTTAAGCACAAAAATCTTGTTGTCGCTCACACTACCTACAAAAGCATTGCGCGGCACGATCAAGGTGTTGGTGGCAACACCCTCACCAAAGATGGCTGTGCCGTACATACCTGCACGCAATTTGTTTGATGCATTGTTGACCTCTATCTCTACCGGAAAATTTAAGCTACCGTCCGATTTGGGGGCTATAAACGTTATCTTTCCTGTAAAGCGCTCATCGGCATACACACTTGCACTCACATCCACAGACTGACCGATCTTTAACGTTGCAACGTTCTTTTCATCAACGTTAACACGCAATTTCAACGTCGCCACATTGACGATATCAAAGGCCGGAGCTCCAATATTCAGGTAAGTACCTGGTTCGATTTTACGCGCATTGACAATACCAGACACCGATGTTTTGATGGTCACGTCGCCTGCATTCAATTTGGAAGCCTGTAGGTTATTCTTCGCATTCTCAAACTGTAATTTTACCTGATCCAACTGTTGTTTGGTCACCCCCCCTGTTGAGTAAGCACTTTCAAAGCGTTGCAGATCGGCCTGCGCATTGGTATATGCGGCTTGGGCATTGGCTACATTGACATTCAGCTTATCGCCTTCAATGATCGCCAAGGTCTGCCCGGCGCTCACACGCGAACCTTCATCCACCAATACTCTCACAACTCTGCCGGCAGTTTGAGCCGAAACAGTTACTTCCTGTTTGGGCGAGAAGGTGCCATTTGCGGTATAGCGTAAATCCATGGAAGACACTTTCGCTGTATCGATACGTACAGCGATTGCTGCATTCTTCTTGGCAACCTCCGCTGTTTCAGCTTCATTTTTCTTTTTATTTTTATTTAACACAAAAAATATTCCTGCTAAGCCAGCAGCAATAATAAGTAGGGTAATAATTCCGCGTTTCATATTGTATTAGTCAATTATTCGTTAATCAATGATTTAAGTTTTCCATTCGCTTTGATCAGCTGCACCTCAGCAATTTTATAATCCAGCAAAGAAGTATTTAAATTATTTTGCGCATCTGCATACGCATTTTCAGCATCCAGCAGATCAGTCAATGTCGCTAGTCCATTTTTATAATTGTTGTTGGTATCATCTAAGACTGATTTTGCCAGATCAACATTTTTACGGTTCGATTCGATTGTCAATAAGGAGTTTTTGATCTGTACCCGTGAGTTCTCAGCCGCCATATTCAAGGCCAGCTTGGTGTCGGCAATATCGATCTGCAGTTTATCGATATCAATCTGCGCCTGACGCACTTTGGATCGTGTAAGGAAACCGTTAAAAATAGGAACCGTAAGGTTTAGTCCGATGCCAGAAAAGCCAGACCAATTTACCCCCTGTGCCTTAGAAAATATCGGAAATACAGGTCCCAATCCCTGTCTTCCATAATTCGCTGTCAACGAAAGCGTCGGATAATATTTGGAGATCTCTGCCTTTTTATTTAGTTCAAGCAATTCATTCTGTTTTGACAGCACCTGAATTTCTGTTCTACTCGACACATCAAGCGGATCATATATTGCATCCAATGCAACGGTTTCAAAAGTTGAACTAGGCATTGTAATTTGCTCGGTCATGGACATGCCAATCACAAATTTCAGTGCATTTTCTTTCAGTTCCACCGCATTGATCAGCTGTTGCCTGGACGCTTTCAAGTTGGTTACGGAAACATTGGTACGATCCAGGTCAATTTTTTTTGCCAATCCGTTTTTGACCAAGCCTTCGATTACATCCCTTGTTTTGGTGGTACTTTCCAGGTTGTTCTCAACCGTTTTTAACTGTAATTTAGATTGGTAAACATCATAATAACTATTCGCCACTTTCTCGATCAGTTGCTCATCGGTCAAGGTCTTATTGATCACATAAAATTCGCGGGTGGTTTTTGCGGCTTTCAGCCCCGTAAATACCGTCTGGTTAAACAGCTGTTGGTTTAAACTGATGGTATTAGTAGATTGCCATTTTTGTCCAAAAGCCGCCATCACGGTTGTTCCGGGCTGACCGACGATTTCCCCGGGTAATGCAACTTTTTGGATCATCGGGTTGTAGGTAATTCCACCGTTAAAATTCACCTGTGGTAATGCTCCTGACTTAACTTCCGCAATTTTATGCTCGGCATTGACGACATCAAGACCTGCCTTTTTTGCATCCGCCTTATTTTGTAACGCAAATTTAATGGCATCACTTAAGGTTAACTGTTGTTGTGCATGACTTTGGAAAACCATCGTACCTAATAAAAGGCTGGCTAGTATTCTGATTGTTTTCATTCCTAATTTGTTTATCCTAATTTTATATCTACTTTTTACCTATACCGTTAAAAAAAAGCTTGGTAGCCAACTTTTGCTTTTGCAATACTTCATCAAAACGATCCTGGTTTGGTATGCCCGAAATGATATCCGAAATATTGCACATCAGCGAGAGACTCTTCATCAATTCCACATATATCTCGGCAGTTTCATAGAGATGTTCCCCATCGATTTCGCCCTTTTCGGCACCTACCTGTAAAATCTCAAATAATGCCTTCACATCCCGGTCATGCAGGCACTGAAAAAAATCCTGCATCGAAAGTCCCTTTATCCATTCCAGATTTTCGTTCATGTGCAACATGTAGTATTTCCGCACAAAAGCATCACGTAGCTCCAAAACCTTGATGATCAGTTCGTACGTTGTGCCTTGATGTGCATCCGCCATCCTTTCTTCCTCTTCCCTATACTCATCTGTCAAACGCACAATCACATCGCGTATCAATGCATTCTTCTCTGAATAATAGTAATACAAATTCGCCTTAGTAATTTTTATATCCTCCGCAATTTCATTCATCGTAGTCTTACTAAAACCGTAATGCATAAAGCGTCGTATCGCCGCCTCGATGATTTGATCTTTTCTATCTTCCATTCTTCAAAAAATTCCTTTCAACTTTCTGACTTTTATCAGAAATTGTTCAAAAATATAAAAAGTAACATGCTGTACAAAATATATTTTGAAATTGTAATAATTTTGATATTGAGCTGACAACAAAAAAGGCAAACTTTACAAGTTTGCCTTTAATATGATAAATCGTTCAATCAAAACGCGACCGTATTCTGAAAATGTTTTAGGAACTTCCTTTTGTCCAATTTATAGAGCCGTGCTGCGCGATACGCCACCCCGGTCTGTACCTCGTCGAGTTCTTTTAGGAACCCATAGTTTTGCATTTTCTTTCTAAAATTGCGCTTATCGAGTTGTTTATTCAATATTCCCTCATAGACCAGCTGTAGCTGGGTGAGGGTAAATTTTTCGGGAAGCAATTCAAAAGCGATAGGCTTATAAGCGAGTCGGCGCTGCAATCTTTCCAGACAGAGGTCCAAAATCTGCTTGTGGTCAAAGGCTAGTTCGGGTACATTACGAACAGGAAACCATTTGGCCTGTTTCATGTAATTTGTAACAGGCTTAGTTTTTAGTTTGGTATTATCCAATTGAATGAGTGCGTAATAAGCCACGGTCAAAATTCTTCCCTTTGGGTGCCTTTTTAAACCGGCAAAGGAATGGAGCTGATCCATAAAGACATCTTTTAACCCTGTATTTTCATACAAAATCCGCTTCACGGCATCTTCCATCTCTTCATCGTTGTCCACGAAAAAGCCTGGCAATGCCCACCAATCCTTAAAAGGATATTCATTTCTTTCGGCCAGAAGAACTTTTAATTCTCCTTCGTGAAAGCCTAATATGACACAGTCTACGGTAAAATTACTATACAAAACTTCTAAATCAATTTATGTGCAATATACTGAGCTAAATTTAGCGGTTACTAATCTTCGGGTTATCTGTAACAATTATACGCTTCCTAAACGTGATGCGCAAAAAAATATTGAAAAATTTACTCAAAGTGTAGAATATACACTATAAAAATCTTATATTCGTATCACCTAAAATATTGCGTGTGATAAAAGAAATTAAAAAAATAGGCGTTTTAACATCTGGAGGTGATGCTCCTGGCATGAATGCCTGTATACGTGCTGTAGTTCGTACAGCATTACATAAAGGATTAGAAGTAACTGGTATTTACCAAGGTTATCAAGGCATGATCGATGCCAATTTTATAGAAATGGATACGCGCTCGGTCAGCAATATCATCCAACGTGGTGGTACAATATTGAAAACGGCGCGCTGCATGGAGTTCAAAACGCCGGAAGGTCGTCAAAAAGGCTACGACAATCTTAAAGCTGCCGGTATTGAAGCTTTGGTGGTGATCGGCGGTGATGGATCTTTTACAGGTGCAAACTTTTTTTCCAAAGAATTTGACATTCCTGTTGTCGGCATACCCGGAACAATAGACAACGATTTGTATGGCTCGGATTATACCATTGGGTATGATACGGCCAATAATACTGTTATCGAAGCCATTGATAAAATCAGAGATACGGCTGCTTCGCATGAACGTCTTTTCTTTGTGGAGGTAATGGGTAGAGACTCAGGCTGCATCGCTTTAAATGCCGGTATTGCAGGCGGAGCCGAAGCGATTTTACTTCCTGAAAAAGAAACGGCTATTGACGATCTGATCCGCCACCTGGAAGATGGGGCGATTAAGAAGAAATCATCCTCTATCGTTATTGTTGCTGAGGGCGACCAAAACGGTGGAGCATATTATGTAGCGAAAAAAGTAAAGGAAAAGTTTGATCATTACGACACGAAAGTTAGTATATTAGGGCATTTGCAGCGTGGTGGTGCTCCAACGAGTTTCGACCGCGTGCTTGCTAGTCGATTGGGTTTTGCTGCTGTCAATGAATTGTTGGCAGGGAATACACGTGTTACTGTTGGACTCCGTGGCAATGAAATCCAGACAACTCCAATTGAAGAAGCAATCAGCAATAAGGAAATCAAACTTAGCCCTGATTTATTGGAAATGGCTGAGATTTTATAATCATAAATTGAACAGACATGATAGCAGTAGTATATAGTGGATCGCGATTTTCGGACTGGAGATTGGCCGATAAAGGCCGTGTAACCACTGGTTTTCGCATGAACGGGATCAATCCCTATCTTCAAGATGAGCGTTCCATACTACAGCACCTGCACAAGAACACCAATCTGATCAACAACGCCGAGAAAATAAAGCGGATTTATTTTTTTGGTGCGGGGTCATCGTCCAAGGAGCGCAAGGATAAAATAAAGAATGTCTTAGAACGTTTTTTTGTCAACGCTCGTGTGCGCGTAGACCATGATGTAATCGCTTCGGCGATTTCTACGTTTGGCGACGAAAAGGGCATCATTGGGATTATAGGCAGTGGATCGAATGCAGCTTATTATACAGGAAAAAAAATCATTGATAACAACTATGGCCTAGGTTACATCCTAGCCGATGAGGGGGCGACAAATTGGAACAGCCAACAGCTGCTCAAACATTATATGACGGAGTCTCTTCCTATAGATCTTCGGGACAAGTTGGAAAGACAATTTAATGTCGATAAGAAAATGATTTTGGAGCGGGTGTATTTTGCACCTCAACCGACAAATTTTCTAAATTCCTTCACTGATTTTGTCCTCGATAACAAAGATCATTTATTCATCAATCAGCTGGTTAAAAACGGGCTCCGCACGTTTATAAAAACTTACATCAAACCGCTAATGAAAGAATATCCCGACAGTGATGTAAACTTTACGGGTTCAGTAGCGTTCAATTATGAGAACATCCTCCGGGAAGTTGCCACAGAAGAATTTAATATCAGTATTGGATCTGTAGTAAAAGAACCAATACACAATTTAATTAAATATTATATCAATAAAAATTAAGAATATGAAAATTGGAATTAACGGATTTGGCCGTATTGGTCGTTTAGCATTCAGAGCAGCAATCAATCGTCCAGAAATTGAAATTGTTGGTATCAATGACTTAGTTGAACCAGACTATATGGCTTATATGTTGAAATATGATTCAACACATGGCAAATTTGACGGTTCTGTAGAAGTAAAAGACGGTAATTTGGTTGTTAACGGAAAAACTATTCGCGTTACAGCTGAGAAAGATCCAGCAAACTTGAAATGGAATGAAGTAGGTGCTGAAGTGATCATCGAATCTACAGGTTTCTTCTTGACTCAAGAGTTGGCTCAAAAACATATCGACGCAGGTGCTAAGAAAGTGGTGATGTCTGCTCCAGCAAAAGACGACACCCCTACTTTTGTCATGGGTGTTAACCATAAAGAATTGAAAGCTGATCAGAACATCGTGTCAAACGCTTCATGTACAACAAACTGTTTAGCGCCTATCGCTAAAGTATTGAATGATAAATTCGGTATCGTTGAAGGTTTGATGACTACAGTTCACGCCGTAACTGCAACACAAAAGACAGTGGATGGTCCTTCAGTAAAAGACTGGAGAGGTGGCCGTGGTGCATACCAAAACATCATCCCTTCATCTACAGGTGCTGCTAAAGCAGTAGGTTTGGTTCTTCCAGAATTGAAAGGTAAATTGACAGGTATGTCATTGCGTGTTCCTACAGCAGACGTTTCAGTTGTTGACTTGACAGTACGTTTAAACAAAGGTGCTTCATACGAAGACATCAAAGCTGCAATGAAAGAAGCTTCTGAAGGTGAATTGAAAGGTATCTTGGGTTATACTGAAGACGAAGTTGTTTCTTCAGATTTCTTAGGTGATGCACGTACATCAATCTTCGATGCTAAAGCTGGAATTTCATTAAATGACAACTTCGTTAAAGTGGTATCTTGGTACGACAACGAGTGGGGTTATTCAAACAAAATTGTTGATTTGGTCTTAGAAGTTGGTAAATTGTCGTAATCAACTGCGTCAACCAACTATACAGGGGCTATTCCATTCGGATAGCCCCTTATTTTTTTTACTTAAAAATCAGCAGGTTGGCGTTTAAACGCAAAAAAAAGCACTTTTGACTTTTGTAATTCAAATAATCCGTCTATATTTGCATCATCAATAAGGCAAACAGCTTACGTTGAAAAGGTGCCATAGCTCAGTTGGTAGAGCAAAGGACTGAAAATCCTTGTGTCGCTGGTTCGAATCCAGCTGGCACCACCGAAAAGGAAGAACGCAATGTTCTGACCGATTGAAAGAATAATAATTCCAATGCGAAAATAGCTCAGTTGGTAGAGCACAACCTTGCCAAGGTTGGGGTCGCGAGTTCGAATCTCGTTTTTCGCTCACCTGCCTAGGTGGTGGAACTGGTAGACACGCAGGACTTAAAATCCTGTTCCCGTTAAGGGAGTGCGGGTTCGATTCCCGCCCTAGGTACAAAAAAAGCTCATCATACGATGAGCTTTTTTTGTTTATGATGGATTTCGCCCCTTATCCAAAAAACAAAACGCAAAGCTCTTCCCCTACGTAAAAAGGAATCAGCTTTTACAGCCTTAAACCACTACCTTCATCAAACGATCCATTACCCACAATTGTTCCTTCCTAAAAAAGGAGGAACTATGCCCTGGAGCAGCAAAGATTACCCAACATCTTATAAAAATCAGCCAGCTAAAATCCGCAAAAAAGCCATCGAGATCGCTAATGCGATATTGGCCGAAGGGACAGACGACGGTATCGCTATCGCAACCGGTCTCAAAAAAGCACGCGAATTTTATGACAGAGATAATGACGGCGATAAAAATAAAAAAGACTAATAGTTGCCGGACTGATTGATCCCCGCTGCCAGGGACAAAAATGGCATATGCAGATCATTATTAAAGACGCCCCCGCCCCCCATGTTAAACTGTGCGTTGCTAAATCCATTCGAACCCGATATGCTGATCGACCCGTTGGGCATCTCATTATCCGAAATCAGGAACGATTCCTCCTGGCCCGTTACGCCGGCCTGCCGCCAATATCCAATTCCACCATACATTCCACCGACCAGTGTATCTATATAGATTTTATTATTGGTAACCTGTACATTTTTGAGGAACTGGTAAGCAGAAGGTTCGATATAGATATACAATAATACACCCGAGGTATGCATTTGATTGGCATTAATCACTAAGTTCTGCCCATTTCTCGCTTTAATAGCCCCTCCACTGCCGTTGGCCGGCCAGCCTTTAATTACATTGTGCTGTATGGTAAGGCCATTGAAACTATGCGCATAAATACCGTGGTCGGTATTGGCATCTTCACTATTAAAAGATTCATTTCGCATGATGGTATTACCGGCAATCAGGCTATTACTTTTCGAATTGTCGTTTATAGCCGTAATAAAGTACCCTGTGGTGCCACCATTGCCAAATGTGTTATTGATTATCTTGCTGTTTGTACTGCCTGATCCATTCCATACTCCTCTGCCACTATGACCCTGCCTGCGGGCAAACACACAATTGCTGATAGTAGCTTGATCTGTTCCAAGCAGGCGTATATAAGCGTCGTGCAGATCATTTGACTTGTTGCTACCTGCTTTCTTGACACCATAGTCAAAGATACACCATTTGAAAGTTACGTTCGAAGCATTATTGATGTAGAAGGTCAAGTTCCAGAATGTGATTCCCGAAAAAGTACAATTAGCAATTGCCGCCGCACTGTAGTTTTGCCGAAACAGCTGCGCCGTCGATGAGCGCGCATCAAATACAGGATTGACCGTTCCGCTTTTCATCATCGTAATGCCCGGCTTCATAACCAGCACTCCATCGATGTGATAGGTCCCGGCTTCCACCCATACCGTATCGCCAGCAGTTGTCCCTGCAATCACTGCATTGATCTGGGCCAGTGTCATGCCGGCAGTCACCATAGCTGATCCCACGAGGCTGGCTTTGCCTATTGCCGCACGCTTATTTATATTTTTACCTACAGTGTCAAGCGCAGGATCCTCCAAGGGACTGGAGCAGGAGCTTACGATCAAAGCAAGAATAAATCCGTTTAAAAAGTTTTTTTTCATCAGTTTATCGTTAGATTATTTACATAATACAAGAGGTTTAGTTTACTAGTGCAACCTTATATACATACACTGGTATATTTCCGTTGTTCGTCTGAGGTATGGGCACCTGCAATGCTGCAGCATGCTGTGTCCATGGTATATTTTCCCGACTGCCCAGCAAGGAGATTTTATCGATTTTAGCCTGCCCTGCGGCCAGGCTCTTGATCATCGCAAACCGGGTGTTTGGACTTCTAATAAATACATAGACACAATTATCTTTTGCTGTGAAGCGGATATCGGGGACCACCTCTTTCGAGGTTGCATCATTTACAGCATCTTTGATATCCATTTTATCATCAACTTGTTTTCCAGCAGTTTGCCCTGTAAGAAGCTGTTCCTGTTCACCAATAAGCAGGTTTCCTTCGCCGCTGACCTTCCACGTCCGGGATCCATAGATCGCTTCCCCATTCATAGCCATCCAATCGCCGATGCTCCTTAAGCGCGCTATGCTTTCTGGCGGAAAGGTACCATCACCTTTTGGTCCCACGTTCAATAGTAAGTTACCTCCTTTACTCACCACTTCAACCAGGTTTCGCACCAATATCTCCGGGCTTTTCCAGATCGTATCATGCCGGTTATACCCCCAATTGGCACTCATGGTAATACAGGCTTCCCAGTTTTCAGTTGCTTTACTGACCAATGACTGCTCCACCACCGTATAGTCGCCTAAATTATTCCCGATCCGGCTATTCACGATACATTGCGGTTGTAGATCATTTATAAAACTTCGGATGTCCTCGCTCTGTCTTTTGCTGAAAAGTTCAGGCGTGTCAAACCAGATGAGACCAATAGGGCCATATTGCGTCAGTAGTTCGCGCAACTGAGGTTTTACTTTACGCGCTATATATTTCGTCAAGTCCTTTGCATCCTCGTCCGGATAATCCCATGAGTTGCTTCTGCCCCCTCTGGTCGGCCAATTGGTTGGCACATCTGGGTCGGCCCAGTCACGGCCCAGCGAATAGTAGAAGCCCAATTTCATATCATATTTTTTGCAGGCCGCAGCCAGATCCTGCATCGGATCCCTTTGCCAGGGCGTTTGCTGCACGATATTATAGTCACTACTTGGGGAACGGAACATGGCAAATCCGTCGTGGTGCTTGGCCGTAATGACTATGTATTTCATGCCTGCGTCTTTTGCTGCTTTTACCCAGCTATCGGCATCAAAACAAGTCGGCTTAAAATCTTTGGCAATTTGTGCGTACCTGTGGAGCGGAATCTTCTCGTACAACATAAAATGTTCACCACCGCGTGTAGGCCTGCCATTCCAGTCGCCCGCGGTTTGGGCATACAATCCCCAATGTATAAATAGCCCAAATCGGGCTGCCGACCACCAAGCTAATTTATCGGTGACAGTAGGACTTCGATGCTGTTGTTGCTGACAGAGTGCATTTGCCGCAAGAACGAGCAAAAAGCACAGATATACTATTCTTCTCATCGGTGTGGAATTTCGTTCGTTATTTAAAGCAGCCGACTTAGACGATGTCTGCACACGATTCAACAGCTGCCGCATTTTTTTTTAAACATTATTTTTACCCTTTTATAACGCTTTAGCTAAGTTCCTATAGCGCAGCAGGGCTTCCAAAAAGTAATAATCCGCGTAGATCAGCGGCACATCCACTTCACTTTGATGCGGCATGCTTCCGACCGAATGCTTGAGGATAAAGCCACCGTTGGTACCGCGTTTTGCTAAGTATTCGCTGGAAGAAAGCGTTTTTAACGTACCTTCAGCAAAGTCGAAATAGCGCTTTGCATCCGCTCCCGAAGTGTAGGTGGAAAGCTCTAGCAAGGCTGAAGATACCAATGCCGCTGCCGATGCGTCCCTTGGTATCACCTTCAGCTTTCGATTTGAATAATCTACGTCTGGCCAATATCCCTGCTGTCCGGCATTAAAATCCCAATAGGGCACCCTATCTTTCGGCAGGTTGGGATGATTCATGTAGAAATCAGCGGCTTTCTTTGCCGCTTCAAGATATTTGTCTTCCCTAGTCTCCCGGTAAAGTAAAGTATAGCCATAGATGGCCCATCCTTGCCCCCTAGACCAAGTTGAATTGTCCGCGTAACCTTGATTGGTCTGCTGATGGGTGACCGCTCCTGTGTTAGGATCGTAGTCCACGACGTGGTACGTACTATAGTCGGATCTAAAGTGATTTTTCAGGGTATGATCGGCATGGCTAATGGCTGCGTGCTTGTACTTCGGATCACCGGTCAACTCGGAAGCAAAAAACAGCAGCTCGAGGTTCATCATATTATCGATGATGACCGGATATTTCCAGACCGTCTTACCGTCCCAAGAAGCTTTCTCATTCCACGATTTGATCAGCCCTACCTTCGGGTCAAACCTTTTTAGGGCAGATTGGGCCGAATGAACCAAAATCTGCTGATACTGCTTTATTTTGTCCGGATTAGTTTCCAGGCGCAGAGCATTGCCGTAAGCGCAATACATTACAAAACCGATATCGTGATGTTGGGTGAGGTCTTTTGCTTTCTCAAGCTTCTCGGTCCATATCGTGGCATTGGCTTTTACCTCTGGGTCTTTCGTATATTCGTAGATATACCACAATGCGCCGGGAAAAAATCCCCCCGTCCAGTCCCATTCATCCGTACCCACGACGCGGCCTGCGGTATCCAAAGTGCGTGGAAAATCACGGCTGCCAAGCAACAGCTGGTATTGGTCTTTCGCCAAGGCAAAGTCTGATGCCACAAAATCTGAAGATGCCACCGAATTCTGGGCGTTACTCTGCTGACAGGAAAAAAGTGTTACCACCAGATATAAAAAAATAATTTTAAGATCAAATGAACATTGTATCTGCTTCATATTATGTAATTTACTGGACTATTTTAATTAAGTTATTCTGTTGTACTATTCCGTAATTGTTAATTGGATTGTTTTCGTTACCGGGTTTTCGCCATAGGCGTTTACATTATTACCGACAAAGGTGACCTCGTAGTTTCCCGGCGTCCGAAAAATGTAGGCGTAGGAATTTATTCGGGTGCTCATATTCTTCAAGGCTACCCCTTTGTCAGGCGTTACGCTGGTCAGATCGAGGGGCTTGGATACAGCCCACACCAAATTGGAGGATATGGCTGCACCACCTCCCTGAAAGCGCAGTCCACTGCTGCTGAGCAGCCACGAGACCGACGAACCTTGTAGCCCGATCGATCGCCATTCCGCCCCTTGTAGCGTTGCGATGGGCAAGGTAACACCTTCAGTCGTCAGGGTATTCAGGTTAAATAGGTTGATCCACCAGCGGGGCTGCGTGGACCCCGTACTTCCCGTATATTTAAACGCAAAGTAAACCAGTGCATTGGGGTCTATTGTAAAACCAAGGTTGCTCAATTTGAAGAGGTCCACCCGGCCGGAGGGCAGATATACGGCATCACTCGACTGGATACCCGATAAGTTAAACGCCGGAGTGATATCCACCCATTCACTCTCGACAATTGCATCGGCCTGATAAATGCCCGAAAAACGTTGCGATACGAGCAATCGAAGCGAGCGCGGCTGCTGTGCATCGGTACCATAGCGACGGTTGCTGGCAAACTCTACTGTCACCGCCATCGGCACTGCTTTGGTACGCTCGCGGTAGCTGTATTTGTGTCCCTCCTCTCCTGAGTAAAACGTAAGCTGGTCGGGGTTGCCACCGATCTGGAACACCACCGGCTCGTCTACTTTGTAGCTGCTCTTGGCCGTGCCGATTTCCAAGTGTAAAGGGGTCACCTCCTTTTTCTCGCAGGATTGTAAGCTATATAGGGCAAGAAATAGAAATAATTTGATCGATCTTTTCATCATGTTTACGTATTAAATGTAGTTACCATCCGGGGTTCTGCGTCATTAAGTTATTGAGTGATAGTTCGCTGATCGGGATGGGTAAATAAACATCCCGTTCACTCACATTGTTGAATGCCAGTGCCAAGTAGCGGTAGTCGGCCGGAGCCAGCTGTGTATATTGCTGGGCGACTAACTTCATCTCCGCGACAAAGGTACCATAGCGCACGAGGTCAAATTTTCGGAGACCCTCGTAGCAGAGTTCCCGAAATCGCTCCTCGCGTATAGCCGTCCGCATTTCACTTTCATTGCTGATGAGGTTGTTTCGATTGGACGCCTTTGCACGGTCGCGGACCTGCTGCAGTGCATTTTTAGCTCGGGCTGTCGGGCCATTCACCTCATTTTCAGCTTCGGCAAACATCAGCAGCACATCGGCATAGCGCAGCAGTGGAAAATTAATGGGTGTATAATTTCTGTTTTTCGGTTTTAAAGTTTCGTAATCTCGACGGAACTTGGCGACATGACGGCGCTCGATCTCTGCCGATGTGTAGAATACCGAATCTTTGACCAGATTGTTGACATGGTTGTATCGGTATCCCGCGATGTTCCAGTCCCTACGCTGATCAGTAGCCTCGTACGATTCAAACAGCTTGCGCGTGGCTGCTAGCAGACCATAACTAAAACCCTTGCTTTCATCACTGGTCTGAATACCGCTCTGATTGCCGATACGACCGGCTTCAAAATCGCCCGTGCGATTACCATAAAACTCTGCTTCCCAGATGCCCTCATTGATGTTGTATCGGTCTGCTGCCATGTCTGTAAAGATTTTTTTATAGCTACCCACCAGGCTGTGGCTGTAATCTCCACCTTGCGGAAAGACCAGTTTACTGGACCATTCTAGCGCTTTCTGATAGTTGGAGACCGCATGGAGCGGAGCACCCGCCATCTTGAGGTATACACGGGCCAGTATACCACGCACCGCAGATCTGCTGACGCGGCCCGCATGGCCATAGGACTGAATATCTTTCACCATGGCTTCCGCAGATTCCATCTCCTGCACGATAAAAGCATAGACATCAGCCTCCGGCGTACGCGCGATATTTACATGATTGACAGAGCTTGTCGGCTCTGTTTTCAAGGGTACAGCACCCCAGTTACTAACCAGTATAAAATAGTAGTAGGCCCGCAAAAATTTCACTTCTCCTTTGACGGCCTGCTTATCCGCATCGTTCATTGATACGGCGTCGACTTTGCTCAGTAAAAAATTGGCCCGCTCGATCCCTTCATACAAAAATCGCCAGATATCATTTATTTTCGGATTGGAGGCGTCGTAGCTGTAGATTTCCGGTCCAGCGAGGTACGAAGAACGAAAGTAGGCACCCTCATCACCCAAGGTTAAATACGTGGAGTATGTCGACCCGTAAAAATCTTCCCTACCCAGTATATCGTACACGCCCACCAGTCCTGTCATCAACTCCTTTTCATTCTGATAATAGTTTTCCTTGACCACATCGTAAGGTTGCTTGTCCAGAAAGCCGGAGCAACCTCCCAGCAGCGTCATGGATGTCACTAAGCCCGCTAGGCGTAGGAAGGTATATGTTGTTGTTATTGATCGTTTCATCGTTTTTTAGTGATAGGGTTACAGATTGAGGTTAATACCAAACACAAAGGTCTTGGGTCTTGGGTATGAGGAATAGTCAAACCCTGGGGTTAGCGCCGAGTAATACACCGCCACCTCGGGGTCGTAGCCCGAGTAGCTGGTCAGTGTCCAGATATTCTGCACCGAAGCATATACCCGCAGGCTCTTGACCTTCCATTTGGCCAGTAGCGCCCGATCAAAGGTATAGCCAATCGAACCCGTTTTCAGGCGCAGATATGATCCATCCTCAATGATCCGGCTCGAATAGACGTTAGGCCCTTGTCCACCTACTCGCGGCATGTTCGATAATGTATTTTCCGGAGTCCAGCGGTCCGCAAAGCTGGCAAACTGATTAAGGTGAGCCTTGCTGCCGTTTTCAAACAGCAACCTGTTGGCATTGACGATATCATTGCCATAGGACCATTGGAAAAACAGGTGCAGATCAAAGTTCTTATACTTAAAGGTGTTGGCCAATCCCCCCTGGTGGATGGGATATCCCCGACCGATCACCGTTCTGTCCAGATTATCCACCACCATATCGCCATTGAGATCCTTGTACTTGACATCGCCGGGGCGAATGGAACTGCGCGTATTGCCATTTGTGGCAACCGTCTGCTTCAATAGATAGCTACCATCAGGCTGCCGGTCAAAATCGTCGTATTGATACACCCCTTCCCAAAGGTAACCGTACATCTGTCCCAGCGGTTGATCGATCTTAGCAAGATACAATGGTGTGGTTCGATAATCCTGATCCCAGGCTAGCGCTGTGGTGAGGCTCTCCTGATTTTCGGTGAGCTCAACCACTTTATTGCGGTTAAAAGAGATGTTGAAGGAGCTGTTCCAGCTAAAATTAGGCTTTTGAATGATATCGCCTGCCACCGTCAGTTCGATCCCCTTGTTGCTCGTTTCGCCGATATTCTTAAATGCATTGCTATAGCCAGTGGTCGATGGCAGTGCCGCATAGAGCAACAGGTCATATGTGCGTTTGTGGTAATAATCTGCTGTCAACAATAGCCTGTTTTTAAAAAGTCCCAGATCGATACCTGCATTGCTCTGCGCTGTACTTTCCCAGCGCAGGTCAGGCGTACCTATACCCAAAAACATGCCTTGCAGCAGATTATTTCCCCACGAGTAATAACCATTAGTGCTCACACTGGTATTCTCAAAATAAACCGGTGAAAAGGATGCGTACTCATTCACCCTGTTATTGCCCGTTATACCATAGCCCAGCCTAACTTTCGCATCCGAAAACAAGCTTTGCTTTTTCATAAACGATTCATTAATCAGTCGCCATGCAAATGCTCCCGAGGGGAAATAGCCGTACCTGTTCGTACCTGTAAACTTGGAAGAGCCATCCGCACGAAATGATGCCGTCAAGAGATAGCGGCTCTTGTAATTATAGTTTACGCGAGCTAGGTAGGAGAGCATGGTCCATTCGGATTTCACCGATGTGACGGGCTGAGGAATACCTTCGCTCAGGCCCGCCAAGCCTTTAATCTCATTGGGCAGCCGAATAGCCGACATACCGTATCGGTGGTATTTGTTACCCTGAAAGGTGATACCTGCGACCACATTGAGCGTATGATCCTTGATTTTCTTAGCGTAGGTCAATAGATTTTCATTCAGCCAGGTGTTGCTCTGCGTATATAGAACCGATCCGTTCACACCGTTGGTACTGCCCGCAAATCCGTAGCGTGTGCGGGAGTTGTTAAAGACATCCAGCCGTGTATCCGAATTGTTGATACCGCCATTGATACGTAATTTGAGCGCAGGTGAAAACGCATATTCGGCATAACCATTGGCAATAAGACGATTGTTATAACTTTCGCGCAGTTCATTCTGCGCTGACAAAATAGGATTAAAACGATAGTCATTGGTCGGATTGGCCAGGTCGTCTGTCGGATCGTTCAGTAAGTCTTCGTCAGGAAAAGCAATGGGACGGTATCCCCATACACTATACATCAGGTAGTTCATGGCTGAAAAGGCGGATTCTGGTGCAGCAGGATTACTACCATCGGTTAGTGTCCCTGTATACATGGCATTGATGCCGACTTTTAGTTTTTGAAAACTCTGATCCAAGGTCATTTTCCCTTGCTTACGGTTGAAGCCGGAGTTGATAATGATCCCCTGCTGCCCGAAAATATTGCCCGAAACAGCGTACTTGGTATTGTTGTTGCCCCCCATTATGGAAAGGCTATGATTGTGCATGACGCCATCACGGAAGATATAGTCTTGCCAGTCGTTGCTGGGGATGGATTTGTAATCCTCCAGCGTTTTGCCATCGCTAAAATAAGTCAACTGCGAACCGACCGGATCGCGCTCGGCTTGCAGCTTGACAAACTCATAGCCATTCATCAACTGCATGCTGTTGATGATCTGCTGCGACCCCACATAGCCTGTATAACTGATCTGTGGAGCACCGTTTTCCCCTTTCTTGGTGGTAATGAGGATGACCCCATTAGCACCCCGCGCACCATATATCGCCGTTGCAGAAGCATCTTTGAGTACTTCGATAGAAGCAATCTCATCAGGATTGAGCACATTGCTATTGGCATTTTCAATCGGAAAGCCGTCGATGACATAAAGGGGTGAATTGTCCTGCGTCAGCGAGTTGGCACCACGGATGACAATATTCATCTCACTGCCGGGCTTGCCACTTTCGGAGGTTACCTGCACCCCGGCCACACGACCGGCCAAAGCTTCCAGGGCTGAACCAACAGGCGCCTTCTTGATGTCCTGCATATTTACCGACCCCACCGATCCGGTCAGGTCTTTCCGCTGCACCTCACCGTAGCCGATCACGACGACTTCATCTAGCGACCTGCTCTTAGGCAATAGTTTTACATTTAATAGTTTACCATCACTTAACGAAACTTCTTGTTCATCATAACCGATAAATTTGAAGATGAATTTTTCCGACCCGGCCGCAATGTCGACTGAAAAACGACCATTCACATCGGTCGCCCCTTTTGTGCCGCCCCCCTTCTGCGAAATGCTCACACCTGGCAGCGGTTTGCCCGTGGTCGCATCCGTTACGACGCCTGTCACCTGCCGCTGTTGCGCATAGAGCTGTGAAACATACAACATACAGGTAGCCCCCACCACAATAGTTTTTACATAAGGTATCATAATCTATGATTTATTAATTGATTTTAGGATTTGGTTCTTTGGGTTGTCACATTCTGCTTTAGCCCCGGCGATGTGTAGGTCTGCAGTGGTACTCCCCACCTACAGGTCTTACGGTAAGCTGTCAACGGATAGCAGACTTTGCTGTGGCTCCCCGATAGGCGCCTTGCGGCAGTGCGATCCGAACCTCTTTCGACTGACCGGACCGCTTGTCGCGCACATTGACCCGCACAGCATCAATTTGCTGATTGGGATCTGCTACACATAGCGTATAGCCGGAAGATTCTTTACTGATCTGTAAAATAATAGGTTGATCAACTTCAACAAACAGTTGATCCGTTTCTAGCTGACCTGCCTGATAAAATACAGCCTGTATGTATTCGAGCCCACGGTGTTCTACGGCTTGTACCGCCTTGGTATTTGTAATGATCCTGACTTTTTCAGCTTCAAGTTTGTTTGGTGATTCGGTTCCAGGATATAGACTGTAAGCGTAAGTTGCATCCACTGGTCTGACGCCGTGGTTGATCCATAGCTTAAACACCATACCTGTTATACTTTCCTTAGATCGTGAGCGGTTGATGTGATACCATGATCCGGTCTGTTTTTTGCTGGTCAAGGTGACCGCTGAGCGATCATTAAACAGATAAGCTACCTGATTATGACTCACGTACTCCCCCGTGTTCACCTTGCGCTTCAAAGAGTCGATTGCAGCCATTGCCTTCCCTCCCCATTTGACCTTACCTTTTTGCCAGGTCTGATTGAGCGTTGTCACCACTGGTGCGTTGCTGTTGGAGGTTATGCCAGCACCTAGGCAGACCACCTGCTGATCAAAGAAAAACCAGGCCTTATGAGCCTGTACGCTATCATATTCGAGCACCATGGCTGTACAACCATATTGGCCATCCGATACCCCCCCTGCAAATCGGTTGCTAGCCAACGCGCCCCACTGCTCTACGAGCACAGGGTCGGCTGTCATATCCCGCGTCGTGGTACCCGGAATTTTATCCCATTCCCAAATGGGCATGATGTTCATATATTCTGGCCCGAATACCTGGATATTGGTCACCCCATCCGTCATATACTTTCCATATATATTTTCGCCATTTCCCGACTCAGAGCGATTCGTTCGGGCACTTGCTATGCGGACATTGACCTGATAGCCTTTGCGGCTATGCGTAGTGTAGTCACCCTTCCAGTAATGTCTATGTAGTGGAGATCCGGGCGTATCGTATGGGGTCGTGCTGTCCAACTTGGCGATTTCATGCATCCACATCTGCCGCTGCTGGGGATCGATCGCCAGCATATGCTGCAACATAGTTACACCAGCGTTCTTCTTCAGTATGTTTGGCCGAGATATACCACGCCCCTGTACATTAAAATCAATGTAACCGGCTCGAATGATGGGCAAGTAGCTTTCTTTCAGAAAACGTATAAAAAGCTGCTTCTTTTCATCCGAAATTGCGTAGGGCGTATCGCGGACATAATACATAATGGTAGATATACCTTTCAAAAATTCCTCCCCATAACCCGCAATATACAGCTGCGGGCCATGTTGCAGATAGGAAAGATCATACTGTAAACCCTCCTTGCCATCGACCAGCTGGACGGGATAAAAGAGCTGTTCCAGCGAAGAAGTCAGCAGATGCTTGTCCTGCGTGATCAGCGCGCGATAAAAGTAATGCATCGCGATGTCGCTTTTGTTAGCTCCGGTCATCTTGTACGGATCACCCTTGGTCATTTTCAAGACCAGTGCGTCTTCCAGCTGCTTCGGAACCTGTTCTTGACCAGTCTTCATCAAGATCAGGGCCACCCCAATAGCTTTGGGTGTAGCGATCTCATTGTGCCACCAGTTGGTGCTGGTAAAATTATGCTGTGCCCAATAATTCAGGGCGCTGATAATCTGCGTATACAGTGCCCTATTTTGGTAGAGCGGGCTTTCCGCGTGCACATATGCGCCGATCAGCTGCCTGACCCGATCTAGGTGTGCGGTAGGTTTCCATTCGGTAACAGCACGGTCTGCATAGTCAATATCGGACCACGCACCATCTTTGCCCAGTGTCCGCCTGTAGGTCTTGAGAAGATGTTCTTTCGTAGATAGCTGAGCAAGTTCATCGTCCACCACCCGTCTGCTGATGGTTCCAAAAGGGAATTCAGCTTGAGCAAAAGCCTGCATGCAGAGTAGCGGCATAATAAGGATTAATAGGAGTCTATTCATATTCTTGGGACTTATATTGGTACTGTCTGACGACCGCTTCGGCACAGCGGAGCTGTTGTGTTTTGCGATCGAGCAAATAGCTTCACAAATATGTAGAACTCATGGGATCCCATAGGGGTAAAAAAACGTAAATTTAGGGGTAAAATCTTTTAATTGATCTTATTTTCCCTGTATTGTGTCGGATTTACCCCAAATTTCTTTTTAAACTCTTTACTAAAATACTTCCGGTCGTTAAATCCGACGGCATAGGCAACCGATGCTACCTGATCCGACTGAACAAGCAGATTGGCGGCTTCGTTGAGCCGAATATCTTTGATCAGTTCAGTAGCGCTGAGTCCTGTGAGCCCTTTGACCTTCTTAAGTAGGGCGCTTTGACTCTGTCCCATCTTATCAGCGAGCATTGCTACGGAGAATATCGGATCGGCCATATGTGCTTCTACTGTAGCACGAAGCTTATCTAAGTATGCCGTTTCGGCACTGGATATGATCTCGTCGCGCTTGGACAACAGCAGGTAGCTCCGGTTGCGCTCTTTGGCCTGCTCCAGTGCCGACACCGTATTAAAAATTTGCAGATCGAGTACCTGCAGGTTAAAAGGCTTCGTCACATAATTTATGATACCAATCTGGTAACCAAATACACTATCCTGTTCCTCGCTTTTTGCCGTGAGCATAATCACCGGAATATGCGCCGTATCCGCATCAGCTTTTAGCGCCCTGACGAGGGTATAACCGTCCATATAGGGCATGGCAATATCGGTTATGATCAGATCGGGCATACATTCTGCCACCGCAACAAGTGCCGCCTTGCCGTGGGCCGCTGCGCTTACCTGATATTGTCGTTGCAGGTGACCGACCAAAAAGGAACGCAGCTCATCATTGTCTTCAACGATCAATATATGAAAGTCGCGCGTTGGCGCTGACACTGTGTAGACAGGACGTACATTGGTCGTGTCTTCGGGAGCCTGTAGCACGCCGCTGTCCGCCTGCTGCTCCGGTGGAATGATACCGACCGGAAGGGCGATTGTAAAGACAGTCTCCTTTCTTTCGGAAAAAGCCTGCGCATCGTCTAGATAGAGGCGTCCCTGATGCAGCTCGACCAGCTCTTTGGCGAAGGCCAGGCCGATCCCCCAGCCTTCCTTGGTATGCCCTTCATCCCCCTGGTAAAAGGTATCAAATATACGATCCCGCTCATCAGGTTTGATCCCTAGACCATTGTCGATCACATGGATCAGCAGATCGCTGTTGTTCCGACGCACCACTATGCTTATCGCCGGGTTGTGCTCTCTCCTGAACTTAAATGCGTTGGAAAGCAAATTGAGTAACACTTTTTCCAATTGCTGAGGATCGGCCATAAAGTGGCCTTCAAAGCAGTTTTCGAGCCTGTATTCAATACCTAGATTACGCGCTATCGGTTCAAAAGAGCGATATATCGGTTCAAAATATCTCGCCGAGTCGATGACCTGCTTGTCCAGGCTAAGCTTGCGGGCATCCATTTTATTGAAGGTCAGCAGCTCCTGAGTCAGTTGGAGCAGCCGCTTGATATTACGCCGGACCTGCTGCAGCTGTTCATCCAGATGATTATCAAGCTTGCTCTCCTGCAGTATTTTCTCCACTGGAGCATGTATCAAGGTTAGCGGTGTACGGATTTCATGACTAATCTTGGTAAAAAAATCAAGCTTGGACTGCATCAGAGCCGCCTGATCCTGGTGGTGTTTTTCTTCGTAGTACAACTTGGTTTTCAATTGCTTTTTTTCCAGATTATACCGATAAACATATAAGATGCCGGCAATCAGTAGTACAGCATACAGCGTGTATGCGCCGATCGACTTGTAAAAGGGCGGTGCGATACGGATCTCAAGCGATTTGACCACCGTGCTCCATACACCATCGTCATTGGCTGTTTTGATTTTCAGCGTATACTTGCCCGGGCTTAAGTTGGTATAAGTAATGTTGGGCCTGTCGGTCAGGTTCCAGCCTTGATCGATCTCCTCGATCTGATACGCATAGGTATTTTTCTGCGGATTGATAAGGTTGTCCGAACTAAAATCGATGGTAAAAGTATTTTGATCATGATTCAGATCGATCGTTGTCAAGTAGTTTGGATTTTTAAGCCCCAGGATCTGACCGTTACTTGTCCGATCCTGCCCATTGATGGTGAAACCTGAGATTAGCACATTGGGCACATCGGTATTGGCCTTATGGCGCGATACGTTAAGGGTAATCAGACCTTTATGCGAACCTACAAGCAGCTGCCCATCGTAGCAGAGCATGGCATTGGGCAGGAACTCATTTGTCGGAAAGCCATCCTCAATATCCATATACCGCTTTTTTCCCGTAACCGTATGGTAAAAGACCAGGCCATTGTTGGTACTGACAATAATTTCATTGCGTTTGTTTTCGGCTATTCCGAGCACATGATAATAGCTGCGGCTAGGGAACAGCTCGATACGGGTTAGCTTTGCCGTCTGCGGATGATAGCTGAAAAGGCCCTTTTCCTGCGTGCCAATCCAGATTGTCCCCGACTCATCCTCCAAGAGTGTATTGATATAATGGTCTTTCAGAATATCGCGCGAAATATAGTCATCCCCCTGTGCCGCATCAAGCGGCCCCCACCTATTGTCCCTTAAACTGTTATCTTGTGGCCTATTATTGCGGTCTGAGGACTGACTTTCTTGACCTAGCTTGCCTCCATTAGGATTTATTGCCCTTCCGCCGCCATCTATTTGCATACTACTTTGAGCTTCCCTGCTGCTGCGCTGCCAAGGCGGCCGACTACACTGCTGTAGCTCGCCCAGTCCTTGGGCTGTACCGATAAATACAGTACCGGCTTTTGTTACCAAGACATCCTTTACGTAATTGTTGGCTGCATTTTTTGTAAACGCCACATGGGGTTGCATGGCTTCGTTAAACTGGCTGTTAATGCGTTGCACGCCGCGATTTCCCGTACCGATCCATAGTTGACCGTGCTCGTCCTGAGTGATGCTCCCAATATAATTTTGCAGCAGCGTGAGACCGTTTTCGCCACTGCTATTGTAGTAAATAATATCCTTGATGTTACGGCGGTTGATCCGTGCCAGCCCCGCACCAAATGTACCCACGTAAATGTATTTTTTATCGGTCAGTATACATTTGATGGTATTGGAGCGCAGCCGTATCTTCTGATATTCCTCGCTCCCTTTCCGTCGCAGATTTAGACCATCACGTTCCGTTCCCACCCAGGTATTCCCATCGCTGTCCATGGCAATGGCACTGACGAGATTTCCGCTAAGATGCTTGTAATGACCGTCTGCCAGATCGACACGAAAAGGATACGCGGCAGCATGGTGATAATTGATTCCGCCAAAGTTGGTCCCCATCCAGACGATACCTTGCTTATCAATATAGATGGTCTTGATGGAGTTGTCATTGATACTGAATGGATGATTTGCGCTGGAGCGGATCTGCTGTAGGATATGACCATCGGGTTGCAGTAGGCTGCCACCATCCATCGTACCGATCCAGATCGTTGCACTGCTATCGACAGCGATGGCGCGTACATAGTCGCTTGCCAGCCCAGTCTTAGTGCCGTAATGCGCAGTAAGCCTATAGCGGTCATCGATCTCAAAAAGCCCCTGCCCATCAGTAGCCACCCAGATCTTACCCGCACCTACCCGCCGGATATCTTTGACCGCCGTACCTGCTGCACCCGCAGGGCCAAGTGCGACCGGCAGCACATTCTTCTGATCACGCCACAGGTACAATCCTTTATTACTACCTATTAGGATATCATTGCCTAGCTGCAATAGGGAGAATATCTCAAGCCCTTGCAGTACACCAGCTTCTGCTATAGACGGCTTATTAGCATCGGGAATCACCATTAGCCCATTGTTAGTACCCAACAAAGCGCCAGATGGCGTAAATTGGATTGTCAGCACAGCAAAGTGATTTCCATTTTTAGGAAGCTGGCCCGGGTAACTGATCCGCTTAAATCGGTCTTGCTTTGGATCATAGCAGTTCAACCCCTGCTGCGTGCCTATCCAAAGCTCCTTTAATCGGGGATGCTCAACAATGGCATAGATATAATTGTTAGTCGATATCGTACGCATATCCCGATGATCAGAGCGGTATTGTTTGACCTGATGGCCATCATAGCGATTCAGCCCATCCCTCGTACCGATCCAGAGAAATCCAGCATGATCGCGGCATATACTCAACACTGTACTATTGGACAGTCCTTTATCGTAAGTTAGATTTCCAAAGTGGGGCTGCGACCGCAACGACAGTGGGATAAAACTGTAAAGCAGGGTAATGATAACGATATAACGGACATATCTTTTTGTCATTTAGATCCTTCAATTGGTAGTCCAGCAAGTATACGGTTTTCGAGCTAAGGAAAGAAACAATTTTTTGCATCCGTTTAATTCGTACTTCTTGCTGCTTCCCATCTCATTGCATGATGTTTTTATCTTCCAATTTCTTTCCTCAAGAAATCGTGTACATCAAGCCAAGTCCATTGCAAATTCGCGCGCTTTACCCCATTACGCCTGTGCGCTATCATCACTATTACGGTCCACCGACAATAAAAAGAGTAGTTTATCGATCGCTGGCCTGTGCCATTCTTTCGGCAGATCTCCGCTGAGATAAGCCAGTTGTTCATCCAAGATGAGCTGGCAGCCATCCATTGTAATGCGTGCATATTCGTTTTGGCCTTCCTCTCTACCTACTTCGAAATCAAAATACTTTTCTATTCCTTCGTCATTGGTCACGGGGATCCCGGTAAATGTTGTTCTCTCTTCCATGGTATTAGTTTTTAATTTTTATATACGTTATTATATCCTTGTCGATGTGGACAGTCCGCTGACCTCTGTCTGCGTTCCCAATCGACGAGCGCAAGTTTATCGCCGCTTTAAGCAACATCGATCTACTCATCCTCTCCGATCTGCTACAACAGCTCAAGTTTTTTTACGTATAGAACAAGCGCATGCCCATACAGTTTGATGGTTTTATGGAAAAATGTATTAAAAATCCATCCCGCAATCGCCGATTATTTTTTAATTTTGTACATCTTCCAGCAGTAATCTAATTTAGTCAGGAACAACCACTATGCAGTATAACTTCTCCTTTGATTCCAGTCCGTTCAAAACCCTGATCGCTTTTCACAAAATTATACCCGCTTTTGAAAGGGCTGCCTTATCGCCCGTCGAGTTTCAGTCCGTTTACGCTCGTGCGTTACTGGAAGAAATCAAGAAGTACCCCCAACTTATCGAAGGTGTGGAGAAAACTGACGAGCTGTTGGGTTACGAGCCTATCATCAGGGTACTGCTGGCCGACCTGTTCCCAAGTTCACTAACACACAATGAGATCAAGGCCGTTACTATCCCTTTTCATCTCTACACGTTCAATCACACCGCAAGGCTCGAAAAAATCTTAAGCGATGCTGGCGATCACTTTGAATTCACCCTTCGCGACATCTCTGCCGACACCTACTATATTCTCAATTGCTGCGTCATTATCAGCCAGTATTATGGCTTTAAGGTAGATGCCATGGATGCACCCCAATTTTTGGATATTCCAGATAAAAATAATATCATCCATCATTACCGCGTATTGTTCAATGCCGATTTTATGGATATCATCCCCACCGAACGCGCTGTCCATCTTTCAGAAGAAGATATTGTTGAACTGATCGACAATTTTTCGGATATTGACTTATGGAAATCCAAATTCCCAGAACGGAGCTGGATCTTAAAGGGCTTTGCCATAATGACCCTTTTTGATGCCACCATTGAAAATGCGGTATCGAGCTTTAAAAGTAATTTACTCCGCGAGAAGAGTGCAATCCAGCTGGCAGAAATTGAAAGCATATTTAGGTCTATCTACAAAATTAGCGACTTGCGCATTGGGCTTACCTCATTCGAAAAGGTCAGAAACGAATACAACTTACGGATTGTCGAAAAGCAGCTTTACAGCCATCTGCTCTATGATTCCACCATCACCGAGTGTGAAGAGATGCTCTGCAGCGATACCCTCGAGAGTCTGCTTACAAAAGATGAATATCTTGTCGTACCCGATATTGATAAGATGCCCATCACCGATCCGAAACAGGCTTATTTTATCAATAAGCTGAAGCAACAGCAGGTCAAGAGCTTTATTTTTGTGCCCCTTATTGAGGGCGGCAAAGTTTTGGGACTGCTGGAGATGTCATCGTCGCGGGTACGCGCGCTCAATTCGGTCAATGCCAACAAGCTCAACTTTATTTTGCCTTTTATCAAAGATAAAGTGTCGAAAGCATTTTCCGAAACGGAAAATCAGATCGAGGCTGTGATCCAAAAGGAATATACCTCCATCCACCCAAGTGTCAAATGGCGGTTTCAGGAAGAAGCTGTCCGTTTTATTAACGACCACGCTTTCGGGAAAGACTATGCCCTGCAGGAGATTGTCTTCGATCATGTCTATCCACTTTACGGACAGATCGACGTGCAGGGGTCATCCGAATCGCGCAACCAAGCGATACGGCAAGATCTGTACAACCAAAACAGCGATCTGATCACGCTATTCAGGGCCATCAATCAAACACAAAAATTACCCCTGTTTGAGCAGAAGATTTTCGATCTGGAAAGAAACCTGGCGGCACTGCAGCATGCGCTGCTGACCGATACCGAACAGCAGATGCTCGATTACTTTAACGCTGACATCCATCCTATCCTGGAGAATTTCCGAAAAAGCAACCGAGATGCCAACATTGTAGATGCAATTGACCGTTATTTCAACCGTATCAACCCAGCAATCGGCGGCTTTTATGAGGCACGTCGCGATTACGACAGTTCCATCACGCTGATCAACAAAAAGCTCGTGGCCGTGTTGGACGAGAAACAGGTCGAAGCCCAGGAATATTTCCCTCACTATTACGAACGCTATAAAACGGATGGTATCGAGCACAATATGTATATCGGTGCATCCATTGCACCCGACCGCAACTTTGAGCTGTATTACCTGCGCAACTTACGCTTATGGCAACTGCAGGTCATGTGTGCAATGGAACACGAATTTAAGGTGCTGCAGCCCTCACTTCCACATCAGCTGGAGGTGACCTCGCTTGTACTTGTCTTTGCAACACCTATTTCCATCCGTTTCCGGATGGACGAAAAACAGTTTGATATCGATGGTTCCTACAATGTACGGTATGAAATTGCCAAGAAACGCATCGACAAAGCAAAGATTAAAGGAAAATCGGAACGCATTACCCAAAAAGGAAAACTGGTCATAGTCTATTCCACTATTCACGAAGAAACCGAATATCTGGGCTATATAAACCTGCTTCAGCACAAAGGCCTGCTTGAAACTGATATCGAACAGTTTGAGGTGGAAGACCTACAAGGTCTGATAGGTTTGAAGGCGATACGCGTGGGTTTTACATTTCAGGAGGTGGAGGTATTAAATACTGTTCGTTAATGTGCCAGTACAGCTGACTGACGACTGTGAACAGCTTTATTACACAAAAATTAATTTTATGGCATCGGCATAGCATATCTGCCAAGATTGGGTTATCTTTACACAAAGATAATCCGGTCATATGACAGAAGATGTATTCAGCGAAGCGGCTACACCACGTAGGGAAAGGGAAAGGATTGCCGCACTCCAGCGTTACGAAATTATGGATAGCCCTTGCGAAAATATTTTTGATGGGCTGTTGGAAATAGCGGCCCAGGTGTTCCAGACGCCGGTACTGCTGCTATCCTTTATTGACGCAGAACGTATCTTTGTTAAGTCAGCCATCGGCATCGATCCGATACAGATTAGCCATACCGATAGCCTGCTATCGCAGATCATCCCGCAAGGCGAAGTGCTGGTCAGACCGGAGGCTAATTTTAGCGAGGTATATGGATTGTGCTTCTATGCTGCTGCCCCATTGATCACTCCCGACGGATTTCATATCGGTACTTTCAGTATTGCTGATGATCGACATCGCGAATTTGGTGCCGCCGAAGAGCGTATGCTGGCGTCCTTTGCCCGTACTGCAATGGATCAGGTCGCTTTACGTTATGCAGCCATTGAAAACGAACAAGAAATGGCTTCCACCAACACCAACCTGGCCAATATGCAGCAGCGGCTACTCGACCTCAACAGTGAACTGGAAGCTGCCAATGAACAGCTCACGCTTTCGAACAGCAAACTGTATAAATCCTACGATATCACCCTATTACTCAATAAGAATCTAAAAAGGAGCGAGCAGCGTTTAAAATCATTTATTACCAAAGCACCTATTGCTTTCGCCATTTTAACAGGGCGGGAAATGAACATTGAAGTGGCCAACGATATGGTGCTCAAAATCTGGGGCAAAACGACTGCTGTAATCGGGAAGCCGCTGGCGGTTGCATTGCCAGAATTGCACGATCAGCCCTACCTTGAAATTCTCGACAACGTATTTATGCATGGCGAAACCTACATTGGTGATACAGCGCCAGTGCTGTTTGATTATGAAGGTGTAGTGAGTCAACATTATTTTGATTTTATATATGAACCCGTTAAGGGCGAAGATGGAAATACAGAATCAATCATCGTAATCGCCAATGACGTAACCGAGCGTATACTACAGAAAGAACATCTTGAGGGGCTCAACCAGCAATTGGAAATCGCATTGAAAGCAGGAGAATTGGGTACCTATCACCTGGATATTCAAACCTGGAAAAACCAGGCATCCGCCACCTGCAAAGCTCATTTCGGTCTTCCAACAACAAAAGATTTTCAATTTAAAGACCTTATGCAGGCCATCGTCCCAGAGCATCGTGAGGCGGTAGAACAAAAAGTTAAGGAAGCCATTGCTAAAAATATCACCTATCAGGCTGAATATCTTACCCGATGGCCCGATGGGTCGCTACATTGGATCAATTCCTCGGGGCTACCCCGCTATGACGCCGAAGGAAAACCATTAGACCTGATCGGCGTAACCGTAGATGTGACCAAACGCAAAAATTACGAAGCTCAAAAAGAAGATTTTCTCAGTATCGCCAGCCACGAGCTCAAAACTCCTATTACCAGTCTACGTGGTACGATACAAATGCTGGAGATGCTCAAAGATAAATCGGCAGATGTTAACATAAGAAAATTGATTGAAATGTCGAGCGTCAGTATCAAAAGAATAACAGCGCTGGTCGATGATCTGCTCAACATGCACCGCATCAGCTTAGGTGAATTAAAACTTGATAGAAAACCCATGGTAGCGGCTGATGTAATTCGGTCGTGTTTTCAAGAAATCAATATAATTGGAAAGCATCAGCTCAACTTGATCGGGGATCTCGACACATTGATCAATGCCGATGAGCAGCGTATCGAACAAGTCCTTTCCAATTTGATCAATAATGCGATCAAATATGCGCCCGAATCCTATCAAATTGATGTGCGGATCGAAAATAAGGCAGATTATGTCAAGATTCATGTTCGCGATTATGGCGAAGGCATTGCCCGAGAACTACAGCATCAAATTTTCGAACGCTATTACCGCGTCTATCCGGATGGAAAGAAATACTCTGGGCTCGGGCTAGGGCTGTATATTTCTGCAGAAATCGTGCGTCGGCATGGCGGTGATATCGGCGTGGACAGCACACCGGGCGAAGGCAGTAACTTTTGGTTTACCATACCCCATGCATGCTGATTCGTCAACTATGCTGCATCGTTATTCAAACGAAAAATTTGATAGCTACACCTGCCGCTGATGCCCATCAAGCAGTCGATCGGCATGTCATTTTTGTACATTTGTTGAGCTGATAGTATAGCTCATTTAAGTCCAAAGGTTTTGGTAAAAAACTGTCAGCACCCCATGCCTTTGCAGATTCACTGTCCGTCGGATTGGCAGACATCATGATCACCGGAATAGTTTTAAAGGTTTTAGTAAAAAGACTTTTTACGATTTGATTGCCATCAAACTGCCAATGCATTTCTGCACTCATGAGCACGATATCGGGATGAATGCTTTCAACTGCACCTATCAGCTTTTTTGACTGGGAAATGGTATACACCTCATACTTATCCGTTAAAACCAACGAAAGGGCTTCCAATACCATTGAGCTCTCATCGCAAACTATTATTTTTCTTTTCATCTTTTTCCATCTTTAAATGAACAGAAAAAAGGAAGTCATTCTTCCGTTCATTTAATTCAGAACTTGCATTCAATAACAATAGTTTTAAATAAATGAAAATAGATATTTCGACTTGACATGTTACGTTAAAGTGGTTTGTAAAACTCCAATACCTATCCAAGTCAGGTGTCTACATAGCGGGTGTTTTTATCGAAGAGTTACGGCCTTACCCGTTATAAGGAAGTGTAAACGAGATATCCGTACCTGGACCTTCCTTTTCAAGGATCTTGATCTGACCACCGTGCCGCAATATGATGTCGGCGCATAGAAAAAGTCCAATACCAAGTCCTTCAATATGCCCCTCACGATTGGCCCTATAAAATTTCTCAAATACTTTTTTCCGATCTTCAGGTTTTATGCCAATTCCCTGATCACTCACCAGCACCGATACCCCGTCCTGATTGGCTGCCATCTTGACGTGCACGGGCGATTTTCCATCGCTGTACTTAATCGCATTATTGATCAGGTTTGTGATGACCTGTCCGATACGATATCCGTCAGCATGCAGAAAGACATCCTGTTCAGGTATATGTAGTTGTATATCACTTTCAGGAAACACCAGTCCAGCGTTTTCACTTATTTCAAGTACGAGCTGTGATAGATTTATTTGGGTCTTATCCAATGCAATTCCCCTGGCCATCACCATTACAGGCGCAACCATTTCATTTAGCAATCGGTTGATACGCTCGGTGGCTTTAAGTGCATTCTGAACCAGCTTGTTCGATAGTGTATCTTCTTGCACTTCCAATTTCCTTTCCAGCATCTGCAGCGTTCCTTTCACAGATGAAAGCGGAGTCTTGATTTCATGCATGGCAATGCTTAACATTTCATCGCGCAAAATTTCAAGTTCTTTCTTTTCGGTGATATCAAGCGTTGTCCCCGATATAAGTTGAGGATGACCAGCCTCATCATAAGTAACCCATCCACAGGCCTCAATCCAATGTATGCTATTATCGGTATGACGAACACGATACTGCGTGTTATAGGGGATGTGGAGTTCAATAGATCGGGCCACGCAATCTTGCATAGCCTCGCGGTCTTCCTCTACGATACAGCCCAACATATCACTGTAACTAAATTCCTTAGTCGTGTCCCGCCCAAAATTTCTTTTGCACTGATCCGTGCAAGACATATAATTATGTTCTACCAAACTTACTTCCCAAAAGCCCATACGGGCTTGTTCAAGCGCCTGATCGAGATGTTTTTGGGATACCGTAAAGGTAGAATCCGCACCATATAAGTTAATCATACAGTTGATTAAAGTTAGCGGCTCTTATGAACCTTGGTAAAGGTACACATTTATAATATTATTAGTATTACAATTATTGGAACAGATTAAATCCTACAAAAGTTGGCACCTTTATCGGACTTGGACGACCATCCTAATAAGCCACTGCCAGAATCGAAGTATTACATGTTCCAATGTCAAATAGCCTATATTAAAAAGGCCGAACGCGGGGTTCGGCCACTACCTTATGCAGCAAATTGCTGCGCAAATACTTTTAGTTAGACGCCGGATATGTCGGTGCAGGGTAATCCCGGTCGACATGCATTTGATTGATTAAAATTTCACGGATCAGATGACGCATCCGGATATCATCGACAGCAATTTTGACGATCTTATTGTTGTAATAGGTATCACTTTCAAATTCAAGCTCAATCTTCTTGGCAAATGTGGGTGCTATCGATTTATAGTTAAGTACGAGCTCCGTTTCCTTGTCTGCTATTTTTTTTAGGGTCAACGTCCAGATTACCCCGTACTCCGGAGAGAAAAAAATCTTTCTTGGCGGTGGCACTTTGAATTTTTTATCCTTCAACGTATAGGTATGCAAGATATGAATACTCGGTTTGGAAACGTCCTTTGCCGCTTCAGCGACTAGTTTATTGAACTTCTTTTCGTCGTCCACCACAGTTTCGATACTTAAACCCTGTTCTTCAATTTCAAAGGTAGCCGTCGTCTCGGTTGCTGCAAGCGGTGTGACCTGTATTTTGCTATCCCCGTTCCTACCGGATATGTCGGAAACCGCTTCCATCACACGGTCAAAACCTGCGGGTATCCGCTGCGGGAGCAGTTTAGTCGTTACTATTTGCGCCTCTACATTTCCGACTAAAGCTGCTAGAAGAAGCAGTATAGAACAATATTTTCTCATCATGATTATTTAAATTATCCATTGAAGCCTATCATGGGCTCAATTTTGATGTAATTTAAGCGTTTTTATGATCGATTTGTTCAGCGATTTAATATTTAACTGCAGCCGTTTACAATTCGTCATCGCTGTGCCGACATTCGTTGCCATGCGGTCGCCTCGTTCTGCCTATCCATCAACGAGATCCCTTAGTTGCTCTGATCACCGGAGCACCTACCAAAAGGTATACGGGGAAGTATACGTTACGATCCGTAATTCGGTTACATTATTCTGTAATTGGGGTAAGTACCCAACAGATCTTTCACTGTAATTTTGAGTAACAAAAAAATAGCATCAAATGAAAACAAGAAAACTAGGCAGCCAAGGGCTAGAAATTCCAATGATAGGTCTCGGCTGTATGGGCATGAGCAGTTTTGCATCCACAGGCGATATTTACGGTAAGGCCGACGAAAAAGAATCCATTGCGACCATCCATCGATCCTTAGCACTCGGTGGAAACTTTTTGGATACTGCCGATCTTTACGGTCCTTTTGAAAACGAAAAGCTTATCGCCAAGGCCATCAGGGGGAAACGGAATGAGTTTATCATCGCCAGCAAATTCGGCTTTGAGATTGATGCCAGTGGTCAAGTGACCTGGCGTATAAATGGCCGGCCAGATTATATCCAGAAGTCAATCGAACGATCCCTAAAAAATATCGATACCGACGTCATTGATCTATACTATATGCACCGACCCGACCCCAATGTGCCTATTGAAGAAACTGTCGGTGCCATGGCCGAACTGGTCAAAGCGGGTAAGGTGCGGTATATAGGCATATCAGAAGTCAGTGCCGAGCAAATAAAAAAAGCACATGCTACCTATCCGATTACGGCTGTGCAAAATGAAATTTCCCTCTTCGGACGTGAGGTGGAAACCAACGGTGTATACGAACTCACACAAACGGAGGGCATCGGCCTGGTGGCCTACTCCCCTTTGGGCCGCGGCTTTCTTACAGGAGAAATCAAGTCGCCGGACGATATTCCAGCAGATGATTTTCGCAGACTTATTCCACGATTTCAGGGCGAGCAGTTTTACAAAAATCTGGAACTCGTACGCGAGCTTGAACGATTGGGTGTAGAAAAACAAGTTACGCCATCGCAGCTCGCCCTTGCCTGGCTCATCCAAAAAGACATTGTGCCTATCCCTGGAACTAAAAAAGTGCGCTATGTGGAGCAGAATATTGCAGCCACCGAAATCCTATTGACTGCCCAGGAGATACAGCGCATTGAAGCTATTCTACCTGTAGGATTAGATACCGGATCGCGCGATGTCAGTATACCGCTGCAATCGTAAAAAATATAAATGTCATGTTTGCCCAAAGCGCATGACATTTTACTTAAATTAGCCTATCATACGCTAGGCAATACAAAAACGTCAAAGATATTTGATAGCTACTACGAACATGTCAAAGAAAGAACCAGCATTTGTTAAGGTAAATTCCATCGCGGAGTATCATGAAGCATTGCAGTTGCCCAAACCGCAGCATCCGCTTTTCAGTATCATCGATTTCTCGAAGAACAAGCATACACATCCATCGGTAGAAACCACCTTTCTGCTCAATCTGTATTGCATTTCCGTCAAAGAAGATGCACAGTGCGTATTACGCTATGGCCCCCATCAATACGACTTTCGCGAAGGCCTAATGACCTTCTTCAAGCCCGGGCAGACCATTACTGTAGATCCGACGAGCTCTGATGTCAAAGTTGGCTATTCGGTTGTTTTCCATCCAGATTTTATCCGCACCTATGACTTGGCAAACAACATCGGTAACTATAGCTTTTTCGACTATGAAGTCAATGAAGCACTTTTCCTATCCGAAAAGGAAAAGCAGCAGATCAGAACGATCGGAAAGGGAATTTTGAGCGAATATGAAAGCACGATTGACAGCTACAGCCAAGATGCCATTGTCAGTTTCATAGCATTGTTACTTGTGTATGCACAGCGCTTTTATGACCGTCAGTTTATCACCCGTAAGGCACACAATATACCGTTGGTAAGCCGGTTTGAGCAACTGCTTGATGAATACTTTGACTCCGACACAGCACGTACCAGCCTTCCGCAGGTAGGGTATTTTGCGGAACGGCTGCATATGTCAAAAAACTATTTAAGCGATCTACTGCGAGCGCAAACCGGTGAGAGCGCACAGAACCACATCCAACATAAGGTCATCGAAAAAGCAAAAAATCTGCTTTCACGGTCTCAACTTTCTGTCGCCGAAATCGCCTATCAGCTTGGATTTGAACAACCACAGTCCCTCAATCGGTTATTTAAAAAGAAGACATCGGTTTCACCCCTTGAATTTAGGAGAACGATAGGCTTTAACAATCTTTAACTTTATTATGATCGTCGTTCGAATAAATTAACGTACCTTTAGACCAATTCAATCACTCAAGATCGAATCGTAAAAAAAGAAAGCATATCTCTCCCGTAAAAAGTCAAATGTCCCAGTCTGTAAAATTCAGCAATGTAAATACATTGTTCTCTAAAACGCTAAAACAAAAAATCAATACGTATTTTCAAAGTTCACTACAACCCAAAACAGGGAATCGTAAAATTTATCTGAAAGCGGCTATCCTGCTCATCAGCTTCATTGTGTTATATAGCCTGCTCGTATTCGCCCCCCTGCACTGGAGCGTTGCCATCGTATTATGCCTGATTTTTGGCATCAACCTGGCTGCCATTGGTTTTAATATCATGCATGATGCGGGGCACAATTCTTTTTCAGACAACAAACGCCTCAATACTTTACTTTCCTACTCGCTCAATCTATTGGGCGGTAATATCTACTTTTGGAAACTCAAACATAATATCGCCCACCATACCTACACCAACATCGATGGCGAAGACCACGATATCGAGGTCAAATTTATGCGTATACATCACGACCAGAAACTGCGTAAGCACCACCGCTATCAACGGTTTTACTTTCCGTTGCTTTATGGAATTTCCTATTTAGCATGGATCTTTTACCAGGATTATGAGAAGTATTTTCGTGGCCGTATGGGTGATAAAATTGAGCGATTTCATTTTCCGCTCAGCGAGCGTATTATTTTCTGGGTCAGTAAGCTTGTTCACATCAGCTTATTTGTCATTATTCCGGTCATCTTCGTGGGGTGGCTGCCCACTCTTATCGGATTGCTGATTTCAGGTGCGGTATGTGGCATGAGTCTGGCCACTGTATTTCAACTGGCCCATGTGGTTGAGGAGACCGAATTCAAAACCATTGACCAGTCTAAGGTCGAAGAAGAATGGATGATCCACCAGATCCAGTCCACCGCAAATTTTGCTACCCGCAACAAGGTACTAACCTGGTTGCTTGGCGGACTCAATTTTCAGGTGGAGCATCATCTTTTTCCAAAGATCAGCCACGTCCATTATCCAGCACTCAACCGGATTGTCAAGCAGACGTGTAGCGAATATAAAATACAGTACAACGAATTCCGTAGCTTTGGGACTGCTTTTCGATCGCATTTAAAAGTATTGGAAGCCATGTCAAAATAGACTCAGAACGTATCTCGGAATTTTTTAGATCCGGAAGAAACATGCTTGTGAAGCTGCATCCATTTTTTCGGTTTAGATCCGAAATGGCTCTCGAATAATCTGCCAAAATAACTTAAATTGCTAAATCCTAAGCGGTAGCCAGTTTCAGAAACAGACAATAATTCTTCCTTTAAAAGCCGTCCAGCCTCCTGCATGCGCAGACGCTGGTAGTAAGGATACATTCCCATCCCAAAAACCTGTGTAAAAAGCTTACGCAGTTTAATGACATTCATTCCGCTTATGCGCACTAATTCTTCCTGAAGAAAAGGCCGGCCCATGTCGTTTGCGAGCTGATCCCTCACCCGATAGATCGACTCGAGTTCATATTTTGTTAATTGCTGATGCGTGACCTGCGTTCTGGCAGACAGGTTTTTAAACAGATGAAAGAGTAAGTCGAGTGATTTTAACCTATAAAAGGCATCAGAAAGCGGTTCCCTACCGGTACACTTCGCTATTTCATTGGCGATTGCCGCTATCTCCGGCGACATAAATTCCTCGATCCAGAGCGTTTTGTCGTTATCAAACAGATAATCGAATGTCTTGTGTTCCTTTCCGATGAAACTTTTTAAATAGCCGAGGCTCACGAGGATGGTGACCTGCTGAATATTGACGGCTTTTGGAAATGTCAACTCGCTTGCCACATGTAAGGGTACGATGCGGACATGGGGTTGTGCATGCGCAGTTGAGGGTGAATGAATGATATTCTGAAACGAAATCGATACCCCATTTTCGATGATTTTGATTGGCTCCCTCCGAAAGCAAAAGGTTTGCTTGGCCACCACCGAACGAATCATAAGCAGCATTTCGGGCAACAGATCGACCATCTTCAGCTCATTCAGTTCGAGCATTTCCAATTCGTGTCTGTCGGGCGATAGCGAAACGCCCAGGCGATCGGCCCAGTAGCTCATTTCTTCATTTTTATGGACACCACTCATTTTATTGGACTAATTTTGCTTTTTATTGAACTATTTTAGCCTTAAAAGTATACATAAGTTTGCATTAATTCTTAACAATAATGCAATGAAAAAACATATTTTAATTACTGGTGCCGGCATTGCCGGCTTGACTGCAGCAAACTTCCTGGCGCAACAAGGTCATCGTGTCACGCTGGTGGATCGCACGCCATCATTCAGCAAGGCAGGATTCCTTATATCTTTAAAAAGCTTCGGTGTAAAAATCATGGATGAGCTCGGACTTACCCCTGCCCTAAAGGCAGCATCATCCCCTTCCGAGACCGTTGATTTTGTGGAAACCGACGAGACCATCATCCAAAGCATCGCTTATGACAAAATGAATGAAAACATCGAACGCTCGGTTTTGATATCGCGCGGCGGATTGCACGAGGTATTGCACGACGCCATTAAGAGCGATGTCGAAATCCTTTTTGACACCACGCTGGTACAAGTCAACGAAAAGGGAGATTACGCAGAAGTAAAGCTTTCAAACGGGAAGACCCTTTGTGTCAATTTGATTATCGTGTCGGAAGGACTACGTTCTGCTACTCGGCAGCAGTATTTTAAAGACGTTCAATTTGAGGACTTCAATATGCTGTACGTAGGCGGCAGATTGAAGCGCTATCACCACAAGAAAGTAGGTGCTTTCAAAATCTATATCGATGTAGACAAAATGCTGTCGATCTATCCCATCGCAGAAGATGAGATTGCCATCCAATGTTACCTACGTAGTTTTGAGAACTTGAGTAGTTTAAGAAACTGCGCACCGTCCATTCTTAAAAATGCTTTTGGCAATTACAATGCTGAAGTAAATCAGTTACTTGACAGTCTTTTGGATGAAGGTTTATTTTTCATTGACAAGATGGGCATGGTACATACGTCAAACCTGATCAACGGAAGGATGGTGTTGTTGGGTGATGCAGGCTACTGTCCTACAGCGCTATCCGGCATGGGGGCTTCACTTTCAATTTATGGTGCCAAAGCTTTAGCCCATTATCTTGCTTTAGCGCCTGACGACCTGCCGTCCGCCTGTCAAAAATACAACCACCTGATGCAGCCTGTTATCAGTAAGTTTCAGAGCAATGCGAAGAATAATGCCTTATCTTTTTTACCCGAAAATGCCTTTCACCTTGCCAAATTTGTTTCGAAATTCCGGAATGCTAGTTTCAGTGATGTGCAAAAAATAATGACAGATCCGATTATACTCACGAAAGATCAGGAAAATTTTATTTTAGACTAATGCCTACGCTTTGCCCCTTCGCCAGCACATAAAACTGTTTATCAACTCATCGCTTTACGCGCAGGGTACTTCCCCTGTGCATAAAGCGATGAAACTGTTTATTATTTTTTTCCCATAGCCTTTATTGCCAGTCCAGCCGCTATTCCGCCGATTACATACCATGCCACGGTCATTAATTTGGTACGATCGGTCTTTTTTATTGGTTCGGCATTCAGTCCGGCCTGTTCTGGTATAGTCAATGTGGCTACGCCCACCAACGTTCCCAGCAGCGCCCCTTTGAGCAGCAGGTTATTCTGACTGCCATATCCGATAAGCGTATACAGCATCGCATTTGAAGCGACGTCCGCACCGAATGTAGCCGCGACCAATGCATTACCTTTTGGCGGTTTAAAACCCGCAAAGCGCGCCGTTTTTTGCATCGCCTCCTCCCCCACTTTATCCACTTCAGGAGCTTTGGAGTCAAACCGTTTGGCAGCACTATGGACTATATTAAGTACGAGCGCACCGAACAATCCGCCCAGCATATTTTTATTCAATCCATTCATATTTTGCAGTTTATGTTTTTAAATTTATCTTTACAATGTATCTACTGTTCTTTTGAGAACACAAGAGGTCCACAAATAGTTCAATAATCACAGATTTAACCGACGATATCCATTTCCCGAAAGCGGAGCGGTGTCATCTGCATCTTTTTTTTGAAGAAATTACTGAAATGAGTAGCCTCTTTAAAACCTAACGAATAAGCGATTTCGGAAACATTCCATTCCGTATGCCGCAGCAATATTTTGGCCTCCTGCAGCAGACGGTCGGCAATAATCGTGGAGGTTGTTTTTTCGGTGGTTTCCTTGACGGCGCGGTTTAGGTGATTAACATGGACGGCGAGCTGTGCTGCAAATTCCGAGGGCGAGCGAAAGCCGATCCGTTGGCGCGCATCCTCAATCGGAAACTGACGCGCTAAGAGTTCCAGAAACATATGGGTTATCCGTTGAGATGCATTTGCTTGCTTCTTTGCCACTTTAGACGCCGTCTGCATGCCGTGCGTATAATGAAGCAGATCAAACACAAGATTTCTCAGCAGATCGTATTTATGTACATACTCCGAATATAAGGCATCCTGCATCTTCCTATACACCTGCTTAATATCTTCCAGTTGTTCATCCGTCAGCTCAAATACGGGTAAGGCGTTGGGTTTAAACACTTCGTAGTCGTTGAGGTTACCAAAATGATGAAAGAACGATGCCGTAAACACACAAAAGAATCCAGATTTATAATCATCAATCCATTCAAATTTGTAAGGAATCTGCGGATTGGTAAAAAACAAGGCCTGTTTTTTTATTTCGACCACCTTGTCGGCATAATGTATTCTGTTTTTACCAATAATCAGGGTGATCTTATAATAATCTTTTCGGCTATAGACGACTGGCTTCGTATGCTTCCCTATATATTCATCAATTGTAAAGACATTGAAATGCCCTACCCCATGACGGATGTTCTCCGGAATACGTTCAAATTTAGACTGATAAAATTCCTCCAGCGACTGCAATTTTTCCATGCATTGAATATACGAAAATCAAATAAGACGTTGTCACTGATAATGACAACGTCTCTATTTGTCGCTTACGACATTGCATTAAAATCAGTCGCATAAGAAATAGGCTTATTGCTTTCCAGCTCTTCCGAAAGTAACTTGATTTTTTCCGTTGCCCTTTTGTAGGCATCGCTTCCTAGGTAGAGGCGCACAGGAGGATTGGGATGCTCTGCCAGATCGATAAAAACCTGAGCCAGCAGTTCGGGATTGCCGATCTGTGTCCCGTGCATTGCGACATATTTTTCATGTGAGGCCCTCACCGCGCTGTAGCCATCAATTTTCTTTTGGGCCAAAACAAGTGAACTATCTTGCAGAAACTCGGTGCGGAAAGCCCCCGGCGCCACCACCGTCACCTTCACGCCAAACTCCTTTACATCTTCTGCCATGACTTCCGAAAGCCCTGTTACCGCATATTTTGTAGCAGCATACATTGCCCAGCCAATTCCCGGGGCAAACCCCGCAATAGAAGAAATGTTAATGATGTTGCCCGATCGTTGCTGCCTGAAGTAAGGCATAACGGACTGCATAGTTTTGATGACAGCCATGACGTTAATGTCAAAACTATCTTTGATTTCTTGCTGATCTATTTCTTCAACCGCCCCCCCTATCCCGTAGCCTGCATTATTTACCAAAACATCAATTTTTCCAAAGTGAGCAACGGTACGTGCGACAGCTTCACGGATAGCTTTCTCACTTTTCAAATCCACTTCCAGTGGTAAGAAATGGATCGGATCAACATGCTGCACAGCATCAATTAAAGTTAGTAATTTTCGACTTGTTGCTGCTACGCGATAGCCCTTTTCAATCAGTTTTTTTACCAACGACAGCCCCATACCTTTGGACGCTCCCGTTATAAACCATACTTTATTTGTCTCCATATCAATTTATTTATAAGACAAATTTAGCACATCGATCAACGACGGTGGTGACTAAATAGAAACAATAGATGGCGAAAATCAAACAATTACAACAAACTGCCTCGAGGTTGGCTAAGTTGCACCATTCTTTTATTGTCCACAGGAAGACGAGGCAAGAATAAATTTTCGCTTACAGGCGGTACCGAAGCGATAGGTTACGCCAGATCTCGGTAGCAAAGTGCTGATCGGAATGCATATTTTCAAAAAACCAGCTGTCTCCTTTTTTAACTAATTTTTGGTCAATTCCATCCAGCAAAATTGGCAGCTCCATATCGAGCTTTGATAAAGATTTTTTTAACAACACCAACTGGTAATCCTGTCCTTTGTAGGTTAAACGGAACACCTGCGAACGGTGATGCTCGCTGTCTATCCTGTCTATTGTGCCTTGCATAAATATAAATCTTCTAAAAATTTTAAACCATAGTCGTTACGCCCAAACGAATGCGATGAAAGTATAAATATCGATAAATAATCGTGCCAAAAGCGACGGTCTTTGCTTTAAAAAATGATAATAAATCATCTTTTTTTTAAACGCGAATAGTTGCATCCGATTGCTGTGCTGCGGAAAATGAATTTTTGGGTATAACGTCTGAGTTATTGGTCGCAACCCAAGGCTAACAAAAGTTTGAAAGGCCTCGTGGAGGCCTTTCATACGGATCAGCCATTGGCGGATGCTTACTCTTCCAAAGGCAGTTTGACTCCCTCTTTGATTTCATCGTTGGCGTGCAGCAAGATCTGATCATTCCTATTCAGCTTTCCAAAAACTTCGGTCGAATCATGTGTCGACACCCCCTCTTTGATATCCACAAAATGCGTCTTGCCGTCTTTGAGCTGAATTACATACTGCCTTTCTGTCGAACGCACAATACTATTGGAGGGCACCAATAGTGAATTAGCTCCTGCAGATAAGGGAATATCCACCTCACAGTAGAGCCCAGGCTTGAGTCTATTATCCGAGTTGGGCACGTCCACCTCTATGGCTTCCGACTGCATGGCGCCCAGAGAATTTGCCGAACGCGCAATCATCCCTTCAAACACCCTATTTGGCGTATTATTGAAACGATAGGTCACTTTTTTCTCGAGATCCACTTTATCTACATACGTCTCGGGAATCTGTACCTCCAACCGGAGCTTATGGAGATCCTGCAAGATCAATAGCGGTTGATCATTCCCTTTCCCCGGTCCTACGAGCGCTCCTTCGGAGACGTTACGCTGCACAATGACGCCATTGAAAGGCGCCTTGATATTCAGGTAAGACTGCAACATTTCAACTTCCTCCACATTCGCTTTCTCGGACATCGCTACCGCTTCGTCCGCTTTCATCTTCGAAAGGGCATTATCAAGATCAAGCGGCGACACTGCCCCCTCCTCCTGCGCTGCATTTTTAAGCCTTTTATATTTATCCTTACTTGCCGAAGCCGTTTCCTGTGCCTGCACAAAACGGGAATGCGCCGCCTGTACCGCAGCGAGCATCTCGGGTGCCTCCAGCTGCATCAGCAACTGTCCTTTTTTTACAAGGGTTCCTCTATCCACATAGATATGCTTCACAAAGCTGTTCATCTTGGCATAGATATTTACCTCATTAAAGGGTTTGAGTTTACCGGGCAGGCGTACGCTGCTAGACATCACTTTCTCTTGTATTAATGTGGTTTGGTAAGTACTGGCTTTAGATGGATTTTTTGGCGTCAGATCAATTGGCTTTTCGGTGTGACCACAAGCCGACAGCAAGCCCGCCAGTAGTAATGTATAGCCTATTTTTTGCATCCGATTCGTGTTCTTTTTCATGCGTTTGTATTTTCTTTAACGCAGGCATGCTGCATTCAGTCAGCGCGCATGCCTTTGGCATTTTTGTCTTTAATTACTATTTCTTTCTGTGTACTCAACCTTGCGGCCTTTATCACCGCAGTTTCTGCGGATGGGTTTCGATGGATGAAGGCCGGTGCTCAGGCTCGTCCTGCGGCAACAGCGATTCGGAATCAAACGTGGATTTTTCCTTCATCCACACAAACAGGAGCGGCAGTACGAAGAGAGCGGCAAAGGTAGATGCAAATAATCCACCGATAACGGCTCTTCCCAGCGGAGCGGCCTGTTCGCCTGTCTCCCCCATGCCCATGGCCATGGGAATCATGCCGGCAATCATGGCCATACTGGTCATCAGGATGGGGCGCAGCCGTGTGGTCGCACTGGCCAGCGCCGCTGTGCGGGCATTGCGAAAATCTATGCGCAACGTTTCAGCATTGGACACGATCAGGATCGCATTGGCCACCGACACCCCCGTGGACATAATCATACCCATATAAGACTGCAGATTGAGCGTAGAACCGGTGAGCAAAAGCATGGCCAAGGATCCAAGGATCACTGCAGGAATAGTCACCAATGCGGTTAGCGAAAGCTTGACACTTTGGTAATTGGCGGCCAGCAGCAGAAAGATCACAACGACGGCGCAGGCTAAGCCGAGCTGCAGACTGCCCATGGTATCGAGCAATAAGGTTGACATCCCTTTCATCTCGACAACGACACCGCGCGGCGGCGCCGGCAGCTCGCGAATAGCCTGTTGCACATCGGCAGTCGCTGTGCCGAGGTCTTTTTGATGAATGTTGGCCATCACGGTCAAATAGCGCCTTGGCCCCTGCCGGTCGTACTCACCCGGTACGTATTGGGTATTGAAAGTAGCGATATCGCCCAAGGTTGGCGTCAGCTGCCCTTTCACCAGTGGAATTTCCCGCAGTTCGTCCATGGTATTCATCACATATTCCGGCACCTGCACCTGTACCTGATAAGTATAGGTATTGTTTTCGTCGAGCCATTGGATTTTTTGCGTAAATCGGCTAGACGAAGTACTGGCGGTCACCGATCGCGCAATATCATCCATCTGCAGACCGAGCTGTGAGGCTTTGAGCCGGTCGATGGCAATGGCAATCGTCGGCAGGCGAAGTGGCTGCGCGATCTGCACATCGCGCAGGTAGTCGATGTGCTGCAATGAGCTGACCACCTTATCGGCGTAGACCTTTAGTTCGTCCATTTTCTTGCCCGCAACACGCACTTCGATCGGTGTTGCCGCTCCCTGGCTCATAATCTTTTCGGTCATATCAATAGGCTCAAAATTGAGGCGCAATTTGGGCAGTTTATACCGGATATTTCGCCGCAAAGCATCTTTGAGTTCATCCATATTGACATGATAGTCTGCATTGAGATTCACCTGAATCACTGCCTCATGCGTACCGGTATTGAATACATAGAGGTTGCTCACCCCATAGCTGCTGGGCACCAAACCCACGTAGGCCGAACTAATGGCAACCTGATGGTTTACCGTACTATCAATTACCTGCAGCACCTGTTTGACAGACTCTTCGGTACGTTCGAGCCTAGTCCCATCCGGTTCCTTGATGCGCAGCTGAAACTGCCCATTATTGACCTTGGGCATCATATCCTTGCCGATGTACATAAACGCTGCTGCTGCAAGCCCTACCGTAAGCAGCAGATAACCGATGATCACTTTGCCCTTGTGCCGCATGGAGCGGTACAGGCCAAAGCGGTATCGTTTTTTAATTTTCTCAAAAAATCCCGGCGAGTCTGATTTGAAATGACCGATATGATGCTCTTTGAGCAGCCAGTTGGATAGAATAGGTACCAGCGTCTGCGCCATAAAGTAAGAAGCGATCATGGTCAATCCAATGGACAAAGAAAGTGGCAGAAACATGGCCCGCGGTATCCCCGTCATCATAAAGGATGGTGCAAATACAGCCAGAATACAAAACAGAATCAACAGCAACGGTACAGCGATTTCCTGACAGGCCTGATAGATGGCCTTACGTTTATGTGCCCCCTGTTCCTGATGTTGGTGTATGCTTTCGATGGTCACGGTAGCCTGATCGACCAGAATACCGATAGCCAGTGCCAATCCACTCAAGGTCATGATATTGATGGTCTGTCTAAACAAAGTCAGCAGCAGTACACCGATCAGAATGGATACCGGTATGGTCACAATGACGATAAGGCTGCTCCGCCAGTCGCGCAGAAACAGCAGCACCATGAGTCCAGTAAGCAAAGCGCCCAGTCCACCTTCATGCAAGAGGCTCTGCACGGAATTCATTACCGCCACCGACTGGTCAAATTCATAAGAGACCTTGACATCTTCTGGCAGCAGATTCTGGATTTCGGGCAGTTTGGCTTTGAGGTTGCTCACCACCGCCCAGGTAGACGCATCCGATGTCTTCACAGCAGGAATATACACCGACCGCCGCCCATTGATGAGGGCATAACTTACGGTTACATCCGAAGCGTCCGACACCCGCGCCACATCCTTGATATAAATCGGGATTCCATTTTTTGTGAGAATAGGGATATCAGCAAAATCCGCCACATTTTTGATCAAAGAATTGATGGTGGTTACGTACATGGTGTTGTTGAGGTGCAGGTTACCCGACGGCGACATGACGTTGAATTTGGACAAGGCCATCACCACCTCATCAGCGGTGAGGTTGTAGCTCCGCAATTTGTTGGGGTCTACATTCACGGTGATCGTTCTGGAGTTGGCGCCAAAGGGTGGCGGTGCCGAGAGCCCCGGTACCGACGAAAACGTTGGGCGCACCAGTGTACTCGCCATATCGTAGATCTCTTTGAGGCTTCTGGTCTTCGAAGACAGCACCAGCTGCCCCACAGGGAGTGAAGAAGCATCAAAACGGACCACCTGCGGGGGCAATGCCCCTGGCGGAAAAAACTTCATGGCCCGATTGACCTGCAGTGCCACCTGCGCCGAGGCTTCGGCCATATCGGTATTTTCGTAAAAACTAAGTTTCAGGAGCGTAAGGCCCTGAATATTTTTGGCAGATATATTTTTGATTCCATTAACATAGAGAAACTGATCCTGCATCCGCGAGGAAAAGAAACCTTCCATCTGCTGCGGCGACATCCCGCCATATGATTCGATGACGTAAATGGTCGGCGAATTGAGCTGCGGAAAGATATCAATCGGTATTTTCAGTACAGACAGCACCGAAAAGAGCAGCAAGCTCAGCGTGATGATCACCGTGGTAATGGGCCTTCGTAAAGCAGCTGTGACAAGTGACATAAAAGATTAATTAAAAAGTTGAAGAAAGCCATCGACATTGTTCTGTGCCACCACCTGGTGAAACAATGCCAGGTAATAATTATACTTGGCGGTGATGTAATCGCGCTCTGCCTGATAGAGCATGTTCTGGGCTACGTTGACCTCCACGATATCGATGAGGCCGTTTTTGTAGAGGGAAAACTTCTGCCGATAGGCGGCATTCGCAGCCTTGGTTTGCCGCGGTATTTCCTTGAGCCGTCGTGCGGCGGTTTCCACTTCGGCGGCCGACTGGGCGATATTCATGGCAATGTTGGCCTGTTGTTCCTGCAGCTTTTGTCCGGCCTCGTCCACCATAAGACGCTGCGTATTGAGTTTTACCTTTTTGCGGCGCAGGTCGAACAGGTTGTAGTTGATGCCTAGGCCAACGAGGTAATTGCCACGCTGCAAACCAAAGCCATCGGTGAGCGATCCATAGCTATTGTCACTATGCACACTGGACGCCCTTCCCCAGACTGCGCCGGAGAGGAACAGCTTGGGGCGGTAGCTGCTGGCAACCAGCTTTTCTTCCATCTTGGTCTTATCGAACAACGCATTATAATAGGCGACCATCGGATGCTGGCGGCCACCGTCGAGTTCAATGGGTGCATTCTTTACCTGCTCGAAAAGAATCTTTTCGGCCAAGGTATCTGCGACAATCTCCCGGGGCGACATACCCGACAACGTGGCCAGCTGAATCTGCAATTGCTGTTGCTGATTGTCCAGCTCGATGAGGCTAAGCTGGCTCCGCGATATTTCGGCATCGGCCATACTGGTATCTACACCGGCCCGGATGCCGCTTTTGACCAGTGCAAATATGGACTGCCGTATTTCCTGATTACGCGCTATACTACGCGACTGAATACCGATCAGGTCGTGCAGCTTTAATAACTGCAGGTAGCTGTAGATGGTAAAAGACTGTAAGTCGTATTTAGACTGCTCAAAACGGAGGTTTTCGACATTCACCTCCGACTGGGCGAGTGCGTCCTGGGCTTTGAACTGACCAAAATTATACAGCTCCCACTGGAACGCTGCAATGCCAAGATTGCTGCTCACCGCCTGATACTTATTATCGGCTCTGATACCACCGTTATTCGTGGGCACGAGACCAAATCCGAAGTACGGCCCCGGTACATTATTATTGGAACCGATATCTGCCTGATACGACAGCTGAAGGCTGGGCAGACGGTTATTTTTCACTTCGGCAGCGCGAGCCTGCTGCACCTGTGTACGCACATAGTCGGTTTGCAGAGCGGGTGCATGCGCCGTTACCGAAGATAGCAGCTGGTTGAGTTTGATAGGCACATGACGCTCCTGACCATAGCCCCATAGGCTACAGCAGAGCAGCACATGCCCCATAAGGACAAGTTTCTGAAACATATAAAAAGCTTATTTTAAAAATAAATGAATGTCTGTCGTCCCGGGGGACGTGTTTCATACAATTAAAATGGCTTTTTTATCATAAGGTGAGCTGGAGGTGACGGAGGTAGAGCCGGTCTAGCGGCAAAAGGATAGATTGGAACTGCGTAGTAGCAAACGCGCCGAAATTAGGAACAAACCTGTTGAAAAAACGGGTAATAAAAAACTCTTTTATTTTACCCGCAAAATGGCGAACTGGCGCTAGCGTGAGACAGACCCCATCCTTTGCATCCACCCAGTCCAAATATTCCTGTTTGCGTTTACTAAAGGCTTTGATAACGGTGATAAACTCATTCTCGCCCTGCGTTTTTGCCTGATGGTAGAGTGAAAAGCCGATCAAAGGCTTCACAACAAGCATCATGGCACTCACAAGTAAGAGAAATTGAACGATGACTCGTCTTAACATAGGCTTTATTATTACTATCGTATGCAATTTGATCTGCATCTGCCACAAATATAAAAAATGGAGCATTACGTGCGTGTAACATTGCCATAGCAAAAGTTTTTGTAAACATGATGTTGCAATTGATGTTTTAGTATATTTATGCATCAATTTAAAGGTGATGACCTGCTGCAGCTGAAAGATAGCAATCTTATGCCATACCGGCTTTCTGTAGCTTCCTATGCAGGGGCTGCTAGACAGGATCGCTAACAATCGAACACAAAGCATTTATACACGATGATTTATACTAAAAACGCAATCGACGCATTTGAGCGAAGATACAGGGCCAATTTTATCAATTCACTGGGCGGGTTTAAAAGCCTGGTTCTCATAGGTACCAAGAACAGCGACGGAAGTGAAAATTTAGCTACGTTCAGTAGCTTATTCCACTTGGGCGCAGATCCTGCACTTTGTGGTATTATCGTTCGGCCGGCCACTCCCTTTAGCAGTACATTGGATAATATTGTTGAACAGCAGTATTATACCATCAATCATGTTTCACCAGCTTTTGTAAAACAGGCGCATCAGTGCAGCGCCAAATATCCAAAAGGGGTGAGCGAATTTGAACAGGCCGGGCTCAGCCCCGAATACCTGGAAAACATTCCGGCTCCTTTTGTGCGCGAAAGTACCCTAAAATTTGCCTGCAAATTTGTGCAGCAAACAGCCATTGAACTCAACGGTACGACCTTGGTCATTGGGCAGATCACAACCGTGCTGGTGCCGGATACTTATGTCAAGGAAGATGGCTATATTGATATCGAAGAAGCGGGCACAGTCACAAGTAGCGGGCTCGACAGCTATCATACCACCAACCGGATTGCACGGCTGCCTTATGCAAAGCCCTAATTTAGCGGTATATTGATCTGATACAACGCAGGCATGGTTAAAAAGGGGCCAACGTATTTCTACGTGGCCCCTCAATAATTATAACGGTGACACTATTTTCCGCAGCGACTCTACGGGGACCGTGTTTTTGACGACCATCTGTACACTCGGATTCATATCGCTGTGCAACAGCATGTTTGTATTGGATACCGTTCCGACGACATTGCCGCAGATATCCAACACCGGGCCACCACTGGAGCCCGTTGCATAGTCGGCCGAAATAGCCATCATTTCGCGGTACACCCTATTGTTCGGTTCGCCGGTCTGTTCCAGATATTTGTTATTGACATAGCCCTGTGAAAAATAATAGTGCATACCCTTCGGATGCCCTAGCACGTAGACCTTATCCCCTACTTCTGCACGTGCTGCCAACGGCAGGGCCGGCAACGCTTCACCTTGAGTATCCAATTGCAAAATCGCAAGATCGTCTATTTTCGAAGAACCTAGTATAGATTTTACATTATACGTTTTTCCGTCAGAAAGACGCACATAGAATCCTTTGGGCTTGTTGCCATCTTTCATGAAAGCATAGGTCGCCATCACGTGATAATTTGTGACAACGATGCCTTTAGGATCAATGATATACCCCGAAGATTCGCTAAGGTGCACCTTATCACACTTAGGACAAAGATAAGCGCAGCCCGTTATGACAGTTGCCTGCTTAGCCAATTTGTAGAGTTCATTACTCTTTAGCATTCGCTTTAAAGGTTTTACAGCATTAATTTTAACGCTACTTCCTCCTTCCTTCAACTGTTGTTGTGCCAGCTCGCTGGACAACGAGCCACCCAATGCAAGCAACGAATCGACAGCATGTTCGTACCCGGCTATTATTTTTGCATCATTTGTAAAAACTTGCGCTTTCCCTTTTCCAACGGTCAATCCAGCAGCCACAATAACCGCAACCAGATATTTTCCAATATTTTTGTTACCCATATCCTATATATGCTATACATTCTCCGCGCAGCAACTGCGCGGAGCTGGTTTATTTAATATTATCAGTATATTCTTGATACTGCATCGATTCCTTTTTGAGTCGGTTAGCCTGGTTCTGAAAATACGCTTTGATAGCGGCATGTTGCTCTGGAGTAGCTTTTTTCAGCTTACTCGACAGAATACCATCAAAAATACCTTTAAAAACATCATCAGAGCGCAATCGACCGATGTATCGGTTGTAGTAGCGGATCAGGCCATCCAGGTCATTATTTGCAACATACAGTGCCACCTTGGGCATATGGTGTTCGGGCACACTTGGATCCAACTTTAACAGAGCGAGGGTATAGGCAACCTCCTCCACTTCTTTTGGGGTATAAGCTATATTGAAGCGCGCGCCGTTTTCATTGGCAATAAAATACATGTCCTTTCTGACTTTATCAAAGATGATTCTATTGGCCACTTCCGAACCTATTGCCTGGTCTATCCGCACTTTTTCCAGCATCAATTTCTTAAAAAACGGACTGCCAAATTTGGTGGTGCCCAAGGCCAGTTCGAGGTAGTTTTTGCTAAAGCGCTCAAAATCCTGTGAGTTTTCAAATAATTCGTCCAGCACCGGACCCGGATCCTGTGAATTTTGGTATAACGCCAAAGCGTAAGGCATCCCGGTCTCCATGCTCTTTTTTTCCTCATAAGCAGCTTTTATACCCGGAAGCGAATTTTTAGGATCCAGTGCGACAGTCACTTTTTCTATAAACTCCTCCGCTGTCGATTTACCCACTACCCTATTCAATTCGTGCCCTTTGGCATTGAGCAGCAGAAAAGTCGGGTACGCTTTAACATTATACTTTTGTGCGATCTCTTTTCCTTCCCCCTTCTCCATATCAAATTTTACGGATACAAATTTGGGATTGAAATAATCACCGGCCACTTTTTTGGGAAATTCGGTTGAAGCCATTTCGATGCACGGAATGCACCAGGACGTATAACAATCGACCAAAATCAGTTTTGGATCTGCAGGATTAGACGCTTTGGAAATGGCCTCATTTAAGGTGAGGTGCTCAAAATTAATTCCCTGTGCGGATACTGTCACCTGCCACAACAAGCAGCACGTGAATAGAAACGCTGTATAAATTTTAGTCATTTTATTTCGGTTAAGATAATTTTAAAGGTTTGACTCGATTAGTGTTTTCAATTTTGGATCAGAAGGCCTCGGCGCATTGAAATTGACCGTTTTACCGTTCTTGTCAAACACAATGTAACGCGGAATTTCATTAACTTCATAATCCTGCATAAAGCGCGGCTCGCTGTTTGAAAAAAGCTGAACACCAGACAGTTGCTTTTGTTTGACCATATTCTGCCATTTAGCCTTGTCCGTATCCAACGATAAACTAATAAAAACAACATCTTTTCCCTGAAATTCTTTCTCTAATTTTTCAAGTGCCGGCACCTCCGCCAGACAAGGGGCGCACCAGGTTGCCCATAGATCCAGCAACACGACCTTTCCAAGGTTTTCGGAAAGACTGTGCATCTTCCCATTGACATCAGGGTAAGAAAAATCAATCCACGATCCGCCGGCAACCTGCAAGTTGGCACGACGAAGCAACAGCGCCAATTCCTTTTTCTGCTTATCATTCATCATATATTTACTATTCCCCTCCAAAAACTTGACGAGACTTTGAGTCGTCCCGCGTTGCGCATGTGCCAACACAAAGTTGGCCCGAAGTGGGTTATCTGTAATTTCCGGAACGAGCATCTCAGCTGCAATTCCTTGCTTATTATCATAAAGAATGTATTTTACAAAACTTAAATTGATCATATAATGATATGCCATGGGCAGCGACCATAGATTTGCATCGGCATATTTTTCTTCTTGGACCAATTGAGCTACCTGGGCAGGATATTCGTTTTTGGATCTAAAGGAAAGACCTGTAGCCAAGGGCATCAATACGTCAAACTTGTAACTGTAGGGAAGTAAATATTTGACCTGCTTATCGAAGCTATCGTTGCCTGTACGAATATTTTTCACAAAATCCTGTACCGGTTTCTCCAATGAATCAAGCAGAGAAACATAGCCATCAGGAGGTAGCGTATACCCTTTTTTTGTATAGCCGTAATTTCTTAAAGGTGCAATAAGCTTATACCAAGCTGCAAAAACCTGATTTTCTTTGCTCAAGTTGCCCGAATAATTTATTTTACCATCAACGGCTTCTATCGTTAACTTTTCACCGGGCTTTAGGTAAACGGGATATTGCTCCTCGAACACGCCAACATACCGGATCACATTCAGGTCAGCCGGTTTAAGCTCTGCCTGAAAAGTTTGGTCAGTCTTTGATTTTAGCATTTCTTCCACCGTCATTAACCCCCCATCGTCCGGTTTGGAGAAAAATACCCGATCGACATCTACACCATTCGGCAATATTTTACTAAACTTTCCCCCTATTGTCGTCTGCGCAGAAAGCGATGTCGAAAGCGTAACTCCCAACATTAACATCACGATGTTTCTCATGTTATTTGTTTTTTTGTTCATTTTTAAAAATTGCTAAACAATTGTTTTATTTACTACGTATTGGCTTATTGTATTTTAAAATTTATCTGTTCGAATATCTGGCGTATGATGGCATACTTATCCATAATGCGCTGATTGTCGCCATATTTCTGTTTAAACTGTGCTTGTGTATTTGCCACAGCCGCCTCGAGGTACATACACACATCCATCCATGTCGATATGGGGGTATAATAGGAATTTCGGGGATCAGTACCCAAAAAGCCTATTGCTTGTGTAGTGATGGGCACGCCATCAGGAAGTCCTTTCACGTTGGTGGCGTTTAATGAATAGATATAGAGGCCATAGGCATCCATGTTGGGCACATATTTTCTGGATACGGCATAAAATTTGTCCAGCAAGCTGTTGAATCTGCTCTCCAGAATGGTATTGGTCAGTATGGCCCTTAAAATTGCCGCTTTGTAATTGGCCCTTGTCGCCGCATCCATACCCGGAATTTTAGATACCTGCGCGATCACTACGGTATTGAACCCCTTAAAAGCATACGACCCAAAAGCATTGCTCGTCATATCATCCACCAAGAGAATACTGGGAACATGCACTCCTTCCGGTAACACAGGAATAATTTCATCCCTGAGAAAGGTAAGCGCAGTGCCCACATCGGCTTTATTACAATAGGTAAATGACTGTACCAGCGGCGGAGCCCCAGTCTGCACCCCACCCAGGGAATAACTCATGGATAGCTTTTCATAATGGGTATACTCCTTTCCGAAAACATCGATGCGCTGCTGCGTGCCAATCGTGTCATTTGCAAATACCGGTATTCCCGTTTCTTTAAAGAAAAGGTATCTTGCATGGGTCGAAGCATCATTGGCATCATCTTCTACCACCAACCAATTTTTGTCATAGTCGTTAAAAGCGGTGGTCTCTTCTTTGCTGCATCCCCCTGTCAGCGCAAGAACGATGAGCGAAATTATATAAAGTATATTTTTCATAAAGACGGAATTACAAGGGTTGAACAGCACGTACCGGACGCACAGGATTCGTTAGCTCACCCCGGTTAAACTCTATAGCATAATTCGGTATAGGCACCTGCCAACAAGGAGCATCCTGCTGAACACCTTGGAGCACATAATACCCTGCGCGTGTATACGCATTGGATTGCGCATCGTAATTGTATGCCGGGTGTTTAATGGTAAATGAAGCTGGCAGCGGATACCTGGAGTTGACTGCATATCGTCTCAGGTCGAACCAACGGTGGCCTTCAAAACACAGCTCACGGCGGCGTTCCTGCCTAATAAAATCGACCAGCGCGGCGTTTGCCTGCGGTATTGCTTCGGCCGTTGCATTTTTTAAGCGCTTTTGACGAAGCGTCTGCAGCTCATTTCGTGCCTGTACGTCTGAGCCAAGCATGGCCATCGCCTCGGCCCGGTTCAATAAAACCTCAGCGGCCCGGAAAGAAAAAAGACAAGACACCTGTTCAGGATCATTATAGGTTTTCCATGTACGGTATTTGGCCGGTAACCAGGCTTTGTTCTTTGTCGAACGCATAAAGAAAGCTGCTGGTCTTAAATCCTCCTGCGCATAGGTTTCCATCAGGTTATCTGAACTTTTGAAGGCCGATGCACGGCGGTCATTGCCGCCATACGCACCCATCGAATCGTTTAAAAAAACCGTAGGAATCATATTTGTACCCATGGTAAACACCGTCTCACTGGAACTGCGGGCGCTAAAACTGGAATTTTGCACATATTGGTTTAGGTCAGACACCGCATATCCCAACGATTCGAAGCCATCCAGCGAAGCCACGACCTTATCGTACTCTTCCATATAAAGATACACCCTGCTCTGTAAGATTTTAACAGCCGCAATGCCCACCTGTAATTTGGAAACAGGATTATAATTGCTGAGGTAGTTTGCAGCTTGTTCGAGATCTGCTACCATCTGTTTATAAATCGCTTCATTCTTATCGCGTTTAAAATAATGGTCTTCTACCTTTTCACTGACCTTTAGGGGCACCCCTTCGTCTGCAGCAGCGGTGGACTTGCGATACGGTGAACCATACGTATTTTGCAACAGGAAATAATAATAAGCCCGCAGAAAATAAGCTTCACCGCGCAGGTGCTTCAGTTCATCATCACCGGGCGTCTTTTCCGCTAGGCTTGCCGCCTGAAAGAGAATGGCATTCAGCGCACCGATACGTTTGTAGATCTTTCGCCAAAACACGTCTGTCCATTCCATGTTAAGGATACTGCGTGCAGGTTCCTGACTCCAATTGTGAAAACCCGATAACATATAAAATGGCGTCAATTGATCGGTCGCCACATAATCGACTAAAAAAGGTTCACTGTCATCATCCATTACATGTAACCAAGGCGCCGTAATGCCCGTTTCTGCGGTTAATGTTCCCATGGTTGCCTGATCATAGATCGAAAATGTCAGTTTATTGATATAGGCCTCGCCGATCATCAGACTCTTAAGATCTGCTGTGGTTTCGACATATTTCTGATCTGTTGAGTACTCTTCCAAGAATTTGCCACATGAAGCTGTGAGGCAAACCAATGGTAAAATCAAATACATAAATTTCATAATAGACTCCATTTAAAAGGATACATTAAGGCTTCCCGAAAAGGTAGGCCTTACTGAAAGATTAATATTGGGTGTAGAACCAGACTGTGTCGGATCTTGGCCTTTGAGTTTTTTACTGCTGAGCATAAACAGATTGGTGCCGGTAATACTGACATAAGCAGCGCTCAGACCGAGTTTTTTGGTCAGTTTCTCCGCAAAATTGTATCGCAACGAGGCCGACTGCAGCTTCAGATGATCTGCGCTTACCAGGCGTACATCCGAGTTATCATACATTTCATAAGCACTGCCGCCTAGATTATATTCAGTTGCTGGATACATTTGCCACCAAGACATGTTGATGTTGTTGGAAGCCTGCAGGCCAGGGATATCGGTATAGGCTTCGTCACCCGGTTGGCGCCACCTTCTGACAAACTCTTTACGCATGTTCTGTTGCGGATAGACATTGGTGGATGCATAGCCCGAAGCAATTTTCATTAAACGGATTTTGTTTCCTAAGGAATAGCTCAGATTGAACGAGAATCCAAAGTTGCGCCAGCCAAAGTAATTCGATAGTCCTCCCTGTATAAACGGTTCACGACGCCCCGACTCATCCAATACTTCGAGGTATACATCTTCTTTTTCCATTTGGGAGTATTTCTCCTGGTACGCAGCGGCCTGTTCAGCTTCCGTTCCATAGAAAATTGGGGATCCATCCACAGCACTCAGCCCTTTGAACTTATAGGAGTAAAATGTATTGATGGGCTTACCCGCCAGTTGCACACTTCCATTCAGAAAATTATTATAAGTCAGATTGTCGATGAGCACATTATTCCGGTTGTTTATGGCCCGGTTTAGTACCTTGTTGAGCACCTGCCCCAACTGTGGGTCAAACCGCCACACAAAACCGCGGCGCGACTTGTCGAGGCCAGCTTTGTCGATAGCCGTTATGCTCAATGCCACCTCGACCCCTTTATTTTCGAGGGTACCACTATTGATGACATAAGACTGTAATCCGTTGATCTCCGATACTGTTTTATTCAAGAATGCATCTTTCGTTTTCTTGTAAAAATAGGATAGCGTACCCTTTACTTTATTTCCAAAAAGGGCGAAATCCACACCGACATTGGACGACGAGGTACGCTCCCATTTCAAATCAGGATTTGGATAATTTACAATATTGGAAAATGTCGAATTGTAATAGGGATCGGTATTTAAAGACTGCCGGATGATCATGTAAGCAGACTGCCCCGGGAGCATATTGCCCTGCCATCCCCAGGAGGCCTTCATGGCAAGATCATTGACCCACTCGACCTTACTGAGCAGATCTTGTTTCATGTTCCACCTTCCGGAAAGCGCCCATATGGGCATAAATTTGTTGTTAGACCGTCTTCCGAATAGGTTCGACTGTTCACCGCGGACATGCACATTGAAGATATAGCGGTCGTTCCAGGAGTATCCTGCAGTGCCATACCAAGCTAGCTCATTGGTCAACTGCCTACCGTAGTAGCCCAATGCTGGTTTTGTGGTCATCCATCGCTGATAATAAGCGGTATACTCTGTAGGTACAATATCAAAATATCCGCCCATCTCCTTAAAATATCCTCTCCGGGTGATATCAAATTCATTGTATTCATTGGACTTTACCTCTATACCAGCCGTCGCGGATACGAGATGTTTTTTTTCCGCTCCCAACGATGTGACATAATTGGCCTGCAGGCGAGCCGTATAGTTATGGTTGCGCGACTCGCTGCGCTGCAGCTCGCCACCAACAGGGCTCAGGTCATTACGAAAAGATCGATCAGCGCGCAGTTTATGGATATAGTACGTGTCTTTGGTATAATATAGCTCCCTGTTATTGCTGCTGATACCATAGGCAAATGTTCCTTCTACATCCAGCCCACGTAACATCTTGTACTTTAGGAAAGCCTTGATGTTGGCTGCCATGAGGTCGGTCGCATCGCCGCTATTTTCCTGTTCTTTCAGTATATTGTAGTTATAGATCAAAGAGCCATCGGTCCGTGGATAAAAGAACAGGCTTCCGTCCGGATTATAGGCTGGCACCGTTCGGCTTGTATTATACGCATAGTTCATTACCCCTAAGTCCGTGGGTGAATAGTTCCTTTTTGAATAATTTCCATTAAAAGAAATCTGCGCCATGAACTTTTTATAATCCGCCGTGAGGTTCATCATCGCCGAGTAACGTTTTGCACCCTCGCCTTTAATAACGCCGCGTTCGTCCAGATAGCCGATGGATGAATAATATCTCACATCCTGCGCTCCTCCGGAGAGACTTAGCGTATGATTGTGTGAATAAGCATCATTGGTCAGCAGACCAAGCCAATCTGTATTGATATTGGCATAATAATCACTCTGCTGTTTAAACTCCGCATAATCAATATAACCTTTATAATAATCCTGAAGCGCTTTTTCATAGCCTGCCCATTGGGTTACATTGTTATAGTGCATACCACGGTCAATCATCTCTCGAGACACATCCATGCGCTCCTGCGAGTTCATCATATACATATTTCGGTCTGAATAGCGCGGCCTTCTGGTATAGGTCGCAGCAGTTGAATAGCTAATGGTCGGTTTTCCGGGCTTTCCCTTCTTTGTGGTAATGACAATAACACCATTACCTGCCTTGGCGCCATACAATGCTGTAGCGGATGCATCTTTAAGGACATCAATCTGTTCGATATCCTCCGGATTCAAACCTGCAATCGCATTTCCGAGTAAGTTAACAAAATCGAGGTCATTGATCTGCTGGGGGTCCACATTGACGGGATCTGTCAATACTATACCGTCGAGCACCCACAAGGGCTCCCTATTGCCCAAGATTGTTGATGTTCCGCGTATTCTCAATTTCGGTGCGGCCCCCACCTGACCCGAGTTTTGCATAAGGACCAAACCGGGTACCCTTCCTTCCAGCAGCTTGTCAATGGTATTGACGCCCGGCGTAAGAATATCATCCATTTTTAGCGTTGTCACCGCACTGGTGAGGTGCCGTTTATCAATTTTTTGATAACCCGTATTGACCACAACGTTCACTTCATCCAACTTGGCGGCCGTCATTTGCAACGCCACCGTTCGGGCGCGTTGCGCATTCACTTCCAGCTTGGCATAGCCCAGATGATGTATTTCCAGTATAGCGTTGACATATTCGGCCGGAATCACAAAGTTGCCAGACTTATCCGTTCGTGTAGAAAACGCCTCATTCTTGACTTTGATGGTGGCTCCAACCAATGGATTGCCCGATTCATTGGTTACCCGACCGTTGATCGGCGTGACCGATAAGACGGACCCACTGCGCTTTGGAACAGTTGGAATTTTGTCAAAAATAATGATCATCCGGTCTTTGATCTCATAACTTAAGGGCTGCTGCGCGAATAGTTTTTTTAAGACATCCTGCAAAGGTTCGTTGACGACCTTTAAGGTGACCGGCTTTGCTTTTTTCAAGATCTGATCATTATAAGAGAAATCATATCTTGTCTGTTTACTGATCGTTTCTGTAGCCACTACAAATGAGGCATTTTTTAAATTGAGCGACACCGTCTGCGCATATGATGCGCATAGCCCGCTCATCAATAAGATGAATATAAACAGTGTTTTCGTGATAAATCTTGGAAATGTATATGGAATGGCTAGTTGATCATACCTCCGAGGCAATACACAGCTCCCCTTACCCTTGTGGAAAAGGAAATAATTCATAATTTTGTAATGATTAGATTTTTGATAGTTGTTTCAATATCGTCAGATATCGGATCTATATGTTGGTGGTGTCCCCACACCATCAACAATTTTTTACAAGAACCGATTCAAAAATGTACAGTCCTTTATTTCATCATATGCACACTCCTTCCCTTTACATTAAACTTTAAACCTGTAATTTTTTCCAATGCATGTAATACGGTTGACAGATTGCTATCCCGAGAAATCGAAGCATGTATTTTAATATTTTCGGGGATATCTTTATAATCAATTTCCAGATCGTACCAACGCTCAATCTGCCGCAGTGCAACGGGCAAAGAGGTTGACCGGAACCTGAACGTACCTTCTTTCCATGCCGTGTAAAGATCAGTATCCACATCTTCCACCGCTACCGATGTGCCGTTGTTGCTCGCTTGCTGCAGCGGGGCCAACACCTGTAATTTACGATCCGATTTATCGTTGATTTGAACACGCCCAGTTACTAAGGTCGTAATGGTCCTATTTTCATTTGCGTAGGCGTTGATGTTAAACGATGTGCCCAGCACCTTTACTTTCTGTATGGCGGTATTGACGATAAAGGGCTGTTTGCTATTGTGGGCAACTTCAAAATAAGCTTCACCCTGCAGTTCGACGACGCGTTCCTTTACACCATTGAAGGATATAGGGTATCTTAAGGACGACTGCGCGTTTAACCATACACGCGTACCATCTTCCAGTGTCAGCGTATAGTTCCCGCCTCTAGGCGTCAATAACGTCACCAATTTGCTTGAAGTTACCTTGGCAAGCGTATCCCCATTTTTATAGCGTATACCGCTCTCATCGGAAATCACCTCGTGATTTTTTCCATTCAAATCGTAAACGGTGCCATCCGAAACAATAAGTTTTGCCTGCTGCCGATTCGACTGCAGGTCCTGCAGTTCGATTACTTGTGTTTTGTCCGGTTTTAGCCGGCCGATCATGTAAAAAGAAAAAGAACCCAAAATCAATACGCTGGCGGCAATACTCAATTTAAACGTGAAGGAACGCGTCAGCCGCTTTGGTGCCCGGTCGACTTTCAGCCGTTTTTCTATGCTTTCCCAGGAGTCCTCGCGTTGTTTTTCCAAATTGCGGTAGACTACTGCATCATCCGCAGAAGATTCCGTTTGGAAATATTCCTTGATAAGGACATCAATTTCTGCATCATTTTCATCTAACTGACAATAGTGGCAGAGGGTCTTTAGTTCGTCTGCACTGATTGTATTGTTAAGATATTTCAGAAATAGGTTTCTCATTTTTGGTGTTCTTGTTATTTTAAGCCCCATATTCCGGGGCCCTTATACAATGAATACACGCCAAAAAGGAAAAATAGCACCCCGAAATGAAAATATTTTAAAAAAATTAAAAGAAAACGTAAAGTTGAGGGTTTTTAGCGCTATAAAAGATTAACAGAGCTCCACATTATAGATAATTATAACGTTATCATCCGCAAAAACTTAGGTTTACAACATTAAAAGCTATTAAAAAAGGAAATCAATAGCATGATTAATAAACGATCTGTTTTCAACAGCTCTTTAAGCTGCTTATTGGCTTGCTGGATGTGATGGTTAATGGCCGAATCACTGATGCTTAACAGCTTGCTTATTTCGCGGTAACTCATCCCTTCAATCTTGTGCAGGCAGTACACCTCGCGTTGCCTAGGCGTTAACCTGTCGAGGGCGATATTTAAAATGGTCTTTGCGTTGGATGCATCGTCCAGATCCTCAAAAGGTGAATAGCTGTCGTTTTTGGCAAACTCGCTGCGCATGAGCTGATCATAGATGCTTTTACGAAAAACATTTTTCGACAAATTAGCGGCCATTTTATACAATAGGCCTCCGAAGTTACCGCTGGGGTCTATGGTTTCACGGATTTCCCATATTTTCACAAAAATATCCTGAAGCACATCCTGTGCTAACTCCTCGGATTTGAGCAGGTAAACAAGCTTTAAGGTTAAACGGCGGTGGTATAAATCGTAAAGTTCTTTAAATGCTTCCCTATCGCCACGCCGTAATTTCTGTAACAGATCCTCTTCACTAGTGATCGATATTGTTTTCAAGTCTACAGATAGATTAGTAATAGTAAAGTGACATAAATTTAAACTTTTTTTAATAAATATCAAAAATCATTGAAAAAATCTAAAATTCAAATTCCTTCCAACCGATTGCTGCGAGAAAGCAACCCCATTACTATCGGGTAAAAATAGCCTTTACATGACTTTTCTTTGATGCGATACGCTTACTTTTGTGGCAAATATTTCCCGTTCGGGATTGAAGAAGAGCAAAATGAAGAAAGAATCACGCATCATATCGCTCATTGTCGGGGGAACGCTGCTTATGGAGATGCTCGACACCACAGCGATATCCACGGCCTTACCCAAAATGGCTCATGATTTTGAGACAAATGTAGTGCACCTCAGCGCGGGTATTACGTCTTATACCGTTATGTTGGCTGTATTTATTCCGATCAGTGGCTGGATCGCGGACCGCTATGGCGCAAAAAAAGTGTTCAATATGGCGATTATAGGGTTTATCCTGTCGTCGATCGCCTGTGGGCTCAGTACCAGCTTAACAGCCTTTGTCCTGGCACGCATCTGCCAAGGTACTGCCGGCGCACTGATGGTGCCTGTGGGACGTCTCATTGTACTGAAGCACACCCAAAAGAAAGATCTGGTTGAAGCGATCGGTTATATTGCTTGGGCCGGACTATTGGGCCCTATTATTGGTCCTGTACTGGGCGGATTTTTCACCACCTATTTTACCTGGCATTGGATTTTCTTTATCAATGTACCCGTAGGCGTATTTGCGCTGTGGGCAGTGCATCAATTTATCCCGGCGATGGATTCAGAAAGTAGCCGTCCACTTGATATCGTCGGCTTTTTTATCAGCGGTATCGGTCTTGCCGGCATTATGCTGGGGACCGAAATGATCGGTGCTGCCAACGGCAATTATACAAAACCGCTTGTGACCATTGTTGCAAGTTTTGCGCTTATGGCCGTCGCCGTATGGCACTCCAGACGCATCAAATATCCGCTGATCGATTACAGTATCCTTAAAGTAAAGACCTTCCGGATTACGGTGTATTCGGGTTCGATCACGCGGATGGTGATCAATGTGGCGCCCTTTATATTGCCCCTGATGTTGCAGCTCGGTTTTGGACTGAGCCCATTCCATGCCGGTCTGCTCTACATGGCCAACATGCTGGGCAGTATGAGCATGAAGCCTGTAGCCATGTGGATCACACGGAAATATGATTTCCGAAAAGTCTTAATCGGCAATGGTATTATCCTGACGCTTGTCACTGCCGGGCTCTCGCTGCTATCCATACAGACACCGATTTGGCTGGTGGCCATCGTATTCTTTTTTTCCGGACTGACACGCTCGCTTCAATTTACGAGCCTCAACACGTTGGCTTACGCTGACGTACCGAATGAAAAGATGAGTAATGCCAATACCCTGTACAATACGGCGCAGCAAATGGCGCTCGGTATGGGTATCGCGCTGGGCGCAGTAACACTGCACCTGGCAAGCAGTTACTACCAGGATACGGTTTATCAGATGCGCGATTTTAGTTTGGCGCTGCAGTTAATAGCCGTTTTATCGATGCTATCGTTAATTGAGTATTTCAAAATCAGTCCGAGTGACGGCAGCAATTTAAGGGGCTTGCCTTCACAAAAAGAAGGCCAGAAGGCAGCTTAGTTATTTTAAAATTTAAATTAACAGCTGGATTTAATACTGTTTTTATTATCATTGCAGTTGAATCAGCTATCGTCTAAAGTATTAGAGCATAGCACAACATTATAATAAACTAGCCATGTTAACACTGAATTTCTCCCCATTTCCTGCGCTACACACCGAAAGGCTAACCCTCAGACGGGCAGATGCAACGGATATACCGCAGCTCTACCGCTTGCGTTCTGACGAACAGATCATGAAGTACATTCCGCGCCCTGTGGCAACTTCGCCAGACGAGATCGCCGAGTTCCTTCGCCTGACGGATGAGAAAATAGCCAGCAATAAAATGATCAATTGGAAGATCAGCATCAAGGGTGACCCTACCCTGATTGGCACAATAGGCTTCTATTACATTAAGCCTGAGCATTATCGCGCAGAGATTGGCTATATGCTGCTTCCGGAGTTTCAGGGGAAGGGCTATGTTAGCGAAGCAATTGCGGCGGTAGTCAACTACGGCTTTGAAGCGATGGGACTTCATTCCATCGAAGCGTTAGTCGATCCGGAGAATATAGCTTCCCGCGCCGTACTCGAAAAATGCGGTTTTGTAAGAGAAGCTTATTTCAAAGAAAATGAATTTTATAACGGCAAATTTCTCGATACCGTGGTCTACTCAAAATTAAACGCATAAGTTTATACGAGATTACATCACATAAAATCCCATCGATCGTAATTATTAAAGGATATGAACTACATTTGAATTTAAAATTGCGACGCATGCCAAAAAGAGATCCTATTTTAGTGAACAGCATGGATTCCAGCAGCAGTATGGCTGTTGGGCTATGGGATGGTACCACTCCGGGCATCTTAGAAGCGCTAGATCCGCATCGGCACGACCACTATACCTGCATGTTTGTGGAGGCTGGTCAGCTGGAAGTCCTATTTGATTTTGAACCGCTCACCATGCCTGCGGGAACACTTTTTATCTGCCCGCCGCATCAGGTTCATCAGATCACCAGCACATTAGGGGCATCGGGTTATTACATGTCGTTCGAAGGCCGTCATATAACCCGCTCAGCCAAGGACATTCTTGATGCAGCTTTACATGAAACCATTATATTGACCCTCTCAGCGCCCGAGCAACAATGGTTTACGTCCGTGCTCGATTCGCTAATAAATTTGCACAGCATAAACAATACTTCCTATCAGGAAGTGCAGCAACCCTTGCTTTCAGCTTTTATAGCCCAAGCGGTAATTTGTCACGATCGCAAATTGGCCACCGGCTCCATCAGTCATAGCCCACGGGTTATGAGTATAGCCAACGCATTCAGAAATCTTGTCAGGGGCGATTACCGCAACCTTAAACGTCCATCGGACTATGCCCAGCAGTTAAACATCTCCGTGGCCCACCTAAACGATGTTGTTAAAATGGTTACGGGCTTATCCGCATCCGCATTGATCCAGAAGGAAATATTGAGCGAAGCACAGCGCCTCCTCTATTATTCGCGATTAAGTATTAAAGAAATTGCGGTGCAGCTAGGCTATAAAGACACCAAGTACTTTATCCGGCTTTTCACAAAAAAAACTGGGCTATCCCCGGGCGATTACAGAAAGACACTACGCTCCAATGCGGAACTGGATTAGACAACCTTATACTATTCAACTCAAACACGGCTTCTTTTTTTGTCCACCTTTTACCTTTGTTTGTCAGTTTACCGGCGTTCATTTTTTGATCAATTTTGCAGTATAAATAAGTTGTAAATTTAAATCGCTCAGCTATGAAAATCTTAGTAATCGGTGGTACGGGTCTTACTGGAAGGCTGGTCACAAAAAAACTGGCCAACCTTGGTCATCAGGTGGTCATTGGTTCGCCATCACATGGCGTGGATCTCATGACGGGAGAAGGTCTCTCCCAGGCGCTGGAAAATACAGCGATCGTGATCGATCTCTCCAATTCCTCCTCTCCGGAAGAAGAAAATGCCATCCACTTTTTTAAGACCGCAGGAAAGCATCTGGTAACAGCAGAGCTGGCTGCAAACATCAGGCATCACCTCGTACTTTCCATTGTCGGAACGGACGACGCGCCAGAGATCGGCTATCTTCGCGCCAAGAAATATCAGGAAGACAATATCAAGCAGTCCGGAATACCTTATACCATCATTCGTTCGACACAATTTTATGAGCATACCGATGCCATCATTGCCGTGCAGGGCCAGGGAGACGAGGTATTTGTTTCCAAGATCGATTACCAGCCCATTGCCGTAGAAGATGTCACAGACTACATTGTGCAGTTTGCACTCGAGGAGCCTAAAAATGGTACGGTCGAGATTGCGGGGCCCATAAAGGCCAATATGGACGATTTTGTCGCGAAATATATCGCGATCACCGGGAAGCACATAAGGGTAGTTTCCGACGAGGACAGCAAATATATGCATCTTGTTGTTCCTAAATCATTGCTTGTACCTGCCGGAGCATACCATGCCGGCAAGATTCATTTTGAGGACTGGGCACTGAATACCGCTGTGATTTAAATAAAGGGAGCTAAAGCAATACTTCTCTTTTATTGCGACAGCTCCCTGTTTTTCTGACCATTAATCTTCTATTTGCAGATGCGTACTTACGGCAATACGGTTCCAGGCATTGATGGTTACGATGAGCATAATGATTTGAGCGATCTGGTTCTCAGTAAAAAACTGAACCGCCTTGCTGTAGGTTTCTTCAGTTAATCCCTGCTGGTGTATAAGGGTTATTTCCTCTGTCATTGCCAGTATGGCCTGCTCCTCTTCGGTAAAAAATTTGGTCGCCTCCCGCCAGGCACTCAATATAAAGATACGCTCTGGTCTTTCACCGTTTTTAATGGCATCCTTGGTGTGCATGTTGATACAGTATGCACAGTTGTTAATCTGTGATGCACGAATTTTGACGAGCTCTTTAAGCGTTTTTGAAATGTCAATTTTGGAAAGATAACCTTCCAATCCCAACATGGCTTTATAGCCCTGTGGTTCTGACGTACTGATGTTGATTCGTTTTTCCATGTTTCTTATTTTTTGTTTTGCTTCTACAAAATTGGGAAATGAGAAGCCGGAAAAACTTAAACGGGTTTAAGAAAGATTTTTTTTGCGTATTTCGCTGAGATATTCGGGAGTAAAGCCCAGATAGGACGCCACAAGATATTGCGGTACGCGCTGGAGAAAGGCCGGCTGGTCTTTGAGAAAATGAAGGTATAGCTCTTCCCTAGAGTATTCATAAAGGAACTTGATACGCATCTGCGCTGCGGCATACGCTTTTTGGTACACCATGCGAAAATACTTTTCCAGGGGCGGATGCTTCTCGAGCAGTTCATCATAAGCTTGCTGGCGAATGACCAGAAGCTGCGTCGGATGTACGGCCTGGATGTAAAACTCTGTGGCTGTCTGATTGATATAAGAGAAGGTCTCTGTCATCCACCAGTTCTCGATCGCAAATTCAGTGGTCTGCTGCACCCCCTTTTCGTTAATGAAAAATTTTCGCAGAATTCCGTCCAGCACAAAATAATTGGCTTTGCAGATCTGTCCTTCGGTCAGTATGTTTTCTTTCTTCTTTAACCGTTGCAGCTCAACATATTGGGTGATATCGACAAATTCATCATCGGAAATTTTTATAAATTTATCCAGGTGTTTTTTAAACTGTTCAAGCATTATTTTAAGTCTGTTTTCCTTATCTTTAGTTCGATCAAGTTACTAAAAAATAACATAACCTCAACAACACCGTTTTGGCGATTTGATGCTTTTGTTTCATTACTTCACAACTGAATGGGAGGATATTTCACAGGTCTTTAACGCACACAATTAAGAAAACATGTTTACAATAGCACAACTAAATGCTGCACATAGCAAGGTAAAATCAGGCGCGGATTTCCCGGCCTATATCCGGGACATCAAAAAATTGGGTGTTACCGCTTACGACGTTTTTGTTGCGGATGGCCATTCCGATTATTATGGGGATAATCATTTCAAAACCAGCTCAGCAGCTAGCCATGAGCCATTAATACTTGGTCGTACTGTCGATGCGGAACAGTTTAAGAAAGCGCTAAAAGAACATCAACAGGGCAAAACAGATTACGCCACTTTTATAGCGATGTGTGCGACATGCGGTATCGAAAAATGGACGGTCTTTCTCGACAAAATGACCTGCGCGTATTACGATGCGGCCGGAAACGAAATTCTGGTAGAAGAGATACCACAAGAAAAAAAATGAGCCAGTACTTTTGGGTTGAGATACCTTGCGGACCTCTTTTTTTGAATATTTTGGCGAAATATTGGGAAAACGCTGCGAACCCAATTAAGCTGACAATTTTTTATATCAGTTTGTATTTCACCTATTAATATCGTAATATTGCAATATTAAATAAGCTTCACTATGGGACTTACCAAGACAGAGATTTTTACGGACGAGCAGAATAAAGTGGCTTCAGCGTTCAAAGTATTGGGCCATCCTGCAAGAATTGCCATACTTCAGTACATTATTGATAAGAAAGCTTGTATCTGCAATGATCTTGTGGATGAACTGGGACTTGCCCAGGCAACCATTTCGCAGCATCTAAAGGAACTCAAAGCTACAGGTATTATTCAGGGCACTATTGAAGGAAAGTCTGTTTGCTATTGTATTGACGAAGCGGTATGGAAGTCGGTGCAGCGCAATTTCAATACGTTTTTCAACCAGGAAGTAAAAGTAAATAGCTGCTGTCCGTAGCGCTTTTTTTTAATTATCAATATCGTAATATTGCAATATATAATTACACTAATTTAAATCCAATACCATGAGACTATCTGAAATCAAAGAAATCCTACCAACATTGGAAACTATTGAATTCCAATTGGATAACGGAACATTGGTTCCCGAGCACTTCCACGTAACCGAAGTGGGCCAGATCACAAAAAATTTTATTGACTGTGGCGGTGTTGTCCGTCAGGAGAAAACGGTAAACTTTCAGCTTTGGAATGCCGATGATTATGATCACCGCCTGAAACCCGCCAAGCTGCTCCACATTATTAACCTTTCGGAAGAAAAGTTGGGAATGGAAGATGCGGAGATCGAAGTAGAATATCAGCTTGATACCATCGGTAAATATGGACTTGATTTCAATGGGAAGACTTTTGTTTTAAAAAGCCGCACAACTGCCTGTCTTGCTGAGGATGCCTGCGGTATTCCCGTTGAAAAACAAAAAAAGAAGCTTATTGAGCTATCGGTCAATCAATCATCCTGCTGCACTCCGGGTTCGGGATGCTGTTAAACCATAAACTATCGTGATGTACCCTAGATTATCCAATACGATCGCACAGTTGAAATGGGACCAGTTCGCTGGTGAAGAGCGCAAAGCCGCCTTACAGCTTCTGACAGATTATATCCAGCAGAAGGTAACAGCTAAGCAACCCATAAACCTGAACTTTATCTGTACCCATAACTCACGCCGGAGCCATTTGGCCCAGATTTGGGCGCAAACTGCCGCCACTTATTTCAAGATACCGAATGTCTGCTGCTACTCCGGTGGTACAGAAGAAACGGCGCTTTTCCCACAGGTTGCAAAAACGTTGACAGCCCAGGGCTTTCAGATCTTAACAATTGCTGACGGCGATAATCCAGTATATGCTATAAAGAGCAGCGACAATGCGGTGCCCATGATCGGATTTTCAAAAAAATATGACAGTCCGTTCAACCCATCAACTGAATTTGCGGCAATTATGACCTGCTCCCAGGCGGACAGTGGTTGTCCTTACATTGCCGGTGCAGAAAAGCGCATACCCCTTACTTTTGAAGATCCCAAGGTATCAGACGGAACGCCGCAGCAGACTCAGGTTTACGAACAGCGGAGTCTTCAAATCGCAACAGCGATGTTTTATGTATTCTATACTATTAAATGCTAGCCTATGCAATCGAAACTTAAATTTCTTGACCGCTACCTTACACTATGGATTTTTTTGGCAATGGCCGTTGGAATCATGTTCGGGAAATTCTTTCCATCATTCTCGACCTGGGTGAACAGTTACAGCAGCGGAACAACAAATATTCCGCTGGCAGTCGGTCTGATCCTGATGATGTATCCGCCGTTGGCCAAAGTACGCTATGAACATATTGGAAAGGTTTTCCGGAATATTAAGGTGCTGGGAACCTCGCTGTTGCTGAACTGGATTATCGGTCCGGTATTGATGTTTGCCTTGGCCCTCCTCTTCCTGAACGGTTATCCGGAATATATGACAGGATTGATACTGATCGGGCTGGCCCGCTGTATCGCAATGGTGGTGGTCTGGAACGAACTTGCTGCTGGAAACAGAGAATATGCTGCTGGTCTGATTGCGCTCAACAGTATTTTTCAAGTATTGCTGCACAGTCTTTACGCTTACCTGTTCATTACTGTATTGCCTCCGCTGTTTGGCGTGTCTGGGCTCTCCGTTGATATATCAATTATGGAGATTGCAAAAAGCGTTGGCATCTATCTGGGTATTCCTTTCCTTGCCGGAATCTTCAGTAGGTATGGGCTAATAGCATTAAAGGGTGAAAACTGGTTTCAGGAGCGTTTTATTCCATTTATCTCTCCGGTTACACTGATTGCTTTGCTGTTCACCATTGTTGTCATGTTTAGCCTTAAAGGGGAAATGATCCTCCAGCTTCCTGTCGACGTACTGCGCATTGCTGTTCCCCTGGTGATTTACTTTGCGTTGATGTTTGTTGTTAGCTTTATCGCTGGCAAGAAAGTGGGCGCAGATTATGCACAGAGTACGGCAATTGCTTTTACTGCCGCAGGAAATAACTTTGAACTGGCTATAGCGGTTGCCATCGGCGTATTTGGTATTAATAGCGGGCAGGCTTTTGTCGGCGTTATTGGCCCATTGGTTGAAGTTCCAGCCTTGATTGCATTGGTCAATCTGGCTTTTTGGTTCCGAAGGAAGTATTTTAATTCCCCATCGACTGCCTAAGTTAACTACAACTGATAGCATTGAGCCATGCCCATGCATGGCTTTTTTATGGCGGTTGGCACTTTCTTGTGCTTTAAACGACCTGCCAGGTTCCTTTGACGGATGATGAAGGTGTCTTGATGAAGATCCGGCTTACATAAACGGGAATGTTAAAAAATCGAATATGTTCAGTTTTTATTAAACAATTTTAGTGTGAGTCTTAATGATGATTCTAAAGCTTATCTTTGTTAAACAAGCTCTTCGAGCTACATTAAATATAGAGTATTAAATGGCAAAAGGTATTATCATCAGAAACAAAGAAAAAACAAAGCAAAAATTGATTAATGCAGTTGGAAAATTATTACGCAAAGAGGGATTTCATGCTATTAAAATTAACAGAATTGCAGAAACAGCAGGGGTTGGTAAACAATTAATATATAATTATTTTAATGGACTTGATGGGCTTACCAAAGCATATTTAGATCAAGTTGATTTTTGGAATCAACGAAAAAGAGATTTTAATGAAAATGCATATAATTTAACATCTTCAATATCAAAAGAAAGTATGCTTTCCTTACTAAAGGACAATTTCCACTATCTTGAAAAATCTGTAGAGATGCAAAAGGTAATTTTATGGGGTATTAGTGAAAAAAATACATCATTGGAAAAGTTGATCGAAGAGCGGGAAGAATTTGGAAAAGTTATCTTTCAATTAACAGATAAAGATTTTAAAGGTACCGATGTAGATTTTAGGGCAATAAATACCATTCTGGTATCTGCCATATATTATATGGTGCTACATGCTAAAACTTCGGGAGTGAAAATGTGTGAGATCGATTTGAAAACAGAAGAAGGTAAAACTAGGATATTCAAAGCAGTTAATCAGATTTTGGAGTGGTGCTATCTAGAGAAACACAAATAAAAAACAAGAAAGTACCGCAGTTCATTGTAAATTTGATCCTTTCTTGTCTTTTTATGAAGTTCTGACTTAACATCTTAAGACCAGAATTGAAATATTATAGCGTATCAATTAGGTGTTCAGAAGTTGGTGATTAATTTGTATAATTCTTTGTGATCGAAGGAAGTAATTTCCAGTTTTTGGTAAAAGTTGCAAAACCTGGCTCTAACTTTTGGTCACCTTGCAAATAATAACCATTATATGCTTCCCCCATCCCCATATTAACATGTACGAAATGAAAATCAATATAGTCTGTTGGAGTTGTTCTCATCAGCATACCCCCATCAACGACCATAAAATGGCCTTGACCTGCGTCAGTCTGACCATAAAGCAGGCCTGGTTTAAAATCAGCTATTGAATTTCTAATAGGTGGCCATGTGAGTCCAGTTTCTGCTCCTGTTGTGATCTGAAAAGTAGCGAGATAATTCTTTACTGGAGTAATTGTCATTGAGCTTCCAGTACAAGTATAACTTATATTACAATTAGCGATAACTCCTTTCATGAGTTCGGCTACCATATTTCTACGTAACAATGGATCTTGAACATAGGTTCCAAAATAATCGGTTTCCTCATGGATCTCTTTATTTACAGTCAAATAAGTCCAGTCCATTGTCATACCATTCATTGTAACAGCCGGTTTATAAAATGCAAGAATCTGAGCAATTGCAACAGCAGATGAAGGTATTGGGAATCTATAATCCCAAAGCCAATTATTTGTACAGGTCTGTGGCATTAATCGATTATATGGCATAGCATGCCCCCAAGAGGTTCTCAAAAATGGGATATAATTATTAATAACAACCCAACTTGTATACAGATCTCTAGGGTCTTTGAGCATTTGAGACTTTGTTCCAATCTCTGTTTTGACAGAAATGAGGGACTTTATCTTTTCAGGGCTTAGATCTTCTTTAGGTATTGACGTTTTCTGAGAAATTTTAGATATTGTTGCTAGTTTAATCGAATCCCTTTGATTATTTGCTACATTTAATTTATCCTCGTAAGATTTCAATGCTGCATTTAACATTAAGGAGACAGCTTCGGGGGCTTTATTCTCGGTTATGGCTCTACTACCTTTGATATAAGCTAATACAGCAGGTAATCTCGCATCTACCGAAATCAAAGAAGACGTCGAATCCCCATTTTCAGAAACAGAAAGAACATTCAATAAAGATTTTGTATTAATTGAAGAGCTTGATTTGGTACCTACATTAAATGGTTCCATCTTTACAATTTTTACTGATTTGGAGGTCTTAGTCTTCAAATTTGGGTCTATGGTTTGTTCCGAAAAATCTTGAAGTAACTTACCAATATTTTCATTGTTGATTACATCACCCTCATTTATGAATATGCTCTTGTATTCAACTGGCGTAAGATTTACTTTATCCTGTGCTTCTATTTGAATTTCTTGTTTTGTCTTATTACATCCCATTAACGAAATAAGAAGTAATACTGATAGGGTTCTTTTCATAAAATAAATTATAATTTAAAATAATTGGTGCCATTTACTGTCCCCTGACCAAAGTAGGGTTTTATAATAATTTAGATATGGATCATTTTTTTCAGGCAGGTAAATACTGAGTCCGCAATATTCCTTAATCGGAAAGTTAAAGAATTCAGATGTATGGTCTTTAAAAAGGATCGATTTTTCGATCGAATGCGCTAACTCGCCATATTCACTTTCTTCAAAGTTTTGTTTTAGAAAACTTATAAAATCATAAGCCGGCACATCGCCTATATTATCAAAATCCAGCGATTGAATTTTGCTTCTATTGAAGTCTTCTACTGGCTTTTTCATTTGCAATAGGCGTTGTGTATGTAAGGCTATATCTGATAGCTGCGATGTTTCTATGAGAGATACTGTAGCAGAGGCATATAGGCCCGTTTGTTTCCGGTAATATTCCATAAACTTAGAACAGACCCTTACAAGCCCTTCCTCACCTTTGAACAGATCCATCAGAATAACATCATAAGGAAAGCTCGTGCTCAGAACCTCCGCAGGAGAGCCAAGGATAAACTTTGCTATATCCTTCAATTCATAACATACTTCAATACTTGCCATGGAACAGGCGTCAAACATAATGTACTCCCATTTCCCCGGCAAAGCTGATTTGAGGTCTTTAATATCCATTTCCTGAAAGTCGTCAGATCCAAAAGATTTGGTTTTCGAATTTGTGGGGGGGATCCAAGAAGTTGCATGTGACCATAGCACTAATCCATATTTTTTTGCCCTAACGGAGTTTCTTGTAATTTCGACCACTCCTTTCAAAAAATTTGGATTCGATGAATTTTCTGAACTGAAGTTCTTAAGGGTATCGATCTTCACCCCGTTATCAGACCTAGTTATTTTTAGTAGTGTAGAGATTGATTGAGTTTTAGCATAAACAACAATGGCCTGATCCTTCTTCAGTGATTTTGCACCTTCCCTTATCTTCTCAATTGTATTAATGGCATCATAATGAAGATTGTTGTTGGCCCCAATATATATAAGGATCCCATGCTCAAACTCTTCTTGCGGTTTATCATTGGACTTCTCACAACCATTTATGATAATAAAAGATAGAACGATGAAAATATATGTCTTGAGTTGTGTCATAAGTTTTTGGAAATTTCTGAATCTTCAGGCCAAGGCTCATCGCTCCATACAGCTTCTTTCAATTCTTTGATGACTAGAGTTTTAGTTAATTTATCGAAATGGAGTTCAAATCGATAGATCGTGTTCTTTTTGTTCATATCCAGTTCAATTTTGTATATTTCATTTTCTACATATGCTAAAATATACTGTTTTGAATGGTCGGGTGTCCACCAGTTTCCCATCATAACATATTGAAACTTTCCATCACCTTTCTTATAGGGTAGAAATTCACCCTTTGCCAATTGAGTTAATTTAATGGTTGTTCCTTCTGGGAACCCATCCAAGTGGAAATCCCACAGGGCATTAGCATGCGAAAATTCAAGCCCATTGATTTCAGAAACTTTTTCGCCATCATAATTTGCGTAAAGAATATCCGCCCATAAAATTGAATCCAATGTATTCTGATTTTTAAAGTTTGGCTTGCTAGGCGGCAATGATTTGACCAATGGAATTTCACCCAATTCATTTCGCCAATCTTTTGGGGCGAATAAAATAGAGGCTCGATAAAGGTTGTTATACCCTGTTCCTATAGCTGTTCCCATGACTTCTGAACCTATTAATTGGGTATTGTAGTTATAATTACCATATGAAATTAACCAATCTTCAATCTTCCTTCCATTCAGATCAATCGTCTTGGGAATGGTTCCAGAAATTTTCTCAACAAGAACTTCTTCAGGAATATGGTTATCATTGTCCTTTGAGCAGCCTGTTGAAAAGAATAGCGCTAAAAGTAGGGTGAATATTAAAATAAATTTCATAACTTGTTATAGGCTAATATACATTTTGATCATATTTTCTTACCAAGAACAAGCCCCTGGAGGAAGTCCCATACATCCACCTGAATATTGCTTATATAAATTCAATGTGCAGAATGTTTTTGTAAGATTGTTGTCAGTTGTTGTCTGTCCAGTATTCGGATTTCTGTTATATACCTCCGGTCTAGCTAAAAATCTTAATGCGATACCTGATCCAGATGTACAGGAACTTGTGATTAATGTCTCCCATTGAGCTTTTGTCAGTGGTGTGCTTGAAACCGAAGGGTCGAAGATTCTAACTTCAATTTGATTCGCAGCATTCCTGAACCTTATTAGGGGAGCAACATGCCAACCCCAAGTTTGGCAGCAACCACCGCCTATATTTACGGCCAAATTTCCATAAACAAATTGTTTACCACTCATATAACCATTCTGGCTGATTACAGCCATCATCTTATGTGCACGTGCATAACAGCCGTCAGGTTTGAAGGCGAAAGATTGGTCAGGGTCATTTTTACATTGATTAAAAACGGTATTCATAACTGCTTCACTCGGCATTGGTACAATGTCACTTTCCTTTGATAAAGGCGTCGCATCGGGCGAATATGTTTCTTTCTTAAATTTTTCAATTACGGCATCTGTTGATTTTTCAACTGTGGCAATCTCAATTTTACTTCCGATCATACCACCCTCATAAGTGCTTACAAGGACAGGAGTTGCTGATTTAATGGAACTCTTGACTATTTCCAGATAAGAATGACTATTTTTTTCCTTAAGATTGAGGGTAAAGACCATCGGAGTCTCCACAAAATGGATATCTACCCTATTATTGTCATCATAATACTTTATTGTATAAGGAGTAAAATTTCCAAATTCTTTTTTGGGATCTTTGCGTTCTATCGTTTCGTTATTCTTAGGCTCGGACGATTTCTGACAAGCCGCAAAAACAACCATAATTGCAAGAATGACGACACAGATTTTTCTAATGTGCTTTTTCATAATATTATATTTGGTTTAATAAATTATTTTTTAACAATATTTGAGTAAAATGTTAGATCAATATTATAGTCTTGCTCCTGATTCGCTTGAAAGCTCAGTGATCCATTGTTGTCTTTACCGACCAAATACCAACCTGTGCCATGTAAATTTGTAAACCAACCAATAATTGGTCTCCCCCAACCTAAATTTGCATGCAAATACATGTTATAACGCTGCCAAACATTGTTACCCACAATTGACTCCCCTGGATTTAACTCTGTTACCGCATATCCATCCACAACCCATGCGTGACCTACTTTTTGGCTTTCACCAGTAGGTATTCTTTTCCCTGTCGCAAAGACCAACCTATTCATATCCAAAGAGCTTTTTATATCGCTCATATTTATTCCAGGAGTATGATTCGAAGAGTTATTGAAAGTGAAATACTGTTTCATGAAGTTTATGCCAGTTGAAGCATTAGTTGAAGATCCGGAACAAGAAGGTGATGTTCCAGTTTGATCATAAATCGCTTTAATTAAACCTGTTACATGAGGTTTGGCAGATAAAGAAAATTGGTAGTCTTCCCCATACGCATCAGTTCCATTATAATTGTTGGTTATTAAACTCCAATTGAGTGGCGTTGTTGCATTATTAACTTTTATACTAAAATTCGGTCTATAATATGCCATAACTTGACTGATAGCAACTACCATACATCCTGCGGAATATTTTCCGCAATCAGTACTTGGTGCCATTTGGTCGTTAAAAGGATAATCTTGATGCCAAAAAGTATACATTAGAGGGCCTACTTGTGAAAGGAGATTATTTATAGTACCCTGCACCATACTCTTCGTTTCCACCGATTTATTCGATGTAGTTTTAATATTTCTTTTTAAAGACTGATAAACATTTGACCTTGGCAATGTACCAAACTTGTCTTTTAACTTTTTTAAGGTTATAGCATTGATAGAATCAACGGTATTGTTCAGTTTTGAAACATTTTTAGCATGAGTCTGTTGGGAAAGTTGCAACATTGGGTCGATTGATACATCATTAAGAGAAATACCATTTTTTGTAGGTACAATTGCGATGATATCTGAAATTCTCTCATCTGCGGCAACGTAGGCGATAGACTTTGTTCCATTCGTGCTTATTAATATTTCATATACGGGCATTTGATCCTCAAAATTACCTTTCGTCAAGGTTTTATTCTTTAAAGGTGTACCTTCCTTATCAATAAAGGTCTTTTTTATTATTGAATAAGCGGTATTGTTAAATGATTTCGTCAGCGGATCCTTTTGAAATTTCAATTGGAAATCGTTAACTATTTGTATGGCCTGTCCCTCAGAAATTTCTTTAGGTTCCGCATATTTGAGACCAGTAATTTCGTCGTCTGAAAGAGATATTTCGCCAACAAATTGGTTTTGTGATTCCGTTTCGTCAATGACGTCATGGTCTCTTGAGCATGAGATCGCAGCAATTGTCAGAAGTAGAATAAACTGCATATAGACTATTCTAACTCTTTTGGTCGGTTTGGATTTGGTTCTTTCCATATATTTAGGAGTATAATAAACAATTATACATATATTTTACCAAATGGTCAATAAAGAAATTTTTTTTATTTTTTTCTATTTTGAAATTCACACATAAACACTTGATTTAAAGATTTTTAAAATTATAAAAAAACATAAAAATCTATTTTTTTTCATGTATCAATATCACTAAATAGTGTGTAATTTACCACCAAATGGTGGTAAATGTTAACTCAGGAATTCACCATTTGGCCGATCGTCCAATCGGGCTACGACCTTAAATGCACTATAGATCTGGTTGATTGTGTACTGGTGCTCTTTTAATGTTTCTAAAAACACTTCATTTAGGATCATAATCATCATCTCTATTTGCTCATAAGACTGTAACACAGTTATTGTAAATCTTATACCGGAATGATTCTTAGAAACAGCTGGAAATACACCGATGTTCAAAAAAAATCCCCTCTTCATCATTTTTTCCATAATGATGTAAGCGAGTTCCGATCTCGATGTACCAATAAAAAATATTCCCGAATCAAAATTCGAAATCACCGGTAATGATGTTTCCTTAAAAAGAGAATTAGCATATTTTATTCTACTTACTAATTCAGCTTGAAGCGCATAAATCTCCTCCGATAGATGAATTTTAGCTGAGGCTACAGCGGCTCCAAGAGTGGCTGGCTGCAATGGTCCTGAAGAATTAAAGGGCGCTCCACATGCCCTTATTTTCCTTGCGATTTCTTTATTCGGGAGTACCAGGATTCCCCCACCGGTGGCAAATGCTTTGGCCATAGATGATGCTACAATCATTCTGTCATGAATGTCACGTTCACCAAGTATAAATCCTTTTCCATGTTTACCCATTATGCTCATACTGTGTGCATCATCAATGTAGGTATGGAACGAAGGGTATGCATTCAATAGATTGAAGATTTCATCTGAAGGACATCGATCGCCGAACATGGAATATACTCCGTCCGCAAAATACCACACTCGATCATGGGTTTTCTGGAGGACTTCAATCCTCTCGAACAACAAATCTATCCTATTGTGCCGAAGAACTTCGAAATGAATAGGCCAATTGGCACGAAAAACATTTATCCCACTCAGTACGGAGTTATGAAGTTGTTGGTCAGCTATTACTGCATCTCGGGAGTCTAAGATCACTGGTATAGCCGATAGGTGAGCCAATGTCGTGGTTGGGGCAATAATGGTCGGGGATCCAAAAATCTTGCTCATCAGTTCTTCCAATTCACTGTAAAGGCCAATAGATACATATGCCCTAGATTCAGAAAATTGTACTCCATATTTTTCTACAGCAGCTATTGCCGCATTTTTTAACCGGACATCATGCTCAAGGCCTAAATAGCTACAAGAAGTGAAATTTACTAAGTTGGAACCGTTTATTCTGATTTGGTTGTCCGTTGTAAGAATGCCTTCTTGGTTTAAATGGAGTATTCCTCTCTTAACGCCTTCTGAGATACTCAGGTCAATTGCGTCCATAAGATTTTGATGGTTCATAATTTAAGGTTATATTTTCGTGAAAATTAATATATTCCTTAAATATATAATTTTACCACTAAATGGTGGGCAAAATTTGGACGTTATTCTTAACCTTTATCGCGGTAGTCTAATCGGTTGTTTAGATTAAAAGATAAAATATTTTAAATAAATGAATGAATAGAAATTTAGAACTTTTCGTCAGCATCCTTATATGTTAAATTTATCAGACGGTACAAAGCATTGAAAATGCGGTTTTTTCCAGCTTCGGTAGAGATATCTATTCCACACATAGTACTGCCGTTGTTTTTAGAATGTAAAACCATATAATAAATTGAAGCAACAAATATAGCTGTAGTCGCACGAAAATCGACTTCAGTCCCCTTGAATTTATCATCAGCTTTCTCAAATATCAGTTCGCCAAGTTTCTCGCTATCTTCATTCATCATCCGAATGATCTTATTCTTTTCACTTATTCCCCATAAGACAATTTTCTGCATTTCTGTTGACTTAAAAAAATACTGAAAATCGCTTTTTAGAAGATTGAACAAAAAATCGACACTTATATCTGGAAGTTCAGTATTTTCTTTAGTCCCTAATTTATGCTCTACAACTTTCCAGAAATCAACTTGATCAAGATAAGCCTTTATTAACCCATTAAGTCCTCCAAAATAATCATATATACTTTTTTTAGCTACCCCTGAAACTTCTTCGATTTTATTGATCCGGATGTTTTGGTGTCCTTCCTTTATGAGTATTTTACCTACCGCTTTTATAAGCTTAGATTTGGTTCTCTCTTTATTATAAGTGGAGGCGACAGAGCGTCTCTTTTTATTCGCATTCAAAGTAAATATTATTTTTTTAATGATTATACAAATAGATTTTACAAAAGGTGAACCAATAAGGTTCTATCTGTTTTTCAATAAAATGTTTGTGTAGCTTACATCTAAGCAAACGCAGATATCCAAATTTACCAAATTGAAACCAAAAAGTATGATAACAATTTTTTTATATTCTATGTCTGATACTGCTATGTTTTTAAATTAATCATTCAGGAGATTTTGTTTTTAGTTAGCGTGTTGAATGGTAATCGTATTCTGTGGAATTACATATCTTCTCTAACAAGTAATAAAGTGACCAATCCCCCAAAGAAACCGTTACGCTCCCGGCCCCATATATGCCAAGATCAGCAATGCTGATCTTGGCATAGTCGAGCGTATCGTTTGGAGATACACGTACTTCCGATTACCGAGCCAGATTTACCCTTAAAGCCCCCATTTGCTCCATGCACAATAGTTCCCATTAGTTTATACCAACCCCGTTTTATACCGGCACATTTAATTAATATAACAAACATAAAAAACTTTAAATCAACAACAAAAAGCAAATCAATTAAAGACTTACAGCTGACCGAAAAGCATCAGAAACCTAACCGATTACAGACCGAATTTATCTCAACGTTGAGTTTTCTAGCACAAAAAAATTGATAGCATTGCAAAGCCAACACGCAATCAATTCCCTATCAACTCCCAGCTTTCATCGGGATTTCATCGGGACGGCATCGGGCGCTGCTCGAATTTATTACGAGGAAAAGCTGAGCCCAATACGAGCAAGATTATTGTAAAGGCAGGATTTGGTTGGGAGAAAGTGCCAAGAAAGTTGGGCAATGGTGCAAATAATCTTAAATTTGAAGCCCTTAAAAATAAACAATGGAAATACGACACTATCAGCCCTCCGATCTGGCACAGATCAGTCAGTTATTTTATGATACAGTGCATAAGGTCAACGCAGCGGATTACAGCCAGGAGCAATTGGATGTGTGGGCGACGGGCCAGCTTGACCTAGAGGCCTGGAACGAATCCTTTTTGGCGCACCATACCTTCGTTGCAGTGGTTAATAATCAGCTTGTAGGATTTGGTGATATCACTACAGCGGGCTACCTCGACCGACTTTACGTGCACAAAGACTATCAGGGACAGGGTATTGCCACTGCACTGTGCAATAAATTAGAAAATGCTGCCGGATGCGATCTATTTACAACCCATGCTTCGATTACGGCAAAGCCCTTTTTTGAGCGCCGCGGATATCGGGTTATCCAATAGCAACAAGTCAGCCGAAAGGGCGTGGAACTGATAAATTACGTAATGCAAAAAAACAGCTAAATAAAACGTCTATCTATCAGAGAGACGCCCGAAAAAAGTAATGCGTATCTTGCTGTAATATGAGCTAAAGTTTGGATACGCACCGCCTACCGCCTGGGCAATATTCAGCTGCAGTGCCACATTGTTGGACGTCATCTTATCCTACTTGGAGAGGCCAAAGTCCACCTGTAGAATGGGTGCTATAGGGAACAGGTTGGCTGGCTGCCGCGCCCGCTCTATCGCGTTTTACAATTTCGGGATGCATCAGTTTAGCGGTATAAGGCGATCCCAGTGCTCATGCCGCAGTGTATGTAGGTTATCGATAAAATCCTTTAGTTTTTTTTCTTTACGCATCCATTCCGTGACGAGCAGTAGACTCATGATTTCCAGTTTTGACATCTTTGTATGCAGATAATCGAACACCTCTTTTCTAAACTCCAGATGCGTTGCATAAGGATCTACAGGATAACGTACGAGCATCATATTCACCCGGCACGTTTTACTGATACGGAAATACCATTTGTCGAGCCCCAGCCGTTCCAGCTCCTGCACAAAATGACTGCCGTCCACACGGCTGCCGTCGATCAGAATGATCTCCTTTTTTCTTTTCTGCGAAAAATAGAAGGGTACATCAAACATCCGTACTGCATCTTTTTGCAAGTTTTCGATATTGAAGGGGCTGCTATTATAGAGCACGTCAAAGAGAAAACCGGGTACGATATACGCATCCGACACCGTAGGCAGCTGTGCGCGTCCTGCGCTTTCTGGTCTATTTTCAACGGTATGTTGCTTTGCCATAATCTCCTTCTCAAATAAGACCAATACGTTTTCTGACGTTAGCCACCACAGCCTGCCTTGACGGAAAACAACGATTACATTGGCGACCAACCCCGTACTCACCCAGGGCAAATAATACAAGCAATACATGCTAAACAGCTTATCCTGACCGTCGATTCGATCAAACAACACATACATGCAACCCAGGTGGATGGATATAGTCCCCGCGGCGGTATATAAGATCGCCCTGATGCGCTTAGTGTAGGGTAAGCTCTCGGTCTTAATCTTGCCGTTATCGAGCAGGTTCAGATCGGGATATTGCTTCTGCCAATGGGTCCAAAAAACTTTTAGGAGCGCCTGTGTAAGCAGCACAGGCAAGAGGATGGATAGGGTAAATTGGAATACATAGGTCCAAGACATGAGCGGCCAAAAAGGCTTTAGCCCGATTTCGTTCGTTCCGATCAAATTAAAAAGCACGGCAATAAGCAGGCTCAGCGCAATTAGTTTTAATCCCTTCATAAGCTCATTCGAATTCCCTTAATTGGTTTAGGTTGTTATTATTTAATCATCCAATTTACTAAATAAAATCTACTAAAAAGTGATTCGCGGTACTTAAAAGGAAAATTATCCTCCAAAATAGCGGAGGTTAGGACACTACACTTGCATCCGTGATCAAATAAAAGCCATATTTATCATAAATAGTAATCAGATGAAGAAAAATTTAAAACAGTAGGAAGCCAATTGGAGCTTATCGAAAAATCAACTTCCCCCGATCATCCCGAAATTCTGGCCGGGGGAAATTTATACACCTAAAGCGAATGAAAAAAGCATTACATCTCCATCTTGAATCTGTCTTTGGCGCGTGCTGTGCGCCTGCGGAGTTGACTATTCAGCCGCAGATAGCACTATCAAATGGAAAGATAAGTCACTACCGGCACCCCTCTGGCCAGGCTTGCCTGCAGGAGTTTGATGGGCTGCTTGGCTACATCAACCTGCTGGATGTTGCGCTATCAAGCGATATCGCTATTCCGGTAAGGGTAAAGCGCTCCGATATGCATATCATCTATGTTTTAAGTGATGACTCCGCTATTCACATCAAGGATATTAGGCAGCAGACCAGTTACAGCATCGCTTCCAATCGCGGACGCTATTGCTACTTAACCAGAGGAGATTATGAAATATACATCCCTGCGGGCAGCTATACGCTTGTCAACTTTTATTTCCGCGGCAGTATTTTCCGGGCTGGCAACGAACGCCCCTTCCAGTTCTTGCATCACCTGGTCGATGCCTATCGAAATGGAGACAAGCGATCCTGCTGCAGCATTGATTTTCGGGTTGGGCCCCGAACCATTTCATTGATGAAGTCCATTGCGGCAAAAATCAAAAAAGGCGACCTGGATAGCGAGGTCAATATCCTCTGGGCCATCAAAAAACTGATCCAGCTATCGAAGGAAAAGATTTTTGAAGAATACGAGAAGATATCGCAATCGCAAACACAGTCCAAAGCAGCCTATTCAGCCATCAAACAGGCTGTAACAGTGCATGGCCAGGATTTTAAACTGGAAGATATTGCCTACCGGTTTGGAATCAGTAAGGACTATCTGCATCAACTTATACATAGCTATTACGGACAGAGCCCCCAGGAGCTCAAAATAGCGTTTATGCTACGCCTTGCCAAGAAGTATATAGCTGATGGCATGCACACCGATGAAATTGCCTACGAGCTCGGCTACACATCGCCCAGCAGCTTTGTCCGCTTTTTTAAAAATCAAACGGGCATGACGCCAACGGCATATTTTAAGCACAATAACCAATGATTTGACACGCCCCTATTATACATTTTATAGCTATTGGCATCCATTATCCAGATTCTGTATATACGAGAGTCCAGATTCTGTATATCCCACTTGCTATTTACTGGCGAACTTTGGTATAAGATGGTCGACGGTTTATTCGATTGAAAGCAGTCATTGGGGAAAGATTTGTAAGCGGAGGGCATAACTGAATGAATTAAATAAAACTAAGACAGTGAAGCGACATCGGAATGCTGATGCTAGGTTGTCAGCAGAAAGGGCGAGTCTGCCAAAAGACATTTATGAAGCTAGTTCGGCTGCCGATGGCAACGCACAGAAAAATCGGTCGGAACGGGTAGTAAAAAAGAAAGATTAAATCAATTTTAAAAATTAAGGTCATGAACCTCATTCACAACATCAAAAAAAATATCGTAGCTGTACTAGGTATGGCGATGATGATCGGATTATCAGCTTGGTCGCTCACATCCGAAGGTACCGAAAACAGCAAAGCTGTAACACCAGTTGAAAAAGCAGAACCTGCATTGTATTGGTACTCCGTTTCAAGTAGTAATACATTAGGGGCACAGCTCAACAGTACACCACAAACCAAGTCAGAATCAATGCCCGGTGGAAGCAAGCAGATTACGAATTGTCAGGATGAACTGGAAGCAAGCTGTATTGTAGGTTTTGCCACACCGCAAGCGCCCGGGTCACCTGCCCCCTCCAATCCAGCTGAAGACCATCGTATAAATCAATCCAACAATTAATAGTATTGAAGTAAGCGAATGTTTGTATATGGTCAGTAGAAAGCCCGGTATGAAATCAATTCATCCGGGCTTTTCTATAGCTAAGCTTGGCGTTACCAGCTAATCTACATCCTTAATAACTAAAACTTCTACAGGTCTTATCTCATTAATGAGTTGAAGTCCATAGCGCATTAACTCTTCATTCAGCGCCTCTAATGTAAAGAAATCAAAAGTTAAGCCATCAAAATCCACGTCCACGTTAGCTGTATAAGCTACATCATTTACAAAAGGCTTTTCCAAATCATATTCTATTAGCGGCCTTATCCCATTCAGCAAATAGTGGAAGGGTTGATTTTTCAGAATCCTGCGTTTATCTTCAAATATGCTACCTTTGGCAGATTCATTTCTTTTCCGAAAAGTGTTTACCGGTTTTCCACCTTTAGATTTCAACTTGTCCTCTTTTCCGACTTTACGCAAGACCAATGTTTCCATTGCTATGGTATCGATATAAAACTTAAGCGGAAAATGATTAGCGAGATCTCTTTTCATAATCTCATATTTTTCTGACTCTCTTCCACTCGGAATAACAAGCTGATAGACGTAAGAATGATTGTAAAGCCAATCTTCTGGATTTTCGAGATTGTCTGGCTTCAGGCATAAATCGAGGTTTTTAATTTTCAAGACCGTTTTCCAGGGTCTTCGCCAATCCACTGTTCCGTCTGCAGCATATGCAGATCTGATCAGATCTATTGCTGTCATACCTTTTGCGGTAAAGCTTCGCGCACTTCCCCATTCGCCTCCACGAAACCTAAAATCACTATTATACCGTGCGAGGTAACTAAATGATTGCATATCCGATTCATATTCACGCTCAAATAAAGAAGTCTTGACAACCATTTGCTTGGCTTCCTTAGAGTTTAGTTTTTCGCCTTTTAGAAACTTTCGGATATTCCCTGCATTGAGCGAGGTACCTCGAGCTATATATTTTATCTGAAGCTGTTCATCTAGCCAAATGATATGCGGCACGCCTACCACAGCAAATCTTTTGTGAAGCAAGGTATCGCCAACGATCATTTTCACATTGGGCTTTTTAATCCAGTCACGCTTTTCGAATAAGCTTTCAGTAGAATCTTTCGATTCATAATTTACCAGAATAATCTGAATAGAATCACCAAACATAGCTTGTAATTTTTCGACCTTAGGAAAGGAAGCGATACACGATCCACAGCCGTGTGCCCAAAAATCCAGGATGGTGAGTTTGTACTTATTCGGTTTTAGATCAATTTCCTTGTCCGGACCCAGTACCTGTTTAAAATTCATTGCGGGCAGCTTATCGCCGACCTTTACCTGTTGCGCCGTAGTTTCCTTAAAAAGAAAAAACACCAAAACAACAAAGAGAAATTGTTTAATTATCATATCCAGGATTTTGAATTAAATGCGTATTCAATAGAATTTCGTTTGATGGAATAGGAAGATATTTTGCAAAGGATTGCCAAGAGGGTTTTGATGCTCCAAGCACGTCATCAATGGTATTCCACCGGATGAGATCGAGCCAGCGGTTGCCCCCTTCAACAAAGAGCTCATGGCGTCTTTCAGTTACGATAGCTTCCCATAACTGTACTGCATCCGCGTATTTTTTATCCTTTAGCCCTGCCCTTTTTCTCAAGCTGTTCAATGTCGATAGCACTTGATCGTAGTCTTTAACTCCAAACAGCGCTTCGGCACGCATCAGGTAAACCTCAGCCAGTCGAAATACCACGTTGTATTCTTCAATCGGAGTCATTAGTTTGTTCTTGTATTTTGTAGGGTAGTAATAAGCAGTTCCATCCAGTATATTTGATTCCGTCCAAGCCTTCTTTCGGAGGTCTTCAACTTCAAAGCTTTGCAACAGATCATGCTGTAAGACATACATGGGCTTGCTCGTGGGACTAAAAGGAAGGAAATTCATCGCTACAGCAGTATTTGCTACTGTACTTTCAATCTGGAAAATAACTTCTGCCGATTTGATTTTAAAGACATCGTTGAGGTCCATTTCTAACGTGAAATTTTTATTGCTCAATATCTCATCTGTGAGATCAAGTACTTGTTCAAATTGCCCCTGATATAATTTAACTTTTGCCAATAATGCGATTGCGGCATAATAAGATGGCATAACACGCTCGCCCTTGATTTCTTTGGGGAGGAGTTCTGCAGCTCGTTCCAGATCTTTTGACAGTGATTCCATGACTATTGATTTGCTATCTCTTGCTTTGACAGCATTCGCCCTATAATCTGACGAAGAAATATAGGGTACATCACCAAACAATTGACATAGATGGAAATGTAAGAATGCACGGACAAAAAGTGCCTGACCCAAAAAATTCTGTCGGTCGGTAAGAGAAAGCATCTGATCGCGCTCTGCATTTTCGATCACTAGATTGGCGCGATATATACCCCGATAGGCATATATCCAAAAATTGCTTACCACTGCGTTGGAACTCTGTAATTGATTCTTAAAAAACTCCTCCTCAACACCACCCACTAAGGTAGGATATATCTCATCGGCTGCTACACCCATGTACACTTCCATACCCCCATTGGTCATGGAGAGGTTGAGTGCCCGCATCTGAATAAAGATGCCGGCCATCGCCGATTCATATCCCTTTTTCGACTGGAAAAGTACTTCTGAGTCGACCAGATGATCCGGTGTATCTACCTGCACCAGCTTGTTGCAGGCCGACAGCAGCAGGAGATTAAATGCAATACAGCTAGAGATACAGATATGTAGTATGTTAATTTTCATAGCTTTAAAATTTTGATCCATTTTATAAACTGATTTTTAGCCCAAACATGATAATGCGCATGGGTGGCGTGGTCAAGTAATTCTGTATCTCCGGATCGCCGCCTTTGTACCGCGTGTAGGTCCATAGATTCTGAATCTGGCAGAACAGTTCCAATGCTGTTATAGACTTTAAGACAGTCACATCAGGACTATAGCTGAGGTATACATTGCGCAATTTAACGAACGAGGCATCCGTTATCTTTCCATCCGAATTAAGAAAATTCTGGAAAGCACTGTAGCCTTTATCCGTCCGCGATGCAATAAAGCGCTGATAATCGGACCCATCGCCCTCCTGCTGCCAGCGATCCATCACCTGTGTCGCATGATTGACAAGCCCAAGCCCGGGCGCATTGGGGTTTGCTGCTTGCGCACCATTGCCCCGCTGCTTCTTGAAGTCCACCAGAAAACCCATACGCCATCTTTTATAGGAAAAGGTGTTGCTCCACCCACCGAAAAAGTCCGGTGAATAATCGACCAGCACTGTTCTATCCTGAATGGTGTATTTGCCATCGCCATTGCTATCCTCAATTTCATAAAGGCCAGTCTGCGCATTGATGCCCGTATAGCGGTAAAACTTTTGCGTACGAATGGATTGGCCAATCACGTATTTATTGGCGTAAGACGAGTTTCCAAGCCCCGGAAAGCTGAGCAGTTTATTTCTCGAGCGCGCTATATTGAATTTGGTAGACCAGCTGAAATGACTGCCCTGTATCAGATTGGCGTCCAAAGTGATCTCAAGACCTTTGTTTTCAATTTCGGCATCCAGGTTTTGGTTTACACTGCTAAAACCTGCCTGAAAGGGCAGCGAATAAGCAATCAACTGATTGTCACTCCGATTGCGGTAATAGGAGAAAGACAAGAGTATGCGGTCTTTCCAAAATCCCATATCCATGGCCAGTTCAAGCTTCCTATTGGCTTCCCAGGCGTAGTCTGGATTGTAGAGCATGCTGGGATCCATCCCCACTACCCCGTTATAGAGCAGCGCATTGGAAGACCAGGTATCCAAAAACTTATAGTTACCGATCTGATCATTTCCGGTAATGCCATAGCTACCGCGCAGTTTCCCGTAGGATAACCAGGGACTGTGCTGTTTCATCCACTTTTCCTCCGAGAAGATCCAGCCGGCACCGATGGAATAAAAATTGGCAAACTGTTTACCCGGTCCAAAGCGTGAGGAACCATCCCTACGTGCTGCGATATTGAGCAGATAACGTGCATTGTATCGGTATCCGAGGCGCGCGAAAAGAGCAGCATATTTGTACCGCGACTGCGTATAGCTGGGCACTACTTTCCCGGCAGCGGCAATGGTTCCCAAGAGGTTATCATCGCTATAATTCGTTCCTGCCAGTAAGGTATTTTCACTTCCATCCTGTTGTATAGAACTACCCAATAAAAAGTTAATGTTATGCAATCCTAGCTGTTTAGTATAGGCCAGTTGCGGCTCTACGATCCAGCTGTACCGGCTCCCGTTTGAAAAATTTGCAAAGGGCAAATTCGAGGTCGATGGATCTATTCCTGTCGATGGATAACGGGCTTTCTCACTGTTGTTACCAAAAGAATAACCGCCGGTTACTTTCAGATTTAGATCTGTATAAAGCTGATATTGCAGGCCGATATTGGCAAACAGGTTTTTGAACTTTCCGGAGAAGCTATTTTCCAGTTGCGCGAGCGGATTGGTAAAACCCAGACTCGAAAAAGAGTACGGTCCGATCTTCCAGTTCAGCGAACCATCGTCATTACGGAGCTGCAGATGGGGCATCAAGTAAAGGTACGCGGCCGGATCATACACCGTCAGGTCGGAATTGTTTTGCGTAAAGTTACCTGCCATGTCCAGCGTAAACCGACGGTCTGCAGAGCGGTGGTTGACATTGAACCCAATGTTGTACCGATCCGAAGATTTCGAACGGTCAAATTGGAATGCTTCACGGCGCAGGTTTCCATTCAGACGAAAAGAAGTGCGGTCACCGCCCGTCACATAGCCGAGGTTATAATCCTGCGTCAGGTTATTGGAACCGACAAGGTATTTTGAAAAATCCGTGTACCGCGTGGTATCTGCCAGCAGCAAATCAGGCGCGTTTGCTTCCGTCAGCGACAGCCCACTGTTGGCGAACGCTTCGCGGCGCATGGCCAGATAACCTTTGGTATCGAGTAGCGGAATGACATTTCCTGCGCTGGAAACCCCAATATTGGACGAAAAATTGAGATGTGCCTTTTCTGCAAAAGCTTTCTTTGTGGTAATGAGGATGACTCCGTTGGCACCCCGGCTACCATAGATGGCTGTGGCATCCGCATCTTTAAGCACCTCGATACTTTCAATATCGGCCGGATTAATGGCGTTGAACAAACTTAAGCCCGACTTGGTCGCATTGGAAAGTTCGGCAATATTCTGCCCATTCGTCGCAATGGGATTGCCATTGAGCAGTACCAGGGGTTCGCTACCCTGCGTAAGCGAACTTATTCCGCGCACTTTAAGGTCCACCCCGGCTCCGCTGATGCCGCTGCTTGGCATCACGTCCAAGCCGGGTACGAGCCCTTGCAGCGCGAGCATCGGGTTACTGATGGGCTGATGCTGAATATCCTTGCTGGTTACTTTGGTAACAGAACCCGTAGCGAACCTGCGGGTTGTGGTGCCGTAACCTATGACGACCGTTTCATCCAGTCTATTATCCATAGGTATCAATTCGACATCGATTGATACTCCTGCAGTATAATTCAATGAATGTGCATTATAGCCCAAATGGGAAAATAGTATTTTACCATTCTTCGCTTTCACTTCGATGGTAAAGGAGCCATCACTTTTGGAGGATGCCCGCCCCTTTTCATCGGCCATGCTGACGGATACCCCTGCTATCGGTTTGCGATCCGAAGCGGAGACCACAGTACCAGACACTGTTAAAAGCCCATTGGCCCCGCTGTCCTCGCGGGGCGTCTGAGCTGATAAACTAAACATAGAAACTAAGAGGAACACGATTACAAGAAATGTAAACTGTATAACTGGAATATTGACTACCTTATCCAATAAGGCAGCGTAAAGATTAGCTCTTTTTGTCATCTGCTTATGGATTAGGTATTATTCTGCAATTCGGTTAAAGAAACTGTGGATCCTTTGCTTGGCTTCCAGATCCGCCGTAATGACGTCGGCAGGTTCAGCAAAGGTGAATGGTACCGCATCGATTTCGATCTTGCGGAAGTGCACCAGGAAATAAGCCATCAGCACACGGCACAGTTTCATCAAAACGGTGTGCATCTGCTTTACGTCGGCAGCATCTTCCTGTGCGATGCCCTTTCTATAGTTTTCAAAGAGTGTCCACAGGGTTTCCTGACAGTCGGTGATGGTATGTTGGGACCAGAACTCCCGAATGGTATGTAATGGATCGTATCCATTGTCGTATATTTCATAACATGCTAGCTCAAAGGGTAGCAGATTGTTTGATTTTTGGTTCATAATTTAGTTTCATCAAGTGTGACAAACCTTGAGGTGCCGGCTCAGATAAAGGCATAGCTTCCCCTTTCGCGATTTTTTCGCGTTAAAATGGCCTGTCATACCACATATCAAAACAGACCTGTGGTAAATGGACAAATAATATTAAAAGTCCGAAAAGCGCCTTGATACAATTTCAAAGCATAAATTAGGGTTAATTATGGCGCTCCCTGCCGGAAAGAAGTAAAGACCGACCTACAGTAATATCGTCTTGCAATAAAAACTAAGGGTAAAAAGTTTGGACTCAATGAAAAATTGCTTAATTTTAACGTGCGAATTTTAAATCAAGCTGTATCATTGGCCAATATTACCTTTTTAATGCAATTATATAAGTGTAAAGGTCGGTTACAGGCGTAAATAGCGGGACATTAGACTGAACAGGGTTCTGCTGTCTTTTCGTTTACAGGAAAGTCAAGACCTGCCCTTTTTAATGCTCTTTACAGCCTGTGTTTGATGGAGCGCAACCTATTCAGGTGCGCGGAATATGTTCTTTAAAAGTGATTTGCGGGAATACCCAGTCAATCCAACTTGGATCGATTGCGGGTAATGGGTGGTGTTTTTTGTGTTCGTTCTCATAATCGTTATTGGTTTTTATGTGAACGAGTCTTTTTCAAGAGCGACACCAGCAGTGTCGGCCCTTGCTCCTCCTGTAATTAGTTGGAAAATCCGGCTTAATGGAGTAAAACCATTCAGATAGCAGTTGCCCACTACCTTACCCTACAGAAGTACAAACGCAAGGACCGTCTTACTGGATATGCTTGTAAAGATAAACATTTCCAGTAATAATAGACGATCCACGTGCACTCTCTAGGGTATTTATTTTAAGCCGGATTTATTCCCAAATAGAGAGACTCGTTTTAATACAACACATGTTGTTATATAAAATTCGCTATTACATAAACAAAGATAAGAGTTTGACGTAAAAAGTCAAACTTTTTACAAGAAAAATATATGATTAAAATTAACAGACTAGCTGAAGTTCTTGAAATAAAGAAAATAACGAATAGAGAACTAGCTGAAAAAATTAAAAAAACTGAGGAAACTGTCTCAAGGTGGGTTAATAATCATCGGCAGCCGCCCCTTACTGAGTTGTACAAAATTGCGAAACTTCTTGACACAGATATTCGTGAGCTGTTGTATCCAACAAAGCCATAACCACATGAATTTCATACAATCTAAAAGGTTAAAACAGCGAAGTGAAGGACTGAAAGACCTAGAAAAATCTTTAGAGAATAAAGAGAAGACGCTAATTATACATTACTCTTGCGAGTCTTTTGTAAATTTATTTGGTAGAAGCCCGCGAATAACTTCTATTTCAATCCGGAATTTACAAACCGGACAAACCATATCATTTTCAATTCATATTCAGGCTCAAATTAACAGAATGGATTTTAATAATTTATCTGATGAAGATTACGATAAATTAGAATATTATATGCTAAATGAGTTTTACGAATTTGCTAAAGAAAGGCTTAAGTTTAAATGGATTCATTGGAATATGCGAGATACTAATTTTGGATTTGAAGCAATTTCAATTCGATTCCGTATTCTTGGTGGTTCTCCCTTAGAGATTGATATTGAAAATAGGTATGATCTACCGCGGATACTTTCCAAAATATATACTTATGATTATGAAAATCATGGAGAAAGTGGGAAATTACTCAGTTTGTGTGCAAGAAATGAAATATCTTTTAGGGATGCATTAAGTGGTAAAAAAGAAGCTGAAGCTTTTGAAAACAGAAATTATCTTGCTCTTCATAAATCAACTTTGAACAAGGTTAGTATTATTGAGAGTATAATTGAAAAAACTGAAAACGGTAGTTTGAAAGTGAAAGTAAAACCAAAAGAAATCTATGGATTAACAATTTCTGGTATAAGGGAAATTGTTGCAAATAATTGGATATTGAATCTAGCTTGGGGGATATTTATCTTTTTTCTAGGATATTTAGTACAGAAGTATTTAAATTAAAAATAAAAATAAAATGGGCGTCTAGTCATTATAATCCAAAAGTTGAATGTGGTCATTTCGAATGCCACATTAAATCTGGTATTTTAGTTTTGTAAAATTGAAAGTCAGACATAATAATTTGGTAAAATCGGGACGTTTTAATAAAAAAACAAATTTGTCCCATGAATATTCGTCCGTTCTTCGTTTTTGAAATATAATGAAGCATAAAAACGACTAACTATGAAATTTCAAAAAGCAAAACAACTTTAATATGATAATTAATATAATTTTAATTACACTTTTCTACTTAATGACGAAATACACCCAAAAGGAATTTGATAAAGAGAATAAATACAGAAAATATAAGCTTAGTTTAAACGAACCATTTAAATCCGAAAAAAATTTCAACTTCTACTTGTGGATGGTTTCTCTTTTGTTTATTTATGTATTTGGTATGTTTGGAGGACTTTTTCTTCTACTAACTTTTGGCAAGTTCTTGCTAAACTTCTTAGTAAATGATTTTATAAATTCAATTCCTCTTGAATTCAACTTAGGTTTCGACTATAGATATTCTTTCATTGCCTTTATTATTATTTCATTAATATTTATGTACAAAAATCATTATGAACGGAAGTAAAACGATTTTTTAATGATAGATTAGTAGCGATCCGACTTGAAAACGACTGATAGTCCGCTATCCCTACCATTTTTGTTTCTTAATGCGCATTTTTATATTTATTCAATGCGAAAATGAAAAGCGGAATGACTTCACCACTCCCCGAATTAACATTGTAATCAATCTGTAATATCCTGTTTTTCAACGTATTTCAGGTATTAAATTTTGAAGATATTTTCACACGCAACATAAAACACTTGTCGGCTATAATAAGATGCATGCTGCTTCCATCTAATAACACAAATTATAAATGGCAAAAATAACATTAGTGAGTAACAGTTAAACATAACAGTAGCATTATTGAAAATAAAATAAATTAAATATAACACCAATGAAACAATAAAACCGCTAGATAAGTTCCTACTAAACACCATAGAGAAGTAATATTCTCTTAATCTATCTCTATTATTGCTGTTTTGAGATTTATCCTTTAAAATATTAGCAAATTTAAAAATATCTTCGGCCTCTTTGGAGCTATATAAGTTAGTCGTGCACCGCGACATTCTAAGGCAAAGTTCTTCTAGTACTTCTTCTCTTTTCGAAAGTCTAATATATTTCCCAATATCATTTATTAAATAATAGGATGGCTTAAATTTAAATTTGTAATAGATTTTTTCTAAAATACTACCAAAAAAATCTATAAAATAACCAAAACCATAACAAATTATAAAAAATAACACTAAAAATATCCCCACAATATCTTTAATATTATTGACTAACCAAACATAATTTTCATAAGATAAAACTAATAAAGTGGCAAAAAACAAAGATAATGTGCCAGGTATAATAATCTTCATTAAATCCTGAATTCTAAAGCTCATATTTTCCATTATAAAATACTTTTTCCAATTTTTCTATCATTCATTCTAATTGTAACGTTATCCCTATCGAAATCTGGCGGAGTAGGTTTAAAATGATACTTCTCTTTTTCAATACTATCCTTTTGTAAATGATACTCCATTAATTGAAAATTTCTTAATCTTTCTATTTCCATATTTCCCACTAAAATAGTTGAGTTTTCACCTCCTTTGACTTGAATAAGATCCTTTTTATATGATTTAGACGGTTGAATAAGTCTAGAATCTCCATAGTGTGAGGAATTAACTTGAATAAAATATGAATGTACATCTCTTACCCAAGCGCCTGCAACATCTGAGAAATATTCAGTATCAGGATTCAATTCTGAAGCTACGATAAAATCAACTTTTGATTTGAAGAGCGATCGATGATAAATGTCGGCCAGTTCAAAACAATTATACACGGAAAAATAAGTTTTTCTCCAATGAAATAAATCATAAGACATTTTATAATCCTTGAGAGTTTGCTTTGGAACAATCAGTCTGTAACCTGTTAATAAGTATTTTTCTTTCGGTGAATAATGGTTTTTGAGTCTGATCTTTATTAACGATGTTACATTTTCATGAACTTTAAATGGAAGTATTGTTACCATGAAATTAAATGCTATATTATTGTTATTAATCCAATGTTCGAGTCCTGCTACAATACCCATGTAACGTTTATGTGAGCGTTCAGCGAGCAGCCGCAACCAGGAATATGGGATGGAAACTTCTGGAAAAATAATCAAGTCAGACTCATGTCTATCTGCCTCATTTAATAATTTAAATATTGTTTTTCGTCTTTTTCGGTCTAAATTAGGCATTTTTAGATAACTTCTTTCCACGTTTCTTTCATCAACCTTAATATTAGCAATAGCAATTCGTTTATCTACTTTATCGTCAAAATCATCTATGTTCTCCCCATGTATTTCAATTTCATTATATTTAAGATCGTTTGAAATTTCATCCTCTTTATAAACAGTAAAATACTTTTTCTTGAGCTCTCTTTTTTTGATATCTGAATTGAAGTTCTTTTTCCATCCATAATTACACCTATAATACCATTCAAAGGCTTCATCCGGAATTGAATTTATCTTGTCGTATTGTAGATCACTATCATTTGATCTATTTTCACTAACTACATTTTCTGGTGCATTGACATTAAACCCCTCACTTAAATTGTTTTTTTGATTATTACCATTTTTATTATTTTTCAGATCAGTGATATCAATATTGGCAATCCTACTAACAATCTTCAAAATATTTATTTCATGGAAAGGGATATAATTAGGAGCCAAATTAGCGATTAAAAGATCTATTTCTATTTCTTTGTTTTCAAGATGAAAATATGAGTTATAGTCACTACCTAATAAACTAAATTCCGGATCTTGAAACCTTAAATAATTTATACCAGGAACTTTTATTAATGAAGTTCGAAATAAATTACTCTTTCTAAGCATTAATGCATCAAGATGTAATTCCTTAAATAGTTCTTTCTCAGTACCATTTGTATACTGGATTTCTAACTTAGGATTCAATGACAGTGCAATAGAAACAGAGATCTTAAAATAATTTATAAGCGACTTTTTCAAATTAGACTTAACATAATCGCTCGAAATATTTTCATTTCCTATCGAATCTTTACTAATTTCCAGCTTATCAATAGCATTCTCCACGTTTCTTTTAAATATCAACAAATTGTCTGGGCGATTGCTAATTACAAAGTATGTTGCTACTTTTTCCCATAATGAGTAGAAATTTAATGCAGTCGATTCCTTAAAGAAGGTAAGTATTTGTTGATTTGCTATATCATCATTCTCACTATCACCGAAACTAACAGCAAAAATCTTTTTTGCCAAAAATTTTGATGCACCATATTTATTTTCTGAAAAGTCCTCTATACTTCTGAATTTATTTTCAGAATCATTATATTTTAAATTGAAAGCTTCTTCATCGAACTGTTCACTTATCTCATCCTCATCTGGTAAAAATCGAAATTCGCTTCTCTGTTCTCTAAGCCTTTTCTTAAAAATATTTAATACGGCCCTAGATTCCTTATAATCGAAATAATGTAGAACCGTCTTCGAAACTTGTATTTCTAAATTAGAATAACCCAAGTCTATATTTTCAGTTTTGTCAATACAAGGATCAATATTTATTGGATTTCTTATAGTAAATTTAATTGAGTTGACCAATTGCTTAATTATATCATCTTTATAAATTCCAAAATCCTTAAATATATTAATTTCATCGACTTTTAGATCATCGCAGTACTCCTTATATCGCCAACTGTCATCAACTTTTGTAAATAATACTTCTTGTACTTTTCCATCAGGATGAATATCTAAAATTCCTTTTTTATAGAAATTTCTATATAAGAAGGAAAGTGTTGGAGAATTTAGGTCTGGCTTAAAATGTTCAGTTAAATCCGAAAAAACGAACATTAGATCATCCACATATCGACCATAGAATGCTGGATTAATATTTTCAACGATCATTTTATCTAAATCTTTTAAATAATAATTTCCTAAAAGACAAGATGAAAGTAATCCTATTGGCAATGGATATTTATTTTTTAATTTTCTATCCTGTTTTTTATTTGATGGATAAACATCCCTTAACTGTACGGAGTATAGCTTATGTACTATAAAAAGCATATCAGTGAGATCTATCGATAATTCTAAAAACCTTTCTACGTCGAATTCTTTTTTCTTCTTAGCATAATCTCTTATATTCTTTTTCAGATCTTTTTTAATTTTATCAAAGTCCAAACTGATCGAATGGTAGTAATCCTTTACATCAAGACTTAAAATAGTAACATTCCGTTTTTCATCCAATAAATTTTCAGCCTTTAAGATCGCATCGTCTCTCCAATGTTGATATTGTACAAAGTATGGTTTGAACAATTTCAAATTCTCATATGGATCTTCTGTCTCTTCATTTATATCTAAATTAAGCTTATTAGCATAGCAAGACTCGCTTAATAATGGAGCGAGAAAACGACCGGCGTACATAACCCATAGAGTTGACAAAACATGGATCTCTATAGGAACGTCAGCATATACGTTCAATCGTTCTAATTCGATCTCTTTTAACTCCTTACTATTAGTAGTAACAATATGTGATGCATTTCTTTTAATTTTCTTGGGTAGTAAATGAGTTTTAATCAAAGTATACGGTACATTTTGATAGTTACTCAATTTATTGAAGGTATGTTGAATCTTTCTATATAAAATTGTTTTTATTTTATCAATATCACTTATTCCATCGAAATTCTCCTTCTCGAATTTAGCTATACTCTTTCTTACAAAAAGAGTAGTATTGTCATAAAAAAAATAATGTTTAAGCTTCTTGTAAGCGTTAAAAACCTGATCAGGATCAAGATAATGTATAATTCTCATAAAAAAAGATGTAAAAGATTAGTATATTCTCCCCGATAGCGAAATATCAAACAAAGGTTGTCGTAACATTCCTTCGTTTAAGGCCGCTGTCTAATATTAAATTCTATAATACCCTGTCATAATTCCAATATAGATTATAAATTATTATTCAAAAAACATGGTAATTTCCACTTCTATAAAATTCAATTTCCGTTAATTAAAGGGCATTAAAAAAAATAGGTTAATACTCTTTCCGAAAATACATTATTTATTTTGAATTAAGATGCTTATCGATTGCTAAGTAAGATAATCTTACAAATTTTCTTATGTTTAAGCTATTGCTGTGAAATAGCTAGACTAGGGGAAGCCTAAACGTAATTTAAAAGTCAATACACAGGTTTAAAACTACACTATTCAAACACATCTGCAACATAAAGGAATTGCAGCCTTAAAAGAATTATTTATTATAAAAATTGGTTGTGAATTGCTTTCATTC
>DLST01000007.1:0-127753 GCA_002500745.1 Sphingobacterium sp. UBA7855 | reverse complement strand
TAACGATATTTACAACAGCAGATACTCCTCGTGCTATTGGAGCAATTTAGTTGTGAATTGCTTTCATTCTTTGATTTAACGATATTTACAACAGCCCATTGATGTACCATCAACGATATCACCAGTTGTGAATTGCTTTCATTCTTTGATTTAACGATATTTACAACAGCTCGAGATGCTGAGAAGGCGCGTAAAGATGCGTTGTGAATTGCTTTCATTCTTTGATTTAACGATATTTACAACAGCAAAGTCAGCTAACTATGTTATGGGATTACAGTTGTGAATTGCTTTCATTCTTTGATTTAACGATATTTACAACAGCTAGATACAAATTTAATACTTTCAGCATTAGGTTGTGAATTGCTTTCATTCTTTGATTTAACGATATTTACAACAGCATGAGGTGACAGCTGAAGTTGATACCGAGCGTTGTGAATTGCTTTCATTCTTTGATTTAACGATATTTACAACAGCCATTGATTGAAGTAGGTTAAATTGCATGAAGTTGTGAATTGCTTTCATTCTTTGATTTAACGATATTTACAACAGCTTTGATGCGGTTATATACCGTTATTACACTGTTGTGAATTGCTTTCATTCTTTGATTTAACGATATTTACAACAGCCTGTTGTATTTTTTTACACCACGTTTGCGTGTTGTGAATTGCTTTCATTCTTTGATTTAACGATATTTACAACAGCTTCGTAATCTTTTGGATCACTTCAAATTTAGTTGTGAATTGCTTTCATTCTTTGATTTAACGATATTTACAACAGCCAGAGATATACAACGAATCATACAGCATTGGTTGTGAATTGCTTTCATTCTTTGATTTAACGATATTTACAACAGCCCATCATTATCTTTAAATACATCATCAACAGTTGTGAATTGCTTTCATTCTTTGATTTAACGATATTTACAACAGCCAAGTCGATTCTTATCGATAATACGGGTGTGTTGTGAATTGCTTTCATTCTTTGATTTAACGATATTTACAACAGCTTAACCAAAATTTCCAGAACTTCAGGGAGTGTTGTGAATTGCTTTCATTCTTTGATTTAACGATATTTACAACAGCGCAGGCTACCGAAACGAATCGGAAGATTGAGTTGTGAATTGCTTTCATTCTTTGATTTAACGATATTTACAACAGCAAAAATACCTTTTGGTCGTGGTGTCTGTAAGTTGTGAATTGCTTTCATTCTTTGATTTAACGATATTTACAACAGCACTGTCCGGGAAGAAAACCGCATTAAGGATGTTGTGAATTGCTTTCATTCTTTGATTTAACGATATTTACAACAGCAGATGAATACGGAGGGAAGATTTACGGGATGTTGTGAATTGCTTTCATTCTTTGATTTAACGATATTTACAACAGCTTTCGGTGCCGCAAGTTTTTACGGAAACTAGTTGTGAATTGCTTTCATTCTTTGATTTAACGATATTTACAACAGCTTACTATTGTGAAGATGATTCCCTTTGTGAGTTGTGAATTGCTTTCATTCTTTGATTTAACGATATTTACAACAGCCTACACGAGCTGCTGAAAGTTGAGCGCCCCGTTGTGAATTGCTTTCATTCTTTGATTTAACGATATTTACAACAGCGGCGCAGATACAAGCCAATATAGCATTAAGGTTGTGAATTGCTTTCATTCTTTGATTTAACGATATTTACAACAGCTTAGATGAACTACTTGGTAGACCTATAGAAGTTGTGAATTGCTTTCATTCTTTGATTTAACGATATTTACAACAGCTCAATGGACAGGTTATGAGGACTTAGACATGTTGTGAATTGCTTTCATTCTTTGATTTAACGATATTTACAACAGCCATGGATATAATGTCACTGTATAGAACTAAGTTGTGAATTGCTTTCATTCTTTGATTTAACGATATTTACAACAGCCTTAGATACTGGCAGTGTTGTTGTTAGTGTGTTGTGAATTGCTTTCATTCTTTGATTTAACGATATTTACAACAGCCGAAGTTAAGTCTGTTTCAAATGACCTTAAGTTGTGAATTGCTTTCATTCTTTGATTTAACGATATTTACAACAGCATACCATGCTGTATAATTCTTTAAATCAATTCGTTAAACGTAAAATTACAAAACAAAAAATCCAAGCTTGAACACTTGGATTTTTTGTTTAATAGCACTTTCCAATATCCTAATTTCTTTAAAATAGTTCTAGCTGCTGTGGGGTATCCGGTCTTTTTGTTATTTCTTTTCCAATAAAAAGCTCAATATCTCCAAATTGCCGATCCGTAATTGTTAAGATACCGATATGGCCTTTTTCCGGAAGCAGCCGCTTTATCCTTCGCAGATGGACATCCGCATTCTCGCGGCTATTGCAATGCCGGAGATAAATTGAAAATTGAAACATAACAAATCCGTCCTGCATAATTTCTTTACGAAATTTGGCATGTGCCTTCCTGTCCTTTTTGGTTTCGGTAGGTAAATCAAAAAATACTAAAATCCACAAAACGCGATATTGATTTAGTCTCTCCAATATATTTACAATTCTGGATAATTAATCTTCCGACTGACGCCTTCATAACACCTCGCCAATGATGCTGTTGTACGAGATATTCCTACCAACAATGGGCTAGTCATATCGTCAAACTTTACATCCAATTGTGGCAACTGTAACAGTCGAACCTTTAAATCTGTAGTCAGTTCTCTTAATGCATCAACACCAAAGTCTTGGACCAAACTATAAACAATACGGTCCACATAGGGACGATAAGGTTCCATAATATCATCGGCCAGACAGTAGGCATTATACTTATTACGGTGAAAAATGCCCAACGTGGGGAGTAATCCTGAAGAGACCAACGCCCTGGCAACTGCTGCTCTCAGTATGGCATATCCGTAATTTAATAAATTGTTGGGTGGCTCACCTCCTCTACCCCTATTGAATGATGTAAACTCACTAAATATGGTTTGCCAATAATAAGCAGCAGCTCTCCCTTCGTAGTTATCTGGATCGCCGGATTTTACCGAGCGCGACCACCTAAACATATTAGTGACATCATAACCTAATTCTTCCAAAACCCGCCCTTGATTGTATATCTTCTGCTGTATGGTTTGCTGCCACAACTGTTTCTTTAATGGGGCAGAAGCTTCAATTTGATAGCGAAATCGTTCACTTTGAGTAAGTCCTCCATCTAGTGGCAGTATCAAACCTGTGGGCATGTGACTGCTGTCACATGAAATGATGGCTACATTGTTTTCTAATAGCGCCGAAATGCATCCGTGTGAAATGGTAATCTGCTGATTTTCCATTAATAGTACACCTATATCTTCGATTGGAACAGTTTTACTGTCCTTTTCTTTGTCAGGATAAGTGACCAATAATTGCTTATTGGAATGACTGAGATAGGTCGGATTTGAAAATACTAGTGTACGTTTTATCATCGCCCTTGCATTTTAGTATTCACCTACTTGAACTATCTCACCTAAGTGATTAATTCTTACCTTAACAATACCATTTATACCATTCAATCCCTCGCGTCTCCATAATTTACCCTTGGTTTTCGAATTATCTTCAACATTTGTTTCCAAGTGATGGCGGAAAAAGTAATCCTTTATCGTAAATTTCTGAACCCTAAAAAGATTTTCACTAATCAATTTGTAACTGTTGCGATCGAAGAAATTGATTTGTTTTGGATCAAAGTCTTCCGAAGGAAATAGGAACATTTCATTTTGCTTCATCGAGAAAAGAAACTTCCAGCCCAAATGTTGATTATAATCTTTATCAATTATTGAAAAACCGCTATTCACACGAGCTACGGCTTCATAAAATGATACTATCCTTTCTTGTAATGCGCCATTTTCATCCGCATATATAGCCACATGATGGTTATTTCCTGTACTTACAAAATCTACAGGCATAGTGTTGCCATCTTTATCTTTTAATACCTGTCCAAAATGATCTTTCTTCGTATGCAAGGCTTCTGCATTCTTGACTCCAGATATCGTAACTCTTTTAATGGCTATTCCTTTCTCCTCATTTAACCATATCGGATTATTCTCCAAATCTGAAAATGCTTTTTTAGTATCTCCACCGTATGCTGATAGCCGCTGTTCTAAAACACGTTTTACTCCTCGGTCTATAACTTTTTCGATCTTCAAATCGGGCCCAATCGCTTTGCGAATGGTATAGTCTTCTTCTAACCAAACCAATTTTACCTTTTCGGGGACAGCAAGCTGTCTTTGCTGGTCAAAATAAATCGGACTTTTAATCGGTGAATTTTTACCTGTAAATGCTTTTTTGGGATCATTACCGTATGCAGTGAGGCGATCTAATAAAGCTGAGCGATATCTTGGGTTTGAAACCATAGCAATAGTTGCCGCATCAAATTTTGCTGATATTTTTTCTTCTTTTGAAGTATACTGCAGAATCTTTCCATAGATGGTTTCTTTATGAAGCTGTCCTCTGGGCGTTAAAACTTCTTGCGCCTCTTTTTTGCCGTCAATTTTATTGCGATTCTTTGTGACAACTTTATTCTTAGCCTTATGTGAAACTAAAATACGCTCTAAATGCGCTTTGACAATTGATCTGAAATGAGCAATCGGTTCTTTAAAGAAACGTTTTCGATTTCCTAAATCGTCGCGATCCACGTAGGTCTCTTTCATTTCAATGGCTTTAATGGTACTGAAAAACTCACTTTTCTCATTCTTTCGCGCATTTAAATGATTGAGATATTGAATATGGCTATGCTTAGTAAAAGCGACAGTAATCGCATCCATAGCGTGATGCCGGTGATCATTTCGCTTGCTCCAATCTTTGATTACTTCTTTTCTATTACCATCTTTGGTTTCGAGGTACTCGGTCAAACCAACCGCTTTAAATTTGGGCAGGTTTAATTCTTTCATCACACTGACCAATCCCCAATCCTCACGCAATCGATCGGTAACTGATCCTGAAGTAGAAATGACCGATGGTGTAATTTCAAAAAGCATGGCTTTTGCCTTTTTAGCAATGTACTGCGAATCTCGCAAATCTCGCTCGATAAAACCTTCGCCAATATCGGATCCGCGCATAAGCAGCTTTCTATACTTGGATCGGGATACGCCCTCTTCTCTCAAATTAAACAATCTTTCAACTCTTGCCTCATAGGCCTCAATCCCATCTTCGCCAAATTTCGTATGGATGTAATCAAATGCCGTTTGATTTCCTTTTTCAATATTGACATTTCGGGGAACTAAAACTTTATTAGAAAAACTATCATCAAATAATCGGGATTGCGGAATGATATGGTCGATATCATATACATTGGTAAATAGATCTTTTCGTTGAATATATTCATTGGTATAAAGATTTTTATACCCATTATTTTTCAGCTCTTGGTAAAGCTTGAAACGAATAATGTCATTACGCGTTGGATTTTTTATTCCATCTTCAGTTTGCAAGATATTAATGATCTTTTCGTGTTCTGCCTTTGATGTATTAATTGCTTTTGTCAGTTCCTCACGCTCTTTTGCGTTCTTCTTTAATTCTCTAGCCAGTTCTATCCGAATTTCATCAAACCTAAAATCAGCTTCTTTACCTTCTTGTACAAGCTTATCATTTTCAGTATCGATCAACGTGTTGACAACGTTGACCATTTGGTTTAATATTTTTTCAACAACAGGGTTTCTTAAACTATTTTTAGGTAGAATATCCAAGTGGTCTTTGAGCACTCTATTGGTAAGTTGTTCTTTAGTCAAAGATGATTTGGAATGATTGTAGCCAGCCAGTTTGCATGCAGCACTGTATTCAGCATCTTGAATGTAGGGATAAATCTGACGCATAGCTTTTGTGCTCAAATTTCCATAATCATCCTGTAGGGCGATTTTACCAATAATCTTGGCTTGATCAAGGCTAAAACCAAATTTAAGGTTCAACTGATTATAGAGTCGATCCATACCTGTTTTAGAGTCATCTTCCTCATATGAATAGAGCAAATGCCACAATTGATAAGACAATTGTTTTTCAAAATCATCGCCTTGCAGTTGTGCATCAAAATCTAAAATGAAAGTATTTATGCCCAAATGCTGAAATATTCTCCGAATCATATCCTTAATCTCGGATACAGGTTTATCTAGATCGGATAATGTAATTTCGTCCTTGTTGAGCTTAATCTTTAATTCATTACGAACATCGTATCCCTCCATATCCAAAATATCCAGATAGGCGTTGTATAGCGCAGCATTCGTACTATTTCCTTCAAGTTCAGTATAATTCAATTCCCATTCTTTGGGTTTTCCTTCGATTAAACTTAAGACCTGGTGAGCGCTAAGTTTTCCCTTGAGATTCAACGTTTCAAACAAGTATTTTTTCTGCTCCTCTGCGAGATTGTAAACCTCTTTGTTCGTCTTATTCCTGAGCTTTACATTATTGAGCTGCTGCCATATCTTAAATTCCTGGAACATAGGAGACGATTTGGGGGCAACACGTAAGCCTATAACTTTATTTTTTCCGTTGACAACAACTTCGCGTTGCTCAAACTCACAGAAGCTTATCAATCCTTTTTGAGATTTTAATTTGCGTTGATAAAAGATAATGATATCACGGATCTCCTCTTTAAGCTGTTCGGTGAGACAGTGGTGGAACTGGCTCTGTACACTCCAGATTTTTTCAAACTCATCCAAATAATCCTGACGATAGAATACCTGATTTTTTAATCTCGCATGTGTATTTTGTTGCAGTTGATTAAATAAATATTGCCCAACAGTCTGTTTGTTAAAATATAGCTCTTTACTACGGTCGCTGATGGCACCCAGATATCCGGATGAGTTTGTGAGCTGTCCATTAATTTCTGCAATGATATAGGCGACCTCTTCTTTTTCCAATTGCTTTGTCAGTCCATCTTTTCGCCATTGGTAGGCTTGAATCTTTTTCTCTTCTCTCGTTCCCTTATTCTCCGCTGTGTTGAATTTGTACTTTGACCAAATGATAGCAGATGTAGCCCGCAATCCTTTTCCTTTGAGCTCTTCTTTAAAATCCGGTGTCAATAGATCAGGATAATAGTTAGCTTGGAAATCCCAGATCAAGTCTAGCTCGCGCTGCAGATCTGACCGATAAAAATCAGGTAGCTTTTTCTTTCCTTCTTTTAGTAATTGATATACAAATGCTCCTGGTGGAAGGTTTTCATGGTAAAGCTTTTTAGCTACTTCAATTCCGTCCACCAACTGTCCTTCATCTTCTTTATTAACTTTACGACTACTTTTATATCCTCTTTTTTTATTGATCATTAACAATACCCGGGCTAGCTCTTCCAGTCCTATTTCTTTGGATGCTGCTGTTGCACGAAGTGCATAGGTTTCGAAAGTAGATTTATTTCCGTTTTCAGTTAATATACTTTTATCGTCAATCCATTTTTCTCTTTTTAAGACTTCGATGAGATTGTCTCTTCTTAATTTGAAGCGTTGTAAGTTGCGCCTTGCAGATCTTGCTAACGTTCGGCCGGCATTGGTTGTTATAGGCTTGCCTTTTTCAAAATTAAGTTGCTCATCTGTCGTTAATGGATTGACACGTACGCCTAATTTTTCAATTTTGGAAATTTCATTGTCATCCTGAGCTTCCAATACATATGCCCAACCAATAGAACTGGTTCCTAAATCAAGTCCAAGTATTCTTTTCATCATATGATCAATTTGGTACAATATTATTCAATACTAAATAAAAATATTCTCTTATTTTACGGCAAACCATAATTGCTATACGAAAATCTTTTCTATATTTGCTATGAAAGCAATTCACAATAAGGATTATTTCCGTTGTGTAAACATTTAGCGCCTCGTCTATCTACGGGGCATTTTTATTTTCGAAATAACCCACTAGCTGTTTTTTGCGAGTGATAACGACTAATAGTTTAAGTCAATTTTTAATCAAAGATCTTGCATTTAGTATGCTAAAAATTCAGAAATCTACTTAGCAAGCTCCTAAATAGTGTAGGTCTAGTTATACCACATCTTAAACATACAATTTGAGTTAATTTCCAAGATTTTATTGCGACCATTTAACTTTTTGTTTGGTGAATAACTATTTTAAACTTAGGGAGGAAGACTATAGGTACATCTTCTTTGTCTGCTTGCTGCAATTCATCGTTTGTATATTCTTGACGGTAAAGTACATCCTGATCCTTTTTATCATCATAAATTTTAGGATATGATAAATCTATTTCTTTCCATTGATCTGATAGGCTCAATGCCTGAAAATAGTTAACCAAGCTTGAACTCGGCTGATTCAATGGTGTAGGGTTGTTATTGTTTAGTTGAGACAAAATATTTGGTTTTCCACAGATTAATTCGTGCCAGGGAAAACCATTCTTTGGATGCAAAAAAGAGAAAGTGAGCTTATTATCTAAGTTTCCATTTATAGTATGATTGATTTTAAGATAATTTGCATTAACGACTGTGCATCCAAATAATTCATTATCTACATTACTCTTAATCTCTTTAGAATTGACATAGTTATATAACATATACAATGGAATAAATCCATGTTCATTCGCATAGGATAACAATAAATCTACTTGAGCTTTTCGTTTTTCATCTTTCCCAACCCAATGATTCAATCTGTCATAATAACCGTCTTCAAACTTAGCTTTGCCCCCCTTCTGAAGTTGCTACATTTGACTAGACATTAAGTTAAGAGAATTTAATAACTTAACGGACTTATGTCAAGAGAAAGAAAAGTTTATACTAAAGAGTTCAAACTGATGAGCGTTGAACTGAGCAACACACGAAGTGACCTTAGTGCGCTGGCTAGAGAATTGGATATTACCCCAGCATTATTGTATAGGTGGCGAAAGGAATATTCTGTAAAACAAGGAAGTAGTTTCCCTGGCAATGGAAAAGTTATCCTGAGTGAGAGTGAACAGGAGTTAGCACGCTTAAGAAAAGAACTTCGGGAGACACAGATAGAACGGGATATATTAAAGAAGGCTGTAAGCATCTTCTCCAAGAGCGACACCAAATATTCAGGTTCATAAGGGACAATAAGGAAATATTTTCAGTCGAGAAGATGTGTCAAGTATTCAAGGTGAGCAGAGCGGGCTACTATAATTTTTCAAAGGGTATCTCTTCAAAGAGAAGTATTGATAACCAACAGATTACCATAGAAATACAGGATGCATTTATAAGGAGTAAAAAGACTTACGGCAGTCCGCGTATTACCAGAGAACTACAAAAAAAGAATATTAAAATATCCGGAGTGAGGGTAGCCAAACTAATGAGAAAGCTAGGGTTAAGAAGTATTGTCAAGAAAAAGTTTAAGGTAACTACAGACTCCACCCATAAGTTTTCAATACCAGAGAATATATTGGACCGTGATTTTAAGCCGGGCACACTTGGTGCAGTATGGGTATCTGACATTACCTACATCAAAACGCAGCAGGGATGGTTGTATCTGACAACTGTAATCGACCTAGGAGATCGAAAAGTAATTGGATGGGCTTTAAGTGGGACGATGAATGCGGTAGATACGGTGATTTCTACTTTTAACATGGCACAAAAAGCAAGGCCAATCACCCAGAAACTAATATTTCATTCTGATCGTGGCCTACAATATGCATGTCATGAGTTCAGCTCTATGCTGGAAAAAAATCCACTCATCATAAGAAGCATGAGTAGAAAAGGAAATTGCTGGGATAATGCTGTCGCTGAAAGTTTTTTCAAGACACTCAAGGCGGAATGTGTATATCAGCATAAATTCGCTCACAGGGAGCAAGCTGCGCTTATTGTCTTTGAATATATTGAGACTTGGTACAACCGAAAAAGGCAACATTCTGCTTTAGGATACTTATAACCAGAGCAGTTTGCCAGAAAAATAAATAAACAAAATATTGCAGCTTAACTAGGTGTCCATTTTATTGCTGCAATTCCATTTCAATAAGATTATGTATGAAGCACATACGGGCAATATTTCCATCTCCTTATACATAGAAGAATAAACTATGAGTCTTATTTTGCTTGTGGCAATTATCGCAGCGGGAATATTTTACTGTAAAAATTGCAACCAACCATTATCTGAGTAAAACATTCAGTAACTTAAAAATAAACATGCTACTGGGTAGTGGCATGTTTATTTTTTTAATTATAATGTACTAAAGTAAATTGGTATAAGTGCCTTGGAAATCGAAACCATATTGTTTCCATCTTAATGGTAATTTCAATGTCCCCTTAGCATAGGATACAACATACCTGTAACCATAACTTGGATATAATACTCCTCCTCCACTATTAAATAAATTAAAGGTAAATGCATTGCTTAAAGCGAGATTAAAAATCGCTTTTCCATTTTGCTCTTGTATTGTAGTTCCAAGTAACGGATCATGAAGTTTTTTGATTGCTTTATCCGCATCTTCATAGAGTGTTAGAAAAAGATCAATACTGTCTTGAGTAGATAAAGTTATTGGTGAAGACAGATTTTGTGATACAGTAACTCCTACAGCATCCGCCATTAAATCTTGAAAGGTACCTTCAGTCATAAAATGCACAGTATTTGCGCTATTTGTAGATAAAGGAGGTCCTAGCGGTTTTTGACCTTTTGTTTTTGATGGAAATACAAACTTACTTGTATTCACTGGAATATTTGCGATACATGCTCTTAAAGCATCACCATCAGTGTAGTTATTTTGTATACAATCCCCTAAACCGCCTAAAGAAAGTTCGTAACCAGGATCATCATTAGGATCCAAAGGATCCGTGGGAGGGTGTGTTATTCCTGCTTTCAGATTTAGGTCTAAGGGAGACTCAAAATTCTCGGATGTTTTTTTACATGAAGTGAAACCTAGTCCCACTATCATAAATAATAAAGTAATTCTTTTCATCATTAATTTAAATCACACCAATATACATTATTTATTCTGAATTAAGATGTTTTCATATATTAACTTTCAAGATTATTATGAATTTTGGGATCAAGTTATTAGTCTGAAAGAATGTTGGGTTACGGGAAATCTTACCTGAATTAATTTTTAGCAGATATAGTTTTAAGTTAATTTTTCTCCAACAAGCATCACGAAGATTTAATTAATAGGCCGCACCTATCAAAGGATCAAAATGGATAGTTTTATCGCCAAAGGTTATACAGGGTACAATGGCGCGAGTGCGAAAGGTGTATATCCACTGTTTTTACTATTCCTCACTCTACACTTTTGGGTAGTAATTCTCTATTAATGACACTTTCCATCTCAAATTTATTTATCTTAATGGCTAAATTATATTACCACGTGAAAAGATATTTAGTATTTGTTGCGCTGCTAGGGCTAGGCCTTGGCGCGTGTAAGAAGGAAGAATCGACCAAACCTAAAGATGATATCATCCTAATTGACGGAGAAGAGTTCGAAAAAGAATTCGTTTATAGGGCAACATCAAAAATACTGAATGTACCAAAAGACAGTATTTACTACAGTGCTGCGACATTTACCTTGAATATAGATTATCTTGAATTAAAAATTGATTTGAAAGTATTTGCGCAAGATTTGAGAACGGCTAGAGCAGAAAAGTTATGAAATTAGTTAAAATTTTAAGTGTCATTGCTCTACTAATTCTAAGTAAATTCGCTACTGCCCAACTTATCAATTTAGAAACTGTGATGTATCCATTTGCACCAAAAGAAAATGGGGAAATTCTACTAAATTATAACCAACCTACAACGATTTACGCAACTTTTACTGTATCAAGGGCACTATCAGCTACAACGAATCTTTGGCCAGACTTACCAATCAAAGCTGAAATTGGTTTGTACCTTTTAAACTCTTCCGGTCCAAATACACAGATTAGTGTTATAAACATTTCAAATTCTGACTGGTATGGGCCACAGTATGCGGCTTCTAAAGTCATTGAAAAAGAAATAGTCATTCCAGCAGGTGCAGTCACCCTGGCGAATCCAAGTACAAGTATTTTGGCACAATGGAGATTTTACAAAGAGGGATATCCAAGTCCATATAATATCAATGGATGGACTGATTGGGTAAATAAAATGTATACCCCTGTAAAATTAAATCCTAATCAAATTCCAGGATCAACATTCACTGGACCAGCTTCTATTTGCGATGAGGGTATTTATACAATTTCTAATCCTTATACTGTTAGTTTAGAAAATGCGTCAGGGATTGCAACGTTAACAGCATTAGGAAATAATCAGTGGAAAGTAACTAGGATAGGTACAGCGAATGGCGTTGTTAGTTTGAGATCAATAAAAAACGGTAAAATTTTTGAAAGAGAAATAATGATCGGAGCAAGGATTAACGGAGGTATTTCAGGTTCTACGACTGTTTTCCCTGGAAAAAGTTACGAATACAATTTGACTTTAAACGATAATATTTCGAATTATCAAAATCTAACATTCACTGGTACTAGCGGTATGAATGTGCAGATAATATCGCCAACGAAAGTTAAATATACTGTACTCAGTAATTATGCTTTTGCACCAGGAGAAACAGAAAGAAATACCACAATTCAGGTAACCGCGAACATTCCGGGATGTGGATATGCAACTATCGAATTTCCAATAGTAGTAATAAATCCAAAACCAACACAGGTTAATTAATTTGTAGTAAAAGCCTAGACCAAAATCTAGGCTTTTACCCAATATACCTTATGATCCGTCAACGTGAGTCAGGACAGCATCGTTGCTGCACGATGGAAGCTTATCTCCTTTTCTGTGAAAACCGAAGATGACGCCGCCAAATATACTAAAATGACTGTACACGATAAGAGAATGGGCATGAAAGGCTATCATCTTTACAGCAAAAATGGCCTTACCTTGTATGTTTTCAGGAAATCTTAAGGTGTTTGGGAGCTTGCATATGGACAACTAGCGGACGACATCAAGGAGCAAGCATTGATGCGCTTATACTTCGTTTTGATGATGACGTGCCCGAGCTATTCTATCATAAAGGTAAAATCGAGATAGTAGAGGTACGCGCGAAAAAAGAGGGCTTTTGGCACATTTATCTCAATAATGCCTATGTAGGAAGTATTCAGTATTTCACCTTTACGAAGCAATTCAATTACCACATTGAAGACAATAGCCTGCTCACCAATGATCACGCGCAAAAGTACATCGCTATGATCCAACGTGGGGAATTGAAGTGGATAAAAGATGATATTCGATAATTTTGCGCTCTATCGTGAACCAAAGGTTATAGAGATAACTCAATTAATGGGTGGTTATTTTCAAGTATACATTGTTAAGTACTTTATAACAAACATATAACAACCAAGGGATGGCGGGTATGTATTGGGGTAACAGGTATTTTTAGCAAATCGTTTACACCCTCACTTCCGCTAGGTATAACGTCATCATTTACTCCCTCATTTACACCATCACTTACACCCTCACCAATTCCAAGCCTAGGAAGCTCTAGCAAACGATGATCACCGTCCTTCTTCTAAATAGGATATGCTCGACCATAAGCCTTAATTGGCAATTGTATCCATACGACGATAAGTATATGCATCATGGTTAAGGGTGCCGGCGAGCGGAAAGAGAATAAGAAAGCCGGCTGCTGTCGACTCACTGGGCACTACTAAATCACCATGTTTATCTAGTGCAAAGCAAATAGTTTTGGTGAAGAACCTATTGACTAATACATAGATTTCAAGATCGGTATTTCTGGAAGAAACAAAGTCTTGCGGTTCGGGCTTAACTTTCCTCGTTCTTTCACGCACGACATTCATAAAGTATCAATTAGTTTGAAATGGATTTTATTTCTTTGGGTGAGCTCCAATGAAGTTCTGTAAAGATAGTGCAGACTATCCGTTTTATAATAATTTGGTTCAATATAGTTCGATAGACAGTATTCATTATAGGCTGCACTCTTCTGCTGACTGCTATGATTATGGCCAATTATCTTCTGGGGATAATTATCAAAAATGTATGTCTCTTTTAAGCCTACCTTCGAAACGCTATGTACCGCAGCATTCTGTGCTAAATATCTGGGCGATATGGAAGTGCAAGAGTTAAAAGAGAAAATAAATACCACTGAAAATAGTGCAATGGCTAGTGTGCGCATATTGTGATTTTTTTTTATGTCTATAATAAGCTCTTTTGTTCGACTTCTAAAAGGACAGGTGCTTTTTCACTTTGTCCAATGTAGAGGCAATGTCTACTAAAAATTTCATTCCTTTATCCTTCAAGTAGTCTACCACTTCATCAAGCGACGCATGGGCTGAAAGTCCAGAACTTCCAATTAAACTAGATCCGGTAATAAAACCGCCTATAAAACGGAATAAATCATCCGGAGGTATCACCAGTAATTCTTTTTCGAGCTCGTCAAAAGCTATTTTAAGTTCTCTTCTCATATTAATTTAAATTTTAAGTTTATTGACTCTGTTTACTCAAAAATTGCTTATTATACTTCATAATACCCTGTAATAACATTAAAATACTTGTAACGGATCATTTGGATCTTCTATATAATCTTTAATACGCAACTCCCTTTCTCTACCACTACCATCAAAAGTAAATGTTTTTATCAGGATTTAAGCGTACAAAAATCTCAATAACACTCGTGAAAGGATTGCCCCAGGATTTGTATGGAAGAAACAAGCGACGTTAATGGTCAACACTATCCTCGGCTTAATATGCTTCATAATTTTCACATAGGTATCGCTACAATTGATCATCTTCATTTCCATGCAAAAGCATTTTTTTTCCAAGAGTACCGTCTTTATTGACTATGGCCTGAATAATTAAATTGAATCTCCTGAAGGAACTATTATTTCCTTATACTGCGTATTTAAACGTTTGACAAATTTTAGTAAAAATGAGTGTCGGAAACCGCTAAAAACTGGTCCTGTATGCGAAAACGGTTTGATCGAAGTGGACAATGGTTCTACGACTAAAACAAAATTTCTTTCCTTCTTAGGGACTTCAATATTATTAGCGAATCTATTACTTAGGACAAATTTGTCTATCATCGGAAATTTCTTTTTCAAAAACAACAGATCGCCAGCATATTTGAGGGAATAATAAGTCTTATATTTTGATCCTTTCAATATATTATACTCAATTTTCCCAAGTATATAAGTATCCGCCCAACCAAGTGCATATTTTATGAACGTTTTATAATTCCGAGTTTTGTTTAATGAGTTCAAAGGGAAAAAGAGATCAGATCCTGTCGATGATGGCAGATTGGCAGCAGAGCGCTATGAGGAAGAAGCAGTACTGTGGTTCAAGGGGGATCAAAGAGGCGAAGTTTCATTATTGGTTTTCTCGGAGCAGGGAGCAAAATGGTGCAACTGGAAGGCTGAAATTGGTCGTGGTATGCCGAATTAATACGTTTACTGCTATTAACTTTCAAGATTTTTACAAATCCTAGGGCTAAGGCAAATATCAAAGTTGGCCAACCACTTTAAACGGTTTCTTTAAGCTTACTTTAGATTAAAAAATTGCTTCTCTATAAATTACATAGATAAGCAATTAAATTAGCACTAACTTGTACTTATCTAAATATCAATCGAATGCATTATAAACCAATTTTTTCTATTTAACTCTTTTCAACTCAATATTATTCGGAACGTGAAGTTTATATTGACCACCTTTACCATCTATACTTATCATTCCCCCACCTTCCGCTAATATAAGTTTCAAAACTAGTCTATCAGGATTTCCTTTGACATAAGTCAATGTTCCTCGGGCATTAACATGATTTTTAGTTTCCCTAAATCGAAAAGATAATACATTTTCATTATCTATTTTTTTATCAAAAGATCCGGTAGTTATGGTATTCTTACCACCAACGTCATAACCATCGATCAACGCACCATCCTTTTTATAAGAATGGTAACCAACTGCGAAATCTAACTTATCACCATTAATTTTATTAAAATACTCTTCTTTTACTAAAACTATAGTAAACACTTCATCCTGCCCCTCATACTTCCAGGTACCATAAAATTTATTTAACCCAGCTGGCTTAAGGTGTCTACCTGATTCATTTCTATTATCCTTAGATTGGGAGAAAACACATCCTGTGATTAAAACCATCATAAATAAAATTGCTGCTTTTTTCATCTTTATCGTTTTTTATTCAATTTAACATGGATGGGATATTATAGCTATGATTACAAACTGTAAGTCTAAAGTATTGGTTTGAAAGAAGGACTATTTACGGGAAACCGTACACATAAAAATCTAGTTTAAAAAATTAAACATAAGCATGTTACCAATTATATTTCAAGCCTTTCACATGATAATGTTTCACTTCCGTACAAACTAAGTCAGTATCATTAAAAACTGCCAAGTTATAGCCTCTGGTCTTCATTGCGCTTCGATATTCTACCGCATGAAATCCTAATGATTTAATATACTCAAAAAGATATTGGGTAGGCAAGTAATCAAGGTTTACATCTTGCTTCCGAACGGGTTTTGACAACTCTTCTTCGAGTTTTAACAAATAAGATCGGACCAACATAAACTCCTCAATATCAAATCCACGATCCTGAATTTCAAATGGTCCGTAATCTTCAATATTTTTTAAGGAAATGACCTGCAAATTGAGCCTTTAACGTAAATCGTCCGATACTAATGGACTCGTGCAAAGAAACCCGTGTTAAGTAGAAATGGATTCACTGTCACCTTTTAATTCTCCATGCTCAGTATTTACCACCAACTGTACACGGATATTAGCCCGCTTAAAGCTTTAAGTGCTGTCCTTAGCGATGAGGTATTCTTCTTTACCGGTTCAATAATAGGAATGATCTTCTCTGGGTTTAATGGAAGCCCTACAGGTTCACGTAATGCAATTAACTCAAATTGCTTACCTCGGAGATACGGGAAATACATAAGCGCATTATAATAATAGGTTCTTACTTAGATTATTAATCAAAGTAAGATACGACTTTTTATTGTATTTCGCCTGATAAAAAGAGAAGTTAACGAATGAAGGTACATCGCCAAGAGTCATGTATAAATTGGTTTGTGGATCAATACGACTTTTTAAGATATGACAATACATTGCTTGGACTTCTTCTACTGGCAACTCCGTTAATATTTCCAGACATGCTCGATAATAAAATACTGGTGTTACGTCAGGTAAAAACCCTACCAGTTCTTTTATAAGCCGGCTATATTCAGGTTTTCGCAAGGACGACATCATATAGCTGGCATCAAGACAAGCTGTGTATTTGACAGCAGCACGATATTCAGAAACCTCTCCCTCTTCTGTATAGATCAATACGCCTACGTAAGCAGGAAGTACCCGAAGATATTTGTTTAGCAAGGAAACGTGCGTAAATAGATAAACCTCGGTAAAAGCTCGGTAATAATCGTTCAACTGACTTTCTAAGCGTTCGGGGGAATCCAGCTCGGTCTTTATTTCAAAAACCTTATTCGTTCCGTTGACAAGCACCGTATCTGCAATGGACTGACCAACACGAAACTCATTGAGTAGAATGGTGTCATCTAAGGAATAGTTTTTCAAGACATACTCATTGAGCAACTTATTCTTGTAGATATATTCGTGCCTATAATTTTGTTCAAGGATCTGATAAGAATGTGCGATTAAATCGCCTAATTGGTTGGGTTTATTTTCAACCATCTCATTCCAACCTACATACTTTTTCATCTTCCTGATATAAGAAGACTGATTGGTACTGCTTGAAAGCTTCTTGAATGACGCATGAGACACCAAAGAAGCCAATTCTCGCAAGTTCGCTTTGTCGTATGTGAGATCGGATTGCATATAGCAAATTTAAAAACTTATCGCGACTTAACGAAAATGATATGTGCTGATTTATTATTTGAAGAAGCAAAGAGGATTTTTCGCTACCTTTGTTTTTAATATTAACCTTAGAAAAAAATGAATTTCGGAAAAGTATGTTTAAGAAGCATGCTATTGTTAGGGATTAGCTTATCAAGCTATTTTTCTACGAAAGCACAATATAATAAGATAGACTACGATAATAGCAATTATCCCGAATTGATCATCGAACAAATTGATCAATACGATTATAGTACTGTCATTCATTTTTCATACACAAGCATTACATCTCTAGAATTAAATGGATCTGAGGATATACAACTTATTTCCAACGGAAAGGCAAAAAAATTATTGAATAGCTACAATCTCCCGTTGGATGAAAAGAAACATTTATTCAACGATTCTGGTGAAAAATTAAATTTTTCACTTGAATTTGAAAAAATAGATAATGTTAACGATGCCTTTGCTGTCCAAAGCGCAACGATTAAGAAATTCAATTTTCCTCATTTAAAGGTCGATAGTTCACAATCAACAGAGTTTTTAAATGTTGATGCATTCATCAGTAAAACACCTTCGAGAGAATTTTACATCTTCTACAATGAAGGCTCCCCCGTACTACGGTATGCATACAAAGGAATGATTATCGCGATTAAATTGGCCATTGAAGAAAACTATGGGAAATTTTTTCAGCCACAGATTTTTGTACAAAATTACAACAAGAAAGATATATTGTTAGATCCATCCAAAATATATGCTCAATATGAAGTGAAATCCAAATTCTTTACTGCTCCAATTTTTGACTATAAAAAATACCTTTCAATGGTCAAGAAAATCCAAAAGAGTGAGATGTTTTGGAATGGGCTATCTGAGGGGCTCGCAGCTGTTGCAGCTGGTTATTCTTTTATATCTTCAAACTCGAACACATATGTAACTGCAAATGGTCGCTCTCTTAATTATGGATTTTTCGGAAATAATATGTACGCTGGAACTAGTTCTACGTCCATGACAGGTTCCATAAATACAAAATCAAATTCGACAGTATTTAATGGTGGCAACGCTTATATAGCCGCTCAATACGCCCGCCAAAACTTAGAAAGTTTGAAAGCAAAACAGGTTGATCGGCTTACGTCTATTCAAAATGGCTATATAAAGATGAACACAATATTCCCAAACACTGAGTATAGTGGTTATTGTAATATTCCGTTTAGATTAGACATTAATTCATTTTTGATGAAAGTTGAAATTAATGGTAGCGATTTCTTCTTTGAGTGGGACAACGATAAATTAAATTCAATGCTTTAGGAACTAGTAGGATTGATATTGTTTTAGCTAATTGCTATTTACTATTTTAATCTTATAAGTCCTCATTATAAACCTATTGAAGCATTTAGCTCAGTTTAATATACCAACATGATGAAAAAAATACTATTCGCTATATTATCAATCCTGACGTTATCTCTAAGTGCGCAAAACAAATATGCAACAACGACGGATGGAAAAACGGTATTATTAAAAAGCGACGGAACCTGGGAATATGTAAAAGACAAATCTACATCATCAAATATCAATCAATTTAAAAGTACGAGCTCCTCCCCTTCGCCGCGCAAAACAAATAAATCTAAAAGTAGTTCATCTTCCAGAAATTATATCCGTGGCCCTCGTGGAGGCTGTTATTATATTAACTCCAATGGCAACAAGACTTATGTTGACAGAAGCATGTGTAATTGATTGGGCAATCTATAAAAGTATGACAAAGATTATTATTATAGTGACATTATTTGTTTTAAACATTTTAACGCTAATAAGTTGTATTAATGGAGTGGCTAAAAAAAAAGTAATTCCTAATACAGATAATGAAATCACAAAAAATCTCAAAAGTGATTTAGATAATGAAAATTGTGGGCGTTTAGTTGGTGTTTGGCTAGATTCTCATAGCTCAAAAAACTATAAATTACGAATAGGCCAAAAAGTGGTTTTGAAGGATAATAAACTTTATTTTGGTCCCTGTGACATAGACAAGGAGTCTTTAGAATTAAATAGCGAGTCTATTGTACCATATACCGAAATTGCATATAATGGCGAAGCCTATATTGACCTTAATATTCCTGATCAAAAATTATTGATCACAAATACAGGGGATCTTAAAATTTATGATCAACTAGGACTAGTCGCTACCTACCCATTTATATTCATAGATCCTTCTATTTTAAAATATTGATTTTGACATTCTTAAAATCAGATATATTATAGCATAATGGGCTTTTGTATAATTTTGAGCTAATGGGAGTAATTGTGCTGAAAATATCCGCCAAAAATGGTTGAGGCAGTTAAAGGGTAAATTTATAAATTAGACTTCAATATAAATTAGACTTCAATATAAATTACTAACTAATGCACAATTCAAATATATTCTCACAGAAAGAAGCCATCTATATCGATGGAAGGGACAAGACAAGCGATATCCAGTCCTATTCTTTTGTGGGCGAGAAATGTATTGTGGCATTTAAAAGCAGTAATAAAAAATATACGTACAATAAAGATAAAGTTCAGATCATCAAATCTGCTTTGCAGAGCGAAAAAGCCCGGACAACTTTCAACTATCTAAAAGCGATTGCAGATGCCGTTGGACTTAAATCCGATGAAGGAAAAAACATTCTATCGGATAGCTACGACAGAATATCATTTATCCCTGAGTATGCCGTCCTCTCTAACTATCTGGATTAAACACAACCCAAAAATTGTGATCTTCTCGCTCCTGTTGAAATCTTTCCTTTTGGATTCAACCTAAGTCAAAAACAGGCAGTAAATAATGCCTTTGCCAACCCACTGAGTATTATCGAGGGCCCTCCTGGTACAGATAAAACACAGACAATCCTAAATATAATCGCCAACGCTATCATGCGTGGTCAAAGTGTAGCTGTGGTGTCAAGCAATAACTCGGCAACGAAAAATGTGTATGAAAAATTGCATAAGAATGGGCTCTCCTTTATCGCTGCTTTACTGGGAAGCAACCAGAATAAAAGAGAATTTATAGAATCGCAATCGGACATTCCTGACCTATCCAAGTTTCAGTTAAATGACAAAGTATTCACTCAACTGAAACAACAGAATAGCGAGCTCCTGTTACAGCTCACCGAAAAACTAGCACAGAAGAATGAGCTGGCCACGCTGAAACTCCTTATTGAAAACATACAAACGGAACAGCAGCATTTTCTGAATACTGTGAAATCAATAGCAGACTTTAAACTGAATAGTAACCTCTCATCAGATCGGCTACTGGCACTCTGGAATTCCGTCTCCGATCAGGAACATACTGGCAAACAGTTTAACTGGTGGAAGAAACTAATCTATCGTTTCAGGTACCGCATCAAAGATAAGGGCTTTTATACCCTATCGCATTGGGACATGATCAGGATCGCTCAATCGGCTTATTATCGAACCAAGATTGCTGAACTGGCATCTCGTATCGGATCATTGGAAAAGGATTTACACAATTTCTCCTTTGACGCAAAGATGCGTGAGTATACGGGAATCGCGATGCGGCTTTTTAAAAATGTACTTTACAACAGGTATCAGCATAAGGATCGTCCGATATATCAGGAGGCTGATCTGCGTGGTAAGTCCACAAGTTTCATCGAAGACTACCCTGTCATCATGAGCACTACATACTCGCTGCGCAGGTGCCTGGCTGAGCATACGACCTATGACTATGTAATCATTGATGAGTCTTCGCAGGTGGATCTGGCGACAGGTGCATTGGCCCTATCATGCGCCAAACGTGCCGTTATTGTCGGTGACCTCAAGCAGCTGCCGAATGTAGTAGATGCGACAATAGCCCAAAAGACAGATGCAATCTTCCATGCATTCAAGCTGTCTGAGCCTTATCATTATGCGAAAAACAGTTTACTTGCATCCATCACACAGTTGTTCCCTGATGTCCATAAAACACTGCTGAAAGAACATTACCGTTGCCATCCAAAGATCATTGAATTCTGTAACCGTAAATTCTACAACGATCAGCTCATTATCCTATCTGAGCCAACGTCAGAGCGCGAACCGCTACTGGTCTACCGGACAGTGGCCGGTAACCATGCGCGGGCACGTATGAACCAACGGCAGATCGATGTTATCCTACAGGAGATCATTCCGCAGCAGCAGCTTGCTTCGGTTGACCTGGGTATAGTGACGCCTTATCGTAATCAGACAAATGCCTTGCAGGGAACATTTGCGGGTACGGAGATTATAGCTGATACGGTTGATAAATTTCAGGGTCGGGAAAGTGATGTGATTATTCTTTCAACGGTCGACAATGAAATCTCCGAGTTTACAGATAACCCTAACCGGCTAAATGTGGCCATCTCCCGCGCTAAAGATCAGCTGATCCTATTGGTACATGGCAACGATGCTGAAAATGAAAGCAATATTGCAGATCTGATTCGTTACATTGAATACAATAACTTCACGATCATCCAGAGTAAGCTGCATTCGATCTTTGATTACCTATACAAAGGCTATGAGGAAAAGCGACGAAGGATATTGTCGCAGAAACGTATCAAATCGGTATTTGATAGTGAAAATTTGATGTATACGCTGGTGCGTTCGGTATTAACTGATGACAGGTTTTCAAAATACGATGTGCTTCTCCATTTTCCATTGCGGAGCCTGATTGACGACTATTCACTCATGACGCCTGCAGAAGCAAAATATGCAGGTCATCACATGACGCACCTTGATTTTCTGATCTACAACAAACTTGGCAAGAATCCGGTTCTGGCGATCGAAGTGGATGGTTATGCTTATCACGCCGTCGAAGGAAAACAATCGGAACGCGACGCGATGAAAGATGCCATACTGGAAAAGTACGGTCTGCCCCTACTTTGTTTTTCGACCACGGGTAGCGGTGAACGGGAAAGGTTGGCAAGGAGATTGGGTGAGTTGTCTGCTCTTAAGCAATAGATAAATTTCCCCCAATAATGGCTAGTAAACGAGTGATCATTTCACATAGATTATTATACCTTCCACCAATAATTTAGGCCAATTTATGGAAACAATAGGTTAACGTTATTAGAGACCTTGCATAGCTACTGCCTTAAACGATTAAAATGGAGAGTATTTTATCTAACAAATAACAATCCTATCATATAGGATTGTCTTCAAAGTAATTCATCAATAATAAATTGATTTCTTGTAATCGTTCATGCAAATGAATTTTATTATGCATTAAATAGTCCCGAACCCTGTATAAATTGTCTTGATCCACAATTTTTTTCAAGATCTACAAGTCGTTTGATCTCCGCCAGGCATTGGGCAATTTGTTTATCTATTTCGGAAATAAGCCCTTTGTTGCTTTTAATGATGAAAGCTTGAACCTCATGAGAGCAGTCTCTGCTGTGTTTGATATGACCAAGAGCTGTCTTTTGTTCTGCAATTGAGCATAATATTATTGCCAGTCTCACGAGTACTCCACATCATCCAAACCTGGTCTGTCAACGTGAAATATTTTTTAATGCTTAGATCATCTATCGTTAAAAATCCAGTAACAGAAAACTTCTAGACAGCTAATTCTTCATTCTCAACATCAAGGAATAATTTTTTATTAAACCAAACAGGATTCGCCCCTCCCAGACTCAAGGTTTTTTTATTCTTTTTATATCCTTTTTCATCGAATATCGTCCTTTATCCACTTTAATTCCCCACGCTGGATCATGGCTATATACTTTTGCACGTGATCATCGGTCAATAAGCAATTGTCATCAAGGTGGTAATTGAACTGCTTAGTGAAGCTATAATATTGAATACTTCCTACATAAGCATTATTGAGATAAATATGCCAAAGGCTGTATTCCTTGGCCCGAACTTCCACTACCTGGCGTTTTCCATGGTGATAAAACAACTCAGGCACATCCGTATCAAAGCGAAGTATAAGCGCGTCAATGCACGCTTCCTTGATATCATCGGCAAGTACACCGTATGCCAATTGCCACACGCCCTGAAATTTCCTGAAAACATAAAAAGCAAGACCATTTTTGTTATAGAGATGATAGTCTTTCATGCCCATGCTTTTATCGTGCACGGTAATTTGAGCGTGCATTACCCGATTTCGGCAAAAGATCTCTAGTGGCTTCATTTTACAATATTACTAATAATATTAGTAATATTGTATATGGCAAAGATATTTAGGGTTTCTCATTTTTTATATGCAGTTGGATGAGTGAAGCCTCTCATAGCGCGATAATAGCATCAGAACGAATTGCGTGGACATGTTGCTTGAGCGTTTCTATGAAACGATTGTACATTTCCTGCATCTTCTTCTCATAGCTGGTAGAGCGACCGCCAAAGAAATTGACATTGCTCGCGCCTATTTCGATAAAGACAGTGGTACCGATGTCAACGTTGGCAGCTATTGGAACTTTGGAATTGGTATGCTGAATTGATAGGCTTACAGCTATTAACTTCAAGATTATTACACATTTAGTTTCCCTAAATCGAAAAGATAATACATTTTCATTTCCTTGGAGGATTTGGTGCACATAGATTTTACCTAGGGCAGACCGGATTATGCTTCCTTTATCTCCTTTTCTGCTGGACGCTTATACCCGCATTTATCGCTTTGATTGACTTTATCGTTTTTCTCTCCATGAATAAAGAGAGTTTTGATTTGAAATATAACCGTATATATTTTTCGCAGCCCATCGTTTATAATTATGTGCCTAACTCCCCCATTCCCCAAAAGGATGCTGCTACTGAAATAGAGCGATTACATGGATTGATGGAAAAAAGAATACTTACACAAGCCGAATTTGAGGACGCAAAGCGGAAACTTTTATGATGAATAAAGTTGCGTGTTTTTAGCTTTCGAGAAATTGTGTATTTTTGTACCAGTCCAGAGTAACAGGATTATCAAACCTATTTGGATAAATAACCAATTTTTTATGCATGAGGAGTATTATAGTTTTGAAAAAACGCCTGACATACACTATTACGAATTTTTCAGTATAGGCCCAAAAGGTAACATAAGAAAAGTAATTCAGTTTCAACAGATCAGTATTGAGGAAAACGTATATAATCTTGGATTTGGAGATTTTGATCCTAGTACAAAAGAGATAAGTGATCTAACAACATCAAATAATTTAGATACAAAAAAGGTCCTTACTACTGTAGCTAGAGCTGTCTTAGACTTTATTCATAAACATCCTCAAGTCATCGTAATGGCAAAAGGTAGTACGGCATCCAGAACGAGATTGTATCAAATGGGAATAGCGGAATTCTGGGAAGATATTCAAGAAATATTTGAAGTGAAAGCCTATTATAAAGACAAGTGGGAATCCTTTGAGAGAGGTAAAAATTATGATGCGTTTTTTATATTTAAAAAATAATAACGAACTTTGTATCAGGAGGTTTAAAACATGAGCACAAATACGAATAAAAAAGATAAAAATAATCATGATATGACGGCTCAAGATCGCCAAAATATTTATAATACATCTTCATTTTTTAAGAAAAAAAACGAAGATGCTATTGATTTTCTGAAAAAACATCCTATACCTAAGGAGTATATCCGAAAATAGAATTTTGCGTTAAATTTGGTATATTTCCGAAATCACGCCACCTAATACCAATTTGACAAGAGTCCCATCTTCAACCAGTGTATGTAGTACCTCATGTAATTCCGATTCCTCTAATTTATCTATTCCATATACCTTGTTGGTCAAAATAAATTCGCTCATTTTCCATAAAGAAAATTTTATGGGATATTCATTGGTTGGCATAAAGTCAAATTCACATACTATACCGTCTTTCTCTAAACGGCAGCCCGCACCATGAAACTGGTAATTGAATCCACCAATTTGTCCCGAGCGATTTCGACTGCTCTTTTGTTCAAATTCATCCATATTTGGAGAGAACTGATATTTGAAATCGTTTATGAAAGTGACATAATTGTTCAATACTTTCCTTATAACTAGATTAATCATGTTGCATCAAGATACAAATTAGATATGTAAATTAGCTACTGAATTATATATTAATAAAATGGGGATTTTATCGGTTCGTAAGTTATCATTTACATGTATTTTATCAATAGGCCTGTTATCGCAGGCTTTCGGTCAGTCCCTTGTTTTGGATGACTCAATCGCGGATATTCCTCCTCACATGATTGAAATATTTCCTGAGCCACTTTATGGCACAAACGGATTTAAAAATTGGATTGTTAAAAATTATAAGATACCAACGGCAGCCAAGAAAGCAAAAGTAAACGGCAAACTGATGATCAATTTTACGATTGAGAAAGATTGACGGCTCAGTAATTTTCGGATAACCAAAGATATTGGTTATCAAACCGGTGAAGCATTAATAACATTGATTCGAAAATCAAGTCCATGGAAACCGGGATATCAAAATGGATGTGCGGTAAAATGCGGCTATACATATCCCCTGTCATTTAGTAATGGTGAAATAAAATTAGATAAGGATATACAAAAAGACAAAGATGAAAATCCATATTATTAGCGACCTGCATAGAGAATTTGGATACAACGATATCAATCTGAAATTATCAGACGTACTTGTATTGGCTGGAGGTACGGATCTAGGGGTAAAAGGGATCAGCTGGCTCAAATCACTTTCATTGGATATACCGATCATCTATGTGCTGGGAAATCATGAGTATTATAAGGGCGCATATCCGAAAACACTATATAAAATCAAAGACGCTGCAAGCAATTCAAACATCCATGTGCTGGAAAATGAATCTTTGGAGATCAACCTCGTTTGTTTCCATGGCTGCACACTCTGGACTGATTTTTCGTTAAAGGGCAATCCTGCTGCATATGGATCGCTATGTCAAAGCCGTATGAATGATTATAAGAAGATCAGATTAGGTGACAATTATGTAAAATTAAGAAGCATCGATACGTTTAGAATCCACCAAACTTCGAGACAATGGCTGATGGAAAGTCTTAGTGTCAGCGAAGCAAAACATAACATCGTAGTGACGCATCATGCTCCGAGCATGCGATCCTTACCAAAGAAGTATTTGGACGATCCGATCAGCGCCGCCTACGTCTCGGATATGGAAGCCTTTATCTTAAAGCATCAACCCTCCTACTGGATTCATGGTCATATACATACTCCCGTAAATTATAAAATCGGTAACACTGAAATTATATGCAATCCACACGGCTATATCAATGAACCGTATAATGGGTTTAATAAGAACCTTGTTATAGAGATATGAACAAAAAACAACAATGAGAATGGAACAAATCCACGTCCTATGGCAGGGAAAAGTTAATCAATTTCCATATCGGATATATAGATCCACAACGAAAAATGACGTTGAAACGATGAAGGATTTTGAGGAACTAGGTCTCATGACCCGTCATCATGATGGGTACATTCGTGAAATAGCAATAGCGAAACTAATGAATCTTTTTCCCTCGGAAAGCATTCCATATGTAGTGCAGTTATTAGGTGAGTATGTTATGGAAATCCATTTGACCATTATTGCATGCATTACCCCGCAGCAAAAGAGTTGGATCAAAGAATTCTTTACTGAAAACACATTATATGAAAGGGCGATCCGAAGTAGAATAATAAGCTATTGGAATTGTTACTACAGATTTGACTTTATCAAATTGAAAGATTATCCAGCTTTCCAGTTTTTCTCTGATTGACTTATAATCAATACGACAACTATTAATAGGAAATTACCTATTGAGTATAGTCTTCAATCTTTCGCGTATAGTGATCAATCAAATGTTGTTCAGTATTATCCAACAGTTGAAGTGAATCAATTCGAATATCCCTATCAAGAAATATCTTTTTCCATTTTGCTATTGTATATCTAGAACGGTGCGAGGTGGAGAGGATCACCTGATCTTCCTCTGCAATGAATATTGTATTAAATATCTCTACAGCAGCACTACTGAATACATAGAAGTCATCAGTTGCCTGCTCTACATACCTATGTGGATTGGCATGTACCATGACACCGTCTATATCTAAAAAGAAAATCATGTTGCACGAAGCTAATGATTAATTTGGCACTTCCACTCCACCCGTTTACGATTTAATAATAAAAAATACTAGCCATAGATGGATAGTCCATGCTAATTTTGTAAATTCAACGTATAAGCCATAGCATGATACAGTTCATAAAACTATTCCACATTTCTGCCCTTACTATCCTCGTTACTGGTTGCAAGGATCCATCTCGCACAAAGACAATGGATTTTGGTCTATTTACACTTGAGGTTCCCTATAAATGGCAACAAGTCAAACAAAACGGAATCGACAGTTATGTCGGCGCAATTGCTGTAGACAACAACGATACGCTTTACTTCGATCTGGGGATGTATTCCAATAGTTTGACAGAGCATAACATAGAAGTCATTACCAGACAGATGATGGAGGAAAGTGCAACGGACTCTTCGGACTATATTATTGTAAAAGATATGCCGATATTGGATTTGGATCTCGATGCTGATCTTTACAGAAAACAAAATGTATCCTGGGATATTATCGATAACAGAAGAGCGAAAATCGTATTTCCGAGAATATCCGGAAAAGGAAACACCGGAGTGTACATCGGCAGCCTATGGGGAGACTCTTCAAAAGTCCGATTTAACCTTCATGGTTCAAACCTGAAAGCGCAAACAGAACAGGATCTTCTTAAATCGATAAAGACATTGAGATTCCACAAACGTAATATGGATAATGAAGAGAATTGACGCTCCCCTATTTGTACATCTCAGTTTTATGGTTTTGACATTTTATGCACTATTAACAGACGGTGATTGGCTGAGGTATTTTACGAAGAATTTAAATTTCAATCTGATTATCTTTGGATTGCAGGTTGCAGCACTTATTTATGCAGGATACCTAAAGGCGCAAAGAAATAGAAAGATTTTCTCCATATTCTGGCCAGCATTGATTGGACTACTGATATTAATTTTTTGTATACTCATAACAGGAAATTATCAGTTTAACACAAATATAGGTATCACTATTTTACGGCTAATTCCTGAGGCTTATTACATAGCATATGATGTTTTAATAGCTCATCTCATCAAGGAAATGCCACTCCCATTGAATATAAATTGGGGATTCCAAGCCAAATGCATTTATATTATTCTCTCAGCCATATCTCCCTCGATCGGATATACTATATTTAAATTGAAAAGAGTACGCTCAACACATAAATAGGAATCTATGGAAGATAATTGGAGTAAATATGGATTTTCAAGTTCTATGGGGCCAAAATTAAGGAAACTAGTGCAAATCCAGCTTGTTGATGAATTGAATAGTTTGTTGAGTATGAGCTTTGAATTTGACTTTGACTGGTCAGAATCATGTATTGAAGGCCATGATGGAATGTTTCTGGATAGTAGTCTAGAAAATTACTCGGGTATCATATTGATCGACAAACAAGCATCAATTAAAGCAGATGGTTGGATGGACTTTATTCAGGAAGGAGATTTCTTCCTGGCTTATTGGGATCAAATAACAGTTTGGCAAAATGATAGGGAACTATTCTCAAAAGATTTTGGGATCTCTAGCTATGCCTTTGCATTAGTTCCTGAGGAATTGCGCTGGCATCTGAAAGAAGTCAAAAACACTAAAAAATGAATAATCTGAACGAAAAAGTTTGGTATGCATGTTACGGCTCCAACATGCTGCAAGAAAGGTTTCTTTGCTATATAAAGGGAGGCCAGCCCGCTGGTGCAAACACAACTTACAATGGATGTAATGATAAAACGCTTCCGATCGACAGTGAACAAATGTATATCTCCGCTGAACTTTATTTTGCGAAAGTCTCGAAAAATTGGAACGGGGGTATTGCTTTTATCAGAACTACATTTACTCCTATTGCATCTACTTATGGACGAATATATTTGATAACAAAAAGCCAATTGATAGATATTGCTAGACAGGAGACCAATACAAGCATCAACTTAGAAATTGACTTTGGAAAGGCTATAGAAAAGGGCTCTTATATTTTTAAACAGCCTTCATGGTATGGTAATCTATTATACTTGGGTGAACATAATGGTTATCCTATTTTCACAATAACAAATGAACAGGATTCACAATCCTCGACTAAACCTAGCATTTCCTATTTAAAAACAATTATTGATGGACTTCGGGAATCACATGGGCTGGACAATCTTGCTATCTTTGATTATCTGAAAACCAAACACGGTATTATAGAAAATTATTCTGAAGAGGAATTCAGGTCTATTATTGGTGCAAAGTAGGACTAATTTATTTAAATTAGAGAAAAATGTGAGCTATTTCAGGTAGGAAGCAATCCCTTTTTGAATCATTAGGGATATTAACTACCTTAATATTAACCAAATTATAAAATGATGCTTGGAGATTTAAATAGAAACAGTATTTAAAACTTAAGCGATACTATCGTAAAAGACAGACTCGTTATAACCGACCAATACCGGGTGATCGCGTACAAATGGACGTCTGTAAAATAGCTCCTGGGATTTATCAATACACAGCGATAGATGATTGTTGTTCAAAACTTGCCAACTGATAAAAAATTGATTTTATAATGCTATTTCACTTCATCGAATATTATTGTTAGCCTGACGAGTACTCCAAATCATCCAAACCTGGTCTGTCAACGTGAAATATTTTTTAATGCTTAGATCATCTATAGTTAGAAATCCGGTAACAGAAAACTTTTTGACAGCTAGTACTCCGTGCCCAACAGCTAGAAATACTTTTTTTTAAAACCAAACAGGATTCGATATTGTATTAACAGTACTTTTCAAAAATAGGTAGTAATTTAGGTAGTAATTTGTAAACCTTGAGATCCTCCCAGACTCAAGGTTTTTTATTCTTTTTATATCCTTTTTCATCGAATATCGTCCTTTATCCACTTTAATTCCCCGCGTCTGATCATGGCTATATACTTTTGCACGTGATCATCGGTCAATAAGCAATTGTCATCAAGGTGGTAATTGAACTGCTTAGTAAAGCTATAATATTGAATACTCCCTACATAAGCATTATTGAGATAAATATGCCAAAGGCTGTATTCCTTGGCCCTAACTTCCACTACCTGCCGTTTTCCATGATGATAAAACAAATCAGGCACATCGGTATCAAAGCGAAGTATAAGGGCGTCAATGCACGCTTCCTTGATGTCATCGGCAAGTACACCGTATGCCAATTGCCACACGCCCTGAAATTTCCTGAAAACATAAAAAGCAAGACCATTTTTGTTATAGAGATGATAGTCTTTCATGCCCATGCTTTTATCATGCACGGTAATTTGAGCGTGCATTACCCGATTTCGGCAAAAGATTTCTAGCGGTTTCATTTTACAATATTACTAATAATATTAGTAATATTGTGTAGAGTAGAGATATTTATTGTTTCCCATTTTTTATATGCAATTGGCTTTAGTATGCTGAATTAATAGGCTTACAGCTATTAACTTTTAAGATTTACAAATTGCAGGGCTGAGGTATTTGTTTGCATGTAGGGTTGTTTACTGGAAAGCGTAGCCTCTTCACAAATATTTTCATACGTATCAAGCTTATAAGATTGGACAGATTCCACTATCCCGGTCTAAGCTGACTGAAAACACTATGCGTCATTTTTTGATACAAATTGTCTAATCGTCTGGGACGGTAGTGGAAATACATATATAAGGATGGATAGGCGAAACTTTTAGTATATTAGTTTCGCCAATACAGTTATTACCTGCAATTGCCCAAACGCGATTCACAATGAATGAAGTAAATAAAATAAAACAACAGATTGTAAGAAAAGCTATAGAATTTAAAACAGGAGGTTTTACGCCAACAAATTCTATTTCTGAAAGTTGGATAGGAAAAGTTTACTTATACAAAGAAGATGAAGAAATTCCGAAAGACAAAAATGGAAATCTAATGTTTCCTTTGTTTCAGCTTTGCTTAGAAGATATTGAAATTAGACCTGATATTTTAGCTGATACAATGGTGATTACTGTTTTTATAGCAGAAGAACTTCCAATGGATATAACAGCCAACGGAAATGAATGGGTATTGCGAGAATATAAAAAATCAGACAAATTAATAATTAAAGATTTAAACAATCCTGATTCAGTGCTAAAACCATTCCCCCTAAAACCTTCAAAAATAGAAGAAGATTATCCTGTGTGGGACGGAGGTGGTTTAACAAGTGAAATGGAAGATGAAATATTAAAACTTGAAGATTCGGGAATAATTGAAGGTTATTATGATATAGCTGAAAATCAATATGGACACAAACTTGGAGGTTATCCAAGCTTTTGTCAACCAAGTGTATATTTTGGCAACGACTTTGAATTTGTATTTCAAATTGCATCCGACGACAAAGCAAATTTGAATATAGTTGATAGCGGAACGATGTATTTTGCTAAAAATGCGAAAACAGAAGAATGGAATTTCTACTGTGACTTTTATTAAAAAAAAGCAGATGACATCGGCTTGCCAAAATCTATTAACTTTTTATATATTAGTTTGACAAAAACAGTTGTTACCTGCAATGCAGAGACAAACCATTCTATGGCAAAAATAACAGATATTAATCGAGGAGACTTGTTAACATTCAAAGCCGCTGACAATAAATATAAAATGTTGCTTTGTACGAATACGCGCAAGGACAGAAGTCCGCAATGGTTTACTTTCGCGGCATTGACCTACGACAGTTTCGAAAAACCGACGACTTCAAACATTAATAAAATCGAATTCTTCGGAATAGGAAATAGAAAGTGTGAATACTTCAAATATTCTGATAACGAACTTGATAAAATGTGGTCAATTCATCCTGAGACTCGGCCATACTTTTTAGGTTCATACGGATTTTTAATTTTCCGAAAAGACTTTATGAAGTTTCGAGACAATTTTGAAATTATTGGTACTTTAAATGTTATTGACCACCTCGACAAAAACGGGAATGGTAGTATGAATATAAGTAACTGGGAATTAATCAAGGATTTTTTTCAAATAGAATTAATTCCGTTATGCCCGACAGAGGACAGAAAACTTTTAAGGTAGGTGCAATTATTAAAGATTGAGGAAAGACAGCATACCACAACCGACTTGGCAAAACAGCTCCACTTTCGTATCTTCAATATGGCTACGTTACTTCGCAAAGTCGCCGCTCTACATATACAATGCTAAAAACTACCATACATACATTCAACGACCTTGACAAATGGTTGTCCGACAACTTCTATTTTGAAGACGGACACGTTTTGGCAATAAAAGAAAATCCGCTTGAAATTATTGTTGGTTATAATGTGAAAGCAAATTATAAGGCAAATTCAGAAAGACACATTTTGCCTTTCAAAATCATTCCGTCAAAAATTTACGAATGGACTTTTGACATAGATTTCACAAATGTTGGTGACGACAACTACATTGAATATATCGAAGCACGAGAAGTCGAAAATGGAATTTGCTTAGAGTTCTATACTCCTGCGACTTTTCGACTAGTTACAAACAGCCTTGAAATTGAAGAACAAGAACTAATAAAAACAACATTTAAGCCTTGGACAAGCGAGAAAGAAATATATTTGACCGCTGATCTTTCTGAAGTTCCGAGACCATTATTTTGGAAAGAAAAATTAAGCAAATACGGACACGACATTTTGTTTCGTTATTATTCAGGGGAAGAAAGACAACCGGAGCAAGTTCCTTATCCAGACTATCAAGGTTACTATATACAACTTGCGGACAGAATGAGCTCGACAAAAGAAGGTATTTTTCTCAAGCATATAAAAGTAAAAAATGGAAAATTTAGTTTGAATTTTGAGAACAAGGACGATGAATTGAAAAATGTTTGGAACGACTTAACAGCAATTCTTGCAGACCTTCCGAATGCTCAAATCCAAAGCGGAAATTGAGAGTTTACTGGGAAAAAATGGAAACAATATTTAGCTGACAAACTATTACCTACTACAGAATGACAGGAAGCACAGCATATAACGGTGGTGCTTAATTTGCTTGCCGTAAGCTCGCTCGCCATTACCCAGTCTTATTGCAAAATATTGCAAGTAACATTGACTAGTAATTGATAATAAAGGACATTTATTTATTAAACTGGTAAAAGTGTTATAATCAATTAAGTAAAAATACATGGATAATCAATTGTACGAATTAAAAGTCACAGACAGACAAAGCTTCATTAAATTTCTTGGTCTTCTGCATAAGGATCTGCTCCAAAATCCTGAAACTTGGGAAAACAAAACTTTACCCGACTTTCTGGAGGCTTTGGCCTTATACGCAGAAGATATCCAAGGGTATTATGATAATACAGAGGCAAATGTAGATGCTGAAAAAGCTGAGTGGTCAACATTTGCTGATATTTTCAAAGGTGCGAAAGTTTACGAGTAATAGTAACCATTCCTTCCACTCGTCCGCATGTTTACCAGCGAAGAACATTTGCTAGATATACCAACAAAAACTGCAGAATAATATATGAACATAACTATTATCCTGAACGGAGATTTGAACGAAAACGACATACTGAAACTTTACGCAGCCAATAAATGGAGTGCGGCCGATAAACCAGAACTACTGATAAAAGCACTCTTAAATTCGCATTCTTTGGTTACTGCCTGGGATGGTGCAATATTGGTAGGCTTGGGGAATGCCATTTCCGATGGATATCTAGTCGTTTATTATCCGCATCTACTAGTGCTACCCTCCTATCAAGGCAAAGGGGTTGGGCGTTTGATTATGGATAAAATGCAAGAGGTCTATAAGGATTTTCATATGCACATGCTTACTGCTGATGGAAATGCTATCGACTTTTATAAAAAGAATGGCTTTGAACGAGCTGGTCAAACAGAACCGATGTGGATCTATAAAGGTAATGATCACTGAGAGAAGGTTAAGGTTATAAAATATATGACAGATTTTAAAGTAATATTACTCGATGAATCCTATTCCTTGCTTAATTTTCAACAAGATGGTTTACCTGGAGTAGCCGTCGTCAATACTTCATTAAAGGAATTTGAACCAAAAATAGTTTTCGCATGGCATTTATCAATTATGATAGATCTAGAGGATTTAATCGACAATGGAATGCCTTCAAAAAGTGAAGTTGAAGTAATTGACAAATATGGCGATTATTTAGATATTGAAATAAAAGGAAAAATAAGGACAGGCCTAACGCCTTATTTCTTGCAAGAATAACTTTGAATAAAACTCGAGAATTAATTTGGAGAGTCTACGATCCTGAAATCTCAAATAGCTTTCTGCAATAAATTATTACAGCTAACTCCTCCCCTAGACAGTTTGACTATCGAATCGATCCTGACGATAACTGGGAATTGGCAAAATGGCATTTGACAAATTGGGAGTAGTAAATTCTTGAAGAATTGATATTTAAGAAAACATCTAAATGGGGAAGTGTGGAGTGTAACTCAAACTGTGTCACTCGTTCATTTTTGCGCTAATTTTAATAGAAGCCTTTAAACCCCACTCTTAGAACTACCTTGTTATAAGCAGTTTTTCTATTTGCAGTATTCATTAATTCGTTCTTTTGCATATTCTGCTCCGTTGTCCAGTGCTTTATTCCAATTTTCGCAAGCTCTCTTTTTGTCTTTTATATTGAAATAAGTGTTCCCTAAATTAAAATATGCTTGTTGTTTTGCTTCCTGCTCCAATTTATCAAGTTGCAAAACCGTTTCATAGTCAGCGATTGCACCGTCGTAATCTCCATTTTCATCTTTAAGTCCACCACGATTTATTAAAGCACTCGCAAATTTTGGCGCAATTTCTATGGCTTTGTCGTAGTCTTTAAGTGCCAATTTCCAAGTGTATAGCTCGTTTTTTACGATGGCTCTTGAATAGTAAGCATTTGGGTCTTTTGGGTCAATTTGGATTGTTATGTTCCAATTAAATATTGCTCCGCTTAAATCTCCATTGTTATAACATGCTAAACCTTTGTCAAAATAATAGTCCGCCTTTGTTGTGTCAATTACTGGAAATTTCTGTCCCTTCGGGTCAAAAGGTCCCCCATAAGCGTCAAGTTTTGTATCAAATTCAAAACCTCTTTTGTACATATCCAAACCCCAAAAAAGTAAGTTGTCGGCTGTCATTGGAATTTCATTTGTCTCGCAGTTTAGTTCCCACAATTTTCCGTATTTCTTAACTTCTTGAACAGTGTATGGATAGTGTACCTTAATAAATTCTCCAAGCTTTTGTAAGTTCTCGCTTTTATCTGAGATAAAAGTGAAGTCCATTTTTGTTAAGCAATTGTCTTTAAGACCACTCTTGACCATACTATTAAAAACGTCTTCGGCAGAAACCATTTCTTTGGCAAAACCGCTAACAAAATTGTCCCAAGTGAAGAATGTCTGTTCCATTTTCTTTTGTCCGTAGGATGTTAAGGCTGTTAATAAAAGTAATAGCGTCAATATCTTATTTCTCATTTGTGGTGTCAGTTTTTGAATTAAACAATGTGAAGCTTGTAAAATTGATTTATACATTCCTTGCTATTAGCTATGAGACTTTCGACCAATATAGCGATCATCTTTTTAACTATTAAAATCAAAATACATGCTACTTTTATTAGTTACTATCATGACATGCTTCTTTTCAATCGGGCAAGGTTAATACCCAAGCCTAATATACATTATTTATGCTGAATTAATATGTTTACAGCTATTAACTTTCAAGATGATTATAAATTGATATGGCTAAGGTATGAGTTTGAAAGTAGAACTGTTTAGGGGACACTGTAAGGCTGTTAAAAAAGCCCACTCGAACTTTGTGCTCCTTCCGCTTTTGAAGTGAATAAACTAGTGCTACTAAAATAACCCATTTTAAATAAGAAATTAAAATTTAATCAATTTTCGCTATTTTAACAACAAAAGCATATGCCAAATATCTAAATTATCTCTGGCTGCAACGGAGCAGGAAAAACAATCGCTAGTTACACCGTGTTACCATGGATCTAATACCCGAAATAATTGCTCAAGGTGATAAATTTGAAGAATTCGTTTCAAATAGCGAAATTTGGTCTACACTAAAATCGAAATACCATAATGAACGATAAGGTAAATAGTGAAAATATCAATCTTGCTGAACGAATTCGTTTAGGAGTGCAAAAGGCTTTACGAAAATTGGCAGAAGAAAGTGCTGCAAAGGGTGAGAGTTTGGTAGTAAAAGTTGATGGTAAAATTCAAGAAGTGCCTGCAAAGGAACTACTTATGAAGTTACCAAAATAGTTACTTTACAGGCTCTTAGCATACTTAAAGCTTACAAAACTTAAGTGAATTAGACACAGAGGACTTAGAACACCTGTTCGCAAGCTGCCCATCCAGAAAATTGATTAAACTGACATTAGTCTTCCCGAAGTATGGCGTTTATCTTCTGCATATCAATATGTCCTCCATGTTTATAGTACACAATCTTACCATTTCGATCCAGCAGTACTATCCTTGGAATACTGGTAAAACCTAATGAACCACTAAGTACACCTCCTCGATCAAAACTGTGAACCCAGCTCATCTCATTTTCTTTGATACTTTTTAAAAAGCTTACTGAATCACGATCTATTGAAATGCCTACAATCTTCAACAAGTCCTCGGAAAAAGTATTACGTAAAAGTCTTATGTCAGGGATTTGCTCTAGGCAAGGCCCACACCAACTTGCCCAAAAATCCAGTAACACAAAGCTTTCCCATTGATTCTTAAAAAAAATTGTATCCCCATAAATATCTTTAAAATAAATATCCGGCATCATCTCACCTTCTTTGATAAGTATTGGAGTAATTTTTTGTTCCATATCTTTGACTATCTGTTTACCTTCAACGGTAAGTCTAAATTCGCGAGGAAACGTGCGGTTATAGTAAGCCAATAGATTATTATAGTATTCAGAATCATCTTCGACTAACAGTGTTGGAATGAGTACTTGCTCTTTAAAATATAAAAAAGAGAAAAAATCGTCTGGGTAAGACGTTAATACATCCATTGTTTTTGAATTCATTTCTTTAGTTAAATTCCTCAACACAAACTTGACTGAATCATTCGTGCGAATTTCAGATCCATGTTTGCTATATAAATCAATAAGTTGCAATCGCTCAGTTTTTAAACAGCTTCTTAATTCGCGAAAAATGGGACTTGAAAGTGTATCATATATCGGTGTAATATGATCAGTTTGGTCAGAATAAAATGGAAAATCCGCTTTACTTGAATCATAATGTATATTTATGGTAGAAGTTTGCTTGTTAATAAGATAATTATAGTATTTGCCTTTATAAGAAATCAAGATCCTTGGATAAGGTGTATAAGTGAGTCTCTCTAGCTGCATCAAGGTATCTTTCTGACTAGCATCAATAAAATCTTGCACGAGACCATCATAGAAATGGATGTTAAATACCTCTTTATGTATACCTTCAAGGTGGATTTTAAGCTTGACGTTCTTTTGCCCCCATAAAAGTTGACAAGAAATTAGGAGAAATAACAATAAATGAAGTAAACGCATATGTTTTTTATAATAGTTGGAAAATAGGCGCTAAAAGTATAGCGCCCAATATGGATTACGGATAGCAAATACCTCCTGACAACGAACATATACAGATCTGCAAACCACCAGATAGAGTTGACTTGCTACAGGTTTCTAGTATGCTTAACATTTAAGTAAAGCAATAATTCGCAAATAGTAATAGAAGAATTGCTTACAAATGATTTTTTTATGTGTATAACTGAGATCATAATTTAAATTGAGTTCAAAACTAAGATATTAATTTAATCATAAACAAATTACTGATAATCTACAAAAAGCGAATTATCCCCCTATATTTGACGAATCATACCATCATTTCTTCAAAAAAATGAAAATATTCTGTTTAAAATTATCTTTTGTTAAGCAAATTTTAATCAATAAGCACTGTATTTGAGAGCGATTGAATAATGGCAGTTTTATATTTTTAAAATAATTATAATAAATATCATATTAAACTTGATTTAAGATATGGAATGCTAGTTTCTGATAAATAATTATGAATGGAATGTACCCCCGGTATAGAAATACAATATTAATGAAACCCTCGGTATTAAGTATATGACTTATCGCACCACTCCCTGTCATTACTGCAATTTGCAGTGATTTGTAATTTAATAAAAAGACTTCATAATATTTATTCCTTTATACTTAGTAGCGGTAAGTCGGCCGTTTTTATTTTTTTAAAAACCAAACAGGATTTGATATTGTATTAATAGTACTTTTCAAAAATAGGTAGTAATTAGGAAGCCTTGAGATCCTCCCAGACTCAAGGTTTTTTTTCCTTTATATACTTTTTCATCGAATATCGTCCTTTATCCACTTTAATTCCCCACGCCTGGATAATGGCTATATACTTCTGCACGTGATCATCGGTCAATAAGCAATTGTCATCAAGGTGGTAATTGAACTGCTTAGTGAAGCTGTAATATTGAATACTTCCTACAAGATACAACCGAAGAGGTTTTTGATGACCTTTATAACATCAATGTTAAAGGACTATTCTTTACTTTGCAAAAATTAATCCCTCACTTATCAGAAGGAGCTTCTGTTGTTCTTATCTCATCTGGAGTCTCTGTGAGCGGGTATGCACAAATGGGTGCTTATGCAGCTACAAAAAGTGCAGTCGATGCGATCGCACGAACCGCAGCGACTGAACTGGCAGACAGAAAAGTAAGAGTAAACGTGGTTGCTCCCGGATTGACCGATACACCTATGAATCAGCAAACGCCTCCAGATATAAAAAATGCCATAGCAGCAGCAGTTCCATTGAAACGAATCGGGCAAGCGGAAGAAATTGCTAACGCAATTGTTTTCTTGTCTTCAAACGAAGCCTCTTATATTTCAGGTTCTTATCTGGCGGTAGATGGCGGTGTTACCATTCGCAGATAAATATGCGCGGTTTATGATATACTTAGTGTTAGCCACTAGGTATATCTAATCTTAGAATTAGAATTTAAAATATTATCTATCGGATTTTAATAGGCAATAAGGGAGAAAAAGTTCGACTGATATTCATTGTCTTCATTAGCCTTATAATTAATGTTTTCTATATAAAGACCCCGCTAATTTTCAAGGTAGAGCATCATTAGGTGTAATAGTGGGAAGCTAGCCAGAACTCAAACAGTAAAACAATTTCGTTTTTGTTATTGCGACTGGCATTTAATTGACTAATATAATCTAAAATGAAAATCCATCTTATTAGATACTTGCATAGAGAATTTAGATACAATTATTTCAACAGTTACATCTGCAATGTTGAATACATAGAAACCCAATAGCGAACCTTAGAGTTTTTCGACCTCTTCGACTGAAAGCCCTGTGCCTTTAGCAATATCAGCTATAGGTAGCCCCATTTCCTTAAATGCTTTAGCAGTCTCAAGAGCTTTTTTGCGTTCCCCTTCTGCTAGTCCTTTGGCTTTACCTTCTGCTAGTCCTTTGGCTTTACCTTCTACTAGTCCTTTGGCTTTACCTTCTGCTAGTCCTTTAGCGAGACCTTTAGCGTGACCTTCCGCTAGACCTGTAGCATGACCTAAAGCTTCTCCGGATTTCTTAGCCGAATTAAATACGCTCTCAGCATCACGCTTATGTTTTAAACTTGCTTCGTATGACATTAGTTCCTCCTCAGTTAATTTACCTATCTCTCCTATCTCAAAGATAAGACCAAATATTCTTTTATCCAAAAATGTTGGCAATCTATCCATGGTACTCAAATGTTTAAGTAAGTACAACCACTGATCCATAACTGTCTTTAGCTCTTCTGGCTGTTTATTAAATAATGGAAGCGAAATCATTTTATATCCCAATTTATCATAAAATATTTCTTTGGTCAATTTGTCACACAGCGCCACATCATAGAAATAAGGACGCTCTGTGACACGGGATATACCAGAACTTCTATTTCTATCCATGTCAAACTCCAAAATACCAATAAAGTAAACCTCTGGTAGGTAATAATCACTACCCTTCTTACCTCGCGCTAATTGTTTATTGATGAGACGTGAGGTATAATACACCGCGCGGTCCTTAAAAAATTCTTGAAAGAGCTGCTGCATCTCAATGATGAAAACCTCACCATCGCTGCCAATACAATGTAAATCAAATACAACACGACGCATTTCCTCATAATCGCCATCTTGTTCTACAGGCTTATATCTTAGATCCGAAATTGTCTTCTCTCCATGAAATAGACTATTGAGAAACTCAATTAGTAAGATTTTGTTGTCCTCTCTACCAAAGTAAAATTTCCAACCGAAATCGGTACGTGGATCTACATATCTACCCAAATGTTTTTTTGATCTAGCCATAATATTTATTAATTGGTTATTAGGCAAATATACAATAATAAATTAAAAAATACTAAATTAATTAGCAAAAAAAACATAGATAGGAAAGTAATACCCTTTCTGACAACTTTAATTGGACATGCCGTAAAATGCGGCTATACATACCCCCTCTCATTCAGTGCTGGTGAGTTAAAATTAGAATCTGAGACAAAACAAGACAAAGATGAAAATCCACATCGTTAGCGACCTACGTAGAGAATTTGGATACAACGATTTCAATCTGAATGTAGCGGATGTACTTGTACTGGCTGGAGATACTGATATAGGAGTAAAAGGGATCGGCTGGCTCAAATCACTTTCTTTGGATATACCCATCATCTACGTGCTGGGCAATCATGAGTATTACAAGGGCGCATATCCGAAGACACTATATAAAATTAAGGATGCTGCAAACAATTCAAATATACATGTGCTGGAAAATGAATATTTGGAGATCGACCACGTTTGTTTCCATGGCTGCACACTATGGACTGATTTTTCTTTAATGGGCAATCCTGCGTTCTATGGATCGCTATGCCAAAGCCGTATGAATGATTATAAGAAGATCAGCTTGGGGAAGCATTATGCCAAATTGAGAAGTATTGATACGTTTAGAATCCAACAAACTTCGAGACAATGGCTGGAGGAAAGTCTTAACGCCAACCAAGCCAAACATCGTATCGTAATAACACACCATGCGCCAAGTATAAGATCACTGCCAATGAAGTATTTGGACGATCCGCTCAGCGCTGCCTACGTCACGGATATGGAAGCCTTTATCTTAAAGCATCAACCTTCCTATTGGATCCATGGCCATGTACATGATCCGCCACGTTATTCAATAGGTGACACCGAAATCATTTGCAATCCGCATGGTTATATTAATGAAGTTTATAACGGATTTAATAACAGCCTTATTATCGAGCTATAAATAACCTTCTTAATTCAATAACTCCTTATACTTTTCAGCTGGATTTTGTAGATTCAACGCATAAGCCATAGCATGAAACTGATCATAAAACTATTCCATATTTCTGCCCTTACTATACTCGCTATTAGGTGCAAAGATCCATCTCGCACAAAAAGAATGGATTTTGGTCTTTTTACGCTTGAAGTTCCCTATAAATGGCAGCAGGTCAAACAAAATGGAATCGACAGTTACGTCGGAGCAATTGCTGTAGACAACACGGATACGCTTTACTTCGATCTGGGCATGTATTCAAATACATTGACAGAACCAAATATTCAGGTTATCACTCGACCGATGATAGAGGAATATAACTTAGACTCCTCCAATTTCATTGTTGTTAAAGATATGATGTCGATGAATATTGATGCCGATCTATACAGAAAACAAAATGTATCATGGGATACCATTGATAACAAAAGAGCGAAAATCGTCTTTCCTAGGATATCCGGGAAAGGAACCACCGGAGTGTATATCGGCAACCTATGGGGAGACCCTTCAAAAGTGCGATTTAACCTTCATGGTTCAAACCTGAAAGCGCAAACAGAACAGGATCTTCTTAAATCGATAAAGACATTAAGATTTCACAAACGTAATGTAGATAATGAAGAGAATTAACGCTCCACTCTTTGTACATCTCAGTTTTATGGCTCTGACATTTTATGTTGTCTTAACAGACGGAGATTGGCTGAGGTATTTTACGGGGAGTTTAAATTTTAACCTGATTATATTTGGATTTCAAGTTGCAGCACTTATTTATGCAGGATACCTACAGGCGCAGAGAAATAGAAAGATATCCCCCATATTCTAGCCAGCATTGATTGGACTACTGATGTTAATATTTTGTATACTCATAACGGGAAATTATCAGTTTAACATAAATATAGGTATCACCATTCTATGGGTGATTCCTGAGGCCTATTACATAGCATATGATGTTTTAATAGCTGGTTTCTTCAAAGAAATTCCGTTCCCAATGAATATAAATTGGCAATTTCAAGCGAAATGCATCTATATTATTCTCTCAGCCATATTTCCCTTGATCGGATATACCGTCTTTAAATTGAGAAGACAACTTTCAACACGTAAATAGGAATCTATGGAAAGCTTAAACGAAAAAGTTTGGTATGATTGTTATGGATCCGACCTGCTGCAGGAAAGGTTTCTTTGCTACATACAAGGCGGCCAGCCCGCCAGTGCAAACACATCCTATATTGGGTGTGAGGATTAGACGACGACGATCGACAGTGAAGAAATGTATATTTCCGCAACGCTATATTTCGCGAAGGTCTCGAGATATTGAAACGGAGGTATTGCCTTTATCGGAACTAAATTTACTCCTACTGTTTTTCCAGCACCATTGGCTTCTCTTATCTCTTAGTCACCATCAGCAGGAAATTCTTTTTTTAAAGTCGTTTCGTACAAATCCCAATTGCCTGCACGGATAGCTTCATTCTTTAAATATAGTTTGCGGCCATATTCACCAACTTCACTATAGTATTGTTGTAATGTTTTATAATCTAATCTTATATAAATACACTTCATTTAAAGTCTAACATGACTTATTATCATCTGAAAGTAACTAATAAAATCGCCTTAAATACAATTAAGCATATATTTCCTGTATATATCATAACAAAATGGGATAGCAGATAAGAAATATGTGCAGAAGTAACAGTATCTTCGAATCTGAGTGGCCGCACGGTCTCGAAATTCCAATGACAGGTTGTCAATAATTTATATATGGAAAAAATTAAGAGCGTAATTAATAATTATTTTGATAGGGATTTCTTTTGGAAACACTATGAAAATGGATCTCCTAAATTAATAGATATCTATAAGCGGAGTGACAAATTCGAACAGGAAAATCCTGATCTTGTGAATAAAATTTTGGATAAGTTTCACAACGATTTCCCACAATATCAGATCAAGAGGTTTAGGCCTTTCATTAAAGAAGATCGTGGGATAAATTTTGAAGTATGTATTGGAGCATCAGAGGTGTATGTGATCTGGGTGAGTATTTTTAACTTTTTCCTCGCATGGAAATTAGGTAATGAAATTCCTTTTTCTTCGAAAACATATATTGAACAGGGCGAATCAAATAGTATTGATTGTATTTATACCATGGTAATCATGCCATTCATAGATCTTGAATGGTTGCCACGGGAAATCGCTTATAAAGAGATAGAAGAATTTAACGGAGCCAATTATTCTGGGTATCTGGAAGATGATGAAATCTTTGACGAGCCAATTTTTATAGTTGATACATTAGCAAGAACCTGATATCCATTTTCACGTTTATATCCGTTGAATGAATTACAGAAAAATCATTATTAAAGGCCTTCTCCGTCCCAAAACTCCAGGTCCAATTGCATTTCCGACAAGATCATTATCGATTTGGAGGTTTCGATAGTGTATCGCATATTCCGATGATGTTATTCCCTTTCCGGCAATACTGACACGTCAGATTTTGGTGATCTGGGGGATTTTCACCAATAGCCTGACAATATTACGCTTATATTCTTAAACTATAAACCTTAGTTCAATTTGATGTGAAGTATGCACAATCCGGTCCAATATAGTGTCCGCAATTGTATCTTCGCCAACCACATCTTACCAGCTGGGTACGGGAGGCTGAACGACTATAATAAATGATGACCTGGCATGCCTATGGAATCTAAGGTTTTTGAGATAACTCCACGAAAGGGTGGTTATTTCCACGTATACATTGTTAAGTACCATACAACCAGTATAAATATATACTAACCAAATGATTATGCATAAATTTCAAAAATAATCCTCGGTTTTCCGCTGAGCAATGAAATCGGAATACGGTTCGCAAAGGAAATAAAGAACACTTCAACCAAGAGCCAGCTCGTAAAGGCGATGAATTATGCTGCTGACAAGTGGACCAGCACTCATGAACCTTCAAAATTGTAAAAGGTTTTACCTACGTAAAATCTCTAATATTATTCTTTAAATCACTTTTAAAATTTATATTTTACATAAAAAAGCAAACGATATGTTATCCACAGAATATTATTTTAACAAATATTTTCTGCAACTCAGTGTATTTGCGTTTCCATGGGTTGGCTCAGAGGAAATTGCAAAAGACATCGTGCAGGACGCATTTGTCGTTCTAATGGGTAGACAGGACTTGCTACTAAAGGGAGAGCCCGTCATCAAAAGCTTCCTTTATAGCGCTGTAAAAAATTTAGCGATGAATATCAAGCGAAGAAATGTGGTATTTGATCGTGTACGGGGCCAATTTAATACGGACCAACCGGATGAAAACGATATCCTAGATAATTTAATAAATGCAGAATTGATCGGAGCTCTTCATCGGGAACTCAATGAACTGCCCGAAGGTTGTCAACGAGTCTGCCGCTTAATCTATCTGGACGGAATGAAGTACGAGGAGGTGGCACAGGAACTCAATGTTTCGGTAAATACGGTAAAAACACAACGGATGCGGGCGATAAATCTGCTCAAAAGGAAATTTCTAAGCATACTTTATATTTTTTTTACACTCTAACATACAACGCTTTAAAAATAATCTTCCACTTTTTTCGATGAGTCGATCACCCATATCGACCCTTCAAGTTATTTAGCTTATGAATTATGATAAAAACCGACAAAATATTATTAGCAGAACTGATTGCTCTTCTATTAAAAGATGGTGAGCTACCATCCGACAAAGAAGACCAGTTAAAAAATCTATTACAAAAATATCCCAGCGCAAAGGATAGCTTGTCTCGTCGGCTATCACATACTGATATTTATGCTCCATTTGATCTTCATAAAATAGATGTAAACAAAGAATGGCTAATCACACAGCAAAAATTCACGGCAAAGAAGGCTGTTCTACAACCAAAAAAGAAATACCTCTCCTTAAACAAAATACCTTACAAAATTATTGGAATAGCGGCTGCTGTAATACTTGCCCTAACACTGTTATGGCAAAAACAAAAGGACGAAAACTCGGTAAGCTATTTAATTCCTGATAAGATATATGGACACAAAAATGATGTTCTTCCCGGAAGAGCAGGTGCAATTTTAAAAATTGAGGGGAGAAAAGAAATACGATTGACCGAAAAAAAAGCCATCCAATATTTTGCTCAGGGTATCGAATTAAAAGATGGGCAACTTGTATACGCATCGAACTCAACAGAAAACCTACGTAACACCTTAATAGTTCCCAAACGGTCTACTATGGTATTAACTCTTAGCGATGGCACTAAAGTGTGGGTAAATGCTGCCTCAGAACTCAGCTATAAAGCAAATTTTGATAAAAAAGAGCGGCGAGTGATACTAAAAGGTGAAGCCTATTTTGAAGTTGCGAAAGATGTACATAGGCCTTTTATCGTTGAAACAAATCATATCAATATACAAGCGATCGGAACTGCTTTCAATGTAAATTCCTATCGTGCAAATACGAGAGTGTCATTGACAGAAGGAAAGCTTAAAGTCAGCAACGAAGAACACGAAATCTATATGAATGCCGGTAGCGAGACGGAGATTATCGAAAAAAAACTGAAGACTTTTCCTTTAGCCAGTAAAGCCGAAGCCACAGCCTTCAAAGACGGTTATTTTTATTTTAAAAATAAAGATATGCAACAGATACTTGATGAAATAAGCCGCTGGTATGGAATTCAGGTCGATTGCAAGATACCTTTAAATAATGAACGATATGAAGGTAGCATGAAAAGAGATGTAACGCTGGCGGAACTTTGTAATGTACTAAAAGATTTGACAGGTTATAAATTGACCATTGACAAGGATAAACTAATTGTAAACCGATAACTAATTGTAAACCAATAAACTTATTGAGGAGGACTTTGTATGTAAAAAAGCGAAAAACCTAAATTAATAAAAAAAAATGCAGAAGTACGGCAAATACTCCTGCATCAAATTTGAATTAACACTGATCATAAACCATTAATTCTATACCAATTTATGAATAATTTATTTTATTCAAAAGGGACCTTATGTCCCGTTGACAAAGGGAAAACTCTGAACCATTTATTAAAAATGAAACTGACAGGAATCTTATTGGCGACATCAATGATGGGCGCCTATGCTTCAAGCTCCGCTCAGATTACTTTACATGCCCAGAATACCAGGATTGAAACTGTGCTGGAAAGCATTACCAAACAGACTGGTATACATTTTATCTTTAAAGAAGGATTGCTGAAAAATGAAAAAGCAACGGTTGAAATCACAGATGTATCACTCGATAAGGCCTTGGATCAAATTTTCAAGAGTAGCGCTTTTTATTACATGTTACATCGTGGCACTGTTGTCATCAAACGTAAGAATGGCGATGTTGCTCTGCCAGAACAAAGTACATCCGGCATATCCAACCTGCAGCAACAAGTCGTAAGAGGGAAAGTACATGATACGAAGGGAAATCTATTGAGTGCAGTCAGCATCTTGCTAAAAGGCTCCAACACTGGAACTTCATCGAATACGAAAGGAGAGTTTCAACTGACACTCCCCGATGGCAAAAAAGGAACCCTGATTTTTAGTGCAGTAGGATTCAAACAGCTTGAAATCCCGATTAACAATAAATCGGAGCTGAATGTTATCATGGACGCTGATGAAGTGGGACTTGATGAAGTTGTCGTCGTTGGCTTTTCCGAAGTAGACAAAAAGCATATTGCATCTTCCGTATCCCAAATGGATATGGAGAAAATTAAAAATCGCCCAATTTTTAAAATGCAAGATGCTTTTTCAGGAACGATCCCAGGAGTCACAATGATGCGCGGAAACAGTATGCCGGGAAGTGTTCCGGGTACCATCTCCATTCGCGGAATAAGTACCTTACAAAATGCAGATCCCTTGGTCATCGTCGACGGAATGGAACAGAGCATCCATGACATTGACCCGAATCAGGTTAAAAGCATTACCGTCTTAAAAGATGCCGCTTCAGCCTCCATGTATGGCTCCCGTGGTGCAAATGGTGTTATCATCATCGAAACGGAACGTGGACAGACGGGACAATTTAAAGTCGTCACCAACAACTGGTTTGCAGTTAACAAACCGATTGATCTTCCGAAATTTGTTGGTGCTGTCGATTTCATGAAATTGCGAAACGAGACCTTAATCCAACAGGGGCAACCTGCAATCTACCCCGAAGAAACAATCAACCAATATGCCTCCGGAGAATTAAAGGAGGTCAATTGGCTCGATCAGGTCATGGAACGAACGTCGACAGCGATTAATAATAACGCGAGTATATCCGGTGGTGGTGGTGTCGGTACTTTTAATTTAATGCTCGGCCATATCAAAGAAAATGGTCTCAATAAGATTGAAGGTACTCAAAAGTTTTCAGCCCGCTTCAATACGAATATTAACATTGCCGATAAATTTGTATTAATGGCAGACTTCTACGCACACCGTTTGCAGGTCGATCGCCTTTTGGCAAACGATGATGGACACGGCCTCTATAAACAGGCTTGGCGGTTGAACCCAACGCAACAAATTTTTTATGATTCTGAACTTCCCGAACACTATATTCTGCATAACAATATCAACCCCATCGCGTCTATAAAACATGGTGGTACAAAAAACAATATGTATGATCGTAGTACCATCAATTTACGTCCAAAATATAACATCAACAGCAATCTCAATATCGAGGGAAACGTTTCCTACATGATTAACAAGTCGGCCAATAAACAAAAAAGACTGACCTACAAGTTTTTTGATGAAAATGGCGCTCCGGCAGCAATTTGGGGAAATGATGTCAATGCCTCACAAGGTGTTAGTGAAAGCCAGCTCACCGCACGGATGCTGATTAACTTCAACAAGGAGCTCCGCCAGCACAAAGACAAAATTTATCTTACGGCAGGGTCAGAAGTGATGAATTATACCTTCACCGATTTTAGAGAAATCAGCAAAGCTTCCTTTTTCGGTAAACTAAACTATTCTTTTAATAACCGCTATATTTTGGAGTTAACCGGACGTTCAGACGGAAGTAGCAAGTTTGCCCCTGGCCATCGCTGGGGATTTTTTCCTTCGGGAGCTTTCGCCTGGAACTTACATAACGAAAATTTTTTCAAACGTATTCTTGAGTCGGGCGAGATTAATAACGTTAAGGTAAGAGCATCTTATGGACTTATCGGAAACGAAAATGTAGCACCATACCTCTGGCAGGAATCTGTAGACACCTGGGGCTGGACAATACGTGTTCCCAATCCAAATTTCTCCTGGGAGAAACAGAAGCAATGGAACTTGGGCCTAGACGTCAATGCATTTAAAAATAGACTATCCTTTACAGCTGAACTTTATCATAAAAATTCATACGACCTTATTTATGATCAATTTGCCGTTCCTCCACTTACGGGATCAAATAGTCTTGAATCTGCAATCAACATCGGCGCCGTGGAAAATAATGGTTGGGAACTATCTGCAAGCTGGTCAGACAAAAAGGACGATTTTTCGTATACCATCGGTGGAATGCTTTTTGACAACCGCAACCGAATGCTCAAAGCTGGTTACAATGAAAACGATAGATTGATCTTTAAAGGCGATAATAACCGGATATGGTATAAAGGTGTCCCAATCAATAACTATTATGGTTTCCAGTCTGACGGCTATTTCCAAACCCAAGCGGAAGTAGATGCAACTCCCGCTAAAATGCCAAATTCAAAACCTGGGGATATCCGCTATGTGGATAAAAATCAGGATGGTATTATCAACGATGAAGACCGAAGCTACCTGGCCGATCCCCTTCCCCATTATAACTATGCAATAAACCTAGATATTCGATATAAAGGTTGGGATTTCTCCGCCCTGGGCCAGGGAATAGGAAAGCGCACGGGCCGCTTGATTGGGCAAGAAGCCTATCCGGTTTACGTTGACGGAAATAGTAACGACCTCGGTGCACCACGCGTTGAATATGTAGCAAACCATTGGAGTCCCGGCAATCCGAATAGCCGTTTCCCACGCCTATGGACAGGCCCAAGCCCCAATACGCTACTCAGTGATGTTTGGCTTAGCAACGCAGCCTTTTTCCGCATCAAGTCTCTTCAGCTTGGCTATACATTTCCTAAAATCGGTAAAAGCATAAAAAATTTTAGAATATATGTGAATGCACAAGATGTGTTCACGTTCACGAAATGGGAAGGCCTTGACCCCGAACGTATTGATGTCGATAGCCCTGGAACAAATGATGGGAACGGAAATTATCCGCGTATGGCAACTTACAGTGTTGGACTGAGTGCGAGTATTTTTTAAAACTATACTAATGAAAAAGAAAATTTTAACCTTGATAATTACGCTAGCAACGTTAAGCAGCTGCGAAAAATTTCTGGATAAACGAGATCCTACCGCAACATCTTTCGACGAGTTCTTCAACACCGAAGAAGATCTGCGTCGGGTAGTATACAGTAGCTATTTGGATGTTTTTATGGAACCTGGTGATCGCCGCCTACTCTTTTATATGTTAGATGGCCGTAGCGATAACGCCTATGCACGAATAGAGACAGACCACCATATGGTCATTGCCAATGGTAATATGACAAGCAATGCACGTTTGGCGGAGTATTATTGGACACTATATAATAAACACGTCGGGCGGATCAATACTTACATCGCTAATATTGATATTCCCTATGTGGAAAATGAGTCGATACGACAAAAATATAAAGCGATCTTGGAGGCATTGCGCATCTGGCATTATTTCAGAATCACTGAAGTTTGGGGTGATGTGCCTTTTGTCCTCGTACCGGTTACGCTTGAAGAAGCTACGCCTCCAGTAACACCCAAAGCTGAAATACTGAACAAACTATTTGAAATGAGCAACGATGTGGCAAACAGGCTCCCTGAAAATGAAGGTACTACAAACGCCTATATGTTCAACAAATACTCCTTCAAAACATTGATCATGCGATACGCTCTCTATAATGGACGTTATGATCTTGCCGCAACGCTTGCGAAGGAAATAATGGATAGTGGAAAATACCAACTTCACCCCCAATATGCTAGCCTATTCAATTACCAGGCGGATAAAACCAATAAGGAATTTATCATCAAATTTGACATGGAAAGCCACAATAACTCTGCTACAAATTCTTTTGAGCATCTTGCGCCACAATATAAGACTGGAAATGGACAATCTTATGTTGTTCCTTTGAAGTCGTTGGTCGATAGTTATTGGACACTACAAGGGCGGCCAATCGATAAATGCCCATTACACAGTAAGCAGGAATATGAGCTCAACCCCAAATTAAATCGAGATCCACGTTATGCTGCTAGCATTTTTGGACAGGGCGACCTATTCAACAATGAGAAAATAGATATTTATGATTCAAAGAGTTTGTTCTATTATCAAAATTTGCGAAGCAGCCGATCTGGTTATTGGTTTAAGAAATTTGTCGATGAAGCTGATGCATTTCGGACGGGCGGAAATATGTACTTTCCTCTGGCTCGTTATGCTGAAGTATTATTGACCTATGCGGAAGCCAAAATTATGTTAAATAATGTAGATGAATTAGCAAAAAGCTGTATCAATCAGATTCGACAACGTGCAGGACTTGATATGCGTATAGCGGATGTCAATTTAACGGTAAAATCTCAACAGGAATGGATCGACTTAATTCGCAATGAGCGAAGGGTCGAATTTGCCGGTGAAGGCCTGCGCTATAGTGATATCCTACGATGGAAAATAGCAGAAGTGGTTCTTAATCAACCTGCATTGGGTCATATGCGACAACGTACAGACGGTACACCTGATGTGCTTAAAATTGAAGACAGAAAATTTTTGACACATCAATACCTCTGGCCCTTCCATGAGAGTAGCTTTCAAGTCGAACCTAACCTAATCCAAAATCCAGGGTATTAAGGGAACTATAAACTTTTAGATTATTTTTCAATGATTTATCGATTAACTTTCGTTATATACTGCAATTTTTTATTCTTGCAGACTGCCTTCCTTAAGCATTTATTTTGTACGCAGTAATGGCAACTCAGCTTTTTTTATTTTTTTAAAACTAAATAGGGCTTGATATTGTATTAATAGTACTTTTCAAAAATAGGTAGTAATTAGGAACCTTGAGATCCTCCCAGACTCAAGGTTTTTTTATTCTTCATAGCCCAACTCTTCAAGAATAATAGCAAGTTCAACGGTTGTCAACCAGCTCGTATTGTTACATAGCATTTGCCATTGCGAAAATCTAAATCCATTATCAAAAACCGATCAATCATAATTTGCAGGATTACATCGCCATGCAAAACAGACACCACAACAACTTCCTTTTGACCCCACACGTTACATTCAAACTGGATATCCTTTTTTAAAAATATGAAGGATTTACCAGTATTTACTATACAATTGGATGGATGAGTCTAGGAATTGCCTTTAGTTTACTAATGAATGAACCATACAGACAAGTAAATTGAACCCCAGAAGAAAGTAACCTGATTGTTAAATCGGGACCTTTGTATAATAACATTAAATCAATCAAATGTCTGAAATCACTAAAATTCAATTGGGCCAAAACGGCCCCACGGTTTCAAAACTTGGCCTGGGATGTATGCGGATGTCATCAATATGGGGTGGCGCGATACCCGATGAAACCGAAAGCATTTTAACTATCCATCAAGCATTGGACAGCGGGATCAACTTCCTGAATACGGGAGATTTTTATGGCGCAGGCCACAATGAAATGCTTATTGGGAAAGCCATTAAGGGAAGACGGGACGATGCTTTCATCAGTGTCAAATTCGGGGCTATTTTCCACAACGGCCAATGGATCGGCTTGGATCTTCGTCCTGTAGCGATCAAGAATTTTGTCAACTATTCGTTGACACGTTTGGGTATTGAAACTATCGACTTATATCAACCTTCTAGAATTGACGACAGTGTGCCGATAGAAGACATTATCGGAACGATTGCCGGTCTGGTAGATGAAGGAAAAGTACGTCATATAGGCGTATCGGAAATCACCGCCGATCAACTCCGTAAAGCCAACAGCGTTTATCCCATCAGTGCACTGGAGATCGGTTATTCTTTGGCCGACCGTCAGATCGAAGATGAGCTATTGCCTACAGCTAAAGAACTAGGGATTGGTGTAGTGGCATTTGCCAATACGGCCGAGGGACTGTTAACCGGTGACCTGAAAGCTCCAATTTCTGCCGATGACCATCGAAATCACTTTTCCCGTTTTCAGGGTAATAACCTAATCCATAATCTTGAAAAAGTGGAAGTATTAAAAGAAGTTGCTCAACGTAAAAATGTCAACCCTACACAACTCGCGATCGCGTGGGTAAAAGAACAGGGCGACAATATAATGCCACTGGTGAGCATGAGCCGTAGATCAAGAATACCCGAAAATATTGACGCGATGGAAATTGTATTTAGCCCAGAGGAATTGAAAATTTTAAACACTACATTTGCAATAGGTGCTATTAAAGGTGGTACTTACTTACAAAGATAAATGGAAAGTCCAGCAGAAATACTTCCCGGCGTGATATTCTACTCTTACCTTTCTTCTCAAAAGAAAGAGAAAGCATGCGTCTGGAACCACCATACCCTGGTACTACAGGTGTCGGGCCAGATGGTTGTCGAAACCGCTGAGCAACATGTAAAGATATCTGCCGGAGAAGTATTGCTAATTCACAAAAATCAGCTGGGAACCTTGAATAAAACCCCGGAGCCAAATGGTTACTATGAAACTATCGTCATATCGCTACAAGAAAATCTGATGCGTCAGATAGCGCTAGAGGAAAAAATAGAGGCTCAGGGTAAATACATCGGACTTCCAAACATATGCCTGCCCAATAATGCGTTTATCAAAGGTTATTTCCAGTCGGTGATTCCCTATGCGCGAAGTGCTGGTGATGAAATGACTGATGAGATGGGTCTTTTAAAGGTAAAAGAAGGCATCAAGCTGATACTGATCGCTGTTCCAGCACTGCGTAACTTTTTGTTCGATTTCTCAGAACCTCATAAGATAGATCTAGAAAAATTTATGCTGAGCAATTTTCATTTCAATGTCCCGATCGAGAAATTTGCACAACTCACCGGAAGAAGCCTTTCGGGATACAAAAGGGATTTTCAAAAGACCTTCGGTATGCCTCCACGCAGGTGGTTACAGGATAAGAGACTGATTGAAGCATGGCATTTAATTGAAAGAAAAAACAAAAAGCCATCCGCGATCTATCTCGATCTCGGATTTGAGACCCTGTCGCATTTTTCTAACGCCTTTAAAAAGAAATTTGGCAAAGCGCCAACTGTAATCGGATGGAAAGCTGATAAAATGATACCTTCCAAGGCGATAAGATAAAATTGATAATACCTCAACGAAGGGTTCATTTGCAGGTGTTTTATTCCGAGTAGTTTATTAATCAACAACCCCACCAAACGACTCCATAATGTTCTATAAAACTATTTAACACGATTTTTAGTTTCTCTAAATAGAAAAGATAATACATTTTCATTATTAATTTTTTTATCAAAAGATCCGGTAGTTATAGTCTTACCATCAACATCATAACCATCGATCAAAACACCATTTTTTTTATAGGAATGGTAACCATCTGCGAAATCTGATTTATCACCATTAATGTGTTGTAATATTCGTCTTTTATTAAAATTATAGTAAACACGTCATCGTGCCCGTTATACATCCAATTACTATAAAATTTATTTAAACCAGCAGGCTTGAATTGCCTACCTGATTTACTTTTACTGCCCTTAGATTATCACAAGACCTGAGGGAAGAAATAAGTTCTATTACGGTGGCCAAAAATAGATAGAGCGATCCAACTCAGACACCACAAATTGATCAACAATAATAGATAGGTCTATTTCAATGAAATATATTCCTTACTTTTAAGGTGAATAACATTTTATGGCAAAGCATTTTTCGAAATCAATAAGAAATTTGCGGAAACTTATCATACCTAAAGTAGATACATGATATTGAAATATGTGCCAATAGCTGATATTCATTAGAATATTTAAGAAAAACAGATTTATAATGAAAAATAAATTAGCTTTACTTGTATTTGCTATCCTTCCAACCTTTCTATTTGCGCAAAATATTAATTCCGAAAAACTTGATACTTATTTTAATTCAATAGAAAATAAAAATTTAGGGATTGGCAGTCTATCGATATTTAAAAATGGGAAAGAGGTATACAGCAGACATTTTGGTCAAAAAAATATACCTGGATTGGTTTACAATAAGAATACAAAGTATCGGGTTGGCTCTGTTACCAAAATGATTACAGCGGTTCTAATTTTTAAATTAATCGAGGATAACAGATTACGTTTGACAGATAGACTTGCTAAGTTCTACCCTCAAATTCCGAATTCGGATAAAATAACCATAAAAAATCTTCTTGGCCATACCAGCGGACTAGGAAGTTATGTTGTTAAAGATGGCGAAGTATGGGTAACTGAGAAAGCAACTGATAAACAAATCATAGACCTGATCATACAACAGGGGAAAATTTTTGAAGCGGATGAAAAGGTCTTTTATTCGAATTCCGCTTATTATCTACTCGCAAAAATCCTGGAAGAAAAATACCAAAAGTCCTATCAAAAAATTGTAAACAGTGAAATTATAAGACCGCTCAGATTAAAAAATCTAGTTTCTTTCCGGCCCAATCAAAAAAACGTTTATCTACCTTATCGCTTCAGTGATAACTCTTGGCATCTATTAGATAAAGAAATTGACTTTCTTAATGTTATAGGGGTGGGCGACATTGCTGCAACTTCATATGATTTAAATATTTTTGTAAATAATTTGTTCCACTACAATATTATTAAAGAGGAAACGCTGGAGTTAATACAACCTCTAGTAGGAAAAGAAGAATGGGGAAGAGGAATCGCAGTATGGAATTTTGAAGGGACCATATTTTATGGACACGGTGGGGATACGCTAGGATCCCATGCCGTTTTAATATACAACAAGGAAGCGGATATTTCAATTGCTTATAATACCAACGGTGAACGGATAAAAAAGGAAGATTTTATTGAGAATGTAGTTAATATTATTTACAATAGAAAAGTTAAAATTCCAAAACTTAAGTAGCCTGCCTGACGTAGGTAATTTTGTAGCTAAATCTGAAGAAGTAATTTGTAAGCGTGTAATAATACTTTTAATCAGGAGAACAAATAGATGCCCCCCAATGGCAGTGCTTGTACCTTCAGGACAGTTGAGGATATAGTTTAGAACCATTCATGACATTAAAATTCGCTTCCATAAACGAATCTTCGTATGTAGTTTTCCAGATCTGTCAGTTCAAAAGGCTTTGGTAAAAATCCTTCGGCCCCACATTCGATAGCAATTGTTCTTCCGTCGATATGACCTGACATCATGATTACGGGCAGCTTATCATATTTAGTTGAACACTTGAGATCACGTAGTATTAGGTCTCCATTCCGTGCCCCCATATGTATATCCAAAAAGAGTATATCAGCGTCTATACTATCTAACACTTCCATCAAAACTAAACTATTTACAACGGTTATAACAATCGTATCCTGATTTTCTAACACAAGGGAAAATACATTTAGTATTTCTTTATCATCATCACACACTACAATTGTCTTTTTCATGTTTTCTTTTTTGAAATATTCGTTCAGCAAGTATCATTTGTAAAAAAAATGGATCTTACAGACGCAAGATCCATCTCCTTCATTGTTTGGTGGCTATTATCTAGCTTTTGCATTGAGATTGGTGTCTGCTAGGGAAGTTAGATCAGAATCACATTTTTTTTCTTCTTCAAGGGTTTCACGCAAAAGCTGGATGACTGCATTATACTTCAAAACCTTGGCAAACGCAGCAAGCGTGCCATAGGTGGCAATTTCGTAATGCTCGATTTTTTGAGCAGCAGCGATAATTCCAGCATCTCTAACGGTTCCCTCCTCCGTATCCTCAATAATTTGTTCACCTTCTTCGATCAGTCCGGCCATCGCTGCGCATCGCTCTGCTTTAGGCTTTAACTCCAAACTTTCAAAACACTGCTCCAAGCGCTTCACATGATTTTCAGTCTCTAAAAGATGTTTAGAAATCGCTTTTTTTAATTTTTCGGCAGTAGCATTCTTTTCCATCTTTGGCAATGCTTTTAATAAAGCCTTCTCCGCCCAATAGATGTCTTTGAGACCGTGTTCAAAAACCTCTGCTAAATCTTTTGCGGCATTAGCTGTTGCTTTTTGTTTTGAACTGTCTGTAGATTGCTTTTTCCTGGAGCCATTTTCAGACTTGTCACTTGTGGTACTTTTAGTTGTTGTTGCCATGTTCAGAAAGTTTATAGCCCTAAAGCTTTTTAGAATTGAACGTCCATCGAACATACTTGGTTCTACTTCAAAAGTGATTACCTATACTTCACGTGTATATTCAGACGAAGACGTATAAAAACATCGCTTTGTGGCTAAACTCTTATTGCTTTCAAAACAAAGGTTAGACGCAAAAAAGCGAGCAAAGCCTGGTTTAATGATCCAGACTGTATACCCGCTTCAAAATAATCTGCCTTGTGCAAGTGCAAAAAATAAGCTACCTTTCCGATTGCCTATTTCTTTTTTTTACGGAAAACATTATCCGTTACGTCTTTAGAAACAGTATCTTTTTCCTTTTGATAAGAAGATTGCACTTTCTCTTTGGTGCTTTTTTCCTTTTTAATGTCTTTACTCATGATATATGGATTTTATAAAGTGATGGTCCTTTTACTTTCAATAGCTATGATTGATCGGAAGGAATAATATTAAGCTGAATCGTATTTACTCTTTGAAGTACGCAAACTGCTAGTTGTTGAACTGAAAATTTCCGAAAGGTATATCGCGTGGAGAATTTAAAGATAAATATTGGATCTACTGAATGGGTTAAGATGAATAGTAGATCGCAATAATAAATATACGCATAATAATTGCCAATCAGGCATCAATATTTTAAAATAAACTAACTCACAGCTTCGTTTATGTAATCATCCATCTTGAGCCGGGCCATTAAATAGCTTATGGTGGATTCTGCGCCTTGATTGATGTTGATTGTGTGCTCTTCCAAACCATCAAAACATCCACCGGTAACAGGATTATAAACAATCTGTCGAATATGATTCCTTCCCAGAAACCATTCAAATACGATTCGTATATTCTTCTTATATTGTTCATCTCCTGTGAACTTATAAAACCTATCTAGCGCAATAATGGTATAGGCAACGTCAATTGGCTGCTCCCCGCCCCTAGTTGTGATTGCCGGCTGGCCCCGTTGTAACCATCCTTTGTTGGAAATAACGTGAACCTCATTGTCAACAATAATCTTGCTCAACAAGAAATCAAAAGATTTACAGGCGATATCTCTGTAGCGGCAATCCCCAGTTGTCTCATAGGCGATTAACATGGCTTCGGGAATAACACTATTGCCATAGGTCATATAAGATTCATACCATTGCCAATCTGTAGCGCTCTCATGTTTAAACATGGCTGCCAATCGATCCGCAAGTACTTCGATGATAGCCTTATAATTTTTGCCCTTCATAAAACTCAGTCCCTTAATCGTGAAGGCCATCGATCTTGTCGAAAAATACACTAAAGCATGTTTGGAGGCTCGCTCCAACAGTTCTATTGCAAGTTTTAATATTTTTTCCGGCAAAAGATGGGCCATCCCTACCACTTCGCCCAGGGCCCAAACTGCCCGACCGTTGGCATCTTCAAGATTCTCCTGTTGGTTTTGTATCGTGAAATTACCGTAGTTATCTATATAATTCAGAAAGGTGCCGTCCTCTTGCATACAATGGCCTATAAAATCCAGATATTTCTGTATCAGACCGAGGTCTTCGTAGGATTCGTGCAATCTATAGTGATGTAACATGGCTATAAGCGCTCTTGCATTGTCATCCAAAGCATAACCACTTGACAGATCCGGAGCGGAAATATCTGCAAATTGAACAAAACCGCGCTCCTCGGACATCCGAAAAATATGGTCCAAATTTAGCGGTGGAATGGAGTAAATCATTTTTCCTTTTTTATCTATCAGAAGCTCAAAAAGATATACATGAGCGATAGCAACATTTTGCCAGGAAGTCTGAACCATTTTTTGAAGATTAACATGATGGATCTTACTTAATTTAAGTTCATCATTCAATATTTGGTTTACCGCAGCTGCGAGCTGATCAGAAGCTTCAAAATCAATTATAGTACCCATATCTTCCTTTAAGACCTCCTTGACGTGGGGGATTGGTGTCGAAACAATGGGACATCCGGAGCTCAGCGCATAAGAAAATGTACCACTAACGGCCTGTAGCGGATCTTTTGAAGTAAAAAGATACACGTCGGTTATAGATAAATAGGCTAATAAATCTTCCGTTGAAAGAAATTCGTTAATAAAACGCACATGAGCTGAAATACCGAATTTATCAACTATTGCCTCCAGCTCGTTTCGATACGTCTCTCCTTCAATTCGCAGCAGGTTGGGGTGTGTCATTCCTAAAATAAGGAATATTACATTTGGGTTTTGTTCGATAATAGATGGAAGTGCATAAAGGGTGGTTTCTATACTCTTGCTGGGCCCCAGCAAACCAAATGTACTAAGGACCTTCTTGCCCAAGAGGCTAAAATGCTCAAGAATTGCATGTTTATCCTTAGCTGGGGCTAAATGGGTGCCATGCGCAATTACAGTTATTTTACTGGCAGGAATTTTATAAGTATGAATAAGGATATCGGCAGATCCCTGGGTCATCACGATGATTTGCGAGCAATGAAAAGCGATAGTAGATACGTTTTCTAGCATCTTGGGATCTGGTGCAGGCAACACTGTATGGAAAGTCACAACAGTGGCAAGTCGTGCTGCATTAAGATCCGAAAGAAAAGATATGAATTTAGCTTCCTGACCTATGAAGAGACCAAACTCATGTTCGACACAAATCAATTTAATATCCAGATCACACAGGATATTTTTAAGGACATTATCGAATGAAAGAGGATTTGAAATATCGAAATTCCCCAATGGGCTATCATCTTCAGATGTATTATTATCTACAATTGGTATGGGAATTAGCCGGTACGACTCTTCAAATTTACTCGCGATAGCATTTATAAGATCTGTTGTATAGGTTGCAATACCGCAGGCGCGCGGAGGAAAAGTGGAAAGGAACGCAACTCCTTTTTTTGTCGGTGAAATCATGTTGGATTTTTTAAGTGAAGTCCTTGCATACGATCTTCTTGTATCTTTTACAAGGTGCTACACGTAGGGAGGTTTTTAAATGTACGAAAATAAAATGAAAGAAACGCTAGCTGGAATGTTTTATCTAAAGAATAATTAATGATATGTTAAACTTTGAATATCAACACTTTTATCCGTATTATATGGTAACTTATCAAAACTTATCACTAAATAATTACAAATGCTATTTTTAGATCATGTGCTACAAGTTCCTACCTACTGAGGGAAAGACAGCTAGGGAAACCTTGTAAAGCCTAGTAAAGAACAGCTTCTTAATGAATTGTTTAAATGTATCAATATCTTTAAAGACAGGCGCAATTGGCTGTCGTTTTTTAGTTGGCTAAAAGTAGCTATACAAAGTAAGTGCAGTCGATCTTCGATGTAGCTATAAATTCAGCTGCTTCCCAATTCGGCTATGTCAAGGAAATTGCGGCCTTTTGCATAGCGGCGGATATCGTTGGTTATCAATCCGCGCCTACGCGATTTTGTCGCGCTTTTGATAGCGGTCGGTAAATGCGTCTCCGGTATATAATAAGAGAAGTTCCTTGTCGCTGTACCGTGCGATTGTTCTGGAAGAATGGGGTGCACGGGAAAACTGCGACTGTTTAGTTTTTATAGACTTTTAAAAGAATTGTGTTCATGTCCTTTAGATAGAGGTGTCTGCGCGGAGAATGAATATTTTTACAGAAACTGGCAACGCTAAACTCTTCTTGAATTTATAGCTTTAGTCCATTCCTTTCGATGACACCGAGTACAGGATTGAGAATCGCTATCAAAATTAAACACAACATGGCCACAATACATACATGCAAACGGCCCTTCAGAGTTGGATACATCAACCATCTTATAGGAAGAAGGGAACAGTGGTAGCCCATATTTGACGTCATCATCAGCATAGAATAAAACGCTTAATGTGCCATCAATCTCTAAAACACCCTCTTTAACCTGCCCTAAATGTTCTACGTTTAAATTTCTGAATTCTGAAAAAAACTCCGTTCTCGAAAAATTATCATCATCTTCATGCTTGATGTGAAATACTCCGTCCTTCACTATTGGTAGAACTTTACCCTCTAATAAATGAGTGATCACCTCAGACTTGTAGGTAAGCCAGGTTATGAACTTGTAAAGTACAATAACACAAATAAAAACAACAACCGAATAGGAAATTGGCAAATCTTCCTGAAACATCGGATCTCCTGCGGCCGATCCAAGACTGAGAATAATCGCCACTTCAAAAACAGTCAACTGTCGAACACCTCTCCTACCTGAAAGTCTGAGTATGATCAAAATCAGAAGAAACATTATTATCGTTCTCGCTGCAATTTCCACAAGAAACGAGCTTTCAACTCCGTCCGAGAATATTTTGCTTATATCAATCATAACCTCCCAAATAACTAAATCTAAACAAGATTGTCACATTTATTCCGTAAACATTCCTCGGACTGCAATAGTTCATTGCTCGCAAAAAACAACATAAATAAGGATCTTAAATATGAGCGCAATTGCTAACCATTGACCACTTCACCTCCATTTGGGTGTAAAACTTGACCGCTCATAAAATTTGAATCTTCGCTCGCTAGAAATAGAAAGCTTGGTGCAATTTCATTTGGCATCGCTGCCCTTCTCATTGGCGAGTCGCTTCCAAATTCTGAGTTTTTTTTAGCGTCAAATGAGGATGCTATCAATGGAGTCCATACCGGGCCTGGCGCAACAGCATTGACCCTTATTCCTTTAGCAATAAGATTTGCAGACAAGCTTCGTGTAAAAGAAATTATTGCACCTTTTGTTGCAGAGTAATCGATCAACTTTGGACTGCCTCTATACGCAGTCACAGAGGATGTATTAATTATGCTTGCCCCCTTTTTAAGATAAGGAATGGCATACTTTGTAATCCAGAAATAGGAAAAGAAATTATTCTGAAAAGTTTTTTGTAACTGTTCAGTAGTAATTTTTTCAATGGATTCTGTTTCCCAATGAAGCCCAGCATTATTAACAATAATATCAACTTTTTTGTGCATTCTTATCGTAGACTCAATTACTTTTTTACAGTGATTTTCTTTTCCCAAATCACCTTTAATCAGCGTACATTTTCTAGAGAAGGATTCAACCTCTTTCTTGGTTTGTTTTGCATCTTTTGTTTCATTAAGATAGGCAATAACAATATCTGCTCCCTCCTTTGCAAATAACAAAGCTACAGCTTTGCCTATGCCGCTATCTCCCCCCGTAATTAACGCGACCTTGTTTTTCAACTTTCCTTCAGCAGGATACGTTAACGGAGAAGTGTCAGGAACTGGAGCCATATTTATTTCCAATCCGGGTCGCTTCTGCTTTTGCAACGGTCTAATCTTTTTACTTGCTGCTTTTTTCATACCATTTTTTTAAATAATTCCAGACAATATCTGATTTCGAAAATTTGTAAAGGTTAGTGCAAATATGAATTCTTTATAGTGTTGGTAACCTTATATAACCTTTATTGATAAATTAAAGATAATCGGCATTTTGCTAAAGAGTTTTTACCGATTCTTCCAACAAATGAACAAGCTCAGCGTCTGAAAGGTTTGCCAGGTATTTCAATTGAAAAAAGAGCACTTTCAAAAAGTGAACATCATTCGCTCCTACTGCGTCTTGTTAGGGGAAAATTTATTTAGTAACAAAAGGCCGACTGATAGATATGACCAGACAGAAGACGAATAAAAGTATCACTTTAGAAATTGACTTTGAAAAGGCAATTAAAAATGACCCTGATATCTTTACACAGCCATCCTGTTACAGGGACCTATTGTACCCAGGAGAACAAAACGGATTCCCTATTTTTGCCATAACAAATGAACAAGATGCACAATCCTCCACTAAACCTAGTATTACCTATTTAAAAACAATCATTGAGGGATTTTGGGAATCACATTGGCTGGACAATCTTACCATCTTTGATTGTTTTAAACCAAACAGGGTGTTATAGAAAATTTTTCTTAAGAAGAACTCACATCTATTATTAGTGAGATATCCGCAATTGGGTCGAATTCTTGCAACCTATCATAAGAAAGATCGTATTGGATTTTGAACAATCGGATTACTAAATGGATAGCTAAAATTTCCCTTCCTTAAAGTATAATCTCCTATAAAATTAAATAGTACGTTTAAATCATAAAAAACTACAATGAAAATGGAACAAATCGCGGTACTTTGGCACGAACAATAAATTAATTTCCATATCGGATATATATCCACGAGGAAAAACCACTTTGAAATCATGAAAAACACGCAAATATTTCTTCTAGAATTCTAAAAGGCTACATTCCCGGAGGAGTGCGATAAGTTAAGATTTCTGTTCCATTAGACTTTTTCACAATCTCCTTTGTATTTCTAAAGATTAGCGTATGACTTCCAAGTTTGCTATAGGATACAAAGTCTCCATCCGGAGTTTGTTTGCATATAACAAACATATGCCAGCCACCGTCTGCCGGAAGTGAGATAATTACTTTTTTTTCGGACTTCAACTCATTATCTATCGTTTGAAAAAGACTGTCGATCGGAAAGGTTGCATCCCGGGGCAAAACAAATTTTTGAGAAAAGGTAATACCGTATAATTCTCTATTGTCAAAATCAGGAAAAGAACCATCAGTCTTATTCTGCCATTCATTTTGTAAACCGTAAAAATCAAAATCAACCACTTTATAATACTTTAGTATCATCTCGACAGCAGATGGGATGCAAGACATTTGAAAGAGTTGATTGTGGTTATTGACGACAGTATCAAAGAACTCAAAATCATCATCTTTTTGTGTTTGAGCCTTCAAATGAAAACCGATAGATGTGTATAGTAACACACTTAAAATAAAGAGCATCTTTTTCATAATTTAAATTATTTTTGATGATAGCGCAAGACATGATCATATTTTTCTATTCATTAGACGAAATGCTGTACGTCATGATTTCTGTTCCATTAGACTTTTTCACAATCTCCTTTGTATTTCTGAGTATCGTTGTATGGCTACCGTATTTGCTATATGAAACTAATTCACCATCCGGACTCTTTTTATAAACCACAAAAATCGACCAGCCCGTTTCCACCTGAAGTGCGATAATTACCTTTTTCCCAGATTTCAATTCATTATCTATCGTTTGAAAAAGACTATCCATTGGAAAACTTTCATCCCGGGGCAACACAAATTTCTGAGAAAAAGTAATTCCATATAGTTCTTTTTTGTCAAAATCACGGAAAGAGCCATCTATTTTATTCTGCCATTTAAGTTGCAAGTCATAGAAATTAAAATCTACCGCTTTGCAATACTTTAGCACCATTTCGATAGCTGAAGGAATACCTGAAGGCCCAAAGATCTGATTGTGATTGTTGACGACAGTATCAAAAAAATCATAATTGTTGTTTTTTTGCGTTTGTGCCTTCGCTTGAATAATAACTGATGCGGATATTATCAAGATTAAAATAAATAGCATTCTTTTCATAATTGAGCTTATTTTGATTAATTGAGCGTCGACTTTACCGTTAAAAATGTTAACGTTTTCAGCATATCTCATGCGGTACTTTTTTGGTTTATTTTGATCGCAATTGTTTATGAACGATCTTACTTTGATTAATTAAGCCTAAGTTATCATTTTAGATTATCAAACTACTGCAAAGACGTTCGATTTAGTAAAATGGAACTTCCTGCTTTAAATTATTCACTTGATATCTGAGGTTTTTCTCAAATATTGGGAGATTCCATGTAAAGTTTTACAATTGCGGAAAAATACATGAAAAGCAAAAATTTCAATAGTCCTTCTGTCTCAATTTGCTACCAATTTTTATTAATATTATTTGACGTTCAGACCTTACATCGACAAATCAGTATTCATTAATTAGCTTCAGTAGCGGCTAGAAGAATGATACTTATCAGTAACAGTTGTAAAAATGCTCAGAGCTGAGCATGTAGTGTTATTTTATTGAAATAATTGGAAAAGATTTTCGCTACCTTCGTCTTTAATAATTAACCGAATAAAAAAATGTATTTCAAGCTATAGGAAATTCTAAAAGGTATTAAAAGCTCAATTAACAACTAGGAATCGAGCTCAACCAACTTACTCATTCCACAACAGTTGCCGCTAAAAAATCTAAACAAAATACCGATAAATTTATCGTTCTCTCAATTTTAATGACATAAATAGAACGGTAAAAAATCCCTTATTTGTACCTAGAGAAGAAAGCGCTGTCTATAAAAGGTCCTTTTTCATCATTCATCTTCTTTGTACGGTACAAAAGAAACTTCCCAGAAGGCAGAATCTCTGCATAGGGGGTTCTCAGATCGGTAGTACTTTGCAGCATGATCAATTTATTCCCTCTTGGCCAAGCTCTATAGGCATCAATCATTGGTTCTCTACCCCGGCCGATGTCATACCAATCGTTAATGGTAAAATAATCCTGTCCCTGTTCATGATAGATGGATAGATGTCTTTTATTTTTTTTGTCGAACCAATTACCTTCGATACTTTGGATACTTGCCTTATGATTTTTCTTCGTAGGCTGAGCACTACAATTGCTGTGAGCGAAAAAATATGCATAACAGAAAATTAAAACACATACCTTGATATTTATCATAATCTTATCCATTTGGTCATTATCAAACCGACACATACTGAATTGCGGAAGCGATACCAGCCGTGTTTTGGTAAAGTTACAAAACAAAAAGGTTTACTAAAAGTTCAATCGAAAGAAGATACTTCACTCAGAAGAGACCCAATGATCTGGTAAATGGAAATTTTATAAACAGCTTGATCATCAGAATTTCAACGCTTATTGATAATACAACAATTACATATTAAATTTGATAAAGGATTACGGCCGTCGGTAATTTGCATCTAATTATAGTAAAAAGTGTTGATGAGTGAATGAATTGTATATTACTATGATAAATATGCTTCAAATTTTCAATCACAACATTCATTTACGAAAAGGTACTTATGACACAATATAAAGACATTGCGAAAAAAATAATTGACCTGAAAAATGCAGACTTAGCATTAAGGGATAAGCTTATTAATGAGGGTAAACTAAGCGATGGGTATAATGAAGAAATGAAGACCTTACACAATAAAAATGCTAAGATTCTGGACAAAATCATGAACACTATCGGTTATCCTACAGCAGAAAAAGTGGGAAAAGAAGCGAGCGACGCCACCTGGTTAATTATACAGCACGCAATTGAACAACCAGAATTCATGAAGAGAAGTGCCCAACTACTGAAGACAGCTGTAAAAAGTAATAAAGCCGACCCTAGAAACTTAGCTTATCTGACAGACCGAATAGCTATATTTCAAGACCAGCCACAACGTTATGGAACTCAGTTTGATTGGGACGAAAACGGAAATCTAAGTGCGCATACAGTTGATGATGTGATCAAAGTAAATAAACGGCGAAAAGCAATCGGGCTAAACACGCTTGAAGAGCAAACTGAAGTGATAAGGACACAGGCGGTGCATGAAAAGCAGTCGCCACCAAAAGACTTTATGAAGAGAAAACGAGAAATGGAAGAGTGGAAGAAAAGCGTGGGATGGACAAAATAGAGGGATGCTAATAAAAACTGATTAAGATCTTAAAAAAACCTAATGTACATCGCCAATCAAGCGAAAAGTCAAATTGATACGAGCTTTCATTTTTTGCGTTGATTTTGCGACACGATGTTCCCAAGTTTCCTGCAAATCGCCTTTCATCAGCAACAGGGAACCATGACTTAGCAACAAAGAATACTTTTTACTATGATCGTCTGCCTTCCTAAAATCAAAAAAACGCGCCTGGCCCAGACTTATCGATCCAATTACAGGCCTATCTCCTAGTTCGCTATCTCGATCACGGTGCCAGGCCACCGAATCATTGTTGTCGCGATATAAATTAAGCAATACTGAATTGAATCGATAATTAAAGCGCTGCTCGATCTTTTCCTTCAGAGTTTTCAAAGGTTCAAGCCATTGATTTACAGCGATTGTTTTTCCAGCGAGTTGGTAACTGATATCTTCATCACCATACCAAGCCGTCAACCTAGGGGTCAATACCGTTCGATCGTACATCATCTTAGATGTATGCTCCCAACGAACCTCCTTGAGCAATCGATGAAATAAATCATCAGCTTCCTCTAGTGTCAGAAAATCCGCTTCAAATTCTAGGAGCTCTTCCGGAAAACGATATCCTTCGTTTTGAAATAAGCTAAGCTGATCCATGTTCCAATTATTTAAAAGGTATTCTAATGAGCCGGCCACATTATCCAATCGCCTTTTCTGAAGAAAAATTTATCTTACATCAAGAACAATTTATCTTGCACAAGGTTTGTCATTATAAATAGTGATGGATAAGTAGCTAGTTCCGGCAAAGTGTATATTCAAAAGGAGTTGCAATCAGCTTATCACCGATTGCAACACAAGACAACACTTAGATAGATATTTGATAAAACTGTTTATTCCGTAATGGAGCGGATCAGCTTAAGGTTGCCCACCTCCTCCCGCTGCTCCATAAATCTGTCCGTTAGCATAACTGGCATCTGATGCGGCAAGTTGAACATAGATCGATGCTAGTTCAGCTGGTTGTCCGGGCCGTCCCATGGGCGTGTCCCCTCCAAAATTCACAAGCTTTTCTTGTGTTGCACCGCCGCTCACTTGTAGCGGTGTCCAAATAGGTCCAGGAGCTACACCATTCACGCGAATACCTTTTGGTCCAAGCTGTTTCGCGAGAGATCGTATATAGTTTGTTGTAGCGGCTTTTGTCTGCGCGTAATCGTAAAGATCTTCCGATGGATCTGTCGCCTGTACTGATGTTGTCCCTATAATAACTGAACCGGGTTTCAAATGCGGTAAAGCAGCTTTAATAAGCCAAAATGGAGCATAGATGTTAGTCTTCATGGTGGCATCAAATTCTTCAGTTGTAATATCCAATATGGAAGGTTTTGTCTGCTGCCGTGCAGCGTTATTGACCAAAATATCCAAACCACCCAACTGTTGTGTAGCCTCTTGTATTAGACGCGTACAGAACTTTTCTTCCCGAAGATCACCTGGAATTGCCACCGCCTTTCGCCCTGCAGCTTTGATCAACGCAACAACTTCTTTGGCGTCAGCCTCCTCATCCGGCAGATAGTTAATAGCCACATCGGCTCCCTCACGCGCATACGCGATTGCCGCAGCGCGACCCATTCCAGAATCGCCGCCAGTAATTAAAGCTTTTCGACCATTCAATCGACCACTTCCTTTATATGATTCTTCGCCGTGGTCGGGTTTTGGATTCATTTTACTGCTCAATCCAGGCCAGGGCTGGATTTGCTTTTGAAATGGTGGTCTAGGGTATTTTTCATTTGGATTCTGTAAAATAGCATTTCCAGCTTGCTGGGCTTTAGCTGGCTGCCATCCTCCCACTAATCCTAAAGCTAACACACTGGTTCCTATTGTTCCCAAAGCTTTACGTCTATCCATTTTTACCGGTTTTTCCATTTTATCTATAAATTTTTTAATGACTGACTCAATTTCAGGTTAGCGAATTTTAATCTTACGCTCTCCACATAAATTAATTTTTAAAAAGTTAACAGCGGGGACAGTATTTTCGTTCGATCAAAGATGATGGATTCGTCAATTCACGCATAAATCGGTCACAAAAAGTAGAAACACGTTGCCCATTAAAAAATGTAAAAGGCGTATAGCTGCAATTTCAGGTATAAAGTGGCATTTATCGCGTAGTTAATCGATCAACAATTGTCCATTATGCGCTGTCCTACGAATAAAACAAGTTTAATATGAACGTAAAAAAAATAACGCACGATCAGCATCAAGGTATGCCTATCATTGCATTGGCGATTATCTCGCAACAAGATCCCAATCAAGATCTTTTCGAATATGAATCCGAGGATGATCCAGAAATCCCAAACGAGGATGATCTGGATATCCCAGAAGAAAGTGGTTTTGAGGAAGATAGTGAATTTGACGATGAAATCATCGCCGAAGAAGATGATCTAGATATTCCAGAAGAAATTGGTTTTGAGGAAGATAGTGAATTTGACAATAAAATCATCCCCGAAGAAGATGATCTAGATATTCCAGAAGAAAGTGGTTTTGAAAATGAAAGCGAATTTGACGATGAAACCATCGCCGAAGAAGATGATCTAGATATCCCAGAAGAAAGTGGTTTTGAAGATGAAAGCGAATTTGACGATGAATCTATATCTGAAAATGAAGAAGCAAATGATGCAGAAGGGCTGCCGCTTCAACCGCCAACAGAGCCTTCAGATGTTGAGGAAGAAATCTTTTAATAATCAACAGTGGAAAAAATTAAGCAACCAACTATCCTCACTCCTCTTCCGACAGATTGATTTTTCAAATAGATCCCTTAAGATTCGCGAACACCAAAACGGATCATTCTAACCGTGAAACCGTTCCCAAAATTTGGGAACGGTTTCATTAAAAAAAAAGCAGTTCAGCAAACCTTTCCGAATACAACTATAATATCTTTGGGTATTGACTAACCGAATATAGTAGACCTGCGCGCCTTATTTTATTATACACCAAGTATAAGATAGCGGGAATTATTTTTCCATGTAAGCTACGAAATTCGTGATGATCATATTTTAAAAGACCAATTTTAAACCAATTAAGGAATGTTAGAATTACAAAGTTTGCTTAAATCTAAGACAGCTTATGCTATGCTCTTTTGTTTTCCCTTGTGGAGCTATGCGCAGCAAGATGTCTCTTTAGAGAAAACTCTAGAGCAAGATTCTATCAGTAACATCAATCAATTAATCTATTTCAATACACCTAAGCAGCACTCCACAGCTTCGGTGTCCAAATTACCTGGCAATGCAATTGCCTCAACTCCGGTATTTGGCTACCTTACTGCAGCGGCGGGACAATTGTCCGGTCTAAAGGTTAGCCAAAACAATGGCCAGCCATTAAATGAAGACATGAGCTATCAACTCAGGGGCCGCCCGCCGATCATACTAATCGATGGTATTCCACGCTCTGTCACGGAAATTGGCATGCAGGAGATCGAATCAATTTCGGTATTAAAAGATGCTGTCTCCCTAGCAATGCTAGGCATCCGTGGCGCTGACGGTGCAATAGCAATTGTCACAAAAAAAGGGTACACCGATAGGACTCAGATTAATTTCTCGGCTCAGTATGGCATCCAAAAACCATTGCAGAACTTAATCGGAAAACCATTGGACGCCTATCAGTATGCCCTATTGTACAATGAAGCATTACAAAATGATGGGCTTTCGGTCACTAACAATGGTTTTAGTGAAACTGCCCTAACAAGCTTTAAAGACGGTAATAATCCACATGCCTATCCAAATGTAGATTGGGCTGAACAGGTCATTAAAAACAGCGCTACTGTTGCACGATACAATCTGAATACCCGCGGAGGAAACAAATATGTCAAGTATTTCGTCAATCTCGAACATCTCAGTCAAAACGGCCTACTAAAATCCAATGCCAACAACAATTATAGCACGAACACCAACGCGAAGGGTTATTTCGTCCGTTCGAATGTGGATGTCAAGCTTTCCAATTTACTGGAGGCCGGAGTGTATATCCAAGGCCGTATATTGAATGCCAACAGCCCCGGTAATGATGGGACAGATAATATCTTTCAGTCAATTTTAAACACCCCCAACAGTGCATATCCAATCTATAACTTAGATGGAACTTTTGGCGGCTCTTCCAAATTTCAAAATAATATAGTAGCGCAGACTAACGCTTCAGGATATGCCGTAGCTAATACGCGTACGATACTAACGGACTTCTACTTAAGACGTTCATTGGATGATGTAGTAAAAGGCTTGTGGTTAAAAGCCAGAGCTTCATTTTTTTCCAACCTTCGTGAAAATTACGTACGAAACAAATCATTCGCTGTATTTCAGTTAATGAACGATGATCTCGAAGCACCAATATACAAACAGTACGGTAATAATACGGAGCAAAATAACAGCAATAACATTGCATTTCAGAATAGATCAAATTTTCAGGAGCTTTCAATAGGCTACTCCAATGAAAACGAAAAGCATGGGCTCGACCTTATGCTGTTAGCCAATCGGGACAATCTGGTCAATGGTTCAGACCTACCCTATACTGTACAGGGCATTTCGGGGCATGCTGCTTACCACTACGATAACCGCTACCTTGCAGAAATGTCTTTTGCTGTTAATGGTGCTAATCGTTACCCGAACGACGGCGGGTTCAAGTACGGTACATTCCCCGCTATCGGCCTAGGGTGGAATGTACATCGTGAAAACCTCCTTAAGGACTACAAATGGATAAGCAGACTCAAGCTTTTTGGATCATATGGTTTATTAGGTCGTGACAATGCGAGCTATTACACCTATATACAAAGTTATAATAGTACTCCAGAAACTTTCTTCGGTTCGTCGGCGGGCTCGGCAGCCACAATCGGTGAATCTTATTTGGCCAACTCCAATCCTACCTGGGCCAAAGTGAACATGTTAAATTTAGGTATCGATGGTGCACTCCTTAACGAACGCCTTATTTTTGAATTAACCTACTATAAGAATAGGTATCGTGACTTAAATATTACACGCAAAAGTAATAATGCCCTATTAGGCATCAGCTATCCCAATGAAAATATTGGAAAACAAGATTACACCGGATTTGAAACCGAATTGGGATGGCGTGACCATAAATCCAAATTCTCCTATCATGCATTGCTCAATGCCAGCTTTCAACAATCGAAAATGGTATACCAAGCCGAACCTACATTGCCTTATCCTTGGATGACCGCTACAGGACATCCTGTTGGACAGACCATAGGATATATTGCCGAAGGATTATACACAAACGTTACTGAATTAGAATCTTCACCAACAATGGAGGGCTATTCACCTCAGTTGGGAGATATTCGTTACCGGGATCTGAATGGTGATGGTCTGATCAATCAATATGACCAAGGTCCAATAGGTTCTGAGAAACCACAGGTATTGCTGGGCGCAAATTTAGGCTTTAGCTTCGCAAATATCGACTTTTCTATCCTATTTCAGGGCATGATAAATCGTGAAGTCTATCTTTCTGGCAATAGTTACCGGGAATTTAACAGCGGCACGGGTCAGGCTTACAGCACACAGCTCGATCGTTGGACCATGGACAACTCGGATGCTCGCTATCCGAGATTAAGCACGGATTCGGGGCCACAAAGTGGTGCCGTAAACAACAATGTGTATTCAACCTTTTGGTTACGCAATGGCAACTACTTACGTATACGGAATATTGAATTGGGTTATACGCTACCAACGGCATTAACGCAGCGCGCAAAAATCAAATCCGCACGGATTTTCGCGAATGGATTCAACATCTTTACATTCAGCTCCAAAACCTTTAACGGCGCCGATCCCGAAAATTTCCGTGGCCTCTACCCAATACAAAAAGTTATCAGTTTCGGTCTAAACATCCAATTATAATACAGGGAGATATGAGAAAACCAGTAATTTGTATGCTAGTCTTTGCCATGCTCGGGATAGCATCATGTAACAAATTCGAACACCAACCGGAAGAGCGGATTCTGCTCGGGGATGTGTTTGATCCCACAGACAAGGAGGGCGTACAGGCAAAAGCCTACCTATTCGGAATCTACTCCTTCCTTCCTAACGGCTTCAACCGCATTACAGGAGATATGCTTGATGCAGCAACGGATGATGCCGTACCATCTTCGGAAACCTCGGATATTCGGCTATTTACAAATGGTCAGTTGACCGCTGTAAATTATCCTGACAATAACTGGCAGAATAGCTATACAATTATTCGCCGGGCAAATGTGTTCTTACAAAATATATCGGTAGTACCCATTCCCGAAAACATGATCCGTCGCTATAAAGCTGAAGCACGGTTTCTTAGGGCATTTGCGTATTTTGAGTTGTTGAAGCGCTACGGTGGAATTCCATTATTGGGCGAACAGGTATTTGATCTCAACGATGACCTTAATTTACCTCGGGCCTCCTACGCTGAATGTGTGGATTATATCGCGATGGAGTGTGATGAAATTAAAGCAGAGCTCCCCGCAGCGTCTTCCACACTGCTTTCTACCACTGAATATGGCCGTGCCACAAGTGAAGCAGTCTTAGCATTAAAGCTGAGATTATATCTCTACGCAGCTAGCCCACTTTTCAATGGCGGCGGTGTTAGTATCAACCCGCAAATCAAGCTCCTAAACGGATATCCAAACAAAGACAATGGAAGATGGACACGTACTCTTTCAACTGCCGAAGAGTTGATCGCTAAAGGTTACCATAAATTACCGGCTGGCACGGGTACCGCAGCGTATGCAAACATTTTTACAACCAAGGTAAACACAGATATAATCTTCGCCAAACAATCGGCCAATTCAACTTCGTTAGAGGCAAATAATGCACCAGTGGGTTATGTTGCACCTGCGGCCAGCAACGGTCGAACAAGCCCTACTCAAAACTTTGTCAACGCCTTTCCAATGGATACCGGTTTACCCTATGTAGGTTTAACTACCGATCTCAACCAATATGAAAATCGCGATCCCCGATTAAAAGCTATCCTTTTTTACAATGGGCTCAGGTGGTTGAGCAGGCCGATTGAAACATTCGAAGGTGGTTTGGATAAACCCAATAAACCATTCTTAAACCAGACAAAGACCGCTTACTACTTACGTAAATTCTTGGGTGATTTCACAAACGCTACGACCTATGCAAATCAAAGCCATAATTTTCCCTATTTCCGTTATGCTGAAGTCTTACTAAGCTACGCCGAAGCCCTTAACGAAGTCGGTCGTACCGAAGATGCAGTCAAACAGATCACTATGATACGGGCACGGGCCGGTATTAAACCGGGCAACAATAGTCGCTATGGTATTTCAGAAGGGATCGCCCAAACCGCAATGCGCGATCTTATTAAAAATGAAAGACGTATCGAACTGGCTTTCGAAGAACATCGTTTCTGGGATATCAGACGGTGGAAGGATGCTGGAGACATCAAAAATCCGCTCAAAGGTCTTGTACTCCATAAATCAGGGACATCTGTGACGGCAACCGAACAAATGCTTACCCCCTTTTATTTTGAAACCAAGTATTACTATATGCCTATACCTTATAGCGAAACGTCTAAAAATCCTGCATTGATCCAAAATGAAGGCTATTATTAACCAAAAAGACAGACACTCTAAATGAAAAACTTAATATATTCGCTCATTGGCCTTACCACGATCGCCTGCTCAACTGCTATCGGTCAGGAGAGACAGTTGACAGGCACCGTTCGAGGAAGCAGTGGTCCGCTTAAGGATGTGACGATAACTGAGAAAAATGTGACAAATCACCAAACACGCACAGATGATAACGGCCGCTTTAAATTAAATATCAGCAGTGGGACGATTGTAGTCAACCACCTTGGCTATTTACGCCAGGAGGTAGACGTGCAGGGGAAAAATACCATTACCATCCAATTAGTGCCACGTGAGCAGGAAATCGATGAAGTCGTCGTGGTGGGTTATGGTAAAACCACGAAAAAGACACTTACAGGAGCTGTAAGCTCCATTAGTGGTGACGAAATTCGGCAAAGCCCATCACCTAGCTTACAAAATACATTGGCGGGCCGTTTAACAGGATTTACAAGTCAGCAGCGTTCAGGACAACCCGGTAACGATGGTGCCACGTTTTATGTTCGTGGAACAAGTTCTTATACCGGCAACAACCAACCGCTTATTATTGTCGATGACATCGAGTTCACCTATGCACAGTTCCAAACTTTAAATGCAAATGAAGTCGAATCGATCAGCATCCTCAAAGATGCTGCAACAACCTCCATTTACGGTATCAAAGGTGCTAATGGAGTGGTCTTAGTGACAACAACACGAGGAAAGTCGGGCAAGCCTCAAATCAACTTTCAGACTGAATATGCACTGAGTCAATTAACCCGAACGCCCCGGTATTTAGATGCCTACGAATCAGCCAAACTCCTGGTCGAGTCCCAGGTCAATACAAATAACTTAAATCCAAACGCAAATTTTAAACCTCAGTTCTCAGAAGAAGACCTGCAATTGTTCAAAGACGGAACTTCTCCCTATACGCACCCCAATAATGACTGGACAGACATTTTATTACGCAAATTTGCACCGCAATCGACAAATACACTGAATGTAACGGGTGGTACCGATCGCGCAAGATATTACGTATCTGTCGGGTATTTGAATCAAGGTGGACAATTAAAGGATTTCAGCGAAGACCTTAACAGTAAATTTTATTATAAGCGATATAATTATCGCTCAAACATAGATTTAAAAGTGAATAATGACCTCGATGTGCGTTTTGATTTCTTCGGTAGCCTAGGTGAAACCAATCGCAACAATGCAAGTGCTAACGACAATATTTTCAGCGATCTCAGCCGTACGGCTGAAACCGCGCCTTACAACTATCCCCTATTCAATCCCGATGGTAGTCTAGGCTATAGCGTATGGCAGAGAAATTCTGCCGGCAGAAATAACAACAACCTCATTGGTCGTTTGATGTACAACGGTTACTATCGTACCCACAATAATAATATGAACCTGGCAGCATCCGCAAATCAGAAATTGAACTTCATTACAAAGGGGCTGTCTTTCAAAGGAACATTAGCCTACCGCAACGACTACGCTTACAACCGTTCTTTACAACGTCCTACCGCTGGCGGTGGTTTCCCATCCTATATCTATGATCCGACCACCGACTCCTATTCGTTCGGCCGTCAAGACAACGTTTATCGCATCGCAACGCCAAGCTTAAACTATGGTGCCGGAAGTACCAATTATGCAATCACATTGCAAGCCATGCTTAACTATAGCCGCAGCTTTGCACAGGCGCACCATGTCTCTGCATTGGTATTATACAACCAAAACAGTAAAAGCGCAACGGGCGCAAAAGATTATAATTTTATCCCCGAAAATTTCCGGGGATACACAGCTCGTATAGGTTATGACTTCAAGAACCGATACCTGCTGGAATTGAGCGGCGCCTACAATGGATCCGATCGATTTGCAAAAGAACGTCGATTTGGCTTCTTTCCTGCAGCCTCTATCGGATGGAACATCGCGGAAGAAAAATTTGTTAAACAAAAACTTCCCTTTATTGATATTTTCAAGTTGCGTGGTTCCTATGGTCTAACCGGCGTTGACAATACTGGTGGAGTATATGCGTATCTTCAAAACTACAGTATTGGCAGCGGTTCGGGATTATTTGGCGAAGCGAACAATAACAGCTATGTCACCGCGGCAGAGGGTGCCTTAGGAAATAATCAGGTAACCTGGGAGAAAGAAAAGAAAATGGATATTGGTCTTGATTTAGCTTTTTTAAATCGCAAGGTGACAGCAACCATTGACTATTTTGACAACAATCGCTTTGATATTCTCACCAGCAGAGGCGCTGTTTCAGCCGTATTCGGCCAAACACTGCCCAACGTCAACTTAGGAAAAACCAATAATAAAGGTTGGGAAGTCGAATTAGGCTATACAGGCCAAATTCAGGACAATTGGCGATACACAGTGAAAGGAACCTACTCGTTGGCAAAAAATAAGGTGTTGTTTAGAGACGAACCAGTACCGTTATACCCTTATCAAAAACAAACCGGCCAAGCGATTGGAGCCAAGCTTAAATACAGTTGGACAGGAGAGTTTTACACAACCGAAGAAATTGCGGATCCGAATGTAGCCAAACCCGCAGGCGGTCGTCCAGGGGATTTAAAATACAAAGATTTAAATGGGGACGGAATTATAAACGCGAGTGACCAATCTTTTTTTGGCTATACAAACCTGCCCAATACAACCTATGGAATTACATTGGGTGCCGGTTACAAAAATTTTAATGTTACCGTCCTCTTCCAGGGAGCCGCCAATTTCGTCGCTAGTGCCGAAGGAGCTGTTATCCATCACAACGCCAGCAAAGCACTCCCCATACACCTGCAACATTGGACACCAGAATTAGGAAACGCAGCCAAATATCCGCAAGTATATACAAGCTCATTAAGCCAAAGCCCAAGGGATTGGTATTCGGACTTTTGGGCTATACCAGGTGACTATATCCGACTTAAAACCGCTGAAATTAGCTATACACTAACTGCAACTGCACTTGAAAAGCTTAAAATAAAACAATTACGCATCTATAGCAGCGGCTATAATCTATTCACATGGACAAAGCTAGACAAACTATACAATTTAGACCCCGAAGTGCTGGAATCATCTGCAGACCTACCATACCCACCAACGCGTATTTTCAACTTCGGTTTAAATGTAACTTTTTAAAGCACAATCATGAAAATATTTATATTTCTAATTGCACTGACAGGCACCATATACTCTTGTCAAAACTCCAAATTTTTGGATGATAAAACTGTTGGCATTTCTGCTGACGATGTCTTTACCGATAGCGTTCGGACGCTCGGTTTTCTGAATAGGATCTATCAGGATATGGGCTATAGCTTTGATTCCTATCGCTTCTCGGCCGCTGGTGGCTCAGGTAACATGGAATTGGCTACGGATAATGCCGAAGGCAATAATAATGTCTCGGTCTGGGGAAATGCCTATGCACAAGGTGTAATAGCCCCAAGCAATGTACTTACGGGATTTGCTGCGAACAAGGATCTATGGAACACCCCCTATGCCAATATTCGCCGCGTTAATTTACTGTTGACAAAGCTTCCCAATGCGCCATTTACGCCTGCTACCCGGACAAGGATGGTTGCAGAAGCACGCTTCCTACGCGCCTTCTATTACTACAATATGGTTGCCACATTTGGCGGTATACCCCTTGTTGGTGATCGCGTGTTTGAAATTAATGATCTGATTGACCTTCCACGTAATACGTTTGAAGAATCCATCAATTATATTGTACAAGAACTGGATGCCGCCGCAGCGACTCTCGCGTCCGTAGTATACAGAGATATCGACTTTGGCCGGATTACCAATGGAGCCTGCCTGGCTTTAAAATCACGCGTATTGCTTTACGCAGCAAGCCCACTCTTCAACGGTGGACTAAGTAGCGAGGCAACGGCCGAACTAAGTGCCCTTGTAGGATACCCAAACTATGACAAAAACCGCTGGCAAAATGCCGCAACTGCTGCTGAAGCGGTAATCAGTAGTCACAAATATGCGCTCAATGTAGATAATGAAACTCGCCCGGGCAACGGTTTTTATCAAGTATTCCTAAAACGAATGAACAGCGAATATATCCTCGCCTACAATCGCACAGCACAGAAAGAGCTGGAGGCCTATTACTTACCTCCCACCCGTTCAGGCAGCTCAGTGATGAAACCTACGCACAATCTAGTCGCTGCATTTCCCATGAGAGATGGTAAACCAACGGACGAAAGCCCGCTTTATGATCCCAACAACCCTTATGCAAATCGGGATCCGCGATTCGACTATTCCATTATTTATAATGGATTATCCTATGTATCCAACACCGGTCCTAAGACGACAATATACACCTATATGAGTAACGGATCGAATCCTGCCAACCCCACAAACGATGCCTATACACCCAACAATTACTCCACAGGCTATTATAGCAGAAAAATGCTGGACGAAAATCTAGCGACCAATACGGCAGGTTCTACCGAACGCGGATGGCCCCTGATTCGCTATGCAGAAATTTTACTCAATTATGCTGAAGCGATCAACGAAGCTGGATTCCCGGAAAGAGCGTATGACAAGCTGAAAGAATTACGTGAAAGAGCAGGAATTTTCCCGGGGTCTGACCGCATGTATGGTTTGAAGGCAGGGATGAATGTCGAGCAGATGCGCATAGTCATTCAAAATGAAAGACGCATCGAACTGGCTTTTGAAGATCATCGCTTTAATGATATCCGGCGCTGGATGATCGCAGAAAATGTGCTCAAAGGCTTTAACAAAACAATAATTATCACACGCAAAGATAATACCTTTACCTACTTGGTGGGGTCAGCTCTACGACCGCTAAATTTTAGGAAAGCAATGTACCTCCTGCCAATTCCATTAAGTGAAATTCAAAAAATGCCACTGATGAGACAAAATCCCGGCTATTAACAACGAGGTAACCACTCTGCAGCAGTAAAGGTGCAAATGTCGCTACAAGCACCTTTACTGCATTAAAATCGCCGGAAAACGGACAGGACTCCAACGCTAAAAATTAAAAAGTGTTCACTTTATCATAAACATATCTTATTTTTAAACGCTCATTATAAATCGAGACCAACGCTTATTTCTATGAAAAGTGATCAGATAACAATTGTTGATATTGCCAACGAACTAAATATTTCTAAGTCCACCGTATCCCGAGCCCTTACCGGGCATGCCAATGTAAAGGCAGAAACGCGCCAAAAAATCTTGGAACTGGCTGAGAAATTAGATTATCAACGCAATATGCAATCCCTAAGCCTCATCACTAACAAGACCAACACGATCGGTATTGTATTACCTGAATTCTCTACCTCTTTTTTTCCACAAGTTGTCGTTGGTGCACAAGAAGAGGCCAGTAAACATGGCTATTCCGTACTGATATCGCAATGCAATGAAAGCTATGCCACCGAAGTCGCCAATGCGAAGGTTATGTTGGCCAATCGTGTAGATGGAGTAATGGTGTCACTAACAAAGGAAACACTGAATTATGATCACTGGAAAGTATTTATTCGAAAGAAAATTCCGATTGTATTCTTCAATAGAGTCTGTAATGAAATTATGGTGCCGAAGGTCGTGGTCAATGATTACGATGCCGCATTCCATGCAGTAGAGCACCTCATCAGCTTGGGAAGGCGCAGAATAGCACACTTAGCAGGTCCTAGGCAACTCAGCATTAGTCAAAAAAGGCTGAATGGATATTGTGATGCTTTAATCAAACACGGCATTCCGATCGATCAGGATTTAATTATTGACTCAGACCTCAGCTTAAATAAAATCAAGATATTTGTTAAATTTCTTGTGGAACTAGAAAATCCCATAGATGGTATTTTCGCTGTGAATGACCCCACTGCAATAGAGGCTATGCAGATAATCAAAAAAATGAATAAACGTATTCCTGAAGATATTGCTGTGGTCGGATTCAGTGACAACTATGGTTCAAGCTTCGCCGAACCTAGTCTCACGACAGTCGCACAGCCTGTACGGGAAATAGGCAAAACAGCCATGGAACTTCTATTGGGGTTAATTGGAAAAGATATGGAAGAATGGAAGCCAATCATCCGTACAATGGATGCTAAGCTGATGGTACGTGATTCTACTGTACGATCCGGAGGGTAATTCCCAAAAACAGCAACGAGCACGGGAGCGTTCCCAATTATAGGGAGCGTTCCCATGGAAATTTTATAGCAAAGTGCACCAGCTCCTACCCTTAGAATGGATAAATTTGGTCTTAACCAATGATAGCACTTAATTCCAGTTATATCCATGATTACTAGTAACACGCAAGAAAAAAGAAATCTAAAACATATCCAATACGATAGCGATCTGATCGTGACAGGTGGAGGGATGTCGGGCATCTGCACCGCCATTACTGCCGCGCGTCAAGGTTTAAACGTAATCTTGATACAAGATAGACCCGTTTTGGGTGGCAATGCCTCCAGCGAAGTTCGACTTTGGATGTTAGGGGCCACCTCACATATGGGAAACAATAATCGCTGGTCCAGAGAAGGTGGCGTAATCGACGAAATTCTGGTGGAAAACACCTATCGCAATCCGCAAGGAAACCCAATCATCTTGGATATGATCCTGATGGATAAAGTAAATCAGGAAAAAAACATTCGTCTCTTTTTAAATACAGCTGTATATCATGTAGAAAAATCTGCTGCAGACCAAATAGAAAGTATACGTGCTTTCTGTAGCCAGAATTCGACCCTATACACCTTCCATTCACCATTATTCTGCGATGCATCGGGAGATGGTATAGTCGGTTTTCTCGCAGGAGCTGCATTCCGTATGGGCGCTGAAGGTAAAGAGGAATTTGGTGAAGGTATGGCGCCAAGTAAGGAATATGGTGAGTTATTGGGCCATTCTTTATATTTCTATACCAAGGATACCGGGATCCCTGTTTCTTTTATCCCTCCTGCCTTCGCTCTTAAAGAAATCAGCCAAATCCCCCGATTTAAACAGTTTAAAGCAAACGAACATGGCTGTAAACTATGGTGGGTGGAGTATGGCGGGCGTTTGGATACTATACATGATACGGAAACCATCAAATGGGAGCTATGGAAAATCATCTATGGAGTATGGAATTATATCAAAAACTCTGGAAATTTTCCGGAATCCGAAACGCTCACCTTGGAATGGGTAGGAATGATACCTGGAAAACGGGAAAGTAGGCGTTTTGAAGGAGACTATATGATGATACAACAGGACCTCGTCGAACAGCGTCAGCATCCAGATGCAGTTGCCTATGGCGGCTGGTCCATCGACTTGCATCCTGCCGACGGCGTATATAGTGAACTGCCAGGCTGTAACCAATGGCATAGCAAGGGAATATTTGATATCCCCTATAGAACCCTGTTTAGCAAAAATATTCGTAATCTATTTCTGACAGGGCGCCTAATCAGTGTAAGTCATGTGGCATTTGGCGCTACGCGAGTCATGGCAACCTGTGCTTATGTCGGTCAAGCTGTAGGGATGGCAGCAGCTCTGTGCAAAGAACTCCAGGTTTTGCCTCGGCAACTGACCCTAAACAATAATATGCATCAGCTGCAACAACGTTTAATGGCAGAGGGTCAGCATATTCCGTCTTTAGCCTTATACGAAGAGCATGATCTTGCGCTGCAGGCGCAAATCAGTACTTCCAGTGAATTACCGTTTACGGGTTTTGGTGACGTCAGTCTATGGAAGCCGCTGACGATACCATCAGCGCAACTGCTTCCCATGAAACAAGGGAAACTTCCGGTTTTTCAACTAGCCGTGCAAGTACTTCAAGATACCGTCTTGGAAACGTCGATACGGATATCGGAGAAAGCTGGAAATTTCACTCCGGACATTACCCTCGCAACACGCACAATTCACCTTACCAAGGGAACTACTTCAATCGACATCGATTTTGATACGCTATTAGCTTCTGATGGATATGTCTTTCTGACTTTCCAGTCTAACCCTGACATACAATTGGGTTATACAGAAAAACGCGTAACAGGCGTCATGTCCGTATTTAATTCTTTTAACAAAGCTGTATCCAACAATGGAAAGCAAATACCAATTACCGGTGTTGGCGTAGATGAATTTGAATTCTGGTGCCCACAGCGCAGACCCGATGGACAAAACATAGCTGTAACTTTCAAACAGCAAATAGATACTTTTACAAGTAAGCAACTGAAAAATGGGGTTAATAGACCTGTAACGACTGCAAATGCTTGGGTTGCACATCCTAAAGATGAGACCCCTACCGTTGTGCTCGATTGGGACACTCCGAAGGAAATCGCTCGCATTGACCTGTGGTTTGATACCGACTTTGACCATGCCATGGAATCAGTATTAATGAGTCACCCAGAAAACATAATGCCTTTCTGTGTACGCGCATATACTATTAAAGATTCCTCAGGTAAAATTATATATTCAACATCTGATAACTTTAGGACATTAAACCGGATTACCTTCACCGAACCGATACGCACCGAACGTCTTAGTATACAAATGATGCACCCGTCAGATCATGTCCCCGCATCACTATTTGATATTCGTTGCTTCGAAAAAAATAAATGATCTTTTAAAAGAACTATAGAATGATACAGTTAGACTATATCGTGATGGGCATTTTTAGCCTATTGATTTTTGCTATTGGGCTCACTTTTACACGGGTAGGAAGTAAGACTGGACAAGCTTTTTTTGAAGCAGGAGGCGAAACCCCCTGGTGGATCAATGGACTGTCTCTTTTCATAAGTTATTTTTCCGCAGGTACATTTGTCGTCTGGGGATCGATCGCTTACCGAAATGGACTAATCGCAAATGCCATTCAACTGACGATGGCTATTAGCGGTCTGCTTGTCACCCTTTTTATCGCTTCAAGATGGAAAAAAACAGGTGTGGCAACTGCCGCAGAATATATTGGAAAACGCTTTGGTCAGAAGGAAAAGCAGTTTTATACCTATATGACTTTGCTTTTAAGCTTATTCACTACCGCCGCAGTTCTTTATCCCGTAGGAAAGATGGTTCACGTCGCGGCCGATTTGCCTGTAAATCTGTGTATTGTGATCATTGGACTTATTATCATCTTGTATACCGCTGCAGGTGGATTATGGGCCGTTTTAGTAACCGATGTGGTACAATTCGTTATATTATCAGCTGCAGTAGTCATCGTGATTCCAATTGCTTTCAGTGAAATTGGTGGCTTTCAAACTTTGGTCCGCGAGGCTCCCAAAGATTTTTTCAAACCTTTTAACGAAGAATATACTATAGGCTTCATGCTGGCTTTTATTGTATACCAGACATTTTATCTTGGCGGAAATTGGTCCTATGTACAACGCTATACCAGTGTGGGGTCGGCAAAAGAGTCAAAAAAAGTGTCGGGTATTTTTAGCATCTTATACTTTATCTGTCCACTGATTTGGATGCTTCCGCCGATGATCTATCGCATTATCAATCCTAATCTGGTCGGACTCGAGGTGGAAGACGCCTATATGATGCTTATCCAAAAGGTTATGCCTGCAGGGCTTATCGGTTTGGTGTTGGCAGGGATGGTATCGGCGACGTCAAGTAAAGCGAACACCACCATAAATATGGCTGCAACAGTGTTTGCCCAAGATATATATAAGAACTTAATCAGGCCCGAAGCTTCTGAAAAATCGGTTATTACCATAGCAAGATTATTTACATTAATCTTTGGCATAGGTACGATTCTAATTGCCATGTGGATACCATCTGCCGGAGGGATCGTCACTGTAGTACTGAGCACGGCATCTATCGCGGGCGGTGCCCTCTTCGCTCCCATTATATGGAGCTTATTCTCAAAAAGACAAACCGGATTTTCCGTCGTATGTGCCACGATCATTTCATTGCTCGTTAATCTATTTTTAAAAACAATTGCACCAGGCGCCTTGGGATTGAAGCTAAATTTAACGATGGAAACTACATTCGGCATGGGCATTCCAATCCTTATATTAACTGCTTTTGAATGGTACTATCTTTCAACAGGTCAAGTGGCGCAACATGGCCTCGTCCCTATGTCAGCGAAAGATAACAATTGCATTCCCCAAAACTTCGCGATAAGACATGCCGACACCGAGCAGCAGAATCGATTTGGAATTAGGGTTATTTCCGCTTCTATGGCAGTAGTGGGGATCGGAATCATGATTCTTGGAGCGTTAACTACACAGTTCTCGTACATGGTCATGGCTGTAGGATTGGCAGTATTGATCATTGCCGGATTGATAGCAACACTTACACGGAATAAAAAGTTCAATACATGAAATATATACTCGCCTCCATATTCAGCATATTCGTTTATCAACTCAGTTTCGCAGCGTTAACGATACCACATTTTTTTGCAGATAATATGGTACTGCAGCAATCTAGTCAGGTCAAGATCTGGGGTAAGACCACTTCAAAAAAGAAAATACAGGTAAAAACATCGTGGGATGGTAAGAGTTATAAAACAGCGAAAGATCAAGATGGAAATTGGTCACTATGGATAGAAACTCCAAAAGCCGGTGGGCCTTATAACATACAAATACAGCAGGAAGAGAAAATTACATTGCACGATGTTTTGATCGGTGAGGTTTGGATATGCTCCGGTCAGTCCAATATGGACATGCCCATCAAGGGCTATTACGGCCAACCTATTCGCCATGCAGCAGAACTGCTGTTAGCTTCACCCAATGACCAGATTCGACTCTTTCGAATAGAAAGAAGCCATGCCGACAATGCAGCGTTTGATGTAAACGGAAATTGGTCTGTAGCAAATGCGGCGTCCGTAGCTAATTTTAGTGCGGTGGGCTACCAATTTGCAAAATATTTACAGCAGCACCTGAATGTGCCTATAGGCATTATTCAAACCACTTGGGGTGGCTCGCCAATTGAAGCATGGATGAAGCCATCGCTTGTAGAAAGATCACTAAGACAACAAAAATTACCCAACAGAGCGATCGGAAAACAAGTCCATCAACAGCCGGGCAATCTCTATCATGCGATGATCTGTCCACTCATCGGATTTCGAATTGCAGGTGTAATTTGGTACCAAGGCGAACAAAACCGATATAATTATTACGATTACAATATTTTACAAACCAATATGATCCGCGATTGGAGAAACACTTGGGATATCGGAGAATGGCCTTTTTACTATGTAGAGATCGCCCCAATGCAATATGGCGGAGGACAAGGAATTTTATTACCACGCCTTCGTGAAATGCAACTCAAAACGCAAGACAGCTTATCCAATGCGGGTATGGCAGCTACAATAGATGGAGGTGAAATGCACAATATTCATCCTGCCAACAAAACAATTGTTGCACAACGATTGGCAAGCTGGGCGTTGGGTAGCCATTATCAAAAAAAGGGAATCGCTTACCAAACACCAACGTTGGATAAAATCGTCGTCCTCCATGATACAGTACTTGTTTCGTTGAAGCATTGTCCCTTAGGCATCACAAGCTATGGCAAATCATTAACCCAATTTGAACTCGCTGGCACGGATCAAATCTTTCATCCAGCAATAGCCGTACTTCAAAATAACCGTATTGTCGTAACGTCAGCTGCGGTGAAAGCACCCCTCGCCGTGCGCTATGCTTTTCATGACTGGTGTTTCGGAGAACTTTATTCTACTGAAGGTATTCCTGTAGCATCTTTTCGCTCGGATAATTGGCCGTAGACATCGCTACGACCAATTTTTCCGACCTACATATTTTACCTACAATTATTTATTTTTCCGTAGCACTACGCTTTTCTGCGAGTTTCAATACCTCATTACCAGCCAAAAGAAATGCGCCCACGCCGTAAATTTCCGTATCATCGTAGTTTACTTCGCCTGGAGCCTCGCCTACTTGCTGTACATAGCCCAGCTTTCCATCGGGATGAACCGCATTAACGAGTGCATTCCAACCTTTCCATACGACAGTTTCATAATCTTTTGAAGGAATTACTTTATTGTTTATTCCCCACGCTAGTGCATACGTAAATAGTGCTGTACCGCTAGTTTCCTTAGCTGGATAGCGCTCAGGATCCAAAAGGCTAGTCCGCCAATAACCGTCATGCTGCTGCAAGGAAGCAATCCGCTGTACCATGTTACGATAGAGCTCTTCCCATCGCGCGCGACTTTTGTAATCTTTTGGCATATCATTCAATACACGAACCAGCCCAGCCAAAACCCAGCCATTTCCTCTAGACCAGAAGACGTCCTGACCATTGCTTTCCTTTTTATCAAAATAACTTTGATCCCTATAGAACAAACGCTCTTTGGGATTGTAAAGATAATTTGTAGTCTTCCACCACAAAGTGTCTACCAAATCAAGGTACTGTAGGTTTCCCGTCACTTTATAAATTGACGAAAGTGCCGGTGGCCCCATAAATAAGGCATCGCACCAAGCCCACTCTCGAAGTGCAATATTATTTTTCCAGGCCAATGATTCGCTATGGGGACGACTTACCAATGTATCGGCCAACCTGATGAAATCTGCGATGTAATCAATATTTTTATCACGATTATACTTCCAGGTATACAGCTGCCCAACACAATAATTGTCCGCATAATACCGATAGTTGTCCGCATACATTTTCCAATCAAACTGTTCGCCTACAGATTCAAGATATCGGGTATAACGTGCACCACCTGAATGTTTTGTCATCTCTATCAGGCCAGTGAATAAGGTTGCTGAAGTCCATTCACGGCCAGCATGACGTAGCCCCTTATGTTCGATACTGTCCAACTGCCACGAAGCGACCCGATTCAAATACTGCCTAACATCAACCACTTTTTCTGATTTTCGCACATCCATAGCGCGTATGGGAACCTGAGATGCTGACAGCCCAGGATAAAGCCCTAAGATAGCCAACACAATAAAACGCCTTATTTTCATGAAATTGTATTTTTTTAAGATTGACCAACAGCAACGTGCTATATAATCACCAACACTAAAGCTAATATCTCAGTTTCATACTGTATAGTGATTTCAGTCTAGAACATCCATGTTAAAATGTCCAAGCAAAATGACATAGATACGTCAGTCATCCTAAATTAGATAAAGGCGTGCAGGATTTTACGTACAGGATAGGATTAAATTTAATGAAACCGTTCCCAATAATTGGGAACGGTTTCATTAAAATGATTTATAATTAGGCCTCATCTTTGGTATTCTTTACAAGGCCTATACCAGCGAAAAAGAAGATTAACCCCAATACACCAATTACACCTAAAGTTGTATAGGCAGCACTTTTGTTAATAAGTTCATATCCGGTATATATTAAACCGACAATACCCAGAACAGTTAATACTGTTCCAAAAAAACGTTTTACGTTCATAATAATGAATTTTAAATTATAGATTAATGAAAATGAAACTCTTATTTAGCAAACTTATCCACTATGCTTTTTAAATTGATACCTTTTCCTAATACCGGTTTAAAAATATCGCCTTCACTTCGCATCCTATCAAGGGCGTTTAGAATATGAAAATCACTTATTTTCAAACCTTTCTTGACTTCATCCCAGTGTAATGGCATCGATACAGTGGCTCCGGGCTTAGGACGAACGGAATAAGCTGCTGCAATTGTTGCATGAGGCCTATTCTGCAAAAAATCAAGATACATTTTGCCCTTGCGATCTTTTATGGATCGCTCCAGGCTCGTGAATTTAGGAAGCTCATGATGGACTAGGGTAACGATAACCCGCGCGAACTCTTTGGATTGATCATAAGTATATTTCCCACCAAGCGGGATATAGATGTGAAGCCCCGTAGAACCACTGGTTTTACAATAGCTCGCTACCCCCATATCATCCAATATGTTCTTTGTGACTTGTGCAGCCTCAATAACCTGATCGAAAGAATTTTTATCCGGATCAAGGTCTATAATACAGAACGATGGGTTGTCGGGCTTCTTCACAGTACTACTCCAAGGATTCATTTCTATACAGCCAAGATTTGCCATATAAAGTAGTGTAGCGTCATCCTTTCCAACAAGGTAATGACGGTCTTTTTCATCAGCCTCACTGTGGTAAAGATATGTTTCCGCCCAGTCTGGTGCCGTATCGGTTACGTTCTTAAAGTAGAAACCATCTTCTTCAATTCCGTTGGGAAATCGATTCATACTTTGGGGCCGATCCTTTAAATAAGGTAATATAAACGGAGCGGCCTGATAATAGTAGTTGATAAGGTCTCTTTTTGTTATTCCCTCTTTCGGCCAAAAAACTTTATCCAGATTGGTAAACTTCAATTCATGTTTGTTGACCTTTCTGACCTGGGTCTTATCTGAGGGATTTAAGAGGCTCTTCCGATGCCCCTTCACTCTGGGCGAAACTATTTTATCTTCCATATGATTGACCATTTTTTCTGTAGGAGCTTCATCTTCAAGAACAACATTTTTAGCACGTTTGTCTTCGCGCATGCCGTTAAACGAAGGATGACGCATAATACCATCGCTGGTTAATTCCGTAAAACTCACCTCGCATACAAGTTCTGGTTTAAGCCATGTCACCGTAGCGTGTGGCGGATTTGGTCTAAACCTCGAAGGCTTATTAACGTCAGGTTCTTCAGAGAAAGCTGCTTTAGAAACAATCAGCGGCTTAAATAGTTCCATCATCTCCTTTTGAAGTTTTACATTGAAACCAGTACCCACCTTTCCGGTATAAATCAATTTTTTCCCTTCATAAACACCGACCAATATGCTACTGAACAATTTACTGGAATCATCATTCAGGGTGAAACCACCTATGACGACTTCCTGCCTTTTGTTCGCTTTAATTTTTAACCAGTCTTTAGAACGGTTGTGAACATGATATAAACTAACCTTTCGCTTTGCCATAATCCCTTCAAGCCCCAATTTCTTGGCCTCTTCCAGAAAATGAATGCCGGAAGTTTCAAAATGTTCGCTGATCAAAATGCAGTTGTTCTTGGGAAGAACTTCTTTTAAAATTGATTTACGCTCAAGCAATGTCATGTCCTTCAAATCCTGGCCCCGATACCATAAGATATCGAAAACGTAATAAACCAGATCACCATCCGCTTCGCTGCGCCAGTTTTGTAGCGCTCCAAAACTAGCTGTCCCATTTTTGTCTAAAACGACTACCTCCCCATCCAAGATGGCGTCTAATTTAAGGCTCTTCAATTCCTCATAAAGTGGATAGAATTTTTCATTATAGCTTTTATCATTACGGGATTTTAGTTCAACATCCCCCTTGTTCATAAAAGCAACAGCCCTGTAGCCATCCCACTTGACCTCATATACCCACTCATCATCATCGAACGGTTTAGCCACAAGTGTAGCGAGCATAGGCTCTATATGAGAATAGAACTTCTTTGACGACGCATTTTTTAACAAGGTCTGAAGATTCCTCTTGCTTTTAGCACGATGCTTTGGAACAGCTTCCAACTGATCGTTGATTAATTTGGATGCCTCGTTTTTTGTCGAACGTTTATCCTTTACTGTACTGTTTTTCTTAATGATATTTTCACCATATACTTTATCGGGTGACCTTTCCATCTGCTGAATAGTTTTACCCGATATCACCGATTTATCGCTTGCAGTAATATCCTTATCGCTAGCATATTGATCCTCCAGCTTCATTAAAAGCCAACCATTATCTCCCCTCCCATGAGCCTTAACAAGAGCAAACTCACCTTTAAGTTTTTTACCGTATAGCTTAAATTTAAGCTTGCCAGAATGAAGTTGATGTAAGAGATCTTTTTCCTGTTTGGAAATATCCTTAACGCTCCCATCAGCCGGTTCATAGTGTCCCTCATCCCAAACGATAACCGTGCCTCCGCCATATTGTCCTTTTGGAATCGAACCTTCAAAATTTCGATAATCATAGGGATGATCCTCCACCATCACAGCGAGGCGTTTGACAGTAGGATCGATTGATGGCCCCTTAGGAACTGCCCAACTTTTCAGAACACCGCCCATTTCAAGACGAAAGTCGTAATGTAGATGTGAGGCATCATGTTTTTGGATTACAAACCGAAGTTCCTTTCCGTTTGGCTTTCCTCCAAACGGTTCTGGGGTGTTCTCCTCGGAACGCTTTTCGCGATATTTAGACAGTCCCATAACTACTGTATTTAAGTATATTGAAAATAACGTTTATTTCCCGTGCCGTTTCTTCAAATAATCTTCAAGAACTTTTCTTTCATTCGATCCGGTCGCCCGTATTGCGCCAACAACAGCTTGACTGCTCACCCCCATCTTATCCTTGAAATATTGAATTTCGTACTGTTCTGATCCGCTTACTTTGCTTCTGTCGGATTTCCCTTTTTTAGACTTGTTATCTGCCATGGTATTTTGTTTTAGTGTTTTTCTTTTGGCGATTGAAAAATCCTAGATTTCAATTCGCGATACATTCAATTTTGATATAACACAAACGTCACAGTGAAAAGGTTTTTAAAGAATTGCGCTTAGGGGAACCAGACATCAAATATTGCTCGCTATTGCTTGGTTAATTGTATATTTTCGCATGGCTAAAGCTAACTTGGAATGTTACATTCCATTTCAACAGAAGAAGTATTTAATTTGTAACTTGCTATTGAAAAGATACTAGGTTCTTATCAGCACTACGTTTGCTAATAAAAAACGTGTATGCCGATATTACTTTCGCAAGATGTTATTTTGTATAGATTATCAGTATGAATTTATCAAAAAATGCACTGGAATATTCCTCTATAGCCCCGTCTCCTTCACTTATCGGAATGGTAGAAAGTATATGGATGTTGAAAAATCATTCGAACAAGCGAGAGGAAAGCATTATTATACCTGACGGAAAAATAGATTTATTTTTTCTGATGGAAGAAAACAATAGTTTTCAGATCTTCATTTCTGGAGTCTGTGATAAACCCATTTTAAAGCCGCCCTATCCGAAATCGACGATGTTTGCCATCAGTTTTTATCCGTTGGCCGCCGAATATATTTTTAAGCAGTCTTTCGAAAAATTAAGAAACCAAAGACTGGTATTGCCAAATGATTATTTGGGATTTGGCAGGAATGATCTTGCAGATTTTGATAACTTTTACACGAAAGCCTGCAAAATATTCGAAAAGCAATTTGAAAACGAAATAGATGTGAGGAAAAAAAAACTATTCGAACAGATTTACCTATCAAAAGGCGAAACGACGGTAGAAGAACTTTCTAATAAGGTGATTTGGAGCAGCCGGCAGATGAACCGTTATTTCAACTGCTGGTTTGGTATTCCATTAAAATCTTACATTAATATTATTCGTTTTTCCAATTCCCTAAAACAATTAAAAATGGGAATATTTTATCCGGAGCTTAATTATGTGGATGAATCCCATTTCATTAGGCAGGTAAAGAAATTCTCAGGTGTAAAACCAACCCTACTAAATAAAAATGAAAACGACCGATTTATTCAATTGAGTGTATTAGCCGATTACTAACTTTGTCTGTAAATCAAACAAAAATATGCATATTAATCATATCAATCTTGTCGTAAAAGATGTTGATAAAGCCGTTAATTTATTGACAGATATTTTCAAGTTCAATTTAATAGTCAACCGCAATAATAAAATGGCTGTACTGAAGGATAATAATAATTTTGTTGTTGTAATTTGGGGACAAGAATTGAACAAAGAGAAAGATGTACCGCAATATCCTAAGAATTTCCATATCGGCTTTTATCAAGACGACGAAATTGCAGTTCAAAACATTTTTGAACTTTTAAAAAACAACGAAGCATTAAAAATTGATGGAGCTCCCAAAAGAATCAGAAATACATTCGGATTTTATTGCTATTTTGAGAATCTAATGATTGAAATTAGCGTAAATCCTTTTAATTATGAATAGACTGCTCCTGAGCCTACATAATGATTGCTAAATTCTGATCCGTTGAACATTGCTATTCACCAAATTTCTTATAAATAGCCCCCAGTCGGATTGTATATGTATTCGGTTTTCCAATAAATTATTCCTTAAGAATCACAACTCTATAAATGTATCGAATTCCATTTTTTAGCAATAGCCGATCTAAAAAAGATCGGGTTCTGATTTCATTCCAGAGAATTCCCAACACAATCGAATCAAGAAGGACAGCTTGCATATAAAATGGTTTGGCCGCAAAGAATGAAATTCTCTGCGGCCAAACTAGCATCTAGCATAACGCTAAATTAAGGAAGAAGAACTTGATCAATGACATGGACAACACCGTTTGTTGCCAGCATGTTTACGCCAGTTATTGTGGACTCACTGGTATTACTTTTACCTTTCAGCATTGCCTTTCCAGACAATTTCACAGTGATTTTTTCACCGTTTAAGGTACTTAGCATCTGTCCATCTGAAAGATCAGAAGAGAAAGCCCTAGCTGAAAGAACATGATAGGTTAGAATCTTAGTCAGCGCTGCGGGATCAGCTTGATTAATTGAAGCTATTGTGGTAAAACCCGCGTTGATAAAAGCTTGATTTGTAGGTGCGAAAACCGTGTATGGTCCTGATCCACTCAACAATTGAGCAACATTTGTAGTTCCTTGACTTGCTCTCAACACTGCAGCAACTAAGAAGGATAAATCACTATTAGCTGTAGCAAGTGCCACTATATTTTTTGTTGCCGGCATAAGTACATGAGAAATACCATGAATGACACCATTCGTAGCCATCATATCTGGAGAGGTTACCGCCCAGCCATTGACAAATACACCCTTACTATTTTTAGTAACGTAAACATTGCTTCCGTTTGCTGTCTTCACTTCTGCATTTGGACCAGCGGGTACGCTAGAAGCAACTACTTTAGCGGATAATGTATGATACAACAAAACGGATTTCAAGCTTTCTGCAGACATGCTACTAATATCTGCCGAAGTCATCCCTGAGCTTTCGAAGGCAGCATTATTTGGAGCAAATACTGTAAATGGTCCTGTTGAGGAAAGTGTTTCGCCCAGACCAGCCTTTGTCACGGCAGAGGCTAATATGGAATAATCCTTGTTCATGGATACCATCGCAGAGATTGTTCCTGTTGTTTCCATCTGCTTGTCATCGTCTTTACTACATGACACTGTAATCATCGAGAATACCATTAAGGCCGATGCCATACTCGATAGTCGTTTGATGTTCTTGTTGAATTTCATAATTATAATTTTTAATATTTTGATTTACAAACAAGCAAGTGAACAAAATAGTTTAAAAATAAACCAAATTAGTTTATGATTTCCAAAAAAAGTCATTTTAAAGACATTTAGAGGATAGTATTAGTATCAAATTAAACTAAAAAAGCTTTTGTAGGTGTTATAGATTGCTGGTGATGTATTAAAATTCATGTCAATTTTTAAACAAAACAGCATCGCCTTCAGATTTGTTATCTTATAAGATCATGCAGATGTGTCATTTTCTCCACACTGCTATGTAGGCTGTTTTGGAGAATAAACGAGAGATAAGCTGGCGAAAACATATGATAGCATAAATACGATAAGTTATACACCATAAACAATACATACATTATGTCTTTATTTTCAAAAGATTTGAGCAAAGAGCCAATATTTGACGGCATGGGCTATGAGCCTTCTTTTTTTTCAAGAAAAGAAATGGTTACTACAAAAACCGACTATAGTAAGAAAAAATATGATGAAGGCAACAAAGATACGAGAAAAAAAATTCTTGTACTTTGTACGGAGGAACGTTATATGACCATGAAAAATGGCAAGAAATTTTCTACAGGCAATCATCCGGTTGAAACACTCGTACCTATTCTTCATTTTGACCAAGCCGGATTTGACGTGGATTTCTATACGCCAACCGGCGGCACAGTAAAATTTGAGATGTGGGCAATGCCTTATGAAGACGAACATATTGGTAAAATTCTCGAAAAATACAATACACAATTTTCAAACCCACACAGTCTCCAGGATTTTGTAGCAGACACAACTAAATCTTATGTCGACTATGTAGCTGTCTTCATTCCCGGAGGACATGGCGCAATGCTCGGCCTCCCCGAGAATAACGATGTAAAAGAGCTGATTAAATGGGTAATAGCCGAAGATAAATTTATGCTGACAATATGCCATGGACCCGCAGCCCTCTTATCTGCTGCACAAGGTATTGATGAGAATGAGTTTCCATATAAAGGATATAAAATCAATTCTTTTCCTGACGAAATGGATCAAATTCTTCCACAAAGTGGATACCAGCCGGGCGAAATGCCTTGGTTGTATGGCGAGAAACTGAAACAGCTGGGGGTTGAAATCTTAAATAGAAAAATTAGCGGCGATTGCCATGTTGACCGGAAGCTGATCACCGCCGACAGTCCGCTGGCAGCAGACAAATTCGGCAAAATCTGTGTGGAACAATTGCTTGCTGATGGAAAATCTAAAACAGAAAATTAAATATTAATAAAACAATCTCAAACCTCGACCGACAACAGAGCGGTCGAGGTTAATGCGAACATGTCCTACCTACCATTTAACTACTAAAATAATAGCTGTTTACGATATCGAATACAATAGACAAACAGGTTTAGCAGAACAATAATGGCTATGACAATGGCCGCTGCATATATGATGCTATTCGTTCCCTTATTTGCCACTGCAATCGCAATCAAAGCCCAGGCAGATACAAGTCCAAATACGGGCATACGACGTTGCCAAATCATTATTAAATGAATAATTAGCGCGACTACAAACATGATAATTATCCATAGCGTTGCAGATAATCCAAACCCGCCCCAACCGATCTTTGTAAGATAGGCCGCAACGTCGGCAATTAAAGCGACAGAAATCCACCCGGCATACAGATGGAAAGGCAGCTTTAAAAAGAAAAGTTTTTTGAGGTTTGATTGAAAAGAAATAGCCCGAGTATTTTGAATGATCCGTAACAACGATACAAATAGCAGGAGCATCAAAAAAATGGTCACAGAAGTATAGTCATACAACCAGGTAATTACCCATAAACAATTTGCCAAACAAGAAACCAAAAACCACCACCCAACTTTTAAGATCACCTCTTCCTTTTCTCTTGTCAGTTTTAATAATGGTCCAAAATAGACCACAAATCCAAACAAGCCCAGATATATCAAGCCCCAAATGGAGAAAGCATATCCAGCCGGTGTAAAAAGGTTTTGATACTTAGCTGATATCGTTGCCATTGTTTCCCCGTTAAAAATGCCGGTATTGGATAAGTAATTGATAACTATAGTAACGACTAAAACAACTGCATTGACTATTTGGTAGATCTTTTTCATTGTAAAAGCTATAAATAATGTTAATAAAGGCTAATTTAGTAATTTATCGCCGATCGACAAGCGATTAAAGAGTAGCTATCATTTATTATTAGGACGATTAAATAGCTCTTCTAGAATCTCATAGCGATAGTCAAAAATTTGATTTAATTTCTTTTTGACAAACATACCGTGCGCAAGTGTACCCAATATTCCGAAGGGCAATTCATACTCAACAGTATCTTTCATCAACACGCCTTTTTCATTTGGAATAAATTCATGAAAATGATTCCAAAATCGATAAGGCCCCTTTAATTGAAAATCAGTAAAACTCTTATACTTTTCCACTTGCGTTATTTTGGTCTTCCACTTTAACGGAATTCGAAAAATTGGAGATACTAAATAATCGATGACCATACCCTCAACAATTTCTTCGCCATTAAATTCTGAAACAACCACAAAACCCATGTCTTTAGGTGTTATCTGAGCAAGATTTTGTGGAGATGAAAAAAAATTCCAAGCGCGTGCTATATCGCAAGCTAATTGTTGTTCCCTATATAATGTATATTTCATTTGAATGTGAATTGTTAAATCCAATTTGATGCCCATCGCTAGCATGCTATTAAAATAACAATGGGAAGATTATTTGGTTTAAAAATATACTAAATATACAAAAAAATAAAAACAAAATATACAACTAGTAAACGAAGAATACTATTAAACTATATGCGACTGAAATAACCCTATGGGATGTCGAGTTTCGTTCAACTAAAAAGACGCGAGGTCCTGAAAAAGTGCCTCAAGCGTATCAATAAACTTAGCAACATGCAGACCATCACATACGGCATGATGTACCTGTATAGCCAAGGGCATCAGTGCCTTATCTCCTTCAATCTTGTATTTTCCAATCGTAAATGTTGGTGAAAAATAATTACTAAAATCTGCAACATTAAGATTGAAACTATCAAAATGAATCCACGGAAGAGCAGAAATATTAAAATGATTTTCTGGCGGTTTTTCAGGAAAAAATAGCTTGCTATCACTGCATTTTTCAATAACATGCTCGTAATCCTGCAGGAAAGAGGCTAAGTGTTCCTGATATCCTACTGACAACGCCGAAAAAGTCTCTGCTTCTTTATGCAGTATGGTGTAAATAGGGTCAACCCTGTCCCAACAAATTAATTCGCCACCTCTCATTGCCATTTTAAATTCATCATGTTGGTTCACTGCTCTCGAAAGGAGATAAATTATGACAGGATAGAACTTATAATCGCGCATTTTTACAAATTGGACCACCGCCGATATATCGAGCTTAACTGTGAGGCTAAATCCACATTTTACATCCCCACGGTAAATCTCGAAATGCTCTCTTCGCTTCCAGTTTGCTGTATCAATTATTTGATATTTTGTATCCATTTTATAAATTATCTAGCTAGTATCCCTGTCCTCGTCATGTTAATAATTTATACAGTCAATTTACCCAACAAACGATACCTTTAAATCTATTCTATTTTTAGTTGCACCTAATGACGACAAGTTTCCAAAAGATGAAAATTTCATTTTGATACGATTGACTCCATTCCCTATAGTGGAAGATGATTTCAAAAAGGTGAAGTCGTTCCACATATTTCTTCCAAATATAAAATATTTTTAGTGGTATCAATCAAATACAATAGGATTGATACCACTAAAATGTTACTTGAGCTCCAATTCAAACCGATGTTTACCAGCATTTAATGCAATGATATTACCATTGCTTACATTCGTTGGAGGATAAAATGTCGCAGTCGCATTTGGAGGTATCTGAACATCATATACAATCTTATTACCACTTAATTTCCAATGAGATAAAATTTTACCATAGGGTGATTCGTAAGAAATCGATGATTCTTTCAATTCCTGAGGAAAAATAGGCTTCAACAGGATGTTTTTGAATCCAGGATGTTCGGGATCAGGAAGAATCCCGCCGATAGATTTAAAGAACCAGCCACCAATTTCACCAAACATCATGTGGTTGTCCGAAATATCCCGAGTTGCTTTTAAATCCCAGTTCTCTAGCAATGTAGTCGCCCCATTGACAATCCACCATCCCCAGGACGGATAGGTATCTTGTACCGCAACTTTATACGCGGTCACCCCATACCCGTTATCATTCAATGCATTCAAGAGAGCTTTTGCCCCCAATACGCCCACGTCTAAGTGAAAGTTAGCCTCTTCAACTTTCCTATTTAGATTGGCCGACACCCTCGCTTTCATATCTTCCGGTACAACTCCCCAATAGAGCGGTACACTCAATTCCGTCTGTGTTCCATTGTTATAAATTCCATTAGAAACATTCAAAAATCTCGCATTAATCGCCTCCTTAATTCTTTTACTAAGTTGATCATACTTTTGATGGTCTGCCGTTTTTCCAAACAACTTTGCCGCTGCAGCCAAAATGGTCGCATCAGCATAGTAATAAACAGATGACGTCAGTTCCAGATTGGACTGAGCCTTAACAGGCACCCAATCTCCGCGTCCAAAAGTGGTAAGTCCAGAAGGGCTGATGCCGTCTACATAATCCACATAGCGTTTAATATTATCGTAGCATTCTTCCAATGCGCGCGGATCACCATAAAACTGATAGATCTGCCAGGGGATAATAGCGATGGTGCTTGTCCAGTCAAGACCATTTGCATTACCATACCCCCATCCACCCGTTGGAATAATATCTGGTAATACGCCATTCTCTTGTTGCTCGTCACGATGATCGGCCAGCCATTTTTCATAAACTGTAATACCGTCAAAATTATACAGGGCAGTTTCAATCGCGAGGTGACCATCCCCTGTCCAACCATTTTTTTCGCGTTGCGGGCAGTCTGTAGGATACCCCATCAAATTCGATAAATAGGCATTGTTGGTCGCTTTCCATAGTTTGTTAATCAATTCCGAGGATGTTTTAAGCTGTCCGATAGGTTGAGCATCGCTGTGCATAAAATAGGCAGTTACAGCAGAACTATCCAAAGCTATCGCTGTGCTGCTACTAACCTCGACATAACGAAAGCCTTTATAACCAAATTTAGCCATAAACTCATCATCGCGACCGCTTAAGGTAAGAATGTCCGTCTGAAAGGGCTCCTTTTCCTTATCGCCAAGATAATAAACATCGATATTGGACAGATCAAGACGCCCATCTGCCGACAATCGTTCACCATGCTTGATATGTAGCATAGTCCCTGGAGCTCCTTTGACTTTAATTTTTGTAATTCCAGCCATATTCTGACCCATATCGAAAACATAAGTACGTTGGTCTATCTTTGTCACTGATTTGGGCTTATAGGACTTCACGAGCCGAATCGGTACCATCTGTTGGGAAACGATATGTGCAGATGGCGCATTTCTGTACTGAACAGCCTGCCAAGTTGAATCATCATATTTAGGTTTGTCCCAGCCGGGCATGTCAAGTCGAGCATCATAATGCTCACCCGTATAAATATTGTTATAGATAATTGGACCGGTAGCTGTTTTCCACTGCTTATCCGAAACGACCGTCTCCCACGTACCGTCTGTATACTCGATTTTAAGCTCCAAACAGAATGTTGGCCGGGCCCGCCACGGTGCTTGATGAAAATTCCAAACCGCCAGTGGCTGGTGATTATACCAGCCATTCCCCAAAACGACGCCAATCGCATTCGCACCTTGTTGTAGTTGTCCGGTAACATCCTCTACCACATACAGTGTTCTTCGATCAAATCGCGTATACATAGGATCAAGACGGTGGTCTCCAATGCGCACGCCATTAATAGAAAGCTCATATAATCCGGCAGCGGCAACATAAGCACGAGCCGATTTTATCCGCTTTTTGATAGTGAATTCAGTCCTAAAATACGGAGCGTTGCGCGCATTGATATCTTTATTGTCACTGATCCATTTTCCTGTCCAAAGATCCTTCCCCATCATTCCAGTCTCGAAAGATGCTATTGCTGAAACGCTGGAAATACCGTCTCGGTCCCATACTTTTACTCTCCAAAAGTATTTTATCCGCGGCTTTAACTCGGTACCATTATAGTGCACCAACATCGCCGAACTTAGCTGCTTTCCACTGTCCCAATGCGCTTTTACCCCATGTAACAATTCAAGGGAATCTTGCGCTAAAAGAATCTGATAAGCTTGCTGTAGGGCGCCCTTTCGCCGGTCTTCAAGGCGCCAGCTTAATCTCGGGTGGGATGCGTCAATGCCTAACGGATTGACCAGATGTTCGCATGTCAACTGTACAGCCTTGCAGTTATTCTTGGATTGTGCATAGGCAGTACTTGCCATACACAATAGTATTATCAATAAAATTCTACGCATTAAAGGATATAATTCTTGGTTACTGTTAAATTGTTTTAGCTGATTAAAAAACTAATATATCAAATATTTCGCAAATCGCGACCTGTACTTTCCTGCTGTATATATGAGGCATTTAAATTAAAATTCTTGCAACTTTCACAAAAATAATACTATCTTCGTTTTAACTTTAGGGGTGTCTGCTTGTGCAGGCTGAGATTTTACCCTTAGAACCTGATCCGGATCATACTGGCGTAGGGAAAAGTGAGCTGTCTAACAGGTGCATTGCTGTACCTTCGTGTAGCCATTCCTAAAGTTTTACTAAAAAAATTAAGGAATGGAACTTACAATAAACCATCAAAATCGATTTTTCGACCCCGCCCCTTCTTCACTTGAAGAACTATTGGTTTTGGAATTATCTGGCAAAACCCAAGGTGTTGCCGCTGCCATCAACAACCACGTTATACCCAAGGACGATTGGGCTGCAACAGCACTTAAACCTCACGATCAAATCATCTTAATAACCGCATCGCAAGGCGGATAATGATTAAAAAAATCACCCTAATCATTCACTTCAATTCAGAAAAAATGACAGCTGAAACAATTACGCAATCCCCTTTTCCCAATTCAAAAAAAATTTTTGTACCTGGAACACTATTTCCTATTCAAGTGGCTATGCGCCAAATTTCTTTAAGTCCAACCAAATTAAGCAATGGACAGGTAGAAATTAATCCCCCTATTACAATCTACGACACCTCTGGTCCATATACCGATGAGAATTTTCAGATCGATATCCGAAAAGGTCTCCCCCGGCTTCGCGAACAATGGATATTGAATCGCCAGGATGTCATACAGCTGGCGGGCATCAGCTCTGAATATGGACAACAACGCCTTTCTGATCCAACGTTGGATGAACTCCGATTTGCCTATAGTCATAAACCAAAAGTAGCCTCTGCCGGGAGTAATGTCACCCAATTACATTATGCAAAGCAAGGTATCATTACGCCTGAAATGGAGTACGTAGCTATCCGCGAAAATCAACATATCGAGCAGCTAGTAGCCAGCACCCCCGGAATGGATCATCAGCATACAGGCCAAAACTTTGGTGCCAGAATCCCTAGAAAAACGATTACTCCCGAGTTTGTCCGCGAAGAGATCGCTGCCGGGAGAGCGATCATTCCCAATAACATCAATCACCCTGAAAGTGAACCCATGATTATCGGGCGCAACTTTCTTGTTAAAATTAATGCCAATATTGGCAATAGCGCTGTAAGTTCAAGTATAGAGGAAGAAGTTGAGAAAGCGGTATGGGCCTGTCGTTGGGGAGCCGACACGATCATGGATCTATCCACCGGTAAAAATATCCATGAAACCCGCGAGTGGATCATCCGCAATTCACCAGTTCCAATCGGTACCGTACCAATCTATCAGGCATTAGAAAAAGTAAAAGGTGTGGCCGAAGACCTTACTTGGGAGATTTTTAAAGACACTTTGATCGAACAGGCGGAACAAGGTGTTTCATACTTTACTATACACGCCGGTGTATTGCTTCGCTACATTCATCTTACAGCAACACGAGTAACTGGTATCGTCTCAAGGGGTGGTTCTATCATGGCCAAATGGTGTCTTTTTCACCACAAAGAAAACTTTCTCTATACCCATTTTGAGGAGATTTGTGAGATCATGAAACGATATGATGTTGCTTTTTCACTTGGCGATGGTCTCCGTCCAGGAGCTATTGCGGACGCCAACGATGCGGCTCAATTTGCTGAGCTCGAAACACTGGGCGAACTCACCAAGATCGCCTGGAAACACGATGTTCAGGTAATGATAGAGGGCCCCGGCCACGTGCCCATGCAACTGATCAAAGAAAATATGGACAAACAACTGGAATGTTGTAATGAAGCCCCATTTTATACCTTAGGCCCGCTTACTACCGATATCGCTCCGGGGTATGACCATATTACTTCGGCGATAGGAGCTGCAATGATCGGTTGGTACGGTTGTGCCATGCTTTGTTATGTCACCCCAAAAGAACATCTCGGATTACCAAATAAAAAAGATGTTAAAGATGGTGTCATCACGTACAAACTAGCCGCACATGCTGCTGATTTGGCCAAAGGACACCCTGGAGCGCAGTATCGTGACAATGCTTTAAGTAAAGCGAGATTTGAATTTAGATGGGAAGATCAGTTCAATCTTTCCCTAGATCCGGATACCGCACGTGAGTATCACGACGAAACTTTGCCTGCAGATGCAGCTAAAGTAGCTCATTTCTGTTCCATGTGTGGCCCCAAATTTTGCTCCATGAAAATTACGCAAGAAATACGGGATAGTGCAGCGCATGGTATGCTTGAAAAATCGCAAGAATTTATCGCACAGGGTAAAGAACTCTATTTATGATCATTGCACTAACGCCAGAAGAGACCATACATGCTGAAAAAGCGGTTATCCATACCCTTCTTGAGAAGGGGCTCGATATCCTGCACTTACGCAAATATCATTTTACAGATTTACAAATGGCAAGCTATGTAGAATCAATAGATCCTGCATATCTTGAAAAGTTGGTTCTTCATTCTCACCCCCACCTATCGGCGGAACTCGGGATCACACGCATTCATAGAAATGAATGGAGCAGACAGCATAGCCCCTCCAATCAGATGAACGCTACAATTATTTGCTCAACATCTGTACATGATATTGCGGCATTCAACAAACTGGATGAATGCTGGGCTTATGCTTTTCTCAGTCCGATATTTCCAAGTATTTCGAAAAAAGAATACGGAAGGTATAATGCCCAACTGAATCAGCTTCCAAAACGCGTTAATTTTACTGTTCGTCTGATAGCACTTGGCGGAATAAACCAAGCTAACTGTCTCCTCCCGTTGCAGGAAGGGGCAGACGGAATAGCCTTGTACGGCGCTTTATGGCAGCATCCCGACCCAATTCAAAATTTCATTGCATGTCAACAAAAACTATGGAAAAACTTCAATACATATCACAAGGACAAACATTAGCAGCACAAAAAGATAATATTTTAAAGGCCCTTGATGCTGGTGTCAAATGGATACAAGTGAGATGGAAGGGAGCTCACCAAGCGTATGTTTACAGATTGGCAGAACAGGTCAAAAACGTGTGTTTGCGATATGGTGCCACCTGTATCATTAATGATCATCCTGCGCTTGCAGCGGCTGTCGATGCTGACGGCGTACATCTCGGACTGGAGGATGGCAGTATCGATGCTGCAAGGAAGCTATTGGGGCCAAAAAAAATAATCGGCGGTACTGCAAATAGCTTTACAGATGTATACCAAAGAATAACGGAAAATTGTGACTATATCGGACTCGGACCATTCCGCTTTACAAAGACAAAACATAACCTCAGTCCCCTATTGGGGCTCGACGGATATGAAAATATCATCGGGCAGGTTAGACAAGAAGGGTTATCCCCAATCCCGATATTCGCGATTGGCGGTATAGCCCACCTCGACGACATTCAACAGTTATTACAAACTGGAGTTTATGGAATTGCACTTTCCGGTAGTATAACCCATAATCCAACAATCGTTTCATCAATCCACAAAATTTTAATATGAGCAATTTAACCATAGCCGATCGCGTATTTGAATCTAGGCTATTTTTGGGTACGGGCAAATTCGGTAATCTCACGGAAATGAGCGATGCCATTGTGGCTTCGGCCTCCCAATTGGTCACCGTTGCCCTCAAACGAATCGACCAGACCAGCTCAGACGACAGTCTCATCAGTGCGCTCGATCTGGCGGCAATCCATTTGCTTCCCAATACTTCGGGGGCACGAACTGCTGAAGAAGCTGTGCTCGCAGCTCAACTTGCTCGCGAAGCACTGGAAACAAACTGGGTGAAATTGGAAATTCATCCCGATCCCCGCTATCTACTTCCTGACCCCATTGAAACCTTACGCGCAACTGAATCGTTGGCCAAATTGGGATTCGTCGTCATGCCCTATATCCATGCAGATCCAGTGCTTTGCAAAAGATTGGAAAATGCAGGCACAGCTGTCGTTATGCCTTTAGGTGCCCCAATTGGAAGTAATAAGGGACTTCGTACCATGGATTTTCTTGAAATTATCATTGAACAAAGTAATGTACCCGTTGTTGTAGATGCTGGCATCGGAGCGCCTTCCGATGCTGCCAAAGCCATGGAAATCGGAGCGGATGCAGTCTTGGTCAATACGGCAATTGCAGTCTCAAATAATCCGATACGTATGGCCGAAGCATTCAAAGAGGCTGTTATCGCCGGACGAAAGGCTTATGAGGCCGGTTTAGGAAAGGTCGGCGCACAAGCCATCGCTTCGAGCCCCTTAACTTCATTTTTATTTGATTGATAATTCACTTATGACAGATTTCAAAACGATACTCGATACATATGCCTGGAATGACGTCCACACGCAGATTTATGACGCTACCAATCAGGATGTACTGCATGCGTTAGAAAAAGACCAATTATCGCTCTCCGATTTTAGGGCGCTCATATCACCGGCTGCAGCACCGTATCTGGAACAAATGGCACAAAAGACACAAAAAATCACGCAACGCCGCTTCGGTAAAACCATACAGCTCTATGCCCCCCTTTACCTGAGCAATGAGTGCCAAAATATTTGCACCTATTGCGGTTTCAGCATGGACAACAAAATCAGACGAAAAACACTTAGCGATACCGAGTTGTTGCTGGAAGCGATGGCAATTAAAGCTATGGGAGTTAACCATATCCTCCTCGTTAGCGGAGAAGCCAACAAAACTGTTGAAATCAATTATTTCCTCCATGCTATCCAACTTCTAAAGTCCCATTTTTCGCAGATATCCATTGAGGTACAACCGTTGGAACAATCCGAGTACGAATTATTGCAGGCCGCTGGCGTATATGCCATTTTGGTTTATCAGGAGACTTATCACCGGAAAGTTTATAGGCAATATCATCCCAAAGGAAAGAAGTCAAATTTTGATTATCGCTTGGATACACCTGATCGTATCGGCCGGGCTGGTATCCATAAAATCGGACTAGGTGTGTTATTGGGGCTCGAAGACTGGCGGGTGGACAGTTTCTTTACCGCAGCACACATTGCCTATCTACAAAAACACTATTGGCAGACTCGTTATTCCATTTCCTTTCCACGCCTACGCCCAGCTGCTGGCTCTGTGGAACCAAATTTTCATTTGGCCGACCGCGATCTACTGCAGCTAATCTGTGCTTATCGTCTGTGGAATGAAAATTTGGAAATCTCTATCTCCACTAGGGAAAACGAAACGTTTAGAGATCATATTATACCGATCGGTGTAACAACAATGAGCGCTGCCTCAAAAACCAATCCGGGGGGCTATGTGGTCGATCCACAAGCGTTAGAACAATTTGAAGTAAGCGATGAAAGGGATATGGAAACCATAAAAAGTCAAATCCGAAAAATGGGATACTCGCCGGTGATGAAGGACTGGGAAACCAATTTCGCTGGCATAGTACGTTAAATAAATGAAAAAAGACAATATTTTTGAGCGCTATAGCCGGCAGATTTTTATCGATGAAATTGGCGTCTCAGGACAAAGAAAAATCATGGATGCCAAGGTATTGATTGTTGGCGCAGGGGGACTCGGAAGTCCCGTCCTTCAATATTTAGCCGCTGCAGGTATAGGTAAACTTGGCCTGGCTGATTTTGACCACGTTGAAATCCACAATCTAAATAGACAGATCATACACTCCGAAAACAACATTCACAAAACTAAAACCGAAAGTGCCCAAGACTATATTCGACAGCATAATAGTACAATTGATTTTCATACGGTTCAGGTGAAGATAGAACCGAACAACGCGGCTGCAATTCTTGCTCCCTATCAAATAGTAGTAGATTGCTCGGATAACTTCTCGACACGTTACTTACTGAATCAAATTTGCTTGCAACTCGATAAACCCTTGGTATATGGGAGCATCCACGGCTTTGAAGGACAGCTGGCAGTTTTTAACTTTGAAGGCAGTAAACACCTTCTGGACATCTTTCCCACTCCCCCAAACCCCGATCAGGTTCCAAATTGCGATAAAAATGGAGTACTAGGCCCCCTGCCAGGGATCATAGGTAGCATGATGGCTATGCAGGTACTTAAGATCATAACCGGTTTACCTGTAGACAGCAACCAGTTAACCATTATCGATACCTTAAATTGGCGGTTTTCTAAACTCTCATTCTAAATGTCGTCTCAAATGGTATCCCATAAATGGTTTAGAAGGATTCACGAGCGCGCAAAATTTATTTAAAACCACAGTGCACAAACAAATTTTGCTAATTTTAGTTTATATATTAGCAAGCTTAAATGTCAACTATACAATCCGGAATGAAAAAAGTAATTTATCCATTACTCTCCCTATCGCTAATACCTTTATTCTCCATCGCACAAGAGACAAAACTCACTGCCGACGATCTCTTTGCAAAAGCGCGAAAGGTCGCTTTTGATTCAAAAGATTATCCACAAGCGATTCAATTGTCCAAGCAGGCGCTACTTCAAGCACCGGACTACACGGATATCAACATTTTTTTAGCGCGCATTTATACATGGTCGGATAAGATAGATTCGGCAAGGGCCATCTTTACGGAACTGGATAGAAAAAATACCACTGATGAAGATTTCTTTTTGGCCTACGCTTCGCTTGAGTATTGGAACGACCAGGCTGAAAGAGCAATTGCAATTACCGATAAAGGGCTACGCATACATCCGCAGTCTCAGGATTTACTATTGCTAAAAGGCAAAATAAGCTATGGCAATGATCAATACGAAACTGCCGAAAAGGCAATTCATAGTTTGTTGGAAATTAATCCAAAAAATACGGAGGCCAGAGCATTGGCAAAAAATATTGAAGAGTATACCGCTAAAAATGCAATCGGTCTGACGTACAATTTTGTCTATTTTGACAAACAGTTTGATCACAATTGGCACATTGTTGGATTAAGTTATAAACGGGCAACAGCAATAGGATCCGTTATTTTCAGAACTAACTATGCGAATAAATTTGCAGAAAATGGCGTCCAATTTGAAATGGAGGCTTACCCACGGCTTTCAAAGATATTTTACCTCTATGTCGGAGCAGGCTATTCCAATAATGTGGGGATTTTTGCGAAATATAGAACTGGTGTGTCTCTCTATGCCAATCTTCCGAACAGCTTTGAGGGGGAAATCGGATATCGTCAGCTCTATTTTAGTGACAACATCTGGATGTACACAGCTTCAGTCGGAAAATATTACCAAAACTTGTGGTTCAATCTAAGGACTTACCTTACTCCAGGCGAAAAGAATATTTCCCAATCGTATACCGGAACAGTCCGCTATTATACAAAAGGAGCAAACGATTACTTCGGATTTAGCGCCGGAACGGGTTTGAGCCCTGAGGAAAACCGAAATAATCTATTGGACAACGCTTCCTATAAATTAAAAACATTCAAAGTAGGTGCTGAATATAATTTCTCTGTTAAGCAAAGTAATCTGTTTTCAATTTCGGGCACCTATTATAACCAAGAATTCCGTCCCAAAGAAAAAGGAAATCAACTAGACATCATCCTAGGCTATATTCGAAAATTCTAGTTCTTCTTTGTTCTATTAAAGTAATTTGTATACACACTGTCTGGAAGAAGTCGCTTCTGGGTATAAAATAGCTTATTTTTGCGCTTAAATAATTCAAAGCGCTTTGAAACCTCTTCTTTTGCATTATCCGAGGCGACGTCTTCATTGAACACACCATCCAACTGATACAGTTGTCCATCAGAAAGATGGTAATTACCTCTGACAAAATCAATCAACTGATTTTTACTCTGCATCATACCGATGCCATCACCTTGTGCAAATGCCCCTTTGTCAAGGCCCGCACCTATCCAAGTAACTTGACCGGGAGTTTTAACTCCAAAGTTTTCTCGATAGTAGGCCAATATAGATGGCGCGACATCAAAATGGCTAACAAAATGATGAAAAGTCTTTGGCCCTTTTAAAAGTGGTGAATAAATCAACAAAGGAACATGATAACGATCGATTTTGCTTTGTAACGGTATCTCAGGCATTGCGTGGTCTCCAGTTATGACAAAAATCGTATTTGCAAAATCTGCTCTCTTTTTGTAAGATTCAAAAAATTGTTCCATCGCATCATCCAAATTCAACACTGAGACCAGCTGCGTACGGTTTTCTAAAGCCCACTTTTTCTGCTCGGCCGTAAGGTTCAATGTCACCATACGTTCATCAAATAATTGCTCATAATGGGCCGCATTATTAATCAAAAATGGATTATGTGTAGAGAGCGTCAAAAGCACATGGAAATAAGGTTGTTGCTGCACTTTCTGTACTTCAAGAAACTTACTAAATACAGCTTGGTCTTCATATCCCCAACTTTCTCCCCCCTTTTCAGGCAATTTCTCATATGGAGGACCAAATGCTTCCTGATCGATGAGCATATCAATTTTATTATAATCCATGAACTTCTTCATGAAGTCAAAATTTGAATGACCGCCATAGAAAAAACCAGTATTAAATCCGTTGCTCTTTAGAATATTAAATAGATTGAAATTGTCTGGTAAGGTATCTTGCTCTAAAAAACCGTGCATAGCAAAAGGTAGTGAGCCTGTTATCGTAGGCAGAACAGAAAATGTCCGTCCTGAAGAACTCATGTTATTGTCCCAATACAGCGATTGCTGCTTCAGTTTACCGATAAATGGCGTGAAGTTACCGATATAGCCATTTTCAGCGCTATAGGCATGCCCTAGCCCCTCAATGACGAGAATAACTAAATTGGGCACTTTCGTCGTTTTCTGAAGGTGTGTTCCTAGAAAACCTTTGGTATCTTCTTTTTTCAAAAAAGGAAATTTAGTATCCAACACCTTTGTATCCTCCTCTTTATGGAACATTGCGAGCATACCCGGGTGTTCATCCACATAATTTGATAAATTGGAATTGAAGAAATAACGCCATTTACTCCGGCTTGCATTGGCTACGAATTCATCGTTATCGGAGCGACCCCCTAAAAGCGAAGCCGAACTAATGAAAAACGATATGATCCCCAAAGATAAGAGTGCAATACTAACATAGTTTTTTTTGAATGTCTTTTTATTGGCAATCCAAAGCGGAACCCAAGAAATTGCGATCAATAATAAAAGTAAAGCAATATTGGTAAAACTCAACATACCGCTAGCCTCCAAAATTTGCTTCATCTCTTCCGAACTGTAATAGAACATATCAGCCCCAAGCAAATTTCTCGATTCGCCAAAATACAGAAACAAGATGAACTGCATAACAACAATAAGCGAGAACGAAATGATCAAAAGAAGCCTCGCCCAAAATCTGCTTAAGAATTGTAGCAATAAATAGCCTATTCCCAAACACGCTAAGGCTTGAAAGATGAACAGGATGTTATCCAAAAATAGGTATTTGCCTGCGTGGACCTCCGAAAGCTGAGCAAATCGACGACCGTACCACCACCATTCTACACCAACGGATAACATATACAAGGCAAAGACAACCAACATCACAGGTCCTAAGCTTTTTAACGACAGATTTAATCGGTGACCGAGGTATTTCCAAACCGACTCATTGGCATCTTTTTGTTGAAAGCCTTGTCGTGTCATTTCTCCCCAGCCATGCTGCTTGCGAAAGTAATCAACAACCCCCTGGACTCCAGCTTTAACGACAATAGGGTGAAAGTAAAATGGTTCTAGAATAGCGGTAGTTATTAACGTCGAAAGGTCCCGCTTCTTTGAATAGACCTGGTGGCTAACAAGATCAACCAAGATGGCATAGATGGAATACAAAATTCCCGAAGCAATAACCAGCGCAAAAAGTGCAAAGAAAAATGGCCAGTTGATAATTCCGAGTATAAAAAAGATTAAAAAGACAATGTAACCTGTAAATTCGACAATGGGACCCAAAAATTCAAAGAAAAACCAGTAAGGCATGCTAACCATACCAAAACGACCATATTTTGGATTGAACATGAGTTTGCGATGCTTCCATAAGGTTTCCATGGTGCCACGCATCCAACGATTACGCTGCTTGCGTAGTACCTCTTTAGATTCTGGAACCTCCGTCCAGCATAAGGGATCTGTTATATTAACGACCTCGTAAGGCAGCTTTTGCTCTTCCATATAGCGACGCATACGAACAACAAGCTCCATATCCTCCCCAACCGTATTTCGGTCATAGCCTCCGCAAGCCAACACAATTTCCCGGTCAAAAGCGCCAAATGCACCTGAAATAAGAATTAATCCCGAAGCTCTAGACCAAGCCATTCGCCCCAAAATGAAAGCACGGATATATTCTAAAGCTTGCGTCCGCCCCAACCAGGACTTAGGCAAATTAACATCGACAACAGACCCATTCACAACGTTACAATTGTTAGCTAAACGGATAACGCCACCGCAAGCGATAACGCGTTTGTCAGTTTGTTCTAGAAATGGCTTCGCTAGTTTTAAAATGGCATCTTGTTCTAAAATACAGTCCACATCAATACAAACGATATAATCTCCAGAAGAGATATTCACCCCAACGTTAAGGGCGTCCGCCTTGCCCCCATTCGCTTTGTCTACAACAATCAGCTTCTTAAACGCCGGATTCTTACTCTTATAGATTCCACGTATCTCCTTGGTCTCAATGTTTCCCTGAACAAAGAATGACGTCGGTTCAAGTTCATAAGACGTGATCAATTTCGATATAGAATCATCCTTACTTCCATCATTTACGATTATAATTTCTAAATTATGGTAATACAACGACAATAAGGACCGCACATTCTCGACGATAGTCATACCCTCGTTATAGGCCGGTGCAATCAGACTGAATGTAGGTGCATTGGGGTTGGTGGCGATAATACTATAGTCCGTAAACGTATTATCATGTTTGTAACGAAACACAGCTCCATAAGCATATAATCCTATCCAAGCATAGATAAGAAATACCGCCCCCGAATAAAGCAAAAATAGCCAAACTATAATTTCATATACGATATGGGAAAACTCTAACATTTTTTCTCTTGCAAAGCGTGTTTAATAATTTGTTTAAGTTCGTCGTAAGTATCTCCATCTTGGGAGATCTCCCGCAGATAGTGTTCCTCTCCGAGAACGACAAGTACTTCTGCAGCAGAAATTTTAATTGATACAGGGCTATGATTCCACAGTAGTTCTTTAAGAAAATGCTCACTTTCTTTACTCTTGATCATCTTCATCGCCTTCAGCATCTCATTCTGCACTGCGAGTGGCTGCAGATCGAAACCTTGTACAAATTGCTGAATAGTCTCACTGTTCTCAATAGCTTGCAGAGTTCTTACCGCCTGTACACGAACATTTATCGAAGGATGTTCCAATAGGCTTAAGACTAATGTATAAAAAGTCAGCAATCTAAATTTTCGAATTAGACGTAAAGTAAAGATGACAACCGAATCATTTGTGCTATGGATCCAATCCTTTACTTGTAAATCAGCCTGTTCTGGTATATCATGAATCGAATACAATAAACGGAGCTGTTGCCAGTCTGATAACGGCTTGTTGAAATGATCCAAAAAGCCAAGGCCTTCGTATCCCTTAAAACTAACAAGTGCATACTGGGCCTCCTGATAAACGGCAGTTCGGGGATCGTTCAACTTCTCCATGATTTCAGGTATTGCAGCTTCGACATTCATGACTGCAAGTTCCTGAACACCGCCGGCGACCAAATAGCCGCTGCGATGCCTAAGTTTGCGCCAAGCTTCATCCTCCAGTTCAAAATCAAGAAACAGCCTAATGATCGATTGTTTAGCAGCACCAGAAAATTTTCGATCCGAATCAACCAATACATCTAAAAAAAGTGCCCGAAATGAAGGCTCCCTTAAATGCTCCGCAAATTCCTTATCGCTATCACTACGGTCATCATTCCCTACGATTGTCTCCATAATCTTAAACTCGATGATTTCTCTCCAAGAGTGCTTATTATGAAGTATTCGATAACTATAGAAGCTGTATCCTAATACTGTAATAATCAACAACAGTACTAATATCAACACGATAACAATCGCAAGAATAAGTTCATGTAATGCGATATGATGATGCATATTGTTTATTTATTTTTTATGCGTTTTATTCTCAGAATGAGCTCGTTTGGACTAAATGGCTTAACCATAAAATCTGATGCACCCAAGTCGAAGGCATCGACCACAACCTCCTCCTGGCCCATACTCGATAATACAATGACTGGAATCTCCTTTCCAACGCGCTTAATCGCCGAAAGAATTTCAATACCAGAAGCAAAAGGCATCATAATGTCCGTGACAACTAAATCCAAATCCAGTTCATTAATTTTCTCTATCGCTTCACGGCCATTTCTGGTCAACACCACTTCGTGCCCTTCTTTTACCAATTTGTGCTCAACAGTACGTAGTACCAATTCGTCGTCTTCAGCTATTAAAATCAACATAGCGTTATTTATTTAAAATTTTTGTAATGAGTTCCAAACCTATATCCATTTCTTGTTCAATTGCTATAAAAGCAGTCGAAAGATCAGTTTCAATGGTGGAACTTGTTTCCAATTCTTTTGTCATCTCGGCCAATTTGACTAGCCCTGCTGTTGAAGCAGTGCCCCGCAATTTATGCAGCAGCTCCTTGACATGGACAATATCACTGGCATGAATTGCCACCTGAAGCAGCCTCCTAGCCCCTGTTATCTCCCGTACGACCAAATCCAGAAAAAAAGCTAGAAATGCAGGATCATCACCCGCCTGTTCATCCAAACGACGCATGTCTAAATGTTGATCGTCGTGCGCTAAATCGGACCCTTCGTCAACAATCGGATTACCAGATATAGCTTTATCTAACGCTGTGTACAAATCTTGTTGTCGAATAGGCTTGGCTAAAAAATCGGACATCCCCGCAGCTAGACAACGTTCCCTTTCACCCGAAATATTACCGGCTGTAACACCAATTATAGGTGTGTCGGCATAACCTTCAATCTGGCGAATCTGTTTGGTAGCTTCGATACCATCGATCTCAGGCATCTGAACATCCATTAAAATAAAATCAAATGTTTTTTTCATACAGGCCGCAATGGCTTGAGCGCCGTCAGACACTTCAGTCAGTCGTGCACCCGGCATAATACTGGCCATAATGCGCAAATTGAGCGCCATATTGACTGCATTATCGTCCGCCAATAGCACCTGAATTTCCTTATCAAAGAAATCTGACGACACAGGTAAATTTTCATTAGCTTTTGCTTGGACGGCTTCCTGCCTATTTTGCTGGATCGCTCGGCGAAGTGTTGAATACAATTCTTCCGATTTAATAGGTTTAAGCAAGCAGAAAGAATGCTCTTCCTGTCGAAATGCCGAAATCACCTCATGCTCTTCCGATGAGGTATGCAAGACGATCAATGGAATACCTTCCTCTTGCTTGAGAAAGAGTTCTTTGATCTTACCGATCGTTTCGAGGCCCGATAATATCGGCATATGATAATCCATTAAAATAACATCAAACCTTTCACCTTTCATCAATAACTGTAAAGCTTCCATACCATTAGCCGCAAGTACAGATTCGATGTTCTTATACGACAGCATATGTTGAAGAATAATCCGATTATTAGCGTTATCGTCAACAACAAGAACCCGATTTAATGGCAGTGCTGTATCTATAACTTCCTGTTCTTCAAATGGAACCTCAATATCAAAGAAAAATGTGGATCCGACGCCCATTTTGCTCACTAAATGCAGTTTGCTTCCCATATATTTCAACAGGTTATTAGAGATCGTCAAACCAAGTCCGGTACCACCATAACGTTTACTTACGGAACTATCTTCTTGGGTGAAAGCATCGAATATACGCTGCTGCTTCTCGGGCGGAATTCCAATACCGGTATCCCTAACTTCAAACCGTAGCGCTAATTTATCCTCGCTATTATAGCGCTTACTGATCTTAAATTCGATCTCGCCTTTTTCTGTGAACTTCACCGCATTGCCCAGCAGATTCACCAGTACTTGCTTGATACGCGATTCATCAACCCAAACAAAAGCGGGTAGCCCCTGCTCAATATTCAGAAGCAGTTCGACATCCTTTCGCTGGGCTTGATAGAGAACGACATTAATAACCTGATTAGCGATATCATATAGATTATATTTATCAACAAATAATTCAAGTTTTCCGGATTCAATTTTTGAAAAATCCAAAATGTCATTGATAATATTGAGCAAGCTACTCCCCGATTCATTGATATAGCTGAGATATTGCAGTTGCGTATCATTTAATGGCGTTTTCATCAATAAGTCTGAAAATCCGATCACGCCATTTAGAGGTGTTCGAATTTCGTGGCTCATATTGGCTAGGAATTCGGACTTTGCCTTACTCGCTAGCACGGCTAGCTCTTTTGCTAATTTCAGTTCATCATTTATTTTTACTGACTCCGTAATGTTCTGCGTAAAAATAATGATCCCACCTATACTTCCATCAGCCAGATGCCATGGCCTAACTTCCCAATTGAAATGCTGCGCTTCGGCAGTTCCGCCGGCCTGAATAATCTCATCCCTATTCTTATAAGATACGCCAGCTAAAGCATCGCGGTATATTTTCTTTCTATTTTCCGGAATATTGGGAAAAAGATCAAAAAAGTTACTGTTAGGCGGCAAATTCGCCCCATCATGAAAATCTTCCAACCATTGATTACTGACAGAAATGTAGTTAAAATCTCGGTCAAACATGGCGACAGAAGCCGGAACGTAATCTACAAAGGCCCGTAACATCGACTCTTTGCGTTCTAATTCCAGAAATAGCGATTTACTATGATCAATATCCTGAATAATGCCATACACACGTTTGCATACATCATTATCAAATTCGGGAATACCCTTTACGCGTACCCAAATAGACTCGCCATTTTGTTTTAATAGACGTAATTCCGTATCATACGGTGTCCTAGATGCAATGGCCTCTTCGAATACCCGTCGCAAAGTGACCTGACTCTCCTGTTCATAAAATCCGATAGCATGCTCAAAATCCGGCGTAAAATCAAGTGGTACACCATGGATAAGCTTTGTAGAATCGGACCAATAGACCTTATTGTCAACCAGGTCTACCTCCCATCCACCAACTTGTGCGACAGCATTTGTCTGTTCTAATATCTGCTTGGTATGCAAAAGATCATTTTCAAGCCGTAGCCGATCCGTCATATTCAGCGCGGTGCTGACAACGTAAGACTTTCCATTTTCATCAGTTTCTAGCATGTTATGATAAAGCCAAGAGATATCTTCACCATCTTTTGTTTGTAAAACCATCATTCCTGAATCCTCTCGGTTGCTTGCAATACGTTGAAGATAATCTGCGACTAAAGCAACATGATGGGCCGGGACCAAGTTTGTTAGATTAAGCCCTTTGACCTCCTCTTTGGAATAACCTAATAACTCTCTTCCTTTTTCATTAACTGATAAAATATTACCTTCCATATCATGCATGCTCATCAGGCCAATGGCATTTTCAAAAAAGCTACGGAATCTACGCTCCGAATTTTCCAGTTTCAGCTTTTCTTCCCGTTCTGCTGTCACATTTCTGCCAAAAGCCAAAATATCACGGTTGACTGCATCAAATTTAAAATGCCATTCAATCTCCACCATTTGGCCGTTGCCCGTTAGAGTCGTACTGTTGCTTTGAATACCGTATTTTGTCTCCGCCACCCGATTCAAGTCGGATACTAATTTTTCTTTCGTGTCACCCAGTAAAGTGAAAATAGATTTGCCTAAGCTGTTCGAACGGGACAATCCCAAAACTTTACTAAATGCAGGATTAACATCTTTAACATGGTGCATATCATCCAAAACACAAATGATATTGTTGGTCAGATGAAAAATTTCAGCGAAATAACCGGCCTGTATTTTTCGATGCTTGCCCAATAAGATCTTGGTCACCGCCTTACCGAGTTCAGCTAAAGAATTTACTTGCTTCTCTGAAAGCTGTTTGGGCTGAAAATCAATCACGCAGATTGTTCCAAGCGCATCCCCATCATCATCCAAAAGTGGAACCCCGGCATAAAAACGAATATTTCCTTCGCGAATCAAGGGATTGGAAGAAGAGCGAACATCGTTAAAAGTGTCTTCAATGATGAGCACTTCTTTACTCATGATCGTATACTGACAGACGGTATTCTTCCTGTCCACAGTGTCCAACGCTATCCCAACGCAACTCTGAATACGTTGCGTTTCTTGTTCCATCATGGCAATTAGAGCAGCAGGACAATCTGTAATCAAACAGGCCGCCTGCGCAAAAACATCTAATTCAGGGTCTTTCCCAAGTCCCATTAACTCATAAGACTTTAGTTTCTCTATCCTTCTTAACTCATTTTCAGGAAAAACATTATTTACCATTTATTTCCAGTATTTAGATCAGGTTTATTATCACCGTGAAGTTAACAAAAACATTACTCAACACCGCCTAATTAATAAGGAAATTGATCAAATAATGTTTTATTAAGAACAAACTAGGCGATGAATAGTTGCCTTATCTCAAAAATTCATCGTCTATATTCCTAATAAATAAGTTATTTTCCAATTAAATTTAGAGAGATACCGTTACTGATACACAATTGATTTTATTAATCTAGTTCAATAAAGCTTTCTTTGAATTGGTGTAACTTTATCTCAGTTAAGAAAACATAACGCATTATAAAAAATATAACTCGTTGAAAAATATAACACGTTGATATGGAAAATAAAATATTAGGATTGCATCACATTACTGCGATAGCCGATAATGCAAAACGAAATCTCGATTTCTACACACAAGTACTGGGTGTCCGTCTTATAAAAAAGACCGTAAACTTTGATGATCCCGGCACCTACCACTTTTACTACGGCAATGAAATGGGAGAACCTGGGACTATCCTTACTTTTTTCCCTTGGGAAGGTATTGGAAAAGGAGCCCCAGGTGCAGGAATGGCTACCCACATCGGCTACTCCGTACCGAAAGGTAGTCTAGATTTTTGGAAAAATCGCTTAACACAATATCGCATCCAGTGGATAGAAGATGAGATTTTTGGAGAGAAATTAATATCATTTCGTGATCCCGACGGCTTACAGCTTCAGTTTATTGAAACAACTGATCCAAGACTTCCTTGGACAACCACCGATATCCAAGCAGAAAATGCCTTAAAAGGCTTCCATAATGTAACACTCTCTTTAAGAAAGGCAGAGCCAACCTTAGATATACTGACCGATATTTTAGGCTATACGCTTAGCCAACAGATTGACAATCGTTATCGATTGACGACGGACAGTATAGCCACAGCCAACATGGTCGACATCATCGCAGATGAAAATCTGAACTACGGCAAAAATGCAGCCGGTACAAATCATCATGTCGCATTTCGCGTGAAAGACGATAACGTTTTGATGGAGTACCGCGAAAAAATACTTTCAGCAGGATTAGATATCACGCCTAAAATAAATAGAGACTATTTTTTCTCGTTATACTTTCGTGAACCAGGAGGCGTACTTTTTGAAATCGCAACCGATAACCCCGGCTTTACTGTGGATGAACCGCTCTCGAGTTTAGGTTCTGCACTCAAATTGCCAAAGCAGTATGAAAGCCATCGATTACAAATTGAAAAAGCATTACCGAAAATAGACTAGATAAATAAATCATTTCAAATCACTTGCAAAAAAAGGAGCTATGGAAAGAACTGAAATTATCCTCGACAAAAGTCAACGCGGCGAACTGCAATTATTCTCCGATAATCATAAAGCCGGCTTAATGAACATTGCGATCATCGACGGCAATCTTGTTGTTTACCACACCGAGGTAGATGACGCCTATGAGGGCAGAGGATTTGCAAAAATACTTCTTGAAAAGCTCGTATCTTATGCCCGCGAAAATAACATGAAAATTGTTCCATTATGTCCTTATGTAAATGCACAATTTCATCGCCATCCCGAGCGCTATCAAGATATTTGGTTTAGAAGAACAACATAATTATCAAAAAAGAAAAAGCAACATGAGTCATCCACTAAACATCAAGAGAGCCGGTCACAATTTGGAACAGGCAAAAAAAGCCATCATCATGATCCATGGCCGGGGCGGAAGTGCCGAAGATATACTTAGCCTGTCATCGTACCTTCAGGTCGATAATTTTGCACTGCTGGCACCACAAGCCGAAAACCACAGTTGGTATCCCTTTTCCTTTATGGCTCCTGTTCAACAGAACGAACCGTGGTTGAGTTCAGCACTGGACTTAATCGACCATACCATTCAACTCGCTTTAGCGCAGGGAATCCCTGCCAAAGACATTTATTTTTTCGGGTTCTCTCAAGGAGCCTGCTTAACGCTCGAATACCTTGCACGGCATGCGCAACATTACGGAGGGGCAGTCGCAATTATCGGCGGCGTAATAGGTGAAGAAATCAACCACCAAAATTACAGCGGAGATTTTGCACAGACTCCAATTCTCCTCGGCACTAGCGATCCTGATTTTCACGTTCCATTAGAACGGGTCAAAACAACCGCATCCATTTTAGAAAAAATGAATGCAAACGTAAAGCTCGCTATATATTCAAACGGAGGTCATACCATCAATCGCGAGGAGATCGATCTTGCAAATGAATTTGTGCTCAAAGATGGACAGAAATAACGCATTGGTTGTTGATTATTATGTTAATCAACAACCCGTCGCAATGCATTATACCTTTGGATATTTATATCCGTTATGATAAACCGATGCTAAGTACGTATTCGCCTTCTGATCCGTAAAATTCTGTTTCTCTTTATTCCAGTAGAGCTTTTGCCCTGTCCTGAATGCTATATTTCCTAGCTGAGAAAAGATGGCAATATGGGCGCCAACTTCGATTGGTGCATGAAGCAATAGCGGATTACGCTGACGAATGGCAGCCACAAAATTTTCCATGTGCTTATCTAATCCATCGTCTAAAGAAGGTTGCATAGCGACCTCTTCCATCCGCCCCTTTTCTGGAATCACCTCCCATCCCGAACGGTTTAAAACCAGCGTACCATTGTTACCAATAAATGCGACACCGTGGTTACGGTTATAGGGACCAAGATCAATTCCTTTGGCATGCTCCCATTGAATATTAAAACCCTCAAACTCGTAAACGGCCGTCATTGTATCAGGCGTTTGTCCAGCATCATCCGGAAAAGCAAATTTGCCTCCTGAGGCCATAATAGACTTTGGATCGGAAACATTCATGCCAAGTAAAGCATAGTCCAACATATGGACCCCCCAATCGGTCATCAAGCCACCCGCATAGTCCCAAAACCATCGAAAATTAAAATGAAATCGATTCAGATTAAATGGTCTTTTTTGCGCCGGTCCAAGCCATTCTGTATAATGAACACCCGCCGGAACAGGTTCGTCAGGTACCACGGGGATAGCACTTTTCCACCCTTGGTAGGACCAGGCCTTTACAAGTCTTATTTTGCCTAATTTTCCAGAATGAACAAAATCAATAGCGTCTTGAAAATGTTGCTGACTTCTTTGCCATTGGCCAACCTGAACGATAGCCTTATTCTTTTTCGCAGCCTCGACCATTAATTGACATTCAAGAATAGAGTTGCCAATGGGCTTCTCTACATAAACGTGCTTTCCTGCATTGACAGCATCTACCATTTGAAGGCAATGCCAATGGTCTGGCGTTGCAATGATAACGGCATCGACAAGTGAGCTATGGAGCATCTTTTTATAATCTACAAAAGTTTCCACGTCTATATTCCTTTTCCGCAGCTCTTCCGCTCTTTTTTTAAGAATATTATCATCTACGTCACAAAGAGCTGTACACACAATTCCGTCATTCTTTAATAATGAATTCAAATCTGACCAGCCCATGCCATTTACACCAATCAGCCCAACTCGAATAGACTGATCTAATAAACTGGAACCCTGGACATTTAAGAAAAATGATGATGCAGCCAAAACAGTGGACGATTTGATAAAATCTTTTCTATTCATTAGATATTGGTTTAAAAATTGTTATTTGCGCATCGCCGAGGTTACCGATATGAATACATACGCCCCGATGAGTACCTTATTGAGAAATGCTCCCTTCTTTATTAAAAGCAAATTGCTTCGATGAAATTACAAAAATGATTTTAGGTGCCTGCAATACGCATTGTAAAATATATATAGACAAACCCAGCGAAAGTCTATATTGACGATGAGAATTAGCCAACTCAACAGCACATTTTGTAATTCATCAAAAAAAATGAAAGATTAATGGTTTTTTATACCTAACTTGCCGCACTTAATTAAAAATAATGAATACAGGTAAAATTAAATTTTTCAATGAAACTAAAGGTTTTGGTTTTATTACACCAGAGGATGGTAGTGCAGATGTTTTCGTACACGTTTCTGCGCTTAAAAACCAAGTATCTGAAGGCGACGTTGTTACTTATGATGTAGAAAGAACTCCAAAGGGGATCAGCGCTACAAATGTAAAATTGGCGTAATCCAAAAAATACACTTTCTTGTTAAATGGGGTAATTCACAATGACTTATCCCATTTCTTTTTCCTATTCTTCCTTTAAACTTTCATTAATCTTACACTTTTTATTTGAAGACTTTTGGCATTCAAATAAAAAGTATAAAATGATTTGAAAAGGTTTTATTTAAGACAAATTCGAACATACTACGCATGGAATTTAAACAACTCAGTTTAATCGATCCGCTTTTAAAAGCAATAACAGAAACAGGCTATACACATCCCACAGCAATTCAACAAAAGGCTATTCCAGTTGTACTGAAAGGTAACGATCTGATTGGGTGTGCACAAACAGGTACAGGGAAGACTGCCGCTTTTGCACTTCCCCTTTTACAACGTCTTGAAGAAACCAAGACGTCGGGTAAATTCGTTCCGATTAGAGCGCTGATTCTCACCCCGACGCGTGAGTTGGCTATTCAAATCGGAGATAATATAAATTTTTACCGAAAATACCTAAAAGTAAACTATTGCACCATTTTCGGCGGAGTAAGCCAAGAAAAACAGGTCAAAGAAATAAAAAAGGGCGTTGACATCCTAGTAGCTACCCCGGGGCGCTTACTGGATCTCGTAAATCAGAAGATCGTGTTTCTAGATAAGATCGAAATGCTTGTCCTGGACGAAGCCGACAACATGCTGGACATGGGCTTTATACACGATATAAAAAAGATTCTGACCAAGATTCCGTCAAAGAGACAAACATTATTTTTCTCGGCAACAATGCCTCCCAATATCCGTAAGTTTGCGCATGGAATATTGAATAAACCTTTTGAAGTTGACGTTACTCCGGTAAGCTCAACAGCAGAAAAAGTAAATCAATCGGTATTTTTCGTTGAAAAGAAGGAGAAAATCAAATTGCTAACGGTCTTATTAAAGAAACTTAAGCAGGAACGTACGATCGTATTCTCCAGAACAAAACACGGAGCCGATAAAATTGTTAAGCTACTTGCAAAAAATGGTTTGAGAGCAGCAGCCATTCACGGAAATAAATCTCAAAACGCCAGACAAAAGGCGCTGGGTGAATTTAAAGACAATCATCTAAAAATATTGATTGCCACCGATATTGCTGCAAGAGGAATTGATATCGAACAACTTCCCCTCGTTATCAATTATGACCTCCCGAATGTACCTGAAACCTATGTTCATCGCATCGGAAGAACAGGAAGGGCCGGACTCGAAGGAAAAGCAATCTCGTTCTGTGATGTGGAAGAAAGACCTTATCTGGCCGATATTGAGAAACTGATCGGACTAAAGATCAAAATAGAAAAATTAAATAAATAGGCATTCATAGCCTTAAACAAAAAGCCCTNNAGGGCTTTTTGTTTAAGGCTACTTTTTTAGGGTTTACGGTCAGCCATCAACAACGTGGATGGCGTAGCGGAAAGCCAATGTACTTTCTTATTGATCATCTTGTTCCAGCTGGGCAAGCTGATCAACATGAGGTCTTGCTCCTGCCAGGTATCACTGTCTAACCCTTTTTCAGTTATTGTCAGATGATTTGGTACAAGTTGTTCCAATTGTCGAAGTTTCTCTTTAAAACCCGCATTGGTCCTCAAGACTTGATTTACGTCCCAAACAATAATTTGAGCATCTGAATGATGGATAAAGCGCTGCATCATTTCGTAGAGAAATTCGTCGTTCTCTAAGACAATGGGAACGGTCACTCGCCTTGCTTTCACAAAGTTTTTGTCAATCAAAATGCCCACCATAGCATTCACTTTGGCATTGATCTGTTGATTTCTGTCATATGTTGTAAAGGGTGATTCGGCATTTGTAACCGTATGGAATAACTTCTCGGGGTTTATAATTCGCGTAGTAAAGTCTAAGAACCTTCCGAGCAAACTACCCTCATAAATAGATTCGCTTACCCCCAAGAGGAGCAGATCATGATCGCCTTCGTTAGACGTCTGAACAATTCCGCTATCAATATCACTCGAAATCTTAAATACGGTCTTAATCGGTTGATCAAGTTGCTGAGCAGCTTGCTTTATTTCACGAAAACTGTCTAACTCATGGGTTTCCACTTCATAGTGATGTAACTCATTGGAAGGTTCAATATGAAGCGCTGTAATTTCAGCATTCTTTTTTGCTTTCAATGTTAAAGCATTAGCCAGATATAAAAGTGAAATCCCAGTATTACTTTTTGCAAAGGACAGTAGAATCTTAAATTTTGATTTATCGTGCAGATCTTCCCGCGTGAGCGTTTTTCTGGGTCGATAAAGAAAATTGATCAGATCTAAGGATGGTCCTGTCATAAACGTGGTTACTAAGGCCATAACGACCATCATCGAAAATAATTCTGCACTTAACACACCAAGATCATATCCAATATTGAGTACAATAAGCTCCATCAGACCCCGCGTGTTCATTAATGCACCAATACTTAAGCTATCTTTCCAACTTTGACCGACAAAACGTGCGGCTAATGTACTCCCCATAAATTTACCAATCACCGCTACCAAAATAATACCAACGGTGATCATCCACAAATTAGGGTCATTAAGCAAACCAATCTGTGTGCGCAGCCCTGTATAGACGAAGAATAATGGTAATAGCAACAAGGTCGCTACATCTTCGATTTTTTCAATAAATGCTGTTCGAAATCGACTTCCTTCAGGCATAATGGCGCCCGCCATAAATGCGCCAAAAAGTGCGTGGATACCGATCACTTCGGTCGCATAAGAAGATAACAACAACACGATAAAGAAAATCGCTACAACAGGTTTACTTAAAGCCTCTTTACTTCCCTTCACCTCTCCTACGCGCTTTAAAAATGGTCTAATGATTTTGATCATAACGAACACATAACCAATAGCCAAGCCGATTGTATACAATGCACTGGCAAAATCACCTGCCTTTACAATGGCAATTACCACAGCCAGAATACACCAAGCTGTAATATCATCTGCCGCAGCGCAGGTAATCGCCATTGCACCTAACTTACTTTTCTGCAAACCCCGCTCTTGTATAATTCGAGCAAGAACAGGAAATGCGGTGATACTCATTGAAATACCAATAAACAAGCTATAGGATAAAAACTCTACATTTTTCGGCGGATGGAACAGATATAAAAAATAAGCCAATGAGATGCCCAAGGTAAATGGAATCACAATACTAGCATGAGAAATGACCACAGCGTCGTGCGCTTTATTCCGTAGCACATTCAAATCTAACTCCATACCAATGATAAACATAAATAAGATCAGTCCGATTTGACTTAAAAACTGTAAATTACTCAGCGATTCTATTGGAAATAGCATATGTGAAAATGCTGGGAAATAAATACCTAATAACGAAGGTCCCAATATAATCCCTGCGAGCATCTCGCCTATAACGACGGGCTGTTTAATCTTAATACAAATCCAGCCCATGATACGCGCCGCGGTAATAATCGTTACAATTTGAGCCAACAATATCGCCAATGGATGCTGCAGACTATCGCATAACGTGGTTATAAAATCCTTCCAAGCGCCATTATTTGTTTTTTCTCCCCGAAGAAGTTCGGGAGATTCTAGCTGTGTCCCCATACGAATCACCCAATACATTACAGCGAGTAATGTACCGATCAAAACCACGTAGAAAATCGTGTTTCTATATTTTCTCATCTTCCATAGCAATTAAATAAACATCCTTATAACAGCATACCAAATCCCGGCTGATAGGCACCAAACACGGTACTTTTTAGATGCGGTCACAACAAAAATATAATTCTCGGAGAGTTTTAATGCTTTTCGCTAACGCAGTTTAAGAAAATATGTAATGAAACAACGGAATTTTGTAATCAGCTGAATTTCTCGAAAAACATTCTCTTGTACGATTCGCCTAAATTGAAAAGAATGGGCATAGCTTGTGGATCCAGCAGGTTGCTTGTAATTTCATCCGCAGAGAAAAATTTAACGATCTTGGCCGCAATCAGCTCTTTTTTATTAATGCGTATAAAGTCCTGCACAGGCAAAATCTCCAGCAACTTATCAAAACTTATATTTTTCAATAAAATGATCGAACCATCTGCCAAATAGACTTTTTTATCGCGGCTGTCCACCTCAGCGATCTGAACATAGTTGATCTGGTCGAAATACAAGATCGTTTTTCCTTTATTGGTATTGAACTGTCCAAAAGATACTATTTCGGGCTGATTGTCGATTATTTGCGCTACCTTCATAATAGCTTGCTGAAGACGTTGCAATGATAATGGTTTACGCATGTAATCTACTGCGTTGATATCGTATGCATCACTCGCATATTGTTTATATGCGGTAGAAAAAACAATTGGAAAGTCTTTCAGCTCCCTAGCGACATCAAATCCATTGAACCCTGGCATTTCAATATCCAGAATACAAAAATCAAAACTTAACGTACCATATTCTCTCAATAGTATAGCCGGATCATTAAAAGTTTTGACTACCTCCAAACCAGGAATTTGCTCACAGAGCATTTTTAAGAATCTCAAACTTGGTATTTCATCATCCAAAAGAATACATTTTAGGTTTCTTTCACTCCGCATATAATTTGATTTGAAGGTGGGCATTATACACATCATTTTCTACAAATCTGCGCAGCTGATGCCTACTTGGATAATACAACATCAGGCGCTCCTCCAAAGTTTTGCTACCAATTCCACTTTTTGACTTTTGCAAAGGGGAGCGTTTTGATATTCTATTGCTCACCATAAGGTCCAGCCAACCATTCCTAAATATTAATACGATGGAAATAAATGAATCAGAACCGTGAAAATCAGCATGCTTAAACGCATTTTCAATTAGATCAACAGACACTAAAGGGATCAACGAAGGTGTGTTCAGCATATAACTATTTACCTCATCAATGTCAAACTTAACACGTATATCGAATAAGGGGCTCAGTTTTACTTTGTTAATCTCGATGAGATTGCGCGCAAATTCAATCTCGGCTTTAGGTGAAACAAGTTCATCTTCGCTCTCATACAATACATAATCCAATACCATAGCCAATTTATCCATGGTATAATAGGTCTGATAAGCATGAGAAAGCATTCCGTTCAACGAATTTTTTAGCAAATGAGGATTTAACTGAGCCCGGTGGAAATGCTCGATTTTTTGGTTATCCATGCGATTAAAAAGCTCCTTTTGGAGCGTGTTATCTAGCAGTAACTTCCTATATTTCTTTCTCAAAACAAAATATAAGAGCCATAGTACTACAACAATAGCGAGGAGTGATAAGATGATGATATAGGAGATTTCAATAGTCATGATTAACCCAAACTTACCAAAATTTCAGTTCTCATAAAAATAGCGTGTCAAAAAATAATGGATACAATTATCGAGAGACGGGCCTTCTATTCTCATATTTATTACAAATATTAACAGTTTTATTACAATTTATTCATTTTAAAGCATTAATTTAAAATCATTATGCGTATATTAATACTATCGTAATTAGCCGATCAAATGATTGTCTATACTATTTTGGTTAAACACGCCTGGTTTTTATCAGGCCTAATATGAAACACTATGGAAAAGCTCATTTTCGAAACTAATGCTCAACATCCCAGTCTTGTAGACAAAATCAAAGACGCTATTGAAAAATTGAATGGTATCCACGAATGGAAAATCGACTTGGATTCTATTTATAACCTATTAACCATAGAAGGTATCCGACTCAACCCAACGGAAATCGAATCGGAACTTGCGCTCCACGGAGTGGAGGCAAACCGCCTATATGAAGAGTAGAATCAATCTACGCTGTAACCAATAGAACAATTCTCTTGGAAGCTATAAATGATCAACAATAGAATAAATGAATGGAACTTCTTCCAGATAAGTACAATAATCTGGAAGAAGAATCAAGTTCTTCTGATTACCATGGCAGATGCGCCACCGCCACCATTACAGATTGCCGCGAGCCCCAATACCCCTCTCTCTTGTCTTAAAATACTAGTTAATGTAACCACGATTCTTGCTCCCGAACAGCCTAATGGATGGCCTAAAGAGATAGCTCCCCCATATACGTTGACTTTGTCCATTGGTAAACCCAAAATTTGGGCATTTACCAAAGCCACAACAGAAAAAGCTTCATTAAATTCAAAATAATCAATATCTTGAAGTGTCAATCCAGCTTTTTTTAGCACTTTCTCTGTCGCAACGCTTGGGGTCGTTGTAAACCATTCCGGAGCCTGTTCCGCATCAGCATAAGCGACAATTTCCGCAATTGGATCGACTCCAAGTTCTTCCAATTTTTCGCCAGACACCAAGAGAACAGCTGCCGCTCCGTCACTGATGGTCGATGCGTTTGCTGCAGTCACAGTCCCCTCTTTTTTGAAGGCTGGTTTAAGTTCGGGTATCTTGTCAAAATTGACTTGAGAAAATTCTTCGTCCTCCGAAACTACGGTCTCCCCTTTACGACTTTGTATTTTTATAGATTGAACCTCTTTTAAAAACTTATCTTTTTGCCAGGCATCGCGACTGCGTTTATAAGAGTGAATGGCATAACGATCCTGCTCTTCACGGCTGATGTGATATTTTTCGGCACATAGCTCTGCGAAGCAGCCCATAGCTTCATTTGAATAAGCGTCACTCAAGCCGTCACGCTGTAAACCATCATTCAGATGCTGCGTACCAAACTTAGCACCCCAACGCATGGAATTAGCATAGTAAGGCACTCTACTCATACTCTCCATCCCACCCGCGAGTATAATATCGGCATCCCCTAAAAAAATAGCCTGTGCAGCAACGGCTATTGCTTTCATCCCACTCGCACATACCTTATTAATGGTTGTTGCTACCGTATGATCCGAAAGACCAGCAAACTTCGCCACCTGCCTTGCCGGCGCCTGCCCCAAGTCTGCTTGCAAAACTGACCCCATAATGATTTCCTCAATCAAATCGCCAGCAACACCTGCTTCTTTAACAACAGAACGAATAGCTTGAGCTGCAAGCTCTGGTGCCGAAATGGTCGACAATGCGCCACCAAAACTTCCTATTGGCGTACGTTTCGCAGCAACGATAAATACTCTTCTTGACATGTGATAAAAAGTTTATAATTGTTTTGCTAAAATCAGATGGCTTTCCTGATAATAAGCCTGCCATCTCCCTGATGTTTAAAGATAAAAAATTTAACAGATACAGCACAACAACTCCGTTTTATTTTTACACATTAAAACAGAATATATAGCAAAAAAACATTTGAAAAACTTCCCTACTTAAACTATTGAACGAAAAATAAAGAATAAATATTTGTAAAAAGCCAAAGCTTTTCATTAAATTAGTATAGCTAATATTCCGAAAGAGCAGATCCGTATACACGCTTGTATTTCAAAAATAACCAATAAGGAAAATAAACGATTATGCAGACAGTCAGGTTCACAGCCGAACATCATATTTTTCGCGATACACTTCGCGCATTTATTCAAAAAGAAATTACACCTTACATCGACGACTGGGAAAATAGAGGTGAAATAGATCGGAATATTTGGAAAAAAATGGGTGACATGGGGCTTATGGGACTAAATATGCCAGAGGATTACGGTGGTGTAGACCGAGGGTGTAAACTGAACTGT
>DLST01000013.1 GCA_002500745.1 Sphingobacterium sp. UBA7855 | reverse complement strand
TGTACTTCATAGGACGGATACTTATATACCGGAATGGTAAATGTTTCTAGCGACATGGTTTAATTAAAAAAATATTCCGATTATTTTTCAAAATAGGGTTCTAAGTATCTTGAAGTTTTCCCTGACTTTTATCTCTCTTTAAATATTGGAAATACTCTTAGGATATAAACGGGATATGACTCTAAAGCTAGACTATCATTAAAAGTAATTAGCAAGCTGAAAATTTCGCGACCCTGAAACTTGAATATTTCTCAAAATTGTTTAAAGCAGTGAAATGTCTGTAGAAAATATCATTGTTTAACATCAAAGTACTTGTATTTAGCAAAGAAGCATTGCTTAGGCAACTCTGGACTTTAATCTCAGAATTTACGACTTCAATAGATTCAATATTAGCGATTGTAAAAGATTTTCTAATATTTTTTTCATTAGCCTTAATCGACATAAAATGGAATAAAATTGCTTCAAATCGTCCATTTACTATTATTTTACCATCATACCAGATTAGGTTTTCAAAATTGTATTCTATAGCATTCATATTATAATATGCATTTATATTTCCTTTCTTATGATTTCTGGCTATTACAAATGTTATTGCATCAAGGTTAAATGTAATTTGCTCAATCTGCTTTCCAGAAATTAACGATTTATGGTGTGTAGAACATTCCTCAAAACAAAAGTTTTTTTCAGAGGAAAAAATATACTGATAATCGGTACTCTCTTTAAAAAGCATATTAATTCGCTTAGTATTTCGATATAGCGAAAAGAAGCCTGTTGTAAATTCTTTTCGAACCGAAATGGTATCGTATTTATTTAGTAGCTCATCTGTAAGGAAAACCCTGATCCTTCCAAAGAGAACATCGATATCGCAATGCCCCCCAAAATCATATTTTAACAGATAGTCTTCGAAAATTTTTCCAAAAGCTGGTCTGAAATCACATAACTTGTACGGGCGTTCCATGCTGATCCTCATATCAAGCTTGTCTTGAATAAACACCTTGAGTTCCTTAAAGGAAATTCTGATGACGCTTACATTTTTAGGAATATCAAAATTTATAATGGTGTCGGTAAAGATCTTAAAATCTACATCCTTATTGTATGAACAAGTTCCTAAAAATAGATGGAAATACCATGGAAATTCTCCATAATATGGAATCAGTAAAGCTATCTTATTGCAACAATTCATCCTATTTCAAATCAAGTCGACACAGAAAATAATAATTTAATTTGGAACACGCCCTTTTTGTTCGCTCGCAGCTCCACCTACACTTTCCGCTTTCTTCGTTTTCATGTTGCCAAAACTATAGCCAAAAGTGACCACAAACCTCCTAGCAGCGGCATCAATAGTCCCGCTTGATCTTGATACCGATCCGTTAGCAACTTCTGTTCTGAACATGGATTGATTGAAAAGGTCCCTTCCGCTCACTTGCACGGTGAAATTCTTTATTTTCATCATTCCCCCTATCTCAAATGCCTGCCTGCTCTTAAGAAGACCCTGGGCACTCGCAAAAGGCGAAAAATAGAAATAAGATAGGTAGAGTGATTTATCACCTTTCTTATCGATATTATAGTCTGTTCTAATCCTAAGCTGTTTCATCCAAGTTTCCTCGTTAACATTCCTGATCGGTATGTTTCCTCTAAAGATATTGTAGTTCAGGCCCAAGTTGGTATTTATTTTCAGACGTCCTTCAAAATAGCTGTCGTAGTAATTTACGGACAAACCGGCTATATCATTATGTCCATAGTTAAAACGGTCATACATTACCGTATCAGAGCCTGGTCTTGTAACCTGAAATTGCATCCAGTCGTCACTTACCCTGCTATAGTTGGCTAGGAATGTTAATTTCTGTTTTAGGATATAACTTAGTTCTGCATTAACGGATCGGGCAGGAATTAAAAAAGCATTCCCTTTGTAATATAGCATTGGCGCTGAAAATACGGGCGTAGGGTTCAGCTCCCAGAAACCTGGTCTACTTATCCGGCTGCCTACAGTAAGGCCTAATTTGTCCACATTGTTTAGACTATAGGTTAAGGATACGTTTGGAAAGAAGTTGAGATAATTGATGTCAAGTTCTTGCGAAGAATTTTTTTCAAATCCATCTATATCTGTTTTTTCAAGGCGGAAACCCATCGTCGAATTTAGTTTCTCGGATATTTTCCAGTTTACCGAAGAGTACAACGCATAAATATGTTCTTTGTAACTATAATCATTCTCCTTACTGGGATCATTCACAAGTTTACCGTCCAATAAATCTGAAAATTGGTTATTACTTGTGTTTCTGTTGAAATTTGACATAATGCCGACATCCAAGCTTAAACTTGGGTTCAGGTATTTATGTAAAGCAACCTGTCCGGAAAAATTTCGTACCCGTTGTTTTGAAGATGTTTGAAAGAAATACTCTTCATTGTCATCTAAAACAGTATATGGCGCTTTTGCATGGCTCTCTTGTGTAAAAAAACTGCCCCCGATGGATAGCTGGCTGCCCATTGTATCCAATTCCAACCGGTCATTAACATCGACATTGAAAAAACTATTTGATGTTTTCTGTAGTGTCTGAGTACGGATATGGGATTGTTCGACATTTGTCTCGATAGACCTAAAATTATTTGTAGTAAGCCAGTCAAGTTCATTGGAAGAATAACTGGCATTTGTCTGTATCAGTAAGGTGTTCTTTTCAGTCAGGGAAATATCATTCAACATCGTTGCCCCAAATGGATTGCTTTCTTCATTTCTGTCTAAAAAAGATTTATTCCATAGGTCGATGGTTGGGAATATATAATCAAAGCTTTCCGTTAGCCTGTTGTGTGTACCCGCTCCCCTGAGGTTTAGCTGAGAAGCAACTTTGCCTTTTGCATGATTAAGATTAACATTTCCTCTAAAGGTACTATAGTGGGCGAATTCACTGCTCAGGTTCGCAGAACCCTGAATGCCTTCATTTTGTTGCTTTTTGAGTATAATATTGATAATACCAGCATTTCCCTGAGCCTCATACTTACTTGATGGGCTAGTGATAATTTCTATATCCCTAAGATTCTCGGAAGACATATTCTTTAGCATCTCCAAAAGGTCATTACCGCCCAAGTTTGTTTTCCGACCATTGATGTAGACCTGAACACCGCTCTTTCCCAGAACATTTAAAGTCCCATCGTCTCTGGCATCTATTAAGGGGGCTTGTTTCATAACCTCCCAAATGGTAAGATGCGACATAGCCTCATCAATTCGAAAGGAAAACCCTTCCGTTGTTTTTACGATCCCAGATTTTCTTCGTCCGATCACTTCTACTTCATTAATAGAGACCGAATTGCGGTCTTTGAGAAATGTAACAAGGGGTAAGTTCTTCAGAATATCTCTGTTGAAAATTATTTTTTGATCTTCGAAATTGATATGTCTAAAGGTAACGGACATATTCTGTTCAGCGATATGGTTAAATCGGTAAACTCCCGATGTATCGGTGGATGTAACTGACAATAATGATCCATTGTTGGAAAAAAGGGACACTGTAGCGGAAACTACGGGAGTCCCGGCTTGATTTACTAAAACACCATTCACTTTTGCTGTATCTTGAACGTACATTGACGTGAAGACCATACTTGAAGATGAGGTTATGTTCGATTCCTTTGCAATAAGATTCTGGGAAAAAGATCCCAGAAAAATGACGATGATAACCCGCTCAGTGAGGAGTTTGCCTATTAGACGAAATGAAGTTAAAATCATGGATGTCATACTTCTATTTAAATCACTAATCAAAAAATAATCTTTCTCAGTAGCCTTCATACTTTAGTTCTGTAGGTGTTCAATCAAATATTGAAAAATGTTAGTTTTTACCTCTCTATATTTAAGGTTATTCGAAAGGGGAATTGCCATAACTTCCCCTTCCAGAGCAATTTGTACGTCGGAGAAATTGCTTTGATCATGGCTTTCCTTTTTCATAATACCGACCACGCTTTCATAAATGTTTTTATTCCCGAAATGGATTTCTAGCTTATTTCCCGTTTTCAAAAACGAAGTATCTTCTGTATGTATCTTCGATAACAACAGAACCTGATCTATTTTGTCTAACCGAATTGTTCTTGGATTTGTGTCAACAGGTTTTTTAATTGTGAGTTGAACGCCAAATAAGAGATAAGTTAATCCAATCAGTAATGCAATTATTGAAAAAGATCCATACCTAATTGTATTTCTTGGCGGCTTGTCGAGCCGCCCGAAAATATTTTGATCATAATGGGCCATAACTCCGTTTTTTAAATGTGGTTTTCATTTTCTTCAAGCTCCAATTGGTTTTTAACTAATTCATAATAGAAGCCTTTCTTTTCCAATAGGGAAGTATGAGAACCCGCCTCCACTACTTCACCGTTACGAAGGACAATCGTATTATCAGCGTTTCTAACAGTGCTCAGTCTATGAGCAATAACGATAACCGTTCGTCCTTGAAAAAATCCGTTTAGCCGTTCCATAATAACTTTTTCATTATTGGCATCCAATGCGCTCGTAGCTTCATCGAATAGGAGTAGTGATGGATTTTTATAAACAGCCCTTGCGATGAATAGTCGCTGCCTTTGGCCCCCGCTCAGTCCGTTGCCATCGGCACCTATTCTGGTTTCTAGTCCATTAGGAAGACTTTCGACAAACTCCGTGAGATTCGATATATATAATGCTTCTTGTATTCTCTGCTCATCAATTTCCTTGCCGTCAATAGCAATGTTCTTAAGAATAGTATCCGAAAAAATATGACCATCCTGCATTACTGTTCCGCATTTATCTCGCCACCATTTGGGAGATAAAGCATCTAGATTGATTCCATCTAACGATATTGACCCCTTTGTGCAATCATAAAACTTCAATAATAGTTTCATTAACGTGGTTTTTCCACTTCCTGACGAGCCAACAATAGCCGTAACTTTTCCAATTGGAATTTCTAGGTTAATATTTTCAAGAACGAAAGGGGACTTAGGCCCCCCGTATTGGAAGGAAACCTCCTTAAACGTGATGAAGGAGCTAATTTCAGACAAAGACAGTTCTTGATAGCCATTCCGACGTTCTTCATTTTCTTTATTATGGATCTCTTTCATTCTGTCTAGACTTAACCTAGCGTCCTGAGAATGCCTAAAAAACGAAATAAGTTGTTCAAGTGGACTGTTCGTCTGCCCAATGATAAACGAAATACTTAACATGGTGCCCAATGAAAAATTTCCGGCGATTACCTCCCTCGCAGCAATATAAGAGATAAAGATGTTTTTTAGTTGCAAAAGAAAAAGAAACCCTGTCTTTTGAAGCTGCTCCAAGGAGAGGCTTTTGATATTTAAATCAAAGAGTTTGATTTGTAACTTCTCCCAACTTTCCCTCTTACTGTCTTCTCCAGCGTAAAGTTTAATCTCGGGCATTCCAATAATAATTTCATATAGTTTATTATGGTTTTCCCGATTTGCATTAAACCGTTTGTAATCTATTTCTTTTCGCCGTTTTTGATAAAAGAAAATCCAGCAGATAGCCAGCGCTGTCAAGACGGTAAAGACCGCAAAAATCTTAAAATCATATAACCCTAAAACAACAATAAAGACACCAACATTAATAAGAGAGATAAGGGTTGTTAGGGCAGTGCCAGTCAGAAATTGCTCTACTCTAGTGTGATCGTTTATTCTCTGGGTAATATCACCGACGCTTTTCGAATCAAAAAAGCGAATCGGCAAATCAAATAATTTCCTAAGGAAATCAGAAATTATGGTAAGGCTTATCCGGGTATTAATAAATAACATTAACCAGTTACGAAAAATATCAATTACTGTCCCTCCAATGAATAAAAACAATTGAGAGCAAAGTACCAAATAGACAATATTTATATTCAGTTCGCCAATTCCCAGATCCACCAGTATCTGAGTCAAGAAAGGGATTATTAGGCTTAATATGCTTCCCGTCAATAATATCAATATTAAATAGCTTAAAAGCTTTCTGTGTGGTCTCAAATAGGCAATTAGGAATTGATAGCTATTGGTAAGGTTCTTTTTTTCTTCATCCTGACGATAAAATGATTCAGTAGGTCGAAGCTGTAATATTGTGCCTCGACCTTCTTTTACAGAAATCCAGGAACTTAAGAAAGTCTTTATATCTACATGCACAATGCCATGTCTAGGATCGGCAATTATGAATTTCACTCGGTTAAGATCATTCCTGTATTTTATATCAAACAATACAACAAAATGGTTTGTATTCCAATGTAAGATACAAGGTTTGCTGAAATTGTATATCAAATTGTTGATGTCACTAAACAGCATATCACTGGAAAATCCGATTGTTACTGCAGCATTCTTGAGATTTAATAAGCTTACTCCATTACGATTAAGAAAGGCCAATTCCCTTAGATATTCCAAAGTGTATTTTTTTCCATAATACTTTGCCACGATCCTTAAACAGGTAGGACCGCAATCCATTTGGTCGTGTTGTATGTAATATGGGTATTTCATATCCTAAATTTATAGTCAAGAAAGCGTTGGGAAAATTAAGCAAAAGCGCCGCAAGCACGAAATTTTCCTGATAAGCCCTTTTGGTATGCGCCAAATATTATTTGAACTAAGGGTTCCTTTAAATAAATTGCCGTATTAAGTGTTGGTAATTCTGTTTGTAAACCAAATCTTTCCTTTGGAAAACGCACTAAATGAGGAGTGAATTCAAAAATATCAGGAATCTTGGCAGGTGTAAGGCCATTAAATGTCGGCCTTCCCTTTATTTGCATAATATGGTATAAAAGTGCCTCGATTTGATTTTCTACACAGAGACTCCCATTCGCCCAAACAACGCTTCCGGGCGTACCTTCTAAAGCAAATAGTTCAAAGCAAGCTCTTAACGTACCTTTTTTTTCCTCTCTCTTGATCACGAATGTCATAGCATCAATATGATTTTGAATGCTTTCTATCGATCTACCAGCAATTAATGCTCTGTGATGGTACGAACATTCATCAAAACAATAGCTTTTAGGGGACCCTAATACATGGATATAATCTTTACTTTTTCTAAAGAGCGTATTTATATGTAGCTCATTTCGATACAGCATAAAAAATCCAGAAGTATACTCATGCCTAACTGAAATTATATCATAATTGGCCAATAAATCATCGTTGATAAATTTTCTTATTCTACCAAATACGACATCAATATCACAATGTCCCCAGAAATCATAATTACCTTCCTCAATTATGTCGCTAAATATAACTCCATAGCATGGTTTAAAATCACAAAGTTTATATGGTCTGTCAATTTGTATTTTAAATCCCAGCCGCTCCTGAACTTTAATCTTAAATTCACTAAAACTCGATGGGATTATAGTAATATTGTTTGGAAGAACTATTTCCGGAGTGGAGTCGGATACAATATAGAAATGCACATCTGGGTTGAATTCGCAAGATTTAGCAAAGTATGGGAAATACCAAGGGAACTCCCCGAAGAAGGCGCAAAACAAAGCTATTCTATAATGCTGTTTTACCATATTTTATATGATATTAAACCGATGCGTTTTGAAACAACTCACTATTTGAATGGCTTAGATAAGCAAGCGCTAACATGTCCTCAATGTTATATTTATAATCTGGGCAGGGGATATGGCCATCTTTCCATGATTTAGGACAGCCTCCTCCGCAAATCGGTAAAATCCTGCAATCAGTACATGGAAATTTTCCATCCAATATTTCATCATTCCAACTTGAGTAATTCCGATCCTCAACCTGTAGTAAATCTACAGCTTTAATGTGCCCGAGTTTCTTAGCTGCTGCATCAGCTGGTACCAGTGGCAACTCACTACAATCGTATAAGTAACCATCGGTTTGCATATAAAGGGCATCATCGGTAACAGCCTGACAGATGACTTTTACACGTCCCGGTAAGGGAACATTAGTCATGAACCCTAACTCCATCAATTTAATGTAACAATCAATTTTAAAATCAGCAAATTCTTGAATGGTATTGCTTCTTAAATGCGCATCATTTCCCCAAGCGTGGATAGGAGCGATGTCAAATCGTTTAATTTTATTTTGGAATTGGCGTTCAGCTAATAGATCTAATAAAGGAAATACATCATCTTGATTATATCTGTCTACATTGATCCTCAATTGAATATCTATTTGTTCTTTTTCAATGTCATAATAATGAAGTACATCTGCTAAATTCTTCATAATGGTATCAAAAGAAGGACCATCTCCCTTTGTGGGTCTTCTCAGATCATGGGATTTGGCGGTTCCATCAAGTGAAATAGTAATGTCCCTGACATCGTGTTCTATAAGCTTTCCAAGATATACCCTATTAAAAAGGAGCCCATTCGTAGTAATTCTGGCAGAATAGCTACAGCCATTTCTTTCAGCAATTCTTCTCAAATCAGGAGATAGCTCTTCGATAACACTCATCCCAAGAAGCGGTTCTCCTCCGAACCAACCAATCGATAAATGATTTTTTTCAGGTTGCGCGACACCCTTCTCGATATGCGCCAAAATATCTGCGTATACGTTTTTGTCTACTTTTCCTGGACTATGCACTTGCCCGCAATAATGACATCCAAGCTGACAATTCGAAGAAGGGAAAATAGTAAACGAAAAAACATTCCTGTTTGTCACGACTCGTTTGTTTTCTCTTATTATGTTTTCCAATTCATTTAAATTGGCATCTACGAGAATTCCTGCTTCGATAAATTTATTAACCGTCTGCTCACCGAAATCTACATTGTTCTCTTTTAGCTTTGTATAGACTTCGTCGTTAATTAGCAACATTTTTTCAGTAATAAAGCTATATATTAAACGATTATATTCATTAATATAATCCGTTATTGCGATATATTTTGAAACTTTTAGTTTTTCCATAATTTTAGAATATTAAGGGATGGACAAAAGCGTCCATCCCTGGTTAGGCCAGCATTGGCCCTAAATTGATTATTAGCAGCTACAACCTGAGTTAGGGCAGCTACAACCATTGTTTGTTGTACCTCCGGTGATTTTTTCTGCTAAATCATCGGAAACAAACTCGACTTCCTGATCAACAGGCTTAGTCATTTCCACTTTCTGTTCCTTGTTTTTTTGGAACAGATCTTTCAATTTTTCGTTCTTCATACTATGAAAAATTAAGGTTTAAAAAATTGTTTAATATCCTGTGTTATATCAGGCTACTTATCGATTTTCTACAAATTATTAAGTTGATTTTGAAATTTAAAATATTTTCGACCAACGCAATTTTGACCTATATAAAGTATGGGGTTTGCTCGATGAAATAAGTTTAATGCTATATTTTAGCTGCCTGAATCCGTTAGTATTGTCAATCATTCACCTTTTCGAATTCGTTTCTTTTTTCTGAATTTAGATGGAAAATGCCCTAACCGTATTTAATCGGATCATTGTTGTTAATCTTATTTATTTCCATTCTTTTTTCTATGCGGAGTTATTATTATTCAAGGAAGAAAAGGCTTTTGTTAACCGTCTTTCGATGTTACCCGTACTTTTGATAATATTCCGATTACCGAGATCTTTAAATATGATTTGGATGGTAGTTCTGAGGATCCGGTCTATTAGCAGAAAACATGGGTAAGGGACTCGTAAGTATCAGTGGAAATGACCTGTTTCATAAATAGTAAGGGGAGGATTTATAACGTTTATGGCGCTGATACGAATTTTGAAAATCAAAGGGACACAATAACAATCATTCCTGTGTTGCCTTGTTCACGATATGAACAGCAATTCCGGAAACTTAGGACTGTTGCAATCCTTTATATTCATTATCTCTTCGATTCGAAAGAAGTATAAATTATTTTAATAGAGGGTGTAAACTGAACTG
>DLST01000006.1 GCA_002500745.1 Sphingobacterium sp. UBA7855 | reverse complement strand
ATTTCATTTTGGACATAACTCGCTGGAGGGATGGGAGATTATTTTTGGGAAGCAGTCTCCCGGAGCGGAATTTAAGGGGCAGATCGCAGATAAAAGGTGCTCCGGGTGGGGAAGCGGGGCGGCCGGCACCGCCGGACTAAACGGCCTGCCGAATGCGAAGTATAGACGGCCGATCGAGGCAACAAAAACGCTATCATATTATAGCTTAGTTTAGGGTTTACTTAGGGTTTAGTTAGGGTTTGTTTAGGTTTAGTATAGGTTGAACCCATACTAAACCTAACTTAAGACTAAGCTATAGGTAAACAAATTCTAGACTAAGTGGCAAGAAGGCAGTAACTATGTGTTTCGTAACATGCCTGCTACAGATTAACAATGCAAGCATATAAAAATGCTTATATATATATTTTTATGTAGATTTATCATTTTAAAATAACCAACAAAACGATGAGCAGAACTACCCTGAAAGATATAGCATTGGCACTCAATATTTCTGTCTCTACGGTTTCAAAAGCACTATCAGACAGTTATGAGATAAGTGAGGCCACTAAAAAGATCGTTCAGGAATACGCCAAAAAGCATAACTTCCAACCAAATAAGTTAGCAAGGAGTTTAAAAATAGGGAAGTCAAACACCATAGGAGTTATCGTTTCCAATATCAGCAATACATTCGTTTCTCAAATTCTGGACGGAATCCAAATAGCCTCTCAGCAAACGGTGTATGATGTTATTTTCATGCAAAGCCGGGAAGATGAACGTATAGAGAAAAATTGTATTGACGTTTTACGTATGCGTGGAATTGATGGCTTAATGATAGCTCCGGTATCCTCAGATTCAAATATAGAAGAACTAAAAGCACTGATAAAATCTCAGATACCAGTTGTTATCTTTGATCGTATCAACCACCAGCTTGATACCTTCAAAGTAGGTGTCAATAATTTTCAAGGCGCCTACAATGCCACGAAGCATCTGACCGAGCGGGGTAAAAAAAGTATATTGCATATTACGGGAAAGAATTTGGGTGTGGCAACCGAACGGCTAAATGGCTTTAAATCTGCTTTATCAGACGCGGGAATTCCTTTTGACAATAAGCACTATATTGAATGTAGTTTAAATCATACCAAAGATATAGACCAAACAATTAGAAAAGTTTTGCTTAAAGAATATATTGAAAACGAAAATATCGATGCTATTTTCGGTGCTACAGATGTTATTACAACCCGGACGCTGGGTATTTTGGCCGATCTTCAGATTCAAGTTCCTGCTGAGGTGGCTGTAATTGGCTTCTCAAATACACAAATTGCAGCATCTTTAAATCCGGCACTATCCACAGTTGTACAGCCGGCAATAGAAATCGGGGAACTAGCGACAAACAAATTAATCGCTACCATTAACCAAACGAGACCAATACATGAATTTGAAACGATTGAACTCCCCACACAGCTTATTATTCGCAAATCTTCCCTATAATCTTTGCCATTATCTTTTTTGTCTACGTAGCAAAAAAAAGTCGGAAAATAAGAGGTAAACGCTCCTATTTTCCGACTGTCATTTCATCTGATCTTTATGTGAGTTATTGGCCTCATTCACCAATAATACCATATTCTAAACCCCGCAATTCAGCTAGCCCTCTCAGTCTTCCTATCGCAGAGTATCCTGGATTTGTCACCTTATTGAGGTCATCCAGCATCTGATGACCATGATCTGGCCTGAATGGAATAGCTATCGATCTAACTTGGTTTTCAGCAACCAATATCTTCATAATTTTATACATATTGACATCACCATCCAAATGGTCTGCTTCATAAAAACTCCCGATCGCATCTTTCTTCACATTACGTAAGTGAACGAAGTTTACACGCCCTTTAATCTTTTCTAGGATAGCGGGCAAATCGTTCGTCTGACTGGCACCCAACGATCCTGTGCAAAAACAAACACCATTGAATTGCTGCGGAACTGCATGCAGAAAGTAGTCAAAATCTTCGCCGCTACTGGCAATGCGGGGTAAACCTAAAATAGGATATGGTGGATCATCCGGATGGATAGTCATACATATACCGTTTTCCTCACAAGTTGATGCAATCCCCTGAAGGAAATAAATTAAATTACTGCGTAGGCCGTCTTTTCCAATATGTTTATAGGTATTAAGGCTGGCTTTTAATGCGTCCAATTCCACACTTTTTTCTCCGGGGATTCCCATTAAAACAACATTTGCCAATTCCTGCTTTTGTTGTTCAGAAATTTCATCATAACGTAAAGTCGCCTGTTTGACAACAGCTTCTGGATATGCTGACCTAGCTTCATCACGTTTTAATATAAATATATCAAAGAGAGCAAGATCAATCCAGTCAAAATATAAGGCTTTTGAACCATCGGCCATGGTTAAATCCAATTGAGTACGTGTCCAATCCAGCACGGGCATAAAGTTATAGCAAATCGTCTTGATACCGCATTTCGCCAGATTAACTAACGTCGTGTTATATTTTTGAAGATACTCATCCACCTTCGCCCCTTTTGTCTTAATCTCCTCATGTACCGTCACACTTTCCACCACAGACCAAGTAAGGCCAGCTTCTTCAATAATGCGTTTCCTTTCTTGAATATCCGCAAGTGGCCATACCTCACCGTGTGGAATGTGATGTAGGGCTGTCACAATACCAGTTGCTCCAGCCTGTTTGATATCCTGTAAAGATACGGGGTCATTTGGTCCATACCAACGCCATGTTTGTTCTAGTTTTCTCATCTTAAAACGTAATTATACACCGCACCATGCATTAAAACCGCCATCTACAAAAACGGTTTCGCCTGTCACAAAAGCTGATGCATCGCTCAATAAATAGATTAAAGTCCCTTTTAGCTCACGCGGGTCACCCAAGCGATTGTAGGGTGTTGCATTAAGAATACGTTTAGTACGATCGCTATGCGTACCGTCTGGATTGATCAATAAGTTTTTGTTTTGCTTGGTTAAGAATACTCCGGGCGCAATTGCATTGACACGAACCTGATCACCATAACGCTGCGCAAGTTCTGTTGCCATCCACTTTGTATAGCCATCGATTCCATGTTTTGCTACGGTATAGCCCAAAACACGGGTGAATGGACGACTAGCAGTTAGAGAAGATATATTAATAATGACACCCTTTCCGCTTTCTGCAATCACCCGGCCAATAATATGTGTAGGAATCATCGTACCATACAGGTTAAGCTCAATTGCTTTAATGGTATCCTGAATATTGCTGGAAAACAGGTCTTGATCAGCACCGATTGTTGCACCTGGAATATTACCTCCAACCGCGTTAACTAAAGCATCTATTCTCCCCCATTTTTGCAAAATTTCATCTTTCGCCCTGTTGACATCCTGCTCGTTCATGATGTCGACTTCCACAAATATAGCTTCACCCCCTAGAGACTCTACTTGCTGAACACGCTCTACACCGATCTGTCCATTACGTCCCAGGATTGCCACCTTGGCCTCTGCCTCGGCTAATGCCTCCACAAATGCCTCACCTAAAATTCCTGTACCGCCCGTAATTACAACTACCTTATCTTTTAATGAAAATGGATTATTATGCATAATTTTTTAATTCAAATTGGTATTTATCTCCAATTTTATTGATAATAACCTTAAATACAAAGAAAAGTAATTGATTTAATTACGATAACGTTTTAGTTACGTCACCCTATTTTTTCTTCTCCTTCTGTCATTTCATCATCAAAAAGAATCCGAACAGCAGGTGTATAGGTATCGTTATGCTGACCGGTTTTATTGGCCCAGAAAAAAGCACATAGGAAAATTAAAGCCAGCAAAACACTACAACCAATCAAAATATACATTATTTCCATAATAATTAGAGTTTACGGCGTTTGGCATACCATCTCGTCATGAGACTCGTAAAGGAGATGATCGTTACCGTACTGATTGGCATTAGAATCGCCGCAAATAATGGCGACATAATACCTTGCACGGCAAAGCTCAAACCAATTACATTATATAAAAGAGATATTCCAAAGCTCATATGTATTACTTTCACCGCATCTTTACTAAAAGCAAAGAAATCCGGCAGTTTTGAAAACGACTCGCCATCGAGTATCGCATCGCAGCCCGGTGAAAAGTTATTGATATCATCACTCACAGCGATGCCCAGATTGGCTTTACGCAGTGCCCCTGCATCGTTAAGTCCGTCACCAATCATGCAGACATGCTTTCCAACCTCCTGAAAATTTTGAATTGTCTCAAGCTTTTCCATGGGTGATTGATTAAAAAGCAAACTTGCATTGGAAGGAAAAATAAGCTGCAACGCATCCAAGCGTCTATCGTTATCACCTGAGATTAAATGGAGGTTATAATTTATTTTAAAATCTTCAATCAACGCCGAAAGACCATCCCGCCAGGATTGCTCCATAGTAAAGTATCCTTTTAGCTCGCCGCCTATGCGAACAAAAACCACCGACCCATCTGTTTTAATATGTCCAATATCAAGAAAACCTCCGCTACCGATTCTAACTTCATTGCCATTGACCTTGGCCTGCATTCCCTTTCCAGGAAATTCCTTAAATTTCTGTACTGCACTAATAGAAGAGACGTTGAGCCACTTGACAATTTCGCGGCTCAATGGATGGCTGGAATTTCTACAAACAGCATTCAGCACCTCTTTGTCGACTGCTGAAAGGCTACCTTCGAAATAAATTGAGGTTGCCTTGGGTGATGATATTGTACCAGTCTTATCGAACACTAAGGTATCAATCGTTGCCATTTGTTCAATGGCAGCGGTATTTTTTACATAGAATTTATTTCGATCAAATACACTTAAAGCCGCAGAAAGGGTAAATGGAGAGCTCAACGCCAACGCACATGGACATGCGATAATCAATACCGCCGTAAAAGCTCCCCAAGCCCTGCTTGCATTTCCATCAACAGCCCAAAATAGTGCTGCCAATAGTGCAATAGCTAATAAAACAACAGTAAAATATTTACTTATAAAGTTGACAAAAGTCTGAAAATGCTTGTCATAATCTTTATAATTATCGTTATTCCACAATTTCGTCAAATACGATTGTGAAATAGGTTTAACGACTTCAAGTTCTATCGCTTCGCCGATCTGACGTCCGCCTGCATAGATAATTTCACCCAAGGTTTTGCTCATCGGGCTTGATTCTCCGGTCACAAAACTAAAATCGATTGCAGCATCCCCTTTTAAAAGCATGGCATCTGCTGGTATAATTTCATTGTTCCGAACTAAAATACGGTCACCGATATGCACATCGGCCAGTTGTACAGGTTTGTCACCAGACTCGGTCAATACGGTTACTGCAACAGGAAAATAACTACGATAATCCCGTTCAAACGAAATATGGTAATATGTCCGTTGTTGTACCCATTTTCCGATCAATATAAAGAATACAAGACTACAGAGTGTATCTGTAAAACCTGCGCCCGTCTGTGTTATCACTTCAAAAGCAGAACGCACAAATAGTACAAGAATCCCGAGTGCCAACGGCACATCCAGATTCAAACGTTTTTGTTTCAAGCTCAGGTAAGCCGATTTAAAATAGTCCGATGCACAATACAATAACACTGGAATACCAAAAGCGAGGTTTATGTAACCAAAGAAATTGGCATATTCTCTTTCAAAACTCCCCATTCCAAAATAATCGGGAAAGCTGAATAGCATTGAGTTTCCAAAACAGAAACCGGCAACAGCAATTTTTGCGACCAAAGGATTCAGATTGTTTCGATTCCCTTCCTTCACAACATCCTGCAAGGTGATTTTAGGATCATAACCGATATTGACCAGAAGATAAACAAGATCTTTCAATGGCAGCTCGTTGTGGTTGAATGTAATGCTCGTCTGTTTCTTCATAAAGTCCACGCGAGACTGCAGTACACTGGGATTAAGTTTATATAAATTTTCCAGCAACCAGATACAGGAGCTACAGTGAATAGCTGGAATATAAAAAGTGATGATGGTCATCTTATCATCTTTATAATCCACTAATTTACTGGCAATTTGTGTTTCATCCAGATAAGAAAAATCTTCGTGCTTCGATTTGTTCGACTTACCAGGGTGCTGATTATAGCGATAATATTGTTGCATGCCACTATCGTTCAACACCTGATATACAGTCTGACATCCCAGGCAGCAAAAGTCATGATGATCTAGCCGATAGCCCGTCTCTTCTATTTTATCACCACAATGAAAACATTTTTCTGCCAGTTGTAGTTCTTTCTTGAGCTCCGCCATACCTTTGTTCTAAATTGCTTGACTAAATAATTGATTTTGTGTCCTTGAGCGCAATAATCGCTGGTCGAAGGCCATGCAGATATTTCTTAAAAAAGATCGACCGACAACAGTACACGCTATAAGGTCGCCCGTTATCACTACCAAACCGTCTGCTACGAGCTCGGATAATTCCTCTTTAATTTGTCTGTTTAACGGCTCCCCCTCCTGCAACTGCACTTTACCTTTGCACATCATATCTAATATATAACGTCTTACAATAAGGTCCTCCTCATTGAGTAAATGCCCCTTTACAACGGGCAACTCGCCTGCTTCAATGAGCTTATGATATTCCTCAACCGTCTTTACGTTTTGAGCAAATGCACCCCAGGCGTCGCTGATCGAAGAAACCCCAATACCGATGAGCAAGGGACTAAACCGATCGGCATAGCCCATAAAATTACGGTGCAACCTTTCCTGTTGAAAGGCAACAAATAACGCGTCTTCTTTTTTCGCAAAATGATCCATACCGACATCTTCATAACCATGTGCCAAAATCATTTTTTTCCCAAGATTATAGAGGGCTAATTTGGCAGCACCACTGGGCAAGTCAGCTTCGGTATAATGCCGTTGCCCAGGTTTTATCCATGGCACATGCGCATAGCTATAAAAGGAAATTCGATCGGGGCTTAGCTGCATTGCTTTTTGTATTGTATCTTCCACCGTATACTGTGTTTGTTTAGGCAATCCATAGATCAAATCGAAGTTAATGGAGTCAAATCCAATTTTTCGAGCATTCAACATAACCAATTCCACTTCTTCCAATGTTTGTTGTCTGTTAATCACAAACTGGACAAGAGGATCAAAATCCTGTATACCCAAACTTAGCCTGCGGAATCCCAAATCAAATAAAGTTTCTAAATGAGTGACTGTCGTGTTGGCAGGATGCGCTTCAAAGGAGAATGAACTGTTTGGGGCCACATCTGCATCTTTGAGAATACCTTCGATAAGCATCTTCAGATTATCCGGGTGAAAAAATGTCGGTGTCCCTCCTCCCAAATGTATCTCTGCCAGCATTGGCCTTTCACCATTAAATAGAGCGACATACATTTCCCATTCCTTCAAAAGCGATGCGATATAGGGCTCTTCAACACGATGATTTTTTGTGATACGGGTATTACACCCGCAATAGGTACATAGGCTTTCGCAAAATGGAAGATGGATATATAAACTAATCCCCTTTTCTTTTGACTGCTGAAATGTCTGGTACACTTGGGCTGTCCAAGCTTCGCTAGAAAATGTTGCGTTATCCCAAAAAGGAACAGTCGGATAACTTGTATAGCGCGGTGCCGCTACGTTATATTTCCGCACCAATTCTTCCATTTTAACCTGCGTTGTCGTCATTTTATTTTAGTTTTTTAGCACAGTCGTCTAAACAACAACAGGCTTTTCCCACACATTTTTCTATCCCCCATAGGTTAAGATTCCGAACAGTTTGCTCAGCCAATCCTTTTGGACTCTGATCTTCAAAAGGGGCATTGGCAATCTGTATATTCAGATCTCCAGCCTTTGCCAGATCAATATGAGTAGTATCCTTACTTCTGGTCATAATCTTATTGATCCCTAATTCTTTTAAATTAAGTAGCATACTCTCGTCCAAAATATCGCTTACGGAAATCACTACCGCATCCTTTCCACGCGCGTAGTTCTGTGTTTCCGCATTTAATCCATTTGAAATCAAAGTCAAATCATGTTGTTTGGCATTCGCCAGTGCCCAAAACTCTTTTTCAAATGATCTTACATTATATACTACTACTTTCATCCTGATTCTACAATCACCAATTAAGGTTTATCCTAAGAACAAAAGTAAATCATCCATAAGCGCAAAACCATGATACAGTACCACACCTTAAAATGATCTTTATCACAATTCGCAAATGCCTCTGCCTATAGCAGCTGGCTATAAAACTTCATTCTGAGCAACAACTTGGTCTTTTAAAAAAAAGGCGTGTTCAGAAAAACTGAACACGCCTTTAACATATTATTTTAATCTCCGTTTCTTTACCTACTGTTTCACATCCCGAAGGTTCTTGATTGAATTGATATATATTTTACCTTTCTCTTTCGATATCAATTTTTCTTCTTTAAAATCTGAAAGCATGCGGGAAACTGTTTCATTTGCAGTGCCTGCGATTGATGCCAAACCATCCCTTGTCACATCAATTGAACACGAATTGACGGCATTCATATCGATACCACTTTTCTCAGCAACACTGAGTAGCGCATTGGCGACACGTTTACGGACAGAGTGATAAGCAAACCCGAGTAATTGCTCTTCCTTTTCACGTAAATCGACAGAAAGAAGCTTAATAAACTTACTCGCTATTGCTGGTTTTTTCCAAAGCAACTCCAAAAAGCTATCTTTGGGGATCAGTACAATTTCGCTTGGTTCAACCGCTTCAGCATAATCTTCGTAATTATCATTCAACAAGATAGAGGCATAACCAAAGTAATTCCCCGCTATAAAAATACCGGTAGACAGCTCTCTTCCATCTTTATATGACTTAAAGCTACGCACCTGACCAGATTTCACATAATAGACATATGTTGGCGAATCGTCTTTTTCATAAATAGATTGTTTTTTCTTTACTGTCTTTACACGTGAATTAACAATGAGCTCCTGCAGCAACAGGACTTGCTCTTCAGCGTTCAAACTAAAATCTCCCTCCTGAGGGATATCTGCCGCGAGCTGTTCATGTCTTTTGAGGCGCACATCTATAGCGTTCATCAATTCGACATCATCAAAAGGTTTCGTCAAATAATCATCTGCTCCCATCTCCATCGCTTTACGCATATCTGCACGCTCTGCTTTTGCAGTTAGAAAAATGAATGGGATTTTAGCTGTGCTTTCAATTTTACTTAGCATAAATAACACCCCATATCCATCCAGCTCGGGCATCATGATGTCGCAGAGAATCAAATCAGGAATATGCTTCGTCGCCAGGTCAACTCCAATACGGCCATTTTCGGCCGTAATGACATCATACCTACCTGTCAACTCCAATATTTCCGTAGTGCCCTCCCGGATGTCAATATTATCTTCGATAATTAGAATTGTCTTTTTACTTCTCATCTGCAATTAGTTATTCTATCTTCTTTATGTTTTAAACGTTTATGCCTCGTTTTATTGCCAACTCCGCATTACCTAAAACTCACCCGGAATGAGGTTCCCTTATGCACTTCAGACTCAAATTCCATCTGACCTTCCATGAGTTCTATATACCTTTTTACGATATTCAGTCCCAATCCGGTTCCGGGGATGTTACCTGTGTTATGTGCTCGAAAAAATGGCTCAAACAAATGAACCTGATCCTCTTCGGGTATTCCAATACCGTTGTCCTTTACTGATATTAAGCAGCCTTGTTCGTCGATACAAGTTGTAAACTCAATTAATGTATCCTCTCCTGAATATTTGATCGCATTGGAAATGAGATTGACCAAAGCATTTTTCAACAAATTAGAGTCTAAGGTAAAGTGGCCGATTTCTCCGGTATGCTGATATACAATATGCTGATTTTTTTTACAGATCAACTGCATTTCCTCGGTGATTTCCTCAGCCAATTCGACCAAATTGATATATTGCTTATTTACCACAACAATACCAGTTTCGAGCTTTTCAAGGGAAAGAAAATCATTCAGAATACTGGTCAGCAATTGTACGGCCCCTTTAATCCTATTCGTATGTTTAATGATATTAACCTTATCATCCGGTCTTTCGGCATATTTTTCGATCAGAGAAGCCGACAGTTGAACGGAACTCAAAGGAGTTCGAAACTCGTGCGAAGCCATTGACACAAAACGAGATTTTAGCTGACTCAGTTCAATTTCTTTCTCCAGCGATTTAGAAACTTCTGCTTTGGCCTTTTCCAGTTCGGAAACTAAAGATATCAGATCACTCGTACGTTCGCTAACTTTATTCTCAAGTTCTACTGCATGCTGTCTAAGCATATCCTCCGCAGCTTTCTCACGGGTTAGGTCATGAATAAATCCAGTAAAGATATTTTTATCCTTCAACCAGACTTCACTGACAGCCAATCGGAATGGAAATGTTTCGCCACTCTTTTTAAGCCCCATCACTTCGCGCCCAATACCAATGATTTTTTTGTGGCCGGTAGTCTGATAGTTATGAATATAGGTATCATGATTACCGCGATCTGGCTCGGGCATCAGCATGGAGACATTATGTCCAATCACCTCTTCTGACTGATAACCAAACAGTTCCAGAGCAGCAGGGTTAATGCTTTCTACATTCCCCCTGTTGTCTATGGTAATAATGCCATCAATTGCATGATCAATTATAGCAGCTAACAGCCTTCCGCTTTCCATGATTTTATATTACTTTATCAGTTTTTTGTATTTAATGCGGTGTGGTGTCACGTCACCGATACGTTTTTTCCGGTTTTCTTCATACTCGGTATAATTACCCTCAAAGAAATATACCTGTGAATCACCTTCAAAAGCGAGAATATGAGTACAAATACGATCCAGGAACCATCTATCGTGTGAAATCACTACCGCACACCCGCCAAAGTTCTCCAATCCTTCCTCTAAGGCCCGCAATGTATTCACATCGATATCGTTTGTAGGCTCATCGAGCAAGAGTACATTGGACCCCTCTTTTAATGTAATCGCCAAATGTACACGATTCCGTTCCCCACCAGAGAGCACACCTACTTTCTTCTGCTGATCAGCGCCATTAAAATTAAATTTCGAAACATAGGCTCTCGAGTTCACGGGGCGGTTGCCCAACATCATATTGTCACTGCCTCCTGTAATATTTTCCCAAACTGATTTTTCAGGGTCGAGGTCGTGGTGCATTTGGTCCACATAGCCCAATTTCACTGTTTCTCCTACCTTGAAAGAACCCGTATCGGGCGTTTCCTGTCCTGTAATGAGGCGGAACAAAGTAGTTTTGCCGGCTCCATTTGGTCCAATAATTCCAACAATACCTGCGGGCGGCAACATAAAACTTAAATTTTCAAATAAAATACGATCGCCATAAGCTTTAGAGATATTCGTTGCCTCTATGACCGAGTTTCCCAGACGCGGTCCTGGAGGAATAAACAATTCCAATTTTTCTTCACGTTCTTTGGTCTCTTCGGATGCTAATTTTTCATAGTTATGTAATCTAGCTTTTGATTTGGCATGACGAGCTTTTGGAGCCATACGCACCCATTCAAGCTCACGTTCGAGTGTTTTTTGCCGTTTGGTTTCTTGTTTTTCCTCCTGCGCCAGGCGTTTTGCTTTTTGATCTAGCCAAGAAGAATAATTTCCTTTCCAAGGAATTCCTTCACCACGATCCAATTCAAGGATCCATCCGGCAACATTATCCAAGAAATAACGGTCGTGGGTAACGGCAATAACAGTTCCTTTATATTGTTTTAAGTGCTGTTCTAACCAATCGATTGATTCAGCATCCAAGTGGTTGGTCGGCTCGTCCAGTAACAGCACATCCGGTTCCTGCAACAATAGACGACATAATGCTACCCGTCTGCGCTCACCACCTGACAAATTGACAATCTTCGCATCGGGTTCAGGACAACGTAAGGCATCCATAGCTCTTTCCAATTTTGAATCAATTTCCCAAGCGTTCGTGGCATCAATTTTATCTTGAAGTTCTCCTTGTCTGGTCAATAACCTATCCATCTCATCGGCGTTTTCATACACCTCTGGTAGGCCAAATTTCTCATTGATATCTTCGTATTCTTTTAATATTGCCGTAATTTCAGCAACACCTTCCTGTACCACTTCAAGCACAGTTTTCTCCAGATCCAATTGCGGCTCTTGTGCCAAATAACCCACAGAATAGCCCGGGGAGAACACCACCTCGCCCTGATAAGATTTATCCAATCCAGCGATTATTTTCAATAGGGAAGATTTACCTGATCCGTTCAAACCAATCACGCCTATCTTGGCACCATAGAAAAAAGATAAATAAATATTTTTTAACACTTGTTTTTGAGGCGGATAGATTTTGTTGACACCCGCCATCGAAAAAATGATCTTCTCGTCTGACATAAAATTTAAAAAAATTCGAAAACTCTTGTTATATTAACATACAAATGTAATCTTTTATACTGACATTTTGGACGTACCAAGGTCATGGCTTAATTGTTGATGACATTATTTAAAATAATTTTAAGGTTAAAATGCAGAATTTACTACATTTATATATCCTTAATATAAAACAGAAAGGTATTCAATGGAAGCAAAATTTTCACCGCGCGTAAAGGATGTCATATCGTACAGTAGAGAGGAAGCTTTGAGATTGCGTCACGATTATATAGGAACAGAGCATTTGTTGCTTGGTTTAATTCGTGAAGGCGATGGAATGGCGATAAAAATCCTTAAAAACATAGGCATTGACACGACAGCACTACGTCAATCTGTGGAAGACGCAGTGAAGGGAGCATCAGTTTCACGCGCTCCTATTGGCAACATGCCATTAACAAAACAGGCTGAAAAAGTTTTGAAGATTACTTATTTGGAAGCTAAAATATTCAAATCGGATATCATCGGAACGGAGCACCTATTATTGGCTATCTTACGAGATGAAGATAATATCGCTTCTCAGATTTTACAACAATACAATGTGACTTACGACATCTTCAAATCTGAAGTGGAGCAAAATAGAACTACCATTAAGGACGAGGCTCCGGGCTCGCCTACAGGCGATGATGATTTTGCTGAAGATGATCAGTATATTCAACCTAAAAAGGTTTCGGATATCAAATCTAAAACTCCAGTTTTGGACAACTTTGGCCGCGACTTGACCAAAGCTGCAGAAGAAGGTAAACTAGATCCCATTGTAGGTCGCGAGAAAGAAATTGAGCGTGTTTCTCAAATTTTATCCCGACGCAAAAAGAACAATCCCCTGTTGATCGGTGAACCTGGAGTGGGTAAATCGGCAATTGCGGAAGGTCTTGCCCTTCGTATCGTTCAACGAAAGGTATCACGTGTATTATTCAATAAACGTGTCGTCACATTGGATCTTGCATCCTTGGTTGCTGGCACAAAATATCGTGGTCAGTTTGAAGAGCGTATGAAAGCGGTCATGAACGAACTGGAAAAATCACCGGATGTCATTTTATTTATCGATGAGATTCACACCATAGTAGGCGCAGGTGGAGCTTCAGGATCGTTAGATGCTTCCAACATGTTCAAACCGGCTTTGGCAAGAGGCGAAATTCAGTGTATCGGTGCGACAACATTAGACGAATACCGTCAATACATTGAAAAAGATGGCGCTTTGGACCGCCGTTTCCAACGCGTTACCATTGAGCCGGCTACACATGATGAAACGGTTGAAATATTGAACCGTATAAAAGAGAAATATGAAGATCACCACAATGTGACTTATACAGCCGAAGCTATTGAAGCTTGTGTATCGTTAACAACACGCTATATAACAGATCGTTTCCTACCGGACAAAGCGATTGATGCATTGGATGAAGCGGGCTCTCGTGTACACTTGAACAATATCCATGTACCACAATCTATTATCGACATTGAGAATAAAATTGAAGAGGTCAAATTAGAGAAAAACAAGGTTGTTCGGAGTCAAAAATACGAAGAAGCAGCGAAGTTGCGTGATACAGAGAAAAAATTGATTGAAGAGCTTGAGAAAGAGAAAATCGCCTGGGAAGAAGAGACAAAGTCAAAACGCTATACTGTTTCAGAAGAAAATGTTGCTGAAGTAGTGGCGATGATGACCGGTATTCCTGTACAGCGTGTGAGTCAGTCTGACGGTCAGAAGCTTTTGAATATGGCAGAGCTGATGAAGGGAAGAATTATTGGTCAGGATGATGCTGTAGGAAAATTGGTGAAAGCGATCCAACGTACACGTGCAGGCTTGAAAGATCCTAAAAAACCAATTGGCTCCTTTATCTTCTTAGGTCCTACAGGTGTGGGTAAGACGGAATTGGCTAAGGAATTAGCGCGCTTTATGTTCGATACAGAGGATGCGCTTATTCAAATCGACATGAGTGAATACATGGAGAAATTTGCGGTCTCCCGCTTAGTTGGGGCGCCTCCAGGATATGTCGGATATGAAGAAGGTGGTCAATTGACTGAGAAAGTACGTCGTAAGCCTTATGCCGTTGTCTTATTGGATGAGATTGAGAAAGCGCATCCGGATGTATTCAATCTGTTGCTGCAGGTATTGGACGAAGGTCAGTTGACCGACAGCTTAGGCCGCAAAGTGGACTTTAGAAACACTATTATCATTATGACTTCTAATATTGGTGCACGCCAATTGAAGGAATTTGGCCAAGGTGTGGGTTTCACTACTGCTGCAAAGTCACAACAGTCGGATGCACATTCTCGTGGAGTGATTGAAACAGCTCTGAAAAGAGCCTTTGCGCCAGAATTCTTGAACCGTATTGATGATGTGATTGTATTTAACTCATTGACAAAGGAAAATATCTTCAAAATCATCGATATTGAATTGAAGTCATTATTCAAGCGTATCGCAGATTTGGGTTATACCATTAATTTGACGGATGAAGCAAAAGATTTCATTGCGGATAAAGGTTACGACAGTAATTTTGGAGCACGTCCGTTAAAACGGGCAATTCAAAAGTATTTAGAAGATCCAATTGCTGAAGAAATCCTGAAAGGAACTGTACAAACTGGTTCGGTGTTGACGGTGAGCATTAATCCTGAAACGAAAGATATTGAGGTATCTAGTTCAGATTCTAAGTCTTCAAAAGATACTGCTGAGAAGTAAGCCATAGTCGTATCTAAAAATAATTTTATAAAAATGCACCATAATGGTGCATTTTTTGTTGTAAAGAAGATTGACGTTAAACTTTTACACTATTTTATCGTCCTATAATAAAAAAACTGTCACAAATAACACAAACGATATGAAAAGACTTTTATTAGCAGCTTTAATTGGAACCGCAGCCTTGGTTTCATTCTCTTCTTGTAAGAAGGAGTATATAACGAATTCCCTTCCAGGGGTTACCTATAAGTTTGCAGTACCAGGAGCCAATTACCAATGGAAAACTGAGGGAGATCCCAGAACTTTCGTAATCTCAGTTCCATTCAACGAAATTGATTCTAAATATTTTGATTATGGACAAGTTGCCGTGGCAATATCATTTAACGATAGTCCAGATTTTTATATCAACTTGGGGGCGAACAACGTACCAACAAAAAACGGCCTTTACAATTTCAGGACAGAATATACTTTTTTTGATGGTAAAGTAGACGGAAATTTAAATATTTATGCTGATTATCTTGGCACAGGAACAGCAACTCCGCCGCCACCTTTCCAAGCTAAAGTCACACTTACTGATGGGGAAAACGGCGGGCAATAATAAAAAATCAGCCTCAGAATAAGTTATTCTAAGGCTGATTTTTTATATAAGGTTTCATTATTTTATCCCTAACCTTTCAACAGCAGCTCTGCATGCTCCAGTGCAGCATCCGTTGGATTTGCTCCGCTCAGCATTTGCGCGATCTCTTTTACCCTACCGGCTTGATCCAGTCGGACGATATTTGATATGGTACGATCGGCCTTGTCTTCCTTATATACTTTAAAATGCGCCGCCCCTTTTGACGCAATCTGCGGTAAGTGCGAGATAGCGACTACCTGCATATTTTCGGCTAGGTTTTCCATAACCTCTCCTACACGCAACGCCACCTCACCTGAGATCCCGGTATCGATTTCATCAAAAATAATAGTCGGCAGGGCAGAAGTTTTGGCAACTAAAGATTTTATGGCTAACATTACCCGTGAAAGCTCACCTCCAGAGGCCACTTTATGGATGAATTGCATTTCCTGCCCTTTATTGGCAGAGAACAAAAATTGGATAGCATCCATTCCGGATTCCCGCATCTCTCCTTCCTTTAAGGGCTCTAAATTAATTTGAAGACGTGCATTGGGCATTCCGACATTTGCTAAGGTAGCTTGCACTTCTTTTGCGATTAACGCCAACACTTTGCTTCTGCTTACTGATAGTTCCTTACCCTTTTTCTGAGCAATGTTCAACTTAACTACGACTTCTTTTTCCAGCCGCTCCAATTGCTCATCGGAAGAATTTATAGCCATCAACTTGGACTCAAGCTCATCTCTCAGTCGAATAAGCTCCTCAACGGAGTCCACATGATGTTTCTTCTGTAATGAATAGAGTAAGCTCAGGCGCTCGTTAATTTCCAACAAAGTACCCTCGTCAATTTGTGTCTCTTCTTCAAGCGCACTTAACTCTGCGGCAACGTCCTTGAGCTCAATCCATGCGCTCTTTAACCGCGCAGCCAAATCTGCTGTTTCAGGAAGAAATGAAGTGATACCTTCCACTTGGTTCATAGCGTCCTTCAAACGGCTTAAAACAGCCGTATCATCATTTTCCAATAGCAGCGATGCACCAGTTAGCGCGCGCTTAATATCTTCTGCATTTTCCAATTGGCGCTGTTGTATTTCGAGCTGTCCCTGTTCATCTGATACCAATTGCGCTGCATCAAGTTCGTCAAATTGGAACTGAAAATAATCTTGTTCTAATGCAGCCTTCTTAACCAGCTCCTTAAATTCTTCGAGTTCCTTTTTCGCTTTCTTATAAGCAAAGAAACTATCTCGATAATCTTGCTTTAATGCAAATGTGCCCGCGACACTGTCGACCACTAAAAATTGGAACTCTTCTGTATTGATCTGCAATGTTGCATGCTGAGAATGTACATCGATCAATTGTTCTCCCAATTGCTTGAGAATAGTTAGGGTAACGGGAGAATCATTAATAAATGCTCGGGATTTACCATCGGGAGCGATTTCTCTTCGAATAATGGTATGATCAGCATAATCTAGGTCATTTTCTTCGAAAAAATTGAGTAATCTGTAAGGACCTATTTTAAATTCTCCCTCAATCACACACTTCTTCGTTGGATCGAAAAAGTACTTTCCCTCTACTCTATTTCCTAAAATTAACGATAGGGCTCCCATAATAATGGATTTACCAGCCCCAGTCTCCCCGGTAATCATATTCAAACCCTTGTCGAACTGGATTTCCAACTCGTTTATAAGCGCATAATTTTTAATATGTAAGGTATCCAGCATATTTTAAAGGTCTTATTACAGTTTGGAGGAAATACCTTTCCTCTTCATTTTGCATGTAAACATGACTTTTTCTACAGGTAATTTACCTAAAAATCAGACGATTTCAATACATTTTATTAAAAACATAGCTCCTCTGATCTATTGACATATTCGCACGCAACATTTACAAACACTAAATACTAAAAATAATATCATTTTTCCAAATTTAAAACTACTTTTTTTAGTAAATCAATTCTATTTTTGACAAAAGAATGTCGACTTGGCGCTTTACTAACATGAATAAATTCCTATTTTTATGTCATGCAAGATTATAGTGCTACACTAAGAAAATACATGCCCGAGGAAGCAGCTCCAATCATATCCAAGTGGATTAATCACACCCACTGTTTATTTAAAATCTCTCGTTCCAGGAGTACCAAGCTAGGAGATTACCGCGCTCCGTATAGAGGAAGCCCGCACCGGATCTCGGTTAACCATGACTTAAACTCTTATTCATTTTTGATTACGACGATTCACGAATTTGCACATTTACAAACGTGGAATAAATACCAGCATCGTGTCAAGCCGCACGGTGCGGAATGGAAGAATAATTTTAAGGAACTGATGAGACCATTTCTTGAACTGAATATTTTCCCAACCGACGTCAGCCAGGCGATTCACCGCTATATGGAAAACCCGGCAGCATCGAGCTGCACGGACCTCCACCTGTTTCGTACCTTAAAGTTATATGACACCGTCAAAAGCAGCGCCCTCACGGTAGAATCCTTAGAGGATGGGCACTTCTTCAAATTAAAAAATGGGCGTTCATTTCAGCGGATTGAAAAGATAAGGAAACGTTATAAATGCATGGAATTGACCAGCAAGCGTATGTACCTATTCCATCCAATTGCGGAGGTATTTCTGTTGGAACAATGATTTTTAACAAATACATTCAATATATTTTTATCTTTGCTAACTTAGGAAATAATTAAAGAGAGCTTTTATGTTACATTTACACTCGACTATAGCAATTGTCTTATTGCTAGCCCTGGTGATATCGATCGTGATCACCCTATCAAACTATCTAGGCAACAAACCGTACAACCGTAAAATTGCTTTATTGGGTTTCATCGCATCGCATATTCAATTAGTGGTGGGATTGATTTTATTCTTTTATTTAAAGTACCCTTCGATGATCTCTGGTGCTGTAATGAAAGATCCTTCGTTACGATTTAAAATCATTGAACACCCGTTGACCATGATTATTGCTATTGTATTGATCACAATTGGCTATTCTAAAGCGAAAAAGATTGAAAATGCAAAAAAAGCAAATCAAACCGTTTTGATTTTCTTCGTCATCGGTTTAATCTTGATGCTCGCTCGTATTCCTTGGTCGACTTGGTCACTTTTCGCTTAATAGCACGCGAGACACGATATAAAAAAAGCCTTCCAAAAAATTGGAAGGCTTTTTTTATATATGATCTTTGTATTTCACAATAGAACTGTGTTGCTAGCTTCTTGGATGGTCCGCTTTATACATCATAAAAAAAGCCTCAGTAAACTGAAGCTTTCAATATCTTTGCTGAGTAGTAATTAGTCACGGTTTTTTCCAAATCCCAAAATTCCGAACACGGTTTTGAAAGCGATAAGTGCGCCTACGATCATGGAGATGTTAGCTATTGCGGAAAACAAAAATGTTTGTTGCCCCATAGACGTACAAACATCCGGTACAAAACGGATAAATGTACCGATTAAACCTAAAGCGATCGCTACTACCAATGTTTTGTAGTAATGAGTTTGATTCGCATTATTATCAGTTGTCTTTGGACCTCTTGGTTGTACAGTTTCTGCCATTTCAATTTCGATTTTATTCGATACAAATGTACGAATTATTCTATGTTTGAAAAATAAATTTGAAAAAAGCAGCGATCATCAATTATTCAGTATATTTATGCTCATATTTTTCTTTTTTTCGCCTGTAATGATGCGGATGCTCTTTTGTCATATGATATCCTCCACAGTGGATACAACCATACGTATAACCTTGCTTTGACTTCCCTTGCCCACCGGCATATAGGTGCTTCCTTGCATTTTTTCCCAGTAGCCACTTCTTATAACGCCATTCGTATAGCCCCCCCGTCGTTTTACTTCCCCGTAATCAGGTGTCCAGTCCTCAAGCGGGTCCTTGGGCAGCAGACCTTCCAGTTGCCTCAATACCTCTACAACCATTGGCTCGTATTCATCCTCTAATAGACATGCGCGATGATGAGCTCTCGTTTCTACAAGGTAAGCCTAATAACTATGTATTTAGTTTCATTATTGAGCCAAGCGAAATGTCCTTTTTCAAAGATTATAGTGAATGGAACAAAAGATGCCAATATTCAATTACACCATACCAAAGCTATCGATGAAGATGGTTATAAAGGATTTTCCCATATCATTTATTCCGAAAAAGGAGAAGACACACGCATCATATGGAAAAAGAAAAATGCGCCGAAACGCAGCACCTGAAAAACTAACAGACCTCTGCTCGAACTTCTAAAAACTTGGATAGAACAAAGCTATTATGACAAACAAGTTAATGCCTTGGAAATTTTCAAAAGTCTTAAGCAGAATTTAGCATTAAATTTAGAGTTAGCGACATTGAAAAGTGCATGAAGATTCTATGAGGTAGCCGTCAAGCTCTATTGCAGCAAGATTCTATTGATGGAGTGCTGAGGTATTGGCAGGAAGAACTCTAAAAACAGTGATGTGACACGATTCAATTTACACAACCACCCTGAGTAACTTTTATTTCCCTTTTAATTATATCCTTGTGGTATAGAGAGGCACCACCCTGTTCATAAGATGGAAAATGACAGGTCAACGTTTATTTTTCACTTACATGATAATAATCCTGTCTTATAGGCTGGAAAATACACTTTTGAAAGAGACTGAGATTTTATCGGCTAGAATTAAGCGAATTAAAATCATTTACTTTATTTTCTTATCAAAAAAGTGTATTTTAATCCTAAATTACAGCCACATGAAACGCCTATATATCTTATTTAATTTGTTATTTTTATTTTCTATAGCAGTGACAGTAAAAGCTAGGATCTCCCACCATAGAAACTATTCTAACCATTTAGCTGATACACTTTCTAATGATATCCGAAAGTATATTACACAATTAGCTGTTTCGGAAGGCTTAGATAAAAGCTCCATTAAAATAAAAACTGATAGCTGGGGAGAGGTAACTGTTTCAGACAACTGGGGTAAAAGTATCAAATACAGCAAAGACCACTGGAACGGATATACAAAAACGGATAACAACGGACTTAAAACATCAATAAAACAGGATCTTTCCGGCAATATAGTCGTAAAATATAACGAAGGAAAGGAAAAAACGGTAAGGAAAAATATAAGTGGAGATTTTGATATTCCAGATTGGAGTCCATCCACTAACTTCATGAATACCCTTGATAATTTGAAGATCCGTGACAGCCACGGCAACCTCACTACTATTTCAAAAAACATCTTCGGCGGTTTAGATATCAATGATGCGAGTGGCAACCACACCACTGTATCTAAAAATGTTATAGGTGGCTTAGACATTCGTGACAGCCAGGGAAATGGTAGTCGTATATCAAAGGATGTTCTAGGAAACCTGACTATTGAAAATAATACCGGTAAAATTACAACCATTATAACAGACATATTAGGCGGCAAAACAATTGAAGACAACAAAGGGAACCGTGTTTCTGTAAGAAAGAATATATTTGGAAATTATGAAGCCAGCGATAACAATGGAAACAATGCGTCCATAAAAAAGGATATCTTTGGAATAGTAATTATGGATGATCCAAAAGGTATTTTGGAAACTGTAAAACTTCAGCTAATCGAAGATTTAATGCAGGAGTAAAGTCAGCATAAACAATTTCAATAAACCTAAAAGCAATTATGAATGATACACAAGATTTATTTTTATCAAAAGACATTTTACCCATATTTGATTACACATTAAACTCAGATAGTCATTCGGCGCTCTATAAACTTCTACAAAATCCATTATCATCTATCTCCCAAATCAACGATAGACAAACAATCCTAAAACAAATTATTTTGTCCATCTCACGCGGGAATGACTACTATTACACTAAAATTGAGTATGCAGATTCACATAAGTTCTTATGTCATTTCCCACTAGAGTACCTAAAAAAAGTCGATTTTCTGGCTTACAAATTCAAAAAACGTAAGAGCAACATCTTACTTGGCGAGTATGCGCAACTAATTAACTTCTTATCCAAGCTTGAAAATGATCTCACAGGAAATATTGAACTGAATGAATTTCCCCATAAATATCAAGAGGATCTTAGGTTTGTCATAAACTACCTCCACTCCTTCAAACTTCGACACTATATATCCAAAATCCGTAAAGGTACACTAGGCTATATTTCCATCCAGGAGCTAAACGCTATTGTTTCTGAAAACCGTAAAAATGGTGATACGCTTTTATTTTTTGAGAAACTAGCTCTTTTAGAAGCTTATTTTTCAATCGGGAAAGCAATTTATAAAAACAATTTTCAGTTCGCTACAATGAATGAATATTGTTTTCAACTCACAGAACTATATCACTCATTGCTATCTAATCCTGTAAAAAATGATATCGTTATAAACAACAATATCGTACTTATTACAGGTGCAAACATGTCAGGAAAATCAACACTGCTTAAATCCATCGGCTTATGCGTTTACTTGACTCATTTGGGATTAGCTATGCCTGCCAGCGCTGGAACCATTCCTTTTTATGATAATGTATCGATTCAAATTAATCACAGCGATGATCTAAAAAATGGTTATAGTCATTTTATGAAAGAAATTATCAAATTGAAAAACGTTGTTCATCAAGCGCATGAGGGTAAACGATGTTTCGCCATTTTCGACGAGCTATTTAAAGGGACCAACTATGAAGATGCATTGGTTATAAGTGTAAAAACGATCAAGGGGCTTCAAAAGTTTACTACTTCTACATTCTTTATCTCTACTCATATAATTGAATTACGGCAAAAAATTGCAGAAGCCAACGTCCAAGTGAGCCCATACTATATAGACTGCAAGATTGTCGAAGAGACCCCAGCTTTTTCCTATGTATTGAAAACAGGATGGTCTAATCTGCAAATAGGTCAATTATTATTCAACAAAGAAGGACTAAATAGTCTTTTAGATTGACAAGAACATCCATTGATTGACAGAGAGTGAGGGATTACAAAAATTACGGCTATTATGAGTTGTTTTAATAGGGAAGAGGAATAAAATAAATACAGATGCTATTACAATTAAAAATACAGATTAAAGGGATAACAAAACCACCAGTGTGGCGAAAGTTATTAGTTCCCGATTATTTCACATTTGACCGTTTACATCAAGTGATACAAGAAGCATTTGGCTGGCAAAACTATCACCTTTATCAGTTTTCGCCGAAAGGTTTTGGATCATATCCTGAGATTGCCATAATTGACGAAGAATGGGACGAAGGAAATACCGAAGATGCCGAATTGTTAATATTGAAAGACATTTTAAATCAGACAGGGCAAAAGTTCACCTACATCTATGATTTTGGTGATAGCTGGACACATCAAATTGTGGTCGAGGACATTCTAGACAAGCATGTATTAAAAGCGAAGTTACTGGAGGGAAAAGGTGCTTGCCCACCGGAAGATTGCGGAAGTACTTGGGGATATCAAAATGTAAAGGATGTCATGAAAGATATAAACCATGAAGAACATGATGAGATGCGAACCTGGCTCGGCTTAGAAGAAGGTGAAAAATGGGATCCGAACTACTTTGATCTCCAAGCTGCCAAGAAAAGAGTGGCAGCGGTATAGTGTTGCATTATAAAAATATATATTGCTCGTTGTAAATTTACGCATCGCCAACTTTACTAACAAAACTTTCCAATTCTTTGCCTACATAGCAGCAATTGCTGCTCTGTAGGCAAAGAAAGCTCGTATTGACTGGCAACGATCTGTTTTTGGTCTTCGGGAAGGGTTAATTTAACAACCGCATCGTTCTTACTCGCACAAGAGTAAAATGCCGATCGTGGGATGTTCATGTGGAAGCCTTTCAATCCTGTATTGTGTCCAGCTCAATTGCGAACGCAGTGCGTTCGCAATTGGAAAAACGCGATAAAACTGTCTAAACAACTCAATCTGCCTTCGCGAAAATCCGCTACCAAATTCAGGTTCTAGCGCCTTGGCTGATACTTTGTAAGATATTTTCCATAATCAGCCTTATCCTTTCCTTGCTGCTCTTCTTCAAAGATACGCTTGCCGATATGCCAGTACATCAACGTACGCTGATGGTCGACAGCACGAATGGCATTGTCTTTGGACTGGGAAGTAATCGCTTTTATATCGGATACTAAAGTTTGATCTATTCTAAACAGATCAAACTTTAGTATCCGATTTTAAGTCCGCTCCTTTCACAATCATCGATCGTAAAGACCAAACTTATTTATTTAAATATTCCAGTGCTTTTTCCAATACTTCATCTCTGCCCTGCTGGACACCTTTAATACTTGGCTTAATAATCTGGTCTATTTTAATGCCGACACGCTGGGTTTCACGCTGATCAGGGTAATATACACCCAGTCCCGAAAGCATTGTCCTTTGATTACCTGGCAAATCAATATAACTGACATTGCCATCTGCTCCGGCTGTCTGTGATCCGAAAACCTTAACATGAGAAGCTGCCTGATAAGCCATCACATGATATTCCGCAGAACTCTGCGTATCTTCATTGACCAGAATAGCTACTTTACCCCGATAACAATCATTGGTATTCTCCCCAACTTGTAATGGGCTGCTCATTACAAAAGTTCCAGGATATTGAAGACTCGTACTGGTAAAACGAACGAAATCAGTAGGCTTGGTCAACAACAAGGGTGTAAGCTTGAACACTAAAAAATCACCGGGATAATTGCGGTCATCAATCACAATACCTTTTACCTTACTCCAGTTTACCCTATTATCTGTAATCATTTTACCACGCAATAAACTATGATTAATATATAGAATATTATTATCCAGCATCTTAAAAGCTACAGTATCTTTTGGCGCAGGTTTAATTTGGCTAGAAGGTAGCGCAGCAATATCTACGTTAATCGGCCGGCCATCACGCACTATTTCACAGGGTACAAGCTCACTATTGCTTGTCACAAGCTTTCGCGCAAGGTCACGGTTGGCCACCGCTTCATTCGGTGTACTCATATAAGCCCATAGCGAATCTCTAATTTCTTCAATCTTTTTATGTTCTTTACTGATGAGCACATCTCCTATCCTAAATTTATCTCCAGATTTTTCACTATCGAAAACTTTCGTTACCACAGCTTTTCCTTCTATCATTCGGATCTCCACCGGCATACGGTAATTGCCATAATAATTTATCAGCCCTTTCGGCATGCTCCAAAGTCCGGTATGTGCATCTTTTACCTGGGCTATCATCTTGAGAAGTGAAAGTCCATAAGAACGATCATCCCGACTAAGAATCATTTCGGGCACAGCGGCTTTTAAAACCGCTTCCCATTTCGGATCCGTCAGGTGTTTATAAGGAGAAAAATACTCGATCATATTCCAAAAGCGAAAAAGCGTCAATAAACGAAATCCTACGTCCGCTGAAAATACATTTTCGTATTTTTTTTCATTCTTAAAAAGGACATTGCCTATACCATTAGCAAAATCAAAATAATGATGCTGATCAAAACTACTGTAACGAATACGCTTCAGTTTATCTTTAAGATCATCATTAAATGGAAGCTCATCGATCCAGCTGTAATCTACCTCATGAACCACATTTTCAAGCTGTGGCTTGGCATAGTTGGCCGTGGCACCGAGACTGTCTAACAGCGCAGCATAATGTGCCTCAACAGATTTATTATCTTTTGCCATAATAACAGCATTTATAGACTTAAATAACTGTTGATCCCAATCATACTTCCCTTGCGCCACAGCGGGATGTCTATATTTCAGGAAACCCCATATTCTCCCCAGATCCACCAAGCGTCGATCAATCTTGGGCGTACTATTAAAGTCAGATATCCCCGAACTTGCAGGTTCACTGATTCCTTTCGCAAATGGCACAAACATTCCCGCTTCCTTCGTAATATCCTTACCATCTACAGTGATGAGCACATCATCAACCCACATCTTACCCTCTCCAGAAAGAAAAAATGCAATGGATATCCCTTCCGTCTGGTTTGGAACCAATTTAGTTTTCAGCTTAATATTTTCCCAGTTTTTGGTCCCATTCATTTGGCGGTTAGCCATATTGTCGAAAAAGACTTTGGGATCGATCTGTAACATCATCGACACATAAGACCCCGCGATGATATTCTCACGTTTGATCATCGCAGACACTTCAATGGAATCGCCCTTTAAATTTGATGGTAACCACATCATAATTCCCCCGAAAGCGCTGTTCTTTTTTATACTTTCAATCCGGAGCGCCCCTTTTCCACGATAATATATATTTTGGTCTATACTACTTTTAAAAACCGTCGTATCGCCTATCTTGAACCATGGAGCAGTAATCGGTTGATCAAATGAAAAGTTAAAATTTTGTTGACTAAAGACAGGAGTGGCTACTGCTGTTAGAAAAACAATAAGGAAAATAAATAGGTTGTTAGATTTCATAATTGAAAATTTTCCTTAAATTAATCAATTAATGAATTGTTAACAAAACCTTTCTAACTTTTGCACGACACTATTTTTCTATTTTCCTTGCGACATTTTAAATTTTCAGTTCGTAATGTATTTTGCATCATGTTTTACCATAAAGGGGAAAAACATGATGCGCTCTTCGCTACCCGTTCAACATCTTTACAGCGAGTATATGTTTACATAGCCCCCTCTTTGCCTGATGATTAGTAAACCAATTGCAGGTACACTGGGACTTATCGCCCTGTATAATGACGGTATGCTGCACACCGGATCCATCCACTCTCGCCTCGGTATAATCCGTTGTATTCTTGACAAATTGTACACCTGCTGTCGCCACAAGTTTTTTCGCATTTTTTAACCGCGGATTCAAGGCTAAAATACGTTCCATCTTAAAAGGTAATCGTCTATAATAATGCTGATGGCTATGTAGATCATAACCCAGCAACCCGATGGAAGATAATGACGCCGAGAGCGTATCCATCGTATCGAAGTCGACATCATGCTCGATGGAAAGCATTGTTGGGTCGAATAGCTCGTTGGATTTAAGTAATCCGTTCACGGCGTGGACCCATTCATCAGGAACGGCCTTAACTATATTTTCCAACACATTACCTTCCCCCGAGAATCCGCGATAGCTATCCGGTGACAAAGCAAGAGTCAGTCTCATCTTACCAAAGTCGGCCACAAAAGCCGCGCTCTCACCTCCTTTTTCCTGATAAACAAGTAACCTGTCGGCATAGGTCACCAACCCCTCCAATAAACGCAATCGCTGAATGCCACCAATACGTACCGCACTGCCTGTACTTATGGGTGAAAATACAAATCGGTTAGCTCTTTTCGTCAAATAGAACTCTCCTTTCACATTCCCTTTGGGAATGCCCTGAAATAATTGGATCAGCTGAATTTTATTTAGTTCAAACTGAAGCTCCATACCCGCCAGATATAATTGAACGGAAGTCAGTCCTTTGATCCAGCGTGGTGGCAATGTTACTTTCTTCTCCGTCACTTTGGCCTTATCAGTACGAATAGAAACCTCGTTGCTTCCTACTCCCAACACCATCTTTTCGGTCTTCTTGACAGCGTTTAACGCATTGAGCATCGGTTCATTGAAATCTACATTGGTTGTACCACTGGTAATAAATTCGCCATCAATAGCATCTTCCAATAAATCTAAACGTGCATAAACACCGTTGCAGGAAGAAAAGCCCTCAAAACGAATCTGGTTAGTACCAGCTGAAACGATCGGATCTCGCAAACTTGGAGGTACGGGTCCAAAACTGGATCGCACTACTTTCGACAAGGTCAACAAACATTTGGAAGTGAGCAAAGGATCTGTCAAACTCCCCCAGAAGAAACAAGGTACATTGGCGACTTCCGCCAATTCGGACTGATGAGCTAATACCAATTGCTGAATACCCGATTGGTGGGTCAGTTGTGAATTTCTTGCATAGTGAATCGCTATATCTTGCTCTGCCATATTGTTATTTTCTTATTTTTTTCAAAATGGGTTGTAAACTCTTGTATATTTCCAGCTTCCCAAAAACCTCTTGCAGTTCAGCTGAAAAACTGTATTGTTCCTTATTCATCAAATCGTAATAGTATTCGACGAGCTTTTTAAAATTCGTGGGCATCTTTTCGGCAATATGATAATGAATAAAAGCGATCTCCAGCAACTGCAATAAAGCATTGTTATGCTTCGAAGATATATCGCGACATTGCTCCAGAACTTCCACGCATCGCCCAATCGGCCCATAGCCGTTACCGAGCATCAGTCCAAGTTGCACACCTAACTCCCCGGTGTCCAATCTATTTTCGTTAATTGCAGCCAAAATGACTTCAACCGCCATCGCACGCACTTCCTTCTCTTTATTGAAAAACGAGGTTGCCAGGTACAGATTAGACTGTTGATCAAAGCGGAAAAAATCGTACAACATTTCCTGCAGATAAGCTGCCGAAGATTTTCCGCCAATATCACTTTTACCATTCAATCCCACAGTTAAAAACATGGAAAGACTTTCTGTATTCTGCGGCATTAAGCTATGCATAAAAGGGACATCCGCCCTATACAAATAATAAGCCAACAGCGTATCATTGCCACGATTAAAAAGATCTTTATGATACAAAAAAGTCTCAGCTCCCTGTTTAAAAGACGGAAAATGATACGTCAGCTTATCACCATTGTATACCTTTTCCGATTTTTTAGTCGTATAATTGTAACCGTTATAATACGTTGGTTCTATCTGCAATACCGGACGAAATGGCTCCGCAGCAAAGGGGATATCTGCCAAAGGCTCTTTGGTAAATTGTTCAAAATAAGTATCGCGATGATGCGTGCGGGCCACGGTTGCCCATACACCAATCCAGTTTGCCTGATCGGAATCTTTAAAAGACAATAAATTTTTCAGCCAGGATTGTTGCTGAAGTTTCATCGAATCCAGACCTAGGGCATAACTGATCACATCTTGAAGTTGCTGTTCCTTAATTTGCTTTATCAGGACTTCGATACCCTCTAAATCTTCACGAACTGTACGGCTTAGCGCAATGGATAAGTCCAATAAATTAATTTTCACTTCTGCTTCCTGATAAGCCAAAATGCGCTGCACGAGAATGGTGGGTGCAATCCAAAACGGCTTATGCGTCGGCAGACTCAGCAGTGGTAAGCGAATACCATCAATCCGATAGCGTTGCAGTAGCTCTAATTGGCTACCCATCAGATTCACCCATTTGGAGTAATTGTGGTAACGATCTTTATCCTTATATACTTCAGTCGGCTTATAATACATGTTTATAAAGGCGCCTGAGAAATGGTTGTACCAAGATGATTCACGATAAGATCCTGTTAGCTGCTTAATGTAAGGCTCGAGTTGTATTTGATAGTCGGGGGGAAAAACGGCAGTCTGTTGCACCCAGGCATTCATTAGTATCTCCACCTGAATAGGATCCGAACCTCCGATAACCTCTCCCACCTTGAAAAACAATTCGTTCCAGGTCTGCGGATATTCATAAGCTTCTTGCAGGCAACGAAATTCTGTCGGTTGATAGACATATCGTTCGGCGGAACGGCCGCTCAGCTCAGCCAAGATTTCAGCTTCTGAATAACCCTTTTGTTGAAAAAGATGCTTTAGGTCAACCGCTATTGTTCCCATCATTTGCGTTTGATATAATTGAAGCTTGTCAGATAACGCTTCCAAAGGATCATGCTGATTTTTTAAGATAAACTTACTTGCCCTTTCCTGTAACTGTAGGTCCGAAATCATAAATAAATCTGCAGCCAGTAAAACAAATCGCTCCCGCAACGCTGGCTTTTGCTTCAATAGCTTATCAAATTGAATCAAAAGGGTCTTCAGGCTTGACTTAACATCGCTCCGCATAAAGATACTTTCTGCCCAATCCAAAAACTCTTGTAAATGAAAATCCTTATCCGAGAGGAATGGCTTCAGATAATCAACTACAAAATTGATCACGGCGCTAGATTCAGCATGCAATAAGGGAAAGAATTTTTGCTGGTATGCGATGACTTTATCTTCAGAAAGCTTCATCCGTTCAATAAGCTTTCTGAAATAGCTTTTTAGATTAATATTCCAGTTTTTTGTTTGAGCTTCAAGCGCTCCGGTGATGACGAGTTCTGGATCAATTTTCCCATTGGCCAATAGTGTATCGAACACCTTATCCCATAAGAGTTCATTGACGGCATGATGATAATCATAATTCCAATAGGCATTTTGGATCCCTGTCTCGTACGCAAACACTAGTGGAATATCTCTTTGGATTGTCAATTCATCGGTTGTGAGTTGTTCAAAAAAACTTTTTGATTCATAATTATTAAAACCAGAAATGGAGCTTGCATAGAGCTCTGGCTCAAAATCGATATGTCCCATTTGCTCTAGTAAGCGAAGATTATCATACGTAATGCGTTGCCAATCATTTTTACGAACTAACTGCAATAAATAGCTGCCCAACCAATTGGGTTTGGCATAGCTTAGGATTTGCATCACGTCATGGCTCTTCGCTTGATTCAAAAGCTCATGAAAAATATCCCAGCTACCCGCATCTGAGCCGGAAAATGTGGCCAGAGCCAGCAACTTCACCGTTCGTTGCTGTGCCTTCGTACCTCGTATACCCCAGTTGTATTGGGCCTTATTTTTAAATTCAGGATCTTTGGAGAGGTCACTATAATCAACCCAGTAGCGCTTGGCAGCACGAATTTCTTTTTTTAAAACTTCTAGGTTGCCATTAGCGTATTCTTCTAAAAATGGGATGATGTTTTCAATCCTTGCCTCTTTGATAAGCAATTTCAGCGCCTCTACCGCTTCTTCTTTCCGTCGGCTAGCAACGGTAACCGGTCGAACAGCTGATTTTTTTTTAACGCGATCGACTCCCACAGTACCGTCCTCAGAATAGCCTTTTTTTATCTTCTCAGCAATTTGTTTTTCGGCATCCTTTAGACAGGCTTCTTCCGAGTCGAATGTTTTACTTTTACTTTGTCCAGCCGTTCCGTTTCGACCATAGGTTACAGTATGTGTTGCGCCAGTTGTTTGAATTTCCCAAAATTTATCTGATGTGCCGTCTATATACTTTAAATGCTTTAACATTATTTCTAGCTATAATATCAATTAATTCCCTTTCTGCTTAAATATAACGAAAGTAGCATAAAAAAAAGTATATGATACGGTCAATGACTAGCTATTCAATTCATAAGGATTAATTAAAACGCTATAAAATAACGAGAACTATATTAAAAAACCGCTATTTCTTCTAACAACTGCTGCCAGTCAAAACCAAATGGCATCGCAATCAACTTCCCTCCCGGAGTTAAAATATACTTGCTCGGATAACCCTGTACATTAAAATCTCGCTCCACTCGATTGTCCGACATCAGTACGGGTAGCGTATAATTGTTTTTGACAATAAAATTTTTCACTTTATCTTTTGTATCACTACACGCAATACTGACAAAACCAATTCTTTGCGACCTTTCTTTATCTATCTTGAGCTGCTCATAAAAATTATTAAGCTTTGGCATTTCTGCAACACATGGCCCGCACCAGGTACCCCAAAAATCCACCAAGGTCCATTTACCTTTCAAATCGTCCTTTGTTGTTTGACCATTCTGCAAGTTGCTCAAGATAAAATTGGGGGCATCGGGTAACTGCGAAACAACTTTTTGCATAAAAAATTCGCTAAACTTCTGATCTGAATAGTAATGTTGATAAAAATTACGTAAGCCCTTGTAGCTTGTTCCCTGCATGGTCAGAAACTCCCTAATGTATTTTTGTAAGGCTACATCTTTCTGTCCCGTCGAAGCCAGTTCGGTCAGATAATCTTCCGAATAGTTGTTTTTAGCCTTTAAAAAGTTCGTGTCGTAATAGGAATCATAGGCAATTTCAGCATCTTTTTTTGGAGAATATAAGGCAGCTTTTTCCAAATAAGCCAAGGCCTCTCTTCTATCATTTTTATGAATTAATTGGTAAGCAAAATAATAGGCCGTGGCAAGATGCGCTCGTGTTACATCTTTACGTTCAGTCTGATCGGTATTGTAAAGTGTTGTCAATTTTGTTATGATGTCGTTTAACATGTGCATACCGTATTGCGCGTCAATAGTGCTCACGCGTTTAAAGGCCATTAAAGCATACCGCCCCGCATTTCCATTGGTCCAATAATCAGCGTTCAGCCCCATCAGCTCATTAAATAGGTTCCGAGATTGTGGTAGATCGTTGACCAACTCGTCGATCCGTCGCCACAATACCATAGGATAGATGTATTGTTTTTCAACTTCAGAAAAGCCATTCAATAATAGTTCGATCTGTTCACCAGCAGATAGGTATTCCTTCGAACGCGCATACCCCTGGTATAAACTATTCTGTATCCAGTTATATTTCTTTTCCATGTCCAGCAAAGGAATTAAGGCCATAAATTTATCCTTCGATAGCTCGCCTCTATAAAGCAAATTGGAGAGATGATGTGTTCCCGCTAACAAATTTACTGGTGTATTTTTCAAAGTTGAGTTGTATTGCTTATCGTCTTTAATCTGCTGAAGTAGATTTAACTTTTTCTGCACAAAAAACCTATCATTAGGAAAAATAGCATCATATTTCTTGATGTACGCCATTGCTTTCACACTATCGATTGCGCCATCGGTCAATAATTTTTTGCTCACAAAACTGCTTGATAACAGCATTTCGGCATATCTTTCATCATAAGTATGCTGCATAACGGTGTCCAATTGCTGTATACTTGTTGTACTTAAGACAGGACGATTATCAAATGTATAAGTATGTCGTTGGGTTAGGCTGGTAAGTTTGCAGCCTTTCCTGTCAATCACAAGCTCCCCTTCCAACTGTTGAGACGTATCTCTGAAGGCTAAATATACTTTCTGCTTATCGCTTTTTGTCATGCTATACCGTTTACTGTCGACCAATTGTGGCTCAACTTGGAGTCTTTTTAAAAAATCTTTGTTTATATAGGCATGATTTAGCTCTCGGCTTAACGCCGCCGCCACTCCAGTCATATTGTTAGCTACCATCGCTACGACGTCATCTGTTAGCTCCCAATGCTGGGCTTTCACCCCAATCTCCCTCTTGAGCGATGTCGTATCGACAATCGTCTCCTTTCCTTGAAAATTAAAATAAATAGGTTGTTGCAATTGCACCAAAATATCAGCTAATGCACTCGAATTTAAAATATTAAAATTGCTGTCTGGGCATAAACTGGAAAAGATAAATTGTCTGTCCGGACCTGTAAACATAATGGCTTTCGTGTTTATCTCCAGCGGGAAAACCTTCTTCGACACTGTCTTATTGGAAGACACTGTCACATAAGTTGATTTGGAATTTGCTAGCTTATTTCCGAGGAAAAGCTCTTGTTTTATAAGATAACTTTCATTTTTTTGGCCGAAACACACAGCGTTCACCAAAACAAAAAATAACAATATACTCCTCATTGACAATAGTTTATATGGTTAGCGTCAAAAATAGTAAATTTAACTGAACACTAGATTATTTAAGTGAAAAACACAAATGGTCTGACTTTCTTTGATTACTCCATTATCTTGTTGCCGTAAAACTAGCTGAGTACCATCTAGCAGTGTCGGTGTATCGGAAACTTTAAACATTTCCAAAAGAAAATTAAAATACCTAAAATTGCAGTCTTAATGCAAAGAAATCGAATAAAGCTTGTTGATCCCTGCCGACGTTCCAGACGATCTTGACACTAGGAGAATAAATTTAGCGTGGGTTACTGTAGACTTGTATAAAATAAAAAAATGAAAAAGATTATATTTTTTCTATTAATGATACCTTTTTGGGCAGCTGCTCAAGAGCAAAATATCCAAAACTTTATCGTCAAAGAGAATCTTTCAAAAAACGGAAAGTTAGCTGTTATTGCATTGGATTCCTTGGGAAATACCAACGAGACCATCAGTGGCAATTACTTATTTACGATCAATGGTTTCTCTCAGCCTTTACAGTTTCACGACGGTGTTGCTGTCCCAAATCAAAAGATTGAGTCATCAACATTCGTTTTCTTTAGCCATAAAAATCAGCAAACATCTAAAGGACGACTCTTTTACATCTACAAGAGTGATAGTGGTCTTTCTCCATTTGCCATCAGTGGATTGATGTTTTTGATTATTCCTGCTATTGTATTAGGAATCGCTTATATGTTTAAAAAAGTGATTATGACAGCCATTGCGCTGGCCATTGTTTTCTTTTTATTCAATCATTCCCAGGGGTTAGACTTAAGCAAAATTTTTGAATCCATTTTTTCAAGTCTCAAAAATCTTATCGGCTAGCGCCTAGACCTACCTAGATTCGTATCAATGAAAGCAAGTCAAAATAAATGAAGGCTGCTTTAAAACGGCATACCGATACCAAAATTATATTGAATAAAATTGTATCTGTCTGGTTTGTGGGTTTCATAGTACTGTGCCTTAAATTCTTTGGAATCAAAAAAGTGCTTAATAACCCATTGATCTGCACCTGAAAACTGGGGATCTTTAAGTTTAAGTCCTGCATCCAGACGGATCACAAAATATTCTGAATCGAAACGAAGTCCAAAACCGGTACCAATCGCGACTTGCCCAAGAAATTTATTGATTTTAAACTCTCCTCCAGGGTTCAATTCTTCATCTTTCTTCAGACGCCAAACATTCCCCATATCTACGAATGTCGCTCCGTTCATTTTGGCTCCCAAAAAATTATTGAGCAACCGGAAACGATATTCTGCGTTCGCTTCCAATTTAATTTCGCCGAGTTGATCCAGATTACGGAGATTTAAACGCAAGTCTTCACTTAAACTCTGACGGTTGTAAGCACCCGGTCCCAACGTACGTGCCTGCCATGCACGGATACCGTTCATTCCGCCACTATAGAAACTCTTCTCAAAAATCAGCAATTTGGAGTTGTTACCGTATGGAATCGCTATCCCTGGATTAAAACGAAAGACAAACTGTCTATTTCCTCCAAGATTTCGATATAAACGATAATCGAGTTCAGTTTTGGCATACTGGAGAAAAGGCACACCAAAGATCTTTTTCTCTCCGTCGGCATTCTTGGGCAATTTTGCCAAAGAACTAATAAGATCCAGAAAGTTTCCACTAACATCCAATGTCCCTCTGAAATATTGAAAATCTTCCCTGCTATTCAACTTTTTTCCATTCAACACAAAGGTGTACTGGGTCCCCAAACCGAAATATTGGCGGTCGTTGCTCCGCACATACAGCTGATAGCCTTCTTGCACGAGCTTGTTCCGAAAATTGGAATCTAGGCGTCCATCCCGATATTCCAATACGATGGGTGTGAAGCTGTGGTATTTATTCTCCGTTTCATACCAGGAATAATTTAAGGACGTAATAAAATATCGGTTTGAATAGGTTTTATCCTGATCAAATAATTGCAATGTCATGGAATAGGTCGTTTTAGGCAAGCCAAATTTCCCTCCCGGATTTATACGAAAAGGGACCATCAAACGAGGAATAACCAAGTTGACTCCTGCCTGAAAATCGTTGTTAAAGATCTTACTGGAAAGCCCCCCTGCCAATCGCGGGTCAAATAAAACGCCATAGCGCAATTTAACTTCCAATTGCTCTGATCCTCCAAAAATATTACGTTGGGAAAAGGTATTTCCGATATTGAACCCACTCATGCCCGAACTAAAAGTATACTCACCTTCTATCTGGTTTCCCATGCGAGGTCTTGGAACGAAATCATAATGCACATTAAGCTTGTTGGAATCTTTCTTGACAAACTGTATTTTGACAGAACGAAATCCATTCATCTCATACAATCGGTCATAGGATTTATTTTCCTCTTGTAACGAATAATAATTCCCAGACCGCAAATACATATAACGCTCTAACGGTTTCCAACGAAAGCTATTCGTTTCATCGACAAACAGGAGTCGTTTCGCTGAATCTTGAATGCGACGCGGTGCCTTCTTCGACATTGCACCATAATTCCTTATGGTCATATAAACACTGTCAATCTGATACTTTTTATGTATCGTAGAATCCGACGGATTTTCGACATTGATTTTAAGGTCGATCAAATTACCCGCTATAGCCGAATCAATACCTGCACGCATATATTGCCGCAAATAATCATAATATCCGTTGTTCCGCATCGAAACATAAAGTTTCTCTCTTTCATCGATTAATTTTGCTGCATCATATTGCGTCTTTGGCTTGACAGCAGTCTTTGGTAGCACCTCACGTTCAAAGATGTCTTTTATATCCGCTTCTTCAAAGGTACGATCTACACTTCTAATTTGATATGGAGCACCAGCATCAACTTTGAAATCTATATGCGCGCGCTTCTTCAAAACGGCAATTTCGGGTGTTACTTTGGCTTTAAAATAACCTTTCGAAAACAAAAATCGCCGGATTTGATTAGCGGACAAATCGACCATTGCCGAATCTAATAAATGAGGTGGCTCACCGACATTCCGAATTTTCTTAGTTTTATAGCGGCCGTTTGTAGTATTGAACGTATTGTAAATAAAGAGATTTACCCTTGAATTAGGTCGTATTTGATTGGAAATATACGTTTCGGATGATTCTTTCAATGCAGGGTTGACACCAGAAATCTGTACTTTTGTCACCAAAGCTTGGTCATCGTCAAGGTATTTTGAAGACCGGCAGGATGCAAAAAGTGACACTAAAAAGGTTATACTTGCAAATCCGATAAAACGAGGGTAATTAATCATCAATAAAAATGTTGTCAAAAGCGCAAATCAGTCTAATAACGTCTCTACAAAATAAAAAGTTTAGAAAACAGCACGGCCTTTTTATCGTGGAGGGTATAAAGTCCGTCATGGAATTTATTTCTTCTCGCTATCAGGTTGAGTCCATTTTCTATACGGGCGACGCCAGCACAAAAGTGGGTAAAATCTCGCATAATATAAAATGCCACGAACTGACGGAGACTGAATTTCAAAAGATTAGTGCGTTGAAATCGCCGCAGGGAATTCTCGCATTGGTCAAACTACCATCACAACAAACGATTGTATCGGACAACTTAAAAAATAAATTTAGTCTTGTGCTCGATGATGTGCAGGATCCGGGCAATTTAGGCACGATTATCCGCACCGCGGAGTGGTTTGGAATCGAACATATTATCTGTTCCATTGGAACTGTAGACGCCTACAACCCTAAAGTAGTACAGGCAACTATGGGCTCACTGGCCAGACTTCAGATCTATTATACTGATTTAGCGGAATTTATACAGTCAAGCAACTTGAAAGTGTATGGTGCACTACTGCATGGCCAATCCATTTATCAAACCCAATGGACCGATGAGGGCCTGATTGTCATGGGCAACGAGGGAAACGGTATTAGTGAAGAACTAACAGCGTTGATCGATCAAGCCATTACTATTCCCCGCATAGGGCAGGCAGAGTCTTTAAATGTTGCTGTAGCAACAACGATCTTCTGTAGCGAAATTTCTAGACAAAAATTGGTTTAAAAATCCATTCATCGCTGCAAAAACTGTACATTTGTCCCATTCCCTTGAAGGATGGATAATCGCCAACTTCCATTGTCCTTTTTTGAATATGCACACAAGATAAAATTCCACCATGCCAGCTGAACAGAAATCCATCTATACGTTACAATTTATTTTACTCTGCTTAAGCTCGCTCTTATTCTCTTCGAGTTTCAATATGATTATCCCCGAGCTTCCGAATTACCTGAGCAGCTTGGGCGGAGCAGAGTACAAAGGTTTAATCATTGCTTTGTTTACATTGACCGCAGGAATTTCGCGGCCTTTCAGTGGAAAATTGACCGACCGATGGGGGCGGGTGCCGGTCATGGCCATTGGATCCATCGTTTGTTTTATCTGTGGATTTCTCTACCCGATCTTGACGTCCGTCGCGGGTTTTTTATTCCTACGATTGATACACGGCTTTTCTACGGGTTTTAAACCGACTTCAACTTCGGCTTATGTGGCTGATTTAGTACCCCAAAAACGATGGGGTGAGGCATTGGGTATGCATGGACTTGCTTTTAGCATCGGTACAGCTGTTGGCCCAGCGATTGGTAGCGCAATCTTTGAAGCCTTTGGGATCAATATCATGTTTTACTGTTCATCTCTCATGGCACTTCTCTCGATTATTATCGTCATTAATATGAAGGAGACACTGGCAAAAAAACAGAAATTTAATCTTTCGATGCTCAAAATAAACCGCAAGGATATCATCGAATGGCGTGCCCTACCCGCTGGAATCGTCACCTTTTTATCCTATACGGCTTATGGAGTTATTCTAACCTTAATTCCTGACTGGAGTGAATATTTAGGAATTAAAAACAAAGGTCTATTTTTCCTGGCCTTTACGATTGCATCAGTACTGATACGTTTTGTATCCGGTAAAGTCTCGGACCGTTACGGAAGACCAAAAGTTATTGTTGTTGGATTAATCATTATTGCCATTGCACTTGTTGCTATCGGAATGGGCAATAGCTTCGTTGGAATGATGATCGGTGCAAGCATCTATGGTGCAGGCACGGGCATACTCTCACCTGCTGTCAATGCTTGGACAATTGACCTCAGCTTACCCGAGCATCGCGGCAAGGCCGTAGCAACCATGTATATCTCGCTCGAAGCGGGAATTGGCCTTGGCGCACTACTTGCTGGCCTATACTATAGCGATGTTATTCTACGGATTCCCGTCATTATGTATGGCAATGCATTGGTTCTACTGCTTGCACTGGCCTATATGCTGAGCTGGCAACGAAGGCACCAAGCCAACTAGCCTTTAAAGTTCCCGAAAATGCATGTGAGGCAAAAGTCATTTCCGCTATCATCAGTTTCACAATGGACAGCGTCAAAGATCAATAAATTGCATGGCACACAGGAGTGCCGATAAGAACATCTCGGATCGAATACTTGCCGTTATATGCTAAACAATTGTATTGGATATAAAAGGTAATTTATCTAAGTTTGATTTATCATGGTAAGCAGTTATTTAAAGCTCCAATACAAATTACTCGTTCGTCATATCAAAGCTACAGGACTACCTGTTCCGATCGCCTATCTCCTATTGTTTGGGTTATGCTATTTGATTTATTATGCTTTGTTTCAATACCCTAATTTTGGCTATTACGCCCTGATACTGGGCAATTTTCAACTACTTTTTCTACTCACTGAAAAAAATAGAAACGATTTTCTCAAAAATACATTCAGCAGAAGAGATTTTTATAAAATCAGACTCTGGGAGAATGCCTTGGTCGTTATCCCTTCGTTTGTCATTCTTCTCCTTCATAGTCATTGGCCATATGCACTGTTTTTGATTGTATTAGCTGTACTTTTTTCATTTTTGACATTTAAGGCTTTTGGCAAGTCCATTCCGACACCATTCGCAAAAAAACCATTCGAATTTATTATCGGATTCCGTCGAAGTTACCTTCTTTTAATCGTTTTATATCTATTGGCTGGCATAGGTTTTTATGCTGCCAATCCCAATCTTGTCTTATTTTGTGTCGCGTGCATCGGGATCACTTGCGTTTTATTTTATCAGTTACCGGAGCCAATTTTTTACCTTTGGAATCACAATAATACACCAAGTGGCTTTCTTATGCGAAAATTTCGTCGGGGAATTTTGCAATGCCTTCTATTTGCATTTCCTCTCCTCCTTATTTACGTCTTTTTCTTTCCAGCAGCGTTATTCAATGCCTGCATTGTGCTGGGAGGTATATTTTTTCTGCTTCCTTTTGCAATTACATTAAAATACGTCGCTTACCCAAGAGAAATCAATTTCCCGGAAGGCTTTGCATTAATACTTTGTTTTAGCTTTTATCCATTGATACTTGCGCTATTGCCTTTTTATTACATTAAAGCCATCAACAACCTTAAAAATCATTTATGATCGAGCTTACGAACCTCAGTAAATCTTTTGGACAACATCAGGTACTCCACGAGATCTCTTATACCTTTAGCGGTGGAAAGGTATATGGCATCGTTGGCGAAAATGGTGCAGGAAAAACAACCCTGTTTCGTTGTCTTGCAGGACTTGAAATGCACTCAGGCACTATAACATCCGCTGTGCAACCGTTAAAGAATCATTTAGGCTACTTAACCTCGGACCCTTACTTCATGTCGAAGCTAACAGGTGAAGAGTATATCTATCTGCTGACAGATGCGCGTGGAAAGAAGATCAAAAATCTTAGTGAAAGAAATATTTTCGAATTGCCACTGAAGGAATATGCGAGCTCTTATTCCACAGGGATGAAAAAAAAACTTGCGCTGACGGCGACGTTGCTGCAGGACAATAATTACTATATCCTAGACGAACCTTTTAATGGCATCGATCTACAAAGCAGCATTATTCTTACGGAGATTATTCTCCGCCTAAAAGCAATGGGAAAGATCATATTGATTTCGTCCCATATCTTTTCCACCTTAAAAGATACCTGCGATGAAATCTTGGTACTCGAAGCTGGTAACATCAGTAAATCCGTCGAAAGAGATCAGTTTGGAGACTTTGAGGAGGAAATGAAAGAAAAAATACTGAAGAAAGATATCGATAAGCTTTGGCTATAACGACGAATCAGGTCATTCAACATGAATAAAAAAGCTATGGAAAAATACCTACCAATACTTGAAACCGAACGTTTAATTATCCGCCCGATACAGCTGGATGATGCTGCTTATTTTTTCGCAATGGATTCACAGCCGGAGGTGCATACTTTTCTGAAAAACGAACCTGTACAATCCATTGAAGAAATTAAAAAAGTGATCATCTATATTCAGCAACAATATGAGCAATACGGTATAGGTCGTCTAGGGGTCGTTGAGAAATCAAGCAACCAATGGATAGGCTGGACGGGATTTAAATATATGGACGAATTGGAAAATGGGCGGATTGGATTTCTAGATCTCGGTTATCGCTTCAGAACAGAATCCTGGGGCAAAGGCTATGCGACTGAAGCGGCGCTAGCCTGTATGCACTATTATCGAGAACAGCTCACCCATTTTGATGTACATGCCATCACACATATCCAAAACAAGGGGTCGCGAAATGTGTTGGAGAAAAGCGGTTTTCAGGTAACAGAGCAATTTCATCTCGATATATGGAATATCCCCTGTTATTGGTATGATTTGGTACACGATACGTTATAAAACTAATTATATTAGTTTTAAAAGCTAATTTTTTTAACTTTTCATAGTTTCGCTGTGATAAAACAAAATGGTTTTGTATTTTTACGCGTTCGAATAAAATAATATTTCGAAGATTTCTGTATTGTACAATTTAATCTATTGCTGAGTAAATGAGTGACGAAACAAACTTCCCAAAGGAAGATAATCAAGACGACCTGGGATCAGGAAAAACAGAAAGCGGAAGTCAGACGATACCTTTATCGGGTCTCTACGAAAACTGGTTTTTGGACTATGCCTCCTATGTTATCTTGGACAGAGCCGTACCCCATATTAATGACGGTTTAAAACCCGTACAACGTCGTATCCTCCATTCCCTAAAGGAAATGGATGATGGGAGATATAATAAAGCTGCTAACGTCATCGGTAATACGATGAAATACCACCCTCATGGTGACGCTTCTATTGGCGATGCCATGGTACAATTGGGACAAAAAGACCTTTTGATCGACTGTCAGGGGAACTGGGGTTTCCCAATTACCGGCGATTCTGCTGCTGCTCCTCGTTACATCGAGGGAAGATTATCCAAATTCGCCAATGAGGTGGTTTTTAATCCCGAAACAACAGAGTGGCAATTGAGTTACGATGGCCGTAATCGCGAACCAGTTACCTTACCGGTAAAATTCCCACTTTTATTGGCTCAAGGAGCGGAAGGGATTGCAGTAGGACTGGCGACGAAAATCATGCCGCACAATTTTATTGAGCTTATTGACGGATCAATTCAGGTATTAAACGGTGAACGTCCAAATATATTTCCAGACTTTCCTACGGGTGGTATGGCCGACGTCTCCAATTATAATGAAGGTCAACGTGGCGGAAAAATCCGTGTACGGGCAAAGATTGAGGAACGCGACAAAAAGACGCTCGCCATTACAGAAATTCCCTTCGGAACCACCACCGGCGGTCTTATTGAAAGTGTTGTTACAGCCAACGATAAAGGGAAGATTAAGATTAAAAAAATAGAGGACAATACCGCAGGAAATGTTGAGATCATTGTGCATTTAGCGCCCGGAATATCTCCGGATGTAACGATCGATGCCCTGTATGCCTTTACAGCCTGTGAGGTCTCCATATCACCAAATACCTGTGTGATCAAGGATGAAAAACCTCATTTTATGAGTGTCAATGATATTCTCATCGAGAATACCATAAACACTAAAAACCTATTGAAAAGAGAATTGGAGATTCGTTTGAACGATCTTCAAGAGAAAATATTCTTCAGTAGTCTATTAAAAATATTTATCCAGGAAGGGATGTACAAACATCCGGATTACGAAAATGCAGGTGACTTCGATACCGTTGTGCAAGTTCTAAATCGCTTGTTTGAACCATTCTTTGATCAATTTTATCGTGAGATTCGCCCCGAAGATTACAAGAAATTGATCGATAAACCCATGAGCAGCATTACACGTTTCGATGTTAAAAAATCGGACGAAATGATGAAGACACTGGAAAATGAGATCAAAGAAGTCAAACGGCATTTACGTCAACTGACAGAATATGCCATTGCATGGTTTGAAAAGTTACGTGAAAAATATAGTAAAGACCGTGAACGCAAAACCGAACTGCGCATATTCGACAAAGTTGAAGCTACCCAAGTTGCCTTGGCAAATACCAAACTATATGTCAATCGTGAAGAAGGATTTATTGGATCGGGCATGAAGAAAGACGAGTTTGTATGCGATTGTTCTGATATAGACGACATTATTGTATTCCGTGAGGACGGAAAATACGTTGTCAGTAAAATCCAGGACAAAGTATTTGTCGGAAAGGGAATTATCCACGTTGCTGTGTTCAAAAAAGGTGACGAACGGACCATCTATAACGCGATCTATAAAGAAGGTGAAACAGGTACCAGTTTTATTAAACGCTTCGCTGTGGTGGGCGTCACGCGGGATAAGGAATATGATGTATCCAAAGGTTCCAAAGGATCTAAAATCCTCTATTTCACAGCCAATCCGAACGGTGAAGCTGAAGTAGTCAACATACAGCTTAAACCGCACACCAAATTGCGCAAGTTAAATTTTGATATGGACTTCGCTGAAATAGCGATCAAAGGCCGTGCTTCGCAAGGAAATATCGTATCCAAATACCCTGTTAAAAAAATCAGCTTTAAAAGCTCCGGTGTATCCACATTGGCCGGACGAAAAATATGGTACGACACCATTATGAAACGGCTAAATGCTGATGAACGCGGTCAGTATTTGGGTGAGTTCGATGGCGATGATAAAATATTAATAGTACTCTCGGACGGTAGCTACGAATTATCAAACTTTGATTTGAGCAACCACTTTGATGAGAAAATGATCCGCATCGAAAAATATTATCCAGACCACATCTATACTGTAATCCATCAAGATGGAAAAAGCGGAACCTATTTTGTCAAACGTTTTAAATTTGACGATCAGCCTATTGGAAAGCGCATTTCCTTTATCAATGAAGACGCAGGTTCGAAATTGATATTAATGAGTAATGCGACCGAACCCATCGTCAAATTGGATATTTTAAAAGGCAAATCCCAAACGGAAGAAACGCTTGATCAACCTTTGACTGAAATCATCGATGTAAAAGGAATAAAAGCGCAAGGAAATCGTCTGTCGTTTCATACCGTAAAATCAGTTGTCCTATTGACTGCTGATGAAGATTTAAGTCAAAAAGACAAAGTAACGGCGACTTCTGAAAATACTAGCACTACAGCGCAAACAACGGAAGCTGCTGTAGAAAAAACAGCTTCCACAACAGCTACTCCTCAGAAAGGGAATGAGCCCGCAAACGAAAATGATGATATCACCTTGGAAATAACCAATCCAAATGATATCCAAATCGACGATAAAGGACAGATGGAAATGTTCTAAATCATATACTGTACATAAAAAAGGCTCGAAGTTCAGTTCGAGCCTTTTCTATGCTTGTCAATTTTCTATCCATCAATTCGATTGTGCATTGGTGGCATATCTAAAACACCTACTATACACCTTTGTCGGCACTTTAAAAGTGACGAGACTTTGCTGTGGTCTTTTTATGCTTTAAATTCTTTAAAGAATTTTTGAAGTTTAGGCGCAATGACAACCGAACAGAAGGGATTTTCAGGATGGGTGTTGAAATAGTTGTGATGATAGTTCTCGGCAAGCCAAAATGTTGAAGCGGGCTCAACTGCAGTAACAATGGGATCTTCATATACGTCTTCATGGTCCAACTCATCAATGAAATTCTTTGCTAATATCTCCTGTTCTTCGTTATGATAAAATACAACTGATCGATACTGTGTACCCACATCATTACCCTGACGGTTTAATGTCGTTGGATTATGTGTTTTAAAGAAGATTTTCAACAGATCCTCATAATTAACCAATTCCTCATCATATTCAAGTTCAACAACCTCCACATGATCCGTAGTACCGGTACAAACCTGCTCATAAGTGGGGTTATCTATGTGTCCGCCCATATATCCCGGCAAAACTGATGTCACCCCTTCCGTGTTTTGGAAAATAACTTCTGTACACCAAAAACATCCTCCTCCAAATGTCGCTTTCATACTTTTTATATTATTGTATATTTTAATTTAATTATTCAAACAGCCTCAATGCCGGTGCTGCAATGTCCTCTCCTACTATCGCTGCTAAAAAGAATTTTACGCTATATGATTTCAGAAAATGAAGGTGTCATCACCAGCCACGCCTCATCTTAATAATAATGCTTCCCCTTGATGAGTAAATCTTGCTGTTCACTGTCGCAAACGGCATAGGAAAAACCTTGTTGTAAAGCATATGCACCATATTCACCGTTTTTATTGATGGCTAAGAATCCAACTTGGATTTCTTTGGCAATTCCAGGCTTTTTCTTCACGATACGCATAACAGCTTCCTTGCAGGCATCTTCAGGCGTATATCCCTGGCGCATCAACTCGACAACCAAAAAACTACCGACATTGCGTATAACTTCTTCCCCCACTCCGGTAGATGTGGCTCCGCCAACTTCATTATCGACATAGAGTCCAGCACCAATAATAGGACTATCTCCCACGCGTCCGTGCATCTTGAACGCCATGCCACTTGTGGTACAAGCACCAGAGATATTCCCGTTCGCATCCAATGCCAACATCCCGATCGTATCGTGGTTATATTGGTTTCCAGGCAAACGTTCCGCTGCAAAAGACTGGTTTTCGATATTGGCTACTGGCTTGTACTTCTTCTCCTTTAACCACTCTTTCCAGGCCTTTTCACCTTCTGGAGTCAATAGATTTTCTTCTTTAAAACCATTTTCCAAAGCAAATTGCAATGCCCCCTCACCAACAAGCATCACATGCGGTGTTTTTTCCATAACCAAGCGTGCGACAGATATTGGATGTCCAATTTTTTCCATTCCGGCAACAGCGCCACAATTTCCGTCCGAATCCATGATGCAGGCATCGAGTGTGACATGCCCATCGCGATCGGGATAGCCCCCCTTACCAACTGTCATATTTTTCAGGTCGGCTTCGGGCACACGGACGCCTTGTTCGACGGCATCTAATGCTTTCCCTCCCGTTGACAATATTTTCCAGGCGGCTTTATTTGCCGCAATGCCAAAATCCCACGTGGAAATAACGATAGGATATTTTTTCAAACTGCCCTTTGCTGCACTCGTGAATCCTTTTGCGTCAAATGCTGTCAAGGCCCCCATTGTCGTAGCAGCCATCAAACCTTGCTTAATAAAATTACGTCTTGAACTCATTTTCTTATTCATCTTTTATATAAAATCTTGGTTTAACCTTGCGGCAAAACAATTGCTTAAAGCTGATTTAGCCTCCCAAATACAACAAATTCCCCATGGACTGCATCTGACCACATATGATTTCCTTGCATTATACTCCGTCCAAAATAGCCTCAACACACTTAATCGACTTTCGCCGCGGAAAAGGGTTTCGCATTTTAAAGACATCAAACCAATCTAGAAGCGATGACTTTACAATCAATAAGCAATATTACAAAATGGTTTTAGCAATTAGATGATTTTATTAAAATTAAACCCACTCATTCGTTTTTTAGCAACATATTATCAAGATCACTCAAAAATCGACAATAAAAATTGCCTTATATTACGAATTAATCCTATCTTTAAAAACAAACTAATTCGCATGAAAAACACCCTAAAATTCACTATTTTAGCTTATGCATCCCTTGTTGGCATTGGCAGCAGCGCTGCGCAGCAGCTCGATTCCACTACGTATTTCAAGGTCAAAGAGTTGCAAGAAAACGTAAAAAGTCAATTTGCTCCTGACAAAAGAACCAAAATCGTAGCCATTCAAAAAGCGGATGTCGTACAAAATCAATATGTGATTGAAACAACTGAGAAAGATGCTCAATTCGTTTTGGAACAAAAAGCAAAAGAAATAGCGGCTAATATTCAAGTACAGCTTCTTCCTGACGCCACCGTAGGCGAAAAAACTACTGGAGTGATCCGGCTATCTGTTGCGAATATGCGGACATTCCCAGATAATGCGGCGGAGTTAACGAGCCAGGTGTTATTAGGCACACAGGTGGATCTTCTGCAGAAAAAAAGTGGCGACTATCGTGTCCGCACACCCGACGGTTATATTGCATGGGTACCGGCCTCGTCCATTGAAGCGATGGACAAACTTGCATTGGACAATTGGCGGCAAGCAGAAAAAGTTATCTATACAGCAGAATTCGGCAAATCATATTCCGAACCAAATGAAAAGAGTCAGCGCGTTTCTGACCTGGTGTATGGTGACATCCTACAATTCAAAGGGCAGAAAGGTAATTTCTATCAGATCGCCTATCCCGATGGACGTTTGGGCTATATTAAAAAGTCAGAAAGCCTGAATCTAAAAGATTGGTTTGAAACACGCAATCCAACAGCAGAAAATATTATCGCCAGTGCGAAAAGCATGTTGGGTCTTCCCTATTTATGGGGTGGAACATCAGTAAAAGGTGTCGATTGCAGTGGTTTTACCAAAACAAGCTTCTTTATGAACGGCTTTGTGATACCGAGAGATGCATCGCAACAAGTACTCGCCGGAGAAAAAATTGATATTTTGGATGAAGAAGGTCATTTTGACCCTGAGAAAGCACTTAAAAACTTAAAACCGGCCGACTTATTGTTTTTTGCTGCAGGCAAAAATAACAATCCGAATGCTCGTGTCACACATGTAGCCCTTTATATAGGTAATGGCACTTTTATTCACGCAGCAGGTTTGGTTCGGATCAATAGTATGCTCAAGGACGCCACCAACTACGATGATTTCCAGACCCGTACTGTAGTTGCTGCACGCCGTTACCTCGGCACGAAGGATAGCGCTATACAAAAAATCGCTGAAAGCAATTATTACAACAACAAATAAGATAACGATGAGCAACCAATCTCAATGGATCAATAAAGATTTTGGAGCCTTTAAATTAAGATTCCGCCCGTACACACTGACGCTGAACCATGTCTTTACGGTCGCTTCTTTCAGCAGAAGCACAACACCCGTTGTATTGACCGAGCTAGAGTATGATGGGATCGTAGGTTATGGTGAGGCAAGTATGCCCCCTTATCTGGGCGAATCGCAAGAAAGTGTCCTATCGTTCCTCAATCAAATCGATCTGACAGGATTCAACTCTCCTTTTCAAACGGAGGATATTTTACATTATATCGATCAGATTGCGTTGAAAAATACAGCTGCAAAAGCCGCAATTGATATCGCCCTGCATGATGTTCTTGGAAAAATTATGAACCAACCTTATTATAAGATATGGGGACTAAATCCGGATCTTATTCCGCCGACATCGTATACAATAGGCATTGATTCCGAAGAAATGATACGCAAAAAAGTCGCCGAAGCTGATCAGTTTAAAATGTTAAAAGTAAAGCTTGGGCTGGATACTGATAAAATGATTATTGATACCATCCGGCAGGTAACAGACCGCCCGCTATGCGCGGACGTCAATCAAGGTTGGAAAACGCGCGAAGAAGCTTTGGAGATGGCGCACTGGCTTGCTGAAAGAAAAGTTTCTTTCTTGGAGCAGCCGATGCCCAAAGAGCAAATAGATGACAATGCCTGGTTAACCGAAAACAGCCCTATACCAACTATTGCCGACGAAGGATGTCAACGACTTGTAGACATTCCTGCATTAAAGGGCGTGTATTCAGGAATTAATATCAAATTGATGAAATGTACAGGTATGCGGGAGGCCAAACGTATGGCCGAGCTCGCCCGTTCGCTGGAAATGAAAGTGATGATCGGCTGTATGACCGAGACCTCCTGTGCCATCAGCGCCGCGGCACAACTTGCCCCCCTATCGGACTGGGCAGACTTAGACGGCGCATTATTGATTGGAAATGATGTTTACGACGGCATGACCGTTGTAGACGGCAACTGCATTCTTCCGGACCGTCCTGGGATTGGAATTGTAAAAAAATAAGACTATATTCAGTGCAATGTTTTTTCTTAAAGAAAATATTGCACTGATTGCTATCGCAGTTTGACCAACGCTCGAAAGCACCAAAATATTAAAAACTAAACTAATCAATTCAAACTTTTATGAAACAACATGTGCTCACAACGTTGTGTCTCATAGCCTGTAGTTCGATGCAGTCTTTATATGCACAACAGATCCAAATTGCCGGTAAAATTACGGACAGTAGTGGAAAACCAATTAGCGGAGTTACAATAACCGTAAAAAGCGCTGGCCAAGGGACTTCAACAAATGAAAACGGCCTGTTTACCTTAACCACAAACGCCAATGCGATATTAAGTATATCTGCTGTTGGTTATAGCCCACAAGAAATTCAGGTCAATGGACGCAAAACGATCAACATCACCCTAGCCGGTAATGAGCAAGCCCTGGATGAAGTTATGGTCGTGGCCTATGGTACTGCAAAAAAAAGTACCTATACGGGATCCGCTGCTACAGTGAAAGCCAAAGACATCGATAATGTACCAGTCACTTCATTCGAAGGGGCTCTCAGTGGACGTGTTGCCGGACTTACGGTATCGACTCCCTCTGGCCAGGCTGGATCTACACCAAGTATTCGTATTCGGGGTATTGGCTCAATGAATGCCTCCAATGAACCGCTATATGTCATTGACGGAGTACCGGCCAATTCCGGATCCGGGGGACAGTTGGGCGATTACATCTACACCTCCAATAATGTCATGGGCAATTTAAATCCCGATGATATTGAAACCATTACAGTACTAAAAGATGCGGCAGCATCTTCTTTGTATGGTTCAAGGGCAGCAAATGGGGTGATCTTAATTACGACAAAAAAGGGAAAAGCTGGCAAACCGACAGTAAATTTCAAGACATCCCTTGGCTTTACGCCAACTTGGGCGACAGACAACTATGAACCTGCCTCGCCACAGGACCAAGTGAATATGTTGTACCAGATATTTTACGACTACCGCACCTCAAACGGAAAAACAGAAGCGGAGGCCAATACCTATGCTTTAACCCAGCTGAATAATAAATTCAACAAACACGGTTATCGCTTCGAAACAAACGGTAACGGTCGATACGACAATGTAAACATCCTCGGAATGACCGATGGTATCGAAAATCGAGAAGGTAAATATTACGATTGGGACAAAGCACTATTCCGTACCGGAATTTTCCAAGACAATAACCTTTCGCTTTCTGGCGGAACTGATGCAACAAAGTACTTCTCTTCCATCGGTTATACCACCGATAAAAGCAGGATTAGAGTCAATGATTTCGAACGTATATCTGGCCGTCTTAACCTCACACAAAAAATTGTAGACAACCTTGAATTTGGCACCAATATCAACATTGGACACAACAAGAAAAAAGGTTTTAATGACACCAGAAATACAGGCTCCAATTACTTCCTCCAATCCAGAAATCTTTTGTGGCCTTTGTATTGGCCGACAAACTATAAGACTGGAGAAGATTGGACCGATAGGTATGGTAGTTATGCATACAACGCCGATTATTATGATAAACAATGGGACAACAGTTCCAAAACAAACAAATTGGGTGTCATTAGCAACTTGACTTGGAGTATCCTCCCGAGCTTAATCGCCAAAACGGTATTTTCTTATGACTACACAGATATGAAAGACTACCTCTATTATAGTGCTAAACATTTTAATGGGGTTAGTGATGGTGGAGTTGTCAATCAGTTTAATACCAATATGCTGAAATTGGTGAGTTCAAACACGATCAATTACAGTAAGTCCTTCGATAAACACAGCCTGAACTTACTAGCTGGATTTGAGGCCGAAAAAAATAAAACAGATTTTATGCGCACAACAGGAAGAGGTCTGGGCTCTGCGGAACTTCCTTACATCTCCTCTGCGGGTAAATTTGAGGCCAATGCGTATAGTTGGGGTTATAATCTGATGTCGTTTCTCGGAAGAGCAGAATACAACTATGACAATGCGTATTTTCTTGCCGCTTCCTACCGTCGCGATGGCTCTTCCAAATTGGGACCTAAAAACAGATGGGGCGATTTCTGGTCGATATCAGGTGCCTATAGTTTAAAAAATCTTCCATCGCTGAAAGAAAACGAAGCAATCAGCACACTCCGGCTTAAAGCATCTTACGGTGTGAATGGAACATTACCAACCGATAATTTCGGATGGAGAAGACTGATATCCTTCAACAACTTCAATTACAAAGGTCAGCCTGGTGGAAATTTGGTATCTAATCCGGACCCCGATATCACCTGGGAAACATCGTATACCACAAATGCTGGCCTAGAATTTGGCTTTCTGCAAAATAGGATCACAGGATCGGTAGAATACTTTAATAGAACTTCTAAAAACCTATTGCAGGACGTACCCACATCACAAACAACCGGATTTAGTACAGTATTGAGAAATGTAGGCCAAATCAACAATAGAGGCCTAGAAATTGACCTGACTGGCGATATCCTTAAAAAGGAAAATTTTAGATGGAGTGCCAATGTAAATGCTGCATTTGTTACTTCCAAAGTTCAAAAACTAAACGATAATCAGGATATCATCTGGTATGATCCGACAGGATCAGTGGGAAATGACACAAAAGGAAGTGGAGACGTGCGAGCGCAATTTATCTATCAACAAGGACAATCCACTTTAGCATTTTATGGCTACGAATGGGCCGGTGTAGATCAAAAAAATGGTAGAAACGTTTATTATACCAACAACAATAAAACAGGAGAGGATATTTTTGATTACAATGGACGTAAGGCGACCTATGATTTTGATCAGGCAAGCTATACGATTATTGGCAACGGTGTTCCAAAAGTCAGCGGTGGTCTAAATACAGATTTTGAGTATAAAAATTTCAATTTAGGCTTCAATTTCATTTATAAAATTGGTGGAAAACTTTATGATGGCGCATTCAAGGATGTCGCTGACGATGGTTATTACTGGGAACGAATTCGTTCTGAATACGCATTTGAGCACATGTGGACAGACAATAATACGGGAGGAACACTCCCAAAACTGGACGGTAATGACCTGACAGATCCGCAAAAATATAGTTCAAGGCAATTGCATGATGCGTCCTTCCTCAGATTAAAAAACATCAATTTTGGTTATAGACTACCTAAGAGCATATTGAACAAAATCGGATTTAGCAACGCACGAGTTTATTTTAATGGTACGAATCTGTTAACCGCATCCAAATACAAGATTGCAGACCCCGAAGTCGGTCAGTATGCGACGCGCGGATGGGAAACCCCTATTGGGAAGACCTATACATTTGGAATTGAACTCGGTTTTTAATACTTAATTTTTACATCATGAAAATAATTAAAATATCCATTATAGCAGCTGCTCTATTGACGTCATTCAGTAGTTGCAAAGATTTCTTAGATGTCGAACCTGGGAATTCAATCGATGCCAACACAGGCTTAAAAAGTGCAAGCGATGCCAGAAACCGAATCAATGGTCTAAGTCGCCTTATCGCCTCATCGAGTTATTACGGCCGAAATTTTGAACTGTATGGCGAGGTTAAAGGAGGAGATCTAACGGTTTACTCGCAAGGACGAGGGTTAGATCAGTTATACTCCTTTAATCAAGATGCTGAAACCAACAACTTCTCTGGCTTCTGGTCCCAAATTTATTATTGTATCGCCCAGACAAATGATGTTTTAGAGAAAATCGAAAAAGTCGATGCAGCATCCAAAGCGCAATATGCCAATGCACAAGGACAATTACTGACGTTACGCGCCTTATTCTATTTTGACCTCGTCAGGTTATACGGTAAATCCTACACGCAGGAGAAAACAGCCAGCGGGGTGCCAATCGTCGTCAATTCATCTTCTTATAACAATAAACCGGGGCGTGCTACAGTAGATGAGGTGTATACACAAATTCTAAAAGATCTGAAGACAGGCCAAGAGCTACTCAGCACGAACAAAAAGCCCGATAACGGCTACATCAACTACTATGCAAACCTAGCTATCCAAAGTCGCGTATATCTGACCATGGCAGACTATGAAAATGCTTATCAGAAAGCGAACGAGATTATTGCGGACAATGTCTATAAATTGTATGAGAATGAAAAATGGGCGAGCTCTTGGACAACTATGTATGGCAGCGAATCGATCTATGAACTCGGCATCAACGAAGGTGAAGCAGACCTTGGCACAGCGAGTTTAGGCTATTATCTCATGCGGAGAACCGGAGGTCAGGGCGGCATGTTCTACGCCAGTGATTATTACCTTAACCGATTAAAAGAGGATACCGGTGATATCCGTTGGGCCATTTTAGGTCGCGATGAAAGTTCAGCTACCCGTATGGGAGCAGTTTATAAAAATTTAGGCAGTGTCAATACCAATACGTCGCTCCCACTAAATTCGCTAGGCGATAAAGGAAACACCAATAACACAGCAGTCAATATCAAGGTCATCAGGCTGTCGGAGGTTTATCTTATTGCAGCTGAAGCAGCGTTAAAAAAACCAGCATCAGATCCGACAAAAGCGGCGACATTGTTAAATGCCATTAGCAAACGTTCTCCTAATCGCGCCGCATATACGGCTGTATCGATCAGTGAGGAGGCGATCCTAAACGAAAAGAGTAAAGAACTGTTTGGCGAAGGGCATCGTTATTGGGATATGATCCGTCTAAATAAAAAGATCACTTTCAATGATGATTTCCAGGGCTTAACGATCAAAACACGTCCAAGGGAAATTGATCGAACGTTTGACAAAACGCTATTACCCATTCCTCAATCTGAAATAAACGCCAATCCGGCTTTACAGGATGAACAAAATCCAGGATACTAATTTCCTAAACAAGAAGGTCATTAAAAATGACCTTTTTTGTTTAACACACCACCAAGCAATTAGTACAGTCTATTTTTATGATGTAGTTCATGGTGACTAACAGCAAGGTCCAAAAGATAGCCGTTAATAACGGCATAACGCATTTTTTCATCCGTCCCAATAAAAAAATTAGCTGAAGAATCGAGTTTAAGCGAACTTTCAAGCAGGAAACGCTCGCTGGACACAATGTTCATTGGAAGCTGGTGCAGTTGACCCGCAGCGCCACAGTCTACCACATGGACGGCAGCAATACCCGCACTCAAAAGATTTTGAATAAAACGGACATTCAATTGGTCCCAACGAAGCGACTTATCATATTTCTTGGCAGGAATGAATTTAAATCCAGAAACATCAATATCCACATAACCATAAAAATCTTTCAAATCGCCAATGTCTACTATTGCTCCTTCCACATAATAGTCAGTCCCTACTGTCTTTTCCTGCTGTCGAATGGCAACGTCTACAACGACTTGGTTTCCTTGCCGCTCAATCGTCAGATTCCGCAACACTACATCGTGAAGTTTTTCATCATTGAAGGGTATATATTCGTAATCGGCAATCGCATATTGTGCAAAAGATTGGTCGGCAATTTCCTCAAATGCTTTGAGCAATGCTATAAAATTACATTTTCTGACTTCCATTTTTTCAGTATCACCCGCATAAGCTCCTGACTCAATCAAGATCGTCCTTGCCCCCCATTGTTGAAAATTATCGCCAAATCCCCGCGGAGTATGCTCATCGTCATACTTTGCTACCGCATTGGGTATAAATTCCTGAAGAATCTTATTTATACCGACAATCACCCGCATGGCGTCTCCCCGGGTTTCATTGATATTACGCGCATCATCATAGGCGGGTGCCAATAGGGAAATGGTCACCGGTGTGTTTGTTCCGGGAATGTTATAATAATTGTTTTGGTTGTGAAGATTAAAGGCAAAATCAGGCTTTACCAACATGGCTTGCTTTTTTAATAAGGCGGCTTCCACTGTTGCTGTTGCTCTGGCATCTCTGTTCATATCTACATCCATTGCAGTGCGCCGTTGAAAGCGTTCAGCGCCGTCAGGATTTAGCATAGGAATAAAATACAAAGTCACTTTGGATTCTATGTGATGCCTATAAGCATTAAAACCATCATCTTTGCCCTTAAAAAAATTAAACAGATCAAACATTGCCATGGTTGCTGTAGGTTCATCACCGTGCATTTGAGACCATAGCAGTATCTTAATTGGTCCTTTTCCGTACTGCAATCTAAAAATCGAACGACCTTCGGTAGAAGCCCCAATTTCCGCAATAGCAAAACGTTCAGATCTCCCGATATTTTCTACTAGCGGTAAAATATCGGCATGCTTAAATCTTCTATGCATCAAAGCCTTTTCTCTATAAAAAGAAAAGGCTTTGATGAAATCTTCTTTTACTAATTTCATTTTAGTCTTTTAGTGCGGGCTCCATTAAGGCAATCGTTCCTTGCGCAGCATCTAAACGAACTTTTGCTCCTACTGGCAAAATAAATTGCTCCGCAATATGCCCAATGACAGCTCCTGTATAAGCCGGTATTTTTAATGGTTTGATATAGTCGTTGAATAATTGGTCAAGTGTTACGGATCCATATCCCCCAGATGGTTTACAATCGGTACACTTTCCAAAAATAAATCCTTTGATTACGCCCAGTATACCAGCATTTTTCAACTGGCAAAACATGCGATCGACACGTTCCATATCTTCGTCGACCTCTTCGATAAAAAGAATGGCGTCTTTAAAGCTTGGCAGATAGGATGAACCACACAAGCCGGTCAGTACGGTCATATTTCCTCCCAGCAATATTCCCTCTACTGTACCAGGATGAATAGTCGTAATTCGGTCTTTGGTCTGTACAATGTTATCACCTTTCGATTTGGGATTCGCAAATATCGACGGCTTGTTGGCTACAAACTGCGCATTGAAAGCTTCTGCCAGCTTATTTGTCCAGGTGCTGATACCAACCGCACCGTGAAATGTCACCAGCCCCGTTTTGGCATGCAATGCCAAAAGTAAGGCTGTAATGTCCGAATATCCCAATAGAATTTTGGGATTATTGGCGATCAGCTTATAATCTAATCTATCCAAAAGACGGGATGTCCCCGAACCTCCCCGGATGCAGACAATCGCATTGACATGCTTATCTGAAAACATATCGTGTATATCTGCTATACGCTCCTGATCTGTACCCGCCAAATTACCGTATCGACTGCGTATATGCTTCCCCTCTTTGATTTTAAAGCCTAGCGTTGTAAATACTTCACCTGTAATGCGAATTGACTCCTCATCATCCAACACACCAGCCGGAGTTATTAACCCTATGGTATCGCCCAATTTTAGTTTCGTAGCAAGTAAAGCAGCTTGACCGAACAATTCATGTTGATCTTTCCCTGACTGTGTCATTCCTAACATAGGAATTGACAATCCACCTAAAGCGATCGACTTTATAAAGGCTCTTTTCTTCATTATGTTAAATACTATCGGTTGAACAACAGACGTTCTCCAGCTCCTTTTTCAATCAGTTGTCCACTCGAGAAAGCAAGTTTACCCGACACGAAAGTATGTTCGATTGTTGAGCTAAACGTATGTCCTTCAAAAGGCGACCACCCGCATTTTGACAGGATATTAGCTTTCGATACGGTATACGGCTTGTTGAGGTCGACCAATACTAGGTCTGCCCAATATCCCTCACGAATGTAACCTCTATCTTCAATTTCGAACAATGTAGCCGTATTATGTGCAGACTTTTGCACCAATTGTTCCAGGGTCATTTTTCCGGCTTTGACCAGATCGAGCAAAGCTTGCAATGCGTGCTGCACAAGGGGACCTCCACTTGGCGCGGAAGCGTAGGGCTGAGATTTTTCCGCTAGGGTATGCGGAGCATGATCTGTCGCGATCACATCAATATAACCACCCAATACAGCTTTTAAAATCTGGTCGCGATCATTCGCTGTTTTAACCGCTGGATTCCATTTGATAAAATTACCTTTTGAGGCGTAATCCTGGTCCGAAAACCACAGGTGATGAATACACGCTTCAGCGGTTATTTTTTTATCTTTTAATGGAATATCATTCGTAAATAATGCAATTTCCTTGGCAGTTGATATATGAAGGATATGCAAACGCGTATGGTATTTTTTTGCCAGTTCGACAGCTTTTGAGGAGGATAAGTAACAGGCCTCTTCAGAACGAATAAGGGGATGCATCTCAATTTTCAGTCCATCCTCGCCATATTTTTCTTTAAATAAAGCCAGATTGGCCTTTATCGTCGCCTCATCTTCACAATGCGTAGCTACTAAAGTTGGAGCATTCGCAAAGATCCCTTCCAATGCTCTTTCATTATCCACCAACATATTTCCAGTAGAGGATCCCATAAAAACCTTTATGCCACACACATCCTTCGGATTCGTTTTGAGTACCTCCTCAAGATTATCATTGGCCGCTCCCATAAAGAAAGAATAATTTGCCAGCGCATTTTTCGCTGCAATATCATACTTATCTTGAAGTAATTGCTGCGTTAATGTGTTTGGAACCGTATTAGGCATTTCCATAAAGGAGGTGGTACCTCCGGCCACCGCTGCGCGGCTTTCATGCCATATATCCGCTTTATATGTTAATCCGGGTTCCCTGAAATGAACTTGATCATCAATGAGTCCAGGTAATAAATGTAGTCCCTCCGCATTGATTTCCTGATCAGCAGGATGGTTTATTTCCTGAGCAATCATTTCAATTCGACCATTGCTGATATATACGTCAGCAACCTCAACTTTACCTTCATTAACAAGTTGTGCAGATTTTATAAGAATAGATGACATGTTGATTTTTTACTTTGCTTTAGGTCAAAAGTAAAGATTTGTAACCGTGATATCAAATGATCTGGCGAAAGAGTTCGATGCCTGACGTAGGATGTCTTTGCCAAGGATTGGAAAAATAAGAAAGAGGCCTGAGCCTCTTTCTTTATTCTTTATCAAATTTGTATCCCACACCTTTTACTGTGGTTACATAATCGTCTCCTATCTTTTCGCGCAACTTGCGGATATGGACGTCAATCGTGCGATTGGTTACTACAACAGAATCTTCCCAGATACTCTTTAAGATCTGCTCACGTGTAAACACCTTATTTGGCTTTGATGCCAATAGATATAATAACTCAAACTCTTTCTTCGCGAGAACAATCTTTTGTTCACCTTTGTAGACCAAGAATGAATCCCTATCAATAACCAAGTCGGAAATTTCAATTTTATCCTGAACAGAGGCATCCGATTCTTCAGTGGCATTTCTCCTTAAGATAGCATTGATGCGACTCATTAAAGCACGGGGCTTAATTGGCTTAGCAATATAATCGTCTGCACCAACGTGAAATCCAGCAATCTCCGAATACTCTTCGCTTCTAGCCGTTAAAAACACCATGAATGTGCTTTTAAATTCAGGCATCGCGCGCATGATGCGACAAGCTTCAATACCATCCATTTTGGGCATCATCACATCCAAAATGATCAGGTCAGGATTTACCTGTTTGGCAACGTTGATCGCCTCTTCCCCATTTTGCGCTGTAGAGACCTGATAACCTTCACGATTTAAGTTGAATGCAATTAAATCCAAGATATCCTTTTCGTCATCAACAATTAAAATCTTTTGTTTCGAAGAACTCATTTGTCTTATTTTTTTTGCTAAATTATAAACAAAATGATAACAATCAGTTAACCCTATGTTACCAAATTATTAAGTAATATGCTATTTAACAATAACACAAGGATTACTTAATTGTTTTCTTCAAAAACGTCTCCAGCTCCTCTCCGCGTAGGTTTTTCGCTATAATAATACCGTTCGGATCTAAGATATAGGAAGTAGGTAAGGCTTTAACCCGGTAATCGATAACAACCGGCGAGCTCCAAGCTTTCAAATCAGATACATGTGTCCACGCCAACTTATCATCTTCGATAGCGCGCATCCATGAACCAGGATTGTCGTCAAATGAAACAGATAATATGTCAAAACCTTTACCATGATAGGCCTTATACAACCGAACAAGATTAGGGTTCTCTTGACGACAAGGCATACACCACGAAGCCCAAAAGTCAATCAACGTATATTTACCTTTAAAACTAGACAACTTCACCTCTTTATTGGTTGGTGTAAAGGATATCAGTTCAGGAGCAGGTTGCCCAATCGCCATTTTTTTTAGCTTTTGGGTTTCCTCTTTAAATTGGGTTACGTACCTATTCTCCGTAAATTCATCCTTTATTTTATCGGCATAAGCAATAATTTCACTTTCGGCAACTTCGGGATCTAAGGTGGAGATAGCATAAAATCCAGCCAAATCATTGTGTCTATTCGAAAAATCGACCGCTTTCTTCGTATATGTCCGTAGGACCTCTGCAAATTTGGCTTTATATTCTGCACGAATCTTTTCAATCTCGTCTGCTGTCGAATTTGAAGTTAGCTTTGCAAATACCGTTTGCAAGGAATCCTGCACATAATCGCGATAATTCCGTTCTTTGGCAAAGGGCTGTATTGTTTTTGACAATTCAGAACCTTCCACCTGGTAATCATTGACATCCTTATGAAGATCCGTATTAAAAGTAATGGTTTCCCCAGGGGAGGCGATCAAATCATAGCGATTTTTACCTACCCGCAAAGATAATAATCTGGACTGGCTAGCAGGTCTTACAAACTGAAATTTGTTATTGTCGCCAAAAAACATAGAATCGAGTTTTGTATCCCCTTCATATAACGAAATAACTTTGACATTGCCAGGATTTTCGACATTTCCTGCAATGGTAAACTGCTCCTTATTCTGGCAACTCATCATCAAACCAACTATTCCTACCGCAAAAAAAACTGCCTTTTTCATCCGTTTAATTTTATTTGTTAATACCAATGCTTAATAGCCTTATTTCACTGTCCCTAAGTTTATTTTAAGAAGTCTATTGCTCGCGCAATTGCCAGCTTTAATCCAGCAGGATTTTTGCCTCCAGCTGTCGCGAAGAAAGGCTGACCACCGCCCCCTCCTTGAATATCCTTAGCTAATTCTCGAACAATTGTACTTGCATTTAATCCTTTTTCTTTAGCCAATTCATCGGATAACACAACAGTCAAGCTTGGCTTACCATCAAACTCAGCACCTATAACTAAAAACAAGTTCGTAACCGTACCTTTTAACGCATAAGCCAACGTTTTCACAGCCTCAGCATTTGGAAGATCAACAATCGTCGACAAGAAATTAATTGGTCCGACCTGCTGGATCTTTGCTTCCAAATCAGACTTCAACGCTAACGATTTTTCCGTGATACTCTTCTCGACTTCTTTCTTTAAGGCACCATTCTCATCGATGATTTTACCGAGTGCAGATACAAAATCCTTTGGATTATTCATGAGCTCTTTCAGGTGATGAACCAATTCGAAATGCTCACGGATAACCGATGCTGAGCGCGTTCCAGTAATCGCTTCGATACGGCGGACACCAGCAGCCACAGCAGATTCGGAAACAATTTTAAAAAATCCGATCTGACCCGTTGCTTTGACATGTGTCCCCCCACATAGCTCTTTGGAATATTCATCTTCAAAAGTAATCACACGCACAAAATCACCATATTTTTCGCCAAATAGCGCTGTAACACCCGAATTGAGAGCCTGTTGGTACGGAACATTTCGTTCTTCCTTCAACGGTATATTTTCGCGAATCTTAGCATTGACAATATCCTCTACCTGCTTAATCTCCTCGTCGGTCATTTTCGCAAAATGAGAGATGTCAAAACGTAAAGTATCCGCGTTGACCAATGATCCCTTTTGGTTCACGTGATTTCCCAATACCTGTTTTAACGCTGCATGCAATAAATGGGTAGCCGAGTGATTGTTTTCGGTATCGGTCCTTTTGGCTTTATCAACCTGAGCTACAAATGTACCTTTCAATTCAAGTGGTAATTTGTTTGTGAAGTGAACAAATAGCCCATTTTCCTTTTTCGTATCTGTGATATAGATCTTCTCACCTGTCGATTCCGAAATCAATTCCCCAGAATCACCTACTTGTCCCCCACCCTCAGCATAAAATGGGCTAACTGAAAGCACCAATTGGTATTGCTCTTTATTTTTTGCTACAACTTTACGGTATTTAACAACCTCAGTAACGGCAGTTAATGTATCATACCCTACGAATTCAAATCCTTCATCTTCATTGACTTCAATCCAATCACCTGTATCAATCGCAGTGGCAGCGCGAGAACGATCTTTCTGAATTTGAAGTGCTCTGTTGAAACCTTCCATATCGACAGTTAGACCTTTTTCACGTGCTAACAATTCCGTTAAGTCGATCGGGAATCCGTACGTATCATAGAGTTCGAAAGCAAAATCCCCCTCAATGACAACATTATTCTCCACATAATTTTCAAATCGCTGCACGCCGGTGGATAAAGTTCTAAGGAACGAAACTTCCTCTTCTAAGATCACTTTCTGTACAAAATCCTGTTGTTGAATCAATTCATCGAATACACCTGCGAACTGAGCCGCCAATCCAGGAACAATTTCGTTAATAAAAGGAGTTTTAAAGCCTAAAAATGTATACGCATAACGTACTGCGCGGCGTAAAATACGGCGAATCACATAGCCTGCTTTATTGTTGGATGGCAGTTGGCCATCGGCAATTGCAAAACTTACTGCACGGATATGATCAGAAACTACGCGCATGGCAATATCTGCTTTTTCATCTATACCATATTTTATACCTGATTTTTCAGCAATAAAATCGATAGTAGGGGTAAATACGTCGGTATCATAATTGGAGGTCTTACCCTGTATGCATCGCACCAAACGCTCAAAGCCCATTCCCGTATCGACATGTTTAGCGGGGAGCGACTGAAGCGAGCCATCTTTCAATCGATTAAATTGCATGAATACGAGATTCCAGATCTCAATGACTTGAGGGTGGTCTGCATTCACCAAACTCTGTCCGGACGTTTGTTTGCGCTCTTCTGTGCTGCGCATATCAAAATGGATTTCGGAACAAGGCCCACAAGGTCCTGTCTCCCCCATTTCCCAAAAATTATCTTTCTTGTTCCCAAGAAGAATTCTATCTTCGCCAATCCATTCTTTCCAGAAATTGAAAGCTTCCATATCACGCTCCAAGCCTTCTTTGGCATCTCCTTCAAAAATAGTCACATACAGACGGTCTTTGTCTAACTTATAAACAACTGTCAATAGTTCCCAAGCCCAAGCGATCGCTTCTTTCTTAAAGTAATCACCGAAACTCCAGTTTCCTAACATCTCAAACAACGTATGGTGATAGGTGTCAATGCCGACTTCTTCCAAATCATTGTGCTTTCCAGAAACACGTAAACAGCGTTGAGTATCGGCAACGCGAGGAAATTTAACGGGTGCTTCACCCAGAAATAAATCTTTGAATTGATTCATTCCCGCATTGGTAAACATTAAAGTTGGGTCATTTTTTACAACTACCGGTGCTGAAGGGACTATTTGATGCCCTTTACTTTTAAAAAAGTCCAAAAAGGCCTGACGAATTTCTCTACTTGTCATTTAATTATCTAAAAATATGTGCAAACTTACTCAAAATTGATAGGTTATGCAATGTAGAATTCCATATATTGACCTTGAAACGACCGTTTTCTCTTAACGACGAAAAGTGCGACTTTGACTTTTCAAACAAAAAATTCAGACGCTAACATTCAGCGAGTTAAGACATACCAATTTAATTGGTGACAGCAATCACAAATTGATATTAAATATAACATTCTAAAAGTGTTATTCGTTATTCATATTTGTGCAAAGCTTCTTCACTTTCACATGTAAAACGATAAAAACTATTTGACTTGAGGTCATCCACAATTACATTTGTTTTATTACATTTGATACTAAAATAGGGAATTGAATATACTTTCAAGCACATTCCCTAGTGCGAGATAAATAAGATTAGATTTTGTAGATTAAATTCCTTCTAATGAAAAAAAACATTCTACTACCGGTAGATTTTTCTGCTCATGCGATCAATGCTATTAACTATGCGGTGCACCTATGTCTGGAAAAGGGTTATGCCCTCCACCTTTATCACAATTACACCTCTGCTTCTGCGGTGTTCGAGGAAGAAAACAGCCCTAATGATGCAAATTCTCCCGTATTTAAAGCGGATATCCTTATCAAAAGTCTGGCAGAATCAATAAAGCTACAACATCCCACACTTGAAATATCTACACAATGTGAGCGAGGAATGATTACAGAAACGCTACCTGAACTCGCTACTCCTGATCAGTTTGATTTTTTAGTTATGGGCACTAAGGGCATCACCAATGAGGACAGTAAGCTTATTGGCAGCACCACGTATGTCATTAGCAAAAAAGCCAAAATACCTGTATTGGCCATTCCAAACGAAGCACATTATACACCGATAGATACTGTCGGCTTACTGTCCAATTTTAAAGAAGAAGAGATCCATACAGTAAAAGATTTTGTCAATATTATCGGTAAAGATTTTGAGTTGAAACTTATGCATGTACACTACGATCACTCATCAGAAAATAGAATTGAGGATAAGCTTGAAGTATGGAAATATAAGATCAAAAAACATATCGGCGTCACCAATATTGCAATCGAAGTTGATTCAATTCAAGGCGATATTGAGGATCTAGATACAGTTCCAGAAGTCATTAACGAGATGATCCATAACGAAAAGATCAAAGTGCTATTAGTGACAAGATCGAGAAAATCATTCTTTGAACGTGTCTTTTCGCGTTCAGTCGCAAAAGCATTATTTAGCCATCCGTTAGTCCCCATATTTTTCACAAAAGCATAATACCTTATAGCCATGTCTAAACTATTAATACCTGTCGATTATTCCGAAAATGCACGAGTTGCGGCATTTTATGCAGCACAAGTGGCTACCATGTCAAATCATGAGATCACACTCTTTCATTCGTTCACATCACACAGCAATAAGTTTGCAAATGCGAAGCATTTAGTAGACCCTACGGAGATGGAAGCTCATCAAAAAATGGAGAAGCTTGTAGCTGAACTTCTACAAGAATATCCTTCACTTAAAATTTCTACCTTATTTGACAACGGTATTTTGGCCGAAACACTGGAAAAACAAGAGATAAAAGAGACATACCAAACGATCATTATGGGTACAAAAGGAGTTACAGGACTCGAATCTGTTTTGATCGGAAGTAATACTTATGATGTTATTAAAGAGTCCAAAATCCCTGTTTTAGCTGTTCCAAAAAATGCGATAAAGCTCAAAAAGGATACCATTGGTTTGTTAACAAATTTCAAACCTGGCGAACTTGAAGTGCTCAAACAAGCTATTCCGTTATATGGCAAAGACTTCCATCTTCAACTGATTCACATTAATAAAAATGAACTGGAAATCAAAGTATTAGGAAAAAAACTAGAAAACTGGATCGAAGAGATTATTAGTGAAACTGGCATTGAAGACATTTCATACATTGTCAAATCGCCTAGTTATTTTGCGGGTTCTCGAGAGAATGTCGCTAACGGTATTCATACCATTATCAGGGACGAAGACATTGATGTTATTTTGATTACAAAAAGTAGGAAAACTTTTTTTCAAAACATTTTTACTGAAAATATTGTTAAGCATCTGGCTTTTGAAATTGAAGTGCCAAACTTCTTTGGGCGTGTAGAGTAACCAAATAATTTTTGGCAAATTTATTGCAAGGGTGTTCAGTGAGTTAATTTAACAACAGTATTATAGTAGATAATTTTACAAACACGCATTATGAAAATTAGCCTTAAAAAATCAGGATTACTTGTTGTGGCAGGAATTTTATCCACCGCATCCTTTGCGCAAAGCACAAAAGACGCATCAATTGAAGGCACAACACCATTAGGCTCGGCAACACAATATAGAACGTGGTCGATCGGTGTGGGAGCAGGTGTAACGAGCTTGCAAAATATCGCCAAGTTTAACAACGGTGGTTACGATAAATTGGATTGGAATTTGGGTTATAGTGCTTACATCAAGAAGCAGATCTCCCCATCCTTTGGATTAAAAGCTACTTATTTTGGTGGAAAAACATCAGGCTACGTTAATAGCGATAAACAGACAGGATTTGAAACTAAAACACCTTGGTCTGTAGCGTTGTCGGGCGAGTTTTTAGCAGCAAATACCAACTGGAGATTTTTCAACAGCTTTATTAAACCGTACGCATCCATTGGTGTTGGTGTAATGAACGCCGAGACCGCTGGAATCGCTAACGGGAACAGAGGAGAATATGGTGACTCGTATTCTAAGATTTATGTACCGGCAGATTTTGGTTTTAAATTCGCCGTAGCAAAAGGTATCAACTTTGAACTTGGTTACCAATTGAATTGGGCGAACCAACGTTTTGACAACAGAATGGGTACCGATAACCCAGTGGGTCAACAATACAAAAATGACTTATTCACTTATGCTCATGCAGGCCTAGAATTTGCATTGGGTAGTGGTAGCAAACCTGCTTTAAACAATTCTAACCCTGTCGCAACCCTTGTCAATGACTACACGGTTAAGTACGATGACTTAAAGGCACAAAATGATGCATTGAATGCTAAAAATCAAGCGTTACAAGGACAATTGGATGGTCTTAACAATGATCTTAAAGACGACGATGGCGATGGTGTTGCTAACAAATATGATAAGTGCCCAGGCACACCTTCAGGTGTTCAAGTGGACGGATCGGGTTGTCCAATTGTTGTTAAAAACGAAACCAAAGTCGTAGAGAAAGTTGTCGTTACAGAAGCAGATAAGAAAGTTGTCGCTGACGCGATCAAAAACTTGGAGTTTGATTTAGGTAAAGCAACTATTCGCTCCAGCTCTTATGCGACATTGAATAGAGTTGCCGCTTTATTAATCGAAAAGAATTTCAGCTTAAAGCTTGCCGGTCACACAGATAATACAGGCTCTCGCGAATTAAATATGCGTTTGTCTAAAGAACGTGCAGAAGCTGTAAAGGCGTATTTAGTATCGCAAGGTGCTAATGCTTCGCGTATAGAGGCCACTGGATATGGTCCTGATCAACCAATTGCAACGAATAAAAATGCAGCTGGTCGTCAACAAAACCGACGCGTTGAGTTCACCCTTTATTAATAACTAATATATCAGATAAATAAAAAGGTGTNNACACCTTTTTATTTATCTGATTGTCATATTTCATCTACAAACCTCGAGCAAATTTAATTTTCCAATTATTATTTTTGCAGCGGTTTATACAAACACAAATTATATGAAACTAAAATTACAATTCGTACTCGCGCTTGCATCTGCGGGCTTATTCGCGAATAATGCAAATGCTCAAAATGTGAAAGCATCATCCATTGTAGGAACAACGCCATTTGGGCCAGCTTCACAATATAGAACATGGTCCATCGGTATTGGCGCCGGAGTGACAAATCAAACTAACATTGCTGGCTTTAACCGTGCAAACTATGAGGATTTAGCGTGGAATTTGGGCTATAGTGCCTACATTAAAAAGCAAATTTCTCCTTCTTTTGGTATCAAGGCGAGCTACTTTGGAGGTAAAACTGGTGGAGCGTTTAAAGATGGAACACAATCTTTTGAAGCTAAAACACCTTGGTCTGCGGCCTTGTCGGGAGAATTCCAAGCGGCCAACACCAACTGGAGATTTTTCAACAGCTTCATCAAGCCTTATGCATCGGTCGGTGTGGGTGTGATGAATAGCAAAACTACTTTAACAACCGGATCAACTTCGCAGGAAGCGGACGGCATTTCTAAAATATATGTACCATTGGATATGGGATTTAAATTTGCTGTAGCTAAAGGTATCAACTTTGAGCTAGGTTATCAATTAAACTGGGTTAACCAAAACTTTGACGGAATTCGAGGTGGTCAATATAAAAATGACTTGTTTACTTACATCCATGGTGGTTTAGAATTTGCATTGGGTAGCGGTAGCAAACCTGCTTTAAACAATTCAAATCCTGTCGCGACATTGGTCAACGACTACACCTTGAAATATGATGACCTTAAAGCACAAAATGATGCTTTAAATGCTAAAAACCAAGCGCTACAAAATCAATTGGATGGTTTGAACAGTGACTTGAAAGATGATGATGGCGACGGTGTTGCCAACAGATATGACAAATGCCCGGGTACTCCTTCAGGGGTACAGGTAGATGGATCTGGATGTCCAATTGTGGTGAAAAACGAAACTAGAGTTGTAGAAAAAGTTGTGGTAACAGAAGCTGACCGAAAAGTAGTCGCTGATGCCATTAAGAACTTGGAATTCGATTTGGGTAAATCGACAATACGTCCTACTTCATACGCTACCTTAAATAAAGTTGCAGAACTGTTAATCGAGAAAAACTTCAGTTTAAAACTAGCTGGACACACGGATAATACAGGTTCACGTGAATTGAACATGCGCCTATCAAAAGAACGCGCTGAATCGGTGAAAGCATATCTTGTATCCCAAGGTGCTAATGCATCTCGCATTGAAGCTACAGGCTACGGTCCTGACCAACCTATCGCATCCAATAAAAATGCTGCTGGACGTCAACAAAACCGCCGCGTAGAATTTACGCTTTATTAATCGATATTCTTCGATATATAGCTAAAAGGCATCACTTCACGGTGATGCCTTTTTTATCACTCCTTTTCTTATCGAAATCTTATTCTTTGGTAAGGTAAACGTAAAACGCTTCCCTATTTAAAGTAAATAAACATTTGAGCAACAAAAAGATAACTTTCAAACAAACAACATAACACGTATTTTTAATAAAGCAAAATTTAAAAAATGCGTAGACTCCATGCTTTTGTGTTGGCTTTCTCTTCGTTGATCTTTTCCTATTGTGAAAAGGATCCACCACTGAAGGAACCAGGATCAAATGAAACCATCAACCAGTGGACATTAGACCAAATGAAACGCTACTACTACTGGAATGATAAAATTAGATCAACCCAAGATTACCAACAAACTCCAGATTTATTTTTCAAAAATATCCTATACCCCGAAGATCATTTTTCCACTATCTTACAAACCCTAAATAGTGATTCGTATGGAAATACGCTAACAAATACTTTTGGCTTCGATATGGTTCAGTTACAAAATCAGTCTGGACCTATTCAATTAGTAACCCAAGTAGTTCCCTATAGTGAGGCAGACTTGGCAGGGCTTCAAAGAGGCGACAGTCTAACCCATATGAATAAGACATTAATGGATCAGATAAACTTCCAATCGCTATTAGACAAATCATTGCATTTACCGGCCATCCAAATAAAACGACGTGACGGTAAAGTATTCAACCTTCCATCCTCTTATATCTCTCAGCCCGTTGTCTATACTTCAAAAGTCATTTCATCATCTTCCAAAGTCGGTTACATTTTTATAAGCCAATTTGATTTCGGTGGAGCCTATTCGCTATTAGAAGCAATACAAAACCTTAAATCAAAACAAATAGAGGAATTGATCGTCGATTTACGTTATAATCCAGGCGGTCAGGTTGCTTTTGCTGCATTTTGTGCTTTGCTAATGGCAGATATTAAAGAGAACTATATTTTTGCAAAATATCGGGGAAATAAAAATATAAAAACTATTGAAGATACCTTTGAAACAACCCTACTGAGACAGCCCGATGGTTATTCCTTTAAAGCGAGCGAAGTACTGAAACAAGGATTACATCTAAAAAAAATTTATATCCTGACCGGACCGAATACGGCTTCCGCATCCGAAATGTTGATTAATGGATTAAATCCATATGTACAAATTATTCAGGTTGGCACCAAAACATATGGTAAAGATATGGCGTCGGCAACAATTTCTACACCTGAAGAAATTCACGGTACCGAGCGTTCTTGGCATTTGATCCCAATGATATATAAAATCTACAATAATGCGGGGCAAGGAGATTATGGCAATGGAATTACTCCGCAGAAAGTGACGGATGAGTTTGCCTTTTTACCTTTGGTTCCAATAGGCAATAGTAGAGATCCGCTCATACAGGAAGCATTGTCAACAATCAATAATAAAGATCTCAAAGCAAATAGTGCCGTCTCGGTAGGAGCAAAAACAAGCACTATTTCTTCCAAATATGTGAGCAGTAGTTACCATACCATACCTATTGAAGTTAACATACAAAACAAAACTGAAGAATAGTTTCGTCAGTGTGCACAAGAATTTAACGAAGAAATGATCTCACGGAGATCAGTTCCAGTCTGCCCGTTTTTGGCTAACTTACGAAGAGGGCGAGACAAAATTTCAGACCGAATAACCCGCTCCTTCGATTCATAGTCCCGCACTACTCCTTCCAATTTTTTCAATAATTCCCTATATTGCCTATACAACTCATTAAGATTCGCAAATTCTGCACGTAATTTATAAAGCACTTCCGAATCAATAACATGTTCTACATCTCCTTGGATTTCAAGGGAAATTGTCGTTAGTTTTCGATGTTTTAAATCGCTGATACCTTTCATGACAACTGTATTAAGCGTATTTTTTTAGATTATCACCGTTAATTGGATTCAATCCTTTTTATTTTTTTAACCAAATATTATCTAGGCTATAGCCAATACCTCCGATTTCTGAGACAGCATCCACATCTAACGGGACATCAGATTCTTTTTCAGGAAGATACACAACTGCTACATCTACATTAAAGTAAAAAAACAAATACACTTTTTGTCCATCTATAAGGACTGGCTTTGAATCTTTATCCAATACTTGAGCCTTTGCAACATAAAGAGGATCCACTGGTATAACGGTAAATTTTTCAGGGATTTTATCAGATATCAAATCGGTGATCAGGATCGGGGTTTCGTCATATTTAACCAAATCCATCCCCCAACTTTCATCAAAAAAAGGCTTACCCTGATAAACAGCAAGACGAATGGGTTCACCTTTTGGTGAAATCGTTGTGTTATAATTTAAAATCTTTACTTGCATCTTGCCCGGAATAGACTCAATATTATCACCCAAAGGATTCTCCCCTACAACGAGCGAAGGATCAATTGGACTTTTACTATGCACTCCAAAGGTATTTAAACCTAATTTTATTGGTAAACGCTGCTCCAATACAACTTGATCCTTGCTATTATACGCAACAACCAATGAAGAGTCGATATCTTTATTTCGTATAAAAATGAAATTAGCATTATTATCATTCGCGATTTTTCCATCTACCGTAACTCGTTTTATATCCGCCGACACAGAACTATAGGTTTTAAAAGTAATGCGTGCAAGTTCCTCCTGCGCTTGAATCAACTCGCCCTTGTGACATGCATATAACATACATCCTGCCGAAAGGACAAAACAATAAAAAAATATATTTTTTAACATATATAAAGAATAAGAAGTGAGCCATTTAGATGGCTCACTCAATAAATAGAAGCTATTAATAATTTTTTGGATCAAATTGGGTCCAGGTTGCTGTCCAAGGAGCAGTTGTTGGATGAAACGCACCACTATAAGTAGTCGTTCCATTACCATATGCTGGCGAAGTCGACAGTGGTCTTAGAAATACAGGGTTAAATAAAGACGCCGTTGGATAAAAAATATTGGCACCACCCGCTAACTTCAAATATGCGGCAGCATCTGTTGACACATTTGTTTGGTTTCCAGCCGGAGTAGCACCACTAAAGGCCGCAGAATATGCATGTACAACATTTCCTGTAAAAGTACCTGTGGCTCCATCTTGAAATGCTGCCCCTGTTGCATAGCCAGCAATAATTGAGTTTTGGATATCGTATTCAGACGCTCTTCTCCAGCGGTTACCAAATTTTAGTTTAGTTCCTGCTATAGTAGCATCTTTAATACCCAAGAATGTGAAATTTTTCAATACTGGGCGAGTTTTTGGTGTAGCTGCATATGGAGCTGTACCTTCATTATCCGATTCCAAACCATTTGAATCAGAACTACCACTAGAAGTACTGTTGGTAGAATTGGGATCCTTTAATGATAAAGCATATTGAATTGTCCCTGTGTAACCGTGATCGAAATCAAAGTCATCATCATCATTTGACAACGCCACTAAATATTTAGCATTTACAGTACCACCAAAAAATTCAAATCCATCATCTTTACCCCAAGATACCTGAATATTTTCCAATGTAGTCCCAGTACCAACGCCACCTAAAGTCAACCCATTAATCTCGTTATCAGCCGTTAAGTTATAACCAGCGAATTCAATACGTACATATTTTAAAGAACCCGAATTATCGGCAGCATTTGTTCCTCCATAAGACACATCTACACCAACAGGTTGCGGAATACCTTCGATTCTTTTTGTCGCAGCTTGATTTGTCGTTGCATTGCCTAATAATACAACTCCTCCAAAATCACCTGGATTACGGGAACCACCAGCATTAGGAGAAGTAAATACAATAGGTGCAGCAGCAGTACCATTAGCAATCAATTTAGCTGTTTTAGGTACAACTAATACCCCTTTGATATTGTGTGTTAATCCAGTAATTTGATCATTGTATGCTTTAGTTACTCCAGAAGTAATAAATGTCCCCGCTTGAATAGTTAAGGTAGCTCCTGGCCGAACAAAAGCCACACCGTCAATTTTCCATACTGTATCAGCTGAAAGAGTTGTTTTAGTAATAATGCCGGCAGCATCTGTTGGGATTGTTGCCTGAGGTTTATTTGGCAAGCCAGCATTCAAATCTGAATTTGGTCCCACATTGTCCTTGTTACAAGAAGCTAATGCGATTGCGCATACGCTTGCTACTGTTAAGATTTTTTTCATTTTGCGTTAAATAATTACTAGTTTTGCCATCACAAGATCATTTTTTAGACTATGCATCCCTATGGGATAGCATTTCATAAGGCTGCATAGTTGTTTTCAATCACCCGTTTTTTGTTTCTCTATTTTTATCTTCCTGTTGCGTTATATGGACAAACCCGGAACTATATACATTATTAAGGAGTGATATGAAACTGCCTCGCGCAGTAGTTTTTTCTAAATTTCTACGATATCTTTGAAGCCTATTACAATTAAATAGCCCTCCACACTTATTTTCACCTTATTATTTAAAAGCTATAGATCACGGAAAGGTTAAACCTTCGCCCGTCTTTTTTACGATAAGTTATAATATCATCATCCGCCCTACTATATTTATTATCTCCTTTAACAAGGTCAAAGATCTTTTCTCCATTTTCGCCTTTGGATTCACTGTAAGCCGACTGATTTTGATAATACTGCGTCCATTCATCTAAAAGATTAGCAGCGTTAAATTTAATTTCCAGCTGTTGTCGCAGAAAACGCTTATACACCTGTAGATCAAGCTGCCTCGGTGCAAGTTCATACTCTACTCGATTCGGGTTGACGGATGCTGTATTCGTACGGTATCCTCTATGATTGTAACTTGTTGTTATTCCAAAATCATCCCCCCAATAACCTACTCCCAAGTTTAACAACCAGGGCGACTGTCCCACTAATGGACGGTCCTGGTTTGGTGCTCTATTTTTTTGTCGTTCTGCTACGGTTACGTTATCAACAAGTTTATGCCTCCACTGACTCAATGCATTTACTTCTGATTTCAACAAAGTGCCGTTTGCATTTATAAAAGCTTTAGATAACCAATCTGCTTCACCGAGAAAACCTAGGTTTTTACGGATTTCAAATTCTATCCCCATGTTTTTAGCAGACTCCATATTATTAAAAACATATGCGCTCCCCGGACTTACATCCTCATTTTCGATCAATTCTATTGGTTTATCCAAATATTTATAAAATCCTGTCAGGGATATAATTTCGCCCGGACTCGGATACCATTCCAACCGCATATCGACATTATCGATAAAAGTTGACTCTACATTATCCCCAGAAACGATAGCGTCTAATTCAAAATCATAGAAGCCAAAAAAGCCTGTTTCCCTAAAATCCGGCCGAATAGCCGTTTTGGAGTAACTTCCTCTCACATTAAAAGTATTACTGACACTATAAGTTGCATTGATCGACGGCAATAATTTCCAATTTTTTTCACGGATCATAAGTTTATACAGCAGTAATTTGTTGTTATCCTCATTGGGATCACCATTTTGTTTTCTAAACATTTCATCTTGACGATTTTGCAAATTGTAATATTCAGCACGTAGACCATAAACTAACCTCAGCTTATTCCAAAATTTCTGATCCAACATGAAGTATGCGGCATGTGAATTCATTGCACCATCGTAGACACTTCCCCCAATAGGTTCAGGATAATAATATGCCTGACCAATACCATTCCCAATATTTGCTGCAGACACCAATACATCATAAGGCATCTCTATTGCGGGCGCCCCTTTCGAGGGATCATCAGGAAGATAGGATCTTGTGAAAGGTAGTAGCCGAAAAACAGATAGATCGCGGTTTTTCTTCCATCCTTGATACCCGACTTTCACTAATGTACTGACGACTTTCCCTGCCCCGAACATTCGTGAAAATGCCATCGCCCAGTTATAATCATGTTCATTGATCTCCGTCCACATACGGGAATCGAACCCTGTTTCCGAATGATTGGACCAATTAGAAAGACTCAATAAATTGGGGCTTTGAAAGATATAATTTCCATCTATTATTGTTGTTAGTCCATAACGCAACTTGCGCTCATCCAAAATCTGCTGCTGAATTCTATTGTAAGCAAACATCCCCTCCGCTTTGATATCCCAAGGCAGCTGATACTCAACACTTAATTGGTGTTGCTGCAAAGACATTGTTTCAGGCAATTGATATTGATTTTTGGTCGGCGGGCTACTCAAATTTGTAAACGTCGCCCGGATGTTTTCACTATAATTATTGTTAAAGGTGCGTGCATACATATTTTTAAATGCAAGCTTAAAATCCTGTCCCTTTAATCCAAAATTTGCGACCAATCCGCTACTGCTATTAAAACGATACGAAGTCCCAGCTCCATTTTGGCCGATTGTATCACTTTCTATCATGTGCTGTTTTTCCCCATATCCATTAATGATACCAGACCCTCGAACATTATTAAAGGGTACGATATTCTGTTCATTCCGAATATTTGCAGAGGCGGAGAATCCGAACAATAATCCGTTTGAGATCGCATATCGTCTACCCAATGCAAATCGTAAATTTTGATTGGGACTGGCCTTGTAGCGATATAATTTCATGGCATCAGCGTTGACAACTTTAGATTGTTCGATGGCATCAATGTCATTATACTTCAACGTTGAACCAGGCATCAAAAATTCCTCGTTCAACTTTGGATCATTCAAGATATATCCAGGGGGAGCGTCTAGACGTCTTGCCTCGCCATTCCAAAACCAGGGCTGTATACCTTGAGGTTGCTTGGAAGAGGAGTGATTAAAACCAAAGAATTCGGATGTCTTACGCTCTCCGAGACGATAGAAGTCTTTTCCTGTCGTACGGGAATTTCCACCAATTCCATATTGAATCGACGTAAAATTCTTTTCTGGAATATCTAGTGTATTCACTGAAACCTGGCCACCAGAAAATTCTGCAGAGACATCCGGTGTTGCAGTCTTATTGACAACAACGGAGCTGACCATCTCTGTCGGAATAATATCAAAGGAAAAATCACGCCTATTCTGTGAAGTGCTTGGAATCACAACCCCATCCAGCATTGCTTGATTGTAACGATCAGACATTCCTCTTACAATTACATTTCTATTATTGACTGTTGTCAATCCTGTCACGCGTTTTAAAACTTGTCCAATATCATTGTCTGGTGTTCGGGCAATCTGCTCTGCAGAAATCCCATCGGTTACTGAAGCGGCATTTTTTTGTGCTGCATACAGTCCTGCCACAGAAGCCTTTTTGAACGGAACTGTCACTACAGCAGTTTCCAGAGCATTTACCTGCGCCTTCATCTCAATATTTAGTGCCGTACGCTGTCCTGATTCGACTTTCACCCCCTCGATACGTTGTGTACGGTAGGACAAATAACTTACTTCAAGGGTATATACACCTGTCGCCACTATGAAACCGTAACTACCATCTAGACTGGTTTGCGTAGATTTATTCATACCGACCAATTTAATACTGGCATTCGCCAATGGTTGTCCGCGGTCGTCAATTATTTTACCCGAAATACGTCCACTTTGTTGAATAGTTTTTTCGGTCAATGTAATGTATACTCCATTGTCAATGGCCGTCAGGTTTGTTTCCTTAAGAAGATAATGCATGACATCTCTGACACTGCTTTTTATAAAAATTTTAGAACTTACTTTTTTCTTCGACAGATTATATTTTGCGGCGTCAAAAGCAATATGGATGTTTTGAGATTCTAGGCGTTCAAAAACTGCAGGAATGCTAGATTCATTAAAGGAGATGGAAATTTCTCTATTAAGTAGCTGTCCATGTACGACAGAAGCCAAGAGTATTTCGACAGAAACTATCGATAGAAGCAATCCTACCAGCGATGTCTTTATCATAAACTTAATATCGTTTTTCGTAACGTATTGGTTAAATTTCATAAATTTGTTTACGTATATAATATCTCTACAAGTTGTTGTATATGTTATTTACCCCTATTTAGGAGTCGTACCAATCGGAGCCGACGATGGCGGTCGTCGGCTCTTTTTGTCCACTATTTAGTAAATCAGCACTTTATTCCCCTCCTTTCTAGACTTATTGTGATGAATGGCTTTAATACTTTCTAAGGTCGCCGCCCATGATAACTGCCTCGATATAGGCATACTATAATGCTGTTGGGAAATTTGAATATCTGCAGCCTCAAGATCTTTACCATAGATATTTTTGATTGCTATAGCCATCTCAGCGAAAGTGCTTTGTTTAAGATATACACGTCCTTCGATCCAGCTATTTCGCGTCAAGAGATCAAAATTCCCCAGTTGGCTTTTATTACTATTTTTGGAATAACGAATCTGGTCTCCTCTTTCCAGTATCCCCAACAGGTTGCGGTTGGCCACGACCTCAACTTTGCCGGTAAATACCGACACAGATATATCGTCCAGTTCCGCATAGTTTTTAACGGTAAAGGAAGTACCTAAAACTTTAGTTTGTATGTCTCGAGCTTTTACAATAAAGGCTTTCGTAGCATCTTTTTTTACATCAAAAAAAGCTTCCCCCGCGAGGAGCTCTACCATGCGATCCTTTCGATCGAAAGAAACCGTATCCAATTTCAACTTCGTCCGTGCATTTAAAATTACCGTTGAGCCATCTGCAAGCTGCACTCTTTTCCGTTGCGCAATTCCCGTTTCAAAAACCCGATATCCTGTTTTAAGCATAGCCTGCTTTCTCAAAACTGTATCATCCCCCTTGACACCCCAAAATAAAACACCAAGACAAAGCAAGACACATGCGGCAGCAGCTACAGACCAATACAGCATTTTCCGAACAGGTACGTTTCTTCTGGAACTATTTCCAATCTGCCGATGAATTCTTTCCCACAATTGACTCTCGTCAACTTTATAGTCGGGTACATCTTCTCCATCAAGTTCGGCATACCAACGATCAATCAGTGTACGCTCACTAGCGCTAGCCTTATTTTGGCGATATCTATCAATTAGCGATTCAAAAATTCTTCTTTTCACTTTTTATGCCTGCTGTTTATATACAAGTCCGCAAAAAAGCCCCAAAGTACTTCAAGAAATAGTTAATGTTGTATGAAAGAATTGTTAAAGGATCAAAGTTCAGAAAATAGGAATGTGGCAAGGTGGGTAAGCTACTTAGCGAGCTCGTCTATCATAAAGACCAAAAGAATGCTAAAACTACCGTTTTGAACATGTTGATAGCCCAAAATAGCTTTCCGTAGTCGTTTGGATGCTTCCGTAAGATTATTTTTGACCGTTTGCTCAGACAGCCCCATACGCATGGCTATCTCTCGAATGGATAAATGCTCCCATTTTAATAAAAGCGCTTGCCGCATATTCTGTGGCATATTTTCCAGCTCTTCCTCCAACAACTTCTCAAGGGCTAAATACGTATTGAGATCCTCTGGATGTTGCTGCACATAGTCGAATATATGTTTACTCCAGTGCTCCAACAATCTGTCTTTGGCTTTATTGGAATTAAAGAAATCTATAATTTTATATTTGAGCATCCCTTTCAAATAGGCTGGGAGATTCATTTGGATGTCGATTGTATGCCGCCTTTCCCAAAACTGGACAAACAGCTCCTGTAGAATATCCTCCACATCCTGTCGGTCTAGGATCCGACGGGCAGCGTGCTGATAAAGATCTTTCCAGCAATAGCGATACAATTCCTCATAAGCAGAAGTATCGTTAAACTCTTTAATAGCTTGTAGCCAACGCTGATGTACAACTGGTCCTTGATTCATGCTAATACCAAAATTAAGGTTGAAATATTAAGTTTCTATTAATAAATGAATAAAGAAACTGTAGGTATAAAAAATAGTTTCACATTCGAAATAATACTTTTCAAAGTGAGCTAAATCTATATAACAGCGCTCAATTTATTATCACCTGGTATAAAAGAATCAGATTCCCTTAAAAATCAATTATTTAAATTATTTGTTTATTCCAATATTATTCTTATCTTTGCAACGCCTTAGGCAATAGTGCCTATTGTATATAATATTTCATGAACCCATTTTTAGAACTGGGAATCCGTGAGGAAGTTGTTAATGCCATCTCAGAATTAGGTTTCGAAAAACCTTCTGAAATTCAGGAAAAAGCCATTCCTGTTTTATTGACTGGTAACGACGATTTTGTCGGATTAGCCCAAACTGGCACAGGAAAGACCGCGGCATTTGGTCTTCCATTATTAGAGCAATTAGACTTTTCTCAAAAACACCCTCAGGCATTAATCCTTTGCCCTACTCGGGAATTATGTTTACAAATCTCAAAAGATTTAGAAAAATTTGCTAAATACGTTAACAACGTACATGTTGTTGCTGTATATGGAGGTGCAAATATCTCAGACCAGCTGCGTCAAATTAGACGTGGAGTGCAAATTGTAGTAGCGACCCCAGGTCGTATGTTGGATATCATTGGCAGAAATGCGATTGATTTCTCAAATGTAAAATATGTTGTATTGGATGAAGCGGATGAGATGCTCAATATGGGCTTCAAAGAAGACATCAACAACATTTTGTCAGAAACTCCTGACGAGAAAAAAACTTGGTTATTTTCGGCAACGATGCCTTCTGAAGTGCGTCGTATCGCAAAGAATTATATGACCGACCCTGTTGAGCTTACTGTAGGTACAAAAAATACAGGTAATGCCAACATTGAACACCATTACTATTTGATCAAAGCAAAAGATAAATATGCGGCGTTCAAACGTATTGTAGACTCAAATCCTGATATCTTTGGTATCGTATTTTGTCGTACAAAAATCGAGACGCAAGATATTGCTGAAGCGTTGATCAAAGATGGATACAATGCAGATTCATTGCATGGTGATTTATCCCAACAACAACGTGATAAAGTAATGAAACGTTACCGTGACCGTAGTTTACAATTGTTGATCGCAACAGACGTAGCTGCTCGTGGTATTGATGTAAGTGATGTAACTCACGTTATCAACTTCTCTTTACCTGATGAAACAGAAAACTATACACACCGTTCAGGCCGTACAGCCCGTGCAGGTAAAACTGGTATTTCACTTTCTTTGGTAAACGTAAAAGAACTAAGCAAAATCCGTCATCTTGAAAAGATCATTGGTAAGCCTTTTGAGAAAAAGCAAGTCCCTCAAGGTGCTGAAGTTTGCGAAAAACAATTATTTTCGATCGTTAAAAAGATTGAAAATGTTGAAGTGAACGATGAACAAATCAGCCCATTCTTGCCAGCAATTATGGAAAATTTGGAATCTCTTTCCAAAGAAGATATCATCAAAAGATTTGCTTCTCTTGAGTTCAACCGTTTCTTGGATTATTACAAAAACGCCCCAGATTTAAATATCGAAGCGCGCGACGGTTCTCGTGAAGACCGCGGTGATAGACGTGATGGTCGCTCTCGTGAAGGTTCAAAAGGTTACACACGTTTATTCATGAACTTAGGCTCAGTAGATGAATTCTCTCGTGGAGACATGTTGGGCTTTATCTGTAACAATGCCAACATTTCAGGAAAATCTATTGGTAAAATTGATTTGAAGGGTGTATTTACATTCTTTGAAGTTCAAGATGCTGAGGTCGAGAAAGTATTCCAAGGATTCCAGAACGTAGATTACAACGGTCGTCAAGTACGTATTGAAGTATCTGGTGAAGGAAAAAGTGAAGGCCGTGGCGGAAGAAGCCGTGGCGGTGATCGCGGTGGAAGACGTGAAGGTGGATATCGTGGCGGTGATCGCGGTGGAAGACGTGAAGGTGGTTATGGTGGCGGCGAGCGCAGCGGAAGACGTGAAGGAGGATTCAGTGGCGAGAGGCGTGAGCGTAGCGGCAACAATGGCGGAGGCTTCCGTGATTTCTCTGGAAAACGCAAAGAATCAAAAAGTAAATACTAAGTAAACAGTATTTAAAATAAGAGTTTAGAGACTCTGGTATAAAAGCACATAGCTTGATATACCAGAGTCTTTTTTTATACCACCTTCTCCGCTAACATACCCATTAATCCACGTATTGAATACGGATGTGTCTATAAAAAAACGTAAATTAGCTGTATTATAAGAACTGGATTTTCACTATGCCAACAGCAACGAGATTATTTGATTTAGCTTATCTACAATATGATATTGCACCAGACTTTCCGATGTTTTCATTTAAAAAAGATAACAAATGGGTAACACTGAGCAATGCTGAATTTATTGAGCAAGTTAACAAGACGTCAAAAGGTCTGATCGCACTCGGTGTACAAGCGGGAGAGAAAGTGGCTTTAATTAGTGAAAACCGTGTCGAATGGAATATACTTGACTTTGCTATCCAACAAATTGGCGCTGTTGTTGTCGCGATTTACCCCAATATTTCGACGTTAGATTATACCTACATTTTCAATCATGCCGAAATTAAAAACTGCATTGTCAGTTCAAAAGAACTCTATACAAAGATATTAACGATAAAAGACGATTGTCCTCAATTAAGTGCGATCTATAGCTTCGAAAAAGAAGATGATCTCAACCATTGGAAGGATTTCGTTGCAAGCGGGGAGATGATTACAGATGAAACGCTCAACCAGCTTCGTGATGGTATCAAACCCGATGCTCTGGCCTCCATCATTTACACCTCAGGCACAACAGGAAACCCAAAAGGTGTTATGCTGTCTCATAAAAATTTATTAGCAGATACATGCAGTAGCGAATATTCCTTTCCTGTTCAACGCGGTGACCGGGCGCTTTCCTTTCTTCCAGTCTGCCATGCCTATGAGCGCGTGTTCCAATACGTGTATATGTACAAAGGCTTGACCATCTTCTTTGCTCAATCTATGGATACAATAGGCGAAGACTTTAAATCTGTAAAGCCACATATTTTCTCTGCTGTTCCTCGCGTTTTGGAGAAAGTTTATGAAAAGATAATGGCAACGGGAGAACAGCTAACAGGGATTAAGCGAAAACTATTCTTCTGGTCCATAAACCTCGGCGAAAAATACACACTCGAGGGGCGATCATGGTGGTATGATCTTCAGTTGAAAATTGCCCGTAAATTAGTTTTTTCGAAATGGCGTAAGGCTTTCGGTGGTGATATCAAGGGAATTGCTTCTGGAAGCGCTGCACTACAGCAAAGGCTAATTCGTCTATATATGGCTGCAGGAATTCCGATTTACGAAGGTTATGGTCTTACTGAAGCTGGACCATGTATCGCCGTAAACTGTTATAGAAGGGCTATGAAAATTGGGACAGTTGGCTTGCCATTAATTCATATCGAAATTAAGCTTGCGCCCGATGGAGAAATATTGACGAAAGGAGACAATAATATGATCGGTTATTATAAAAATCCAGAGGCAACAGCAGAAGCAATTAAAGATGGTTGGTTATACACAGGAGACATTGGCGAATGGGTAGATGGCAAATTCCTTAAAATCATAGATCGAAAGAAAGAGATGTTCAAGACATCGGGAGGAAAATATATTGTTCCTCAGCAGATTGAATCTAGGCTGGTAGAATCTCCATTTATCGAACAGGCAATGGTACTTGGAGAAGGCCGTAAGTTCCCCGCAGCTTTGATTTTTTCCAACTATGCAAATCTATTGGAATGGTCGAAAACAGCATTTCCGACCCTGTCAAATCTTTCTAGGCCGGATTTTCTAAATAGCCCGGAACTGAAGCAGAAAATCGAGTCGGAACTAAACCGTATCAATAAAAATTTTGGAAACTGGGAACAGATCAAAAAATTCGCCATTATCCCCAATGAAATGACGATTGAGACCGGTGAATTGACCCCTACTTTAAAGATGAAAAGAAAAGTTATCCTACAAAAATACGAACGAGAGATCGAGCAAATTTATCAAATCTAGCTTACAAAAAAATCCTTTGTTAAAATACAAAGGATTTTTTATTATCAATAAAGTATGGTGCTACTTTTTAACAATCCGTTGGCGAATTGCTTCGTAGATCACAACAGCAGCAGAAACTGATACATTTAATGAACTGATTTCACCATACATTGGAATCTTGGCGAGATTGTCCGCAATTCGGATTAAGTCATTGGATACGCCGATATCCTCCGCCCCCATAATCACACAGGTTGGCGCCGTATAATCGACATCGTATATACTCGTCGTTGTCTTCTCTGTACTAGCGACTAACTGTACCCCCGAATCAATCAAAAATTTACCTACTTTTGAAAGGCTATCGTGGCGGCAAACAGGGATTTTATATAATGCGCCCGCAGATGTTTTAATCGCGTCAGGATTAACTTCAGCAGACCCTTTTTTGGGAACAATAATCGCATGAACACCGGAACATTCAGCTGTCCGTGCGATAGCACCTAAATTACGAACGTCTGTTACTCCATCCAACATCAAAAGTAAAGGTGTTTCACCCTCTTCATAAATCTGCGGTAGAAGATCTTCAATATCATGATAGGTGATTGGCGAAATGACCGCGATTACACCTTGATGGTTTTTACGTGTTATCCGGTTTAACTTCTCGATCGGCACCTGTTGAAAAGCGATATTATGCTCTTTTAGCAAGGCTTTCAATTCTATAATCAAACTACCACTCAAACCACGCTGTATAAACAATGACTCGATCTCTTTACCGCTATCTATTGCTTCCATCACAGCACGAATACCAAATACCATCTGATTCACCTCACGTCTTTCGCCGTGGTCGCGATCACGTCTTTGAAAATTTCCTTGCATAATAAAAACTAAATATTCTGCTCTTCATAGAAGAGATTGCAAATGTACAAAAATAAACAACAACTAAAGTCTCCGAATTAGCTTAGCCCCAAGTTAAACTCCTTCCGCAACGTATCTAATAGTGGGTTTTTATTGACCATGGCTTGATACTTCTCCTGTGAAGTATAGGGTTTGCGCGAAATAGTGTGCTCCATCATCACCCCCTTTAGATCCAACGAAAAATTCTGGAGCTTCACACGCAGATAATTCAGTACATCGACCTTTGCACTTTGCAATACATCCATCTGAACTCCATTTTCAACATCAATTTCAATCAATACACCATTAAGTCGGGGTTGCATGGCCGTCATCATGGTGTACAGGTTAATCTTGTTTTCTGCTTTAAGTTGTTCAGCATAACTGTTCCAAACCGCAATAAATTGACCGTATGAAACATCGCGTTGTTCACTACCACGTATCAATTCTGGCTCATCCCCTTCTTTGGCAACCGTATTATTATCGTATATGGTATTCAAATTCGGCAAAGATGGAATGATTGCCGAAGCGGAAGCCCCCCACCCTCCTTTTTTAACTTTGGGAGGGACATTAGAAACAGGATCCTTTTTCGGTTCGGCCTTAATATCCGAAGTTTGATAATTCACAGGTGCAGCTTGTGGAAGTGGCGGCACAACGTGATTTTCTTTCACAGGTGCATTACCGTACGAACTTTCTGGAGATGCCATTACAGCAGAAGCGCTCTGCTTTGGATGTGCTGCTATTGGCTCAGGAAGTTTTTTTTTTACCTCCTCGTTGGCCGAAGACATCTGGACAGATCCAAGCTGGCTCAATTTGATCGCATGGGCTATATGACAAGTCTTAAGGAGTGAAAGCTCGACCTGTAAACGCTGATTTTTACTCGTTTTATAGTTAATTTCACATTGATTGGAAATATTCAACGCCGATAACAAAAATCCCGAAGAAGCTTTTTGAGCCTGCTGTAAATATTTTTGACGAATACTGTCACTAACTTCCAGCAATTTTAGAGTCGAAGGTTCTTTCGCAACAAGCAAGTTCCTGAAATGCGATGACAAACCTGCAATGAAATGACTGCCATCAAATCCGTGGTTCAAAATCTCATTGAAAATCAGTAAGGATTGTGCTGCATCTTCGGTTAAAATAGCATCTGTTAACTTGAAATAATAGTCGTAATCTAAAATGTTTAGATTATCAATGACAGCTTGATAGGTGACATTTTTATTGGAGAAGCTGACGATCTGATCAAACATAGACAGGGCATCTCGAAGCCCACCGTCTGCCTTTTGTGCAATGATATGCAATCCATCCTGATCATAAGCGATACTTTCCCGATCTGCAATACTAGCCAAATGGTTAGCCATATCTTCCACTTTGATTCGGTTAAAATCGAAAATCTGACAACGCGAAAGTATCGTCGGTAAAATCTTATGTTTCTCTGTCGTTGCCAGAATAAATATTGCATAAGAAGGCGGTTCCTCGAGGGTCTTCAAAAATGCATTGAAAGCCGCCTGAGACAACATATGGACCTCATCTATGATATAGATTTTATATTTTCCTGCCTGTGGAGGTATCCGCACTTGCTCAATAAGATTACGGATATCATCGACCGAGTTATTCGATGCTGCATCCAGTTCATGAATACTAAATGAATTACCGTTTTGGAAAGATTTACAGCTGTCGCATTCGCCACATGGCTCAGTACCCTCTAAGATATTTTCACAATTTATTGTTTTAGCTAAAATGCGTGCACAGGTAGTTTTACCCACACCACGAGGACCACAAAACAAAAATGCCTGCGCCAACTGGTTGTTGTGTATCGCATTCTTTAAGGTACCCGTAATGTGTTGCTGACCTACAACCGAATCAAAGGTAATCGGGCGGTATTTACGTGCAGAAACAATAAAATTATCCATTGCACGAAGATACGAATTTTAATACTATTTTTACACGTCACATTGATTTGCAACTGTAGCGGATAGCTGAAAGCTTTCGTTAAGCTTAAAAAAACCAATTTATGAAGTACTTAAAACACCTATTCTACGCTTTTTTATGTAGTACACTTCTCTTTGTAGACTGTAAAAAAGAAGAAAGCTACGACGAACTCACAAGTCTAGCAGCAGATAAAATCCAACAAGCGGTTAAACTAACCGAAAATATTTCCTGCAGTGATTTAAAGGAATGCCGAGTTGACACGCTTTATTACACCTATGTACCCGTACACCCGAGCTTTGAACAAGCCTATAATAAGTTAATTACCGAAGCTGCAGCGCTCAGAGAAAGGGCACAGAAAGTATATAAAGGACCTATTGTTTACGACACCAGTGTTTCGCCCAACTATCTTCCTCCTCATTTTGGAATACGGTGCATCGCCGGCAAACTGAAAGTTGCCTCAGCTAGAGATTTGGAATTATCAGAGATCAACCAACGATTGGCAGATCTGCTCCCCAAGCTACAGACCTTTTTTGATGACATTCCCTGCAACGACCCCAGTAAATGGCACATTGCCCCCTTTCGTAAAGACTGCGAGTTTATTTCCATATTGTATACAGACAAAGAGAACTTTGCTGAGTTTGGGAATATGGCAGAACAATATAACCATTTGGACAATGCCAAAAGAACGCTGGATAAAAGCTTAAATTGCAGTACGACAAATGACAAACCAGCTAAGGGTGTAATTTGTGAAAATAATAAACCTAAAGTTACCTACTAATCGCGTAATTTATCGAAAAGCTGAGTCTTTAAACTATAGCTTCTTCGCCCTTCCTTCGCTCTTCGTTCGCCCTTTGTTCGCCGTGCGTCCACTCTCGCTCCACTGATCCCCCACTCTTTCCCCACTGTTTATGTGGGCCCGAGGTGGAGAATCAGTGGGCAGGCAGTGGGGGAACTCCGAAGATGGTACGAATCAGTCCCGAAAAACTAGCGAACAAAGTCTCCCTAACATGCACTGGCAAACGATTATGTCTTACACTGAAATAAGTTTACATTTACTATCAATTTGCGGTAGGCTAAAAATATTTTCTACAATTTTTTCGAAAAGCAATTACAATTTGTTAAATTTATATTACACTAATGTTATCAAATTGTTAAGAATTGAGATCAAGAAAAATATATTGGATGTTATTCACCATCATCGTATGGTTGACCTGCGCTTCACAACAGCTGTGGGCGCAACATCATGATTTCGATTTTTATGACGGAAAGATATCCATTGATGTTCCGACTTCCTTTAACATTCCATTCAAAGACAGCTTGACGATAGCGCATGTACAAAAATTCTATCAAACAGCGGATCAGACAGATTATATACAACTTGTAAACAGTTTGCTTGAATACAAAGACGAGCACCATTTGAATGATTGGGTATATTATCAGTTGATTCGCCGTACCGCGCAACAGATTGCTCCGAAAGCTAAAAATTATACACGCTACACGTTGTACAAATGGTTTTTAATGTGTAAATCTGGTTATGACGCCCGCTTGGCTGTTGGTAATAATCAAATCATATTTTTCATTCAGAACAAAGAAGATATTTCTGATATTCCATTTTTTGAAATTGACGGCAAGAAATATACCTGTTTAAATTTCCATGACTACGGAAAATTGTTTCAACGAGCTGACACCTACATTCCAGTCAACATAAAGATTCCGGAAGCTATCGAAGATTTCAGTTATAAAATCACAAAATTACCTGATTTTGTACCTGCAAACTATAAGGAAAAGCAGATCGCGTTCAATTATGGCCATAAAGCCTACCATTTTAACATCAAGTTGAATGACGATATCAGTGATCTTTTTAAAAACTATCCTGGTGTGGATTTTGAAACTTATTTCAATATTCCGCTAAGCAAAGAAACCTATCAATCGCTTATTCCGGCGCTTAAGGATAATTTAAGTGGAAAGAGCCAACAGGAAGGAGTGGATTATTTAATGCGGTTTACCCGGTATGCCTTTTTGTATGAAAATGATGAAGAGAATTTTGGAGCTGAAAAACGTCTTTCGGCTGAACAAACCCTATTAAATAAATACAGTGACTGTGATGATCGGGTAGCCTTATTTTTTTATTTGGTTAAGGAAATCTACAATCTACCCATGATTACCTTGCTCTATCCCACACATGTGACTATGGCCGTTCAATTTGAACACCCTATTGGTGACGCTATTTTGTACAATGGTAAATATTATTCTGTCTGTGAGCCTACCCCACAAGCCCAAACACTAGATATAGGTCAACTGTCTGAGGAGCTTAAAAATCAGTCTTATCAGGTTGTCTATCATTATGAGCCCAGATGATATTACTTCTTAAATCGCAGTTCGATATTGGCTTTATAGGATATGATTTAGCTAAAGTCAATATTTGATGAACAATAAATAATTATTAACAGCGCTTTTATGCTTTCTAAAGCTTACTTATAAAATCGAGCACATCAGCATATTTACCATCGTTTCGGTGAGCTGCAATTGTTACTGTGTTTTCTTTCCCCATAGATTTGATTGTAATCACATAATCTGCTCCATCAGCGCAGCGTGCACACTCTTGGATTTTAGCATCCAATAAGTTGTAAGTTTCAACATATGACGACAGCTTTCTAAACGTTTCTTCACTGGTTCTATAGCTTTTATCCCTTGCAGTTTGCGGACTTCCATTAGTCTCTACAGGATACTTTACTACTGTCTTATTTTGATCCACACTAATACTTACAAATTCACCCCAGCCGGAAATTCCTTTTATTTCGACTTTCAGCCCTTCAGTTTCCGAATCCACTTTATTATCAGATTTTTTACAAGCAACAAATAGCAGGGTAATACCTAATACCACTAGATAGATCGTTCTTTTCATATTTTAAGATTTATTTTGTTCCTCTTTATAACGAATTAGCTCATACATATGCGACAAAAAAAATCCCGCTCAAGGCAGGATTTTCAGTTATTAAGATTGTCAATTATAATCGGTAACAGGACATCCTCCAATATTCAAATTTTGTTTGGTAGATCTGTATAAATCCACAACTTTAAAAATGACCCTTTCTCTTGACTCATTATTTGGATAATTAGGATCGGTAATTGTAAATTTTTTATATATATACCTAATGAAGGTTTATGGAATTGATATGGATCATTAAATATATTAAATGCAAACTGGGAATTAGGATAATACCATTTTTTTACGTAAAAGTATTCTTGTCCTAACTGAGTGAATGGATAATATTGTCTCCAACCAGAATTCCTACTATCTGGAAATGTAAATTCATTCATCACATCAAAATTTCTTGGCTCTATAGGAGTAGACCCCTTTGGAAAATATTCAAATGAATTCGGTAATACACCATCCCCTGAATACTTACGATTTATTAAAGTTAAGTTTATACTATCTAGTCGGATGTAAGGTTCCAATCCCCGATACTCATTTGTAAAATCTCTATAGATATTCTGCATGGCGGTGCGCTTAATGGCATATGTCGCTTGTTTTAAAACATCCAGCGGCATTGGCTTACCACAATAGTATTGGTTTTCTTCAAAATAAATTCCAGTTCCATATGTATCCGAAATTGGAGGAAGAGCCCTCAAAATTCCAATTGGATATTCATATAGAGGAATATAATAACTTGGAGAAATTGGGCTATGGTTATCTAAGCTAAATTGGATATTATACAAATTATTGGATAGAATCGCAGTTCCCGTTGTGTTGACAATGCCATTATATTGTAAAGAACTTTGCGTATTGGTTCCAGATTTTGATCCCCTACAAAAGACTTAACAAATCCAAATACTCCTTTTACTACACTAACTGCTGCGGCAATAGTTGCAACGGGGATTGCAGCTCGAACCTTAGGAGTTTCTAAACCATTCCTTGCTTTCACTGATAAATCAGCTTTAGATTGGACTTTTGTAGCAGTCAATGTTTGTAGTTTATTTATCGATTCCAACAAAGCGCCACCAGAAGTAGTATATTCCACTCCGCCATTGATAAACTTGGAAAAATCCGATGTTGTACCTGCGCCACCAATGACAGATTTTGCTGTAATATTAGAAAAATCTGACCCGAGATTTACCTCCGTCTCATTAGCCCCGAATATATTTAAATTCAAATTCACACTTTCAGCAGGAAGTTCAGCCAGTTCTGCAGGTTTAGCAAGTAGAAAATCAAAATTCATCCAAATATCGCTTGCGGTTTTTTTTGTAATACTTATTAACGATGTATTTTTATTTTCCTTATCAACAACAAATTGTTCAGGGGGAGCCAAAAACGACAATGTCCCATTATGTTTATCTGGATCAGTATAGCTAAGTTTTCCAATATAATAAGTTTTTGATCCTTCATTAAGATCTTGTGTTCTATAATTGTAAACAAAGAATCTTAAAACACCTGAATATCTATTATATAAGGCAAAAAATGGTGTTTGAGCTGGCCTATTTGGAGTTCCAAAGTCTTTCAAATATAAGACCCAACCAAGTTCGGAACGATAATCTTTATCACTATTATTTATAGGATTACCAGCGATAAACCAAGGCAATGGTCTTTCAATAGATGGACTAGGTTGATTATTAATCTTTGGCTTAAAATATAATTTCACTGTTGTTAAAGCTGGATCATCCCATTTCCAATTTTTATTAGCATTTTGCTCATGTTGATCTGTAACCGCAATAGCTTTTGTTTTTCGAACCGTGGTTTCTTCTTTTATTTCTTGTAAATTTTCAAGCTTATCTTTTTTGAACACGATAAGCATAAAAACAAAGCCACTAATAGCGGTAGTCATTCCAAGTTAACAAAACCACTCCAATTTTTAAAAATTTTTCTTCTCATCATTTATAATTGATAAAAAAAGCCCATTGAGAAATGGGCTCTTAAATTTAAAATTGCTTTTTAGAAAGAAGCACCAGTAGCAGCTACTGATTGTGATTTCAAGATAAAGTTTGGTGCTGTTAAACTATATGGATTAACCAAAAGATTTTTAGCTGCCGCATCGTCCAAGAATGTATTATTATTTGTAGTCAAATACGTTTTCAATAAATCAACGGTAGAAAATGAAGGTATTGAACCATCGGCTATCACAGCCCTTTCTGCCGTAAATGATTGGTAGATATTATTTTTAATCAAAGATGTTTTATCTGTCAATGCATCACCAGTTTCTTTATCACGTATATCGATACCATAACGCATGTTGATGAAGATAGAGTTAGCAAGGATCATCTTACTTCCTCTTCTCCACAAATTTGCATACTCATGTTTTGGATCAACCTCCGTATTACCAGGTCCAACCAATGTCATATTTGATATAACAGGACGTGTTCTTGGAGAAGAATCAAATACTTTTTCCGAATTATCAGATTCAATACCATTTGATTGACCAGCTTGATCCGCTAATTTCGGATCCCTAAGACCTACTAAGAATTGAAGTTTTCCTGAGTAACCATTATCGAAATCGAAAACATCATCGATGTTTGCAGTAGAGACAAGGTGCTTAGCATTTACTGTACCACCAAACCACTCAAAAGAATCATCACCAGAATAAGCAACTTGAACGTACTCAACAGTTGTTTTAGAACCAACTGATCCAAATGTAACACCGTTAATCTCGTTGTTTGTTGTATAAGCAATACCTGGGAACTCAACACGTACATATTTAAGAACTCCTGAGTTATCATCAGCAATAGTTCCACCATGATTTCCGTATGGAGCTGTTAAACCGCCTTCAATAAGACCTGTTCCACCTGGGATATTATTAGGTGCCTTACCTAAGATAATAATCCCACCCCAATCACCTGGAGCTCTTGTACCAGCCGGTTGGTTTGAAGTAAATACAATTGGCTTAGCAGCAGTCCCTTCTGCGTTAATTTTACCGCCCATTGTAACAACCAATGTTGCTTTGGTATTTTTATCTCCTCTAATAACTGTTCCAGCTGGAATCGTTAATGTAACACCACTTTTAATGTAAACAAAACCTTTTAACAAGTATGTTTTTGAAGCATCTAAAGTTTTATCTGCAGCTATTTCACCTGAAAGTTCCTCTGTAGCAGCAGAATATGCAGTTTTATTCGGTTCGTAATTAACCCATCCAGATGTCCAGTCAGTAGTGCCGAATGCTCCTTTGTAGGCTACCTTCTCAAAGAATGAATCTGCAAGTGATTCATTTGAATCACCCGGTTTAACAGGAGGATCTATTACTGCAGGATCACTCTTGCTGCAACTTGCAAATGCAGTCAATCCTGCTGCTAAAACAGCTAAAAGATTTAAGTTTAAATTCGTTTTCATTTTCATGTTTTATTTATACAAAAAGAATAATTTAATTTAACGATACAATTAACACTATGTTAAGGATTTATGAATTATGAATAGACTACCAAAATTTATAAGAAAGAGTAAGAGAAACAGTTGATCCGTATTGCTCCGCTCTATTGATATTATCTGTGTTTTTGTTGAATGCTGCGTTTGGATCAGAACCTTTTGGTTTTTGATAGAAATAAGCTTTATTATTTAAAATATCACTATAATTCAATTTTACTTCGGCTCTGGAGTTCGCAAATTTTTGCGCCAGTTGCAAATCAAGAATATTTCTAGAGTATTCGTAGATATCCGGATCTTCAGCATTACCAATTGCCCATATTCTTGGTCCCACTCTATTATACAAAAGTGTAATCGCGGTCGTATTTGGATTTTTAGTCGTATACGATAATCCAGCATTGATTAGATAAGGTGATTGTCCTTGTAGTTTTCTTTTACCTGTTGAGTTCACAGTAGTTGGAACAATAACCTTTGAATAAATGTATGATCCATTCGCGTTGACGACAAAATTATCCAATCGCTCATCAATAAATTTCAGATTCTTACGTATCTCAGCTTCCACACCAAATACATCTGCAGATTTTGAATTGGTATAATTGAATGAACGTCCCGAATTACCTAACTGTAATGCTTGCTCAATCGGGTTTTCAAAATACTTGTAAAATGCCCCTATCGATAGTACTTCTCCAGCAGTCGGATAATATGCATACCCCAAATCAAAATTTGACGTCTTCGACTGTTTCAGATTAGGATTTCCACGAACATTCATATTCTTATTAAAGTCATAAAATGGGAAAGGTGCCATTTCTCTAAATTCCTGTCTTCCCACTGTTTGTGAGGCTGCAAAGCGAAAACTTTGCTTACTATCCAAATTATAGATTAAATTCAACGATGGTAGCAGCGAAATTGTCGTTGTGTCAACACCTACTGGATTGCCATTATCTTCACTATTCAATTTCAAATTATATGACTCAAGACGTGCTCCAGCAATCACCCTCAATTTCTCCATCACAAATCCATCATACATCAAATAGCCTGCATTCAAAAAAGCTTTCGCATCATAATGATCCCCACCGTTGGTTATTTCATTTAGTATAAAGCCGTTTGGACGAATATTGGCTTGATCAAAAATTTTGTCTTGCGGTAGTTTCAGCAAACTCGCATCAAAGTTTCCATTTCGAATAAATCCAATCACCCTTGCATTAAAATTTCTGTCACGCAACTGATTGAAATAACCTGCTTTCAATTTGTCATTTTCCGAGAACAAATGCATTGGCAACGTCAAATTCAATGCTCCTCCGTAAGAATTCTCAGTCATTGTCGAATTGAAATTGCCTGCTCTGTCTGCTGTGGAGGAACTTGTAGCTGAAATCGATGCAATACCATCTTTCGAATATTCCATCCGTTTATAACCGGGCTCATCTCTATCTGTACGTCCATAATTCAAGGACCAATCCAATTTTAACTTACTGTTATCCGAAAGGATATGTTCACCAGATAATTGATTGGTTAAAATAGATCGTTGTAATAGATAATCTCCCGTGCGATAAAATTCACTCCCCGAATCATCTTTTCCTTCACGAAACGTAAATTGATTCTCTAAAATTCGATTATATAAGTTTTTGAAAGAGATTTTATTTGACTTCCAAGAATACGCGAAGTTTGCAAGGGCTCCTAAATTTGTATTGTAACTATATTGATCATCATGGAATACTTCCGGCAATGACTGCCCGACATAAGCTTTTTGATCAGCTTCACGTTTTCTTTGGTCATAGCGATAAGTCAATGAAAAAATAGCTCCTAATTTAGAATCATCTTTGAAATTTTTTGTGGAACCGTAGTTTAACTGAAAATTTGGAGTTAGTGTTGATTTCTTCGTATCATAGCCCCAATTGTTTTTAAATAATTTAGAATACTCAAAAATTTCATTTGAATTATTTTGTAAAGCTTGAAAATCTTTTGTTGAAGGGAAACTCTTTGGAATTTCCCGATCACTGCTTGCAAAACCAAAAACTTCGCCTCCAGTTCTTTTTGCTGAAGTGAAATTTTTAAATGTAGATTGCGTATTATAAGAGGTTCCTATTGATGCATCAAGAAAATTTTTCTCCGGAAAATCTTTCGTATTCACTTGAACCACACCTCCAGAGAAATCAGCAGGAATATCCGGTGTTGCAGTTTTATTGATAACGATCGATTCAATTAAATTCGAAGGAATAATATCAAATGAAAATGCACGTTTATCCACTTCGGTATTAGGTAAAATTGCATTATTCAACATAGCTGAATTATAACGATCGCTCAACCCTCTTACAATAACATATTTATTATCTTGAATACTAGCACCACTTACGCGCTTAATCGCCTCAGAAGTATTTCTATCTGGGCTTCTCTTAATTTGTTCAGTCGAAATACCACTGAAAATTCTAGCACTATTCTTTTGTTGCGAGTACAAAGCATTGATCGACTCTCTTTTAAAAGTTCCTGTTACGACAACCTGATCCAATACTGTTCCCCCAGTATTATCAAGTACTACATCTAGTGTCGTAACATTTTTATCTTTTATCTCTACATCTGTAATTTGCTTAGTAGAAAATCCTACATAGCTAAATTCTAATGTATACTTACCCGCAGGTACTGCAGGAATATTATAATTACCAGTCACATCCGAACTTCCCACTCTCGCCGTCCCGAGCACCTTAACTGTCACACCTGTAATTGTTTCACCTGTTTTGACATTTGTTACTTTACCCGCCACCTTTCCACTGCCTTGTGCATAAACTGTTGTTGACGCAGCTACTGCTAGCGTTACGACAGCAGCGATTCTTTTAAGTTGTAATTGTGGTTCCAATTTATTTGTTTTTTGTTTCTGCAAATCTATTAGCAGAATATTAGGTTAACATTAACAACAAATTACCATTACATCAATCCGTTGTTAATTTAATGTTACCCATCATTCTGATTTTTCGACTTTCAGTAAAAAAGAGCTTTTATTGCGAATTAGCATCATAGTTGGACCAGTTACAGCGAAATGATATTAATGAAGTGTAAGTAAATTATTAAGTACTTCATTTATTAACACAATTGGTTCTTTTTATCCTAGGCATCGTAGTGCAGCCCCTAGCGAGTTCACCTAAAGATCGATGATACAATAGTATAGCCAATGTATCAGTAGCCTTTCCACCTAAAATACTAAGCACACGAATACGAATTGCTTTTTATATGCAATANNATTGCATATAAAAAGCAATTTATCTAAGTTTGAATATATTTCAATATCGGATTCCCATGAACACTCCAATCGTATCGACTACACAGTTATCATTTCAGTATCCAAATTCAGCGCCAATTGAATTTCCAGATATTTACATCGAAAAAGGGCAACATACATTATTGTTAGGCGATTCAGGCTCTGGAAAAACAACACTATTAAATATATTAGGCGGTTTGTCACGACCAGAAACAGGGCAGGTCAACATATATAGTCAAAATTTATCGTTGTTATCCAACAGCAAACTGGATCAATTTAGGTCCCAATATATTGGTTTCATATTTCAAGAGGCTCACCTCCTAAAAAATTTAACATTAATTGAAAATATCAAATTGGCGCAATCTTTAGCCGGAAAAAAAGTAGATATAAGCGCTATTGAACTCATCCTAAAACAGCTGCAATTAGATCAAAAAAGTAATGCCTATCCAAACGAATTAAGTCGTGGACAATTGCAACGTGCCGCTATAGCGCGCAGCATTATCAATAAACCAGCCCTATTGATCGCGGATGAGCCGACAGCTGCATTGGATGATAACAATACCCATAGGGTATTAGAACTTCTATTATCAATAGCTGAAACTGCCGGATCGACCCTACTGATAACTACGCATGACAAGAGAATAAAAGATCAATTCTCTAAAATGTACCTTTTAAAATAATTTTTTACTTTATTTAAGCGTCACCCTTTAGATATTAAAATTTGCTATGAACACGATACAATTGGTTTGGAAAAATTTAAGTAGACAGTTTGGCTCGGTCTTTCTAAGCATCTTGCTAACGGCATTTGGAATTTCGATCCTTGCCGTGCTATCAATTACCGGAGAGTCTTTTGAAAAGCAGCTTGACAATAACAGCAAAAATATTGATTTAGTCGTTGGCGCTAAAGGGAGTCCGCTGCAATTGATCCTATCGAGTGTTTATCACATCGACAATCCAACAGGTAACATCCCATTGGACGAACTGGACCCTTTACGTCAAAATCCGCTTGTGCAGCTAGCAGTTCCCTTATCGCTGGGCGATAACTTTAAAGGGCATCGCATCGTTGGAACCGATTCCTCTTTCCTAACTATCTATGAAACGTCTATTCGTGAAGGCCGCATTTGGAAAAATAATTTTGAAGTAGTCATTGGTGACCAGGTCGCAAAAAAACAGCAACTGAAAATCGGGGATCAAATCCATAGTTCACACGGCTTGAGCAAAGATGGCCATCATCATGATGAACATCCTTTTACTATTGTCGGCATTTTAAAGCACAATAACAATGTTACTGATAACCTGATATTAACCAACTTAGAAAGTGTCTGGGATGTCCATGGAATCGCACATGCACATGATCACGAAGAAACCCTACTACAAAAAGAACTGCGTGAACGCGAAGAAGACAGGGAGGAAACTGTCAAAGCACACCTCCATCATCATGGTGAAGATTTAGAAGAACAAACGAACCAGCCATTAGATACCAGCGGAAAAGATCATCACGACCACGATCACGGTCAGCAAAGTCAGCACGATGAGGAAGGTATGTTTGTAAAATCTATTGGCGCGGATATGGTGAAGCAAAATGGATTAGAAATAACAGCAATTTTGATTAAATATCAATCTCCCGCAGCTATCGGCATATTACCTAAAATGATCGACCAACAAACGGATATGCAAGCTGCTTCTCCAGCGATGGAAAGTACGCGCTTGTTTTCACTCTTAGGAGTAGGAATGGATTCTTTAGCTATTCTTGCGTATGTGATCATGCTCATTGCGGGCCTGAGTGTATTTATTAATCTCTACAATGCGTTGAAACAACGTAAATATGATCTAGCCATTATGCGTACACTCGGAGCCTCTAAAGGAAAATTATTCAACATTGTTTTATTGGAAGGTCTGACAATAACAATCATTGGTGGATTGGTGGGACTTTTATTGGCACATTTGGCCTTATACTATATCAGCAACCAAACAAGCCAGAGTGCCGACTTTATCGAAGCTTTTAGGCTACATCCAAAAGAATTGGTATTTTTGTGTGTCGCTTGTCTAATTGGTGTGCTAGCTGCGTTAATTCCTGCTGTGAAAGCGTATCGGACAAGTATAGCCGGTACTTTGTCCAACAAATAACATAAATGACAATTGAACTAATGGTAAAAATAGGGGTATATGGCTGGTAAATCCCAGCATTGCACTAAAAAAACGGAATACGATATAGGTAATATTAACCGCGATGAAGCTATTCGATTTATTCATCAAACGACACACATCGAATAGCTTCATCGCAACAAGAAAAAATTAAACAGATGAAAAAATTTATCACTGCACTCTTCTTCATATTCTTCGGCATCATAAAGTTACAGGCACAGATTGGCAGTAATCCGGATGTTCCCGACCACACGCCCATGATGAACAAAACGTGGGAAGCGATTGATAAAATGGCTTACAAAGTCACGTACAATGGCGCAAAGAAAGTGTATACTCCTTTCTATCCGAAAGAACTTAAAGCCCTTGAAAATAAAATAGTAGAACTGCCCGGCTATATGGTTCCGCTTCATAGTGGCCGTAATCATAAAAATTTTATGATGTCTGTATTGCCGGTTATGCAGTGTCAATTCTGTGGCTCTAATGGAATCCCTCCTATGGTCGAAGTAACATTAAAGGGCAATGCTATAAAATTCTCTGAAGATCCGATTAAATTAAAAGGGAAAATGATCTTTACGAAGGATCCGCTGAAGGGAAATGCGGAAATTCAGATTGTAGATGCTGAACCGATAAAATAAACTGACGTTTATTAATAAACATTAAATCGGCTTTGCTGATCTGTCACAGCCCATTTATAGGGCTAGGCTCGTCTTTTATTCCCCTACGACCTATTCAACAGGGAAATTTCCATACAAGCCGATAAAGCAGCGGTTTCAGTCCTTAAACGCGCCTCTCCCAGGGATATGGGATGAAAACCCATTTGTATTGCCAACTCAATTTCTCCTTCAGAAAAATCTCCTTCCGGACCAATAAGGATAATATAGTGTTTGGCAGGCTCAAAAATCTGGTTTAAATACTTTTTTTCACCATCCACACAATGTGCAATTGCTTTTTGTACACCATCATTTGGACTATTTTTCAAAAACTCTTTAAACGATACAGCAGCATTAAGTTTAGGAAGATAAGCCTTCAAAGATTGCTTCATCGCTGCAACAACAACCTTGTTTAAGCGATCTAATTTAACCTCTTTTCGCTCAGAATGCTCGCAAATAAGGGGTGTGATTTCCTGAATACCCACCTCCGTTGCCTTCTCTAAAAACCATTCGATACGATCAATATTCTTGGTTGGCCCTACCGCAATATGCAGATGGTAGCGAGGCTGTTGAAAGTGCTCCTCCACACTTAAAATAGTAAGAACTGTGCGTTTAGGATGTGGGTCAATAATTTGAGCTTCGTACAAACCTCCGCGACCATCTATAAGATGTAAACGATCTCCAGCATCCATACGAAGCACACGAATCGCATGTTTACTTTCTTCCTCACTCAAGATAAAATTTTCTGATGAAGGATTTAAATCCGGTGTAAAAAATAATTGCATGTGCTACTCGCTACTATTTATTCTTCGGTATCATCCTCAGCAGACTCGACCAATTCCAATTTGACAAATTCGATATTCTGCTGCGCTTTTCGAATGATGGTGAATATGTACCCATACTCTTCTTTCCGCTCACCGACTTCCGGTATCTTATCGAAGATTTCGCTCACAAGACCAGACATCGTATCGTAATCCTGACTCTCAGGTAACTCTATCGGAAGAAACTCATTCACATCGTGAATACTGGCTCCGGCATCCACCATATACTCTGTTTCGGAAATACGCTCCACAACTGGTGTTTCTTCATCGTACTCATCCTGGATTTCACCCACCAATTCCTCTACGATATCTTCCAATGTAACCATACCAGCGGTTCCACCAAATTCATCCAATACGATCGCCAACTGAATCCGCTTCAGCTGAAATTCTGCCATCAAGTCATTGATCTTCTTCGTTTCAGGAATAAAATAGGGTTTGCGCATAATATTTTTCATGACAACTTCTTTTCCTTTCGCTAAAAGCGGTAGAATATCTTTTGTATGAACAATACCCACGATTTGGTCAATATTATCATCATAGATTGGAAGACGGGAATACCCCTCTTCAGTCATCGTTTCGATCAGTTCAGAAGCATCAGCAGTTACTTCCACCGCCACAATCCGCGTACGCGGTACCATAATATTCTTAACGATACGTTCGTTAAAATCGAATACGTTTTTAATCAATTCGTGCTCAGAAATATCCAAAGCACCAGACTCTTTACCTTTATCTAAAAGATACTGTAATTCTTCCGACGAGTGGGCGGATTCTCCTTTGGTAACCTCAAATCCCAAAATCTTTAACAGGAAATTAGCAAACCCATTTAAAACCCAAATAATTGGTCGAAAGATAAAGTAGAAAAATTGCAGTGGAACCGCAATTTTCATCGTTGTTGCAACAGGTTTTTGAATCGCTATCGATTTAGGAGCAAGTTCTCCAAATACAATGTGTAATACAGTAATAATCGAAAAAGCCAATACATGTCCTGCATTGGTAGCAACCGAGCCAGTCAATTCAACACCGAAAAAACCCAATGCACCCTGCACAATTTGGGTCATTACAGCCTCGCCAACCCAGCCCAAAGCTAATGACGAGAGTGTAATACCCAATTGTGTAGCGGCCAAATAACCATCCAAATGTTCTGTTATACTCTTGGCTATGGTGGCAACTTTGCTACCTGTTTTTGCCTGAACTTCAATTTGGGAGACTCGGACCTTGACTATAGCAAATTCTGCGGCAACAAAAAAGCCGTTTGCAAGTACTAAAAACAATGTCCAAAATAAATCGAGCGCCATGCTGGGGGTTATTTATTAACAAATTCTGTTTTGTACAATTCGATAGCCTCAATCAAGATTCTTTGCGCTTCATCACGTCCCTTCACTCCCTCAACAACAACATGCTTCTTTTCAAGTGCTTTATAACTCTCAAAAAATTGTACAATTTCTTTCATTGTATGCGGAGGTAACTGATCAATATCTTTAATGTAATTAAAAATAGGATCATTTTTAGCTACCGCAATAATTTTATCATCTTGCTCGCCACCATCGACCATATTCATTACGCCAATAACCTGTGCCTCAACTAACGTCAATGGCAAAATATCCACTGAACAGATGACCAAAATATCCAATGGATCTTTGTCATCGCAATAAGTTTGTGGGATAAAACCATAATTGGCAGGATAAACGACAGAAGAACTCATCACTCTGTCCAAAAGCAACAAACCAGTTTCTTTGTCTAATTCATACTTTCCTTTGGATCCGTTTGTAATCTCAATGATAGCATTTACGGCATTTGGCACATTCTCACCTGGAGAAACCATGTGCCAAGGATTTTGTTTACTCATTTTTTATTTACTGTATATTTTGTTTGTTTCTTTTATCCTTAATACGTTTTTTCAATAACGTTATGGCAATTGGCAAAAATGCAATTACAATCATACCAACTATAACATATTCTACATAATGTATAATACCCGGGAATTCGATACCTAGGAAATAACCCGAAAGCGTCAAAACTACCACCCAAATGGCAGCCCCTGAAACATTATATAGCACAAATTTCTTAAAATCTAATTTTACGACCCCGGCAAAGATAGGCGCAAAAGTACGAACTATTGGAACAAACCTTCCTATAATTAAAGCGGTTCCACCATATTTGTGGTAAAACTCCTCAGCCATGACCACATATTTTCGCTTAAAAATGAAACTATCTTTTCGCTTAAATAACATTGGCCCCGCTCGATAGCCAAACCAATATCCTGTAAAATTACCTAATACCCCAGCGGTAAACAAGCCCAAACAAAGCGTGAATATATTCACGTCAATTTTATTCAGCGCACAGAATAATCCAGCAAGAAATAGTAAATAGTCGCCAGGTAGAAAAAATCCAAAAAACAGACCAGTCTCAGCAAATACAATGAGGATAACTAAATAAAACCCTCCTGAACTCAACAGTTCCTCTGGGTTCAATAATTGTTGAAATGACAACAAAAGTTCATGCATAACCTTTAGTAAAAATCAATGTTGCGTTCATTATTTAGAACAAATCCTACGCTTGTTTTTGTACAGTTTTGAAAAAATAAAGTACAAATATAGCATTCTTCTAAAAAACCAACGTAAATCAAGTGTAATATAATCTTTCCAATTATTGATTTTGAGCAGTTATACTCACGATAGACTCGCGAATAGTGGTCGCAATCTGATGGAGTTCGTCCTCAGTTAAGCTCAATTTAGGTCCAGCAAAGTTTAAATCACTAATTTTATTAATTGGAACCAAATGTATATGTGCATGAGCGACCTCTAAACCGACGACAGCAACACCGACTTTCACACATGGTATTACTTTTTTAATACCTTGAGCAACAATTTTTGCAAAAACCCAAAGCGCCATGTACTCGTCATCTTCGATATCGAAAATGTAATCTGTCTCTTTTTTAGGTATCACTAGTACATGTCCCTTAGCTAACGGGCTGATATCTAAAAAAGCCAGAAAATCATTACTCTCAGCTACTTTGTAAGCTGGGATCTCCCCAGAAACGATTTTTGAAAAAATTGTCGACATATTATTCTAATCTTGGAATAAATCTTTTTAAAAAAATAATCAGCAAACAACAGATTTAAATCTATTAAGACCTTGGTATGTCGGTGATTAAAAAATATTATTACCACTTTTTCACACCCTGTAATTTCACTGTTCAACAAATATAAACAAAAAAGGTCGCGATTGCTACATCACGACCTTCTTAATATAAAGTTAATTTGTAGATGTGCGGTTATGGCATACCGCACATAACCGACATAAATTACCTTGAAATATCTACGATTTCGAATTCAATTTTACCCGCTGGTACTTCTATAACAGCCGTATCGCCTTTAGATTTACCCAACAAACCTTGGGCAATAGGAGATTTAACAGAAATCTTACCCGACTTCAGATCTGCCTCTGACTCTGCAACCAATTGATACGTCATCTCAGCACCATTCTTTTTGTTCTTTATCTTAACGATCGATAAGGCCAAAACTTTAGATGTATCCAATTTGGACTCATCAATTAAACGTGCCGTAGCCAATGTGTTCTCCAAATTGGCAATTTTAGCCTCATGAAGCCCCTGGGCCTCTTTAGCCGCATCATACTCTGCATTTTCAGACAAATCTCCCTTGTCTCTTGCCTCTGCAATAGCATTGGCAATTTTTGATCTTCCTTCCGTCTTCAGATAAGCCAATTCCTCTTTAAGCTTACGCAATCCTTCTTCCGTAAAATAAGTTACTTCTGCCATAATTTTATTTTTTTCTTATTTTATACTTTTTGAAAAAGAAACAAGACCATATTTCCCTCTTCGGGAAACATGGTCTTGTTTCGAATCTATACGAAGATAATAATTGTTTTTAACAAAACAAACTCTTACCCGCTAATTATAATCAAATCTCTTCTTCATCAACAAATTTATAGCCAAGTCCACGCACAGTCTGTAGATAATGTGGCTTGTCCGGATTTGTTTCAATTTTTTTTCGTAAACGAACCACATGCATGTCTAACGTACGCGTGTTGACATTTGAGCTATACCCCCACACAACCTCCATTAATTCTTCACGTGTAATCTCCCGCCCTAAATTCTGTAGGAAATGAAGTAGAATGCGGTTTTCCAAAATAGTCAACTCAACTTTCCTTCCGTCACGTATCAAGGAATGAATATTCGGATGATGTTCTGTCTGACCAAACTTGTACACTTCAGGACTGTTTTTCGGCAAGAAAAATTTCACCTTGTTATCGATCATCGCGATAAGCACATCCATATTGAAAGGCTTACTGATGTAATCAGTCACTCCAAAACTGTACGCTTCAATTTTGTCCACATCTTGAGATTTAGCTGTCATCATGATAATGATATTCTCAAACCCCGCTTTGCGCACATCTTCACAGATCTCGTTGCCTTCTTTTCCTGGAAGCATCCAGTCCAGTAAAACAACATCGGGCCTTTTTTCTAAAATCAAACTTTCCGCTTCATTCCCATTTCCGCTTTGAATGACCTGATAGCCTTCGGATTCCAATCGATGTTTTACCAAGAACCGTAAGTTCTCATCATCTTCAATAACAGCAACAGTGATGTCTTTATTCATAAGTAAATAATTTGTCTTTTAAATGTCTTACGGAATATCCAGTTTATAACGATAAGTTTTCATATTTTCTAAACATGGATATTTCATATTTAAATTTATTTTTTAAACTGGAAATACCAAGGTAAAGGTGGTTCCCTGTCCCAATTGGCTTTTTACTGTGATATCACCGCCTATAAATTCAGTAATCTCTTTACAGAATGCCAACCCCAAACCAATACTTCCTTGCTGATTATATTGACTTTTTATTCTATAAAACTTTTTGAAGATGTTGTTAAACTCCGCCTTCTCTATTCCTATTCCTTCATCCTTAAAAGTGATAACAAAATTCTTCTTATTTTGTTGTATCGCAATATCTAGTATTTTGTGCCCCGCCTTAGAATATTTATAGGCATTATCAATCATATTTTGAAACACACTGCTTAACAACACCGGGTCGGCAAGCATTGATGTCCTTACATCAATTTTTGTGCTAATCTTGAAATCTGAATATTTTATTCTTGACGAAGCTACTAGATTTTCCGTAAACATCTTCAAGTCAACTTCTTCTTTATTTAATTTTATCGTTTTATTTTCGATCTGGCTAAACGATAATAGCTTATTCATCAAGTTATTTAAACGATCTGCCTCCTGATCCAGTATATTTCCATACATTTTACGTTCTTCATCAGAGAGTACCTGCGCACTCTTGATGTTATTTCCAGCAATCTTAATCACACTCACTGGCGTCTTAAACTCGTGGGTAAGATTATTGATGAAATCGTACTGCAATTTAAAAAGTCTTCCGTTAATTTCTAAATTTCTATAAATTAAATATAGTATAGCAATTAAAATGATGTAAATCAACGATACGCCTCCTAATACGGGCCAAAAACTACGATTTATTTCTTTGGAAAGAAAGTTCTTGCTCGATCTAAAAAGTAATTTATAGTCGGCCAGTGCTCCAGGTAAGGGCATCTCGGTTGAAATCTCGTCATTTTCAGGTGTGATAGGCGCGCCTACCAAAGGAACGATCTCCACTTTCTCATAAAGATTAGAATAGCTATTTTTAACCTCCAGATACATTGGATCAATCTGAAAATTAAACATATCCTGCTCGTAACCAACGGTATGATCCAAATTACCTTCCATAATTGACTTATAAACAATTAGATCGTTGACCCTCGGAATATTGAGATAGGTAATCTGACCAGGTCTTATGGTATAAAAAACCTTTAAGATATCTTTATCAGAAAGTTTGGCATTCGGTTGCAACTTGTCAATATATGTCGCCAACTTTACCCCAATATTATTGATCTCTTCAGAATGTAAACCCATTTGACCGCGATCTCGTATGGTATTTTTATGCAGCCCAGATCTGGAAACAGTAAAAAAAGTAATCGTTTTTGGTTGGATCCTGAGGTTGTTAACGATAAAGCCATAATTTAAATTATGATCGTTATTGAATTGTAAATCAAAAAAACCAATCTCTCTGACAAACGGATAAGAACTTAATATGCTATAAGCGTATTTGCCCGCCTGAACAGAGTCCAAAAAACCTTGATAAAAAGAGACTTCAGGAATTCTATTTTGAAAAAAATCATTGAAAGGAACTAAGGTTTGATCAAATATCTCTGATTTTCTATTCGTAAATTCATTTTTGATATGCGATTCTGTATAGCTACGCGAAAGAAATAAGGCAAATATATACAAGCCACTGATTACGATGAAAAACATCAACAATAATCCGTAGTTCTTTCGATAGCTATATTTCTCTGCTTTCATAATTGCCCGCCTTTAGTCCACAAGATATTTCGCCAAAAATCGCTCCAACTCATTATAATAACCAAAGACATTCTCATCACGCTTAAAAGTTCTATCTTCATCCTCTTTCAGGATGTATTGCACAGGAATGTTATTATTCTTTAATTTCTGTACAAATTGATTTGCATCTGTGACCGAACTAAACCTATCCTTTCCACCTTGTACCAATAGTACCGGTATTTTAACTTTGTCGGAATGAAAGACCGGTGATATGTTTTTAAATAATTCAGCCTCCCGTATTGGATTCCCAACAATTTGATACATTTTCTGTACATACGATTTAAAATAGGGCGGTATATCTCTGAAATACGTAAATAAATTGGTATAACCCGAATAAGACACGGCACATTTATATAAATCAGAATTGAAGCAAGCGGCGTGCAGCGCCGAATAACCTCCAAAACCTTTCCCTACGATAGCAACACGTTCACGATCAGCAATCCCCTCCTTAATTAACCATTTCACCCCGTCAGTAATATCGTCCTGAATCTTCCCCCCCCATTCTTTAAATCCAGCAGTCCAAAACTTCTTACCGAAACCTGTGGATCCCCTATAGTTCATTTGAAAAACCAAATAGCCCCTGTTCGCTAGAAACTGAGCCTCATTATCGAACCCCCAAACTTCACGTCCGTTAGGCCCATCATGAGGAAGGACAACCATCGGCAGGTTTTTGCGATTAGAATGTATAGGATAAGTTAAATAACCTGAGATCTGAATACCGTCTCTCGCGGTATACGTGATATATTCGTTTGGAGAGAGCTCCTTATCTTTTAAATCAGAATTATTATCCGCTAACTTTGTCAACTTTTGCGTCGAAAAATCATAAAAGTAAATACCACCGGGGTTAACATCGGTGTAGGTTTTAATGATGATCTTATTACCTGAACTGTCAGTACTCAATACCTGATATTCAAAGCCATCAATCTGCTTTGCCAATTGGTTGTACTTTTGTTTGGTAGTCTCATCAAAAAAATGTCTATGCTGCCTTGAGGTACTATAATTGACAAACAACAGCTTATTCTGTTCAGTAAAATATCCCCCAGAGCTCACGTCAACATCCTTGTGGCTAAAAAGTTCATCTAATTCTTTTTGATTTGCCAAATCATAGCTTATCAAAGCCAGTTTATCGCGATTGACATTAGATAACGCATAAATGATAGCATTCGAATTATCCTTATAACCCAATGGTGTAAAACTACTTTCAACATCGCAGCGAATAATCTCCTTAAATGGTTCGTTATCGGAGCTTCGATATAGTACCGATTGTTGTACAGAATCGTTGGCTACAGCTACTCTTACCTGCCCATCATTAGATACCACCCAAGAACTCATATTTCCTGGGTTTTGCAAAATCAACTCCCGGGGTCTACCATCTAAATAAATCCGATAAAGATCAAAAAGTGAAGAATCTCGATCATTCATCCCCCCTATAAAACTATCACCTCCGGTAGTCATGGTATGGATCCATCGAAACCGACCACGGATCGGCTTGATCAATGGCCAAATTTTCTCTGTATTGATATCCACTGCATATAAACGTAAACTATCCTGTGCGGACTGCTCTGTCAAAAACGAAATTTTCGAGTTATCGTTCCATGCAAAAGATTTTACATTAATATCATTTTGATAAGTAAGCTGTTTCGAGCTATCCTGATGAATCAAATCTATCAAGTAAATATTTTTGCAATGATTGTCGAGACCAATATAGGCTATAAACCGACCATTTGGAGAAATTTTAAAGTTTGATTTTTCAGGCTTAGAAAAAAATTGATTTATTGGAATAGGCTCAACATTATGGTGTTGACACCCCAACATGATCATGGTAGAAAAAAGTAAACCTATCCAAAATTTCATCCTCATAATCCCAAATGCATCCTTATCATATATTCCAAATATTGCAATTAAATACGAATTTTCATTCAATGCAACCTTATTTTTACAAGATATACCAATTAAATCTAATATTCAAACTTCTCGCGCTTCCTGCGCTAAGAATCTTTTTTATCGTAGAAAAATAGCGTATTTTTGTCTATGTTTTTATACAATGTCTCTGTCATAGCAGAAGAAACAATCCACGAGGAGGTTGTTTCATGGATTCAGGATAATATCGTGCAATCCCAAAAATTCGAAGTGCATTTTCTGGAAATGCTTCAGTCGCCACACGATGGGATGACCTACTGTATTCAGGTCGTACTCCCCACGGAAGAACATATCGGAGATTTTCAGCAAGTACATCTCATCCCATTGCAACAGCTTATCGCGGAAGGATATAAAGACAAAGTTTTCCTTTTCGATAGTACGATGAAATATTTAAAAAAATAAAGGAGCTCTTGAGAGCTCCTTTATTTTTTTTTGTTAATATCATTTATCACTTTAACCATGTTTATTCGCATTCCTTTCACGTATCTCTTGCTCCAATTCATAGCGTGGATCATAACTAATTTTTGGCGTTAAAAAATGAAGTAAAATTAAACGCGCATACCTAAAATTAAAGGGGGCAAAGATCAAAATAGTTACCGCGAGGCCCATCAGATAGAACCATGGAGATTCGCTGCTTGTTAAGATCGCTATAGCTACAGAAACAGTGACGATCTCGGCTACTGACATCGCATAGCTCACATACATTGCAGCATAAAAATAACCGGGTTCAACCTCGTACTTTACGCCACAATAGGGGCATACATCATTCATATGCTGCTTGCGCAAGCTGTATACCTTTCCTACAAATACATCACCAATATGACACTTCGGACATTTGGAGTGCATCATTGCATGGAATTTGGATGTCGGCATTAAAATCTATTTTAATTCGTTTAAAAACTTCTTTGTACCTGGATTCTTCTTGCGGTATTTTTTATACCATAGATATCCTAGCCCTGCAGCCGCCAGATAAGGGATGACCAAAAGAAATAAAATACCATCATTTAGCCCCCTTCCTTGCATATTTCCTTCCTTCGTGGAATTCTCAGCGTTCAATGTACACATCGCGCATTGCCCGTAAGAAACAGATGCAGCTGAGCAGCTTAAGGTAACTATCAGGAGTAAATATCTAAACCATTTCATAGCACAAAGATACTGAAATTTTAACCACTACCCTGCCAAAGATTCAAATTTATCCCAAAAGCCATCTTTCGGCAATAAAGCAACCAATTCCATCTTATCTTTCTTGATCGGATGCTTGAACGCTAATGAACGTGAATGTAAACAAATGCTCCCCAAAGAACTACCTCTTGGATATCCATACTTGTTATCACCAACAATAGGACAGCCCATAGCAGCAAGTTGGGCACGAATCTGATGGGTGCGACCGGTCAGTGGCTCTACGCGCAACAAATAAAATCCATTCAACTCGCCTACCACTGCATAGTCTAACTCGGCATAACTTCCTCCCTTGACCTCGCGTGGAAAAGCCTTGGTCACCCGGGTTTGTCTATTTCTGATCAGCCAATTAATAAGCTTCCCTTCGGTTTTACGTGGTCGCTGTCTGACTATTGCCAAATAAGTTTTCTTCACATCTCTATCCTGAAAAGACTTGTTCATCCGCTCAAGAGCCTTGCTCGTTTTGGCGAAAAGTATCATACCACTTACCGGCCTATCTAAACGATGAATAACACCAACAAAAGCTTCATTTGGTTTATCATATTTCTTCTTTAAATAAGCTTTCACCATATCTTCCATCGACATATCTCCCGTTTCATCAATCTGTACAATATCACCCGCCTTCTTATTTATCGCTATGAGATGATTGTCTTCGTAAATAACATCTTTGTCTATAATTTCAGTGTGATTCATTTTTTCAATTCTAAACGGGCTCCCCCAATATGATTAAAAAAAAGGCTCTACGCAATCGTACAGCCTTTTCATAGTTCTATCATTCAACTTACTTTGCTGTATCTGCTTTAAGCAGTTCAGCCTTTTTCGCATCTTCTTTCGCTTTCTTTTTGAAGAAACCGCGCAGTAAAAAATTATGCTGCAGCGCCTCCATATTTTCATCCAGCTTGGATGTACTCGAATTTAAGTTATTAATCGCTGATTTGATTTGATTTGCCGATTCAGGATCATTCAACAGAACGCCCACTGCATTATCTTTATCATTTAATCGGCCCGAAGCGTTGTTCAAATTATTGATCAATGCATTTGCTGTCTGAGAAACCCCTTGTAATTGTGCAGCAGATTGGCGTAAACTAGAGAAAATAGCGGTATCAGTCGTCAAATCATGAATCAGTCCCTTATTGCTATTTAGCGAATTTGTCAGGGTAACCAGATTTGCAGAAGCCTTATTTGCATTATTCATTGCAGCACTGATGGACAATAATGTCGCGCGTAAAGTATTTACCATGGAGGTATCGGTCAACATCGCACCCACCATTCCCTTACCATCAGCCAATCCCCTTGATATTTCGACGAAATCAGTGGTAATTTTTGCTAAGTTTTCATTATTAACCTGTAAAGTTTCCATCATTGCTTCCATATCGGCAGTCTTTGCAGAACGCAAAAAGTCACCGCTCTCTACTGTTGGAGCATTCTGGGAGCCACCAGAGATCACCACAATCTTATTACCGATTAATCCATCCGAGCCTAATTTTGTCACGGCGTCCTTGCGGATATATTCTGCAGATTTCTCCTCTATCGTCAATACGACCTCAACATCCTGTACACTTTTAAAGTGAATATTCTTAATGATCCCTACCTTAACTCCGGAAAACCACACATTACTTCCCACTTTCAATCCAGCGACGTCAGGAAATGATGTCGTAATCTCAATATTTTTGGTAAATTTCTTTTGTTGGCTGCCCAAAATAAAAATTCCTGCCAATAGAATTAATACGCCTAAAAAAACAAAAACGCCGACAATGATTGCTCTCTTATTTTCTGCCTTACTCATGTATATTATAGAATAAAATTATAATTATAAAACGCTTTTACACGTACGTCATCTGTATCAAAAATTTCTTCAAAAGATCCCTGTCTTTCAAATTTACCATCTAACAACATCACAATACGATTGCCCACTTCTTTTGCACAAGCTAAATCGTGCGTGATAATAATCGATGCCGTTTTATATCTTTCCTGAACTTCATTAATCAATCCATTAATGTCCAAACAGGTGATTGGATCTAGTCCTGCTGTAGGCTCATCGTACATCATGATATCTGGTCTAAGAATCAATGTGCGTGCAATACCTATACGCTTACGCTGTCCACCAGAAAGCTCTGAAGGCATCTGATTAATAGCTTGGGATAACCCTACTCCATCCAGTACCTCCTCTACAGCATGATCGATTTCTGAGCGCGTCAAATTGCGCTTGTTACGAACCAAAGGAAACTCCAGATTTTCACGTACGGTCATACTATCATAAAGTGCACTATTCTGAAAAGAAAACCCTATTCTTAAACGCAGTTCACGCAATTCGCGATCATTTAGTTCTGTCACCGAATTACCAAGGACATTGATCGTACCTTCGTCTGGTTTTAATAGACCTGCTATTAATTTGATCAATACAGATTTACCAGTCCCAGAACGCCCCAGCACAACAAGATTTTCTTCTTTATATAAGTCCAGATTGACTCCCCGTAAAACATGATTATCACCAAATGACTTGCTGATATTCCTGATTTCAATGACCGGCTTTGAATGGTCAATAGTTGTTTGAATCTTTTCCATAGCGCACTACCCGAAGAACGATAAAATTTGAACAATAATGATCTCCTCTATAAACACAAGGAACATAGAAGCCACAACGGCCGCATTCGCAGCTTTACCAACGCCTTCCGTACCCTTAGAAGAAAAATAACCACAATAACAACTTACAGCTCCGATGGTAAAACCAAATATAACTGCACGCAAAACCATAGCACCCAAATCTTTAAATGCTATCGTCTCAAATACTTGTGTAAAAAAGCTCAAAAAACTCAGGTCATCTTTACTCATCATACTGAGATAGCCCCCCAAAAGACCTATACCTGCTACATAAAAACAGAGTACAGGAATTCCAATCGTTGTAGCCAAAATTCTACTTACAATAAGATATTTATAGGGATTGGTTCCTGAAACTTCCATTGCATCGATTTGCTCTGTAACATTCATCGAACTTAATTCCGCGCCAATTTGGGATCCTACTTTTCCAGAAGCGATTAAAGCAGTGACTAATGGTGCCAATGCACGAACAATAGCGATTGATATCAGAGAAGGCAACATCGAAGTTGCGCCAAATTCCTCTAAAGAAGGACGTGATTGTTTTGTAAAAACAAATCCCACAATAAATCCCGTTAAACTGATCAAAGGCAAAGATTTGTAGCCTATTTCATAGCACTGACGGACGATTTCTTTGAATTCATACGGGGGAGTTACTAATTCACGCCAAAACCGTAGCAAAAAACGATGAATGTTTGCGAATTCTAGAAAAAAAGTCTGAAGTTTTTTAGCCATTTAAATGATGTCTATTTCAAATTAATGTGTTTTGAAACACGTTTTATGCTGAACAAACACGTAGCAATTCGAGCGGTAAAGGTAAATAAAAATATGAATCTAAAATTGTCGTTTATGTAAAAAGATCATCAATTTGACTTTCACGTAAAAATAATCAGATTTCCAATGTACCGATTAAACCATTTTATTCGTTATGCTGTCATAATAACAAAGACTACGGCATAGAGTTTTGTCACACTTTAAATTATTACAGAAATGAAAAATTTAGGCAACATAAAATATTGGGTACTGGGGTTCATTGGTATTGCTTCTTTCTCAAGCTGTGCGACCTCAATGGCCCAGCGTGGCGGATATACTAATTATGATCATTACAACAATGCAGGAGTATCTTTCCAAATGTTCTATGATCAACTATCCCCTTACGGACAATGGGTCAATGATCCGAATTACGGTTATGTCTGGATTCCGGATGTCGGCCCAAACTTCCAGCCTTATGCTACCAATGGTTATTGGACAATGACAGACTATGGAAATACCTGGGTATCCAACTACGATTGGGGTTGGGCTCCATTTCACTATGGCCGTTGGAACTACAACGATCGTTATGGTTGGGGCTGGGTTCCTGACTATGAATGGGGGCCGGCATGGGTAAATTGGCGTCAAAGTAACGACTATTACGGTTGGGCACCCATGGGGCCAGGCATGAGCATGAATGTATCGGTTAATATCCCAATAAACTTCTGGACATTTGTGGGAGTTAACCACTTCATGAGCAGGGACATGGATAGGTATTATGTGAATCGCAGAAATTATAATAATATTTACAACAGAACCACAGTTATCAACAATACAACGATCATTAATAACAACTATTATGTTGGCGGTCCGCGAAGAGCAGACATCGAGCGCTCAACAGGACGAAGCGTCACAGTCAATCGGATAGCAAATGCGGATAGACCCGGATCTGTTCGTAGTAGCAGCAATCGCAGTAATGAAATCAGTATGTACCGCCCGGCTGTAGATCGTAATACACGTTCATCTGCTCGTCCAACGAATGTAGTGGATGCCTCTACCCGAACACGGAATAACAATAGCGAAATATCAGATCGTACCAACCGCGTAATTAGCAATCGAGATAACATCGATTCAAGATCGGGAAGTCGTGAGTTATATATCGATAAAAGTGGTAATGCTTCTGTAAGATCCCGTAACGATGCCAACAGTACAGGCTCGAGCCGCAGCAGTTCAATTAATAACAGTAGAGGCGGAGACAACGGTACTCCAATTAGAAATACGAATGGTACACAACCTAATTCGCCTAACTATGATTTTAGAACGCGATCAGGTCGGCAATCGGATGCTCCAAACAACAATAACCCTACATCTACCAGTAGAGGGAGGCAAAACAATTCCAATGAGACCGTACCGCAACGCGTAGTTCAACCTGCAACAGCGCCACAACGGAACGGAAATTATGATGGCAGCCGCACACGTTCGAGCCAGCCAGTTTCTCAGCCGGTGCAAAGTCGAAATTCCGATAGCCGGACGCGTTCGAGCCAACCAGTGTCTCAACCAGCAGCTCAACCGTCTCAAAATCGAAGTTATGAAAACACCAGAAGCAGATCCAATATAGATAATTCATCGTCCGTATCGCGATCAAGAAATTCTGGAAGCTCAGTTGAGCGTAGCTCAGGACGTTCTTCACAGGGTTCTGAAAGATCAAGAACAAGATAGTGATGACCGAATAACATGCTAATTCATAAAAGGCGGATGAAATTACAAATTTCACCCGCCTTTTACTTACCTGTCTTTTATAATTATTATGAACAATCCGCACAATTTCACGTTAATTAGTAAATTTACCGCTTCAAACAAAAAACAGATCGATAAGGATGGCTTCATTTACCTCTATATTAGATAATGACTTCTATAAATTCACAATGCAGCATGCTGTAGTGAAATTGTTTCCAAAGGCCAAGGCTCGTTATCATTTTATCAATCGGGGACATCACAAGTTTCCCGATGGTTTTGACGTCCTCTTAAAGCAAGCTGTTAATGAAATGGCTAATTTGAAGCTAACAAAAGCCGAAAAGACTTTTTTTGCCAGAACTTGTCCTTATATTGACCCAACCTATTTTGACTTTCTTCAAGGTTACCGCTACGATCCCGAAGAAGTCAAAATATTTCAGGATGGCCCCGATCTAGAGGTCATTATTGAAGGGTACTGGTATCGCACCATTCTCTGGGAAGTTCCCTTGATGTCTCTTATCTGTGAACTTTTTTATGAATCCCAGGGCTTACAACGTTTCTCGGACGCAGACGTAATCGCAACAGCGAAAGATAAAATCGAAAAATATAAAAAGCTCCATATCACCATTGCTGATTTTGGCACACGAAGACGCCATTCGCATGAAGTACATGATTTGGTGGTGCGTACACTTAAGCAATATGGCGAAAAAACATTTATTGGCACCAGCAATGTCTATTTCGCAATGAAATATGAAACGAAGCCCATCGGTACCCATGCCCACGAATGGTTTATGTTTCATGCCGCTAAATATGGGTACAAAATGGCCAACCTCCTGGGGCTTGAACATTGGTCTGATGTCTATCGGGGCGACCTCGGAATAGCGCTGTCGGACACCTATACAACCGAAGTCTTCTTTCAGCAATTCGATAAAAAGTTAACCAAATTATTTGATGGAGTCCGACATGATAGTGGAGATCCTCTTGAATTTACAGATAAAGTTATTGCACACTATAATAAAAATGGTATCAACCCGCTTTCAAAGACCATTATATTTTCCGATGGCTTAGATTATGAAAAAGTCGAAAGAATTGCGAGCTACTGTGAGGGTAAAATCTTACATTCCTTTGGTGTTGGCACCAATTTCACGAATGATGTAGGACTTAAACCAATGAATATTGTCATCAAGATGACAGACGCTTTGCCAGAGGATGAACAATGGAGCCCCGTCATCAAATTATCTGACGAACCGATGAAACATACAGGAGATGAAGACTCCATTTATATTTTATATTGCAAAGAAAGTATTAATGATTGATGATGACCATGCATAGAGACGTATACGGTGAAGCGCTTGATGATTACTTTGTACATCAAGAAGAAAAATTCCCCCTCATACTCCATACGAGCTATGGCGATAAAGACGAAATGCCGGTAGAGATTTTCTTTCGGGAACCTGATGATTTTCCAGAGCTAGAATTCATTGGTCTATCGTTATGTGATGGACATGTATTGGATGTGGGCGCCGGAGTAGGCAGCCATAGTCTATATTTACAAGAAAAGGGATTTCAAGTGGATGCATTGGAACAATCCCAAACCGCTTGCCATATCATGCAGCAACGCGGGGTACAACATATTATCTGTGAAGACTTTTATAAATTTAAAGGGCAGAAGTACGATACGCTTTTGCTGTTGATGAACGGAATCGGTATTGCTGGAGATGTGGAGGGCTTTCGAAAACTACTCACCCATAGTCAAGAACTGTTGACGGAAAATGGGCAGCTAATTTTTGATTCATCCGATATCAGTTATTTGTATAAAGATTACAACATCAAAAAGCCGACCCACTATTTTGGGGAAATTCAATACCAGTATGAATACAAAGGCACCCGAGGCGATCTCTTCAAATGGCTGTATTTAGATCAGGATTTATTGATTAAAATTTCGCACGAAATGGGCTGGGTGGTTCAAATTCTATATGAAGATGAAAATGATCAGTACCTTGTACGTATGGAACTAAAAAAATAGCCTGCTAAAGATAACAGGCTACTTTTATTTACTTCTGCGTCCTGATATAAATATCCCCTAGGGATGTTTTCAAAATCACGTCCTGTCCACCGCCATTCATTTTGCCTTTCACGGCATTGCCCATAGGGGTGGACTGGGGCTCTTCAGTGCTTTTTTCAAATTGGAATTCATCTGCGGCATAGATATTTCCCATTGCTGATTTTACATCCACATTTGCACCAAAATTCTTGGGAAAAGCAACATCTACAGCGCCCATTGCAGCGACAAGAGAAATAGGCCCTTTGACGGGTTGAACAAATTTGGCTGTTACATCTCCCTGGGCAACCTTCACATTGATTGGCCCCGTTACGTTCAATAAATTCACATTTCCCATCGTATTGGAAACTTCCACTTCAGCCCGCATATCTTTCAATTCGATCACTCCAGCATTGAACATCGCACCACGCCCCCCTTTTATCGTCAACGGTAGATCCATGGGTATCTTGATTCGGATAGAATCTTCTAGGGGCATCCCAACCATGCTTATTTCGGTCACTCCACCTTCTGTTTTGATATTCATTCCGAGTCCCGAATTATCCGATAATCCAGAACCATTAACGACACGTAGGCCTTTGGCACGATCATTTTCTTCATTATCCTCAACCTTAGCGGTAATCAGCACATCCTTCCCCTTATACCCTTCGATATAAACATTATCTAACTTTAACAGGAGTTTACTTCCTAAATTTGGCACTTTAATTTCCTTCCAGTTCCTTTGCCTGCTACTACGGCCTAAGCTGGCGGAATTGAATGTAAAATTGTTACTATTACTTACAGCAACGCCTGAAATCACTCTAGCCTTTTTAGGAGGATGAGGCGGCACAGCAGCTCCCTCCACACTTTCATTTACCTGGGCCTGTAATGCACCTGCAAAAATAAGCGTCAAACCAATCATCATTATCCTTAACTTTTTCATCTCAATATATTTTTTCTTCATTATTATTAACCAAGTCACCTGGTCTACGTTTTCGTAAGCGAGCCTACACAAGTAGACGTTCTTGAATCCATTCCTCTATTGATTCAACAATACCGCGTATGCTTGTTCCTTCACAAATTTTAGCGTAAATGGATCTTCCACAATTTCATTTAGTTTATCTTTTGTTGTCGCTTTCATCTTAGAATCATCTTGCTGAACCATCATTTGCATGAGCTCCATTTGCAATGTGGGATCATTTTGCACCACAAAGAAGTCCTGAACTTTCTGCTGACGCTCTTCTTGGCTTAGTCTACTTAATATCGTTTCGATTGCAGCTATACGCACATTACTGCTTTGATCCGATACAGCAGTCCTTTCTAATGCTCCTAAACTATTCCGATCTAACCTACCTTCATCTTTCAATGCCAAGACAGCACTTAGCCGTGCGCTTGCGGAACTCGAATCCTGAAGCATCTCAACGTAATCAATCTTTTCTTGCATTTTACCGAAACCAGTGTTCATCACGTTTGCTGGTGCCGACTGCTTTCTTCTAGTTTGCCTACCCGCTATCGCCATAGATGGATTCAATTTGGGGGAGTTATCGGTATCAGCGCTTACTACTATTGCATTGTCGGCCTTTTTATCGCTTTCATTTTCGCGAACAGCATCAGGATGTACAGCAACGATTCGTTTTTCTACTTCTATCCCATTATGCTGATCAAAAGCAATGAAAGTCGCTGTCCCTACCAAAAAGACCACTGCAGCAACACTAGCCCACTTCCAAAGAGGCTTAATCTTTCTTTCCTGAACGGGCGGCACTACTTGTGGCCTTATTTTATTCCACAAATCAGCCGAAGGTTCTCTCCGATCAAATGATTCTCGATTAGCGTTCACAAAATCTTTTAAATTATCCCGCATAATTATATCTTTCCTTCAATTGTTCGTAAATTTTCTTTTTAGCGCGATGGTATTGGCTACGGACGGCAACTGCTGTCATTCCCAATGCTTCCGCGACTTCGTCATGGCTCATATTTTCAAACAGATAAAGATTAATGACCATCTTGGGCACCCCCGTCAGCTGGTCGATCGCCTGCTCCAAATCCGTTAAACGACATTCGCGCCATTCCTTTTCCAGCAATTCGTCATCGCCATTATCCTGAATTTCCAAATCATCCACCGGCGTAAAATACTGCTTATTTTTCCTCAACAACGAAATCGCCTTATTTACCCCCATCCTTCTTAGCCAAGCTTCCAAACTAAGAACATTATGCCATTTGTCTGATCTTGAAAAAAAGTCAACAAAAGTCTCCTGTAAAACATCCTCACTTTCCTCCTGATTGCCCAAAATCCGATAAATCGAGTTAAAAATCTTTTTTGCATACCGATGATAAAGCTGCGAAAACCCAGACTCATTGCCCGTTTGGCACATCGCTAATAGATCTTTATCACTAAGCTGATTTCGCACGTTTTAAAATTAATACTGTGAATTCTTATGTTTCTTCTAGGTAGTCGACGCCTATTTAAAAATGTTGCAATATAAATTTATTTTTTTCTAAAATATTGCGAAAAATCTCCAAAACGACATTATAGCGGATGCTGAAAATTGATAAGGGTGGCAATATCACGCGATACTCCATCAACAATACATGTGCTATCCCATTCCTCATTTGCAATAAGCAATTTTAAATCCTATTTTAGCGATGGTTAAAATTAATATAAAGCAATACATAGGGTATGTTGTTGCTTTTGATTAATCATTTTTTCAATGAAGGATGGTGTTGGTCCACCATCCTTTTTTTCTAATTCAATCACCTTCTTCTATATACTTTAAATCCCTGCTAAATCTTACCTCAGATCGGCTTTTCATACTGCGCAAATTTGGGTCAAAAACAAACCCTTCTAAAAATTACAGCAAATCGGAGAATTAAGTAAATCGTTTGAATCGAATGTTGTAATTTAGTTTCTTCATACAGCATATATATAAAATACAGAAACAACGGATTTAGACAACTGTTGATTAGATTTAGACTCACATGAAAACTATTTTTGCGATAGTAGGTAGTGCTAATACCCACTCATCCAACCATCATATTATAAGGCACCTTCAACAAGAAATTAATGGTGATAGCCATTTTACGCTATTTGATCGTTTGAAAGAACTACCGCCCTTTGATCCAGAAGAAAGCCGCTCCCATCCGCCTATTGAAATTATTGCATTACGTCAAATTATTCAAGAAGCAGATATTGTTTTGATCAGCAGTCCCGAATATATTTTCAGTGTCCCCAGTGGATTAAAAAATCTACTTGAGTGGTGCGCAGCAACCACAGTTTTCAACAATAAGCCCATAAGTATCATCACTGCCGCTGCACAAGGTGAACATGCACACGACGAATTACAACATATCATGCGCGGATTAGGCGCTCAAATTGATGAAAAAAGAAACCTGCTCATTAAAGGAGTAAGGGGCAAACTGGACCATTCGGGAGAAATCTGGGATGAACAACTCCGTACTGCGTTAAAGGAACTGGCAGCACAACTCGTTGATCGTAAAAATTAGCACGATCCATCAATTGAAGATTATTATCTTTACGACATGCAAGAACAAATTAATAATCCACTACACGGTAAAAGACTGGACACCATTATAGAATATTTAGTAGCGTACTATGGCTGGGAAGAACTCGGTCAACGCATAGCTATCCGATGTTTCAATGACAATCCGAGTGTCAAATCTTCGTTAACTTTTTTAAGAAAAACACCTTGGGCTAGGGATAAGGTCGAGCAGCTTTATGTAAAAACTATATTGAAGAAATAAGTTTTTTTTCCTATCTTATAGCAAATAATCTGATTATTAAGCATAACTTTGCCGCCATGAAAAAAATTGCCGACTACCGGAAGTTACTTAACGTAGATAAATCTGTGGATCTCAAAACCCTGAAATCTACTTACCGGACAATCATGAAAGAATGTCATCCAGATAAATTTGTCAATGATGAAGAAGGTCGTTTGGCTGCAGAGGAGAAAAGTGTTGCAATGATCGAAGCCTACCACTTTCTGGTAAGCATCTGTTCTGAAACATTAGAGCAACAATTGCCGATCTACACAGAAACAATTACCAATTCTGGTATTCAGGATATTGACTGGAAAGGACAAATATTGACTATCACTTTTCAAGACGGCAGCCAATATGAATATTTCGGTGTTCAGCGAAACGATTATATTAAATTTGTCAATGCAGATTCTTTAGGTCGATTTGCCCGTAGACACATCTTCCATTCTTACCCTTACCGTAATGTATTAAAGACTGCAACAGTATCTTAAAAACTGTTTTCATCTAGCTATACAAAGATAAACGCCCACTATCCGATGGATATTGGGCGTTTATATAAAATGTTAAATGTTTAAAAGCTATCTATAGAACAACACTGTCGACAAATAGTTTTATCATTTAATATAAAGTTCGAAGACTGCCTACCGTAAAATGCACCAGGCATTTGCGCCCACTAGCACCTTTTCATGCCCTATAATTGCCAAAAGGACCTGTTTACATCTTATAGCAAAGACAAAGCCTGCATTTAGATCTTTGATACAATATCTCAATCTCAAAAAAAGATTACAAATTGTGCTACTGCAAATTCAATCGCTTTTTTCTTATTTTACATTTTATTTTTGTTCAATAATTATTACTTTAGCGCTACCAAAATTATTCGAGATAAGGGCACCTGAAAAAAGGCTTTCCTCTTGAATTAATTCGGGATGTAGCGTAGCCCGGTATCGCGCCAGCATGGGGTGCTGGAGGTCGTCGGTTCAAATCCGGCCATCCCGACTTTTTATCCTTTACTTTTAATGAACATCGCCTTTGCGCTCAAATCGGATTGGAAGATTCAACAGCAGTAATACTTTTCAATCATATCATAAAAAAGTATTTAGCTGATTGGAGTTTTTCGCATTAGCTAAATACCTTATTCCGTTAAACAAATAGGATGGATCCACCCTATTTGTCACGAACGGTTCCTTCAGCTTAATAGCCTGGATTCTGTTTCAAGTTTGGATTCACGGCAAGCTGCAAGTTCGGAATCGGATAAAGTAGGGTTTTTGGATCAGCGTCAGCCGCCTTTTCCTGCCAGGCCAGTAAATACTTACCAAAACGGATCAAATCTTGTCTTCTCCACCCTTCCCAATATAATTCGCGAGCGCGTTCATCCAACAGATTGTCAAGCGTCATTGCTGTAAGATTATCTACACCACGATTGAGTCGAATTCCATTAACTAAAGCAAGAGCTTCGGCAGCGGTTCCTGTACCTCCTCGGAGTATTGCCTCTGCTTGCATCAACAAGACATCCGCATAACGATACACGACCCAATCATTGTTCTTTTGTCCAGAGGATGCATAATCGTAAGCATATTTCATGGGACGGATGCCCGCAGTTTCCAGCGTATTACCTGAAGTGCGAATGGTTACTTCAGGCGTAAAAGAGAGTGGAGTATTCGAAGGATTTCTTGCCATTAAAGGTTTGTTCGTGCTCCAATTGTATTGCTGCCCAGCAAAAAAACCAACATTTTGGCGTTTAAATTCTTTTTTTCTATTAGACGTTGTATCCGCAGCATATTCATAATAAAGACCCCTACGCTCATCCTTTGTAGCGAATTTATCATAATAATCGGACAGTGTACACCAACCGTTCCAACCACTAGGATTCATGTTATAATGCGCGATGGTATTCCAAGTGCGTTCCACACTTCCACCCCGGTCTCCATTTTTATTGTACAAAGTAAAAATATTTTCTGTGGACTTTTCGTCGTTATCAGGTGCAAAATTGTCAAAATATTTGCCTTTTGCTGATACGCTGTATGGCCCTGTCGCAGTAATTTCCTTCGCCAAGGCTATTACTTTGTTCATATCGTCCGCATCAAAAGTCGGCTTCTGCCTATTCAAAAAAGCCCCCTTATTCAAGTAAATTTTCATCAACAATACTCTCGCTGCATTTTTATTTGCAACATACGCTCTTTTTAGTTCCCCTGCAGGCAAGGTTGTTATGATTTCATTGAGCTCTTTTATCATAAAATCCATCACATCTTGCGGTTGTAATACATCGGGTGCTATCTTAAAATCTTCTAAAGAAGCTCCTTGGCGGAAAGGTACCACACCATATAAATCTACGATGTCAAACATAGCAAGTGCACGAATGAACCTTGCCTCGGCGGCTTGTTGCGCATTTGGATTGCTCCGTAATACCTTTCCAGCATTAAAAACTGCTGTACTCAACCCCACAAAGGTATTATTGACATAGCCATTATCTGCATTCCAAGAATGAAGGTGAATGGCACGGTGCATTCCATTGTCGTCCCAGTCACCGCCGCGTGTTGGAGCCATCGCGGCATCAGTTGAGATTTCCTGCATTACCCAACGTTGCTCTTGTTGATAAGGGGTGTTCAATGAACTGTAAGCGGTGATTAACAAAGCCCCCGCTTCAATCAAGGCACCTTCCTCTGCCTCCCCTTTAAATTCTTCTTTCAGCTTGGTACACGAAAAAGTGCTCGTCACTACTGTACCGACTATTGCTAAATATAATAATGTTTTTAATTTCATCTTTGTCATCTGTCTAAATTTGTTTACATTCCTGATGAGCTATCAATATATTCATTTATACATGCACTTGAATAAATCTCGATAATTTCATCTTTTGATTTGTCACGATTCATCCGCCATCCATTTATAAGGAAAAATTGACTCCCAAAAGTATATTTCTGGCTGGCGGATATGGCAAGTATTCAATGCCTAATGAAGGAATTCCATTTACTGAGCCATCCGTATTCACCTCGGGATCAAATCCTGTATATTTCGTGATAATGAAAAGATTCTGTCCAGTCAGCGATACATTTAAATTCTTAAGCGCGCTGCCTATATTACCAACACGATAACTCAAAGTAAGATTAGCCATTTTCAAATAATCTCCTTTTTCCAGAAAACGCGTAGAAGGCGCTGCTGAATTTGAGATTGATTCCTTAATAGCAGTATTAAAAAATGTAGACCCAATATTTCGAGCAGACAAATTGCTTAAGCCCAGTGCTGTTGCTGCGGTATTGTTAAAAAGATAATGTCCTAGTGCACCATTCATATTGGCTGACAATGAGAATTGTTTATAGCTCACATTTGTAGAGATACCTAAAAGCGTTGTTGGATTTGGACTGTTTCGATAGAATTTATTGGAAGCGGGGTCATTGCCCGTACTGACACTTCCATCTTTCCCCAAGTACATGCTCGTTCCTGTCACGGGATCAATACCTTGAAAATCTGCTAAATACCACACGTTTAAAGGCTGTCCATTCGTCATGCGTTGCCCCAATACACCGGAGAATCCCTGTCCACGCAATGCTCCTGTCTCATAATCACCTTTAAGTCCACTTGCACTATTTTTTAGAAATGTTGCATTACCTGTTACATCCCAATTCCAGTTTTCACTTTTCAACAGTGTTCCTGTCAATGCAATTTCAACCCCTTTATTAAGAATCTCACCGTCTAAATTCACCCATATACGTCCGGCTGGACCATCCATTGCCAGTGTTTGTTCAAACAACGCATCGGTTGTTTTCTTGTGAAAATAATCGATCGAACCATATAAACGACCTTTCAACACGGAAAAATCAACTCCTGCGTTAAGCGTTGTCGATGTTTCCCATTTCAAGTCTTTATTTTGGAAATTTACTTGACCTGCACTTCCGCCATTACCAAAGGTAATCCGGTTTAATGAAGCTCCGGTAGGAAACTCCTGGTTACCGGTTTTCCCCCATCCCAAACGTAATTTTAGCTGATCGAAAATGTTCGTCGATTTCAAAAAATCTTCCTGCGCTAGGTTCCATGCAATCGCAATGGATGGAAAAGTAGCGTATTTATTGTTCTCGCCAAATTTGGTCGAACCATCTTTACGTACCGTTGCAGTCAATAAATAGCGATCCAAATAATTGACCCCACCACGCAAGAAAAACGATTGGAGCTGATTTGAGGGACTTCTATATGATGCAATGCCGCGTGTAGCGACCATCGAATTTTGAATATAATCGAAGTAATCAAGTCCGATATATTTGAACCCACTACCATAAGAAAGATTATTATTGAAGTTAAAATCAAGGTATTCATAGCCGGCCACGGCATTGACATTCCAGTTTTCGTTAATTTGTTTGTTATAAGACAACATATGTGTCATCTGCAAATTGGTTTCACCATTATTGGAAATAAAGGCCTCTTCATCATTAACCTTTGAAGGATCGATCAAAACTGCACGATACATCCCCTGGCGATTGCCTAGCTGTCGCATCACACTATAGATAAAACGGTACTCCAAATCATCTGTGATTTTGTAATACGGAGCAATATTAATCACGGTCGTATTTGTCGTTGCCACATCTTTAAAAGCTTCAATACTTGTTAAAGGGTTTCGGGTTGACGGACTAACGTAAGTCAGGTTACCTTTATCATCATATAACGGCAGTGTTGGATTCCATTGTAAGGCCTGAGAGATCACATTTCCTTCTGAACCTACCATCGCATTGATCGGTGCATACCGATTATCCAACTGGGTCAAGAAAGCACTAAAATCTACACCCAACCGCTTATTCTCTAAGAAGCGAAAATTGCCCGTAAAGTTGGCCGTATATTTCTTCAGTTGTGAGCCGCGAATAATACCGTTTTGGTTTAAATATCCACCCGAGAGACGATATTTTCCATGCTCAGTACCCCCTGCAATATCAGCATAATAATTTTGTGTAATCGCTTTTCGGGTAATTGCTCTGAAAGCATCTTCATTTCCTCCAAAGTCAGCATTCGCTACATCATTCGGTGTATAGTATTTTAAGGCCTCTCTAAATCGGGCCGCATCCAATACATCAGGATATTCCCGCATACTCGAGACACCCGCAGAAGCTCCGACAGAAACTTCAGGAGAGCCAACCTTTCCTTTCTTAGTGGTAATTAGTATCACCCCGTTTGCACCTCGTGAACCATAAATTGCCGTCGCGGAAGCATCCTTAAGGATATCCATGCTGGCGATGTCACCAGGATTCAAGTAACTAAGTGGATTTCCCCTATCGGAAGAAAAACCTCCTCTACCCTCAGGCAACGGAGAATTGCCGGACATGGGAACACCGTCGAGTACAAATAACGGATTGTTGCTTGCCCGGATCGATGAATTCCCTCGAATACGTACTGTCGTTGCCCCACCAGGTTGCCCCGTATTGTTAATCACCATCACACCAGGCGTCTTGCCCTGTATCAGTTGATCAGGACTTGTCATGACACCTTTATTAAAATTTTTGGCGCCAATAGTGACCATAGACCCCGTTAGGTCTTTTTTACGGGCAGTACCATAACCGATTACAACGACTTCATCTAAGCCCTGACCCGCACTAGGTTCAAGCGCTACCGTGATATCGCTTCCCACAATGGGTACTTCTTTTAAAGTATATCCAATAAAAGATACTTCCAGCGTTTTAGCTTCACTGGGGATAGTCAATGTAAATGAACCTTCCGTGTCTGTTGTGGTAGCCGCCGTACCTCCTTTTACCTTGATTGTAGCTCCTGCCAACGGACCTTGTGTTTCATCCACAACCTTCCCCTTCAAGACTTTCGTCTGGGCAAATGCAATAAAAGATACAAGCAGAAATGTAAGTGTCATTGCGCACTGTGCAAGTAGTTTATTTTTCATACGCTTTTTAATTAGTGGTTTAATTGATTCATATTGTGCATATATGATACACAGCTCATATTAAGTGATTTAATGTTATTGATAGATTTTAAAGCTCATCGGAAATGAACATTTAATTGGCTAACTGTTGCATCGGCGAGTCTATAAGGCAAAATCGTAGAAATAGTGGTTCGCGTAGGGGCACAGGCTCTACCTGTCATAATTCTTCGGCACAACATACGTTTATATCTGGTTATTATCTTGATATAAAAATGCACAAATCTCAGTAGCTCGTCCAATCACAGCGTCTCAAATTTATATCAAAGCGTATCAGTAAAATGCTTTATTGTGTTTTTAATTGACTATTTTTAGTTGAACGTAATCAATTTTGAAAAGAATAACCACCATATTAATTTTATACACCTTCCTAACATGTATCTATGGGCGGGCACAATCCATCTATTTTAAAAATTATCAAACCAACGAAGGCCTCTCAAATAGTTCCGTCAAATGTATTACACAGGATATTCATGGCTTTCTCTGGCTCGGCACTAGAAATGGCCTCAATCGTTTCGATGGTAATCAATTTAAGATATTTAGACACAATGCTTCAGATTCGACAAGTCTTGGAAGCTCCTCTATCTTGAGCATGCTCACCGACAGTAAAGGTGTCCTGTGGGTGGGAACGACTCGCGGCACTTACTGCTACGATCCCATAAAAGAGAATTTCAAACCTTTTAAGCGTATTCCAATCGGCGAAGTAAATGCCCTACACGAATATGCGGGATTTATCTGGTTACTTTCCAATGGCAAACTTTATCGTTATAATTCCGCGACAAAAGAAATTTCGACATTTGACCATAACAAAACTTCGCTGGTAGCAATCACCAGCAGTACGAGGGGTGGATTGTGGATCGCAGACGATAACAGTATGATACAAAGATATCAGCTTAGCACCAATAAATTTGTCCATGTCAATCTCAAAAAGATTGATCGACGAGCGCTAGCAAATACCAAAACCGTCTATGCAATCAACGATTCGCTGCTGATGATTGGGACAATCAATTCGGCCTATCTGTTTGATTTCAAAAATGGGACATTGAAAAACTTATTTTCAAACCATTACCCTGACAAAGTTATCCAGGCAAACTGCATTATTCAACAGACAGCATCCGTATATTGGATCGGAACAGAAACTGGAATATATACCTATGATATTTACACAGGACAGATCCACCACATTAAAAAAGATCTGCTCAACCCATTTGCGATATCGGACAATGCAGTCTTAAATTTCTATCGCGATCGGGAAGGCAATATTTGGTTTGGGACATATTTTGGTGGTTTTAACCAGTACAGCAACCAATTCAATAATTTCAAAAAGTATTTGTCCGGATTTGGAACATCCGACCTATCAGGCAATATCGTGCACGATATCACCAAAGATCGTCATGGAAATTTCTGGATAGGAACAGAAGATGGCGGTCTAAATAAAATAGATGGGCAAACAAACCAGATTCAGCACTTCGCTGCCAATGGCAAACAGGGAAGTATTACACATAATAACGTTCATGGGTTGGCCACCGTCGACAACGATCTTTGGGTAGGTTCTACCACTCATGGTATTGACATTCTGGACGTAAGAACAGGAAAATTAAAAAAGCATTACGACCGTATTGGTGAGGGACCATTACAAAGCAGCTTTGCCGTTTGCCTCTATAAGTCCCGAGACAACCACCTATTTGTAGGGACCGATCGCGCTTTATATGTCTACAATAAAGCGCGTGACCGTTTTGACCTTCTTCCCATTACTGCTTGGATACAAGGTGTTTATGAAGACGAAGGGGGTATACTCTGGATCAACACCTATGGAAGTGGTGTCTATAGCTATAACCGCAGTTCGGGAAAAATTCAGCAGTTACGGTCTGAACAAGGCAAAAAAAATACACTCGTCAATAATTATGTCAATGGCCTATTTGAAGACAGCAAAAAAAACTTATGGTTTTGTACCGAAAGCGGCCTTTCAAAATACCGTCGTGATGGTCAATTTAAAAATTATCTGACCGAATCGGGATTACCTTCCAATCAAGTATTCAAGGTGCTGGAAGATGACAACAAAAGCATTTGGATTTCTACTGGCGGTGGTCTGGTCAGATTGGATGAAGGGCTCCCCCGTAGGATCATTTATACGTCCAGAGATGGACTTCCAGCGGATCAATTTAATTATAATTCAGCTTTTAAGGATAATGACGGGACTTTATATTTCGGAACTATTAAAGGAATGGTAAGTTTCAACCCTACAAAATCCATTAAGAATAACTTTGTCCCCCCGATATTCATTAGTGGCATCCAAATCAACAACGCAAACATAGCTGTACGTGAAAATGGGATACTAAAAGAATCCATATCCACAGCAAAAGAAATCCAGCTGACCTACGATAGATCCAATATTAGCTTTAATATTGCAGCGTTAAGTTTTGTTTCACCAAAAAGTAATGCCTATCGGTATACTATGGAAGGTTACGATAAAGACTGGACCGATATTACAGGCAATCAAAAAATCTATTACAATAAACTTCCTCCGGGCACTTATACGTTTAAGTTCAAAGGTGCAAACAATAATAGGGTTTGGAATCCCGCGGAAAAAAAACTACGCATCGTTGTTTCGCCACCCTGGTGGTTGTCTCGCGGGGCATATGTGCTCTATTTTCTAACTTTCGGAACAATTACCCTGCTCGGTTTACGCTATTATCTACTGCTTTTAAAGGCTAATAATGCGCAAAAGATGGATAGTTTCGAACGGAAAAAAGAGCAGGAAATATACACGCTCAAGTTGGAGTTTTTTACCAACCTCGCTCATGAGATTCGTACCCCGCTCACCTTAATCAAAATGCCCCTGGAGAAAATAATAAATAATCAAAAATTCACCGATCAGGAAACGGCTCAGGACCTTGCTCTGATCGAAAAAAATACAACGCGATTAATTCGCCTCACCAATCAGTTACTGGATTTTAGAAAAGCAGAAACAAACAATATGAGCCTTATCTTTACAAAAACCGATATCAATACCCTTTTGGCCGAGGTATTTCACGATTTCAATTACCTCGCCAAAGACAAACATTTGCGTTACGACCTAAGTCTTCCACGTATCAGTCTTACAGCCTACGTAGATGAAGAGGCCCTTCGAAAAGTTTTTACAAACCTCATCCACAATGCAATAAAATATGCAGAGCACGAAGTCTACGTCAAACTGCTTCCATTCAATAGCGATGACATTATGTTCAATATTGAATTTCAAAATGATGGTCTGCTTATACCCTTTGAGAAAAAAGAAAAAATTTTTGAGCCTTTTTATCGACTAAACGAATCCGACAAAGATACCGGAACAGGAATTGGCCTTCCTTTATCTCGCTCCTTGGTCGAATTGCACCAAGGAAACTTATCCCTTGTACATCTGGAGGAAAACCGCAATATATTCCTGCTATCGATCCCAATTTTTCAAGAACAATCGCTCGACATCAAATCTTTTCAGGAAGATAACGACGATCATGTATTGAATGATAAATCAGATGAACAGGAGGAAGAAAAGCCGGTGATTCTGCTCGTCGAGGATAATAAAGAAATATTGGCCTACCTCAATAAAGAATTAAAATCAAGTTACACAATTTTACGCGCTGGTAATGGCGCTGAAGCGCTCGAAATTTTAGACCAAGAGAACGTGCAACTCGTCCTGACTGATATTATGATGCCGATCATGGATGGACTTGCACTATGCAGACGCATTAAAACCGACATCCTGTACAGTCACATTCCCGTGATTTTTTTGACTGCAAAAAATGCGCTTGATGCAAAGATTCAAGGGTTAAAAAATGGCGCTGATGCCTACATAGAAAAACCCTTCTCGCTCGAATTCCTCATGGTACAAATACGTAATATCCTCAAGAACCGCAAGATTATCCAGAATTATTTGACCAATTATTCCGGATCTACCTTGATGGATATCAATGTATCGGCACCCGACAAAGACTTTATCAGCCAGCTCAATACTGTAATTTATGAAAATATTTCAGTGATAGACCTCAATGTGGATGGACTTGCCAAACTCATGCATATGAGCCGCCCAACCCTTTACCGTAAAATTAAAGGGCTATCCGACCTAACGCCCAATGAATTGATCAATATTTCACGATTAAAAAAAGCGGCAGAACTGCTTACCCAGAAAGAATACAACATTACCCAAGTATCAACGATGGTAGGTTACACCGTGCAATCCAATTTTTCCAGGGACTTCAATAAGCATTATGGCATGTCGCCGAGCAGCTATATTATTGAAAACAGTTAGTAATGCACACTTGTTCAGCAAATGATGGTGCATTTTTCAGCAATTGATACGCACAAGTTTTAGTAAATCGAACGAAATTATCCCGCTGTGTAAAAGCGAGTCGTGCTAACTAAAGCAAATTAGTATACTTAAGGGGATGATGAAAATCCAACTGTAAGAGCTGGGCCAAATGTGCAGAAAATCGTAGACGTAAGCTCTATTTACTACGTCTACGATAAAGCCCTTACCGTTTAGTCTTTGGAACAAAGAATGCCGCCAGCAACATAAATATGCCTGCCAACAACAAGCCGTAAATGGATTGGCTATGAAAAAAATATTTGATAATCATTCCGCCAAAAAAACCACACACAATCTGAGGCAACGTAATGAAGAAATTGAAAAGTCCCATATAAACTCCCATTTTACCAGCGGGCAAATGATCGCTTAAAATGGCATACGGCATTGCTAAAATACTTCCCCAAGCGATACCAATACCGATCATGGGAAGAATCAGCAGATTAGCATCTTTAATCAAAAACAATGAAATCAACGAAAGTCCGCCAATAGACAAGCCGAGCGCATGCGTTTTTCCACGTCCGAGCTGTTTGGCTATCCGCGGAATAAACAAAGCATATAGAGCCGATACCCCATTGTAAATACCAAAAAGCACGCCCACCCAATTGGCCGCCTCCATATAAAGATCCTGCCGATTCCCTTCCCGCAGGTAAAAAACCGAATCTGCAATCGCAGGAGTTGTATATACCCACATCATAAAAAGGGCAAACCAGGAAAAGAATTGAACCCAACCGAGTTGGCGCATGATCAATGGCATCTTACCAATATCGCTGGCAATAGCGCGCAAACCAAATTTTGGCGCTGTCTCCTGTTCAACCACCAGGGTATCGGAAAATGATTGTAATTCCTGTGGCGTATATTCCTTCGTTTTAAACACCGACCACAACACCGTTAGAAGCAGTACAAAACCACCAAAGTAAAAAGAATATATCACATTGTTTGGCACCTGACCAGCTTCGGAAGTTCCCTGTACATGAAAATATTTTGTCAGTATAAAGGGAAGTAAGGATCCCAATACGGCTCCAATACCGATCAGAAAGGTTTGTACGGAGAATCCAAGACTACGTTGGTTGCTCGGTAGATTATCGCCAATTAAGGCTCTAAAGGGCTCCATTGTCACATTGATGGAAGCATCCATAAACATTAATAGTCCTGCTCCTATCCAAAGTGGTGCTAGCAATGTGGTAAATACTGCTGCATTCGGCATCAAAAACAGGGTTATGGTGGTCAGCAGTGCACCCACCAAAATATAAGGCCGACGACGCCCCAATTTATTCCAGGTTCGATCGCTATAATGCCCGATAATTGGCTGCACAATCATCCCCGTAATCGGAGCCGCAAGCCAAAACAGCGACAGGTGTTCAACATCAGCACCAAATGTCTGTAGAATACGGGAAGCATTGCCGTTTTGTAAGGCAAACCCCATTTGTATGCCTAAAAACCCAAAACTCATATTGATGACCTGGCTAATGCTTAATTCAGGTTTATTTCCCATAATAGGCTATCAAAATTTAAGACAAAATACAATTTAATTATCACTTAATCCCTATTTTCAGCAGCATAAGATCAGTTCTTACGCTGCTGAAAACAGGGGCTTACCGAACCTGAAACACCTGCTTTTTGCTTTGTGCAGCCAGAATGAAAGCTTCTGTCTCCGTCTGGATATGGGCCGCAGTGTCACTGTCATTTTCGATCGTAAATCCATCGGACCGTACCGCGATCAACAAGGTCGCACCGCGAAATAAGATACGGAATTTATACCCTTCCCACTCTTTGGGTAACATCGGATTTAAATACAGTTTTCCTCCCTTAATCCGCATTCCTGCAAAGCCCTCTACGATTGTCATCCAGGTACCGGCCATGGAAGTGATATGTAAACCGTCTTCGGTATCGTTATTATAATCATCCAGATCCAAACGCGAGGTCCGCAGATAGAATTCATAGGCTTTTTCTGGTTTATTCAACTTAGCAGCCAATATCGCATGGACGCAAGGAGAAAGCGAGCTTTCATGCACCGTAAACGGTTCATAGAATTCATAATGTCGCCTTAAGGCCTCAAGATCAAACTGGTCTTCGAGAAAGTAAAAGCCCTGCAGCACGTCGGCCTGCTTGATGTAACAGGAACGTAGAATCCTATCCCAGCTCCAACGCTGGTTGATCGGTCGTTGAGCCGGATCAAGTTCGGCCACAGGAATTAACTCTTTGTCGAGGAAACCATCCTGTTGGAGAAACACCCCGCGCTGCGCATCAAAAGGATAATACATGTTATCGATAATATGCTGCCATTTTCCCTGTTCTTCCGCTCCTATGGCTAACTTCGTTTTTAATGCGTCAGCAATGTCGGAGTTTAGCTGCGCCAGCTTGTTTAAACAGTCCAGTGTATATTCTAGGCACCAGGAAGCAATCCGATTGGTATACCAGTTGTTGTTTACGTTGTTTTCATACTCGTTTGGTCCCGTCACCCCCAACATGACATATTGCTGGCGCTCAGCGCTCCAATTAACGCGCTGTGCCCAGAATCGGCTTATTGCAACCAAGACTTCCAAGCCGTGCGACCAGATGTAATCCTGATCACCGGTGTAACGGACATAGTTATAGATCGCAAATGCAATGGCTCCATTGCGATGAATTTCCTCAAACGTAATTTCCCATTCATTATGGCATTCCTCACCATTAATCGTCACCATGGGATAAAGTGCAGCTCCATTGGTAAAGCCAAGTTTAGCGGCATTTTCGATGGCTTTATCCAATTGCTGATGACGATAAATCAACAAGTTACGCGCAATATTTGGAGATTGTGTTGCGAGGTAAAAAGGAATACAATAAGCTTCAGTATCCCAATAGGTGACACCCCCATATTTTTCACCTGTAAAACCTTTAGGACCAATATTGAGGCGCTCATCTTCGCCGGTATAAGTCTGGTTAAGCTGGAAAATATTGTAGCGTATTGCCTGCTGTGCTGCGACATCACCACTAATTTCAATATCACTTTCTGCCCAGATCGCTTGCCAAGTTGTTGCCTGTTTCTCCTTTAGTTGCTCATAGCTCAGTGCATTTAGCTGCTGTAAATTGACCGAAGCAGCCTCTTTTAGCTCTGCCGCCACATGGTTCTGTGATGTAACAATGGAAACTCGCTTTTCAACGCTACAAATTTGAGATTCGGTTAGCTCGGTCTTATAAATTTCTGCTATACAGCCTCGACTTGTCACCGTATCTTGCACTTCGACAACGGCTGTAGATCCTGTCACGGTAGTTGTAAGCAGGGCGTACACCTCAAAGCCAGTTTTCTTGGTACGCGCCGCCACAAAGGTATTTTCACCATCTCTTCCCTGCGCTGTGCTTTCCCAAAATTGCTCGTCGTAGTTACTGTCTCGATTGACAACTTCAGCATTTAAATGCGAGCGGACCTCCAAAGCAATCGGACCGGAAAGTGCCTGTATATTGTACTGTAATGAAGCTGTTTCCGAAGCAAACAGATGATACATCCGGCTTGCTTCTACCTTCAACTGTGCGCCATCAGGCATTTCCACGATAAAACTGCGGTATAAAACCCCATTTTGCATATCCAGGCGACGTTCAAAAGATTTGACCGCAACTTTGTTTAGGTCGAGAACCTGCCCATTTACTAGAATATTTAGGCCTATCCAATCGATGGAATTGATGACCTTGGCAAAATATTCGGGATACCCATTTTTCCACCAGCCCACGCGTGTTTTGTCAGGATAATAAATACCCGCTAGGTACGATCCCTGTAACGATTTCCCGCTGAATTCTTCTTCAAAATTAGCCCTCTGCCCCATCCGACCATTACCAATAGCGAAGATACTTTCCGAAAATTCATTATGTTCGGGACGAAAGGTGTCTTCGATAATTTGCCAAGGGTTATGTTTGATATATGTTTTCATCTTTATATTTTTTTCAATGCGCGACGGATACTCTGCCTCAATCATTCTGGTCTTCTTTGCCAATATGATCTACGCCTTGCTTCCATCACTTGAATTGCTCCTAAAATTTATCGACTAAGGCTCCTAAATCGGCTACCACTAAATCTGCTCCGTTAAGATGTTCAGCCTGCCCAATCCCTATCACCTGCATGCCGGCTGCCCTTGCCGCATCTATTCCGGCTTGAGCATCTTCCAGCACGAGACAGCATGCCGGTTCAATTCCCAAAGCCTCAGCTCCCTTCAGGAAAACTGCTGGATTAGGTTTAGACAGTTGAACCACATTTCCATCAATCAATGCGTCGAAATAGCTGATAATCCCCGTTTTTTCAAGGATGCCCATCGCGTTCTTGCTGGCTGACCCCAATGCAATCTTAATCCCCTTTTTCTGGAGTTTTTCTAATAGATCTAAACTACCTGAAAGCAAGTGGTCAGGGCTGAGTTGTTCAATCAGCTCCAAGTACCATTTGTTTTTAAGTGACAGCAAATCCGCTTTTTCAGCATCGGATATTTTCGCCCCCGCCCATTTTAAAATAAGCTCGAGGGATTCAATGCGACTGACCCCTTTCAGCTGTTCGTTGTCAACAAGAGAAAACGAATAACCCAAGCCTTCTGCCAATCTATGCCAGGCTTGAAAATGGTAGACCGCCGTATCCACCAACACACCGTCCAAATCAAATATTACGGCTTTTACAGTATTATAATTAATCATCGAAAAATGAATTCTATAGAATTTTAAATTGTGTTAAAACTTAAGCTCAAACACTTTAGTCTCGTAAGCGTCCAACTTCAAGCTATGGTCAACTGGATTGGTCTCTTGCTTTTGAATAATATCGAAATAGGACTTCACCTGGTTATTTCGTTCCCTAAAGCGATCGAGTTTAAGTTCCTTCGCGACATCATTGCAATTCATCACGACCATAACAGTTTGCTTTTCGTTGTAACGGAAATAAACATATACGCCATCTTCGGGCACATATTGCATCGTTTTACCGGTTTGTAATACAGCATGTTGTTTACGATAATTGGCTAGCGTTTGAATAAAAGCCCACATATCCTGCTCTGCTTTAGTCCTTCCCTCTACCGTAAACTTGTTCAGTTTATCACCCGCGAAACCACCCTGAAAGTCTTCCCGTAACAAGCCATCTGGATTGGAGAAATTCTTCATCAGAATTTCCGCCCCATAGTACAATTGTGGGATGCCCCTTGTTGTCATAAGCCAAGCCATTGCCGATTTATATTTCTGCACATTTTCACCGACAACGGAGAAAAAACGATCTTTATCGTGGTTATCCAAAAAAAGGACATTTTGCTCGGGATGTGGGTACAGAAAGTCTGAAGCGAGGGTTGAATATAATTTATTGGCTCCGGCGGTCCATTCTGTCTTTTGGTTAAGTGCATCACCTATGGCATAATTAAGCTGAAAATCCGTGACACCCATCAGCTTGGAATCGACCTCCTGGCCAACTCGTTTTCCACCCAGAAAATAGGCCTGGTTCCCCACACCATGTACCCATGTTTCACCAAAAAAGGTAAATTTTGGATACTCCTGCAGAATGCGATCTGTCCATTTGGCCATAAAATCAAGATCATTGTACGGATAGGTATCAATTCGGAATCCATCTATTGCCGCAGTCTCTATCCACCAGATATGGCTTTGGGTCAGATAATTTTGAACGTATGGGTTTTGTTCGTTCATATCGGGCATTGTGGGAACAAACCAGCCTTTGACCATTTTCTTTTTGTCATCTGCCGAGGCATAAGGATCAAAAACTGTCTGATCTTTGTATGATGTCTGCGTATAGGTAGGCCATTCATTGAGCCAGTCAGCCATCGGCTTGTCTTTTACCGTCCAATGATAACTTCCAATATGATTGGGCACCACATCAAAAATCAGTTTCATCTGACGTTTATGCAGCTGTTCACCCAATTGGACATAGGTATCGTTGCTACCAAAACGGGGATCAATATGATAGGTTTCGGTGTTGGCATAACCATGATATGAAGCCTGGGGCATGTCATTGGTCAACACAGGGGTCAACCACAATGATGTCACCCCAAGATCTTGTAGGTAATCCAGCTTTCCGATAATACCTTCCAGATCACCACCATGACGCAGATACATCGAGTCTCGGTTTAAACTCATATCCAACATGCCTTTCACCTGATCATTTCCTTTGTTTCCATTGGCAAAACGATCGGGCATAATCAGGTAGATCAAATCAGCACTGTTCACACCCTGTGCTTTTATTTTTTGATTTCTCTGCTTCAACTCATAACGATAGGTTAATTTTTTCTTTCCTTGGCTAAAGGTAAAAGTTGACCATCCTGGTTTGGCCGAAGCAGCCACCTTGACATCCAAAAAGAGGTAGTTGGGATTTTCTACGCGATTGACTTTGACAAGTTCTATCCCTTTATCCTCCACCTGTACCTCGCTTTTCCCTATCTGAGGTCCATAGACGACAAGCTGCAAAGTGGGATTTTCCATTCCTACCCACCAGTTTAAAGGTTCTACGCGTTGGATGGATTGCCCCATTAGGGGGCTCCATCCAAACACCGTTAGTGCCACGAATACTGTGGTAATCTTTTTATTTCGTTTAAACATCGTTTTTTATTTCTTCGTCAACGTATATGTATTTGCATTGAAATCCACGACAATATCATAGGTACCGGCATTGGCAACGGCGATATTTGCACCGCCAGCAGCCAAGGTGCCATTAGTCCCGCCAAAATTGGTTCCCCAATCGTGGTTTTTACGGAATTTGATCTCGCCTGCAGTCAAGCTCACTGTGAGCTTCCATACCTGATTGGCATTGTCGAATTTCATATCCGTATCGGCATCCCAGCCCTTAGGCGTGGCGCTACCAATAATGCCCCAGCTATGGTCTTTATAAGAAATCGTGTTAGCTGTTGTGTTTACTTCCAATTCGAGATTACCGGCACGTGGAGCCTTGATGTCTTGACCACCATTGTAAACGATCTTACCTGGCTCTGTTTCTCCATATGAATTGCTCCAATTTCGCTCAGGAGTCAGTTTAAAGGTCAATTTTTCTTCTGGAAAATTGATGATACCGGTATAGATCCCATTACTCGTCGGCGAAATCAACGATTCAGCATTGGCTTCAACCCAGTCCTCATAAGCCCCTATGGCATATAAATAACTTGTTGAAGCGAAGGGGATCGCCTTCAGACCAGCTAAAGCAGAATACACCACCGTAATTTTAGCGTTGATACTTGACTTTATGCGCACGTCAAATTCAGAAGTGGTCCCTGTTGACACACCCAAAGCAAGTAAATAGCTATTCAGCTCATAACCCGTAAAACCTACGGTGCTCCGACCACTAGGAATAACCACTTCCTTTACAGTTTTAAAATTGTCACCTTTAAGCCCAAACTGAAGGACATTGGTCACTGCAGCCTGAAAACCAAAGTCAGGCTGAATCATATTGAGGTGCAGTACCGTATCCTCTGCGTTATCTTTTGACAAGGTTACATTCGTTTTATCGAGGCTTAAAGTCGCCGGCTTTATGTCCTCCCCGCTAGCCAATATAGCGCGCGTCTCATCTTTTTTACAACTTTGGAACGCCACGATAAATAGCAGCATGATTCCGATATAGTGTCTAATTTTCATCTGTTTAATTTTTGTTTTCAATAGCTGATGAAAGCCCGGGTAACTGACCATTCGCCAATGCGTCGAACAATAGATATTGCCCGGTTTCATCTGTCAACAATTGTCTTATTACAGGTAAGGCTACATTGACCGGAAGAGACTCGTCGTTCTTCCTGTCTGATGCTGATTAATTATAGCCTGGATTCTGTACAAGATTGGAGTTCGCAATAATATCCGAAGCAGGAAGTGGGAACAGCGTCCTATACCCGGCAACTGCCTGACCTGCAAGCACACCACCTTTAAAAGGCCAGAGGTAATTATCACCCGTAAATTTGCCATAGCGGATTAAATCCGAACGTCTAAATCCTTCCCAGTATAATTCTTTCACACGCTCATTGAGAATATCATCCAAAGAAAGATTCATTAAGTTCCCACTGTTGTTTCCATAAGCACGTACACGCAGTTTATTGACATAGTCCAGCGCCTTGGCCAAGCTTCCGCCAGAGCCGCCACGCAATGTCGCCTCAGCATAGATCAAGTTCATCTCTGCCAGACGGATCAACGGGAAATCCACCGAAGCAACGAAACCTTCAGCTGCCGGAGGAGCAGTTTTTCCGTCCTTGTTCACATTGCGGAATTTGGTAACCGCCAGTCCTTGCTTATAGACGGCGATATCTTCAATTTTAACGCTCGTATTTAAGTGAAACATTGCCCTCTTGTCCGTTGCTCCGCTGTAGTCTCCGAAAATCGTTGCGATATTGTCGCGTGTCCGATTTCCGGCCCAACCGCCGCCCGGTACACCAAATGAAGTGGGATCCATCGTTGCATCAATAGCTGCATTGATCAGATAAGTTGTACCACCCTTGCTCTGTGTTTTGGTTCCATCATAAGGTAGATAGAAAATAAATTCGGTGTTGTTCACATCATTATCCGCGTAAAAGAGCTCCCGATAATTTGTCCCCAAACTATAGCTCGAGTTCAGTACTTTTTCTGCGTATGTAATTGCTTCGGTATATTTCTTATTACCGGCACCCAGGTAAACTTCAGCGTTGAGGTATAAACGAGCCAACAGCCCCCATGCCGCAACTTGATCGACACGACCATATACATTCTGTTTGGCACCTTTTAGCTGGCCTGCAACTTCCAACAGCTCTTTCTCTACATACGCAAAAAGTTCAGGTCGTTTGATCTGAGGCGGCGATACTTTTCCGACAGGAGTTTCTTCGGTTACAAATGGTGGATTGCCAAATAAATCAAGCAGCACCCAATAATTATAAGCACGTAAGAATCTTGCTTCGGCACGATAATAAGCGATTTCTTTTTTATCGGCATCAGAAATACCACGCTCGGCCAATTTGGCTTCAGTACTTTCTCTTAAAAATTCATTGACTAGCGTTGCACTATAAACACAACGCGTGTAAAGGCCGCGCAGCATGGGATTACTGTCATCAAAATTCAGATAATCTAACCCACTGATACCCGGGTCATTGAGCCATGCACAAGCAGCTTCATCCGTTGTCAGTTCTTGTGCGTTCCAAAAAAGACGCAAAAAATCCGATGTACCGGCATCCAATCCACCTAGATCGGAATTATTAGGTCCTGAAGTACTGGTGAGGGTCAAAGATCCATATAACCTGGCAAAAGAGGAGGTGTACCCCTGAAAATCCTTATAAGCAACATCTGCGGTAACATCGTTGGTCGGTTTTAAGTCCAAATCCTTGTGGCAGCTGCTCAATGCGACGGCAAGCAAGCAAGCGCCTATATATTTATTTAATTTTTTCATCGTTATATTGTTTAAAAACTCACATTAACACCCACCACGTACGTTCTCGGTCTGGGATAGAAACGGTCATCTATACCATTGGATATTTCCGGATCAACCCCTTTATACTTGGTAATCGTAAATACATTCTGTACCGTTGCAGAAATAGACATCGAAGCATTACTGTTCCGGATAAATTTTCCAAGATTGTAACTCAGATTCACATTATCCATTTTCAAAAACGAAGCATTCTTGATATAGTAATCACTCTGCAGCTGTTTAAGCAAAAAATTGGTGTTCAAAAAGTCCACCGGTGCATTGTTGATGACCAATACGGCCTGATCACTGACATTCGCACCACTACCTAGATTAGAAGAAACATTGTCGTAGACATAATTGTCAAGATTTGCGCGCAATACCGTTGTTGCCGACCATTTTTTGTAGCTGTATGCCGCCGTAAAACCCAAAAGATATTTCGGTAACGGTGATTTATACAGATAGCGATCGTTATCGCTGATAACGCCATCTCCATTACGGTCAACATAGACACCTTCGACAGGATGCCCTTGTTCATCATATACCTGTTGGAAAACATTGAAACTGTTTGGCATGAAATTAACCTTATGCGCCTGGATATTTCCGCCTGTACCACCACGGATACCACCGGTCTCTACAATAAAGTTCGGATCATCACTCTGTGTCAGATTGGTTACTTTACTCTTATTATAAGTTAGGTTAAAACCGATGTCCAAGGTCGAATTATCCGTTTTTAGCGGGACGAAGTGTACATTAAACTCCAGCCCCTGGTTTTCCATGTTACCCACGTTGGTCAACAGGAAATTGCTAAAGTTAGAGCCTACAGGGACGGGAATCGTGCTGAGCAGGTCTTTGGTCTTTTTCGAATAATAATCCACGCTACCATAGACCCGATTGTTGCTAAAGCCAAAATCAACTCCGGCATTATAGGTTGTTGTATTTTCCCAACGAATGTCTTTATCGTAGGCCACAGGTGAATTTAAATAGTAGTATTCATCACCAAAGCGATACATCGACTCGTTGCCGCTGATGGTATAATTAGGCAAATAAGAATAGTTGGCGATGCCATCTTGCTGCCCGGTTTTTCCATAACTTAGACGGAGCTTCAGTTCGGATACTGCAGCTATATCTTTTAAAAAGCCTTCGTTCTTTGCCCGCCAGGTAAATCCAACAGAAGGAAAATATCCCCAACGGTTATCCGGACTAAAACGGGAAGAACCATCCGACCGCAAGGTTCCCGACAGAACATAGCGGTTGTCATAGGTATAAATCAGACGGCCATAATAAGAGATCAACAGATTTTCGGGCTTATCAAAAGGCCGAGTAGGTTCATTTAGGATCTTATCACCATCCGCATTTGTACGGTTAAAATTGTAAACCTTGCTACTATTTTTATAGTAGCCATAGCCTAATGTCGCGTCTATCGTACTTTTGATTGTAGGTAATTCCTTATCATACTTTAAATAAAACTCCAGCGTTTTATTGTTGATATCGGTTTTATATTGCGTTCTTTCACCACCCTCATTAAAATTACGTGCAGCGATCGCTGGGGTGAATGTATTGCCTTTGGAACGTGCCAAATCGTAGCCGACGTTTAGGTTGGCATGCAGCTCCGGCAGGAAATGAAAACTATAATCCACCTTTGCATTTCCGATACTTCTAAACACATCGCCATTATCTTTGCGTAAATCCAACAAGGCTAACGGGTTGCGAGGTGCATTGGGATTAGGCTTCCCCCCTTGAATCCACTCGTAGTACCCGCCAAAACTACTTTTATCCTCTACATACACAGGTTGGGTGGGATCGAACTGAATAGCTGTACCAATTGCATCCTGAGTAGCGAATTTAGATTTTGACCAGGTACCACGCACATTCACATCTAAAGAAAGGTGATTGTCCAAAAATTTTGGCGTTAAAGCCAATGCAGCAGTAGTTCGCTTCAAGTTATCATTTTTCAGTACCCCATCCTGGTTCATATATCCCGCAGAAATACGGTATGGCATATTTCCTGCCTTCGAAGCAATATTAACGTTATTATCCGTTGTAAATGCATTGCCATAGATCACATCCTGCCAATCGGTATTGGCTGTTCCTAACAGTTTTTTCATGGCATCACTGCCATTTGTATTGACATAATCACGGATTTGATCGGCGTTGAGTAGCTTTACTTTATTGGCGACTGTCGCCAATGAATTCTGTGTACTAAAATTCACCTGCGTACCGGAGCGGCTACCTTTTTTTGTCGTGATCAAAATCACCCCATTCGACGCTCGCGAACCATAGATGGCTGTTGCATTGGCATCTTTCAAGATTGTAAATGTCTCAATATCATTTGGATTAATCATACTTAATGGGTTTGCTACCCCGGATACAGAACCACCTGCCAATGGAATTCCATCTACGACAATTAACGGATCGTTACTTGCGTTCAATGAAGCTCCGGTACGGATACGTATGGTGCTTGCTGCTCCTGGCTGCCCCCCACTTGTCGTAATCTGTACGCCTGGAACTTTCCCCATAATGAGTTGCTCCGGCGAGGAGATCTGTCCTTTTTGAAAATCTTTTGCAGATACTGTGCTGATTGAACCCGTCAGGTCACTTTTCTTTTGCGTACCATAACCAATCACCACAACCTCTTCCAGTGCACTGGTATTGGATTTCAGGTAAAGGTTTAACGGATGCTGTCCATCGCCGACCTGGATCAAGGTATCCAGGGTCGCATATCCGACCATACTTACCTTCAGACGTAATTTCCCCGTTTGTAGTCTATCCAAGCTAAAATCCCCATTCGCATTGGTAGACAGTGATTTTTGAATATCCTCGAAGCGCAGTGTAGCACCAACCAAGGAACTCCCCTTCTGGTCCATTACTCGCCCTTTTAGCGTTGCCTGTTGCGCAAATGCCGAAGCACTTACACCGAGTAGCATGCTCAGAGCCCAAAATGGACGTGATAGCTGTTTGTTCATAAAATAACTGTTTATTTATTTAGTTTTGTTTTGCTTATCAATTGGTACTGCCCAGGTAGGAGACTCAATTTTGACTGGCCTGACCAATTGAGCTCTTTTCCCGTAAAATTATCGACCCACTGCCCCTGCAACGCTGCCGGCAAGGCAAAGTCCACACTTTCTACCCCAAAATTGCCAAGTACCCCTACTTGTTGTCCTTCCTTTTCGAGAACAAAATATTTAACGGCATCTTTCATAGCCGATGTGATAATTGTCCCGTTTTGGAAAATGCTATTTTTGGTTTTGAAACGTGTAAGTTTGGCGTAGGTCTCAAAGAGCTTTTTGCGATCATCTTGTTGTAGATAACTCCACAACAATGGTTTTTCGCCTGTGCGCCCATTTTCATCGATAGATACATCATAGCCGTATTCACCAAACTGCCAGATCATCTTAGGTCCGGGCGAAGCCAATAAAAAGACTGCAACCTGTTCCATACGTTTTAATGCCGTGCTGAGGTTCTTGATGTTATAACTACCTGATGAATTGCCATAATTCAGGCATTTGAACAGCAACCGCTGTTCGTCATGGCTTTCCATATAAGACACAAACGAGGGTTGTGTCATGCCGTGGCCCGAAGGGAATAATCTGCCTAAATCCGAGCCGTTGTTGGCATTCCAGCCCATCGCCGCCTCATTGAAGACCCCATTCATGTTGTTCCATAGCAACATCCCCGATTGCGCAAGTTCGGCCTCTTCCTGATCTCCGCCAAGATGTTCGAGAATAATATAACACGAGGGATCGATGCTCCGAATATGCTGCTGGTATTGCTTTAAGATCGCCACACGGGAAGCATCATAGGCATTCCAAGCGCTTAAATCACTTTCTGAAGTGCCTGAATTTTTCTGCGTAAAGCCTTTAGACAAGTCAAAGCGGAAGCCATCGATCTTGTATTCCTGCATCCAATAGGTCAAGACATCTTTAACAAAAGTCTGTGTATAACTACTTTCATGGTTAAAGTCGAAGCCAACATTAAACGGATGCTTGGCAACTGTATTGAACCAAGGACTATTGACAGCGACGTTGCCCTGCTCCATATAAAGCTGTACAAGCGGCGACTGACCAAATGCGTGATTAAAAACAACGTCCAAAATCACGGCAATACCATTTTCGTGACAGGCATCGACATAAGCTTTCAGGTCATTTTTCAAGCCGTAATATTTATCCAATGCCCGGTGGAATGAAGGATTATATCCCCAAGTCGAATTCCCTTCCGATTCCTGTACAGGCATTAGCTCAACGGCATTTACACCCAGCCTTTTTAAATAAGACAAAGAATCCTTGAGTGTAGTATATTGATGCTGTCTGACAAAATCGCGGACCAACAGTTCATAGATCACCAAATCACCTTGAGCAGGTCTGTTAAAAGCAGTTGTTTTCCAGGTATAAGCCTTTGTGGAAAGATCCAATACGCCGACAATACCATGCGCAGCTGCGGGATAAGCGGGTACAGCCGCTGCTGTAAGCCCAAGTACAGCATCATTCTGCGGATCAAGAATCAGTTCAGCATAGGGGTCAGCGATAGCCAATTGGCCATCCACCAAAAACTGATAAGTCTGTTTTTTGGAGAAATCCAGATTCGACACCGTTACCCACCAGGTTTTGCCGTCTGGAGTCTGGCTCATCGCATAGGCTGGTAATGCTTTATAGTTGTTAAAACCACCTAACAGATATACACTTTTTTTCAGTGGTGCTGTGAGCGCAAAACTGACCTCCCCTTTTTCCCTGTTTATGGTTGTTCCGTTTGGATTGATACCTATCGGGAGGGCAGCAATGGTAGCTTTTGATTCTACAAATAGCTCCACTTTACTGGAATATACCTTGCCATCAGCTTCCAAGCGGGCTTCGAGCTCATGCAGGCCGTTGCTTTGTAGACTAACAGATTTTTCTAAAGACAGTGCAGCAGAAGATTCAGCCAGCAATATACCATTGTCCCAGACACTGATTTTTCCGGACTGCGTTGCCTGTAATTGTAGCTTCAGGTTATCGCCAACGGTGTACATCTGCTCAGTGGTCATTGGATCTGTGGGTTGCAGCGTAGGCGAAACAAAACGAATGGCTTGCGTATTGCTCGTTACAAGAGGAAGAAATAGATCTGAATTATTTTTGTTGCGTTGGACCAGCGACCCATCTCCATTGCGGACTAAAAGTGCCATCTGACCAAATTCTCCGCCATTAGTCAGGTTAAAAAATTTGGAGGGGGTAAATGTGAATGAATATAAACCAGCAGAAACAAATTTAAGTTTATAGGCATTGTCATTCTTAGACCAATCTGTCGCGACATGTTGCCAGCTGCTCCCATTGACAGGAATCAATCCGGCGTGTAGGTACAGGTCTGTAGTGCTTCCCTTTAAAGCCGCATTTCCTTTCGAAAGATCAAATTGCAACGTGATTTCCTTATCCCAAAAGATAAATGGAGCAGAAAGATTCACCAAACCGGATCCCTGCTGTTCAACAACAGGAGGTTGTTCGACATCCACGATATCTTTCTTATTTGCACATGATGATGATAATAGGACAATCACCCAGAGATACCCTATTAAACGAGAGATATGCTTCCCCATCGATAATTAGCTTTACTTGGAATCTGACACTGGGAACGTTCCCGAAGTCAAGGCAAAAAGAAATCGTTTGTGGCGATTTGCTGGATTTCCCTATCCATTATTTTATACAAATTGATTATTTAAATACTTTCGGGAATGTTCCCGAAAGTATTCAAAGCTAAATAATGGGATTACAAAAAACAAATATTTTTTTTCTTATTTCAGGCTAGATTTTTGAAAAATAAGCTGGGAATCAAGGTAAACCGAATTAGCAAACTTACTATTTTCAGGGTCTTCCATCTTATCCAATAGGTATTTTGTTACTAATTGGCCCATTTCATAGGCTGGTTGTTTCACTACGCTCAGTGCCGGGTCAATCAGATCGGCGATATCCAAACAAGAAAAACAAATGATTTTAAGATCTTCAGGAATCCGAATTGCAAGCTGCTTGGCAACCCGTATACTCGAAATAGCAAGACGCTCTACCGAAGCAAATATGGCATCGGGTTTCTCCTGCTCGATCAAGTCGGCAATATCTTTCATATTCTGATCAGCATCATTCACCGTATCCAAAATAAGCGCTGGTCTGATCGGAATTCCCACTTCCTGCAGCGCCTTTTCGTAGCCATCTTTACGCACCTTACCGATGGAGACATTCGGATTGATTGCAAGATAAGCGATCCGTTTACAGGCATTATCGATCAGGTGTTTGGTTGCCAGGTAAGCCGAATCAAAGTCATTACCCGTAATGTAGCCCCCCTTCCAATCGTCATAAGCACGGTCAAAAAACATGACCGGTATTCCCCGTTCCGCCAAAAGTTGTAAATGCGAATGGTCCTTACCCTCACCCGACGCCGAAATGATAACGCCATCCACCCGTCCATTGGCCAGTGAACGTACGATTGAGGCTTCATTTTGCACCTGATGATCCGTCACATAAATCAAGGTATGATAGCCCTTGGAGCGCGCCACAGCCTCAATTCCTTTGATGGCCTGCGAGAAAAACTTATTGCCAAATTCGGGAATAATAATCGCAATGGTCAGACTTTTATTTGCCTTTAGACTACTCGCATAAACATTCGGCGAAAAACCGATTTCTTCGGCCATAGCCAAAATCCGAGCTTTTGTCGCTGGATTAATGTCCACGTTATCCCGAAATGCACGGGAAACGGTCGATTTTGATAAGCCGAGTTTTTTGGCCAAATCTATAATTGTTAATTGCGACATATCGAGATTACTTTTGCTGTTCGAATGTAATAATTGTTGGATACAAATAAAGCAATTATCTATCCAGAATAGCAAATTTTCTTTTTGTCCTCTCTCTTTTAAATCAGCGGCCATATTTTTTCTATCTCCCGATAAGAAAAGCGATCTAGTGATCAAATCGTGTAAATAATCATTTCAATAAGCTCGCTTTCATCCGCTTTCCGTTAACAGAAAAACGTGTTTTATATGGCCTTTTTTGTCTATAGCACTAATGTTGTCTTCGGGTTGTCTTCCTATTGTGTTCGTACCACCTTCGCCTGTGGAGAATCTGGTTACGGCTATCGATTGAAAGTTGACCAATTCCTGTTCCGGGTCTAGTCAATAGCGGGTCAATAGCAGTACCATATCTGTTTCGCATCCGAATAATGTACGAAGCAGATGCCAAACTTTCCGCACTATTTTATCAAAAAATTGGGATGAAGTACTTAGCAAATGTTGCGCCCGAGACGGAGTAATACAGGTCTACATTGTCTTCGAAATATTAATCCATCAACAAAACAGGCTTAGCAAAAAATGCTAAGCCTATTTACAATTAATCGCTCATTTTCTTTACTAGAATTTTCTAAAATCCCATTCCCCGCGATAAGGGCGACTGCGCATGAGATTAGCATAGTCATTGTCGAACTGTTCTTTTTGTGGATTCCATTTTAAATCCTTTTGAAGTTCATACGCAATATTGATGGCATTGCACACTGAGCTCGTCCGGTGACCTATTTCAACATCACAGATAGGTTTACTTCTTTTTTTAATCGCATCAACCCAGTCCTGATAGTGATTATCACTATAATACAAACGACGATCAGAAGAAGTCAGTTTAAGATTCGCCAAATTTTCCGGGTTCGAGCGGATAAATTCCCGACTTACTTCAATCTTACCTTTTTCACCGATAAATTGGATCGCATTATGTACTCCCCACTGCACATGGTTTACCCGAACGCCATTGGCATAGCTAAACGAGAGCCCGCTATTGCTATTGGCTTCCTTGGGTGGATTAAACTGAACAGGGCCCGATTCATCCATGCCCAAGGCCCATTGTACGATGTCAAACATATGTGCTCCCCAATCGGTGATGTAACCGCCACCAAAATCACGGTAACCGCGCCACCAGGCCCATTTATCGTCCTCTAAAGGTGGGCTTAATATCGGATTATAACCCCGATATGGTGAAGGTCCTACCCACATATCCCAATCGAGATAATCGGGGGCTGGCATGGAGGGAAGGTCACATTGTTTGACCGGTTCGCCCACAGAAACATTGATTTCCTTGATTTTGCCAATATAGCCATTGAGAACCAGTTCTGCCGCCTGTCTAAAATTATAGGAAGAACGCTGCATGCTGCCCGTCTGAAATACACGTTTATATTTTCGGGTTGCATCGACCATGGCACGACCCTCGGCAATAGTCAATGCAAGGGGTTTCTCACAATAAATATCTTTGCCAGCTTTAGCCGCATCAACTGCAATCTGCGCATGCCAATGATCGGGTGTAGCAATGACAACAGCATCAATATCTTTCCGATCCAATAGTTCCCGATAATGATGATAGGCCTTGATCTCAGTCTGTGCTTTTGACAATTCCGTTTGCTTTTTCGCTGTCGCAGCAATAAATGCGGCCAACTTATTACGGTCTACATCACAGGCAGCCAGACTTGCAATTTCCTTGCAGCGATTGAGGCCATTCATCAAGGTATAGGATTGTTTTCCGACACCAATAAACCCAAGATTGATACGATCACTTGGTGCAAGAAATCCATTGCCTCCCAACACAACGCGCGGGACAATTGTAAAAGCCAAAGAGGATACAATTCCCTTGGCTATAAATTCTCTTCTTTTCATTCTTTATGGATAGTTTATTCTTCTGCACGTCCCTATAGTACTTCTTCACTCCTTGACGGCAAAATGGTTTATGTATGGATAATTTGTTCAGGTTTTCTTAAAGATAGTTTATTCTTGTATAGGAACCAAAGTAATCGAAGCAATCTCTGGCAAAGTATCGCCTTCGATGGCTGTAGCCTGCAAAATCACCTTCGTACTGGGCTCACCAATTACTTGCTGGGATACCTCAATGGTTCCCATGGCCACTTCCTTAAATTTAGCTTCTTTTTCAGCTACGAATGTCCACGGGAGCTGCTGTCCGAGCATCGAGAGCACAATCTTTCCGTGCTGCTTGCTATTCGCCAGATAATTGACGAACACACGATACTTCCCTGGTTTTTGAATTTTGATATCCCAAAAAACTTTATCCGCAAGGTCTTTCCATTGACCGATGGCGTTCGGACGGTTCGGATCATGGGTATGTGCACCAATAATTTTTAATCCCTTTCCTTCCTGTAATTTTGCATTATTTGCGTTCATCACGATGCGTCCATCTGCCTGTGTTTGGGTCAGGCTTTCCTCAACAATTGGTTTTCCCTGGATTTCGACCACAATAACCTTCGGTCCCTTCTTACTGTCGAAGATATCAACAGGAATTGCTGGTCTTCCGTTTTCTAAAGTGGATTTTAACTTCATTGTAGGTGAAGCTAGGGCGTAGACAGCCGTCACTTTATTTTTGATAGGCAGATTTATTTTTCCATCGGCCGGACGATCAAAAACATGCAGATACAGCTTCCCATTTTTTTGGGTACAATACCCCCAATCCAAGGCCTGAAAAGGGCTCGCGGTGGTACCGTAAATAGATTCGCCATTGACCTTCATCCAATCCCCGATTTGCTCCATAATCCGCACCGCAGGTTCAGGAATGGCTCCGTCACCATCGGGTCCAACATTTAACAGGAAATTGCCCCCTTTACTCACCGTTTCCACAAATAATTGCATGATCTTGGGAAAACTTTTCCAATTTTGATCATGGGCGCTATAGCCATAACTTTCATTCATAGTATGGCTTACCTCCCAGTACATGCCTGGCAAATCTGTTGGTGGAATATATTTTTCGGGAGTTCCGATATCTCCGTTCTTATTTTCGAGTCCGTTCCAAAATCGATTATTGATAATAATATTGGGCTGCCATTTGATCAGATCTGTCAAGATATGCTTTGTCCCCCAGGCTTCGCCCTCATGCTGTTTGCTGCTGAAATCGGGCCACAGCATGTCCAGCCGCCCATAGTTTTGTGCAAGTTCCTTGATTTGCCCATAGAGATAGGCTTTGTAACGTTCATGATCTGGCTGATGCTTATTCACATTCGGGTTCAGCTGAAAAGCTTCATAAGAATCGGGATGTTGCCAATCCAGGAGCGAATAATAAGCTCCTACTTTCATTCCCTCCTGACGGAAAGCATCCATAATTTCGCGATAAAGATCTCTTCCTTTCGGCGATAAATTTGCCGTACCCGTAACATCATTTTTCAAGGCATAAGGCTGTTGACTATTGAACAGGCTAAAGCCTTCGTGGTGTCGGGAGGTCAGTACCATATACTTCATTCCAGTTTTTTTTGCAAGGCGTGCCCAGGATTGTGGATCAAAAGAACCTAAAGTAAATTTTGGTTTCAGTACTTCAACATAGTGCTTACTGGGAATTTTCCCCCAGGTTTGTATCCATTCGGCATAATGCTGTGGATATTGTTTCCCTTCAAAAGAACCACCTGCTGCACTGTACAATCCCCAATGGATAAATAGTCCAAAACGGGCCTCTTTAAACCATTCCATGCGTTTATCTTGCGTCTCCTGCCAACCGGCAACACCTTCATAAGGTGGTGATTTTGTCTGTGAAATAGCAACATCGGTCATGCACAGCAACATTCCCACTGCTGCTACACACTTCCACTTAAAAAAATTGATTTTGATCATGATATAGATTTATACATAAAAGTTCATTTATTCGGATCGCAAGCTATCGCAAATCAGAAACCCAACATTTTTATTTCATCTTGAATAGCAGCATATGCTTTGCTTGCATCTTCTACTGGAATTCCCTTGGATAGTCCAGGTCGTTTATGACCTGTATAGGTTAGCCATGCGTCTTTCATCATCGTCTGCCTTTTCAAAACAAGCGTATATAACTGGCGAAGTTTTGGTTGATTGTGCAAATTGTCATCCCATGTGCTTTCAATCGGGAAATCAGGCATCAGGTGCTGTACTATTTCCTTAGCCATTAGCCAATGCCCCAACTCTCCGGGGTGCACCCCATCTGCGGCCAGTTTAAACTGAGCGTCTTTCCCGATCTTAGCTTCCAAGTAACGACGCATGGGAAAATGGAGGTCTATGATTTCCCAGGAATGCATTTTGGCATAGCCGATAAGCCATTCGGCATAGCGATCCAATACTTTATTGTAGCCATTGAGCCGAAGCTGCGGATCATCATGTACCGGGGGTGTCATCCATAGGATGCGCTTGACGCCCCGATCGACCAAACGTTTGTGCAAACGGATAATTCCATTTTTATAGGCTTCAAAACGGATAGCATCAAAAGGGAGATAAATACCGTCATTCATACCGTAACAAACAAAAACAACCTCAGGTTTTATTTTATCGAGCACATTGTCCAGTCGATCAAATAGACAGGGGCGTGGAAATTTTCCATCGGCATGATTCGGTTCACTGAGTCCAGAAACGGTCTCACTTGGTAAGCCCGAATTAATAAACTGAGGTTTCCTTTTCGGGTGACTGCTTAGGAATAGACTTTCTGTCATAGCGACATATTGCCCCGCGTAAGTAATACTATTGCCTAAAAAAAGTACTTTCTGTGCATCCCCCCAGCCAAAACTATCCGTTTTTTTCTGCCCAATAGCTTGTCCATACCATATACTAAAGCAGAGGAAAATTGGCAAAAAGCGTATTTTTTTTGTTTTTAATAATAGATTCAACATCGTTATAATTGATAAAGCTAATAGCTGGATTAGCCTAGTTTTATTTTTAGCGCATAGCCCAAGCTACTGTTTTGTATCTTCTTGGGTAATTTCAATTGCAATCCATGGTTATCCTGCTGGAAATCGATTTGACCAAACCCTAGAATTTCCACTGATTTCACTTTAGCCTTATTCTGGTTCAGGGACTGTACCTTAACGATTCCATCTTTGGGTACTACAAGAGCCATCGCATATACAAAATCATTCTTCTGAGTAAACCAAAAATCCAAGGCTGTAAATGATACTTTAAATCCTTCCCTTTCCCGTTGTTCGGTATCTGTTATCCGAACTGTTGTTGGTCCCTCATGCGCGATGGTCCAGGGCGATGTCCCATAAACCGCTTCGGCATTGAACCGCAACCATTTCCCTAAGATAGCAAGATTTTTCTTTACCGGTGTGGCTACATTTCCTTGTGCATCTGGACCAATATTAAGCATATAATTTCCTCCTTTACTGACAATTTCAAGGAGCCAATACCTTAATTCATCCACATTTTTCCAATCGTGGTCATAAGATTTATAGCCCCAGGAATGGTTGAATGTTCCAATGGCTTCCCAAGGCCTGGTAAAACGCTCAGAAGAGTCAGGAATCCGATTATCTCCAGGAATGGCATAATCGCCCATACCATTGCCAATTCGCTCGGAGACAATAACACGTGGATTACAATCATACACAGTTTTATAGAATCGAAAGCTCTGTTCTGCAGTCATCAATCCCGGCATATCAAACCAGATATATTTCAACTGTTTAAACCGCGTCAAAATTTCCTTTACCTGAGGAATTGCTTTTTCGTTGAGATACGAAGCGAAAGAATTTTCGCTGGGATCCCAAAGATTGGCACCAAAAGCATCGGTTTTGGCATGAACAAGATCATGCTGTGCCTTTGTTACCGCATATTGCCCGTCGCTACCATCCCGCCAGTCGATATTCTGTGAATAATAGATACCAAAATCGAGTTTGTGCCGAAGACAAGCATCATAAAGTTCCTGAATGATATCGCGTTTAAAGGGCGTAGCCTGCTTGCTATTGAATGAACTAACCGCTGAACCATAGAGGGCAAATCCGTCGTGATGTTTGCTCGTCACAACAAGATACTTCATCCCTGCGTCCTTGGCCATTTTAACAATTTTATCGGCATCAAAAGATTGCGGGGAGAATTGATCCGCCAATTTTGCATAAGTAGACCGAGGAATTTTTGCAACCAGTTGAATCCATTCAGCAACACTCGGGCTACCCAAATCTTCCATTTTTTGCCCATTCCATATCCCTGCCGGAATAGCATACAGCCCCCAATGGATAAATAGACCAAATTTCTGCTGCTGAAAATCTTTTAATGCCTTTGCCTTCTGTCTATTCATCTCCCCCCATTCGTTCATCAATTGTGTAAGCTGATGGTTTCGCTTGTTCCAGCGCATCAATGCTTCTAGATAATAATAATCTGCATACACTAGCGGGACGTCAATCTCCCCTTGATGCGGAATACTGCCTACACTATGTTTCAGCACAAACAAACCGTTTGCTCCAACCGCACTGGAGTACTGCGGTGAACCCAATGAGCGCAAGATCGCTTCGGCGACATCCAAATATTCCTGTTGCTGTCCAGTTCCCATGTAGTCAACCAGTTCCAGCAATGCCGAAGCAGTGACGGCCGCTGCCGACGCATCCCGTGGAATAGTCTCAAAATCTGCTTTACGATAATTCCAGTTTGGGACAAATCCCGCTTGATTTACATCGAAGTCCCATTGTGGCACCTTATCTTGAGGCAGGCGCGGATGCTTTATATAAAACTCAGCCATTTTTAGCGCAGCCTGTAAAAACTTAGGGTCCTTTGTTTCACGGTACATCACAACAAACCCATACAATCCCCAGGCTTGCCCTCTAGCCCAAGCGGAATTGTCCGAAAAACCCTGTGCCGTTTCCCGGCTCAATACAGCACCGGTATTGGGGTCATAGGTAACCACATGATAAGAACTGTAATCTGCGCGATATTGATTTTTCAGCGTCATTTCGGCGTGTCGAATAGCGGCATTACGATAAACAGAATCCCCGGATAATTTGGAAGCTAAAAAAAGAAGTTCCAAATTCATCATGTTGTCGATAATGACAGGGAATTCATACGTATGTTTACCATCCCAAGAGGAAAAGGTATCCCAAGACTTAATTGCACCAACCTTCGGATTGAAACGTGTCAATAGCGATTTGGCGCTCTGGATTAAAATTGATTTGAATGTAGTATCACCAGTTAACCGATAGGCATTTCCATAACTACAGTTCATCACGAAACCAATATCATGGTGCTGCGTATTATATTGATTTTGGCGTAATGAATTCGTCCATTTTAGTGCAGCGTCCCGCCATTGATCCTTGCCGGTATACTCAAAGACATACCAAAGGCAGCCTGGCCAAAAACCACCCGTCCAGTCCCGGATATCTGTAAAAGTTGTTTTTCCCGTCGGATCTGCCGATCGTGGATACTTACGCAGATCGCTATGATCGTCATACAACAAAGCGTACTGCCGCTGGGCCAAATCAAATCCCTTTTTTACCATATCGCTTGTATCCGCACGTAGAAAAAAAGGATAAAAAAAACTCAAAAAATAAATAAAGTATAGGCTATATCTAAAAAAAATCATGTTTAAGTTCATTTTATATCCATAAAACTAATCGATCCAACCTGGGTTCTGCACCAGGTTTACGTTCATCTGTATTTCTGAGGTCGGGATAGGCCATACGTTCAAAAAGTCACCCTTATAGCTATAATTCCCAACATTTGTCCCCCAAACCTGCTTACGTCCATTGCCTGCTTGAAACACCTTCTCTTTCCAGGTTCCCCAGCGCAATTCGTCAAAGTAATTGATCCCTTCATTCGGGAACTCAACCCGACGTTCATTACGAATACGTAGGCGTAAGTCCTCCTTCCCGCCAACGGCAGTTGCAGCATTGGAATTTAAAAGTGCTACTCCCGCACGCTGACGAACTTCGTTAACTTTTGCTATTGCTTCATTTAATTTACCTTCTTCATTCAAGGCCTCGGCCCACATCAATAAAATATCAGCATAGCGGAAAATCGGAAAATCGATAGGACCATAATTGCGATCCACAATCTCATTGACTCCTTCAGCGACAAATTTTCGATAGAAATAGAAAAAATTGATCTGTGTATCACTCTGAATATCGCCGTCTACCTGCGCCTGCCCGCGAAATGGCCAGCGCATAAATTGAAGACTTTCAACATTCGTAAAATTATAGGCACCCCTAAAAGTCGAATAAGGCGTCACGACATTGGCCTGCAAACGGGGATCACGATTTTCATAGGCTTTTTTTATACGCTCCTCATTGCCTTGCGGTAGATAAAGACTCATCTTTGCACCTCTCAACGCTGCTGCAGTTTTCTCGGCCTCCGTGAGATTGTTGCGCAGAAAAAACACCTCCCTTTCATTTTCGGTTAGACCGCTGTATCCGGGAATAATTTTATCCCATTCAAACTTAGAACCATCGTTATTTTCATAGAGATCGACCAAATGTGGCGAAGGCATGTAATAATTCCAGCCACGCGAATAAACCGAGGGCCAACCACAAAACAATTGCATATTATTTCCATAGCCTGACTCACTCCGATGCTGAATAGAAAAAATCATCTCAGGACACTGTTCATTAGCTTCTTTAAACAAAGCTTTATAATCTCCAAAAAGTGTGTGGCCAGCATCTTTTACTTTTTGAAAATCTGCCGAAGCCTTTGTCCAATCTTTTCGATAGAGATAAACTTTACCCCGTAAGGCATAAGCTGCCGCCTTTGTTGCATGTCCATAATTCGCATTCCCTGCAGGATAACGATCCGGAAAATTAGTTTCTGCGATACAATCGTTCAAGTCTGCCAGGATTTGATTCCAGACATCATCTTCCGAACTACGTCCTTTGATGGCCTCGGCTGCAGTAAACGGCTCAAGGTAGATGGGAACCCCTTTGTAGAGCTGATTGAGCCGAAAATAAAAGTAAGCACGTAGAAATTTAGCTTCCGCAATATATTTCGCTTTTTTTTCCGCTGTAGAAGGCGATTTTAGGGGAATATTCTTTAAGGCATCGTTTGCACGTTGGATACCTTCATATTGAATCTTCCAAACATTCACAAATAAGGGATCACCGGCGGTGATGGTACCGGTCAATAAGGGTTCATCAAAACGTGCCTGCCCAGTATAGGAGAAACGGTCAAACTGATAAAGTTCATAAGGTGAGATCAGTCCGCTATGCCCCATTAAGAGTCGAAAGGAACTATAGATCCCCGCAATCCCTAAATCAGTTAAATTGTCGGTTGTCCACATCGTTGCGGTGGAGACCGATGAATAGGGGGAAGTATCCAAAAGATCTTTTTTGCAACCCAATATACTTGTTAGCAATACAATTGCTATTATTTTTTTCATCATTTTCATTGTCATCCGAATTAAAAAGTAAGATTCAAACCCAGTGAATATTGCCGCATTGAAGGGTAATTTGTTGTCGAACCTATCTCAGGATCTAAACCAGGATATTTCGTAAATGTCAGCAAGTTTTCACCCGCTAAATAGATCCGTAGTTTTGCAATTGATAGCCGGTTGGCTAAGCTTTCTGGAAGCGAATACCCCAATTGTAGGTTACGTAGTTTCACAAAAGAAGCGTTATACAAATAATAATCACTGTTACGTCCATTCTGTGCATCTGTGACTCCTTTTAAGCGTGGATAATAACCAGCTATCCGGTTGTTGGGATCGGAAGGATTTGCGGCATTATAATAGTAATGGTCATTTGCGACCAATGCCGGTACCGATTTTCCCTGCGCAACGATGGATGAATTGAGATAGAGTTCATTCCAGTAATACGACATACCCGAAGAAGCAGACCAAATCATGGATGCATCGAATCCTTTATAGGCCATGTTGATACTGAGGCCATAATTGAATGCAGGAGTTTCTCTTTTGCCCATAAACTTTTGGTCATAAACGTTCCCGTAGATACCATCATCGTTCATATCCGAATAAATCAAGTCACCATACCATATCTTGGTAGGGTCTATGCCATCGGCAGGCTGAAATGAATAGCCAGCAGCGACCATAGCCTTCAACCATTCCATATCCTGTTCCGTCCGGATCATACCGTCGCGCGGCCCTCCATTTTTATCGACAGAACCATCCGCTAAAAAATGGCTTCCCGAACCTCGGTATACATTGTACAAGTAAAATTCATTGATTTCATGCCCTTCTAAAATACGCTGGTTGACACCATTGGAAACCATACCGATATTGGACTGGTAAACACGATTACCTGCCGCATCCGTTACATAGCCCTCCGACAATGCTCCTTTATATTTTTCTACCCGATTGGTATTATAGGCGAAGTTGGCCGATATTCCATAGTTAAAACCGTTGATTTTATCTTGGTATCCCAGCGTCAATTCAATCCCCCGCTTGCTAACTTCGGCAATATTCATCGTTGCCGCTGTAGCGGTTCCAGTTGTGGCTGGAATGGTCGGAACATATAGGATTCCATCGGTATAAGCACGGTAGGCATCAAATTCGACTGTTAATTTATTTTTCAATGCCGTGGCTGTAAAACCTACATTTGTTGTTGTGGTCGTTTCCCAGTGTAAAAGATCGTTTCCTAGTTTAGTCTGTGCCAAACCACGAACAGCCTGATTATTGAATGAATAGTTTACCGTACCATACGAGGGAAGATGATCGTAATTACCCGGAGAGGCATTATTTCCGGTTTTCCCCCACGATGCCCTTATTCGCAAGTCATTCACAAAAGATTTAAGTGGGCTCATAAAAGATTCTTCCGAAATACGCCATCCCGCAGAGAATGCAGGAAAGAGCCCCCAGCGTTTGGCGGTTCCAAATCGAGATGATCCATCGTACCGTACCACCGCTTCCGCAAGGTATTTATTAGCGTAAGCATAATTTGCGCGACCAAAAAAGGACCGCAACCCGTAGTCAAGCTCATCACCCGTAATGGAACTCATTGTCGTCGCCGAATTAAATGTTGTCAGGTCTGGATGCACAAGCCCAAGTTTGGCCGCCCCGATATTATATTGGTTAAAATACTGTTCATTATACCCCAAGATGCCGCCCACATCGTGTTTACCAAAAGATCCTGAATAACGTAATACATTATCAACGATCACATTGTAGCTCTTGGTTAACCCATACTGGGTAGTTATTTGTCCCGCAGATAGCGCTGCCGTACTTAATTTGTTGGTTGCAAAATTCCATTTTTCATAAGGCACCTGATGCGAATTCGTTTCGGTATAGGCATGATTATAATTTACCCTTGATTCAAACTCCAAGCCTTTCATGAGATTTAACTTCGCAAATATTGTGGTATTGAATCGATTGACCTGGTTCTTTCCACCCATTCCATTTAGAAAAGCCAAGGCATTGTTTGCGGTAGCCGATTCTTCGGCAGCAGCCGGGAAACCATAGACCCCGTTGTAAAAAGGATAAACTCCAGGTACAGTTTGGGTCAGATAAGAATATGCTGTGACCACATCGGCGACGCTCAAATTCTGCATATCGCCAAAGGTCTGGGTACCCACAGTTAAAAACTTGGCAACTTTAGACTGTAAGTTAATACGCAGACGTATCTTGTCTGCTCCTGTTTCGGGCATCGTCCCCGGATTGTTGAAATAGCCCACTGAAAAGAGGTATTGCGTCTGTTCGCTGCCGCCATTTAGAGAAAGATTATGATTTTGTAAAAGTTTGCGTTGTCCAAAAAGCACATCACCCCAATTGGTATTTGGATATGCGACTTCATTTGGAATACCAAATTCAGTTAATCCTGTTGGATTTTTCTTCGCTTCTTCCCAGAGGTTGATTGTTGCATCAGTATAAACAGCCGCTTGCCCTAAATTTTTGAAGCCTTCATTAACAAGGCGCATATGTTGTGCGTAATCGGTAATAAATTCGGGTACATTATTGGGGCGCAACATCGAAACCATGCCTGTATAAGACACATTATTTTTTCCCTTGGCTCCCTTTTTTGTCGTAATTAAAATAACGCCATTCGACCCCAAAGATCCATAGATCGCTGCTGTTGCCGCATCTTTTAAAATCGAAATTGATTCCACATCGTTGGGATTAACGGCATCCATAGATCCGACAATACCATCGATCACAACCAAGGGGGACGTATTGTTTAAAGTTCCCTTTCCACGAATCAGTATACTAGCACCGTCTGCACCTGGTTTTCCCGTTGTGGCCTGTACGTTAACGCCCGCCGCGAGTCCAGCCAGTGAAGAACTAAGTGTGGAGGTTGACCTATTCTCTACCGAACTTCCGTTCACGGTTGATACGGCACCAATTACATTTGCGCGTTTCTGGCTTCCATATCCTACGACAACCACCTCATCCAGACCACTTACCTCCTCCTGAAGTACAATGGCTAATTCATCATTTCCAGTGACACTTTTTTCCAAACGTTGATAGCCGACGTTTGAAAATACCAAAGTGCCATTTGCCGCCGGTAACTGAATTGTAAACCTTCCATCCTGGTCCGTGACCGTGGAAATATTAGCTCCCTTCACTGTAATGGTTGTTCCTACCAGGGCTTGTCCTTTGCCATTAACAACTTTACCAGCAATGCTCCGCTGCAGGACTTCTTTGCGTTCGGTATTTGGCGGATTTCTTTTGGGTTTTATCACGATCACCTCATCTTTTTTGATCCACTCCAGATCCAAAGGTGCTACGATAGCATTTAATGCATCTTCCAATTTGGCATGCTGTATATTGACTGACAAACGTGCCTGAGCCAATGACTTGCCAGTTAAGAAAAAATTAACACCACTCTGTTTTTGGATATCGCGCATCACCTGATTTAAGGTAACATGCTTAGCGGTTAGGTTTATGGTCTGCGCATTTCCCTCCGCAAACAGCTGCATCGCGGTCAGTAAAGAAATGAGTACGATCAATTTCATAATCAGTATACTTCGTAAAGTTAAACTCCACGGGTGTAGCCTAACAAATGGATAAAAAATCATATGTTTGTACGGTTTGTATGTTATTTATAAATGGTTATCAAAAATTTGCCTTTGGGCAACACTTGTAAGTATATGCATCCAATTCAAGGCAGTGCCCCCCAGCACTGCCCTTTTTGTTTTGCTTATACCCTTTTCCGGATTAAGTGGAATCCATGATCATTTCTTTTTTCATCTTTATTTAGGGTTTTAATTACAACGGTCTAACATATAGGATATTCTTTTCATCGCTTTTGCTCAGCTCAAAACGCAACCCACCTTCTTCCAATACGTCAAGTACGTCGCGAAGTGGCTTGCTTCGTTTTATACGACCATAGAAATGTGTTTGCGGTACCTCGCCTTTGTACTTCACTTCAACATTATACCAGCGACCAATCTGCTGTAGTGCATCCGCAAGCGGTGTTTCGTCAAAATAAAACAAACCTTCTTTCCAGGCGGTAAAAGGTGCTGTATCCACATTTGCGAGCTGTATTTTTCCGTTATTGGTATTGGTCGATTGCTGGCCTGGCAGCAGGTATATTGCTTCTGAATATCGTTTATCGTTCGATAATTTAACCTTCCCATTGACTAAAGTCGTTTTAATCGCTGTATTATCGGGATAAGCATTGACGTTAAAGGCAGTCCCGAGCACCTCAATTTCCTGTCCTTTACTCAGCACTTTGAAAGGTCGTGCGCTATCTTTCGTCACTTCAAAAAAGGCCTCGCCTTCCAAACTAACTCTTCGTTCATTTTTGGCAAAGCTCATCGGATATTTTAGCGAAGAGCCCGCATTGAGCCATACTTTTGTGCCATCGGGTAAAGTAATCTGGTATATGCCTCCTAACGGAGTGGCTAACTCCAATACAAGCTTACTTGGATCTGCCGCCATCGCCTGTTTATCTAATGCGGCAGCAGCGATAGACTTTCCATTTTCGTAGGTAATACTTTCTCCCATCACAATTCCCGATGCCTGTTTATCGAGTTCTAAAAGTGTGCCGTTCGCTAAACGCAGGGTAGCACTGTTTCCGCCAGGATTTACAACATCACCCGTTGTATCTTGCATCCTCACGAGGTTAATGTCTGCCTGAACAGGACTCGTCTGTTGCTGCCAAAATAGCATTGTAAAAATAAAGAGCAATAGGCAAGCCGCCGCAGCCCAATAGGGCCAAACGATTGAAAACTTAGGTTTATCGCGCTCCTCTGTGCCTTGCTGAATTTGCTTTTTGATATTTCCGAGCACTATTTTTTGCCTGGATTCACTCATTTTTCCTGCAGAAGAAGGCTGGAGCAAACTAGTGACTATAGCCTGATCGATGGCATCCTGATCCCCGATGTCGGTAGCAGAAAGCGCATGCTGTAGCCATTCGATCTCCTCAAGCGAACAGTTCCCTTCTTTATATTTTTGAAGTAATTGGTCTATTTTAGATTTATTGGTCTCCACTGAGCTGTATTTTTACTAGTAAATACACACTTCGTAGCATAAAGGTCTGCTCTAGAAAAAAAAATTAATTTGCAGCATGCAGAAGCAGAATCATTAGTAGGACCGAGAAGCCATTGTCCTGCAATGCACCATGTCGGATAAATTTATTTGCTTTAACAATATGGTCACGAACAGTAGCAATAGAAATATCCATTTCTTCAGCAATCTCCTTATAGCTCTTACCTTCAAGCTTAGATAACCTAAATATTTTTTGGCGTTGTGTGGGCAATCTGCTCAACAAGTCTTCTACCAAGACCATGGCCTCCTTGGAATCGAGCACCTTATCAATGGTATTTTCAGATTCCAATGCGCCATAGGCGAGCTGAACTTCAGATTCCATCTCCAATTTCAGGCGTCGCTTGAAATTAAATGTGATGTTACGCGAACAGGTAAATAGAAATGCTGCAAAAGATTGTTCAGGATCTATTTTTGACCTATTTTCCCAGATACGTAGAAAAACATCCTGAAGTAAATCTTCGGCACTAGTTTCATTTTTCAGAAACTTAAGAATATTGGCATAGATAATCTGGCTATAACGATGGTACAAGATATCAAAAGCCTGCATATCTCCATGATGGAGTTGGCACAAGAGTTCCTTCTCAGGCAGATTTTGATTGATGTCCATAATTGATTATTCTAGGCATGAAGTTAATTACTTCGCTGCAATAATTCAAATGAAATTTCTGAACACCAGTAAACTTATGTTATTTTTTTCTTAATTTGCAGTAGCTAATCCCCCCATAGCTACGAAACCAGTCGATAAACGTATCCATTTAGAACCATGCAAAATTTCATATATTTATTTTTTGGCCTACAGGCTCAAACCATCCAATTTTTAAAAATAAGATTGACCTTGTTTATAATCTGCCTATTTATTTGGACTTCACATGGTCATGGGCAATCCTTAATGCACCCCATTACCCAGATCAATTATGTTAAATCACAAATCAACAAAAAATCCGAACCGGTATATGCGGCATACAAGCAGTTGGTTACGCTGGCCGATTCTCTTTTATTAACTGACCATCATGCAGTTGAAGATTTTAGTGTACCTGGCTTTTATAGCGATAAAGAAGGCCAACGTGCTATGGCAAAAAAGCTCCATGCGGATGCTTTCGCTGCCTATTGTACGGCCTTGGCGTATACCTTAAACGGTGAGCAAAAGTATGCATCCAAAGCCTTATATTTTATTAACTCCTGGGCCACAATCAATAAAAAATACAGTCAGTTTGACGGACCGGTTGTGCTTTCTTATGCGGGAGCCGGATTAATGATTGCTGCCGAATTACTTAAACACGATCCCCTTTGGGCGAAGAAAGATCGTGATCATTTTAAGGTCTGGACCATCAATGTCTATCAAAAAGCGACACATTTCTTACGCGAAAGATCCAATAATATTGCGGATTGGGCGAGGTTTGCGAATCTACTTTCGGCAAACTTTCTTGATGACCAAAAAGAGCTTTCTTTTACAATAGACTTGATCAAGGCTGATCTTTTCGAAAAGATCGCAGCTGATGGTCATCTTATTGAGGAAGTAAAACGGGGTGAGAAAGGTTTATGGTACACCTACTTTTCATTAGCACCATTGACAGCCTCCATGTGGTGCATACACAATGCCACGGGAGAAGACCTATTTACCGCCACGAAGGATGGAAAATCGGTCAGGCAGGCCCTTGACTATTTATATTATTACAATCAACATCCAACTGAATGGCCTTGGTTTAAAAATCCGGACGTTGACATGCTAGACAGGACAGCAGGAGTTTGGCCCTCCAATCTCTTTGAGGCCATGAAGGATATTTATAATACATCGAAATTTGATCCGTATCTTTCAATGTACCGTCCAATAGTTTACAAAAAAAATCATTTTGCGTGGACTTTCCCCACACTAATGCCAGCACACTTGCACCTCGAAAATAAGACCAGGTAGCGAAGCATAAAGCGATCCTTGTCTTATCAAGGATCGCTTTAATGGCAAAAATCCAGCTCTTATCTCTTAAATGCAGAAATACCGATTTCCTGAAACTCCAGCTTTTTATCGCCCACGATACGCAGCTTGGTTATCGGCGTTTTTGGAAAAAATAAACCAGTCATTACCGTTAGCCCCCCGTCTGCAAAAAGTTCCACAGAGCTCACATCAACATACAAACTGAAAGAAAGTGCTCCCTTATTTAGCAGCCTTTGTGCCAAAGCTGTCTTTGAGAAATCTCCATTAAAAGACACTTCACCGGACTTAGAACGATCAATATAATAGGCATTTTGGTCTTCACGATAACCAATAACCAATTCGTCACCAGATTCATTCGATAAGATGACTTTAAAAGCCTGCTGCTTCAAATCTTTAAGGTCCAAACGGTACGCTTGTGGGAGATGTTGCTCGAACGAAACTTCCTTCGTTCCGCCGCCATGATATTTTTTTAGCGGACGAAATGCGGTTTCAATTTCTTTGGGCACAGTACTCGCAACGTAGAACGACTGTCCAACTTTTCCTAAAGTTAAAACACGGGGTATGGTTGAGGAAGAACGCCATTTTGTGGTAGGAACCACATTGGCATATTGCCAGTTGCTCATCCAGCCAATCATCAGGTGCCTATCCCCTAGGTTACTCCAGGTTACGCCAGCATAGTTATCGGGTCCCCAATCCAACCACTTTATTTTAGTATCCGCTGTTCGGAACTGATGCCCATCAAAGTCACCCACAAAATATTGTGTCACCGAGCCACCGTTGGGTCCACCTGGATTGATGCTCACCAGCAAAACCCATTTTGTAGCTCCTTTGTAATCCATGGGGATAAGATCAGGGCATTCCCAGACACCGCCATGGGCACCCACCTCTTTGCCAAACTCACTTTCCTTCTGCCATGTTTTCAAATCTTTGGAAGAATAGAAAGTAATACAATCTTTTGTAGCCAAGGTCATAATCCAACGCTGGCTATGCGCATGCCACATCACCTTTGGATCTCTGAAATCCCATATACCAGGGTTTGGCAATACCGGATTGCCTGTATACTTTGTCCAGGTAAGCCCCTTGTCCAAACTATAAGCCAAACTTTGATTTTGATGCAATCCTGTTTTTCGGTCCTCTTCCTGATGATTGTGATGGGTAAAAATGGCGACCATAGCACCTTTTCCAAAACCTGCCGTGTTATCTTTATCGATTACAGCACTACCGGAGAAAATAGTCCCCAAACTATCGGGATACAATGCGATCTTCTGCTCGTCCCAATGGATTAAATCTTTACTGATCGCATGGCCCCAATGCATAGGCCCCCAAACGGGTTTTTCGGGATTATGCTGAAAAAAAAGATGGTAATTACCGTTCAGATAAACCAGTCCATTGGGGTCGTTCATCCAGCCCTGCTGTGGGGTAAAATGGTAAAGTGGGCGATACTTCTCTTCGGGATCCCCTTGTTTATGCTGTCCTTTCTGTGCCAGACTCGTACCAAAAATACTTAGCAGGAGCATCAAAACACTGTATTTCTTTAATTTTATCATTTTTCCTTTGTTTACATTTCTAATTAGGTTATTGTTCGCTTCAATAGGCAAATATCGTCTCAATTGTTAGGAAGATTTTTCGATTTTCAACCCATTCACTTTTACTGTTCCTTGATCCGCGAAAATAGTCCAAGGGTTTTGATCCATTTTATAGATCCGGTTGGTAAAAGCAACACGATCATTCACATATACGATACCAATCGATTTTTCGATAATAATTTTCACGTTAAAAAGCCGGTTGGTCGGTACTGTAAGTGGCGTAAAATTGAGTTCTGTTTTGCTTCCGCTGCCATTGCGTGCCTCTTTGTTCATAAACAGTGCGGGCATATTCCAGCGATTGGATGAAGTCAGATCAAAAGCAATGCTATATACTTCGGTCGGATCATCACATGCGCCAAATGAAAAACCAAATTTGCTGGATTGGGAAGCATCAATCGTCATTGTCACTTTCACGGATGAAATGTTCCGGTTAAATTGTGCATAACTTCTTCCGCCAGATTGCGCTGTCAAACTATAGGTTTTATTCGATTCGGAAACTTGACCAACATTGCTCAGCTTTTCAAAGGCGACTTCCTTATTGAATTTACTGTTTAGGGCTTCCGGAATTTTAGGATATAAACGTCCTGAAGCTCCCTGAACCAACTGATGTGAAATTAAATTTCCAGCCCAGGGCAGTTCGTTGTTATTATTTACTGTTTGCCCGGTCGAACACCAGCCCGAAAGATAACGTGTTGTACCGTCGCTAGCCGTCTTGCCCGCATAGAGATAAAGTCCATCAAAGGTTTCATGATGACCTTCGGCATCCCGACAGATCGTCCAGGGGCCATCCGGAGAATCCGCAACACGATAAAATGTCTTGCGGTGTTCATCCCGGTTGATCCGTGAAAACAAGAGATACCATTTATTGCCCATTTTAAATAAATCCGGGCATTCCAATAGTTCTGCATCTGTTTCGATTCCATATTTCTCTACTGTACCTGTGGTCGCAACGAGCGGTTCAATCATAGACCAACTGCTTAAATCTGTCGACTGATAACGTGCTAGCGTTCCTTTTCCGTCTTTTCGTGTCGTGACTAACATGACGTAGGCATTGCGGCCTTCATCCCAATAAACCTGTGGATCACGAAAATTATTTCGATCATAGCCCGGGGCAGCCTGCAGCGCCATCGCTGGTTGCTTGGTCCAATTCATCAAATCAGTTGACGTAGCCAACATAATCTTTTCCGCAGGCGTAAAAATATTGTTATGCCCCGTATAGAAACAGTAATACAATGTTCCTTTTTTAATAAAACTTCCTGTTCCGATCCATTCATCCTGACTCCCCACCGCACCCGACGACAATACTTCGGTATACCCCTCAAATGTTCCGTAATCACTTGTCCGTGTGCTATAGATAGGATGCCTGTTGGCATTTTCATAGAGATAAAACAAGTAGAACTTGTTATCGTTGGCATTGTAGTACGGCATTGGATCGCCCACAAACCCCTGCTGGGGTCTGTAGAACCTTTGATAGGGTCCCACCTCCTGTCCCGTAATACAAGCCGTAGAGCTGTCCACAGGCAGTATTTCCATGGGCCTATCCAGCCCTGTCGAACTCTCGTCCCCATTCTTGCAACTTGTCAACAAGCTGAGCAAGAATACTGTCGGAAGCAAATATATCTTTGGTCTCATGATTTAAATCTTTCTATTAATCCCTGATTAGCTATCATTTTTGTTTTTATAATAACTTGTTTTGTTTGTACTCGATTACTCTTTGGGTAATGCCTTCAATTCGTCCCAATACATCCGTTGGGTAGGAAATGCCACGGGCTGCCCATTAGGATGCTCATGTGGCATTACCAGTATATTGTTAATGATAGCCTTTCTTCCAGCAGGAATCTGAAAAACCAATTCTTGCCACTCACCGACATGATCTTTCGAATAATTGGCACGCAACCAATCTTTATTCTGTTCGCCATCCGATTGAATTTCCAATTGCACATCACCAGCAACATCCTTCAATACCATCATCGAGAAACGCCCGTATTCTGCCGGATTGATCGTCACTTTATTTGCATTCCAGAGTGCTCCACCGTGCCAGCCTTCACCAGTTTTATTGTCCCGCACAAAAGACGCACAGAAAGGTGTTGCATTAATTCCAGTGTTTTTCGGATTGGGATATGGTGAATCTACCGTACTCACCCCTAACCCGTCGAAATGTGGAACGCTGGTTTCGCCATTATAAATCATAAGGATTTGTTTGGGTTCTGTACCCAATAGGGCAGTTACCGTGTATTGGAAAACTTGCCCCATATAGGCAAGGCTGTATTTTATGGGGGAACTTAAATCCACGGGCCCACTCTGATTGGGCGTTATGCTTGCTCCGGCTGTAAATTCTATCGCCGGTGATAGATTCTTTAGGTCTGTCCCCAGGGGTAGGTAAATTTTAATGCTTTTATTTTTCTGATCAATGATCCCTGCTTTTTCTCCGATGCGGAATGCCGTTATTTCTGCTTTGATCTCTTTGACGGTTACCTGGTAGGTATTGAAAAGATTACCATTAAACACGCGGTAAGTAATCGGTGTTGTGCCAGAAAATGAAAAATTCTGGGCGATGCCTGAAGCTGGAGAAACCTTTGCATTGCTGGGCAATTCAATTGTCGGAGCTACCGACGAAAGATCTGTACCTTCAGGAACCATAACAAGAATGGTACCTTTTGCCTGATCTACTTTCCCAATGGTATTGCCGACCTTGAAAGAAAGTACATCTACATCTGCACTCAAATTGAGTGTACTATCCGCATCACGCTTGCAGGCAGCGAGAAGCCCGATAAGCAGGATGGCAATCCCTACTTTTATATAATTGTTTAATGTGTTCATTGGAATAATTGGTTATGCTAATCGTTCAACAATAAATGCCTGTTTAATAGCCTGGATTTTGTTTGTACAGATACTTACTTAATCTGATCTGTGCTTCGGGAATCGGCAGATATTCATTCCTATCTGCTGTAAAATGTGCCGAGGAATAATAAGATCGACGTGACTTTTCTACATCATAATAGGCATTCATGGCCTGGTCTGCAATTCCCCAACGTACCAGATCAAAGAATCTTCCATTTTCCATTGCAAGCTCCAAACGTCTTTCCCAACGTAACGCCTTCCGGGCATTTTCTTCGGTCCACACAATATTATCTCCATTTTTGTACGTTTCGATCAGCGTTTTATCATTTGCATATCCCGTAAGTGAGGTGCTATTTTTTGCGCGCGTACGCACTTGATTGATCAATGGCAGTGCTTCAGCCGAACGATGCAGCTCGATAAGCGCCTCTGCCCGCATCAACAGCACATCGGCAAAGCGCAATACAATTCGATTCTTTGTATTCGCATAGAAGGGAACCATGGGGACGAAACAATCACAGTCGGGATCTACATTTTCTTTTAACGAGGCATAAACAGCATACTCCGCCGGATTACGATTCCAGCTTTCTTCGTATGTTCTTTTGCTACTATACTTGTACGGTAAGCCCGGGATTGCAACTGTATGGAATAACCTCGGGTCATACTTCTCGGAGGTATTAAAGCTATTCAACGCATTATAATTATCCAGTGGTAGACCTTTACCCGTTGTGCGAAACGCATTGACAAGGCTTTGACTCGGTTTATTGAAATCACAACAGCCCACCCCCATAGGTACAGATAGCACATCAGAAAAGTTAACACGCCCAAATTTTGTCCCGTCATCTTTTGAAAACTGAACTGAAAACAGCGCCTCTGTTCCATTTTCATATTTGCCCGGCAAGAAGTTAAATGCAAAGTCGGTTTCCAACGTATGGTTCGATGAAAGCACAATATCCGTATTTTGTACAACCTTTTCCAAATCTCCCGCATCGATACCCGTCACCATATTACGTTCGGCATTGTCCTGACGGTATCCCTTATACAGGTAAGCTTTGGCGAGATAAGCCGCAGCGGCGATACGATTGGCCCGACCGACCTCCGTTTGCACAGCAGGAAGATGATCTACCGCATACTGAAAATCCGCTACAATCTTTTGCCATAGTGCATCGTTGCTTAGGGCTCTATTCGATACGGTTTCATAGCTGTCTACTGGTACATTTTCATCGATATAAGGCACATATTTGAAAAGGATCTTGAGCATAAAGTAAAAATGCCCCCGCAGAAAACGTGCTTCACCAAGTTTTTCTTCCTTCCCGTCGAAATTGTCCATTTCCTGTATGGTCTTGATTGTCGTATTGGCACGCGAAATCGCAACGTACAACTGAAACCATAATTTATCCAACTCCGCGAAATTGGTTGTAATGTTATTTGAGACCTCAAGAAAATGAAAGGTCTGGATATCCTGTGGCCCCGATCCACCTTTATAAGCATCGTCCGACCGAACCGTACCATAGGGCCATAAGCTAAAAGGGACATCATAATGATCATTGCCCAAAGCGGCATAGGTCGCTGTCAATAATCGTTCTGGCTCCTTAACCTGATCGGAGCTCAGCACACCATTGGGTGTTTGATCCAAAAATTTGGTACATCCTGAAAGTAGTCCAGCAAGAACCATAAGTATCGCTATTTTAGTGGTTATTTTTTTCATCCGTATAAATTATTTATAAGTGTATAGCCTTATTTCTCCCCTTTTTAAAATCCAATATTTACCCCAGCTGTCCAGGTCGTTGGAATTGGATACCCCCAACCTACATTTTCAGGATCTACACCTGTAAAATTCTTTGACTTAACGGTAAATAGGTTCTGACCGGTCACATAGATCCTTAGCCGGCTCATACGCAGGCGTGAGGCTGTTGCTGTTGGCAGGGTATAGCCCAGAGATAGATTCCGGAGTTTCACATAAGATCCATTCTCGATAAAGTAATTTGACAGGCGCCCCTCGTCATTGTTGTTTGTCGTTTGTAAGGCCGGAATCGTTGACGTTGGATTTTGTGGTGTCCATGCATTCAGCAGTCGCAGGCCTTTATTGGAATTGACGTCATCCACACTCCAGAAGTCTGTTTGCTTTTTCAGCCAGTTTTCGACATCTATCCCCTGTACCCCCTGAAAGTATGCCGATAGGTCAAACCCTTTATATTTCAGCACAATATTGAGACTATAGGAAAAATCAGGATGTGGACTACCGATCCAGGTACGGTCCATATCCGTAATCTGCTTGTCCGCATCATAGACGTTGACGTAACGTAAACGCCCTATCCCCTTACCGGTCTGATTGACGTGCGCATCCACTTCGTCCTGATTCTGAAAAATACCGTCGGTGACATAGCCATAGAATGATCCCAGCGGCCGGCCGATAATATTATCCCCCTGACGACCTCCATAGGAGTTTTCTACCGCTTCGGGCAAATGTGTCACCTTGTTTTTATAGGTAGAGAACACAGCCATCACATCATAATCCAGTCCAAACGATGTTTTATTGCGATATCCAGCCGATACGTCCAAACCTTTATTTTCCATGGAGGCACCATTCGCCCAACGGTAACCGCCCTCTCCGACCACACCGATATAGGCTGGATTGATCAACATATCTTTGGTTGCTTTGACATACCAGTCAATCGAACCATAGAGACTTTGATTAAACAATGAAAAGTCCAAACCGATATTCGTCTGCGTTGTGGTTTCCCATTTCAGGTCATTGTTTTCTGTTTGGATTTTGCGATATCCCGACGGTAATTTTCCCGTTCCTGCGCCCGAGAGATCATATGCTGTGCCATCCACGATATTCCATGTGGGATCAGCAACACCGTATTCGGGGACGAACAGCGCATAGGTAGCCAGATTACCTATCCCTTGGTTACCTGTCTGCCCCCATCCAACACGCAGCTTGAGGTCCGAAATATAGTTTTTTGTACTTGCCATAAAACGCTCGGACGAAATCCGCCACCCCGCTGTTACCGCCGGGAAAGTTGCAAAGCGGTTATTTTTACCGAAGCGGGAAGAGCCATCGTGCCGCACGGTGAAGGATGCCAGATAGCGGTCATCATAGGAATAATTGGCCTTTCCAAAATAGGATAACAGCGAGAATCCCGTAGATCCACCACCTACTGCCGCTGTGCCCGTACTCACACCTGGCCACATATACTCAGGTGTCTCTATGGCAAAGGCGCCATCTCCGGCAGTATAGGCATTAAAATTGATATCATTCTGACGGTTCATTTCCATACCGGCAAGCACATCTAAGGTATGTTTATCAATCTCTTTCCGATAAGTCGCCGTATTGGACCAAGTCCACTTCATCCCATGGGACTGTTCCATATTAACCCCACTCCGGCTGCTGTTCATAAATCCCGAACGATAGGATACTTCCAAATTACGTTTGTAAAAATTACTATAGTCCAAACCGTAACTGGTGCGGACATGCAGACCTTTTATAAGCTGTAGATCGGCATAGGCATTTCCAAACAACCGCCAATAATTATATTTATTGTTCCGGTTGTCGTAAAGTACACGCATGGGATTATGGCGGTCGTTCATCCCCAATGATGGCCCACCCCATCCTATTCCATCTACTGTATGGACAGGAATAATGGGCAATGCTTTTAACGAAAGGTCAAGTACATCGCCCGGTACCTGCACTTCACCGGTATTGTTTACCGTAAAATTCTCGCCCACCACCAAGCGTCCATCGAATAATTTATAATCGGCATTCATCCGCGCTGATATCCGCTGGAAATCCGTGTAACGGAGTGTCCCATTGTTGTGCAAATAACCTAAGGAGAAAAAGGAACTGGACTTTTCTGTACCGGAGCTTAATGTCGCATTGTAAGATTGTTGCAATCCCGGTTTTGAAACTTCCTTAAACCAATCGGTATCAGAAGCGTACATGGTATGTTCACGGTCGATATACTTGGAAACAAAAACAGTATTGAGCTGAGGTACGCCATTTGCGTCGTTATTCCATTCAAACTGATAACCAATATTATTTCCGTTAGGGTTTCCACCATTATTGATGGTGGCCTGCCACAAGGCACGACCATATTGTTGGGCATCCAGCACTTTCATGCGATTATTAAAATGCGTACTGGTAGCATAGGCGTCTACTGTAAGTTTAGGGGCACCTATCTTTCCTTTTTTTGTTGTGATGACAATAACACCATTCGCTGCGCGCGAGCCATAGATACTCGCCGAAGAAGCGTCCTTTAAAACCTGAATACTTTCGATATCATTCGAATTGAGCTCGTGCATTCCTCCCTGTGTGGGGGTTCCATCAATGACATACAAGGGATCCTGACTACTATTGATGGAACTGATTCCGCGCATACGCACTGTTGCCGCTCCACTCGGACTACCATCCGAAGTTACGGTCATACCAGCTACCCGTCCTTGCAGCGCTTTCATCGGGTTATTTTCCGGAGCCTTCATCATCTCAGCAACATTAACAACACTCACTGCACCCGTCAAATCCTTCTTCCGTTCTGTTTGATATCCCGTAACGACCACTTCATCGAGCCCTTTTTCGGTAGGTGCAAGCTGAATATCGAGGAACTTTCTTCCTGCTACAGCAATCGCCTGGGAGGCATAGCCGACATAGCTTATTTCCAATGTGCCCTGATTGCCCGAAGTCTGAAGGACAAATTCTCCCTTTTCATTTGTCTTGGTGGCTATTGTGGTTCCCTTCACCACTAAAGATGCCCCTACTATAGGTGCTGCTGTCCCGCTATCCGTAATTCTTCCCCGGATTTCAGTCTGTTGCGCAAATGCGACAACAGAAAAAAGTGCCAAAGACGGGAGCAGCATTGCTTTCTGTCTTGTAAACATAATTGGTTATAAGTAAATGGTTAATGATTTAGATTGATTATTTGATTATGATAGCGGGTAAACTGCTTCGTAAAGAAGCAGTTCACCTACTGTTGCTTCTGAGCTCCATTGAAGATCGGATGCAACCATTGGAATCGATTGATGACCGCATCGTTATATTCAGGACAAGCCCCCCGGCTCTGTGTCACAAATCCACTTAATGTGGCCGCAAATTCCAGTACTTCCTCCAGCTGAACACCTTCCTGCATCTGAAACCTTTTGGTCAGGAAAGCCGCCAAAAAAGAATCACCACTTCCGATGGTATCTTCTACCTGAACTTTCAAGGCTGGAAAATGATAACTGATATTGTCTTTTTTATAATGATATACCGCTCCATCTGCACCATAGGTTACAATTGCCTCCTGAATTGCAAAACGCTCCATGATCAGGTCTACACGCTGCTGATCGGTATAGGCATCCGTCGCGCCATTCCAGTCTGAAATAACATGCAGTTCCTCGGCATTCATTTTCACAAAATCAGCGTATCCCAACAGTGTATGTATTTTTTCCGGACCAAAATAAGGTGTACGCAGGTTGACATCCATCACCCGGAAGCGGGCTTTTTTCAGCAATAATAGCAAACTTTGAAAACTTACATCATCCCGACAGGCCAGACTGCCATACACCAAAAAATCCACCGCTGCAACTGCCTCAAGAACAACATTGTCCACCGCTATTCTATCCCAAGCTACAGGATAAACGATATCGTAATGCACGTCGCGTTTTGCATCGATCGAAACCTCTACTGTTGAAGTTGGTAACACGTCATCGTACTGGAAGAAATCGGTCGGGATACCCAGATCTTCACATACATTACGCAGTTCGTAACCATTATCGTCACGCCCTATACGCGTTAGCATACGCGTTGTAACCCCCAATTTATTGAGGTGATAAGCCACATTCAAAGGCGCACCGCCTAATTTTTTACCTGTAGGAAGATTGTCCCAAAGAACCTCGCCAAAACAAATACCCTGTATTGATTTATCTCCGTTTTTCATATTTTCTCCTTTTTATACAAAGCTTCGGCCGAGCGCCAAAAACCAAGTAACAAATTGATTATTATATTTCCCTTTAAATTCAATGTTGACAATAGATACACACAACATGCTATCACATTGTCTTTGATTAAATAACTTTCGATAGGCGTCAGTCGCTTCATGGCTACTCCGACACCTATTGCTGTAGTCCAGCTAAAGACTAATGTAGATTGATGGTATGCCCAAGATCTTCCAATGATTTCCCTTTTGTCTCTGGCATAAACTTAAGCACATAAACAAGCTGCAGCACCATAAATAGGGCAAAGATCAAGAAGGTACCGCCGCCGCCGAGCATTTCCGTCAAGGCTGGAAAGCAAAAAGTGATAATCGCCGCCATCACCCAATGTGTCAAGCTACCAAATGTCTGCCCTTTGGCACGTACGTCGTTCGGAAAAATTTCCGAAATAAACACCCAAATCACCGCACCTTGCGAGAATGCGAAAAAGGCAATGAAACTCATCAGATAGATTGTGATCGCAAAACCCGTCGTTTGGTTGGTATAAAAAGCATGGGAAACGAGTGCCAATGAAACAATCAGCCCGATCGAGCCCACCAACATTAATTTTCTTCTGCCTACCTTATCGATGAAATTGATCGCCAGCAACGTAAAAATAAAATTGACAACCCCTATACCTACTGTCGAAAGCAATGAACTCTGTGAGCCCAGGCCAGCCATTTCAAATACACGGGGTGCATAATATATAATCGCGTTGATACCTGAAACTTGATTGAACAGCGCAAAACAAAAGGCTAATAAAATAGGTTTGGCATTTTCGCGAACGAAGAGCTTGCCTTCTCCTGTGGAATTGTTTTTGGACTCCTGAATTTTTGAAATCTCCAGCTCGTAACCATCCGAATTAATTTTTTTCATAATCCGTGTTGCCTCGGCCAAATTCCCCCTGTGCAGCAGCAACCATCTCGGACTTTCCGGAATGAGGAAGATCAAACAGAAGAATAACAACGACGGAAAGCACTGTACCCCCAGCATCCAGCGCCAGGACTCTTCGCCAACCTGACCGATAAAATAATTGGACAAATAGGCTATCAAAATACCTAATACAACGTTGAATTGAAAAAGCCCTACCAACTTACCCCGCGATGCTGCCGGGGAGATTTCTGATATATAGATTGGTGCCGTTACCGAAGAGACGCCAACTCCTATGCCACCCAAAAAGCGGAATAAAATAAATATCGTCCAGTCATTCGCCAGTGCACTACCAATCGCTGAAATAAAGTAAAGGGCTGCAACAGCAAATAAGGTATTTTTACGGCCCAATTTATCGGAAGGCAGTGCACCTAATGCTGCGCCGACAACTGTCCCTATCAAGGCGATGGCCATTGTCAGTCCATGCTGAAACTCACTCAAATGCCAGTGCTCCTGAACGGCCTTTTCTGCTCCCGAAATAACCGCTGTATCAAATCCAAATAAAAATCCGCCTAAAGCCACTACAAAGGACCAAGCTAATACCGTGTTTTTGTTCATGTGATGATCTATAATTGATTAATCCAAATTTAACACGTGCTTCATCTTAACTTAAATTTGGACTTCGCAAAAACATTTATTTATGTAACATTTTTCTAAAAACGCTAAAACACTAAAATTCTGATAGTTAAACTAATTCTGTTTTTTAAAACTTTCACTTTTTAAACAGAAAATTTAGAAAATGATACATTTTTGAAGGTTCCTATTTTAGTGTAAAATATACACTAACACGATCCCTGTTACCCCAAAAAATCTAAATAATGTATATTCGGATATTTAAGGGGAAAAATCATGGGAAAATATTTCATTTTTAGTGGCATATTGACCTTGCTTCTTTTTTGTGGATGTCAACCAATGGTCCGAAAGAAAAAGCAGGTGATCGCTTTTTCGCAGTGTATCGGAAACGATGCCTGGCGACAAACGATGCTCGAGGAAATGAAAAGGGAACTTTCCTTCAATCCCGATATTGACTTTCTTTATCGCGACGCACATGGCGACAATAATGTACAGATCAATCAAATTCGCGAATTAGTCAAACAGGATATCGATCTTCTTATTGTATCCCCAAATGAGGCCGAGCCACTCACGCCAATTGTGGATTCTGTATTCCAACGCAATATACCTGTCATCGTAACAGACCGTAAGACGTCATCCGGCCAATATAATGCTTATGTGGGCGCCGACAATCTCGCCATCGGGAAACTAGCCGGCCAATATAGCCACACGATTTTGCAAGGAAAGGGTTCGGTCGGATTAGTCACAGGGCTATCGGGCACTTCGGCTTCAATAGAGCGTGAAAAAGGCTTTATGCAGCAAATTGGAGATGCCACAGCGGTTCGGGTGAGCGGCGTCATTCACGGCGGCTGGGAGAAAAATAAAGCCTATCTGGAAATGCGTAAGCATATAAACGTCATGAGCCAGAGTGATATCATCTTTACATTCAATGATCAGATGGCCATGGGGGTAAAAAAAGCATTGGACGAAGCCCAGATCAAAAAGGACATTAAGATCATTGGTGTTGATGCTCTTCCTGGTCCCGGAAATGGCCTTGAACAGATCATACAGGGCAAAATGTTTGCTTCCATACTCTATCCTACTGGCGGGGCCGAAGCCATTCGAACGGCCTTGGCTATCATCAACCACCAAAACTACCGCCGCGAGAATATACTCGCAACCTCTGTCATCGATAAAACCAACGCGGAGTTGCTTGCCCTGCAGTCGGATAAAATAAAACAACAGCAGCTCGATATTGACAAAAGACAGGAGTTCATTACGGAACAGAATAAGATTTACCAAAGCCAAAAGTCCGTTCTTAATGTATTGGTCGTTAGCTTGGTGCTAGCTGTTGTCTTTGGGGGAATTTCTATTATCGTGATCAGAAGCAACTGGGAAAAGAACAAACATCTGGAAATCCAGAATAGCGAGATTCTTGCGCAACAAAAACAGATCGTCGAAATGAACAGTCAAATTCAGCAAGCGGCAGAAATCAAAAATAATTTCTTCACCAATATCTCGCATGAATTTAAAACCCCGCTAACCCTTATCATCGCGCCTATCGAGGACCTTGAATTACGAAAAGATCTTACCGAAGAGGTCAGAGAACAGCTGTCACGCATCAAACGGAATGCAAAAAAACTACAACGTTTGGTCAGCGACCTCATTGATATCCATCGCATCAGTAAATCGAAGATTAAGCTACATGCGGCCATCGTTTACATTGACCCATTTATTCAGCAGGTAATAGGTAGTTTCAAGCCCTTATTTAAGAAAAACAGAATCTCCGTCAGTTATGTCAACAAAACAAGCTTGAAAGAGGTCTGGATGGACGAATACCTGATGGAACAGGTCTTATCCAATTTATTGTCCAACGCGATCAAACATACGGCGGCAAGTGGCAGAATTGAAATTATATTGGAAGAAAACAATTTCAAAGACTATTTCTATCTACGGGTTTTGGATAATGGCCTGGGGATTGCCCCAAGTGATATTGAGCACATTTTTGATCCTTTTTATCAGGGCGCCAGTAGCCGTAATGGCTCCGGAATCGGCCTCGCCTACACCAAACAGATCATCGAACTGCATCATGGCCAAATCACTGTGAGTAGCAAACCAGGCCATGGGTCGATATTCACCCTACGTATGCCAATTGGAAATAGTCACTACGAGCCTGCTGAACTGGCCGATTTCGACAAGGGAGAAAAGCCGCTGTTTCAACAAGACGACCTATTGGAGACAACAGGAAAGACGCTAGACAACAATCTTTCTTTTCGATCCAACAGATCAAAAAGTATTATGGTCGTCGAAGATAATGATGAAATCAGAGATTATCTCCGCTCCCTCTTAGAAAGGGATTACAATCTTTTCCTGGCAAAAGATGTGCAACAAGCCAATGGAATGTTGAAGACACATTTTCCAGATCTAGTCATTACGGATATTATGCTTCCCGATGGTAGCGGTCTGGATATTCTAAAGGACATCAAAGCATTTTATCAGACCGCACATATTCCCGTCATCTTACTGAGTGCGCTCGCCAACGAAGATACGATGCTCGAAGGAAGTAAATTGATGGCCGATGACTACATTACTAAGCCATTCAATGCCGAATTACTGCGGACACGGATTTCAAACATCCTACAGTCACGCCATCAGCTTAAAGAAAAATACAGCAGCAATGTGGAACAGTTTGATAGCGCTCAAGCGGAGCAGGTCAATGATAACGATAGACGTTTTTTAAACAATTTCTCAGCGATTGTCGAATCCAAATTATCAGACCCGCGATTGAGTGTCGATGGCATTGCCAACGAGCTTCATCTCTCCCGCGTGCAGCTCTACCGTAAAGTCAAACAGTTACTTGACTGCAGCGTCAATGATTACATGATCGAGCGAAGATTAAAGAAAGCCAAAAGCCTCATGGCTGAAGGACTAAACATCAACGAAATATTTAGCAGTGTCGGTTTTTCCTCTGCATCCTATTTCGCTTCGGCCTTTAAAAAGAAATATGGCCAGTCTCCGAGTACTTATAAAAAAGAACTTGACAAAAAATAGCCGATCAGGTGTGCATACAAATTAAAACTGTCCTTTCCGCTTGAATAAGTAAAAACTGATCAATAGAAATATGACGAGCATCAGCATGTTGCTATAGTCTAGTCGTGCAAAGGAATCATTCTCGGATAAGATATTCATTACCGCATTATAGGCACCTGTATAAGGGATAAAATCTGAAAAACTCTTCTGTGCGACAAGCACGGAAAAGACCAATATAAACATGCCTACTCCAATTGGGTAGATAAAACTTCTGAACAATAGGCTCAGTGAAAGCTGAATCATAGCGATAGCCGAGAGCGTAATAAAAAGTTTCAAAAACGTATAAAAGATTACGACCCTAAAATCATAATTCTGAAACCCCAGTACGGGGTAAATCAGGCTGAGCAGATAACCACTGATCAGAAATGCAGCGTAAGCAAAGAGTATTGAAAACAGTAAGGTCAGCAGGATAAAGACGGCTTTGGAAAAGAAAATATTCGATTTACTGATGGGTAGGGTAAAGAGTATTTTATAATTGTTATTCTTATACTCGACATCACAACAGGCATAGACGAATAAAGCAACAAGGATGGGATAGAGCAGGTAAAAAAACTGAAAAACATATCTGCCAAGCAGAAGTTTCCAAGGGTTAGGAACCGCCACTGCCCCTCCTGAATCTATAACATCATAAATAATATAACCGGCAATCGCAAAAACGAGCACCATAGGAACGATCAGTACCCCAAAAATCTCCCTATTGCGTAGGAGTTTGTACTTTTCCGACAAGAAAGCGGTATAGAATGTATTAGCCATTTACACGAGTGATAAGGTTTATAAAAATTTGTTCAAGATCAGCACTACGGGATTCCAATCCATAAATATCAATCTGCTTTTCGACCAAAGATTTGATCATAAGACCAAATTGCAGATCATCGCCGATAGTGACGGCAATGCTTTCTCCATCGGTTTTAACACCAGAAAACCCGTTATTTCGCAAAACCGAAGCTGTTGCTTCGGGACTGGCTGTACGTAGGTACACTTCTCGGTCAACCTGTCCCAGCAGCTCCTGTTTGGTTCCCTGGAAAATCATTTTCCCACCTTCAATGATACCAATGTGTGTCGTTATTTTTTCAAGCTCACTCAAAATATGACTCGAAAGAAAGATCGTTTTTCCCTGTTCGTTGAGATGACAAAACAAATTGCGCGTTTCGACAATTCCCTGTGGATCGAGACCATTTAATGGTTCGTCCAGGATAAGCAATTGCGGATCATGAAAAATCGCCATCGCTATTCCCAGCCGCTGTTTCATCCCCATGGACAGGGCACTGGCTTTTTTCTTCTTTTCCCGATGAAGATCTACCATTTCCAATACTTCATCAATGCGTTTGTTGCCTTTTTTGTGGATGATATCCAAGTACTTTAAATTTTCAAAAACGGTCAATTTCGTATAATAGCATGGGGCCTCAATCAAGTTTCCAACATTGGCATAAACACCTATGGGATGCGCCTTTAAACTATTTCCCTGAATAAAAATCGTATCTGCCTGATCCTCCAAAAGACCTAAAAGCAATTTGATTGTTGTGGATTTTCCCGCCCCATTTCGGCCGAGATATCCATAAATACTCCTGTCTGGGACTTGTAGGCTAATATTATCCAAGATTGTTTTTGCGCCTATTTTAAAGCTAAGTTGTTGTGTTAAGATACTTTCCATGCTGTTAGCGGTAAATTGGAGCTTTATTGATATCGATATAGAAAATGCCATCGATAAACTCGTGCCATTTTCTTTCTTCATCAATCCCCTGATTAATGACTGAACTAAAACGTTGTTTTAACATGCTATTGTTGGGCAACTGACGAAGATCCAAAAAGAAATAGGGTGATTTAGTGGCATGAAATACATTTTCCACTGCCAACTTACCCACTCTATCGACAACACGGCCAGTTTTATCATATCTTCCATAGGAAGTAAAATCCAGACTATACGCTTGAGCGCCGTATTTACGCTTTAGATAAGTCCCGAGGGGCCGATAATCTTTATTGTATGGCGCAGAAAAGCTATGGATATTGGCACACCAGACGATAATCTTTTTGCCGGCGTAAAGCGAATCGATCTGATAGGTTAAATTTTCCGCCATCAGTGAATCTCTAAAATGCATGCTCTGCATCGACCCAGCTTTATAGCGCCAAGATTTGTCAAAGTTGTGCTTCATATCAGACAGATATCGGCTATAGATCAGCTGCTCCGCGTCTGGTTTACGCCCCCGGATCATACGGCCCAACCCGTCAAATTCTGCTAGAAATTGTTTCTTTTGGTTCGCATCGAGATGCTTATTGGCAAAACGTTCATAAATTAGATACTCCAACTTATTGCTATTTCTTTTTAATAATGGATACTTGGTCGAATCGATCCCATTTTTAATTAAGAAATCTTCCAATAATTTTACGCGTATATTTGATAAGCCCCTGCCTGAAAATTGGATATCAAATCCGCCGAGGATCATTGGACGCTCTGTTGATTTTGTTTTTTTATAATACGTTAAGAGGGGCTGATTTTCCTGATTTTGCCACCAGAAGTCAAATAGTCCGGTACCGCCAATCGTTTTTTCCTGCGACTTATCCATCAGGTTGTCCATCTGTGCATTCATCATCCACATATCATACTGCCCTGCCTCATATAAAACTACGTCATAATCGAGATGCTCATGCAGATAACGGATGAGTCTGGCTTTCGCTTTGAAAGTTTCGCCATCATTGTGCAGCATTTCACCCAACATCAAAATTCTATTATTTTTTAGCGTAGTATCAAAAAAGCGTAGATCCGAAAAATTACTATCGGTCATTAAGATACTTTTGACGTCTTGTTTATGACGATTTACTTCGGTTAATACTATCGTAGCGTTGGCTACGGGCATATCATCATGAACGAGTTTATTAAACGATAAGATTAGGATAATCGTTACCGCAAGTGCGCATAGAACACTTCTCATTTATCTTAGTTTATATAATTCATAATTGATCTATCTACTGCGTATCACACTAAAGTAGGATATATTTTAATATAAGATGATCATTTTTTCTTTTTCCACAAAAAATTACCCAAAAAAATTAGAATATTATACCGCAATAAAAAAGCGGCTAAGTGATTCGTTCACTTAACCGCCTTACTTGTTTATTTTTTGGTTTGCTTGCTTGCTTGCTTGCTTCTAAAATATAGCTTTAGAATAAAACAATGTTACTCTGCTATTCCCCAATTTCGATTTGCTTTATCCCCCATCACAAACTCCAATGTGCCACCTTTCAGCAAATCGGCATGGGTCAGCTGTGGAACGTTCAGCGGCTGCCCATTCAATTTGGCCGACTGAATGTATTTGTTTCTTGCCGATGCATTTTTGCCGATAATAACAAAAGACTTACCATTAGGAAGCTGTATGCTCACTTTCTTAAAAAATGGAGATCCAATGCTGTACGACGTCAAACCCGGTGTAACCGGATAGAAGCCCATTTGCGAAAAGACGACAAAAGCTGACATTCCACCACCGTCTTCATCTCCCGGTACCCCCATTAAATCGTTTCTAAACCATTCCCCGATCAGCTTGCGTATCCTTTTCTGTGTCATCCAAGGTTGTCCCGCATAATTATATAGATAAGGAATATGCAAAGCCGGCTCGTTTGCCATGGAAAATTGCCCGACATTTCCCGTGTGATCTGGAAGCTGTGCATAAAAGTCAAACTTTGAACGCCCCAAAGGCTGCTGGAACATCTCATCAAGGTACTTGACAAAAGATTCGTTCCCTCCCATCAGGTTGATCAGATCGGGAATATTATGCTGTACATCCCAACGGTAGATCCAGGCGTTGTTTTCACCGTAATATTCCCGTGCTCCCTGTCCGCCGGAAAACACGTAATCAAAAGGCATGATAAAATTCCCTTTGTCATCTTTAGGATGAAAAAACTTGGTCTGCTCGTTGAAGAGATTTCTATAGTTGAAAGACTGCTTCATAAAAAGCTCATAGTCGTCCTGTATACCCAATTCGTGAGCAAGCTGTGCTAAGCACCATAAGTCGTAAGAGGTACCTAAGGTGACAGCAACTGGCTGTCTCCGTTCAAAACCGCTTACCTCCGGTATGGTCTCTTTTTCACCCGGGGACAACGCAGGGATATACCCTTTCTCTTTAAAAAAACGATCTAATTTACCAGCAGGCTTACCCGACCAGGGAGCCAATGTTTTTTCGGTAATCGCACCTTTAGCAGCGAGATAGGCTTTCTTAATATCAAAATTACGCACTCCTTTGCGGTAGGCGTCCAACAAGGTGGCTACGCCATGATTGGAATTCATCCGCCTACTATCGCCCGTAATCTCAGGAAAAGTGGGCAACCAAGGCTGTTCCATTTGCTCCGACATCCGGACAAAAGAATGCAGGATCATGGATTCTGTGCCCGGATCCAATAATACGCGCAAAGGATGATGTGCCCGATAGGAATCCCAAATCCAGTCATCGGTAAAAAAAGGTTTGCCCTCATCCTGATGTACCTTCCCGTCAAATGCACTATAATAACGACCATCTTCAGAAATATTGACAGGGCGTTCGTAGCAACGGTATAAAGACGTATAAAAAACGTGCTTATTAGATTCATTTCCGTCTTCCACAGCAATTTTACCTAAGGCATCGTTCCATATTTTACGTCCTATATCAGCAAGCTTTTGCCGATCAAAATCGCTGATCTCACGCTTTAAATTGGCTTTCGCTTGCGCGACATCAATAAATGAAACACCATATTTCATGCGCAAGCTAGTACCGGCCTGACGAAACTCCAATATCATACACGAATTCTTACCGGCAGCTTCGGTTGCATTTTCCAGTTGTTGGCCCTGCAGTCGCTTCACCGCAATCGGATTGGACTCGGGAATGGCATAAATATATACACGGGTACCATTTCCAATATCCTGTACCCCCGAAAGTCCCTTGCCATCCCATTGAAGTTTTCCCTGCTGCGAGTTGAACTGAAGATATTTTTTTGAGGTGTTGGGAAAAGTAAAGGTATAAAGTCCCGACTGGTGCGACAGCGCATAGTCTACCTGAATTTGCTCTTGATCCAAGAACACAGAATAGGCATACGGATGGATTTCCTCTTGATCGTAACTATACAATTGTACCGGTTTCAAACGATCGGGCAATTTAACCAGTGCACTAAGGTTGAAAGCCGATTTGCCACGATGGCTGGTGACGATCAGTGGCAAACCATATAGGCGATCTGACGTATAGTCTCCTCGCTCGGGATACACGCGCAGCAGACTGTTAGGCAGATGAACCGTCGGATAGGTCGGTACCAATAAATGGCTGATATTTCCCATGTACGGATTGACATAGTCCACATAGTCTTTCGTCATTTTACCTTGGGAAAAACCTTTTAGCATACTGAACAAAAGAAAAGAACAGCAACATATTGTGCGTAACAAGGTATTAGTTTTACCTTTGATATTTTTTGTTAACATTTTAATCAATTGAATATTTGATGGTTTAAAAGCAAAACAGTGTTCCATCCTTAAAGTTAATTGATTCTGGCCATATATCGTCGCCGTTCCCATCGATTATTTGCGACCTATCAACAAACGACTATGTTCACTTTTAAATTGTCATGACATTTTAAATTCGAAAGGTGGGTATCAAAACAGAATTTTTATTGTAATCTATTGAAAAAACTATGTAATATTCAGCCAACCGATACAGATAAAAGCTTATTTAATAATTTATTCGAAAAATAGAACGTGAATTTTATTTTAGTTTTATTCCACCTAATTTTGATAGCAATACAAACTAAAGACCGATTTGTTATGAATGTAAACCCTCCTAAACATGTCTGTTGCTGTAACCATCATTGTTGATGTTACGGATAAAAACTTAAAAAGGCAGCTTTTTGTGTTAAAAAAAATGTAATCGCGAAGGGATATTAAAGGCGCTAAAGCACTCCAAACTAATGGTCAATACATTAATTATAACTAAGTAGAAAATACCGATGCACCTTGTCCTTATATAATTAAATGAGTATAATTGAAAAAAGTAAATTCCTTTAAAAGCTGTAGCTTGGAGGAAGTCGGCTTCACACTTCAAATATCATGAAAAACGATAAATATGCATCTCACAACGACGAAAGCTTACTGATTGGGCTTAGAGAAGGCGATTTAGCGGCTTTCAACATTTTATATGATAAGTATTGGTCAGTACTGTTAGATGAATCGTATAAACGGCTTGAGGACCTGGCTTCCTGTGAGGAAATTGTACAAGACATATTTATCGACCTTTGGAAACACGGCTCTAAGAGAGACATCCACAATGTGGAAGCCTACCTTTTTACCTGCATGAAATACAAAGTTTTCGAAACATATAAAAAAAATAGACGAAGAACAGCACTTATTGAAGAAAATTCCTCATACTACCAAAAACAAAATAATACAGCGGGAGACCTGTACGACGAAAAGGATCTAAAATCTTTGATTGAACAATGGGTAGCCAATCTTCCACAAAAAAGAAAAGAAATCTTTAAAATGCGGTATCTGGACGGACTCACCACAAAAGAAATCAGCGATCTAACGGAAACATCCCAAAATACAGTCCAAAATCATCTTGGTGTGTCAATACACAAACTGAAGAAACTCGTTATCCAGCATTTCCTGACTCTTCTTTTAATTTTATTCAACTGTAAATAAGCAATTTACAAATAAAACAAGTTTTGCACTAGTACATATTCCCCCCTCAGGGACACTATTGTAGTGAACATTGTACTCATCCTATGCAATATCCTAACCAAGAGCTTGAAAAGCTCATTGACAAATACTTAAAGGGCGAAGCCAATTCGCAAGAGATCGACACCGTAGAGCGATTTTTCGATTCATTCTCATCACGGCCGAGTTTACTCAAAACACTTCCTGAAGAAGTGCAGCACGCCTTAAAAAATCGTATCCATAGCGGTATCATGGCTAGATTATCGATTGGAAAGAAACGCTCTTTCAGTTTATCCCAAATTGCCGCCGCCGCTGCCGTCTTGTGTATAGCATTTGCTGGCGTATATTTATACAAAACAAAAGCGCCCAACAATCAAGAGATCACCCTATCGGATGGACAACAGCGTCAAATTGTATTACAAGACGGAACAAAAGTTACACTCAATGCCTCCAGCAAAATAATATATCCTGCTTCATTCAAAGACTCAAGCAGACGCGAAGTGACTTTAATCGGGGAAGCATTTTTTGATGTCAAAAAAGATCCTGCTAAACCTTTCCTTATTCATACACCGAGAATGGAAATTAGTGTCTTAGGGACCGCCTTCAATGTACGTGATTATGCGGAAGAAAATGAGGCCGAAACAGCTCTAGTGCGTGGTAAGGTATCGATTTGGAAAACAGGAGCCAACACTCGGAAATTCATCTTAAAACCCAAACAAAAATTTGTTATCACAAAAACAGCTGAATCTAAAGAGGTATCGCCCTCCAGCGTCCATCAATCTGCAGCGAGTTCTATGTCCGTAGCTATCCAGCCATTCGTTATCGCTGAAAACGATGGTTCTGCTTTAGAAACTGAATGGTTATTAAATCGTATGACAATCCAAGAAGAGAGATTATTTGATATCGCATTGAAACTGGAACGCATGTACGGGGTGGAGATCAAAATTACAAATCAAGCGATAGCCAGCAAACGCTACTCAGCGGTATTCGAAAACGAACAACTCGAAAATATTCTTAAAGCATTACAAACTGTCAACTACTTTCAAATTAAAAAAACGGGGAAAAATCAATTCGAATTATTTTAAAAATATCAACCTATATAACTCACATGATCAAAACAAAACCCAAATTTAGAAAAGAGTCGCGATTAGCGCTACTGCTTGTTTGCCTAAGCACCTTGCATGTACAAAGCTTTGCCTATTCTCAAACTGAAAAAATCGATGTCTCCATCCAGGACGGAAAACTGGAAGATGTTTTTCAAACCATCAACGCGAAGAGCAGATACAAAATGTTCTTTAGTAAATCGACCTTACCTAACGCCAAGGTCAATATTGTTGGGAAGAAAATCAGTGTGAAAGATATTCTTTCGCAATCGCTTGCCGGAAGCAACTTAACATGGGAACTATTGGACAACAATATTATCGCTGTAAAGGAAAAACAACAAAATCAACGACAAATAGCAGGACAAGTAGTCAACGAAAATGGAACGCCACTAGCAGGTGTCTCGGTAATCATTAAAGACTGGCAAAAAGTAGAGTATCGCAGTATGCAGACGAGTACAGCGACCGATGTTAATGGACAATGGGGACTGCGTATTCCGAATGACGATGTTATTATTACATTTTCTTTCATAGGGTATCAAAAGGTCGAAATTCCGGCAAAACAGCTTATTGCGAGTCCTACACCGATCAAACTTAAGCCTGAAGAAGGTAGTTTGGAAGAAGTCGTTGTGATTGGCTATGGCACAACAACACGCAGACTGAATACCGGCTCGGTTGCCTCAATCACAGCGAAAGATATTACCTCGCAACCGGTAAGTAATCCACTCGCAGCCCTATCCGGAAGATTGTCCGGGGTATTAATCGCTCAAAACAACGGTGTACCTGGAAGTGCCGTTCAGATCCAGATCAGAAATCAGGCCTCACTAAGTGGTACGACCTCTGGATCCATTCCGCTGTACGTTATTGATGGGGTTCCATTTACCAACTTTAACGGCGGACAACCTGCTACGGACAACCTCAATTCCTTTGGAATATCGGCCTCTTCGGAGGGATTAAGTCCGTTCAGTATGATTAACCCGGCGGATATCGAGCGAATTGATGTGCTGAAAGATGCCGATGCCACCGCGATCTACGGTAGTCGGGGCGCCAATGGTGTGGTCTTGATTACAACAAAAAAGGGATCTGCAGGCCGCACCCGTATTGGTGTCAACTTCAATACTGGATTTACTGAGGTCAACCGCTTTATCCCCATGTTAAATCTAGAACAATATCTGACCTTAAGAAAAGAGGCTTTCGCCAATGCTGGCGTGACACCTACTGCCGACAATGCCCCGGATCTTATGTTATGGGATCAAAACAAATCGACGGATTGGCAGAAAATGCTGATTGGAAATAAAGGCCATATCACCGACGTTCAAGCGAATATGTCCGGCGGAAACGAGTCCACACGCTTTTTCTTCAACTCCGGATATAGACGCGAAAGTACCGTATTTTATGGGGACAGTAAAAATAGCCGCTTCACCTCCCGCCTAAATCTGGATCACACCTCTTCTGACAAAAAGTTTAATGCCGCTTTATCGGTTAGCTATGCCAATGATAATTCCGATATGCCTTCGTCGGATGTGACATCACTCTACAATCTGGCCCCCAATTATCCCATTTATGGCGACAATGGAAAATACTACTGGTTACCACCAACGACATTTATTGATAATCCGATCGCCCTGCTCGAACGGAAGTACTTTGGCAATACCAATAACCTGATCTCCAATGCCAACTTGAGTTATAAAATCATACCTGGATTAACGGCAAAAGCAAATTTTGGTTATACCATTACCCAATTGAACCAAAATAATCAACGCCCAATCACGTCCTTAAATAATACCGTCACTAACCCGCTTGGTGCTTCCAGCTTCTCCAATACAAAGGCCGAGAATTGGATTATTGAGCCGACACTGGATTATGTGAAAAATATGGGTGAAGGTAAATTGACGGCATTGATCGGAACAAGCTTTCAACAGAACTCGTCCCGCTCACAGACCACCAATGGTTCCAATTATTCAAACGATGCACTGTTAGGCTCGCTTGGAGCCGCAGGACAATTTACCGCAAGTAACAACCTCGTTTATTATAAATATAATGCCGTATTCGGAAAAGTAAATTACGACTGGAAAGAGAAATATTTGTTTAACGGAACTTTTAGAAGGGACGGTTCATCTCGCTTCGGCCCTAAAAATAGATTCGGAAATTTCGGCGCAATTGGATTAGGTTGGGTTTTTGGAAAAGAGGACTTCGTGCAGGATAACCTGCAATTTTTAAGTTTTGGTAAGTTGAGAGCAAGCTATGGATCAACCGGTAACGACCAGATTTCAAATTACCTGTACCTCCCACTATACTCATCAGCAACGGCCTACCTTAACAATCCTTCCATGAACATGGGAACGCTTCCGAATGAATACATTAAATGGGAAACGACGAAAAAATTGGAGTTTGCAATCGATCTGGGTTTCTTAAAAGATCGAATTTTATTCACAGGAAACTTTTTCAGGAATCGCTCTTCCGACCAAATCACCGATTTAGTTTTGAGTACCCAAACAGGTTACAATAGTTACAAAGAAAACCTGCCAGCTTTGATCCAAAATACGGGTTTGGAATTGGAACTGAATACCACCAACGTAACCAATGAAAATTTTACATGGAAAACATCGGCAAACTTTACATTTTATAAAAATAAACTGGTCGAATTTCCTGGAATTGAAAACACCTTCTATGCAAGTAGTTTCTTGGTGGGTGAGCCCCTCAATATGATCCGTTTGTACCACTATCAAGGTGTCGATCCGGCAACAGGAAGAGCTTTATACGAAGATCGCAATGGTGATGGAGCAATTACGGGTGATGACCGCTATGTTGCTGACTTAGGTACGCCATTCTATGGTGGATTTAACAATACCTTTTCTTACAAAGGCTTTGAACTTGGCGTATTCTTTCAATTTAATCACCGGTTTGGCTTAACCAAAATCCTCAATTCAAGACCTGGGGCTTTGGTCAACCAAAACGATTACTGGCTGGACCGATGGACACCAACGAATACCAATACAACTATCCCGGGCGCTATTCTCCCAGCAACTCAAGGAGCTTCAGCGGATGGAGCTGCTTTAAGCAATTCTTATAATCTGTATACCAACTCCGACGCAGTCTATGGTGACGCTTCTTATATTAAATTAAGGTCGGTCAATTTATCTTACAACTTACCGAAAAGCTGGACTTCCAAACTGAAGATGTCCAATTGCAATGTCTTTATGCAAGGTCAAAACCTCTTTACCTGGGCCAAGAACAAATATGTTCTGGATACCGAAACAACCGTTCAAGGCGGGCCTCCGGGTTTAGGAACTGGAACGATTGCTCAAGTACTGCCACCATTGCGTACGATTGTATTTGGATTTAACTGTCAATTTTAAAACTAGAAATCATGAAATTAAACATCAATAACAATATATTATTATTCGCCATCACCAGTGCAACGCTGCTTGTTAGCTCCTGTTCAAAATTTGTGGAGTTGGGTGCTCCTCCAAATCAGGTGCTAGCGGGTGAAGCGTTCGCTACAGACGCTTCTGCAAATAGCGTGATCAGAGGGTTGTATACCACAACATTAAGCATTAATCTTCCTGGAACGTCAACGTTCTATACTGGGGTAGCAGCCGACGACCTTCAGTACAATTCGGCCGACCCCAATACCTCCGAATTCGCGAGTAATAATCTGCTGAATACAAATTATAATGTTGCCAACTTTTGGTACAATACCTATCAGCTTATCAAAAATGCGAATAACGCGATATCCGGTCTCGAAGCATCCACCTCCCTTACCCCAAGTGTAAAGGATCAACTCCTGGGAGAAGCAAAATTTTTTAGAGCTTATGCCTATTTCTATCTCGTCAATCTGTATGGTGATGTGCCGTTACAATTGCGCGATGACCTGCATGCATTTGAAGACGCTGTACTACCGCGGACGCCCGCACAGCAAGTGTACGATCAGATTATTGCAGATCTTAAAGATGCGGAGAGCAAAATGGCACCAACTTATGATGCTACTGCCAGTCCAAGAGGGCGCGCCAATAAGGCTGCCGCCAGCGCTTTACTGGCCAGAGTATATCTTTACCAAAAAGATTATCAAAATGCCGAATCTTATGCAACTAAAGTTTTGCAGTCAACCGATTACGGTATGCCCACACCTGATAAAAACTTTGTAAACTCGAGCAATGAGGTTATTCTTCAACTTGGCAATCAGACTGGAGTAACCACATTCGGTGCTAATTATATAACGACAGCTACAGTGACTCCGGGATACACCCTGCCAGATGCCGTATACAACAGTTTTGAAACCTTGCCAACACCTGATTTAAGAAAGATCAATTGGACAAGTTCAAAGACGGTATCCAATAAAACCTATTATGCCATAACCAAATATAAAGCGTCCTCAGGCGCAGGATCCGAATACCACGTTATGCTACGTTTAGCTGAACAATATCTTATCCGTGCAGAAGCTAGGGCCAAGCTCGGAAAATTAACAGAAGCACGGACGGATGTAGATGCCGTACGCAGTCGTGCGGGCCTTGCGGGACTTAACACAAGCTTAAACCAATCCCAGTTATTGTCTGCTATAGAGACCGAACGTCTCCATGAATTTTTTGGTGAGTTTGGCCATCGCTGGCTCGATCTTAAGCGCACCGACCGCGCTAACGCCGTATTGGCCCCAATCAAATCAAACTGGCAAACGACGGATGTCTTATTTCCGATTCCACAAGCGCAGATTTTAATCAATAGAAACTTGACACAGAATCCAGGATACGAAAATTAAGGAACTTGTAAATCATATATATAATGAAAAGAAAAATCTTGACGGCTGCTTTCGCGTTTGCGCTAACAGCAGCATTTGCTCAACAACCTGCAAAAAACAAATACCAACACTATCTGCCTATTATAGAAAAAGGAACGGTGGAGCAAAAGGATTCGCTCGCGAATGTATTAATGAGCGAGCTAAAGACTTATAAGTCTGAAGAAGACTACCGCACGACGATCAATATTCTGCGCGCTTTAGGCAAAGAAGATCTGCAAACATCGGTCGAGCAATTGGCAAAGAAAAAATACCCAAAAGGATCACTAACCCGCGATGCCTTTATAACCAATGTTTTTTACACGGCCAATACACCATTGGCAAAAGAGAAAGCGTATAATGAACTTATAAAAAAGTGGCCGGTTAAGAACTTCAGCGAAGAGCCCCTCACCTACGATTATGTAGTAGCTTCTTTGGCACAGAGTTTTGCCAACGACGGAAATGCACAAAAAGCTGTGCATTATTTAGGCGAACTGAAAGAACGATTCTGGCGCGGAAACGGCTATATCCCTGTGGGGCAAATTTTGTTGAGTGCGGGCGACACGGCAACTGCTGCACCGCTGTTAAAAACTGCTATGGATGATAGCTATTATTATTTGACGCTTCCAGAGAATGAAAAAGATAATAAAGCCCGTTTTGCAGGCATGGGCTATGCGAGCTCCATGTCGGCTTATGTCAATATCCTCGTTGCACAGAAAAAATATGCCGAAGCGCTCAATTATATAGAGAATGCTTTAAAAGTTGCTCCAGAACAAGCGGATGGACTTGCAATGGTCTATTACAAATCATTAATGGGTACTGGAAGAAAGCTCGAGGCCTATAATATTCTGACCAAATTATATGCTAAAGGGCAGTTCGCTGTCGAAAATGATCTTAAGAAATTGTATACCGAGTTGAACGGTTCTGATCAAGGCTACGAACGTTTTAACGCTTCCCTAAAAACGGAATTAACGCAGAACATCCGCAATCATATCAAGGAAATGGCAGTCTTTAAACCCGCACCTGATTTTGAGTTGCTTAATATGAAAGGTGAGAAAGTCTCCTTGAGCAGCTTAAAAGGAAAAGTAGTGGTATTAGATTTTTGGGCAACCTGGTGTCAACCCTGTGTCCGCTCATTTCCAGGAATGAAAGCTGCACAAGAATCGTATGCAAATGATAAAGATGTTCAATTTCTATTCATGAATACCTGGGAACGCGATAAGAATTACAAAGAAAATGTGGTCTCCTTTATCACTAAAAACAATTATCCGTTTGAAGTACTTTACGATGATCAAAAAGATCCGCAAACTGGAGAAGTCATGGCGGCGAAATTTGGTGTTAAAGGTATTCCGGCAAAATTTATCATCGACAAAGAAGGCAATATTCGTTACTTTTTGACAGGATCTACACCTAACGTAGACTATATCAAATTAGAAATGAAAGAACTTATTGAGGCGGCTAAGAAACCTTATAAGGGCTAAAAATACGTCTGCCTCCACTGCGGGGGCAGACATCTTTTACGATCAATACTCTGGTGCTAGACGCCGGTATGTGAGCCATACAGCACATAAAATTGAGCCATCAGCAAAAATAGATCTCGCTCTGCTGCCTTATCTTTGTCGCTATACACTAAGCAGATGACAATAAGAAAAAACAGCAATAAGTGGCTTCGATTTTTGAAAAGAATAATCCTAGGACTCGCCGTTTTCATCGCTTTCATCGGATTATACATTATGATGCATCCACAATTTGGCAAAAGGCCTTCGGGCGAAAGACTGCAGCGCATACAGCTATCTAAGCAATTTAAAAACGGAAAATTCCGTAATACGAGTCCAACGCCCATGCTCTCACAGCCTTGGACTGTAGCGCTATATGATTATTTTTTTAAGCGTTCGAACGAAACAAGTCCCCAATATAATATACCCACAGTACATGTCGACTGGAAGAAACTACTCGAGCAGTCTCATGGGCTTGTTTGGTTTGGCCACTCCTCCTACTTGCTACATGTAGATGGCAAAAATATCCTTGTAGACCCTGTCTTTAGCGGCAGCGCCTCTCCAATTCCCGGCAGTGTAAAGGCTTTTAAAGGCACGGATGTGTCGATTGTATCGGACCTACCGGCAATCGACTTCCTATTTATATCACATGACCATTATGATCACATGGATTATAAGACGTTAAAGGCACTACAACCCCGGGTTGGAAAAGTCATTGTTGGTCTTGGTGTCGGCGCTCACCTTGAATATTGGGGATATCGTCCTGAACAGATTATCGAAAAAGATTGGTGGGATGAGGTTGACCTGGGGGACGGTTTTCAGGTAACAGTCGCTCCAGCCCGACATTTCTCAGGCCGTGGCATCTTTACCGCCAATACATTATGGGCCTCCTATGCGCTCCAAACGCCCACAAAGAAACTCTATTTGGGAGGGGACAGCGGGTACGATAGCCACTTCAAAGAAATCGGAAACCAATTGGGACCTTTTGACTTGGCTATCTTGGAAAATGGCCAATATGACCTCAGCTGGAAACATATCCACATGATGCCAGAAGAGGTTGTTCAAGCAGCACATGACCTCAAAGCTTCCGTACTATTCCCTGTTCATTCCTCCAAGTTTGTACTGGCGAATCACGCCTGGTATGAACCCTTGGAGCGTATTTCTCTAGCAGCAACAAAACAACAGCAATCCTTGCTTACTCCAATGATAGGTCAGGTAATCAGCATTGATCAGGCTCAGGCGGCGCCCAGCTATTGGTGGAAAAAATAGCGCTAAGCGACTGAATTGATGGTGGCTGGCGTTATCCCAAACTTTTCCTTAAAAGAAGCATAAAAATGAGAAAGGTTTTCAAAACCGAGATCAAGATAAAAATCAGCGGGCTTTTGACGCTTGCTTTCAATTAGATAATAGGCCTCGGAAAGACGCTTTTCCTGTAGCCATTTTCGGGGTGATGTCTGAAATATCTTTTCAAAATCACGTTTAAAACTCGCTAAGCTACGCCCGGTCAGCTTGGCAAAGTTTTCAAGAGGTACATTGTACCTGTAATTTTTGACCATAAACTGTTCAAGATCTATCTTATGAGGCTCCGAAAAGTCAAACAGGAGCTCCTTAAGCTGCGGATAACTCTCCAATAGTAAAGTAATTAATTCATAGATCTTGATCTGCTCCATCTGAGGGCTCACCCGGTCGGCTGCCTCGGCATAGGGTGTCAGTGATTCAAAATAACTTTTGATAAACAGGTTGCTTTCGAGTACACTATTAGACTCGCCCGCATACTTTCTATCCGAACTTAGATGATGATCCATCGCATACTGCTTCAGCCGATTGGCTTGCAAAACTACCGAAACAGATTTATAGATATCATCTTTAGCGGGATACTTAAAAGCTTTGGCCAATTGGTTTTTGCGGGCGACAACGATCTGTCCTTCAGTAGCGATCATTTTTCCTTTCTGATGGTCAAGATGCGTTTCTCCGGAAATCTGAAAAAAAACGACGTGTTCGGGAATGAACTGTTCATGACCAAATACTTTTTCAAAATAACAGGAATACAAAAAAGCATTCCCAAAATCATTGTCTGCTATACTCATTTTTACTGCTTTAAATTGGTTGTATAAACGGGTTCATACCAATCCAATAGGAGCCCAAGCCTAAAGGTAGCAAATATCCAACACGTTTTAAAGAATACAATTGCCGAGCAGCTCAATTTTCATATCCTATAAAGCTCAAGCCTAAAAATAACCTCGATATTTAACCAATTCAAACTACATCCAAAGAGATTGAGCCACTAGAAACATAGCTGCTTCTATTTCTTTGCAGCAAGCCGTTTGCGTATAATACTGACGAATTCGGGCGAGACCCCCAGATAGGATGCAATATAGTATTGCGGCACCCTTTGGGAAATAGTCGGGTATAGTTCAATAAATTCGAGGTATCGATCCGCTGCAGGTTTGGCCATCGTATGGATCAACCTGTTCTGCAAAACGGCTAGCCGGCGCTGAACCAGCATACGAAATACACGTTCAAATTTTGGAATCGTCTCCAGCAGCCGCTCTTTCGTATCCGGTGTCAGCATTAAAAATTCGCTATCTTCCAGTGTTTCCATATAGAGACTGGAAGGTGTATGATAATGAAAGGATGCAATATCACTGATCCACCAGTCTTCGACCGCAAAGGCTAAGGTTACTTCAAAGCCATTTTCATCCAAGTAGTAGATCCGCACACAGCCTTTTTGCACATAACCTTCAAACTGACAGATTTCTCCCTCATTCAATAACATGGTCTTCTTGGGGACCTTTTTTGTTGTGAGTATACCCGTGAACTGCGCGATCTCTTCCGCGGTCAACGTAATGCACTTAGACACATTTTTTAGAATATTTTCGTATATCATTGTATTGTTTTTCGTGTAAAAGGCAGTCAGACATATTCACGTAATCAAACATCTTCATGTAATATATAACCTGCACCATAGATACTTTCGATGTGGAGTTTACGATCCATTTGCAACAACTTGCGAAGTCGGGAGATAAAAACTTCCAAACTTTTACCGTTAAAGAAGTCTGTATTGCCCCAAAACTTTAAGAGTAAATCTTTTTTGCTGACCAACATATCTTTATTCAAAATCAAGTAATGCAGCAGTTCTGCTTCCCTTACGGTGAGCTTTTGCACCTTTTTCACTTCATTTCCCAGCGTAAACCGCTCCATATTGAGTCTCAAACTGCCAATCTCCAATTCTAGCTGTAAAACCGGATCTTTTTCGGAAACAGATGCTACTTTCAATAGATTGCGGATCTTAAGCAATATTTCATCCATATCGAAAGGTTTGGCGATATAATCAACGGCGCCTAAAGAAAGCCCCTTTAATCGGGAGTTGCGCTCGTGAAGTGCTGTCAAAAAGAAAATAGGCTGTCCCGGATTGCTAGCAATTATCCGTTGCGCAAGATCAAAACCGTTACCATCGGGCAGCTGGACATCGATGATCAGGAGTTTGACAGAAACACGCTGAAAATTTGCCCAGCCACCTTCAGCGGTACTTTCCCAAAACACCGTAAGTCCTTTGTAGCGCAGATAGCGCGAAAAAACCTCCCCCAAATCGGGTTCGTCTTCGATCAAAAGAATATCAATCTTGTCTTTTGCCATTGGATGCTGCATTGCCCATGTAAATATAAAAAATCGTACCCGCACTTGCCCGCTCTTCCATATGAATTGCCCATCCCAAACGGTCCAAACAGGATTTGATGTAATATAGTCCTAATCCAAGCCCCGGTTTATTTCCTGATAATCTTCCCCGATAAAATGCTGTAAATACTTTAGCCCGTTCATCAGGGCTTATACCAGAACCATTATCTGCTATTTTAAGACAGTATTGGTCTTCCGTGAACTGCCAGGTAAACCGAATGTACTTTTCATTACTGTCATTAAATTTGATGGCATTGGATACGAGGTTATCTAAGATCGAAAAATAATAATCTTCGTCTAGCTTCATTTCAATGTCAGACATTAATGCTTCGTATCGGAGTTCGATCTCATCATGATACCGCAAGCGAAGCTCATCCAGCAGCTGCTCTGTGAGCCCGTTCAGCGGAAGCTGAACGATCTTTGGCTGTCGTTCCTGTAAGGCCACAGATCCCATAACCTGTTCAAAATAAGCTTTGAGTCGTTTGGCTTGCCTTTCTACGATGCGCCCAATTTGTGCCACCTCCTTATCGTCTTTCCCTGTTTCACGATCGATCAAACTGTGTGCACTGATGAGGATTGTCGTCAGCGGGGTATTGAATTCATGGCGCATATGGTTCAGAAAACTTGTTTTGAGATCGGCAAGCTTGCGCTGTCTGATCCAATTGCTATAAGTCCGGTAACTAAGCAGCACAATGACCGCAATACAGGTCAAAGACAGCAAAAATACGGGTGCCATCTGTTGTGCAATCCGCCAGCCCCGATTCTCATAATCTACATATAGGCTATAGGTAAACCGATAGGGACTTGGACTTTTATCACTCACAGACAGTTCAAATACCCGATTATTAACCCCCGTATTTTCTAGCCGACCAGCTATGGCGCCAGCAGGATTATCACGTACCGTTTCATACAACACTTTCCAAACCTTAGCTGTGGAATCGTAAACTTCCAATTTATCAAAATGAAACAGATAAACAAGATCTTTATCAAGTTGCTGTTGCTGTATGATCTGCTGAAAGATACTATCCAGTGATTGTTCTTGCCGCAAGTGTTTGAGAAAAGGTTCCATACATTGCTGAGCAAATTTAGCGGAATCAAATGTACCAGCAGGCACCTTGCTAGACCAAAGCGAAAGACAGGGCACCAATGAAGTCTGAAATATCGTATTCCCACCGGGGAATATCTTATCATCCATTACTGCAGCACCATAGGCATTCTGGATTTGTCCGAGCTGTCCGATCTGGTAATTTCGATCTTCAAGCTTATAGGTATTGAAGATCAGAAAACCGATCAGCAGGGTCAAGATCAGGAAGCTCATACCAAATGCCCAGGGATATATATTTCTATTGGCGCTGTTCATGGGTTAAAAATAACATCTATTTATTGATTCGTGATACCATTAGGCTTTTATTAGGCTTTCATTAGGTTTCTGTTAAACACAAGATACTTCTTGTTGCCTTATCTTTACAGCCTAACAAATTAGCAAATTATGTCCAAAATTTCCCAGACGCTACTCGGTCTATATTGCCTCCTGCTGGGCCACAGCCTGTTTGCGCAAACCAGTTTTTCGAAAAAAATACTTGAGCAGAGCCAGCTCGATTTTGTCAATCTAGGATTTGGTATGTTTATCCATTACGGGATGCCAACTTTTATGGAACAGGACTGGTCCGACCCCAATGCTGCTCTTGAATTGTTTAAATCACCCAAACTCAACGCAGACCAATGGGCCAAAGCGGCCAAATCGGCAAATATGAGTTATGGCTGCCTGACAACCAAGCATCACAGTGGTTTCCCGATCTGGAACACCAAAACTACAGATTATAATGTCATGAATACACCTTTACATCGTGATGTTGTTAAAGAGTTTACTGAAGCCTTTCGCAAAAATGGTCTTCGGGTAATGCTGTATTATTCGATCCTGGATATGCACCAAGGTATACGGCCGCACACCATTACCAAAGCCCATATCCAGCTGATCAAAGATCAGCTGACGGAATTGCTCACCCAATATGGAGAAATCGACGCTTTGGTGATTGATGGCTGGGATGCACCTTGGTCACGCATTTCGTACGACGATGTTCCTTTCGATGACATCTATTATCTTGTCAAATCATTACAGCCCAAATGCCTATTGATGGACCTCAATTCAGCAAAATACCCTGGTGATGCCCTCTTTTACACAGATATCAAATCGTACGAACAGGGAGCGGGGCAATTTATTTCCAAAGAACACAACAAACTTCCTGCTATGGCCTGTCTTCCCTTACAGCAAAATTGGTTCTGGAAAACCTCATTCCCAAATACTGCCGTCAAGGATGTCAATGAGCTGGTTGAGAAATTCATTATCCCCTACAACAACGCCTATTGCAACTTTATGCTCAATGTAGCCCCGAACAGTGATGGTCTCATGGATCAGAATGCACTCGAAGCCTTGAAAAAAATCGGCACATTGTACAAAAATAGGCCCAACTACAGTACTTTACCCAGCTACCAAGCTCCTATTGTCGACCACAATATAGCCAAACAAGTACCTTCATACAGCAGCTGGAGTGACGATATGAATATCATGGATTTTGCCAACGATGATAACTTTGGTAGTGCCTGGGTCTCCAATCCGGCAATTAAAGGTGAAGTCTGGTATGAATTGGATTTTGAACGTAGTAAACCTTTCAATAGTGTGGTTATTACTGAAGGAAAAGACAATCCTTCACAGTATAACTTATCCTATCTGAAAGATGGAAAATGGCAACCTATCGCGGTTACAGCGGTACAACAGGGCCGCACCAAGATCTTCCGCTTTGATGAAGTACTGGGACAAAAATTACGCTTCAGCATTAAACCTGAAAAAGATCGCGCTGTCATTCATGAAATTGGCGTATATCAGGAGCGTCGACAGCAATAGTAAAACCCGATAATGCTGATTTATATCAGTTTAATATTTTCACCGAACTCATTCAGGAAACGCTAATCATAAAGCCCCATGCCATACTGCAAGGGGCTTTATGATTAGCGAACGGATCAAATAATGCCTATTTACTCCAACCCGGATTCTGTGTCAGATTTCCGTTCAGCACAATCGCTGCAGACGGAATTGGGTAAAGGTATTGCTTGTTGTTGTCATCCCAAGTACGCTTCACAGCCTTAAACCATTCTAGATGATTGTCTGCAGTCATGGTCTGGAAATTGGTACTTTTGCCCCCGATAGCCACTTTGGCTACTCCTGCCGGGACAGTGATCGAAGGCGCAGATTTACTGCCGTCATAAAACACAACATCAGGCGTACCGTTATGATCGATATCGATCAATTTATCCAGCGCTGGAATATAAATACCTGTCCAAGGCAAATTGGCCATCAATGGTCCAAGTTTCCATCGCTTCAAATCATTGAAACGGAAGCCCTCCAGGGCTAATTCCACCTGTCTTTCACGACGTATTTCTAAAAGCACGGGACTATTGACTTCGGGGAAAAATGTATTTTTCAAGTAGGTATCCACTTTGGTTGGCAGTGTATTCGTTCCACTTGTTATTCCAGCCCTTGAGCGTAATGCTCCAATAGTTTTCGACCAATCCGCATCATTGAACGTACCCAGTTCCTGTTTCGCTTCGGCATAATTTAGCAACACCTCCGCATAACGCATTAGCGGCACCGCATTGGTATTGTACCCGCCGTTGTCATAATAGGAATCATCCAACGTATACTTAATCGGCTGATAACCTGTATAAGTGAAACTCGCAAAATTTGGGGGTGCCGGCTGTCCATTACGCGAATAACCCGGTGTGCGAATTAACTGTGCCAGCCGCAGGTCGCGATTTTGACATTCCTCATAGAATTCCTCAGTCTGAAAGTTCGGTCTATCCGTATAAGGAGTACCGTCAACATTCAAAAAACTATTGATAAAAGGCCTTACTAAACTTAAACGTGGACCGTAGGTCGCTGATGTCCACCACCAGTTGGCGTCGTTCAAAAGCGCAAGATCTTTACTGAAAGTTACGGCCAACATGACCTCTTTTGTCACTGGCGTATTACTGGTAAACAACTGTCGCTGTGATGTTTTAGGATCTGCCGAGACATTAAGGCCATAAGGCCCATTTTCCATTAAAATCTTGCCTGCGTCTACCGCCATCTGGAAGAATACTTCCGGCTGTGTAGCCAAATTGAGCTTTTGGTATTTACGAAATGTTCCTTCGAACAGCGCGATTCGGGTCTTCAAACCAAGTGCTGTCCATTTATTAACCGTACTACCGTCGCCCCCCGTATTGGTGATATTGGCGTAGGCAAAGTCTAAATCTTCCATGATGTGCTTCATGACCACTTCGCGCGAATCCCGTGGTGCTTTAAGAATATCCGTCTCATCAACAGCCAAAGGGTGATCTATCCAAGGCACATCGCCAAAACGAACTACCTTCTCATAATAGAACCAAGCTCTGAAAAAGCGGGCTAAGCCGATATAGTTATTTTTGATGGCATCGCTCAATTTCGGACTATTACATTTAGCTATCAATTGGTTGATATTGCGTAAAGTCGTCCACGACCAGCCCGAACTGATTTCTGCGCTATACGCACCACCGACCATAAAATCATTGAGGCTATTTACGGCCGAATAATCGGCCATTGCATCGCCCTTATATGCGTCACTTCCTGAAGTGATATTCCGATAGAAGGAGTTACTGTAATTTTTCAACCCACTTTCACTGCCAAAGATATCTTCTTCGGTAGCCCCTGCCTTTGGAAGCTCATTCAGTTCACAAGAACTGAACAAAAGTGCAACAACGGGTATATAAAACAATTTTTTCATGTTAATATAAAACTATAATCCAATAGATAAATTAAAACTGATGCTCTTCATGATCGGATAATTAAATCCGTCACCGGAGCCTGTTCCGATTTCCGGGTCCGATTTGCCCAAGTTGCCGACATCGAGATCCTTCGTCTTTTTGTAAAGCGGTGACCAGGTCCATAGGTTCTCACCCGATAGGCCTGCACGAAGGCTACTGATCTTTAATCGGTTTGTCACAGACTTAGGAAAGCTATACCCAATCTGTAAGTTTTTCATCCGAATATAGGCCACATTTTGTATGTATCTCGTTTGGGGGGTGGTTTTAATAGACTCGTTATAACCGGCATAACGTGGGAAATAGCCATTCGGATTATCTGCTGTCCAATAATTATTGAGATGCCATTCCGGTAAATTGTTATAAGGTCTATTGTACTGTCCCCAGAAAATCGACTCATTGCTCGGGTACCAGTTCTGCTTCCCTACTCCTTGGAAAAATGAAGAAAGGTAGATCCCCTTCCAATCCAAATTAAGGTTAAAGCTATAGATATACCGTGGATCGGCATTACCGATTACCGTTCTATCGCCATGGCTGTAGATCGTATTGTTTCCATAATCAATCACACCGTCGCCATTGAGATCCGTAAAACGGACATCCCCCGGATAGATCGTCCCATTGTTGGACGATTTGATCAGTTTTTGTTTTGCTGCTCCGTCAATCTCCGCCTGGTTCTGGAATAATCCCTGGGTTACATAACCCCAGATCTCACCAATCCGCTGTCCTTCGTAATAGGAACCGTCCTTAATTAAGCCTTCCTTATTCTCATAACGGTCTATATTGGATCTATAATCAGCCAAAGTACCCCTAACGGACCAATTGAAAGGACTACCGTTCAGATCGAATCTATCCTTATAAGTCAAGCTCAGCTCAAAACCTTTGGTAGTCATATCCGCATAGTTCCCTTTTGGTGACTCCGCTCCAAAAATATCCGGCATCGCCACACCAAGGGTATACATATTGAGGGTCTTGCGCTGATAGATATCTCCGGTAAAGGTTAATTTCCCATTTAACGAAGATAGATCGAGACCTAGATTGGCCGTACGTGCAGTTTCCCAAGTTAAGTTATCCGGAATAACTTTAGGCACCGAGGTATAGGAAGGTTTCTGACCATTTATCACCCGGTCCATAATCTTGATTTCATAGATATCCAGATAGGAATAGGGATCCACATTACCATTACCCAAAGAACCATAGGACGCTCTTAGCTTCAGATCAGACAGCGCCTTTTTATCCACCTGGAAGAAAGGTTCTTCCGATATACGCCAGCCTACGGATGCAGACGGGAACAATCCCCATCGTTGGTTGGTCGGGAATTTGGACGAACCATCATAGCGGCCATTAAATTCAAAAAGATAACGGTCTTTGAAGATATAATTGGCACGCATAAATACCCCGACATTGCGGTATTTATTATATCCCGCGGTTGCTGTGGTATTCTGCCCTACGGCCAGATTGATATTTTCTACGTCGTCATTAAGCAGACCGGTCTTGGTGATATACGTTGAATTATAAGTCCGCTGCTCATAATTATAGCCGAGCAAACCTTTAAAGTAATGGTCACCTATTGTACGTTCATATTCACTGTAAAGATTTCCGAACAAGTAACGGTAGCGTTGGTCTACCTGATAAATATTATCATTCATGCTTGTTTCCAACCGCAGCATTTTTCCCTCCTGCGTACTATACGGGACGGGCACACGAACCCTTACTGAACTAAAATCACGATTTCTGAAAGTCAGATCCCCCTTTACGCGGAACGTATTGTTTAAAAACTTAGTCTCGAAAGAAGTGGTGTTCCGGAGATCCTGATTGGCCGTATTTGTACCATTCTTACCGTAGATAAAATCCCCTACTGTATAGGCTGCAGAAAAGCTCAAAGATCCATCAGGGTTAAAGATCGGCGAAGAAGGGTGGCCTTCATCGGCAATATTGCGCCAGATATTTCCACCTTCACCAGCAGTGGATGGGTCTCTATATTTGGCATAATTAAAATCGATGTTGTTGCTGATCCGCAACCAGTCGGTAACCTGAAGGCCAGCTTTTGCACGCGTATTATAGGTTTTATATTTATCGCTATTGTAGCGGTACATACCATTATAATCGTAAGCACGACCAGAAATGTAGTAATCCATTTTTTCGGAATTACCGCTGATAGAGAGATTATGATCCTGGACAAAGGTATTGTCCTTGATCAACGTACCGTAATAATCCTCATTACCGTAGTAAACATAATTACCCTTATCATCTACCGTCACTTGCTCTGTAATTCCCTGTTCTTTTCTTCTCTTAAATTCTTCCAGCCAATCTGTTGTAAAGATCTGTGTTTTGTTGAGCTTGCTTGGAATCGAGGAATAATTGTTCCAGGCATTATAGGCTGTAAAGAAATGCGAAGCATATTCGTAGCCATCCGTCACAAATTTGGGTAAAGCGATCGGTTTCTGAAAAGAACCACTTCCTGAATAGCTAATAGAAGTTTTTCCGGACTTGGCACGTTTGGTTGTGACAAGTACAACACCAAACGTTCCCCGAGAACCATAGATTGCCGATGAAGCAGCATCCTTCAGTGTGGTTACACTTTCAATATCATTGGGATTGATCGCTGAAAGATCACCCTCAACACCATCGATAAGGACTAGTGCACTCCCCCCCTGACCAATGGAAGTTGTACCACGGATATTGAAACTTGGCGCCCGATTGGGTTTACCATCTGCCGGGGTTACATTTAAGTTGGGAATGACCCCTTGGAGCATCTGGCTTGCGTTGCCCAGCACGCGTCCCTCAAAAGCTTCTGCCCCCACCTGGTCTACAGCACCGGTCAGATTCACTTTTTTCTGCGTACCATAACCGACCACCACGACTTCTTCAAGCGCAGTGTCTTTGGATTCCATGGTGACGTCGATCTGTCCACCTGTCACACCGACGATTTTTTCACTGTAGCCTATGCCTGTCAATTTGAGTTTTTGCCCTACACTGGCTTCGATCACAAACTGACCTGCACCATTTGTTGAGGTGGTTTTTTGGGTAGTTAAATTGGTGATAGTAACTCCGGACAACACGATGCCATCTTTGCCTTTGACCACCCCTCTTACGGTCATCTGAACTGCAACATCTTGCGCTTCTTTAGCCAATTTGACATGATTACGCTCTACGTTAGCCCATGTGGGATAAGATAGACCCAATGCCATACTGATTAGTAATGTCTTCTGCATTTTTAGTCTGGTTTAGAATTTTGCACCAAAGTTGGTACTTTGACTTGGTTTATAATTTACGTTAATGTTAATAAATATTTAATTAATATCACCAATATCAACTGCTAAACAGATTATGCAGAGAAATATTTCACATAAATTTAGTTTTTAGGTAATACAAACGAAAAAGAACTGCCCATTTGCGAGCAGTTCTTACTGTTTATATCCATACCTTTCGGCCAGGAAAGTATATTGATTTAATTTTCTTGAATAAAAGCCAGGATATCTTTATTGATGGTTTCTGCTTCTGTCGTAGGCATTCCATGTGGAAAACCCGGATAGGTTATTAAAGTACCATTTTTTACAAGCTGTGCAGCCCTTTTACCTGTTATATCGATCGGTACGATCTGGTCATCCTCACCATGCAGGACAAGTACAGGAATTTCTAAGTTTTTCATTTCCTCAGTAAAGTCGGTTTCAGAAAACGCTTTGACACAATCATATTGAGCATTTATACCTCCCATCATTCCTTGTCGCCACCAGTTGTCCATTACGCCTTGTTTTACATCCGCCCCGTCCCGGTTATAGCCATAAAAAGCAAGGGTAAAGTCCTGAAAATATTGTTGCCTATGTTTGGCAGTATTCGCTCTTATTTCATCGAAGACTTCCATAGGTACACCGTCGGGGTTTGACGCACTCTTGGCCATCGTAGGTGTAACCGAACTGATCAAAACAGCTTTTGAAACACGCTTTGTACCATAATTGGTGAGGTAGCGAACAACTTCTCCTCCGCCCGTCGAATGGCCGATATGGATCGCATCCTTTAGATCTAACGCTTCCACCAATTGTGCAACGTCCGATGCGTAAGTATCCATCTCGTGCCCATCTGCCGTCTGTGTCGAACGCCCGTGCCCACGGCGATCATGCGCAATTACACGGTATCCGTTATGGAGGAAAAACATCAGCTGCGCATCCCAATCGTCACTGGATAAAGGCCAACCATGATGAAATACAATGGGTTGTCCTGTACCCCAGTCTTTATAATAAATTTCTGTTCCGTCTTTAATTTTTAATACTGCCATAATGCGTAATTTATTTATGTTCTTGTTTATATAATCCCTTACTGTTCGCGTAGCACGCGTACCAAATCTTCCGCTCCGCCGTCAAATTTTTGGCCATTGACAAAAAAGGTTGGGGTTCCATTTACCCCGCTCATCATACCACTTTCAAAGTCTCCTTCCACACGGTCTACTAACGACTCATCTTTTAGATCCGATCTGAATTTGTCCATGTCTAAATCCAGCTGCTCAGCCATATCCAGTAGCCATTGGTCATTCAGTAAATTCTGATTTACAAAGATAGCATCATGCATTTCCCAGAATTTACCCTGAAGCGCCGCTGCCTCGGCCGCCAGTGCCGCAGATTTGGCATAAGGATGCATTTCTGATAAGGGAAAATTGCGAAAGACAAACCGGATCTGACTTCCAAGTTCGTTCATCATCGCTTTTATAACGGGGTGAGCTTTTCCACAATGTGCACATTGATAGTCTCCGTATTCGACAATGGTGAGATCTGCCTGACCGTTGCCCAGTATATGATCAGCTTCGCTGACGTTTGGTTTTAATGACATAATTAGTTTGTTTTAAGATTTTCCAACGCTTCGATTATACCGTCAGCACCTGGGTTGACAGCGGTTGGCGACAAGTAACTCCAGGCAATGACACCTTCTTTATCGATTACAAAGAGCGCGCGTTTGCACTCACCCTCCTCTTCGTCGTAAACACCATACTGCTTAGCGACCTCACCTTTGCCTTCAAAATCAGCTAAGAGCGGAAAATGCAGCTTACGCGACTCTGCAAATGCCATGTGGCACCATTTACTGTCGACCGAGATACCCATAATCTCTGCATCATACTTCTTAAAATACTTGAGCATTTCATTATACAGCGCCATTTGATCGCTACAGACCGGACTCCAGTCTGCCGGATAAAATGCCAGTATCACATTACGTCCTTTAAATTCCGATAATTTAATTTTTTGATCCGGTGTTGCATACAAGGTAAAATCGGGTGCAACATCATTTTTTTGTAACATATCAACTTTTTTAGAATTCAACCATTTTTTGAGATACCAGTCTTGATAGTATTGATATCACTCCTAAATAAAGCACGCTAAAGCAAAAATTGTTTTAAAGAAAAAAAAACACCTTATCCCCGATATGGCTACAACATTCGTTGATCTGCCTACATCTGTCGTGCAGCGATTCACCACCTTTGTACTATTCTTTTATTTAAAAACAGAAACACATGAAATCACAAAAAGTATGGTTTGTCACCGGTGCCTCTAAGGGGTTAGGTCTCAATTTAGTTAAAGAGCTGCTTGCGCAAGATTACCTTGTCGTTGCCACATCGCGGACAAAAAAGGCGCTGGAAAATGAAATTGGTGACGTGGAAAACTTTCTACCGCTAGAAGTAGACATTACGGATGACAAAGATGTTGCCCGCGCAGTACTTTCGGCTGTTGATTATTTCGGAAGAATTGATGTGCTCGTCAATAATGCTGGCTATGGTCAGACCGGCGCACTTGAAGAACTGAGCGAATCAGAAACCCGCCGCAACTTTGAGGTCAATGTTTTTGGATCACTAAATGTCATCCGCCACATTGCGCCCCATATGCGCCGTCAGCAATCGGGACACATGTTCAATATAGCTTCGATCGGCGGTCTGGTTGGTAATTACCCAGCCTTTGGTGTATACTGTTCCACGAAATTCGCAGTAGCTGGTTTTAGCGAAGCCCTAGCGACCGAAATGGAACCTTTTGGTGTACATACAACTGTAGTTTACCCAGGATACTTCAGAACCGACTTTCTATCCGAAGGCTCCCTACAAACCGCAGCCAATCCAATTGCTGCGTACATTACCGCCCGCGAAAGCGAAGCCACACACCAACACGAGATTAATGGAAATCAGGTTAACGATCCACAGAAAGCCGCAACACTATTGATCGAAGTGAGCAAACTGCAAGAACCTCCTGTCCATTTACTGATGGGCCAGGATGCTTATGAACTGGCAAAAAATAAAATCAACATGTTGACAGCGGAGATTGAAAAGTGGAAAAGTTATACAGTATCAACCGGTTTTGACGAATCAGCCGAATAAAACATCGCATTTTGTGTATAAAAAGGAAGCTATCTGCCAATAAAAAAGAAAATAAGTAAATTTACAAGTATGGAGAATACATTTCGCTTTCATTCCTTGTCGGAATTTCACCGCTTTTGCGGTCTGCCCAAACCAGAGCATCCGTTAATCAGCTTAGTGGACTATAGTCAGGTACATTATCCTGTTAATGACAACAAATTGAATTGGATACAACATTTTTATTCGATCGGTTTAAAGCGAAATGTGAATGCCCGATTTAACTATGGTCAGCAGCACTATGACTTTGATTCGGGTATTCTTTCCTTTGTATCACCCTTACAATTTTTAAAGGTGGAAATTAATCAGGAAGTAGTGGCGCAACCCAGTGGATGGATCCTGTTGATCCATCCCGATTTCCTCTGGAACAGCGAATTGGCAAAACATATTCACCAGTATGATTTTTTCCAATATCAAGTCAATGAAGCGCTTTTTCTTTCCGACAAAGAAGAATCCGTAATCGTCGACATTCTACAGAATATTGAAAAGGAATATCAGTCTAATATCGATAAATTCAGCCGCGAACTGATTCTAAAACAGGTTGAGCGCCTGCTTATTTATGCCGAGCGATTCTATGAGCGGCAATTTATTACCCGAAAGCGATCCACGCAGGAGCTGGTCACCAAATTTGAGCAGTTGCTCGCAGCACATTTCAAACAGGATATGCTACAGAAAAATGGAGTTCCAACGGTTGGCTTTCTGGCGCAGCAACTTAATTTATCGCCCAACTACCTCAGCAGCCTGTTGCGTATCTATACACAGCAAAACACCCAACAGCATATTCAGCACAAAATGATCGAGTATGCCAAATTGCGCTTGAGCACCAGCTCCCTGTCCATCAGTGAAATTGCCTATGAATTAGGTTTCGAGCATCCGCAATCATTTAGTAAGATATTCAAAAAAAACACCCAACAAAGCCCTGTGGAGTTTAGGCAATTTTTTCAATAAATTACTTCAATTTAATCTGCGTAATATCCCGCTACTCCAATGCCGATTGTCCAAAAGAATTTTGATTTTTCAAGATCCTCCAATAGCATATCCGCATTATCTTCGTATTCGCCATCGGCTTTGATTTCCTCAATCTCCTCCTGAACATCCTCTTCAGTAATCTGTCGCCAGACACCAACAGAGCTATTTAAAAATGTATAGCAGTATCCCGCTTCGGCATCATCAACCTCACCCTGGTTTTTATCCGTTAAGATCGTTACAAGTTCAGTCGCTTCCAGCTGAAATGGATTAACACCATAGATACTGATCTCCGTTTTTTCCGGATTGGGTCCATTGATGCTTTCTATAAATTCCAATGTTCCCTGATCATTAAAATCAAGTCTCAATTCGAGTTCATCATAATAATATTGGTCGTCCAGCGCATCTGAAGGAGTACCAAGTACACTTTGAACTTCAGCACGGCCCGCACCGAGATTAACCTGACCAATACCTTCAATTTGAATCCCAACGAGTGGGACTAGTTCGATCTTTTTCATCCGTATTCAGTAAATTATAAAAAGGATAACTGCATAAATAACATTTGAACATCCGCTATCGTTTTATCCAATGATGAACATAGCTACAGCTCTTTGCTGACATAAATTTACACTAATTCCCATTAAATAATTATTAACATTTTTAACTTTTCTGACGATCCCTAGCGCACATGATAATTCGCATACTCAGGCAATTATGACTAACTTTATGAATGCATAAAAAATCGACGATTATGCAACAGACGCTAGCGACATTAGAAAGTTATATCCAAAAGCTAAGACCTGAACTGTATACCGATCTACAATCCCCGTTATCGGCAGAAGAGTTTAGGGCCCTTGAACAGAAATATGATATTGAGATACCTCATGATCTTAAAGCGCTCTATCGCTGGAAAAATGGGCAACGCAATACAAGTTATGAAGCCTTTGTTAACAATTCGACTTTCATCCCACTAGAAGAGGCGCTCCAGACAGCGCAGGAACTGACAAATATGATTGGTATGGACTTTGAAATCGACAACTGGTAGAATGAAAGGTGGATCCCTATATTCCACAACGGCGGTGGAAGTTACATCTGCTATGATCTAGGTGGAATCTTTACGGGACAGGCAGGTCAATTGATTGAATACTGGAATAAAGACAATGACCGGAATGTTATTACACCTAACCTCGAAGGATTTTTAGGGCTAATTAACGACTATTATGCCCATACACCTCAAGAAAAATTCGATGATTTTTTCAGCCTAGATACCACAGGCGAATACCCCAAACGGTTTAAGGTGGGCTAACAGAAACTCATCGCACTCATTTTTTTTCTTCGTAGAATTTTTGAATTTTCTTTAAATAGGTAATCGATTTTGGAGGTCGAACACGATGTCCAAACTCTTTATGAACATAAGAAAGCGCACTTTCTTCGCCGAGCTCATAAGCCTTGAGCAGATAAAATAGGGACTGATTCCTAGAAATACTATCCTTGCCTGCAAGCTCGATTCCATTTATCGTTTCTTCCCATGAAAACATATCATAAAGATCCATATAAGCTTCTGGGCATTCGTGTCTATTTGCCATCAATTGGGCATAATAATATAACTCAGGCATTTTTAAGAGAAGCCAATAATTATTAGACACTTCATTATAAGCCTTGAAATCTCCTGCATTAATTGCTTGACGCCAAAGCGAATCAGCTACGTTCCGAGGCAGTTCCAAGTCTTTGGGATCATCAATTACTGCCTCCAGCTTCTTTTCGACATGATGGCTACAACTCAAAAAAAACACACAAAAAATAACAGTAAACAGTTGTAAAATCTTTACCTCTCTTCTTTTCACCATAACTATATAACCTTTTATGTTTTAAGCAATTCGCTTCCCGCGCATCCATTGGTGTTGGTTCGCCGCGTTCACTTTAGACTCCGATCATTAAACATTACTTTTTTCACATAGTTGCTTTTTCCACTCGAAGCCAGAGCTGTCGAATCTGCCGAAATATAATGACCAAAAAAAGAAATCAGTTCAGGAGAAGGCTCATACACCAAATAATTCAGCCTTAAAGTTCTATTATCTGGATTCAAACATAATTGACATAAGGATTTTTCATGATCAAAAAACTCAATCTCTAGATTCGAGCAATAATTATGTTTATGCCCCATATCATTCATTTCAGGTTTGTACCGCTTTAACTTATCCATTTCATCAAGAAGAATATCCCATTTCGCTAATGGAACTGTATCATTCTTGGCCGCAAAAAAATCAACCGCATGATTTCTATAAGAATCACTCAAGTAACTTTCTTGACCATACTGCTCATCAACGAATTCGCGACTGAACAAAATCCGTAACTCCTTTTCCCGCTGTTTCTCTTTGGAGCCACAGGATAAAAACAGCGTCAACATACAACAAAAAGCAACAAAAATTAAATAAGTCCTTAGCTTCATAATACTATTGGTCTTTACACTAAACCGAAGAAAACAATAAATGCTGATTTCAAATGAATGTGTTAACAACGCACCCATTAAAATTCAGATGCAATTGTTCATCGAATTCCATATATTCGGACCTTAAAACATCCTATATACCTTTTTTTATAAAAGGTAATATAGGAATTTAAGCGAATAGGTAATACCTTTGGACCGACAAAATACCGTCTCACTATACAAATTAGATTTTGATGAAATCGAAAAAAGTAAATACCTGCGACCACTCCTGCCTTATGTGCCGTTATGTCTTACAAGACTGGCTCGGACAGATCGACCTTCATCGGAAGAATATCAAATTAAAAAAAGGTGAACAGTTTATCACCGAAGGGCAATCGGTTCAGGGTATTTATTTTGTCCAGTCTGGACTCGTCAAAGTCCATCGCAATCTCGGGGATAAAGAAACCATTGTACGATTTGCAAAAAAAGGAGATATCGTCGGTCATCGTGGGGTCAGTACCGAACAAACTGTGTACCCTATTTCTGCAACAACCCTGGAAGTGTCACAGCTCTGCTTCGTGGAGATGCCGTTCTTCCTGTCCACACTACGCATAAATCCTGAGCTGAGTTACCGGTTGATGTTGTTTTTTGCCGACGAACTACATCTTTCTGAACAAAAGATGACCCAACTGACCCAACTTCCTGTTAAAAATCGCCTTGCCTGGAGCCTATTGTTACTTCACCGTATTTTCAGCGAGGAACATAAGGATGGATATATTGGGTTATCCCTAAGCAAAAAAGACTTAGCTTCCTACGTAGGCGCTACGTACGAGACCGTATATCGTACACTGAGCGAACTTATCGAATTAGGAGCCATCATGATGGACAAAAAAGATATTTTTATTAAAAACCTCCAGCTTCTACAGGATCTATCTGAAGAAAAATAGGGGAGCGAAACCGTCCATGACGGCTAACGACTCCCCAAATCATATATTCCCTTAAAAATACATCACCTTAAAATTTATACCCCATACCGACTCCCAACCTCCATTTACCATCAGCAGCACTCGTTTTTGCGGTATAGAATGCTGGCAACTGAATGGCAATATGTCGGAATACAGCTGTTAAACCAAATCCCAGAGAGGGCGTAATCCAGGAGTTCTTTGGCTTCCCCGGATCAACCTTATCTTCTTTCAGCTTTAAGCTAGGCAATAAACCGACCAATAGGCAGCTCTTGGGTGCGAATGTATATTTCAACGCTGGCCCCGTACAATTGATGTAGGCACCATGGTCAGCATATCCTGCCACAACAATTCCTTCAAATAGACTGCCTTTTACTATTTTTTCCTGACCATACATCTGACTGCTAATCATTAACAGCAAGCATACCGTCAACAGTTTTTTCATCTGATCCATAAAATTTAAGTTTGCGAAGTCGACACTTTTTCTTTTTGATGATACGTGTAATAAATGGCCATCCCAGTAAAGAGCAGTCCACCGACAATGTTCCCAGCCGTAACAATCAGCTGATTGCACAGCCACCAGTCGGAAATCGTTACTTTTGCTCCAAACATCATTCCTGCGGGAATCACAAACATATTGACCACAGCATGCTCATAACCTAAAGCAAAGAATATAAAGATCGGAATACCTGCCGCCAATATCTTTCCAAGCGTAGACTTCGATGTCATGGACATCACCACACCCATACACACCATCCAATTACATAGAATGGCTTTGACAAAAGCCGAAAACAAACCCGCAGCACCATGGGCGCTGTATCCAAGTGTTTTCTTTTCACTGATTAGCATCAGACTATGTTCGATGTTTCCAAGCTGGCTCAATTGACCAGTCTCCGTGCTCGCAGCCCAAAACAAAATCGCAAAGAGTACACTACCCAGTAAATTACCTAGAAAAACCCAGAAAAGATTTGAGACCATCGCTTTAAAATTGATCTTTCCTTCAAACCACGCCAATGGTACCAAGGAAAAACTTCCCGTCACCAGTTCGAGACCGAGGATGACAATAATCACAAATCCTACTGGAAAAACAAATGCACCAACTAAACCCAACCCGGTCTGGGAAGTAGCCAATAGGGCAAGAGTAACTGAAATTGCCAGTAAGGCACCTGACAGCGCTCCCCGTATCAAGAGGTCTTTGATCGGAAGCGAAGATTTGTAGATAGCGGTGTTCATCATCGCACTTGCTACCTCTTTGGGGCTGATATAATCCATCGTATTTTGTTTAATAAGATTTTCGATTAACTTTTTTTTACCTAAGCGGTCATTCCGATAAACACACTCCCGTTCTCCACCTTTACCGGATAGGTCTTTATTGCGCATTCTTCTCCCGAAAGACATTCACCTGTATCTAAGGCAAAGGTTTTTTTATGAAACGGACAAGCGACTTTAGGCGTTTCTCCCAAAGACCCCAGCATTCCGCGACTTAAAATCATCTGCCGCTTGTGCGGGCATTCATTCTGTGTAGCATACCACTCGTTGCGACGGGCGAAATAGAATAGTGCGACCTGCTCGTTGTTTAATTTAAGACAGACTCCCCCGTTTTCAATGGCATCTTCTATCCGGCAAGCCTTCAGCCATTGCATGTCAATTTTCGTACTCATATGATTTCATTAAAAAGTTTAGCGATTCGCTATTTAATAAGTCCTAATGTTCCAATCGGCGGCTTTCTTCTGTCCGCGAAAACTTTCAAAGCGAACAGTATCGTCCTTCTCATCAGGTGCATTTACAAAATGAACAAAGCGTTTTCGAATTTCAGGATTTTCGACAGCTGCTTTCCATTCGCAGCGATAACTGTCGACGAGTAGCTGCATATCCTGCTCCCACGTATCACCCATCCCCAGACTATCCCCTACCACAACATTTCTGAGATAATCTATTCCGCCTTCCATTTTGTTGAGCCAGGTAGCCGTTCGTGTCAGCGGGTCTGCAGTGCGGATATAGAACATCAGAAAACGGTCTATATAACGAATACACGTTTCGCTATCAATATCCGATGCCAATAATAACGCGTGCTGCGGCTTACTACCGCCATTGCCGCAAACATAGAGGTTCCATCCTTTTTCGGTCGCAATGATTCCAAAATCCTTACTCTGAGCCTCGGCACACTCACGTATACAGCCGCTAACGGCTGATTTAATCTTATGTGGCGCGCGGAGCCCACGGTAACGTTCCTCTATCCTTATCGCAAAAGAAACGCTGTCGTGCAGCCCAAACCTACACCAGGTACTTCCAACGCAGCTTTTAACGGTCCGAAGCGCCTTACCATAAGCATGTCCACTCTCAAAACCTGCAGTAATGAGCTCTTCCCAGATAAAGGGCAAATCATTGAGATGTGCACCAAATAGGTCGATGCGCTGTCCACCAGTAATTTTTGTATACAGATTGTATTTCTTAGCCACCTCCCCGATTACAATCAGTTTATCGGGGGTAATTTCACCTCCTGGAATACGCGGAACAACTGAATACGTCCCGCCCTTCTGTATGTTGGCCAGGTAACGGTCATTGCTGTCCTGAGCCACATCATTGCCCTTTCCCAAAATCATTTCATTCCAGAGACTGGCAAGCAAGGAAGAGATTAAAGGCTTACAGACTTCGCATCCATGCCCATGTCCCAGTGCATCCAACACCCGATCGTAACTTTTCAGTTCGTGGATCTTGATCAGGTCATAAAGTTCCTGGCGACTCAGGTCGAAATGCTCGCAGATGGTACTCCGAATATATTTTCCTTGCTGTTTCATGGTGTAGTTGACCAGGTCTTTGACCATAGGCATACAACCTCCACATCCCGACCCCGCTCTGGTACATTTCTTTACTGCATCCGCATTTTCACAATCTCCTGTGGCCACCGCGTTGCAGATTGCGGCTTTGGTGACACCTTCGCAACTGCAGATCAATGCATCATCCGGAAGAGCTTCCAGACCAGAAGAAGGCGCTTTACTGTCACGCTGTTGCCCAAAAAGGAGAAGTTCTGGGTGTTCTGCCAACGGCAAACTATTATTAACCGTCTGAAGCAACATGTTATAACTTGCAGCTTCTCCGACGAGTATCCCGCCCAGTAGGCGTGTACCGTCTGTACTGATATTCAACCGCTTATAAATCCCCTTATTGCGATCCTCCAGTACGATCGTATGCGCATAAGGTTCGCTGATAAAAGGATCTCCGAAACTCGCTACATCAACTCCCATCAATTTTAGCTTGGTACTCATATCAAACCCCTTAAAGGATTTGATATCACCTACGATATGAGCCGCCGCAATTTCCGCCATCTCATAACCCGGTGCAACCAGTCCATAGACCATATCTTCCACCAAGGCACATTCGCCGATTGCATAAATCGCAGGATCCGAGGTCTGCATCTGTGCGTTAACTCGTATTCCGCCACGCTCGCCGACCGCAAGGCCTATTTTCTTGGCAAGCTCATCACGGGGACGTATACCAGCAGATATTACCAATAGATCTGTCTCCAGCGAGGTCCCGTCGTTAAAAGCGATTCCAGTGAGATGATGATCACCCAACAGCTGGCTTGTGGATTTTTGCAAGAAGCAAGTCAAACCCAATGCTGTTAACTTATGCTGCAAAAGTTTACTGGCATTATCGTCAATCTGACGGGGCATCAGACGCGGGGCAAATTCAATCACAGCCGTTTCTTTAAGACCAAGGTCTACCAATGCTTTAGCCGCTTCCAGTCCTAAAAGTCCCCCGCCCATAACTGCACCTGTCTTGACTTTAGCCGCATATGCTTTAATCAATTCCAGGTCTTCAATTGTACGGTAGAGAAATACACCTTCTTTGTCGATACCAGGTATTGGAGGAACAAAAGGTGCAGAACCTGTTGCAAAAACTAAATAATCATATTTCACGGTAATCCCCTTTAGAGATGCAACTTCTTTTTCTATAACATTTATACCGACAACGGGATCACCTAGATGGATTTCTATATTATTTTCAGTGTACCACTCATTTTTCAACAAAAAAAGTTCTGTAACTGAAGAATATTTAAAATAATCAGTCAAATGCACACGATCATAGGCTCGAATTTGCTCTTCCGAGAAGACAACGATATCTAAATCATTCGATTTCTGCTTTAATTTTTCACAAATCTTATTACCGACCATCCCATTTCCGACAATAACAACCTTTTTTTTATCCATGACCCTGTTTTTATTGTATAATAATCAATTTCTAGTTTCAACAAGACTAATTTATGGAATAAAAAATTAAAAAATCAAAATAAATATGATTTTTATAGCACTTTTTCATGAAAAACATATTAAAAATACATTAAAACATGATTTTTATCATATTTTTTATTATTTTTATAGATATAAACGATTGAAAAATAAATAAAATGGAGAATTTAAAGCAAAAAACCCTATTTATAGTAGGTTCCGGACCTGGAGATCCAGAATTATTGACAATAAAAGCTTATAAAGCGATAAAAAATGCTCAAGTACTCTTATATGACAACTTAATTAATAGGGAAATCCTACAAATAGCAGACAAAAACTGTAAAATACACTATGTTGGAAAACATCCTTATGGAAAATACGTCCCACAGCAGGATATAAATGAACTTATCTTATATTATTGTAGCAAATTCGAACGAGTGGTACGACTTAAGGGCGGAGATCCCTATCTTTTTGGACGTGGTTTTGAAGAATGGCTTACCGTACAACACCGATCTATTAACATCAGCTACATTCCGGGCATCAGCAGCATGCAAGGCGCTGGACTCAACGACATTCCGCTAACACACCGTGGTGTAAGTGAAGGGGTATGGGCATTGACGGGTATGAAAAAAGATGGAACACTTTCTGCCGATCTGCCGCTCGCCGTTCAAAGCAGATCGACCGTAGTCATTTATATGGGAATGCGTAAACTCGACGAAATCGCACGCACCTACGTACTATACGGAAAAGGGGAAACACCAGCTGCCATTATACAGCATGCGAGTTTGCCACAGCAAAAACAAGTATGCTGCAAAGTCAAAGATCTTGTCATGATAAGCAAAGTACATAACATGGGGCATCCGGCGATAATCGTCATCGGAGCGGTTGTAGACTTGCAGCATACATTGGCGGTAGCTGCCGAGCAACGGCACATCATCTAGCGCTATTGCTCTGTCAATTTCAGCACGTCATAACTTTACAAAAATAACGATGTCACATACCAGCAGATATATAATATATTTTAATCTTTATAATATACAGCTATAACGCTTTCTTTACAATAGGGTTGATCCAGTAATCTTCATGATCAGTATGGGAGAAATATTCCATCGGGGCTACGTGGCAATCTATGGTTTCATTGAGACCATTTTCTGTATACATAAACACTTCTTCTGAAGGAAGTACCATGCCGTTGATAATAGCGCCATAGTCCAGACAATGGAGATCGGATAGCAGCACATTGACATAATTTGACACTACCCATTGTTCCATTTCTTCCTTAGTCACCCGTTTTACGCGATCAGCCAAAAACTTGACTTCCTCCATGTCTTTTTCGACACTATCGACAAAAAATAGTTTCAAAAAGGCGTTATATTTATCAAATTCTTTATTTCGGATCGCTTCATTACGAAGAAACAACTTCTCGCCCATCTGCCCGTACTGATCGACATATTTTTTCAGCTCCATCTGCGCAAGCTCGCCGTCCGACCATTTCGCCAGTTCAGAAAGTGCATATACATCGGTACCATGGCCATCGCACTCATTGAGATACGCCCAGATATCACCTTCCACAACTTTAGGTTTACGATGATCCAGTACATTGTAGCCTTGCGCGATCCATGCTTCTATTTGTTCTCTTCTCATAGCTGTTGTTTTAAAATTAAACAACAGCGAAACTGTAATCGTTTTCCTTTTTTCTAACTGAGATTTCTGGATTTCAATTCTGCGTCCACAGCTTTTTCATTTTTACCAAGATATTTATAGGCAATTACAGCCAATAGCAGTGGAAAAATCGTCGGCCAGGTAATTCCGGCAACGAAGAGGCTATATCCAGCGATACCCACACAAAATCCAATGATCGAAGCATTGATTACTTTAGTGGATTTGGATTTCTTTTTGAGAACCAACAACTCTTCATTGGTCAATTCATTTAATTTCTTTTCTTCCATGTGGTTTATTCGATCTTCTTAGGTTAGTCACGCGATCTCTTTGATGCGAATATAATTATTTTAACGGACAACTTTTACCTAAATTTTGTCAGTAAAAATGCAAAAATTTCAGTTTTCATGAAAAAATTTCAGCTTTTTCACACTGGTATTTTTTTTGCAATTATTCAGATACAGTCGGCCGGCTGATAATTTTAATAAGTTGTTTTCACTTAATTAAAAGGAGGTTTATCATGAAATTAGCAAAAAGAAACTGGAACAATTTATCGATGTTCTCGCCCATGTTTGATGATTTTAACCGTGAACTTTTAAACTGGGGCAACAAAAACTACTCGCCTACCAGCACCACGGTCCCCGCAGTAAACATCAAGGAAAATGGCGACAACTTTGAAGTTGAAGTGGCAGCACCAGGAATGGCCAAAGAAGATTTTAAGATTACGCTTGATGGCAATCTTCTAACCATTTCCTCCGCCAAGGAAGAACAGCATGAAGAACAAAAAGACAATTATACGCGTCGGGAATTCAGCTATCAATCTTTCCAACGGAGTTTCGAGCTGCAAAAAGATGTGGTGGATCAGGATAACATCGAGGCGCATTATGAAAATGGTATGCTCAAACTGACAATTCCTAAAAAAGAGGAAGCCAAACAAAAGGAACCTCGAACAATTTACATATCCTAAGTCCTATAATACCAACTAGTATGCTGTTGGTCTCCAGAACGGGGACCAACTTCTTTGTTTTCCAAACGTACCGAAATCATGAAAAGATTGAACAATTATAGCATCGAAGTGCATATTCCCTGTAAGGATAGTTATCTTAAGCTTGCTACTTTTGACCTTGGCAACTGCCCCAAAATTGCCGACGAACTCTTCAATGAATTGCTCGGTTCGACGGAACATACACCGAACAGATTGTTGCGTATCGACCTGTTACTCCATGAAGAAGCGGATATACAAATTCCGGTCCGATCCATCAATTGTACCTTGGACGAACTTGCAGACAACACCAAAGCGATTATCAAAAAAGCTTTTCGGGCATTGAATCTGGAATAGCACAGGTGAATTCAAACATATTTTTTACAATAAATTTGAAGGAAAACTTGATTTTCTTCCAAGCGATTTATAATTTGGCCACGGTTTTTTCCTGAAGAAATCACAGGAATCCGAACCGGCATTTTTTGAAAGCTATTATTCTATCTTAAAACATAAATTTTAGTTATTGGATCATGTTTACAAAATTACTAATTACAAACCAACGCCCACGTCTATCTTTCAGGCCTTTTTTTGCTGCACTTGTGGTGTTTGCAAACAGTTTTTATCTCTCAGCTCAGGTTGCTGCTCCCAGCAAATCAAGCTTCGAAGCAAGGTTGCTCAATATCGAAGCTCCCAGCAATGAACCATTTCGCTACAGCACCACGCTAACCAACGCAAGTAGCCAGACCCTTATTTACAACTTAGATGCACAGCTACCGCAAGGTTGGCAGATCAGCTATCGCGTAGACGGATCGCTGGTAACTTCCATTCAGATGCAACCGGGTAAAACGCAAGAAATCGGCATCGAAATTAGTTGCCCAATTACCGCTAAACCCGATAAATATAAAATTCCGCTCAAAGCAACTTCACCGATAGACAATTTCCAACTGGAATTGGAAGCTGTCGTAAAGGGGTCTTATGCACTGGAGATGACTACACCTACCGGCAGGCTCAGTGACGAAGTCGTATCAGGCAGTAACAAAGAAATTGTTCTGCAACTTAAAAACACAGGAACACTTTCCCTCAACACCTTGGAATTGGGATCGCAACTGCCCACCCGCTGGGAAGCCACATTCACCCCGGCTACCATCAAGCAACTTGAAGCGGGGAAATCCGTTGATGTCAAAGTAGATCTTAAAGTTCCGGATAAAACAATAGCTGGTGACTATGCGGCTAAATTCGACGTCAAGTCCGCCAACAGCAATACAGATCTTTCGTTTCGCATTATTGTTAAAACTTCGCTACTCTCTGGCTGGATCGGACTATTGGTCATCTTCGTGGCAATAGGACTGATCTATTACCTCATCCGAAAATATGGAAGAAGATAAATCCTGATTTGATAATCCCAAAGACTCTCAACATGAAGGATCCTATTATTCAATTGTCAAGTTTGACAAAGAGCTATGGCAAAACGAAAGCAGTGGACGCTTTGGACCTAAAGATTTATCCGGGTGAAATCTTTGGACTTCTAGGTCCCAACGGAGCAGGTAAAACGACGAGTATCTTAATGATGCTCGGACTTACCGAGCCGAGCTCTGGTAAAGCCTACGTCTGCGGACATGATGCCACAAGAAATCCTATCGCTGTCAAAAGAAAGGTAGGCTACCTACCCGACAATGTGGGTTTTTATCCCGAAATGACCGCTTTGGAAAACTTAAGTTTTATCGCGGAACTCAATGGGCTAACAAGAGCTCAAGCGCGCATTAAGTCGCAGGAAATGCTCCAAACAGTGGGATTGGCAAACGAAATGCACAAAAAAACCGCAGCCTTTTCGCGTGGAATGAAACAGCGACTCGGCCTAGCGGAAGTGCTCATCAAAGCACCCGCCGTCGCTATCCTCGACGAACCAACTCTGGGTATTGACCCCAAAGGTGTGGACGAATTTTTGGAACTGATCAAACAGCTCAGCAGAGAGCAGAACCTGACCGTACTGCTCTCCTCGCACCATCTTCATCAAGTGCAACGTGTCTGCGATCGAGTAGGTATCTTTGTCGGCGGTAAACTGCTGGTCGAAGGTTCCATCGACAGCCTGGCCAACAACCTCCAGCAGCAAGAAGGCGTCAGTACAGTTATCATGCTCGAAAAAAGTGGCGACAGTAAACGTTTTGAAGCGGCGCTCCAAGAACTCCCCGGGCTTCGGACTCTTTCTTTAGAAGGTGACAGTATTAAGCTGAAATCAGAAAAAGACAACACCGCCGATGCCGTCCGCATCCTGGTACAGCATGGCGCTGCAATTGTCTCCGTACAGCGCAATGATTATGCGCTTGACCAAATCTATCATACGTATTTCGAAAATAGTAAATTATAAAAATGATGAATGTATTGATCAATAAGGAGGTTGCCACACATATCCGCAGCTGGCGCTTTATCGTGCTGATCCTGCTGATTGTACTGACATTTGGCGCATCCCTGTATGTTTCATCTTCAGGACTTAAAGAAGCTGTCGGTAATATGAAAGATCCCGACCAGTCATTCCTTTACCTCAAGCTGCTTACAACGACGGATAACTCGATCCCTCCATTCCATGTATTTCTGAATTTTTTGGCTCCCCTATTGGGTATAGCCCTTGGCTTTGATGCCATTAACTCCGAGTATAACAGTGGTACTTTAACACGACTTGTGGCACAGCCCATCTACCGCGACAGCCTTTTAATTTCCAAGTTTCTTGCTCCACTAATTGTTGTGAGCACCCTGTTTACCGCACTCGTCTTGCTCATGATCGGGGGAGGACTACTTGGGACAGGTGTGCGGATAGAACCACAGGAACTCCTGCGCATCCTAGGATTCACCCTGATCAGCATACTATATGTTGCCTTTTGGCTCAGTCTGTCGATATTGCTTTCCATTCGTTTTAGGCAGCCAGCAACTTCAGCGTTGACAGCCATCGGCATCTGGCTGTTTTTTACGGTATTTTTTCCGATTTTGGTCAACTTGGCCATACGCCCATTTTTACCCAATCCCAATTACATTTCAGAGCAGGAATACCTGAGTTACAACGAACTCATCCTTAACCTGCTCCGCCTATCGCCCAGCCAGCTTTACACCGATGCCACTACGACCTTATTGATGCCATCGGTACGCAGCCTCGGCCCCATTGCCATGGAACAGATGGTTGGCGCCATTCCGGCTCCACTTTCCTTTCGCGAGAGTTTCCTGATGGTATGGCCGCAGATCAGTGGGCTTACAGCAGCCATGATGATCTGCTTTGCTTGGTCCTATTTCATCTTTATGCGAAGAGAAATTCGGAACTAGGAAAGTTAATAATCGATTAAATATGTTTAAAAGCAGGATCTAGGCAGGTCAAATCGTCGTGCAATAGATTACAAAAATTAAAGGTTGCCTGGAGTAGCTCCAGCAACCTTTATGCATTTAAGCTACCCCCCTGCGCAGAGGACGCTCCGTAAACAATGATCTGCTATAGACTGTTCGAATTTATGTATCGCTTGTGCTTTTGAATGCCCATGCTACCAGCACCGGCTGAAAAAATAAGCGTGCCAGGCGTTTACCGTCCGTATCCAAACCAAATCCATCACGGCGATCAGTATATTGCGCAATATTTCCAGGAAATACAGCCGTAAAAAAAGCAGCAGCAATTTTTCCAACCTTCGACCGCTGTTTAGCAGGCGCCAGTATGAGTGCTGCTCCCAGGGCAATTTCAGCGTAACCAGAATATACAACGGTGTCGTCTTTGGAGATCGGCACCCAATCTGGCACTTGTGCCCGAAATTCTTTACGAGAAAATGTCAGGTGTCCAATTCCCGCCACAACTAAAAATGCACCTAAACCATACCGTGCAATTTTCTGCATTTGCGATTTATCCTTCATCTTTTAAATTTTTATAGAGTACAGCTATCTTAATGGAATTGTTTTTCCATGCTGAAAAAAGAAGTATTCAGTCGAAGAAAAAAGCGGACTATCCGTTATAAGGAAATCCGCTTTAATAGATAGACATAGGGAAATCCGCCACATTGGGCAGCGTCTCCTATAGACCGAATCGATGTCAAGCAGTAAACAGTTCCCGTTACTCAATCGTTTTCAAAGAAATTAATTAAATGCAGTCGGCACTTCTTTAAAACCAAAAACAGCCTATCTGTAGGAGATAGGCTGCCTTTCGAATAGGAATACAAATCGATCAACCTATCCAGATCTGAACTGTTCTCGCTGATTGAAGATTTTAAATAAATTCATCGTAATTCCTATTGATGTAAATTCTTTACTGGATCACACCACCCAGTGTTGGGTCTACCCCTACCCTAGCATTACTTAAGCCGTTTTTAAATGCATCTATCGCATCCTGTCCGTTGGTAAAGCGCCAGTCTGTTTCCTTGTTGATATTAAACCATACAAAACTTTTTATTTTTGGAAACTGCGTTTCCAGCTGCACAAACATATCGTTGATCCATGCGGCTTTATCACCGCCTGTCGAAGAACATCCCATTTCAGCAATAAAAATAGGTTTGTTCGGGAAAGCAGTAGTTAATTTGTTATAAAGTGGACCAAAAACCTGCGCGAAGGACTGCCAGGTAGACCAGCTCTGAGAGGTCCCAAAATTGTATCCGTCCATACCGATCAAATCCACATAATCATCACCCGGGTAGTAGGATTCTACCGATTGCGGATTTTTATTACCATTGGCATTATTAGGTGCCCAGGCCCAACGTGCATTTGTACCGCCTGCCGCGCGCACTTTATCGTGCACATAGCGAAAGGCTTTGATATACGTAGCTACGGGTACCACCTGATCATTCTGCATGCTCCAGGGATACCAGTCCCCATTAAATTCGTGCGCAAATCGCAATACGACCGGCTTACCAAATTTGGCCAATGCTTCCCCATAGCGTTTGATGTCGTTATCGTATTTTCCGGACATCAATTCATCGAGGCCCATCATGGGTTCCCAGGTTACGTGTGGTACATAGCCCGCTGCGGAAGCTTGCCGGCAAAATGCCGAAGGAAATTCGCGACTACCATCCGCAGTCCAGCCATTAAACATCATGGCCATACTCGGATTCTTACCAAAGCCGTTGTAGAAAGACATCGGCGTCCCCGAGTCATCAAAGAATCCCCAGTAAAGCATGCTAGCATCAGTTTTTTGATTGACTTCGAGCGCAACAACATTCGATTTACCACCAAAAGTTAAATTAAAAGATGCTGTCCCCGCCTGTGCCGGGATACCACTTATTTTATACAGCAATGAACCATAGCCTTTTTCCAAACGCCCTTGCTGCAAAGTCGCCGTCAAGCCCAACACACCCGTTGAAGCAATGGACGCTCCATTTTCAAAGGCTGCCCCATTACCACCAGCATACGGAAGATACACCTCTGCCTCGTACGTAGTTCCTGCAACCGCAGCTTTTGACACTTGCATAAATGCCGCATCCAAAGACTGCACCTCAGCAGATCCGTTAATAATTTCGGCATTGTTTTTCGAGCAGCAGCACAGGTAAAAACAAAGTGTTATAAGCAATAAATAAGATTTTTTAGCCATCATTATGTTATAATTTTTATGCGTTAATTTTTATTTTACAAATAGAATGTCATCAAAATAGATTGTTTCATCCTGTGGAACATTCCAGTTATTCAATCGCCATCCAAATTTCCGGAAGGTCGTGCCTTTACTCCACATCGGTTTAGCGGCACCTTTGCCGATTGGAATTTTATAATAGGTCCATTCTTTTGTCACGATGATCCCCACTCCGGCAAAATCATTTCCATAGCCATCCGGCATTCCATCGCCCATTAGAGCCATTTGTATCCCTTCACTCCCAGCACCGGAAGTCGTTCCTTTCGCCCAAAACGTAATGTAGTTATAGCCCTTATCTTCAAAGCCAACCGTATTGACCAGTCCGCCGGGCGAATAATTATTTGCTGCATATTTAATGGCTAGCGAAGAGGTTCCCCGCTTAAAGACGCTAGTCGATATTGTTTGACTAGATCCGTAATCGTCGCCATCTTTATTGGCTCCGATATTGGCGCCATAAGTATCCGTAAACACCTGCAGGGCAAGATTTAAATTGACCAATTCAAATGCACTCTTTGTTGTTCCAAATGGTGTTACCAAATCGATCGTTGAGCGCGAGATGCCATCCATCTCAGGCACTTTCACCTGTAGACTATTTGCAGACTGTGCAAGGATAGGAATTGCCGTTTCGCTGTTGGAAAACTTCAAAGCGGTCACTTTGTCGAGATTCTGCCCAGCAATGGTGATGGTTGCGCCCGGCGTTACATTGATCTCCGATGTTGTATTTGCAGACGGAAACAGGCCTGCGATATTGATATCCACCACTGTAGTTGCCCGTTTTTGGTCCAAGGTATAACGGCTTGGATTGGCAATCTGTACCGCTACAACCAAATGTTTACCAAAATTATCCGGGTCTGTAATAACACTGTTGTCCACTTCCAGATAAAAGGTTGCAGACCCGTTCTCCGGCACATCCAGTCGATTGGGCAAGCGGTAGTTCTTGGTCGGAAGTGCCTTGTAATCCGCACCAAGGATCCCTTGCTTTAACAGCTGCTCTACGGTATCTGTATTCGCTTTAACGTCAACGCTGAAAGCGCCTTTGGCTGTCCCGGATAGGGATGCACCTAATAGGATCTTTGTTTTGTTGGATTGTTCATCGACGGTATAGTTCATTCCCGTTGGACTGATCCCATTGGATGATCCCGGGACGGGATAGATCGCATTTGATCCCATGGAAAAATTAACGCTCTGCGGCATGTAAATGAGCGAATCGCCATATTCCTGTGCCGAATCATCCTTTTGACAGGCCATAAATGTCAGGGCCATAGCCCAGGCGATGAGCATCCCGTAAATGCTATTTTTTTGATTGAGTATTTTCATCTGTTCATCATTAGTGACAAGTGACTCCAACCCTGGTTTCCAAGATTTGCTTCACTCCTCTTTTTATTTCTTCATCTTCTTTGAAAGTTCTGGCAACATTTGTTCGCCCGCTTGCGCTGTCCGTTTTCCCAATTAGCAGTTGCTTTTATGTATCGCTATTGCAAAATCCACCTGCGCAATTGCTCTTACCAGCCTGGATTTTGGATTAGTGTCCCGCCGCTGATATGGATTTCCCCTTGCGGAAAAGGATAGAAGTTCATCTTTGGCGCTATGAAAACCCTATTTTGAACTTGTCTCGTTTCGTATTGCAGCGTACCAGAAGTTGTTTTTGTTACGGTAACACCATAGATCGGTTTATTCAATACGGTGGCGGCATCACCCCAACGGATCAAATCCCAATAGCGGTGATTTTCAAAGGCCAACTCCACTTGACGTTCGTGTTTGATCGCTGTACGCAACTCCGCTTTGCCGCTGACCTGCACCGCTGGCATATCGACACCCGGACGGGCTCTTAACTTATTAATTGCCTCGCGGGCAGTAATCCCCCAACCATTGGCTTGATCGGGGCCATAAGCTTCATTCATTGCCTCCGCATAGATCAGCAGCAGATCGCCGTAGCGGAACAGCGGCCAGTTGTGCGGATTGGTAGCGTTATTGACCAGATTGACATTGTCGTTAACAAATTTCTTCAGGTAATACCCCGTCCTACTCGCATTGGCACGTCTCCTATCATCCGTTCCGCCGGCTGTCTGATCGATCGTACGGTTGTTCCACTCACTTCCGTTCACCACGACCGTATAGCCGAGACGTGGATCCCGGTTATCATAAGGCTTACTCGCTGAATAGTTGTCCAGCTTTTCGTAGGCCGACACCAAATTCTCGCTCGGTGTGACTCCACTCAATCCGCCGGGTGTGGCAATCGGATAGTTTGCACGTTCCAGATCGTTGCTAGCCGTGTAGCGGATCGCCATAATGGTTTCGGCACTATTGAGCGTATTGTTGCCAAGAAAATAATTTCTATAATTGTTGTCCAGCGCATTTTTCCCACCCGCATCGTCCATGCGATCGGCAAACTGCAATGCCTCCGCAGCAGCCTTTGCCGCACGCTGCCATTTGGTGATATCGTTACCGGGATTATGCAGCGGACTGGCGGCATAGAGCAGCACACGCGCTTTCAGCATAAGCGCAGCCCCCTGATTAAAGCGGCCGTCCAGATTTGTAAATTGCGAGGTTTTCCAGTTTGGTTGCAGGTCTTTTACGTGGCTATCGACAGATGTCACGATATATTCGACGACCTCCTGAAACGAAGAAGCAGCAATAGCTGGCTTCTCATTCACGCTAAACGTTTTGGTCAATAAAGGCACGCCGCCATAGCGCTTGATCAGCTCAAAATAATAGTATGCCCGAAGCACGTGTGCTTCAGCTATTGACCAGCCCATGGAGGCTACATCGTTCAGGTACTTAGTACGCGATTCTTGCGTGATGGTATCGCGGTTGACAGCAAGTAAAGCTTTATAGTCACCCCCTTTTTTGTCGATGTATTCCAAAAAATAATTTGCGGCATAGATGCCCGAATAATACATATTGTAACGATCGTCGGGATTATTAAACGCGCCCCAGTTGCCATTATTAAACAGGTAAACGTCTCCTATAGTATTGGTCTGCTGGGCTTCATCGGTAGCCGCAGCAAAGAGATTTCCGTCCAGCGCCGCAAATTCGTTTCGCTGGGACAGATAAGCATAGGGTGTATTGGCCAGCTGCATCAGACTTGCGTAGTTGCCATCGATATTATGCTCGGTGGGCTGCGTGTCGAGACGCGTATCCAAAAACGACTTCCCACAGCCCGAGAGACTAAGCACTGCTATCGCAATTGCTATTTTGGTGGTTATATGATCACGTAAATACATGGGATAAACAATTAAAAGGTAAATGAAATTCCTAGATTATAAGATTTCAGCGCCGGATAGCCCGCAGGTGTCTCCGGGTCCATTTGGTATTTCCGGTAGAATGAAGACCAGACAAATGGATTAACAGCGGTCAGGAACACCCTGAACTTCTGCAGGTGCAATTTCTCCGATACAGCGGATGGTAAGGTATACCCGACCTGCAGCGACCTCAACTTGAGGAAGTCTCCATTTTTCATCCAAAAGGTTGAATTGGTATAGTTGTTCGCATTGCTCTGCGTCGTTAACCGCGGAAAAGTTGCGTTATTGCGGGTATCAATGCCTTCCGTTGGATAATATGCCCAAGCATTTCCGGCAATGGGATAAATTGTCGTGTTTCCCACAAAAGGAACCACCTGATTGTAAGCGGCGCCCAATAAATTAATATCCATACCTGCTGCTCCTTGAAATAAAGCCGATAAATCAATGCCTTTGTACGCTAGCCCGAGGTTGAATGCATAATACCATTTAGGATAGGCCGGTTTGCCAATAGCGGTCACATCGCTTTGATCGACGAAGCCATTTTGATCCAGATCTTTGTATTTCAGATCCCCCGGTTGCACCGGACCAAAGCTTGGTTTGGCGAGTCCATCTTTTAGGCTGCCATCGGCGTTAAAATCCTCAAATTGGTAGAAGCCGTCTGCCACCAGCCCCATAGGTGTACCTATAGCACGCCCAGTTGTATTGGAGAAGGCGTTTTTATTGGGTATCTCGGCCTGATAAACGATCTTGTTTTTCGCATAGGTCGCCATCATGCCCAGGTTTAGCTGTAGCGCTCCGATCTGCTCCTGATAGCTCAGCCCCAGTTCAATCCCTTCATTGTTCACCTTACCAATGTTCTGAAGCGGCAACATATCTGCTCCAGTGTACCCCATGTAGCCGGCTATGAGGTTGTTTCGTGTAATGATGCCCGATCTGCGATCGCTAAACCAAGTCGCCTGAAAATCAACATTTTTAAGTAGCCGCATATCCAGTCCCAATTCGTATTTCATGCTTTGCTCAGCGGTAATATCTGGCGTAGCCAGGCGACCTAATCCCAGTCCACCATTAAAAGACAGACTGTTGTTGCCCGTTACACTGCCAGGAAGGAAACGATAGTACTGCTGATACAGGTATCTACCCTGCAGTGTCTGGTCGTTGCCGGTCTTTCCTGCAGCGATGCGCAGCTTGGCATAGTTGATCACGGAATTATCCTTGAGGAAATCCTCTTCGGATAGTACCCAGCTCAAAGAAGCTGCAGGATACAGTTTCCAGCGGTTTCCCGGTGCATAAGCATCCGATCCGCTGTATCCCCAGCCGAGTTCGGCGAAGTATTTCTCTTGATAAGCATAAGATGCCCTTCCAGAAATCTGCTGGTAGTGGTAAGCAATTTTTGACGCATCCTCATTGGCATCTGGGATCATATCGCTTGCATAGTAATTGACCACGGCGTTAATATGATGTTTGCCGAACTGCTTTTTATATCCAGCTGATAGGTTGGACTGCCGCCAGGTCAACTGCCCATAAGGAGTATTGGTTCCAAAAACTATCGGTGTATTCTGATCGGCGGTCGCCTGTTTACCTTCGTAATAACGGGCATAGGTAGCGGTTTTATTCTGGATCACACGCGACCAGGTATTAAAAGAAACCGCCTGTTCAAGGTACAAGCCTTCAGTCAGGAAGCTCAGATCTTCGCGCAGGCTAAAGTTCCCCTGTAATGTACGGTCATGCGAGGCATACATACCCAAGGCATTCAGTTCAGCAACCGGATTATTTGGATAAAGTGCATTACCCGACCATTGTCCCGTCAGCGCATCGCGCACGGGATAGATATTATTGGGGTAAGTCGTCAGCCGCTTCCAAAAATTCTGCGCATTGTCGTAGGTGTTGTTGCTAAAGGGCTGGCTATAACTTTCGATACGCCCGCCCAGATCAATCTTTCCAGTAAAGATTTTAAAGAACTTCAGGTCCACATTCGAGCGTAGATTATACCTTTTGAGGCCTGTATTGCGGCTTGCTTCAGCACCACCCGGGATATTGAAGAGTCCCGTTTGATCCATATAATCCAGGTATAGGTTATATTTAGCCACCTCCTTCATGCCGCCCTGCATATTGACATAGGTATTGGTGTAGCGGCCGTTATCGCGCAGCGACTCGTTGAGCCAGTCCACATTGGTACCGGATCCATCTTTGTACTGCTGCAGGGCTTGATCGTTGTAGGCCGGAGACCATTGAAAGCGGTTGCCATTGAGCGCATAGGCATCGTTACTGATGGCCTGATTGTATAGATTGGCGTATTGATAAGCGTCGTAAGGCTTCCTGATCTTGACGGCCTGCTGAATGCCAGATATTACCTGCGCATCAATGCGAAACGTATCGGTATTGGCCCGTTTTGTCGTCACCCACAACACGCCATTGGCGCCTTTCATGCCAAATGTGGCTAGACTCACAGGATCTTTCAAGATGGTAACACTTGCGATCTCACCTGCGGCAAGGTATTGAAAATAGAACGATATATCCACCTGAAAACCATCCACGTAACAGACCAGGGCAGCCTGATCGTACGTTGCTCTTCCCCGCATTAGGAGTGTTGCCTGATCGTATCCCGGCTGTCCATTGGTTTGGCCTACCATCAGTCCATTCAGATGTCCATATAAGGTATTGGTTAAGTTTGCCACAGGTATCTTTTCCAGTTCCTGTCCACGTACTGTAGCATAATTTTTTACTTTTTGGCTGTCGGTAGAATCCGGAGCAATCCATTCGCCCGGTTGCTGCGCCCTCAAGGACGTACTTCCCGACCAAACGGCCAAAAGTAAGGCGGTAGCCTTTTTTATCATTGAATAGGTATTCATAGTTTAAAGTCTTCTAATAGGGTCAGTCTTATCAATTAATAGCCCGGATTCTGGATCAGATAACCTTTGTTTACCTCACCTTGTGGGAAAGGATTTAACAATTGCCTCGGATGCCAAAACCCATTATAACGTACCGCATTTCCAAAATTGGTATTTCCCGAAGGCAAAGCGTCACCACCGTTATTAAAAACCAGAAAACGGATCGGTCCACCGATGATACCCTTGTCGATCTGGCTATCCTTCCAATGTTTCAGGTCGTTAAACCGGTATTTTTCCTGGATAAACTCAATCGCCCATTCCCGCTGGATGATTTTGCGCAGTTTATCTTTATTGGTTTCAGTAACAGCCGGTAGTCCTGCACGCTGATGGATTACATTGAGGCGGCTGAGGGCTGCAACAGGTTGCCCCATTTCGTTATATGCTTCTGCCGAACTTAAATAATATGCCGCCAGACGGAAAATCGGAAAGTCGAACCATTCACGACGCCCTGCTTTATAATAAAACTTGGTCGGCTGTCCGGCACCGAAATGGTTGACGTCCTTATAATGCTCGTTCATGTGCCAGATGGGATCGCCGGGGTTGTTGTCGGCCTGCATTTCCCAACCGTTGAAATCAGCGCGCATGCGTGGCTCCATCTCCTTAAACTTGGTGATGTATTCCGAAAACGAAGCGGTTTGACCTACCCCTGGCCAGCTCTGCTCGGTGCCGTCTGCTTTGTAATAGTTTTCCAGCATACTGCTCGATAGCACCGCTCCATTGGCCTGATAATGGTAGTTGACCACATTAAAAATATTGTATGGACCAGCACCACCAGAAGATGGAACTTGTTGTTTGAACGCTAAGATCACTTCCCGGTTGCTTGGTGTGGAGGTAGCTGTACCATAGTCAGCCAGCGGATTTCCCGTATTGATAATACGCAATCCCCCCGCCCCTTCGGCTTCTTTGATCAGGGCTTCACTGGCTTCGAGCGCAACATTCCAACGTTGTGGATCATTGTTCCCAAAACAGATCAGCGCATTGTTTGCCCCCAACTGTAGATAAGGTGTTGCATTATTGAATAATGGACGCGCCGCATAGAGCAAAGCTTTTGCTTTAATTGCCAGTGCTGCCGACTTGGTCATCCTGCCCAGTGAATTATCTGCCCAGCGCGAAGGTAAGATGGCCGCAGACTGATCACACCAGCTTACAATACTATCCAATACATTTTTTATCGGCGCGCGCTGGATAGCCAGTTCTTCCAGATTGTTTAAGGAAGTCAGTGGAAAACTTTTGGAGATTATCGGTACCCCACCATACATGATAAACATTTGCGTATAGCGGTAAGCGACCAGCGCCTGCATTTCGGCCTGAACAATTTTCTTATCGGAGTCGCTCATATCAGGCACCCGGCCGATATTTTCCTTGACGAGGTACGCTTTGCGGATGGCCTGAAAATTGTCGGTGTAACCGTCGTTGCCATAACCACCGTTAGATCCCATGTCCTGGCTATTTGAATTGGGGGTAAAGCCACCGCCAAGAATAGATACCGCAGCCACACTGCCGGGGATCTGCACCCAAAAAGCCTGACTGCCCGCCAGCTGATCATCGGTGCTCGGTGAATAATAGCCGTTCCAGTTCAGCCCCTGACGCAGAGAGGCAAAATAAGCGCCTGCAATGGCATTGTAAGCGTTGGCGGACTGGTTAAAAATTGTATCCACCGTCGGGTTCCCCCCGGGAGGGACCTGCAAAAAATCTTTTTGGCAAGATATACTGCTTCCCAAGATCACCATGGACATGGAAGCAAACAAAGCCTTTTGCCAATAGCGTTGTATTATATCGATCATATCTGTAAGTTTTAAAATGAAATGTTCACCCCCAGGTTGTATGTTCTCACAAGCGGGAATATATAGCCGTTGCTATTCTGACTAGTCGACTCGGGGTCTATCCCTTTCACAAGCTTCGTCCAGGTGACGAGGTTATTACCACTGGCATACACCCGCACGGCGCTTAGGCCGACACGCTGCAAGAGTTTGCTTTCGCGGACGGTGTAGCCTACAGAAGCATTTTTCAAACGCAAAAAGTCTGTCGAGCGCAACCAGAATGTACTCCTTATTTTCGAAGCCTGCGAAACCCCGTCAATAGCATTCAGCGCAGGGTACAAGATCTCCTGGCCACTTTCATATTTTTCCTGCGTCCATCTGCCATTATTGACTTCCTCGACAATACGATTGCCGCCGTAGTAGGTGTTACTGATATCATAAGAGCCTTTTGCGGTACCGATAAATAACGTATTTAAGTCCCAGCCTTTGTACGTGACACCCAAACGGAAGTTGTACGATATCAGCGGAAAAGAAGGATAGCCAATCGGGATCATATCGTTGTTATCGATAATACCATCGCCATTAATGTCCTTATAGCGTAAGTCGCCAACATCCACCAAATTGCTAAAGCTATTGTAAGGACGGTTGGCCAGTTCGGCAGCATTGTTGTAAAACCCATCCGCGACCAATCCCTTTGGCTGGCCAATCATGTATCCCGTTTGGTTCATCCAAGGATATGGGAAAGCCGCTTCGGCCATGTAATCTATTTTATTGCGTGCGTAGGAGAAATTTCCTTTTAAGAAGTAGGTAAAGTCTTCGCTTAACTTATCGTCCCAGCCCAATTCAAACTCCCAGCCGCTATTGCTTACCCGACCAACATTGGAGACCGGGGTACCGGCAACGCCCAGATTTGCTGGAATAATGCTCGGCTGAACGAGGATAGAGGACCGTTTTTCATTAAAATAAGTCCCTGAAAAGGACAATTTATCACGGAAAAATTTCAGATCAAGCTGTACGTTGCTCTTTTTTGCCCGTTCCCAGGTGACCAGCGGATTTCCGACCGACGCTTCAATCGCTCCCGGAATATGCGGATTGGTTGCCGATCCATCTGTGCTTCCAAAATAATAGCCATTGTTTTGATCCCCTAAATTCCATGAATTGGGCAAATAGAGGTAACGCATCCCACCGATCTGATCATTACCGACCTCACCATAGGAGGCTCTAATCTTGGCAAAGCTCAAGACGCTGTTGTCTTGCAAGAAAGACTCTTTGGAGATAATCCAGCCCGCAGAGAAAGCCGGAAAGAAGCCAAAACGCTTACCCGGAGCAAACTGTTCGGTCCCATTGTAGGCCATATTCACCTCGGCCAAATAGCGTTCGGCATAGTTATAGGTCGCCCGCCCAACTAAGCTCATCAAACCCGAGGGTGTATTAAAGGCTAGGTTGTTATCAATGTATTTTTGGGCATTCGCCAAGACGAGACCCGATACATTATGCTTTCCAAAGTCGCGGTTGTAGTCTACGCCAGCTTCATAATACATTTTTCTAAAACTGGAATTGAATAGGTAGTCGGTGAGACTGTTGTCGGTACTCACCATACCCCCGATGTAGACGATTTCTGTCGGATTTTGCGGATTTCGGTAAGCCGAATAAGTCGGCACGCCTGGTGTGACGGTATATCCTTTTGCATAATTATCGTCATAGGCCACCGTAAAATGGGATTTAAGACCACGCGTCAGATAATCCATTTTATGCTTCAGCACCGTTTGCGCACTGAGGTTGGTTCCCTGTGTGACGCCGTAGCCGCGCGTTACAAGATTGAGCGGATTAATGACCTGGCTTGGGAAGCCCCCATTTCCTCCTCTGACCGTCCCGATGGGGTTCGTTGGGCTGCCATCGGCTCCGAGAAAGTTTAGTACGATGCGGCCATCAACGATTCCGGGCGAAATAAAAGGCCCATGTTTGAGGTCGAGCAATATCGCCTGATAACGAGACGCCAGGTCGGATCCCTGCACGTTACTAAAGTTGTCCGACTTCGGGTTGGCAATTTTATTCTTTAAAAATTGTCCGCTGATGTTGACACTGATATCCAGATTTTTGACGACCTCAATATCGAAATTATTACGGAATGTATACCGGGAGAATTTTGGATCCACATCTGCTCCGGCTATTTTTGTATAGTTCAGAATACTCGTCTGATCAAAATATCCGATCGAACTGGCATATTTAAATCGTTCGCTGCCTCCCGAAACATTTAAGTTGTATTGATTTTGACGTCCTGTGCCATTGAAGAGTTCTTTGTACCAATCGTGACTGGTGTAATACAGTGCCGGACTGTTTTGCAGCTGCTGCTTCTGTTGCTCGTTGAGTGGCATGGCTGCAATTTCTGCTGCTGTATAATCGCGGTTGTTTTTAAACTTCCAAAGCTCATCTTCCGAAAACAACATATTATTATATGAACCGTTTCCTGAAGCATCCAGTTTGCGGATCGATTCATTTCTGCTGGAAGCAAAGTCATGCGAATTGGTCATGCCCATGAGCGATGTTGCGCGCGTAAACCCCGTGTTGGCCGAGAAGCTAAAAGCAGGTCTTCCCGAGCGGCCCCGCTTAGTGGTAACGATAATCACGCCATTGGCCCCACGGATACCGTATACCGCTGTCGCAGAGGCATCCTTTAAGATACTGACGTTCTCAATATCGTTGGCATCAATGGCGTTCAACATGGTAAATGGATTTTCCGCAGGCTGCTGCACACCGTCGATAACGACAAGCGGATTGGACCCATTCAAGGTCGATATTCCGCGGATGCGCAAAGTCGTTGCATTCTGCCCTGGTTCACCGCTGTTCTGTATCCCAGTGATACCCGGCGCCATACCGACCAGCATATTACTGACATTGGCTACCGGCGTTTGTACCAGATCTTTTCCTGCTACCACACTGACAGAACCTGTCACGGTAGGTTGTTTTTGTTTACCATAGCCGACAACCACCACCTGCTCCATCTGAATATTATCTTTATACAATTGGATGTTGATGGCTTTCAGCTCGCCTACGACCCTACGTTGCGGCAAGTAACCGACGAACGTATAGATAAGCGTATCGGTGGGAAGTGCTTTTATCGAATAATCCCCCGTGACATTAGTCAGTGTCACATTATTCGAATTTTTGACGCTGACATTAACGCCAGTCAGCGGACGCCGCTGCTCATCCACCACATTTCCAGAAATGCGGATTTGCGCATGAGCCATGCAGGTGATGGACGCCATAAATATCCCTAAAAAGGCTACCTTTTTAGAAAAATGTACTGTCGAGCGTTCAAGACAAGTCGAATGACTGTCAGTGGACAAACAAATCATATTTATCAGTTCGTTTATAATTTTGAAATTATTTCCCTTACGGTAACCTGAGTGGTCAATCAATAAATTGGTTACAGCATAGCATCAAAATTAGGATATTGGCTATGCTTGAGGGATGAATTTTCGCAGAATATAGGGGGAAAAATGTTTCATTTCACCCCTTTTAAAGCTTCTGGCGGTGTTTTTCCTGATAGGCAGACGGTGTAATCCCGAATTCTTCACGAAATACCTTGGTGAAATATTTGGGATCTGTAAAGCCCACTTGGTAGGCAATTTCAGCGATCGACCACTGTCCGGTTTCGAGCATGTGCTGCGCCCGTTGCAAACGGATGCTGCGGATAAATTCCACTGGTGTTTTGCCGGTCAAGTCAAAAATCCGCCGGTACAAGGTCGCTCTGCCCAAAGCAAATGCCTCACCAAGTCCCTGCACGGAGAGGTTAGAATTGCCCATGTTAGCCTCTACGTAGGCCAGTACTTTTGTGATCCATTCATTATCGAGTGAAGTCGTGTCCAGCTCACTGGCAGCTACTGAAACCTGCTTTTGATAGGTTTCCTTAAAGCGATCCTGCTGAGCGAGTAGATTTCTCATTTTTGAAATCAGCATTTCCATACGGAACGGCTTGGTGATATAATCGTTGGCTCCCATTTCGAGGGCATGGAGCTGCCGCTGTTCGGAATTGACCACAGTCAGCAGGATAAAAGGAATAAAAGCCGTCCGTTTGTCTGTCTTAATCTTCTGGCAGAGCTCCGCACCATTCATTTCGGGCATATTGAGATCGCTGACGATCAGATCGGGATGCTCAGCAAGGGCCTTCTGCCAACCTTCCTTTCCGTTGGAGGCCACGATAACCTGAAAATACGGCTGGAGAAATTCCTTCATGTAACTGCGGTAGTCGTCGTTGTCTTCTACCAACAGTACGGTTTTTTGCATCGAAAGAGCGGAGCCTATGTCTTCCGCTAGCACATCATCGTACACGGCTTCATTCTGTTCTTGAATATCTTGCAACGGCAATTGCAGCACAAATGTACTTCCCCGTCCGACTTCGCTTTCAGCATGCAGGGTACCCTTATGCAGCTTGGCAAACTCCCGGCTGATGGCCAGTCCAATACCACTCCCTTGGTTGATCATATGTTTGGGCAGTTCGTTCTGAAAAAAACGTTCAAAGATCTTTTCCAACCTATCGGCAGCAATACCTATCCCCGTATCGCTGACGCGGATTTCGAGCCGATTACCCGACCGCGTATCGACGGAGAGTGTTACACTGCCGCCCTGGGTTGTAAATTTGAAGGCATTGTTCAACAGATTGAAGAGTATGCGCTCCATTTTATCCGGATCCAGGGCTGCCCAAACATCCTCACCCAAGGTTTCGAAGGCAAACTGCACCTGACGTTTTTCAGCCAGATCGAGAAATGAATCGTAGACCTCTTTACAAAGCCCAAAAATCCGGAGGTTCTTTTTATGCAGATGCAACTCACCGAGCTCCAGTTTCCGGAAATCCAGCAGCTGATCAACGAAATTGAGCAGTCGCCGAGCATTTCGGTGGATCAATCGGAATTGCCGTTGTTCATTTTCGGGATAAGGCTGATCCAACAATTTTTCTACTGGTGTCAGGATCAAGGACAGCGGAGTTTTAAGCTCATGGCTAACATTGGTAAAAAAGTGGATCTTCATCGCATCCAGCTCCTGCCTACGCAGCTGCTCCTGTTCCTGCTGTTCTTGCTTAAATTTCAGGCGGGTACGGCTGATGATCCGATAACGCCCCCATACCAATCCCACAACGATGACCAAGCCATAAAAACCATATGCCCAGGCACTCGCCCAAAAAGGAGGCCTAATCTCAATATCCAGCTTGGTGTATACTGGATCGGCAGCACCACTTTCTTCGGCACGCACCACGAGCGTATATTTTCCGGGTGCTAATCCCGTAAAACTTATTTTTCGGCTGTTCCCATCCACGCTTACCCACTGGTCATGTAACCCCTGCATCCGGTAGCTGTAGTTTATTTTTCCGGCGTTGACAAAATTGAGCGCTGCAAATTGGATGGCAAACGCATTCTGATCGTATTTTAAAGCCAGTTTATGGGTGGTGGATATACTCTCCGACAGAATCAGGTTACCTTCATATTCCTCCCCCACGCGCACACTGTTATTGAACAACTGCAGATCAGTAAACAGCAACGGATAACGATGCCCCCGAATAGGGTCATTGGGCGGAAAGAACAGGTTAAACCCATTGCTGCCGCCAAAAATCAATTCACCCGCTTTTGTCACAAATGCAGCGTCGTCATTGAACACATTGCCCTGCAATCCATCCGTTTCGTCGTAATTCCGAAAGGATAATTTTAGTCCACCGTTTACATATTGCGGTGAAATCCTGGACAGGCCGTTGGGCGTACTTGCCCAGATGGTGTGCTGATGGTCCATGATCAGGCGCAAGATGGTCTGGTGGGGCAAGCCATCGGCTTTGTGGTATTTGAAAAACTTCTTCTGCTGCGGATCGTAAATTGATAGGCCATCCCGCGTGGCTATCCAAATGAATCCCTTTGCATCCTCGATGACATCGAGTACCGTGGTATTACACAAGCTATTTGCTGCACCTTGCTGATAGCTAAAATGCTGCAATAATTTTCGATTCCGATCATACAGTTCAATACCGGCCGAACCACCTACCCACAGGTTTCCCTTCCGGTCCTCCATGATGGCATTGACCGAAAAGTTAAAGGGATGATTGTAGCGGTAATCCACAAAACTATTCGTTCTCCGGTCTAGAAGCTGCAGTCCCTTGTTTAATGTCCCCACCCATAACCGTCGTTCGCGATCTTCAAATATTTCCCAAACGTTATCTTCCGATAAACTTCCCGCACGCTTGCTATCGTGCCGATAGTAGGTAAAACGCTGGCCGTCGTAACTATTCAGGCCGCCGAAATAAGTACCGATCCACAGCTTATTATCGCGGTCTACATATAAGCTCGCAATAATATTGCTTGAAGGTCCGCTTCCGTTATCCGCTTGCAGATATTTTGTAAACGTTTTCGCTGCCCGATCGTAATAGAGTAAACCCCGCCCATTCGTACCGATCCATAGATTTCCGCGTTTATCCTCGGCAAAACAATTCACATCGTCAAAAGGTAAACTCTTTAGGTTATTCGGATCGTGACGGTATTGCGGAAACGAAGACTTTGTCTCGCTATAAGAATTAATTCCTGCTTTAAAGGTCCCCATCCAGATTGTTCCTGACGCATCCTTTAGCAACGACTGTATTGCATTTCCCGGCAAAATTTCTTTTGCACCAAAATCATTCGAGATATAGCTAATGGCTCTCTTTTGTTTATCAACGAGGTTAATTCCACCATGATCTGTAGCAATCCATATGTTGCCCCTATCGTCTTGCACGATGCCGTTAACGATATCGTTATTGAGTTGAAGCTGACCGACTTTTCGATCCAGTGTCAGCCATCTGTTATCTGCAGCAGAAAGCCAATAAACTGCATTCGCCTTGCCGGGCACATAGATCCAGGCATCATCCTGTGCATCGATGAAAAGTTGGTAGCCTTGCTCGGCATTACTTGCAGGCACATGAAGCCTTCTGACCAATTGATTATCCGAATCCCGTCGTACGTCGACTGTTCCATCTGCATACACTATCCAGCTCTGCTGTTTGGAATCAAATGCAAGTGATGACACCGCATTGCTGTAAAGCGGTCGGCTGCTGTTTTGCGTATTTAAGAGCTGCGACTTTTTCTCCCGGATGAGGTATTTATAAATCCCTTCACCCGGATAGATAAACCAGAAATTCCCACGGCTATCGGTAACGATTGTCTTGAACCACTCGTGCGGCAAACCGAGCTGGGCGAGCCAACGTTTTGGCCTGGATTCAAATTGTTCGTTGGCTGCATTGTATCTGTTCCAGCCCTTTGGTGTATAGATCCATAGCGAATGGAGCGGTCCTTTGACTATTTTATCGATATAATTATCGTTGATACTGGTGCTATCCTGCTCGTTGTGTAGAAAAACTTTAAAGTCATAGCCGTCGAAGCGATTCAATCCTGAAGCCGTACCAAACCATATGAAACCATTTTGGTCTTCGGCCATAGCAATCACCCGACCATTGGAAAGACCGTTTTTGATGCCCCTATTGTTAAAGAAATAGCTTTTTTCCTGCGCATCCGCTTTTGTGCACAGCATAATTATCGCCAGCGAAAACAAAAGGCGACAGTAAACCATTAAAAAAAAGGATCTTTGTTTCAATTCAGCCAATACTTTTAATAGGGGGAAACGCTAATTAATTATTTTCCACATTAGGATTGTCAAAGATACGTTTATTCCCTTACATCGTATAAATTAAACTTTTTTTGGACAACGTGATGGCTTTACTTCGGAAAGTCCATTAACCGGCTACATGTTGCGGATCTAACTGTGGACTTGCACACGATTTATCAAGAATAAGCCAACTCAAATTTTATACCCGAATGCGTATAAATAGTACTAAATACAAATAACTATACCCGATTGGGTATACAAAGAGATTGCAAATAATAGCATAAAACAAAATTTTCACCCAAAAGAACGGATCGAATGTTAGAAAAAAAAGAGCGAATCATAAACCATCGCCATGCGGATATAAATTGGTCGAATAATTGCTTTATTGAGCTATGCATATTTGCATAAAACACAAAGTCGATTCAACATGAAAAAATATATTATCGTATTCAGCTTATCCTTACTTACGCTAAGCGTTTCAGCACAAAAGAAAAAGAAAAAAGAAGTACCGCCGCCAGTGGTAAACCCCATTCCCGAAGCACAAAGAGTAATCGAACAGGCGGGTGATTCGGAAAGTATGGAAGCCGGCATGATAACCATGCCCATGCGGGCGGCCGATCAGGTGCGCATCAAAAAGACAGATGGGCAAGAACTGACGTTGGAGAACTTCGAAGAACTGTTGAATACCGATCTTTCCCAGATCCAAACCTTAGCGCTGAGTTCATCCATCTCAGGAAAGAAGCTCGACAGCGGCATCTTACAGAAGGTGATTGACGAAGGTAGTCAGCTGGAAGAATTGGAAATCAGCAACCTGACTATCATTCGCTTTCCTGAAATCAAAACTGTCCACCCCACGCTGAAAAGAATCACATTAAGCAAAAATGAGCTCAGCACACTGCCTGAAAACATTTCAAACCTGACAGCACTGGAAGAGTTCGACTGCAACAACCCCTTGACGACTTTGCCTTCATCCTTTGCACAACTCAAGAATTTAAAACAATTGGGGTTAAATGGAAATCTATTTACCGCTTTTCCCAAAGAAATTTTTAGTCTTGGCAAACTAAACTTCCTATCCCTTTCTGGCCATTATAAAAGTGAAACTAAGCTAAACGAACTGCCTGATTTATTTGAGCAGTTGCCCGAACTAAAACAAATCGGTATCGAAAACGCGGGTTTAACTACGCTACCAAAATCTATTGCTACCCTTAAAAATTTAGAGAAGGCCAATTTTTCATTCAACCAGTTTACCAGCTTCCCTGCAGCCCTGCAAAACAATCCCAAACTGGTGTATGTACCGTTTACGAATAATCCCCTTCAATGGGAACCATTCTTGGCTTCTGTAAAAAAAATCAAGTGGAGCGGGCTTTTCTTCTTGAACGATACAGGATTGACAAAAAAACAGTATGAGCAGGTACAGCAGATCTTAAGCAAAACCGATGTTTATTATGATGAGATGAATGACTAAGTTCAATCCTAGCAAAAGAAGCAAGCTCTATACAGATAGTTAGACAACTTCACTATCAACTACTTCAATAACAAAAGCAAAGAACGTTGATATTTACGTGGGATTCATAGAAGCTTGCTGTACAAATTTGGGTTTCACGCCAAAATGCTTTTTGAAGCTTGCTGAAAAATGCGCAGGATTGCTATAGCCTAAAAAGCGTGAAATTTCATTTATTGGCCGATCGCCCTTTGCAAGCAGGCGCTTCGCTTTTTGCATTCTACTCGCTGTGACATAGCCATAAATGGTTGTGCCGTAGCATAGCTTGAAATATTTTTTCAAATAGTTTTCATTCGTTCCCAATTCGACAGACAACTGTGCTAATGATGGTGGATCTGTCAACCTGCTCTCGACTATTTCTTTTGCTTTAGTCATCAGCTTTTTCATTTCAGGGCTGAGGTTATTATCAATTGGAAGCGCAATGCCTTTAACCTTCTGCTGATCAAATGTCCGCGCCAATAGCTCCAGAATCTTACCAAAGCAATACAGTGATTTCCATTCTTTGTCCATCTCCGTATCCAGTAGTTCAGCAATAATTTGCTTCTGTTGCGCACTGATCAATCTAGACTCGTCAAACAGAATGTCCGTTTGTGACTTTTCCGCAAGGCGGCGCAACTTAATCCGTAAAGAGCTATCTACGGGCAGATAGGATTCGAATAAAGAAATCGGTATATTGATTTCAAAAAAGCTTTCCGCTGGGCGGCGATGCCATAAGCCAATAATCTGAGGTGCTGCAAACAGGTAACTCTGAACATATCCCGGTGAAGAACTCCCTAATAGTTCACCGTCCACGTAGTACTGCCGGTCACTATTTAACGCGAAAAAAACATGAATATACGGTACAGCATTGTCAATACAGAGATAGCCATCACTTGTAGATGTGAGTTCCGAATGCATCACATGCATACCCTGTGGCAGCACAATCTCGGAGACATTCATCCGTGAAGAATATTGCTTCATCGTCTTTTGGCGAAATTGGAAAGACCGATTGCTAAATGTGCGGATATCAAACGAGTAATGTGGCGGCGTGTCGGCCATTTCGTGCGCAACTTGCTCATCCAAAGACCATGATTCCTGCAGATGTGCATTATTGAGAAGTACTTTTTCTAAACCATCCATAGCTAGGGTAAACTTTAAAATTCCCGAATTGCATATTTTTTCTCCGCCAAATATAAGTTTAATCATCGAATTTTGTCTGCTTATTAAGATTAAATTTAAATAAGATGCGAAAAATACCTATGCTTGTCGCAGCCATATGGAGTTTACAACTCCCCCTTAGCCATGCGCAAGAAAAACAGTTATTCAACGGAACAGTTTTGGATGAATACAATACTCCCCTTGCCGGAGCTACAATTACAGTCCTTAAAACCAACCAGCATACCGCAACCGACCATCATGGGCAATTTATATTGCCTACCTTAAGCAAAGGAACCTATGATATCCGAATTAATGCCATCGGTTACAAAACCATTAAACAGAAAGTATTGATCGATCCGACGCATCCCTTTACCATGACATTTCCTATGTATCGTGCAGAGGAAGCGCTGCAAACGGTGGAAATTTACGGGCGCAAAGAAAAATCCTATCGAAACACACAGTCCTTTATCGGCAGTAAGACAGAAACCAAATTGCGCGACCTCCCGCAATCGGTTTCTTATGCGACCAAAGAGCTTATTGCCGACCAAGGGTTGATGCGTGTAGGCGAAATTGTTAAAAATTTCAGTGGTGTCAATCAGTTTACCTTTTACGACGATATTACGATCCGGGGTTTTCGGATCAATGGTGGGTCCAACACCCAGCTTGTCAACGGGATGCGTACCACAACAGGATTCTGGAAACAGCCGCTGGCCAATTACCTGGAACGGGTAGAAGTATTGAAAGGCCCATCGTCAGCCCTATTTGGGAATGCGAGCCCCGGCGGTATAGTCAATCGTGTCACAAAAAAGCCGCTTGACGAGGCACGCAAATCGCTGCAGTTCTCGGTGGGAAGCTTCAACAACCTCCGCGCCCTGGCGGACTTCACAGGGCCTATGACATCCGATAAAACGTTGCTTTACCGCCTCAACATCGGTTATGAAAACGCGCAGAGTTTTCGGGATCTGCAGTTTGACAAAAACTTGGTGCTGGCACCATCCTTTTCCTTCATTCCATCAGAAAACACCCGTATCAATTTTGATATGGTCTATAACGATTCCAAGTCGAGACTCGACCGCGGACAATCTGTCTTTGCCAACGGTGATCTGTATTCGACCCCTATCAGCCAATCCATGAGTACGGCCAATGATTTTCTGAACGAACAAACCTATATGGTCACTGCCTCATTGAACCACCGTTTCACTGATAAATTGAGTTTCAATGCATCTTATATGAAAACAGGCTACGCCGAGGATCTGTCAGAACATCGTTCGGCCAATGCATATGCTGTAGATGGCAAAGGAGCCAATATCGAGAATATGGTGGCAAGACAGGTTTTTATCCGAAACAGAAAACGATTTGTCGATAACATCACCGCTTTCTTTAATTATAACGTTAACACCGGCGTGCTAGCCCACAAACTCATTGCCGGCTATGACTACGCGCAGGAGGTATTACCTGTGGGTGGTTCGCAGCTGACAGCAAGCGGTTACAGAAATAAAGATAACACAGGCAGCATTGCTAAATTTGATCCTAAAAAGATCAATGATTATTTACTTGACAAAAATGGCAACCCAGTGCCCAATGTATCTAGTTTTGAGCTCAGCAACCCACTGAAAAGTCAACAGTTGCAGGACGAAAGCAAATATTTTTTTGCACCGGCATCCACTACAGCAGTTGCTCCTACCTATTATCATCTGAATGCATTGTATGTGCAGGATCAGCTCACTCTGGGGCGGCTTCAATTATTGCTGGGGTTACGGTATGAAAATTACAAGGATATTGCCAATTATAAAACAGATCAGGCCGAGAATGTACACCAAGATGTCCTTCTGCCACGCTTTGGCGCAGTATATACCATCAATCCGCAGATTAATCTATACGGAACCTACATCAAAGGCTATAACCCGCAAACGGCTTCGGCACTGGCAAATCCAAATGCAGGCGGGCCATTCGATCCGCTCGAAAATGACATGACCGAGTTTGGATTAAAAACCGCCTGGTTGGATGGAAAATTGCAGGCGAGTACAGCCATCTATCAGATCAACCAGAAGAACACCCTTTATCCTGCACCTACGGCCGCAAATGCGGATTTGATGGAACAGATCGGTAAGGAAAGATCCAAAGGGATCGAGTTTGACATTCAGGGTCAGATCCTTCCGTATTGGAGCATTATCGCTTCTTACGCTTACAACGATGCCAGAATTACCGAAGGCGGGAATAACGAAGAACTGAACAAACAAAAGCCTAATGCGCCTCGGAATACCGCGAATATCTGGACCAGATTTTCTATTCCCTCCGGCATAGCCAAAGGCCTGGGAATCGGCGTCGGCGCCAACTACGTAGACAAGCGGAACCTGTCGCTTAACCTGAACCAAACAATACCCTCCTACAGTTTATTGAATGCTGCCTTGTACTATTCCATTGGTAAGGTGCGGCTGCAGGCCAACTTCAATAATATCACCAATAAAACCCATTGGGTAGGTGGTTACGATTACATCCGTCTATTTCCAGGTGCACCACGTAATTTCCTATTGACACTCGGCTATACCTTTTAAGGATGACTTTGAAAAAGACGATCTTGTTTTTACACCGCTGGATCGGACTATTGTCCGGTCTGGTGGTTTTTATTGTGAGCATTACAGGCGCTATCTATGTGTTTGAGAAGGAACTATTTGCACTTTTTCATCCAAGATATGTGACAGTAACGGAACAGAAAGGCGAGAAAACACTTTCCCTTTCCATCTTGAAGGCAAATGCACAGCGTTTCATCGATCATCCCATTACCCTTATCCGTGTGCCTGCTACAGATGATCAGCGGCAGGTTTATCTATTTGAAGCCCTTAAGCGCCGTCCAAAGAACGATATCGTCGGTGTATTCATCAATAAAGAAATCCGCTATTGGGACCGTATTTTTGTAGACCCCTACAGCGGTCGAGTTTTAGGAAAAATAGACGTTGAGACAAACTTCTTCTGGATTATTAGGCAGATCCATCAATTCTTATATCTGAGGCGCGATGTGGGCAGCACCATCGTAGGTACCAGCGTCTTGCTGTTTATCATTACGTTACTTTCGGGTATTTTCCTTTGGTGGCCCAAAAACCGTAAAGTTGCTGTTAAACGCCTCAAGATTAATTTTAGCGCTAAATGGAAACGCCTAAACTACGACCTTCACCAAGTATTAGGCTTTTACGCTTTCTTCGTTGCTATCGTCATTGCGGCCACAGGTTTAGTCTGGTCCTTCAAATGGTGGGAAACTGGTATTTACTGGTTGCTGGATGGTAAGCGGCCCAATAAGAAACACGAAGAGCCAAAAGCTCCAGAAAATACAATAGATGCCGCCAGTGAGGCCTCGTTAGATATGATATGGTCTGATGTTGTGAAAAGTTATGGCGCGCATGAAGGTGCTTTGATCAATATCCCGCAAAATGCTTCAGTGGCCAATGTTACTGTCTATAAGAAAGGAAATACCTGGTGGTCGGCTTCTGATACCTATACCTATGATATTCGTAGTGAAAAGTGCTCTTTCAAGCGGCTGCAAAATGATAAAACATTGGGCATGAAGTGGCGCGATTCCAACTATGATATCCATGTCGGAAAAATTGCCGGGCGTACAGGCATGTGGATCGCATTTGTGACCAGCTTAATCTGTGCCTCTCTGCCGGTAACAGGCTTTTATATCTGGTATGGTAGAAAGTTTAAGAAGAAGAAGAAACAGCGTAGTTAAGATGACACCTTCTATCGAGGCTGCCAAAAGGCTCGCTAAGATTTTGGATATTACGGAGGGTTAGTTACTGGGAGAAAACGAACGGTCCGACCTTTTTAAAGACCTCGCTATGCTCAAAACGGTTTCAGGATATTGCAACACTCCCCGAAAAGGAAAAGGGATTAGCTGCTCGTTACCGTTGACCACTTTATTAAAGCAAGCAAGATTTCTTTGATGTAAAACAAAAACGCCAAGCTGTAAGCCTGGCGTTTAAGAGTTATTAAATATTAGGTAATGTTTCAGCCTTTAGCCATAGAGATATAAATTCCTTATCATCGTCAATAACGACAACGCAATTATTTATAAACTCAACAGCATTACCTTTCTTTTCTGGATTACCAATACATAGGCACCCACTTTGAACATTAATAAACATTGGCAAATCATCTTTGCTTACCCTGTAAGAAAACCCCTCCTCTAAATTACCTGCAACTTTCAATTCATACCTCCTTAAAAAGTAGCATCAATACTTCCTTTTTCAGTTGACATAATCTCTCGAACAGTTAAAGGTAAATTCATATAAGGCCTTGATGTTTCCAGCTGATTTTGTAAAAGTATATTCAGCGGCCTGCACTCCCGTCTTAGCCGCATTACGAAATAAGCATATTTAATACAGACAGTTTGCTGTCTAACCTCTTCCTTAACTCATTCTCGCTAATATTAAAATTATCATTGGGATCATACAATTCTTCAGGGTTATACTCATCAATGTCCAAAAAAATTTCATCCATGATATGGTTGACTTCCGCATCAAATGATGAAGTCAACCAATAAGTATCCTCTCTTCTAATTTGAAGAAAATGCTCAACAAAAACAGAAGCCGCAATTTTATGAGACAGAAAAATGCTAATAAGATAAATGTACCTCTGTAAATTTATTTTATCTAAAAGTTTTATACCTGTTACCATAGAAACCCCTTTGTTAAAATACCTTAAACTTGCACAGGACTTAAAGCAGCTCCGCTAATAAATTGTCCTGAAGGAGAAGCAATAACATTTAATCCCGTTTTTGGATTTAAATAAAAGGTTACAGGATTGTTTGAATTCCTATATGCCACTTGAATTATTTGCGTTCCTGATGCATTAATATGTTGATTTAATGCCGAGCTAAATTTTGCTGCATTTACCTTGTTATAATTACCCACTACACCAAACTCGCTTGCATGCTTAAACTTGGCTTGCAGTTGCCTTGAAGTATTTAAAAGAACGTTACTACTATTCCCTACCCACTTAGCGGCATTCTAATCTATTCGTACATTTTAGCGGCTATCAAAATATTTGCAAACACTTTCCAATTTATATTTTCAGGGATAGGCATATCATTATTTTGATAATACCCCTCCATATCTTCCGTCCAACTTGATATACTTTCTAAATATTCGGGTAAAGATTTATTAGTCCATTCTTCTGGATTACTTTTTAAGTTAGAAACTAATAATTCAACAAAATTGACAAAGTCTTCCTTGCTTTTAATCTCGTTTATTTTTTTATTAAAGTCTGCCATATTTTCTTATTTTATAATCATACTATTACCACCGCCAAGTTTGAGTTTAATTGATGTGCCACCATTTGTTGTTGTCATTTTCCACATTTGACCAGTTGGATTTGCCCATTGAATTGGTGCTTGCTCTAACCCTGATAATTTAAAAACTCCAAGTCGCCTATGGTCAAGTGTCCAAACTTTACCACTTGCATCTTTCCAAACATTCATTCTAAGTACATTTGGGTTCAAACTACCATTTGCCAACGCTTCTGCATTTCCCAGAACAGTGAAATTTCCTGTTGTATTTTTAATACTACTCTGCATAAAATGAATTTCACTTGTATTAAGTACCCCCTTAGCGGCAACTACTTGCCTTACACCTAAAAAATCAGCAGTTTTGGCGAAGCTATTGCTTACCAAAAACAGTAAAATAAATATGCTGATTAATTTTTTCATTCGGTTGCTAATTTACTATTTATAGTCCGATTATCTTTTTCTTTCAACTGAACTTTTTCAAGTGAAGAAAAAAAGAACGCTCGATTTTTTATGTTGGCTTGGTAGCGGAGCGGACAAGGCAATATAAAAAATCGAGCAAACAACCGAAGGGCGTTAGTCTGCCCCCAAACGCAAGGAAAAACAGCCTTGAGCTAAACGGCTGGCTGCTGACTGTGGAGCAAGGGGGCTGCAAGGGAGAGCCTGACAAGGCGGCTTGCAGCTCTGTAGAAGTGAAGGGCTGTCATAGTTTTTGCTTTCTTTCCGCAAAAACTATGACAGCCCGTAACGCACTACACAAGGCTTTCCTTATGCTTCGCCAGAGCGGAGCGACGGCAATACAAACAAGTCAAGCCGAAGCCCGATGCGACCCGCAGGCGAGCAAAATGATGGCAGGCGGTGGACGTGTTGCGCCCTGAGCGTAACGAAGTGAAGCCGAAGGATACAAGAGCGGACAGAGTAGCCTGCCGTGAGGATGACGAAGCGAACTGCAAGAACTGTGACAGCCTGCGTAACGCAGTGAAGCACCCAAAGGGCGTCAAGGCTCTTTTTTATTCAATTGAAGAGAAAAACACGTTATAAAAAAGTGCCTTGACGGGCTGGCCGCAGGGCTTGCGGAGCAAGGAAGACGAACACCGCTTTTCCTGCGTTTGGGGGCACGGAGCTTGAGCGGAGTGCCGAAGCGTGGGCAATGGGCGTGGATTGGTGCGGTGGGATTTTGTCTATTGCAACGGATGGAACTGCAGCACGTATTGTTTCAGGTCTTCGCTGTCCTGCTGCCTGTACCGTTCTACATTTTCCACTCTTTTAAAGCCTGTAATCTCCCCTAAAAATAG
>DLST01000005.1 GCA_002500745.1 Sphingobacterium sp. UBA7855 | reverse complement strand
GTGGAAGGCATAAAGCCTTTTGACTCCAACTTGCTGTTCTCATAGCCTGTTGGAGCAATATTAAGCTCATCTAAATAAATGTGGAGTTGATTGTCAACCTGATCGACTGCTAAAATCTGAAAATATTCTAAAAGCCCTTCGGGCATCAATAGGGACAGTAATTTACGTTCGGCGTCTTGCAAGGTTGATTCGTTTTTTAAGATGCTAATTTAGAAAATTATTACTATTCCCCCAAGAATTCTGCTTGATCCATTATCACATCAAATGATCATGCGGATACAATCCCTTTTTTTGTTACATAAGTTGAGTTCCCTACCTTTTTTTTAAAAAATTTTTAGCTACATCTGATGGGGATTAAATGGCAATCCTATTAACCGTTACCTCACTGCTTGTTCAGTGTTTGTTCAGTGCTTGTTCAGTGATGACTCAGCCAGCATTGAATAAGCAGTGACTAATTACTGTCCATATATAGAGTAATTATAGTTGTTAGGAAAAAGTTGATATTGGGTTGTATTACACTTTATTGATTATCTTAGTCAATTTTAATCAGCCCATTGCTTAGCAGTGTCAATAGGTTTGGTTTTATTTTCTTCAGACTAGATTTTCTTAGTTTTCGCATCCACATAAACATAGGTCTACGATAGGATCTGCTTCGAAAGGTATTAAGGGCAAATGCAATACGATACAATAAAATGTGGTTTTTTTGTTAAAAAAGTGGCCATAAAAGAAAAATGATCAGGCAGTTTTCGTCTTTTAAAAATCTTTTTTTTATATGAATTTTGTTGTTTACATTGGAAATACCAAATGTAAACTTGAATGAAGGTATTTTTTCTATCGCTGGCATTGTTCTGCTTTCTCCTCACTCAGGGGCAGGTAGGCTTTGTATTGAATGGAAAAAAGAAGGCTAAATTTTCTTTCCTCTTTGTACATAACTTGGTCATCATTCACGTTTTGGTGAATGGTTATCCGATGAACTTCCTCTTGGATACAGGCGTAAAGGAAACCATGATTTTTGGCGAGACATTAAAATCAATTGACACCGCAGTTTTTGTCAACAAATTTCAGGGTTTAGGTCGTGAAGAGGGGCTGGATGGCTATCTATCGATTAATAACCATGTCAATATAGCTGGTGTATATGAAGATTTGAACCAACCAATATACATTTTACAAAATGCTCATATTGATATCTCTACGCGCATAGGAATAGAGGTCAATGGTATTATGGGAAGTCGTTTTTTTGAAAACCACATGATAGAAATTGATTTTCAAAAGCACCGCATCACATTATTTCCTCAGAAAAATCGGCCCAAGATGCTGGAGAAAATGCAATGTCTACCATTGGATATTGTAAATAGCCGCCCCTATATTTCAGTTGCTTTCAGACAGGATAATGCCGTGATCGATGGTCGGGTATTGATCGATATGGGAAATAGCGATGCTTTGATGCTTATTCCGTCGAGGTTAAACAATTTCGATATTAAACCTCCATTTATCGATGATTATATAGGGCAAGGCTTTAATGGCGAGATTTACGGGAAGAGAAATCGAATACGGTCGCTTGAGCTTGAGCCGTTTACGATGAATTACCCACTTGTCGCCTATCCTGAGTTGAGTTCATTACAACATGCGACATTTGTAAGTGAAAGAATAGGTTCGCTTGGCAACGAATTGTTGCGCCGATTTAAAGTCATATTAGATTATCCAAACAAAGCAATCTATCTTCGGAAGAATAAGGATTTTGATCGTTTTTATTATTTGAATATGAGTGGTCTGGAAATTATACATGATGGTATTCAATACGAGAGAGAAGAAATCCCTGTAGTCCTTCAAAAAGATGGTGGTACAGAGGTAAGAATGGGAAATAGCGTGCAATATCGCTTTGTACTTCGAAATATGTATAAGATTGCAACGGTGCGCGAGGGGTCACCAGCGGCAATCGCAGGACTACTCTCTGATGATAAAGTCATTAGGATCAATGGTCGCCCCGCATCTTCATTTTCTTTGGAGTCGATTCATAATCTTTTTAAATCGGAAGAGGGTAAGGAAATGCATCTTCGTGTGATAAGGGGTGAGAATACGGTAGATTTTAAATTTGTGTTAAAAGATCCTCTTCCCTTTAACGTAGATTAAATATCTGAAGTTTTTTTTATTAGCTAAACTTACTTATATTTGCACTCGATATTATTCTATTAACACTTTAAATACGAAGAGATATGTTGGTCGCTAGAAAGATAACACAGCAAGCTTTTAAGGCAAATGGATTTGCCGAAAGTATTCTTCGTGCTTTTTGTAAGATGTAAGATATTCTTCGAGATGTAAGCATATCCTTATAGATTCAATCCGCTAGGATGAATTGTCAAGTAGCTTAATTCTTTTGAAAAACCAATTTATACAAATCAAGAAGCCGAAGTTCATTCGGGCTTTTTTTATTTTCTGGATTTGATGTTCAATTAAAACGAGCTAACCGTAATCGGCGATGATCGCTTTGTGTCTTTGCGCGTGCCGCTGAGGGATAATTCGCAGCATTGGACGGTTAATTTCCAAAATATGTTCCCGAATTTTTTCAACATGCTGCCAATTTGATTCGCAAGAACAGATTGACCGTTAACTGTTTATTTTTTTTAATAAAAATGGGAAGTAAATTATCAGGGAAAAGTCTAGTTAAAATAGGGTTTCCTAAAAATAATGTAATTAATATAGCTTTAGGGCTGATCACAAGGTATCGTAAGAAAGAAGAGAAAGCAACGATTCTTCTTGAACTTGCGGAGCTTTTAGAAGCTCCTGAGCGGTTTATGGGGCATAAAATATGGGGCAAAGTCTCTGAAGGACTGGTTAAACCCGTTGAGCTGCGCATGCAGGAACTGTATTCACATCCAGCTCCATTTAGCATATTTGGAGAAAATGAAATTGATGAGCAGGCCAAAAGGCAATTGTATGATGCTTTGAGATTACCCATTTCAAGACAAGGTGCATTGCTGCCGGATGCACATACTGGTTATGGGCTTCCTATTGGAGGCGTGCTGGCTGTAGAAAATGCTGTAATACCATACGGCGTTGGTGTCGATATCGGTTGTCGGATGAGTCTGTCGATATTCGATTTGCCGGGCAGTTATTTTAAAGGGAGAGAATTTCAACTTAGAAATATATTGAAGGAAAATACCAAATTTGGTTTAAATGAGACACATCGTGATAAACATGATCACGTTATTTTCAGCAGAGCTGAATTTCAGGAAATTCCTATGTTAAAGGAGTTGTTGGGTAAAGCGTACAGACAATTTGGGACTTCCGGCAGTGGTAATCATTTTGTCGAATTCGGTGTAGTTGAACTTCATACTGTGAGGGATGAATGGGGAATAAGTCCAGGGCTGTATCTGGGAATTTTATCCCATAGTGGCTCTCGAGGACTGGGCGCGCATATCGCTAAACATTATACAGCTCTTGCGGCACAGCAATGTCCCTTACCGCGCCACGTACAGCATTTGGCCTGGCTGGATTTAGCACGTGAAGAGGGGCAGGAATATTGGATGGCAATGAATTTGGCGGGAGAATATGCACAGGCCTGTCATGCTGATATTCATCGACGCCTGGCGAAAGCACTTGGCGGCAATCCCATCGTAACGATCGAAAACCATCACAATTTTGCCTGGAAGGAAATTGTGAATGGTGAAGAATGTATCGTTCACCGGAAGGGCGCAACGCCTGCTGGTGACGGTGTGCTGGGGATAATCCCTGGTTCGATGACAGCGCCAGGATTTATTGTGGAGGGGAAAGGAAACCCACTAAGTTTACAGTCTGCATCACATGGAGCTGGGCGTGTAATGTCAAGGTCAGCCTGTAAAAACAGTCTGACAAAAAGCGCCATGCTAAACGATCTGGAAGCACATGGGGTGCATTTAATTGGTGGGGCATTGGATGAATCACCGCGCGCTTACAAAGATATTCATCGGATCATGAAATTACAGCAAGAACTGGTTTGTGTTCTCGGTACATTCAGTCCGAAGATCGTTCGTATGGATAAATAATATGATGGAGGAAAAGTACGTGCAAGTTACCTCAGGACGAGGTCCTAAGGAATGTAATTTGGCAGTTAAGTTAGTTACTAACTGCATCTCTTTTGAAGCTAGTAAAGTTGGGGTAATAGTCGAAGGATTAGCTACAGAAGAAATTGATGGACTTCCCAGTTCGTCGACCATCCGGCTGAGGGGAAATGATCTGGACCGATTGTTGGATAAATGGATTGGTACAGTCTGTTGGGTCTGTAAAAGTCCCTTTCGCCCTTTGCATAAACGCAAAAATTGGTTTGTGGAAGTAAAACTCGATTCTCCGGTAGCAAAGGAAGAATTCCTGCATCTGAAAGATGTCTATTTTCAGGCCATGCGTAGCAGCGGAGCAGGAGGCCAACATGTCAATAAGGTCAGTTCAGCAGTCAGAGCGACGCATGTTCCTACTGGTATCAGTGTACAGGTGATGGATACGAGGTCTCAGTTACAGAATAAAGAAATTGCAATGCTGCGATTAGCGGAGCGTTTGAAGGAATTGGGCCGTGAGGAGTTAAATGTGGCCAATGAGCAAAAATGGAAAAATCAAATCGAAGTGAAGAGAGGACAGGCAAAGCGGATTTTTCATGGACCTAATTTTGTCGAAAAATAGTTTTTTAGTCATTTATAGACAAAGCAACGATCCATGTGGTCATTCGGATTTAGATAGAAGCCTTGAGCCTGAAGTTCAGGGCTTCTTGAATTAATTGAAGTGTTTTTTGTTTATAGCCGTATTTTCTTCTGTAAATAACCTTGCGTTTAGAAAATAATTTGTTTTATTGGTATGGTAATGTGTATCTTTAAGAATAACGCTCTAAAGATGAGTGTTCAGACTACATAGACTTAAATAATTGCTGTTGCCTGTAGCTAAAGGCGATTGCAGGGCTTGGAATTTCAAATTCTATATTATGATAAAATCCCCAGGTTTCCTCTTTAGGGAAGCGATCAAGAACGAAAAACCATTGCAAATTGTTGGGGCCATAAATGCTAATCATGCCCTTTTGGCTGAGCAGGCGGGTTTTAAGGCAATTTATCTTTCTGGCGGTGGTGTTGCTGCCGGCTCACTAGGAATTCCAGACCTTGGAATTACCACACTTCAAGATGTTTTGATTGATGTAGATCGCATTACAAATGTATGTTGTCTCCCCTTGATGGTGGATATTGATACCGGCTTTGGACCGTCGGCCTTTAATGTTGCCCGAACGATAAAATCGTTAATTAAGGTGGGTGCAGCAGCAGTACATATGGAAGATCAGGTAGGAGCTAAACGTTGTGGACACCGACCGGGTAAGGAACTAGTCTCTTGTGCTGAAATGGTCGACCGCCTAAAAGCGGCAGTGGATGCGCGAACGGATGAACATTTTGTCATTGGTGCACGTACGGATGCACTCGCTTCGGAGGGTATTGAATTGGCTCTGGAACGCGCTGTCGCATATAAAGAGGCTGGAGCAGACTTTATTTTTGCTGAAGCAGTTCACCATTTGGACCAATACGTTCGATTTAGTGCAGCAACTGGCCTCCCTATTCTGGCGAATATTACTGAATTTGGACAGACACCGTTGTTTAATCTGGATGAACTGCGTCAGGCGGACGTTTCTATTGTTCTGTATCCACTTTCTGCTTTCCGTGCAGCTAACAAAGCGGCCACGGAGGTTTATCGTCACATTCGGCAAGACGGCGGACAGGCTAATATGGTGGACCACATGCAGACAAGAGAAGAGTTATACAGAAGTATCGATTATTATGCCTATGAAAATCGATTGGATCAATTGTTTAATAAATAATTTTATCAGATGGAAGAGACAAACGGTACGGGTTTTAAGCCTAAAAAAAGTGTGGCACTCTCTGGTGTGCCGGCAGGTAATACCGCTTTGAGTACTGTCGGGAAAAGTGGTAATGATTTGCACTATAGGGGGTATGATATCTTGGAGTTGGCGCATCAAGCCAGTTTTGAGGAGGTGGCCTACTTGCTTGTTTATGGAAGTTTACCAACTCAGGCGCAATTAAACAGTTACCAAAGTCAGATCTTAAGTCAGCGTGGGTTGCCGATTACGGTTCAGCACGTACTGAAGCAATTGCCATCAACTGCTCATGCCATGGACGTCTTGCGAACTTATGTATCTTTTTTTGGAAGTGTTTCGCCCGAAAAAGAAAGCCATCCCATTGCTGGGGCTCGCGATATTGCAACGCGTTTGATGGCGTCAATGGCTTCAGCACTGCTGTATTGGTACCATTTCAGCCAGCATGGGCGTGAAATTGAAGTTGAGACAGCTGATGCAACTTTAGGCGGCCATTTTCTGCATCTGCTACATGGAAAGGTACCCGCTGCTTCTTGGGTAAGAGCCATGCAGATTTCACTCAATTTATATGCAGAACATGAGTTTAATGCATCAACATTTACAGCGCGCGTCATTGCTGGGACGGGGTCTGATATGTATTCCTGTATAGCCGGTGCGATCGGTGCGTTACGCGGGCCTAAGCATGGCGGGGCCAATGAGGTAGCTTTCGAAATACAGAGCCGTTATGCAAATGCTGATGAGGCGGAAGTGGATATCCGGAGACGATTGGCTAATAAGGAAGTTATTATTGGGTTTGGTCATCCCGTGTATACAATCTCGGACCCAAGAAATGAAGTGATAAAGCAAGTGGCAAGGGAGCTGTCGGAAGAAGCTGGAAATATGACCCTCTACCTGATCGCAGAGCGATTGGAAAAGGTAATGTGGGAAGAAAAGAAAATGTTTCCGAATCTAGATTGGTACTCGGCAGTGTCCTATCATATCATGGGCATTCCGACAGAGATGTTTACTCCTTTATTTGTTCTCTCACGTATTACCGGATGGTCTGCGCATGTTTTCGAACAGCGTCAAGATGGAAAAATTATCCGGCCAAGTGCACATTACACGGGTCCTGACAATAGAGCTTTTGTGCCTATTTCTGAACGGTAAATCGTGTTGGGGACTAAAGATCAATCCTCTTATTAGCATTTAGCTATTAGGAAAAGTAGGCGCAAGAGCGGATTTTAATAAACAAGTAAAACCACAATCTTATACAACATACACGAATGGGTTCAGCAATATCAAATGAAAGACCACAGCCAGATCAGGTTTTAGTGGACATTGTGGACTATGTCCTAAACGATCAAATTGGGGGGGAAGTCGCTTGGAATACGGCTTTTTATTGTTTTCTCGATACAGTCGGTTGCGGCTTGGAAGCATTAACATATCCCGCCTGTACCAAACTCTTAGGGCCTGTTGTTGCCGGTACCATTGTGCCGAACGGCGCACGGGTGCCAGGTACAAATTTTCAGTTAGATCCCATACAGGCGGCATTCAATATCGGCACGATTATTCGATGGCTAGATTTTAATGATACCTGGCTCGCTGCAGAGTGGGGACATCCATCAGATAATCTGGGTGGTATTTTAGCAGTAGCAGATTGGTTGAGTCGAAGCAATATAGCTAACGGTCAAAAGCCGTTGAAGACTAAAACCGTGCTGGAAGCAATGATTATGGCCCACGAGATACAAGGTGTTTTAGCACTTGAAAATTCTTTTAATAAGGTGGGGATAGACCATGTTATTTTGGTGAAGGTGGCTTCAACAGCTGTTGTAGGTAAGCTTCTTGGTCTAACAAGAGAAGAGCTTCTCAATGCGGTTTCTTTGGCTTTTGTTGACGGGCAAGCGTTACGCACGTATCGACATGCACCAAATACAGGTAGCCGAAAATCCTGGGCTGCGGGAGATGCTACTTCGCGTGCTGTCCGGCTCGCATTGATCGCAAAAACTGGAGAAATGGGCTACCCCTCTGTTTTGACTGCGCCAACGTGGGGATTTTATGAAGTATCGTTTCGAGGGAATCCATTTAAATTTCAACGAGAATATGGATCTTATGTAATGGAGAATATTCTTTTTAAAATCTCATTTCCGGCCGAATTTCATGCGCAGACTGCAGCTGAAGCTGCTATGCAACTTTATCAGCAACTGAAGGAATTTGGAAAGAGCAGTGCGGATATTGCTCGTGTAACCATCCGAACACATGAAGCCGCTATTCGTATCATTGATAAAAAGGGGCCTTTGCACAATCCAGCAGATCGGGATCATTGTATTCAATACATGGTGGCAATTCCGTTAATTTTTGGGCGGTTGACAGCTGACGACTATGAAAATCATATCGCTTCTGATCCAAGAGTCGATACACTACGCGATAAAATTTCCTGCGTTGAAGATGTGCAGTTCACTGCTGACTATCACGATCCTCATAAACGTGCAATATCAAACGGTTTGACAATTGAATTGATGGACGGTACAATATTGCCTGAATTAGTGGTTGAATATCCGATAGGTCATCCCAGGCGTAGGGCAGAAGGTATTCCTAAGTTAATTGAAAAATACAAAACAAATCTTGCTCGTATATTTTCGGAAAAGCAACAGCATACCATTCTTGCTGCAACTTTGGACTACGATACTTTCCTTGAGCAGGATGTTTCGCATCTCATGGATTTGTTCGTCCGCCAATGCTAGTGAAGTAGGGTGGCGTTAAATGTTACCCTACTTTTATTTTTTATCACCGCGCTACATCACTAAATCGAATATGCTATTTTAAGATCGTAATCGGTATGCTGTACCCCTGGGTGTTTTTATATCAGGGCCAGTTTGACTCGAAACCATGATAAAATCTAAAATTCTTATCCGCCAGCTTTTTTAAAGATTCGGGGATGTCCCATTGATCGCCAAGGGGCTGAAATACCTGACATTCGGCCACGAAAAGCGGAAGCGTTGTGCGGTCGATGTGGCTAAATACCCCGCCTGTATAAGAGGCATAACCTACGCCTAAAATAGCGCCGATGTCACCGTCGATGGGTTGATCGAGTATGCCTTCCTCGAGGCATCGATAACTATCTAATGCCATAACATGCAACAAACGCTTATGGATCGTTGCAGGCTTTATATTTTCCTTTAGAGATGAAATTTTGGGATTATTCCAAATCGTTTTGTTTTTGTTTTCACCCGGGTAATCGTAGAATCCTGCTCCCCATTTTTTTCCTTTTCTTCCCTGGTCGACTAGCATTCGCAGGTAGTTATATGCACGCTTTTGGCTGGCGTGCAGCCGCGGTAATTGATCATAAACATGTAACATCAGTTCCAGGGAAATTTCATCCAATACTGCCAAGGGCCCCACTGCAAATCCTGCTGCCGCCGCTTCTTTTTCAATCAACTCCGGTGAGATACCCTCTAGAACCATGGTAATCCCTTCGAGTAAATAGTTGAAGAAAACGCGTGAGGTGAAGAAGCCAGGGCCATCATGTACGACTATTGGCACTTTATTGAGGCACAAAGCTGTAGTAAGTGCTTTTTCCAACGTTTTTTGCGCCGTTTGCTTACCGCAGATGATTTCGACAAGGGGCATGCGATCTACCGGAGAGAAGAAATGCATACCTATAAAATTCTCAGGATTGTTGGATGCTTTTGCAAGCTCCGTAATGGGCAATGATGTGGTATTTGTGGCGAAGAAACCATCTTGGTGCAAATAGGGTAAGCTTTCTTGTGTTACTTGTGCTTTAAGATGGAAATCTTCAAATACCGCTTCGATAACACAATCAGATCCATCAAGATCTGCCACTTGATCGGTAGGTTTGATACGAGCAAGTAATTGTTGTTGTTGTGAGGACGTGATGCCACCGAAAGCGAATAGTTTTTCGCAAATCCGATTGGAATAGCCTTTGCCCCGTTCAGCATGGTCGAGTGTAACATCTTTTAAAATCACCTCAATTCCCGCTCGTGCAGCTTCAAAAGCTATACCAGATCCCATCATACCGGCACCCAATATGCCAATCTTTTTTAGGTCGTAGTCGTTAATATGTGTGATCTTCGTGGATGATTTGGCTGATTTTACGCCATAATGGAGTGTGCGGACCATACTTAGTGTCTCGGGAAGATTGAAGACTTCCACGTACAGCGTTGCTTCCTTCACGGCGATTTCAAGAGGGCTGGATGAAGAGTTTGCTGTTAATAACTCAATGACAGCATTTATGCCGGGATATAAGCCATGTGCCTTTTTTTGAATATTGAAAACTGCATCGGCTGTTATTTCGTCGGTATGCCGACTCCCTTGCTTATCCAAACACTCAGGTCTATGGCGGATTGAGGTTTTGGCTAATGACAAGCAGTCATCCGAGTGATATGTTAATTCGTCCACCAATCCCATTTGATGAGCTTCATCACTACTTAAGAGTTTGTTTTGGGTCAGCAAGCGGAGTGCATCGTCGGCGCCAATCAATGGTGGTAAATAGACGGTTGTACCAAAAGCTGTAAATAGCCCGTATTTAGCTTCCGGGAAACCTAATGCTATTTTTCTTGGTGCGATTCGATAGCTAGACCATAGCATAGTTGCTAATGCTATAGCTGAACAATTACCGGTAAAGATGGAAACAATCGGTATATGAAACGTCTTCCAGCGCAATACCTTTGAAAGAAGCTTGAATAAGTCCGATGAAGTTGCACGGTTCATTGAAAATTGCTCAAATAACTGAATATAGTCAATTTTTTCATCTGGAATAGGACAAGTATACACCACCCCTTTGATTTCTTTGGTTTCGAGAACAAGCGTGACCAGATCAACAAATTGCGTGAGATAGCCTACAATGTCCAGCTGCTCGGCTATCGTCGTTGAGATAGGGGTTATTGTAATGATATGATGATCATCCTGTTCTACCCAAAAGAGGGGATGTGTAAGATAAGATTTTTTCTCTTGCATAATACGTGACAATAGGTGTTGCGTTACTTCGACGATTGATTCGAACTTTTGGATGGATAGGTTACATGATCTATCGTCATTTTGGCGATGATTTCGAGCATGATTTCTGATGTGCCGCCAATAATAGTTCCGACACGCACATCGCGATATAACCGGGCGATTTTATAATCTTCTGTAAATCCATAGCCACCAAATAATTGAAGACATTGATTTACAACACTCAGCGCAAGCTCACTCGCTTGTAGTTTAGCTATGGAGCATTCCTGGACGGCATATTCCTGCTGATTTTGCAGGTCACAACAATGGTAAATAAAAGCTTTCGTTGTAGCTATATTCGCTTTCATTTGCGCTAGACGATGCCGGATGGTTTGAAATTCCTGAATTTTCTTGCCAAAGGCTTCACGTTGTGCAACATAGTCAAGTGTATACTGAAATGCAGACTCTGCGGTAGCAAGACTATGGATAGCTGCAGTTAGTCGTTCCAATTGGAGTCCATCCATTAAGTAGCGGAATCCTTCTCCTTCTTTACCAATGAGGTGCGAAATAGGGACACGAACGTTGTTAAATGCTAATTCAGCTGTATCAGAGGCATGCCAGCCAAGTTTTTTGATTTTGCTTGACGAAACGCCAGTTGCATTTCGGTCGATAAGCAGCAAGCTGATACCTTTTGTACCCTGTTTAGGAGATGTCTTGACAGCCGTAATAAAGAAATCACCACAATACCCATTCGTGATAAAAGTTTTAGACCCGTTGACAATGTAAAAATCTCCATCGCGTACGGCTGTTGTCTTGATTTGCTTTACATCAGAACCGGCTCCGGGTTCCGTTATAGCGATAGCACTTACCATATCACCTGCAATAACGGGCTGAAGATAACGTGCTTTTAGATCTTCTGAACTATATTTGAGTAAATATGGAGCGGACATAAACTGAATAACAAGTGCAGAAATGGTAAATCCTCCAGAAAAGCAAGCGGATAATTCTTCACAAAGGATTAAGGAATAATAGAAATCCAGGTCTACAGGGAGTGTAAATTAAACTGT
>DLST01000001.1 GCA_002500745.1 Sphingobacterium sp. UBA7855 | reverse complement strand
CAGTTCAGTTTACACCCTCTAAAAAAACAGCTTTTGGTGATGCTAAAAATTTCGTCTTGTTTACAACGGAACCTATTCATATAAAGAATTTTTGTTTATTATTTGAAATAAAAAAAGGACCAAATTTATAATGGCATTACGCATAAATTTAAACCTTTGCGGTTTTAAACTTCTTCTTTTGCTTACAGTCTTTAGCTGTTCTACAAAGAAAAATTATAACGGCTGGGTTGATATAGACCAAAACAACTGCAGCAGCTATAGCCAACGAGGTAAAGGTTATACAGATGATGAGATATCGCCTTTAATAAAAGGCAAAGTGAGCATGAGCCATAATAATGAAAATGTTCCTTTTGCTAGAGTTTTCTTTCTTAGTTCAGAGAGTGATACTATTGGTACAGCCATCACAGATAAAAATGGAGAATTTTCGCTAACGATCCCATCCGAGGGATTGCTCCATGGAAAAATTATTGTAGATACATTTGGAACGGGGATGACTATCGAACATGTTTACATTGCTCCAAATTTTAAAACCTACGCCTTAGACATAAAATTACCAAGGCAGCCCATGTATATTAATGAAATAGGTTCAAAAAAGGATCAGAAAAAGTTGAGGAAAGAAGTTGAAAAAGCAAATAGAAAACATAAATAGGTGTTATAGTTTGATCTGGGACATAAAAGCTCAGTTTTTTTAATTGTGATTTTTTTCTCATCCTGTTCCGTCATCAAACCCAAAACAGAAGACAATAAAGTATTGGGCGGGTACGAGGCTTCATGCTATTTAGACGAGAACGATTCGCAAGACTCGGTAACGATTTCAGGCATTGTAACTGAAGCTAAGACAAAAAGAAAGGTACCGAATGCCGAGATACGATTTTTAGACTCTGAAGGAAATACGATCAAAAAAGTATCTTCAGACGCAGATGGATCATTCAGTACAAAAATAGCAAAACTAACAAAATTTGGAAGTATGGAAATTGATGGAAATAGTGCTGGTTTTCTTACGATAGCAAACATAGACTTTGGTATTTTTGTCAATAATACCAGAATAAAGGCGAGATTATTCAAGTACGATTATTCTGTAACGGAGCAAGAATTTTACAAGAAAGCAGATCAAGACCAGCTAAAGCGAGAGATAGAAGAAATGAAAAAACAAAAGAGGTAACAGCATCGTACCACAAAGTGTATTAATTATAGAAATGTGGAGTTCGAAAGGACTTCACATTTTTTATTTGTCCATTTTTGTCATTTCGATATTCAGCAACGGATACTCGTATCTAGAATTCGGTAGGGCTTATGATCAGAACCAAATTTCATCCATTGGCTGTCCATCCGATTAAGCTGGAAAAAACTAGTTTTAAAAACTGAAGCTGTGGTTTCATTGCTTAAAAAACTACGTATAGATCTAGGTATTTGTGGACATCGGTCCATAAATTACTACTTTTCTTAGTATATTTACTCACTTAAAATAAAATCTGTAATAGCCAATTATTCCGTTTTGTTTTTTCAAACTGACGAAGAATAAATATCAAATCTAAATGTATGGCAAAGAATAAAAAGATTAATGTACAGGGAAAAGAAATAACAATCATCCTCGACAATGGCAAAGAGTTTATTTCACTTACTGATATGCTAAAAGCTAAAGATGGGGACTTTTTCATTTCTGATTGGCTTCGAAACAGAAACAGAGTTGAATATCTGGGTATTTGGTAAAGCATTTATAACCCTATTTTTAATTATGGCGAATTCGCCATAATTAAAAGTCAGGCCGGACTTAACAGTTATAAAATCAGTGTTAAAGATTGGGTTGAGAAGACAAATGCTATCGGCTTAAAAGCGACCGCAGGAAGATATGGGGGGGACATATGCGCATCCTGATATAGCTTTTGAATTCGGCATGTGGATTAGCCCACATTTTAAAATTTACTTAATCAAAGAATTTCAGCGTCTAAAAGATGAAGAAAATGATCGTTTGAAATTGAACTGGGATTTACAAAGGACACTAGCCAAAGTAAATTATCACATTCACACTGATGCAATAAAGGAAAACCTCATTCCAGCAGAAATTACCCAGCAGCAAGCGAATTCCGTTTATGCCAGCGAAGCTGACATACTGAATGTCGCACTATTTGGAATGACAGCCAAACACTGGAGAGTTACTAATCCCGACAAAAAGGGCAATATTCGAGACTACGCGATTATACTATCTCGTAAAAGATGGGGAAAAATGAAGAATTAATAATTTTTATATATCACCAAAATCCAAACTTTCCGTTTTATCGTAAATGATCGTATAAAAGTTTTAAATCACATATAAAAAATAAAGATCATGAAAATGAAATCGATCTTATGGGCGGCTGCCACAGCAGCAACATTATTGGGAAGCACTTATATGAGCCACGCTCAAACAAAGGAAAAAACTGTTATGGTAGGTGGTGCACCGATGTATCCTTCCAAAAACATTATTGAGAATGCAGTCAACTCTAAAGATCACACAACGATGGTTGCTGCAGTAAAGGCTGCAGGCCTTGTGGAAACCTTACAGGGACCGGGTCCTTTTACAGTTTTGGCTCCTACGAATGATGCTTTTGCTAAAGTACCCAAAGAGGCTCTAAATAATTTAATGCTGCCAGAAAACAAGGCTCAATTAACTTCAATATTGACCTATCACGTGATTCCTGGGAAATGGAGCGCGCCACAGATCGTTCAAGCAATTAAGGATGGCAAAGGAACTTATGTAACCAAATCAGTGCAAGGTGGCAACCTTACTTTTTGGATGAAAGGGAAAGACGTATATGTAAAAGACGCGAAAGGTAATAGCGCAAAAGTAACGGTTGCTGACGTCAATCAATCGAATGGGGTAATCCATGTGATAGATGCTGTATTGATGCCTTAGATATCGTGCGCACAGAATCAATTTTTGTTAGGAAAATGCTATGATTTTTTTTATCATAGAAGTGTAGGGTAAATTCGATGTGTACAATTTAAGTTAAAACCCCTTGTTTGCCAAAACAAGAAATAACTTCTTTTCCATCGCGTATCGTATAGGCCCTGGCGATTCCGTTCTCTACAAAATAAATATTTTTATCACTTCTGTCTGGCTGTATCAGTATGGTCTTTTTGGGTACATTCAATTCTTTAAACCGCTGATCAGTAGCGCTAAAGACTCACCTCTTACATCAAAATGCTTACGTATAGATGCAATGATATTATCCATGGAAGGCTATTTTCAATTCTTGGTAAACGACAAAGCTAAGGAAAAGAAAGCTATAAAACCTTTTAAACTTTTGCACCTCTAGCTTAGGCAATATGGGCTTATCGCGAGATTAAAATCATGAATAACTTTTATAGTAAAAATCTAGGGCTTTACTTCTTTGTATATCGGTTGAAATTCTCGATGCCATTTCTCCAATTTATTATTCTTAAACCGAAATAAATAGAATTCATCATCAAAAGGAACATTTCTGTAAGAAATTACTTCTATGGTATCTTTGTCATTTGCCTCCTTTTGAGAGATTGAATAGGATGGCCCAAGAATAGTAACAACTTGTACTTTAGACATTCCAAGTTCAAGCTGCTCCATCTTCGATTTTCTCATCGTGGCAATTCGGGTACCAGAACATGATGATAAAATGATGGTTAAAAGAGCTAAAACGGTTATTAAATTAGTATTCATAGGTCTAATTTAAGCAATAAAATCATTAGATTGATGGCAAAATACTTGAATAATGCCGCAATGTCCTCCGACAGCGTATAATATGAAATAAAACTCGAATCGACACAATGAATCTATATATTATCACAGGTGGCCCTGGTGTTGGCAAAACAACATTAGTTGACTATCTTCATAGAAAGGGCTTTTTAATTGTTTCTGAATCTGCTCGAGCCATCATTAGAGATCAAGTGGGTAAAAATGGCGATGGTGTCCCCTGGAAAAACAAATATATCTATGCACAACTGATGTTTAAGGAATCACTACAAGCTTATAATCAAATTTTTAATGTTACTTGCGATAAAACCGTCTTTTTTGATCGTGGATTGGCGGATACGTTGTGCTACATGAAAATGGAAAATATACCTATAACTGATGAACAAATTAAAACTGTAAAGGATACAATTTATAATAGTAAGGTTTTCATATTACCACCATGGGCTGAAATTTATGAAACCGATATGGAGCGAAAGCAAAGCTGGGAAGAAGCCGTTAATACCTATCGCAATATGAAAGATACGTATATAAATCTGGGATATGATGTAATCACTGTTCCAATCGGTTCTGTTGAGAGCAGGTATGATTTTGTTTTAAATCATATATAACTTTGTTGCACTAGTTATAAGGAACTGCGGGATCTAATCGTTTCAATCTTAGGCTTTGAGTTGGGCAACGTGTATGTTTTAGCTGGTCGTAACACATGCTCATGAAGAAAAATAAAGGGGCCATTGCAAAGAATGTGCCCCAATAAACATTAAACATTAAACATTAAACATTTTTTTAATCTGGATTAATATCCAAATATTTCATCAAGAGTTAACTTTTTAACATTTCCCAATCCAGACATCATGTCTTCATTTAAGTCCTTTTCATCCCCTACAATACAGTAGACATAAGGTTTACGACTGATATTCTCGGCATGAAATGATTTGAGATCTGAAAATGTCAGCTGAGGAAGCTTCTCAAAAATTATTTTTCGAGAATCTTCTGTAAGTCCACGTCTCTGTGCGGCTAAATAGCTTGAAAGAATGCCTGCCCCACTAATTCGTTCACTTGCCAATGATTTCAGCAAATTGGTACGAATTGATTCTACGCCAACTTTCGACTCCGGCAGCTCATTTAAAAGTTCATTCATACCACCAACTGCATCTTTAAACTTATCGGATTGCGTTCCTATGTACGCTCCCACCATACCATGATTTTCCTTTTTCTGAGGCTGTCCATAGTAAGCATAAGTGGTATAGGCCAAAGCTTTGGATTCACGTAGCGTCTGAAAAACAATACTTCCCATACCGCCTCCAAAATAACCGTTGAAGAAAGTCACTGTGGGTATTTGGTTTTTATTAAATAATCCTGAATTACGGATCCAAAAAACTTCTGCCTGCTTCATCGCATACTGCGCAAACAAAACTTTATTATCGCTTGTTGGCTTTTCCTCAAATTTCATCCCTTTCTCAATCGCATAGTAAGGCAAATCATGATGTTTTAAAGGCTTCAGGTTTTTTACCAGATCAGTCACCTTGTGCGGACCATAGTATAATATGCGATGTTTAGCGTTCGCCAGATTATGTAAGACAGCTACGAGGTCAGATGCCTTCAGCTCATCAAGTTCCTTGTCGGTGTAGGTATAATTAAATGGGTTTTTGGCGCCATAACGTGCATAAGCTTTTAATCCTTCCATGATGGCCGCCTTATTCTCCTTGGCATTAGCCCGCGACTTTTTGACGCGTTCAATATAAGATTTGAACGCTTGCTCATCGACGACACAATTGTGCATAAGGTCTTGCAACAAGTCGACGGTTGCTACGAAATTACTATTCAGCCCGGAAACAGAAACACTACTTTCTTCATTTCCCGAAGAGACCGAAAAGTCTGATGCCAATTTGTAAAATGCCTTGCTAAAGTCTTCGCTGGTCTTATCTTTGGTGCCCAAAAACTCCAAATATCCCACTGCAAGGCCTAATAATTTATTGTCCCAGCTTCCAAAATCAAAGTGATAGGTAAGGCTAAACAACTCATTATTTTTATTTTGAACGGCCAACACATCTAGATCTTTCAATTTAGCTGTTGACATATCTTTTGAGAAATCAATCCATTTAGGTTTGATATCCTGCTCAGGCATCGCGTTGATCTGCTTCAGAAAGGCAGATTCAACATTTCGGTTAACAGTAATCGGTGTAATGGCCGGTTTGACTACTTTATCCACTTTGTCATCCTGCCCTTTTTGTTTATAGACAGCAACATAGTTGACATCAGACAAATACTTATTGGCGAAACGTACGATATCTTCTTTTGTAATTTTTGACAAACGATCGGTATATCCCAATTCTTTTGACCAATCAACCTCCGATGTGAAGCCTGACATGAGTTGCTCAGCGGTACTGGTATAATTATCAAATAACTTGATCTGCGCTTTCTTTTCATTATTCACGATTGAGGTCAGCAGATCATCTGAAAATTGACCTTTTCGTAATTTGTCGAGTTCGTTTAACAATAGGCTCTTCACATCATCAAGGCTCTGACCCGAACTTGGATTCCCCTGAAGAATCAACATGGAATAATCTTTCAACACATAGGGAAATGCACCTGCACCCAATAATTTCTGTGATTTAACCAGATTTAGATCAATCAATCCTGCGGAACCATTGGTCAGCACGTTGGCCATAAGATTCAGAATTTGTGCGTCAGGATCGGCAGCCCCTGGAAAACGGAACCCCAGAAGCAGATATTCTGCTGTGGGCCCCATGACAGTTCTAGTGATGGGACTTGTAATAGCTTGCTCCTTTTCAAAAGTGTAGGCCGGAACAGCTTTGGGCTTCATGGAGGAAAATGCCTTGTCAATACGTTGAACAACATCGGTAGGATTAAAATCGCCGGACATAATCACCCCCATGTTATTTGGCACGTAATACGTATTGTAGTATTCGCGTATTGCCTTTAGTGAAGGGTTTTTAAGATGTTCTACAGAACCGAGCACAGTTTGCTTACCATAATTATTTTTTGGAAACATGGCTGCAAATATAGTTTCAATAGATTTTCTATTGTCGTTATCCAAACTGATATTTTTCTCTTCGTAAACGGATTCCAGTTCAGTATGGAATAAACGGAGTATGGGGTTCCTGAAGCGTTCGGCCTGAACCGTCAAATATTTATCAAGTACATTATTAGGAATGTCTTCCACGTAGACTGTCTGTTCAAAAGATGTAAACGCATTGGTGCCTTTGGAGCCCATACTACTCATCAGCTTGTCGTACTCATTAGGAATAGCATACTTGGATGCCTCGCCGGATACGCGGTCAATTTCTTTATAGATCGCCGCCCGTTCATTAGCATCTGTTGTATGATTATATTTTTCATACAGATTGTCAACCTGATCCAACAATGGTTTTTCTTTCGACCAATCGAGACTACCAAACTTGTCGGTACCTTTAAATAGCATATGCTCGAGATAATGCGCCAATCCGGTATGATCTTTAGGATCTGTTTTACTTCCAGCCTTGGTAGCAATGTATGCCTGAATACGGGGCTGTTTGTTATTGACGCTGAGGATAACAGTGAGACCATTTTTTAATGTGTAAAAACGGGTGCGAATAGGGTCGTTAGTCACATACTTATAAGTATATCCACCCTCTGTGGCATCTTTCCATACATATTTGCCTACCTGGGCCTGGATGCCGGTAGTGATGAACAATAGCGAAATGAAGGCTATCGTTTTAAATTTTCGATTCATAACTGGAAGTGATTTTTTAATTGACAACTTAAGGCTACTATCTATACAAGATTATTTACAGCAATAATCGAAATTAACATGGTTAAACACAATAGTGAGTCAATAAATCAAGAAAAAGTGTTGAAAAATTAAAAAAAACAAGAATAAATTCGAAAAAAACTTCGATTAACCCCATTTCCATTCATTTTTTTTGTTTAAAAATCACGGCTTAAGATATAATTGTAAAAATTTGAATGTAACCATTCTTAAGCAATGAACCTCAAGTGACTAGAAGGATGCTACATATATCGCTTAGCTACTTCGTATCAGGTTGCGATCATCATATCGATTTGGCTTAAACAAAAATATTCTTTAGATTGTTAGAAATGTAGAGCACACCCTCAAGAGATTGCCTCTTTTCCATTATTTAAAATATCATCAGCATATACTAAATGAATTACACATTTAATAACGGCATCTATCGCAATTTTCTGACTATAGTTATATTATTTTTAAGCTTCCTTTTACTTACTACAGCTGTAATATACATGGATAAAGAAGCAATTGGACCACAAGATTCTGTAGTTGGCCTGGGCAAAATCAATGGCTATGTCCATGAAACTGTAGGACTAAATATGAAATGGTTTATCGTAAGCGAATGGCTCGGTTGGATTGCGCTGGCACTTGTGCCAGGATTTTCGGTGTTTGGACTAATCCAGCTGATAAAACGGGGTAGTTTGAAACGAGTCGATGATAACATCCTTATTTTGGGATTTTTTTATATTCTTTTAGCTCTCATTTATGCATTTTTTGAGATGTGCATAATAAATTATAGGCCGGTAATCCTTAAGGAATCTTTGGAAGCATCATTTCCGTCGTCGCATTCGATGGTCGTCCTTTTTATCATGGCAACTTCGATCACACAGTTTAGGATCAGAATTAAAAACGCACTTTTAAAAAATATTGTCGTATTAATTTCCGCATTAATTACGATTATCACTATCGCTGCAAGGCTCCTATCAGGTGTCCATTGGTTTACCGATATATTGGGCGGAATACTGCTTGGTGCTACCCTAGCATTTGCCTATCAACTAACAATTCAGTATCGAGCTACCAATGGATAAGCACTACATATCATCTTAACTATAAGCTTGTTGGATTATACAATAGCGTATAATAAAAATTCTTTTTAGCAGACTACACTCAAGTGTAGCTAATCTTCGTGTAAACTGCGATATTTTTGAACGAAATAGTATCGATATCGTTTAAGATGCAAAAAAACATAAATATTTACCAAGATCCATTGTATTATAACCGCTATATCAGTCTGCACGCCATTATACAATAATGTCATTGCGGATTTTCAGTCCTGAGCTGCTGAACACTAATCAACTATATTCATCTAAAATCACTGATATATGAACTGTAAAAACTGCGGAACTACCATTGCTTCAAAATTTTGCCCAGATTGCGGACAACCAGCGGTTCTGAAAAGAATAGACGCACATTACATTACTCATGAAATTGAGCATGTCCTGCATTTTGAACGAGGTATATTATATACCATTAAAGAACTCATGGTCACTCCCGGCCAAAATGTAAAAAAATACATTTCGGAAAATCGAAGTCGGCTTGTCAAACCGATTATTTTCATCATTGTGACTTCGCTAATATATTCTATTATTACCCATTTTTTTCATGTCGAAGACAAATATGTCCATTACAACGAAGCTAAACCGTCCACTATAGGAGTGCTATTTCAATGGGTGCAGGGACATTATGGTTATGCTAACCTCATCATGGGTGTATTTATTGCGTCGTGGATTCAACTATTTTTCAAAAAATACAAGTACAACTTCTTTGAAATATTAATCTTATTATGCTTCGTCATGGGGATGGGCATGCTTATTTATGCCGTGTTTTCCGTTTTGCAAGGTGTCACGCATATGCGTATAGCTAATGTTGGTGGCATCGTCGGGATCGTATATTGCTCTTGGGCAATAGGACAATTCTTCGATGCTAAAAGGCTAGGAAATTACTTTAAAGCACTAGCTGCATATATTTTAGGATTAATCACATTTTCAGTAATGGTACTTCTATTGGGTTTAACCATCGATTACATGATTGGTTAAAGTTAGGTATAACTATTGGAACAACTATCGGCGGATGGATTATTGTTAACAAAGGGGTAGCGTATACGCCGTGGCTTACCATACTATTTGGTTCACTCGCTTATTTAATAGTAAAAGCACACTTTCGTATAGCGTATATTTTCAGTTTGTCCGTTTAGTTAACAACGGACAAACTGTACTGCACCCAAACAGAATATTGCCGCTTAGCCACTAGCTATATAAAGGAGGTAAATATGTCAATGTTGGCGTCGATGCAGCTTAAAGATGAAACTTAGCTTGTCTAATACCCTAGCTGTGCCAAACGTCCATACATCTCCACAAAAGCACATTGATCCAATAACCACTTCGACTTTTGCTTTTTCTCTAAAGTCCAATCAACATCAAACAGTCCGTACTGATCCCTCATTTTGTACCAAGCCCTGTCAAGGTTTTTAGCAAAAATATCAAGATAGGTTTTATTTCCATCCTGTTCATATAAACTGACATATCCCCGCATCATTACGGCATGGAACCATAAGTTACTATTTCTCAATATTGGAAAATTATCCCCGTCCTTAGTTTGGAAAAAATAGTTTAAACAAGATTTTGCTAGAACCTGTGCATCAAGAAGATACTTTTTTTCTTTAGTTATCTTATATAGCAATGCCGCAGCTTGCAGCATTTGTCCAGAATTATAGGAATATTTGGCTTTACCTATATTTCCATTGAGCTGAATATTATCCCAATACAGGTTATCCGTTGGATCTTGCAGTCCTGCTTTTGTCCACTCATATAAACGCCGTCCCTCATTCAGATATTCTTTGTCTTTCGTTGCCTCAAACAGCTTGAGTGCAAATACCGCTGCAGGAGCGTTCGAGCAGGTGTTTTTAGACTCTTTCTTCTGCTCGCACCAATAGATTCCACCGCCAAGCTTTTCATCTTCACCACTTTTTACAAAAGTCCAGATCTCTTTTGCATGCTTTAGGTAATCAATCTTTTTTGTCTGCACATAGCTATCGGTAAAATCGATTCCGAGCCAAACGTTGTCATCATAAAATCGGTCTGACACTGGAGCAGAATTGATGTAGGAAGCATAACCAACGGGCTCCCTGGAATGATCCCTATATGCCATTAATCCTGGCAGCACGCGTTGGTCTAGGATCTTTTGGTAAAACGCTCTGTTCTTTGGCAGTTCCATCAAGCTATTGACTGCCGAAAAACTTCCCGAGAATGGCCATAAGTAGGCATACTTCTTTTGCGCTGCAGCTTGCTCTGGATTGTCAAGATAATCAGCTTTGAAGCTTTCATCATAAGGAAATTTCTCCGTTAACAGCTGGTTGTTCGAATTTCCATATTTAGCATAAATAACAGTTAGAGTCTCTTGGGCTCTTTCGGCAGACTGTCCTTTGCTGCGCTGTGCATTTCCGGTGAGATAGCATAAGGCTGACAGTAACACAGTGGTCGTTATTTTAGTAATTTGTTTCATCTGCATCTCTACTTTAAAGAAGCCGTTGCGACCTTTACGGAAACGCAAGGCTTCTTTGCATTTGTTCAATTATTTTAATTTATTTTGATAGCTTGCCAATCCTTCAAAGAGCATGGCTGCACTTGCATACGCTGTAAGCTCACTATTACCTATGGGTGGCTGCGCCCAGGAGGAACCAAAAAACAACGTCGGTAGACTTGTTCCCTTGGTCCACGCAATTTTGCCATTGTTGACCAAAAACTTATCAAACTTACTGCGGTAGGCTGCATCAATTCCTTCCTGATTTAAATAGTCTACGAAATATCGTATAAATATTCCCTTAAACAATGCGCCGTCGCCATTTCCCTCATCGCGCAAGATATTATTCCCGCCATCGATACAACGCGTGATTGTATAATAACTAATTTTTTGCGCATCAACCAGATAAGGCTGGTCGTTAGTAATCTTAAAAAGCTCAACCGCGCTACCAAGAAACGTTCCCTGATTATACGTAAGCGTCGTCATATCCACATTACCTGTCTGACCATTAATGTTATCATAAACGGCGCCTGTTGATGGATTGTATAAGGTTGCCTTTTGCCATTCGTAGATCTTCTTAGCCCAGGTCAAGTAGTTTTCATCTTTTGTCAAACGATATAATCTAGCGGCCAAAATACTAGCTGGGCCATTCGAGCAAGCATTTTTGCTGTAGCGCATATCTTTCTTCCAAGCCAATCCCCCGCCTGCGTATTGCTCATCCCATGCACCAGTAATGTCTTTCCATAAAAGTAATACGGTGTCGAGGTATTTTTGTTCCTTGGTAATTTCATATAAGCGCAATATGGTCAATGCATTCCATTCCATATCATCATAGAATACGTTGTAATAGGTATTGCCATTTTTGATCTTCACACCTTCAAACCATTTGCTGAAATAGGCACTATACTTGGCATCTTTCGTCCGTAGATAAGCGTCGATAACAACATCCATCGCATGTGCATTGGGCCAATATTGAAATCCCAGATCGGATTGATTGATTGCATTGTTAAAATACCCGGACTCATTCCAGAATCCGGCAATCATCTTATCGGAAACCTGCGTTGCAATAGCTGTCCAGCTTTCCTCTACGGAATCATCATACGGGTAGCTGTCCTCAATTTTGGTGCATCCAAAGAGTAGAAACAATATGGATGACAGTATAATCATTTTATTCATCGGGTCTCCTCCTTAATTTGGTACTACAGTATGCGTATAGTCTTTGTCGCCTTGCAAAATCATCGATATTTTTGTTGGATGGCCGTCTACTGCATCCGCAAATTTCCATTTATCGTCCCATTGCGAAAGATTGGGCAATATGCGAACGAAATAATAAGAAGGAGCCGATGAACTATTGGGAGGACTGTCCGTCCCGTTCTGAGTTCCCAGCTGTAAAGTTTCAGCCTTTCCGGCCTTAACGGTTTCCATTTGGAACTTATAGCGTTGGTCGCGGCCCCAACTTTCCTGTTTAAAATTGATAATGCCCGTTGCAGACCAAATTCCCTTACCTTGATAAGGAAGATCCAACACCACTGCTCCAGATGGCGAGAAATAAACGCCCATGTTTTTGATCTCGGTGTAAGTAACTGCTGCGACATTAAAATCTATTCGAATACGATATACTGCTGTCTTGGCAATGCTATTACTTCCCGTTTCACCTTCTTTTATTTTAGTTTGATCTTCCGAATAGAAAACACGTCCTTCTGCGGACTTACGATCCGTAAAAATATATTTCTTACCGGCTTCCAGTTTTGTAAAGATCTCATATTCACCATTACCTACCAATTTAAAAGGTAAAGATGCGGCAACATCCGTCCCGCCCTCAGTTGCCTCTCCAGCGATAAATAGTTCATCGGGGATCTCTGCAAAGCCTTCCAGTGTTTTGATGTTCAATACCTTCTTAGCTTTGCTCAACACCCGTTTCATTCCACGGATAGCATAGACTGACCAGATTACATCACCACTCTCACCAGGGTTGACCCCCGCTTTCGTGGCGATCTGATTCAATATTTTGTGACTGATATTAGCGCCGTTGGAGTTTCCATTATTATCCGATGTGACTGTATAAAGAGGCTTGCTAAAATCGCCGTCGGACTTGTCAAAGACCACTTCATATTGAGCTGCCCCACCGTCGGCCACCAAAGCCGACTGCCATTCAAAATACAGCGCTGCGGAGCTTGAACTTAATAATTTAACCGCTTTTGCATCTGCAGGAGCATATAGGTTCTCAACCGCGGACACTTCGGCGTCCGCGTATTTCATATCGTCTTTTTTACAGGAAACGATGCTCGCAGCCAATGCGACCATTGCTATAACTTTAAAATACCATTTCATGTCTATATCATTAATTTATGGTTCGAAACGTACATTTTTTTAATGCGCCGTTTGCGCTAGTTTTTTAATTAAATTTAGTTTGAGTAGCCCTGATTGTTAGGCAATAAATTTTTATTTAGATCGATCTGGGTCCGTGGTATCGACCAGAGATAATCTCTACTTTCATCAAATCGGCGGATATCCAATTTGATATTGCTATTGTTACCACCATATTTAGCACCCAATACCTGGCCTTCCAAATAGGTTTTACCAGCTTTCCAGCGCATGATATCATAGTAACGCAATCCCTCAAGAGCGAGTTCACTTCTCCGCTCGTTTCGGACTATTGTTTTCAGATCTCCGGCAGTCGGGAATTCCAATGCTTTGGAGGCTTCAAAACCAGCCCGTAGACGAATAGGTCTGATCGTCATATCCCATACTGCTGCATCGAGTTGTCCCAGTGCTTCTTTTGCTTCTGCATACATCAACAAGATATCGGCATACCTGAACATGATGATATTCAATCCGGCATCGTATTTTACCGTTGCTGTTACATCGTAGTATTTCTTTACGTAATAACCGGTAGCGGAAGCGTTGGCACTCGCCCCCTGATATTCGTCGAGCCGTTCCTTATCTGTTGTACCAGAGCCGGGTTTGATAAAGATCTTGCGTGTTGTACCGTCAAAATCAGTCCATTGTCCGCCATGAAAAACGATGGTTGCGGCCATACGTGGATCGCGATTGACATAGGGATTACTGTCGTTGTATTGGGGATCCGTAGCAATGGGATTTCCGCCCAGTGTCAAATAATTATCAGCCAGACTTTGTAATGGTGCATAACCGTTTAAACGTGCCTGTGCAGAGATTGGTGCTGCATCATATAACTTATTCCAGGTTTTTAAAAGAGGTACATAGGCATAATCCAGAATAACCTCTGAATTATATTCATTGGCTGCAGTAAACAATTCCGGATAACTGCGGAATAATGCGTAAGTTCCAAATTCAGTTTGATTTTTCATCAGATTTTCACAGTACACTATTACTTTATTCCAATTACTTTCATAAAGGTAAGCCCGAGCTTGAAAGGCTGAAGCGGCACCCTTTGTAATCCGGCCGCGGTCGTCTGCGGATAAAGCATCTTTGTTCGGTAGATCGGCCATACATTGATCCAACTCTTGATGGATGAAGGCCATAATAGTCGCTTTATCTGTCCGAGGTAGAGTCTTGGACTCTTCCAGTGAGATATCTTTTGTGAAAAAAGGCACAGCGCCATAAAAATTAACAAGTCTAAAATAGAGAAATGCACGGATAAAGCGCACCTCGGCGATGCGACGTTTTTTGAGTGCCGGGTCCATTCCGGGTACACGTTCCACATTCGCTAGATAGACATGGCAGGTCTTAATACCGCCGTAGAGATCGGACCACTCTGCACCAAATCGGCCCAGTGTCGGATCGGCGGTTCCATTACGAATTGCACGCTGGTCTGTGTTTGAGCGCCCCTCAAAAATATTATCACTCAGCGCTTCATCATTCCACATACGATCTGCTGAATACAGCTGATTATAGGCCATGTTGACCATTTTTTCTGCATTATCTGCGTAGTCCCAAAAGTTTTCATCAGTAAAACGATCAGTTGGTAGCGTATCCAACTTATTACAGGATGTTAATTGGAGAATTGCCATTAAACTCAAGCCTCCTACAAGTATCTTATATAGTTTCATTATATAAAAGGTTAGAATTGAATATTTAATCCACCGCCATAGTATTTCAACGTCGGATAATTGCGGGCACTATTGGCCGAACCACCCATGTTAGAATCAAATTCGGAGGATTCGGGATCTATCCAGGAGTTTTTACTCAACGTCAGCAGGTTTTGGGCATTAATAAAAAAGCGAACACGCTGCAATCCCCATTTTCCAATCACTCCCTTTGGCAATGAATAGCCAATCTGTATATTTTTCAGGCGGGCGTATTTCCCGTTGAAAAGATAGAGGTCAGAATCTTTTCCAAAATTGTTGGTGGACGCTGTTGATCCATTTGCCGTCAATCGCGGCCAATGCCCGTCGATATTTGTGGGTGTCCAGTAATCGAGTTGATGCTGGTAAATGGAATACGAATAGTTTTGATGAAAGGGCTCGATCAATTCTCCGCGAATCATCATATCACGCTTGCCCACCCCTTGCCAAAACATACTAAAATCAAAATCTTTGTAATTCAAATTATAGGTAAGACCAAATGTAAACCGAGGGAAACCATTGCCCAACACAAAGCGGTCCCGTGCGTCGATAAGTCCATCGTTATTCCGATCGACATACTTTACATCACCGGGTCGTAGATCTGCCGCCGTAATACCACTCGGCAGCGCCGAAGTTTCAATATCCCTTATATTTTGAAAGAATCCTTCCATCTTATACCCATAATAGGAATTATAGGGTAGCCCAACACGGGTCAGTTTAGTAATGTTGTCAACTGTCGAAATACGGTCATCGCCCGGCATTGCAATAATCTTATTATGACTATCACCCATGTTGGCATTGATCACATGCTGGAAATTCCCTGTTGTAACGCGGTAATTGAGGTTGATTTCCCAGCCTTCATTGTTCATTTCACCTAAGTTCTGATTCTTTAAGGAAGTTCCGAATGTGGAAGGTATCTGTGGCGCCATCAAGATATCTACTGTTCGCTTTTTAAAATAGTCGAAGCTGGCCGTTAATTTATCCTGAAAGAAGGTGGCGTCCAACCCAACATTGAAATTATAGGTTTTCTCCCAGCGTAGATCAAGGCTGGCATAATTAAATCCCGCAGCAGAAACAGGTTTGTTGTTAAATCCATAACTGTTCTGATAAGATTCATAGGTAAAATAATAGGCGTAGTCATCTACGGCCTGATTGCCCAGGACACCATACGTAGATCTGATTTTTAGGCTACCGACATGTTGTTTATACCAATTCATAAATACTTCGTCGGATGCTCGCCATCCGAGAGATCCCGAAGGAAAGAACCCCCAGCGATTAGCCTTCGAGAACTTAGAAGATCCATCGTAGCGAAAGCTAAATTCGGCAAAATACTTACTTGCAAAGTCATATCCGACACGACCGAAGATCGAATTGATACTATTTTGCAGTGTACCATTTGGTGTGACACGGGCGCTTACGGGATCAATGACCGTTCCTGTAGTAGGTGTACCGAGGATAGGATCTGTAAATTTCATCTTCAATTCGTTTTGTCGACGTGTATAGGATTCGTTGGATGCTCCAAAAAGCCCTGATACATGATGAGTTCCAAAAGTCCGATCGTAATCTAAGAGCAACTGGAAATTTAATAGCGAAGCTTTTTCATTAAAATCTTCCGTATTACGATCTGAATTGACATAAACCTGCGGTTGCGTGGCATCTGGATTTGAATACAAAGGAACTTGGATTCTTCGAATAGAGCGGTGGTCTGCATAGATGTCCGCTCCGAAGATACCGCGTAGTTTTAAACCTTCAAAAAGTTTAGCTTCAAGATTCAGGTTGATATTGAAATAATCGTTATCATTTTTGATATATCCCCCTTCATTTAGCTCAGCCAATGGATTTTGGTCTGTCAGTGCATTGTTGACAAGATATTTTCCATTATCTGCCTGCATGCGGTAGTAGTAATAGGAAGGAAGTCTGGAAGCATTGATAATGGCACTTCCGGCCGTGTTGCTCATGTTGTTATTGCGGGTATAGGCTAAAATAGAAGTCAATTTAAAACGTCCGATCTCTGTACTGAGGTTGCTCCGCAAATTGTACCGCTTAATGCCAAAGTTTTGCCCAACAAAATTACTGGGTTGATTGTAAAAGCCTCCGGAAAACAAGTACGAACTTTTCTCTCCGCCGCCGGCCACACTGATATTATATTTTTGCTGGAAAGAGTTCTTCATAATTTCAGGCAAGTTCCACCGCTCAATATCCCGATGGGCATATAAGTCAGCGATAGCAGCCGGTGAAAATTGCGGATCCATTCCTGAATTGGTTAGCGCTAGATTACGTAGGGTTGCATTTTGGTACCCTTCAACTGGAGAAAACAAAATTTTAGGTTCTTGCACTCCCCATTGTGTGCCGATATTTACTGTGGGGCGCTGATTTTGGCGTCCTCTTTTGGTGGTTACCAAAATAACGCCATTGGCTGACCTCGAACCGTATATAGCCGTAGAGCCTGCGTCTTTCAATACCGACACTGTTTCGATGTCATCCGGATTGATCTTATTGAGCGTACCGCCTTCTGTAATAATTCCATCGATCACTACCAGCGGCGCGTTACTGTTTATGGTAGATATCCCACGAATATTGATATTCATCGAATTATCATTGGGGTCCATGCTTTTCTGTTGGATGGTCAAGCTGGGCGAGGCTCCCTGAAGGGCTTGTGTTACATTGCCTACAGGTCGGTTTTCGAAAGTTTTCGCACTGATCTGATCAACAGCCCCAACAACACGCTGACGTGTAGTGGTACCATAGCCGATTACGATAACTTCTTCGAGCTGACTGTTGCTATTTTTCATAATCACATTGAGCTGCCCCGATCCATCGGTCTGCAGGGAAGATAGCTCCCCGCTCAAAGCATCATAACCAACAGAGGAGAATATCAGGGTTGCTTTGGGCGAAAGGTTTGTGAGCGTAAATAGACCATCACCATTGGTGGTAGTACCTATAGATTCATTTCCTTTGACCCGCACAGAGACATTTGCAAGAGGTTCGCCCCGCTCATTGGTCACACGTCCCTTTACAGGGACTTGATTTGGGATCATCGTAAACTCCATCGGTGCGAACTTTATGGAAGCTTTTGGCTTATCATAAATGACCACTGTCTTATTATCCAACTGGTAAGACAAGGGCTGATCTTTAAAGATCTGGTCCAATACATCCGATAATTGACGGTCCCTAACTTTTATGTCAATAGGCTTCGCGTTTACCATCTGCCGTTCCGTGTACAGAAAATTGTATCCCGTCTGGGATTTGAGTTCCCTAAATATTTTTTTAAGGCTCATGTTGGAGTATTCTAATGTTACCTTTTGTGCAAAGGTGGTAGCGCTAACCTGCATAAAAGTAACCAAGATAATTATGGTAGTCAATCGCATAATAAGCCATAGTTTACGGAATAGCAGATACGCTATCTCCTTTTTTCTGATATAATTTTGATACATTTGTAAGGTTTATTTGCAGTGTATTCGAGTCGTCCAAAACAGAAACATACTGCAGATTGGATAGTTAAAATTTAATTGTCCCAAACGGCAACCGAGCCCCTTCAGGATCTTGGTTGCTTTTTTATACCCCACCTTCGTGGCTATTCGTTTTGTCGTTTTTTATTCATCGGTTCGTTTATTTAGGTTATTGTGTCATTAATTATTTAGTAGGTTACTACGGAAGTACATGTATTTTTTTTCCGTCTATTCTGAAATGAACGGCACCCGTTTTTTCGAGCAGCCTTAAAACTTTTTGAACATCATCAAAACGCGATATTCCGCCCCCAAATTTCTCGGTCGTTTTTTTACCCTGATAGATAACCTCTACATTATACCAGCGTGCCACCTTACGCATAACACTTTCGATATCATCTCCATCGAACATAAATTCGTTGTTTGTCCACGCAATAACCGGAGCTGTATCTATCGGGTGAGATTTTAACATCCCATGAGCTGTAAGGCTCGACTGTTCACCCGGTGCTAATAGCAATTTTTGATTATGGGAACTGACCTGTACGCGACCTTCTAGAAGGGTGGTCTGTACCGCCGATTCGTCGGCATAACTGTTTACATTGAAATGGGTACCGAGCACTTTGACCTCTTGATTTGCGGTCTTTACAATAAAGGGGTGTTTGGAATCTTTTGCTACTTCAAAATATGCCTCACCAGTTAGCACAACAGTTCTATTCCCCCCTTTTGAAAAACGAACGGGATACCTGAGCGATGATGCGGCATTCAGCCATACTTGTGTCCCGTCAGGTAGTTTAATCCGATAGCATTCCCCTTTGGTTGTCGATAAGGTATTTTGCTCGATTTCGCCCTGCGTATTACTACTCACCTCGTAAATCAATTGGCCATCTGTTGTTTTAGAGATCCTAATGCCCGATTCTTCGACAATCCGACCGTTGTGTGTTTCATGTAGATGAATCTGCTTGCCGTTGGCCAGCGTTAAGGTTGCGGATTGTTTTCCGGGTGATATCACATGTTGTATTGCTGGCGGAGCACTATTGTCCGTTTCTGCATTAAAAAACCATTGACCAATAGCTAATAGTCCAATGATGGAGGCTGCGATCGCGCCAATACGTTTCCAAGATCGAAGCAATTTTATTTCGGATTTATTGATGTGGTGATCCAATTGATCCCATGTACTGTCCAATACAGCCAATATTGCTGGATCATCCAACAGATATTGATCGATGGGATCGTCCAAAACCTCTTGGATGATTTCTTGAAGTAGTATGCTATCTTTACCAGACTTTATATAGGACAAGAACTTACGCGAATCTTCTTCACTAAGTTTTCCATGTATATACTGCCTTAGCGTATATTGAAGTGTTTCCTTTTCCACAATTGGTTACTCTCTTTTCAGCTAATACACTTCAGCCGTACACATCATCTGCTCCGGTTTCATTTTTTTTTATTTTTTTTTAAGGAAGAGAAAGATATTCAGCACGATTGCTGTTGAAGAAGTATAAATGAAACTAGAAGCCATGTAGATTTGTCCAAAATTCCATGTTTCTCTTTTATATATTTAGTGGCTTTTACAATATGGTCATTAATCGTAGATGTCGATATATTCAATAAATTGCTTACTTCCGCGTAGGTTTTGCCCTCAATCTTACAAAGTTTATAGATGAGTCTACGTTGTGGTGGAAGTTGGTCTATAGTTACCGACAACCATTGCTGATATTGTTTTTCATAGAGTTGTTCTTCGACATGACTATATAATACTGTACTGTGCAAGCTGAGATATGCTTGAACTTGCTTTTCAATGTTATTTCTTCGGATAAAATTATAGACAGTATATTTGGCAATCTGAAAAAGATACGATCGAAAAGACTGGTCGGGATCAATCAATTCACGCTTATCCCACACTTTAATAAATACTTCTTGTAGTAATTCAGCAGCGTCTTGCTCAGACTTGACCATCTTACGGATATTAAGATAGATACGTCCACTGTATTTTTTGTAAATCAGTTGAAAAGCTTGCTTGCAACCTGAACGTAGGGAGATCAACACAGCTTCCTCTTCAGCGTAGTCGTATTTTTGTGTATCCATGGTCACGTTTTACCCTTTCAGCGATAGCAAATATTGCTAAACGTTTATTGTATTTGGTTATCTATTTCCAATCTTAGCATTTACGTGATAAACTAGTGAGCGTTATAAATAGTAAGCCACATAAATTAGTGAGCGCCGCACAAGATAAACTACATGATGCAGGACATTTCATAATATTGCCGTTCAATCTGTATCGTTTAACTTGTATACGGACTATCGTAAGATGGTTATATGCAAATGTACTAAAAACTAAAACGGTTTTGCCTTTATTATTCTTTTTTTTCCAAGTGACTGTTTCATCTGCTATCTATATTTTTTGTTACCCACCGGGAAGTTAATATTTTGAACAATAGTATGAATGAGGCTTAGCGCTCAATTCCGAATTATTTGGAAGGAAATGGAGAATTGCTATTTTACCATTTGAGATAGGAGCTAAACAGTAGATTTTCATGATAGGAAGCAGGATCGCATCGAACAGGAACAGCATTAAGAACAAAGAAAGGAGTAGAAAGCTATTGCATTCTACTCCTTTTTGGCCTTTTTAAAAAGTGGAACTTTTAGCCGAAATTTAACGGTTATTGAGCGAACTGTTGTACAAAAAACAACCTCATTGACACCCCTTTAATGCTAGTATGTACTACTGTTGCATTTTTTTACTTCCACCAGTAATAATAGTTGTGATTGCCATCGTATTCGAAACCGCAACGTGGATAGAGCTTATTACCTATATCGTTTGTCTTTTCAGTTTCTAGCATCAATCCGCAGGCTTCCGTATCGACGCACCATTGTTTTGCTTTGTTTATTAATGCTACCGATAAGCCGTGTCCACGATAATCAGGATGCACAAACAGGTCACTCAATAAATATTGCTTCGCCAGTTTAATATAATGGTACAATTTGTATAGCTGTACAAAACCGACGGCTTTATCATTTGCATATACCACAAAAATAGTGGATTGATCGTGAATCATTCGTTCCCGCACAAAAAGTCTACATTGCTGGTAGTCATCATTCTGGCGGTAAAAAATCCGGTAAAGGTTAAATAATTCTGCGGTTTCGTCTAATTCGTTGAGACCTACTTTTTTAATGTTACACTCCATTTTTTATGATTTTTATTGATGCTACAAAAATAGATGATCGTGAGCTGAGCCTAGTGGTACAGTTTATCAAAAAACTGGTGTTCCAGTACGTAAAATTTAGTTACTGCTTTCGATTTACATTTATCCTAATCGTATTGAATGGGCTATCCTGGGCTTCACATGAATTACCCCTCTGTTTTGACGTTATTGTACGCTGCTTGAAATTACATTTGAACATATAAAGCCCGAAAGCCCTATTTAGGCTCTCGGGCTTTTTCAAAACTTACATTTGCATGAGCCGGTAACAATGCTGAGAATAGGTTGTACACCGGTAAGCTTTAACTATGATAAACTTCGTTTTCCAAAGCTGAAAGTATGCCAGCCAGTTCTGCTATTTCCATTTCATTGAGCGACTGAATTGGGCTTTTAAAACCACCACCCCCTACTTCGAGCAAATCCAGACCTGCTTTTATGGAGCGTGGTAAACCTTTGGCGACAATAAATTTTAGCAGCTCAATTTGCTGGTAGAAAAGCCTCCTCGCTCGGTCTAGATGATTTTTCTCCATGGCGTCATAAAGTGCTATGTTCAGTTCAGGTATCAGATTGGGCGCAGCGGTACACCAACCTCGTGCACCTGCAGAAAAAGCGGCCAAAGCCAGCGGATTCGAACCATTGAAAAAAGCTACTTCTTCGCCCAATACCTTTCTCAAATAATGCATGCGCTGAATATCTCCCGTGCTTTCCTTAATCATCGTGACGTTTGGGATCTCCAGTAAACGTTTCAACAATGTAGGCGACATATCCACGCCGCCCGTAGCCGGATTGTTATATGCCATAATAGGAATAGAAATTTTGGACGCTACTTTGTCGTAGTGCTTTACAATTTCGTCATCGGTAAGTTTCCAATAGCTCATCGGAATAATCATTACGGCTGTTGCTCCTGCTTTTTCGGCAAATCTTGCATGATAAACGGTCCGCTCCGTTGTAAGATTTGAGACCCCTACCAGTGTAGGCAATCTGCCTGCCACCTGTTGCATCGTAGCTTCCGTAATGGTCTCTTTTTCATCATCATTTAGATATGGCATCACGCCAGTACTCCCCAAGGGAGCAATACCGTGTACACCTGCTGTCACTAATCGCTCTACCTGCTTTTTGAACAAGGGAATATCAATATGCTCGTTGTTGTCAAATGGTGTAATGGGATAGGCAATCACGCCTTTAAATGGTACTGTGTTCATTGTGTAAATCTCCTTTAAAAATTAAAAATCTCTTCCTTCTTCTTCACGGAGTGCTACTCCTAGGTTTTGAAGTTGTGGCGCATTTTCGCAGGCAATATACTTTGCAGGTTGGCTATCGCTCAGATTTTGGTGCTGATGCCACGCCCACGATGGAATGTAAACGGCATCACCTGCTTCCCATTCTACAATTTCATCTTCCACCTTTGTCCACCCCTTACCTTCGAGCACATACAAAACCGTCTCATAGGTGTGACGATGTAAATGCGTTTTCTGTCCGGGCAGTAAACCACCGATAGTCATACTTACATTCTTACTTGGCAGATCCACAAAGAATACCGGATGTTTTCTCTCCTCCGAAAATTGATTATGTACCCCAGCGTTCTCAACATTTTTGTGGATAACATGTGATGGCTTTACATACGTTGGCCGGGCAAATGTTTGATGAAAATCTTTTGAACTGAATTGTTTTTGCTCTTCATGAATAGACTTCTTTAGTTCTGTAGCTGTTTCTAATTTTGCCATTACTGTAATTATTATTTGTTTTTTGCACTATTGCATGACAAAAGTATTGTATCTTTGGACTGTATTAATGATGCAGTTTTTACAAAAATTGATAGTCCAGATGTTGCGCGATTGGAAGTTTGAAATACAATTAGATGAGAAATTGGGTAAGGCTGTTTACCTACAAATTGCCGATGCTCTAATAAAAGATATCCATTCGGGACGACTACATCCTGGGGATGCTCTACCCGGAAGCAGAAACTTGGCACAACTATTAAAAGTCAATAGGAATACCGTGGTAGAAGCGCTGAATGTACTGCTGATTGAAGGCTGGCTTGTTTCTAAGGAACGACAGGGTACGTTTGTCGCTGATACATTGCCTAATTTTAAAGATGTGCAGCGTAGTGATGAGTTAACTGGGACTATACAGCGTACTGCACACCAGCATTATCATTTACGGTTTGATGATGGGAATCCAGATACTAAAATTGCTCCTATTAGTGAGCTAGCTCGCGCTTATCGTCAAATTTTCAATCAAAAAGCGAAGTGGCAGATGATGGGCTATGGCAATGAATTTGGAGATTTTGAATTTCGTAAAACAATTGTTCAAATGCTCAATCATCAAAGAGGGATGCAGGTAAACGAACATCATATCTGCATCACAAGAGGAAGTCAAATGGCGATGTATCTGACATCACACTGTCTTTTTACCAAAGGCGACTATGTCATGATAGAAAACCCTGGTTACAAACCCGCATGGGAAGCATTTGAACATGCAGGGGCCACGCTGTTGCCAGTTAATGTAGATCGTAACGGCATAATCATGGAAGAGGTCAGCCACTATCTGAAATCTTATAAAAAAATAAAGGCTATTTACGTAACGCCACACCATCAATATCCGACGACGGCAACCCTGAGTTTAAAGAGAAGATTGGAACTAATACAGCTTTCCAACACCTATGGTTTTACTATTATTGAAGACGATTATGACAATGAGTTTCACTTCGGATACCGTCCACTATTGCCTTTGTCAAGTTTTACAGAATTAAAAAACTATGTATATATCGGTACGCTAAGCAAGGTAGTAGCACCAGCATTGCGAATTGGCTATCTGGTAAGCAATAACACTGGCTTAATCAAAAACGCGGGCAGCCTCCGGAAAATAATTGATGTTCAGGGAGATGGTATTATGGAGCAGGCAGTATTACAACTTATCAAAGATGGTACGATCAAGCGTCATATCAAAAAGGCAAGTCATTATTACAAAAACAAAAGGGATTTTATGGCGGGGCTTTTAAACAAACATTTCGCCGATAAAGCAACATTTACTTTCCCCGAAGGTGGTTTAGCATTTTGGATAGTGCCGCATAAGGACGTCGATTGGTCGTATATTGCAGGTAAATTAGACAGCGTCGGAATTCAAATCATTCTACCCAAGACTTATAGCATCGATAAACCGGTAAATGGCATCCGATTAGGATATGGATCACTATCGGAAAAAGATCTGGAAGAAGGAATTATTGCATTGTCGAAGGTGCTATAAGCAGAGCGTATCAATTGTAAAGAATTTTAACTATATTGATTACCTATTGAAAAGTATGTCGATTATGAAAACAAGATTTATTCTACCGGTACTTGCCATTGGCTTTTTAATTTGGTTCTTGGCAACCTTGGCTTTTAGATTTGCGGGACACTTCTTTTTTATTACCGACTCACCTGCCATATTGATGGGTCTATATCTGGCAGTCATACCTGTATTGGCATTGCTCACTATTTTAACCTTCAAAACATTTAGACTTTCAGGTCTTGAAAATGTGTTGGCAGGCGTTCTTCTTGTATTGCCCGGAATGATCATTGATGCATTTGTTATTCAATTTTTTGAACAGATCTTTCCGAATTTGTTACCGAGCCAAGCCGCTACATTCGGTTCGTGGCTCATGTGGGCATACAGCATTGTTTTATTAACGGCAACCGCGACAGGATTGCGGGAAGTAAGAAAGCTGAAATTATGAGAAGTACACAATGCTAAAAAGTGTTACACGCAACACACTTGATCCGCTCTTCACGTACCATGCCGTTCTAACGAATGGTCTATTGTGTCATAATAAAATTTAAATCCCACACTCTTAATTTTCTCTTCACTAACGCGCGAACCTTGCAGCAGCATAGTCGACATCTCGCCATATAATAGTTTTAACATAAAGGCAGGTACATTGGGTAAAAAGCTTGTTTTGCCAAATGATTTGAGGAGAGAATAAGCAAAATCATTCATAGTAATGTGTTGAGGAGCAACAGCATTATAAACACCTCGGAGATCCTCTTGATGGAGTATAAACTCGTATAAACGCCCCAAATCACGAATGTCGATCCAAGAGAGGTATTGCTTTCCGTCGCCCACTGACACATTGATACCAAGTCTTGCCAAAGGCGCAAGCTTAGCATACATACCTCCCTCCTTTCCCAAGACAATACCTTTTCGCAATATAACAGTTTTGATGCCCAGGCTTTCAAACTGCCTTGCTGCCTTCTCCCATAACTTACAGATGTCTGCCAAAAAATCACTTCCGCTGTTAGCATCTTCCGAAAATATGGTATCGGTTGTACGTGCACCGTAATAGCCAACTGCCGATGATGAAATGATTTTATCAATAGCATTAGCATGATGCTTGACGTATTCGTAAAGTAAATTTAGTGACAACACCCGGCTTTCAATCAGCTCCAAACGGCGTTTAGTTGTCCACCTTCCTGCGCTTATATTTTCACCAGTCAAGTTAATGATGGTATCCACTCCCTCAAAAGCCTTTAGATCGATGTAGCTTTTGTCCAAATCCCATTTAAAAAACTTTGTTCCGTTCTCCTCAGGTTCAGCGACAGACTGACGCGTTAAGACGTGTACCTCGTAACCAAGCTTTGTCAGGTGGGAAACGAGATAACCACCTACAAACCCAGTACCTCCTGCGATCAAAATCTTTTTCATATGCTAGCTTGTTTAAGCTTCTGTATGACCTGCGGAAGCGCAGCTTTGAACCAATACGTATAACGTGTGGGATGAACAGAAATATCCGTCGCAATTTGCTCAACCGACCACCATTTAAAATCAGCAGCCTCTGATGGATTAAGTATTGGATCAGTATCGGTAAATCCTATAAATACGTGATCATACTCATGCTCAATCAAATTATTTTCCACTTTAGCATGATAGATAAAGGAAAAAGAATAACTTAATTCGCAAGAAATGCCCATTTCAAAAAAAAGCCTCTCTTGAGCACTATCTAAAACGTCCTCGCCAATCTGCGGATGCGAGCAGCATGTGTTGGTCCAAAGGCCTCCCCCATGATATTTATCCAACGCCCGTTGTTGCAGCAAAAGATCCCCCCTACTGTTAAAAATAAATATTGAAAAAGCACGGTGTAATAGCCCTTTTTTATGAGCAAGCAGCTTATCCATCTGACCAAGTTGTTGATCGCTTTCATCTACAAGGACAACATGATTTCTATCCATAGTTTTGTAATTTTTAGAGAAGAGACAAGTGACTGTCTGCATCGAAATTCATACTTCAATTTATAAATACGCTATCTTGTACCGTAGATAACTCTTGACTGCAACGAGGCCTTTTTGAAGATTCGGTATCCGAATCCGATTTTCTAAAATTTCTTTTGAAGATTTTCTACGAATCTTGGCAAAAAGTGATAGATAATATTTATAAGCCAAATAAACCCCAAACTTCGCAGATGCGGGCAGTTTTTTTATTCCCAAAAGCCCTTCCTTAAATTCACTGTAAATTTCATGCTCAATCTGACTTTTGATCACATTATCAAAAACTGTCATATCCAAATTGGGAAAATACGTTCGCCCAAGAATATGATAATCCTCTTTAAGATCACGTAAAAAATTTATTTTTTGAAATGCAGATCCGAGTTTCATCGCATAAGGTTTTAACTCTTCATACTGCGCTTTATTTCCCTCTGTAAAAACTTGCAAACACATGAGTCCCACAGCTTCTGCCGAACCATAGATATATTCCCGATAGCGTTCGGCATTGTAATCGACCTTAGTCAGATCCATCTCCATACTATGAAGAAATTGACGAATCAGTTCCGGATCTACCGCATACCTATGTACAGTTTCCTGAAAAGATTGCAATATGGGATTTAAAGAAATTTTCTCTTCTAAAGCACAATTTGTATCTAGATATAAGCGTGCCAAAAGGCGCTTCTTATCATAACCATGAAAACTATCTACAATTTCATCTGCAAGCCGCACATAACCGTAGATTGCATAAATACTATTACGAATGCAGGGTTTTAGTGCCAGGATACCGAGAGAAAAGCTGGTGCTATATTTTTCGGTAGTTCTTTTGCTCACTTCATAAGCGAGTTCATCAAATAGTTTCTTCATGGTCTAATAATTTAGGATCTAACTGCACCTAGAATGAGTAATACGAGATCAAAAAGTCGCTTTCATTTTACCTAGCTGCCTCTATATGTAGAATATCCAAATGGACTTACAGTGATTGGAACATGGTAATGCTTATCGTCTTTTATCTCAAAAATGACTTCAATAAAAGGATAAAAGGTTTCTAGCTTTTGACTGATAAAATAGTTTTCTGTGTAGAACTTAAGTTTATATATCCCTTTATTATCACCCTTTCCAACGACCAAAAAATTACCAATACGGCCATTGTTATCCGTTCTTTCACTGGCTATAGTCATCCATTCCTTATTCGGCATAAGTCTTTCCAAATCAACTTTGACATTTGATGCAGGACTTCCTTTAGAAATATCTAAAATGTGACTTGACAATTGATATTTATTATTTTGTCCATATGCTGTAAATCCAAACAACATACAAAACAGCATGATAAAATATTTATTAATATTCATATCTATTTATTTAAATCTCTTTCATTAACTTATTTACCTAAGATACGGTTTAATCAATGCTCACTCTCTCTAATCAATTTCCGATAACATCCATTTATTACCCAGCTCTATTTACAGCCTATAGTGGAGTAATCATTCGCTATCGAGATCCACCGCTCAATCTAAATAGACCATAAATATACCATTATTGTTTAAATAAATTTAAAACACACTTTTTTAAGTTCAAAAACAAACTAAAACAATAAATAATGCTAAACCCAATATTTTGTAATCTTAATCTTCGTATACATTATCATGCGCTATAATATAAAGCTGCTGATACTACTTAGAAATGGAATAAGAATTCACAGAATTTTATTACCATTTTTCATTAGCCATAAAGAGAAGTTATTCAAAATCTCCCCTCAAATATAGTATATTAAAATTCTAATTTAGTATTAAAAAATACTAAAGTAAAAAATAAATAGACAATAAAATGATTAAAGGTATATATTCAAGCTATAGATCAGTAAAAACAAGATGGTTGAACACATCATTAGACACCTAATAATCAAAAGATTATAAAAAAGCAACTACAGGATATGTATCAAATAACAACGATTGAGCTGAGCCTAATCTTTGTTTAAGTATTGTTCGAGATGGTTAACGTCTCTTTTGTCAATCAAGGTATGATGATGATGATCAAGCTTTGCAAGTAATATAATCAATAGATCACGTTCTTCATTGGAAAGATTTCCAATTAATATATTACCTACAATTTTCATTTTAGGAAGCACTTTAAACAATTCGGAGCGTCCTGCATTGGAAATACATATTGGTTTAGCTCTCTTATCGGAGACTTTGGGTGCCTCTTCGATTAAACCAAGACGCATTAACCTTCGAATCACTTCAGTACCGGAAGCCTTTTCGACTGCATTTTTTCGAATCAGCTCCGTTTGTAGAAGTTTGTCATAAGAAAATAACACCATTAAGAAGGTAAAGTCTTCTGGAGACTGTAGATGAGTTCCTTCAAATGCCATTTTGATATAATGTTTGGCATAACGGTTCATCATCAAAAGTAGTTTTCCTAAATCTTCGGCAGGAAGGTCCCTACCTTCTACGACTGCATGGTCTCCCCCGACTTTCCGTGTTTGAGACATCCCAATTGAATTTTTGAGATACATGTATTTTAGGAAATCATCAAGTGTGCCATCTGCTGATTCATTGGTGCAGTAATCTTCAAGCTCTTCAGCTATTTCGATCAAAAGATCTTTTCTTATCATCACGACTTTCTCTTCTTTACAAATGAAAGAATTTTATTGCGAAAAAAAAATTAAAAGGTCTTGTAGCTATTGGAATGATGAGCAAATAGGGGTCACCGCTTAATCGTCTACTCGCTTTTCACCTATAACGATGTCGCCAACAATGGATCTTAAATAGCCCTCATAAGCGATATTCAGTCCCTCGATGATTGTTGTATCGTGAGCGCCAATATCGCCCAATATTTTCTTATCATCATAGTTATTTCCAACAATGGCTAAAGAACAATTTTGGCTTTGTATCGGAAAAAGTCCGACCCCGATTATTTCCTCTCCAAATTTAACAAACCAAGTTTCTTCACTATGGTCTGTAGTTGTGTTTGGTATATGTATGGCCTGCTTCAGGTCTTCACACTGAATAATATCAAAATTCATCTTGTTTATCGATTTAACATAGATAAGACAGCTTGAAATCGAATATTGTTTTTTGAAACTTTAGAATAGACTATATTAGTCGATTAGGGAGACAATTACGCTATATTAAGTCGATACGGCTGCGTTGAGTTTACAGCCGTACCAACTAAAAAAAAATTTGACGTTACCTATAGGATTTTACAGTGCTCCTATAAACTATTTGGCAAAAATTTCAGCTAGTTTTTTATCTAACTCTTCGCCACGCAAATATTTAGCAATGATTTTTCCATTTGGATCAACCAGGAAATTCATGGGAATAGCCTTGACATCATACATGGCCCCAGCTTCATTTTCCCATCCCTTGAGATCCCCTACCTGTTTCCAAGTCAGGCCATCATCTTGAATAGCTTTTAACCATTTTGCTTTATCAGCGGCTTTATCCATGGAAACTCCTAGAATTTCAAAGCCTTGCTTCTGATATTTCGCATAGGCTTTTACTAAATTTGGATTTTCCCGACGGCAAGGGGCACACCAAGATGCCCAAAAATCAATGAGGACATATTTTCCACGGTAGTCCGATAACTTGACCGGTTTACCGTCGACATCGGGTTGTGTAAAATCTTGTGCTTCTACCCCTTCGCTTGTTTTTTTAACTAGGGCAATACGCTTAGCAAGGTCTTTCCCAAGAATAGAGTTTTGTAAACTCGGATCTAGCGTTCCAAATATTTTTTCGGCTTTGACAGCATCAAACTCTGGTGGTAATGTGGAGTTAAATGCCATCAAAGCCATATAGCTTTTTGGATTTTTGGCGACGTAATCCAATTTTGCATCTATCGTCTGCTGTTGTATCGCATTAGCCCGATCCTCTAGCGTTTTGATATATTTAGGATCTTGTTGATCTGCGAGCGATTTGGATTTATACTCGTTTTCAAGTCCCTCATACTGATCATATATTGGTTTCAGCATGGCATTAACGCGCTCATTTTCATCATTCAAAGGCGATCCAGTTATTTTCGCATGTTTGATAGAATCCGCAGCTGCGAATTTGATCGTTGTTCCTTCTATCAAAAATGCTAATATATCCTGCTTAGGAGGTTTGGCGGGATCAAAAGGAGCATTATCGTGGATGATACGCAAATGTGCTTCCATTGGTGAAGGAATGCTTCCTTTAAACTCAAATTTCCCGTCTTTCATATCTACGGAATCAATCCGCTCTTTTCCGTCATAATTAAGACGAAGATAGGCTTTTGCAGGTTTGTTTAGTTTACCTACAGTCCCTTGCAAGGTATAATTTTGTTGCGCATATCCTAATGCTGGCAATATGCAGGCTAAAGCTAAAGCCCATTTTATATTCTTCATATTGATATAATAATTATTGTACTATTTTAAAATCTATTTAGACACTTTCGCCACGCCTTTTTTCACGCTTTGCCCAACGATATTTGTCTGTAAAAGTTGTTTATAAAGCTTATCATCACGAAGGACTAATAAGGCCTCCCTGAAGCTCTTGTTTGACTCATTTCTGACACGTGCCATATAATCGCCACCGGTGTAAAGCAAAGAAGCAACCTGTGCTTTAAATTCAATATCAATGGCATCATGAGCGTCTAGATGACTTTCCGGGGGGATCGCAATCGATCGCTTATGTGCTCCAGCAACGAGTTGGCGGTGAACTTCTTTAGGAACTTTAAAGCGGGAATTAAATGCATCAAAGTTTGGGTATGCACTAAGAAGCGCTGTGCGATTTTGCTGTACAAATTCAATCCCTCCTTTAGCGACAATACCGTTGTTCATCAGCTGTGCCATCCATGTGCTATATTCATTGGTATCGATAGGCACAAAACGGTCCGGCATAATTCCGCCGCCGCCATATACCGTTCTTTTATTTCCCAATGTACTATACTTTAAGGAATCTGGAAAAGAAATATGTCCTTCTTCCAAAAGCTCTTTGGATGCCATGCGGCGATTAAAATCCTGAAAATAATCTTCCTTCCCTTTTGTGTAGGGTTTCTGAATCGACCGACCAGAGGGGGTATAGTAACGTGCGCCGGTAAGTTGCATTTGTGAACCATCGGATAATGGAACGGGTTTCTGCATTAACCCTTTTCCAAAACTGCGTCGACCGATGACCACGGCGCGATCCCAGTCCTGAAGTGCTCCTGTAACAATTTCACTGGCTGAAGCCGTGGATTCATCAATTAGGACGACCAATTCCCCATCATAAAATTGACCATAACCACCAGTGAAGTAGTAATCTTTCCCGCCTTGGTTTGGTACGGAATAAAACACAATTTTTTCTTTGGGCAAAAACTCGTCAGCGACACCAATAGCAGATTGCACATACCCGCCACCATTACTCTGCAAGTCTAGGATCAATTTTTTCATACCCTGATCTTTAAGACTCTTTAAGGCAGCATCTATTTCCTGACGCGTAGTCTGATTGAAAATTGAAAGGGAAATATAACCAATCTGGTTGTCAACCATATAACTTTCGCGAACAGATCTCTCCAGTATATTTTCGCGAATAATACTTATCTCCTTACTTTCCTTGCTTCCCGGAGATATTATTGTCAATACCACTGGCACATCTTTTTCGCCACGCAATTTTTCCATAATCTCGCGGTTGCCCCATTTTTCCCCATCGATGCTCTCGCCGTCGATCCGGAGTATCTGATCACCCACACGTAATCCTGCACGCATGGCTGGCCCATCAGCATTTACTTTAGAGACGAAAGTCTGCTCATTGTCCTTTAGGAATTGGATACCAATTCCAGCGAAACTTCCACTCATAGCCACATTCATCTGCTCCGCTTCCTCACGACTAGTGTACCGTGAATGGGGATCTAAATCCGATATCATCGCCCTGATCGCTGCATCCACCAAATGCTCTTCATTGACCTGGTCTACATAATTCTGCTGAATAAGCTTCAGTGCCTCTTCAAATTTATATTTTGGATTCATCTGCGCCTGCAGCGACAGCCCCACACCAAGCATTCCCACGAGTAAGCTCGTTGCTTTCCTATTCATATTGTATCTTGATTTAAATCTATTTTTCGTTTTTAAGGATTTCAATAGCAAGGGATAGTTCATCCATCAACTTGCTGGGACTTCCTGAATACCCACCTGAGCAATAGCGCACACGACCGTTTTTAACAATGATTTTGCGCGGAATGGATGAATCACCAAATAAAGGAACCAATTGTCTGAATACAAGGTCTTGCTCGTTGGTCTTTGGATTCACACTGTCGTGCAATAAATTGAAACGGAACCCTTCCCCACGAACATAGTTGACAGACTTATCTTTATAGTTTCCAGTCTGCATGGTTCCTAGCATATATATCGCAACATTTTTATCCTGTGCATACTTGTCGACTAGAAGCTGCATTCCCGGAAATGCCATGATACATGGGCGACACCAAGTAGCCCAAAAATCCACAACCACAATTTTATCTTTCCAGTCTTCTGGTGTAATAAATAGCCCTTCAGCCGTTTCCAAACGAAAGTCAGGCATCGGATGATTGACCCAGTTATGATCTACATAGGCTTGCATTGCAGCTTTTTCTTTATCGGATTTTAAGTCGGCCAGATAAGCTTCATAGCCACTTTCATCATTGGGGTGTCCTTTTAAGTAAATTGATTTAAGTTTGTCAAACATCCGCGGAGTCATCGCATTGTATCGTGCACTCATTTCCAGTAAAGGCAAAATTTGCTTTTCATCGCCAAGCCCTTCTAAAACCTTAAGATTAATTTCATTCAGTTCGGCATTATTGTATTTGCCATCTTCAGAGAGCAGCAGAAAATATTTTCGCGCTTCCGCATATTTTTTCAGATCGTTTAACAAAGAAATATGCGTAAAAAGACGGTCATCCAAATTTTTCACTACATTGGAATCTGCCTGAGCCTGACGATCAAAATCATCTTTGTAGGAATTATCGCCACGACGGGCAATCATTTTGGGTAGGATTGCTTCAGACACCTGATAGAGGCTATCTTTACCGACCATTTTAAACATATAGGCACGCATAATGTTCCAGCGCATCAACTCATTTCCTGTTCTAAAATCGAGATCATCGTATAACTTGGCAAACTTGTCGAGCTGTTTGGTTTCGAAATATGCCGATCCGAGCCCGCGGTATATCGCATAATAGATAAATCCCTGAGCATTGGGACGCTGGCGCCACTGCTGAACGGGAAACCGTTGTAAAAACTTTTCATAGGAAGTGATTATCTCAGCGTTGCTTGGATTGCCACTCATCGTATTACTATAAGCAATAAAACGAGCTGTCGCTCCACTTGGATAATCCGTATTTACACGCTTCTCAATCATTTGTACCACTTCATTGTCTTTTAGTCTTGAACTAGCAAACAGATAAAGCTGACCAAGCACTTCATCGCTTAAATCTTTTTGTTGTAATTGCTGCGTAATCAGTTTTTGGGCATATGCTGGAAAAGCATCTCCCAAAGCCAATTTTTGTAAGTTCATAAATGACTGAAAATAGCGGAACAATTGTTTACCTGATAAAGCAAACTCTTTATCTGCTAAACTTTTCATATAGCCGGCGGGCATAGCAGCCGGCTGCGTATTATAATAAGAAAAAATGCCCCCGCCGGCGATCTCAGGCTGCTGGAAAGCAGCTTCTCCAAGGTATGCGCCAGGAACAGCTTTTCCTTTTGCATCACTTAAAGCTACCGCATAGCCCCGATCCTGATTGTTATCTGTTACGTCGGGATGATCAACATCGCCCTGATAAAATTTTACAGCAATAAAAGCTGTTGTCGATTTGACCGGCAGCACTACAGTCCATAGCCCTGTTGCATTTTTTTGCATGGGAAGACTAATTTGCCGCCATGAAAAATCTTCGAATAGAAAGCAGGCCGCATTTATCGCATCACTAAATTCGAGGTCCTTATCTTTGGCATTGTATAGCACTTGAACAGGTTCAGATGTGCTAGGTTTGTCTGGTTTAAAAACACTGCTGTCAAATCGAGGCTGTGCATATGACACAGCCTGAACAAACAACATTAGTATAAAAATTATTTCTCTTTTCATCTTATCTTATATTACATTGGTCTTTGACCTATTTCTGGATTGAGCTGTAAATATTTATTTGCTACTGGATATACATAGCTGGCACTATTAATTTTGAGCGTGTAGTCTTGATTTATAAATTGCCTTTTAAATTCTTTCGCCAACTTAGCATCGAGATTGAACCGACGCATATCCAACCATCGTAAACCTGTCCCGAAAAACTCGCGACGGCGTTCATCGACTATAAGCTGGAGTGCTTGATCAGCAGAGTTCGCCACTAGAGGTGTAAAATCCTGTTGCTTGAATCGCTTAGCGCGCAGCTTGTTGACAAATTCCATTGCTGTCGCTGTATTTCCTTTTCGCGCCTCAACTTCCGCTTTGATAAGCAACATTTCAGGGACAGAAGGTCCAGCATTAGGAGCACCGGCCATTACATTCATTTTTTTTGAGCGCAATGCGCCACTTGGCATCTGACCGGTACCAGCTTGCATATAAACCGTACGTCGAAGATCTTTAGTGTCAAAAAGAGAAACAAGCTCGGGATTTAATTGTTGATCAATCATTTGTCCCACCTGCTTTAAAAAATAGGTTTCAGGATGATTGAACGGAAGAGGATATCCAGATGCCGATGTAGCGAACTGTTGTAAATCTAAAAGTGTTGCATTGTATTGAAGGGCTGCATCTGCATGCTTAGCGGCCAAATCGAAATTACGCATATGAAGATGTACAATCGCCAACAATGCTTCTACAGCGGCTTTATTGGGATGCCTCTTCGTACTTGCGGTTGTCGGAATATCAACTAATGCTTCTTCCAAATCCTGAAGTATCTGCGCATACACCTGGCCGAGCGATGCCCGCTTTAGCGAAGCAAATAAATCAGGTTGTAGAAGCATTGGTACCCCCATTGCGTTTCCCGCATTCTGCGGGTTATAGATATCTCCATAGAGATTAGCCAAAACGAAATAAGCATACGCTCTTTGGATTTTCGCCTCTGCCAAGAGTGCACGCTTATCCTTCTCTAAACCATCCTGACTTTGCATCACTCCAGCAATGACTTCATTGGCCGTATAAATCTGTTTATAAGGCCTTGACCAGTTCAGATCTTCTGCGTTATCCGGCACAAGTTGCGAGGACCAAATATAAGGCCACGCGTCACTTTCCGTTTGTTGTTGCTGGTATGCCAGGTTAGCGAAAGTGACATCATCACTAGATAATATTGGTGCACTAAAAGTTGGCGAAAATACCGTTGAATTGTTTAAGAGATAAGCATAATCTGTCGTATACTTTAATTCCCTACGATTATACTGCTCGACTTCCACATATTTACGGCAGCCCTGCATAACGGCTGTCAGCGCAAAAATCGATGCAAAAAAAATATATTTTGTTTTCATGCTGTTATTTTTTAAAAGGTGGCGTCAATCGTTAAGAAAAAATTCTTGGTAGGCGGCAAATTATTATAGGAATTTGAGCGTACATAAAGGGGATCAATTCCTAATTTATTTGCTTTCCAAAGAATACCTAAATTTCGTACGGCTGCATTTACACCGACAGATTTAAACGGTGTCCGCTTAAGCGAAGTGGATGGTATACTATATCCTAATGATATTTGTTGAAAGCGTATATGGCTCGCATCAATCACCATTACCTCGGAATCTCTAAACCTGTTATAACTATTTGTATTTATATTTTTTAAGCCCGGGACATTTGTTGTTGCTTCATCACCCGGATTTCGCCAACGCGCTGTCTGCATCTTGTTTGTGTTTAGCACGCCATAGAAAGTACCTTGGTATTGTGGATAATTACCAAATGTTTCCAGACGTTTGACATTTCCCAGATCGTAGGTAATACGAAAGCCAAGATTAATCCCTTTATATGAAAATGTATTCATAAAACCCCCAAAGTAAGGCGCCGTTTTACGTCCCATATACACGAGATCTTCACGGACAAATAAATTTCGCCCTCCCTGCGTACTTTTTACGATTTCACCGTTGGCTTTGGCGATTTGTGACTGTCCTGTCTCATCGAGGCCGGCCCACTTATAGCCGTATAGATAATCCAACGGCATCCCTTCTAGTAAAGAACCACTGATGTAGTGACTAATATCTTTTGCTATTAAACGTGAATCCGTAACTTTATTGGTGTTGTAAGAAAAATTAAGGATGGAACTCCATGAAAAGTCTTTCTTGCGAATGAGAAGTCCCTGAATACCCAGATCGATCCCATTAGATTGCATCGTTCCACCATTAAATTGGAGGTCTGTCCATCCATATGTCGCATTATAAGGAAAACTATATAGGATATCACGCGTATGTTTTTTATAAAGATCAAATGCTATGTTTAATCTGTTATTGATCAAACCGATATCAAGTCCGTAATTTTGTGTATACACTTTTTCCCATCCAACCTCAGGATTTCGTGGCTGCGATATTGACGCCGGTATTTCACCTGTTGCATAATCAGCCCCTTCAACGCTGATGATGGTAACATTGGATCCACCCTGTGGCACTGTACCACCCACACCATAGGTAACACGTAAATTCAGCGCATTCAGCCAATTGACTTCTTGCATAAAACGTTCGGATTTGATATTCCATTTGGCACCAGCTGACCAGATTGGTTTGGCTCGCTTCGATCTGGAAATACCAACCAACGTAAGATCGTCAAAACGTGCACTTGCAGACAAAATGTACCTATCCTTAAGAAATGATAATGCTCCATTTGAATAATAAGACATCTTGCGTAGGTTAGCTCTGCTAATTCCATCCGAACCTGTAAGCGACTGCTGCCAGCCCTCGATACCCATAAAGCTACCAAGTTGATTATAAGGAGCCATTGAATAAGTATCTTCGTTAAAACCATATCCCGTTTGTGATGAGTTAAAACCGGTTTCAGAACTAATCTCTGCTCCTGCAAGAAGATTTAAACTAACGAAGTCACCCCATGATTTGTTGACATTACCTTGCAAGCGAATATTGTACTGTGTGGCATTTTGGTCTCGCAATGCGATTCTCCCGCCTTGAACGAAATTTCTGGTGAACGTATTATTTTGGAAATTGACAGTAGAATAATAATTTAAAAAGTCACGCATCGAATAACTTTTTAATTCGTCAAGATTTCGACTGTTCGCAATGGTACGTTGAAGCATACCTGATAGGCTAATGTTGGCCCAGCTATTCACTTTGGCGTTGAGATCAGCATTAATCCTTATCCGATTGTCTGAAGTGGTATATTTGTTATAATCCAATTCATCTACTGGGCTATAGGTCCAGTCGTACAATCCAATATCTTTTAGATTTGCTGCTACAGACTCTGTAAAACGCAATGATCGCCGATTTCTACTCCCATCGGGATTAACCAATAATTCGTATGGCCGTAATCCCTCAGTCGAATTGCCGATGGAGTTTGCCGCAACTTGATTAGCAATCGTATTCGTATAATTATAATTCAATCCAGTTGTCAAACTTACTCGTTGATTTAAAAAGTTTGTCGATAAAGTCGAATTCATAAAAAAAGACTGCGCCTGATTGGATCGAAATACTGGAACATCCTTTGCGTAGCTGCCCGAGAATGCATAAGTTGTTCTTCCATTTCCACCTGAAAGGGAAAGGTTATGCTGTTGGGTCACTGCATGCTGTAGCAAGTATTTGCGAATTTGGCTGGTATTGTCAATTTGACCTAAACGGTCGAGCTGTTTAGCTAATTCATCATCGCTGATCAATCCCTTTTTATTTTTATACATCCACTGAACCGCTTCACTAGCAGGCTTATTGGTATTAAAAGGTAGCCATGAAGAATTCCAATCTTCTGGATCAGCTATCCAGCCGTAACCAAACATCTCTTTTTCAAAATCAATATACTGTGCAGTCGTCATTCTATCGAGCTTATTGAGATCAGCTGGAGCTGAAATACTCAAGCTTGTATTATAAGAAATGACGGGTTCGCCTATACGTCCTTTTTTTGTTTCAATGACGATAACACCATTTGCAGCCTGCGCACCCCATATGGAAGCTGCTGCCGCATCTTTAAGTACGGTAATACTTTCGATATCTGCCGGATTTAAACGACTCAATATGGAATTGCTGGCAAATTGCGTGGTATTTTTTACCAAGTCCTGATCGATCGCGGGAAAGCCATCGATAACAATAAGTGGACGCTTAGAATCACCGTCTGTGTTGAAACTATTTACTCCCCTGACGGTGACTGAATTCTTCACCGGGTCAACCTGTACGCCCGGAATCATGCCTGCAATGCGGTCCAAAAGATTAACGGATGGTACTTCCTTCAACTGTTTAGCGGTAATTTGTCCAAACGCCCCAGTTGCCCGATCTTTCGCGATTTTTTGGTATCCTGTCGACACAACTTCAACCTCATCCAGTTGATTGTTAACCGAACCCAAGGTGACATTGATCTGTGTTTCGCTGCCGATTACCTTTCGGGTAGGCTCCATCCCAACATAAGAAAAAATGATTGCCTCTGCTGGATCCTTCAGGCGAAGGGTATAGCTTCCATCACTACTAGTGGTTACACCCGATCGTACGGCATAGCCATCCGGTATGACAGTAACACCAGCAAGTGCTATCCCGTTATTGTCTTTAACCTTGCCCGTAATGACTTTCCAGAAGCGGTCGTCTCCATCATTGTCACGTTTACCCCGCGAATCTTTTATAATCGTGAAATAATTGTTCTGTACATAAAGGAATAAGAAGTTGTTTGGATAAAGAAGTTCTTTTAACACGGTCTCCACAGGAAGCCTTTTGTTTTTTGGAATATCCTCACTGTTAACAAAGGCATCCCGGATCAACCCCTCTTCATAGGAAAATTTAGTTCCGTAGATCCGGGTAACTTCGCTAAGAGCCTGACTGAGACTCGCTCTTTTTTGCGCAAAACTACCCGTGGTACTCAGCAGGCAGACTATAGGCACAAGTAATTTAGTTTTCATAAATTTCGATTGATTAGTGCTCGTTTTTTAATTAGGTTTTATTATTATTTGTTTGTTTTTCATTTCGATGTTTACATTCATGGTATGTTTGATAACAAAGAGGATGTCATCTATTTTTTTGATTGGTATAACACCTGTAAATCGCTTATTGAGCAATGTTGAATCTTCTACGACAACTTGATAGCCATAGTTATCTTCCAACACATCTACAATATTTGCTAAGCTGCTATGCTCAATACTGAGTTCACCGCGCGTCCAGGATAGCACCCTATTGGCATCGTTATTAACAACACGATTTTCCTTTGCCGATGAATCATAGACAAAAGTCTCTCCTGGTTTTAGGATACGATCTTCACCGTTTTGTCCCTGAATACGGACACTTCCCTCAAACAGCGCCACTTCAATACGCCCACGGCGGTCCTTTACATTAAACTTTGTCCCCAAAACAGTTAATGAAAGGTCGCCCACATGTACAACAAAGAAGTCGCTTTCGCGCAGGCGATTTTTAACGGCGGTGTGCTTTACCTCGAACATGCCTTCTCCTTCAAGCCAAACTTCGCGCGGTTTATCCGTTTTCCAACTGCGGATGTATGAAATGTGAGAATTACTATTTAGCCTGATGATAGAAGAATCCGGAAGAGAAAGCAGACGATGTTCGCCGAAGGCCGTATTGGTCTCCTTAGTCCCAAATTGACTAACATCATATGCCACCATAATGAATACCAAGATGGCTGCTGCAGAGGCTGTCCACCGGAATAAAGTGCGTAAGATTCGACTACGGTGTTTTTTGCTTTCGTATATTGGAATTTGTGCTTGAATCCTCTCCCAGCGCTGTTCACTACCTAAGGTACTTTTTGCAGTCGTCTGATTTTGGATCAATAAAATCCATGTTTTGGCAAGCGCCATTTCGTCTGAAAGATGTGGATAATAAAGACTAAGTTCAGACCAAAAATCGGTTGAGGCGTCTGCCGGCATTAAAGCCGCCAATACAAAATCCTCATCCGCAAAAAAATCTGCCGACTTATAATCTTTATATTTTGATAATCGAGAGTTCATACTGTTTTATATAGGTTACACCTCTCGACAGAATTTTACCCCAATAAATTATATTTTTTTTAAAAAAAATAGACTTCCTCAACCAAATCATCATCAAACCGCGCTAACACAGACTATGATTGTAAATATTACCTATTATTTATTCGAGTGAAATTTGAAGATAGGTGAAAAATTTAAGGATAACGTAGCGTGTTAAGTACATGCAGTAAAACCAATAAACCAAACGCACCAAAATGTTTTCGCAAACTATCGAGGGCCCTATAGTACAATTTATAGGTATCTTTTGTAGAGAGTCCCATAATTTCGGCGATTTCGTCATACGGCAATTCTTCAAAAAACCGGAGGTGTATAACTTCTCTTTGGCGTGCTGTCATCTGCTGCAGTGCCTGATCAAGCTTATCTCTAATCTCCTGCGCACGCTCTTGACGGATCATACTGAGATCGTGAGGTAATTCAATAGTAAACGGCAAATAGTCAAGGGAAGATTGCGTAACATCTGCCCTTCGCAGCGATTGTTCTATTTTCTTGATCAACGTCCTTCGAAACGCTTTAAAAAGATAATTCTTTACAGCAACATCTGCACTTAAGGTATCTTTGTTGCACCATAGCTTTACAAATAGCTCTTGAATACTATCCTCGATGATTTCTTCGTCTTGCGTAAATTTAAATCCATAATTGAACAACAGGTGGTTGTAGCGTTCAAAAAGTATTTTGAACGAAGGTTCATGTCCAACTTGAAACATTTGCCAAATCTGTTGATCAGAGTTCATTTATAAATTTGAGCCGTTTTGCTTTTCAGTTTAAGTAGATAAAATTTAATTCAAATCTAGTAATTTTTTTTGATCAATCTAATCATTGATTAGATCTGCGTAAGCAATACTATTCAGCCTATTTTTGATTGTGTCCCTATTTATTAACCGATTTCCAATTGGTCGGGAACTACCTATACGATTTCATTTACCCTAACAATACCTATTTCTGTCGCTACTATCACGCATTTCATCTCATATTCCTAACACAACTTCGCTGAACTGATAAATTTGAACCGTAATCAGATTTTGAAGAATGAACAGAAAAGAAACAATAGAACAGATCTCGAAACTATCTCAAGTAACAGCTGCAGACTGTGAAAAAGTCCTCACTGCTCTCGAAATCGTGCTTGGCCAAAAATTATCGAAAAAAAAAGGATTTCGGTACAGCTTCAACTTACTCTATAAAATTATGGAAAAATTAAAGGATAAAATCGTTATTATATTGTTTTTCACCTTAATTTCTACGGCTGTTCATGGTCAAATTTCCCTAACACAAAAAATAGGCGGAGTCGTTACCGATCGATTGTCCGGTAAGCAACTTGCTGCAGTGTCCATCCGGGTAATGGAAAAACCAGATTTGGTTGCAGTAACCTCCGATAAAGGGGAATTCGTTTTTCCTAATCTTCCAGTCGGAAGATATACCGTACAGGCTTATTGCCTAGGTTACGAGCTTACAGTGATTAAAGAGATTATGCTAACTTCTCAAAAAGAGGTCGCATTAGAAATTGCGATGGATCCGACACATTATACCTTGAATGACGTGGTCGTGGTAGCCAATAAGGAACGAGCTTCTAATAAAATGGCTCTTACTGGGGGGCGTTTACTTCGGATTGAGGAAGTTAATCGGTATGCCGGTGGAATGGACGACCCCGCCCGTCTGGTTAGTTCTTTTGCCGGAGTAGCTACAAGTCTGGGAAATAATGGCATCTCAGTACATGGGAATGCTCCAAGTATGCTTCAATGGAAACTTGAGGGAATAGAAATACCAAATCCAAATCACTTTGCAGATATAGCGACTTTGGGCGGCGGCATACTGACTTCATTGAGCACAAATGTCTTAGCCAATTCGGACTTCTATACTAGCGCCTTTCCTGCAGAATATAACAATGCCGTATCAGGGGTGTTTGACCTCAAATTGCGGACGGGAAATAATACGAAACATGAACATACCTTCCAGGCAGGCTTATTAGGCTTGGATTTCGCTTCGGAAGGACCTTTTAGCAGGAATAATCATGCCTCTTATTTGGTTAATTACCGCTATTCTACAACAGGCTTGATGAGCAAACTTAGCGCAGGGGAAACTAATGGACAATTATTGGATTATCAGGATCTCAATTTTAAATTAAACTTCCCAAGCAAGCATAAAGGAACTTTTTCAATGTGGGGGAACGCACTAGTCGATAGGTTTCGAACAAAAAAAGAACCGGAATCAAGCTGGACGTATGCGGATGATCATAAATCCTCAAAAACAGATCAGATGTCTGCAGCAGCCGGAATTACCCACCGCTATTTTTTTGAGCATGGCGGAATTCTTCGTACCACTTTGGCTACGACCTATTCGAATAATAAGGCAACCGAAGATATCATCAACGATCGTACCGAAATGCCCTATTTAAATTTAAGAAACCGCTATACTAACTTGATTCTAACATCGTCTTTTGATAAAAAATATGCGGAGAAGCATAGCAATAAAACCGGCTTTACGGTAACAAACATGTATTACAATACCCAGCTGGATCGTTCACCTTTTGTAGGCAAACCACTGCAGGCAATTTCCGAAGGAAAAGGAACGACCACATTGCTTTCCGCTTACAGCAGTTCATTAATTGAATTTAACAAAAAAATCTATGTTACATTAGGGCTAAATGCACAGCTATTAACCCTGAATAACCATTGGACCGTTGAACCAAGAGCTGCTATTAAGTGGTTTTCAGGACCTAAAAGCTCAATTGCTATGGCTTATGGACTACATAGCAGAATGGAGAAGATGGACGTATACCTTGTAAAAGATAAAGCCAATGGCCAACTACTCAACAAGGATGTTGATTTCACCAAAGCACACCATCTGTCTTTGTCCTATCAATACAAAATGTCGGATAACATGCGTATAAAACTAGAACCATTTTATCAATATCTTTTCCATGTACCAGTGATTGCGGATAGCTCATATTCCATCCTTAACCGCAACCTATTCTACGTGGAAGATGCCTTGGTAAACCGGGGAAAAGGACAGCATGTCGGATTGGATATTACAATCGAGCGCTACTTACAGAAAGGTTTTTATTATATGTTGACAGCCTCACTATTTGACGCAAAATTTGCGGGTGGTGACGCCATTTGGCATAACGGCAAATTTAACAGGCGTTTCATCATAAATGGATTGACAGGCAAAGAATGGTTTATAAACAAACAACAACAGGATCTACTAAGCGTTAACCTAAAATTGACCCTACAAGGCGGAGAACGCTATGCTCCTGTACTGGAAAAATATTCCCTTAATCATCCCGATAAAGAAATCCAATACGAGGAAAAAAATGCATTTGCCAAACAATTCTCCCCCATGTTTATCGCTAATTATTCGATAAGTTATAGACTTAACAGATTGAACCGATCACACGAGATTGCAATTAAATGGCTGAATGTTACGGGCGCAAAAGAGTATTATGGGCATCAATACAATCTAAAGACAGGATTCATAGAGCCTAAAAAACAGGCAACATCACTTTTTAATATACTGTATCGAATGGATTTTTAATGTAATTTTAGTACCTGTATGAGCCAAAACAAACTATACCATTTTTTATTTGACTCCAATTATAGGCTATGGAGGCATCTGATCTTTATTTTAACCTTAGCTATTATTACTTTTAATCAAACATTTATCGTGTATCAAGACAATATGTCTGCGTTGGGAAACACGGTCTTTTTAATTTGTTTTCTCTCATTTGTCACTTACCTACTAACAACATATCTAAATTATTTATATCTCATACCAAAGTTCTTGTTAAAGGAGAACTACACCCTTTATATCGTTTTGTTAATATGTATTGTTGTAGCGCTTATGGGCTTTACGCTTGTGTTAGAATATGCCATACGCACAAGTTTAAGCCTACCGCATCGCATAACGTCCTATAGCAATCCCATTATCCTAATAGACAGCCTATCTTCCTCAGCAATGACGATAATCTGTCTATGGAGCATGTCCGTTATAAAACTCTTTCGAAAGTGGAATAAAAAGAACGAAGATGTGATGATGCTCGAGCAGAACTTCCTTGAAATAGAAGTAAACAAACTGAAAGGGCAAGTTTCGCCAATATTTATGTCGAGAGCCTTACGCAAAGCGGCATTAATAACCGCATCACATCCGCAAAAAGCGTCGCAGATATTGATGTTACTCGGTCATTTACTACGCTACCAACTCTATGACTGCGATAGGAATAAAGTTTTTCTTAATTCAGAAATAATCTTCCTAAAAAACCTACTACAATTAAAAAAATTCGTTGAAGATAGCCATTTTGAATATGTTTTGGAGGTAAAGGGAAAAACTAACAATTTGCTGATTTCTCCCCTTTTATTAATCGTGTTGATACAGTCGTTACTGATAGCAAATGAAATAAAAAGCTTAAATATTGACCTTATAATTTCAGAAAAAAAAATACGCTTTATCGTAAACTATGAGAACACCTATCTACTACCCCCAGAATATAAAATGGAAATAACGGACAAATTAAATATGCTCTATCCCGATTTATATATATTTACTATTCAATCCGGAATTATCAGTCTTCAAGTAGATCTTAACGAATGGAAATAGCCGTAGAAAATAAAGAAATTGCTTTCTTAATTGAAGATCGCTACAGCGTACAAAGACATCTTTGTATGCAACTATTTATGCTGTTAATTACAATTGGGGTATTCTTTGATGCGCCTGATAAACTGAACCTATCTTTCGACAGAACGTGCGGTTGGGCATCCTACTATTTATTTATGAATATGCTGGTTTATGTAAACGTTTACCTATTATTCCCCTACTTTTTGGCCAAAGATAAACTGATACATTATTTAATCGCTGCCGTCTTATTTTCCCTGCTTGCGCTTGTGATCGTGATGTTCCTACAACATATGTTCTACGATATCGCAGTCAGCCGAAATGATCCCAGCCCTATGGCAATACTGCTAAGTTTAGCATCCAGCCTATTGGCAATCATCCTATTTATTGTCGGCACTTCATCCCTTTTGCTATTTAAGCCTTTAATAAAAAGCAAGATGAAACAGCAGGAGTTGCTCAAAGCGACTACTGAGTCGGAACTCAAATTTCTAAAGAGTCAAATTAATCCTCATTTTTTATTCAATACGATTAATAATGCCAATATACTGGTGGATGAAGATCCTAACATGGCAGCCCATATTTTAACCAAACTGGATGACCTATTGCAATACCAGTTCACTAACAGCAGCAGGGATAAAGTTTCATTGTCTGACGATCTAAGTCTATTGACAGACTACCTGGAATTGGAGAAAGTCAGAAGGGACCAATTTGAATTCAATATAAAAATTTGGGGAGACAGCAATAAGGTAATTGTTGCTCCTCTGTTATTCATCCCATTTGTGGAAAATGCTGTTAAACATAATCTGAACAGTAATGGCATATCTTATGTTAATATATCCTTTCAATTAGCAAAAGAATCCCTTATTTTTATATGCGAAAATTCGAAATCTATAAACCAAAGGCAAACAGAAAGGGGAGGCATCGGATTGAGTAATATCGTCCGTAGATTACAGTTGCTTTACGAAAATCGACACGCCTTAGAAATAGAAGAAACAGAACAAAATTATATCGTAAAATTAACGCTAATAGTATGAGATGTATCATTGTAGATGACGAGCCTATAGCGCGAAAAGGAATACAGAAACTAGTCGATCAGATTGCATCTCTTGAACTGCTTGAAAGTTTCAACAATGCTGTTTCTGCGGGTATATTTATACAACAAAATGCTGTTGATTTAATCTTTCTGGATATCAATATGCCGGAGATTAACGGAATTGAGTTTGCACAAAATATTCCCAAAAATACGCTTGTGATTTTCACCACGGCTTATTCCGAATATGCCGTAGATAGCTATGAAGTCGATGCAATCGATTATCTTGTCAAACCTATTGACGCCGTTCGTTTTCGTAAAGCTGTAGATAAGGCGATTGTCTATCACCGACTTCTTTTGGATGAAGAAAATAAAAATTTAGAGCAAATCACGGGTCATTATATCTTTGTAAAATCCGACCGTAGATTTTTTAAGATCAATCTCAGCGAAATTCTTTTTATTGAATCTCTTAAAGATTATGTCATTTTCCAAATGGAAAATCAACGCGTAATTACACGTATGACCATAAAGAATATACATGAGTGGCTTCCAAAATCTATTTTCTTACGAATAAATCGCTCATACATCATTAATAAAAATAAAATCGACTCATTTGACCATAATGACGTCTTCATCGACAAATATGAAATCGCGATTGGCAAAACTTATCATGATACATTTTTTCAAGAGATCCTTGCTTAATGCGGTTTAATTTAAACCGGCCAGCCTATATTGAAAGTCCATTATTTCCCATATAATTATGAAAAAAATATTCACTCTTCTCTTTATCATCCATCTTACAGCACAGGGTTATGCACAACATAAGCAATATGAAACAGCCGATATAAACCTATGGTTTGAAGAGCTCAAAGCTGCGTCAGATAAGAGTTTCAAGTTATGGAATAGAAGTATATACGGACCAATTCTTCTTATCGATCCCGCCACACGCACGATCTATGCCAACGAATTGGATGGAAAAAAAACTTTAAAACCCTCGGCAAACTTATACACTGGAATTCTACCTCAGGAAGTTAATTTTTCTAACACGGCACTGGATTGGAACGATAAGAGATGGGCAATGATCATGTTACCACTTCCAGAAAACAGGGCTGATCGTGTAAATCTGCTCGCACATGAGTCATTTCATCGCATACAACCTGATTTGGGTTTCGCACTAAATAATGCAAACAATAATCACCTCGACGAAAAATATGGTCGAATTAGCTTGCGTCTTGAATTTGAAGCTTTAAAACAAGCTTTAATGTCTACACATAAAAATGAAATGAAACGTCATCTCACTAATGCCTTATTTTTTAGAAAATATAGATACGTGCTATTCGATGAAGCTGCTAAAAATGAAAATTTATTGGAAATTAACGAAGGAATTGCTGAATTTACAGGAATAATAGTCAGCGACCGCAGCGATGAATCGACCAAACAATATCTTATAAATGGTATCAACCGATCTCAAAAAAATCCCACCTTTGTAAGATCATTTGCCTACCAAACGACACCCACGTATGGTTATCTGCTGTATAAAAAGAATAAAAATTGGAATAAGAAAATAGATAAAGAAACTGACCTAACCGCATTAATTATTCGGGAGTTTGGAATTTCGCTTCTTACGCCAACTGAACAAAATTTTAAGAATCTTTCCAAAACATATAACGCAGCTGTAATTTCTGAAGAGGAAAATAAAAGGGATGCTGAAAATAAACGCTTAGTCAAAACTTACAAAAATAAGTTTGTTGAATCGCCTCATTTTGAAATTCATTTCGAGAAAATGAACTATTCTTTCGACCCCAGAACCATCATTCCGATCGAAAACTTGGGCACATACTATCCTACAACCCGAATTACAGATGTTTGGGGGGTATTAGATGTTACAAATGGGGCATTAATAAGTCCTGATTGGAAAAAGGTATCCATCACTAACCCTATATCCATCGAAAAAAATCTCATTAAGGGTGACGGATGGATACTGGAGCTCAATAGTAATTACACGATAGAAGTTGATCAACAAAACAATTTCTATTTAAAGCATGTAGAAATAAAATAACAAAATAAAGTCAGCATCAGCTCCTCTACCACATGTATTGCACACCTTTCTGTAATCCGGTTGATCCAATGCATCTCAATTTGCTATTGGACCTACACCTTTATTTTGAAATTTTTTAAAGAAATAGAGCACCAATAAAAACTGTGTATAGCCATATACCGCATCTTCTACAGGAATAGTCAGTATCCTGATGCCCATAAATTCCAATGGGTTGTAATTAACTATCGGCGATTCCAGTCCAGTACCCGTGAGTATACCATTCACAGGTAAAAATCCCAACATGAGCAAGGTAAAAACTAAAGAGGCTTGCGTGATCCACTGTACGCGTAATACAAAATGGAAAGTCACCAGTGTTAAAATAGTCACTACTGCGGTTACTAACGTATAAATCCGATCGGTATAACGAAGAGCCACCACAGCGCATATAATGATACTGACAAAAACAACGATGTTGTTAAAGGCGGATAGGGATTGCAGTCTAAAAAATTTATCAATACAGAAATAAGTAAAAATACAAGAAAAAGGAATGAAGATAAAGAACAGCCACTCTTCTATTGGCAGTCCTGCTATCACCAGTCCTAAAGTATATCGTGTGTCAAACCACCAAACGCCCTCACTTGTAAACCACACGTCCCAAGCGATAAAAAATACAGCAACAAGTGCAGCCGACTTTAAGAATGGAAAAAATTCACGGTCGAATCGAAGCCGTTTGTCGAAGGATGCGGCAAAACAGATTACTACCGTAAAAAATAAGATAAGCGAATAAGTATATTGCATCATATTTTTTCATTGTTAGTATACATTTTAAAGTATTTCATCGGAACATATAAAAAACCGAAACATTCGCCTTCTTCCTTTCCCAAATGTTTATGATGCTGCTTGTGAGCACGCCGAAGAGCCAAAAAATAGGGATTATTTGTTTTACTCATCCATTTGAAACGTTGATGTATAAAGATATCGTGAACGAAAAAATAAGCCATGCCATACAGCATGATCCCAATACCAATATAAAAAAGATAATTGTAATCTCTTAAAGAGCCAAAATACATTAGGGCGATGGTAGGAACAGCAAAAATAATAAAGAAGTAATCATTCTTCTCCAAAAATCCCTCGTTACTATGATCATGATGATCCCTATGGAGTACCCATAAGAAGCCATGCATAATATATTTATGAATTAACCAGGTAGCGCCTTCCATGGCGATAAAAGTGAACAGTAAAATAAGCAAGTTCATATTGCAATAAGCTGATGGATTTATAAATAAGCCGCCTTATAGCGCACGTAACTTTTAACGGCGACATAAGCCTTTTGAATATTAGGTATTCTAATCCTATTTTCCAAGATTTCTTCAGAAGATTTCTTTCGGATCTGTGAAAAGAGAGAAAGATAATATTTATAAGCTAAATAAACTCCAAACTTAGAAGACGCAGGTAACTTCTTGATGCCCAAAAGTGCTTCTTTAAATTCGGCATGAATTTCCTCCTCGATACGACGTTTCATGATATTATCGAATTGAGCCATATCCAAATTTGGAAAATAGGTACGTCCAAGCACCTGGTAGTCTTCTTTTAGATCGCGTAAAAAATTAATTTTTTGAAAAGCCGAACCGAGCTTCATGGCATAAGGCTTCAACTCCTCATAGCGTTGACGGTCGCCGTCACAAAAAACCTGTAAACACATTAGTCCAACCACTTCTGCAGAGCCATAAATATATTCTTTGTAGCGTTCTGAATTGTACTCAACTTTGTTGAGATCCATCTCCATACTATGAAGAAACTGATTGATAAGGGACATATCAATATTGTATTTGCGTACGGTTTCCTGAAAAGACTGTAGGATAGGATTTAACGAAATCCCTTCATTTAAGGCATTGGTGGTTTCCAAATGAAGTCGTCCCAATAACCGTTGTTTATCATAGCCATGAAAACTATCGACAATTTCATCAGCCAATCGAACATAACCATATATCGCATAAATACTCGCCCGAATGCTCGGCTTTAGAGCCAAAATACCAAGCGAAAAACTTGTACTGTACTTTTCAGTTGTTTTTTTGCTCACTTCATAAGCGAGTTCATCAAATAGTTTTTTCATGATCTTATAATTTACGCAATAATTCAATGGCTTCTTTGGCGACTATTTTACCCGATATAATGGATGGAGGCACCCCCGGGCCGGGCACGGTCAGCTGCCCCGAATAAAAGAGGTTCTTAACTTTCTTATTCCTGACTTTAGGTTTCAATACCGCTGTTTGTTTCAATGTATTTGCTAATCCATACGCATTTCCGCCATAAGCATTATAATCGCTTACAAAGTCGCTTACACAGTAACTTCTTTTATATACGATCTGTTCATATAGCCTACTTGAACCAGTATGCTTCTCTAACCGCTTTAACATGTGCATGAGATACTTTTCACGCGTCGCTTCATCGTCCGAGATAGCTGTAGCCAATGGCATTAACAAAAAGAGGTTCTCGGTATTTGGAGGCGCTACATTGGGATCCGTCTTGGATGGACAACATGCATAAAACAATGGATTTTGAGGCCACTTCTTTTCACCATAAATACATTCAATGTGATCATCCAACGGATGCTCAAAAAACAAGGTGTGATGCGTTAAATTAGAAATTGGAGACTTCATACCGAGGTAATAGATCAAACTGGATGGTGCAAACGTTCTCGTTTTCCAGTAATCCTCATCGTAGTTTCTAAACTCTTTATCTAATAATGTTTCAATATGATGATAATCTGCCGATGCAACCACGACATCAAAATCATGATTCACGCCGTTAATTTCAAGCGAACTGATCGCATTATCTTTAATCGTCATTCCATCGACATTGTGATCAAAATGGAAAGTTGCGCCTTGCTTCTCAGCTACCTGCTGCATCGCCAGCACCAATTGAAAAAAACCTCCTTTTGGATAATGAGTACCCAATGCATAACCGCCATAATTCATTAAGCTGTATAATGCAGGAATATCTTTGGGTGAGGCACCCAAAAATATAACAGGGAATTCCATTAATGTGCGTAGCCTTTGATCCTTAAAATATTTAGCGACATAGGACCTAAAATCAGAAAGCAGATCGAGCTTAAACGCACTAAGTGCAATCTTTGGAGACAGAAATTCACTCCAATTGTGACAGGGTTTATTGACAAAGTCGCGCATGCCTACCTCATACTTAAATTTGGCAGCCTCCATAAATTTGTCCAACTGCCCACCCGCCCCAGGTTCGATCCGCTCAAACAGCTGCTTTAATTCCCCGTAAGATTCGGGTACGCTGATCTGTCCTGAGCTAAATATCATTTCAAATTGTGGATTGAGCGAAACAAGCTCAAAAAAATCAGCTGTATTGCAATTAAAATCTAAAAAAAATGATTCAATGATATCAGGCATCCAGTACCAGCTTGGTCCCATATCAAATTTAAATCCCTCCACTGTGTCAAACTGCCTCGCCCGCCCACCGGGCACCGCATGTTTCTCATAAACATGCACATCGCATCCAGACTGTGCGAGATAAGCCGCAGCTGAAAGACCTGAAAAACCTGCACCTATAACTGCTACCTTCTTCTTCATTTATGTTAATTTGATACGCTCCTTTTGATTTATGTAAATTTAAACTAAAGATGTTATTTCGCTATATTTATCTGCTCCAACAGTTTATCTGGCGAAATATTCTTATCGTAAATTACCTGATGAAATTTGCTCAGCTTATCCAATAGACTTATTAATGTTATTTTTTCACTGTATGTCAAATTACCTGAAACAATTTGTGTTGCATACCGTATTTTTTCCATTTGTTGATCTAAAGCCAATCGACCACTTTCCGTAATATAGATCACTTTACTTCGACGGTCCAATTCTGAGTTTTGTTGGCTGATCCAGCCTTGTTTGATTAAACGGTTAATAATAGCCATACCTGCTGGTTTTTCATGAATATTCCTTCTGATCAGCTCCATTTTTGTCATCTCGCCAAATGACTTCAGGGTAATAAGATAGATATACTCCTCTTGAGTTGAAAAATCAGATTCCCATATAGCTGCTTTAGAATAGCTTTTTGCAAACCTATTCAGATGCACAAGTAAGGTGCTGATTACACTTTCTGGCGTACGCCCATTTTCCTTTCCTTCCCAATAGGGCTCAACAGAAATTCCAGTTTCCTTTGCCGCTATCCAACGCTTAAATCCATCGGAGTCATCGCTAAAGCTACCATTAACTCCTTTTTCCGCGTCAAATTCCTCTACTAATCCAATGATTTCTTTTAAAAGCTTATACTTCATATGCACTAATTAGAACACTAATATACCATTATAGTTTTATGTATAAAAATAAAGGACTATTTTGGAATAAAAATAAACTAATCAAAATAATCTGAAGTTTAATCTGATATACTATTATTTCGTAATATACTAAAAAAAGGCAATACAATCTGCCATAGAAATCAAATAGACAGCATAAGTATTAAATTTTGTTCCGAATGTTACGATTAAACTCACTTTGACTTGATTGAGTAGAAGGAGTGTAAGGGTTTAACTACTACCAAGTGATGCATACGAGCGACAATAAGGAGATGAAAATGAGATTTTAAAAACGATCTCATTTTGACAGATGTCCATCTCTAAAAAGAATTATGGCAAAATCGAATCAAAATCAACAAAAAATGCCAAATGAGCATTTACATGAATTATTTGTAGACGAATTAAAAGATATTTTGGGTGCTGAAAAACAACTTTTAAAAGGTTTAAAGAAAATGAGCAAAGCAGCCGAAGATGAACAACTAAAACAAGCATTTGAAAAACATCATGGCCAGACCGAACAGCAGATTGAGCGGCTTAAGGAAGTGTTTTCCGTATTGGGAATCGCTGCGCGAGGTAAGAAATGTAAAGCCATGGAGGGTCTCCTAGAGGAAGCTGACGAGATTATCGAAAATTTTGAAGGAGACCCAGCATTGGACGCAGCGCTTATTTCCGCAGCGCAAAAAGTTGAACATTATGAAATAGCAAGTTATGGTTGTCTAGTCACATTTGCAAAGCTCATGAAACATTCAGAGGCAGAGCAGTTGCTCCAACAAACACTTGATGAAGAAAAGGAGACAGATACGTTACTGACAGAAATTGCGGTATCTGGCGTAAATGAATCTGCTTAATAATGAATAACGAGAAATGCCCGAAAAATCGGGCATTTCTGGTTTCAAATCCTGGTCCCGCAATATTTATTATATGTTATATGCTCAGTAGCATAAGGGAATCGCGCTTTTAAACTTCTATATTCCGAGTACACGTTGATTAATTTTAATCGTACAAGAAATATATCTATGCTCCCAATATCGAAATTGAGAGTTATCTTTTCCTATCAAATTTTAAACGATTCCATCGGCATATTGTTCTTTAATCAAGAAATAGCATATGGAAGATTTATTGTATTCAATAGCCGTTAGCATAATCATTATTTGGGCGGTTACTTTTCTTGGCGGGTTTGTAACAGAAGATACTGTTCATGTTTTATTAATTTTGGCAATTGTAACCTTTATATTTCGTGCAATAACGGTCAATGGAAGCCGCGAAGCTAGCAGATCTGAGGAATAAGTTATTGCCTAAACTCCCCTACGCATCATGTAATGAAAAAGATATATTTATTCTACTTGTAAAAACCCAAGCTATTTACGAAAAAGGGCAGATTTGGACAGTGCTAAGGAAAGAATAACTAGCTAATCCGCGAAGTAAATTTAAAAATTTAGCTAAATTTTAGGATATTTATATAGGAAACAACACAAATAAAAGATATAATGGCTTATGAAGGTTCTCTTAACAGGTGTGACGGGCTATATTGCCAAACGCCTCTTACCCGTTTTATTGGAGCAAGGCCATGAGCTTATCTGTTGTGTGAGGGATAAAGATCGCCTCAATATACCAACTGAACAGCACAACATAGACGTTATCGAGGTAGATTTTCTGGATAAAGAAACTCTTAAAAACCTGCCGAATGACTTTGATGTAGCTTACTATCTTATACATTCAATGGCTACCCAAACTGGTGACTTTCAACGTATGGAAATTGAATGCGCTACCAATTTCAAAAATTTTATTGAGTCGACCAAAGCAAGGCAGATTATCTACTTGAGTGGAATAAGTAATTCCAACCAGCTGTCCAAACATCTGGATTCAAGGAAAAATGTAGAAAAGATATTAGCAAGTGGCTCAATTCCCATTACAACATTAAGGGCTGGTATAATTGTCGGGTCTGGTAGTGCTTCTTTCGAAATCATACGCGATTTAGTGGAAAAACTCCCCATTATGGTGACCCCAAAATGGCTTAAAACCAAATGCCAGCCAATAGCAATCCGGAATGTCCTTGAATTTTTGGTCGGTGTTATTCTAAATGCTGAAACATACCATAAAAGTTATGATATTGGTGGTCCGGATGTTCTTACTTACAAAGAAATGCTTTTGCAGTATGCTGCTGAGAGAGAGCTTACGAGACATATTTACATTGTTCCCGTTATGACACCTAGGCTATCTTCCTATTGGCTTTATTTTGTTACTTCGACTTCATACAATTTGGCAAAAAACTTAGTTGACAGCATGAAAGTAGAAGTGATATGTAAACCAAATCGCCTTGCCGAGCAACTTGGCATAATACTCATCAACTACCGGACGGCTATCCAATTGGCTTTCCAAAAAATTGAAAGTAACCATGTGATTTCTAGCTGGAAAGATGCACAGACCAGTAATATCCTATCTGGAGGATTAAGCAGACTGTTGGAAGTGCCCGCTTTTGGTTGCTTTAAAGATGTTCGTAGTGTGACACTCGGCAACAGTGACACTTCATTAAACAAAATTTGGTCTATAGGTGGACAATCGGGTTGGTACTATGGCAATTGGCTTTGGAAAATTAGAGGTTTTATGGATCAGTTGGTTGGTGGGGTCGGCATGCGACGAGGGCGCAAAAGCAAAACTGACCTTTCCGCAGGTGACACCCTTGATTTTTGGCGTGTCTTAATTGCAGATAAAAAACAGAAAAGGCTACTTCTCTATGCAGAGATGAAATTACCTGGCGAAGCGTGGCTCGAATTTAAAATCGAAGACCAAACGTTGATACAAACTGCAACTTTTAGGCCTTTGGGAATTTCAGGTAGGCTATATTGGTATGCCGTGCTACCCTTTCACGCCTTTATATTTAAAGGATTAATCGAGCAAATAGCAAAATTGGAAAAATAATATGGAAATTATGTTGTATTTTCACTGAGAAATGAACACCCGTTGATGGGTTCAAGTAGCTAAAAACGCAAAAAAAATGACCATCCCAAATCAAATAAATAAACCGTACGAAACATCCGATAAAAGCGACTTCACTACCTGTCAACGTATTCTGGAGGAACTGTGTAGCCAAACCAAAATGAGATATGGATTGATACGTAAGAAAGATGGGGCAAAATGGGGAAATTGGTGCGTTTATGACTATCACTCCCAACAAATAGTCGATAAAAACAGTGACACATACGTTAAAATATATCAAGAGATTAGAACAGGTTTTTCACCTATTTACATTGATGATAGCACACAATGTACAGTTGATCAATGGGCTCACGTTCTACAGGAATTCGGCTTAAAAAGTTATATCTCTTACCCAATAGTGAACAAAAATGACGCTATTGTAGGACACATGAGTTTTATGAATGCGGAGCCTGTACATCTTGACCGAAACAAATTAGAAACGCTGCTCCCCGTTTGCAGTGATCTAATTGCCCTAAACTTTAATACGATTTTCGGCTTAAATAACGTAAGAAAAGAACTGAAACAGGAGCTTAGTTACACTAAAAATAGAGAGCTCATTTTGACCGCATTGGCCCACGATCTGAATAACCCTGTCAGTATCGTAAAGGTGATATCACAATACCTGATGGGAAGTGTAAAAGATGATAACCAAAAACGCTTAATAAAGAAAATAGAAGAAGCGTCTTTTCGGATGAAAGGGATGATCGACGATATATTGGATTTTAGTAGTATTCGTCTTGAAAATAAACCCTCGATAATAAATGAATATTGCCGAATAGATACGTTAATTAGACAAATCCTATCAGAATATGAGTTATTGCATAATAAAAAGTTAATTGCCAACATCGAGGTTCCAACTGAAATACGTTGTGATCAACATAAAATGGGACGGGCCTTTTCAAATTTAATTGGAAATGCAATAAAGCACGGAAATCCTGATAAAAACATAGAGATCAATGCAAGCATTGAAGACGGGCAATTTATTTTTAGCGTCACGAATGACGTAATATTCCCACAGCACCTGTCGGATTTATCAAACTTATTCGAACCGTTTACAAGAGGTTCCAATAGTAAAGGTTTGGGATTAGGATTATTTATTGCACATGAAATAGCAAAACTTCACAAAGGGACCATAACCGTTCACTTAGATCATAATACGATCACGTTTAAACTGGTTATACCTGCAGATTTTAAATGATCTATTCATTAACAGATCGTAAAGTTAGCCTAACATATTTCCCAATTCACATCAGTTCAAAAAGGGTGTGCCAATCACACCCCAAATTTTGTCAAATACATCACATGTTGGGTACTGGACAGTTCTGTTCAATAAGTTTCTCGTGTTTTAGCTCGTCCCAGAAGTCGTTTGGAATCTTAACGCTAAACGAATTTGCATTTTCCTCCGCTTGTTCAGCAGTATGTGCGCCCGGTATCACGCCAGATACTTCTTCGGGTGCTGCCGAAAATTGTAATGCTGCGGTGCGAAGATCGACATGGTGATTTTTTGCAATCTGATATAATGCATTGAGTTTTTCCTTTACACCGGCTGGAAAATTTCCATCGTAGAGATAACGATCTTTTCCAGCTAAAAATCCAGCACATAATGGCGCTCCCACGATGATTGAAATACCTCGTTCAGCGACTTTAGGAAAAACTTGATTCAGCCCTTCCTCATGTTTTATCAGTGAATACTGACAGGCTGAAAGAAAAACGTCTGGATCTGCAACTTCCAATGTCTGTAAAATCGGTTCAACGGTATTAACTCCCAGCCCCCAGCCTTTAATAAGCCCTTCTTCTCTCATCTTAGTCAATTCAGGCATCGCACCGTTCGCAGCTTGCTCAAAATAATAAGCATAGCTGTCTTTCATATCTCCATTGTCTGGGGAAAGATCATGAATAAATACCATATCTATCGAAGACAGTCCTAAGCGTTGCAAACTATCTTCTAAGCTTCTTCTTACACCTGACGCCGTATAATCATAACGGTACCCAAAATTTAATTTTCCTTTCCACAGCAACTGGTCCATCTTAAAATCTTCTTGAGGCAACATGAGTCTACCGACTTTTGTTGACAAAGTGAAACTTTCCCTAGGTTGATCTTTTAAAAATAAGCCCATTCGACGTTCGCTTATGCCTAGACCGTACCATGGGGAAGTGTCAAAGAGTCGTATTCCAGCCTTCCACGCCGCTTCTACTGCCTTCAAACATTCATAATCAGTATGGTGCTGAAATCCATTCCCCAAGGCTACGCCTCCGAATCCAGCCTTATCAACTGGACGAAATCTTTCCTTTTGCATTAAATTTTCTGTTGCATTCATATCTTTTTCCATTCATATTTAATTTTCACATTCGCTTAGCTCCATTGAATTCACTTTGCTCGCGTTTCACTCTTTCCGCAAGTTCATCATGCGCGGTAAGATCAAGACGTAATGGTGTAATGGATACTAAATTGTTTTCTACTGCCCAACGATCTGTGCCTTTATCAGCAGGTTCTAAAGGTATGACAGTGATCCAATAGTTTTCCCTTCCCATAGGATCTTCTCCAGCGACCACCCTGCCATCATACAGCCTTACTGATTGCCTTGTCCATACTATGCCCTGAGGTTGGGCTGGGAAATTCACATTGTAAAGAGCGGGTTCTTTATTTTCAACTGGTTCCTTATTTTCAATTAATATTTCTAGCACATCCCTCGTCCATTGAGATAAGCCTTCAAAATCCGGCTCGGTATTTCCGACAGGGGTGCTCAAGGCAATACCCGTCACACCAAGAAGGGTAGCCTGCTTTGCAGCAGCTAGGGTACCCGAATGCCACATAGAATTACCAAGATTTGGTCCCATATTGATACCGGAAAGTACAACCTGCGTATCAGGAAACATATGTAAACCCAATGCTACACAATCTGCCGGCGTTCCATTGACCTTAAAAGCTTCAACATCTTCAAAAGTAATAGGTGCCCGCCGATAACTTAGCGGCCGGGAATGCGTAATCGCATGTCCCATTGACGACTGTTCCACATCGGGTGCCACAATTTTTACTGTCCCAAACTGTTTCGCTATTCTTGCCAGTGCTGCGATACCAGGCGAATAAATGCCATCGTCGTTGGTAATAAGTATATTCATAGTTGTTCTTTTATTTGAAAACCAATCTCAGCCATGCTTTGTTCAATTGTTATGAAAGAACATGGCAAAAACATAAGATTAGTACATAACCCTAAAGCTGGGGATGATACGAATGGGGACAAAGATGAACTATGTCAATTGATTGAAAATCTTGGACACAGTTGCTCAGTAGTTTCAAAGCAGAACGCTGTCAAGAAGATCGATCAGCAAACTGATATTATTGCCTTGGCCGGCGGCGACGGCACGATAAAAACTGCAGTTTTAGCGCTATTAGAAAAAAAACTAAAATTTAAAAGACCAATCGCCATACTGCCACAAGGAACTGCAAATAATATTGCGATCTCTCTTGGCATTCCTCTTGACTGTGAAAAAGCCATTGGTCTTTGGAACGACTGTAAACTTAAAAAGTTCGATGTAGGAATGATTCTGGGATTAGCAGGAAAGCCACTCCATTTTATAGAATCCATCGGCTTCGGCGTATTTCCTTTATTGATGGAGAAAATGGACAAAAAGAGTTTAGATGAAGATCTTAGTGCGGAAGAAGAGATAAAAATTGCACTCCAGCAATTACGCGAACTGGTCCAAACGTTCCCGGCTAAAACACTGAAAATGAAGGTAGGAGAAAGTCACTTTGAAACAGCATGTATTCTCGCCGAAGTTATGAATATTCCAAGCATGGGGCCTCGACTAATCTTATCTTCCAATGCTGATCCGGGCGACGGACAATTCGACATCATCATTGTAACTGACAAGCAACGGCAGGAACTTATAAACTATATTGACGGACTATTGAATGGAACCGATGTAGAGTTGACAATAAAACCCATCCGAGCAAGCCAGTTGACATTGGAATGGGAAGGCAAAAAAATACACATTGATGATGAATGCAGGAACTACAGCGGCCAGCAAATAAAAATTACCTTGCTTGAAAACCTTATTGAAGTCGTTGCTGGCGAAAGTAAGCTGTAGTTTGTACCAACGATAACGCTACGAACGCTGTTCCCTACTAAACAACAACATGGCAAATGCATAGATTGAAAAATAAATCTCGTACGGCAAGCATACTTATTTTTATGATGACGACGACCTCCGATGAAGATTCAAAGAAGTCAAACACTGCTTTGTCCGAAAGTCATAAAGAGGACACTTCCAAACGAAAAAAGCGTCCTAATACCGATTTAACAGGTATTAAAGACGATCGTACCCATAATAAGGACGCAGAACAGGCCGCACAGAGAAAAAAGGACGACGAAGACACACCCGATCTTTCCGGTGATATCAATGTTTAGAAGGAAATTAGCCTGTTATACTTGCATTGGTAGGGATTGATTAAGAGTTGCTGGACTTCATTATAACTTAACTTTTTAGAACTTAACTTTTTCGAGGTGGGAAGAAGAACAGCTTTGGATTGATCTTAAAATAGATCCAAACGGCTCGCCCCATTTTAATCAATTCTCCCGAGGATAAGTTGCGCGAACGAAAAGCTAAAATCAACGATAAGGAGAAACTAACCATAAAGTTGAAAAAACCTATTAATCCAATCCCCAAGATCCCCCAAAACCACATCTCGGCAGGCAACTCCATACCGTTCCCAAATAAGCCCAATGCCAAATTCCCGCTCGCAAATGTGATGTGCCTAATATCCAGATTTAAACCTAAAAAAAGTCCGACGGGAGCTGTAGTTCCCATAAAAATTCCAAACCAAACATTAGATACGATACCGGCCCATTTTTTCTCATAAAACAAAGCTATTTTGTTCGTCTGCCGCTGTCCGAAGATCTTTTTCAGCATAGGATGCTCCTGAATGCGATAATAAACTGAATTGTGCTTGTCCCTATTTGAGATACTTCCGGCAATGATTCCCGAGAGGAATAAGAAAACGCCTGCAATTGACGCGTGAAAAACCAAAGGTGTTTTTACAGGGTTAAGGTCGTTAACAAGATGTGACCACTGCGCACTCGCAATATTAACGTGAGACAGCTGCTGAATCAACCAAACAAGAAAAAGACTCATCGGAAAAGCCATTACAACATTACCGACAAAAGCAATGAACTGAGACCGAAATAATCTTCCAAATAATTCAGCAAACATCCAATAACGATGTCTGTTATTTCCAGCTCCGGAAGTTCCCTGCTCAATTGCGTTGACCAATGCAGAAGCTGTCATTGCGGGTTGTTTGGTTGCTAAAGTTGCACCAAAAAGATAAATTAACGTAAAACCTACCGCATAATTCAGGCTATATAAAAATGCGTGACCAAATTCACTGGTGTGTACCTTTCCTAACAATAACTTGAAGATACACATTACGCCTACAATGAGGCCACCACCACAGGCGGATCGGAACATTTTCCAATATTCTTTTTCACTTGAGGTAATATAGTGTTCACCCGTCTGCGCGGTATGATGCGTAATCTCGTAGGCCAAAAGTTGTGTACTCTGTCCAACTAATTTGCGAATATTGCTTTTCCCGGAATTGTATCCAAGAAGTGTTACTGCTAGTTTGACTGTCTTTTGCCTCTTTTCATCTGGATGATCAATCACCAAAAAATATAAAATTTCTCGGATTCTTTCCAATTGTTGCCGCATGCGCAGCAGCGATTGATTCACTTTGATAGAAATTCCAAAACGATGTGAATTGTCGAATGCTGTTTCGATATACGCTTCGCATTGCCTATGTAATACCAAAATCTGCTTATAAGATAGATCGTTGGATGGGATAAACTTGACATTGGATTGCAAAAGACGATCATTCAGTTCAGTAAATTCCCGCATGATTGCAATAAATGGACTATCAAAATTTTGGAATTCTGGTACCATCTTATTTACATCTGTTTCCATAGCACGGCCTGTAATACGTTGGACCAGCAATTCCAGTCCATACAATATTTCAATCATTCCAAAGCCAGTTTCATCGTCATAAATCGTTTGAAATCCACATAAACAAAACAACCTATCAACCTGATCCTGAGGGATCATTGCTATCCATTCAGCATCGCTAGATTTGTAGAAAACTTGATTTAAAAGATATTGTAAAGTAGACTTCGGCGGCTGAAAAGGTAGATACCGTTCGGTCATTCTTTTTTTTAGCTCGTAAAAAAAATCTGCATAACTAATGATGCCCGTATCGGAAATCAGCTGATCAAAATCCTTGGCCAACAGGATTCTTTTAAGATAAAGCTGGAAGAATTGAAGTTCTTCAGGTGATGCTTCAAAATAGTCGAGTAAAAATTGGATGTCGGCATGAACATATAAATTCACATGCTTTGGACGAACGACGTCCACCAGTGAAACCAAAAAGTCAACATCTATATAAGCGGGGTCTGCTATTTGAGTATTGAAACGTTCAAATAAACGCCTTACCTGCGACTCGCTATCCTTTTCCTTTTCCATATACAATAAAATTCCATTCTAGATACCACGTTTAGACACATTTTGTTTTTCAAAAACAAAAGAGATATGCTTTACGTCGTGTCAAAGAACCACTGAAATGAATGATCTCTATCATTTTTCAGTCCTTCGCATTTTCATAATTTTACAGCTAAGGAATTATAAATCAAAAAGTAAACGATAACAAAAAGACAAAAATGAACAAAAACGACAAATTGAAACCCGCAAAATTATGTTATGAACATATCGGCGGTAAACTCGGCCAGCTCCTACTTGAAACTTTGATAACAAAAGGTTGGTTGGCGAAAAACGATCCCCCAGATAAAAACTTCTATATCACTGAACTTGGTGAATCGCAATTGACAGCATTTGGAATAGACTTATCACAAATTAAACCCTGATTACCATGAACCTATTATTGGATTACGACAATTTCTTTATACCGGTCGATGACCTGGATAAAGCCAAAAAATTTTATCGAGACCAACTTGGGCTCAAAACTAAATTTGACTTTCCAGCAAAAGGCATGACTGCGTTTAAAGTAGGCGACAATGAACCAGCGATCATACTGAGTTCGGCACAACAGGCAAAACCAAGTATTTGGTTTACCGTTGCAGATGTTAAGGCAACCTATGAATCTTTAAAGCAAAAGGGGATCGTATTTTTAAGCGAGCCATTTGATATCATGACAGGTCTAGCAGTCGAATTTAACGATCCTTTCGGAAACAAACTTGGAATAACCGATTATTCCAAGTCAAATAAAATTTGATTTGGATACCGATCGGGCTTTTACGACGCTGCGGAAGACCTATTTGGAAACCGATTGATATAAATAGGAGTCGGTTTTAATACAATAATTTCAGCGCCCTAAAGACCGTCAATAAGATACCAACTCAGAATAAGACCGATAACAAATATCAATACGGCTACAATCGTGATACTATTCGAAGTGTGAACGAAGTTCTCGTCCTCGATTTGCTTATTTGTTTTACGATATTTTAAGAAAGCAACGATAACCGTCAATGCACCAATGACCACAATAGAAACTCCGACAACGCCAGAGGATTCATGCTGGGAGCCAACAACGACATCTTTCTTTAAAATGAGCTCTATCTGACGAATAAATAATGAAAATTTAACGACTACAAATCCAAAGCCCATAATCCCTAAGCTGGTTCGTATCCAAGCGAGAAAAGTCCGCTCATTAGCAAGATGGTCATTCACCTTCTGCGGTACATTTTTATTAGACATTTAAATAAATTTTGTGGTTTTATCCCTTATAAACGCTGCATATCTTTAAAAAGTTTGCATCATATTTTAATGTTTCGATCTTTAAAATTGTTATCCAAAGTCTTTCTTAAAACGTAAGCGATTTGCGAACAAAAAGCGACAATTTTACCGAAAATTTAAAGCAACCACTTTCAATGTTTCTAAAGTAGAACATCTGTTTATATTGGATATGTTGACGCATCAATTTATCCGATCTCTAATCAAAAATGCCGATGCAATTATAAAGCACTACGCCAAAATACATCTTAAGGATATGTTAAACTTTTAAGATTAACACTTTTTAACCTTGTAATATGGTAACTTTAACAAAAATTAGAATTTACATCAACCACAAATGCCCTTTTTAGACCACGTTCTGCAAGTTCCTACCTACGGATGGAAAGACACCGATGGAAACCTCGTAAAGCCGACCAAAAGAGAAATATTCAAAGAATTCTTCAAACGTCTCAATATTTTTAAGGATAAGCGAAATTGGCTACCCTTTTTTAGCTGGTTAAAGGTAGCCTGCCTAATTCCCTTTTTTATCCTCTTTTTGGTGTACCACTTCAGTTGGTGGACAGTATTGGCAGCCTTCCTCTATAGTATGATTGTTATGGGAACCCATGGCACGATATGGCATCATCGATTTGCCACACATGGTGCATTTAAATTCCGTAACGGTTTCTGGCGCTTCGTCACACAAAATCTGACTATCAATGTCATTCCCGAAGAAATATATGTGATTTCGCATCATGTGCATCATGCCAAATCGGATAAACCCGGTGATCCTTACAATGCGCAAGCTGGTTTTCTATACTGTTTCTTAGCCGATGTAAATCATCAGCCTATTGCTAAGGACCTGACGGAAAATTCATATAACCGGGTCAAATTACTTATGCGACACACAGGTGTTACAGCCAATAGCTATGCACAATATAAAAAGTGGGGATCTTATGTCAATCCCTCGCACGCCGTGTGGTCGTGGATCCTTAATTGGGCCTTTTGGTATGCCATATTTTATCTGATTGGTGGTCATGCCCTTGCTTGCACACTCTTTGGGGCGGCTGGCTTCTGGGCTGTCGGGGTCCGAACCTTCAACTATGAAGGTCATGCAAAAGGCGAAGACAAACAACGGGAAGGCGTCGATTTTAATGAGAAGGACAAATCCATAAATCAATTATGGCCTGGCATTGTAGCAGGTGAATGGCACAATAACCATCATTTATACCCCAAGAGTGCACGTAGTGGTTTCAAACCCTACCAAATAGACCTTGCGTGGTGTTATATTAAAATAATGCATAAACTAGGAGCAGTTAGCAGCTATCGGGATGACAAAAAAAGATTTAATGAGCAATACCGCCTCCCTTACCTACAATCAAAAGAATAATATTCACATTTGGTGGTAACCGCATTCACAGCGATTATGTCGCCGACGAGATTATGCCGATCGTAGCTGATACGCGCTGTGAATTGCTTATTATTCTACCCTGCTAGCTATTCGGCCCTATAAAGAAGCTTATAGGTACCGAAAGATTTATAAACTATTTTTCTATGTAATAAAGATCCGAAAACATTTTTGACAATTTCTCAGGATCTTCCCTCCATGCAGCATACATACCTTGCCCCATATCATCCGGAACGATGTCTAGTTTTCCGGCGGATACATAGTCCAATATTTTCACCGCTGTTGTATCCGGATCTGGCATCTCCCAATCGCTTCCTTTGTTCATATCCGTGTCAATAGCCCCAGGGTTTACGGCATACACGGTTACACCATCTTTAGCCAATTCGATGCGTACGGATAGTGTAGCCGAATAAAGCGCTGCTTTTGAGGCCGCATAGCCAGCAATTGAGGGTAACGGAGAATATGCCGCAATAGAAACAATATTGATCATTATAGAAGGTCTATTCTTAACAAGAATTGGAGCAAATGCACGCATCATTTTTATTGTCCCAAAATAATTCACGGCTAAATCGTTCTCCATGCCCAACAGTTCTCCTTGTAACATGTTTCCCGGATTTAAGGTGCCCGCGTTGTTGATCAGAATTTCTGTATCGAAAGCAGTATTTGCAATCTCCGCTATCTGTTCATCGTCCGTTATGTCTAGTTGTAAGGGGACTATTCGCTCATCATCGAATAATGGCATCGATTTCAAATTTCTACAGGTGGCATATATCTTTATTGCTCCCAAATTAAGCAGTGCGCTCACCAGTGATTTACCTATTCCTCTATTGGCTCCTGTAACCAGGATGGTTTTATCTTTAAAAACTTGCATAATGTTATAGTTATTAGTTCCCACAAAACTATATTAAAAGAAAACCTTAAAAAATCCGAAACTTGCGATAATTGCTGTCCTCTTGATTTATGGAAGACTATAAATTATATCGTTGAAAATCAATAGCTCGTATTGATATTTCATTGTGGTTAATGACTAGCTTGAGTACCAAAGCAGCTATTGGATAATACAACACGCAAAGACATTCAATAGTGCTAAACAAACAGTCGGTTATTACTAGGCAATATACTTTTTTACTAACGCTGCATAAAGGGCTTGCTGCGTCACAGGTTTGACTAACCAACAAGTTATGGCAAGAGGCTGACAAAGCTGAGCTATATTGTGCCGGTCAGCACTAAAAATAGGAATAATATGCTGCTCAAAATTGCTATCGTATTGTTTTTCGCGAATATGCTGTATGGTTTCAATACCACTCATAATAGGCAATTGGTTATCAATCAAAATCGAATCAAAACGGCGTCCCCCTTTCAACATTTGTACTACTTCAAATCCAGTTTTTGCTTGGGTTACATTAATATTTTTTAAAGACAGCATTCGAGCCAAAAGATTTCGTTCAGACTCTTCTTCAGCAACAATGAGCACGTCCTTTATTTTGCCCAATCCTTCCAAATCATCTGTTTCCCAAATAGCAGCAACCTGAAGATGGAAAAAGAAGCGGCTTCCTGCGTCAAAAATGCTTTCAACTTTCAATTCACTGTCCATCATATGAAGCAATTTATTCGATATTGTCAGTCCCAAACCAGTCCCGCCATACCGTTTAGTCATCGAGTTATCTTCTTGTGAAAAAGCTTCAAATATCTTTTCTAATTTTTCTTGTTTGATACCTATACCTGTATCTTTTACGCTAAAACACAACACAGCTTGATGAGGACCTTCCGATTCGACTGAAATGCTGAGTTCAATGGTGCCCTTCTCCGTAAATTTAGTCGCGTTACTCAGCAAATTCATTAATACTTGCTTGATACGCAGCGCATCAACCCAGATGTATTTTGGTACATTGGGAGCGATATTCAAATAAAACTCCAGTTTTTTGGCTTTGAGCTGTATATTAAGAAAGTTTGTCAATTGAATAACCAATTCATAAAGATCGGTCTGTTCAACATCCAGTTCCAATTTACCTGCTTCGATTTTAGAAAAGTCTAGAATATCAGTGACAATTCCAAGCAATAAATTGGCAGATTGATCAACGATAGTGAGGTACTCCCTTTGAGTATCCTCAAGTGCGGTTCCGAGCAATAAATCGGTAAAGCCAACAATTCCGTTTAGAGGCGTACGAAGTTCATGGCTCATGTTCGTCAAAAATTGGGTTTTTGCTACACTTGCCTGCTCCGCCACTATTTTAGCCTTTTCAAGCTCCTCACGCTGATAGACGATTCTGCTGATATCTGTTGCGATAGCAAGGTAACCAATGACATCTTCATTTATATCGCGTATATGAGTAACTGCTAACGAAACATGTAATCTACTTCCATTTTTTCTACAATAGGTCCACTCTCGTTGTTCTGCGCCGTGTAAGTCAGCGATATCCGAAAAAATACGATATTCATCCAGTAGCCGCCCCAATTCAACCTCCATTTCTTTAGCCCTCAAAACGAGTTCTTCTTTCAAATGAAAATGTGCTAGACCTAATCTTCCAATGACTTCTTCACTGCTGTATTCCAAAAGATTTTCGGCTCCTGTATTAAATAATGTAATTACACCATTTTTATCGGTTGCAATAATTGCGACCGCGGAGGTTGCATCCAACACTTCTGTAAGCATTTTTTTGGAATGCGAGGACTCGGCTTCGATGCGTTTACGTTTGTCAATATCCTGAAAAGTACCGTATAAACGAACGCAATGTCCATTCTCAAAATCGGCATTTCCCAACGCGCGTATCCAAAGGATGTGCCCCGTGAATGTGACAATTTCGAGTTCCAAATCCCAAGGCTCTCCTGTCTTGAGTGCATGTTCAATTGCAAGGCTTATTTTATTTCTAGATTCCCCTTCTTTATAAAAGTTCAGTGCAGTTGTTAAGTTTGGTTCATATGCATCAGGTACTTCATGAATTTCTCTGGTAATTTCCGACCATACAATCTTCCCATCAGTAGGTGTATATTCCCAACCACCAATCCTAGCCACCCTACCCGTTCGCATTAAAGTTGCCTGCGCATGTTTAAGTTTCTTTTCCAGAAAATGCTGCTCAGTAATATCCACGGCATTTCCAATCACATAAGGTACTTTGTTCGTACTGTTTTGTAGAATATTGTTAAACATCCAAACACGCATCTCGCCCGAACGTGTGATGGTACGCATTTCCCCTTTGATAATTCCTCGTTGTACAATTGCGTGTAGGTATTCTTGTAAATTTTGATGTCCCTCGGGGGGAACAATATCAAAAAGGGATCGTGACTGAATCTCCTCTTTTGTATAACCCAGAATTCTGGCCCCAGCATCATTCACGGTTATGAAATTACCATTCAGATCGTGTGTACACATCAGTCCTTGAGAGTTTTCGAAAAATGCTTTCAGCTTCTGTTCACTTTCTTTATACTTCTCTTTTTCTTTTCTATTGACGATCAGTGTGACGACTTCATCTCGCAGAAGTCTTAAAATTTCCTTTTGATATTGATCGAGCTGCCTCGGAACACGATCGATAACACACAGTGTACCTAGTGCATACCCATTGGGATCAATGAGTGGCAAGCCTGCGTAAAAACGAATATGGGGTGCTAAAGTCACCAATTCATTGGATTTGAAACGCTCGTCTTTTTCGGCATCTTCCACTTCCATTAACTGATCTTCGTGAAGTGTGTACTGGCAAAACGATACTTCTCTTTTTGTTTCTTCAGTATCTAACCCTACGCGCGATTTAAACCATTGCTTATCTTTATCAACAAATGAAATTAGAGAAATTGGCGTACCACATACAAGCGATGCAATTTTAGTGATGCGGTCAAACTCTTCCTCTCTTGCTGTATTTAGAATTTCGTATTCGTGCAAAACACGTATCCGATCTGATTCATTTGCTGGCGATAATTTAGCATTCATTTAAAAACCCGTATTGGTTATCAATTATTTCTTCTACGTATTTATAGGTACTAAGGTATAGCTTGGTTCAATTATCCCCTTTCCGCCCGCATAGATAGATTTAAATTTAGTGTACTTTGCTCTATACAAAAAGGCAGACCAACAGAGAGAATAGCATTGTAAATATAAAGATGAACATCTCTACTTTAAAAAAGTTTTTATTTTAAAAAACTAAGCATCGAAAATTATTAGCATACTAAATGTAAACTAACTTCTGCATTGAATTTATCAAAATTTATCAACTGACATTTAATAATACTGTGCCCATAGAAGTGGGCATTCAATCAAAAGAAGCTTAGATTTTGGGAAGCATTAATAGTGGTATGGCAATAAGTTATTGCGCAGGATTATTCTTATATACTACCCATCACATATAATGCACTGAGTGTGGGCACATCTTTTCCACCTTCATCCTCGAGTGTAATAGCAAACGCCTGCGCTTTAGCAATGTCCAGCATCCTACTTGCGATATCTGTCTTTACGTCGAGTGGGAAAACTCCTGCACTAACGGGTTTACCATCAACCATTGCCCACAATTGATATTGCTTTCCTTTGGGTGCCGGGGGCAGATGTTCAATGCTCAGATAGACTGTCTTTGATGACTGATCCCAAAATACCAAGGCGCGATAATCCAGTTTATTCTCTACTCCCTTAAGAGGGATTGTCTTAATCGTAGGATTTTCAACAAGTGTCCATTTATCCTGCAATATCGCGAGCTTTTCCTGTTGGGCATCAAATAAGATCGCTGTCTGATTCAATTTATTGACTGACTCTTGTTCACGTTGATATAAGTATATATTTGTACCGATACTAACAGCCGCCAATAGGCTCGCTGCAATGGCCCACGCGTAAGATCGTTTAACAAATGCTTTCCTATTTGAATTCATAACAACCACTTCATGAGGGTCGGCCGAAGAATCCGATTGTATTTCGCTAACTTCCCCACCTTCGCTTGGTATCAGATTCTCCGCAACGAGCTTATTCCAAATATTTTGTTTCAACTGCATAGGCATTTCAATCGATTGGTTATCGGCCAGCTCTTCGAGTGCTATCTCTGCTTCCGCGATGGCCTGTTCCACTTCGATATTATTTTTTCGAATACAGTTTAAGATACTCACTTCCTCTTCGGATGCGAGCCCCAAAACGTACGATTCAATAATCCCCGATGATATGTATGCTTTAATATCCAAAATTAACGGTACTCTTTTAATAGTTGTTGTAACTGTATAAATGCTGCCCTGGTACGGGTTTTTACCGTCCCAAGCGGAACATCAAGTTGTTCGGCTATCTCTTGTTGTGTATAACCTTCATAGTAAGCCATTTCAATCAAGATACGCCATTCAGGCTTTAATTTATCTAAAATAGTGCTGAAACCAATAAAATCTGACTTTATATGTAATCCACCCTGACTTTGATCCTGTTCTTCTTCCCTATTTACGATATTTGAAAGCGGTTGGTTTTTCTGCTCGTTAACAATTGCTTTTGATTTTCGATGATCGAGTGCTGTGTTACGGGCGATGTTAATCATCCAGGTATAAAGACGGCCTTTCGACTCATCAAAGACATCGATATACCGCCAAATTTTGACGAAGACGTCTTGTATTACTTCTTCTGCATGCTCATTTGAAATAACGATACGGCAAACCACCCCAAAGAGTGCATCGGCATAGTGATCATAAAGATAACTAAAAGCCTGTTGATTCTTCTTTTTTAATAAAAGAATTAATGTCTCTTCAGAAAGATTGTGTAATGGACTCAAATTTTATGCTTATAACAGACTAAAGATGATCATTAAAAATTACATAAAGAAAGAGCTAAAATAAAATAAGTTAAAGTTCCTGAAAAACGAGTAAAAATACGTATCATGCTACTTAGAAGACTATGGTTACATGAATGGCTTTATGATGACCACAATTTTTTAAACGTTTCTTATCCTATAAAATTTTCATCGAGCAGCAGTATTTTAATAGAGAAATGGCTTGAAAAGGTTACTTAAAAACTAGAGGATAAAAAAAATATAAGCATTGTGGTGAAAAATATTGTGTTCATAAACAGGATGATCCGTATTTAAAGCACAGAATATATCTTCCATACTTGCAATATCATACTTTCGTTTCTATATTTGTCCTATAAGAAATCCTAATGCGGAAGTGGCGTAATTGGTAGCCGCACCAGACTTAGGATCTGGCGCCGCGAGGCGTGGGGGTTCGAGTCCCTTCTTCCGCACAAAAAAAATCCCGAACGTTACTTTCGGGATTTTTTTTAGAATGTCCTCTTTGCTCCATCAATTAAGCAGACCAATCGAATGGTTTTGTACAAGGATCGCATTCAAATTTTAAAACCTTCCCTAAACTTTTCGCTTTTTTACCTTTTTTTACAAATACATAAGCCAAATCCACATCTTCTTCTACTTCCATCCCGCTTTCATCTCGGCCTTTTACGATAACAGAATAATATTTTCCATCGGAATCTTTCTTATAATAAACTTCATTTACCGATATTTTTTGAGGAATTTGGTTGTCGCAGCAGCTGCACCACAAAATAATAATAGGCTCTTTCTTTAGGTAAACAACAGCTGCTTCGGCCTGCTTCTGTGTAAGGGCCTGCAGTTGGTCTGCTTTCGAAAATAAAGCTGCGCATAGCAACAGGGAAAGAAATACGATCTTTTTCATATAATTTGTGAGTTTAAATCAATCTATCCGCAAAGACTATGCCTTTAGCCCGCATAAAGATAATTGTAGTCTATGATGCAAGTGATAGAAATGCTTATTTTTCCCAAACCAATGCACTTGCCCCTAGAATTGCTGCATCGGCTTCTTCCAATTCACTAAAGACAAGTTTCACTTTATTCCTAAACAATGGGAAAAGATTTCTTTCCATATGCAATTTAGCGGGTTTCAATATAAAATCTCCGGCTTTAATGACACCGCCAAATAAAAGAATTGCTTCAGGAGATGAAAACATGACAAAATTAGCCAAGGCCTCACCAAGCTTCTGCCCCGTATATCGGAATACTTCAATGGCTATTGCGTCTCCTTTCATTGCACATTCATGGACAGTTTTGGAATTTATAGCATCTTCAGGATATTGATTTAACATCGATTCGGGAAATTCAGCCCGCATTTTCTTTGCCGTGATCGTTATTCCCGTAGCGGAAGCATACGCTTCTAAACTCCCTTCAGAACCTGTGCTCCAATGTTTCCTCCCTCCGGGTTTCACGATCGTGTGACCTAACTCCCCCGCAAATCCGTCGTGACCATAAATAAGCTTTCCTCCAGCCACGATACCACTACCGACACCCGTCCCCAAGGTAATCATAATAAAATCTTTCATTCCTCGGGCTGCACCAAAAAGCATCTCACCATAAGCCGCGGCATTCGCATCGTTGGTGATGGTACAAGGAATACTAAACTTGGTAGTCATTAAATCGCTGAAATGAATAACGCCCTTCCACGGAAGATTGGGCGCATGATCTATTGTTCCAGTATAATAATTGGCATCTGGGGCGCCAACTCCAATTCCATCGAAACTGTCTTTGCCACCAAAATTTTCAATTAAAGGAAGTGCCTTTTCATACAGCGCATCAATAAACTCTTCTACTGTCTCATAATCATCTGTTTTTATGCTCCCTTTTTCAAGCACTTCACCGCGATGATTGACCACGCCAAACTTCGTATTGGTCCCCCCAATATCTATTCCCAACGCCACGCGTCTTGATAAATTTATTAACGACATTTCTATTTATGTTTCTTAATTTAAAAAATTACTAAAATATAATATTTTATGAGCAGTCGACAAAATCTTCTTGACAATTAATTTTAATCTCTTGCCTTTTGGTTGTCAGACGAATCCGTTCAACGGTGAATGCACCAAACCTCGCTGCGCTATAAATTGGCATTAAAAAAAGGGCTTCTTATTGCCTTATGTTTTGTAAAATTAGCGATAATGATCAAATTTACTTGTTGCTGAATTAGAATTTACCGTCATTTGTGTCGTCGATTTTTTAGCTTAAAAAATCGCAGCTCATTATTAGTGATAGGATTGATACAGCTTCCATTATTCGAAGCAAATAATTTACCCTATTTTATTCGTATTTTGTGCGTATCTCCAGATTGAATTATTGAAATCATACAACGTTAAAAAACAATGAAAAAACTAACACTTGCCTTAATTTTCTTGGCTGGAATCTACACTCAGCATGCGGAAGCGCAAACAGGATATACAAATTCCGACAAAGGTCTTGATTTGAGCTTGATGGACAGATCCGTACGCCCACAAGATGACTTTTACAATTATGTGAGCGGGACCTGGATGAAAACTGCTAAAATCCCTTCCGACAAACCTACTTGGGGAAGCTTCAATAAATTGGCAGAAGATACGGACAACAATTCGATGAAAATTCTGAACTCTTTATTAAAAGATAAATTTCCGGAAGGCAGTGAGGGCCAAAAAATACAAGATTTGTATGCTTCCTATATGAACTTGCAGAAAAGAAATGCCGAAGGCATTAAGCCCATTCAGGCAAATTTAAGCAAAATCGACGCTATCAAAAATTTAAAAGATCTTCAAAATTATTTAATATCGGTAACAAAAGAAGGTGAAAACAACTTTTACGGTTGGGGCGTGTACGCTGACTTGAAAGATTCTAAAATGAATGCGGTCTATTTAGGCGATGCGACTTTAGGATTAGGAAGAGATTATTATCAAAAAGAGAATGAAAAAAATACAGAAGCTATTGCAGAATACCAAAAATATGTAGCTTCAATGTTGAAAGAATTGGGCTATAAAAATAGTGATGCTGCCGCAAAAGGAATCGTTGACTACGAAAAAAGTATCGCTAAAACCTACTTGACCAATGAACAGAGCCGAGATAATACGCTGCAGTACAACCCGCAGACTATGGATGAATTAACAGCATTGGTTAAAAATGTCAATCTACCTGAGTACCTTAAAAAAGTAGGTGTCAACACCCAAAAAGTAATTATTGGAGAGTTAGGTTATTACAAAAACTTCGACAAGTTGGTCAATGCTCAAAACCTTCCTATCATCAAAGATTACTTAAAATTCCATATGATCAATGGCAGTGCTTCTTATTTAAGTGAAAAATTAGGCGATATGCGCTTTGCTTTTTATGGCAAATATTTAAGAGGTCAACAAGAACAACGCGCATTAAATAAAAGAGGATTTGAACTGATCAATTCCACATTGGGTGAAGCTTTTGGAAAACTCTATGTGGAAAAATATTTTCCAGCAGAAGCTAAAGCGCAAATGGTCGAATTGATCGACTACCTAAAGAAAAGCTTTGCTGTGCATATCAACGATTTGACTTGGATGTCTTCCGTCACAAAAGGCAAAGCGCTTGACAAACTCAACAAATTTACCGTAAAAGTCGCCTATCCGGACAAGTGGAAAGATTATTCGAAATTAAATATTCTATCCGAAAACAAAGGCGGTAATCTGTATACTAACCTTCAACATATCACCACTTGGCGATATGAAAAAGATCTGGCTAAAATTGGAAAAGCGGTCGATAAATCGGAATGGGGCATGACTCCACAAACCGTAAATGCCTACTACAATCCGGTGAACAACGAGATTGTGTTTCCGGCAGCTATTCTGCAACCTCCATTTTTCAACGCACAAGCTGATGCCGCGGTCAATTTCGGTGGTATAGGCGCTGTGATTGGCCATGAAATGAGCCATGGATTTGACGATTCGGGAGCGCAATTTGATGCGGACGGAAACTTGGTCGACTGGTGGACACCAGAAGATAAAGCAAATTTCGAAAAAGCAACAAAAACACTGGCCGCCCAATACGATAAATATGAACCTGTGAAAGGTACGTTCGTTAACGGAACGTTTACAAACGGCGAAAATATTGCAGATTTAGGCGGGGTCAACATCGCCTATGATGCCCTTCAAATGTATTTAAAGGATAAGGGAAATCCAGGCGAAATAAGTGGATATACGCAAGATCAGCGATTTTTCCTCAGTTGGGCAACTGTATGGAGAACCTTATCCAGTGAAAAATACATGATCAACCAAGTTAAGACTGATCCACACTCCCCTGGATATTTCAGAAGTTTTGCTCCACTGATCAACGTGGATGCTTTTTACAAAGCATTTGACATTAAACAGGGCGACAAACTATACAAGTCTCCAGAAGAAAGAATCAAAATCTGGTAATCATACTTCTACAGGAGCAGTCTTTAGGCTGCTCCTTTACATTTCTGCTTAAACTCCCCACCATTTCTTTAAAATCACAACCACACCAACGCTTAACGATTGGCTAGTAACATTTCTTTTATAATGCACTAAATCATTTTAGTATACTTATATTCACTATACAATTACCAATTAAGTGTACCATGATAAAAACCCAAACCTCAATTTTTGCGCTCGTATTATCGTTCTTCAGTTGGATGAATGCCTTGGCACAAGATCCCCTGCTTTCTACTCCATGGACCGAAACAGCCAAAAAAACACAAATTCCACTTTCCGAATATCCACGTCCTCAAATGGAAAGGAACGAATGGCTATGTCTAAATGGTAAATGGGATTATATCGGTGGGAAAAATGCTCCAAATGCGCTGAACCCTGTGATGCCGATTTCTTTTGATAAGAGTCGGGAAAGTATTCTTGTCCCCTATTGCCCAGAATCCTATTTATCAGGAATACAGCGCAAACAAGAAATCAACCTCTGGTACCATAGGAACTTCGAACTACCTAAACATTGGAAAGGGAAAGATATTATCCTTCACTTTGGCGCAGTGGATCACGATGCGACCGTATTTGTAAATGGAAAAAAGGCGGGTAACCATTCTGGCGGTTACGATTCCTTTTGGATCAATATCACTGAGTTTCTAAAGTCTGGCACCAATAATATTGTCGTAGCTGCGCATGATAAGAATGACGGTAAGTATCCTTCAGGCAAAAATGGACCTCGCGGTGACTATACATTTTCCTCTGGAATATGGCAAACGGTATGGATAGAGCCAGTAAATAAAAGCTATATACAGGGAATCAAATTGTTGCCTAAAGTAGCCGAAAGTCAGCTAAAACTACAGGTCAATACTTCCCAAAAGTCAAAAGTTACAGCCATCGTTTCAGTAGGCGGGAAAGAAATTTCAAAAACGGTACTACAAACCGGCGTTGCGTATAATATTCCTATCGATAATCCTCAACTTTGGTCTCCTGACTCTCCCTTTTTATACGATTTAAAATTAAGTATCCACGGGGAGAACGGAGAAATTGTCGATGAAGTGAAGAGCTATTTTGGCATGCGTGATATTAAACTTGGTCAGGTAAACGGAATTGTAAGGCCTTTATTGAATAACAAATTTGTTATGCAGCTCGGTTTGTTAGATCAGGGATACTGGCCTGACGGAATACTAACAGCTCCTACCGAAGAGGCCCTTAAATATGATATCGAATTCACAAAGAAAGCTGGGTATAATCTCATTCGTAAACACATGAAAACTGAGCCTCAGCGTTTCTATTACTGGGCAGATAAAATGGGGCTGCTGGTGTGGCAGGATATGCCCTGCCTCTGGTATCCGGAAGAAGATACAACAATTTATCGAAAAGCTTTCCGTGACGAGTACAAAGCTATTATTGACGACCACTACAATTCGCCATCCATCATTGCTTGGGTTCCGTTTAACGAGAATTGGGGTGCATTCGATGTACGCAATATTACAGCGTGGACCAAACAATACGACCCTTCGCGATTAGTAAACGGGAACTCCGGATTTAATAACAATCCGTCCTATCAGAAAGCGTATGGCGACCCCGGAAATGGTGATTTTGTGGATACGCACATCTACGTTGGTCCTCAAGGAGCTTCACAACCTGACGATAAAAGAGCCGCCTCGCTTGGAGAATTTGGTGGTGTAGGTCTATTTGTCCGCGGTCATATGTGGCCTGTCGAAAATAATGCTTATGCCTACGAGCCCACGATCGGTGCACTTACCGACCGCTATATATTCCTCATGGATAATGTCGAGCAACTGCTCCGATACAAAGGTCTTAGTGTCGCAATTTATACGCAAACTACCGATGTGGAACACGAAGTCAATGGACTGTTGACTTATGACCGTAAAATACAAAAAATGGACCTCGAAAAAATTAAAGTAGCAAACAAAGCCGTGATTAACGTTGGAAATGAATTGAATGAATAGGGTTCAAAAATGTTCAAACCATTGGAATTAAACCGCTGTTCTTCTTGTAGTAAGTGTTCAATGATCATTAAAAAAACACGATTATGGCAAAATATTCAGAAAAAGCATCCGAAAAAGTTGAAAAGACAATGCATGAAATGAAGGAAGGAAAATTGAAATCCGGCAGCGGAAAAAAAGTAACTTCCAAAAAACAGGCTGTTGCTATTGGCTTATCCGAAGCCCGAAAGGAAGGTGCCAAAGTTCCTAAAAAGAAATCCTAGCATTTATACTGCTAGGATTTCTTTTAATCAAATTAAGCTTTCTACAAAAAAGCTACAGTAGCGATTTTTTCTCTTCTTTATGATCATAAGGATCGGACAAAACATTTTGACTATCCTCAACATTTATAAAATTTTGATTGACATCGACTGGTGTATAAATATGAATACTGTTTCCATTTCTCTTTTTGAGATAGTATTGAATCTTTGTCGTGTCTATATTTGTTACATCGGAAGCTGTCCAAATCATTTTACGGCCTGTACCGTCAATAGTTATTACCGTGTCATTACCACGTGCGATAATGCGCTCTAGCCCTAATTCACCTTTTCGATCACCTTCTCTTGTCAGCAAATGTGTATTTCCATCTTTATCAATCATTCTGATCGGTTGATTATTATGACATCCAACCAAAAAGAGGAAATTAAATAGAAGAAATGGAAGGGCCGTTAGTCTTATTTTCATATCAATTGCTATATTACTCAATATCGTTAACGACGAGGCACAAAGATTCTGCCAAAGTACAAATGGCTCAAAAGATAATTTCTTGATCGCAAAAAACTTCAATTAACCGATGCTATTCATCGTGTCTTAAACTTCGTTTCAGATGATAAAACTGAAGCAGGATATGATCGTACCACAAAGCAAACAAAAGCATTACTGCGGGTAGTAATAATGTTTTCAATTTAAAAAATTGAAACATAAAACCTCCGAGTATCCCTCCGATGAAAAAACCTGCAATAATCATTAGTTTAAGAAAAATACTTTTGTGTAGTTTCACTCGTTCACCAACTTCGCTATAAAACAACAACTGTGAAATTTCGATCCCCAAATCAGTAAACAATCCGGTCAAATGTGTCGTTCTGACAACGGACTTGGAGACTTTTGTTACTAATGCATTTTGAAGTCCCATCGCAAAAAGCAGGGCGAATGAAATTAACGTTACAAACGGTGGTTCTATTCGGATGAAAAGTGGGAGAAGCCCTGCAGAAATCAAAATAATAGATTCTATACAAATTGGGATGATATAGGCATTATGGGATTTCTTTTTTGAGGCCAATTCAATAATGAAACCTGAAACAGAAGCTCCTAATAAAAAGAAGCCGATATACCATAGATAAATCAAGGCCATTTTATAATTTGTCAAAATCAACTGCTCAGAAAAAAAAGCAAAGTGCCCCGTGACATTTGTGGTCAACGTGTTAAGTGAAAGAACTCCCGTAATATTAACCAGCCCCGCAACACAGGATAAAATTGAGGCTAACTTCAAATTGTGGATGTAATTCCTTCCTCTTCCTTGGTGTCTAAACATTTGAACTAAACTTTATATCCTACATTATTCCACATTTCACCCAGATGCTTATGATTGAGATTGACAAAACGCTGTCCGTCATGCGCATTCACCAAAAGCTCATCATGTTATTATCCTAGACAACAGGTGATAAAACGAGTCAAAAATACGAATACATTAGTTCATATCGAAAGGATTAAGATCATATAAAAGGCGTCAGATTTTATAGCAATCAACAAATCAGCTGTTTCGGAAATAAGGCATTTTAAACGCGTTAACATACAATTTAAACATTTTGTAACAATTCACTTAAACTTTAAAATTTGTAGCCCAAAACCGCTTGTATCATTTTTAAAGTTTAATTACATTTGCTCACAGCGATGCAAGGAAAATTCCATCAATATGTGTGCAGCGTATTTTACGCAATACTTATCAGTTTTGGCTGGTATGCTATTTCCACACCAAAATATTCACCTGACTTCCACCTGCATGCGGCCAATCACCACAGTCATCAGGTAGAAAGCAAAGGTTATGGAACCAAAGTCATTCGCAAAACTAAACGTCATCGGCACGAAAAATTAAGAGCTTACTTTTCAGAAAATGAAAATGAAAACGATGACACAGGAAATGATTCCAATAGCCCAAATTTATTCGCACTTACAGGAGACAGTTTTGGCAATATAATAAACGGTTTCCTCCCCCAATTTCACAATACGCTCACCGCGGTTTCGCTAGCAAATACAACACCTCTTACTCTCCGCAAAAACGCACTATATATCCAATACAGTGTTTTCAGGCTGTGATTTTTTAATACTTTCTTAGAAAACATCAAAATAGCTTTCAAAATCAATTGAAAGCATGTTACACTATTGTTCAATTTTTCGAAAATAATTAAAAACTATCATCATGTTCATGAGAAGCTTCATGTATACAAGCCTGTGCCTTATTATGCTATCGACAAGCTGCCAGTCAGAAAAAAAAGAGAAAAAAGAAGCTGCAGTTTTCAACGTTACTACACCTTTGGTCAAAGATACCATCGTCAATAAAGATTATGTCGCCCAAATCCGTTCGATTAACCATATTGAACTCCGCGCGCAGGAGAAAGGTTACATTCAATCGATATTTGTCGACGAGGGTCAGTTTGTACAAAAAGGACAACCCCTCTTTAAAATCATGCCCAACCTCTATGAGTCCGATGTTAATCGCGCCAAAGCCGAGGTAAAATATGCTGAAATCGAATATCAGAACACCAAAAACCTGTCTGAAAAAGATATTGTAGCGCCGCAGGAAACTGAAATGGCAAAAGCAAAATATGAAAAAGCCAAAGCTGAGTTAGCCGCTATGAATACGCACCTCAAATTTACCGACATCGTAGCACCATTCTCAGGAATTGTTGGTAAGCTACATGTGCGTAAAGGAAGTCTTGTGGATGAGGGCGAGTTGATCACTGAGCTGTCCGACAATAGTAAGATGTGGGTTTACTTCAATGTCCCCGAAGTGGAATACCTCAACCAAATGGACGCAAAAAAAGACAATAGCCCACTGCATGTACGGTTAAACATGGCCAATGGAAAAGAATTTGGTCATGAGGGGATTGTCGAGACCATCGAATCAGACTTCAATAATGAAACGGGAAATATTGCCTACCGAGCGACTTTCCCTAATCCAAAGGGCTTATTACGCTATGGCGAGACAGGGAATATTGTCATTACATCCCCCTATAACAATGCGCTTATGATCCCCCAAAAAGCGACTTTCGAGGAGCTTGAAAAAAAATATGTATATGTTATCACAAAAGATAATAAAGTAAAAGCTAGGGAAATAAAAGTTGCTGCCGAACTGCCACATATCTATGTTGTTTCTTCCGGATTGAGTAAGGACGAAAAGATTCTGCTGAATGGACTTCGCATGGTACAGGAAAACCAGACTATTGAATCCAAATATCAGACGCCGGAGAAAGTCATGTCAAACTTAGATTTATATGCAGAGTAATTAAAAAAGCAGCATCATGTTTAAAAAAGTAATACATCGACCGGTATTTGCTATTGTCATATCGGTTGTCATCCTATTTATTGGAGGTCTGGCTATCAAGCAACTTCCTACAGAGCAATTTCCGAAAATCGCACCGACCACAGTTGCGGTATCTATTGCCTACCCTGGTGCAAGTGCGGATGTACTTGTAAAATCGTCACTGATTACCCTTGAGAATGCCATCAACGGTGTACAAGGAATGCGCTATATCGCCACAGATGCAACCAGTGCAGGTGAAGCGACCGTAAACGTTGTATTTGACCCCGGCACAAATCCCAACGATGCCGTCGTATTGGTCAAAACCCGGGTGGATCAGGTGATGCCACTTCTGCCTGAACTTGTCCAAAAGGAAGGGGTCGTCGTTAATCCAATTCAGCCGAGTATGTTGATGTACGTGAATCTCTACAGTACAAATAAAAGTATGGACGAAAAGTTCCTATACAATTATGCAACAGTAAATATCATTCCCGAAATCAATCGTATCCATGGTATCGCCAAATCGCAGATTTTGGGTAGCCGTAGATATGCCATGCGTGTCTGGTTAAATCCCGATCGTATGCGCGCCTATAGCTTGTCAGTTGATGAAGTGATGAAAGCAATAGGAGAACAGAGTATCATCGGACGCCCCGGTCGACTGGGACAAAGCTCGGGTATTGCAGCGCAATCACTCGAATATGTCCTAACCTATAAAGGACAATACAATACACCTGAAGAATACGATAATATTATCGTTCGCGCAAACGGCGACGGTGAAAACATCAAGTTAAAAGACGTGGCTAAAGTCGAACTGGGGAGTGAATTTTTTGATATCTATTCCAATTTGGACGGGCATCCGTCGGCTTCGATCGTGTTGAAACAGAACTATGGTAGTAATGCCAATGACGTTATCAAAGATGTAAAGGCCAAACTTGCTGAAATGAAAGGAAACTTTCCGCCAGGTATAGACTATAAAATCAGCTATGACGTATCCCAATTCCTGGATGCTTCGATCGAACAGGTGATGCATACCCTACGCGATGCTTTTATTTTAGTTGCTATTGTCGTGTTTATTTTCCTGGGCGACTGGCGTTCGACTTTAATTCCGATTATCGCCGTGCCCGTTTCGTTGATAGGTACATTCTTCGTCATCCAATGGTTCGGCATGTCGATCAACTTAGTGACCTTGTTTGCGTTGGTGCTTGCCATCGGGATTGTCGTAGACAATGCCATTGTAGTCATTGAAGCCGTACATGCCAAAATGGAAGAAAGTGCCATATCGCCGTACAGTGCTGTAAAAGAAGTCATGGCCGAAATCGCAGGTGCTATTATCGCCATTACAGCTGTTATGGTAGCCGTTTTTATCCCCATTTCATTTATGACAGGTCCTGTCGGAACATTTTACCGTCAATTTTCAATTACCATGGCAAGTTCCATCGTGATATCGGCCGTAGTCGCGTTAACACTTACTCCTGTGCTTGCCGCAATGTTATTAAAAAATAACCACGGTAAACCAAAAAAATCAAACGTATTCACTAAATCTCTTGACGTTTTTAACCGAACTTTCGATAAAATAACCGGCAAATATGCCTCCTTACTTCGTAAAATTGCCAGCCGAAGAGTGGTGACATGGGGTATCTTAATCGCTTTCTGTGTCGGCATTTTCGTCATTAACAAAACGCTACCAGGAGGTTTTATACCGAGTGAGGATCAAGGTACAATATATGCCATTATTCAGACGCCTCCAGGATCAACGCTCGAACAAACCAACAAGCTTTCCAGAGAGCTCCAAAAGATTTGTCAAGGGGTAGATGGGGTTGAATCTGTCTCATCACTGGCAGGTTATGAAATCATGACCGAAGGCCGTGGATCGAATGCCGGAACCTGTCTTATCAACCTCAAAACCTGGGGTGAACGTGAACATTCAGTGAAGGAGATCATGGAAGAACTCGAAGAAAAATCTAAAAATTTAGGAGCCACAGTAGAGTTCTTCGAACCTCCTGCTGTTCCGGGTTTTGGTTCTTCAGGTGGTTTCTCCATGCGCCTACTCGACCTCAATAGAACCACCGATTACCAAGATTTCGATAAAGTGAATAAAGCATTTATCGCCAATCTCAAGAAACGTAAGGAACTGACTGGAGTCTTTACTTTCTTTGCCGCCAACTACCCGCAATACGAACTGGTTTTTGACAATAATGCGGCTATGCAGAAAGGAGTCTCGATAGGTAAAGCCATGGATAATCTCAATATCCTTATCGGTAGTACCTATGAACAGGGCTTTATCCGTTTTGGTCAATTCTTCAAGGTCTATGTACAATCATCACCAGAATTTAGAAGGTTACCTTCGGATATCATGAACCTATACGTCAAAAACGATCATGATCAGATGGTTCCTTATTCGGCCTTTATGACCCTTAAAAAAACACAGGGACCAAATGAGATTACTCGTTACAATATGTACAATTCAGCCGCCATCCGCGGGCTTCCGGCCAATGGATATACAACGGCCGATGCCATTCAGGCAATCAACGAAACCGCAGTTCAGACATTACCGCACGGCTACAAGGTGGCGTGGGAAGGCCTCTCCTACGATGAGGCACAACGTGGAAACGAAGCTATTTATGTCTTTCTAGTCGTCTTAGTTTTCGTTTATCTTGTACTTGCTGCGCAGTACGAAAGCTTCATCATCCCGTTTGCGGTATTGTTATCGCTACCAGTTGGTGTATTTGGATCGTTCTTCCTCTTAAAAGCTATGGGACTTGAAAATGACATCTATGCACAGGTCGGGCTGATTATGATTATTGGTTTATTGGGTAAAAATGCCGTGCTCATTGTGGAATTTGCCGTGAAAAGGCGACAAGCTGGCGACAGTATATTAGAGGCAGCAATTGAGGGCTCACGAGCACGTTTCAGACCTATTCTCATGACCTCGTTTGCTTTTATCGCTGGACTTGTTCCACTCGTATTTGCCAGCGGAGCTGGTGCCATAGGTAATCACACCATAGGTGCTTCCGCACTTGGGGGGATGCTCGTCGGAACGGTCTTTGGCGTTATCGTGATCCCCGGACTCTACTATATTTTTGCAAAATTGGCTGACGGAAGAAAAATGATTCAAGCCGAAGAAGATTCACCATTAAGCGAAGACATGATACATTATGAATAAGAATAAATTATATCACTATACAGGTTTCGCGCTTTTCTTGATTAGTCTTGCGGCCTGCAAACCACTTGAAATAAAACAACGTACTGAAAATAAAAACGTACCTGAGAAATATAGTAATGCTGAAAGCGACACCTTGAATACTGGAAAAATCAATTGGAAAAACTATTTTAAGGACCCCAACTTACAAGTACTCATCGGGCAGGCATTGGCAAACAACCAGGAGCTACATATTATGCTTCAGGAAATTCAAATTGCCCAAAACGAGGTAAGTGCCAAAAAAGGTGAATATCTACCTTCTGTTGGTGTAAAAGTTGGTGCCGGAGTCGACAAAGTGAGTCGTTACACGAACATTGGAGCGATGGAAAAGAATACAGAAATCGAACCCGGCCGTGAAATGCCTGAACCGCTATTTGATTTTGGAGTAGGTGTACAAGCACAATGGGAAACAGATATCTGGGGTAAACTCCATAACGCAACGAAAGCTCAGTTACAGCGGTATTTTGCAAGTGTAGAAGGCAAAAACTTTATGGTCACTCATCTGATCGCTGAAATTGCAGATTCCTACTATGAACTCCTTGCACTCGACAATGAACTCCTGGTTATCAATGAGAATGTAAAGATTCAAAACAATGCGCTGGCTGTCGTCAATGACTTGAAGAAAAATGCACGATCCAATAAGCTTGCCGTCAAAAGATTTGAAGCCCAGATATTGAAAACCCAAGGTATGCAGTATGACATCAAACAGCAGATCACAGAAACAGAAAATAGAATAAACTACCTTGTTGGAAGATTCCCGCAGCCGGTTCAAAGGGATCAACAATCATTTGATAAGCTTGTTCCGCAAACCGTTTATGCAGGCATCCCGGCCGATCTCTTGGAGAACAGGCCAGATATTAAGCAGGCGGAGTATGAACTTGCTGCAACCAAACTGGATATTAAATCGGCCAAAGCCCGCTTTTACCCGTCTTTGGACATTGCGGCAGGAGTAGGTTTTCAAGCTTTTGATCCGACTTATCTCATTAAGCCAGAATCTTTTCTTTCTTCCCTTGTTGGTGAACTCACCGCCCCTCTGATCAACAAACGGGCAATTAAAGCCGCTTATTACAGCGCAAATGCACGTCAGGTTCAGGCTGTTTACCATTATGAGCAGACGATTCTGGCGGCTTATATTGAAGTTGCCAACCAGCTCTCTAAAATTAAAAACTTAGAGAATGGCCTACAAATTAAGACCAAGGAGGTGGATGCATTAAATGAGTCTATCGGTATTTCCAACGACCTTTTTAAATACGCCCGCGCAGATTATATGGAAGTTCTGCTGACGCAACGCGATGCCCTGGAATCCAAATTTGAGCTCGTGGAGAAGAAGGTCAACCAACTCAAAGCGAGCGTAGCGATATATAGATCCCTAGGTGGTGGATGGGATCATCAATAGCACATTTTTTATTTTTGTTTTTATATGTTGGGGACTTATCGTGTGATAAGTCCCTTTTTTTTTGTAAAAGCATATTTACTCCACCACGATTTCTTTTATTTTATCGTTTCCATAGTATGTCGGAAAATACATTAATTCAGCCTTCGCTGGATTGACTGTATAAGTTCCGGTATAACGAGGTAAAAGTTCGATCTCAAAGGTATGCGCACCTTTCCCCAGTTTGTTGCAAAAAATGACAACACGATCTTTGAAATGCTCTCGGTGCGCCTCGATTCTATAGTATCCATTGGTTTTGGTTTCATAAGAACATCCTGCCGGTATCGAAACTTCGATCTGCACATACTCCGCTTCACCAGTTAACGTTACGCTTGCTTCAAGTTTTACAGGCTTTCCTTCCTTGAGCGCCGCTACCGTAGCACCATTGTCCTTAAAACGCGTTGTCACGGCAAGCCCCTTTTCTTTTTCTACGGCAGGATCTGGATTCCAAAAATGTTGATAGGCTGTCACAAACCCCGGCCCCGTCCCTTCTTTCCGCACTTTAATCTGTTCATCCGACATAAAGCTTTGCGTATACGGAAATGTCGTGATACGTTTGCCATTGATAACCATTACCGGTGCCTGAAAGGACTCACCCTCTTTCAGTAAATCAGGAAGAATACTTCGTATGATACGGGAAGATTCGTAGATATTATACCATTGGTTCTGCTGCCGCTGCGCGAAAAAGTAATTACGGATATTTTCTAAATCCGAATCATGACCACCAATTGATTTTAAGACATGATAAGCCAACAGTGTATTCTCAGTATTGGTCTCCGTAGGTCGCATAAAAAATTTGCCTTTCTGATCTGTTGTAGTTCCAGAAGTCCAATAAAGCCCGCCTAAGATAGTCTTTGAGGCGTATTTAAGAATAGTATCTGCCGCATGAGAATCTTTAAGACCCAGTTTTGAAATCAAGAGATATTTCAACAGTTTATCCTTGATGGTTTTACTTTTCAGTTTTGTATCAATTTCGAAGAAATAGTTTTTGTAATCGGTTTTAGGATCCAACCGGAGTAGATATAGCACGGAGCTAAACAAATTCTCTTTGGCCCCGTAAAGCTGATCTTTATCCAATAGAAAATCCAGCGAAGCCAAGCTGCTTTTCAATAGGGCCTTTTCACGTTCTGCATAGCTCTCCGTATCGATCTCAACCTGGTATCCGGCTTCGCGCGCATCCAGCAGTACCCCGATCACATAGTTGCTGATCCAGGTCACAGTTTCACTCTTGTTCCACCAGCCCCAGCCCTGATTGGCATTTTTGTTTTTCTGTAACTCTTTCAGGAGATCCCTTATTTTCTTATCCTCTGTAAAGGGCTTTCCAATTAATTTAGTTAGCACCTTTTTCGAAAGCAATGCGCTTAACTTGGAGGCCATCTGTTCATTGCAAAGAAATTTGTAACGATCGATCGATTCGATTTCCCGTTGTAAAAATTCCAGCGAATTTGCTTCGGCATGCAAGGTGATCTCGCCTAGCGCCGGAGAAGTTTTAAGCACATACTCTGCCGTACCGTTGAGCACTTTAAAATCTCCTTCATGCTGTTCAAGCCCCTTTTCAAATATCGGAATGCTTCGTTTTTCACCATCAAAATATCCGTTGGACATTCCGATCGAATAAGACAGCTGAATACTGTCACCTTGATTGGCAATGACCGATATACGATCCCGATAGGACTTCGCAATTTTTAACTTTGCCTCCTGCGTTGTTAACCCATTGTTGATGGTACGCGCGAGCTGTAAGCTATCGCTAACATAATTAACAACCCGTCCCATGGCTGTAAACTGGTCACCTCTGATGGCAAATCGGGGAGTTGCCAGATGTGCCGAAACAGCTTTAAAGGATTTGACATTTAGCTCTTTCATGTCGGCGAAATTTTCACCTCCTTTAGCAATAAAGAATGTTCGCCAATTCGTAATATCATCCGGATAGGTCGCTTCAAAATTAGCTCTTCCCTGAGCATCGGTAGTGAGCTTTGGCTGCCAGAATGCATCATCGTGGAAGTTTACACGCAGCGTATTTCCAGATTCCAAATAGAGCATATCCGCCGCACCCCTCGCTACTGCGGCAGTTCCGGCTTTCAGCTGAACCATCACTACACCATTGGCAGCACGAGCACCATATAGGGCAAGCATGGATTGGTCTTTAATCACATTAAATGACGCGATGCTAGCAGGATCAATACTTGAAATATCACCCTCAAAAGGAACCCCATCCACTAAAATTAACGGCTTATCGCTAGGGGAAGGGCTCGCAGCTCCACGAATTCGAATTCCCGCTACCGCACCCTGTAACATAGCCGTAGTTACGCCATCCATCTGAACATCAATCGATTTCGCTGCCGCACGCAATGATTGTCTTTTTTGGACGCCATATCCCATCACAATCACTTCGTCCAATTCATTTTCGCTTGGCTTTAACTCCACGAAATAATCTTTGCCACTGGAGACTTTAACTGTAGCGGTATTGTACCCTAATGCAACGATCTCAAGTACCGTATTTTTATCGTTGGAGAGCTCAATTTCCAGACTACCGTCAAAACTGGTAAAATATTGCTTTTTCGTAGCCCGATCAAGCACTTTAGTGCCAATTAAAGGCGTATCACCGTCATAAACCAGGATCCGCGCAGCCGTGTTGCTCTTTCTTCTCGCGCTAAAGCCTTCCCGGTCTATTTTTAAGCCCTGCAGATCGTTTTCTTGTCCAGTCTGGATAGCATCCCGCAATGGATTGTCCACGGTACGCACAATAATTTCATCCCATACGAGTTTGTAAGCTAACCGGGCTGCCTGGGATGCCTTACTCCATTGGATAGCGTCTAGTTTCAAATAATTCATTCCATGGGCTTTGAGCTCGACTGGCAAACTAAAGGAAGTTGAATCATCCTGTACAATATGCAAAGTAACCTCGCCGACTGGAAGATCTTCAAACGTTCGATGTCCACCGTAAAAGAGCCTAAAATACATCCGCTCTTCGACATTCGTCGGTTCGATAAAGATTAATGTAGGTCGAATGCTTTTTTGTGAAGCATCATTGCCCAACATTAAATTAAGTTTAAAACCAGCATCTTCACGTTCTCTTTTCACCGTAGCAAACTGTGCAAGTCCAGCACTGTTTTGCATCGTCTCCCTAAAACGCTGCTCGACATTTGCCTTGATATCCTCCACCGACCATACTTTCTCCCGAAAATCTAAACTTGGTTTATAGTCATACAGATCCAGCCGGATAAGATTACCATCCCAGCTTTTTTGCTTTTGATAGTTTTTATAGATGCTATATTGATAGCCGCCCTCAATTTCAAACCGGCCAATTTTCGCTGTATCTACCATAAGCATACCTATTTTGGATACACCATTGTACATTTCCGTTCTTGGAAATGGCCCTGCCATCAGCGGAACGGGAACCTGTGTCCGCAACCGATTATTGTAAACGGTTCGCTGTACCGGATTGAGGTAATAGAGATCTCCAGCTGTTTGGATATATGCTGGTCGCTCGATCAGCACATTACTATTGGGTAATTGCCAGGCTCCAAAATTGTTGGTCACGGTGATCAACTGTCGCTTCAATTCGGCCACTTCTTTATCGAAAAGCTTACCCTGTTGCTCTTTTGGCAATCGAAGAACCGAAATATGGCCCTTTCTCCATGCTTTGTCGGGGTAATCAAAACCAATCGTATCTCGTGAAGCATTAAAGGAAACAATGACCTTTTTTCCCTTTTCAACGTAATACCCCTCTACCCGAATGTCACGATCCTTGGTTCTAAACCTAAAATCATGCTGCCCTGGAGCAACCTCAAAAATAGTAGGATTATTTTGCTGATCTTGCTTCGCATAGGTCAGTACACCGTCTATCCAAACCAGATGAATACCTTGCACAGCACCGTTTACCACGATGTAAGGGGATACCTGACTCTTAACAGCATCCAGTGGAAGAGACTCCTGAAAATAGACATCTGGATATAAGAATTGATAAAAGGGAATCGTATCCAACTGCATTACTTTAGACCATTTCACCCAATCTTGCAGCGCTCCCTGATAAACTTTTTCATCATCATCCAAACTAACATGAAGGTTTTGCCCGACCGCCGCCCTGCGCATCAGACCACCGACGGTAACATTTGGCGTCGAGGCTGACTTAAACTTTGAGGTAAAACCATAGGCTGTAATATCGACATCTTTCAAGGGTTTGCCCTTCTTATCCGTAACAGAAAATTCAAACAAAGCCTTCTGCCCCGGATATACTGTCGTGGCGGTATTAACTTCCAAATTTAAATTTTTCTCCACATAGGGCAATTCCTCACGAATAACTTTGGATTTTCCTCCAAAAAGGTAGGTGATCTCCAAGCTGTACCCCTCTTTTCCACGAGCTAAAAATGCGCGATTCAATTCGGTTTCATAGCCTGCAGCAATCATACGACCACCACGATGAACTTGATACCAAAATGGAATACTAGCAGGGTTGCCGACATGCAATAGTACCGAATCTACAGTGCGGTAAAATTGATAATTTAGTTGGACCTGCTGTTGTTCCTCCAAATCAACACTTTTACTAAAACCATTCGATTTGACAACAAGTTCTTTGGCCTGCCAAGGTATTGAAACCAGATTTGGTAAACTTAAATTTTCAGCCTTTAGCACTTCATCATGTTCTCCAAATATCTTGAGCTCAGCAGATGCTGGTTGCTCAATGCCCTTTTCCACATAGTTCAGCGATGCTTGTCCATCTTTGACCGTAACACGGATTTCCTTTTCGCGGTTGAGCCTCCGGAGATCAAGGCTTCGCGCTATTCTTTCATTATCCGAACTTAAATAAGTACCAATAACGCGAAAGGAAATACCAATGTCAGGCGGAAAAATTGAATCCGGTAATACAATCTCCTTTTCTGCCACATCTGCAAGCGAAACACTTCTTTTCCATAATGTATCTGGAATAAAATTGACCTTATTGGCTTTTAAAGTATGTATCAAAACTGGACTAGCCACCACCTGTAAATCGACTTTCCCATCGTATATGGGCATATCATTTTCATTTACTGCTTTCAGTTTCAGCCGTACACTATCTCCTTTGGCATAATCTGTCTTTTCAGAAGTCATCGTAAAGCTTAGACTTTTTAGTTCATAGTCTTCATATCGGAAATGCTGTCGATGCAAGACTAGTTTGGTTTTCGGATATTCCAAAGAAATCCAATAATTTCTATCCAGAGTAAGGCCCAACCCCTTCAAATCAAATGCAAAATTATACATGCCCGGACGATAAGGCGCTAGGCGAGCCAAAATGGTATCCTTCGCATAACCATATCCTCCCGTTAGACGTACGACGATAGAATCACGGTAAGGTTTCGATTTTGCTTTCTCCAGATACGCTTTAAATTTAACTTGCTCATTTGGTTTATACATCGGTTTATTAAAAACCATAAAGCTTTCTGTACCACCAGTTTCTTTTTTATGAAAGATCCGCTGAATTTTCAACCGAGTTCTGAGCCAGCTGTTGCTGATTTTTTTCCATAATGACACCTTATCTTTATAGGGCCAGACCCGTTCTACAGTCAGATAATGATAGACACCCTGGTGTTCAATACTGACGATATCGTCAGTATTTGCATTGGCAGCTGTATAATAATGGAACTTTTTATCGAGTGACATGCGACTTCCGTTCACTTTTACCTGCGCATCTTTTATAATCGTTCCCAAAGAATCGTATAGACAAATCGCAAAAGCTTTCGCAGGAATAATTTTGACATACAGGTTATCGCTGATCAACTCCCGATACATGAGATCTGTTCCATTAGCGCGGACCTCTACATAGTTACCACGTGGTAACACCGGATTTGAGTCTCCAACCTTATATTTTACAATAAAATCGCTGAGCATGGCTTCATCGAATTTTCTTCCATCCAAATGAATCTTTTTTAAAATCTTAGGGCTTAGCTTATAAATATAATAGTCAGCAGAACCGCGTGGACTATCGAATAAGCTCGATTGTCCACAAAGTACAGAAGCATACAACACAGCTAAAAAGCATACTAATATTGATTTCCATTTCATGTTTAGATACTGGCTAAATTCTTTTAAAAATAAATAAAATTAACTAAACCCAAGCACTAGATTCTTTCATCCAGTACTTCAACTCTTGTGCAGGGATGCTGAGAATATCATTATTCCATAAATGAAGAAAAAATACAACTTCAACCGCTCTTTAATCGAAGCTGCAACTTCAGTGTCTGAAGAAAAATCAACAGCGCCCGAACGGGGGCAGCGATTATGCTGACAAACTATTGTCACTCATTGGATTGATCTTTGTTCATATCCCAATGGGAAGTAGGATCAAATTTTTAAATCATAATCAAAAAAAAAATGAATACGTTACAACAATTAAAAGCAGAGTTAGCGAATGAGTATCAAATTACAAGAAACTTTATCGCACTTTTTCCGGTTGGAAAGAATGAGTATGCACCACATCAGAAAAGTATGAAAATGATGCGTCTGGCAACTCACATAGTCGAGGTTTTTGAATGGCCAAGTACCGTTTTAAAAACTTCAGAACTTGATTTTGCCAAAGTTCCTTACGTCCCTACAAGCCTAGCGACATCCGAAGATCTTTTAAAAAAATTGGACGAAGCATACCATGCGGGAATAGACGCCTTAGAAAAAGCGCAAGAGTTAGACTTGGCCGGAAACTGGGCAATTAAAAATGACGGCCATATATTGGCAAGTTGGAGCAAATATGAAGCGATTCGCCACGCATTAAATCAGATCACACATCACAGAGCACAATTAGGCGTGTATTATAGGCTCAACGATATTCCTTTACCAGCGAGTTATGGCCCCTCTGCGGATTCGCAGAATTTTTAGCCCAAAAGTGGGTTGACCAAACCTACACTTTCATCCAAAAAAGTGTAGGTTTTCCTCAAAAATTCCAGTCTTCAAGCGGAGCATTATACCGCAACTTTAATCATACTATCTTTTCCCTTATTATCGTCCAGCACAAGCATAAAATTTAACAAGCACTTTTTCTTCGCAAAATGATTATCCTCCACCTGTAAGACGGACGAGCCTATATTAGTTCTACTCGCAATATGCGGGCTTATAATAATAGTAGGGCAATCCCAAAACGGATGATCTTGCGGTAATGACTATTGATCAAATACATTAACATAAACATCAGTAATGTTATACGACAATAGCATTAATCCTAAAAAAAGGCAATGGGCTGATTCGAGAATCAGCCCATTGCCTGCAAATAGGTTCTTTCACCCAGAAAACAGTCGTTTAATTTGTAGAAAAATGCTATTTATAACCCAGATTTTGTTTCAGGTTGTCACTGTCTTTATTATTCAGCTGAATTTCACTTAAGGGAATAGGTAATAAAGCGTTATAATCCTGAAAACCAGTTGTTATCTTATTTGCGGGTCCCGCATCCCCATTGCGTAAAATCCGTTCTTTCAGTTTATTGGTTCGGACTAAAGTCATCCGACGGTTCTCTTCTGAAATCAGTTCTCTGGCGCGTTCATCTAAGATAAAATCTACCGTCAAATCACTTGAGGCCACTTTACCTAACTGATTATTACCAGACTCTGCGCGTGCTGCTTTAAATGATCGATCACGCAGCTTATTGATATCCTCCGCCGCACCGGCTGCATTTCCCTGCCGCAACCGAGCTTCTGCACGCAGCAAATAGGTTTCTCCAAATCTCATGACTGGCCAGTCTTTCACCAGCGCATAACCAAAATCATCGAGTGGATCATAACCACCCCATTTCGTTGGAAATGGATACCAGACTTCCAAACTATCGGTACGGAAAGGAACGACCTTATCTCCGGTTTTAATGACGATGTTTTTAGTTCCTGCACCTTTTGCAACCCGATAACCATCCGCATCAACACCAATTTCTGCGCTGAAATTCGGACGATTATAATTGGTTGTCCTGCGTATATTGAAATTGCTATTCCGGATATCGCCTTTCAGCCCTTTCCATACCGTATATTTCATAAAATTACTCAACCGTAAACGGCCATTTCCTCTTCCGCCCAGCGAATCAGCATTGACCATACCGTCCCATTTGTGGTAAGCCGGCTGCCATACCCGGCGCTGCTGTGGGTTATCTATTGTACCGCCATTAACCTCTCGGTTATACTCCAACTCAAAAGTCCAGATGGCCTCGGTATTTCCCTGCCTACGGCGCATGTTTCCCTGACGAAACATATCCCTAAAGTAATCACCACCTTCGGCCAGGTATTTGCCATAACGTGCCTCAATCAACTTATAGTTACCACCATTGATAATAGCGGTTGCCATCGTTTCAGCTTGTGCAAAATAGCTTGCGTCACGCATACCAATACGTAAAAAAGCTTCTGCAGCAAGCTGTCTCGCCATATCCTTATTGATTCGGCTAGCTGTACTCGCTGTAGCAAGATCAGGAAGTTCTTTCACGGCATAATTCAAATCATCGGCGATAACCTTGTCAATTTCAGCAACAGCGGTTCGTGTATAATTAAATGAAGGCACTTTAATGGAGCTGGTCAACAGAGGTACATCTCCCCACAAAGTAACCAGCATATTATAGGCGTATGCGCGAAAAAATCGTGCCTCAGCGGCGGCCTTCGGATTGCTATCGCCTACTCCGTCAATGATGAGGTTGGCATTATTAATAAATGCATAGCATTTTTCCCACAAGAAACTTACGCCTCCATTTTCTGAATTGAGATCGGCATATTGGTAAAAAGGATTCTCAACCCCCTCTGTCGATCCAGCACTCGCAATATCCGTCCCGATCTGCCAACAGGAAAGAAATCCTTGCCTGCCACTGTAGCCCCAAAGCTGGGCAAAGTTATAATGTAAACCCAGCAACCTGTTCTCCACTGTCGTCGGATCAACATTCGTTGCATCGTAATTAGAATATGGTTTCTCGTCCAAATAGCCTTTACCACAAGAGCTGGCTCCTACGGATAACAAAGCCAATATGGAAAATAAGGTGGTATAATTGTTAATCGTCTTTTTCATGTGTATGTAATTGATTTTTGAAAAATAAATGTCTAAGCATTAAAAACTAAGGTTAATGCCTAAAACATACGTCCTCACCATTGGATAATTGATATTGTCATCTGTAGAACCGCGTCCGATATCCCGAGCCTCCGGATCCCATCCCAGCCAATTGGTCCAGGTATACAGATTTCGACCGCTTGCATATACTGTCAGCCCCTGAACACCAATTTTTTCCACAAGTGGTTGTGGCATTGTATAGCTTAAGGTTACATCTTTCAAACGGGTGAAACTGGCATTGGAAGGAAAGCCATATCCATGAACATTGGAATGATTCCCCAGCGAACGCCATTCATTACTTTTATTTTCCGGCGTCCAATATCCGAGGGCCGCAGGTGTGCTTCGACGTCCCATCTCGTCCGAGGCAGCACCAATTTGCGGATTATTAAGCAATACACCTTGGACCGTATTGAGAAAAACGTTTAAGGTAAATGCTTTATAAGTAAACGTATTGGTTAAACCTGCAGTCCATTTCGGTGTCGTCTGTCCAAGAACAGATCGATCACCGTCATCAATCTTTCCATCGGCATTTAGATCGGCCAATTTAAGGTCGCCCGCTTGCGCAGCATCATCCCATCCTTTGTTCGCTCCCGACGCGATCTCTTCCTCCTGCCAGATACCCACTTTTGTATAATCATAGATGACTCCGATGGGCTGTCCAATAAACCACCGATTGCCCAAGTCGTCTTTCCCGTTGCCATATACATCCGTGATCTTATTTTTATTACGCGAAAAAACCACTGTACTCGACCAGTTAAATTGATCTTTTACGATATTTTTAGTGTTTAAAGTCAGGTCGATGCCTTTATTCTCAATTTTGCCAATATTCGAATATACTGAGGCAAAACCTGTTAGATTGGGTAGACGTTGTTGAAGAAGTAGATCATAGGTATTGGATTTGTATACGTCAATACTACCTGAGATCCGATTATTGAATAATCCAAAGTCAACACCGGTATTGAACCCTTTCGTCTTTTCCCATTGCAGATTATCATTACCCATCATGGTTCGGATAGTTAAGGCCGTATTTGACAAGCCATTCATCGCTATAGGATACGAATTCATTAAAAATTGAGTCTGATAAATACCGATTGCCTCATTACCCGAAAGACCATAAGAAATACGCCATTTTAAATTATTGACAATATGTTTGGCATTTTGCATAAAGGATTCGTTATGCAAATTCCACGCTGCTGCTGCGGATGGAAAAGTACCATACTTGTTGTTTCTGCCGAAAACGGATGCACCATCCCGGCGAACGGTAAAGGTCATCATATAACGACTATCGTACGCATAATTTAAACGGCCCATTTGTGAGATCGAACGGTATAAATCTGCCTGTGAAGAAACCTTTTGCGTTGAAGCCGCCCCTAGATTTCCCCAACCAAGTGCATCATTGGGAAAAACCTCGCCCGTTGCAATTGCCTGTTGCCAATATTTGCTTTTTGCCGCATATAGCCCGGTAAAGTCAATATGGTGCTTACCAAAATCTTTGGTATAGGTCAATATATTTTCTAACGTATAAGTCTGTGTTTCATTATTGGTTATGCGTCCAAAACCAGCAAAATTATATACCGACTCACCTTCGTATACATTGTTTCTAACCGGCACAAAGGAGTAACCTGCATTCAACTTATATTTCAACCCTGTCAATGGTTTGTACAATTCACCAAAATTCAAATCGGCATAGCCATTCAGGCTAATGTTAAATTGACGGCGCTGTGGATCTAAGGTTGTTGGCAACAAAGGGTTGGACCAGAGTTGCTCCGAGTACATCGGGTATTGTGTTAAAGAGCCATCCTCATTATACATTCTGGCGTAGGGACTCATTGCCGCAGCTTGCAACAAATTAGCCCGTCCACCATCTCTATTGTGTGCAACGATAAAGGAGGACGTACCCACCGAAAGGTATTTGGTGGCCTTAAAATCGGTATTTGTACGGAACGAATAACGCTTGTAATTGTAACCCAACAAAACTCCTTTTTCATTTAAATAATCGCCCGACACAAAATATTTGGCATTTTCACTACCGCCCGATAAACTGACATTGTGGTTTTGTATGACGCCTGTCTGCGTAACCGCATCCAGCCAATCCGTCGTTACGCCATTCTTATAATTGTCATACTCGTATTGATTGCGCACCGGACCGCCATTGTACAAACTCGTGTTGGTGATACGGGCATATTCCGCATAACGCTTTAACAGTTCCTCGCCAGATACAGGTTCGAGGATGTGCGCTATATTTTCTACCCCGCCATAGCCACTGTACCGAATGGACGGTTTACCGGTTGTTCCTCTCTTTGTGGTAATCAATATCACACCGTTCGAACCATTTACACCATAAATAGCCACAGCGGAAGGATCTTTCAGGATTTCGACGGATTCAATGTCATTGGGATTGATATCATTAATAGAGCCATCCGTACGAGACAATGGTATGCCATCTACTACAATGTAAGGTTGGGAATTTGCATTAATTGAATTTCTTCCTCTTACCTGCACCGAGGGCGCATCACCAGGAATCGATGATGCCTGAGATACCGTCACATTAGACACCGCACCCTGAATGGCCTGCATGACATTGTTGACAGGGATCTTTGATAGACGGTCTTTAGGAACTGAAGCGACCGAACCGGTTATATCCGATCGTTTCTGACTACCATAGCCCACCACCACAAGCTCTTCCAGAACATTTTCTGCAGGTACAAGTGCAACGTCCAGATTGGCCTGCTGCCCTATGGTGATCTGCTTCTCTTTAAAACCAACGGAGGTGATGATTAAGGTACTACCTGGGGATGCCTGAATTGAAAAATTCCCCTGTCCATTAGTTTGCACAGTTTCCGCACCGCCTTTTACGCGAATCGTAACACCTGCAATTCCCTTGCCCGAGGTATCTTTAACAACCCCTTTCACATTTGCACTTTGCCCGTAACTGGATAGGGCTATCAGAAAAAGGCTGTTCAATAAAATGCCCTTTTTTGAATATCGATTATAATAATGTTTTAACATAATTTATTAATAAATGATTTGGTTAGTTTTTCATATTCTTAATGATTCTGGAATAAACCTAGCAATGCCAGAATATTCAATGCATACGCTTCTCAAGTTGAATTCATAGCTTGTCGTTTATAATTGGTGTCCTTGTTTCCTTCAAAAAATAGTGCGCAAATCTTAGAAGAAAACAAGTGAATAATTCCGCCCAAAATTGTTTTGAGCACAAGACAAAATTACCTTTGAAGCCAGATTTTGGTGTTCGATTTTAGTTCAATTGAGTTGAAATTCGCTTCAAAATGCTGAAAAATCAATATTAAACAATAATAAGCCACTTCATGACAGTGCGATAGTCTAAACAGCCAGGCTTAAAAAGCCACGTTCAATCGAGCAACACAGGTGATAAGGATATCCTTCTTTGACCACAAAAAAGGGTTGCCATTTTTTTGGCAACCCTGGTACACTTTACAGCTACTACTTGTTAAATGCGCGTGGGAAAGATGTATTTCTCTCCGTTACGCCAGCGAATTTCCACTTTCTTATCCGTTGCTTCCAATTGCGGAAAAAGCTCTTCATTCGTCCATTTTTCTCCCGATTTCTTCCACAACTGCAAGGTGACATACCATTTTCCTGGCGACTTTTCTCCACCTACAAAACAATTCAATACAGCACTCTCTTGCGCTACAGGATGAAGTCCTCGGCAACTTAAGTTTTCCATTCCCTCCCAACCCATGAGCCTTACCATAGCCAATTGGTATTGCCCATTATCTAAAATCATCGCCTCATTGCCGTTATACTCAATTTTTTCTGAAAGGATAGGATAATCCTTCCATTTTGGGAGGGCATAATGCCCCAGCCGTAAGGCCAAAGGCTTATCGGAAAGTAATTGATCACATCTCAAAATTCCATTTGCTATTGTCCGTTCCGCCAAAAATAGATGGATACTCGTGTCTGAGGCCAAGGTCGCCCTACGGCGATAAACTCCTGCCTCGTACCCACCAAATTGATACATACGAAGTGATTCCCACTTGCCCGGTTGGGTCTGAAAGGTATAATTCATTGCAATTTCCCCGTTCTTGCCATCGGCCTGCCAAGGAAAAGCACTATTATAAGAAAGCTTATTGTAATTTTCCGTCCCTTGATAATAGCCAATGTCCCTACTGGTGTTCCAAGATCGGATTTCGGAGGCACCGATGCTATCATAATCAGTGATCAACATTTGGGCTCCCTCCACATAGGTATTCAACACCTTCGCATCTGGAATCTGACGATCCCAGGCACCCTGATTTTCTGAAGCTGTCCAAAAACTGCTATTTTCCGGAACCAATAGACCTAAAAAGAATTTCCCCAGCCAATACGCACTTCCCCGGCAACTATACTCCTGTACCGCAGGATCAAAAGCGCCATAAAAGCCCAGGTTGGGAATACCGTCCGAAAGAAAATCCGGATGCGCTAAAAATTGCAACAAAGTACCCGAAGCAATTCTCCGCATCCAACCATAATTGATGGAAGGGTCATCCAGTAACCCCAATAATGGAAAGGGTACTGCGGCCCCCATACGATATGAAATGCTACGGCCCCACATAATCATTTCACCATTACGGCTAAATAAATAGGGATAACTTTTCACCACATCACGCAAATTCGATTTGAACTTTGCAGCAAGTTCAGGGTACATTGTCGCACCATAGTTAGCAGCCCAAAGCGATCCATACAGCTGAAAAGCCCACATACTGTAGTAATCGTAGTAAGGACTATCATTATACCAGCCATCGCCCCTATAATCTTGAAGACATTTTTCCAATAAATCCTTCAGGTACTCCTCCCGAACAGGATAACCTCTACTTTTAAAAAAGCTTAGAATCATAATATTGAAAAATCGCCAATTCATCTGTATCGTTGGTCCATTACCGTAACTCAGCATCGTTTGTGCGAGTTCATCTTTAGTATGTTGTGGCAACGGATCCCAAAGCACTTCAGGCGCTGCCATTAGCGCCACAGCCAAACCTCCAAATTCGACCAGCTTTTGACTCGGTCCGCCTTTTTCTGGAAGTGGAGCAATATAGCTTTCGGAGCCCTTATGCAATAGCAGTTCCAGTTGATGCCTATAATAATCTGCTACGCGAATACCTCGGATCTCGTAGTCGGCATTTTTCTTTAAAAGCGGCACAGCGATGAAAAGCGTACGGCAAAGACCCTCTAGTCGTTCTGTTTCATTGTGCACCCCATCTCTAGGATAGCTACGTCCAGGCTGCTTGGGAAACAACATGGGACTATTTAAGTCGCTAACGACAGAAAATGCCCCTTCCAACAGATAGGATGCAGCATCCATCCAATGCTGGCGTGTCAGTCCAGTGTAAGGACTTTTTTTAAAATCGGGATTTTTCACTTCGAAAACTGAACTATTCTGGCTCAGAGCGGTTGTTGCGAATCCAATAAAAACGCAGCTCAACACCAGCAGTCTAAGTAGGCTCTGTTTTATTTTCATGTTGCTTAATTTGATCATTTTGTTCTCGCTTTGTCGCGCCATTCCAGCACTTTTACTGCAGTGGGCTCCGTTTCTGCTAATCCCTCCCCATCTTTCTGTACCGTAGCTTGTACGAATAGCGCAATTTTACGTTTCTTTCGCCACAACTCGGTATCGTAAGTTGGTTCCCACGCCCCTACAGATTCTTGACACAGATCAGTAATCATGGGGGATGCTTGCTGCATACCCTGTAACGTCAAAATCGAAGGCCGGCTGCCCCTTTCCTGGTCGCGAAAGATCAATGTTAATGCAATCTTCTTATCCTTACCCCGAACCAATAGCTGTGGTCTTGCAATAGGAATCTCCTTTGTACCACCACCACTTAAGCTAAATGGGGTTTTTCTAAAATCAAAAGATCGCACCTTCCATTGACCATCCTCTAAATAAATCACTTTATATTGCGGAATGTCTGATGCTGGAGCACGCCAGTACGTTGCAATAAAAGGATTCCCGCTATCGTCAGCAGCGATGGAAGTCTGATTGATTAATTCGTGCCGTTCCGGAATCCGGGCAGCATACTCTGCTGTAGATGCTTTCATGGGCAGGTCATATCTTATTCCGTCGCTTCGCTCCCATGTTAATCCACCATCCTTTGAACAAGCATAAGCCATATCATGATTGCTCGCTACATTTGGACTTTCACGCCAAACCCAAGAGAGGTGTATCGTCCCGTGTTTATCGACATAACTTTGCCAATAGGCATTTCTTTTTCCCTCTCCATCAATTAAATTGCTATGGATACGTTTCCATTGCTGCTGTTTACTATCGTAACTATTCACCACAAGATTGCCATTCCCGGATCCACCATCCCGATATAGAAATAACAGCTGACCATCGGGCATTTTTAAGAATTCAGGATAAGTCACCCGTGTTTCATTTTGACCTACCATAATCCGCTCTTCACCAAGCACAAGACTATTCGGATGGATAGACCGCGCATAGCGCAATCGACTATTGTGCTGATCCCAGCACACATGGAGATACCCTTCCTGGTCCACCATGATGCTGATCACATTATGTGCATCTTTGGCATTGCCGGTATAACCTGTGCGACGCAGCTGCCAAAGTTTACCGGAAAGTAGGCGTCGCCCTAAAACGACATATCCCTGCCCATCGTAATAGGCTATATATTGATATTTGCCGTTGCTGGTTAGGGAATTTTTTCGAAATACAGCGGTGTTGACCGTATTCTTAGCCCATCCGTTTCCGGCTATTGTTTCCTTAATTTCTTGTCCTTGCACGGCACAAAGAATCAAGAGGAATGCAGCGCACAGCATTCCAATTCTACCTATTTGACTACGATATCTTTTCATTCATTCTGTTAATTGAGCCTGAAATATTGGTTTCAGAGCCACTATCTTATTGAATAGTTTTACTATAGTCCTTACTCCAATCCTGTCCCGACCAAATCCGCTTGGCACTCCAGTCTTCCACTTCACTTGTCCAAAAAGGATCATCATCAGGCAAGCCTAAAGGCAAGAAAATAACCGAACAGAGATAAGGGCTACCCTGGTTATTATACGAATCTGCCAGGCCAGGCTGGCTACCATACAAGCCCAATGTCAACCAGCCATTTTGGTAGGTACTTGGATTTTCGGTGGTCTTTTTTAACACAGCAGACAGTGCACCCCGAACCTGCCCGTTGGTCAGTTCTTGAGGAAGTCGTTTTTTGAACGCCATGTCGGCTAAGTGGTGAAAGGCGGCAGCACGATAAATTACAGATCTTCCCGTTGGCGGAAAACTACCATCTGCATTAATTAACCGCTCTTGGATGATGGCATATCGCTCATTACGAAGGCTGATTTTAGCAAACATGCTATCGTAATGTTTGGTCTTCAATTGAATCATGTCCATGATGCCAGCCAAAAAAGGATGAATGACATAACTATTGTAGTAATCAAAAGCATAATGCGGACCATCCATATACATACCATCGCCGACATACCATTGCTCTAACTGCTGCAGGGCATAGTCCACCCGCATTACATCCCAATCGGTAGCGTATTTAGCTAAAAAAGCTTCGTTCATCGCCGAAAATAGCAGCCAATTGGAATAGGCAGGCCGAAATTGACGCGTTATCTTGATCGATGCAATCAAATTTTTTCTGGTTCGTTCATCAAGGTGATCCCACAGCCACGGACTCCGGATAAAACCTAAAGCAATGAAAGATGCATCGACAAGCTGTTGTCCGCCCAGATCAAAACGCATGAAATCCCGCGCATTGCTATCTAACGCATTTTTTAGTCCCTGAACAGTCCACGCTCTGTATTGATCGCGAAGCTTTCTTTCTGCTTTGGACCCTCCATCCAATGCAAGCCACGGACCAATACCCGACAATACCCTTCCCAATACCTCAACGTACTGCACTTTAATCCGATGCGCTTTGTTATCCACCTGCGTGGATGTCATCTGAGGCATTTTTAATCGAAGACTATCCTGTGCTAAACTCCTCAATACGGGCCGTAGCATACGGTCCATTTCCTGGAGCCAGAACGTTCTACTTGCCTCATCAGGCACAGTAGATGTCTTTTTTACAGTTTGTCCCTGAACAGATTGACCTGCCCACAGTAAAAGGAAGAAAAATACAACCCGATTTATCATTGTCATACGGCACTTATTTTTTATTCAAAAAACGGTACATCTCTGTTCCGGCCAGTAAAAATGCACCTACACCAAATGGAGCCGTAGAATGAGCATCCACAACCTGTCCGGGAATAGCTTTCTCACCGATAGGCTGTACATATCCAACTCTTCCGTCAGCTTGCAATGAAATTTCACTGAGGTAGCTCCATCCCTTAAGTGCCGCTTTCGAAAACTTCGGATCAATAAGTATCCCTTGGTTGAGTCCCCAAAGTAAACCATAGGTAAAAAAAGCTGTACCGCTTGTCTCCCGCCCGGGAGCATGTTCAGGATCCAGCATACTTCGCGTCCAAAACCCTTCCTCCTGCTGGCAGCTCACGATTGCATGTGCCATTCTTTCGAACCTTTCCTGGTAATAGTGATAATGTTTATCCTCCTTGGGTAAATCTTGAAGAACCTTTGCCAAGGCTGCAAACACCCAACCATCACCTCGCGCCCAAAAATCCTTCTTACCGTAGAGGCTTTTGTGTTTGGGATAGACATATTTGGCATCGCGATAATATAAATGCTCATCCTGATCGAACATAATACTATCGGCGTAACGCAAATAGGTATACATTTTATCAAGATAAAGAGGATCTTGCGTCAATTTATACATCTTGGTCATCACCGGCATGACCATATACAAACCATCAGCCCACCACCAATAATCTGTATTGGGTGTATGAATCTGATAGTGCATAACTTCTTTAGCACGCGCTATCTTTTCGGGACTTGGCGACAAATTATAAAGATCAATATAGGTTTGGAAACAAATCTGCCAGTCTCCAAAAAGAACATAATCATCCGTTTCACCATAACTATATTTCCACTGTTGTTTGTTGGTTGATTTCGCACCTTTCCAATCATTGAATTTGGCCCAGTCCTCAGAATATTTCAGATCACTTTTTGAATTGGAAATCTTATAGAATTCCATATTACCAGTATGATAGGCCGCTTGGTCCCAAAATGCCCAAACTTGTGGCTTGTGATGAGATCGCCAATAATCGTTCGCACTTCTGAGTTGAGAAAGGACAACTTCTTTTTTTAGCTTCTGTCCAAAAGAAAAATGCCCTAAAAACAATAGGCATAAAATAAAATTGATACGCATGTCTTGAGATTTATAAATTTGATCCCCAACCGGGACAAACAAAGCTACCACAAATCGATTTTGTCGATGTTTGAATAAAGACTAATCATGACCCAAAATGGGATCATTTTGCTTCTAGAGGGTCTAAAAATCGCGTAGAGTAGCTCAGATTCAATAAACGTACAATATACACTTATTTAAAAAACATTTGTATCTTTAATCCCTATAAACCTAAAAATTTTCAGTTGGATTCCCGCTATTCGCCCAGTGAAACAGCTACCTCGGAGTGAAAGAACACACTGACGCCCGTTTCGGTCAATGTAGCACAGCAGCGATTGATGAATAAGAATGCTAACTAAACTGGATGTTGAAAGAGGTGGATTAAAAGATTATTAAGATGAGCGCACGTATTCGGCAGATTATTGCATTTTTGCATCTATATCTATCCTTGACTACTGTTGTTTATAGCCAACAGATGGGACTTGATCCCGTAACAAAAAATTATGAACTTCCCTCACTCACGATCAATCAGACGATACAGGATCGGGAAGGATACATTTGGTTTGCCTCCACACAGGGTTTAAGTCGATATGATGCTTATAATATCCTAAATTTTAAATTGAAGGATGCCGGCGGGAGAGCTAGCAGTCAACAAGCGATCCGTACGCTGATAGAATTAGAAAACAAACTTATTTTAGGGGGAGAAAAGGGCGTTTACGTATTAAATAAGCGTAATTATAAAGTTGTCCCACTGAACGATCCACGAGTAGCCAACGTTCGCGTCAACACCCTGTTGGTTGACGGATCAAAACGGCTCTGGATCGGCACAGATGATGGTATCTATATCTACGATAGCACATTGAAGCCTTTAACAGATGCCCAAATGGTTTCTATTCTAACTAATAGCATGCGAGGCAAAACCGTCAATACGATCTTTCAGGATAGCCAGGCTCGGATTTGGCTGGGTGTCTGGGGAGATGGCTTATTTAGGTTAAGTCAGGGTAACAACAAATTACAGTCTTATCCTAGACTAGGCCATCGCAACAATCCGTTCAAACTCATGGAAGACGACCATGGACAACTATGGATATGTACTTGGGGAGATGGAATTTATTTATTCGATCCGATGCGTTCGACGAATCCCTACCGAGAAATTGAAATAAAAAATAAGCGCCGACATGGCGGTAAAGAAGATCTTTTTTACAACATTCTTCAGGATCGAAGCCGCCGATATATTTGGGTGTTGTCGTTCTCGGGCATATCGACACTTCAATATCGAAATGGTCAATTACAAGAAATTGATCTTTCAGGCCACTTCAACAACACGACAAATATTTTTAACGATATCTACCAAGATAAACACGGCACATTGTGGCTCGCTGTAGGTGGTAAGGGGGTGTCTATGTTTAGCTTTGACAAACCAATTGTCAAAAACTATAGTTTCAAAGAGATAAAGGCACTTTATAGTATTTCTCCAAATCTAAATATGCTCTATCGCGATCAAACCGGAACCTTTTGGTTCAATCTGGAACGTTTTGGATTTGGTAGCCTCTCTCCGAAAACAAATCAACTCAATACCTACAGCAATTCCAATTTCAGGGATCTAATTTCGATCCGTGCTGTTACCTGTGCCACAGATTTTGGACAGGAACTATGGGTCGGCTCTGCCTATGAAGCTTCGATCAATGTTTTTCAGAAGAAGAGCAATACAATTCAATTTTTACGGAAGATCAATTTAGTTCAACAGATCAAGCATCAAGGGAAACCTTCGTTTTTCTTTACCGATACGCAAAAACGACTCTGGATTGCAACGACGCAGGGTCTCCTCCTAAAAAAATCGGAATCGGAACCTATCACGATGATTGCTAAGATAAAGGATCAGCCTGTAGCGATTGCCCAAGGAAAGGAAAACCATATCTGGATCGCAACGAAAGAAAACGGAATCTATTGTATCGATAACCGCGATTTACAGTCCATAATCAGACACCTAGGAAAGGAGACTCCAGGATTACAAACGGATCAGATTGAAACCATGGATGTTGATCGGGCCGGTAATTTGTGGATTGGCACCAAAGATAATCGATTACTCAATTATCAACTCGCGGACCAAAAAGTGTCAGAGATCGCCAACAGCACATTATTTGAGAAAAACCAGCTTCTCGATGTCTTCTGTCTCGATCGCTACACCTGGCTGTCTACAACACGAAATTTATACAAGATCAACCATGCAGACAAGCGTATAAGTGAATTTTCTGCAGCTGACAGCCTCCAAGTCAACATGTTCTCAAAACGGGCCTTTGCTGTAGACAGGAGCTCCAATACCATCTACTTTGGCGGGTACAATGGGATTGTTCAACTGGATGATCACAGCATCTTACCGAATTTTAACGAAAAAGTGCTTATTTCGGATATAAAAATCAACAATAGATCCATTGTTTTGGAATCAGAAAAGGACCTGTTTAGCGACGATATGGCTAGTTTAACACTGAATCCCCAAGACCAAAATATCGAAATATCTTTTTCTGCCCTACCTTTTAACCAAAATGGAAAAATACGGTATGCTTATAAATTGGAGGGTGTAGATAAAGAATGGATCTACGCTCCGCGAGATCGTATTTTTGCCACATACAACAATTTAAGTAAAGGAAAGTATCGATTTTTAGTTAAGTCGACCGATTTGTACAACAAATGGAATACAGCTTCTACTCAAATTGAAATCATAAAAAAGCCTGCCTTCTATGAGAGCAATTTAGCCTATTTTCTATATGCCTGTGCGTTTACCGGGATTGCCTTCTTTTTTATTAGTTATTCTGTCAAACGTCTTAAATTGAGTGGTGATTTAAAGATAGCGCAGATTGAAAAGGAAAAAACTAAAGAACTCGCGCAGTCCAAGCTCAGTTATTTCACCAATATTTCACACGACCTGCTGACGCCGCTCACCATTATCTCCTGTTTAGTTGATGATGTGCAGATGACTACAAAGAATAATTTGGAGCAATTCGATAAAATGCGTCTTAACCTCAGTCGCCTTAAACGGTTGCTCCAACAAATTTTAGATTTCCGAAGAATGGAAAATAACAGCATGAAGCTGCAAATCAGCGCGTCTAATTTCCCTTCTTTTGTCACCCAATTGGGTGACATGCATTTTGGCCCCATTGCCAAAAAGAAACAAATCGACTTTGAAGTTCAGCATGGAGATTGTCCTGAAATCCTTTTCTATGACGTTGACAAAATTGATAAAATTTTATTCAATCTATTATCCAATGCATTTAAATATACAGAGGAAGGTGGAAAGGTTACACTCTCGTATCATGTAGCGGAAAGCATGGGTTGCAACAGACTATTCATCTATGTTCGCGATACTGGTATAGGAATTTATCCCGAAGATATGGAGAAAATTTTCACAGCTTTCTACACCAATACTTCCACAAAACATCTTGAAAGTAATGGTATAGGACTATCCGTGACCAAACAGCTGATAGAGGCGCATCACGGTAAAATCGATGTTGAAAGCCAGCCCCATATCGGAAGTAACTTCCAAATCACGTTTCCGGTAGATAAAGTGTATTACCATAACCAAGGGATCGCTGTCATGGAACAACCTTTTGTTGAAGAAATTAAGGCTACCATTATAGAATCGAATACTGTCGATGAATGTACACCCAAAAATGCAACACAATCCAAGCTCAACCTGCTATTGGTGGAAGACAATGAAGAGCTCCGTTCGACTATGGCGCGAATTCTAGCCCAAAATTATCAGGTACATATTGCTGACAATGGACTAAAAGGTCTGGAAGTACTCGAACATACGGAAATAGATATCATTGTGAGCGATATCATGATGCCTGAACTCGACGGACTTCAGTTGTGCAAGACGATCAAATCCAATGCAGAGTTCAATCATATCCCTATTTTGCTCCTGACTGCCAAAAATAGTATCGAAGATCGTATTGAATGCTATCAAGCGGGTGCCGACGGTTACATTAGCAAGCCTTTTGAGATTAAAGTTCTGGAGGCCAAAATCCAAAGTTTTATTATTAATAAACGTTGTCGTCAACTTGTTTTTCAGCATAACACGCAGATTAATATTTCGACACTTGATCATACACCTTTAGATGAAAAATTTGTTCAGAAGATGATTCAAGTTGTCGAAGAACATCTTGCCGATGACCAATTTGACGTGATCAAACTGGGGGATATATTGGGCCTATCCAAATCAACGCTATATCGAAAGACCAAAGTCCTGCTGAACGTATCTCCCAGTGAATTCATTAAAAATATACGGCTAAAACATGCGTGTCAGATCATGGAAAAAGACCGATCCATTGCTGTTAGTGAAGTCGCCTTTGAAATAGGCTTCTCCGATCCCCGTTATTTTGCCACCTGCTTTAAAACAGCTTTTGGACTAACTCCAAGTGAATTTCAAAAAAATGCAGCAGCAAAATGGGTAACCTCAGAGTCACCTTAAGTTACAAATTATACTAAAATACGGATTTCTACTTATTCGAATCGGTATTTTACCTTACAATTTGCATAAACCTTTTTATTTAATTTAGCACCACTTTTTTAAGCTATACCATGGGAAGCAAAACTATACTGATGTTGGACGATGATAAGCATGTCCTAGAAATATGTACAATAATTCTTGAAACAAATGGTTATAATATAGCGGTTTCACAAACCTCTCATGACATCATTGAAAAAGTGGAAGAGGTACGTCCAGATTTAATTCTGATGGACAATTGGATTCCAAAAATAGGGGGTGTTGAGGCCACCCGGTTACTCAAAAGTCATCCTTTATATCGCGATATCCCAGTAATTTATTTATCCGCAAATACCGAGATTGAAACGCTTGCACAGCGGGCTGGAGCCGACAGCTACCTTGCCAAGCCGTTCGATTTAGAAGACCTGGAAAATCGTATAGCTGAACTGCTGGAAAAGCCTTCCCCGCTTAGAACTTGTTAGTAGATTTTAGGATGCGCTATCCGGCAGCAGTTTACTTTAAAAGAGCACATTTCTATTGCCATTTAGATTTCAAGCACTAAATTTCCGACACAACATCCTCCTGTTTCGTATGCAGCTTGCTGCGGTAGGTAATCCCCCATTTGGCAATTTCGTCAATGATGGGTCCCAAAGTTTTACCACATTCAGTCAATTCGTATTCAACAGTCAAAGGTTTAGTGTTAAGCACTGTCCTTCTGATCAATTGATTCATTTCCAGATCCTGAAGTTCCTTAGATAACATTTTGGCACCAATCCCATCGACTTCGCGCAATAGTTCCATAAAACGCAACTTCTCCACTAACAATAAAGTACCGATGATGTGGAATTTCCATTTTCCTGCCAAAATTTCCATGCTATCATTGATGGCTAACATGCGTGTTTTGCATACACCTGATGACGTTAAAGTTGCTTCCTTTTTCATTTCACTATTTTTTATTCTTCTATTGCCGGCCGTCAGTGGTATTTTTAATTCCATAGACGAGCATTCTTAGATCAGTTGACTCGAGCGTCTCTGTTTCGTTGGCCTAAATTTCCAACAAAAATACAGATTTATAAAGTGATAAGACACTATCTTTTTGGAAAGTAGTTTCTTTAAGGAAACTAATACCAAAAATAAACTATCTATACTTTACCTTTGTACCAGCAGCATCAAAAGCTCAGATTGGCAGCTTTGATGCTGTCAAAGTTTAAATCGTATATAACATTTAACAATAAAACGATAAAAAAATGAAAAAGCAATTAATTTCGGGTTTAGCCCTTATCTTATTGTTGGCGTCATGTCAAAACACAAATGGTGATAAAGCAACAACAACAACTGCACAGGAAGTAACTGAACAAACAGGACAAACTTACACTGTTGAAGCAGATAAAAGTTCAGTGAAATGGACTGGATACCACAAAGGTGGCTTAAATCCAAGATATGGTGTTCTGAAAAGCGAAGGTACGCTATCCGTCGAAAATAATGCTGTCACTGGTGGTACTTTCACCATCGATGTGAATTCTATTCTTACCGATTCTGCTTCGGTAGATCCTACAACTTCAGGTGGTAAAAAATCATCAGATTTGGACGCGCATTTAAAAAGTGCTGATTTCTTTGACGTAGCCAAATATCCAACTGCGAAATTTGAAATCACCAAAGTCGGTCCATTCGATGCGGCGCAAGGAAAAAGTGTTGTTGCTGACGCAACAAATACAGTTAGTGGTAATTTGACAATCAAAGATAAAACAGTGAATGTAACGTTCCCTGCAAAAATTACTTTCAATGGTGACGAGGTAACATTCTACTCGAAATTTACAATCCAAAGACAAGATTGGGGACTTACTTACGGTACAGAAGGTAACCCACAAGATTGGATGATTGCACAAAACGTTGACATCGAGCTTAATGTAACTGCAAAAAATGCTAAATAATTTTTAATAGCAATAAGTCATTCATGACATCAAATAGATTAATCAGGTAGAACTTACCTGATTAATCTATTTGTTTTATATACCCTTCAAATACGAGATCCTCCTGAGTAGACACATCGATCAAATGCGAATCCTTCAGGAGATATAACCGATCGCTTACATCCATCACTTGCCTAAAATTGTGGTCAGCAATCAATATTCCTTTGCGGTGTCTAACGTGTTCAATATGCGCGCTAATCTGCTCAATAAAAATAGGACTAAGCCCGAGAAAGGGTTCATCAAGTAAAACAAAAGAATGTTTGGTATGCAATAGTATTAAAGTTTCAATAAAACGGATCATCCCCGACGAGAGATTCCTCAGACGGCTATTTAAATTTTCTTGAATACATGAAAGGTCCAATACATAAGGATCATCAATTTCAAAAAGACGCAATGCTTCAGAAAGCCGCAATTCTCGAGGTAAAAAGCCTTCTTGGGGCAGATATACAATCTCCTTCGTTCGGTACCCCTTTTCAAATTTTACACCACGGCAACGCATAAATGCAAAGTCAGGCTTGATCGCTCCAAATATGATATTCATAAGTGTAGACTTTCCACTTCCATTTTTCCCCAAAATTCCAATCACCTCATTCGGCCCAAATGTTAAAAAAAGACTTGAAATGATCTTTCTTCCACCACGGCTAAACGATAGACTATCTATGTATAAATGGCGATCATAAAGCATTTTAATATCAGGCATAGTATTATAAATAACAATAAATCCGTTCCAGTAAGCCTTATGAGCATCCAAATCGGGGAAATATGGAGGTTTTTAAGAAATAGTTTCTTTTTAGATAGGTGAAAGATATATTCGACGATAACAGATAGGATAGTACCGAAGACCTTTAACCAGAATATGAACATGTAGAACAAGACTGTATCAATGGATCTTAACATAAAGCCTTGCGACTGCCAAAGAATACTGGCGGTCACGAATAGATTAAAAAGAATGATGAATCTAAAAAATTTTAAACTCAATCGTACCATTTGCTTATACCTCAATAAAGATTGGGAAAGAGATTTTAAACTGGCGCTATCGTTATCGATAACATGTAAACGCTGTGATGAATATAACGAAATAAAAAGATTGTCTATCATTTTTAACGTTCCTTAACGCCACCGAATATTCTTGAAAGTATTAGGCGAAAACTTAACCTGTTGAGATATACTGGATGTCGCAAGGATACTTGTGAGGTAGCTTAACGCGCTAAAAATGCTCTCCATAATCGATTATTTCGGTTTTTAAAAGTATTTTTTTTCCACTATGATTGCTCAATGTCGCTGTTGCTATTTTAGTTTTTGTATCGACACTGATCGCTAGTTCGGCGCTATCCCGCCTTTTATCACTGAAAAATGAAGCAAAGTTTTTAAAAGTTTCATCTTCATCAAACATAAACCGGGCGGCGCAACGGTTATTATGCCGATCATACCATTTGATGTAAATGTCTTTCGGAAGGCCTCGAGCTTCCATATCCATATACCGGCGGCTCTCATCAAAGACAAAACGCTCAGCATTATAAAATTCAAAGTCTGCATCGAAAGCTTTAATGTCGGAAGAAAAGATAAATTTTGGCTGCAACTGATAGCGCATACGCAATTTATCCCAATAGCCATACGGAATAGGTTTGGTTGCAATTGCTTGCTGAATCTCCGAAGGAATAATTGAAGTGTCGGACAAAACCGTTTCTCGCCATTGCTTATTAAAAATATTTCCATACGCCCCATTTCCCTTGTATTGATCCGTAGCTTTGATCACTACTTTCTTAGCTTGATATCGGCCTATTTCAATTTGACGACGTCCTGTGCCTGTGACCCATATCACCAGTACGCCCCCCGGAGCAAAACCCAAAATAATTTTATTATAATGTTCCTCATTAATTTTGTTCGCTCCTTTTTCTTGAAATGACGTGCTGAAAAGTGTCCGCAATGTGTTGTAATCAATCGCACCCTCCATCCGATAAAAAGCCTCTTCAACGAATGAATACCAAGTTACATCCAATGCTTTAGGCAATGCCATCATTTGCTCATACGAACCGCCCCCTGCTTGTCCCCACACGCCACGATAGTTTACAATATTGCCCTCGCTAAACGTAAATTCGTAATCTTCATCTTTTGGAAAGACAAAACGGCCTCTATATAGCTGAACCGGATAAGCTGTTGGATTACTCATCGCGCAGGACCATGTATAGCGTCCGTTCTTAATATTATCTTCCTGTGTGAGACGTTCCTCCCGGAGTTCATTAAAGGTTCTTATAGTCGTCGATAATGCAAATATAACCGGAAGTGAAACCAAGAGTCCAAATAGCGTAAATATTATATATTTCCACGATGTTAAAGCCCTGGTTATCATCATGCCGCTGGATAAGGAAAGGAATGCACTGATTGTTAACATCCAAGGCAGCATTTCCTTAATTACCCCAACTAAATCCGCATAATAACGATGTTCGTACGCATTATCCAACGTAAATAAATACAGTAATACTGGAAGCAAGAAAGAAAAAAAGCAATAAAATAGAAATCCGTAAGCAAATTCAAAAACGATTTTTTGTTTCACTATCCCACTAAATTTCTTCCTAAAGACATCAAAATGAAAATAAATCAATGTCAGCATAATAAAATAGGGCGAACAGCAGAAAGCTGCATACGTCATATTTAAATCCGCTTCATGTACAAGTAGCGTCGCGATGAGACTAAAAGTAGCAACCAAAAAAGCACAAACTGTAACTCTTACAATCATTATATTTTGTTTTAATCCTAAAAGCTGTTGTCTTCTATCCAGATACAACAACACATTCTAAAAATAGTAAGAAATATGTTAGGAATATGAGCAGATCAATATTCTACCGTCCTGATCCAATATTCGACCCAAAGCAGGAAAATGAAATCTTTTAAGTAAAGTCAATCAAGTTTACTACCTTCGTTTTTATTGTTACCATCATGGATACTTATTATAAAATTAGAAAAGCCACAGCAAGCGATTCGCACCGTGTCCCTGAAATTATGCTTCAGGCAATGGAGGATATGATATTCCGCTTGATCCTACGAAAAGATCAACAGGCAGCCGTAAATTTTTTAAGGCGGCTTTTCCAACAAAAAGGAAATCTATACAGTTATGAAAACACTTTTGTGGCCGTTGACATGGATGACCGGATTATAGGCTCGTTGACAGGTTATGATGGTGACCGGTTTATTGCATTAAGACAGCCTATTCTGGATCGTATCGCGGAGCACTACGCAAATAATTTGATTCCAGAAACTGAAACAGCCGGTGGCGAATTTTATATCGATTCCATCGCCGTTGCCCCCAGTGCAAGAGGTAAAGGAATCGGAACCAAACTTTTACACCATGCCATTGCACATGCTAAAGAAAATCACTTTAATCAGGTTGGTCTGCTTGTTGGCCTCGCGAATCCAAATGCGCGAAAACTCTATGAAAGGATTGGTTTTAACATTGGGAAGAAAACGTACGTTGCAGGTAGTGAATATTACCATATGTATATGCAGCTTACCTAAATAGAGCTCTTGTTAAACTTACAACCTATAAGTATCACGAGAGCCCCATCAGCATGTTGTTGGATTAAAAGCAATCCCGTAGAACGATGTCAATCAGAAGTAGGAGTGTTTTCTTTGTCAAATACGGTGATCATAGCTCGATAGATGCCATAAATTAAGAAGAGCAGACTTGTCAGGGTAAGTCCCAAATACTCTACCACCCATGCGATAAGAATAGCTACCAAATGAATTTTACCATTGTCGGGTTTAAATGCTGCTCCCGAATAAATGTAGTAAGCGATTGAACCAAATAAAACGATCCATAATACCGCATATATATAATGAAGCGGATTTTTGCTGAGTCTCCTATTTTTAAACATCTGTCAATTTTTATGATTTAGTAACCAATCCGTTATTAAAACTACAAACGGATATGTCGACAAAAATAAGTATCCTCTAGGTTCTGACAATACATAGTTATTATTCGCAGCAGGTGGTTTAATATTCGCGTGATCGACCATCAAAATTGACCTCATTAAGACGATATATAGGTATTAAATCAACTATCCTCAGGAAATAAGCCTATCCCGCCCTCTTAAAACAGAACCCCGACATCCAAAAAATGACGGGGTCTTTCTATCATATGTTCAATTATTTTGCTAAATACTTTGCGCTCGTATATATTGTCTACAGTATATCGTATACTATACGACTAAGAATCTTAACAGGACAGTTTACATGCTATTTTGCAAGCTGATTCAGTTCGGACTGTGAAAATGCATGATCGCCTTTAAGATAACTATTGGCTTCTTTTAAATACTTGTAGATTACTTCCCTACCCTTTGGGTTGGGCAATTTATGCAAATTGTTCACCAAATATTCCTTATCACGCAATCGATCTTTACCATAATTTAAAAAAGAGGGTGCGTGTGTCTGTACACACCATCGAATAAAACGTAAATCGATATTGTCGGGATATTTCATGATCATTTCTTCTAAAAGCTTCTTTCCTTTTTTAAATTGACCCAATTTCGAAAACGGGTTGCCCATATGTTTGGCCCATAAAATTTCATAAGCAGCCAGGTACCCCTTTTCCGTTGCGGAATTGGCAGATTTTTCCAATAATTTCAGATTCGTTTCGCAAAGCTTCTTGTTTTGAACGGCGCTCGCATAATCAGATCTCATCTTATCAACATCGACTTGTCCAAAACAACATATCGTACATAACACCAGAGAGACACAGATAAAAAATCGTATAACCATTTTCAATTCAATTAAAGTATAAAATAGAAACTGTTCTGTCATATAACAATATCGAACAGCTTTGAGTTTTCTTATTTTTCAATACAATGAGTACGCCATTTATTTTGCCATTTTCCCAATCCAATCAATAGCACCGCGATGAGGACGAATACCAGAGTCATTCCCAAACTGTTCCAAATAACTCTTCCCATGCCCAACGCAGAAACGTTCATAAAAGGATAAGGATAAAATCCAGAAACCGATCCATGCCACAAGGTATACAATAAATAGCCTAATGGGAAAATCAACCAATAGAAAATCTGTTTCCAAAAAAGCGCTTTTTTGTTACAGAATAGCCACCAAAAGATAAAAAAACTCAAAGGCGTGACAACATGCAGTATTTCGTCTATCACACTGAGTAACCCGCTTGGATGTAATAAAAAACGAAGTAAGCCATTATAAATAAGTGCAACAATAAGTATATAGAGTGTGACGGCAGTAATTGTTTGGGACTTAGTGAAGAATAAGCCCATTCGGCTTTTTGCCGAGAAAACAGTAAAAAAACAACATAATAGTACCGACACATTACTTAAAATTGTAAAATAGCTAAAAAACTGTATTACATAATCGGTTGTGCCAAGCTTTGAAATAAAAGCACCTAATATAAATTGCCCAACAAGGGCAAATAGAGTGACTAAACCAATGCTACCAGCAAAAACCGATTTTAATGACTTTTGAATCTCCATATCCCTATTAGCCTTAGCCCTACTAAATATAAAGATTTTACACGCTATTTGAAATTAAATGATAAATTCAATCTATCGAAAAAACGGCGGGCAATTCTTTGATTGCCCGCCGTCTTAATCACAACATAAACTAAACACTACGTTAGAAGTTTGCTTATTGGTCTCATTTATTTTTGTTTCATCTTATCAGCTAAAAGTTTCATATAAAAACCTCCAACTACACTACGCGCCTTAAAATTTTCACGAATCCCGGTATTGGAATCATAAAAATCATTCAAAGGGACGCGGGATTCCGTTTGAATTGCATGGTTATACACTGGTTTTACCAAAGCTTCAAATGCCTCTCTGGATGGAGCAAATGATGCTGTCCAAAGAATCCAGTCGTTTTTGGTGTAGGCTTTGCGGCTGTCCAATGGTATGCCGAATCTATTTTGCTTGGTTAGGTAATACTTAATTTCCGTATCGTAGACTTTTTGAGGAAATAGATTTAACCCCAACACTTTATCCCAGATCAAATTATATTTCTGACTCCAAGTATTTTTATCATCAAATGTCAGCGCATAATGGTCGCCGGAATCTGCCATTTCCATCCATCTTGGAACCATTTCCTCAGCAATTGCACGGTATTTTTTTGCAATGGCTGTTTCACCAATTGCTTCGGCCAGCTGCGCATAACAAGCGATACCAACAATTGCTTTGACAGATAAGTTCGTATTTCGAGCAAGGTGACCGGCAAAATCGTCTGTACAAAGCTGTGTCTTAGGATCAAAACCATCTTTAACAAGATAATCTACCCAGGTTGTAAGGGTTTTCCAATGCTTTCGAGCATAATCACTGTTGCCCTGCACTTTCGCGATCGCCGCAGTGAGAATAATCATATTTCCTGACTCTTCCACCGGCATCGGTTCGCCATACGTCTGACCATTCGCGAGTGGATAAGTACCCAAATCGTGCGCGGCCCAAGGGTATGGATATTTCCCGCTCTCGCTAAAATAAAATATTCCACTCAACATTCCTTTCAACAACTCTGGATTGTAGATCAAATACAAGGGGGCTGAAGGATAAGTGACATCCACCGTATTGATAAATCCCCCACTATTATTTTCTTTCGACAGCCATAATAGTTCATTTTGCGGACTTTTCACCAAGGTATGGGCTGCAATACTTTGACGATAAGCCAGTATACTAAGATGTGCATACTCCTTTCCACCCGATTTGAGCGCATCTGCATATACGGCTTTGTCGAATGCCAGGCATTTATCGAGCACGCTACGGTACTGGTCTACTGCCAAAGTCAGCTGATTTTCCATCGTTTCTTTGCCAGAATTGTTCCACCATGGTCTCAGGTTATTGTTGAAATACTGAATCGCATAAATTTCATCGTAGCCAACCTCAACAAAACGCTCCTCCGCTTTCGTCCCTACAGTTCCAAATGGAATGACCGTGTTCAGCGCAAGTGCTGTCCCCTTAACGGTTTTTGCAGCGTTCGTCGTTCCCTTTCTAAAGGCATCGACGGCTCCGCTCCTCGGACTAATAAACTGCTGCGTTTTATCCCGCTTTGGTGAAGCAACATAAAAATAGCCCCAGTCTATCCGCATATCATCGGCCCCTTTCTGCAAAATGGGTTGTTCGACCGTTCCCGTTTTTAGGACAGACAACTTTTCTGTCTCATATTTTTCGGCGGTTACTTCCTGTGAAGGTTTATACACCGCAATATTAGCGGATGCACTTAAAAAAACTTTGACCGCATGCTGCTTGCCATCGTTTGCTTTTACGTGATATGTGATATAGCTTACGGGGCGAGCCAATAAATTCAGATCATCCATAAGCAAGGGCGACGTAAAGGTTAATTTTAGATCCACCTTACCGGCCTGAAAATTATAGACCGTACGCGTCGCTGTGATTTCAACATCTTTTTGCACCGCTTCCTGAATCCGTGGCCCACGCTCTTTAAGCCTGTCAACCAATCCAAAATCCAGGTAACGACCGCCAGCAGTATTCTTCAAATGGATGGCAATATGATTTTGCCCGACCTTTAAATTCGCCTTGTCAATCGGCAAATATTGAAAGCTGTTGGTCCAACCTACCTTTTCGTACACCTTCTTCCCATTCAAAAATACTTCTATATTATCATCATGATTGAGTTTTAGAAACAGCTCATTGATACCCTTCAGATCCGCAACGGAAAACTCACGTCTCACCCAGATATCGTCTGATTTCCAAAGTGTCTTTACCTGCTGCGCATCATCACCGATGGGTGCACGTCCCGATTTCCACATATCCGTATGATAAGCGGAAGACTCCCAGCCACCTTGAGGTTTTGATTCAGTATACTGTACCGTATAAGATTTATCTTCCGAAGTCGGTAGAATAACCGCGTAACTAGGCTCTTCTTTGCCAAGAAAACGATAAGTATTGCCATCAACATCAATTAAGCCCAACAGCGAATGATCTGCGTCTGTCCAGTGTTTCGTTGTCGATGCATGCAGCTGATCCGTCATGGACCAAATACTGAAATTGGGGTTGTGTGTAATCAATGGATAAGCTGGAGCTTTGCGTTCTTGGGCTTGCCCATCTAAAACAGCGGAAACGCAGGCCACAATAATACAGAGACCTATCTTCCCAAGTTTGTTCATTGCATAAATAGATTTTTGAAAAGGTTTAATCATATTTTTTGGATAAAATTAGCTATACAGTTTTCCCTATTGAGCATTTGCCCAATCGTTTTAACAAAGAAAGTTGGAATAATTGGGATTCAGCTGTCGCATCGTATCATTTTACCTTCAATTTATATCATATTTGACAATCTGCCATCTAATCAAGATAATTATTATCTTTGAGAACCCGCCCGATCGTTTTGTGCACAATGACCTAATAAACATCGGCATTCAATTTTACCAACAACACAATGAGAAGTATTTATATTTATTTCTTCATAACCCTATCTTATCTTTTGTCAACAAGCTTACAGCTCTATGCACAAGAAATGGATTCGGTCAATAAAAAAGAGCTGGATCTGAGTTCCCTACTAAATGGAATCAGGCAACAGCAAATCAATGATTCGCTGGAACGGGTAAAGCTTCAGCATGAAATTGCCGACCTTAAAAGTCAAAATAGCCCCAAAAAGGAGAACTTAAAACAGCAGCTCAATGAGTTTGATGAAGAAAATACTATTCGGCAGCAGCAACTGAAAGTCAAAGTAGACTCCATAAAAAAAAACACAAAAAGATACGCGGTCGCGCCGTTTCAAGACACTTTATTCTATATCTACAATAAGCTTGGATCATCGTTAGCCAAAGATCGCGCTTTCAACGTTGTGAGCAGAATCCACAATCTCTATGAAGATGATTTTGTGAAAGTAGATTCATTTAAAATCGAAAACAACGAAATCAGTGCTGACATTGTTTATAAAGATCTGGTGATTACCTCTATCACCGAACTTGATGCACTTCTTGAAGGGAAAAGTAAAGAAGAAATTGCGGCAAACTATCTAAAAAAGATTCAAGATAGCATTACAGCTGAACGTGAAGCGAACAGCATCACAAAACTTCTTACCCGAATTGGACTCTTACTTCTTATTCTCATTGTTTTTTCTATTCTGATCCTATTAATAAATAGGTTAAAAGCATACGGTACACGACGCATACTAACGGAACGAACGCAGCGGATTAAAGACATTAAGATCAAAAATTACGTACTCGTTACTTCGGTACAGAAAACACGGATGTTTATTCATGCGATTAATATTTTACGTTGGGGATTGATCATCCTAATCGCCTTTATCGTGCTGCCTATTGTTTTCAGTGTTTTTCCATTTACACAGAGCTGGGCGTCCAATCTGATCGGACTTTTCACAAAACCACTTAAAACGGCTGTGTTGGCCATATGGCATTATATTCCAAATCTGATCACCATTTTAGTGATACTTGCCGTCATGCGCTATGCTATTCGATTTATAAAATATATTTTCAGCGAAATTGACAAGGGCAAATTAGAAATCAATGGCTTTCACCGTGATTTTGCCATGCCAACCTTTACCATCGTCCGCTTCCTGCTGCAAGCATTTACGCTGGTACTCATATTCCCCTACTTGCCCGGAGCCAATTCAGATATCTTTAAAGGAATATCCGTATTTATTGGTATCCTGTTCTCTTTGGGGTCATCTTCTGCGATTTCCAATATCATTGCAGGTCTTGTGATCACGTATATGCGTCCTTTCCGGATCGGAGACCGCATCACCATTGCTGACAAAACAGGTGTTGTTATCGAAAAATCACCTTTGGTAACGAGGCTTCGAACCATAAAGAATGAAGAGATTACAATCCCCAATTCCTCTGTTCTTTCTGGAAATACAGTGAATTACTCGACCTTTTCGGAAGATGGAATCTGTTTTCAGGTGGAATTAACGGTCGGTTATGAAGAGCCTTGGCAACGGATCCATGAGTTGCTTTTAAACATACCACCGCGCGTAAAAAGAGTTAAACTTAATCCCGCACCATTTGTGCTACAAAAGAAATTAGATGATTTTTATGTACTCTATGAGCTGAATGTCTTTATTGAAAGATCTGCGGAAATTGAATTTGCAAAATCTGAAATTTTTCAGTTCATTCTTGACGACTTTTTAGCCGCAGGAATCGATATGAATGGACCTCATATCTATGCTAAGGCAGAACATGTACAGCAATATAATCCAAATATGCCTAGCAAGACGTAAGAAAACTAACCTCAGCAATAGCCACTCTGCCTATCGAGCAGTTTACCTAAAAGCACCCGTGTATAGACGTTTGTGCTGGACCAGCTTGTATTAGCTCAATTGGACTAGCTTTTTCCTAATAATTAGCTGTAATTTTGACTGCAATAAAAAGTAATACAACCGCAACATGGATGAGTTTATAACAGAAAATATACGCATCATACAACAGCGTATCGACAAAGCGTGCAAAGCAAACCAGCGCGATCCCCGAGATGTAAAATTATTGCTGGCAACCAAAACTGTTCCTGCCGAACGTATCGAAATTGCATTGCAAACTGGTCAAACTTTAATTGCCGAAAATAAAGTGCAGGAACTGAAAGACAAATTTGAGTATTTAAAAGCTATTCCCCATGTTAATCATTTTATTGGTCACCTGCAAACCAATAAAATCAAGGATCTGCTCAAATACAATGTATCCTGCATACATTCAATAGATCGTGTAGATCTTGCCGAAAAATTACATCAGCGCCTTTTAAAAGAAAATAAAACCATGGAAGTGCTCATCCAGGTAAACACTTCCTTCGAAGAGAGCAAATACGGCGCTGCTCCAGAGAAAGTCATCGACCTGGTTCAGCAAATAGCCACATTTAGCACGCTAAAGGTTAAAGGACTGATGACTATAGGTATATTGAGTGCCGAGGCCGAACAGGTACGAGCCTGTTTTCAATTGCTCAAACATATTCAACAACAAATTATAGCCCTAGCTATTCCCGGCGTATCGATGCAAGAATTGTCGATGGGCATGAGTGGAGATTTAGAAATAGCAATAGCTGAAGGGTCTACGATTGTCAGGGTAGGTACGGCTATTTTTGGACAGCGACCCACGCCCGATAGTTATTACTGGAATGAGAACCTATAACATAAAAACCAATGCGGATACATTTTATACGAAATAAAAAACTATTTATGAACCTAAGATGCAGTCAACATTTAAAAATAGGTTACTTAGCCCTTTTGGCGCTTCTCCTGTCTGCCTGTGTTTCCCAAAAAGAAAACAAAAACCTCACTTGGTATCAACATCAGGTTATCGAGCAGCTTGTTCGGGAAACAGACTCCAGTTATAGAGTGCAAATTGGTATTATGGCTGCGACCTTCTGGCTAGATAATCACGATGGTCAATTGGGCAAAAAATTGACCCTCCTGCAACAGAGCTACACGCAACGAAATAAAGTTGATGTCGCTGTTCAGCAAGGTACCAACAAAATCATTCGCGTCACTAAATCAGAATAAAACAAGCTTATTCAAGGCAACACAAATGATTTTGGCAACCACCAGTACGTCCATTCTAGTTAATATCTTCGGCCTGTACACATCATCTACTACACGAAATTTTACCATCTTTCCCATCACAATAACGCCACCGATAAAGCGATTTATCGATCAATAAATTTTTAGTTTAACGCAGTTTCCAAATGGAAGACCTCTTCCAGATATTGTTTATATTCCTTTTCGTAATGGTCTACACGTTCTTGAGACGCACCCTTCTCCATATCATGAAAATGGAAGCTTCCCAGATGTTCCAATCCTGCAAACTGATTCATCTTGTGAAAACCGAATAAAACACCGGCATCAACTGAATGCTGATCAAAAAACTCATTTTCCATTGTAAAGGCTGTCTCAGGAGCATTCCAGCTTGAAGTCACCATGTATTTTTTATCCTGCATCAAACCTCCGGTACCATAATTAATAGCCGGATTCTTACGTGAACGACCATCATTTTTATAGATACCGTTGTTGTGACCCGCCGTAAAAACCTCATCGATATAGAGCTTCAGACGGTTCGGAACCTGAAACCACCATACAGGAAAATGGTAAATGATAATGTCTGCCCATTTAAAATTTTCAACTTCAACCATTGGATCAAAATCATCGTTGATATTGGTAACCCTTGTTTCAAATCCATTATCACCCAATGTTTCAAGGGTCCAATTTGTTATCGTCGTATTAAAAGAGCCTCTCGAGTGTGCGAATTTCTGTCCACCATTAATAATAAATATGTTCATTTCTATAATTTTTCTTGTTGATAATACAAATTTCTATCATTTTTATAAATCATAAAAATAATTTAAATTATATATTTGTATCATAAAAATAATAACTATGAAATGGAACTTAGAATGGCTTCGTACATTTAAGGCAATCTATGAAACAGGAACATTATCTGCAGCTGCACAGGAATTATTTATTTCTCAGCCGGGAGTAAGCCTACATCTGAATTCCCTGGAAGCATTTACGGGGCACAAGCTTTTTGATCGCTCTGCGCGAAGAATGGTGCCGACCGAAAAGGGGAAAATCTTGTACAACTATGTGATTGATCCGCTTAAAAAACTAGAAACTGGTGAACAGCATTTTCACAAACGGGCATTGGACGAACGTATAACGATCAGTATCGGAATGTGTTTTGAGACCTTTCAGTACACCCTGGAAGAACATATTGCCCAACTCCCCTTCAATTTAATTATCAAATTTGGAGAATACCCGCAGATGCAGCAGGATCTTGATAATGGTTTATTGGATCTTATTATTACGCCTCAAAAAGGAAACCAACAGAATCTAGAATACGAAGCGTTCTCAAAAGAACGCATTGTCTTGATTGCGGGGTGTCAGACGGATACATCCACACTGGAAGCACTGCTGAGCGACAATAAAATTAAAGAAGCAGCTCAACTCCTTAAAAAACAATTATGGTATAGCACGGCTGCCGATATGGATCATTTAAAAAACTACTGGTCAACACACTTTGGCGAGCATCCAGACTTTAGCCCCAATTATATCGTTCCTAATATTAGCTCCATCATACGCTGCTTAAGCAACAATACTGGCTTTTCCATCGTTCCCGATTTCCTATGTGCTGAAGCACTTGCTTCCGGGAAAATAAAACTAATCTGGGAAGGGACATCGCCTGTCGAAAATATCCTTTACTTCGGAACGAGAAAGAAAACCATGTACCAGGAAGAAATCGGTCAATTGGAAACGCTATTAAAGGAGAAATGGTAGTCAACTGACTCGTTCATAGCGATAAGATCACCATTAGCTTGGCGCTATTTATTCGCTAGCCGCTCCTGCAATTCCCGACGGAAAGTAATGCCGACAGGTAAAGAAGTATTATTGATCTGCACCATGCCATGCTCATATTTGATCACCTTATTGATTGAAGCAATGTAGGATTTGTGGATACGGATAAACTTTGATGCCGGCACCTGTGTGAGGATTTGTTGGGTGGTGCTGGCCGTCAAAAATGTCTGGCTTGGCGTGACAATTTTCACGTAATTTCCAAAGCTCTGGATAAAATCGATCTGCGCTAATTTAACGTCAATAATACGGCCATCCATACGTATACTAATTGATTTGGGTTCTTCTTCCTGGGGCGACACAGCCGTGTTATAGGATAAAAAACGTTGAACAGCCTTAAAAAAACGAGGAAATGAAATAGGTTTTAACAGATAATCAACAACGCCATAATCATAACTCTCCAATGCGTATTCGGAATATGCTGTTGTCAAAATCGTTTTGGGCGGGTTATCCAGCATCTTCAGAAACTCCATCCCATTAATCTCGGGCATTTCAATATCCAGGAAGATTAAATCTACTTTGTTCTCCCGAAGAAACTCCAATGCCTCAAAAGCATTATAACACTGAGCGACCAACTGCAGATCAGTACTTCTTTCAATATAATTTACCAGTACATAATGCGCCGCAGGTTCGTCATCAACCACGATACAGCTATTTTTATTCATTGTTTAAAGATTGATAACCAATGACACCTCATACTCTTCTTTCCTGGAATCTGCGGCCAACACGTAGCGATTAGGATACAAGAGCTTTAATCGTGCTATCGTATTTTCCAAACCTATTTTTGCTGAGAACACATTCCTCTTCTTGACAGGTACAGAATTCCGTATATGCAAATATAAGTTCCCTTTTTCAATCTTGATCGAGATATAAACAAAACAATCTTCAATACTGCAGGTTCCGTGTTTAAAAGCATTCTCTACGAACGTAATCAACAGCATCGGTGCGATCTGATAATTGATATCTTCTTCTTTTTGATAATCGAATTCAATTTTCGTGCGATAGCCTAATCGCTCGCGTTCCAGTTCAATATAACTTGAAATAAAATCAATTTCATCATCCATAGGCACATACTCCCGTTCACTGCTCTCCATTTGATAGCGAAGCAGCTGAGACACTTTGATGATCAATTCAGAAGTACGTTCCGGATACTTTAGATTAATACCATAAATGGTATTTAACGTGTTGAATAGAAAATGTGGATTGAGCTGCTTTTTTAAATGCGACAATTGCGTTTGATTGGAAAGCAGTTCGCGTCGGGTCTTCACCCGTTGGAAGCGATAAAATTCAATAAATTGGATACTGCCCAATATACAGATCAACGAACCCAATAATACACCAAATTGATAATGGAATGTTTTCTGTACAAGATTCTTGTAGAGAAAACAATTCTTGTAGATCACGTTGTCCGTTAGCTCTTTTAATAGGATTGCAAAAATGAGCAGGGTTGCCACCGACGCGAAAACATACAACAAGGGTTTATTCTTCTTAAGTAGCAGCGGTAATAGAAAAAAACGATTTAACTGGGCATGCGCATACAGGATCAAGAAATAGAACACCCCCATCAAAAATCCCTTCCAGCTCAAGATCAAAATCCAGTCGTTCAACGTAAAAAGGATAAATGAAAAGATCAACAGCACGATCTCCTGTATTATCTTGTTCTCTAAAACCTTTCTCATCATCCTTATTCTGTTAAAATTCTGTTACAAAGTAAAAGCTTTAAGTTTAAAACAGGAGAAAAATAAATGACGAATTAAATTGGTCACTTTTAAATGCCATAGATCATTTTAAAGGGACATCGGGGTTGCTGTCCTTACTATCTTCGTGTCCATAAATGATAGATAACCTATGCTGAAATTGAATTTAGTGCTGTCATTGGCCGTATCACTTGCAACATCCTCTTCCTTCGCTCAGCAGCTTACGCTCCGAGACGCGGTAGAACAAGGCATTGCAAATTATGGAGTGATCAAGGCAAAGGAATATTATCTCCAGTCTTCCCTACAGGCCAATGAACAAGTCAAACGCGACTTTTGGCCCAACCTGAACATCGTCGCTCAACAGGATTTTGGGACGATTAACGGACAAAATGGTCCACTGTATGGATTTGGTGGACTTAATGTGGCTTCGTCGGGACTCGCCCTTCCGGAACAAAATTGGAATGCCGCATTTGGTGCGCTTTACTTAGCCAATGTCAATTGGGACATTTACACCTTTGGACGAAAAAAAGAACGTATCGAATTGGCCAAATCCGATACCAAACGACTACAGGCCGATCTCGGTCAGGAACAGTTCCAGCATAAAATCAAGATTGCTGCGGCTTACCTCAATTTATTGGCTAGTCAACGAATGGAAAAAAATCAACAGATGAATCTGGATCGTGCACTGGTATTTTTAAATATTGCCGCCACCAAAGTAAAAAACGGAATATTGCCCGGAGTGGATTCAACGCTTGCTTCAGCGGAAGTATCACGCGCTAAAATCAGCCTCAATCAGGCCCGTGAAAATGTGAAGGAGCAAAACAATAAGTTGACGGTATTGATGGGGATTCCAGCGAAAAACCTCGAAATAGATACTGTTCTAGTTCAGAAAACTCCTGTAAAGCTAACTCCCCTTTCAGTCAACTTGATTGAAAGTAATCCGATGCTGCAATTTTATAAAAGTAAAATTGAACTTGGCGAACAACAGTTGAAACTATCAACCAAAGAGTATCTTCCCACTGTAAGCGCCTTTGGGGTCTTTCAGACCAGAGGATCTGGTTTTAAGAGCGACTACATTACTGATTTACAAGCCTACAGCACAAATTATTGGCAAGGGGTTCGTCCCAGCAGGCAAAATTATCTCTTAGGATTGGGTATCAGCTGGAACCTGACTTCGATTGCGCGTATCAATAAAAAAATCAGTGCACAGCGCTTTACCAATGATGCCCTAAGGGAAGAATACCAAACTGCCGAAGCCCAATTGACCGCACAGCTGGATGCCGCTGATGTGAAAATCCAACTGGCCCTAAAAAGTGATCTAGAAGCTCCTCGACAAGTGTCGGCAGCTCAGCAAGCGTACAATCAAAAAATGACGATGTATAAAAACGGTCTAGCGACACTTGTCGACGTTACGCAGACCCTTTACACATTAAATAGAGCCGAAACCGATCGCGAGATCGTCCACATCAATCTTTGGCAGTCGCTTTTAATCAAAGCCGCAGCTGCGGGAGATTTTGATATTTTCAACAAAGAACTATAAATAAGATTACATGAATTTAATACGTTTTGCCTTACGCAAGCCGATATCTATCCTCGTACTCGTATTGGGACTTATTGTCTTTGGCATAGGTGCCGTTCGATCGATCAAGGTAGATATCCTGCCAAAAATGAACCTTCCGGTTATTTATATTGCCCATCCCTTTGGTGGTTATTCGCCGGATCAAATGGAATCTTACTTTGCCAAAAACTACGTCAATATCCTTCTTTTTGCCAATGGGGTCAAGTCTATTGAGACCAAGAATATTCAAGGGCTGACCTTAATGAAAGTATCGTATTACGAAGACACCAACATGGCACAGGCTGCAGCCGAGCTAAGTGCCCTGGCCAATCGGATCCAGGCCTCCTTTCCTCCAGGCTCACAACCGCCGTTCATCATTCGTTTTGACGCCTCGTCGCTTCCTGTAGGCCAACTGGTATTGAGCAGTAGCAAACGGTCCAATAATGAACTGCAAGATCTAGCCAACGTCTATGTCCGGGCATCGTTTACATCAATCCCCGGTCTATTGTCGCCCCCTCCTTTTGGGGGAAGTCCACGTACCATTGAGGTCAACGTTGATCCCGATTTGATGCGGAGCCACCATATGACACCCGATCAGGTCGTCGAAGCACTAAGACTGAACAATCAAACCGCTCCTGCAGGAAACGTACGTATTCAGGACAAAAACTACATTACACCAACGAACAATACCGTCAAGGATGTCAAAGATTTTGAAAAAATCCCGCTATTTAAAGGTGGAGTACAAAATCTTTACCTTGGCGATATTGCTACCGTAAAAGATGGTGCCGACGTTACCGCAGGCTATGCTTTGGTCAACGGCAAACGTTCCGTATACGTCAGTATTGCCAAAGCCGGCGATGCCTCAACCTGGGAGGTTGTCCAAAACTTAAAAGCAGCCTTACCAAAAATTCAGGAAAATTTACCCGACGACGTCAAGTTATCTTATGAATTTGATCAATCCGTCTATGTGATCAATTCCGTAAAGAGTTTGATTACCGAAGGTGCCATCGGCGCTATCCTAACAGGACTTATGGTGCTCCTATTTTTAGGTGATCGAAGAGCCGCGCTGATCGTTATCCTAACCATACCGATATCCGTGATATCCGGCGTGCTCTTTCTAAAGCTCTTCGGGCAGACCATCAATCTCATGTCTCTCAGTGGACTGGCTTTGGCTATTGGCATCCTGGTCGATGAAAGTACGGTAACGATAGAAAATATACACCAGCATCTGGATATGGGTAAACCCAAAGCCTTGGCAATCTGGGATGCCTGTAAAGAAATCGCCTTACCCAAATTATTGATCCTGCTCTGTATACTAGCCGTATTTGCGCCGGCATTTACCATGACAGGCATCCCGGGTTCGTTATTTCTTCCGTTGGCTTTGTCCATTGGCTTCTCCATGATCATATCCTTTCTCCTTTCGCAGACATTTGTTCCCATCATGGCAAACTGGCTGATGAAAGATCATGCGCATAAAGCGCCACACGCGACCGAACCAGCGGGTTTAAATACCGATGAAGCTCAATTTGCGGCAACTGGACTGACCGCAGCATCCGAGCAGGACACCCTAAATCAGAAGAAACTATTGGTGGAACGGGAAGACTTTAACAACGATGGAAAGCTGAGTATTTTTGAACGTTTCAGAAACAGATTCATGAAAATGATCGATCGCCTATTCAAAAGGAAGAAAACCATTACTGTGGTTTATCTTCTTGGCGCCATTAGTCTCGTTGTCATTTTACTTTCCACAATCGGCCAGGATGTATTTCCGAGGATCAACTCGGGACAGTTCCAAATGCGCCTCCGTGCAGCTGAAGGTACACGTATCGAACGCACCGAAGAAAAAGCAAAATTGGCACTAGCCGAACTCGAAAAGCTCGTTGGGAAAGATCATATCAGTATATCTTCTGTTTATATCGGTCAACACCCCGGGCAGTTTTCCGTTTCGCCGATCTATCTTTTTATGGCGGGTCCTCATGAAGCCGTTTTCCAGATTGCACTGAAAGACTACCATCACGATATGGACAGTTTCCGTGATGAGTACCGCAAGCGGCTTAAAGCTGCATTGCCAGATGTGCAAGTATCTTTTGAACCGATCGAACTTACCGATAAAGTATTAAGCCAGGGATCGCCCACACCAATTGAAGTTCGGATTGCAGGAAAAAACAAAAAGAACAACGAGAAGTACGCCGGTAAATTGATTGAGGAACTAAAAGCCATCCCTTATTTTAGAGATGTACAATTAGCACAATCCATTAAATACCCTTCTTACGATATTAAGATAGATCGCATCCGGGCTGCACAACTGGGTATCGATCTCAGCGAAGTAACACGATCGCTGATCGCTTCCACTTCTTCCTCGCGTTATACCGAAAAAAACACCTGGATCGATGAAAAAGCTGGACTTTCATACAACGTCCAAGTTCAGGTTCCCATCGATAAAATGAAAGACGAGAAAGAAATCGGTGAAATCCCTTTATTGAAAAATTCAGCACGTCCTATTCTGAGTGACGTTGCAACAATCACACCGTCCTTCACCTATGGCGAAAACGACAATCTAGGGGCAATGCCCTATGTATCAGTTACAGCAAATATTGATCATGCCGATTTAAAAACAGCTTCTAAGGATGTACAGCGCAGTATTAAAGCCCTTGGTGAACTTCCTCGTGGTCTAACCATGGAGCAAATAGGACTTGGAAAAGTATTGTTAGAGACCATGAGCAGCCTTGAATCTGGTCTGGCCGTAGCCATTATCGTTATATTCCTGATGCTATCGGCTAACTTTCAATCGTTCAAAGTTTCTATGGTTGTGCTCACCACAGTGCCTGCGGTTGTGCTGGGCTCATTGCTGCTGCTGTTGTTAACCGGATCTACCCTCAACTTACAATCCTACATGGGGATTATCATGTCGGTGGGTGTATCCATTGCGAATGCTGTTTTGCTGATCACCAATGCCGAACATATCCGCCGGCATCATGGCGATGCCCTGGCTGCAGCCCGTGAAGCGGCATCCTTACGGCTTCGACCCATTATCATGACCAGTTTGGCCATGATTGTGGGTATGCTACCTATGGCCATTGGCCACGGTGAAGGTGGCGAACAAGTTTCACCACTCGGTAGGGCCGTCATTGGCGGATTACTATTTTCGACTTTTGCCGTACTCGTCATCTTACCGCTCATATTTGCCTGGGCGCAAGAAAAAAGCAATACACAATCGATCTCATTAGATCCTGAAGACAAAGACAGCAAGCACTATATTGCCGCATTAAAACCTTTATCGTAAAAGCAGTATCATCTATAAAATATGAAAAATAATTTGTTCAAAATAGTAGCTATCGCCGGTCTGATCGCATCCTTTGCCGGATGCCATTCGGCTGCTGAGGAAAATGCAAAAAAAGAAAGTCCCGAAGCTGCAGCTCCGGCAATGGAGACCTTTGTACCCACCAAACAGAAATTAACAAATAAAATGCAGATCCCTGGGGAAATCACGGGATTCCAGCAGGTCGAGATATACGCCAAGGTAAGCAGTTATGTCAAGAGCCTCAATGTGGACATCGGAAGTCAAGTGCATGCCGGTCAGCTATTAGCTGTATTGGAGGCTCCCGAATTAAGTTCACAACTATCAGCCGCAAAATCACGTTTCAAATCCCAGGAGGCCATCTATATGGCGACCAAAAGCACTTACGACAGACTCGTCGAAACCAGCAAGGTGGAAGGAACGGTGGCTAGACTCGATCTTGAGGTTGCTGAGTCAAAAAAGAATGCTGATTTTGCACAATATCAAGCCGCTAAATCCGCCTACGCCGAAGTTCAAAATCTATTGAATTATTTAGAAATCAGAGCGCCCTTCGACGGTGTCATCGCAACAAGAAATGTCAATCAGGGCGCCTATGTTGGTCCAGCTGGCCGTGGTTCGGAAATGCCGATCATGACCATTCAACAACAACGTAAACTCCGGTTAGCCGTTGCTGTTCCAGAACAATATTCGGGTTTTTTAGCGGAAAACCAGCCCTTACAATTTACGGTCAAGTCATTGCCTGGACAAACATTCTCCGGTAAGATCGCACGTAAATCGGGGGCATTGGACAGCCGGTTAAGAGCTGAACGGGTAGAAATTGATATTATCAATACAGACAACAAGCTATTGCCCGGTATGGTCGCCGAGGTCGAATTGCCTTTGACTTCCCAAGACAGCACTTTCGTTTTGCCGAAATCAGCGGTATTTACATCCGGTGAAGGGAGTTTTGTAATTGCTGTCGTTGCTGGCAAAACACAACGTCTCCAGGTTCAGAAAGGGCGCAGCATAAATGGTCAGACCGAAATTTTTGGTGACTTAAAGGGGGGCGTTACGCTGGTCAGCAAAGCAGATGAAGAGATTATAGATGGTACGTCGGTCAACTAAGACGCTCATGAATTTGAAGTTCTCATAACTAACAAAAACCGAACCCGATTGAGACGGGTTCGGTTCTTAAAATTTCCTAAATTTCCATACATTGAAATGGCTATACGAATTCAACAAATCGGAGTGCCTTTATTATTGGTCAATCTAGCTTTCATGGTTAAGTCTGGATGCTATTGCCCTTCTTTCGGGTCAATTGTGGCAGCCACTGCAGTGAGCGCCAAGGCTCCCCCAACAATCATCGCTCCTTGTCCTTTTTTCTCTTTAACAGCCACCACATCCCCACGCCTATTATATAATTCAATTATATTGTTAAGCGCTACAGCACCCGTCTGCCAAAGCTGGGCAGCATAAAATCTTTGCTCCGTAGTTTTAGCAACTGCTTTACCATCTTCCAAAATAGAATAACTTAGATAGCTCCTTAAACTGTATGGTGATTCAGCACCTTCAAATCGAGCAAGTTTTACCGCAAAACTCTCCCCATTCATATCATACATATACACTTTCTCTTTTCGAGATGATCGTACAATGGCTTTAACATCATTTTTAAAATCAAAATAATGCCCATCCACATAGGCATGTGGTGGGATAAGTACCACATCTTTAGGCAAACTTACCGATCCCGTAATATAACCATTAACCCATGCGTCGTTGAATAACGTTGTATTTCGAGTATCTATATTGGAAACAGAGGCGTTCACCTTTCCGTTAAAATCGGCTTTTTCGGCTGAATAGCCTATCGCTTTACCGTTAATAACCAAGGCCGAACTTTTAAGATCCCATAAGATCGGCTTATCAATTTTGTTTTCTATCCGCAGATAAATTCGACCATCTCGGTCGGCAAAGGAATAATCGATTTGTAGCGTATCATTATCAAAAGAAAATGTTCCTTTGTCTTCATCTTTCTTTACATTCTCGCCGTTGAATGTCATGAGGTAGTTAGAAGAACAGGCTGAAAGAAAAACAGCACAATAAATTGGCATGAGCATTTTAAATACTTTTCGCATAACATCAGGATATTTTAGTGCAACTATAACGGTTATAGAATCGTTGTCCAACAATATAAAAATTATTCTAAAGAATACAGTGAAATAATATAAAAAAATCTGATTATTTCTCTCTTAAAAGGACATTTTTCTGTATTAATAGGGATGCTATTGTGTTGTGCACCAATTGATACTAAAACAATACCAACTGGCAAACTAACCAGGTATTTATAGGGGGTTAACAGGGGGATAGCAGGGGGTTAACAGGGGTATATCCCTGTTAACCCCCTGCTATCCCCGCGTAGTCTTCGTGTTATATCACGGTTAATGTAGGTATTGGTATAGCTTTGGTATCAAGTAAATAATAGGGTGCTTTTACTATTGCTTAGAAATCATGGAATTTTAGTGATGCATAGCGACTTTTTTAAAACGAATGCAAAAGCTATATTTACAAAAACCTAAACCAAGATTAATGAAAGAAAAATTTATCGACAGAAAAGATCAACAGGCCAATAAGATATTTGAAAGAAGAACATTATCATCCGATTATAGAACGATTATGCCCTTACTTTCTCCTGGCATGGAAATCTTGGACGTGGGCTGTGGTACCGGAACGCTTACGAATGAGGTAGCAAGCTATATCGGCGACGGAACCATAATTGGACTTGATAATACACAGTCTTTTATAGATAGTGGCAATGAACTATACCGCAATACCAAAAATCTGAACCTGGTCTGCAGCAATATTTTTGATTATCAGCCTCCACATCCGTTCGACCTGATTATAACGGCGCGCACCATGCAATGGTTAAGTGATATTCCCAGAGCATTGGGCTTATTTAAATCCTGGTTAAAACCTGGCGGACAAATCTCTATTTTAGACTACAATCACACCGCTATTGAATGGAACCCCGCCCCTCCAGAAAGCATGCTCACATTTTACCATACTTTTCTGCAATGGAGAGCAGATGCAGGGCTGAACAATCGTGTTACTGATGAGGTCGCTGCACTGCTCCAGGAAGCAGGTTTCCATTCGGTTCAGGTTATCCATGCCGATCAGACCTACAAAAAAGGAGAAGCTAACTTTGATACCAATCTGGCCATCTGGAACAAAGTCGCCCAGTCGCGACAAATGGTGACGGAAGGGTATATCTCCGACCAACTTCGCTTGCAGGCTATTGAGGAATATACAAGATGGATCGAAACAGAAGCGACAAGCATGACACTTAAAATGAACGATGTACGGGCTAAAATATAATCTCCTTTTATCCGTTTTCCTCCTACTAACACTCTCCGGGTTGGCCGTAAAAGCACAGCTAAGGGATACCATGATCAATGTAGGCAACCATAGTCTTCATTTTGCTTTAATGGAGGGAAAGGGTATCCCCATTGTCTTCGAATCTGGCGGTGGAAATGATGGTTCCGTTTGGAGAAAGCTATTGGAACCCCTGTCCAGGAAATTGGGCGCACCGTTAATTACTTATGACCGGGCTGGCTTTGGAAAAAGTGAAATAGACACCGTTAACGTTAGCTTGCCAAATGAAGTAAAGGACCTTAAAACTGCCTTGCAGCAATTGGGCTATCGTGATCGGTACTTTTTTGTTGCACACTCCTTCGGTGGTAACTATACGATGAAATTTATAACGACCAATCCCGGTCAGGTTGTTGGCACAGTAATGATCGATATTGTCTCCCCTTATTTCATGACTATGGAGCGATCCAAATCTTTGAAGAGAGAATATGCTGGTGAGCTTGATAACATCAAAAAAGAAAGCTTAGGATTCTATCATCTCGTTTTAAACTACGAAGCGTCAACGGCTGTTTTACATGAGGTTGCAGGAAAAATCAATGTCCCTATGACTGTGATTGGCTCAGGAAAATCACCTTTTGAAGAACCCGACCGGAGTTTATTTGTAGCTGCCCTTAAAAAATTTGCCGATCAAAAAAATAATAGACGTTATCTTTTGGCTCAACATGCGGAGCATCATGTTTTTTATGACGAAGCGGATCTGGTCATTGAAGAAATCGTCAAATTATATCAGCAGACCGCAGTCAGCTAACAGAAACCATTAAATACCAGGGCTGGATTCCAGAATCCTTGGTAGAAGTCGATGCATTTATTGCAAAAAATCCGGGTACATTCAATCTTCCAGAGTCGTGGTTTCAGCTTGTTATGACCGACAAAAGTGCAAATACTGTAATCGGTTATATTGCTGTACATTTCTTCGGTGCTGAACATCTACAGGTGGAATTGGGCTGTACCATAAAAAAAGAATTCCAGCAACAGGGGTATGCCAAAGAAGGACTGAAAACAGTTATGGAGGCCCTGTTCCGTCAGTATCATAAACATCGGATCACGGCCTCGGTAGCCCAAGAAAATAAGGCATCCATGCAGCTTTTAACAAGCTTGGGATTCCGAAAGGAAGCTCATTTTGTAAAAAGCTATTTCCATAACGGTCAATGGGAAGATGATGTGGTCTTTGCTATCCTTGCCCAAGAATGGGATTCAACACAATAAGTCGCGAAAAAGCGACTTATTGTGTTGTACGATCGATCCAATCCGCGTAAGACAGCACGCCTAGTTCGGGCCTACCTTCCCCTTCCAAAACTGCGATAAACTCCAATTGGTTGCCATCCGGATCATTAAAGTAAATGGCCAATGCCGGCATCCATGCAAAGACCATCGGTGCTTCGATCCCATCTTTTAAAAAATTATAGGGTGTCAGGTCACGAGTTTTCAGATAGTCCACGGCATAGTTTAAGATATCTTCTTTATCCGCTCTAAAAGCAAAATGTCTCGGTTGAAAGTTTGTTTCTTCCTGCCACAACCCCAACATATATTCTTTCCCGGATCCAATCCATAAAAAAACAATGGGACGTGTCGGATCGCGATGTGCCACACGTAATCCCAATACCTCTGTATAAAATGCGACAGATTTAGCTAAATCACGCACCTGAATATGCGTTTCGTATAAACCTTGTATCATAAGTTATTTCATTTTAAAATTATTTCGATCCATTGATAGTGCTCTCGTGATGTAAATGCAAGATCGGGTAGGGTTTGCCCATACCATCTACAGCTGAGCGCCCCATAAGCTGATATCCTTTTTTCAGATAAAAATTAACAGCCTGCTGATTTTGCTCATTGACATCAACTTTATACACCTCCAGCTTATCGAGTACATGCTGCAGTGCCACAGTCCCAAAACCTTTCCCCCTGTAGGCTGAATCCACAAATAACATTTCCAGATTATCATCAGAGACAGCGAAAAAAGCGGCAGGCTGTCCATCGTCATCGATGACATATACTTTTAACTGTGGTAAATATTCGGTTGGGATCAATCTCTTGTATAACTGAAGATCCTCCTCCTTCAAAAAATCATGTGTTGCCCGAACCGAATTTTCCCAAATGTGCAGGATTGCCACATAGTCGGCTTCACTTGCCGCTCTTATTTCCATACCTATTATCTCCCTCTAAAAATTCTTATTTACACCATATCGCTACGGGATAGCATTCTTATAAAAGCTTCCCTTCCGCTTTACAGAAAGGCAATTTAACTCAATTGCAGAACTGAATCCATAAAAAAAGCTTAATAAGACAGAAAGATGATGATTTAGGTTCCGATAATTTGATTTCAGAGAAAACAACCTTATCTTGTAAGTAAACGCATTGGCCATGTATAATACAATTCTATTCAAAAAATATCTCCCGGAAGATTTTGACGCTTTCCACGACTTGGTTAAATCGGATGATGTCATGAAATACATTACCGGTAAAGGATTGCCCAAAGAACAGGCCCGGAAAAAATTCGATTCGATTCTAGAAATCAACCAGGATCCTGATTTAGGTTATTTTAAAGTAATCGAAGCGGATACGCTAAAGCTTTTGGGCGACTGTAAGCTTGTTAATTACAAAAAAGATCCAAGTGTATTCGAAATTGGTTATTTGCTCCGCAAAGAACATTGGGGGAAGGGGCTGGGAACACAGATTTGCGAGTCGATGCTTGCCCTTGCCACAACATTAAATCCAGATAAAGATGTGATCGGTATTATTGATCCCGATAACACCGCATCGAAACGACTACTGAACAAGTTCGGATTCAAAAGTTTCTTCGTTGGGTTAGAGGATGCTTTAGCGACCGAGAAGCTTATCCTTAAACGAACAGTATCCGAATAAGCAAAGCCCATTTGTTTATTAGAAATAATCTTCTCAGCCCATGTCCGAGTCAAACAAAAAATCCATGAAGCTTAAGGTGAAGAAAAACTGTTACACACACGAAAGTCTTCAAGATACCTTATCATTCTTTGGCGTAAATTGCCACCGCCCCTATTACATTTCTTCCGGTAATCCCATTTTTGAATACCCAAGCAATGCTTTTCGTATCGACTTCTATGCGATCTGTATCTGTACCGCAGGAGATATCACGATTGAAATCGATAATCAGGAATACCATTTTTCAAAAAATAGGATTCTCGTATCGGCACCGACAACAATTATCAAATTCTCACAAGTCAGTGCCAACTTTAGAATGAAGCTGATCTTCTTTGACAAAGCATTTCTTCTCAAACATATTGTCAATCCATTTTTTATTGAGCAACTGGGATTTTTTAAGAACTCGACTTTTACCATAGTCAGTGCTAAAGATAATCTCATTGACAAATTAATCAACTTAATAGACTACCTCAAAGAAGTTTCTTTAAGAACAACGCATTTTACAGCAGATATCATCCGCACGGTTATTTTCAATCTCCTGTTAGAAATTGCCGACGAACTGGCATCTAAAGACCAAGATCCAATGGAGAGTGTACAGGAGACCAACAACTTGTTCTATAAGTTTACAGATCTGGTACAACGACATAGCAACCAATACAAAGACGTACAATATTACGCCGACCAGTTATTTATTTCAAACAAATACCTCATTCAGGTTGTTAAAAGAGCATCAGGTAAAACACCACATGAAATTATTGATGAGCATGTACTTAAAGAAGCCTATGTGCTGCTCGGAAATCCCGAAAAGACTATCTCAGAAATTTCTTATGAAATCGGATTTAATTCTATCTCAGCATTTGGTCGTTTTTTCAAAAAATACGCCACTTTATCGCCATCAGAGTACAGAAAGCGACAAAATATGTAGATAGCGGAAATTCGGTAGAACAATAGCGAATTTGAGGGCACAAATGATTAAGGTTGTCTTAGTAACTTTAGTCAAGGATTAAAAAACATAAGAATCATGAAAGAAATCACCTCAAAATTCGACAAAGTATTAAATGCATCTGCTGAATATGGAAATGTAAATCATGAACCTGATTCAAGCAAAGAACAACAACGTAATACACCAAAGAAATCGATGCCTTTTTCTGATCAGATCGGTAATTATCAGCGCAATAAAGGCATTCCTCCAAAATCATATAAAGACAGTAAAATCTACATCGTCGGAAGTGGTATAGCAGGGATGTCTGCTGCTTATTATTTTATCCGCGATGGACATGTTCCTGCGGAGAACATCACATTTCTCGAACAGCTCCATGTGGAAGGTGGCTCGTTAGATGGGGCGGGTAATGCTACCGATGGTTATATCATCCGCGGTGGCAGGGAAATGGATATGACCTACGAAAATCTTTGGGATATGTTTCAGGATATCCCTGCATTGGAGATGCCTGCCCCTTACAGTGTGTTGGACGAGTACCGTTTGATCAATGATAATGATTCCAATTACTCGAAAGCCCGTCTCATTCATAAACTGGGCGAAATAAAAGACTTCAGCAAGTTTGGACTGGGCAAAATGGATCAGCTGGCCATCATTCGATTGCTCCTTAAAAATAAAGAAGATCTAGATGACTTAACCATCGAAGACTACTTCAGCGAATCATTTTTATCCAGCAATTTCTGGACCTTCTGGCGTACCATGTTCGCTTTCGAAAACTGGCATAGTTTACTTGAGCTGAAATTGTACATGCACCGCTTTTTGCATGCAATAGATGGATTGAACGACCTTTCGTCGCTTGTATTCCCAAAATACAACCAATACGACACTTTTGTGACCCCTTTGCGTAAAGTACTCCAAAGCAAAGGCGTAAACATTCAGTTCAATGTATTGGTCAAAGATCTGGACATCCAAAGCAATACTGATGGAAAAGTTGTGGAGGCCCTAATTACAGAACAAGATGGCAAAGAAGTAAAAATTCCAATCGGGAAAGACGATTTCGTCATTGTGACAACTGGATCAATGACAGAAGATACCTTCTACGGGGACAATAAAAACGCGCCGATTATCGGTATCGACAACAGCAGCAGCGGTCAAAGCGCGGGCTGGAAGCTCTGGAAAAACCTCGCCGCCAAGTCAGCCATATTTGGTAAACCCGAAAAGTTCTGCAGTAACATCGAAAAATCAGCATGGGAGTCTGCAACACTGACTTGTAAGCCTTCGGCTTTGGTTGAAAAACTCAAAGCATATGCGGTCAATGACCCCTATTCGGGTAAAACAGTTACTGGCGGTATCATCACCATTACCGATTCCGATTGGTTGATGAGTTTCACCTGTAATAGACAGCCACATTTCCCTGGACAACCGGATGATGTTCTTGTCTTATGGGTATATGCCTTATTTATGGATAAAGAAGGAAATTACATCAAAAAGCCCATGCCCGAATGTACCGGAGATGAAATTCTAGCCGAGTTATGCCACCATCTAGGCATCATTGATCAACTGGAGAATGTTATCACAAATACCATTGTACGTACGGCGTTTATGCCTTACATTACGTCTATGTTTATGCCTAGAGCAAAGGGTGACCGTCCAAGAGTTGTCCCTGAGGGCTGCAAAAATCTTGGCTTGGTCGGTCAGTTTGTCGAAACTAATAACGATGTGGTTTTTACCATGGAAAGCTCAGTACGCACAGCTCGGATTGCCGTATATGAACTTTTAAACTTAAATAAACAGGTTCCAGATATCAATCCCCTTCAATACGACATCCGTCATCTCTTAAAAGCGGCCAAAACGTTAAATGACGACAAACCGTTTATAGGAGAAGGTTTACTGCGTAAACTATTGAAAGGAACTTACTTTGAACATATCCTGCCACTTGGTTCCGCGGACGAGGAAGAGCATGAATCCTTTCTCACAGAGCAGATCAGCAAATTCAAAGATTGGTTAAAGGGAATCAAAGGATAAGGATAAAAATCAGAAAAGAACAGCAATGATTTTAAATAATAATAATAATAATAATAATAAGATGGACTTTAAAAATATAACAATTGCAGGAAGCGGTGTTTTAGGTTATCAGATCGCTTTCCAAACTGCTTTTCATGGCTATGATGTTACCGTATATGACATCAACGATGAGGTACTTGAAAAAGCAAAAGCTAAATTTGATCTTATGGCGCAGGCATTTGAGAAAGATCTTCATGCCAGTCAGGAACAACTGGCTTCAACCTTCGACAGACTCAGTTATGATTCAAACCTAGCTTCGGCAGTAGCAAACGCAGATTTTCTGATCGAAGCTGTTCCCGAAAACCCTGCCATTAAAATTGGTTTCTATCAGGAGTTAGCGAAAGTCGCTCCAGAGAAAACCATTTTTGCGACAAACTCCTCCACCCTACTACCAAGTCAGTTTGCCCAAGAAACTGGCCGTCCAGAGAAGTTCCTGGCGCTACATTTTGCCAATGAAATCTGGAAGCACAATACAGCAGAAATTATGGGCCATCCGGGTACAGACAAAACGGTATTTGAGCAGGTTGTAAACTTTGCAAAATCCATTGGCATGGTTGCCCTACCGCTGCATAAGGAGCAGCCTGGCTATATTGTAAACTCCTTACTTGTCCCATTACTTTCGGCAGCAACGGATCTTTTGGTCAACGAAGTAGCCGATGCCCAAACGATCGACAAGACTTGGATGGTTGCCACGGGAGCGCCAACAGGCCCCTTTGGCATACTCGATATCGTTGGCATCACAACAGCCTATAATATTAACAAAATGAGTGCCGAGGCAACCAATGATCCCATAAAGATAAAAACTGTAGCCTATCTCAAAGAACATTTTATAGACAAGAACAAATTAGGCGTCGCTACCGGGGAAGGGTTTTATACCTATCCCAATCCAGCCTATCAATCGCCAGACTTTTTGAAGTGATCGACTGGCTTTCGAAAGAATGCGATTTCAATAAACAGTTCGTGCGCGATCTTACAAGATAACGGATAAATAAAGACTTGTTATAATCTACATAGAACGGCCTTTCAGATCATGATCTGAAAGGCCATTCTCAAAGATCTGCTTAACGTATTATCCGTATAAGGAATCTTCTATAGCATTCCACAGTTGAATTCTTTTTTGCAGCGCAACTTTACTAATCTCCTTCATTTCCGTCCATTTAACCTCATCGTCCTTCGCAAGATCTGTTATCATCTGCATCGCCAATGGTCCGTGTTCGTCGCCATCTAGATCAATATGCCGTTGAAAATAATAAATAAAACTGTCTAAATTGGCTGTAGGGAAATTTGCTTTAATCTCTTCTAAAATAGAGGTGAACATTCCGGGGATGAGGTCTTCACGTCCAAAGGTAAACGCCGCCGCAATTTTATGCACCTGGCCCTCGGCAATCACTTCAAATGTAAAATTCAGAAAATCTTTGATTCGCTTATCCAATGTTGTCATTGCTATAGCATCGAATATATTATCCGATTTTTTGGCGTTGGCAATAAACTTATTGATCAAATGGAGGTCGGCTCCCATAGCGGACATGGCGTCGAGATACATCTCAAAATGGCTTAATCGGCGTCCATCGATATATTCATCCGACTCCTCTGCCAATACAATTTCATTAATCAAATAGCGCGTTGAAGGATGTTCACTGGCGAACCATGGAAGTGTGGTACAGGTTAATTTGATCTGTAAAGCTTTTAATAAAGACATAAAATCCCATACAGCATACACATGCCCTTCGGTAAAAGAACGTAAATTTTTGATCGTTTTGACTTTACGGTATAAAGGGTGTTGCAATAATACTTCGCGTTCAGCAGCAATGTATTCGTTAATTTCCGCAATTCTATTCATGGCGCAAAAGTATTGTGTTATCTCTGCTTTTTAAAGTATTTTCGATGAGATTACAGTAACATGATAAATTTCCCATCCAGCTAACCGCTTTATAACCAAATCACAGCCAACACCCCGCCTCGCTTTGACCTCCCTATTTCTGTAGCTAACGCCCATTTAACCTTAAAAACAAAAAAAATTTTCATTATAAAAAATAATCTACTATATTTGTAGAGTATTCAGAATTGCATGATGCAATACCAACCGAGTGGAGGCACCGCGGTGGTAAATTAATACGGGTTTCGACCAAAATAAACGTCGCAGAACGATTATTTTCCCAACAAGATCTGGATACAGTTTATGGTTTAATCCTTTAAATTTTTAAATTGTATGGCTACTACAACAAATCTTTACCAACACTTACTGGAAAAATTCAGTTATTACTCAACAGATGAACTGATTCAGCTCAACAACGACACCATTTTAGGACAAGGCTGGGGATCATCGAAAGCTACCTTCAGGACAGCTTTGATCAGTACGTTCTCGAAAAGGGGGCTTGATCTTTCCAACATCATTTCCAAGGAAGACGGTTTTACCTCGGTGAAGCAGGTACCTGTACGCTTGGAACAGAATGTCCTGATTCCTTTACAGTAAAGCCCTATAAACAAAAAAAGAGTAGGCCTAGCCTACTCTTTTGTCAATGAGTGGTGATATCTTAATGTATGATTGAGCGAATGGGCTGTTTGCCGAGCGTCGTCTTTGTAGGACGAGAGATCGTCGCAATTTTGAATTTCTGCCACATCCACTTTCTTTCTTACTTTGCTGATGACCTGATTTAATTCCGATTTCCAGTTGCCCGGATCGCCAAAATCGTCCATCCAATTTTTATTGATAAACTTTTTGTAGTTCAAAAGCAAAATATACAATTCCTCACCACTACCGGCGCGATTGATTGACGTGCGCCAGTTCTCTAATTTTTCTTTAAAACTCATAACCAGCAATATATAAAAAAAATACGACTTGACCAAATATTCCGAATTTTACCGTGCGTCTTGACAAAGATCTGACAGCGCAAACTCCTTTTTCCTCCTGGTCGACAATTTCATGAAAACTGTTATCTTTATCCACAGCAGCCTGATCGCTTAAACAGTTGCAATTTAGTTGAAGACATGAGCATGCGATATTTTGATTTTGAAAACAGTAAATACGGCTTTCCCTTAGCGATGGATGCCCATCGTTTTGAGGACAATACCGACCTGATTTTTGAAGCCGAACCACACACCATTAACTTTTTTGAAATCATGTTTTTCGAACAGGGAAGCGGGGTGGCCTATACCAATGAAAAACGTATTGATTTATGTCCAGGAACCATTTTATTCGCTTTTCCGAACCAGATCAAGCAATATGAATTTGATAAAAATAGCGTTAAAGGATTTCATTTAATCTTCAAACCTGAGTTTTTGGAATCGTTCTTTCAGGATAAGACACTTGTATACAAACTCCCCTATTTTTACAACTATTCATTTGCACCCTATATTGTCGCATCGGCCCCTGATTTTGAAGTATTTAAAATCCTGCTGTCCGAAATCGTTTTTGAAATCGGAACATTTCGATCCGACAGTCCCAATATGATTCGCGCATTCCTTGCCAGTATTTTACTGCGGCTGGATCGGCTATTTCGCGCATTTCACCATATAGCCAATGAAGGCTCGAACAATAATTTGCTGACGCGATTTAAAATGCTCATGGAAGAGCATGTCAACTCCAACCTGAACTGCAATCAATACGCGGACTTACTGAAAATACATCGCAATGAGCTGAATCGTCAAATTAAAGCTTATACGGGCCACAGTCCAATCCACCTAATCCAACGCCGAAAAGTTCAAGAAATCAAACAGCGGCTTCTCCTGGACGAGCAGTCTATCGCCCAAATTGCCGTTGAACTTCATTTCAGCGATCCTAATAATCTTTCCAGATTTTTTAAAAAACTAACGGGCATATCTCCTTCCGCCTATAAGCAGAACATGCAAAATGATAGTTTTTCATAAACTTGTGATAGCTATCCATTGACAAAGCGGGGCTATCTTTGCATAGATCGTCGTTGCATTCATCAGATGACGGTCACCGTTTTAAGATTCATCAGCTGGATACGTTTATGTTATCGAGCATCACACTTGAAAAAATATGCTAAAAGCACTACTATTCTGTTGTTCACTTTATGGGCTACTTACTAACCCCGCATACCGTATTACTGGCCGTTTAGTTGACCACCAGTACAATCCGGTTGGTTATTTCATAATTGAAACCTTTGTATCCAATACGGAAAGGGAGCCCTTGGCCTTATTAGGTCGGGATACCGTTAGGAATAGCAATGGCGAATTTAAGATCAAGGTGTTAAAAAAGGGGAGCTATCTTCTAAGGATAGCCGTTCCGGATTACACCGATTATTCCCTTTTTACCACCATACAGGATTCAACCTACTCCTTTCCTGAAATACATTTGCAGCAAACAAAATAAGTGTTACCTATTCAACCTTGTATCCCATAGACCGCATTTTTGCGATCGCATTTGCCTTCTCTAGGGTGATTGGTCGTATTCGCTTAAGGTATCCTAGGGGCTTACTAGCCCCCTTGTTTGCCTATTCTTTGCCGACTGGTTGCTATTTAGTTACCATTTTAGCAGAGAAACAGCGAAAAAACACCAATCAAACAGCAGAGAAACGGCAAAGAAACAGCAGAGAAACGGCAGAGAAACGGCAAAGAAACAGCAGAGAAACGGCAAAGAAACTGCAAGGAATAAGCAGAGAAAGAGCAAACCAATGCCAAGCCAATCTCCTAGCAGGAGCGAAGAAGTACCAAAGAATAGGCAAAGAAATACCAAAGAACGCAGGAAAAAACACTGCGTATTATCTGCAAAAAATCAATCGACAACTAAACTTTTACCTTATATTGCGGTCTCATTAACACGTACACAAACAAGAATTCTTCTATTTTAGTCCAAACGCGATATGATACTAGCTATTTCCTTCAAAACCATGCTCGCCCTTCTTCTGCTTGGCTCTGCCAGCGATGTCTATGTTGATAATAGCAAATACGAAAATAGCAGTGCCTATATCCATCAAGACCAGTTGGGAGACGGCTATGCCAAAATTGGCGGTCGTATTTACTATCGTGGTAAAGAAATTGTCAATGCCAATGCCGGTTCTTTTCAGTTTTTAGGTGATGGTTATGCAAAAGACACCTGGAAAGTCTATTTTCGGGGGTCAATTCTAACTGATGCCAGCCCATCTACTTTCCAATTTCTTGGCGACGGTTATGCTAGTGATGCTTGGAGAGTTTATTTTTATGGCAAGCCATTGTTGGACGCAACAACTTCCACCTTTAAGACACTGGGAAATGGTTACAGCAAAGATACGTGGAAAGTCTACTATTTAGGCAAGGAAATTAATGGGGCAAACGCTTCGAGCTTTGAAAATCTCGGTCGGGGGTATGCGAAAGATCATTGGAACAGCTATTATAGGGGCGAAAAGAACGAGAGATTTGCTGGTCCTACCACACAGCCTCTTGGTGGTCAATATTCCAAGGACAATTGGTCTGTTTTTTATAAAAATCAGAAAGTGGAAGGGGCTTCTGCTTCAACGTTTGAATACCTTGATGATGGCTATGCCAAAGACGCCTGGAATCTTTTTTACCGTGGAATTAAAGTCGAGGGCGGCAGCCCCAACTCTTTCAAATCAATCGGAAATGGCTATGCCGTAGACCCCTGGGCAGTCTATTATCAGGGAATAAAAGTTAACGGCGCTTCGGCATCCACCTTTAAAGCACTTGGGGGAGGGTATGCAAAAGACTCCTGGACGGTTTTCTATCGCGGCCAGGAGTTGAAGGGGGCGAGCGCTTCCACCTTTGAATATTTGGATAACGGCTATGCCGGGGATGCATGGAGCAAGTTTTATAAAGGGAAAAAATTGGATTGATCTACTCGATAATAATCTTGATCCCGACCATTTTAGCTTTGTATTTAATTTTTTCAATAAGACCGTAGTAGCTCCAGTTGCGCAACAGAAATTTATCGCCTTTGGCAATTTCCTCCTTATTGGATTGGTTGACCAACAAGAGTGTACCTGCCTGTGCTTTCACACAAAGTTCAATTAACCGGCGGCTATAGAGATGGAGTTTGGTGTCTACATAATTTTTCTCCTTTTCGTTGAAGTGCTTCAAGCTTTTCATTTTTCGCTTACGACCACGCCCACCTTTATCAAATGCTGCAGCTTTTTGCAAGCGATGCCGTGCTGCTTGGATGGCCATACGTCGGTAAGTAAACTCTTCTTTATTACCGATCTGAAAGGACTCCTTTCCGATGGTGACTGCTATGGGATATTCGATTGAAAGCGACGCTTCGGCGATAATGTTATCTTTCAATTCTTGGATTTTCTTTGGGAGCTCGAGGGCCAACAGCAGAAAGATTTTACCTTTGACGATTTTGATTGCGCTACTACAGACTTTGATTTGTCCGACCAATGCACGTTGTAGCAGCACTCGTTTATCCGACCGGTCTTTACCGAGGTAGGTGCGAAACGGTATTTTGAATAATGTGAATTTAAAATCTCTAGCATTCTCATCTTTACTCAAGTTAATTCGTCTTCCAGGAAAGGGAATGGGCATATCCTTTTTGTAATTGCGAAGTGATTTTTCACCCTTCCAATAGGAGAGACGATCTGCCTGAAAATATTTGATTAAAGCCGTGTTTATTTGTGATAGAATATCCGTAGGAATTCGTCCCTTAAAATAATTAGATAGCACGCGGTAAGTAGTGTTCATGCGTGAAGTATTCAATACACCTTCGGGATCCTTTGCCTTATCGGCCAGTTTAATTTTAACATCATCTTGCAAATAAATCAGGTCTTTCAGATTTTCCTGCACATATTGGTGGGTGATGACCATATTAGCGGCACGGAATACGAGATCCTGCCATTCAAAGAGTTTTTTAAAATATTCCGACCGTTTTTCTTTATCGTCACAATCCACGAACACCTGTATTTTCCGGGTCAACACCATTGTATCAGCTGCCATATTGCTTTTATTTTTTTATGCTATTTTTTTTGATTTAATTTTTGCGTGCGCATTAATAAACAACGTCCTTACCTGTCCCCCATCCAGCTGCAATGCTTCCGAAATTTTGTCGAAGGAATATTGCAATTCGTAGCGCATGCGAAATACTTCAGCTTCCTCTTCGGTCATTTCACCATTTAACTTAAATTCGACCGGCTTGGCTACAAGCTGCATTTTCTCTTCACTATGAACGATGGCACGTAGGTATTCGATTGCATTTTCAATTTGTAGACTAACCTCATAATCTGATATGTTTCCCATATAGTACGCGATACGTTCATAGTTAAAACTATATTTGAGGCAGAGACGAATAAAGAGTTGTTGATCGCGGTTGAGGTTTGGAAGAATAGCATTAAGCTGATCCATTCTCTTTTTCTTTTCCAATTCCAGTTGTTCGATATAGAGCACATCGTCTTCGTTTTCCTCTTCCAGTTCATAGCCCAGCATAAACTCCTGATAATCCTCTATGCTATCGAGCCGCAGTAAGCTTCGCTGAAATTTATTTTTTGATTTTTTGTAAAAAGCTTGAACCGCGGTTTTCACCTGAACTTTCAGAAAGTCGAAGATTTCAGTTTCGGAATGTACATTTTCTCGGAACAGCCAAAGGCGTAGAAAGGCCTCTTGGGCAATACTTTCGCCTGTACATTCGTCATCTGTTGCGCGGTGTGCACGAAAAAGGAAATGTTTATAGAATTTTTGGTAGAAGAATTTAAGCCCCCTTTCTTCCCCTTGGCGGAGGTTTTCCAATGCGCGTATGGTCTCTTGTTTTCGTAAAATTAGTTTCATAATTCGTCCTTTCTTGGTTAAAGCGAAAATCACTTACCGCAGCTCCGGCGGAATTTGACGGATTTTATGGAAACCGAAGCAGGGTAAGTGTAAATTGTTATCTGGTTATAAAACTTATTGGTATTGAATGGAAGATAATGTCGTTACGCGGTCCAGTTGTATATACCCTTTATTTTATATCATTAACATCCTCAACGAAAAGTTTGCCTAAATTTATGGTGATTATCTATACCCTATATTTTTTAAATCGTCAACATCCGCGACCTACACTAAATGGGCAAATAAGATGTTGTATATAACCTACCTTTTGAGATCGTTAACATCCTATGTTATCAATCGGATTATTAAGTTGTGTATACCCTGCTTTTTGAGATCGTCAATATCCCAGCTCCTAGTATCGTAATAACAATCAAGAACATAGCGCAGGATGTAACCCAACATTTTCTTAAAAAGGGTATTTAGTGAGTCGCCATTGCGCTCACCCTACGGCATAACAAGATGCCTCAATATATAATTTTGAAAATTTTCTTACTTTTAAAGTACTACGCAACGGAATTAATTACGGTAGCAGCTCATACGCTAATTGCATATAATCAACATCAAATTTCTCACGTTTCACAAACAAGACTCAGTTGTGTATACTCTTTATTTCGATATCATTAACATCCTATACCGCGCGCAATATACGCATAGGTTGTTGAGTATACGCTCATTTTGAGAGCATCAGCATCAAGCAATCCTTGGTATGTATAGGTCGGTGAGTTGTGTATACCCTGCTTTTTGAGATCATTAACATCCTACCTCGTAGTGTCGTGATAATAATCAAGAATATAGAATAGCATGTAACCCAACATTTTATTAAAAAGGGTATTCGGTGAGTCGCCATTGCGCTCACCCTATGGCATAACAAGATGCCTCAATATATAATTTTGAAAATTCTAATATCACCTAAATAAACAGTAGTAGCCCATGTGCTAGTTGCATATATCCCCTACATTTTGAAATCATTAACATCAGCCCCTCAAAACAATTACAAAGCATTGATGTTGCTTATACCCTGCACCTATGAGGTCATCAACGCCGTGGTATCGCAAAACAAATATAATTGTCAATACCCCTACTTTTTGAGATCACTAACATTTTATACTCGCTTTGGATCTATATTTTCAATATTGTGTATACCTCACAATTTGAGGTCATTAACATCCTCTCGGAAAGAAATAAAAAACCCGACCGTTGTGTATACCCCGCATTTAGAGATCATCAACATCCTACCTCCCAGCATCCCAATAATAATCAAGAACATAGCGTAGAATGTTACCCAACATTTTATTAAAAAGGGGTATTTAGTGAGTCGCCATTGCGCTCACCATACGGCATAACAAAATGCCTCCTATTCTAATCAAACCGATCAGCAAAACATCCGATCAGCCTAAATTTTTATATTCTCCCTTTCAATACCAATAAGTCAAAGAACATCCTCAACGCAAAATAATTACTTTATTTTTGCGCAAACACAACTTTTGAATAAACTCAATACCGAGTCTATTTCAACGATTCAAATAATTTTATTTTTCTTAATCCTATGCTTTGAATGGCAGTACACGTTAATAATAGGGGTTATCAACATAGGATGCTAGATACTAATCTACAAAATAGTAATGAGTTTTATTCCGGTGACTTTGCTATATTTTTAATACTTAATTTTCTCATTATTTGCATTTTAATCATACCATATTAGTATTGCATTTTAATCATACCATATTAGTATTGCATTATGACTCAACAATTATTGGTATGGTTCACAGTTCACATTTAGTTTATCGGCTTTCGTTGAAACAAATATACATACTAATATTTATTTGCGCAAATAAAATAAAGAATATTATTATTTAAATTATGCGCAAATAAGTCTTCCATTTGTATATGGCAGATATTAACGAGAACATACTGGCGGAAATTGGTGAGGAATTGCGCATTCAAAGGGAAAAAATCTACTATACCTTGAAAGATGTTGCGAATATGACTGGATTGACTACCAATACGGTCTCGGCTATTGAAAGAGGAAAAGGTTCTTCTTTGAACAACTTTATTCTGATCTGCCGTGCGCTCAAAATTCAACCACATAAGATATTCAGAAAAGAGATTGATTTAACGCCGCTCTACAATATTCCCCCAGAGTCAAAACGCCGTATCGAACTGACTAAAGAACTGGATGACCTTGTTTATAACTCCAACTTCTTTGAGATACCCCGTCGTGTTTCTGATATCATCCAACAGCTAAATGCCAACAAAGACCAAAGCAATAAATTCTCTGTTTATCTCAGTGGTTACTGTGAGGAAGGAACCTTGGAATATGAAAAACATGGAAATTATAAACAATACCGAAAAAACCATTCTGCGAAACCTGTTAAGAAGTATAGCGAATAATCGGCATCGGACAATAAAACTATTATTCGGTGGTATTGTTTTGTAATCTCCCTTAACTAGCTATGTTCAAATCTAAATAATTCCAAGTGAGTATGTTTTAAAAAAAACAGAATGGTATACTCAATAAGAATACAGTTAAAAATTTGGCATCTGATGCTTTTATTCAAAGTACAATTGACAATCTTTGAAACATAGAAATAGGAGAATAATTAGCTAATTTCTCATATCTCTTTTGTAGCATTATGATTGTACCGATTTACATCTTTTGCGCAAACCGAGACCTCTGTAACCCTATGAATTTTATGATAACTTTATTTATATTAGGCAATAAATTCCATGTAACCAATCATGACGCAGGATTATTATCTCGAAAGACAAACTAAAATGATGAAAAAATAAACAGATAGATACAAAAACCATTAACGTCTATCAATAGCAGAATGGATATTCATATTTGACAGTAAAATATCTTAATTTACAAAGTACTATTTATTAAAGGATGGTATTCATGATCCTATAACTTCTCGTAAACTCCGTATTATTTTATTAATAACACTTCACATAATGGCTGTCATCTAAAAGTGTTGGAAATAATGGTAAAACCTCCTCCGCTAGCTCATCTATCACATCTTGTAAAGGACGTGTGCTAAATTGAATACCTAATGCAGCATGATTGACACCTGCATCCTGCCATTCGTTAAGGAGTTCAATAAGTCCTAATCTCCCCGTCTTCAGTACAAAACCACCTCTTAACGGCGTTCTTGGAAAGTAAGGGTCTTCAGATAATTCAATCCATTCATTGGTCATATGTGGTTTAAATTGATCATTTGGGATGAGATTTCTCCATGTTGAAACTTTGTCGGCAAGTCTCATTGTGTCACTTTTAGTTGTTGTGGAACCGGTTTACGTTATCCAACCATCTCCATTTTTAGCAATCCATTCTAATGATTGTTGACTTGCCCCCGTAATTAATGCTGGGATCTTTCTCGATACAGGCTTAGGCAATAAATCCGTACCACTCATCGATGTCAAGGTGGAATATATTTTAGGAAAAGCAGTTTGACTTAGTTGACGGAACTCAAACAGCTCTCTATACCATTTTGAATGATCCATATCTGCTTGTATACCGGCATCTTTCCCTTGTAAAACAGCTCTTACACTTTCTTTTACAGACAGGAAAGCTTGATAATAGCCTCTGGCAGCCATCGCATCACGTTGCTTAAGGTCTTCCTCATTTTCCTTGGCATTCCATTCGCCTGAACTTACCTTGGCTATAAGCTTGGGCGTTACTCGGTAACGCTCAATGGATAGTGAGTGGTAAGCATCTGTCAAATATATATCGTCTATATTTTTAATATACAAATCATGATTGGCTGGAATGCCGGGTGAAGCAGGAAAGTTTTTGATCACAACTTCACGCATTTGTGTCCACATCAGGCGTATACGGTTTGCGTAGGGTGAACGTTCACGGGTGGACAACTTTAGGTCCAGTTTGCTTTCAAAAGGATCTTCTTCACGGATATCATAGTCTGCCTGCTTAAAAGTGTCTATAATTTGATCGGCTATCTTGTCCCTGTCAATATTACGGAAAGCGCCGGCAAGGCGTCCCGCTAAAGTAGTATGTCCGTTCTCTAGAAGTACTAGTAAAAGCTCCGAAGCATCGCGTATCAGCGACAATACTGTGCGTGCATCAATAGCATTACGGGTATAGGTGCTGGCAGAACTGTATATTAATGCCGACTGTAGATTGTACATCCGGATAACGTTTGGAGTTACCATAAGCTGATCTGCAGATGGCAGTTCTCCACGCATATTGAACAATGAAGTATTATGTGGCAACGGCGTAGGATTGTTGTTTCCTCGTGGCGAACGAACAAGCAATTGCTGTGGTATCGACTGATTGGCTGCATGTAGCAATAGTGACTGATTGGCAGACAGGCACCAATTATCACCATACTTTCTTTCCAGAAATACAGCAACAAAATCCCAATAAGAGCTATACCAGGCTGTTGTCTCACCATCCTTTTCCTCGGGACTGGTGGGGATATACCATCCTTTAGCTACCTCTCGTATAAAACCATTCTTGGAAAGTATCTCACGGTATTTCCGGTTCGGCATATCATCGGTATGAATGCCTACAATCCCCTTTTCCTATAGTTCTTGCAAGAATTTTAAGGCTTCTACAAATCTTTCACGTGGTGTTGCCATAAACTTATAAATTTATTAAACACTGCTGTGTTATTTTTATTAAAACAAGAAGTGTTTATTTTATTGTATTATGATGTGGTAATTATATTAAACAGTGTTTTTTAAATAATACAGAATTTTCGTAAACTTTACAATTCTGTAAAACTCATACTAAATAGAGGCATTTGTGCCACACCTGAGAAATTATGAAAGCCAGAACACCGCCTTCACGGAGCATGTCCGTTCCTTTAATTTTATTTGCTGGAGTTTTGGTATTTGGGCTGCGCCCCATGCAGGGAAGACCATAAGAAAATGAAGTTAATTTCGAAATCATTGAAAGATAAAAAAGTCGAAGTTATCGGTCTTTCAACAGATGAAAATATTTAGAATGGCAAAAATATCTACGAAACAATGAATATGATTGGACAAATTATGTAGTACCTGAAACAAATACGCTTCTCAATGATCTTAAAATAAGTTCTTATCCTTCTTATTTTCTCATAGATAGTAACTATAATTCTATAGGCGTTTTTGCAAATATTGATCAATTTCAATATGACTTTTTGGATAAACTAAAATAATTTATTTTCAGACTCTAAAAGCTCTACATAATTTTATTCTGAGATTTCTCAAATATTTTATGATCTCTTTTACCAGTATAAACATTTTTACACTCCAAAAGCACTGCATATTTATCGGCATCTACACTTTCCTTTACAGACAGGAAAGCTTGATAATAGCCTCTGGCAGCCATCGTATCACGTTGCTTAGGGTCTTCCTCATTTTCCTTGCCATTCGATTCGCCTGAACTTACCTTGGCAATAATCTCGTGCGTTGCTCGGTAACGCTCAATGGATAGTGAGTGGTAAGCATCTGTCAAATATATATCGTCTATATTTTTAATATACAAATCATGATTGGCTGGAATGCCGGGTGAAGCAGGAAAGTTTTTGATCACAACTTCGCGCATTTGTGTCCACATCAGGTATTTTTTTAGTTTTTGTTAATATCTTCGTACTTTATAATATAGTCACCAATGGATAAGAGATTTACCGACATTATACAGCTCATACAGCAATCCCGAAGCAATGCGATAAAGGCGGTTAATATCGAGCTTATTAACTTATATTGGAATATAGGGGCATACGTCAAACAAAAGTTGGCCGTTGCCGAGTGGGGCGATAAAACGGTAAATGAATTAGCGGATTTTATTCAGAAAAATAATCCCGAACTGAAAGGCTTTAACCGTGCAGGGCTTTATAGAATGATACAATTCTATGAAACCTATGCCGAAACCAAATTTGTCGCCACAGCGTGGACACAAATACAAAATACTGAAAAACAAGAAACTAAAATTGTCGCCACAGTGGGGCGACAATTACAACCACAACCCCAAGACATCAGAAAAACCATTTTAGCACAGTTGAGTTGGTCGCACCACCGCACAATTTTTTCACGGTGCAAAACCGAAGAAGAGCGAGAGTTTTACTTGCGTATGAGTATCAAAGAAAATTATAGTGTTCGGGAGCTTGACCGCCAAATTAACGCAAGCCTGTTTGAACGCGTTATGTTGGGCAAAATAAACATCGCATCATTGCCCAAAGAATTTTCGCAAGATATTACGAATGCTTTCAAAGACAGTTATGTTTTTGAATTTCTGAACTTGCCCGAACCACACAGCGAAAGCGACCTGCAAAAAGGCTTAATCAAACAGATGAAAAACTTTATCTTGGAATTGGGCAGGGACTTTATTTTCATTGATGAAGAATACAAAGTACAGGTAGGCAACAGTGATTTTTATATTGACCTTGTGTTTTATCATCGAGGTTTGCAATGCTTAGTAGCTTTTGAACTTAAAACCGAAAAATTTAAACCCGACCATTTGGGGCAACTCAATTTCTATTTAGAAGCATTAGACAGGAACGTAAAGAAACCTCACGAAAACCCGAGTATTGGCATCTTGCTTTGCAAGGATAAGGAAAACGAAGTTGTAGAATTTGCATTGAGCCGTTCACTTTCCCCTGCAATGGTTGCCGAATACCAGACCCAATTGCCCAATAAAGAGCTATTGCAACAAAAATTACACGAGATTTTCGAGAACAATAATATCGAAGATAGGCAATAGACAGTAAAAAATATTGAGAGGTAAAGAATTGTGTTTTATTGCCAACTCTGTAAATTTTTCAATTCATCATAATCCAACAATAACCGTAGCAAGCATACAATGATTGAAGAGTTAAAGCTTATAGAAAGTTGGCTTTTAAAAACGGACGGTTTATGAATCTTGAATATACAAGGAGAAGCCGAATGTAAGGAATACGATGGGTATAATTTTAATGTTGGAACGCTTAAAATAAAATATAGAAAGGCGAAAATTACGCCAAAGAAAATTGGACAGTTTGTGACACTCAGCGCCTCAATAGCTGTCTTATGGAAACCAGATGACCAAATAACACAATGGGCACTATAAATGTTGGCAACCAACTAAACGGAAAATTTAAAATAGCTATGTTAGGTTGTTCAAAGGCGAATTTTTGTACGGGAGATGGTGCGGAAAAAAAAGCATTTATGACAATGTTAATCAGAAGACCAAGACAGACAAGGTTCCAAATCAAAACTGTTTTATGGCTAATCTTTCCTTTTGCTAACCCAAAGTATGCAATTAATGGCGCGGTTATGCCTGCGATAATATCAAAATTTCTCCCCTTAAAAGTCATTAACTCGGGAATAGCATTGTTCAGAAAAAGCCACAACAGCACTATCTCTACAGGAATTCTGACTGTATTCAAATAAGTAATGTTTGTTAAAGAGAGGCTGTCAACCAATTGCCGTCCCTTTTTCATTGCGAACAAGGTCACAATTGTTAAAATTGGCGGTACAATCCCAAACAACAATATTTTGGGAGGAAATGAATTTGTGTCAGAATTGTACGTGTTTTTAAGAGACAGAACAGCTTGAATGATTAACCACACTATCAAACCGATAATGATTTTGGTTGAGTGTTGTCGTGTAGTTGGGGATTCTGAAGTCTTAATAATCCAAGAGAACATAAAAAGCGTTTCGACGGTTGTCAATCCAAAAATTAAAGGAATGTAGATGGGTAAATTTGTTAACATCTTAGCCTAATAAGTTTGCAAGGTATAAATATTTTCTATTAGCATCCTTTTCATAGGGCAAGAAATTGAAAACAGCTAAATTCCCCTTGCATCGTGTTAAGCTTTAATTTGGAGAATATGTCAATAGTGAAGTAAAAAAGAGACTGTAAAATAGACTGTGTCAAGGATAATAATAAGAAGTATTATTATCCTTGACACAGTAATTATGAGTATTAAAAAAAGCGATTTTGATTTTGATTCAGCGCTCCGGCGGTAATCCGCGTAACGGAAAGTCCAGTAAGAAGATCCGAACTTCGGAGGGCACGATCAATATCGAAACACCCCGTGACCGTAGATCAAACTTCGAGCCCCGTTTGAGTGCGGGTAATGGTGGGCTTGATTGGAATATCATCAAAAACATGCTTTTGAGCTCGCTCAAAGATTTAGATTGTCAGATTACAATCTATGAGCCAAATAAAGCTGTAAAGGAAATTCTAAAGAATGAAAGAGTAGCCTTAACACCTGCTCCAGCAATGTTATTATCTGTAGTGTCCGAACTTGTAAAGAATGGCAAGTTTATCTCAGAATTTTAAGCTGAAAAGGTTGCCTATTTCTTACAGAAATTCGGTGCGAAGATGTCTCCAAACTTGAGTTCAAACAAAACTGTTACGGTCCATATTCAGGTAAAGTAAAACATTTACTTTATTATTTAAATGGAAGCTATATTACTGGGTACAGTGCAAAAGATAAAAAACCATTTGAAGAAATCGGCATTATTCTAGAGCCTGAAAAAGAAGTGAACGACTACCTAAATAAGACGGAAACAACAAATATTTAGACATCACAGATAAAACTAAAAAGTTTCTAAGTGGATTTTATTTGAATTTCGGATTAGAGTTGTTATCAACGGTAGATTTTCTAAAGGTGACTGAAAACATCAACACGGCTTAAAATACTATTTATCAGATTATTACCCAATTAACACCCTACCTCTATAGATGCTGAGATTTCATTTAAAATAGGCAAATTCGACAATGAGCTCACACAATTGATTCATCAAAACACATAACAAAAAAAGCAGAATAAACGAGTTTATTCTGCTTTCTAATATGTCAATATTTATTAAAAAGTATACCTTACCCCTAACTGCATCTGCCAGGTAGTACCCAAAGTACTAACATTCTGAAATGGAGTAGTTGGTAATTCACCATTAACAACATTCATATTAAATTCTGGAATTCCCGTAGTTGGGGTAGTAGCTGTATTTAGAACAGGCTTTCCACTACTAACTCCAGGTACCATTTTATTTCCATATAACAATTGTCCATTATTTAAACGACTTTGAATACCCCAGTTTTTATTTAGAAGATTACCAAAGTTTATCACATCAAGACTTAGCTGTAAAGAGTTTTTGCGTCCACCAATATTAGTAAATATATCTTGGAGCACTTTGACATCAAATCTATTCAACCAAGGCATCATAAAACCATTTCTTGGCAAATACTTTCCTTGATACTTTTCTAATCCATTATCCTTTACAAACTTCTCTAAAGCCTCCGCTTGTTGAGCTGCAGTAAAAAGAACTTTTCCGCTAGCATCAACTCGATCAACAAAAGTTAATGAATTTAGATTTTTTGGTAAATAGATTAAATCAGCATTTTGACCATCTCTATTAATGTCAGAATAATAGGTGTAAGAGAATCGACCCTGAGACGAACCATTATAGAATACACCAACTGTAGTAGCTAAGTGATTAGCATACTCTAACCTATAACTCAAATGCGCCATCACTCTATGTGGAATTGCAAATGCCGATGGGTGCAAAATTTGATCATTTGGCCCATTTACAGTGGCAGATCCTCCCCATGCAGAACTCGCACTTGATCCAGCGTTTGCCGAAACCTCTTTAGCACTTGCATAATTATAAAATACGCTTCCACTTAGTCCTTTATAATAAGGAACACTTAAGCCTAAAGTCGCACTAACCGCATGTCCTTTAACATTTGTATTTGTCAATACTGTAGCATTATTTGCTCCAATTTTGCTATTATATGCACTTCCGTTTACACCTGCAGGATAGAATGCACGGTTGTCGCCGTAATCGCCTTCTTCACCAGATGAACCGTAATTCAAGAATGTATTCGGCGTTCTTCTATTAGCTCCCAATTGAAATACCGCGTTAATATCTTTGGTATACAAGAAGTCTCCTGATAAAACGAATGGAGAATTAGGAATTTTATAATCAGCACCAACGCTGGTTCTCCAAACCATAGGCATTTTGAAGTCTCTATCTACTAAAGCAAATGAAGAAGGAGCTCCTTCCTTAGGCGTCTTAATAAATACGGCTTCTGCACCAGCAGGAACGTTGTTTAAATAATAATAAGGATCGGTGTTAAATTTAATGTTGTTGATCCATCCAGAAACTGCTTCATAACTTCCTGGCTCAACAGTATTTTGCAACACACCAGCATTTGTCGGCATATTTGTTAACCAAACAAATGGAACTCTTCCTGAGAAAAATCCTGTACCACCACGAAGTACTAATGAGCGGTCTTTAAATACATCATAGTTGAATCCAATCCGAGGTGATATCATGATTTGTGATTTTGGCCACAAACCCGAATTATAGTTCTTAGGATTTCCATTGATATCCAATAAGCGTAGTGCATCAATAGATGGATTAGCAGTTAATTTATTTAAGTAAATAGGAAGTTCTGCACGTACACCATATGTCATTGTAAAATTGTCTGTTACAGACCACTTGTCCTGAGCATATAAAGAAGCTAGCCCGAAATTTATCTTTGAATAGGTATCCTGTCCCTCATATGGATAAGTTACCCCATACATAATAGGTGCGACTTCCTGAGGTGTACCTGTTTTAAGGAAGTCATCCACAGATGCATAACGATAGTATGAAGTTCCCATTCGAGTGTAAGAGTTTCCAAAGTTTTGAATTTCGAAAGCTCCACCAAATGTAAATGTATGTTTATCAGCCTTTAAAGTTAAATTATTCGTGAATGAATAATTATTATTAATCACATCATTCTTATAAGAAAATAACTCTGTACCGAAGCTCATGTAGTTACTTCCTGTTGCAGAACCATCCCATATATCAACGAATGGAAATAATTGACTGCTTGGTGTACTTCTAGTATCTTGAATCCTAGTATATGTCGCCAAAAATTGATTTGATAATTGAGAATTAAAAGTGGAGTTTAATTCCGCAGTAATTGATCTTACAATATTCTTAAATGCATAATTACCATTTTCAAACGTAATAGAGCGATCACTTACGCGATTGGTTTGGCTTCTCGGATAAGGGCCTGAATTGCCATTAGCAACCTGCATGGAGTTACCAACCACCTGATTGTATCTAAGTGCAAATTTGTGCTTTTCATTAATGTTCCAATCCAAGCGAACTAAAAACTTAGTACTGCTTTCCTTTGCTTCATCGGCATATCCCTCGTATCTACCTGGATCATATCCCCATGTATTGATTAGGTGATTTTTTACAGCTTCTAGATCTGAACGTTTTGTTCTGGCAATATTATTATTTGGATCTGCTACCCCATCTTCAGAAGCTCTCCAGAGGTTAGCGCCAGACGCATTGGCACCAGTAGTTTCCTCTCTCTCTGCGTTTACAAATAAGAATAATTTATTTTTAATAATTGGCCCACCCAAACGAAAACCGAAATTTTTCTTCGCAGCATCCACCTTATCTAGAGTCACATCCTCAATCTTTCGACCTTGTAAATTCTGGTTTTGTAAATAATAATATGCTGACCCTTCAATCCTATTCGTTCCACTTCTTGTAACAGCATTTATACCTGCACCAGTGAATCCCGATTGTGTAATATCAAAAGGTGCAATATTAACGCTTATTTGTTCAATCGCATCTAATGATATAGGCTGAGAATTACCACCAGGTATTGGATTAGAACTCAATCCAAAACCATTATTGAAATTAGCACCATCAATTTGTAAATTGTTATATCGTGCATCTCTACCAGCGAATGAATTTCCATTGGCTTGCGGAGTCAATTTAGTAAAATCCGTAATACTACGATTTATTTGAGGCAAGTTTTGAATTACTCTTTGATTTATGCTTGTAGAAGCCCCGGTCTTTTGCGCATTTATAGCTGTTCCAGTTACTACAACCTCTCCTAGTGTGGTACTGTTGTCACCAAATACTGGGTTCAGGACGAATGGTTCACCTAATTGCAAATAAACATCTTCATACACGATAGGTTGTTGTCCTACATAGGTTACTTCAATTCTGTAAGGTCCGCCAACACGCATATTAGCTAAGTTGAACCGACCTGCAGCGTTAGCCGAGCCAGAATAAACAGTTCCTGATGGCACGTGCGTAGCTTTAATTGTTGCTCCCGATGTGAACTGTCCATTAGCCTCTTTTACAATACCTGTAACGCTACTTGTTGTAACCTGAGCTTGTACAGCACCATAACTAGCCATAACAAGAGCGAAAAAGAGTAAAGATCTTTTCATATAATGTGATTTGTTAAAAAATGTTAAGCAAAATTACTAAGAGATTTCAAATTACAAAGGACTTAATATAAACTTAACACACTAAACCACACCCATTTCATGAAATCCACACAAAAAATCAGACATCAACCTATAATTTATCACGAAAAAAAACGTTGTAAGATGTTTTAAACCAGCATTTACATTATAATTATCTGATCAAAAATAGTTTTCCACATCAATTTTAGATTTTTTTTTTGTAACAACATTCTTCCAATCGGAATTTAATTTTTTAAAAATTTTTAGCTAATTTCCTAACAGTAGAAAATTACTTTATACAATTGAGTTTCCTGTAGCAATTGCACTACGAGAGCCTAACGAATTGAAAAAATCTAAACGATTGTATACGCTGGATGTTTTGTATAAAAACTTGTTTCAAAAGCCAAGAACATTTCTGAAATTCGCACACCTAATATTTTACGCTTCATGGAAGACGGTATTCAAAATTCTTCTTTTCTAGAACCTGCAGACCTTAAACTGTCTCCTGCAGGACTCGCTTTTTTAGCTTCAGCAGCCAAATGGGCCAATTTTTTGGCCATCGTCTGTTTTATTTTCATCGGCATCTCGGCCATCACCATGGTCAGCCTCATCTTTGGCGCAAGTGCATTGTCACTCGGTGCAGACGAATATGTCACAGCGGGGGCCTTATCTACATTCGGTGTCCTCTACCTGCTCTTTCTCGCTTTCTTTTGCCTTCCCATCTATTTTCTGTATAATTTCGGATCCAAAGCGAAAAAAGCAATTGAAAACCGCGACACCATTCAGTTGGAGCTCTGCTTGGATGCGTTAAAAAAACATTACAAATTTATTGGCATCATGGTCATCATTACCATCGCCTTTAATTTTATGGGATTGGTCATCGGTGTAGTACTCGGCGTTAGCGATGCGCTAGCCGGGGTGTAACTTGATCAAAATATAATTCAAAAAAAAGAGGGATCTGCTCGCGCAAATCCCTCTTTTCGTATCCTATTAATCGTTTATTTCTTATAATATTTCATCGCATTCGGAATCAATTTTTGGATATCCGCAATACGTCGCTCATCACTCGGGTGCGTACTCAAAAACTCTGGCTGCCCTTTCTGACTTCCTGAAGCCATACGCTTCCAAAAATCGACCGCTTCATTTGGATTATATCCCGCCAAGGCCATAATAATCAAGCCTGCTGCATCTGCGTCGGACTCGTCGCTTCTGGAGAATTTCAACTGCGCCAAATTTCCGCCCAAACCGTAAAGATTATTGAAAACTCCAAGGGTACTGTTGCCAGATATCCCTGCTGCGGAACCTAAAATCTGTCCGCCCAATTGCAAAGCAATCTGATTCGAAGCCTGCGCTACGGAATGCTCCTCAATCGCATGGGCGATCTCATGCCCCATTACTGTGGCAAGTCCGGCTTCGGTACGTGTAACAGGTAATATTCCCGTATAAACGGCTACTTTACCACCAGGCATACACCATGCGTTCACATCATCGCTCCTTACTAAGTTGAACTCCCAATTGAAGTTAAATTGGTTGGCACGACCCGTACTTTGCAAATATTGGTTCACCGCTGTGGCCAGTCTATTGCCCACACGTTTAACCATTGTCGCATCAGCAGTCCCAGTGACTACTTTTGAACTATTCTTCGATAAAAAATCTTTATAAGCCAATGCAGCTTGCTCGTTCACTTGATCAGCACTGACCAATTTCAAATATTTTTTCCCGGTAACAGCAGAAGTTGCACAACCCGACAACCCCGATGCCAGTGTTACACATGCCAATACCATAGCTGAATACTTAAACATTCCGTTCATAGTTTATATTTTATTTCAAGGGCCATATGGAGTTTCGAAGCGAAAGATAATCGCTTTTCAGCGCATCCAACATGGATATTTTACAATAATTTATTAATCCATCGTAGCGGATGCAATTATTGTGCCTATTCTTTTTCCTTCGCTTTTTTCTTAAAAAGGTAGATCTTGGACTCATGCCCTTTTAACAGACGCTCTATATTCTTTTGGTGGGTAATCAACAAGAGGATACAAATCGCTATTCCGTAGAGGAGCACCGAAGGTATCGTTGTTTTGAAAATAAAGGCCAAACTGAATGGAAATGCAAATCCTGCCGAAATGGATCCCAATGAAACGTAATGGGTGGTCAACAGGATAATAACAAATACAGAAACACAAACCAAGGCTGCGGGTGTATGGATAGCGAGAATCATACCACAGAGCGTTGCTACGCCCTTCCCTCCTCTGAATCCAGCAAATACAGGAAATAAATGCCCCAATACCGCGATAACGCCCAATGCCAACTGAAAGTTAACAAACTGAACATCGCTCGTATTTTGCCCCAGTTCTATTAAATAAGCTAGATTGGTTGCTGTCCAGCCTTTAAAAATATCGACAAACATCACGATCGATCCCGCTTTCGGTCCCAACACACGAAAGGTATTAGTCGCCCCAGCATTACCACTACCATACTCACGAACATCTACACCATAAAACGCCTGTCCCAACCAAACAGCTGTTGGTATGGACCCAAACACGTACGCTAGTAATACTGCAATTACTAAATAAATCGATATCATTAATTAATTAGTTCTTATAATAACTTGGCCTTCAGACTAAGATCAAGGCTCTTCACACTGTGTGTCAGAGCACCTACTGAGATATAATCTACCCCGGCCTCCGCATATGACCTAATCGTGTCAAAAGTGATTCCACCAGAGGCCTCTGTCTTGAACCGACGGTCGATAATCTGAACAGCTTTGGCAACATCTTGCGGTGAAAAATTATCTAACATGATTCGATCCACTTCGCCAAAGTTAAGAACTTCATCAAGTTCCACAAAATTTCGGACTTCAATTTCTATCGCTATCGGTTTATTTAGGCTCTTTCTATAGACATTTGCACGCTCTAACGCTGGTACAATCCCGCCACTGTAGTCTACATGATTATCCTTAATTAAAATCATATCAAAAAGACCAAAACGATGATTGGTGCCGCCACCAATGCGCACGGCTTCTTTCTCCAGCACCCGTAACAGGGGCGTCGTTTTTCGCGTATCTAAAATTTTTGTGTCTGTACCGGCCAACAGATCCACATACTGCCGCGTTGTTGTCGCTATACCACTCATACGCTGCATCACATTCAGCACCAAGCGTTCGGCCAATAAAATACTTTGGATATTTCCCCTGACATAAAAAGCAATATCCCCCATTTTAACCCGGCTTCCATCTTGGATAAAGACCTCACAGACCAAACTATCGTCCACATAGGCGATAATTGCCTGCGCTACTTCGACACCTGCCAGTACACCATCATCCTTCACAATCAACTTGGCTTCACCTTGCGCGCCGGCTTCAATTGTCGACAAGGAGGTATGATCTCCATCGCCCAAATCCTCCGCGACAGCCTGTTTTACAAACTGGGCCAAATAGTCCTTGATTTCCTTCTCCATAAATGCTATTTATTGGGCTAAGATGTGGAATAATTTTTTAATCGAAAAATAGATTGATAAAAAAAATAGGATCAGGATCAATTTTTGTCGATCCTCAACTCTTCGATGGAATGGTTATTACTCCCTGCTCCTATCTTTACAAAGACCCGATAGTTGGCCTGTTCGGTGGCTAAGGAATAGGTAAAATATTGATAGCCATTGTTGGCTTTGCTCGATTGGGTCAGTTTTACAGTCTTGGGTTTATGCTGATTAAAAAATGCGCCCAACATGATTTCTGATTGGTATTTTGTATAAATACCATTTTCACCTGAAATCGACAAGGTGATGTTTGAGGCAAAATACCTGGCTATGTTTTTAGCACTACCCTCTTTTAAAAATGATTTTAGCTCCTCCGAAATTCGTTGCAAAGCATCATCATCCCCAGGCAAGTTCGCTTCCATCCGTGGTTTTACATGCATCGAAAAATGACCAAAGGCAGCATCGTGTAAAAAAAGATTTGTAATAAGTATAAATCCGCAATGGCTTAAAAATTTCATATAGCTTAACATAGTATAGAACAGATTCTATGATCAAAATCAATCCTTAGGTAGTTCCCTTTATTGTGGAACACAAATGATGCCACAAACCTATAAAAATAATGGTGATTAACAAGGGAAGTTTTTAAGATGCGTTGATAGATTCTAAAATTAAGATTATCTTTGTTATACGATGAATAAGAAAAAAGTTGCACTCATGATCCTAGACGGACTAGGATATGGAAAACATGATAAATCTAATGCAGTTGAAGCTGCAAACACCCCATTTTTAGACCATTTATTAGAAGCATATCCAAACTCAACTTTAGAAGCTTCGGGCGAAGCCGTTGGCTTGCCTGCCGGCCAAATGGGTAACTCTGAGGTAGGGCACATGAATCTTGGTGCCGGAAGAATTGTCTACCAAGAATTGGGACGTATTCACAAAGCGGTCAATGACGGTGTGTTCAATTCGGATCCAGTGATTCAAGACGCATTTAAATATGCTTTAGAAAATAACAAAAAGGTACATTTTATCGGTTTGCTTTCGGATGGTGGCGTACACGCGCACACCAAGCATTTAAAAGGTCTATGTGATGCCGCAAAACATGCTGGACTGAGCAGTGAACAAGTATTTGTGCACGCTTTCTTGGATGGCCGTGATACGGATCCAAACTCGGGTATTGGTTACGTGAGAGATTTACAGGCGTATTTGACAACAACAACGGGTACCTTCGCATCGGCAATCGGTCGGTACTATGCGATGGATCGCGACAACAGATGGGAACGGGTAAAATTAGCATACGATCTTTTAGTAAAAGCGGAAGGTGAAAAATCCAACGACTTGGTGGCCGCTATCCAAAAATCATACGACGAAGGTGTTACCGATGAGTTTGTGAAACCAATTGCCTTGGTAGACGCCAACGGAGCTCCTGTGGCTACAATACAAGAAGGCGATGTGGTATTCTGTTATAATTTCAGAACGGATCGTGGCCGCGAGATTACTATCGCGCTAACCCAAAAAGCATTCCCAGAATATGATCTGAAACCGTTAGATCTATATTATGTGACCATGACGTCTTACGATGAAACGTTCCAAAATGTGCGGGTTGTTTTTCAAAAAGATAACTTGACCAACACGTTGGGTGAAGTATTGGAGGCTAACCATAAAACACAAACACGTATCGCCGAAACAGAAAAATATCCACACGTCACATTTTTCTTCTCGGGAGGCCGTGAACAAGAATTTAAAGGTGAAAACCGCTTGTTGGTTCCATCACCAAAAGTGGCGACTTACGATCTTCAACCCGAGATGTCCGCTCAAGGTATTACAGCGGCTATCGTTAACGATATGGAAACACTTCAGCCTGATTTTATCTGTCTGAACTTTGCAAATCCAGATATGGTGGGTCATACAGGAGTTTTTGATGCTGTGATTAAAGCCGTAGAAACTGTGGATCAATGTACCAAAACGGTCGTAGAAACTGGTCTTAAAAATGGTTACTCCTTTATAATTCTGGCCGATCATGGCAATTCGGAGTTTATGGTCAATGAGGATGGATCGCCAAACACCGCACACACAACAAATTTGGTTCCATGTATCTTGATTGACGATCAGTACAAAAAAATAGCCAACGGTAAATTAGGTGATATTGCCCCAACCGTCTTACAAATTTTGGGCGTCAATATCCCCGCTGAAATGACAGGAAATGTATTGGTATCAGAATAATAACCTACATAAAATCAGTAGCAGAGCACTCTCCTTTTTTGCGGGTAGTGCTCTGCTTTTTTGGAGTTGTGGATCACCTTCCGCAACCAAAAGCCCCAAAAAATCTTCCGACATATTTTCTGTCGACTCGTTTTTTAATGGAGAAGTCAATCGCTTGCAACAGCTCAATCCCGCCGTGCTAAAATCTGTCAGCAAAGATGGAGAAAAAGAACAGCGCGAGCTGAAAATTGGAAGCTGGAAAAATGAACTGTCTGCCTTTCAAGCTGCTGATATCAGCAAAAATTTCAATCCCACATTGTATGAAGTTAAAGCTGTCGATTGTGTGACCGAATTTACAGCGAAAAAGAAAGATCTACAGATACAGAAACTGCGTATCGAATTTGATAAGAACGAAAAGGTAAAACACATCCATATCGTTAAAAAGATAACCAATAGCTTATACGATAGTCAGGAAAAATTAGACTATTTCAGCGATTCGCTTTATCGCATTGTCAAATTGCAAGACGTTCAGGGACTAGATGCCAATCAATATGAAATTGTCGGCAAGTTCATTCCTCCCAAAAAGTAAAACGATAAGTCTTATACATCAGCAAAATTCGCCGCTGAGTCTTTGATTCAGAGGCGAATTTTATGATACTATCACAATAATAAATGCAACACGATTGCTTTATATTTTATTTTCATTATCTTTGACCCGGTTAACATCATAATTCGAGTGTCAACTTGGGTTTAAACGTAGTGATTTCAGCGTGAAAGACATCTCATTGAACAAATTCGCAGCATTCGTGCTCTTGATGACCTTCTTAATTGGTCAGTTCATTGTGTACAGTCATGAACATCCCCAAGCTACACTGCATATCGCAGATGGTCCAGCAAAAAAACATCATGCTGATCACCCCAAATGTGCTATCTGCGACCAAAATGCACATCCTCAACTAGTTTTTAATTTTACGCAGGGCGAATTCATATTGCCTGTTAAATGCGTTGAATTTGGTCTGTTCATCATTGGAGACCAAATCGTCAGATCACTGATTTCTGGCAATCGAGGCCCACCCACCTGTTCATCTTTATGCTAATTTCAATAGTGCCTATCAACGTAAGCTGACCACTATTGCTGCAAGGCCTCTATAGGGGTCTTTACAATTCAACAATCCAACGATCCATACGACCAGCTATCGGTTCAACCTTGGCACAGCAACGCCTTGGTAGCTGACTTAAGCTTTGTCGTTTGTACCGCTGATATTACATACGTAGAAATTATAGTACAGATGAAACTTAAAATTATAGGCTGCATTTTTATGCTTGTCTCCTATTGCTCCATACTTCCGGCGCTTGCCTCAACAATTAGCGGTAAAGTAACGGATGCCAAAACCAACCTGCCAATTGCTGGTGCTACCATATCACTGCAGCAGCTTCGTTCGAGCACGGCATCAGACCAACAAGGTCATTATAGCTTTAAATCTCTTCCTGCAAGTGGACGCTACTTGGTTGAGGTCCGTTTTTTGGGTTATCAGTCGGTTGTCAAGGCCGTCGATTTAACTTCGGAAAATCTTTCCCTTGATTTTTCCTTGACAGAAAGTATTATTGAAACGAATGAAGTAGTCGTTACAGGCACACTGGTCACTTCTCAGAGCCGTCGCAACAGCACCTCAGTAGCTGTTATTTCCAAAGATGAGTTGCAAGGAAATGGAACAAATCTTATTGATGCACTCGCCCGGCAAGTTCCCGGACTAAGTCAGATCACAACGGGACAAGGAATTTCAAAGCCTATTATAAGGGGTCTGGGGTATAATCGTGTCGTCACGGTAAGCGATGGGGTAAAACAGATGGGACAGCAATGGGGCGACGAACATGGCATTGAAATAGACCAAAATCAACCCGACCGTGTCGAGATTTTACGTGGGGCAGCTTCATTGATGTACGGATCTGATGCCATCGGTGGTGTGATCAATGTACTGGAACCTAATGTTCCTACTGAGGGGCATATTAAAGGTGAATTACTGACAAGCTATGCGACCAACAATGGGCTGACCAATAGCTCGGTTATGCTAACAGGTAATGAAAATGGCTTCGTATGGCGTGGCCGTGGATCGTATCAGAATGCGTATTCTTATAATACCCCTGCAGGAAGATACGGCAATAGCGGCTTTAACAACAGCAATTTAAGCGGTATGCTCGGGCTAAACAAGCAATGGGGCTATTCGCACCTTAATTTTTCTTACCTAAAAAATAACATCGGCTTTTACGATGCCGAACCGGGTGACCCGCTGTACACAAACGCTAAAAGCCGTACATTGGATTTTCCCAAACAGGACATCCGTCACTATAAATTGGCCCTCAACAACAGCTTCGTTGTCGGATCGGGAAATTTAAAACTTGACTTGGGCTACCAAAAGAATCAACGTCGAGAATTAGAAGAAGCGACCCCATCCCTGTTCTTTGACCTCAACACCTATTCCCTCGATGCCAAGTATTCTTTAAGTGAAAGAAACGGCTGGCAACATGTATTTGGTATTAGTGCCAGTCAGGAACACAGTGTAAATAAAGGGACCGAGTTCTTAATCCCAGCCTATGACCAGCTGGAATTGGGAGCTTTTGGTTATGCGAAGAAAAGCTGGGGCGAAAACACGTTTAATGTCGGTTTACGCTATGACTATGTCAACAACAAAGGCAAACAGCTGTTTGTTGAAGATGAAGAGCAATTTCCTGGTTTTAAAAATAGCTTCAGTAATGTCAGTGGTGCCCTTGGTTATACGCATATTTTCAATGAGGATCTGAATTTTAAAGCAAATGCGGGCTCAGCATTTAGAGCACCCAACCCCGCAGAGCTTGGCTCCAATGGTGTTCATGAGGGTACTTCGCGGTATGAAGTCGGTAATGAGAACCTAAAACCCGAAAGAAGTTATCAAGCGGATGCGACACTGGAGTTTGGCCATAGTATCGTTACCGGAAGTATCGGAATCTACGAAAATTATATTCACAACTTTATATATGCCTCGGCAACAAAAGGGGATACAAAAACTGTGGTTGGCGAAGATGGCGATTCTCATACCTATGACGTATACCGTTATGGACAGGTCAATGCCAATCTATATGGTGTTGAAGGAAGCTTGAATTTTCATTTGTTGAACTGGATTCACCTAGACAACACGTTTAGTTATACGCATGCACAGAATACAACCTTTGACAGACCATTGGCATTGATTCCAGCTGGCGTTGTGCACAATACGCTGCGCCTTGAACCTAAAGTAAGCGGATTAAATGCCTTCTACTTATCTGTGGGGCTAGACAATTATTTTAAACAGAGCCGAATTGACGAAACCTTCGAAACGCCAGCAAACGGATACACATTGTTGAATGCTGGAATCGGCACGACATTGCGCTTCGGGCAGCAGCAACTGAAAATATTTGCAGCGGCATCCAATCTTACCAACAAGCGTTATTACGATGCCTTAAGCCGATTGCGCCCGGGTAGGCTATCGCAAGAAGATCCTAATTTTGGCGTCTACAATATGGGCAGAAACATCACATTGGGTGTCTATCTACCGCTTAACATCAAATAAAAAAAATGAGGAATCCCTAAAAAGGATTCCTCATTTTTTTTATACAGTTTAGTGTTATTTAGGATCGTCAGCAGTTGCTTCTCTTGCTAGCGTCACTTCGTCTGGCATAGCTTCCAAAGAAGAATCTAAAGCAAATAATGATTCGTCCGAAGCACGGTCTCCACCGGCAATTTTCAATTTATCAATCAATTCAAGCGCTAGCTTCTCTTCTTCGATCTGTTCTTTCACAAACCATTGTGCAAAATTCCACGTTGCCCAATCTTTCTCCGCCATCGCTAGATTGACGATGTTATAAATCGCTTCGGTATTATCTACTTCGTGTTTGAAAACACGGTTAAAACATTCTGTCAACGTTTGCGGATCTGCTGGAGGTTGTGCAATGGCTTCAATTCTTGGCCGGCCACCCCGCTCCAGAATATACCCCATAATCTTTGTCATGTGGTTACGCTCTTCCTGTGCATGTCTATACAGGAAATTGGCCACTCCACCATAACCCTGATCATCTGCCCAGACCCCTAATGCCAAATAAATCTGTGCTGCTTCAGCTTCCTTAGTCATTTGCTTGATTAAAGTTTCTTGCATTTCTTTTGACAATCGATTCGTTTCCATACTTATTCCTTTTTTGATTTAGAATAATAACAGAATAACACCGTCTTTCGTTTTTATATTGATAAATAAAAAATAGTGGACCAATTTATTTTTACCCCATAATGCGGTAAAATTTTAGACAAAAAAAAAGGGAATCCCTTCTGGAATTCCCTCTCTATACGTACTAGTGATACTATTTTAAATTATCTCTATATACTTTTGCTTTTTTGATTTCGGTTTGGATGTCTTTCTTAGACGAATCAAAGCTTAATACTTTTTCATAATCTTTGATCGCATTATTATAGGCATCGGTTGCCATCGCCTTATTATAGTTTGGCGTGCCTGCTGTGCCAATCAAAATACCTAAGTCACGATTAGCAATCGCTCTATTTTGATAAAATTTGGAATCGTTTGGTGTAATGGCAATTGCTTTTGTATAATCTTCGATAGCGCCTTTCAATAACTGTTCTTTATTTGCCACTGAAGCTTTATTTGCCGATTGAACGGCAAGGTTGTTAGTTGCTTTTGCTTTGAAATATAAAGCATTGGCATTTTTACCATTTAACGCAACGACTTTACCAAAAGTTTCTGCTGATTTTTTATAGTCACCATTTTGAAACTGGGAATAACCCAACATATATAATACATCCGGATCTTTTCCTTCTTGAGGCAGTGCTTTTGTCAAGTATGACTCGGCATTCTTGAAATCACCATCCAAAAGAGCTTTTTGCCCCATTCTCACATTAGCGTTGCTATGTTCGGCCTGTTTTGGTTGTTGTGCATTTGCGCTAAAAGCAACTAAGGCAAAAACCCCAGTAAACAAACCCAATTTAAATGATTTTAAATTCATATCTAAATAGTTACTTTTTTATATTCACTTCATAATGATCGCCTGCGATCCTTTCTACGTCTCTGAAAATAGCTTCCGTGCCATTTCCCTAACATCAGAAACTGCCATCAGTGCTTTTTCACATTCCAATATTACAATTATTATGCCTATTTCTCCAATAAATGGCAGATAAATTTTATTTAACCTGCCTTTTTTTCCTATTCTGGAAAATAGATTTGTAATTTTGCTGACTTCTAGCAATTGGCACTCCCCTTGCATTACAGGAGAAACATTATTAGAAGCTTAAAATTTGAAAGTCTGCCGTCAACATGTCAGCGACTGCCAAATACACAAAATAAACACTATGAGCAAATTCGAAACTTTTGATTTCAGTCAAGCAATTCCAATCGTTGCAGAGGATACCGAATTCTTTCCCTTACTTACGCAAGAGGATGAAGATAATATGGCGAATGCTGAAATTCCAGAAGCATTGTCAATTTTGCCTTTACGTAATACCGTATTATTTCCCGGGGTTGTTATTCCAATTACCGTCGGTAGAGATAAATCCATCAAATTGGTCAAAGAAGCCTATAAGGGCAGCAAGACTATCGGTGTCGTTTCTCAAAAGGATATGACCGTTGAGGATCCAGGATTTGAAGAATTAAATAAAGTGGGCACGGTAGCTCATATCATTAAAGTACTCCAAATGCCTGATGGTAATACCACCGTCATCATCCAGGGAAAACAACGGTTCAACTTGTTGGAAATTGTCGAAACTGAGCCTTATTTAAAGGCACGCGTCGAGAAATTCAACGAGGCAAAGCCGAAGATGACCAAGCACTTCAAAGCGACAATTTCCACTTTAAAAGAAATGGCGCTGCAGATCATCCAACTGTCGCCAAACTTACCGAGTGAAGCTGGTATTGCTATCAAAAATATTGAAAGCCCTTCTTTTCTGATCAACTTCATTTCGTCGAATATCAATGTCGAAATGACAAGGAAACAGGAGCTGCTTCAAATACCAAAAGTAGAAAACCGCGCCAAACTTTTATTGGAGCTGTTGACTACTGAAATCCAGATGCTGGAACTAAAGCACCAGATTCAGAATAAAGTACGTGTGGATCTTGACAAACAGCAACGCGATTATTTCTTAAACCAACAGCTGAAAACGATTCAGGAAGAGCTGGGCGGAAATACGCCTGATCTTGAATTAGAAGAGCTTAAAAAACGCGGTAAGTCAAAGAAGTGGAGTCTTGAAGTTGAAAAACATTTTACAAAGGAACTGGAGAAGCTCTCCCGCATTAACCCTGCTGCTGCAGATTATTCGGTACAGCTCAATTACCTTGAGCTTCTTTTGGACCTGCCCTGGAATGAAACAACAAAAGATAATTTTGACTTAAACAAAGCACAAAAAGTACTCGATAAAGACCATTACGGACTGGAGAAAGTAAAAAAACGTATCATTGAATACCTTGCGGTATTAAAATTAAAAAATGATATGAAGGCTCCTATTCTTTGTTTAGTAGGTCCTCCGGGAGTGGGCAAGACATCGTTGGGAAGATCTATCGCCAAAGCACTGGGCCGTAAATATACTCGCATGGCGCTAGGTGGCGTACGCGATGAATCAGAAATCCGAGGTCACCGCAAAACATACATCGGAGCAATGCCCGGCCGTATCATTCAATCGTTGAAAAAAGCCGGGGCAGCAAACCCTGTCTTTATTTTGGACGAAATCGATAAGATGAGTGCAGATTTTAAAGGAGATCCTTCTTCGGCCTTATTGGAGGTATTGGACCCCGAACAAAACACGCATTTCTATGATCACTATGTGGAAATGGAGTTTGACCTTTCCAAAGTGATGTTTATTGCAACAGCCAATTCATTGAGTTCCATTCAGCCAGCTTTATTGGATCGGATGGAGATTATTGAAGTAAATGGATACACCATCGAAGAGAAAATCGAAATTGCCAAAAAGCACCTTTTGCCAAAACAGCGGGAAATGCATGGGATGGCTTCAAAGAATGTCAGCTTAAAAGGTAAAATTATCGAAAAAATAATCGAGGACTACACACGTGAGTCTGGCGTACGTGGATTGGAAAAAAAGATTGGTTCCATCGTCCGTGGTATTGCAACACGTATCGTCATGGAAAAAGATTACAATCCAAATATCAGTGAACAAGACCTGATCGATATTCTGGGTGCGCCGATATTTGATAAGGACATGTATGAAAATAACAATGTGGCTGGGGTGGTGACTGGACTGGCCTGGACGTCTGTAGGCGGCGACATCTTGTTTATAGAGTCTTCACTGAGTCCGGGAAAAGGCCGTTTGAGCCTGACGGGTAATCTGGGCGATGTGATGAAAGAATCTGCGTCAATTGCACTGGCATACCTCAAAGCGCATGCTTCTGATTTCGGAATAGACTATCGTGTATTTGACCATTGGGATATTCACATTCACGTTCCTGCGGGGTCGATTCCAAAAGATGGTCCCTCGGCAGGTATCACCATGCTCACCGCGCTGACATCGCTCTTTACGCAACGCAAAGTGAAGGAAAAATTAGCCATGACAGGTGAAATCACCCTGCGTGGAAAGGTGTTGCCTGTTGGCGGTATCAAGGAGAAAATTCTTGCTGCTAAACGCGCAAATATCAAGGATATTATCCTTTGCAAATCGAATGAAAAAGATATTTTGGAGATCAAAGAAGATTATATCAAAGACATGGAGTTCCACTATGTGACTGAAATGGCTCAGGTGATCAAACTCGCCCTCTTGGAAGAAAAAGTAATCGGTGCCATCAATTTGGCGCAAGATGTAGAAAATACAAAAAAAGAGAATTAGCCAATTCTCAAATGATCATGGATTAAAAATGGCCCGGAAATATGTTTTTCCGGGCTTTTTTATCTTTTTGAGCCCAGCTTTTCGTGCAGGATCTCCTCATCCAAACTGTTTTCATATTTAGAAATCACCAGCGTTGCCGCTGAATTTCCGATTAAATTGGTTATTGCCCGGGCTTCACTCATAAAACGGTCTACGCCAAAGATCAAGGCGACCGACTCTACTGGGACATGGCCAACAACCGGTAATGTTGCAGCAAGGGTAACAAAACCACTTCCGGTAACACCGGCTGCTCCCTTGGAAGTTAACAGCAGGACCAACAATAGCGTAATTTCCTGTTCCAAGCTGAGGTGCATATTGAGCGCCTGTGAAATAAAGACCGCGGCCATCGTCAGATAGATACTTGTCCCATCCAGATTGAAAGAATAGCCCGTAGGAATGACCAGCCCGACGACAGGTTTTGCACAGCCGGCATCTTCCATCTTTTGCATGATACCAGGCAATGCCGACTCGGAGGACGAAGTTCCCAATACAATCAGAATTTCCTCTTTAATATATTTTAAAAACTTAAATACGTTTACCTTGAGATAAAAATACAATACTGCTCCGATGACAATAATCACAAAGATAAAACAGGTCAGGTAGAAACTCACCATCAACATACCGAGTTTAGATAAGGCCTGAATGCCAAACTTACCGATCGTAAAGCCCATGGCCCCCATTGCGCCAATCGGCGCGAGATACATGATCATTTTGATAATGGAAAAAAGCACCTTCAGAAACGACTGCAATACATTGAGCACAGGCTCGGACGCTTTTTGCCCTATCTTGGTCATACCAATACCAAACAGGACTGCAAATACGAGCACCTGCAACATGTTGTCTGAAGCTACTGCAGCAATGACGTTACTTGGAATAATTCCGATGATGAAATCCATAAAACTGTGCGGTTCTTTGGACTCTGAAATGTAATGGGATACCGAAGATACATCAAGGCTTGCCGGATCGGCATTCATCCCGGTCCCGGGCTGTATCCAATTGACAAAGACCAGACCAATGAGCAGGGCGATCGTGGTCATAATTTCGAAATAGATAATCGAAGTCAAGCCGATTTTCCCCACTTTTTTTGTATCCTGCATTCCAGCGATACCGATCACAATGGAACTGAAAATCAATGGCGCAATGACCATCTTGATCAGTTTTATAAAAGCATCGCCCAACGGCTTTAGCTTAACAGCAAAGTCAGGGTAGTAGATTCCACAGATGATACCCAACAGTATACCCAGCACAACTTGAAAATAGAGGCTCTTAAAAATATGTTTCATGATCGGTTTATTTATTGACAGCAATTCCCTTTGCTATTGATCGGTATTTTAATTTAGGATTCAGAATTTTCCGAGTACGAAGATAAAAAAAAGGGATGCATAAATGCATCCCTTCCAATGATATTTTTGAACTTAATTACTGAAATATGCTCTCACATTCTTTCCTTCAATCCAGTTCATATACGCTTTGTTGACAACCTTGTTTCCACCAGGTGTAGGATAATCGCCTGAAAAATACCAATCACCCTTATGGTCTGGGCAAGCTTGGTGTAAATTGTCCAGGGTTTGGTACACAACCTCCAGTTCAGCTTTGAGATGGTGCGGTCTGACGATACGAGCAATTTCTTCTGAGATCTCCTCATCAGTAAACGGCGCATAGATCGCTTTGACATAATTCTCAATCTCATTGACATCCTGGGTCATCGACAACACACACTTCTGATAAACCTCATCGATAACATGTGCCATACCACGTTGTTTCAAGAGATTGATTGCTGCTTCGAATGCAACAAATTCACCCATACGTGACATGTCAATACCATAACAATCGGGATAACGAATCTGCGGGGCAGAAGAAACAATGACGATTTTTTTCGGATTCAGACGGTCTAAGATCGTTAGAATACTTTGTTTTAGTGTTGTTCCACGAACGATCGAGTCATCAATGGCAACAATCGTATCTTCATGATCTTTTACGATACCGTAAGTGGTATCATAGACGTGCTGCACCATATCCGTACGGTCTGCGTCCTGCGTAATGAATGTACGCAACTTGGCATCCTTCACGTTGAGCTTTTCAAAACGAGGTTTAATACTCAAGATTTCGTCCAACTCTTCATCAGAAATCTTTTCTGAACGATTCAGTAAAGTTTCTTTTTGAAACTCACGAACATAGGTATTAATACCATCCATTAAACCATAGTAAGATACTTCTGCAGTATTTGGAATAAATGAGAATACGGTATTTTTGATATTATTTTTGACAGATTCCAATACTTGAGGTACCAGTAATCTTCCCAATTCTTTACGTTCTTGATAGATATCAGCATCCGATCCACGGGAGAAATAAATCCTTTCGAAAGAACAAGAACGCTGTTCTACGGGTTGTCTAAACATCTCTTGGGATACGGTACCATCTTTTTTCGCAATCAGGGCATGACCCGGTTTAATTTCCTTCACAGCACCAATAGGGATATTAAATGCTGTCTGGATAACAGGTCTTTCTGATGCGACCACCAGAATTTCCTCGTCCTGGTAATAAAACGCTGGACGGATACCTGCCGGATCGCGCATAACAAACGCATCGCCGTGGCCAAAGATACCTGCTATGGTGTAACCGCCATCCCACGTTTTGGCCGAACGCTTCAAAATTTTTGATACATCAATATTTTTAGCGATCAAAGAGCTGATTTCAACATTAGAATAACCTTCTTTTTTGAATTGATCAAATAGATCTTGATTTTCATCATCCAGGAAATGACCGATTTTTTCCAAAACAGTCACCGTATCTGCCTTTTCTTTCGGATGCTGTCCCAACTCGTATAGCTGCTGCAACAATTCGTCCACATTGGTCATGTTGAAGTTACCCGCTACAACCAAATTACGAGACATCCAGTTGTTTTGTCTTAAAAACGGGTGACAGCTTTCGATACTGTTCTTGCCATGTGTTCCATAGCGCAAATGTCCTAAAAGTACTTCTCCGGTAAAACTTACATTATCCTTTAACCATTGGGTATCTTTTGACTCCTCTGGAAACGCTTTCTGAACGGAAGCGAATTTTTTCTGCACATATTCGAATATGTCTGCCACGGCAGTTGAGCCCATAGCTCTGTAACGCGAAATGTAACGATTTCCAGGTTTTACATCAAATTTAATGGTTGCAATCCCAGCACCGTCTTGTCCACGGTTGTGCTGTTTTTCCATTAATAGGTACAATTTGTTGATGCCATAAAATGGCGTACCATATTTTTCCTGATAATAAGATAAGGGTTTTAACAGGCGAATTAGTGCGATTCCGCACTCGTGTTTAATAGCGTCGCTCATATCTTGATTTGATGTCGCAAAAGTAAGCATTATTTGGCACTTAGCGATCTACCGGCTCACTTTTTAAGTAATAAAATTACAGTGAGTAGACAGAGGGTGTTCGTCACAGCATCTGACGACCTATTTCGCAATAAAAACAGGTACTTTTACTGCATGTCGCAATTTGTTGACTGTCTCTCCAAAGATAAAATCTTTCAAACCGCTGTGCCCATGACTACCGACAACCAACAGATCAGCTGCATGTTTTTCACAAACTGCTGCGATACTCTTGATCCGGTTATTATAGCCCAATTCGTATGCTGTTGGATGCCCTTTCGACACAAGAAAGTCAGCATACAATTTCAGACGCGCTAAGTCCTGACGTGATTCGAAATCATCTGTCGACTCTCCGGTATATTTTACAGAGGCGCTCTCAACAATATGTACCACGACAAACGCGGTGTCTTTATGAGATAGCTGCAAAGCATATTCAATGATCTTCTGATCCGAACTTGAAAAGTCCAACGCAATAACGACCTTCTTGAAGGAGCCTTTATGTTCAACATGCAACGCCTCAAATGGAGGATGGACCTCCAGATCTATCGCTTTAGATTTTAGTAAGATTGGATACAATACCGTCATGACCAGCAAAGCAAACAACCCCACGGCGCCCATTATCAGTACCACCGTTACCACAATATTATTGGCCTCGCCAATCCAGCCGACCACTTCGTCGTACACCAATTTCAGATTGAGCACAGCGATAATGGCAGCAATCAGCCAGGCCACTGCCTTTGTTAACGGCTTGATTGCATAGTCACCCATGGTTACTTTATCGCTTACAAAATGGATCAACGGAATAACTGCAAAGGCAAGTTGCATACTCAATATGACCTGACTAAAGATGAGGAGCTGCCCCACGCGGCCTTCACCCGAAATCAGGATAACCAATATCGCTGGAATAATGGCCAACAGCCGGGTAATAATCCTCCGTAGAGTGGGGCTAATACGCAAGCGTAGATATCCCTCCATGACAATCTGGCCAGCTAAAGTACCTGTCACGGTAGAGCTCTGCCCCGCGAGAATCAATGCGGCAGCAAACAATTTCGATGCCCATTCCGTTCCGAGAAGATTCCCCAATAGATGATACGCATCTTCGAGTTCGGCCACGTCATGCCTACCGTTCTTATGAAAAACAGATGCTGCAAGGATCAAAATCGCCGCATTCACAAGAAATGCCAGATTTAAAGCAATGGCACTATCCCAAAAATTATACTTTAACGATTTTCGGATGGAGCTGTCATCGCGATCAATTTTCCGTGTCTGCACAAGTGCCGAATGCAGATACAGATTATGTGGCATGACCGTTGCACCGATAATACCTATAGCGATATAGAGTGCGGCACTATTGGGGATACTGGGTATAAATCCGGTGGCCACCTCTGCAAAATCTGGTTTAGCCAAAAACATTTCCACCATAAAGCACATGCCAATAAGTGCGATCAGTCCTATGATAAAAAGTTCCATTTTTCGCATCCCCAGCTTCTGGAGATAAAGCAATAAGAAAGTATCTGCAAAACTGATCATGACACCCCAGATCAGATCAATACCAAAAAGTAGGTTAAGACCGATGGCCATACCGAGCACTTCGGCCAGGTCACAGGCTGCGATGGCAATTTCAGCGAGCACATACAACACAAAATTCATCCGCTTAGGATAGGTCTCCCGATTACACTGCGCAAGATCTTTGCCGCGCACAATACCAAGCCGTGCACATAAATTCTGGAGCACTAAAGCCATGATATTACTCATCAGTAAAACCCAGATCAGGGTATAGCCAAATTGGCTCCCCCCGGCAAGATCCGTTGCCCAGTTACCTGGATCCATATATCCTACACTAATGAGATAAGCAGGCCCAAAGAAACTAAGTATCTTTTTAAATTTGGATTTTCCTTTATTGACATCTACACTTTCGTGGATATCAGAAAGGGATTTATGATGGGATTCGTCGTAATGCATAAGGTACTGTAAGTGCAATATCGTCTATAGTCTGGCTTAAAGATAAAAAGCTTTAAACGATTTGGCAATTAAACAGTGATATAATTAGAATTTAAATGCGAGCTGGCCAGAATTCTCTTTTGACTGGTTGCCAAATGGTATAAAATCGATGGTTTCGTACTGGCCTAAATCCGGTTTAAACTCTCGCACATGAACACCCTTGCACATAAAGCTTAGGTCAACCGATCTGAATTGCTGCTTGGCGATCTCGAGCCATTCTGGCTCAAGCTGCCGCCCGATTGAGATATGAGGTTCGTCGCTAATATCGATCAAATCAAACTCCGTTAAGGTCTGCACAACCTTTCTCGCGCGATCCTTAAGGTAACTGCGCGCATGTACCGTCGGCGCGATAACAAAGGCACCTCCAGAAAAAGACGAAAAATGATCAAAGTAAACATACTGGCTCCGTTCGTACACCAAGGTTTCCTGCAAAGCCTCGACAGCCCTGGCCAGTTTACTCTCCTCGGCCTCGACAGCACATATCGTGACATGGGCTTTGGCATTACAACTGCGGTACCAGCCTTTGTTTTTGTCGGGAAATAGTTCGGCCAACGACGCACGTAAGCGTCGCTTCAAACCATCCACGAAAACAATACCAGCTTCATCAGGTTGAAAAACAAACGAATATTTATTGACACTACCCTCCATAACAAAAATCAATTTTCGATCAGTAGGTAAGATAACAAATAGCCCGGAGATAACAAAACTTAAGGCTAGCCTTTTAAACAACAGTACAGGTTACCAACCGATGCCGTAATCCTCCCCATTGTTGCTACTACCCCCCCAAAGCGTGTGGTGCTGTTCGTCGAAATAAATAGCGTTGATCGGTCCGCTGGTACGCTCGCCTAGCTGAATACTGTAGCCCATACCCTTTAATTGTTCAATAATTGCCGGTGCTGTAGTTTTATCCAATAGCAGGCTACCTGAGCGTGGTTTTCGATCATCGGTCTTGGTTCCACCCAGCGAAAGCCAAAGCTGATTGCTATTGATATTGGCAGCCTCGCTGGCTTGTTGTGGCGTCATACCAAACTCGACCATATTCAAGAAAAACTGCAATAGGTTTTGGTCTTGTGTATCTCCGCCCTGCACGGCAAAAGAAAGGTAAGGTTTCCCATTTTTTAAAGCCATTGACGGACTAAGTGTTACACGCGGTCTTTTGCCGGGTTCGACCACATTGAACGGATTAATCAGTGAATCCAGTACAAAACTCTGTAAACGCTGACTCATACCCACTCCGGTATTCCCGGCGATACAGGCAGGTAGCCAGCCGCCACTTGGTGTGATCGAAACAACCCAGCCTTCGGCGTCTGCTGCCTCAACGCTGGTGGTTCCCCGTAATAAGCGGTCCATATATGCACTATCAACGGATAGCGAAGCCACAAGCGCCGCCGCCGACAAGTCCTTCACAGACGAACTTGAGCGTGCGTCATGTTTAGGGACAAAATCATTTTTCACTTCAGTGTTCGGTTCAAACTGCTGCCGACGCTGCTCCAGTAACGACAAATACGGATTCTGCTTACCTTCATAGGGGTATGGGTCTCCAGGAAGTACATTCGGGTTATTTTGCTTAAGATCAATGGTTGTGGTCCTCGCCTTAGCGTAAGACTGATGCAAAAGACCTTGAATAGGTGTCTTCGGTGTACCGTAGGGATCACCATAATAAAAATCCCGATCGGCAAAGGCTAAGTTCATCACCTGATAGAGTGTATGAATATAAGAAGCAGAATTATAGCCCATTGCCTTTAGATCAAAGTTTTTCAGCATCTGCAGACTCTGCAGCATGGCTGGACCTTGGGTCCATTCTTGTAATTTATACACGTCAATGCCCTTATAATCGACATGCAATGGTTCCTCCTCAATAGGTTTCCAATTGGCCAAGTCTGCTTTCGTGATTAAGCCACCTTGCTCCTTACTGCCACGGACAAATTCATCTGCAATATCGCCGGTATAAAAGCGTTCATAGGCAGCCATGATTGCAGCTTTCCTGTCTTTTCCCGCTGCTAGCGCCTTCTTTTCCGCTTCTACCAATTTGGACAGGGTCTTATGCAGATCTTGCTGCACAAAAACCTCTCCCGCTTGGGGCGCTTCCCAAGATTTCCCTTCATGCACTAAAAACACCTTTTTACTGTAGGGCCATTCTTTAATACGGTCTTTCCCTCGCTCGATACTTGTTGCTGTTTGTGCATCAATGGGATAACCCGAAGCCATTTCAAGAGCAGGAGCTAATACCTCTGCAAGACTTTTCGTTCCATATTGCGCCAACATATAGCACAATCCGCCGGGTGTACCCGGAGTAACCGCAGCAAGGGGACCATATTCCGGTGGAAATTCATAGCCCTTTGATCTAAAAAAATCGACTGTCGCTCCAGTTGGTGCTACTCCCAATGCATTGATGGCAATCACCTTTTTTAACTTCGGATGATAAATTAACGCTTGTGTCTCTCCGCCCCAACTCAATACATCCCACATCGTACAGGTTGCTGCGAGCATGGCACAAGCAGCGTCCACCGCATTTCCCCCTTGCTGGAATAGCTGGGCACCCGCAGTAGCTGCCAAAGGCTTACCCGTAATAGCCATCCAATGTTTTCCATGTAACGGTGGTTTCTGTGTAAGCTGGGCGGAACTCAGCATCGGCGTACAGGTAGTAAGCAATCCAAACAGCGTCATCAGTAGCAAGGGGCATCTTCTTTTCATAGCAGCAATCTTTCGTTAAGCAATCTTTCGTTAAGAAATGGTTTTAGTGAAACCAAGATAGGTATTTTTAAAACAAACAAAAAACCCCTATCAACCGAGATTGATAGGAGTTTTTAAAATCTTATTTACTATTGGTTTACCAATAAATAGAATATAATGCTGTAACCAACAGCGCCACGATCAAGGCAATGACCAAAAACGCCCGGTGTGGTTTAAACATCGTGGTATCAACTTCCAATCCAGCGGGTACTACACCACGCTTATTGTCGATGATACTAATGAGAATCATACCGACAATACAGATCACGAAGACAAATCCCATTCGATCCAAAAATGGAATCTCGTAGACTCCTGTTGTTGGATTTGGAACGGAGAAACCTGTCGATGACAAGAATGATAGATCGACCCAATCCGGCAATTTTTTGAAGATAATGGAGAAAATAAAACCTCCAATTGTTGCAAACAAAGCCGCATTTGAAGTTGCTTTCTTCCAGAAGAATCCTAAAATGAACATCGCAAAAATACCTGGAGATACAAAACCCGTGTACTCTTGAATGTATTGAAATCCACCTTTCTTATCAATACCCAAATGTGGAGCAATCAGCACACCCAAAATCATGGCAACCACAACAGTTAATTTACCAATATTGACCAACTTCTTATCAGATGCTTCGGTATTGAATACTTTTTTGTAAATATCCAAGGAGAAGATTGTTGCAATACTGTTTGCCTTACCAGCTAAAGAAGCTACCACCGCAGCTGTCAATGCGGCGAAAGACAGTCCTTTGAGACCGGCCGGCAACAAATTCAACAAAACTGGATACGCATGATCAGGGTTGACCTCACCATGTTGCATCATTTCATTTTGGAACAAGCCATCTTTCCACATGACGTAGGCTGCAATACCCGGCAATACAACAATAATAGGCATCAATAACTTTAAAAATGCTGCAAACAGAATTCCGTTTCGGGCAGTTTTAAGATCTGCCCCCAACGCGCGCTGCGTAATGTATTGATTACATCCCCAATAATTGAGATTAACGATCCACATCCCTCCGATCAAGACGGTTAAGCCTGGCAAATCGAGGTAATTCTCATTTTTACGATCAAGGATCATATGGAAGTGGTCGGAAGCCTTTTCGGTCATCAAGTGATAACCTTCCAATACCCCTGATCCGCCATAGTGCTCCGAAACAAGGTTGAGGGCGAGATAAGTTGTCGCCAAACCGCCCAATACCAAAAAGAAAACCTGAATAATATCCGTATAGCCAATCACCTTCATACCACCTAAAGTAATGATAACCGCAAAAATTGCTATGGCATACATACACGCTTCAAGACTGATACCCGAGATACTGCTTACTGCTATTGCCCCCAAATAAAGGATAGAAGTCAAATTGACGACCACATATAACAGTAACCAAAAGACGGCCATAATCATCGCAACAGTTCCATTATAACGTTTATGGAGAAACTGTGGCATCGTAAAAATCTTGTTCTTTAGATATACCGGTATAAAAAATACGGCAACAACAATCAGCGTGATGGCAGCCATCCACTCATACGTTGCAATAGCCAATCCCATCTTAAATCCGGAACCGCTCATACCGATAAATTGCTCGGCAGATATATTGGATGCAATCAGGGATGCTCCAATAGCCCACCAGGTCAAAGACCCCTCAGCCAGAAAATAATCTTTAGATCCTACAGATTCAGATTTCTTGCGATAATACACCCATAATCCGTAACCCGCCACAATGACAAAGTAGATCAGGAAAACGATGTAATCTTTTGTGCTTAAATAATTATTCATGTAATGGTAATTGGTTTAATTCGATCGCCTAATATAGAAATATTTTTAGAACTATATATATCTGTTGATCAAATTTTCTAAATACTCCTGCTTACCACTAATCGTTTTTGGTTCTCCCAATTCTACTGCTAAATCTCTTAAGTTCTCCAATGTCAATGCCTGTCCTTCGAATGATGCACCATGGCCGGTATCAAAAGAGGCATAACGCTCTGCCCGTATTTTTTTGTATTCCGAGTCTTGCAGGATACGATCTGCTGTAAGCAATGCGCGGGCAAAAATATCCATCCCACCAATATGCGCATAAAACAAATCTTCGGGATCTGTGGAATTCCGACGGATTTTGGCATCAAAATTCACACCTCCACCTTGGAGTCCGCCACCCTCTAAAATAATCAACATCGCTTCCGTCAACTCATTGATATCATTTGGAAATTGATCCGTATCCCATCCATTTTGATAATCACCGCGGTTGGCATCAATAGAACCTAATTTACCGGCATCTACAGCGACCTGTAACTCGTGTTGAAAAGTATGTCCGGCCAATGTCGCGTGGTTGACTTCTAAATTTAATTTAAAATCGTCCAAAAGATTATACTGACGTAAGAAACCAAGTACGGTAGCCGCATCGTAATCGTACTGATGTTTTGTCGGTTCACATGGTTTGGGTTCGATAAAGAAAGTTCCTTTAAAGCCGTTTTTGCGGGCATAATCTTTGGCCATGTGCAAAAACTGCGCAAGGTGTTCCTGCTCGCGTTTCATATTGGTATTTAAAAGGCTCATATACCCCTCTCTTCCGCCCCAGAACACATAGTTTTCACCGCCGAGGGCAATTGTTGCATCCAATGCTGCCTTCACCTGAGCGCCACCATGTGCTAGAACATGAAAATCAGGATTAGTCGCCGCCCCATTCATATAACGCTTATGGCTAAAAAGATTGGCTGTTCCCCAAAGCAATTTGATACCGCTTTCCTGTTGTTTTTCCTTTGCATAATCAACAATAGTGGACAGGCGTTTTTCATTTTCAACGACATTATCCGAATAATCCACTAAATCTACGTCGTGGAAGCAGTAATAAGGTATATTAATTTTACTGATAAATTCGAAGGCCGCATCCATTTTATCTTTTGCTCTGCTGATTACGTCGCTGCTTTCATCCCATGGAAATTGATGTGTCGGTCCGCCAAAAGGATCAGATCCGTTACCATTGAACGAATGCCAGTACGAACAGGCAAATTTAAAATACTCTTCCATTGTCTTTCCCCCGACAAGTTGCTTCGGGTTGTAATAGCGGAAAGCCAATGGATTTGTGCTGTCTTTCCCTTCGAACTGAATTTGGCCTACGCCTTTGAAAAATTCTTTTTTCCCTTTGATAACATTCATTTTAATTGCTATTTATTTGTTTGTTTAATAATTCTTTCCATTGTTGATAATGCTCTTCATATTGCGCTACGAACTGGGGTTCCACGGTATATACAGGCTTCAATGAACGAAAGGCTTCTTTAAAATCTGCATAATACCCACTTCCTATTCCTGCGCCGAGTGCGGCTCCTATACTTCCATCATGATTGAAAATCTCTACAGGAACGTTTGTAGCCCCTACAAATGACTCTCTGAAAACAGAGCTCAAGAATAAATTGGCATAACCTGCACGAATCATATTCGGATACAGATTGTTCTCCCGCATGATATCCAGGCCGTAACGAAATGCGTAGGCAATTCCTTCTTGTATGGCGCGCAAGATATCGCTGGTCTCATGTCTGTTCAAGTCTATTGCTGAGATTGAAGCGCCGACGGTTTGGTTATTGAGCATGCGTTCGGCACCATTGCCAAATGGAATAACCTGTAGTCCTTTGCTGCCGATGGGGGAAGCTCCCGCCATGGCATTGATCTGTTCATACGACAAATCACGCCCTAGCATCTTTCTGCCCCAACTATTCATAATGCCCGTTCCATTGATACAGAGCAATACGCCTGTTCGGATATCGTCCTCGCGATAATTCACATGTGCAAATGTATTTACGCGTGATTCGCGGTCAGCGATCAGCTGGTCGCTGACCCCATAGATCACACCAGAAGTACCTGCGGTCGCAGCAACTTCTCCAGGCTGTAGCACATTGAGCGAAAGCGCGTTATTAGGTTGATCACCGGCTTTATAATTGATGGTCACAGCAGCAGACAGACCGAGTTCCTCGGCCACAGTAGCTTTAATCTGACCATGTGTTGAAAAGACAGGTAAGATCTCGGGAATGAGATCATCATCAAAACCATAATAGTCCATGATTGTCCGCGACAGAACATTAGCTTTAAAATCCCAGAATATACCTTCCGAAAGCGCCGATATGGAGGTGGTCACTTGTCCCGACAGCTTCATCGCTATAAAATCTCCCGGCAACATAATCTTGTCTATCTTTTCGTAAACCGCAGGCTCATTTGCTTTGACCCAGGCCAACTTTGACGCCGTAAAATTACCTGGAGAATTCAAATGATGGCTTAAGTTAAAAGACCGCCCGATTTCTTCAAAAGCGATATTACCCAATTCAACAGCCCTGCTGTCGCACCAGATAATTGCATTGCGTAGCACCTGCTGCTCTTTATCAACGACAACCAATCCGTGCATCTGGTAAGCAATTCCAATGGCTGAAATTGCTTTAGGATCGTAAAGTCCCAATGCATTAGCTTTCAATAAAGCCTGTTTGAAGTAATCCCACCAGTCGAGCGGATTCTGTTCAGCCCAATTGGGTTCGACAGTAATTATTGGAGCTTCTACATCTGGATATTGCACCGAGCACACCTTGCGTTGCGAAGAGGCTTCAACAATTGAAACTTTCACAGAAGAAGTACCTACATCTATACCTAACAAATACATGGTAATTAATTCTAATTGGTTATAAAAAACGCCGGCGGCATCCATTTTGCAACCGGTTGCATAAAAGTAGGACATGTTTCTGAATTTTCAAAATATTAATAAAATTATTTACTTTGGAGCGTGAATAAAAAAACAACCATTTACGATATCGCCCGTGAGCTAGGAGTAACAGTCTCCACTGTATCCCGCGCATTGAACAATGTGCCTACCATCAGTGAGTCTACACGAAAAATAGTGCTGGAAAAGGCAAAGGAATTAAATTATAGTGTCAATAAGCTGGCCTCGTCCCTTTCTTCGGGCAAGTCCAATACCATCGGAGTGATTGTACCAACGATGCAAATTCATTTTTTTGCGGAAGCCGTACACAGCATTGAAAAAGAATTAAAGAAACACAATTATAGTTTATTGCTCTATCAGTCGAATGAATCTTTTGCGGACGAGGTCAATGGCGTAAAAACTTTACTCGAAGCGCAGGTAGCTGGTATCATTGCGTCTCTGTCTCTGGAAACCCAAGAAACACAGCACTTTCAGGAAGTGATCAACCAGCGCAAATGCCTTGTTGTGTTTGACCGTACCCACAAAAATATTCCTGCACCCGTCGTAAAACTCGACGATTATAAAGCGGGTTATCTTGCAACACAGCATCTACTGGAAGAGGGATACAAAAATATAGCCTTTATTACAACTGACAAAGAGATCGCAATTTTCCAGGATCGGTTCCTCGGTTTCGAAGCCGCATTAAAGGATGCGAACATTTCACCGCGCAAAGATTTTATTATCCGCGGCGACTTATCCATTGAAGCCGGCATCAAAGGCACGGAACAGATTCTACAATCTGCCATCCAACCGGATGCCTTCATTGGAGGCGATGACTTTACAGCTGTAGGGATTATCCAAGCTTTAAAAGCTGCCCATATTGATATTCCAGCAACGGGTGTTATCGGTTTTGCAAACCAGACCTTTTCCTCCTTCATTACCCCCACACTATCCAGTATAGACCAACAGGCCAACAAAATGGGGGAAGAATGCGCAAAGTTATTTTTGAAAATGGTCAAACAAAAAAGTCCTTATGAAACGATCGAGCAAATTGTTCTTGATCCTGTCTTAATAAAAAGAAAATCTACTCATAGAATAGACAAATAATCCCTACCTTTGTCTAAATTTTTTTAAATGCGAGCCCGGCACAAATTTAGGACAGCAAGCATCTGCTTATTATTTGTCATTCAGGCCCTTTTTTTATTGGCCATCTTTGTAGAAAATAGAAGTTCTTATCTTATACTGGCTTTTATAGGTCTACTCTCCTTACTTATTTTATACAGTTACCTTCGTTCGCCTATTCATCATCATAAACATGAATATGAGTCCATCCGAATTGCCGTTTGGGTGCCTGTAGGAGCGATTATTTCTTACTATTTCAATCATACATTTGGGTTAGGTCCGGTCTTGGGCGCAGCACTCACAGGTACACTAGGCTCCTTCATACCCAATATCCATAAAGATTCAACGTATCTCCCTCATCTTCCGGCGGCAATTTATTGCGGTGCATTTGTAGGCATGTCCAATGCGCAGGTAGCTCATGGCTTCTCGTTTGTTCTGGCCGCCAGCGTTTTTACAGCGATTTTTCTGATAGTATCGAAAAGTCTATTGAATGGGGTCGGCGGTAAATTAGGCACATTGGCCTTTCTTGGTGTTTCATTGACCTACCTGCTGTTATATCTTTTTAAGTAATATGGAAACATTCATTTTATACCTCGTAGGTGTGATCGCCAGCACGGCGACCTACTACGTCAATACCAAGTTTAATCAAGGTGCGGTACGTTCCTCGGCATTGCTGACATTGCTTGTCGCCGGCTTTCTTCATTTTTTCCCACAAACTGTGACGCCGTATCTGGCTCAATATATTCCTCCGGTTTTTATTGGGGCCTCATTTATAGGCATGGTTTCCAAAAACCAGTTATCAACCTATTTCGGTTTGGCCCTTGCCGGTATTATCTTTACAACGATCCTGCTCAACACAAGCAAGTTTTTTGCCGGGTATGGTGGCGCGCTGGGCACATCAGCCTGCATTGCTTTATTGGTCGTTTTAAGTATTCCATATTTCAAATCGCGCCGAAAAATGACCGTTGGCTTTCTGCAGCTCCGTAAAACAATCTTAAAAAAACAACGGAAAGTATCGAAAAGACAAGTAGATTTGTTTAAATAAATAGTTAAACATGAAACCTTTATTTCTGGTCTTTATTATTCAAATTTTCTGGCTAAACCCGCTTACAGCGCAACAGGCAATACTTAGCTTGGTCAATCAGGAGCGTAACAGCAGCTACAGAGGGCTAAGCGTCGTCGATGATGAGACCGTATGGGTGAGCGGTAGCAATGGCACCGTTGGGCTCAGTACAGATGCTGGAAAAAACTGGCAGTGGGTCAACCCAATTGGCTATGAAAAAACAGACTTTAGAGATATTGAAGCGTTTGATGAAAATGAAGCCATCGTTATTTCTGCGGGTTCCCCGGCCATCATCTTACGTACCAGCGACGGCGGCCGAAGCTGGAAGGAGGTTTTCAGTGACAAGCGACCAGCAATATTTTATGACGGCATGGCATTTACATCAGAAGGTGTGGGTATTGCTTTCGGTGATGCCATTCAAGGCAAAATGCCGCTATTAAAAAGTGTCGATTTTGGAGCGTCATGGAAAGACATCACGGCAAACATGCCCTTTTCAATAACTGATGGAGAAGCTGGTTTTGCTGCTAGCGGGACATCCATTTACTGCAACAACAAAGGAACATACTGGATTGCCACTGGGGGTACAGTTTCCAATATCTATCGCAGCGACGACCAGGGCAACACATGGGCACGTTACAGCTGCCCGATCCTGCAGGGAAAAAATAGCACCGGCCCCTTTTCTATTGCTTTCTATTCCGCAACGACCGGAATTGTCGTTGGCGGAGATTACAAAGAAGACACCAACAAGGACAGAAACAGCTTTCTGACCAACGATGGTGGTAAAACCTGGTTTGCACCACAGACAGCGCCCAATGGATTTAAATCCGCTGTTGTTTATTGCTCAAAAAAACAACTGATCAGCACGGGTACTTCGGGCACAGACTTGTCGACTGACGGTGGTAAAAACTGGATAGCGATTGGAAAGGAAAGCTTCAATGCTGTTCAAAAAGCCAAAAGAGGCAACGCCATATATCTGGCCGGTGATAAAGGAAAAATAGCGAAGTTAACAATGTAAGTTAACTTCGCTATTGCTCGCAACATGATGTCTTGCCCTTTCGGGCATAATCCCGTGACATGGTATGAATAGCTATTACTTACGCGACAAACGCGATTCTTCCAGATCTAGCGAATATTCCATTTCTCTGATGACATCGCTATCGTACGCCTTACTTTCTTTGATCTTATACAATCCATCACGACGTAAGGCCAGAAGTTCCAGCATAATTTTATTATACAGTCCTCTCACTGCCGAAAGCTGCGCACGTGTATCCTCTTCTTTTGCACGTTCGGATGCATTTACACTTCGGATGATCTGCTCTTTAACGCGGGCGATGGTTTCATACTCCAACATTTCCTGTGCATAGTGCTTATCCAAATAGGCAATGGATTCTTTACCAAGGCGTAAGCGAATCTCATCAATCTGCTCTTCCATGGAAACTTGCTCCTCGACATCTTCCATCTTTATCAGCTTAATTAAAAAGGGTAATGTTAGCCCCTGAAAGACAAGCGTCACCAAAATAACGACAAACGTAATGAACAAAATCAGATTACGGTGCGGGAAAGCTGTCCCATCATATAAAGTCAATGGAATCGCCAAAGCTGATGCCAACGAAACCACTCCTCGCATTCCTGCCCAGCCAATAACCAAGGGCAGTTTCCATCCCGGGCTTTTTTCCTTTATCCGAATCCGCTTAAATAATATTCTAGGAACAAAAGCCGAGAGATACACTGCAATCAATCGCAAAATAATGACGATCACGGCGATTGCCAGCGCATAATCAATGGCCTCCGCCATCGAATATTCGCCCAATCCATTAATAATTACGGGTAACTCAAGCCCAATCAAAATAAAGACGAATCCATTTAAGAGAAAGCCTACTGTTGCCCATACTTCTTTGGTTTGAATACGGGTATGATAGTTGAGATAATCCCCTGCCCGAAAAGAAAGAAACAATCCACCACTTACCACTGCCAAAACGCCCGACCATTCAAAATGTTCTGCGACAATATACATTAAGTAGGGTGCGATGAGGGTAATAGGTGTTGATATGCTGGACGATTTCGCCACATATTTTAAGAAGAAATAGAGGATGTGGCCGATGACCAGGCCAACCACAACGCCCATCACCGATAATACAAGAAATTGCGTCGCCGCATTGGTCATTACAAACTGGCCCGTAAGGATTGCGATCGATGCAAATCGAAATACAGTGAGTGAGGCAGCATCATTGACCAGGCTTTCTCCTTCCAATATCGCTATTCCCCGTTTAGGAATACTGATACCTTTCAATACTGAACTCGCCGCAACAGCATCGGGAGGCGAGATGATCCCGCCCAGCAAAAAGCCCAGTGCCAAGGTAAATCCGGGAATAATACTCACTGAAAAGTAGGCAATGGCCAAGGATGTGAAGAAAACCAGACCGAAGCCCATGATAAAAATAGACCTTCGCCACTTTAAAAAATTACCCCAATTGGTATACCAGGCGGCTTCAAAAAGTAAAGGCGGCAAAAAGACCATAAACACAATATCAGGATCCACACTAATGACGGGAACACCCGGAATCAAGGAAATCACGAGTCCTCCAATCACTAACAAAATTGGATAAGAGATCTTTAAGCGTTGACTGAGCACAAACAACATGGCCATAAAGAAAAAGAGCAGCATCACCAATAAGAGATTGCTGTGGATTTTCTGGCCAGCCTTTCCGCCTACCGCAGCTTTCACATCCGAATAGGGCACCAAAACCGACATACTGTATTGGCGGATCTTCCACGCATTATCCAGCTTGCTCAATACGCCTACACCTCGAAAGGACTTGGTATTTATCTTAAAAGATTCGTCAAACCAAGCAATGGTACTATCTGCATTGAAGCTGATATGCCTAGTGTCATACGTGTATGTCCATGCATTCTTGGGATTGAAATATTGATTGGCAAGCTTCTCAGCATGTGCTTTATCCCATCTTTCATTCTGATCAGTACCCATAATGATTCCATCGGAAGCAATAACATTCAAAAATGGGCCATACTTTAGCTCACCCGAGGACTTGTGCCATTGGTCTAACACCCTATTGATTTCTTCTACAGTTTGCTGGGCGCTTGTTGGCAAGGCAAATAACACTACATGAACAAAACAACATATACTTAAAATGATCTTTCTAATCATAAATTCTAAAACATCTTTCTATCTAGGCCTATTTTGTATTCGCCAATTAGTCCTAAAACAAAAAGCTGCAGACGCAGCTTTTTGTTTTTATTTAATTATTTCTTCTATTTAATTATTTCTTCGATTTCACTAATAATCTTCTGCGCGATCTGCTCAGCAGCTTCGGGCGTCGGGCCCTCAGAATAAATGCGGATGATCGGTTCAGTATTCGATTTGCGCAAGTGCACCCATTCATTTTCGAAGTCTATTTTCAGTCCATCAATCGTGGAATGGTCCTCATTTTTATATTTCTCCTGCATTTTCGCCAAGAGATTGTCAATATCCAATTCGGGCGTCAGGGTAATTTTATTTTTGGACATAAAGTACTGCGGTAAAGAAGCACGGTATTCCGATGCCTTTTTACCAAGTTTTGCCAAGTGCGTTAAGAAGATCGCTACCCCGACCAGCGCATCACGGCCATAGTGAGATGCCGGATAAATTACGCCGCCATTTCCCTCTCCGCCGATCACCGCATCGACTTCTTTCATCTTTGTAACCACATTGACTTCACCCACGGCCGCTGCATAATATTCGCCACCATGTGCTTTAGTGACATCACGCAGTGCACGTGTAGAAGATAAATTAGAAACGGTATTTCCTTTTTTATGCTGCAACAGGTAGTCTGCTACGGCAACCAGCGTATATTCTTCACCGAATAATTCGCCGTCTTCCATCATAAAGACTAAGCGGTCGACGTCCGGATCTACAGCAATCCCCAAATCAGCCTTGTTCTCGATCACTGCAGCAGACAAATCTGTGAGATGCTCTTTCAACGGTTCAGGATTATGCGGAAATTGACCATTGGGTTCACAATGGATCTTATAAATGGTCTGTACCCCCAACGCATCCAATAACGCAGGGATAAAGGTACCGCCAGTACTATTGACTGCATCTAAAGCGACTTTAAAATTAGCGGCTTTAATGGCTTCTTTATCGACATATTCCAAAGCCAAAACAGCATCTACATGTTTCTGCATGTAGGAATAGTCTTTATGGAGCTGTCCTAATTCGCCCACTTCTGAAAAATCGAAGTCCAAAGATTCGCCAAGAGCCAATACTTCCTGTCCTTCGGCATCTGAAATAAATTCACCCTTTGCATTTAACAGTTTCAGCGCATTCCATTGACCCGGATTATGTGAAGCAGTCAAAATAATACCGCCAGCTGCCTTTTCCATCGGTACAGCAATCTCTACTGTTGGAGTCGTGGATAGGCCCAGATCGACCACATCGACACCGATGCTCTGCAAGGTACCGATCACCAGATTACTGACCATCTCACCAGAAACACGCGCATCTCTACCAATTACAATTTTTTTGATACCGCTCTGCTTGACAATGATTTTGCCATAAGCTGCTGTAAATTTAACGATATCTATGGGGGTAAGCGCCTCTCCAGCACGCCCGCCTATCGTACCTCGTATCCCTGATATTGATTTAATTAAAGTCATTTCTTTTGAATTGATTAACGCGTAAATTTAGCACAATGGCAATAAAATCTCGAATTAAAATTATAAATAATAAATATTTAACGTATATTTGTTGCAACAAAGTTGTTTTTAAAAGAAACAGTTCTTCGCAATGAAATTATTTTTACTTTTGAAAAACGAGTTTTTAAAGTTTGGGAATTTCATTGTCATCAGCAACATTTATGATTCAACAGTTAATACATATCGATCAAGAGATTTTTCTAGCCATCAATCAAGGCCTGAGCAACCCTGTGTTTGATTGGTTATTGCCTATATTGCGCAATCCATATACATGGGCACCTCTGTATTTGTTTCTGATCATATTTTTCATTAAGACCTACGGTAAAACAGGTATACTGATTGTTGCCATGACGCTGGCCACCTTTGGAATTTCCGATGGTCTGTCTTCACAATTGATCAAAAAAACTGTCAAACGTATTCGACCTTGTAACGATGTGGAGTTTAAGGAAAATATTAACATCCGGGTGCGCTGTGGCTCTGGCTTTAGCTTTACTTCTTCGCATGCTGCCAATCATTTTTCTTTAGCTTGCTTCTGGATTGTGCTTTTTCGGAGAAGATGGAAACATGTGCTCTGGCTTTGTATTGCCTGGGCAACGTTGATTTCAGTCGCTCAAATTTATGTCGGTGTTCATTACCCTTTTGATATCCTCTGTGGTGCCGTTTTAGGCATCTTGGTTGGCTTGGCAACAGGTTATTTATTCAAACGATTTGTACCAAGCTTTTTTAAAACTGAACAAGTATAATGAATTCAATTTTATTGATTTTAATTTTATTCGTACCTGCATTTGCAAGTGGAATTGCCGTATTTTTTGTACAAAAGAAAGGGACTAATTTTCTTAAACTCATTCTTTCTTTCAGTGGAGCCTATTTATTCTCCATTACTGTACTTCACCTCATGCCCCATGTTTACCAGTCGACCAATACCTCACCCGAAGTATTGGGTATCTATGTCTTAGCTGGATTTCTTTTTCAGCTTTTTCTTGAACAGTTTTCCCAGGGGATCGAACATGGCCATATCCATGCGGACACTGAACACGATCATCATAATCATCGTTTTCCAATCGGTATTATGTTCAGTCTATGCCTTCATGCATTCCTCGAAGGAATGCCCTTGGCTGCGACGCACCAGACAGAGCTTGCACTGGGGATATCCATCCACCATATTCCAGCAGCATTTGCATTGGGAAGTATTTTACTCAGTACGCATTTAAAGAAAAATACCATCCTGATTACACTCGCTTTATTTGCGGCAATGACCCCTTTTGGGTTTTTACTGAGTAAAGCTATCAGTGCAGGAGAAGTGGGTAATATCCAACAATATTTCGATAAAATCATGGCAGTGGTTATTGGTATTTTCTTACACATATCCACGACTATACTTTTTGAATCGGGTTCTATTGACCATCACAAATTCAATAAAAAGAAAATGATTGCTGTGATAGCAGGAGTTGCCATTGCACTGGGAAGCTTCTTATTTGTTGGAGAACATGACCATGGGCATGATCAGCATCATCAAACGCATGATCATGAGCATCATGATCATGCGCACTAACATTTTAGCCACGAAGTTTATCTAGCAGCGTATTTAATGCCATAGCTTCTTCTTCGCTAATTCGGCTGGGCAAAACATCCATCATCAGCATATCCTCATCAAGCCTTTTTAGAATTTCCTGGCCCTTTTCGGTTATAAACAGATCCACGGCCCTTTTATCCGCTCCCGATTGACAGCGCGAAACCAGTTCTTTCGAAACCATGCGGTCTATCATGCGCGAGATGTCTGGTGTAAAACTCAGCATTCTTGATTTAATGAGACTATTGGTTGCAGGCTTAGGATATTGTCCTCTTAATATACGCAGGACATTAAATTGTTTCAAAGTGATTCCTTCTTTAGCAGCTCGCTGTTCGAGCGCAGTGCTAATACAGTGGTAGGTGTAGAGAATATTTACTGTACAACGGTGCCATTCATTGCTGAACTTATTTACTTTGATTTCGTCCTCAATCTTCATTCTGGTTGATAATTAATCGTTTTATAGCATAAAGATAGCTGTTTTTTAGTAAATACATAACTATGACATTAGAATCATTCTAAATGGTGGAAATTCTGTATATTTGAGGAATTCAAAAAAAAAGGCAAATGCGTAATAGAACTAGCTTAGATAAGCTAAAAAAAGGGGAAAAAGCGGTAATTATTGATTTTGAATCACACGATATTCCAGCTAAATTTTTCGAATTGGGCTTTATACCCGGTACTGAAGTCGAGGTAAAACATATTGCCCCGCTGGATGGGCCGATATGCCTAAACATCCGTGCGAATAATGCCCTAATTGCTATCCGCAAATCAGAAGCTAAAGTCATCCTTATTGATCAGAAATAATGAATAACCCGATTATTGCACTTTTGGGGAATCCAAATGTGGGTAAAACATCTCTATTTAACCGGATTACAAAATTAAATCAGAAAGTAGGAAATTATCCTGGAATTACGGTCGAGAAACGTGAGGGGCAAGTAAAAGCCAACAATAAAACGTATCGTATTATTGATTTACCCGGAACCTATACGTTGTTTCCAAGTTCGATGGACGAAGAGGTTGTTTTCAACACTTTAGTCAATAAAGACAGTAGTTTCAGACCAAACCTTGTGGTTGTCGTTGCCGAACCCACCAATCTAAAACGGTCGATCATTCTTTATCAGCAAGCACGCGAGCTCGGCCTACCGGCTATCTTTGTCATCAATATGATCGACGAAGCCAGGGAAAAAGGTATTACCATAGATGTTCAAAAACTTGAGCATTTGTTAAATACCAAGGTATACCAAACCAATGCGCGTACAGGGCAAGGGGTAGAACAGTTAATCAAAAACTTTGATGCCGTTCCACCAATGTATATCAGTACGTTTCGCCTACCAAAGGAAGCGGATGCTGCATTGGAAGAAACGAAACGTCTCTTCCCGTTAGAGACAGAATACCATACTTGGCAATATTTAGCTAAGGGCGAAGTATCGTTTTTGTCGAAGGAAAAGAATCAGGCTATTCAGCAAATCCGGGAGAAATACCAATTACGGGCGGATAAACTACAGAAAGAGGAAGCCATATTACGCAGCAAATCGTTAGACCATAGTCTTGGAGAAATCTATGTGAAAGATGAGGCTTCAAATAAGAATAAAACAAATGCGATCGATAGCATCCTGCTTCACCCGATTTTTGGTTATGTGATCTTTTTTGGAATCTTATTTCTCATTTTCCAGGCAATTTACACGTGGTCTGGACCTGCGATGGATTTTATAGACGGCCTTTTTGGGGATTTTGCGGCCTATACGCAGTCGGCACTTCCTGCGGGACCATTGACCGACTTGTTGAGCAACGGTATCATTAAGGGAATCGGCGGGATCGTCATCTTCATTCCGCAGATCGTCATCTTGTATATCTTTATTTCGATTATGGAAGAAACAGGCTATATGAGCCGTGTCGTTTTTCTGATGGACCGCTGGCTTCGTCCCTTCGGATTGAGTGGAAAATCAGTCATTCCGTTGATTTCCGGTGTGGCCTGTGCTGTTCCTGCGGTCATGTCTGCGCGTAACATCGAAAATAGCAAAGAGCGATTAGTGACTATTCTAGTGACACCATTTATGACCTGCTCGGCACGACTACCTATCTATATTGTGCTGATCGGACTAGTGATACCAGATACACGAGTAGGTGGATTTCAAATTCAAGGAATTGTATTGTTTGTCATGTATCTCCTAGGGATATTTGCAGCCCTGCTATCTGCTATTATCCTGACCAAAGTCATTAAATCGAAGCACAAATCATTTCTCATCTTTGAACTTCCCACTTATAAGACTCCGGATTGGAAAAATGTTGCTTTAAATGTATGGGAAAAAGCTTCCAGTTTTGTCTTTGGTGCTGGTAAAATCATTCTGGCAATTTCCATTATACTATGGGCATTAGGCAGCTTTGGACCGAATGATAAATTTAGCCGGGCAGAAGAATACGTAACAAAGAATAACCCGAATTTGTCCGAAGCAGATTTAGAACATGAGGTTTCATCTTATCGCCTGGAGCACTCTTTCCTGGGCTATCTTGGCATGGCTATTGAACCTGTAGTTGAACCATTGGGGTACGATTGGAAGATGGGCATCGGCCTAATTTCTTCTTTTGCTGCACGTGAAGTATTTGTTGGCACAATGGCTACGGTATATAGTCTCGGAGATGAAGTAGATATCGAAGATGAAGCCTCTAAAACAACAGTATTGGGCAAAATGAAAAGTGAAATTAACCGCAATACCGGTTTACCCGCTTACAATTTGGCATCAGGTGTATCCTTACTACTGTTTTACGCATTTGCTATGCAATGTATGAGTACGATCGCGGCGGTAAAAAGGGAAACAGGCTCATGGAAATGGACTTTAATACAACTTGGTTTTATGACGGGCGTAGCCTACCTCAGTGCATTAATCGTTTATCAACTTTTAAAATAAAAAAGCTATGGATAATGTAACCGTACAATATATCATCGTGGGAATTCTCGTTTTGGCGGCTATAGGGTATGTCGTTAATAATGTCCTAAAATCACTAAAGGGCAAGTCGAGCTGTTCAAAAGGTTGCGGATGTGACTGCAGTGCAGAAAAAGCTCCAAAAGCAAATTAATTTACACTATTAAGTAGCATTTGCAAATAAGATTTCGTTATTAGTTAGTGTAGCCAAAAATCACACTAGCTACTATAAGGTAAAGCGCCGTTTTTTTTAAGGAAAATTACGGCGCTTGCTGTTTCTTAGCAATAATGTGTACAAATACCTAAGTGTTTTATTAACTTTATGCGCTTAGGTCAAAAGATGCACTGGGAGCCACGTTATTCGTCGGCACATCACACAGCGGCAGCAATTTTGACCAAATTCGATTCTGGTACGGTGTAAAGTCTTCACAGGTTTCCCCTGCCAGGGATCGGTCAAAACAGACTAGTAACCGTATTACCATTCATATGGAGAAACAGAACAATAAGGAAGAGTTAAAGAGAGGTCTTCAAAATAGACACATCCAATTGATTGCCCTCGGTGGTGCAATCGGAACAGGCTTATTTTTAGGTATTGGAAAAGCAGCCACACTTGCTGGTCCGGCAGTTATACTCGGCTATGCTTTCGCTGGAATTATTGCTTTTTTTATTATGCGCCAATTGGGCGAGATGGTCGTTGAAGAGCCTGTTTCAGGAAGTTTTAGCTACTTCGCCAATAAATATTGGGGTTCTTTTGCTGGTTATGCTTCGGGCTGGAACTATTGGGTCCTGTATATTTTGGTGAGCATGGCCGAACTCACAGCAATAGGCGTTTATGTGCAGTTCTGGTGGCCTGAAATACCGCTATGGGCGTCGAGCTTATTTTTCTTCTTTGCGATCAACGCCCTGAATCTGGCTTCCGTAAAAATATATGGGGAGACCGAATTTTGGTTTTCCATTATTAAAGTAGTCGCCATTATTGCAATGATTGTTTTTGGCGTTTACCTGCTTCTCAGCGGTACGGGAGGAGACCAGGCAAGCCTCAGCAACCTGACTTCACATGGTGGCTTCTTCCCCAAAGGCTGGTTTAACGAAACATCGGATGGAAATTTTGAAGGTCTACTTTCGGCCATGGCATTGATTATGTTTTCTTTTGGCGGACTGGAATTGGTCGGTATTACCGCTGCTGAAGCCGAACATCCTGAAAAGAACATCCCCAAAGCGACCAACCAGGTGATCTATCGGATCTTAATTTTTTACGTAGGTGCTTTGATCATTCTTTTCTCTTTAACGCCATGGACAAATATCACCGCCGATACAAGTCCCTTTGTATTGGTGTTTGACAAACTCAATGGATTTGAATTTACCCTCTTTGGAAAGACCTTCTATTTCACAAAAATTATTGCAAATGCACTAAATCTTATTGTCCTCACAGCGGCGTTGTCTGTCTATAACAGCAGTGTATACAGCAACAGTAGAATGTTATATGGATTGGCAGAACAGGGGAATGCTCCTCGTTTTCTTTCGAAACTCAACAAAAACCATGCACCTATCAATGCAATTTTGGTCTCGGCATTGTTCGCTGCGATCTGTGTATTTATCAACTATGTCGCACCAAAAAATGCACTGGAGATTTTAATGTCACTGGTGGTTTCTTCACTGATTATTAACTGGGTCATGATTTCTATAACACATCTGTACTTTAGAAAGAATAAACTCGATGCGCATTTACAAACCAAATTCCCATCTTTTCTATATCCATTGAGTAATTACATCTGTTTGGTCTTCTTAATTGCCATGCTCGGCATTATGTGGCTAACAGGCATGAAGCTACCGGTAGAATTGATTCCTGCTTGGCTTATATTACTCTATGTAAGTTTTGTTTTGATCAAAAGAAAGAAATCTTAGTGCACAGAACCTCGATCTTATCAATAAAAACAGCCTGATTCATTGGATGAATCAGGCTGTTTTGCTAAAATTTAAAGCGGGTATTCCTCCTCGAGAATAGCAAATTCATAATTGTCGCTCCAACTAACTAAAACAAGCCCAGCTGTGTCCCAGCATCGGGTAAGCGGAAAAGATCCCTTCTCAAGGATGGAAGCGTCCCATTATTCATATATTTCTTGACGGAAAGCTTGAATAAATGCTGTAAACTCTCGGCCATATGGCCATCCCCTTTTATCCTCCGTCCGAAATCGGTATCGTTAATCTTTCCGCCATGGCAGGCTTCAATCCAATGTAATACCTTTTCAGCACGGTCAGGATAATTCTGATAGAGCCAATCTTTAAAGATACCACCGATCTGTCCATTGAGCCGCACAATGGTATAAGAGGCTGTAATTGCTCCCGCATCTGCCCCTGAGCGAATCAGATCTGAAATCTCATCACTATTGATCCCCGGAACAATGGGCGCCATCATCAGCATGACGGGTACACCTATCGCTGTTAATCCCTCGATCAGTTTCAATCGTGCCGATGCCGTTGCAGTACGGGGTTCCATTTTCTGGCGTACCTCCTCGCGCAACGAATTGATGGTTACGGCAACAGAAACCAAATTGTGCGCTGCAAGCTCACGCAAAAGATCAAAATCCCGCCGCATCAGTACATTTTTGCTGATAATAGAGACCGGATGCTGGTATTTGACCATCAATTCTAAAAGTGAACGTGTGATACCCAGCTTCCGTTCAATAGGTTGATAACAGTCTGTATTGCCGGAAAGCATAATCAAATCGGGCTGATAGCTCGATTTTCTAAACTCCTGTTCGAGAAGCTGAGCGGCATTATGTTTTACCAGGATCTTACGCTCAAAATCCATTCCTGCACTAAAACCCCAATACTCATGCGAATTGCGCGCATAACAATAAATACACCCATGTTCACAGCCCTGATAGGGGTTAATGGATCTTTCAAAACGGAGATCCGGACTATTTGACTTAGAAATAATGGATTTTGGATGTGTCGGAATAAATTGTGTTTTTTCGGCCCCCAAAAACTCCTCATCCAGCCCTTCAACATGCTCCTGTACGTATTGGTTAGAAAAAAATTTGTTATTAGGATTGATCTGTGCCCCTCTACCCTTGAAATATTCCGACGAATTCATAGGTTAAAATTACTAATTATTTTAGTAAAAACAAAAAAAAGGTTGATAGTTATTTGAACTCTTAAGCTTCAGGTATAAAACCAAAAAATGCTATTAAATAAGCCGATCAAACTCACCAACGCGATAGTAAATTTAATGGATAGCATATAGAATGGATAAAAAAATCCCTATACTGCCGTTACAGTATAGGGATTAAAATTCTTATGCTAGATCTCAATCCAGCTTCTTCTTATTTCATTAAGAAACCACCACCGAGTAGATCATTGCCTTCATAGAAAACGGCCGATTGCCCTGGAGCAATACCTTTTACATTATGCACAAAGTCGATGCGGACTTTATCTCCTTCTTGCGAAATGGTAGACAATGCACCGGAATCTTTATAACGCACTTTTGAGATGGCTTCCATCGGTTGATCCAGTCCGGCATATTTCACAAAATTCACATTGCGAACATAGGCATGTGACTTTTCAAGTTCATGTTCTTCACCCAATACCACCGTATTACTCTCTGGAAGGATTTCGATCACAAACATCGGTTTACCCAACGCGATACCTAATCCCTTGCGTTGACCAATAGTGAAATAAGGGTAGCCAATATGTTGACCGACGACGGTACCATCGGAAAGGATAAAATTACCCGGACCAATCTGTTGATCCAAAGTAGGTACTTTGTGTCTCAGAAAAGCACGGTAGTCGTTGTCAGGTACGAAACAGATTTCATAACTCTCCGACTTATTGGCCAGTTCCTTTTGTCCCATATCCAAGGCCATCTGACGAATTTCCTTTTTCGTGAAAGATCCTAATGGAAACTGGGTGCGCGCAAGATTCTCTTGTGAAACGCCCCATAGAACGTAAGATTGATCTTTATTTTCATCCTTACCTTTTGATATCACATAGCGGCCATTGTCGTGCATGCGAATATTGGCATAGTGGCCGGTAGCGATAAATTCACAGTCCAATTTGTCAGCACGTTTCATTAAAGCCTCCCACTTGATATGTGTATTACACAATACACATGGGTTCGGCGTCCGACCAGCAATATATTCTTCAACAAAATTATCAATTACAAAGTCTCCAAACTCGTCGCGTATATCTAATATATAGTGCGGGAAACCATAGTTTACGGCTAATGTGCGGGCGTCATTGATGCTATCAAGGCTACAACATCCGGTCTCTTTCGATGAACCACCTGCGGATGCATAATCCCACGTCTTCATCGTGATACCGATAACCTCATATCCCTGTTCGTGGAGCATAACAGAAGCAACGGAGCTATCTACCCCTCCACTCATTGCAACTAAAACTCTTCCTCTTTTACTCATCTCTATTTATTGAAATGCAAAGATACAGCTTATTCCTTTTTCTCTATGTTAGTTTCTTGTAATTTTATCTCGATCAAAATCAACATGTTCGAAAAAAGTGCGAAAATAATCTGCATAAAAGTTTTAGAATTCAAATTATCAGACTATATTTGCATCGCAATAGGGGAACAAACCCATAGCAAAAAGCGGTGCCATAGCTCAGCTGGTAGAGCAAAGGACTGAAAATCCTTGTGTCCCTGGTTCGAACCCAGGTGGCACCACGCTTCAATCTGATGATCACAGATTTAAATAAAAGGTCAACTGGTGCCATAGCTCAGCTGGTAGAGCAAAGGACTGAAAATCCTTGTGTCCCTGGTTCGAACCCAGGTGGCACCACAAAAAAAGCTTGTTCATCTGAACAAGCTTTTTTTGTTTTAAGAATACACAACGGTTTCTTACGATTCAGCGATAATTGATCGGTCTAGATGCACATACCCACCATCGACATGAATCAACTGTCCCGTTGTATGGCTCGACTTATCGGAAAGCAAAAAGACTGTTGTATCGGCAATTTCCGCAGCTGTTGTCATCCGATGCCCTAATGGAATGCGATCGGTTATCTTTTTCAATGTCTCTTCTGGATTCGCTAAGGTCTGAATCCAGGTATCGTATTGGGGTGTTGCGCATTCAGCTACGATAATAGCATTTACACGGATCGAGTAAGGCAACAGTTCTACAGCCCATTCCCGTGTAAGTGCATTACGTCCGCCATTGGATGCCGCATAGGCTGAGGTGTTGCCTTGACCTGTTTCGCCAGTTTTGGAAGAAATATTAACGATACTGCCCTTCGATGCTTTCAATGCATCCAAAGCATGATGTGCCATGAGGTAATAGTGAATTAAGTTCTTGTGCAACGAAGCAACAAATTTTTCGTAATTTCCAGATGCTAGTCCAACACCGTCATTCTGTCCAGCATTGTTCACCAAACCATCAATGCGACCGTACACTTCCAATGTCTTTTGGACCGCCTTTTCACAATCTTCGGGCCTGGACAACTCTGCTTCAATACAGAGTGCCTCAATACCAAACTGTTGGATTTCTGCCTTTACTTTTTCATTATCGACCTGCTTACGGCCAACAATGACCGGAATAGCCTGTTCTTTAGCCAAAGCGTGGACTACTGCGCGTCCGATGCCTTTTGCTCCGCCGGTAACAATAATAACTTTATCTTTTAAATGAAGATCCATAATACTTTTATTGAATGGTTTGATTCATTGATTGTGGTTAACATTCGCAACAATGAACTTGTTTCACTGGTTATCGATTAATTTATAGTGACGTCATTCGGCTCATTATCTGGCTTCATGACCAACAAAAACTTCAGCATGCTATTTTTCGTACTGATAACATGCTGACGCTTTTATTTGTTAAAGATTATACACACGTATAGCGTTCTCCGCCCAAAAGGCATTCTTTTCTGCAGCTGTAAATTGCCCCAATTTATTTTCGACGATGGCAATACTCTCCTCATAAGATGCTGCTAGAAGGCATACGGGCCAATCTGATCCATACATGATACGTTTCTTTCCAAAACATAAAAATATGTGTTCCACGTATTGTTTGAAATCATCCAGCTTCCACCCCTCCCAATCGGCCTCTGTAGCTAGCCCCGAAACTTTGCATACGACATTCGGAAAAGCGGCAAGCGCATCAATAAATACGGCCCACTCATCAAATTCCTTTGATTTGATGGGCGGCTTTGCAATATGATCCAACACAAACTGGAGTTCGGGATTTTGTCGTACACAAGCCAGCGTTGAAGCGTAATGACGTGGGCGAATAAGCAGATCATACGTGTAACCATAGTCCGCCAAAGCTTTCAGCCCATTTAAGACTGCCGGACGGATAAGAAAATCGGGATCCGCTTCCCCTTCAACAATATGACGAAATCCTTTGATGACTGCAGTCGACTGATACGCTTCCAATTGTTGGCGGATATCTTGGGCCTGAAGATCGATCCAGCCCACAACCCCTTTTATAAAAGAGTAATCGCGGGCCAATTGAACCAAATAAGCAGTTTCCTCGTCAGATTCTTGCGCCTGAACAGCAATGCTTCCGCCAAATCCATTCCGCTCCAGCAGGAACTGAATATCTAAAGGGGTAAAATCACGTTTTATAACTTGCATTTCTTCTGTGATCCAACTATATCTAATCGGATCGAATTTCCAGAAATGCTGATGGGTATCTATACGCATAATGAAAAGAAAACTTGTGAGCAATTAGTTTTTTGAATAGGCGACAACTGTCTGACGGGATTCACCAAGACCATCAGCTCCTAATTCGATCACATCGCCAGGCTTCAAATAAATAGGCGGATTAAACCCTAGACCTACTCCTGCAGGTGTGCCTGTTGATATAACGTCGCCAGGCAACAGGGTCATAAATTGAGATACATACGATACAACATGTGCTACTGAAAAGATCAGATCTTTCGTATTTCCATCTTGATAGGTTTTTCCGTTTACCTTTAACCACAGACGTACGTTGTTGATATCTTTGATCTCCTCTTTTGTCGCCATAAAAGGTCCCATAGGTGCAAAAGTATCACATCCTTTTCCTTTATCCCATGTACCACCGCGTTCCAGCTGATATTCACGCTCAGAAACATCGTTGTGTAATACATAACCAGCGACATAGTCCAACGCTTCACCTTCTTCTACATACGATGCTTTCTTACCGATCACAATACAAAATTCCACTTCCCAATCGGTCTTTAACGAGTCTTTGGGAATCATTACCTCGTCATATGGACCAATCAACGATGTGGTCGATTTCAAGAAGATGATTGGTTCGGCCGGAATAGGAGCATTTGTTTCCTTGGCATGATCTAAATAATTTAATCCAATACAAACAATTTTGGATGGGCGGGCAAATGGTGCTCCTATACGTTCGCTTTGGGGAACTTCAATTAACTTACCATCATTTGCTTTTACAAATTCTTCTAAACGGGCTATACCATTCTCTGCAAAGAACTGTTCATCATAGTCACCGCCAAATGCGCTTACATCGTAATTTACGCCATCGATCTGAACACCGATCTTCTCTTTGCCTTGAGCTCCAAAACGTATTAATTTCATGTTTATAGTATTGAGATAATAGATATTTATTTTTAGCTTATTAATTATTCAATTTAATAAAACCACCATCAATCGGGTAGTCATTTCCGGTAATAAAGGCTGCATCATCGCTGCACAGAAAGAGCGCTAATTTTGCAATTTCCTCCGGTTGTGCCATACGGCCTATTGGCTGGCTTGCCGATAACTTTTCAAACATCTCGTCCTCTTTGCCCGGATAATTTTTTGCGATAAATCCATCCACAAACGGGGTATGCACGCGTGCAGGCGAAATGCTATTGCAACGGATCCCATAGGCCATATAATCCCGCGCAACAGACATCGACATCGCATGGATAGCGCCCTTACTCATCGAATAAGCAAAACGGTCCGTGATACCCACCCATGCAGCAATTGAAGCGAGATTAAGGATTGCTCCTGAACCTTGCGCTTTCATTATAGGTACAACAGCAGACAAGGCATGATAAGCACCTTTGACATTCACATTAAAAACACGGTCAAAATCTTCTGATTGACAATTTTCCAAATTACCCACATGAGCAATGCCAGCATTATTTACTAAAATATCAATTTTTCCGATATTTTGTGCTATAGAACTAATTTCTTGCTGATCAGTTACATTGCATCGGTGAAGGACAGCCTGTCCTCCTAAAGACACGATCTCGGTAACCACAGCCTCGCCCCCCTCTTCATTTAAATCCAAAATATGAACTTTTGCTCCTTCTGCAGCAAATTGCAAACTGATGGCACGGCCTATCCCACTCCCTCCCCCTGTAATAACAGCTACTTTTTGTTCTAACTTTCCCATTTTTACTTAATTGTTAATGTCAATACCAAATCTGCTTCATCTGTCGATGTTGGCAAATCCACGCGTAGACTATTGTTCTTATAATTAAACTTAATCTCTTTCTTTCCGATAAATGTGCTTACTTTTTTCACCTGATAAGGCAGGTTATTGATCAACAATTCCTTTTTATCCGTTTTAAACACATGTAGATACACCTGATTTCCTTTTTTTGTCAACGCATAATCCTCTGTTGGCGGCACCGCTCCCCCTTCTGTTCCATAGATTGTTTCACCATATACCGATAGCCATTTTCCAAGCTCTTTCAAACGCTCCTGCTGATAGTCCTGAATCTCACCATTGGGCATGGGACCTACATTGAGCAATAAATTGGAGCCATGACCAGCTGCCTTGACCAGGTATTTCAGTACTTCCTGAAATGATTTACGTGTCCGATCTTTCAGCTCAAATCCCCACGATCCAGCAATTGTTCCACAGACTTCCTTCGGTAACTTCCCAACATCACGTGCATTCGTGCCAAACCCAGTGGTATTCTCTCCAGGTAAATCGCGTTCGAACATCTGAAAATCTTCTCCTTCAAATGGAGCTAGATGATGATTGTTCCCGACCAAACATTGTGGCTGTAACGTATGAATCAGTTCATAGATCTCTTTGAAATGCCAATCTTCATTGGGCTTGTCCCAATGACCATCAAACCAGATTCCATCGATCGTGCCATAGTTGCTCAAAAGTTCGGTCAATTGGCTTTTCATAAACTGTATATAATGATTCCAGTCACCTTTTGTTGATTCCCGACCTGCAATACCGCCCCCCGTCTTACCCACAGGCAAATAATCATCCCGGTGCCAATCTAAAAGCGAATAATAGAACATCACTTTTATCCCTTCCGCGCGACAGGCTTCCACCAATTCTTTTACGATATCCCGTTTGAAAGGAGATTTCTTAACCACATTGTAGTCGGAAACCTGGCTATTCCACATCGAAAAGCCATCATGGTGTCTCGTGGTAAAGGTGATATACTTTGCTCCGGCCTGTTTAAACAACTTTGCCCATTCCTTTGCATCAAAAGAAATCGGATTAAAAAATTTAGGTAAGAGCGCATATTCATCCAAACTGATATTCTGATTATTCATGACCCACTCACCATCTCCCAGCACACTATATACCCCCCAATGGATAAATACTCCAAACCGGGATTGTGCGAACCATTCCCTATTTTTCAAATTTTCGGAACTCGGTTGATCATGTTGTTGGCTATAGCTCGCAGATAAAGATCCGATTAGCAAGGCCAAACAAAAGATTACATGCTTAAGTTTCATATGTAAATGATTAGTTGTCATTTGATTTCCAATAAACTCATGATATCCAACTACAAAGAAACACCTCGACGCCAAGGGATGAAATCATCTTGGCCCAACAGCACGGCCTTTGGTTGTATTCTACCAGAAGCAACTTCAATCACATAATCCAAAATGCGGTGTGCAGCTTCCTCAATAGTTTCTGTTCCCTCGATAATAGTTCCACAATTTAGATCCAATATATCCGGCATTTTCTCAAAAGTCTTTGTATTTGTCGAAAGCTTGACTACTGGAGCGATTGGGTTTCCTGTAGGCGTACCCAACCCTGTTGTAAAAAGGACGATATTGGCACCAGCTGCCACCTCTGCAGTGGTACTTTCTACATCGTTACCAGGAGTACATAATAGGTTTAATCCCGGGCGGTTAGCCAGTTCAGGATAATCAACCACCGCCATAACAGGCGATGTTCCTCCTTTTTTGGCAGCACCTGCAGATTTGATCGCGTCTGTAATCAAACCGTCACGAATATTGCCTGGCGAAGGATTCATATAGAAACCCGAACCATCAGCTTCGGCTTTTGCGTTGTATGTACGCATCAGCGACATAAAACGATCTGCTGTTGGCTCGTCAATACAACGATCACTCAACTCTTGTTCTACACCACATAACTCTGGAAACTCCGCCAAAATCACAGAGCCACCCAAGCTCACCAAAATATCCGACACAAAACCAAGCGCTGGATTGGCAGAGATGCCCGAGAACCCATCTGAGCCGCCACATTCCAAACCGATACACAATTTGTCCAGCGGAGCAGGTCTGCGTTCATTTTGATTGGCTTGCATCATCCCTGCAAAAGTTGCTTTGATGGCCTTTTGCATAAGCTCCCTTTCAGTTCCCTCTTTCTGCTGCTCGAAAACATATAAAGGCCGATCGAAACCGGGACTTCGTTTTTCAATTTCCGCCTTCAGAATAGAAGCCTGCGCATGCTGACATCCTAAACTCAACACAGTTGCCCCTGCCACATTTGGATGTGTGATATAACCAGCCAAAAGACCACATAACGCATCCGAATCCATACGCGTTCCACCGCATCCCATCTCATGATTTAAAAATTTGATTCCATCAACATTTTTGAACAGACGGTCGTGCTCGCCCGCACTCGAATTAGCCAGTAGCTCGTGGTTAAGAATGTCAGTAACGTCCGCACCAGACTTATAGCGCTCAATCAAATCTTCTACTTCAGAAACATAATTATTTGCTTTTACTTTATAGCCGAGTTTCTCCTCAAAGGCAGCCTTCAAGGTCAATACATTTCTATTTTCGCAAAAAACCAATGGAATAACCAACCAGTAATTGGCCGTTCCAACAGTCCCATTTGAACGGTGAAATCCATTGAACGTCTTATCTTTAAATGCAGAAACATCTGGTTTTGTCCAAGCTGTCTTACGGTTCCCCATTCTAAAATCTTCCGAAGCATGACGCAAGTTTTCAGTGGTAATGAGTTCACCTTCCGTTAAGGGTGTGTTCAATTTCCCAACCAGAACACCGTACATCAGTATCTCCGTATCTTGTTCCATGGGTTGAATGGTGAATTTATGTTTGGCAGCAACAGCTTGCTTTAATGTAAATTCCTTACCTTCAAAAAGAATCGTTGTTCCCGCAGCCAAGTCCTGTAATGCAACAAGGACATTATCCATTGGATGGATCTGTAAATAGCGTTGTATAGCCATCATTATACTAATTCAAATATTTTTGTCATCATTACCCATTTCTCTCCCGGCTGTGCCCCCGGAATAGCCGATTGATATTTCCACATCAGCTGTTCCCATTCCTGCACCTTTTCATTGGCAGCATCCATAGCAGATTTTTTCTCAAATGAAAAATCTTCGCCAACCTCCATGTTCATAAACAATCTATTTTCAAAACGATAGATCTCCATCTGCAGAATTCCTGCATCCAGTATCGAGCGTTTTATTTCGGGCCACACTTCACGGTGGTAATCCTCATATTCCTTGATCAATTGTGGATCGTCTACAAGATCCAGGGCCATGACATATCTTTTCATTACTAACTAATTAATGTGATTTAAGATTTTCCGTTTCCGCAATACTGACATTTCTATTTTGGAAAGCAAACAACAAGACAACAATAAAACAAACCAATGGCACAAAATATCCATATTGGAAATGTCCCGTTTTATCCGAGATAAAACCCAATATTGGAGGCAACAAAGCGCCACCAACAATAGACATGACGATCAAACTAGAGGCAGATTTGGTGTCGGCACCGATGCCTTGTACACCAAACGCGAATATCGTCGGAAACATAATGGACATAAAGAAAGCAATGCCAATCAAAGCATATAGGGTCTGAATACCTGATCCGAAGATGACAAATAGCGATAGCACAATCGCTATAGCGGAATAGATGACCAGGAGTTTGGATGCGGACACAAAACGCATAAAAAATGTACCGATAAACCGGCCCAGCATAAAAGCCAATCCAGCAAACCCAGCATAATCGGCACCATCTTTACCCGATATGCCGGCAGCTTCTGTTGCATATAATACCAGGAAGCTTAAAATACAAACTTGCGCTCCGACGTAGAAAAACTGAGCCACCACCGCCCAACGCACATTTTTATGACGCAGTGCATGGAAAAAACCGGCTCTACCTTCTTCCTCCGCATCTTTGATATCAGGCAATTTGGTAAAGAAAAACAAGGCAGTGATCAATAAAATCAATATCCCCAGTACCACATAGGGCAATTTTACAGCAGCTGTTTCCGACTGAATATACGCCATCTTTGCTTGTTCAGCCATTTGCGCAAGTTCCGCCTGTGATTTGGGTTCATGTGATAAAATAAATTTGCCACCAAAAATCGGAGCCACAAAGGCTGCTAATCCATTAAAGGACTGGGCAAAATTAAGCCGTTGTGCCGATGAAGCCGGATCCCCCAAGATAGCAACGTAAGGATTGGCAGCGGTTTCCAGAATGGTAAGACCACAGGCAACAACGAATAGGGCACCCAAAAAGAAAACATAACTGATCGTGTTGGCAGCAGGTACAAAAAGAAAACAGCCAATCGCGAAAAAGATCAATCCGATCAAAATACCAGCTTTATAGCCATATCGTTTCATAATAATACCTGCAGGAATGGCCATCACAAAATAAGCAATGAAGACGGCAGAATCGACCAATGACGCTTGGAAGTGCGTCAAACTAAACGCATTCCTCAAATGCGGAATTAAGATTGGATCTAGGTTATGAATAAATCCCCAAAAAAAGAATAAGGATGTCACCAAAATCAAGGCAAATGTGTAACTCTTTTTATTCGTCATATCTTTCAAATGGTTATAAGTAGTTATTTATGTAAAATAAGTTTAAAAATGCTAGACAACATTCAAGTATATTATCAAATTATTAAGCTATATTACCATAACCGAACTCAAATTGGTAACTTTACAGCATATATTTCACAATTATGAAAGCACAGCTGCTTCATTTAAATAGTAACCCTGAGCATTCATTCAATGCCAGAAGAGACAATACCCCGCAATACCACAACCTTTGGCATTATCACGAAGAACTGGAATTGATTTATTTTGCTAAAGGCTCGGGTACTCAATTTATTGGAGACAGCGTTAGGCGTTTTGAATCGGGCGACATCACACTGGTGGGTTCCAATTTACCTCATTATTGGCTGTTTGATGCCATTTATCTGCAAAAGGAAAAAGCTGAACACGCAGATATCCGCGTACTTCATTTTAAAGAGAACTTCTGGGGGAATGATTTTATCAGTTTACCTGAAAATAAAGCCCTCAAAGAGCTTTTTCGCGTATCCAAAAGAGGCATTTCCTTAGCAACGCACAGCCGATTAAAAACCATGCAATTAATTGATGCTATTTTGACAACAACAGGCACGCCACGCATTATTCATTTACTGGAAATCTTAGCGTGCATTTCGGAAGAAGAAAAACATGACTTATTAACCAGCGCCAATTTTACCATCCAATTGCAAGATCAGGATGCCAACCGTATGCAGGTTGCAATGCAATTTATAGGTGAAAATTACCGCGACCAAATACGGCTGCAGGACCTTGCTTCGCTAACGGGTATGACACCAAATTCATTCTGTCGCTTTTTCAAGTCACAGACCGGAAAAACACTCTTTCAGTTTTTAATCGAAATGCGCGTGAAGACAGCCTGCAATTTATTGATAGAAAACAAACAGACGGTAAAGCAAATCTGTTTTGAAGCCGGTTTTCAAAACTTCTCCAGCTTTCACAAGTACTTCAAAAACGTAACCGGTACTACTCCCCTCAACTTTCAGCGATCAAAAGCTTAAAACAATCTTACCCAATACACTTGAGTCTTCCATCAGCCGATGAGCCTCGGGAGCCTCAGCAAAAGGAAGCACCTGGTATATCGTGGGTTTAAAATGTCCAGTATTGAGCTTGGGCCATACCTGAGACCAGATCTCGTCACGTAATATTTGCTTAAATTCGCGGTCTCGGGAACGTAGTGTACTCCCTGTTAAAAGGATGCGTTTTTGCATCAATTGGAGCAAATTCAATTCAACTTTTGCGTTTTCCATCGCATTAATATACACCAGTCGGCCATCGGGATTCAAGAGGCGGATATTTTTCTCAAAATAGGAACCACCAATGCTGTCTAAAATAACATCCACGCCTACAGCCTTGAGCTGCTGCTCGAAATCTTCTGTTTTATAATTTATAGTTTTGACGGCTCCCAATGATTCGCAAAAAGTAGCTTTCTCGGGCGAGCTGACTGTCGAATATACTTCCGCACCAAACAATGATGCGAGCTGAATTGCTGTACTACCAATCCCACCAGCGCCGCCATGTACCAAAAAGTGCTCACCTGTCTGTAATTTCCCCCGTCGGAAAACATTGTCCCATACCGTAAAAACGGTTTCTGGAAGTGAGGCTGCCTCGGCAAAATCCAGATGATCTGGGATAGGCAAACAATGACCCTGATAGACTTTGGCATAGGTGGCATAACCTCCGCCCCCTACGAGTGCACAGACGCGATCGCCGACATTCCAGTCCGTAACATCCTTCCCTTTCGCAACGACAACACCGGCGATCTCCAAGCCAGGTATCCGAGGATCTACTCCGGCTGGTGCAGGATAACTCCCTTTACGTTGGAATACATCAGGTTTATTGACTCCTGCAGCTTTTACTTCCACTAAAACTTCGTATTGTCCGGGCTGCGGCATTTCCGCATCGCTAACTTGCAAAACTTCCGGTCCACCGGGTGCAGTAATAATAACAGCTTTCATCATGATTTTTTAGGATATTTTTGTAATCTTATATTAAGGGAAAGCATAAAGTAACGCGCCAGTCGATTATTACGTACATCTAAAATGTCATTTCCTAAGACGACGCGCGAAATTCCTGTATTCTGGTTCATCAAATCGAATCCCTGAAAACGCAGCATACCGCGGTTATTGCGACCAAACGTATATTCCATATAGGCATTGATTATCGTTGGGCTAATATTGCTCCAAGAGCTTGAATATCCTGCGTTAAACTTTTGGGAAAGCTCAAGCCCCATCGTAAAATGTGTACCCAAATACGCCTTAGATCCCAGGCCAACAATACCCGAATGCACGGTGATATTGTCTTGAACAGGCCAATCAAATGTCGCCCTGTTCAAGGAATAGTTACCATTTAATTCGGCTTCGAATATATCACTCCACGTATAGCGAAATTGAATCGCTTGAGTAACCAAAAGATGGCCACCAAAGCTCTTTTTATCGTTTACATACGAGATATTGTTATAATAATCTGCATTTCCATTCAGGCTCATCTGCAGATTATCGGACAACAACGAGGCGGTAAACAGATAATAGCTCTTAACATCGTAATATCCTTCGGTATTGCGATAGGTCGTTTTTTGTATAGTCGAATTGGGATCAATTGTGCGGTTGGCAACAATCTTATCATTCACCAGATTAAGAGCAAGACTAGCTTCCAAGTACTGACCACGGCGTGTAATTGATTTCCGGTATTTTGAAACAAAGCTATGTGCAAATTCCGATTTTAGATCTTTATTTCCGACGACAATATTTTGTGTGTTGGTATTGTCCACCACAGGTTGTATTTGATAGAAACTAGGTTGATTATTACGACCATAATAATCCATCGAAAGGTCTTCCTCTTTGCTGAATTTCCATTTCAATCCTGCGGATGGCACAAGGTTCACATTGGAATAGGAAGTTTTTATCAGCTTGTCTGTAGAACTTCCTGTCAGTTCCGAAGGTTGCACAGCAAAGCCGAAACTCACTTTCACTTTGTCACTCAGATCCTGCCGATACACCATGCCGACTTTATTGCTTGCAAAAGCATAGTCGTACTTCAAACTCAGCGAATCCACCAAGATAGGCCCATTGTCAAAGTTGTTGTCAAAAGTGGAACGTCTAGCATCAATCTTTGTATAGTCAAAATCGTAATTGATTTCCAAAGTCCCTCCTAAATCAACGGGTTCGACGAGGGATAAGCGACTTTGGATATTTTTATTTTCACTGCTGGATCGGACGCCTTGGTTTAGATACGTCTCTGTTATTCTGGGCAAGTTTGAGCTACTATCGATTGCTTTATTAAAGTCGCGGACTTCCTCATCTTTATCCAAAGAATTAAAGTCGGTATGCAAGGTGTAAAGCACTTTGCGTCCCGGTTTGGTAAAACTTCTGACATAAAAAAGATCTAAAGCTGCTGCCGGACTTTCCGTACTACTGCCCGCATCATAGTTACCCGTACTACTCAATAAATTATTCTGTATCTTCCTATCTTTCCACGTATGGCTGGTAGCATTGGTATATGACACTTTCGGCGATATTTTAAGCTGATCTTTGGGAGACAGCTTGATATCAAAATCCCAGTCCATTTTATGAGTACGATCAATCGATTTTATGCTGTATTCTTCAGAATTGCTGATCAAATTGTTAACCCCTTTCCCATATCCATATATGGACTGCAATAATGAATTTCCCTGGATGTAATTATTCCGCTGTGTAAAAGAATATTTACCACTGGCGGTCACGTTTTTAGAAAGCGGACTAGAAAAACTGCCTCCCACAGATCCGATTTTATTCAGTCCATCTGTAGGGTCTGCAAAGTCGGCAAGTTCGCCCATTTCCCGCTCCCGCTCTCCACCATTGGGGGAACCGAAAGAAAAGAGGTTTGTATTGGTATTGTTTACTGATGTGATAATAGAATATTCCCTTCCATCATTAAAGCGGTTCAGTCCAGCACTGCCCAAATAACGATCGGCCGAACCACCGCCTAATGTGACCTGTCCAAAAGTAATTTTCTTCTTATCATCTTTAAGGACGATATTCAGAATCTTTTCAGATTCAGCACTTTTAATTCCTTTCGCTGTAGCCTCATCCCCATAAAAATCGATCACCTGAACACTTTTCACAAAATCTGCCGGTAGATTGCGTGTAGCTGTAAGTACATCGCCGCCAAAGAATTTTTTTCCATCGACTTTAACGGAGGATATAGGTTTGCCAAAGGCATAAACAGAACCATCCCTTGAAACCTGTACATTTGGCAACGCCTTGAGAGCTTCCTCCAACAGTGCGCGGTGATCGAATTGGAAGGCATCCAAATTGAATTGAACAGTATCCTGCTTATAGACAATAGGCTTATATTTCAGTACAACAACCTCTTTGAGCAAAGACACATGGGGAAACATCGTTAGCTTTCCCACATCCAATGTCGCTGTTGTACTATTGTACAGGGGATAGCTACGCTCCAATATACTCAGGCCCAACTGACTACAACTAATACGAATATCATTACCTTGCACACGGCTGAAATGAAAATACCCTGTGGCGGACGTTGAAGAGAACAAGGTATCGCGAGAGCTTGTCAGATGAACACTCACACCATTTAACGGCTTTCCTGCTGTATCTACAACAATACCATACACCTCTTTTTTTGACACTTGCCCTAAGGCGTTTTTAGGTAAAAAAAACAAGTTCGTTATAGCTAAAAAAAGTACTAACCGGATAATATTCCCGTCCCTTAGTTCCATCAAACAGACTTTGCGATAATACAATTCAATATAAGAATTCTTAAGCTATTAACGTAAAAAGTTGTGATTTTGTATATAAAAAAACGAGCTGTCGGATAAACAGCTCGTTTTTTTATGCCTATTTTTTAAAATGACTATTCCCCCGGAAAACTAACTTTAAGAAGGTGTTTGTCAATTTCCCAACGGCCAGTACCGTCTTCACCGATTACATCGAATAATTCAAGAATGCGTCTTGCTACATACTCTTCTTCGACCTGCTCTTCCAAGAACCATTGAACAAAATTAAAGGTAACATAATCTTTTTCTTTCGCACATCTATCAGCGATGTTATTGAATTGTTCAGTGACAAACATTTCCTGTTCCAAAGTTTGTTCAAACACGCCGCGGAACGACTCAAAATCTTGAGGAATACCGACCACCTCCGGAGAAATTGCACGTCCACCACGATTGTTGATATAATTGAAAAGCTTCAACATGTGTTCACGCTCTTCGTTGGATTGCTTCGCAAAAAATTCTGAAGCGTTTTCCAAACCTTGATCATCACACCAAGATGACATAGCCAAATACAATGCCGAAGAGTGAGCTTCAACTTTAATTTGCGCATTCAATATATTTTCGATCTCTTCTTTCAAAGAAGATTTTAATTTCAATAAATCTTTCATATTTACCTTAAGTTTAAATTCTAAAACATGCACAGGTGAAACACATCCTCACCTGATTGTAAGACAAAGATACAGCAGAACTTTAAAATTTGTATCAAGAATATGTAATACGAATTCAGTCTAAATTAGGCTATGCGAGCACAACTTGTTTAGAATCAATACAATTACAAATACAGCTCATCAATACTTTCGATAAGCGATCAATTAAAACGATTGGAGAGATTATTGCTGAAAATAGTGTATACCAACAAAAGAGAGGGACAGCAGTATAGACTGCTTATTTAAAATAAAGATTAGGCTTAATACGATTCCTCTGATGTATCGACTACGCAAAAACTGCAAATGGCGAAACCTGGAGACACGTTCTAATTACGCTATTCAGCTCAATCATAAATTTAGCTCCGTCTAATAATTCACGTAACTGAAGTACATCTTCGACAGCTAGGATGAAACATCTTTCCGTACGGAAGGGCATGATGATTTCAAAATCCGAAGACCGGGTAGTGTCATGAAGCATATGTTCGACATCAATGGCGTCTATACGTTTTTTGAATAGTAAAAAATCAGATACCGAGAAAGAAGTAGTCTCCTTGTTATATTCCAACCAAAAACAATTTTTGCGGCTACATTGATAGACTTTACCTGCCTTAGTTGAAAAAACTTCCTCTACCTGTGCTAACGAACAAACCAATTCTGACATTTTTACTTCGCTTATCATTTAAATCGATCAAAAATAAATATTATTTATAATCAATCCAAGTAAAACTGTAGATTATTTTGATTTAATATAAATAAGCCTTTTTCATCATTCATTATGCATAAAAAAAGAGGCCAGTGATACTGACCTCTTACATGAATAACTTTATTTTAATCGTTTTCAATCGTACTCTTCTTCCTCTTCTTCCTCTACCACAAGAACGTCATTACGATTATTGATCACGGTATTTTTTGTTTTTGTTTTATGCTTATTTATCTGCCTACGAAGCGATTCGACAGCAATATCTGTTGCCTCTTCAAAACTTTTTGCCTGCCCTTTTGCAAAAAGTTGACTTCCTGGGATATTCAATTTAATTTCCGAAATTTTGTTTGCCTCATCATCGACATTTTCCAATCGCAGATAGCATTCGCCACCAATAATGGAATCCAAAAACTGCTCCAATTTTCCTGTTTTCTTTTTAATAAAATCGATTAGCTTTTGATCAGCAGTAAATCGAATGGATTGCACAGTAATGTTCATTTTTCCTCCTTTTTTTAAGCTTTTGGATGAGCTTGTTTATAAATTGACTTCAATCGTTCTGCTGAGTTATGCGTGTATACTTGTGTTGCCGCAAGTCCTGCATGCCCCAGCAGCTCTTTAATTGCATTTAAATCTGCCCCATTGTCCAATAGGGCCGTTGCGAACGTATGCCTCAAAATATGAGGACTTCGTTTACCTTGTGTGGAAATCAGTGTCAGCTGCCGATGTACGATATCGTAAATCAGCTTTGCGTATGCCGGCTTCCCCTCTTTAGTAACGATCAGTAAGCTATTATTAGTATCAACAAATTGCGTCGCTTTTTGTTGTAAATAGTTTTTCAATTCTTTCAATAAAAGATTATTGATCGGAACTAGGCGTTCTTTGTTCCTTTTACCTAATATAAGAATGTTTTTATTAAAAAAATCAATGTCCTCTTCTTTAATTTTCAACAATTCCGATAATCGGATACCTGTACCAAACAATAATTCCATCACCATATAATCACGAGAGGATTCAAATCCATCCTGCTCCTGCTCCATCTGATCCAATAAGCGCACCAATTTTTCCTTTTCGACAACTACCGGTAATTTTTTAGGAGTTTTTAACACTTTAATAAGTGTCATGGGATTTTTGGGGATACATTCCTCACGTTGTAAAAATTTAAAATATGTGCGCAATGCAGACATGCTTCTGTTTACGGAGCTGGCATTCTTCCCAGATTCCACCATTTGCGCAAAATAATGCCGCAAATCACGATACAAGATATCCTGCACCGTCAGTCCTTCCCGACCCAAAAAAGAATGAAACAGATCCAGCTCATGCTTATACGCGACAACTGTATGTTCTGAATACCTTTTCTCAATTTGCAAAAACCGAATAAACTCCTTTTCCAACATTTTTCCCTTGCTATATGCCTTAAATTACGAACTTAAAAGCACAAAAAAAAGGGAAAAGCAATGCTTTTCCCTTTATATTTTAAAATTATCAACGAATCAACTAGTTAGCTAGATCTTGATTCAAAGATTGTTTGTAAATCGCTTTTTTCACTTGAATGCGACGAGTTACAGATCTCTTTTCGTAAGCTTGACGTGAACGCAACTCTCTTAAAACTCCAGTTTTTTCGAATTTCTTTTTGAAACGTTTCAATGCTCTATCTAAAGATTCTCCTTCTTTTACATTTACGATAATCATGCGTTATATATACCTCCTTTCGCCGCTTTTAAATTTAAAGTGGGACAAAGGTAAGCTATTTATTTCTAAAAAGGGAAACAAAATTGTTTTTTTATAACAACTTGAATTCTTCCAGTAAAATTTGCAGCGGTTTCTCTTTGGTACATAATGCCGTACGCCATCCCAATTGATTAGCTGTGGCTAGGTGCTGCGGACTATCATCGATAAATAAAGTCTCTGCTGGGTCCAGTTGTTGTTCTTGCATAACCAACTCAAAAATCTCCGCATCAGGTTTACGCATTCCTACCAAATGAGAGTAATAGGTCTTCTCAAAAAACCCTTCGTTGTCTGCAACGCCATATTTCTGCTGGATATCATTCATACAATAGGCATAGTGAATAGCATTGTTATTGCTTAATAAGAAGGTTCGATATCGTTCTTTCAACTGGATTAAAATTTCATGATTACCTTGTGGCACACCAATCAGCAGGCTATTCCAGGCAGCGTCTATCTCGTCGTCTGTCAATGCCGAATTTTGGGTCAATTCTCTTATTCCATCCCGAAATTGAGCCGGATCAATTTTTCCTTTATCAAAATTATCAAAAAGTGCACTTTGACCATGATGTCCAAATACAGCATCTACATTCCCTATACCTAACTGAGTAAAAGCACCTTTCAATTTCACAAAGTCGATCATAAAGATCACATTGCCATAATCAAGAACAATATTTTTAATTTTTTCCATCGAATTATTTTGAAATATCGATACAAATATCGATAATTGCATCGTCAAAAGTGCACAACAGCTGCTTAAATTGACAAAATTACAGACCTGCTCCTATAGCTCAGTCGGTTAGAGTAGAAGACTCATAATCTTTTGGTCCCTGGTTCGAGCCCAGGTGGGAGCACAAAGCAAAAAAGCGGATTTTCTAGCTAGAAAATCCGCTTTTTTCTTTCGCATCCCGCTCGCCTTTTTGCAGCAACAGCTACGGCGTTATCATCTTTTTAACGTTCCAATCGCCCAGTACACGATTCAGCTTATATACATCCCGTTTTTTTTCCTGGAGCTGATGTGACCATTCCACACGCTTGGAGAGATTCGATGCCCCAGCTCCTTTCGACCCCAATTCGGCATAAAACACTGTTTTATGCTTATCTGGAAACAAGCTATCACCCTTCCAATCATTCCAACCTTCAGGAACAATATGAGCCCCCAAGGTACAGTCTACCAGAACCGTATTTGCGTAGGGACGCCACGGTCTGCCGAGAAATACTTTATCGACCGCTGCATCTGCAGCAACAAAATCACACTCCTCGAAGACATAACCGTACTTTTGCCCCTCAGGTGTAGCAGCAGCTGTAACATACGAATTTCGAAGGGATAGAATCCGGCATTGCTGAAAAAAAGCAATCCCCGGCCCGAAGATAAAATCCGTCGTTCCGCTGATACTGCAACCAAAAAAATAGCTTCTTGCACCACCTTTACCTAGATACAAGGTATCCTGAAAACCCAACAGACGGCAGTTGACCAATGCGATCTGGTCGCCTTCTAGATGAAGTGCCACCGCCTGCCCCACTGAACCAGCTGCATTTTCGATCGTTAAATTCTTGAGGAGCACCCTACTCCCCCGAACCAATAGGGTATAACTGCTGAATGTTCCAAGCGTAAGATCCCCCCGCTCATCTGGACAGTCAACCTGCTTACCCGCATAATCATTAAAAACAATCTTAGTATGGATAGCATCCTCACCTATAAGCTCCATATTTTCGATATACGTTGGGATCACTATTTTTTCATGATAAATTCCTTTCCTGATCCAAATCCGAACGGCCTGTTCGCCGCGAAATGCACGAACTGAATTTACAGCTGCTTGTATACTTGTAAAATCACCCTTTCCCTGTTGGTCTACTGTGATCAATTCGGGATGTGCAGCCCGGCCAGGCAGCACACGGATCGCATCCGGAAGCCACACCTCAGAAGTGTAATTATGTCCGAATGTCAATAAACAGCTAGACAAGGTCATATAAGCGATCAGGCAAATCGTTCCAATCGTTTTATTTTTAATTCTTATCATACAATTCGAGCATAAAATATTCATTTAAATTCTTAAGCTCATTTCTATAGCCAGCATGTTATGAAATGATACCTTAGGTTTATCTGCTACTTTTTAATTTTGGTTACCAGTTAAAAATAGCTTTTTACGAATGTATTCTACTATTTTTTCTACGCAATCGATCTCAAAACAACCATCGGCAACGACCATTCAATCTGCTTAACTCGCAATCGTCGTTGAAGGCACCAACCGCCAATCATACGCTATTGACCTTTAAGGCTTTTGCAGCAACTTTTTAACAATAGTCAAAATTTAATCAGTGGGAAGAACGAGAAATACATTTGATCTAAGCCACGTGATACAAACAGCACAAGGACGACTACATGCATTCAGAAACCAACCAAATAGCAATCTTATTTGTAATTATTCTAAATAAAAATGTAGATTTGCGCCTTCATACCATGAGACAACATTGGATAGCTACATTGAAAGGGTCAAGTGAGGCCTTTGAATCCTTATATGACTTAGTATACAGGGAGCTTTTTGCCTACGGCATGATGCTCGGATATTCACGTGAAGCCGTAAAAGATGGTATACAACATCTATTTCTAGAATTATGGGAAAAACGTGACCGCCTGTCCCCCGTTGATAATATCAAATCATATTTGATGACATGGTTGCGGCGTATTCTGAATGACCATCGGTTATTGGATGAGAAATTGGCACTAATAAATTATCGGTCCAATGACAATGCTCCCTCACATGAAACTGTGCTCATACAACTGGAATCCGTTCGCGAAACCAGCTCTCGCTTAAGCCAAGCTTTGAAATCCCTCACACCAAAACAAAGACAGGTAATTGATCTCAAGTTTTTTCAAAACAAGTCTTATGAACAGATTGCAGCTGAAACGGGAAATAGTCAGCGTACAATCTATAACCTTGTTTATGAATCTATTAAGATTCTAAAGAAAAAAAATGAAAAATAATCCGGTAAAAAACCGGATTTCTCTCCTCTACACTCATATATAGATGAAAAAAATTTACAACGATAGCGTTGATTTAATAACGGATGAGAGCTTTGTGTCTTATCACAATGGAAACGCAAAACGCGCGGAAATTCATTTTTGGACGATATGGATTGCAGAAAATCCAGATAAATTACATCTTGTTACCGAAGCAAGGACGATGTTGAATGCCCTAAACGTGCATATCAGCGAAGCGGAATTTCAGGTTGAAAAAGATAAACTATTGGCGAAGCTGGAAAGCAAAGCACCTGCAAAAACACATCGGCTTGGAGGAAAATGGCGATGGATTGCTGCAGCTTCTATCCTGCTCATCGCTATATTTTCATTCCATCAGATTTTTTTAAAAGGCACAACTCCGCCTACGCTCACCTTACAACCTACTTCCACCGAAGAATGGCTTCATGTCTCCGCCCAAAATGGCAGAATAATGAAGGTTAACCTCAGTGATGGAAGCCAGATTACGTTGATGGGTGGAAGTACACTACACTATCCAAAACATTTCGGTAAGGATACCATGTGTGTTCTGCTGAACGGTGATGCACGCTTTAATATTTCAAAAAACGCAGGCCGTACATTTGCAGTAGAAACAGATAATGCCATAGTGACGGTACTGGGGACACAATTTTTGGTGGAGCAAGCTGATTCAAAAAATACACGTGTAAGTTTGTTTTCCGGAAAGATTAGATTGACCAACCGCAACAATAAAAGACAAATGCTGCTCAGTCCCGGGCAACAGGGATATGTCACCAATACAACTATCCATCTCGATAAATTTGCGCCCACACAGATCAATAATTTTCCGGAAGGTATTTTACATTTTCAAAATGCTTCTTTCGCTGAAGTCGCTCGTAAAATGAAGCAATATTATGGAATCAACCTCTCCCTCCGCAAACCCAATGCGCGATGGAGATATACCGGCCATTTTGAGAAGCTGCCTGTTGAGGCTGCACTCGCCGCGATTTGTTTTTCAAAAAAATTGTCATCAAAAAAAATAGCAACAGATACGTATGTGCTCTATTAAAGAAACAGTAAGACGAACCTTCTTATTGAACACCATTTTTCTACTATCCGCTGGGGCCGCTTCCGCACAAAGCACATCTGGGCAAGGCACCCTGGAAACTGCTTTTCAATTATTGACCCAGCAGCACGCCGTACATTTTTCCTATGATGCTTCCATTGGACTGCAGCGGCGTGTTCCTCTTCCCACAGCCAAAGAAAACCTAGACACGTATTTGTCTAGATTAGCATCGACCCATCAGCTGCGCTTTCAGCGAATCAAACGCTCCAACGTTATTGCCGTCAACAAGGCAGCTAAGCCCATATTGCTCAACGGTATTGTGAAAGATGCCAAAACAGGCTTGCCGTTGACCGGAGCAACGCTAATACTTAGGAAAGAAAACAAAACCTATCGCACGGATAGCTTAGGGCGATATCGTATACTGACCGCCGCTGAAAATCGCGGGCAAGAAATTGGGATACGTTACATGGGCTATCAGAATTACGATATCAAGGTGGATACCGCATTTCAGCGGATCAACCTCGTTCCCTTAGATCAACAACTCGAGGAAGTATTTGTCAGCAGCACCTACGAAGCACCGAAACTTCGCGAGGAAATGATCGGAAGTGTATATACGATCAGCGCCAAGGATTTACAAGCCGACCGGCCAATAGAAAGCGTAGATAAGATGCTAGAAGGACTAGTGCCGGGGTTATATGTCGAACCGAGTACTTCACTAGGGACCTCTGTCAAGCTTCATATCCGTGGCCAGGGCACACTAACAAACCTCACAAGCAATACCGGACGATCGACCTCTTCGCAGCCGCTGTACGTTGTTGATGGTGTTGTTGTACAAGAACAGGAAATAGGCGATGCGAATTCACTTTTCTCTGGCGAGACGTTATTGAATCCGATCGCAGGAATCAACCCATTGGATATTGAATCTATTTCGGTACTTAAGGATGCTGCCGCAACAGCAATCTACGGTGCAAACGCCGCAAATGGTGTTATTTTGATCACGACCAAATCTGGTCGCAGTGGCAAGGCACAGTTAACAGCCTCTTACAATACCGGGGTCTCCACGTTTATCAACCGGATGAAATTACTCTCCGGACCGGAATACTACGAATTACTGCGGGAATTTTATATAAATACGGGCTCAACGGCAACGGATGCCTCAAAAAAGGCCGGTAACAACAGCATCGATACCGACTGGTTTGGACTGACGTCACGTAATGCTCGTTATGATAATATCAATTTATCTCTTTCAGGCGGGAAAGGTAAAGATACATATTATCTATCCATGGGCTACCGTAATCAGCAGAACGCCAGTCCTGGAAATGGTTTGAAGCAATACACAGGCTCCATACGTTATTATAATCAGTTTAGCGACAAACTGCAAATGACCACGACCATATCGCCGGCTCTGATGCAGCGGCAAGGTCTCGACCAATTTGCCAATGCCGCTTATATGCCACCCAATATACCTCCCTACCAGGAAGATGGAAGTTACAGCACCTTCTTAGGCCTCGTCAATCCAGTTGCAGCATTAGCCGAAAATAAGGATAATGCGTTGGCTTTTACAGGTACAGCACGTATCGAACTGCAATATACCCTTTTACCTTTTCTGAGTCTGCGCGGAGCAATAGGTGGAAATATGCTGCAGTCCAAGCAGGAAACTTTCCTTTCGGGTGTAGCCGGCGCATCCACGGCGAAAGATGGGCGCCTGCGCATCAACGACCGAACGACATACAGCTGGACTTCCATGCTACAGCTTACCTACAGCCCAAAATGGCAAAGTGGACACCGCTTTGTCGGAATCGCGGGGATGGAGCTAAAAGATCAATACAGCAATTTACTAGTCGGCCAGGGTAGCGGGTTTACTTACGATCGCGTGATCGCAATCGGGCTCGCAAGCACCAAGACGTCTTCCTCGTCGAAAATCTCCGACGCGACCGTATCCAACTATGTGCAGATGAACTACGACTATGACAAGCGACTTTATGCTGCTCTCAGTGGCCGCGCCGATCAGTCGTCTATGTTTGGTGGGGACAAACAGGTAGCACTAAATGGAGCGCTTGGATTGGGCTGGAATATCAGCAATGAAAAATTTATGCAAGAAATTCAGGCAATAGACTTTTTGCGTTTACGCGGTAGCTTCGGTACGACAGGCAATTCGCGGATTGGTTCCTATGCATCCAGAGGTTTATACAAATTCAACAATGTGACTTATGGCGGACAGACAAGTGCAAGCCCATCCTCTACTGCGGCACAAAACCCCGACTTAGGCTGGGAAACGAATATTAAGTTCAATGTTGGCGTTGACCTGAATGCTTTCAATAGATTACGTGTGGCCCTGGATTTATACCGAAATAATATCCGCAATCTGATCGCAAATATCAGTGTGCCATTGGAAACCGGTTATGCTGGTATGCCGCTCAATTCAGGAAATATGTACAATCAAGGACTGGATTTGAGCATTGCCTACCAATGGTTAAAACAGTCCAAGGTCACCTGGAACAGCACCCTTATTGGTGGCTGGAATAAAAATAAGGTGACTTCGTTTAATAATCCATTGATTGAGCAGTATGCTGCAAACTCTTCAGATAATATAGGTACAGGCCAGCGGGTAGGATACAGCTCTACTTCATTGTGGGGAGTCAGATGGGCCGGCGTCGATCCTAATACCGGGGAGGAAGGATTCTACACCCCTGCCGGTGATGTGGTCAACAGAACTGAAATACGGGCTATGGGACAGAGCGCCTACCAATTGCTGGGGAATACGATGCCCGATTTTCAGGGCAGTCTTATTAATAATTTGGGATGGAAAGGATTTCAGCTTACGCTCAATTTACAATATAATCTTGGTGGCAACAAGTTTGTAGCCACAACCTATTTACGGGATGGAAACAGTCTGTCAAACTCCAACATGTCTGTCAATTTACTGGACCGATGGCAGCAGGTGGGCGATATCACGGCAGTTCCAAGGCTAAACTCCAGCTCACCAGTTAATAACTCTTCCCGTTATTTGTACAGCACGACCTATATCAAGCTAAGCAACGTTTCCTTAAGCTATCGCCTGGCCGATCGTCTAATGAAACGCATAGGTATAGGACAGACAGCATTGAGCTTTAACGTGACCAATGTATTCTACTGGTTCAAAGACAAAAGTCCGGCGGGCAGAAACGGCATCCGCGAATACCGATTTATCTATCCGGAGACACGTAATTTTTCGATTGGTTTACGAACCACACTTTAATCTTTCATATAATTCGAGTTATGAACATAAAGACACTAAGTGTTGCTTTCCTTTTGGCCTGTAGCACAATAAGCTGCTCAAAATTTCTAGATAAAGAACCCGAAAACGAAGTATCGGTCGAACTGATTTTCTCCGATATGCAGGGCGCAAAATCAACACTTGCAGGGGTATACAACAACCTGTTTCAGTCGGACTATTACAATGGTTTACGCATGGTTTACCCGGATCTACTCGGCGGAAATTTGACATTTGCCGCAGCGGGTAGAACAACGCTGTTAACTCTTTATTCATTTGAAACCGACGCTGACAATGATACCATGAACAAGTTATACAGCTATCAGTATACGTTGCTCAATGCAATCAACAATATCATCAAGCGTGTCCCGGAAATAGCCAACCTCAATCCACTTGAACGCAATCACATCATGGCGCAGGCTTATGGCTTGCGGGCATTGGTTCATTTTGACCTCGTACAGTTCTATGCACAGCCCTATATTTATACAAAGGATGCTTCGCATATGGGCATCATACTTGCCAAAAGCACAATTCTACCCAAAGATGCACAAATAGCACGCTCTACCGTGGCAGAAGTATACCAACATATCGAAAGTGATCTGAATATGGCTGATTCTTTATTTGCCAATAGCAAAACCGTGTTTGAGGGCAATGCCAAAATATATATGAATCTGCAGGCAACCAAAGCGCTTCAAGCAAGGTTAGCTCTCAATCGCGGTGACTGGCAGAAAGCTTACCAGCTGAGTGCCGAACTGCTCAAAGCAAACTATTCGCTATACACCAACGCTGAGTATGTCGGTAGCTGGAAACAGGCCAATACCAAAGAATCTATTTTCGAATTGGCCGTTCCGAGCAATTATTCCGGCAACTCAATCGGCAGTTACTATGTCAAGGATGCCGGCAATTCTTATTATCAGTTCGCGCCAAGTCAAGATCTCCTCGGATTGTATGGTGCGGATGATGTGAGGGCTACAGGTGGAATATTTAAATATCCAACACTACAAACGGCAGTAACCAGTGTGAAGTTGATCCGCCTCTCGGAAATATACCTGATTCACGCTGAGGCAGCAGCTGAACTCGGCCACATTGACGAAGCTATTGTCAGTCTGAATGCCATCCGGCTAAGGGGTAATCCGAAACTCGAAGCCTATGTTTTCACCACGAAAAATCTGTTGATCAATGAGGTCCTTGACGAACGTCGCCGTGAGCTCTGTCTTGAAGGTGTTTTATACCTTGATTTGATGCGCAGGGGGCTATCTGTTAAGCGCAATGACTGTACAGGAACAAACTGTAACGTCACTTTTCCAAATGATCATATGGTATTGCCCATCCCAAAGCAGTCCGTGCTTTCCAATAACCGCATGATACAGAATCCTGGCTATTAATATTAATCATTAACAATAAAATACAAATTAATACAATACGACATGAACAGTTTAAAAGCAATTCTTAAGTTATCCAAATTCGTCACTATCTTCAGCATCTTGTTTTTTACCATCTCCTGCAGTAAAGATAGTACCGTGGCTCCGGAGCCAGAATATATTCCTAAGCCAGACAATAATGCTATCGCTACCTTTACGAGTACGGATCCTTATTTTGAACTATATATCTACCGTTTTGATGAGGCCACAGAAACCTGGGGAAAACGTATCCGCGCACATTATCCCACAGTGTCTAAAACGGACACCACATACATGGGCTTTACCAATCCCTATGTAACCGATAGTGGAGTCAATCTTTTCCAAATGGTCACACTATATAGCGATAAGATCGGTACGACAAACATCAAAACGGCGGGTATCAATGTGGACCAGGTATTGCAATTCTTACCCGATCAGCATAACAACCAGCTCGGTAAAGTGACTGTAAAGGAGCAACAGGTAAAAATCTACAAGAAAACCGAATCTGCCAAAGAACGGAAAGATATGGAATTTTTCGAAATCGGTATCAGTGGTGCGGGAACCTACGATTTAAAACAGGGTTTAATCGACCTGGAGGTGAATTTTAACGAGACAGCGATCGGCGGACCCAATAAGGTTACCCGTAAATATAAATTAAGTACCAAAGCGTTAGAATTGTAAATAACAAATGATACGAAGATTACTTGTATTTGGTTTATTGGGCGTCGTCCTGATCTTACTTTCTTTTGTGCAGGATCAGGATATTCCTGATATTGCCTTATGGCGCAAATTATATTCCTCGGGCGATAGCAAGCGATGGCCGAAACCACATCTGGATGATGATGTAAAGGCAAACTTTGTCGATATTGGCACCTTGCCCAATGTTCAGTATCCTGCCGATAACCCGTTTAGCAAGGAAAAGTCGGCGTTGGGGAAAATACTGTTTTTCGACCCCAGGCTTTCGGCTACAAAACAGTTGGCCTGTGCGAGCTGCCACGATCCGCAACTGGGCTGGGGAGATGGAAAGAGTGTAGCCCATGGACATAGTCGACGAGTAGGAAAACGAAATGCCATGACCCTCTACAATGTAGGTTACTACCGCTCCTTCTTCTGGGATGGACGGTCATCTTCATTGGAAGCACAGGTATTGTTTCCGCTAACCGACAGTGTGGAGATGAACACCGATCACCAAGTAGCTGTTCGCCATATTCAGGAGATCGCTGGTTACGCCCCTTTGTTCCAATCGGCCTTTGGAGACAGTACGGTCAATATCTTGCGCATTCAACAGGCGATTGCAACTTTTGAAAGGGGCATTCGTAGTTATAGCAGCAAGTTTGACCGCTTTGTCCAGGGAAATAAGAATGCTATGACGGATGAAGAGGTATGGGGGCTGCATCTTTTTCGGACAAAAGCACGTTGTATCAACTGTCACAATACGCCTCTATTTTCAGATAATCAGTTCCACAACGATGGACAGACGTTATATGGTACCAAGCAGCAGGATTTCGGCCATTACCATATTAGTGGTAAACAGGAAGATATAGGCGCATTCCGGACGCCTTCGTTGCGTGAGATTACGCTAACTGGCCCGTGGATGCACCACGGTAATTTTCCGACGTTGTTAGATGTCGTTCAACTCTATAACCTCGGCAATCCCGAACCAATACAACGTAGTGTGACGATAGACCCAAAAACAAGGCCTATACATTCGGCAAAGTTGAAAAAGCTAAATCTAACCAATGAAGAGATTAACGCTGTCCTCAAATTTCTGGGAGCAATCAGTAGCAGTACGCAACAACGTATGATGACTCCTAAATTGCCCGAATAAAAAAATCCTCATCTTCCGATGAGGATTTTCATACCCTTTTCTATTCCACAACCTTTTCTATAGCTCCTTCCTATTGTCATCTGATTCAATATCAATCAGTTTATTGTAAGGATCTATGCCTACCTGTTCGGGTTTTTGATCAACAACTAGTGTCAGGGAGTTATTGATCCGATCAATTCTATGCTTTTTGAGATAAAGTTCCTGCCGGTTATTTCCATCTTTGGCTTTTTTACTAGAGAAAACGCCAACTTCAATATAATCTGCAAGAGGCAAAGACTTTAGTGTCAGCCGATCCGATTTTTTAAATGACAGCGCCTGCCCCCCTGCGTCACTATAGCTCTTTTTTCCATTGCCATCGACACGATATTTAGCTACTTCAAACTGGATATCAACCTGATATTTGCCATTTTTAAGTTTCTTAGCGCTCACTTTGTCAACTTTATTGTTATACAAAGTAATCGTTTCAAACATATCCTTGATCAGGTAGCGCAGTGAGTCTGGAGTTACCTGCCTTAAGCTATCCACAAACTCGGTTGAGGTTGTGTAGGGCGGATTTTGAAAAGCTGTGCGTTGCAAATAAGCTCGCGCAGTCTTGTTAAAAAGATCCTCACCCAAATAATCACTCAATGCATACAGCACCAAAGATCCTTTTTGGTAATGGATATACATTTGATTCTCATTGTACATCAATGGCTTCTCCCCTAGCTTTTCGGCACTTCGCCCCTTCAAATAGCCGTCAAGTGCATCTTTAAGAAACTTACGCATCTGCCCTTTGCCATATCTTTTTTCCAACACCTTGAGCGATGAATATTCAGACATACTTTCGGACATCAAAGTAGCACCCTGCACATTGGCTCCTACCACTTGATGTGCCCACCACTGATGGGCAATCTCATGAGCTGTTACCGCGTACGGATAATCTACTGCATCTTCCTTTTTTTCATCGACATCGGCAATAAAACCGATCGCTTCGGAAAAAGGAATGGTATTGGCAAAAGACTGCGCAAACGTTCCAGCGGTACGCGGAAATTCAATAATACGCAATTGTCGATGCGGGTAGGCACTGTATTCTTTCGTATAATAAGCCAAAGAAGCCTTACTGGAAGCCATCATCCGATCGATGTTGTAGGTATGCCCCTTATGGTAATAGATTTCCAAATTAACCCCGTTCCACTTATCTTTTTTGACTTCATATTCGGCCGAATTAAAAGCAAAAAAGTTGAGGATCTCTGAATCCATTTTATATTGATAATATTTGCGGCCATCTTTTTCCCATTCTTTTGTCAGATAGCCCGGAGCAATAGCCAATTGATCTTTAGCCGTGCTTACGGTCGCTTCAAAACGGATCCAATCCGCATCATTGGAGATATAATTATTTTGCAGTGCTCTTCGATCAGTCTGCGGGGCCATCCTATTTCGAAACGGTAAACCATACTTCTTGCGCACATCATTATCCACCAGCTCGCCCCGATCCAAATAGCCTATATTCGGAAAAAGCATATTACTGATAAATGTACCATTTCCTTTCACTGGTGACTTTTCATTTATCCAGGTATTGGCCGGACTTTCCGTACTAAATTTCAACACAATGGAATCTCCCGGAGCCATGGGCTTATCGAGCTTATAAATATTAAAATTATATACATCGTCGGCAGAAAGTAGCTTATTTGGCACATTGAAAGAAAATTGATAATCGTAATCATTATAATTGACAAAAATAGAATCGATAGCGATATTGGTCTTATTTTTCAGTACATAGGCTGCTGTTGCTTTAAAACTACGCGTATCCGGAAAAATATCGAGATTAAACTGAATATCCACAACGCGTGGCTGCGGGCGATATTGATATTTCTTATATCTCTTTTCCCATTCGACAGCTTGCTTTTCATGATCCAAACTTGTATAATAAGGGTTTTTGACGTGGTTTTCGTAGTATATTGCACAGCCGATACCAACAAAGCCTAAGAAAGCGATCACGAGTATCGTAGCTGTCGTCGGACTCCAGTTGGCCCGAAAAATAGCCCAACGCTCCCCAAAACCCGAAAAACTACCTCTTCGCCACAATACTAGTGCGAGCGTAGCAAAAACAACTGCGAAGAGCAGCCAATAGATCCGATACGTCAAAAAGGGAAGTACATAACCAAAACCGTCCATATCGGAGTAGTCAAGATTTGGCCCCTGATTAAACTGATAGATTTCCTGCTCAACTCCGACCATAGACAAAAATGGCAATCCAATAAATAAGGTCAGTAGCACAAAGAATCCAGCCAGGTAATTTTTGAAAACCGTATGGACAAACAGTGATATAAAAAGCCATACCACATTAGACAGCATACCATAGACCATCAAATGCAGCACATATTGTTTGATTTCAAAATTGTAATAACGATGGTAAACCTGAAAAGCCATACAAGTTAAGATCACGACACCCAACAGGGTCAACTGCATCAACAGGACGGCAATAACTTTAGATCCCATAAAAGCCCAGTTGGGAGCTGCTGTAGTATCCAGTAGCCCTCCCATGCGCGTAATGCTTCCACGGTGAACCAAAAGTCCCATAAAAAGAAAAGTCAGGATCAGCAGGAAAAACTTAAACGTACTCCCCGGGACCATTAGCATTTTCCAGGTAACGGGATATGTCGACGTTCCGAAGATCGATCCGATGGTACTTGCCATCAAAATAATGAACAATACCCCAACGAGCGTCAATATTAAAAAAACGGGATTTTTGACGATATAACGATAGTCGTATCGCGCCATTGTCCATGTTGTTTTCAAATAATGAGATGTCGAAAAATCATAGCTGACCTTAGGCAGATTGATCCGGAAGATACTGTCAAAGTTATTCTTTGTTAAACGAGCTCCTTTTTTTGACGATTTAAAGGAAATCGAATGTTGCGAGAATGAAAATAACATGTAAAACCCACCAATGAATAATGCCGCTACAGCGAGCCAAATGAGGCGGTTATAAATAACTACTCCGGTAAAAGGCAGATTGTTGATATTCTTCTCATCTGGCGACCAGTATTGGGTATAATACGAGATGGCGCTATCGCCAAACGGATCGATCAATGCACCGACAAAACGATTGTCCATGTTGTTTGCCAAACTCTGAACAAGCACCTGAAGAATAATAAGGATCAGCACGGCAACAAAACCAACGTATACGTTTCTTGTCAACGTTACGAGTACGAAGATAATGGCACTAAACATAACCAGATTGGGAATAACCTGTACGATATACGTCTGTAGATAAGCCCAAATATCCACTGGCCCCAACAAGGATTGATTGATGCCTGGTACAAATTGTGCCACGACAATACCAAGGGTTGACGCCAATACAATAACCAATACCACGGCTACCGAACCAAAGAATTTTCCCATCAGGTAGTCCGTTTTTGAGAAGGGGTAACTGAACAGTATCGTATGCACCTGATACTGAAAATCACGATAGACACAGGCCCCAACAATGGAAGGAATCAAAAAATATATAATTGTTGACATCCCATTGACCATACTATTAATGGCCCAAGGAGAGTTTCGGATGGTGTTGGATGAAGTGGTTGCCGTTACACCGTCAAAAATGCCCAGCGACGAAAGCATAATAAACAGCGAGAGTGTAAAGAACAGCGCCATGTAGATATAAACGGACGAACTTTTAAACCAGCGCGCAAATTCAAAATTAAAGATAGCTTTAAACATGGCGTTGATCATTTTTTAGCGCAACAAAATAGACATCCTCCAATTGACCTTGGGCATTCACAAATGACTCGTCCGGACGCTCATCACTGTGCACCCTAATGTTGAGCGTATTGTCCTGATTGTAATTGGTCGAAATGACATTAAACTTTTGAGTATACTCGTCCAATTGATCTCTACTGATGATACGTACCCAGATCTTTCCCTCCAATTGGTCGATCGATTCTTTCGGAGTACCTCTTAAAAGGATCTTACCACCATTTAGAATAGCTAACTCATGACATAATTCGCGTACATCATCGACAATATGGGTAGAAAATATAACCGTATGATCTGTACCTATTTCCCGTAGGACATTTAAAAAACGATGTCTTTCCGCTGGGTCAAGTCCCGCAGTTGGCTCATCTACGATAATCAATTTTGGATCATTCAGCAACAACTGTGCAATACCAAAACGTTGTTTCATACCCCCCGAATAACCGCTTACACTTTTATTGCGGACTTCCCAAAGATTAGTCACTTCAAGGACGCGATTGATAATAGCATTGCGGTCCGCCTTGGATTTGATTCCTTTGAGTTTAGCAAAGTATTGCAGCAGATCAGAAGCCGAGAGGTTGGGATAAACACCGAATTCCTGGGGCAGGTAACCCAAAACTTTCCTCAAATCCAGCTGATTTTTCAACACATCAATATCGCCAAAAGTAATACGGCCACTGTCGGGTTTCTGAAGTGTAGCGATCGTCCGCATTAAAGAAGACTTACCCGCACCATTTGGGCCCAGCAAACCAAACATTCCAGGTCTGATTTCCAAGTCTACATGGTCTAACGCTTTGACCCCATTCGAATAGGTCTTACTAAGGGTTTCTATGGATAAATTCATGATTAATTTTAACTGTTAATAGTAGGTTAGTATACCAAAACAATGATATGTTACATGAATATAGTAAAAGTTAAAAAGAAAAGAAAATGGAAGACAAAAATACCCACACCCATCCTGCCTGAAAACAATTGAGCCACTCCCGGGGAGTGGCTCAGTTAATGGTCACGATGGCTATTTTAGCATCATCTCCCGGATATACTTCACTGGCGAATTTCCAAAACTCAGGAAAGTCTCATGGAACTTTTTCAAATTAAACTGTTTACCTTCTTTTTGCTTAACAGCCTCCCGAAGTTCATAAATTTCTTTATACCCAGTATAATAAGAGGTCAGCTGAACACTGCTTACCGACACTCTTTTCCATTTACCGGCTGCTTCGGCCTGCTGTTGAAAGGCTTCATCCACCAATAGCTGCATGGCGTCTATCTCGCTCATATTTTTCACATGTACACTGTAGTCCAATATGGCATTGCAAACAGCACGTAGATGCCATTTATACCACATCAACCACATTTCGGGCGCATTGTCACCGTAACCGTTTTCCAACATCATGTGCTCGGTATACACTGCCCAACCTTCAATCATAGCACCATTTCCTAAAATACTCTTGATGAGACTTGGCGATTGGTTGGCATAAACCAATTGGGTATAATGCCCCGGAATAGCTTCGTGGATATTAAGTATCTGCAGGATGTAATGGTTATACTCTCTCAGATAACTCTCCTGAGCCTCTTTCGTCCAGCCACTTAGACTACCGACATTATAATAGGTGTTACCTCCTTTATCATATGGTCCCGGCGCACTGATCGATGCGCCCGCGACACCAGCCATATAAGCAGGCTCTTTGCGCACCACGAGCGGTTTACTCTCGTCGATATATAGTAAATCTTTCTGTTTGACAAAAGCGACCAATTTAGGTATCTGCGCTTCGATAGCCGACTGAAAGTCTTCTGCTTTGACATGATTTACCGAAAGGGTATCGATCATTTTTCGGATGACAGCCAAACTATCTGAAGGCACAGCTGATTTCCCAAAATACTTTGGCCAAAGTTCCTTGCTGATTTTATACATTTCACCATGCAAATAGGTTTTCCGTGCAAGCGCAGCCTGATAAACCTGTTCAGCAGTGGATCCAGACTGTATATCAAAATCGAATTTTTTGTCGTAAAGCGCTTTCCCCAATCTAAAACTCCGTGGCGACGGATTAGGCGTTACTTTTAAAAACTGTACATACCCGTTTATCGCCGCAACAGCTTCCTGGCATGCCTTCCCAATGGCTTCTTTTTCCGCAATTGATAGCTCTGATTTTTTCAATGAATCCAGTAAGTCTTTTTCAAAAACGGATAATCCGCCCAAATTCTGTTGAATGGCCAAATCGGTCAATACCTGAGCTGGATTTTTAAGCTGTTTCTTTGCAGCCTCATAATAGGCCGGAATTTTTATTAAACGCTGTTGAATGGCTTTAAGCCGCGTCGATAACGGTGCATAACGCTCTGCGAGCATAAAAGCGATGGTCCCGCCAACGTTGTAAGACGACGGGTTCCATTCATAGGCACGCTCTTGCTCTATCGACCAAATATTTGATTCAAGATAATTTTTAATCAAATGATAATCTGTTTGTTGCGATAAATTCAAAGAACTCAAATCAAAGCTTTTCAGGCTGTCCAACTGGTTCTTTGAAAATTCCAGCCGTCGCTTTCTGGCATTCGCATCTGGTATGGTTAATAGAGAATCATACTGATGAAAACCAACTTGGGTAGCCCATTCTGGATTTTCTTTCCAAAGCTGAAGAATAAAATGGTCTTCATACGATTTAAAATTTTCATTCGTAGCGGTATCAGCAACAGTTTGACTGTTATGAGCTCCTGATCCACAGGAAGCCATCAGCCCGAGTCCAGCGATAGCAAGGATATATATTTTAAGTTTCATTGGCGTAATTTGCCTAAAATTAACAAAAAAAAACGAGCCATTACTTTTGCTTGTTCCAATAAGATAAAAACAGTTGATGCAATTCTGAAGGCTCCAGATCAATGGTGGACGCCGAATACATGATATTTAATTCCTGAGCAGATTCCTGGTAGGCCATCTTCCATAGTAGTGATGGTAGTCTATCTTTATACTTCCCTGAATTTTTTAGGGTAACAATGATCATGGTATCCCCACCCACTTTCTCTAAATCAATAGACTTTACATCTTGCCAATTCCCTTGACCAAAAGCTTTTGCCAATGGCGTAGTTTTTCCGAAAAAATATTTTTCACTAAGAACAATCTGGGCTGAATTATCCCGAAGACTCAGCAAGTTTACAATCAACAAGATGAGAAGTACCAACAATACTCCTGCAGAAAAGATCGTGGGCTTAGCTTTAAAAACTCCATCAAACAAACCAGTACTATAAAGTAATATGATGAAGAGTAGCAAACAAAATACTGCTGAAATTAGCAGCATTTGCGTTGTTTTTCGCTTATTTCTGTAAAGATGAGTTTCCTTCATGAGTTAGTTACCCCAATTCACGTTTAGGTTGTGCTTTTCTGCGTAAGCTTTACCTAAGGTATATACATTGTCAAAAGCACTATTGATCTCGGGCATATCATTCTTTTCAATCTTTTGAAGTAAAGCCTGCTTTTCATCAGCCGACCCCTTGCGATCGCATAACTTTGCATAGGCCATATATTCATTTTTATATACGGGCAGGACTTTCTCGAATAACGCAATAGACTGCTCTTTCAATGTTTTAGCTTCCGCCTCGGAAACATTCAGCTCCTTAATATCCTTTAAGGCCTTTTCGACAACCTGAATCTTGATCTCAACGGATTTTTGAGCTTCATCGCCCACTTTCTTACTGGAAGGCATGTCCGCAAATTCCACAGTCTCCTGTTCAAGATGCTTGCCGTAGCGCTCAGGTGCAAAATCCGCAATAAGATTGGTATTTAAAACAACTTTTCCGAAAAACTTATCCGGACTGGTGGATTGACAAGCCGTAAAAAACGAGCTCGACAACATAAGAATAATAACTAGTAACTGCTTCATATATACATATTGTTTGTTCCCAAAGTAATTAATAATTATGAAACAGACAAAATATGAAGTCCTCTGACTGTCGCATACACTTTCAACCAGTTGCCCTTTTCAATGATAAAAGAAGAGATATGAACGATAAGTATTGTAGAAAATGTTAATTTTTAATACCTTAGTAATTAACATACAAGAGATTAAAAAAAGTCATTATGGGCTATGATATTAGTTACCACCCCATCTCAGAAAAACAAGTAGAAACGTGGTATTTTGATTTACTCCAAAATCCCGAAAAGCTTGAGGAAATATCCACATTTCATCAGCTCGAAGACTTCTATAAAACCAAGTACCAAGACACTTTAAATGCGGGCCGTGAAACCGGGAAAAATGATTATTTTGACAAGACCCACGGTTTTTTTATAGCGGTGGTACAAGGTTTTTTCGAAAAGTACTTTTATGTTCGCGGCGGAGCTTTGTCCTTCTCCCAAAATGAACATTTGTCTGTCTATTACAAAAGGTGGGAAGAATTTATACAACCAGAATTCCTAACCAATACGATCGAAAATAGGCTTGTTGAAAACTATTGCTCGGGTGTCTTTATTCCAGCAGAGAAAACCGCTCAATTATGGATAGACTATCATCATAACCCAGCCATCAGGGCTGAATTAGATACACTTTTTTCAGAGGACCGGATTTCAATTTTTCTCGATGCATTGCAATATGCCAAGGAGCGAAATCTCGGCCTTTTGGAAGCAACCGAAGTCGTGGAGCCGCAACCTTTTGACCTGAATGAATCGAAAAGTTACTCCAACCTGTTTAACTGTGACAAAGCAGGTCTACTCTTATATCAGGCTGCAGCTTTAAAACAGATTCAGGATATAGCACAACGCAGCGGACTTCCTGAAAATGAGGCTTTGCCAAATGTCAAGACTGATACGATACATGTGCAGCCGGAGAAGCCTGAAACGGCCGAAAACTTTGCAAACACTAAAAAAAGAAATTTTTGGAACAGGTTATTTGGAAAAGATTAAACGAGCTATTATTCGCTCGATAATAACACTGTTTTCAACACTTGTGATGATTTCTGGCATATATGTCTATAACGTCGAATCTGAATCCAGCACACTGATTTGACTATATTCTTCTTCGCATTATAACTGCTCATTCTATTATGATTTTAATTCTTCTTTTCATTATAATCACGCTTTTCGGAATTTTATATCTGCTGCGCGCGCGCGTAAAAAAACAACAGCGGGATGTATCCTTTATTGAATATACCGTTGTCACTGCTTACCTTTTAGCGCTGCTGCTTGCGGGGATTGGTTTTGTATTCCATTCGAGCCAATATAACCAACCCGTGGACCCCGTGGATGGAGACTGCTATATTCCCTTCGGCGGCAAACACATCTTATCGCTGTTTATCTATTTCGTTGCATTCAATATTTCAGCAGTTACCATCTGGATAAAAGGGCGAAAAATTCCACCCATACCTCTCGTTATGATGCTGGTGATGTTATTGATAGGCAGCGTAATGAGTGTATTTGTACTTATTCAGGTCAGTCACCACGATACATCCACACTGGATATGTATGTTGGCAATGAAGGAACTTTATACTTTATTTTTACACCAATTTGCAGCTTAATTATCGGTGTCGGATTAATCCGTAGAGTCATCATAGAAGAAAAGGGTTACGCCATGAACAGAACTTATACCAATCCCACCCTCAACAAGATCAATACCTTACTTTCTTCCAAGCTGAATTATCACTTATGGGCTATTATATTACTTGTTCCGGTCTTTCTGTTACTGACCATCATCCTCATCTTATTGGGGCAGGATCACGATTCAATGGCGAAAGTATTCACGGAGACAACTACTTGGGCATTTTCACAAAAAATGCATCCTCCCGTTTTGGATCATAAAGGACATTATTTATGCACAGTCGCCGCGAAAGGTAATCCTGCCCTTGTAAAACCGTTGAGATTAGGCAAAAGGCACGGCAATACCATTGTCGTCAATAGACAGCTTCAGATTGCCAATGCGTTTGAAGAAATTTTGAGTGATCTATCACCTTCGATGCACCGGTTTGTGCGGTATTGCTATGATAAATATGGTTTCAACATTTCCATCAAAATCAATTCAACCGGTGCATCAAATATGACTTATATTTTAATGAAACCCTTAGAATATCTATTTCTATTTTTCTTATATATGCTTTATATCGAACCCGAGAAGAAAATTGCCAAACAATACCACTAATATCTTCGCGCCCCGATCTGTTATTTACGGAAATGACCTATAATCGAAAACAAACGTGGGAGTAAGCTTTAGTCATTTTTAAATATCGGTCTTAGTAACTGATATTGTAGGCCCAATCGGAATACATTTAGTCGTGCCGCACCAGGGTCGCTACCCAGCATCTGTCCAGTATAATCCTTCAATCCCCATGAATAGCCGGCAAACACGGTATAGCGGTCATAATTTACGTTAAATTGTAAACGTGGCCTCAGATCCATATCAATTACTTTACCTCTGTCACGATCAAATTTTGTTTTATTTCCCTGTTTATCCTCAATACTACCTTTTTCCTTGATGCTCAATACTTTGGCGATATCCATCCCCAGCTGAATATCCATCGTCATGGGTTCAAAAAAGACGCGATAGCCGACAAACGGATTAAAATTGATAAACTGTTGATTAAGTTGGGTTTGACCACGGCTTCCATTCATAAATTCACTTCCCTCCAAATCAATCTTTGTCTGCAATCTTTCGTAGGCGCCTTCTAGACCTAATATCAGATTGTTGGCAAAAATATAACGGTAGTCTAATGCTCCACCTATGTTTATTCCATATTTTTTTCCATAGGGATTACTGGTATAAAAGTCCTGCTGAGTGGATCCAATCAACGTGCTCTTGGCCTCACTCCCTGCACCCGTAAAGTTGGATACCCCAGAAGTCACACCCACTCGAAGTTCGTGCGTTTGCGAGAAGGCCATAAAATGAATTACACCAGCAAAAAGCCCGACAAGTAAAAATCTCTTCATCATAAACTAAATAATAATTAAAATCGCTAAAAGATTATCTATATCCGATCACTAAAAGTAAGAAAATTTATGTGATTGTACTTATTTCAGCCCTTTCTTTTTCTGTTGACATATGGCATATCGATCTAAATCGCTCAGGGGCGTTCCTTTTATGATGAAAGCGTGTGGAGAGCATGTAGCTGCATTTATTAAACTACATCAATGGAAATGAATCGGTCCATGTTTACTTTTGTTCATTATGAAGAACTTAACATTTCTCTTATTTGGCAAAAATGAAGAAATTTTGCTTACGCTAAAAAGAATTATTGAGAGCACCCCTACGTGGAAAGCAACATTTCTGCAAGAGTTAGATAGTTGTAAAAAGCATTTGATTGATGATGCTGTAGATGTATTATTGTTAAGCTCGGGGCTCTCGCTGCAGGAAGAACAAGAAATAACGGATTATCTTTCGCAACTCCCTTATTCCATTGGCCTGATTACCCATTATGGTGGCGGGAGCGGGATTTTAAAAAATGAAATTTATACATTATTTCCAGACTTACTACCAGGCTAATGCAGCCAAGAGCAGCGCAATATCCGAACGATATAACTGGAAACCGCTAAAATGCTTCTTTATTGAACTAGATCAATGGCGATCGGCTACTAAAAGGCTAATTTTGGATACTAAATAAAATGATCATGAACAAACAGAACTTTATAAAAAAGGGACTTTTGGGTTCCGGAATATTTGCATCAACAGTGTCTTCAGCTGATATCTTGAAGAATGATATTGACGAGATAGAACCGCTTGAAACGCTGGATGCCGAAGCTGTAAATTATCATTCAGACAAATTGGAAAACCACAGTGTCCTCCATAAAGCAATTACTCGCGGGCATGCGGATCATGGCTGGCTACAAAGCAATCATACGTTTAGTTTCGCTAATTATCACAATCCGGAGCGCATGCATTTTGGTGTATTGCGGGTACTAAATGATGATACCGTCGCTGCGGGAAGAGGTTTCGGTAAACATCCCCACGATAATATGGAAATCATCAGCATTCCGTTGGAAGGCGATTTGGAACATGAAGACAGCATGGGTAATAAAGCAATTATCCGGAAGGGAGATATTCAGGTTATGAGTGCAGGAACTGGCATCGTACACAGCGAGTATAATAAAAATACCGATCATGCAGTCAAATTTTTACAGATTTGGGTATACCCCAATCAACGGAATGTGAGCCCCCGATACGATCAAATTACATTGGATATAACACAAAGACAGAATAAATTCCAGCAAATTCTTTCTCCAAATCCAGAAGACGAGGGTGTATGGATCCATCAGGATGCCTGGTTTTCCATGGGGCATTTTGACAAGGACGTCCAAACAAAATACCAAATCAAAAAGGCGGGAAATGGTGTATATGTTTTTGTAATAAAAGGTAGTGTTACTGTCGAAGGACAAGAATTAGAAAGCAGAGATGGCTTTGGAATATGGGATGTCGCTGAAATTAACCTTAAAGTGACCTCAGCAGATACTGAAATCCTGTTGATGGATCTCAGTATGATATTGGACTAATTAGCTGCACTAGTTAGACATCAATTAATAAAAAAAGGGGAGCCTATGAGGCTCCCCTTTTTGTTAAGGCTATTTATATTTTAGAAAGTAACGGAATTCAGCTTTTTATCAACCAAAATACCATCTATCGCTTTCAGATTGAAGTTGACATTTCGTTTTGCTTTCAATTTAATCTTAAATAAAACTTCAGAGCCATTCAAGGTCTCCTTGTTGCCTAGATTAACAAAAGTAGCATACAGAGCCTTACTTCCATTGGTGTGAAGACGATCGTTGCTATAATTGTTCATCTCTTTTAAATGTACGGACTCAATACCGACATATTCAAAATCGCCTTGATTGTAGGGAAGAGCAAAACTAAGTGCATTGACAGCTTTAAGATTCTCTCCACTAACACTGATCTCCACAATATCTCCTGATTTTAAAGTCGTTTTTGAGGGAACCAATTTTAGTTTACCAGCCACTTTTTCTTCTTTTGCTGGTTTTGCACCACCTTCTATGACAACAGCAACATTGGAAATATCATAAGCGTCAATCAGATTATTTTTATTGACATCGCCGTTGCTAACATAACCCTCGAAATCTCCATCTCCAAAGCGCAATCCCGTGTAGTTAATATAGGAAGTCAAGTCATTATGATCGATCAATCGGTCATTATTAATATCGCCCGGTAAATAGCTTGACGATCCTGGAACTTTAAACACATATAATTCTCTTCCTGAACCGAAACCACCAACAGCTTCAGAAACTGAAATTTTAATAAATCGAGCCACCGGATGGGTTCCAAAATCAAAACGTTTCATTTCGCCATCGCGTTTCCAGTCAAAGCTGCCTGCTTCGATCCAGGTCATCTTGTCATTGCTATAGAACACTCTTCCTTTTAAAAGGATGCCATTTCCGCCATCGGTTCTTGGGAGATACTCAAACTTATCCAATTGATTAACAGATTTTAGATCTAAGGTCATATCAAACGGAACCGCAGTCTGTCCCCATTTTGTATGCCACATATCCCCCTCATCATAATTGAACAATTTATTGATACCACTTCCGCCTTGGTTATCCACAGAAGTCTCTGCTTTGATTCCTTCGATGGCAAATTCCAATGGGTTTGCCTTTGTCTTTGCGGCAAATGTACTCCAATCTGAAACACCAGATTTATTGACAGCTCTAATTTTAAACTGGTAATCCGTTTCCGCGGCCAATCCTTCGAATAGCAATTGACTGTCTTTGATAGTCGAATAGATCAGATTATTGAATTCAATTTCATAATAATCTGCATTTGCAACCTTTTCCCAGGTTGGCGTTAAGGTATATGCTTGTGTATGTTGATCTGTGATAACAGCTTTGGGCGAAGTCAAAGCACCAGTCTGAGCTAGATAGTTGTCAGCAGGAGCATATTCGAACCCCTCCAATTGTACTTCTATTGCGGTCGATGAGACATCCTGTTTGGCTAGTCGTACCAGCAACATCGGATTTTTCACCAAAGGTACTTTTTCAAATTCAGATCCCTTGGTTGCAAACTGATTTAGGTTTGGTTGTGCGTCGTAGAAATATACGTTTTCAGAAGTATTAAACGCATCTATGCTATTCACTTCTTTAAGTTTGCTATTTTTCCCATTGACCTTTACCGTCAATTTCTTCGGTGCTTTGCTAACGTTGAAACGAATTTCCGTAGACTTCATTTTCTCAAAGCCGTCAAATTCGCCTTGCGTTGGAGCAATCGCAAAAACAACTTTATTATTGTTTAACTGCGAAGTTATGGACGTACTTGCCCCCTTACCATAACGGTAGGCCTCTGTCTTTCCATCATCATCATATTCTAGGAAACTAGAGGTTCCATAAGGATATACTTCATAAATACGTTGATCTTTTTTGATTTCCAGCACATTATTATTTGGCTTGGTCACCGGAATAATGGCTCCATTTTTCACGAAAACAGGCAGCTTCCAAATAGGCACATTAAAGTTATTGATAATACGCCCTCCCTTGTATTTCTCACCCGTAAAATAATCAATCCATTCACCATCCGGCAGGTAGATACCATTGCGCATATCATTTCCCTTCTCATCCACCCGTGTTTCCTGGTAAATCGGTGCTACAAGGAAATTTGGACCATAGAGGTACTGGTATTGCGTTGCCTTTCCGAGCGTATAACTATTTGCTTGCTCTAAAAACATAGCACGAATGATCGGCAGTCCATCTACTGCTTGTTTCGCAACACTATAGCTATAGGGAACCAACTGAGATTTCAATTTCAGATACAGACGATTGATAGAAGTAGCCGGCTCACCTAAAGCATGTGGATATTTCTCGTTCGATCCCCAGCCATCCATATTGAGTTCCATTGGCGTCCAGGTCTTCCATTGGAAATCACGGATATTAACTTTAAAATTTTTCCCACCAAAGATTCCGTCCATATCGGAGGTAATATTGGGCTGACCTGAAAGCCCTGACCCGATGTAAGTAGGTATATGGAATCGAATATATTCCCATACACCTCCCGTTTGGTCACCCGACCAGATAGCGGCATAGCGTTGTGTGCCTGCCCAACCATCTAATGAAATAATAAATGGACGCGCATTGTCTCCATAATAAGGCATGGTATGCGCCACATCAGCGACTCCATTGAGGCCAAAAGAATATCCCGGTCCAACCCAGGCAACATCCGTTTTTAGAACCCTGACACCCGCATCCCGCACTTCCTTTACAATATCCCGTTGCAGTAATGCACTTATACTATCTTTCGGATGGAGATCAGACTGTGTCCATAAACCGATTTCTACACCATTCTTACGTGCATAATCACCAAACTCTTTCAAATTTCGGATATTTCCATCTAAAGATTCCGTTTGGCCATAGCCAGCACCATAGCCATCATTTGGAAGAATCCAGCCCAAAGGCATATCATGTGCTTTATACCGGTCTATTACAGCGCGGGCCGAAAATTGATAATTGTTTTTCTCACCGTTCAGCGATTCTTTGATTCCGCCATTGTCCTTTTGACTTTCTTTATAGCGTTTGCCGTCTTCAAATAGAATTCCCTTTTCATCTTCTTTCCAAAAATCGCGATTATAGGCATTAAGATGACCCTCATATAAACCAAATTTCGGTAGAAGAATTGGGTTGCCCGTCAATTGATAGAAATCGTTGAGCAAAGGTACTATCCCGTCATTAATCATAAAAAAGACATCCAGATAATCTGTGTCATGCGCCAATTTTACTGTCCCAGGGGTTTTGGCTCCAAAGGCATAACTTCCCTTCTTAAAAGTATGCCACATAAAGCCATAGCCTTTCGTAGACCAGTAATAAGGGGTTGGAGAAGCTACGCCACCATCTGTCCAGCTGTTCTGGTTTTCGATTGCGATTGTGTTCCCCTTATGAGAAAAGCGTCCATTTTTACACCCCCTCCAAAGAAATATTCGTCTGCCTGTTCTTTTAATTCGAGACTGACTTGATGATGATCCAAATTGATTGGTTTTAAGCTTTCAACGACTACCCTATTGTTTTTACGATTGAGGATACTAAACAGAGAGGTCTGCTTATCCATTGAAAAGAGGATATCTTTGGTGGAGATGCTTATTTTATTTCCTTCATCCTTGACCTCAAGCCCGGTGACAGTTTTACGTGGCTGCTCTACTAGAATTTTTGCATCGGGTTTTGCTTCAGGATCACGGATAATACCCCCATGAATATCTTGGAACATTCTAAAAATATGATTACCGTAGAAATCTAAAGTCAACCGTTGATTATTATCGTATACAATCTCTACTGTCGTCGGGTTAATTTTTTGAACGGTGCTAATCTTATTGGTATGATCAGTGTAATGAGTACTCAAATAATGGATTGTATTCGTTCGGGCTTCAAGCCTATTGGATTGAAAAATAAAAGGTGAAGCCAATCCTATTAATAAACTTACCTGTGCTTTTGCGCACCAAAAAGATATCTTCATGCGTATGATGTATAATGCATTAAATTAACTTAACAATAATACAATAGTAAATCGAAGTAAAAAAGCGATTATCAAATGCAAACGATTGTCCAATAGTAATGTTGCAGGCTAGCGGCGGCTTCGGAGCAGCTGCCGCTGGACCGGGCTCTCCGACGGTCATGTGCTGCGATGACCGATAGGCGAAGGATAGGCAATAGCTTCTACATGGAAATACGGAATA
>DLST01000003.1 GCA_002500745.1 Sphingobacterium sp. UBA7855 | reverse complement strand
TCGTTTGGATAGGGCCTGGCCATCGGTGAGGCTGGTCCAGCGGAGGCTATCCATCTGCCATGTAATTTTTCCCATCCTTACCTGTTTTGGGTCCAGTGACGGTCCACTTTCTATGTGCTATCATTCGTATTTCCAGTAGTTGCTACACGAATCTTCTATAACTTTATCCGGTTAAAAGATGTAAATAGTTTATTCGTTCTGGAATATAGTTTCACGATCGCCATAACGGTATAGCAGCATTTTTCATCGAAGGACTCGCTCTTCTGTAAGGTATATCAGCATAGTATCCATCTAGACAATCTAGCTTCATCGGATAACATGGCTATAATCGTAATTTGGTAAGGAACTCTCTTGAACAATAGATACGCCATCGCCATATTGCTTTTCTATAATTCTTGTATTCGTGTTTTTGTATGTTGCTGTAAATATTACTTACTGGCCATATGAGAAGTTATTTCATCGTCGATTTCCTCCTATTGTTTACTTTGGGATCAGGCTATTGACCATTGTAGTACGAATCGTTATGAATGATTGTAGCTTGGTCGGGAAGGGACAGGAAAATACTGGAATGGAAAGCTTTTTCGGCTGAAGGCAGCGCTGGCTGATTCTATGCCGTTGAAGATATAAGTATTAACGTGGGAAGATTATTTAATTTAGGAAATGCGCGCAATGATTTCGGCAAGAATAGCTTTGTTTAACGGTTTGGTCATAATGCCATCAAATTCATGTTGCTGGCCTTCTGGAGCCTGCATGGTTACCTGTGATTCGTCTGACGTTAATGCAATAACTTTACTATTCCATCCTCGCATATGATTGGTGTCTTTGACGGTATTTAGAATGTCCCAGCCCGTAGGACCTTGCATTTTGAGATCGGTTATAATAATATCCGTTTTACTTTCTTTCAGATAAGTTATTGCAGCAGTTGAATCTTGATAGATCTTTACATTTTCGAAATGTTGCAATGCTTGTTTTAGAAATAGATTATTAATTGCATTATCATCAATAACGACAAAACTTAAATCTTTTGATAATTTGCTCAAATTTGTGATTGGTTTTCTGTTTTTCTTTTCTTCGGTAAATGGGACGACTAATGTAAATGTTGATCCTTTACCTTGTTGACTGTTAACACTTAACGTTCCGTTTAGCTGTGCAGCCATGAGTTTAGAAATATGCAATCCCAATCCAAAACTACTTTTGGATTTTTGATCAGTCATATAATACTGTTCAAAAATATGCTCTTGGTCTTTCGCAGAAATGCCCTTTCCTGTATCGTTAACTACAATATGTAATTTTGATCCCTGATTTTTGGTGATATAGGCTTTCACTTCTATCGTCCCCTTATCCGTATATTTAATGGCGTTACTGAGGAGGTTGGAAACAATCTGTCGTACGCGATATGTTCCGCTTTTGATTAAGATGTCGCGATCGATATCAATGGAGCTAATAAGTTTTAATGCTTTTTTATATGCCTGAGATTGGAGCATTTTAATCACATTGAGGAGTAGTTGAGATGGTGAAAAATATTCAGCCTTTATTTCTAATGTACCAGACTCTAACTTACCGAGATTTAGAATATCTTCAACAGTATCATTGATCACATGAATATCTTGTGTGATGGCATCTAATAACATAGGGTTGATCCGGTTGCTTTCGGCGTTATTTTTTAGTAAGTCAATAATGCTTACTAAAGAATTGACTGGTGTGCGTACATCATGACTTACATTGGCTAATATACTCGTCTTCTCCTTTGCTGTTTTCAAAGCGTAGTCCCTGGCAGCGGTCAGTTTCCGTTCATACACCAGTGTATTGTAGTGGTATGATAAGAGGAGCGTTACCATAATTATCATGAGAATAATAGAAGCTATAACCTGCTTTCCAAAAATAGAGGAGTTTTCACGATAAAGCTTGAAATCTTGAATTTCAGCGGCGCGTAATATTCCATCTTCATGAGTTTTAATTCGTAGCAATGCAGTACTAATCGTGTTGAATAGGTTATAATTAGCTTGTAAAAGCTGCCTTTCTTTTTGCTGAAGCTCCATAAATGAACGGCGAATTTTGCTGAAATCTTGGAGATGGAAAATTTCATTTTGCGCTATCAAATTTTGGATTTGGTTATGTATAGCTTTGATTTGGTTAACATTGAAATTTTGCGCTAGCTTAGCTGCGACCAAGGTGTCATTTTTTGCTTTGAAAATACGGGTAAATAGCTTCTCTTTTTTTCGAACTATCGTATCTTTCATGGTGACATTAAGAGCTGTATCTCGTAATATCTCGTTGACAACTGAATCAGCAAATATTCTATTATTTCCTGGACGGATGTTTTTATTTGTTTTGGTTAAGAGCGAAAGAGAGTCTTTCGCGAGAAAAATCATGTTGTCAACAGATTTTTTAATTCGTGCGAACTCATCCGAGAGGGAAATATTTCGTTCCAAGAATGTATTTGTAGCGCAAGTAAGTCCTTTTTGCGACGATAATTCCGATAGTGAATCAATATAAAACCGGAGCGTATCCAAACTATTGCTGTAGTTCTTTAAATTTTTGGCACTAAAATCCACGGTGTAGGAACGAAACGCATTTCCGGAGTCGTTATATGATGAGAAGATTTCATAAAAAAGATTTGTCAATTCATTCTTAGCGCTGTATGCTTTATTTAGACGGGATTCGGTTTTTTGGTATTCAATATATTGATAGGTAAATATCGAACCGATAAACATCAAGGAAAGAATGAGGAAGGCAATTAAAACTGTCCTGATAATAAATAATTTTCTACTTTTTTTCACGTTATTGTTCTTTCATTCTACTAAATTAACTATAGCCTGTCTTGTTTTATTTTAGAATTCAAATTTAGCACTAAAAAACTAAAACCAGTTGCAAGCTTGTAGACAGGGAGCTACTTTTTGGAAAACTTATGTCATCTTTTGACTGAGCGCTAGTGTGGAGAAATCATTTAGATCATTTGCGAAGGAATAGATGAAATTGTACTGTATGGATGTATACCAAGAATTTTATAAAGAAAGGGCTATCCAATTTTTGGATAGCCCATCTTTGTAGGTGATAGTATAGTATTTTATTTGAGTTCAATCATCTTCTGATTTGCATGCTCTTCTTTTACTTCTTGAAGAATTGCAATTTCAATAGGTGCAATCAGGCTCAGTATGATCAATGCAATGAAAGCTACTGGAAAAATAATTCCGATGATTACAGCTAATAGTAAGGAGATATTTAAATATTCTTGCCCATTCTTGGATGAAACTTTTAAACGAGAGCTTTTGAACGAATCAAAAAGATCTTGAAAAACTTTAGTAATTGTTTTACTGTTGACGCTGAATGTTGTTTTAGTTGCCATGATGTTTATTTTTTAAATTTTTTATTTCTTATTTGATGACTCAAAGATAGGGCGGGAATAGCACGCTGACCACCCTCATTAGGCCAATCTGGAAACAATCTCGGTAAACACCTGGCTTTTGTCGGTCAATACCTAGGCTTCTTTTTAATTACTTTTGCATTCACTATAGTCTCACCCGGTTTAGTTTTTACATTTTTGGAGATATCAGGCATATTGCACGACTTTATTTCCTTATACTTGATCCGATATCACGCATCCTGCTCTTTAAAGAAGAAAAACGTATGCTATATCATTTTAGAGGCATTCTTCTCCTAAAAATCGAAGAGTAGAAATCTTGTTGAATAAATGCTTTAGTAGTTTTTGCGAATTGGTCTCTTCTAAGTTGTTACGTGGTTCATAAAAGATATTTCGACACAAATCCCCACACCGTATTGTCTTAGTTTGAATAGATGTATTTTATTGCTAATAAATCCCTATCCGTACATTATACAATTTCCAACAGTTCCTGTGGATGGTGGATAATATGCTGTGCACCGTGTTGTCTTAACTCGCTCTCTTCCCGAAAGCCCCAAGTAACACCGATAGCTGTTACCCCTGCATTATTGGCGGTATCCATATCCACGGATGAATCGCCTACATAAAAGCAATCTTGTTTGCTAACACCGAGTGTTTGGATACTGTCGAAGACAATATCGGGATCAGGCTTGGCGGGGCGACCTGTTCGATGCCCCAGGACGAGATCAAATGAAATATCGGGAAAGTATTCGGCCATCAAAGGTATCACCGCTTCATGGTATTTATTTGATGCTACCGAGATGAGATAGCCTAACGATTTCAGTTCTTGTAGTAGCGGTATAATGCCGGTATATGGTTTTGTGTGCGTTATGGGCTTTTGCTCATAATACACTTTAAAGGCACTGAGTAAAGTTGAGATGATATTTTCTGTCCGTGCTTCTTGCGGTAATGCGCGTTCGATAAGTTTTTGGACACCGTTGCCGACAAATTTCTTATAAGCAACAAGGGGATGGGTTGGATATCCATATTGTTCAAGAATAGCATTGCAGCTGTCCCCGAGGTCCTGTAATGTGTCTAGCAGTGTTCCGTCCAGATCAAATAGTATAAGCTTCATCTGCTAAATCTAGTAAAAATTGCGGTTGAACCATGGTATAATAATGAGATTAAATGGTAGTTTATAGCTTGTGTATAATAAAAAGATTACTGAAGACCGGGGGAGATCAAAAAAATAGGAGCTCATTTATAACGAGCTCCTATCTTTAATTCCGCTTAAGAAGAGTTAATCGGATTTCATTGATATTATTTGACCAAATAGATCAATGTTGGAAAGTGATCTGAGTAGCCATTGATAAATACTCCCCCAGAAAATGTTCGGTGCGGATAACCTTTGTTTCGACCTTCCTGTTGCACCAAAAAATCCCGATTGAAGATTTCGGCTTTGACAAAACGTAAACCCTTGTTTTTATTGTCCAATAAAGGTCTAGAAATGATGATTTGATCAAAGAGATTCCATTGTCCCTGATAGCCCAGTGATCCAATTCCCTTATCGTAAAACTTCCACATGGTATTATATAAGCCCTGCGCAGGTACATCCTGCGGATTTTTCTTGGCCTGCAATACTTCCTTTACACTTTTATCTTTGGGATCATCATTTAAATCGCCCATGATAATAATCTTGGCCTCGGGATTTTCGCGATATAACGAATCACATATGCCTTTGGTAATTCCGGCTGCAAATTCGCGAAGTTCAGAAGATTTATTGCCATAACGCGAAGGCCAGTGATTGACAATGATATGTACCGTATCTCCAGCAATTGTACCGGATACCAATAGTTGATCTCTCGTCTTAAAGCCTGGGTTTTCTGGTAGGTTGAATGGATGAACCTTGTCATTAAAAGGCGTGAAGAATTCCGGATTGTAAAGGAACCCAACATCCACACCGCGACGGTCAGGAGAATCGTGATGAACGATCTTTAATCCCAGCTCACGGAGCTGGGGATCTCGTGTAAGATCTTCCAGAACCCGACGGTTCTCAATTTCGGCTACCCCTAGAGCGATAGGACCCAAACTAGAACTAGGTGAACCGATGGCACGAATCGCTCGTGCCATGTTTTTTATTTTTTGCTGATACTTAGCTTCTGTCCATGTATTGGCACCCTTTGGTGTAAACTCATCGTCATTGATCGTCGAATCCTTTACAGGATCGTATAGGTTCTCCAAATTGTAGAATGCAATGGGGTAAACCCGACGGTTGGTTTGCGCGAAACCCGGGTGGGCAGTACATAAAAGGAGAAGTAAAATACAGCTGATGTGTTTATAGTTCATCTTTCATCTATTTAGTAACGATAATCGTGTTGTCTGAGCCGCTTCCGCCAGTTGCGCTTACGATTTTAATATTGTCTAAACGGAAGCCAAAGGCATTGTCAGCGCCAGTCATTATAAATTCGACAGTACTTGTCGCTGCAGGTGTAATGTTTGGAATACTGACGGTGTAATATTTATTGCGATCATCTGTCGAATTGATCGCTACAGGCGTGCTTGGAATCGTATAACTTGTTCCGTTGACCTTCACCTTTATGGCATTGAGGTTGGTTGCTTCACCAACATTGTAAATATTAGGAACAAGCTGGTAGCTCAATGTAAGATCCGTTTTGTTGGTCGTTTGGATTCCGGTGATTTTCAGTGTAATATCTTTGTTTGCCGGAAGCCATACTGAGGCACTGATTCCTGTTGCTGTACGAATATCTGCCGAACCACTTTCCTCGCTGTACGTCACCGGAGCTTTCATATCGAAATCGGTGAAACCTGCAATTTTAGGACGGTTGCCACTTGGGTATGTGCCATTTCCAAATGTCTCGTTGAAAATTGTTCCTCCGGTTTCAGGGTCAGTTGGTGTTGTTCCGGCGTCAGTTCCATCAAAGTCAATCACATCTGTTTTATCGCGCAGGAAGAGCTGCCAGCCTCCATTGTAACGGCCCAATATTCCGACTAATGTTCCATTCCCTTTAGGAAGAATATCTTTAGCAAAACTGGAGAAGTTACTGTTGCGTACATCCAATGTTTTGCCATTCGCATCTTTGACTACTTCGCTAACAGTCGCCGTTCCACCTGCGAAAGCATTGACACCACCATTGTTAAAACGCACATTTTTAATGATAACCAACTTGTTGACCATCGAAGCGTCTAATTTAGAAAGATCAACTTCCAATGGCGTTAAATTGGCCGCATTTGGCCATCCGTTTACTTTGGTATGCTCTTTGAAAATTTCCCAGGCGATACGGTTGGCATTTGTTCCACTGAAACCGATCTGTAGTTCACTACCATATTTCACCATGGACAGGCCTTTTAAGTTGATAAACACTTCCTGGCCTGCGCGGAAAGTTGTGTACATGCTGTTTTGATCGACTCCTAGATTGATGGCAGCAGTTTCATCTTGGATGTACAATTGTTTGTAGATATTACCCGAAATGTCGTTTCCGGTCACCATTGCTTTAATGATCAGATCCTCATCGATTACTTTTGGATCGGTAATGTTAGCATATTTTTCTTTCAATGCGGCTATCGTGGTGTTGGCATTGGGACCCTCATAGATCGGTTGAGTCAATAGGGGGGCTTCAGGATCACGCTTACAGGCTCCTGTAAATAAGATGAGTCCAATACAGATAACCGATAGCATCGATGTATAGACAGCTTGTATATTTTTTTTGTTCATTATTGTCGAGATTAAAATCTATAGGATACATTCATAAAACAGTTGATTCCCTGCATGTAATAATATTTGGATGCAAACTTATTTGCTGCAGTAATATCCAAACGTGCATTTTCGAAACCTCCAGTTCTGATGTTTTTGTTATTTAAGACGTTATTGACCGCTAAATTGAAGTTCATTGAATTGCGATTTTTCAGGTAAAGGATTTTACCGATTGATAGATCGACTGTTGCGCTATTTTTGAACTTTTCTTGATCAGTAAGGATATGATAAGCATTATCGAGCTCCGGATCGTAAGGATTGATTGTGCTGTAGTTAGATGCCAACTGACGAAGAGGAGCTTTCGATAGATACATATCGCCAGCGTAATTTAAATTAGCGCCAAAAAACCAGTAGTTTACGAAATAACGGACTCCTAAAGTTCCTGCGGTCTGTGGCATTCCACCAACATAGTAGTTATTGAGGTATACCATCTCGCGTTCATTATTGATCAACCCATTTTCGGAGTTTTGTGCTCCCATTGGGTTGTTGCTGTAATAGTATTCAGCCTTTGTTGCTGCGAGATCAATACTCCAATTGTTGTCAACTTTATAGGTCAATCCGAGCTCTATCCCTCTATTGACCTGGTTCATATCTTTTAGACCATGGTTGATAAAGGTACGGGCGGCATCGTTGTAGTAACTTTGTCGGCTGATGAGATCTGTAAAGTTGGTCTGAAATACCGATAAACGACCATTTAGTTTCGGCAAGGAGAAGACATAACTGATATCTGTAGAGAATATCTTGGCACTTTTGAGGTCTTCAAAAGTAAAGTCACTTACCCTTGGTGAGATATAAGCATCATTGGCCAATGGTGCTTTGGTCTGATAGCTAATTTTGGCGTTTAATAAATGGCGGCCATTGAATTTGTAGGTCATTCCACCCTTGAAAGCATAGTCAAAAAAATGGTGTTCTTGCCCTTTACCATAAGAATTGGTCGGGAAGCGTCCATTTTTCATGTAGCCTACGCGTTGAAAACTGGTGTAAGAAAGCTGTGTAGCGTAGAAAAAGTCGATGTTCGAATACGTGTATTCGTTTTGTAACCAAGCATTCGCAGATTTGATATTAATGTTGTAACGATATCCAAAAATATCATCTTTGCGTGCCTTAAAGTTGGGATTTAACAAGTCGTTTTGGCTCTGACCTGTATTTTGTCCAAAGTCACGTTCAGAGAATTTGTCAATATCCAGTACATATTCGGCGCCCAGTAGATCCGCTACAGTTTTATACTGTTGCGATTGGGAACCTTTGGCGCCTATACCGAGCGTCAGTTTAGCATGCTCATTGATCGTTTTGTTGAGCGTGGTATTGAAACTGCTTTCCAATAGGTCACTATGACGTTTCTCTAACATGTAGATGGCTGCACCATCGTTGATTTTATTTTCGAGCTTGTTGACGAGGTATAAATTGTCCCAATCCACTTGCGATATTTTTGCCGATTGCCAAAGGTGGCTGTAGTATTGATTTGTAATGGAATCCGTAAAATAACTCGGCAAATTGCGGTAATAGTCTGGTCTAGGATCCGGACCGTTGTACCAGTTTAATGCTGTACTGGCATACTTGCCATAGTGCAGCGATATACCTGTCGTTAGTTTTGTATTTGGATCGATTTTCCAGATATGTGAAAGGATTGCGGTAGGGTCATAAGCAGTGACGACACGCGAATTCCTGATTTTTCCGTCTTGATAGCCCCAATTGGGGTTGTATAGGTTGTTGTCGAGGAGGTCATAGGCTTCCTGGAAAGAACCTGATTGTTGGCCGCGCTCTACCGGTGAACCAAAGGTGACCAGTGATAAACTATGTTTGCCTTGCTGGAATTGTTTTTCGATGGAAAGTGCGTAGGTGAAGTTTTTGTAAAATGTACCTTCAATATTTCCTTTGTCTGCATAGCGTCCACCGATTAAGCCTGTAAATGCCCAGCCATTGTCCATTAGTCCCGTTGAATAGCTCAGCATACCCCGGCTATAATAATTGCGGTTGGTGTATGTGGCTGTTGCTTTTGCTCCTTTGGCGAAGGCGCTGGCGCGCATATTGATATTTTCGGAACCGCCGATGGAGCCGAATGTGAAGGTCGAGGCGTCCATAGCATTGTCTTGGTCTCCATTTCGGGTAAAATCATTGATGGCTCCGATGGAGGCGTAGTTGAAGACACCACGCAACTGGTCGTTGAAATGTACACCGTTGATATATTTTTGTTCGTATCGGTTGTTGTATCCGCGAAGGCGGAAACGGAATTGAGAGAGCTGATATCCAATTTTGTTGACGTACACGTCATTGGAAAGGATAATTTTGGCCGAAATGTTTTGATCGAAAGATTCGTTATCATCATCCAATAGATCATCGGCAGCCATGCTTAGTTGTACCATGTTGTCATTGTCGGTACTTGGAAGGACGTAGATGTCGTCCATTTTGAGCAGGCCGGAGGCCGGGATCTGAACGGTAATTTTGATTTCCTGGATATTACCACCTGTGATCAGGATCGTTTCCTCACCCGAGTTTAACTTCGGTAGGCTGAAGTTCCCTTTGGAATCGGTGACGATCGACTTTTGATTTTTCTCAAAGACGAGACGTACATTGGAGAAAGGTTCTTTGCTCACCTGGTTGCGGACAATACCCTGTACATTGGCCCTTTGGGCAAATATAGGTGTACTGGCAGCAGATAGGAGGGCAAAAAGTATGTATTTTTTATACATAGCTTGAGGTTAAATAGTGAAATGTATTTAGCTAACAAATGCAACACATTTTAGATGTGTTGCATTTGAGGATGTTTTTATTGTATTATTTTAAGCCTTTTAAGACGATATTATCGATGCGAAGACCAGCTTTGTTGGTCTGGATATCTGAGAAGAAGGATAATTTTGAGTTAGCAGACAGTGTAGTTGCAGTAGAAAGATCTACTGTTACATTAATGAATTTATTTGCATCTGCAGAAAGAATCATTTTAGATTCAGGATTGAATGTTTGACCGTTAAATATGATTGCTAGATTTTGCAGGTCGAAATCCTTTGATGTCCCAATTGCCACATCAAACGAAACTTTTAATTTACTTGCTTTTTCTGTATTAATTCCTTCTATAGCCAGCTCTGAATTACCTGTAGTAGGCAACCATACGTGATTGTTTACAATAGTCCCAGTTGTTCTAATATCCGCTTTTGCATATTGATCGGAATATGTAACGGTCGTATTCGACCAGCCTTTGAAATCAGCTATTTTAAATTTTTCATCCTTACTTAATGGGGTTGTCCCGAAATCTTCTTCATACAATGTTTGTTCTACAGGATCAGTTGTACCACCATTATCTTCGTCTTTACCGATCACGTATGAACCCGAAGGTACATCGGTCCAGTCTGTAATATTCCCAGACGCCACAATAGCTGCATTGTTGCCAGCCTGCTCTTGCAAGGTGATATTGTAGCTGTATTTTTTACCGGCTTCGTAAGTTGTTGATGATGGTAAAGTCCACGTATAGGTTTCATTACCAATTTTGAATTCAACTTTTGCACCAGCAACGCTAGCTACAGGTAATAAGATGGCCTCTGCTAATGTTGTCGATGTTCCGGCTGTAGTTCTTGCTTTGATAGCCGCCGGGTTAGTGCCAGCAGCTAATGTACCTGTTGCAAGGTCGAAATTTGCTGTAGTATTAAATCCATTGTAAGTTACGGTAAGACCTGATAGGGAACTAACACCAGTTCCAGCAGCAATTGTCAATTCAATTTTACTTAGTTTGTGGCTAAATTGTAATTGGGCATTTGCTGTATTTTTATTGGCACCAGTTACATTATTAGCATACATGAAGTCAATTTTGTTTTGTTGCGTTTGATCGCTTACATTGACTGGGTAGACATTGTTGCTGATGGTTGTTTGATAAGGATAGTAGGCAATAAAATCTACATTGGAACCATCAGCTGGGTAATTGATTTCTTCCGTAGTGCTATTCGCTTTGAAGTTTCCGTCTCCACTTGTCGTTACATACTGTTTGTTGCTTGCCAATGCATTGCTTAAACCGTTGCCGGTTTTCATGAAAACACCGATTGCATCGTTGCTTTCCCAGTTTGCGCCAGCAGCTTTTGTGGTCACTTGGTTAGAGATTGTTGACGAAAAAGTCACCGCCTTGGTGAGTTCTTGTTCTGAAATAGGTGCCTTTTGGCAGGAGCTGGTTGCGGCAGCTGCCGCAGTCGCTAGGAATAAAAGTTGGTTTACTTTCATAATTAAACTGAATTGATATGACTAAATCGTTTATTAATTATTTCCAAATAGAGGTATTTATGTTTCCTTTTTGTGTATCATTTAGATCAGGAAAAAATGTGAAGCCGGTTGCTTTTTCAAGGTCACTTACGGTTAATCTATAATTTTCGAAGGTTACTCCTGAAGGAGGGGTTTCATTGTTTATCTTATACGCTAGGGTATAATATTCGGACCCTTTCTTCATAGCTAATGCTTTGAAATAGTATTTTGGCTTGGCGATATCTTTGCCATCATTGTCCTGTGCAAAGTCTAGGCGGCTATCTGTGCTTGTCTTAGGCATTGCACCAGTTACAATATACATTGTATCGCACTGTGCCGTCCATGTTCTGACTTTCGTTTCCAGGTTTGCCCAAATTCCTTGGTTAAGTCGAGATACCTGAGCTGTCATGTTGGTAAAATAAAACGTTGTTTTATTTTGGGTTGTATTTAAGTTGCGGTCTGCACTTGGCAACTGGTGGCCTCTGTCATAGCCTGTTGGCTGGAAACCTTTAAATAGATTGGGTTGAAACGCAGTAGAGACTTGTGGGTCATATCCCCAAGCATCTGTACGATTGCCCGATCCGAGGATGCTGCTGTATAATGGGTAAGCTACCCAATATGCCATTTTTAACTTTTTGTCATAGAGCATCGCATAGTTTCTGCTGTCGCTCGCGTCGGGCATGAAATGCTGTATAAATACTTCATCATTGCCTAGCTTGCTCATTTTGGGAATCTCCAGATAGGCTTGTGAATCACCGATTCCACCGCTCGGTTTACCGTTGTCAATTTTGATGTCAAAGTTATATCTGTTGCCCGCGATCAGGTGCTGTAGATTCTCATTTTGTGGAACCGTCCAGGTATAGCTATCACCATTAGCAGCAACAAACTTCATTGCCTTTCCAGTGATGTTTTCACCCGGAAGGAGTATAAATTCAATTAAGGCTGTTTTATTCGAATTGACCGTTAATTTTCCCTGAACATCTTTTTTATCAGTTGAATTTACCGTCAATTTTCCAGTTGTTAAGTCGAATCCCCCTTGGGTACTTACTGCTGGTAATTTAACCGTAACTTGATTTGCCTCCAGTACGGCGGTATTGGTAATGGAGAGATGGATACTGATTTTACTCAATTGTCTTACAAAGTTAAGCGGGATGGTGTTGCTGCTTTTATCGATGTTTTTAGCGTTATTTGCGTACATCAGATCTAAAGCTGCGGGATTGGACTGATCACTTAAATCAATTGGATATTGAAAATCTGTTAGCGATTTATACGGATAGTATGCGATGAAATCCACTTTTTCAGCGTTTAAGAAAATTGAATTGTTGCTTTGAAACAGCGAACCATTAAAAGTGAACAAGTGGTTGTTGACCTGGTCGATAACAGTCGCTGACTCCAACGGTTGACCTGATCTGTACATGTATACACCGATTTGGTCATTCTGTTCCCAGGTAGTTCCGGTAGCTTTTGTGTTGATTTGGCCGACGATGGTGGGGGTAAATTGTACTGCCGGCCGCTCGATTCGAGATTCAGGCTTCTGACAGGAATTAAATGTAAGCGATGCAATCATAAAGCAAGCTATTCGCAACATATGCTGTTGTGGAATAGTTATGATCTTCTTAATCATATTGATAGTTAGTGTTTGTTAATAAAGTGATGGCAAAAATACTTAAGTTAAGTTAAATTAATATGAAGTCTTCGTATTCTTTTGTGTAAATAATTACTTTATTGATGTATCATTTTGATTTTTAGATATATTTGTTGCTGTTTTTAAGTGTTTTTACTAATGAATTTGATTATGTTCCGCGTATTGATGGTATCGTCTATTTTATCTATGACCTTGTTAAATAGTTGCAATGACAAAAAAGACAAGTTAATGGCGAGCGATAGCCGTGTGTTGTTGGTTTATATTGGTGCCAATAATAATCTGGTTTCAGATGCTTATAACAGCATCAATGCAATGGAAGAGGGGTTGGTTGGATTGGACGCCGATGTTTATGTATATGCCTCTTTGGCGGGCACCACGCCCAAAATCTACAAAATTGTAGCCGATCAAAGTCCAGAAATTAGAAGTACGGTCATCAAATCATATGGGGATCAAGATTCGGCAAGCCCCGAAGTAATGAAACAAATCCTATTGACCATGAATGCATATGCAGGCAGTCGTCCAGTAGGGCTTGTGTTATGGTCACATGCAACAAACTGGCTGCCAAATGTTGGTGTCAAATTGATGTCTTTTAACGAAGACAGGGGAAGCAAAACTGAACTCAGGGATCTGCAAACGGTTATTCCTTCTGGGCTTGATTTTTTAATGTTCGATGCCTGTTCCATGGCGAGTGTGGAAGTCTTGTATCAGCTTCGGGAAAAAGCTAAATATACGATTGCTTCACCAGCGGAAGTGTTATCCACTAGTATACCTTATCATTTGGTCTTGAAACATTTGTTTGATCCTAATCTTGAGCGGGGGCTGACGTCTGCTGCGGCAACATATTTTAATTTTTATAATCAGTTAACAGGGCTCTATCAGTCTGCTACGATAACTGTAGTGAATAATGCCTATTGGTCGGATCTTGCAAACAATTTCCATATTGCCCTGAATAAATCGCCACTGACAACAGTATATCGCGACAATTTACAGCGACTGGATTTTGACGAGAAGTCTTTATCTGCTGGTTTTGATTTTCTCGATTTTGTGCATCAAAATATTTCGCCCTCCGAGACAACAGCTATCGAGGCTACAGTTTCGAAATTGATTATCTATAAGGCGAATACCGCCAGGTTTCTGGGTAAACCCATTTTACGGTATTCCGGACTGTCCTGTTATGTCCCTAATGATTTAAATAAGTGGATACATCCCTATTATAATACACTCCAATGGTCTAAAGATAGCGGCTTTAACTCTTTCGTGAAGGAGTAGGCTTTATATAAATTCTCATTTTTCCCTGAATTCAGGTAGTGAAATGCTTTCGCGACTTTAATAATTTTGTCAATAAGAAAAAATAGCACAATAATTGCTGCTAATGTAAAACATATATTGATTTGACAAATTATTAATCGTACCGAGTTCTAATGAATGGATTTAAAGCAAAAAGAAAATTGAGAAGATTCTATGGAGTAATTTGTGCTTTTTTAATGACTTTGACATTGTCAAGCTGTTTTGATTTTGTTGAGCAGATTGATTTAAAATCAGACGGTTCTGGGCATATTGCGGCGACATTAAATTTGAGTAAAAGTAAGACAAAGGTGTCTTCCTTAATGAAGATGAAAAGTATAAAGGGAATCCGGATACCTTCTCAAGCCGAAATGGAGAAGGAAATTCGATCAGCTGTTCAGTTATTGAAGCAGACTAAAGGTATTTCTAATGTAGCGTACAAGACGGACTTTACCAATTACATTGTCAATATTTCCTGTGATTTTAGCCAGATTGAATCGTTGAATGCTTTTTCGGATATCTTGGCAAACCGTTTTAAAACGAAGATATCGAATTCGAACCGATATTATTATCATACACAATCTCATGTATTTGAACGCAAATTTGTGGCTTCCAATGAGTGGAGAGCAAAGTTCAATCAGTTGGGAAGCGATAATACAACCCAGTTTGCAGACGCATTCTATACACAGATCATACGTTTTGAAAAGCCTGTAATCTCTCAGGGAAACAGTTTGGCAAAGGTTGCAGGAAATAAAAAAGGGGTATTGCTAAAGTTACCTTTTATGGATTTGGTGTATGGTAAATCGAGCTTGGCAAATAAAATTACACTAACAAAGTAACCTGATAATATCGTGAAGACCGAGACCTGCTCAGTACATACATTGCAAATGAACCATAAGTCTGGTTCAGCTGAAAAATTATTTATAAAATGAAATCAAAAATTATATTAGTTGCATTCGCCTGTTTGTCTTTCGGGGCAAGCGTTAAGGCGCAGGACCTAATCAAACAGGTCCCCGAAGATGTGGAAGTCATTGCTGCTTTCAACCTGAAAGATATTGTACAGAAAGCAAATGCGAACAAACTCAATGAGCTGCTTCAAAAAGCGGGTTTTTTTGAAAAGGCTGGTATTTCTGCGAACAATGATATCAAAAATTTGGGCGTTGATCTTTCTAAGCCTGCTTATTTTTATACCAGGAAAACGGATAGTATTAGTTTTACGGAATTCTTATTTTCTTTGAACAATAAGGGGCAATTTGAACAACTTCTCCATGCGGCTGGTGAACCAAAGGCATTTTCTAATGGCTATAGTAGCGTCAGTCTCAAAGCGGGGAGCATGTTGGTGTATAACGATCATATTGCTCGATTTATTTCGGCAACAGCAAATCCAACTTTTTGGGATACTGATTCCATCGCTAACCGGTATGGTATTAAGAAGGTAGAGTATATTGCACGGCCGGCCGATGACGAGGACGCCTGGGCAGATACTACAACGGTGGCAACGGATTCAGCGGCTGTCGTTTGGGATGAGGCTGTAAAGCTTCCTGAGCAGGTATCGCCTCCTGTTGCTATCAATGTAGAACCGGATACCGTTGAGTTAGCTGCTGCAGAAATTCAGCCGCCGGTAGTGGATATTGTCGGGAGTGAGGAAGTTGAAATGCATGACCCGAGTTACTATGATTCACTTTATACAGCATATGAAGATCAAAATCGAAAAAATGATTCTATCCGCAGTGGTTTACTTGAAAAGTGGTTGTTGAACGAAACTACCCGGCTGCTGGTAGGGAATTATAAGTCCTTATCAAGTGCTGATCAGGAGAAAGTTCAGAAAAATATGGGACTTATTCGCTTGTATGTTCCCCGTGTAGAGGATCTTTATCGTAGCCTTACTCCGTATACCTCACTTCCTTATTATTACATGGGAATTAAGCTGGATAAGTTCAAGACCGGCTATCAAGATGGTATATTGGATTTAGCGCAAGATGGAAGTGTGCTGAAATTAAAAGGTTCTGTTGGATTGGATAAAGGGCTAGCTGAGATGTTCAGAAGAATGTATGCTAAAAAGCCAAATTCTAAGTTTAGTAAATATTTGACTGAAAAGACTTTAGGTTTCTTTAATGTAAATATTAATTCGGAAGCTTATCTGAAAGAGATGCCAGCCTATATGGCGCAGTATTATGGCGGTTTGCTGGGGCCGCGACAAGATGTTTTAGAATGGGGGATGATGGCGCTCGAAATTGCGCTAGATGAAAAAGCAATTGCTCAAGTAATGCCTGGCGACCATCTTGTAGTGGTTAACGGTCTTCGTAAATTCAAGAAAGACTACATCGATTATACTTATGACGATGATTACAATGCAACTGAAGTGAAAAAGACCAAAGAAGAAACACTTCCAGTATTTATTTGGATGTTTACATCAAAGGATCAACGTTTGATCAAAAAAGGCTTAGAAATGGCTGTTTCAAAGCATGTTGGCCAAGTCCATGATGGTATTTATGCATTTTCAACCAAGAAAAATGTGGATGTTCCAATGTATGTTCTTCTAAAGGAGGATTTGGTGATGGTCAGTAATGATTCACTGTCTTTAAATGACATCCGTCAAAATAAGATGAGCGGTCCAACAAACAAAGATTTCGTCAAGCTGATGAAGCAAAATAAGATGTCGGCGGCGATGGATTTAAAAAAGCTGCCTGAAATGTTAAAGGAAATGGGTGTTTCACCAGGAAAACAATGGGAAGAGATGTTGACACAACTCAATCAGTATGGCAGTACTGCAATTACTTCCAAAGGAATCGTAGGCAGCCGCGCTGAAGTTGAAATGTCTACCCGGCTACCTCAAACAGGCGATGGAGCAATCAGTTATTTAATGGATCAGATTATTACAGAATTAAATAAAAAGTAACTAAAAAACGACCAAAACAAATTTATTGCACTATTGTTTTGATTAATTTTGTAATATTATGGTTATATTTTCATAATGTTAAAATAATATTAAGTTTGTTTGCCTTGTTTATGGTACATTTGGTATTTAGCAAATTACTTTAATAGACAAACTAAACGATTTATACATCACAGTATGGGGATATTTTCAAAACTGTTTGGGAAAAAAACTCAAGATTCAAAAGTAAAGGTAGTGGGAAAATTGGCCTTCTTGGAAGTGGATATGCACAACCATATTCTGCCTGGAATAGACGATGGAAGTCAATCTATTGAGCAATCCTTGACTTTGTTGAAAGGACTTGGAAGGATGGGCTTTGAGAAATATGTCTGTACACCGCATATTATGGATGGTGTACATCCAAATTCAATTCGTACGATTGAAGCGGCTAAGGATGAACTTTTAGCTGGTATGAAGGGGCTTCCCAATATGCCAGAAATCCATTCTGCTGCAGAGCATATGATTGATGACGGTATTGCAAATCTCATCCAATCGAATGAGTTATGTGTTATGCCAGGGGGGTATGTGTTGATCGAGATGTCCTATTTACAAGAATCCAAAGCGCTATTTCAAACCATATTGGATATACAAAATCTAGGTTATCAACCTATTTTGGCACATCCAGAGCGTTATAATTACTATCATTACAATTTCAACATGTATAAGCAAATCAAGGATGCAGGTTGTATGTTGCAGTTGAACTTACTCTCGATTAGTCGTTATTATGGTGTTGAAGTGAAATCTACAGCCTTGACTATGATTAAATCTGGGATGTACGATTTTGTAGGAACAGATGTACATCACGAACGTCATTTGGCGGCTCTGGAAGATGTTGTGGCCAAATATCCGGTACGTGATTTATTGAAAACATGCTCTATCTTAAATCCAACGTTGCAAGATCATTTTGGTAGTAGTAAGAATGTGACTGCTACAGGGTAGCTTACGGAACCCTTTTAATAAAAAAGAGAGATACCCAATTGGGTATCTCTCTTTTTTATTTGCGGCAATGCTATTCGTCTAACTTAAATAGGTTCTTCAATTACGTTATTTGTAGGTGTCTCAGGATACTATGGTCGCAAATTACCCTCCCCCCCGGATGATAAAGTGTATTGTGTTGCGAGCCGTGGATTTTGCTGCAGTCGACAATTTTAATTGATGTTTATATCTGCCCGTATGGATATTTCGAAAATTTGGCTACTTTTGGTTTTAGCATTTTTCATATGAGAGGAAATAGAATTTTTATTCAAGATTGGATTGCACACCATACTTATCAAAAAACAAACGAAATAGATAGTTATTACTTACGTGTTGCAAATGAAATCAACGATAGTTTATCTACGCTTTGGTTTGAAGAGCAAGAAACGAATGATCTTATCCATACAGATGCTTTGAAAACATTGAGTATCTATTTGACCTGTTACGTAGAAGATGTTATCGCAAAAACAGGAATATTTTCTGCCTTTAGAACAATCCATAAGGAACTGTACAATCAACTTCTACCTTTCTATACGGATGATGCCTTGACAGATTATTACACCGAAGATATTAATAGCGAAGATATTGCTGTATTGACTTGGTTGTTTTTCAGCGAACGTAATCCACATCTCTTTATCGATCCCCGTGGACGTTTGATTCAGTTGATTACAGATTTAGCCTATTCAATTCTGGAAGAGCATTATGAGGTTGCGCCTGAAAATGAGAAGTTAAAGTTAGAATATGTTTTGGATGAAGGTGCGAGTTATTTTGAAGTCCGCAATTTTATAGAAAAACTCGTTGCTACAAATTATCTGACGGCGGGCGAATATAATACCAATCTGAATCATTTGATGCAGGTTGCTGAAATTGGACGATATCAACACGATCAAAATCAATTACAACAAATGATCTATCGTGTGCGAGACAACCACTTCAATAATTATAGACTGCATTTGTTTGCATTGAAAGCTTCTGAATTTGTCGCTGAGGTGGTAGGAAAGGAACATGCGCTATACCGTATTGTCAAAACGCTAGGTAACCGCATCAATAGCTTTTTCGAATATGTAAAGACAGACGAGCTGTATGTGCATGTAAAGCATATCGGTACAAAAACTCCGTTTAAAATCTTTAAGGACTCCATACAGCAATTTGTTGAACCGACAGAAACCTTATCTTTCTATATGGAAATTGTGCCATGGAAAGACGCGTGGAACTTGTCAGGAATCATGACAGTAGTAAACCCTGCAGAAGTAAATTTTGATTTACCAGAGCAGTATGAAATGACTTATCGTATCGAGGCAATGAACGGTAAGGATAAGAGTTTGAAGAAAACTGAAAAGCAGCTGAAAGATATGGGTAAATTATTCCAATCAGAGCATAAGGCAGCAGTTGTGTTTATGGAAGGAAAGGAAGTAAAGGAATTTGCGACTGATTTTTTTAAGAAATATCAGCAGAAATATCCAAGCAAAGAAGAGTCCCCGCTTCCTGAATCAAATCTAGATCTTACGGAGGATGCTAAAGTCACTGTTTTCTTTAATCCTAAAACTGGTTTGGAAGTATTCGGCGGCATAGAAGAATTTTTTCCATTGGATAATAACAATTTTGTGGAGAAAGACAATCAAAATGAAGTGCCTTTCGCTCGGTATTTTTTGAATCTTCTGGTTGAAGATTTCTTTCCAAGCGAGTTGCCTAAGTATTATATTAATTTATTCAAGGCTGAAGTGGATAAGCAGTTCTTTTTCCCTGTGGACAATGAAGTACTTGATTTCTTCCTCCGTTTCTATAAACGCGGGACTTACTTCTTAGGGCCATTTCCGTTGCTAAAATAGCTTGCGTAGTCTGCTATAAAATTACAGGACAAAAGTCTCCTTGCTTATTGCAAGGAGATTTTTTATTTCCAGCTTATTCCAGGATGTATAACGCGACATGATTCAGCGATCGTAATATTGTTAATGAAGCTCCAATGACCCATCGTGTTAATTTAATGTGAATTCATTATAATTAACGTGTTAATAGTTGTGAAACTGTGATTTATGGTTCATATCTGATGTGTGTTTCATGGGTATATTTTAAAAAATTCTCACTAAACTTGTAGGATCAATTATAAGTGATGAAGAATGCTTATTGAAAATAATAATGCCCTGGATTTTAAAGCGTTCTTTTTACTTTATAAGGATAAAGTGTATAAATATGCTTATTTACACCTGAAAGAAGAATCAGCTGCCGCAGATTTAGTCCAGGAAGCATTCTCCCGAATTTGGAAAAAATGGACGGAATTAGATGAAAATAAAAATCCGCAGTCTTATCTCTATACGATTGCGCGGAACCTTGTGTTTGACGAGTTACGGAAACAAAAGATCAGATTCCAATTTCAGGCTGCAGATATCGATCAGACCAAATTGGTAGACAATTCGAATGAGGAAGCTATTCGGTTTAAAGATTTGGAACGAGTTTATCGTGAGGCCATTTCAAAACTCCCAAAATCGCGACTCGAAATCTTTTTGTTGAGTAAAGAGGAGTTTTTGGATAATCAGGAAATTGCGGATAGGCTTGGGATTTCCGTTAATACCGTCCGCGATCAATTGGTTAAAGGCAACAAGTTTGTTCGGCAATATATTCTCGATCATTTTGAGATTTCAATAGCCCTATTGATTTTTTTAAAAATTTTTTAGAGCTGCATCGTCTTTCGGTCATCTAGATACGTATATGTATTTAAAGATGGGCATAGATGATGAATTCCAAAATTGCTGCTTTATACAAAAAATTCCTTAAGGGAGAACTTAGTCCCGAGGAAAACGCTATATTTCTTGATTTATTGACTTCTTGTGATCGGGATGAACTTCCAGATGTCGAGGAAGTCGTTTCGCTCGATAATCGCGATTGTGAGCTAAATAAAACGGCTTCAGAGGATATCTTCTTTACGATTACAGGTACGTCATTGACTCCGCGCTTAATACCTATTTGGAAAAGACGCTGGTCTGTCATTTCCGCCGCTGCCTGTTTACTGTTGATCGGTCTTGCCGGCCTCTTCCAATTTGAATTTAAGGGCCAACAGGAGATTAATAAAGTTTCTGAAATTGTTCATTATTCCAATCCGACAAAATTTGTTAAGCAACTTGTATTGCCCGATGGTACACATGTTTCTCTTCGGCAAGGTGCACATATTAAATTGTTGTCAGATTTTGATACAGACAGTTTACGTCGGATCAAGCTTTCGGGGGAAGCTTTTTTTGAGGTAGCTAAGAATGCTAAACAACCTTTTGTAATCGCCAGTTCCGGCGACTTTGATGTTCGCGTATTAGGCACCGCATTTAATTTAAATTGTTCTGAAGGAAGGAGCAGTCTCGTGTTGAATCATGGTAAAGTACGCGTTTCGCGCGATGGTCAATATTCTGTTGTTAGTCCCGGTGAGAAAGTCGCCTATGATGTGCGACAAAGACAATTTGATGTAGCCAAAGCGGATACAAGCACCGCATCGAACTGGAAAAGTGATCTCTTGTCATTTAATCAAGTTCCACTCGCGCAGATTGTAGCCGATCTAAATAATCTTTATCCCGATAGTCATCTCGAGTTAATCGATTCTTTCCGGACTGAAAGTTATACCGGTTATCTACCGGCTAGCGATTTGGAAAAGTCTCTTAAGATGCTCAATACTGCATTTAATCAAACAATTATCCATAAAAAGTAATTTATGAAAAGAACCAATTACTATTTAAAACTTATGGGAAGTGCGCTGCTCTTTCAGTCGCTCGCACTTCATACCATGGCCTCACAATTTTCTACCAGTGAAGGAATCGGGAAAATCCTCACGCGAATGGAACAGAAATTCAACGTCAAATTTGGTTATGATGCTTCGATCTCGAACCAAAAGATCAATGAAGCCGCTGACCTTGATAAATTGAAAAAGGAGCAAATCGTTCAATTTATCCAGACAATTTCAGACGGAAATCTTGAAGTCAAAAAAATTGATGAGAAGCTTTATGTGATCTCGAGAAAAACAGGAAACGAGACTAAGGTTAAAAACGACAAGCCCGTTTCTAACTTTGCCAAAGAGATCCGAGGTAAGGTTGTCGACCAAGAAACGGGGCAGCCTATTGCCGGAGTTACGGTACGTGTCAAAGGCAGTACACAAGTAACAACGACCGATCAGCAAGGCACTTTTCGATTTGTAAATGTTGCAGACGATGCTATTTTATTGGTCTCCTATATTGGTTATCAAACAAGTGAAGTATCCGCTTCAAATGCTGATGTTATTAAGTTAGGCAAATCTTCCGAAGAGCTTGGTGAAGTTGTTGTAACGGCACTGGGTATAAAGAGAGAACAAAAAGCACTGGGATATGCAACGCAAAGCATTAAAGGTGATGATCTGACGCGTGTAAAGGGGGTTGATGTAGGAACCACATTGACCGGACGTATCTCCGGTGTCCGTGTTTTGAACAGTACGGAGTTTAACAGTACACCCCAAATCCAAGTAAGGGGATTAATACCTATTTTGGTGATCGATGGTGTCGCCTATGAAAACCTTACCCTACGTGATGTGCCGGTAGATAATATCGAAGATATGAACGTGCTGAAAGGTGCAACCGCAACGGCCTTGTACGGTAGCATGGGGGCTGGTGGCGCCATTATGATCACGACAAAAAAGGGACTTGCGGAAAAAGGAACGGAGATATCCGTCAATAGCAATAACATGTTTTTTTCGGGTTATCTAGCCTTGCCGGAAGTACAACATGGGTACTCTTCAGGTGAAGGGGGAAAGTTTAATAATGATGATTATGTGTGGGGAGATAAACTGGATATTGGGCGTTCAGCCAAGCAATGGAATCCACAGACAAAACAACTGGAAGAGATGGAGTTGCTTTCCCGTGGCAAGGACAACTTTAAGAATTTCCTTGAACCGGGATTTATATCCAACAATTCCGTGAGTTTTACCAATCAGGGTGAACACGGAAGTATTAGAACATCGATAAATCATATTTATAACAAAGGGCAATATCCAAACCAAAAGCTGAATATGACAAATATGTCTGTTGCTGGGCAGACTAAGATTAGCGAAAAAGTTGATATAGAAACGCGCCTTGCCTATAACCGTCGTTCAGCAACAAGTAATTTTGGCGCAGGATATAATGATCAGGGATACATTTATAATATTCTCGTGTGGACCGGGCCTGAGTATAATTTACAGGATTACAAAGATTATTGGTTGATTAAAGATCAATCTCAAAATTGGATGTATAAAGCTTGGTATGATAATCCCTATTTAACAGCCTATGAGAAAGTTACCCCTGAGCTGGTCAATAAAATGAACGCTGCCTTGACCTTAAATTATAAGGTTTCTGATTGGGGGAAACTTATGGTGCGTACAGGATACGATTATTATGGACAAAGACGAGAGCAACGCAATCCAATGGGCATTTATGGTACGAGGGGTGGATATTCAGGCTTTGACAGTAAAGGAAAGTATTGGATGCAAAATCAGGATGGCTTTAGTACTACAAATGACGTAATCTTTACAGCGAAAAAGAAAGTCGGTGATTTTGGCTTCGACGGATTATTGGGTGGCGCAATTTTTTATCGACGTGACAATGCTGTTACAGCAGCGACAGTCAATGGCTTGTCGATACCAGGATTTTACTCGCTTCGAAACTCAATTGACCCAGTGTCGACTATTGAAAGTAAAACAAAGGAAATGGTCAACAGTACCTATGGACGACTTTCTATCTCCTGGCGTAATGCTGTTTTTGTAGAAGCGACCGGTCGTAACGATTGGTCTTCGGCTTTATCCAAAGAACAACGTTCTTATTTTTATCCTTCTGTTTCAAGTAGTGTTGTCGTAAGTGATTTAATAGCGAATAAACCTACTTGGTTGGATATGTTCAAGGTCCGTGGGTCTTGGGCGGTCACTAAGACGGTCCCAGTTCCATATGAAATAAATCAGGCTTTTTCAATTAGCAACAATGTTTGGGATGGATTGCCAACGGCTTCCTATCCGAATTCAATTAAGGACTATTCCATATCACCTACGCAGCGCGATTTGACGGAGTTTGGTTTTGATTTTGGTTTATGGAAAAATCGATTCTATGGTAATTATACCCGTTATTATCGTCTGTTACATAATGTAACGACTTATGCGACCATTTCGGGCTCATCAGGCTTTACGTCGCGGTTAATCAATACACAAGAAGAGAAAATGACGAAAGGTCATGAAATCACTTTGGGTACTGCTGCAATCAAAAAAGAAAACTTTCAATGGGATATTATTTTAAATATGTCTCAAAATCTGGAATTCTATCACAAGCTTGATCCTGTATATTCTGCCGACGCATTATATGTTAAAAAAGGAGCTAGAACAGACTATATTACCGTAAAGGATTGGGAGCTCTCTCCTGATGGGCAAATCGTTAACAATGCCTCCGGTATGCCGATATCTGCAAAATATGCTGCTCAGTTGTACGGTTATACTGCACCGAAATGGTTCGGTGGTTTGACAAATCAATTTCGTTATAAAGACTTCTCGCTTTCTTTGAGTGTTGACGGTCGAATAAAAGGAATGTCTTATTCAGGTATGAACGCTCGTTTATGGCAGACTGGTGCGCATCCTGATTCAGACAATCCATATCGTTACGAAGAGGTCGTTAATGGTAATAAAACGTTTGTTGCACCTGGTGTGAAGATCGTTTCAGGAGGTGTTACGTATGATAAATACGGACAAATTGCAGAAGACACGCGTGTTTTTGCAGACAATGATAAAGTAGTTTCTTATGAGACCTATTGGAAATCTGCGTATTCTGGAAGACGTAATTATTGGGATGAGACATTTATTAAACTTCGCGAGCTATCGCTTAATTACCGCGTCCCTGAGAAATTAGCCTCTAAATTCAAAGCGAAACGTGCCAGTGTCGGTGTTACTGGGCAGAATTTGCTTCTTTGGACAAAAGAATACCGTTTTTCTGATCCAGATGTAGGTTCAGAAGATTTGAACTCACCATCGATGCGTTACATAGGTTTTAATTTAAATGTAACTTTCTAAAAACCAGTGAAATTAAGATGAAAATGAAAAAAATGTGTATATATATTGCCATGGGGAGTTTAATCTCATTGGCAAGTTGTTCAAAATTTGATGAGATAAACACGAATCCGGAAACTCCTGTTCAAGTGAATTCTTCGATGTTAGCGACTCGTATCATATTAAATTTAGCGAACCAGCCTACTCAGAAATCATTTATGCAGCCCTATTTATTAACAAAGGAGATTGCATGGACGGAATTAGTTGAAGGGTATCAATATAACGGATTCGGTGAAGGGAGTATATCGATGAATGCAATCAATGATGCTCACTTTATGGGACAGTATGCTTCGACAGATGTGTTAGCAAATTCCTACAATGGATTAATGTATTTCGCTAGGGCTGTAAAATTTTATGAGGCTACCATGAGTGTTGGAGATATACCTTATAAAGAAGCATTAAAAGGGGAGTCTGACAAAACATATTTTCCAAAATACGACAGCCAAAAGGAAGTCTTTTTGGGTATTCTTGATGAATTAGAAAAAGCAGATCAGCTTTTTGCAAGCGGAGCAAAATTTGCAGGCGATCCGATGTATGGTGGAGATATAACAAAATGGAGAAAGCTCGTCAACAGTTTTGCGTTAAATGTACTGATCCAATTGAGCAAAAAGGAAGCTGATGCAGACTTGAATTTAAAGGGACGGTTTCAATCGATTCTAACGAACAAGCCTATATTCACAGCGAATGCCGATAATTTTCAGTTAGTACGCTCGGATAAAAGTGGTCAAACCTATCCTTTTTATAAAATCAGTAATAGTTTCGTTATTTATCCCGTTGTGTCTACGGAGATTATCGATCGTTTGAAGCAGTATCAAGATAGAAGGCTATTTTTCTATGCAAATCCATCGGCTTTGCAAATTGCCAATGGCAAGCAAGTGAGTGATTTCGATGCATATGTTGGTATTGATCCATCATTGGCATTTGGCGATATTGCGGACTTGAAGAAGAAAAACGACTATTCTAAATTGAATGATCGCTATACCGAGCTAGTAAGTGGCGAACCGACACAACAGTACAGCTATGCGCATCTATGTTTTGTAATTGCTGAAGCAGCTGCAAGAGGATGGGTTACAGAGTCTTCAGTCAATTGGTATAAAAAAGGTATTGAGTCAGCAATGAAATTCATTGCTGAAAACACCCCAAATACGAGCCAATACACACACAATATGCCTTTGGATGGGTCCTATATCGCCAGTGCTACTGCTTCCTATGGTAATCAATTCCCTGCTACTAAAGAAGGGCAGATTGAGGCAATTATGACGCAAAAGTATTTAGCTAGTTTCTTGCAAGGACGAATAAATCCCTATTACGATTATCGTCGTACAGGTTACCCAAAATGGAAAATCAATCCAGCATCTAGTTTAAATGCGGATGATCCAACCAAAATACCAGTTCGTTGGCGCTATCCAGCCAGTGAGTACAACTATAACGGACAAAATCTGGATGAAGCACTCGCCCGCCAATATGGGGGTAAGGATGAGATCAACCAATTGATGTGGCTTTTGAAATAGACCATTTGTAAAAACAATCCCCGTAGATGAGATCAACCGTTTGCGGGGATTGTTTGTTAAAAACGTTACATAAAAAAAGGTGGCGAATGAATATATTCGCTGAAGACCATTGAATTCAGTAAAGAGACTACAAATTTATTTATGGATAGCAGAAGAGATTTTATAAAGAAGGCATCCTTTTTAGCCGGAGCTTTTGGTTTGCAAAGTGTCATGCCAGATGCGATACAGCGTGCCCTGGCAATTGAACCTGTAACAGGAAGTACCTTTTTAGATGCCGAACATATTGTCTTATTAATGCAAGAGAATCGTTCTTTTGACCATAGTTTTGGGACACTTCGTGGGGTTCGTGGATTTAATGATCCACGGGCGATTAAACTGCCTGATGGCAATCCCGTATGGCTGCAGTCGTCGGCTGCGGGTAAGACCTATTCGCCGTTTCGACTGGATATCAAAAATTCAAATGCTGCCTGGACCGGAAATCTACCACATTCCTGGGAAAATCAGATGGCAGCCCGTAATCAGGGAAAACATGATAACTGGATCGAAGCGAAGCGTCCAGGAGGAAAGGTCCTGAAAGAGATTCCTTTGACGATGGGTTATTATACGCGTGAGGATATTCCTTTTTATTATGCATTAGCTGATGCCTTTACCATCTGTGACCAGCACTTCTGTTCCTCTATCACAGGTACAACAACCAATAGGCATTTCTTCTGGACTGGGACCTGTGTGCCACATAAAGGGGCGAAGCCATTGGTGCGGAATTCAGATATCTATTTTAACCGTTGGGCGCACTGGAAGACTTTTCCTGAGCGTTTGGAGGAAGCGGGGATCTCCTGGAAAGTCTACCAGAATGAAGTGAGCATAGAAAGTGGCTTAGACGGTGAGGATCTGTTGGGAAATTTCACGGACAATAATTTGGAGTGGTTTGCGCAATATCATATTGAATTCAAGAAAAGCCATCTTGATTTTATGCGTAAACGTGTGGCAGAATTACCAGCGGAGATTCAAGAACTAGAAAAGGCATTAGCGAATAATAGCTCTGAGAGTGTCCAGAAAACAAAGAATAAGCTTAAGCAGAAGCAGGAGCAGCTGAATAGCTACCAAAAACATTTGGCACGTCTTACGGATCATGCTTTTCAGCAGCTTCCTAAAGAGCAGCGTGCCTTGCATGAAAGGGCTTTCCAGACGAATGAGGGTGATTCTTTCTATCGCGAGACAAGCGTAGTGACACATGAAGGTGAAAAGATTAGAGTTCCTAAAGGAGATGTTTTACATCAATTTAGACATGATGTGAAATCTGGAAAGTTACCCGCAGTGTCTTGGCTTGTAGCACCACAAAGCTTCTCAGATCATCCGAGCGCCCCTATGTACGGTGCTTGGTATGTATCGGAGCTTTTGAATATTCTGACAGAGAATCCAGAAGTCTGGAAGAAAACCATTTTTATTCTGAACTATGATGAGAATGATGGTTATTTTGACCATATTCCTCCTTTTGTAGCGCCTAATCCAGCAGATAGTAGTTCCGGAAAAACTTCGGCGGAATTAGATTATAGTGATGAATATGTGAGTTTAGCAAAGGAGCTTGCCGATGGTGAAGAAAAAGATAATGCAACGGAAGGCCCAGTGGGGCTCGGTTATCGCGTACCTTTGATTGTGGCGTCCCCTTGGTCAAAAGGCGGTTGGGTCAATTCGGAGATTTGCGATATCACATCGACGATTCAGTTTATGGAGCATTTCTTTGAGAAAAAGTTGGGCAAGCATGTGAAAGAGGAGAATATCAGTTCGTGGCGCCGGGCCATTACAGGTGATTTGACATCGATATTTCGGAAAGCTGAGGGAGCGAATGCTGTTGATTTGCCTTTTCTTGATCGGAATCAGCAGATCTATGCGATTGATCAGGCGAAATCGAAACCGCTACCTAATAATTTTCATGTTTGGTCGAAAGAGGATGCCGCAGGATTACGGTCTAAAGGTCATTCAACTTTACTGGCAAGACAGGAGAAAGGTCAGAAAAACTCCAGCGCGTTGGCTTACGAACTTTATGTCAAAGACTCTTTTGCTAAGGAACACAATCAGATTCATCTGACACTAGAAGTTGGCAATAAGTTATTTGGTAGTAAATCGCTAAACAGTCCTTTTAATGTCTATAGTGGACCGAGCTATAAGGAAGGTGTGAAATTTTGGCCTTTTGCAGTTGTTGCTGGTCAGGAGCTGAGCTTTGGGTGGAATTTGGCCGACTTTAAAGATGGGCAGTACGATCTGACGGTATATGGCCCAAATGGGTTTATGCGGACATTTAAAGGACAAGAGGAGCCATTAACTGTTCAAGCAACTTATGAAATCGGAAAGAAGGGCCAGTTGACAGGCAATCTTCTGCTGGAGGTCCATAACAAAGGGAAAAAATCATTTCAAGTACATGTAGAAGATAACGCTTACAGCACCTGGAAGAAATCTAGTGTACTTGCCGAAGGAATGTCTATCAAATGGATTGTGGAATCCCACAAAATCCATGGTTGGTATGATGTGACTGTACATGCGGCGGATACCAAATTTGTACGTGAGTTTGCCGGTCGCGTCGAGACTGGAAGCCATTCGAAGACTGACCCGCAGTTGGGGTGATGTTTTGCCAATCTACATGTAGTCAGAAATATCTTTTGGGGTAAAGGAGCCTTTGTTTGTTATTCATTGTCAGTCTAATTCTTTTGTATAATAATGAGCGGAATGTTAATTTATTGTCTGCTATCAATTGTAATTTCCGATATGTTCATATTTATTTTCTAATTTCACCTTAATTTTATGAAAATGCTTTTATGGCCAAATCAATTAAAGAAATTGCACAGGAGCTCAATGTTTCTAAATCCACTGTTTCATTAGTCATTAATCACAAAGCCGAGCGAGCTCGCATTAGCAAGGGATTGGAAAGCCGCGTACTTGCATATGTTGAAAAAGTTGGTTATAAGCCTAATGCGCTTGCAAAGAGTTTAGCAACAGGGCGATCAAATACCATTGGTCTTATTGTGGAAAATATTGGGGATTCTTTTTTTGGGCCATTTGCCTTGTATGTGGAGGAATTATTCCGAAAAAAGGGTTATCACGTCCTCTACAGTAGTACTCTTGGAAATTCACAAAATGCGCGGGATATCATCGATTCAATGTTGGAAAAGAAGGTGGAGGGGATAATTTTAGCCCCAACAGTAGATCTGGAAGCATATCAGCGAAAAATATTGGAACATAGGGTTCCACTAGTAGTTTTTGATAGAAATTCTCCAGATGTGGAGACCCATTATGTACACATTGATAATGACGTTAGTGCAAAAAAAGCCTGCGATCATTTGAAATCTATCGGTTGCAAAGATTTTGGATTAGTAACCATCGATTCCGATCAGCCACAAATGCTGGCGCGGAAGGGTGCCTATTTGGATTTTTGTGATGCCAACGGTATGGAGCCTCGCATCCTGCAATTACCCTATCAAGAGCTGAAGCAAAAGGGAGGGCGTATGTTGAGAAATTGGGCAGCGAAGCAGACTGGGTTAGATGGTCTCTTTTTTACAACAAATTATCTCTGTATCCTCGGGTTGAAAGCACTGCGGCCAGCGGATGAAAATCACTATACGTTTCCGATGCTTTCTTTTGATGATCATGAGCTGTTTGATATTTTAAACCCTAAAATTTCCTGTATACAACAGCCATTAGAACCTTTGGCTAAAACTTGTGTGAAAGTTTTGTTGAAGGAAATAGATCAGGGGATATCCAAGCCGAAAGAATATCTTATTGCAACCAAATTGATCAAACGATAGAATGCGATGGTGAATGGGTATGTAACAGTAGAATTGTAAAAATCATAAGACGCGCCTATTGAATTTCAGGTCGTTATTTTGATTTAATATTCTTTTTTATATCTTTACTAATACGTTTTAGTAGAAATTTTTATATATCCTAAATAATGAAGAAATCTTTAAGTGTTTTTCTAGGGTCTTTATTGTCTTTTGGTTTGTTTTGCGCAAAACCGGTTTTGGCTCAGAAATTTAGAGGACAGCAAATGGATGCTGTCGATCTTGTTAATCCATTAATGGGTACCGAATCCAAATTTGAGTTGTCCAATGGAAATACCTATCCCTCAATAGCGCGGCCTTGGGGAATGAATATGTGGACTCCGCAAACGGGGAAAAATGGTGATGGATGGCAGTATCAATATACCGCTGATAAGATCCGTGGTTTGAAACAAACGCACCAACCATCGCCTTGGATGAATGATTATGGCGTCTTTTCTATTATGCCGGTTACTGGAAAGCCTGTCTTTGATCAAGATGAGCGTGCGAGCTGGTTTTCACATAAAGCTGAGATCGTAAAACCTTATTATTATTCGGTCTATCTCGCAGATCACGATGTCACTGCGGAAATGACACCAACTGAACGAGCAGCTATGTTTAGGATTTCGTTTAATAAGACAGACGACGCTTATATCGTGTTGGACGCGTATGAAAAGGGATCTGAAGTTCAGATTATTCCTGAAAAAAATATGATTATAGGCTATTCTTCGAAATATGCACGCGGCCCACTGCCTGCAAATTTTAAGAATTATTTTGTTTTGGTTTTTGATCAACCTTTTGCAAGTGTTGCTACTTGGGAAGGCAAAGAGAAAAAGGATGGGCAGCTTCAGATCAAAGGCGACCACACTGGTGCAATCGTCGGATTTAAGGTAAAAGATAAAACGAAACCCGTTCAGGTGAAAGTGGCATCCTCCTTTATCAGTGCCGAACAAGCCTTTTTAAACTTAAATGAGCTAGGTAACAAATCTTTCGATCAAATAAAAGAAGACGGACGTCAGATCTGGAACTCCACGTTAGGGAAGATTAAAGTAGAAGGCGACGATATTGATCAACTGCGTACATTTTATTCGACCATGTATCGGACTTTATTTTTCCCGAATAAATTGTATGAAATTGATGCGCAGGGTAAAGCTGTACATTACAGTCCGTATAACGGAAAAACACTTCCTGGCTATCTATTTGGAGGAACAGGTTTTTGGGATACGTTCAGAGCGTTATATCCATTCTTAAACTTGATGTATCCTTCTATCAATAAGGAAATGCAGGAAGGTCTCTTAAATGCTTACTTGGAGGGCGGTTTCTTACCTGAATGGAGTAGTCCTGGATATGCGGATATCATGGTAGGAAATAACTCTGCTTCGGTAGTGTCAGATGCTTACATGAAGGGATTACGTGGTTATGACATCAATACGCTGTATGAAGCGTTGCAGCATGGAGCCAATAACGAGGGACCAATGAGTGCTGTAGGTAGAAAGGGTGTTGATTACTATAATAGCTTGGGCTATGTGCCTTATGACGTTAAAATCAATGAAAATGCGGCGCGTACCTTGGAATATGCTTACGACGATTTTACAATTTATCAATTAGCAAAAGCGTTGAACCGTCCGAAGGCTGAAATAGATCTCTATGCGAAGCGTGCACAGAACTACAGGAACCTGTTCGATCCGTCAACCAATCTTATGCGCGGGAAAAATAAAGATGGCAAATTCCAATCTCCTTTTAATCCATTGAAATGGGGGGATGCGTTCACAGAAGGAAACAGCTGGCATTATTCGTGGAGTGTGTTCCACGATGTTCAGGGATTGATTGACTTAATGGGCGGAGAAAAAACTTTTGTGAGCATGTTGGATTCGGTATTTGTTCAGTCTCCAGATTTCGATGATAGTTATTATGGTGGTATTATCCATGAAATTCGCGAAATGCAAGTTGCCAATATGGGACAGTACGCGCATGGTAATCAGCCAATTCAACATATGCCGTATCTCTACAATTATGCTGGTCAACCTTGGAAAACGCAATATTGGTTGCGTCAAGTGATGGACCGCATGTATAAGCCTACACCTGATGGCTATTGTGGTGACGAAGATAATGGTCAAACCTCGGCGTGGTATGTTTTTTCAGCTTTAGGATTTTATCCTGTTTGTCCAGCGACAGATGAATATGTGCTCGGAGCGCCATTATTTAAAAAGGCGACGTTAACGTTTGAAAATGGTAAGAAATTGACCATTAATGCTCCTAAAAACTCTAGTGAAAATGTATATGTAAATGCATTGCAAATGAACGGTAAGGATTATGGGAAAAACTGGTTAAGTCACAAAGCTTTGCATGAAGGTGGGACACTACATTTTGATATGGAGGCAAAACCTAACTATACGAGGGGATCGTCCAAAAATGCTGCGCCATATTCAATGACAACAGACTTGCAAATAAATAATAAGGTGAAAACCAATAAAAAGAAATAATCACTGTGCTATTATGAATTTTAAAAAATTAAAAGGCGCTGCTATCCTATTTGGATTGTTGTACTCAAGTGGGATTTTCGCACAGGACAACTGGAAGCATACTGAAAATGACCGTAAGGTTGCGGTGGATGTGGACAGTATCAGCAAAGGTGGCTTTACATTGATTTGGATTAATAAGGACAAAGATTTTAGTCCATCATTAAAAGATCGACTCATTTCGGCTTATTTTGAAAACTACCCCAAACTGGCGAAGAAATATAATAAAAAGACTATAAAAAAGGTATCTTTTGTAATTGATCCGGACTACAAAGGTGTAGCAGCTACAGCGGGTGGGATTGTTCGTTATAGTCCAGCCTGGTTTGCTAAAAATCCAGGGGATATTGATGTGGTTACCCATGAGGTCATGCATATTGTACAAGCATACCCCGATGGGGCCGGTCCGTGGTGGATTACGGAGGGGATAGCCGATTTTGTGCGATTTGATGACGGAATAGACAATGCGGGAGCAAATTGGAAGCTGCCAGAATATAACGAAAAGCAGAAATACACCGATTCTTATCGCGTCACTGCACGATTCCTTTACTGGATTAACACACATGTAAAGAAGGATTTTGTCAAAAAATTGGATTCGGCAATGCGTAGCAATAGCTATAGTGATGCTTTTTGGAAAGTAGAGACAGGTAAAACTATTGATGAGCTATGGGCGGATTACATAAAAAATCCTACTATATAATCCATAAGCGATGAATATAAAAAGTTTAGTCTTTTTGGGATTAATTAGTGTCCCATATCTATTAAAGGCACAAAAAACCAAATTAGTTCAGTATGTCAAACCGCTCATCGGTACGGCAAGAATGGGACATACTTTTCCAGGAGCGACAGTTCCTTTTGGCGCGGTGCAATTGAGTCCGGATACCGATACTTTATCGTATGCAGTGAACGGCCGGTATAATGGTGATGTTTATAAATATTGTGCCGGCTATCAGTATGATGATCCTACGATTGTGGGATTTAGTCATACGCATTTTAGCGGTACCGGTCATTCCGATCTTGGTGATATACAGATTATGCCTACCCAAGGTAAAGTTCAGTTAAATCCAGGTACAGCTGATCGTCCTCAAGACGGTTATCGATCTCCATATAGCCATACAAACGAATTGGCCGAAGCCAATTATTACCGTGTTTTACTGGATAAACATCAGATTAAAGCAGAGTTGACCACGACCACGCGAGTGGGCATACATCGATATACTTTCAATCAGTCTGATGCGTCACATCTCATTGTTAATTTAACTGCGGGGATCTATAATTACGAAGGAAAAAATGTTTGGACTGTTGTGAAAGTACTGAACGATTCTACGTTAGTTGGATACCGTCAGACAAACGGTTGGTCCAGGACACGTACAGTGTACTTTGCCATAAAGACATCAAAAGCTTTTAAAAACTATGGGGCCAAGTATGAAGATGGAAAACCTGTGTATAATGGTTTCTGGCGTAAGTTTGATCAACAAAACAATTTCCCTGACCTTGCAGCGCACAATATTAAGCTACACTTGGATTTCGATACAAAAGAACAAGAGGCCATCCTTCTGAAAGTAGCTTTAAGTCCAGTAAGCATGAAGAATGCATTGGCCAATATGGAGGCTGAGGCTCCCGACTGGAATTTTGATCGGTACGTGAAGAAAGGCCAGGAGGCTTGGGAAAAGGAACTGCATAAGATAGAAGCTGAAATGTTGAACAAGGAAGATCTTGTCAATTTTTATACTGCCATGTATCATGCCAGCTTAATGCCAACGGTATATATGGACGTTAATGGTGAGTATAAGGGCTTGGATCAGGAGGTGCACCGCGCCAAAGGTTTTACGAATTATACCTCTTTTTCGCTATGGGATACATTTCGGGCTTTTCATCCCTTGTTGAATTTAATCAACCCTTCCCGTAATGCAGATATTGTGGCATCCATGCTGGCTCATTATGACCAGAGTGTATTGAAGATGTTGCCCATCTGGTCGCATTATGCGAATGACAACTGGTGTATGAGCGGCTATCATTCGGTGTCTGTTATTGTCGATGCAATACTTAAGGGCGTTTATAAAGGCGATGCGGAAGCGGCATTAGCGGCTTGCGTACAAACAGCAAATACACGTCAGTATGAGGGTATCGGTGCTTATATTGACAAGGGGTATGTTCCTTCAGATGTATCGGGAACATCAGTTTCTAATACATTGGAATATGCGTATGATGATTGGTGTATAGCGCAATTAGCGAAAAAATTAGGGAAAGACGATATTTACGCGACTTTTTCCAAAAGAGCTGAGAGCTGGAAATCACTCTATGATTCCTCCATTGGATTTATGCGCCCTAAGGATTCAGCGGGTAAATTTCAGGAGAAATTTGATGTGCTAGATACTCATGGACAGGGATTTATTGAAGGTAATTCATGGAATTACAGTCTTTATGTACCGCATCAGCCTACCAAAATGATGGCAGTCATGGGAGGTAAGCAGCGTTTAGAGACTTATTTGGATTCTCTCTTTACTATGGAATTACCCGATAAGTATTTTGAGCATACAGAGGATATTACGCGAGATGGTATTATCGGAAATTACGTGCATGGAAATGAGCCTTCCCATCATGTGGCTTATTTATACAACATCACCAAGAGTCCTTGGAAAACTCAATCACGTGTCAGACAAATCATCCGAAATCAGTACCATAATGGTCATGCGGGATTAGGTGGTAATGACGACTGTGGACAGATGTCGGCCTGGTATCTATTTACTGCACTAGGTTTTTATCCGGTGGCGCCTGGGGAAGATAGTTATTGGATTGGCAGTCCTTTGGTCAAATCGGCCAAGGTTAATTTTGAAAATGGGCGTACGCTTTCCATAGTTGCCCGTAATCAGTCTGAGAAGAATGTTTACGTTAAATCCGTTTCTTTAAATGGGCGAAAATTAGCTGATTTGCGATTACCTTATCGTAGCATTATAGATGGCGGTGAATTAATCTTCGAGATGAGTAATAAACCGAATAGATAAGAGTAAAAGATAAAATCCTATAATGCACACCCCTCCTTTACGAGGGGTTTTTATTTTTCCTGCGGTCTGAAGGGATAGTGCTATCCACTTACTAGTCATTTAAGTACGAAGCTGTTCATTCGTTTTTTGATTCATGTGCAGAATGACGTTACAATTTGAAAAAAAATTAATTGAATCTGTCATTTTAGCAAAATCATATTTTATTAGTGTAAAAAACCAGTTTTTGAGCTATAAATTGCTTAATGTTAATTACTAAACCAGTTTAGCAAACGGAAAAAATAACGCATAAAGTTTTTTTTTCTCATTTTTCTATATATCTTCATTATAACCAAGTGAGATAAGTGTAGACCAATTAAGCAAACCGATCCGTTTTAACATTCCATTATGTTGTGTTATGCTAAAACGTTTTTATATTTTATACTTAAAACCTTAAATTATGATATTAATTCTATTTGATACCGCATAATATAAATTTTTGAGAGGAATCGACCAATTTTCCTATCTCGAAAAATCAGTAAATTTCGCCTTATTTTTTAGGTGATTTTAACCAGTAATAGTAGAAAAGTAAAAATAACCTAATTATATATCATTTATATGTACATGATTAAAAAGAGGTATTTGGATAGGCTTATTCTTTTAGGGTGGTCCTGTGCCTGTTATTCTTTTGCTTTTGGTCAAGATAAGGTGTTATCACCGTCCGATAGTCTTAAGCTTCAGATTGGAACTTCGAAATTGGATTCTATATTTCAGATTAAAACTAGCCAAGTAAATCCAGTAGAACTAAAGAAACAAGCTTTATTACCTTATTCTTCCCTGCAGCAATACCTAAAAGGAAATAACACTGGACTGTACGTTACTGAGCCGTCCGGCGAATCAGGCACTAAGCAGCCCATGTACTTTCGAGGCATCTCGAGGCCATTGTTTTCTGATATTGACGTATTTCAAAATCAGCCATTGGTTGTTGTAGATGGAATTCCTTTGGTCGGAGAACACCCCTTTGCTTACGCCGTACAAACGTATAATCTCGAGCGTATTGGGCCTGCGACCAATCTATTTGCAAATATTAATATCGATATGGTAAAGTCCATTGAAGTATTAAAAGATGTCGCTGCGGTGGCGATGTATGGTCCTAATGCTGCAAATGGAGCTATCGTCGTTCGTACGAAAGAGTATAAGGCCGATAAAAGCAACCGGATAGCGATCAACATGTATACGGGATTGGCTGATCGTCCACATGTCACAACGATCAATGGTGAATACGAAAACAAATTCAGAAAGCAATTTTATGATTTATATACCTCCAACGGCAAGTATGATGATGGAGATTCTTATCCAGTGTATTTGAGTGACTCGCTTAATATGAATTATTTTGGGAGATCCGATTGGACCGATTCTTATTACAATAGTGGTTTAGTATACAATTTGAATGCAAATTTATCCGGTGGTGGGCCACGTGCAAATTTTCAATTTGCAGCGGGCTCAACACAGGATAAGGGTGTGTCCGACCAGGTAAAATTGAATAAGTATTATGCCTTGTTTGGCCTGAATATGCGACCGATGACTTGGTTAACGTTCTCTATGCAGGCAAATATCACTCGACTCGATCGAAATCGCAACCTGAATCTGCGGGATAGATTTGCCCAGTTGGCCTATTTCCCAGATTTGTCTGCGCCTTTGTCACCTAATAAGGAGGTCTACAACGAGTACCTGAGCTATTATAAAAAAGGCTTTGATAATAACAAGACGAACGTTGTGCAGGGGTATGGAAAGCTGCAATTTGATTTTGGAAATTTTCATTTTCTTTCAACAGGAATGCTCGATTATAATGAGGGGTATCGGGATCAATTCTACCACAGTAAGTTGATGGAATCCAATAATTTTGCTTCAAACTACTATGGTTATAATCAGCGGGCGGTATTTGACAATAAAGCTCTTTATGATTGGAATATTAATGAAAGCCATACGTTAAACCTATTGGTTGGCAATAGTTTGCAATGGGATACTTATCGCTACAACTATGCTTATGCTTATAAAGGTGTAAATGATTTTATTAAAGTGAATCTGTTGGAAGACGATGCGCTGAAATCAAATTATCTCGAAGCGACGGCGTATCCAAAAGCGCTTATCTTTAAGTTTTTAGATCGCATCCGTCATAACCTGGTCTCATTTTATGGAAAAGCAACTTACAATTATGAGGATAAGGTCGAAACATCGCTATTGCTTCGCTCTGACGGATCCTCTAATGCGCAACCGGATGCCCGCTGGGTTTTTACGCCGTCCTTGTCGGTAAATTGGAATATTAAAAATAGCTACTTTACGACCAATACTGACCTGAAAGATCTTACCGCCCGTTTTAGTGTCGGACGTATCGGCCTAAACAATGTGTTTGATGATTTTGCGCAAGGGCCTAATTATGTCGCTCAAATGGGATTTACGGGAAATCAGCTTATTGCTGGCTATAATGCGATTGCAGGGTTGGTACGGCCGTATGAATCGGGGTGGGTTGGTTATCATATTCCATGGGCTTATATAGACCAGGGTAATTTGGGTTTGGACTATGCGAATACACAGAAAAATTTTTATGTTTCACTGGATGTTTATTTGAAACAGACGAAGAACCAGCTAATTAATATTCCTTCATATAGCGAGTATGGCTATAAATCGAGCTATGCAGCTGGGATGAATGTTCAGAATATCGGTGCTGAATTGACTGTTGGACTAGATCCCATTCAATCCGATAATTTTAAGTGGTCTACAGCGCTCAATGTATCCCATAATCAGAATAAATTGAAGGCATTACCGAACGGTCTCGATAGGCTGGTTATCGGTAATAATCTTTTGGAGGTTGGCAAACCCTTAGACCAATATTGGCTGCTTTCCAACGACGGTATTTACAAAACTGATGCTGATGTGCCTCAGGGAATGACTTATAATGCGATTCAATTGCATGCAGGTGATCCGATATGGAAGGATCTAAATGGTGATAATATGATCAACGATGAAGATCGGAAACTGCAGGGCCATCGCTTGCCTGCTGTTTTTGGCAATTGGTACAACAATTTTGTCTTTGGCAAATGGGACCTGGGGGTGAACATGTATTATAATCTTGGTCGGGAACTCATCAATCAGGAAATGGCCAATCGTTTTGATTTTATCAATAATGAAGGTGCGAAAAGCCTAGACGCAATCAAGGAGATCACCTATTGGGAAAAAAGAGGGGATTATGGCAAATATCCCTTGTATAATCCTTGGAGTACGGTTATTGCTTATCAGGCCGATCAAGACCTTTTCCTAGAAAATGCCTCCTTTCTTAAAATACGGGCGATCACGCTGGGCTATAACTTAACATCTCTTTTGGCAGGCCGGAATCAAGCTATCAAAAATGCTTATGCTTATGTGTCTGCTAATAATGTTGCTACAATTACATCTTACAGTGGTGTAGATCCTGAGATCGTGGATTATACGGGTTATGATATTGGATCAAAAATGAGGATACCACGGATATATACGGTAGGAATAAAAGTTGACTTTTAAACGAAAAGAAATGAAAAGATATCATCTTATATGGAGTGTTTCACTACTTTTCTCATTACTTCTGGGAGGTTGTAAGAAAATGCTGGATATAGACTCTTCTCGAACGGTCAAGGAAGAGAATATGTGGAATGCTTTGGAAGACACGCGGGCAGGTTTGATGGGGATTTACGGTTTAACCAAAGCAGCTTTGGACGATAATAATGCTTATTGGCTGTATGGAGAGGTGAGGTCAGGGGATTTTGATAGCCCCACCCGTCAAGATCTTAAGGCAATTATTAAGAATGATCTCAAAGCAAATTATGAATCGTTGAACGCACTTTCGAACTGGAGACGTTGGTTTGCTGTAGTTAATGCTGCTAATATTTTTATGGAGCGCGCACCGGGAGTAAGAGAAAAAGATATGCGTTACACGGAAAACAATTTGGTCGTGGATATAGCTCAGGCTCGATTTCTACGTGCTTACGCTTACTTCAATATGGTCCGTATTTGGGGTGATGTACCCCTGATACTGAATTCACATGATGGAAATTTTGAGAATAAGCCTAAGGAGGATCGATTAAAACTGTACGCTTGGATCGAAAAGGAAATGTATGATGCGGCTCAATTATTACCTTATTCCTATAGTACGGGTGATGAACAGCAAATTGGGAACTACTACAATGAAGCATCTTCCAGATGGAATGGTGCGTTGGTCAGGAAACTTTCGGTATATGCTATCCTCGCACATTTGGCCGCATGGCAAGCCAATTATGCAGACGCGGCTTCTTATTCGCAATTTGTGATGGACAATTATAGTAAAGGAGGAGCCTATTACCTGTCGACTTCGTTTTTAACAGATGGCAATGGATTTTTCTTTGATAAGCGTTCCGAGCAGCTATTCTCATTTCCTTATATATGGGCACATGTGGAGGCATCGTTCACAGGACATATTGAAGAGTTGACGCTGGCTGCTCCTGTTGTCAATAAGACCGTACCGGATATTTATATGCCGAAGGAAATGATTTTAAAAACATTTAACGAAAAGAAGGACCAACGTTTTAGTATCGATACACTGGGAAATCCGACGACAGAAGTATATTTCCGAAACTTCAACGGCAAGTATCCCATATTTAGCAAAATCAAATGTATTATGGGAGGTTCTTCGGATCCCACCTTCCGCATATTTACCAGTGCGACAGTACTGACTCGTTTGGAAGATATTACGCTTTTACGCGCCGAAGCTTTAGCTGTGTTGGGCGAAAAATCGACGGCCATTGAGTTACTTAATGAAATTAGGGAACGCAGAGGGCTTAAAGTATATAGTGAGACGTCAAATGGAGATTTGGTTGACGCTATATTTTTAGAACGAAAACGTGAATTGATGGGTGAAGGACAGCGATGGTATGATATGATTCGACGAGAAAAGATAAAACATGACAATCCACAGTTAGCACAATTAATCGCTAGCGATGGGATTTATTGGCCAATTGCTCGAGAAATTCTCGCTCAAAATAATTTAATCGAACAAAATGCTTATTGGAAGTAAAGGAAGAACTAATTATGAAAAATAACCTATTTGTACGCAGTGTATATATATTTTTAATTACCGTCCTGCTGTATGCTTGTGCTAAAGATAAAGGCTATTATTCGCCCATATCCCAAGAAGCGATATATAAAGGTAATTTATATAGTTATCTAAAAAGTAAGCCTGGAATATATGATTCTTTAGTGAAAGTAATCGATAGAATCGGTCTAGAAAGAAAATTGCAGGATAGCACAGTGACACTATTTGCGTTGACTAATGCCAATTTTCAACTAGCTATTCAAAACCTGAACAATACCTTAAGTATCTCTGACAAGCCTGCACAATACTTGAATTCAGTGAAGTATGAAATACTAGATTCATTGCTATGTCAATATATTATCCAAGGCAGAATTGCAAGTGATTCCCTCAATAGTCAGGATGGTAAGGACGTACGCGGTATTCGATATGGCTATCCAATGCATATTGGATTGAATAAGCAATCTTCATCTGGTTATATAAATGGAGGCCCTACAATTGTTGACTTTTCCGATACAAGAAGATCTGTTTTCAACCGTAACTGGGTAACGACTGAAACTAGTTCATTAAATATCCAAACAGACAATGCTGTTGTTCATGTATTGAACCCTGATCATGTGTTCGGTTTTAACAAATTCGTCAGTCAGATTATCTATATCCCACCGCCAGAAAATCTTTTCATAAAATTCAAAGGGATAGGTTCTGCGTCGAAGGAAGCTTCGGGTGGACCAAATGCGGTCGAAGCATCTAAATATGTATTCGATGGTAATCCAGAGACAAAGTTCTTTTTATCAAGTCCGGGACAGTTTTATTTGCAGTGGGATTTTCCTGTTGAGGTGCTAGCTAACAGTTATACACTTCGTTCAGCTAATGATATTCAAGATCGGGATCCAACGGACTGGACATTACAGGGACTTGATGGAGAAAGTGGGAAATGGATCTTATTGGACTCTAGACAAGGGGAGGAGTTTGACGAGAGGTTTCAATTGCGCGTATTCTTTTTTACAAATACGAAGACGTACAAAGCTTATCGTTTGAATATTGCACGTATGTACGGTGGTAACGATTTCCAGTTGGCAGATTGGACAATGAACCGTAATCAATAACCAATTTAAGAATGTATGGACATGAAAATTGCTAGAAAATTTAATACACTAAATAAGACATGCAACTTGGGACTGCTCATCTTGATGTGCGTCTGCTTAAATGGATGTAAAAAGCTTTACAATTTGCCGGATGAAAAGGAATTTTTAAGTGTCAACTTAACTTATGATGGAAAATCTTTTTATCCCATCTTGGGAAGAACCTCACTGATGGGGAATATTAATACCGATCATTCGACCACTCCGCTACGATTTGAAATTGTTAATCCCCGTTATGGCGATGGGCGACCTTATACCGATCTTTTTGAAGTCAAACCTGTCTATCGTTGGATTTACCGCTATGATGGTACTGAAAAAAATCTGGAAGAAATTGAGGCCAAGCGTCAGCTCGTGTATCGACCTCTTTTTGAGGTTGACTCTACTGGTAGTTTTATTTTGTGGAATTCATCGACAAATGAGCTGATAGAGCCGCGTTCCAAAGACAGTATAGATCTAGTACAGAATATTCGGTATTTTGATTTAAAGGTCTCTAATTCTGGTGGTTATACCGTAATTAAAGATTTTATGATTCTCCCTTGGCGTGTTCAGGATTATGAACCTTATTCGGATAAAAACCCCTATAATGGTGAAACTGCTCCAGATCCAAATGATCCTAAAAATCCAAAAAAGAAAAGTTATATCTGGCCTTCTTATATGAATGGGGTTTATGGGGAATTGTCAAATCAGTTATTACGCACGGATGATCAGTTTAAAGACCTAGTCGTCTATATCCGCAGATTTACCGGAGGGAATGGACATAATTTACGCTTTGTCTTTTTAAACAATAAGGGTGAGCCCATTAATCCGGATAGTTTTAATGAAACAAAGTGGAACGAACTGGTGCATGGCTTTAACATGAAAAAAACGGCTACTTATGTGCAATATGATGTAGCTTATCCAATTCCTCTAACAAGTTTTCCAACAAAGTATACAAATGGAAATAGCACAAAGGTCGATTTTTCCTACTCCAGAAAGGGATTCGGCGGAGGTCTAATTACAGCCAATTTTGGGTTGAACTTTAAAATTTTTACTAAGGGGGATTGGGAGATTGTTTTCCATTTTCAAAGGGAGAATCCACGATTTGATAATGAATAATTGAAATTAGCTATGCAATTTAAGATATTTTATAACAGCTGCATGCTGTTGATATTGTGTGTGTTTCTTTCGGCGAAGGTTTTTGCGCAGACTGTCATTATGTCGGGTAAGGTAACAGATAACAAAGGAAGGCCATTAGCGGGTGTTACAGTACGTTTTGGCAAATCTGGAAAAGAGGCGACCTCGACAAATTCGTCCGGAGCATTTAGCTTAACGACAGCAACAGGCACTTCGGTTGCCTTTCGATTAATTGGTTATGATGGAGCCACGATGACGGTGCGGTCAGACCGAAATGTAATCGTTCAATTAAAAGAGATCGATAATCAAATGGATGAAGTTGTTGTTAGGGGCTATGTAAAGCGCCCGAGAGAGACGACTACTGGATCCTCGACTAAGATCAGTGGAAAAGAAATCCAGGATATTCCATCGGCGAACGTAGAAAATTTACTTCAGGGTAAGGTTGCGGGTCTTAATATACAGGTAAATACCGGAGCACCCGGTTTTAGAGGGTCTACTCAAATCCGTGGACTTTCGACCATCAGTGTGACAGGTAGCGGTGATCAGTCATTTCTAACCCCCACCTCACCGTTGTATGTGATCGATGGCGTACCAATGGATGCGGATAGAGCCAATGAACTTGGATTAAGCCAGCAGGGGCCAGGAATCAGTCCATTGTCATTAATTCCTCCTGAGGATATCGAAAGTATAGAGGTGCTGAAAGATGCGCAGGCTACATCGCTATATGGATCGTTGGCTGCCTATGGTGTGATCATTATCAATACGAAACGTGGTAATTCTGAGGTTCCCAGAGTAAGGTATACGGGTAATTTCTTCTTGAAAACGCCACCCCAGTTACGTCCAACTTTGGGAGGAAATCTAGAACGCCGTTTAAAACTATTGCAGATCTACGGAAATGCGTTGTCGCAGGATGACCTGGACCGAATTTCACAAACACCCATGTTGTCGGATAGTTTGAACGCTTATTATAATAATTCAACCAATTGGCAGGACCTATTTTATGCTACAACCTATAACCAAACGCATAATGTCGCAATTGATGGTGGGAACCAGAAGTTAAACTATAAGGCGAACCTGAATTATTATAATGAAAATGGTATTATCAAAAATACGGGTTTTGATCGCTATATGACCAATATGCGATTTGAATATTATCCCAACGAGAAATTTAAGTTTACAGCGCAGATAAGTGCTTCACTTGGCTCAAAAAGTAAGGGGAACGGGTTAGGTATTTTACAATCTGGTGTGGCAACAAACGGGATGACATCAACGTTGTTGCCTGGTCCGTCTTTTTATCTGGCATCCTCAGGATATAATTCAGCATTGAAGACCCGAAATGATAATTCGTCTAAATCGATCAAGCCTTTCATTGAAGCATCCTATGAAATTATTCCGGGTTTGCGGGCAACAACAACAATGAGTTATGAGTCTACTTCCGATAATGAAAACACGTTTACACCGGCGGCAGCAAATGGTCAATTTGCACAAATCTATGCTTATTATGGTCGATACAATTCATTGTATAATAGAAACTCCATCAATTATAGTCGCACGTTTAATGAAAAGCATACCGTATTTTTCAATCTATTCAATGAGATTCGAACCTTGGAAAAACAAGCAAATGCAACCTTACAGGCCCGTACACCAAATGATCAATTTGAAGGACCCCTTGGATTTGATGGCTATTTTTCCAAAGGAGGAGGATTATTGCGCCGTGGATTCGGAAAAGAAAGAGGATTATCTTTTGCAATCGCTGGGACTTACGATTACATGAAGAAATATGTGATAGACCTCTCTTACAGAATGGATGGGTCGTCACAGAATGGATTTGGAAACCTGTATACCAAAAATCCTGCTGTTGGTCTTCGATGGAATGCCTATCATGAGAATTTCTTGAGCGATGTGGACTGGATTAATTTGCTCTCCATTCGAACCAGTTGGGGGGTGAATGTTATGCCGAATAGTACCTTGGAGCGCGTTTACGGAAAATACGATATTGCAGGAAGCTATAATGATAAGATAGGCATCGGAATCAATTATGAACAAATTCCAAATCCTGATCTAAAACCGACAACAACAAGTCAGTATAACCTGGGGTTGGACCTCGCTTTTTTTCAAAACAGGTTTGAATTGACCTATGATACGTATTATAAGAAAGTAAATAATATTCTATTTGAAGAACGACTTTCTTCATCGTTGGGATTTGAAAAGGTAAATAGTAACTCGGCTGCAATTGCCAATTATGGTCATGAGTTATCTGTTATGTTAAGACCTTTGACCGAAGGTCGTTTTACCATGTCAGTAGGGGTAAATGGAGCATATAATCGGGATGTTCTGTTAAAGCTACCCGAGCATTATGGTGGGCAATTTGTCCGTTGGGAAAATAATGATAAATATAAGCAACATGTTGTTTTCAGGGTAGGAACTTCAACGATGTCTAATTACATGTTATTAAATCGAGGTGTATATAGCACCGATGCAGATGTACCCGTGGATCCGGCGACCGGACGACGTTATCGAATGGCCAATGGTACCGAATTTCAGGCCGGGGATCCAATTTTTGCAGATCTAGATGGTAACTATGTTTTAGATGAAAATGACTATGCCCGTACTGGGAATTCTCAACCTTTGATCACCGGTGGTATGCAATTGAATTTTAATTACAATCATGAAACCCTTGGATCTTTTGGTTTGAACTTATATGCATCCTATACAGCAAAACGTACCATCTTGAACAATGCCCTTGCAGAGCGATTGCAATTGATGAGTGATCCCTATGGGGATAGGACTGTAGTTCCTTTAGATGATATTAATATGTGGATGAAACCCGGCGATATTGCAAAGTATCCTTATGCTTATGATTTCAGAAGGTATTCAAGCGTTAATCCGTTTCGGATGGACCAAGATTTATGGGCTGAAGATGGATCTTACTTTAAGTTAAATAGTGTGACGCTCTCTTACATGTTTACGAAAAATGCGGTTAGAAGATATGGACTTGAGCGTTTAAGGGTATATGTTTCAGCTGACAATGTAACGACATTATCAAAATACAGCGGACCTAATCCCGAAAATGTAAGCACAATGGGAAGAGACGCTTCCGGAGGATATCCCGTGCCTAGACAATATAATGTTGGTGTTAATATTGATTTTTAATTGATCTGTAAGATGAAAACAAAAAGAAATATAGGAAGAATAGCTGTTGTCATATGTCTATGTACAACCGTCATGATAGGCTGTAAGAAATTTTTGACTGTAGAGCCGATAGATAGACTTACGGGTAACAATTTCTATCAGTCTAAAGAAGATGTAGAATCAAATATAGCACGTATTTATAGCCAGTTTTTCGAAAAACTGAACGAGTCATGGGTAGTTGGTGCTATTGGCGAGGCGAGGTCTGGAGAAATTTTTCCCTCTCCTACATCCGGAACTAATCGTATGATACTTCGCGATTTGGGAACAAATGATATGAATGCAGTGTATAACAATACATTAAGTGGTGGTCGGTCAAGTGGTTATGCCATGTATCAGGTGTCTATCTGGGATACCTATTATAAAGTGATTCAGAGCTGTAATATTTTAATAGCCAAATTGGATGAGGGAATCTCCGGGTTATCTGCTGCAGATAAAGACCGCTATAAAGCCGAAGCTACTTTTATGCGTTGTCTAAGTTACTTCTGGATGGTACGTCTGTATGGCGATGTGGTTTACTACACGGATGCATATTTCGCAAAGCAACTCCCCCGTGAGGATATGGTTTCTGTTATTAGTAAAAGTATCGCCGACTTGGAATCTGTTAAAGATATGATGCCATGGACATTTGGGGAAGCCTCACAGCGTGGTGCGCGGGCAAGCCGAGGAAGCATTATCGCGCTGTTGATGCATATGAAGATGTGGAATGCGAATTTTGACTCGGCTAATGCAACGAAGTATTACGAAAGTGTAGCAAGTCTTGGAAAGGAGCTGCGTGCGAGTGGAGTCCATCATTTGTACAAACTTACCCCGGAAGAATGGGCTAAGGTCTCAAAAGGACGCACGGAAGAATCATTGTTTGAATTTTACCGAACAATCAATTATAATGATCAGAATAATGACTACGCACCTTTGTGGGATCATTTTTTACGTTGGCCATATAAATTTCCCCGTTACAATCAGCAGTTCAGTATTGCCTATTATTCCTCCATTTTTATGTATCGAATTTACCCGCTGAATGGCCCTGCAGACAAGCGCAAGGATCTCTGGTATGAGGATATGTATGCGAATGATGGATCATTTGTTTTAAAGAAATTTGCAGCCAATGTCTTTGCGTCAGGAAATGAAGACTCTAATCCAGACAATACATTTATGATCTTTCGTTATGCTGATGCGTTGTTATTAGAGGCTGAGGCCCTTGCTAATTTAGGTGGCGCGCGAGAGTCCGAGGCAATCTCAGTGCTTAATATAGTTCGAGATCGAGCTGAAGCCCCGCGCTATGCCGGTGGCGGTACTGATCTGAAGAATTTTATTTTCGAAGAGCGTTGTCGTGAATTAATCGGAGAAGGGGTGAGATATTTTGATCTGATCCGGACTCGAAGGATACTCAATCCACAATGGACCATGAATCCCATGACAATTGATCAGTATAACCGTCGTGCATGGACCTGGCCTTTGGATGCTTCGGCCAAAAATTTTAATTCAAAGATCGTGTTGAACGATTATTGGACAGGAGGAAATTAAATCAGTTTATTATGAGAAAAGCTAAGATAATAGGATATGCGTCGCTAACGATGTTACTGTTTGCAATAGTATCATGCAAAAAGGATGCATATTATAAAGATGGTGGATTGGCACAGGCAAAATTTGATGGCTCTATAATGGATTATCTGGATTCCAAACCGCGGGAATTTGATTCGATTGCCAAAATTATTAGGTTGGCAGGTTTAGAAGAAGATTTTAAGACCAAGGAATTTACTTTTTTTGCCCCGAGAGATGAGAATATAAAGAAGATGATCGGTCAAGCTAAGTCAAATGTGCCCGGCAATCAATCTAGCGTGAACTGGCTGCTTTATGATTTGGGGCGCGATACCATCAAAACATTGGCAGACGTAGATAGTACTATTTGGCGTAAATATTTATTGCGTTATATGTTCAATAATAAGCGAAAATTGATGGATTATCCACAAATTGATTTTGATTTGCTAAATGTTTATAAAGGGCAAAATTACACCTCATTTGCAAATACAGTGTCTAACATAGGTGTTGTCTATAACGATGCCATAAACGACTCTGACAAGAATAATATTACCCGGTTGAAATATATGGGATATAGACAATTATATATTTCATACATTCCAGATATCAGCCGGCCAAACGACTGGCGTTCATGTCCCGTTGCCTCATCAGATATCCAGCCGGATAATGGGGTTGTCCATGTAATTGATTATACCAAAGCGCAGTTTGGATTCAATCAGAGTGATATTCTGTTAGATATATTAGAAAGTAAGCGTTAATAGCAATAAGCAGTTGTAATTTAAATTATGAAAGTTATGTACAATAAGATTTGGAAATATACATCCCTATTGTTCTTTATTGCTCTTTTTTGGGGTTGTAATAAGAATAATAAGATGTTTTCAGCTCCATACGAGGAGGGGCTTCCGCCATTGGGTATAGAAATTAATCCAACCGATAAAATGCAACCCGAATCGGGTAAAACAGGAGTCGAGACCATCATGCGAATTAAAGGCTTGGATAAGTATAAAGATAAGGCTATCATTCGATTTAACGGCGAAAAAGCACAGGTTGTCGAGCTAACGGCAGATTATGTAAAGTTGAAAGTTCCACCTTTTGCCAGTACGGGAGTGCTTTCTGTTGCCATTGACGATATTGTATTTTTTGGGCCACAATTTACGGTTTTAGGAAATGTATCTATCGATCAGACTTTTCAAGTGGGGGTAGGAACAAATAATACCGTTTCTGATGTTCTTTTTTTGGAAGATGGTAAAATGATCTTTACAGGGTCATTTACAAATTATAATAATAAAGGGTCGATACGGCCTATTAATCGTCTCGTCAGAACTTTTGCAGATGGAACGTATGATGCAAGCTTTCGTATAGGTACAGGCGCTAATAATTCGCTGAATAGCATTCTCAAACTAGGGAATTATTACTTTTTGGCAGGTTCTTTTTCAGGATATGGACAGCGAAATTCAGATATCAGCAATCTGACGCGAATTTACACCACCGGAGCGATTGATACCATGGGCATTAAACCATTCCGACGCCCGGGGCAAAGTGATACGTTGAAGTATTATCCGACATTTAACGGTGGGTTTGATGGCAATATCGGCAATATATACGAGTCGGAGGGGAAAATTTTAGCAACGGGGAATTTTAGATATTACATCCATCGCACTTATGATAAGCCCAATCGGTTGGAAACAAGGGATACGATTATCCTAGATAGTACCGAAATCAGACATGTTGCCCGTTTGAATCTAGATGGATCGTTGGATAAGTCCTTCAGGTTTGGGGCAGACGGCAAAGCAATGGCTGGTGGAAATGGAGCGGTAGCCACTGTATATCATACCAGTGGGGCCTTAAAAGGCAAAATTCTAGTGTATGGTTCTTTCAACAGGTTCGATGGACAACCCAAAGGATATATCACCCGATTGAATGCTGATGGAACATTGGACGCCACATTTAACCCAGGTGGTGTTGGAGCCGACTACAATGTCTCCTCGGTTACTTACAATAGTGTAACAAATAAATATATAGTCGTTGGAAACTTCAGTAAATATAACGGAGTATCGGCAATAAAAGTTATCATGTTGAATCCAAATGGAACAGTGGACCCAACGTTTCAGGCGAAGACCTTTGATGGTGGAAACCCTTTCTATGCGATGCAATTGAATGACGGTTTAATCGTAGTTTCTGGAGATTTTTCGCGTTATAGTAGTATTGCCCGAAATGGTTTTATGATCCTGAATCCGAACGGTGAATTGAATGGAGATTATAATTCTTCTGGTTATTTCTCTGGTTATATCAATAAAGTTGTTGAGACAAAAACAGAGGATGGTAAACGCGCATTACTTTTAATGGGCTTTTTTAGCCGCTTTAATAATGAAGAAGTACATAATCTGATTCGAATTAAATTGGAACAGTAACTTAAATTTTAAACTGATGAGATCTCAAGCTAATTTTAAAAATATAGGCCGCTGGCTAATGCCTTTGATTATATTATCAATGCTCATATCCTGTAATGATGAATTCGGACGCCTGTTGCCTGATAATGAGGGGCAACAAGATACCGTTGACCTAGTATATGGCAAGCCAAAAGTACTCATGCTCATCGTGGACGGAGCAAGGGGAGAGTCTGTCCGGACGGCAAATATTCCAACGATGAATGGATTGCTCAACCATTCGATTTATTCCTGGGTTTCGTTAAGTGAGGAGCATGACGATGCAACTGCTATGGGCGCCGATCTAGCCAGTATTATCACTGGGGTGAACCAAAATAAACATTTGGTCATTGGTGATAATTTTAAGAACAATAATTTTCAGACCTTTCCAACAGTCTATACAAGGGTCGCTGCAAATATGAAGAACCCTGAATTCAAAGTCTATAGCAGTTCTAAACTATTTGTTGAAAATCTTGCTCCTGTTGCGGTAGCTAAGTTGGAGAGTACCGACGAAGAGGTTGTCAATAGTGTTAAGGAAGGGTTAAAGCAACCGGAATTAACCTTGTTGACTGCCCATTTCACAGCGGTTGATAAGGCCGGAAAGGCCAGCGCCTATGACAATAGCAGCGCTGTTTATAAATCCGCCATAGAAAATTTCGATAAGCAGGTAGGGGAAGTTATTCAGGCCTTGGTGCAACGCCCAGCTTTTAAAAAAGAGAACTGGCTGGTTATCATCACTTCGAGTAAAGGAGGGCCTTTTGAAATTCCTCCTGCGCAGAATGACAATACAATTTTTAGTAATCCAAATGTGAATACCTTCACTATCTTTTACTCACCTAAATATAATTCAAGGTATATCAATAAACCTTACTTGGGCAGTCGCTTTTCGGGAGATTTTCTAAGATTTAAAGGCGGTGTCTACGCAGAGTTAACCGAAGGTGATAATCCTGTTTTCGATCTTGGTGATAAAGAAGAATTTACCATTGAATTAAAAGTTAAGAAGAATAAGGGGCCAAATAACACATACAAATTTTCTAATTATCCATCTTTTATCGGCAAACGTGAGAAATGGGAATCAGGTGCACCAACAAATGGATGGGTAATGGCTTTTAAAGATGATTATTGGATGTTCAACGGGCGCGGCCCGAACGGAAGTGGTGAGGTAAATGGTCCTAAATTGAACAACGCAACCTGGAATAATGTGACTATAGTCGGAGCCCTCACAAGCGAAGGTAAACGTATTTTGAAAACCTATACAAACGGTCTCCCGGGAAATGAGATGGACATAAGTTCGTGGGGAACGATTAGCAGTCCAGCGAAATTTAGGTTGGGGCTTTTAAATGGAGGAAGCAGTTGGAACCAAGGTGACTACTACCTGGCTGATGTGCGATTTTGGAAAGTAGCCTTGCCTTTGGCCGTCATTACGCAGTATAATTGTCAGGTTGGAGTAAGTGAAGAACATCCCTATTATCCGAATCTTGCTGCCAATTGGCCTATTGTTGGAACGGTTACTGATGGTGTACTTTATGACGATGGGCCTTATGGAAATACCTTAAAGATGGGCAATTCCACGTATGAAATTTCTAAGCTGAATGATTTTCTTTGTGCTCCTTCTGTTGAAACAATAAGTACGTTAGTACCGAAAAACACTGATATAACCGCTCAGATATTTAGCTGGTTACAAATTGCGCGACAGGAGAATTGGCAGTTAGATGGACGAGTTTGGGTTGATAAATAATCTTAAAAAAGCGAATTATGAAAAGACTATTTTATTATACAACGATCATTTTGTTCTTAAGTCAATTGTTGGCTTGTTCAAAAGATAATTTAGAGGTGTTTAATTTACGGGAGGGTGCTCCTGCTCAAGTTATCGCTGAAGGTGGAGGCAATGATCTGATCAAAACAAATGATTATGTACAGGTTCCGATGAAGGTAAAATTGAGTAGTCCTGCGTCAAAGACCTTTGATGTTGAAATTCAATTGAATACCGATACGGTGAACAAATTAATCCAATCAGGAACACTAAAAGAGGTGGTTACACTCCCCAATTCGGCATTTTCTTTTCCGAATATCGTGAAATTTCAATATGGTGCGGATACCACCTCCTTTTTATTAACGATTTCGCGAACAGAGATCGAACGTGTTTACGGTAAGAAGTTTGCGTTGTCCTATAAATTATCCAATCCTGGAAAAGGTAATCAGCTGGGAAATCCCAGTAGCATAATTGTAACGATGGACTCAAAGAATTTGCTGACAGCAACAGATATCCATTATCTTTCGATAACAAATTCACCTGGCAATATTATTTTAGCAAGCGATCATAACAATTACAATACTACACCTTCAGGAATCGAGATACCAATCGGCGTTTCGTTAGCATCCTTTCCAAGTAAATTTTTTTATGTTGAAGTGCGAGGTACAACTGATTCAATTTCAAATTGGATAACGCAGAAAAAGGTTCCCGCGAATACGATCGGTTTACAGGAAAATGAATACGCACTTCCTTCACGCGTGCAGGTGCTGGGGAATAAATCGGCGGCGGCCTTCAATATATCGATTCCTTGGGATGTTATTACCAAAAATAAAGATAAGTTTCTCGCTGTAACAGTCTATTTAAAGGATCCTACCCTGCATGTGATCAATCCGCTGAAAAACTATACCACGATTTTAATTGATTGCGCAAATGTTGTTGAATTTGATGTAACGGGAGAAGCAACACTATCGGTAAACCGGGATAATAATGGTGGTGCAAGTGCGGGTGAAGGTAGCTTAAAATTTGTGGACGACCTCACGAGTACCAAATTTTTGCAAAGTGCATTTACGGGCGATCTGCAGTGTACATTGACGTTCACGCGAACGCTGAAAATTGGGGCATATACACTTACATCCGGAAATGATGCGATCGAGCGTGACCCAAAAAGCTGGTTTCTTGAGGGATCGTTAGATGGTAAGAACTGGGTTACGATTGACACACGAACAAATGAGAGTTTCCCGAATAGAATTCAGACACGAAGATTTAATGTCCAAAAGCCGGGTATTTACAAATTTTATCGTCTAAATATTACAGAAAATGTTGGGAGTAGCTTATTTCAATGTTCTGAATGGAGGATGATTGAATTTTTATAGATGTAAGGCAACACATGGTATTACAACGATGAATTTATGAAGATGAAATTAGTAAAATACAGTTTTTATATTCTTTTACTGTTTACCTGTCTAGGTTGCAGTAAAGAAAAGGAAGTAGTAGTAGTTGAAAAACCTCAGCTACCCAATCCGGTGTCAGCTTTCTCTACAAAACAGGTTGCCAAGGATGATCCTTTTACTTTTGAATTTACAAATCAGTCAACGGATTATAGCGAAACGCGCTGGAGTTTTGGCGATGACAGCACCTCGTCAAAGGTTTCGCCACAACATACCTTTTTAAATACGGGTAATTTTACAGTCAAACTTAAAGTGCTCAACGAGAATGGAGATTGGGCGCAACGTGAAGAAGTTATCAAAATTGATGCTGAAAAATTAATTCGATTCAATGCGACAAAGAATGGAACTGGTAAGCTGATTTTGGCATACGACAGCGACATAGCAGTACAGGCTGTCACTTGGTCAAAGATGACTGATAAAGATAAGTATGTGCAAGTTTCTGATAAGGCAAAAGCAGATATTTCTATTGAAATCGGTAAATTTGAGACCTATCAACTTCGTGTTAAAACTCCGAAAGGTTCGCAGATCGTTATTACAAAGATGCTGACAGATCTGGGAATTGTAAAAGACTGGACAAATATTGACAATACTTTTCGAATTTCTCAGGACAATTCCAGTGGTCCTGATGCGGGCGAAGGTTCGAAAAAATTAATCGACAACGACAATACTACGAAACTTTTTGTCGGTGGATATCAGCCCGGTATGTATTGGCAGTTTGCATTCTATCAACCCCAAACGATCAATGGTTATACCATAACAACCGGAAATGATGCTCCGGAAAGAGATCCGAAAGATTGGGAAATACAGGCATCCGACAATGGAGAAACTTGGGTAACATTAAACACGGTCACAGGTTATAGCTTTGGTACTACTTCAGCAGATAGAAGAAAGTCCGTTAATTTCTCTTTTACGAACGCAAAACCTTATAGTTATTACAGGTATGTTTTAAAAGCGGTATCCTCTGGGTCAAATTTCCAAATAAGTGAATTTAGGCTTTTGGAACTACCAAAGTAAGCACCAAAAATTGACAACAGTTCGTTGAGGTTGTTAGCGACAAGAGGCTCATTGGTTTAAAAATTAGCCGTAAGGTATTGGTTTGACAAAGACAATATCTTGCGGCTATTTTATTTGGAGTGATAGGGGCTGTTCGCTTTTTTTTGTAACCATCTTGTGAAAAATAGCTTGTCAATCGGCTATATTTAAATTTCTTACCTATATTTACTAATACGTTTTAGCCTTTTGCATTATAAACGTTCAACCCAAAAGCATAAATATGTTTAATATTAAAAAACTTACAGGTAGCATTCTTTTTCTATGCGCTATTCATACAGCTATGGCGCAGCAGTCCTCACCGGTTGACTTTGTGAATCCTCTGATCGGTACCGAATCGAAGTATGAATTGTCTAACGGGAATACCTATCCAGCGATCGCAAGGCCATGGGGTATGAATTTCTGGACACCACAGACAGGCAAGATGGGAGACGGCTGGGTATATACTTACACGGCAGATAAAATCAAAGGGTTCAAGCAAACCCATCAACCAAGCCCTTGGAATAATGATTATGGGCAGTTTTCAATCATGCCTGTCACGGGAACTCCGCAATTTGATCAGGAAAAACGAGCAAGCTGGTTTTCACATAAAGCCGAAATTGCAAAACCTTACTATTATAGTGTTTATCTCGCAGATCACGATGTAACAACTGAATTATCTCCGTCGCAACGAGCGGCAATCTTCCAGTTTACCTTTCCTAAAACAGATAGTGCTTACGTTATTATCGATGCCTTTGATAAGGGCTCTTATATTAAAGTAATTCCTCAGGAAAATAAGATCATCGGTTATTCAACAAAGAATAGCGGCGGCGTTCCGGATAATTTTAAAAATTATTTTGTCATTACCTTTGATAGACCTTTCTCCTACAAAGCTGCTGTTAAAAGCGGCGCGATAAGAACAGATGAATTGGAAATTCAGGATAATCACGCCGGAGCAGTCGTTGGCTTTCCTTCCTTGAAGAGAGGCGAGAAAGTCATTGCTCGGATCGCTTCCTCTTTTATAAGTTTTGAACAGGCAGAAATTAATTTGAAAGAAGTTAAGTCGAAGACATTTCAGCAGGTTGTTGACGAAGGTAAAGCGCAGTGGAATGACGTGCTGGGACGTGTACAAGTTGAAGACCAAAATATTGACAGACTGCGTACATTTTATTCTTGTTTGTACCGATCAACACTTTTCCCTAGAGATTTTTCGGAGATTGACGCAAGTGGTAACCGTATTCACTATAGCCCCTACAATGGTCAGGTGTTACCTGGAGAAATGTTTACAGATACAGGTTTTTGGGATACATTCCGAAGTTTATTTCCATTATTAAATTTATTGTACCCTTCTATGAACGATCGTATGCAAGAAGGCTTGGTAAATGCTTATAAAGAGAGCGGCTATCTTCCTGAGTGGGCTTCTCCAGGACACCGCGCATCGATGATTGGAAACAATTCTGCATCTATTGTTGCGGATGCGTTAATTACTGGTCGGAAGGGATATGATAAAGAGTTATTGTGGGAAGCATTGAAACATGGTGCCAATAATGCCTATCCTAAACATACCTCTACTGGCCGTTTTGGTTACGAATACTATAACAAATTAGGCTATATCCCCGCCGACGTAAAGGTCGACCAAAATGTAGCGCGCTCACTGGAGTATGCCTATAACGACTGGTGTATCTATGAGTTTGGTAAAGCGCTGGGTAGACCCAAGGCGGAGACAGCGATTTATGCCAAACGGGCAATGAACTATAAAAATCTGTTTGATCCAAGTACTAAACTGATGCGCGGAAAAAACGCCGACGGTTCATTCGTTCCCAATTTTGACCCGAGTGCTTGGTCGAGAGAATATACCGAAGGAAATGCTTGGCATTGGAGTTTTTGCGTATTCCACGATCCTCAAGGTTTAATTGATTTAATGGGTGGTAATAAGTCGTTTGTATCCATGTTGGATACTGTATTTGTTATTCCGAGTTATGAGGGGATGAAGAGTCGCGGTATGATACACGAAATGCGTGAGATGCAGGTGATGAATATGGGACAGTATGCGCATGGTAATCAACCAATTCAACATATGCCCTACCTTTATAACTATGCTGCAGAGCCATGGAAAGCACAATATTGGGTACGTAAAATAATGGATAAACTGTATTTGCCCACACCGGATGGCTATTGTGGGGATGAAGACAATGGGCAGACCTCGGCGTGGTATGTTTTTTCTTCATTGGGATTTTATCCCGTTTCACCCGGATCAGGAGAATATGTGATCGGTTCTCCGCAATTTGATAAGGTGACCCTAAGTCTTGAGAACGGTAAAAAAGTGCTGATTGAAGCGAAGCAAAAGGGGGGGGATCAGGTCTATGTAGACCAACTTTCCTGGAATGGAAAACCTTATGGCAGGAATTATATCCGTTATAAAGACTTAGTGCAGGGCGCCAACCTTCAGTTCAAAATGAGCGATGCCCCAAATAAAAATAGAGGTACAAAAAAAGCGGATGCTCCGTATTCCTTTAGTCGTGAAAAGATAGATAAGTGATAAAATTGCTACAGCAGTAAGTTCGCTAATCCTTGATCTATACGAAAATTTAGCACTTCATTGAACGTTAAAAGTTCTTAACAATCGATGAAAATTGAGTTGTATTTGAAAACCATGATAGTTAATTTTGAGGCTGTCATGGTTTTTTTACATGAATACAATAATCTTGGGTATTTAAAATCATATCTTTGTCGTTCTTAATTACAATATGTTAGGTAAAATATTTCATTTGTTAATACTCTTTGCATACCTTAATTTGTTGACGTATGATTCTTTCTCGTCGGCAACGGGACAGGTTGTGCATGCGGGCGAGACTATTGTGGAGTATTTTTTAGATGATGTATTGGATTTGGATCCTATTCAATCTTCCCATGAGGAAAAAGTGCTGTTGCAGGATGATTATCGCATATTTGCTGTCAATAATCAAGTGTTGCCAATTTTCATTTTCGTTTTCGGTATTGTTTTCACCGCTTTATGCTTTGCAAAGGATCACGAACATCCTTTTTACCGTTCTAAAACCCTCTGTCGGCCGGGGTACTATCGATTCCTATACCGGTTTCGACCATTCTAATTATTCTCTATTTATCTTTTCAATCAAAGCTACATTTCATTAAAGTTGAAAAGTATGACAGTTTTTGTGCGTCATACGACCGAGGTTATAGCGTACACCTCATACTTGATGAAGTTATCGTAGTTCCCTTTGCTTACATGATCCCTTCAGTCATTGAAATTTAATGGCTAGCAAGAGAATTTAACATTTTATTATCGTTGATGAAATACCCATGTTCGGTAAACGCCTACATGGATAAAAAATTGATTGGGTATTCCATAGTGACCACTAAAAAGAAGATTATTTCCCTATGAACAAATTACGGATACTGTGCCTTTTACTTGGCGCGGTTGGGATGTTGGCATCATGCCGCTCCTCTAATGCTAACGCTGATCAGAAAGAAGAACTCAAAAATATACCCGTTGCATCTTTGATGGTGATGGACACCACTGTTTATCAGGAGTATATTGCAGATGTTCAAGCCTTAAAAAACGTCGAGATTCGCTCAAAACTGAATGGTTTTTTGGATAAAATCTATGTCGATGAAGGCGTCTGGGTAAAGAAAGGACAGCTATTATTTAAATATAATAATGAGGAATACCGATCAGAGTTAGCCAAAGCCAAAGCACAGTATGATAATGCTATTGCCGAATCTCAAAAGATAAAACTGGAGATGGAACGAACTCAAAAATTGGTTGACAAGAATATTGTGAGCCCTTCGGAGTATAATTTATTAAAGATTCAGCTAAAAGCATCCAATTCTAAAATAGAGGAAGCTCGTGCGTTGGTTAATCAGGCGCAGACAAGATTGGATTATACGGTTATACGGGCTCCATTCGACGGGCGTATAGACCGTATCTTATTGCGTGAGGGCTCTCTTTTGACCGAAGGAAGTTTGATTACAACCATCTCTGACCTCAGCAAAGTGAATGTTTATTTTGATATTTCTGAACGGGAGTATCTAGCACTTATGCGCGATAAGCTCAATGGCAAAGAAACGCAAAAGTCGGTGAAATTAATTTTAGCGAATGGCGAACTCTATCCACATGAAGGAATTGCACATCTTGTTGAAAGTGAGTTTGAAGCCAATACAGGATCCATTGCCCTTCGAGTCCAATTCCCAAATGCCGAACATATTCTAAAACACGGCGCAACTGGTAAGATCGCGGTACCTATGGAGACAGGGGAGCACACATTTGTACATCAAAAGTCGGTATTTGAGATTCAGGATAAGACCTATGTGTACACACTACAGGCAGATAGTACCGTTAAAATGATACCTTTTAGTGCTGGTCCGCGTGTAGGACATTATTATATTGTGGACGGAGGTTTGGATTCCAACGCCAAAGTTGTTTATGAAGGAGTGCAAGGACTGCGGAGTGGAATGAAAATTAATCCAAAAATGAGGAAATTGTAGCGGAGGATAGATTATGTTTGAAACATTTATAAAACGGCCCATACTGTCGTTGGTTATTTCGGTGTTTATTACACTTTTGGGTCTGTTGGCCTTATTTACTTTGCCCATTACACAATTCCCGGATATTGTCCCACCTTCGGTAGTCGTCAATGCCAATTACACAGGAGCTAATGCTGAAGTAAGTACAAATGCAGTTGCTATTCCTTTAGAAAAAGCAATTAACGGTGTTGCAGGGATGACTTACATGAACTCGGTGTCTACCAATAACGGAAGCACAGTGATTCAGATCTTTTTCGAAGTCGGCACGGATCCAGATATCGCTGCCGTAAACGTACAAAATCGCGTGACAACAGTATTGGATGAACTACCCGAGGAAGTAATTAAAGCAGGGGTTACGACAGAGAAAGAGGTCAATTCCATGTTGATGTATCTCAATGTTTTTACGGAAGATGAAACGGCAGATGAAAGATTCATTTACAACTTCGCGGACATTAACATTCTAAAGGAACTGAAACGTATTGAGGGGGTTGGACTTGCTCAGATTATGGGGATGCGCGACTATGCGATGCGTGTTTGGGTTAAGCCTGACCGTATGGCAGCTTATAATATTTCTGCTGAGGATGTAGTTGCTGCATTGCGGAAACAGAATATCGAGGCGGCGCCAGGTCAAACAGGTATCAGCTCGGATAAAATGCGTAATATGCAACAATATGTTTTGCGCTATCCAGGTAAATTCACTGAAATTGAGGAATACGCTAACGTTCCTATTCGCGCCACGGCCAATGGCTCCATTATTCGTATTAAAGACGTTGCTGATGTTGAATTCGGCTCATTAGATTACGAAATGGTATCCAAAACCGATGGTCGGCCCTCTGCTTCCATCATGTTAAAGCAATTGCCCGGATCAAACGCACAGGAGGTGATTCAGCGTGTAAAGGATCGGATGGCAGAGCTGAAACAGACCCAGTTCCCGACGGGCATGACCTATACGATGGGATATGATGTGTCGCGGTTTTTGGATGCCTCAATATCTTCTGTTATCAAAACCTTATTAGAGGCATTCCTTTTGGTTTTTATTGTGGTATTTATCTTTTTGCAAGATTTTAGAGCCACAATTATCCCTATTTTGGCCGTGCCCGTGTGTTTGATTGGCGCACTATTTTGTATGCAGATGCTCGGTTTCTCCATCAATCTGTTGACCTTATTTGCATTGGTATTGGCGATAGGAATTGTGGTAGATAATGGTATTGTTGTCGTGGAAGCTGTGTATGCCAAAATGGAAGAGGAGCATCTCCAACCTATGGAAGCGACATTAGAAGCCATGAAAGAAGTTGGTGGTGCCGTTGTGGCCATCACCTTAGTTATGTCGGCTGTTTTTGTTCCAGTAGCCTTTCTTTCAGGACCAGTCGGAATATTTTATCGTCAATTTTCACTGACACTCGCCGCCGCTATTGTTATTTCGGGAATCAACGCTTTAACATTGACGCCCGCTTTGTGTGCACTTTTCCTAAAATCGCCACATGACCGTAAACCATCGAATAACTGGTTGGATCGTTTCTTTAAAAAATTCAACCACATCTATGATAGAACTGCCTTTGGCTATAAAGGTATTTTGGTAAAAACGAGTGCACGACGCGGACTAACACTGCTTTTGTTGGGAGGATTTTTTGTCGCAACTTGGGGCAGTAGTGCCATCTTACCCGCTGGTTTTATTCCGACAGAAGATCAAGGGATGATCTATGTTGCGGTAACGACACCGCCGGGTGCAACTGTAGACCGCACAGAACGCGTTTTGGATAAAATTGACTCCGTATCACGAAAGCTCGATGTTGTTGAAACTGTTTCGACCTTGTCCGGATATAGTATAGTTACCGAAGTATCAGGAGCTTCCTATGGAATGGGTATGATTAACCTTAAGCCTTGGAAAGAGCGGGACCAGACTGTCGATGATGTCATTAAGGAGCTACGCGATAAAACCAAAGACTTTGCTGATGCACAGATTGATTTCTTTCCCCCGCCGACGGTACCTGGATTTGGTAATTCGTCGGGTTTTGAGTTGCGACTTTTGGATCGAAGCGGTAATGAGGATCTGAATAAAACGGCCGAAGTACTGCAGAAGTTTATGGACGATATGGAAAAAAGCGAGATCCTTCAGGATATCAGCTCCAGCTTTGATGTGAACTTCCCGCAATATATGCTGAAGGTTGACTACGATATGGCTGCAAAAAAGGGGATATCAGTAGAAAATGCCATGAATACACTTCAGACCTTGATGGGAAGTCTTTATGCAACAAACTTTATTCGCTATGGACAAATGTATAAAGTGATGGTTCAGGCTGGCCCCGAATATCGCCAACGCCCAGAAGATGTATTGCGCCTATATGTAAAGAATGAGACAGGTGAGATGGTACCTTACAATGCCTTTATTTCCATGGAAAGAATTTATGGGCCTGAACAAATCACGCGTTACAACATGTTTAGTTCAGCCATGATTACAGGGCAGTCTTCAGCAGGTTTCAGCTCAGGTCAAGCCATCGACGAAGTGGAAAAAATTGCTTCTTCTTTGCCGCAAGGCTATAGTATCGAATGGTCCGGTATGACCCGTGAGCAAAAGATCTCTGGAAACCAGGCTTTGTATATTTTTGCCCTATGTCTTCTATTTGTCTACCTGTTGTTATGTGCGCAGTATGAAAGTTTTCTGTTGCCTTTACCGGTTCTCCTCTGTCTTCCGGCAGGGATCTTTGGCGCATTTATTTTCTTGAAAGTCTTCGGACTGGAAAACAATATCTATGCGCAGGTAGCATTGGTGATGCTGATTGGTTTGTTGGGTAAGAACGCCATCTTGATTGTGGAATATGCCAATTTGAAATATAAGCAGGGAATGGATATTGTGACAGCTTCCATTGAAGGAGCGGTTGCACGTTTGCGTCCCATATTAATGACTTCCTTTGCATTTATAGCAGGTTTGATTCCTTTGATGATGGCCAGTGGGGCCGGTGCATTGGGCAATCGGAGTATTGGTACCGCTGCGGTTGGGGGGATGCTTATCGGAACCATACTCGGGATTCTTGTCATCCCCGGATTAGTGATTTTATTCTCAAAGAAGGATAATAAGAAACACGTTGTCAAACAGGCTTCTCTAGTCATAGCCGCACTTATTTTATTGGGTAGTTGTTCGGTGCCTAAAAAGGCGCATCAACCGGAGAAAGTAAATGTACCGGCTTCATTTTCCAAAAGCATCTCGCCGGATAGTTTAAATGTAGGCCGCAGGTCCTGGAAGGAAATCTTTAGGGATCCAAAATTAATTTCTCTGATTGATTCTGCTTTGCTGAATAATATGGATATTCGTCAATCGATCTTACGACTGGAATCTGCACAAGCTTATTTTAAACAGCGTAAGGCGGCATTAGGGCCAACCGTTGAAGCTGCAGTGGAAGGGGGAATACGGAAATATGGACATTATACAGAATCGGGAATAGGTAACTATGATTCAAATTTTTCAGAAAACCTGAAGAGTGATGAAAAATTGCCTGAGCCCTTTATTCCAGATTATTTTATAGGACTTCGCTCCTCCTGGGAAATTGACCTTTGGGGAAAGTTGAAGAGCCAAAAACAAGCAGCTTACTTTGGCTTTTTAGCTGAACAGGAAGGTAAGCGCCTTTTAGAAACAGAGTTGGTCTCTAATATTGCCACGGCTTATTATGAACTGATAGCGTTGGACCAAAAAATAAAGGTATACGATCGGAATATTGCATTGCATAAGAATGCATTAGAAGTTGTTGAGGTAAAAAAGGATGCTGGTTATGCAACGGAGCTATCTGTACAGCAATTTAAGGCCTTATTAGCCAACTCCAAAGCGGCCAAGGAGCAGTTACTGCAGGAGATAGCTTTGTGGGAACATCATATCAATGGGTTATTGGGACGCTTTTATCAACCGATTGTAAGAAGTACTTATACCGAAAATGCCGATTTATATCATGCCATGCAATTTGGTACACCAGATGACCTGGTAAATCAACGTCCGGATATTAAAGCTGCCTATCTCAAGGTGATTGCATCTTCAAACAACCAGGAAGCTTCACGTCTGGCATTTCTACCTTCTGTTGCAATAAGTCCATTTGTAGGATTACAGAGCTTTAGCTTGGGCAAGCTATTCAACTTGGATAGATCTATTGCTTATAATCTTTTTGGCGGTATTACACTTCCCTTATTTAACCAAAGACAGCTTAAAACGCAGTATGAGATTGCTAAAGCAGACTATGGAATAGCGTTTGTGGACTATGAAAAAACGGTTTTAAATGCGTACAATGAAGTTTCTAATGTGATTATGACGCAAGAGGCGATCGTCAAGCGACGTAATTTCGTGGATGAGCATGTTCAGGCATTGGAATTATCTATTGAAGCTGCCCAAGAGCTGTTTATTGCCGGGAGGGTGTCATCATTGGATGTTGTGACGGCCCAGAAAGAATCTTTGGAAGCTCAAGTTGGAAAAGTGGAGCTGGAGAAAGAGAGTACGTTAAACCAGATTCTACTCTATAAAGCCCTAGGAGGGGGCTGGCAATAAGGCTTTTTATTTCAATAGGAAAACTATTTTTCATGCGATAAAGAATTAACTTGTTAATTCTTGGACCCAAAAAAGGTCAGGGAAAGAGGCCGTCGTGAGACGTCCTCTTTTTTTTGATAGTCCTTCATGTGATAGGGCAGAAAGAATATTCAGTTTGTTCTCATTACTCATGCTTGCTGCAAAGTCATGTATGTTTTGTAGTTATTTTTATGTAGTTTAGGCACAGAATGTTGAACCGATTTTAGTATGTTGCAGCGCATCTTTCTTTTTCTACTTTGCTCTCATTTTAGTATTTACCTATCTGCCCAAGTGACTTCGGATAGTATTGGCGTTTTACAACGTTTGGAATATTTAATGGACAACCAAAAGATTTACGTCAAAAATCGTGAAGATAAGCTGGAAAAACTGAAACAAGAAGCAAAAGCTCTCGAAAGTAATCCTGCTCAATTTTTGAAGAAAAACTACGAAATCTTTGAAAATTATAAGAAATTTGATTCCGACGCAGCGCTTTCTTATATTTTACTGTGTCAAAAACTGGCTCCGCTAGGTAATGACTCTTTACAGGCAGTAATCCATCTCGATTTGGCATGGGTATATTCCACCATCGGACGATACATCGAAGCCGCACAATTATTGAAGCAAGTCGAGTCAGCTCATCTCGGCAGGAATCTTCTGGCAAAGTATTATGATACCTACAGCTCTTTCTATAGCCATTATGGTCAGAGTAATAATCGATCAGAGTATTATCAGGCAAGTGAAAAGTATCGTGATTCATTGTTGACGGTACTGCCAAAGTCTTCATTGGAATATCGTACCACCATCGCCATAAAAACGTTGTTCAACGGTAATCGTGAGGATGCTAAAAGACAACTGTTAATGCTTTGGAACGAAAACAAGAAGGATGTTGAGCAGCGTGCCCTGATAGCGTATTTTATGGGACTCATATATAAGTATGAGAAGGATGTAAAAAGTCAGATTTATTATCTTTCCATATCGGCGAGTGCTGATATTGAAATGGCTAATCGGGACAACGCATCTTTTCACGACCTCGCCCTAACATATTATGATCAGCAAGATTTTGACAGAGCTTTTCAGTTTATTGAAAAGGCAATTGACGATGCGATGTTATGTAAAGTCCGGTATCGAATTATCGAAGGCACCTCTTCATACCCTATCATCAATGCAGCCTATCAGCAGAAAATCAGTAGTCAAAATAAGCAGTTGGTTGGCTTAGTCGTTATCGTCAGTATTTTATTGATTGGCGTCATCATTGCGCTCCTTATTATTTATAGACAGGTGCAACATTTGCGACGAATACGATCACAGCTGTCAGCAACAAATCAGCAACTTCGATCATTAAATAATGAAATCAATCAGACTAATCTTAAATTATCGGAATCCAACCACATCAAAGAAGAATATATAGCTCAATTTTTTGATATGTGCTCCAGCTATATCGATAAAATGGAAGATATTAGAAAGGCTTTATTAAAGAGGGCTACAAATCAACAGTGGGATGCTCTTCGTGAGCAGTTGAAGTCAACACAAATGGAAGAACGGGAGGTAAAGCAACTGTATGTTAATTTTGATCGTATTTTCTTAAACCTATATCCGACCTTTGTTGATGAATTCAATGCTTTGCTTCAGGAGGACGAGAAGATACACCCCAAAAAGACCGAGCTATTAAATACCGAACTTCGCATCTTTGCCTTAATTCGATTGGGCATTGATGATTCGGTGAAGATTGCAAGCTTCCTGCGTTATTCTCTTCGGACTGTTTATAATTATAGAACAAAGGTACGTAATAAAGCTGCCGGAAATCGGGACGCCTTTGAAGCTGCCGTCTGCCAGATTGCGGTAATTGACCGTGCGTAGACCCACGTTTCCATACCGAAACACAGTAGATCAATCGCTTTATTTAGCTTATTTAGGTACTTTTTAAAGCGTGCTATTTTTCGTATTATTCTTATTATTAGGGTATTGAGTTTTTTAATAGGTACTTTTTAAGTACTCGCTCTTTTTTCTCTATCAAGGTGACCTTAGTTTTGTTTTGAGCAATGAAGCAGGGGAAACTCATTGCCATTTTGGAATAACCAAAAGATGAAACAATAACCAATTTTTTATTTCATATGATTTACTTTACACGAAAAGTTACCTTTTCTATGGGGTTGGCTTTCCTGTTCACTTTGATGAATGTGGTGTTTGCACAAGACCGGATCCAAATCAGTGGACGTGTCCTGGATGCCAACGATCAGAAACCACTCTCTGGAGTAACCATTACACAGAAGGGAAGTAACAATGCAGTCTCCAGTAACGGGGATGGGCGTTTTCAAATTTCGGCTGCTAAGGGCAGTACACTCCAATTTACATTTGTTGGTTACGATAGCAAAGAAGTGCCTGCCAATAATACCATGGTGGTCCAATTAAATTCGTCAACCAATGTGCTTGAAGACGTCATTGTAATCGGTTATGGTAGTGTGAAAAGAAAAGACGTGACGACCGCAATTTCTTCTGTCTCTACCAAAGACCTAGAGAAGAGACCCGTTACTAATTTTGGCCAAGCTATTCAAGGAAAAGCGGCCGGGGTAACTGTTATTCAGCCGAGTGGTCAACCAGGTGCAGCACCTCAAATACAAATTCGCGGAATAACGTCTTTTAATAGCAATACGACTCCTTTGTATGTCGTTGATGGAGTTCCAGTTGAGGATATTAAATTCTTGTCACCAAATGATATCGCGGATATCCAAATCCTAAAGGACGCTTCATCCGGCGCCATTTATGGTTCTCGAGGTTCGAATGGCGTGATTTTAGTAACAACCAAGTCCGGTAAAGCTGGTGAAGCAAAAATAACGCTTGGAACACAATGGACAGCCAATGTTGTCAATAACACTGTCCAGGTTTTAAATACTAGCCAATACAAAGATTTACAGGATGAGATCGGCCTAGTCAACCTTCCGGAAGGATTGTTGGATCAGACCGACTGGTTTAAAGAGACCTACAAAACAGGTATTCAGCAAAACCATCAAATATCAATTTCGGATGGTAATGAGAAAATCCGATACTATTTGGGCGGCGGTTATTTGAATGAAAAAGGGACATTACAAGGCTCGTTCTTTAGACGGTATAATTTCCGTGCTAATATTGACAATCAGGTTCGAAAATGGTTAAAGGTCAATGCGAATATCAATTATTCGGATAACAATGATAATGGCATTACCTCGGGCTTGGGATCCAATCGTGGCGGTGTTGTTACCTCGGTCATTACCACACCCACTTATGCCCCGGTATGGGATCTGGCAAATCCGGATCGATTCTATAATAATTTCTATGGGATCAGCAACATTACCAGTCCTTTGGAAAACTTAGCGCGGACAAAAAATAATAATAACCGAGAAAATCGGATTGTCGCCACAGGAAGTGCATTGGTTTCTTTTATGCCCAACCTCACTTGGAAAACTTCGTTTTCATTCGATCGAAGATCGGGCATCATGACTACCTTCCTGGATCCTTGGACCACAGCATGGGGAAGAAATCAATTTGGTGAGGCCTCCGACATGCGCAATACAAACACCGTATTGACCTGGGATAATATCTTAACGTATAGCAAAAGCTATGGTAAGCATAATCTGGAGGCAATGGGTGGTTCTTCCTGGACAGATTCTAAGTACGCTAGAAGTGAGATTTTTGGCTCAAACTATGCCAATGGCATCATTGAAACACTGAATGCTGCCAATAAGATTTCTTGGGACAGAACAGGATCTACGGCCTCAAACTGGGGAATTATGTCCTATTTTGCTCGCGCCATGTATAATTATGATGGCAAGTATTTAGTGACTGCGAATATGCGTGCAGACGGTTCGTCGAAGCTTAGCCCAGAACACCGTTGGGGATATTTTCCATCGGTTTCGGCTGCATGGAGAATTTCTTCGGAAGACTTTATGAAAGATATTGCCTGGATTAATGATTTTAAAATTCGCGGTGGATGGGGACAAACGGGTAACCAATACGGATTAGGCGATTATGCGTATCTGCAATTAAGCGGTATCCAGCGTCAACAGTGGTTTGTCGAAGGAAAAGAAAATTCATTGCCCAATATCAACAAACCAACAATCTTACGAGCGAAAGACCTGACTTGGGAAACTACAAGTACCACCAGCATCGGTTTTGATATCACCATGTTGAGCAATAGATTAACCGTCAGTGCAGATTATTACAACAAGGATACCAAAGACCTGTTAATGAATGCAAGTCTGCCTGCAGGACAGCAAGCAAACACGATCCAGAGAAATGGTGGCCGCCTGAACAACCATGGTTTTGAATTTGCGGTGAATTCAAAGAATCTGACCGGAAATCTAACTTGGAACACAGATTTTAATATTTCTTTCAACAGAAATAAACTACAGCAATTGGATTTACAACAGGTGTATTATGATGTCAAGACAAACGATTATGTCAATGACTTTGTGGTAAAAAATGAGCCGGGGAGATCACTTGCAGGATTCTACGGTTATCTATCAGATGGTGTAAATCCTGAAACGGGCGAACTCATGTACCGTGATCTGAATGACGATGGTAAGATTTCATCAAGTGACCGTACCTATATCGGTAATCCGCTTCCAAAGTTTGTGTACGGTATGACAAACAGCTTCTCTTATAAGAATTTCGATCTCAGTATATTCATTCAGGGGACTTATGGCAATGATATTTTCAATGCCAGCCGTATGGAAACAGAGGGCATGTATGACGGTCGCAATCAAACAACGGTGGTATTGGATCGTTGGCGGGTACCTGGACAGATTACGCATGTTCCAAAAGCAGGTTTCGATATGAAAAACTCAACCTATTTCGTCGAAGATGGTAGTTATCTGCGCATGAAAAATGTTTCTTTGGGTTATTCTATTGCGCCTGAAAAGCTGAAACGGATTGGTATCAACAAAATTCAGCCTTATCTATCTGTAAGTAATTTATTTACCTTGACAAAATATTCGGGCATGGACCCCGAAGTAAACCAATATTCTGGCGGATCCGATGCTAGAATCCAAGGTATTGATTGGGGAACCTATCCGCAGAATCGTTCATTTGTTCTAGGTCTTAATATTGAGTTTTAATTGTCTGTATCATGAAAAAATATATAAGTAACGCACTTTCTTTGCTAACGGGCTCCTTGTTTTTATTTGCCTGTTCGCTAAATCGTGATCCGCTTTCGGATTATTCGGATGTGAGTCAGGGTAAAACAGAGACAGGAACACAGGTTGTTTTTAAAAATAGGGCCGAGGTGGAAACCTATCTGGCTGGAATATATCAACAGATGAAAGACAGGCAAGAGCATTGGTATCTCGACCTGCTCTTGATCGGAGATTCTCACGCCGACAATTCCTATGCTGGAACGACAGGAGCTGAAGTTCTGCCTTTTGAGAACAATTCTATTGAAGGATCTAATTCTGTTGTTGACCGCGATTGGGGAAGATACCTGGAAGACGTTGGACGCGCAAATCGCTTGATCATTTATGTGGATAGTGTCGCCGATAAATCGCTGAGCGATACAGATATTAGAACGTATAAGGCACAAGCAAAACTATTCAGGGCATTGGCCATGTTTGATATGGTCCGTATATTTGGATCGATCCCTGTGATTACCACCATTGCACCCGATATTACGGGAGATAATGTCAATGAAGTTTATCCACAGTATTTTCCAAAACAAGCCACCGAAGAAGAAGCCTATAAGCAGATCGAAAAAGATCTGCTAGATGGATTGGCTGATGCACCAGCCAACAATAACGGCAATAAGACCTTATTTACTAAATCTGTAGCGCGTGCTATGTTGGCAAAGATCTATGCCGAAAAGCCAATTCGGGATTATGGTAAAGTCGTTCAATTTGTTGATGCCCTGACTGCAGATGGCTTTGACCTCAATGCTAATTACTCAGATTTGTATGCGATGAACGCAAGCAATACGGATCTTGCGCAACGGAATACGAAAGAATCTATTTTAGAAGCACAGTTTACAGCAGGAGGCGGTAATTGGGCCACCTGGATGTTTGGACGTGATTTGTCCAATTATGATAACAACTTTACCTGGGCAAAATGGGTAACTCCGTCGCGGGATTTGATACAGACCTATACGAACGAGGGAGATCAAATTCGTTTGGGCCAATCGATCGTTTATTATTCCACAACCTGGAGTAATTATTATCCTTCAAATAACTATCCATTCATGTTTAAGTTGCGGTCTGCATTTAATAGTATTGTTAAGCTTCGTTACGCTGATCTATTGCTGTTGAAAGCAGAAGCATTAATTCAGCAGGGATCAGATTTATCTGGAGCTGCCGACATTATAGACAAAATCCGTACGCGTGTTAAATTGCCTAAATTATCTTCAGCGGTACGTTCCAATAAAGATGCTTTATTGGATGCTTATTTGAAAGAACGTAGACTGGAATTGGCCTTCGAAGGACAGCGCTGGTTTGATCTTGTGCGCTTAGACAAGGTAGAGTCAGTTATGAATGCTGTTTATGCAAAAGATGCTGGGCGAAAAGCGCAGGTATACCCTTTTACAAAAAACTCTTACCGCTTGCCGATCCCGCAACCAAAAATTGATCAGAACCCTAACCTCGTTCAGAATCCTGGCTATTAATTGATTTAACAATGGGAAGTCCCTTCCGATGGACGGTAAAAAAAACTAACAGATGAAACGCAATAATAAAAATACTATGATATATACATTCTTGTTGTCCTGTCTCGTGGCGGCAACATCTTGTAACCGTGAGAGCTATACACCTTCACAAGGTGAAGATATTAAAAAAAGTGGTGATGTTACCATTTTTACCACGACAGGCAGTCGGTCTTTGGATTTTGGAAAACGCTTTGTTGATTTTAGTTCCAAATTTAATATGTCGCCCAACACAATCACGTTAGATCCAGCGAAGAAATTTCAGACAATGGATGGTTTTGGCGCAGCAATTACAGGTTCCACATGCTATAATTTAATGAAAATGAGTAAGGAAGATCGAACAAAATTTCTTACAGAGACTTTTTCCGATAAAGATGGGATGGGCATGAATTACATTCGTATTGCTATTGGATGTTCTGACTTTTCGTTGAGTGAATACACCTGCTGGGACAAGCAAGGGAAAGAAAATTTCGGTATGCAGATGGAAGAAACCCAATATATCATTCCGGTACTTAAAGAGATACTTGCTATCAATCCATCTATAAAAATCATGGGCTCACCATGGACTCCACCGAAATGGATGAAGGTGAACAACCTGACTGATCTAAAGCCTTTTGATTCCTGGACTAGCGGACAGCTAAATCCAAAATACTATCAGGATTATGGATGGTATTTCGTGCAATGGATCCAGGCAATGAAGAAAGAAGGTATCAATATTTATTCCATCACTGTTCAAAATGAGCCTTTGAATAGGAAGAACTCTGCGTCGCTTTATATGTCATGGCAAGAACAGCAAGCTTTTGTAAAACAATCTTTAGGGCCACAATTAAAAGCAGCAAACCTGTCGACAAAAATCTATGCGTTTGATCATAATTATAACTATGATGATATTGCTGATCAGACTGATTACCCTGTGAAGATCTATAACGATCCGGCAGCAGCCGCATTCTTTGCGGGAGCAGCTTACCACAACTATGGTGGTGATAAAGCGGAGCTAATAGATATCCATAATCAACGTCCGGATAAAGAACTGGTATTTACAGAAACATCCATTGGGGAATGGAATGATGGCCGAAACCTTGAAAAACGTTTGATGGAAGATATGCGTGAAGTCGCCATTGGCACAGTTAATAATTGGAGTAAGGGTGTCATTGTCTGGAATCTGATGTTGGATACCGAAAAAGGACCGAATCGTGAGGGCGGCTGTCAGACATGTTATGGAGCTGTAGATATCAGTAAGGCGAATTATAAAAATATAACACGAAATTCGCACTATTATATTGTTGGCCATCTTTCTTCAGTGGTCAAATCAGGAGCGACACGAATTGGCACCTCTGGATATACTGCCGAAGGCTTAGTTTATACGGCGTTTCAAAATACAGATGGAACCTATGCTGTGGTTCTGTTAAACGAGTCTGGAGATAGCCGTAAAATTACCGTCGCAGACGGTAAACATCATTTTAGCTATGATGTGCCAGCTAAGTCGGTTGTTTCTTACCGTTGGACTTATTAATTGGAGGACGATAAACCCTAAGCGCTATCACATTGATAGCGCATAAATTATGAACAAATGAAAAGATATCTCATCAATATACTCTTGGGAACTGCTGCTCTTAGCGCAGTGAGTTCCTGTAAAAAGGATGAAAAATATACCTATCAGGTAGGGGATCCTAAAATCGAATTGAAATCACCTATCTCATCCGCAAATTTTGGGGATAGCCTAGAATTCCAAGTACATGTTTCCGACAACGAAGTTGCACTCTCTACGGTTAAAGCCCAGTTATATTTTACAGACGACAAGGTAACAGAAACCGTTATCCGTACCAAACAAAATGGAGACTATGCTGGAAAAATTTATGTTCCGTTCCTGAAGGATATTCCCGATGGAAAAGCAACCCTTAAGTTTGTCCTACAGAATATTAGCCAAAAAATAACGGAACAATCTTTTGATATTAATCTGAGCAGACCCGACTTCCCATATTTGACTTTAGTCACAGAATCCAAGTCCTATCGCATGGAAAAGGTCGGGCGCAACCAATATGCGGCAAAAGAAAATTTTGCAGCTGAGGTAAAAGGCTATATTCAAGCGCCAAAAGTAGGTAGACAAGGCAATGCGATGAATTTTGGTTGGGTCAATAATGTTATTAATTTCGGTTCTACTGCCGAAATTCCATTCTCGAATTCGACTTCTGGTGTATATCCGATTCAATTTAATACATTGACATTTCAGGCTTCTCCGTTTATTGTTGTACTACTCAATGGATCGCAGTTTAGTCGACTGGATGATAAACATGCTAAAGTTGAACTCGAGCTGACCCAAGGGAAAACGACGGCTTTTGAAGGGATTGCGGATCTGCAAGATTGGTGGATCGATCCAGATTTCTTTACCAAAGCGGCCGATGGAACCCTATCGTTTAAAGGATCAACTGGAAAATACCGTGTTACCGCAGACTTTAACTTAAAATACTTTGTGGTTGAGGCGATGACAGGCAATGATTTGGCAAAACTACAGGATGACGGAACTGGTGGCGTCTGGATTATTGGCGAAGGAATTGGAAAACCTAAGGTATCCAGTAATCAGGTAGGCTGGAATACAGATAAGGCGCTTTGTTTGGTTCCGTTAGGTAATAAGAAATATCAGATAACGGTTAAGGCCGCAGAGTCTATAAATTCTGATAACATCAACTTCAAATTTTTCCATCAAAAAGGATGGGGTGGTGAATTTGGAGGTGCGGACGTCACTACAACAAGTGATATTGTATTTATTGGGAATGGCAATAACGGTCGGGATTCTGGTAATCTGGGCATCAAATCTGGTAAAGTATTAGAATCAGGTAAGACCTATATTTTCACGCTGGATCTGACTGCCGGCAATAAGAAGGCTGTGCTAACCGTAGCAGCGAAGTAACAAAAGACAAGTTTTCGAATTCCTGGGCAGTTTTTCTGCCCGGGAATTTTTATTTAAGCTTAACTTATTTGATAGATTTTAAGTCCTTTGGGCTATTCATATATAACAATCGGACGAAGACAAGAAAAGTCTGTATCACACTGTAAAAATCCGATGATATGCTTTGCAGGAAGATAGAGCAAATCTATGAATAGAAGAGATCAACCAACTGTTTCGCTTCTTTTACATCGTGTACACGGAGAATTTGTACGCCTCTTTCGAGAAGTAATGTATTTAAAGCGGTAGTACCGTTTAACGCTTCCTGGGCTGTGATCTGGATTTTTTTATAGATCATGGATTTGCGGGATATTCCGCCCAAAATTGGTAATTCGAAATAATGAAGTTCGTTGACACGATAAAGCAACTCATAGTTCTGTTCCTCTGTCTTGGCAAAGCCAAAGCCTGGATCAAGAATAATGTCTTTCACCCCCATACTTCTTAGCATGGCGATGCGCCCACCCAAAAACGTGGCAACATCCGTTACAATATCTGTATAGTCTGTTTTTTCCTGCATATTTTCGGGAATACCGCGCATATGCATAAGAATGTAAGGAACCTGGTATTTGGCTACTGTAGTAAACATATTATCGTCGAGTGTACCACCAGATACATCATTAATAATGTGAACGCCTGCTTCGACTGCTGCAGCTGCAACGTCGGCCCTGAAGGTATCAATCGATAAAATGGCGTCAGGAAACGCTGCTTTAATTGCTCGAATTGGGGGGAGGGCTCGATCCATTTCTTCCTGTGATGAAATTAATGGTGCGCCTGGGCGTGAAGAATAGGCGCCAATATCAAGAATTTGCGCTCCCTCAAGCAATAGCTCCTTCGCTTTCTCTACTGCACGCTCGATGGTCGTATTATCGCCGCCATCGTAAAAAGAATCTGGCGTTACATTGAGTATCCCCATAATAATGGGCATATCGAAGGTCATTAAGGTGCCATTCACTAGTATAGAATGACAGGGTGACGTTTGGAATCTTTTCATCGCAACAATGACTGCTTAAGCGTATGCAACTTTATTTTATAACCAACACACCATCAGCGATAATGCTTATGTCTTTTTTGGATTGTGTAATTTGATCTATTTCAGCCTGTGATTTGCCAAGATCCTTTGCCGCATGTTGTAATGATGCGACGGAAACTTCTTTTTTCTTTGCGCTTCCCTCCACGACAACCGTCTTACCCACAATATCAGATGGCATAAAGAAACCATAGTCTTTAAAACGAACGGTAATAGGCTCTTCCCCGTCACGTTGTAAGGTCATGAAACAACCCTTTTTCTTACACACTTCTACCACCTTACCCGTTATCTTTCCATGGAAAGCATTCTTTTGTGTAAGCTCCTTTTCAAGCTTTGCCACCGAAATCGCATTGGAAGCAGAAATTTCTTTCCCATATTTTACGCCGGGCTTGGCTGCGGGAATATCTTTTTGCTGACCGAATGAAAAGCGAGTGGCGACAATGGACAAAACAAGAAATAAAAAGATCTTTTTCATATTATTTTCTAATAAATTCGAATTTACCACTTGGGTCCAGCTTCATGACAGTAGATGATTTCCCATCTGTTGTTACGTCTCTGTCGTAGGCGACAATATAGTCAACTCCAGCTTTAATGGTGTCAGCAATTTCATCAAAATCTTTTGCCGTAGGTTCACCGCTGATATTGGCCGAAGTGGAAATTATGGGTTTGCGAAAGCGTTGTAACAGCTGCTCGCAAAAAGGGTGTTTGACAATTCGAATGCCAATAGATCCGTCTTCCGCTATTGCATTGGGAGCAAGATTTTTGGCATTCGAATAAACAATAGTCAAAGGCTTTTCTGTGTATTCAATAAGTTGATAAGCGACGTCGGGGATCTCATTGACATAACTCGCCAGTTGATTGTCATTATGTAATAAGACTATCAGACTTTTAGATTTATCCCTTCCTTTCAGTTGAAAAACTTTTTCTACCGCTTCAGGATTGGTAGCATCGCAGCCTATTCCCCAAATTGTATCCGTTGGGTAGAGGATTAGTCCGCCATTTTTTAGCGTTTCCAAGGCCTTATTCAAATCTTCCCGATCTACGAATCCACTCATCTTTAATTTTCTATGTTAATTTTAATTTAAACCGCAACATTGTGTTCACGTAAAGCATCGTTTAATGAAGTCTTTTTGTCCGTAGACTCTTTACGTTGTCCGATAATCAGGGCACAAGGAACCTGATATTCTCCAGCTGCAAATTTTTTCGTATACGATCCTGGAATAACAACAGAGCGGGCAGGTACATAGCCTTTATATTCTACTGGCTCAGATCCAGTCACATCAATAATTTTTGTTGAGGCTGTCAGTACAACATTAGCGCCTAATACGGCTTCCTTTTCTACGCGAATACCTTCGACTACAATTGCTCTTGATCCGATGAAAACATTGTCTTCGATAATAACCGGAGCTGCTTGTACAGGTTCCAATACACCACCAATGCCAACGCCACCACTTAAATGTACGTGTTTGCCGATCTGGGCGCAAGAGCCAACAGTGGCCCATGTGTCCACCATCGTACCTTCGTCTACATAAGCACCAATATTGACATAAGAAGGCATCATAATAACCCCTTTAGCCAAATAAGCACCTAAACGAGCCGATGCTCCTGGTACAACACGCACGCCTGTATGCTTATAGTCTGTTTTGAGTTTCATCTTATCATGAAATACAAAAGGCCCAGCAGTCATTTCACGCATGTCATTAATAGGGAAGTACAAAATAACAGCTTTCTTGATCCAATCGTTTACGTGCCATCTGGTGCCAATCAGTTCAGCGACGCGAATTTCACCGCTATCTAATTTCATGATGACCGTACGAATCGCTTCCGTATATTCTTTATATTCTAATAATTGCCTATCTTCCCAAGCTTCCTCAATCAGTTTTTTAAGTGGCTCTACCATATTATTTTTTTGCTTATTTGAATTAGTTTATTTTGATGTACAAACTTAGATAAAGTTGGACTTAAAAGCAACTTTATCCATTGTTCCTTGCGTTATACTTAACAGATGCTAACAGCGTACGAATTTATAGTCTCTCTTCACCCTTACGACCCTGTGTGCGCAACGATTTCACGTTTTAAAGGTGTATTCAGCATGCAGTTATTGCTTTAACAATCCGCTTTCGGTAAGGAGCTGGTGTTCGGTGGTGAGCGATGGAATAGGAGAATTTTGATAATTGAACTCAGTATATTGAGATTTTCTATAATTTCTTTTGATTGTAATGGTCCTAAAAATAGCTATTTTTGTACTATGGCTGGAACATCAGAAAAATTGAGAATTGATAAATATTTGTGGTCAATTCGCTTATTTAAGACGAGAACCTTAGCGACCGAGGCGTGCAAGGCCGGGCGGGTCAAATTAAAAGGGCAGAATATAAAACCATCTTACGAAGTGAAGATAGGTGATGTGTACCACATTCAAAAAGGTATTGAGCGGAAAGTCGTCCTCGTGACCGGCCTGTTGGAGCGTCGTGTGGATGCAAAGACTGCCGTACAATTCTATGAGGATCAAACTCCTGTTGAAGAGACGGTTGGCTATAAATCTATGTTTCACGCTCCTGTCCTCAAAAGAGATCGTGGCAGCGGTCGGCCTACTAAAAAGGACCGTCGAGAAATCGATGATCTGCAATCTTCAGAATGGTGGGAAAAGGACGATGAAATAGAAAATCCAGAACAAAAAAAATAGCGTGTTTATTTGATGGAATTTCAAAAGGATCCCAAATAGACTATACTATTAAATTGCCACTAAGTATTTCTCTATTTCATCAAATTGGATATCGCCATGTGAAGCATCGTATATACTGGCTTTTCCTTCAATAATCAATATTTGAGGAGATTGATGCTCTACATTCCAGCGTTGAGCAATCTCATTTGAAAGGGAACGGTAGCGTAATAGGTCTAAGAGATAAATCGTATAATCATGGTCTGATAGCGCAGACATTCGTTCAAGACTGCGTTTAGCCATATTACTAATACCACACGTTGTACTGTGTTTAAAAATAGCTGCAACTTTATCCGATTGATATAGTTCTTGTAGCTGTTGTTCTGTGTTTAATTCTATCCAATTGATCATAATTCTGTGAATTTTTTTTGTTCTACTTGTACGAAAGATGAGATAGAGGAGAATATACAACTTCTTTGTCCGTTCGTTGTGCAATTGAATAGGCTTGGTAAACGTATACCGTCGCCGATCTCCTTATAATTGCTCACTTCATACGTAATTTTTTCTCCTTTATCTTTGTATTCATAACGCGCGATTTCCCCTGTATTTTGATCGATGTAGAGCACTCCGGCAATCCTGTTCCCAAAAATGGGGGTTGAAGAAAGGATATTGGATATCATTAATTTTTGTCCTGCGCTGAAGCTTTCTTTCTGGTTTTTGAGCTGCACATTCTTTAGTCCGATGAGGGTGGGTAAGAGGAGCAAATTGAAATCCGAAAAGAGCTGGCTTTTGATTGATTTTTTAAGCTCTACATCGTCCGTGGATAAATTTCCGCCAATAAAGAGCTTATCATTACCAGGGTTTTTAAAATTAAATAGGTAAGTCACTTGGTCTGTTCCTGTATATCCATCAAATCGACACGCTCCGCTTGTTCGATTGAACAAGAATTTTCGTTCTTCGTTAGCTAATTGGTCTGAAATGTTATTCCCTTTTGCAGAGAATGCTAAATACTGTAACGAATCCCACTTTTCTTGACCGCCAATACTTTGCCATATCTGTTTATGGAGCGTATCTTCTTGCGCTATTAAATTCAACTGACAGAACAAGGTCAGGATAACGATACTGAGTACGTTCGATAATATTTTCATAACCCTATTTTTTTAGAAACAATCATTAAGTGGACTAAGCGAAAATTAAAAGTATTCCACCTCATCATTGCATTATTGTCTTTATACGGCTGATTGTCTTCTTACTCTATCCATTCGAGCCAATCAACGACAATATATTCTGATATAAAATAAAAATCGATTAATAAGATAATAGCATATTTTATTAATCGATTTATCAAAATGGAAGTACCTTACTTTAAACTATGTTCAATAAATACTTTCATCATTGACGTATAGTGCGCAAAATTGATACCAAATTAGAATCTTTTGGCGATATGAGCCATCTGTATAGCTGTAATAGCAGCTTCTTCACCTTTATTACCATGCTTTCCACCTGCACGATCCAATGCCTGTTGGAGGTTGTCTGTTGTTAATACGCCAAAAATTGCTGGCTTATTATATTTGAGCCCCACATTGGCGATGCCATTTGCAACCGCATCGCAGATGAAATCAAAGTGTCTTGTTTCGCCCTGGATAACACAACCTAAACAAATAACTGCGTCAAAGCCCTGATTTCTCAGTGCCAGATCCGCCCCTGAAATTAATTCAAAACTTCCAGGGACCTCAATAATTTCAATATTATTTTCTTTAGCGCCATGCTCTTCCAGGCCTTTTACTGCACCATTTAATAATGCACCTGTAATTTCTGCATTCCATTGTGCGACAACAATTGCAAATTTGAATGTACTCGCATCCGCAACTTGGATATGCGAGAAGTCTGATAAATTTTTAATGCTACTTGCCATAATGGGAGCAAAGATAGTATTTTAGATGGTCACAAAAAAAGAGGCTATCAAATAGCCTCTTTTTTTGTGTTGTTATCTCTTATAAATGTGCCTGTACGCGGCCTAATAAACCATCAATTGTGCTGGCCTCTTGGCTTTCAGGAAAATCTGTCTTAATCTTTTTATAGGCAGTCTCTGCACCTTTATAATCATTTTGTGCTTCATAAACAAGGCCTAATTTTTTTAAAAACATCGGTGTAGTATATGAATTGCTCGATTTTTCGGAAGCTTGTTTATAATAATCAGCAGCTTTTTTGTAGTCTTTTAACTCTGAGTATGCATCACCTGTTAAACCAATTACCAAAGGGTCTAGAATTTGGCTTCCCGTAGGAGAATATTTTTCGAGTGCTTTTACAGCCTCTTCAAATTTACCTTGGCGCAAATACAACCCGCCTAAATAAGCATTCGCTATATTTGCCGATTTTGTATTCGAATATTCATCCGCAATTTGTTTAAATCCAAGAAATGAACCATCTCCCATGATTGCTTTGTTTTGCAAAGAATCGATTGTGGCAAGCTGTTCAGCTTTATACATACGGTTCGAAGCTTCTTCTGCTCTCGGATCTAGATACAGCTTTTGATATCCAAAATAAAGTAAGATCAATACAACGATACCACCTAAAATGAACACTACGCTTTTTTGGTTATCTTGGAAAAAAGATCCTTTTGAAGGTTTGAAACCTTGATTTGTATTATTTGTGTTTTTAGACATTACTAATCAGTAAAATATGGATTGCAAAAATACACTTTTCGAGTAAAAATACAAGTATTTTGCAATTTTAAAGTGAATTAAGTTTAGTTTTCTGACTTATTTGATAATTCGATTTCTCGATCCAGTTGCTCGTAGATCGAATTTTTGCTTTTGAATTCGGGTACAATGATTTTCATTTGATACACGACTTCGTTTTTGTTTTGCGTTGCCAATCGTTGCTGCAGTTCTTGGATCTTCATGAGCACACTGTCATAATTATTTTCTCTCACTTTGGCAATCATAATTTTTTCATGGTGAGTCGGTAGGGTATTTTCTAAATCATTTAATAATTCCTCATACAGCTTTTCTCCGGGGCGCAATCCTGTAAACTTTATTTCAATATCTTCATTTGGTTTGAATCCTGAAAGACGAATCATTTTCTTAGCTAATTCGACTATTTTCACAGATTTTCCCATATCGAATACAAAAATTTCGCCGCCTTGTCCCATCGTCCCAGCTTCAAGAACCAATCGGCATGCTTCGGGAATGGTCATAAAATATCGGGTAATTTCTGGATGGGTAACTGTTACAGGGCCACCTTTTTGAATTTGATCTCTGAATCGTGGAATTACGGAGCCATTTGAACCCAGCACGTTTCCAAAGCGTGTCGTAATAAATTTAGTATGGATACTATCTTGTAATGATGCTTCCAAATGATTGTTCAATGACTGGACGTAAATTTCAGCAATCCGTTTCGTTGCTCCCATGATGTTGGTGGGATTGACCGCTTTGTCCGTAGAGACAAAAACAAATTTTTCAACTTGAAACTCAACGGCTAAATCAGCAAGATTTTTTGTTCCCATCACATTCGTTTGTACCGCTTCCAATGGATGGTTTTCCATCATCGGCACATGTTTATAGGCTGCTGCGTGATAAACATAGTGTGGTTTGAACGTTTCAAAAAGTAATTGCATCCTTTTTGAACTTCGGACATCGGCTATGTAAGTATGATATACTTGATTTGGAAATTCATCTTGAAGATCGAGTTGGAGATTATGTAAGGGGGACTCCGCCTGATCACACAGTATAATCATCTGTGGTTCGTATCTTCCCAATTGGGTTGCGATCTCACTTCCAATAGAGCCCGCAGCACCAGTGACCAATATCCTTTTGCCTTTCGTTTGGCTGAGGATGTGATCATCGTTGATCTTTATAGGTGCCCTTTCCAATAAATCTTCAATTTTTATTTTTTGGATCTGATTGGGATTAAGGTCGCCATTCATAATTTTCTTAACTGGGGGCAGCGTTAATATATTAACATTTTTTTCCAGCGCGACGTCAGTGATTTCATTTTTGCGGTCCGAAGGAATATTGTGCGAAGCAATAATGACCTCCTCGACATTTAACGTTTTGATGAGGTGGCTGAACTTCTGCGAAGAATATATCTTCGTTCCATCAATTACCTTATTTATTTTTTGTTCGTTATCATCTAAAAATCCTACAATGGCATTTTTGGATCTTACATCATGGTCTAATGTTCTTTTTACAGCAATTCCCAAGTCGCCTGCTCCATAGATCAGCGTTTTTTTTCTGGAGCCACTAGCTTTTTTTGTGTATAGAAAGAAAATCTTAATAATCGTTCGATAGACTGTTAAAATTAGAAATGAAAAGAGGGCAAAGAAAATAATGAGGGCAGTTGGGATGTTACGCTCGATCTCATTTGCTTGGATTATTATTTTTATAACAAGGAGGATGAAAACACTAAATGTTATCGTCGATAATATACGTATGGAATCGATCGCACTTGTGTAACGAACTATTCCGGTATACATTTTAAAAAGGTAGAATGAAAAAGAGCATACACCTATAAATAAAATATAGCGTATACTAAAATCAATGTCAAGCAGAAAAGCGAAGTCAAAATCATAGTAAATGACATTTGCGAGCAGATAGGCGATGGATACGCTAAAGATGTCCAATAAAAAAATGATCCACCGCGGCACTATATTTACTTTACTGAGCATGGTATTATATCTGATTAATTTAGACAAATGTAGATAAATTTGTTTCATTCCAAAGGTGTGCCAAACCAAATTTATCTTCGTTTGATAAGATTGATTATTTATTGTAATTTTAGCTAACGATCAATTTGACAAGATGAATGAGTTAGGGAAGCTTGCTAGTCAGGCTATGATTTCTCCAAAAGAGATGCTTTTTGAAAAGAAAAAGAATGCAAAAAGTTTATTTATAGGGATTCCAAAAGAGATCTCGCTACAGGAAAAGCGGATATGTTTGACACCATTAGCGGTTGCATTATTGGTAGAGAATGGGCACGACGTTATCATTGAGACGGGGGCAGGGAGTGGAGCCAACTTTTTAGATCATCATTATAGTGAACAAGGGGCTCGGATCGTTTCGTCTCGCGAAGAAGTATACCAAGCGGATTTGATTATAAAGGTCGGTAGTCCTACTGCGGCGGAAGTAAAGTTGATGAAAGAACGCCAACTTTTATTGTCTTCTCAGCAGCCCTCACTCATGAGCCTGGATGTCTTAAAGGCATTAATGCATAAAAAGATTACAGCAATTTCTTATGAGTATTTAAGAGACGAGGGCGGGTGTCTAGCGGTGGTTAGGGCCATGAGCGAAATTGTTGGGGCGACGGCAACGCTGATTGCTGGCGAATATCTGAGTAATGCGTTTGGCGGAAAGGGGCTGATGTTAGGCGGTGTGACCGGGGTAGCCTCGACAGAAGTTGTTATTATCGGCGCTGGTACTGTTGGTGAACAAGCTGCCCGAACAGCTTTAGCTTTAGGCGCACAGGTAAAGGTTTTTGATAATTCCATATATAAACTTAGACGTTTACAGAACAATCTTGGCAGCCGTGTGTTTACATCTGTTATACAGCCAATTATTTTAAATAAAGCTGTTATCAGTTCAGACGTTGTGATTGGTGCTTTGCGGGCGCGCAATGGAAGGTCTTCTTGTTTGATTTCGGAGGAAACGGTATCTAAAATGAAGCCCAACTCTGTTGTTATAGATGTAAGTATCGATCAGGGCGGGAATTTTGAAACGTCAGAAGTCACTTCACATGATCAACCCGTTTTCCGAAAATTTGATGTTATTCATTACTGTGTTCCGAATATCGCTTCTCGGGTGGCACGAACAGCAACTTATGCCATGAGTAATATTTTTACTTCAATTTTGCTCGATTTTGCTGAGCTTGGCGGATTGAAAAACGCAATTTGGAAAAATCCCGGAATCCGAAGTTCCATTTATTTGTATCAAGGTAATCTTACAAATGCTGATATGGCATCAAGGTTTAATATGACTGCAAAAGATTTGGATCTTTTAGTCGTTTCTTCATTATAAACCAGGGGTATACAGTTCATATTTGCTACATCTTTTCGAGTCGATGTGGTCTGGAACTCTCTTTTAAAATACTATATTTAATGAAAAGAATTTTTATGATTTTATGTTCGTTGATTTCACTCGCTAAGGCGCAGGAAGTAATCAATCTTTATGTAGATTCCATTCCAAATTCGACGGATAAAGCGCAAGTGAATTTAGAAAAAAATGTTCCCAGGTTGTTTGCTTATCCGGCAGATAAAAGTAGCGCTAAAAATATCGCTGTACTGGTAATCCCGGGAGGTGGGTATTCGCATATTGCTATGGATCATGAAGGACATGCTGTCGCTAAAGAACTCGTAAAAAATGGTTATTCGGCTTTTGTTTTACAATACCGTTTACCTTCGCCAAATATTATGCGTAACAAATCAATAGGACCTCTTCAAGATGCTCAGCGGGCGGTTCAACTGATTAGAACGTTGCACCCTGAACTTCGCAAGGTTGGCGTTATTGGCTTTTCTGCTGGCGGGCATTTGGCCTCTACTTTAATTACCCAATTCAAGAAGGACTATATAGCAAATTCTACACATGTATCCCTAAGAGCTGATTTTGCTGGATTAATTTATCCGGTCATCTCCATGAATAATGATATCACGCACAGAGGGTCAAGGATTAATCTGATCGGAGAAAACCCTTCGGAAGATTTGGTCAGATCATTTTCTTCTGAATTACAGGTCTCTCCGGAAGTTTGCCCGGTTTTCTTTGTACATGCCAAAGACGATATGGCTGTACCGATAGAAAACAGTTATCGGATGATTGCTGCTTTGGACAAAGCAAAAGTGCCCAACAAGCTTTATGTCTTTGAGCAGGGGGGACATGGATTTGGATTAATTAATAAAACTTCGGATAAATTATGGTTTGACGCATTTTTGTCCTGGCTAGCTACACTGGATTAGGATATCAAATTAATGGTCAAAAGAAATCCAATGGGATATTGTCAGATCAACTGTTTGTTGTTTTGACGGAATGATTTGAGAAGTTGTAATGGTATGTAAGTTGATTACATTATTGCTGACAACAATTTCATAATAAAATCCTCGGAATCGCACATCCTTGACAAAAAAAGTGGACTCTTGTGAAGAACTTATTGAAATCCATTCCTGATGGATTGCTATAGGTTTTTCGGTTGTTATCCCTAAGCTTTGAGCTTGCTGGACGTTCAAGATATTACTTTTTGCCAACAATTGGGCGGTATAAGGGTGCGAAGGATTGTCATAGAGTTGATGTGGGTTATTTTGATCTAGAATTTTACCTTCTTTCATCACGATAAGATTATCAGCTAAAGCAAGTACTTCAGTCGGATCGTGAGAAACGAGTATAACTGTTAACCCGGTTTCTTTAACGATATCTTTTATGTCTTGTTGGAGCGTGTCGCGAAAAGAGGCGTCAACCTGATTAAAGGGTTCATCCATAAGTAAAACTTCGGGCTCATTGATGAGCGCACGGCAGATTGCAACGCGCTGCTTTTCTCCGCCACTGATATCTGCTACTCTTTTTCGCCCAAGGTGGTCTATGCGAAGACGTTGCAGTATTTCCGCAGTTTTATCTTGTTTACGTTTGATATTTGTATTTGGCAATTGCGATGCAACATTGTCCCACACGTTGGCATATGTATTTAAATCGTCAAAACCCTGCGAGACTAATTTCATCGCATCGTGACCGGGAATTAACTTATCTTTGCGTGTAGGTACCTGCCAGCCTTTATAGCGCACCACACCTTCTGTGGGTTCCAATAATCCGTATATAAGCCTCAACAAGGTACTTTTCCCACTTCCGGACTCACCGATAATCGCGGTTATTTTTCCTTCTTCAATGTCGAAGGAACTGTTTTCGACAGCAAATTGCATGCTGTTCTCATGAAAGGAAAAGCTAAGATTTTCGGCGTGTATAGCAGATAAACCAGGCACATGAATATCAGATGGAATATATTGACAAGAGGATGATTGAGCCATATTGGGGGTCAAAAAAGTAAGTTAATGAATAGAGATTTGACGTGTTGTTGCATCTATGATGCTGATGTGTATTTCCTTTGCTTCTTCAGGAAGTAAATTGGGGATTTTTTCTGGCCACTCCACAAAGCAGTATGCTCCTGAATAAAAGTATTCCTCGTAGCCAAAATCAAATGCCTCCTGTTCGTCTTTGATACGGTAAAAATCGAAATGATATACGGGGCCAATAGCAGATTCGTATTCATTGACGATGGAGAATGTCGGGCTCGATGTGCTGTCTTGGACATTTAATTGTTCGCAGAGGTGTTTTACAAAAGTTGTTTTCCCTGCCCCCATTGGACCATATAGCAAAAAAATGCGATCCTCCGGAAAACTGGTTAAAAGTGTTTCAGCTGCTTGCGATAAATCTGCTATCGAATTTACAATAATTTCCATGCTGCAAAATTACTATTTCGGTAAGTATGTCGCAAAGGGGATAATCATTTCTTCCAAAGAGATCCCGCCATGTTGAAACGTTCCATTAAAGTAATTGACAAATTGGTTGTAGTTGTTCGGGTAGACAAAATAGGTGTCCTCCTTGGCAAATACGTAGGTTGAGCTCACGTGAAGTTTGGGCAATTGTGCTTCATGTGGGTTTTTGATAGCGAAGACGTCTTTGTCGATATAATTCAGATTTTTGCCCTGTTTATATCTTAAATTTGTATTTGTATTTCGATCCCCCACAATTTTACTTGGCTTTTTCACACGGATTGTCCCATGGTCAGTGGTGATAATCACGCGAACCTTTTTTTGGGAGAGCCATTTGATCGCCTCTAATAAGGGGGAATGCTCGAACCAAGACAAGGTGAGTGAACGGTATGCGGCCTCGTCGTTTGCTAATTCGCGAATCATAGAGCTATCTGTACGTGCATGAGATAACATATCCACAAAATTATACACCAATGCATTAAGCTGATTGTGCATTAAATTTCCGAGATTGTCTACAACGTCTTTTCCTTGTTCCAATGTCAGAATTTTTGTGTAAGAGTGTTTTATGGGCTTTCGATAAAGGCGCTTAATCTGATCCTCCAAAAATTTATCCTCGTATAGATTTTTACCGCCTTCGTCTTCGTCGTTTTGCCACAATTTCGGAAAACGTTTTTCCATTTCTAACGGGGTTAGTCCACTAAAAATAGCATTTCTAGCATATTGTGTTGCTGTTGGTAAAATACTGAAATAGTTTATTTCCTCCTCCAGTCTAAAATAGTCGGTGATGACTTCATTGATAATTTTCCATTGGTCAAACCGCAAGTTGTCTATTAAGAAGAAAAATGTAGGAACATCATCTTCCAGCGTAGGGAATACTTTTTTCTTAAACAACTGATGTGAGAGGATTGGGCCGTTTTCGGGACGATTAATCCAATGGATATAGTTATTCTCTATGAATTTTGAGAACTGCATGTTTGCTTCAGATTTTTGCATGGTTAGAATTTCATGCATATTATTATCTTCAAGTTTCTCTAGAGACAACTCCCAGTACACAAGCTTTTTGTATACTTCCGACCATTGGTCGTAATCTAGGTTTTCGTTGAGAGTCATCCCCAAATTACGGAAGTCCTGCTGGTAGGCCATAGATGTTTTTTCATTGACGAGGCGCTTGTTTTCAGTCAATTTCTTTATGGTCATCAAGATCTGTTTGGGATTGACCGGCTTGATCAGGTAATCATCAATTTTAGAACCTATCGCATCTTCCATGACATGTTCTTCTTCATTTTTAGTGACCAGCACAATAGGTACAGAAGGATTGATAGACTTTAGTATACCGAGTGTTTCAAGTCCGGTCAGACCGGGCATATTCTCGTCTAAAAAAACGAGATGGAAAAAACCATTTTTAAAGGCTTCAACTGCATCATTTCCATTATTGACGGTGTCAACTTTATATCCTTTGCTTTCTAAAAATAGGATATGTGGTTTTAGAAAGTCAATTTCATCATCAGCCCAGAGAATATGTGTTTTTTGCATCTGCTATATATGTGTTTAATTACTAGAGGAGGACCGTGTTTCTATGAATAGAATAGTGTAAAAGAACAACTCTTACCTATTTAACGGATTTTTGATCTCATGCTAACTTAAGCAAATATCGTGCTTTAGATTTTATTTTTAACATTTCTTAACGATGAACTAACTATCTTTGTTTTAAGTTTATACTGATGTTAACCCAGCGTTCAGGATTTAAGAGCCAGGTTTCATAATTTATAGTGTTGATGATTGCCTTAATTTGTCGCCACCTTGAACAAAAATAAAATTATAAATGATCCGGTATACGGGTTTGTTTCGATCCCCACAGGATTGGTCTTTGATTTGGTACAGCATCCTTATTTTCAGCGACTTCGCTATATCAAGCAGGTGAGTATGACACATCTCGTCTATCCAGGTGCTTTACACACTCGTTTTCAGCACGCCATTGGATCCATGCATTTGATGGCAATGGCTTTGGAAACATTAAGAAGCAAGGGTGTATTCATTTCGGACGTGGAAGAGGAAGCCGCTCTTTCAGCTATTTTACTCCATGATATTGGGCATGGCCCCTTTTCCCACTCGTTAGAACATAGCTTAATTGAAGGCGTTTCGCATGAGTTGCTGTCTTCGTTGTTAATGGATCGAATCAATAAGGATTTAGACGGAAGGTTGAGCCTTGCAATTACCATTTTTAATGACAAATACGAGCGCAAATTTCTTCACCAATTGGTGTCGAGCCAGTTGGATGTTGATCGAATGGACTACCTCAATAGGGATAGCTTTTTTACGGGAGTATCTGAGGGAGTGATTTCATTTGACCGTATCATAAAAATGCTCAACGTGGTAGCGGATGAAATTGTTGTGGATTATAAAGGGCTATATTCAGTGGAGAAATTTCTTATAGCACGGCGACTGATGTATTGGCAAGTATATCTGCACAAAACCGTTATTGGTGCCGAACAGTTGCTGATTAAAATTCTGCAGCGGGCAAAATATTTGACGGCTGCTGGCCATCAACTCTTTTCTACTCCAGCTTTTCATTGGTTTTTAAGCCAACAAATCAATAAAAGTAATTTTTTGGACAACCCGTTGCATTTAGACTGGTTTACTCGTTTGGATGATACAGACATTATGTCTGCCATAAAAACATGGGAGTGTCATGAGGACCATATTCTAAGTACAATGTGTCAACGGGTAATGAAGCGTGATCTATATCGCTCTGTATTGAGCAACAAACCTTTTTCGCGCGAATATATTGATTTGGTGAAAGCAAAAGTACAAGCCGAAATCGGCGTGGCGATGGAGGATATGCATTATTATGTATTTACTCAGGAAATTCAGAATCGCGCGTATAATTCATCCCAGGATCAAATAAAAATTTTGTTAAAATCGGGCGAACTTGTCGATATAACGGAGGCTTCTGATCTGGGGAATTTAGAAGCGCTGTCGAAAAATGTCGCAAAATATGCTTTGTGTTATCCAAAAGAGGTGGGATATGTTGCAATTCCTTCTGTCAAGTAGTTATTTTTTAATAAAAAAACATAGATTTGTACCATGCAATTTACTGCGCAACAAATAGCGACATTATTAGAAGGACGGATTGAAGGAAATCCAGAGGTTGCGGTAGGTAACCTTGCCAAAATTGAGGAGGGTAAAAAAGGTGATCTTTCTTTTTTGTCAAATCCCAAATACGAGCATTTTATATATACTACTGATGCCTCGATTGTTATTGTTAATGAAGATTTGCAATTGACACATTCGACTAAGCCTGCATTAACGATTATACGGGTTAAGAACGCCTATGCTGCTTTTTCTACTGTCCTAAATATGTATAATGAGTTTCGCCTTGACAAAAGTGGGCGAGAGGAACCTCATTTTATACATGACGAGGCTGAAATCGGCCAAGGGGGCTATATCGGTGCATTTGTATATATAGGCAGAGGAGCATCGATCGGTGATCATGTGAAAATTTACCCACAGGTTTATATTGGAGATAAAGTTACTATTGGAGATAATACAACGCTCTATCCAGGAGTGAAGATTTATCATGATTGTAAGATCGGTAAAAATGTGGTAGTACATTCAGGTGTTGTCATCGGATCAGATGGATTTGGATTTGCACCACAAGAAGACGGGACATATAAAAAAGTTCCTCAGATTGGCTATGTTCAGATAGAGGATAATGTTGAGATTGGTGCCAATACCGTAATTGACAGAGCAACCATGGGAGCTACCATTGTTCGTCATGGCGTGAAGTTGGATAATTTGATTCAGATTGCCCATAATGTTGATATTGGAAAGAATACTGTTATTGCGGCGCAGACGGGTATTTCCGGTAGTTCAAAAATTGGAGAGCATGTGGTATTGGGCGGTCAGGTTGGTGTAGTTGGGCATATCGTTATTGCTAAGGGGTCCCAAATTCAGGCCCAGTCCGGAGTGAATAGATCGATCAAAGAAGAGGGCAAGAAGTGGGGCGGTACGCCATTGATGCCTTATCAGCCACAATTGCGGTCAAATGTAATCTTTGCTCGCCTTCCTGAATTGGAAAAGCGGATCCAGGAGTTAGAAAAATTAGTAGAAAAAAAATTAAAATAATTATTTTTCATTGAAAATAAGCTGTTCTTTAATTGTGATGAAACAGTAGTTTATCGTATAACTATATCATTGACCGATATAGCATAATCAACAAATGTTTTGTCAAAAGAAGTTTTGATTTAAAAATATGTTATTAGAAATGAATGTAAAACAGCGAACCATCAAAAACGAGGTTGAGATTTCGGGGGTAGGTCTTCATACAGGGAAAATTGTGTCGATGACCATCAAACCAGCTCCGGAAAATCACTGGTTTAAGTTCAGGCGTGTAGACTTGGAGGGGCAGCCAGAAATTTTGGTTGATGCAGATAACGTGACGGACACTTCGAGGGGGACGACAATTACTCAGAACGGTGCAAGTGTAAGTACAATTGAACATTTGATGGCGTCGTTAATTGGTTTACAAATTGATAACGTCCTGATTGATATCGATGGTCCCGAGATACCTATCTTAGATGGAAGTTCAGCTATTTTTGTAAAGCTGCTTGAAGAGGCAGGCTTTGAGGAGCAGGATGCTGACAGAGATTATTATGAGATTTCCAATAATATCCATTATGCTGAGCCTGATCGAAAAGTCGAGATATTGGGTATGCCGATGGATGGCTATAGGATGACCTGCATGATCGATTTTAACTCGCCGGTGTTGGGAAGCCAGCATGCTGCGATTACGTCAATTGACGATTTTAAATCCGAAATTTCATCTTCACGTACCTTTTGCTTTTTGCATGAGTTAGAGATGTTGGTGGATCATGGGCTTATTAAAGGTGGTGACCTAAGTAATGCGATTGTTATTGTGGATAAGGAGACTTCGCCTGAAGAATTACAGAAATTAGCTCATCTTTTTCATAAGGAAACCGTTGCAGTTGCCAAAGAAGGAATATTAAACAATAATCAATTGCGCTACCAAAATGAACCTGCCCGACATAAATTGTTGGATATGGTTGGAGATTTGGCACTCGTTGGGCGACCGCTGAAGGGCCATATTATGGCTGCTCGGCCGGGGCATGCCGCCAATGTTGCCTTTGCGAAAAAAATAAAGGAGCAGATTAAGAAAGATAAAACACGTAAAAAAATTAAAGTTTACGATCCTAATATGCCAGCATTATACGATACGGTAGAAATTATGAAGATTTTGCCGCATCGTCAGCCTATGCTTATGGTGGATAAGATTCTTGAATTGACCGAAACACATGTCGTAGGCTTGAAGAATGTTACCATGAACGAAGATTTATTTATGGGACATTTTCCCGGGGCGCCATTATTTCCAGGTGTATTGCAAGTAGAGGCTATGGCGCAAACAGGTGGGATTTTGGTTCTTAAAACAGTTCCTGATCCGGAAAATTGGCTAACTTTATTTCTGAAAATTGAAAATGCCCGTTTTAAAGCGCAGGTAACTCCAGGAGATTCTGTTATTTTTAGATGCGATTTGATGGAGCCGATTCGAAGAGGTATCGCAAAAATGAAAGGTGTGGCCATGGTAGGGGAGAAGATCGTATGTGAAGCCGAGCTTATGGCTCAGATCGTAAGAGTAAATAACAACTAAAGTAGTATAGATGATACAGCCATTAGCTTATATTCATCCTGAAGCAAAAATTGCTAAAAATGTGGTCATCGAACCATTTGTAACCATTTATAAAGACGTCATCATTGGTGAAGGCACTTGGATAGGCTCAAATGTGACGATTATGGATGGAGCACGAATAGGAAAAAATTGTAAAATATATCCCGGTGCAGTAATTTCTGGAGAGCCGCAAGATTTAAAATTTGATGGTGAGATTACGACAGTGGAAATTGGTGATAATACGACCATACGGGAGTGCGTAACGATCAATAGAGGCACCAAAGATAGATATAAAACAGTCATTGGAAAAAATTGTTTAATTCAAGCATACAGTCATGTTGCGCATGATTGTGAAGTAGGAGATAATTGTGTTTTCTCAAATAATAGTACGCTTGCAGGACATATTACCGTGGGTGACTATGTCGTACTGGCTGGAATGGTAGCTGTTCATCAATTTGTCAAAATTGGTTCGCATGCATTTGTCACCGGTGGTTCATTGGTACGTAAGGATATTCCCCCCTTTGTTAAAGCAGCGCGCGAACCTATTTCTTATGCAGGGATTAATTCAGTTGGATTAAGAAGAAGAGGATTTTCGGAAGATCAGATCGCCGAAATTCAGAACCTTTATCGAATTCTTTTTGTCCAAAATAGAAATTTAGCCAAGGCTATAGAAATTATAGAGGCTGAATATCAGGCAACAGAAATTCGGGATGAAATTTTGGATTTTATTCGGAATTCCGGCCGAGGTATTATGAAAGGATTCAATAATAGAGCGATGTAATCGCGTTATCGATTCTTGTGAATTTGAAAATTACATTAAAGGATATTGGTAGGAGGTATAACAATGAATGGATTTTTAGGCATATAAACTATACCTTTGAGTCCGGAAAGAGTTATGCAATCCTTGGTCATAATGGTTCGGGAAAATCTACTTTTCTGAAAGTGCTTTCAAGTAGTTTGACACCTTCTGAAGGTGAATTGTTCTATCACTATGGAGACGAATTTTTAGATGTGGATCAAGTATATCAGCAACTTTCCCTTGCAGCTCCATACGTTGAATTGATAGAGGAATTTACTTTAATGGAGCTGATTGATTTCCATTTTAAATTTAAAAGCTATCTTCCTTCTTTTGATAAAGAAGCTGTTATCAGCTTATTGGGATTAGAGCATGCGCTCGATAGAGAGATACGTTTTTTTTCATCAGGTATGCGACAACGGGTAAAACTGGCGCTAGCGTGTTGTTCCGCATCTTCGTTGGTCATGTTGGACGAACCTACAAGTAATTTGGATAGTTCCGGCGAAGAGTGGTACTTAACTTTAATCGAACGAACAAAATTAAAATCAAGAATTCTTGTCGTCTGTTCAAATCAGAAAAAAGAATATGCGTTTTGTGATGAACATATTTCAATTCTGGACTTTAAAACCTAAGTATTACTGGTTCCCTTCATCTTTCTTTCACCTCGATCGCTGTGTCCATAATCCCTAATAAATTACGTTTTTAGTGTATTTACCTTCCGAATGCTAAGGATAATTTTTCTTCCTATTGAAAACAGTATTTTACATAAAAAGTAGTAAAGGAAATTTTTATAACACAATTAGTTTTTGTATTTTTGACGACTCAATAATGAGATAACCGTTTAAAGTTCAATTCAAAGAATGGCTAAGGCATCAGAGGTAAAATCAGGAAATATTTTAAGATTTAACGGAGAATTAGTTTCCGTAGAAGAATATATACACCGTACACCAGGTAATTTGCGCGCGTTTTATCAAGCTAGAATGCGTAATGTTAAGACGGGTAAGTTAGTTGAGTATCGTTTCAGAGTTGACGAATCTGTGGAAATTGCACGTGTAGAAACAAACGATTATCAATATTTATATGAAGATGGTGAATTCTTCGTTGTAATGGATAATAGTACCTATGAGCAATTTAATATTCCTAAGTTTTTGTTCGGTGATTCAGCCCGTTTCTTGAAAGAGGGGATGACTGTCATTATTGCTTTTGAAAGTGATGAGCCTATCATGGCAGAAGCACCGAAAAGTGTTGAACTGGAAATCACATATACGGAACCGGCAGTAAAGGGAGATACGTCTACAAACGCCTTAAAAAAGGCAACCGTAGAAACAGGTGTAGAGATTATGGTACCGTTGTTCATTAATCAAGGTGAGAAAGTAAGAGTTGATACGCAAACCGGTAACTATATCGAGCGCGTAAAATAACATAAAGATTTTAGGTTTAGGTTGATTATTCGGTCTTGTTAGCGCTCGCTACAAGGCCGTTTTTTATCTTTATAAAATCCAATAAAGTAGAATAGGGGACTTTTTAGTTTTTGGGAAGGTTCGACTTGATCTTATGGCTTATGTGAATGCAATTGATGATGGGTTGTCTTGTTTATAATTGAATGAGCCCGATGGAATGCCATCTTTAAGTTATAGATAGGAGTTGTTTTGTCATGAAAAAATTATTTAGATGAAATCGAAGAATGAGCTTAGGCGTACTTACAAAGCGAAGAGATGTCAATTGTCTGTTGCCAGAGAGGCAGTCCTCAATAGTATGCTTTTGAAGCAATTTATGAAAATTGATCTCTCCAAAGTGAGCCTTTTACACGTTTTTATTCCTATTGAAAAATATCACGAGCCAGATACTTATGCAATCCTAAATTATCTTCAAGAATTTTATCCGCAGATAAAAATCGCTGTTTCAAGATCTAGCTTTGAAGACTATTCGATGCAGCATTATCTATTTGATACGCAAATGAGATTTGAAAAGAATGCATGGGGAATATCAGAACCAACTGCAGGTGTTGAAGTTGCTCCGTCGGATATCGATATGGTTCTTGTGCCCTTATTAATCTTTGATCTTTTTGGTTATAGAGTGGGATATGGAAAAGGCTTTTATGACCGTTTCTTTTCTCAATGTAAAGTTGATGTTCAGCGTATTGGATTGTCTTTTTTTGAGCCGATTGATGTTATTACGGATCGAAACGAACACGATGTTCAGTTAACTCAAGCGATAACACCATATCATATCTATCATTTTGTCAATGAATAGTAATTAGTGTAACTAATCAGGCCTTATCCAGCGGATATTAACTAGTATACGATCTTTTTTCTATAATAGCCTACGGTAGGTAGATTAGCCTCCAATTTTGGTTTGATTAGGCCCCATGGTGATTTAATTAAAATTATTTTTTAATTTTAATATGATTTTCAATGCCTGCACCTATATGTCTAGATTTTTTCTAATTGTTTTTTTGGTAGCAATTATACCGTTTCACATTACCCGTGGAATGGGACTTATGAGTTCAAACCCGTCGATAGAAAAAAAAAACTTTTATGAAACAATCATAAAAGAATCCGCGCAATATCAATCTTCCAATCTGGCGTTGAATAAATATCTTGCACCGTATTTTAGCCAAGCTGTACGAAAAAATGACAAGGCGCTTCTTGCAATCTATTATTGTTTGCTAGCCGACCATTCTTTTAATAATGAAGGGAGGAGAAATAGCTTTAGCGATAAATACTATCTTAAAGCATTGGATCTAGATGAGGGATACAGTTATCAAAATGTGAAAACTTGGGTGAAAGTCATGTATGGCTTTTATCTGTATAGATGTTTAAAAGCATCTGAAGCTTTGCCATTTATTCTTGAAGGCGAAAGAGGCCTTGAAGATTTACCGAAAGAACTGGTGTTGGATATCGTACAGACCTATAAAAAGCTTGGTTATTTTTTTGGGACCTTGGGTGATTATACTTCTGGAATCAAGTACTTGACCTTAGGCCAACAACAGGAAATAATTTCGCCTAGATTGAGGGCCGAAATTCTAGACAATTTAGGGATGTTGACGCTTAAAAGTAGAGGGGATACGTTGCAGGCCATGAAAAATTTTGAACTAGCTCAATCCTTGGCTCTTTCAGAAAATGACTCATTGCGCTACGCGAAGGTTTTGGGCAATCAAGCCGCTGTCTTTGAAGGCATGAAAGACTATCGTAAGGCCTTATCTTTGTTAGATAAGGATCTTGAAATTTCTAGATCAATAGGCGATAAACGAAATACGATTTTTGCCTTAATGATGCAGATTAGATTAAATATTGCCAGGCAAGAAATAACTGATGTTCCCCACATGATTAAAGAGACCGAATTGCTTTTATCAGGGTCAGATGATAAGAAGACGATATTGGAACTTGAAATTCATAAATTACATTTGGCCGTTCATAATCGGGAAATTGGGCATGAATTAGATGCACGTAGAAGGATTGAGCGTCTGCAGGACTCGTTACGATTTCTCGACGGAGATCCTGTATTATCCCAATTGAAATTTATGGCTGATAAACAGAAGTATGCGGATAAATTATCTTTAGCGCAGGCTGTAATTAAGAAAAAGCAAGCCGAAAGAAGATTATGGCTCATATTGAGTTTATTGGTATTGGTGCTATTTTTCTTTGTTTACAACGCCGTTCGCTATCGGACAAGAAAACGTATTCGCGATTATGAATATCAGCTACTCAACCTGAAGTATACAAAGGCTGAACTAGATAGGGAGCTAATGAGTTCAAAAAGTCAGGTTGAAGAGTATGTAGCTTATCTTAAGCGAAACAATGAACAGATCAATGTGCTTTCCGCATTACTAGAAGAAAAGGGCAATAATGTTGAAAGAGATCGAGAGGAGCTTAAAATATTATTGCAGTCGCATTTGATAACAGAGGAAAAATGGCAGGAATTTAAGCTGCTGATTATGAAAGAATTTCCTAATCTATTACAAGAGATACAATCTAAATTTTCCGATATCACCGAATCCAATTTACGTGTAATTGTACTGATGAAATTGGGACTTAATAATAAGGAAGTTGCCAATGTTTTGGGGGTTACTCCAGATGCGATCAAAAAATCGATGCAGCGTTTGAAAAAGAAACTTGGAGATCAGGCTGGGGTACTCATGGAATACATTTCCGACAAAGAATTTGTTTAATTTGCACGCGTATTAAAGAGTGGACAAATTGAAGGTAGCGAAGAGCGCTACTGATAGTTGAGAATTAGATCAGCATGTGATCATGGAGAGATGGAAGCTATGAAAGCCCAAAATATGACCGTCTCAGTTAAACTGGACGGTCATATTAAACGTAGAGCTCAATGGGCTCCTATTTAATCCAAAGGATTTGCTTTCAGATTCTTTTCCCAAGCCCAAGCAGAAGCCATCATTTCATCAATTCCCAGTTCGGCTTTCCAATGTAGTTGTTCCGCAGATTTGGTCACATCACCATAAACCTTGATGACATCGCCATCCCGGCGTGGGCCAATTTCATAATTCAATTTTTGACCGGATGCTTTTTCAAACGCTTTGATGGCTTCGAGTACTGAATACCCCTTTCCGGTACCCACATTGAATACATCATATTTCCCGTTCGGATTTCCTTTGTCCAATAAGTTGATTGCTGCAACGTGTGCTTTTGCCAAATCAACCACATGGATATAATCCCTTACACAGGAGCCATCTATGGTGTCGTAATCGTCACCGAAAACTGTTAGTTTTTCTCTTTTACCGATTGCGGTTTGTGTAATGAATGGTAATAAATTCTGGGGCACACCGTTTGGTAATTCGCCTATCAATGCAGACTCATGCGCTCCAACGGGATTGAAGTAGCGCAATGCGATAATATTATAGTTATCGTATGCAGTAGCTGTTTCTTCTAGAATTTCCTCCGCAATTTGTTTGGTATTACCATAAGGAGAAGTAGCTCTTTTTACAGGTGCACTTTCATTGACAGGAAGTGTATCTGGTTCGCCATATACAGTACAGCTTGAAGAGAAAACAAAATTTATCGGCTTATCTTGATACGCTTCTAACAAATTGATTAACGAGAAAAAATTGTTGTGGTAATATTTTAAAGGTTTTTTTACAGATTCACCAACGGCCTTTGACGCGGCAAAGTGTATAATCCCTGAAATGTCCGTATTTTCTTTCACAAATTCGTCCACACGGTTTGTGTCACACAGGTCAAATTGGTGAAATTCGGGCTTAACCCCGATGATCTTCTCAATCTGATCCAAAATCTTGATGTTTGAATTGGATAGATCGTCTATGATGACAGGTATGTATCCTGCTTGATGTAGTTCGACCACGGTGTGCGAGCCGATGTAACCTGTTCCTCCTGTGACTAATATTTTTTTGTTCATTATTGTTGATTATAGTAAGTAAAGTCTTTCTTGCGGGTAAGGCAAAATATAAGATATTGTTCCCTATGCTCCGGCACGCGGATAATTTTGATTTTTATTTTCCACTCGTGCTTTCCTTTTAATGAAATGGGTTTAATATCTTTGACTAAGATAAACATTATTTTAAAAACATGCGTTTGCTTTATTCAATTGGAATCGTTCTTTATGGACTCTTACTGCGTATTTTGGCTCCTTTTCATGGTAAGGCCAGGCTCATGGTAACAGGGCGAAAAGACTGGTATCACAGGATGAAACAAACGGTTGATTCTACCCAAAAACATGTCTGGTTTCATTTTGCTTCATTGGGAGAATTTGAGCAAGGAAGACCTGTTTTGGAGTCCGTAAGAAATACTTATTCGGATCATAAAATAATTGTAACATTTTACTCTCCCTCGGGCTTTGAGATCCGAAAAAATACGGCTTTGGCTGATTATGTGTTTTATCTTCCCTATGATACAGCACAGAACGCGCGACTTTTCCTTGACCTCATCAAGCCAAGCTTCGCCGTATTCACAAAATATGAATATTGGTATTATTTTTTTGAGGGGCTGTATAGCCGAGGGATTCCTTTGTTTCTGATCTCAGCAATATTTAGACCCGATCAGATCTTTTTTCAGGCATATGGTAACTTTTTTCTTCAGATTTTAGGCTATGTGACTTACTTTTTTGTGCAAAATGAAGAAAGTGTACGTCTTTTAAAAGAATTTGGGATACGCAACGCCGGGCTTGCTGGAGATACCCGATTTGATCGGGTAGTAGACCTTCCTAAAAGTAAGAAAGTGATTCCGGAGGTCATCCAATTTATTGGAGAACATCCAACTTTGGTGGCTGGAAGTACCTGGCCAGAAGATGAGCAAATACTAAGAGAATTATTTGCGGATTATCCGGCCTATAAACTCATCTTGGCTCCGCACGAGATTCATGAGTCACATTTGGCGAGTATCTTCAACCTTTGGCCAAAAGCGCTCCGTTTTTCGAATATGGCCAATTATGATGCTGTTACAATAGCAGATGCTCGTGTATTAGTTATCGACAATATCGGTATGCTTTCTTCGCTGTATGGTTATGGCCAAATAGCCTATATTGGTGGTGGATTTGGGGTGGGGATACATAATACGCTGGAGGCCGCAACTTATGGCATACCGGTTCTATTTGGTCCCAATTTCAAAAAGTTTCAGGAGGCGAAAGATATTGTACAGCGTGGTGCAGGTTTTTCTATTGGAAGTGTTAAAGAACTTAATAAAGCATTTGCTGCTCTTCAAGATGGCCCTTTCCGTCAGGAAGCAGGGAAGTTGGCCCGTGATTACGTGCTGCAGAATGCTGGAGCAACACCGATTATTATGAAATACCTTAAAAGTAATCTTGCTAAAGTATAAGCGGAGGCTGCACAGCTACCGCTTATACTTTACAGTTTAATAGTAAGTATACCTTCTTACACCGGTAATATGGCGGGATAAGCGCATCACCTGATGTGAGTATCCATATTCATTATCGTACCAGATATACAGAACAATGTTTCTGCCGTCCGTCGAAACTATCGTTGCCGGAGCATCGACTATGGCAGCGGCACTGGTGCCAATGATATCCGATGAAACAAGTTCATTGTTTTTGGAAAACATAATCTGTTCAACAAGGTTACCCTGCAGCGATGCCTTTTTTAAAAGGGCATTGATGTCGTTGACTGTAGTTTTGGATTTGATTTGAAGATTTAATATCGCCAATGACCCATTTGGGACGGGAACACGAATAGCGTTTGAAGTCAGTTTGCCCGTTAGCGAAGGCAACACTTTTGCAACGGCATCCCCTGCTCCAGTTTCGGTGATGACCATATTGAGTGCGGCTGCCCTGCCCCGTCTGGATTTCTTGTGCATATTGTCGACAAGATTCTGGTCGTTGGTATAGGAGTGTATGGTTTCAATATGCCCTCTATCTATTCCTATTGTATTTTCAAGTACAGCTAAAATGGGAGATATCGCATTAGTGGTACAAGAGGCCGCGGAAAAGATCTTATGTTTTTGCAAATCGCTATCATTTTCGTTGACCGCATATACGATATTTGGGACCCCTTTCCCGGGAGCTGTTAATAATACTTGTTCGGCGCCTTTGGATTTCAGGTGGCGACTAAGTTCCTGCGCATCGCGAAAAGCCCCTGTATTGTCGATGATTAAAGCATTTTCTATACCATAGACTGTGTAATCAATATCCTCGGGTTGTTTTGCGGAGATCAGATGGACGGTAATTCCATTGATGACGAGTGCCGGATTTGCTATATCGGCCTGCACATCGCCTTCGAATGCACCGTGTATGGAATCCGTTTTTAATAGTGCCGCTCTTTTCAGGATCGATTTGCTATCATTGACGTCGCGAGTTACAATGGCGCGGAGACGAAGCTGCTGTCCCGCACCGGTGTTAAGCATAAGTTCGCGGGCGAGTAAGCGACCGATACGACCAAAGCCATAAAGCACCACATCACGTGGCTTCAATTTCTCCTGTTGATGCATGTCCTGTAACTCCGCAGTGATGAAATTGTGTAGGTCATTAGCGGAAAAGGTTTTTTTCTTGGCCTGTAAAGTGAGTTTCCCAAGGTCAATACGAGCGGGAGAAAGTGGCGATTTTTCCAATAGCTGTGCGATTTGCAGTGTGTCAAGAATGTCGACCGGCTCGTCGGTAAGCAGGGCACTTTCCTGAATCAGGTTTAGGATAGCACTCGGTTTTGCATCAAAGAGTCGATTTCGAAAGAATACGAGCTCTACGGCGTGGTTATACCACAGGTTGCTGACAATTTGAATTAAGTTTACGGCAGCATTATGTTGCTCTCTGTAACTTTTGATCTCTAAGTCAAAAGATGGCTTGTGTGACATAATAATTTTATAATAGATTATGTTACAAACATAGGACAAAGTAGGTAGAAAACTGTCTTAAATTTCCATTTTCACAATTTTTAGCGCTAAATCGCTTTTTGTATTAATGATTTTATAAAATATAATATCTTTATTTGCTAATCTTCTATTATAAATAAATTAGACATGATACGATCGGCCATTAATTTGCCCGCATCTGTTAAACGTAAGTTGTTTGGCTCCAAAATAAGATTCTTCGCTGCTATAAATGGTTCAGCTTCTTTTAAGACGCGATCTTTAACGGATCGTCCAAACTTACTTTCCAGTGCAATTAGATCTAGTCCCCACATGGTTCGCAACGATGTCATGATATTTTCATTGATCTGGTCAAGCGTGGAAAGCTCCTCAATTTCCAGGGGAAGTTGATCTAAATTAATGGATGTCATATATTTAGCATTATTAGAAACATTCCAGGACCTTGAAGTTCCATTGAATGAATGAGCTGAAGGGCCGATGCCAAGATAATGTTTGCCTTTCCAATAATTTGTATTGTGACGGGCATAACAGCCGTTTTTTGCAAAATTGGAGATTTCGTACTGCTCATATCCCGCGGATTTCAACGTATGAATAAGAAGACTCATCTGATCAGCAGCCTGATCAGAATCCATGGCTGGAGATATTCCTTTTTTAACGAAGTGGTCTAATACTGTTTTCTTTTCCACGGTCATGGAGTAGGAAGAAATATGAGGAATTTCAAAGTCAATCAGTTGTTGCATATTATGACGCCATTTTTCGGTTGTCAATAGCGGATAGCCATAAATAAGGTCACAGGTAATATTTTCAAAGCCCGCATCTTGCACACGCATAATCGATGCGACTGCTTCCTGTTGATTATGCGCTCTGTTCATCCACTGGAGATCTTCCTCAAAGAATGACTGTATACCTATGCTGAATCGATTGATTGCTGTATGCCGTAGACTGTTTACTTTGGCGGCATTTAGATCGTCTGGATTGGCTTCCAGTGTAATTTCAGCGTGATCTGCAATATCAAAGTGCTTCGCGATCGTCTCGATGATCCGCGCGATCTCATCCGCTTCCAATAAGGACGGTGTGCCGCCGCCAAAATAAATAGACTCGATCTTTTTGTCTTCCAAATACACTGCTCTAAGCGCAATTTCCCGTTTTATAGCATTGATCATCTCGCTTTTGTACTGAAGTGAAGTGCTAAAATGGAAATCGCAATAATGGCAAGCCTGTTTACAGAATGGGATATGGACATAAATCATAGGTACAAATATACCAAGACCTAATTAACTTGTCTCTTTATTCGTATGATTTCTTCTCCTATAGGCTCTTGTCGGCGCAATACGTGTTGTATTTCACTGGATAGCCCTTAAAAGTAGCCATCCATGTATTGGCTTTAGCGTAGGATGAATATTTTATGACGTCCATCACGGGCAGCCAAGCAAGATGGATTTGCGATAATGGGTATCCAATTTGCGACGAAAGTGTCCAAATAAAAAAACAGCTTCCAAACCGTATGGAATATACTTGGATTGGAAGCTGTTTTTTGTACTTTATGCTGCGATAGCCTGTGTTTCGTTATTTGCTAAAGGTGTTATTTGACGATTCTACATCTGCCAAGCGCAGTGAAGGATCAATTGTTACTGCTTTTGGTGTCTTTGATAGCGGAATGGTATAATCGGGTTTCGTCCAGAACCAGTCTTCGAGCACGGTTCTTTTAACACCTTTGTAAATGTCAAAATGTTCTTCCGGTTTTTCTCCACGCATTTCACGCAAAGGGATATAAAAGAGTTCCTTGCTTCCATCGGTGTATTCTACGAGAACATCCAGTGGCATGGCAAAATTAGACTTGTTAGCCAAAAGAATTTCTTTATCTGTTACATTTTCAATGGCGTAATCGATTTGACGGGTGGTATTGATAAACAGGTTGAAATACCATTTCAGGTTGATCCCCGAAACTTCTTCAGCAACGCGTTTGAAATCATTAGGGGTCGGATGTTTAAACTTCCAGAGATCATAAAATTTCAGAAAGGTTTTCTCTAAGTTTTCCTGTCCAATAATATAACCCAGCTGCTCTGCAAGTACAGCACCTTTGTTGTATGCTTCGTTGCTGTATCCATAATTGGTGTTATAATAATCTGCCAATAAGCTCATGGGTTCTTCTTTACCAGAAAGCGCTAATTTGTAATAACCACGGTAAGCTGCAATTTGCGGGTTGGATGCTATGGCTCCTCTTTTTTCAAAGATATGCTGCATGGCAAGCTCTTCGACATAGGAGGTAAAGCCTTCATCAAACCACTCATCTACAGTTTCGTTGATTCCAAATAATTGCTGGTACCAAGAGTGTGCTGATTCGTGGAATATTACACCAACAAGGCTTTTTAGATTGCGTCCACCGGTGATCAGGGTAGCTGTACCATACTCCATTCCCCCATCGCCACCTTGAATGATGGTATATGTTGGCCAAGGGTATTTTCCAAACTTTGCACTACAAAAATCGAAGAATTCGGTGGATAGACCTATAGCTGTTTTCCAATTGGATATCACTTCTTTGTCGGTTGGCAAAAATACGGTATACACTTTTATTCCGTTTTTACTTGAAGCTGAATCTACGACAAACTTGGGGTCCGCGGCCCATACAAAATCATGGATATTTTGGGCCTTATAGTGCCAGGTGGCTTTATTGCCGTCTAATTTTATCTTTGCCTTCGGTTGATAGCCTTTCACCTCTGCTGGGTTCTGAAGAACACCTGATGCACCGACTACATAATTTTTGTTGAGCCGTATAGTGACATCAAAATTACCAAAGGGAGCAATGAATTCACGGCCTGTATATTCATCTAAATGCCAGCCGAATTCATCAAATTGAGCCATTTTTGGATACCATTGTGCCATAGAGAGTGCTACTCCTTCGGCAGAATTTCGGCCAGTTCTTCGGATTTGTTCTGGCACTTGGGCGGTCCACTCCATGTCAAAACGGGCTGTTTCGCCATCTTGTATAACCGACGGTAGAGTGACCTCCAAGATGGTCCCATCAATTTTAAATGAGGTATGAGCCCCATTCATTGTTAAGCTTTTGATTTTTTGATAACCTATTTGATTGGTTTGGAGCTCTCCGATACGGCTTTGATATATTGGTTTTTCTTTCGTACCTACATTAATCACCATGCGCTTGTCGGGATCACTGATGTTTTTTAAGCGATAATCCATCATCGATCCTGGTTGAAAAGCATTGAAATATAGATGGAAATAGACCTTTTTTAGGGACTGACCTGAATTATTGCTATACTTCAAGATCATTTTTCCATCGTATTGATATGCTTTTTCATCCACGTTGACGTCCATTTTGTAGTCAACTTTCTGTTGCCAGAATCCTTTCCTTTGGGCCTTCACTACTGCCCCCCAAATATTGAATACACAGATAAGTGTAAAAAAGGATATAATTTTAATTTTCATGTCTCAAACTTACAAAATTGTCTCAATAAATGGCGCTTATAGGTGCTTGATGACGCTAATGTCATCAAATCTTGACGAAAATCTACCATTGGTTGTGGAATTGGCTTGGTTTTGGTTATGGGATTTATTTATTGAGTTAAAATCAATTTTACTTTTTATTTATGGATAATCTATATTATAAGCCCTCTGGAAAGGCTCCTGTATTGGCTATTGTCGGCTCCCTGATCCTAGGTACTTTGGGTGCCATTGTATTGGCTATTGTTTACATTGCTTTACAATGGTTTATACCCATTATTTACTTTAATGTATTTATTACCTTAGGTTTTGGTGCTGGAATATTCTATGTGCTGAATTTTTGTTTCAAACAATGGAAATTAAGGAATAGGGGGATAGCCATTTTGATCACATTATTGGTCGCCATTTTAGCCTTTTATGCACAGTGGGCTTTGTTTGTATCATTAATGTACAATGCGGAAGGAACAATGGGCGGAGATACCTGGGTAAAATCGTCTTTTAACCTTGAAGGTTTTAAAGCTTTTTTCTTACACCCGACATTTATTTGGGAAGCGATGCAAGGTTTAAATGAAGTAGGTACGTTTACCCTGAAAAAGAGCCCGGTTTCGGGCGGTATGTTGTGGGCCGTGTGGGCTATTGAAATGGGTATTATATTGATTACTCCAATCATTATGGCTTTCCGCGGCATCACTATCTATCCATTTTCTGAAAAAGACGAAGTATGGATGAATAAACGCGCTTTGCCGGGAAGGTTAAAGTATGTGGCTGATAAAGATGCCGTAGTCAGCTCGTTGGGCAACCATGATTTTGCCTATGTATACGACTATCTATCGGAAGAAGAAGAACATCTCTCTTTCGCCACCGCTGAATTATATGAATCTGAAACGGACGACCATCAATATTTGACGATCTATAATCATCAATTTACGGAAAAGAAAGGCAAGCTGGAAGAAAAGAAGGATGAGGTGATTGAGTTCTTGCGAATAAACAGAAATAGTTTGTAGACTAGTTGGAAAGGTAATCTATTCGGGTGCCTTTCGGCTCTGCTTCGCCTTTTGTTCGCCCCTTGTTCGCCTTGCGTACTCGTTTTCTCCACCTTGCTCCCACTGTGCGTCCACCTAATAAGTGGGCGCAAGGTGGGCGAACAGTGGGCGAACAGTGGGGGAACTCCGAACGAGTTACGAATAAGGGGCGAATGAGTCGGCAACAAGAATACCGCCCTTTGCTTTCCATTCATTAATAGAAGGGCTATAAATTTTTACCTCCTTAATACCATTTTTCGCCAATATCGATGCCGCTATGGTTGCCCGGTCTCCCGATTGACAGTGGAGATACAGCTGTTTACTTTGGTCAACTTTGCTGAGGTTGTCCTCAATTGTTCCAACAAAGAGATGTGTTGCATTCGGTAAATGGCCCTCTGCGAACTCACTGGCATTGCGCACGTCTAGAATTTGCGTGTCGGATTTGTCCAAAGCGCTCTTCATTTCTTCAAACCCGATGAGCTGTTGATGTGCTAATGCGATGTCCAAACTGGGGATTGCATCCGGTGTAATATATCCGGTAACGTGATCCAATCCGATGCGCATAAGTTTACGTGCAACGTCGTCCAATTGGTTTTCTTCTACAATGAGTATAAAAGGATCGGAGTAATTAAGTATCCAGCCTGCCCAAGTATTAAAAGTCTTGTTGTTTTGAATATTGACGCTACCTGGCAGATATCCCTTTGCAAAGTCGGACTTGTGTCGTGTATCAATGATTGTTGTTCCTTCGTGGTATAAATCAAGAAAGGCATCATTCGTTAACCTGTTGTATCGAGGTAATTCCGTTTGTAAAGGCCGCGCTATTTTGTTGAGTTTTTTCATCATGGCAAAGTAGCGAGGTGGCTCGGGTTGTCCTGATAAGAGCTCATCCACGAAAGCTGCTTCATTGTTTTGGTATTGAAGTGCCCAATTCCGTATTTTCTCATAACCAACGGTCGAACTAGGGACGGCGCCGAGTGCCTTTCCACAGGCGGATCCGGCGCCATGAGCAGGCCATACCTGAATATGATCGGGTAAAGTCAAGAAATGTTGCAACGAACGGTACATTTGCTGTGCTCCGATCTCTTTGGTTCCGATCATTCCAGCCGCATTTTCCAATAGATCAGGGCGGCCAATGTCGCCAACAAATACAAAGTCACCAGTAAAAATCATAACAGGTTCCATCGTTGCCGGTGTATCGACCAATACAAAACTAATACTCTCAGGTGTATGTCCGGGAGTATGGATAACCTTGAAAATAAGGTTTCCGACTTGAAATTGATCGCCATCTTTTAATCCTTTATGTGGAAATGCGTATTGCCAGTCCGCCCCACCTTCATCGGATAAGTAAGGTTGGGCACCTGTTAATGCTGCCAATTCCAGTGTGCCGGATAGGTAATCGGCATGGATATGTGTTTCCGCAATATGCGTTATGATCAGATTATTCTTTTGTGCAATCTCAAGATAGGTATCTACATCTCTTTTGGGGTCAATCACTATAGCTACTCCTTTTGCTTGACAGCCAATGATATAACTCGAATGAGCAAGAGATGATTCAAAAATGTGTTGAAAAAACATAACGTGTGATTTTAATGATTTACAAATTGCATGAATTCGAAAGCAAAGATTAGGGTGCCAATGCTAATTAAAAAATATCCGAAGATGCCTTTCAATTTTGCTGCATCTAATTTATCTTTCCATTTGGAGCCAATTTGGAGGCCTATTAACGTGATTAATGTAAAAGTTACTAATATAAACCAATTCATATGTTGTAAGAAATGATAATTTGCGATCAAACCAAATGACGCGTTTAATCCGATTATGAACAAAGAAGTGGCAATCGCCTGCTTAAGTGGAATCCCTAAGAGTAACACTAGGGCTGGTACAATGATAAAACCGCCTCCCGCACCGACTAAGCCTGTCATAATGCCAACTAGTGAGCCGACAAGGATAACGTTGAAAATTTGTGCAGGTCTACCCTTGAATGTTGCATCCTGTACCTGTTTTTGTCTTCTTACCATCGCCGTCGCAGAAATTAATATGACCATCGAGAACAATAGCATGATGATATGGTTTCTGGAAATCTCCATACTCCCGATGTTGAATGACTCGGGTATAGAAACGAGAAGATAGCGCTTGGTGAAATAGACTGAAATTAGCGAGGGAAGTAGAAAAATAGTTGTGGTTTTCAAGTCAATTTCCTTCTTTTTTAACGGATAAATTGATCCGACCAAGGCTAATATTCCAATAGAAAACAGCGAATAGTCCAATGCATATTGAGGTTCAATATGGAAGATATAGACAAATATGGGGAGTGTTAGGATGCTTCCGCCGCTACCCATTAGGCCCATAGATAGCCCGACGACGACAGCTAATGTAAATCCAGCTATAAATATTAATTCCATTTTCTGTTGCTAAAAATTTAATTTTTGATGGCGTGGGCTTTCAAAATAGTAGACTACCTGTAGGTCAATGGGGCAATTTGTTGCGCAAGATACCGTAAATCCATGTACCCAATAAGGCAAACAATAGTACAATGCCAATCGTCCAGTAACCGGCTCCGATCAAAGCAAACATGGGGCCTGGACAAGCACCGGTCAGCGCCCAGCCCAAACCAAAGATGGTGCCGCCCACTAGATACCGGGTAATGCTTTTATCTTTATCTACAAAGGTGATGTGCGCTCCGTGGCTGTCCTTAATTTGTTTCCTTTTGATGATCTGTACGATAATAATGGCTGTTGTTAGCGCTGTTCCAATGATACCATACATGTGAAAGGAGCGAAATTGAAACATTTCGTATATTCTATACCAGGATGCTGCTTCCGACTTATACAAGATGATGCCAAATAATATGCCTATTAATATGAATTTTAATGCTTTCATTTTATGCAAAGATTAAGGGAAATAAAAAATGGATCATAATTATTCCACCGAGGAAGAAGCCGATTACGGCGATCAACGATGGGATCTGGAAGTTGCTGAGCCCTGAAATGGCATGTCCAGAAGAGCAGCCGCCAGCATACCGCGTCCCGAAGCCGATTAATATACCGCCGATGCTTAAAATTAGAAATTGAAACAAAGATCCGTTAAAAACGAAAATGGATTCGGGTAGGTAACCTTGTATATGGTCGATAATACCCAGTTCTTTGAGATCTGCCACACTTTTCGCATGGATTTGTGCCGGTGTGCCATCGTCGAGGAAATAATGTGCGATAAAACCTCCGATAACGGTTCCGAGTACCAGCAGAAGATTCCAGGATTGTGTCTTCCAGTCGAACCTAAAAAAAGATGAAGTTTTGCCTGCACCGAATACAGTGCACATTGTACGTAAATTGTTGGACATGCCAAAATCCTTGCCCTGTTTGAGCAGAAGGTACATGACCAGTGCAATTAAAGGACCTGAAATATACCAGGGCCACGGTTGTTTGATGTATTCCAATACCATAACAATGTTCTTAAGTGATGTTACAAAGGTACATACTGCCTTTGCAAAAGCTTGTAACAAATGTTACTGAAGGAATCAAGAATTTATAGGTCGTAATATTCGATATCGGCAGCCCTCAGCGCCTCGCTCAACAGTGGAAGATCGTCTTCCTTTTGGAACAATTTGTTGCGCCATGTTCGAAAAGCCGGGCCTTTGACCGGGTGGATAATAATTAGGTTGCCGCCAGAGCGCTTCAGATTTCGGATATATGAAATACTGCTTAAAGGAAAAACGACTGTTTTCTTGGCATTGCTAATGCGGAGCACTTCTTCTTCTAAAATCCATGTCGACGATAATGTCGAAAGCTTAATGGCCAAGTATAAGGCGAAGGGAATCATTAAAAGAGCGATGATAATCTTGAGGATTTCCTGTACCGGAACTTTGGACATGCCCATTCCAATGAACAGGATTGAAGTCAACAATATAAACATGTATTTTCCACGGTGCAATGTCGACAATTGAAATGTCTGCGAATTACTCTTCATACTTTGATAAACTTCCCTTTGGCGTCAATATAGGAAAAATTCTCCAAGTCTTCCTTCCAATGTGTTTATCGATTTTTAGAAACGTCGGCTATTGTGGATAAATTAATATAGGAAGAGCAGCCTTGGGACTGGGTTAATGCTTGGAATAGGCAAAAATTATGCATTTTTGTGTTTATGATATTTGGTGAAGAATTGCAAGCATGGTATCAAGAGCATAAGCGAGATCTACCATGGAGAGAAACACATGATGCGTACAAAATATGGCTTTCGGAGATTATTTTGCAACAGACGCGGGTGGAGCAGGGCATGCCGTACTATTATCGCTTTGTGGAGCGATTCAATACCGTAGTCGATTTTGCAAATGCGGATGAAGACGACATTCTTCACCTTTGGCAAGGCTTGGGGTATTACTCTAGGGGGAGGAATATGCATAAAGCCGCTCGAATTGTCCGGGATCAATATAATGGGATTTTTCCAGTGGATTATAAGACCCTACTAAGCCTTCCTGGTGTAGGGGAGTACACTGCTGCAGCGATATCTTCTTTTGCTAATAATGAAGCTCAGGCTGTTTTGGACGGGAATGTGTTTCGCGTACTTGCACGCTATTATGGAATAGAAACTCCCATTAATTCAACGGAAGGGAAAAAGGTTTTCGCGGCGATAGCGAAAGAAAATCTGGATCACAATCATCCTGCCCAATATAACCAGGCTATTATGGATTTTGGTGCGATCCATTGTAAGCCTAAGCAACCGCTTTGCGAGCAATGTATGTTTCGCCTTTCTTGCTACGCCTTTACACGCGGCGAGGTCAATCAATTGCCTGTAAAGCTTAAAGGCAAAGGAAGCAGAGATAGATATTTCAATTATTTTATTTTAAAGAACAGCGATCATCTTCTGATGTCTAAACGCGGTGAAGGTGATGTTTGGCAAAATTTGTATGAGTTTCCACTATTAGAATCTGATCATACGATGGATATTATTGATATTCTGAACGATAAGTGGTTTGTGTCTTATTTTGGGCAAGACGCTGACCTGAGCATCTTGCAGAAGCAGACTAAGCATATTTTAAGTCATCAGAATATTTATGCCACATTTTTTGAAGTGCGGTTAAAAGGTGATTTAATTCAAAAAAAATCAAATTGGGATTATGTAGTTCTAAAAGATTTAGATAAATTAGCTAAACACAAGTTGATCTTTACTTTTTTGGAAAGGTCAAATTTTTAACCATTTATGCTTTTAAATTATGTCAGGAGTTAACAAAGTCATTTTAGTGGGACATCTTGGAAAAGATCCCGAAATTCGTTATTTAGAAGGCAATGTCTCTGTTGCCAGTTTCCCATTGGCAACATCCGAAACCTATAATAAAGATGGAAAAAGGGTGGAGCAAACCGAATGGCACAATATTGTAATGTGGCGAGGTCTGGCTGACGTGGCTGTGAAATATCTAACAAAGGGGAAGTTAGTTTATATTGAAGGCCGATTAAGGACGCGTACTTATGAAGATAAGGAAGGTATTAGACGATACGCTACGGAGGTAGTTGCAGAAACTTTTACACTTTTGGGTCGTAAATCAGATTTTGAGCCGAACACTGGTACAGCTGCGGGCAATACATCCAATACGCAGGCACAAAAGGTGGAAGATAAAGAAGTTGAAGTTGATTTTACCGAAAATGATCAAGAGGATAATCCCTTGCCATTTTAAATCTGTAAAAAGTGATGTTTATGTAAAAACTTGACTTTGGTAATCAATCGATGATATTTATAAAGGCAGGCAAATAAGTCTGCTTTTTTGTTTATAATACATTTTGACTACTCGTACAGCATAATTGGCTGCATTTCGTTTTTCAATTATCTAAAGCTGATGTTGTGTCCATGATCGGCGAATGTCCATAAATTTTCTTTTTCGCCGAAATTTTGGCTATGTTTGCTTTAATTATGTTGCAAGATAGAATTACGCAGTATACTGAGGAAATTAAGGCGTTTTCGCCAACTTCTTCAGCCGATGTAGAAAATTTCAGATTGAGGTTTTTGGTTTCCAAAGGGATTGTGAAGAATCTTTTTGATGAATTCAAAACGGTTACACCTGAAGAGAAACGTGCTTTGGGTAAAGTGTTGAACGAATTTAAGCAGTTGGCAGAAAATACGTTTAAGGAAGCACAAGAAAAATTCGGAACTGGAGAGAAGCAAAAATCTGAACAGTTTGAGGGCGATTTAACTTTACCGGGGCAGGGATTTCAGCTGGGATCTAGACATCCAATCTCCTTGGTTCGTAAAGAAATCGTTGAAATTTTCAAGAAATTAGGTTTTGTTGTTTCAGAAGGCCCAGAAATCGAAGACGACTGGCACAACTTCTCGGCCTTAAATTTTCCTCCAGAGCATCCTGCGCGTGATATGCAAGATACGTTCTTTATCAAGAAACAAGAAGGTAATGATATTACCTTGAGAACGCATACTTCTTCTGTTCAGGTACGATTAATGGAAGCTGGTCAACCTCCGTTCCGTGCCATTATGCCGGGTCGTGTTTATAGAAATGAGGCTATTTCGGCACGTGCGCATTGTTTCTTTCATCAGGTGGAAGGTTTGTATGTAGATGAAAATGTTTCTTTTGCTGATTTGAAACAAACTCTATATCATTTTGTCCAAGAAATGTACGGTGAAGGTACAAAAGTACGTTTCCGTCCTTCATATTTTCCTTTTACGGAGCCTTCAGCAGAAATGGATATTTCTTGTACCATTTGTAAAGGTGCTGGATGTAATCTGTGTAAATACTCTGGCTGGGTTGAGATTCTAGGTTGTGGTATGGTGGATCCTAATGTTCTTGACAATTGTGGTATCGATAGTAAAAAATACGCGGGCTTTGCATTTGGTATGGGTATCGAACGTATCACTAATTTGAAATATGTAATTAAGGACTTGCGTCTTTTCTCTGAGAACGATACGCGTTTCTTAGCTCAATTTGAGACGGAATTAATATAAATTAATGTATAAAACTAATATTGCATCATATTATTCTCTATTATGACGAAGTCTGGGAATAATATGGTGCTTTTTAGTCTTTGATCTTGTGGCTGAAATTCGATATGCCTATTATAAAATTACATGGAACCAGATCATATCATTGAATCAATAAAAAGAACAGCACGGGAGCTTTTTCGTCAGAATGGTTATCATAAGACCAGTGTGAATACTTTGGCGAAAAAGGCCAACATAGCGAAAGCTACTGTGTACAAATATTTTGATAGCAAAGAAATGATTTTGCATGCCATCTTGATGGACTATCTTCGTGCGAGCTTGCAGGATATTTTAAAAACGACCAAATATGAAGATGATATGGCTTCCTTTTTGGGCTTTACTATTTTGCGGGTAAGTCGACTTACCTATACTGTTTGCAATGAGTTGATCGGATGGGAGTTTATTCGGGAATCTGCGAATGCTCAGGAATACCTAAAAACGCTTTCAGAAGATTTGGAGTTTCTGCTCTTAAGTACATTCATCCAAAATGAAAAAATTAATGAAGCGATTAGTGAAGAGAAGTTAACCTTTCTGATTAAATCCAGTAAAAGTATTGTGTTTTCATTTGCGTTTACAGCGGTTTCGGATGCCGATGTGCGTAAAAATTTTATATCCTTTCAGAAGGAAATCCTGCCTTATCTTGTTCAGGCAACTGTTCAATAAATTTCGTTAACGCTGTCATTGCTGCTCCAATGGCCGGCACTCTCCTTTTTCAATGTTGTTCCTTTCTTATGATTTGCTTTTTCATATTTACGTTGGTAGATATTTAATTGCTCCATTATCCCCTATACTACGCCGCTAGTATGTGAAGAGTTACTTTATCATCGTGATAATCAATGCTTATAAAAAAAATGTGCAGGTGAAAAATCGTTATAAAAATTGTATTTTTGCATCCTATGAGTAGAAGAATTCCGCAAGATAAAAAGTTCTTGAAAGATATTGCCATCATTGATATTGCCGAAGAGGGTAGAGGTGTTGGAAAAACCGAAGATTTGGTTTTGTTTGTTGAAAAAGCTGTTCCGGGAGATGTTGTTGACGTGGAGCTTATGCGCAAGAAAAAGAATTTTGCAGAAGCTCGGGTAACTGCTTTAAAAGAAGCCTCATCTTATCGTGTAAATCCTTTTTGTGAGCACTTTGGAGTTTGTGGCGGATGTAAGTGGCAGCATATGACCTATGATGCTCAATTGAAATTTAAGCAACAGTCTGTTGATAATGCCTTATCGCGTATTGGGAAGGTTGATACATCTGCTATGGAGCCTATATTAGGCTCGGTGCAAACGGAATATTATAGGAATAAATTGGAGTACACTTTTTCAAATAAAAAGTGGTTGACTTCTGTAGATGAAGATGCGTCTGTATTGGAAATGAATGCTTTGGGATTTCACGTGCCGGGACGTTTTGATAAAATCTTAGATATTGATCATTGTTATTTGCAAGAAGACCCTTCAAACCAAGTTCGCAATTCAATTCGTGATTTTGCACTTGGCCAAGGCATTACCTTTTACGATTTGCGTGAGCATACAGGTGTTTTGCGTAATTTGATTATCCGCATTTCTTCTACTGGAGAGATGATGGTGATCGTTGTTTTTGCTTATCCGGAAGAGGGGCAGGTCGAATTGCTGATGAATTATGTCAAGGAAAAGTTCCCACAAATCACTTCGCTATTATATATTGTCAATCAGAAACGCAATGATACGATCTTTGATCAAGACATCCATATCTACGCCGGGCGTGATTTCATTTATGAAGAGATGGAAGGATTACGGTATAAAGTTGGACCTAAATCTTTCTATCAAACGAATTCTGCACAAGCTTACGAGTTATATAAAATCACCCGTGATTTTGCCGATCTGAATGGCGATGAATTGGTATATGATTTGTATACGGGTGCTGGTACGATAGCAAATTTTGTTGCTAAGCAAGCCCGAGAAGTTGTGGGTGTAGAGTATGTTCCTACAGCTATTGAAGATGCACAAGTCAATTCGTCCATCAATAATATTACGAATACAAAGTTCTATGCTGGTGATATGAAGGATGTTTTGACCCCTTCCTTCATTGCCGAACATGGTAAACCTGATGTGGTGATTACAGACCCGCCACGTGCAGGAATGCATGCTGATGTTGTGGCACGTTTGTTGGAAATGGAATCTCCGCGTATCGTATATGTAAGTTGTAATGCTGCTACGCAGGCGAGAGATCTTCTGTTGTTAGCGGAGAAATATGAGGTAAAGCGTATTAAACCGGTGGACATGTTTCCGCATACGCAACATGTTGAGAATGTCGTTTTATTGGAATTGAAAAAGTTATAGTACCATTATGGAAGTAGAAGATTTATTTGCAGGGTCTGCAAGAGGGGAAAATACAACATCTACAGGACAAAGTCCATTAAAGAGCCTGCAGGTCGATCTCGATTTTTATAGTGAATCTATCCGCGAGGTAGCGTTGGAAATCGTGGAAGAAGGGTATTCTGAATACCCCATTTTCATCGCTCATCAGCATGATGTCTCTGTTGGCGAGGTTATATTGGATCGCAAGGAGCTGGATACAAAATGGACAATTAATGCGTCCACCCTAGAAGAGTTTGTTTCGAAGGATATCATACAGGAAGATCGTAAATCGTCCTTTATTCAGAACTATAAACCTGCTAAAGATTTTATGTGTCTGTTTGTTGTGGTTGCGGAAGGGGCCAATTTTGTTTTTTATCCTTACAAGTAGCGTACATAAGAATATTTAAACTTTTTTAACAGTACAAGTGTCCAACTATTATTAATTTTAGTCAATAGCTAACGTATAAAATACAATTTTATACGGTTGAAAATAACTGTGCATGCTATCTTGAGCGTGTGCTATTGGATCCAATGAAACTGCTGTAAGCTAAAACTAATTGGCATAATTGAAGAGAGATAATAGGATGAAAATATTACAGATGCAGATAATAGGTTTTTTTTTACTTTTATTTACCTATTTCGGCGCTACTGCTCAGCAACAGCAGAAGGTTTCGGGTATGGTTTTACAAAAGGATAATGGTAATCGCATTGGGGATGCGGTGGTAATCAATCTGCGTACGCATAGATCTACGCTGACCAATTCTTTCGGTGTGTTTACAATCGACGCATCAGTGGGAGATTCGTTGTCTTTCACTAAAGTGGGGTATTCGCCCGTAAAGACTGTCTTGACCAATTTGAATGAGTTTTATGTGGAATTGCAGGAGGGCATACGATTGGAGACTGTTATTGTGGAAAGGAAGACAAAAGAAGCTGAATTAAACGATGCAATGAATAACTATTCTAAAAAGGGTGTTTATAATGGAGGTAAAAATAAGTTCGGAACTTATTTAGGTAGTCCGGCCACTGCACTTTATAATCTTTTTGGGCGCGAGGCTAAGAATGCAAAGCGCTTTGGACGATTTATGGATAGAGAGAAAGAGGAGTTGCAAGTTGACCGTATTTTTTCCCGTGAAGCTGTTAAGAATCTGACGAAACTAGACAGTGCTGAGCTGGATGCTTTTATGATACGTTATCGTCCATCTTTTGATCTCGCTGAACATTGGGGGCAATATGATTTGATGCATTACGTGCAACAGTCTATGGAAGATTTTGATGCGAAGGGGAGACCTAAAGGCTCATTATTGCCAGATATTGAAGTGAAGACACAGGAGAAATAGAACAGTTTATGTTTATAGCTAATGTTCTATTAAATAAAAATGAGTTAGTAATGTAGCGTTTTGACTGCATATAGGAAATTTAATAGTACTTTTTTCATTGTCTGGTAACAAAAAAGTTGATAAAAATATCTTTTGGCACTTAGTTTGATTTTAGTAGAGCTGTATAAGTTTAAATATAAAGTCTTAGATCGCATACATATGAAAATGAATAGAAAATTGGCTGTATTTGGTTTGACGGTTGCAACCTCAGCTATGTTATTTGGAAGTTGTTCTACCATCCAAAATACGAATAATGCCACTAAAGGCGGAGTTATTGGTGGTGTTGCCGGGGGTGCATTGGGTGCATTAATCGGAGGGAAAGCCGGTAATACGGCAATTGGTACTTTGGCCGGTGCTGCAATTGGTGGTGCTGCTGGTGTATTGATTGGTAAAAAAATGGATAAGCAAGCAGCTGAGATTTCTAAAACTGTTGAAGGAGCTGAAGTTACGCAGTCTGCAGAGGGTATCGTTGTTAAGTTCGATTCAGGTATTTTATTTGACTTTAATAAATCAGATCTTAAAGCATCTGCCAAAGATAATATTGCTAATTTGGTCACTACATTGAATAAAGAACAGGGTACTGAAATTTTGGTAATCGGACATACCGATAATGTAGGTACATTGGCTGCAAATGAAAAGGTGTCTTTGGATCGTGCGAATTCAGTGCGTGCTTTTGCCGTATCTAAAGGTTTGGCTTCATCACGTATCCGTACAGAAGGCAGAAATTTCTCCGAACCAATTGCAAGTAATGATACAGAAGCGGGACGTGCACAAAACCGTCGCGTCGAGATTGTCATCGTAGCGGGCGACCAAATGAAAAAAGAAGCGAAGCAACAGGCAGGACAATAACCGGTTTAAGACTCTAGTCTTTCCGATTTGTACTATTTGATGTTTAATCAAAAAAAGCGTTGATAAACTCAACGCTTTTTTTGTGGAATATAGCGGGTAAAAATTCCTAATGTGATTCATTTAGACCTAAAATGTGACAATTCATAAATCATATTTCTGTCTGACAAACTGTCATTATATGGATTTAAATTTCTAACTTTGTAATCTTTGAAACAACCATTGATAGGAAATTAATTGATCAAATTATGGATTTCTGCACGGGGGTTGACTTCATTAAATAATAAAAATTATATTCTATTGAATAGCGAGCTATGCTAGATTTAACACATACCACTAAGGAACACGACGAATCTCGTCAGGGTGAGGCATTATTATTGGAACAGGATCCGACTTTAAGCACTGGCCGTAAACTTTATATTGAAAGTTACGGTTGCCAGATGAATTTCTCGGATAGTGAGATTGTTGCTTCTATTTTGTTGGATAAAGGATTTGAGACTACCAAGAACTATCAGGAGGCTGATGTTGTTTTTATTAATACCTGTTCGATTCGCGAGAATGCCGAACAACGTGTTCGTAATAGGTTAAAGGAGTTTGAAGCTGCTAAAGCAAAAAATCCTGGGATGATCGTAGGTGTATTGGGTTGTATGGCCGAGCGTCTAAAGTCGAAGTTTCTGGAAGAAGAAAAATTAGTTGATGTTGTGGTGGGACCAGATGCTTATCGTGATTTGCCAAATTTGATTGATCAGGTTGACGATGGTGCTAAAGCCGTAAACGTTTTATTATCAAGAGAGGAAACGTATGCTGATATCAATCCTGTTCGTTTGAATTCAAATGGCGTCACCGCTTTTATTTCAATTATGCGCGGTTGTGATAATATGTGTTCTTTCTGTGTGGTTCCTTTCACACGGGGCCGCGAACGTAGTCGTGATCCGCATTCTATCGTGAAGGAAGCTCAAGATCTTTTTAATGCGGGTTACAAGGAAGTTACGTTGTTGGGACAAAATGTCGATTCCTATAAATATACTGCTCCTCTAGCAGAAGGCGATGTCCCTAGCGAAACGGTCACTTTTGCTACTTTGCTTACGATGGTTGCAGAAATCAGCCCGCTGCTGCGTGTTCGTTTTTCAACTTCTCATCCAAAAGATATTACGGATGAGGTATTGTATGCGATAGCATCACATGAAAATATCTGTAATTATATTCATTTGCCTGTTCAATCTGGGAATTCCAGAGTATTGGAATTGATGAACCGTACGTATGATCGCGCGTGGTATATGGAGCGTGTCGATGCAATTCGTCGTATTATACCGGAATGTGCTATTTCTACTGATGTCATTACTGGTTTCTGCACGGAAACGGAAGAAGAGCATCAGGATACACTTTCTATGATGGACTATGTGAAGTATGATTTCGCTTATATGTTTGCTTATTCGGAAAGACCGGGCACATTGGCGGCGAAAAGATATGCAGATGATATTCCTGAAGATGTTAAAAAACGGCGTTTGACGGAAGTTATCAATAAACAACGCGATCATAGTTTGTATCGTTATCAACAATTTGTTGGGAAAGTCTGTAAGGTACTCATTGAAGGGTTTTCAAAACGATCTGAGTTCGATTTCTGTGGACGTAATGACCAAAATGCATTAGTTGTTTTTCCAATAGATCCTCGATTTAAACAAGGGGACTATGTGAATGTCCTTGTTGAATCATGTACTTCTGCTACGCTGTTAGGAAAAATTGTTGATTAAGCTAACTTAGATTATTTTATTTCCAACTGGAAATTTATGGATAACCAAGATATAAAGAATAGATTTGGGATTATCGGTAATTCGCCATTGTTGAATCGGGCAATTGATATTGCGCGACAAGTGGCTCCGACAGATATTTCCGTATTAATACAAGGTGAGAGTGGTAGTGGTAAAGAAGTTTTTTCGCATATTATCCATCAATTGAGTTCACGTAAGCATGGCCCCTTTATTGCGGTCAACTGTGGGGCTATACCAGAAGGAACCATTGACTCCGAGTTATTTGGTCACGAAAAAGGTTCTTTTACGGGAGCACATGAAGCTAGAAAGGGCTATTTTGAAGTCGTTGACGGTGGTACGATTTTTTTAGATGAGGTTGGTGAGTTACCTTTAGGGACGCAAGCACGATTGTTACGTGTGCTGGAGTCTGGAGAGTATATAAGGGTCGGATCATCCAAAGTGCAGAAAACAAATGTTCGTGTCGTTGCCGCTACAAATGTGAATGTTTTTGAAGCTGTACAAAAGGGTAGATTTCGCGAAGATCTTTATTATCGTTTAAATACTGTACCCTTGCGTGTGCCCTCTTTACGTGAGCGTCCTGAAGATGTCAACTTATTATTCCGTAAGTTTATCGTGGACTTTTCTGAAAAGTACCGTACTCCTGGTGTTCAATTGACGGACGATGCTCAGAATATGCTACGCAACTATAGTTGGCCTGGTAATGTGCGTCAACTGAAAAACGTTGCCGAACAAATCGCTGTTCTGGAGAAAGAACGTGTGGTAGATGCATATACACTCCAAAACTATTTGCCCAATGAATCCCGAACGAGTCTCCCTGCAGTAGTTCCATCAAATAATGGGGGGAAGGAGGATTTTTCAGAAAGAGATTTGCTGTATAAAGTTTTATTTGATATGAAGAAAGATATGGTTGATCTGAAAAAACTGGTGGTTGAATTGATTCAGAAAGGCGTTGATTCTAGCACGTTTGATCAAAATTCTCCATACATTAATCAATTATATCAAGAGATCGAACCGCACTTGAAATCGGAGCCGGAAAATTATACAACACCGACTTTGACGATACATTCGCCATCAAATGCTGCAAATGTATTAAAAAATCCTGTTTCAAAGGATGACTATCTGCAGGATGCAGAAGAGGTGGAGGAATCTTTATCTCTTGTTGATAAGGAATCTGATTTAATCAAGAAGGCATTAAAAAAGCACCGTGGTAAGCGTAAAGCTGCCGCACAAGAGTTGGGGATTTCTGAAAGAACTTTGTATAGAAAGATTAAAGACTTAAATTTAGATTAGGGGTTAAAGATGTTGTCAAAAAAAATAGGATATACTTTTCTCACGACAATCTTTTTGTTTGTCATGAATAGTTGTGGGGTGAAATATGGATTTACTGGTGGATCTATTCCTGAGGGAATGAAAACAGTTAATATTCAATATTTTGAAAATATTGCTCCATTAGTTTACCCGACATTAAGTCAGAATTTTACGGAGGCACTTAAAGAGCGTATTCGTAATCAGTCTCGATTGAGTCAGGTGAACCAGGATGGTGATGCTAACTTTGAGGGATTTATCACTGAGTATACGATAAGTCCTGCTGCTGTTGAAGCGGGCACTGATCGTGCTGCTATGAATAGATTGACAATCACAGTTAAAGTGACTTATCATAATAAAATTAACCCGAAGGACGATTTTGAACAGCCATTTACACGTTTTAAAGAGTTCGCTGGAAACCTTCAGAGTGCACAGGAAGAGACTTTGGGTAAGGAAATTATTCAAATGCTAACGGAAGATATATACAATAAAGCTTTTGCTAATTGGTAACTCTATTTGTAAGATGAATCTTAATGTATCATTACCCAATAAGGAGCTTTTTTTTCGAGCACTCAACTACCCTGATACGGTGGAGGAAGATTTGATTTTGGCCTTGATTGAAAAATACCCTTATGCACAGAGCTTACGATTCGTTTATGAACGTAAAGTTTTTGAAAAACATCAAACTGTTCAGAATTTATCTTCCACCCTGTTATATGCTTGTTCCCCGAGTTGGCTTTATGAATTTGTGCATGTTAAATCTACCGTAGATTCTGCAGCAATAACGCCATCGGATGAATTATTAGTGGATGAGGAATCTATTAGCAATGATCGTGTTGTCGAAATTGCGGCCGATGGAGAAATAGAGATGGATGAGTTGAATCGTTTGATTGAGGCTGGGGCTGCAACAGAATATTTTCGGTCGAATAGTCAACAGGATGTAACTAGTGGTGATTTGCAGGAGTCTCCAGTTGTGGCCGCGGTTCCTCAGGAATCTGTTGCCGACGAAAGTAATGATAGTCACGAGCATGTTTCTGTTTATGATGATGATACGATGCCCTACAGTTTTTTGTGGTGGCTACATAAAACAAGATTGGAGTATGCGCATACTTATCAGCCCTACGTTAAATCTCCTTTGAGCCCAATGAAGCCATCGAGTGATGACGTTGCTAAAATTCATGAAAAATTGGATAGTCAGCTATTAGATCAACAGATCCGTGAGAATATTTTTCATTTGCAACCGCCTGAGGCGAAATTAAGTGATGAGGTTAAAACAACGGTCGCATTTCAGATACCGCGCAAGTCTGACAAGGTCATCGAGAAGTTTATTCGCGAAGAACCTATCATTCAGCCGCTGCAAGCGGAGAAGTTGGATTTAGAGAATAAAGCCCGGAAAAGTTCGGAAGATCAGTACTCTCTCGTTACCGAAACGCTTGCAAAAATCTATGTGGAACAAGGCTTATATCCAAAGGCAATAGAGGTTTACAAAAAATTAGTTTTGAAATATCCAGAAAAAAATGCTTACTTTGCGGCACGCATAACAGAATTAGAAAAGAAATTAAATTAATAACATAAAGAGATGCAAGGATTATTAATCGGTTTAATCATATTGGCTAGTATTATTTTAGCGTTTTTGGTTTTAATCCAAAATCCAAAAGGAGGAGGTTTATCATCTGGTTTTTCGGGTGGAACGAATCTTATGGGTGTAAAACGTACAGGTGACATTTTGGAAAAAGGTACTTGGATCATGGTTATTGCCATCATGGTATTTAGCTTGGGTGTAAATATTATTGGAACATCTCCAAGCACATCCAAAGGAGGATTGGGGGGGCAAATTGAAGCGCCTGCTCAACAAGGTCCATTGAACTTAGGTACTGGACAAAATCCTGCTGGTGCTCCTGCTGGACAAGAGCAAACAGCTCCGGCTCAATCTCAGGAAAAAGTACCGGCGACAGCGCCTACCACGAAACCGGTAGAAGAGGCTAAAAAATAGTTGTCAATAAAAAATTATACGCCCTGTTTGTGAAAGCAAACGGGGCTTTTTGTTTGCAGTATTTTTTAGACATTGTTTTTAAAGAAAGGATCGTGAAAGTTTTGCTAAGCGGATTAAGCGTATTAAATCAAAAGTATATTTGGTAAGCGGAAGTAAGACTGGCAGACATAAAATGACAGTGTGACAGCAAAATGAATTTTTGTCGATTGGGATGTTAACTTTTGTGTGAAAAATTGTCTTAAAAGCCCTTCTAATTACAATTGGCATAAAAGATGATGTGCTTATAGCGATTATAACATAAAAATAAATTCAAAAACAGATAAAAAGTAAATTAATTATGGCATTAAGTATCAAACCTATCGGAGACAGAGTAGTAGTAGAAGCTGCTCCAGCAGAAGAAAAAACAGCTTCAGGGTTGTATATCCCCGATACAGCAAAAGAAAAACCATCTCAAGGTACAGTAGTTGCTGTAGGTACAGGTAAAGTTGACGAACCGTTAACTGTGAAAGTTGGTGACAAAGTATTATACGGAAAATACGCAGGTACTGAAATTACTTACGAAGGAAAAGAGTACTTAATTATGCGTGAGTCTGATATTTACGCAGTCATCTAATTCATACAAAAGATTATTTAAAAATGAGCTTACTGGCTCGGTTAAAAATTCAAGTTTATTTTAGTGGAGTTGTAAATGTGCATATTAAAAGATAAAACCGGTTTACGGTTTAGTATACTATCTTCATTACACTTCTTGAAATACTTAATACTTATAAAAAATGGCAAAACAAGTAAAATATAACGTTGAGGCTCGTGAAGCCCTTAAAAAAGGTGTAGATACCTTGGCAAATGCAGTTAAAGTAACATTAGGTCCTAAAGGACGTAACGTAATTATTGAGAAGAAATTTGGTGCTCCAGTAATTACTAAAGATGGTGTTTCGGTAGCGAAAGAAATCGAATTGAAAGACGCTTTAGAAAACATGGGTGCGCAAATGGTAAAAGAAGTAGCTTCCAAAACAGCTGATCAAGCCGGTGATGGTACAACTACTGCTACAGTATTAGCGCAAGCAATTGTTGCTCCAGGTATCAAATCTGTGGCTGCTGGTGCTAACCCAATGGATTTAAAACGTGGTATTGATAAAGCGGTTGCTACTGTAGTTGCCAACTTGAAATCACAATCTCAAGAAGTTGGTCAAGACAACAATAAAATCAAACAAGTTGCTACAATTTCAGCTAACAATGACGAAGTAATTGGTTCGTTAATTGCACAGGCGATGGAAAAAGTAGGTAACGATGGTGTTATCACTGTAGAAGAAGCTAAAGGTACTGAAACAGAAGTTAAAACTGTGGAAGGTATGCAATTTGACCGCGGTTATTTGTCACCATATTTTGTGACAAATTCCGATAAGATGGAAGCAGAATTGGATAATCCATATATCTTGATCTATGACAAGAAAATCAGCAACATGAAAGAATTGCTGCCTATCTTGGAGAAACAAGTTCAAACTGGCAAACCTTTATTGATCATTGCTGAAGATCTAGATGGTGAGGCTTTGGCTACCTTAGTGGTTAATAAAATCCGTGGTTCTCTGAAAGTTGCAGCTGTCAAAGCTCCAGGTTTCGGTGACCGTCGTAAAGCCATGTTGGAAGATATTGCGATCTTAACTGGTGGTACGGTGATTTCAGAAGAAAGAGGTTTCAAATTAGAAAATGCTGAGTTATCTTACTTAGGTCAAGCTGAAAAAGTTCAAGTTGACAAAGATAACACAACGATTATCAATGGTTCTGGCAATGTAGAGGATATTAAAGCACGTGTTGCACAGATCCGTTCACAAATTGAAACAACAACTTCAGACTACGATCGTGAAAAACTACAAGAGCGTTTGGCTAAATTGTCTGGTGGTGTAGCTGTATTGTATGTAGGTGCAACTACTGAAGTTGAGATGAAAGAGAAGAAAGACCGTGTTGATGACGCTTTGCATGCAACTCGCGCTGCTGTTGAAGAAGGTATTATCGCTGGTGGTGGTGTTGCATTTATCCGTGCTACTGAAGCTTTGTTAGATCTTAAAGGTGAAAATGAAGATGAGCAAATTGGTATTGATATCATCAAGCGCGCTATCGAAGAGCCATTACGTCAGATCTGTAATAACGCTGGTATCGAAGGTGCAGTAATTGTTCAAAAAGTAAAAGAAGGAACTGCAGATTTCGGTTACAATGCACGTACAGACCGTTACGAAAACTTAATCGCTGCTGGTGTAATTGATCCAACTAAAGTATCTCGTGTAGCATTAGAAAATGCAGCTTCAGTTGCTTCAATGTTATTAACTACAGAGTGTGTATTGGCTGACGAAGCTGAAGAAAACCCTGTAGGTGCTGGTGCTCCTCCAATGGGTGGCGGTATGGGCGGAATGATGTAAGATCATCCCATTTCTAAATAAAAAGAAAGGCTCATTTGGAATTCCAAATGAGCCTTTCTTTTTGTTCTTTAATAGCCTTTTGCCGTATCGTCTCCACGCGGGTCGGCTCCTGTCTGTAATTTACCATTTGGTAATACAAGTATATTCTCCACACGACCGATTGTCCCTCTCGGATTTATCGTATAGCCATCTTTTGTCAATTGATCACGTAGATTGACATCGATTGCGTTATTTTCGACGTCAATACGATCAGGAAGCCATTGATGATGAAATCTTGGCAGGCTTACAGCTGATTGGGCATTTTGTCGGAAGTCAATAACGTTGAGGATGGTCTGAAAAACAGAGGTAATGATAGTTGATCCTCCAGGGGTTCCTACAACCATAAATAGTTTGCCATCTTTTTCTACAATAGTGGGTGTCATTGAGCTGAGCATCCTTTTGCCAGGCTGAATCTCGTTCGCTTTTTCCCCAGTAAGCCCATACATGTTTGGGACACCGGTCTTTACGGAGAAATCGTCCATTTCATTGTTTAGGAGAAAACCTGCGCCCTCCACAAATACTCCTGAGCCATAAGAATCATTAAGTGTTGTTGTAATGGATACTGCATTCCCTTGCTCGTCTACGATATTGAAATGTGTCGTTTGTTCACTTTCATAGCCAGGAATGACATCTGCATTGACATCTTTGCTTGATGTCGCTTTATGGAAATTGAATGAATGGAGTTTATGCGCATTTGAGGCAGAGTCAATAAGCTGTTGGATGGGTACCTTAATGAAATCAGGATCGCCCAAATACTTAGCCCGATTGGCATATACATAGCGTTCAGCTTCGACTATGACACGAATGGTTGAATCGGTCTGAAAGCCCCAGCGCTGAAGTGGGAACTGTTCGACTGATTTGAGCAGGGCTAAAAGAGATGTTCCCCCACTCGAAGGCGGCGGCATGGAAATCACTCTGTGGCCCCTATAATTTGTGGAAATTGGGGTACGCCAAAGTGCCTGATAATCCAGTAGATCTTGATGATTAATAATACCTTTCCCTTTGTCCATTTCGGCAACAATTAAATCGGCCGTTTTACCTTTATAGAAACCGTCTCGGCCTTCCTTTGCGATTCTTTCCAGTGTTTTTGCAAGCTCCTCCTGTATAAATAGGTCTCCCGTTTGCCAAGCTGTGGTTTTGATAATTGCAGCACCGGCGGGATTCAGCTTGATAAAACGCTCTTTATGGCTTTCAAACTCATTGGCTTGTCGTTGACTGATTTTAAAACCTGTTTTCGCTAGCTGTATTGCGGGGAGTACGAGATCTTTCCATTGTAATTTGCCGTACTTTCTGTGGGCTTCCCACATACCAGCAACAGATCCAGGGATACCAGAGGCCAATTGACTATAAAGGCTCAACTCCGGAATAACATTGCCTTGGGCATCGAGATACATATCCCGGGATGCTTTTAGAGGAGCTTTCTCACGAAAATCTAAGGCATCTAAATTACCCCGATGATCGCGGTAGAGCATAAAGCCACCGCCGCCAATATTTCCGGCATTTGGATAAACTACTGCAAGGGCAAATTGTACGGCAACTGCAGCATCTATTGCATTTCCACCTTGTCTTAAGATCTTTACACCAATTGCTGAAGCCAAAGGATGAGCAGTTACTACGGCCGCCTTATTAAATGTACTGGGTTGCTCAACGCTGGAATTTAGCCGTTGTTTTGTTGTACAAGAGGCAATGAAACTAGCTATGAGCGAATAGGTGATGAATTTATGCATCGTACGCGATTTAAAATTTAATATTATCTCATAGAGGTGTACAAATAATACTACTCTTGGTTATTTAAGTTTTTCGTTGTTTTTATGGCGGTCGGCATCCCGAATTGATTTCTTTTGAAGATTTTGTTCCAAAGCCGCTGTTAGATCAATTCCCGTTTGATTGGCAAGGCACATCAAAACGAATAATACATCGGCCATTTCATCTGCTAAATTAACTTCTTTGTCTGACTTTTTGAAAGATTGTTCTCCGTATTGCCGAGCCATTATTCGGGCAACTTCACCGACTTCTTCCATGAGTATAGCGGTGTTTGTCAACTCATTGAAATAACGTACTCCGGTACTATTGATCCATTTGTCAATAACCTCTTGTGCTTCTTTAATAGTCATCTTGTGTTCAATTAAAAATTAAAAGTTGTCCTTATCTTTTGTGTCCATGACGATGGTAACTGGACCATCATTCAGTAGGTCAATTTTCATATCGGCTCCGAATATGCCAAGCTGAACCTCTTTTTGGAGCAATTGACTTAGCAGTAAAGCCATCTCTTCATACATTGGTTTGGCTTTATCCGCTTTTGCTGCTCTGATAAAGGAAGGCCTGTTTCCTTTTTTTGTTTGAGCAAAGAGCGTGAATTGTGAGACGAGTAAGATATTTCCGTCTACATCTTGTATCGACTTATTCATCATACCCTGTTCATCCTCGAAGATGCGTAAGTTGATGAATTTCTGTCCTAACCATTTCAGATCTTCCGTTGTATCTGCTTCTTCAACTCCTAATAAAATCATTAGACCCTTCTGGATCTGGCCTGTTATCTGATTATCTACGGTACAAGAAGCTTTGGTAACTCGTTGTATAACTGCGCGCATAGTGAAAAGTATAAAACCAAAGGTAAAAATTCCGATTGTCAAACACGATGGGAAATTCAGTTTTCTCCAAGGTATATATAGAAACGTCCCTTACTCCCGAAGGAAAAAGGGGCGCTAATTATGCTAAAGGATTTGATCAGAGAGCATCTTTAGTGTGGTTTGCCCGCTATTAATTCGTTTGGGATTAGGTAGCTCTTATACAGGGTGGTTTAGAATTTGAAATTCAAGCCCAGTAGGAAATTCGTTGGTGCTTGTGGGAAATAAAAATTATAGTACTTTCGGCTATCACCTTCCATGCCGCCAAAAGTGTAGCCATTGGCCTCATACTTCTCGTTCAATATGTTGTTGACCTGTAATGTTACACTGATATTTTTAAAGCCCATTGCTGTCAAGCTATAGTTTGCCAAAAGATTGTTGACAAAATAAGCGGAAATGCTTCTCTCTTTCGCAGACGAATTATCCAGGTATTGTCTAGCCACATATTTGGATAAAAGTGAAAATGTAAGTGGTGTTATAGGGCTATAAGAGAAATTACTTGATAAAATAGTTCCTGGAGACAATGCGATGTCCGTCTTTGCGTAAAAGATCTTCATATCAGGGGCGACTCCATATATATCTTTTACAATCTCTTCAAAGTTTTTGATTTTATTTTGGCTAAAACTCGCAGTTGCTTTCCAATTAAGCTGCTTATTGATGTTCCATGAGCCATCGAACTCGATGCCGATCCGATAGCTATTGTTGACATTTTGGCGAATCGGAGAACCTGTATCACTGATTTCGCCAGTTGGAATCAGCTGATTTTTGTAAAACATTCCATATCCATTCAACCCAATGTTAAGTTTTTCGTTTGCAAATCGGTAACCAAATTCTATATCCTGCATTTTCTCCGGTGTTGGATCTGGTAAATTGCTGTTTTTTTCAATAAAATCTTTCCGAACAGGCTCTTTCTGCGCAAAAGCATAGGAAGCATACACATTTGAATAATCATTTAAGAGATAAGTTGCGCCTGCTTTTGGGTTTAAAAAATTGAATTTTGGATGATAGTTATAGTTTTTGACTTTATCGTCATCGCCATACATGTGATAGTCGACATTTCTATATTGGACATCAGCCATCAGAATCCATTGGTCCAATTTGTAATCGATCTTTAGGAAATTACTGAAATCATTTTTTTGTGATTTTCCGAAGTAGTAGTTTTCATCCAGAAATCCTGTTGAGGCATATTGTGCCCATATGACTTGACCATAATGTTTTCCTCTATATTGATTGTAGGCTCCCCCCCAGGTAATCTCCAGCTGATCGTTGGGTTTATAATTGAGGGAGTAAGTCAAGCCATAAAAATAGTTGTCCAACCATCTTCTGCGCACTAGATCTGTTTTTTGTATGGTATCTTTTCCGATAATTACATTGGGCAGACCATATTTACTCAATTTATCGGCAGATCTCATTTCTTCATAGTAGCCATAACCTCTGGTGTAATGGAGGGCGGTATTAAGTGTTACCTTGTCACTTAGGATATTGGTGTAATGAAGCTGATGATGTTTTTGCGTATAATTATCAGTTTGATTTTTATAGGTGTACAGGTTATAGTTTCGACCAGCATTCATAAATCGATCTTTTTCAGCTCCTGCTATTTCGAGGGCGTTATCGGCATAATCATCCATACGTGACCGATCTCCAGTAATTAACGGTTCGGGAACGCCATTCCAGGCCTGATATGTTTTTTCTTTTCCCCAGAATACAATTCCTTTTAGGATGTGTTTCTTACCATAATAACCACCATCTACATAGAAAGATTGTAGGTCTGAACTCCCCCTTTCAATATAGCCATCGCTGCTAATTCGGGATAATCTGGCATTGAATGCAAATTTGTCATTGATTAGTCCAGTGCCCACTTTCACGGTATTTTTCCATGTGTTATACGAACCGAACGAATTGTTAAGTTCTGCATAGGGATGTTCAGCCAATGTATTGGATTGAATATTTAATGAAGCTCCAAATGATCCGGCCCCGTTTGTTGAGGTGCCGATTCCTCGTTGAACTTGGATGCTCTCTGTGGAAGAAGCAAAGTCAGGAAGATTGACAAAAAATGAGCCCATGCTCTCCGCATCATTTAGCGGAATGCCATTTAACGTTACGTTGATTCGTTGATTATCTGATCCGCGGATGGTCATTCCTGTATAACCGATGCCAGCCCCGGCGTCTGAATTTACCTGTACCGATGGTGTTTGGTTAAGCAGAAAAGGGATATCTTGTCCGAGATTGTTTTTTGTAATTTCCTCTTTTGAGATGTTCTTGAAGGTTGTAGGCGCATTTCTTTTAGCGCGGGTAGATTGGACGAGCACCTCTTCCATTTGTATGGTAGTTGGTTCTAATTCGACCAGTATTTCCATATTATCTTTTATGTTTACATTGCGGATCCATGTTTTATATCCAATAGTGGAGATTTGAATGTGATGTTGCCCGGTGTTGATATGATGGAGCTTAATGATTCCATGGTTGTCTGACTGACCATGGAAGGAAGCTTGGCCATCGATAGATACGGAAACGTTTTGTAAAGGATTTTGGCTACTCTTATCTACAGTTTTAATTGTCAGATTTTGCTGCGCAATGGCAACTTGCATCGAAATAGTAGCTAAGGAGCTACAAATCAAAAATTTGATCATGGTAATGTATTTTGTTTGAGTTAAACAAATCATAGCAAGGGGTTACTATGACCGCACTATTTAACTAACCTCTCCCTACGCCAGCATTATCTGGATCAGGTGTACAGAATTTAATCTGTTGGGTATAATCTCAGCCTGTATTTGTGTTCCTGACAAAACAAGGCACCCCTATTTGATGCTGCGAATATATAGATTAAAAATTGAAAAGCGATATAAAGAAGTATTTTATGACAAATTAAACAAGGGAGGTTGTGTTGTTATTTCTTTTTGGTTAATATTTTATGTAAATTGTTGTTTTTGGTATATATTGTTCTTTTTAGGTACCTTGGCATAGATTTTTCTACTAATGGTATGTATTTATACAAGTCTAAAAATTTTAGTTACTAAATTGATAGTGAGGAGATAATATGTTAAAATATTTAAGCGCTAATTATATTCTGCCGATTAGCTCGATGCCGATAAAAGATGGTATTGTTGCGGTAGATGAGGAGGGGGTAATTCAAGGTATATTTGACCCAACGTCATTTACACCTATGGATAATGGTCAGGTCGAGAAATACGAAGGGGTTATAATTCCGGGTTTCATCAACGCGCATTGTCACATTGAATTGTCGCATATGAAAGGTATCGTTGCTAAAGGTACAGGGCTTCCGAGCTTTTTGAGTAAGGTGATGACAACGCGTTCGGCTTCGATGAAAAAAATAGATGAAGCGATGGCAAAAGCCGACAGAGAGATGTACGAAAATGGTATTGTCGCAGTTGGCGATCACGCTAATACGGATAACTCTTCAAAATTGAAGGACGATTCTGAAATCTTGTATCACACATTTGTAGAAGTGATCGGAATTGAGCCGGACGAAGCCGATTTTAAGTTGAAGGAGGCTAAATCACTGATCCAAGAGTTTAGGAATGGCCATGTGTCTATCACGCCACATGCCCCCTATTCTTGCTCTAAAGTACTTTTTAAAAAATTCAAGAAAGTAATTTCGGAAACAAACATTATCAGTATTCATAATCAGGAAAGTGAGGAAGAGAATAAGTTGTTCCGTTATAAAATGGGCGAATTCTTAGACTTTTATAAAAGTATCGGAAAAAATGCAGATACGATAAAAGCGCAGGCAAGAAATTCAATTCAATCTTATCTGCCTTATTTGCCTTACCCAAATAAATTGTTGTTGGTTCATAATACCTATACATCTTTAAAAGATTTTGATTTTGTTGAGCGTATGGGTCGTGACGTCACGTGGTGCTTATGTCCGAAAGCTAACCTTTATATTGAGGGGACTCTACCTAAAATACAGAACTTTTTAAATTCGGGACAACGTATTGTGATCGGAACCGATAGTTTAGCTTCCAACGATACCTTGTCCATTCTGGAGGAACTAAAGGTGTTACATGCACACTTCGAGGATCTTGATTTCTTACAGACTATCCAATGGGCCACGATTAATGGCGCTATTGCGTTAAATATTCAGGACGAATATGGATCGTTGGAGGTGGGTAAAAAGCCAGGTGTTGTTTTGCTGCAGGGGATGGAACATATGCGCTTAACTGATGATGTGAAGGTAAAACGCTTAGTCTAGTATTTTATTCCCCAAAACTTCTGTACTTTTGTTTTTAATGAACAACCCATGACTATATGAATGAAATTATAGTCATGGGTTGCTCCATCTGACAGATGGAAGAAAAAATAAGTTACAGATGAAACATTTGAATATTTCAATAAGAGGTAAAGTACAACGAGTCTTTTTTAGATTAACAACTAAGGCAGTTGCTGATCAAGTTGGTGTGAGGGGCTTCGTGGTCAATTTAAAAGACGGTTCTGTCTATATTGAGGCTGAGGGTGACGAATTTTCACTTGATTCACTTTTGGAGTTCTGCAAGGAGGGTCCAGAGGGTGCGGTTGTTGAAAGTGTAGAAATAGAGGAAGGCGAAATGAAAGGCTTTTCCAATTTTGAAGTAGTTAAAAGAGTTCAATCTTAAGCCCAGTGTCTACGATCAAAAAATTTCTCAGCGATACCTTCATCTATGGTATAACGACTATCGTTTCAAGAATGATAGGATTTTTGATGACGCCGCTTTATCTGCGAAAATTTAAAGATGCCGCAGTCTACGGCATCTATTCTAACTTTTATGCCTGGATGTCTATGTTGAATGCTGTACTGGCATTTGGTATGGAAACGACATATTTTCGCTATTTGCAAAAAGTCGAAACGCAAGATAGATCTAAAGTTTATAATAATAGTTTCTTTATTACTTTAGTCACTTCGCTTATTCTATTGTTATCTGTCTTTGTATTTACTCGGCCCATTGCAGCGTGGTTTGCAGATGGCGGTGATGTTGATCTTTATGAGCGATACATTAAATATTTCGCTTTTATTCTTGTTGCTGATGCGCTTGCTGTCATACCATTTACAAAACTTCGCGCTGAGGGAAGGCCCTATAAATATAGCGCCCTAAAATTTGTTAATATTGGAGTTACGGTGATTTCAAACCTGTTCTTCATTTATTTCTTGCCTGATTGGATTCACCAGTATAGCTTTTGGGCTGATTTTGCCGGAACATGGTTTAAAGAAGGTTGGATTGGCTATGTCTTTATTTCCAATCTTTTCGCGAGCGTTGTTACATTAATCCTACTTCTGCCTGAATTGCTAACTTTCCGATTTAATCTAGATCGAAAATTACTGAATGAAATGTTAATGTATAGCTTCCCAATTTTAGTGGCTAATATTTCGTTTATTATTAATGAGAATCTAGACAAGATGTTCTTTCTAAAATTGTTGCCTGGAAAGACTGGGAAAGACGAATTAGGAATCTATGGTGCGGTTGCTAAATTGGCCGTGTTTCTAAGCTTATTTGTTACGGCTTTTAGGCTAGGGGCAGAACCATTTTTCTTTTCGTATTCGAAAAATCAGAATGCATCAAAAACCTATGCACTCATCATGGAGTATTTTGTTATTTTGATGGTCATTGCAATGGTTGGACTAACAGTCAATCTCGATTGGCTTAAGTACTTCATTAAAGGAAATGAATCGGAGGTTGCTGTCTACTGGACCGGACTTAAAATTGTTCCAATTCTACTGTTTAACTATGTCCTGCTAGGGATATATATGAACCTATCGATTTGGTACAAGTTGACAGACCAGACACGATATGCACTTTATATTTCAGGAATAGGAGCTTTATTAACGATTATGCTGAATGTTTGGCTAATTCCGGTGTATTCCTATGTTGGGGCTGTTTTATCTACGACAGTGGTGTACTTGGTGATGATTGGATTTTCACTGTACTGGGGTCAAATGTATTATCCTATACCTTATAAATTGATAAAAATTGCCATTTATCTTGGGGTAGGGCTTCTGATTTCCTGCATGAGCTTTCAAGTTTTTCATAATAACATTTGGATAGGCAATGGGATGTTATTGTTATTATTAGGCGTCACTTTTATGCTTGAAAAGAATCGGTTGATGGAGTTGTTAAGACGAAAATAGTCTTATTTATACATCTTACAAACAAGGCAATAGTTTTATCATTATTGCCTTGCTTCTTTTTTAGACTCCTTCGGGAATGAAGGAATTTTCAATCTCATGCAGTACCTCTAAAATTTCAGCCTGGCGCTGCAAACTGACCAATTTCATTCGATACTCTTTAAAATTAGGAATTCCTTTGAAGTAATTCGCATAATGTCTACGCATTTCAAAAATACCTAATTTGTCACCTTTCCATTCGATGGATTTGTTCAAATGGGTTCTGCAAACTTCGACGCGTTCGGCAATGGTAGGTCCTTCAAGACGTTCCCCAGTATTGAAAAAATGTTTGATTTCTCTGAAGATCCAAGGGTATCCGATTGCTGCACGGCCAATCATGATGCCATCCACTTCAAACTCTTGGCGCCAAGCTGCTGCTTTTTCGACAGAATCGACATCGCCATTACCGAAAATTGGGATCTTGATCCGCGGATTGCGTTTGATATCGCGAATCATGGACCAGTCTGCTTGTCCTTTATACAATTGTGCACGCGTACGTCCATGAATAGCAAGTGCTTTGATGCCGACATCTTGTAATCTTTCAGCAACCTCATACACATTTTTTGTATTGTCATCCCATCCAAGGCGTGTTTTCACCGTTACGGGTAAATCAGTAGCTTCAACAACAGCTTTGGTCATGGCAACCATTTTATCAATATCCTGTAAAAGGGATGAGCCAGCACCTTTGCAGACCACTTTTTTTACAGGACAACCATAATTGATGTCAATTAAATTAGGTCCTGCTTTTGCGCAGATTTCAGCCGATTGACGCATGCTTTCGATATCACCGCCGAAGATCTGGATACCAATAGGTCGTTCATATTCAAAAATATCTAGCTTTTGAACAGATTTGGCAGCATCACGAATTAGCCCTTCGGATGAAATAAATTCAGTATACATTAAATCAACCCCATTTTGTTTGCACACGTAACGAAACGGGGGATCACTTACATCCTCCATAGGAGCTAATAGCAACGGGAATTCACCCAAATCAATATTTTCACCAATCTTGACCGACATCTTCGATAATTTTTTACAAAGGTACAAAATTTGGTGTTAGTATAAAGTTAGCGAACTGTCAGGAGTTTAGAGTCGACTTTTGATTTCTTCGGAGCTTGTTGAACGTTGACTGTTCAAGATTCCAGCGCCTCCAAAGCGATAATTGAAAGATAGGATGGCTGTCCTGCTGTCGGGATTTGATCTCCCATTAAGCCAAATTGTTGAAGAAACTGTTTCGTATCGGCGACTGTTAGTCCTAAAAATATCATTTACCACCAGTTTAACAGAAGCTTTTTTATTGAGAATGTTCTTTTGAATTCCGCTGTATAACTGGCCATAGCTCTTGATCTGGCTTAACCCTGTCGTCAATCCGGAGGTATAGCTTCCGCCCACTTCTATGGACCAGTCGTTCGGTAGTTTGATTGTATTCTGGCTATTCAGGGTCAGCGTATTGCCTTTGCGGCTAATCAGTATGCCGCCCTGCGGAATTTCATATTCATTACGATAGTAGTTTGTGAAGTGCGTGGCTGACCACCAACTTGTCAATTGAGTCGGAGCGATAAAAGAAATTCCAAAGTTTTTGAATGAGCCGATATTCTCTGGCCGTTCGTAAGTTATATACGGATTGGATAAATCCCTTCCTAGAATGTCGTTGACAACGTCTGTTCGTGAAGCATAATTCAGTGTGAAAATATATTTATTGGAAAAAGTATAGCCCAGCTCAAATGCATGTTCATATGCCGGGTTCAGACGGGCATTGCCCTCCGTATAGGAAAACGGATCGGTGTATACACGAAATGGATTGAGGTCCCAAAAAGAGGGTCTCTGAACACGATAACTATAACTTGTCTGTAATTTGTTTTTTTCATCGACTGCGTAAGTTAGAAATGCTGATGGAAATAGCTTGAAACAGGATTTTTCAACGTGTTCATTCAGCGTGATTTGATGGCCTGATGTATGTGTATATTCTCCTCGCAAACCAACCTGAGCCGAAATTTTTTTCCAACTTTTGGAAAGATTAATATAGCCTGCCTGTATGGTTTCTTTGTAAATGTAATGATTGCTCGTTGTCAGGTCAGCGACATATTGGTCATTTTGTAAGGTATCGTAATGTAGGTCATTTTCTGTGCGGACATGACTGGCTTTCCAGCCTGCCTCCAGTCGATAGGCATGGGCCAGCGGGTGTATATAATCTAGTTTGGCAACATATACTTTATTGTCTGAGGGGATGTCGCCTCGACGTGACGAAGGCCGGTCGAGCGGAGTGCCATCTGCTTTTAAATAATTTGTGTTCAGTTGTTGATCCATTTTGGAATAATGATCTATAAGATCAAGATCGATTTTTAATTCGTGCCCTGTCTCATTAAACTTAATGCCGTAGTTGAAATTATAAAGCATATCCCGCCAACGTTCTTTCCCTTCCGTTATCGTAGATGAAGACCATATTAATCGATTATTGTCAACGGTACTAAAGTTATTTGTCGTGGGTTCATACTTCGGGTATTTGCCGAATCCGCCATTAATAAGCACTCCAAGTGTTTGTCTGGAATCTATGTTGTAATCTATACCAGCTCTAAAGTTATTAGATCGAAGTTTGGGTTGTATCTTATTTTCCTGTTGTGTATACGATTCGGGGCGGGTGCCTTGATCCGTATAGAAGTAGCGTGTGAGGGAATTAAAGTATTCAAGGTTTTGATGATACTGATTATAGATTCCAAATACATTTAGTTTTTCAGTGCGGTAATTAAGATTAATACCTCCGCCAAAATGCGGCCCTCGGCCTGCACCGCCATTGAGAGAAATAGAACCATTCCATCCTTCTCTTATTCCTTTTTTCAAAATAATGTTGATGATTCCGGCCGACCCGGCCGCATCTTCTTTGGCACTAGGATTGGTCATGACTTCAATTTTGCTGATATCAATGGAAGATGTGCTACGCAATAGATTGGCCAATTGGTCACCAGAAAGATAAGTCAGTTTTCCATTGATCATTACCGTTGCGTCTGATTTCCCTTTAATGAATAATGTTCCGTTGTCATCTGCAACTACACCCGGTAGCTTGTTGAGCAGTTCAAGTCCGTTATTTCCCTCCGCAAGCATGGAGTTTTCAATATTAAATACTAGTTTATCCCGTTGCTGTTCAATAAATTGCTTTTTGCGTACCACAAGTACCTCAGCTAAGTACTCGTTATTTGTTAGCAGTACAATCTGACCAAGGTCGTATCCTACGAGTTGTTCGTCCAAACTGAAATGTGGACTAAAGGTCTCTTTGTGCGTGATGCTTTTTACTTTTATATAATAACGGCCGGCCTTTGTGTCACGGAAAATAAAATGTCCGGTACTATCTGCGACAATAGTTTTTGTTAATGTGCTGTCTTTCGCTTGATGGAGGCTGATATTCACATACGGAATTGCCTGCTTATCTTCACCGATAATTTGACCTTTGATGTGGCTGTTTTTTTGGGCAAAGCTACTGTATACTGTGCAAATTAATAGTAGACTAAAGATATGACGATTGAAGTAGAGCATAATGGTATAGTTACGGTATTGCTAAAATTTAGGGTGTTGCTAATGGAGTGCGTTTCGTTTTTTTTATCGTTTTTCTTTTCTTTCCCCACCAGATGTAAAATCCTGTGATAGGTAAAGTCGCGCATACAAGTGAGGCAACAAAGTAGATGATTTTGGTTGTCATTCCACCAATAAAACCCGTATGAAGCGCATAGTTGGATCGCATCAACCATTCTGCTGCATTGGCTTCATCAATGGGGCCTTGTTTCCGGCCTGTAAGTTCAAGTGTATTTCGATCGAAATTGAGATCTCGCCAGGTGCCGCCTTCCATATCTGTACATGCTGATACCGTTTTTTCGTCAGGTTCAGGATAATGCACAATAACCGCCTCTTTGTTATACTTTGCATACTCATGGCGTACCTTATACCAAATTTGGTCTGCGACAGCTAGCGCGTCATTTAGTGGCTGATCCGGAAGTTCAGGTTTATTATTCTTTTCCGTTTTTGGTTTGTTGGGATAGCCTCCCGCCATCCAAACGACAGAACTTCGAATCCATGGAAAACTCATAATGAGCCCCGTAAAGCACATGACAAATGCGATTGTTAGTGAATAGAAACCCAATACGTTGTGAAGGTCATAATTGATACGTTTGAATTTTGCTTTCCATTTGATGGTAAAGCTCTGTTCTCTCGATCTGCGGTTCCATTTCTTTGGCCACCATAATACTAGGCCGGTGAGCAGTAGTATGAAAAAGATTAGAGTGCTCCAGCCAACGACTTGCCTGCCTATTTTTTGTGGCATCCAAAGATGACGATGCCCTTCATCCATGAAATGGAAAAAATCCTCATGGTTGACGATCGCAAGTAGTTCGGCTGTGTAAGGGTTTACATAGACAAGACTGTCAGAATGATCTAGGGTGACTTTAACTGATTTATCAAGTCCATAATACCAGGCACTCGCAATTTCATACTCAGGAAGAGTCGCTTTAACAGATGTATATATCGCAGATGGAGGGAGCTGTTCTTCTGATTTCTGCGCTGCGACCTGTATATAGTTTGTAGTCAATTCTTTGATGTCATGTTCAAACACAAGTACGCAGCCTGTAATGCCTAAAATGATAACTGGAATACCCGCAGCGATTCCTAACCAAAGGTGTAGCCAGGCATTAATTTTACTAAGCATAATGAGAAACGGTTTTTTATCATCCGATCTGTACATGTTGTTTGGCAGATCGGATGATTGATGATGATTAATAGCTGATTTTGCTCATTGATGATACTTGGGATATACCAGTAAACTTCAATCCTCTTTTTGCTGTAGCGTTGTTGATATCGATGATGTAGGTATAATATTGTTTGTCGTCTTTATCCTGACAGGTATAGTAAGCCTGAGCGCCACCTTTGTCAACATAGACGACATCTTTGTATCCCTGTTGTTCATGTGCAGGAATCTCTAAGAGTTCTGTCATTTTTTTTGTTTGTATATCAACGATATACAATTTGACAAGACCACCGCCGATACCTTCAGCTTGTTCGCCTTTATTATAGATCGTCATTAAAAATTTATTGTCTTTAAGATAACTACCCCTTGCTATTTTGCCCTTTCCAAGAGATTCGATATCGAAATAATAGTCTTTATCAAATTCATCTGTCCCCTTTTTGATTCTCAGGAATCCAGATTTGTTTTTTGTGGGCAATGATGCTTCATTTGCCGAGAACCAAACATATGCATCACCTTGATCGTCTACTGCTAAACCTTGTTGAGCAAACCAGTTCCCTATATGGGAACCTCGTCCATCACGGATTGTTTTTTCAAATTTAAGTTCAGGGTAAGAGAAGATACCGATATAGGTCGTATCTGTCGTCGTAAAATCTCCACCCCAGTTATCTGAACCATCTCCGGATTGGAAAGGAATATACACCTTATTACCTACTTGAAATACACCTGTCCAGATCGCCATACGGTTACCTCCTAATACTTTGGAAAGATCGACCGTATTTTTGTTGGCGATGGAGAAATTTTGCGCATCATAATTTCGTAGTGTGGCGACAGGATTTGCCATACTTCTGTTAGTTGTCCCTAAAATCACATTTTTATCACCATAAGTGCCAAAGATACCTGCGGTTTCGGCGTTTACTTGATCATCTTTAAGTCTTTGCAGATCGCCTTTGGCATCGATAGTATAAGGAGTGATAGGACCTTGTCCACCGTATGTTAGGCCAAAAACATGATTGTTTTGATTGATAAAAGAGAACTCTGTTGCAAGCATGCCGTTACCTACAATACTTAAATTACCTTGGCTAACATCATCCGTAGTAACAATGTACGTACCTGATGAACCTGACTCGGAACTCCCTTGGCCAGTTACGATAAAGACAAATTTTTCCTTTTTTTTCGAGTTTCCCGGATCTTCTCCGCCTTCGACAGGTTTGTCCTTGGAGCATGCGGTAATAGCTAATACGCTACAGGCTACTGTAAGCAATCTGAAGTAATTTGACTTTTTCATTTTGAGTTATTTAATAAATTGTGTGTTATTTTTGACGTATAAAGTATCTGAGTTTGACATTGAAAGACCGACTCGGTTTCTGCATTTCGAAATTGTCGTATCGTGTTGCGTCGGTTAGGTTATTACATTCCAGCGCAACATTGTATTTCCCCGAAGCCATTGCATAGACAATGTTGACATCATGGGATAGTTGTTTGGGGATAATGAAACGCTGTGCTGGTGTGCCTAAACTTGGAAAATCCAAAAAGAAAGCATGGATATATTGGAGGTTGTAACCGATCGTCAATGTATTGTGTTTACCTCCGAAGTGGTGCAAATAATAGGCGGCATCCACATTCCCATATAAATACGGTATATTAGGCATACGATCCTTGTAGACGCTGCTCTCTACAACTTGACCGGGCTCAAACTTCGTATTATTGAGTATATTTTGGTAGGTTAGATTGCCACCGATAGAAAACCGATTTTTATAGAAATATTTTACATTCAGATCGACCCCATTATTGAGTACACTCCTTAAATTGAGGTATTTACTTTCTCTCTTATTGTTTGAGTTTAGTGGGCTGATGTAGAGTCTTATAAAATCAGTTGCATTTCTATAGGTATAGTTAGCATCTATAATGATATGGTTATCCTCATTCCATTTTTTTGTGTAGGAGAGGCCGATATTGATGTTATGGCTATTTTCTGGTTTAAGCGTTGGATTTGCGCTGAGATCCTGCGCATCGCCAAATAATTCGTTGTTTTCAGGTAATCTGGTAGCTTTCTCATAGGACGCTTTCAATTGTAGGGTTGTATTCACAAAGTAGGAAGCCGCAAATCCATAGCCTAATTTATTGACCGTCGTTTCTACATTTTTGTAGCTTTCATTTTTCCTGACTTCTTCAAAGTATTTACCTTTTTGATTGTAATTTTTTACAAATACATTTAAATCCCATTGATCGGCTATGCTGGTACGATAACCTAATGTAGTTATATTTTTTGTGGTTTTCCGTGGCAACTTGTTAATTTCGAGATCTGGGTAATATTTATCTTTTCCTTTGCGGTCAAACGTTGTGAATAGGTGATTGACCATAAAGTGGTGTTTTTCATTGATCGCATAGGAGAGATTGGCAATGAAGTTGCCATTGTTATTGTTGAAACGATAATCGCGTAGTTCGTTTTCTCCGCCTGGAGCATTAGGGTTATTTTTATCTTTGGGTTCACTCTCTCCGGACCAGGTGAATCTTCTGTTCACTGTATCCAGACTGCGTTCTTTACCGAGGTTGTATCGACCAAATATGTTGACATCTAGCCCCTTTACAAATAGATCTTTTTTGATGTATTTTACACTGGGTTGGATGATATTTCCCAGGGCTTCCCTGCCACCATAAACATCGTCCATGTGGTTTCCGGTCTGGATTTCTTTTTTGTTTGCTCCCAGTGTTATTCCAAAAAGAAGCTGATCTGCATAGTTCTTGTTGGAGACTCCGATATTATAAACCATGGTTTCATTTCGGTAGGTATCATGAAAACGCCTTCTTCTTCCTTTGGTATATTTTCCGGTTTCAAAATCAGCCGTCCGCACATTCACCCAGTAATTGTTGTCCGAATAATTTTGGAAGGCTGACAAGGTCATTGTTAATCCGTTATTGGAGATGTATCCTGCGTTTACCGCAGTTTTATGTGTATTAAAGGATCCATAAGAATAAGAAGCATCAAGGTATTTTCCAGGGTCATTTTTGGTGACAATATTCACAGCACCACCTAGGGCATCGCCACCTAGCCATACCGGAACAACACCTTTGTACACTTCCACACGTTCGGCAAAATTGATCGGGATATTATTCAGTTGAAATGAAGAACCAAAATTGTCCATTGGAATACCATCCAAAAATAACTTGACCTGATTACCGGAAAATCCATTGATACTAAAAGACATATTTGATCCTACACCGCCAGATTCTCTCAAACGTACGCCCGAGACTCTATTTAGTGCCTGACCGATATCTAAAGTCGTATTGTAAAGCTTTTTTGCATCTATTGCGGAGACGTTGTAAGGTTGTCGTGTTACTTCACCTGCAGTGGATCGACCTATCACTTCAACCTCCGCCATGATTTTTTGATCCGGGATCATCTGTATTTCAAATAGATCAATAACACCTTTCGTACAGGTCATTGGCCGATTGATGGTCTGATATCCGACCGCGGAAATCGTAACCTGATGATTACCGAAAGAAATTCCGCTTATTTTGAAAAAACCATTTTTGTCTGCTTTGGCTCCTTTCTTTGTGCCAGATAGGAAAATGGTTGCCCCAGGAATAGGTTCGTTTGATGTATTGATAACACTACCTTTGATTTCGGTTAATTGTTGGGCGTGTGAAGGAAAGGATATGATTAGTAAAAACAATAACCATACTATTTTATATTTTGACATTACTTTATTTAGATTAATTACACATAGATAAGTTGCGTAACTCTAAATCTACCGAAGGTCAAAAAAGTAAATAAAAATGATTATTTTTTAATGCATTGATTATCAATGGCAAATTAATGTAATCGGTCTATTCTAACAATAAAATCGGTCGCTTGATCTAAGGTAAGACCAACCTGAATGCTTTTTGATTTGATATCATAGACCCAAACTTGATGCTGATCCTTAACATCATCTATCGCGATATAGGCTTTCCCATTTTCAACGAGAACGGATTCTTTGCGTGTTCCCTTGTCAAGGGGAAGATTTAATTTTTTGGTAGTTCGGCTGATAAGATCGACCACATAGTACTCGAATTGATAGGTGGAATGGTGATCACTAAAGTCGGTGTAGCGATCTCTACGTTCACTACGGATGATAGCCTGACTGTTGCCCAAATACCACATGCCATACGCATGATTGCGCGTGTTCGCTGTTAAATTAAAAAAATAAGTAGGGTTTATGTGCGTGGAATTACTGTCTATTCTAAAAATTGCGGTAGGTTTTGATGGCCTGTTGCCGAGTGCTATACCGGGGCAGGACATAAAATAAAAATTGCCATTCTCGTCATGAAAGCTGTAAGATTGAACAGTATTTAATCCTCCGGGGTAAGTAGATCGTGTATCTTTTTTTATATTTTCTAATTTGAAAGTGGTTTTATCCAATGTAGCGACATAGAGTGTGTCTATTGTGGTAAAATCAGTTTCGTTTATTACTTTATTAAAGGTATAACCAACCAGCAACTGGTGTTGATGTATTGTGCTAAAGCCGATGGAAAGAACATTAAAATCGGCTGCTGCCGTGGACAGTTTTATCTGTTGCTGTTGGTTGATTTTGAAATCGTTGACCGTAATTTTATAGACCCATAACTGACGGTTTGTATTGTTGTCTGAAGTAAATAGGAGCAATGTGTCTCGATCAAGCCAGTTTATATTTTCAATATGCTGATCTTGCATAGCCAATTGTGCAATTTCCTTTAAACCATTTGATCCTAGTGAATATTTTCTGAACTTTCCCGCTCTTAAAAAATAAAAATGCCTGTCCTTAACGATGATGCTTCGATCGAATTGTTGTGTTGGAATGTCGATGCCATTTTTTGAAATGGTTAGATTTCCACTATCGATTGTATTTGAGGTGATGATCGTATTTCTGAGATCTTTATTCATCGTATAGAGACTAAACTTCCCGTCGATATTTTTGCCCCCATCTTCCGTTCTACAGCTTATTACTAAGTGGAGTAAAAACAAGGATAAGAATAGTGTTAAGCGGTAGGATAGCATGAGTGTATGGACTAATTGAAGTTCTTCTTATTTAGATGATATTAAATTGGACTTTCAGTTCGTGTTGGATGGTAGGGGCTAAAAAAGTAAGTTCCGATTTGGAAATTATTACCTGCTTGCCATTTTTTTTCGGTTGCAATACAAAATAGGTTTCGCCATGTCTGAATTTTCTCTTGTTTTCTGTGCCAGAAAAGCTAAAGGCAAAATCTTTTTTGGGAATGAACATCATATTGCCTGAGGTTTTGAATTCACCGGTATCCGTATTGATCTCAGCCCATGCATTTTTACCCAATATGATATTATAACTATTCTGGTTAATATACTTCAATCCAGCACTCGTTCTGTTATCAAAGATGGCGGCAGTATTTTCGGCATCCTTACTGAGTTGATAAAAACCTAAACAGAGTAAAAATACCATACTGGCTGCTATTCCAATATATTTAAAATGATATGTTTTAGAGGGAACTGTTTGCGTGACCTCGGACTGAACAATATGACTGCTCAGCTCAGCCCAGATATCCGTTTCTAATTTTGCTTTTTTTGTGGTGGAAATAGACAAGGGCTCCGACTCGAGGGTATCATCCAACAACCATTCTTCCACAAGAGTTTTTTCTGCGGGAGAGCATTGACCTAAATGATATTTCTCGATGAGTTTATGGTCTATTTTCATATGATATACTTCCTGACAAAAGTACAGGATTTCTTTTTTATAGCTAAATTTAGGATATATATTCCGTTAGTTCTGTTTTTAATGTTTTTAATGCTCGTGAAATATGATATTCTACCGCTCTTTCTGAAATGTAGAGTTTATGCGCAATTTCCTTGTTGGTGAGCCCCTGTTCTCTGCTCATGCGAAAAACATTTTTACATTGTTTGGGCAGACTATCGATTAGCATTGATATTTTCTTAGCAAGTTCGTCGGCAATCAGTGAATTATCTATGTAATGTTCTTCCCGCGTATTTGAAATGTTGTCCAGGTGTTGCTGGCGGGATACTTTATTGCGAATGTATTCAAATGTTTTGAGCTTTACCGATCTGATCAGATACCGTTCAACCTCGATGAGACGAAGCTCATCACGCCGTTCCCATAGCGATTTGAAAACATCCTGTACAATTTCCTTGGAGTGTTCTTCATCCTTGATACTGCTCAGGCAAAAGGCAAACATACCTTCCCAGTATTGAAGATATATTTGCTCAAAACCTGCTTTATCTATAATAAAAAACTTCTTTTCCAAAATATCAGTGATCAGCTTATTCTGACGCAAAGATAGTCTTATTTAGATTCGTTTTAAATAATTCTAAACTTCTTTTACAAAATCTTTAATCGCTTGTCCTGGATCCGTGGTTTTCATGAAATTTTCACCAATTAAAAAGCCTTGAAAACCAGCCTTTTTAAGGTTTTTTATGGTTGCGGGATCCGATATGCCGCTCTCCGATACCTTGATATATTCTGTTGGAATCTGGTTTAAAAGATCATAAGAATGTTGAAGATCCACTGAAAAGTCTTTCAGGTTTCGGTTATTGACGCCAATTGCATCAATTTCCTCGAACAGATTATCTAATAGTTCCTGTTCATTGTGTACTTCTAGCAAGACATTTAAACCAATTTGTTTAGCATATGCTGCGAATTCCTGTACTTCTTCCTTTTTCAGGCATGCAGCGATTAAAAGGATGACGTCTGCACCATAGGCCTTAGCTTCAGTAATTTGATATTTATCCACGATAAATTCTTTTCTTAAGATAGGGATACTGATTGCTTCACGGGCTTTCGATAGATCCGTTAAATTTCCTTTGAAAAACTCTCCGTCAGTAAGGACAGACACTGCTGAAGCACCTGCCTCCTCGTATGCCTTAACAACATCTTCAACCGCAGCAGTATTGTTGATGTCTCCTTTTGATGGTGATGCTCTTTTATACTCGGCGATGATTCCTGTTTTTTCAGGATCAAGAATAGATTCTCTCAGTGAAAGACAAGCTACACTGAAATAGGGGTAGTTTAATAGCTGTTCCAACGGAACTAGTGCTTTTGCTTTTTCTACTTCTACTTTTTTTCGTTCAATGATTTTATCAAGTATAGTCATTTTTTTAGGTTTTAGATTCCCAACCAATTTTGAATTAATTTCTTACCATTTGTAGTCAGTACAGATTCTGGATGGAATTGCATCCCCCTAACATCGTATTCAGTATGGGTTAAGGCCATAATAATGCCATTCTCATCAACTGCTGTTACCTTAAGGCATGTCGGTAATGTATTTTTACTTACGGCCCAAGAGTGGTAGCGTCCAATTTTCGAATCTTTTGGGAAGTCTTGGAATAGCTTTTCCGATTCATCAGTAACGGTGATATTTGTTGCCACGCCATGTAAGGGTTTCTCCATATTGAACAGTGTGCCTCCAAATATCTCCGCAATAGCCTGTTGGCCTAAGCAAATACCCAATATACTTTTGTGCGGGGCATAGGTGCGGATGACATCAAGCAGTAGCCCTGCTTCTTCCGGAATACCAGGACCGGGGGAAAGAAGTATCTTATCGAAAGCATCAATATCTTCCAGTTTAAACTTATCATTTCTCCATACAACATACTCTTGATCTAACTCCTGTAATAAATGGACTAAGTTGTACGTGAATGAATCGTAGTTATCTATAACGACTATTTTATTGTTGCTCATAACCTTTTGCTATAAAATCTTGATGAATGTAATGTTCAATTTCTTGGAATATGGATTGAATAAATTCAGTAGGCAAATTAAATTTTTTTGCTAGTACCCCATAATGATTGTTTAAATTCCGAATTGGTGGCTGTTCTTCTGCTTGCTCATCGTCTAGCGATTTGCCTTTGTCAATATAGGATTTTCGCAGGGCCAATAGCTCCACAATGCGGTTATCAATGGTATCTATTGACGTGCGGATATGATGCTTATCGACGCAGTATTCCAATGGTCTGATCATAATGTTTCTGCTAGTTGTAGTGCTTTTCGCAATGCAGCGATTTTGTTATTTACTTCTTGAAGTTCCATTTCAGGATCTGAATCGAGAACAATACCACCGCCTGCTTGGTAATGTAAGGTGTTTTGTTTGCTTAGGAAGGAACGAATCATAATGGCGTGATTAAAGTCTCCGTTAAAACCCATAAATCCAATTGCACCGGAATAAAAAGAACGTTGCAATCCTTCATAGCGATCGATTAAGGTCAGCGCCATATGTTTTGGTGCCCCCGACAATGTTCCGGCGGGATATGTATCGCCTACAATGTCAAACGGATTGATGTTATCTTTCAATCTGCCCGTTACTTTGGAGACCAGATGGATAATATGGGAGTAATATTGCGGTTCCATGTAGGACTCAACTTTAACTTGTGTACAATGTCTACTTAAGTCATTGCGGGCAAGATCGACAAGCATAACGTGTTCAGAAGTTTCCTTTGGATCTTCTTTGAGTCTAGAGGCAATTTTCTGATCTTCCTCCATGTTGCCCGTACGTTTGAATGTTCCTGCAATGGGGAAGATGGTTGCCTGTTTTCCGTGAATGCGTAATTGCGCTTCTGGCGAGGATCCGAAAAGTTTAAAATCACCGTAATCGAAATAGAAAAGGTAAGGTGAGGGATTGATGGATCGCAATGCACGATAGACATTGAATTCATCACCAGAGAACGGTGTTTTAAACCCTCTGGATGGAACAATCTGAAAAACATCGCCACGTTGGATATGTTCTTTCATTTTCTTGACCAACTGACGGTGCTCTTCATCGGTACGATTGGAGCTTTCTTCACCGGCAAGTTTAAAGGAATATTCAGGAAAGTTTTTGTTCTGAATTAGAAATTGCATTCTTTCGAGTTCTGATTCTTCGTCATCCAGCAGGTGTTCAAAGATGTAGAGTTGGTTTCGGAAGTGGTCAATAGCAATAACATATTTGTAGATATGATATTGCATAAATGGTATTTTCCGCGCCGGATCTGGCGAAGTGGTCAGTTTGATATCTTCAAAGTGTTCGATACAATCGAAGGTGAAATATCCAAATAAGCCATTGGAAATGAGGTTAAGTTCGGCGATTGTATGGTCTTCGAAGGAGTTTCTAAAATCGGATACTTCCTGACGTAATTCGATTTCCTTCGCATTTTTTACGGTACGCTCGCTGTTGGGATAGGTAAGCGTTAGCTCTTTTTCATCGAGCTGGATCCCGGCAATTGGCTGGCAACAGATGTAGCTAATGTTATTGTCGCGGCTATGATAGTCGGAGCTTTCCAATAGCAATGAGTTTGGAAAGATATCTCTTAGACGAAGATAGATGCTCACTGGCGTAGTTGTATCCGCAAGCAACTTTCTGCTTTTTGTTTTGAATGTATACTTCATTTTTTGTGTCTTATCTTCTTGTTGTAAATTTATGCATAAAAAAACCCCGATACTGGTTAGCATCGGGGTTGGAATTTCCATAAATGGTTTTGGTTGATTATGAAATATTATAACAATACCAATTGATTCCCGATGCTTATTGCTCCAGGCCACCACCAATTTGTATTTGTATATCTTCGTGTCATTATTACACAAATTTATAAAAAAAAATAAATAAGCAAACTTTTTGTGACAAAAAAACAAAAATTCCCCTTATTTCTTAATCATTTAATAAATCAGGACGTCTTTCTTGTGTCCTTTTTAACTGTTGTTCATCCTTCCAGGCCGCAATTTTTGCTTCGTGACCACTAAGTAGAATAGCTGGTACTTTATGGCCTTTCCACTCTGCAGGGCGTGTATAGATTGGTGCGTCGAGCAATCCGTCCTGAAATGAATCGGAAAGAGCGGAAGTTTCGTCTGATAATACGCCAGGAATCAATCTGATAATAGCGTCTGTAACAATTGCGGCTGGAAGTTCTCCGCCAGATAGCACATAGTCACCGACTGAAATCTCTTTTGTTACATAAATATCACGGATACGTTGATCAATGCCCTTATAATGTCCACAAAGAATCATCATATTTCCTTTTGTAGATAGTCCGTTCGCAATATCCTGATTGAATGTTTCACCGTCTGGAGTCATATAGATGATCTCATCGTACACCCGCTCGGATTGCAATTGCTCAATACACTTTGCAAAAGGCTCGATTTGGAGAACCATACCGGATCCGCCGCCGTAGGGATAATCATCGACACTTTTGTGTTTATTGGTTGAATAGTCTCTTAAGTTGTGAACATGTATTTCAGCCAAACCTTTGTTTTTTGCTCGTTGCAAAATGGAGTGTGCAAATGGACTTTCCAGCAGGTCTGGTAAGACCGTAATAATATCAAAACGCATGGCGCAAAGATACACAAAAATGCACCATTGTCTATTTATAAGATTGATTCGCTTATCTTTGTGCCAAAATTAAGTGTATATACAGTGATTGACGTAAATAATATTTCTGTTTCCTTTGGGGGAACAACTCTTTTTTCAGATGTATCTTTCTCCATCAATGAGAATGACAAGATCGCATTGATGGGCAAAAATGGTGCTGGTAAGTCCACCTTGTTGAAAATTATTGCTGGAGTGGGTAAACCTACGACAGGTAATGTTGCTGGTCCGAAAGATGCCATTATAGCCTATTTACCACAACATTTGCTAACAGAGGATAACGTGACTGTTTTTGAGGAAACATCAAAGGCGTTCGAAGAAGTCTATGGTATGCGTGATGAGTTGGAAAACCTGAATGAGCAGTTGAATATTCGTACGGATTATGAATCTGATGATTATATGCAATTGATCGAACGTGTTTCCGAATTAAGTGAAAAGTTCTATTCGATTGAGGAAGTCAACTATGACGCGGAGGTCGAGAAGGTATTGAAGGGTCTTGGTTTTGAGCGCACGGATTTTACTAGACAAACATCTGAATTTTCTGGTGGCTGGCGTATGCGCATCGAGTTGGCTAAAATATTACTAAAAAAGCCAGATTTGATCTTATTGGATGAGCCTACGAATCACATGGATATTGAGAGTATTCAATGGCTTGAGGATTTCTTGTTAAATTCGGCGAAAGCCGTTATTGTGATCTCGCACGATAGAGCATTTGTTGATAATATTACGAATCGAACCATTGAGGTGACGATGGGACGAATTTATGACTATCGTGCCAAGTACAGTCATTATCTGGAATTACGTCAGGAGCGTCGTCAGCATCAGCTAAAAGCGTATGAAGAACAGCAACGTTTTATTGCAGACAACCAGGAGTTTATAGACCGTTTTAGGGGTACGTATTCAAAGACTTTGCAAGTACAGTCGCGGGTGAAAATGCTGGAAAAATTGGAGATTATTGAGATCGATGAGGTGGATACCTCGGCGTTGCGTCTTAAATTTCCGCCATCTCCACGCTCAGGCCAATATCCGGTTATTGTGGAAGATCTGACGAAAGCTTATGGCGATCATGTCGTCTTTCAAAAAGCAAATATGGTCATCGAACGTGGTGAAAAGGTCGCTTTTGTCGGAAAGAACGGTGAAGGTAAATCGACCATGATCAAAGCAATTATGGGGGAAATCGATTTCGAAGGTACGTTAAAAGTTGGGCACAATGCAAAAATTGGCTATTTCGCACAGAATCAGGCAGCCTTACTTGATGGTGAAATGACTGTTTTTGATACCATTGATCAAATTGCTGTGGGTGAAGTGCGTGTTAAAATGAAAGATCTTTTAGGAGCCTTCATGTTTAGCGGCGATGATACAACTAAAAAGGTGAAAGTATTATCTGGAGGGGAGAGAACGCGTCTGGCGATGATAAAATTATTGTTGGAACCGGTCAATGTCTTGATTCTCGATGAGCCGACCAACCATTTAGATATGAAGACCAAGGACATTATCAAAGATGCTTTAAAAGATTTTGATGGTACTTTGATCCTTGTTTCGCACGACCGTGACTTTTTGGATGGCTTAGCCGAGAAAGTTTTTGAATTTGGAAACAAGCGTGTGCGTGAGCATTTCGAGGATATCAAAGGTTTCTTGGAATACAAGAAAATGAGCAGCTTAAAAGATATCGAACGTTAGCCTCTAGATAAACGGCATATAAAACCGATAGGGAGTACAGTTTTAAAAAGCGGCTTTTATAAAAAGAGCCGCTTTTTTGCGTTTCAACTGAAGATCCAATGGAATCTTTAAGCATTTTCCTTTAATCCCAAAGTGTGTGAAAGATACCTTCCTGATCAATACGTTCATAGGTATGTGCACCAAAATAGTCTCGTTGTGCTTGTATCAGATTTGTAGGTAATTTCTCCGATCGGTAGGCATCAAAATAAGCGAGTGCGTTTACGTATCCGGATACGGGTATCCCGTTTGTGATAGCATCTTTCAATACCTCACGAACGCTGGCCTGCGTGCTCAGTAGCTTCTGGGCAATGGTGCTATCGAGTAGGATATTGCGCAAGCCTGGATTAGTCGCATAGGCTTTTCTAAAATCTTCTAGCAAAGACGCACGAATGATACAGCCGCCGCGCCAAATTTTGGTTACCACCTGTAAATCTAGCTCATAACTATAGCTTTCCGATGCAACAGTAAGCTGCGCCAAACCTTGCGCATAGGTCGTGATGATCACAAAATACACTGCATCTTTTAAGCGGGCAATAAGCGTTTGGGCGGGCAGATCAACAGGCTGTCCATCCCATTTAAATAGTTTTGCCGCCTCCACACGTTCGGGTTTGTATTTGGACATATCGCGCATATTGACCGCCGCATCGATCACCGGCACTGGCACCTGTAAATCCATTGCATTTTGCGAAGTCCATTTACCTGTTCCCTTCGATCTTGCCCAATCTGAAATCAGGTCTACCAAATACTGGTCACCCTCTTTTTTCTTCAGAATCTGAGCGGTAATTTCAAGCAAGAACGAGTTTAAATCGCCCTTATTCCATTCTTCGAAAGTCTGCTGTATGGTTTGGGTGTCAAAACCATATAATCTTTTCATCAGGTCATAGGTCTCTGCTATTAACTGCATGATACCATATTCGATACCGTTATGTACCATCTTTACATAATTTCCGGCCGACCCGTTGCCTAAAAATTCCACACAGGGTTCGTCGGCTACCTTGGCCGAAACCGCCTCGAATATTGGCCTTAGTCTTTCGTAGGCTTTTCTGTCGCCACCGGGCATCAAGCTTGGACCACGACGAGCGCCACTTTCTCCTCCCGAGATGCCCATTCCGAAGAAATGTATACCCATAACGGAAAGTTCATTAAATCTTCTGTCCGTATCTGCGAAGTACGTGTTTCCGCCGTCAATGATGATATCTCCTTTATCCAAAAGCGGAACAAGACTGGCAATCGCCATATCAACCGGCTTTCCGGCCGGCACCAACAGCATAATTGCTCTGGGTTGTTGCAAAGCTCCTATAAACTCTTCGACTTGAGTCGTCACTTTGATGCGATGTCCTTCACTTGCTTCAGCTTCCAATGACTTCGCTTTTTGTGAATCGAGATCTAACCCTGCTACCGCGAAACCGTTGTCGGCCATGTTCAGCAATAAATTACGTCCCATTACGCCCAGTCCAACTATTCCAAAATCGTAGTTATTCTTTTTATTTATACTCATCGTTTAATATCGTTTTTGTAAGTTGAAATTTACCATTTTTGTTGATACTATGAAAGACAATTATCATCAGATCGTTAAGAGGTACTATTCTCTCTTTAAATTACCCTGCTGGTTTTAAGTCTTTTGTTGTAAACCACCGGATAATCCGTATATTGAACTCTCCTAAACATCAATTTTATTTATGATTATTGGATTAGACATTGGTACATCATCTGCGAAAGCTGTTGCATTTGACTATGCGGGTAACATCTTGTCGCAGCATAGTATACCTTATCCCATCTTAAATCCGTCGGAAGGCTGGTATGAGCAAGATCCAGAGATTGTTTATGGCGCATGTATTGATTCTATTAGAGATGTCATGATTGGCCTAAAACAATCTATTGCTGAGATACCGAAACCCGTATGCATTGCGGTGAGCAGTGCTATGCACGGGCTGATTGCTGTTGACTCAGCTGGAAAGCCACTTAGCAATTGCATAATATGGGCAGATCGCAGAAGCGAGGATATTGCGGTAACCTTGGAGGCAAGTGAGACTGGTAGGCTGCTTTATCAACAAACGGGTACACCAATACATCCCATGTCGTTGCTTTGCAAATTAATGTGGATGAAGTCCAACGATCAAAAATTATTTGCTCAGTCGTATAAGTTTATTGGTATTAAAGAATTTCTTTTTTACAGGCTCTTTGGCGTCTATGTGGTCGATCATTCCATTGCATCTGCAACAGGGCTTTTCGACATACATGAACTAATATGGTCTGATCAGGCGTTAAGGTTGGCCGGTATATCGGAAGAGCAATTAGCATCTCCAGTTCCGGTCGATTATATTTTAAATGTGCCTAACCGAGAAATTGCGGCCTTGATGCACATCCCTGAAGATACCCCTTTTGTGATAGGTGGTAGTGATGGTTGTCTGGCTAATCTCGGTGTAGGAGCTATACGTCCTGGAGTGGCTTCGGTAACTATTGGTACGAGTGGAGCTATTCGCGTAGCGAGTTCGCAGGCAAATCGAGAAAAAAAGCAAAGGCTATTTACATACCTACTGAGACCAAATGAATATATAATCGGTGGCGCGGTCAACAATGGCGGAGTATTGCGCAATTGGTTTCGAGACAACTTTTTACGCGAATTTATTCAAATGGAAGCAGATGGAGATCCTTCCGCGTCGTTAGATGCTTTAATCAACTCCGTCGTTCCCGGGGCAGAGGGTTTGATATTTTTACCCTATCTCACTGGTGAACGCGCCCCACATTGGAATTCCAATGCAAAGGGCGTTTATTTTGGAATACAGTTGCATCATGGCAGAGCGCACTTTGCCCGTGCCATGATGGAAGGGATGTTATTTGCAATTTACAGTGTAGGAGTTGCATTAGAGGACAACACCGGTCCAATTCATACGATCTTCGCAAGCGGCGGATTAGCGCGTTCATCACTGTTGGTACAGATGCTTGCAGACATTTTCAATAAACCTGTATACACCAAAAATACGGTAGAAAGCTCTGCATGGGGCGCAGCATTGATCGGCTTGGAAGCCTTGGGTATACTGGGGGGTGATCATCCTACTATAAAAAAGAATCAAGCGGAAGCAGAGCAAGATACCGAGCACTATTATAAACCGCGTGAGGAGAATCACGCTGTATATATGAAAAACTTCCAGAAATTTGAACGCCTGTACCATGTATTGGAAGGCGAGTTTTAACTAGATATAAATTATTATGCCGCTAATCATCGTTATTTTGGGAGTAGCTTTATTACTTCTCTTAGTTACTGTCGTTAGGTTAAACACAATCTTTTCATTACTGATAACTTCTGTTGCGGTCGGTTTTGCTATGAATATGAGTGCCGTCGATATCCTTAAATCTGTTGAAACCGGAGTGAGCAGTACCATGGGCCAGTTGGCACTTTTGTTGGCTTTCGGGTCTTTACTCGGGAAGTTGATGGCGGAGGGTGGTGCTGCAGAAAAGATTACAACGGTACTAACGGCTGTATTTGGGCGAAAGAACTTACCGTGGGCAATGGTTCTCACGGGCTTTTTAGTAGGAATTCCCTTATTTTACAATGTCGGTTTTATTGTCTTGGTTCCGTTTGTTTTCATGGTATGTGCTTCCAATAAAATGCCCTTACTTTATGTGGCTATTCCGCTGCTCGCAGCGCTTTCCGTGACGCACGGTTATTTGCCACCACATCCGGGAGCTACAGCCATAGCGGTTACTTACAATGCGGATATAGGTTTAACAATGGCTTATGGCATTGTTGTAGCAATTCCTGCCATCATTATCGGTGGGCCACTCTTTGGCAGGATGCTTAAGCATATTCCGACCAACCCACCGACCGAGTTTTTTCCTGAAGACAATGAGGCAGATCGAAAAGAGCTTCCCGGATTTGCAATTAGTATATTCACGGGTCTTTTTCCAATAGTTTTAATTGCTTTAGGTTCATTTGCACATCTACTATTCCCAAAAGACTCCTCTTGGCTGGCGGCGCTACGTTTCGTGGGCGACCCGGTTGTTGCTTTAATGATTGCAGCTTTAGTGGCGATGTATACGATGGGTATTCGTCAAGGTAAAAGTTTGCGGGAGCAGTCAGCAAGTGTGGAAGAAGCAATCCGCGGGATCATGATGATCCTTTTTATTATTGCAGCATCAGGCGCCTTCAAGCAAATTTTGGTAGATAGTGGTGTAGCGAATTACATCGCTGACATAACTGCCGACCTTATCTTGTCGCCTCTTGTGCTTGCATGGTTAATAGCCGGTGTCATTCGTCTGGTTATCGGTTCAGCAAGTGTTGCTGGGCTAACGGCTGCGGGTATTATGCTTCCCATTGTACAGGCAGGAAATGTTACTCCTGAATTAATGGTGCTAGCGACGGGAGCGGGTAGTCTCATGTTCTCCCACGTCAATGATCCGGGGTTTTGGATGTTTAAATCTTATTTTGGCGTGAGCATGAAGGATACGTTTCGCTCATGGACTGTGATGGAAACGCTCGTGTCTGTTGTTGGATTGATCGGTGTCTTGGTTTTACATTGGCTTGGCCATTGACTTTTTTTCTTAAAATCGTAAAAATGAACCGAATTTTGCTGTGCTAAAATTATGCTGAAGTTACATCGATTTTCCGTCTTTTTTTTGGTGTTGTTGGGAACTTTCCTAACGGGACTAACATCCTTTGCACAATCTACTGCTTATACGGTAGACAATTTGCCCAATCCAAAAATAAAGGGGCAGGATTATTTTGTGTCCAATCCCGATGGGATTCTATCTTCGGGGGCGGTGTCTGAGTTAGATGGTTTGTCTAAGGAGATCGAGGCTACCACAAAAAGTGAATTTGCCATCGTTGTTGTGAATGATTATGTTGGCGACAGTGATTTCGAATTTGCGTTAAAATTATTCAATACCTGGGGTATCGGTAAGAAGGAAAGTAACAATGGGCTTTTGTTATTTATTGCAAAAGAGCGGCATGAATACCGCTTTATTACTGGATATGGTATGGAGAGCATCTTGCCAGATGCTTATCTTAAACGTATAGGAGAAAAGTATCTCGTACCCAACTTTCGAAATGAAGATTATGACCGCGGTGTTTTAGAAGCTTCGGGTTTTATAAAAACAATACTGACGGCCGCAGACAGCAGGGCTGAATTGGAGCGCTTAATGCCAGAAGCGATACCTGTTTGGAGCTTTAGAAGTCCTATCCTGCGCAACTCTTTTCTGGTCTTGGGCTTGTTTGCAATATGTTATATCTGGCTGGGTGAGGTGACCAGAGCGATAAAGGGGCAGCTGACCAAAAAAAGTAAATATTTTCCACCTTTGGTAAGCGGATGTGGCTGTATGGGAATACTCATGTTTATCAGTGTGTTTATCTGTGCCTTTGCCTTAAAAAATTTTGAGGTGGTTTATCAGTGGAAAAATTTACCCTATTTTATATTTGTATTTGGCAGCATTACTTTGGCGATGAAATATAATGCTAGTCGCACACAGATTGTTAACTCCTATCGCGATGAGGAGAATATTCAGTGGGCATTACGTAAATTTCGTGTTTGGGGGCTTGTACCATTATTGCTTAGTCCATTGGCCTTATTTGATCTTATTGGATTAAATAAACGGATTCGGAAAAATGAACTGCGGCTGGCCCCGCCTGATAATTCAGGACGTTGGTTACGGATGAATAAGGATGATGCATCTACCAGAGAAAGCGCATATCTGGATCCTGGCCAGCTTTTGGAAGAGAAAATTGGCAGTCGATCTTACGAGATTTGGATCAACCAGACAAGCAATGAAATCAAGCTGGTTCCTTGGGATGAAAATGCTGCCTTTGTCGATTGTCCTGCATGCCATTATAGAACCTTCGAAACGGGGCTTACCAAAACGATCCGCGCCGCAACATATAGTTCACAAGGGCTAGAAGAACGTTTTGACCTATGTAAGAATTGTGGACATCGTGTATCCCATGGGGAGCATTCAATTCCTGTCAAGGTGAGGTCTACATCGAGCAGTTCTGGCGGCGGATCTAGTAGTAGCAGTGGTGGCGGTAGTTTTGGAGGTGGATCTTCTGGCGGAGGTGGAGCAGGCGGACGATGGTAGTCCATAATTTAAGGACAAAAAAAAGGTTTTCAAACGGGGAGAATGAAAACCTTAAATAACCAATTATAAACCTAAATTATGATGACACAAATATAGTGTATTTATTACACTATGCAAATTTTTTTTAAAAAAAATAAAAAAGAGAGCTATAGCTCGTACACTATGATTTCTGTTTATAAATTAAAACCAAAATTTCAGCAGTTGTTGATGCCGATTTTGAACTATTTGCATCGAAAAAAGGTGACCGCAAATCAAATTACAATCGGGTCGATCGCACTGTCTATACTTATAGCGCTGCTGTTTTGGTATGCCGATCGTTTCCCAATTTTCTTTTTGGCATTGCCAGTCGGATTATTGTTACGGATGGCGTTGAATGCATTGGACGGTATGATGGCCCGTCTTTTCAATCAGACAAGTAAAACAGGTGAAGTTCTGAACGAGGTGGGCGATATTTTCTCCGATGTCCTGATCTTTTTCCCCTTGCTGAAATTTCATCCCGAGAGTTTATACTTGGTTGTATGCTTTATTATACTGAGCGTGATCAATGAATTCTGTGGTCTAATTGGAAAAGTGGTCGCCAATGACCGTCGTTATGATGGGCCCATGGGGAAAAGTGACCGCGCACTGCTGTTGGGGTTATATGGTATTTTGAACTTGTTGCAGATCTCAATAACGACTATTTCGGTCTATATTTTTGCTGTGCTGTGTTTGTTATTGGTCTTGAGTTCGATAACGCGATTGAGAAAGGCATTGGTAGTCCATGAGTGAGTTATCCAATCCGAAGGACAAGTTTGCTGATGTACCTGCCCGCGTAAGAAGCTGGGGCTATATCGTGCTTGTATTGGCGATAGCTTTCGTTTCCCAAACAACATCTTTGCTGTTTGTTTCCTGGCTGACATTTCAGGGCATGCGCGAATTTATGAAGATGTTTGTGCCACATTTTAATCTTGTATTGGTCTTTGCGGTTGTAACAGGCCTATTGCAGCTGATCCTGTTATTGTACTGTTCATACAGTGGCTACCTATTGTGGGCGACACTATTGTGCATCGGGATCGGGCTGTTTTTCCGGTTGGGACAGAAAACAGCGATGGGTGCTGCTATCGGAATGACAATTGGAGCGGCTGCTTGCTTACTTGCATTCAGCCACCTGGCTTTTATTCGGGCAGTAGAAATTCATCAGAATGAGTGGATGGGATTGCGGCTGGTGGCCTTTATCATCGTTTTAACGGAACTGAATGATGTATTCCAATACCTCATGGGCAAATTCTTTGGTAAACGAAAGATCGTTCCGCGCATCAGCCCAAATAAAACGGTTGCCGGATGTCTCGGTGGTATCGGACTGACGATAATTTTGAGTAATATCTTGGGCTATTTGTTATTACCATTTGGAGATTTTATTGGCTTTTCTTTGTTGGGTCTACTCTTGGGTGTTTTAGGATTTTTTGGTGATGTACTTTTTTCCTTTTTGAAACGTAGGACGGGAGTCAAGGATACGGGAACATTAATCCCCGGACATGGTGGATTGTTGGATAGGATAGATAGCCTGCTTTTTAATGCGCCTGTTTTCTATGGTTTGATTTGTTTGATAGAAATGATGAATTTGTAATGGTGAATAAAAAATTGGAATTATAGGTCTTGACTTTGTAAAAGGATACACATACATCTAATATATCGTAAAATGAAGTATCAACGGACAGTTTTATTTTCAGGTGGTGGTACTCGTTTTGGCTTGTACCTGGGAATGTATGCGGCGTTGGACGAACTAGGATTAAAGCCGGACTTACTGATAGCTACCTGCGGTGGATCATTGGCCGCTGCGATTATTCAGGCTTTTGCAAGGGATGCAGACCGGAAATCCTATCTCCAGTCCGAAGAGTTTTACCGCTTCTTCTGTGGACATCGGCTTACAGAGCAGCGTCATCTGGGCAAACTTGGTTTATATGTGTTAAAAAAGCAATGGGATAAACGATCTGCTCCTTATTTGGAAGATGTCTTTGATCGTTATCTGGTCAAAATGGAACATGATCTTTCCCCTTTATTACCGACTTTGAACCGCCCGTTTTCACAGGAAATACCCTCAATTATTATTGGTTCGAGAATGCTTTTTGACCGTTCGGAAGTTGGGGAGAGACGTGGCGAACGTAAGCTCTATCAGAAAGTCCTGATGGGGAATGCAACTGCCCTGTCGAACGTAAATCTGGATCGTATTCAACTTCAAGGTGAAAATTATGCACAAAGTGCTGTTGCTCCAACGACAGTGATCAATTCATCGGTAACATTGTTAGAGGCTGTTCGTATTTCGATGTCCGATATGTTTTATATTAAGCCAATAGAGCGGAATGGGGAATATTATGCCGGCGGAGCCATTGATCTGGTGCCTGTGGAGCTGGCGCAGTCTTTGGCGACGGAAGTGATCGGTGAACGGAAGCAGTTATATAAATTGCAGGAAGAAGGATTGGTCAGAGCTGTATTGGGCTTCAGTGGGAATCAACGCCTACGAGATATTAATCAGCAATTTCGGGATATCCGATGGATTGATACAAGGGATGCTGCGCAACAACTGGTAGGAAACTATTGCAGAAAAGGTATAGATTGGCGTAGATTTGAAATAACATTGTCACTGCCGACCAGTCTGGATGAATTTGCGGCTGCTATGGAAGCTCAGTGGAATTATGGATATAGCAAGACGATGAAACTGCAGCTGGGCTGAGACACGATGGATTGGAATACGTGGAATTCGGGAGAGGTTCGGAAGAGATGGAAATTGTATATGATTTGATCATTCTTTTAATATGAAGGTATTTATCGCGGGAGGAACAAGTGGAATAGGTCTAGCATTGGCAAAAAGCTACCTCCAGCAAGTGGCGGAAGTTGCCGTATGTGGCCGGGACCTTTCAAGGCTGACTAATCAGCCAGCATATGATGCGCTGGTCAAGTTTAAAGTGGATGTATGTGATCGGGATGCTTTGGCTGCTGCCGTTGATTCTTTCTGTCACCATGAAACATTGGATCTTTTTATCAATTGTACGGGAAGCTATGCTGATGATGTAGCACAGCGCATCAGCTATGAGGAGGCAAGTGCTATGCTCCGAGTCAATATGTTGGGTACCCTGAATTGTTTTGAAGTCGCCCGCGAAGTCATGTGTAGACAATCAAAGGGACAAATTGCAACAATAGCATCTGTCTCGGGAACTTTAGACTTTCCGAATTCAAGTTTGTACAGTAAAACAAAGCGAGCAGCAATCCAATTGGCTGATGCTTATCGGAGGGCGTTGCTTCCGTTTGGGATTGCAGTGACAGTCATCGCACCCGGGTATGTGGATACATGCAAACTCCGTCAGCTTAATCAGCAGGATCTCTCCAAAAAGCCCTTTTTGATCAGTGTAGATGATGCCACGCAGCGCATCTTAAAAGCGATACAGCAAAAGAAAGAAATCGTTATTTTTCCTAAGCGTATGAAATGGCTGATGGGATTTTTAGGCCTTATCCCCCATGTATTATTAAGTAAAATCATGTTTAGGAAAGCCAAATGGATGAAAAACGATTAAATAAAATAGGAAGGCAGCTCCTCGTTGCCATCTATTGCCTGCTACTTTTTCAACTTACCTATCCCTTTACAGCTGCCTACGCATCCAATTTAGCTGCGGTACCTTCCTTTATATTCGACTTTGAACAACATATTCCGTTCATTCCATGGATGATCTTGCCTTATATGAGCAGTGGACTGTTTTTTTGTCTAGTGCCTTTTTACTGTGGGCAAAAGAAGGAACTTCTGTGCTATGCAAAGCGATTTACGTTTATCACCCTGATTGCGGCCCTATGTTTTCTTCTTGTTCCGCTGCGGTTTTCTTTTGACCGACCGCAGGTTGAAAATCCTTTGTTCACCATTTTCTTTTCTTTCTTAACGGAATATGATTCGCCTTTCAATCAGGCGCCCTCCCTTCATGTCGCCTATGCCTGTCTTTTTTGGTCGGTGCTGCGCTGGAGGTTCAACGGATGGAAGAAAATAATCTTGGGCATCTGGATACTGATGATGGGCTTAGGAACAATGACGGTATATCAGCACCACGTGATCGACCTATTGACAGCTTGTATACTGGTTCAGTTCAGTTTTATCCTTTTCCCGAATGCCATCGAACAATCGGCACAAAGGTTGGCTATAGCGAATAGTTATTACCTCATCGGGTGGATATTCACGTTACTGGCACTCCTCTGCGAGGGATATGTGTTTCCCTTGATTGTTGTTGCTTGGATAGCCTTCGTCTGCTTTGCCGTAGGTTACAGTTACCAGCGCAATAATAAAAGGTTTTTAAAGGATCATCTGGGGCGAATACCGCTGATAAAGAGAGTATTTTATGCTCCTTACGAATTTGCTTACTGGCTAATGTGGCGTTTTTTTAGAAAGAGAAACAATCCGCCGCTGATCGAGTTACTTCCGCGCTGTTACGTGGGGCCAAGATTGAGTGATTCGGAGCTTGTAGCGTTGGGGCTAGGTCGCGATCTGGTTGTTTTTGACCTCGCAGCGGAACTGGAGGAGGTAAAACTCTCAGGTGCCATGCGAAAATATTATTCTCTTCCTTTATTGGATATTGCGGAGGTCGACGTGGATTATGCCCATGAGATCATAGACGCTATGCTATCTGCTTACCGGAACTTGGATGAACATGAAAATATGATCATTCATTGTACCATGGGGTACAGTAGAAGTATGATTTTCGCTATTCTGATGACGCGCGAGTTTTTATCTTTAGATTTAAATAATGCTATAGATCACGTAAAGTCGATCAATAGGCATATGGTGCTGCGAGGTCACGCGATACAGTTGATGAAAATTATCGTCGCTGTTCGATCCTGATCAAAAAAATGGTGGCTTGATCTTTGTTTTTAGTAGCAACAGCTGAATAGATACGGAAATTACATACTTACATACGCCATTGTATAGATGGGATAAATTATAAAAAGATGAAATCAGGTTATTTTAAGAGTTTCGATCAGGGTGAACTGCTATATCGTGTGTGGAATTATCAAGAGGGGCAAAAAGCTTTGGTTGTATTGCACCGCGGGCATGAACATTCAGAACGCCTGCAGGAGATGGCTACCGATCCGCAGTTTGCCGATTATTCCATCTTTGCATTTGATTTGCGGGGACATGGCCATACCAAAGTGCCCGTATCACCGGTATTCATGGATAATGTGCGCGATCTGGATTGTTTTGTCTCCTATATGCGTACCGAATATGCAGTTGACACCGACGACGTCTTTGTCATCGCCAACAGCATTGCCGGGGTTATTGTAAGTGCTTGGGTACATGATTTTGCCCCTCCAATCGCAGGTATGGCTTTATTGGCTCCTGCTTTTGAGATTAAACTGTATGTACCGCTGGCCAACCAGATGATTGCGCTTGGAACCAAGCTGAAAAAGGATCTCGTTATCCAAAGCTATGTCAAGGCGAAGGTACTGACCCATGACATTGAGCAACAACAGGCTTATGATGCTGATCCCTTAATCTCAAAATCCATTAACGGCGCTTTATTGGTTGACCTGTTGAAAGCCGGTGAGCGTATCGTAGACGATGCAGCCGCAATCGATATTCCTGTGATTGTGCTATCTGCTGAAAAGGACTATGTGGTCAAAAACTCAGTGCAAAAGCAATTCTTTGTGTCTATCGCTTCCAAGCTAAAGACATTTATTACCCTGCGCAATTTTTATCATGGTATCCTGTTTGAATCCAACAGACAGAAAGTCTATACCTATTTAAAAGATTTTATTACGAAAGCCTACGCAAGGCAAAAGCCTGAACAGGGGCTGGAGCCTGACGAGTTTTCGGTAAAGGAATATGAGAAATTGTACCATAAGGTGATGCCTGCGGCTGAGAAGCTAAACTATGCTTTTCAGAAATGGACTTTAGGCAAGATCGGATCATTGAGTCATGGGATGAACTTAGGGCTTCGGTTTGGTTTTGATTCAGGAATTTCATTGGATTACGTCTATCGCAATGAGCCAAAGGGCCGGTTGGGATTAGGTAAAATTATCGATAAAGGGTACTTGGAAGCGATCGGTTGGAAAGGAATCCGTATACGCAAACAGCATCTGTTAAGTCTATTAGAAGAGAAGATTGAGCAGATCAAGTCTACAGGCCGACCCGTGAAGATTCTGGATATTGCTGGCGGTACCGGAAATTATTTGTTTGACATCAAAGAAAAATATCCAGAAGTGGAGATCCTGATCAACGAGTTTATGTTGTCAAATATTGCAGTGGGGGAGAAAATCATCAAGAAGAATGGGCTAGAAGGAATACGTTTCAGCAACTACGACTGTTTTGATCCCGAGACTTACGAAAAACTGGATTTTGTACCTAATATTGTGGTGATATCTGGTATTTTCGAATTATTTGGCAACAATGAAATGGCGAGCAGGGCGGTATATGGTGCGACTTCCATTTGTGAGGAAAACAGTCATCTGGTGTATACCGGACAACCATGGCATCCACAATTGAAAATGATCGCTTATGTGCTGAACAGTCATCAGAAGAAAGACTGGGTCATGCGCCGACGTTCGCAGAAAGAACTGGATCGGATTATGGCTTATAACGGGGTAGTTAAGGAGCGGATGCTTATTGATGATTACGGGATATTTACTGTTTCTTCTGGTGCTGTGAAAGCGGGATAATCGCTTCCACTGCTCGGAAATGCAGATCCGATCCGTTTGACTTGAGGAAGATTTATTGCGTATGAAACGTCACATTCCCGATATCGTTGAACTTGAAAGTTTACTTGAAATTGCTAAGATCGCCTTCGAGCAGAAGATGGTCGTATTATTTGGTCGTGATGAAACTGTGAAGTAGATAATTAAGGGAAAGACAATCATTAATCAGCCTAAATTCGCTAAAGCTTAAAAAAGTTGATAGTAATCGTATCAAAAACACTGCTATGCCAGGTGAACGGACTAGAAAAGTCAGTTGGCATAGCAGTAGAAAATCTTAATTCTTATACTCCCGAATTGCCTGAATAATACCTTCCAGATTTTCATTGAAGTCTAGTAGCTGACCGAAGACTTTATCATCTTTTGCTAGTCCTCCATGTTTATTGTTTTTGCGAAAGATTTCTTTGATGGCTTCCCAACGTTCCTGCTCGACAGTGTTCAGTAGTCCGGCAAGCTCTTTTAGTTTCAAAAGGTTACTTTCCGTGTCCGCAGTTAGTGTCTGCGATTCGCTCTCATAGTGTGCGAGAAGAACCTGATCAATTTCTTGCTCATTCATCATAGGAACTACCTGAGCAACAAGTTTGTTCATATTCCGATACGATCCCTGCATTTTAAATGGCGGTTCGGTACGGTAATTATCCTGCATCGCTGCACTCTGAATATAATTCTGATTCACTTTGATCACGACATTTCTGATTTTTAGCACATGCCGTAGCACAGCGATAAAGTCGTCAATATCCTGTTTCAGATAGTTTCCCTCTAAATTTGGCAATTGATCCATAACAGACTGTGCATAGTTAACCAGTGCATAGAAGTCGTTAAATGACTTGCTTGCAATCTTCTCGAGGTAACTGTTTTCAATAGCCGCATTTTCAATCAAGCTGAGGTTGAATAATGCTTCGGTATCACCGATTACATCACCAAGATTGTATACGTCGGCCCGATTGGCAAGCATGTCGGGAATCTGAAACTTAGAGCCACTCTCGGTATACGGATTTCCGGCCATCACAATGCAGAAGCGCTTGCCACGGAGGTCGTAGGTCTTGCTCTCACCCTCAAAAATACCATCAATCTTACGTTGACCATCGGCCAGAGAGATAAATTTCTGTAAAAACTCGGGATTTAGGTGCTGAATATCGTCCAAATACAGCATAACATTGTCAGCCATCTCAAATGCAAGATTGATCTTTTTGAGCTCTTCCCGTTCTCCGGATGTTTTCGCTTCAATCGGATCAATGGATGTAATCGAATGACCAATGGTGGGGCCGTTGATTTTTACAAAATGTAAACCCATCGTTTTGGCAAGGTATTCCATCAAGGTGGTCTTACCATAACCCGGAGGCGATATCAATAGCAGCATACCCATACGGGCCGTACGCTTGTTGTCACCTGCGGCTCCCAGCTGTTTGGCGAGGTTATTTCCGATCAATGGAAAGTAAACTTCGTTGATCAGTTTATTACGTACAAAGGAAGTCAGTACTTTGGGTTCAAACTCACCGATCTTTAGTTCTTTGGCATAGGACTTCGCAAGCTGCTCTTTCAATGTGGAGAAAGCCACAAAACGAGGAACGTTATACTCACTGAATTGCGCTAGACGTGCCAAAAATTCGTGATATTGGATATGCTCCTCTCCATTGTTCAGGATTGCATGATTGCCTTTTAATCCGCTGATATGTGCTTGGTCCTTTGCGATGATCAGGTGATACGCATGGGTTGGATAAAGCAACAAGATCGCTGCTTCCTCAATATATTTGCGTAGCGTATGATATTCAGGATGCTCATCAACGAAGGAGTTGAGCCAGTTTAAGGTCAGGTAAAAGCGATCTACCAAGCTAAATTGTTCATTCTGAATATCTGCTTGAAATAGCTTGTAACTTTTCTTGGATTCAAGCAATCGAATAAAAGCCTTTTTCAGTTCGTCAGACTGTTCACTGACGACAAAGGTATTGTAGCTCGTAAACGTCTGAAAAAGGTAAGTCGCCAGTTCAGGGCCGTGAATGGTGGAGCGATCCAAATGTGTCTCCCATGCATTGAATAGCTTGGTCAATTCATCAATGACAGATTGGTAACGATTCGAATTTGGAAATGTTTTTAATATCGTGTATGTCGAGTGTATCAGTGCCAGCTGCTTTGTCCGTTGATTATCCGAAAGGGATTGCCAAAATAGCTGAGCCATCGTACGCAATAGTGGATTATAGCGAAGTAGGTCCAATTTGGTATCCAACTGTTTGACCGTATCATAGATCATCAATGCATCCACATTGTGCACTCCTTTGACATAACCTTCCGAATAACTTTGCTCCACAGTTTGTGTGATAAATAATGCGGCATCAAAATCTTGTTGTCCTTTTGAAGCAACGAAAGCTTTGTATGCAAGGTATTCTGCACGATAAACTTCCTTATTTTCAGAGACAAGTTCCTGATCCCAGATATCCTGAAAACTGTTGATTTCCTCGGCCTGCACCTTATGATAGAAACTTGTCCCAGTCAGGTGGAAATACAGTTCGTCATTTCTGCGCAGTAAGGTAAGGCTGAGGGATTGACTATTGACCGCAAACTTATGCTTGCCCAGCGCGATGATATTTTCACCGTCCACAAAGAGGTCATTCTTATCCCGTAAAACCCGTAAAGCGTCTTCCTGTGATTTCTTTAATAGGTTTTCGAGATTTTCTGCTTTTGAGACATCCTGCAGTGTTTTTAGCTCCTGTACCAACTGTCTGATCTTGTCGATCATCAGGTCCGAGGCAAAAAAGCTGAGGATTTCTTCCCGCGTTAAAAATGTCTTGGATTTGTTTTCAATGTTCTTTAATACACGCAGACCAATCTGTTCGAGCGAGGAGGTACGCTTGTTGATCTGTTCAACGATTTGTTCTCTACGAGAATTAAAAGCCTTGATAACCTCATCACGTTTGTCCGCGATTTTGAGGGCAAAATCTTCAAATTCAGAAAACTTGCTTTCGAGTTCCTCCAGCTGAACGATGACTTTTGTGTAATATTCGTCTACCTTTTCGGTTGTCGTTGACAGTTCGAGGTAGTTGGTAACCGATTGTTCCAACAACGTCAGCTGTGCTGAGAACTCCGCTATCGCTTCCGTACTTTTCAATGAATTGAGTTTTCGCGTAAGCTGTGCACGAACCTCATTTAAGGAGGAAAAGATAACCGAAATCTTCTCAATGATTTTGGTAGTCTGCGTGGAGTCGTCAATTTTTAGACTATTGAGGATATCAATCAATAGTTCCAGTTCGCTTGAAATGGCCGAATTGGCTTCCTCAATTGCTTTGGCATCGTAGACCTTCACTATGGCCTCTACATTCTTCTTTTGCTGCTCTACTTTCTGTTCATATGGAAGCAGCGCTTCATCACGTAGCAGAAAAGCAATGGTTTTTTCGGCCAGTTCGGAGGTGATGCGCTGCAATTTTTCCAACAGACGGTCTATCCTGACCGTATCAATATATTTTACATTTTTAAGGTCGATGATCTCACCCTGAAGACGACGGGAGTCGGCCAATTGATGGACGAGCTGATCGAGTTTGTCCACAACGGTACTATTGATGGAGAAGGTGAGTTCTTCCATTTTCTTTTCTGCTGCTATATTTAATTCTGCGGCATGTTTGCGTTGCGCCTGTACTTTTACGAATTCATCTATAGCGGTATTGGCGACTTCCTTGATCTGTGTTAATGGCTGGCCCAGATTTGATAAAGCGTCATCTTTGATCCAGAAATAGGAATCCAATAAAACCGTGGATTTTTTGAGGATATCTTCATATAAACCTTCGTAACTGTCCTCTTTGTTGATCAGTTGGATGACTTCCTGGGCCTCGGCCATGGCCTGAACGATCTGTTTATTACCTACTTTATAAAGGGGATCATCTTTCTTCTGCTCATTTTCTTTAAGCATGGCCATATAGGGTGTTTCCCAGATCTGCACCTGATGATGTCTGGTGGCTTCCGCTTCGGTGCGGAAATAAATTAAGCTACCATCTTTGAACAGGGTAAATCCGTTGCAGATAATCGGGGTCTCAACATGCTGCTGGATGATGTTATAGGACAGTAGGATATAGGTATTGGTTTCCTCCTGGCAGAATATATATAAAAAATCTTCACCATTTGGGGAGGCTATCCTACGCAGGAACGATACATGTTCAAACTGTGCATCAAAAACCTTGTGTGTACCATTTTGTAAGTAATATCCATTGGAAAAAATAATGCCTTGATTGTCCGGTAGTAATATGGCGGATTCATTCAGCGATTTGAGGTTGACCACCTCCTTAGTCCGTTGGTTATAGACAAAGGCTCTGAAATCTTCCTGATATGGCTTTATGCGAACTGCGATAAGATTGCCAAGATCAGCGTAGTAATAATCTGCATCATCCAGTTGTTGGTCTGCATTGACCACTTTTTCGGAATAGATCCCTTTGCCGCTGTCTGTGTTGTTTTCGATCTTGAAGGTGATGTCGCCATTGATTGCTTCGATAAAGATCTTATCCATAATGGATATATGGGGATGCTTGCCGAGCCGACGGTCTTCAAGCGTGGTTTTCGTCCAGTCAAATTCAAATTGATTGGGCAATTTGACTTCGTGGATGCTGCGGTCATCCTGATATTGGAGCTGACCATCTTTGATCAGCCATTTGAATGCTTTCAGATCAGCGGGATTTTTGCTGGTCTGAAAGATCATATACAAATAGTTCTCCGTCCTACGAAATTTGGAGAATATAGAGTCCCGATAGTATTTATATAGATTTTGATAATCTGAGATGAAATTTTGATCGTTGATCAGGTCGAGGGACTGCGGAATAAATTGATTATTCTCAAATGCGTAAACACTGAAAACATCTTCCAGCTTGATCTCGGTACGCAGTCCAAAATGCACGTTATACCCAAAAATACATTGGTTATCCAAGGCTAGAATGCCGCGGGCAACACAGTTGTTTTCTGTGGTGATCCGTTGATTGGCTTTGAGCACAAAGCTCGTTGAATTGAAGACTTCTTTACGGGCTTCATTCAGCTGCTGGAGCTTGGTCGCTAGTTCTTCTTTTTGTGTAAGAAGTCGCTTTCGGATAATCTCATATGCACCTTGGTCAAGGCTGTCGTTCTGATTAATTACGTTTTCTTCTGGCATAAAATGGACAGTTCTCTACTGTATTGCTGTGAAAAAATCAATGTAGTGCGTATAAGAGAAGTTTTCGCTTATCTTACACGCAATATGTGTAGGCTTAACATGTCTTAAGACAACTTCTTGTTTGAAATGCCTAAGTTTTTTGCTAGTCCAAATAGGGAGTTGATAAAACCGGCATCTTCACCGTTTTCGGCATCTGTAGCTGCCTGTTGCAATTTGATCAACGCCGCAGAAACTGTTAAGTTCTTGATGTCATTGGAAGAGATTCCATATTTATCCGCTAATCCCCGGACTTTTTCAGCAAGATCACCTTTCCCGTCTGGGCCCAATAGTGAATTCTTGATATCCGTAGCATGTTTGGAATTATCGATCAGATGATCAAAACCTTTCGAATTTGACACCTGGCGCACGATGTTTTCGAAGAACATGGTTTCACCACCCACGATGTCAATCTTCGCCGTTTTAAGTGCCTCGGATAATACCCCAGCCTGTGCTTGTGCAATATCTTTTTGGATGTTGATCTGTGCAAGTTCGATGTCACGCTCTTTCTGTAACTGTAATTTGAATTCTTCGTGATCTTTACCTACACCGTCAAGTTTTTTCATGGCTTCGGCTTTCTCTTCGATACCTTTTGCTTCGGCTAGTGCTTTTTCTCGAACGACTTCCGCCTGTGCTAAACCTTCTTTGCGCATGGCTTCGGCTTTTTTCTCGATCACAGTTGCCTGTACAGTGCCTTGCTTTTCTTCGGCTTCGGCTTTTGCAACCATTACTTCGGCTTCTGACAAACCTAATGCGGCTTCTTCTTTCGCCTGCGCTTCAGCTATGATCTTACGGCTTTCAGCCTCTTTGAGTGATGCTTCTTTTTTCGCTTCGGCGTCTATTAATAATTCCTCTGCACGTTTTTCAGCAATCTTACGTGCTGCTTCGGCGTCGATCACTTTTTTCTCAGCTTCTTGTTCTGCCGCAATTTTCGCTGCTTCAGCAGCTTTTACCGTAGAAATTAACTTCTCTTCGGCTTCTTGTGATGCTGCGATAACGCCTGCTTGTTTCTTCCGTTCTACTTCCCGGAATACTTCAATGTCTCGGACGCCCTGTTGTTCTTCAATAACACCCTTCTCCAATTGTACCCGTTCCTTAATAACACCCTGGATGCTTTTCTTTTCGGTCTCAATCGAACGTTCTTTGTCAATCTGAGCCAAGGTAACGATACGCTCACGTTCGGTCTGCTCCAATGCACGATCTTTCTCTACACGTTCTGCTTCGACAGCATCTGTACGTTGTTTGTTCTTCTCGGCAATGATGATCTGACGTAGTTTATTTTCTTCCTGTACGGCCAGCTGCTCTTCGGTCGAAATGCGGACGCTTTCATATTTCAGGCGCTCTTCCTCACGCACTTTTGCGATTTCCGCTTCTTCCCTTGCCTTGATATTATCAATTTCACGCTTTTGTTTTTCTTCTTTTTCAGCAAGTTGGCGATCCAGTTCTAAAATAGCCTCACGCGCTTCAACGTTCTGCTTTTTAATCAACTTCTCTTCATCTCGACGGATAAAGTTGGCATTGATATTTTGTTTTGCAGTCAGCTCAGTAATCTTCTTGATACCTTCACTATCCAGGATATTGCTAGGATTCAAATGTTCGATATCTGTTTGTTCGAGATAGTCGATCGCACAGTCATCAAGGATATAGCCGTTCAGGTCTGTGCCAATGATGTCGAGGATTTCATCGCGAAACTCACGACGGGCTTCATACAATTCGATGAAGTCAAATTTCTTCCCTACGGTCTTGAGTGCTTCAGAAAATTTGGATTCGAAGATGCTCTTTAATGTTTCAGGTTCGCTGGCACGATCGCAGCCAAGGTTCTGGGCAACGTTAATCACATCGTCTACATTTTTGTTGACGCGGACAAAAAAGGCCACTTTGATATCAGCACGGATATTGTCTTTACAGATCAGTCCTTCGCCTTGCATCCGGGCAATCTCAATTTTTTTGATGGAGATGTCCATGATTTCCATCTTGTGGAAAACCGGAACGACATACATACCCTTGTTGAAGGCAACTTTCGTGCCGCCGACACCTGTCCTGACAATCGCCTTACCCTGAGGGATTTTCTTATAGAAGGCACTCAGTACAACAAAGAATGCAAAGATTAAAAAGACAGCTAAACCGACAATCAGCAATATAATTCCGTTTAAGCCGCTTAAAAATAAAAGAGGTTGATATAGCATATGATTCGTATTTATTTAGATTTTAGTATTTAAATTTTGCTTGCAAAAGCTTCTGAATGACACGGCGATTCTGTTTCCGCATCAATTTTGAATATTGTCTATGGTGATTTCCTTTGTGACATAATAATATTTTTTGTCCCTGGATTCATCGACGATAATGACGTCATCTCCATAAGCGATTTTCTCCCCATTATGGCTGACTACATTGAGGCGGATCGGATCCTGTTGAATGATAAATTCTGCGGAGCCTATTTTCTTTCCTTCAATGCTCGCTCTCATTTTTCCCATTCGTCCAAGAAAATCATGGCCTTCCTCTCCATTGTAACCAATGTTTTTAAACATCCTAGCTAGTGGCTTAGTGAGAAAATGCATTAAAATAAAGGTGATAATGAATACAGGAATTAGGATTAATACCGACTTTATTCCCCATGAAGCAACGTTGATAAAGAGTGAGGAAACAATCGTAATAATCCATCCTATAAATTTAAACAAGGTCACGATAAGCATGATGGGTACTTTTCCAACATTGATGTAATCCATCGCCTTTGTGAAGAAACTTGGTTCTCCATGACTATCGGTATTTGTATGATGATGGTTTGCATGATCGGATCCCTCATGTGCGATATCATGGGTGCCGTCAACATCAGTAACATCGGGCGTAGGGTGAAGGTCTATATCTGCATCTGCATCAAATAAATTCACTCCGTCGCCCATCAGAAACATAAATAACCAATACACTACAGACAGGCCTGTTAGTACTGTCATAATTCCATTCGATAATGGATTAAATAAGATATTGATTAATTCTGTCATCGTATTTTCTTTTAAATTTTTTCTCGTTTGAATGTGTAATGAAACGACCAAGAGTGACCATTGACCTCCAAGTCTTGCATCGCAACCAATTCCCAGCCCTGACTACCTAGATCATTCAGTATCTCGTCGATTTTGTCCGAATCCAATTTGGTTCCCCAAAAACCTTTGGGCTCGATTTTGACTGTCTTATACTCAAATCTCCGCATCGCCATTTAATTTTCGTTTTAACTCTTCTAATTCATTGTTGACAGAGTCAGAACCACCGAGGTTCTCATTGATCTCATCGATCTTACTTTTGTTGTTCGTTGCGATTTCACCATAGGCTTTGGCCAAGGCTTCATCTTCTTCGACCTTTTCTTTCATGCGCTCCAACATGGAAATTGTGCTGTTAGAATCAATATTAGCGAGCTGCTTGTTGACCATTTTGGCTGCATTGGAAACTTTCACACGTGCTTTTAAAGTTGAAAGTTCGCTTTCCCACTTCGATATGTTGAATTTTAGAATGTCTACATTTTTGTGGAGCTCGTCTGCTGAACTTTGATGAATCACTGCTTGTTTCTCTAACTCTCCAGCTTCGATTAATAGCTGTTTTTTCAGCAGCAATGCCTCTTTTGCCAAACCTTCTGCCTTTTCTGTTGTCAGCTCTCCCTTTTGTGCTTTTTGCAGTAATAGAATAGCTTTCTTTTCAAATTCATTGGCCTCTTCTTTTTTCTTCTCACCATTATTTTGCGTACGTATAGCTAGCGCTTTTACTTTTGCGTAAGCTTCTAACGATTGCTCTAGGTCTTCTTTCATCTCACGGATACCTTGCTCCGTCATTTTGATGGGGTCTTCCATTTTATCCACGACTGCGTGAATCTCTGCTTGACCGATTCTGAAAATTCTCTTAAAAATATTCATTGTTCTATAATTTTGAAAAACTTATTAACTGATTGTAGTACTCACTCATTAAAAGACTCAGCGAATTGATAGCAGCATCAAATTCGTTCTGGTCGAGATTATGTATTTGTAACGTATATCGAAATATAACTTTGGTACCGTCTTCCGTCAATGCAAAACCACCGTGGATAATATCTCTATTTTTTATCAATAATGATTTGAACATATCGATGTTCTCATTGCTTATGGTAAAAAGGTATTGCTCAAAAATAACGATGGGCTGTGCAACGCCTACGATGAGGTTGCGAATTCCATCATCTTCATTTTCGATGACAAAAACCCCCTCTTTTTTATCCTTATGAGTAATGGTATAACCAATATTGGCGATATAATTTTCAATTTTTGAGAAGTACATAATCAAGTTTTTTATATATTGCACATATTCTTTGCATAAAGATAATAAAATGCAAAAATATTTTGCAAAAATAATTCAATTTTTTTTAAAATGAGTCACGTAGGAAACAACATTAAGAAATTAAGAAAAGTGAAAGGAATGAGCCAGCAGGCTTTCGGGGATGTTTTTAATCTTACTAGAGGTAATATTTCTTCTTACGAAGAAATGCGCGCAGAGCCGAAAATTGAAACTGTCCTGAAGATTGCAAATTATTTTGGCATTCCTGTGCAGCATCTTATTGAAAAGAATCTTTCTGTCAATGAAATTCTCAATTTCAATGATTATTTCCAGGCTAATGTACCGGTGATTGGCAATAAGAAGTTTTTGCACATCCCTTTTTTGGATAGGGAAGTTGTTCTTGACGCGAGCGCTCATTTCTCAAAATTCAACGAACTTCCGATCATTGAATTTCCGTTGCAAAGCCGCAATAGATGTATAGCTATCGAATTTTCGGATGCTATCCCCGTGCCGAGCGATTTCGTAGCGGGTTCGCATGTAATTTTGTTTTTCGAAGAGGTCGATCTCGAAAGTTTGCATACCTTGGACAACGCTTTTGGTTTATACTTCTCCGCTCAGGAATTTTTTATTGGGAAATATAGCTTAGCGGAGAAGGAAATTAATCTAGTCCTAAATGCTTGGAAGAAAGTTGATTTTATATTGACTGAAAAAGAATATTTTTGGAAGTTATATGGTAAATATGAGCGTATCTGATAGGGGCAAGGCTTCAGAGGCTAAGGTTGTTTACCGTTTAAAATAAAGTGTTTCAGCAATGGACATGCGGTTTAAGGTAGGACAAATATCTTGTCCTACCTTTTTCTTTTATTAGAAGGGTAGGTCATCTTCATTTTCATCTTCAAGGGTAGGAGATTCTTCTTTAGCATTGTTAGGGTCTGATAAAACCATGAAACTATCCACTTTAATTTCAGTGATATACTGCTTTACTCCTTCTGCATTCTCATAGTTACGATAGGTAAGCTTACCTTCAACCATCAGCTTCGTTCCGCGTTGGCATTTCTTTTCTATGGTTGTGTTTTGATTGCCCCACACCACAAGTGTATGCCACTGGACTTCCTCAACCCATTCTCCGGCTTTGTTCTTAAATAGATCATTGGTGGCGAGACGTAATATGGAATAATTTGTACCTGTGGAAGTTGTTTTGATGATCGGATCATTTCCAAGATGACCCACTAACTGTACTTTGTTACGTAATGTACTCATGTGTCTAATTTTTAAATGTTTTTAATAATTCTTATTTTAGTTGATGTTCATTGGCTTTTAACACCGAATGATCTAGAGCAAAGATGAGAAGGGAGAAACATCTTATTCGTCTGTTTACCATTTGTATTCGACTGTAGTCGATTGTAACCGTTTGTTGTCGTTTAGTAATTTGCTATGAGTTCTGTTGAAAGAGCTTGCCTTGAATGTGGCAAGGGTATACGTGGCCGTTCTGACAAGCGATTTTGTGATGATGCTTGTCGGAATGCCTATAATAATAAATTGAATAGCGACCAAACCAATTTGGTGCGTAACGTGAATAATATCCTGCGAAAAAACCGCCGTATATTGTTGGATACGTTGAACGGGGAGGGCATGGTCAAAATACAGCGTGAAAAGTTAAAACAATTGGGGTTTGATTTTAAATTCCATACTCATAATTTTTCCAACAATAAAGGTCAAACTTACCAGTTTATTTATGAAACAGGTTATCTGCTGCTTGAGAAAGATTGGGTGTTAATCGTACAAAAGAAACCGATGTGATTTTGAATGCAATAGTTTCATTTGTATTGTTTTAGTTTACAGAATTGGGTTTGGCCTTTCTTATTGCGATATAATTAGAAATAGTAAATGTTAGAATCAATATGTAATAGCATACTGGGATGAGTAAAATATAGGCGCTATTAAAGATATCGCTTAAAAAAGACGGTAGCGAAATCTTAAAAAAATCTGCAATAATGATATAGCCTATGAAACTTCCGAGAAAAAATAGCCCAACAGCATGTGTTGTAATTATTCTTTTTAGGTGCTTACTGTATAAGGCGTCTCTGTTTTGTTTCGTATAGCCCATAATTGCAGGCACCAATAACCCTAATAGTGGATTGACCAGAAAGGTAAGCGATGCTAAATATAAGGCTTTAATACTTCCTGTTTGATTGTTGTCGATACTGATTTAATTTACATTTGGCATAATGAGTTGTTCTAATGGTATTTCCAAAATTTGACTGATCTGTTTGAGACTAAATCCACTGATTTCTTCCGTGCCTTTTTCTATGCGTTGCACAGTTCTTAGCGATACACCTGCTCGATCAGCGAGTTCCTGCTGCGTTAGTCCCTTACGTTTTCTTGATAGTTTGATGAATTGATTAGCTGATTGACTTTCCATGGTTCAAAGATGGGGAAATTGTCAGTGAATTTTAGTGAAATTGATGCGACAATAATATGCCAATATCGTTCTGAAGAATATAACATGTTAATAATCAAAAGTTTTTGTAATTTGGTAAATATTTTGAATCTTTGCAATTCAACAGAATAATTAATAAAAACGGAAGAATATGTTTGCAATATTAGAAAATCCCGCTTCGTCCACAGAGAAGATTCTCGGGAATATTCTTCGGAATACGGCTCTTTCCTAATCTTCTTTCTTAATACGTTAAGTAACCTAGGTTGCTATTGGCTAAAACTTGGCCCTCTAAATGGTAGTCCACTTGTCCAATATGCTTAGCTTAAAGCTTAATTAAGGAGTTTTAAAATCCAGTTACTTTCAAAGTTATTGTGAAAGCTGGATGTGAATGTTATGTTTTAGAAAATTTTATGAATTCAGTCAATAAATACGTCCTTCAGGCACTGGATAACTATCCGATATATTTGGAGGAGACAATAGAGTCCTTATCTTATGCGCTATCCTATGATGAGTCGAATACAATGGCGCTGTGTTTGATGGGAAGAGTTTATGCCGAACAGTTGTTTGATTATGAGCAGGCAAAAAGGTATTTCCAGGAAGCCTTGGCGCACAATGTGCGGGCAGTAGAAGTATATCCTTATTTCATTCAGACATTGATTGATATGGGAGAATATGAAGCTGCAAAAAAAACGATTAAATTCGCTTTGACACTTCCGGGGATGCCTCTGGCAGGGATCTGGCTAAAGAAAGCACTTCTATTTGAGAAAATGAGAAAATACAAAAAGGCGTTGAAGGCGTTAAAAATCGCGAAACTTGAAAATGTTGATCTTGATTTTTCGTCAAGCCTAAAGTCGATTGAGGAGCGGATTAGAGGAAAGCAGGAAATTAGTAAAGGTAGTGGGAAAATTAGGAAGAAAGAAAGTAATCCTGGTCATAAGTAGGCCCTTGATCTGGCTACAATTTTTAGATTAATATGCGCAAAAAAAAAGCCCTAGGTGAGATTTCACCTAGGGCTTAATCAATAGCGTTTAGGAATTATTCTGCTCTTAAGATTTTGGCAGCTTCCACCATAGATTCTAAAGCTGCTTTGGTTTCTGGCCAAGCACGGGTCTTCAATCCGCAGTCAGGATTAACCCAAAGTTGTTCTGCCGGAACTACTGCTTTTGCTTTACGCAATAGATCTACCATCTCGTCTTTGCTGGGCACACGTGGAGAGTGAATATCATAAACACCCGGACCAATATCATTTGGATATTTAAAGTCGCCAGCGAAAGCATTCAATAATTTCATTTGAGAACGTGAAGTCTCGATCGTGATAACATCAGCATCCATTGCAGCGATATCTTCGATTACATTATTGAATTCTGAGTAACACATGTGTGTGTGAATTTGTGTATCGTCTTCTACATTTGAAGAAGAAACACGGAAAGCACGTACTGCCCAGTTCAAGTAATCTTTCTGATCAGCCTTACGTAAAGGTAATCCTTCACGGATAGCTGGTTCATCAATTTGAATAATTTTGATACCTGCTTTTTCCAAAGCTTGTACTTCATCCAGGATAGCCAAAGCAATTTGGTAAGTTGTTGTTGAACGCGGTTGATCGTTACGTACGAAAGACCATTGTAAGATGGTAACCGGACCAGTCAACATACCTTTCACCGGACGGTTTGTCAACGATTGTGCGTAAGATGACCAACGTACAGTCATGTCCTTTGGACGGTAAACGTCACCATAGATAATCGGAGGTTTAACACAACGAGAACCGTAAGACTGAACCCAACCGTTTTGTGTGAAAGCGTAACCAGCTAGTTGTTCACCGAAGTATTCAACCATGTCATTACGTTCGAATTCGCCGTGTACTAATACGTCGATATCCAATTGCTCTTGAAGACGGATGGTGTTTTCCGTTTCTTCTGCGATTGCTTTATCGTATTCCTCTTGAGTAATAGCACCTTTTTTCAAATCTGCTCTCCATTTACGAACATCTTTTGTTTGTGGAAAAGAACCTATCGTTGTGGTAGGGAATGCCGGCAAGTTAAATTTCGCTTGTTGCGCTGCTTTACGGTCTGCAAATGATGAAGTACGTTTTGCATCGTCATCAGTGATATTGCTTGTACGTGTCTTAACTTCAGGTTTGTGAATTAATGGAGAAGTGCGACGGCTCTCAGCAGCAGCTTTGTTCGCTTCAAAACGTTTCGCTGTTTCCGCATCAACTTCGCCTTCTGCCAGTACAGCTAAGTCTTTCACTTCAGCTAATTTTTGTTTGGCAAAAGCTAACCAATTCTTTACTTCAGCAGGTAATGATTGTTCATTATGCTCATTATCTAGGTCAAAAGGAACATGCAACAATGATGAAGAAGGAGCCACCCAAACGCGGTCTTTTCCTAATGCATCAACAGCCTGTTTGATTTTAACCAATGATTTTTCGTAATCATTTTTCCAGATGTTACGACCTTCAACAATACCTAAAGATAATGTTAATGAAGCTGGAACTTTAGCTAGTACCGTATCCAATTGGTTTTCACCGCGTACCAGATCCAAATGTAAAGCATGGACAGGTAAGTTAACTGCGATATCTTCGTTATCTTTTAAAGCTTCGAAGTAAGTCGTTGCGATTAATTTGATATTTTTTGCTGCTGCAGCTAATTTTTCGAAAGTAGGTTGATATAAAGCTTTTACTTTAGCATCTAAATCCAAAGCTAAGAAAGGCTCGTCAATCTGGACATATTGTGCACCAGCATCAGCTAGTTTAGCCAATATTTGCTCGTATACAGGCACAAGTTTATCCAATAAATCGATACGGTCGAAGCCAGCTTCTTTTTCTTTACCGATCAATAGGTAAGTGATCGGACCGAGTAAAACTGGTTTAGTATCAATGCCCAAGGATTTTGCTTCGTTGTATTCGTTTAAGAATTTTTCAGAAGTCAATTTAAATTCTTGATCTTTTGTAAATTCTGGTACCATGTAATGGTAGTTGGTATCTAACCACTTGGTCATTTCCATTGCAGTCACGTCGATTCCTTCCTGTTGGAAACCACGAGCCATAGCGAAATATAGATCTAAACTGTAATTGTTGTCTACTTTATTCAATAAAGAATGGTAACGGGCAGGAATTGCACCAACCGTAAGGGTTAAATCCAATACTTGATCGTAAAAGGAGAAATCATTGGAAGGGATCAAATCTATTCCAGCATCTTTTTGTGTTTTCCAATTGCCTTCACGTATTTTTTTTGCGGTATCCAATAATTCCTCAACAGAAGATTTTTTAGCCCAATAGGCCTCATTGGCTTTTTTCAATTCGCGGAACGCGCCCACACGAGGGTAACCTAAATTGTTAGTCAATAACATAATGAATGTTTTTAATATTTTTTTTCAACTATATTTCTTGCTAGAGAGAGAAGGACACACTAGAATTTGGTGACTTCGGCTTATCATTCCCATATACAATGGGTAGAATTTAGCACCTTGTCAAGGGACAGGTTGCTAAGGCTTCATCGGGTCTATTCCCTCTGCCTTTCTCTATAAGCGATGCTAAGGTAACGTAATTATTTTAAAAATGCAAATTTTTTAGAAAAGTGTATTTATTTTTTATATTCTACTAAGAATAAAATTGTTTTTTTCTCTTCTTTTCATCGAATTATTACTTTATTTCATAATTCTATACACTATAGACAAAAAAAAATGGGAATGATCCTATTACTCATTCCCTCTGTTTTTAGCTTACCAAAAGTTTGTAACCTTTTCCATGTACATTTACAATCTCCACTTTACTATCCTCTTTCAAATATTTTCGAAGTTTACTGAGAAAGACATCCATACTTCTACCCGTAAAATAGTTGTCATCATGCCATATTTTTAATAAAGCCTCCTCTCTTGTCAATACATCATTTTTCTTTAGGCAGAGCAGGCGTAATAGTTCAGCCTCTTTAGTCGATAGTTTTTGCATCTGCCCTTTATAGGAAATCTGCTGGCTTGTATAATCAAAGAAATAATCGCCAATTTCAAATTTGTCTGCAACGATCTCTTCCTCTTTATCGCGAACACTGCGTTTAAGCAGAGCATTGATGCGAAGTAACAATTCCTCAACGCGAAACGGCTTGGTGATATAATCATCTCCTCCAAGTTCAAAAGCTTCAGTTTTATCTTCCATCATACCTTTTGCTGTGGCAAAGATTATAGGAACAATATTGTTCGTTTTTCTGATTTCACGCCCAACCGAGAAGCCGTCTTTTTTAGGCATCATCACATCGAAGATGCAGAGGTCGTAGTTATTTTTCTTGAATTGGGATATTGCTTCATCACCATCTGTACATAGTGTGACGTCAAATTTTCCCTTTAATTCGAGATAGTCTTTTAAAAGATCCCCTAAATTAGGATCGTCTTCTGCTAATAATATCTTTTGCATAATGAATACTTTAAATTTTAACGAATTCCCTTGATGCTGATAAATCAGCTTCCTCTACCTTTAAAATTCTTTACAGAGGAAATATACAAAAAAGGAACCTTTTATTTTTTTGTAGGCAATATTACCTCAAAGGTCGTGCCCTTATCTTTTTCGCTTTTAACCGTAATTTTTCCATTCAGTCTCCTCAGAATATCTTGTACATAACTTAGACCGAGACCAAATCCTTTTACATTGTGGACATTCCCCGTAGGTATGCGGTAAAACTGGTCAAAAATCTTTTGAAGGTGATCTCGGCTCATACCTATACCATTGTCAGCTATAGTGACCACAATACTATCACCGACGTTTTTTGATTGTATATTCACATGTAGATCACCTTTGTTGTATTTAATTGCATTATCCAATAGGTTATAAAATACGTTTGAGAAATGCAGTTCGTCGCCAACGACGATATCTTTAGTGGCTGCCAGATCAATAGTAAATTTTCCGCCAATATTCTGCATTCTCAGCTGCATACTGTCTGTAACCGCAGAAACAAGATCGTTAATATGAACATCTACCTGATCTAATTTTAAGGTTTCTTTTTCTAGTCGAGCTAAATCAAGTACACGTTCAATGTGATTTCCTAATCTAACATTCTCGTCGTAAATGATATTGGCCAATTTTTGAACGCGTTTATGGTCGGCATTGATATCGGGGTCCTTAAGCGATTCACTAGCAATCATGATAGTCGCAACTGGTGTCTTAAACTCATGTGTCATGTTGTTGATAAAATCTGTTTTCATCTCCGAAACTTTCTTTTGTCTAAAGATGATAATCAACGTGTATGCAAAACACCCTACTAATAAAAAAAGTAGTGCAAGCATAGGCAAAAGGAGATAACCCATGTTATCTGCAATAATCGCCTTTTTGTCTGGAAAATAAATCGTTAATTTTCCCGGCGCAGCACCAATGTCGCCTTTAAAGAGAGCAGTGGAGTACCGTGTTGTATTTGAAGGATTCTTTAATGCCGCTTCGTTAAGGATATTATTAAGTAAAATATTGTTTGTGCTCCATATTTCGATATTAAATGGCGCTCTGATGTCGCGTTGAGCCAATTCCTCCTTGATAAGCTCTTGAACGATGATAATATTTAACCTATCTTTCAATGGGCGTTTAGCCAATTCCATTCCAATAGCGACATCTTCGATATAGTCAGCCTTTTTGCCCCCCAACATGGCAACAGAATCGTAAACGTTAAACCCCGACCAGGAGTTCTTTTTATTAAGCACATCCAGTCTTTTTTCTAAATCAGCGATCGTTTTTGTAAGTTTTGCATCCTCTCTTGGGGGTAAGGTGGCTACCCTGAATTTGGTTTGCTGATCAACCAGGCCATCCAGTAAGGGAATAACAAAGCGCGTACTATCATCTTTTCCGCTCACCTGATCATCTACCTTTGATGCGTTGAGCATGATAAAGGCTTGTACGAGATTGTCATCGGTAAGCTCATTTGAAACAGAAAATTTGATGTATTTCTGGTACTCTGGTCTTTTAATATATGTCTCGTAAAATGAATTTTTTATTTCAATAACATTAGGATATAACGCACGTAATTGATCTTCTTGCTCTTTGAAGTTGGAGAAAATAGTATGCTGCTTGTTCTTTAGCTCTTCAATTCTATATTGTATTTCGAGTTGCTCGGCCAAAAGGCGTTGTTTTGCCTGTTCTTGTTTGGATTTTTCAAGATTTCGTTCTTGTTGAACTTTAGCGAAGTCAACAACTTCTCGCCGCTCTAACTTTCCTGCAACAGCTGTTATCGCAGCATTGACAGATTCATCAAACAATTGAGATTTTTGACGATAAGAATCTCTTAAAAAATAGAATTGCATAGCCAAAACGCCGATAAGGGCCAATGACATCAGTCCAATGATCAATACAATGCTATTTTTCTTCATTTGAATAGACGGTTAAATAAATATAAGTTTTACTGTATCACAAAGTTTAGAGCACTCAATTCGTTATTTACTATTTGTGCGTGCATGCCTTCTACCATTCTAAGGGCCATAGAGATGCTATAGCTCATCTTCTTGAATTGTTACAAATATAAAGATGCTGATGTGTTTTGAAGCTGTTTTAACAATGTTTAACAGCAAGCTTTTTAAATATAGGTGTTGTTGTTTGTAAATTAGTGGATAGTGACGAGTTATGCTGTGAATTTGAGCATAGTAGTCGATTTTTAATCAATGCCATGGAGTTTGACTGATGAATGAACGCGCTGGTGAATTCATGAGTAGGTGTGAGCAATATTATTGAATGCAATTTAAAATAATCAGGAGTGAATAAGTGGAGTGTGTACGTTTGCTTATACTTATATGCATTTAAATACTATTAAATAAAGATATACAGATGAGAAGTTACGTATTATTACTGACATTGGCTTCGGTGGGAACCGTCGCTTTGGGGCAGGTTAAGGTAAAACCACAGGTTTCCTTAATTGAGGAAAAAGAAACAAAAATGCCTATTCTTAAATTGGATTCGGCAGATGAAAAGTATCGCATGCCCGTTAAGAAGTTAAGGCGTATGGACAGTCTGGCTCCGATGCCCGGAACAGAAAAGATGCCTAAGGCAGATCGGGAAGCTGTTGATCTTCCACTCAAACGAATAAGCGATTCACTAAAGATGGAAGGGTTTAAATTAAAGATTGATTCTTTATATAAAAACAGGCAAAAAAAATAGCGTTCAATTTAGAACGCTATTTTTTTTTGCCTAATCCTATACTTCCTATAACTGAGAAACACGGATAGTATTTGTTTTACCTTTTTCAATTAACGGAGTAGAAGCCGTATTGATGATAATTGAACCTGGTTTAACATAGTTGTTTTTTACAATAAACTTGTTAACATCATGGATAGAACCATCTGTGCTTTCGAACTTGTCATAGATAAAGGTTTTTACACCCCAAAGCAGGCTTAATTGTTTCAAAAGTTTTTGTGTTCCTGTGAAAACTAAGATATCTACATTTGGTCTATAGCTAGTAATTTCAAACGCTGTTGCTCCAGACGAGGTCAAAACAGCAATTGCTGAGGCATTTGTTTTTTGAGCGAGATAGACGGAGGAAGCACAGATAGCATCAGGAATTAGTGTGCCATCGTGGATTTCACTAACTTTCTCATTATAATAAGGATAAGAAGTTTGTTCCACGTGAATAATGATTTTACTCATTGTTTCGATCACAATTTCAGGGAATTCACCTACAGATGTTTCTCCACTTAACATAACTGCGTCAGCCCCGTCTAATACAGAGTTTGCGACGTCATTTACTTCAGCGCGTGTAGGACGAGGTGTAGTGATCATGCTTTCCAACATTTGTGTCGCAATGATCACTGGTTTTGAAAGATCTCTACATTTCTGTACGATGATCTTTTGAAGTCCTGGTACCTCTTCCATGGGAAGCTCAACACCCAAATCTCCACGAGCAACCATAACAGCATCTGTTGCTTCGATAATTGCATCAATATTTTCGATCGCTTCAGGCTTTTCAATTTTTGCGATTATGCGCGCATGACTTCCTTTTGCCGCTATGATTTTTTTACATTGCGCGATGTCTTCAGCAGAGCGTACGAACGACATAGCTATCCAGTCAGCGCCATGGTCCAAAGCAAAGTTCAGGTTATCTAAATCTTCCTCTGTCAATGAAGGAATAGATACTTTTGTATTTGGTAAATTAACACCTTTACGTGAAGTAAGGACACCACCGTGTACGACTTCACAAGTAACTGTATCTTTATGATTAGTCTCTAAAACACGAAGTTGAAGTTTTCCGTCGTCAAGTAAAATGATTTCGTTGGCTTCAACATCGTTTGGAAAGTTTTCGTATGTAATGTAAATTCTGTTTTCGTCTCCGATAAGTTCTTGTGTGGTGATTTCAACTTTTGAACCGTTAACCAGAACAGCGCCACCTTCTTTCATTTTTCCGATCCGAATTTTCGGACCTTGTAAATCAGCTAAGATGGCAACATTGAATCCTGTTTCATTATTTATTGCATTTATAGTTTCGATTACCTTAAGGTGATCTGCCTGGCTGCCATGAGAGAAATTCAACCGACACACATCAACCCCTTTGGCAATCATGCTGGTCAAAACTTGTTTGTCTGCCGAAGCAGGGCCTAATGTTGCGACAATTTTAGTCCTTTTTTGAACTTTTTCCATCTGTTATTTTGTATTTTAAATGTTCTTCATTAATCACAACAAATAGCGAGCTATGTTGTTGTGTTTTGTCAAAACTAAATCGAATTAATTTAGATCTAAACGGGAGTGTATTTGCTACACTAACCTACAGTTTGCTAAAATATGAGATTTTCTTTAGATTTCAATATTTTTGGTGATATTTCTTTTGCGATGACCACTTCGGGTAATTTGCTGATCCTTTTGATCATATGCTCTACATCTTCTTCGCAGATGAAGTTTTTGATAATGATAAAAAAATCAAAGTGCGGGTTTTCAGGAATTAAATAAGTTCCTTCGATGCTCTTATTGTTGATCAGGAAATATTCTGTGTCAGCGTCGGGTACAATGTAATGATAAGCAGTGAAGTGGTAGTTATTTTTTTTCTTTGGGTCAAAGACAATATGATATTCTAGCTCTTCTTCGGATTTATTTTTTTGTCGTCCATCATGATCATATTTGCTTTCCTTTCCTCTGGAAAAATTGAGGTTAGTCTCCTTGTTGATGAAGTGACAGAGTCGGTAATCTTTCAACGGGCAGGTGATGGCGAGTAGGGTGAAATCCAACTCTTCTTCCATGTCCATATCTAACCGCGTTACTAACTTATTGACCACTTTGATGCTTAAATTTGTCTGCCTTTTGTAACGAAGGTACTAATAATTTTAAGGTTGGAATATACTTTTTGTGTAAAATTTGAGTTAATTAGCTGAGCGTTTGGAATACAAAATATTTTTTGTTATACTTGAACTAAGTTAATATAGAGTGGGTTAGCTAGTATAATACGCGAATAAGTTCGGTCGCCTAAAATGGTGACTTTCATCTAAATATCATTTTAGGTTTGAATTTTGATGAAATTTATTTTTCTTTGCACAGATTTATTAAACAATTAAACTATAAAATCATGTCAGATATCGCTTCAAGAGTAAAAGCAATTATCGTTGAAAAATTAGGTGTTGACGAAAACGAAGTAACGCCAGAAGCTTCATTCACTAATGATTTAGGTGCTGATTCACTTGACACTGTTGAGTTGATCATGGAGTTTGAAAAAGAATTCAACGTTGCTATTCCTGATGATCAAGCAGAAACTATTGGTACTGTTGGTCAAGCAATCGCTTATTTAGAAAAAAACGTTAACTAACTAATTTAATTAGGCTAATCGTAATAAATGGAGCTTAAAAGAGTAGTAGTAACAGGATTAGGCGCCCTTACACCAATTGGTAATACCGTCTCAGCTTACTGGGAGGCTTTAATAAATGGTGTAAGCGGGGCCGCTCCTATTACGCATTTTGATGCGTCAAAATTCAAAACTCAGTTTGCGTGTGAGGTAAAGGGGTTTGATCCACATGATTTTATGGATCGTAAGGAAGCTCGTAAAGTCGATCCTTTTGTACAGTATGCAATTGCATCAACCGATGAGGCAATTAAAGATGCTGGCTTAGATTTTGAAAAACTTGATACAAACCGTATCGGGGTAATTTGGGGTTCAGGAATTGGGGGCTTAACAACCTTTACTGAAGAAGTTGCAAATTTTGCAAAAGGAGATGGAACCCCGCGTTTCAATCCTTTCTTCATTCCTAAGATGCTCGTTGATATTGCTCCAGGACATATTTCTATGCGTCATGGCCTTCGTGGTCCTAACTTTTCTGCAGTATCGGCTTGTGCGTCAGCTACCAATGCAATGATAGATGCTTTCAATTATATTCGTATGGGGAAAGCTGATGTGATTGTTACGGGTGGTTCAGAGGCAACAGTTAATGAAGCTGGAATTGGTGGATTTAATGCAATGCACGCTTTGTCAACTCGGAATGACGATCCAAAAACAGCTTCGCGTCCTTTTGATAAAGATAGAGATGGTTTTGTTTCTGGTGAAGGTTCAGGTGCTTTGATTTTAGAAAGCTTAGAGCATGCTTTGGCACGTGGAGCAAAAATCTATGCAGAGATTGCTGGTGGTGGAATGAGTGCCGATGCACATCATATCACGGCCTCGCATCCTGAAGGTTTGGGTGCTAAACTAGCCATGACAATGGCAGTCAACGATGCAGAGATGGATTTTTCAGATATTGATTATATCAATGTTCACGGAACCTCTACCCCTGTTGGCGATATTAGTGAAACTAAGGCTATTGTCGACTTGTTCGGTGAGCACGCATATAAACTGAATATCAGTTCAACTAAATCGATGACTGGGCACCTTCTCGGAGCTGCAGGAGCGATAGAAGCTATTGCCTCTATTCTGGCTGTCCAAAATGATATTGTCCCACCGACAATCAATCACTTTACGGATGATCCAGAAATTGATAATAAATTGAATTTTACATTCAATAAAGCGCAGAAACGAACTGTTAACGCAGCATTGAGTAACACATTTGGTTTCGGAGGGCATAATGCTACCGTTATTGTGAAAAAATATAAAGCTTAATGTTTGATCCTTCAAACATGGTTTGATAATATGAGCTAGCGACAGGTTCTTTAATTAGGACTTGTCGCCTTATTTTTAGAAGAGATGCCTTTTGCTAGGATATATAAATTATATATTTCGCCGGAGCGGGAATACGTTAGAAAACTAAAAAACCTGCTTGGATTTGTTCCCGGAAATGTACACTTGTACAAAATGGCCTTCAGACATAAGTCTGTGGCTATTACAATTAAAGAGGGCGCAAAGAATAGCAACGAACGTTTGGAATTCTTAGGTGATGCTGTTTTGGGTTCGGTTGTCGCCGAATTGTTATTTAAGAAATATCCTTATAAAGATGAAGGTTTCTTGACTGAAATGCGCTCGAAGATTGTCAGTAGGGCAAATCTGAATCAGCTTTCCCGAAAATTAGGATTTAATGAACTGATTCAGTTTGATGCACGAATGATTAGTTTTCCTAATAAACAAGGGTCGTTACTGGGCGATGCTTTCGAAGCATTAATAGGAGCCGTTTATCTCGATAAAGGATATGTTTTTACAAAAAACTTCCTGCTGAATAGAATCATTAAGCCTCATGTTGATATTCTTCTATTAGAACAGACTGAAACAAACTTTAAAAGTAGGTTGATTGAATGGTGTCAGCATACGGGCAAAGAGATTGTCTTTCAGCAAACAGACAATCCGCAGGGTGAATCTTCTAAAATGTTTAGTATTGAAGCCGTTGTTGATGGTGTCGTCTGCGGACTAGGTCGCGATTTCAATAAAAAATCTGCAGAGAAATCAGCTGCGGAGAAAGCCTGTGAATTCCTTAAAATTCTAGAAGTAGAATAAAGGATTTTGTTAACTTTGCCAAATATGGCAGTAGTAAAACCTTCTTTGGCAAAAGGAACGCGTGATTTTTCGCCTTCCGAAATGATCAAACGCAACTATATTTTCGATACACTGAAAACGGTATTCAGAAAATATGGCTATAGTGAAATACAAACCCCTTCATTTGAAAATTTAACCACACTTACCGGTAAATATGGCGATGAGGGTGATAAGCTGATCTTTAAGATTCTTAATTCGGGTGATTACATGGCAAAAGCGCCAGACAGCCTGCTTCAAGATAAAAATTCCAATAAACTCATTCCACATATTTCAGAGAAAGCGCTAAGATATGACCTTACTGTGCCTTTCGCACGTTACGTCGTAATGCACCAGAATGATATTGCTTTACCATTTAAGCGTTTTCAAGTACAACCCGTATGGCGTGCTGATCGTCCGCAGCGCGGAAGATATCGTGAGTTTTATCAATGTGATGTGGATGTGGTTGGATCTGAAAGTTTACTGAATGAAGCGGAGTTCATTCTGATTTATCAAGAGGCCTTCGAGCGTTTTGGACTGAAAGACTTTACGATTAAAATCAACAACCGGAAAATTCTCTCAGGTATTGCCGAAATTATCGGAAAGCCGGAGTTGATTGTCGATATGACGGTAGCTATCGACAAATTGGATAAAATCGGCTTGGATGGTGTCAACAAAGAATTGCTTGAGCGAGGCTTTACTGAAGCGGATCTTGCTATTTTGAAACCTATCATTTTATTGGAAGGCTCGAATGAAGAGAAAATTTCTTCCTTAAAAACGATTTTAGCCACTTCTGCTGTCGGTTTGAATGGTATTGCGGAGATTGAGGAAGTGTTTGACTATGTTGGCAAATTAGGTGCAGAAGAAAAATTGCTGAATCAAATCATGGACTTGGACATAACATTGGCTCGTGGTCTAAATTATTACACGGGCTGTATTTTTGAGGTCAAGACCAATGAGGTTGCCATGGGAAGCATCGGTGGCGGCGGTCGTTACGATGATCTCACAGGGATGTTTGGACTGAAGGGGTTGACCGGAGTTGGAGTTTCTTTTGGTGCTGACCGAATTTATGATGTACTCGAAGAATTGAATCTTTTTCCAACTGGTAAAGCCGAAACCACAAAACTTCTTATTATTAATTTTGATAAGCAACTCGAAGTGTATACACTTCGCTTACTAAACAAACTTCGTCAAGAAAATATTGCTTCGGAACTTTATGCTACTCCTGTCAAATTGAAAAAGCAAATGGGGTATGCGGATGGAAAAGGAATTCCCTATGTGTTATTGGTAGGGGAAGAAGAGGCTGCTTCGGGGCAATTGTCTTTAAAAGACATGGAAAGTGGTGAGCAAATAAAGGTTACTGAAAGTGAGCTGATCCAAAAACTTCGATAACGCACTGTTTGTGTAGAATAGGTTAAGCCAAATGATTATTAAGTCGTTTGGCTTTTTTATTTTCATAAGTTTTTGATTTATTTGGTTGTGCCGTTCATTTATTTGTAATCAAATGCTATATACTTTAAATCAAATGTCTTAGAAGTGTCTTAAAGTAGAAATAAAATTGATTTTTGAACAAGGAAATTCGTCCAAAATTATTAGATTTGTAGTCTAGAATAGTAAGAAAATCAAAACTTTGAAATGAGTTCAACACCTATAACAAAAGAGACATATTTGGAGTGGTATAAGTCAATGTTACTTATGCGTAAGTTTGAAGAAAAAGCAGGTCAACTTTACGGACAGCAAAAGATTCGTGGTTTCTGTCACTTGTACATAGGACAAGAAGCAGTTGTCGCTGGAACGATGTCGGTTATTAAACCTGAAGATTCTTTAATCACTGCTTATCGTGATCACGCCCACGCTTTGGCTAAAGGCGTTTCTGCCAATGCTTGTATGGCTGAATTATATGGAAAGATCACAGGTTGTTCCAAAGGTAAAGGAGGCTCCATGCACTTCTTCTCCAAAGAGCATAAATTCATGGGTGGCCATGGTATTGTTGGTGGTCAGATTCCTTTAGGTGCTGGTATTGCCTTTGCTGAAAAATATCTCGGTACAGATAATGTAAACATCTGTTATATGGGCGACGGAGCTGTACGTCAAGGTGCATTCAACGAAACATTGAACATGGCGATGTTGTGGAAACTGCCTGTTATTTTTGTTTGTGAAAACAATGGTTATGCCATGGGTACGTCTGTCCAACGTACAACTAATATGCAGGATATTTACAAAATGGGCTTGGGCTTTGATATGCCTTCAGCTCCAGTAGATGGAATGGATGTTGTTGCTGTACACAACGCGATGGATGAGGCTGTTCAACGTGCTCGTGCGGGCGAAGGACCTACATTCTTGGAAATTCGTACTTATCGTTACAAAGGACACTCGATGTCTGATCCAGCGAAGTATCGTACTAAAGAAGAGCTAGAAGCTTATAAAGACCGTGATCCATTGTTGTCGACCAAACATGCTATCTTAGAAAACAACTATGCTGATGACGCTTGGTTTGCTGAAGTAGAAGCTGATGTGAAAAAAGTAGTTGAGGAATCGGTTAAATTTGCAGAGGAATCTCCTTATCCAACTGCAGATGAATTGTACAAAGATGTCTATGTACAACAAGACTATCCATTTATTTTAGATTAATACTCTTTAACTTGATAATATAATAAAGAATGGCTGAAGTAGTAAGAATGCCGAAAATGAGCGATACGATGACCGAAGGGGTTATCGCTAAATGGCACAAAAAAGTTGGTGATAAAGTGAATTCTGGCGATTTAGTAGCGGAGATCGAGACGGACAAAGCTACTATGGACTTTGAGTCTTACCAAGAAGGAACTCTTTTATATATTGGTCCCAAAGAAGGCGAAGCAGTAGCTATTGACGCTGTTATTGCAGTTTTGGGCGAACCAGGAGAAGATTTTCAAGCGCTGTTGAGCGGAGATGCTCCTGAAGCTGAGAAAGCACCAGAAAAGACTGAAGACAAAAAAGAAGAAGTTTCTGCTCCAGAATCTTCAGCGAGTACAGTTACCCCCGAAGAATTAGGGTGTACCGTGATCACAATGCCGTTGTTGAGTGATACCATGAAAGAAGGTGTGATCGCGCAATGGAACTTTAAAGTTGGTGATACCATCAAATCTGACGATGCCATTGCAGATGTAGAAACGGATAAAGCTACGATGGAAGTTACTGCCTATGCTGACGGTACCTTGTTATATGTAGGTCTTGAAGCTGGAGAAGCTGCAAAGGTTAACGACATCATAGCAATCGTTGGTCCTGCTGGAACTGACATTACTCCGTTGTTGAATCAAAAATCTGATGCGCCAAAGGCGGAGACGACTGAAACTCCTAAAGCTGATGCTACTTCAACTGCATCATCTCCTGCGGCTCCTGCGGCCGTTAGCAACGATGATTCTCGTGTGAAAGCTTCGCCTTTAGCACGTAAAATTGCGCAAGAAAAGGGGATCAACTTAAGTGATATTAAGGGGTCTGCAGATGGTGGCCGTATTGTGAAGAAAGACGTTGAGTCTTTTGTTCCTGCAGCTGCACAACCTGTAGAGACAAAATCCGCAGCTGCTCCTGCAGAAGCAAAGGCGATTACTTTACCTACGTATGTGGGGGAAGAGCGTTACACAGAAAAACCAGTTAACCAAATGCGTAAAACTATTGCGCGTCGTTTGGCTGAATCATTGTTTACCGCACCGCACTTCTATTTGACAGTATCCATAGAAATGGATAATGCTATGGCTGCTCGTGCGCAGATCAATGAAGTTGCTCCAGTAAAAGTTTCTTTTAATGATATCGTTGTAAAAGCTGTAGCTGTTGCGTTGAAAAAACATCCAGCTGTAAACTCTTCGTGGCAAGGCGATAAAATCCGTTTCAATGAGCATACCAACATTGGTGTTGCAATGGCTGTTGAAGATGGTTTATTAGTTCCAGTTGTGCGTTTTGCAGATGGTAAATCATTATCGCATATCTCTGCCGAGGTGAAAGACTTCGCTCAAAAAGCAAAAGCTAAAAAACTGCAACCTGCGGATTGGGAAGGATCTACATTTACAGTTTCCAACCTGGGTATGTTCGGAATTGATGAATTTACTTCCATCATAAACTCTCCAGATGGTGCAATCCTTTCTGTTGGAGCGATTCAGGCTGTTCCTGTTGTCAAAAATGGCGCAGTAGTTCCAGGTAATGTAATGAAAGTGACATTAGGCTGTGATCACCGTGTGGTAGATGGCGCAACTGGAGCTGCATTTTTACAGACATTGAAATCTTTGGTTGAAAATCCAGTGAGATTGTTAGCATAGTCCTTTAACAAAGGAATGAAAGCCACTTTAGCAATAAAGTGGCTTTTTTTGTTTTCTAAATTAGTCTAAGCTCGTGAAAGTGAATAGCTTCTATTATCTTGGCCATGTTGCCGGATGTTCACCTAATTAGGCTTGAATGTTCTTAAAACGGAATAACGTAGTAAGCCGATTAGGTAACATAAACGATGAATAACAATATAGTGAGGAAAAAATTCGTTTTTTTATACTAAAATCTTCATTTTAGCATTATTATCAATACGCTTGTTCTTCGATTATGAACTTCGATAATTTTATATCATTTAATAAAAGAGAAATAGGTGATATTTATTGATATACAGTACAAATCACAAAAATCCGGGAGACATAATATAGTGAAATTATTTTTTTTAAAGGGAATGGTCGCTCTTTTTTTGGCATCTACAGTTGCCTGTAGTTCAAAAGAGAAAAAACAAAAAGAAGCAGCAATCGCGCAGGCAAAAGTAGATAGTACAAGACTGGTTTATAATTCTAATAATGCAGATTTGAAGATCGATGCTTTTATGAAAAATCTTCATTCAAAAGCTGCCTTCAACGGAAATGTTCTTATTGCCAAAGATGGAAAAATTTTATATCAAAATACATTCGGTTGGGCTAATTACTTAAAACGGGATAGCCTAAAAATTGACGACAAATTTGAGTTGGCTTCCGTTTCTAAGCCGCTTACAGCCGTCGGGACTTTAAAGTTGGTGGAGGCTGGAAAGTTGCGCCTCGATCAAACGATCAATGACTTCTATCCTGATTTTCCATATCCAGGCATTACAATAAAAATGTTATTGACTCATCGTTCGGGATTACCTAATTACGTATACTTTTCAGAAAAACACTGGCCTGATCGTAAAAAGGGGATGACTAATCAGGATGTAATGAAAATGCTGACCGAGTTTAAGCCTAATCGCTATGGGGCGCCAGGGGGACGTTTTTTTTATAATAACTCGAACTTTATGGTCTTAGGGGCTATCATAGAGAAGGTTTCAAAGCAAGACTACGCTACTTATATGAAAGATAGCGTGTTCAATGTCGCAGGGATGACAAATACGGCTGCTCTTTCAAAGGCTGTATATGATAAAATTCCTACCAACGTTATTGGTCACGATAAGATATGGAGGAGATCCGTTGTACAAAATTTTCAGGATGGACCGCTTGGTGACAAGGGGATCTATAGTACCGTTCGTGATCTTTATCGCTTTGACCTCGCTTTGAGGGATGGAAAGCTGTTAAAACAGTCCACATTAGATTCGGCATATAGAGGATATCCTGATGCGAAAAAAGGGATTTTTAGCTATGGTTATGGTTGGCGTACGTTTGAGCATGGTGATGATCATATCGTATACCATACAGGTTGGTGGCACGGTTTTAGACATATTTATGTAAGAGATCTAAAAAGAAATATTGTCATTGTTCTGCTTTCTAATATGACTAATGGAAGTTTGGTTAAATTAGACGAGCTTTATAAAATCTTGGGAATGCCGGTATTGCGTAAAAACGCCTATAGTAGTCACGGGGATTTTATCATTGATGAGTAAGTTTTCGGGCGTGATCAATAGGTGATATAAACGAATATAAAAATGAAAAAAACATTGATTTTGGGTGCTAGTAGCAATCCTTCTCGTTATTCAAATAAAGCGGCTAATATGCTGCATAGGCATGGACACGGTATTGTTAATATCGGTCTGAGTGGGGGCGAAGCTGCTGGAGTTTCTATTGAAAAGAAAGGCGAGGTCTATTCCGATATCGATACTGTAACGATGTACGTCGGTGAACATAATCAGAAAGAATATTATGACTATATTTTGGCAACGAAACCTAAACGGATTATATTTAACCCGGGCGCAGAGAATCCTGAATTAGAGCAGCTCGCAATGGAGCACGGTATTAAAACTGAAAGAGCCTGTACCTTGGTCTTATTGAGTACAGGACAATTTTAAATTTTGGATTTTCGAAGTAGTTCAACCGATAAGTACTTTGTGATAAAATAGTTTGTAAGGCCCACAGTATTGCTGTCAAGATTCAAACTGGAAACTTTTATTTCACAATGTTCTTTCAATATTGCCATGGTGTACGAATTAATAGCCTGTTGTATCGGAATAGTGATCAATTCATTTGCTTTTGCAATTTTTCCACCTAACACGATTAATTCCGGATTGAGGAGTTGTATCAGTGACGCAAACGCTTTTCCAAGGTTTGTTCCCAGTTTTGAAATCTGATTTATAGCGAATTGATCGCCTTTATTTGCAGCTTCAATAATATGGGTTGGTGTTAAATGTTGTAAATCATCAGCTAGTAATTCGTTTAATTTAGTCAGTTCTCCTTTTTGGATCTCCTGCTTGGCATTGTTAACTAATGCGATTCCTGAAGCAACAGTCTCCAAGCAGCCTCTTTTGCCGCAGTAACAAAGTTCACCGTTGTCGATAAAAGGCATGTGACCCACTTCACCAGAGTAGCCATCCCGGCCAAGATAGACTTCACCATTTGAAACGATTCCTAAACCTATTCCCCAATCCATTAAAATAATTAGGCTGTTTTTGGTGTTTTTTGCCAAACCAAATTTCAATTCAGCGTATGCTGCTCCTTTAACATCATTCAGAATGAAGACTGGTTTTTTATATTTACGCTCGAAATAGTCCGAAATAGATTGATTATCGTCGTGTAAAAATGTCTCATTGGTACCCTCCTCTGCATTAATCAATCCAGGCATGCCAATAATCAATCCTGTTAAGTTTTCGATATCAACAGATTTGTCGATAAGGTATTGATCAATAATTTGTGTGATGGTTACCAGATTTTCTGCATTGCGGGATAATTCATTTTCAAGCTCGATCATTTCTGCAATGACATGCTGATTATTATCCATGATGCTCATAGTAATCGAGAAGCGTTGAAGCTCAATCGATAAAACCTGAAACAATCCATCCCGTAATTTATATAAATTAGGTTTGCGCCCACCAATAGATTCACCTTTATCAAATTGACGTATAAAATCATCTTCCAGTAATTCTGCGATCAAGCTATTTACTGTCGGCAGGCTTAAATAAAGGTTTTTAACAATGTCATTTACCGATACAGATCCTAATTCGGCTATTAATTTTATAATGGAAAGTTTGTTGAATACATTTTTCTTTTCAGGTTTACTCTCCAATTTTTTGTTAATCAGTAAATTTACGGCTTTAGTCATAAAACATCATATTTTGAAATAGAATCCTCAGGGCTTTAATTTAGCAAAAGTTTTGGAATCATTTGGTTATTTTCTTAATTGGTAAGTAAGTTGGCTATTTAACAAAAAGGGGATAAGATACCTTATCCCCCCGCTACTTATACATCTATACTATTTGAGTTTTTTTACCCGAATGTCTTTGAAGAATACTTCAGTACCGTGCCCCAAAAATCCGATATGACCAGACGTACGTTTAAGTCCAGGATGTTGTTTTCCGTCCAGAGTACCGTTTTTACTTGCCTCTGCAATATCTGCATCCACAATCACAGTACCATTGAGGGTAACTTTGGTGCGATTCCCTTTCACCATTATTTCCTCAGAGTTCCATTCACCAAGAGGTTTTAAATGGCCCTTTTTGGCAGGAACAACGCCATAAATTGAACCGTGATACTGATATTGTTTCAAGTCTTTATAGACATCTGCATCATCATCCAGCACCTGGATCTCCATGGCTTCATATGCGGCGTCTCCCTCCAATGGAGCCCGGATTCCCACCCCATTGTTGGCACCTGGGGTTAATTTGAAGTCAAAGCGATAAATGAAGTCTGCGTATTCTTCTTTTGTGTAGAGGTTTCCACCAAATTTTGCATTTGGATACACCCAGATATAACCTTCATCATTGATCACATAAGCTTGGTTTTCTGTCCACTTGTCGAGGTTTGTTCCATCAAAAAGTACTTCAAAACCTTCTTTTTTCTCTTGATCGCTCAACTTAAAGATTTGCTTTCTTGGGAATTCCTTGATAAAAAGATCTCTATAATAAACAACAGAACCATGCGCCTGTAACTCAATTTGTTCGGTAGGGAAAATGGATTGGTTTCTATCCCAATAGTTTTCAAGCGGAATGTTATCGGTTACTAATTGTCCATTTAACCAAACCGTGACTTTGTCGTCTACCATTTTGATTTTAAACGTATTCCATTCGCCAGTAGCGTTGTCGGCAACCTTCAATGGTTTGCTTTCATTTTTTTGATTGTTATATAATCCGCCAGATCCCACTTGTGCGCCTACTCTTGTATTGGCGATATCCCAAATTTGTACTTGTGGCGTGCCTCTGAGGTAAATGCCAGCATCACCTTCTATGCCACCGTAGTTCTCCAATTTCCAGTCTACGAGCATTTCGAAGTCGCCGTATTGTTTTACGGTTGCTAGATTGTCGCCTTTACCATTAAATACGATTTCACCATTAGATACAGACCAGCCTTTGCGCATGATATCATCAGCTTTAGCTTGTTCTGCGGCTAAGGTTTTTTCGTTCATCTTACTGCGTTTGATCGGATCCGCGACCAAACCTTTCCAGCCACTGAGGTCTTTACCATTGAACATCGAAACGTAACCCTCTTTCATGGGCATTTCAGCAAGATAACGAACGACAGCTTCTTTGAGATATCCACTTTCGCTACCGGACAATTTACCGATGACCTGTTCGAGAACTTCTCGGACCTTCTTACCGTAGAATTTATTGTCCATGGCAATGTTCATCGCCACATTAGTTGCTGTTCCGGCAAGTTGGGGATCGTTCATCAGGTCAGCTGCGAAAACGAAAGACTGATATGTTCCTGTTGGTTGCAATGCCGATAGCGCAGCTCTTTTCTGTTCTGCTGTTTTGGCGACACTGAATGCATCTCGCAACAATAAGGTTTTCTGGTCAGGTGTATTTGAAGAAGAAGAGATTGATTTGATCAATCCTCTGTATACTGTATTGAAAAGATTATCGTCTTTTTCTGTTCTGGATAGTGTTATTAATTCCGGTAACGCGTTTGCGGATGACCAGGTAGCCAACGACTCGATTGCTGCTGACCGTAGACTTGTGTTTGTGTTGTCAAGATATGAGGTTACAGCTTTCAATGAATGTGCGTCGCCAAGTCCAGCAAAAATAGGGAAATATTTGGCGGTATTTGTCGCTGCTGAGTTCGATAGGCGAGCGGCGATTTTTTCAGTTAATCCTTTTGAATTTGCGCTCGACCGAATCACGTTGACTAGGGCACGTTGCAACAGGGCTGCAGATTTACTATCTGTGGTATTGTTTAATCTATTGAATAATTCTTCTAAATCTGCTTCCTGCGCTACATTTGGAAGCGCTTTGTTAATGGCTTCTTCGACAGCGGGGTTTGAACTCTTTATTGCTAATACAGCTTTGGATGACGCATTATCGGAACGCTTACTCAAAATGTCCAGCAATTGAATCTTTTTTTCGTCGTCTACATGTGCAAGGGCATTGTTGACATCGCTAACGACATTTGCATCTTTCGATGAGAGGATCAATGCTTTTACCGAATTGTTGAATTGTTGGTCGGTATTAAGCGCTTGGATCAGAGTATTGGTCTCTTTTCCCTGTGAAAGCGTATTTAATGCACTTAATCCAGCCAATTTAGTTGCCGAAGACTCCGTCTTATTGACTAACCCATGGATTAGCTTTAAGCTGCTTGCAGAACCATTGTGCGCTAAATAGTTCAATACACTTTCTTGCACTTCAGGTGTGCTTTTGCTCGCTAAAGCAAGCAAGCTTTTTGCGTCACTGCCTTTGCCGTATTTTCCGAGTAATTGCAAAGCAATGTTACGGTAGGCACCATTATCGCTCTTTACTGCTGCCAATAAGTTCTTTCGCTGTTTCGCCGGGTCAATGGTTGTCAATAATTTGAGTGATGCAATCTGACCGTTGATCGATTTTGCTTTTTGCGATTCCTGGAAAAATTTGTTGAGGAACTTAACCGCATCTTGGTCGTGCTTATTGTCGATCAATGCTTGGGCATAGTCAATACCAAGTCCAACCGCATCAAATTTGTCGTAACCGTAACCTGCAGCAGTTAGTTTTTCCTGGAATAGCGATTCGGAAGCTGTGCCTCCGATTTTGCTCAATGCAATTAAAGCTGTTCGTTGAAAACCGTCCGAATTATATTTTTTGGTCAATCCCAAAATAGCATTTTCAGCATTTTTATCCTTTAAATCTCCGAGTGCAGTAACTAAAGCAATAGCCGTTTTCTCTGTCGTCGAAGCAGCCAAAGCATTTTCTAATGCTGCTGTCGACTCAGGAGTACGAATAGATACCAGCGTTCTCGCTGCCGCGTCGGCAAGGTAATCGTTTGCCAAGCAATTTGCGACAGCAGGTATAGCAGTATTATCTGCACATTGACGTAACAGGCGTAGAGCAAAGACCTGATTAGTTGGTTCACTCAATTGCGCTATGGATTTTGCCAATCCTTCAACAAACACTCTTTTCTGCTGTTCTTTGCCTGGTTGGTTTACGTAAAACGAATAGCTGTTTGCCGCAAATTCTATCGGAGCATTGTTGCTACCTGGTGCTTTAAGTCCTTTGAGGAAGGTAACGACGTCACCAGAAGAAAAACCTTCCAGCTCATGCATGGCAAGCAAAAACTTTTCTTTTTCTTCGGCAGGCTGCTGTGCCAATACGTCTGCTATTTTGGTTGCAGTCGTTCTATTTTGTGGTTGCTGAGCGTAAGTTGCACTAGAAATAAGAAGCAATACAGTCAGCGAATTTAATATTCTTTTCATTAGGATATCTTTTTAAATAGACCAAGGGCCTCTCATTGGTTGGTGAATCAATCTATTTGCGGCCTCATCATTAATAAATAGCTCGTTTTGGGAGTCATATTTTAATGATCTGTTTAGTCGCAATGCTGCTAATCCCATGTTGACCAAAGTACAAGAACGATGTCCGTTGATTTCATTCAGTGCAAACTTTTCTCTTGTGCGAACAGATTCCAAGAAGTCGACAATCTGTGGTGCAGGTTCAGGGTATTGTGCAAGTTTTCTTTCCAAATCTGGTATATCTGACTGAAACCCTCGATATAATTTACCTTTTGGACCTTCAATATAAGCGGCCTTTTCATCTTTCGCTTCTCCGTCTAGAATGATCTGACAACCATCGGCATAAGTAAATGTAATGCGTCGCCATGTACCCACAGCATCCGGATGTTGCTGCGGAGCATCCACGTCGACAGTAATGGGACTTTCGTTGTCTTTACCTAAAAAGTATTGAACAGGATCCATATAATGTTGTCCCATATCTCCAAGGCCACCGCCATCATAATCCCAATATCCCCTAAAGGTCGTGTGTACACGGTGCTTGTTGTAAGGTTTGTATGGCGCTGGACCTAACCATAAATCGTAATCAAGTTCTGCTGGAACCTTTTCCTCTGGTAAATTTTCCTTTCCTACCCAATAGAATTTCCAGTCAAAACCCGTATGCTTGCTTATCGTTACTTTCAACGGCCAACCCAACATACCTGTGTCGACTAATTTTTTGATTTTGCTTACGGGAACGTTCATTCCATAAAAGTCGTCCTTGAAACGAAACCAGGTATTTAGACGAAAGATATTGCCGTGCTGAGCAATGGCTTCTTTCACTTTTTTACCTTCACCAATCGTTCGAGTCATTGGTTTTTCACACCAGATATCCTTTCCTGCTTTTGCCGCTTCAATAGACATCAATCCGTGCCAATGTGGAGGAGTAGCAATATGTACAATATCTACTTCTGGAGATTTAATCAACTCCCTAAAGTCATGGTATTCCTTCACACCACCGCCTAAGTCTGCTTGTGCTGCCGCCAGATGGGTTTTGTCCACATCACAAATAGCTACTGTTTTAGTTCCGGCGTAGCCAAAGTGCCCACGGCCCATATTGCCGACACCAATGACACCTTTGGTTAGATGGTCGCTCGGAGCAAGATATCCCTGTCCTCCGAGTACAAAGCGAGGTACAATAGAAAATGCCGCAGCACCGACCACGGATTTTTTTATGAAATCACGCCTTGATGAATTCTGTTCTTTCATTTTGGTTGGATTAGTTGTTGTATAATTGATCCTCTATTAGGCTGTTAAAATTAACCGCATTGGATATTTAGTCTTAAAAATAGACAAAAAACTGATGAATGTAAACTGATAACTAAAATTTTACGTATTGTTTATTCAAGTTTTATTAAAAAATGATAAAAGAATAGTTGTAAATCCGTTTCTTTCAAAGATAATAGATGATTGTATACCTATGATTCTATTTTTGTGTGTGAATTGTTACACTTCAATACAGTGGCAAACCGCCGAGACAATGTGATGGTACAGTAAATTTCAATTATACTTAATCGTTTTCGTAAAATGGGCTTGATTCCGGCAAAATATTGCAGCATCTTTATTGTCACTCTGATCGCAAATCCTAAAAGATGAATTTAAGATACCAATCTTTTGGATTGTAGAATATGTTGTAAAATCACATGGATGTAGCTAGAAACTGCACTTCTACGCATTGTTAATTAATTTCAATTTGTGTTAAGGAGAAACGTAATTAGGCGCGATCAAATTGATTCGCCGGCATTGACTGACTAAAAAATCTAATAGATAATGAAACTAAAGCAATCTTTTGTATTGGTATTAGCTATATTGGGCATATGCCCCGTTGTCCAGGCGCAAATAGTGAAACCGAATTTGTCCAAAGCCTTTATTCAGGAGCAACTGGACGCTGCTGCGAATCAGATAAAGGTTCTTGCGGCAGAAACTCCGACAGAAAAGTTTCCAAAAACTTTCGAAAATGGCAAAGAGGTATTTTCTTCTTCGAGCTGGTGGTGTTCGGGCTTCTATCCGGGGACATTGTTGTATTTATATGAAGGTACCAAAGATGAAGGGCTATTAAAGAAAGCAACCGAGAAATTGACCTATCTAGAAAAAGAAAAGAACAACAAGGGTACACATGATTTAGGGTTTATGTTATTCTGTAGTTTTGGAAACGCACTGCGTCTCACGGGTGATAACCAAAAGTATGGTCCAGTACTCAGCACCGGCGCCAATTCCTTGGCGTCTCGCTATAGTCCCGTTACCAAAACAATCCGATCTTGGGATCACGGATCATGGCAATATCCCGTAATCATTGATAACATGATGAACTTGGAATTTTTGACACAGGTATCTAAAATGACTGGTGATAAAAAATGCTATGATATTGCGGTAGCTCATGCTGAAACAACCTTGAAAAACCACTTCAGAAAAGATTATAGTTCCTACCATGTGATCGATTATGATAAGACCACAGGTATTGCTATTGGAAGAAAAACACATCAGGGTGCATTTGATGAATCGGCATGGTCAAGAGGACAAGGATGGGCGTTGTATGGTTATACCATGATGTACCGCGAGACAAAGAAGAAAGAATTTTTGAAGCAGGCGCAAAAAATCGCAAAATATATATTAAGCAATCCGAATCTGCCTGCTGATCTGATTCCCTACTGGGATTTTGATAAAGATAAAATTGCGAAGTCAGATAAAATGTATCCGAATAAGGATCTGCGGGATGTATCTGCGGCGGCATTATATGCATCTGCTTTGTTAGAGCTCTCACAATACACAAAGGGAAGTGAAGCTTTGAATTATTTTGATAAAGCAGAAGCGATTCTTAAAAGCCTTTCTAAGGCACCCTATCTGGCTTCTTATGGTCAAAATGGAGGCTATATATTACAACATAGTGTTGGCGCGCTACCGTTGAATTCGGAAATCGATGTCCCATTGACCTATGCAGATTATTATTATGTGGAGGCTTTGGTGCGGTATCAACGTTTGTTGGATGGTGAACCAATGATTAAATCGATTGCTCAATAAAGTGATCAAAAAATAAAGCAAATTCTTGGGAGATGAACTCGTTTTAACGACACCGGAATAGATCAAAAAGAGAGGCTCTGAGTTTCTCTTTTTTTTTGCAACAGGATATAGAGTACGTTGAAATTACAGCTAAGGTTTAGTGTTGTGGCCCGAATTTGCTGTTTGTTCTGATGGATTATGTCCAAACTGTTTTTTGTACTGCAGCTTTGGTAATGCATTGCGCTTGACAGGGGATTCGACGTCCTATAAAGAAATTTTAAGTACTGGAGCAGCATCTTTGGCAACACGTTTCCATGAAACAACGAAAACGATTCGTTCATGGGACGGTGGAAAAAACTGGGATGGCCAGCCTTGGACTTATCCGGTGATCATCGACAACATGATGAATCTGGAATTTCTGATGGAAGTTTCCCAAATGACAGGTGATAAGCGTTATCGTGATATTGCGGTGCAACATGCCAATACAACGATGGTCAATCACTATCGAAAAGATTACAGTTCCTACCATGTCGTGGATTACAATCCGCAAGATGGAAGTATTATTTCGAGAAAGACTGCGCAAGGAGCTTTTGACGAGTCTGCATGGGCCAGAGGGCAATCCTGGGGGCTTTATGGTTATACGATGATGTACCGCGAAACGGGTGACAGGAGATATTTGAAGCATGCTAGGCATATTGCACAGTTTTACCTGAATCATCCCAATCTTCCAAAAGATCTGATACCTTATTGGGATATGGACCAGAACAAGCTTACTCCAGATAGTAAATATTATAGCCAGAAAGACCTTCGTGATGTATCGACCGCTTCGGTGACAGCGTCGGCTTTACTGGAACTGGCGCAATACACAACAGGTGGTGAAAGCCATCTGTATATCTCGAAGGCTGAGCAGATGTTGCGGTCTTTATCATCTAAACCCTACAAAGCAGATTACAAAGAAGCAGGGGGATATATTTTAAAACATAGTGTCGGTTCCATTCCACATAAAACAGAAGTTGATGTTCCGTTAACCTATGCGGATTACTATTATGTAGAGGCATTGGTGCGGTATGACCGATTGCTCCGTGGAGAGAAGGTCAAATAGCTACCTATTTAACACCAATTCCTATATTAACAAGGGATTTATAGGGGGGTAACAGGGGGATAACAGGGGGTTAACAGGGGTAATACCCCTGTTAACCCCCTGTTAATACTTTGTAAAAGTAGTGTTACTCCTCTTTGAATGGGGAATTTGGTGTTATATTAGTAATAAGTTATATACCATCAATTATAGACAAAAGGAGAAAAATTTTATGGCAATTTTACAAAATGGTCCGAACGGTGCTATTGTTGGAAAATTTGGTTCGGTGAGTGCTTATCTATTGAAAGGCCAAAATGTCGTACGTGGCGGCAAAAAAAAACGAACATCTCCGCCGAGTGAGGCCGAACTTTTAAATAGAGAAAAACAAAAAGTTGCAGGTAAGTTTGCTGGTAACAATAAAGTAATTCTAGAGTTTGGTTATCAATCACTCGCGACAAAAGAAAGTCGTGTAGGAGCTTTCCAATTGGCGCAGCGCCACATTTTTAAAGAAACTCTTGAATTAGGTGAAGACAACAAGCCTTTTGTTAATCCTGAAAAACTCCTCCTGTTTTCAGGTCCGCTTACCTCATTAGCTAACTGTCAAGTCAGTTTGGATGGCGATCGGATTGATCTTAGCTGGACTGTAGATGATGAATATAAAAGTAGTATATATAAAATCAATGTGGGATTGATCGACATAGAGGGCGAGTCGCGGTTGAAAATATCTGTTGCCAATGTGAATCAAGGCTTCTGCTCATTCGAAGTTGAGGGGATAGGCAAGAAAGCATTCGATTACCATGTTTATGTCGGTGTTTGGGATACACTTAAAGACGACTTTTCGAATTCCATTTATTGTGGGATTATATAGTTGTTTTCTGTCGATTCCAAGGTTGGGTTCGTTGTTAATAGAAGGAAATTTGTGCGAGATTTGAGTGATGAATTGAGAAAGTATTAAGCACTATACCTGTGAAAACATATCTTTATATTCGTTGAAGAAAATAGAATAACTCGTACCTTTATCCCAATGACGGATATCCAGAAAAGATTTGATCGTATACTCGCTATTTATATGCATCTACAGGCCAAACCTGTTGTGACAGCGGGAGCTTTGGCAGAACGCTATGAAGTAAGCCTGCGCACGATTTATCGCGATATCAAGTCACTGATGCAGGCCGGAATACCAATTTATGGTGAAGCTGGAAGTGGATACTCTTTAGTGGAGGGGTATAAGATGCCGCCCCTGCAATTTACAAAAGAAGAGGCATTAAGTTTTGTCGCAGCGGAGAAACTGGTTGAAAAATATACGGATCGCAACCTAGCCCATCATTTTGCCACAGCATTGCTTAAAATGAAGGCGATACTGAGAGGTAACGAAAAAGAGCAAGTTGCCCTAGTAGGAGATAAATTTCTTGTGCGGGGTGGGCGACACCAGTTCAACGAAAAGTTAACGCATGGTACCAACATATTGATCGAAAGTATCGCTGCAAAGAAGTGCGTAGAAATTTATTACACCAAACCTTCGGACAAAAATCCTGAGAAAAGGGAAATTGAAGCAGTTGGTATCTTTGTTGAAAGTAAATTCTGGTATATCCTCGCATTCTGTAAACTACGAAAGGATTATAGGCAATTTCGATTGGACCGTATAAATAATATCCGAATGCTTACAGATGATTTTGGAAAAGAACATCCTGAGCTATCTTTCTTTCTCAACAAACGACGTGAAGATCCGACAACTAAAGTCGTGGTACGGGTGGAAAAAGAAATGGCAAGGTATATGGAATGGGACCGTCATTATTTCGGCTTCCAGCAGGAAGTAATTGTTGACGATTATGTTGAAATGCATTTCGAATGTGTAAATATGGAAAGTGGGTTTGCACGTTGGTATTTGATGTTTGCTGACAAGGGAAATATTATCGAGCCCGAGTCGTTGAAAGAGGTGGTAAAACGCTTGCTGTCATCAGCATTAGAACAGCTTAATCACGACAAGGTGCAGGCAGGCTTCAGCTGTATTGAAGAGGGCAAGAATACTTGCTAGGTTCTTTCTGTTGAGTCCACGCAAGTATTCTTATCGGGTTTGCCCGAAATTATCCCCTTTCCCAGAAAAACGGGGGTTGAATGCCAAGCATGCGTAGGTAGACAAATCCCTGCCCGCGGTGATGGATTTCATTGTCTATAAAATAAAGAATGCTGTGGGCAACCGGCGATTTGTATTGTCCAAACAAGTTAAATTCTTCCGCAAAACGTTCTTCCGGTATCTTGTCAAATAGATCGATGAGTATTGGAGTAGCCTCGTCCCAGGCTTGTAAAAGCTGGGCTTTGGTTGAATAGTTTAGATTTTCGTTTAGCTCACCGCTTTTGTTATCTACGATCTCCTGTAGGCCGGGGACGGCAAGTGCCAATAATTCTTTCAACATATCCGCAAAAGTTCGCATGCCTTCTACTTTATAATGGAACAATTCTTCTTCGGGAAATTTTTCAATAGTTTGGCGGGTCAGTTTTCTATGGCCCAACCAGTGTTCAAGTAATTCTTGTTTAGAAATGATCGCTGTACTCATTTTTTTCGTATTTAAAATTTAAAAATTTACATCGCCTCTTGCGTTGTAATATGCCACAAATTTAGGTGGTCTAATGACAGCAGTATGGCAGTATGAATTTTTATACTCATTTTTTATTTCTTTTCTTCGAACCTCGTGGTCGTTGCTGATACGAGAAGGGGGCAGGGGGGTAAGGCAGTTTTCCTGTTACAGGATAAAATAAAAAAAATAATTCATTAATTATTTGACAGTTATAAAAATGTTTGTAACTTTGCAGTCCCTTAAAGGGGAAAGTATGTCTTGAGCGAAGCCCTACTGCTTCGAAGGACTTTTAATTAATTAATTTACAACATGTCAGGTATTATTGGAAAAAAAGTAGGAATGACGAGCCTGTTTAACGCTGATGGGAAAAATATTCCTTGTACAGTGATTCAGGCCGGGCCGTGCGTGGTTACGCAGATACGTACGGAAGAAAAGGATGGCTACTCGGCAATTCAACTTGGTTTCGACGAAGCTAAGGAGAAAAACACGACAGCTCCTTTGAAAGGGCACTTTGCGAAAGCAAATACAACGCCTAAGCGTAAGTTGGTAGAGTTTAAAACTTTCCCAGATGCAAAACAACTTGGTGACGTAGTTGACGTTACTCTTTTTGAAGAAGGTGAGTACGTAGATGTAGTCGGTACTTCAAAAGGTAAAGGTTTCCAAGGTGTCATGAAACGTCATGGATTTGGTGGTGTAGGTGGTGCGACTCACGGTCAGCACAACAGATTACGTGCTCCAGGTTCATTAGGTGCTTCATCATGGCCTTCACGCGTATTCAAAGGTATGCGCATGGCAGGTCGTACAGGTGGTGACAGAGTTAAAGTTCAAAACTTACAGGTGTTGAAAGTTTACGCTGAGCAAAACCTTATCGTTGTTAGTGGTTCCATTCCAGGAGCTAAAGGTTCTTATGTAATCGTAGACAAATAGTAGAGATGGAAGTTAAAGTTTTAAATTTATCAGGTAAAGAAACAGGTGCCAAGGTGCAACTTCCTGAGTCGGTATTTGGGTTAGAGCCTAACGATCATGCGATCTATTTGGATGTGAAACAATACTTAGCGAACCAACGCCAAGGAACTCACAAATCTAAACAACGTAACGAAATCGCGGGTTCTACTCGTAAATTACACAAACAAAAAGGTACAGGTGGTGCTCGTGCGGGTTCTATCAAATCTCCATTGTTTAATGGTGGTGGTCGTGTATTCGGTCCTCAACCTCGTGACTACTCGTTCAAATTGAACAAAAAACTGAAACAAGTGGCACGTAAATCAGCGTTGTCTTACAAAGCAAAAGATAATAACATTGTGGTATTGGACGAAGTGAAATTCGATGCTATCAAAACTAAAAACTATGTTGCTTTAATCGATGCGTTGAATGTAGCTGATGAGAAAACATTGTTGGTATTGCCAGCTTACGATGAAATTGTTTATAAATCAAGCAGAAACTTGAAAAAAGCAAAAGTTATTGTTGCATCTGATTTAAATACATATGATGTATTGAACGCAACAAAATTATTGTTGACTACAGATTCTGTTAAATCTTTGGAGGAAGCATTAGCTAAGTAATATGGAGATTATTAAAAAACCTATCTTGACTGAGAAAGCTTCTTTGTTAACGGAAAAATTAAACCGTTACGCTTTCAAAGTAGATCACAGAGCAAACAAAATCCAGATCAAAGCAGCTGTTGAGGCTATGTTTGGTGTTACAGTTCTTGCTGTAAACACTGCAGTAGTAGCTGGTAAAGCAAAAAGCCGTTACACAAAAGCAGGTTTCGTATCTGGTAGAGCTCCTAAGTATAAAAAGGCTGTCATTACGATTAAAGACGGCGAAACTATTGACTTTTACAGTACTATATAATAAAAAATGGCAGTTAAAAGATTCAAACCGGTAACCCCTGGTACTCGTTTTAGAGTGGGCGCAGACTACTCTGATGTTACTACAAACGTTCCTGAAAAATCGTTAGTAGTTAAAATCAACAAGAAATCAGGCGGTCGTAATAACTCCGGTAAAATGACTATGCGTTATCTCGGTGGGGGACATAAAAAAGTATACCGATTAATTGATTTCAAACGCGATAAAAAAGATATCCCTGCAAAAGTAGCTACTATTGAGTACGATCCAAATCGTACTGCTCGTATTGCATTGTTGCATTATGCAGATGGTGAAAAACGTTACATCATTGCTCCAGCTGGTTTAGTAGTTGGTCAAACTGTAATTGCAGGTGATAAAGTTGCCCCAGAAGTTGGTAATACATTACCATTAGCAAACATTCCATTGGGTTCTATCATCCACAACATTGAATTAAATCCTGGTCAAGGTGGTTCAATTGCTCGTTCGGCTGGTACTTATGCTCAATTGTCTGCTCGTGATGGTAAATATGCCATCATCAAATTACCTTCGAGCGAAACACGTATGATCTTGTTGACTTGTGTTGCTACGATTGGTTCAGTATCGAACCATGAAAGATCTAACCAAGTGTTAGGTAAAGCAGGTCGCAAACGTTGGTTAGGTCGTCGTCCAAGAGTTCGTGGTGTTGCGATGAACCCAGTAGATCACCCTATGGGTGGTGGTGAAGGCCGTACTTCAGGAGGCCACCCACGCTCACGTACAGGTGTATTAGCTAAAGGCTTCAAAACACGTTACAAGAAGAAAACATCGAATCGTTACATCATTGAGAGAAGGAAAAAATAATGGCTCGTTCAATTAAAAAAGGTCCTTATATCGATCACAACTTAGAAAGAAAAGTTCTTTCTATGAATGAAACTAACAAAAAGTCAGTTATCAAAACATGGTCTCGTAGATCAATGATTTCCCCTGATTTTGTTGGCCATACCTTCGCAGTGCACAACGGGAATAAATTTATCCCTGTTTATGTAACAGAGAATATGGTAGGTCACAAGCTTGGTGAATTCGCTCCTACGCGTACATTCAGAGGCCACGCAGAAAAGAAAAAATAATAGGTAATGGAAGCAACAAAAAAACTTAAAAAGTCTGTCTTAATTAGACAACGCAAAGAGCAAGAGAAAGCTCAACAAGGAGGAGCTTCGGATGCCAAATTATTGAACTGCCCGACTTCGCCTCGTAAGATGCGCTTAGTGGTAGATCTAATTCGTGGTCAACGTGTTGAAAATGCATTATACATTTTAAAACACTCAAGTAAAGAAGCTGCTGCTCGTGTAGAAAAATTATTATTATCTGCAATCAAAAACTGGGAAGCCAAAAACGAAGGTAAATCAGTGGAAGAAAGCGAACTAATTGTAAAAGAAGTATCAGTAGGTGGTGGTCGTCAATTGAAAAGATTACGGCCGGCTCCTCAAGGTCGCGGATACAGAGTTCGTAAACGTTCAAATCACGTTACGTTGGTAGTTGATAGCAAATTAAACGTTGAACAAAACTAATTTATTGAGAAATGGGACAAAAAGCAAATCCAATAGGTAGCAGATTAGGAATCATCAAAGGTTGGGATTCTAACTGGTTCGGAGGTAAAAACTATTCCGATAAATTAGTTGAAGACGAAAAAATCAGAAAATATCTTTCTGTTCGTATCGCAAAAGGTGGTGTAGCTAAAGTTGTTATCGAAAGAACGTTAAAACGTATCACTGTTACAATACACACTGCTCGTCCAGGTATCGTTATCGGAAAAGGTGGTCAAGAAGTTGACAAGATCAAAGAAGAGTTGAAGAAACTGACTAAAAAGGATGTTCAAATCAATATTTTCGAGATCAAACGCCCTGAGTTAGATGCGAAGTTAGTAGCAGAAGGTGTCGCTAAACAATTAGAGGCACGTATTTCATTCCGTCGTGCAATGAAAACTTCAATTGCTTCTACCATGCGTATGGGTGCAGAAGGTATCAAAATCATGTGTTCTGGTCGTTTGGGTGGTGCTGAAATGGCGCGTACTGAACAATACAAAGAAGGAAGAACTCCTTTGCACACATTGCGTGCTGATATCGACTACGCTTTAGCTGAAGCATTGACTACATACGGTAAAATTGGTATCAAAGTTTGGATCTGTAAAGGTGAAGTTTACGGTAAACGTGACTTATCTCCAAACATTGGTCAAGCATCTGGTGTAAAATCACGTGGCAACCACGAAGGTGGTGGCGAACGTCGTGACAACCGTAATAACAAAGGTGGTCGCGGTGGAAATAACCGTGGTGGAAACAACCGTGGTGGAAGCAACCGTGGTCCGAAAAAAGATTAATAGTTTTATTTAGATTACAACAAAAACCTGCTGAAGAAGCAGATTTAAAAAGTATACGAACATGTTACAGCCAAAAAGAACGAAGTTCAGAAAGATGCAGAAAGGCCGCATGAAAGGTAACGCTTCTCGTGGAGCGGAGTTAGCTTTCGGTTCTTTCGGTATCAAAACAATGGAGCAAGCATGGATCACTAGTCGTCAAATCGAGGCAGCTCGTATTGCGGTTACACGTTATATGAAACGTGAAGGTCAAGTTTGGATTCGTATTTTCCCTGACAAACCGGTTACGAAAAAACCTGCAGAGGTACGTATGGGTAAAGGTAAGGGTGCTCCAGAATACTGGGTAGCAGTAGTACGCCCAGGCCGTATGTTATTTGAAGCAGAAGGTGTGCCTTTGGAAATTGCCAAAGAAGCTTTACGCCTTGCCGCTCAAAAACTTCCGGTTCAAACTAAGTTTGTGATTCGTAGAGACTACGTTGAAGCATAAAATCTTGGTAATGTCATCATTTAAGCGTTAGGGCCGTTACCCCTAACGCTATATATAAACCGATGATAACCCAAATAACAACTGAAAAAACATGAAAAATTCAGAAATTTTAGAATTATCTAATGAGGACTTAAAAGCTCGTCTTGTAGAAGAGAAAACAGCCCTTACAAAATTGAAATTTGCACATGCTGTTTCAGCTATTGAGAACCCTAACGTGATCAAAGCAGCACGCAGAACTATCGCTCGTATCAGTACAGAGATCAGTGCACGCAACGCTGCAGCTAAAAATGAAACAGCCTCTGAGGCATAAATTTAAAGTCGAAATGGAAAGAAATTTAAGAAAAACAAGAATCGGCTTAGTAGTTAGCAACAAAATGGACAAATCTATCGTGGTATCTGTAGAGCGTAAAGTGAAACACCCGATTTATGGTAAGTTCGTTAAAAAAACTACTAAATTTAAAGCTCATGACGAAACTAATACCTGCGGTATCGGCGATACGGTATTAATTATGGAAACTCGTCCGCTGAGTAAAACAAAAAACTGGAGATTAGTTGAAATTATAGAAAGAGCTAAATAACATGGTACAACAAGAATCAAGACTTAATGTAGCTGACAATAGCGGTGCTAAACAAGTTTTAGTAATCCGTGTATTGGGCGGTACGCGCAAGCGTTATGCATCAATCGGAGATAAGATTGTTGTATCGGTGAAAAGCGCTATGCCTTCAGGAAACGTGAAAAAAGGTTCCGTTTCTAAAGCAGTAGTCGTTAGAACGAAAAAGGAAATCCGTCGTAAAGATGGTTCATATATCCGTTTCGATGACAACGCCGCTGTATTATTAAATAATAATGATGAACCACGTGGTACACGTATCTTTGGCCCTGTGGCTAGAGAGTTGCGTGAGAAACAGTTCATGAAAATTGTATCATTAGCACCGGAGGTTTTATAATTATGGCACAGAAAACAAAAACAACTACGCACAAAATCAAAATTAAAAAAGGTGATTTAGTGAAAGTTATCGCTGGTAACTCTAAAGGTGTTCAAGGAAAAGTATTAACTGTTTTAGTGGATAAAAATAGAGCTATCGTTGAGGGCGCTAACATCGTAAAAAAACACACTAAACCAAGTGCAGCTAATCCTAATGGTGGTATCATTGAGAAAGAAGCTGGTATTCACATCTCTAATTTAGCTGTTATCGATCCTAAAACAGGTGCAACTACACGTGTAGGTCGTAAGTTAAATGCAGATGGTAAATTAGTTCGTTACGCTAAAAAATCAGGGGAGGAAATTAAATAATGACTTACGTACCAAGATTAAAAGTGAAATATGCGGAAGAAATCCGTAAAGCACTTCAAGAAAAATTTCAGTATAAAAGTATTATGCAGGTTCCTAAACTTGAGAAAATCGTTGTTTCACAAGGCGTAGGAGCTGCAACAGCTGACAAAAAATTAATCGATAACGCTATCGCTGAGTTGACTTTAATTACAGGTCAACAAGCTGTGGCTACAAAATCGAAAAAAGATATTTCAAACTTTAAATTACGTAAAGGTATGCCTGTAGGGGCACGTGTTACTTTACGTGACAACAATATGTTTGAATTCTTGGATCGTTTGGTAGCCGTATCGCTTCCACGTATTCGTGACTTCCGCGGTATCAATGATAAAGGCTTTGACGGACGTGGTAACTACAACTTAGGTATCACTGAACAGATCATTTTCCCTGAGATCAACATTGACAAAATCAATAAGATCCAAGGTATGGATATCACTTTCGTGACTTCTGCTCAAAATGATGTTGAGGCTTTAGAATTGTTGAAACAATTCGGTTTACCATTTAAAAATCAAAATACTAATAACAATGGCTAAAGAAGGATTAAAAGCACGCGAAGTAAAACGCGCTAAATTGGTAGCTAAATATGCAGCAAAACGTGCAGAATTAAAAGCTGCTGGCGATTACGTTGCATTAGATAAATTACCTAAAAATGCTTCTCCAGTACGTTTACACAATCGTTGTAAATTGACTGGCCGTCCTAAAGGATATATGCGTCAATTCGGTATCTCTCGTGTAACATTCCGTGAGATGGCTTTGGATGGCAAAATCCCAGGGGTGAAAAAAGCTTCTTGGTAATTTAAAAAAAATACTTAATTTTGCCCGGGCAATTCAATTTAGGATTGCCGGGTTTTTTGCATTTTAAAATCGTTTAACAGATAGAAGGTCCCATACCAACGGTTGGGAGGGAAACCGCTGTCACAAATTTTCATATATAATGACTACAGATCCAATTGCGGATTACCTTACACGAGTAAGGAATGCCATCAAGGCCAACCACAGGGTTGTTGAAATTCCTGCATCGAACCTAAAAAAAGAAATCACAAAAGTTCTTTTTGATAAAGGTTACATTGCTAATTACAAATTCGATGAGAATGGCGTACAGGGTACGATCAAAATCGCATTGAAATATAACCCAATTAGCAAAATTCCGGCTATTCGTACGTTGACACGTGTGAGTAAACCTGGTTTAAGAAAGTATGCAAGCGTTGATACTATGCCCCGTGTTTTGAATGGTTTAGGTATTGCTATCTTGTCAACATCTAAAGGTGTAATGACAGATAAAGAAGCTAGACTTCAAAATGTTGGTGGTGAAGTTTTATGTTACGTTTATTAATCTAGGTAAAAGCACAAAGAAATGTCAAGAATTGGAAAAGCGCCTATCGCTATCCCTGCTGGGGTAACTGTTACTATTTCGGACAAAAACTTAGTTTCAGTAAAAGGTCCTAAAGGCGAATTAACACAACAAGTTGACCGTGACATCACGATTGCTCAAGAAGAAGGCAATATCGTTGTAACACGTCCAACTGATCAAAAGAAACACAAAGCATTACACGGTCTATACCGTTCCCTGTTGGCTAACATGGTTCACGGTGTGACTGAAGGTTACAAAACTACGCAAGAGTTAGTCGGTGTAGGTTACCGTGCTTCAAGTACTGGTAATGTATTAGAGTTAACTTTAGGTTTCTCTCACCAGATTGTTTTTGTATTGCCAAAAGAGGTTAAAGTATCAACTACTGCTGATAAAGGTAAAAACCCTACAATCACTTTAGAGTGTGCCGATAAGCAATTGATCGGACAAGTAGCGGCAAAAATCCGTGGCTTCCGTAAACCAGAACCTTACAAAGGAAAAGGTGTGAAGTTTGCAGGTGAAGTATTGAGAAGAAAAGCAGGTAAATCAGCTAAAAAATAATAATCATGGCAGGACAAAAAGCATCTCGTAGAGAGAGAATCAAAAAAGGAATCAGAAAAAACCTTGCTGGAACGTCTGAACGTCCACGTTTATCGGTTTTTAGAAGTAACAAAGGTATCTATGCACAGATCATTGATGACAATGCAGGTAAAACATTAGTTGCTGCATCTAGCTTATCAAAAGAGTTTGCTGCATCGGGTAACAAAGTGGAACAGTCTAAAGCTGTCGGTAAATTGGTTGCTGAAAAAGCAGTAGCAGCAGGTATTAATAAAGTAGTTTTTGACCGTAATGGGTACTTATACCATGGCCGTATCAAATCTTTGGCTGAAGGTGCTCGCGAAGGCGGTTTAGACTTTTAATCATAGAAAAAATGGCATTAAGCAATATAAAAAGAGTAAAATCAAGCGAAATTGAATTAAAAGATCGCTTAGTAAGTATCCAACGTGTAGCAAAAGTTACTAAAGGTGGTCGTACTTTCAGCTTCTCTGCAATTGTTGTAGTAGGTGATGAAAACGGCATTGTTGGTTATGGTTTAGGTAAAGCTAAAGAAGTAACTGAAGCAATCACCAAAGGTATCGATGACGCAAAGAAAAACTTGGTAAAAGTTCCTATTATCAAAGGTACTGTTCCTCACGCACAATATGGTAAATATTCTGGTGGTTCAGTGTTGATTAAACCAGCAGTAGGTGGTACAGGAGTTTTAGCTGGTGGTGCAATGCGTGCAGTATTGGAGTCTGCTGGTATCAAAGATGTATTGGCTAAATCATTAGGTTCTTCTAACCCACACAACGTGGTAAAAGCAACTGTAGCAGCTTTATCAGATATGCGTGATGCATATACAGTAGCACAACACCGCGGTGTCGATTTGAACAAAGTATTTAACGGTTAATTATCATGGCAAAAATCAAAATCACCCAGATAAAGAGCGTTATCGACAGAAGCGAGCGCCAAAAGAAAACTATTGAGGCATTGGGTTTGAAAAGAATCAACCACTCAGTAGAAGTTGAAGCTACTCCATCAATTATTGGAATGGTACGTAAAGTAAACCATTTAGTAGCTATCGAAACTATTTAATATTAGCATATGGAAGAGGTCGTTGGACTTCTTCCATTACTTGTTATTAATAATCATTATTTTTTAATCGCTAGTACCTGTTTAGTGAGAGCGAAGGGCTAGCACAATTTAGTTTAAAAATGAACTTAAGTAATTTAAAACCTGCAAAAGGTGCAGTAAAAAGTAGCAAACGTATTGGCCGTGGTACTGGTTCTGGTCGTGGTGGTACTTCAACGCGTGGTCACAAAGGTGCTGGTTCTCGTTCAGGTCACTCTACGAAAATCGGTTTCGAAGGTGGTCAAATGCCTTTGCAACGTCGTGTGCCTAAATTTGGTTTCAAAAACATCAACCGCGTAGAGTATAATGGCGTAAACTTGGATACTTTGCAAACGTTGATCGAGAAATACAATCTAACAGCTGTAGATTTCGATACGTTGAAAACTCATGGTTTAGTGTCTAAAAATGACAAAGTTAAAATCTTGGGTCGCGGTGAGTTGAAAGCTAAAGTTGAAGTAACAGCGCACGCGTTTACTGCTTCTGCTCAAAAAGCTATTGAAGCTGCAGGCGGTTCTATCGTTAAAATTTAATAAATGAAGAAACTAATCACAACCTTAACCAATATTTGGAAAATCGATGATTTACGTACGCGTATTTTAAATACCTTACTTTTTCTTTTGATTTACCGTATTGGATGTCACGTGGTATTACCAGGTGTAAATCCTCATGCGCTGGCTTCTGGTCAGAAAGAGGGTTTATTAGGCTTACTGGATATGTTTGCGGGTGGGTCATTCTCCCGTTCAGCTATCTTTGCTTTAGGGGTAATGCCATATATTTCGGCATCCATTGTTGTTCAATTGCTGGGCATCGCGGTTCCTTACTTCCAAAAGATGCAGAAAGAAGGGGAAAGTGGTCGTCAAAAAATGAACCAAATTACTCGCTATTTAACTTTAGGGATTACTTTGCTTCAAGCTTTTGCCTATGTGCGTACTCAGATCGAGCCAAGTGCTAAGACAATTGCAGATCCATTGTTCACTATTCTGACTGCAATAGTTTTGACAGGCGGTACTTTATTTGTGATGTGGTTAGGGGAAAAAATTACAGATAAAGGTATCGGTAATGGTATTTCTTTGATCATCATGACTGGTATTATCGCTCAATTGCCAAGTGGTATCACTGCGGAATGGGTTTCGAGAATGGCGAAAGGTGGTGGTGGTCCAATTCCATTGTTGCTTGAATTTGTGGCTTTGTTCTTTGTTGTGATCTTTACGATCTTGATCGTACAGGGAGTTCGTAAGATCCCTGTGCAATACGCGAAGAAAATTGTTGGAAACAAGCAAGTCGGTGGGGTACGTCAGTATATTCCTTTAAAGGTAAATGCTGCAGGTGTAATGCCTATCATTTTTGCACAGGCGATTATGTTTGTGCCGATGAGTTTGGGGCAGTTCTTCCCAAATCTTCAGTCGGAGTTTTTGACTTCGTTGAGTAACTATACTTCTGTAGCGTATAACGTAACATTCGCGGTGCTAATTATCGCATTTACGTTTTTCTATACAGCAATCATGGTGAACCCACAACAGATGTCGGACGACATGAAGAAGAACGGAGGTTTTGTTCCGGGTATTAAACCGGGATTAGAGACGAGTAATTTTATAGACCGCGTAATATCAAATATTACATTTCCTGGCGCGATTTTCTTAGCGATCATTGCTATTCTTCCTGCTATTGCAAGTTTGTTTGGTATTAATAATCAATTTGCGCACTTCTATGGAGGAACGTCTTTATTGATTTTAGTAGGTGTGGTGTTGGATACTTTGCAACAGATTGAATCTCATTTGTTGATGCGTCATTACGATGGATTAATGAAAACAGGTCGCATTAAAGGCCGTTCGGCTGCGTCTGTTGAGGGAATGGATCATTCGGCAATTTAATTTCTTTAGATGTCTAAAGTATTTTATAAGTCAGCAGAAGATATAGAGCAATTGCGAAAGTCCGCAGATGTGCTTTCGCAATTGCTTGGTGAAATCGCAAAAGTGATTAAGCCTGGGGTAAAGACTATATCTCTTGATAAATTAGCTTATGAGTATATTCATGATAACGGAGGGACGCCAGCGTTCTTAAATTATCAAGGATTTCCATATTCTTTGTGTATATCTGTCAACGATCAAATTGTACACGGTTTTCCCAGCGACTACGAAATTAAAGACGGAGATCTTGTTTCAGTCGATGGAGGTGTCAATTTGAACGGTTTTATCAGTGATTCTGCTTATACCTTTGGTGTGGGTGAAATATCTGAGGAAGCACAATTGTTGTTGGATGTAACAAAGGAGTCATTGTACAAAGGTGTTGAGCAAGCTGTTGCTGGTAAGCGTGTCGGAGATATTTCTTCGGCTGTCCAGGAATATGTGAGCAAATTTGGGTTTGGAATTGTGCGTGAGCTGGTAGGACATGGTGTGGGTTACCACTTACACGAAAAACCTGAGGTTCCTAATTATGGAAAACGTGGGGCTGGCCCAAAACTGGAAGAAGGTTTGGTTATTTGTATCGAACCGATGATCAACGCTGGGCGTGCAGGTGTTCGTTTTTGGGATGATGGTTGGACAGTAAGTACAGTGGATGGGAAATTATCGGCGCACTTCGAACAGATGGTTGCAATCCGAAAAGGAGAACCAGATGTGTTGCTGACATTCGAACATGTAGAGAAAGTTTTGAACAAAAAGTAGTTGGTTTTCAATTATTTTTATTTATCTTTGCACTCCTGTTCGCAGGCTTTTAAATTAAATTTAATCGAGAATATATGGCTAAACAAGCCTCAATAGAACAAGACGGTATAATTAGAGAGGCACTTTCTAATGCTATGTTTAGGGTAGAGTTGGAAAATGGACATGAAATCATTGCCCATATTTCTGGTAAAATGCGCATGCACTATATCAAAATTTTACCTGGTGATAAAGTTAAATTGGAAATGTCTCCGTATGATTTGACTAAAGGAAGGATTACTTATCGCTATAAATAGCAGTAAGCCCTTGTATTAGTGCAAGCTTTTGAAAAAATAAATATCATGAAAGTAAGAGCATCAATAAAAAAACGTAGCGCGGACTGTAAGATCATCCGTCGTAAAGGTAAAGTTTTTGTAATCAACAAAAAGAACCCTAAGTTTAAACAACGTCAGGGTTAATTCATTAAAAAAATAATAGCTTAATATTATATGGCAAGGATAGCAGGTATTGATTTACCTAAAAACAAAAGAGGTGTGATCGGCCTTACCTATATTTTTGGTATCGGTCGTACAAGAGCTGAATATATCTTGGAAAAGGCTGGTATCAGCGAAGATGTGAAGGTACAAGAATGGAATGATGACCAATTGGCAGCAATTCGTACTATCATTAACGACGAATTGAAAGTTGAAGGAGCATTGCGTTCCGAAGTTCAATTAAACATCAAACGTTTAATGGATATCGGTTGTTACCGCGGATTGCGTCACCGTAAACATTTACCAGTTCGTGGTCAACGTACTAAAAACAACTCACGTACTCGTAAAGGTAAACGTAAGACAGTTGCAAACAAGAAAAAAGCTACTAAATAATAAATAAGAAATGGCTAAAACTAAAAAAGCTGCAAAAAAGCGTATCGTTGTTATCGAACCTGTAGGTCAGGCTCACATTAACGCAACGTTTAACAATATCATTGTAACTTTGACGAATAATCAAGGTCAAACTATTTCTTGGTCTAGTGCTGGTAAAATGGGTTTCCGTGGTTCTAAAAAGAACACGCCATATGCTGCTGGTCAAGCTGCACAAGACTGTGGAAAAGTTGCACACGACTTGGGTCTACGTAAAGTTGAAGTGTTTGTAAAAGGTCCTGGTGCTGGTCGTGAATCTGCTATCAGAACATTACAAACTGTGGGAATTGATGTGACTACTATTAAAGATATCACTCCGCTTCCTCACAACGGTTGTCGTCCTCCAAAACGTAGAAGAGTTTAATTAATTTAAAGATAAGATTCATTGGCTATAGGCTGATAGATACTTTAATTGTAAAAAAAAATGGCTAGATATACAGGACCTAAGTCCAAAATTGCCCGTAAATTTAGAGAGCCGATCTTCGGCCCGGATAAAGCGTTAGAAAAGAAAAATTACCCTCCTGGACAACATGGAGCTTCTAAACGCAGAGGAAAGCAATCTGAATATGCTATTCAGTTGTTGGAAAAACAAAAAGCGAAATACACTTATGGTGTATTGGAGCGTCAATTCGCTAATCTATTTGCTAAAGCTTCCTCTAAACAAGGTATTACAGGTGAGATCTTCTTGAAATTACTTGAAGCTCGCTTGGACAACGTAGTTTACCGTTTAGGTATTGCTACATCCCGTGCCGCTGCTCGTCAGTTGGTATCCCATAAACACATTACTGTTAACGGTGAAGTTGTTAACATTCCATCATATAGCTTACGTCCTGGTGACGTTGTAGCAGTTCGTGAACGTTCTCAATCACTTGAGGCCATTACAAATTCAGTTGCAGGTCGTACTGTAAATAAATTTTCTTGGTTAGAGTGGAATGCGAAGGAATTGAAAGGTACTTTCTTAAGCTATCCAGAAAGAGCTGATATTCCTGAAAACATTAAAGAGAACTTAATCGTTGAGTTATACTCTAAATAATAAATAAAATAGAGGAATGCATAGTCCAATTTTGGGGTATGCATCTTCTATTGTATTACTATTATTATTACAAATAAAAAATTAAAAGAAAATAAATGGCAATTTTAGCATTTCAAAGACCGGATAAAGTTATCATGCAAAAATCTACGGATTTTGATGGTACGTTTGAATTTCGTCCATTGGAGCCTGGTTTTGGTGTAACCATTGGTAATGCTTTGCGCCGTATTCTATTGTCCTCTTTAGAAGGATATGCAATTACGTCGATAAGGTTTTCTGGCGTTTCGCACGAATTTTCAACGATCAAAGGTGTTGTTGAAGACGTAACTGAAATTATCTTGAACTTGAAACAAATCCGTTTCAAAAAAACAGGTGAGATTGGCGACAACGAAAAGGTATTTGTAGTAATCAATGGTCAAGAACAGTTCTTAGCTGGTGATATCACCAAGTTCTCTAATAACTTTACGGTTTTAAACCCTGACATGGTAATCTGTAACATGGATAATTCAGTGACAATTGAATTGGAATTGAGTATTGCCAAAGGTCGTGGATACGTAAATGCTGATGAGAATAAAGTCGTTGATGCGCCAGTAGGTGTTATCGCAATCGATTCGATCTTTACTCCGATCAAGAATGTTAAATATACCATTGAGAATTACCGTGTAGAGCAAAAAACTGACTATGAGAAATTATTGTTAGACATCTCTACTGATGGCTCAATTCACCCTGAGGAGGCGCTGAAAGAAGCTGCTAAAATCTTAATTCAACATTTTATCTTATTCTCTGATGAGAATATGCTTCTTGAATCTCAAACAAAAGAAGAAACTAAAGTTGTTGATGAAGAAATCTTACACATGCGTAAGATCTTGAAAACAGAGTTAGTAGATCTTGATCTCTCTGTGCGTGCATTGAACTGCTTGAAAGCTGCTGATATTCGCACATTAGCTGAGTTGGTTACTTACGACGTAGCTGATATGTTGAAATTCAGAAACTTCGGTAAAAAATCGTTAAGTGAAATTCAGGAGTTGGTGAAATCGAAAGGTTTGTCATTCGGAATGAACTTGGCAAAATACAAATTAGACGAAGAATAATAATTTAATAAGCGACCACTATATATAATTCCTCTTGTGCTGATGGCTGAATTTGATGGAATAGAAACCATCGAATGTTTAGTAGATTAGCGAATGCAAGAACGGTATATGTAGTATAATAAAATCCAAAATGAGACACGGAAAAAAAGTAAATCACTTAGGCCGTACGGATAGCCATAGAAAAGCAATGTTGGCTAACATGGCAACGTCATTGATCAAACACAAACGTATTACAACTACTTTGGCTAAAGCAAAAGCGTTGCGTATGTATGTTGAGCCATTGATTACTAAATCTAAAAATGATACGACTCACTCTCGTCGTACAGTATTCGCTTACTTGAAAGATAAAGATGCAGTTTCTATCTTATTCCGCGAAGTATCTGAAAAAGTGGCTAATCGTCCAGGTGGTTATACACGTATCATCAAAATGGAAAACCGTTTGGGTGATAATGCAGAGATGGCTTTCATCGAGCTAGTTGACTACAACGAAATCTACGGTAAAAAAGCTGCTGCTTCTGAGAAAAAAGCTACTCGTCGTCGTGGTGGTGCTAAGAAAGCTGCTGCTGCCGAAACTGAGGCTGCTGTTGCCGAAACTGAAGCTCCTGCAGAAGTTAAACCTGAAGTAGAAGGTGAAGAAAAAGTTGACGGAGAATAGTCTTCTTCCGATATAGCATAAAAAAGTCCTCTTTTTAAGGGGACTTTTTTTATTTTATAACCATTCCTACCGTTATAACTAATATATTTGTATTGCTAAAATCTGATAGCTTTTTCTATTACTAGCTATTTCGTTTATCAATCTATAATTCATTAAGATGAAACCATTTAATGTTTATCCCATTAATCCCATTAACATTGTAAAGGCTAATGGATCGACGGTGTGGGATGCCGAAGGAAATGCTTACTTGGACTTGTATGGTGGTCATGCGGTGATATCGATCGGACACACGCACCCACATTATGTACAACGTATCACAGAACAATTGAACCGTATTGGCTTCTATTCTAACTCTGTTGAAATTCCAATTCAGCGTGAACTTGCCCGATTACTAGGGGAAGTTTCCGGTAAGGTTGATTATGAGGTATTCCTTTGTAATTCGGGCGCGGAAGCAAACGAAAATGCGCTCAAGCTAGCTTCTTTTTATAACAAACGGAAAAAGGTTATAGCGTTTTCAAAAGCTTTTCATGGCAGAACGTCCCTTGCAGTGGCAGCAACAGACAATCCAAGTATCGTGGCGCCCGTTAATGAGACAGACCATGTTGTATTTCTTCCTTTTAATGATGAAGATGCTTTAAAGGTCGCCTTCGAATCATATGGTAATGAAATTTCGTCTGTGATTATTGAAAGTATTCAAGGGGTAGGAGGGATCAGAGAAGCCTCAGTATCTTTTCTTCGATTGATCCGATCGCTTTGTGACCAATATAATGCTGTATTTATTGCTGACGAAGTACAATGTGGGTATGGAAGAACTGGCTTGTTTTATGCGCAAGATTACTCTGGCGTTGACGCAGATATTTATACCATGGCAAAGGGTATGGGAAATGGTTTTCCTATTGGCGCAATTAGCATTTCACCCAAATTTGAGGCTAGTTATGGCAGTTTAGGAACGACATTTGGAGGGAATCATCTGGCCTGCGCAGCTGCTTTGGCTGTGTTGGAAGTGATGCAACAAGATAAGCTTATGGAAAATGCTGCTCAGGTGGGACAATATCTTATTGATGAACTTAGGCAGATTGAAGAGATTATAGAAGTGAGAGGCCGAGGTTTAATGATCGGTATAGAATTGCCGGAATCTTTGGCTCATGTAAAGAAAGATCTCTTGTTAAAGAATCGTATATTTACTGGAGAAGCTAAGCCTTTTGTCATTCGCTTGCTGCCTGCTTTGAATATTACAAAGGAGCATGCTGATCAATTTTTAGTGGCATTGAAGAAGCAGATCAGTGCAGTAACGGTTGCATAAGACTGCCGCGAGGGCTAATCCATTGTGGTATTAGCTCGAGCAGATTATATTGTGTTGTATTAGTTTAAATATATACGGAGTGTGACGTGTCTAAATATTGTCCGTTGAAGTGCACTCGAATAAATAAATATTGATGAAAAGATTTTTCTCTGTTAAGGATGTACCTAGTATAGCTGACGTGGTTCAAGAAGCGTTGGCATTGAAGGCTGCGCCCTATGATAATCAGGAACTCGGTCAGCATAAGACGTTGGGACTTGTTTTTTTGAATCCGAGTTTGCGTACACGTTTAAGCACTCAGAAAGCGGCGATGAACTTGGGGATGAATGTCATGGTCATGAATATGGATAAAGACGGCTGGGCTCTTGAGACACAGGACGGTGTTGTGATGAACGGGACAACTGTTGAGCATATCCGTGAGGCCGCAGCTGTAATGGGTGAATATTGCGATATTTTGGGACTACGGTCATTTCCAAAACTGAAAGACCGTGAAGAAGATTATAGCGAGGACCTTTTTAACAAATTCATGAAGTACTGTGGGGTTCCTGTTGTTTCGTTAGAGAGCGCAACACGTCACCCTCTACAGAGTTTAACGGATATGATTACCATCACGGAGTACAAGAAGGTTGAAAAACCAAAGGTAGTGTTAGCTTGGGCTCCTCACGTTAAGGCTTTACCTCAGGCAGTACCTAATTCTTTTGCAGAGTGGATGTGTAAAGCACAAGAAGAGGGATTGGTCGATTTTACGATAGCTCAGCCTATGGGATACGAGTTAAGTGAAGAGTTTACCGCTGGTGCAACTATATCAAATAATCTCGAGGAAAGTTTAAATAATGCTGATTTTGTTTATGTAAAAAATTGGTCTTCTTATCAGGAATATGGTGAGGTATATGGTGTTGAAGATAATTGGATGATGGATAACAAGAAGCTCAATTTGACGAATGATGCTAAAGTTATGCATTGTCTGCCTGTAAGAAGAGATCTGGAATTATCTTCTGAGATTCTGGACGGTCCAAATTCACTTGTAATTAAAGAGGCTAGCAACCGTGTATGGGCTGCTCAGGTTGTTTTGAAACGTATGTTAGAGGATTTGGTATAATCCAGTCCTATTGATTATTGAAAAACTATTTTTATTGGGAAAAGTTGCGTAATGGCTAATAGTGTATTAAATATAATTAAAATTGGTGGTAATATTATTGATGATGAGCACCAATTAGATTCTTTTTTAGAAAAGTTTTCCGCATTGTCGGGAAAGAAGATTCTTGTGCACGGCGGGGGCAAAATTGCGACTCGTTTAGCCAATGAATTGGGGATTGACGCCCAAATGATTGAGGGACGTCGTGTCACAAATGAGGAAATGTTACGCGTGGTAACAATGGTATATGCTGGGTTGACAAACAAGACTATCGTTGCCAAATTACAAAATTTGAAATGTGATGCTGTTGGATTAACAGGAGCTGATGGCGATGTTATAAAAGCGATCAAACGGCCTGTTAAGGATATCGATTACGGTTTTGTGGGTGATTTGCTTCATGACTCTGTAAACACCCTTGCGATTAAAAAATTTCTAGAAGCTGGGTTTGTTCCTGTATTTTCAGCGATTACACACAATGGCCTCGGTCAATTGCTTAATACCAACGCGGATACCATTGCCTCTTCATTGGCGGTTTCTTTAGCTTCGTTGTATGAAACTTCTCTGGTTTACTGTTTTGAGAAGAACGGTGTTTTACGTGATGTAACAGATGAAAATTCTGTCATTCCAACCATTAAGTCTGAAGAGTTTGAACAGCTTAAGGAATCCGGTGTCGTTCATGAAGGAATGATTCCTAAGCTGCAAAATGCATTCAATGCTATAAATAAAGGTGTTCAAGAGGTCTATATTGGAAATGCCAATAATTTGCATTTATTCCAACAAGGGCAATTTGGTACCTGTTTGACATTAAAATAAAAATCTAACCTAAACCTAACGATTGCTATGAAAAAAGTCACCATTATCGGCAGTGGTAATATTGGTCTTTCTTTGGCAAAGGGACTTGTAAAAAGCGAATTTGCGCATGCTGCTGATATTACACTGACAAGGAGAAATCTCAACGCATTGGCCAATGAAGCCAGTAGTGGCTTTTCAGTAAGCAATGATAATAAAAATGCAGTTCAGGGGGCTGATATTGTCGTCTTTGCTATCTTACCGCAACAGCTTAAAAAGGTGCTACTAGAAGTAGCCCCTGTAATTGAAAAGACAAATCAAATTTTTGTGTCCGTTGTATCGGGAGTTTCCTGTGCTGATTTAAAAGCGGAGTTGGGTGAGGATGCCACGGTAATACGTGCGATGCCAAATACGGCAATTGCAATCGGTCAGTCAATGACCTGTATTGCCAGTGACAATGCTTCCGATGATAGTTTGAAAGAGATTGAACATATGTTTGAATCAGTGGGGTCAGTAGTTGTCATTAATGAAGATCTCATGACATCGGCAACAGCATTATGTGCGTGCGGTATCGCTTTCTTTCTCCGTGCTATTCGAGCGGCCTCACAGGGCGGAGTTGAAATTGGATTTCATGCGCATGATGCGTTAAAAATGGCAGTTCAAACAGCAAAAGGTGCTGCTGATTTGTTATTGCATACCAATGCTCACCCAGAAGGAGAGATTGATAAAGTAACTTCACCAAAAGGCTGTACAATTGCGGGACTAAATGAGATGGAACATAACGGTTTTAGTTCTGCCTTTATAAAAGGGATTAAACTGTCTGCGGATAAGGCAGGAGGATTGTATCATGAAGGATAAGGAATGCCTGTTTGAAGATGCCTTGAATCTTTTGAAACAATTGATTGGATTGTCCTCTTTGAGTAGAGAAGAGGACCTTACAGCAAATCTTATTTATGGTTTCTTTGAGGAACGAGGCATTAAAGCCTATCGAAAGGGCAATAATATTTGGGTGTATAATGCCCATTATGATCGTACTAAACCAACAATACTGCTCAACTCTCATCACGATACAGTAAAACCAAATACAGGTTATACAAGGGATCCGCTACAGGCTACGGTAGAAGACGGGAAATTGTATGGGCTGGGAAGCAACGATGCAGGTGGCTGTCTAGTCTCTTTGATCGCAACTTTCTTGTATTTTTACCAGCAATCGAATTTAACATATAACTTCTGTCTCGTTGCCAGTGCCGAAGAAGAAATTTCAGGTCGGAATGGTATAGAATCTGTTTTGGATGAAATTGGTCCTATAGATTTTGCTATTGTGGGTGAACCTACCTTATTGGATTTGGCAATTGCCGAAAAGGGGCTGATGGTGTTGGATTGTACCGCTTTAGGAACGGCTGGACATGCCGCACGTAATGAGGGGGATAATGCGATCTATAAAGCGATCAAGGATATTGAATGGTTTCAACATTATGCATTTGAAAGAACTTCTTCAACTTTAGGCCCAATTAAGATGTCGGTAACCGTGATTCAGGCGGGATCGCAGCATAATGTGGTGCCAGCTACTTGTAACTTTGTTGTCGATGTCAGAACCACAGATGCTTATTCGAATGAAGAGACATTGGATATTATCAAGTCTCATGTAAAATCTGAAGTCACAGCGCGGTCGACACGTTTGAAGTCTTCTTTTATTCCTGAATCACACCCAATTGTCAAGGCAGGTATTGCCCTTGGGCGTAAAGTATATGGCTCACCTACGATGAGTGATCAGGCTCTTATCCCTGTTCCTTCTTTGAAGTTAGGACCTGGCGATAGCGCCCGCTCCCATATGGCGGATGAATTTATTTATATTGACGAGATTAGGGCAGGAATAGATCTCTATATCGGCATGTTAGAAAAGATCGTATAAAAAAAGCTTCCATTTTTTTGATGGAAGCTTTTTTTATACTAGACCAAGCTGATTTGACGTTTTATACTCTCTTCGAGAGAGATAATAGTCTCTGTACGTTGGATGCCAGGCACAGATTGAATATCTTCATTCAGTACTTTTCTGAGGTGCACTGTATCTCTACAGATTATTTTGGCAAAAATACTGTATTGGCCAGTACAATAATGTAATTCGACCACTTCTTTGATTTCTTTCAATTTATCTACTGCATCTGCATATTGTGAACCTTTTTCAAGATAGATACCCAAAAAAGCCGTAATATCAAATCCGACTTTTTGAGGATTGATAATCAGATTTGATCCTCTAATGATACCTAGTTCTTCCATCTTCTTCATTCTAACGTGAATTGTACCACCTGATACGATTAGCTTTTTTGCTATTTCGGTATAAGGAATTGAGGCATCGTTCATTAGAATAGACAAGATTTGGATATCCAAATTGTCTAGATCATAGTTTGCATATTGATTTTCCATTAACAATGGGTTTTGTGTTCATTAACTGGCCGTTGCATCAGAATCGGACCAATAGCTAAAACAATTAAATTTATTTCAAAATTACTAAGAATTTTCGGTTTATAGATGTAAATTTAATAAAAAATACGAATTCATATTGATAATGTTATATGTTTTTGGTCGAAACTGCTTACACTTATTTTTGCGCGGAATTTGTTGTTAGATAAGTAATTGCGAGCATGGACGATAGCAATATTGGAGTAAATTATTGAAGCATATATTGCGAATAAATAAAGAATATCGATTTACTGTACTAAAAATTTGGTGAATTTGTGATATTGTATGATCAAAAAAAAAATTGGGGGCCATATCTTGGTACAGTAAATAATATAAATAGGAAAAGGAGATGGAAGAAGTTCAAGACGTAAAGATTTCGAAGAAGAAACCAATTTTTGAAGTTGGCGAGGGACTTCATAAATATCTTAAGCTATATCAGCGCGATGAGAAGCTGCCAATAGGATATAAGGATCTTCTGAATTTCACGGAAACAGTACCCGTCATGGATAAATTTGGCAACGACACCTTTTGGGAGACTCCCCTATATCCACACTACTTTATGGATCAATTGTATGACGGGCTGAAGGTGATCTATGCAAAATTGAAAGCATCGGGTAATACGCGCATCGTTCAACATAAATATATTGATCGTGTAGAATATTGCAGCTTTGGTAATACGAAGCCATTTCGTATACGGATCGTAAATCGTTTAAATGATGTTTACGATTATTTTTACATCAAACAGGCGGACGCGTCGAGAATATATGGATTGGAGCTGGAAGAAATATTGTCTCCCAATCAGGTAAATTACATGGTAGACCATGATACGCTGGTCGAAGAACATATTGTTGGGATCCCTGGAGATACATTTTCAAAAACACGGATGTTTTCTCCGGACTATAATTTGACTCGAATTTCCAAGGAATTTGTAAAATTCAATGAGCGATGTATTATTACCTTGTTGGGTGATATGCGGGCCTATAATTTCGTCATGCAGATTACCCCTGATTTTGATGATTTTCAATTTAGGATTAGAGCTATTGATTTCGACCAGCAGTTTTATGAAGGGAATCCGAAGGTTTATATGCCTCAATTTTTTAAGGAAAACCTTCCTTATGTTAAGCTGGCCATGGAACATTTGAATGAAAAGACCGTATTACAATATCAACAAGAGGAGCGTTCTTCCATTGTACACAGAGTTCGAAGCGAAAGACACCGAATTGCTGATTTAAGGGATGCTTCGCAGACGCAGGTTCTTTCCACTTTAGAAAATATTCGACAGCTACGCGAGGGCTATGCGGAATTCTATCAGAATAATTCCTACCTCAAATGTAAAACGATGACCGATATTGTCGAGCTAAACGTAAAAAATGTGATTCGTCAGGTGCAGATGTAATTACTTGACTCGATCCTTATTGTCTTTGATAAAGGATGACCATCCTGAGTAAGATTTACTGCTGCCAGATACAGCATTCTTCTGAAAAGAATGGCATACAGCAATTGCCAAGCCGTCGGTAGCATCTAGAAACTGAGGTGTTTCTTCAAATTTCAATAGATTCTTTAACATCGCAGAAACCTGCTCTTTCGTGGCATTTCCATTCCCTGTAACAGATTGTTTAATCTTTCTTGGGGAATATTCAAAAATCGGAATATCTTGGGCAAGCGCTGCCGCCATGGCGACACCCTGTGCTCGTCCTAACTTAAGCATTACCTGTATGTTTTTGCCATAAAACGGTGACTCGAGTGCTACACAGTCGGGATTATATTCTTGCATCAAAGCAGAGGTTTTTTTGAAAATACGTTGTAGTTTTAGTGCCTGGTCATCCAAATGTCCCATTTTAATCACACCCATGGAGATCAGGGATATATTATTGCCCACTTCTTTGATGATACCATACCCGAGGACGACTGTTCCGGGGTCGATTCCTAAAATTATTCTTTCTTTCGCCTTTTCCTTCTGCATATACAATAATACAAATTTTGCGTTTTATTCGTGGATTGCCTTCGACAAAACTTAATCATTTGGCTAAAATTTAGTAACATTGCTCTCTAATTATCAAAAGTTGACTGGAATACAAAAAAAATACGTCAGTCTTTTATTGAAGATATTGGTGTTCGCCTTAGCGACTTGGTATATCGTCGTGAAAGTATCTGATAAAAGCAATATTGAGAAGTTTAAGACACTAATTGCCGGATTGGAACAGCATTCTGTTGCATGGACGCTTGTCCTGATCGTAGTATTAATGCTCGTCAATTGGTTGCTTGAGGTAGTAAAATGGCGATACCTCGCATCTAAATTGGAAAATATTTCTTTTTGGAGGGCCTTTCAGTCTGTTTTTTGTGGACTCTCATGGGCCATTTTCACACCTAATAGGATTGGAGAGTACGGCGGGAGGGTACTTTTTTTACAACCTCAGCATAGGGCTAAGGGCGCTGTGGCGATGGGAGTAGGATTATTTGCGCAATTGGTTTTGACAAGCGTTGCAGGCGCGTTGAGTATTGCTTGGTTTGTCTGTAAATTTCTTTTGCCCCCTCTATCGGTGCAATTTGGCGTATGGCTGCTCGCTATTATCTATGCTGCTGGATTTGTCATATTATATTTCAACGTAAAATGGATTGACTTGTTGGTCGGTAAAATAAAGTTTCTGACCCGGATTAAACCCTTTTTTGAAGTATTGGAGCATTATTCAATGTCTGAACTCAGTATTGTTCTTTTAAATTCCTTAGCACGATTTATCATTTTTACCTCTCAGTATATCATCTTAATGAAGCTTACATTGCCTGAACTGCCGCTATTATCGATGATTCTGATGATTTTTATCCTGTTTTTTGTCCAGGCCGCCTTACCAACATTGGATATTTTTGATTTCAGCGTAAGGAGTTTTGTGGCAAGTAATCTTTATAGTTATATCACGACACAGGAAATAGCTGTTATGGCTATTGTTTCCTGTATTTGGTTTGTGAATTTGATTCTTCCGGCAGTATTTGGTTCTATTTTTGTTTTTAAGATTAATTTTTTCGGTGATACAAATACTTAACTATTTATTGATCAGTTTTGCCTGCATTTACGCAATTCTAGTTTTATGGATGCGTAGAGGCTGGACTTTAATCCCAGTACCCAGCAATCTTAATCAGCCAACAAAAGCGATTTCTGTGATCATTGCTGCACGGAATGAGGAGCTCAACATAGGCCGTACCATCGACTGCATATTGGCCCAGAATTATCCGGCAGCACTCTTGGAACTTATTATTATTGACGACCATTCAGACGACAATACATCGTTGATTGTGAAGAAATATGCTGGAAAAGGGGTTAGGCTAATTCAATTGAATGAAAATGGACGTTTAAATTCATACAAAAAACTGGCAATTTCAAGGGCTATAGCATGCTGTAAGGGCGAGATTATTATAACCACTGACGCAGACTGCCGTATGGGACCAAATTGGTTAGCGACGGTGGTAGGTTCATTCGAAAAAGAAAACGCCTATTTACAATCTTCTCCAGTGGTATATTCAGAAGAAAAGGTTTTTTTTGAACGACTCCAAACCTTGGAATTCCTTTACTTGATAGGCCTTGGCGCTGCGGGTATTGGAAATAAGAAACCAACAACTTGTAATGGGGCAAATCTGGCGTATCGGAAAGATATTTTTAAACAGATGGGCGGATTTAAAGGAATCGACGAGCTTGCTTCGGGAGATGATGAACTTTTTTTACATAAAGTCGCAGAACAGTATCCCGATAAAATAACGTTTTGCAAATCAAAAGATGCTATTGTTTATACAGATGCCAAACCAGATTTAAAGTCATTTATCAGTCAGCGCCGACGCTGGGCTTCAAAAAGTACCAAATATAAAAATAAAGGTGTGATTGCCCTGGGTATTTCCATTTGGTTTTTTAATGTATTGATCTTAGTTGCTTTGGTTCTCGCTCTTTTTGGCGTAAATTTCGTTGCCTGGGTCGTACTTTTTGCATTACTATTAAAGATGATCGTCGAATGGCTATTTATTCGGCCTTTAACTGTATTCGCCAGCAGAAAAGAACTTTTATGGTATCTTCCTTTACTGAGCTTAGCGCACATCTTTTACCTAACTTATATCGGAATATTAGGGAATGTTGGGAAGTATGACTGGAAAGGTCGACAGGTCAAATAATTTTTTCCTATTTTTCGACCTTCAATCTTATGGCTTCTTCAGCTGATTTTACGATTTCCTCAATTGTCTTACCTTCTGTATCTAAGGGATTAAGTACCTCCCAAGTCATATGTAGAAACGGTGTCAGGGGGTACATTCCATACTGTACCATTTCGTAGGACCCGGTGATGGCAACTGGAACAACGAGTGCATTTGGATTTTTCTTTAATAATGTAGCAATTCCACCCACATGGAACGCCTTCATTTTACCAGTTTTCGATCTTGTTCCTTCTGGAAAAATAAATGCAGACCAATTTTTTGTTTTCATGTTGTTGGCGAGTTTCAGTATCTCGGCAATAGATTGTTTGGGGTCATTGCGATCGATATTTGCGGCGCCGCCATGTTTTAAGTTAAAAGATATACTCGGTATACCACTAGCAAGTTCTATTTTGGAAATAAACTTCCCATGAAATCTGCGTAAGAAATAGATCATTGGGGGGATATCAAACGTACTCTGGTGGTTTGCTACAAACACAACGGGCTGTCCAGTTGGAATATTTTTATTGTCAATAAATGTCACGCGATTAAATAGTGTGTAATAGGACGCAACAAGACAGGCATTTAATAGATCTACACTCCTTTTATGGGCATTGTATCCCCCAAGCTTCAAACATAGCCACTGTATGGGGTGGAAGATAATCAAGGATAAACCAAAACAGAACCAAAATATTATAGATAGGAAATAGCCTAAAAACTTCTTCATAAACGTTATTTAATGATACAAATATATCATTAAGCAATGGTTTTTGAAAGATATTGATTTTATAGTGTTTTATTTTAACATTATTAATGTTATATTTAATAATGTTAATGTAAATATTGATTAATGAAAAAGATACCCAGTGATTGTCCCTGTTGTGAAGCGAAGTTAAAGGTTTCTAAATTAGTTTGTGACGCCTGTGAGACTGAAGTAGTTGGTAAATTTTCGTTACCCTTACTCACGCAGCTCACTGTCGAAGAACAGGAATTTGTCATGAACTTTTTGAAGCATTCGGGAAGTTTAAAGGAAATGGCCAATCAGATGGGAAAATCCTATCCAACAGTGCGTAATATTCTCGATGATCTGATCTATAAATTGAAATCTCTTACAAGTACAATGGCCTAGAAAAATTCACCGATTAACTGTTGAAAGTGGTGCAAAAGGGCGATAATGTAGTGAAAGGAGCTGGTAAAAATGGAGCTACTCTTGTTCGGCATGTTCGGAGTCGTCAGTTTATTATTGCTGTATTATCAATTCTATTTATTGATTAAGGGTATGAATGTTGCAGTTAACAATAAGAAAATGGAGATCAGTATACTATTTGTGGCACTATATTTTATACTGGATCTATGTATACAGTTTAATTTCTAGTAAAGAAGACAATGAGAAAAATTTTATACCTATTTATCATTTTTTTCCACTTTTCATGTTCTCATGCGCAGACATTTGATGGATCCTGGAAGGGTGAGGTTGAGGTGTCAGGTCAGAAGTTGCTACTGGTATTCAATCTACAGCAAGATAGCACAGGGAAATGGAATGGAACCTTTGAAAGTCCAATGCAAACTTCACAAAAATTCGCAATAAGCCAAATACGGATCCAACATGATTCTATTTGGATGGATGTGAAAAATATCGGTTTAGCTTATGCAGGTTTTTTGGATCGGGACAAAGATGTGATGAAAGGTGGCATGAAGCAGGGAACTTTTGAATCTGCGATGATTCTGGTTAGGAGCGAAAATGAACAAAGTGGACTGTCTCGTAAGCAGGATGTTTTTCCTCCTTATAACTATATGGAAGAGGAAGTATCATTTAAAAATAACAAAGGTAATTCCTTTTTAACTGGATCCTTAACCTATCCAAAGGGTAAGGGGCCATTTCCTGCAGTAGTATTGGTCAATGGTAGTGGACAACAGAATAGAGATTCTGAAATGTTTGGCCACCGACCATTTAAGGTTCTCGCTGACCATCTTACTAAAAATGGTTTTGCGGTATTGCGTTATGATGACCGTGAAATCGGAGGATCGAAAGGAGAAGTGAATTTAGCGACAACGATCGATTTTGCTTCTGATGCAAATGCTGCAGTTGATTTTTTGAGCAAAAAGAACATCGTCGACGTTGATAAAATCGGAATGATTGGCCATAGCGAGGGTGCTTTAATTGCCGAAATAGTCGCATCCGAGAATGATAATGTAAAGTATATTGCACTTCTATCGGGACCGGTATTAAAAGGAGACTCATTATTAATCTTACAGAGTTATGCTTTAGGGAAGGCGGGTGGCTTGTCAGAAGCTGCATTAACGATTAATAAAGCAAACAACAGAAAATTATATACTATTTTAATGAGGGATGAACCACCAAAAGTTTTGGCTGAAATTTTGGAAAAGGAACTTGTTCGTCAAAATAACAACAATCCACTGACTCCCGATATGAGAATTAAGCTCAGTCCGATGATGAGTCCTTGGTTTAGGACTTTCCTCAGCATTGATCCGGCTTATTATCTGAAGCAGCTGAAAGTACCTATTTTTGCTTCTTTTGGCGGGAAAGATGTTCAGGTACCTGCAAATGAAAATATTTATAGCCTTCAGCGTCTTCGCCTAAATACAACAGATGTGACAATTAAAGATTATCCAAACTTAAACCACCTTTTTCAAAGTACTCAAACAGGGAAAATCGAAGAATACTTTGAGAATTCAGAAAGTTTTAATGAGCAACTGATGGATGATTTAACGAAGTGGCTTCAGATGAAGACCAAGTAGTTAAGTGTATATCCTTTTCGTTTTTACTACAAAAAAAGGTAATTTAATAGCTTATTAAATTACCTTTTTTTTGTTTTTTATACAGATTTAAATTCTTCCAGATCTATTCGCCTTAAGGTGTTGTATTTGCTACAGGAAGTATTTTTCCATTAAAATAGCGGTGTCCATTTTGAGCGAAATCCGCTATATAGCGTCCCATTTCGAAGGCCAATGTACCGGCTTCAACACCAGGAAAAGCGGCTTCAAACATTTCAGTCTGTGAAGATCCCAACGCTAAACAGTTCACCTTAATTCCCTTTTCCTTAAATTCTTCAGCCAAACACTCTGTAAGTACCGATAAGGCTCCTTTACTGGCTGAATATGCTGAAAGGCCAGAAAACTTCATTGATCCTTGAAAACCGCCCATGCTGCTGATATTTACAATATGTGATCCTGCGTGCATCATGGGAACAACATGCTGTATCATATTAACGTGCCCCATTACATTGGTCTGTAACATTTCAGCAAAATCTTGTCCATCAGTTTCCATAAATGGCTTATAGATAAGTGCACCCGCATTGTTGATCAAAATATCAACCTTATCAAATTTTGACTGAATGAAGGGCACTAACGTAGCATAGTCGTCGTAGACAATATCAAATTGGGCGGGATACAACGCTCCGCCGTCAAAATTGAGTTGGCCTGCAATTTCGTGAAGCTTTCTTAGTTTGTCCGCTGATCTGGCCAATGCAATTACGTTGTTGTCCTTTTTAGAGGTCAAATCCAATACCGCTTCAAATCCAACACCACTGCTGGCTCCTGTAATAATAATATTTGCCATGTTATTCTTCTAGTTTTTGACTTTGTTCAACTTCTTCGACAGTAGGCAATTTGTCTTCTCCGATGGCTTTGGGATGGAAGATATAGTAAATCCCCGAAAGCGCAACGAGAGCAGAAATAATATAAAATAACAATGTGATTAAAACCGCATTGTGTGAGTCGACATGAAAGATACCCGCTCCCCACATAATTACAAGTTCGCGCATGCCTAAGCCTCCAACGGAAAAGGGAATGATTGAAACGAGCGAAGATGCCAGAAATAAAAACAGGTAAGGGGAGAATTTGCCGCTAAAACCTAAAGCATAAAGAATGAGGATTGCTGCGATCACTTGCATCGACTGTACGCCGATGGCTTTTAAATGAGCTTTTAAAAATGTTGATTTGTATTCCTTAAAGAACTTGGTGACAATAAAATAATAGAGAATGCTCCCTAAAATAAATAAAATAATGGTCAGATAGTTTGGAATTCCCAGCTGTGGCATATAGGTAACCAGTGCTGCAATAATAAGGCATAATGCCCATAAACCACTTAATCTGTCTAAAAATAGAGCCGTGAATAATTTTCTTCCTTTAATATTAAATCGTTTCCTGAGGAAGAATATCTTGTACCCATCCCCGCCCACACCACCAGGTAGGATAAGGTTATAAAATAAACCAAGTTGATACAATTTTAAGTTATATTTTTCGGTGACATCCAGGCCGATTGCTTTTAAAAATGTTAATAAGCGCGAAGAAGAAATAAAAATAGAGATACTATACGCGACTAAAGCAAAGAATAGGTAAAGTGGGTTGGAATGGATGATGGCTTCTTTGAGGTCTTTTACCGATACCTTGCTGAATACCCAATATAAGGCGCCCACCGTAACAACAACCTTTGCTATATTTTTGGCTATTTTGAGCCCTTTTTTTCTATCCATATAAAGTTATACGTTCAATCCTCCTCGGCTAATTGGCGATTTGGCGAATCCAAAGTTAGAAACTTTGCGGAGATGTGCAATTTTGCTTAAGCAATCGTTGGGTAAATTCTTGAATACAATAATATCAAATACAAAATACCAAAGATAGTCGCGAGCGAAAATAGCCAATTTAGGTCAATTCTGTTATATTTGTGTTTGAGTACGGCAATCATTAATCCAATGATGATGCAAAATAATAAAATAGGAGCGACAAGGGCTATCTTATTTGTAAATGCAAGGCTTATCTGATCCAATTTGCTTTTTGCTTCCTGTCCTAAAAATAGCGGATAAGTAGCAAAGGCTAATAAAATGACGAATAGCCGCAATAGCGTTTTCGCTATTATTTTGCTTATGGTATGATTTTTGGCTGTAATCTGCATGATTTGTGATTTAATTTACTCCAAAAATACAATTTGAAATTAAAATTTATACATATGAATCGATTCGTTTTATCATTAGCAACTGTTTTTGCTACCGTGACCTTATTTTCTTGTGGAGCACAAAAGCAAGGTACATCCACTGGAAATCCTTCTTCCAATACGAGTGCAGCTTCTGGTCCAAGCGCTTCTGATTGGAAATCTGCCGTTAAAGGAACTTGGACATTGAATACAATCGATAGAGAGAATTTGCCATCTTCATTCACAATCAAAAGTGTTTTTGAAGAGGCCCCTGCAGAATGTTTTGTAGGCAGTACATGGAACTTTATAGGAAATGGTAAGGGGGCAATTACCTTTAATGCTCAGGGAACGCTGTGCGCTCCAGGTGCATCACGTGAGATCTTTTGGTCGATCTATAATCCTGGAAAAGGTCTGGGAGAACCTCAGTTTCAGTTTAAAAAAATCTATGCAGGAGACAAAGCGAAGAACGTAACGACAGGTTATCGTTTGGATTTATCTTATTCGGATGGGAATAAATTAGTTATGCGTATGCCGTTGACCGTTGCTAATGGAGAGGCGTATTTAGTCTTTAATTTCACGCGCGCTAATTAACCTTAAACGATAAAAGTAGAAAAACATTAAGCTATAGGATTTCCTATGGCTTTTTTTGTTTAAAATTTAATACTTTTACATTCCCAATTCATTATGATTATTTACGCTATAGCTGGGGGGAATCACAACATTTTGAAGCAGTTTATGCATAGAATCTTGTGGACGGATACGCTTAACGTAAGTATGATGATGGGACAAATACCTGGTGATTCGTCGGGTATTGCATAATCTAGAGAGAAACATGGCTGAACAACACACCAAAACTGCTTTAATAACGGGTATAACAGGACAAGATGGTGCCTATCTAGCAGAATTCTTATTAAAAAAGGGGTACAAAGTGCACGGTTTAAAACGTCGAAGTTCTTTGTTTAATACAGATCGTATTGACCACCTTTATCAAGATCCTCATCTTGACAATAGAAATTTTACTTTGCATTTTGGCGATTTGACTGATTCAACCAATTTAATTCGTATTATACAAGAAACACAACCGGATGAGATCTATAATCTTGCTGCACAGTCTCACGTAAAAGTTAGTTTTGACACCCCAGAATATACGGCAAATGCAGATGGTATCGGTACATTACGTATTCTTGAAGCGGTTAGGCTATTGGGAATGATTGAGAAAACCCGGATTTATCAGGCGTCTACTTCTGAGCTTTATGGTTTGGTGCAAGCGGTTCCACAAAGCGAAACAACACCTTTTTATCCCCGTAGTCCTTATGCTGTCGCCAAAATGTATGGTTATTGGATTACTGTAAATTACCGCGAAGCTTATAAGATGTATGCCTGTAACGGTATTTTGTTTAATCATGAGAGCCCTGTAAGGGGAGAAACCTTCGTGACACGTAAAATCACCAGAGCCGTTGCAAAGATAGCTCTTGGACTTCAGGATAAGCTATACCTTGGTAATCTGTCTGCGCAGCGCGACTGGGGGCATGCGAAGGATTATGTGGAAGCGATGTGGTTGATTCTTCAACAGGAAACACCGGAAGATTTTGTAATAGCCACAGGTGTGACCACTACCGTTAGAGAGTTTGTACGGATGGCTTTTGCTGAATTGGGTATTGAGATTGAATTTAGTGGAAAAGGAGAACAAGAAAAGGGGGTTATTATTGATATTGATGAAGAGCGTTTGCTGCAGTTGAATATCGATCAGTCAGTGATTAAATTTGGTCAGACTGTTGTCAAAGTTGATCCTACATATTATAGGCCGACTGAGGTCGACTTACTTATTGGTGATCCCACAAAAGCAAATACAAAACTCGGATGGAAGCCAAAATATGATCTCCAAATGCTGGTAACAGATATGGTACAATCTGATCTTCACTTGATGAGGAAGGAAGAATATTTGAAAAAAGGAGGATTTGAAACTTTAAATTATTTTGAATAAGTTACAATCTGTAGCAGAAAATAAAACTGGAATAATTTTTGTTTAAACATTCAATAGTATAGATTTATACTATGAATATGACAGTATATTATGATAAATTCAGACGTTGTTTCGAGTAAGAAAGAAGAAGAAGAAAAAAAGAAAGATTCTTCGAAGATTTACTTCTTTATCATTGCGATAGCGGCATTACTTGCAACAAATATATATTTTTATGTTAAGTTTAAAACCAACGGTGAAAAGGTTTATACGCTTACAGTTGAAAAAGAGAATCTTCAGGTGCAGATAGATCGTATTGAAGCTGAATTGGATAAAATCGATGTAGAAAATGTGCAATTGACTCCAGAGATGACACTGCAAAAGCAGGATTCCAGAATGGAGATTGCGGTGCTTCGTAAGAAGCTCGAAAATAAAAGTATTACTCCTAAGGATATCGATGACGCGCAGCTAAAGATCGATCGGCTTAAAAAACAGGTTGATACTTATCGTGTAAATGTTCAAAGGCTGATTCAGGAAAATCAAATTTTATCTAAACAAAATGTTAATCTGAATGAATCTGTAGTCGAAAAGGAAAAGCAAATTACTTCATTGGTGACTTCAAATTCTGAATTGAAAGAGAAGGTTGCAACAGCTTCTGCCCTGAAAGTTTCAAGCATTAGTATAAATGGCCTTGAAGTCAAAAAAAATGGAAAGGAATTAGTAGAAGAACGTGCTAAGAAAATTGACAAGTTAAAAGTCAGTTTTACCATTGCTGATAATCCTTTAGCAAAAAATGGAGAACGTGATATATATGTCAGAATTATCGATCCACAAGGAAATCTAGTCGTGCAGGACGATAATATTTTCTATGTACATGGCGAGAAATTGCAGTATACATTTAAACATAATATTTTGTTTACCAACAAGGGTGAAGATTATATCATTTATTGGGCGGCAGAGCAGGGATTTTCTAAAGGTGCCTATACGGTATTGTTATATGAAGATAATGCAATCATGGGACGATCAACGATTGTGTTGCGTTAAAAGGAGATAAACGAATAGAAAAGCTCTTTACATGGTTGTAAAGAGCTTTTTTAATGAAATACAAATCCGTAATACATCGATCCTTAAAAAATAGGGTCATGGCTATCAAGTCACTTTAATGTATTGAATACCATCAATATTAGGCTATAAGCTCGATATACCTGGTTTCTCCAATTTCTGTTATCGCTGTTGCTTCTAATCACTATTAAGATTCTGTCAGCTGTAAGGGAAGCAGGATATGAAATGTCGTGCCTTCGCCTTCTACGGTCTCAAAATAGATCTGGCCGTTACTTGCTTCGATTGTTTTCTTGACAAGTACCAATCCTAAACCATTTCCCGAACTTTTTGTGGTGAAATTTATCTGGAAAATTTTATCCTGCATTTCCTTCGGAATTCCATATCCATTGTCTTTGATATCTATTTTAACAAAATTATCCGAGTAGCGTTCAATGAAAATTTCGATTTTCATGTTTTTTCGCCCATAGCCACCCTCGATTGCATTTTTTATCAAATTATTGAATGTCCGCAAGAGTTCATTACCATCAGCTTTTACAATCAATGTTTTATGATCAGCGTTATTGATGAGACGGATACTAACACTCGGTGTATTATTGTATAACGAAATCGACTTTATTATTTTTTCAACGATATTGATATTCTCCATTATGGTATTTGGAAATTTTGCAAAATGCGAAAATTCGGATGCAATATGCGTCAGTGCATCGATTTGCTCGATAAATGAAATAGAGAATTTATTAAATCTGTCTGGAAATTTAGGGTCATCATCTTTGTAAGACCTGCGTAGTTGCTGAATACCTAATTTCATTGGTGTCAGTGGATTTTTAATTTCATGCGCTATCTGCTGGGCCATCTCACGCCAGGTGGATTCCCGCTCCGTATCTTTGATTTTATTGGCATAGTCTTCAAGTTTTATGATCATGAGGTTATATTCTTTGATCAATGTGCCTATTTCATCATTTCGCTGCCAAAATAATGGCTCATTGGGTTGTCCCAAGCGCAGCTGTGAAATTTTCTTACTGATGATGCTCAGTGGATTGGTGACACTGTTGGCAACAAACGTGGCATAAAATCCAAAACCAATGATGATCAGTGAATAAATATTTACTATCGTATTTAAAAGAAGATTTTTATTGATATTTTCTTCTTTTTGAAGGGAGAAGTTTGGTATACCAATATACGCCAGTGTATTGTAATTTTTGTCCCTGATGGTGGCGTAGCTCGTCTCAAATTGGAAAGTACCTATCCGCTCATCTTCAATTGTCTCTGACTTTTTTAATATCGATAGATTCTTCAGTGCAGCGGGATTGATGAATGTAGAGAAAAGCTCCAAATCGTAAATTCTACGCTGTGAACTATACAGCAATCTACCTGATTTTGAATAAAGATTGAAGTCCTTCGATATTGTTTCGGACAATGTCTTTAGAATGCTGATGAGTTGAGTTTCGGTGGAAATTTCATCCGTATAGGTCAGCATATTTTCCATCCGTTTGCCAAGTTCGATTATAAAACGCTCTTTACTTGTTTTATTGTTGTTATAAAGTTGTTTATTGATACTTATATAAGAAATTACACCTGAAATGAGAATAGCGAGTATGACCGAGGAGATAATAGATGTTTGAATACGTGTAGAATATTGTATCTTATTCACAATTCTGTAGAACTGATACCTTAAATTCCGGAAAGTAAGTTTGGTGTTTTTAAGAAAAATATAGAGTGATTTTATGAAGTGGTAAAGCATAAAAATCATAAAGAACACCAGAAATAGAAAAGATGTAGTCGCTAAATAATCCCAAAAAGAAGGTTTTTGTTTACTGATAACATAGGTTGAAAATTTATTGGCGATGTAGGCCATGTGCAGATATGCATCTTTGTCTAGAATCTCAATATATTCTCCAGGAGTACCTTTGAGACCTCTTAAATTGTTTTCATAAGTGTATTTTCCAAATTGTGTTATTAGAGAACCTGCTTTATAAAGGGCTATCGAATAATCTCCTTTATTATAGTACTGTGAATTGTTGATCCGCATATCGGTAAGGATTTCGGGATAAGGGACGGTATAACTGAAGTCTTTATTGGAGAGATTGATAATAACGTTGACGATTCTATTTTGGTCAATCGCCACTGGAATGATAGAAAAGTATTCATGTGTACCCAGCTCTCCGCCAGCACGATAGAAGTTTTGAGTTACTTTTATCGACTTATTGATCACTTTTTCCCGATATTCATTGAGCTTATTCTGGCTTGCGGCATTAAGTGGATTATTGTTCTGATCATAATAATAGGCTTTGAATTCGTACTTGGAGAGATAGCCGCTGAAGTATTTTTTCTTAATGAAGTCGTTGATGCCCTCAGTGTTTGTGTAGGGTAGACTGATATTAAATAGATGCTTTAATTCTTGATCGTTTGCCAGACTACTTTCAATATCGGAGAATAACGAAACGGCATTCACATCATCTTCGGACTGTAGGTTGCCCAACAATATCTTCATGTCAATCAAGTTCCTTTCCTGGTAGAAACGGGCGTGCGTAATAGCACTTATGATTGCCCAAAGTATCAGTACCGCGATGTAGTTTGTGAGTATATGCCGATTGAAATACTTCTCACCAAATGATTTAATAAGGATTATTAGCGCAAGCAGTAAGTTGACTAGGCTATTTTTTTCTATATAAAAGGAAATGATCAAAATGACAAAGACGACACATGCCAGTTGAATGTTGAGTAACTGCGTTGGTTTTAACTCTAATTTTTTAAGGAAAAATAGCACAAGGTCGATGTAGATACTTAAAGCCAGAATACCGATGCCGACGACGCCAAGATCGACCCAACTTAGGAAATGTAAATCGACCAGTTTTGTAAAATCAAAATAAATATTGTTGGAGTGCGTAATTAACGTTCCGGAGATATCGTATAATAGCCCGAACGACAGGTATATACTCAGAATAAATCCGATGGCTATGGGCACTCGAAAGAGCCGGATGTTTTTTATTTTGTCAAAATTAAGCTCTTTGCGAATTGAATAGATAAATAGAATGAGCCATAATATTAAGATTGTGGTGGACATGACCGACCAGATGTTCGGGAAGAAACGATTATAGGCATAGTTGCGCGAGTCGAAAATTGAAAATGTCGCATTTTCAGAGAGCAAATTCCATTTAAGATCGGAGAATTTGACCAAACTAAATATCGCCAACAGCAATAGAATAGACCACCAGGCCCTGCCTGTTTTGGCCATATGTAGGCAAAGACTATTGAAGAAGATCAACCACGCAATTAAAGCAAGTAACCAGCAGAAAAATTGCAAAATTGTATAAGCATTTTCATGCTCTCCGTCTTTGAGCTTAACAGAAAAAAGGTAAGATCCCTCTTTACTGTAAATGTTTTTAATGGCTACCGTATCTGTATAGGATGCAATATCGATATTTCTGGAGTCGAAGAAGTTTCTCCGCAGTGAACTGCTTAAATAGAGATTGTTGTTATTGGTATATCCTTTTACAATAATATAGGCGAGTATACTGATATTGCCAATTGTTTTCTTTCTAACAACGTAAGAGCGGTTATCATCTTGGATAAAATTGGATTTTTCAGGAAATCCCTGATCAGTAATCGGTACAAATAGATGTGTGCTCCACATCTTCGGCTCATGGTCCTTAAAAAGAAATAGATAGACGTTTTCTTTGGTTTTGAATTTTTCAAAGGCCTGATAAACCGCGATTGGATACTGATCGTAGTTTTTGAAAGTTTTGAGTAAAAGAGAATCGTTGAAAATACGGTCCACTTTTTTCTCTTGTTGAGCGATATAGTTATTAAGCGATTTTGTATCAATGTCTAATATTTCCTTATTGGTAACAGATTCTTTGATGGTGATAGCTGTTCCTATAAAGCATAGCGTTAATATAAGTAAGAGTAGTCGAATTTTTATACCAGAATTCACGTTCATCAATTTACATTATTGTAAATATAAAAAAAAGTCCTTGCTTTCTTAGGGCAAGGACTTTTATATTATTTTTCTACATGACCTCCTTTGATTGGTCAGAGAGAATTTTTGCACTATTTTCGCTGCTTTGTAAGCTATTGAAAACACGAAAGGTATCGAATGCCGATAATTAAACGTGAGGCTCTTCTTGTCGGAAGATTTTAGCAGTCAAATACTCGCGGTTTAAGCGAGCGATATTTGTTAACTTGATACCTACAGGACATTCAGCTTCACAAGCACCAGTATTGGTACAGTTACCGAAACCTTCCGCATCCATTTGATCTACCATTGCCTGCGCGCGTTCATATCGCTCAGTTTGCCCTTGTGGTAACAGCGCAAATTGAGATACTTTTGCCGATACGAATAACATCGCAGAAGCATTTTTACATGCTGCGACACAAGCGCCACAACCGATACATGTCGCTGATTCGAAAGCTTCATCAGCAATACGTTTAGGGATAGGAATGACATTGGCGTCAGGAACACCACCTGTATTGATATTGACATATCCACCGGCCTGTTGAATGCGATCAAACGAAGTACGGTCAACAGCAAGGTCTTTTAATACAGGGAATGCAGCAGCTCTCCAAGGTTCAATCACGATCGTTTGTCCGTCGTGGAAGCTACGCATGTGCAATTGACAAGTTGTTGTACCTTCTTTAGGACCGTGAGGGCGACCGTTGATTACTAATGAGCACATCCCACAGATACCTTCACGACAGTCGTGATCGAAATATACAGGATCTTCTCCTTTACGAGTCAACTCTTCATTGACAATATCAAGCATCTCTAAGAAAGACATATCATCAGCGATATCGTTTGCCTGATAAGTTACAAATTGACCTTTATCTTTATCATTTTTTTGACGCCAAACTTTCAGCGTTAAATTCATATGTTGTGCCATGATAATTTTCTTTCTTATTTATAACTTCTTTGTGTTAACTGAACGTTCTCGAATACCAAGTCTTCCTTGTGCAATTGCTCAGGTACATTGTCTCCTTTGTATTCCCAAGCAGATACATAAGCGAATTCCTCGTCATTACGTTTTGCTTCACCTTCTTCGGTTTGGCTTTCCAAACGGAAGTGACCTCCACAAGATTCTTCGCGTTGTAAAGCATCCACAACCATCAATTCACCCAATTCTAAGAAGTCAGCTACGCGGCCAGCTTTTTCTAACGAAAGATTTAATTCTTCATTTTCTCCAAGCACTCTAACATTCGTCCAGAACTCTTTTTTCAACTCTTGAATCAAACCTTGCGCTTTTTTCAGACCTTCAGCTGTACGAGCCATACCACAATATTCCCACATGATGAGACCTAATTTTTTGTGGATATCATCAACAGTTTGTGTACCGTTTAAAGACAATAATTTGTTGATTTTCTCTTCAACTTCCTTGCGGGTAGCCTCGAAAGCAGGATGATTATGATCTACTGGTGCAAATGAACCTAATTTTGCTAAGTAATCTCCCACAGTGTAAGGAATTACGAAGTAACCGTCGGCAAGACCTTGCATCAACGCCGAAGCACCTAAGCGGTTTGCACCGTGGTCGGAGAAGTTACACTCACCTAAAGCATATAAGCCTGGGATTGTAGTCATCAAGTTGTAATCAACCCATACACCACCCATTGTGTAGTGAACAGCAGGGTAGATACGCATTGGTTGTTTATAAGGGTTTTCGTCAGTGATTTGATAATACATGTCAAATAAGTTGCCATATTTAGCACGTACAGCATCCTCACCTAAACGACCAATAGCTTCTTTGAAATCCAAGAATACGGCGAAACCGGTTTTACCAACACCACGGCCATCATCAACAGCTTCTTTTGCATTACGTGATGCCACGTCGCGTGGTACTAAGTTACCGAATGAAGGGTATTTACGCTCCAAGAAATAATCTCTGTCTTCTTCTTTGATATCGTTGGCTTTGATCTCACCTTTACGCAATCTTTCAGCCATTTCTTGAGTTTTAGGAACCCATACACGGCCGTCATTACGTAAAGACTCTGACATCAGTGTCAATTTAGATTGGTGATCTCCAGTTACCGGGATACACGTTGGGTGGATTTGAGTGTAACATGGGTTAGCGAAGTAGGCACCACGTTTGTGTGCTCTCCAAGCAGCTGTTACATTACAACCCATCGCATTTGTAGACAAGAAGAATACGTTACCGTAACCACCAGTACACATCAATACTGCGTGTGCAGCATGCGTTTCGATTTTACCTGAAACTAGGTCACGCGTTACGATACCTTTCGCATGCCCATCGATCATCACAAGGTCTAACATCTCATGACGGGTATACGATTTTACTTTCCCTTTTTTAATCTGGCGGTTCAATGCTGAATAAGCACCTAACAATAATTGTTGTCCTGTTTGACCACGGGCATAGAACGTACGGCTTACCTGTGCACCACCGAAAGAGCGGTTATCTAATAAACCTCCATATTCACGTGCAAATGGAACACCTTGAGCGACACATTGGTCGATGATATTAACAGATACCTCTGCCAAACGGTAAACGTTGGCCTCACGAGAGCGGTAATCACCACCTTTGATTGTATCGTAGAATAAACGGAAAACAGAGTCCCCATCGTTTTGGTAACTCTTTGCTGCATTGATACCACCCTGTGCCGCGATAGAGTGTGCACGACGTGGTGAATCTTGATAACAGAATGTAATTACATTGTATCCTAACTCGGCTAACGAGGCTGCTGCAGATGCACCAGCAAGTCCTGTACCAACAACAATAACTGTAAATTTACGTTTGTTAGCAGGGTTAACCAGCTTCAGATTAAATTTATGATTTGACCACTTTTGGGCTAATGGGCCCGCTGGTACTTTTGAATCTAACATATCTCTTAATTTTATATTGATCGATAGAGCCGGAGCTTTATCTTAAAAGATTCTGAATTATTTAAAGAAGAAAAACAATGGCATTATTGCAAAGCCAATTGGAATTAATACCCCAAATACCCAAACACCGATTGCTCTGACAATTCCAATATATCTTCTGTGGTTAAAACCTAAAGTTTGGAATGCAGATTGGAAACCATGAATTAAGTGGAACGCCAAAGCTGCCATTGCAATCACATACAAAGCTACCAATGCAACATTTTTGAAAGCAAAATCAACTTGCTTGTACAAATCTCTTGCCTTTACGATTTGAACATTGTTTTCTACCGTTTCTTGGTAGTCATGGAATTCAGATGCTTGAAGTTCTCTCGCTGTGGTTTGCCCAGTTGCCAAATCAGTACGGTATTCGATGTACGGCACTTCATCATTGTGAAACTTCCACCAAAAATTAGACATGTGTGTCGCTAAGAATACTAAAATGACAGTACCTAAGATACCCATGTTGCGTGAATTCCACTTGCTGTTTGCTTGACCATCATATTTGGCATAACCAATAGGACGGGCGGCCTTGTTTTTCATCGACAATATAATAGCGTAGATGACGTGAACAATTACCGAAGCATACAATAAGTAAGAGACAACTTTGATTGGTGTAAAGTGAGTCATAAAATAGGCGTACTTGTTGAACGCTAGACCCGCATCATCTTTAAATAATTGCAAGTTACCAACCAAGTGAACAACTAGGAATAAACATAGGAAGATTCCTGTTAAGCTCATGATTAGCTTCTTCCCAATCGAAGAACTGAAAACTGGCTTTGATTTACTCATTATCCTTGTAATTTAATTTTAATTAGGCAAATCTACTATTTGCTATTAAATATGATACCATTTTGACAAGAAAAAGCAACAATTTAGAACGGTTCTAAAGTTTATTGAAATAAAAAGTCCGTTTTGAATAAAAACGGACTTTCGAACGGTATATAAACTCAGCTTAACCTACTAAAGAATACTAAATAATCTGTAGCCTAAACCGATACTCCACATATTGATTTTTGGATTTGCCTGACTCTCATTATTGACTTTATTTAAGCCCATTTCATAACGTAGATCTACACGCAAACTGGAAACATCAGCGCCTACACCAAATGCCCATGAGGTACCACTCTTTTTATAGTTATTTGGATTTAATTGATCAAAAACCTTATCTTGTTTGTCATCCACCTTAAATGAGAATATTGGCCCCGTCTGGATTCGAGCGCCAATCGGACCTAAGCCAAAACGTTTGCCCAATAACACCGGAACATCCACTGTCGTAAATTTAACATCTGTAGATTCACCATTTTGATTGGTTACTTTTGTGTTTTTACCTGTTAAATAAACCTCAGGCTGAATATGGAAACCTAATACACCAACACGGCCATAAAGCCCCGCTTGATAGCCAGCTTTCGTGTCAGAATTGAAATATTTGCCATCGCTTTTAAGCTTTGAGAAGTTTAAGCCACCCTTAACACCCACCTCAAATCCAGGAAGAAGCTGCGCCTGTGCCGTTGCTACGCTACCAAAAATCAAAAGTAATGCTGGTAAAATCTTTTTCATAATCTTTTATTTATGTATATATTGTATCTTTAAACAAACTTTTACAGTTCAGTAAAGATATACAAATTTTATACCTAAATCTTAGTTATGCTGAAAATTAACGAAGAACAATGGCAAGTAGCCAAAGAGAAACTCCGTCGCAAGTACAATCATTTAAGTGATGAAGATTTAGCTTTTCAAGCAGGAGATGAAGATAAGTTGATCAATAGATTGTCTTTGCGTTTGCGGCGAAAACCTTCCTATGTTTTATTTACGATAGGTAAAGAGATTCAGGATATCAGTAGCAATAGATTATGAGTGATATGATTAGCTGGGGCGATTTTGAGAAGGTGGATTTGAGAGTAGCAACAATTTTGGATGCACAGGATTTTCCAAAAGCGAAGAAACCAGCCTATCAACTGAAACTTGATTTTGGTGATGAGATAGGGATACTGCGAAGCAGTGCCCAGATTACGGTACACTATAGCAAAGAAGAACTGATCGGAAAACAAGTCGTTGCAGTCGTGAATTTCCCCAAAAAACAGATCGCTAATTTTTTTTCGGAATGCCTGGTGACCGGTTTTCCAGATGAAAATGGCGATATTGTTTTGACTTCTGTTGATAAAAAATTACCAAATGGATCTAAACTTAGCTAAGTTTGTGTCATGACATTTATAGATTTTGAAGGAACACAACTGATCGATAGTGATGAGTCTTTTATGCGTATGGCATTGAACGAAGCAAAGATGGCATATGAAGAAGGAGAAGTGCCTATTGGAGCAGTTATTGTTCATCGTGGACGTGTAATAGGGAGGGGGCATAATTTGACACAGCGACTGAATGATGTGACCGCTCACGCAGAGATGCAGGCATTTACAGCAGCTGCAAATTATCTTGGCGGTAAATACCTGGATGAATGTACTTTATATGTCACCATAGAGCCGTGCATTATGTGTGCTGGAGCAGCTTATTGGACACATATCGGGAAGATCGTGTATGGAGCAAAGGACGAAAAACGTGGTTATTCACATTTTCATGATAAGATATTGCATCCCAAAACCGTAATTTCATACGGTGTTTTGCAAGCAGAATGCGCTGATTTAGTAAAATCATTTTTTCGTCAAAAACGTTAGTGAGATATTGAATTTATTGTAATACATAAAAACATAACGTTATATATTGTGTTATATTTGTATATATAAATAGAGTAATAAACATTTAAATTAAAATAGATATGGCATTTGAATTAGAAGCGTTACCCTACGCAGCCGACGCATTGGAACCACATATTGATAAGACTACAATGGAAATCCACCATGACAGACACCATCAGGCCTATGTGGATAATTTAAATAAAGCAATCGCAGGCACAGACGCAGAGAATCTATCGTTATTGGATATCATCAAAAATGTAAGTAAATATTCTGCAGCTGTACGTAACAACGGTGGTGGTCATTATAATCACTCTTTGTTTTGGAAAGTTTTAGGTCCAAACGCTGGTGGAGCCCCAACAGGTGAATTAGCTGAAGCAATCGATGCTACTTTTGGTTCATTTGATGAATTGAAAAAGCAACTTCAAGCTGCTGGCGCCACTCGTTTTGGGTCTGGTTGGGCTTGGTTAATCGTTGATGCTGATGGAAAATTAGCTGTAACTTCTACACCAAATCAGGATAATCCATTAATGGATGTTGCTGAAGTGAAAGGTACACCAATTCTTGGTATTGACGTTTGGGAGCACGCTTATTATTTGAAATTTCAAAACAAGCGTCCAGCGTATCTGGAAGAAATTTTCAATGTGATCAACTGGGATGCCGTAGCGCAAAACTATGCCGCATCGAAATAAAAGTTCATTTGATAATACAATCAGAAAAGCGACAATTCAATTTATTGTCGCTTTTTTTTTTGAAAGTTTCCCGCGGTATTAGCTAAGAAGAGCCTTCATTTCGCTCTACTTGCTAGTTGTAGCTACGAAATCACGAAGGTTTGTTTCAGTAAACAGCGTTTATTTTTATATTATTTGATTCTGTACAGCGTTGCTGATAAAACGAGTACTTTATCTAGCGTTTACAACCAAATTGATAACTATGCATGTGAAAAATCTTTTTATAATGTTGGTGGCATTTGTTGCCTGTACATCCTGTCAGGGGCATAAACCACAGACCAAGCAAGTGGACTTCTCTAAATTGCCTTTAAAAAATGCGGCTAAGCTGGATACGGCGACATTTGCCGCAGGCTGTTTTTGGTGTACCGAAGCACAGTTTAAAGAACTGAAAGGTGTTGTAAATGTTGTGTCAGGATATACCGGAGGATGGACCAAGAATCCGACCTATACCCAAGTTTGTAGTGGAAGCACCGGGCATGCCGAAGCAACTCAGATTATTTTTGATCCCGGTGTGATCAGTTATGATAAGCTATTAGAGGCATTTTTTGTAGCACACGATCCGACTGAACTTAATCGACAAGGAAACGACGTCGGTACGCAATATCGGTCGGCTATATTTGTACATACTAAAGAACAGCTTGACAAGACGCGGTATTATCTTTCGGCTTTGGAAAAAGAAAAGGTTTTTAATAAACCTATTGTAACCGAAGTAGTTCCGGCAACGATATTTTATCCGGCAGAAGACTATCATCAAGATTATTACCGCTTAAATGGAAAGGAACCTTACTGTCAATTGGTCATTAAACCGAAATTGGAAAAATTTAAACGTATCTTTTCCAAGGTGGTGAAAGAGGGACAGTAACTTTGGGTATTCATAATATTTAAGGTAATTTTACGCTATTAGCGCTATTTAGTGTCAAGTTAATAAGTTGAAATCATGATCTTTCATACCAAGTAATAGGGTGGATAGCCTTCATGATTAATGGATAGCATTTTTGATTGAATAATAAATACTTGTAATATGTCTAAAGGATTTTTTACAGTTCCTGTTCCTACCAATGAACCGGTGTATACTTACGCTGTCGGAACAAAAGAACGCAAATTGTTGAAAGCAGCAATTGATGAGGCACGTTCAAAACAGATCGATATCCCAATGTATATTGGCGGTGAAGAAATCACTACTTCTAAAAAAGTAACAATAGCTCCTCCACATGACCATCAGCATATTTTAGGTCAATACAACCAAGGCGATAAATCTCACGTAACAGATGCAATCAATGCCGCTTTAGCCGCAAAAAAAGATTGGGAAAATCTTGCATGGGAAGATCGTGCAGCAATATTCTTAAAAGCTGCTGAATTGATATCAGGAAAATACCGTTATGAGTTGAATGCTGCGACGATGTTGGGTCAATCTAAAAACCCCTATCAGGCAGAAATTGACTCAGCATGTGAGATCACTGACTTTTTGCGCTTTAACGTGCAATATATGACTGAGATCTATAAGCAACAACCTCCTATTTCAGGAAAAGGTGTTTGGAACCGTGTGGAACAACGCCCTTTGGAGGGCTTCGTATTTGCGTTGACTCCATTCAATTTTACAGCTATTGCAGGTAATTTGCCTTCATGTGTCGCTATGATGGGAAATGTTGTGGTATGGAAACCGTCCAATACTCAGATCTATTCGGCGAATGTATTGATGAAGATCTTCCGTGAAGCCGGACTTCCCGATGGAGTTATTAATTTGGTATACGTTTCTGGTCCTGATGCAGGTGATGTGATTTTCCAACATCCTGATTTTGCTGGTATCCACTTCACAGGTTCAACAGGTGTATTCCAGGATATCTGGAAAACGATAGGTAACAATATTCACCGTTATAAAACGTACCCACGTATCGTTGGTGAAACAGGCGGTAAGGATTTCATCGTTGTTCATCCTTCAGCAGATCTGAAAGTTGCAAATACAGCTTTGGTTCGTGGTGCTTTCGAATACCAAGGTCAAAAATGTTCTGCAGCTTCACGCGCCTATATTCCTAAATCACTGTGGCCAGCATTGAAAGAATCTATGACGAACGATGTGAAGTCATTTACGATTGGTGGTACAGAGGATTTTACAAACTTTATCAATGCTGTTATAGATGAAAAATCATTTGATAAATTGGCAAAATACATTGATAGAGCTAAAGAGTCTAATGACGCAGAAATAGTAGTCGGTGGTACTTACGATAAATCTAAAGGCTATTTCATTCATCCAACAATCATTGAAGCTTCCAAGCCTGATTACGAAACAATGGTTGAAGAATTGTTCGGACCGGTACTGACCATCTATGTTTACGAGGATGCTAAGTTTGAAGAAACATTAGCTATCGTTGACAAGACTTCTATTTATGCGCTGACAGGTTCAATTATTGCACAAGACCGTTATGCTATTAATTTAGCAACAGATAAATTGAGACATGCCGCTGGTAATTTCTACGTCAATGATAAGTGTACAGGTGCTGTCGTAGGTCAGCAACCGTTTGGTGGTGCTAGAGGCTCGGGTACAAATGACAAAGCGGGATCAATGATCAACCTGCTTCGTTGGGTATCTCCACGTACAATCAAAGAGACATTTAATCCAGATACAGATTATAGATATCCTTTCTTGGAAAAAGGAGAATAAGGAAGTTAAACTACCTGCTAAATAAAAAAGGACGCTTAAAGCGTCCTTTTTTATTTTTAAAAGAATCTCACTTCTGTACGCACATTTTTATTCTATTTGGATAGGATGAATTTTAATATAGAACTAGGCTCATTCAGTGTTTTTTTTGCGCGGTTAATTGAACATAGCAGTAATCGATTTCGTGTAGCTTTACAAACGCAGTCTTTGAAGTTTTTAGCCCTATTGGCAAGGTGTCAAGATGGGGCCTATAAAAAAGTAGCCATCCTATATAGAATGGCTACCTACATTATACTAATTTTTACAGCAACTAGTCTTCGTTTTCCTCAACGTTAAGCATCGGATCTTCTCCTGTTACCTCGGCGCGGATTTTTCCCTCAAGTTCATCCATTAAATCGGGGTTGTCGAATAACAAGGATTTGACAGCATCCCGGCCTTGTCCTAGTTTCGTGTCACCATAGCTAAACCAAGAGCCTGCCTTTTTGATGATACCGTATTCAACACCCAGATCAATGATTTCACCGACCTTAGAGATACCTTCACCAAAAATGATATCAAATTCTGCGATACGGAATGGAGGGGCTACTTTATTTTTTACAATCTTTACTTTTACGCGGTTACCCGATACTTCATCAGAGTCTTTGATCTGTGATGTGCGACGGATATCTAAACGAACAGAAGAATAGAATTTAAGTGCATTACCACCCGTTGTCGTTTCTGGGTTACCAAACATCACACCAATTTTTTCGCGCAGCTGGTTAATGAAAATACAACAGCAGTTTGTTTTTGAAATTGTACCCGTCAGCTTACGTAAAGCTTGAGACATTAAACGAGCTTGAAGTCCCATCTTAGAGTCGCCCATTTCACCTTCGATTTCGCCTTTTGGTACCAAAGCTGCCACGGAGTCAATAACAATGACGTCGATTGCTCCAGAACGGATTAGGTTATCCGCAATTTCTAAACCTTGCTCACCGTTATCTGGTTGAGAAATCAATAAGTTCTCCACATCTACACCTAATTTTTGAGCGTAGTATTTATCAAAAGCATGTTCAGCATCGATGATAGCTGCAATACCGCCTTTTTTCTGTGCTTCGGCAACAATGTGTGTTGCTAAAGTAGTTTTACCTGAAGATTCAGGTCCATATATTTCAATGATACGGCCTTTTGGTACACCACCGATCCCTAAGGCGATATCCAAACCAAGAGATCCTGTAGAAATAGCCTCAATAGGCTCAACAGCAGTATCTCCCAATTTCATAATTGAACCTTTTCCAAAGTTCTTCTCTAATTTATCTAACGTCAGCTGTAACGCTTTTAGTTTATCTGTGTTGCTCATATTTTTAGTATATATTTCTCAAAATTAAAAATTAAAAATCATAAACCAAGTATTATTCACTAAAAAAATTAGCTTTTTATTTCTAGCTCATCCGAAATACTTTTGATACGATGGTTTTTTTCAAAATATTTGCACATATAAGTGATCGGGCATTTCTCACACATTGGCTTTCGGGCCAGACAAATATAACGTCCATGTAAGATTAGCCAATGATGGGCGATCGCGATCGTATCTTTAGGTAGATTTTTTACCAGCTGCTTTTCCACGGCCAACGGTGTTGTGGCGCGATAGGTTAGACCTAAACGATTTGCAACACGGAAAACATGTGTGTCTACGGCCATAGCTGGATTATGGTAGACGACAGATGAAATGACGTTAGCGGTTTTTCGACCGACGCCCGGAAGTTTCACCAGGTCCTCGATTTTTTCCGGCACCTTATTATCGAACTGATCAATCAGCATTTTAGCCATGCCCACAAGGTGTTTCGCTTTGTTATTCGGATAGCTTACTGATCGTATATAACTAAATACTTCATCTACGCTAGAAGCTGCCAAACTATGTGCATCGGGGTAGCGCTCGAATAATTTGGGCGTGACCTGATTGATTCTTTTATCTGTACACTGCGCAGATAAAATAACCGCAACAAGTAATTCAAATGCATTGCCATAATTGAGTTCTGTCTGTGCATCAGGACTATTTTTGGAGAAATAATCTACAAAAGCCTTGTATCGTTCTTGTTTTAACATTGCTTCAAAACTAGCCAAAATTTCCATCAAAAAAGAAATTTTGGAATGCATTACATGGGGAATAATCTATCGTTAAATTACATAGCGCAAAAATAATGTAGCTGGTTTACACTGTATGGTACTGGTTGTGTAAGTTTAAAAAGAAAAGCCTAATCTCCGAGATTAGGCTTTTCTTTTTTCCAGTTGTTTAGAATATGCGAGGATATTCTTAATACATCTTTTGCTTGGATGAAGCAACATTTTTGGTAATTGAAGTTTTAATTCATTTTCAATGTCCTCGTCTGTCATTACCTTTTCATTTTGGGTGATCAAATTTTGAACTTCGTTTTCTGATTGGGTAAAATTTTCTACCATAAGCATCTTGTGTTTTGTCTCTGTAAGTTAAATAATTAAACGGACAAAAGGTGGTTTTGGTATAAAAAACGAGAAAATATTTATTTTTTCTTTCTGTTTGTATATTCCTCTGCTTTAATGATAGCATTATAGGCATTGACAATACCGCCAGTGACGGATATATCGGATAGGCGAACCGTTTTTGTTGCATCTTCACCAACTTTCACTTGTACCAGTTGGTCTGGCTTTTCCACTGATTCCATAATAATCCTTTTGGTTTCCACTGCACTCAAAGTTGGATAATAAGAACGGATCATTGCGGCTAAACCGGCAACAACTGGAGCAGCCATACTCGTACCCTGTTCTTCTTTATACTTCGAATCTGGTATAGTTGAATTGATGTGCACACCAGGTGCAAAAACATCGACAGTTTTTTTACCATAATTGGAAAAATCTGCGAGAAGCTCGTTGTCTAGGCGGAGGCCAGTTGCGCCTACTGTGATCCAAGCGTTGGCAACGCCGGTTGTATCCCCTTTTGCATCAGTATAATATTTCATCGGAAAATTAGGCTCAATATCGTTATCTTCACTGTCATTCCCTGCAGCATGGATCATCAATACATCTTTTGATTCAGCATATTTGACGGCATCATCAACGGTCTGTTTATTATACGCGTACCCCTTCCCGAAGCTCATATTAATTACTTTTGCGCCGTTGTCTGTTGCATAACGAATCGCATTTGCCACATCTTTATCGCGCTCATCACCATCAGGGACAAGTCTAACGGTGAGTATCTTAACATTGTCTGCTACTCCGTTAATACCAATATTGTTATTACGTTTTGCGCCAATAATTCCCGCCACATGGCTTCCATGTAATGCATCTGGACCTTTCACATCAGCATTACCATAGTACCGCTCCGAAGCATCTTCGTAATCATCTCCAACGATCGGTCGGGAATTGTACGTTTTATTTAAATGGTAATCTACCTGGTTATTGAAATATTTTGCGCCTTCGGTAATATCATCGAAAAATTTGGCAAAGCCACCATTTTGTATTTCATCTTTAGCATAGCCTAGCGCAATTCGTTGGGTGCTCGAGGTTGCCTTAAAATTGTCTATATCTTCTTGTGTAATCTCTTCGGGTTTCTTGCCGATTTCACGGACAACAGCATCTATGTTGCGTTTGAGTGCATCATATGAAAACTGTCCCATCTTCGCTTCTTCGAGTTTGTTTTTATATTCAGCAGTCATCTTTCGATAGTTGGCGAAGGCTTTTCTGCTTACCTCATTGAGCTCAGATGCAGCGGTAATGTTAGCAAATTTTTGATCCAATGTTTTAAGCATCCTTGTCAACTCCAAGTTGTCAAACTGAACATTCTTTCCATCAGCATTTCCAATAAAATTCCAGCCGTATTTATCGTTGATATAGCCATTACCATCGTTGTCCACACCATTGGAGAGACTATCTTTCGTGTTGATCCACACCACATCTTTGAGATCCTCATGATGAATATCCACCCCACCATCCAGGACACCAACAATGACTGGGATAGATTTTTTTCCTTTCAACAAAGTCTTATAGGTTTTTTCGGTACTGATTCCCATAACCCCGTCCGTTTTATAATCCAGATTGAACCAATTCGCTGGAATGGTGTCCGACTGCCCGAAAGAAAAGAGAGGTAAAGCGCCCAAAGTAATGAGATATAGTGATTTCTTCAAATTCATATGCAAATAAGTATTGATTAAGGTGTCTGCACTCATTCTTTTCAATGAAGCTACGACACATGATAAGCTATTCTGTTTATATTAAATTTTCTTCCTGCCCATGTTCTTCTTACGCAGGTAAGTGCAACAACGCCTGACTGAAGTAGAATAGCAAAGATAATGCTAATGCATCTTCTGAACTGTTAATTTTTATTAAAAGTACTTATAATCTATTCCTTCACGCCGAACTGTTGAAGAAATATCTTAAATTCAACCCATTTCTAAACAAACGCTGTTTTGCTCCAGTGAAACAGGCCGTTTCCTAAAAAGAGTTTATCAAAATAGCATATTACAAGAGAATGCAACACAATAAAAAAATATACTGGCCTAACGTGATGGCCCCAAAAGCAGCTGTTTATCCCCATATCAGAAAGGTGCATAATGATACTGTTCAAGATGATTATTACTGGATGATCGATTACTTTAAAAAGGGAGAAAAAGCTCAAGAAGTGATTGATTATCTTGAGAGAGAGAATTCTTATACCAACTTGATGCTTGAAGATACTGCGCACCTGCAGGAAGATTTATTTCATGAACTTAAATCTCGTATTAAAGAAAAAGACGAGTCAGTGCCTTATTACAAAAACGGCTACTATTATTATAGCCGGACGGAAGAGGGAAAACAATATTTTAAATTCTGTCGGAAAAAGGGGACACTCGATGCCGAAGAACAAGTGTTGCTAGATGTTGACCAGCTTGCTCAGGGACATGCATATTATACAGCAAAAGGATTTTCGGTGAGTCCGGATAACCGGTTGCTTGCTTTTAGTGTAGATACCGTTTCCCGTAGAGAATATACCATATATGTGAAGGACCTGGAGACTGGGGCAATTTTTCCCGATCAGATAAGAAATACCGAGGGGGCGGCAATTTGGGGAAATGATAACCTAACCCTTTTTTATACCGCAAAGAACCCTATTACGTTGCTCAGTGAAAAGATTATGCGGCATACATTGGGAAGTGATCCAGCTTCGGATGTGGTTGTTTATGAAGAAAAAGATAACACAAATTATATTGCAGTTGGTAAATCGAAAAATGGAAAATATATCTTTATCAATTCGGAGGGAACTTTATCTTCGGAAATCTGGTTGTTGGATGCGGATTTCCCGCAGTCGGCATTTCGTGTTTTTCAGCCTAGGATCCACGATGTTCTTTATTCTGTTGTTGTGTTGGAAGATCGGTTTTTAATCCTTACGAATGATGGGGCTATTAATTTTCGAATCATGCAATGTCCATTAGATCGTACCGAGCGTATTCATTGGCAAATATTCCTAGACCATCGACCAGATGTATTGATCAGTGATATTGAGGAATTTAAGGATTTTTTGGCGATTGCTGAACGGAAAAATGGATTGACTCAATTAGCGATTTATAATTTAAATAGTCATCAACAGCATTATCTGGATTTTGGAGAGGTTGCCTACACGGTATATCCTGCCATAAATGCGGAATACAATAGTCAGAAACTGCGATATGGTTATACTTCTTTAGTAACGCCAAACTCGGTCTACGAGTATGATATGTCCGAACAGCGTAAAGTATTATTGAAGCAACAGGAAGTTTTGGGGGGGTATGACCAAGCAGCCTATATCACCGAACGTATCTTTGCGATTGCAAGAGACGGTGTTCAGGTACCTATATCTATTGTATATAAGAAAGGAACCAAACTGGATGGCACAGCTCCTTTATTGCAATACGCCTATGGATCCTATGGAGCTTCGATGGATCCTACTTTTTCAAGCAATAGACTGAGTTTACTGGATCGTGGCTTTATCTACGCCTTGGCGCATATTAGAGGTGGAGAAGAAATGGGGCGTCAGTGGTATGAATCGGGAAAGATGATGCAGAAGATGAATACCTTTTATGATTTTGTGGATTGTGGTCAATATTTGATTGACCAGCATTATTGTGCACCGGAACATCTCTATGCACAAGGAGGTAGTGCTGGAGGTCTGCTAATGGGGGTAGTTGCTAATATTGCACCCGAGCAATACCATGGCATTATAGCTCAGGTTCCCTTTGTGGACGTTGTGAATACCATGCTGGACGATACCATACCGTTGACGACAAATGAATATGATGAATGGGGTAATCCAAATGAAGAGGAGGCTTATTTTTATATGAAAAGCTATTCGCCTTACGAGAATATTGAATCGAAAGAGTATCCAAATTTGCTTGTTACGACGGGGCTACACGATAGTCAGGTGCAGTATTTTGAACCGGCTAAATGGGTGGCCAAACTGCGGGCAACAAAAATTGGGGATGCGGTTTTACTTTTGAAAACAGATATGGATTATGGCCATGGTGGAGCCTCTGGTCGATTTGACTATTTAAAGGAAATCGCATTAGCGTATGCTTTTCTCTTTAAATTGGAAGGAATTATTCCAAACGATGCAAGCGAACAATAAAAAAAGCGGTTAATACCGCTTTTTTTATTGTTGAGCATGATTAATACTATCCTGTTGTTTTTGTAAACGCTCTTCCCGTTCGATTTCTCTCGAATCAATCTGATGCTGTTGATAATTGTCCATGGCCACTTTACTGGCTTTCTGCGACACGTAGATCGCCAATATGGCAACGATAGTAATGATTGCTATCCCCCAGGCATACTTATGTTTGTCCTGTTTAACGAGCCAATACATAAATACAATGTAAGGGACCGCAAAAATAATATAGAAAATTAAACTTGGTGACATATTACTCTCCGTTAAATGATCCTTACAAAAGTATCGTTTTTGACTAAAAATAACGAACCAATAGCGAAAACAACAATTTCAATTGATAAAGCCTTAAACCTTTATCTTTTTTATTGTCAAATTAACATCGCTAATGGGTGCAGTATAGTCCCGTATTGTTGCGGATTAATCGCTTGAAAATGAAGCTTACATGGTAGCTTTTGTGTTCGATTTTGAATTTTGAATTTTTGCAAAAAATCAATGAGAATATTGTGGAAAAGAAAAAAATATTTTTATACATTTGCATCGTCAGAAACAATTGACAGATCATAAAAAAATGAAACAGAACAAAAAGAAAGATTATTCTTGTATTCAAACTTTTGAAAAGTTTATGAAGAAGGTCTTCTGTGCTTTCATTTTCGTAGAAATACCTGTTTTACGCTTCCGACGACCCATACTACCTCGGGCTTGATTTGAGGTAGTGAATCTTTCCAAGTAAGACCATGATTGTCCGATGGTTTTGAATCCGTTATTTTAATTTAGTTAGTCAACAAAACACGGCGGTAGTTGTTGTTTTATTATTAGGGTCGTAAGTCAATGACTATATCAGATTTTTTAATTATCCCGGCTAAACCTGAGCATGCACATTATGCGGAGGTTATTTGCGACGAAATGTTCGAGTCTGCAAAGGCTCGTGGCACTGGTATTGCGCGTCGTAAACCAGAGTACGTTGCCAACAAAATGAATGAAGGTAAAGCAGTGATTGCTTTACATAAAGATGGCCGATGGGCAGGTTTTTGTTATATAGAAACTTGGGGACATGGCGATTATGTTGCCAACTCCGGTCTGATTGTCAATCCCGAATTCCGAAAAGTAGGTTTGGCCAAAGCAATCAAAAAAAGAGTCTTCGACCTATCTCGTGAAAAATACCCCAAAGCAAAGATTTTTGGCTTGACAACGGGGTTCGCCGTAATGAAAATCAATTCGGAATTAGGTTATGAACCGGTTCCATATTCTGAACTGACTACAGATGATGAATTTTGGAAAGGCTGTCAGAGTTGTGTCAACTATGAAATTCTGATGAGTAAAGACCGTAAAAATTGCATGTGCACAGCCATGCTTTGGGACCCGGAAGAAAAAGAGCGTGAATTGCGTGAGAAGATCCAGCGCAAGCATGAGGCCAAGGAACGCTTGGAAAGAATTACACAAAAACAATCGTTATTAAAACGTATACAGGCGAAGTTCTGGAAATCGGCAAATAAGTTTGCCTCTATCAATTTGTCTAAGCACAAAAAAGTCGCAAAAGGATTTTGATAAGTTTCATGCATAGTATGTCAACTGGCCTAGCAGCCATTGAAAATAAATAATGAACAGTGATGAAACAGCTAGCTTCAGGCTTAATTTGAGCCGGTCGCTTAAGAAGAGTTTCAGCATAATAAAAAAACAATTTATCTCAATGAAAAAAGTAGTTTTAGCATTCAGCGGAGGATTAGATACTTCGTTTTGTTGTATTTATCTTACGCAAGATTTAGGTTTAGAGGTTCATTCGGTCGTTGTAAATACAGGTGGTTTTTCGGATGAAGAATTGAAGAATATTGAAGCACGTGCTTATGCATTAGGTGTAAAATCACATACGGCGATTGACGAAACAGCAGACTATTACCGCGAAACTATTAAATACTTGATTTTCGGTAATGTGCTAAAGAATGCGACTTACCCATTGTCAGTTTCTGCAGAGCGTGTATGTCAGGCTACTGCTATTGCAAATTATGCAAAGCAAATCGGTGCTGAATGTGTTGCTCATGGATCTACAGGTGCAGGGAATGATCAGGTGCGTTTTGATATGATTTTCCAGACGTTAATCCCAGGGGTTGAAATTATTACACCTATCCGTGACCTACAATTGTCGCGTGAAGCCGAAATAGAATATTTGAACAAACATGGGGTTGAATACTCCGCTGAAAAAGCGAAATATTCGATCAATAAGGGCCTTTGGGGTACTTCTGTTGGTGGAGCAGAAACATTGACATCCAATCAATATTTGCCTGAATCAGCTTGGCCAACTCCAGTTACTTCTTCAGAACCACAGCAAATTACAATAGATTTTGAAAAGGGTGAACCAGTTGCTCTAAACGGAGAGAAAATGGCTTCTGTTAAGGTCATTCAAGAATTGCAAGCCATTGCTCAACCTTATGGTATCGGTCGTGATATTCATGTCGGAGATACAATCATCGGTATCAAGGGACGTGTAGGTTTTGAAGCTGCAGCTTCAGTGATTCTAATTAAGGCACATCACACCTTGGAAAAGCATACCTTAACCAAATGGCAATTATCCTGGAAAGATCAGATCGCTGCTTTCTACGGTAATTATATGCACGAAGGACAGATGCACGATCCTGTGATGCGCGATATTGAAGCATTCTTGCAATCCTCACAAGAGACTGTGACTGGCCGCGTGATCGTAGAACTTCATCCATACCGTTTTGTCGTTATTGGTGTCGAGTCCGAGCATGATTTGATGTCCAATAAATTTGGTAGCTACGGTGAAATGAATAAAGGCTATACAGGTGATGATGTGAAAGGTTTCTCCAAAATCTTTGGAAATCAAACGATCATTTGGCATAAAGTGAATCAAAAATAAATTACCTCTGTTTACGCAATGTGTTTTTTCCTACGGTAAAATTCGTTGGAAAAAATACATTGCACGACTTTTTATAACGCATACCTAAATACTAAATTCAAGAAAATGATAAGAGTAGGAATAATTGGTTCGGCAGGATATACCGGTGGTGAATTATTACGCGTATTGATTTATCATCCTGAGGTGGAAATCGTATTTGCCAATAGTGCTTCCAATGCAGGAAATAAGTTATATGAAGTTCACAATGATTTATTTGGTGATACTGAATTGAGCTTCTCTGCGGACTTTCACGCCGATATTGATGTCTTGTTTTTATGTGTTGGTCATGGTGATGCACGCAAATTTTTAGATGCAAATACAGTAGATGCTTCCGTAAAGATTATTGATCTTTCTCAAGATTACCGGCTCCGGGCGAATACGGCTTATCAAGGACAGCAATTTGTATACGGGCTTCCCGAACTAAACAAAGAAGCAATCAAAGCAGCTCAATATATTGCGAATCCAGGATGCTTTGCTACAAATATCCAACTGGCTTTATTGCCATTGGCTAGTAAAGGTTTGTTGCCAGACCAAATCCATGTGAATGCAACAACTGGATCAACAGGAGCAGGACAAAAGCCAGGAGCGACGACACATTTTTCTTGGCGCAACAATAACCTTTCTGCTTACAAATCTTTTGAGCACCAGCATTTGCAGGAAATTTCCGAGTCACTGGATCAGCTTCAAGAGGGGTTTTTACCTGTGTCAAATAGGTCGTTGCTGGAACGTGCCGCTGAAAGAATTAATTTTGTGCCGCAACGTGGTGATTTTGCAAGAGGAATTTTTTCGGCAATTTATGTTGATACGGACTTGTCCGAAGAAGAGGCTTACGAAGTATACGACACGTATTATGCAGCCCACCCTTTTACGCATGTCAGCAAAAAAAATATCGATCTCAAGCAGGTTGTCAACACCAATAAAAGTATTATCCACCTCGAAAAGCACGGAAATAAGTTACTTATTTTAAATGCAACAGATAATCTACTGAAAGGGGCATCTGGACAGGCAGTGCAAAATATGAACTTAATGTTCGGTTTGGACGAACGTACAGGATTAAACTTGAAAAGTGTTGGTTTTTAGCTATTTTTAAGATATCAAACAGCAATATCAACAAGTTGTGAGTAACTTGAGGGATCACCTTAAAAACGAAATGAGGTTTTCAACATTTTATTAACATCGTGTGGAAAAGTGAAGGGTGGATCCTTCACTTTTTTTATGTCATTCCCGCCAAAGACAGTGTGTTGTCTATCTTATAGCTCCACTCGTATATTCTTAATCTCAGCCATGCAACACAGGTTCCGATAAACTTAGTCTATCTTACAGGTGGAACCACGTTCAACCTGGGATCGGGATAAGAAAAAGTCAGGGTTGGAAAACCCGCAATTTTATGCTTCACTCAAGCTTGACACAAGAAACATACTACATCGACTAAAGGATCACCCTACCTTAGCCCTTGTTAAGCTCAAGGATCACTCTTGTTGAGGTCAGGGCTCCCCGTGTTTAGGTGTCATTTTTAACCGTTTTCCATCGGATTTGGGCGTATTTCTTCGCCGCTGTCTGCTGCTATTGACATCGCTTGATTTAGGGTGCATATTTGTATCGTGAAGGTAATGAGGGCCGAGGAAAGTAGAAAGATGCGTTGTACCATCGTACAGATGTTGATGTACAAGCTTAGATTGTGGATCTATTGACAGAAGTTGTTATAAATTTTGTCATGTACTTAGATAAATTTTACACAATCGATTGATATACATTTCCTTTCTTTTTCTGTAAATCTAAATCTTATCTTCATACAATAATCCAGCTCAAGAACCGATAAGATCCTTATTCAATAGTAAAGTGCAACGGAAAGATAGCTGATAAATTGAGTTTCAAAATAGCTAAAGGAGTTTGGTTTCGTGAAGTATTCGAGTATAGCAGCATCTCGAATTGATGGCAAGCATGAATAACCGCAGGTCGTATAACTAGCCTAGGTTTGATATATAAATTGATAAAAAAAATAAAGTATGAAAAGAAAACACTTTATCCAGTATCTCTTTATGGGAGTTTTATCCTGCCTTTCGATAAGCAGTATAGCGCAGGCAGTAGGGAAGACTTATGCCGTACCACTTGCTGGGAATGCTTTCATTACCGCAGGACAAGCTGGTGAAGCAGAAATTTCAGGTCGTAATGGCCTTGTAAAATGGTCAAGCGATCAGGAAGTGGTATCGGTGTATTTTAGGGCTCAAAAGGCGGGGAAATTGAATTTGAAACTGAAGGCAAAAAACGATGCTGGAAAATCCAAAATAGCAGTAGACGCTTTAGGAAAAAAGGCGATCGTGAATGTGGAAAGTACTGCGCTGTCGGAAACAGCGCCTTTTTCCATTGATGTAACATCGCCCGGTTACGTTCAGGTAAATTTAAAGGGCTTAAGTAAATCGGGAAGCAATTTTGCCAATGTAACCGAATTGCTTGTAAGCGGCGAAGCGGCTTCGGAAGGTCTTCTATTTTCCAATGATCCTGAGTATTACTATTGGTCCAGAAGAGGCCCTTCTTGTCATCTAAATTATACTGTTCCTACGGAGGGAAACGTTAGTTACTATTATAACGAAGTAACCGTCCCTCAAGGAGAAGATAAAATTGGGTCCTATTTTATGGCGAATGGTTTTGGCGAAGGCTACTTTGGTATACAGGTTAATTCAGAAACCGAGCGACGTATCTTATTTTCCGTATGGAGTCCATTCCACACAGATGATCCGAAAAGTATTCCGGAGGAACAAAAAATCCATCTACTAAAAAAAGGAAAGGATGTGCATTCGGGTGAGTTTGGAAATGAAGGGTCGGGCGGACAGAGTTACCGTAAGTACTTTTGGAAGGCAGGGGTAACCTATAAGTTTCTCTTGAAAGGCGTGCCCGATGGAAAAGGGAATACTGATTATACGGCTTGGTTTTTTGTACCCGAAGAGCATGCATGGAATTTGATCGCAAGCTTCAAACGTCCGCAGACAAACACCTACCTCAAACGATTCCATAGTTTCTTAGAGAACTTTAGTCCTAATCAAGGCTACCTGGGTAGAAAGGTTGAGTTTGGCAATCAATGGGTCTATGATGGACAATGGAAAGCTGTACAGGAGGCTTCTTTTAGTGTCGATAATACCTATCGTGCAAATCAACGCATTGATGCAATCGGCGGCATTACCAAAAAAGGGTACTTCCTTAGAAATGGTGGTTTCTTTAATGACGTTGTTAAGCCAGGAAGTAAGTTTGAATTCCAGCATAAAAATAATGCACCGAAAATTAATTTTGACAAACTGCCTTAATCAAAAAAGATTACAGACAATCTCTTTTTTTCGCTCAAAGTTTGTCCTAAACACAAAAGAGTCNNGACTCTTTTGTGTTTAGGACAGCCGTCAATTTATTTTTCAGACAGTTTGATATCACGTTCTACCGAAACGTTATCTCCAGTAACAGCATTACCTTCTTTATCTACCAAAGTTAGTTTTACCTTAGTATCACCTAATGGTAAGCCTTTTATTTCGTAAGGACCCCATTTATCCAATGTAAATGTCTGCCCATTGATATCCGCTACGACCTTATTTCCATCTGGTGCAAGTTTAGTATTGACCAAATAAAAATCCAACAGTAGATTTTTTGTTTCATCACCTTTGTACTCACCTTTAGGTCGAGAATAGAATAGTGATGGTTCCTTTGGCATCGCATCTGTTGTCAATTTACCCGTTGCATCAATCTTAAATTTTACCAATTTAGAAGCTTCAGTGGTTTTTATGGATTCATGATAGGATCTTGATAAAAATGAGAGCAGGTAATGTTCCGAATTTAACGGTACTGTTACAGAGTTCTCGGGCTTGTAAAGAGCCGTGTAAGGTTTATTGTCTAAAATAAAATGAATATGTTGTCCATCATGCGAATTTGCCATATGGGCAGCATGGGCATCATCGGTCATCTCAGTCAATTTGAAATTCTTAACCGCATATTTTACAGTTACTTTTGCGGAGTCTGTTCCTACCTTTTCTGCAGTGATCGACGCGATCTGTAGATCAGCTCCAGGAAATTCTTTGGAGTCTGCAATCGGACTAACCGTGATAGCGTCCATTTTTTGTGCGGTATTGGTGTCCATACTGCTGCTTGAGTCAGCCCTATCTGTACTTTTTGTCGAGGAGTTGTTACATCCGATAGCGCCAGCCATCAACGCTAATGCAGCAGTAATACCTGTAATTCTGTAGTACTTCATAATTTTTCTGTTTAATTTTTTAATCATTCAGCATATCAAGTAACAGTTGGTAACTATGTTTTGTTTGTAATAAGGTTAAAATAGGGCTTTTTCAATGCTGATTTAGGAATAATCTACTGTGAAATAAATAATCTTAAAAAAATAGTCATATTAGATGTAATAAATCAATATGCTGAAATGTCTTGATGATATAAAAGGCGGAGGTGATATTGAGATGGTGCAAAAGCCGATTAGAAACTAAAACAGAGTAAATCTCAATATTGACGATAGCATGAACCAAGAGCAATTTAAAAATACCGTTTTCATCCATAAGGATAAGCTATTTCGCTTCGCGAAACGGATCTTGGTCGATGATGATGAAGCTTTTGATGCGGTACAGAATGTGATGATGCGGTTGTGGCAATTAAAAGATCAGTTGCTTCAATATAAAAATATGGAAGCTTTTTGCATGCAGAGTGTAAAAAATGAGGCATTAAATCGGATTAAAAAAGATAAGGTTAGATCGGATTATGTCAATCAATATCAGGCGGTGTCGACAACAGAGTATACTATTGGAAATACAAAGGAAATTATCGTCAAGATGATCAATTCTCTTCCCGAAAAACAACGGCTTGTGATGCATCTGCGCGATGTTGAGGACTATGACATTGATGAAATCGCTGAGGTACTGGAAATGGGCGAGTCGGCAGTGCGGGTTAATCTGATGCGCGCAAGACAAAAGGTGAAAGAGCAGTTGACAAAATTATTCGATTACGAAACCGCGCGCATTTATTCCGATAAAAAATAGGTGTTATGGTTTTCAGATCAACGAACAATAAGATATAGCGTGATGGAAGATAAAAGGTTAAAGGAATTGAAAGACAAATACTTTAATGGGCAGTCGTCATTAGAGGAAGAAAAAGAATTGAAAAATTCGGAGGATTTCTTTTTTCAGTCATTGAACGAAGAGAAGAGTCTCAAGATGGAATGGTCCTTCGAGGATTTTGAAGGCAAGAGCAACGAAATTAAAAAAGAGAATATATGGTGGAATTACAGCTGGATAAAATACGCGGCAGCGGCAGTGCTTTTGATGGGTATAGGCTTAGCATTATTTCTAAACCAGCAATCAGCAATACAATCGCCTTTACTCGCCGAAAAGGAAATAAATAATCGCAAACCAGCGGACAATGTGCCCGTCGAACATCCGAGCACAGAAATAGTGCATCCTCCTGCTGAAGATAGGATTCAGGTAGTTAAGCGTACTAAAACATTACAGACAGCAGAGACAGTCAAACGTCCAAGAGTTGAAAAACAAACCGAAAATGGGATAGGGAAGAAGGAAGTGGCAACTGAAAGTTTGGAATCGAAAACAGCAGAGGCCTATCAAGCAGATTATGTTGTCTTGAACGGCAAGCCTGTTACTAACGAGCAGGAAGCCGTCGAATTGACTTTAAAGTCATTGGGCTTGCTGGCAAATAATCTGGAAAATGGCGTAGATAAAGCAATGAACATAAAACAAATGTCAATAACAATTAACTAAAATAATATGAAAGGTTTTTTTATAGCTTGCCTTCTACTTGTAGCAAGTATGGCAAATGCGCAAATTTCAAAATTGGATAAGCTATTTGAACAATATCAGGGAAAGAAAGGTGTAACAACACTTAAAATTGGAGCACCGATGTTCAAACTGTTGGGTAATTTGAAAATAGACGATGATGATATGCAGACGATCAGCCCGCTGCTAAAGAACGTTAAATCACTGCGTATGCTTATTGTTGAGGATGGTGAAGATAAAGCCTTGACAGATATTATCCGGGGGGCGGTTTCCAATTTAAAATATGAGGAACTCATGTCGCTCAACAGCGAAGGTCAAGATATTCGGTTTATGGTGGAAAATATGTCTGTAAATGCTGATATTTTAAACAATCTTCTACTCACAATCAACGGAGATGGACAAAATCTATTTATGATCCTTGATGGGGAAATACCGTTGAAAGACGTGACTAACTTGGTCAATGAAGGCAATAATAAAGCCAATAAGAATAAAGGCGATAACGAGAAAAAATAAGAATTATGAAAAGATTACTAACCTTGTTATGTCTCGTTGGACTGCTTCTGTCCATGCAGTCCTGCATGATAAAAAAAACTTCCAATATGGATTTCATCAGCCGGTCTAATGTATCTGACGATGCGGAGATTGTTGCCATTAATTTACCGATTTGGTTAACAAAACCCTTTATGAAAAAAGCCTTAAAGGATGGAAGTGATGAAGATGCCCGTGCAATGGCCGAAATTGTAAAGAAATTGAAGAAGTTCAGAATGCTGACGCTTTCTAATAATGATAAAACAAAGAATGCACGTATTTTAGACGACTACCATAAGTTTTTAAGGAAGAATAAATTTGAGGAACTTTTGGTTGTTAATACCGATGGACAAGAAATATCATTGAACGCCCGTATTGATAAAAATAATGTTATTGAGCGTGTTTCACTACTGGTCCACGACAATGAAGACGAAAGTGTATTCATGGATATCAAAGGCAAGTTTTCATTGGATGAACTTATCGCCGGACTGAATAAGATGAAGTCCAAAGATAAGAAGTTGGCCAACAAACTTTAATAAGGCCGCTGATTCAAAGCGAAACTTCCGCTAACCTATAAAAAAGCCCTCCATTAATATATTAATAATGGAGGGCTTTTTTATAGTAGTTTGATTTTTATGCGCTAAAGACAATATCCAAAGCATCAAAAATATGTTGTTTAGCCTGATCAAGGTCCGCTTTCGTATGTGCGTCAGAAACAAAGCCGACTTCATATCCAGATGGACCAAAATAAACACCACGATTTAACAATTCACGGTGCATTACTTTATACGATTCCATTGATTTAGGATCGATCTCACTGGCTTTTTTAATTTCTTGCTGTTCAGTGAATGCAAACCAAAAAATAGAAGCCACATGGAAAAGTTGAACCTTATATCCTTTCTCGGCAATGTAAGCACGCATATCATTGACGAAAGCTTCTGTTTTGGCATTTAAATTTGTGTAAAAATCCTTTTGAGCTAAGATGCCCAATGCTGCAATACCGGCAGCCATGGCAACTGGATTGCCCGATAAAGTTCCGGCTTGGTAAACGGCACCGTCAGGAGAAATACAAGCCATCAACTCTTTCGATGCGCCATAAGCGCCGACAGGCATTCCGCCACCAATAATTTTTCCATAGGTGATAATATCCGGTTGTATATCATAGTACGCAGAAGCCCCTTCAAAGCCGATCCGGAATCCGGTAATCACTTCATCCATTATCAACAACGCACCATTTTCTTTGGTGATCTCACGCAAGAAGTGAATATATTCCTTAGACTGCAACAATAGTCCATTGTTTGCAGGGATACCCTCAATAATAACTGCCGCGATCTGATCTTTAAATTCTGCAAATGCAGCTATTAAAGCTTGCTTATCGTTTAATTCAATAACAATGGTTTCGTCTGCAAATGCTTTAGGTACACCGGCCGAAGATGTTTCACCAAAGGTGACCAAACCCGAACCAGCTTTCACCAAAAGAGAATCGGAGTGCCCATGATAACAGCCATCAAATTTGATGATCTTATCCCGTTTCGTATAGCCTCTAGCCAAACGGATTGCAGACATTACAGCCTCGGTGCCAGAGCTGACAAAGCGAATTTTCTCAATAAATCTATTGTTTTCGATAATCAACTCAGCCAGTTGGTTCTCCAATGCCGTTGGAGCGCCAAAACTTAAGCCTTTGCCGAGTTGTGCCGCTACTGCTTCACGAACTTGATCATTATTGTGCCCTAAAATTAGGGGGCCCCATGAGCAGCAAAAATCGATGAATTCATTCCCGTCCGCATCCCAAAGATGTGCCTTATCGCCACGCTCAATAAATAATGGGGTACCATATACGGATTTGAAGGCCCTAACAGGAGAGTTTACACCTCCAGGGAAATATTGTTTTGCTTTTTCGAATAGCTCAGCAGATTGTGCTCTTGATATATCAGGTGCTTGCATAGTCTAAATAGTTGAATGCGGAATAAAGCCTTTCTCCAATACTTCTTTGGAGTGGTAAGATAGGATGGCAGTAGCGCCGGCACGTTTGAAACTTAATAGCGTTTCTAGAATGACACGTTCGTCTAACCATCCATTTTGAATCGCTGCTTTTAACATCGCATATTCGCCGCTCACATTATACACTGCAATGGGAAGATCGAAGTTGTCCGCTAGAAGTTTAACGATATCTAAGTAGGGAAGTCCAGGTTTTACCATTAGAAAATCAGCTCCTTCTTGTGCATCAAGCTGGGCTTCGATAAGCGCTTCTTTTGCGTTAGCAGGATTCATTTGGTAAGTTTTCTTGTCCCCATGTTTAGGTGCAGAACCTAAAGCATCTCTAAAAGGGCCATAATAAGCCGAAGCATATTTTGCCGTATAAGACATCAAAGAAACTTGGGTAAAACCATTATGGTCCAATAGCTCACGGATGTAACCGATGCGGCCATCCATCATATCCGATGGCGCGATAATATCAGCACCCGATTGTGCATGTGCCAAGGCCATTTTACCCAATACTTCTAATGTCTCATCGTTTAGGATTTCACCGTTTTCGACAATGCCATCGTGGCCATCGCTACTGTAAGGATCCATGGCAACATCTGTTACGATGCAAGCCTCAGGGAAATTTTTCTTGACAGCGGCAATAGCACGTAGGTATAAACTTCCGTCACGGTAGCTTTCTGTAGCATACTTGTCTTTTAGTGACTCCTCAATATTTGGGAAAAGATCAAATGAGCGTAAACCCAGTTTTAAGCAGCTTTCTACCTCTTTCAATAGGTTGTCTATAGAATAGCGATAGATGCCCGGCATCGATTTAACCTCAGTTTTTTGATTTTGCCCATCGACGATAAAAAGTGGGAAAATCAAATTTGACGCGTCTAAACGTGTCTCTTGAATCATGTCGCGAATCACGGCAGATTTACGATTTCTTCTCGGACGTTGTAACATTATATTAAGATTATTTATGATCTATTGTTGTTTAAATGCAAATGCGGTAAAACCATCAGCTCAGTTTGACTTACGAACGGCTTTTTCCAATGACTAATACTCCAATCCAAAAACGGCTTCGGAAAGACCAATTTCATCCGGAGAATAAGGAAGTGTATAAGAAACATTCATCGCATCGAATTTTGCGCCTGTAGAACGACCAATACAGATTACTTTCTGGCCAGGTTCCAATAGATTGTCCGCAAAATAAGCTTCCACATTACTTGGGCTCGTAAACACCAAGACTTCCGCATTCGATGGATCTACATTTTCTTCTAAAACAGTTTCATACACCGGCATATTGATGATTTTCGTTTCAGCACTCAATGCTTTTTGGATTGTTTCCAGAGATTCTTTTGCACGTGGAATAAGTACGGTACCACCATTTGCCAGTTCTGCAAATTTCTTTGCAATTTCTTCCATATTAATCCCCTCGCTGTCGCCAGAAAAGTCAGCGACGCGATCATACTTGCGTAAAATCTCTTCAGATCCGCGCCCAATGACACCGATCTTAGTTTTTTTACTCAAACGAGGTTCCAAATTGAAGAAGTGCTCAATACCATTTTTACTTGAAAATATGATCCAATCCACATGTTTCAAAATGAATGGATCCAATTTGTTGATGATAGGAAATATTTTAATCAATGAACGGCCTTCAATTGCAATATTATGTTTGGCCATGGACCTTGCAAAATAGGAGTTTTCGTCTACCTCCCGGGAAATGAATACAGACTGCGGCAGTTTTCTGTCCTTTGAATATTTGCTGAAGATGCGCTCTGCTAAACGTATTGTGTCGGTATCTCTCAGGTAAACCCGGTCAGGGAAGTCTTCACTTGTTTCGGCGATAGAAGCCCAAGCTTCATATTCATCGCCGCTCTTACGGCAATAACAGCCAAGCGGAGCATGACAGCCTGCGTCAAACTTATTCAATACCAAACGTTCTACAGCGATTGTTTTAGCTACTTCTTCATTATTCAATGGCTGCAAAGCGTCAAATAGCTCCTGATCAACTTCGCGAATCTGGATCGCTAATACTCCCTGCGCTGGAGCGGGAATAATTTCAACAGGAGGGATTTCTTCTACATGGAAATCACTGATATCCATTTCAATACGGCTAATCCCTGCCTTTGCAAGCACAATAGCGTCATACTGCTCGTCGCGTAACTTTTGCATCCTTGTCTGCAAGTTACCACGGAGATCGTCAAACTCCAGATCAGGGCGCAACGCTGATATCTGTGCTTTTCTACGGTTGGATGATGTACCAACAGTCGCATTGTGCTTCAATGAAAGACGCTTTTTAATGTCTACACAATCTTTATGTATAATTAATAGCTCCGACGGATCTTCGCGCTCAGAAACCGCTGCAATAATCAATCCCGGTGGGTTAACTGTAGGTAAATCTTTGTGAGAGTGAACAGCTAAATCAATGGTCCCGCTTAAAAGTTCTTCTTCAAGCTCTTTGGTGAAAAATCCTTTGCCTTCCAATTTATCCAAACGAAGATGCTGTATGATATCACCCTGTGTTTTTATGACTTTTAATTCTGCTTCAATTCCAATTTCTGCCAATCGATCTTTTACAAAATTTGCCTGCCACATGGCAAGAACACTTCCCCGGGTACCAATAATTAGTTTTCTATTCACGTTAATTTTACTTTACCTATTAAAACGATCACAAAAATGTTCTGCCGATAGCGACAAATGCTATGCACACTGGGCGCGCTATTGATTCAATTCAGCTTCGGAAATGAACAGTTTCGGAAAATTTGTTTAAAACAATTTATTGGAACAAAAATAAATAAATAGAGGGAATATGTTGACACGTTACTGTCATTATATGTCAGGAAATAGTTGATAAACCGAAATTTAAAGAAAACAGCCAGCGATTAGCTTCACTCGGCAGAAACAGAATATACTCAAGAATTAGAGGGTATGTTAAGCACAAAAAACTTCGGGATAGGAATGCTAATTTTTCTCGGTTTCGGGAGTTTTAACCAAAATTTCTTTCGCCATAACCATCGGAACCTTAATGTACTTTTTCTCCATATAGTTGATCACTTTTTCCAATACCTCTCGTGCCTCTGGCGTTAAGGCCTGCACTTCTTGGGCAAATACTTCATTTAAGGCGAAAGATTTAATTTCTTTGATCTTTTCAGGAACCTCACGCATTGCAACTTCCACACGGCGTTGTTTGATTAACGGTAAAAATTCCTCAATATTGTCCTGAATGATCTTCTCCGCACTTTCCAGTTCATTATAGCGCTCTTCAATATTTTTCTCTGCAATTGCTTGTAAGCTGCTCACTTCGATATAATGAATCGGATTGTTTTTGAGAACTTCAGCATCAATATCATTCGGAACGGCTAAGTCAATGATCACTTTTTTATCAGTCTCTCCGTTTAATAAGGATTGATAAAGAGCGTTATCTACAATTGAAGTAGGAGCCCCTGTACAGGTTATCAGAATATCGAAACCTTCTTTATATTGACCAATGTCTGCTAAAGGAAAAGCTTCAGCATTCAATTCTTCGGCTAAGGCTTTGGCATTCTCCACAGTACGGTTGAAAATAACAAACTTAGCTTTTTGATTTTTTTGAAAATATTTCGCTAAATTCTGATTGGTTTCTCCAGAACCGATGATGACGATTCTAGGGTTTTCAACCAGTTTTAACTCACGTAATTTGCGGTAAGCAAGCGAAACAACTGAAATGGGATTTCTGGAAATTTTAGTATAGGTGTACACCTCTTTGGCTGTTTTTACAAGTCGATCCATCATCAGGCGTAAGAAATCTCCCGTAAAACCAGCCTCTCTGCAACGATCATAAGCCCGTCTTACCTGTGCCAGAATCTCTTTTTCTCCAACGACAAGACTTTCAAGTGAGCAGGACATCCGAAGTAAATGATTTAAAGCATCCATCCCCTCATATTTATTGACCTGTCCTAAATAGCATTGTAGCCTTTCTTGGGGTACGCAGAAGTTTAACTTACCCATAAAATCGGCGATAAATTCATGGGTCAATTCATGAGCACCATAAAATACAAACTCTACTCGGTTACAAGTACCAATGTAAAAGATCTCCGGAATATCTAAGCTATGCTTTAGATTGATGAGCCGACTTTCTAAATCCTCATTGCAGATTACTAGATTACCTAGATCTTTTAGTTCGACATGTTTATGAGTAAACGCTAATACTTTAAGATTTTTCAAAGCTCTAATCCCTCGCTTATATTTAACGGTACAAATGTAGCTTAAAAGCTTTGTGCTTGTGTCAAAAATCTGTCAAAGGGATTAATTTAGAAAGATTTTAAATAGCTTTTTTTATTAAATAACTATCTGTATTACAGTGTTTTATTTTTGTATTTGTGGCCAAATGATTTTCATCACGATAGGCAGTGACGAAAGTTTTGAGCTAAAAAACGCAGTGCCTACTCTTTAATATCCGAATTTACCCCAACAGAGTCCACGGTGACATCTTCTAATTCTTCCACATACGGAGTCTCTTCTGCGGCGGTAGCTTCTTGAATTTCACTGTCACTATATTGGTAATAGCTGTCAAAAGTTTTGCTGCTTTTATTGTAAATTAATGCGTATTTGGAGTTCTTATTCTTGATGATAATTCCATCGGCAGGAGCGGGCACTAACTTCATCTCATCCATAAAAATTTTCTGTCCCTTTTTGAAGCTGTTGATGAGTGGCAGTTCGCTTGAATATTCCTTCCAGAATAAGATATCGCCTTTTGCGGATATGATCCAGATCGCACTGCTCTGGTAATCGTTTTTTTCAATCAAAAATGCCATTTCCTTATTCCAGCTATCTGAATCGTTGCGATCGGTAAAGTTTCCATAACAAAAAACGGATTTAGCACGGTCTTTTATCCGGGTAAATTTGTAGATGGGTTTATCCTCTACGGGTTCTAGATAGTTATTGCCCATAAAAATCTTTGTAATACCCCTTCTGTAACGCAAGGGGATGTTGTCATATTCCGGTATAGTGAAGATGGCATTGTTCCAGTGTTGATAGTCTTCTAATGAACTCCAACCATCAGCATCCTCTAGGTCTTTGGGGTCTGCGTTTTCATACCCGATAGCAGCGGTGGCCGTGCTGTCGACCTCCAAGCCTTGGATCGCTTGTCGCTGGTTATAATTGTAATATCCGCCGCCGGCCAGGATCACCAATAGGACGATACCGATAATAATAAAGACTTTTTTCTTTTTGTTTGGCTGTGCAGGTTGTTCTGCGGCTATTTCCTCAACTTCTCTTTTCATGTTTATTATTCAGCTTAATCGTAAAAATTTATTCTCCCATTTATAGACATCACCCCATTGTAGTACTACTCCGTGTATTCCTGATTAGCATCAATGTGGCTAACACTGAACGAGAATTGTCTCTAAAAATAGAATAATTTTTCAAAAAGCGAAAGACATGTTATATAAGTGTTAATATTCAACTTATATTCGTACGAATTTTAAAGCAATTTGAATTATGATTATTATCAAAAAATACGTTGCCATTGTCGGACTGGTGATCTGCTTTTTTTCCAGTATGACGCCGTTTTTAAAAGTACCTATTAAAGGAAATTGGAACCTCTATCAGGTAGATGCCTATTTGTTCTTTATTACCCTGCTGATTTTGGGGGTGACTGCGCTGTTGTTTTTTGTTCGAGCAGTTCGCGCTTATCAATGGATGACGCGATTGGCAGCCTGCTGGTATATTTTGAGTATAACAGCAGTCTGGTTTAAGATCAATAATTATTTCGGTTGGGGCTTTGCTGATAAATTGCTTTCTAAATCCCTGCATATGCGCTGGGGCTGGATTGTCTATCTGGTAGGTATCTTATTGTTGGCGTTAAGTACCAAAAAGGTTGGATCTTCGGTGGAGTAGTGAAGGCGTTTAAACAAAAAATAAGCTAGATGAAAAACACCTAGCTTATTTTTTGTTTGGACGATGCGGTATAAAATGATTTTTCAATTTGTCCAATCCTAAATCTTCTTCGATCTTATCCAATTCGTAGGACCATATCTTTTCGTCCAAAATTTCGTTAAGCATTTTAGGGTTAGTAAGGTCTACTGGACGCACACGTTGTTCTTTGTTGATTGGCGAGGTAAGCTCCTGCAAAATGCTGCTATGGCGTAAGATCTGAAAGCGGAAAGTCGGCCATTTTCCAACATTTGCAAAGTTTCCTGTATAAAACTGAATCGAGTCGTGTGGAGGTATCTTATTGCTGAAAATACCTTTAACTTTATTCGCAGTTGCTTCGGATATGGATATCAGTAGCTCAAAGCTTGTTTCATTGATGATATGTAATTTGGCGAGTCCATCTTTGTGATCTCCCGAGATCGCCAAAAGTATCCCTTTCTCGATAAATCGATGTGGTGTCAATGGTGTTGCATGCTGGTCGAGCTCATCATCCGCGCGCCGCATATTGCCGAATACAAGGGTGATTTTATCCATCGGTACAGGGATTTCGAAACCTGTATCGTCCGTGACGCCCACAATATCGTTGGGCTGCATGGATGTAATATGTCCCTCAATGGGTTCATCAACAAACCGTACTAAATCTCCTATTCTAAATTTCATGTTTACTTTACTTTGGTGTCAATAATATATAATAGCTTTTCAAGATCCGTGTGATCGTTGTATAAATGAAATCCGATACGGATTCCCGAACCTCGGGGGAAGCATTTTATTCCCTCATCCAAGAGGGTTTGATAATAGTCGTGGTCGATCTGTATGTTGAAAATGTTACTCTGCGGACGTCGTTTTACGATGCTATTCAATAACAGTTTTCTGTCGGACAGCTCAGCACGGGCATCTGCGATCAATTTTTGGGTATAGGCCACTGTTTCGGCAAACCCCCATTCCTCCAATTGAAGAAGAGACTGCTGTAGCGTTCCGTGTGACAACGTATCCAAATGGCCGGGCTCGAAACAGAGTTGTACCACAGATTTATTCATCCATTGGTTGTTGAGAAAGCTGTAGTTTTCCTGAATATTCGCATAGAGCATCGCTTTGAGCCTTTCGCTTAAGAACACAAAGCCATTGCCAAAGCCAGCCATAAGCCATTTATATCCACTGGATAATACGGCGTCAAATCCCGAAAGTGTAAAATTAAAGAGTTCTGTTCCCAAAAATTGGGTGCCGTCACCGACGATCAGCAAGTCGGGATGCTTGTGCTTCAATTCCTGTATGAAAGATAGGTCTATTTTTAATCCCGAAATGTATTGAACAATGGAGAGGATAAGGACATCTGGTTTAAATATCGCTATTGTGTCCAATAAATTTGCTTCCAGTTGTTCGTCCATCGTGACAAATTGGTGTTCAAAACCACTTAATATCGTCGGAAAATTAACGGAAGGATAATCATTATTCAGTAGAAGAACCTTAGCTTGCTTAGGTAAACCGGCCAGCAGTGCATTGAAAGCAGAGGAAAAACAACTGGATAAGAAGACATTTTGGGAAGGACAATTAAAAAATGTACCTAGTGTAGCCCGGCAGGCATCCAAGGTCGCACCCTGCTGTTCACGTAAGTTCGAGTTTGAATCAAAGAAATCTTGGTCTCTCTTGGCGCGCCACGCCTTTGTTTCACGTGAAAGTAAGCCCGATCCCGGTGTCGTTAGGTAAGTGACCTCTGTTGCGATGTCAAAATGTTTGCGATATGGACTAGTCATTGTTGTGCTTTTTTGTTAATATAGCTAAATAATCTGTCAGTGAAAGATATGTTCCGCCCATACGTTCCAGATGACTAGTATGGAATTGGCAATCAATTAGATGTAATTCGATTTCTTGTGCAAGGTAAATTAGTGCAGCCTTCGATGCGTTGGCGACTTTAGAAAACATACTTTCGCCGCAAAATACACCATTGATTAATACACCATAAAGGCCCCCAACCAGTATCCCATCTTGCCAAACTTCCACCGAATGTGCATAACCCAGCTCCGCAAGTTTGCTATAGGCATCTATCATGTCCGCTGTAATCCAGGTACCTTCCTGATCTTTTCTATTCATAGTTGCGCAATGATGAATGACTGCTTTAAAGTTGCGGTCTATTGAGAACGAAAAAATATTTTTCCGAAGGACGCTCGCCATGCTCTTGCTGATTTTTATTTTGCGCGGATCGATCACGAATCGAGGGTTTGGGGCATACCAGAGAATAGGGCTGCGCTCGTCAAACCAAGGGAAAATCCCATTACTATAGGCGAGTAGCAGGCGATCGGTGGAAAGATCCCCACCTACAGCAAGTAAACCATCTGCTTCTGCATAGCTTGGGTGTGGGAATTCAAGTTTTTTAGTATCCAGTTCAAATACCATTGTTGTTTAGCATACTGCGAAAGAGGATATTATTCTGGTTGGCGTGGCTCTTTACTGATCTCATCAAATAGTTTATCCATGTGTTCAACATATTCGTTGGTGTCGTCAAGGAAAAATTCCAATTGAGGAACGATCTTTACTTGGTTCTTAATTTTTGCGCCTAGTTTGTAACGTATTTCAGCTGTTTTGGAACGAATCGCCTGAATGCCTTCCTGTGCTGTCTTGGTGTTTAAAAAGCTCACATAAACGCGTGCGATCGCCAAATCTGGCGTAACACGAACACGTGTAACCGTAATAAATGCTCCGGGAGCCCATGAATGACCCTCGCGTTGAAATAATGCCGCTAAATCCTGTTGAATTACCCCAGCAAAACGTTGCTGTCTCTTGCTTTCTGTTCCCATCGTATACGTTTTTTGTATTGAATATGCTCAATTGTGTCAAACAAAAGTAGCCAAAATTTCAATTAAAAGAGAACTTTGGATTGACCTCTTGTCACACTTAGTTAACAAAGAATACCAGATAGCACACCTGCTTGAAAAGAATGGAGAATAGCAATTGGAAAATAAAATATGCTAAAAAGGAAAAAAGGCACATCTTGGTTTGACGTGCCTTTAAATTTCGATTCACAATTGGTTAGGTAATTTCTTTCAAGTTTTAAGACTTTGAGGTCTATCATATTTGGTTTGAAATTTTGGTGTATTTAAAGCGGTAAGTATTTACTAACCCTACCATCTTCTCTTTTTTCATCTCCCTTACACTACAAACATAGGAATACTTAAAAAACTGACAAAATAACTTTTAAAAATAAAGTGAGTGGTTACTTATAATATGTGTTTATCGCGATTTAACAAACTTTTAACATTATATTTTTTTTGTAATAGTCTATTTTATCGACGCTATTTTTCCATTTTTTAACGAATTGACCAAAAAATGTATGTAATCTTTGCATTGATATAACCGTTTGCAATTGGTATTTTTGTAAAAATCGGATGTCATAAAATTATCAGAAGCTTCAATCCATACTAAACCTGCCATAAGCTTCTGATTAAAATAGCATTTAAAAAAATAAGAAGAATGAAAATCTGGCAAAAAAATATAGATGTAGATTCTTTTGTAGAATCATTTACTGTGGGCAATGACCGGGTCATGGATCTGCAACTTGCTGCTGCAGATGTTTTGGGCTCATTGGCTCACACACGTATGTTGAACAGTATAGATCTCATGACGGATGAGGATCTGGCCCTCGTTCAGCAAGAGCTAAAAAATATCTATAGCGAAATCCTTGCTGGAGATTTTCGCATTGAAGATTCTGTGGAAGACGTGCACTCGCAGGTTGAAATGCTGCTTACACAGCGTATCGGTGAGGCAGGTAAAAAAATACATTCGGGCAGATCCCGTAATGATCAGGTATTGGTCGATCTAAAGTTGTACTTTCGCTCCGAAATTCAACATATCATCCACAATACAGAAGCGTTTTTTAGCGAATTAATAAAACTCAGCGAGCAGTATAAGCATATCCTAATCCCTGGTTACACCCATTTGCAGATCGCCATGCCTTCATCGTTTGGGTTGTGGTTTGGTGCATACGCCGAAAGCCTTGTCGATGATCTGGAGATGATGCGTGCAGCCTGGAAGGTTTGTAATAAAAATCCGTTGGGATCCGCTGCAGGTTATGGCTCATCTTTCCCTTTAGATAGGACCCTGACCACACAATTGTTGGGATTTGAGGATCTCAATTATAATGTGGTCTATGCGCAGATGGGACGCGGTAAAACCGAACGTATCTTGGCACAGGGTATGAGTTCAATAGCTGCAACCTTAGCTAAGTTTGCCATGGACGTATGTCTTTATATAAACCAGAATTTTGGATTTATCTCATTTCCTGCCCATTTGACCACAGGATCGAGTATTATGCCACATAAGAAAAATCCTGATGTCTTTGAGTTGATCCGATCACGCTGTAACAAGATTCAAGCATTGCCCAATGAGATCGCATTGATGACTACAAATTTGCCATCCGGTTACCATAGGGATCTTCAATTGTTAAAAGAGAATTTATTCCCGGCTTTCCAATCACTCAATGAATGTCTTGAAATTGCAACCTTCATGTTGGAAAACATATCCGTTAAAGAAAATATCCTAGACGATCCAAAATATGATTATCTATTCTCCGTAGAAGTGGTCAACAATGAAGTCCTTAAAGGGGTGCCGTTCCGTGAAGCCTATCGAACTATAGGTATTGATATTGATGAAGGGCGCTTCAAGCCATCGAAAGAAGTAAATCATACCCACGAAGGAAGTATTGGAAATCTATGCAACGATCAGATTCAACGTATGTTTGAAGAGGTGAAAGCGACTTTTTGTTTTGACAAAGTTAATTCTGCAATAGACGATCTTTTAAAATAAAAGGTACTGTTGTCTTCTTGGAAAAAGACAGCACATAGCAAAATATAACGGCCGGTAAGCNNGCTTACCGGCCGTTATATTTTCTTATTTTTTTATTGAGAACTTAAAGTGTGTCTCGGAGTCAAATGACTCTCCGGCTTTCAACAAAGTAGGAGGAAAGTCTTCTTGGTTGGGCGTATCCGGGAAATGCTGCGTTTCAAGGCAGAATCCAGCATAAGGGAGATACCTATGGCCTTTTTTGCCAAAATCATTTCCAGTCATCCAATTTGCTGTATAAAGCTGCACACCCGGTTCAGTGGTAAAAACATCCAGCTGAATGCCCGTATTTTTTGAATAGACCGTTGCGCAAGGCTGCGAAATAGGCTGGTTGTTGACATAACAATGGTCATAGCCTTTGGCAGCAATCAATTGTTCGTTATTTGCAGTAATATCTTGTACAATAGGTTTGGGTGTGCGAAAGTCGAAGGCAGTGCCCTCCACTGGTACTATTGCATTCGGTATCTGATTCTCGTCTACAAATAAAACTTCATCTGAATTGATCTGAAGGATCTGCTGCAACACGTCACCACTACCTTCTCCGTCCAGATTGAAATATGTATGGTTAGTTAAGTTGATGTGTGTATCGGCATCCGATTGCGCATGATATTTGATAATGATCTCATTATTTCGCGATAAGGTATAGGAAACCATCACTTTTAGGTTCCCAGGAAAGCCTTCCTCGCCATCTGGAGAAACATAATAAAATTCGACGTGCGATTGGTAGGTAACCCTTCTATCCCAAACCTTGTCATGAAAACCGGATATACCGCCATGAAGACAATTGTTGCCATTGTTTTGAGGGAGTGTATACTGTTTTCTGTTGAGTTCAAATTTACCATCTGCAATGCGATTTGCGAAACGCCCTGCAGTACAACCATGGTATTTCTCGTCAGAATCAAGATAGGCCTGAATAGAATCAAAACCCAGTGCAACGTCTACCAAATTTCCTTTGTTGTCAGGAACCAAAATACTGACAATACGTGCACCGTAGTCAGTTAAGAGGACTTGCATCCCCCCTTCATTTTTTAATAAGAGCAAATGCGTGTTTTTGCCGTCAATTGTACCTTCAAAATGTTTTGGAATAAGTGTTTGATATTTTGTCATGATTGATCCCTATTGGTATTGTAGCATAAAGATACAGAATCTAAGCAGTATAAAAACGATTTTGATCGAAGGCATTTATAAAATCTTTTATTATTCAATCCAGGATCCTGGTTTAATAATCGCAGTTAAATAAACGAAATAATGAAGTAAGCAACGAATGTGGGCCAACGCTGTTTAAGGCAATTTTGGGTCAGTGCCGCAAGGATTATAATTGTATTTAAGGGCAAATTTATCTAAGTTTGCGCTATGTCTGAAAAAATGAATTGGAAAGATTTGCTCTCCGCAAAGCGCTGGGGTTACGAAGATCGGAGCGTAGATAGCTATCTCGTGGCGCGATCGGAATTTCAACGGGATTATGATCGTTTGATCTTTTCTTCCCCATTTCGAAGATTACAGAATAAAACACAGGTTTTTCCGCTACCTGGTGCTGTATTCGTTCACAACAGATTGACCCATAGTTTGGAAGTAGCCAGTGTTGGGCGCTCTTTGGGACGTATGTTTTATGCAAAGTTGAAAGAGGAAAACCCCAATCTTGATGCGGATTATCCATTTCTTCAGGAAGTCGGCAATATTATTTCTGCAGCATGCCTTTCACATGACTTGGGTAATCCTGCCTTTGGCCACTCGGGTGAGTCTGCCATATCGACTTACTTCACAGACGGAGACGGGCGTAAATACCAAGAGCAGGTTACCGCTGAGGAATGGGCTGATTTAACCCATTTTGAGGGAAATGCAAATGCCTTACGTATCCTGACACATGCCTTTCAGGGAAAAGATCCCAAAGGATTTGCATTGACGTATACTTCTTTGGCGTCCATCGTGAAATATCCATGTTTGGCCATTGATGGCCATCTTAAGAAAAGCCATCACCGCAAGAAGTATGGCTTTTTTACAGAAGAGCAAAAAGCATTCGAAAAAATCGCCAATGAATTGGGCTTATTAAAAGATCCTTCTAATCCAAAAGGCTATCTGAGACACCCGTTGGTATATCTGGTGGAGGCTGCAGATGATATCTGTTACAATATTATAGACTTGGAAGATGCTCATCATCTGAAGATTTTATCTTATCAAGAAGTGGAAGAGTTGCTATTGCCGCTATGTGGCAAAGAGAATCTTCGCGACAGACTTGACGGTCTGCTGGATACGCCGAGCCGGGTAGCATTGTTGCGGGCCAAAGCGATCAATACCTTGATTAAAGGGTGTGTTGACGTCTTTATACGTGAACAGGATAAATTCTTGTCTGGAACATTCGGATCAGCGCTAATGGATGCACTTGATGAAGAGATTGTTGCACAGATGAACAAAATCTCGAAGATCTCCATCGCAAAAATCTACAATGCTCCCACGGTTGTACAGATTGAGATTGCTGGCTATCGGGTGATGGATGCACTTTTAAAAGAATTTGTTCCAGCGTACCTCAAGAAGAACAAGAATAATTACGATAAGAAACTTGTCGCTCTAATTCCTGAACAATTTTATACAGAAAAACAAGATTCCTATTCGAAGATTCGTTGCGTATTGGATTTTGTGTCAGGCATGACCGACGTTTATGCGATAGAGCTATATCGTAAGATCAAAGGAATAACGATACCTTCGATCGACTAACATCTAACATCTAATATCTCATAGCTAAAATGAAGGTTGTAATTGCTGAAAAGCCCTCTGTGGCACGTGATCTAGCTCGGGTGATGGGGGCGAAGGAAGTCAAAGACGGGTATATCGCCGGTAATGGTTATGCTTTTACATATGCTTTCGGACATTTGGTCCAACTCTGTACACCTCAGGCCTACGGATATAATTCGTGGACAATCTCAAACTTGCCAATCATTCCACAAAGCTTTAAACTGGAATCGAAAAAGGTGAAGCGTGATGGCAAGCAGATGGACGATACTGGGGCAGTGAAACAGCTTAATACCATTAAATCCCTTTTGGATCAAGCCGAAGAAATTATTGTGGCTACCGATGCCGGACGGGAAGGGGAATTGATCTTTCGCAATATATATTATTTTTTAGGGTCTAAAGTGCCGTTTAAGCGCTTGTGGATTTCAAGCCAAACGGATAAAGCCATTAAAGAGGGGTTTGCCAATTTAAAGGACGGTACGGAATACGATAGCCTGTACATGTCTGCACGTTCACGCTCGGAGTCGGACTGGCTGATCGGTATCAATGCAACACAAGCCATCACCTTAGCAGCTGGTAATAAGGGCCTACTTTCTTTAGGACGCGTGCAGACACCAACTTTGGCCATGATCTGTTCGCGCTATCTGGAAAATAAAGACTTTAAACCGCAGGCATTTTATAAAATTCAGGCCGGGTTTGAAAAAGACAATATCAGTTTTAAAGCTACCTCAGCTAAAATTGATAAGAAGGATGTGGCGGAACAAACCGTTGCGCGACTCACGATTGGTTCCAATGCACGCGTGGCAAAGGTAGAAGCCAAAGAAACAAAAGAGCAACCACCGCTGTTGTTTGATTTAACATCGCTACAACAGGATGCGAATAAAAAATATGGTTATTCGGCCGATCAGACACTCAATATTGCGCAAACACTGTACGAAAAGAAGGTTATTACTTACCCGCGTACGGGTTCCCGTTATATTGGTGAAGATGTTTTTGAAACAATTGGCACACTTTTTCAACATTTGGCAGATACTGCAGAAGAATCCATTGCGTCTATTGCAAAAAATCTGATCGGTGCAAAATTGAACAAACGCTCTGTCGATGACAAAAAGGTAACTGATCACCATGCCCTTTTAGTGACGGATGAAAAACCCGGACCCATGTTGAAAGAGCAGCAGAATATCTACAATATGATTGCCAAGCGCATGGTCGAAAGTTTTTCGGAAGTATGTATAAAAGATATTACTACCGTTACGATAGATGCACAAGGTGTTGAACTCATTGCCAAAGGTACTGTGATTAAGCAATACGGCTGGCGGTTGTCTGCAGAGCAGATCGAGGCTCCGGATGAAGACAAGAACAATGAGGATCAGGACAACGAAAATGCGCAATTACCGAAGCTGTTAGCCGAAGAATTATTGCAGATTCTGACCCTCGAACTTGCCGAACGTTTTACTAAAGCCAGACCCATACATACCGAAGCCTCATTATTGAAGGCCATGGAAACTTCGGGAAAGGAAATTGAAGACGATGAAATGCGCCAAGCCATGAAAGACTGTGGCCTAGGTACCCCAGCTACACGTGCTGCAACCATTGAGACGCTTTTTCAACGTGACTATATAAAGCGCGATAAGAAAAAACTGATCCCCACAGAAAAGGGACTGGCCGTGTATAACCTTGTAAAGGATCGTTCCATCGCTAAGGTAACTTTGACCGGTAAATGGGAACAGAAGCTGGAAGAAATGCGGGCGAATAAGGTTTCCTATGATGTTTTTATGAAGCATATTAAGGATTACACCGCCAAAATTACAAAAGAACTGTTGACACTGCGGATTTCACTTGCGCAGGCGGAAGTTAAACCTCAGCAGAAAGGAAAAATAAAATGTCCGAAATGTGAGCGCGGGTTAATTTTGCTCTATGATAAAGTCGCCCAATGTGACCATTATGCCCGTGGATGTGATTTTAAGATCTGGCGGACATTGAACGGTGTCTTTCTAGACGAAAAAGAGATGAAGAACCTGTTGGAGAAGGGAAAAACTTCGGAGTTTAAAGGTGTGAAAAATAACGAAGGCACTCTTGTCAATGCGCCGCTTGTATTTGAAAATTTTAAAGTCAACGTGGGATAAGCTAGTGTACCCCACGTTGTTATCTTTTTGATGCTATCCCGGCTGCAGAATATCCTCCAGCGCAGTTGAAATGGTAGGAAATTTGAACCTGTAAGCATTATTGTCCAATCTTTCCGGTAATACCCAACGGCTTTTTAAAAGCAGCTCTGTCTCCGTACCGATTAAAGCCGCACCTATTTCCAGTAGCCATTTTGGAGATGGCAGGCCAATTTTGCGGTTCATTACCTGTCGAAAGATCGACATAAAAGTCTTATTCATAATCGGATTGGGGGCCGCACAATTTATAATACCGTCGATGTCATCACGACCTTGTAAGAATAAAATGATTTGAAATAGATCTTCAATATGGATCCAGCTAAAATATTGCTGGCCATTTCCCTGTATACCACCCAGTCCAGCGCGGACAAGATTTTTAAAAGGCAGGATAACACCCCCATCGGGCCCCAAAACAATCGCCATCCGAAGTGCCACCTGTCTTGTCTTTTCCAATTTGAAGTCGAAAAAAGTCTTTTCCCATAATTTTGCAACATCAACGGAAAAACCTGTTCCGATTTCCCCCGAACTTTCTGTCATCGGACGATCTTCGGCGTGCCGATAGATGGTCGCCGTACTTGAGTTGAGCCACAATTTTGGTGGATTGGTACAGCCTGCTATGAGCTCGCCGAGAAGCGTAGTCGTTGCTGTTCGTGAGGAAAATATTTCGGCTTTATTTTTTTTAGTGTATCGACAATTGACAGATTTTCCGGCTAGATTGATTAGGATGGCCGCATTTTCCAGCGCCTCAGAAATGCTGGAATGATCATCCCATTGAATAGTGCCCCGTCGACGTCCAATCATAACAACTTGAAAACCTAAAGTTTGAAATCTCTTGGAAAGATATTGTCCAACAAAACCTGTTCCTCCAGCAATGACTATTTTATCCATGGTGTTTCTATTTGAGAACCTTTCAGATTAACTATCGTAAGTAGCATCCATTGCTCTTCTTTGTTTTGCAATCCGTTTGCCTCTAAAGAAGAGAAACATATTAAGAAAGAGCATTACACCAAGATATATGCTAAATCCACCGATTTTATAACTCAGACGTTCAATGAGTTCCTGAATGCTCGGCTTGTACAGGCTGATTTCAAGTATGTAGAGTGCAAATCCCAAATTCATGAGGTAGAATCCGATGCGAAATAGATTATTCGTCGCATGGGCGACCTCCGGTCTACCGGCAAAGATATCATTCATGTAAACAATGCTATTTTTAAAAAGCACGTAGGCAACATAATAGGTTAATCCTATTGCAATGGGTAAGTAGATAAAGTACCCGATAACTGTTAAATTTCCCATGATATTAATGTTTAATGGTTAATGAATTCTTTCTTTTTGCGAAAAAGTAAATACTGAGCATATTGAAGTAATGTAGCCCAACAAGGACAAAAAGTAATCGTCCTGTTTTAAAGGCAATGCTGCAGATCATTTCATCAAATGATTCAATTTGTCGCCAATAACTAAATTGCAGGATTGCATAGCCAATGTTGAACAGATAATATCCCAGCAGCAATAAGTTGTTTGTCGTGTCAGCCAAGTTGACCTCCTGACGGAAAAGCGATAGGATGAAAACTCGACCATTTTTATGGAATAACCGGCCGACCCAAAGAATAATATAACAGGTGAGCAGGCCATAGATTGCGTACGCTAGGATATTGAAGTTCATGACGCTACATCATTAGTTTGATCAATTTGATTAATAAATCTCCACCGCTGGTATTGAAAATCTTGTTGGCAATAGTTTCGAGTTGATCCGTCAGATTTTGGATGTCCTTTACCGTTTTATGGAACTCCTTACCTTCTGCTGTCTGGTCCTTTTCGGTATTCCGGCTTATATCCTTTAGAATATCCATAACGGGGTCAAGCTCTTTCTGCTTACGCATCACTGCAATTTTCATCGCCCATTTTAAGACCTCTTTCTCTGCGACGAAATATTCTTTTCGATCACCAGCAATATGTTTTTTGTAGACAATACCATAATCGATCAATTGCCGGATACTCATATTGGCATTCCCGCGGGAGATCACCAACTTTTCCATAATCTCATCTGTAGACATGGGATTGCTTGCGGAAAGGAGTAGGGCATGAACCTGAGCAACAGATTTGTTGATTCCCCATTCAGAACCTAATGCGCCCCAGGTGTCTATGAATTGTTGTTTTGCTTCTTGTAATTCCATTGACCTTTCTTTTTGTTCGTATTTAAATTTTGCCGTAAGCGATTTACATCCAGCTTATTTACAGCATCTTGATAATTTGTTACATCAAAGTTATTTAAAGTTCTTGAATTTTCAAAAATTTCTGAAAGTAAAATAAGTTATTCCTTCGAGTCACCCTTTCGTAATAAGAATTTGCTTTTCTTGTGGACTTTTTGATTTGTTTTAACTTTGTCCGCATTATGGCGACAACTTTGTATAATCCTTTCAAACAATTTCAGTTTGATTCAGCTATTTGTTTTTTAACAGGAAGTAAGCTTCAGTCGGAAGAAGAATCCATTCAGGTCTTTCCAGTATGGATGATGAAATCCTTTCAATTGGAAGATAAACCTTTTAAAATGCTAGATGAAAATCTAGTGACTTACAAGTCGTTGAAACTACCTTGTTCCATGGCGGCAGCAGCGGCGATTGAGCAAATGGAAAAGGAGGTAGAGCAGTCATTTGAGCAGGGATATGAAGCGGTTAAGCAGTTAGATCCGCTACTGTTGTTTCAATGGATGACAAAAATTATTTATGGCGTAGTTTTTAATGAAATTCTTGCAGGAATTCGCCAACAAAAGGCTTCAGGAGAGGAGATGAATTTTTCACAAGCGCTTGCACAGCGTTTTACAAATTTGCATGCGATGTTGCAATCATTGGTAGTACCAATGGAGTTTGAAAATACGTTTCCATTTTCACTGGTTGTTGTACCTGTGGAGAATGCGCCCGATACATTTATGTACCGTGATGAAATCAATACCTTGATCTTCTCGATACGTATGAAGGACTTTGCTGTAGTTGCCTGTCTTCAAGATAATGGGACAAACAATATTTATCATGAAGACATTCTCAAAGTCATTTCGGGTAAAACATTGCACCCGATCCAATTTGAGGAATTGTGTGCGCGCTATTTTTATTCAGCCTACTTATTTAATCGTTTGCCAGATTATACGTACTTAAATACACCACAGAAAGTGTATGTGGAGCCGATGCCATTAGCTGATATGTCGATGAAACCTATCTTTGATCCTTGGCAAAATAAAACCTATGGCCAGGTGCTTGAAAATTTTTGGAAACCCTGGGGGTTGACCTTGTTCGAGATTATTAAGAACCCGGAGCATCCCATTAGCTTTCTCATTAACGAAAACGGAGACTTTGTTGCTCAAGTTGATATGCCACTGAATTAATCCAGTATTGCTAAACGCAATAAATGATCGTATCCAAGCGTTAAATGGTACGATTATGGTTAGTATAGGGTATGTATTTAACAAGCTTCAACACTTTTTTTTCGATTCTACTTTTCTTATTTATGTGTACTTGTGCAAGTGCGCAGATGATTGCTAAGCGCGATATCCCGACCGACAGTATTGCACAGGACGTTGATAATTTTCCTTATTTTAAAGGTGGGGCAGTGGCATGGTCCAGGTTTTTGCAATATAATCTGGATTTATCACGAACTGTTGGAACGATGGATAGTGTGGCCTATGCAAAATATGGTCCCAAACAGACAGCCATCCTCAAATTTATTGTATGCGAAGACGGGTCTATCTGCAATATTGAAATCGAGAACCCAGAAAAAATTAGCCCTGAGTTTGCAAAAGCTGTGTTGTCCGTTATGCGAAAATCGCCGCACTGGATGCCAGCACAAGTTAATGGAAAACCAGTTAAAACAAGATTTAGACAGCCTGTAGTAGCTGTAATTGAATAAAATTTGAATAGAAAATAATCGCTTAAATTTTCACCATTTATAAGATACTATGACATTCTGGGATAAAGTCAAAAAAATTATGAGCAGCGGAGCGGAAGAGTCCGCATCTGAAAGAAAGGATCCGGAAATTACACCTGGAGGATCTACCGTATACCGTTATGAAGATCAGTCTGAAGATAAGGATCCTAAGAACTTATTTCCAGAGATCCAATGTGTCTATCTGGATGAAATAGAGGAACACTTGACAAAATATATCGCCGAACCCGATATGGTGTTTCATGAGATTGTCTCCGAACTAGTCCATATTGATGTGCATTGGATAAAACCAAGTGCAAATTATCCATATCATATATTGGTCACCTCAGGTATGAGTGATTTACCGATGAATGTTCCGGATGAGGTGGAAAATAAGGAAACTTATGAACGTGCTGAGTTAATGGTTGTGTTGCCCGCAGATTGGAAAATAGGGGAAGAAGAATTTCAGGACGATGACAATTATTGGCCAGTATACTTTTTGAAAAGATTAGCAAGGTTTCCACATGAGTACAAAACCTGGTTAGGTTATGGGCATACCATTCCCAATGGAATGGAAGCCGAAGATATCGCAAATACCGGGTTTGGTTGTATGTTACTGCTTCCGCCTATGCTAAGTTTTGATGAAGACTTTTTGGAGTTGAAAACTAAAGATGGAAATATCATCAATTTTTATGCGATGATTCCGGTATATAAGGAAGAGATGGATTATAAACTCGAGGAGGGCACCGATGCCCTTTTAGATCGTTTTGATGAATACGGAATTTCGGAACTGGTTGATATTGATCGTCCTAATGTTTGTAAAGATAGATAGATTTAAAAAAAGGGTATGCAATGCTACAAGCGAAGAAACAGTATAGCATTGCATATCCTTTAGGATATACTTTTTTCCATTAGGGTGATCGTTTTGTCGATATCCGTATAACTCACATTAAGATGCGGTCTAAAGCGAACACTTTTCTCACCACAACCTAACATGATAAGCTTATTTGCATAGGCATTTTTGATAAATTCATTGCGCTCGCTTTCAGCGTCAAAATCCAATGCAACAAATAGTCCCTCACCCCTTAAATTAGACAGCTGTGTTTTTTTTGTGATCAACTTCTGGAGCTCCCCTTGCAGGTAGCGTCCTTTTTCGGCTGCATTTTGAACCAAATTTTCCTGTTCTATGACTTCAAGAATTAATTTGAAGCGAAGCATATCCATAAAATCGCCACCAAATGTGGAATTGATACGACTTGATTCTTTGAAAACATGGTGTTCCACCTGATCAAATTTTTCTTTGCTGGCCAGTATCCCGCATACCTGTGCTTTTTTGCCAAAGGCAATGATATCGGGAATTATATTGTAATGTTGGTAAGCCCACATTTTTCCAGTGATTCCCAATCCCGTCTGTACTTCGTCAAAGATCAATAGAATTTGATTTTCGTCACAGATTTTACGGAGTTGTAAGAAAAATTCCTTACGGAAATGATTGTCGCCGCCTTCACCTTGAATCGGTTCAATTAAGATACAGGCGATATCATGTGGGTTCGCTGCAAGGGCTTCATGTATTTCGTAGACAGCTTGTTTCTCCAAAGCAATGGTTTGATCAATATGTTCCTTTGTTAAGGGGTAGCTCAGCTTCGGATTGGTAATGCGTGGCCAGTTGAATTTGGGAAAATAGAGGTATTTTCTGGGGTCTTGAGTATTTGTCAAGGAAAGCGTATAGCCAGATCTACCATGAAATGCCTGTTTAAAGTGAATAACTTGGCTTGCTTCTTTTTGTATTCCTTGGGCAAAATTCAGCCTTGTTTTCCAGTCGAAAGCAGCTTTTAAAGCATTTTCCACGGCAAGGGTTCCCCCCGAGATGAAAAAGGCATAGGAAAGTTCTTTCGGTATGGCCACGCGATCAAATGTGTCAACAAAATCAGCAAACTCTTTCGTGTAGATATCCGACATAGCAGGTTTATTGACTGCCATTTTACCTAAGAAATCACGTTGGTTGACCAAATGGGGATGATTGTAGCCCACGGCCATCGATGCAAACATGCTGAACATATCCAGGTATTCGTCACCATTTTCATCTACGACATAAGAACCATGGGATTTTTCCATATCCATCACCAAAGGAAATCCATCAGCTAATATATGTTTGCTTAATCTTTCATGTACATTATTCATAGTTTTGTGTGTAAATGGGTTTATAAATCAAATTTGATCCCTTGTGCTAAGGGTAGATCAGTCGTATAATTGATGGTGTTTGTCTGACGGCGCATATAGGCTTTCCACGCATCAGAACCAGACTCCCGACCGCCACCAGTTTCTTTTTCGCCTCCAAATGCACCTCCGATTTCGGCTCCTGAAGTGCCTATATTAACATTGGCAATACCGCAATCAGAGCCGGCAGCACTTAGAAACAGCTCAGCTTCCTGTAGATTGTTTGTCATGACCGCAGATGATAATCCCTGGCCAACATTGTTCTGAATATCTATAGCAGCACGGATATCCCCCTTATATTTGATCAAATAAAGAATCGGGGCAAAGGTCTCTTGCTGTACGATTTCATAATGGTTTTCCACTTCTGCAATGACTGGCTGCACATAACAGCCGCTTTCATACCCTTTACCTTCAAGAACCTTTCCCTTAATTAGCAATTTTCCCCCTTGTTTTTGAATGTTTTCCAGTGCGTTTAAGTATGATTTTACGGCGTCTTTGTCAATTAATGGTCCTACATGATTTTTTGTATCCAAAGGGTCTCCAATTTTTAGTTGACCATACGCTTTAATCAGTTGTTTTTTGACCTCTTCATAAATGCGCTCATGGATAATAAGTCTCCTTGTGCTCGTACAGCGTTGTCCAGCAGTACCTACAGCTCCAAAGACGGCACCGATAATGGTCATTTTTAAGTCTGCATCGGGCGTCACAATGATTGCATTGTTTCCACCAAGTTCCAAAAGAGTCTTTCCAAGACGTTGCGCTACAGTAACGGCGACTTCTTTTCCCATACGGGTAGAGCCTGTGGCAGAAATTAAAGCAATGCGACTATCTTCGGCGAGCCACTCTCCGGCTTGCCTGTCGCCAGTAATAAGGTTGGATATTCCTTCGGGTAGTCCGTTGTGATGTAAGATTTCTGCAAGAATTTTTTGGCAGGCTAGGGCACATAATGGCGTTTTTTCGCTAGGCTTCCACACCACAGTATTTCCGCAGACTAAGGCTAATGCCGTGTTCCATGCCCAAACGGCTACTGGAAAATTGAATGCGGTAATAATACCCACCACGCCCAAGGGGTGATACTGGTCGTACATACGGTGCCCCGGGCGTTCCGAGTGAATGGTATTGCCATATAATTGGCGGGATAGACCCAAAGCGAAATCACAGATGTCAATCATTTCCTGTACTTCGCCCATACCCTCCTGATAAGATTTACCCATTTCATAGGAAACTAACTTCCCAAGAATAGGTTTCAGTTCACGAAGTTTTTCCCCAAACTGGCGAATGATGTCCCCTCTTTTTGGAGCGGGCAGTAGACGCCATTGTAAAAAAGCATCACCGGCCTGCTTAACAACTGCTTCATAGTCTTTACTATGACTGCCTTTTATCTTGGCGATGAGGTTTCCATCTACAGGTGAAAAGGACTTGAATTCTTTGCCTTTGGAAAACCATTGCTGTCCAGTTGATGACCCCAAATTTTGAGAGGATATCCCAAGTATTTTAAGCGCTGATTTTATCATAATGGTTTATTTTATTCGTTGAATGATTTAAATATATGAAATAAATTTTTTGCTATCAAGTTGATGCTGAATATTGTTCATCGGAAAAATATTCTTTATCTTAGATAAGCTAATGTAGACTATATCATGACTAAACAGATCAATACCGATTATTATCAAGTGGATGATTTATTATCCGAAGAACATAAACTGATACGGCAGTCTGTCCGCGATTTTGTGAAAGCAGAGATTAAGCCTTTTATTGAGGATGCGGCACAGGAGCATCGTGCTATTGCTGGCTTGATGCCTAAATTGGGCGCTATTGGAGCCTTAGGCCCTTATATTCCGACTGAATATGGCGGAGCTGGTTTGGATCAGATCTCCTATGGCTTAATCATGCAAGAACTGGAAGCTGGTGACTCGGCTATTCGTTCGGCAGCTTCCGTGCAATCCTCTTTGGTAATGTTTCCGATTTACACCTATGGTAGCGAGGAACAGCGTGTTAAATATTTGCCGAGGCTGGCATCGGGAGAGTTGGTTGGCTCTTTTGGCCTTACTGAGCCCAATCATGGGTCTGATCCCGGTGGAATGGAAACTAAATTAACAGCCAAGGCTAATGGCTTTTTATTAAATGGAGCCAAGATGTGGATCACAAATTCACCCGTATGTGATATGGCTGTCGTTTGGGCGAGGGATGAGTCCGGAAAAGTCAGAGGGGTGATCGTTGAGCGTGGAATGGCAGGTTTTGAAACTCCAGAAACGCTACATAAATGGTCGTTGCGCGCATCCAAAACAGGTGAATTGGTTTTTCAGGATGTTTTTATTCCGGCAGAGAATGTGCTTCCAGGTGTAAATTCAATGCGGGGACCGCTTTCCTGTTTGAATTCGGCCCGCTATGGTATTTCATGGGGCGTTATTGGAGCAGCAATAGATTGTTATGAAACTGCCATTCAGTACGCCCAGGAGCGTCATCAATTTGGTAAGCCAATCGCTGGTTTTCAATTGCAGCAAAAGAAACTTGCAGAATTTCTTACGGAAATTACCAAGGCGCAGTTGTTATCGTGGCGTTTAGGTGTACTCAAAAACGAGGGACGGGCGACACCAACACAAATCTCGATGGCCAAAAGGAACAATGTGAATATGGCTTTGCAGATTGCGCGTGAATCCAGGCAGATCCTTGGGGGGATGGGGATAGTAGGGGATTTTCCTATGATGCGGCATATGATGAACCTCGAATCTGTGATTACCTATGAAGGGACCCATGATATCCATTTATTGATTACAGGTCAAGATATTACTGGTCTGAACGCATTTTCATAATGCAAATTTTGGTTACGTAACAGGGATTGGTGTTCCTTTATCTTGAGCATATAGGAGTATTTATTTTATAAAATCTATTTTTCGGCATAGATAAGCTAGGGTTGGTGCTACGGTTAAACTCGTATTTGACCTTGGTGTTATCCTTAGTTATAGCAGTTTCTTATCCCTAAAAAAACACATAGTTATTACCTTTTTATTCCTTAGTATAGAATTTGTATACCTATAGCTTAGTCTTAAGTTAGGTTTAGTATGGGTTCTACCTATACTAAACCTAAACAAACCCTAACTAAACCCTAAGTAAACCCTAAACTAAGCTATAACATGATAGCGTTTTTGATGCCTCGATCGGCCGTCTTATATTTCGAATTCGGCAGGGCGTCTAGCCCGGCGGCGCCTGCGGCATACAACCTATGAGAGAGACCACGCTGTAGTTCGCGGCGGCGTGCCTTTCACAGACTTCGTCCTCCCGGGACATTTTGTCCTGGCGCAGCTGCCTGCCGCCCCGTTTCCCCGCCCGGAGCTCCGTTATATGCAGTCTGCCCCTGTAATTTGCCTCCGGGAGGGGCCTGCTGAAAAATAATCTCCCATCCTTCCAGGGAGTTATGTCGAAAATGAAATAAATAAGAACAAAAGGCTTGGAAGTTTGTCCCCAAACTTCCTATCTTTGCACCACTCCGCAAGGGAGGGACGGTTACTTCGAGAGAAGGAACCCTGAAAAAAGAAGGGTTTAAGAGCGCCTGACAGGATCTAAAATCCCGCCCGGTTTATTTTAAACGCGGAAATCGAAAAAAGGGAAAAGAAAAAAAAACTTCAGTAAGTTTTTGGAAGTTCAAAAATGATTTCTACCTTTGCAGTCCCAACGGAAACGGAG
>DLST01000002.1 GCA_002500745.1 Sphingobacterium sp. UBA7855 | reverse complement strand
CCGACTAAGTTAGCAACTCCAGTTGCTTTGTTTCCAGTTGTTTAACATTAAGGGTATAGAAAGATACTCTTCCAGTATTTCCTCTAAATTGATAAAAATCACCCATAGGATCATTAAAGTAGCTTATTCTTTTGGTACCATAATTTGCATCAGGCGCAACGACGACCATTGGCTGGATATCACCTGTCGCAAAAGCATCATCCAAATAGCTCTTTAGCTGACCATAATCATACCAATGTAATCTCACGCTAACTGGCAATATTCAAAACTAAATAATTCCAATCGACAAATTCACTTTACACCCTCTGTCGAAGCGGAGAGGATTTTTTATTTAATGTTACGTTCTTTTTTCCACTTACGAATTCTCCCTCTTGCATTGGTATAAGGCGAAGACGTGTTAAACTGAATCATTCTTCCTAAAGTCCATTTCTCATACCAAGAAACCTCATATAATTCAGCATTAGATTTTTGCTCAATTAGATTAAGAATGTCAGAAACCGTTTTATCTAATTTACTACACAATGTATTAAAGTCAATGTCTTCATAATCTTTGTAAAACTTCTGAGCCAACTTACCAAGTTCATTCCATTTATAACCTGTTTCAGGAAAATCTACAGGCTCATTATTATCTTTTTTCCGATTCCATTTAAGCACTAATTCTCCCCACCCTATCAAATAAGAAATAAGATTATTGATACTCATTGTAGTATCCTTTGCATGTCCTTCTAAATCTGTGGTGGTAGTTAATCCAACAGGAATGGTCGATAATTCCTTTTCCAGTTTGTTGTAATTCGTTTCAATTGCCTTTTGTAATTCTTCTTTATTGACAGGTACAGCCATAATGTGCGAAAATAGATTTTCATCAAATTTACAAAAGCTATTAAAGAGTTTTCTTAAAAATAAGACATGATTTGCTTCACCCATTTTTCAGTCTGGTGCGCTTGTGCTTATAAATGGTAAATCAAAAGGTTATCTCCTTAAGTGTCTTGCAATGTAAATGCGGATATTTTTTCGGGGTGAAGACTATGGGATTGGCTATTTTGCATAGTGTTATTATAGGACATTTTTGAGCTGGCATAGTCGCCTATAAGCGTGGTAAAATGTACTATAATGCCACATTATGTAACTTAGCTTTCGCCGATTTGCATACTATGGCGTACCAAAATCTGCACGAGGATGTCAGCATGACGAATCGCGCGCCATATGCGCAGGAGCTTGAAATCGGGCTTCCAAAGCAAAAGATGCAGAAATAATTTGCTTAATTGCGTATATTGCAATTTATATTAAATCGCAAACTTATATGGAATTAAAAAGGTTTTTGGATGCCCAGAACCAAGTTTATCTGACGGCACTTTCTGAAATCAAAAATGGCAGGAAGACTTCCCATTGGATGTGGTATGTGTTCCCGCAGCTCAGGGGTTTGGGAAGTAGTGCAATTTCCGACGAATATGGCATCTCCGGTCTATCTGAAGCAATCTTATATTTGGCCCACCCCGTTCTTGGGAAGCACTTAATTGAAATTTCAGAAGCCCTCCTGCAGCTCGATGGCTTTACGGCAGAAGAAATATTCGGTTATCCCGATTACCTCAAGTTGCGCTCCTGCATGACATTATTTGCCATGATTAGCGATACTGAAAATATATTTGATGACGTCCTCAAAAAATATTTTGACGGTGTTGCTGACGAGCGGACAGTATCGGCGATCAGAGCAAAAAATATAAGCTAATGTAATCTCCATACAAAAACCTGCTATTTTTATATATCAACTTATTCTTTGAATAATCAATATTCCAAGACACCGTGTAACCATGTCAACTTGCTTAAATGGACCTTCCCGGAATAATAAGACGGATTGATTTTGATCTCAGGGTTGCCGATAATTCTATCTGAATTCATAACAAAACATAACATTTTAAAATGACAAAAATATTTTTACTGCTTTTTTGTACGCTGACAACATTAATTGGAAGAGCTCAAACGGAAAAGATTTACTCAAAAGCATACGGAAAAAGTGAAAACCCGGCAATAATTTTCATTCACGGCGGACCAAGAGGAAACTCAACACTATTTGAAGGAACAACTGCAGAAAATTTAGCAAGAAAAGGTTTTTATGTTATCGTTTATGACAGACGTGGTGAAGGTCGTTCAATCGACAAAACTGCAAAGTTTACGTTCCAAGAAGCAATTAGCGATTTAAATAGCATTTACGAAAGGTATAATATCAAAAAAGCAAATATCATTGCTCATAGCTTTGGTGGCTTGGTTGGAACACTCTTTACAGAACAAAATCCTGGAAAAGTAAATTCATTGATTCTTGCAGGTGCACTTTTTTCACAACAAGAAACGTATAACCATATTTTGGAAACAACACTAAAAATTTACAAAAAAAAGAATGACACCTTAATGCTTTCCAAAATTTCCGAAATTGAAAAATTAGCTAAAAATTCGGCTGAATACAGAAAGCAATGTTACGAAGTTGCAAGTATGAACAACTATTTCAAAATGCCATTTCCGACAAATGAAGCAAACCAATTGCGAGAAAATTATGAAGATAGTGAATACGGAAAAAGCAATATCCGAAATGACGACGCTCCTATTTTGTTCTATAAAAATGAAAGCAAAAATAATATTGACACCAAACCTATATTAAAAAAACTAGAAAAAGAGAATGTAAAATTATTTGCAATTTATGGTTTACAGGACAAAATCTTTTCAGAAAATCAATTAAGCGATATGAAGAAAATAGTTGGAAAACAAAATTTCAAAACAATTGACAATTGCTCGCATTATCCATTTGTTGACCAGCAAAAGCAATTCATTGAGATAATCGAAAAGTGGGTTAAATAAAAAAACTACGACCAACAAGGTATTGCCAAAAAGTTTGCTGTAAGCATAACACGACACACCAAGGCAACAGAATTGAATTAATGACACCGAAGAAAAACTGAGATCCATTTTGACCAAACAATATATTTCAGAAGATCGCGAAAAATATAAAGTAGAACTAAAAGAAGGTTTGACCAACAATAAGAATTATTTATTAGTGGGCTATTTTTTGGTTAATTATAACCATTGGCAATATTTGCTGAATGAGGATAAATTTGCGCTAAATAAAAAGTCACGCTGCTATCATCAAATATAGACGTAAGCACAAGGAAAGGACAAATTAATCGGCCTAACCTAATACCTTTTAAATAATATGTTTTATAAATTACAACAAAATAAATTTATCCAATGGACGATTATTCATATCAGATACCTCGTTGCATTGGCATTCGTCCCTTCCGGGTTTACAAAAATGGTTGGTGAAAGATTTACTCAATTACCTACAACCAGTACCATAGGACAGTTTTTTGAAGTACTTTATCTTTCCGGTATCTATTATAACTTTCTAGGTGTCATGCAGATAATTACTGCAATCCTTCTTATGACGCAGCGATTCGCATTAATTGGAACATTTCTCTTTTTGGCCATAACAGCCAATATCTGGATGATTACAATTTCAATGCACTTTAAGGGTACTTGGATAATCACTAGTTTGATGATGCTTGCGGGTTTAATTCTACTTTATTGGGATAAAAATAGAATCTCAGAATTGAATTCGGATTATGATTCACCAAAAAAAATGTATTCTCCAAAGGTATCAAGAATTTGGGTTAATGCGGGTATAATTTATATAAGCAGCCTACTCCTCATTTGCTTTGTTGGTTCGAAAAACGATATGCTATCTAAAACCATTTATGTCATCGCACTATTTATTTTAGTAGCCACTACACTATACTCCAATTTTGTTTTCTGGAAAAAATCAGATTAAATAGAATTAATCCTTTTGAATGACTTTCTGAACCCCAACGGAGTCATATTGGTCTTGGCCTTAAATAGTTTATTAAATGATTGTGAATGTTCAAAGCCCAGTTTATAGCCGATCAGTGGTTCTTTCCTTCGCAAATGATGGCTGAGACGCCTTTTTCTTTTGCTATTTTTATAAATAATGAAACAAAACCTATTTCATCCCCCTCTCCGTGTACTGAGGGAGATAATCTGATCACCGAAACATTTACGCCTTTGGCAACCTGATCATCCGCTGCATTTTCAGTAGCAATCCTTGGATGGGGATGGTTCACCGCTCGGTCATTCTCCGTTGTTATTCCATCTTTTGAAAACAGCGCAGTTCCAGAAGTAATCAGAAAGGGTTTATCAGTTCCAACCAGCGCATCTCCGATAGCTTCGATCACTTTACTATCTAAAATGCTCATTTCGGGAAAACGACTAAAATCGTGAACAAATCCTAAATGGATCACAGCATCGGAGAGTTTGGCTCCTAACTTTAAGCTTTCAAAATCCATCAGGTCACCAACATGGGGCTCTGCTCCTGCGTTAATTAATTTTTTAGCAGATTCTTCTGATCTTGCCAAACCTAGAACTTTGTGACCAGCTTTTAATAATTCCTGTACTACAGCTGTTCCTACGAAACCTGTAGCGCCTGTAACAAATACTTTCATATCCTAAATTATTTATAAACCAAAGTTCAGATTTGACAAACTTATAAATGTAGCCGAAAGTAGTTATGTTGTAGCCATAACGATATTGTTTGTATAAATATCTCGTCCTTTCAGACATTTTAATCGCTAAAATTTATCTCAAAAATGTTTTGTTTTGATCGGTTGCTGAACTGTATACTCTATAATTGAAATATTCTGTAGTCATCTGTAGATTTCCTGGATATTATCATATCAGTACAGATCTTTTGCTATTGAATGTTGTTCGCTTTAAGAATTTAGAAAGTAAGGACTTTCCACTTTTTTTTCTATTTTTAAGTATGAAAGAATCCAATCCAAATCTTGGAAATGCTCAGGAGCTAACAATTAATGCCGTTCAGGCGCAGCTTAGGTCATTTGCCTACTTCTTGCCATTTGCGCTGATCTTTGGTTTTGCCTTTTACTCTCTATGGCCGCAAAAGCTTTCTATTGCGAATTATAAAGCCGCTTTTCCGTCGGGTACAGCTGGGATTGCCTCGCTGATACTCATTATTATTGCGGGAGTGATTGTACATGAGCTTATTCATGGCATCATTTGGGCCAGATATGCCGCCTCGGGATTCCGGTCCATTCGCTTCGGCATCTTATGGAAATCCATCACGCCTTACTGTCATTGCAAAGAACCGCTGAAGGTGAGAGATTATCAGATCGGTGCGGCCGCTCCCGGTATAATCCTAGGCATCTTACCTTCGGTAGTCGCCCTGTTTTTAGGCAATATATTGTGGCTGGCATTCGGACTGTTTTTTACGATGGCAGCAGGTGGAGATTTAATGATTATACTTATGCTCAACAAGCAAGGTAGGGCAAACTTAGTACAGGACCATCCCTCCAAAATTGGCTGCCTGATTTATCCCAAAGAGGGCCTGAACCGACAATAGAGTTGTCCAGCACGGAAGATTGTATGGAGATATTAGATGGGATATGCGAGTAATGAACCTACATCCGGTGCATATTGCTATACTTTATAATCTCGCATAGCGGTAGAATTTGGCTTACCGGTGCTAATTACTGTGTTATAGTTTCACTTATGGTGAGATATTTTGTAGTTTTAATGTAAAGTGAAAATATTTATATGAAACTGAATGTACCTAAAGATTGCGATAATGCACCTAAAAGGAGATTAATCAAAGATTTTATAATAGCTCTGTATAAAAACGAAATTGAAACTGTTGCTAATGGGATTGAAGATGAGTTTGAATTTAGAATAATTGGTCATAAAACAATTTCAAACAAAGAAGAATTAAGAAAGTATTTGAATAAAAATGTGGAAGCGCTTGAATTGACCTTAGATGAAGTATTAAGTCACGGTAAGTTTGGTGCTTGTAATGGAATGTATAAGGCTAAAAAAGAAGAAATGTCTTTTGCCTATTTCTTTGAGTTTAAATCTGCAGGAAAAAATACAATTAAAATAATTTCCGAATATAAGATTGCCAATCATATCTAGTCAAAAAATCCTCAGCGCCAAGAATAGTCAACTTGAGTACCAGCCTTGGCTCTCTTTCATTACTAAGTACTCCTGATTGGCCTGCCTACAACTATGCTAAATACGGAGTTTACGAAATATCAAAAGCGGCTCTAAAAAGGTGCACAATCCAGCTAGCATATGAACTCCGTGATACAAATATTAAAGTAAATGCCGTTTATCCCGGACTTACGAAAACCGATTTTACATACTTTAATGGCGGCGAAGTCAATTAAAACATAAAATCCTCTTTACTGAATGTAAAGAGGATTTTTGTACCCGGAGCCGGAGTCGAACCGGCACGGTTTCCCACTGGTGTTTGAGACCAGCGCGTCTACCAATTCCGCCATCCGGGCATATCCGTTTGGGATGATGCAAAAGTAAGCAAAGTTTTTATTATTCCAAATTACCTCACTGATCATTTTTAAAACCCACTGATAATGAATAAGAAAATTTAAAAAAAACTTTTAACTCCCCTATCAATAGATTGAAAACGGGCTTTTTTACCTAATTTTAATTAGGAAACAATCAAATGATCATGGAAAAAGTAAAACTCGGAAATAGTGAAATTGAATTCAAACCGCTTGTCTTTGGTGGAAATGTATTTGGGTGGACCATAGATGAGAAGCAATCCTTCGCCCTTTTGGATGCCTTTGTCGATATGGGATTCAGCCTGATCGATACATCTAATAATTACTCGCATTGGGTGCCGGGGCACAGCGGATCTGAATCAGAAACAATCATTGGCAAATGGATCAACAAAAGAGATACGCGTGATAAAATTCAGATTGCTACAAAAGTCGGTGGACGCCGAATAGATAATAGCAAACCTAATCTGAAAAAAGAATATATCATTAAATCTGTGGAAGATTCGCTCTTGCGCCTCAATGTAGATACAATTGATCTTTATCAATCGCATCATGATGATCTGACAACACAAATCGATGAAACACTGGAGGCTTACCATCACCTGATCCAGACTGGAAAAATAAAATGGATCGGTGCATCAAATCTCAGTCCGGAACGTATTGCGGAATCCCTCCGGATTGCTGAAGAGCACAATCTGCCCGCTTATATTGCTATCCAGCCGGAATACAACCTTGACGACCGAGTGAAATATGAAAAACAGTATGAACAATTGGCCATTGACAATCACCTGGGTGTAATCAGCTACTATTCACTCGCCAGTGGCTTCCTCTCGGGTAAATACCGCTCTTTGGATGATATAAAAGAGGTAAAGCGCTACGATGCATTAAAAAACAGGTTTAATGCCCGCGGTCTACGTATTCTAGATGCCCTGGCTGAAATAGCCCATAGCCAACAAGCAAGCATGTCAGCCATTGCATTAGCCTGGATTTTACATAGACCTTCGGTTACAGCGCCTATTGTAAGTGCAACCAGTATCAAGCAGCTCGAAGAACTCAGCAGAGCTGTCGAAATCAAACTTACACCTGAAGAGTACTACCTATTGGACAAAGCAAGCTCTTAGTAAACTAAAATACAGGTAAATCAGGTTAATGACTTGAAATAGAATAAATTAACTCCTAAAAGATCGCATTGCCAAATAATATTTGGCCTTAAAGCATAGGGGACAATCAGACTGATTTAAATAGTAAAACATATTATTCACATAAAACACATAAGATCCTGTCTACTAACAATAAAAAAAGTGCAGCAAAATAATATTTTGCTTCACTTTTTTTATTAAATCACGCTTTAATGATCTTCCTTATTTATATTTTTCATTCAACAGTGATAGAATGGCAATGGGCACCATTGCACTGATATCCCCTCCATTAAACCACACATCCCTAACAATGGACGAAGAAATATGGGCTGTTCCGGATCTACTCATCAAAAAATAACTTTCCACCTCATTATTGAGCAGCAGATTATTCTGAGCAATGGCATTTTCAAATTCGAAATCATTGGTATTCCGGAGCCCACGTAATATAAAACGGGCTTCAACCTGCCTGCAGAACTCCACGGTTAAGCCCTTATATTTATGCACTTCAACCCCGCTTACCTCGCTAAAAACACGGCTAATCGAATCTACCCGTTCGTCGTGATCTAACATTCCTTTTTTATTGGCGTTATAACCTACCGCAATAATAATTTTATCAAATAGCGGCTTTGCTCTTTCAACAAGATCTTGATGGGCTAAAGTAAAAGGGTCAAATGATCCCGGAAAAACAGCAATTTTCATATTAGATAGTCTTAGCGTAAAAAGAAAATGATGAATACCCGTATTTTCTAGTTTCTATAAAATTTGGATGATCTTCCATCTGCCTTGTTGATGGATGCTCAACGACAAGGAGCCCACCTTCACGCAGTAATTGTTGATCAAAAATTAGTTTTGGTAATTGTGGTAATTTAGGAATATCATAAGGTGGATCTGCAAAAATAAAATCATAAGTATGCTTACAGCTAGCAATAAATTTAAACACATCGGCTTTCCTAGCTTTAATCTGCTCCAATTTCATCTTCTTCGCTGTATCATTGATGTATTGCACGCATTTGAAATGAAGGTCTATCGCATCCACATGCGCTACATCCCGCGATGCGAGCTCAAAACTGATATTCCCTGTTCCTGCAAAAAGATCCAGGCATGCTAAACCATCAAAATCCAGCTTGTTCTGTAAAATATTAAACAGCGCTTCTTTGGCGATATCCGTGGTTGGTCGCACAGGTAAATTTGTTGGTGGATTGAGCCTTAAGCCTCCTAAACGACCTCCGATTATTCGCATAATATAGAATCAAATAATACATTATATGGAGCCAGATTTGATTCCACCTCCCTATCTGCCAATACAACTTTTGTTTTCAAATCCAATATTTCGATATCAGCAGTATACGTTGAGATACGTCTATAATAAGATTCATTTGGGATTTCCCCTGAAAGAAGCACTTTATTAATGGAGTCGCCAAGGTTGAATTGCGTTAAGATATTAAGCACATAATAGCTAATATCATCCAGCGTATGAATTTCAAAACTATTATAGAGCTGAAAAACTCCGTTTTTAAACAGATAAAAGTCGACAGCATTTTCAGCCACAAAATGAATTCCTAAGACGCTGCCTCTAATCGAAACGCGCTCCTGTGCGCGGTCAAGCACGACAGCGAATTCGGGAAGTATCACAGCATCAGGAAACAACCTCCTCCATCTATTTAATAACAATCCATCAAACTGATATACAGCAACTAAATTAAGATTATCTAAAGAATAGCTAAATGTGTTTTCAAGATCGGATGTACCTAAAAATTGTAGGTAATCGCTAATATTATCGCTTAGAAAAAATTCTTTTGGAATAAATGTAAATGTCTGATGGGGTATCACAACGCGGACAAATCGAAACGGAAGGCTCATGATGCGTGTCGCATCCAAAATCGGCTCTTCTGACGGATACTCGATTACAATGGGGGCGACTGATTTTTTATCAACCACCGCCAAGATATCCTTCTGGAAGCCAGCTTTGACCAAAAGATTGTACTCCGGTAAATAATGGATATTAAATTGTTTTGAAATATAATTCATTCGCTGAATTGTAAAGATTAAAACTTCTTAACGCAAAAATAGCTTTTTCTAGAGGATAAGACAAACCTTTTAAATAACTTTGAGGGTGTTCATCAAAAATCTGTTAATACAACAATTCCCGTGGCAGGCCACCGATCAGCAGCTGGAAGCCTTCGGATTATTGGAAGAATTTCTACTCGCTTTTGACAAGCAATCCTGCTTTGTTCTGAAAGGGTATGCTGGTACGGGAAAGACTACGTTAATTTCGGCGCTGGTTAAAGTACTGCCAGCACTACGCAAAAAAGCTGTCCTGCTGGCTCCAACGGGTAGGGCTGCAAAAGTGATTACCTATTATTCGGGTCGAAAAGCACTCACCATCCACAAGAAAATCTATCGAAAAAAATCTGCTGTTTCATTTCAGCTGGATTTCACCTTAGCGGAAAACCTTCATGAAGATACCCTATTTATTATCGATGAAGCGTCAATGATATCCAATGCTCCTGTAAATGCATTTTCAGGAAGTCTTTTGGATGACCTGATCCGCTATGTGCAATCCGGAAAGAACTGTACCCTGCTGTTTGTCGGAGATACCGCCCAGTTACCACCTGTGGGACTTCTGGACAGCCCCGCATTAAACCCAAGTTATCTTGAAAGTGAATTTCATCTCTGCGTTTATCCGTTTGAGCTGACGTCCGTTGTCCGGCAGTCCAAAGATTCCGGTATATTGTACAATGCGACAAAAATACGCGAAGAGATAACCTCTGCAGAAGAAGATCAAGAAGACTTTCCTTTTCCAAAATTCATAACTAAAGGATTCAAAGACCTTTACAGAATGACAGGTGAACGGTTAATAGAGGGTATAAACTATGCCTATGATAAATATGGACTCGAAAATACAATGATTATCTGCCGTTCAAATCGCTCTGCAAATTTGTACAACCAAAACATAAGGAACAGGATTTTGTTTCGGGACGAAGAACTGACCGGTGGAGATTATATTATGGTGGTGAAGAACAACTACTTCTGGCTGCAGGAAAACAACATGGGCGATGGTTTTATTGCAAATGGCGATATGGCCAAAGTACGAAAAGTAAGTAACATCCACGATCAGCATGGTTTTCGGTTTGCAGATGTCACACTTGAATTTGTAGACATTGACGAAATAGAACCGATCACCTGCCGCGTGATCCTAGACAGCCTCTATACCGACAGTCCCAACCTGCCTTATGAGACCCAGAAGACACTCTACGAAGAGATTGCTTTGGATTATGCCGACATTATGGATAAAAAAGACCGCCTAGAAGCGATCAAAAAGGATCCTTATTATAATGCGCTTCAGATTAAATTTGCATTTGCAATTACCTGCCATAAAGCGCAAGGGGGCCAGTGGCCAATTGTCTTTGTCGACCAGGGGTATATAAACGATGAGATGTTGGATCTTGAATTTTTAAGATGGCTATATACCGGAGTGACACGGGCAACACAGGAGCTATTTCTCGTTAATTTCAATGAAAACTTCTATCCATCATAGGATTATTACACGAATCATTCGCAAAAGAACCTAATTATAGATATTTTTACAGCAAAAACCATTATTACACGATTATCTATATCATTATTTAATGCATAAGTTCTACTTTATCTTAGCAGCCAGCTTATTACCCTATATTGGCACTGCTCAACAGGCGAAAGAGGCAGCTATAAAAGCCAACTATCAGTTGGCGGCAAAATTTTCCCCTGAAAAATTAAAGAAAATGATTTTTTCAACCAGTATCAAACCAAACTGGATCAATTTTTCTGATCGATTTTGGTATGATTATGCAAGCCCGCAGGGAAGAAACTGGTACATTGTTAACCCTGCCCTGAAAAAGAAAGAACTCCTTTTCAATAATGATGACATCGCCGCTCAAATTACTAAAATCGTTAAAAACCCTGTAGATGCACAACATTTGGAACTACAAGGGCTTCGGTTTACCAAAGATGAGAAGAAATTAAGATTTCAGGTTCAGAGTACGCAAGATACCGTGAAATCCAAAGATGAAATACAAAAACTCAAGAATAAGTCCGATACGACCAAAAAGAAACTATTTTATCTGGAATATGATCTGGCAACAAAGTCTGTCTTAGAAATCAGTGATTCGACAAAAGTAAAACCACCTTTGAGTTGGGCGAGCTTCTCCCCCGATACCAATACAGTTTACTTTGCAAAAGACTACAATTTGTATTGGATGGACAGATCCAATTACCTTAAAGCGGTAAAAGATGAAAAGGACAGCACCATTGTAGAACACCAGATTACAAAAGACGGTGTACAATATTATGCTTGGGGCGGCGATGAATACAGCACTACTACCGGTGAAGAAAAAGATAAAGACAATGAAACTAAACGTAAGCGGGTATGGATCAGTTGGTCCCCGGATGGTCGTTATTTTACCTTGAGCAGAAAAGATAACCGTGCATTAAAACCTTTGTGGGTAATCAATAATGTTGGCTCATCTCGCCCAACACTTGAAACGTATAAATACCAAATGCCAGGTGAAGTCGACTCGACAGAGACTGAACTTTATATCTTTGATGCAGGAGCAAAAACTCCACGCCGCATCAATGTTTCCGCGTTTAAAAATCAGACGCTCTCGACCTGGACAAAAACCCCGGATAAAAATTCGTATAAGGAGGATTACTTTATCAACTACTGGCTGGGCAATAATGAAGAGTTTTATATTTCACGTTCTAGCCGCGACCTCAAACGGATTGACCTCCTAAAAGTGAATATAAATGGTGCTGTAAACACCATTATCCAAGAACGCTCCAATGTATATCTGGATGTTCAAAAACCATTCTTGATCGAAAATAAAAAGCAATTAGTCCATTGGTCAGAAAGAGATGGCTGGGGCCACTACTACCTCTACGACACGAATGGAAAATTGATCAATCAAATTACAAAAGGCGCCTTTCATACGGAGGAAATTACCGGTTTGGACCCTGCTTCCGAAGCATTATACTTTACTGCATCGGGCCGAGAGAAAAACGAAGACCCTTATTATTTACATCAATACAGTATAAATACAAATGGCTCTGGCATTAAACTTTTAAACCCGGGGAATTTTGATCACCAGGTGGAAATGAGTGAATCTTCAAAGTATTTTGTCAATAATTCCTCTAGGGTAAACACAACGCCCGAATCTGTCTTATACAATAGCAATGGACAAAAAGTAATGACATTGGAAAAGGCCGATCTATCGTTACTTTTTGCTGCTGGTTACAAATTTCCGGAACCCTTCAAGGTAAAAGCTGGAGATGGTATTACGGATCTCTATGGGGTGATGTATAAACCATTTGATTTTGACAGTACCAGAACGTACCCCATTGTCGAATATGTTTACCCTGGGCCTCAAACCGAAGCAGTCAATAAATCCTTTGGAAGAAGCATGGACAGAATCGACAGGCTAGCGCAGTTCGGTTTTATCGTGATCACCGTCGGTAACCGTGGTGGACATCCTTCACGTTCGCAGTGGTACCACACCTACGGTTACGGTAATCTACGCGACTATGGTTTGGAAGATAAAAAAGTAGCGGCAGAACAGCTGGCTGATCGTTATAAATACATCGACATTAACCGTGTGGGTATAACTGGCCACTCCGGCGGTGGATTTATGTCTACGGCCGCGATGCTTGTTTATCCTGACTTCTTTAAAGTTGCGGTGTCTGGTGCTGGAAACCATGAAAATCAGATCTACAACCGCTGGTGGAGTGAGCGTCATCATGGCGTCACAGAAAAAGTATCTGCTAAAGGCGATACCACCTTCTCGTACCAGATCAATAAAAATACAGAGCTCGCAAAAAACCTAAAAGGTAGACTACTTATCGCTACCGGAGATATTGACAACAATGTACACCCGGCTAACTCCATTCGAATGGTCGATGCACTCATTAAAGCAAACAAAAGATTTGATTTCCTGCTGTTACCTGGACAAAGACATGGTTTTGGCGATATGACCGAATATTTCTTTTGGAAAATGGGCGATTACTTTAGCCAGTATCTGTTGGGTGATTCCAAAATGAACGAGGTTGACATGACCGAAATCAATCGAGAAAAACCACAAAAATAAAGGTTACATGACCTACGATGAAAAATTGGCATTTTTATCCGTTACCTTGAGATCTTTCGAGGTAACGGATTTTTCTTTGGATATTCTTCAAGGGATAACTCTGGCCGATCTGTTGAACATCTCCTTAGAGAAAGATAAAAAGATAGCCTTTCGTGCCGCATGGGTTTTTGAAACCATCGTTTTAAAAAATACGGCACTGCTTAAACCGGTTCTCCCACAATTCCTGGATAATTTAAAAAAACAAAAGAATTGGAGCTGCCTTAGAAGTTACACTAAGGTCCTGCTATTTTTGACGTCGAAAAAGAATAAAGAATATACACTTGGGAATGAGGCAGAAGAAGAAATCATCGAGTACTCCTTCCAATGGATAATCGCCCCTCCATGTCCTGTCGCTGTATTGGTCAACTGCCTGGACATCTTAAATAACCTACGGAAAAAGCATCCTTGGATACAGGAGGAGTTAAAGGCGCAGATAAACTATTTTCAACGGACAAAGCCTAGTCCGGCTTTAATGAGCCGGACTAATAAAATTATGCAGCAAAAAAACTAAAATATACTTTTCATTCGTGCTTAAAACAGTGTGTTTCCTTTCGAATGATTGACTCGGCCCAAGTGTTTATACGCCGCTTCAGTACACTCGCGCCCCCTTGAGGTCCGCATAATGTATCCTTCTTGAATCAAAAAGGGTTCATAGACTTCCTCAATCGTGCCTTCGTCCTCTCCAACAGCTGTCGCTACAGTTTTTAGTCCTACAGGTCCACCCTTGAATTTGTCAATAATGGTCGTTAAGATTTTGTTGTCCATCTCATCTAAACCATTTTCATCTACATTAAGTGCATGTAAAGCATATTTTGCGATTTCTTTATCAATACTGCCATTGCCCTTTATCTGTGCAAAATCTCGTGTACGGCGGAGTAAAGCATTGGCTATCCGGGGTGTCCCCCTGCTCCTCCGCGCAATCTCGTAGGCACCTTCCTCAGATATCGGTGTGTTTAAGATATGAGCCGAGCGCAATACAATAGTGGTTAGCAGTTTTGCATCATAATATTGTAAGCGTGAATTAATTCCAAAGCGTGCCCGTAAGGGGGCAGTCAAAAGACCCGAGCGCGTGGTGGCCCCGATCAAGGTAAAAGGATTCAGGGAAATCTGAACAGACCGTGCATTTGGCCCTGTCTCCAACATGATATCAATTTTGAAATCTTCCATGGCCGAATAGAGATATTCCTCTACCAAAGGACTTAAACGGTGGATCTCATCGATAAACAAGACATCTCCCTCCTCAAGATTTGTCAATAACCCCGCTAGATCACCCGGTTTGTCCAATACTGGTCCTGAAGTAATTTTGATACCAACCCCCATCTCATTCGCAATAATATGCGACAAAGTCGTTTTTCCTAAACCCGGAGGGCCATGCAGCAACACGTGATCCAGCGCCTCGCCTCTCAGCCTAGCTGCCTTCACAAAAATGTTGAGGTTTTCTAATATTTTAGCCTGTCCCGTAAAATCTTCAAAAGCCTGAGGCCGCAATGCCCGTTCAATATCACGGTCGGTATTACTGAGACGTTCTGCATTTGGATCTAAATTCTCATTCATTGTGGCAATATTATTAATTTCTCTTGTAGCGCTTTCCGATACTACCTAATTTTAATTGGATAACTCCAAAAAATGCTTCTTTAAAGATACTTGTGCTCATCTTTGATGTACCTTCGGTCCGATCTGTAAATATAATGGGTACTTCAACCACCTTAAAACCATATTTTATGGCGGTGAATTTCATCTCAATCTGAAAGGCATAACCCACAAACTTAATTTTTTCAAGGGGGATTGTCTGAAGGACATCTCTGGTAAAACAAACAAACCCCGCGGTCGCATCCTGGATATTAATTCCGGTTATAAAACGAACATATACCGAAGCGAAATACGACATCAACACCCGGCTCATCGGCCAATTAACTACATTCACGCCCTTGATATAGCGCGAACCTATACTCATATCAGCACCAGCCACACAAGCCTGCCGTAAACGAAGCAGATCCTCCGGGTTGTGACTGAAATCTGCATCCATTTCAAAAATATATTGGTAATGCTCGCGCGATAGGGCCCATTTAAATCCATGGATATATGCCGTTCCCAACCCCAGTTTCCCGATCCGTTCTTCGATAAACAAACGGCCGTCAAATTCATTAAGCTGTAAATTCTTAATGATGTTAGCCGTTCCATCCGGGGAACCATCGTCTACAATTAAAATATCAAATGCCTGTGATAAGGAAAAAACTTTGCGAATGATTTTTTCAATATTTTCCTTTTCATTATATGTTGGAATGATAACTAAACTATCCGTCACTTTTTTATATTTAAGACCAGTAAAGGTAATCATTTGCGTTAAATTCTAATGCAGGAATTCGATGAAATATACAGGATAATCAACATTGCTCCACTGAAAAAGCAGTAATCCCTTCAAGCTCAAACCAACACACCGGCATCATAAATAAACGACATTCAGCAGATTGCTCGCCAAAAAAAGAAAAGCCCGTTACTTTGGGAGTAACGAGCTTTCATTAACCAATTATAAACTTAAATTATGAGACTGCAAATATGATTAAAATTGCGCTCATTTACAAATTTATTTGCGTTTTCATGCAACATTTTCAATACAATACACCTTTCAAATGTGCTAAATCGTTAATAAAACACGCATACTACCGCAGATTAGCGATCTACTTCACCCAGAACAATATCAATAGAGCCCAGGATCGCAATCAAATCAGCTATCAGCACGCCTTTTCCGAGTTCCGAAATCACCGATAGGTTATTAAAACTCGGTCCCCGCGACTTTACACGCAATGGAATATCTGATTTATCTTTTGTGACAAAGTAAAAACCCAATTCTCCTTTCGGATTTTCAGCACGGACGTAATAATCCTGCGCTTTCAAATTTACTTTTTTCGGAACCAGCGCTCTCGGATCAAATTCAGCTGTACGTTTAAAGTCTTTCTGTAATCGTTCAAGACATTGCTCAACAATGCGAACAGATTCCTTGACTTCGTCTACCCTAACTTTATAACGGTCCCAGCAATCGCCGATTGCGCCCATTTCACCTTTTCCGACAGGTATCTCAAAATCAATTTCTGGGTAAACCGAATAGCCATCTATGCGTCGCAAATCCCATTTTATTCCTGAAGCCCGAAGCATAGGTCCCGATACACCATAATTTATCGCAACGTCAGCAGGAAGTATACCTATTTTAGCCGTACGGGAGATAAAGATTTGATTCTGAGTCAATATCTCATCCAGTTCGACCAATTTAGGTTTGAAGTAGGTAATAAATTCTGCACAGCGCTCTTCAAAGCCGACAGGCAAATCATAGAACAAACCGCCTACCCAGATATAGTTGTACAACATCCTGGAGCCAGAAGCCCACTCGAGCATATTCATAATGTGTTCACGGTCACGGAAGCACCAAAGAAACGGCGTTGTTGCACCGATATCAATACCATATGTTCCAATAGCAATCAGGTGCGACGCAATTCGGTTGAGTTCACAGACCAGTACCCGGATATACTCTATCCTTTTAGGTATTTTACGATCAAGACCAAGCATGCGTTCGACACCCATCACGAAAGCATGACTATTATTCATCGAGGCGAGGTAATCCAGGCGATCAGTAAAAGGAATTGTCTTTGCGTAATTTAACGATTCGGCATGCTTGTCAAAACAGCGGTGCAGATAACCCAAATGTGGAACAACCTCTTTCACAATCTCTCCGTCGGTAATCAGCTGAAGCCGGAGCACCCCATGCGTTGATGGATGCTGAGGCCCCATATTTAAGACCATTTCCTGGCTGGATATCGCTGTAAGGTGTTTTTCATAGCGCACTAATGCCTCTTTATATTTTGGATTCGCCATTTGGATCATTTAATATGGATGCCATGATATGTTTCTGCCTCTTCATAATCCTTCCGTAAAGGATAACCTTCCCAATCGTCAGGTAACAGAATCCTTCTAAGGTCCGGATGTCCCTCAAAATAGATACCCATCAGGTCAAATGCTTCGCGCTCATGCCAGTCTGCCGTACGCCATACCGAAGTAAGCGAAGGAATCTCAGGTAATTCGTCCAGCGAACGATTACCTGACAGCTCAACTTTTAAGACCAAACCGTGTTGATAAGGCAATGAATTGAGATGGTAGACAACGGTAAAATGCGTTTGATAGTCCACCGCAGTAAGATTGCTCAAAAAATCAAAATACAGCCCCCCCGTATCCCGCAGGAATAAACAGACGGCTACGATATCCTCCTTATCAACAAATAATGCTGGCTGCAGCCCATTGCGATCTTCATTAACAATAATTTGGGTTCCAAATCCGGAAACAAGCGTCGATTTAATTTCGTCAAATGTCATATTTATGGGGCTATACGCGTAATCGTCCAGGAGTCGGACACTTTTTTGTAAACGATACGATCATGCAGCCGGCTTGCACGTCCCTGCCAGAACTCGAAATAAATCGGTTTCAGCAGATAGCCACCCCAATGTGATGGTCTAGGTACAGCGTCGCTTCCATTATATTGGCGTTCGAGTTCTTCCACCTTGTTTTCCAAAAAACTGCGGTTTGGAATTTCGTGGCTCTGCGGGGAAGCCAGTGCACCGATACGGCTTCCTTTAGGTCGTGATTGAAAATATTCATCCGAATCGGCCCCACTTACAAAATCAATAACGCCTTCGATCCGGACCTGCCGTTGCAGTTCAGGCCAGAAAAACAATAATGCAGCATGCGGATTAGCTTTCATCTCCTCCCCTTTACGACTCTCATAATTTGTAAAAAAGACTAAACCTTCTGCGACAATATCCTTCAATAGAACAACTCGCGAGGACGGCAAATGATGGGAAGATACGGTTGAAAGCACCATAGCATTGGGTTCGTTCACCTCGCTGTGGATAGCCGCATCAAACCATTTTTTAAACTGGTGGACTGGATCACGATCCACATCCGATTCAGATAGGCTACCTAATACGTAATCCTGTCTGATTGCTGCAATATCTTTATGTTGAATGGACATAGAAACCTATTTTTATGTCCTACAAACTTACTAAAATCATTGCTTTTTCTCTATAAAGTTAGTAGAAATTGACAAAATCCCAATTTTGGCACAAATCTCGCATAGTTCTAATTAAAAAAGATTAGATCAACAACTCATTAAAATACGCGCTATATGTTTACGGAACTTGATCCTCAAAAAGGAAGTTTACTAATTTCCGAACCGTTTATGTTAGACCCTAGATTCCTCAGATCCGTGATATTGCTATGTGAATATCATACGGAAGGATCGCTCGGGTTTGTTCTAAATAATCAAACCAATGTTCGCATTGGCCAATTATTGGAATCTATACCGGATTGCAATTTCCCCATCTATGTGGGTGGCCCCGTCGCTCAGGAAAGCCTCTTTTTTGTACATAACCGTTTTGACTTATTGCTAAGTGGCGAAGAAGTTGCTCCTGGGATCTATTTTGGTGGCGATGAAGAGAAGCTTATCGAAGCCATCCAGACGGATAGCATAAAAGCTGACGAATTAAAATTCTTTATCGGCTATTCGGGATGGTCTGCAGGTCAGCTTGAGGCTGAAATTAAAGAAAATAGCTGGGCTGTACAGAACAAATACCACCATCAGCTTATTTTTGAAGGGAACGGTGAATTGCTATGGAAAGATGCCATTATTGGACTTGGCCCCAAATATGCACATGTTGCCAACTTTCCGCAGAGCCCTAGTTTGAATTAGGCTAAGAGGCTTTCGATTGCTGACAGCCTACTATAAGATCCTTTTAACGAAATACACGCACTTATGACAAAATAGGACGTTTTCTGCCATCATGTCTTATAGGAGGTATTTGGAACATAGATTGTATGTTGTAAACAAATCATAAATTTAAAAAATAGCGACATAAAAATTATGAATCCAGAAAAAGGTAGTATTTCAATTCACACGGAGAACATATTTCCCGTAATCAAAAAGTTCTTATATTCCGATAATGAAATTTTCTTGCGTGAACTGGTATCTAATGCCGTTGATGCTTCTCAAAAAATCAAACGCCTGGCTTCTTTAGGTCAATATCAAGGTGAAACAGGTGAATTGATTGTAGACGTAAAATTTGATGAAGCTGCCAAAACCATCACTATTTCCGACAATGGTATTGGTATGACAGCAGAGGAAATAAAAAAATACATCAACCAGATCGCTTTCTCCGGAGCGACAGAGTTTATGGAAAAATTCAAAGAAGCAAATGATGCAAATGAAATCATTGGCCGTTTTGGTTTAGGCTTCTATTCCGCATTTATGGTGGCCGATACGGTGGAAATCGAATCCTTATCCTATCAGGATGGAGCAGAACCAGCCCATTGGACTTGCGATGGTAGTACATCTTACGAAATTTCTACAGGCACAAGAACCACACGTGGTACTGATGTCATTCTACATATTAACGAAGAATCCACTGAATTTTTAAGTCAGGCACGTTTACAGAATATTTTAGATAAGTATGCTAAATTTCTTCCCGTTCCAATCCGTTTTGGTACAAAAACAAATTCTGAGCCGGATGGTGAAGACGAAGAAGGAAAACCAAAATACAAATCTGTAGAGGTAGACAATATTATCAATAATACTTCTCCAGCATGGACAAAGTCACCGTCTGAATTAAAAGATGAAGATTATTTGGCATTCTACCGCGAGTTATATCCTTACTCCATGGATGAGCCTTTGTTTTGGATTCACCTCAACGTAGATTATCCATTCAACCTGACCGGTATCCTTTACTTTCCTAAAGTTAAAAATGAACTTGAGATCCAGCGTAATAAAATCAAACTTTACTCGAGACAAGTGTTCATCACCGACGAAGTGAAAGATATTGTTCCAGAGTTCTTGATGTTACTTCACGGTGTAATCGATTCTCCAGACATTCCATTGAACGTTTCCCGTTCATTTTTGCAGGCGGACAGCAACGTTAAGAAAATCAATAGTTACATCACCAAAAAGGTGGCTGACAAATTGAACGAAATATTTAAGACTGACCGCAAAGGCTTTGAGGAGAAATGGACGGATATCGGCTTATTTATCAAATATGGTATGCTAAGCGATGAGAAATTTGCTGAAAAAGCAAATGACTTCTGTTTGGTAAAAAATACGAAAAACGAAAGTTTCACCATCAAAGAGTATTACGAAAAAGTCAAAGATATCCAAGTAGATAAAGATGGAAACATTATCTACTTATATACGCATGATGCTGCTCAACAAGATGGATTTATCCAAACTGCATTAAACAAAGGTTATGATGTATTGACACTCGATGGTCCACTAGATACGCACTTTGCGGCTTATTTGGAGGAAAAGGGTGGTGAAAAGGTGCAACTGAAACGCGTAGATGCTGACGTTATCGATAAATTGATTCAGAAAGATGAAAAGGTCGAACTGGCTCTTTCGGAAGAAGAATCTAAAAAAGCGCTGGAAGTTTTCGAAAAGGCAATTTCACGCCAAGATATGAAAGTTGAAGTTGATGCGTTAAATGAGGGTGATCTGCCTGTATCGGTAACGATTGATGAATTTATGCGCCGGATGAAAGATATGGCTAAGACAGGTGGCGGTATGAATTTCTATGGCTCATTGCCCGACAATTATAAGGTAACGGTTAACGGTAACCATCCACTGATCAAAAGAATTTTATCAGCATCGGACGAAGAAGGCTCTAAACTAGCAAAACAGGCTTTTGATTTAGCACTCTTATCCAGAGGTTTATTGTCTGGAGCCGATTTAACATCCTTTGTGAAGCGAAGTGTAGAAATGATATAAGGGGGCAATCCTTTTACTAAAAAAAGCGGTTTCGGTAATAGAAACCGCTTTTTCTTAGTAAAAATTGGAAGCAAATGGTAGCCTTGGGAGTAGCGAATTGCATATCAGCACTGCTATGGACGGGTTACGAGGTTTTTTATTAAAATTTAATAAACTAATCTTCACCTAGTTGGCTTTAAACGCTGTTTTTTTTCACTCAAATATTTGGAGGGAATAGGGTTTAATCTTACTTTTGTATCATCAAAATCACGGTAGGTATAGCTCAGTTGGTTAGAGCACTAGATTGTGGTTCTAGGGGTCGTCGGTTCGAGCCCGATTACTTACCCAAAAAGGCAGATCAAATGATCTGCCTTTTTTAATTTTACAGGTTATTAGCAAAATAAATCTCCTTGACCAGCTACCCATTATCCGAACAAGGGAACAAGCTTCAAAGTCAACCTATTCGCTTTTACAATCCAGGTACAGGATCCATGAGCCCCGGATGGCGTGGATCATAAATAGCCACAGCAACTTTAGAGTCTGCACAGCCATAATACAAAAACCATTTTTGTTTAAAATACACCAACCCTTCAATAAAAACCGTCCCGTCGATATATTGCCCACTTTTTTCGAAAGGTTCCATGGGGCGTAAAAACGGAACATCCATTCGAGCTAGTACGCTTGTCGGATCGCGCGGATCAAATAGAACCTGACCTGCGGAATAGCTCTTTTTAGCAAAACGCATGTCGCCTTTCTCAGCATGATTCTTACCATTGTATAACAATAAAATTCCTTTATCTGTCAAAACTGCCGGAGGACCGCATTCAGTCAATGCGCTATCGAAATAACCATGCCTTGGCGAGATGAAGGCTTTCATTGCACCTCTATTGTCCGTTACGGGTTCCCAGTCAATCAGATTATCGGATGTAGCACCATACACACCATACTCCCCCCAGTACAACCAATATTTTCCGTTGATTTTGGCAATCACCTGTTTATTGCCTTTCAATACGGTCACAATTGATGCCGATTTATGCGGTTCATTGATTAAGTTGGGCTTATTTTTCGATTTTTTAAAAATGGGGCCATGCTTCACCCAGTGTTTCAGGTCAGTGGATATTGCTACACCGAGCCGAGGTACCTTTCGGTTCCATTGGGTGTAAAACATGACAAAACGCCCATCCTCTGTTTGCGCTATCCGAGGATCCTCCGTCCCGCCAGGCCATTCGTTATCCTGTTGGTCGTCGGGAGCAGGGTAGAATACTGGTGTTTTGAGTCGTTTGAAATGAATGCCATCGGCACTGGCAGCTAGTCCCAGCCTGGAGGTACGGTGGCCAATCGCCTTTCCTGTCCGATCCTCGGCGCGATAAATGACATACACACTATCTCCCTTAACAACCGCTGCAGGATTAAAGGTATCGTTATCCTCCCATCGAATTTCTTTTCCCAACATTGGATCATAAAATACCGAACTCGTATCAGGTTCAATAATTGGATTTACTCCTCTGGGTCGCTCAAAGCCCCCAAATACCCAATGTCCTTTTCTAAACTGTGCATCACGATGTACGTTACAGCCGCTTAAAACGACCAACAAAACAACGCCTGCAAATTTTACGATATTAGTCATAATTTCATTGATTTCTTAATCTTTATATTGCTTTTAACAACAGCCTGTAGCGGAAATTATAATTGGACTCATTCTGTTTGCAATAGCCTGTCAATCTTCAAATAAATAGAAAGCTGGATATTGCGATACACAGTATAAAAGTATATATTTATAGCATGATCTCAAAACAGGAACGCCACTATTCATTACAGGTATCTTAGAACATCCGTTTTTCTTCGGCGCTATCCGGTTTTTATCTACTTAAAAACAAAAGAATGGCATAATCGGCTATCTAAAATACGTTAGAAATAAAAAGGCGATGTGGGCGAGAGAATAAAAAGGCATTAGAGCTGTCTATAAATAAATGAATAACTGGCGAAATCTGCCGTATTTTAAAAACAATGAAATATACTCAAATTAACACAGGAATACTTAGTTTTGGCATGTCTGGACGTGTCTTTCACGCACCATTTATCTATACAAATCCACATTTTAATCTTAGTGCTGTCGTGGAACGCTCGAAAAAGACCGCCCACCAATTTTATCCCGGAATAATAAGTTACGATAATATTGCGGACTTACTAGCTGACGAAACTATAGAACTGGTCATTGTGAATACACCAAACTATACCCATTTCCAATATGCTAAAGAGGCGCTAGAAGCACGAAAACATGTTTTGATAGAAAAGCCTGCCGTTGATGACACTACACAATTCGACATGCTTCTTTCCATCAGCAAAAAACACGGTAAACACGTATTCTTCTATCAAAACAGACGGTATGACGGTCACTTTTTAGACATAAAAAAAGTGATTGACAGTGGAGAGTTAGGAAAGCTGATTGAAGTGCATTTCAGATTTGATCGCTATAAAATGGAATTGGGACAAAAATACTTCAAGGAAGATACGCAGTATATTTCCAATGGTATTACCTACGACCTCGGTCCTCACCTTATTGATCAGGCCATCTCCCTTTTTGGAAAGCCGGTAAAATTTACCAAGACGACCTCCATTAACAGGCCGGATTCTAAAGTGGCAGATTATTTTCACTACCAGCTCTCTTATCCAGCTGGATTGAATGTGTACTTAACGGGCAGTCTCTTGGTTGCTTCTCCACAACCAGCCTTTGTCATCCACGGTACAAAAGGGAGTTTTATCAAGAATATGACGGATGTGCAAGAACAGCAATTGCTGGATGGTATGTTACCCGACAATCCATCTTATGGCCTTGAGCCAGCAGGTCTCGAAGGGAAACTCGTCACCATAGATGCTGCGAATCAAAAACATGAATCTTTCGTAACGCCACATAAAGGAGATTATAATCAGCTGTTTGAAGCCATTTATGAAAGCTTAAGAAATAATGTCGATTACCCTATCAAAGCGGATCAGATTAAATGGCAGATCGAATTGCTTGAAGCTGAAAACACCTAAGTTTCAATAAAAATCAAATGGCGGCACGGTTCAGAAAAAATAGCATGTGCTGCCATTTTTAAGTTGACTGTCAAAGGCATTCGTTCGGTTCGATATGGATCATCACATGACCAAGATCAGGAATATGTGCAACCAAATGGTCTTTGAGTTTATGCGCCAGCTCATGCCCTGCTCGTACCGTAATTTCACTATCGACAATAGCGTGCAGATCGACGTGATATTTAGCCCCCGATTTCCGGACAAAACATTTTTCTGTCGCTTTTATCCCCTCCACTTTTAATGCCTCTTTCCGGATGTCATCAATGACTTCTTCGTAGACATTTTCATCCATAATCTCGCCAAGCGCTGGTCTGAAAATATGATAACAGTTGTAAAGTATGAACCCTGCAGCAAATAATGCGGCATAGTCATCGGCATTTTCGTATCCTTTTCCGAGCAACAATGCAATCGATATCCCAATAAAAGCCGCAACTGATGTTATCGCGTCGCTTCGATGGTGCCAAGCGTCTGCACGCAATGAAGAACTATTTGTTTCTTTACTTTTCTTCATAACGATCCTGTAAGAAATTTCTTTCCATACAATGATCCCGCCGAGAACGATTAAGGTCCAAGGTTTTGGCAAGTCATGTGGCGTTCCTATATTCTCAATACTTTCATAAGCGATTATGGTTGCCGAAACGATAAGAAAACCGACCACAATAAATGTGATAAGGGGTTCTACCCGACCATGACCATACGGGTGATTGTCGTCGGCAGGTCGTTGCGCATATTTTAAACCCAGAAGGACGAGAAATGAGGAGAAAATGTCCGCTGTTGACTCAATTGCATCCGCAATCAGCGCATAGGAGTTTCCGAAGAAACCTGCTAGCCATTTTAACAAGGCCAGTGATGCATTACCAACAATACTAAAATAAGTCGTTCTGACTGCAGTTTGCTCTTGAAGTTCGGACATCGCTATAAATTAACTTGACAGCTCGAAATTACTGTTTTTCTTTTCAAATTCTACTCTCTTTCTCTAATAAATAGCGATTACAATAATCGATCGTTAACTGCCACTCGCGATATCCTGCAAGGCTTTTTTTATCTCAGGAGCTCCATAGTCACGGCTTCCTTCCAAACGCTCTACAATCTTTCCAGCTTTATCCAGAATGACTGTCGTCGGTATCGACTGTCCTAAGAATTCTGCAGGAATATCACCCTCTGCTATATAAAGAGGTAGGTCATACTTATTTTCTGCCATGAATGCTGAAGACTTTTCCATGTCGCCATCAACATCTACTAGGAGAAAAACGATATCCTTATTATCTTTAAGGGATTGCTTAAGTTGGTCAATAGAAGGCAGTTCATGAATACACGGAGGACACCAAGTTGCCCAGAAATTGATAAACACCACCTTACCTTTTAAAGTACTTAATTGAAGCACCTTACCCTCTTTATCTTTAAAAGATAACTCCTGTGCCGTGGGTGCAGCAGCTTCAGCAGGTTCCTCCACCTTTTCGGTCTTGACCTCATTTTTGGTTCCCGTATTTCCACAGCTTAAAAATAAAATTGACGATAACGCCGCAAAGCCCCAAAAAATAGATCTGCTATTAAACTTAATACGCATTGTTTTTTGTTTCATTAGATTATTTCATTTACAAATAAATTGCACCTTGCTAAGTGTCAACCCGACCTTTCTGGTGGGAAATTTTTCAAAGCATGAGCTAATTTAATCTTAATTATCCGTGACCACAAGTGCCGGATACCGACATGCAACATAAACTACTGAAAACAAAGCTAGTAATCACCAATAAAATAAAATCTCAAAACTCATCAGCAACTTCCACAGGGTTGATCAGCAATCTATTGATTCTTTAACCACATAGAAATGATAACACAAAAATCACCCTAAATTTGATATAACTTTAGGGTGAAGTTCAATAAGGATGTTTCAATAGCGTTATTGAGCAATTAAGCGGAGCAGGCCACTGCATCGAAGCCCTTTCTTTTAATAATTTCAATAATTTCAACAACTTCTTCTTCCGAAATACCTTCACATTTGACAGTCAATATTTTGTCTGCATTCGCAGTGTCAACGCTCCACTCAATAATACCGTCCATACGATCCAGATCAGCACTTACTTTGGACACACAGCCTCCACAGTTAAGGTTGGTTTTAAATTGAAGTTCTTTTCTTTCCATGTTATTTAATTTTAATATGATCAATCTATTCAATTATTTACGCAAATATCGCTATATCCCAGTTGGTTGTACTTACGATTTTTCTGTTTTGTTTTACAATATTTACCGTTTAAAAACGAAGCTTACGGCTTAACCATAATTAACTATTTTTTCCAGCGAAGCCGCAAGCTATTACTGACGACACTTACACTGCTCAATGCCATTGCAGCGCCAGCTATCATCGGGTTTAAAAGAAAACCATTGACTGGATACAGGATACCTGCAGCAAGCGGAATGCCAACCAAATTGTAAATAAACGCCCAAAACAAGTTTTGCTTGATCGTTGCGACCGTTTGTTTTGAGAGTCGGATTGCCTGTGGTATTTTCGTTAAATCAGAAGAAATAATGGTCATTTTGGCCACATCCATAGCGATATCGCTTCCTTTTCCCATGGCAATACTTACATCGGCTGTTGCTAAGGCTGTGCTGTCATTGATACCGTCACCCACCATAGCCACCACCTTCCCCTTTTGCTGCAATTCTTTAACAAAATCGGCTTTGTGCTCTGGCAATACCTCCGCTTTGTAGTGCTGAAGACCTGTTTCCGCAGCGATAGCCCTAGCAGTAGTCTCGTTGTCACCAGTAAGCATATATAGTTCAATTCCCATTGCTTGCATCTCCGTGATGGCACGTACAGAAGTTTCCTTGATCCGATCCGCAATAGCAATGACAGCTAATGCACTCTGACTATTGGCAAACCAGATCACCGTTTTAGATTGATTTTCCCATTGCGTGGCACGCTCCATCAATTCCGTCGAAATTGTAATCCTATTTTCCGTTAACAATCTCCGGTTCCCCACATAGTAGGTTATAATCCCTTCACTGCCCTTGATACCTTTCCCCGTGATACTTTCGATAAAAGATATTGGTGTTGCTTTTACATCATTGTAATAGGCTACAACAGCTTCTGCCAAAGGATGCTCCGACTGTGTCTCCAAGCTCAATAAAATACCTTTCAACTCATCTGCATTATCCTTCCAATACACATCCGTAACCACTGGTTTTCCTGCTGTAATGGTTCCGGTCTTATCCAAAACAATTGCATTTACCTTTTTGGCCAACTCTAGGCTTTCCGCATCCTTAATTAAAATGCCCTGCTCAGCTCCTTTACCCACGCCAACCATGATTGCTGTAGGCGTTGCTAAACCCAATGCACACGGACAGGCGATAACTAAAACCGTTACTGCAGCCAATAATCCTTGCGCCAGATGATTTTCTCCACCCCATGTAAACCACACTAGAAAAGTTAAAATAGCAATACCAATGACAACAGGAACGAATACAGCAGCAATTCGATCGACCAGCTTTTGCACTGGTGCTTTACTCCCCTGCGCGTCCTGCACCATTTTAATGATATTTGCCAGCATGGTTTCTTTACCCACCTTTGTTGCTCTAAACTGAAAGCTACCTTTCTGATTGATCGTCCCTGCAAAAACCTGCTCATTTTCCATTTTTAAAACGGGAACCGGCTCCCCGCTTAGCATACTTTCATCGACATAGGAATTTCCACTGATAACAAGCCCATCGACAGCAATCTTCTCACCGGGTTTTACAAGGATGATGTTGCCCACATGAACGGCTTCTATCGGGACCTGACGCGCTGTTCCATCGGATTGAATGACTATCACCGTCTTCGGCTGCAGCCCCATTAGCTTTTTAATAGCGGATGAGGTGTTACCTTTGGCCTTCTCCTCCAGTAGTTTACCCAACAAAATGAAAGCTATGACAACTGAAGCGGCCTCAAAATATACATGCGCATGTAAGCCGCGTTGATGCCAAAAGTCAGCAAAAAGCATGTTGAATACACTGAAAATGTAGGCTATCCCTGTACTTAATGCAACGAGTGTGTCCATGTTGGCGGAACGATGTTTTGCCTGCTTCCACGCATTGACAAAAAAATCCTTGCCCAGCCAAAGAACCACTGGCGTGGAAAAAAGCCACATGATAGGATTAGCGTAAGGCATATTCATAAAAAACATACCAATGATCACTACGGGAAGTGATAGCAACACTGCCCAACGTGTTTTGACCTTAAGCTTACGGAATTTCTCCGCGTGAATAGCCTCCAAAGTTTCCTGCTGTGTGGATTCCTCTTCAATTAACAGATCATAGCCACCAGCTTGGACCGCCTTTTGGATTTTTAAAGGATCTGTCACACCGGGAATATATTCAACAGTGAGATTTCCTGTTGCATAATTTACAGCTGCATTAACAACCCCCTGTTCATATTTCGCCATACTTTCAGCGCTACTGGCGCATGAGGCGCAAGTCATCCCAAGAACTGGAAATGTTTTGGTCAATGTAGAAACACCATAACCAAGATCTTTGATCGCCTTTACACTGCTAATGACTGCTGCACTATCCTTCGGTACGATAGCAGCTCTGTGATTATTCAATTCCACCCGATAGCTCGCCAGGCCTTTAACCTGGGCTAGTCCTTTTTCGACAATTGATGCGCAATGTTCGCTTTCAACATCTTCCAAAGGTATATAAACTGTATCTTTATAAAGATCTGTCGCCATAACTGATTGTTTAATTTTATACAACAAATTTGGCCACAAATAAGATGCAAATCGTTACACAATTAAGGAATTGATTTGTAAGATTTAATCACTAATAAGATATGAAGGTTAAATTCAACGGAAAGAATTAATCTCTTTGAAACGCTTTACATTTCAACTTTTTCAACAAAACCGTAAATGATATAATCACCACGTTGTTCGAGTTTAATCGTTTCCACTCCATTCCCCATGGATGCATTGTTTTCTTTATCCATAAAATTTTGAATTCGGTCAAATGCGACACCGATTTTTGTTTCCCCGTCCCTATAAATCTGATATTTGGCGGAGCTTTGCCAGCTTACTTTTTTTCTAAATAACCGTAAACCTTCTCTTTTCAAAAAACAGTGCATTTCATTCGATAAATTCATATTCTCATTTGTTTCAATCGCTCACCCTACTCACCTCTTCATTTGGCAGACGCTTTTATCGTTTAAGGAATTACCTCAAAACTTATATCTAGCTTATCTATTGGAGCCACAAGATTTTGATGGCTAAAGAAATGGTTTTCCGAAGCTAAAATAGATAGGTCTAAGATAATGACCCAAATAGAATTCTACAATTAAGCTACCGCTATTTCATCGTACTCAAATGCTATTTCGTCGAATATGATAACAGCATACAGTTGCCCTTCTTTCACACAAATCATCTTCTGAAAGGTTGCATAAACAAAGTTTAGCATAAAATTAAACAGAAATAGCAACAGGCGCTATTTTTTCGTCGAATGGATTTTTTAGTTCGTCGGCTTCATTTTCCATTCCGTCGATATTTTTCGTCGTTCTTTTCCGTAGAAAGCATATTTGTGTACAATTTAAACGTATTATTTATGGAAAACATTGAAAATTTTTTAGCGGAAGATTTTGTATTGGATGTACAAACTGTCTGCGTGGTTGAACCGATCTCATTTTTTGATTTTGATGATATGGAACTAGTAACGATTAGGACAGTCACATCTTCAAAAGTAGTATAAAAGAGGATAAAGCTGTAAAGGCGTTCTGGTAGGCGTCTTTACAGCAATCGTCTTTGCGACCCCGATACATAAAAAACAAACCAAGTATATGACTTCACCCCAACTCAAATGTATTCTCATAGAGGATGAACCCTTGGCAACAAAAAAAATGGTTGAATACATCCATATGTTTCCAGATCTTCAATTGATAAGAATGGTCGAAGACATTGAAAATCCAGCATTATTTAGGCAAGATTTAAAATCGGCAGACATCCTATTCTTAGATCTCATCGTTAGCGGCGGCAATATCAGTACGCTTGCCGATTTGATCGTCGATATTCCTATCCTAATTATTACCTCCGCTTTGTCACATCGGCAATATCCTGAATTTATCAAAAATAGGAAGCATTTTGCACTGCAAAAACCAATTTCGCCCGAAATGTTTCAGTCCTGTATAAAACAGGTCATGAGATACTAGTCCCGCCTACCTATGTCATTATTCCAGTTATCCGATTATTTTCTTCTGCGGACACCATTACTTCCAGCTGCAGCTGCCGTTGATCTTTTAAGGATAAAAGAGGCAGATGTTATGGAAGAGAAACTTCGTCATCTGTTTCAAGGTGAGCGATTAAAAGAGGCACTATTTCTAGCAAGCCCCTCCTTCTCCGTGGAAGTAGAAAAATGGATTGACTACAAGAAAGCGAGTAACCCAAAAATAATGGCTTCGCTACTCAAATATGCGATTCGGATGAGCACAAGGAGTACGCCTTTCGGTTTATTCGCAGGTGTATCTTTAGGGAACGTTATAGCCTCCGAAAAAAAGGTGTCATTAATCAGGGGTAATACCCATAAAACTGTATTGAAACTCGATGCCTCCATTGTGACAGGGATTATTGCACAGGTCTCAAAAGACAGAAGAGTTTATAGTCAACTCAATTATCGCATTAATCCAACCTTATACTTAGATGGCAAGTATTACAAATACTATCAAAAAGTAACAAATGGGAAGAAAGGGCAGAATATACTAAAGCGCATAAGACCTACTCCTGTTTTGGATCGTGTCGTCGAATATTTCCAAAGCGATGAGCGAACTGCCAACTATCAATCATTGACTGATTTGCTGCAGCTTCTTGGAGCTTTAAAAGCACATGCTACCCTATTCGTCAATAACCTCATCAGTCTCGGGATTATATCCTCCGAATTACAACCCAATGTGATTGGTCGAGGTTATCTTGACAGTTTGATCAAGACGCTTGAAAGAGTGGATAAGGAGGGATATTATTTGAATGCTTTATCAAGGATACAAACACTGCTGCGTAGTTCTCCATCTGCCGTTAACATACAGAATGACGTGGTTAAATTATTGCAGCCTATAATTCCAGACCTCGACAGGAACAATTTGTTGCAGGGAGACCTACTTATTGAAATGGAAGACAACAAATTACCCAATACTGCATTAAATCACCTAAGCGATCAATTTCAGGATTTACTACCACTTTGCACGCCGGCAAAGTTGACAGATTTTGACCGGTTTAAAGCTGCATTCTCTGATAAATATGAAGATAGAATGATCCCATTGACTACGGCCTTAGACCCCGATACCGGTATTGGTTATGGCCGTCAGGAGGGTGTATACAATATAAATGATGAAATACTTGGAGAAGTAAAAAATATAGCCATAACTGAAGAAAAAAAATATGACGACCACCATTATCAAGACCTGGTGATTGAAAAATTTGTAGAAAGTGTAAAAAGTCATTTCACCGAAATTCAGCTAACCAAAAGCGATCTAGATCATATTGCTAAAGGGTGCAAACAGACTCCCAATGCCATACCTTCCTCGTTCTATGCCATTGGCAATCTTCTGAGAAGCTCACGTGAGGAACATTTATGCTTCAATCTGGGTACTATTGGTGGCTCGTCATCCGGAAACTTAATTTCCAGATTTGCACATCTGGATGAGAAATTGGCTAACAAATTAAAGGAATCTGCCAACAGCGAACAACAGCAATTTCCAAATGCAATACTCGCTGAGATATGCCATTATCCAGATAGCAATGCCGCAAATATTATTTCTAGACCAGCACTCCGAAGAGCATCCATCTGTTTGACCGCAACTATTGACAAAGAACAAGAACAAATTGACGTAAGTGACTTATACCTGTTTGTCAAAGACAATCGCCTAGTCTTGTGGTCCAAAAATTGCAATAAAATGGTTATCCCCCGTTTGACGACGGCCCACAATTTTGAGCAGGGTATGAATATCTATAAATTTCTTGCAGATTTCCAATTCCAAAATAACAGGCTGGATATCTCTTGGAATTGGGGAATTATGAAAGAACAGCCTAGGCTCCCGAGAATAAGCTACAAAAATATTATCTTATCCCGAGCGCAATGGCGCATTCAAAGACTTTCAAAATACCCAAGTCACCCCCACGATTTCGTGAAAAATATGCAGGCAGAGCTCAAAATCCCAACAATGGTTGTCATCAGCAGCGGCGATAATGAACTGCTGATAAATTTAGACAATCCTTTTTGCGCGGAAATACTATTGGATCACATCTGCAAAAGGGAAACAATTTTAATCGAATATATCCTGAACGATTATTCATCCGTTGTAAACGATAAAGATGGAAATGTTTTTGCCAATGAGATCATTATTCCAATTGAAGCTCAGCAGAAGACTTTCACAGATGAATCGGCCCCCCAAGAAAACAACCTAAAAAGATGTTTTCCCCTGGGAACGGAATGGCTTTACGCTAAAATTTATTGCGGATTACATTTTGCAGACACCCTATTAAAGGATCTTTTCCCCACGTTCATCGCTGCTATCAATCGAAAAAATGCCATAAAAAAATGGTTTTTCATACGTTATAACGATCCAGCTCCCCACATAAGATTGAGGGTGGAGCTTTCAGACCCAAGCTATTGTTCTTTCGTTGTCTCCACTATAAATCATCTATTGGAACAATTTGTGGAAGAGGGCCAGATTTCATCAATATCCTTTGATACTTACAAACGCGAGATTGAACGATATACCCCATTATGTATGGAACCTAGCGAGGAGTTATTCTTCCGGCAGAGCGAAATCATATTGATGGCAATCCAGCAAAGCAGCTCAATAAACGATCGCTGGCTTTTGGCTTTTCAACATATGGAATCGTTATTTGATGCTGCAAAATTTACGCTATTCGAAAAAAGAGATTTTTGCATCCAGATGAATACGTTGTATCAGCAAGAGTTTGACAATAATAAAAATCTATGGGTTCATCTAAACAATAAGTTCAAAGATAGGAAAGACTGGTTCGCTCAGCCATTAGACCACCTGGGAGAAACCAAAGAGAAACTAAGTGCAGTCCAATACAGCATATTCTCCACCTTACGGAAACATACAGATGAAGAAGAGTTCCGGTCAACCCGGGCCTCGTTATTGTCAAGCTATATTCACATGTTTATTAATCGATTGTTCATGTCGGATCAACGTTTGCATGAACTTGCGGTCTATCATTTTATGGTTTGCTATTATAAAATGCAGATCGGGAAACAGAAAGAGCGTATGGCCTCGATAAATTAAATTTTTATATCAGTCCCATCTTAGCAAAAAGCTGATTGCGGTATTGCAAACCTATACCGAGTTCTGTTCCATTTTTCAGAATTACTTTGCTTGCCTCAACACCCTTGATCTGCTTGACATTAACGATATAAGAACGATGCATGCGCGCAAACATATCCCATGGCAGTTCTGCTTCCATATCTTTCATGGTAGACAGTAAAGTTTGCATCCCTTCTACGGAATAGATCTGTATATAATCCCCCCAAGCTTTTAGGTAGAAAACATCCGTAGGATCTATAAAAATAGTCTTATTCCGATCCCTTATTTTAATCGCTTTTCTTTCTCCATTAGCGGCCCTTCTAGAAAACAGCATAGCCTTCTGAACTTTCTCTATTGCTTTGATTAACCTTTCTTCTGTCAGCTGTGGCTTTAAAATATAATCGATTACATCCAGTTCGAATCCATCGACGGCATATTCATAATGGCCAGTTATAAACACAACAAAAGGCGGATGAACAAGTCCTTTGAGAAAAGTAATGCCATCCATCTCCGGCATATCAATATCCGACAAAATAAGGTCTATCTCATGCTTTTTCAAGATATCAATGGCCTGCGACGGATTTTCAAATACACCCAATATTTCGATCAGCCCCAATTTGGAAACTAATTTCTCCAGGCGACCTCTTGCAATTGGCTCATCTTCAATAAGGATAGTTCTAATTCTATTCATAAGTACTTAGCAATCCACAGCTTTGGTGCTACGGCTTTTCTTCAGGAAGTAAAGTTACGACGAGATTAACAGTAAACACACCCTCATTTGACTTTATTTCCAAAATGTGATGATGGGGATAGTGAAGTTCCAGTCTTTTTCTTACATTTTCTATCCCTAAGCCACCGATATAATTTTCTGGTTTTGAAAGTTCCCTATACGCATTGGACACGTTCAAATGCACCTTATGGTCCTTCACTTTTATGGCTATGGATATCCATCCCGCCGATGAACTTAGGCGAGGTCCATGTTTGAATGCATTTTCAACAAACGGAAAGAAGATGAGGGGCACCATCATACAGTTCTCGTCATCAGCCGCCAGATTTAGATTGATCTGCACGGTCTCACTATAACGCAACTTTTCCAATTCAACATAGTCTTTAAGCAGTTGAAATTCGCGACTAATATCCACCTGGGGCTGGTTGCTTTCGTGAAGCAGATACACCATAATACTACTTAAACGCATCATACTTTCACCACCTCTTTCATCACGATCCGATACTAGCACATAGATACTATAAAGTGTATTAAGTAAAAAATGCGGGTTGATCTGGTATTTTAGAAAAGCGAGCTCCAATTGAACGTTGTTTAATTCCAATGCAGCATTTTTCAGTTCGAGCTTCGTCTTGGAATTTCTGACAGACATAAATGCCTGCACTATTTTTACGGTCAATGGTAGGGCCACTAAAAAAATAAAATCTAATAAATAATCGCTAAGGGAAGAAAGCCGAAAGGCTCCAAAGATTCCATTGCTTTGTACTATTTCGAGATAACTTGACAAACGAATATCTGGCGTCAAATATTTTAGTGTTAATATGGCACCAAAATAACTTAGAAACGACCACCAGGCGTAAATAAACAATAGCCATAAAATACACAGCAAAAACTTTCCCGAAATAAACCAACGCGGAATAATAACATAAGCTGTCACATAAAATATGGTCAATAAAGAAAATACATCTTTTAGAAACAATATCCACGAATTATGAATATCTATCCGTTGATAGGAAATAAATTGCATTCCCAAAACCAAAAACCAAAAACACAAATGAAGAAGAATACGTTTCCCCGTATTGTAATTTTGGAAAAAACTGTTCATAGATAGCATATCTTTCAAAAATATCACTCTAATATAAAAATATCATTTAGTTTGTACGAATGTAAATTGTCAGGAAATGCAGCAAAAACACATTTTCGAAAAAAAAAAGCTATTACTATCTTCCTTATATTTAACTTTACAGAACCGACAAAAGCAACAATTCGATAGGGCGCAAATAGGGAGCGAAAACAACTCTAAAGGTATACACGGTTCTCAATCTTACTATAAACTCTTACTTTTATTAAATGAGTTACAAACACGTTTTTAAAGTATCTTTAACTTGGCATCATGCTGAACAGCCCAATCTTCAGGGATTAAAAGTTTATAATAAAAGCCATTCCATTGCAATTGAGGGAAAAGCAGATCTTCACGTTTCAGCCGCAAAAGCATTCAAGGGCGACCCCTTATTATACAATCCAGAAGATCTGCTTCTCAGCAGCCTGGTTTCTTGCCATATGATGTCTTACCTATATGTATGTTCGCAAAACGGCATTCAGGTTTTATCTTATACGGATAACGCCCTTGCTACCTTGGCGACTGAAGGAGATGGCAGCGGCCGTTTTACATCGGTGACATTACACCCTGAAGTGATTATCGCAGATGATTCAAAAATAGAACTTGCTTTATCGCTACATAAAAATGCAAACAAACTTTGTTTTATTGCCAATTCATGCAATTTCAAGATACTGCACCATCCGACATGTAAAGCCATCAATACAGCATCTTAGCGCGATCGAAAATAAAAGACTGATTACAATTTAGTAATCAAATAACATACAAGTTTTTAAGGATTTGATTATTTTTGGAACATAATGGAAAATTCCAAGAAAAAAGCAGCAATCGGATTTATATTTATCACATTACTCATCGATATTACAGGTTGGGGAATCATCATTCCTGTTGTTCCTAAACTTATTGAGGAGCTGATCCATAGTGACATCAGCGAAGCGGCTAAATATGGTGGCTGGCTTGGCTTTGCTTACGCTTTTACGCAGTTCATATTTTCTCCTGTCGTTGGCAATCTCAGTGATAAATATGGGAGAAGGCCTGTTATATTGATTTCCCTTTTTGGATTCGCGGTAGACTATATCTTTCTTGCCCTTGCTCCAACTATAGGATGGCTTTTCTTGGGAAGAGTTATTGCCGGATTGACTGGAGCCAGCGTTACAACAGCAAGTGCCTATATTGCAGATATATCAACCGATGAAGATCGGGCGAAGAACTTCGGCTTGATAGGTGCTGCATTTGGTTTGGGCTTCATCATTGGTCCTGTTATCGGAGGTTTACTCGGCCACTATGGCGCTAGAGTTCCATTTTATGCCGCCGCTGGGTTGTGCATGCTAAACTTCCTTTATGGCTATTTTATTCTGCCTGAGAGCTTAGAAAAAAATAGACGCAGAGCCTTTGACTGGAAACGTGCCAATCCTGTTGGATCTTTTAAATTTCTCGGAAAACACCCGGAAATATCTGGTTTAATCGTTGCCTTAATTTTAATATATATTGCAGGACATGCTGTTCAGAGCAATTGGAGCTTTTTCACCATGTATAAATTCAATTGGACCGAAAGAATGGTCGGTATTTCGTTGGGTGTCATTGGTTTGTTGATTGGTTTGGTACAAGGTGTTTTGATTCGATGGACAACACCCAAACTTGGCGAACAGAAAAGCATTTTTTATGGTCTGACCCTTTATGCCATTGGCTTATTGCTATTCTCATTTGCGAGCCAAGGATGGATGATGTTCGCATTCCTAATCCCCTACTGCCTAGGCGGTATTTGTGGCCCAGCCTTACAATCGGTGATAACCAAAAATGTTCCTTCAAACGAGCAAGGGGAACTTCAAGGCGCATTGACCAGCCTGATGAGTGCAACGTCAATCATTGGTCCTCCGATGATGACCAATCTTTTCTATTACTTTACTCATGACAACGCACCATTCAAATTCTCCGGCGCACCATTTTTCTTAGCATTTGTTCTGATGTCAATAAGTGTAATAATTGTATATAGCGCTTTTAAGAAGAAGCGGAAACAACATATAAATCATCTTTAAATATCCGTCAATGGATTTTCGTTATGTTGCGCGATCCTGCGAAACTAGCATATAGCATAGCTGCCTTCCTTAGCTTTCAGTTCATATATATGACATTATTTGATTTCATTATGTGAACAAATGCTGATAATTAATGTTCGTGCCCACCTGTATTGCTCATTTTAGCATTGATAAAAAAGGCGCCCTTTACAACAATTTTAGTTCCGGCAGGAATTTCGCTAACCGGGGTAATCGCCGTATACCCCAAAGCAGACACACCTTTTTGAATCTCAATTTTTTCAAAATTAATGTTCTTGGCCTGTCCTTCTCCATGATTGCCGGCTTCTTTCTCGTTGCTATGCGCATGTTCTGCTTCGCCCTCATCGTGCGCATGCCCGTGATCGTCGTGCCCTTCATCATGCTCCTCAGGTTTCTTTTCTGTTTCTACAAAAATATAGTACCTGCCGTCGGCCTCCACAATGGCGTCATTCGGAACAGCCGGGGTCCGCACATTATTGATACCGATCATCCCCGTAATGTTCATTCCATCAATCAAGCCCACTTTGCTGCCCACAACGGTACTGTGCACAGCGATGGTCTTGCTGTCATTTTCAAAGGAAGAACCAATAGTAAATACTTTCGCGGTATACGTTTTGTCTGGATTGTTTGTCAGTTGGAAGTGTATTAACTGCCCCACTTTAACTAAGGGTAGATCCTTCTCAAACACCTGCAGATCCAAGTGCAGCAGACTATTGTCAACAATCTCAATTACCGGCGAAGAGACATCTACATAACTCCCAATTTTCGCAAAAACATTACTCACTGTTCCATTGATAGGGCTTGTCACGGCCAATGAAGTGCGCATATTGGACAGATTCACGCTATTGGGGTTAATGCCCATCAATTGGATCTGTTGTTGCAAAGAAGCCTTCCTAGCCCGTAAGCTGTTGAATTCTGCTGTTGCTGCCTGCAGATTTTTCCGTGCGCCCGCATTACCTTCATTAAGTTCCTGTTGCCTTGCCATTTCTTGTTCAGCTAAGGTAATCTTACTTGCAAGGGATACATATTCCTCCTGCAGCTGTACAAACTGCGGGTTGGTAATCGTAGCGATCACCTGCCCCTTACGTACATTGTCTCCCAATTGTACATTCAATGTCTTCACCACACCACCATAAAGCGCTGTTGCATTGGCTTTATTGTTATTGGGTACACTCAAAATTCCATTAGCCTTAAGGGTAGCCGTTAGTTCCTTCTCTTCAATACCGCCAAAAACGATACCCACGGCTTTGATTTGCGCCGCACTCAGTGCCGCTATGGTAACCGGCCCTTCCTCATGCCCTTCTTCGGATTTAGGCGCTTCCTTTCCTTCTGGTTGAACTTTATGCTTCGATTCTTTAGAACTGCAACCGTAAAAAACAGTAACGGCTACACATACGATAAATATCTTTATGAAAACTTTCATTGTTGGCTTATTTGTTATTGAAGTAATTATATTGAATTGCTGATTGATTATACTGATTAAGGACTTCTAAATAATTCTGGCGAATCCCTATAGCCTGACTTAAAAATTGACTTAATTCAGCAAAATTGATCTCCCCTGTTCTATAACCCAAACTAGCCGCTTTAATGATTGCATCGGCTTGTTTTAGACCCGAAGACTCGTAAAATTGCAGTAATGCACTGTTCTTGTCAATTTCAGCAAGTGCATTCCCTTTATTTGTCTGAAATACCTGCGTCTCATATTCTAACTTACGCTGTTGAACTTCCATTTCAGCGTTGGCAGCCTTTACTTTACTTTTATAAGCGCCTAGGCTAAAGACCGGAAAAGATGCGGAGACCGAGAATCCCGATAACGGATCCTTGGCTCCCCAAACACGTTGGGAGAAAAATCGACCCGAGAACTCCGGCTTATTTGTATTTTTCTGAACACTGATATTTGATGATGCGATATTTACATTTTGCTGCTGTAAAACAAGTAAAGGATGTACTGTTTCCTCAGATGGACTGGCGTTCACGATAATCTTCTCCAAGGGCTGATCCAAAGGAAGCATCCACTCATTACGGTCTAACAACATCATCAATTGCTGCTGCTGAATAACAATATCCTTTTTGTTTTGAACCAACTGAGCCTGCAGCTCTTTCAATTTTGCTTCTGCAGCGATCTTATCCAGCGCAGCGACATCACCAGTCTTAAAACGTAATTCTGTTGCTTTAAACATGCCGCTGTAGATACTATCCAACTCCATATACAACTTTTGGCGATCCTGGAGATACCAGAGCTGAAAATAGGCTGCCCTTACATCTTTGGTAATCGCAGATTTCAATACATCCGTATTTAGATTCGCATATTTTAGTTGCTGTTTAAAATAATCTTTACGCGCCGCATAGAGTCCGGGCCAGGCCATACTTTGCGTTACACCGATTTTCAGCAGCCCGGTCTTATCTGATGGACGATAGTCTTCATTTTCTGCAAAGATCCCTGTCTTGGGAATTTCGGTTGCCGTTTTGACATTAAAACCTGCTCCTGCGATCTCAGCCTGATTGATCTGAAACTGACGATTGCTCTTCAGCGCAAATTCCACAGCTTCTGTAACAGAAATGCGCTCCTGGGCAAACACCTGAAAGCCCAACATCATAAATAAGAAAATAAATATTGTAAAAAAGGTCTTAGCACCACTACTTCGTTTCATATTCCATTTAGAATTAAAAATTATATACAATAACGGCAGCACAAACAAGGTCAGGAAAGTTGCCGTTATTAATCCGCCAATCACAACGGTGGCCAGAGGCTTCTGAACTTCAGCGCCGGCACTTGTACTGATAGCCATCGGTAAAAAGCCCAGTGAGGCTACCGTCGCTGTCATGAGAACAGGACGTAAACGCGTCAAAGTGCCTTCTTTAACACGCTGAAAAATATCATCTACCCCCTCCTTTTTCAATTGATTAAAGGTTCCAATTAAAACAATACCGTTGAGTACGGCCACCCCAAATAAGGCAATAAAACCGATACCGGCACTAATACTGAAAGGCATGCCACGCAACATTAAAGCAAAGATACCTCCGATAGCACTCATTGGTATTGCGGTAAAGATGAGTGTGGCCTGCTTAAAGGAATGAAACGTGAAATACAACAGCATAAAAATAAGCAATAAGGAAACTGGCACAGCAATCAACAAGCGTGAGCTCGCCTTCTGTAAATTCTCAAACTGCCCCCCATAGGTGAAATAATAGCCCGCGGGAAGCTTTACATTTGCAGTCAATTGTCGTTCGATTTCTTTTACGACGGTTTGAACATCACGCCCGGCCACATTAAAACCGATCACAATTCTTCTTTTACCCGCTTCGCGGCTGATCTGTGCCGGCCCCAATTTGTAATCAATGGCAGCAACCTGAGAAAGCGGGATCTGCGTACCCGTATCTGTAGGAATCATCAGATTACGCACATCATCAATGCTGTTTCGGTGCGTTGTATCTAACCTGACGACCAGATCAAAGCGACGTTCATTTTCATAGATCTGTCCCGTACTCCGACCGGCAAAGGCAGTACTCACCACATCATTGACGTCCTGAATTGTCAATCCATAATTTGCGATACGGGTGCGGTCATAAACGATATTGATTTGCGGGAGACCGGATACACGCTCCACCTGTGGAGAAGTTGCCCCTTGAACAGATTGAATCTGAGCGGCAACCACATTGGCGTAAGCGGCCAGTGAATCGATGTTTTCACCGAAGATCTTTACAGCAACATCCTGACGGATACCCGTCATTAACTCGTTAAAGCGCATTTGAATCGGTTGATTTTTTTCGAAGAAAACACCCGGAATTACTTCTAGCTTCTCCAGAATAGCACGCCCCAGTTCTTCATAAGAACGGCCCGACTTCCACTCTTTTTGGGGCTTCAATACCACCATAACATCTGTTGCTTCCGGTGGCATAGGATCCGTTGGCACCTCAGCGGCTCCTGTCTTGCCAACAACCATCTTCACTTCAGCAAACTCTTTGATAATCCGGGAAGCCTGCATGGAAGTTTCAATACTCTGCGAAAGCGAACTTCCCTGCGGAAGTATGCAATGGAATGCATAATCACCTTCCTGCAATTGTGGAATAAACTCGCCACCCATATGCTTAAAAAAGAAGACCGATAAAGCAAAAATGGCAACAGTTAAACTCACGATCAGGTATTTAAACCGAATGGCTTTCTGTAATAAAGGGGCATAAATAAGCTGTAATCCCACAATCATGCGGTCGCTCAAGGTTTGATTGTCGTTCTGTTTTTTCGGCAGGAACAAAGCGCACATCATAGGAATATAGGTTAGCGAGAGAATCAATGCGCCAAAAATAGCAAACCCAACCGTTTGTGCCATTGGACGAAACATCTTCCCTTCAACCCCCACCAATGTTAAAATTGGAATATAGACAATGAGAATAATAATCTCACCAAAGGCTGCACTGGTACGGATCTTTGAAGCAGACTCAAATACCTCATGGTCCATTTCGGCCTGGGTCAATTTCTCGGTTGATTTTCGTAAGCCTAAATGGTGTAACGTAGCTTCCACCACAATGACGGCTCCATCCACAATCAAACCAAAATCTATCGCGCCCAAACTCATTAAATTGGCGCTTACGCCGAAGACGTTCATCAGTCCAAGTGCAAACAGTAAAGCCAGAGGGATTGCTGATGCTACAATAAGACCTGCCCGCAAATTGCCTAGAAAGAGTACCAAGACAAAAATGACGATCAGGGCACCCTCGATCAGATTTTTTTCAACGGTACTGATCGCACGCCCAACGAGATCTGTTCGGTCCAAATAGGGTTCTATGACGACATCATCCGGTAAAGATTGCTGAATAGTAGGTAATTTCTCTTTCACCCGATTGACCACCTCATTGCTGTTTTCACCCTTCAACATCATGACAACACCCCCTACCGCATCGACCTCACCATTGTAGGTCAGGGCTCCATAGCGCACTGCATGACCAAAACGCACATCGGCAACGTCTTTTACATAAATCGGTATAGATCCTGATTTGCGGATAGCAATATTTCTGACATCTTCCAAGGACGTCGCCAGACCAATTCCCCGGATAAAATAGGCATTCGGTTTTTTATCAATATAGGCACCACCTGTATTTTGATTGTTTTTCTCCAAGGCAGTAAATAGCTCCGGAATGGTGATATTCATTGCCTTAAGTCTATTCGGATCAACAGCTACTTCATATTGTTTGAGCTCACCACCGAAACTGTTGACCTCGGCAATCCCAGGTGTTCCATAGAGCTGACGGGCAACAATCCAATCTTGCATGGTGCGCAAATCTTTTGCATTGTATTTCTTTTCGCTACCCTTTTTGGGATGGATAATGTATTGATATACTTCTCCCAGTCCCGTACTTACTGGAGCCAGCTCCGGTTTACCAATACCTTGTGGAATCTGATCCACAGCTTCATTTAAACGCTCACCAATCAGCTGACGGGCAAAATAAATATCTACATCATCGTCAAAAACAACGGTAATGACAGAAAGGCCGAAGCGTGAGATACTCCTGATCTCTTCAATTTTGGGTACAGTCGCGATACTTTGTTCAATTGGAAAAGTAACCAATTGCTCCACTTCCTGTCCGGCAAGCGTTGGACAAGATGTAAAGATCTGGACTTGATTATTGGTAATATCGGGAACGGCATCTATGGGCAGTTTCGTCGCACTCCATGCCCCCCAAATGATAAGCAACAAGGTCATCAAACCGATAACAATCTTGTTCTTGATGCTAAATTTTATAATATGATCTAACACAATATACGTGATTAATGCTTAAGGAATAGCTCATTAGAATATCTTCATTGCTTGTCGCAATAAAATGCAACAGGCGTATTCCGAGCACAAAGCTGAATAATGAACAGCATAGGATGCTCTATCAGATTTGTTTGTAGAATTTTTACAAAAACTTAAGCATTAATCTTTGGCGGCTGCCAGATGCTTCCAAAATAGCTGGAAAGAATTGCGGTATTGAGGACGGGTATACGATTGTCAAAATAAATAGCAACCGGAACACCCGCAATTTCCGGAAATTGATACGTATAAGCTGTTATATTTCCGCTACAACAATTACAATAACAGAAAATTGAACACGCATCAGATGCATCATCACCATGGTTGTGTGTTTGATTTAGCTTCGCTTCCATAGCAGTCTCTTCGCAGTGATTGTTCGAATCGCTGCACGGGACAAAGGAAAGTCCCAGAATATATGCTATCAATATGAAAACAATTAACCTCATGGATATGCAAACTTAAGAAATTAAATCAAAATTCTCTTCATTGACTGAAAAATCCTCTTGCTCCACATTAACTTTTGCTATCGATCAAACCTCTTTTAGCTTTATGCCTTTTGGCAAACCGTCCGAACGGATGCCATTTTTGATAATCCCCATAATTTCTTTGTTTGGCAAGCAATGAAAACTAAATCATAGTAATACCAAATTATACCAAACAACAATTTTACGTCAATTATTTCACAGTGATCATTCAGCGCTCATTCAGTTGTCACTGAACAAGCACTGAATGATCTCTGAACAAGCACTGAACAAGCACTGTCAAAACACCAAATTTGGTATAGCGTTGATCTTTGGTTTTTGCGCTGTGAGATGACACAAAAAAAAAAAGCTACAAGCAAAATTGTAAACATTCGGCATAAGCCTATTACAAGGTTAGATTGATGATCTTACCGAACAGAATAGTTAGAGAATAGCCTGTAGACGCTGTGGAAAATCTGCTATCTTCGAAAGACTCAACTGTTTCATAACCTGATACAAATGTGTCTTGAACATATTGATCGTATGTTTGCCGCCTGCTGCACCTAATGCGCCTACACCGTACATAAAAGGCCTACCTATAAAATTGAATTCTGATCCTACAGCATGAGCACGCGCCAAATCAACACCCGAGCGAATCCCACCGTCCAACATTATTTTTATATTCTTTTTATATTCGGGATTACTAGCCAAACGAATTAATGAATTGATCGAAGACTCACTTGCGTCTAGCTGTCGTCCCCCATGGTTTGAAACAATCACACCATCCACCCCCAATGCGATGGAAGCCTGCATATCTTCATCTGTTGCAATTCCCTTCAGCACCAATGGGCCTTTCCATAGGTCCCTTATTGCTTTAATCTTTTCAACATCAACTTTACCCGTAAATGTCTTATTCATAAACTGTCCGAGTTGGGCTAAGTCAAGACCTTTTTCCATATAAGGTTTTAAAGTAGCGAAAGAAGGAATACCATGTCTTAAGGTCTCAATACCCCAAGTTGGACATGCAAATGTTTGCAAAATATTCGAAACGCTCATTTTAGGTGGCATGGACAATCCACTTTTTATTTCGCGATACCGAAGTCCGAACGCCGGCACGTCGACCAATACCACCAATACTGGACATTCGACAACCTGTAAACGCCTGATAATGTCATCTCGCAATTTATTCTCGGTAGGGTGATAGAGCTGAAACCATGCTTTCCCATCCGACACCTCGGCAATACGCTCAATACTACTTGTCGATACGGTGCTCAAAATATAGGGAATATCATTTTCCGCTGCCGCTTTCGCAAGAATTTCCGGTGCATTTGGCCACATCAATCCTTGAAGTCCAATGGGTGAAACACCAAATGGCGCGCTATAACGGCGACCAAATAATTCGACAGAAAGATCTATTTCATCGCTCGCTGAAAGATATTGAGGCTTTAACAAAATGTTGTCAAAATCGTTTTCATTTCTGGCGAGATTCAACTCTTCGTTTGCTCCTCCGGTCAAATAATCAAATGCAAATCGGGGAATTCTTTTCCTCGCTTTATTCTTTAAATCTTCAACAGAAGGATAACGCGTATTATATACAAATTTTTGGCTCATGACTGATTATTGTTTACATATAGTCTATAACTGCGCGCCAAACTTAGATAAAATGCATTTCAAATGCAAAATAATTACAACTATTATAAAATCAATCCTCGCTAGAAAAAGAGATAAGCAGGATAATTTAAATGATTGAAGCATATAGATCTGCCGGCCAAACATTTTTAAAAGAATGCCAGTACTTTACTGTTAGCTCAATAATTTCTTCTGAAAACCAAAGCGTACAAGTCCTGCAGTATTCTTAGATCCTGTTTTCTCGATTAATTGTTGCCTATGCCCTTCGACCGTCCTTTTGCTTAAATAGATCTGATCCGCTATTTCAGCATTGGTATGCCCTTGAGCAATCAATTCCAGTACGGATAGCTCCCGTTCAGAAATATCATACCTGGCCATTATTGCTGTTCGGTCTACATCCATATGGGTATATTTCGATAAATTTCTAATAATATCAATACTCAGTGATGCACTAATGTATTGTTCACCTCGGATAACCTGCTGGATTCCAAAAAGGATTTCCTCCACATTAGAATCTTTTAACAAATAGCCATCGGCGCCGAGGTTAAAAATTTCCTGGACAACGTGGATATTATCCTCCATCGATAAAACGATGATTTTTATATCCACATATTTCTTTTTTACTTCTTGAATGAGCTGAATGCCATCTATCTGCTCCATGTGAATATCTGTTAAAATGATATCTGGCTTCGATGAACTGTTTAGATATTCCAGGGCTTTTTCGCCATTTTCGACCCCCGCTATTACAGTGATGTCCTGTTGTGCCTCTAATATTAGTTGGAAACCAGATCGCACCAATGTATGATCATCCACCAAAAGCAACTGTTTCATAGCTTTATGTATTTTCGTTTTAGTTTAGTTGAGTGACTGATATTGAAAGAAACAGCTTTCAGACCAAAAATGTTTTAGTAAAAAAATGTTGAGTAAATACAAACACGCTCTGATAAATACTCGATCGATCAAGATGTAAGGATTATCATTTTTTATTCTCTTCTAAAACAAACCCTAAGTTCTCAACCTATGTTCACTTAGTAAACAAATAAAAATCAAGTATCGGTATATTATGGAACACACATTTGACTACGTACACGAACTGCTTAATAGACAGATGGCCTTACGTGCCAAAATTGAAGAGAGCCCAATAGCTGGGGATATCATGATGGTTTACGGCCAAGATTTTTATCAAGAGGAAGTAAGAGCGATGGGGTTGGCGATGATTCGTGACGGTTGGGACGTAGAGGGCGAGCAACTAATACAAGATTATGTAGCAGAGCATTATCCAGCGCGAACTAATGATGAACTTATTTGGATTAATAAAATGATGCACTATTTGGAGGCAGTCACTGATACATTTATCGACAACCTGCAAGCTGCGGGCTATAAATGGCTGCAGGGTAATGTAGACATGCCCAATGAAAATGTTCTATTTTATCCGGTTCACGAAATTGATGAATTTGGAACATTATCTGCTAAATTAGGCATCAATAATTTGATTGATCTCAAAAATAGCGACGAACTGGAAAATTTGCGGGGCTGGATTTATTACCGGTCTGAAAGTAAGTAGCCTCCATTAGGCCGAAGTCACCTTTGAATCACAGCGGATGGCTTCGGCTCTAACTTTCTCTAGAAAACTGCTTCTAAAGCGCTCGATTTTTTTCACATTCTTCAAACCTACTTGAACGGATATAACATAGGCGTCTGCCGTAATGTCTTTCGTTAAAATTTTTACATCGAGACTGAGATCAATCTCATCAAAAGAAGAAATGGTATCCCGCAACCATTTTTTCCAATCTTCGATATTTCGGGCTGTGATGATCGTTAGCTGGAGGTTCAATCGGATATCAGAATCGTCAAATGTCCAATTGACTAATCGACCTGAGAGCAGATCACCATTTGGTATAATTACTTGCGCACCCTGATCGGTCAGCAAGGTACTGGATCGGATTCCGACTTGCATAACTTGTCCTTTTTTGTCTGCAAGTTCGACATAATCTCCAACCTTAAATGGCCGCTCAAATACTAAGATAACGCCCGAGACGAAATTGTTGATTATATTTTGCAAGCCTAGACCTATACCAACACTCAATGCACCTATAATCACAGTGAGTTTGTCAACACCCAAGCCTAGGATACGTATTCCGATAAGAAACCCAATAATAAAAATTACGACACGCACGAGCGGCAACAATGCATTAGGACGCTGATTTACTTTTGAGGTCGGCCGATCAAGAAGATCTTTTAAGTTCTTTTGAATCCAGTTTGCGGTCCATATTACTACAAAGGCTAAGAGAACATCACCATATGTATAGGTCACACTGCCGATGGTGTGCGTGCTATTCAATAGTCGGTCACCTAACCGGCGTAGCTCACTCGTAATATGCAAAGTGTTTGCCCAGATGATAATGGCCAATATAAAAGAAAAAAATCCAGTTATTCGGTGCAATGCTGCAATCATTTTATGCTTATCAAAACGATTTATAAATTGGTCATTCCTTGAATTTTCATAAGAATTAACCACATCATGAGCGAGCATATCACGAAATGCGCGCATCGATAATGTTTGCAACAATCCTACAGCACCTGCGATATTGAATGTGCGTGCTAAATTTAGGAAACCCAAAATATTACATATAATCGCTACGATACAAAAAAATAGTAATAACCATCGTGCTGTTGATCCTAAGTGATTGAATGGTGCTTTTCCGTCGCTATTCCATCGCAGCCCCCAGAGTAAACGGAGTCCCAAAAGGTTGACAAAGACAACTATGGTCCGTGAAATCCAATCTACGTCTAAAATTAAATTGCTGACCAAAACCGCAGTATAGTAAAAGAAAATGGACTGCATGACTTTAACTTGTATATCCGACAACGCGGCACGTATCAGTAAGTATAAAAATGCAAACACAAGTAGATAGGTCATTTCCAGCACAAACACTGGAATTCTAAGCGAGGTCAAGGGTAGTAGAATGAGAAAGAATATTGCATATTTCAGAATTGGAATCCACCATGGCTGATTGCGATGTAAAGGTAAGGCTTCATCCGCCCCCACTGCGCTTCTCCGCATCTGATATAACCAATAAAAATAGGCAAAACTGAATATGATAAGTAGAACGCGGCCGTCCCATCCAGTGTCATAATAACTTTGCGAGAAGCCATCTTGCTCAAGATTCTTTTGTATAATATGTTTCCAATGAAGCCAAGTGGTAATACCTGAAGCTGCCTGGACCACCTTCTCTTGCTGCTGGGCTTTGTCGCTAAGATCCTTCATGTCTAATAGAAGTGATTCAATATTCCGCCCTAAAGTAGCCGCACTATCTTGAATTGCGCGCCAGGAAATTCCAGTAGAATCCTGAGGAACTGTCTGCTTTTTCAGCATATCCACTTTCTTCTGTAAAGAAAGCAAAGGGGGTTTAACCTCTTGGATGTACCGTTGTACTTGATTTGGCACAACCAACTCGTTGTTTGTTCTTTGCCAGGCCACTCTCCGTTTCACGCTGTCAAACTCGGCATAAGAATGGTCTACCTCCATACGCCATTTTTCGAGCAAATTTCTGGCTGAGGCGACTGGGTTTTCAGGTAATGAATCGATTAAAGCGATCGAATCCTTAGCCCTTAAAGCGGAATCAACTTTTTGCGCGTACAATGTAGAAATGAATAAGCTAAGTTGAATCAACAAACTTAACTTAAGTACGGTGCGATTTATTACACCCTTAATAGTTAGCATACTCCTTATTTCTTTTTTATTATGGGTTTAATTGGGTTTGTTCCCAGAGCCGCCGTATAAATTATTGTCGAGATAATTCTAGTCCGAGGGCTTGTCTCTGTGTAAGTTATCCAACGGAACTCCCTGTTCCTTACTTTGCTCATTTTCCTTGGTCCTATCCTGCGATCGGCTTCGATGGATGTTGTCCAATGGAAGGCCACTTTGTTGGGTTATTGTGTCTGTTTTATATTCTACTTCGCTATGCTTGTTAGCGTCACCGCATGCGGTTGACACAGCTGCAATTACAATTGCTAAATACATGTATTTTACCATTATCTTCTATTTAATAGTTTAACCTTTTACTGTTCCATTAAGTTGTGGTTATCATCCACGCGAATAATATCTCGTGTACATACTCTTTAACTAGAACATATGCAGCCGGCATCTCAGCGGTCGCGATTTTCAAATTGAGTACTTCTACTTATTACTGATGTGCCTTATACGCTTTAAACACTGGTCGCCAAACCACTCGATTTAGTTGGCTGTTTATAAAAAAAAGCAGATTACATGATTCATTTAGATAATTTACCTGAAGATTGCCTTAACTTCTTCCAGGACACCCTTCAACTTTTACAGCAGAGTGATAGCCAATTCATGGTAGGCGGAGCATTAGCAATGTTCCACTATACGGGAATAATAAGGCCTACAAAAGATCTCGATATATTCTGCAAAAGCAGTGAATACCCTAAAATTCTTAAGCATTTTGCGGCAAACGGCTATCAAACGGAATTGACCGATGTTAGGTGGCTGGCTAAGATCTACAAAGACCCTTATTTTATCGACATCATTTTTGATAGTGTCAATCACTATTGTACAGTACAGCAGGATTGGTTTGATCGAGGTCCAGAAGGAATTCTTTTTGACACCAAAGTGCGCTATATACCAGCAGAAGAGTTGGTCTGGTGTAAGCTGTATGTACAGAATAGAGAGCGACACGATAGTGCTGATATTAATCACATTTTTTTAAAATACGGAAACAAACTTGATTGGGATCATTTATTGGTGCGCATGGATCAGCACTGGCATCTGTTGCTTGCACAGATACTGATTTTTCAATTTACGTATCCACATGATTATCGCGACATTATCCCAAAAGGACTATTTGACGAGCTTCTCCTACGCGCATCGGATCAGTATAACCTACCTCCATGCCTTGAAAAAGTATGCTTGGGACCGCTAATTGATCAGACACAATACGAGATCGACATTAAACACTGGGACTATAAATCTTATACTATAAAAACTGTTTGATATGAACAAAACAACGATAGCCGCCTTGGGCGATATACATATGAATGTGAGTCAGCAGGGAAAATGGAAAATAGCTTTTGAAGAAATTTCAGAGAAAGCCAAAGTGCTACTATTATGTGGTGATTTAACCGACACTGGCGATGAGGAAGAAGCTGAGTTACTTATCTCGGAACTGCAGTCCGTAAAAATTCCGGTGCTTGCGGTATTAGGGAACCACGATTATGAAAAAGGACGACATAAGCAGATTCGCCAGATTTTGATTGACAATAAAATTATTGTTCTTGATGGAGAAGCCACTGTAGTCGAAAACATTGGATTTGCAGGAGTGAAAGGTTTTGGTGGTGGATTTGACCGCTACATGCTCTCAATGTTTGGGGAAGACGCCATGAAAAGTTTTGTTCAGGAAGCTGTCAATGAGTCTTTGCTGCTGGACCGCGCGTTGGCACGGCTTGAGCAAGAACATGCGACTATAAAAAAAGTCGCTTTGCTCCATTATGCACCTATCGCAGAGACTGTTTCAGGAGAACCCGAACAAATCTATCCGTTTTTAGGCTCTACACATTTAATGGAGCCACTACAACGTCGTAAAGTTAGCGCCGCCTTCCACGGCCATGCACATGCTGGAAAATTCGAAGCCCTATCGCCCACTGGAATACCGATTTACAACGTAGCAGTGCCTGTACTGAGAGCGCATCACGGAAACGATAGGGCTTATGCTCTTATCGATATCTAATGGGATACATCATTCATTGGTTACTTTCAGATTGATGGTTCAGATTTGATGACGTAATTTAGGAAGCTAATAGCCTAATTGTTCACGTTAAATTATCTTATTTCAAACTTTAGATGATTTGAATCGGTTATATAACAGTAAATAAAGGATATCATTAAAATTTAATTACATGGAAAATTTAAAGAATAAACGGATCGCTATATTGGTTGCGGATGGTTTTGAAGAAGTTGAATTAACAAGCCCTAAAGAAGCACTGGAAAATGCGGGCGCAAAGACGGATATCATATCGCCTGCTGATGGAAAAGTTAGAGCAAAAAGTGGAGATGAATGGTCAAATGATTATCCAGTCGATGTTGCTCTCCAAGAAGCAGAGGAGGATCGATACGATGCTTTACTTCTTCCAGGAGGAGTAATAAGTCCTGATAAATTGAGGACGAATAAAACTGCTATTGCATTGATCAACGCGTTTTGGGAACGGGACAAACCGATTGCAGCAATTTGCCACGGTCCTCAATTGTTGATTAATGCAGATTTGGTACGTGATAAAAAGCTTACCTCTGTTGCAGCTATTCAAATGGACCTTATTAATGCAGGCGCCTTATGGGAGGACAGCGAGGTGGTAGTCGATGATAAACTCATCACGAGTCGCACACCAGATGATCTGCCGGTCTTCAATAAATCGATTATTAAAGAATTCGCTAAGGATAGAAAGAATAAAGCGTAATAGAACGATTCCATAGGTACTTAAACAGTCAACCATTATATGCTGCAACATGTTCAATGTATAAGTAAAAATAAACACATATATCATGAATACGACAAAAAGTTCAGGTGGTACGAATGCTGTTAATAAACATGAAAAAAAATAGCGTTAATATAAATGAATAGCGTGGATGATAAAAGAGACCCGCTGAATTGCGGGTCTCTTTTACTTCTTACTTTCCTTAGGCCTATCTGTAGGATCGTTCGGCATATCGTTAAGTTGATCGACCTGGGGGTCTACCCCAGCCTCTGCATCGCCTTGATCCTTATCATTTACATCCCGTATTACTTCGCCATTCACGCCTAATTTAACTTTTTTCTTCTTCTCCATTTCTGTTCCGACTACGCGATTTTCGTTCTTTGTTGCCATATCTTTTTCGTTTATTTTTTATAATTAATATAGTATGATACATTAATTTCATATGCAGGACCAAATTTGTTTCAGGTATGCATAAAGGAACAGCCTTCAACTTTATAAAGTTCTTTAGAATTCTATTTTTTCAACAATAAATAAGCGCAACCCTCTTTCCTATAACAATAGATAAATTAAATTCGAAACACTTTCAATTTGAACATTGTTCTCCAGTTGAGCGTATGCCACTGCATACTACCATTAAATAATAAAGTACATATGAGAAATTTAACAAAATTAATTGCCGTTGGGTTGGTTTGTTTTGCCGCCTACGGATGTAACAGCGCGAAGACCGATGATGAGAAATCAAAAGAGCTGATGCGGGACTCTGTCCCAAATGATACTACAACGATACAATATCGTGACACCACCTCTGCGCAATCTAGAGGAGAAATACCACCGACCCCTCAGCCAGACACATCGACGACGCGATAATAGCGTACGAGAATTTGCTACAGTCATTCCAATAGAATTTGGATAACCGTCAATTCTCTTTTATTCGAAGAACATGTAGTCAATTCATTAGCGAGAGCTAGAGCATTATAAAATCTTCTAGCTCTCCTATTTAAAGTTATTTGAAAGTCAAATTGATTTTCGTGAATCCCAAGCCCTGCAGAAGTGGTTTAAAAACCGTATTGGCGTTCGCTTTGGTTTGCTGAAGAATATCTGATTTTTTAACATCATCTGCAACTGCCTTTTCTGCAGCTTTATACCCTTCATCTACAAGTTCGGCTTCTCTCATAAAGGCCATTTTAGTATCATATACCTTGGACGCTTCGTGGTCAATCTTAATATAGCAAATTTCAGGAGCCGGTAACCTGATAGCGACTGAATCTCCAATCACTTCAATATCTTCTGGAGTAAGTTTCGTCAGATTTACACACCCTACTGCATCCGCTTTGACAATTAATAATACACTTGCATCAGGTAAAAATGTATTGACATTCTTATGTTCTACAACATCACTATAACGATATTTCACCAATTCTAATTTCCCCATAGCCTCAATACGATCCACTAACAACTGATGCTTACTTTCCACTAACGGACCGCTATTGTATTTATTGTAGATAAACCAACCGCCCACTACCAAAATGGCTACGACAATTAAAAATTTTAAAAATTTTCCCATAAATTATACTGTACAAATTAAAGACCAAGTTGCCTATTTATCCAATTAACCTCGAAATATTATCCAAATAGTAATGTAAAATTCGCCAACTTGGTAAAAATAAAAATTCTATCTTTTGATAGACAATTGTTTAATTAAAAAGTTTAAAAAACATTTGGAAAATATCTGGTATAATACTACTTTTGTGACATCAAAATCACGGTAGGTATAGCTCAGTTGGTTAGAGCACTAGATTGTGGTTCTAGGGGTCGTCGGTTCGAGCCCGATTACTTACCCTGAAGGCGGATCAATATCAATTGATCCGCCTTTTTTTTGTCTTTTACATTCCTAGCGCCACATAAAGCCACCTATACGAAAAAAACGCAGCAACTTATTGATCATCGTCAAGGCAGGCTTTTTAACTTTCCATTTTAACCCATCAATTCCTGTGGGTGCTGCATTGAAATCCTTTACTGTTGCCTTTCCTGTTTTCATATGTATTGGCGCATCATCTCTTCGGTTCTTCTCCACAACTAAAATACTGTCGTAATAGTGGAGCGAGCTTACCGAACGTGTAAATCCATTTACTTTCAACCCACTTTGCTCCGAATGGTAGGCGTTGATGTAATCGATGAAATTCTTACTATATTCAATAAAAGTTCCATTCCTTTTATGTCCCCCACCATAAAACACTTGATAAGATGTGTGCAGATCTTCGCACAGATAAACTCCAGTATCTTTTACATGATCAAAAAGTTCTTCAAAAGTCACAATCTGCTGTTTCATGGTATGGCCGCCATCATCGATTAAAATATCAATCGGTGGAATAGATTCTTTTACCTGACGCAGGAATTTTCGGTCAGACTGTGAGCCAATAAATATCTCCACATTCTGTTCTTCGAGCTCCTTACAATGCGGGTTGATGTCAATACCGTATATTTTCGCGCGATCACCAAAGTAGTTTTTCCACATCTGAAGGCTTCCTCCCTGAAAAACCCCCACTTCTAAAACGACGATATCTTTGCCTTTAAAACGACTAAAATGTCTGTCGTATATATCGAAATAATGCATCCATTTATTAATCAATTTTGCATCATTATTCCGGAAATAACTTTCTAACTCGTTCATTATTTTTGGTTTATTCTGATTCGTTCTTTTATTTTTATGTGGTGAATTTATAGAAATCTAACGAGAAAAACAATGCTATATTTTCTGTTTCTAATGGACTCATTTAGACGAAATCACTCTCTAACCGCACTACATTTCTTTCTTTGGATTTAGAACTCGATGAAGACGATTTCTGTGGAAACAATCAAGGAAATGACACTCTTTTCCCCTAATATAATCTAATTTTATTTTTCCTATGATATTCTTCAAATACTCTTGCTACCTTTGTGATTCAAATCAAATAAATATGCCAAAAGAGACTAAAGAAGGGCTTTATCAAGGAGTTATAGAGAAAGATGACAATGGAAACTATTTTTGCGGCCCTTACCTACTGGATTATCAGACCGTAGAAACTTACTATAAATTGGGTGACCGTGTTAGCCTAAAAACCATCATTAAAAACACAAGCCGCAAAAGCATGGAGGCTTATCCTCAAAAGTCGGTTAAATTTTCATTTGCTTCTACGGAAAATGATTAATATTAATTCTGGAAAGGGTATCATTTGGTTAGCACTTTTCAACATACCTTTCGACCGGTTAAGGCCATTAAGGCGTCCGTAACACTGTGAATTAAGGGAGGTTATTATACTTGAATTTAGACCTTTTAAAAACTCTACATCCGTTTAATCGGTAGAAAGATTAGAGCAATAGTATCAAAGACCATTGGATCTGTGAGCATTGTGTTGGTTGATCTAGAAAGTATGTAGTTTTTCAGTAATACATATCAGCAAATCAGGTATTGACTCGCTGATATGTAATCTACTGGGGACTGCTAGTTCATCCTATACACTTTAAGCTGTTTTTGGAGTTTTTTACGCACCATGTGTATTCTAGTTTTAACAGTACCTTCTGGCATATCAAAATAGGATGCGATTTCGTGATATTTATAACCGTCCAAAAACAGGCGGAAAATTTCATAATTATCTGAAGTTAAGCTCGTCATCGCTTTTTCAATATCTTCAGCCATGAATTTATTTATTCCTTTATTATGTTCAGTTGTATTTGTACTTTCTAAAACGACGTACTGATCTTGAATTTCAGTAATTCGTTTTGCTTTTCGATACTTATTGATGTACGTATGCTTCATAATGACATATAACCAGCTCATCAATTTTGGATGTTGTACAAATTCATCTATTGACTTCAATGCTCTAATCCATGTCTCTTGTATCAGATCTTCCTTTTCATCCGGATCAGCTGTAAATTTGGCGGCAAAATGATTAAGCAAACTTCTTTTTTCGTTAATGAGTACGTTTAAATTGTAATTGTTCATAACTTATCCTCTTTCTTTGTTCAACTGATTGTTTAAAATGGTTTTACACGATTAGGGTAACAAGAAAAGTGCTACAATTTAATCCCTGTTTATCTTGAAAGAGAAATCACATTGCTCCGAGTAGAAATACGTTTTCCAACTCTCCCAAGCCTAATTAGCGAGCTTTAACGGATATATTCCATATAATATGAATAACAATCAAAAAATGAGCGATATTATAAATAGATAATAAGGTATTTATATACTATTAAAATGTTAGAAATACGTTGAGACTGTATCTTAACGATTTAGTTCTGACAGGTTAGTGTGCAAACCGTATTATAAACTGAACATTTAAATCGATCTAAAATAATTTATCAAAACAAACCATACGTATGCGAACGATGTTCTACTGGTGAAACAAATCAAAAATTATGGGAAATTTATTGTACATCATCGCTGTTATTTTAGTTATCATTTGGGCAATCAGCTTTTTTGGAGGCTATGCTACAGGAAATATCATCCACGTATTATTGGTTATTGCTATTATTGTTGTACTGCTACGCGTTATTCGCGGTGCCGCCTAGTGTGACCGTAGCGAGCTGAAAATTTTGAAAGCCGAACAGTTCCTTGTTCGGCTTTTTTTACAAAAAACTGCTCGTCAGCAAGGATGGTAGTTTATTTAAATAAAATTAAATTGTCGGCAAACATTTTGTCCTACAGTTTTGTTCAGACTACGAAAAAACGTTGCAAGGCAGCAATCGATTTCAATAAACTTAACACAAAAACTTATCCACTATGATACAAAATTCAGAAGTTATGATACACGCCGCTCGCTTAGGCAATATCGAAGTTCTACGTGAATTGATCTCTCAGCAGACTGATGTCAATACTCGTGATAGCAAGGGCTATACGGCGTTGATAATTGCCTGCTACAATAATAAACTCGCCGCAGCCAAATTATTATTGGAAGCTGGTGCCGATGTGAATGCTCAGGACTATGGTGGAAATACAGCGCTTATGGGAGTAGCTTTCAAAGGCTATTACGATATTGCTAAACTATTAATAAGTTATGGTGCAAATTTAAATTTGCAGCATGGCAACGGCGGCACAGCTATCATGTTTGCAGCCATGTTTGGTCGAAATGAAGTTCTTCAACTTTTGCTGCAACACGGTGCAAATACAAGTTTGCTTGACACGCGTGGGCTATCTGTAGTTGACTTAGCCGCCCAACAAGGGAATGATGCCGCAGTTGCCCTTTTACAAAATGACACTGTCTTAAAATAAATAGCCCGCTTATGCGGGCTATTTATTTTAAGACTATGCTGGAACCTTACGTTTTTTTTCACGCTCCCAAAACCGGTGTCTGCCAATTGCCTTAATAAATTTATCAGCTAAAGACTTCGCGTCACCTTCAATGATTAACCCCGCGTCCAAGGGAGAGCCTCCGTCAAACTCCGGCGCATTACTAAGAAAATAGGTAGCATCCAATACTGGACGGGCCTCCGAATCCGCGGCGATAGCTTTACAGTGCTTAAAACCCTCATTTAGAAAATGAATTGCATCAGGATTGGATTGTAATTTGTTCACGCTGGCCTCTCCTCCCGGCACGTATATACCATCATACAGTACGGATGCTGCCGTCAAGAAGCTTTCCTCAACTTGAATCGGCTTATTATCTGAACCTGTAATTTGACCTAACTTTGGTGAGATTATATGAACGATGCCTCCTTCTGATTGGATAGCATCTGTCACAATTTTGAGCGAACTTGCGTCTACACCATCAGCAGCAAGTACCGCGATTTTTCGGCTTGCAATCGTATCTTTAACAGTATTTTCCATACTTAACGCAGCCGATTTTTTTAATTTCACTTTAACTTCAATAGGCTCATAGTCGGAAGGATTTGCATCTGCTGGTAGACTTTTATTGATTGGAGTTTCGAGCTTTTCCTGTACCTCCAGCCCCAGAGCGGCGGCTACTTCGCCTGCTAGGCTCTTATCAACCAAAGATAATATTCCAATCATTCGCTGTCTTACCGGAACTGATTTTACTTTTCCTAATTCGAAACTGAACGCGTCGATAATGTGGTTCCTCTCTGGCTCAGATTGACTATTATAAAATAATCGTGCCTGGCTAAAATGGTCTCGGAAACTATCACTTCTTGCACGAACTTTTCTCGCATCAATACGTTCTTGATAGCTCTTAAATCCCCCTGCCTCTTCTTTAACTTGCAGCGGATAATTATCCCCCAATGAATTTGGTCCATAACTTGTCTTACCGCGGTCGATCCGTTGACGCATAAATCCATCACGTTGGTTATTGTGGGATGGGCTAATAGGTCTATTAATCGGAATTTCGTGAAAATTGGGGCCTCCTAGCCGAATCAACTGGGTATCTGTATAGGAGAATAAACGCCCCTGTAAGAGCGGGTCATTCGTAAAATCGATTCCGGGGACAATGTTGCCGATATGGAAGGCAACCTGCTCTGTTTCAGCGAAGAAATTATCCGGGTTTCGATTCAATGTCATTTTACCTATAGGCAATACGGGTACAAGTTCTTCAGGAACAAGCTTCGTCGAATCCAATAGGTCAAATTCGTACTTAAATTCGTCAGCTTCAGGGATGATTTGTACGCCAAGCTCCCATTCTGGAAAGGCACCACTTTCGATAGCTTCCCAAAGATCCCTCCGGTGAAAATCGGGATCTTTTCCAGAAATATTTTGAGCTTCATCCCATGCAACAGAATGAACTCCAAGCATTGGTTTCCAATGAAATTTAACAAAATTTGATTCTCCTTGGGCATTGATAAATCGAAAAGTATGCACTCCAAAACCCTCCATCATACGATAGCTACGAGGTATGGCACGATCACTCATTAACCACATGATCATATGTGCCGACTCGGGCATCAGAGAAATAAAGTCCCAAAATGTATCGTGGGCCGATGCAGCCTGTGGAATTTCATTATCAGGTTCGGGTTTTACCGCATGAACAAGATCTGGGAATTTCATGGCATCCTGAATGAAGAATACCGGCATATTATTACCGACCAAATCGAAATTACCTTCTTCAGTATAAAATTTGACGGCAAAACCACGTACATCGCGTGCCAAATCTGTTGATCCCCTTGATCCAGCAACTGTTGAGAAACGAACGAACACTGGCGTTTCTATTTCGGTTTTGTTCAAAAAGCCTGCTTTTGTTAACTCACTCAAAGGCTTATATAATTTAAAAACACCATGTGCACCAGACCCTCGAGCATGCACAACACGCTCCGGAATGCGTTCGTGATCGAAATGGGTGATCTTTTCCCGTAGAATAAAATCCTCTAGGAGCGTTGCACCTCGATCACCTGCACGTAACGAATTTTGATCATCATTCACCTTGACTCCCTGATCCGTTGTCATCTCTTGACCTGTAGCATCTGCGGTATGAGGTCTTAGTGCGCTGACTTTCTGATTATCAACTGCCTCAACCTTTTCCGTTTTCGATTCTTTTTTTTTCATTATAGTCGATTTATGGGTTTACACATTTTTAATTGAGTTAAGACTTGTGAAAGCATAGACTAACTATTCACGCTAATCCTAGTAAAAAATATTCGATATTCCTTGTAGGAACTCTTCCAACCCATTAATCGTTTGTTTTATTTATAATATAAATTCTAGCTTTTCGCTATCACTGTTGTTTGCTGCTCACTAAGATATTTTGAATTTTATTTCGTGGATCGATCGGTTTGGTCTTAAAAATTACATAACATCATATTTTTTTGACATTTTAGGTATCCTATCTTTCGAAAGATCATTTCTCATTAACATCATTTGAGCGGCAAAATTTATCGGGGAAAAGTGGATTTTAAGGTCATCATAGAAAAGGGTTCACTTCTTTATTGGCTTTCTATGTACTTATCTATTGCCGCGGTTGCCTCTCGTCCAAGACTACTGTTAAAACTTTTTTAGCAATTATATGTACATTACGGGAACCCCTAAAGCGAGAAAAAGCTAGGTTGGAAAGGACCTAGCTTTTAAACTTTCTTCATGGCTGGACAAGCCGTCTTTGATAGTAAACAACAGTAATAAATACTTTGTTTGAAATTTGTGATTATCTCTGTATGCCCTTTGTTCGCTAAGATAAGTGCTGTAATTTTTAAAATAACCTATTGAGCACTAAAAACGTACCCAGACCATGGTGATAAGGAATAGGCTGTAATTGCGTGCTCGTTAGTATCAACAATAAGCTCATCTTGCGTTTCATGAGTATCAAATATCAATCGCCACTTGAGATCTTCGGGTAAATTTACGCGCTGTATAATGTCGGAGAAGTTCATGATTACTACGATAGCCCGCTCCTTTTTTTGCACCCGAAGCAGAAGGATTTTTCTATCTTCGATGCATTTGACCGTTAACTCATTCCGTTGTATATCTTTTAGCAACGGGTGCGTTTTTCGCAATGCTATTAAAGATTTGTAATAAAATAAACGTTGTCGATATGGTTCGCTATTGAGCTCTTCCCAATCCAATACAGCCTCTCTAAATGTACTTTCGCTCTGTGGATCTGGGACATTGGAATTTGTAAGAAAATCTTCAAACTCTTTCTTCCGACCTTCCCTAACTTGTTGCACAAGCTCAGGATCGCCATGACTTATAAAATATGGAAAAGGTTTTTCCGTCCCCCACTCTTCACCCATAAATAGTAAAGGAAGGTAGGGAGACATAAACACGGCAAAAGCCATGAGACGCGCTTTTGCTGTAGAATAAATCGTCACCGCACGGTCTCCTAGCATTCTATTACCGACCTGATCATGATTTTGGCAAAAAACGATGAAGCGAGGCCCTTCGAGACCAAAACTGTCTGTTCCAAAGAACTTTTCCCGGTGGAAAGAGTAATTGCCGTCGAAAACATAGGCTTTCTCATAGGCTTTTGCCAAATCATTCAATCCATTAAATTCCTCATAATATCCCTTTTTCGGTTCGCCCACCGACACTCTTAAGGCGTGATGAAACTCATCTAGCCACTGTGCATCCATATTAAAGCCATTTTTTGTCAATGGATCTAAGAATCGCCTATCATTGAGATCACACTCAACGAATAAAAAGCGATTTTTACCTGACTTGATGATAATTTGGTCCGTTTCTTTTCGGATTTCCTGGAGGATGTGGACTGCTCCAAAATCTTTAATCGCGTGCACCGCATCGAGTCGAAGAGCGTCAATATGAAAGTCTTCAAACCACATACGGACGTTATTGACTACAAAATCCCGCTGCCCATGACAGAAACGATCATCGTAATTAAGAGCATCACCCCATGGCGTATGATATTTGTCGGTGAAATATGGTCCGTAATTCGAAAAATAATTTCCTTCAGGTCCGATATGGTTATAGACCACATCCAAAATCACAGCTATATTAGCTGCATGGAAGGCATTCACAAGCCGCTGAAATTCTGAGACTCCTCCATAGGAATGCTGCACTGCAAACGGGAAAACCCCATCGTACCCCCAGTTCCTCACTCCTGGAAACTGTGCGATAGGCATGATCTCTATCGCAGTTATACCCAAATCCTTTAAGTGCGGAATTTTTTTTATGACACCATCAAAGTCGTGAGATGAAGTGAATGTTCCGACGTGAACTTCGTAGATCACGAACTCGGAATTTTTAGGAGGCTGATAGTCTTGATCAGTCCAATTAAATCGGAGATCCATTGCCGCTGATGGTCCGTGCACTCCTTCAGGCTGGGAAAGTGAAGCCGGATCTGGGAATTCGTTTCCGTCCACATCGATCTTATACCGATCTCCAGGAGTTATTAACGTACTCTCTGCATACCAATAGCCATATTGCTGTGGTTTTAGGGGTATTTCCAAGTTTTTGTCATGCAATCGACAAATTACAATTTTTGCTATTGGTGCCCATACGCAGATTTGACATGATTCGCCTTCAAAACGAACGCCTACATGTTTAATTTCGGTCTTGCTCATACACTATCCAGTCTATTGTTGGGATTGAAATAACAGGATGGAACGTGACGGAACCAAGACAGTATCACCCGCAGCAAACTCTCCGAAATTCTCTATCGTATCGTTATTCGTATCTAAGATCTTAATCCACCCAGTTCCATAATTTTCGTTTGGAAGCTGATATGATACCTCTTCCCAATACGCATTAAACAAGAGGTAAAAACTTGCATCCACAATTCTCTTGCCGTCGTTATCAACTGATCTAATACCTTCACCATTTAAATATACAGCAAGTGAACGAGCATGATCTTCCTGCCAATGATGATCGTCCATCTCGGATGCATCAGGTAAAAACCATACAATATCCTCAACACCTGTACCGCGAATTGGTAATCCTTGAAACCATTTTCGGCGACAAAATACAGGATGTTCGCTACGAAGATGGATTAATTTTTTGGTGAAATCCAATTGCTTTTCATCCATTTTAGTCCAATCCAACCACGAAATCTCATTGTCCTGGCAATACGCATTATTGTTTCCCTGCTGCGTTCTGCCAAATTCGTCGCCAGCCACAAGCATGGGAACCCCTTGAGAAAGAAACAATGTTGTCAGCATATTTCGTTTCTGTTTCTCCCTTAAGCTATTAATCGCTGGATCATCTGTCGGTCCTTCGAAACCACAGTTCCAAGAACGGTTATGACTCTCTCCATCCTGATTGTCCTCACCATTTGCCTCATTGTGCTTTTCATTATAGGATACGAGATCGTGAAGCGTAAATCCATCGTGTGCGGTAATGAAATTGACACTGGCCGAAGGGGTCCGGTTGTCGCCATGGTATAAATCAGAAGAACCAGTAAGTCGGTTTGCGAATTCGGCAATCATGCTATCTGCTCCAATCCAGTAATCACGGATACAGTCGCGATACTTTCCATTCCATTCGGCCCAGCCGGGAGGGAACTCGCCAACTTGATATCCCCCTTCTCCGATATCCCATGGTTCGGCAATCAGTTTAACCTGCGAGATGATTGGATCTTGATGGATCACATCGAAAAAAGAGCTCAATTTGTCGACTTCGTGCAGTTCACGCGCCAATGCTGAAGCCAGGTCGAATCGAAATCCATCTACATGCATTTCTTGAATCCAATAACGGAGACTATCCATAATCATCCTTAGTACATTTGGTTGGCGGGTATTTAGTGTATTGCCTGTTCCGGTGAAGTCCATGTAATAACGAGGGTCGTCAGCTAATCGATAATAAGAGGCATTGTCAATACCTCTGAAAGAGAGTGTTGGTCCCATTTCGTTACCTTCTCCGGTATGATTGTACACCACATCTAAAATAACTTCTATCCCTGCCTCATGCAGCGCTTTAACCATCGCTTTAAATTCCGAAACCTGTTCTCCATGGTAGCCTGAGGCGGAATAGCGCACATCTGGTGCAAAAAACCCAATGCTGTTGTAACCCCAATAGTTGCTGAGCCCCTTATCCTTTAGATGACGGTCCGTCAAAAAGTGATGGATTGGTAATAATTCTACCGCTGTAACACCTAATTCCTTCAGATAATTTATGGCAACAGGGTGACCCATTGCGGCATAGGTTCCCCTTATTTCTTGAGGAATATCGGGGTGCATTGCTGTAAAGCCTTTTACGTGTGTTTCATAAATCACACTCTTATGCATAGGAATATTGGGTTTCTTATCGCTACCCCAGTCAAATTTGTCGTTTGTAACGACAGCTTTAGGAATAAACGGAGCACTATCAGTTGTATCCATGCTTAAGTCATCTTCTCCTATTTTGTACGCAAATAAAGCATCATTCCATTTAACGGTTCCCGAAATTGCTTTTGCATATGGATCGATCAATAATTTATGTGGGTTGAAGCGATGTCCGTTTGATGGGTCATAAGGGCCATGTACTCGATAACCGTAAAGTTGTCCAGGTTTTATTCCAGAAACATAGATATGCCACACTTGATGTGTTTTCTCCGTGATTTTAAATTTAGCGATTTCTCGCTCATCTGAATTATCATAGAGATAAAGTTCAACAGCCTCAGCGTGTTCGGAGCAGAGTGCAAAGTTCACTCCTTCCCCATCGTAGGTTGCTCCTAAAGGGTAAGGATTTCCGGTATAAATTTTTGTTTCCATCTTTGTGTTTAACGATTATATAATCTATTGTAATTAAGTATTTTTTCTTGAATTTCGGGTGTAAATGCTCGCTTGTGCATGCGCCATAGCCAGTTACCAACAGTACTGGCTGGCCTATTCATACGACATGATCCATCAAGATTTAAAATGTCTTGCATCGGCACTATAACCTTATCGGCTACAGAGGCATAAATTGAGCGAATAAGGACATCATTTACATGCTCACTATTCACTATTTTCCCAAAATAGTTTTTCATATTTATTTTGCTCGATAGACTTAGGTCCTGATTGTACCAAGAAAATGTAGTATTATTATCATGTGTACCGGTGTAGGCAACTGAATTTCGGCGATACTGATGTGGTATGTGAGGTGATCGGGGCATATCCTCGCCAAAGGCAAATTGCAATACCGCCATACCGGGAAATTTAAATCGATCTCGAAGATCATATACAGCGGCATCGACGTCACCGAGATCCTCCACGATAAAGGGCATATTTTCCAGATTGATCTTAACTTGCTCAAAGAAAGCCTCACCAGGCCCAGCCACCCATTTTCCATTCTTTGCAGAGTTCTCTTGACTAGGAACCTCCCAATAAGATGAAAATGCTCTAAAATGATCCAATCGCAAAATGTCGAACAGCGAACAGTTGTGCGCTAGCCGATCGATCCACCATTGGTATCCATCATGTTGAAGAGATTCCCAATTAAAAGTTGGCATTCCCCATAATTGGCCTTCAGCATTAAAGTAGTCGGGAGGTACTCCTGCAACAGATTTCATATCTCCGTCTGGTTGTAAGGAAAAATAGTGTGGATTCACCCACACATCTGCTGAATCGTAGGCTACGTAAAATGGAATATCACCAATAATTCTGATGCCATAATCCCGAGCATATTTTCTTAAGTCATCCCACTGTTTGAAAAATAGAAATTGGAACCACTTTTCTTGTTGTAATTCATCTCGAAATTCATCTGCAAAATTGGTCAGCGCAGCACTTTCGCGATGTTTATAAGGCTTTGGCCACTCATACCACGGTTTATTTCCATTTTTGTTTTTTAAAACCTTGAAAAGTGCATAGTCATTTAACCATTTCGATTCGCGATCTATAAAATCGGAAAATTCAAATCCTTTATGAGCTGGCAAACGATTATAGGCATGTTCCAATAGTTGGTATTTTTCCAAAACTACTTCAGCAAAATTTATCGTTGGCGACACCTTACTTTTTAAGTGTTTTATTTCATCCTTTTGGAGCAGACCTAATTTTATCATCTCCCGTAGATCTATGAATAATGGATTTCCGGCCCTGCTACTCAGCGTGCTATAAGGGGAATGGAATTGTGTAGCATCCGTAGGGCCCAATGGAAGAACTTGCCACCAGCTTTGACCGCTTCGGTAAAGTTGCTTCACAAATCGTCTAGCTTCTGCGCCCAAATTTCCTATCCCGAAAGGAGATGGAATTGAACTAACATGCATCAAAATGCCCGAGCTCCGCTGAGGTGGACAATCCGTATAACTTATGATGGCCATTGGAAGATCCGAAAATATCGTATTGACAGCAATGTCCATTCCTTCGCCCTGTGATCCCGTAAGGATATGCTTCCAGGCCACGGAATGGTTTGATAACAGATGAATTTTCGTATCAGACCAATCAAACGAACCAAGAACAAATTCTGAGATATCGCCGGTTTCTGCGAGATTTAAGGGAACAACTACAACTATCCATTCCTCACCCGATCTACGCGCGAATGCTAAAATATTATTGCGAAAGCGACCAGTTACCTTAAGGGGCACGTAACTACCATCTGATGCGAGCGCACGGTGTTCCTTACGCAGTTTCACCAATTCTTTTACTAACCATAATTTAATTTTTCCATCAAACCTATCTTTCCATAGATCTTGGATAAGTATTTTTTTATCCCCATTTTCAATAGCAGACAAAATCTCCTTCCTACGCTTATAATCTATGGGTCTTCTATTGTCCGGATCGACAAAACTATGGTTCCAAAGCTCTGAACCCTGATAGATGTCAGGTACGCCAGGGCAAGCAAACTTTAAAATTTGCTGAGTAAGCGAATTTATGACACCAAAATCTGCCACCACTTCTAAGAACTGATAAAAGCTGGTAAAAAATGGACGGTCTTTGTCCAGCAGGAAAGTGGCAAACTCCTGAACAGAAGTTTCATAGTCCACATTTGGACTCTCCCAGCTAGATCGTTCTTTCCCCTCTCGGAGATATTTAACCAAGTAGTCTAAAAAGCGCTTTTCAAATGCTAAGGATATATTGGAATCACTCTGTTCCATGGGAAAAGAAGAGACCAGAGACTGATAGATAAAGTATTCATCATTTGGATGCGGAAGATCTCTTGGATATTCGCTACGCACGACATCGTGCCAGATTTTCACTTCTTTAATCCACCTTTGCGCCATAGCGGTTAGTACTAAAAGACGACTACGCGCATCTTCACCGCGTTTGGTATCGTGAGTCGAACTTGCATTCATCGACAGCGACCAGTTCATTTGGCGCTCCTGCATCATTTTATGAAATTCCTTTTTACTCACACCCCAATTCCCTGGATGATCGCCCACTTCATTATGGCCAATAAAGCGGTTATACGTAAACATTAAAGTATCTTCCACCCCCTTCGCCATTACAGGACCTGTCAATTGCATACAACGCATGAAAAATTCTAACAGAACACTTTGGGTTTCCGACTGATAATTCACCTGTGCCTGTTCAAAGAGATTCTTGAACTGATTAACCAGAGTTTGGTCAAGCTCAGAAATATGCGTTAATTTTTCAAAAATTGATAAAAACAATTTGTAGGTTGATGCAGACAACGGAAAGTGATCATCGTAAACGCGGTAAATAGGAAAAGATGATAAGAATGATTGTAAAATATCTTTTAGCTGTTTTTTTTTAACTTTGCTATTAATACGTAAAATACTTGACAGTAACTTTGTGAGGTTTCCAAGCTCGCCCTGCATGTGTTTATTGAGAATTGCAGACTTTTTTAAATATTGTTGTTCCGCAATAGATGAATTTTTGCCAACTAATTTGGTATAATATTTATCTAAAATTTTCTTTCCAGATTTTGATGTTAAGACATTATTGCACATCGATAAGAAGTCGTACCCTGTTGTTCCCTGTATTGGCCATTCATGGGGTAGCACTTCTCCATGCTCCAATATTTTCTCAGCAACTATGTATGTCGCTGAGCCAACAGACTTCCTCAAATTATACAGATAGGCGGTCGGATTGTAAAGTCCATCGATATGATCAATCCTCAATCCGTCAATCACTCCCTCTTTAACCAGTGTTTTTATCAGCTTATGGGATTCATTGAATACATTATCATCTTGTACATTTAAACAAATGAGTTCATTTACTGTAAAGAAACGTCTGAAATTTATTTTTTCGTTTGTGATCCACCAAGGGCAAAGTTCATAATGTTGAGCGTTGACCAACGCATCAACATCATTCAAATTACTATTAAATTGATCGAGAATTTTCTTTAACTTTCTTTTCGTCAGTTTATTAAAAATTTGAGCACGCAATACTTTCCATTCTTCATGATCTCCATCGGCTTGAACGGTATTTATCTGAGTCAAAAGTCCCTCAAAATTAGATGGTGTAGCCTGTAAATAATCCTTGAGGATAACACTATAAGATTCAGGAGAAATTGGGTAACGGTTTCCCTTATAAGACAGCTGAAGACTATTATCCAAAAAAATGATAATGATTTCGTTTTTTGAAATCGCTTCATCCAGATTATCTGTCAATATAGGGACCATCAACTTGCCCTTCTCAAACAAACCTGCACTATAACAGGTATCAAAAAAAGTGCTAAATTTCGATGATTGACCAAATTCCAGAACATTCATAAGCCATTCATTTGTTGGATGAAATGCCATATGGTTAGGAACAATGTCTTGTAACCATTTAATTTGGTATTTATTCAATAGATCCTTAATCGATTTCAGATCTTCTAGATTACCCAACTCGTTATTTATCCGATTAAAATTTACACCATCATAGCCATGAATGCTCCCAGGAGTCGACTGGAAAATAGGTGAAGCGTAAATTGTATCTATACCTAGATCTCGGAGATAAGGAATTACACTTTTGAAGTCTGAGAAGTTGAAATCTTTATGAAACTGAATCCTGTATGTGGTATGTGGCGTATTAATAGACACTTTTTTAGTTGTGTGCATGGCTTGCTGATATCTTTTTAAATCAGAACATCTTTCGCCAATTTTAGTTCATTGGATTTTTAAGAAAAAAAGGTTATGATTTATAAAAAACGGTAAAGCAAAAAAACATTTTAAAATTAAAACGAATTTGCGTGAGTTGCGTTCTTACAGTACTTCTTCAATAATTGCAGTTTAAAAAATATTATACACATGAAAAAAATAGGAATTACGTTTTCTGCTTTTGATTTGCTTCATGCAGGTCACATTAAGATGCTCGAAGATGCCAGAGAACAATGCGACTTTTTGATCTGCGGATTACAAACAGATCCTACTCTCGATCGCCCAGAAAAGAATAAGCCGACCCAATCTGTATTTGAACGCTATATGCAGTTGAAAGCGTGCAAGCACGTTGATATGATTATACCATATGCTACTGAACAGGACTTAGAAGATGTATTACAATCGTTTAAGGTTCATGTTCGCATTTTGGGAGACGAATATATGGATAAAGCATTTACAGGCAGAAAATATTGCGAAGACAAAGGCATAGAACTATATTTCAACAGAAGGGAAAATAGATTTTCGAGTTCGTCTTTACGGAAAATAATTGCGTCCAAAGAAAAAAACAACAAAGGTGCTGTAGTGAGTATAAATGAGGCACCAAATTACGCTTTGAAGCGTATAAATGCATAATTTAACAATTAACATATGATAATAGGTATTATATTTGGGGTATTCGACATGTTGCATGTAGGCCATATTGTGGCTCTTCAGGAAGCTAAGAGTCAATGCGATTATCTTATTGTAGGTCTTAAGACAGACTCAAAACGACAAGAAAACGATAATCATGATGCTGCACAAACTATGGTTGAAAGGTTTATCAAATTAGAAGGCTGCCACTTTGTTGACGAGATTATTCCGTATGAGTCTGATGATGATATTACGGATATGCTTCAGTCGCTTCCTGTACACAAATACTTTATAGGTGAAGAGTATAAGGCCGTAGATTTTTCAGGGAGAGATTACTGCGTTTCAGAAGGAATTGAAATTTATTACACCAAAAACAAAAATAGATTTTCAAGCCAATCACTGCGAAAAATTGTAAGCGAAAGAGAGATAGAAAAGGCAGAAAAAAATTTTAACACGAATCTAAAATATCATACTGCCGATCACACAGCTATAACTCCATCTTGAGAAACCACTGAAAGACTTGTTCGACAGGATTCTAATCAACAGCATTCCTTCCGTAGTCAGGAAAATTGAAATCGGAAAAATTGAAATAGGTGTTTATTCGCCCCCCTGCAGCATTCTTCTGTATAGCGCAATGATTTAAATCTATTAGCAGCAATTCACAATTTTAGAACAAGCCCGAATTGCTGCTATTCATTATATAAATTCACTGCACCACCCACCTCAAATTTATTCATTCTATCAATCCTTTTAAGAACGTTCGATACTTGTCTAGTTCGATATATGTCAAACTAGACAAGTATATGAAATTAGCGATCCGATTACGTTGTTCCTTCAACTTGTCAGCGTATAAATAACGTAGATAAACTGGTTTAGCGATAAAACGCTACTCGGAAAAGTTTTATACGGTTTTGTTTTTTGGATGTTTTTAAACAATGGAAAAAATTACAGCATCTATAACACTCATAATCAGAATACCTAAGCAAATTTAAGTATAAATCACATATCCCGCGATATTTACTTGAAGATAGTGCAGAAGCTTATAAATAGGCATTTTTGACAAAAAACTGCACTGTTGTTGTACTGACTGACCAGTATTCATTAAGATTATTAAATAACAATATGCAACATATCGAAATAAATTCATTTTTTAGAGAAAAGAGAGGTTTGCTCAAAAATTTCGCTTCACAATTCACCTCGGATCCTGAGATTAAGAATGACCTCATACAGGACACCATGGTTAATGCATTAAAATCAATTGAAAAGCTGATGCATAATCCAAAAGTAGGTTCTTGGTTATACGTAATCATGCGGAACATCTATATTAATCATTATAGAAAAACGAAAAGGACTGAAAATTATCATCATGAGTATGCGTCCCTTGTAATGAATGAATCTACTTCGACAAATGCAAGCACAACTAAGTTTATTTTAGATGATATTCAGAAAGCGTTAAATCAACTTTCACATGAAAATTATGAAATTTTTAATATGTTTCTGGAAGGATTTAAATACTATGAAATCGCGGAATATATGAATATGCCCGAGGGAACGATCAAAACACGTATCCATTTTATTCGTAAGACGATGAAAAAACAACTTTCGGTATACCATTAATAGGCTATCGTTAATTAAACCTTCGTTAAATTATAAAAAAGAAAACTATTTACAGATAAATCTTGTTATTTAAAAAACTTCACTAAATAAAGAATATTATGATTTCAAACAAAACATTATTTGCATCCCTAGCCGCTTTAACATTGTTAGCATCGTGTAATAACCAGACGCCACAGGAAAAGGCGGCTGAAAATATGGAACATGCGGAAGAAAAAGCGGCAGATGCGAACGAAGAAGCGATGAAGACTTCTGAAGACGCTGCTACAAAGGATGCCGAAGCAGTAGTCTATTCGGATAAAGCAGCAGCAAACGCTGCTATAGCTTCGGTTGCTGCGCCTGTTCTTTCCAATGATAAAGCAAAAGAGCTCTATACAAAACTTGGAAAAACTTGGGTAGAACGTATCAACGCTGAAACTGCTGACAAAGCATTGGATAAAGAAAAATCGTTGTTAGATATCAAAAACGAAATTGAAAAAAGTGTTGCTGACGGTAAAATATCAGCTTCGGATAAAGATAATATCATGAAATATCAATCCGACTGTATCGCCGCAGTAAAAGCTGCTCTTTAATACGGCGGAGAAATAATAACAATAATTGTGATATCGGGGATGTCTTGCAGATTGATTTTAATTGCAGGACATCCTCATTTTTATGGTGAAACGAAGTTTAAATTATGCAATTATCTATCGACATTTGATGAACTTTGTACTGCTTCTAGCAGGTCATTGATATCAAATGGCTTTGCTATAAAACGATTAGCCCCTGCTCGAAATGCCACATCTTTTCCATCCTTACTGGCGGATATGCATATTACAAACAGTCCTTTCAGTTCTTCATCTTCTCTAATTTTTTTTGTCAACTCATCTCCAGAAAGCATCGGCATCCATAGGTCTAATAAAATGACATCGGGTCTATTTTCCCGGATCACTTCTAAGGCATTAAGACTATTTGTCTCAACAATTGTGTCGTAACCCGACATTTCCAAAAGCATTTGTAACATGTCAACTATTGTACTATCATCATCACAAATGAAAACCGTTTTGTTTTCCATACTTTACTCCAATCCCTAATTTTGAACATTATCTGCTCATTCATTATCACATTGTGTTCCTTTGTTTACCTGACCCGTCTTCAATGAGCGATATTCATCAAATATAATTCATAAATATGTTATAACGCGAAATTCTTAAAAATTTTCTTGATGATCCGTCGCAGAGCAAAAGACTTTGGATACAGAGTTAAAATACATTAGCAATAACTTGCTTTAAAAAATCGATTTGCCGTTCGTTTATCTTTTTGATGGCTTGTGTGAATGTAAACCAGGCGCCACGATCCACTTCAGGATAAATTTGTATTTTTCCTGATCTAGGAGGCCATTCCAATGCAAAGGTATTGCTGATGAGTTTATGCGGATCCATATCTCCCTCAATTGCCCAACACAATACTTTTTTTCCTCCTTTCTGTTGAATAGGACGCAATTCCATAAACTTTCCATCAGGCACATATCCTGTTTCTTCCATAAACTCTCTTTTGGCAGCTGTGAGGGCATCTTCGGCAATATCGATCTCTCCTTTCGGAATAGTCCAATAACCCCCATCCTTCTTGGCAAAATATGGTCCTCCAGGGTGTACTAAGAAAAAATAAATTTGTTGTTCATACACTTTATACAATAATAGTCCCGCACTACAATTAAGTTTTCTAGCCATTCGTGTTATTATTTAATCTAATCCATGTAGGGGCATGATCGCTACTCTTCTCCCATCCACGAACATCGCGATCTATACCACCTTCCATTAACCGAGCCTGAATCGAAGGACTCAAAAGAATGTGATCTATACGCATCCCTGCATTTCGAGCATAGGCATGCCTAAAATAATCCCAGAAGGTATAAACTTCCTTATCTGGAAAAAGTGAACGTATAGCATCTTGCCATCCATCTGTTAGCAGTAGACTGAAAGCTTCCCTAACTTCTTTTGTAAAGAGTGCATCATCGCTGTATTTTTCTGGCTTATAGGTGTCTATCTCTCCTGGAATAATATTGAAATCACCGATCAGAATAGCCGGTACATTCATCTTAAGAAGTGTTTTAGACCTTTTGTTCAACCGTTCTATCCAATTTAATTTGTAATCATATTTGGCCCCTGGGAGAGGATTGCCATTCGGTAGATAAATACAACATATGACAACGTTTTGGATTATGACTTCCAAATATCGACTTTGATTATCCTCAGGATCTCCGGGGAGAACTCTTGTGATTTCTTCAATCTCGTATTTCGAAAGCACCGCAACTCCGTTCCAACTTTTCTGGCCATGCCAAATGGCATGATAGCCAAGATCACTTATCTCTTTCAACGGAAAACGCTCCTGGGCCGATTTTAGTTCTTGAAGACAAACCACATCTGGCGACTCTTCTGCCAACCATCTTAAAAGGACTGGAAGCCGCGCGTTGATACCATTTATATTATAAGTTGCTATCTTCATGAACTAAGTATGTTAACTGAAAACACAACGAGCCAAAGGTCAAAATTGTTTGAAAATTTCTGATATTATCGTATTATAAAATCTACATCCAACATGTCTTATCAATTGTTATTAGGTATTGACGTCAATGTTGAATGGCTACAAAGACAAAAACAAGTTTTACTACGCTATAAATACGGAGTTATATTGAATTTTACGGTAGTTGCATCACTATGCTACGCTATTTCAAGTAAAAAAGTACGGATATGCCATTACACACTGTCTTTGGGTATAAATTTTGATTTATCCTCATCAAAATAATTACACTCAAAATCGCGTACTGATATGGAAAATATTGATATAAAAGCAAAAAAAATAGGATTGGAAAAGGGATATTATTTGTTGCTAATGGCCATTCTCGATCTTCCAGTTGAAGAAGTACAAAATACAAGTAAGGAGGGTTAAGTTTTATGAAAAAAATAGCAATTATAAGTACATGCCCACCACAAGAATGTGGACTGGCTACCTTTACCAAAGACCTTAAAGAAGGTATGGAGTTAGATCCTAGCGTCCATATTGATCTTATCGCATTATCAAAACATGGAGTAGAGGATTTCGACGAATCTGTTCGCTTTGTTATTCATAGAGATCGACTGGACAGTTATCATCAAGCGGCCCGCCTTATCAATGAGGAATACGACTATTGTATTATTCAACATGAGTTTGGAATCTTTGGCGGTGTTGATGGTATTTTTATTACACAAATTGCAAACAACCTCACCATACCATTATTAACAATATTTCATACTATTTTGCAGACACCATCGTTGCAGCAAAAAGAAATTATGGAATTACTTTTAGAGAAATCCCAGGCAGTTGTAAGTCTTTCACCGAAAGGGGTCGAATTATTGAAAGAGCAATTTGATCCAGCGCAAGCGGGTAAGATTAAATTTATACCACATGGTGTTCCGCTGTTTGATTACAATCAAGGTTTAGCAAAATACAAATTAGGTCTCCAAGACAATTTTGTCATGATGACCTTCGGCCTGATTGGGAGGAGTAAAGGATTGGAGTATGCTATAAAATCCCTAGCTGGTACCGATCTACCTGGATTCAAATATCTGATCATCGGAAAGACACATCCTAATGTTTTGGCTCATGAGGGAGAATCCTATCGTTTTGAATTGCAAAATTTAATCAGTCAACTGAATTTGGAAGATAAAGTTGTTTTTATTGATAAATTTCTGACAGATGATGAATTGAAAGAGTATCTGACCGCGTGCGATATCTATCTATCCCCCTACCCTCACGAACAGCAAATCAGCAGTGGAACACTGTCATTCGCTGTGGGAGCAGGTGCTGCTGTTATCTCTACACCATATTGGCATGCCAGCGATTTATTAAAAGATGAACGCGGTATATTGACGCCTTTTAACGATTTAGAGGCAATGCGTGCTAATATCAATTTATTGTACTCTTCAAAACGTCTTTTAGCTTGGCATCGCTTTAAAGCCCGCAGTTACGGTGAGCAGACTGTGTGGAAGAAAGTAGCAAAAATGTACATCGATCTCCTTCACAGTTTAGCCACACCAGTCAGGTCATTAGTCGATTATGAAAAATATGTCTCTTTTGACTTGAAAAGAGAAGCATAAAAATAAAGGTTCTCAGTAATCACTGAGAACCTTTATTTTTTAAAAGCGTATTTAGAATTTCTAACGCCTTGATGCTATACCTAAACTGAGCTTCCTGCATCCTTATAGTCGAACTCAACTCTATTGTTGATGTCAATAAGATCTCCTGCTTATATGCAACAGAGACAAATGCGAACAATTTGCCTTTTGATTCAGGGACTACGGTTGCGTATCCGGTTGTGGCAACCGACCAATCTGTATGGAACATTCTGCCCGCCGCTAGTGCCATTTCTTCTGTTGTTGTTGGCGATACACAGTCACACCTTTCCGCTAGCTCCGCATCGACTTCAAGTGTGTTAATTTTGGTATCAATAGAATAGGCTGTAACACCGCCAGCGAAAATTTCTGTTGCTCCTTCCATCTGCGAGCATGCTAACTGCAAAAATCCTGCAGTTACACTTTCGGCAGTAGAGACACGGGTTTTAGTATTAATTAGACTTTGTCTTACCTCTTTTAATACTATTTCTGGAAAATCTATTTGCGTCATATTGTAAAAATAAGTAATGTAACTGCTTAGTGGCCAATTTATTTTTAACTTTATAATAAATTTCCGTCGTTCAGCACTCAAATGTTGCGCTAACTTGTAAATATGCTGTCGCTATTTGTTTTATTTTTGTTGTCCAAACCAGGTATGTCGCCTGAACAGTCAGAACTTTTCCCTAAATTTAGTAAACTAAGACGTTCAAATCTCTTTTGAAACCAAACAGTAGCTAAGGGAATATCGTTTTTAATAAATAGATTTATTTATTTTTCAACATTATTTTAACCTAATAACTATGATCCAACAGTTTTACACCTACCTAAAAATTATTTCATTCTTTCTAGCTGTAGATCTATTGATTTTACTGAGAATACGGAGATTATCAATCTGGAAATCAAATGAACTTTTTGCTAAACGAGTTTGGTGGTCGTTAAGTTTGCTATCCTATCTCTCGATATTTCTCAATTTATTTTATAAATGGAATAGTTTCGCATCAGCATGTCTGGTATTTTTTCCTATCACTTTACTGTTTGCTAAAATTATAGTTCTCTTCTTTATTGGAATTGATGCAATGTGGCGTGCTTCCACTGTGTTCAAGAATCTCTTTATAAGACCTAAACGATTATCTGAAAAAGATGGAAATACACTATCCATTACAAGATCTGATTTTATAATCAAAAGTGGTCTTGCTTTGGCCAGCGTTCCTATCGCTGCGCTTACCCGTGGATTTGCATTAAGTTTATATGACTATCAAATTAAACATATCGATTTAGTTTTACCACATTTACCACAATCTTTCGATGGAATGACTATTGCTCAGATTTCTGATATACACGCAGGAAGTCTTTTCAATCAGGATAAAGTGAAAAGGGGCATTGACTTGCTATTGGGTGAAAATCCTGATATCATTTTCTTCACGGGAGATTTAATCAATGATTTTGCATCCGAAATGGATCATTATTTGGACGTATTCAAACACCTCAACGCCCCCTTAGGAACATTTTCTATACTCGGTAATCATGATTATGGAGACTATCATTTCAATAGACATCATTTTTTTGATAAAAGTCGATTAACAAAAGAACAGAACTTCGCCGAGCTTAAAAGCATTCACAGTCAATTGGGATGGCAACTGCTTCTCAATGAATCAAAAGAACTTGTAGTGAACAATGATAAAATTACAATTATCGGCGTGGAAAACTGGGGGTTAAATAACCCTAAGAATTATGGTGACATCGATTTGGCAATGGCTAAGGTTGATAATTCATCTTCTGTCAACTTCATGCTTTCACACGATCCTTCACATTGGCGAGCTGAAATCATCCCCAAATATCCCAATATCGATGTTACTTTTAGCGGCCATACTCATGGCGGACAATTTGGTTATATCAACCCAAATTATCAATGGAGTCCAGTGAAATATGCTTACCAGGAATGGGCAGGTTTATATCATGAAGGACAGCAGGCACTCTATGTAAATGCTGGTTTTGGCTATCTAGACTATCCGAGCAGATTAGGAATGTTGCCAGAGGTCACAATATTTCATCTAAAAAGTAAAGGCTAACATTGACACCGTTCCAAGTCTTTTTTTGTCCGAAAATGAGTTTGCACGATTTCTTATAATTTAGATTTTACTAAAATGCTTAATAGAATAATACAATTCTCAGTTCGAAACAAACTGGCGATTGGTCTTTTTATATTGGTATGGGTCGGCTATGGCATCTACCAATTGACCAAGTTGCCTATCGATGCCGTACCAGATATTACGAACAATCAAGTTCAAGTTATCACGACCGCGCCCTCTCTTGGTGCCGAAGACGTTGAGCGACTTATCACCTTTCCCGTGGAATTGGCTGTCAGCAATGTTCCCGAAATCAAGGAAAGTCGAAGTATGTCGCGGTTTGGTCTATCTTTAATAACCATTGTATTTGAAGATGGCACCGATATCTACTGGGCGAGACAGCAAGTCACAGAGCGTCTCGCACAAATTGAAATAAACGAAAATGCAAGTGCTCCTACACTCGCTCCCGTCAATACAGGACTTGGTGAAATCTACCAATATGTCCTCAAACCTCAAAAAGGTTATGAACAGACCTATTCGCTGTCAGACTAGCGCACCATTCAGGACTGGACTGTGCGCCGTCAACTTCTCGGAACTCCCGGAGTTTCAGATGTTGCTACATTTGGTGGAGAACTCAAACAATATAAGGTTGCTGTAAACCCATCCAAGCTGAAAGTCTTGAATATCAGCATAAGCGACGTCTTTACGGCACTCGAAAACAACAACGAGAATACACAATTAGCACTCAAAAATGCTTTCGCGTTACTAATGAAAGCACAGAATAAGGAAGAGTAAAATCATACTTATCGAATAAATCATTTCAAGTGATAGCCGCCATTTATCGTCCTTTTAAGAACAATGAATGGCGGCATTTAATTTCGGATAAGCCGATCATCCATCTAACCTGCGTTAGTTAACGTACGCAAACTTAGATTTATTGTCGTAAACTGAGGTCAAATGTCGCTCAAGCGAGCGATCGTCATTTTTTGTTCTGTAACCACCGGACATATTTATTTCAGAATAGTTCGAAGTGCTTTTCGAATGATGTATTGCGTTTCCTTGGTATCGCTTTCCTGTTCCCAGCGATTACAAAGTGCCCTAACAAAACTGGGTTGGCTTTTGCTGGCGTCATTCAGCCAATTTCCAACACTATCCTGAACATATTTTGAAGGGTCAGATTTTAGCGGTTCTAAAATAGACAAGGCTAGACTTGGCTCCTGCTTCAAGCGATCGATGTGCTTACACCATACACCTCTCGGTCGGGTTGCCTCCGAAGCAAAACGTCTCAAATTTTCATCCTTCTCCATCGTCCATAGACTCAGACCGGCAAAACTCCTTTCCAAGTCAAAAGCTATCCTATTACGTATCGCCATCCAGCTGATTTCTCGTACCCCAAAATGCCGATCTGCGGCAAAAGGACGCATTGACAACAGTAGTTTCTCAATTTCAAGCTGCTTATCATCTCCGACCGTGTAGGTTGCCCAGCAACGCACGAGATCTGCAGCATGATTGGATAGTATTGTCAGGAAGGTATTATCACGATATTGTGTGATCAAATCGAGCAGCGCCCGCCCGATCGTTTCATTGATGGAATTTACCGTCGGTTTCTGTAATTGATCAAGCAGTACCAAGATTGGTTTCAAGTAATGAATACGCCCATTTTGCTGAAGGATATACTCGAGTAAAAACCGTTGGTCAACAGCGAGCGACTCCATAAGATTTGCAGTTTCAATTTCTCAGCGGTTCAGACTGGCCAGGCAATCTATCGAAATATCCGCTATCCGTCTTGCTCCTTTACGTTGTATTTTACTCATAGCTGTGCTATTAACTCTTCGATATTAAGCCTATTCATATAGTTGACATCCATAAATCGATAAGATATCGTATAATCAGGATCGATCACAAAAACAGCAGGGACCGGCAGTCTGTTGCTGTCATTACCATTGTAGGCGGACAAGTTGATTCCCAAGCGATCATAGCTTGAAATGGCATAATCCTGAAGTTCAAATGAGATGCCAACACTAATTGCCAAAGTATTATCTTCGTCAAACAGCAATTCGAAATCCAAATTGTTGTCCGTCAGAAGTGCTTCGCTAAATTTAGGCACTTGTGGCGAAATTGCAAGAAGAGTGGCTTCAACAGCATTAAAATGAGTCAAATTCTGTTGTAAAGCTCTTAACTCGAGATTACAGTAGGGACACCAGCTACCGCGGAAAAAAGCCACAATGACCTTTCCTTTCTTCAGAAGTTTTCCCAGCTCAATTTCTTCACGCTTCGAATTCACCAAATAAAAATCAGGGAACTTGTCCCCTATCTGCAGACTCTTTTCGGTTAGATCTCCAGACTGTAGATCCTGAATGGATCTGCCAAATATTTCCTTTATTCCGAGAGGAAGAGTTGCTAAATTCGCATTTAATTTAGCAATTTCGTATTCTAAATTTTTCATGATGCTGTATGTTGTTTCTGCAAAGTTTTAAAAGTAAATGTACAATCACAATACCGCATTTTATTATCCCTATGGGACAAAAAAGTCAATTTTATGCGTATAACAGAGAAAACAATAAAACAAAAAATATGTCCATTGGAATTTGCTGTCAATGCGATTAGTGGGAAATGGAAAATTCCGATTGTATGGCGTATCAATGAAGGGGAAAAACGCCCAAGTGAAATGCTTCGTGGTATTGCAAAAGTTGATAGACGAGTGCTAAACCAACAATTGGGTGAAATGGTCAATGATGGCATTCTAATCAAACAATCTTTCCATGAGCTTCCTCCAAGAGTGGAGTATTCATTGACCCCCTTAGGGAAAAGTTTAGTGGAAGTACTCTGGAAATTGAATGCTTGGGGAGAACTTTTATTGGAAAATTCCAATAAAAGTTAGCACAAACGGGCAGATTCGATCGACAAAGCGATGCTCTATTTGCGAGAGAAGTATTTGACCCTGCTATAACAGCTCTTAGCGAAAACTGCAAAACACAAAACGCTGTTTCGTGTCGAAGGGTGTTATATGGTCAATATCATTATTGTCATAAAGTGCAACCGCGCCATTAACATGACACTCATCAAAATATTTTTGAAAGTCAGATCTAATAGTAATGCTGTCGCTTGCGTTGCGATTTTACTGTCCGGAATAACAATGCCCGCCACTTTTTTTAAACTTTTTTTAGATGATTTACTGCCATAACTTTAAGATATTTAGAACAAAATTATGGTGGCAACAGCCCATAGGAATAGCAATGAGTACGTTTGAAATGTCAAAATTTACCGTGTGCAATTTTCAATCTGTATCGACAAATTGATTACGGTAGTTCAGGGGAAAACCCATTACCGAAGTCTGATCTGAAAAAGCATAGATCTGTCTCTTGGGTAAGAGAAAAATGCTATTGTCATGTAACTCAAATATATTATTATCATTAGAAAGATAGCCGGTACCGGTTTCGACAAAAAAAATACGATTATAGGTCGGTCTATTAAATGTTTCATGATCGTTAAGGTGATGATCTATCCGACTTATAGAAAAAGAATCATCTATTACAGGTTCAATTATAATCTTCTTAGCTGATTTCATACTGTAAAATCAATAAACCTTGACAATCTCTATTGCTCGCTATTTGAAAATATCCATATTCTCATCATAGATAGGGCTCTTCATATCCAAAAATTTCAGCACACTATGAAATACATGATTTTGGGTCAAGGTTTTATTTGGTTTCAACTGTTTTGAATGGTCAGACACCCAGACAATAAAAGGAATTTCATATTGCTCTTTTGGAGCAATACTCATTGGAAGCCCATGCATATATAGGTTATTTTCACCCAATGACTCCCCATGATCAGACACGAATAACATGGCACTGTTATATTCTTTTAATCCTTTTAGGTCTTCTATCAGCTTGTGTAAAATATAGTCCGTATAGACGACCGTATTATCGTAAGCATTGATCAGCTCTTCTTTTGAACAATTCCCTAATTCTACACTATTACAAACGGGTTTAAACTTTTCGAATCGAGCTGGGTACTTCCTGCTATATGTTGGACCATGGCTTGTACTTGTGTGAAGAACGACAAATACTTTATCCTTTTTACTCGCGCATATCCGTTCTTTTAATCGTGTTAATAAAACCTCATCGTAAGCACATTCTTCACCTTTACAGTTTGCTGCAAGCTGGTCAATTGTTTCATATTCTTTAATATGTACAGGCGGCTCACCCCAATTGCTTGTACGCCATATTACATCAACATCATTTCTGTAAAGGTAATTTGGCAGAATTTCGTATAAATCGTCTGTATTTTTGTGTTCCAATAAACACTTTACTCCTGCTGTGGTGTAGGTCGAACAAGAGGTTGCATCAAAATGATAAAGATTGGGTGTCTTTGAAAGCAAAGGATTTGTATTTTTTTGATATCCATACAACGAAAAATTCTCCCTTCTTGCAGATTCTCCAATAACAAGCACGACCACCGCTTTTCTGTGGTCAGTTATCGTCGCGTCAGGCAATAATATCTCTTTTTTATTCTTTTGATGTTCGTGAATGTAAAAACGTGAAATATTTACGGTATAAGACCAAGGCATGGCAAGCGCGCCGAGAGTCTTAGAATTCTTATCAATCCATAGCCAGTTACTTGCATTAGCAAATATTAAAATAGTAATAAACAACAGGGATAAAGAGGTCGTAATAAGGAACTTTTTCGGTTTATCTTTTATTATTTTGGCTTTGATAATGAAGATACTAGGAATAATGCCAAGAAAAATTAAGTAGAGTATCAATTTGAATGAAAAGAAACCACTGGACTCAGAATACCGGGTATTCAATATATTACCGATCATTGTTTCATCTAGAATCACGCTATACGTATTGACAAAATAAACGGCGACTGAATTGATCAGAAAGAACAAAACAAGTATGGATTTCCCGAAGCGACGTGACGCCGAAAAAAACAGATAAAGTACAAAAGCATTCATCACCAGCATTAAAACGATTAAACTAGCAATCAGAATAACGCCGCCAAAGCTTCTATAATCAATGTTGTTAAAAACAAAAGTATAAAACGGAAAATGGAAGAATATAAAATTCAACACACTCATGAAAAGGACAAAATGAACTAATTTTAAGCTGTTTTTTAGCATAAACTGTAATGATTTTATAACGTACAATAATTAAGCAGATAAATGTAAAATAAATTATTAGCAAATTATTATTAATTATCGTATCAGCCAATACAATGTTCAAAACAAGGGAGTAAAATTAAATCATACTAAATTTACCAATTATTCATACGGATGCTGCCACGGACTGCGATAGGGTCTGCGCAGCATTCGAGTGGCCTCGGGGTCACCAATACATATTTTATGTGTTGGATCATACACTAAGGGGCGATTTAGCTGCATCGACAAATTGGCTAAAATACAGCTTGCGGTCGATATATACCCTTCTTCGATATCCGCTATAGGAAGACGATTATTATCAATTGCCGATAAAAGATCAAGCATATGCTTTCTGGTAGCAGGAGCAGTATGAAGCTCTATCCGTTGCTCTGTAAGATCTTCGGGAAACTCTTCTTTTTCCAAAATAACATCTTGTCGAATGGACTTACCATCTCCGATAGGGATAAATTCATATTTCATAACGCTCCCCTTCAAAGTACCTTTATCACCATATATAATGAATGCCCAAGGATAGTCTGGGTCTACTGGTGAACCCCATGTCCTATGCTGCCATACGCAATTCAGATCTTCGTATTCAAATATGGCCGTTTGCGTATCGGCAATTGTCGATTTCCCACCTTTTTGAACATAAATTCCCCCTTTCGCATAAACGCTTTTTGGCCATTTAAGCTGCAAAAGCCAACGCACTGTATCAAACATATGCATTCCCATATCCCCGGTTATTCCGTTCCCGTAGTCCATAAAGGTTCGCCACCAGCTACCATGAGGTAGGCCATCATAGGCACGCAAAGGTGCTGGCCCAGTCCAAAGTTCATAATCAAAAAAATCTGGCACTGCTTCGGCAGGAGGATTGCCATTCTTTCGCATAGGATAGTAACAGCACATTTCTACATGAGAAATTTTACCGAGTAAACCGCGATCGATCACACGATTCTTGGCATCCACAAGATGAGCTGTGCTTCTGCGTTGAGTTCCTACCTGAACTTTTCTGTTATATTTTCTTGCAGCACGCCAAATCGCATCGCCCTCGAGCACATCAACACTAATAGGTTTTTGCAAATAAAGATGGGCACCCGAACGTATTGCGTCAATAGCCTGTTTTGCATGCCAATGATCTGGAGTTGCTATTAGAACGAGATCAAATTTGTGATTAGCCAGCATTTCCCTGTAGTCATTGTAAAGTTTCGGAACCTTTTTCGAAACCTGACGATCACTAATTAGGCGCCCCGCTTCATGTAAGTGATGGTTATCAACATCACATATCGCAACGACATCGACATCACAAACCTGAATTAAACGACACAAATCACTTCTCCCGTACCAGCCTGCACCAATCAACCCAACCCGAAATTTTTTCACGATATCTTTAAATGACAAGGCTTTAACTTGCAAGGCTGACAAGGTTAGGACTGCTCCTGCTCCTTGGATAAATTTCCTGCGATTTAAATTGAAAGTACTCATAATTTAATAGTTTATTACCTAATATAAGAATAATAGGCAATAAACCATTAAAAAGCTGTCATTAATAGCTGTTTACGTGAATATTTAATTGCTTTTAAATAACACTTTTACTACCTTAGGTAACGATTAAGATCATTAAATAACTATTATGCTTACAAAGAAGATTCTCTGTTTTGCTCTTGGCTACTTTTTACTTTCGCAGCTATATGCTCAAAAAATCAAATTGATACCAAATAATGTATTGCCTTCGCAGGTAGCTACTCAGTTAACGAACTTCAAGGGAGAAAATGTACTACAGGTAAAAGGACTTACAGATGGTGAAAAAACAATGGCACTGTTAAAAAATGTCGACTTCCATAACGGAGTGATTGAGGTAAGCGTTGCGGGCCAGCCCATGGATCAAGCGGGAGAAACCGCCCGTGGCTTTGTGGGCATTGCTTTTCGAACAAGCGGCGACATCTCAAAAACAGAAATCTTTTACCTACGTCCAACAAATGGCCGGGCTGAAGAACAATTGCGTAGAAACCATGCAACCCAATATATCTCTATTCCGGGATATCCTTGGGAAAAATTAAGGGAAGAGAGTCCTGGAAAGTATGAAGCTTATGCTGATATGGGACCTGGGGAATGGATAAAAGTAAAAATTGAAGTCAATGACGAAAAGGCGAAACTTTATTTAAATGAATCTTCTCAGCCAACTTTGATCGTTAATGATCTCAAACAGGGCAAAGACTTGCGGGGAAGCATTGCACTCTGGGTCGGCCCGGGCACTTTAGGACATTTTAAAGATCTCAAATTAATTAAAGGAGATTGATAGTACACCATTAACTAAACATAAAAAGCCCTAGAGCGGGGAACTCTAGGGTCTTAGCCATATATTAACCTATTTTATGAAAAGTATTTGTATTAATAACGTTTAAGTTCTCTATTTATTTTGTACAAAATGGCGATTTGTTACTTTTTATTTTACCAAAATAATCTTCTAAAATCAATGCTTGGATAAGGCATACAAAGCAAATGTACCTAGCCAATGCGAACCCATATAGTCATCATTGTTTGTAATATTAGGCAAAGAGTACATTAAATGTTTATTAGCCAATTTGTGTAGATAACTCAACTCAGGAAGAGCCCTTGCGATACCATTCAAACAATTTGCACGACTAAAGTTAAGTCCATCCAAATGAACTAAATGTCCATCTGTCCGGTCTTTCACAATACCGGGCTCAAGATTGAAGCTTACACTAAACAGCTCTGGCATAAATTCCTTCAGCCATTTGCGGTAATCCTCCTTTTGAAGTACCAAACTCATACATAGTGCTTCCTCAAGACAAGGAGAAAGAAAATCACTTCCACTTGGCTCAAAAGAAATGTTGCAGCCTTTGTCTTGGCTAAATAATCGTGAAGCATTAGTCATCAATGATTTTTCGAATGTTACATTCCCCGTAGTTCTCGCGTAATCTAAAGACAACGAAAGACCAAATGCAGAATTATCGTGGTATCCTGTTCTGATCGGATAAACCAATTTGGGCAGATACTCCTCATAAGATCGTACGACATGACTCGCCAAAGGTTCTAGGTTCATGGCCCAGCGTTTTGCATCTGCATCTTTCCAGGTTAACAACTCTTTATGTAACTGTAACAACCAAGCCCATCCATACGTACGCTCAAAATTTTTATTATTCTTATCTTTGAAAAAAGCTAGTTCGATCGCAACATTTTCTGCTGTTATATTTTGGTTTAATTGCCGCCGAATTTCTCCAGAACTATCCAGATTGGGAAATTCCTTCAAAATATGGACGATTGACCAATAACCATGTACAGAAGAATGCCAATCAAAACAACCATAAAAAATTGGGTGTAGTATGCGCGGTGATTTCAGATCGAGATCATTACCTAGCACCTGTCCGAGTTTATTGGGATACTCCACTCCGATGCAATGTAATGGTAAACTGAGCAAATGCTTCGCTTGCATACTATCCAAAACTAAAGGCTGATTATATGTGCTTGTGTTTACTTTAATTTGCGAATTATTATGGCAGGCTATAACAGCAAATGATACGCAAAGAATTCCTATTGCTTTTTTCATATTTTTTTTAAACTGTCTGTTATCTAATCAAGTAATTCCTTTACTAATTTGGGAACAGCGACAGTAGCTGCCTCCTCAAAAAAAGTTATATTACGCAAGGATTTGTTGTTCGGTATTTTTTTATCGATTAAAAATGTTTTGCAACGATTGGGTGCAAATTCTTTGAGTCCAGCTGCAGGATAAACTTGCAACGAGGTACCTACAATGATCAATATATCAGCTTCCGAAACGAAATGGACAGCCTCTTCGATTGCTGGTACGGCCTCTCCAAACCAGACGATATTAGGCCTCAACTGACTCCCTTTTTGACACAGATCCCCCATTTTGATCTCATTTCCGACAATTGGATAAACCAGTCGGTCATCAATAGAGGACTTTGCCTGATCTAGGCGACCATGCAAATGAATAACTTGCGATGACCCCGCTTGCTCGTGTAAGAGATCGACATTTTGTGTGATAACAACTACATTGTATTTAGATTCAAGTTTGGCTAAAGCAAAATGAGCGAGGTTTGCTTGTGCCAACGAAGCCGCCCTCCTTCTCAGATTATAAAACTCTTGGACCAGTGACGGATTTCTACGCCAGCCCTCAATAGAAGCTACTTCCATCACATCATGCCCCTCCCATAATCCGTTTGCATCCCTAAATGTAGGTATACCACTTTCTGCCGAAATACCAGCTCCACTTAATACTACGATATTTTTCTTTTTCATCTCAATTTACTTCGTAATGAATTTAAAAATAACCCTCTTAGGTGACCATCTGGAGGAAGAACGCCTACCATCGATCATTCCGCTATCAGCAAAGTCGCATAATCATTAGGAAGCTTTAATCGAATAGAATCTTTACTCGCCGCAGCCCGCCGATTCATTTCCTCAAACGAACGTTGGTAATATACAAAAGCTTTATTTGGAATATGCAATTGCCTGGCATTTTGAATATGAAACCGATACCGATTGTTCTCCAATTTAACATGCTGATATATTCTATAGGTCACCACTTGAATTTGTATTTTATCAAACTTCGAAATAATCTTTAAATTTGCAGGCTCATAAAAATATTTATCCTTAAAATACATAAATTCATTAGACTCTGCCAAACTTAGTAAAGATAAATTTCCTTGAACCACTTCCCTTACCAAAGAATCAGCCCGCAAGCGTTCAGTCTTACTTCCATCCCCAGAATAGCAACAAATAAAAATAAGAGCGAAAAGCGGAATTAATGCAATTTGAAACACATTCATAGGACTAAATTAATAAAAAATGCTATCGTGCCACAAACCAGGAGAAATATCGCGTACACCTAGTTTAAAGGTTACTCTCAATAGCACCGACTTTCTCCCGATAGAGTTCTATAGGGGCATCCAATAATATGGCAATAACCGTCATGTTTTTATCTAATCGTTCTGCAGGGGCTTCGATATAGATAATCCCGGGAATAGTACTCCAGTATAGCTTATTAAAGACTTCATGGTTGATCATTGATCCTTCGCCAACTAAACGTACTCTCGCTACGCCATTCTTGATACCTTTTAGCGCAATTGGGCCTGTTGGTTTCCCCTCGACAAAAAGATATAGGGTCTGACGATCTTTGGAAAGCGTACTGAGCCCTTCGTAATGTCCCTCAGGCAATCCTTCTCCAGTTTCGTAAAGTGCTTCGGCATGATCTTTAATCCAATTCAGTACCGTTGAATTGATCTCACTGTTACTCCCTAGTTTGGTATCCATACCATCCACAGTCAATCCTGAATTATTAAAAATATTGTTACCTAGGTGCAGTGTTGAGGCAATCTGAACCAAGGCTCTATCGGCAACTGGGTTATCCAACACAGATTTCAATGTAACTTTGGTATCTCTCGGTGACTCCCAACGAAGCGCCTCGGCAAAATTCAACTCGAGTACGGTAACATCCTGATCGAAATTCACCTTGGTCAAATCTAGCTGAACAACTCCATCCGCTGATTTAAGGTTCACTTTCGAGGCTATATCTCCAACAACTGAAACAGTTTTGATGGCTGTATAATTGACCAGCCCTTTGAGCAAAAGCTCTGGTTTCTTTTCGTAAACATATAGATAAAGTGTTTTTCTGTCTTTCGATAAAGCAGACTTCCCACTGTAGTTTGCAAATGGAATACCAGCCCTTGTACCGTAGATTGCGTCGGCATGTTTACGTGTCCATCGTCCAAGCTGCTTTAAAATCTCTAATTGCTCCTCAGGAATAGTTCCGTCAGCCTTCGGACCAATATCCAATAAAAGATTTCCTCCCATGGAAATGCAGTCTACCAATGTCCGAATAATCATATTGGATGATTTGTATTTCTTATCAAAGGGTTGATATCCCCAGGAATCATTCATAGTATAGCAAAGTTCCCAAAACTTACTATCTGGACGCGTTACCGGAATCCCCTGCTCAGGAGTTTCGTAATCGCCATGATGGTTCAATCGCGAGTTTATAATAATATTCGGATTATATTTTCGCAAAAGATTCAGAGTCTCTTGCGATTTCCATTCTTCTGCCGTATGTTCCCAGTCTCCGTCAAACCAAATTAAATCCGGTTTAAATTGTTCAGATAATTCGCTTAGTTGCTGTTGGTAGTATTTGACGTAGTTATTCCAACGGATAGGCTCTCCTTTCAATTCATAACGCTTTCTATTGCGCGTAAAAACATCATAATATGGGTGGCTCCAATCGGGTAACGAATAATACAGTCCAGTGTGCAAGCCCTCTTCTTGTATTGCTTTCACAAACGGTGTAATTACATCCTGTTTTGCAGCCGCGTCTTGTAATGTAGTGATCGCTTTATCAGCCTTCGTATTCCACATCGAGATTCCGTCATGGTGTTTGGTCGTAATCACCGTGTATTTCGCACCAGCATCTTTAATCAATTTGGCCCATTCCTTGGGTTTATAACCCTTTGCTGTAAACCCATTAAGCTGTTTGATATAATTGTCATGGTTAATATAATTATTGAAGAATGACCAAGATTCTGAGATCCCATCTACAGAATAAATACCCCAGTGAATAAAAATACCCAATTTGGCATCTTCAAACCAATCCATTTTTTGCGTGGATACATTGTCCTGAGCTGAAACGTTTAGGCACGCAGACGCTAAAAGATAAAAAGAGAAATCTTTCGATAGTTCATAAGGTAATTTTACAGTTTACATAACAAGTTTATGCCGGAAAAATACATATAAATTTGCAGAGTTATATTGTTTAAGCGATAAATTGTGCATACAACAAACAAATTGCTTCCATATTTTAGAAGCAGCATAAATTGAATCGCTTATCCCAAGAATCGCTTATGATTAGCTACATATGGATAATAAACACGAGGATATTCAGAAAGTTACTTATAACCTATCGCAATAGATGTTCGTTATTATTGGATATAAAAGCAAATTTATCTATGTTTGAGGGGTATGATCGAATTATATACAGATGGTGCTTCAAGCGGGAATCCAGGCCCAGGAGGTTACGGAACTATTTTAAGAACTATTTATACGGGCGATAATGAAACCTTTAAAGGCAAACTTATCGAAAAGGAGTTTTCGGGTGGTTACCGTAAAACGACCAACAACAGAATGGAGCTAATGGCGGTTATCGTTGGCCTTGAGGCCTTAAAAAACTTGCATCAGCAAGTTACCGTGTATTCTGACTCCAAATATGTTATTGATGCCATTGATAAAAAGTGGGTATATGGCTGGATCCAAAAAGGTTTCGCTGGGAAAAAAAATAAGGATCTCTGGTTGCGGTTAATGAGCGCCTATAAATTGCACAACGTACGACTTGTATGGGTAAAAGGTCACGCTGGGCATCCGTTAAATGAGCGTTGCGATCGTTTGGCTGTTGCTGCAGCCAAGGACAAAGTGAACTGGAAAATTGACAGTGTCTTTGAAATGGAGGAAGGTAAATAAAAGAGGGACATGCTTTTGTGCAATGCCCCTCTTTTATTTCAACTTGATTATTCGCCGCTTTCTTTAGCCGCTAAATATCTTTCAGCTTCCAAAGCTGCCATACAACCTGTACCCGCAGCGGTGATCGCCTGACGGAAGACATTATCCTGAACGTCTCCACAAGCAAACACTCCTGGTATATTGGTAGCTGTACTATCGGGTTTGGTGATCAAATAGCCTGTTTCATCCATATCCAATACACCTGTGAAAAGCTCGGTATTAGGCTTATGCCCAATAGCGACAAAGAAACCTGTTACTTCGAGATCTTTTTCACACTGGTCTTTGTTGTTAATAACACGTATTCCGGTCACCACTTGACCATCTCCCAAAACTTCTTTTGCTTCAGAATTGTAGTGAACTTCAATATTTGGCGTGTTCATAACACGATGTACCATTGCTTTAGAAGCACGAAACTCGTCACGGCGCACCAACATATGTACTTTTGAGCATAATTTTGCAAGATATGTTGCTTCTTCTGCCGCTGTATCCCCAGCACCTACAATTGCAACCTCTTGGTTTTTAAAGAAGAATCCATCGCAAACAGCACATGCAGAAACTCCAAAGCCATTATATTTTTGTTCAGATTCCAGACCTAACCATTTTGCGGTTGCTCCTGTTGCGATAATGACTGTATCTGCGGTAACTTGTACAGTTCCATCGATCTCAACACGGTGTAACTCCCCTGTAAAATCCACTTTAGTCACATATCCAAAACGAACTGAAGTACCAAAGCGCTCCGCTTGTTCACGCAGATCTTCCATCATCACGGGGCCCGTAATACCTTTTGGATAACCTGGAAAATTGTCCACTTCAGTGGTTTGTGTCAATTGTCCCCCCGGAACAATACCGGTATAAACTACTGGTTTCATATCCGCACGTGCTGCATAAATTGCTGCCGTATAGCCTGCTGGCCCCGAACCAATAATCAAACACTGTATATGCTCAACTTCTTGTTTGAATTCCATAATACTTTTTCTAAGCTATTAATTAAAGTTATTTTTTAAATTTATCTTGCAATCCTTTCAACATATCCAAAGAAATGCTCTGTGGCGCCTCTTCATTTTGTTTATTGAACTCTTTTTTCGCAAGTTTTTTATCTTCTGCAGAATGAGCTACAGCAGCTTTAGTTTTTTGCTCATTCTTTTCCTTTTTGTACCTATTCCAGATATTTTCTAGCACTTTTTTGGTATACAATGGAAAATCTCCATTTTGCATCCAAGCGTAGTAGCTCGGCTCCTGCTCAAATACCTCTACAATTGGTTTTCCTTTGTGTTTTCCAAAATTGATCGTTTCCAAACCGTCGGCATTGTAAACAAGACGTCCGGCAAAATCCACTGGCTTACTTAAATTTGTAAATGCATGTAAAGCTTCCACATCGTTGACGACAGGATGAGACACCACACCATGTTTATCTTCAAAAGGTACACCTTCATACTTAGTCAGCTGCGCTTTCAAAACTTCGTAAGTTGCGCGTACATCCGCTTCAGCAGTATGTGCATTTTCGAGGTTTTCATTGCAATAAAACTTATAGGCAGCTTTCAAAGTCCGTTGTTCCATTTGATGAAAGATATTTTGAACATCCACAAATGCCCTACCCTCCAATGAAAAATCCACACCAGCCCTTAAAAACTCCTCCATCAACATTGGCACATCAAACTTATTGGAGTTATATCCTGCTAAATCTCCATCCGCAATGAAAGAAGCTAGTTCGACTGCTATCGCTTTAAAATTAGGAGCATCTTTTACATCCTCATCGTAGATCCCATGGAAAAAAGAGGATTCCGCCGGAATAGGTATTTCCGGATTAACCTTCTTAGTATAGACTGTTTCTTCTCCACTGGGCATCACTTTCAGAAATGACACTTCAACAATACGATCGGACGCTACATTAACGCCTGTAGTTTCCAAATCGAAAAATACCAATGGCCTTTTTAATTTTAATTCCATACTGGATAGTTCACTTTTTTATCAAAAACCAAAAATACAAAGTAGTATTCGATTTTCGTAGTCTAAGAAATTTAATTTACAACCGCTTGATGAACTGGTTCTTCCTGGCTTATTTTACCAACAACAACTTTCACCATCGCGTTAAAGTCCAAATATTTATTGGCAATATCATACACCTTTTCAGGTGACATATTTCTAATCTGATCCATATAATAAGAATAATATGTTAATGTCATCTCATTTAACAATACACTTTTAAACTTATCAGCATGCGAAAAGATACTTTCCAATGATCCTAACATTGAACCTTCCATATAGGTTTTAACAAGATTTACCTCGTCTTTTGAAGCCACTTGTGCTTTTAACAAGTTGATCTCCTTTTCAATCTCTGCTAAAGTCGCTTGTGTTACATCCACCCCAACTTCGGTTACAATGGTCATAAAGCCTGTATGTTTGAGGGTAGCTATGGCTGAACCAATACTATAGGTGTAGCCTTTTTCTTCTCGAATATTACGCATGAGACGGGAACCAAAAAAGCCTCCTAACAAGGTATTAACAAACTGTAAAGCAGGATAATCAGGATGTGTTCTTGAAATGGTTTGACAACCTAAGCGAATAGCAGACTGCAAAGCGCTATCTTTCTCCTCATAGGATAATTCGGAGGAACCTTGGATCAATACAGGTTTCTCTAAGGAAACCGAAGGTGCCCCATGCCACTCCTCTCCAAAAATCTGCTCAAGTTCTTGTAAAAGCTCGTCGGAAACGTTTCCAGAAACAATTAACGTGCAATTGCCAGGTACAATTTGTTTTTGGTACAATTCGATGAGTTGCATGCGAGTAATCGCGTCATAATCTTCTAGCTTCGGTGTCCGTCCATAGCGATTACCCGTACCGAAGATCAAGTTATAAAATTTACGCCTAGCCAGATAATCATTTTTCTGAATAGAAACCTGAAACTTCTGTTTGTTGTTACGTAAATAGGTATCCAGCTCCTGCTGTGGTATCGATGCCTCCGTAAGAATATCTTTTACAAGAGGTAGAAGTACTTGACTATGTCTGTTCAAGGTATAAAGGGATAGTGAAGTCACGTCAAAAGAGTATTCCGGAATTAGAAATGCGCCATAAAAATCCACTTTATCCGCAATCTCTGCACTGGACATTGACTTGGTACCCTCTTTAAGCAAAGCACTTAAAGCGCTATTTAATAAAGGGTTCTCTATCTCTCCATCAAGATAGGCATTGTTAAAAATCCATTCGATACGCACCAACTCTTGTTCAGGCGACTGAAATATATAGACTGGCAAACCATTTCCAAATTGTTTCTTTATCGGTTCTTTTAAACTGATGTTTCCAATTTCACGAAACACAGGTCTTTGCGTTCTATCCAACATGTATAGCCTCCTCCATTTTTGATTTATACATTAATATCGAAGCATTTTCGAGTCTAAAAATTGCTTGCGCTTGGCGCTGAACCTCCTCGGCACTTACCAACAGGTATTTGGAGACCTCAGTGTTGATACCATCTGCATCGCCTAGCAACTCATGATAAGCTAGATTCATCGCTTTATCCAAAATGGATAATTCTGCAAAGACATTGGTCGATTCGATTTTATTTTTCACCTTTTCCAACTCCTTCATAGGTACTAATTCGGATTTTATAATGTCCAATTCAGACCACACCGCCTGCTCCGCTTCTTCTAGCGAAATGCCCGCAGTTGGTTTCCCTTCTATAATGAAAAGGTTACTATCTATGCTTCCCATGACATAAGCGTTTATCTCGCTAAAAAACTTTCCTTCCTTAACCAACCGTCGATACAAACGTGAAGAAGAACCTCGGGATAAAATATCTGATAAAAGATCCATGGCAAAATAACCTTCTTCCAATCGTGACGGCCCATGAAATGCCATGTAAAGTGCATCCAAAGGCACCTCCGCCCAAATAGTTTCACGCCGCATTGCTTTCTGTTTTGGTTCTTTCGGCAATTGACGATCATATTTTACACCAGGTTCAATATCACCAAACCATTTTTGGGTTAAAAACTTAACTTCTTCAAAATGTACATCACCTGAAACAACCATTATTGCATTCTGCGGATTATAATGTAATTTGAAAAAGGCTTTCACATCTTCCATTGTAGCTTCCTCGATATGACTCAACTCCTTGCCGATCGTTGCCCATCGATACGGATGTACCTGATAAGCTAAGGGGCGCAACTTAAGCCATGCATCCCCATAAGGTTGATTCAAGTAACGCTGCTTAAACTCTTCGATCACTACATTCCGCTGTACTTCGAGACTCTGTGCTGAAAAAGCCAAACTCAACATCCGGTCCGACTCTAACCACAACGCTGTCTCGAGATTTGAGGACGGCAATGTGATGTAATAATTGGTGATATCGTTGCTTGTGAAAGCATTATTCTCTCCTCCGACTTTTTGCAATTCAGTATCAAAATTAGGAATATTGATACTGCCACCAAACATTAGGTGCTCAAATAAATGGGCGAATCCGGTTTGCTCCGGCGACTCATCCCGTGCACCCACATCGTATAAAATGTTGACACAAGCCATAGCCGTATTGTGGTCCTCGTGAACCAAAACACGGAGCCCGTTTTCTAATATAAATTTTTGATAAGAAACCATCTTATTTTTTTCGGCGTTTTTAAATCCAGTTAATACCTTTTCGTAATAAAGATAGGGTCTTGGCTTCTTCAGAGCCGGCTTCAGGATGATAATCATATGCCCAATTGGCTTGGGCTGGTAAACTCATCAATATCGACTCTATACGTCCATTCGTTTCTAACCCAAATTTGGTACCCGAGTCCCAAACAAGATTAAATTCTACATAACGACCGCGACGTATAAGCTGCCAATTTTTTTGCTGTTCGGTAAAAGTTTTATGCCGGCTCCTTTCTACTAGTGTTGTGTACGTTGGAGCAAAAGTGCGGCCTAGATCGCATGAAAAAGCAAAAATCTCATCCATACTAAGCCCTGTATTTTCACTATTTAACTTGTCATAGAATACACCTCCCACACCGCGCGTTTCTTGCCGATGACGAATATAGAAATAGTCGTCGGCCCATTTCTTAAATTTACCGTAAAAAGTGCTATCGTGCTTATCGCATACCGCCTTTAGTTGTTGATGGAAATAACGGGCATCAGTCTCATCAACATAGTGTGGTGTCAGGTCTATTCCTCCACCGAACCAGCGAATCTGATCGTTTAACTCAAAATAGCGAATATTCATGTGTATAATCGGCACCAGAGGGTTATTGGGATGAATCACAATCGAAACACCTGTAGCAAAAAAATCATCTTCATCTACTCCGAACGATTTTTTAAGCGTTTCAGGCAACTTCCCATAGACAGCAGAAAAATTAACTCCGCCTTTTTCTAAGATACGACCATTTTGAATAATTCTGGTACGACCGCCCCCGCCACCTTCTCTCTCCCACAATTCCTCTTCAAAACTCGCCGAACCATCTAATTTTTCCAGCGCCCGGCATATTTCATCCTGAATTTCTTTATAAGCTAAAGCAATTGCTTCTTTTTTTATCATCTATTTTCTTACAAATTTTTATGTTAATTTTTCGCTCAAAGCTTGAATAATTTTAGACGAAGGAAGATGCTCATATAAGATTTGATGTACAGCATCACATATAGGCAATTCAACATCATATTTTTTAGCGTATTCCTGAATACAAGCAGAAGCATAGTACCCTTCAGCTACCATATTCATTTCTAACTGCGCCGACTGTACGCTATACCCTTTTCCGATCATGTTTCCAAAAGTCCTATTTCTGCTGAACTGAGAATAAGCTGTTACTAAAAGATCTCCCAAATAGGCCGACGTATTTACATCACGAGAGGTATCTCCATCCACTTTGCCCACAAATCGTCGCATTTCCCGAATCGCATTGGACACCAATACAGCCTGAAAATTATCTCCATAACCTAATCCATGACAAATGCCGCCAGCTAGAGCATAAATATTCTTTAGTACTGCCCCAAACTCTATTCCAAGTACATCGACAGACAAAATGGTTTTGATAACACGTGAGGATAAAAACGAAGCGACCAAAGCCGCACTATCTAGATTTTTGCATCCGAAAGTTAAATAAGACAATTTACCTAACGCCACCTCCTCGGCATGGCAGGGACCTCCCACCACACAGATTTGGTCTATATTAACCGAATAGCGCTGCTCCAAAAACTCACCGATAATCAAATTATCTTTAGGAATAATCCCTTTGATAGCCGAAACAACAATTTTATCACTGAAATCTTCCTTCGTGACATTTGCTAAAGCATCTTTCAAATAAGCAGCGGGAGTATTCAAAATCACTATATCTGAATTCGCAATCACACTTTTTGCATCAGTATCAATCGTAGTAATGTTAAGGTCAACGGATACGCTGCTCAAATACGTAGGATTGTGCTTAAACTTCTGGATATATTCTGCATCCTCTTCTTTTCTCACCCACCAAAAAATATGTTTATCTTGGTCATTCTCGCATAGCATCTTGATCATAGCTGTAGCCCAGCTTCCGCTACCAATTATACCAATCTTTTTCCCCTGCATGTCTTTAATTTGTTTTCGGAAGCAAATATACTTATTTACTGGCTAGATATATGATTCACGCGAAGAGATATGATATTTTCGTTACTTTCTAAGTGAATAAGCATTGCCAAAAGCCTATTTTCAAACCGACATAATATTCTTTATCTTCTAATTTTACGGGGTAAACAGTAATAAAATTATGCTGGTCAGGATTACCTCTACCTGAAATTAAATCAAATTCGTGGCGGTGAAAAGGACAGATTACTTTTCCACGCTCACACCAGCCATTTTTCAGTGGTGCTCCAGCGTGAGGGCATTTTCGGGAGAAAGCATAGAGTTGGTCTTCAAACCACGTTATACAAATAATTTTTCCACCGAATTTATGTTCGCTGATGCCCTGATTTTTCAGAAAATCGGCATGTTCAATTTTGTACCAATGAACCATTCGACAAGATAGCTAAAAATTACAGTGAATTTTCTATCTTTGTGCAATTTCAAAAATTTGCACTATATATGGCTTTACAATGCGGTATCGTAGGTTTACCAAACGTCGGTAAATCAACATTATTTAACTGTTTGTCGAACGCGAAAGCGCAAGCGGCTAACTTTCCATTTTGTACAATTGAACCAAATGTTGGGGTAATTACCGTACCGGATGCCCGTCTCAATAAATTAGCTGAATTAGTCAACCCACAACGTGTTGTTCCAAATACAATCGAGATCGTCGACATCGCAGGTCTTGTAAAAGGCGCTTCAAAAGGTGAAGGCTTAGGCAACCAATTCTTAGGAAATATTCGTACAACCAATGCTATTATTCACGTTTTAAGATGTTTTGACGACGGAAACGTGATCCACGTTGATGGTTCGGTAGACCCCATCAGAGATAAAGAAATCATTGACACCGAATTACAGCTTAAGGATTTGGACACTGTTGTAAAACGTATCCAAAAGGTTGAAAAAATGGCTAAAACAGGCGGCGACAAAGACGCAAAAAGAACATTTGACATCCTATCGATCGTTAAAGATCATCTTGAGGCAGGCAAATCTGCACGTACGGCAGCGATAGAAGCTGAAGATTTTGAGTTTATTCAGGATTTAGCATTATTGACCGCTAAACCTGTACTTTATGTATGTAATGTAGATGAAGGCTCCGTCAACACAGGAAACGCTTATGTCGAACGTGTTAAGGAAGCTGTAAAAGACGAAAAAGCTGAAGTATTGATTATCTCTGCGCAGATCGAATCCGAAATTGCACAACTGGAAAGCTACGAAGAACGCAAAATGTTCTTAGATGACCTTGGCCTTGAAGAATCTGGTGTACACAAGCTGATCCGCGCCGCATATTCGCTTTTAAATCTGGCCACTTATTTTACTGCTGGTGTACAAGAAGTCCGCGCTTGGACGATTGAGAACGGATTTACAGCCCCTCAGGCTGCAGGTGTCATTCACACAGATTTCGAAAAAGGATTTATCCGCGCTGAAGTAATTAAGTATGACGATTTCGTCACGCTTGGCTCCGAAAATGCAGTAAAAGAAGCTGGAAAATTATCAGTGGAAGGAAAAACATATATTGTCCAAGATGGCGATATCATGCACTTCCGTTTTAACGTATAACCATCCCACCTGTTCAAACAGGTAAACATAAAAAAGAGGCGAACACTTCAAAAGTATTCTCCTCTTTTTTATGCTTTATCATCTCCTTTTTTATTGCCAAAACTATGCCCCACCTAGTGGACGAGCTATTACCAAATTCGCCTTGTAAGCACAGTGAGTCCACCATGAGTCCACGTTGAGTCCACCTTTTTATTGTCCAGTCACTGTGCTCTCACATTATTCGAACCCCGCTCACAGGCCGAAGTAAGTACCGCATTGTTGTCAGGCAGACCTGTAGAAGCCTCCACTAAAAACACTTTTACATTAAGCTAGGGATACAAGGCTTGCTATTTAACAAAATAGCGATGCTCAATCACCTCAACTTTTTTGATATCCTTATCTTCTAATACTTTCTTAACATCACAATGACCCGTTACGCCACGATAGATCAAAGCTCCACCAAGGGTTAATCCAGACAATCCAGTAAGTGGGGATTTAAACAGTTTTTTAACACCCAAGCCCAATATGAATCCGCCGGCAATCACCGACAAAACACGCTCAGAGTTGCCAATATTTTCTTCGATACAATCGTCTTCGATCTTCGTTTTTATCTTATCAAATGCAAAGTTTAGTAGGTTACTCATAATTATCTTTATTTTATTTATCGTACATGTTATAAACAAATGGTGCCCTAAAAAAGTTTAGGAATAGAATAATAGTTTTTTATGTTGTTTCTCCGGCGACATCTCTTATATTCGTATTTAACAAATTAGAAATACATGCAAATCAAAAAATATTCTGGTGAATTAGTACCCTTTAATGGTGAATCGCTACGCCATTCGCTTTCTCGTTCCGGTGCCAATGCTGACCAGGTTAATCAGGTCTACGATAAGGTACTCAACGAAATATATGATGGCATTTCAACAAGAGAACTCTATCAGCTGGCCTTTGATACTTTAAAAACAGTACGAAATTCCTTTGCCGCACGCTATAGCCTTAAAAAAGCTCTGCGAGAACTTGGTCCTGAAGGCTTCTACTTCGAAAAATACATTGCTCACCTATTGCGATCCATCGGCTATGAAAGCACCACGGGGCAGACCGTGCGGGGGCATGCTGTTTCGCATGAATTGGACGTTGTCGCCTATAAGGACGGCAAACTCATTACCGCGGAATGTAAATTTCGAAACGATATTGACGCTAAAATATCGGTAACAACACCGATGTATTACCTTTCCAGATTCAAAGATATCAGCAATATTAATTATCAGTTTTTTGGAAAGCAGCTGCAGTTTCAAGAAGGCTGGCTGATTACCAATGCTTACTTCACTTCCGACTCGATTGATTTTGCTAAATATTATAATATCAACCTGCTCTCTTGGGATTACCCCAAAGAAAATAGCATTAAAAAAAGAGTAGATAAAGCAGTTTTCTATCCAGTCACTTGTCTAACAACTCTTTCAGACCTTGAGGAACAACAACTGCTCAAAAATCAGCTTATTTTAGTGAAAGATATCGTCAGTAGTCCCGAAAAATTGGATCTTCTAAACTTAACAAAAGAACGGAAAGAAAAGGTTTTAAATGAGGCTCGCGAACTCATAAACTATCAAGTGGAAGAAGAGTATTAATAACATACTAAAAAAAGCATTATGTCTATCTATCCAAACAGGTATACATAATGCTTTTTTAGTAATCGATAATACGCTTACAGCTTGGTTGGATGATAGATCTTGCCATATTTTGCAAGCTCGCTTAAATCTGTTTTTTCCCAAAATATACCATAAATAGCCGCTCCGGAACCCGACATAGAAGCATATATCGCTCCGTTTTGATATAAAGTTTCTTTGATTTCTTTCAACAATGGGTAAGTCTCGAAAATACCATCCTCAAAATCATTTCGAATATGAAACTTCCATTCTTGGATAGGTAAACGAATTGCTTCTTCCAAATTAACTTCGGGCACCTTAGGTTCTACACCAGCATAAGCTTCCGCTGTAGAAATATGAATATTGGGCATAATGACTGCAATATGGTAGCCATCCAAATTTAGATTTAAGTCTTTAAAATCAGTCCCAATGCCTGTTGCAAAAACAGGATTATTCGCAACAAAAAAGGGACAGTCGGCACCAAGTCTTGCCGCATAACTTTCTAGCTGCTCATTGGTGAGATTTAGATGGAAAAGCGCATTAAGTCCTTTTAATATAAAAGATGCATCTGCAGAACCTCCACCCAATCCCGCTCCAATTGGAATTTGTTTGATCAAATCGATTGAAACGGGCGGAATGCCATAATCTTTTTCTAACAATTCAAAGGCTCTTATACAAAGGTTATCACGGAGATTTCCTGGGATATGTTCTCCCTGAATATTTAGTGTTGTCTCCGTAGCAGTCGTATCCAATAATTCGATAATATCGTAAATTGGAAGTGGATAAAAAACACTATTCAACTCGTGATAGCCATCTAGGCGCTTAGCAATTACTTGAAGACCGATATTTATCTTTGCGTTTGCAAAAAGTATCATTTGAGTTTATCTAGATTCTATATTTTAAAATTAATAGCTCACCAAAGAATAGATGTTATCACTAAATCTGGATAATCTTCCTTTCGCTTTTAAAAAGTCTAAAGAGATAATAAAGCTATAAGCGACAATCTCTCCTCCCAATCTTTCAATAAGCTTACTAGCTGCAACTACTGTTCCACCTGTAGCCAACAGGTCATCATGAACCAATATTCGACTTCCTTTTTTGAATGCGTCTTCATGAATTTCAATTGTAGCCTGACCATATTCCAGTGCATAGGACTCAGATACTGTCTTAAAAGGTAATTTGCCTTGCTTTCTTATTGGAATAAATGGCAATCCCAATCTGTTTGCCAGTAAAAATCCAAATAAAAATCCTCGGCTCTCAATTCCAGCAATCGCATCGATCGCTACACCTTGCAATTGATCAACAATCGAATCAATCATTTCATTGCACAATGCCGCATCTTTCAATAATGGCGTGATATCTTTAAATACAATACCAGGTTTAGGAAAATCCACTATATCCCGGATTTCTAGTTTCAATTTATCTTGAATCATTTTCAAATATTAAATAAGGTGCGATCTTAGCAATAGCTAAATCTGAGAGCGTTCCTACTTTTGTCAGATCCTCTATATTAACATAATTTCCATGCTGATCCCGATAATTTATGATCAATTTCGCATCTTTGCCGCTAAGATACGGATGTTTGGCCAATGAAGTTGCATCTACCTTATTAATATTGATTTTTTTGATTTCATCTAAACTTGACACAATAATATGATCTTTAATTAGATCGTAAGTTTCTGTTGGAACACCATAAACTTCTTTTAACTGTTCAATACGGTAGAATCCTCCCAATACATCTTTATATTTCAAAATGCGTTTGGATAGAACTGAACCTATCCCTTTGAGCGTCATCAAATCCGTAGTATCACAGGAGTTTATATCAATAAGTTCAGCTGTATTTCTCTCGAATTTATCATACAACAAAGGCGTTCTTCTTTGCTCGTCGGTTATTGCTGTATCGGGAATTGCTTTGATGCGGATATAGGGTTCTAGTCGTCTGTAAAGTCCGTCATTAATGGAATAGATTTTCTTTAAATCAGTCTTTTGCTTAAATCGTCCTCCTTTATTTTCATAGTTTTTCAATACCGCAATCTGTTTATCTGAAAGTCCCAGTTTATGCCAATCAGCATGTGGTAAACCATTTGGGTCGAAGTAGAATAGTTTGCCCTCATCCAAAATGGTATTTGGATTTACCGACAGCTCGCTTTCATTATAAGTTAAATAGCCTGAATTTTCCATCTCTTGTCTAGTCGAACTTGATAGCTCTAAAGAGTCATGGAAGGATTGTTCAAATAGCTTGGCCTGATTTGGAATTGTATCCATTGTATTGCTTTTAAGTAAGGCATAGATTGTGAAAAACAATACAATAATTACCAAAATAATGAAAAAACCATTTTGTTCTGTTTTATTAAATTTAAAATATGTCAATAGCCTCCTCATAAGCCGCTGATAATTGGGTTTTTTAAATTTAATAAATTATAAGGAAAATAAAAAGGGAGTTATTCAACTTAATAAACTCCCTTTTTCAATAATTATTATCTACAAAGAGATTTACAATTTTGATTTATCTACTTTCTCTACTTGGCTACCATCTTTTAAAGTCTTTGAAATTGCATCAAATGGTCTGGAAACAACCTCATCTCCTTTTTTTAATCCGGAAATGACGATGATATTTTTATCATCCTGAATCCCTGTTTTCACCAAAACTTGTTTAACAGCTTTATCTTTTAACACAAATACATACTCTTCAACTTTCTTATTAGTAGTTGTAGAATCTTTTTCATCAGAACGTACAGTTACCGATTGGATGGGAACGACCAATCCTTTTGCATGTTTTGTAAATATCTGAACAGTTGCCGAAAGCCCCGGTTTAAATGGAGAAGCAACATTCTCTCTCATTAAATCCTGATAAGATTGTGCACTGATGCGAACCTTTACATTAAAATTTGTCACCTGGTCAGTCGACGAGGTAGACGCGGTGGTCGTTGCTATATTTTTAGACGAACTAGCTATTTCGGTCACTACGCCTTTAAACTTTCTGTCCTTAAACGCATCAACTTCGATCTCAGCTTGATTGCCTACTCTTACATTATTGATATCATTTTCATTTACATCAACATTCACCTCCATCGAACTCATATTAGCTATGCGCATAATTTCGGTACCTGCCATTTGTGCCGTACCCACCACACGTTCTCCTTTTTCGATAGATAAAAGTGATATGATGCCATCAGATGGCGCATAAATGGTCGTTCTATTCAGATTGTCTTGCGCTTCCTTTACCGAAGCTTGCGATTGGTCAATACCAAACTTCGAAGACCGTACTGTTTCCCGCTGCGCTTGGATAGATGCCTGTGCAGCGAAATATTCAGCTGAACTTTTATCCATCTCCGCCGCAGAAATAACACGTTTTTCAAAAAGTTCCTGATTCCGTTTATATGTAGCAGCCACGTTCTTAAAGTTCTCTTCCTGTTGTTTTAATTGTTGTTGTGCAGCCGCTAGGTTAGCGCGCTGTGAATTCATAGCTGCTACAGACCGATCGTAGCCTGACTGCAAGATATCGGGTTTTATGCGGCAGAGAACTTGCCCCTTTTTAACTAAATCACCTTCTTTTATATTAAGTTCAACCACCTCGCCTGACACTTCGGAACTTAACTTCACCTCCACTTCGGGTTGAATTTTTCCACTTGCGGCAACTAACTCATCGACATCCATTTCTTTTACCACATCGACTGCAACTTTAGTAATATCTCCTTTACCAAACCATCCTACTTTAAAACCAATAAAGCCAAGGATCGCCAGCAGTACGACCATGATCAATATAATTTTTCCTATGCTACGTTTTTTCTTTGCCATTTCTTTTGTTGGATCAAATAGGTTAATTGTTATCGAATTGAATTGGATTTCCTACGTAATAATCGATGATCTTTGATCGGAATATTACATTATATTTTGCTTGAATAAGATCAAATTCAGCTTTGTTTCGTTCCGTTTGGGACGTAAATAACTCTAATGAATTCGCCATACCGATATCATAACGCTCTTTGGTTGCTTTAAATGCTGTTTCAGCGCTCTCAAATGCTACAGTTGCTGATCTATAGCGTTGCTTCGCAGCATTAACATCCAAAACAGCTTGACTCACGGCCTTGTTTAGATTATTTTTTGCCAATTGTTCAGCAGCTTCAGCCTGCTTTAAGCCGATTTTTGCTTTAGCAACATTCACTTTGTTTTGATTATTATTGAAAATCGGGACTGTCAGATTTAACGTTGTCCCCAATGCTTTGTTCCGTCCCAGCTGATCATTAAATGATAACTTTTGTCGCGTCAAATAGTCTACCCCTTCTGAGGAATAGTTTGTTCCATAACTTACGTTGAAATCCAATGATGGATAATATCCCCCTTTGGCAATTTCTATCTGCTTTGCAGCAACATCTTTATCCAACGCCGCTTTCTTAATGTCCGGTTGATAGCGTAATGCTGTTTCATATACTTCAGCTGCAATATTATCTTCGACCCTTAGGATAGAAAATTCGACATTTGGCCTAACTAACGAGATTTCTGTCTGCGGCGACATCTCCATCAATTGCTTCAAAGTCAAAAGAGAAAGCTGATAAGAATTCTGTAGATTAACACCGTTTAGTTGGTCTGTTGCCACTTGGTTTTTAGATTTTGCAATGTCGGCAATTGTTTTATTCCCCACTGCAAACTGAATGGAATCCAATTTATATTGCTGTTGAGAAAGTTTAAGTTGGCCTTCACTGGCTGTAAAGAGTTCATAATTAGTGATTGCATCAAGATAAGTAATCAAGACATTTAGAACCAGATCATTTTTAATCTTTTCAACCTGAGTTGCAGCGGATTCCAACTGAGACTTCGTCGCCTTAATCTGATTAACTTGTTGAAAACCTTTGAAGAGATTTACACTGGAACTGACGGACCCATATGCAGAATTGGTCCATTGATTTCCAGTAATGGGCTGACCTGCAACTTGATCAAAGAAAAATCCGTAATTTAAACGTTGTGTAACTCCAGCATTTAAGCTCGGATACAAATTGCTTTTCGCCTGAAATACATCTTGAGCAGCTAAATCTTTATTTAATTCCGCTTGTTTTATTTGTACATTGCGTTCCAGGGTCATACGAATGGCTTCTGCCACCCCCACAACCTGTTGGGCTTGAACCAAATCATTAGTTCCTAGAAATAACCCAGTAAATACTACTGCAGAATAATAAAATCTTTTCATGTCCATATGTAGAACCATACATTTTTTCTTTAGATTTGAACTTCATTTATCGGTTATGTATTTTGTCAAATCTCCATTCTTCCTAAGATGGTTATATTCCAAATCAATATGGCATATGCCACGCCATGATAAAAAAGTCTACCTTACATTTGATGATGGTCCAATTCCTGAAATTACACCTTTTATACTCGATATCCTAAAAAAATATCAGGCAAAGGCAACATTTTTTTGTGTTGGTGAAAATATTAAAAAAAATCCACATTTGTTTCAACGAATTTTAGATGAAGGGCATCAGGTAGGCAACCATACTTACAACCACCTCAAAGGCTGGGAAACAAATGATGAGCAGTATTTGGCAAATGTTGCGAAATGCCAGGAACTAACCCAGACCGATCTTTTTCGTCCGCCTTATGCCCGAGCAACAAAATCCCAACTCCGCCAACTCTATAAAAAATACCGAGTGATCATGTGGGATATTATGTCGGGTGATTTTGATCCGAATTTAAGTCCCCAGAAATGCCTGGACAACGTTCTGCCCAACATTAAAAATGGCTCTGTTATCATTTTTCATGATAATATCAAAGCCATTCCTCGTGTTAAATATGCCCTTCCTAAAACCATAGAGTTTTTGTTAAAAAACAACTACCAGCTTGAGAGGATAGATTAAGGTTTACTTCTAACAAACGTCACCTCAGATTCGTAATATTTACCTACACTGACACTGAAATACCCCAGTGCATTGTTGCTTAAATTTGAAATCGGATTAGATGGTGAAGCCGAACCAGGATTAATCATTTGAAAACTATTCCAGTAATTGTAGGCGCCTACATCGATACATTGACGTAGGATACGCACACGATCACCAACTTTCAAATCTCTATCACGGTCGACAATATCATGCTGCACCTCTAAGCCATTGTTATACTTATCGTTAAACACATCAATAAAACGTAATTTACCACCATTGACCGACATTTTATACTTATAATAGTTACCTTTTTCCGGTGGATCGATAAATACGAGGGTCGGATAGTAAATCGTATCAGTAAAAATAATTCGCTCTGAAAGCCCTATAGAATCCACATCCACATAGCTGGGAACCTTTGATACCCCTTGTATCTCCCTTCCATCAGCGGTCTTTACCTGCAACTGGTAAGTGACCTTTTCCTGTAACCGTAATGTTTTATTGGTATACAACCCATCAGCTCCCGCTTGAAACGTATAAGTGCGATTATTTTGCATATTCTTAACGCTCACCTCCGCATCTGTTATCGGAGAAAATAGAGAGTCTTTAATGCTTACAACCTTCTGTATACTAATTTCATGTTGTTGATCCGAAACCATCAAATCTGCGGTGATAACCAATTGACCTGTATTTTCGGGCAGTTCCAAATCTATTTTATCCTCGCAGCTCCCTAAAGTAAATAATGCAACAGCTATAACTCCTAATATCTTCTTCATTCTTTGCTAAAATTTAAAATTCCAAGTAATCGATGGGATCGTCCCAAATAATGCTATCCGATAAATCTCGGTGACATTGGATTGCCCTTCTTTTTCTCTAAAGTCGATCAAATAAGCATTTTTTCGATTATAGGCATTATAGAGACCAAACGACAAGCTCGAGTAGCTATTCTTTGTCCGCTTAATATCATAAGTTGCTGCCAAATCCAGGCGGTGATAAGCAGGCATCCGCTGCCCATTTCTTTTATCGTAATAAAAGATCGTACGATCGTCAACAAAATATTTCCCCGCGGGCATCGTTACAGCGTCCCCTGTATAGTATACGAAATTCGCACTTAAATTCCACTTCGGATTTAACTGATACTGCGCTACGATCGCTATATTATTTGTTTTGTCCTGACGTGCGTTAAACCATTGACCATCATTAATTTGTTCAAATTGCCGCTCACTTTTGGACAAAGTATAACTCAGCCAGCCGCTGAATCTTCCCAGTCTCTTTTTCAGAAACCATTCAATGCCGTACGCTCTACCTTTTCCAAACAGCAATTCACCTTCCAGAAATTCATTTGCCTGTAGATCGGCGCCATTCCTATAATCAATCTGGTTATTTAAATCTCGGTAATAACCTTCAACAGAGAATTCATATCTGTTGGATGCAAAATTCCGAAAGTAACCAAGCGAATACTGATTGGACAGCTGGGGTTTAATCGTATTATTGCTCAGTACATATTGATCTGTAGGAAGACTACTGGTTGTATTGCTCAATTGATGCAGATACTGAACATTGGTATTAAAAGAAGCCTTTAACGTCGTTAAATCATTGATAGCGTAGTTTAAGGAAACGCGAGGTTCCAGATAGAAGTACTTTTTACCCAACTTGCCATTTCCCACATAGGTAGAATCTACGGCCTCACCTGCAGAATCGAAGGTATAAAATGTACCCGGCCCCAATGTTGCGTAAGCGGATGCCCTCAGTCCGTAATTTAATTTTAAACGATCGGTAATAGACCAGTCATCGGTTAAATAAGCAGCAACATCAGCACCCTTGCGATGTTGAATTTGCAACGAATTCACCTTCGAATCTTCCCCCGCTTCGATACTTGCCGGTCGGATTTCCTGCAAGGCTGCCTGCAATCCAAATTTTAGATTGTGACGGTCCGAAAGATTGTATTGGAAATCTTGTTTAAAATTATAATTAAAGATGTCTGAACGGATTTTAAAGTTGTTATCATCCTCAATCTTAACCTGATAATTGAATTTGCTAAAAATAAGCGTAGTATTGCTAAACAACCTATTGCTCCACACATGGTTCCAGCGCATGGTTCCAGTCGCATTTCCCCAATTGAAATCAAACAAATCATGATAAGCCATCGCATCCTTGCCGAAATATCCAGACAAGTAAAGTGTGTTCCTATCATTGATACGGTAATTAAACTTTGCGTTGAGGTCATAAAAAAATAATGCGCTTTTCTTTATATTTTCATCACTTGAAAGCTTTAAGAAAAGATCGGCATAGGTACGTCTACCGGAGATCATAAATGAGCTCTTGCCTTTTTGAATCGGCCCTTCCAATTTAAGACGCGAAGCAATAAGACCCAAGCCACCTTCTACATTGAAATGCTGGTTGTTTCCATCCAAGGTGGTAATTTCCATGACCGATGATATTTTGCCTCCATATTGGGCTGGAACACCTCCCTTGTAGAAATTCACGTCTTTGATCGCATCGGAATTAAAGGTCGAGAAAAAACCGAACAAATGGGAACTGTTATAGACAGGAGCCTCATCCAGCAAAATCAGATTTTGGTCGCCACCGCCGCCGCGCACATAAAAGTTGCTGCTTCCTTCCCCCCCACTGGTTACTCCCGGAAATAGCTGAATAGTCTTGAGAATATCCTTTTCTCCAAATAGTACTGGAACTTTTTCGATTTCCTTAGGGCTAAACTGTGTCAACCCAGGGGTTAGATCCTTTATTGATTTGCGCCTATTTCCGGTTACGGTAACCTCAGCGAGCTGATTTTCCTCAGGCACCAACTGAATAATATACGTAGAGTCCTTGTCAAGGTGGACAGAAAATGCTTTCGTTCGGTAGCCTACAGATGATACTTCCATCCCTTTGCTGGCATCACGTACAGACAAACTAAAAAAACCATATTTATTTGAAGCGGTGGATTTTTTCTCTGTATCGTTTCTTATGACGGCGCCAATGATATTCTCACCGCTGATACTGTCCCTAACAAACCCAGAAATAGATTTAGACTGTTGACTATACGCTTGCTGCGCGCAGAACAAAATGGAAGAAAAACAAAATACAACCTTTATAGGCTTAAACATAATCGAGTGAAGTCAAAAATTTTGCTGAAAATAATAAAAAAGCCTTACAATTTGTAAGGCTTAATAATAAGTTTATAATTTGTTAGTTAAGGTCTCTGTTTAACAAAAATAGCATTTTATTCATTTACGCCAAATTTTTATCCATTTTTCTTTTCACTTTTCTTCGCTTGATCAAAATATCCTTTAAAAAAAGCCATTTGATAAACAATTGACCGAGACCAGTATTCCCAATTGTGTCCACCTTCACTTGTAACAAAAGTATGATTTATATTATGGTACATCAATTTATCGTGCAGTGCGACATTCACGGTGTAGAAAAAATCTTCCTTACCGCAATCGATGATTAGGCGAAGTTTATTATTGACTAATTTGGGAACCATATTAATAACAACACGATTATCCCATTCTTGCGGTACATCAGCATAATTCCCAATGCGATCTTTAATTTCCCAGTTTAAGGGAAAAGGTCTAAAATCTACCCCACCAGCTGTACTTCCTGCAGCGCCATAGCTATCCTGATGTTTTATGGCCAGCGACAGCGCACCATGTCCCCCCATACTTAAACCGCTAATTGCCCTTCCGCTCCGATCCTTGATCGTCGAATAGTGCTGATCCATATAATCGATCAGCTCTTTGGACACAAAAGTTTCATATTGGTAATTTTTATCATTCGCAACATCCCAGTACCAGCTTCCAAAACCACCGTCAGGACATACCACCATATAACCATATTGATCTGCCAATGCGCTTATACTGGAATTCTTTACCCAATTGCTATAATTACCGGAATAACCATGCAACAGGTAAAGGACCGGATAACTGATTTTGTTCGAGTAATTTTGAGGAAGAATTACGACAGTCTTAATTGCTTTACCCATGGATGGGCTCTGAATGGACAAGGTGTCCACTTTGGCAGCAAAGGCGTTCGTGAGGGTACATAAAAATAAAACGAAGGCAATTAACATAAGCCTAATACCTCTTGAACAAAATAGGCAGTTTTTGATAGGCTCGGTTTGATGAAAATTATGCAGCGAATAACTGAAAATAGGTCTAGTTTTTATCATAAATTTATTGATTTCTTTCAAAAAAATAAAGATAGGATTTTAAAACCAAATGGACGCTCGCTAATTGTATAAAATCCATTTCCCTTGCTATCGAAAGCTATCGCTTCCCCTTGTGGCTCCACCTGATAAGGCAGAATAGCTGGCTTTTGTTGGAGTACCTGTTTCCAGGATTCACTCCGGTTTCTCTGCCAATAGAAAATATGGGTAATATTCTTTACAAGCAACTGTGTACCGGTCGGATCTATAGCGGCGGCAGTAGCAAAAGTAAATGGGAGCTCCGCTACGCTATTTAAAGTGAAATACTGTTGTTTAGAATTTGTAAATACCGCTGCGGAATAAACAGTCGATCGAAATTCACGTTTAGATATTACATACAACATTTTGTCTATTGGATCAATCATAATCGATTCGGCATCTAGACGTTTCTGGCCCGGAAATTTAAGAAAGATAGGCCGAATTGACTTTTTCGAAATAAGCCCAGGATCATCAGCCTGAGGCTCAGGAAATACATAGAGGCATGTCCAGGTTCTTTTCCCGGTATTGTTTCCGATGTCCGCAAGGACGAGAAAATAGGTGTCCCCAATTTTCACCCGATCGATATCCTCACAGTCGACGACAGATACACCTTCGAGTGAAAACGTCTTCAGTAGTTTGGCCTGACGATCGATTAAATAAATAGTTGCACCATCACCACTATCATTATGCACCCAAAAATTGCCCTCCCGATAAGCCGGTGTGATACCCGACACCTCTTTCAGTTGTGGATCCGTCAATTCCCCAAGGGCAATTTGCGTTTTAAAATAATCCTTCCTATTTTGGCTGTAAACCTGCAGACTTAACAGAGAAAATACAAGTAGCAGGCACAGATTCACCCGTGCAATATTCATGTTTAAAGATACGTTTTTATTGATATTTACACTCTAATTATGAAGAAGCCTTCCACATACAGTTCATTGCTCCTTTTTTTAACACTCTTACTCCCCTGTCAAAACTTACTTGCCCAGAGCTCTTCATTTCGCGTAAAAGTAAAATCTGGTCTTCGGCAAACACCGCCGTATCTTGTCAAATACTACAACAGCAAAGATTGGGAAAAATTCTATGCCGAAATCTTGCAATTTGATTATGACCCCAAATTTGACTACGACATCAGGATCCTCAAACGTCAAAACGGTTCGCATTCGACATATACCTTAGCAAAAACGATTACAAAATCACTATCGGAAGATACAGCGGTGGCCACATGGGAAGTTGGAGAAAACTACGTGAATGCCCAGAGCCTTGGCAAACTGAAATGCCTGCAGGTAAAATCTGACAAAAGGAATAAATGGGAATACCTCACGTCAACAATTCAAGGTTTCGATTACCAGGAAGGCTACCGTTACCGTATTCGTGTAAAACAAACGAAACAAAAAGATACAGACTCCGTCAGTTATAGTTTAATTGAAGTCCTGTCGAAAGAACGTGCAAATGAACTGCCCAGTGTGGCCGCATTTCTTGCTCGTTTTAAATGGAATCTACTTCAGCTAAATGGAAAGGATGTTAGCTCCAGCAAAGCAAGTATCGGGTTCGATGCCAAAAATGGCACGATTACCGGCACAACGGGATGCAACAATTTTTGGGGAAATTTTACCATTAAAGACGATAAAATCAGCTTTCTACATCTAGCAAGCACCATGCGCGCCTGCAATGGCATAAATATCGAAAATAACTTTTTTCAAATTTTTGAACAAAAACAAATTCAATTTGACATAGCCGAACAAACCTTAAATTTATATAACGACAGAAAACTAGTGATGATTTTTGGGTTGGAGCGAGAATAAAAAAACACCCAAAGTCTGGGAGACTTTGGGTATCTTAGCCATATTATTAACCTATTTTATGAAAAGTATTTATGCCATTTGGAAATGACATAAACAAATATGTGAAATAAATCGGAAACAATCGAAAGCATAATAATATTTTAACAAAATTTTAACATTTCAAAAAACAATGAGACAAATGGTCATATAAATGATTCATTTAGTCATATCCCAATCAAATCTATCCCGTACCTTACAAGTTTAAACCGACATAATGATTAAAACATTTTTAACATCAACAACTTTACTTTTAACCGCGACACTTTTTGCCCAGAAGAATCCTGTTATCACTGGAAACTACGCTGATCCTGAAGGTATTATCTATGGCAATAAATATTGGATATTTCCAACCTATTCGGCGCCTTATGAAGAGCAGATATTCTTTGACGCGTTTTCATCTTCCGATTTGGCCACCTGGACAAAACATAGCCGTATCTTGGAGAACAGCAACGTTAAATGGGCGAAAAAAGCCATGTGGGCACCTGCAGTATTGGAAAACAAGGGCAAATATTATCTGTTTTTCGGAGCCAATGATGTGCATCAGGGAGAGATCGGAGGCATTGGGGTCGCTGTGGCTGACAAGCCAGAAGGCCCTTATAACGACCTATTGGGCAAACCCTTAATCAACGATATTATCAATGGCGCTCAGCCGATAGATCAGTTTGTTTTCAAAGATAAAGACGGCACTTTCTACATGTATTACGGTGGCTGGAAGCACTGCAATATGGTCAAACTTAAACCAGATTTCACAGGCCTGCTCCCTTTTGATGATGGTACCTTTTACAAGGAAATCACCCCTAAGGATTACGTCGAAGGACCATTTATGTTTATAAAAGATGGAAAATATTATTTCATGTGGTCGGAAGGTGGCTGGACAGGCCCCGACTACAAAGTCGCTTATGCCATCGCCGACTCGCCCTTTGGCCCTTTTGAGCGCATCGGGACAATATTGGAACGGGATCCTGAAGTCGCTGTTGGCGCCGGACATCATTCAGTCATCAAGGTACCCAACGAGGACAAATATTTTATTGTCTATCACCGTAGACCGCTTGGCAAAGATGGAGCCAATGAGCGGGTAACCTGCATCGAAGAAATGAAATTTGACAAAAATGGACATATCATACCTGTTAAGATGACCTTTACAGGTGTCAAACATCCATTAAAATAGCAGAATTACTTCTTTTTTGCAAACAACAAAAAAGCCCAGATCAATCGAACTGGGCTTCTTTGTTATGAAAGCAATTACCGCTTAAATGCTGGAAATTGCATTATTCAATGTTTCAGATGGACGCATTGCCTTAGCTGCCAATTCATCATTCGGGAAATAATAACCACCGATGTTTTGTGCATGCCCTTGAGCCGCGATCAACTCTTCATTGATTTTCGCTTCATTTTCTGTTAACACATTTGCAACGGTCGCAAATTTCTCCGCTAATTCAGCATCTTTTGTTTGCGCTGCCAAAGCCTGAGCCCAGTATAATGTCAAGTAGAAATGCGACCCACGGTTATCGATCTGACCAACTCTGCGTGCCGGAGATTTGTCATTAGCCAAGAATTTCTCCGTTGCTTCATCCAATGTCTCCGCCAATACCAGCGCTTTTGGATTATTTTGTGTTTGAGACAAGTGTTCCAAAGAAGCACCAAGTGCCAAGAATTCGCCTAATGAATCCCAACGCAAGTAACCTTCTTGAAGGAATTGTTCTACGTGTTTCGGAGCCGAACCACCAGCACCTGTTTCAAATAAACCACCACCATTCATCAATGGAACGATCGACAACATCTTAGCTGATGTACCCACTTCTAAGATCGGGAATAAATCCGTCAAATAATCACGTAATACGTTACCAGTCACGGAAATAGTATCTTCGCCTTTACGAATACGTTCCAAAGAGAATTTCGTCGCATCAATCGGAGATAAAATACGAATATCCAGACCAGTTGTATCAAAGGTTGGCAAGTATTTTTCTACTTTTTTGATGATTTCTCTATCATGTGCGCGGTTTTCATCCAACCAGAATACAGCTGGTGTCTCAGATAGACGGGCACGATTTACAGCCAATTTCACCCAGTCTTGAATCGGAGCATCTTTCGTTTGACACATACGGAAGATATCTCCTGTCTCTACTTTTTGCTCCATGAAAACATTTCCTTCCGCATCAACCACACGAATAACTCCGTTTCCTGCAGCTTGAAAAGTTTTATCATGGGATCCGTATTCCTCAGCTTTTTGCGCCATCAAACCTACGTTTGGCACAGAACCCATTGTTTTTGGATCTAAAGCACCATGCTCCTTACAGTCTTCAATTGTCGCTTCGTAAACGCCAGCGTAACAACGATCAGGAACCATAGCAATCGTATCTTCTTCTTGACCGTCTTTATTCCACATCTTACCACCGATACGGATCATTGCTGGCATAGAAGCGTCAATAATTACATCAGAAGGTACGTGGAAATTTGTAATACCTTTATCCGAATTTACCATCGCTAAAGCAGGACCATTTGCGATAGCAGCGTCTATAGCAGCTTTCACTTCAGCCTCTTTTGCATGACCTGCGATTTTAGCATAAACCTCGCCTAAACCGTTATTTTTATTGATACCCAGTTCTTTGAACAAATCGCCATATTGCGCAAAAACATCTGCAAAATAAGTTTCAACAACAGCACCAAATATAATCGGATCAGAAACTTTCATCATTGTTGCCTTTAAATGTGCAGACAACAATACCCCTGCAGCTTTCGCTTCAGCGATAGCATCAGCTACAAAAGCTTTCAATGCAGTTAAGCTCAACGTTGAAGAATCAATAACTTCACCCGCTTTCAATGCAGAAAGTCCTTTTAATTCTGTTACTGCACCTTGCGCATCAACAAACTCAATTTTGAATTGACCATCATTTTCAACGGTTACAGATTGTTCTGAACCATAGAAATCACCTGAAGTCATCGATGCAACCTTTGTTTTAGAATCTTTCGCCCAAGCACCCATTTTATGTGGATTTGCTTTTGCATAATTCTTAACTGCTTTAGGTGCACGGCGATCTGAGTTTCCTTCACGTAATACAGGATTTACAGCAGAACCCAATACCTTTGCATACTTAGCTTTGGCTGATTTTTCTTCATCTGTGGTCGCTTCATCAGGATAGTTCGGAACAGCATATCCTGCTTGCTGTAATTCAGCGATAGCACCTTTTAACTGCGGAATTGATGCGGAGATATTCGGTAATTTAATGATGTTTGCTTCAGGAGTTGTTGCCAACTGTCCCAACTCAGCCAATGCATCAGTAATTTTTTGATCTTCTTTTAAAAATTCTGGAAAGCTAGCAAGAATACGGCCTGCTAAAGAGATATCTCTCAATTCAACATCGATACCAGCTGTAGCTGTAATCGCTTGAACGATAGGCAAAAACGAATAAGTCGCTAATAAAGGAGCTTCATCTGTTTTTGTCCAAACAATTTTTGATTTGTTTGACATAGTAATCTATTAGAAATATGTTTAATTTTTAATGCTATGTGAAATCATTGAAAAATCTGAATTTCTCAAAATTCGCCTAAAGATAAGAATTAATGCCATAATTAACGAGGAATTGCACCCCTTTTGACAATAAAATTGTGAAAATAAATATATTTTGGCAATACAGAATAAGTCGCTTCAGCTCCACCCAAAAGTATTCCTCTTGACATTTCAGTGACCGGATACTACAGGCGAAATCCTATTTTAGCTCAAATTAAAAAACACAACTGACAATGAAAACATTCAAATTGAACAATGGAGTTGAAATTCCGGCAATTGGATTTGGAACTTGGCAAATTCCCGAGGGCGAAGAAGCTTATCAGGCAGTTAAAGAAGCTCTTGCCGCTGGATACACACATATTGACACTGCAGCTATATATGGAAACGAAAAGAGTGTTGGAAAGGCTATAAAAGACAGTGGTATAGATCGTAATTCACTGTTTATTACAACAAAACTCTGGAATACCGAACGTGGATACGATAAGACAATTGCTGCATTTGAAAAATCACTCAGCGATCTACAATTGGACTATCTCGATCTTTACCTGATTCACTGGCCAGCCAATGAAACACAATTTGCAAACTGGGCTGACATCAATGCGGACACCTGGCGAGCTTTTGAGCATCTGTATCAACAGGGAAAAATAAAAGCGATCGGTGTGAGTAATTTCCCAAAAGACTACCTCGCCAAATTATTGGAGTCAGCGACAATCGTACCTGCCGTGAACCAAATTGAATTTCATCCGGGTTATCTTCAGAAAGATACCGTGGCGCTCTGCCAATCCAATGACATCCTTGTTCAGGCTTGGTCACCCCTGGGTTCGGGCAGAATATTACAGGATGAAACACTCGTTGCACTGGCTAAGGAAAAGAATACAAGTGTTGGACAAATCTGTATCAAATTTGCCTTATCTCAGGGCATCTTGCCGCTGCCAAAATCAACCAATCCCGATAATATAAAACGAAATTTAGCTATCGACGATTTTGAGCTGACAGCAAGCGATATCAAAACTATCCTCGATTTACCTGAAATGGGGTTTTCTGGATCGGACCCTAAAAAAGTCGCTTTTTAACTTCACAAACAGCCCCTTGCTGGATCCGCTTCATACGACGTCCAGTAAGGGTTTATAAAATTATTTACTAATCTCGACAATCTCGAAAGGCACTTTTTGAAGTGGATAATCTTGATTGTCCGTTTTTAGCTGGCTAATCTTCATGATTACCTCAAAACCTTCATAAATTTCACCAAAAACAGTAAAATCATGATCCAGTCTGGGCTGCCCACCATTGGTAAGGTACTCTTTCCTTTGTGCAGCAGTATATTTTATACCTTTCTTTAATTCCAAACTGTGGAGTTCCGCTGCTGTCATTTTCTTCCCCACAACAAAATAGATTTGATTCAAAAAAGATGCCTTTTCGGGGTTCCCGTCTCGTCCCGCGCCAAGTGCTCCCATTTTATGAAAAGCACGATCGTCGAATTCCGCTGCCAGCCGTGGCTGTTGATGAAGAGGATCTGCAGCCTCACGTTTTGCAATATCTATATCATGCTCTCCGCCCTGTACAACAAAATTTTCGATAATCCGATTAAATAAAGCGTCGTGATAAACATGATCTCGAATTGAACGCAAAATTAAATCACGATGATGAGGTGTATAGTCATAAAGAACAACTTTAAAATTACCGAATTCGGTTTTAAAAAGCAGATGTTTTGACTGTGCATAACCATTAAATACAGTAATCAAGACAAAATATAGCGTGATTTGAACTTTCCTTATCGCTTCCATAAAACAATTCTTTAGTGTGTATAAAAATACATAAAATTTAGTTTTGCGAAAGCCAAATTAGAACAGTTTTCTCTATGTCTCGTAATTAAAATAGCACACGATTCATCGTAAAGTTCCCCTCACTCCAAAAACTTACGAGCAAAACTTGCAAATAAGCAAAAATTTATCTTAGTTTATAGGAAACTTATTCAATACTATGCAGTATATACCAAATTCAGCCCGATACCGTAATATGATCTATAACCGCTGCGGGCAATCCGGCCTTTTATTACCAGCAATATCTTTAGGCATGTGGCATAATTTCGGAGACGATACTCCGCATCAAACCAAAGCAGATATCTGTACAACGGCATTTGACCTCGGCATTACGCATTTCGATCTTGCAAACAATTATGGACCACCTGCTGGAAGTGCTGAAAAAGCCTTTGGACAAATTTTACAGGAACAATTTCACGGCCTACGGGACGAAATCATCATTTCATCAAAAGCAGGTTATCACATGTGGAGTGGACCCTATGGAGAATGGGGTAGCCGTAAATATCTGATCGCAAGCTGTGAACAATCACTTAAACGACTGGGTATCGACTATGTTGATATCTTCTATTCCCATCGCTTCGACCCTAACACACCATTAGAAGAAACCATGTTAGCGCTAGATCATTTGGTCCGCAGCGGAAAAGCGCTTTATGTAGGTATTTCATCTTATAATTCCCAAAGGACTAAGGAAGCTTATGCGATCCTAAAATCATTAGGGACACCCTTCATTATTCACCAGCCCAGCTATTCCATGCTTAATAGATGGGTAGAAACTGATGGCTTACTTGATACCTTGGAGTCGATTGGAATTGGCTCTATTGTATTTTCGCCGCTGGCGCAAGGCATGCTCACCGACAAGTACTTGCATGAAGTCCCTCAAGACAGCCGCGCTTCGCAATCAAAATCACTTCAGAAAAAATTCCTAAACGAAGAGAATCAGAAAAATATCCTTTCTTTACATGCTATCGCACAGCGTAGAGGACAATCTCTAGCGCAGATGGCTATCGCTTGGGTCCTACGTAAGAAACAGGTTACATCTGCGCTGATCGGTGCATCAAAACCACAGCAAGTTAAAGATTGTGTAGGTGCACTAACAAATTTGTCTTTTAGTCAAGATGAGATTCAAGAAATTGATCTCTATGCAAAAGACGGTCATATTAACATCTGGGCTCAATCCGCAGAGATCGATCAAGAACGATAAATTAAAACTGATAAAAGTATTGAAAAGATAGAGAGCCCAAGTAGAAATGGGCTCTTTTTATGATTCGCCCATGTTTTGCAATATCTTCCCAAAAGTATTTATATTACGGCTTGTCATTTTATTTTTCAAATGCTTTTTCCGCAACACGTTTCCAAACGCCGAATCCAAGGTATTCCCTTTGGGCACTCGCCAATAAAAAATAGCATGGACTATTTCAGCATTCTCCCCAGGCAAAGGGATTGAATGGTTGAATTCGCCCATCAATATCCTTTCGATGCCGTCGAGTCCAACAAATGCATATACATTATAATCGTCATGCATGTCGAAAGGATTATTTTTCTCGAGCAAACACACTTCTTCCTTTGACCGGATAAACAAGGAAGCATCATAGAAAAAATGTGTCGACATGCATTCTTCCATTAACCGCTCAAGGAGTTCTGCCGGCTGGTCAGACGAAAAGATAATATTTCCAGAAGCCATTATGGATGTGACATCAGCCATCTTAATATCAATTCCTTTCACATTCATTCCACGTAGGAAAGCACAGGATCTCATTTCTTTAAATTAATCATTTAATTCCTTTATTGGATCCCAGAACAACTTTTTAAAATCCTTAACTCGACAGTTCTTTATAACAAGTCCCTCTGCTTCCAAACGTTCCTGAAATCCAGGCACTGCTAGCATCCCCCCACTTGAAATTACTCGGTGGGCCGGAACATCGGCCGGGCATCCACCCATTGCCTTGCCAACATGCCGCGAATGATTGGGATAACCTAGGGCCTTGGCAATCGCCCCATAGGTCGTCACCCGTCCATGTGGAATCAATTTAGCCACTTCATATACTTGTTTTTTGAATCTCTCCTCCATATTAACACGCTTTTTAGTAAACAAAATTATTAATATGGAGAGTCAAACGACAGCGCTCTAAATACGACATATCGATCATTTACCCAAAACTTTCGATATGATCCTTATGATCCCCAATTCTTATGTGATTTAAAAATATTAGGTAATGCGTGAAAGTACCACACACAAAAAGCCCCTTTATGCTAAATAAAAGAGCTTTTTAGTACGCCAATCAGGATTCGAACCTGAGACCGTCGGTTTAGAAAACCGATGCTCTATCCAGCTGAGCTATTGGCGCGTTTCTTTTGGTAATGCAAAAGTAGACATTTGCTTCATATTTCCAAAATATCAATTCGATTTTTTTGTGGTTTTCCAATAACTCGTTGCATTTCAACAAGATTATTTTATTGATGTAGGTCAAACAAAATAAATAAAACAGCTGTTACCTTTGTGTTATTAAACAAATAATAAAAACATAAAATTATGGCACAAGGAAAATGGGAATTAGACGCTGCACATAGCGAGATAGAATTCAAAGTAAAACACATGATGATCACAAACGTTAAAGGAAACTTTGACATTTTTAAAATAGATGTTGATGCAGCGGGAGAAGATTTTAAAAATGCGCTTGCGAAAGTAGTTATTGATACGGCATCTATCAACACGCGTAATGAACAACGCGATGGCCACCTCAAAAGCGCAGAATTCTTTGATGTAGAAAAATATCCAGAGATTACGTTTGAAGCAACGAGTTTAGAAAATGATGAGATTAAAGGAAATCTGACGATACGTGATGTTACTAAGCCCGTATCATTCGACTTAGAGTTTGCTGGCATACAAAAAGATCCTTGGGGCAATACCAAAGCTGGGTTTATCGTAGAAGGTAAAATAAAACGTTCGGAATTTGGACTTAGCTGGAATGCTGCACTGGAAACAGGTGGCGTGATGGTAAGTGATGAAGTAAAATTTAGTGCTGATATTCAGCTTATAAAAGCTCAATAAGCTCAATTTATAAAATAAAATTTGGTGGAAGAGCAAAAATTCGTACTTTTGTCGCGGAGAGTTGGCAGAGTGGTCGAATGCGGCGGTCTTGAAAACCGTTAACTGTCACAGGTTCGGGGGTTCGAATCCCTCACTCTCCGCAGAAAAAGCCTTTCAGAAATGAAAGGCTTTTTTATTTTGTAAGGAACTCTACCAAGTGAAGAACTAAACCATTGCTGGTAGCAGATCCGCATACCAATTGTGTTAAGCGATATATTTATGTACAATATTTTCCAGATCTTCCAAATCAAATGGTTTGGATAGAAAATCATCTGCTCCGGCGCGATCAGCCAGCGATTGAATATCGTTGTTCGCTGAAACGTAAATTACGGGAATATGATTAAATCGAACATCCGCTTTCAGCAGCCTAGTTGCTTCAACACCTCCTATATTAGGAATCCAATTGTCCATCAAGATGAGATCAGGCTTTGAAGATTCGACCCGTGGGATAATATCATGAGAAGTTTCGGAAACTTCAACATTCAACCCTAAATCCATTAATACGACAGTTATGACTTCCAAAATAATGGTATCGTCATCAAATATTAATACAGTTTTTGTTTTACTCATAAAATAGTTAAAATACTTTACTCCCTACGTTTAATATTGGATAAAAAATCATATCTACATGCATACAGCTACAAGGTATAAAGTTTTTTCCAAATTTTATGATTGCCAACAGCCGTAAAGTTATGCTGAATGCTAGAAAATCGTATCGTTTCTTTACTACCTAAACCTAAATATCCTAAATTTTCAAGACTCGAGTCGAATAATTTAAAAACTCGTTCCTGCAATTCCTTATTGAAGTAAATCAATACATTGCGGCACAAAATCAATTGAAAACTGTTAAACGAAGTGTCGGACACCAAATTATGCGTTGATATAATCATTTTTCTTTTCAATTCATCATCAAATTTTGCACACTCATAATTGGCAGTATAATAATTCGAAAAGTCCTGCTTTCCCCCTGATTCCATATAATTTTCAGAGAAAGTCCTGACCAAGCTCAATGGATAAACGCCATTACGCGCAATCTCAAGAACTCTAGGATTAATATCTGTTGCATAAATCAACGACTTATGGTATAGATTAGCTTCTTTTAACAAAATGGCCATAGAATATGCTTCTTCACCTGTAGAGCAGCCAGCAACCCAGATCCGTATTAAAGGATAGGTACCCAATTGAGGAAGAATTTCTTCTCGAAGTTCCCGAAAAAATAGTGGGTCCCGAAACATCTCTGTCAAATTTACCGTAATCTCTTCAACGAAATGTTGTAGAAATTCGGCATTGTCTTTCAAAGCAAATCGCAGTTCAGCAAAGCTTGCCAATCGATCGTTGGTCATTATTCGATTAATCCTTCTCTTAATGGAGGCTCTACTGTACTGCAAAAAATCATAGCCATATTGACGGTATATATCCTCAAGCAAGATATCAACCTCATGGTCTCCTATCATATTATAGCCCAACATCTAAATCAATCTTTCAATTTCAAGCGTCAATTTATCAACGTCAATAGGTTTAGAAATATAAGCTTGCGCCCCGGCATGTAAACATTTTTCTCTATCCCCACTCATCGCTTGTGCCGTAACAGCTACAATAGGTAACCGACTATTGGAATTCAACTTTCGGATTAACTGTATTGTTTCATAACCGTCGACCTCCGGCATCATCATATCCAACAAAACCAGGGCAATCTGATCGTCCGTTTTCAATAGTCGGATCGCATCCAGAGCTGAATTACTGCTCAACACCCGATATCCGTTGGCCTTTAGAGTCAAACGCAATGCAAAGATATTTCGCTGATCGTCATCTACAATTAATATCACCTTATTTTGATCCATATATCCAAACTTCCTTAATTATCATATAACCACACACGCAATAAAGACAGCAATTGATCAATATCCACCGGTTTGGAAATATAATCAGACGCACCAGCCTGAATGCATTTCTCCCGATCACCAATCATCGACTTTGCCGTAACAGCAATAATTGGTAGTGCTCCGTATTGGGAATTCTGACGGATATTTTTGATCGTCTCATAGCCATCCATCTCAGGCATCATCATATCCATCAGCACGATATCGACGGATTCTCCCGAAGCAAGGACATCTAAGGCCTCTTTTCCATCCATGGCCGGAAGGACCTTTACTTTAAATTTCTCCAAAGCTTTGGTCAAGGAATAGATATTTCGAACATCATCATCGGCTATGAGTACCCTCTTTCGTTTCAACACATCGGTTAATGACCCTAATCCATTATTCTTTCTTTTTATATCATCTGCATTATTGACTTCTATTAAATGCAAAAACAACCCGACTTCATCAAGAATACGCTGATAGGAATGTGCAGTCTTCACCACAACGGAATCTGCATATTTCTTTATCTTGAGTTCCTCAGATTTGGACAGATTTTTTCCGGTAAAGATGATGATAGGTAAGTTTTCAAGACCTTCATGCTGCTTAATAGCCTCCAAGGTATGGTATCCCATTTCATCGGGCACCCCCATATCCAAAATTACACAATCAACATCGGCCGTGCGCAAAGCCGTGATACTGTCTTCAACATTATTTTTTACTTCAAGGGCGATATTAAAACTACTTAAAAAATAAGATAGTGCACTGGCATGTTTGGGATTTTCCTCCACAATAAGTACTTTCTTCGGAGAGGACTTTAGAGCCAATTCAATCTTTTGAAATATGTTTGTCATTTGCTCTAAAGCAACAGGCTTATTTATGAAATCAATCGCTCCTTTTAATAAACTTTCTTTTTTTACCGATAGGGAGGACATGACATGCACGGGAATATGGCGTGTTGCCTTGTCACCCTTCAATCGATCCATAACTGCCCATCCATCCATTACGGGCAATTGTATATCCAATAAAACAGCAGCAGGTTTGTATTTTAATGCTGCAGGCAAAGCGTGGTCACCACGCACCACCACAACACCCTTATACGTTTGTTTGCGTGTATACTGCAATAGGGCCTTAGCGAAATTAACGTCGTCCTCTACAATCAATATTACCTTGTCATCCTCTTTAATCGTATCTCGGTCATCAGGTACTTCCTCTGGGATGGGAATCGTTAATGGATCATAACCATCCTCTCTAATGAGCTCAATGACGTCCTCCACCTCTGAAGATATCTCATCAACAAGCTTCTCTTCTTTCGTCAGTACCTCACGGACCTCATTTTTATATTTTGGAATAACAAACAAAAATGTACTGCCTTTCCCCTCCGCACTCTCCAACCTAATCTCTCCACCCAAAAGACGCGCAATTTCACGGCTAATAGAAAGTCCTAAACCTGTACCGCCATACTTTCTTCTGGTCGATCCATCTGCCTGTTGAAAAGCTTCAAAAATGATTTTTTGCTTCTCAAGGGGTATACCGATACCAGAATCAACAACGGCAAAAACCAACTTATCCTTATCCTGGGAATCTTCGTAAATATCCAAGCGTACCTCACCTTCCTTGGTAAATTTTATTGCGTTCGAAATCAAATTGCGAAGAACTTGGTCTATCCGAAGACGATCGCCCTCAAATCTTGCAGCCACCTCATCACTGATATTCGTTTTGAAAATCAATCCCTTTTCTTGTACAACCGGCAAAAACAGACTATTTAAATCTGATAGAATGTCGTTTAGATCCAACGTCGTATATTCCACAGTCATCTTGCCGGATTCAATTTTAGAAAGGTCTAAGATTTCATCAATAAGTGTTAATAAACTTGATCCCGAACTCTGAATGACTTTGGCAGACTCAATCTGATCTGAATTCAGATTCTCGCTGACGTTCTCTGACAGCAACCGCGAAAGTAGCAAAATTGAATTGAGCGGGGTACGGAGTTCGTGGGACATATTGGCTAAAAATTCCGATTTATATTTCGTGCTCATCGCCAACTCCTCGGCCTTCAGTTGAATTTCCTTATTGCGTTCTGCAATCATTAGATTTTTATCTTCGAGCAATCTAGAACGCTCTTCCAGCTCTTTATTGGATTGTATAAGTTCCTCCTGTTGAACTTTTAATTCCTCTTCCGAAGACTGAAGACGTAGCGTTTGAGCCTCCAGTTCTGCATTTAAACTCTCAAGTTCTGCATGTTGTGTCAACAGCTCTTCAGACTGCACTTGGGTCTCTTCCAATAATGTTTGAATCTTTGCACGTCCTTTGGCGGACATCAACGCAATGCTTATCTGCCTGGCACACTCATGGAGAAAGGTTAATTCAACTGCAGTAAAATTATTCATTTGACCGATTTCTAATACCCCTAGCACTTTATCTTCAACCAATAAAGGTAAGAATTGAATATAAGGCACATTAATTTTTCCATTCGCAAAACTTACTACATATTCCCCCGTATTAATATTATTTAGAGCTTTTGTTTGCCGGTCAATATACACCTGACCGATATATCCTTCGCCAGGTAAGAAAGATTTCTGCACCTGACTATCCAGTCCATAGGTACCCATTAATAGTAATCTCTCTTCATTAAAAATATAAATTGCACCACTAACCGCATCCATATAGCTCACAAGGGTTTTAATGGAATCCGAAGCAATCGCATCTTCGTTTTTATTCCCCATTAATTCTATATAGAGTTGAGCATAACCCGCATGCAACCAGTCATTATCAGTAAGTTGTCCAAAGGATTTCTGCAGCGCTTTAGACATCCTGTTAACAGATTTCGCTATCGCGCCAAGATCGTCATCCTCCAATTCTTCCACTCTTACATCGTATTCTCCCAATGCGATACGATTAGTAATCCTTTGGATTAAATTTAAACGTTTTGAAATTACTTCATCCTTTTCCCGAAGTGATTTTTCAAGCGTTAGGCGCTTTTTGAAATCTCTCCTTAACCGAACATAAAAATAACTGGTAATAATAAGAGAAAGTAAAGCACTGATTACAATAAATAATGTTGTAATTAAAGAGGAATTATCCAGTTTAGCCGATTTTCGGTCAATATGCTCATCCTCATATCTAATAATTTCATCGATAATATGACGGCATTTGTCCATCACCATTTTACTGCGATCCAACTGCGCAGCACTAACCACCCCACCCTTTCTTTTGGTAGCTACCGATTCCTTTAAAATTTCCATCCTCAAGTTTGCTGCTGTTAGGAAGCTATCCACCTTAACTCCTTGTACTGGATCCTGATGAGTTAGCATCTCCATTTCCTTTAATTCGGCAGGTAAATTTGATAATGCATTATCAAAGGGCTCTAAATAGCTCTCCTTTCCAGTTAACAGAAACCCCCGATTCCCAGTTTCAGCTCCTTGCAAAGAATTAAGGGCGGTATTCGATAGATTGATAATCTTTCTTGTCACAGCAAGCTCCCGACGATGCCTGTTTTGTTCCTCAATCCCGATATAGGAAGCCGTAGAACTCATAAGCAGTACAATCAATGAAAAACCGATTCCCCAAGTTATATTACTGATTATCTTAGCATTTGGCATCCTCGGGTATAGTTACAGGTAAAGTAAAGGAAAACGTAGCTCCTTGTCCACCCGAACTCTCAACAGAAATCGTTCCTTGGTGAGCACGAATAATTTCAGCGCAGATATAAAGCCCTATGCCGAGTCCCTGAAAATCAAAAGACGTTTCTTCTACACGATAAAATTTCTCAAAGACATCGGCCTGCTTTTCTACAGGTATTCCTATTCCGAAATCAATGACACTGATTTTTACAGTATCGCCAATAACAGTACAGTCGACAATTACTTTTTCCGTACCAGCAGCATATTTATAGGCATTGGTCAAAAAATTTACCAGCACCTGTTCAAGGCGGATCTCATCACCATAAATCTGTACATCTGTAATATCACCTGTTCGTAGCAGTTTCATATTGCTTTGCTCATGCGTCTGAACAATGGAGTCTATCGCACTTTTCACCATATGCTCAAGCGGAAATACTTTTTTATTAATCAACAACTTCCCATTATCGATCTTTGAGAGATCCAAAAGGTCAGAAATTAGACTATTGAGTTTGTCTACCTGCCCCTGCACCCGTGTTACATATTTTGCTTCGGCACTCTCTTCATCTAATTTTAGCTTTCGATCCAGTAATTGCATGTATGCCTTTATGCTTGTCAATGGTGTTTTCAACTCGTGACTAGCGATACTAAGAAACTCATCTTTTTCCTTTTCTGCCTTTTTCTGTGCGTCAATATCCGTAAATGTTCCTACCCATTTACTTTCGCCTTTTTCTAAAATAGGCCACACACGCAAGAGTTGATACAGATATTCACCACAAGTACGTCGTTGAATGCGAACCTCCATTTCTAGTGGCTTTCCCGAACGAAGACTGGCATGAAGCTCCTGCTCAATAGACGGATCGCCAGGATATGTTTGCGGAAACTTTACAGCATCATCGGAAAACTGAAACCAGCGACCATTTACAAAATCAATAGTCCCCTCATGATTACATGTAAATGCAATTTGTGGTAAAGACTCCAGAAGTGTATGCAAATAGTCTACCTTCGAACTTAACTCTTTCTGTGCCTCCTTTCGCCGTTCCACTTCCAGTTCTAATGTTTGTTGAACATCTTTAAGTGCTTGCGTCTGTTCATATAACCGATAAAATGTCTTTACTTTCAACAGGAGAATATCAGGATCAACAGGCTTGGTCACGTAATCCAAACCGCCCGAATTGTACCCTTTCGTGATAAAACGTTTATCCGTATTTACAGCAGACAAAAATATTATCGGGGTTTCTTTCGTTTTGCTAAACCCTGCAATATTTTCAGCGACTTCAAAGCCATCCATATCCGGCATCTGAACATCCAGTATAATTAATGCATAATTATATTTTAAAATCTTCTTTAGAGCTTCCTCCCCAGATTGAGCGGTATCAACTTCAAAATTCTTGGATTCAAGTAACTTTTGTAACGAGTAAATATTATCCGGATTATCATCAACAATTAATATCATAGTGTATTTGAACTTAGCATCAAGGTTAACAAATCTAAAAAAATTTAGCTGAATACCACTAATCAAATTGAGGATTACCAAAAGCAAGATATATCGGAATGAAATAAGTAAAACTTTAGTGTATCAAAGGCTGTTTTATTGATATATGATACGTTTTACATCGAAAGGTATATACTGTATTCCGGGCAAGTTTTATCTTGACCCCTGGAAACCTGTTGATCTGGCAGTTATCTCCCACGGTCATGCAGATCATGCTCACTGGGGAATGAAAAAATACCTCTGTCATCATTTTACAGTAAATATCCTTCGAAGCCGGATAGGCCCTGATATTCAAGTTCAGGGACTGGCTTACAATGAACCTATACATATTAATGGTGTACGTGTTTCTTTGCATCCGGCGGGTCATATTATTGGCTCCGCCCAGATCCGACTTGAGTATAAAGGGAAAGTGGTTGTATTTACGGGGGATTATAAAATACAGGACGACGGCCTATCGACACCTTTTGAACCAATTAAATGTCATGAACTTATTACAGAAAGCACCTTTGGTCTCCCTATTTATCGTTGGGAGCCAGTTGATACGCAAAATGAACGCTTGCAATCGTGGATTAAAAACAACCAGAGCAATAGAAAAACTTCAGTATTTATAGGTTATTCACTGGGAAAGTCGCAGCGCATTTTAAATGCAGTTCATGAGATGGGTCCAGTATTTGTTCACTATAGTATTGCTAAACTTAATGAAGCTTACCTTCAAGAAGGAATAAAATTACCGCCCTATCAAATTGTAGATCTAAAGGAAGGACTCAAAGTACTCGACAATCAGATTGTATTACTTCCACCTGCCTTATTGGATAGCCAAACGCTTCAAAAGATACCGAATATGGCTTATGCGATCTGTTCGGGCTGGATGCAAATCCGCGGTGCACGACGATGGCGTAGTGCTGATGCAGGATTTGCGATCAGTGACCACGCCGACTGGCCTGGTTTACTGCAAGCTGTACGTGGAAGTGCAGCGGAAAAAGTATATGTCACACACGGTCAGACGGCAACATTCGCCAAATACCTGAATGAAATCGGTATTGAAGCCGAAGAAGTCACGACTCAGTACGGTGATGAAGAAGATCCTCAGGAACAAACGACTTAAGACAGCCCATGAAAGAATTTGCGAACTTAATCAATGCGCTGGACAGCAGCAATAAGACGAACTTGAAAAAAGAGGCTATTTTGGAGTTTTTTAATCGAGCCTCTGAAAAAGACAAACTTTGGTTTTTAGCACTGATGACAGGAAAAAGACCTAAACGTAGCATTGCTGTAAAGGATCTCAAGATTTGGACATTAGAAATAACGGAAATTCCTGAATGGTTATTTGTCGAATCATACGCCGCTGTAGGAGATCTATCCGAGACCTTATCCCTACTTTTACCGCCTGCATCTCAACTGATAGAAAAAAGCTTAAGTGAATGGATGGATGAAATTACCACCCTGCAGCATGCCACAATTGCGGAAAAGAAAACTTTTGTTCTACATTCTTGGAATGTACTGACTACAGTCGAGCGTTTCATCTTTAACAAACTTCTGGGCGGAAGCTTCCGTTTGGGGATTTCCGCAAAAGGCCTTATCAATACCATAGCACAATATACAGGTACCGAAGCAAGTGCCGTAGCACATAGCATTATGGGTGAGTGGAATCCGAATGAAGTCGAATTCGAAAAGCTCGTCCGCGGTGCATATAGTGACACAAATTTGTCCAAACCTTACCCTTTTTGCCTCGCTTATCCTATTGAAAAAGATGCTGAGCAGCTCGGAAAGATTACCACATGGCAAGCTGAATACAAATGGGATGGTATCCGTGGACAGCTGATCAAACGCAATGAAGATATCCACATCTGGTCTCGCGGCGAAGAGCTCGTCACGGCCCAGTTTCCGGAAATTACAGCAGCACTTAGTCAATGGGAAGGAGATTTCGTACTGGATGGAGAAATTCTTGCTGTTAAAGACGGACAGGTACGCAACTTTTCCGAACTTCAAAAAAGGATCAATCGCAAAACCATTCCAAAAGCGCTTCGAGATGAAGTCCCTATTTCAGTTTACCTTTATGATCTGTTGGAACTCCATGGTAACGATCTTCGCGATAAGCCGCTAGCCTATAGGCGCTCCTTGCTGGAACAACTCCATACAGCAAATCGGGATACCATCTTAAAATTGTCACCCTTGATACATGCTGAAAACTGGACAGCACTCCAACAGATTCAGGCGGCAGCGCGCGAAATCAACAGTGAGGGTATCATGCTTAAGAAAATTGATTCCACGTATCATGCAGGCCGCAAAAAAGGAGATTGGTGGAAGTGGAAAGTAAATCCCATGAGCATCGATGCCGTACTCATTTACGCACAAAAAGGAAGCGGCCGCCGCAGCGCTCATTACACAGATTATACCTTTGCCGTAAAGGATGGAGATCAGTTAGTCACTATTGCCAAAGCTTATTCAGGACTTACCGATAAAGAAATCCTTGAGGTAAGCCGATTTGTGAAAAAGAATTCAATCGAAAAGTTCGGTCCGGTGAGAACGGTTAAACCCGAACTTGTTTTTGAGATTGCCTTTGAAGGAATTGGATACAGTAAACGCCACAAATCTGGTGTAGCATTGCGATTTCCGAGGATATTGCGCTGGCGAAAAGATAAAACTGTTGCGGATATCGACGAATTGGATAACGTTAAAAAATTGATACAATAAAAGTTTGATAGCATACAGTGAGCGATAAAATAGTACAAAGTGAGGGATTTCGAATTGTAAACAATTATTTTGAATCCCAAGGAAATAGCCCCTTTAGCTTTCAGACAAAGGCCTGGGAGAAGTATGCACAGGGATACAGTGGACTGGTTATCGCCCCCACAGGATTTGGAAAAACCTTTTCGCTATTTATGGCGGTATTGATAGATTTTCTAAATAAGCCAGAACGGTATCAAAAGGGATTAAAACTACTGTGGATAACTCCGTTGCGCTCGTTAGCGAAAGATCTTGCCCGTGCCATGCAAAAAGCCATAGACGATATCGGACTGGATTGGGTAGTAGAGGTTCGCAATGGGGATACCGATGCCAAGGTCAAAGCCAGACAGACGCGATCGATGCCTGATATCCTCCTGGTTACGCCAGAAAGTTTGCATTTGCTACTGGCGCACAAACAACGTGACAAATATTTTAAGAATCTCCAATGCGTAACGGTCGATGAATGGCATGAACTTATGGGCAACAAACGCGGTGTTATGGTCGAGCTCGCTCTCGCATTTCTCAAATCACAATTTAGAGCATTGCGTGTTTGGGGTATCACAGCGACAATTGGCAATCTCGACGAAGCAATGGAAGTTCTATTACCAACGGAAAAAAAGCACATTAAAATTGTTGCCAAAGAAAAAAAGCGGATTGCAATCAAACCGATTTACCCTAGTAAAGTAGAACTACTGCCATGGGCAGGTCACCTAGGAGGAAACTTGGCTGATCAAGTCGTTCCTATTATACTCAATAGTAAAAGTACCATTCTCTTCACCAATACACGCAGCCAAAGTGAGATGTGGTATCAGCTCCTTTTACAGGCGCACCCCGATTTTGCCGGACAAATTGCCCTCCACCACAGCTCAATCGATGCGCACATTCGTGAATGGATCGAGGAGAATCTTAGTAGCGGTAAACTTAAGGCTGTTGTATCAACCTCTTCATTAGATTTAGGTGTAGATTTCAAGCCCGTGGATACAGTTATTCAGGTAGGATCAAGCAAAGGTGTAGCTCGATTTATGCAACGCGCTGGCAGAAGCGGACATAGTCCTTTCGAAACATCAACGATCTACTTCGTTCCAACACACTCACTGGAGCTGATTGAGGTTGCAGCGCTGAAAGATGCTGTGAAAACCCAAACCATTGAAAACCGCGACCCGATGGTGCAGACGTTTGATGTACTCGTTCAATTCATGGTAACAATCGCTTTGGGCGGAGGATTTCGTTCGGAAGAACTGCATGCGACTATTGCCAATACCCATGCCTTTAGATACATGGAAGAGCAAGAATGGCAATGGTGCATGTATTTTATCACCGCAGGCGGAAAGATCGGTAAACGCTACGAAGAATTCCATAAAGTTATACAAGATGAAGAGGGAAATTGGATTATCAAAAACCGTCGTTTGGCTTTGCTGCATCGACTCAATATTGGTGCCATTGTAGGCGATGCCATGATGCGTGTCAAGTTTCTTTCGGGCGGCTACATCGGAATGATCGAGGAATACTTCATAAGCAAACTTAAAAAAGGTGAGCGGTTCATACTCGCAGGACGAATCCTGGAACTTATTATGGTTAAGGACATGACTGTATTTGTAAAAAATTCATCTGGAAAAGCCATAACGCCAAGCTGGCTTGGCGGCAGACTACCGCTGTCGTCCAATCTCAGTCACTTTCTTCGAAAAAAGCTCTCCGAATCTCAAACTCCCCCCTCAAATGAAAAAGAACTGCAATTTTTAGCTCCTCTTATAGCAAAGCAATCCTCCCTTTCTGCAGTACCGAGTGAATCGGAATTCTTGGTTGAGCATATCAAAACGAAAGAAGGTTATCATCTCTTTTTCTATCCTTTGGAAGGTAGGTTAATACATGAGGTGATGGCTGCCCTCGTCGCTTATCGTATCAGCAAATTGTATCCCATCAGTTTTTCCATGGCCATGAATGACTATGGTTTTGAACTCTATTCCGATAAAGAAATTCAACTGACCCAGACTCAGCTCGAAGCAGTCTTGAGTCGTAAAAACCTAATGGAAGACGTTATTAGCAGCATCAACTCTGCCGAAATGGCCAGCCGCAAATTTAGGGATATCGCTGTTATTTCGGGATTGGTTGTTCAAAACTACCCGGGCACACAGCAAAACAACAAATCCCTGCAAGCATCATCAGGAATTATTTTCCGGGTACTGATGGAACACGATCCCGACAATTTACTACTTAAACAAGCTTTTAGCGAAGTATTTAATCAGCAGTTGGAAGAATATCGTTTAGTAAAAGCGTTCGACAGGATTAATAATAGCAAAATACGTTATACCTTTGCCCAAGAATATACGCCATTAAGCTTTCCCATTAAGGTAGACAGTCTCCGGCAGTCGTTGTCGAGTGAGGCACTGATTGAACGTATTCAACGGATGGAGAAGAGCAACGCGCAAAAAAAGAAACGTAGAAGATGAAGCTTTCTGAACAAACAATCACATTCAATAAACAACAATTAACACTTAACAATCAAAGGTCTATATTTTGGCAAGCAGAAAAAGCATTGATCCTATCAGACCTCCATCTTGGCAAAGCTGCACATTTCAGAAAAAACGGCATTGCCATCCCTACTGATACAGCTATTGCCGATCTTAAACGACTTGAAGGCTTAGTAGATCACTATAAACCCGATCAAGTTATTGTGGTCGGTGATCTCGTTCATGCAAGTATCAATAGTGAAGTCCTGTTACTGGAAGAGTTCAGGAAAAGATATACAGGACTCAAGCTCCACCTGGTCAAAGGAAATCATGATCGGCTATCGAAAAATATCACCGAGCAATTTGCTATCCAACATCATGACGAAGTTTTTGCTCTACAGCAAATACAATTTAAACACCATCCTTCCGACGCAATCGATCCGTCATCGTTCCGGATTAGTGGCCACTTACATCCGGGGGTGAGTATCGTTATACCACCAAAGCGACAACTTCGCCTACCTTGTTTTTTAGTCTCTGAGCATCAGATCATACTACCTGCATTTAGCAAATTTACAGGAATTGACAGCAGGGAACTATCCATTAAATATAAATGTTACGCAATCTCAGAAGACCTCATTTTTCCTATTCAAAAAGGCAGGTAGCAATGAAAATTTAATTACATTTTGAGCTCGCCAGGCGAAATCCCATAATATTTTTTAAAAGCGCTGCTAAAGTTATTCTGATGTCCATAGCCCGTTAATAATGCAACCTCGTAAACTGTCATTTTGTCTTCCAAAAGATAGCTTTTGGCCTTTTCCATTCGTACCCGTATAAGGTAATCGTGGATAGTAACCGAAAAATACTCTTTAAAATCCTTTCGGAGTTTACTCTCACTGGTGAGTACCTCTGCAGCGAGTTCCTTTTGGGTTGGTGGATTTGCAATGCGTTGTTCCAAGATTTGCCGAGCCATCTCCAGGCGTTGCACGTCCTCTTCGTGGAATAATGAGTTACTACTTTCCTTCTTCTCGTTATATTGCTCAAATTGGTACATCAATAATTCAACAATACGCGATTCAGTATGCAATCGGCGGATCTCACCTTTCTTTTTGGATTCAATCAATTCAGCTATGGTATGCTGCATCTCGTAAGTTGCTATCAGGTCCTCTTCTGAGTACGATGTATACTCTCCCTTTTCGATCTCGTGCACAAATTGTTGATGCAACAGCGAGTCACGTTTAATCAGATTGAGATAATATTCCTTCGATATAACGGCTATAAAGTAAGTATATTCGATTCCAGGCTCTACATCATGAATAGATTTAATCGAAGGAATATAACGGATATTGTGTCTGCTCATACCATAGGGTAGTTTACTGTCTGTCGGCTTAAAAAATATAAACTGACTTGTGATTGTCTCCCCTTCAATCTCCGTAAGCACTTGTACAGGCCGATCAAACTGCATCTTTGAATGCAAGATAAACAATCCTGAAGTGGATAGCTGGAAATTCTTCATATGCACAGGATCCTTGGATATGGATACTCTATTTTCCACTAAAGGTTTGTCAGGAACATAACTATCCGGAATCTCCTCTTCAAAAAGCCAATCTGATAACTCTACTATTTTACTTTTAACCAACATGATTACAAATACAAAATATGTCCGAAATATTCAAAATTAAAGAAATAAGTTGGCACGTTAAAATTATTTATAATCTTTCTAAATAAAAACCTAACCCAGATCAATATCCATTTCCTCCAACTGAACATACGGTTTCAATGTTCTTGGATTCATAATGACGTTTGATTCCACCGAAAAGATGGTATAAATTTCCTTTTGGGCGAGCACCTCTACAGGCGTTCCATGAAAAAGCTTACGCCCATTTTTTAGCATGAGGATACGATCGGCATACATTGCCGCAAAATTGACATCATGCACAATCAGCACTACCATAAATCCTTTACGGGCAAGCGCACGGGCTATCGCAAGGACTTTCTGCTGATAGTGTAAATCGAGGGCAGAGATTGGCTCATCCAATAACAGCAGTGAATCCGGATTGTCCCAGACCTGTGCCAAGATGCGTGCAAGATGGACACGCTGCTGTTCGCCACCCGATAAGCTCAGAAAATCCCGCTCAGCGAAAGCCGACACCCCACAAAGCTCCATGGTTTCCGCAACGACACTATAGTCATGTTCCTTCGGTGTATTCTTGTAATGCGGATACCTTCCCATCAGCACAATTTCCTTCACGTTAAAGCTTAGCGTCATCTGCTGCTGCTGGCTCAACAGCGCCCTGCATTTAGAGAGCGTCGCTGGGTCATATGTTGATAAAGCCTTTCCATTAAGATGAACAGCTCCCGAATCAGGCTTCTTTTCACCACAAAGCACCCCAATCAGCGTAGATTTACCAGCGCCATTGGCTCCTAGAATTGCTAGAACTTCACCTTTGCGCACCTGAAAGGTAATATCCTTCAGGAGCTTTCGTCCGTTCACTTCATAGTTGATCTTCTCTACACGTAGCATAATGCGATTATTTTTTAAGCTTCTGCCAAAAGGCTATTTATCTTTGATTAAAATATACAAGAATACAGGTGTACCCAGTAATGCTGTAATCACGCCGATGGGCAATTCGATGGGTGCCACAGCGACCCGGGCGATCACATCCGCCAATGTCAACACCAGTGCCCCTAATAGCAATGAACCAGGAAGCACAAATCTGTGATCCGCCCCACCCATCAGGCGAACTGTATGTGGAACAATCAATCCCACAAATCCGATGATGCCCGATACGGCAACAGAAGCTCCCACTGCTAATGTGGAGAGGATGACAACCCATCGTTTGACACGGTCCGTGCGCATCCCCAATAGATCTGCCTGCAGTTCCCCCAATGCAAAAGCATTTAGCGACTTACCAAAAAAGGGCAATATCAATATCGGGATCAAAATAAATGGCGCCAAAGCCGTTAAGTTATTCCAAGTAGCACCGCCCAAACTGCCCAGCATCCAGAAAGTGATGGTACGCAACTGCTGTTCTGTAGACAGATAAGTCATCAAACCTGTTAGCGCCCCCGCAAATGCATTAATAGCAATCCCCGCCAATAACATGGTGGTTACATTGGGGCGCCCGTTCTTGCTTGCAATACGGTAAACGAGAAAGGCTGTTAAACCCGCCCCCACAAACGCACCAAAAGCCAATAAATAATAACCTATCCAGGCAGATAATGAAGTAAAGAGGAAAGTCTCAAAGGCAATAATCAATACCGCAAAAAGAGACGCTCCTGACGAAATCCCAATCAGTCCTGGTTCAGCCAGCGGATTACGGAATATACCTTGGATTGCAGCACCGGATATACCAAGCGCTGCACCTACCAAAAGTCCGAGCAAAAGACGCGGCATACGAATCTCAAAAAGAACATCTCCTTGCATATCAGGCACACTGCTGGCACTCCCCAAGTGCAATTTTTGCATCAACATCGTTAAGATATCAGCGGACGGAATATGATAAGCCCCCATCCCCAAGGCAACGATACTGACAACAACCAATACCAGGCCCAAAGCCAATAGGATAAATTTCTGCTTCTTTTGCACCGGCTTTATTTTGAATCCATTACTTTTCCAAATCCATGGTGCAATGCTAAGATTGCGTCAGGCAGCCGGTTACTGAAATTGACCAGTAGTGAGGCATTCATCACCAAGATACGGCCGTTTTTACCCGCATTCGTAATACGCATGCCCGGCAATTTGAGGATAGCATCCTCTCCGCCAAGACTACTCGCGCCAAAATCAAATAGCAACACAATATCTGGATTGGCCTGCACCAGCGCTTCCGTCGTATAGGGCTTGAAATCCGAAAATTCCTGAACCGCATTTTTACCACCAGCCAGATTAATCATCGCATCCAGGCTACTGCCCTTACCTGCCACACTCATGGTACCTGTACCACGGGCATATAAAAACAATACTTTGGGCGCTGCTTTACCCTGATTTTCCTTCTTTACTAATTCCATGGTATGATCCAAGCTTACTTTCGTGCGGGAAACCAGATTTTTACCGGCGGCAGATTCACCGACGGCATCTGCGACCTCCTGGATGTAACGAAGTGCCCCCGGAACAGAATAATTTGGTTTAATGGAGACGAACTTCACACCAGCCGCACGGATCTGCTGAATGACCGATTTGGATACATCGCCTTCATTCGCAATGACGATGCTCGGTTTAAAAGATAACAGACCTTCGGCCGAAACCGACCGATTTTTGCTTACCCTCGGCAAGGCTGCAGCCGCTTTGGGCGATATACTTGTCACATCGGTAGCGACCATGCGCTCGCCTACTCCCAGTCCGTAGATCGTTTCGGTCAACGAACTGTTTAACGTAATGATTCTCTGCTGTGCCGTCGCCCATCCACCGATTTGCATCACAAAACACAGTATAACAACATAAAATCTACTCATCGTAATTTTTTATCTCCATGATGACGATAGCGGATTTCCAGGAATGGTTTTCGCATCTCGCCTTTCAACTTGAGTACAAAACAAATCAATAATCAGTCTAAATACAAATTATATCGAATCTTTCAGAAGAGCACACCACAACATAAAAAGAAGTATAAAATACTAATAAACAACAATATAACCCTTAAAATATACTACTTTTCAGTCCGCAAAAAACGGATTAAATAGAATTTATGACATTTTGCATAGAGAAAAATTCAGACGGATTACCGTTTTTTGTAACATTATTTAGAATTAGTAAAAATAAAAATAGTGTTTAGAAGCATCTCATCTATTCGAACAAGCACCCTGATCGCCTTATGTGCCTGCCAGGTTTATACCCTGCAAGCACAGGAAAAATGGAAAATCTCCGGTGTATTGAAAAACGAATCCAATAAAGGCGTAGCCAATGCGACCGTATATCTTTATCCGGACAAATATGCTTTTAAAACAGATACTGCAGGGAGATTTCAATTTAGTCAGCTCTATGCTGGGCGCTACGAATTACAGGTACAGGCCATGGGTTATCAGCAGTACCGTCAAGTTATCGATTTGGAAGACAAAAATCAGCAGTTGAACATTGTGTTAAAAGCTGAAGAAAGGCAGATGGATGTAGTTGATGTGCAGGGTAAAGCGCAGGCTGTAGACAATCTCGTTAAGGCCGAAAATGCCGCCATGCCCGTTAAAGTCATCACCAAACGTGAAATTGAGCTTATGGGCAGCCGCCGACTGGATGAAGTTCTAAAAGAACAGACGGGTATAGCCATCGTCAACGATATTGCCGGGGGCTCCCGAGCCGTCGGTGTACAGATCCAGGGATTCAGCAGCAACTACGTGATGGTCCTTGTAGACGGACAACCCATGCTGGGGCGCAACAGTGGCAATTTTGACCTATCCCGTATCTCGGTGACCAACATCGAACGTATCGAAATCATCAAAGGCGCATCCTCCTGCTTATACGGCAGTGACGCATTAGGTGGTGCGATCAATATCATTACTCGCCATGGTGCAATCACACCACAGGCACAGGCATCGCTTCTTTATGGCAGTCTCAATACCGTTGATGCAACGCTGGAAGCCGAAACACCTTTTGCTAATCAACGCGGGAGCGCCGTCTTTTCGGGCAATTACTACCGCACGGATGGTTTTAATACCGACAAGCAGTATCTGGACTCCAAGAGCACCACATTTCCACCCTATACCAACTATAGTTTCCAGGGGCGAGTGCGTTATCGTACAAGCAAAAATGGCACTTTGGGCGTTACAGGGCGTTATGCAGCCCGAGAATCTGAAATGATCAATGCATGGTCCGAATCGGCCGCACTACAGGATAAACAAAAAGATCAGGACATCAATCTTTCGGCGAGTTACGACCATAATTTCGAGTCGGGACTGCGCAGTATGACGCGTTACTATTTCTCGCGTTTCCACTCCCAGATTGCCGCACAATGGTTGCAACAAGGTATTGTTGCAAGTGCCGAGCAATTCGGTCAGAATGTACACCGCATTGAACAGCAATTTGCGTATAGCCCCGCACAGCAGGTCAAACTTACCGGTGGTGTAGGCGGCAGTCTTGAACTGATGGACAACCAGGATCTGGATGCCAAGCGCTCTTTGAACAGCGCATTCGCCTATTTGCAGACCGAATGGAAACCTGTAGACCGCTTATTGACGACGCTGGGTCTACGCTACGATCAGACCAATGTCTACAATGGCCATCTGAGTCCAAGTTTGGGTATACAATACCATGTCAGCCCTAAGCTTTTGATCAAAGGTGGTATCGGAGCAGGATTTAAGGCACCCGACTATAAAATGCGCTATCAGGTCTTTTTCAATCCAGCAGCCAACTATTTGGTCGTCGGTTCAGAGAGCGTAGCCGATGTGATTGCAGCCATGGATCAAGCCGGAGAACTGAGTTATAAAAACAGCTATATGCTCAATTTGGTAGCGGGTAATCTCAAAGCCGAAACCAGCATTTCAAACAATATTGGACTTACCTGGAGTCCGTCCAATAGATTTCAGGCCGATTTCTCGGTCTTCTACCATCGGATCAACAATCAGATCAACACAGTCAGTGTAGGTAACGGGACCAAAGTAGCACAGATCTATAGCTACCGCAACCTGCCCAAAGCCATGAACAAAGGTTTTGAAGTTTCATTGACCTATCAGGCGACCAAAGATCTGCAATTGTCGATGGGCTATCAATACCTGATTGCCAAAGACTTGAGTGTTTTGGATAGTATTGCCAAGGGAAGTTATCCCTATAACCAGATCAACGATCCCGCTACAGGCGAATATCGCCAGAGTAAAAAATCGGATTATTGGGGTATTGAGGACCGTTCGAGACACATGTTCAATGCAAAAGCCCAATATGAATATAAACCCTGGGGCGTCAATGTCAATGCGCGTGTCAATTTCAGAAGTGCCACACCTTTTCAGGAATACAATGGCAACCAGTTTATCGACAAATATGACATCTTTATCCCCTATCATACACTGGTGAATATGACGGTAGAAAAGAGTCTGATGAACCGCAGATTGACACTGCGTCTGATCGGTGACAATTTATTCAATTTTACAAGCCGTTATTTACTTGGGCAACCTGGACGCGTTATTATGGGCGGCGTGAGCTACCGTTGGATAAAAGAATAATAAGGACTAATGAACAAGAATTTAGCACACAAAGTACAAGATAAAAGATGAGAACGATTCGCATGATTATTGGAGAATGTAGCATCTGGCTTTCCTTTCACAAGATTGGCCGTTGTATTTTTTCAGCACTATTGTTATTGACAGTGGTATCCTGTGGGAAAGATAAAGACTATACGATCGGATTAGAAGATGGCAAAAGTACAATGATCAAAGATCTTGCTGGCGATACCGATGCAGCCATGGGCGAAGGTACTGAAGGAAAAGAGCAAAGACCATTTTTTATATTTCTTTTTCGTTTTAAAGATCAAAAGCAAATATGGGTTAAGACCAAAGCCGATTCTGCGCAGTGGCTTAAAACAAAGGATTGGGATATTGCCTTTACAGGTCCTTATAATTCAGAGATCTATGTGAACAATTCCCAGCATGAATACAATCCGGGTTATGGCGGCCAGGCAAATAATACCGCTGTGGTTTTACTGCGACAAGCCTATCAGAGTGTCACTGTAGCCCCTTCGGATGAAGAGTTTAATAAAAGTGAAGTAAACAAAATTGGCTGGGCAGCAACAGATGGTTCGGATGGCTGGTTTCGCTATAGTTTGAGCACCCATATTATGCAGGCGCTCCCCAATCGTACCTATGCGATTCGCTTACCCGATGGCAAATATGCCAAATTACAGCTGATCAATGCCTATAAGGGAAACCCAGCGGCGGTAACCAACCTAAATTGGCCTGCCCCATACTATACATTTAGATATTATGTACAGCAGGATGGCAGCAAAGACTTAAATACAAACACATTATAATAAGATAATAAGGAAAAATTACACAATTAAATTAAAGATGAATAGATTATTTACAACAGCAGCACTACTATGTGCATTGAGTTTAGGTTTTACTTCTTGTAGCAAGGACGAGGCAGTGGTAGAGGAGCCAACGGAGCAACCAGAAGAAAAGCCTGAGGACCCAAAACTTAGTGATGAGACAGCTGTTTCATCAACTGCAACAATCGCAGTTCCTTCTGGCGTAAAGACTTTTTATGATTTTAAAACAAATACTGTTCAGGAAGAAACTAAGAGTATGATCAATCTTTCGGGGATGTATGGTTCAACTTTACAAAACACTTCATCAGATAATTATAAAATGGGCTATTTTGATCAGGCAAACACGAGTATTGAAAAGCTGACACTAACATCGGTATTAGCAGCCAACATCACTTTGACTGACAAACTCGGCATTGATGCGTCAAGTGCCGGAGCACCGGTGACAGGCCCAACATGGATTATCTATGATTTTGCAAACAATCATGCTGTCTACCCTACTGCCAATCGGTACATCGTAATGTACAAAGGTGAGAAATTGAATAACGAAGCAGATGAGCTTTATGTAATTCAAGCAGGCGGCATTACTGCAGCTAATGGAAATGCAACCTATAACATCAATTTTAAAAAGTTTGTTAAACAGTAGTAAACTGAAATATAAGTTTGAGAAGGTCTATTGAGAAGGCCTAAAGAAACATACTAGCAAATCAGCTGATTAAAATTCCAGCTGCTTTTGTTAACCAAAAATCAAAAACCGAAAAAAATATATTAAATACCAATTTTCATACATACTTTATCAGCAAAAGATTTTATCTTTACTATTATTTAGAATCAATTTAAATAAAAATACCATACTAACAACCATACTACATGTATAGAAAAGGGACAAAGTATCGACTAACACAAAAAACTAGTAACAATGAAAATAAAGAAACGCAGCAACCTATTAAAATTCATACCGGTATTGGCATTTTTAATTGTGTTGGGGGCCTGTAGCAAAAGCGAGCCCACAGTAGTAGAGCCTGAACCAGATCCTGTTGCACCAGAAGCTATGTTTAACCGCTTGATTACGGTTAAGAACTTTGGCGAAGACTTACCTGCTGGGAGTGCACCAACCACGGCGCAATCACCAATATATTACAGCCTGGAACAGAACAAAGCTGTGACACCGGATTATAAACTAACCGCACGATGGGACATCTCTTGCTCAGAAATATACCGCAGTTTTATCAATTGCAACAATACAGCAAATGGATTTGGTAAAGGTGGCCCAGGGAAAGGCGGTATACTCATTGTGAAGAAAAAATTTGAAGATGTAATCGATATCCCTTCAGACGCCGAGTTTCGCAAAGGTGAAAAAGCATATGGTACAGATGATTCAGGAGCATTTGGTGAAGGTCTAGGTTGGTATTTATATGATTTTGATGGCGTAATCAAAGGTGGTGGAGCCGAAAACAAAAAACACGTTTGCTATCCTATCGAAAACAATACATTGATCGTCCGTACAGCCCAGGGGAATTATGCCAAGATCAAGATACAAAGCATCTATAAAGACCTCTTGGATCCAAAAGATTGGTTTAAAGATTCACCAACACCCTACTTTTCTTTCCAATATGTACTTGCCAAAGCTGGCAGTACCAAATTTACAATCACTAACTAAAAAAATAAGCATAGCTTACTTATTAGACACTAAACTAACATGAAAAGAATATACAGCATTTTAAGCTTCCTTTTTGTAGGATTGCTGCTAACCCGCTGCACCAAAACGGAAGAACTAGCCTTACTTCCAGCAGATAAAATACTGGAATACAAAGTCACCAATCTTCCAAATGACGAAGTTATTTATGGAGCCATCGACAATGAGGCCAATACCATTACGGTTTATGTCCCCTACTACTACGGTCTATTGGTGATAGATCCGAACATTAAACTCTCCAATGGAGCCAGTATAGCCGAAGAAATTTTGCCTGTTAAAACAGATGAAAAGAACCAGACGTATACTGTAAAGTCCGCTACAGGTACCACAAGAACCTATAGCTTAAAGATTGAATTGCAAAGTACACCATCTTTTGAAGCGACTTTTGCATCGACATCTTCTATTTCGCTTACAAAAGGCCCTGGAGGTGCTTTTCCAGCCATTAATGGAACCTTTATGCATACCAATCCTTCATTGGTGAGTATTGCATTGATTAATCAAGAAACCAAGGAGCGATTTAAGATGGCTACGCCCAATAGCTTGAAAGTTTCGGTGATTGGATACCAATTAAGCTATACGGGTACCGAACGGGAAAACCGCATTCCATCCGATATTAAAGCAGGCATTTATGATGTAGAGGTGACCAACATCAACCATACCATTACATTAGCCAATCCGCTCAAAATTACATATCGTCAACCGGATGTAATTGTTAGCTTATCGGGTCTAAATTTGGCAAAAAATAAAGACTGGACCATTAAAGCCAACTTAGATAAAGTAATTTTAGATCCGACAGCTGTTATTATGACACTCAATGGAAAGGATTATCCATTGACCATTAAATCTTATAACCGTACCGAAATGACGGTTTCCTTACCAACAAATCTTCCAATCGGAACCTTTGATAACTTACAGATCAAATTCCAATTTAAAGACTGGGCCGATGTTGTAAAGACACAGTTGTCTCCAAGTACAATAACGGAATCATAAACAAGCATCCACAGTATGCCATGGTGGCATCAAAATTAAATAAATTAAAACAAGAGGAGATCTCGATATGAACTCAAACATCAAAACTATCTTAAAATCAGCGATGGCCGTGACTGTGCTATCGGCAGCAGTATGGGCAGCAGCCCCAACAAAAGAATCAGCAACAGCTCCTTTAGCGCTGAACCAAGCTAAGGCAAATAGTAACTACACTGTTGTAGGTCAATGGTGGAGCCCAGCAGCTGCAGCAACTTGGCCTGCAGTCTATGTAGACCTTGCTACAGGTGCACAAAGCTTAAGTAGCTCTGGCCAAGTTGCATTCTTTAGCCATGTAAATGGTTCGATCAAGGCTAATGGATCTTATTCGATCAGAACGGTAGCAAAAGACATCGCTTCCGTTACAGCATCAGATTGGGCAACAGCGACTCCAGTATCATCACAGGGTAGTGGCGAATGGTATGAATATGATTTAGATAGCCATGCAAACCAAGCAATCCAACCTTTGACAGTGTTGGTCGGAAATTCTTCCGGAGCTTCGTATGCTGTTAAGTTAATTAATTTTACAAATGTTGGCCAACAAGTAGTGGCAGGTCAATTACAAGTAAAAGCAGATACCAGTATCGAAGTTAAGGCATTATAGTCCTTCCTATTTAATGAATGAAAGATTCCGCAACCTGGTGGATGGGTTGCGGATCTTTATAACCTAATCATCATCCGCATAACGATTTTTTAACCAAAAAAAATTATGCAACACTCATTTTTGAAAAAACAAATACATATCATTCAATTTCTAGCTATTTTTATGCTAGCATTAACATGCTGGTCCTGTAAAACCGAATACCCCAGCCTACCCTACAACGACATCGAATCCTTTAGCATTCAGGATGCTGATGGCAAAACTTTGTCAGCCAGTATTGTGAATGACCAGATTATCTTATATTGGCCACCCTTGGTGGAGCAGCCCGAAAGCATTACGCCCACTATTAAAATTTCGGAATTAGCGACAATTACTCCTGCATCTGGGACAGCAATACAGTTACAATTCGACAAACCAATTACCTATACTGTGCGGGCACAAGATGGTTCCAGCAAAAATTATACATTGGTATTCCAGTACAACCAGCCGCTGGTACAGGCAGAAATGAATCTGCTTGAAGGCAAATATTACCTTAGTTACCCAAAAAATGAGGATTTGGTAGTACGAGGAGAAAATATTTTGCCAGACGAGGCACAAACCAAGGGCTATCTGGTCGATAAAGATGGAAAAGAGACCTTACTTTCTTTTTCTCAACCTCCAACATCTTTCATTGCACAATTTAATACTCCAGAAGATCTCAAACCAGGCAAATACCACATCAAACTGATCTCCGGACGTTACACGAAACTCACCGATGCTTTTGAAGTATTCTTACCAACATTATACAACGTCATACAATGGCAAGGTATGTTTTATACTGGCAAAAAGGGCGGCGACTTGGTGCTGAACATAAATAGTAAAGAGACTTATGAACTTTATTTCAAGGCAGATTTTGACCATTTTATAGCGATTGATAACCTAAATAACGAATATACTATCAACAATGTAGTGTTTGATGTTGCAACGATGACAATAAAGCTACCCATTCCCGTATCTGTACGGGGAAACGCAATTAAATCCTTGAAGATGATGGATAAAAACGGGAAGTTATTGTCAGAAGGTGATTTTAGTATCACTTTAAATTAATTAACGTCTTGCCTAGGATATTTTTGAGCGCGTATTTTCGCTATCACGGAAGGCAATTGATCGTAGCATGTTTCGTGGCACTGATACTATGCAGTTGCAGCAAGAGCGCTTCTGTTCCAGAAGAGCCTACAGCTCCTACTTTGCCAGAAGAAACCTTACGCCAACAATATAGTAAATCGGCAGAAAAATGGCCAGCTGCCGCTTGGTACAACAATATCAAGGTACGTGAACTGGCCGCTTTACCCGAAAACCCATCGAAAGATAAGGCCGAGCTAATAGCACTTGGCAAAGCCTTATTTTTCGACCCCCGCACCGGTAATGGCATGAAGACTTGCGCTTCATGTCATCATCCGGACACCTACTGGATCGACCAAAAAACAACGGCAGATGGGATCGCACTGCATCACCGCAATACACCTTCCATGGAAAATGTCTGGTACCTGGAAGGCAAACTCTTCCACGATGGCCGCGCAATGACTTATCGAGAGCAGATCGCCGAAGCCATCAACTCCCCCATCGAAATGGGCGGAAATACGACTGCTTTACCCGCCAAGCTGCAAGCTATACCAGGCTATCTTCGTTTATATGAGGCGGCTTACTCGAGCCAGACGATGAGCGTCGAAGGATTGCTAGATGCCATAGCAGCGTATTCAAGATCAATTAGCAGTGGTGAAACCGCCTTTGACCGTTTTATCAAAGGAGATTACCAGGCATTAAACGATGCACAGCTCGAAGGCCTCCATCTGTTTCGCACAAAAGGGAAATGCATCAACTGCCATAACGGCGCCTTCTTTACCGATCTCGATTTTCATAATCTGGGTTATGCTGTTACCAGCAAAGGTGCCTTGGATAATGGTCGCTTTGAGGCAACAGGATTGGAAACAGACAAAGGTAAATTTCGCACGCCGGGTCTGCGCAATGTGATCCATACTGCACCCTACCTGCACAATGGTAGTATTTCGAGCTTAGGTGAACTGATCAACCTGCTGAGTCAGGGCATGCCCCAAAAGATAGGACAACAGATCAATGGCACCTTATCGCCGCATATTCAAAATATCCGATTAAGCAGTAAAGAACAGGAAAATATCTTGGCTTTTTTGGAGAGTTTATCCAGTGTACCAAACAAAACAGAACGACCTGTATTGCCCTAAAATAAAAAATCCCAAAGGGGATACCTTTGGGACATTTTGAGTACTCCACAGTAGCGGAGGCATCAAAAATTAAATAAATTGGCACAAAATTAGGCTTTTATATTAAATAAAAAAGTAAAAAAGTATTAAATTTCAGATAATTATCCATTTTGTAGCGAATCAACTACAAGGATGGGGAACAAAATGCGCATCAAATAATGAGTCGAATCCGCCAAATAGTTGGTTTATTAGCGACAATAACTGCTATAACAGCTTGTCAGAACGGCAGTAAAACAACAACTCTGCCCGATGAATTTATTAGTCCAAAAACAGGAACAAAAAAAGAATTGACTCTCGACTCAATCTACCTGTATGCCAAACAGCTATACCGCTGGCAGGAATCTCTCCCTTCATATACAACTTTTGATCCGCGGACGAAATATGCACAGATAGACCCCGAGCAAACGGCTTATGAGCGGGCACTTTTTGCCCTCAGCCAATACGCTTTGCACAAGAAAGATAGACCTTACGAATTGTCGACCATCCCCAATAAACCCAAATATTCATATTTGGAGCGTCGTCGTAACGACAAGAAAAGTAGTGGTCACATGGCCAGCATAGAAACACCTTACAGGTATGCTACACACCTGTCCTACTGGTCTGCGGGAAACAAACGGATTGCTTATGTTTATATTCCCTCCTTTCCCCAGCTCCAGACAGTGAAGGCTGAACTGGATCAACTTGCAGCCGAACTGGCGCAAAAACAAGTTACACATCTCATCCTCGATCTACGTCATAACGGTGGAGGTTATGTGGAGACCGCAGAATATTTAGCCAACCTCATTAGCCCAGCCAGACTGGATAAAAAAGTGATGTTTAGCGAGCAATTTCATCCGAATGTACAGCAAGGCAAAGCAAAACTACTCCTTAAACAACCCTATCTGGATGCCAGTGGCAAAGTGGTTCAATACAAAGGACGCCTTGCGACAATGGCTGATGTGGATTATAGTGAAAAAGCCAATACGCATTACTTTATCAAAAAGGGACATTTCAATTCACTACAGCAGCTGTCATGCATTGTATCTGAACGCACGGCTTCGTCAAGTGAATTACTGATCAGCAGCTTCAAACCTTATATTCCGATACGCCTGATTGGTCAGCAGACTTTTGGCAAACCCGTAGGTTTTTTTTCAGTCCAAATAGGAGATTTCGATGTATACCTGGCTTCATTTCTCATCCGGAATGCCAATGGCTGGTGTGATTATTTTGATGGCATACCCGTCGACCTGGCCTTAGCTCCGGTAGAAACCTCCCGCCATCCCGGGGATCCAAAGGAAGCCTGGCTTGCAGCAGCGCTAAAGGACATTACAAAAGACGAAAACCGCACAGCAATTTCGTCTGTTACTTATTTTCCGTTGCCAGCAGACGAAAATTTGCTACTTAAAACAAATTTTAGATTAAAGTAAGAAACTTATTGCAGCTGGACTTTGTCATACTTATGTTTAAATTAAAACCATTTTTCATAGATGATAAAGCAGAAAACAGCATAAATTTGTGGAAATAAATACGAATCTTTGTATAGAATCGTTATAAATAAAAATAAGAACATGTTAAGTCAACATATCAAAGAGCAAACGCACGCAGCTCACCAAAACGTAGAAGGAACGATCGTGCGCCAATTGAAAAATATTCGTTCTGAAGCAGATTACGCAGAAGTATTGAAAGGCTTTTATGCTTATTTCCGCGCCGTAGAAGATAGCATCGCTCCTTTTGTAACCGCAGAAGTATTGCCCGATTTGGCCGAACGCCGCAACTCATCTTACATCAAAAGCGATATCGAAGCTTTGGGTGGTAACGTAGATAACTTGCCGGAAGCAAATGCTCCAGCTGTAGCAAATATACAAGAAGCACTTGCATCATTATATGTTTTGGAAGGTTCCATCATGGGTGGTCCGTATATCGTGCAGATGCTCAACAAATATGGCGTTACCAAAGGAACTTCTTTCTTCGAAGGTTATGGCGAAAATAGCCGTATGATGTGGGCTGGATTTACAGCGGTATTAAACAAATATTCAGAAGATCCTGCCACTTATGATCGCGCAGTAGAGATTGCAAACCAAACTTTTTATAACTTTGGCGAAGTATTCACTCCTATTGCTAGTGCAAACTAAAATAAGTGCACCGGTGTTTATTTCCTTAGATGGAGCAAAAAAACAACAAATCAAAATGGCTTAAGCGTGCCGGAATTGGAGCATTTCTCTTCTTTCTGGCTAAAGGACTCGTATGGCTCGCTGTATTCTTTTTCGCAGCGAAGTCCTGCAGCATATCTATTTAACACAACGTGTGAAGCATTCCTCTGACGCGCAAAAAATGCGTCAGAGGAATGTTTCTTTTTTAACCCAGGTTAATCTGTTTTTTTTACCTCGAGCGCCAATGTATTCGGGTTGTGCTCGTACTGTGTTCGGACCACCTTCGGAGCTCAACAATCTGGTGATCATTATTGACCAAATCCCGAACAGGTAATTCCTGTTCAGGGTCTGTACGATAGCTGTACAGCACCTGTACAATATCTGTATCGCATCCGAATAAGGTACGAAGCAGGTACGAATCTGCTCCATACCGCCTGCCCTCTGACTTTATACTTTTGCAAGCACTGTCCGATACAGCTCTATACCCTCATGGCTGATAACCTGACAAGCTATTTCTTCGCTACTGATCGAGAAAGAGAAAAACCCGTATTGATCTTTCGCAAAACGACTATACGGCAGATCGGTTTTTACAGGCGTTACCTCTGATCCTGCCCCGGAGATAAACTGATGAAACTTCTTGCCTTCCACTTTTAAGTGCTGCAGCGAATGTTCATGTCCTGAAAGGTAGATATCTACTCCCCGCTTTTCAAAGATAGACTCCAAGACTTTTCGAACCGCCAGGGTGTCGTAATTCGTCGTCCGCGGCCCCGCCGTATACAGGGGATGATGACCGACGACAATTTTCCAATGGGCATCCGAGTTTTCCAGTAGCTGATCTAGCCAGGCCACCTGTTTCTCGGGTTGCTGTCCCGCAACATGTGGCCCATACTCGCTGTTACTGTAAAATTCAGGAATCATCGGATTAGTATCGATAAAGGCCATCAGTACTTTTTTCCCATCCTTAAGCGCAAATGTCTTGCTGTAATAACGCGCAGGCATCTTCCAACGTCTGCTGATCGTACTATAACGTACCTGTGCATCGGGATCTGATTTATAATCGTGGTTTCCCAAAATGGGATACCAGTCCCATTGCAGCGAAAATGCGGTATAGATATTTTCAAACGAATAATGCCACAGGGGATCATATTCACTGACCACTCCGGAAGGGTAAAAATTATCACCGGTAGAAATGATAAAGTCATTGGGATGATGATCGGCCCATTGGCCCATCTGCCCCGCTACAGCCAACTGATGGTCGGCACCATTGCGTCCCCAGTCGCCTACAGCCATAAAATGGAGATCATAGGCATCTCTGGGTTTCAAAAGCTGTTGTATATCTTCGCTTTCAAGTTGCGTAGGTTTTGTCAGACCGAAGCTACTGAGCGTAATTCCGCCCAGGCCGGCTGTAATCGCCGTGCCCAGGGAATTTTTCATAAAAGTTCTGCGTTTCATCAATAGATTTTAATAACCAGGATTCTGTTGCCAGTGGGTGTTTACGTTTAATACAGTTGTTGGTACAGGGAAAATACGACGGAACTTCTCGCTCATGCCGGCAGGATACAGCGATCGGAATCCCCAGTTATCTTCAAATTTTCCGTAACGGATCAGGTCATTTCTACGCCAGGACTCATCAGCAAACTCACGTGCCCGCTCATCCAACACATCCTGTAGACTTGGGGCAGCCGTGAGTACAGGTGCATTGACATAGGCTCGGATCTGATTAACCAAAGATTGTGCGGTCTGACCATTGGTCGCGGTAGCCCCACGGAGTATAGCCTCCGCTTTCATCAACAGGATATCGGCATAGCGAAATACAGGTACATCATTGCTCTGATTACGCTGATTGGCTGATGTAACGGCTACGTCCATATAAAACTTAATGGATCTGTACCCCATCGAGCGTCCCTTTTGGTCGTTACCTACATTCAGCGTGGCCGCACCATCCGAACGCAAAGTAATTTCTTTAGTTGTCTCCAATTGCCAATCAAACTGCGCATCTGCATCCGCAGCATTATAATCCTGATCTATGCCGCGTTTGGAAGTTCTGATCAGAAAAGGACGAGTCTTATCTTCTGTATAATTTGACCAATAATATTGCTTACCGCCGATGTATGAGGCATTTCTTTCGTCGCCTGCCAGATTAAATTTCTCCAAATAGCTTGGTAATACACGAAAAGTCCCCCCAACACTTTGAGGCAATGTTGCAAACTGATTTTGGGCACTTCGGTGTATCCAGAAGCGCGAATAAGTCATACCCTGCTGTTTTTCACGATCATAGGGTATGGCAAATATAAAATCCTTTATCTGATAACCATTATCGGGGCGAAACTTGGCCATAAACTTGTGGCTTGTCAGGTTAAACTGTCCTGAGGAAATAATCTGGTCGCACATCGCAACCACATCATTTAATTTTTCATTTTGTGTACTTGGATTGTAATTGGCTACGTCCGTAGCCGTATAAACAGCCCAGTTGAGGTACAACTTAGCCAGCAATGCTTCGGCCATATATTTCGTTGCTTTTCCATAGGTTGCTACAGAAACCGTGGTCGGTAACAAATCCTTCACCGCAAGCAATTCGGCCTCAATAAAACGGCAAATTTCAGCACGGCTTGAACGTGCGGGGACAGCATCAACAGGCCCTGTGATCAACGGTGCGGCGCCAAAATTATCCATCAGTATAAAATAATAATAAGCACGGATTGCGCGGGCAGGTGCCGTCAGCTTTTCTTTATCTTCCCCGAATAATGCAATGGCATTATTGGCTAAGGTGATTCCAGTGGAAGCATCGTTCCAGATACTTGGTAAGAGGCCGTTGTCTGCGTTCCAATTGTGCAGATGGAATTCGCGGTATCGACCGCCATCAAACCAGTCTGTACCCATGGAAACACTCACTGCTTCAACTGCCGAGAGTGTTTGGACCATCCAATGATCGCGCCCCATTGCGCCACGATAGGCGGCATATACATCGGCAAGAATTGCCTCGGCTGCACGTTCCGAATCCGGAAATTCCGTCAGTTGTGATTTTATATCAACATCCAGATCGGTACAAGATCCCAGCGAAAAACTCAATGCTGATAAGGTTAATAAACGAATTAATAGTGTTGGTTTCATATAAATTAGTTCTTGTTCTATAGGCCATGTGGCATGCTCCATTTATGTCAACAGGATTGTTTCGATAAGAAGTTTTCCATCCCACAGATCTGTCTTATAAATTAAAGTTAAGGCCAAACATAAACGTTCGCGTCCGTGGGTAGGTCTGGCGGTTATCAATTCCCGGAGTTAGCCCTCCCAATCCCACCTCGGGATCAATACCTTTATATTTCGTCAATACAAATACGTTGTTCATCGTTGCATATACTCTTAGGTTTTTAATCGGTATATTTTTCATCGGTATCGTATAGGCCAACGTAACATAAGCCAAACGCAGATAGCTTCCATTCTCCAGGTAACGGTCCGATAGGTAATGTGCATTTATATCCGTCATGCGCTCGGTTTCCACAACGCTGGCAAGTACGTTTTTCTGCCCAGCATTACCAACAACGTTTGAATGGCGCGCTCGGGTAGCGTTCATAATTTTCTGTCCAAAAGCACCTTGGAACATTGCGGTTAAAGAAAAATTCTTATACGAAAAGCTATTGTTCCAACCCAGTGTCAACTTGGGCTGTGGACTTCCCGTCACAGCCTGATCTTTCTTCTGTGGTGTTGTGGTTGTTTCGCCTGTACGCTCGCCCGTTTTCTCATCTCGGGTATAGAATACCGACACCCCTTCATCGTTGTAGCCTGCCCATTCCCAGGTATAAAACTGACCTATAGGTGCTCCCGGTGTCAGCCTCTGCTGAAAAACATTGGTCTGCCCAGCCCCACCCAGATCCGACAATTCGATATAATCCTGCGTAAACTGCTCGTTGGCAATGCTCACCACCTTATTGGTATTGTGGGACAGTACCAATCCGGTATTCCATTTGAAATCCTCTTTATCAATGGCATTTGCATTCAGACTCAGTTCAATCCCCTTATTCTCTATTTCACCAACATTGGCAGTCAGCGTTGGATAAATATATTTCGATTTGCTTACCTGATAATCATAAATCAAGTCACTCGTTTTCTTTTTATAGACCTCCAAAGACCCTGTCAGGCGATTTTTTAGAAATCCGAAATCCAGGCCTAGATTAATCATACTGGTTGTTTCCCATTTGAGGTTCGGATTGCTATTGCGCAGCACCATCAAAGTACGTAATGGGCTTACCTGACCATCGGCACTTACATAATCGAAAAACTTGGATGAGGCACCACGTACAGACTGCGCTGTAAATGCATCAAAGCCCAATGAGTTGCCACTCACCCCGAACCCCGCACGCAGCTTTAAGTCATCAAAAATTCCGGTTTCACGGATGAATGGTTCCTCCGAAAGGCGCCACGCTGCAGACACCGAAGGAAATGTCGCCCAACGATTGTTGGTTCCGAAAGCCGAGGAACCGTCGCGTCTTACCGTCGCCTGTAGGAGATACTTGTTATTATAGGCATAATTCACACGACCATAAACAGATATCATACGCAAGGTGGAAAGATAATAGTTCCCAAAGCCCAACAAATCAACTACATTGGCCATACCCGGATTATAATAACTCAAATCGTCACTGTAATAATCGGAAGTCGTCAATTGAAAACCATCGTTATTGTTGTTCTCCTCCCATGAATAACCTGCCAGTGCAGCTACCTTATGTTTTCCGGCGAATGTCTTTTCATAACTCAGGTTCATTTCCATCACTTTCCGTTCATCTTCTACAGCGGCACGGATAGATTTGCCATTCTGACCACGTCCTGCCATCGAAAACATCGAGTAGTACTGTGCATTGTTAAACTGCCTATTTTGCAGCGAAAGATCAATATTATAGGTTAACCCGGGCAAGATCTCATAGCCCAGTTTTGCATGCGCCTGGAGCACCTTAGTTTTAGAAAAATTTGTATTCTCTTCAATTAAGGAAAGTGGATTGGCATATTGCGAACGATCGGCTTTTTCAAACCAGGAACCATCGGTATTTCGGACCGGCGATACAGGCAGGTAATAGTACATCGCATCATACACGCTGAGTCCCTGATCCAAAGCAAGCACATCATTCTGCTTGGTGATACTTGCGTTGACATTGAAAGAAGCCGTCAGCCGGTCATTCAGCGCCTTGGTCTGCAAAAACGCTCGAGCAATCTGCCGCCCCATATCAGTCCCTTTGATAACCCCATTGTTTTTGATGGTATTGAGACTGATGCTATACTGTGTTTTTTCTGCACCTCCAAGAATGGATATATTATGGTTGTTCGATATCCCTGTCCGCTCCACAGCTCTTTGCCAATCGGTATCTGCCCCTAAGTCGTCCGTTGGTTCCATCGAAAATCCATTATCATTGACATAAGACCGGTATTGCGCCGCATTCATCATCTCATAATGCTTAGCCACTTTATCGATCGCCAAATAGCCGTTGTAATTGATATTGGTCTGCCCTGATTTTCCACGCTTCGTTGTAACGATAATAACGCCATTGGCCGCTTTTGAACCATAAATTGCGGTCGCTGAGGCATCGCGAAGCACGTCAATAGACGCAATATCATCGGGCGCTACCAAAGCCAGCGATGCACCCGGGACCCCATCGATCACATAGTAGGGTTCCATCGCTTCACCACTACGTAACGTTGAAGCTCCTCGGAGACTAACGGAAGGCGTCGCATTGGGATTACTGTTATTGGTTGAAATCGTCAGGCCGGCAACCTTTCCCTGTAGCATCTGTGCTGGTGAGGTAAATACACCGACATTAGCATCTTCCGCTTTAATGCTTGTGATCGAGCTTGTCAGATCTTTTCTGGACACACGACCATAACCAATGACGACCTCATCCAGTTTAACGGCACTCTGCTGAAGCTTCACACTCAACGACAAAGGTTTTCTTGCCTCTATGACATAACCCGAAAGCGTATCGGACTGAAATCCAACAGCCGAAAACACAAATTGATAACCAGCATGTTCCACCAAATTCTGAAAATGGAATAGTCCCTGACTATTTGTGCTGGTGGTCACACTAGCGCCTCCATTGACCGGAATGGCTTTCACGCTGACACCGGGGAGGAACTCGCCCTTTTCATTTTGAACAGCGCCTTTCACCTGTTGCTGTTGTGCATGAACTTGGGTTAGTCCAGCTGTAAGCAATGCAAAAATAAGCAGATTCCTTTTTTGTGGATTTGTTTTTCTGAGCATATTTGTTAATTATTTAGATGTTCGGTAGTCGTGTTTTCCTGCTTGTAAAGCGTGTAGCTGCCGTCCGCATTGGCAACAAAGCGCAATTCATTGATTAAGCAGATTGTTGTCAAGATATCTTTCAAGGAATTTTTCTGTACATCAATCTCACCCGTATAGTGAATAGCCGCTATCCCCTTGTCCCCCAAATGAATCTGCTCCTTGAATGCTATTTCTAAAGCCTGTAACACAGCAGGCATCGGTGTATTTTTAAGATTTAATAAATCCGGGGCAGACAGATCAGGCATGTTCAATGGCTGTTTTTTATTGACGGCTTCAATTCTTGTTGCACCTCGTGAATCAACCGTCAGCTTTTGACCCGGACCATCCAGAAACACGTGTTTGAAGTGATCGCTTAGGGACGACACAAGCACCTTTCCTGTATGCAATGCAACAGTCACAGATTGATGCTTCAATTTGGTATTAATCGTAAAGGATGTACCGAGCGCTGTCGTTTTAGTGCCATTGGCAAGTACCGAAAATGGACGATTTGGATCTGAAACAACATCGAAGTATGCTTTACCAAGAAGTTCTATATCGCGGGCATGTTCAGCAAAATTTTTCACATAGCGAATCTTACTTTGAGCAAACAAGCGTACATGCGATCCATCGGGTAGATCCAAGATTATACTGCGGGGATTTTTATTTTCTTTCGAAATCCAAACCGTATCTTGAGCTGCTACAACCGACTGAGCTGCTGACCACTGATCAGCAGGCTGCGGAACTGAATCTTGCGTCCACCATGTGACAAGATAAAAGGAAAAGAAAACGATAATCGCCGCCGCAGCACTGTATCGAAGCATCTTGACCAACCGATACCGCCGTAAAACCTTGCGCTCCATTTCCTCTCCTTCATGTTGAATGGCATATTGAATATTCGCTTTCATCGCTTCTGCGGGCACAACGTCCTCCATCGCCGTGCTATCGAATTTTTCCCATTCCTCGTCCTTAAAAATTTCATCTACCAGGAAGGGCATTTTCCAGATTTGCTTTTTAATCTGATGCTGCTTTTCGTCATGCTTCATATTACTATTACGCAGGTCAGCACGACTTCCCTTAGTGCTTAACAATTATTTAATATAGGAAAGCGACATTTATAGTTGCCGAAGCTAGAGCATGATGGAATAAAGATGTTGTTTTAGCTGAAGAAGTGCTTTACTGATATGCTGTTCCACCGTCTTTGTGGAAATAGAGAATTGGGCCGCAATCTCTTTATGGGAAAGACCTTCCTTACGGCTCATTTCAAATACCTTACGACGCATTGTGGGCATATTCTGAATATCCTTTTCCATCATACGCAATAATTCTTTGTTTTCTATCGCGCGAATCAAACTGTCTGTAAAAGGAGTTGCGGCGGCCTGTCCCTCATATTTAAACCTTGTTGCCTCTTTACGCAGCAAGTCGATCATCACCTGCCGTGCCATACCAAATAACTGTACCAAGATGCTAAGCTGATCGTCAAGTCGCTCTCTTTGGTTCCAAAGTTTAATAAAGGTCAGCTGTGTGACCTCCTGTGCGATATAGTCCGATTGCGTACGCTTGAGTACAAAACCGAAGATCTGCCGATGGTATTTATCGTATACGATATTAAAACTTTTCTGATTGGAAGATTTGATTGGCTGAACATGTTCCATTGCGATGTCAAAATTAAAAGCACAAGATTTCTTCAATATTAAGTTAATATCAATATTAAATTAAAAAAAACAAATACACAAGCATCTCATATAGCGCAATTCATTTTTACTTGAACAAATTTTATGTAAAAGAAAGGAAAAATCTACCTAGTATTGCATGCTGGAATATATCATATAATAAGCAGAGTCCATAATTGTTGAAAAATTGCTGGCAAATAAAAGCACAGTCCATCAACCAAGTCCGGTAAACGTGTTCTACGAATACTTAACCAGGGGATTATTCATTTTGTATTATGATAAATTTGGCAAAGATTACGATAGCGTCTTTATATAAGCCTGTCTTAGCATGGTCCTCTAAGCAGAATTAATCCTATTCCGAGTCTCGCTATTGGCACAAAAACGCTATTACGTGTGGCTTATTCTTTCGATGGGGATTCCATAAGCTACGCCTTGTTCAATATGACGGCACATGCTGATGTGATGCCGAAGACTATTTCATAATGCTATCCTATTTGCTTCGTTAGGCACTTCGACAAACATAAACGCTTTCCTTTATCACGTTTAAAAAAGATGTGCCAATTTATTTTACCTTTAAAACCAACTTTAATACGACTTAACGGCGGAATTACCCATTCATTTTAATAATAAGTTCTTATATACTATGATTAACAATATTTTATAGCTATATTTGATAAATAATCGGCTCCATTTGCTTATCTGAAATCGAAAAGTTACCACACTTCCCGCTCAGTTTCGCATCTTCAGAAGCATTTTTTGTTGTCAAAATAATAGGTGAAGTACCTTTTTGAACTTGAATATACCCAAGCACATTAAACTACAAACATCATTTCTTGCATACAAATCGATTGAATAGGGTTAAGATATCCGTATCGTAACGCGAATTTATTTATAGAATACTTTAATAATAATATATAAAACAATGCAAGAAGGAACTATTAAATTCTTCAACCAAACAAAAGGATTTGGTTTTATTACTCCAGCTGCTGGTGGAGATGACATTTTCGTACACGTATCAGGATTAATCAACGAAGTACGCGAAAATGACAGTGTAACATTTGATGTAGAAAACGGTAAAAAAGGTGTTAACGCTGTTAACGTACGTATCGCATAATTAAGTAAACACACAAGAAGATGTCTATTTATCTTCTTGCGAAGTGCAGCGGGCAACCGTTGCACTTTTTTTATATATTCTACATAACTCAACGCTATTTAATCCGTCAAAAATATTCAATAATGTATATTTAAATCACACCATCTTCAGGCCACCTTCAGGCTTAGGCAACTTTCTTTGTCACGTCATAGTGTCAGTCCTGAGTTCAGAAGTTATTTCTATTTTCAATAATTAAACACCTTAATTTCCACTTACACACTTAATGAACATAAAATACATATATAGTTGTAAATAAAAATTATATACATTTTTATTAAAAAATTCTATTTTATTTCATTTGCTATACGGCTCAGATTTTTGATGATTTTTCAAATAGGATTGTTTCTACATGGAATACTATAAGACTACAACACCCAACGGTACATTATGAGGGCCTCCAAGCTATTTTTTTATACCTATAGACCAGCCATAAGAAAATGAAATTAACATTATTTACCCGCTAAAACTCACAATATTAATAAACATAAAAATTTATAAATAAACATATTAAATATATCTATATAAACTCACAGTTATAATACAAGCACATTAAAACCCGCCTATCGTGTATATTACACTTCAAGTTTACACTGTGCGTCAATATGAACTTTGTTCCTTCTTTAGTTTACGCGATAATATTTCTAAAATTATAGGGTAAAATGCAATAACCATATCGATTATTGTTACCGAGTATTTTTGCCCGCATTTATACGGTATTTAAAATAAGTTATTACAGTTTTCCATTTTATTTCGAATTTTGAATTAAATTCGCGCACCATGGTTAAGCGTGGTATACTATAGTATATGAGAAAAAATCCTTCCGGAAACAGCAATGCAAAGCAACGTAGCGAAAACAAGAACAATGATATAGATCTTTATCTAAAAGCATTGAATTCTGCCTATTCGGGAATTATTATTACGGACAATTTGCAGCATGACAACCCTATTATTTATTGTAATAAAGCTTTCGAAACCATCAGTGGATATACACAAGATGAAATAATAGGTCACAACTGTCGCTTTTTACAGGCACAAGATCGTTCGCAAGAAGAACGTAAAATTATTAAAGAAGCGATTCTGCGGGGTGAAGAATGCAAAATCGAAATTCGTAATTATCGCAAGGACGGATCGCTTTTTTGGAACGAGCTTTTTATTTCCCCGGTAAAGAACGATGAAAATCAGGTAACACATTTTATCGGTGTTCAAAATGATATCAGTGACCGCAAAAAAGCTGAGCACGATCTTCGTGAAGAAAAGTCACATGTTGAGCTCAAAATACAGCAGCGAACAAAAGAACTTCAGGACAAAGAAAGCTTTTTATCCAGCATTATTGAAACAGTTAGAGAGAGCCTCTTGGTATTAGATGCCAATTATATTGTAATAAGCGCCAACAAGCATTTCTTAAACTCTTTTAAAGTGACCACAGAGGAAACGGTAGGAAAGGAGTTATTTGATTTGGGTAATCAGCAATGGGATATTGCTTCTTTAAAAGAGATGCTTACACAGATACTGCCTACCAATAACCCAGTGATCGACTATGAAGTGGATCATACGTTCCCTTATATTGGGCGAAAAGTGATGTTGCTAAACGCCTATCGTGTTGAATTCGAAGGAAAATACAAAGACCGAATCCTCATCGCGATCGAAGATATCACTGAAAAGAAAGAGCAAGATCGACGTAAAGATGATTTCTTGTCTATCGCAAGCCACGAACTCAAAACGCCATTGACAACCATCAAGGGGCTTTTTCAGATTGTACAGCGACTCAGTGTCGACAATACAGATCCAAAGTTTATTTCGACATTAGATAAAATAGCAGCCTACATCGATCGGTTGAACCTGCTTATAACAAAACTCTTGGATACTTCTAAAATTCAATCTGGAAATTTGGAACTGCACATGGAACCATTTGAGATCGATAAAACGATACAGGACGCCGTAGAGAGTATGCGACTTGCCGTTCCTGACGCTGATATTCATTTTTCAGGTAGTTCGGATAGTATCGTGGAGGGCGACGAACTACAGATTATCCAAGTGCTCAATAATCTGCTATCAAATGCTATTAAATATTCTCCAGAATCTAAAAAAATTGAAGTTAGTATCCATAGGGTTGCTACCTTTGTCAAGGTGTCTGTGCGAGACTACGGTATGGGAATAAGCTATCAGGACAGATTAAAGATTTTCGAACGATTTTTCCGCGTCAGCCATATACAGAAAAAATTCCCGGGGTTAGGAATCGGTCTCTATGTTTCACACGAGATCATTGTCAATCACAACGGTACGTTGTGGGTGGAAAGTGAGCTGGGTGAAGGATCTACTTTTAATTTTACATTACCCATTCTAAATAATAAATAAAAAATATGCAGACTAAAAAGATAATGATCTGTGATGATGACCGAGGGATACTCGAAATGCTGGAACTTTTTTTAGATATGGAAGGATTTAATGTCATATGCGAATCGAATAGTACCAACCTGACAAAGCAATTAATTTCCCATCAGCCTGACCTATTGTTATTGGATCTTTGGATGCCAATAATTTCTGGTGATCAGCTGATCAAAATGATCCGAAGCACACCCGAAATCAAAGACACCCCCATCATCGTGCTTTCAGCTAGCGTGGATGGACCAGAGATTGCAAGCGGTTTAGGTGCCAATGGTTTTATCGCAAAACCTTTTGATCTGGTAGATATCACTCAAAAAATTGATACTATACTAAAGAATTAGTTTAAATAGGCATTGAAATACGCTCACTATATTTCATAAAAGCACTTTTAATCAAAAGTGCTTTTATTTTAAATACAAATAGTATATTAGCGAATTTATCGTCGACTTAGTTTATCAACCAATAAGAATAGATCGTCCAATTCAAATGGCTTGGACAAAAAGGCATCAGCTCCACATTCGGACGCAATCTGCTTTCCCTGCAACCTCACAGACATCAAGATTACCGGAAGATCGGCTTGTTTCTCCGAGTTTCTCAGCTCGCGTACGATATCGTCACCAGATAACCAAGGCATATCAATGTCCAATATTAGAATATCAGGGCATACTTCGTCCACAATGGCTAAAAGTTCCCTGCTTTTTATAACGGGATAAACATCGCTTAGTTCATTTTTTAAAGCTAGCTCTAATACGTTAAGGATAAGTACGTCATCATCACAAATAACAATTTTCTTTTTCATTTTTTGATTGTTTATAAACACCGCAATGATTGAAAAATATGGTCTAGGAGAGAATAAAAAAAATAGACCTAAGCTGGGTAGATAATTGGTTACCAAACCTATTGTATCATCTTTCTTTGAGATTTCGACAAGGTAGTCAATTTATGGGATAAACAATTGCTTTATTTAATTAAACATTCTATCAGCAGCGTCGGACGCTGCTGATAGAATGTTTAATTAAATAATGGAAATCCTAAAATCGAGCGGGGTAATTTGTGTTTTTCTTTTGAACAATCGGGTAAGCGACTGCGGATGCTCAAACTTCATTCGTTCCGCTATTTCAGCTACAGAAAGATCCGTTTCAGCTAATAGCTGCTTGGCAACAGTAACGATAAAATTTTCAATATGATACTGTGCTGTCTTTCCCGACACCTTTAGCGAGATATCATTAAGAAATCGTGCAGTACAATTTAATTTTTTCGATAATGATGCAGCGGTCGGTGGTGCTAGCATACAACGCCTCTCCTGGTCGAAAAATGTATACAGCTCCTTTAAGAATTGACACTGTAATGCATTAATTTCATCCGATTTATCTTCCATGAAGCGTTGGTAGAACCTTTGCATATGGTACAACAGCAGATTCAGATAGGAAGCGATTATTGTCGAATGAATTTCACTTTGAGGCATTTTGGTCTCTTCAACCAATAAGTTGAAGAGCTTCGCAATAAGACGCTGATGGTTGTCTTTCAGAACCAATGACTCCTGCATTGAGTATTCGAGAAATCCAAGATCCTTTAATCTGTTCCGCAGGCTATAACCTTTAAAAAGATCCGACCGAAAAGCAAAATAAGCGCCTTTTTTTAAACAACCTTTTATTTCGGAGACTGGAAAATAATACTGATTGAAGAATAATAATTTGTCGTACAATTCATCTGCATCATTAGTTGTTCCAAAAACTATGATGAAGCATTTATCTTCAATCAGTTTTTGAGCAGCATTCAGAAATTCATCATCATCATTAAAGTCGTCGAAATAATAGGTATGATTCAACTTAAAAGCATATTGCAATTCACTCATCTTGTCAGCACTCAGCATATATAATTATGTAATGGTATAAATTCTTAATATAATGATTCCAAAAAAGTCTCATATCATTATGAACCCATACATAATAGCGATTGTTTCCATTTTTTCAAAATTCACATCGTCCATTGTCCCTATATAGCTACAGGGACATTATTGAAGGTGACTGAAAAAGTAGTACCGACGCCAAGTTCACTTTCCACATGCAATGTTGCTTTGAGCTTATTAGCGATTTGCTTCACAATGGATAGACCAATGCCCGAACCTTCATAACCTTCGGTATTCGACATACGTCCAAAAATTTCAAAAATTCTATCACTCTCCTTCAGATCTATGCCAATTCCATTATCTTTTACATCATAACGAACGGTATCCCCATCCCTAAAGCTATTTACAGAGACTTTTGGATTTTCCTTCTTACTGCTGTATTTTATCGCATTGCCGATAAGATTCAGAAACAATTGATATATTAAGGTTCTCTCCCCCATAACCTGTAATGTCTCTCCCATATTAAATTCCAAATGGGACACCTGATATTGCTGCTTACAATTCTCAACGATATTAAGAATCTTTGACCGCGGATTGATCGGTTCAAAGACAAAGTCAACATGGTTTACTTTAGACATTTGATACACTTTGTCCATCATATCATTCATGAGTTGCGTTCCTTCCAAAATATTTTTCATTGACTTTTCTAGAAACTCCCGAGAGACATCCTTTTTATATAGCAACATCTGAGCCGTTAGCTGAATGGTAGTCAATGGATTTTTAAGATCGTGGGTCAACGTATATCCAAAAGTATCAAGTGCATTATTTGAGCGCACCAGTTCCCTGTTCAGTTTGTCAATTTCTCCGCCACGCTGCGCAATAGACTGCTGAATGATATGCGTCATATTTTCAATAAAGGCAATTTCTGAAGGACGCCATTTTTCGGACTTGCCTTTTGTTATCTTCTTCCACGCTTCAAACGAAGTGCGTGGCGAAGGAAAAGCAATCTTTTTTTCGGCGTCAATCTGCATCACTTTTTCTGGTTTCCCTGCCCAAACTTCTTCGATCAAACGCTCTTTCCTGAAAATATATAAGTACCAATTCGTTACAGGTAAAATGCTAATACGCAAAACACCAGGAAAAATCTCCACATCGTCACCAAAGCCAGTACACTTAAATCGATCGGTGACGAAAAACTCCTTAGTTCCAATCTCCTCATCAATCTTTTTGAGGATCTTTCTGTCCGGCACTTCACCGACAGTCATGATCGCCCGATCGCGTTTAATGATGAGCCCCTGCCCATTCATGACCTCCATGATCCGATTAGCATAATTTTCTAACACATCATGCAAGTCACGTTTGACCAACAATTCACTTTTTAAACTATGCTCCAGCTGAGAAAGGCTTTTATGCAAACGAACTTGTTCTTTCTGAAAATCTGCCAGGTAGCGGTTTACAGCATATTGAGTCAGCAATGTACATAAATGCCGTTGCGAGAGATCCACATGCATAGGTTCCCGATGCTGACATGCAACAAGTCCCCAGAGTTCATTATCGACAATGATACTAAAGCTAGCACTGGCCTTTACGCCGGCATTTTTAAGGTATTGCAAATGCATGGGCGAAAGTGCCCTTAAGCTACAGCGTGTCAGATCAAAATTTTCTGCAGCCTTGCCCATAATTGGAATTGCTCGTTCATCAACATCAGCCGTATGCCGCGCGTGGAAGATACGGTAAAGTTCTCGAGCCTGTGCTGGAATATCAAACTCCGGATACCTATAGTTTAACAGCGATTCTAATTCCTCGCTCCTACTTTCCGCAATCACCTGACCGCTATTATCCTCCATAAAACGATAAATCATCACCCGATCAAAGTGGATGATATCTTTTATCAGTTCGGTCAATGCCTGCCAGCAAGATTTCCCTTCACGTTGGTCTTCTAAATGCTTGGCGTAATAGTATAATTTGGTTGTTTTTACGGCTTGTAGAGCACAATCTTCAATCTCAAGATATATTTTTCCGTCATATCGGTATAAACTGAGAAAGTAATCTTTTTGATGAATCGTCACTCGTTCAACAAATCTGGCGAATAGACTTTGGGAAACTGCCTGTTCAATTTTATCTCCTCGTAGCCCAAACGACGGTGCGACATGATCCAGAACAGCTTCAACGGTCATACCTAACACCGTAGAACTTGCTGCCCCCATAATCACGGCACAATTTTCACTTACACCAACACACTTATCATCCTCGAAGATAAATAGATAGCCAAAAGACTGAATATTACCACAAAGATGAATCTTTTCATCATGACAATTAACTTCACGCATACACCTACTGTTTCATTAAATAAAAATATGGTAAAATCAATAGTTCTATTCTCCATCAATGCTATCATATGATGCTAAATTAATAAAAATTATTAGAATGTTAAACTATCCTATTTGCACCACAAAAACATGCAGAAATCTTCATTGGCATCTAGGCTATTTAAACCCAAAAGCGAACTACATCAGGTATCATTACCGTCGATTGTAACAAGTGTGTTGGCACAGTTTATTACTCGGGATAAAAGAACTTCCATATTTTTTTTGTATATTGTCTCACTATGAAGATAGTAGATATAACAAAAGACACGCTAATCAGTGCTCAGAAAGAAGGATTTACCGTATTAATAACCAAATTTAATTCAGATCCATTAAACCCAACATGGATTGTTGATAAGGTGGAAAAAGACAAGATAGAATCAAGCAAAAAAATACTGAGCGAAAACTATCAATTATGCTATTCCATTAAAGAAGCGATAATGACAGTTGATAGCCGCCCGTTTATTGGGAAATTACAGCTGAATAACTAATAGCATTTAATCTATTTATAATTTCCAACGTATTATTTTAAGCCCTGATAGCTAAAGTACTACATATAATATTTAACATATATCACAGTCGATCGCCCAAGCGATTGACTGTGATATAAATAAATACATATGCCATAATAATTGGAGCGTTGCGTTTAAATTTAGCTATCAAAAATGCAGTGACATCGACAAGATACACTGGCGCAGGCTCCCTGGGCTTATAAAGCCTCTTCCCCCGTAATAATAGCGGGTATTAAATAGATTGTCGGCAGTCAGATTGCATTTAAGTTGTCGGTATGCATAACCAATATTACCATTACAAAGGATATAGGAATCAGTATAAAAACTCCCCGCACTTCGGCTGTTAATGATTAGATCCTGACCCACATAGTTACCTCCGAATCCAACATTCCACTTGCTTTCTTTGGCTAACGGCCGGTCATAACTCACATACCAAGTGGAAGACCATTTGGGCCCAGCATTTACCGGTCTCAAACCCTGCACTGCAGCGTCAGCAACCGTTACTTTGCTTATGTTGTGGGCTCCCCCTACATGTATAAAGAGATTGGGTAAGGGTTCTGACTGTATATCCAGCTCCAGACCGCGGCTATATTGCCTCCCCCCCTGTGTATACTTCGTGGCATCGTTAGGATCTGTCATTACGGTGTTCCGTACGCTGATGGCATAATAACTCAATGTCAAATCGAGTGCATGATCAGGAACCGCTATTTTGACCCCAGATTCGAGCTGACTACCGTATTGCGGTTTTAAATTATACAAGACACCATTTATGCTCGTTGGCGCAAGATTTTGAAAGCCGCTCATATAATTTCCAAACAATGTCGCCACTTTTGGAAGAAGCTGATAAGTGAACCCTATCTTTGGGGTAATAGTTGATTGCTTATAATCCGCAGTAGTTGTGCCTGTTAGCAAATCTTTCGTCCCCAAATTGATCAGTCTATCATATCGCGCACTGAGCATCAATGTCAACGCATCTGTTGGATGGATAACATCTGAAATGTAAGCCGAATAACTGTTTTGCGGAGCAACGGAATTGCTGGGCTGTTTAGAAAGTACAAGATGACGGATCAGGTCTGCATGCAATAAATTTGCTGTAGGCAAAGGATTGGCGATGAGTATAGTATCGACATAACCGGCATTTTTATAATTCGCAGCATAGCTATAGCGGTGGTAATCAAGACCGACCAGCAATTTATTGTCCAGCCCCACTATATTAAAATGACCGATAAAGTTTTGTTGCACCTGATAATTACGCATACCCTCCTCATCATAGTGCAATACCCTCCTTGCTACGGCAGTATTACTTTTGATCAATAAGTTTGTTTGATAATCGCCGTTCGATGTACTATTTGTACTGGCCAAGTTTGTTTCAGACTGCCAATCCGGAGAAATGGTGTAACTTATCTTTGCATAAAAATTCAATGAAGATGTTTGCCATAGCAAAGTGTTATCGGTGTAAGATTTAAAATAATCTAAATTCAGGCTGCTGGAATGCTCAACATTGCTCAAAGTTCCACCGACGAGTGGATTTGCTGGCGTAAATAAAGGACTATTTGTCGTATTCCTGCGCAAGAATTCTGCCTCTAGCCTCACCTTAAGATCTGGACTTAACTGATAACTGAGACTCGGAGCGAGAAAAATACTTTTATTTATTCCTGCATCCTGAAAACTCTTTCGGGACGTATAGGTACCAAACATTCTGAACAGTGACTTATGGGTTGCATCCAAATGCGTATTTAGGTCAATATTGATGCGCTGCAAAGCATTGTTGCCTGTAGCCAGCGAAAAATTCATAAAGCTACTATCAATGGGTGCATACGTAAGTACATTGATCAGCCCGCCAAAAGCCATATTTGTTCCTCCAAACAATGTACCGCTCGGCCCCTTTATCACATCTATTTGCTGGATATTGCTATTTTCATCACTATACTGTAAATAAGCATTCAAGCCATTTCTAAAATTGCTCCGCGTCCGGAATCCACGAATAGTAAAGTAAGGTGCCACTCCGGCCCAGCTAGGTGTTACACCCGCCGCATTCGATAGCATCCCAGACTGGGTTGTGTAGTTTCTATTTTTAATGAGGTGTTTACCCACGCTGGCAGTTACCTGTGGATTTTCATAGTCAGGGATATTCATGCGGGCAGACTGAAAGCTAGCTTTATCCTTGGCGCTGAACCGTGCGTTGATATAAACAGAGTCAAGCTGTTTGGGCAATAGTGAATCTTTATATTGCGCTCTTGCAGTGCTGCTACAAATGGTAAATACAAGCGTAAACGTGAATACGTACGCTAAATATATCGTTTTCAAAAGCATTATAAGTTAAAGTGAACCAATAATAAATGTAGATTAAAACTAGAATCCAGTATAGCGAATCCCGGACAAACCGAAAGTCGTCATAATGAATAATAGATTTTATCTCAAAAAATGGGATAATCCGTTAGAATTATGCTAATGAAACAATGGGTGGTCTGAGTATTTTAGGAAAGAAATCAAACTTAAGAAACAAGGGAGACCTCGCCTTGCGAACAGAGCGCTCAGATTTTGGGGTAAACATTTTTGGCAAAGATGTCGAAAAATAGTGGTGACAGAAAAAAACCGGTGTTTTGGAGAAATATTCGTGAACATCTCTCTCACGTTGCGCCTCCTTCTTCAATATGCGTATAAGAAAGCATTTACCATCACAATGTAAGGCTGGGTTACTTTTATTGATACAATAGGTATTGGCAATTTCGCTACGATTCGCATAAAAGCTTAGCACAATAAAAATCTTGCTAAAGCTCATCAACATGACGCATAGCAGCAGCAGGTTTATTGTAATCGATTTGAAAATTCTCGCAACCATTGTTATAGCCGCAAATATAGCGATTCTTCAGCGAAAGGGGCCAAATTTTTATCAAATTTGACCCTCCTAATCTGCACGAGTTTTTCTGCGGTATCGATATACCCGCAATATGATCCTTAACTTATCAATTACCTAAAGAAACCGTCCATTAATATTTAACAGATTTTTCGAGCTCCTTCACAAAATCTTTTCCCCAATAATGGATATCGTAGTGCTCGATATGCTCATAAAGCCGACGGGCTCTCACTTGAGCCTCGCCCGGTTCCATCACCAAAGCTTTCAATAAGGCATCTTTCATACTCTTACGATCATAGGGATTTGTCAAAATGGCATAGGGCAGTTCCACCGATGCTCCCGCGAATTCGGAAAGTACAAGTGCTCCTGAAGTGTCCAGTAATCCATGGGTGGCAATGTATTCCTTTGCGACAAGGTTGAGGCCGTCACGCAAAGGTGTGATCCAGGCAATATCGCTTAACGCATAATGTTTGATAACCTCCTCAAAAGGAAGCGCTCTGTAAAAATACTGTATCGGAGTCCAATTCATCGTTGCATATTTTCCATTGATCTCACCCACTGCCTGATTCACCTGATCGCGGATTTCATCGTAGATTGTCATCCCCTGCGATGGCGGTGTACACACGTTCACCAGTTCAATCTTACCCCTAAATTCTGGGTATTCTGCTAAGAACTCTCCAAAAGCCTGAATTTTCTCCAACGGGCCTTTTACATAATCTAAACGCTCGATAGATATAATACGCTTTACTCCTGATTCGTCTTTGTTTCTTTTGAGCGCATTGATCTCCAGCCTCACCTGATCATCCATCAAAATCTGTTCGATATGATCCTTGTTTACGCCGACCGGTTGAGCTCCCAACCTGATCTGTCTACCGTCTACTTCAATGACCTTCGTCATTTGATCTACTCCGAGGGCACAGCTATAAGTCAGAAACTGATTGGCAACATTGACCTTTTTGATCACCTTAAAAGGTGTATGGCTACGGATTACATCCACAAAATTCTCTACGTAACGCGGAATATGAAAACTAATAAAATCGCAAAGCAGCAGACTTCCGATAATTTCTTTGCGCCACGGAATAATATTAAAAATGTCAGCCGCCGGAAAAGCGGTATGATGAAAGAAACCAATTTTTAGATCGGGTCGCATGGCCTTTAAAAACGACGGTACCATCCATAGGTTATATTCATGAATCCATACGAGGGCCCCATCGTCGGCTTCTTTTGCTATACGTTCGGCAAAGTACTTGTTAATCATCAAGTAGTGGTCCCAATCTTCGTGGTTAAACTTTGCACGGTCCACAAAAGAAAAGATAGTTGGCCAAAAGGCCTCTTTTGAGAACACGCGGTAGAATTTATCAATGTCTTCTTTTGACAACGATATGGTGGATGCTACCAGGTTGGGATACCTGCTTTCATCTACCAACTGATTAGGAACCGGCTGACCATCCGGCTGCAAAACTTCCTCGCCGATCCAAAGACCAGAACGCCCCTTTTCAAATAAGCCCAATAATGAAGGAATAATTCCGTTTGGACTTTTCGGAGACACCCGTACGGTCTTGCCATTGATCGATTCCTTTTCAAAAGGCAGTCGATGATACACCATCACGAGCTGATCCGATTTTTTAGCTCTGCCTTTTTGAGGCACTATTTTCTGTTCAGTACGGATGAGTTGCTGGAAAGGGCGATACTTGCTCATATACTCTAATATCCCACCCGCTCCGGCGGCCTCGGCAGCGTAAGCTGTGTCCATTTGACCAACAGCTTCAAGCAAGCTGCCCTCCGACTTTCCTACGGCAACACCGCGAAAACCGATCTCAAACAAGGCGAGATCATTAAGGGTATCTCCAGCTACCATTACATCGTCCGCCTCGACATCCAAAAATTCAATCAGCTTTTTAAGCGTTGTACCTTTGTTCACACCCTTCGGAAGCAAGTCCAGATACTGATCAGCCGAAGTAATCATATCACACTCATACCTGTCGGCCACCTGCTTTACTAGATTGAGGTCAACCTCAGGTTCATAAAAAAAAGAGCTGCGCCGCTGTTGTGGTACATGTTGGTAACGCAATTGCGGAATCTCATCCAGCGCTGAACGGATCGCATAAGTCTGCGGCCATTTTTCCTCAATTTCGCTCTGTAAAGGCTCAATTGCTTCCAGGCTGTGGCCATTCACCACTGTAGCTCCCACATCAGCTATTATAAAATCTGGCACCGGAATAAGTGGATCGCTCAGCAAAGGCAATACAGACTCCAAGCCTCTCCCTGTCACAAAAACCAGCTGCATATCCGCACTCGCCTTTATCAATCGATATAACCTGAGGCGGTCTTCCATTTTACCTCCCAAAAAAGTTCCATCTAAATCTGTTGCTAATATCATATTATCTTATATTCCTTTCTAAAAGTTTAAATTCATCTTTTGCTGCCATATGGTTGTAAAGCACCCGGTAGGCAGTCTGTAATAGGGGCATATTGAGTTCGAGACTTGATACGGTATTCATTAGCCCCTTTGTCGCATAGTAACCTTCGGCAACCATACCCATCATCCCACGAGCCTCAAAAGCCGAAAATCCCTGGCCGAGATATTGACCAAACTTCCTGTTGCGGCTATGCCTGGAGTATCCCGTCACCAATAAGTCGCCCAAATAGGTCGAGTTACCAAGCCGAGCATTGGGTACGCCAACAGCTTGCAGCAACAATCCCAGTTCGTCGATTGCATTCGCAACCAGCACAGCCATAAAGTTGTCGCCATAGTGCAATCCTTCAGCCATACCGCAGACAATACCGACCACATTTTTATAAATGGCCGCGTACTCCACCCCGATCATATCAGCGCTATAGTGCACCTCCATATAGGGTGATGCAAAACCGTTCGAAATCGTTTGAATAACGCTTTCATTCGACCCACATAAGGTTATATAAGTTTTTTTGTTTCTTGCAATTTCTTCTGCGTGGCAAGGGCCCGCGATAATCGCCTGCTGTAAGTCGGTCAGTTCAAAATGCCGGGCAATGAATGCACTGGGAAGCAAATTCTCCGGCCCTACGGTTCCTTTTATTGCGGTAATCACAAATTTGCCGCTCATATCCTTTTGGGGGATTGCTTCGCAAACTTGATCCAGTTGCGCACTTGGAACAACAAACAGGATCACTTTCGAGCGCGCCACGATCATATCCAGCTGATCAGAAGCATAAATTTTTGTATTATCAAGTTTTAAAAAAGGTAGGTAGTCGGGATTGATAGCATCGTCATTGATTGAGCGTACCTGTTCGGAACGCCGCATATACCAGTTCACATGTATGCTATTTTCTGTTAGAATTTTAACCAGGGCCGTGGCCCAACTCCCACCACCAATCACACTAATCTCATTCAAATTATTGGGGGTTTTAAAGAGGCAAAAACAGCGATTTTTTGCCATCGGGTTATCTATTAATTGACAAAAGTAATGAAAAATTAATCAATAAGCAAAAAATACCAATTAAAAGCGTATTTTAACGTACAAAAACACGTGTTAATATTTTTTCTTAAATTTGTCTGTTCATATGAAAAATTCAACTATGCTAAATCTCAGTGAACAATCATCAACTTCAATCTATCAGTACATTTTCGATCTCTTTTCCAAATTGGGCTTACCCGCACAGCAGTCCCATATAGCAACCGCTGCAGGGCTCCTTTTGACCGCAGCATTACTCCTCTATGTGCTCGACTATATCATGCGCGGTGTATTTTTTACAGCGCTAAATAAAATTGCACTTCGAACTTCAACCAAATGGGATGATTACCTTTTGAGCAATAAGGTACATATTCGAGTGAGTCGTGCCATTCTCGTTTTGCTGGCGCGACAGTTGTTACCGATTGTTTTTCTGGGCTTTCCAGTGTTAACGGCTGCTTTGGTAAAATTTTTGGATTTAGTGGTGTTGCTGACTATCTATCATCTTATGAATAGCCTATTGAAAACCTGCCGTGATATCTTCCGCACTTCAAATGGTTTTAAAGATAAGCCCATTGACAGTTACCTGCAGGTGGTACAGATTTTTTTAATTTTTGTGATCGGAACACTCGCTGTCTCACTTCTAACAGGAAACTCACCATGGTCCTTTCTCGTGTCACTGGGCGCAGCTTCCGCAATTCTGATGTTGGTATTTAAAGATACAATTTTGGGATTTGTTGCCAGTATTCAAGTGTCGGCCAATGACTCCGTGCGTGTTGGTGACTGGATTGAAATGCCCAAATATGGTGTAGATGGTGACGTGTTACAGATTAATCTTAACAATGTCAAAATACAGAATTGGGACAAAACCATTGTCACTATACCGACCTATACGCTTCTCAGCGATTCATTCAAAAATTATCGCGGAATGCAAGAGACTGGTGGTCGTCGTATTAAGCGCGCACTGAATATTAAAATGTCATCAGTACGGTATCTTAGCGAGGAGGAAATAACAGCATTGAAAAATATCCGAATACTATCGCCTTACATTGATCAGCGCGAACGCGAGATTGCCGCATATAATAAGACATGGAATACAGACAATTCTTCGCCAGTTAACGGCCGAAGAATGACGAACATTGGTCTATTTCGGGCTTATGTCCTCGCATACGCAAAAAACAACCCTAATATCCACCAAGAATTGACGTTATTGGTACGTCAGCTGGCTCCGACTGAATATGGCATACCCTTGGAATTATATATGTTTACCAAGGGAACACAATGGGTATATTTTGAAGATACGATGGCCGATATTTTTGACCATCTGCTCGCAGCAATCAAACACTTTCACTTGCAAATCTTTGAACTGCCGGCGGCAGACGATTTGCGTTTACTAGTATCGAGAGAAGAACATGCTGAATCTAGCTTGTAACAACTAACAAATAGTGCCCAATTGTCTTCCTATAAAAACTATTGGGCACTTTTCAGTAAACCGTTATCGGAATACCCGCTGGATCAGTTTACCGATCTCAGCAAAGTCTTGGTGATTACTAATCGCGCGCTTTTCTGACACGTCATTGTTATTATCAGTAAAGGGATAAATCAGTAGATAATTGTTATCAATCTGATTTTCGTTAAGGTATTGGGTAATGGTATGAATTGGCGACTTATACGAAAAGCGGTTACGGTCGGCCATTAGCACGATTAACCCCTGATCAGCTGTTAGTCCGCCAATAACCTGATCGACTTCTTTCCAGTCGGATATGGTTACAAATGACGCTTCGACAGCCGACTTTTTGATGATCCGATGAAGAATTTCGATGATATCTGCTGTACTGTAAAATATAAGTGGGGCACTCGAATTGCGCGCAATATTCCATATTTTTGATAGCGCTTCAAAAAAGCCGGATTCCCGGTATGCCAATGGGGGGATAAGCACAACATACTCTTTTACAGTTGAAATTGGTTGAATAGCACGGTATAACATTAAATTGACATGCTCATTTTTTAAATAGCCATTATACAGATTATACATAAAAGACGTTGAAAAGCCCTTATCTTTATCCAAGCCAATAATCAGATCCGAAATGGATTTTTCTTTAATCACATTATTTATTCCGTCAACTACTCCGTTGTCATGTCGGGTAATAGCCTGTACCTGCACATCAGCCGATGCTCCCAGTTTCACTGCGGATTCAAGAATCCTTTCTGCATTTTTTACCGAAGATTCATTCTTATCCTCACTAATGATATTTAAAGCAAAGAGCTGATCTTCTTTTGATTTTGTACGGATCAGCAGTCCCAAATTGACCATTTTTTCTGTCATCTGTTCGGTATTGATCGGCAATAGAATATGAGCATCGGGCAGCTTATCCCCTGCTATGGTATCTTCGCGATCTGCCTCAGCAATGCGCTGCGCATTGGACATTGACACAAAAGATGAGATCGTACACGAAATCAGAATCAGTAAAATACTCCCGTTCAGAACATGTTCATTGAGTAAACGAATGGGTTCACCTTCTGTTGTTTGGCCGAGAATAATATTATAACCCACCATAACAGTGGCTAATGTTGCGGCAGCAGAAGCCGAGCTCATCCCAAATATAAGCATACCCTCTTCTTTATTAAGACGGAAGGTCTTTTGCGTTAGCATGGCGGCTATATATTTACCACCAATAGAGGCGACCAACATGGTAGCTGCTACCCCAAGGGTTTCCCAGCTCTTAAAAAATGCCGAAAAATCAATGAGCATACCCACGCTAATGAGGAAGAATGGAATGAAAATAGCATTTCCAACAAATTCAATCCGGTTCATCAATGACGACGTATGTGGAATCAGGCGATTTAACGCGAGACCAGCAAAAAAGGCACCAATTATGGATTCAATACCGGCCAGTTCCGCCAAAATCGAAGCCAGATAGATCATCACGACGACAAAGATATATTGGGATATTTTGTCCGGCACGTTTTTAAAAAACCAGCGGGCTATAATCGGGAATACCAACAAGACAACCAAGGCAAAAGCAATCATTGAAACACCTAATCGAATCCAAAAGACTGTACCCACTTCCCCCTGAGACACGCCTACAATCACAGCCAACACCAAAAGAGTCAGCACATCTGTAATCATAGTCCCGCCAACGGTAATGTTGACGGAAAGATTTTTTGCTATGCCCAAACTACTGATCATAGGATAAACAATCAACGTATGTGACGAAAATAATGCGGCAAATAAAATTGAAGTCGCTAACGAAAAATGCAATACATAATATCCTCCGATAAATCCGAGGATAAACGGCGCCAAAAAAGTATAGATTGAGAACGTGATACTTTTCCATTTATTCTTCTTAAAGTCACCCATATCTATCTCCAATCCAGCTAGAAACATAATGTAAAGCAGCCCTGTCGTTCCTGTTACCACAACACTGCTGTCTCGCGAGAGCATATTGAAGCCATAGGGACCAACAATCGCACCTGCTACCAGTAAACCTAGCAGATGTGGAACTTTTATTTTATTGAGTAGCAGCGGCACCAGCAGTATAATGAGCAACTCGATAAAAAACTTAAGTAAAGGGTCTTCAACCGGAAAAGTAATGTGGTGAATACTGGCTAGGATCATCTTTCAGTGGGTGTAAGTTCAATAGAAAAGTTTGCTTGACAGTCGCCTTTTGTGCCGATCGTCTGTGTTCCGCGCATGATCTTAGCACCAATCAGATCAAGGTTCATCTGAACCCTCGCCCTACTTTCGTCCATACTATCTTGTACTTGAACCAAGCTAATTCGATTATCCAATAAAGAACCTTTAAAAAGTCGCGTCGTTTTATTTTTGGTATAGGTCTTTACATAAATACCTGTAGCATCAGCCATAAATTCCCATTGCTCGTTCCTCTGGTCACCAATTACATAATTGTTGCAATTCGACGAACGGCAGACCAATCTGCTACTCCATTGTCCTGCGATCGAATCTGGCCAATGCTGCACTATTGTGTCGGGCCTAAGCCGCTTGGATTCTGCTGCGCGCAGGCTATCCCGCATGGCTAATAATGCATCGTATTCAGACTCTTTCCGCGCAAAATCATGTTCTTTTTTTAAAAGTTGTTCTTCACGATCTTGCAAATCGTTCCTTCCAGTCTGACCGCAGGATACGATGAGTACTAAAAGAAATATCATGTATACTATATTCTTCACTTTAATCTAAATTATCTATAAATAAATTCTACTACAATATCACGTTTATACAAACCGTGAATCGGAGATAACGTGCAACAACCTCAGGCGAAATCATCCGCTATGACTGTTACCTCATCGTAGATTTTTGTTCGCATTACTACTAATAAACATTTCATTTTTCTCCTCCGAAATGATTTCCAAAAAACGGTCGTAGTGCTTTAATACATCGCTGATCAATTCATTTCTTGTAAAGTACTGAATATCATACCCCTCACGGGCATCTCCAAAATACGATTTAGGAAAATACGTTTTTTTATCATCAAATTCTGGAAGATTCTCTTCTTCAACCACATAATCAGAAACCACTTTGACCTGGCTTTTTACGCCATAGATAAAATTGTTAATTACGTCATGCCGGATTTCAATTTGTATCCGCTTGGGCTGCGCTAACTCTTGAATCTTTGCTTCAATACCATTATACTTAAATTCTGCCTGCAAATCCTCAAAAGCGACCATCACGGTGTTCTTCATAAACTCTTCAACAGATTCGCGACTTTTAAATGAGACAATCTGTTGCAGGCGATCTTTCCAAAGTTCCCCCGACCACGGGACCGTACTGACCGAAAAATCACGTTCATAATAACTCCGATCAATGGTCAATGCTTTGACCAAACTGACACAAAAAAGCAGCATAATCAGCGAAAAAGGTAAAGCCGTGATAAGGGTCATGGTTTGCAATGCCTGCAATCCACCCGTATTTAACAACATAAGCGCCAAGATAGCCAACAGAGCCCCCCAAAATACCATTTGCCATTTTGGTGACTTTTCGGCATTCTTAGTAGAAATGCTATTCATCACCAGGATCCCCGAATCGGCTGAAGTCACAAAAAAGATAATGATAATCAGAATGACCAGATAGCTCACTATCTCGGAGAATGGTAAATAGTCCAAAAACCTAAACATCAAGGCATCAGGATTATCAGCCAACGCGCTCAATGCACCTTTGGCAAAGTGCATATCAAACCACATCGCACTATTACCAAAAACAGACATCCAGATAAAATTAAATATGGTTGGGATAATAAGTACTGCCGCAATAAATTCGCGAATGGTGCGCCCTTTGGATATTTTAGCAATAAATAACCCAACATAAGGAGACCATGATATCCACCAGGCCCAATAAAGAATCGTCCAATTGTAGAACCAGGGCAATGTAGCTTCGTCATACACATGCGTATCAAAAGTTAAACTAAAGAAATTGTTTACATAATTACCTATTCCTTCCGTAAAACTTCCGATAAGGTAAACAGTTGGCCCTAAGAAAAGTACAAACAATAACAAGATCACTACGGTAATTATATTAATGTTACTCAATATTTTTACCCCCTTATCAACACCGGATGTAGCTGATAAAATAGCTAATAGTGATAACACGGCAACAATAACAATCTGATAGGTAAAATTATTCTCAGGCAAAATCCCTAAAGTTTGCAAGCCTGCATTGACTTGGACCACGCCAAAACCCAGCGTCGTCGTAATGCCGAAGAACGTACTGCAGAGGGCAAATACATCAACAGCATTACCCCATTTTCCATTAATCTTATTTTTTAATAGTGGATAGAAACAACTCCGAAGGGACAGCGGCAGCCGATAGCGGTAAGCAAAATAAGACAGAGCCAGTCCCACAACGCCATAGATTGCCCAAGCATGTATACCCCAATGAAAAAATGTATACAGCTGGGCATTTTGAGCTCGATTGATATCATGATGGCCAGCAAATGCGTCTGTTGAAAAATGCTGCATCGGTTCAGCAACGCTGAAATACATCAACCCGATCCCCATACCGGCGGCAAACAACATAGAAATCCATGAAAAAAAAGTATACTCGGGTTTACTGTCGTTACTTCCTAACTTGATATTACCAAATTTGCTAAACATCAGGTAAAGGAGAAAAATAACAAATAGTGTCACAGCCCATACGTAAACCCAGTTGAGGTTAACAAAGATAAATTGCTTGGCAGTATCTAAAATACGTACAGAAAGGATCGGAAAAAATACCGACAATAGGCAAACGCCTATGATAAAGATCAAACTAGGAATAACAATTCCTTTATTAAATGTCGATTTTGACAACATCACTAAAATTAAATTTGTTTACAATGGAGTGCCAAGACAGTCGTCTTGACACCAATATATACGCTACATTAGGCATTGCTACGGATATGAATATCGCGTTGCGGAAAGGGAATCTCAATACCAGCCTGATCCAAAGCTTCTTTGCAGTTAATAATCAATTGCTCCTGCATCGTCCAGAAGTTTTCATTTGAAGTGGTTGCGCGCACAGATAGCGTGATTGCGCTATCTCCCAACTCATTGACCACAACCTGCGGCGCAGGGTCTTTGAACGCATACTCATTATTTTGAACAACCTCCAATAGTATCTGTTTAGCTTGTTTTAAGTCAGCACTGTAAGATACACCGATGTCAAACCACGTTCGGCGTGTACCCAAAACGGTGTAATTAGTAATACTACTGTTCGATAGCATGCCATTAGGAACGACAAGCTGCTGATTTTGCGGTGTATTTAATTTTGTATTGAAAATATCAATTTCAATCACAGTCCCTGAAACATTTGCGCTTGAGCTTATATAATCGCCCACACGAAAGGGCTTCAGCAGCAAAATCAATATTCCGCCCGCAAAATTAGATAAAGAACCCTGCAGCGCCAAACCGATAGCCAAACCCGCAGCACCAATAATAGCAACAAATGCTGAAGTTTGAACTCCCAGTTGTGTAACGACAACAATAAATAGTAATATATTTAAAATCCATCCAATTAAATTACTAAGAAAACGCTGCAAAGAAACGTCCATCTTCCGGCGTTCGAAAGCCTTGTCGATCATACGCTTCAACAAACGAATAATCCAAGATCCAATTAAATATATCAGTAACGCTGAGATCATGGCTGTAATAATACGTGGCGCCCAGGCAATTGCAGAAGCAACAAAGTTATTCCAATGTGCCTGTACGTCGTTCAATTCTAAATCATTCATAGTGCTTGTATTTAAAAAATGTAATACTGAATTTTCAATATAATCTAATATTGATTAAATACCAAAAAAGAAAGTGGATGTTATTTTTAACAACTAAGTAGCACGATTGTTTCTAAAAAAGTACTGCAGCCGGAGTTAATTTCAAATAAAATTGAATTTGTAGCCGATATCCCACAAAACAGCACCATAAAGTCGAACAATTTGTCCAACAAGAATTAAGCAACAGATGCTATACCGTCATTCATGAGAAAATGCAGCTCCAAAGCGAACTTAAAAAGCTCGAATTAGCTTTGTGGAAGAAATTCACCAGCCAGGTGATAGTAAATTATCCAACATACATTAGCAATGTTATAAAATTAAAGCATAAAAATAGTTGATATGAATAGGATAACACATATATATAAATAACACATATATACACTCACATAAAAAATAAACAAAATCTATTCAATATTTCAGATAGTCTTGACTCGTTTTACCTACTTTTAGCCGACCTAAGAGTTCAATTTTACAAGATGGAAGATTTGATCAATACAATTTATAATATTATTTGGAGTGATGCGCTTGTCTACCTGTGTCTGCTTACAGGTATATACTTTACGGTGCGCTTTCGCTGTCCTCAACTCATGCAGGTTCGTGAAATGATCCGTTTGCTTTTTAATGGCAGTAGTTCCGATAAGGGCATCTCCTCTTTTCAGGCTTTCTCTTTGGCTATTTCTGGACGTGTGGGCACTGGAAATATCGCAGGTGTGGCGACAGCAATTGCCATGGGTGGTCCAGGGGCTATTTTTTGGATGTGGGTAATTGCATTTTTAGGCAGTGCTTCAGCTATTGTAGAAGCGACCCTTGGCCAGATGTACAAAGAGGTAAACGATGGTGAGTATCGCGGTGGTCCGGCATTTTACATTCTTAAAGGACTCAAATCTAAAACTTTCGCATGGGCTTTTGCAATCGTCACTATCATAAGTACTGGTTTTTTACTACCCGGGGTGCAGAGCAATAGCATCAGTTCAGCAGTAGAATCCGCTTTCCACCTATCTCCCAGCGTGACGGGCTTGGCGATAGTTGGCCTACTTGCCATCATCATTATAGGTGGGGTAAAGCGTATCAGTACCGTCGCGGAATATGTTGTACCCTTTATGGCTGGCGCCTATATCCTTATGGCTTTGGTTATTATTGGGCTCAACTTTACAGAGATCCCTGCCGTTATTTCTTTGATCGTCAAATCTGCCTTAAACATGGAAGCCACATTTGGTGCTATAGCAGGAATGGCAATTTCCTGGGGGGTAAAACGAGGTATCTATAGCAATGAGGCCGGCCAGGGCACCGCCCCACACGCCGCCGCCGCCGCCGAAGTATCCCACCCCATCAAGCAAGGTCTCGTACAGGGATTTTCAGTATATGTTGATACCATGTTTGTGTGCACAGCAACAGCCTTAATGATCCTCTTTACCGGCCAATATAATGTCGAAAATCCAGCTGGTGGATTTATTGTACAGCACCTTCCGGCTACAGAAATGGGACCAGCTTTTACACAACAAGCAGTATCCCATCATTTCCCAACGATCGGAAATGCCTTTGTCGCATTAGCGCTTGCCTTCTTTGCGTTTACCACTATCATGGCTTACTATTACATCGCTGAAACCAACATTAGTTTTGTTAGTCAAAAAAAACGACATAAAACCTTACTCATCTGGATTTTGCGACTACTGATTTTAGTATCGACCTATGTAGGCTGCACCAGCACAGCTAAATCTGCCTGGACATTGGGCGATATTGGAGTCGGACTGATGGCCTGGCTTAATCTGATCGCCATACTTCTGCTGCATAAAAAAGTACTTACGCTCTACGCAGATTATTGCGAGCAGCAGAAAGACAAAATAGACCCAGTATTTGACAGCAGTAAATTTCAATTTCCCAATCTGGACTTATGGTCCAAAAAAAATAGACAACACGATGAGTCAATTGATTAACCTTACCGTATTCAAAAATTTTTTCAAATCAAGTAATGCCGGTGGTATTTTACTATTTGTTTGCGTAATTATATCACTTATTATAGCCAATACTTCCGCAGGGCCCACATTGCAATCTTTTTTGGACACTTCTGTCGGTTTCGATTCTGATAAAGTGCATTTAAAGTATAGCATTCTACTTTGGATAAATGATGGCCTCATGGCAATATTTTTTCTACTTGTTGGACTCGAGATCAAGCGCGAGATAGTAGAAGGCGAACTCTCCTCTCCTAAACAGGCATCACTACCGATACTTTGTGCTATTGGAGGAGCCATAGTTCCTGCGCTCATATTTATAGCATTCAACACAGGCCGTGCAACAGCCGGAGGTTGGGGTATTCCCATGGCAACCGATATCGCTTTTGCATTGGCTGTAATAAGTCTATTAGGGAACCGGATTCCTGCAAGTTTAAAAGTGTTTTTAGCCGCTTTGGCTATCGTTGACGATCTGATCGCTATTTTAGTAATTGCTTTTTTCTATTCGTCCGGCATTGAAACTACTTTTTTAATTTATGCGGGCATCGGTATGATTATCCTCTTTGTCATGAATCGCGTGAATGTGCAAAATCCTTATTTGTATCTGATCCCAGGCATATTCATCTGGTACTTCATCCATCATTCGGGTATACATGCAACGATAGCAGGTGTTATGGTCGCCATGACAATCCCAACAAATGATACAGACATTGAGTCTCCTTTAGAGCGTTTAGAACATGCTCTTGTGAAACCTGTAAATTTTATCATTATCCCCTTATTTGCATTTGCCAACACCAATATCACCATTGAAAGCGAGATGCTTACAGGACTTGTCGCACCTATGGGATTGGGTATTAGCCTAGGCTTACTGCTTGGTAAGCCCCTTGGAATTTTGATCATGACTTTTGTGTGTTCAAAACTAGGCATCAGTAGCCTCCCAGAAGGAAGCTCATTCAGACATATCTTTGGTGTGGGCTTATTGGCCGGAATTGGCTTTACAATGTCTATATTTATTTCGATCTTATCCTTCAGCGATCTGTTACATATTAATGAAGCGAAGCTCGCCATTCTGCTGACTTCCTTACTTGCCGGAACTTTAGGATATCTCGCGTTGTCAATATTTGGTCAGAGACAAAAATAAATATTTTTAAAAAATGGCCTACGATGATGCAGCTACGTTGTGACGCACGACGGGACTGGCTTACCTAGAAAAGGGAATTGATTGTCTTTTACAAGTAAAAACAATTCCAATTTAAAACTTTTCCTTAATCCTTTATGAAAATTCATAGTTAAACCTATCATAACAATAATGGAGTCGAGATCCTCAGTGTTTAAATTGATTAAAACCAAGTGGGTCTTTACATCGTATATTATCAAACAAGAACGGACAATCGCTATGAAAAAAGCATTTTTATTACTACTGCTAGGGTTAGGCTTATTTACGCTGAGCAAATTTGGGTTTTCACAGAAATCGGATCCACCGAAACAGATTGAGAAACAATTGGCGGCCCCTATAGCCGAGCATGATCAGGTTATTTATTTTGCCGGTGGATGCTTCTGGGGTACCGAGCATTTTTTTAAACAAGTGCGCGGCGTTACGGCCACGGAAGTAGGTTATGCCAATGGTAATTTAAAGAATCCTAGCTATGAACAGGTTTCTACCGGAAAGACAGGCTTTGCTGAAACCGTCAAAGTCACTTATGACCCACAAATCGTTGAACTTAAGCTTCTCGTGGATTTATTTTTAAAGACAATAGACCCCACCTCCCTCAATAAACAGGGAAACGATATCGGAACACAATACCGTACCGGTATTTACTATACCGATAAATCAGTTATTCCAGTTATTAAGAAGAGCCTAGCCGAACTGGACAAGCAATATCCGGCAAAAATAGTTGTCGAACTCGAGCCCTTACAGAATTACTACGATGCGGAGGCGTACCATCAAAAGTATCTAGACAAAAATCCTGGTGGCTACTGCCATATTGTTCCAGAGATGTTCGATCTGGCGCGCAAAGCCAACCCGGCCCCCAAGGATTCTACTGCGCCGAAAAGTTATCACAAAAAAGATAGAAGCACACTTAAAAAGCAACTTACACCACTTCAATACGATGTAACGCAGAATCAGGCAACTGAACGTGCCTTTGACAACGCATACAATGATGAGTTTAGAGATGGTATTTACGTGGATATTACCACTGGTGAACCACTATTTGTCTCGACAGATAAATTTGAATCAGGTTGTGGATGGCCCAGCTTTTCCAAACCGATCAATCCCGACTTAGTAGAAGAATTAGCTGATAACTCCCACGGTATGCGCCGCACAGAGGTACGCAGCAAAACCGGAGACGCTCATTTGGGCCATGTTTTTGACGATGGTCCATCGGACAAAGGCGGTTTACGCTATTGCATCAATAGTGCATCGCTCCAATTTATCCCCAAAGAAGAGATGAAAGCCAAGGGTTATGAGAAATATCTGCCCCTACTCGTCAAGAAGTAAAACGAAATACTCAACCGCTTATTAAAAAACTGGTGCAAGTCTGCATCAGTTTTTTTTTGAAAAAAATAAAAAAAAATTAGGATTTAGAAATCCAAGCGTTCCAAAAAGTCGTAAATGATTATAAGTACAGAAAAATATTATAAACTAAAAGACTTTTGTTATGGAAAAGATAACAACTCCCCACAACGATTCGCTATTGACTCCCAATGGTGATATAGACAAAAAGGATCTCCGCAGAAGAGATTTTTTAAAGTTTGCAGGCGCCAGTGCAGCATCGCTGGCCATCCTCGGTTTGTCGAGCTGTAAAAAAGACCATGATGACAACATGGATAACGGCGGAAAAGGCCTATATTTTGGTAGTGGCGATATCGCTATCCTCAACTATGCCTATGCGCTGGAGCAGCTCGAAGCTGCCTTCTACATTCAATTGGTCAATAATCCCTACTCAGGCATGACCGATATGGAAAAAGTCTTCTTTACCGATATCCGTGATCACGAGATTGCCCACCGTGAATTTTTTAAAGTTGCGCTGGGTGCCAAAGCAATCTCCAGCCTTGAATTAAATCTTTCAAGTATTAATTTTAGCAGCCGTGAAAATGTACTGGCAACTGCCAAAACATTTGAAGATCTCGGGGTATCCGCATATAATGGTGCTGGGTGGCTTATCAAAGACCCTAATTACCTGTTGTTAGCCGGAAAGATTGTGTCGGTAGAGGCACGCCATGCGGCTTGGGTAAGGGATATGATCGATAACGGCAGTTTCGCCAACCAGGAAGTTGTTGATTCCAACGGACTCGATGTGGCAAAAAGTCCCAGTGTCGTATTGAGCGCCGCCGCACCCTTTATCAAATCTAAAATTGATGTATCGGATCTACCCACTTATTAATTCACCTAAATACAGATTATCATGAATCTTTTAAATGTTTTTGACCAAATAAATGCTGTAGATCCTGAGTTCAGTGATCGTATCAGCCCACGTCGCGAAGCTATTAAAAATCTAGCTTCCATGAGTAAAAAAGTAACCTTAGCGGCGCTGCCTTTTTTTGTCAGTGAACTTTTCAAAAAGGCTTACGGTGCAACCGCCCCTACAGATGTCAATGGCGTCCTCAATTATGCACTCACGCTCGAATATTTGGAAGCCGAATATTATACGATGGGGGTTGCGAAATCTGGACTTATCCCTTCGGGTAAGCCTCTTGGTGCTATCACGACCATACGGGATCATGAAGTCGCCCATGTCAACTTTTTGAAACAGGTATTGGGTAGTAAGGCTGTATCGAAGCCAACATTTGATTTTACGGCTGGTGGCACTTTTGGAAATGTCTTTAGCGATTATGACACATTTTTAGCTGTTGCACAAGCGTTTGAAGATACCGGTGTACGCGCTTATAAAGGCCAAGCAGGCATCTTAGTTGGCAATCGGGTTGTCCTTACTGCAGCATTGCAGATTCACTCGGTTGAAGCTAGGCATGCATCACATATCCGTCAGATGCGTCGTGCACGCGGGGGTGGTGCAGCAAATCAAAAACCTTGGATCACTGGCGCAAACGATTCTGGTATCGGTACCGTTGTCGACGCTGTATACGCTGGTGAAGATAATGTAAAGCAGGCAGGTGTTGATATTACAGCACTCAGTAGTTCCATTGGAAAGATCTCCACAAATGCGGCTACACAATCTTTTGATGAACCATTATCTGCAGAAGCTGTACTTAACATTGCAGGTTTATTTATCAAAGCTTAATAAAAGTCAAGCTACCTGTTAAAACAGCCCTGGTCTGCTATTCAGATCAGGGTTTTTCATACTATGTTTCATACAGAGTAGATTTCATATAAAATCATAAATCCCATTTTTCCAGCCTAATATTTTGTCGGAATCCGCATCAAGCCAGCTTTTAAGTAAAGTAGCATACACCTTTCTAAAATCTTCGGCATACTGGAGATCACCCTCATTGAGTTGGGTCAGATCCGGCAAATCATTCAGTAATCCTTGCTTTTTTAATCCGCCCGAGAGCAGGAAAAGCTGATTGGCTGTACCGTGATCGGTACCATTGCTCGCGTTCTGTGCCACCCGCCGACCAAATTCAGAAAAGGTCATGAGCATAACATGCCGAAAAAGCCCATCTTGCTTTAAATCCGCTACAAAAGCTTCTACAGCATCATTGATCGTGCGAAATAGGCTCTCCTGCCGTTGATTTTGGTTGATATGCGTATCAAAACTACCGATCTGCAAATAATAAACCTGCGTATTGATATCCGATTTAATGAGCGAAGACACCGTCTTCAGATCCTTTCCAAGCTCCGAGTCAGGATACGCTGCTGCAGTCTTTCTGGCTTTACTCTGTTCAAAGATATAATCGGCATTGTTGAGGGTATCCCCCAGCGTCTGGTACAGATAAGCAACTGTTTCGTCTTCATGCTGATGCCGATGTTCCCGATACAGCTTTTTAAAATACGCTTCACGACTGGTCTGATACAGCTTTTTGGGATCTTTAAATGCGAATGCTTTTTGTCGCCTTCCTTTGAGCGCGAGGCTAAGCATATCATTCACCTCCAAAGCTTGCGTAGGATGGTCGCAGTCGTAACAGGCCTGATCAAGATAGCGCCCTATCCAGCCACTCTCCAAGTATTCATCACTTCGGCTCGCACTATGCCAGATATCCATACTACGAAAATGCGATTTGTTCGGATCGGGATAACCGACATTATTAAGCACAGCCAGCTCTCCGCGATCAAAAAGTGCTTTAAAAAATGGCAACGCTGGATGAATACCCGCTTCATCCGTGAGCCGCAGCGCATTATTGATGGCAATCGTTTGCCGTTCGCGAAAGTAAATATCATTACGGATCGGAATGATCGTATTAAGCCCGTCGTTTCCTCCGCTGAGCTGCAATATCACCAATACCTTATTCCGATTTTCCAGCGCAGTGGACGAAGATAGGGCTTTTAAGAAATTAGGCAACAGTAGCGATGCCGACGCGAGTGCCCCCGCTTTGAGAAATTGCCTGCGTTTAAGGATCATAGTAGTCGTTCTAACGGTTAACAAAGCTGATATTCGGGAATGCTCATGGCTTCAATAATCGCCAATCGAATGTTTTTACTGTCATATTCATCCCGCAATGCTTTTTCAAAGGATATCTGCCCCTGCAACAAAATACGAAAAGGGTCTCTCCCCCCAAAAGTAACTTCTACAGTGGACCAGTCAATGGAAATTTTTGGATTCTTATAGGCTTTTGCCAGCGCCCTTGATTGTTTCAGCCCCATGTCGAGGTCATCGTCATTATGGACATCTAGGTCGAGCGGCCGCAATCCGCTCCATATCTGCGGCAGCTGCATGCGGAGTAACAAGGTAGAGCTGTCTATCCATGCTTTTCCCGATGGCCACCCCGACACGTTCGGCGGATACAAAAGCATCTGTCCTAATAATTTCTGATAAATAATAAGGTTTTCTGGGTACGCGATCTCCATAGGTAACATGCGCATAATACCAGCCATAAGTTCTATAGGTGCCTTTACTTTGTTGCCGATATGTTTGGAATCGTAAAACCAGTCCGCCGTAAAAATGCTGTTGACCAGTTGCTTGATATCATATCCCGAATGATAGAAATTACGGCTCAGTAAAGAGACAATTTCCTCATCCACCTGTTCGTTGACCAAAAACCGGTATAGCTTTCGCGTAATAAACCGTGCTGTAACTGGCTGCTCCAATATACTATCCAAAATATCATTTCCATCAAAATTTGCCGTCTTTCCTAAAAATGTTTTACTTCCGATGTCATGAAATTTTCTGCGCTCCAAGAATTGACCATCCTTATCGTAAGACCAACCTGTAAAGGCGCGCGCAGCCTCTCTAACATCCAATTCAGTATAATTACCTCGTCCCATTGTAAAGAGCTCCATCACTTCCCGCGCGAAGTTTTCGTTCGGATGCCCCTTTTTGTTTTGCTGGTTGTTGAGGAAGCTAAGCATAGCTGGGGCTTTAGAAACGGCAAATAGCAGGTCGCGAAAATTTCCTAGCGCATGCTTTCTGATTTCATTAAGGAGGTGAGCACTAAAATTAGCATTGATAACCCTACTCGCAAAATGACCATGCCAAAAAAAAGCCATTTTCTCCCTGAGCTGGTCCTCACCATGCACCATTGCCTCAAGAAAATTAAGATTGATTTCAATATTACGCTTCCGGTTGAGCTGCTGTACCAGCTTTTTATCTGAAGCATTCAATTGAGATTGAGTCGTATAGTCAACCGCCCGCTGCTCCGAACTGAAACTGATCGGGTGGAATGGACGCGCCTGCGCATATACATTCCATATTGCTTTGGGAGATTGCTGTTCAAAATCCGTAATCTGCTGAAGGCTCATTCCAAATCCCGCTCGATTGGCCAGATGCTTATTTTTTATAAAATCAGAAATCATCATGCTTCCATTTATACCTAAATAACGAATTATCTATAGCTTTTAGCATAAAATAGCAGAGATTTAACAAACATTAAGCTAAATTAACAGTTTAATTATCAACTACTTTCAGGACTGCTAATTTTTTATTAAATTTAATGTGATATGGGCATACGGTCATTCAACTTGGCATTTCATACATATTTTACGATCGACTAGTCGACAAACCTTTAAAAACCGAATATCACATGTTAAAATTAACCAGGGTATGGGTATTATTATCGTTTCTTCCGCTGTTCATACAGTGCGTGGGAAGTCAAAGTGAGCCGTCCGAAAATTTCGATTGGCTTGTAGGAGAATGGCAGCGCACCAACGAAGCCAAAGATAAAAAGACCTTTGAATATTGGAAGAAACTGACCGATTCTGAATATGTAGGCTTTGCATTTACATTGCAAAACATGGATACCATTCATCAGGAAACCATGCAGTTGCTAAAATCTGATGGTAACTGGAATTTAAGGGTTAAAACGCCTGATGAGAAAGATTTTATCGCATTTACCATGACCATGATGAAAGATGGCCTGTTCGAATGCAATAATGACTCGCTTCCCTTCCCAAAAAAGATTTCTTACTGGCGGGACGGTGAGAAATTGAAAGCAAATGTCGCAGGCGACAGCCTACAGATTCCTTTCGATTTTAGCAAGATTTCCAAATAAGAAGCGCTAAAGTCCTTTACAGTCAACGCCAACTGAAACATATCAGTTGGCGTTCTACACTGATGTCGCCAGTTTCATCTTTTTTCGGAGCACCAAAGCAATCACCCAAACAAGTAGAAGGATACCCAACATTGCGCCACTTTTAGAATTTATACTGGGAAAGAAATTATTAAGGGAATGAAATGCACTAACAGCAACAAGTGACCCCGTTGCATCGGCGACTTTACCTATTCCCCAGCTTCCCAACACCAAAATGGCGAAAAATGAGAACTGAACCGGCGTAAAATCAAAATTGAGATGCCATAAAAACCATAGTAATGACAGCAGCACTATGTTGTAGATAGGCTTTAATGCTTTAAACTCCTGATAGAGAAAGCCCCGCCATCCAATTTCTTCCAGCAGACCGTAGATAAGCACAGTAAAAACAGTTAAATATGGAATAGTACCTTTTAAAAAATAAGACATCGTGCTGATCAAAACTACCGGAAATATCCAATATAACGTAATCGGAAAAAGGAGACTCTTATAGTTTCCTTTGAGTGATAGTATGGGCTTTATCTTGAAAGTCACAAACACAATCCCAGCTCCAAGCGCAGGCCCCATTCCCGTTAGGATAGATTTTAAATACGGATTGTCGATGGCATGTAGTAATTCAGTTTTGTTGGTCAAATAGCGGCATGCGATGGCAATAATATAATAAACAATAACGGCCCAATAATTGATTTTTCTTTTCATCCTGTTTGTATAGCTTTTTTGCAATGCCCAAAAATAACTGCATTGAAACAAAAAACACTTGACGAAAGTTAAGAAATCTTTTTTCTAATTCTGCTCAGGCTCTCCGGTGCTATACCCAGATAAGAAGCGATAATTTTAAGCGGTGTACGCTGAAAGATATAGGGTCGTTCTGTAATCAGTTTCTGGTATCGTTCGGTGGGCGACAAAGTCAGCAAATTAATTTGCTCAGATTGCTTAGCTGTAAACATGATATCCGAAATCGCTTTCCCGATAAGAAGTGATCGGTCGGACTTTGCATAGAGCTCCTGTAAATTCTGATGGCTTACCGACCAAAGTTCTGTATCTTCGAGGCATTCCGTTTTGATGACAGTCGGTCTCTGTGAAATAAAAGAAAGGTAATCGCTGAATAGCTGGTTTTCATAATATAGATTGATACAGATGTCTTTATGCTGATAAGGCACAAAATGTCCTACCGAACCTGAAACTAGGATGTTGATAAACTTTTCGGTCTTATCGTATGCCTTCACGATTTCATTTTTCGCAAAACTCCGACGTTGCACCACTTTTGCAAATTCAACCCAAAATTTAATGTCGACGGAATAATAAGTATCAAATACCGCTTTGATGTTTTCAGGAGATGGCCCCTTCATATCGCTTTGTTTTTATAATACGAAGTATCGCTCATCATCCTAATCACCCTTTTTCCGGCTGCTGTATGGTAAAGAAAGGAAACCCCTCCACTTACACCGTATAAATCCATTGTTTGAAGACTTTCCACCGGCAATCCAAGCCACATGACATTGAAGATACTTAAGCTATCTCCGTGCGAAACAAGGATGATATTCTCTTCATTACCAGATATTATCGTTTCATAAAAGGGAATCATCCTTTGCCAGACGTCAAATCTGGATTCTGCATCACTAAAACATTTGTCGTAGATTGATCGTTCTTCCGCCTCGATATTGTCTTTAAGCCATTGAACCGATTGCCCCACCGCTCGTCCAAGGTAACGTTCTTTTAGCGCGGTTGCCGATTGGGGAACGACATTAAATTGTTTTCCAATGATATCGGCGGTCTGTGATGTTCTGCTGAGCGGTGAGGTATACACAGAAAACTTCGTATCCAGAAATTCCGACTTTAAATTAGCAGCGATATTTTCCGCTTGTTGGATCCCTTTTTCCGTCAATGGCCAATCATTCCAAGAACCAATCATGCCGTTCGTATGATGCACGGATTCCGGATGTTGTATCGTGATGATATTTTTCTTTTGAAACATACGTATATGAGTAGACATTTAAGAAAAGCTGACGGCAACCAAGTTGCCGTCAGCTTACACTTTATGCTGTCCACAATGGATAGCGTGTGGTTCAAAAATACCGAAACTTTAGTATAACGACAAATTGTCGTTGGTTTCCAGTAGCGCATTGATACACCACATATAGGCCGCCTGCCCATGATAATCGCCAGTATGTCTAGGACGATCGTAATAATACTGTTTATCGTTCTTTTTGTTGGTACCCACGCAGATTTCCGATACAGCTCCTTGCCCGTCAACATATTTTACAAGCGCCAGCCAAGCTCTTCGGGCAACGGGACCATATTGCTTTTCCTTTAGCCATCCATGCTTTACCCCGGTTATGATCGCATAAGCAAACATTGCCGAGCCCGAAGTTTCTGCCCAACAGTCAGCTTCATCAATCAGCTGATTCCACATGCCACTTTTGCGCTGCTCTTTTTTCAAGCTCTCCATCATGGTAAGATAGCCCTTCAAAATACGGGGCCGGTCAGCATGGTCTTTCGGAAGCATGCGCAGCAATTCGGTCATACCCGCGGCCATCCAGCCATTACCACGTCCCCAATAGTAAGGAACATCAGGTGCATGGTAAAACAATCCGTTGGGGCGTTGTAATTTATCTAAATAAAGCACCATTTCTTTCGCCGCGCGATCGAGATATTTTGACTCACCCGTTGCTTTAAAGGCAGCCGTCTGTACAATCGTAATCATGTACATATCGTCAATCCACATCCGGGTCTGCCAGGAGTATCCCTGCTGAGCCCAGTTTTTAGCCTCCTGCCCCGCATTTTCTGGTACCTGCCATTGCGTGTCCGCGTAGGGCAAGCCCAAGTCGAGATAACTTCCCTCCTTAGTCAGTTGGTAGAGACGCAAAGGCAGACTTCCAAACATATTTAAGTCTACATGATTTTTCGGTGGCAGCAACTGTGGCTCGCTCGATACGAGTTTGGAAAATCGATCTTTCATTGCTTGCATCAACTTTGCATCATTTGTTACATGCGCATAGTTAATTGCACCGGTCCAATAAAAGGTCTCCGGATAGCTGATCCATTTACCGGCATGTAGCATATGTTTGCCCGCGATAAAACGATGCGCGATGCGATGTCCGACCTCCATTGGATCTGCCTCGGCCGGAAAATTTACCAGATTCGACTGTGCGATTAGCAGTTGAACTGGAAGGATCAATAAAAATAAAAGGGTCTTCTTTATCATATGAATGAGTTTTATGTACATATAAAATGATGTTAATTATCAAATAAGTATTAAAAAATTCCCAACTTATTGCGCTAATGCACAAACGTCTTGGGCCCTCTGGGTGCTATTCCACTTTAGATTCATCCGCAACAGCATCCTCCCATTGATCCCATACTGGCGTAGCCGGATTGTAACCATCGTAGCCATAGTTTTGCTTTAACTGTCCTTTAATATTCGAAGTGATCGCTACATTGGGGATTGGCCAATACATATTCTTTTTATCCATGGTATAGTTAATATCACTTAGGCCTGTTGCATTGACATGAATGATGCCTTTGTTGTATAAGCTATAATGCACAATGCGTTGATACCAGTAGCTACCGCCACTGGCATCTGTGCCACTTTGTTTATCAAAATTATCCAGATTATATACATTTCCCCATTCATCCGGTTTACCGCTACGTGCCAGGCAAAGCGATACCCGTTTCAATTCCACATTACGCCATTCCTCCCAGTAGAGCTCGCGAGCCCTTTCATTCATAATATCTCCAATGGTCACTGGCCCATCATAGAGCTGCCTACATTTTGCCCGCTTACGTATGGCATTTAAGTCATCTTTAATAGTTCCATCAGACGGATTGATATAATACTTGGCTTCGGCGCGCAAGAGATAGGCTTCTGCCAGGCGATAGAGGTACCAATCTGCAATGCTACCGTTGGTAGCCCCCCGCGAACCGTCCGAACCGCTGATATTGGCCTCGCTTACTGGGTCATCCAGAAAAAATTTATAATGGGGCACATCGTACCAGCGACGGATGGTATCGCTACAAAGGAGTTTCCCTGTCGCTGGATCGTTAAGTAAAAGTGGTTTACCAAAATCTTTGGAAGCTTTATTGTTGATCTTGTAATCTTCCATGCGTACCCAGTTTCCTACCTTCGAACTGTGGCGCAGGTCGCCCTCATCTTGCTTTCCGTTGACCGCCCATACCCCCTGGGACTGGAAAGAAGTGGGTCGAAAAGTTCCAATACCGCGACCAAAGGCCCGCATGTAATCATATTTTGCATTGTAATCCCCACTGTTGCGTTTGATATTCAGCAAAGCCTGTTTCCCATCGGTCGTTTGTATCCGCGAGTCGAAGACAAAGGGATATAAGATCCGCATGGTGAGCATTTTCACAAAAGACTCCGCATCGGCACCCCGGTTGGGCATTCCCATGATCACCTCGCGGTTGCTCGCGATCAATTTATTTTCAGGGCGGTGCATATCCCAGATCACATTACGCGTAATAGGCCAGGTCTGCCCTTCCCCGCCATCATTAAATGTACCGAAGCTTTCAGTCATCAAAGCATAGCCCGACTGGTCAATCAGGATATCGGTTTGCTCTCTGGCCTTTTGGTACTCCCCTATGGCCAGATAACATTTTGCCAGCAACATGCGGCAGGCCCCTTTGTTGATCATACCGATCAGGCTCATATTTTTCTGATCCGGTACCCATTGGACAGCAAATTCCATGTCCTTGGTTATCATCTGCAAAATGGCATCGCGCTTGGTACTTCGGTAATTCTGTTTGGGCACATCGATGATTGTCGTCACCAAAGGAACATCGCCATACTCAAACACCAATGCCATATAGCGGAAAGCCCTATGGAAATAAGCCCGTCCTTTATAAGCATTCCGATCTTGCTCGCTCAGGGTCTGAACCTGATCCACGTACTTGATAATGGTATTGGCATAACTGATCCCTTTATACGTTTCCTGCCATAGATACCATAGGCTGTTAGATCGGTCGAGATTCTGTAAGCTGGAGTTGTCACTGGTCGGTGTCAGCATATTGGCCACATCCGCCATCATGCTGCGTTTGTCCGTATTGCTGGCCACCATTAGTTCAGAAAAGATGTACTCTGTACCCAGGGTCAGCATCTCGTTATGATCTGTGGCCCAATACCCCTTAAGATGGCGGTCGCAGATAGCCATTGCTGAAAGTAAACCTGACTCGGTATTAAACGTTTCATTTGGTAAATAAATTGACAGCGGGTCGGGCTGCAAAAATTCTTTCGAGCAGCTGCTTATCGCTAGTGTACTGGCAAGCAAAAAGGCTATACCCTTGCCCAGGTTTCTGGATTTGTTTCGTATATTGTTCATGTACATCACAATTAATCAGGTTATAAAGATAAATTCACACCGAAGGTAAATACCCTTGAGGCCCAGGATCCTGTCTCTGGATCGCCGTATTCCCAGTCATTCGTCCAGGTTGCCACATTCCGCACCGTACCATACAGCTTCACCCGGTTGAGGTTATATTTGGAGGTCAGATGTCTTGGCAATGTATAGCCTACCGAGATGTTGTCGAGCCGGATAAACGAGCGGTCGTATAGCTGCGCTGCACTCTCTGCACCGATCGGTCCCTTAGCCTCAATACGGCCATAGCGATCGGTCGGATTGTCCGGTGTCCAATATTCCTTTGCGGGTAGATTAGCCAGTCCATAAGCCATACGTCCGCCGTCATCATCGTTATTCAGGTAATTGCCCGACAAACTTTTGTGCCCCATCGCCGAATAGATATTAAAAGAAAAACTAAGGTCATTCCACAGGATAAACTCGTTGCGCATCGACCAACGGAAACGTGGGTCCGTCTGCCCTAAAAAAACCTTGTCATTATTATTATATACAGGTTTTGTGATATCGCCGTTCACAACATCATCTGCGGTATACACATTGGCTACTTTGGGATCACCAGGCGCCTGCCCATATTTAGCCGCCTCGGCCGCCTCATTGGCCTGCCAGATCCCCGTCACCTGATAATTCCAGATGGCACCAATGGGCTGTCCGATAAACCAATTGTTCGAAATTTCATCCATTTCCTTACGGCCGGTCACATTTCCATTGGCGTCCAGCACATCTTGGTAGTTCTTGTAAAGATGCACGATCTGATTTTTATTGTAGGCAAAACTGAAGGAGGTCGACCATTGTAATTTTTCTTTCTTCAGGTTGACGGTGTTTAAGGTCAGTTCAATTCCTTTGTTGTCCACCTGCCCCAGGTTGGTGGTGATACTTCCAAATCCCGTAAAATTGGGTAGCTTTTGCTCCATGATCATGTCGTGGGTTTGCATCAGGTAGTATTCCAGTGTTCCTGAGATGCGATTTTTTAAAAATCCGAAGTCCAGACCAAAATTCCAGGCTGTGGTCTTTTCCCACTGCAGGTTTGGATTGGCCAGCCGATCCACCATCAGGTAGCGGTATTGAACCAGTTCACCGGCCGAGTTGAGGTAGCCATGCATCTTGCCACTGCCCGAATACAGGTTGGCCAACGCTAGATTCGGATCGGCCAGTTGCCGGTTTCCATTTTTACCGTATGAAACGCGCAACTTACCGTAATCCATTACATTCCCCCAGTCAAAGAATTTTTCTTTGGTAAAGTTCCAGGCTAAGGCTACAGAAGGAAAAGTCGCATAGGGGTTGGAAGTACCGAAAGCTGAATAACCATCCCGTCGGATAGACGTCGTGAGCATATAGCGGTCATCGTAGGCATAAAATAAACGGGCCAATAAGGCATCCGCTGTCTGATGGGTATCGTAGCTATCAAAGCTGCTGTTTTCCTTTGATCCATTTTTGGTGTTGTGAAAGCCCAGCGCATCCGAAGGCAAAATATTGCGCGCTTCAATGCGATCTTTCCAGGACTGCTGTTCTTCTGCTTCTTGCACCAAAGTTACCATCAGGCGATGCTTATCCACAAAAGTCTGTTCCCAGCTGATGGTGTTATTGAGCGACCAGTCGAAGCGCTTGGTCTGCTCGCGGTTTGCACCACGATCGGCCGGATTAGAACCCGGTAGTTCGGCCGACATAAAGTAACGGTCATGGAAATACTGCAAGCGCGGCGAGGCATTAAATGAATACGTGATATTAAAGGGCAGTTTAATTTTAGCGTTGAAAATAGAGTTAAAAACCGTATATCCTTTATCCAGCTCCAGGTATTTCTTCTGAAAATCATAATTGTACCCCCGCTGGCTGAACTGTTCGCTAAGCGGATATTGCAGCGGATTGCCGTTGACATCTGCATAATCTGCGTACGGGGTGTTGCGTAGGATTTGATCCATATCGATATCAATATTCCCGTCCGAGCGGTCCTGGAAATTTACGTTTGCACCCAGCTCCAGCCAGTCGGTCACCTTTGCATTGATTTTCATATTGGCCCGCACAGCCTTGTAAGTATCGCTCACGACAGTGCCCTCATTTTTGAGGTAGCCCATAGACAGGTAATAGTTCACCCGGTCGCTTGCTCCGCTGATGCTAGCATTGTAATCCTGGTTAAAGCCAGTACGAAAGGTATGATCGGCCCAGTCGACCGTTTTTCCATCCAGAAAGTTCTGCAGGGCATTTCCTTGCAGCCCCAAACGGCGGCCCCAGATGCTCCGGTCAGACTCGCCACTTTCATTGGTCGATTGTGCTCGCCAGGCATCGAGCGATAACGAGCCCGGCAGCTGCTCCGGATTGAGATAAAAGCCATAAGGCACCGTCAGGTTACCCTTAGCATCCCGGGTCTGATAAGCCTCATATAATCCCGTCGTGGGATTAACGCCGTAGGTATTTTTGGTATACCAGTCCTCACGGTGCTGCAAATAGGCCGCTGGGCTGAATCTTTTGCGGTATTCACTCAACTGTGTTGCACCAGCATTCATCGTCATATTGATCGTCGGTTTGCCCTGCTTCCCTTTTTTCGTGCTGATGATAATTACGCCACTGGCCGCTTTTGAGCCGTAGATAGCTGCAGCGGAAGCGTCCTTCAATACATCAATCTGCTCAATGTCATCAGGATTGATTTCAGAAAGTTCACCATAGAAAATCATCCCATCAAGCACCAGCAAGGGGTTGTTGTGTCCGCTGTTACTATCGTATACCGACCGTTTACCCCTTACCTCTATAGAACCGCCCCCTTTGGCCGAAGCATCATAGCCAATATTCAGTCCTGCCGAGCCACGCAAAATATCCTGTACAGTTTTGGGGTTTTCATTAGCAATGCGATCCGGATGGATTTGTGTCACCGAGCCCGTAAGGTCTTTTTTGCGCATGGTACCGTAGCCCACCACCACCACTTCATCCAACTCGCCGGTTGTAGATGTTAGCTCCACATTGACGACGTTAGTTGCTGTTAGGTTGACCTCCTTGCTCTTGTATCCCAATAATGTAAATACTAACGTTTTGCTTGCGACAGGTATGGTAATGGTATAGGTTCCATCCGCCTTTGAAGCGGTGCTTACGTTGCTACCAGCCACATTGACAGTCACGGCAGCTAGCGGCTGGCCGGTATCATCTGTAATTTTACCTGTAATCTCACGATTTTGGATAGCCTTGTCCAAGGCCTTTAAAACGGGTACATTGGCCCTTACTATCGCAGCAGGACTCGATAAAGCGACAAGACACCACAGGCAGGAACAGGGTAGCCATTTGCTGGTGGCAAAACCATAAAACAGATTTTGTTTTAGTTTACAATTGTTTCTCATAAAGAAATACTCACTTTAGATGAATCAGTAATTTTATAATTGGCTTCCTTGATTCAAGGAATCTTAATTGTAAAAGTGAAGATTAGGAATTAGAAAAACAGGACGATATTGTATCAAAAAATTGCGACTTTGTCTCAATAACGAACATTTCGGTCAAAAAAGTGCCTAGCGGGACACCTCCGACCTTTAGCGATCCGTTCCAACACATCATACTTTGAAGTTATCAACATTTAACTACAACGTTTTCGTTCTTTAACTATAACGTTTTCGTATTTTTCGTATGACAAAATGCTTCTCCAAAATCGATGATGATGCGCCTGCACTAAATAAGTTGACGCGTATTTTAAATAAAACCCTAGTTTTCGTGGATTGATTTAAAATGATCAACCGTGTAATTTTGGATTATACCAAAAGAAAAGAACGATGAAAAAGTTATTTTGCATAGCCGTACAGCTATTTACTTTATTGATTGTCAGCTCTTGCTCAAAGGACAGTGTGGAAAATGGTAACGGATCGAGCACTTACCCCGCTGCATTGAAGGGAACGATTTATTACGACTGGGCGACTGAAGGGGTGCTGAAGATGAGCTTACCCGACGGCGTCGGTGGATCTTTTATACCAGACGACTCAAAGCTGAATAATTTCGATATTTCACGCGATGGAAAATGGAAATTAACCGCTGTAAATGCCAGCACATTAGGCCAGTACGATGTAAAGTTTACGATCAGTGCTATGAACAGCGGAAACATCGTCGAAGAATTTATTTATAACAGCCCTGCTGGAAACTCCTACTGCAAAGGCTACCTATCCCCCGACAACAGCTTAATCCTGGTTACGTCAAATGACTTTCAGGACGGGGTGACCATTTTAAAGCGAAACGGCGAATTTGTCGCACGTATTGTAGACATTAATGGTGAACGGCTGGGTATTAACGCATCCTTGCTATGGCTACCAGGAAATAACATTGTCTTGACACATGGAAAGTATATCATAAAGATTGCTCCCCCTTATAACTCAGGAGCCTTGGTGAAGGAAATGAACTATCAGGACTGGGGCAAGCTGACGGTCAACCAAGCGGGAACACAATTTGCACTCAACATCGGCAACCATATCTACACCATGGATGTAGACGGAAATAACCTCAAGCAGGTCACTTCAAGCAATTTTAAAGAATCGATGCCAGCATTCTCACCGGATGGAAAATACCTATTAATTGGTACCAATTATCGGTCTACGGGAACACTTGGATACCTATGGGACTTAAAAATTATTCCGAATGATGGTAAGCAGCACGATGTTGGTTTAGAAACCAATAGTGCTTCCGAAGTCCTTCCTGTCATCTGGAAAGGAAAAGACAGAATTGAAAGCGCTGATGGACAGATGATTTGGCGGTAATAAGAATTATTTTGTATTTTGAGAAATCAATATTTTGTTTCCCGTGCATGCATAAAATGTTACTATTTATCGCAGTGCTCTGTGCACTACCACGCTTCAATGCCCTTGGCCAGCAAAAGAATCAACTTGAGCACTATAGCGATAGCCTATATCAACAACTGCTGCATGTGGACGATCAGGAGCGCAAGGCCCAAGCCCTGTATGAATTGAGCTTTTTCTGGTGTGATTACGATAGTATCCAAGCGCTCAAGTACATCGCAGAAGCCGAACAGGTATTAGGCCCCATGCAAAAATCCAGCTACTATAGGGGACTATCCTATTTCTACCGCGCTTCGGTCTACTTTGACTCAGCCCCTTTACTGGCGAAACAGCTTTATTTACGGGCTGAAGATCAGCTTAAAAAAATCGATCAGAAAAATAACGTTTCCGCGCAGAAGCACCGTGCTCGGCTTTGGGGAAGTTATGGCGCATTACTTCAGCGCGAGGGAAAGTCGGATGAATATGTACATGTGCTGCTCAATAAAGTGATACCGATAGCGGAACAGCTTCAAGACAATATCCTGCTGGGCAATAATTACCAGAATGTTGCGATGTTGCTGATGAATCTCCAGGCATATGGCAAAGCCGAACAATACTATGAGAAGGCTTTTCATCTGCTACAGGCCAGAAAAGATTCCGATGAACAGCTTTTCACATTGTATGTCAATGCTGCCCGCAATGCATTGTTTCGTCAGGATGCTATAACAGCAAAAAAACGACTCGATAAGGCTGAGCAAATAAGTCGCCGTATTCCCAATTCATCCTATATACCCATTTACCACACCGTGACAGGAAGCTATTGGGCGGCAGAAAAGAACATGTCCAAGGCTAATATCCATTTTGAACATGGACTTGCTGCTGCCAAAAGACAGCAAAATAAGGATATGACGGCATCCATTATTTTTGATCAATTCAGTGCGTTACAAAAAGCGGGACAATATCATGCTGCCTTGGACAAGCTATTGGCCGTACTTCCTTACGTGCAAAACAAAGAGTCCCTCAGAAACAAGCAAATGGTATATGATAACCTCGCGACCACAGCCGTCAAATTGGAACGATGGCGAGAAGCTACCCACTGGTACGAAGCGCACAAAAAACTGTCCGATACCCTTTATCAGGATAAGGGTAATGCGCGAATCATGGAACTGGAAAAAATATATCAGACGGCAGAAAAAGAAAAGGAACTATTACGTATAAAAACAGAGAACCAAGGGCATCAGATTGCCCTTCAAAGGACACGCATGTGGGTCGGTGTTCTTGCTTTCGCTATGCTTATTTTATCCTTTTTTTCGTTCACTTGGTACACCGCATTTCGCAACAAGAAAAAATTGTCCACTCAAAAAGAGATGCTCTTAGAGAAGGAAATCAAAAACCGCAAGCAACAAGAAAAATTGAATCTTTATAATGCGATGCTACAGGGACAGGAACGAGAGCGAAGTCGCATCGCACGGGATCTGCACGACGGATTGGGCGGAATACTGGCAAGTACCAAATTAAAACTTTCGGCGGTTGCGGCAAATGCCAATCCTCATCAAGAAGCCGGAAAAACGATGGATCTACATCTAATTATTGAACAGCTGGATCATTCCGTTGACGAACTCCGGCGGATAGCACGCAATATGATGCCAGAGTCGTTGCTATATATGGGTCTTGAAGTAGCCCTCAGGGATCTTTGCAACGCCATGTCACATCCCAAACTTCAGGTCGATTTTCAGGCTTCAAACCTACAAGAACACTACCCGCAAGATTTTCTGATTGCGGCGTACCGCATTTTGCAGGAATTACTGACCAATGCCATAAAGCATAGCGGAGCTTCGCAGGTGTGGGTACAATGTAGTCAGGTGGCGGATAAGTTCCATATGAACGTAGAGGACAACGGCAAGGGTTTTGATCCCCAGCATACAACAATGACCAAGGAAGGGATTGGTATTTCCAACATTCGCAACCGGGTCGACATCTTAAATGGACAATTAGAGATTGATGCAGCAGTAGGAAACGGCGCATCATTCCATATTCAACTTAATATACATGGATAAGGTTATTTCAGTTATTATCGTAGACGATCATCCACTCGTACTGAATGGATTTGAATTTATTTTAAAGAACAGCGCAGACATCGTTTTACTGGGCACATTTACCTCCTCGGCTGATGCTTTAGCTTTTCTTCAAACCCAACCTGTCGATATCGCTTTGGTCGACATCAACATGCCCGGCATGAATGGTATCGATACCACTTCGATCATAAAAAAGGATTATCCCAATACCCATGTTATTGCGATCAGCAACCTCAATGAAGGCAGCATCGCCCTTCGTATGCTGCAGGCGGGCGCCCTGGGGTATCTTCTCAAAAATGTATCTGCCGAAGACTTAATTCAAGGTATACATTCCGTTCATCAGGGTGAACAGGTGCTCAGCCGAGAAATGAACTTCATATTAAAAGGTAATCAGCAAGATTCTGTTCCAAAGATTACAGAAAGAGAGCGCGAGGTACTCAAATGGATGGCGCAAGGTTATACCACACCCAAAATTGGCGAATTGATGTTTATCAGCCCATTGACTGTCGAAAGTCACCGTCGAAATCTGCTACAAAAATTTTCCGTCAGCAATTCGGCCTCCTTAATCCACAAGGCTACTGAAATGAAGTTTATCTAATAAGCAACGCGCTGTCGTGGACAGCGCAACCATCAGTGGCACACCGGCACATAAATCAGGTTTACACCGCCTTCATAGACATTGAATACCGGCCGTGATTCCCATACAATGGTGCAGCCTTGTTGCCCATTGCCCCCCTGTTGGTCGCCCGATCTAAGAAGCTCAAAATGTGTATTTAAGATAGATTCTGCAGGTACACCGCCACCGGATTTAAGATATTTAATTTTGACGTCCAGCATCAGCTTGTCGTCAAAAAGTCTTCCCTTCCACGTGATCTCCTTAGCACTGGCGGTCAGCGATCCATTGACTTCTCCGTTGTCGGCGACGGATAACTCACCCGATTCAGCGGTAAACCGCCACGAGCGCCCGGTTTGCCTCCCTGGAATAGCAAAAGAAAATCCCTCTTGGCCCGACAGTTCCATAAAAAGTACCAAGGTGGAACTATCGCCTTTTATTCTATCTATGCTGAAAGAACCTTTTCCTTTCACCGGTGCTAAGCGATCGTATCCATGCAAATACATGGTTGACTCAGTACTGCCCAGATAGGCCTGTCTATTCATACGTTCATTGAACGTCTGCTGATACGAACCAGAATCTTGGGATTTACCACAGGCCATCGTTGTAAACAATAGCGGAAGGACTAACGCTTTTGCGCTGTATTTCATATTTAAATATTTCATAAAACTTTCGTTTTCGTTCTTTGTACACTGTCGTGCGAAGAAAAATTCTGTGCCTTACTCCGCCCTATTACAAAATTAACCGTTAGGCCATTTCAGGACAATCCACGAAAACCATGAAAATTAAATTAGGAATACTGGCACACCAATATTCAGCTTGGCTTGCAAATGCATTTTGAAACTTGGGACTTCGTTAGGTAAACTTTTTAATGCTCATCATATAGCCCATGTGGAGCCCTTCATGGAAATTATTCCATTCGAAGGCATCGTATATTGAAGCGACGTGGAAGCCCGTCCCCGTGGTACGGGAGTTATAGTGAAGAAATAGATTGTTGTTAAAATCCAGGATAGTCGGCTCAATTTGTTCAACAAGCAAACTTTTAAGCAGATCCGCTTCCTGTTGGGATACTGGTACTGTTGGTTTTGTACCCGACTGATACTTCAGAAAAATTTCTTCTGGAATATGCCCTTTTACATTCGATCCGATATAAATTAATTTATGCTGTGTGGCAATGATGTGCCCGATGTTCCAGATCAGGTTGTTGCCGAAGCCGACGGGAATGCGATTGAGCTCTTCTAAGGAATAGTGCTCAAAAAATTTGAAGTATGCCATACGGCTCGTTTTCCAGGCATTAAAGAGTGACTCCATGTTGTAAAGCAATTTGTAGTACACTTAAAGAATGATTGTTACACATTTATACGAGATCAATACGGCCAAAACGTGCGAGTTTATCTGCCCATTTCGCACTGTAGGCGTTGTTCAACTGATGCAGTTCACCCATGGCGGATGTCCGCACAGGCGAGATATGACAGCGTTCGAAGACATCCTTCTTCACGCTCATAAAGTTTGTCTTTTTGTAAAGATTATATTCAGCAAAGAGATCTTGATCCAATATACTTACTATTCGGGCAGATTTACCATAGAAATTGTTATCAATGCGGTTAACATCAAGACCGCTTTGATAGGGCAAGAACAGGCGATCAAAGAAGCCTTTGATTTTCGAGGGGATATATGAACGGTAAACGGGACAGAACAACACGACATGTTTGGCCCAATGGAGACGACGCAAAGCAAACTGCAGATCGGCTTCCAAAGCGGTCGAATACAATGAAGGAAGTTTAATATTGTAATTAAAGAGCAGATCTGCAATCCGCAGATCATGCACAATGCCGTCCGCCTGCTTTACACCCGTTCGATAAGCATCCATCAAAAAGTCAGTAGACGCTGTTTTAAAAAGATCCCCATTGATTAATAAAACGTTCTTCATCTTTTGCTAACATAAGCAAAAAAAATGAATCGCAAATCGATCTCCCCCAATAAATCTGTTAATCCAGTAAAGACCAGGTTCGCTTCGTCTGAACCTCCTGCACAACCTTTTGCTCAGCAACGACTATATTTTCACGTCGTTGACCGATATATTCCAGCGTCGCCAATTTACCCCATAAGGAAACCATGACCTGCATAAAATCAGCCACACATTCCATCGCTTCTGCAATTTCCAGATGATCGTAACGCAATTCAATAAGGTTTGATAAGCGTTCCTCAAAATTTCCGGGTGTCACATCTTTCCACTCATAGAAATATTTCAGCATTTCCTCCCGTTCAGCAGATTCGATCAGCCGCACAGCATTAAAAAATACATGCGCAAAATCCGAAAAATATTTTAAAAGATAAATGGGTGGCTTTTGCGGAAGGATAGATCGGTATTCAAAAAATGAAGTGGCCATATACGCTAAAATACGCTCCGTAATAAAGCGAATATTAAGCCCCAGCTCGGTGATTTTAGGTTTATTCACCGTTTTATCCATGATGCGGTAGGCGGCTGACTGAAACTCATTCAATGCTCGGTAAAAGCGGTTGTGAAAATCCATCAATTGCGGATGGCTTTCGATATAAACGCAAGGCATAATGTATTGCGAAACCAATAAGGTCTCCTGTCCGTCGTTCACAAGCTTGCCAATAGGCATAAAAGAACCACTCACCTGCCCGTGCTGTACAGCAGACTTCGCCACGATGTCGATTGTGTATTCTTTTTTTACAAAAGGGTAACGAAGGGGCGATTCCTCAGGATCAGGTTCGCCAAAAGCCGATTTTCTAAAGGGATGTACATATAAAACTACATAATGCTCGCCGACAGCAATTTTCGACACATCCATAAAGGCACTAAAATTCGCCTCAACGGCACCTTGCTGATAGGCAATATTGATTCGGCTTCCATCGCTGGTGACCGCATTGCAAAAACGAACTTCTACCTCCAGATAATTCGTATTTTTCTTCAGCAGCGAAATATCAAACGAACGATCATACCCAGCAAAGGCCGGCAACAATCCAAAATTTGCATGATGGATCCCCACCGATATGCCGTCGCGGACGAGATCTTGGGTATAGAGATCCGTGTGAACAAAATCACCACTGGAGAGTTTCATCCCATCCACCCAATTGATACCTTCGTAATTTAATGGTTTTTGCATAAGCTTAATGTTATCCTATCGTTTCTGAAACACGCTTGGCGTGAATAGTCATTTTTTCTGTAATCTGATTGCCTGAAATGTCTGCATTTGGGTCTATATATACATTTCTTCTAAAAATAGACCTTTTCACAACAAATATCCATCGCTGGTATTCCCCCTGATCGTCCACGTAGCGTACTGGGGCGCTCGGAAATTTGGCATTATAATCTTCAATAAATTTTTGGAACCATAGTCCGAAGTTCATCTTTTCTGGCGCTTTCACCTTCACGCGCAACGGCTCCACATCCTTGCTGTCCTTATAGAGTTCCAGTTCCAATACCAATAGCTTATCAAAATCAAGGTGATCCAGACTGATTTCTTCAGGAAACCGTGGGTATTCCCATACCCGATGAATTTCCATAGGGATAGATAATAGCGCAATGTAGGTCCACCAAAAAAACATAGGAACCATGAAGATGGTAATACTGGTGGCTGCCCACCAGCCCAGTCGGAATGGACTCATCCAATCGAAAAACAGTTTATATATATATATACCCAGCAACAGCATGACCAGCATGACAAAAAACACAAATACCTTTTTGTTCTCCAACGTGTTCAGATCCCATTTACTCAGCAGATATACCCAAAGCACACCTATTCCCAACGCATATATCATGGTCATAAAATAGCCCCAGGGCATATAGCCAAAGCCCAAAAACCCGAAAAAACCGGGCAATGCCAGAGCCAGTCCTCCCAATAGGATCGAAATAATTAACCTCTTATTGCTAAGGAGAGAATTTTTCTTATTCCAGACCGACAATACAATTGTCGAAATAAATACCAATAAAGGCGCAAGTATGTACCTCAAAAAAACTGTTTGTACTTCCATTTCAGCTGTTGCAGTATTCACAAACTAATATACTATCTTTAAATAAACAATTTATAATTAAAATCCCCCGACAGAGTGAAAACAATCTACTGGGTTAAAACAATCTATTGGGCTTATATGTTCAAGGAAAAATGATTTCTATGAAAAAAAAGGACGGTTTATTTACCAGCAATAGCATGACATCAGATATCAAGGCCAGCCAAAAGGCGGCGGATCTCATTCAGTACGGCGTAGATCCAGATCATATTATTTTCACTTGTGACGGTTCTAGCCGTCGCCCCTTCTCGACAGAAATTCAATCTGTCAGCCCTTATATTTCCGAGACGAGCAATGAAGAATTTGTACGCATCCATATGAACCGTGAAGGCTTTTACGATATGCTACCCGAAGGCCTCTTTCATACCCTGCATGCTGGCAGCGAAATTCTTGACGAAGATGTTATGATCCAGGATGTTCGAAACAAGCGTCGCCAAGAGCAAAATGCACGTCAGTTTTTCGCTCCATTTGAAAACGAACTGTTCTATTTACGGACGCAACTGGATCAATATGAAAGCCGGCTTGATATGCAAACTACGTATCAGGATATGAGCAACCTACTGCTGTCCAATTTCCCCGAACTACACCGCCTGAGCCCACGCCAGCGTGTGATCTGGATGCATTTTATTCCTGAAATCCACAACCATAAAAACGATATGGCTTATGCCCAACAGCTGTTGCGCAACCTGCTCAACATGCCCATTGAAATCCATCGCGCAACACATGACCGCAAAATCGACTGGCAAGAAATCGGGCTTCCACCCAGTACATTGGGCTATTGCCAGCTCGGAGTCGACAGTTTGACCAGTATGAACTTTGAGCGCAATGAGAGCTATCTTAACATCACAATAGGGCCGTCTTATCCCCAACTTTTAAAGAACTATCTGCCCAACGCCAAAGACGAATATATCATTCATCTGGTGTTGGACCACCTTTTCCCAGCTCATTTAAACCGACACTTGCGCTATGACCTCCTTCCAGAAGTAAAACATAGCTACTTAAGCGATGAACAGGGCAACAATCCCACTGTATTGGGGCATACCTCATACCTGTAGTCAATATAACTGTAGTCTACTTAGTTGTAGTCTACGAGACAGTCGATCCTACTCGCTATACAACAACTTATAGCGTCTTTAGTAGCAGACGATAGTGCACTTCCATGCTGCTACGCACCTGTAGCTTACTCATCACCTGTTCCAATAACTCATTCCATTCCGACGTTTCCAAATCAAAGCTTCCATCGGGCTCCACGTAGATATCAGTGGTTTTCTGAAACCCTTTTCTTGGATCAGCATCCATCATTACTCCAGACTTAATTTCAATACGTTTAACCACCTGTCCCAGTTCCAGCTTAATGAAATTGATAATGTCGTTTTTACTAACGATGCGATCTCCGGTGGTCACATTGTATTTAAAGGCCTGCAAACTATCCCTTCGGTTGAGACGTGAACGTCCCCCTCTACTGTTGGTAAGAAATACAAGCTGTTCGTAATTTTTTACTGCGCCCAGCTGGATCTGCAAAGGTGTACCAACAGCAATGCCATTGGCTAGCTCTGCTTGGGTCATCCACATCTTTGTAAAAAGGAGGTCGCCATCATTTTTTGGATTCATTACAATATACTGCTTGAAATCATTTTGCCGGAGATGCAAGGCCTTTCCCTTCTGCTGTATCATCGCTAAGTTTTTATCCAGCTCACGCAATATAGCATTCAAGAAATCAGCATTATAAGATGCAAAAGCAGCTTTCTCATCCCGTATCAATTCAAACAGGTAGTCGAGCAAATCTTTGGCAGTACGATTATCAAGCCTTTCCACTCCGCCCTGCCGCACGGTGTAAAACCCTGCTTCGGCGTGCACACCGGATCTGTTGTAAGGCACTTCACTATATTTTTCCCCCTCCTGATCCAACACCTCTTCCACCGTCAGTAGCTGTTCAAGCTGCGCGGTTTCAATAGCAACAATGTTTTTAAGGGCTTTCACCCGATGTTTGCCTTCGACCAAGCGCTTATTGACAACGGGAAATGCGTTTATCTGTACATGGAGTTCATCAAGCAGCTGCACCGGCATAGACGTCGGCATGTCAATACGAATCCAATCCAGATCCTCCTCGAGTCGATCCGTCATCTGCTGTTCAAAATGCGCTGAAATTTCCCCAGGTAGCGAACTCGTTTTGTCAAAACAAGCCGCATCCGGCTCATCGTCCAAAGTAAGAAAATGCTGCTGATAATAGCCCTCTATGTCTTGGCTTAAGTTAAAGAGGTAATTTTTTCGGTCAAACAGTTCATCCACTAAGCGATCCGACCGTTTTAAAAATCTATTTTGATGGTGTTTTATGGGAATCCCATTCAGGTGCCATTTTCCAAGGTTTAGCACTTTGTAGATCTCCCGGTTGACCTGATAATTGCCCCAGTCGAAATAGAAATTTAAACCCGCAAAGGCTTTCCTACGGTCGTACTCCAAACATTTTATACCCAGAAAGACGGAATGCCCTGTATTGATGTGCAGCGATTTTCCTAGCGAACGTTTCACATTGGGCTGTATTTCAAACAGCTGCCGGGGGGTCGCCATATAACGGATCTTTCCATGAAATAGATTCACTTCTTCCAAACTGGAAAAATTCATTTCCACCATTTTTTCCTCTTTTGAAACGCCCACAGAAGCAATTTTCTTCTTCATGTTCATATGCAGATAAGGACTTATACGCACCTCAGCCTCACTAGGTTGGTACAGCAAGATCGCATGAGCTGGTAGTGGCGCCACCAGATAGTCCGGTGCCAAGAGACGACCGATCTTATCAAATATCCGGTTCTCAAAATCGCGCACATCATTCGACACCTGAAAGATCTCACTGCTCAGCACTTCCATCAATAAAAGAACCACTGGATCAAAGTCAAAGACCTTTTGGATTCCCCAAAGCTCCTGGGCCTTCTTTATTATCCTATTGCGAATCTCTTCCTTACTCGAGTAAAAAATATCGTTCATCTGCTCTTTGCTCACTACTTAGCTAATGGACTTAAAAATAACGAAGTACTGAAAGCGTATCGCTCTCCAGTCTCCACCATCCTACCCTCCACATATATCATTACCTTCTTTTTGATCTCAGCAACCTTCCGCTTGGGAAAGAATGTTTCCACTTCAGAGATATTCACCTTGACCGCCACCTGCGCGATGCGCCATTCATAACGCGTAATGGATTCGAGCAGTGATTTTCGAAACTTTTCTTCCCATAGACTCTCGCTGACGATCAATTCAAAGTCAAGGTCCCAAATGGCACAGCCAAAATCGGCGTTAAAGCGATGCTCTCCCTTCCGGGTAAATATGATCAGCTCCAGATAGTTTGAAATGGATTTACCCAGATCAGACTCTTTCAACCGCTGATTCTCCACTGGGAGGTTTAACTGTAAGGGTTTATCCAGGTAAAATTCCATAGAAACTTATTTACTGCTGATTGTACTCACTGGCCCATGTTGTGCTTTCATCTTCCCCTTTGTAGCCGTCCAATTTGACCATAAAACTTTTGGCAGGAAAGAATGGCGTAATATGGATATCTAAGTGAATTTTATCTTTTTGTTGATCATCGCGTTCAAATCGCATGATTTTGAAACGCTCAATCAGTCTATCTGGGCCTTGAATACTGTCCAAAAACTTAACAATCTGCGCACGCAAATCTTTTTCCGTCTTGGTCGTCCAGTTCTCAAACGCTCTGCGGTTCAGAAAATCAAAGAGGACTTTGGTCACATAGTCAAATACACGCACCACAGAGTAAGTCTGCAAGCCAATATTATCACCATTAAACAACGTTTTGGCCGAGAATGCCATCACCTTCCCATATTCATTTACCATTGGCACCAATCCAATACGTTCGAGATGCGAAATTTCACTTTTCTTAAGGTCAAACTTTACGCCATCAACCTCATTGATTGTACCGTGTTTCTTACCAGCTGTCACCTGAGACATCAACGTATAATACATTTTTCCCGCCAGGGCGGCAGAACCCGGTACAGTCAGATCTTCTTCCTCGCCTACAGTGGTATTTTTCTCCCGTCCAATCAACCAGTTGGTTGTCATAATGACGTTGGATTTATAAGCTTCCGCGCTGGTGTAATTACCAGATGTGAAGAGGTCAATCACATCATCCGGCTGTTCGAGATCCGCAAAATCGGTGACGAGCATCGCTTTATTCGCATTGGCAATTTTTGCCCAACGATCCAACACCTTATTGGATCCCAAATAGCCCGGTAATACCAATAGCGAATAGTTGTCACGCAGGTCTAGCCTATCATAATTCTGTTTAAACTCTTCAGACACATATTCGATAAAACGGGGGTTGTCCAGGTCTGTCAGCTGGTCCATACTGGCATTCATGAGAACCACATTGTCTACTTTATCAGCTTCTGTGTTCTTATAGAACAAGTGGACAGAGCGATAAGCCTGCTCCAGCTCACGAGTTGCTTCCAAAGCCGTTCCTAGATTGCGGTTTAATGTCTCTTCGGCTACCTTCAGCTTTTCAGCGCTTTTATCTACCATAGAAGCAACGGAATCCGAATTTTCCAACAGATCTACCCAAAGTTCCATCTTCTTCTTAAGTTGTTCACGTTCCTTCTTTTTTTGGTCATCGCTCAAAAAAATCTGCTTGCGTGCCTTACGTTCAGGATTTAAATTTTGGATACCATCCACCGATGCTTCCAATAAATCAAAGCCCCCCACGCGCACCAGCTTATCTAAACTTTCCTGCAAGCTTTCGGTAGCAGCACGGTCCTTTACCTCTTTATATCCGGCAGCGCTACCCGCTTGTGCCGCTTTTTCTTCTTGTGTATTTGCCATAGGTCCTATTTATTAGCTTCTAATTCAGCGATAAAATTTTTCAGCACATTGATGAATGCAGCCTTTGTTTCGGCATTTTCGATGGCAGACTTCAACGTTTTATTCGATTTCAACTGTTTAATCACACTTGCAGAAAGATCTTTTTGAACACTTAAATTAGACAAAAAATCACTTTGCATCGTTAAATTCTTTGCTGAAAAATCGCCCAAATTCTGAAATTTAAGCTCTTCATGAACGCTGCTACCATCTTCATCCTCAAAGGATACCCCCACACTTGGCTTGAAATGCGCAAATACATCCTCCACTTTCTTAAGTCCTTCTACTTTCTCTGGACGCAAAGGTTCATTATCGGTCAATTTCTGAATAAACATCGTTTTATTGAACGAGATGTCCACAATGGATTCCGAAGTCTCAACTTTCCTTTCGTTTCCACCAATTTCGTACTCAAACATATATCTAAAAATTAAGTTTATACTCTAATTAATTTGTCCTAATTCTATTTACAATATACTAAAATATTAGCATAATACCTTCAGCAATTGCGCTAGTACACTGTATTAAAACAACATACCGCTATTTCTGTTTTATTTCCCATGTGAGAATCTCCTGACTTGCATCCCAGCCTACCGTCAATATGTCCCCCTTATTTAGTTCGCCTGCAATAAGCATTTTCGAAATCGGGCGCCGCAGTTCATTACGAATGCCAGCAGCAAGCTGCCTGGCACCGTATTTTGGTGTAAAGCCCTTCATCGCAATAGCTTGTTTGGCTTCGGCAGTTACAACCAGATCAACCCCTTGCTTATCGAGCAGCTGAATGAGTTGTTGCAGTTGAATATCAAAGATCTTAACAATATGATCTGTAGATATTGGCGCGAAGGGCACAATTTCAGCAATACGTGCCAAAAACTCTGGCCTAAAATTGGCGGTCATGATTTCCATCAGCTGATTATGCGTTGGAAAGCCCTTACCCGCATCGATTTGTCCAGCAATCCACTCACTCCCAATGTTAGAGGTAAATAAAATCAGGGAATTGCTAAAGTCACCAGCTTTTCCTAATCGGTCGTGCATCATGCCTTCGTCCAGGATCTGTAAGAATGTATCAAATACCGAAGGATGTGCTTTTTCGATTTCGTCAAAAAGTAAAACTGAATAAGGCTGCTGTCTGATTTTGTTGACCAGTAGTCCACCCTCCTCATATCCCACATATCCCGGCGGAGCTCCATAGAGCAATGCCGCACTATGTTCCTCCTTAAATTCCGACATATCAAAGCGGATCATTGCTTTCTCATCATTGAACAGAAACTCCGCTATGGATTTTGCTAGTTCCGTTTTCCCTGTACCTGTAGGGCCCAAAAGAAAGAAAGAGCCAATGGGCTGGCCTTTTTTATTCAAACCACTTCTCGACTCAAGTATGGCCTCCGACACTGCTTTGATCGCCTGATCTTGTCCTACCACACGCTTCTGCAGATAACTTTCAATCTGCAACAGCTTTTCTTTTTCTCCAGCCTGTAGTTTTCCCATCGGAATTCCAGTTTTATGCGCCATCACCGCAACAATATCCTGCTTGGTGAGTGTATCGGACAACTGTTCCGCATGCATTTTCAACTGTGGTATAATGTGTACAAGAAAGTCGGCATAGTGTTGAGCAGATTCCAGGTCTTCATAACGTTCCTCTTCATTTAACATTCCCAAGAGAATGGGGCTCAACCTATTAAACAGCGCTTCAGTAAGCCACTTATATGCACCAAACTGCTCCCGCTCGCTCTTCTGTTGCAGTTCAGCTCTGAGATGCTGAAATTCGTCGTCTATCTGCTCAAGGATGCTGAGCGAACCACTTTGCGCAAGCTTTAGTGCCGCCATACTACGGTCCATAAGATCAAATGCCGAATCAGGCAGATGGCGATCCTTTAAGTATCTTTTTGCCAGCGACACTGTTACGGGAAGTGCGGCGCTGTCTACCTTCAATTTATGGTGCTGTTCATACCTATCCAATACCTTTTCAAGCATTTTAATAGCCTTCTCCACCGTTGGCTCGGCAATTTGCAGCAATTCAAAACGTCTACTGAAGGCCTGTTCAGGCTCAATAATCTTTCGATACTCTTCTAGCGTGGTGGCACCGATTACGGTAATCTCACCACGGGCCAATTCAGGTTTCAGCAAATTTCCCGCTCCAGAACCAATGGGCCCCTTGCTATCCAAAAGCGTATGTATTTCATCAATAAATAAGATCGCCTTATCGAATCGCTTAATTTCTGCGATAATTTTCTTCAACCGGTCTTCTATCTCACCTTTGTAACTTGCCCCTGCGATGAGAGCTCCGAGGTCAAGCTCAAAAAGTTGTGCTGCCTTGAGCTGTTCAGGCACATGTCCACTCACGATATCGATGGCAAAGCCGTCCACAAGCGCTGTTTTACCCACGCCTGCTTCGCCAGCAATAATTACGTTGGGTTTGTTGCGGCGGCAGAGGATTTCGAGCATCATGCGAATCTCCCGATCGCGACCTACTATCGGATCGGATTTTCCTTCACGCACGAGCTGCAGACGATCAATACAGTACTGATGCAAGGCATTATGCAAGCCGCTTGGCTCGCCGCTCTGGGTGCTACTGCTTTCAGCAGCACCCGATATCGCCTGTGACAGCTGATTTTGATCAATATAAAGATCATAGATCTCCTTTTCTTTGATCGGAAAAGATTTCAACTGATTGACGTCAAAAGCAATACCCGCTTTTGAGATGGCAGTCAATACACATATGGGTGTGATAAGATCGAGTCCCAGTTTAATGCGTACCAGGTCGGCTTCGTCCAGCAGCCGCACCACAGCTTCATTCCCTCTAATTTCCTCGGCAGGTGGCACGTTGCTGGATCGCTCCAGTTCGTCCATACGCACTTCGGCCCATTCGGAGATGTATTGGTCGTCTTTGTCAATCGATTGTACAAATTGTCTCAAGCCGACATCTTTGTGCATTAAAGCTTTTAACAGATGCGCTGGGCCGAACTGGTTTTGATGGTATTCTTCCGCCAAGGCCTGTGCAATATGAATTGCCAATTTTACAGATTCACTAAAATTACTAATCGTCATTAATTTGCCGTTTGAATGGTGTTCATATTAAAAAAGCTTCCACGTACCCGGTAATATTGCTCGCCGTTGGAGAAGAATTTACCTTGATTTTGAGCATAAGTGCGCGTCATGGCCATCACCTTCTGTAAATAGACGATATACTCTTCGAATGAAGGTAGCGACATCTCTTTCTTATTTTTTAATGCTTCCACTTTCATGTCGGTAAATGTATTGTGGAGCAACGGGATTCCCAACATGACGGAGAAGTACTTTCCTAATGTCCATTTGTCTACATCACGGGCAGAATACATCGGCCATTTTTTCTTATATTCGTCGATATAGTTATCATATAGTTTTTTACGGAAAGAATTGTCATCCTTCACTAAGTTATCTCCACTCATAACCGACAGCATACTGCTGAATTCGTTGAACTCGCCTGCGTTCAGGATCAAATCAAAATCGAGCCCTTTGGTAAGCTGATATTGTAAATCCGGACTGAATTTCAGGGTAGACGCAAATTTGAATGCATTGTGCGGCATCCCTTCACCGACATCCCTATTGAATTTTCCTCCTAATAATTTGGCCACGGTCGGATTAACATTCACATTTTCAATACCTGTCAGTCTAAAAGCACTATCTAAGCTATGGATATGCGAGCGTATATCCTGCCGGGTTTCGTCCATAAAACGATAGAATGCTACATTGAAACTTTTATTATTTAATGCCGAACCCCTTGTCGGAAACACCACGCCACCCTGAATAAGGCTATTTTTCGGAAAATCAAGGTAGTAGGAAATCGAATCTGTCAAGTTAAAATCATAAGATTGATTACCGAAAGCTTCTCCACGTACCAATTGAAATTTTCGCCTTTCAGCCGCATAATAGGCTTCACTGGAGACCAGCTTTCGAGATTGAACAATAAAATCGTTAAATGTTGTTGGTGTACTATTGTAAGCTTGTAAGATCACCATTCGACCCTCTACATCGGCTACACGACGTGCTATTGAAGACAGTTGACTGTTGTTTGCCCCCCCTAAATTGCCGGTAGCACCTACAATCACGAAAAGATTTGTTTGTTGCGCCACATCCTTAACCAAGTTGGTGGCCTGTGCTATACCCTCAAAAAGGGGCTGCTCCGCATTTCCACGATCACATTCACTGCTTATTTTTGATTGGTCGCGTAAAAATCCTACCAGCTTACGAAAATCATCGGTGAGCTCCAACGAGGCGCTTCGTCCACCACATGACGATGGGTTGCGGAACACCACACTTCCGTATTTTACATTTTGCTTATTAAAGACCTGTTCGACACTATTTTCAAACCCCTGAATGGTATTCGTAAGACTGGCAAAATGGTTACGCATCGCGTTTCCACCATCGATTACAAAAATAATATTGACTTTCGACCTGTTTTTGATCAGGTTGATCAATCCAGGATAAGTCAGTTCAGCCCCGTTAATGGTGAGTACCTTGTTATTCGATTTATTGAACACATCAACCGCATAATGCGTAGCGATGCCCGAATCATCAACGGTACGTACAGGCAAACCGAGCATGGTGATATTCGCTGTATCTATCAGTGGGTCGACCTTATAAGGCTCAAATCCATCGATACGATTCTTATTGATCTTTGCCACCACGGTATCGGCCTGCGGTGATTCAAATGTATAGGGCGCAAAATACAGGCGATGACCCCAATTTTGTACGACCGATGCTGATACCCAGCCTTTGATATATTTTCCTGCCTCACGCGGCACAAACTGATCCGCCGACCCAATTAAAAACTGCTTGCCGTCATCAGATTTCTTGAAGATATACACGTAATTATGCAGGGCAACTTTAGATTTCCCATTTTTAAGATCAGGTCCGTCAAAAACAAAAATAGAATCTTTTTTATCGAAATAATACTGTCCATTCAGTAAAGGCTCTACGTCATTGATAATGGTGAGTGCTTTATTGGGAAATCGGGTTGCTACATCGACAAAAGAACGCTGCCAAAGCAATAACTTATCCTTTGCTATCCAACCCACACTTTCCACACGTTTTTTATCTTTCAGCTTAAGACCGCGTACCATATTATCGCTAAACCGCAGCAGTTTAAGGTAGCCGTCCTTTTCTTCCGACACATAAAATGGCTGCATAAACGAAAGTTTTTCCATCATGAGCGTACCACCCGGCGAAGTGCTGGTATGATTGTCGTTTCTATCCGAAAAAACAATCCAAGGGAGGTTAGATTTATCGAAAGATTCTTTGGTCGATGTCGAAGCATTAGGTTCGAGGTATGGAATAGGCAGTCCCACCACAGATCCGCCGAAGGAGGTCGCAGACTGCGCGAGGAGGTCATTTGCGCTAAGGGCACTCCACAGCAGGCCCAGGCATAAGGTACAAAACCGAAAAGAGTTAACTAAGTTCATACAGCGCTTGGCTTTATTTTGATTGTTTAACTTTAATTAAAGTAGGACATTCTTTTGTGGCGTTTGGCGTCGAAGCGCTTTCCACCGTGACTTCATTGATGGTAACTCCTTTTGAAAAAGTGAGTCCCATCAGATACGCGTAAATATCCATCTGCTTTTTCTGCCCATCCATTTCGACATTCACTTTCACTTTTTCGTCCCCACAGAGGTATTTCGATAAGATGTAACTATATTTTGAATTAAAATCGGCTCCATTGGCGATATCCTGAATTTTTTCTTTTAGATCGTTAAGAGCATCCTGCGCTCCTTTGCCCGGGGTCACCAGCTGATTAATGTCTGCTGCTGGGTCAACAATACGGATGTTGTGTGTAGCAAATTTCGAACTTTTATCCGAGCGCAGCCGCACCTGATAAACACCAGGTTTCGTATAGGTATACAAAGCCGATTTACCGATTGCATCCACCTTTCCGGTTTCACCAAACCACCATTCGAATATTTCACCAGGTCCATTCGCTTCCAAACGGATCTCTTCAAGCACAATGCCGTTTGTAGAACCACTAATAAACAATGTGGTATCCTGTGCTATCGAATGCACCACACTGTCTTTTACCGAAACGAAAAACTGTTCACGCAAATTTTCATTAACGGTGAGTCTGACCACATAAGACCCAACCTTATTAAAGCGGTAAGTACCTTGCTGTTTTGTCGACTTATCGCCGTTCCCAAATTCCCAGACCCACTTTTTAGCGCCATTGGTGTTGTCGGCATAAATCAGATCTTCATTTAGGTAAATTTCAGTTTTATTAATTTTGGCGCTAATCTTCTCTTCCGATCGCGTATAGACCTTGAAGAAATAAATCAACCCTGCTAAAAGAGCGACGACCAAAAAGATAATGATAAACAAGTAAATACGAGGGTTGCTCTTTGAGACATTCCTTTCGTCGCCCTCTTCAATAAAATTCCTATCCATTTAGTTACAATTGATTAATTAAAAAATGACTTTCAAAATTTGCAATTAGCGTGAATTCATCATATTGATCGTTTGCTGCAATTGTTTCCGGTTCACAATGCAGTCGTCGAGATTTTTGGAAATGCGCTCGATATCATTGAGATTACCTTTCAACTCCCGCCTATCGACGTAATAATTCTCGTAAAACAATGCCCCTTGTGCAAAAATACTATATCGACTATCGAAGCTATTTTGTGCGTACAAAGCATTAATGTCCGAGAAGGTCTTTTTAATATCATTTTCAATAAAAACGGCCTGTACGGTCGGATCAAATCTTTTGATCTGCGCCGAAGCGCTATCAACATATTTTAAAGCCAAATTAGCTGATTCCTCAAACTTTTGATCGTCACGTATACGGAGGGCAAGATCTTCTTTAGAGATGGCAAATCGCGGACCGTCGCTGTAAAATAAAACGTACCCCAATAATGTCATTGCCAATACAAACGCGGCCAGCAGCAGCAAAAAATGTTCACGTCGTTCGACTAAGCTTAGTTTAATCATACCTTATCTTCCTACTATAGAACCTTGGTTTACAACTTTGTTAATCTGATTATTCATGGTAATACAACTTTGAAGCTGCATTCGTTTGCTTTCAATGACGTTTTTAGTGGAAAATAAAGAATCCTGTAGGCGCGATACCAATAGGATATCTTTATTCAATCTGCGATAAAGCTTTAGGCTTGCTCTGCTGCTATCCACTTTCAGGCCATCGATGACTCTTCCGATATGTCCCGATCCTTTTGCGATTTCATTTTGGAGCACCCGCTTTCGTGCTACGGCAGACATATCGGCATCACCTTGACCAATATCTCTGAAATATTGATTGATCTGCGCAAATTGTCTATTGATATCCGTGCGGGCGTTCATTAAATTTTCCACTTCTTCATATTGCTCTTTTAAGATCACATATTCTTTTTCAGAAGCTTTTAAATAGAGGAATAAGCTGGATAATGCTATCAGCAGTAGGAAGGTGAATGAAATGATAAATTTGCGGTATGCCGCATTTATCTCTTTTTGGTTTATAGGCTTCATGAATCACAATTTATTCTAAAATCATATTAATTCACAATTTAGATAATTACTAAAACTATACGAGGATAAGATAATCTTAATGATAATACCATCTTTTCCAAAGGAATATTCAAACTAGCACGATAGTTAAATTACACCTGATCATAAAAAGCAAAAAACAGGCCACAAATCTTTAAACTATTGGGTTTAATCAGATTATCGTGACAGCGCTAGGGTTTACTTTCGTTTCATCAAGCGTGTCGCTGTACGGATTCTATATGAGCTAATGAAAAAAATTCGCAATAAAACACTCATTTTCAACAATCTATTTATAATAAGATTTTACATTTGCTATCAGCTATGTTTATAACTCTTTGACAGGCAATTCCTCTTAATTCAATATTAAGTTTATATTAATTAGATAACGTATTAACTGCCTTACTAGTTTTCATTGCCTCTTTAGTAAAGTGTTTTAAAAGGGTTACGCCTACCTATTTTCTTTACCAAATTTCAAATGTATCTTTTCCTTTCGGGATGTATAAATACAAGCTCAAAAAACGCGCAAAGGTACCACCTGTATTTCCTTTATACTTACCCCAAATCGCAGAACCACCCCGGAGGCGTAAGTCCAATGAACTATGCTCCAGGCAAACGAGCTTCCCATCTCCATAAAGTTTTAAGGTAAAATCCCTTATAGGCTCGACTTTAAAAGTAGGATTGTCAAAATAAAACATATCTTCATTCCCACCTTCACGGACATCATTTTCATCCTGATATAAGCTTACAATCTGCCTCACATCACTATTAAAAACTAGTGCGCTATAGACATCTTTATTTTTATTTGCTATCAAATCCCTAAAATAGTTATAAGCTTCAAGTGTTTTCTCTTCAAGCACATCTTTCGGTAATTTGCTTAAATCCGTTGCGTTAGCTAGCGCAGGGACTTCATACGGTACTGAAGCATCGAAAGTAACTGTATACTCATAGTATGGTAAACCTGCTCCTATAAATGTTTTACCATCTTCTTTTTTTAAATTAGCATGGTCTAGTAACTGAACTTGGTGATCAAAACCAGCAACTGTATCCCTATTATCTCTCGAGAAAAGTGTCAAATTAAATCGGGTAAACGGTGTCAATTGTTGAAACCCTTCGCCATGTTCACGTTCCGTCTGCGGGTAGAGACGATAAGTTATTTTCTGTTTTCCGGATTTAGCTATATAATTATTCAAAGTTATGGGCGACATAATACCACCATCCTGAAAATATTGAAATGCTGGGATATCATTCACAAGGATCTCGAAAAAACACTGCTCGTGATCGATGTAAATGTAGTATAAAGGCTGTATCGGAAAATGCTTGATCATCTTTTCTTTGACGGACAGGGCATTACCCACCGAAACAGTCGTCGGATTTGATTCTGTAATTGGTGGGTGGGCAATTTTCTCACCAGTACCGACACAAGATATTTCCAGCATGATGGTAAGCAACATAGAAAAACTGAAATTAGTGCTATAATAATTTTTACCCATAATTTTAAACTACCAAAAATTGACGACTAAAAAATACTCAACGTTTTATTCGTATTTTCACAGAGCCAGAGGTCAATGATAAGTTCTTCCTATGTTTTTTTATTTTCCAAAACCATGGCGGAGTTACCATCTAGACGTACCAAACCGCACAAGCGACCATTAGCAGCTATTTCCAAGATACAATTTTGATCCAGTTCCATCATCTTAAATCCAGCTTCAATATCAGCTTTGATTGAATCAATTCCAATTTGCGGTATTGACGTCAACAGCCTTTACCTGATAATGAAAATTCGCCTGTAGATGGAGCGTTTGCTCACCATCTAATGGTAACGCCCTTATTTCAAGCTGCCGTTCTCCGCTTCCAAATCTCCCACCATTTAGCGGTATTTCAGATGCAACAATACCGTCAATATTCAACATAAAAACCGCAAAATTATTAACCTTATTTTGAAATTCGCACATCGTCGCTCCAAAATCCAGGTTGTAATATGATTTTTGCATACCTTCTAATCTTTAGGATATAAGCCATCTATCTGTTGCCAAATCGTAGGGATTGAACTGTCTTTTGAGTCGTCCAGACGAGTCCCTTTCTTCACATACAGGAAATTTGAATTCAGGAAATCTTTACCATTACCATCAACAGAATGATTCGGATAGTAAAACAACCAGGCATTCAGTGACTTTAAGTCCCACAGATAAACGTCACCTGCAGAATCTTTTCTTTGTTCAAATTCAGGATAATTTTTTTTAAGAGAGGCAATCAATTCCTGAATCTCATCCTGTCTTACTGTTGTATACCTGAAGCCTAAGTATTTCTTGGACGTCCGACTGTCTACATATATTTGTATTCTATTAAAATCTGCTACTGGCCCATTTGGATATTTATAGGTTGAAAGATCTATGTCTGCAATTTTAAAACCATCCAATTGATCTGTTTTATAGGTATAAATCCCATAATTCGGATCTTGAAACTGTTCTAATTTATGTTCGCCGATCAATACAGTTATAGGTTGATCAAAATGCATGGACAATAAATCATTTCTGTTTTGAGAATTACATGATGTAACACCAATAACACATAATAGCATTAATAAATTTATTTTCATAGTTGCATTATTGTGATTCATTATCATAACCATTATGCCTACCTATTTTCTTTACCAAATTTCAAATGTATCTTTTCCTTTCGGTAGGTAAAGTAATATCCGCAGAAAGCGCACACGTACCCCACCCTCTTCCGCATTATATTTTCCCCAGATGGAAGACCTTCCCTGAAGTCTTGTATCCATTGAAGTATGCTCCAAACATACAAGCTTTCCATTTCCATAGATTTTCATCGCATAATCCGCTAATGGCTCGATCTTAAAAGATGGAGTATTAAAATAAAATAAATCATCATTACCATTTTCTTTCAAATGCTCGGATGTATAGTACTCTGACTGTAATTGCCGCATATCACTATTGAACACCAGTGAAAAGTACTGATCCTTGTTTTTATCGCTTATTAATTTTCCCAAATAGCGGTAGGCCTCCACTGTCTTCTTTTCCAATAGTTCTTTATCCATAGATTTTAAGTCAACAGCTGTTTCGAGCGATGGCGATTGTTCGTAGGGTACGTTGGCATCAAATTCTAAGGTGTATTCGTAAAATGGTAAACCTGCTCCAATAAAAGTTTTGCCGTCATCCTTTTTTAGATTGGGCTGTTCCAATATTTTCATCCTTTTATCAAAACTCGTCAAGGTATCTGCGTTATCCCGAGAATAAAGTGTTAAATTAAATCGGGTATAAGGTGTTAAAGTCTTAAATCCTTCCCCATTTTCGCGTGACGTCTGTGGATAAAGGCGATAAGTGATTTTCTGCTTGCCCGATTTAGCGATATAATTGTTTAAAATTACAGGAGACATAATCCCACCATCTTGAAAATAACGAAATGCCGGAATATCATTGACTAATATCTCGAAAAAACACTGCTCATGATCCATGTAAACATAGTATAAAGGTTCTTTTGGAAAATGTTTAATCAATTTTTCTTTTACGGACAGGGCATTATCAGCCGTAATCACCGTTGGATTGGATTCGCCAATAGGTGGTAGACTCAGTTTATTATCAGTATGGTTACAAGATATACCAAGCATGATTATTACCAATAGGTAAACACCTACTTGAACCTTGTACAAATTTTTACCCATAATTTTTTTTATACTCTTATTTACTATAACACCACAACTTACGAAAGCTCAAATTAGTTTAGTATTTGCTATCGCTACATTTGCATTAATAATGGTTATTATACCAATCAAAGGATCGCACACTTATAAATTGTTTTGCAAATTTTTCATCTGGATCTAAAATAGTCAGTTCCGTCACTTTCGCTCCACCGTCGCTGTGCTGTAAAACAAAATAACTTTTTTTATTGTCGCTCTTTTCCCAAACCATAAAGTTTTGCTTGGGATAATTAGCGCTAGAGATTGCGTTTCCATTTTCGTCAACCCCCATTCCATTGTCCTTGTCTGTATTCTGTTCAAAACTTGGTTTACCGAAACTACGATTTAATGCTACCAATAAAGATTTCCCAATCTTTTCATCACTAATTTTGACTTCAACGAATTTCAAGACAGCAGAGCCTTTTTCAAAATGAAAAATTATTTCAGTTGGATGTTCTGACGAACTCAAAATTACATTATCGAATGTGAAAACAGCATTTGCATTGTACCCAACCGCTTGTAACCCACTCATGGTTTCATATTTCTTCCCATTTGATTTCAGCGTGGATCCATCTGAATTTTTAATATCTTCAAACGGCTCTAACAATTTTATATCAATTAGATCTACTACTTTCAAATCTGTTCTTTCGGGTATACTAACGTTAGTTTTATTCGTGGTGTCTAGAACTCCATTCGATTGGTTGCTCGAAGGTTTACACGATAACGTTAGCACTAACACGAGAAATAATACACCTATAAACTTTAGTTGTTTCATCGTTTATTATTATAATTTTCCATCACTTATCCTTTTTTTAGGACCGTGATTAAAGACTCTGCAGTCGAAAATTTTTAGATATTTATAGGTCGAAAAGATTACATCACCTAATTTTAATCCTTCCCTTAACATATCCATTACGTCTACCTATTTTTCTTTACCAAATTTCAAAGGAGTCTTTTCCTTTAGGGATGTATAAATACAGGCTTAAAAAACGCGCAAAGGTACCACCTGTATCTCCTTTATACTTACCCCAAATAGCAGAACCACCCCGGAGGCGTAAGTCCAATGAACTATGCTCTAGGCAAACGAGCTTCCCATCTCCATAAAGTTTTAAGGTAAAATCCTTTATAGGCTCGACTTTAAAAGTAGGATTGTCAAAATAAAACATATCTTCATTCCCACCTTCACGGACATCATTTTCATCCTGATATAAGCTTACAATCTGCCTCACATCACTATTAAAAACTAGTGCGCTATAGACATCTTTATTTTTATTTGCTATCAAATCCCTAAAATAGTTATAAGCTTCAAGTGTTTTCTCTTCAAGCACATCTTTCGGTAATTTGCTTAAATCCGTTGCGTTAGCTAGCGCAGGGACTTCATACGGTACTGAAGCATCGAAAGTAACTGTATACTCATAGTATGGTAAACCTGCTCCTATAAATGTTTTACCATCTTCTTTTTTTAAATTAGCATGGTCTAGTAACTGAACTTGATGATCGAAACCAGCAACTGTATCCATATTATCTCTCGAGAAAAGTGTCAAATTAAATCGGGTAAACGGTGTCAATTGTTGAAACCCTTCGCCATGTTCACGTTCCTTCTGCGGGTAAAGACGATAAGTTATTTTCTGTTTTCCGGATTTAGCTATATAATTATTCAAAGTTATGGGCGACATAATACCACCATCCTTAAAATATTGAAATGCTGGGATATCATTCACAAGGATCTCGAAAAAACACTGCTCGTGATCGATGTAAATGTAGTATAAAGGCTGTTTAGGAAAATGCTTGATCATCTTTTCTTTGACGGACAGGGCATTACCCACCGAAACAGTCGTCGGATTTGATTCGGTAATTGGTGGGTGGGTAATTTTCTCACCACTACTGACACAAGATATTTCCAGCATGATGGTAAGCAACATAGAAAAACTGAAATTAGTGCTATAATAATTTTTACCCATAATTTTAAACTACCAGCAATTGACGACTAAAAAATACTCAACGTTTTATTCGTATTTTCACATAGCCAGAGGTCAATAATAAGTTCTTCCTGTGTTTTTTTATTTTCCAAAACCATGGCGGAGTTACTATCTAGACGTACCAAACGACACAAGCGACCATTAGCAGCTATTTCCAATATACAATTTTGATCCAGTTCCATCATCTTAAATCCAGCTTCAATATCAGCTTTGATTGAATCAATGCGGGCTTCAACCTCTCCCTTAGAAAGATATAGGGTCAAAGCATTCCTCTCTTCAGTAAGCTCAATAGCAGCAAACAATTTGTTATAATCTCCACTTCTTCCTGCTCGCACAATATCATTGTACTTATCGAAAACCCGATCTCTAAGATTATTTTCATCTATCTCTTTAAGATCAGCCCAGTTGTGTACTGTATAAGGCACATCAGCATAAAATACGCTCCTGCTGAACAGGAAAGATTGACTCTTTGGATCTGGTCCAACCTGTTTCTTATCAAAACTTTTTATCAAATTCCAATTTGCGGTATTGACGTCAACAGCTTTTACATGATAATGAAAATTCGCCTGTGGATGAAGCATTTTCTCGCCATCTAATGGTAATGCCCTTACTTCAAGCTGCTGTTCGCCGCTTCCAAATATTCCACCATTTAGCGGTATTTCAGATGCAACATTACCGTCAATATTCAACATAAAAACCTCAAAATTATTTACCTTAATTTGAAATTTGCACATCGTCGCTCCAAAATCCAGGTTGTAATATGGTTTTTGCATACCTTCTAATCTTTAGGATATAAGCCATCTATCTGTTGCCAAATCGTAGGGATTGAACTGTCTTTTGAGTCATCCAGGCGAGTTCCTTTCTTCACATACAGGAAATTAGAATTTAGGAAATCTTTACCATTACTATCAACAGAATGATTCGGATAGTAAAATAGCCAGGCATTCAGTGACTTTAAGTCCCACAGATAAACGTCCCCTGCAGAATCTTTTCTTTGTTCAAATTCAGGATAATTTTTTTTAAGAGAGGCAATCAATTCCTGAATCTCATCCTGTTTTACTGTCGTATATCTGAAGCCTAAGTACTTCTTGGACGTTCGACTGTCAACATATATTTGTATTCTATTAAAATCTGCTACTGGACCATTTGGATACTTGTAGGTTGAAAGATCTATATCTGCAATTTTAAAACCATCCAATTGATCTGTTTTATAGGTATAAATCCCATAATTCGGATCTTGGAACTGTTCTAATTTATGTGCACCGATCAATTCAGTTATAGGTTGATCAAAATGCATGGACAATAAATCATTTCTATTCTGAGAGTTACACGAAGTCGCTCCAATTAGGGTTACTAACATCAATAAATATGTCTTCATAATTTTTTAATTTGTAATCAACGGAATATTTGCATCAACATCAAAGGTACTTTCAATTTTTTCTATTACATCAAATTTCGGGATGACATTATCATAGTTACCTTCTGCTAACACAATTTTCTTTTCTTTCGTCATTTCCATTTTGGTTTGATCTTTTTTGATCTTTTTTGCTAAAGACAGTGAAACAGCAACGACGTATTTGGCATTTAAACCATCAAATCCCAAAATCGGACGATAATATAAGCCTTTATCATTATAATTTAATTTATGCCCAAAAGTAATAGATCCCTCTGCCGCGGCCGAAGCTTCGAAATATCCTTCCACCCTAACAACGACCAAAGCCAACTCTCCTTTCACTTTAATCCCAACTTTCAACTCGACGTTCAATTTACCTTTTGCAGATGTATCGACTTTAGAATCGGATGGTTTCCCTACAGTATTAAAAGCGAAAGTACTATCGACCAAAATAGAACTAGTAATGACAAGATCCATATAAATGTCCACATTTGCCTTGAAACCTAGATCGTCAGTTCCCACATCGGCACCCGTCATCAACTGATCCTTAATACGTTGATATAACTTTAATACGCCAGGTGCTGCAGAACCAGCTGTAAGTACCCCTGCTGCCGTCCAGATCGCTGCACCAAGTAAATCTATGGTGATTTCCAGTGCTATCAATGGATCCGCTTTTAAGGTCAAGGAAAGTTGTGTGCCAATCTCATCGACATTTGCACTATTCTTAACCTTCTTCAAATACCATTCCCCTTCCAGGCTTAGATTAGGAGGTTTCACTGCTATTGCTACCGGCACACCCGGAATACTTGTTTTAACCGCACCCTTTGTCTTTTCAGTAATCGCTTTGGCTAAATCGCCCATGGATGAAAAAATATCATAAAGCTTCTTAAATTTCCCCTCATAGGATGCTTTCAGCTCCATTTTTGAACCATAGTTTTCACCCGATTTATTCCACTGCGCTAATAAACCAAAACCAAACGAAGCCTCTTTTTGTTTCCATCTTTTCTCAGCGCCAATTTTACCGGCTTTGCTTTGATACTCTTTATGCTGCTGGGGGGTAGCATGCTGCCATTTCACACTGAGATCATTAGTTAGATTGAGAAAGAAGTTCAGTTTCCATTTAATATCAGGATATACCCTAATTTTAACGGGAGGATTATTCTCCACTGAAAAATATCGACACGAATGAAAATGAACAATATAGTCGTTTGCCGAACTAAAGGACTGCGTATTGGTAAGACAATATCTTGGCCAAATGTAGTTTAGCGGAACAGGATTGGTTTCTGACAAGCGCGATATTGCAGGGATGCTGCCCCCTTTCCCACTCGGAATATTGGGATTTGAAAATTTAATTTCTTTTTTATGCGCCGGTTTACTAAAACAAGCCTTTGTATCGAAATTGACAGGCTCAACTGTAATCGTCGTTGGCTTGCTTCCCAAAATAGTCTCATAAACTATTGTATCAGCGTTATGTCCGTAATATTCAAAGGAAATGTCCACCCGCCGATTGTTGATATAATCTTGTTCATCTTTGTATTTGATGTTGTCGCGACCTTGTTTGTCATCCGTAGGCTTAAGTTCACCGTGCCCCACGACAGTTTTAATCCGGCTAGCTTCCAGTTTACCCTTAAGAAAAAATTCTTTGACAGTCTTTGACCTGTTCTCGGAAAGCACCTGATTGTCAATCTGCTTACCGATAACACAGGCATAACCATCCAAACGAATAGAAGATCCATTGTGCTCCAGTATAAACTGAAGAATGGTGTTCATCTTCTTCAGGCTTTCGGGGGTCAACGCTGTTTTTCCTATTTCAAAATAGATAGACTGCACCACCCGTTCTCTTGGATTGGTTTTATTGGCAACCCCACCACCGTGATCAAATACAGTGATTGCCGATTTCCCAGCTTCAGTGATTTTGATCTGTTCAAATTTACACGGTTCAAACCTTGCCGCGTTCTTATCTGGTTCATAAATCGTTACAGGCACTCTATTTTGCGGAGTTTCAATAACCTGAGAAACCTCTTCATTCTTGATCCTTAGGAATCGGGCGTGTGCTGTATCGCCATTTAATCCCGTGTCGGCAATATAAGCTTTAGTCACAGGATGCACTACCCTAACGTAGAACTCCTCTACTGCTGCTTTATCCTTCATAGTCCTTCCCCACGAATAGGTATTTGGGATTTTAAGGTTAATTTCACCGTTAATTACCTGGCAGTAATAAATCTTACGGGTCACCTCATCATCCTTTGGAAGAAGACCAAATGCCGATCGCAAGCGTCTAAAAACACGAACCTCGACATTGTTATAGCCATTAAGCCCCTCCGTAAAAAGACGCAGCCATACCAGTTCACCGTATGAGAAATGATAGGTTTTGCGTACATCCTCTCCGCCTTCAAGCTTTGTCCAACGGCTATCCACAATACGTGCCGGAGTTTCTCCGCGCAAACTTAATCCAGCCTTCCCATCAAAGTTTCCAGTCCAGGATGCTTCCACATAGAAGGTATAAGGTCCACATAGTTTTCGGGAAATTCGAAAACCATACCTATAATTCCATCCCAGAGTCTTTTGATAGGCTATCTTTCCTTCTTTATTTTGTACAGCCCATCTCAAGTCCTTTTTCTTATCCGCTTCAGTCGTATCTGGATACCACTCCCCGACCTGAAACCATACATATTCCCCTGGACCAATCACGAGTAAGGAATTCGGGACAGATCCTCTTTTCCCATTGTAAACAGGTCCCTCGCCCGACCACTTTATTTTCTTAACACCCTTTGCCATAATCTATCGTGTTGAGACATCAATACCGTCAAAAGCTTCTTTCTCATCGATCATATTTGCCATCGGATTTAGCTGGCTTTGCACTTCCCTTGAACTATTGTTCCGGTTTCTTTGCGATGGCTCTGCCTGCTGACCGTGGTGAATAATCCGGATACAGTCTGGTCCACCTGTCGGGCAGGTAGCTTTGCTATCCTCTAACAAAACTTTTCCGCCGTTAGACAAGATCGTCTCAGGATAAAACCCAGACCAACTTTGCACTGTTGCACTACAAGGTTTATTATTCATTTTCGAACATGAGCCAAACATGTTCTTTTCAAATGTAGTTCCCGTATCTTTTGTCGTAGCAATTCGCTTTTTACTTCCTTGACTATCATTTGCAAAATCTTTATCATTAGTGAGCACCTTTAACTTATCAGGTGCAGTACCAAAGTTGCACATACATTGCGCTCCTTGGACAACTACATGTTTTTCTGCCATCTTTTAAAGATTAAATAGTTTCGCCCATACATTCTTTTGTTCGTTCGCATCCCTTAAATTAGCAGTATCTTGTTTTTTTGTCGAAGTCGTATCGATGTTATCATGTCTATCTTTCGTGACCGTATAATCGTGAACAAAATCTTCACCATCTTGGGCTAGGTAAAATATCTTCATACCTACGGTCCTCCGAGAGCCTTCCACGCTTGCATCCCAATTTCCGTCTACTCCCAATAAGGCACATGTCTGAGGATGAAAAATATAAAGCGCCTCGCTACTTCCCGTACCTTCTACGCCAAAATCTTCATTCAGTTCGAGTAGACCATGTTGCATTAGCTCAATAGCGCCAAAGTGGTTCAGCTCAGGCATAATTTTCTCAACGACCTGGTACCCCATGGCAGGCGTAGGAAGGTTTGGAAAAAATTGCAGTCGATCTTTGGATCCATTCGCGGACTGCTGATAAAAAGGCTGAAAGAAAACGTTTAGCAACCAATCTGTTCGACTCAGAGCAGAAAATATGTTATGCTCTACCAATAAAAGATTATCCATTTTCTGTAGGTATTCTTCAAAAAAATCCCCATAAAAATAATTTCGTAGTCTTTCTTTTACTTCAGGCCACCGCTGTCGAATAGTTTCTGCATTTGCAACCCCATGTAACTCGCCGGATGGAGCAACAGAAAGATGCAGCGGGTAAAACACTTTGCCAGCTTCGAACGCCAGTTTGTCGGCTATAAGATCTGGTACAATTTCATTGATATAAACATCACTCGTTCGATCTAAAGCGAATACGAAATTACCTTCACTTCCATTGTTAAGCCGCCTAACGCTGCATGTATATTTTAATTCTGTTTCATTGCCCTCTCTTCCGAAAGTTAACCTCACTCCATAATTTAATGTGAGCCCTATCCGCCAGTTTAAAGACGATAATATCGTTGTCGATAGCGGTTTATTCGTGTTAACCTTAGGCGTGTTGGTAGCGGTCTGCCCTTCCTGAAAAAAAATACTTCCGTTCTTATTAAACATACACTTTAAAAAACATCACATTTAAACTTCTTTATTTCCTCTTCCATGTACCACTTTATTACTCGCTAATATCAAATTTCCTTCACGCGCTTCCGCATTGAGCTTATCAGCAAGCTTCTGTACCTTCCCAGTAACCTGTAAGTTATATTTTGCTTGCACATTTATTTTAATATTCGTTGCTTGTTTTAAAATTGCCATATTACCTCCTCTACCGGATTTCAAAAAATGATATAACGTTTCTATTTTAACTCCACCCGTTGCCAGTTGTTATTTGGATCCATTCCGATACCCTCTCTACGCGCCGATCGATGAAAATAACCATAACGTAGCGCTTTTAGTTCATTCAAATTAGCACTTGTTAACTGTTTGCCACCGTACGGATAAGCTGCGCCGTTAAAGACATAAGCACTCAATTTGGACTTTGTGCTCTGCAGTACCGCATGTCCGCTGATCGAATATTTAGCCTCCATTTTGCCGCGGTCCAACGCGGCATTGTTGTCTTTACCAAACTGTCCCATAAAATGTAGCGGTATAAAGCTATATTCTTTGTGAACCATACGTTTCTCACCCCGCAATGCCCAGTACCAGCCATCGGTAATAGTCAATTCACCGGGCTTATACCAACCGTCGGAAATCAATCGATCGCGCAGCCGCTCCAATGTACCTTTTAACATGGCCGTCTCAATTTCCTGTTTAATTTCTGGCCCACTCAGGTAGCTTCCCCCGATATCGGAGTGCACACCGGGCAGATCCTTTTCAATCCCTTTCGGCGTACGCGTAAGCGAGAAGTTCTCCCGCATCTCATCGCGGGCCGTAAAATGCACCACATGATGTGCCTTTCCGAGTGTATTGAGATTGAGTTCGGCGATATCGTTAGAAAAACGCGGTATCGGAAGTTCAGAATACGAAGCAACGGTATCAAAGATGCCGAGGAAATTAACAACTACAAGAGCAGGATTTAAGTTAATACCTTTAAGCTTCAACGCATAGCCAAGGTGCCCTCCTGCGGGCATTTCCTCGCGGGCAGGCATATTATCACCGTCGTAATAAGCCGTTATGCCCTCGGCCTCTACCTTTCGGCCCTTATAGGCTGCCTTGCCGATCTCGTAGACAAAATTGCGGGCTGCCGCCGCACCGCGGCTAAAGCCGTACACATTAAAAATAATCTGCCGAAGCACTTTACCCGCATTTGCCTCAAACTCTCTTTTGATGATATCAGCAGATTGTTCACATCCTTTACGCACCTTAAAACGGATACCCGTAAAACCCGAACCAAACGCATAGCCCATAGTCGAATCCTTTTGGCGGTCGGTGGTTCCTATTCCCTCAATGTAAAGCCTATTGGCATTGGTACAATTCTCCCAAAGCCGCGCTACATTGGACCAGTCATTCTGGTAGCTGGATTCATCGTCTGACTTTCCATATTTGGCAAAGGAACTATGCCCCGTCCGGCGCGCATCCGTATTGTTTTTGTTATTTTTCGTGCCATCAAAAAATATATCAATCGTCACGCTGTATTGCTTAGGCGTATTCCTTGGCGGTGGATTATATTCCTTAAATTCAACGTTTGCCATACGATCTAATTATCGACCCGGACCAATGCCGGCTCGTAGCCCACAATTTTTATCTTTTTGGAAGATGAGCGCAAATAGGTATTCAGCACATTGGCCGAAGGATCTATTTCAAAGAGCAAGTCGATCTTTTCTGTCGGCTCAAATTCCTCAAATGCTTTTTTGACAATCTCATACTTAAATTTTACGTCAGCCACCCCATACTTTTTATCCCCATCTGCCCATTTTACATATACATGCTCCGGAATGGCTTTCGGCAGATTCGTATTGGCACTATCTGTATTCAAAAGCATATCCCGCTCGCCGTTGAAGCACTGATAAAAAAAATAATCTTTAGGGCCTAATTCAATGCCCTCTACAGCAAATTTCCATGCATATTTTTTATTATATTCCATATACAGCTGTGGCTTTGGCCAACCCTGGCCTTCCAAAGTGGCATACAGTTCATCACCATATAATTTTTGAGGTTTATAGGCTGCGTCGCGATATTCCTTCCTGAAGAAGTGTTCGAAATCCTCATGTGCCGTTTCCTGTGTTATGGTGGTGTCATGTGCCTGAAACATGGCCAACAATACCTGCCGCTGCCCGTCCGCCCAAAGAGCCAGTCTCCCTTCTGGAGCAAGGCCAACAATCAAAGTTTTAAAATCATCTTTTTTTTGTGTGCGGACGTCTATCGCTCCTTCTTCCCAGATAGTGGTAAGCTGCTGCTTATCCAGCTTCCATTTTCCAGTATAGAATTTTTCCTCCTGAATAGCATACCATGTCATCTGCAGTTCGTCCGGAAGCGCTACAGGCTCATCCGGCGATCCCATCCCCTTAGACTGTACGCTCCAGCCTTGCTGTATAATTCCATAGATCGGACCAAAACGGTAGGTATAATCTTCACTAATCAAAGCCCCATCATATATTTCCACCGGGTATTCTTTGGGCGCAACAAGTGCCCCACTCCATATGTATTTTTTTTCGCTCATTTTTGATTCCTGACAACTCGAAATAATACTCATCAGCATGAACAGGAGTAAAAAGATCTTATCTATGTCGTTCCTTTTACGCATGTGCTAAAAAAGTTTAGATTTCTCGACACTGTTTATCTCAATTGTTTTTCCGCTCTGCAAGGTCATGTTTTCCTTATTGCTAAAGATCGTCATTTCCGATGCCAGCTCGTTTGATGTTTCGGATTGTCGATTAAAATCTTTGCTGGCAATTTCTGTGCGATTGTCCGAATCTTCACTAATATCTCCGGTAGCGGCGAGCGAATAATTATTGCCTGCGGTAGTCGCGATATCTTTAGACACAGAAACGGTCTGGTTGTTGCCAACAGACGTGCTTTGATCTTTACCTACCTGTACATCCATATTTTCAGTGACGTTAATCTGCATATTTTTACAGTTCAACGTCATATTTTCCAGTGCGGTGATCGTTACATTGCTACCCTGGCTATCGATATGAACAATATTTCCTTTGATATCCGTTATCTTAATACCTTGTGTAGACTGGCTATCGTCAAACTCAATCAGATGACCCGACCGCGTAGTGATGCTCTTAAGGTGGTTCTGAATCTGCGGTGTACTATCGGCCGTGCTCTGGTTGTATAAGCTCCCCATTACCACGGGCCGCGCTACGCTGCCCTCTTCAAAAGCCACGATGACGTGATCACCAATTTCGGGTATCGAAAGGAACCCCCTATTGACACCCCGGTCACCCGTACCTGCATTTGGGGTGATGATGCGCAACCATTCTGTTTCGTCATTATTAGCACACTGCCACTTGAAACGCACCCGTATCCTTCCCTGACCACTGGGGTCGTTGTTGTCCACGACATCTGCCATCTGCATATCTGGCTGCGGCCGTATATATTCGCGCACCGGTATACGTTCTGTACTCGCTAAAATGCCATTAAACCGATTGGTATAGCGGCCCACATCATCAAAGTGGTGTTCCACTTCGGTAATCAGGAATTTACCGAGGGTATCGGTTACAAAGCTCAGGTCCTGACGCAGGCTTGTCTCAATTTCTATCTGCGCCCCAAGACGGATAGCCGGTGAATCACTGTCGCACGACACCTGGAGCAGCTGCCCTACATTGGCCTCTTCCTGATGTTGCACGATACGCTGCAGTTCACCCTGTGTATCCACACGGATGTCCAGGGGTTGACTAAACACTTTACTAAAGGTTTCGGAAGCCCGCTGCATGGCAAAAACCTGATCCGGATGACCATCCGATTTGACGTTGCTCGTACTTTCCAACAACTGGTCATGCTGCGGCAAATAGCTAAAGCGTCGGTGGTTTACAGGGCGGATCTGTATACCATAATCAAGCCGGCTCACCTCTCGTCCATAGGTCACCTTTCCAGTGGGTAAGTCCGATGGTTTCCCAAAATGAAGGCGCTCACCATCGTAGTAAAACCATTCGAGGTACTCTGCAGATAGGCGGTTGAGAAATTCAAAATCGCTTTCACGGTACTGGATCAGGTAATCAATCGGTTCAGATCGACTCGGGTTAACTTGCATATGTAGATCGTTCTGTACGACATCCTGGGTTGCCAGCTTGACAATATCGCCGAGCGATTTTCCATAATAAGACCCCAGGTCTTTGCCACGATCGATCAATATGGTAGGACTGTAGCCTTTAATTTGCAACACCCCTTGGTAACCATGGTTTTGCGTCAAGGAGACCTCGGTAATGATGCCCGAAAAATTTTGCATGTTTCCCTGCGCGTAGCCAAAAGAAATCGCCAGTGTACGCCCTACATAAGCGCGGCTATCCTGTAAATTAATCAACCCCGGAATACCGAGTTTACCGTGCTCTATTCGGAGTTCAAACTCGTGGTGGGCATTAAAACGCTGACGAATATTGAACGAAAGGAAATGCGACACTTCCTTTCCGTCAATATGCATCTCAATCAATAATTTTGGCTTATCAAAATACATAAATTAGCTGTTCATAGAGTTTACAAAAAAGACGGTCTTTCCTGCGATAGACCGTCTTTCCAAATTTCATGGTCTATTTCAGCTTTTAAGCCTTAGGCCAATCATTTTCCAGTGATGCATTTTGCATTTCCAGCACCCGCGATGACAATACCAGGGATAGTGTCATGGGTTTATCGTTGGTGACCGAAATTCCTTCATTGTATTGGATGATATAGGCGTCCTGAAATTTGAGTTCTTTCATAGTCGCATCTTCCTCACTCTTTTTAAACGTGATCTTGCCGTTTACAGTTTTATACTGATTGTTTACCATCGCTTCAATGACCGAGGTATCTTCGGTCGATTCGACCTCAACCGTAATTGTACCGCCATATACAGACGATGACGGACGCCCTTTAGAGTCCACATCACGGTGCAGGGAAAACCTGCACTGGATCACATCGTATTCCTTACTTCCTAATGTTAATCTTGTTTTAAATGACATAATCGTAATTTTTAATGGTTTAAAATTTAATTTTACTTACCTAAGCGTGCCTTATCAATACACCTACGGATGTTTGTAAGGGTTACGCTTTTGGCCAGTCTTGTTCGCTTGTCGCTTCACCAATGCTGATGGAGCGCGCAGAAATCACAAATTTGTAGGTCATTGCATGCGATCCTACTATGTTGATTCCTTCCTCGTAGCGAATAATGTAACCATCTTCAAATCTGATTTCTTTCATTTTGGCATCTTCGTCTGGTTTTTTGATCAGCAATGTACCTGCAATAGGCTTATATTGGTTGTTGACCATAGCTTCGATGACGGAAGTATCTTCTGTAGATTCTACTTCGACATTGATGGTGCCACCATAAACTGAAGATGAAGGACGTCCCTTTGAATCGACGTCGCGGGTGAAGGAGTAGTCAGCATTCAGCACGTCATATTCGTTGCCTGAAAACTGAAGTCTTGCTTTGAAAGCCATAACTTTTGGTTTTAAGTTTAAAATAAATATTGCGGTCTCTCCATGACCGTATGTATCTAATTTACATCAAACTAAATACCAATTGAAGGATTTTTGAATTAATAAATTGTTAAATGCCGCAAAATAATACCGTCAACAGTATTTTAAAAGCAAAAAAAACGTATAAATACTGAAATTATTTTTTATACAAAAAACACACTAAGTGTAACAAAAGCAATACACAGTGAATAATGTACTTTCAAATCTTACACCCAAATAGATCGCTAAAAAATAACCGCCAAAAGTTCCTATCGTTTTGGCGCTTTATACATTCCGTGCATCATGATCTTTACGCGTTTATAAGTTATGTGAGCAGTCTAGTAATTCGCTTGCTTCAACTTCATCTATTTATTCCTCCAATTCTTTGAGGTATTCGATCATGGCATCGAGGCTCTGCAGTAGCTTCTCTCCTTCAAATCCCACCTTTCGAAAGCGGATGTCCCCCTTTTTGTCCAGGATCAATGTTGTCGGAATGGATGTGATATCCAGCTTGCTACTGAGCTTTTTATCCTGATTGTAATAAAATGGAAAGTCAAATTCAGGATTGGCCTTTGCCCATTTGTAGGCATCGTCCCAGCTGTTTCCACTGCCCGAATTGAGTACAACGAACTTCACCTGCGGATCATCCGCATATTTTTTGTATACCTGATGCAAATAGGGAAATGAGGCGATGCAGGGCTTGCACCAGGTTGCCCAAAAATCAATGATGACAATCTTGTCCTTCAGTTCCGTTTTGAGCAACGGTTTCTTGTCCATATCGACAATGCTGATATCCTCTGGAAATGGCGTACTGCCGATGATTTTCTGAAACTCCTGGTAATATTCCTGTTTCCATTGTTTGTCAAGCTTGCTAAAATAAGCCTGCCGTGCGGCAGCATTGTCCGTTCCGTTTTTAATGATCGCTTTGTCGAGAAGTTCACGCGTCGTCGCATCAAAAGGAGCATAACGATAGGCTGCCTCCAATGCGGGTATTGCACTGTTTGGATCATTCCACTGCTGATACTGCATGGCCACTGCGCGGAGCAATGCTGCCGATTGGAGTGTAGGGATACTTTTAGTAAACCAGTCACGGGCCGCTTCGGGCTGGTTTAACTGCGCAAGGATAAGTCCCTGATTGGCCATAATTTCTGCTTTTACGGCAGCAATCTTATCCGCCCTGGCCGGATCATGGGCCACTAGATAGCCCGTTTCGGGGAAATAGCGTATTAAACTTACCGGATAGGCCGCAACACTGTCGAGTAGATATAGATTGAGTTTGGATGCCTCCTGCAGCATCAGCTTATGATCTAAGAGCAGCTGCACATACTGATTGTATGCACGCCATTTATAGGGATCTTGCTCCCATCGGGTGATCAGGGGCAGGTATTTCTTGGCCTGTACGCTGTCACCATGCCGCACATAGTAGGTAAAAAGATAGTCGTAAGCGCTGCCATAGGCCGCCTCATTATCGGCGGTTTTAAGGCCAAGAAGCTGCCCGATCTTGGCAACCACTGCCGTGGAATCCTGCTCGCGAAACAATTTATTGAGCCGATAGGCTATGCCGATCTTCTTGTTGGGAAACTCGTCGATCACCACCTGGCGGATCGAATCTACTTTTTGGTTCTGCCCGAGTATCAGATAGCCCATCGTCACCTTGTTGAGGTTTCCTTCAACAAGTGGATTGCTTCTAAATTTTTGCTCCACCACTGCCAAGCCTTTTTTTAACAGCTGTGCCTGTTGGTCGGCACTAGCGTTTTTCATCTGTAGCACAATCAGGCGGAGCTGTGCCTCATAATTGTCGGGATATAAGCTCAGCTCCTTCTTGAGGTAATATTCCTGTGTAGCAAGGATATGATCCGATGTCTTATCTTGGACCGGTACGCTATACGATTTACCCAGGTAATTACCAGAAATCAACCGACCATCCTTGTAAATATAGATCTCATATTGACTGCTATCGCTTGCCCGCTGTACAAATTTCTTTTCTCTGTCGGCGATGGAAAAACAGGAAAAGTTGGCGTAGGCAGGCAGTTTAAAACGCACCCGCCAGATTCCACCCTCTTGTTGCATGGGCATGCGGCTCGGAAATTCGTAAAAATTTGAATAGTTGAAATCCACGAAATAGGGCCCTTCCGTCTGGGAAGCAGCAGATTTACTTGGATCAAAGCTGATGGTCACGGTATCACCGGCCGTTGCTTTGTGCGGCAAAATACTCACTTGTGCCTGCAACAGCAGGTTTACTTCTAGCAGACACAGCAGCAATGCGTATTTGAATAGCTTAATCATTCTGTTGGAGGTTAGCATTGGTGATTAAAATAGTACTGGCGATCGGTATTTTGGTATCGCTTTCGCTAAAGTCTGTTTTGACCTTTGAAAGTACAGGCAGGGCCCTGTTTGTGCGCACCAGATCAAACCAACGGTGGCCCCATTCCCCGAGCAGTTCTAGCTGCCGCTCCTTTTCGAGCGCCAGGGCAATGCCCGCCTTGTCCATCGTTTGTGGCAGCGCAGCGAGGCCGGCACGTTCACGGATCTGATTGATATCCTCTAGTGCCGCCTGCAACTTATTCTGGTTGAGCCGCGCTTCGGCACGGATCAAGTACTGCTCGGCAAGGCGCAGCACGGTATTGTATTCGGTCACAGGTGCACCTGTGCGCACCTTATACTTATACGGCATATAAAGCGTCTTATTACTTACGACATAAGGCTTTAACCACATCGCTTTGCGTAAATCTTTATCTTCATAGGCCGCTACCGTGGCATCATACACCTGATAGTAACTCCGCCCTGTAGCTACTGCCGGAACGATGCTGAAACCTTCCCAGGTGTTGACCCCGGCAGTGGAAAGATTTACCGTCTGCAGTTGCCAGATCGCTTCTTTGCTTGTTTTCAAAAAAACTGTATTGAGATCCCGCGACAGTTCGTACCGGTTATCCGCAATGACTTTGTCGGCCATCGCTTCGGCATTGGCCCAGTCGCCATGATACAGATAGACCCTGGCCAATAGCGCATCAACTGCTTTTCTATTGGGGCGGGTACGCTCATTGCCCTGATAGGCATCCGCAATATCGACAGCAGCTTTCTGCAGATCGTCGACCATAAACGCATAGAGCTCTTCCCTGGAGGCCGGACCTTTTCGGTTGTTGGCTTCCAGATCCTTGGTATCAGTGATCAAGGGCACTTTATTGAAGAGGTTACTCAGGTAAAAGTAATTGAATACCCGCGTAAAACGGGCCTCGGCCGATAGCTGTGCCTTGACCGTACTGCTGAGCGCCGAGGCTTCAACGCCCTCGATGATCTTATTGCTGTGATTGATATAGCTATAAGGTTGCGACCAGAGCCGATCAAGGTAAGAAGTCGCCGGACTCAGTTTATTGTATTTGTACTCGTCGTAGCTTGTAAAAGCTGAGTTGTAATCGTCGGCCAGACTGGACAGTACAATGCTCATCAGTCCACTGGCGAACTGGTTATTGTAATTGTTCATACTGGTATAGAGTCCGCCCACGGTTGCTGTGGCCGTCTTTTCGTCACTGAAAGCCGACGCTGCTGCCACTTCCGTCTTGGGTGGGTCCACGGCCAGAAATTTATTGCAGGAGATGTTAAGCAGTGGTGTCGCAAAAAGGCTGTAGATGATATATTTGTTCATGGTATAAGTCTTTAGTGTTATGATCATTAAAAAGTGAGCTGAACCGCAAAGGTATAGGTACGCATGGATGGTGTGGCGCTGTTCCGCACCGAACCAAAGGGATTGACATCCGAAACATAAGTGCGATCAAAACCAGGCATCTCGGGATCCATACCTCTGAAGCTTGTCCAGGTAAAGAGGTTCTGCGCATTGAACTGTACCACAGCGCGGCTCATATTGATCTTCTTTGCCCATTTGGAGATATCGTAACTGAGCGATACATTTTTTAAGCGGATGAACGACGCATCGTCCCATACTGCCGATGAATAGCGGTAGTAATTTCGGTAAGCCAGGTTAGCTTCGTTGGCGCTGTTGGCGGTAGCGCGTGGCACATCCGTCACATCTCCGGGCTGCTGCCAACGGTTTAACACATATTCATCCAGGTTGCCCAATCCGCCAATGTTCGTTGCCTGTGGGCCATATCCAATGGATGGTCCCTCCTGTTTGACAAACTGAAATAAGAATCCAAGGCTCACATTGCCATAACTTAGATTGTTGCCGATACCACCATAGTACTTGGGCAGCAGAGAGCCCAAGGTTACATAATCATTGAAATCACTGATTTTCCCATCACCATCCACATCCCGGAATTGGGCAACCCCGGTTTGCGAATCCACTCCCGTAAACTGAAATCCGCGGACGATACGTGTGGACTCGCCAATGATGTATCGCCTCGCATCACTGCTACTCTCCAGCCCGGGATATTCCAGCAGCGTATTGGAAGGGAAAGTGATATTGAAATTGGTTTTCCAGCTGAACTTTTCCTTCTGGATATTCACACTGCTCAGCTCTAACTCCAAGCCTTTATTTTCAATCAGTGCGGGGGTATTACCAAAATACGAATTATAGCCCGTCTGCGGTGCGAGCACGATATTGATCAGCTGATTATCCGATCTATTGTTGTAATAATTGGCCGTTAGGAAAATACGGTCCCTGAAAAAACCCAGGTCGAGCCCCAGTTCTTTCTTTTTAATTTCTTCCCATCCAAAATTGGGATTAAACACCCGTGTCGGATAAAGCCCCGTGATGCCTTGGTAGGCAAAGCCTGTGCCCCAGGTATCCAGGTACTGGTAATCGCCGATCTGGTCGTTGCCCGTCACTCCCCAACTCGCACGAAGCTTCCCGAAGCTCACGATAGACTGATCCTGGAGAAATTCTTCGCTGCTGAACACCCAGGCTGCACCGATCGACCCAAAATTACCGTACTTATTGTTGGGCCCAAAGCGGGAAGAGCCATCCCTTCGGTAGCTGAAATTTAACAGATATTTGTCGGCATAGGCATAATTGATCCGGCCAAATGCAGACTGGTAACGGTAATCTGCATACTGATTGTTGCGGTTCACAAGGATACCTGCAGCGCCGATATTGTTTAGCTGCGAATCACTCGGATAACTGCTGCCATCGAAGTACTTCCCTTCGCTGACCCTTTGCTGCCAGGTCCCCCCCAAAAGCAGTTTAAAATCATGTTTACCAAAGGTTTTGCTGTAATTTATTTGTGGCTCAACGATATAGGACTGATAATCCGAATTCCCGTAAGAGGCCATGGAACCCGTGCTCGTCAATGGATTAAATCCCGCATTGGGCAGCAAGCGCGTCTGGTCCATGCTTTTGAGGTTGTAGCCCACATTGACTTTTGCGACCAGCTCAGGTAATATCGCATATTCGGCAGAAAAGTTGGCCAGTAGGGATTTTGATTTCGAAACACTCGAGCGCTCCATATAGGCGGCGGGATTCTGTAAACTCTGTTGGAACCAATAATAGCCGCCCTTTTCATCATATAAAGGATAGTTGGGCGCCAGGTTATAAAACTGTGCTATATCTGTCGGTACGGTATTGTTACGGTCCAGGTTGAGGTTGAAACTACTGTTGAGCTTAAATCGCTGATCTTTGGACTGCGTAGACAAGTTCAACAGCGCACCACCACGCTGATAATTCTTATTGCCGGGAAAGGGATCCCCCTGACGATTGAAATTGCCACTGGCCAGGTATTGGGTATTTTCGTTACCTCCGGAAAATGACAGCTGATAGGTCGAGAAAGGAGAAGATGCACCATAAAACTCCTTTTGCCAGTCGTTGTAGGCGGACTGATCCCAAGTGAGCAGATCCGGTGCATTATCTGCTGTCGCTGTCCAGTTATCGTTTTTAAAGCCTTCCTTCCGGATGTCCAAATATTGCGCCGTATTGAGCATCTTCAAGTTGCGAATGGCCTTACCGGAGCCCACATTGGCATTAAAGTCTATTTTAAGTCCGCTCTTATTTCCCCACTTCGTTGTGATCAGGATCACTCCATTCCCACCCCGGGAGCCATAGATGGCTGTCGCATCGGCATCTTTAAGCACATCGATGCGTTCAATATCCTTGGGATTGATCAGACTGAGCGGGCTTTGGTTCCCATTGGCCGCTGTAAACTGATTCATGCTTTCGTCCGAAAATGGAATACCGTCGATAATGTAAAGCGGACTGCTGCCATTAGTCAAAGAGTTGACGCCACGCAGCTGCACCTGAAAGGAGCTGCCCGGCAAGCCCGAATTGGAAGCAATATTGAGTCCGGCAACGCGCCCCTGCAAAGCCGCCAAGGGGTCTAGTACCGGTTGTGTTTCGATCTCCCGGCTAGTGACGCTAGATACCGAACCCGTATTTTTGCGTATCGAAGACGTCCCGTAACCGATAACCACCACCTCATCCAGGTTGCCTGGATCTAGCTCAAGGCTTATTTCCATGAGGGCCTTGTCGGCCACCTTCACTTCCTTGCTGCGGTAGCCCACATAACTCAAAAGTAGTATATCATCCTGCTGCAGGCCATTTAAACTAAAACGACCGTTAGCATCGGTCATAGTACTAGCTACCTTATTTTTAACGCGTACACTAACCCCTTCAAGCGCTGCACCGGATCCATTGCTGACCCGACCGGAAATGGTCATCTGGACCGCCTTTGCAGCCCCCTTCCCCTGGAGCACGATGGTATTTTTGACAATTTGGTAGCGTATGCCTTTAGCTGAGAACGCCTGCCTGAGGAGTTCAGGAATATTGACGTTATTTAAATTGACATCTACTGGTAGATCCGGATTGATCTCATTGGGATCATACACAAAGCGATAATCACTGCGTTGCTCGATGGATTTGACGAGCTGTTTAAATCGGACATGGTCAATTGACTTGTCTGCCTGCTGGGTCAAAGCATAACCATTCACATGCATCAGCATCAATAGCAGGGTTTTTACGGACTTTTTCATAAGGTATTTAGATTGAAAATTCGTTTGTTACGATTTTAGTTAGGGAATAAGCAAGAGTTCGTTTTTCTCAATGGTATAATTGATACCGGCGAAGCGTAAAATCTTCAGCACTTCTTCAAAGGATTCTTTTTTGCTGATTTTTCCACTAAGGACTTTATTTTTATAAGCAGGCGACAGGCTATAGGTGAAATTGTACCAACGCGCCAGATCCGCTAAAATCTCAGGCAACGGTGTCTGGTCAAATTCAAAGTACCCGTCTTTCCAGTTGGCTATATCGGGCTGGCTGTTTTCCGCCAGCCGCTGGAAGGCTCCATTCAGCACATTCAGCTGGATCCGCTGTCCGGGCAGCAGAATCTCGTCCAGGCCAGCATTGCTGACCCGTATTTTCCCTTCGTCAAGCTGGGTCGTTAAAAGCGCGTTGTCCTTTGGATACAACTTCACGTTGAAAGCTGTCCCCAGTGCTTCGATACGGGTGTTCCCCACGTGCACAATAAAAGGTTTCGCTTTATTTTTGGCCACCTTAAAATAAGCCTCACCTTCCAGAAATACCGAACGTTTATGTTCATTATACCCCGGTTCAATTTTGAGCTTGCTGTCGGCATTTAACCACACCAGCGTACCATCCGGAAGTTCCATTTTAAATTCCTGTCCCCTTTTGGTTTGAAGCGCCACGTTGCTATCCTTATGCCGATCGAGCCACTCGGGGCTAAACGGCTTTTCCTTACTCAGGCTCACCACCTCATTTCCGATCAACAGATCGGCCTGAAATTGACCAATACTAAAGGGCAATGGCTTCGGAGCTTGCTGCCGCGGGGAAAAGAAGTATATCGCCGCACCGGCCATCAAAAAGAACACCATACTGGCCGCAACCTTTAAATAGGCTTTTTTATGGCGTTTAGCCCGCCATTCGGGACCAAAAATATGCTGTTGGAAAAACTGGTCTTCGGCAGCCAGACCCAGTTCGGGAATGTCTTTTGCATTATTTTGCCGGCTGAGCTGATTGTACCAACTTTCGACAAGTGCCATTTCCTCAGCGCTGCACGTGCCCTGCTGGTACTTTTGCAGTACTTGTTTTGATATGCGTTGTTTCATAGGTGCTATCCTGTTTACCGTTTAGAAGACAGGATAGTGCGCGTTTAGTGGTAGAAAAAAATGAAAATAGTTCGTATTTTTTTTCTCAAAACCGTCAACGCATTGTAAATCTGCTTTTTGACTGTCTGCTCAGAGATCTCAAGTTCTGCGGCGATCTCCCGATAACTCCGCTGCTCGAATCGACTTTTTTTGAAGATCAAAGCCATTTTGCGGGGCAGCTTTTCAATCGCTTGATCAATTTGCTCCGCTAATTCTTTTTCCCGCAACAGATCGTCGGGCATCACTTCAAATGTTGGGGCTGCGTGCTCGAGGTAAGCCTCATATTTCCGACCCACATCCTGGCTGGCAATGCGGTTAATGACCAGGTTACGGGCCGAGCGATAAAGATAAGCCTGATACGAGTGTACGATTTCCAGACGCTCCATGTGATCCCAGAGATTCGTAAAAATTTCCTGCACAATATCACGGGCCTCGTCTTGGTCGTCCAACATTCGGAAAACATGCACATACAGCTTGCCCCAATTTTCCTCATAAAGTTGGGTAAACAATTGTCTGACATGCGTTACGTTCATCCTGATGGCTTAGTTGATGTTGATTACTCAAAATTAGCTTTTATTTTTAGCAATGTCAATTGATGATGGATTTCTAATAAAACCTGTAAAATAATGCAATTTCAACATTGCTTTATTGGAGCGGTGCCCGCTGCGCCACCATTTAACCGTACAATCGGTCATTAAATGGGTTAGCATCTCTTGTTAATAGGTAAGAGATGTTGTAAATACGCTGGCTACGTATAAGTCCCCTATCCGTAAAATATTGAAACGAATGTGACAGCACATTCCTTCCCTTATTAAGTGTCTTTGGACGGGCGCTGTTTTTACGATCATTAATCAATTGAATATTATGCTTGCAATGAATTATCGAGGGCCCTATCGCGTACGTGCCGATAAAAATGCCCCCATGCCAGAGATCCTCCATCCGCAGGATGCCATCGTACGGGTATTGCGCTCCTGTATCTGCGGATCTGACTTGCATCTTTACCATGGTCTTGTACCAGACACCCGGGTGGGTTCTACCTTTGGACACGAGTTTATCGGTGAAGTGGTTGAGGTAGGCGCTGGAATAGAAAATTTACACGTTGGCGACCGCGTGATGGTGCCTTTCAATATTGCCTGTGGCAAATGTGCCTTCTGCCGGCAGGAGTTGTATGGCAACTGCCATGAGTCCAACCCCGAGGCTACTGCCGTGGGCGGCATCTTTGGTTATTCCCACACTGCGGGTGGCTATGCTGGTGGCCAGGCCGAATATGTCCGCGTACCCTATGCCGATGTTGGCCCGGTCGTCATTCCCGACTGGATGGATGCCGACGATGCGGTTTTGCTTACGGATGTGGTCCCTACAGGTTATCAGGCGGCAGAAATGGCGGGAATTCAACCTGGAGATACCGTGGTGGTCTTTGGTGCCGGTCCAATTGGTATTATGGCTGCCAAGTGCTCCTGGCTGTTCGGAGCAGCACGCGTGATTATAATCGACCATGTGGATTATCGGCTCGAATTTGCCGAACGCTACGCCCAGTGTGAGGCAGTCAATTTCCGCTCCATCGGCGATCCCGTCGTTTTTATCAAGACGGTCACCGATTCACTGGGCGCAGATGTGTGCATCGATGCGGTGGGCTGTGAGGCGGCAGGTAACACCGTAAATAGTCTTCTGGGTAGATACCTGATGCTCCAAGGCGGATCGACCACGGCATTGCACTGGGCGATTAATAGTGTTAAAAAAGGTGGTATCGTGTCTATTGTGGGTGTTTATGGCCCAACAAATAGTTTGGTGCCTATTGGCAATGTGTTAAATAAAGGAATCACCATACGGGCCAATCAAGCTTCGGTGAAGCGGCTGCTACCCAAACTGATCCAACATGTAAAAAATGGCGTTATCAAGCCCAAAGAACTCATTACACATCGGGTTCCGCTCGAAGAAGTGGGCGACGCATATCACCTCTTCTCTTCCAAATTGGATCATTGTATCAAAACTGTGTTAATTCCACCATCGGCTTCGATTTAAGATATTTTACTATGATAACAGATCAAACTACACCCGAAGAGTTTATCAACGATAGACAATCGGAATACGGGCATATCAAGGGCTGGGGAATCGATTTTGATCCCAAAAACGACCCCACCTATCCTATAAAAAAACGAAATAACGAAGAACATCAGGGCTATTCCTGGCAGCGCCCCCCACTGCAGGAAGAAACGGTTGAGATACTGCATTCTGTTGAACGCCCCAACCTAACAGCAGTTTATGGAACTGGCAATCCACCCAAAGGGCTGAGTGGCGCCATTAGACGCTTTGCCTTTACGTATAGCGAATCCAGCTACGGCCGCTGGCTCCCGCTGGTGCTGGCAGACCGTGTCGATATGCTGGAAGGTGTTATTGAAGACATCTCGAAAGGCCATCTTCCCAATATCGCCAAAGAACTTGGACTAGGTGCCGAATGGAAGTATAATAAAAAAGCTTTCATAGGGAAAACTGTTGTCGCTGGGCTATTGATTGGATTAGTAGCTTTTCAGCTTTGTTCGAAAAGGGAAAATAAAAGATAAACTAATTATACCAAATCCATTCTGTTGCTATTGATAAGCAACAGAATGGATCTTGGGTATCTCGAGGTCGTCTCCCCAATGACCCCGCCTAGAAAGTTGAATTTTCGCAAAAAATTCACACTTATTTTATTAAAAAGTTATATTTGTGTTATTAATTGATGAAGTTTGGCAAAAAAGCTGGGCCGGATTTCTGTTATTCACCTTAGAAAAACGTACTACACACAACATGCAGGACAACGATTACGCCATACTATCCGATGGAATCTTGGTTGATCTGATTCGCCAGGATGACGAGAAAGCTTTCTCCGTCATTTACCAGCGATATAGTATGCCTTTGTATGTCCATGCCAATAGATTTATCCGTGACCGCGAGGAGACAAAAGATATCCTACAAAAAGTATTTGTCAAAATCTGGTCCATACGTAACAGGTTGCCGACAGACGTCAAGCTTTCGGCCTATCTCTATCAAATCGTTAAAAATGAATTGATCAACCATATTTCGCATAGCAAAGTCGTGGATAAATACCTAGAAAGCATGTCTTCTTATGCATCTACTTACGTAGCAGACACGGATTATGTGATACGCGAGAAACAATTGCAGGAAATCATCGAGCGAGAGATCCAAAATCTTCCTGAAAAAATGCGCGAAGTATTTCAATTAAGCCGTAAGCAGTATCTCAGCCACAGGGAAATTGCCGAAAAACTAGGCATCAGCGAAAAAACAGTAAAGAATCAACTATCCAATGCGCTCCATTTGTTGCGCCAAAAGTTGCCCTTGCTCTTGTTTATCCTTGCTTTTTTTCCGGACCAATCTCAGTAGTCCTATTTCTTTTAAAAAAAAATCATTTTGATCTGGGACCTGTTGCCGAGTTAACTGTTATACTCCAAAACAACAACACCATCATACGTGAGAGAACCGTTAAAAGTAGATCGTGATCTACTCAAAAGATATGCATCAGATCAATGTTCGGATAGCGAAAAAGCCTTTGTGGATGATTGGTATATCAGCCATGCAAAACAGCTTCCTGATTTTGATCTAACAGCCCAAGAATTGCAGGCGGATCTTTCTGATGTCTGGAACAGCATCGACACCGACATCCATTTACCGCATCGGTCCAGCTCCAATTGGAAGAAATGGTTTGCAGCAGCTGCATCTATTGCTGTGATTGGCTTTTCTTCCTACTATTTCCTTAGACATGATTCTGCCCCCTCATCCCAGGATAGAAGCAGTAGAACAGGTACCACAAAAGTTGTAACAAGTTCTGCTGTTAATGAAAAGGTTCTCCCCATTCCGCCAGCAAGCAGTGGCGCTTCTTTGATTTTGTCGAACGGTGAACAAATCGACCTGAACAAAATCAATGGTTCTTACAATCGAAAAGACCACGAAATTCTCATCGACTGGAGCGATAACGAACAACTTGTTTACCAGAACGATGATTCCAAAAATAACAGCCAAGCCATACTAAACAATACACTTTTGGTACCAAAGGGCAATACTTACAAAATTCGGCTCGGCGATGGTACCCAAGTCACACTCAACGCGGATAGTAAATTAACTTTTCCGATACGGTTTACAGGTGCCAAACGCGAAGTGACACTGGAGGGCGAAGCGTACTTCGAAGTGAGCAAACGGCAAATTAGTGCGGGCGATAAAATGATCAAGCAGGAATTTATTGTCCACGCCGGACAAAATGCCATTCAGGTTTTAGGCACAAAGTTCAATGTCAAAGCTTATCGCGAAGACAAACAGCAAAGTTTTACCCTGGAAGAAGGAGCTATTGCCTTAAACAACCCTACCAATCCAGCCCCTATCCTATTAAAACCCGGTCAAAAAATCATACAAACAGGCAACGAATTTACACTGCTAGAAGTCGACCTCACGAAAGATCTTTCTTGGAAAAACGGCGATTTTTACTTTGATTCGGCTACGTTACAAGAGATCATGGCCCAGATATCAAGATGGTACAATATCGACGTAGCGTACCTTGGCCCGATCAACAACCAACGGTATATCAGCAGTATATCGCGCAAGAAAACTTTACAGGAAGTACTTGAAATATTAGAAACTACCACCGGTATAAAATTTGAAATCCGCACGGTAGACAAAGAAAGGAGGTTGATGGTAATACCCTAACGAAAGAAAAACCACGATTTCAAAATAAATCTAGAGGCGTTGCACCGCCCCTAGAACTGATTTTTGAATTCACGCCTAGCATTATTACGAAATTATGAACTGCATGACATGTCTCCTTGTCAAGAGGGACATCCATGTCCAAAAATCAACAAACAAATGTATCAATATTTTTTTGCTAATGAAAAGTATCAGGTAAATCAACCGACCCACAGACCGCCTATCTTTTCCAACTTTATAATCAAATTGCTTATGCGATTTCAATTATTTTGCCTGTTGTTTTTGGTTTTGTTTTTACAAACAGCCACGGCCCTGCATGGCCAAAACAAAATCAACCTAAATGTCAAACGTGCCAGCCTTGAGCAGATCCTGCAACAGGTACGTACACAGACTGGGTACGATTATGTGATCCGTCCCGAACACAACAAATCGTTCTCAGCACTCACAATCAACTTAAGTGACCTTGAACTTACCGAGTTGCTTGCGCTCTGCTTTCAAGGGCAGTCGCTGGGCTTTATTGTTCGCAACAATACCATTATTGTCACCGATCAGCAGCAGCAACGCACCATTAATGGAATCGTTACCGATACGCAACAAAGGCCACTTGCCGGAGCAACTGTACGGATCAAAGGTACCAATAACCAAACGCGAACAAATGGAAAAGGAATATTTGTATTATCCAATGTTGCCAGCGATGCCATACTCGAAATTAGCTACTTGGGTTATGAAGTACGGCAGATAGACCTCAGCGGTACGCCTGCAAGCAACCTGGGACCGCTATTTGTGCTCAAACAACAGATTGCTGCGCTCGATGAAGTAACTGTTATGGCAAATACAGGGTATCAAAAGCTCGACCCCAGCAAAGCCACAGGCTCTCTGGTGGTTATTGATGACAAAAAAATACAGGAAAGTCCTGCGCTGAGCCTGATCGAACGATTGGAAGGGCAAATTCCGGGCGTTCAATTCGACACGCGCACCAACAGCATCCTCGTACGCTCGCCAAATACCTTTTCCAGTACGTCCAGTACGCCGCTGATCGTTATCGACGGATTTCCGGCGATGGAACAACAATTGAGCAGCAATCCGACAGGATCAGGCAGCCGCCTTTCGGCCACCAGTACAAGCGCCGGTATACTCAACAATTTCAATCCAGACGATATCGCCAGCATTACCGTGCTGAAAGATGCCGCCGCAGCCTCTATCTGGGGATCAAGAGCTGCTAATGGTGTAATTGTCATCGAAACAAAGGCGGGGAAAATGGGGAAAAATAGCATCAACTTCTCTTCTACACTCGGAACCTCTGCTCCACCAAACCTGCATAATTTACGGAACATGAGTGCGGCTGAGTATATCGACTTTGAGCAGGAGCTCTTTGATCATAATTTTTATTACGATCCTGCCTCTGGCTGGCGCGCACCAAATCGCTCCGACGCCATCATGACGATGTTCCGCGCCAAACGCGGCGAAATCAGCACCGACGAAGAAAGTAGCATCCTTAGTCAGCTCGGACAAATGGACAACCGTCAGCAGATCCGCGATCAGCTGTTACAGGCCGCGCAAAGCCAACAGTATAACCTATCGTTTAATGGTGCTGTGCAGGGAGCGCGCTATTATGCTTCAGCCGTGTATTCAAAGGATAGACCGATCTACCGGGAGAACAACGCCAATAACATGTCCTTGACTTTCAATATCGAAAACAATTATTTTAACAACAAGCTAAAAGTATCGTTAGGACTCAACCACATCATTCAAAAGAGTAAGGTGAACAATGCAGCAATTCTTGCCATCAGTCCGGGTACTTTTGGACTCACTCCCTACAATATGTTATTGGACGACAACGGAAATAGCATCAGCCGCTATTTTGCTTTTACTCCGCAGGTTGCCCAACAGCGTTTTGAGAGCCAAGGGTACTTACCATGGTCTTATAACCACCTGGATGAACTGAATCTCAGCAGCGACAGATACGACAATAACTTGACACGCTTCACCGGTCAATTGACTTACCATCCCTTGAGCTGGCTGAATGCATCGCTATCAGGATCCTATCAAAAAGGCCTCCGTAATATGGAAAGCCTCCGCGATGGCGACAGCTATGAAATGCGCAACCTGATCAATAACGGTACCACACTCAGCAGCACAGGCAAACTGACCTATGGGGTTCCTTTGGGCGGCAAATACGTCACTTCTAACAGCAAAACAGACGATTACTCCCTACGCTTCCAATTGGATGGAACCAAAAAATTTAACGGTATCCACCAGATAGACCTATTTGCCGGTAGCGAGATCCGCCAGAGCCAGATGATGGGCTACCTACAGACACGTTATGGTTTTGATAAAGATACCTATCAGTCTACTGTCATCAATCCGACGGTGCCTTACAAAGATATCTACGGTGCCAATAAGACATTAAATATACAGGATGCCCCCATCAATATCGACCGGATACGCTACCTGAGCTACTACGCCAACGCAGGATATACACTGCTTGAAAAGTACTTCTTAACCAGTAGCCTACGTTTTGACGATGCAACTATTATCGGTATCGACCGTTCGAAACGCGCTAAACCTTTTTGGTCTACCGGCCTGCGCTGGGACCTACACCGAGAAAACTTTATGCGTGCGCTGCCCTGGATAAATGCACTTAGCTGGCGTGGAAGCATTGGTACAGGAGGATCTGTACCGCGTGACGGTACCTCATACACCTTGTATTCGGCTTCCATCACCGATTTTTATACCCAGCTTCCAACAGGATCTATCAGCATTCCGGCCAATCAGCTGCTGGGCTGGGAAACCACACGGACGTTTAATACCGGACTGGATTTCACTGCCCTAAAAAGCCGTTTGACGGTTAACCTTGATTATTACATAAAAAGATCTTACGGTATTGTTGCTTCCGTACCATACAATGCAACCTACGGATGGTCAAGCCTGGCCTTCAACACCGCCAATATGAAAAGTCAGGGTATTGACCTGAGCATTCAGGGGCAGATCGTTCAGGGGCCAAACTGGAGGTGGAACAGTGCTTTCAACCTGGCTTATAGCAGCAACGAAGTGACCGACGACCGCTTTCCAAACACGTTGAAAACCCCAGGTGAGACCTCCACACCGATTGAAGGCTACCCTATTGATCAAATCTTTGCTTACCATTGGGCGGGGCTCGACAACAAAGGCCGCTCCCAAATTCGTGACGGCCAGGGCAAGGTATTCGATTCAGACGCGTCTACCGATGATTTTAAACCGACTGACCTACGGTATATGGGACGCATGAATGCGCCTTACTTTGGTGGCTGGACAAACACCCTTTCGTACAAGAACTTTAGTTTTACAGCGCGCATGACAATGAAATTTGGTCACAAGGTGCGTTGGAAAGAAGTTAATTCCACTCAATATCCAAACAATACAGCAGGTTTTGATGGCTATCTGGCCAACAGCAAGGCTTTGGTAGACCGCTGGCGTAAGCCCGGAGATGAGGCCCATACCGATATCCCTGGCGTCATCAATACCAGCCTCAATAGCATACAACGGTTTGAATACGCCGACATTAATGTCATCGATGCCAGTCACGTCCGCCTCCAAATGCTAGCACTAAACTATAGCTTTCCGGCTAGCCTGTTAGGCAACAACAAGGCCATCAAATCGTTGAGCATAGGCGCCACGGCGACCAATCTGGGCCTTTTGTGGAAGAAGACAGACCGCGATATCGATCCAGATTATATGTTTGATGGTAGCTATGCCAGTATGCCGCCCGTCACGAGCTATGTATTTCGTATCAATATGGGATTTTAAGAATTATGAACATGAAACACAAGATTATCACCTTCGGCTTTGCCGCCATATTTGTTTCCAGCCTGGTATCCTGCCGTAAATTCGTGGAGATAGACCTGGTCGGCAAACGTGAACTTAAATACACACAGGACTATCAAAACCTACTGAATAACAGCACATCGGTAGAGCGATCGTATTACTGGCCGGTCCTGGCCAGCGACGATAGCTATGGATCGGACGAGGCTTATCTGAATACGCTTTCTCTGACAGACGCCAATGCCTATAGCTGGAAAAGCGACATTGTTGGCGACAACAATGAAGATCCGGACTGGGCAGACCAGTACAAACAAATTTACCTGTTCAATCAAGTTGCAACAGAGATTATGGACAGTCAGGGCGGAACAGACGCCCAAAAGAGAAATATTTTGGGCCAGGCTAAGGTACATCGCGCGCTCAATTATTTTAACCTGGTCAACAGCTACGCGAAGCAGTACGATGCCTCAACAGCCCATACTGATCTTGGCATTCCGCTATTGACAAGTCCCGATCTATATGCCAAGCTAGACCGTAAACCCGTGGAAACAGTGTATAGGCAGATTATTGAGGATCTCACTTCGGCCATTCCTGACCTTCCCGAGCAGGCGAACTTTAATATGCTCGCCTCGCGCTCGGCCGCGGAAGCGATACTGGCACGCGTTTATCTACAGATGCGCGACTATGGCAAAGCACTGCACTATGCAGAGCTTGTACTGGCCAAGCCAGCGTATAAACTGATCGATCTCAAACAGTACAAAGCTACACCAAATAGCTATCCGAATATCCTGAATGATACGGAAGAGATTTTTATAAAAAGCTTGCGTAATTCATTCCCCACCCTGTCCTTAAATCCCGAGTTACTGGCGCTGTTTGAACCTGGCGACCTTCGTGCTACCCTCTTTACGGTCGACGGTAGCGTATTTACCTGGAGCTCTTTCAAGGGCAAAGCGTACAATAAACACCGCATTATCTCGGCCAACGGCAAAGTGACCAATGGCCCAACGCTTCCGGAGCTGATGCTTATTAAAGCAGAGGCGCTAGCCCGCGACAATGACCGTTTTGTAGAAGCGGTAGCTGTATTAAACACGCTTCGAAGCAAGCGCTTTGAAGACGGCGCATACAAGCCACTGCAGGCGATGGATCAACAGGCTCTCCTCAAGATCGTCATCAACGAGCGGCGAAAAGAACTGATGGGAAAGGGTTTACGCTGGTTTGACCAGAAGCGCCTTGCCGCCGAACCCGGGTTTATTACTACACAGACCCGTACGTACAAAGGTGAGTCATTTACCCTGACCCCCAACAGCAATCGGTATGTCCTGCCTATTGCATCCAAATACATTGTTTTAAATCCTGAAATTATTCAGAATCCAAGGTAACAACAGCATTCAATATGATCCCCACTGCTAGCGGACGTACCATGTACTTCCGCAGGCAACAGACACGGTGTGCATAACAACACAAACACCGTGTCGGGGGATTACTCATACCAAAATCAACGATAACATGAGCACAGCAAACGACACTCCTATTGTTCAGGTGGTAGATCTTTCCCATCGATATAACGTTCAATGGGCTATTCGTGACATTAATTTTGAAGTTCAAAAAAATGGCATCTACGGCCTATTAGGAGCCAATGGCGCGGGAAAATCTACCACCATGAATATTATGTGCGGCGTAGTAAATCAGTCGCACGGTGAAGTTTTTATCCGCGGCATCAGCATGGCACAGCATCCGGTAGAAGCAAAGAAACATATTGGTTTTCTACCACAACAGCCACCGTTGCTTCCCGAGTTGACCGTAGAGGAATATCTCATCCACACGGCAAATTTACGTCTAATGGCACCCGAAAAAATCCCAGCTGCCATCGAACGTGTGCTGTCTAAATGCAGCATTGCCCATTTTCGCCATCGGCTGCTCAAAAACCTGTCTGGCGGCTACCAGCAGCGGGTAGGAATAGCCCAGGCGATCATTCATGAGCCTGATTTCGTGGTGCTAGATGAACCGACCAATGGTCTTGACCCCAACCAGATCCTCGACATCCGGCACCTCATCCGAGAGATCGCAACAGAACGCACCGTTGTGCTATCCACACATATCCTGCAAGAGGTACAGGCGTTGTGCGATCATATCTGGATGATCCACGAGGGCCGCATGATATTCTCCGGTTCACTTGAAGAATTTGACAACCAGGTTGCACCCAATAATGTTGTTGTCAGCCTAATATCTCCGCCATCCATGGAGGAATTTCAGCAGCTCCCGGGCTTTGTTGACATGGAGCCTTTAGGCAACATTAAGTTTCGAATACGATCCACGAACACGCAGGAACTCGTCGAAGCCTTGGTTGAAAAAAGCGTCCAGGAAAAATGGAATCTGATCGAGATCTATTCCGAAAAAAGTTCGCTCGAAACCGTATTTGCCGAAATGACTCGAAAAAGAAGAAAAGTATAATTCAATCCAACCATGAAAACAACATTAAAAATAGCAAAAACAGAACTGCAGGTACTCTTTTACTCACCTGTTGCCTGGCTTGTGCTGATGATCTTTACCTTTCAGATAGGCTACTTATTTTCTGCCTCCTATGCCGGGATGGTGCAGTTGCAGTCCATGAAAATCGACCTTATCAATACCACTGAAAGCCTATTTTCATCGGCCTGGGGTGGTATATATCCCAAAGTACAGTCTTATCTCTACCTCTACATGCCCTTATTGACCATGAGCATCATGAGCCGCGAATACAGCAGTGGTTCCATCAAATTACTGTACTCCTCACCCATTACCAACAGCCAGATTATTCTGGGTAAATATATTGCACTGCTGCTTTTTGGTCTTGTCCTCACTTTGTCGGTATCCATCCTCGTTATTTTTACCATGGGTACAGTAGTGCATGCAGACATCGGCCCAATGCTGACAGGCTTGCTCGGACTTTTTCTATTGCTGTCGGCCTATGCTGCTGTCGGCCTTTTTATGTCTTCATTGACCAGCTATAATATTGTGGCCGCTATCGGAACACTCTGTGTATTTGCCATGATGAACTTTGCACGTGGCCTTTGGCAGGACATTCCCTTTGTGCGCGAAATTACCTACTGGCTGGCCATCAACGGCCGTGCCGACACCTTTATCGCAGGTTTGATCACAACAGAAGACATCCTTTACTTTATACTTGTTAACGTCCTTTTTGTCAGCTACTCTATCTTCCGTCTTCAGGCTATCCGAAAGAAACAGTCGACTGGTAAAAACCTACTGAAATTTGGCGGCATCACCCTGGCGGTGTTCTTCATCGGATATCTGACCACGCTCCCCTTTATCAAGCTATACTACGACAGCACCTACCGAAAAAGCAATACGCTACGCCCCAGTAGCCAAGCGATCATGGACAAACTAACCGGTGGATTTAAGATCACGACCTACGTCAATATGCTTGATGGCAATAGTTTTATCGGCTTACCCTCGTCGTATAAAACCGATGTAAGCTCGTTTGAGAAATACATCCGTTTCAAGCCCGAAATAGAAATGGAATACGTGTATTACTACCATCAGACTGAAAATCCCATTCTCGACCGACAGTTTCCAAAGCTCAATGCCGATCAGCGCCTGGACACCCTGCGGAAATTCAACAAATGGAATTTTGACATCCTGCCCTATGAAGCCATCAAAAAACGGGTAGACCTCTCTTCGGAAAACTATCGTTTTGTCCGCGTACTGGAACGTGATAACGGGCGTAAGACCTTTTTACGTGTTTATGATGACATGCAACGTGTACCGATGGAATCAGAAATCAGCGCAGCCATCAAACGTTTGGTGATGGATGAACTACCTGTGGTCGGCTTCGTATCGGGTCATGGCGAGCGCAACAGCAACTCTACCCAAGATCGTGGTTACAAAACCATTACCCAGGAAAAGGCATTCCGTTATTCGATGATCAATCAAGGATTTGATTTTAAAGAGCTTGACCTGTCGAAGCCGGTTCCGGAAAATATCAACATCTTGATTATAGCCGAACCGCGGCAGGCCTATAACGAACAGGAGTTATCCAACCTGCATGCTTATATTGCCAGCGGCCGCAATATGATGCTTGCCGGAGAGCCGGGGCAGGAGGCTATTTTTAACCGCATCGCCGCACCATTGGGCATTAGCTTGGAACCTGGTGTGCTGGTCAAAAAGCAAGAAGCCTTGCAGCCAGACCTGCTGACACTCAAACCAACCCAGGCCGGCGAAGACTTTTCCTATTACCTCAAACCGATGGCCCGCCGCGAAGAGGTTGTGACCCTGTTAGGTACCGCTGGTATCGTGATATCGCCGCAATCGCCATTCCAATCCAAGGTACTTTTTGCTTCGGATACGACCGGTACGTGGAATGAGCTTGAAAACCTCAATTTCATTGATAGCAGACCCGTTCTCAATATTGCCGCAGGTGAGCGCGAAGGAAGCCGTCCCACGGTAGTGGCGCTCTCCCGAAAAGTCGGTAAAAAAGAACAGAAGATACTCGTTACAGGAGACGCCGACTGGATTAGCAACAGTGAGCTTTTCATCAAAAGAAATCAGGTCAATGCATCCAACTTTTCTCTCGTCAGCGCAGCTTTCTCCTGGCTTAGTGATGGCGAAGTACCTGTAGATATGCGTCTGCCCGATTCAATTGATAAAAGCCTACGGATCGGCGAAAGCAGCTGGACCTATTTTGAATTGCTGATCAAATACATCATACCACTGAGTATGCTGAGCGTCGGTCTTATTATCTGGATCAGAAGAAGGGGGCGTTAATTATGGGATTATTAATAGACAAACAAACCCGGGACGATCTATCGATTTTTACAGCCAGAGGTTCCGCATCCATCTTTGGCCTCTATAACAAAACGGCTACCTCCGGCGGAGCCGAACTGCTGGAAGAATGGTTTCACTATCCGCTTTCAGATGCGCAGGCCATTGGCAGACGTACGGCTACCATTCAGCATTTTATGGATGAGCCCATGCCATTTCCCTTCCAGTCCAGCTGGTTTGACCAGGCTTTATTTTATCTGGACATGGCCGATGAACGTAGCCGCCTGCGGACAGGAAGTATGACTGTGAAAGAACGCTTTCAGCAATTTGTCGGTGGCGATACTGATTACAAAAAAGTGGTTGCCGGCATCATTGCCTGTAGTAAAATTATGCACGCATGGAAAGCGCTTATCCATTCCAGCGCAGGCCCCGAAGGTAGCTACCAGGAAGAATTAAAGCAATGGGCGCTCAAATTTGAGAACAGTGGATTAGAGCAGATTCCTTTGCTTCAAGAAAAAGAGCCGCTCAAGCGTGAGACCGTTATCCAGTACGACAATATCCTCCGCTTTGAGGAAAAAGATCTTTTGTTAGCTATCCTACGTGATATTTATACCTTCGATGTTTACCTCAGTGTCGCGCAGGTTGCCAATGAGCAGCATTTCGTCCTTCCAACAGTCGACAGCAGTATGGATCAACGCCTCATCTACGAAGGTGTTTTTCATCCACTGGTCAGGAATGCCAAAGGCAACGACCACTACATGGATCGTTTAAACAATATCACCTTCCTGACGGGAGCCAATATGGCAGGTAAGTCGACCTTTATGAAGTCTTTGGGTATTGCACTTTACTTGGCACATGTAGGCTTCCCGGTGCCCGCAAAACGTTTATTATTCAGTCCCCGGGACGGGATTTTTACCTCGATCAATCTGCCCGACAATATTGCAATGGGCTATAGCCATTTTTTTGCCGAAGTCTTACGGATTAAAAAGGTCGCGCAGCAGCTTGCCGAAGGTCGCAGGCTCTTCGTCATTTTCGATGAGATGTTTCGGGGCACCAATGTTAAGGATGCTTTCGAGGGCACCGTTGAAGTGGTCTCAAGGCTATACCATCACCCCAGATGTCAGTTTGTGCTATCCACCCATATTCTCGAAGCCGGAGAGCAGCTGATGCAATCGTATCCCGATATCAAATTTGTTTTTCTACCCACAAACATGGTACAAGGCAAACCGCATTACAGCTACGCGCTGCAACAGGGAATTTCGGCAGATAGGCATGGCATGATCATCATCGAAAACGAAGGCATCATTGATTTATTAACTTCTCAAAAACAAAAGGGCGCATGAGTTTCATTATTGATAAACAAACACTTCAGGATCTCAATATTTCCGGAAAATATAACCGCGATTCCATCTTTTCACTTTATAACAAGACCGAGACTTTTGGCGGCGAGTTGCTGCTCGAAAAACTTTTCCTGCAGCCTTTTACCGACCCTGCGGCCATTGATAGACAGGCAGCGCTCATTTCATTTTTCAGAAGTTCGCAGCAGACATTCCAGATCAACCCCGATGATCTCGATATTGTGCAAAATTTTACCAATAGTTATTCCGATCAGCACTTTGCCCTGGCCCTTGCCCATGCGGGACGCCGCAAACTGCTGGCCGCGCTGGGTTTAAAAGAAGAAAAGAAATACCTGGAATCCGGCATTCGGGCTACCCTTCGGATCATGCTGCATTTAGCCAGTTACCTATCCGAACTTCAACAGCAAGACAAAACAGACCTGCTTCGGGGAAGCATCTTTGATCAAGCTTGGCTGCGGGAGGAATACACCCAACTCGCGCAACTCCAGCATAAAATCGAATCTTATGCCGACAGCATCCCGCTTGGTCTAGCGGCAAGCTGCGATTATCAATTGCGGCACAAGTGGTCTAAAGAGATTCAGCAGAGCCTTTCAGCCATCTATCACATCGATCTTTACCAATCTATTGCGTCTGTGGCCAACGACAGAGGTTTTGTCAGGGCAGAAGTTGTTGCAGCAGAACAACAACATATTCTGCTTGAAAATGTTTACCATCCTACTATTCCCAACGCCGTGGGCAATGACCTCACGTTTGATGGAGAGCGGAATCTTCTTTTTCTGACCGGGGCAAATATGGCTGGAAAATCCACCTACATGAAAAGCTTTGGCATCGCCATCTATCTTGCCCATATAGGCCTTCCGGTACCCGCCAACCGCATGGTATTTTCTGTAAAAGATGGCTTATATAGCTCCATAAACGTGTCGGACGACATCGATATGGGCCACAGTCACTATTACGCAGAAGTGCTCCGCGTCAAAAAGGTGGCCGAGTATGTCAACCAAGGTAAAAATATGGTGGTTATTTTTGATGAACTCTTCAAAGGTACCAATGTCAAGGATGCCTTTGAAGCCACCCTTACCGTCACACGCGCATTCCAGCAACACCACAATTGTCAGTATCTGATCTCTACCCACATTGTTGAAGTAGGCCAGCAGCTGCAGCAAGAAGATCTTTCCGTTCAGTTTATCTATATGCCTACCGAAATGCGCGGCCAAGTGCCTTATTACTCTTATCGCTCAGCGCAAGGAATCAGCAGTGACAAACATGGTATGGTACTGATCCAAAAAGAAAAAGTACTTGAATTATTAGAACACAACAGCAAATAGTTAAACATGCGAAACACCACCCTATTTTTCACACTTCTAGCCCTATCCATTGGGACAGCGGCACCAATAATGAGCGCTGCCCAAAAGGCAAAGCCAGTAAATTCCATCAGTCTCCATCAGCCTATCCCCCTCGACCCCGCTATTAAGGTGGGAAAACTGGCCAACGGATTTCAATATTTTATTCTGCGGAACAACGAACCCAAAGAACGCGTGCTATTTTACCTGGCCAACAAGGTCGGCTCGCTACAGGAAACCGACAAGCAGCAAGGGTTAGCCCACTTTTTGGAACATATGAACTTTAATGGGACAACTCATTTTCCGAAGAATGCCCTTGTAGACTACTTACAAAAATCAGGAATACGCTTTGGTGCTGACCTCAATGCTTATACAGGCTTCGAAGAGACCGTATATCAATTGCCTTTACCGACCACAGATCCGGTACTTTTGCGCCAGGGCATCCTGATCATGCGCGACTGGGCAAGTGGTGCTTTACTTGAAGATGACGAAATTGATCAGGAGCGCGGTGTCATTCTTGAGGAGAAACGGCAGCGCGGTGGTCTTTCGCACCGCCTACAGGAAAAAACATTTCCTATATTGACCAATCAATCGCGTTATGCATTCCGGATGCCAATCGGAACCGATGAAGTGCTCAACAACTTCAAGCACCAAGAGATCCGGCAGTTTCATAAAGAATGGTACCGTCCCGAACTACAGGCGCTAATCGTGGTGGGCGATATCGACGTCAATGCCATCGAAAAAGAGATTGTCGCTCAATTTTCCGGATTAAAAAATCCAAAGAACGCCCCGCGATCCAAAAGCTATCCAATTGCGCTAACCGGCAAGAACCAATTTTTAGCCTTTACCGATCCCGAAGTCACACAAAGCTCCCTGCAGATTTTATATAAACAAGAAGCACGGAAAACGAGGCAGTTAAGCGACTACAAAAACGCATTGGCTAAAGATTTCTTTATTCAGCTCTGTAATATGCGTCTTGCCGAACAAACGCGGAAATCGACGACCCCCTATCTGGCAGCATCGCTGAGCAACAGTGCACTTGTGGGCAATATCGAAACCAACGGCATCCAGATTACACCGAAGCCCGATAGTCTGCAATCCAGTATCAACGCCGTATATTATACACTGGCCCAGATTGCCAAACACGGTTTTAGCAACGATGAACTCGATCGTTTGAAGTCCGACTACCGCAGCATGCTGATACAGAGCCTCAAAGAGTACGACAAGACAGACTCCAAATCCTTTATGGATCAGATTCTGGCCTACTACCTCAAAGGAGATCCCGCTCCATCTTTCCAATTTCTGCAGCCTATCCTGCTCAATGCACTGGAGGAAATCCGTATGAGCGATATTCTGCAGTATGGTAAAGAATTCGAAGGTCATCAGAATCGCGACATGGTGTTGGTTTATAATGATGATGTTAAGGTAGTGCCCAACGAATCTACATTGAATGACTGGATCATCAACGCATCAAAACAAGCGGTAAGTACCTATCAAGAAGAACAACTTGCAGAACAGCTGTTACCCACTTTACCACAGCCCGGACATATCGTCAGCGTACAGGATGATCAGAAAGTCGGTACGCAGACCCTTTTGCTCAGCAATGGCGCCAAGGTTATCCTCAAGCCTACCACTTTAAAAAACGATGAGATCCTATTGACCTCTTATAGTCCTGGCGGATATTCTCAGTATGCACTTAAGGATTTTCAGTCTGCAACCAACGCTGTCGCTATTGTGACCAACAGCGGACTAGGTCCTTTTAATTCACTTCAGCTCTCGCGTTACCTCAACGGCAAGCATGCCACGGCCAGCCCCTTTATCAATGAAATTGGCGAAGGCATTAAAGCACAAGCTAACCGTGAAGATCTACAGACCGCATTTGAGCTCGTATACGGTTATTTCACCGTACCGCGTTTAGATCGGGAAATCAATAAGACCAATCTTGAGAAAACAAAGTTGTCTCTTAAAAACAGGCAGCAGCAGGCAAGCACCTTCTTTAGCGACTCTATTGCCGCAGTTTTGTACAACAACGATCCACGTAAGACGGCACCTACCATAAAAAAAATCGAGGAGATTGATTTGGACCGCTCTTTTGCAATCTATAAAGACCGATTTGCGGATGCGTCAGATTTCACCTTTGTAATCGTCGGCAATTTTGACCGTGCTTTTATAGATCCCTATATCAAGCAATATTTAGCCACCTTGCCCAACATCCACCGCAAAGAGTCCTTTGTAGACAACGGCGCTTATCCGCCAAAAGTGGGTATCCAACGCTCGATACATAAGGGAAAAGAAGAGAAGTCCACGGTGGCAATGGCCTATCTGGGTACTTACGACGATTATAGCGAATACAACAATCTGTTGATGGACGCCCTGTCAAGCAGCCTAACCATCAAACTGACCGAACGACTACGGGAGAAAGAAGGCGGTATTTATTCCATCAGCGTATCTCCTTCCCTGGCGAAGAATCCAAGAAAGCGGTTTGGCATGAATATATCTTTCACCACGGCCCCCGGACAAGTGGATAAACTTGTGGCTGCGGCTCTCGAAGAGATTGAACTGATCCGTAGAAACGGGCCATCGCAGGAAGATATTGATAAATACATTGCCGAAAAACTGCTGAGTAGCAGTCAACAGGTGCAGTACAATGGATTTTGGCTGTCATACCTATTGAGCAGTGCCGTTGATCAGCTGGATGCGGCACGTATTTTTAATGAAAGCGAGCAGATAAAGTCGATTACCCCCGCAAAGGTGCAGGCACTTGCGCAGAAGTACCTCGAACCAAGCCATCTGTTTCAGTTTACACTTTATCCAGAGCAATAATTCGCTGTTGTTTGTTTCATTATATCAGTCATCTTAAGGTGACACAGAGCCGTTTGGGAAATCTCAAGCGGCTTTATTATACCATGGGGGTTAACTTAACCCTTCGTGGTGCGTATGAGTGATGAGATTGGTAATCGAACTGTCCGTTTTCGAACAAATACCGTTCGCGTCCGAACAAGAAGCTGATTCAGGAAGAAATTTAACAGTTGATTTAGAGCGTTTTACATTATTGGCAAATAAATTGGACGGCATAACTGCACAACGTTTTATTATGCTTTTGAATTATTTTAAAATAGCTTTTCGCCACCTTTCAAAGAATAGTGGTTTTACCGCAATTAATAGTATTGGGCTAGCTTCTGGAATGACCGCCGCCATTTTGATCATGTTATGGGTGCGGAGCGAATTTAACTTTGACCGATTTTATGCCGATAACGATCGGATCTATGCAGTAGGCATGAAAGACGTGTGGGCAGGTGAAAGTGTGGAGCATTTTTATACCCCAAAACCAATGGCTCGGGCTTTAAAAACTGACTTTCCAGAAATACAGACCATTACACGCGTGGATAAGGGTACCGGATTTCTGTTAACCCGTCAGGATATAAAGCTTGCAAAAGAACCCGGTGTCTTCGTAGATAGTACCTTCCTAAACCTATTTGATTATAAAGTGATTGCGGGCAATCCACAGGAGGCATTAAAAAACCCCAATCAGATTGTCTTGACAAAATCTTTGGCGGATAGATTATTTGGGCATTCAAACCCTATCAATCAAACGATCCGATTGGACAGCACCCAAGTGTCAACGGTGTCTGCAATTATCGAAGACATTCCAGATCATTCGTTTATGAAAGGAAGCACCTATCTGGTGCCTTGGACATTAATGGAAAAAATAGGCTATTCGGATGATTATTGGGGTAATAATTCCATACAGACGTACATCAAGTTACATCAAAACGTCAATATCGATCAATTCCAAAAGAATATCCAATATTATTTAAGAAAGCACACAGACACCAAAGTTGCCAATTTTATTCAATCCGTTGGTGACCAGTGGTTGTATAGCAAATTTACAGCGCAAGGAAAGCCGACTTCACCACGCATTATCATGGTTCGCTCTTTCATTGCTATTGCCTGTTTGATCCTTCTTATTGCCAGCATTAATTTCATGAATCTGAGCACGGCGCAGAGTGAAAAAAGGGCGAAGGAAGTGGGTGTCCGAAAAGTTGTGGGGGCAAGTAAAAAACTGCTGATCGGACAGTTCCTTACCGAATCAATGGTGATTTCCTTTATTTCGGGCTTATTATCGTTATTGATCACGCTAATCACACTTCCCTATTTTAATGAATTGGTTTCGAGAGAACTTGTTATTCCGTTTGACGATCTTCTTTTCTGGGCCGTTTTTGCAGGTTTTATTTTCGTTTCCGGAATTCTTTCAGGAAGCTATCCCGCATTTTATTTGTCTTCTTTCCTCCCAACAAAAGTACTCAAAGGTAAATACCTCCATATTCAACAGACATTCAACCCGCGTAAAGTCCTAGTTGTTTCGCAATTCTGTATTGCAATCATACTGATCGTCACAACGTTATCTATTCAGCGCCAAATCAAACACGCTCAAAATAGGGAAACCGGATATAACAAAGATAGGTTGGTGAGTATCGTCGATCAGGGAGACATCCGCAAAAATAGCTTACTGATAAAAAATGAATTGCTGTCGTCCGGTATTGCCAAGCAGGTTTCAAGGACATCCGCACCACTGACGAGAACAATGAGTTTCAACTACATGGAATGGGATGGTAAGCCAAAAGACAACAACACTATTTTTGCCCGAATGGGAGCTGATGAAAATTTGGTCAAGACCGCCGAGCTCGAACTCGTTGCAGGGAGGGATTTTGACCTAACTCAATTTCCAACGGACTCTGGGGCAATGATTATTAACGAATCGGCGGCTAAAGTATTTAATTTCGACGATCCGATCGGCAAAACGGTTGTTGATGGCAGAAAATGGCATATTGTAGGCGTCGTGAAAGATTTTATTCAAGAATCGCCTTTCAGCGCCATTTCTCCACTCGTCATTCAGGGCGCTTTCTCAGGCACTCAGGTCACCAACATACGCCTACACGATCATGTAAGCACTTCCGAAGCACTTACGGCTATGGAGAAGATCTTTAAAGCTTATAATCCCGACTATCCCTTTGAATACTCTTTTGTAGACCGTAATTATGCAGAAAAATTCAAAGACTTTCAACAGTTGGCCACACTTTCGAGCCTTTTCGCACTGTTGACCATTTTTATTTCCTGTCTCGGTTTATTTGGACTTACCGCCTATATGGCAGAGAACAGAACGAAAGAGATCGGCATCCATAAAGTACTGGGGGCCTCAATTTTTAAGATCATGCGGATGCTGTCGCAGGATTTTGTACTGCTGGTCGTTCTATCCTGCTTGGTTGCGTTTCCGATCGCCTATTATATTGCCGATCACCTCCTCAGCGAATACACGTATCGCATTGCTATCACTTGGGATATCTTTGTTGCTGCAGGATTGGGCGCGCTCATCATAGCATTGCTCACCATGAGTTATCACGCGATCAAAGCAGCCCTTATCAATCCGGTTGTGAGTTTGAGAGATGAGTGAAATAACAGTGAAAAAGGATATTCCGCTGCAATACGGATTGCCTAAAAGTTACCGTTTGAGCTGCCGGCTATCTCGACTTTTTAGCTAACGATGAAGGAATCATGCTTTTAAACAACCTGTATAATCTACCCGCGTTCAAATTGCTATTTCTGTTCTGCGGGCTCGGCATGCACCCAATAGCTAAAAGCCTCATCTTCATCGTTTTTAAGGTGCAATAATGCAATATTTGACTTGGGGGTTTTCCAGATTTTGAGCACCTCATCTTTTGCCACATCGGCCTTAAAAAGTTGCTTAAACTGTTCACTCAACAGCTCTTTATCGCCTTCAAAATTGGCATTTCCATATAATTTTGTCATATATGCAGACAACGCATCCCTTTCTTTCTTTCCCAGATTAATTATGTTTTGTCTATAATCAATCGAATCAAAAGCAACCCTCAGTCCTGAATAAACCGTATTTCCTGATTTTCTATTCAGAATGCGAAATTGATATCCTAGAGTACCATTTGTTGTATAGCCTGTATTTTGATTGATATTGTCTATTCTGTTCCAGTCAACATTCAAAAAATCTGCATTCGCATTTATCTTGATATAAGTAGAATCCCTTACAACCCTCTTGTTGTCTTTATAACCTGACAGATAAGTTTTATAGGTACCGGGCAAATAAAAGTAGTGTCCCCATGCTGATTTCAAAGAAAGCGAACCTGTGCCCTTCGCTAAAAGATTGACTCGATTGGGAGTACCCTCTACTTCCCAGAAAAGGGAATCAAGTTCACTATACTTAATTGGAAGGGCAATCCATTCTTTTAGCTCATCAATGGTGCTGTCTTTCATGTTAAAGACCACCATATTAAATATATTGGCTGTTTTAACATCCGTTTCGAGGCGCAGTGGCATCATTGTTAACGATTCTTTGGGAATTTCTTCGTCCGTATCCAATTCATTGTATTTATCGGAACAGCTGGCCATGAGCAGAAGGAAAAAAGCAAGTAAACTTAAATATTTGAACATTGTAAACGAGTTAAAAAGATAAATTATGTGGTTATAAAACGCGAATATACAAAATATTTAATTAATTAAATAAAAAGTATAACAATTTTCTATTTCCATTAATTATCCACTACACATCGTTCAAACACACTTTTCGAAGCATAAACACGTTTATGCAGGTTTGCTATTTGTAACTAAAGCGCACCTTTCGAACGCGCTTTAGTCTTCTAAAATAGAGCTTTTCATTTTCGCTGCCTGTCAGTCCCTCGCCCGATCAATCGGTCGTCACAAAACTAACCAGTGTACTATGGTTATAAGTCTACTCATTAAGTAATTGCGACCGTGCAGCAATCTTACTTGACATACTTCCAGCTAAAATCTCTTCCTTTAACATGTACTTCGAGATGTCCCGGTGCTGTATCCTCAAAAGCACCCTGCCACCAATTTCCCGACACGGCCCCTGCAGTAATAAACTGAACACCTTTCACTTTAATCTCTTCATACAAATGCATATGCCCCTGCAGCACTAACTTTAGGTTATGCTCTTTGAAAAGGTCGAACACCTGTTTTTGGTTTAAAAAAGTATCCGCAGCCGTATAACGCCCCTCCAGCACTGGATAATAAATCGATAAAAATGGGATATGCGAAATAATTACCAAAGGTTGGTCTTTGGCTGTGGTTTTCACAAGATTCTGCAGCCATTCCAGCTGCTTGTCACCAATAACATAGTGGTTATCTCTGGTTTCCACACTATTGAGGACAATAAACCTCCATCCCTTATGGTCAAAGCTAAAATAAGTCTGGCCAAAAGTCTTTTCGAAGAGTTCAAAATCGTTGCTGCCGTTACGCATATCGCGCGGCAAGCGGTCGTGGTTGCCGATAGCCATTCGGTACGGCTTTTTTGCGCGGTCAAAAAGCCCTTTCAATGACTTAAGGCGCTTTTCGCCAGCCGGGAGATCAGCCGCTTTTAAATTGTCAATATCGACATTGTCGCCACCACTGAGCAGCAACTCCACCGCTGGCGGAAGTGATTTTAACCTATGCTCCACCTGACCAAGGGTCGAATCACAATAAACGTGCATGTCGGTTAGAAACGCAAACTTAAATTCCTGTGCACACACTGTCTCCAGTCTAGCAAACACAATAAAAAGAAAAGATAAAATAGCTGTTGTTAAATGATTCATTACCATCCAAATATTTGTTTAAGATTATTATTTAAAAGTACTTCCCCTTGTGGTATGGGACGATAGTAGAATTTTGGCGATTCAAAAATTCCTGTATTTTCGATTGTTTCGACGGTACCACTATTTCCATCCGAAAGAAATACCCCCACATCCTGCCCAAAGCGTCCTACGCGATAATACTGCAATTCGCGACCTAGGCTGTTTTTCTCCTTCACTGCCGGAATGGATGATGAGGAAGCCAGCAATACGATATCCGGAACACCATCTCCCGTCATGTCATGCTGCCCCAATCCGGAGAAGTAAATGCCCTCACGCTTGTTCTTCAACAATTCGCCTACATTCCAGCGCATCAGATCGGTAAAACGGAAACCCTCGAACGCAAGTTCGACTCGACGCTCTCTCCGGATCTCTAACACTAGATTACGCTGATTACTTTCGACATTGGAGTAACGCGCCGCCATAACGGGATCGATACCTACGCCTACAACCATATCCGGCATACCCGCACGTCTACGCAACAAATTAATACTACGATCAAGATCAGATTGCGTCAGCTGTCACAGCTCAGCCTTTGCTTCAGCAAAATTCAATAAGACTTCGGCATAGCGATATAGCGGAATGTCCAAGTTGTTGCGTGCTTCCAAACTAAGCGTATTTTGAAATCCCTTGATCTGGTGGTAGCCCGAGAAGTTTTTGGCCAGCTGCTGCACATACAGTCCCGCCCCCTGCGCATAGGTATGCGAATAGATCAATTGCCATCCCGGATAAGCATACGTTTGTGCCAGGCGTGGATCGCGGTTTTCGAACTCTTTGACAAAAGAATTTTTCTCATATCCGGGCTGCGCCGTGTAAAATGTACCATCTTTCATCAGGTAGGCCTGCACAAGATCACGCAAAGGATAGTACTCATAATTACCAAACATACCCGGCCATGAATCCGCATTGAGTACATTGTTGGCATAAAAGCGTCCAAGTACGATCTCTTTGTTGTTTTCAAGATTTTCACTAAAAAATAAAGTGCCGTAGTCCTGATTGGGCTTACCGGTATTGTATATACTGAAACCGCCCTCGCGCATCTGCTGATCACTCAACGCCTGTGCTTTGTTCAAAAATTCAGTCGCCGTGGTTTTCAATTCCAGTTCGTTGTGGTATTTCCGGTACGTTCCTTCATACAGGGCAAAGCGGCCATATTCCTGCAGCACCACCCACTTGTTGACCGTCCCCAATTTGATCCGGGGCTGTACGTTTTGTGCGGCAAACTCAAAATCTTCCATGATTTTCTGCACCACCGTTGCTCGTGGGTCGCGCTTGGCAAAAAGATAATCCGTATCTCCAACCTCCAGTGCTTTATCCACCCAGGGCACATCTGAGAAGCGCTGTACTTTCTCGGCATAGAAGCGGGCCCGGAAATAACGGCCAAGCCCTTCATAATGCGCTTTCTCACTGTCACTGATCTTCGCCTTGCCCATATGCTGTAGAAAGAAATTTATTTTGCGGAGCTGTTCCCAGTCCCAACCACCCGAGATTGTCGCTGCAGAGGCGTTACCCCCCATGAGGGTTTTGATCTCCGTATTACCTGTCGTACTCGCATTGTCGGTCGTCGCATCGGCCTGGTAAATACCCAATGCTGAAAAATTATACAAACCGTTGATATACAACTCCAGGTCGGTCGCTGTATTGAAGAAATTTTCGTTATTGATCGCAGTCTCTGGAACACGATCCAAGTAGTTGTCGTTACAGCTTCCAAGCACAGAAAGACCTGAACATACAACGGCTAATTTTATATATTTATTTATCATGATAAGCAATTAAAAGGTGACTTGAATACCTGCAGAAAAACTTCGCTGGAAGGGATAAGTAAGCCCATTACCTACACGATCCGAACCTGCAGTTGGATTAGTATACGTATTTTCGTTCAGTGTCTCCGGATCAAAATAGCGCTTCACAGCAGACCATTCGATGATATTTTCACCACTTAGATAAACGCGTAGGTTACTGATCTTGGCGCGTGAAGTAATAGATTTGGGTAAGGTATACCCTATCGTCAGGTTTTTCAGACGTAGATAGGCCGCATTCAGCAAATAATTGGTCTGTGGAATGGCCAATCCTTGGGCCTGGTCAATCCGGGTACCCAAGTTACGGTCGGCAAGCCAGGATTGTAAGATCGGGTAAGCCGCATTGAGATTTTGATCGGCCAGTCCCAAATTCAAATAGGCTTGCGAATGTTTCGCACGGTCGATATCCGAATCACTTCCCGGACGGTAGAAATCAAGCAAGTGCCCATAAAAGTTACCATAAGGCTGTTGGTATGTCCCCCAATATAGGTAATCCAGCGGATAGTAATCGCGTTTGCCAATTCCCTGGAAAAATGCCCGCAGGTCAAAACCCTTCCAGTCGGCAGAAAGATCAACACCAAATTGGTAACGCGGCGTGGAGTTACCAATGATCTTGAGGTCTTTGGTATCGCCAAGAGTATATCCCTTTTCAATCTTACCGTTACCATCCTGATCCACATAAGTAGGCCATCCTGGTACGATAGACAAGGCTCCCCAAGGAATAATCGAAGTCTGGTCCAACTTGGCAATCTGCGCCTCATCTTTAAAAAGCCCGTTGCTTTCAAGCCCCCAGATCTCCCCCATTTGCATGCCCTCATAATACTGGAGAATACTTTTATTAGGGTTATCAAAACGTGTAATTTTGGACTGTGAATCCGACAGCAACAGCTTAGCATTGAAGCGCAAGGGCGCATTGGCCAATTCAAAGCGATCCTGAAAATTGACAGTCAATTCCCAGCCGTTGGTTTAGATCCGCTGCATTCTCGCGAGGCTCACTTGCCCCCAAAATGTTAGGCAGGTCTTTGCCTAGTGTTAGCATACCTAAGGTACGTCTGGAATAATAGTCAAAACTAGCCGAAAGCTTATTTTTCAAAACGGCGACATCCAGACCGACATTGGCGGTATTGACCTTCTCCCAGGTATAATTTGGCGACACCAACGAAGGAACCTGTATATAGATACCGCGTTCACTGCCAAACAAGTAATCCGTATCCTTTTTTTCCATCGAAGGGAGGTAGCCATAGTTCGAGACAGACTGGTTGCCCAACTGACCGTACGAGGCTCTGATTTTTAACAAATCAAGCCCTGATACAGCGGACATAAAGTTTTCACGATCAATGCGCCAAGCTGCAGAACCTGAAGGGAAAAAACCAAAACGATTGCTTTTCGGGAAGCGGGAAGAACCGTCATAACGACCATTCAATTCGACAATATATTTGTCGTCATACGTGTAGTTCAACCGATAAAATGCACCACGTAAGGCATACGTATCAATAGCTTCACCCATTTTCATTGTTCCTGTTGCAAACTGAATGGTTGGAAAGGATTCTGAAATAAGTCCGGCACGCTCAGCAGTGATCACTTCATACCGATAATCCTCCTGGTTAAAACCCAGTACCGCATTGACCTGATGTTTATTAAAAGATTGCAAGTATGTACCATAGATATTATAAACATTATAATAGGAAAAACCCGCTTCACGATAAGCCCCTGTTGTCCCCTCTTTACGGACATCGTCCGGACCATAACCGATTGCGTACTGCTTGGTGTACCAATTGCGGTTTAACGAATTACGCTGAAAAGTGTAGTCGGCATTGACTTTAAATTTATTGCCAAAAAAGCGAAGCTCAGTATTAAAGGTAGATTGTACATCCAGACGTTTACGATCACTTTTACCGCCATCCACCATTTGTGCGGCAATAATACCTGCCGAAGAATTGGCCCATGTTCCATCCGGGTTCTTATCAAAAGAAGTTGGAAAAATATTATAGATATCGGGCAAACTTATCTGAGAAGGCGCAAGCCTACGTATACTTCCGATCACTGTATTGTTACCAAATGAAATAAAATCAGAAAGCCTATAGTTTACTTTGGAACGCAGGTTATAGCGGTCAAAATAATCCTCTGCTAGCTTAACAGGCGAATTTTGTCGGTTGTAGCTTCCACTGATATAGTATTGTACTTTTTCATTTGAACCCGAGATTGACAAGTCGTGTGTATTTGTTGCATTCCAGTCGGACAAGAAATAGCGTGTCCAATCCCTATTACCCATATATTCCCAGAGCTTGGAATCTGAGGGGTTGATACGCACACCGGCAATGGAAGGGTTGTCAGATCGCTCTTTTGCATATTGGTAAAACTGGTCCGAATAGTTGACATTATCCCAGGGTGTATTATCGGTTGAAGTTTCCAATAGTCTCGAAAACACATAAGGATCCGTTATTTTATCGGGCATTACTGTCGGGGTATTCCATGTAAAGTTATTTGAATAGTTCACTTTCACATCGCCTTTCCCTGTTTTTGTCGTGATGATCAGAACCCCAAAGGAGGCACGGGCCCCGTAGATCGCCGCAGCCGACGCATCTTTGATCACCGTAAATGATTCAATATCCTGTGGCGCAATCCGGATTAATTCGGCCGCCGAAATAGGAACATTATCTACTAAAATTAATGGATCGCCTCCATTGATCGATGTAATTCCACGGATATTGATTTTAGGTTCCGCTCCTGGTGCTCCGGAGTTGAACTGTATATTCAAGTTGGGTGAAATCCCCTGAAGCCCTTGCGCAGCATTGGAAATAGGGCGGCTTTCGAGCACATCGCCACTAATCTGATCTACAGCACCCGAGAGGTTGGTCTTTTTCTGAGTACCATACCCGACAACGACCACCTCGTCCATTTGATTTGAAGCTGCGTCTGTGAGTTGAAAGACCACGCTCGATCTTTTACCGGAGGTAACAATATACTGGCACTCCTCTTTTGGCAGTAGTCCTGTATAAGTCACCAAAATACAATAGTTGCTATCCACCGGCAAATTATTGAACACGGCTTTCCCCTGCTGATCAGCCTGACCGGATCGTTTCAGGTTGCTATTCTTGTTTTTTATGGTCACCGTTGCATTGGCCAAACCTTTTGACTTCGCATCCTGCACCATGACAACAAGTTCCCCGCTTTGTTGGGCAAAACCCTTTTGGCCAAAAGCAATTGCTAGTAGCAGTAATAAAGCCCCCTTGGCTGGCCTTTTACCTGTTGAAAATTGTTGCATAGTTTTCATTAATAATTGAGCATAGTTTTCCCAGGCCTCCCTAAAAAGAGAGGCTCAATAATGTTTTTTTTTTGGATTTTTATTGACTGTTTTTTAAGATCGTATAGGTATTTGTTTCGGTATTAAACTTGAGTTCGAGCTCATTTGCGATACAGATCGTTTGCAGAATCTGCGCGACCTCATTTTCTGTTGTATATGTACCATAGAATGATAGTCCTGACACATCGTCCGGAGAAAAGAGAATCGTTGTACGGTAGAAAGACGCCAAGGCAGGAAGCACTTCCGCCAAAGGCTTGTGGTGAAATTCCAATATCGTTGGTACGATCTCTTCTACTGGTTTTTCCGGTTTCAAAACAGGTTCTTTTTTGGGTTGTACAACTTTTTCCGCCCAAATTTGCCCTGGATTCAAATAGGCAAGAAGCTTCTCTTCCCCATTTTCGCCACGCTCCTTAATGGAAACTCTTCCTGTGATCAGGCGCACACTAGGCTTCCTGTTTTTGGCCTCCTGCACAACCCAAAAAGAAGTTCCTAAAGCCGTTGTCAGGATATTGCCCGATAGAACTGTAAATGGGCGCGATTTGTCGTGTGACACCTCAAAAAAAGCCTTTCCTTGTAATTGAATCGCGCGCTGCTTTGCTGGAAAGGGTTGCATCAAGGAGATTGAAGAATTTGCCAAAAGACGGACTTTACTGCCATCTTCCAATACAATCGTGCTATCCTGTACAGCTGCATAGGTTATCATTTTGGACTTATCGACCATTTTTTCGACTTTGACGAACTGCCTATTTTGGGCATCCCCGCTACTATTCCGGTCGAGTAGATACCATCCAAATGAAAAACAAAAAAGAACAACTGCGGCAACCTTACCCCATAACAGCCAAGGTGGATATGCGATTTTAGTAGGTGTTTCGGTGGCTAGCAAACGGAGGTCTATCTTTTCTTTCATCCGCGTTTGAACTCCTTCAATATCGAAGCGGTCCCCTTCATTATCGAAGCGATAACTTTCATTTACATCAAGCTCCCGCAGCCATCGTGTCAAATGTGCACGTTCTGCATCCGTCAGCTTTGCTGTTGAATACCTTTCGATCAATTTTTCCAGTTCTCTTTTTTTATCCTGCATACACCTTATAGTTGCAGTAATGGGATGATCGTACCATCCCAGATAGGTTAAGTTTGTATAAAGTTTAGTTTAAGAAAAAATGATGGCGGCAGCGATAGGACATAAGCTAAAAGAACAGAAAAAAAGATAAGGACAGAAATACACTGGGATTTAGCTGTTGCTGCTGCATGTGCTGGCGCACAAGATTCAACGCTTTACTTAATTGGTTTTTTACAGTTTGAAGCGATATGCCAAGTTGTTCCGCAATTTCATGATTACTGAGACTACGTTGGTATTTCAAATTAAAAACAACGCGCATACGGTCGGGCATTTCAACGACCGACTGTTCGATCGCCACGAGCACATCCGTATAGTTTTCCTCATAACGATCTATGGGGAATAGGTCATGTAAACCATCTTGCAACAGGATACTATATTGCTCGATATGTTTTTCATACAACCCCTTTTTCCTGAAATGCTGAAATAGTTTGTGGTACAAGGCAGAAATGAGGTAAGCCCGCAGTCCACTGTGGATATTGATTGTGTGTCGTCTTTGCCAGAGGTCTACAAAGAGATCCTGAACGAGATCCATGGCAACGTCCAGGTCGCCGACCTTCTTGATAGCAATTTGAAGCAGGTGACTCCAATGATGTTCATAAATTTCATCAAAAGCACTGTAATCTGCATTTACCAGGCGTGCCAATAGCACGGCGTCTATCGTTTTCACAAGCATACTCTGTAGATCAATAATTCTTCGTTGGCTGTAAAGATCATGCTTTAATACAACTACAGTATTAAGGACAGGTAAAGAATATATTAACAACAAAGCATACAACACTTTATACAATTACTTTTGTCGCATTTAGCTAAAGCGCACCTTTCGAATGCGCTTTAGTCTTCCAAGATAGAGCTTTTTATTTTCGCTGCCTGTCAGTCCATCGGCCGATCAATCGGCTCGTCACAAAACTAACCAGTGTACCCACCGCAGCCGTCAATGCCGTCTGCAGCACATCGCCCAGTGAAATACTGGCCCAGATGGAACACAGTGTACCTCCGAGCGCTGAGATGCGCATATCATTCCACCTCATCCGCTCCACTCCTTTCTTTGGGTAACATGGCCTGTTTGGCTTCGTCAGCCGGAGGCCTTGGCACATCCTGAAATGTGCCGCTCCATTTATTCCGTCCATCATCCGCATCCTTATCCTCCTCCATGACGGTCTTCACAATACCCAGACCTAACGCAATATATTTTAATATATTACCAGCCTTTCCGGGCCATTTAACAGGCGCCGCAAGAACCACCTGCAGCACCTGTCCTATTTTGTTTAAGATTTTTTTCATACTTACAGCTTTTTAAAATCATTCCCTTCTTTCTGCGAGCAGTACAGGAGGACAATTCGATAAATCATCAGGTATAGGAATAGAAAATATAGCATTCTGACTGCCTATCGCTGACGCAATATGACGATAGCATAAATCACTGTCCGAGCACAGCGAGTTTGATTTGTGCCGTCATACTGCTAAGAAGATGGCACAAAGGAATGCAGCGCAAATTCATGTCCTCCAAATTGCTACCGAATATTCAAATACACTTCATCCCCCATATCCCAAAGGCTATACACCAAGGCTTTAAGCTTTGCTAAAGCTTTACCGCTGTAATCCCCTCGGCCCTCACCGGTTAAAGTCGTCACTGGCGCAATGCAGCCCTGCAATTCTTTCGATGCATTGTTGGCTGCATGGATCAGAATGGCCTCCCGGCCGAGCACTATTGGAATACCAATCTGTTCCCCATGCTTGGGGTAGCGCCGCTTTTCGAGTTTGTACTGGCCTATGGGGATGCAGCTGATTCGCGGAATATTGTTTCTGTCGGGCAGCTCAATGGTATGGCAGATTACTTCGCCCTGATAGGTAATGGTGCCATTGGTTCCCTGTGCGCCATAGGTACGTTGGAGCAACAGGATATGTTTCTTTTTCATTTCGTGGAGTACCCTAAATAACGTGACCGTGCATACTTTTTACCTTTTCTGTCGCAGAGGAGCAAGTAAACGTGAAAACTGTCGGCTTCAAAGCCTTCCGGGAGGTGCAAGATGGCCTGCCCATCGTACCGTCTCCAGACCTTTTCGTTTATAAAAGCATAGCCCTTTTCAACCTGATAAGCACAAAGGATAATCTGGTCGTCCAATGGATATAAGTTACCACTAGGGACTGTATGTGTGACTATTATGCGATCTTTTTCGCGTGTTAGTATAGGCATATTGGCCGGCGAGATGGAACCGTCGCTCAAAAGAACCAGTGCTGGGTCTACCACAGGCCTTTCGGCCTCGTACCTGATTGCTATACGCAACGTGTGACTCATGGCCTGCCCAAATGGAAGCGACCTTTTGCGCTTGGCCTGTTCAGCAAAGCCTTTTTTGATCAATCCATTGAGCGGAGCCAAAAAGGCACGCGCAATTTTAAATGTTTCCCGAACGCGCAGCTGCGCAGGAGTCGGCGCTTTTTTTACCATAATAAAAAGAGATAAAAAGGCTGAGCCAGATCGACTCAGCCCATTAACATTAGATCAGCTGTAGCTCGCCCAGATACACGCTTTTAGACACCTTCGTTTTTGAACGGTTGGATAAAAATAGCCAGGTGTGCACCGCACCCGTAGTGAGGTGGTCAGGCACCATAAAGGATACCACGCCCGTCTCCCGCGTACTTGGCTTGGTGGAAGAGATAAACTCATCCTTTTCGGGATGGTAAGCCAGCACGTAGACTAAATCATCCCCAAAAGTTTCGAAAACGTCGCTACCGCCCGTTGACCAGCTGTAGGTCAATTCGCCCGAATCGTACGAGACGGCTACTGTACCACCACCGTACAGTCCACCGTCTGCAATGCTGATGTTGCCATAGTCGAGCGCATAGTTTGGATAAACGCCCGTAATGGCTTTGTTTACATTAAATTGAAATGCCGCATTGATCGGCGTCAATTTTTCGGTGTTTTTAAGACCGAAACCAATTTTTAAAAAGAAGTTGATGGGCAGTAGGAAACGCATCAGCGTTTTGAATTTTTCCTGCTGCATCAGCTGTGCTTCCGATGCGGGCTTTGATCTTTTTTTATAAAGCCCTTTAATGTAGTTGATACTCTTCCAGCTACTTCCGATTACTGAGCCGGCTTTACCCTTAAAGCCTCCGTTTGCTCCATGTACAATAGTTCCCATGTGTTGTCATCAATCCTTTTTTTTATACCGGTATTTCTGATTGACATGACAAACATAAAACACTTTAAATCAACAACAAATAGCATTATAATGAATGACCGACCACTGACCTATGGGCTTCGTATTGTTGACTGATTATAGACCGATCATCATTTGCTTTTGGTGATGTATCGGATGGTAGGACATCAGGTAAAACATCTCTCTGATGGTCAGTTGCCCCAGTAGCGGATGAGGTAAGGTAAGGGAGTCGAGTTCATCTTCTGTATAGTTTTCAAACACTTCATTGATCGCTTTCAATGTGCTGTCTATTTCCGCTATAATACCTGCTTTCCTATCTATCGATAACTCCCTCTGCGGCACAAATTGTGCTGGTGCTTTTAGGCTTGTTTTCGTGTAATTTTCTAACACAGTATGATAACTCCATGTAGGACGATTGATGTTTCCAAATTTTTCACGAATGAATGTTTTGGAATTTAAGATTTTAGGGAATGGTTTTATCGTGAGTAATATATGCTCCAACTGCTGTCCAGCTGTCCATTTTCCACTTTTTGAATACCCAAATTCTGACTCGTTTAAACCATCAATATATTGAACCACTTCCTGATGATTTTTGATAAATTCGTTCATCAAATCCTGTTTTTTCATTTTTTTTCCGTTTATATGCAAACGACCTTTATCACAAAAAACAAAGTACAATGCCAAGCCACATTGATTTTGTTAAGGGTTTGCTAGGGTTATTTTAAATTCTGATTGCAAATTGTCCCATAAGAAGATTTAAATATATTCAATAAAAATGATTTTCAGTAAGGCACATTTCCTTTTGTTAACCGCAACGCAACACGCTGTATTTGGGGTAAGAATACTAAGATAACGATGACGATCAGCACGCCTGCTAGCATCCAGTCGTAATAATCGCGGGTAGCACGGACCAATATTTGATGCCCTACCAATTGATTAAGATAGCCTGTGGATACTGCTTTTGCGGTATACATATCGCTGCCGGCATGCAGATATTGGTTCTGAATATCGAGCATCGTTAGCGGCAATTGCGGGTTGGTTTCTGTCAGTGCCTCCCGCACCCTCTCCCGCACCCCGGATTTTGCAATTAATTGCAGCTCGTTGTTTAATGCCAGGCTTAGGGTAAAACCTGTAAACCTGGCCAATATCCCAACAAGCGAGGCATTGATCGCAATTTTCGGCGGTGCTGATGATGTGGTAAAGGAAACAATCGGAACAAATAGCACGCCTGTGGCAACACCATATAGCAATAGCGGAAGCAGAAAATCGACCGTCTCTCCCTGTACCGACACAAATAAGATCATATAGGCATAATAAATCGCCATGATTATAAAGCCAAAAACAATCAGATGGATCAGATTATACCCCATCAGGACAAATCGGGAAGTAACAAACATACTCAGCGTGGTACCCACTATGACAGCTGTCCATATCGGAATGGTGCTCAATGGATCATTGCCTAAAATCACCTCCACGTAACCATAAGCAAGCCCGGTGCTTCCTTTGAATAGGTAGAATGTAATTAGTAGGAATACTCCCAACACGAAATTCTTGGCCTTAAAGATCTGTAAATTGATCAAGGGTCTTTTGAGTTTCGATGCTCTGATTATAAAGAGCGAAAGAATAACCAAATCACCTAAACTGAGCATCCAAATGCGTGGACTGTCCAACCATCCCAATTGCCGTCCATAAACCAGGATGTATCCCAATAGCAGAATGAATGATACGTAAAACAGATAGCCGATCCAATCCACCTGATAGAGCGGAATCTTTTTGCTAAACCGGGCTTTACTGTTCATGGTTAACAACACCGCCCCTGCCAGGATCAGGAGCAGAACAATAAACCCGTAGAATAGCCAGTTAAAATCAAAGAAATAGAGTATCACACTGTTGTAGATGGCATAGAACGGCACAGCAATCTGTATACAGCCGTAAAGAAGACTGTAAGCAATCACCCGGGCGCGCACCGCATGCAATCTCGGAAAAATAAGCTGCAACACAATCCCCGACATCAATGCGCAGGTGATACCCTGCAAAAACTGGCAAATAACAAATACCGTCCAATCTTTAAGATGAAAACAGACCACGGAACATAATGCATTCATGGCCAGGGCAATCAGCAAGTATTTTCTCGGCGCAAAATATTTGACTATCCGGAAGTCGAGTGCCAGGAATGCTACGGTAGAACCATAGATAACGACCATGCCATATTGTACATCGGTAGGCTGTATGCCGTAAAATCCCATTGCGGCAACGGGACTGCCGTAGAAAGCGAAACTAAATAAGCAGGTCATCAGAATGGCAAATATGACAGATCGCGCCCCCCATTCCGACACCCAGGATCTGAAAATCGGTATTTTATGTGCTTGCATCATTCCGCTTTTAAAACATAGACATTGGCATTCATTCCGGCAGAGAGTTTTCCTAACTTTTCAGCCGTATCGGTTAATTTAATCCGAACAGGAATACGTTGCGTAATTTTCACAAAATTGCCGGTCGCGTTATCCGGTGGCAGTAGCGAGTAGCGTGAACCCGTTGTTGGCGACAGCGACTCGATGGTCCCGTTGAAGCGCTCATTGGGAAAAGCATCAACCTCAATCGCTACCGCTTGCCCGATGGTGAATTTACCGACCTGTGTTTCCTTAAAATTGGCCATCACCCACTTTTCTTCGGCTTTGTTTACCAAAAAAGCCAAGGTTTGCCCGGGCTGTATCAGTTGCCCCTCCTGAATTGTCTTTTTACCGATCTGCCCGTCATAAGGTGCCGTTATCACTGTATACCGGATGTCCAGTTCCTGCCTTTGCAGCAGTGTTTCCTTCATTTTTATCTCTGCAGCTATCGCCTGTTGCTGTGCGCTAAAATCAGTTAATTTGGATTCGGCTACCTGCAACGATGCGTTAGCCTGATCGTAATCCGATTGTGCAATGGATAGCGCGGTACTGACATTGTCAAATTTTTGCTGTGTTGTCGATTCATCTGCCAGTAGATTTTTATAGCGTCCAAATTCTCTTTGCTGCTGCTGCAATCTGGCTTTCGCTCCCGCCAATTGCGCTTTGATCACTGCAATACTTTTGCGTTGTGTTTCTTCGTTTGCGGCCAATATGGGTAATTTGGCCTGTGCACTCCGCAGTTCTGCCAATGCAGCATCTTTTTTCAGTCCATACTCGTCCAGTTCAATGACGACAAGGGTGTCCCCTTTTTTAACCAGCTGATTGTCTTTGTAATGGATTTTGCTGATGTATCCGCCCACTTTGGCGTTTATGGGTGAGAGATAAGCATCTACCTGGGCATCGTTGGTCTGCTCATAGCGATACCCTTTCAAAAAATAGGCAGCTCCCCAAATCAAGATGCCTACGAATAAAGCAATGCCCAATCCCTGGGTCAGGCGGATCACAATTTGATCTGTTTTATTTTTGTTCATGATAGTTGATTAAAGAATTCCTACAATGGCCAATAGTCTGATATGGCTTAATTTTACGTTTGTCTGTGCGGTTGTGCGGTTAAATTTTGCTTCCAATAGCGCATTTTCAGCCTCCATCAGGTCGGTCAGCAATGATTCCTGATTTAAATAACTGCTTCTGATCACACGGACGGTTTCCCTGGTTTTAAGGATATTCTGTTCGGCCGTTTTGACCCGCTCCAAAGCCTGCTGCCGCTGTAAATACGCTTCTTTTACCTGCAGATAGATCTCATCTTTTTGAAGGTTCGCTTTTTCCTGCGCCTCATTACGGAGCACCTGGGCATGCGCGATTGTATGTTTACTCTTGAACAGGTTGTCAATAGCGTACTGCACTTTGATACCAGTCTGACCAAATCCCCACAGATCATTTGAATACGGATAAAAGGAAATCTGTGGATAGGTGTAATTATAGTGAGCGTACAACGAAACTTGGGGCAATACCATCGCTTTCATCTGCCTGACGTTCAGTTCGCTCGATTTGATGTCACTATGGGCTATTTTGTATGCCGGGGATTGGTTTAAAGCCAGGTCTACATACGCGGTGTAGCGATCATCTTCGAAACCATCTACTGCAGCACTGTCTGTATAGTTAATTGCCAGTGCCGCGTCGTTTGCACGCCCCATCAGTATGTTGAGCCTTTGTTTGGCGATTTCAATCTTTTTTGTCACATCGGAAAGGTTCAGTTGCAACTCGGTCAATTTTACCGAGGTTCGCAGCACATCACTCTTTAGCACAGTACCGTTGGTATGCAGACTTTCTATTAACCGCATTTGCTTTTGCTCCGCTTCGATCTCTGCGTCAAGAAAATCGTGGAAATGCAAAAACTTGTAGAGATCGAAATAAGCGACAGCGACATCATACTTTACGCGATGCTTTTGCTGCTCTGCTTCATACTGTTTTCGTGTCGTCTCTTCCTTTTTCAGGGCGATGTTCCTTTTGTCCTTCCCGCCATTGTACAGATTGACGTTCAGGTTGTAGCCGACGCCATAGCCGTAGCCTTTTACCGGCACATCCTGTGGCGCAGCGAACAATCCATTATCATAGATCAGAAATTTGGAATTGAGCTTTACATCGGCACCAACCGATAGTTCGGGCAGCAGGCGGTCTTTGGCTTCCAATATTTCTAATTTACTTTGCTGAAGATAAAGGTCGGATAGTTTGAGCTGCCGGTTATTTTTCTCGGCCACGGTCCACATTTCTTCCAAACTTAAGGGTTCGGTTTTTTCTGTCTGCTGCGCGCAAATAGCGGGCGCGACCAACAGCAATAGCATAGCCAATGCTTTCCTTTTTTTTAACCACCGCTTGAGCATCTTGTTGCATGCATCAAAAGCAAACGTTAGATCGCATAGGGGCATCAGCGGACTGGTATAGGCACAAGCCAGCCAATACCGATACATTTTGTCTGTCTCTTCCGATGGATGCGGCAAGATTTTTTTATCCGGTTTTATTATTTTTTGTTGCATGTTGATTTTATGAAGATTAACACCGCAAAATTATCCAACACCACAGATCCTATTTTTATATAATTAGCCTAATATTTACTAAATTTGGCCACATGGATAGCCTTCGCCAATTAATCAATCGTGTGGATCAACAGCCCGATTCCATTCTCGTCGTGCGACAGCAGACCGAACAGCGCCTGCCTGCTCACCAGCACGACAAGGCGCAGCTGCTGATGGTGTATGGGGGTATTGCGTATCTGCAGACCGACGAAAAGGACTTTTATATTCCTTCCAATCACTACATCTGGATTCCAGCTCACTACCCGCACAATTTGATGTTTAATACGCAGGATCTGTACATTATCAATATTTACTTTCCTGCACAAGAATCAAGTGATTTTTATGATGAACTGGGTATTTATCCCGTAAGCAGGCTGCTGGCAGAGATGCTCTTGTTTAGCGAAAAATGGCAGGGTGATTATTGCGTTGGTTCATGGGAATTTGAGTTTTTGACCACGCTTAAAGGCGTATTATCGAAAGAAAGCCTTAAAAAATTCTCCATCCAGCTGCCGACAACAGATGATCAACGGCTCAATGCCATCACTGAAAACATTAGAAATCGGTTGAATGAAGATCTGAGCCTCGATACCATTGCGCAGTGGTCGGGCATGAGTGTGCGCAGCCTGACCCGATTATTTCAGACCAAGCTGCACATTACTTTTGTTCAATACTTAAAAATGCTGCGGATTATTCGTGCCATGGAATTGATCAAAGATACCGATCTGAACATGACGCAGATTGCCTATGCTATTGGCTATTCCAATATCGCTGCATTTAGCAACAATTTTCAGCAACTCACCAATATGAGACCGACAGAATTTAAGCTAAAAAGGAGCTAATTCTCCTATTGATTCCTTATTAAGCTATTGGTTCCTTATTAACCTATTCACTCGCTACCAACTCCCAGCATTCATCGAAATTTTATAGGGTCCGCCTCGGGTCTTGCTCGAATTTAGTACGAGGGGAACCCGATGCCAGTACGAGGAGAATTGCTGTAAAGGCAGGAGTTGGTTGGGAAAAGGTAGGGAGAAAGTGGCCAATTGCCTAAAAATGCCGCCCCGGGCAGGGCGGCGCTCAAAATGACCACATTTCAATAGGTAAAAATGTAGGGAATACCGTACTACAGGCCGCGGTAGTGTTTGCGCAGCCGCTCCACATCCACATCGCGGTAGTAGCGTTTGTTGTGCACGCGCTTGGCGATACAGATATGTCCATCGCGCTGCAGCCGATAGAGCGTTTCGGTAGAGATACCGACATGCGATTTGACGTATTCGGCATCCCGCAGCAGCATATTTTCCTGTTCCAGCTGCTCGCGCAGTTCGAGGTATGCCGCAAGCTGACGTTTGACGGCCATAAGTTCCAGCAAGATTAATTTTTGGGCATAGGCTTGCCCCGGACTTAATAGTAAGCCCCTGAGGTATTGTTTTTTGGACATTGTTATTAATTTATGGTTTATAAAAAGTGTATAACCCATACCCCCATCAGGCGTATTGGCGTAATCTTATCAGCCCCATCGTACTGACGCTAATATCGAGATCGGTACGATCAGGAAATAAAATCTTACGATTGACGACTTTTCTGGCAAAGTTGACATTCACAATAAAACCGCGGTGTACGCGCACAAAAGTACTTTTGGACAGCATCGCTTCTACCTCGTCCATGGTGATGCGGTAGTTAAAATCGTCTTCTGCCTGCCGCAGGTGAAAGGTTGCATAATTTTTACTGGACGATACCGCCAGGATGTCAATGAAGAGCACAAATCGATACATCTTTTTGAAGATAAACCACTTACCGATAGGCTCGCTCTGGACATGCATGTTGATGTGTACATTTTTCTGATGGAGCGCGCGCTCGAAAGCCACAAAGAGTTCGGGAAACCTCACCGGTTTGATGAGGTAGTCGGCCACGGCGATTTTAATGGCCTCGTAAGCATACTGCTGCGAATTGGTACATAGAATAACGGGGGGCCTTTTTGCCATCGGCAGTGTCTGGTACAGATCCATCCCCGACATCTCGGGCATCTCCACATCCAAAAGCAATACATCCGGGGGATTATCCATGATGCTGTTGAAACCATCAATCGGTTTTGTAAAACACCGCACATCACCTACCTCCTTGATTTGCCGCAATGCGCTTTCTGCGATACGGATATCGTAGGGATCGTCGTCAATAATCATTACATCGTATTTTGCCATTACCTTCGTTTATAAAAGTTAGTTTAACATTAAAATAGCGTGAACGGTCGGTCACTTCCATTCGTTGTCTTTACTTGTATTTGAACTGTTGCTAGGATCATCATATAACTGCTATTTTAAGCCAAGATAATAATTAAACATAAACAAATCAAATTATAATTATTAAACAATTTTTTACCCCTATTATTAACCAGAATTTCAACCCTCACGATTCTACCGTGGATGGCCAGCTTAATTATGCGATAACAACCTGATTAACAATAAATTTTAAATTTCTTATTTGGTCATTTAAGCCCACCTTCCGCATAGCATTATCAGCTTTTCTTTAGCGGCGAAAAATTTATCATTTAACTTATTTTAGTTCCTATCTGCTCGGCATTTCTTTGGACCACCGCGGGTCAACGCTACAAATATGTGCATTACATTTTATCTATAGAAGTAATGGGAAATAAAGTAATTTCTAGGGACGAATAGATTTATCGTGCAATAGTTCAGGCACACGCTTCCTATTCATCCCTGTATATAGTCTATTTAACCCTATTGAATACCTTTATTTCCCAAAAATTGCGATCTGATTATAAGTTTAATAAATTGCTGATCCATGTTAGACAGGCAAAAGAAAAAAACGCTTACATATGAGGAGAAGTAAACATGCGCAGCTCGACCCTTTTTTTAAGGATATCCTTCCCCATTGGCAGGATGATATCCCTGAGCTATCCTCACTCTTGGAAGCGGAAAAATTCGTTAAGGGTGAGCATCTTATAAACGACTGGGGCGATCTGTACCTGATTACCGAGGGAATTTTTGGCAAATATGAAAAGACCTGTCCGGTACGCTATGCCCTTGCCGGCGAATCGCTGATGATCCCCAATCAAAAGCACAATTATCGCTTTGTCGCGCTGAGCGATTGCCAGACGTTCCGCACCTCATTCCGTCAACTGGAAGAGATCAATGCCTACAACCCAAAAGTTTTTTACCTGTACGCCCACCTCAAGGATCGGCAGCTGCGCTATCTTGACTATCGGCACAAACTGCTGTCGCTGCATAATCAGGACAAATATGATTTTGTTTTTGATCATTATCCGAACCTCCTCGCCCACATTACGCAGAAGGAGCTCGCTCAATTTATGGGCATCAGTATGGAGCTGCTCCGGCGGATGATGCGGGATAGGGCGTATTAAGCTTCACGCCGATGGAAATATTACGTCCCGGCAGGGGTGCAAGATACTTGAGTATGGAATTTTGCGGACGTGCTTCCATATTCAATAGATTATTTCCGGAAATAAAATAGACAAATTCATATTTTTTTAGATTCACCTTGTAACCTAATTGACCAGATAGCAAGGAATAGGCTGGCATAGGTGGTTCAATATTGATATTTTTACCTAAATAACGCTGTTTCAGATACCGGTCAAAATTGGCGTTGCCGGCAAACTTCTTATAGCAAAATGCCACCGCCCATCCATACCTGCTGGTGGGAAGGTTGGGCATAAAATCTCCTTCCGCCCACTTGCGCATGCTATCGTCCGAGGTGTTTCTATTTTTGACCAGATCAGCGAACGCATTGAATTCCACATGGCCTTCTGTCGTCCATGCATAAGTATAGCTCCCCATAAGCTCCCAGCCCCTAATCTCGGTGTCTGATGCCCGCCATTCCTTCACTAAAAAGCCTCCAGACCGCGAAAGGCCAGTATGCGCCAGATAGAGATAGTTGGTAAAAAAACTGCGGTAATGCGTTGCCGAGAGTTTTAATCCGCCATAGTGTATACCACCGGACAGCTCGTAAGCATTGGCGCTCTCTTTGGCGAGACGATCGTCTCCATTTTCTTCCACTAAGATTGCAAAATGGTCATTACCGGCATACAGTTCATTTACCCCTGGTGCACGTTCGGCATGTGTATAGGTTGCCTGTACATAGCCCATGTCGGCAATGGAATAGCTGATATCACCCGAAAAATGGTTTAACTCAAAATCCCTGTTGGAAAGGTTCCCTCCGGCCAAGCCCCTGCTCCGCTGGTAAGTTGGATCGGACAGGGTACGCCGGGCTAGCCAATCGTGCCGATAGCCTACATGAACAGCCATTGGTTTGAAATCTATGGTCTGCAGGGTAAAGATCCCGCCTTCCCGACTTAAATTGTTGGGTATATAACGCCGCTCCCCTTGCCCTTCTATAGCCGCAATGGAAAAATCTACTCCACTCACCGCAGACCAAAAACGGCTATACTGTTGGGTTATTTCCGATCGAACCGCATGACGGGCACTGGCAAATTTATTGACCCGATACCTGCCCAGAAGCTCCCGATCATCGGACGACTCACCTCTATACTGCAATTTGACCTCGGGGATGAGCCGTGTTGTGGGTTGATAAGCCGATTCCAACTGCCAGGCATAGGAATAGCTGCGCGTGTTTATCGGTTCATAGATCGGCGTCCATGTTGTGGGGGTATGGCTATGCACCGGCTTATTGCGCTGTGCAAATCCCGGGATACCGTAATAACTCTCGAGGGAATAAAGTCCGAGGCCTACCTGAAAGTTGTCCCTGATGTAACTGGCGCCGGCGTTGACCGCCTGTTTGGCGGCATGGCTATTGGGCATCACACCACGCTGGACAGGAGCGTAATCGGTAATGCCATGCACGACCTCCGTATACAGGGGCGTATTGGGATCCTGCCCAGCGATATATTTGTTATTTCGGGGATTGGGCACCTTTTCGCCGTTGATAAAAGAATAATCTTCAAAGGTATACAGGTCTGCCTCCGACAAGCCCCACCTGGGGTCGTTTAGATTATCGATCACAAACTGGCTCAGATAGGGATACAGCGTCAGGTTGCGGATTGTTTCGCGGTCGACATGGACCTGCGCCATATCGGCCGTCAAATGATCGATCTTCGGATTGTAAGCTATCGGGGCCTTGGTATTGCCCGGGATCTTGAGGTTGCCGTGCGTGAGCCTCATGGCGCCGATATGGACTACCCCATATTTTCCAACATTAGTATCAAAAGCAAGCGACTGGCTATTGCCGCTATTGGTGCCCAACTCGGCCTTGGCCTGAGCAGAAATTCCGCCTTGCACCCGCATAGCCGGAATTGTATTATCTTTGACATTAACTGCACCGCCAATTGCTTTTCCGCCATAGAGCACGCTCGTGGCCCCCTTGTAGACCGCTATTTCGCGTAGGTTGTCCATATCGAAATTTGGATTGAGGTTTGGGCTGATTCCCGAAAGATCATTGATGGATAACCCGTTGGAAAGCACACTGACCCGACTTCCACTGAGGCTACGAATCATGGGCACACCCGAATTGGGACCAAAAGAAGCATTTTGAACCCCCGATATATGGCTCAATTTTTCGCCGAGCGTTTGCGTCTGCACACGCTCCAGCTGACTGCGGTCTAGCCTCGTCTTTCGCCCATGTCCCGACACTATGCCGATGGCTTCGACGGTGGGGAGCGTAATGTTCCGTAAGGTGTCCACTGCGGGTCTGCGCTGCGCCTGCGCCGTATTTGCGGTAGCCAATAGCCCCAGCGCTGCTAAAAAAAGTTGTCTCTGATGGTGTGACATGATGTAACCTGTTCCTGTTTGCGCTGCAAAAATAAAAAAGAAAACATCAAATGCAATAATGTTGCATTAATAATTTACAATGATTACCTTCGTCAAAATTTTTTACCACATGAAATACATCAACACAAAACTCGCGCTGGCAGCAGCGCTGATGCTGCTACTCGGAACGGCATCATCCTGTAAAAAAGAAACCGCATCCACTCCCGCCGACATCTCGCTTTCGTTACCTGCGGCGGTGAGCCTTCGCTACGGCGAAACTCAGGAGATTAACGTACCGAATGCCCCTTCTTTCACTGCAGGGATAGACCTCAGCTTTGACTTTTCACAAACAGCAGAAGTTAATCTGGGCAACGGCGGCAAGCTGCGTGAAAAAATGCAGCAGGCTATTCAGTATAATAGCGAAAAGGGCAGCATACAGGTCAACAGTGCCCTACTCTATCCCAATGGTGCTCAATCGGGTAGCGCACGCATGCCCGACGCGTACAAAGTCACTGTAATCGCCAAAGCGTCCAATGGAACCGTGGTGGCCAAAGAAGACTTTTCATTGAAGATAACGGCGGGAACCCTTGCGATCAAAGGACTAAAAACTGGCAGCGAATTACCCAACGCCTATGTGCTGTACGGCGACGAATCTGCTGCTTTTGAAATCGATCCCCAAGGCATCCCAACAACAGGTGCCAGTTTTCAGCTGTCTTCTGCCGGCGGGCAGGACAATATCGCTTCGATAACGGGTACGCAGGTCACATTATCAAAAAATGCAGGCGATCCGGCCAAGAAAGCTGAAAAGGCGTACGAGCTCAGCCCCGAATTGCAGAAAGATGGCTTTGTTGTGGCCTCCACAACCTTTCGGGTGATTCTTATTCCACAAATTAAATTTTTGTTCGGCCAGTATTATCCCGACCTCAACCTGACCATCGATTTTAGCCTGATCCACATCGGTCTGTCCAATGGCTATGTCTCTGCAGCCCCCACATTGTATCCCGAAAACTATAAATCGACGTTTGAACTGGTTTCGATACAGAAAGATGGCGTTGCCTTTGACGATAGCGAAAAGCTGTTTAGCGTCAATGCCCAAACAGGTGCTGTTACCGTGAAAAAAAGCGACAATTTAAAAGCGGGGAGTTATCAGATCACTGTAAAGGCGCTGACCACTACCGGTCTCACATTTAACGCCAAACTTACCTTAGCCATGTCTGCAGGATAATAGCTATACCCAAGTTACCGTAACCGAACCATTACGGTAACTTGGATGCTATTTCTCGCTGTTTAGCTCGACAGCGCTTCGAGCATGGTATAGGTTTTAAAGATACTGAGCAGAAGCGCAAACAAGAGGCAGTACCAAAGCACATCGATTTCCTTGGCCAGTTTGATCGCAAAAACAATGATAAACATGAATGGGCAGACCGCTATAAAAATAAACATAGCTGTTGCTATAGCTTCAAAAATATCCTCATCGTAATTCATCAGCAAGAGCATGATGCCGACGTAAAATAGCCATACCACCAGTGGGGACAGAAAGCATATCAGCAGTTTCCAGAGCAAACTGAGCTTTAGGCTTTTAGGTATTGCTGTGCGCTTATTCCTGTACAATAGGAAGCACATCGCGGCTACCGCTAAAGTCAGCATCGCCAATTGCACATAGGTATTGAAAATAGTATCGGCACGTGTGTTTACCTTGGAAGAGGACTTGAGTTTATCCCCGCTATACTGCTTTACCTGCGTTTTCTCGCCGTTGACAAATGTCTGTACCACCCTATCGTTACTGCTACTATCTTGGAGTGTCCAGGTAGCATCTTCCAGTCCCATCTTATAAAATCCTTCTATGACCCGCGTATTACCTTTTGTTCTTATCAATGGTCCATCGAGGCGTCCGCCGTTAAATCGCAACGAATCCGTCCCCTCCTCCGTTTGGATGGTGAGCTGGGTGATTGTTCCAACAGGAATACGCGTTGCACTGTCCCCGATAATGCTTAACACGTCCTGATCGAGCTGTTGGATATTTTTATTTTTATTGTAATCATCGCTCCGGGCAGGCCTGTTGGTATATAAATAATCTATTTTAACAACAAGCAGCGAATCTTTTTTATAGAATTGAAATCCATAGTAAGGTTCAAAATTCTTGATTGTCGGATGCTTTAGTAAGATATACTGCGGTTGCTCAAAAGCTTGGATATATCGCGGCTGTGTGGTGGCACAAAAAGCGAACATAGCCAGCATACCGATCAGGTAAGTACTTAGGCGCAGCATGAACGCGGGCGGGATGGCAGTCCGGGGTTCGCTCTTTGTATACAACCAGGCCAAACCGATCATGGGCAATGCCATGAGATCGGACAGATCGACTGTCCGTCCTACAGCAGAATAAGGATTCATCCATTGGATGAGCCCCGTGGAATATTCGCTTTTCCAAAAGGTAAATAGTACTGCTGTGGCTATAAAAATCAATGCTTTCCGTTTGGGAAAGATTGTCGACCAGAAAATAGGGAATATAAAAAGCCCACTAAAATCGGAGATCTTTCCTGTCAGCACATTGTGAAATGCCCCTTTTAAATAGAAGTCGTTCACGAGCAGCAGCACCAGAAAAAGAATAAAAAGTGGCGAAGCGAGAATCCTTAAGCGTTCATACATAATTTAAGTTACCTTTTGTATTGATACCCCATTATACCATTTGGTAACCTTTTTCATAGCGATATGTTTTAGGGGTCGCAACTCTTTTTTATTGCTGCTGCTGGGAATACGCTAGCAGAGATCCCATTCTACCTTTAAGTTAAACCCAATTTCTTGGGCATGCTATACCAATATTTTGGGTTTTCGATCGCAATAATTTGCGATCGAAAACCCAAAACTTTGTGGTCAAAATCCCAACATTTACCAGAAAATGTAGTGCAACTTTGTAATAGCAGGTCGGATAAAGCAGGTCAGCATCCTAAAGCTTGGTTGAAGCAAGTCAAGGTACCGCTAAGCGATATCCGAAATGCCCAATAAAAAACACGATTATGAGACAGTACAAAAGAAAATTTGCGCTATTCCGGCAATGTCGTTAAGCAGCAAGGCTACCCAGGAAATCCGTCTGTTGGGTGCAGGTGGCTCCGTAGAACAACAAACAAAAGATACATCATCACGATATAAGCGCTTATGGAGAAGCACTTCAATACATACGAATATCAACAGGATCGGCCGGCAAGCTCCCCTAAACGCGGTAGTTCAATCCGCTCGGGTGCACGCTGGATCTATCGTCACTTACCTGAAGTGATCATTTATGGCTATGCCTTTATCTACATGTACACGGGATGGGCTAAGTTTATGAACATGGCCGCCTTTATCAAGGGTAATAGCAAGATCCCCTATCTAGGTCAGTACGCGAAATTGATCGGCTATGGCATCCCCTCGTTGGAGATTGTGGTTGCGATCCTATTGGTTATCCCGGTTTATTGGATTAAGCGGGCTGCCCTATGGGCTTCGACTGTATTGATGATCCTATTCACTGTTTACCTCAGCTTGATGGTCAAATTTGTGGAGCATAAGCTTTGTCACTGTGGTGGTGTAATCGAATCGATGGGCTGGAAAACGCATATCGCCTTTAATATCATCTGGTTGATAGCGGGAATCTTTGCCCTGGTAAAAACAAAAGTTAAACATTCTAAAATTTAAACCCATGGAAAGAATTAAAAATTATGGGAAATTGCTACTGGGTGTAGCAACAATAGCAGCTGGCGCCGGAATGGCTCAGTATGCGCAAGCGCAAAAAGCTTCAAAGTTAGAAAATCAACAAGCGCAGAAACTTGAAGCAATTGCTACAGGGAAGGCTACGATGCGTTACTGGGTAAATGACCAGTCGACTGGGAAATATCTAGAAATTACAACTGCGCCAAATCCTATTGAGAATTGTCAAGAGCCGAGTCCAAATGACTGTGTCATTCAATCTGAGAATGCTTCATTGCCTTCGACGTTAGACTACAGTCAAGCTACTTCGGCAAATGGTGTACAACCACACCCAGATTCAGATAAGGCTTTTTACCAATAGTCTTTTGCATCTAATGCAACAGGCCGGCAGTCATTTGCCGGCCTGTCGTATTAAAGATTCTTTTCCATTAACTCAATTAATGCTTTTCCACCATCTAGTCTCGGATCTGGAGGCCCCGACGAAATAACATTACCTTTTTTATCAATAAGTAATAGCTGCGGCGCTCCCTTAAAATTGTAATGTTTATAGAATGGACTCTCATACCATGAAGTTCCATATGTTGAAAGTTTCAGCTGCTCTGGCTGGCTATACTCTTTGGTCTTCAATCCATTTATCCAAGCCTTTCGGGTTTTATCAACACTGAGGCTAATAAAGACAATATTCTTTGTTTTTTTGGATTTAAAATGGTCTATGATCTTGCGCATTTCTTTGTTCATATATTTACAGCCGAAGCACCCGTTGAACCACAGATCAATAAGAATCATCTTCCCTTTAAAGTCTTCCAGGCGATGTATCTGACCTGAAGTATCCGGCAGGCTAAAGGCATATGCCGGCACATTATTACCTGTTTTCAACTGCCATCTTTCAAATAGATACTTAATAGAGGGATCCTTTAACATCTTATAAATGCTTGCCGCACTGTCCTGTACTCCCGCTTTCTGCTCGGCGAGATTTATTGCGGTTGCTGTTAACAATGCTTCGCGTTGTTTGTTTGCAATACGCGAAGTAATCGCTTGCAGTATATCCGTGAATTCAAAATCAGGGGCAATTTTATCAGGATATTTGGTATAAGCTGCTCGGCTTCGCTCCCGTTCAAAAAGATATTTAATGTACAGTGGCGCATATGCGGCCAGATCATTATCATCTTTTGAAAGGTGAGATAGCCAATTTAGATATTCTTGCCTGAATACCGGGAAGTCAAACCCTGCTTTTCCTTTGTTCAACCACAATTGTGAACATATTGTTGAATAGGCACCTCCGATCGTATTGTATTTTATGATCTGGAATACGGAATCGGTCAAATCATTTTTGTAAAGGTCAAGTATGGCTAGCTTTGTTTGTAGATTTCTTTCTATCAACTCTATTAAAGACTTTATGTAATCACTACTATTTTCGCGTTCTTTCTGACGAAGCAAAGATAAAATCGAATTTCTCGGAAATATCTGATTAGCATAGATAGCCTGCTGGCAGTTCATCCGATCCTCACCTCGTCCATAAAAATTAATATTATCATCCGCTACATCCATCTGCAAGCTATCTCCGGCCTGCATCAGATAAAGTGTAAAATTATTATCCAGGCTATTGAGGTAATTATATTCCTGATGAGGGCCCTCAAGCTTAAAACTGACAAAAAGTTTGGAACTCTTAGGCTGAAAGCTAAGTTGAAAGGTGCCATCCGTACTGATTTCGCTTTTGTAAGATGTCGAAAATGCGTACCAATTCGGCAAAGCATATTCATCGAGCACAATCAGGTGCAACTTTGTACCCTTAGGTAATTCTTTTAAAAATCGCCCCGCAAGGGTTATATCGGACTGCGCATGCCCTACCGAGACTATTGCCCAAAGACAGGCTATAAAACATGAAATTATTTTAAATAAGATTTTTCTCATGATTACTTATTAAGTGTATAAAAAATAGATTCATTGGTCGGGATTGGGAATACAAATCGTGCCGAACCTGCTTCGAGTATATGCGTTTCGTTTCCAAGCTTCCTGCTAAGCGAGATGTTGGCACCCTCTTTATTGAGCCGCCTTATATCGTCCCAACGTAATCCTGCCCGCCATACCAATTCTTTCCTTCTTTCTATCAATACTTTATTTAGGGCTTCGGCCTTTGTAGAAAAATTATCCATTGTGAATGTCCCGGTTTTATATCTTTTGGAAAGCAGCTTGAATAAATAATCCTTACAGTTTTGAAGATCATTTTTTCTCGCTGCACATTCTGCTTTGATCAGATATATTTCATCCGTAGCCAATCCCGAATAAGGGAACCGGGAAGACCCGCTGTATCCCCGTTTTGTCTTGATGAGTCCGTTTGCAGCATTTTTTGAAAAGAAGATGGATTTGCGAAGATCATTATCAGCATATAAATTATACAGGCCATTATCGATGCTCATGTTTTGTGTACTCGCATATAATACCAATGAATAATTTCGTCCCACTGTTGAATACAGCATTGACTCGTCATTGTCTATCGCAAAAGGTGTTGCTGCTGTTAAGCTAACGCTATTGTAATCGATAAGCTTATCATACATAGCAAGACAGCTATCGGCATATCGCTCTGCCGACTCATAATTGCGCATACTTAGATAGATGCGGGCAGCCAGAGCATAAGCAGCAGGCCTGTTCGCCCGGTTTCTATTGACTGTAATGGTTGCATCCAGTAATGAAGTAGCACGTTTCAAATCGGACAAGATCTGATCATAATTTTCTTGGATAGAAGAACGCTGTACTACTTCATCAATATTAGGAGAAAGCTTTAAGGCTATTCCTAGTTCCTGTCCTGCTGAAACTGCATCATAGGGTGCGGCAAAGTTTTTGACCAGATCAAAACATGCAAAAGCGCGTGCAAAATAGGCATGCCCTAAAATATGATTATATTTTTTTCGATCTACGGCAGCATCTTTAAGATCTTCCATTCCCCTGATAACCGAGTTTACATAAAATATGCCCTCATACGGGTAATTAAAATCTTCTATACTCGTCTGTCCACCATACCGATCGTCAGACCAGACATAAACATTTCGTTCCAAATTTGACTGCGTCAAAAAGTCTTTTTCCTCTGGTATACTGTACTCGTCCGAGGATAGCAACGGGAGTGCTGATGTTTGATTTACCCGGGGATAATCCAGCATTTGTTGAAAATCATCCAATGTCTTTGGAGACACAATGTCTGTAGACGGCTTCACATCAAGAAAACTATCTTTACATGCTGTAAGATGCAACAAAATGAACAGCAATAAGAAAACCTTTATTGAAGTCATGTATTTATTTAAATTCATCATGTTATTAAAAGTTTGCATTTATTCCAACACTATAGTTACGAGGCATAGGCATTAAAGGTGAATCAGGATCTTGGCCCTTCTTATTGGCTTTCCAAATCAATCCTATGTTATTAGCATAGACAAAAAGCTGGAGTTCTCGTATACCGATCCTATTGATACCTTTGCGAAAAGCTAACCGGATATCTTTTAGGCGAACTGCACTGGCATCTTCAATTAGTGCTGCCCCATATTTGTAGAAGCTCTCCCGATTACTGTCAAAGGGATATACCATTGCCGGTACATTCGTCCAGTTTTCGTCACCAGTATGCTGCCAACGATATTCATAATCGGGCTGCATGTAGTTAGTTATTAATTCTGTGTAGTTGACTGATCCCCGCCTGTATTTATAGCCGGCTTTAAAAATGATATTAAAACTGAGATCAAAATCACGATATCGAAAGGTATTCAATAAGCTACCAAAGCACGTCGGTGTTGCCGAGCCTGAATACACTAAATTGGCACTATTGGCACTGTTCATCATCGCGCTATAATTTTGGCTATCCATTCCGTCTAACCGCCCTATCGGGTTTCCCTCACTATCGAGTCCCACATACGGAAAGCTAAATAAAGCATATAATGGAAATCCTTCCAGCGGGTTTATATAGTTGCCTGTTACCACGTCAAAGTTATTACTCTGTTTGGCTTTATAATTTGTAATCTTGTCGCTCACCAAACTCAACATTGCAGTCGTTTCCCACTTTAATGCACCAAGGAGATTGCGGCTATTGAGCGTAATATCCCAACCTGTCGTCAGCATATCAGCCGCGTTGCCCTTTATGGTAAGCACACCCGCCTGCGGAGCAAGCGGACTGTTTGCAATCAGGTCGGTGCTTGCTTTACGATAATATTCTACAGATCCCATCAGCCGCTTTTTGGCCGTTTCGAAATCCATTCCAAAATTCCATACACCGACCTTTTCCCAGCGTAGGGATGGATTTGGCGGATTGGAGATTTTTAAATAGTAGTTACCGAAGCTATTGATACCCGTACCTGCCAGTGTGGTGAGATAAGCCGATATTGATTTGTCCAGATTACCATTATACCCATAAGAAGCCCTTAGACGTAACACTGGTAAAGCTTTGATACCATAAAAGTCTTCGTTCGCTAGTTGCCATAAGCCACCAATAGACCAAAGCGGCACCCCTTTTTGATTTGCTTTTACACCAAATAAATTAGATTCATCCCTACGGGCGCTCGCAGATAAGGTGTAGCGGTTATTGAATGTATACGATCCATTAAAATACAGTGAGCGGTTGCGATCTATTGCCTTTCTATTAGCAACCCGACCAGGGATACGCGAACTACCATATCCATAATACTGCGAAAATTCTTTCGAGAAATCGATCGAATTATTAGCTGATATGCCAGTTTCAGGGTCATAACCGTAGCGCCTATCGCTGGATGATTCCGTTGTATAATCCCTAATTTCAAATCCAGTTAGCACATGGATCTGATGTTTGCCATACTGTTTGTCCAAATTAAGCTGCGCTCTTCCGGCCTTATTGGTATAGCGACTATTGTCCTGATCTAGAATATCACCTAATGCAATGGGTCGGGTTAACAGACCTGTCGTTACATCTCGTTGTGTAAACGTATTGATCAGATTACGCACATAATATGAACTGGATAGATAATGCCGCTTATTATTTTGTATTCCTTTTTGAAACAGGTAATCCGCTGAAAAATTAAGCCCCGACAAAATCTTCCCTTCAATACGATGATTTAATCTATAATCCGTTTCATTGATGAAGCGGTCTGCATTAAGCTCATGAGCAGGATAGTATGACCATGCTAACATTTGATCAGTATCGATACTTTCTACAAAACTTTCGCGTAGCTCTTTCACTGTGGGCAATGCACTGCCCATTTCGTCAAACATTCGCTCATAGGGATATCGCGGTGTCAAGTAAGGGGAACTTACGCCCTTCCTATCACTTTCAGTAAAAAAAATATCCGAAGAAATGGTCAATCGATCTTTCCAGATGTTAAATGAATTTTTTGCTGTAAGCGAATAGCGTTGGTCTAACTGATTGATAATTGTACCCCGATTTCGATCATAGCCACCCGATAAAAAATATCGGTGTGCGGCACCGCCACCCCGTATTGATACCGCATGCTGTTGATTTACAGCAGGCTGATAGACGGTATTGTAGATATCGTGCCGGCCGTCGTAATTCTTCAGTCGATCGATGAAAGCGGCGGAGTCAGCTGCAGAAATTGTTCCGTCTTTCCGTTGCTGCAGCATCGATACTACTGGGGAAATGGCTGAAAAACCATCCGTTACATTCCAAAAATAACCTTTATTGAACAGGTCAGTTTCCAATGCAATATACGCAGATGAAGAGAGTTGGGGGCGATAAAAAATATCCGGCTTTTGACCTAATGTTATGTTCGAAACAAAGCTTACTTGTGCTTTTTGAATTGCTCCTCTCTTGGTATTGATCACTATAACACCATTACCTGCCCTTACCCCCCATATTGATGCAGCCGCTGCATCTTTCAATACTGTAATCGATTCGATATCATTGGGATTGATACTTTCCAAGGAACCTTCGTACGGAAAATTATCTAGCACAATTAGTGGAACCTGATTTCCATATATGGTACTGTTACCACGTATAGTGATGGGGGAACTGCTTTCAGGATTTTTATTAAATACAAGGCCACTCGTCACTCCTTCTAGCCGATCGATGATATTGGTGCTTACGCTCCTATTCAATAGCGCGTTATCCACCTGCACAAAACTTCCTGTGGCTCGTTCTTTTGGAATCTTTTGGTAGCCGGTACTCACCACCTCCACTTCGTTCAATTGATTCTCCAATGGTATTAATTGAACAGCCATTGATACCCCTGCGACATAGGATAGCACTAAGCGCCTGAATCCCATGTGAGAAAACGAAAGAGTACCTTTGGGATTGGTGACGTGTAGTGAAAAGGAACCATCAACTTTAGTAGAACCTCTACCCTTTTCGCCTTCGACGCGGATGGAAACACCTTGGATCGGCTTACCGTCAATAGACGATACGACGGTTCCGCTGATGGAGAGCAACCCGTCCGCCCCGCTGTCCTTGCGGGGCGTTTGAGCTAATAAACTAAACATATGAACTATAAGGGACAGGATTAGAATTGCCCTTATATGAAACATTCCTTTTGAAGTCTTAGGCATAGGTATAATAGTACATACCGACGTCATCTGCCGAAGACTATATACTATACAACTGAGGGAGTACTTTTTATCCCACGCGTGCTGCACTTTTTTTAAATTATTTTTTACAGCATCTTTTACGGATGCTTGGTGGGCTACCTTATCCAATAAGACAGCCATCAGATTTGATCTGTTTGTCATCTGCTTATTGTTTAAAATTGCTTATTCACGCGGTCAAAAAATTCATGAATCCTTTTTCTGATTATAAAATCAGTATCTATTTTATCTGAGGACTCGGCAAATAACAACTTTAGATCATCAATTTTTATCTTTCGGTAGTGTACCATAAAATAAGCGATCATTAGGCGAAGTAAAACGATAAAAAATTCGTACTTCTTATTCTGATCGGTTACATCTATATAGTCACTGTTCATAACAAAACTTTCATACACTTCTTTGATATGCTCATGGCATTCGTCAATAGAATAATGGGCCCAAAAGTCCCTGATTGTTTTCAATGGATCATATCCTTCAAGATATATATCATAAAATGCTAGCTCAAATGGTAGCAGATCTAAATATTTTTGGTTCATTTATAGGTTCAATAAAGATGACTTCAGCCCTACTCCATATTTTGAAAAGAGCATAGCTTCCCCATTTGCAAATTTTTTGCATTAAAAAAGGGTTGTCATTTGCAGTTTATTTTAAAAACTACATGTATAACAAATAAAAAATTAACGAATCCGCAAAACGCCAAAAAGTTAGTTACAAGTCATCAATAGGGGTCGTTATGGCGTTTCCTCTCGGAAAGAATAAAAAAAACCGATCTATAATATAGATTTACAATACAGAATTATAGTTTTTAAATTTGATGTTTATAAATAAAAATGCTACATTTAAGGTGTCTAAAGTCTCGTAAGAGCAATTTTATTAATTACACAAAATTAAAGGGTGTAGTGTGTCTTATACAGATCGGGAAACCTAGTCTAAGGGCCTTGCTAGTGCATACCGATTCGGCACGAACTATAATGCGGATGCCGCTATCCCCTATTTTGGTTTATATTGTTTAACCTGATTATTCTGGAGCCCGAATAATCTTACTAATTAGAATTAAATTGGAAAACCGAATACTTACTTCCTTGAGGTAAGTCTGGCATTTTTGGCGGTGTTTAAATCGTTTTGTCATAATCGTTTTGGTTATAAAAACGATCACACTCTGAGAAGTTCGGGAAAGTGAAATTGGATTAAAACCAATAGAACGATACCCAAAGCATCTGAACTGGCACCGTCAAGAGCCACCATAATCGAGATTATGGGTCCACAGAAGACTTACATGAGCATCGCTCTATTGAATTAAATATATACAAAGATAATAAAATCCAATAGGATGCGAGCTCACGATCTACTCATGTGGAATTTGACGGTTTCGTTCATGAGTGACAATCGTAAAAGAAGCTCAATGGCCTCTCAATTATGTCGCTATAATAACTATCACAAATATAAGGAATATATACGAGAAATGGAAATTTTAAAACCAAATGTCGTATAAAAAAATACTGTAATTATGAACACACCACTAGGCGCGTATTTAGATGAGCTTAAAATAAATAAATCAAAATTATCAAACATTACTGGAATTACTCCAGATAGGATCAATGCATTGAGCCATGAAGCCTCCGCAATACCTTATACAGATGAAGTATTTCCAATAATTTATGTCGCCAATTATCTTTCTGGCATACCCGAAGATAAATTCAATTCAACCATAGATCGAATATATCCAATAAAAACAAAAAATATTCTTATTAACAAACTAAACGGCCTATCTCCTGCTGCTCAGCTTTTTGGAACCTATACTTTCCAGAGAAAGAATGTTGAACAGGATACGAATATCCCAACAGGTAAAATTTCTAAGTATGTGAATGACAACAAAAAGAAAGCCCCGATTGAAGAAGTTCTAAACTTTGTTCATAGCCTAGGGCTAGACCCTTTAGCAACTTTAACCAAGTATTATGGAGTAATTGACGTCAGATCAAAGAGTAAATAGAATTTGAGGAAAAACTAAATAGAGGATGAAATGACAAAGAAAGTATCTGGAGTAAGTATGGGACAGGTTGATTTTGGAATTATACCAATAGAGGGATTTTCCGGTGGTATTTGGGAAACCGACGAAATAATAGTTGGACATAATGAAATCGACAACTTTTGTTATATCTTTCTATTTCCCTCAGATGAAGATGACTATTCTTCTGGATGCAGTGAACGTAAATTTCAACTTTGTTTTGCTTTTGCCGGACATTTACATCAATGGAAATTTGAGAAAAATACTATTGTCTATTATTTCATAATTGGCAATAGCATCGTTCCTAACATACCGGCTTTGTCTCATCCGTCAATTCATCTCTTACGACAGTTTCCATCTATAAATCTAACCAATTTTGAATTCGATAAAGTGAAATATGAATTTACTAGAATTCACGAAGAAATGAATAGGCTTGATATGCTTGAAAGAATTATTTTTTTACGAATAGATATCATTTTTGACGAGACATACAGGTTTATTGAGAAAAGGTATGCAAATAATACAAATGCTTAACACATAAAACAAAAATACATTAACAAATAAACTAAAAACTATGTTATCAATCGGCTTTTTAATGTACCTCATTTACGGCGGATTTATTGCCATCTGTCTTTTCGGGCTGTACCTTGTTCTATCAAGTCTCCTCGGCAAATACCTAATCGCCAAACGCGATCACACCGCAGCACTGCGCGAACAAAATGAAATTCTAAGGGATATTGTAAAAGCTGTTAAACCTAAGGACAATAATACGCCTCCTTTTAACATGTAAGCGTGAATTTAATTTTCATCTAGCTATAGGAGAAAGACGAACAATTATGGTGAGAAGGTATAACAATGAAAAAAAAGCGTAATCCTAAATGGCAACGAGACGAGCTGATTCTTGCGTTGGATCTATATTTTCGATTGGAACCAGGGCAGATACATGCTAGGAATCCGTTGGTTGTTGAATTATCAAACACTTTAAATAAGTTACCCATTCATGAGGATAAAGATGATTATGAAAAGTTTAGAGATCCTAACGGGGTTGGTCTCAAGCTGAGTAATTTTTTATCACTGGATAGAACATATTCTGGCAAAGGAATGGCTTCAACAAGTAAACTTGACAAGGAAGTATTTGAAGAATTCAAAGATAATAAGGAAATGCTTCATAAGCTTGCCAATGCCACTAATCTGAGCGCGATCAATCCAGAGATTAAAAATGAGATAATTAATCTGCCGAACGATATTGATGATGATGTAAAGGTAAAAGAAGGTTGTCTTTTATACCGATATCATTTAGCAAGGGAACGAAATACCACTATCGTCAAAAAGAAGAAGGAAAAAGTACTGAAACTCCATGGCAAACTAGAATGTGAACTTTGTTCTTTCGATTTTGAGAAAGTGTATGGGGAAATTGGTCATGGATTTATTGAATTTCAATATAAAAAACCTTTATATTCTTTATTAGAAGAAACCGCAACAAGCTTAGATGATTTGATGCTAGTGTGTTCAAATTGCCATAGTATATTGCATAGAGGGTGGAATGGGTTTAGAAAAATTATGCAAAGATAAAAACAAAACAATATGGAAAAATATGAGATTGTAAAACAAGTTAAGTGGTGTGTTGCTGACGTCACTATCCATGGAAGAATTCTTAAAAATGTTATTAGTGGGATTTCAAGTAACTACCCGTATTCGTGGGAAATATCAAAATACTGCTCAATAAATGGAGATATCGATGTATATATTCCAGGGCAACAAATAGGTATATCAGTGGCTGATGCAGAGCAAAACATGGAAAATTATATAAATAGATTTGAAAATTATATAATTATAAAAGACAACGACACATTCTAACAATTAATTGGAGGAGTTAACCATGTTTGAATATGAATAAGTTTAGGAATATTAAAGTTGAATACTGAAAAGTTAAATAACCTAAGCGAGCTTCAATCCTAACGCTATAATCTTAAAATCACTAAAAATAATGATAAATTTAAATTTTTTAGAACATGTGCTGTATTTCTTTATTACAGTTCTATTTTTAAGTTCTCTAGGAGTATGGTTACCTTTTTTAATAGATAAAAGTACCTTCGACACTGTACAAGATCGAACTTGGAACGATCTTCCCACAAACCTAATTACCTACAGCGTGGCAATAATGATGGCAAGCTATGTGGAAAGGTTTTTGTATTTAATAAAAAATACCACGAAAAATAACACTAATGGAATTGAATTTTTAATATTGATCGCAGCTTTAATCTTTAGTAGTTGTTTTATATATATTTCTTACGTGGATATAAAATTTGGCAGAGTCGAAAGTGCTATCAAAATGACCTCAATTTTTACCTGTATATCCTTAGCAACTTGGATTTATGTGAGAGCGAGAAATACGCGATATGATAGTTTTTCGGCATTGGGAGGAGATTTATAGTATGATGTATTTAACTTTATATGCACTAAAGGTTACTCAACCATTGAGTGATTTCTTTATCACCTCAATTAAAGCTAGTGATCTTTTAACCCTTACATTTTCGGAAAAGCTCGAATATACAAATGAGAGTGGAAAGCTAAAAGGAAATCAGCGCAAAATTGATGAAAAGCGATTAAAAGAAATTGGAAAATACATAGGGTCTGTTGAAATGTCTTTTCCAAACGCTATAATTTTAGCAGCAAACTATTCAGAGGAGGGTGTACTAATTGACGACGAGAATATTAGATGGGATATTGACGCTATAGACAGTAATCTATATAAAATTATCATTCCATCAAATAAAAAGTTAGCAGCAGTTATTGATGGCCAACATCGACTGATGGGATTCGAGCAAAAATACTTGAGCGATCAATCTAAGCTTAATATAGAAATGCCTTGTGCCATTTTTTTTGACTTACCAAATTCTTACCAAGCTTTCCTATTCGCTACAATTAATGGTAACCAAAAACGAGTAGATAAAAGCTTGGCCTTAGAACAGTTTGGCTTCAACGTAGAAGACGAGCCTCAGCATACTTGGACACCAGAAAAACTTGCAGTGTATTTTACACGGCGTTTGAATTTCAAAGAAAGCCCACTAAGTGGTCACATCAAGATTGCGCCACAAATTTCTAGTGTACTATCCAAACAAATTTTTGAAACCCAAAAAGAATGGACAGTGTCAACTGCTACGATTGTTGATGGAATTCTAAATTTGATCACATCGAATGCTAAAAGAGATAGAGTCGAAATGGCTCAAGAAAATATTTGGGGTAATAGATCTAGGAAAATGATTTCTGACTTCAGAGATAACTCCCCTTTAAGACAAAAATATCTAAACAAAGATGACGAATACATTTTTAAAATCATTTTAAATTACTTATCAGCTGCCGCAGATACTGTTTGGAAAAATTACAATCCAAGGTCTTACATATTTAAAACAGTCGGAGTTCAAGCACTATTTGATGTGCTTAAAAGAATATTGCAATATGAGATTCTAACCCAGAAAGAGGAATTTGAAACTTATTTAGAAACGGCTATGATTTATGATTTTAGCAGCTCTACTGTCCAGGCATCTGGTATTGGGAGAAAAGATATTAGGAATGCTATCTTGTATTCAACAGGACTGATAAGTGACGATGCATTAAAGACTGAAGATTTGAGAAAGATCAAAGAATTTGAAAGATAATATTGATTTGAGACATATGAATAAGGCTATCAAAATAGTAAATTGTCAGAGATCAAAAACATATAAGGTTAATCTTACAGATCAACTATGTACTTTATGCCCGAATGGTAAGTTTGTTGACATTAAACGGCACTGTCATAATATTGTACGTTTTCTATACAGCGAGTATCCCTATGAAGACCATTCACAAGCTTCTTGGTTTCAGCTTGCTTCAGGGATAATGAATGTTGAATATGTAAGCGATATATTTGATAATGATGTTATGTGGTGCGGTCCCGCCATAGAATACGAGCAAGCAAAATCGCATTTTCATTCGAACCTTATTACTGAACTTACTCGTTTTTCATTTATTTGGGGAGGTTTTGAGAGTGTTATCGATAGTATAACCTACGATGAATATAAAAGCGGTCCTATTGGAAAGATAAGCCGTCTAAATTACTTCTTAAGTAAAAATTATTTACCAAAGTACCCCATCCCCGTTGGCTACGCTGAGACCGTAGATTTTTTCAAATTGCTTTTAAATCATACTGATGGTTATGAAGAGAATGCTTCTTATTTTATTCCAGATAAGAATTGCTCAGGAGACATAGTAGGTATAAAAGCTGTCTATAAAATTCGAAATCTCTTTGCTCACGGTTCATTGAAATTTAGCGAACCAGAGGAGTACAATTATTCTAAAGAGCATGGGTTAGTTCGTCCTTTAGATATAGATATTATTCAGACTAGCAGTAGGATTGTACTGTTAACATTACAAATGTTACTTACTTCGGTATCTAATCATCTAAACTTCATAGTCACAAAGCAACATGAATATTTAGATGACAAAGGAGTAGATGCTTATCTGTTTTTGCAAAATATGCACCTAAAAACATTTAAACATAGTTAGACAATACCCTAAATTAAATAGGAGTATAAAATGAGGCAATACTGCCACGATGAAATCAGCCTCCTTTTCCCAAATTCATATTGAAAATGAAAGAACAGGATATTAAAACCTTTATTGTTATTGGGGAAAATATAAGACGGATACGTGCCGAAAAAGGTTTTAGCCAACAAGATGTTGCTAATAGATGCGATGTTGATAGAGCTAAAATAAGTAGTATTGAAAATTCAAAGGAGGACTTTGTATTCACAACTCTTTTAGAGATATCTAGAGCATTAAATGTGGATATTCTTGAAATAATCTGTCCAAAACAAAAATAATTTTAAAATTTTATTTCCTTTCTAATTTTTTTCAACCCCTTATAAATATGAGCGGGCTGATAGGTAGGTTACTTGTTAGCAGAAACAGTTCAATTTTAAAATTAATGGTAGTGTAAGCATTGAGCTGACATTGCATAAACAGAAAAAATTATGGAAGTAAAACACTCTTCAAGGGAGAGCTCTATCCCAAATTTTGAGCAAATTGACTGGAGTGCCATCTCCTATCTCCAAAAAAAAATATCCAAATGTCAATGCGATTTTCGAATTGAAGCTTATGAAAAATCAATCGAAAAAATTTTAGATATCCCTAAACGAAAAGCTAAAGATATCAAATTAGCAGAAGAAGTTTTCAAAGATTCCAAACGGGAACTTGCTCGTAAAAATACTTCGTCTACTAGATTTGGAAAATCAGTCGAAGATTACAATTATCTTCAAAATCAACAAACCGCCATATTAGAATTTGAGTTTGACGATCGAAAAAGGGATTATAAATCTATAATTTACAGAGGACTATATTCACTTACGCAAAGAGAAAGAACCGCACTTTATATCAAGGCGACTAATAGACTTGATGTTATAGCGAGTCTTTTAGGTATCTCAGAACGACAATATCGAAACATAGTAAAGCTAGCACAACAAAAATTACATAATTTTCCTGGGTTCAAAGAGGCTTTCTTTTTAGCTTTCTTAGATACTAATTTTGAGGAATATGACTCTTTTTTGATGACTTTTCTATTTAATAATGATTTTTCCACACCTTCAAAAGCAAAATAATAATGGCAACAATAGATAATATAATAAAAGCAGAATTAGTTAGAGCCGATACAGCTCTTCAAAGTTTTAGAGATGGGGGATACAATTTCACTGATGCTATCGGTGAAATTGTAGATAACTCAATTCAAGCTGGTGCTCGAAAAATAAAATTTGATTGGAAATTTGATACAATAAAGTCTGGAAAGTCAACAAAAGTAAAGCGAGTTGTTTCATCATTTGCAATAAGTGATGATGGTATGGGAATTGCACCTAATATTCTACCTAATGTATTGACAATTGGTTTTAGTACTAGATATAATAGCCGAGAAGGTATGGGGCGATTTGGTGTTGGTTTTAAGTTAGCTTCAATTAGCCAAGCGAAACGACTAGAAATATATACGAAGCCTGGTTATCTTGAATTATCGCAGGATAAGAAAAGTGGAACATATATTCCGCAAAAGGGCTCTAAAAATACTTCTGGTAAAATTTATATGAGCTACTTAGATCTTGATGAAATAGCCGATGGAAAACAAAATAATTATATAGCTAAAGAAGTAGAGACTTTTCCTGAAGAATACCAACACTTAATGGATGGTTTGAGTAGTGGTACATTAATAATCTGGAGGAATATCGATAGGATGAACGAAAGCCGTGCTTATTCCGAGTCCCCAGACGAAAAAATAGCTGGATTAGGTTATTTTTTATCAAGAACCTATCGCATTTATATTGATAAGGGTCTCAAAATATTTTTACCTAATAGCTCTGGTCAACTATTTGAGGACATACCACTTACTCCTTATGATCCGACCTTCCAAATAGAAAATCCGGATGCGGAAGCATTAGCGAAAGGAGAAAGTATGAAAGGAGAATTAGTAGAAGAAGGAGAAATTGTTATTGACAATGAGAGAGTTTTTTGGAAAGTATATTTAACACCAAAAATTACGCGTTTGGTATCTGGTGGTGGTGGAATCAAAGGTCCTCTTGGGGATGGACAGTTTAAAAAGCTTCAGATACCTGACAATCAAGGCAAAATTAGCTTTCTAAGACAAGAAAGAGAAATATGTTATGTCAAGGTTCCTTATTTAATTACACCAGATAGTTTAGATAGAAATGGGCATTTAGATAGGCATATTGGCATTGAAGTGCTTTTTCCTCCAGCTTTAGATGAATATTTTCAAGTTCGTCATATAAAGCGTGGTGTTGAACCCGTTGAAAAACTTAAAAAAGAATTAAAGCTCACGCTGAATAAGCCTATCAAGACAGCTCGAAAACGTATCAGAGATGTTTGGTCTGAGAGTCAAGTAATTCAAAGTGCGTCCAATCCCGATGATTACAGTGGCGGGCGTGATAATGCCGAAGAGACCGTAAAATTTTCAAACACAAGTATGCCCAAAGGGCGTTCAGGCGATTATGTAACTCCAGACGCTGAAAAACAGAGACTCCTTGAAGTTGCAGAAAGCCTGGGTATTCAAACTCGAGATAAACAAGAAGAATTCGCAGAGCTCGCGCAACAGAAACCAACTGTAGCACTAGAAATAGAATGGCCCGGAAAAGGTTTAATAGATATTGAACACTTGAACAAAACAATATTAGTAAAAATAAACAAACGTCATCCTTTTATTAAGGAAGTATATGCGCCAATAAAAGATGCAATAGCTAAAGATGCTGCGGAATTAGACCCCGATTTCATTAATCATATTTTTAGAAAAGCAATTGATGGAATAGATTTACTTTTATTTGCTTATGCAAAAGCAGAAAGTATGAATGACGATCCCGAATCCGTATACATGGAACTCAGAGAAGATTGGGGGAAGTTCACTGCGTCATATCTTAAAAAGAGAGATGAACTGAACATTTTATAACCCGTAATAATTGGATTAAAATCTTAAAACCTCTTTCCAATTTAGTTGAACCTCAAATTGGAAAGAGAATATTAAATTAATTGTAATAACCATCATACAGGTGAAATATTTATAACTAACTATTTGCACCACTCTTTAACTGCTACTCTATTCGGCAGGATTATGTCCGATAACTCGTTTCACAAAGTAATCATCAAAGCCATAAGGTTTGTTATCAATTTGAATATTTCTACAATAGTTTTTGGCCAGCGCTAGAGCATATGGAAACCAAATCTCTTTCTTTATATTTTCAACGATATCAATATATGGCTTATAATCGAGTAATGGTAATTTATTCCTTGGAATATAGTGTCTAAAAACAAAATCTAGCCCTAAAATCAACTCCAGAGGGGGATGCATTAATCTGGGCGCCCTAATAATAAGAGATTTTCCATATATGTCTGTATCTCTTTCTTGTTTACTTTCCATAAAATGTCCACCGTAGGTCATATGATATATTGGATGGAGATTGTCCCCTTCACCTTCTTTTCTATCCATAACATGCCTATCTAGATGCCAAGAAGAAAAATGAGTGTCCTTACTAGTAAGCACTATATTGAAGTTATCCAGACTTATCATTGGGTCTTCAATTCTGTTTTCATTTAGTCTACGTACTTCCACTCTATCTTTTACGGAAATTGTTATTGAAATACTTTCAACATTCTTAGGCATAGTATGTGAAGGTTTTAGCTTTTTAGGTATAGTTAGCTTCAACGGGGAAAATACATAAGAAAAACTATTTTTATCTTCTTGAATAGTTTTTCCCACTGCGACTATTTGGTCTACTTGAAACTGGAACTCTTGTAAATCTTTTTTAAAAGTCCTAAGTACACCTATATATTTGATAAATTGTTGTTTAAAGGTCATATTTAGCTTTGGTCATCTAGTTCTTCAAAAATTTGACGTTCATTTGGCCCCAATAAACTATATGCTAATTCGATATCTCTTTCATCGGACAATAGATATGATAAAGATATATAAGTTGGTTCTTGCCAAACATATCTGGGCATTTCTATAGTTCTTAAGCCATCAGTTGAGTCTAAAGCTATATCTGATAATCTGCACTTATACCAAAAGGTGCTATATTGTTGATGTTCAGCAGATTGTATAGCCACCAAATCCAGGCCGAATTTTTCATTTAAAAAATTTACACGCTCATCGGCATTGAGTACAATTAAACTTTTATCAAAATTTTCATACCACCAATTATTTAACTCAAACTGCCACCATCTTGAGTAGAAGCCACTTAGAATTCCTTCATATCTACATTTTAAAAGAAACTCATTTTTAAGTATATCCCATTTCTTTGATTTTATTCGATCTATTCCTAATCTTATAGCTAAAAGATTCTCATCAATTAAGAGCCCTGCCGATTGAATACAATAGTTATTAATTAAGTATACCCATTCGTGTGGTGTTTGAAAACAATTTAGCTCCGTTTTAAGAATCTCAATATCTTCATTAGCATAAATAGGCTTTTGCAGGATTGTTTCTAGCTCCTTATGATTAGAAGATATAGTAGAGTAAGCTTCTGCGAAAGCGATCATTTCGGATTGAGTGTCCTCGGTATTTAGATTTATTTCTTTTTTATATTTTACATCAAATAAATCCTTACTTGTTCGATCAAAAAGATTTATGTAAAAATCCTCGGTACTACAAAGAAAAATAGGTATATCTTTAATAGCACCTGATTTAGAACCGTTCCTTACACTTTGGGCTAATTCCGCGCCTGAATACTTAATCTCACTATCTTCGTCGTCAGAAAATTGGAGTTTAAAATCTAGCAATAAGCCATCAAATTCATTTAGTCCACCCTTGTCTATCAATTTTGATTTTTGTTGATTCCAAGTTAATGGTTGCACAATAGTAAAATCAATATTTACTTTATCGTCCAATTTAGTAATTAAACCTCGAGCCGTTTTTTCAGGCTCATCATCAATATATAAAAATTTTAATGCCATCTTTTTATCTTAGGTCTTCTTTTGTACCAAGTGGTAATGTAATTTTAAATAATGTCTTATAATCTGGATCCGGCTCTCCAAGTTCTATTTTACCTGACCTGTTTTGAATCATTTGATTGAGAATATGTAAGCCTAGGCCTGTACTAGTACCATAATCCTCTTTCCTATCAGTTGCAGTTGTAAAAAATGCATCAAAGATTCTGTCTTTATTTTTTGCAGGTATGCCAATTCCATTATCTTGGAAGTCCAAAACGACTGTGCCATTTTTTTCATCTTTTTGCGCCCTAATCAATATTTTCCCTCTTTTTCCACTATTTTTTAGTATTGCTTTTTTAGCATTACTATATAAATTCTGTAATATAGTGTTAACTTCAGAAGGATGAATAGATTTAATAATTAGGTCTTTACCTTCCATTTTGGTTTCAAGAATTATATGTCTTCTTATTAGGTCAGCATTTATTACTTGTTGAAATGATTTGATTGCCGTTCTAAGATTTATAGGTTTAAGCTCCCTGATAACGTTACCCGATATTGTATCATCAAAATAAGAAGTATAGGCAAGTAAAGATGCTAATACTTCATTAATATTTTCTAAATTTGCAGCTATATCCTTTGAAATATTTTTCTTTAACGTATCTTCAACATATCCTAGAGTTGAGGGTATTATTTGTTTAATTTCATGAATAAATTCTGCAATTGTAAGCCCGACTCCTGCCAAAACTCTCATCATTTCTAATTCATTGATCGCAGACTTAGTAGTACTAACAAATACTCTTGTTGCTTGCTCAAGTTGAAGTGCAGCATCTTTTTTTTCTTCCTCGGATGTATCTAAACTAGTAAGTACCTTTGTTGCATTGTTAATTACAGATAAGCTCTTGTTTACGGTTTCCACCTTCGGTGTCGGAGCACGGTCTGGATTTAAAGCCTTATATTCGTCGGATCTCCTAAACCAAGAAATAAAATTTAAGAAACCAGTTTCTATCGCAGAAGAAATAAACGATTGTAATTCCCTGAAAGCTTCTTTTTCAATTAAACCTTCCCTACCAGCTGATTCTTCAAATATCTTTCCATCCGGGTCTATTAGTTGAACAAAGCCTAAAAGGTGATTATTACTAAAAGGAATTCCCCCGCCTATCCTTGATTTTGTATCCAAACTCAACCAATCATTTCCTATTTCACCATATTTTGGTACTCTAAAACCATTTCTGTAAAGTTTAATTCCACCATTCTTCTTAAGATGATCAGTAATTACCTTAAGTTCTGATTTTGTTATTCCATAGTAACTATTTCTATCCCCCCCAATATAGTAGTAAGCTTTAAATGCAATTGATGCCCCTACTAGCTCATGAAAAGGTTCCGATGAAATTTGAAAAGTATCATGTAAAACGCTCTCTACTTCATCGAACTTAAACTTTTTTGTAGAAAGATTTAAAACTCCTATTCCATTTGCGTCGATATATCCAGTAATCGTCGCTAGCGCTCTATCTAACATCATTAATGAAGGATCTGCAACAGATGACCAATCTTTTTGATCGCCTTGTCTCCTCAGAAAATTAACCTCAAAGCTTTCATCTTTACTTTCCTCAATAATTCTGTTATTATCTCCCACAGAAAGGTAACTTGGTTGAATCAAATCTGCTACATAACGGTAAACACGCTTAATATCTGCATCACTCCACTTATCCCTTAAATCCTTAATAAGCAATTTTGTACCTATTGGACCTTGTGTATTTTCTAATGTAGTTAAATTATTTTTAATGTTACTTAACAATGTATCGGGTGCATACATATTCCAATTGATTTCTAATTCCAAACTAGGAGAATTTTGAGATTTTGTCTTGATGATGAGAGTTTCCCCCAATCTCTGTGTAGAAAATCTTCCAATCCCCTTTCTTCCGGCTTTGGGTCTTTGATATCTCTCAGAAATGGAATTATGAATTTTATCTGAAGTCGCAAGTCTCATAAAACCATCAATTAACTGGCCTTTATCCATCCCATTACCATCATCAGTAATCAATAAAGTTCCTCCAGGGATATTAGCATTTTCAAAAAATAAATTAACAACGTTTGCATCTGCATCATAAGCGTTTTTTATTAACTCAGCAACAGCAGTTTCAGATTTTGCTACTAATTCTAAACCTAGGCGATTAATTATACCTGCATCGACAGAAAAAGAAACTTGTTCTATTTTTTTCATAAAAGTTATATCAGCATTGTAAAATAACGATTTTTTATCAATATTTGAACTTAATATGAAAAATGATATATATTTCGACTATAATGCCACTACCCCTGTAGATCCAGAAGTTCTTACTGCTGCTCTCCCATACTTTCTTACAACCTATGAGAATGCTGCCAGCCGTCACAAGTCTGGATCTTTAATAAATCAAGAGATAAATATTGTACGCGAGATGCTATTAGGCTTTTTGCATTCGAAATCTGGGGAAATTATTTTTGCATCAGGAGCTACTGAAGCTATTAATTTAGGATTAATAGGGTTTGCAGAGTATAATAAAGTAAGGGGTAAACATATTGTTACATGCCGAACGGAGCACCCAGCTGTTTTAGATTCATGTAAATATTTAGAAAAGCAAGGTTTTGAAATAACATACTTACCCGTGCGAAATGATGGTTTAATCAACCCTCAGGAATTAAAAAATGCAATTAAAGAGGATACTATATTAGTGTCAATAATGTTTGTAAATAATGAGACTGGAGTAATCCAGGATATAAAAACATTGTCAACAATAGCCCACGAAAATGGTTCATATTTTATGACTGATGCAACGCAGGCATTTTCTAAAATTGATATTAATGTAGAAGAATTGGGAATAGATATTCTGACATTTTCTGGACATAAATTTTATGCAACGAAAGGTGTTGGAGGCCTTTATATTCGAAACAAACGTCCATTCAAAGTTAGATTAAATGCATTGCAGCATGGAGGAGGCCATGAAAATGGATTTCGAAGCGGAACTTTAAATGTTCCAGGTATTATTGGTATAGGAAAGGCTATTGAGATAGCTTCCACTAATATGCTTGAAGAAAGTACTCGTATTGGCAAATTGCGAGACCATTTGGAAGAAAGTATATTAAATATGGTAGAAGGAAGTTATGTCAATGGTGATATTTCTAATCGAATTTATAATACTTCAAATATTTGTTTAAAGAATATAGATGCTGATGCATTAATCGCAGGTCTAGATACGGTAATGATCTCCAATGGGTCGGCTTGTTCTTCTACCAAAATAGAACCCTCTCATGTATTAACTGCAATGGGCTTAGAGGAACGTGAAGCTTATTCTTCGATTAGACTAAGTATTGGAAGATTTACTACAGAAGAAGATATCCTTAAAGGGTCGGAAATTATCATAAAAGAGATTAATAAAATAAAAAATAATATGATAGTCTAGGTAACTATCATATTATTTTCATCAAATATCTTATCGAAAGCTTCTTCAAATAGATAAATTTCTTTTACAACTTCGACGCCAAACCGCTTTTCAATCATTAAATTAACAATAGCATCTCCATCAAATAATGCAATTGGAATGGCGCCAACTTGATTATCGGCTTTCTTCGCATCTTGAGTAAATGTAGATGTCGTAAAAATAATTGCTTGCTGAAATTTTCCCTGGGATGCTCCTCTGAATTTATCTATTTCAGGTCTACGTACAACAGTTTTATCCCACCTTTTACACTGGAAAGAAACATGGAGATAAGACAAGCCTATTTTCAGCTCACCAAACCCATCTATCCCTCCATCACGGGATAATTTGGTGACTTCCACTTTTTCAAATCCATAAACTTTCAAAAGCTCTCGGCAAAAAATTTCAAAATCTTTAGGGGAAAATCTCTTGAGCCGATTTAGTATTGAATCTCTGAAAGCATTTGCGTATTTATCTTGCAGAGATTCAATTTCTAGAATACTATTCTTTAAATTCTTTGAAGGTATATCAGTATCGTTTCTATCTGCCAATATTTCTATTGTCTGGCCAACTTCACCTCCCTTTAACCAGTAGCGACCATCATCTAAGACTTGGTATAGTTTTTTTTCGCTAGAGGAAGCAAAATTCAATCCTTCTGCATGCCGGCGTAATGCTGTACGCACAACCTGCTCAGGGGTTGATGTATTAAATTCGTACAAATTATCCTCTTGAATGCGAAGATAAATTTCCCGAACACGAAGAGCATTATTTTCTCTCTTAAATACTTCTAATATCGCTTGATTAATCGTTTGATACACTTCTCAATATTTAGATTAATTCCCTTAAACCAATATCGACTTTATTTACCAAAAATTCAAATCCAGTTACATTTGGATTATCATTAAATTCTTTATCTAATAATTCCAATCCGTGATCAATGTGCAGTTTTACATATTTTGCGATATCTTTATCTGTTTTATAAATATTATAGTGTGTACAGACCATAGCAATATAAAAAGGTAAGTTGTTGCCAAATAATACCGTTGCACTATACTCTTTACCCCTAGCATCTTTTATATCTGAAATGCTTAGACGAACATCTGAAGCTAGGGAATAACTATATGCAATACGAGCAATAATATTTTCTGCTCCAAGTCCCAGCTTACGGCTTAAATCGGTTACTATTTCCTTATTAGCTTCTGAAGTTTTAATACTTTTAAACATGGCTTGCTAACGATTGATAATACTTAAATAATTGCTCTGCCTGTACAAAGTCGAATGTAGAATGGTCGTCGTCAATATTTTTGATTAAATGTACACTGTTCACTCTAGGCAAAAGCATTTCATACTCTTCTTGGCTTAATTCCTTTTCTAATAATGGAAATAACACAACTTGTTCGGATACCTGCGGATAAAATTCCTTGATAATATTTTCCGAGTGGAATTTATCAAATTTTTGCAATGGACTATCGATAAATATTGGGAACTTAATATTTGATTCGTCTACTAGAGCTTTTAATAAAGCAGTAGCGTACAATTGTTGTTCACCTTTTGACAAAGCATCTTTGTTGACAATTTCTCCATTTCTATCATATAAATGAATATCAATTAAATCTGCTCCAACCTCTACTTCCACCCTATCGACAAATCGTTCTTTATGCATCAATAGATTTAATTCTTTTTTTAAACTCTTTTCAAGCAGCGCTTTTTTCTCAGATTTAAATTGTTGGATAAAAACACTCAATTCCTCTATCAAACGTGCAGCTACCTCATCTTTTCCAAGATCCGTATCCTCAACCTTTATCTTTTTGGCAAGTTCAGATTCCTGCTTCATTTTGATACCTAGATCACGCTGTAAGTCCGAAATCGCTATGCTATTTTTAAGTATATCCTGATCTATCTGATCTAAATTTTGATCTATAGCAGTTTTCTTTTTGCGGATTTCTTGCACCAATAGATCTTTCTCTTTTGATTCGGAGTCTGATATTTGCCGAGAAATTCTATTGGCAGCAATTCGATTTTGTTTTTGGTCAGAAACGAGTTGTTTAAAAAGCTGATTATATGAAAACCTCAAATTAGAATAGATAGCCTCAAATTCATTACGTTCATTTGGTGTAAAAGAGAATAAGACTTTGAAACCGGGATCACTAATAACATCAGGCGTAAAAACCTTAATAACGGTCTCTTCCAGTTCCGTTCCTAATTCATCCAATTGACTATTTTTCAATTTCCATTTTGAAATAATCATGTCAAGCACCTGATTCGTGATTTTTTTCGCTTTTTCATTAATCAAAATGGGATCGATGTTCTTTTGGTCCAATTGAGCCTCCGATAGAACCTGCTCTCTAACTTGTTTAATCTTTTTTCCTGCAATAGCAAAAGGTGCCATCTCAAGTAGATCCTTCATACGGGATTTAATCTGATCATATTGAGTAGATAGGTCGCGCTGCTGTTCCCGTAGTTCATTAAGTTGTTCAACAGTAATTGAATTACCTTCACGAATCAACTTCTCTTGATATTGATCGGCCAAAACCTTTTTTGATATTTTCTCCTCGTTTAGGGAATCAATCTGTTCTCTGTACTCTTCTAATAAACGCTTTGCACGATTGATTTCTGTTGTTAGTTCGTCAAATTTCTTACGATCTGAATCACTTGCAGAAGTGCGTCTCAATCGAATGCGAATACCTTCCAAGTTATACTTAAGGTCTTCATATTTTTTTATGCCTAAAACTTCTGCATATGCCTTACTCAAACTCTGTTTTTCTTCTAACGATTTCATCTCCGCCAATGAAACTATTTTCTCAGCATCAAAAAAGAAAAATTTGGCGATCTCTTTAGGAAGAATAAAATCTTGTATAAAAATTTCTGGTCCTACTTCTTTCGTTAATTCATTAACTTGACCATCTATTAAAATGGTCAATGTATCTTCTCCTTTTTCAGTATTAAATGTACGTTCAACTGATACTTCATCACAGACAATAGAAGGTATTGAGATTTCAGAAAATATCATTTTTACAGAATAAGAACTCAGCTCCTCTTTTCGAGAAATTAGCTTATCGTAATTTTCCTTATGATACTTTTTTGCATCTTCTATTTCTACCTCTTTCTCTTTTATAAAGGTTTCATAGAGGGAATTAGTTTTACGATTCAAATTTTTCTTCGCATAAACTTTATAGCCACCAGCTTCATATATTTCACGGCGGTATTTTTCATCGACATCGACCATTACTTTTCCGTAAAGACACCAAATTAAAGATGTCAAAAAGGTAGTCTTTCCAAAGCCATTATTCCCTGAGATCACATACACATTACGGAATGGAACGGAAAAAAATGTAATTTCATTTTTTCCATGGTAAATCCGATAATCAGTAAGTGTTACGTTTTTTATAAACATATGTTATATTTAATACCCAACAACAAATTGTTTTAACCTATTTTCTAAATCAGTCTGTAATCCTCTACTATTCATAAGAATTGTTCTGGATTTTTGTAAGGTTAACAACTCATTGATAAGTTCAAAATCATCACTATTATTACCACAAGCCTTCTTGAGTAATTCTTTTTCGCGTACAAGTCGTTCGTCCTCGGCTGCCTCTAAGGAGATCGCGGTTCCATAGACACTGTTGTAAATATCCGCTACTTTATATTTGAATATATTATCCCTATACCATATGACCTGAATAGCCACAAGCTCCTGATAGTTTATTAATATCATCTCAGGATAAGATTCTTGAATCTCTTTTTGTGCTCTAAGCAACGCAGTTAAAAAGTCCTTCCTAAATTCAGGAATGTATGGTCCCAAAACTCCCTCTGTAATTGTTCCATTCCTCCTTCTCTTCTCTCTGAGTTCCTCATTATCCCGAGACTCTGCCAAAAGATCCCTAAGTTCCACTAAAGGATCCATCCAGTCTTCTCCATTAGCAATTAGCGCTTCCATAGATTTATCCCTATTGACAACCGTACACACCCAGCAACCAAAGCGAGAATTTCCACATGAGGGAGTAGTTGTATCAATGACCAACGGGCAATCTCCCCCACTTGCGTTATTATATAATGTAATTAACTCTTTATTAGACGCGCCCCAAGGGGATTGAACTTGAGCTAAATATTGCCATAACTCTGGCGTCTCAACATCTTTTATCGTTGCATAGACGTAAGCATTAGGAATAATGTGCTTACGAAGACGTTCCCCCTTTATTTCATGTTTCTTGATACTTTTAGCGCGATTTGCACTTTCAGCACTCCGAGTCCCTAAAAGAATAATGGCTTCCCCGACCTGTTTGGTGACTTCCAAAATGAATTGAGTGGTAGGGTTTATTTTAAGACGTTCTGTACACCAACGGAAAATATTATTTGGCGCAGGATATCCTTTACCTATTAAATTAACCCAAAACGTCTCTTCTAGTTTTGGTGTTGTGCGTTGAACATACATAGGCATAGCCTGCTCGGTAGCTGCTAGTTGAATTTTATTTAATACCCGCTCAGTATATTCAATAATCTTGGGATTTTCAACCAAGGTATTATTACATACAACGTACACTTTACGAGTCCTCAACTCAGCAGGAAGCTCAGCAATAGCATACCACACTAATTGAAGTAAAGTTGTCGAATCCTTTCCTCCACTAAACCCAACAATCCAAGGTCTACTATTATCTTCTTCAAGATATTGATCTATGATCTCATCTTGAAGTTCTCTGACATTTAACGCCATTTAAACTCCTTTTCTAAAATTAACCTTGTCAAAGATACAATTTAAGGTCTTGGTATTTGTCAATGTTTTTTCAACATTATAAACAAAAGATTTAAAAAAAAATTATAGATTGTTAATAAATCTCTTAAAACAGATCTAATTGAATATGGCTCTAAAAAACCGCTTTCCACCTTCAATAAAGTAATTTTCTCGGTGCCATTTTAAGTCTTCAATTTCTTTTATTCCATTTAGGCAATCGTGCGTACTCTAGTTTAAAGGCTTTTAACAGACTAATTTCAATATCTCTAGGAATGTCAAAAACTCCATTAGCATAAGTAACATACCATTGGATCCTCAACATTTGAATCCCATCTTCCTTCATTTTTAATGAAAGACTTCGCTTTCGCAGATCGCCGAATTGTTTACCTTTCATAAATCTTCCTAATAAACCATCCTTTCTATGATTAAATTCCCCTAAATTCCCAACCTTACCACTAATTCCAACATATAGTAATTCATTCGTAAGATCGTCGAAAAATAAGTAAACACCACTGATGTTATTATTCCTAGGAATATTGCAAACTTCTTTCAACACCGATTTTTGGTTAAAATAAAATTTACCTTTCATGCTATAAAAACCTAGTTGCTTGAGTGTTTCTACTACATTCATTTTAAAATCGTTTAGAAGATAAATTTATGCTGTTTATGTTCCACTACAAAGTTTGATCTATAATTTATTCTCATCAATAAAATCTTTTAGTTTATGAAAAGATTCTAAATACCATTCTTTAATGAACTTGGTGGGATCCTCATAAACGGTGAAGGCTGAAAGTGGAGCAAAAAGATGGATTGCAAGTCCCTCATTAGTATCATGAATGTCAAATCCATGAGCTTCCGCTTTTTTAAAAAGGGCTCTATTTAACCAATCTCTATGATAATATAAATGTACATTTAACAACTGTGTATCCATATCTATGCTATACATCACTTCCTTAAATCGCGGATTTGTTTCAAGCATAGTTCTTATGCGAAAACCGATTCTATTGCTCTGTAATGCAGTAAATGTCTGTTCGCTTGATTTAGAATTAAAAACGCCTTCAAAATCACCTTTACAAGCTTTTAAATAGTGCTGAAAAGTCTTTAGCGTATCTTGCATAAATTTAGCTGATTGAATTTTTTCTTCAGTTAGTTGATAATTGTTTGCCATACCATGATGAAATAAATAGTCGTAAAAGCTATTTAGGTAATAATTGTTTAAATATTTCTGTTTTATTAGCCGAGCAACATCGTGCCAAGTGAAATGTAAAAAATTGCCCCCCATATTAGGAACATCTTCTTGATATTTTGTGCAGTATCGTAAAAATTTACCACTATAAGAATTACAATCAAGCTCTTTAGAATATCTTTCTAATTGTTCAAAGCCAAGATCTGACTCCACCTTATTTTCAATAAAACATAGATTGGTTTTTCCTTTTAAAACTAAATCAATTATACACGACGGGGACTGACAACTTAGATCACTTGGAAACTGCGTTTCGACAACATAATCATCTTTAGGCAATTGAATTAAGTTATAAAAATCATCCGCAAATTGCGGCTCAGCTTTGAGCATAGCTGCAAGTATTTCTGTCGTAAAGTCTTCCTTAGCGCGGCTACCACTAAAATCTTTCGGTGATAGGTTATATAGTTTTAAAAACATATTATAATAATTTTATTGCCAAAAAAAGTATAATTAATTTAATTTCTCTAAAATATGAGCTATCTCTGATTAAAATTCGGTTTTATACTTTTCTATCAAGGTAGGCTAATACCTCTGGCTAATATACATCATTTATTTTGAATTAATAAATTTATAAAAATCTCTATTGTGATAATTTTAAAATGCCGAAGTTAGTTTATTGCAAACTATAAATTTTACGGGAACCCATACGTAGTAAATTTCAATTCGGCTATGCCTGTAAATGATTATCTTTAAATCACTATGATACAAGTAAGCTGTGCAATTATAGAACATGCCGATAAAATATTAATTTGTCAACGTTCCACTTCGATGAAATTACCTTTAAAATGGGAATTCCCCGGTGGAAAAATCGAACCAGGCGAATCAAAAGAGGACTGTCTTCGCAGAGAAATAAAAGAAGAAATCGATATTGATATAGAGATTAATAACACACTTTCAACTGTTGAATATCATTATTCTGATTTTTCTATACAACTGTCCCCCTTCGTATGCAGTTTGTTAAATGGTGAGGTCAAAGCATTGGAACATGCGCAAGCCATATGGGTAGATGCGAATCAATTAAGAGACTACGACTGGGCAGAGGCTGATTTACCTATTGTGGATTAATATTTAACACAACGGTATCTCAGGAAGTGAAATCACTTCAATGCGATTATTGATCACGATGCCCTTTTCAATAAGCTCAACCAAAGTCGAGAGCAAGATCGGCTTATGTGGTACCAATCCATATCTGGTACTCTTTCTTTTAACATGGCTAAAGGCTCCGAGATTCCCATTTTCAAAAAACTGGATATAGCTTTTCATTGGGATCAATCGGTACCCGCCAAGCTTCAAACCTGGTGCTTAGAGTTGCTTCTTTAAACGCATCCTCACCAATATTATCAATAACATAAAAATACTAAGGGTTGAGAAAGGAATAAATTCGTTTAACAGGCATGTTGGTAAAAGGAAGTTTAACGTAATATTTAAAAATAGCTAACCTATTCTGGAAATGAATACCAAAACGATCACCATATTGATAGCCTTGCTTCCTTGCGTAATGGTATATTTAATATTGATGTACGGCGGAATACGTGGACTAACACGTAAAAACATTGGATTGGAAAAATATTTGGAGAACCCTAGTATTGCGACTGTAAAAAATACAGTCCAAGACAAAGGCTTATTTTTGTGTTTGATTTTTGGTTCAATACTTTTTACAGTAACGGATATATTGGTATTGAATAATATTCGTTCACTACAAGATCGCCAACTGACAAAGGTTACGTTAGGGATTAGCATAATTCCGCAATCTATTTTTACCCTACCATTCGGTTTACACTAAAAAAATTACCTTACTCAAATTATTTTACTTTGAATTGATTTAAAGCCCTTTACGCCTTTAACGATAGTTGGAATTTGATGTCTCTATATAACGCTTGTTCATCTAGCTTTTTTTCTTAGCGCTACGAGGTTTCCTGATGGTCTAGGATATTAAGGGCTTTGCCTGTCATGAAATAAACAATACTGAATAACTTTGTCCATTTGTTTAAAAATGTTGTTCAAAAATTGACTTTGACGCTAATATAATCTCTCCGGTACAGCATTTGTTGCATTCGCACCAAATGACTGTCATGAAAAATTTAAATGAAAAGTTCACACACTTCAGGTATAAGGAACATCCTGGAGATTTATTCCGTGGTACAGTGGTTGTACCACTACCCGATCCTTATAAAGATCAGGAAAATTTTTGGATTTGGTTTCACCCTTGTTTTCAAACAAGTCAGGATGTAGCGGACTTAAATGATCTTTACAAGTATCTGGAGGATGAATGGTTTGATGACGATGTAATGGAAACTGACGACTATAAGTACTATAGTACAATGCCCAAAGATCAAATCCGAGATGAAATAAAATCTCTCGAACAGGTAATCTACCAAGATTGCTTCGAAAACTTTTATCACCTTATTTTGGAAGGGAAAATCGAATTGCTAACCAGCCGCCTCAAAAAGATTTATGTAGGATAGCTTATAATAAGATCGGACCGCCCATGGGTACTAAAAGTAAAAAGCACCTTAGGAAACTAAGGTGCTAGACCTAAAATCAGGTGGAATAAAAGCAATAGAACACACCAAGGTAATACGATTAGATGCTGATCCACTGTGGGAATGCAACTTTTTAGAAGCTGACTTGCCTATTGTGGATGAATATTTAATTTCTTTTGAATGATGAAAAAATACCCCATTTGGGGTATTTACCTAGATACTATAATTTCAGAACTTAGCATAGCCGGCCCCTTATGGAATTTTCCGGTTAAAGCTGAATATTATTATACCTAGCGTCGCAAAATTTATGAAAAGAAAATTAACCGTTCTAACTTTATTGTTGTGCACAGGATTTGCATATACACAAGAATTGCCCAAAGAAAAAAATACTGCCGGTTTCCCAAAAAAAGCGGAAGGAGATAAAAATAAATTTGTCAACCCCAGAACACAGTTTATAGTATATGATTTCAGTAAAGGAGATTACACAAAAGATTTGCTAAAAATCAAAGTACATACTCCAGTGGTATTTATTGTCGAAAATGTAAATCCATTTGCATACAACGTTCATATTACGCCTAAAGATTCTATAATGGCAAGTTCGTTCTACGATCTAGATTTTTTCAAAACCTTAAATAGCAAAGATATGCAGGCCGTCGAAGAAAAATTAGTGCAGGATCAAAACGATATAAATAAAAGTGCTACTGCTGCGGCCGAATTACCCCAAATAAATGAATATAAAGGCGAGGACTCACAAGCTAAAAAGGATAATAAAACATCAATAGATAATTCTTTAGAATTTATCAGCTTACAATCTAACATAGAAAATCTAAAAAGTGAGCTTGAGTTAAAAAATTTGGCCTTAGCTGAGGTCAAAAAAAAGGCCGAAACAGATACTATAAATTACGATAACGAAATTAACAACCTAAATACCGCCATCAAAGACCTAAAAAACACAATAGCTGAGCGCGAAAAATCGATAATCCAGTTAAATAATAAGATCACAAAAACACTAGCCTATAATGTCCTACTCGATGAATTTAGTGCTAAATATCAGCAATACATAAAAGACTGTAGAGACATATTTAAAATAATCAGAACGACCAAACAGATCGATATTATCACAGAAAATCCCAACCTCCAATATGAAGATGTAAAAAAATCAAATCTTTGGGCGTTATCGGATACCTTATACAATAATATCGAAAAATTAGATAATTATCACAAAAGCTATTCAGAACTCAGCAATGCATTTTATAAACTCAAATCATTTAACCAATTGGATGAGATCATGGAGCCAAGCGGTGTATCTAAAACATTAGCATATCCAATTTTCTTAAAAACAAAGGCAGACCAATTATCAACTCTTCTGTCAAAATTTAAGCTTGACGATCTTTCCAAACAGGCGCTCTGGGCAGCATCCATTTTAAAAAATGAGGAAAGTTTCCGAATCAAATCGTACCCCATCCAACCTGAAAATGACCTTGTCCAATTTATGATCGAAATCAAAAAGAGGAATAGTAAGGAATTGGACAAGTATTATAAACCAACAAAATTTACCTATCAGCAGCCTACATATGGAGGCACTAGAGTAGATCTCAGCCTAGGTCTGGCCGCAGCTTATTATCACAAAGTCGATACATACGAAATCAATAATGCTAACTACATCGATACGATTAAAAAAAATGTGATCTCACCATCCTTAATCGGCCTAATAACAATGAGTACGCGCAAAACGGGTTACATCACTTATGGAGGAAGTGCCGGCATGGGACTGGATGTGACATCTGGAAAAGTACAGATTTCGAACTTCTTTATTGGGCCAACGGCATTGCTCGGAAAAAGAGAAAGGATATTTTTAACCCTCGGAGCATCTTTAAAAAACGTACGTCAGCTTAAATCGACTTACAATGGCGTTCAAGTTACCAATGTAAATGACCTTACCTCCTATACAAAAGACTTTTATAAAATAGGATTTTTCGCCTCCATAACTTATAGCCTGACAAAGGATGCCAGAGCAATGATCAAAAGCTTAAGATAAATTATAATACGATTATAACTGAACAATCCTAAAAATCTTAAAGTAGACAAGGAAGAGATGATCGATATCACAACCACTTCTTCCTTGTTACCTCTGCCTATACCCACTTCGAACGAATGCACCAGCCAAAGGCTCTATATTAAAATTGTTATGAGAGGCCAATTCCTTCTGTTGACGGGTATCCTATTTTAACTATTTTAAAGCTTTGTCAACATCGAATACATATCCGATTACCATCTAAAATAGTACGATGTATCGTTAAAACGAAAAGTGACGTGTACATTAAAAATCAAAGACTAGATAGAATAAATATTTGTCAGCAATAAAAATTTCCCGTATATTAAAATGTTTTTAGCCGAAACACAGCCGTATTATTTGACCGAAAATCCAATTCTAGATTAATTTTTTTTTACATGGTAGTTTATGGAACGAAAAGAATATCGACATCTTCTTTCTGACCTTTGGGAAAGTTATCCTGATGCGTTATCAAAACTTCCTTTACCAAAGAAGTCTTATTCCATCGTCGAACATCTTACAGATATCCTTTCAGTAGGCCCATATTATTACTATGTAGTTAATATAGCAGATTATTCTTTGGATCAGGTATCAGATAATACAAAGCAGGTGCATGGTTTCCTTAGTCAGCCAAAGACATTAAAGACAATAATCGACCAAATACACCCCGATGACCTAGATTTTGTTTTACGGGCAGAAGAGGCATGTATAAACAAAATAGCAGAAATTGGCTTTCAGCATCAGCTGTATCTCAAAAGCTCCTATTGTTTTAGAATGCAGACTGCGAATGGATGTTATCACATGTTCCATCATCAGGCAATTCATCTTGAAAAGGATAACGATGGTCGCTTACAGACAGCACTCAATATACACACCGATATACATCATATCGCCCAAACAAATAATAAAATTGTTCTTGTTTCGGGTTTTGGACCACGGAGTGATTTTTATCAAATGGACTTGTCAATATCTTCATCCAAAAATTGTATTCCCAAGCTATCGAGACGTGAAATGGAAATACTACCTTTGATTGCGGGAGGAAATTCAAGTCCACAAATCGCTGAGCAACTTTTTATCTCGCCGGAAACGGTTCGAACACATCGTAAAAATCTTTTCAGGAAAACTAATACGAAGAATGTGGGCGAATTTATTCGTAAATGCATTGAATGGGGACTACTCCAGTTTTTATACTTTTATACCGTGGAATTTTGAGTTTTACACTAATACAATCCAGTCCAAAATAATAGCTCACATCCTCATCGTTTATAAAATAGGACATGTTACAGCTTTTTTCCGCTTATAAATGCAATAACAATAGCGATCCTGAACTTGTGTCGATAAATCAATGGTATAATACGAAATCTGGTGTCTATGCTTGCACGTCTAACTTGAGTGGAAATTTCGGTCCATATTTCGTTAAACTACCCATTGGACATTGATTTAAAACAACGAAGTGTGCACTGTATCACTCCCCAATGGCGGCAATCCTTCCCAATCAAAAGCTTCGTAAAGGTGCTTTCGATCCGGGCGGTTTGGATATCCTCTCAGGTATACACTGGATAATGCCTCAACTTTTCATTGGGCATTTCAAACAGGAAAATGGGTGGCATATCTTCTTCGTTTATATTGCGCCGGCGATCGGCCTGCAGCTTCGGACCGTCAATATAGGTAGGCAATACCCCCCACTCCATCTCGGTCAATGCCAGCTGGCTGGAATCCTTGTCCTTATACAGGGTCGGATACTTGGGAAAGGTAATGGCCTGGACGTTTTCCAGATAGTCATAATTGTAATCCAATTGACGACGCTCATCCCGCAACTGCGGAAAAGTCTTTTTGATAATTTCAATATCGGTATGGAGAAAAATCCGATAGCCTGATCCTGTCGTTAACAAACTTTCGATTTTATCGGCATCTTGCGGCAGCTGCAAGGCCCTTCCCTCCTTTGCTCCCAATTGATGGGCATGCTGATCGGCGGCTTCCTTATCATCATAGGGTCTTAGTAGAAAGCCTGTCTTTTCCTTGACATCGGGCCACTCCAAGCGCTGCAGCACAAAGTCGACATAGCCGGATTCAACAAGCTCGCGAAAGGAATTTTTGGTGACCTGTTCAAAGGGATTGTACAGCATAGGACTAATATAGGATTTATAATCACAAAAAAGGCCGCCTGGAAAATATCCAGGCGGCCGTTAAATCTTATATTGTAATCTGTTTTATTTTCCTTTAGGCTTCTCTGCCTTGATCTGCTTTACAAACTCTACAGTAACGTCCGCTAATTCGGCAATTTCCGATATCGAAAACTTATTCGAAGACAAAAGATTTTTTATTACTTCCGCTTTTCCCATAACTTCTCCCTCTGCTTTTCCTTTAGCCTCTCCTTCGGCTATTCCTTCAGCTCTTCCTTCTGATATTCCTTCAGCTCTTCCTTCAGCCATTGCTTTTTCGCGCGCTCGTTTCAATAGCTCCTCCTGACTACTTCGGATACTCTCGGCATCCCATTTATTCCTTAAACTTACGTTGTACATCTCTCGTTCCTCCGGTTTTAGTTTGCTATACTCTGCTAACTGAAATAACTTCTCAAAAATAGGCTTACGCAAATAAGTGGAAAGTCCATTTAGCGAAGACATATTTTTGAGTACGTAAAGCCAACGATCTAAATCATTAACTAACTCTGCCTCAGCTTTAACAAAGTTAACCAATTCTATATATATAAAGCCTAAATCGTCATAAAATATTTTACCATGATCTCGATAACATAAACAAATATCGTGCAAAAAATACTTCTCCTCCCCCGCATCAGGCATTGCAAATCCATCCATCAATACAATGATATAGACTTCGCTAATTGCATAATTCCAAGCCCTTCGGTTGCCTTTAGGTGCCTGATCCGAAATTAATTTACTACTGTAGTAGAGCATGCGCTTTTTCAAATTAACCTGCGACGTGCGCTGCACTTCAATAATAAACCGTTCCCCATTGTCTGCCGTACAGGTCAGATCAAAAATAACGGTACCGATATCCGCTGTATCACCGACATGTTCATTTTTGTTATAATACAGGTCAGCAATAACCTTCCGACCTCTAAAGAGCTCGTTTAAGAAAGCAATGAGAAGATCCTTATTAGTATCTGATCCGAAAACTTTTTTAAAGCCATAATCTGTCGTGATATCGATATATTTCGACTGTTTTAATTCACTCATAATACAATGTTTTTAAATTGGTTACCAATGCAAATATAAGTAAATAAATACATTATTACTAATATTTTTAGCGCAAAATATTATTCAATTTTAAGATTATAAAAGAACAGTTAGCTAATCAGAAATCAGATCTTATCTATTAATCCGACGGGAATTTGCCCGACTACTTTTCGTTCCGGTATGTGGGAAGTTTAAAGCTAAACCTGTCAATCAAAGATTCCACGAATAGATTCCACAGATCATGATTTAATTGAATGGGTAAAATTCAGTGGTCTACAAAACTGGAAGCTGGCTCCCGCAGACATTCCAATTGCGAACGAGTTGATTGAAAAAGCTTACAGGGAGCATGCTGCACCTATTGTCTCTGAATATATTGAGGCTTGGTACAACCGAAAAAGGCAACATGCTGCCTTAGAATACTTACCTCCAGAGGAGTTTGCTAGAAAAATAAATAAAATATTGCAGCTTAACTAGGTATCCATTTTATTGTTGCAATTCCACAGTGATCCTTATTGAACTTCGATATTTCCTTCAGAAAAATTGGTATATTTTGAGATACAATAGTCCATAATGAATTATCAATCTTAAATCTGGAGAAAGCAAATGAAAATTTCGTTGGATTTAAACCGTAAACAACTATTTACTGCGAAAATCAGTAATCTTTCGAAGAATTTAAAAAGGTTAAAAATACAAAATGTTAAGATCAAGTCTACAACGGATAATTTCCTACCACAGCTACAGTTAATTAAACTTATATTCGAGTAATAATTAGTTTAACCTCCTTTAAGTTTATGAATTTACTAAAAATAGGAATATCAAATTTCTTCATAATTAGGACAATCTCAACTATCTTCCTTTTTGCAACTATAAAATTGGAAGCAGTGTCTCAAAGTCAATTTAAGGATCAGGGAAAAGGCAAAGTTATACTTAAATGGTATTTAACGCCACTCGACAACCCTCAGGTTAACGAATTATATTTGCAATATGTATATTATATAAAGAGTAACTTAGTATTGCAGAAAGACACAATATATAACGAAAATATCATTAAAGACAATTTAATCAATCAAGGGGAATTAACAGTCAACATTACTAATCCAGATTATATTATAAATCTAACTAAAAAACTTGTAAGAAGTGATTTAAAAGAAGCCCCCAATAAGATGAAAGACGTCTCTCTCTTAAATTTCGGCCCTGAATTGTTTTATAAAGCGTTGATATCTCCTCCTGTTGTAACTCAGATTGATACAACATCTCATGTTACAACATTTACTATCGCCGGTTTAGAATGCTTTAAAGGAAGTGCAAATTTAATGAACTCAAATTTCGAGTTTTTCTATACAAAATCAAGAACGAACGTATTATCTCCCCTAAACAGTTTCATTCCCAATTTCCCATTCCAAATTCTTAGGATTAAGATTCCGCTCGACAATAATCCGAATGCTATATCAGACTTTATTGTTGAAAGCATTTGCGAGGAAATTACTAAAGATATTGAAGATTTAATTAAATGGTAAATGATCATTATTTACTTACCTAAATTAAAATGAGAATAAAAATATATTACTGACAGCAATTTCGCTTTCCCTATTAATGGCGTGTAAAAGAACGAAAAATTAGATTCTGAACTCGATTATGTTACCTAACGTTAGCCAATAACATTAGCATGGCCTAAACAACTTCAACAAACCACGAAATAGTTGGGCTATTTATAAAAAAAAGGATTAAATTGGCCTTTAACTTATACCATTGAAACTTATCATTAAATTTATGAAATGTATTTTTTTAATCATCTTCTGTTTTATCTCATTTATAGGATATTCTCAGAAGAATTCTCTAGCTATAGGTGCAAATAGTGACTTATTACTCGAATCGCCTGCCTATGATTTGTATTATGGTTTTCAAGCTAAATATGGTCTTAAGAACAGAAATTATATTTTAGGGAATGTTGGATACAGTACGGCAAACATTACATTTATTGGTGCTGATTATAGTTACGATCTGATCAATTTTAGCAATATCTTCAAAGCTTACACAAATGCAGGGGTTGGGGCAGAATTTTACAGCGAGAAATGGAAACAGTCTGGAACGAGGGTTAAGGAAACTTACATACCATTAAATGTTCAAATTGGTATGGAACTCGCTATTGCAAAAAAACTGCAGATTTATGCTGGCTATAAAGCGAAATACTATATTGATGAAGACGTGTTTGATCCCAATTATTTGAATTTTGGCGTACGATATAAATTAAGGTAGAAGTCAGTGATCTACTAAACTGGAAGCTTGCTCCTGCAGATATTCCAATTGCCAAGGTGTTGATTAAAAAAGTGAAGGACTGGAAATAGTAAAGAATTTTAGGGCTAACCGCAGAAAAGATTATGGATAAGAAACTAGGTCTTAAAATAAAAGTCAATGGCAATCTAGTCACAAAGGCCGGATTGGACACAGATGACTATGTATTAATTGGCAACGTAACCCTTACGGAGCGACATAACGGAAGTAAGGACTTTACACTTAATGTAAGTGGAATGGATGGTGAGCAGAACGACGATCTCTATTGGTACGGAACCGAACTTAAAGCGGGTGATGCAATTACTTTTGAGGTGATTGAAGCTCCTTTTGACGAACCCAAAATGAGAACCAAAAGTGCTATAGACAAGGAAGCCACAATAAAAGGCAAACTGGAAAAATACTATCATCTGAAAGAAAGACTAAAAGACCACATCACATAAGCTTATGGAAAATTTAGGTATCAATATTAAAATAAACGGCGAACAGATTACAAAAGCAGGATTTAACAAAGCTCACTACGTATTGCATGCGATGGCTGCTCTTGCACGTAGAAGAGGCAGCAATGACGCATTTGGGTTCCGTGTGGGCGGCCTAGATTCGGATGCAGAAAGTCATGTTGATTGGCTAAAAACCACACTTCATCTGGGAGACATAGTCACTTTGGAAATTGTAAAGGGCCCATTTGACCCTTCGGAGCCTCACCAACCTCCAGTTATTTCGGAAGAGGACCAGCTAAAGCATGAGTTAGCGTTATTCTATCGTTTGGAAGAAGAATTGAAAGATCATATTAAAGAATAGAACCCTAGATCAAACTGCAGTGAGACATTTAGAATAACAAAGCACAATGAAACCCTTTTTATTAATAGTAATTGCCATTATCTTCAATTTTACAGCTAGTTACGCTCAGAAAGATCCTGAGCTTAGAGCTGCATTGTCTAAAATAAGCGCAACCTCGACTCTTAACAACACACTTGCCACTTTAAACTTAACCTCGCCAAGGCTGATTAAAGCAATGGGCGGAAAAGAAAATGCCTTAAAGCTTTTTAAGAAAAGTATCGCAGCAATACATAAAGATAACGTTAAAATAGATTCGGTAATCAACTATACCGATAGGGAAATTACCAAAGTAAAAAATATGGAGTACTGCTTCTTTCCACAATTGATTATATTCGGAATACCAGACAGTACAAAAAAAATGATTAGTTACTCGACTTTGATGGCAATCAAAGAACCAGCTGTCAAAGGTTGGACTTTTTTGGATTACAGTGGGCTGAATGACGAAAAGCTAAACTTTGGAAGGGGAGTTATTAGATGAACTGGTCGTATGTTTTTAAGCATTGGGGAACTACAATATTAATGACACCAATCATCCTTTCAACTTATATGGGGTTTGAGAACCAAGAAGTATTCAATGATATGTGGCTTTTCCCTTGGATTTTGATAGGCGGAATCGTATTATCTATCCCTACATTAATAGTATATATATTACTATTCTATCTATTGAATCGCTACGAGATTAGTGTCAAAAGGGTAAAGGCGATTTTAATTTCACTTACCATTATGGGTATTTTTACCACCTGCTATATTTTATCAAAAACGTGGAGCTTAGGAATTGTATTATCCTACGGCGTTATCGCTGTAGTTTCCGGAATGTTATTTAGGCTTAAAAAAAAAATAATTTAGATATTCCCCTCAGCTTTATCAGACTGCAGATGATTTCGCCACAGATCATACTTATAAATATAATCTGATTCGATTTCCGTGAACATTTTGTTGTAGGGTATCATTATTTGTTCCACGTCCTCATCGGTAAGATCGATAATGGAAGTTCCACCCGGCTGATAAAGCGGATAATTTTTGATGTTGCCATATCCCTTCATAAAGTCTTCCATAAACACGCAGAAAGCGCCCGCGGGCTGTATGTTTTTAGACCTCCAGTTGTACGGAGTCTGCGGATTGGCGAACATCAACATGTTCTGCCTTACGTAGTAGTTGTGATCGGCATATTCAACGATATGAGGCCTTCGGATCAAGGCGACTATATAATAATCTTTGAGGCTGTAGGGCATAGGAAATGCAGGTGCAGGACCGGTATAGTCCTGCATCGTAAACACATGGAAGTGCCCTGTTTTCTTAAAAGTTTCACTGGGTAGTATGCCTAACTCTTCTCTATAAAAAGTTTACAGCGATTCATTTTCGTTCTTCATTGTAAAATTAAAATCTCAGCATTATGCCATCGCACCATTCGCGCCTATGATTTGCCCGGAAACCCATTTGGAATCCTCGCTCACCATATTGACGATGAAGTTAGCGATATCTTCAGGCTGTCCCAATCTTCCAAAAGCACTGCTGGCTGCTAATCTTGCCACTCCCTCTTCGGATTTTCCATCCAGAAAAAGTTCCGTCTCGGTAGGTCCCGGTGCGACCGCATTCACATTAATACCACGGCTGCCCATTTCTTTCGCAAAGATTCTGGTAAACTGTTCCACAGCCCCTTTTGTTGCACAATAAGTGCCGTAACCAGGGAAAAGTGTACGGGTAACTGTAGAAGTTAGGTTGACAATGCTTCCGCCATCGTGCAATTTCGTAGCCGCCTGACGCAGGGTGTTAAAAACGCCTTTCACATTAATGTTAAACATCTGATCAAAATCTTCGGTCGACGTTTGTGCGATAGGTTTGGTCATCATAATGCCAGCATTATTGATGAGTATGTCTAATTTACCGAAAGCTGCAATGGCTTCATTAAAAAGATTTTCCACTTCGGCTTCTTTGCTCACATCTGCTTTTAAAGCGATCGCTTCGGCACCGCGGGCTTTAATTTTCTCAACAATTTCGTCTGCAGCATTTTTGCTTCCATTATAATTCACAATCACTTTTGCTCCGTTTTCTGCCAAGGCTATTGCGGTAACTGCTCCGATTCCTCTGGATGATCCTGTTACTAAGGCGACTTTTCCATTTAGTCTTTTCATAATATTTCTCTTAATATCCATGCAAAGTTAGTTTTAATTAAATTTAGAAAATAGGCGAATTCAAACAGTAGTGGGTAAGAATCATGCACCTCTCAAGTTTAGCATACTTTTAAGTTCAGCAAGTTTTGCTCTTTCCTCAGCCCTTTGTTTTGTCGCCATATTCTTTTCGACATGTAATAAAAGGAATGATATCCTTGTCAGTTTCTGTGAGCAAATATTCTACCATGATTTGCCATCAGGTTGTTGTACACCTAAACCAAACGTCGGAGGTCGCTATCTTCAATAAAACGTTTCTGATCTGCCAAAACAAGAAATCTGCTATAGATACTTTCAAAATGTTCAGCCGGGAAATCTATTTTCATATTTTTTAACCGATCTTTCAATGCGGCACGTCCACTCCTGGCAGATAAAAACAATTCAGGCAACTTTCCTCCTATGATTAGGGGATCAATAATTTCATAGTTTCTACGGTCTTTCAATACGCCATCCTGATGGATGCCGGAAGAATGCGCGAAAGCATTTTTGCCAACAATGGCCTTATTGGCCTGTACAGGATTTGACATTGCCCGTTCTACCATACTACTTAATTCTACAATATATTTTGGATCAACTCCGGTCGCAATACCTAGATTTTCCTTTACAATGAGTGTCAAAATAATTTCTTCCAAGGCAGCATTTCCCGCACGTTCTCCCACACCATTAATCGTTCCTTCCACCTGAAGCGCGCCTGCCATTAACCCAGCTATACTATTCGCTGTAGCCATACCTAAATCATTATGACAGTGGACAGAAAGAATTGCGTTCTCTTTTTCCCTTCTATTCTGGTTTACATAGGCTATCTTTTCAAAGTACTCAAAGGGTGTACAAAAACCATTGGTATCAGGAAGATTCACCACTTTTGCGCCCGCTTCAACCACCGTATTGGTCATTTGAACCAAAAAATCATTGTCAGCGCGGCCAGCATCTTCAGCAAAAAATTGTACTTCATCACATTTATCAGAAGCATAAGCCACCATTTCATACGCTTTTGCCAAGATTACCTCACGAGTGGTATTAAACTTATGTTTGATATGAATGTCGGATGTTCCAATTCCGAGCTGAATCCTTGCTACCTTGGCGCTACTCAAGGCCAAAGAGGCCTCTTCAATATCTTTCCTATTGGCCCTAGCTAATGCACAGACGCTTGCCTTTTTCACCAGTTTACAAACCGCTGTGACTGCCTTAAAATCTCCAGGTGAACTTATTGGAAATCCTGCTTCTATCACATCTACCCCCATTGCATCGAGTTTTTCAGCAATTTCTAATTTATCATTCAGTGTCAATTGGCAGCCCGGCCCCTGTTCTCCATCACGTAAAGTAGTATCAAAAATCTTAACTTGTTTCATATTCAACTTATTTCTATAGCTCAAAAGTACCAGAACTATAAAATTTAATATATTTGAAAATAAAACAATTGTTATTCAATAATGCCAAAATCCACCATCCCGTTCGTTCAATGTGCCAAGAACTTCTGCGATGGCACAATTGAATTACGCACCTATGGACAATTCAATACAGAAATGCATGCTCATGAACAAGTACAGGTACTTAGCCCAACAAATGGTACCCTCTTTATCTATACAGAAAAAGCCAGCTTCTGTGTACCGAGTACTTTCTTTGTATATATTCCAGCACATGTCCCGCACAAACTCATTTCCCGCTCCCAGCAACTGTCACTAAAAACCATTTTTGTCGATATGAACAATATGCACGACGACGTTAAGGTGTATCCATCAAATGAATTGTTGAATCATTTTTTGCTTTTTGGCCAACAACATTGGAAGCTGAAAGACCATGACACGTTGACCGCATCCACCTTAGAGGCCTTTAAGTCTATGCTCCCCATACTATTGGCAAAACCGATCCTTTTGCAAATTACGCCTGCAAAAAGTGAATTGATGATACAGGTATGCACGTATATCCTCCAACATCTCGACAATAAATTGTCAATCGCTGAAATCAGCGCTAATTTTTTTCTTTCAGAGCGGACACTTTTTAGACAGTTTAAGGAAGAAATGCAGATCACCATATTCCAGTTCATAAAACAGCATCGCCTTCTAAAGGCGCTTCAATTATTGGAAAATAAGGATATGCATATCGCTGAGATTGTTTATCAAATTGGGTATGAAAGTGTACCGAACTTTTCCAATCTATTCAAAGAATATTTTGGACTATCCCCACAGCAGTATCGCGCGAGACTATAACATAATCTTATAGAATATATCTTATAACTGCTTCCAATTCGTTTTGTGAAAACGTCACATCTTTTGCGCCAAAGGCCCATCTTGAGTGACCAGACTTGACCAACCCGGGCTGGATCCATCGGTAATCGTAGCCACTACCCGGCCATATGCTAAGGATAGAATGTAGATGGGATTTTTGCGTTGAAACTTGGTTTTGGTACGTAGGTAATGGACAATATTTTTTTCGTAGAGTTTGAGCATACGCTTATCCCAGTTCTCTTCCTTGATAGGGTTGTGGAAGATGCGATAGCCTGATGCTGTTGTTAACAAGCTTTCGATCTTATCGGCTAGATCGTCATAAACAGATATTCTAAGATATTGATATTGGACTATGGTAACATCATTTCCTTCGTCAAAATGTATTCTTCAGATTGAGTAATTTCTTTAAACTTATTACGCATTTTTCTCTATTATCATTTCAGTTCCTTGATTAAATCCCCTTCTATTTGCTTTGCCAAAAATCGATCAACTTGATACATCGCTGCGTATTTACTCCAATCTTTCACCAATTCAAGTGCTTGGTCTATGATTTTTTCTGGATTGCGAATAGAGTTTTGTTCGCCAACTGCTACCAAATCTTTACGTTCAAAATCTCTGCGTTTACCGTTGATACTCAAATTATGCTGACTCACCCATACACTATCTGGACGATATGCGAAACAAATATCATATGCTGGCGCTAACTTCCATTTACCTCGAGCATCCATCAAAAAAGCAAAGTTTTTAGTGTGGTCATCACAATTACGTGCTACCACATTAAATACCATGCGTTTAAACATTTGCTCAGCCTCAGCATAATTCAAGCGTAATAAACGCATTGTTTGAAATATTTGTTCATAGCTATAGGATGTGATATTTGCAAAATCGTAATGTTGTAGCGCGCATAAAGTTTGGGTATGTACTTTTTGATTTCCTCCAACACGATCAAAACGCTTAGTCATAAAATGCACACGATTATTTTCTTCTATTAATCGTGATTCCATCATTTCTATTCCAAAGCTCGTTGCCATTTTATAATAGGCCATCTCTACACGACCGTATCCTTTTAACACCCCAAATTGTACATCGCTAATCTCATCAAATTTGATTAACCAATGTTCAAATCCTTCTTCGGCTAAAGTTTGTCCAGATTTTATTTTTCCTGTTGTTTCATCATACGCAATAATGGCTTTGGGGCGAGCGCCTCCAGCAGAAGTTCCCATTTTTAACACATCTAACATCACATCTTCCATGCTGTGTTGACTATTAATATGAAACTCTTCTTTTTTCTCCAATAATGCTTTTGTTGTTTCTATCAAATCGGTTAATTCTAAATCGTAAGAAGTAGATTCTTTACCTATTACCGGCTCGAATTCCAAGGCACCCATTCCTCTTTTACCTATGAAACACAATAATTCTACCGGATTTAAACTGTCATCAGGACGTCCCTGACGCGCCAACCAAGCATTGATTAATTCTTTACCATATCTATCGGGTAGCGCGTCCGCTAATAATCCAGGCATACCTTTAAACGTTTCGTTTTCTCTAAATTCAGGAAAACTATAAATCCTATTTTTAGTAGGCATTTTAATGGGAGCTATTGGCAATTGCTTGATATCAAATTTGGGATCATACTCAAAACTAGCTAAACCTCTATTCGAATCCCAAGCTACGACACCCACACGTTTACCATATATATTAATAAATGCTGTTTTTACCATCCTAAATCTGAATTATCTTGCTCTTGCGTATTTGCTTTAGATGCTCTTTGTCGTTTCTGCCTTTCACCTTTGGCTAACTCTATCGGGCTGGGCTCTTCTTGTACATCAAAACTATTTAAAACATATAGTACGTCTAAAATACGTAAGATCTTTACCAAATTGACCAAAGTTATATTTTCACCCCGCTCAAGTAAACTTAACGTTGTACGACTTATAGCAGCTTTTTGCGCTAATTCAATCTGTGTTATATTTTCTTTAATACGTATTTGTTGAATAAAGAATCCTATTTTCTGTAAAATAGCTTTATCCGATAAATTAGCAATGTCTATTATATTGTTCATAAAGCACAAGTAAACTCATTAATGTTCAATATTCTGCACAATAATAAATTGTTATAATATTATAAAACTAATGTACAAAATAAAACGCATAAACCTAATAAATTGCAAATTGTGCATTAAATAATGGTCAATACTTTCCGGCACGAAGTTAAAATCCCGATTTCTAGAAATTGGATGTTGACTAACTTTTGGATCGTATATGGTTGTAAAAGTCCACTGACTATTTGAAAAATCTGATACAATTAACTCCAAGCGCTGCAGCACAAAGTCGACATAGCCGGACTCGACAAACTCGCGAAACGAACTTTGGGTGACCTGTTCAAAGGGATGTACATCATAGGACTAAGATAGGATTAATTATTCACTCCGCGGATCGGGCTTTAGCGGCATCTTGGCACAGCGTATCACCTCGATAGATGGACAGCCATATTCGACAACAACTTTACCTTCGATCAAATAGATTCCTGCACCACGGAGCGGATATTTCATTAGTGTTTGTGGAAAGTGTACCGTATCAAAAAAGCGTCCCTCGGCATCGAGGAAAGTGCCGAATTTCATTAGGTCGCCGCGCTTGGTCTTGACAAATTTTTCACAGACAAAGTCCCCCACTATCCGAATTATTTTACCTTCATGCAGACGGAGTTCCCGGGCCGGCATATCGCCACGGTAATCGCTTTTGGCAAGATCAAAAAGGGTTCCTGTGACGCAAAAGCCGATCAGCTCCATCTCGTCGTAATAATCCTCCAGGATATCTTCTTCCAAAGGTGGCAGTATAGGCTTGCGACTCTCGGTCTCAAACAGTGCTATACCCGCTGCCACAGGCTTATGCTTGCTCATCATCAGATGTGCCGCCCACAGCAGTTGCTTTTTGCCCGTCCCCGTAAAGCGCAAGGCTCCAACGCGGATCAGGATAACGACCTGCTCAATACCGGTCTGCGTCCGTTTAACAAAGTTCTCCAGACTCGTATACGTGCCATTGGCTTCGCGCTCCTCAATAATGCGATGGGCCAGTTTACCTTCCAAATTGAGCAGGCAGTCAAAACCAAGGTAAATATCTTTACCCCGAATGGAGGTATTAAATACCGACTGATTGACACAGGGCAGGCAGATATTGCCACCTGAAATTCGGGCCTCATTGACATAGACCTTACGGTTGTAAAAGCCACCATAATTGTTGAGAACCGCAACCATAAACTCCAAAGGATAGTAGGTCTTGAGGAAAAGACTCTGATAACTCTCTACTGCAAAGGATGCTGAATGCGCCTTGTTGAAGGAATAGCCCGCAAAACTTTCCATCTGCCGCCAGATCTCGCGGGTAGTTTTTTCGGGGTACCCCTTGGCCTTACAGTTGGAAAAGAATTTATCCTCAATTTCGATTAGGTGATCTTTGCTCCGGTATTTGCCCGACATCATACGCCGCAGCACATCGGCATCGGCCATATCAAGTCCACCATAGGCATTGGCAATTTTCATTACATCTTCCTGATAGACCATTACGCCAAAGGTCTCTTCGAGCTGCTCTTTAAACACGGGGTGTGGATAGACGACCGTCGTGGGGTCGTGATGCCGACGGATGTACTCGCTCATCATGCCCGAACTGGCCACACCTGGCCGAATAATGGATGAGGCAGCCACCAAAGTCAGGTAATCATCGCAACGCAGCTTGGTGAGCAGCTGCCGCATGGCCGGACTCTCGATATAGAAACAGCCGATGGTATTGGCCGATTTTAATTGCGCTGCAATATGGGCATCCTGAAAGAAACGCTTGGGATTGTCGGTATCGATGACGCCCCCCAAGTTTTCCCGCACAATGGTACGGCAATCTTTGATATGGCCGATGCCGCGCTGCGAAAGGATATCAAACTTCTCGAAGCCGATATCTTCGGCCACATACATATCAAATTGCACGGTCGGCAACCCTTTTGGCGGATTGTCCATCGCCGAATAACAGGTCAATGGTTCCTCGGAGATGAGCACGCCGCTGGCATGGATGGTGCGCTGGTTGGGAAAGTCGGCCATGCGGTTGTAAACGCTCAGAATGGTATTGGTCACCTCATTCTTGTTGAGCATATGCTCGGGCTCATGCACCAAGCGGTCGATCTCGGCCTTGGGTAGTCCATACACTTTACCCAGCTCGCGCAAGATACTCCGCGAACGAAACGTACTCATAGCGCCCATAAGTGCGGTATGACCTGTCTGATAACGATTAAAAATAAAGTCATAAATCTCATCACGTTCGTTCCAGCTGAAATCGATATCAAAGTCTGGCGGACTCTTGCGCTTGGGGTTAAGAAAACGCTCAAAAGGTAGGTTGAGCGCAATGGGATCAACATCGGTGATCCCCAGGCAATAAGCCACTGCAGAATTGGCTCCCGATCCACGGCCTACATAGTGAAAATTGCGCCCTCGTGCATAGCGGCAGATCTCGTCGGTGATGAGGAAATAACTGGAGAAACGCAAGTTTTCGATAATCTCAAGCTCGCGCTGAATGCGTTCGGTGGCCACCCGGTCCTGACGACCATAGCGCCTGGAGAAGCCATCTATGCAGTACTTGTGCAGGAGTTGCTTATCGTTGTAGCGATTGCCCGTAAAGGTTGCTTTATTCTTGACGCTGGTAAAATCAAAACTGAAAGAACACTGGCCCAGTATGCGGTTTGTATTGGCGAGCAGCTGCGGTAGATCCGAAAATAACCGCATCAGCTTAACCCGGGGGATAAATACCTCGTCCTCGGCTGCAGTCTGATCCGGGCTCAGTTGCGAAATCAGCAGGTTGTTGTCAATGGCCCTTAATTGCCGATGTAAGGTATAGTCGGCCTTACGAAAACTCACTGGTGCCAGGATAACACAGCGGTCAAGCACCTTTCGGTCCATCAACTGGACACGTGTACGCTCAATGGGTCTGATGCCGATGTATTCGTAGTCCTTTAGCGGAAAAGCATTGAGTTTGCTAAGGGGATAGATGACAAAGACCTGTTCGAATTCGGGTGCACGCTCGGGTGCAGCACGGTTTTCCATATTAAGCTTGGTCCGATAGTCATTGATCTCCCGAAATCCCTGTTCGTTCTTGGCGATGGCGACGAAACAAAATTGATCGTCGTGGCGAAACTCCATGCCGGCGAGCAGGTTCAATCCTGCGGCCCGCCCCAGCTTAATAAAGTCAAGCGAACCGGAACTGTTATTGATATCGGTAAGTACGGCGGTATCATAACCGCCAGCAAGCATGCCCGAGATAAGATCCTGCGGGCTGAGCGTGCCAAAGCGCAGGCTATAGTAACTATGTAGATTTAAGAGCATGATCCCCTCCTTTCTCCGGCAGCGGCGCACAGATGGCCTTCATCAGAAATTCGGCGCCATAGCGTTTTCGGATCTTGTCCATGGCCTGCATCAGATTGACCTCCTCGGCGCTATCGTCGAAGAGGTCGGTCTGATAGGATCCGTAAATTAAACCCGAGAACTTAATCCCGATAAGGCGTATCAGCATCCTGCGGCTATACAGTTTCTTGAAGAGTGAAAGCACCACATCGGTAAGCTTTCGATCCGAATTGGTATAACCGATCTGCAACTGCTGCGTATGGGTATCAAAATTGCTATAACGGATCTTGAGGGTGACACAGCTAGTCAGCTTTTGCTCTTTGCGCAGATCAAAGGCCAGTGTATCGACCATACCGATCAGGGTGCGGCGGAGTACATCCATATCGATGGTATCCTGCAAAAAGGTGTTTTCTTTGGACATGGACTTTTGCTCCCGAAAAGGCAACACGAGTGAATCATCGAGCCCGTTGGCTTTGCGCCAGATATTGATTCCATTCTCACCAAGCACTTTCTGCATGGTGAACACCTCCATCTGCTGCAGGGTGCCGATCTTCGAAATTCCCATATTCCGGAGCAGCGTAAAGGACTTCTCGCCTACCATTGGGATTTTGCGGATGGATAGCGGTGCGAGGAAGCCTTTTTCGGTACCATTCTGCACCTGCTTTTCGCCGCAGGGTTTGGCTGTACCGGTGGCAATCTTGGCGACGGTCTTATTCACAGAAAGACCAAAGCTAATGGGTAGCCCAGTCTCTCGGATAATGCGCTGGCGGAGCTCCTGTGTCCATTTCCAACAGCCAAAAAAGCGGTCCATACCGGAGACATCAAGGTAGTGTTCGTCTATACTGGCTTTTTCGACAATGGGCGTGTCTTCTTCGATGATCTGCGTGACGATACTGGAATAGTGACTATAGCGGTCGTGATCGCCCCGTACGACTACTGCGTCTGGACACATGCGCAGGGCCAGCCGCATGGGCATAGCCGAATGTACGCCAAACTTACGGGCTTCATAGGAACAAGAGGCTACTACCCCGCGGTCGCTGTTTCCTCCTATGAGCACGGGTACGCCGATGAGCTTGCTGTTCTCCAAGCGCTCGACAGATACAAAAAATGTATCAAGATCACAATGTATTATACTCCTTTCCATGTTTTTCAATTGTACCAAAAGCACTGCATTGTGCCTTTTGATTTTTGGCAGTTGACGCATTCAAAAATACTAATATTATTAGCAAACAACCAAGAAGGCACAATGGTTTAATTTTTATCACATTCATTGTCAGCATAATATTTTATATTACGATGTCAGCTTAAACAAGGTGGTGGCTTTTCTGTTTATCACAAAACAGAACCTATGAACGAAAATAGACTCAGCTATTTGAAGGGTGAGGCATTTAATCGTTAGCTTCTTTTTAACGTTTTTGTCGAAAAGCAAAATATATGATAATTGCACTAATAAACATTAAAATGGATGCTAGAAAAAACGGAGCTCCTGAAAATTGAAATGGTGCTTTATCGTGAGTGAAATAATAAAATAAGTTTGTCATAATTGGAGGACCCAAAATAGCCGTAACACTCACTAAACTTGATAATGCCCCCTGCAGTTCACCTTGTTCATTTGCAGGAACATTTTTACTGATTATTGATTGAAGTGCCGGTCCGCAGATTCCACCTAAGGAATAAGGAACGAGAAAAACAAACATCATCCACCCTTGATTAGTAAATGCAAAAAGCATTAAACCTAATGCATAAAATAGCAACCCAAAATATACACTTTTATGTTCCCCTAATTTTGGCGTTGTCCACCTCATTAGAATGCCTTGTACTAAGCCAAGCAACAAGCCAAGCAAACCAAGCGATAGACCTACAGTTCTTTCCGTCCAATTAAATTTATACATAGTAAAAAAATGCCAATTGCTTTGTATAGCGTGGAGGGCAACATAGACCAACATTAAAGCGATTATGAGATTTGATATTTTTGACTGTTTTCTCAAAAAATTAACTGTTCCAATAGGGTTTGCACGTTTCCAGCTAAATGACCGACGTTTGTCTTTTTCTAAACTTTCTGGTAGTATAAGCAGGCCGTAAAGAAAATTGACCATGCATAATATAGCAGCGAAATAAAAGGGAACTCTTGCGCCATAATGGCCAAGCAAACCTCCTATTACAGGACCTATAATAAACCCCAATCCAAAAGCTGCGCCGATTAAACCGAAATTTTTAGCTCTATCTTCATCGGTCGATATGTCAGCTATATATGCACTAGCTGTTGAAATACTAGCCCCAGTAAGACCGGCAATGATTCTTCCAAAAAACAACCACCCAATAGAAGGCGCTAGTGCTAAGAGTACATAATCAATAGCAAATCCGAAAAGAGAAATTAAAATAATTGGGCGTCTCCCATACTTATCACTAAGATTACCCACTATAGGTGCAAATACAAATTGCGTAATGGCATAAGCAAAGCCAAGCCAACCTCCATATTTCGCAGCTTCACTAAGGTCATTATTGATAAGTTCTCCAATGAGTTTAGGAACCACGGGAAGTATAATGCCCCACCCTGTAATATCAATCAACAACGTTACAAATATAAATCCAATAGCTGCTTTTTTACCTGTTTTTTTCATCCTGTAAAATTAAACAGCGATAAATAGCAGGTATTGACAATTTAATGGTGTTTACGTACAATCTGAAAGCTAATCATATGCTGTTGATAGTTCAGATAAAGAGAACATAAATTATGATTCGTTTCTATAGGTTTTTGGCGACATGCCCACTATTCTTTTAAAGTATCGGCAAAAGACACTCGTTTCTTCGAAATGAAGCTCGCTGCTAATTTCTTTAATTGATAAATTAGAAGTTTTCAGTAGGGTTTTAGCATGTAGAATGGTGATATGATCAATCCACTGTAATACAGATTTTCCAGTTCTCTGTTTGAGGAAGGTGGAAAGATATTGAGGTGTTAAATGTAGCTTTTTAGCATAAAACGCCACGCTTCTTTGTTGATTGGCATGCTTTGAAATGAGTAGATAAAAATCGTCTATAATCTCATGTGTGCGGTTTTTCACCAAGCTTTTGTTACTCGGTAAAGAAGAATATACTTCAGAAATCATACTTATGAGAACCATAACAAGATGTCGAAGCATTACCGCTTTATTATGGCTCGTTTTTTTATTGTAGAAGTTCTGTATAAGCGTCAGTAGTTCATTTTGCAACTTAATTTCTTCGGGTTGAAGTCTGATAACGGGCTGCCATCTCATTTGGTTATTCATTACAAACTCACGTAAAATTGGAAATGCTGTAATAAAATCTAATGAAAGACCAATGGTTACAATTTGGGCATCGTCACTCAGTGATTTTGTATCCATCATCAATTGCGGCTGTAAAACAGCAATATCACCTGCGCGCATTTCATATTCTAAAAAATGAATCTGTGCTTTCATGGATCCTTGTATCAGAAATCCTAACAATAAACCATCAAATAGACGGCTATTATTTGTATATTCCTTTTTAGGATCATTTTGCTGATTGAGAATAACTATTCCTTCCGTCTTTTTTGAAGAATCAAGATTGTACAATTTATAGACATTATCCAAAGTTATCAATAGAGCCATTTACAAATATCTAAAAATTGAAATCATATATTAAATTAATAAGGTACTAAATCATCAACATGAGGTAGTTCATCTCATTATCAATAATTTAAACATAGAACACTTCCTATATCAGTAAGAAAAAAGTTTAAAAAAACTGGAGCATTTAGAAGTAGAGCATTTGGACTAATTTATAAAGCTACTTTAATAATCGTAGCTATTTTTAGGGGAGATTACAATTTCATCTTCGCTACTGGACAATTTATCGCTGTTTATATCATTTCGGAAAAACAATCGTAAATTAAATAAAATAATGGCATTGAGCTATATCGTATGATGACTAACTTTTCCAATCATAATCCACCTGATTTTGTACAATTCGTAAACGTTCACTTCAATGTGAATAATGAAGCATTGCTTGAATTTAAATCAAAAATCACCTCAAAATCCTTTAAAAAAGGAGACATAATTGTCAAAAAGGGAAGAATTTGTGATAAAATATTCTTTTTAGAATATGGTCTTGTAAAGACGTTGTTTACTTCAGATAGCCGGGAGTATATCATGCGTTTTTTCTCGGTGGAGTTGCTAACTTAGTCGG
>DLST01000018.1:157226-736338 GCA_002500745.1 Sphingobacterium sp. UBA7855 | reverse complement strand
TCCTAAGAAAGTAATGGTAACATTTTATAAAGTGGCTTATTAAAATGAATGGTCTATTAGAGGGTACTAACTTATGTAATGAAAAGATATAAATTATTAAGGTTGGGCCAAATGATGACCGCTGTTTTCATACTTATATTTTCCACAACACTTTGTGGTCAAAAGAAAAAGGAGTATGCGGATTGTATTGTTTTTATAAATGGTGATAGCTTATACGGAAGAGTTTCTTCAGTTAAAGATGGAAAATTAATTTGGAGTGATGGGGATGAGCAAATGGAATTTTTTCTAAACTAGGTTTATCGTGTTTATCAAATAAGCAAAGACAACGTATTCGCTCCTTCTTATATAGAAAAAGGATTGGAGAAGGTCAAAAATACAAAGCCTCAGGTTTTTCGGATAAATAAAGAAAAATCAGGGGGAATTGAAATTTGCTGAACTAGTTCAGGATGGTCAAATGATGGTTTATCATTTTAAAAGTTCAAGCTTTGCAGTTGACGCGGGAACATCTAGGGCTCTTATCGGTTTCACAACAACGAAATATTGGTGTGTTCTTAAACGCTGTTCGGGAGAGATAATTGAATTGAATGATGTTGTGGAAGATATTCTAGGTCATGATGTGAAACAAAGGGCCAAAAGCATTATCAGCATTAGTAAAAGATGAACCTATAATTTTAAAGGGATTCTTACTTGAGCGAAAATATAGCTACAAATTGTTTCTAAATTATATAAAAAGGTACAATGAAGTCAGGTTAAAAAAAAAGCTGGAGCGGAAATCGTTGGGGAATATTTAGTTTACTAGGTTATTGGCGTCATTTATAACGCCAATAATCTAGTAAAAGATATTGTGGGGTATAGGAGTTTACCCTTCCTCCGTATAAAAATCAATTAATGACGATATATAAGGATCTTCCCAACCTTGCGAGATATTTTCAAAATCTTCATCGGGTATATTTGTCTGTCTAATTTCTAGGGACGTTCCTCTTTTATGTTCATGCAGTTTTAGTGTAACGATAGAGGGAGTGTCTGTTTCTCCAAAATACCATTCCTGTACGATTTTTGTCGAAGGTTGTAGTTCCAAGAACCGGCCAGTAATAGCTCCGTCCCATAGAGAGAATTCTCCATTAACAGTAGCGTCTATGGACACCAGATCACCTGTCCAAAGACGAGCCGTAATTTCAGTAGTTAATGCGAGATACAGCTCCTCTGGAGTTGCAGGAATAATAGCATATTTCTTGAATTCTTTCATAATGCAAAGTTACGCTTTCTTGTAATTTACCACTTATTTTGACTTCATTTTTATTTATCTTAATTTTATCGCAAACTATGAGGACAACATGAGTAATTTTCTGCCGAATGCTTTAGTGAAAAAATTAGGAGTGAATCCGTTATTTGATAAAAACGCATTTATAAAAGTACATGAGGAGGGGATTCGGGCTACGGCAATACGCCTTAATCCAAATAAACTGGAAGAATGTCCATTTGACAGTAAGGGTAAAGTGCCTTGGTGTAATGCAGCTTATTATCTCCAAGATCGTCCAGTGTTTACATTAGATCCTTTATTTCATGCCGGTGCTTACTATCCGCAAGATGCCTCTTCCATGTTTATAGATCATATTATTCAATGTTTGAAGCTAAATCTACATGCTGTTCGGGCGTTGGATTTATGTGGCGCTCCCGGCGGAAAGTCTACGTTATTAAACAGCAGCCTCCATCCCGATTCGCTCTTGGTTGCTAATGAAATTATTAAGAGCAGAGTTACAATTTTGCAGGATAATTTAATGAAATGGGGAAATGCTAACACAGTAACAACAAATAACGATCCTGCTGCCTTTAATCGTCTTCCTGGATTTTTCGATTTAATAGTAGTCGACGCGCCTTGCTCTGGGTCTGGTATGTTTAGAAAAGATGCCGATGCCATAGAGGAGTGGTCCGAAGCTAATGTGAAACTTTGTAGTGAAAGGCAACAGCGTATTTTGGCTGAAAGTTTGACAGCCTTGAAGGAGGGGGGCTATCTGTTCTATTCGACATGTTCTTATTCATCAGAGGAAAATGAAGACATCGTCGATTGGCTATTGGATAGCGGCGATTTTGAATCTGTTGAAATAACGGTTGAAGATAATTGGGGAATTGACCATACTTTTTCTGTGAAGCATCGCGGACACGGCTATCGGTTTTATCCACATAAATTAGGAGGGGAAGGTTTTTTTATTGCTGTTCTTAAGAAAGTTGGTGAACAGGAAATGTTTAATAGGAAAAAGATTAAACCCGAAAAGTCAGATGTGCCCAAAGGGATTTTAAATGATTGGATTTCAAATAGTGATAGTTTGCACACCTTCCTTCATCATGAAGATATATATGTTTTTCCAAAAATGTACGAAAACGATCTAAAATATCTTCAAAATGTACTCTATCTCAAGAATGCAGGAACTAATGTGGGTAAGCTCAATAGGAAAGAGTTAATACCGAGCCATGCATTGGCTTTGAGTAATTATTTAGTAGAGTATAAGTCGGTAGACTTATCGCTTGAGGACGCGCGTAATTACCTTAGAAAGGAGAATATCGTTGTGGATACATTTGCTGGTATCCAAGGATGGGCAATAGCAAGGTTTCAAGGCCAGCGATTGGGCTGGATGAAGGTATTACCTAACCGAATCAATAATTATTATCCAAAAGAACTTCGAATTGTAAATTTATAAGATCTGCTCGTACATCTGTACGAATAGTGTTTCGGGAGTGCTTTCTTATAAAAGTTTTGCCTAAGAAAGGCTGACGATAATTGAGCAGATATCTTCGGCAACTTCCTCTTTCGATTTTAGGCTAAACTCATGGATATTCCCTGATCGTTCAATTATAGTAACCTTATTTGTGTCGGTGGCAAAGCCAGCTCCTTTATCCTGCATGGAATTGAGAACGATAAAATCTAGGTTTTTTCGAATCAATTTATCTTTGGCATTTTCCAACTCGTTATTGGTTTCCAATGCAAATCCAATGAGCAGTTGTTGCTCATTCTTTTTAGCTCCTAAAGTAGCCAGAATATCGACTGTTTTCATCAGTTCAATAGCGAATTTGTTTTCTTTCTTTTTTATTTTTTGGGAGGCTACATGAATGGGAGTGTAGTCTGCTACAGCAGCGCTCATCACAACAATATCCGCCGTTTGGAAGTGTTCTTCACAAGCACCTAACATATCGGCTGCTGAGGTTACTGAAATTTTAAGAATACCTTGAGGACTTTTCAGGGCGCTGGGTCCTGAAATAAGGGTGACATCCGCTCCAAGTTCTTTGAGTTGCGCAGCGATGGCATAACCCATTTTTCCACTTGAATGATTGCCAATAAAGCGGACTGGGTCTATAGCTTCATAAGTAGGGCCGGCAGATACTAAAGCCTTCTTTCCCGACAAAGGGAGCCCTCGGTCTGAAAATTTAACTAAAAAATCCATTATTTCTTCCGGCTCAGCCATGCGCCCTTCACCTATCAATCCACTAGCTAATTCCCCGTTCCCCGGAGGAATTAAGATATTGCCGTAAGAACTTAGCTTTTTGATATTGGATTGTGTAGAGGGATGTTTCCACATATCTAAATCCATCGCCGGAGCGAATAGCACCGGACACTTCGCTGATAGATATACGGCTGTTAGCAAGTTGTCGCACAATCCAGTGGCCATTTTGGAAATGGTGTTTGCTGTTGCAGGAGCGACTAAAATGTAATCAGCAGATAGCGCGATTTCGACATGATTATTCCATTCCCCGGTATTTGGCTGGTAATAATCAATAAGCACTGGTTTTTTGGAAAGTGTAGAAAGTGTAAGCGGCGTGATAAAGGCCGTGGCTTCTTTTGACATAATTACGTTAATCTGGGCATCTGCTTTTATCAACATGCGGATGAGGGGTGCAATCTTGTATGCGGCAATACTGCCGCATACAGCAATTACAATATTTTTCCCAGCTAAAGCCATTTTTTACGGATTAGTCCTGCTCTTTCGAAGGATTTCTGTAGTAAACTTTATCGTTTAAAAATTCATCGATTGCAACCAAAGTAGGCTTTGGCATACGCTCATAATGTTTTGAAATCTCTATTTGTTCGCGGTTTTCGAATACCTCTTCCAAGTTATCGTTATTACTTGCAAACTCCGCAAGTTTTCCGTTCAATTCTTCTTTAATGTCTACTGCAATTTGGTTCGCGCGTTTAGAAATAACTACAATAGATTCATAGAGATTGTCAGTGCCTTTGTCCAATTGTCTCAAGTCACGTGTAACTGTAGAATTTGGAATTGAATTATTATTTTTTTGACTCATCTTTTTGGGTATTTTCTTGTTCTTTTTTCGCCTTTTGTTCTTTGATATATGCTTCCTGTTCTGAAAGAGCCTTATTATAATCTTTCACCTGGGAGAGTGCAGTTTTAATGCCTTTTTCAGAATTTTCCCGAAGGGATTCTGCTTCCTTCATATGCTTGCTGTTTGGAAAATTACTTGCGAAGTTACGGTAATAATCCAAAGCTTCATCAAATCTACTTTCTTGTTTCAGGAAGATACTTTTTGATGCATATATGTATTGAGCCTTTAATGTCAAAAACTCAATTTCTTCTGCATATTTTGTATCAGGGTATTCTTTTAGGACATTTTGCAAAGCAATGACCGCCGCCCTATAATCATCATTAAGCCCCATGTCGTAATACAGTCTTGCATTGGCAAAAGCTTTAAGCTCTAGCTTATCTCTTAACTTCTGAATAAGATCAGAGGCTTCTTTAGATCGCTCAGATTCGGGATAAAGATTAACAAAGAGCTGTAATGCGTCAATTGCCTTTCGTGTATTTGCTTGATCCAATGTTGATCTTGGAGAATCCAAGTAATAGCAATAGGCATGCATAAACCTACATTCTTCTGCTCTTGCACTATTGGGGTATACATCAGCAAAATCTTTAAAGTGAAATGCCGCTGACGTATAATCTTTCAAACGGTAATTGGCAAATGCCAAATAATAGTAAATATTTTCTGCTTCAGCTTGTCCGCGGAATTTCGTCCGCAAGTCATCAAACAAAACTAACGCCTTGGTATATTTCTTTTTTTCATAAAGTTTTACAGCCTCTTCGTATTTTTGAGCGATATTATTGCTTGCGCGCAATTTCTCAAATTTACTCTTACAACCAGTAAATACCAATAGAAACATCATGCCGGCACAGATAGCCGCTATACGCCTATTTAAAAACATTTTACAAAGATAAGTGAATTTGTTATACTAATCAATTAAATTTTATTGCGCAATATAGTTTAATAATTTTTTGATCGCAAAAACATGATTTCTTATTAACATACTTTAACTCGATCAACAGCGCGAGATGAAGATATTGTCATATACTTGTTGTTTTTGTGGGGGCATTTAGGCCTAAGAATATACATTTTAAAATATTTGACTATCTTTACATATTACAATCATTGAATAGCATTAAGAGTATGACATTAAAAGAAAAAGTTGAGCAAGCACTAGATACCTTGAGACCATATTTGGAAACTGATGGCGGAAATGTGAGTGTCGAAGAGATCACAGCGGATAATGTCGTGCGTTTAAAATTATTGGGAGCATGTGCTTCATGTTCAATGAGTATCATGACCTTCAAAGCGGGCTTAGAACAGGCAATAAGGAAGGCTGTTCCTGAAATTACAGCTGTTGAGGCAATTAATTTAACAGATCCCGACTCTCCCGAAGCGACTCTACCCCCTGTTAATTAGTTGTGCTCTTAACACAATTTAACGGCTAGTTCGGCTACTTTTGTTTAAATTTGTTCTATGAAGTTGCTGATTTCAATATTTCTTATCACCCTTTTGACTTTTTTCTTTTCCGCATCACATGCTCAGGAAAGGAAGATTGTTCAATATTCTGGTATTGTCACAACAGTTGGATCTGGGCTACCGGTAGGTTATGCAACAGTCACTAATTTATCTTTCAGAAATGAAGCATTTGCCGCAAATAATGAAGGTTACTTTTCTTTTGTAGCACATGTAGGGGATACCATTCGTTTTACATCTGTGGGGTTTGATCCACTAATGGTCACTATTCCTGAAGTCAAGGGCGACAAGTATACAGCAAATATCGTTATGCAAAATCTCGTTACGGAACTACCGATGGTAACCCCATACCCCTGGGCGAGCATTGAAGAGTTCAATATTGCCTTTATGAATCTTGACGTTTCTGAAGATAATATTGTGAGAGTAAGAAGATCCTTATCTTATGAATCTTTAGCTGCAATGGCTGCAGTAATACCGCGTGATGGAAACGAAATGCGATCAATTAACAATGCGCAGAGCTTCAATACGATGAATAATAAGGTCATCAATCAGCGATATGCTAATCCGTTGTTAAATCCTTTTGCTTGGGGTAATTTAATCCAGCAAATTACTAAGGGAAGTAAGAGCCGAAAAACTTCAAATTATTAATTTGTTGTCTTCAATTTGCTTAATTCTTTGACGCTTACTTTGGCAGAAAAGTAAGAGACTAGCGCAGAAATGCCAGTGACTGTTACAAAAACCAAAAGGTAATCGCTCCATTGACTTACCATAGGGTAACTGTCAATAATCGTATTTGCACCATCTTCTACGCGAATAATTCCATAAGTTGATTGTACATAATTAAATATTGCACCTATCAATAGCCCTAAGAAACAACCGATAACAGCTATCATGAGGCCTTCGTAAAAAAAGATGCGTTGAATCAGGTCATTACCACCGCCGAGACCTTTCAGAATCGTCATATCCTTTTGCTTGTCCAGTACAAGCATTGTTAGTGAACCCACAATGTTAAATATTGCAATAACGCTAATCAAGGTCAATATAAAGAAAACCACCCATCGTTCTACGCGTACATTTTTATATAAAGTTGGATTTTGTTCTTCTCTATTCTTTACGATATAATCAGGCCCGATTTTCTGTTGTAATAGCCGCTCGAACGCATTGATGTCTACGCCATCTTTTAGATAAAATTCGATTGATGAGACACGCTGATATTCTCCAAGAACCTCTTGGGCAAATGAGATTGGGGTAATGATCAAATTGTCGAAATCTTGTTGATAACGCAATACTGCGCCCGGAGTAATCGATCGTATATTAAATTCCTCAGCAGGATTTGATGAATTTTTCACCCCTTTTCTCGGAGAATATACTTGAATTTGCTCAGCAGGTTTTTGTAATGGAATCCCCAGGTTGGCCTGGACACTTGCGCCTAGAATGGCCAGATTAATAGAATCGTGTTTAAGCTCATATTGACCGTCTACAATAATACTGTCTCCGGTTGTTTTACTTAGTGATTGCGGCTCAATTCCTTTTATATTAGCAATAAATTGTCTATTTGAATATTGTAGTAATACCTTTTCTTGTAGAACTTCCGTGTAATGAATCACGTTCGGGTCTTTTCTTAATTCATCAAAAGCTGCACTTTTTGTATCGAAAAGTTTTCCCTTGGAGGGTTCTATCTTGAGTTCTGGAGCAAACTTACTGTACATAGACAAAATAAGTTGTTCCATTCCATTGAAGGAGGAAAGCAATATAATCAATGCAGCACTACTTACCATTACACCGATTACACTAATGGATGAGATAATATTAATGGCGTTGACAGATTTCTTGGAAAAAAGATATCTTTTAGCAAATAGAAAGGGCAGATTCATGACTCTTATTGTCGAATAAAAGGATTGGAATTTTTTTCAAAGCCAATCGTTGTGGATGGCCCGTGCCCAGGATATACAACAGTATCATCGGGCAAAGTATAGAGTTTTGACTTTATACTATCCAAAAGCTGTTGATGATTGCCTCCTGGAAGATCTGTCCTACCTATGCTGTTGCGAAAGAGCACATCCCCTCCAATCAGAAATTTTTGATGAGCAGAGTAGAAACAAATATGTGCTGGAGAATGACCCGGTGCCAGAATGACTTCTAGTTCGTCATTCTCCAAGTAAATGGTATCACCGTCATTTAAAAATGTTTCTCCAATTGGAGAGATGTCATATCGGATGCCCATTTGAGGGGCATAATTCTGAACAGCTACTAAAATAGGTACTTCACCTTCATGAAACTGTGGCAACAAACCATATTTTTCATGAACAAAATTATTTCCTAAAACATGGTCAATATGGCAATGTGTATTTAATAGAAGTTTAGGTCGAAGCTTATTGTCGGCGACAAAACTTACTACTTCTTGCTGCTCGTGCTCTCCATACATGCCCGGATCAATGATAATTACATCTCCAGACTCGTTGTATAGTAGGTAAGTATTTTCCTGATATGGATTGAAAGTAAATGATTTGATCGTAAGCATATAGGTAAAATTACTGATTTTATTGATTTCTTACTATGGAAAGATTAACTATTCCAAATTTCCCAATTCTTTTCTGCTTGAAGGACCAACATTTCATATCCATTTTTGATTCTGGCTCCCATTTGTTTACCTTTTCGTAAAAATGTAGTTTCCTCTGGGTTGTAAATTAGATCATAACAAAGATGGTTCTCATTTAAAAATTCGTAAGGAATTGTTGGCGATTGTTCTGTATGGGGGAAAGTACCAACAGGTGAACAGTTAATAATCACCGTATGGTCTGCTAGGATAGCAGCATCCAATTCATCATAAGTCAATTGGTTTACGCTCTTTGTTCTGCTTACGAGAGAATGCATTATTCCAAGTCTATTCAGCGCATAAATTACTGCCTTTGCAGCACCACCATTGCCTAATATTAAGGCTTTTTTATCAACTTTGGGATTGATTAACGGTTTTAATGAAGCCTCAAAACCATAGGCATCAGTATTGTAGCCTTTTAGCTTTGTTGTGCCATCTACAGTATGGCTGATTCGAATACAATTGACGGCTTGAATTGCGCTGGCCTCTTCCGAAAGCTCATCCAAATAATCCATAACTTCAATTTTATAAGGAATGGTCACATTCACACCATAGAAATCTTTGTTGGAGGCAATTTTTGAAAAATCAGCTATTTGAGGGATGGGATATAAGTCATAATCCACATCGATTATTTGCTCTTGGCGGAATTTTTCTAAATAATATTTTTTTGAAAAAGAATGCCCTAATGGGTATCCTATTAGCCCTAGTTTTTTCATTTAAAGTGGGAAGATTAGGTTGTTGGAATATGAATGGCGCTTTAATTTTGATATCCGGTCATACTTTGGCAATGACCGGATATAGTGCCTATACTATATTAATCTTTCGGCTTTGTATATTTTTTGACAATTTCAATAATAATCTGATTCCCCTGAAGCTGTGGGAGATAATCAAAAAGGATATGATACTTATCCGGGTCAGTTGCTAAACCAAGTTCCAAAAAGTTTAGTGCGTCGTTATATTGTCCATTGGCGAATAGATATGCAACAATCCGGTAGTATAACTCTGCCGCATTCGGATTCTGTGTGATCGCATCGGAAATTACATCTATAGCTTCTTCAATTTTACTTTGTTCAAATAGAATTGAGGAATAATCCAGCCATGCATCGATATCAGTTGGATTTAAGCTAACGACTCTTTTATAAGCTTCTTCTGCTAGGTCTATTTGCTGTAATTTATATCGTGCATCGGCGATTGCAAACCAGTAATCTGGATTTGTATCCTCAAGTTCCAATGCTTTTTTATAAAAGTGTAGCGATTCAAAGTAACGTTCTTCGAAATCTAGGGTGACCCCAATGCCAAACCAGGCATCCGCAAGTTCACCATCTAATTTGACTGCCTTTTTATAGTAGTTTCGAGCCTCTTCCATCTGCTCCAGTTTTTCATAACATTCACCTATTGCGCAATAGGTATCAGCGCTGGGTTGCTCATATTCAAATGTTTGCTTGTATACGTCCAATGCTTCTTGGTAGCGATCTAAATTGACCAAGGCATTTCCCTTATTGAAATAAGCTGAAGAAAAGTCATCCTTGATCAATATTGCATAGTCATAAGCATCCAATGCTTCTTCAAACCGGCCGATCTTATGATATGAATTTCCCAAGTTATACCACGCGTAGTAGGAGTAAGGGTCTGAATCTATGTATTTCTTATAAAAGGAGATACTTTCTTCCTGTCTATCCAATACGTCATAACAATAAGCCAATTCATAAAGTGCTTCTTGGTAATCCATATTGAGTTCAAGAGCTTTTTTTAGATAAATGATGGCTTTATCATAATTCATTTGGGCCTGAAATATCATCGCAATATGGAAATACACCTCATCCTTATTGTCCAATAAAGGAAGAGCTTTAAACAGCTGTTCCAAGGCATCGTCGAATTTTCCAATACCTCCTAGTATACCGCCGCGGATCAAAAATATATCTCCTTCGGAGGCTTCTAATAGTTCCGCTTTATCCAATGCAGCGAGTGCATTCTGATATTGTTGAATCGTTGAAAACAGTTGCGCTTGTTTCAATAGAAATGTAATATCAAAGGGATGCTGGCTGATTGCGAATTCTGCGACCTGCAGCGCCTTAACAGGATCATTTTTTTCTGCGTAGTAATCAATAATTCCTTCAAAAGCTTTGGAGTCAAAAAAATACTGATCCTCGTTTCGAAGCATTTCCTCATATCTGTCCACCGAGATTTTTCTTTCTTCGGGGTTCTCAAATTCAAAATCCTCTTCCATTCTCAAAAGTTTAAAATCAGTATCCTGTTCTTTAATTCAAAATACTAATTTCTTATCTAATTTAATGGAACTAATTTTCCACAAATTGGATATCGTTCACAAAGTTAAGGATAAATACGTGTAAAATGAAAAAGCCGGCTTAATAGCCGGCTTTTACTATAATGGTATATATTTTATACAATTATTTTTTGATCTCAACGCGACGGTTTTGAACGCGACCTTCTTCAGTAGCATTAGATGCAACTGGATTTTTCTCTCCGTAACCGTTAGCAGTGATGCTTGATGAAGAAACACCAGCATTTACTAAGTATTGTTTTACAGAGTTAGCACGGTCTTTAGATAAAGTCATGTTATAAGCTTCAGAACCTTCAGCAGATGCATAACCATCTAATTGTACAGATGCATTGTTATCACGTAACTCTTTAGCCAATTTGTCTAATGTAGAGTAAGATGAAGTTTTCAATACTGAGCTATCAAATTCGAATTGAATTGGAGCATAGTAACCGTTAGAAGTAGTAGAGCTAACAACTGGCTCTGGGAATTTGATTGGACATCCTGAACCATCTACTGGAGTACCAGCGGGAGTTCCAGGGCATTTATCAAATTTATCAGATACACCGTCACCATCAGCATCAGCGCTTAATGTGTTAACAGTACCTTCTAAAGTGCTTACACGTTGTTTTAATGCTTCAACTTCGTTTCTCAATGAAGGATCTTTCAACTCATCGTACATTGTAGCAACTGGGTTAGCAAAAGTCAAGTTTTGTTTGTCTCTTGAACCTAGAGTGAATTCTAAACCAGCCATTACTGTAGAGAATTTACCTTTGTAGTCTGTACGAGCTGGACCATACAATAAGTTATCATCAGTGAAGTTCATCGTGTAACCTAAGTTCAACGCAACTACTTCAGATAATTTAAATTTAGCACCAACACCTACTGGAACGAAAGCTGTCAATTTGTTATCGCGGTCACCTTTGCGTTCGCGATCTCCAAAAATACTTGATCCCCATTTCTGACCATCAGGATTGTTCGCGACATTGTATACTTCTGTACCTGTGAAGTCATTATTAGCAAATTGAATAGGATTATTTGCTAATACTCCTAAACCTACTTTAGCATAGAAGTTAACTGCATTTTCTCTTCTCAAGAAATCGATAGTACCTAATTGGAATACACCGTTCAAGCTAGCAGCCCAGTTTACGTCAGTTTGTACCGATTTTGCACCCAAAGAATTTTCTGCAATAGGTCCAGATTGATTGTGATTGTAAGTTTTGATCTTACCACGGTTTGCTTCTAATTCTAAACCAAAAGTGTGAGAGAATTGTTTACGAATAGTTAATCCGTAGTATTCACCAACTTTGTTTTGGAAGTAACCTACTTTTTGTCCAAAAGCATTTGATCCAGGAAGAATTGTGTTTGGTGTAGTAATACCACCTTGCACACCGATAGACCAAGTTCTGTATTGTGATCTACCACCGAATACTTGTTGAGCTTGTGCTGTACCAGCAAAACCTAAAGCGGCAACTAATGTAGCAGCAACAGCTGTTTTTTTAATTGTAGAATAGTTCATACTCTTGTTTTTAAGGTTATTATTAATTTTAATTGTTTTCAAACTTAATTATCTTTTATCAACACTTGGAACAGTACAATTGCCGTGCCAAAGTCTTAAAGTTATGTTAAATATTTTGTTTCCGCTATATTTTGTACTAAATTAAGGATTTAATGTGAAACAACAAAACAAAAATCCGCTACGAAAGTACCAAATTTTTGTTTTGTTTCAATACGTTTAAGAAAAAAATTAAGGTTTTTTTTTCTAAAGCAAATAATGTACAATCAATAGCGACAATCCACCTAACACGGCTGAAACCGGAATCGTTAATATCCAAGCCCATAACAAACTGATTGTGACACCCCAGCGGACGGCCGAAACACGTTTAACGACACCAACGCCTATGATTGCTCCTGTAATGGTATGTGTTGTAGAAGCCGGAATACCAAAATGTTCAGTAATACCTAATGTAACCGCTCCCGCTGATTCAGCACAGACACCTTCCAGTGGGGTAACCTTTGTTATTTTGGTTCCCATTGTTTTTACTATTTTCCATCCACCACTCATTGTTCCAGCTGCAATAGCCGCATAACAAGTTAATGGAATCCATTCCGGCATGTGTTCTGTCGTTGGGACATAACCACCCGCTACCATAGCCACCAGGATAATTCCCATTACTTTCTGAGCGTCGTTACCCCCGTGTGCAAAACTTAGTGCTGCAGAGGAAACAAGTTGTAATATTTTGAACCATTTTTCGGCAACACTTGGTCTAGAGTTTTTCGCCAGATTAATGACAAGTAGGGTAATGATGACGGAAATCGTCATACCTATGATCGGAGCGAGCACGATAAAAGCAATAATCTTTAGGGTAGCATCAATATTGATAGCATGAATTGGATCTGCGCCCAGAATAAATGCATAAGCCATACCAGAACCAGCAAATCCCCCGATAAGCGTGTGTGAAGAACTTGATGGTACGCCGTAATACCATGTGAACAAGTTCCAGCCAATTGCTGCTAATAATCCCGCAAAAATTACTTCTAATGTAATGTATTCTTCCAATACTGTTTTTGCAATGGTATTGGCGACCTTATGGTCTGTAAAGTAGAAGTAAGCGGCAAAGTTGAATATTGCAGCCCATAAAACTGCCATTGCTGGCGTTAAAACTTTTGTTGATACAACTGTCGCAATGGAATTGGCTGCATCATGGAATCCATTGATGTAGTCAAAAGCAATTGCCAGGACAATCACGACAACGAGTAATGTTGACATCATAATCTCGTAGAATTTTTGTGCACTTATATCGAATGATTATGCGTTTTTAACTAGAATGCTTTCTAATACGTTAGCAACATCCTCACACTTATCCGTTGCATCTTCCATTGCAGATAACACTTCTTTGTGTTTAATTAATGAAATTGCATCTTTTTCAAACTCAAATAGGTCAGCTACAGCCTTATCAAAGATATAATCTGCTTTGTTTTCAACACTGTTGATTCGCACGCATGAATCTGTAATGTTTCGGATATTTTTTAAGTCTCTAAGCTCATGAATAGCTTTTGACACATGTTCAGTGGCTTCAACCAACAAGTCCGCAATTTCTATCATTGGTTCAGTCGCTTTTTCAACTTTGTAAAGGTCCATTCTGTTGGCAGCACCGTGAATAAAATCGGCTACATCATCCAATGAACTTGCCAAAGAGTGTATATCTTCGCGATCGAAAGGAGTGATGAAATTCTTTCCTAACTCCAAATGAATTTGATGTGTGATATTGTCGCCCTTGTGCTCCAAATCTTCCATCTTGCGCGTAAAATCTTTTTTCTTCTCAGGATTGCTTGAGTTTACAATATCTTTTAACAACTTTGACATCTCGATCAAATTGTTGCCGGCTTGTTCAAACAAAGGGAAGAATTTTTTGTCCTTTGGAACGAAGTACTGAAAAATGCTATTTAAAGACATATCTTAAAATTATTTTTACAAAAGTAATACCTTAATGTTAAGTTAATGTTAACATTGATTTTGTTTAAACACAAAAGTGTCATCATTGTTTAGTTTCCGGCTTGCACGTTTTGTAACGTAAACCCAAATGTGGTTCCGATACCCTCCGTACTGCGCACATTGACATTTTGCTGATGTGCTTCAACAATATGCTTAACGATTGCTAACCCTAACCCAGACCCTCCTATATCGCGTGATCGGCTTTTGTCAGTTCGGAAAAAACGTTCAAATACGCGGCTGAGATTTTTTTCCTCAATGCCATAGCCGTCGTCTGTAATTTCGATAAGAACCTGCTCAAATAATGGGAAAATCTTAATTTTTGTTGTTCCACCTTCTTTTCCATATTTCAATGAGTTGTCTATCAAATTATACAGTACTTGATGTATTTTATTGCGGTCTGCCTTCACCCAATGTGGTGTTCCGGCCTTAGGTCTGAATTCGATTTTGATGTTGTGCTGTTTGGCTTTGTCTTCAAGGGATTCTGAGGTGTCTTTGATCAGGTCGACAATATCAAATTTTTCGATATTAAGAACCATTTTGCCAGATTCCAATTTAGATATCTCATCCAGATCAAGAATTAGATAATTAAGGCGATCAAGATTTCGGGCAGCTTTGTTGAGGAAATTTTTTGCCATTTCCATATCCTCTTCCATAAGGCCGTCCTGCAGCGTCTCAATGTAGCCCTGTGTAGCAAAGAGTGGTGTTTTGAATTCATGGGAAATGTTGGATAGAAACTCTCTTCGAAATTTTTCCTGTGATTTTAATTGTTCTATCTCGTTTTTTTTATCTTTTGCCCATGCTTTGACTTCATTTTCAGCATCTGTAATGGGGTCCTCGCTGATATGTTCTCCGATGGCATCTTTAAGATCTTTGCCAAGTTTGAGATTGTGAATGAGTTTATACATGGTGTTGAGACGCCGATATATATACTTCTCAAATAAATAGTTAAATAGAAGAAAACTCGTTACCACCGCAACACAGAAAATGATCAATGCTGTCTGCAGCTCGTGTTTATAATAAAAGCTGATTGTGGATATTGCAACACCAACCGCTGCTGAGTTTGTCAATAATAATTGTCTAAAATTCATTTGTTGAATAAAAAAGGCCCCTAATTTGGAGCCTAAGTTACTTATAATGATATTAATAAATTGTTAAAATTTCCCAATGATGGTTTTAGCTCCTGTAACTTTATCACCAATGTTGACATTGATTTCAGTGCCCAAAGGGAGGAATAAATCTACGCGGGAACCAAATTTGATAAAACCAAACTCATTCCCTTGCACCACTTCGTCATTTTCTTTTATATACCATACAATACGGCGTGCTAGGGCTCCCGCAATTTGACGGAAAAGAACCTCTCTCCCTGCTTTATCTTTGACAACGACCGTTGTTCTTTCGTTATCGGTGGATGATTTGGGATGCCAGGCCACTAAAAATTTTCCAGGATGATATTTAAAGAATGTAACCAAACCACTAATAGGATTTCTGTTAACGTGTACATTAACTGGCGACATAAAAATCGAAACTTGAATACGTTTATCGTGGAAATATTCATTTTCTTCAGTCTCTTCGATAACAACAACTTTCCCGTCAGCCGGACAAAGAATGATCCCATCTTCTGGATTGAACACTTTTTTAGGGCTTCTGAAGAACTGAACAACTGTAATAAACAGGAATGCTGATAGGGCATAAATAAACCATTTGACATATTGCGAAGCATCATAATAATCCGCAACTGCATTGATAATAAAGATAAAAAGTACAGCGATTGCTAATGTGGTGTATCCTTCTTTATGAAATTTCATATCTATTTATTTCTGCAAAGATAGTTATTTACTCGAATTGTCTATTTGTCTTTCAATTTTAATTGAATGGGTGTATACTTTTCCATCATTCCCTGTTGTAATACTCCCAGACACTTTTATGAGGTCATCCTGTGGCTTATTCTCTTTATAGGTAGGGAAATAGAAATCAATGCTTTTTGCAATGCCGCTTAAGATTCCATCGAAAGACTCACTCCCCGAATCTGAAACTAACTTTAGGTTTCTCAGATTAGCCATTCCTGTTTTCTTTACCTCCACCAGGTATGAGAAGTTTACTTGTTGGGTAATTTCAATCCCCTTTTTATTGAGATTATCGTTAAATCGTTTCGCGAGGAAAGCATAAAAGTTAGCATAGTCATCAAAGCTGCACGATTTGCTGTTAAATAGTTCTGCCCGCATGAAATAGTCATAAGGGAGGATGCTTAGCGACAAAAAATCTTCACTGTTAAGTTCTCCATTGTCATCATACGTTGTCGTAAGTACACCATTTGAAAACCGTTGTGTCATAGCATACACAGGCTGCTGGCCAACATTATAGAAATACGTATTCCAGTTTCCCTGGGGCTTGCCATTTTTCACCTTCCCTTTACGTAGGTAAAAATCAAACCCAAATTCGGTAAAGCCTTCAAAAGGAATGGAAAATTCATAATTGCCCTCACCATCCGTTACTTCTTGCCTTCCCCTATTGTCCCAGTAATCTTTAATAAAGTAGCCTTGCTCGCTATATGTAATGGTTAACAACGGCTTTCCGTCAGGATAGTAAAATTTCCAGTCACCAGTAGGAAAATTATTTTGGAAAGTTACCTCCCATTTTAATACGCCGTTTGGATGATAAGCTTGAAACAAACCCTCTTTTTTACCGTCTGTGTAATGTCCGACGAGTATTCTATTACCATTGGGGGCAAAATCGCGAAATTCACCTTCGAATGACTGTTTGGTAAAGTCGAATTTACTAACACGCTCGATGGATTTGAACTCGCACTCTTTCGAAACGAGATAGTAGTATTTGTCGAAATAAAAACGAATCAGCCCCTGATCTAATTTTTCGTAGAATACAGGCTTCTCATCCTGTGCGTAAAGGGTTGTAAAACTGCACACAGAAATGAATAACAATAGATGGATGAGTTTTTTAATCATAATATTAGTGCGCTTCAAGCCAATTTTTGCCCTCTCCAATTTCTACAACCAAAGGTACATTTGTTTTGATTGCATTGGTCATTTTATCCTGTATGATTTGCTTAAAAAGCTGTATTTCGCTTTTAGGTATGTCAAAAACCAATTCGTCATGTACCTGCATGATCATTTTACCCGATAAGCCTTGCTGCTCAATTTCATTTTGAATGGCAATCATGGCAAGTTTAATCAAATCTGCGGCCGAACCCTGGATAGGTGCATTAATAGCATTTCTTTCCGCAAATCCCCGAACTGTCATATTTGCCGAATTGATATCTCTAAGATAACGCCTCCGCTTTAAAATTGTTTCAACATAACCCTTCTCTTTTGCAAACTCGATCGCATCACTCATATATCTTTTTATCCCTGTATATTGGTTAAAATACTCGTTGATGATATCCGATGCTTCTTTGCGTGAGATGCCAAGATTTTGGGAAAGACCAAATGCCGATTGACCATATATAATACCGAAGTTGACGGCTTTAGCGTTGCGGCGTTGTTCAGAAGTAACAGCATCAAAATCGGTATGATATACTTTTGCGGCTGTTGCCCGGTGGATATCATGACCTTGACTAAATGCCTCCATCATATTTTGATCGTTACTTAACTCGGCGATCAGGCGCAGTTCAATTTGCGAATAATCGGCTGATAGAATCACGTTCTCTTCAGATCGTGGAATAAACGCTTTTCTTACCTCTCTACCTCTTTCGGTACGTATCGGGATATTTTGTAAATTCGGATTAGTCGAACTCAGACGTCCAGTTGCAGCAACAGCTTGATTGTAAGATGTGTGAATTAATCCTGTTTCGGGGTTTATTAACTCCGGCAGTGCATCCACGTAAGTTGATTTTAGTTTTTGCATTTGCCTGAAGTTTAAAATATCTTGAACGATGTCTGATTTATGAGCTAACGCCAGTAATACATCTTCTCCCGTTTTGTACTGTCCCGTCTTTGTTTTTTTCGCTTTGGGATCCAACTGCAGTTTATCGAATAAAACTTCACCCAATTGTTTTGGGGAAGCAATGTTGAAATTTACACCTGCTTTTTCAAAAATAGATCCCTCGAGGTTTTTGATGTCCTGCTCCAAAGTTTTTGAAAATTCTTCGAGTGCCGGAACGTCAATTTTTACACCATTTCGTTCAATTTCAGCGAGTATATATACTAATGGGAATTCAACATCCTGAGCGAGTTCTATGGTGTCGGTCTCGATAAGGAGAGGTTGAAATATATTTTTTAACTGTAATGTGATATCTGCGTCTTCGGCTGCATATTCCTTAATTTTTTCAATCTCCACATCGCGCATGTTTCCTTGTTTCTTGCCTTTTTCCCCTATAAGCTCAGTGATGGATACTGGACTGTAATTAAGATAATTTTCTGCGAGGAGGTCCATACCATGACGGGTATCTGGATCAATCAGATAATGTGCAACCATCGTGTCAAAAAGAGGCCCTTTTACTTTTACACCATATCGTGCCAAAAGTAAAATATCATATTTGATATTTTGTCCCACTTTTTCGATGTTCGGATTTTCAAATACTGCCTTAAAAATATCGACTACAGCTTGTGCTCCTTCACGGTCTGCCGGAGTGGGAATATAGTAAGCTCTGGCATTTTCAAAGGAGAATGATAAGCCTACGATGTCCGCAAGATTAGCATCCAATCCTGTCGTTTCCGTATCGAAACAAAAACTATTCAAAGAAGACAGCTTTTCGGCAAGCTCTTTTTGTTTTTCTTGCGTATCGACCAAAACATATTCATGCGCGGTATTATGTATGTTATTTATTGCTGCATTTTCGACGCTTACTTCGGTAACAATTTCGGTCGTGGTAATTGTAGTTGTTGTTGTCGAAAATAAATCCATTTGGCCAGTTGTGGCGGCACTTCTGTCGAGAATGGAGAAATCTTCGCCGAAAACCCGCTTTCCAAGTGTTCTGAATTCTAGTTCCGCAAATAGTGGTTCAAGAATTTCTTTGTTTGGATCTTCCAGTTCAAGTGATTTTTCGTCAAGGTCAATTGGTACGTCCAATAAAATGGTAGCTAATTTTTTAGAGATAAGTCCTTGTTCAGCAAAGTTTTCCACGTTTTCGCGCATTTTTCCTTTGAGTTGATCCGCGTTAGCAATAATACCTTCGACAGATCCGTATTCCTGCACAAGTTTTTTTGCTGTTTTCTCACCGATGCCCGGTATACCCGGTATATTGTCTACAGCGTCACCCCAAAGGCCGAGGATATCGATGACTTGACAGACATTAGAAACTTCCCATTTTTCCAAAATTTCTTTGACACCTTGTACTTCTGCTCCGTTACCCATCCGGGCAGGTTTGTAGATAAAAATATTGTCCGATACGAGCTGGCCAAAATCTTTATCCGGTGTCATGCAATAGACCTGAAAATTTTGTTTTTCAGCTTTCTTTGCTAAGGTCCCGATAATATCATCTGCTTCGTACCCATCCATTGTAATAATCGGGATATTGAAGCCTTCGATTAAACGGTTTATATAGGGAATAGAGGACGCAAGATCCTCAGGCATAGACTCGCGGTGCGCTTTATAAGCTTCAAATTCAATATGTCGGGCGGTAGGAGCTGCGGTGTCAAACACTACTGCTATATGAGAAGGTTGCTGATTTTTCAATACGTCCAAAAGCGTATTGGTAAATCCCATGATTGCTCCTGTATTTAACCCATTTGAGGTAATTCGGGGAGTTTTGCTCAATGCAAAATAAGCTCTATATATAAGAGCCATTCCATCTAAAAGAAATAGTTTTTTCACAAAATTGAATTTTAGTGTCTATTGCAAAGGTAAGAAATTCATTAACGGGTAAGTTTAATAAATTTTTCCGATTTTTGCAGCATGACACATTTAATGCAGCAGGAGTTATGAGAGGATTGGTAACTAAATCGACCGGTAGTTGGTATCAGGTTTTGGGCGAAGATGATCAAAGATACGATTGTCGGATCAAAGGAAAATTTCGCACCAAAGGGATAAAAACAACGAATCCTGTCGCTGTTGGAGACTGGGTTCATTTTGAGGTGGAGCCGGATCGGGAAAGTGCCGTCATTTATGAATTGGAACCTCGCCGGAATTACATTATCCGTAAATCAGTCAATCTCTCCAAGCAAACCCAAATTATAGGAGCAAATTTGGATCAGGCATTTTTGGTGGTGACCTTGGCCTCTCCACCGACTTCCTTGGGATTTATTGATCGATTTTTAGTGACCACAGAAGCATATGGTATTCCGGCAGTAATAATATTCAATAAATTGGATCTGTTCAGTGATGAAGGATTGGAGGTTTTGGCAGACTATAAGGCGATTTATACGGGTGTCGGATATCCCTGCTTTGAGGTCTCTGCCTTAACGGGGATAAATATAGATGTGGTCAAGGAACTGCTTAAGGATAAAATAACATTAGTGTCAGGACATTCAGGAGTGGGTAAATCAACATTAATCAATGCGATTGTTCCAGCATATGGATTAAAGACCGGTGAAATCTCCGACTGGTCTGACAAGGGAAAGCATACGACCACTTTTGCTGAGATGTTCGATCTCCCTTTCGGCGGGAAGCTGATTGACACGCCAGGCATTCGTGAACTGGGCATTGTTGACATCGAGAAACAAGAACTATCTCATTTTTTTCCAGAGATGCGTGCTTTGATGAACCAGTGTCGATTTAATAATTGCAGACATATCAACGAACCTGGCTGTGTTATCATGGAAGCAGTGGAAGAAGGGCGGATCGAAAGTTCGCGCTACGATAGCTACCTCAGTATGTACCATAATGAAGATAGCAGAGCATAGTTAACAAAAAGGACTTTTTATTTTATCATCAGAAATGCCCCCAAAAAGTGGCTAACTTTTTGGGAACACTCCATACATGGGAAGCAATTTCTAGTAATATGATTGAATCCTAATACAAATGCCTAGCGTATCGCTTGGGTTAAATTTAAAAAGTCACGAAGATAGGTGCACTCTCGCGAAGCGATCGTAAAGAATGGTGTGTCTTTGTATTGTGCTCCCAACTCCTTGAAATATTTATTTTGCATCGCAAAGCGATAGAATGGATTCTTTAAAGGTGAGTCGTAGTATTGCCAACGGGACTCATTGGTATAAACAAAATCCTTCTGCTCACATTTGGCGAGCATAAAAGTGCATTTAGCTTTGAAATCCCTATCTGTACTGAGCGAACGGGCCTTGTTGTACCATTCTTTTGCTGATTTCGTTTGCAGGTAATTCCGTTGCCAGTGCAGTGTAGAAGCTGCGTGATTATCTATAGAAGACCATTCATAAGACACCATCGACCATGCATTTCCATAGGTACTTGTTTGGTAGATTCCTGTTGCCATTTGGAAATAATACTCGGCTTTTTTCTGGTTGTTCTTTTCCGTTTTTATGGCATTTTCCAAGCGTGCCATGCGTTCAGCATATTTTAGCTTAGTGGTGGACTGTTTGCCATATTTTTTTGGGTAATCATTTATAGTGACAATAAACGGATTGGGCTTGAGGTCTTCTTGCTCCTCGCTATACCAATTCTTAATTTCCATTTCCTTATGATCTTTAGGTAGCCCTGCAAGGGTTTTAGCGGCTTTCTGAAAGTCAAGTTCGCGCAAATACGTCGTCCCTAATAATTCTGTGAGATAGTCTCGATTGAAATGCTTGATATCTTTCAGCAAAAATTTGGATAAGGTCTGCTGCTGGCCGTTATCTGTGAGCAAATTTCTGATCTTTAGTAACGTTTTGGGCGTTAGGCTATTTTCCCAGAAATGCATGGTTGACCATTGCATATTTTCCTCCAGTGAATCCTGCGCAAAACCATAGTTGTAAAAGATGTCAGCTTTCACCGCTGCCAAACTTGCCATGGCCGTATCCTGAGTATTCAAGTAATGTTTTACCACTAGGTTCTGTAAGATATTGCGGCATATTAAGCTATAGTTGCTGTGTTCAAAAGCATTATAATTCCATCTTGGTTCGTTAGTGTCATTTTTACCGTCAAGTTTGGCCTTCTCTTCCAACCAGGTCAATGTTTGTGTCAACTTGATCTCATCCAGTTGCTTGCTATTTTGCCAGTCGGTCAGTTGGGTCAATAAACGGGTAATTTGAAGCTGGTCAACCAATTTAGGGTTGAGTTCGGATTCTTTAATTTCTGAAAGATATTCCTTTGCCAATGTGTTTTCCTTATTTATCCAGCTTAAGTATGCTGCGGTAATAAGTCCTAGTTGCGGTTGCACATATTTTTTATCACGATAGAGCTGCAAGGCAAATGTGCGAACAGAATCCAGGTATTTTTTGGCGTCCCCTTTGTCCTCATTCCTTGAATAATAGGTATAGCTATCTCTATTGAGATAAAAAGACTCGTTCATTTCAGCTTCTATTTTGTTGACTTCGCGACCTAGTAAAACTGCATTTATGGTATTTGCTGGGTCAAGCTGATAACATTCGCTTAAATATTTCAGGGCACGACCGCTATTGCCGAAGCCTATAATGGCGTTAATGTTGAATTTGTCTGCATCATTTTTGGCGTATTGAAAAATCTCGGCATCACTCGCAGTGATATAGTGGAAATTGGAGTAAGCCAATATACGTCGTTCGGGACTCATGGTAAAGAGTTTAGAAAAGAGGTATGCAGCTTTTGCTCCATCACCATTTTTTCGCACAGCACCAGCATAATTCGACAGTGCCCAATTGAGAATGGCATCGTTCCCTTTTACAGGCTGCAGATACTGCTCATAGGTGGTCATACTGTTGGTATACTCATGCCCAAATAGATATAAACGGGCTGCCTGATAAGCGTAGCGGATATAGAGGAAACTATTTTTTGGGTATTTGGCGATCTGCTGTTCGGCAAGTTCGGCAAATTGTATGATTTCTTTAAAATTTCGTGTATCAGGGTCCCAATAACTATGTTGGATATTGGTAATAGGCTCCTGTTTTTTGGTAAATATAAAATAAGCTCGCTCTGCCTCATGTTTTCCATCAATCAACGTCTTTAAGAAGGTGTTTCCACGAACAGAATCTGGCAAGTTTGACCAAGTAGATTTCTGTTGATTGCTCGCCAAATTGGCCGTTTCAGTATTACTCTTATACATCAATTGTTCGACATCACTAACTTTTACTGCCGATCCAAGATGCTTAACCCAAGCCTCCGCATTAATCAAGCTTTCTTTAACGGGCTCTTCATCACTATAGAGAAATTGGTACGGTATAAATTGAAAAGCCGAAAATCCATTGTCCTCAAGATGCGGCAAGTAATAGGTCGTTTGATTATCATAAGGGTCTATTTCTGGACCGCAGGCGATATTAGTTGCGATCTCTCCGAAGAAGAAAGCAAGTGTTGTGCTAGAAAGCAGCAATAATTTTTTGTAATTCGGCATTGCTATGGTTTACTAGTGTAGCTTGATCTAAGTGATAAAAAATAATTCGATGTTCTTTTCCTTTTAATTCTCCCTTCAAAAATTTTGCCGTTTGTAAGAGATCTTCTTGGTTGACGGATTCAAATCGGATGATATCGTCTTTTTTGAGATTGGCTTTAGGAAGGTCTTTTGTTAAAATATAAAGGTTGGTATTAGGGTTATGGGTGAATAAAGAAGTGTCTTTTATCTCTTCTTCACTGATATGTTTTGAAATGCCGATATAGTTATTATTTCTAAAGACTACAAACCATTGAAATAAGGGTAAAGCAATGTCCATCTCGATAGGGTAGTTGTGTAATGTTCCGCTGAGATAGGTTTTCAGATCTTTTTGGTTTATAATGGAATTCTGAGGGCCAAATTGTCTCAGATTTCCCATGTTATAACACATCAACATGACCTTTCGGACAGGGGGGACTCCACTCGTGACTATGTTTTTGACCTGATGTAGTCTTAATGTTGAGCTTACTAGAATATCTTTCAATGCGGGTAGCTGCTGTAAGTAGGTGAGAAGATAGAAGAATTTATCACGCGAAGTTTTTGTCCAGTCGCAATCCAATTGGAGTTCCTTAAAATTCTCCTTTCCTGCCTGTTTTATTTTGGCTACAATAAATGGTACAATTTTATTAGCCAATGCCCGAATCTGAAGACTATCCATTTCCGTAAAAATACGCTGGTTGACAAAGACTACGGGGATTACCTGCAGCTCTTTTGGTACGGGTTGGGTAAAGGTAATTGGGCTAATAGGAACGGCCTGTACACCCGAAGGGTCAAAATCAATATCCATTATTCTCACATAAATAGATTGCGCATTAATTTCTTTTAGCGAGCGACTTTCTACAGTGTCTAACTGAAATACAGTCTTCCAAAAATAAAAACCTGTGTCATGCGATGTATTAGAACAGGATAGTGAAAAAAGTAATGTGGATAGTGCAAGAAATAAATATAGTTGTGATTTACGCAGCATATTTCCTTTATTTAGTCCTATGTCAAACAAAATGGGATTAATTTTGTTTGTTATTCAATAAAATAAAGACGAAATTACGAAGAGATTATGACTTTATGAAGCCTATTTTAAAATGGATCCTTGGTGTTATAGCATTTATCCTGTTGGTTTTGGCTGGGGGTATTTGGTATTTTAGCCACAAGTGGAAGCCACTTTTGGACACAAAACTCAAACAATTGGTGTCACAGGCAACAGACAGTCTGTATTCGATACAATACGATGATATCCATGTCAATTTAATCCTTGGAAATGTAACAATAGATAATTTGCATCTCGTTCCAGATAGTACAGTTTATAGGAAACTCGTATTGGCCCAGAAAGCACCCGACAATCGCTTTGAGGTCGCTGTAAATAGATTAAAAATAAAAAGCTTTGGCATCCGGAGGGTTCTGATGGACAAGGAGCTTTTCTTACATGATATTACAGTGGAGACGCCAAATATCCATGTGATCAATGAGGTTCATAGCTATAATGATACGGTTAGCAGCGGGCCCAAAAAGCCGCTTTATGAGAAGATAAAAGACAATCTTAAAAAAATCCAAGTGGAGGCGGTTAACCTCAATAATATTGATTTTAAATATACTCAGGTCCAAAAGGGAGTTCATCAGGATTTTGAGATTAAAAAGGTAATGGTCCGAATAGATGATGTATTGATAGATTCGACTTCCGAACAAGATAGCCAGCGGTTTTATCACAGTAAAATGGTGGATATTCAAGTACCTGGTTTTACGTATAAAACTCCGGATGGTTTTTATAAGGTGAACTTTGATCAGCTGAAAATCAATAGCAAAAGCCGGAATGTGCTGTTAACAAAAGTTGCTTATCAGCCAACATTGAATAAAGCTGCCTATTACAGGAAGAAAGGTGAAGGAGGAAGTTATATGGTGTTAAAAATGGACACCTTGCTCCTGACAGGCTTCAATTTTGCAGCGCTTTCGCGCGATAAAAAAGTTTACACAAAGCATGCGCTTGTCAAAAATGGAACACTTTCGATTTATAGTGACAAGCATTATAAAAGCGCACCGACCAGCCATATTGGACATGCTCCACACATGAAGTTGATGAAGATATCAACACGAATGGGAATTGATTCATTAATTCTCGAAAATATGGGTATTTCGTATTCCGAAATGAGCGATGAATACAGTCAGATCGGTACAATTACATTCGATCATACTTATGGGACAATATGTAATATCACAAATGACTCCACAAAACTAAAAAAGCAGAAGCTGATGCGTGCAAATCTGCACAGTAATTTTATGAATGCAGGTAGGCTAAACACCAACTTTGTATTTGATATGACTTCCAAAGTGGGCGCTTACACCTACAAGGGAACACTTGGAAAGATGGACCTACCTGTAATAAACAAGATGATTCGCCCATTGTTGAATGTTGAAGTCAAATCTGGAAATCTAAAGCAGATCAGTTTTGATATTTTTGCTAATGATTATCGGAGCAAAGGAACATTTAAAATGGATTATGACGACCTCAAGGTAAATATACTGACTGAGGTCGGCGACGACGGGCGGCGTGAAAAGAAAGGCCTGCTTTCTTTTATGATTAATCAGGTTCTGTTTAATCCCAGTAACCCTGATTTGTATGGAAAATATACGGTTGGGCATATTAATAAGCGGCGCGACCCGAATCATCCGTTTTTTAAAGCATTATGGCAGACTTTATTGGTTGGGATCAAACAATGTGTAGGTCTTGGCCCAGAACGTGAGGTCAAATTGATGAATACCGCTGGAAAGGTTGAAAAAGTCGTGAGTGGGGTGAGCAAGGCGAAAAAGATGATTTCAAGTATATTTAAAAAACATAAAACTCCTGAAGAGCTCCTGAAGGAAGAGAAGGAAGATGAGGCCAAAGCGGCTGCAAAGATTGAAGAGAAACGAAAGCGTAATCGTGAAAAAGCTGAAAAGGAACTTGAAAAAGAAGGTACAGATAATTGATTGCCCGTTTCACGTGAAAAGCTTTCGTAAGCGATGATTGAATTGAGAATTCAGTGGCTATGTTATGCATAGAAGATAGATTTGCATTTTTTGGCAGATTTGTCTAGTTTACGGTATCATGATAGATTCGATTTTAAGTTTTATCCGATTTGTTTTCAAGTACAAAAATGGTCTTGTGGACAAAATCATGTTTTATGCAAGCATGATTTGCGCTGTGATAGTCATCTTTAATGTGGGATATGTCACGGACAAAGTGCTGGGAGAGTTGCTGGGCACAATTATCCATCATCTTTTTTTTATCCTCTTTTTTATGATTGCTCTACGCGAATCGTCGGCCATTTATGCACTTCGAAAAATTGCCGTGGAGCATTATTCGGGAATAGTTATCCTCGCTTATTTTATATTTATTCTCATCGCGCGTTTTTCGGGATTTGGAGCGCTCGCAGTATTTTCCAGAGAACAATGGATCTATTTGGGAATCTATTTAATTTTCATTGCCGAACTGTCCAAAAGTACCCTTTTCTTTGATAATTTTTATTTTAATCCAACCATACTGTTTGTTATAAGTTTCCTGGTGCTAATCTTAATTGGAACAGTATTGCTGATGCTGCCAAGGACCACGGTGGAAGCTCCGCTGTCCTTCGTTGACGCATTGTTTATGGCGACGAGTGCCGTATGTATCACAGGTCTGTCCGTTGCCGACATTTCAACTAATTTTAGTATGTTCGGGCAGACAGTGGTGATTGTTCTAATACAGGTGGGCGGATTGGGCATTATGACCTTCACAGGCTTTTTTGGCTATTTTTTTTCCGGGGGATTTTCCTATAAGAACCAGTTGATGTTTGGTGAAATCTTAGGCGAAAATAAGGTTGCCTCGGTGATTAAGACATTACTGACAATGATCTTTATCACATTATTGTTTGAGTTTCTTGGTGCAATACTCATCTTCAGTACATTAGACCGTGCAAATTTTCCAAATTTGGGAAGTATGGTTTTCTTCTCTACCTTTCATTCCATATCTTCTTTCTGCAATGCTGGTTTTTCAATTCTATCAGGAGGAATTACCAATGATGCCTATAAATTTAACTACCCTTTTCAATTGGCTTTGTCCGCATTGTTTATCCTTGGCGGACTGGGCTTCGGAATTGTATTAAATTTTTACACCTATATCAAAGAGTCCATCCTGCTTTATTATCATCGCTGGGTGACAAAGAAAAGCTATAAACACAAAGCCTGGAATTTTAGTTTCAATTCTAAGTTGGTCTTAGCATGTAACGCGGTTATTATTGTAGCAGCGACTTTATTCTTTTATTTTTTGGAACATGGAAACACACTTTCTCTCGAAAAAGGGCTTGAAGGCGAATGGGCGACTTCTTTTTTTATGGCAAATGCAGCACGCTCAGCGGGATACAATAGTGTCGACCTCAGTTTTGTAACTGCTCCTACCGTCTTTATCATCATGTTTCTAATGTGGGTGGGAGCTTCTCCGGGATCGACAGGAGGTGGGGTGAAAGTAACAACAGTGGCCGTGTCACTGATGAATATTATATCGTTGGCTAAGGGAAAGGAATACATCGAGATTTTCAAAAGACGGATAGCCAATGAATCTGTTCATAAAGCATTTGCAATTATCCTGCTTTCCCTGTTTGTTGTCGGATGTAGCTGCTTCTCTTTGATTTTTACGGATCCGGATAAGAGTATGAAAGCATTACTGTTTGAGGCGCTATCGGCCTATACTACCTGTGGGTTAAGTTTAGGAATCACAGCATCATTAAGTATGGGTGGTAAATTAATTATCGCTATTACTATGCTCATTGGACGGGTGGGAATGCTAACCTTGTTGGTCGCGTTCATTAAAAATTCAAAGCGGAGAAATATTGTATTTCCGGAAGAAAAGATCTTGTTTTAATCAGACTGAAAAGCGTTTTGACGAACTTTTGATTAACTTATCCCAGCAATTAGCCTATAGGTTGAAAGGAAGCTGTATGTCGAAATATAGCTTGGAAATAACAGTAAATTTATTTTAGTTTGGGATATGAAGTATATTGTTTTAGGATTGGGGCACTTTGGACGTTCTTTGGGGGTACACCTAACTGAACTTGGCCACGAGGTGATTGGAGCCGACCGAAAGCTCAGTATCGTTGAACAGTTAAAGGACAAGATAACACACACCGTTTGTTTAGATACAACCGATAGAGAAGCGGTTTCGTCATTGCCGCTTAAAGATGCGCATGCTGTTATTGTAGCTATCGGAGAAGATGAAGGAGCATCGCTTATGACCGTAGCGCTCTTAAAGCAATTGAAAGTAAAACGGATCATTGGACGTATTGTTTCAGAGCTTCAAAAAACTGTTCTGGAGGCAATGGAAATCAACGAGTATATTATGCCCGAAGAAGAAGCCGCCGAGCGACTAGCCATGCGATTGGATAATATTGATATCGTTGATTCGTTCAAGGTTTCGGATAAATATTCTATTGTAGAAACTAAAGTGCCGGCCCGTTATGTGGGCATGACATTGCGTGAAGCGAACTTGACCAACATATACAAAGTGATTGTACTGACGACGGTCAAGATCACAGACGTAAAAAAGGATGGCGTGACAAAAGAGCAAAAAGAGGCTTCGGGAATAGCAATATCCGAAACGATGATGGAAGAAGGCGATATTTTGGTTGTTTTTGGCGAACTATCCAATATTAATAAGTTAATTCAAAAAGGAGAATAAAATATGTTATTGACAACAACAAGTACTATCGAAGGGCACCAAATTGAACGTTATCTGGGAATTGTCTCTTCCGAAGTAGTTTTAGGTGCTAATGCGATAAAAGACATGATGGCCGGATTTCGCGATTTTTTTGGTGGCAGATCCAATTCGTATGAACGCGCTTTTCAAGAGACGCGAGAAGCGGCGCTACGTGAGCTTGAAGACCGCGCGCGCGCATTGGGGGCGGATGCTGTTGTTGGCGTCCGGCTGGATTTTCAAACGGTTGGAACAGGGGGCATGATGATGGTAGGAGCGACTGGGACAGCTGTTAAAATGCGATCTTAAAATACAAAGCCCTGAATAATGTTAGGGCTTTTTAGGTATATTAAAGGAAGTCATATTGCGCATTCCGTGTTAATAGCGGGTATAAGTCGCTTTTGTTAGCAATCAATGCGATAATTATAATTGTATATAAAGCCAAATTTATCTAAGTTTGGCTTTTAAGACTTTTAAACAACCTAAGAGGATAAATGAAATCATCTTAATTTATCAGAATCACGTATAATGCGTTCATACCTACAGTGCAATATGAACGGCGAATGAACAATTATATCGTAAGTTGAATAAATTAGGTAGCTTCATCAACTTTAAAGACAAATTTATACGGATGAAAAATTGGTTTAAGGCAAATTCGGCGCATTTGATTGTTATAGCGATATTCATTGTGCTGGTATTTTTTTATTTTACTCCTGTTTGGCAAGGTAAAACACTCGCCCAGTCGGATGTGGTACAAGCACAAGCGGCGCAGAAGGAATTATTTGATTTTAAAGCAAAGGATGGACAAGCACCTTTGTGGACAAATTCCATGTTCGGGGGGATGCCGACCTATCAAATTTGGCAAGAAAATGAAAATAATATTGGTACCTATTTCTTAAAAGCCGTTAAGTTTGCCTTTCCGAGCCCAATGGATACGGTTCTGTTCTATTTGTTGGGAGCTTATTTTCTCTTTAGCGTGTTACGCATCAAGCCCTGGCTGGCTGCGGTTGGCGCTGTAGCCATTGCTTTTACATCCTACAATTTTATCTATATTGAGGCCGGGCACATCACTCGTGCAAATGCAATTGCATTTATTCCGCCTGTTATAGCCGCCGTCATTATGTGTTATCGCGGGAGTAAGTTGTGGGGACCTGTATTATTAGCCTTGTTTCTCTCCCTTGAAATTCGTGTCAATCACTTGCAAACTACCTATTATCTGTTGATGCTTCTTATGGTATATGTGATTTTTACATTCATAGATGCGCTGAAACAAAATCAACTGAGGGCATTTTTTATTGCCTCCGGGAGGCAGGTTTTGGCAGTCGTCATTGCTTTGATGGTCAATGCGTCTATTTTATTACCTACCTGGGAGTATAGTAAATTAAGTACCCGTGGGCATGCCAATATCACAAAGGTGGATAATGCCAATACCAAAGAGAAGGGACTTGATAAAGAGTATGCTTATGAGTGGAGCCAAGGAATTGGTGAGACGATTACCTTTTTGATTCCTAATGCCTATGGCGGCTCGACTGGCGGGCAGTTGAACGAGAAGTCACACGTGGCTAAATTTTTAATGGAAAAAGGAGGAATCTCGGAAGTCCAGGCGGGGCAGTTTGCAGAAGGCATGCCAACCTATTGGGGCGATAAGCGCTTTACCTCAGGGCCATGGTATTTTGGCGCTGGGATCTTTTTCCTATTTGTTTTAGGTCTCGTTATTGTCAAAGACCGGTTTAAGTGGTGGATTTTGGCAACAACCATTCTAGCATTGTTGCTTTCATTTGGAAGAAATTTTACACTCGTATCGGATCTTTTCTTTGATTACTTCCCCATGTATAATAAGTTTAGGGCGGTTGAATCCATCTTGGTTTTGGTTTCTATTACGGTGCCTATGATGGCAATTATGGCTGTCAACGAGCTGTTGATACGTGCTAAGGAAATCCCCAACTTAGATAAAAAAGTACTGTATACCTTTATCGGAGTTGGTGGGTTCTGTTTGTTGATTGCTATTATGCCCGATCTATTTTTAAACTTTAGAAATGCCGGACATAGCAATCTGATAGAGATGCTCGAGCACAATATAGGCGATAAAGCCTTTGCAACAGAATTAGCAAACCAGTTGGTACTAGACCGCAAAGATATTGCGAGCAAAGATGCCTATCGTTCCTTTTTTATCATCCTATTAACATTCGGTTTTGTATGGGTAGTTCTAAAGAAAAAGTTAAGCGAGGGGATGTTATTAGGGGCATTATTGGTGTTGTTCCTGTTTGATTTATGGAGTATTGATAAACGTTTCTTAAATGATAAATCGTTTATGGATAAAGGAACTACTGCACAACAGGTGTTCCAGCAACGTGAGGTAGATCAATTGATATTAATGGATAAAGATCTAAGTTATCGCGTACTTGATCTGACGTCTGATCCATTTTCGGATGCGCGCCCCTCTTATTTCCATAAATCACTGGGTGGATATCATGCGGCAAAATTGATGCGCTTTCAGGAAATTTTGGAAAATCAATTTAATGGGGCTCTGAATGAAGATGTTCTAGACATGTTTAACGTACGTTATTTGATTACGACAGATCCTCAGAATCAGTCCCAGCGTATTGTTAGAAGAAGTACAGCCGCAGGAAATGCATGGTTTGTGGATAAGGTGAATTTTGTAAAAGGGAATGCGGAAGAAATGCAAGCAATCAGTTCTTTTGATCCGCGTAAAGAGGCTTTCGTCAATCAACAATATCAGAATGAAATTAAGGCGAAGACTTCAAGTGCTTCAACAACTGGCCAAATCAAGCTAACGTCTTACCATCCAGATAAAATGCAATATGAATATACTGCAACAAATGATGCATTTGCTGTATTTTCGGAAGTATTTTATGATAAAGGATGGAAAGCATATGTGGATGGGAAGGAAACGCCTATCATTCGTGCCGACTATATCCTGAGAGCATTACAGTTGCCGGCAGGTCAACATAAAGTTGAATTCATCTTTGACCCAGAGTCGCACAAAATGGGTAATCTATTGACTCTGATCTCCTCCTTCATTCTGGTTGCAGGAATAGGAGCAGCGGTTTATCTCACCTTTAAACGAAATCAAAAGGAAACAGCGGTTTAAAGCTGTTCCTTTTTACGCATGTTAGAGCTTTAGAATAATTTGAGCTGTGGATCTGTTATTCTAAAGCTCTTTCTATGATGTGGTGTAGAGCCGTGTGCCAATACAGCTGTTCTGTGCTTAATTGTAGGATACCCTTTGTTATTGAGCCAGTCGTAATCTGGATAAGCTAATGCGATGTTGTTCATATACTCATCGCGATAAGTTTTGGCCAGAATTGAAGCTGCTGCGATGGATAGGTACTTGCCATCTCCCTTGACAATACAAGTATGCGGAATTTGCTGATAAGGAATAAACCTATTGCCATCGACAATGATATACTCCGCTTTTGTCTTCAAGAGATCAAGAGCCTTGTGCATGGCTAAGTAGCTCGCATTGTGAATATTTATGCGATCGATCTCTTCAGCAGAGACACTGGCAACTGCATAAGCAAGGGCTTCACGTTCAATAATTGGCCGTAGCGCCATTCTTTTTTTCTCGCTTAGTTGTTTGGAATCATTAAGTAGCTCGTGATGATAGTCTGTCGGAAAAATTACCGCGGCAGCGAAAACAGGTCCTGCCAAACAACCCCGACCCGCTTCGTCACAGCCAGCCTCTATGCACTCTTCCTGATAATATGATAATAGCATGTTCCGTCTTTAAAATAGCCGAAAGTACAAATAATTTTAGAGTTATCTATTGTAACTTCTGTGTGAAGATCGTCCATTTACATTAATTAACACTAATAATCCTTTTTTTTGTAAGAGTTTGGAGTATCAAACTATGAATTGGAATAATTTCAATCATACAATTAAGGGTTGTTTCTTTTTGGATCATATTGGTTCATAAACTTAGACAATAGTTTTAGAATCAAAAGGTTATCAATTATAGCAATATAAAAATACGTATTATGAGAGGCTATATGCTTTTTTTGTTTAGTATGCTGATGGGGTGGACTGTTTACGGCCAGACGAAAAGTGTACAAGGTATGTTGAAAGACGACAAGAATCGAATTGTCGCAGGTGCAACGGTGAAGTTGACATCGAGGTTAGATTCCATGACTACAGGGTCGAATATGGCGGGGATCTTTATCTTTGATAAAGTTAAAGCTGATACGTTTAAAATCACGGTTTCCATCCTTGGATTCGAACGTTTTGAGCAAGAATTTACAGTTCCTAAAGGTGAATCAAAGCACATTATTCCAAGTTTAACGCTACAACAGAACTCGCAGATGCTGGAGGAAGTGGTGATTGATGGAGTCCCTACAGTTGTTGTCAAAAGTGATACCCTAGAATATACGATGAAAGATCTAAAGCTCCGCGATGGGGCTGTCGCCGAGGATGCTTTGAAGAAGTTACAAGGGGTCGAAGTCGATAAAGATGGTAATGTCACAGCACAGGGTGAATCCGTCAAGCGCGTTCGTATTAATGGAAAGGACTTTTTTGGTGGGGATGTTAAGACTGCAACGCAGAATTTGCCGGCCAATATTATTCAAAAAATGCAGGTCATCGACGATTATGGTGATATGGCGAATGTGACCGGTAATAAAACGGGTGATTCTGAAAAGGTATTGAATATCCAAATTGACCCGAAATATAATACAGGTCATATGACCACACTTCGGGCGGGTGTGGGGACAGAAGATCGCTATCAGGCTACGGGGATGTGGATGGGTATGCGCGAAGGCGAACAAATTTCTGTATTGGGAAATTTAAATAATACCAATGCCCCATTATTTGATTTTAGTACTGTAGGTGGCGGTGCGCGTCGTGGCCAAGGTGGTGGCGGTCGCCGCGGTGGTGGTATGTTTGGCGGTTCGGACGGTTTGACTAAAATTGGCTCCATAGGACTGAATTACCGTAAAGACTTTAGTGATAAACTGACAGTTTACGGTAGCTATAGTTTTAGCCATAGCAATAATACCACGCTATCTCAACGTTTTCAGGAAAATACATTGCCAAATATTATGCAGACGGACAGTGTAACATCCAATTCGAATACCATTGGCGATAGCCATCGTTTTGAAGCTAACGTCGAATGGAAGCCAACTACAAAAGATTATATCAAAATTTCACCCCAGTTTGGATATGATAATAGCGATGTAACGACAGGTACCAATTCGCTTACTTACCGTAGTGGAGCATTCAATAATTCGCAGGTTCAAGATGTTTTTACCAATTCCAGTGCACCGAGATTCGGTATTAGTGGATTGTACAACCATAAGTTCAACGATAAGGGGCGTAATGTGTTTGTAAACATGAACTTTAACAATGCAAAAACAACGAAAGATCAAAATGCAATTTTAGATAGGCTATTGGCTGATCCCAACAATGCAAATGCTCCTTTAGATTCAATTTATGAAAAAACGATCCTGAAAGCAAATAATAAAAGTTGGAATGGCGGGGCTTCGGTGAATTATACTGAACCTGTTTCTGAGAAGGGAAAAGTGGAATTTACCTATGATTTCAACAAAAATAAGTATGACAATTCGAACAAACAAAAAGGGTTTGATCGCGATGGAAACCTTATTGCAGAAGATCCCAAGTTGAATTTTGATTATAATTATGATTATTCCTTCACAACACATAAAATCGGAGCAAACTATTTGTATAGTGGTGATAAAATAACCTATTCCATTGGTGCTGCAGCTCAACCTTCTCAATTGAGAGGTGATGCCATCAGCTCGGGATTAGTCGTTCCAATTCGTCGAAATAACATGAACTGGATGCCTATTGCGCGATTTGAGTATAAGTTTTCTAGGCAATCGAATATTACCATCAATTATTCCGGAACACCTAACGAGCCTTCGGTCACCCAGATCTTGCCGTTTGATATGAGTACCAACCGGACCAGTATCGTAATAGGTAATGCAAATTTGAATCCGGAGTTCAGCCATCAATTGAACGTCAGATTTCGTAAGAATGACTTTCAAAAAGGAAACAATTTCTTCGCTTTTGTTAATGCTGGGCTGACCAACAATAAGATTGTAAGTTTGAGCAAAAGCTATTTTGATGATTTAATCGATTATCAAACAGGTCAGACAAACTCAACTTTAGTTTCCGAAACCCGTTATCTTAATGAAACAAGCGATAAACCATTTAATGTGAATTCTTTTTACCACTATGGGAAATCCTTAAAGGAAAAAACATATAATATTATGTTGATGGGGGGAATATCCTATAACAAAAATATTGGATATGTATCTACGGAGAAAGATGATGACATCGGTCAAAAGAATGTTGCACGCAATATCGTGTTGAATCAAGGGTTGATGTTTAGATATAACCCGTCGGAGAATCTGGAAATTAATCCAGGCGTTCGTTATCAATTTAACCATACAGAAAACTCAGTGACAAATCGTAATACGAATGTTTCGTCCTGGACGCCAACCTTAATCGGGTCGGTTAATATTACAAAAAATACGATTTTCGGAGCAGATCTATCCAAACAATTCAATAGTGGGTATGGGGCTGGTATCAGTGCAAATCCTTTTGTCATAAATACGTACCTGGAACAGAAATTCTTAAGTCAGCAACGCGGGACTGTACGTCTACAGGCATTTGACTTGTTAAATCAGCAAACGAATGTCTCCCGGACCTTCAGTGAATCGATGATTACTGATAGCCGTACAAACCGTTTAGGACGATATTTTATGATTTTATTTACCTACAAATTCCAAAAATTCGCGATGGGTAATCCTGAAGGAGAGAACAGATTGCCAGGTGGAATGAGACCTCCGCGTATGTAATCTGATTGCTATAAGATATAAAAACGGTCATAGTGATTTCGCTATGACCGTTTTGCATTTAAAAATGCCTAGTTTTGTGACGACTTCATGCCCCATACGATTTGAAGATTGAGCAAAGTGGCAAAAATATCGTAAACATGGAGCGCACAAAAAGAGATAAACTAAAAGAAGCTACAGCAAGTTTGTACTGCATGGAATACGAAATTATTAGACTTTCAAACGGAATACGCGTAGTATTTCAATATCAAAATTTACCGGTTACACATGTCTGCATGGTCATCAATGCGGGGTCTCGGGACGAGGCTGTTGGGAAATATGGTGTAGCCCATTTTATCGAACATCTTTTATTTAAGCGTACTGAGAGACGCTCTACACAACAGATTATAAATCATTTGGAATCCGTAGGTGGAGATCTAAACGCCTATACGACGAAGGAGTATACCTGTGTACATGCCTCTATTCTTAAGCCTTATTTAAATCGTGCGTTAGATCTTTTTGAAGATATCTTCTTTCATTCCACTTTCCCTGACATAGAATTGGATAAAGAAAAATCTGTCATTGTAGATGAAATGGCATCTTATCTGGATAGCCCGGAAGAGTCTATTGTGGACGATTTTGAAGATTTGGTTTTTCAGGGATCGGGTTTAGGGCATAATATTTTGGGTCTGGAAGATCAGCTTCTTGCACTGCAAAAGTGTGATATTGTCGATTTCATGCAGGCAAATTATGATACTAATGAAATGGTCATTGGTATCACGGGCAATTATACGCTAAAAGAAGTTGAGCGATTGTTGCACAAAGTATTTGTGACCGTGCCTTCAAATACGATAGCACGTCTCCGCAATGACGTCAGACCGCTTGTTGAACAGCATGTTGCCGTAGGCAAGCCAATCAATCAGGTGCATTATATGCTGGGTTCTTTAGCTTATAGTTATCGAGATGACCGTAAGACGGGGCTACTGCTTTTAAATAATATGCTTGGTGGAATGGGGATGGGGTCTATCTTGAATCTCTCCATACGGGAGAAATACGGAATAGCCTATACCATTGAATCTAATTATACTATTTTTTCGGATACAGGATTATTTAGTATTTACCTCGGTACTGATGAAGAAAAAGTTGAAAAAGCTAAAAAACTCGTCTTTAAAGAACTTGCGAAGCTGAGCGAGCAACCGCTATCTGAAACTGCAGTAAAAAAGGCGAAGCAGAAATTTATTGGGCAGATTGCTTTGACTGAAGAGAATCGTATGAGTATGATTATCTCTGCCGCGAAAAACGTAATGGACTATGATCGTGTCATCTTATTGGACGAAGTAATTGAAAAAATTCAGGATTTGACGAATACAGGGCTGCTGGAAATAGCACAAGATGTATTTGACCCGAAGAAGATGTTGTCGCTAAGTTTTGTTCCCGAAGACTGAATTTAAGGACCGATTTAGACCCTTCAGAGGAGATAAATAATATGAGACCGATGGTCCTACAATAGGAATAATAGCTGGCTGACATGAATTTATATTGCATATAAAAAGCAATTTATCTAAGTTTGCGCTTACGGGAATCCGTTCTTCTCAACCATTGACTGCCGAAGGCAGATTCAATACCTATGGTAGCAGACAAATAAATGAATAAAAAATATAAGGGATGAAAACAGCATATGTATTTCCTGGTCAAGGGGCCCAATTTGTTGGAATGGGGCAGGACCTGTATAATTTAAATGATGAAACGAAAGCCTTGTTCGAACAGGCTAACGATATTTTAGGATTCCGCATCACGGATATCATGTTTTCCGGTACAGATGAGGAATTGAAACAAACGAAAGTAACCCAACCTGCTATTTTCTTGCATTCGGTTATTTTGGCGAAAGCCTTGGGAGAGTCTTTTCAGCCGGACATGGTTGCAGGTCACTCGTTAGGTGAGTTTTCGGCTTTGGTAGCGGCCGGTGCATTGAGCTTTGAAGATGGCTTGAAATTGGTTGCACAACGTGCTAATGCGATGCAAAAAGCATGTGAGCTTCAACCATCAACGATGGCTGCGATATTAGGACTGGAAGATGCTATAGTGGAAGATATCTGTGCTCAGGTTGATGAAGTTGTTGTGGCTGCAAATTATAACTGCCCTGGACAACTGGTTATTTCGGGATCTATCGAAGGTGTGGATAAGGCTTGTGCTTTGTTGACCGAGGCTGGTGCTAAACGGGCATTAAAACTAAACGTAGGTGGTGCATTCCACTCACCATTGATGGAATCAGCTAAAGTCGAATTGCAAGCAGCTATTGAAGCGGTAGAGGTGCTTTCGCCTAGCTGTCCGATTTATCAAAATATTGATGCTAAACCACAGACAGATCCAGTTGTTATCAAGCAAAATCTGATCGCACAGCTAACGGGACCTGTTCGATGGACACAAACGGTACAAAATATGCTGGCTGATGGTGCGACGGCATTTGTTGAAGTTGGTCCAGGTAATGTATTACAAGGATTGGTCAAAAAAGTCGATCGTCAGGCACAAACTTCTGCGGCTTCAGTAACGGGCTAAGGATAAAATCCGATAAAAAAGGTCGTATGATCCATTCGCGGTCGGAAGAAAAATCTTCCGACTTTTTTTGTGCCAGTAACAAGATAAAGTAAGAGTTTTTATTTTGATAGTGACGTATCAAATTGATACCTCTTTCGGCCTTTGTTCGGAGATTGTTCGGTCGCAACCGAACAATCTCCGTTGTATATACGTATGATGTACGTTAAAGAACCGGGCGAAAGGGCGAAGTTGGTAAGCGGGAAGTCTTTAGGGTTATTTATCTTTAAACATCGTATAATGATCTTTCATCACCTGTAAGACAAAATCATTGGGAGTCATTACTTCAGGGTGTTTAACGTCCATGACTTTTTCCAGGCGTTGAACTAAAGCCGTTAAAATTCCCACATCTCTTCTGTCAAAAGCTGTCTGATAAATCTCTTTAATCGAGTTGGCATCTTTGTCACTCAATTTAATTACTTGAGGAAATAGAATGGGGTGATTATCGAATGTTTCCTCATAGATAGTGTCGCTCAATTTTAAGGCTGGTTTTAGACTAATAACAGACGTTTCTCCGGCAATATCCCCAATGCGTTGCCCGTTTTTGGATAAAACTATAGCGGTAATTGCAACCCCGCCCATCGTCATCCAGATATCGATAATAGACAAGCTCCATCTAGACAAGTACTGATAAAAATTGGCCCGGGAGCCGTCGAGTTTGACAACTTTTATTTTCATTATTTTCTTTCCAACCGTTTGGCCGCCAAAAGCTGTTTCGGTAATCAATGTATAAAAAAAAGCCGGTAGAGTCAGTGCCATCATGATCCCATAAAACAGATAGGGGTCATTACTGGTGATATTTAAAGTGTCCAAGAGGAAAAAGCAAAAGAAATAATAGCAGACTATAATGAAATAATCTATTGCAAAGGCTATCATTCTTGAGCCAAGGCTGGCAAGATTATATTCGATTTTTACATTTTGCGCTGTATTTATCTCAAGCTTATTCATCTGTAAATGATTTGGATTTAGTGGCAATATAGAATATATAAGTCAATTTCGCAGTTATTTGTGCTTTTCAATGACGGATATTTCCTATATTTGGTTGAGCCAGTTAAAAAAATTAATGAGAGAAGCATCATTTGTAGAACGAAATAAAGAAAAATGGACGTTAATTGAAAATAATTTGTCAATTAATACAGCAGTTGATCCTGATGAGCTGGCTTCAAATTATATTGAGCTGACCAATGATCTGGCTTATGCGCAAACTTTCTATCCTGAAAGTAAAGTAAAAACTTACTTAAATGAATTGGCGGTGACTGTCCATCAAAAGATTTATAAAGATCAAAAAGCTTCCAATAATAAATTTAAATCTTTTATCACCGACGAGATACCGCAAGCAATTTGGTCTATCCGTAGACCGTTGTTATACTCCTTCTTAATTTTTGTTTTGGCTTCCGTTATCGGCTTTTTGTCCGCTATGTATGATATCGATTTTATTCGGCTTATTTTAGGGGACTATTATGTCGATTCAACGATAGAAAGTATAAAAGCCGGAGATCCTGCTGCGGTATATGGAAAGGGTAGTAACTTTGGATCTGCAATTTGGATTACGATAAATAATGTGCGGGTTGCTTTTATGGCTTTTGCTGCCGGACTATTTTTTAGTGTTGGGACGGGGTATGTCTTGTTTAGCAATGGTATTATGCTAGGTGCATTTCATCATATGTTTTTTCAATATGGCGTTATGGGGAAGGCTATGTCCGCAATCTGGATTCATGGTACCATCGAGATCTCGGTAATTATTGTGGCCGGGGGTTGCGGATTAGCAATCGGTAATAGCATCTTATTTCCAAAATCTTTCACGCGTTTAACATCTTTTGTCCGTACGGCAAAGATTGCGATGAAAGTGTTGGTCAGCACGATTCCTTTTTTTATTATTGCGGGTACATTGGAAGGCTTTGTAACAAGATATTATAATGTGTCAATTTGGTTATGTTTATTGATCATCATTTTATCCTCAATAGCCATTCTTTATTTTTATGTTATTAATCCGTATCGACTAGCAAAACGATTTCGATGGAAATAGACTTTGAATTTCAAAAAGAACGGAAGGTAGGGGACTTTGTGCAAAGTTTTATAGATCTTTTTAAATTGATCTATAGGCATTTTGTATCTACTATTTTTGGTTTATCTGCTGTTCCCCTAGCCGGGATTGCCTTGGTTTATTATTTTCTGTCTACAAAAATTACGTTCTCTGCTAATAGTGATTCTTTTGAAGACATCGATGCTCTTACTTGGGCCGGTTTACTTATTGTGGCGCTGATCGCCTTGGGACTGTACGTTTACGGTATTTCTATCGAATATTTTGTACTGCTTAAGGAGCGCAAGAGTACAGCATTTTCGGGTGTGGACGTACTGAAGAATTTTAGATCAAACCTTGGGAAATACTTTATGTTTTTGATTGCCATGGTCTTGGCGTTAATTGTCGTCTTTATTCCCTTGGCCATCGTAGCTGCGATTTGTGCATTTATCCCTTTTGTCGGAAGTTTTGCTATCGGAATATTGGCGTCCATGGTTGGTATTTGGTTGTTTTGCTCATTTTTATTCTATCGCGAAGGCTATTCGGATCTCGGAAGTTGTTTTACAGATGCCTATGTAATGCTAAGCAAAAAATTGATTCAGTATGGTATTGCTACCTATATCGTAAATTTTATTTTCCAAATGGCTGTGATGATGATTTCTATTGTACCATTGGTTATCATGGGGTTACTGTCATTCAACTTCCTCGGAATAGATGCTGCTTTTTTTGACTCATCCTGGGGAAAACTGCTGATGACATTGGGCGGTTTATTTATCACATTATTTACGTTGTTTCTTTATATGTCAGGAGTTTTGGCCAACGGTATTATTTATGAAACAGCAAAGGATCTCAAATTTGGAGAACGGATTTATGGTATGATTGAAGAAATAGGAGGAAAAAGTGAATAAACTCTTGTCTTTTTTGTGCATTGCCGGTTTGTCAATGACGTTTGCTTGTGATCCGAAACCAGAGACCGTAGATTCCGACAGCAAAAGTGCGGATTCGCTCTATGTACAAAGAGATTCTACCTTAGTGACAGACGATTCTGTCGCTATTGACTCGATAATTTTAAAAGCACCAAATGGCCAGCAGGAAAAAGATGAAATTGACCTGTGGGATCCCACATTATTTGATTCAATCCCAAAATATACCAAAGAACGTTCATTTAAAATGGATCCTTATCAGGATATCATCAAAAGATACGAGACGGATGATTTTGTTTATTCAGAAAATATTAAAGATCGCGTAGGCGTATTACAGCGCATCCTTGCGCGGCTCGCGGATTGGATTGGAAGTATCATGCCAGATAATCCCTATAAATTTCGGGAAGAGTTCGGTTATGTATTTGCTTTTTTAGCTGTTATTGCATTGGCGTTTATCCTTTATAAAGTGCTCTACAACAGAAAACAATATTTTATTAAACATCGTGAAGAGGAGAGTGAACTTGACGTTTTAGCGTATGTAGAGCGAAATCTGATGAATAGCAACCTAGAACCTTATATTCAGGAGGCTATTGCCCAAAGGAATTATGCGTTGGGGATCCGATACTTACAGCTATTGAATATCCAGAAACTAGCGCAATCAGATCATATAAAATGGAAGCTGAGCAAAACAAATGCTGAATTTGCAGAAGAGATTCAAAACGAGGAGCTCCGTCGTGGATTTGCTGAATGTACAAGAATATTTGATTATGTCTGGTTTGGTCAATTTGAATTAACAGAGGACAATTTTGCCCAATACCAGCAATTGTTTACCCAATATCAAAATCAAATTAAATGAAGGGATCGGTAAAATTTGGACTGATATTATTGGCTGTTGTTTTAGTGCTCATTGCGCTTATCGATGCCACAAGTAAGAAGCCAATTATCTGGGATCGGACCTTTGATGCAAAAGATAAAAATCCCTTTGGAGCGTATGTATTGCGTCAAGAGCTGAAGCATATCATTGATCAAAAGAATACAACGATTGAGCGACCATTGTATGAGTATCTGGATAGCACAAAGAAAACAGACGTTAACCTGTTTTTTTACACCTCCTATTTTTCAATGGGTGAAGCCGCGGAAGATAAATTACTGGATTATGTAAACCGGGGTGGGAAAGCAATGATTGTAGCCGAGGATATTGATAATTACCTATTGGATTCCCTGGGTTTGGAAGCAGATAATTTCTATGGTTTTAAAAAACGTGTAAATATAAAAAGTCAGTTGCGCGTTCGGCTGATGAATGATAACAATAAAATTCATTACGGCAAATCGGAGCTTGGTGAAGTATTTAAAAAACTTCCAAAAAATGCAACTATTTTAGGTGCGATCACCTATAAAGAATTTGCACTACCTAACTTCGTGGCGATTCAATTTGGCAAAGGAACCATTTATCTGCACCTGACCCCCGATTTATTTGGGAACTATTATTTGCTGAATTCTGCTTCGCAGTATGCTTATGTTGCGAAATCTTTATCTTATTTAAATGATAAACCGCTCGCGTGGTATGATTTTAAAGCAAATATGGATCAGTATCGTACGCCTTTGCGTGTATTGCTGATGAATGATGGTCTTCGGCAAGCTTGGTACGTTTTGTTAGCGGGACTGGTGCTTTTACTCGTTTTTAGAAGTAGACGCGAACAGCGTGCGGTGGCGGTCGTGGCGCCAGAGCCGAATCTCTCGAAAGAATTCTGTGAGACGATAGCTACCTTATATTATGAAAATGGTGCGCCAGGAAACATGGTAGCCAAAAAAATAGATTACTTTCTTCACGACCTTCGGAGTCGTTTTCATGTGGACACACTAACCTTGCGGGAAAATGAGTTCAGTGAAGAATTGGCTGAACGGTCTGGCGTTTTTCTTGCGGAGACACAGGTTTTGGTCAGGTTGATTGTTCGTATGCAGGATGCGAAAGAGCATGACTTGGCTGATCTTAAATTGGTTAATGATACTATAGAAGAGTTTAAACATAAAGCAAAAATGATATGAGTGATTTTGATAAATATATATCTTTTGAAAACCGAATTGATGTATCGGTTTTGTCTGATAAAATGGCTCAGGTAAAGGCAGAAGTTAAAAAAGTAATCGTTGGGCAGGATCAATTGATCGATATGCTCTTGATTTCCATCTTAGCGTCGGGACATTCCCTGATTGAAGGATTGCCAGGGGTTGCAAAAACATTATCTGCAAAATTGATCGCCAAAACCATCAATAGCGAATTCAAACGTATTCAATTTACACCAGATCTAATGCCTTCAGATGTAACGGGATCCTCGATATTGGATCTGAAAAGCAATGAATTTGTGTTTCGCAAGGGCCCCATTTTTGCAAACATCGTGTTAATCGATGAAATTAACCGGGCTCCGGCAAAAACGCAGGCCGCGCTTTTTGAAAGCATGGCCGAGCAGCAGGCATCAGTTGATGGAACTACTTATCGATTACCCGCTCCATTTGTTGTTTTTGCGACGCAAAATCCGATCGAACACGAAGGAACTTATCGCCTGCCAGAAGCTCAGCTCGATCGTTTCTTGTTTAAGATCAATGTGGATTATCCTGAACTTGAACAGGAACTGGAAATATTAAAGGAGCATCATGCTCAAAAGGCACTCAATAAAGAGAATCAGGTTCAGGCAGTAGTTTCCGCAGCTGAAATTTTGGGGTTCCAAAAATTGATCAAGTCTATTTTTGTTCATGAGGAGTTGTTAACTTACATTGCTCAAGTTATTATAAAGACAAGAACGAATCCAAGTTTGACACTCGGAGCGTCCCCTAGAGCTTCTATTGCTTTACTGGAATCAGCCAAAGCTTCAGCAGCAGTCAGCGGTAGAGATTTTGTTACTCCTGAGGATATTAGGAGGGTAGCATCGGCCGTGTTAGGACATCGGGTTATGTTGACGCCAGAAAGAGAAATGGAAGGGTTTACTACCGCCTATGTCATCGACCAAATCATTAATTCTGTTGAAATTCCAAGATAATGAAGAAATTAAGTCAGCTCTTTCTAACAAATCAATTTTTCTACTCGCTATTAAGTATAGCAACCCTCTTTACATGGTCTTTTTTTGTTAAGGGGTTGTTGGTTGTAGCATGGATTGTTTTTTGGATATGGCTGGCGATTTTGGTCTTTGATTTTATAGTCTTATTTTCTGGAAAGGGGAAAATAGAAATCACTAGGGTATATCCTGAAAAGCTCTCCAACGGAGATGAGAACCCAATGAGACTGATTGTGCGTTCTTTTTATCCATTTAGTACGAAAGTGGAGATTTTGGAGGAGTTTCCTGTTCAGCTTCAAATTCGCGATAAGGACTTTATGGCCCATCTACCGCGCTTTCAGCAATCGGAGATATCATTTTCGCTGCGGCCGACCCAGCGGGGGATCTATACCTTTGGACGTTGTATGGCACTCGTGATGCGTCTTGGATTTTTCAAAAGAAGGTTTGTTACTAATCAAGAACAGGAAATACCTTGTTACCCATCTTATATACAATTAAGGAAATATCAGCTTTTGGCAACAAGTAATAGACTGAATGAACTCGGGATAAAACGTATTCGACGGATTGGTTCGGCCATGGAATTTGATCATGTTCGCGATTATGTTCAGGGCGATGACTACCGTCACATGAATTGGAAAGCATCTGCGAAAGTAAAAAAGTTGATGGTCAACCAATATGAGGAAGAGAGGTCGCAGCCAATCTATTCCTTTATCGATTTAGGGAGGGCGATGCGTATGCCTTTCAACGGCCTGAGCTTATTAGATTACGCTATCAATGCTTCGTTGGTTCTTTCAAATGCAACAATATTAAAGCAGGATCGTGCTGGCTTATTAACCTTTTCAAAGGATATCAATGCATTTATACCTGCTGAGAAAAGAAATAATCAGATGCTTAAAATTTCAGAGTCACTCTACCAGGTATCGACTAAATTTGAAGAATCGGAATTTGGAAAACTGTATAGTTATGCCAATGCGCATATCAACAAGCGTTCACTAGTTTTTCTTTACACCAATTTTGAGACCTTAGATTCCCTTAAACGTCAGATAAATTACCTGACTATGCTGAATAGAAGTCATATAATTGTAGTCGTCGTATTTAAAAATGTGGAGGTTGAGGATCTAGCTAAAAGTGTACCCAGAAAGACGATAGATATCTATAATCAAATCATTGCTGAGAAGTTTATCTATGAGAAGCAGCTTATTGTACAGGAGCTTATCCGTCATGGATTTCAGACTATTTATACTGCGCCGGAAAATTTAACCATCAATTCCATCAATAAATACCTTGAAATTAAGGCACGAGGCCTTATTTAATGATCGAGGTGTCTTTGACCATAACTTTCGTCCAGAGATGCTGGTATTTTTCAATTGCTTTTAAATGGATTGGATGTGTCTCATAGTTTGTTATATCTTTAAGATCTTTAAATGTAACAATCAACGTGTAGTCAAAACTATTGTCTACGACAGGTCTCGGGTTTGTTTGAGCAGGTACGCCATAATGAAGTGTTTTGATGACGTCGATTTTCCGAAGTTCCTCAAAAAACTGGGTAAAATTCATTTTATCCTTTTCACTGATATCTTTCTTAAGCCAGAAATTAACCACGTGGACGATGGTATTGGTCTGAATATCTTGGCTCGCGCGAACTGGATGGGCCCATGTTGGGGCAGTCATAAGCACCATAGGTGCCAGAAGAAAATTGCGTCTTTTCATGATTGAAACGGTTTAGAACTATGAAGATACAAAACGTTCCTGATTTCACCAGTATCAATTGTGAGGAAATCGCAAATGGACTTTTTTGTTAGTGAAAATTAGGCAAGTTCATTAAAATACAACGNNCGTTGTATTTTAATGAACTTGGTGTTCTTATAGACCAAATTCTGCTTTTACCTTCTCGATATAATCCAGTTTTTCCCAAGTAAATAGTTCAACTTCAACCTGCTTTTTCTCGCCTGTTGAGCTTTCAAATTCTTTTATTACTTTTTTTGGTGTTCTTCCCATGTGTCCATAAGCTGCTGTTTCCGAGTAAATGGGGTTCCTCAGTCCCAAACGCGTTTCAATTCCGTATGGAGTCATGTCAAATAAATGGGTAATTTTTTCAGCAATTTGACCATCGGTTAAATTTACTTTGCTCGTTCCATACGTGTTTACATAGATTCCCATCGGATCTTTTACACCAATCGCATAAGAAATTTGTACAAGAATTTCATCGGCTACACCTGCTGCCACTAAGTTTTTGGCAATATGGCGTGTCGCATACGCCGCAGACCGGTCCACTTTAGACGGATCTTTTCCAGAGAAAGCACCGCCACCATGTGCACCTCTACCACCGTAGGTGTCCACAATTATTTTTCGGCCCGTAAGACCGGTGTCTCCATGAGGCCCGCCGATTACAAATTTTCCAGTAGGATTGATATGAAACTTAATTTCATCGTTAAATAACAATTGAAGTTCTGGCTTTAATTGTGCTTTAACACGAGGAATCAAAATAGTTTTGATGTCGTGTGTAATTTTGTCCAACATCGCTTGTTCGGTATCAAAGTCATCATGTTGCGTTGAGATGACAATGGCGTCAATCCTTTTGGGTTTGTGATCATCGCTATACTCAAGGGTAACCTGAGATTTTGCGTCCGGGCGCAAATACTTAATTTCGTTATTTTCGCGACGTAGCTCGGCCAATTCATAAAGTAAGCGATGAGATAGGTCTAATGCCAGAGGCATAAAATTTTCTGTTTCGTTATTCGCATAACCAAACATAATCCCTTGGTCACCCGCCCCTTGCTCCTGCCTTGTTTTACGGTCTACACCTTGATTAATGTCTGCAGATTGTTCGTGGATCGCCGATAATACGCCACAGGAATTCGCTTCAAACATATATTCAGATTTGGTATAGCCAATCTTTTGAATTACCGAACGTGCGATCTTCTGAACATCGAGGTATATGTTTGATTTAACTTCCCCGGCGAGGACTACTTGTCCTGTTGTTACCAACGTTTCAATAGCGACACGAGAATCCTCGTCCCATGCTAAAAAATTGTCTATTAATGCATCTGAAATTTGATCCGCAATTTTGTCTGGATGTCCTTCAGAAACAGATTCCGACGTAAATAAATAAGCCATGCTTTACCTGATTTTAAATATTGGATTTGCGCTAGAATGAATTAACAGCAAAGTGATAAGCGCCGTAATAGCGAAGGGTTTTTAGCACTTTTTTACTGTGGTTGCAATCTCCTTGTCGTTGCTTTTGTGACGCAACAGCACGCAAATCAGTCCACATTCTATTTTTTATGCGACAAAGCTACAATACTTTAAGGATTATTTAAAATCAAATCTATATTTTAATTTAAAAAGTATAGGTATATACTTTAAGATGGGTAAAGATTACATTATTTTAAGAAATTCGTAATTTCCGCTATCTTTGGGATATGTCAGAACGTAAACAAATATTGTTTGTTATTAATCCGATTTCAGGAGGAAAGCACAAGACATCCTTTAAAAAGCAGGTGTTGGATGTGCTTGATCTACAAAAATTTGATCCTACTTTTCAACAGACTGCGAGACCTAATCATGCCTATGAAATTGGTTTGAAAGCAATCGAAGAGGGTTACGATGCGGTTATAGCAGTGGGAGGCGATGGAACAATCAATGAATTGGGGTCAGCTTTGGTTGGGTCTGGAATTCCATTGGGGATTATTCCTGAGGGTTCTGGCAACGGTTTGGCGCTTTACTTGGGGGTACCTATGAATGAAGCTGCTGCTATCCGCCGGATTAATCGTTTTGAATCAATTGAGGTGGACTGTGGTGTTATCAATGAAAGGAGATTTTTTAATATTGCTGGTTTAGGGTTCGATGCGTCCGTGAGCGAAAATTTTGCTAATGAAAATATTCGTGGACCGTTGGGATACATGAAATCAGTGTTTAATGTGCTCAGTAAATATCAACCTGCACATTACAAATTGACCATCGATGGAAAAGTGTATGAAAGACAGGCTTTTATGATCAGTGTAGCGAATTCTCCCCAATATGGAAATAACGCTTATATTGCGCCTCAAGCTTCAGTCAATGATGGTATATTAGATGTCTGTATTGTGCACAAATTTCCACTCTATATTTTGCCAAAGATGATTTTTCATCTGTTTAACAAGTCGGCAGATCAATCCAGTTATGTAGAGATTATTCCCGGGAAGAATATACAGATTGAGGTGGATAAGATTTCGCCGGTACACGTCGATGGGGAACCCATCGAATTGGGAGATAAACTGGATATTTCCATTATGCCAAAAGCCTTAAAAATAATTTGCTAAAATTAAGATAATGAGTAAAAATAAAAAACAGTCTTATGAAGGGGTTGTCTATTCTACAGATGATAACTTCAATTATCAATTATCTGATTTTTTTCAGGAACAGGATACTTTACCAACGAATCAGCAAAACTTGAAAGTACAGCTTGATCGTAAAATGCGAAAAGGGAAAGTTGTTACGTTGATTACAGGTTTTGTAGGAAAAACCGAAGATCTGGAAATTTTAGGTAAATTGTTGAAACAGAAGTGTGGAGTGGGTGGAACTGTAAAGGATGGCGAGATCATCATACAGGGAGAGTTTAAACAAAAGATTTACGAGTTGTTACTTAAAGAGGGGTATCGCGTAAAATTGGTGGGTGGTTAAACAAGTATTATGGCAATATGCAGATTAAATCTAATGAATTGTTTATTAGGCAAGTATGGTTTGTGTGCAGACTGTGTGTTTGTTTGGTAATATGAGTAATCACTTACTTTTTGTAATTTAAAATCTTCGATTTTCTTGCATATCAAAAAAAAAATGGCTTTCATTGTAAAATAATTATTGCGAATAAGCGATTTAGCAACGAGAAACAATGATTATATAACGGGAGCTGCTGAGAAAAATAACACACATTAACGGTGTTTCAGTTTAAAAAAACAAATTTGATTTTTTTTACATATTTAAGAGGAATATTTTAAATTTGACATTAGATATTAAATTTGCTTTGCAAATTGATTTCAAAAGCGAACAAGAGTGCATATAATTTAAACAACATTATATATTTAAACAACAGTAAAAAACTAAAAATTAGAAAAATGGCAAACGCACCTAAAACTGCTGCAAAACAAGAGAGCAACAACGGAGGATCTTTCTTTGCTCAAGCTGCAATCATCATCTGTTTCATCGTGGGTTTCTGTGTATGGAAATTTGTGATGGGTAATCCAACTAACTTCGTTGATAACAATCCGGAAAATGCTCCTAATCCAGGTAACTATTTAGGAATGGTTTACCATGCTGGGGCTATCGTACCTGTTTTGCTTGGTTTATTCTTAATGGTATGGGTTTTCTCGGTAGAACGTTTTATCGTTATCAACAAAGCTTCTGGTACTGGAAACGTTGGAAACTTTGTCCGTAAAATCCAAACGTTGATTAATGGTGGAAACATCGATTCAGCGATTGCTGAATGTGACAAACAAAAAGGTTCAGTAGCAAACGTTGTGAAAGCTGGTTTATTGAAGTACAAATCAGTATCTGTAGATCCTGAAGTGAACACTGAAAAAGCGGCTATTGCAATCCAAAAAGAAATCGAAGAAACAACTGCATTGGAAATGCCTATGTTAGAGAAAAACTTAAACGTTATCGCTACATTAGTTTCTATCGGTACATTATGTGGTCTATTGGGTACAGTAACAGGTATGATCAAAGCCTTCTCGGCATTGGCAACAGGTGGTGCTCCAGATTCAGCTAAATTGGCGAACGGTATCTCTGAGGCCTTGATCAATACAGCAACTGGTATCGCGACATCAACATTCGCTATCGTATTGTATAACATCTTTACTGCAAAAATCGATAAATTAACTTACTCTATCGACGAAGCTGGTTTCTCAATCGTACAAACATACGCTGCAAACCACAAATAAGAACTGTGATGAAAATATTTGATTTTTTTAAATTTATTTTATGGAAATCAAATATTAAAATCATCATAGGATAGAAGATTGAGTTTTTAATTTAAAAAGAAGAATTTAAAATGGGTAAAGCAAAAGTAAAAAGAGCCAGTACGTCGATCGACATGACAGCGATGTGTGACGTATCGTTCTTGCTGCTTACGTTCTTCGTCTTAACGGCGACAGCGCGCCAACCGGAAGCATTGACGGTGGATACCCCAGCATCGACTACTAAAGATAAGTTACCTGATTCAAATGTAGGTATGATCACAATAGGCGATCAAGGTAAAGTTTTCTTCGGTACGACTGATCAACAGGTTCGCGTAAAAGCACTAGAAAGAATGTCAGCAAAGTATGGCGTTGGCTTTTCGCAAGAAGATTACGATCGTTTCAAATTGATGGAAAACTTTGGTGTACCAATGTCTAAATTGAAGGGTTTATTGGCCTTGGATGGAAGTAAGCGTACAGAAAAAGGCGTGCAAACTGGTATCCCGGTTGATAGTACAGAGAATACTTCAAATGAGCTGTATTATTGGGTTCAAAATGCCCGACTAGCCGCCGAAGAAGTAAATAAGGAAAAGGAGGCATCGGATAAAAACTTCGTGCACCCTGGGCCTTTGAAGATGGCTATCAAAGCAGATGCGAATGAGAAGTATCCTTCGGTTAATTTAGTTATTGAAACATTGCGTAATCAAAAGCAAAACAAATTTAGTTTCATAACAGGCATGCGTGCTGAGGACAAATAATTGACGATTTAATAAGAACAAACGATGGCAGAATTAAATCAGGATAGTGGTAAAAAAGGAAAAGGCGGGAAAGTTAGATCCAAGAAAAATGGGGGTAAGGTAGACCTTACAGCCATGGTAGATTTGGCATTCTTGTTGATTACCTTCTTCATGTTGACCACGTCCTTAAATAAACCGCAGGCAATGGATGTGGCTATGCCAGACAAAAATAAAATTAAAGAACAACAAAGCGATGAACTGCTTACGGCAGATAATCGTTCCCTTACAATTTTATTGGGTTCTGACAATAAAGTCTCGTGGGTATATGGTCAAGTAGCTAATCCGATCGAAGGTCCTACTGTTGCTGGTTATGGCGCAGATGGAATCCGTAAGGTCTTGATGGAGAAAAAGGCTTATGTACCTCGCGTTTCAGGCGGTAAAGACATGATTGTAATCATACGTCCTAGTGAAAAATGTACACAGCGCAATCTAGTTGATATTCTTGACGAGATGAAAATTGTAGACGTTAAACGCTATATGATCGGAAAGATTACACCAGAAGAAGTCGAAGTGTTAAAACGTGACAATATCTATAATGATTAGTTATTAGATTGACACATAAAACTAAAATAAAATGATAGGGTCAAAATTAGATATTTTTAAGAAAGAATGGCTTGATGTCGTTTTTCAGGGCCGTAACAGGGAGTATGGAGCTTACGAGCTTCGCAAACTTGCGCCCAAAGCGACTAACAGGGGGCTTCTTGTCGTTATCGGCATTGTAGCCATAGCTAGTTTCCTTAGTGTGTTTGGAAGTAAGCTGTTCCCGAAGAAAGCTGTTGAGGCACCTCCGGCTGTAACCGAAGTTACGTTGGAAGACCTTGAAGAAATCAAGCCACCAGAACCACCAGAAGAGGAGCCACTTCCACAAGAACCGGAAGAAAAACCTCAACAAGTGGCCATGGATGTACCAAAAGAGGATTTGGTTCGTTTCCCTGAACCTAAAGTAGCTCCTGCTAACAAAGTTGTAGAAGAAGTTGCTTCTCAGGAAGAATTGAAGGATCCAAATAAAACTCCAGCGCGTATTACTTTGAAAGGTAGTCCGACAGGTACTTCGGTTGCACGTGGCGAATTCGGTTCAAAGAAACAAGATGGTGCGATCACTGGTGCTGCAAAAGGAGATCCGAATGGTAATGGAGATGAAATTCTTCCATTTAATGCCATTGAGGTTCAACCAACACCTATCGGTGGTATGGCAGCATTTATGTCTTGGGTTGGGTCAAACTACGAGTATCCAGCAGCGGCAACAGAAAATGGTGTAAATGGTGTTGTTGAGGTATCCTTCGTTGTAGAAAAAGATGGTAGCTTAACAGACATCAATATCAAACGTGATTTGAAATATGGTACTGGCGATGCAGCCGTTAGGTTGCTTAAGAAAGCGAAGAAATGGAAACCGGGAATTCAAAATGGTCGTCCAGTTCGTGTAGCGTATACTTTACCAATTCGATTGAACCTTCAAAATTAGAATGACAAATTTTAATTCTAGTAATAGTTCAAATTATAGACAGAAATCGCCTCTGAAGCGGTTTCTGTCTATTTTAGGACTTTTCATGTTTGGCTTTTATTTTGTTTTGGGCCTTTTGATTATATTCTGGGACAATTTTCCGATTGAAATTAATCCAACTTACAAAACAATTTTTGGCGTCGTATTGATTCTGTATTCATTTATGCGGTTTGTACGGCTTTGGCAAAATAATTTTAATTAAGCGCCTCTTTCTTTTAGTTTTAACCAACTCTCTCTTCAAAAGTTAAACTATTCTTTATTTAAACTGTCTTATTTTATGATGTATCGTATGAGAAAATATAAAATGGTTCTTATGATGCTAGGCATCTGTATGGGAGTATTTGTTTCGTGCAAAAATAAAACGAAGAGTACAAAGGAAGGAGAGGATATTCTAACGGGTAAACTTCCGGTTATTGTTGATCAGACTTTGTTGCCTATCATCCAAGAATCTGCCGATGTTTTTGAAAGTTCATACCCAAACTCAAGTTTGGAATTGATCGCCAGGCCCGAGATTAAAGCGGTAAATGCCTTGCTTTCTGATTCAGCTTATGTGGTTGTATTGACGAGAAAGTTGACGAACCAGGAAGGTAGCTATTTTCAGAAGCGCGGTATTCAGCCGAAAGTCTTCCAAATAGCTTCCGATGCAGTTGTACTGATCAATAATCGGTATAGTAAAGATACTATTATGTCGCAAAAAGACGTTAAGTCTTTGTTGGAAGGTAATTTAGCAGGGCAACGCTTGATCTTTGATAATGCAAATTCGAGTACACTGCGTTATTTGAAAGATTATTTCAAATTAAACAAAATTGATCCGAAAGCTGTTTCTGCAATGAAGGATAGTGAAGAAGTGATGAAATATGTCAGTGAGAATGCGAATACAGTGGGTGTGATTGGGTACAATTGGTATCTGAAAGCTGTAGAAAAAAATTCGAATTTATTGGAGAAAATTCGTACATTGAGCATCGGAAGTAGTGATCCAGGGGGTGAAAAGGTCAATTTCTATAGACCATCTCAATCGACTATCGCCGATGGCGTATACCCCTTTGTGAGGCCTGTCTACATTATGAATTATCAGCCGAATATGGGCTTAGGTTTAGGTTTTAGTGCTTTTTTGACAGGCGATCGCGGACAGCGTATCGTTTTGAAAGCGGGATTGGTTCCAGCTACAATGCCTGGGCGTGAGATCATTATTAGAGATGAAAGTTATATTAAATAGATAATAAATAGTACAAAAATAGATTATGACAAACAGCAAATTATTATTTAGTCTTTTATTGGCCGGATCTGTGGGCACAGTAAGTGCACAAAGTTTGAAAGATGCTAGAGCAGCCATCGAGGCTGAAAATTATGGTAAAGCGAAAACTATCCTTCAACAGTTAGTGACTAAGCAACCTAAGAATGGAGATAATTATTTCTATTTGGGTCAAATTTATTTGGTAAACGACAGAGCGGATTCTGCCGCTACGATTTTCAACCAAGGTTTGGCCGCTGATCCAAAGGCTACAATTAATAATGTAGGTTTGGGTTATGTTGACTTAATGAAAAAGGATAAGGCAAGTGCGGAATCTAAATTCGCTTTGGCAACGGCAAAATTGGGTAAAAAGGATTATGAGCCATTATTGGAGATCGGTCGTGCATATATTAATGCACCTGAACCTGATTATGCAAAAGCGTTAGAATATCTAACACAGGCGAAGGAAAAAAACAAGAAGGATGTTGCTATTCCTATCGCGTTAGGTGATGCGTATCGCGGATTGAAAGAGGGATCTTTGGCTTATACAAGCTATGGTGACGCTACGGATATCGATCCAAATTCCGTTCAAGCTAAAGTAGGACAAGCGGTAATTGTACGGGGTGCACAAGCTTTTGATGAAGCCATCACGCAATTGGAAGCTATTGCGGCGGAGACGCCAACCTATGCTCCCACCTATCGTGAGTTAGCTGAGACTTACAACCAATGGTCAAGATTGCCAGGTACTTCTGATGAAAAATATGTTGAGTTAAATAAAAAGGGTGTTGAGCAATATAAGAAATATCTTGAAGTTGCTGGTGATAACTCGTTGGAAGCAAAAATTCGTTACGCCGATTTCCTTGTATATGCACGTCAGTACGACGATTTGAAGGTAGTTTCGGAGGAGTTAGCACAAAATCCTTCCGTAGATCCAAAAATCTACCGGTACTTAGGTTATATCGCTTTCCAAAAAGCTAAAGATTATCCAAAAGCATTGGAGTATTTGAATCAGATGTTCAGTAAAATGGAGAAAGATCGTGTAATTCCATTGGATTATATGTATTTGGGTATGTCTGAAATCGCTGCTAATAGTCCAAAGCATGCAGAAGGTGGTGCAGATAGCACGGCCACAGCAGCACCAGTGTTAACGGCAGAAAATACGGCAAATATCCAAAAAGGTATTGCTGATATTAAAAAAGCAATTGATTTAGACAAGGAGCTTTTGGGCGAAACAGCAGAGCTGGCGTTTGCTAAATATCAAGAGCAAGAATTGCAGACAGCGGCCTCTCTTTTCGAACTGGTAGCGTCTTACACAGATAATAAAACATATTTGTATGATGCAAATTATTATGCTGGTGAAGCATACTATCAAATAGGTGCTAAAGAAGATGCAGCTAGTAAAAATGAAGAGCAAGTTGTAGTTAATCAGGAACTTAGAGATAAAGCGATTGCTGATTTACAAAAAGCTCAGACATTCTTGACTGTAATCGAAACTACTGATAATAAAGAAGCACAGGATAAATATTTGATCAATGCGCTTTATTACAAAGCTTTTGCAGCATTGACGGCGGATAATTTGGAACAACCAAAAGGTGATTTCGTAGCGTCATTCCAAAAATTGATTGAAACAATCAATCAACGCGGTGCACAAGAGAAAAATAAGAATTATTTAATCGATGCAAATACGTATATCGGTCTTTACTATTATGTGAAACAAGATCTTCCTAAAGCGAAGGAAAGTTTCCAAAAAGTATTAGCTATAGACCCAGCGAACGAAGCTGTTAAAGGTTACTTGGAAGGTCTAAAGTAAGCTTAAGTAAAATCATTCTAAATTAGGCGTAGATAGTAATATCTACGCCTTTTTTGTTTTGTTTTTTACCATGGAATCTCTATATTTAAAGATAGTTACCAATATAAATTTTAGTTGAGATGGAGCAAGCCAATAGTATGCCGATAGACTACTTGCCGATATTTATACAGCTTTTAGTAGCTGTGGGATTTGGAGTAAGTACGATAATTATTACACATCTTATCGGACCAAAGGTCCGCACAGAAAACAAGCTTGGAGCTTTTGAGTCAGGAATAGAAGTGATCGGTAATGCGAGGCAGCCGTTCTCTATCAAATATTTCTTGGTGGCTATCCTATTTGTGATATTTGATGTTGAGGTCATTTTTATGTACCCATGGGCTGTAAACTTTCGTGATATGGGATTTCAAGGCTTGATAGAGATGTTTATTTTCATGGGACTTCTTTTATTAGGCTTTATCTATGTGATCAAGAAAAAAGCATTAAACTGGGATTAGATATCCTTATTATGATTGGTTTTTGGCCAACAATACTAAACCTATAAATCGACTTTTCATGAGTGATATAAAATTAGCAGAAGCTCCTCCAGGGGTAGAAGGCGCAGGTTTTTTTGCGACGAGTTTAGATAAAGCCATTGGCTTGGCGCGAGCCAACTCATTATGGCCTTTGCCGTTCGCCACATCCTGTTGTGGTATCGAGTTTATGGCAACAATGGGTTCAACCTATGACTTGGCAAGGTTCGGTGCCGAAAGGCCTAGCTTTTCACCGAGGCAGGCAGATATGCTATTGGTTATGGGTACTATTGCTAAGAAGATGGCACCTGTGCTTAGGCAAGTGTATGTGCAGATGGCTGAGCCGCGTTGGGTAATCGCTGTGGGGGCCTGTGCCTCTAGTGGTGGTATTTTCGATACCTATTCTGTGCTGCAGGGGATCGATGAAATTATACCAGTCGATGTTTATGTGCCGGGTTGTCCACCCCGCCCTGAAGCAATTTTGGATGGCGTGTTGCGTTTACAGGACATCGTGAAGAATGAATCCTTGAACCGGAGAAATACGCCAGAATATAAGGCATTGCTTGAAAAGTACGGAATTCATACAAATAAATAAACGATGGAAAGCAGTTTTTTATTGGATAAGCTCGAAGAGAATTTTCCCGCAAAGATTCAGGAAATTCCGGATGCTCACGATTTATTGACCGTTATGGTTGAAAAGGAAGATCTGATTGAAGTGCTTCGTTTCCTGAAGTCGAGTGGTGAGTTGCAATTTATCCATCTAACCGATATTACAGCAGTACATTATCCGCATTTGGAAAAGGAATTTGCTGTCGTTTATCATATCCATAGTCTAGTTCATAATATACGGATACGGGTGAAAGTGTTTTTGCAAGGCCCGAATCCAGAGATTCCAACTGCGACTGTGGTTTGGAAAGGTGCAAATTGGATGGAGCGTGAGACTTTTGATTTTTTTGGCGTCAATTTTATAGGGCATCCGGATTTGAGAAGGATTTTGAATGTAGATGATATGGAGGTGTTTCCAATGCGTAAGGAATACCCTTTGGAGGATCCAAATCGCGTAGATAAAAAAGATTTGTATTTCGGCCGTTAAAGTATATACTATGAGCGAATTTATTAGCAAGATCACACCTAATCAACCCGTTTTTGAAGATAACGATCCACAAGATGAGTTGATTACCTTAAATATTGGGCCCACGCATCCCGCTACGCATGGCGTGTTTCAGAACGTGGTACAAATCGATGGCGAGCGTATTGTGAGTGGCGTATCGACGATCGGTTATATTCACCGCGCATTCGAAAAAATTGCTGAGCATCGACCGTTTTATCAAATTACTCCATTGACAGACCGTTTGAATTATTGTTCGGCGCCGATCAATAACATGGGCTGGCATATGACTGTTGAGAAGCTTCTTAAGATAGAGATTCCTAAACGGGTGCAATACATGCGTGTTATCGTTATGGAGCTTGCCCGTATTGCAGATCATATTATTTGTAATGGTATTTTGGGGGTAGATACGGGTGCTTTTTCGGGCTTTTTGTATGTGATGCAGGAGCGCGAGTTTATCTATGAAATCTTTGAAGAAATCTGTGGTGCTCGCCTGACAACGAATATTGGTCGTATCGGAGGCTTCGAGCGTGATTTTAACGCGATAGCCTTTGAGAAGATACGTGAATTTCTGAAACGCTATCCTCCGGTATTGCAAGAGTTTGAAGAGTTGTTTGTTCGTAACCGCATTTTTATCGAACGAACGTCGGGTGTTGCTGCTGTAACAGCAGAAGATGCCCTGGATTATGGCTGGTCTGGCCCTATTTTACGGGCAACAGGTGTCGATTATGATGTGCGCGTACAGAATCCTTATTGCTCGTATGATGAATTTGATTTCGATGTGCCTGTTGGTACGACAGGGGATGTCTATGACCGATTTATGGTACGGAATGCCGAAATGTGGCAATCTCTTCGGATTATAGAGCAGGCATTGGACAAAATAGAGAAAGAGCCTAAAGGGGTATTTCATGCCGAAGTGCCTGATTTTTATTTGCCTCCGAAAGAACAGGTGTATACCAATATGGAAGCTTTAATCTATCATTTTAAAATCGTCATGGGTGAGGTGGATACACCAAAAGCTGAAGTCTATCATGCCGTCGAAGGGGCAAATGGTGAACTTGGATTTTATTTAATTCATGATGGTGGACGCTCACCTTATCGTCTGCATTTCAGGAGACCTTCTTTTGTCAATTATCAGATGTTTGCGCCAATGAGTGCAGGAATGCTGATTTCTGATGCCATTATAAATATGAGTAGTCTTAACGTTATAGCTGGAGAATTAGATGCTTAGTGTAAAACAACATAATGTAAATGTAACGTTTTCTCCAGAATTGTTAGCCAAGTTTGGAGAAGTAGTAAGCCGTTACCCCGAAGGAAAGCAAAAATCAGGCTTATTGCCCATTTTACATCTGGTTCAGGCGGAATATGGCTGGGTCAGCGCAGATGCGATGGATAAGGTTGCTGCTTACCTGAATATATTACCGATTGAGGTATACGAGGTGGCAACTTTCTATACCATGTTCCTGTTGCAACCTAAAGGAAAATATGTCCTCGAGATTTGCCGTACAGGGCCTTGTTGTTTGGTCGGTGCAGAGCGTATTATGAAGCATTTAGAGCAAAAGCTTGGTGTGAAGGAAGGCGAGGTCACCAGCGATGGGCTTTTTTCCTGGCGTGGTGTGGAATGTTTGGCTGCCTGTGGCTTTGGCCCAGTCTTGCAGATCGGCCCTGAATATACATTCTATGAGCATCTGACAGAAGATAAAGTCGACGAATTGATTGATAATTTAAAAGCTAAAACAGAATAATATGGCACGTAAACTTTTGTTGACTCATATCGATGTTCCGGGCATCAATACCTTTGAGGTCTATCGGCAAAAAGGTGGTTATGTTGCTGTTGAAAAAGTATTAAAGACAATGTCTCCTGAGGACGTTGTCGAAGAGGTTAAGAAGTCTGGATTACGTGGCCGTGGGGGAGCTGGTTTTCCAACGGGAATGAAATGGTCCTTTTTGGCCAAACCTGAGGGGGTGCCGCGCTATTTGGTCTGTAATGCGGACGAGTCTGAACCAGGGACATTCAAAGACCGTTATTTAATGACACATATTCCACATGCGCTCATTGAGGGAATGATTGTATCTAGCTTCGCTTTGGGGGCTCACACGTCGTATATCTATGTGCGTGGAGAGATGATGCCACAGATCAGAATTCTGGAGCGTGCTATTGCTGAAGCTAAGGAAAAAGGGTTTTTGGGTAAAAATATTTTAGGTTCGGGGTATGATCTAGAAATCTATGTTCAGCCGGGCGGCGGAGCCTATATCTGCGGTGAGGAAACGGCTTTATTAGAGTCCTTAGAAGGGAAACGAGGTAACCCACGTATAAAACCTCCTTTTCCCGCAATTGCTGGCTTATATAATTGCCCCACCGTGGTGAATAATGTGGAGTCAATCGCAGCGACGGTTCCCATTATAAATTTGGGTGGCGATGAGTATGCGAAGATCGGTATAGAACGTAGTACAGGAACAAAGTTGATTTCTGCGAGCGGAAATATTGTAAAACCAGGTGTCTATGAAATTGAACTTGGTCTGCCTGTGGAAGAGTTTATTTTTTCAGACGAATATTGTGGTGGTATTGCCAATGGGAAACGGATGAAGGCTGTCGTAGCTGGGGGCTCTTCGGTCCCTATTTTACCAGCCAACTTAATTTTGAAAACTGCCGCTGGAAATAGTCGATTGATGACTTATGAGTCATTGGCGGATGGTGGCTTCCAGACGGGTACAATGCTTGGATCCGGTGGTTTCATCGTATTTGATGAGGATCAATGCGTGGTACGCAATACGTGGAACTTTGCGCGATTCTATCATCATGAAAGCTGTGGTCAGTGTTCGCCTTGTCGTGAAGGAACGGGTTGGATGGAGAAGGTGCTGCATAAGATCGAGAGCGGCCATGGCTCGATGTCAGACATTGATTTGCTGTGGGATGTGCAGCGAAAAATTGAAGGAAATACAATCTGTCCACTTGGTGATGCTGCGGCATGGCCTGTGGCAGCAGCAATAAGACACTTTAGGGATGAATTTGAATGGCATATCCTTCATCCGAAAGAGTCACAAACACGGAATTATGGACTGGCACATTATGCTGATCCTTTACAACCAATAGTATCATAATAGAAGCTGTAACGCTAAATAAATTATATCATGGCAGAAGCGGAAGATGTAAAGTTTAAGGTCACCATCGATGGTATACCTGTAGAGGTTGCTCCTGGGACAAGCATATTGAATGCTGCGAGACAGATCGGTGGTGATATTGTCCCTCCAGCAATGTGTTACTACTCCAAATTGGAGGGAAGTGGTGGTAAGTGCCGTACATGCTTGGTAAAGGTATCCAAGGGATCGGAAAAAGATCCTCGGCCTATGCCAAAATTGGTTGCATCTTGCCGTACAACGGTGATGGACGGGATGGAAGTACAAAATATAACCTCTCCTGAAGTAATAGAAGCAAGAAAGGGGGTTGTTGAAATCCTATTGATTAATCATCCTTTGGACTGTCCAATCTGTGATCAGGCAGGTGAATGTAAATTGCAAGATCTAAGTTACGAACACGGCAGTGCGCATACGCGTTACGAATTCGACCGGCGGACTTTTGAACGTATCGATCTGGGTGATAAAATCCAATTGCATATGAATCGCTGTATCTTATGCTACCGTTGTGTGTATGTTGCCAATCAGTTAACCGATCAGCGTGTACATGGTATCTTAGGGCGAGGTGATCATTCAGAAATCTCTACTTATATCGAAAATGTGATTGATAATGATTTTTCTGGGAATGTCATTGATGTCTGTCCTGTGGGCGCTCTGACGGATAAAACCTTCAGATTTAAAAATAGAGTATGGTTTACCAAACCGGTTGATGCACATCGCAATTGCCCCACTTGTTCTGGTAAGGTAACGTTATGGTATAAAGGGGAAGAGGTTATTCGGGTGACCGCGCGAAAGGATGAATTTGGCGAAGTGGAAGAGTTTATTTGTAATACCTGCCGCTATGATCAGAAAAAAACAAGTGATTGGATATTGGAGGAACCAACAGAAATAGACCCACATTCGGTTATCTCAGCTAATCACTATGAGTTATTTAATCCGCCAAAAGTCGTTAAGGAAAATCCTGTACTGCAGGAAAAAAATCGCGAACAGTTAGCTAGAACAGAAAAATTGAAATAATCACGAATATGGAGTGGTCTTTTGTCATCGAAAAATTAATACTGGTGTTTATCATCTTCGTAGTTACGTTGTTAATTGCGATGTATTCTACGCTAGCAGAACGTAAAATTGCCGGTTTTATGCAGGATCGTTATGGTCCTGATCGTGCTGGTATTTTTGGAATTTTGCAACCCCTTTGCGATGGGGGAAAATTCTTTTTTAAGGAGGAAATTATCCCGGCAGGTGCGCATAAAGTACTTTTTATAGTAGGCCCTACGATAGCCATTATAACTGCCTGTATAAGTTCTGCCGTGATCCCTTGGGGACAGGAGTTGCAGATTGGAGATCGGATAATTTCCTTGCAGGTTACTGATGTTAATGTCGGTATTCTGTATATGTTTGGTGTCATAGCATTGGGTGTATATGGAATTATGTTGGGCGGCTGGGCGTCGAATAATAAGTTTTCTTTGATGGGTGCTATTCGTGCAGCATCACAGAGCATCAGTTATGAAATTGCCATGGGGCTTTCGATAATCGCTTTATTGATGGTGACACAAAGCCTCTCCCTGAAGGAAATCGTTGCGCAACAATCTGGTTTTGTCAATTGGAATATTTGGGCTCAGCCGTTAGGTTTTATTATTTTTATGGTGTGTGCCTTTGCTGAGTGTAACCGAGTCCCTTTTGACTTACCCGAATGTGAGACCGAGCTTGTTGGTGGTTATCATACGGAGTATTCTTCCATGAAATTGGGGCTCTATATGTTCTCCGAATACATCAATATGTTTGTCTCCTCGGCACTTATGGCTTCACTCTATTTTGGTGGTTATAATTTCCCTTTTATGAATGATCTGGGATTGTCTGCCAATATGATCACGATCATCGGGGTAGTTGTATTCTTTATCAAGATATTTTTGTTTATCTTTTTCTTTATGTGGGTGCGCTGGACATTGCCTCGCTTCCGCTATGATCAACTGATGAATCTGGGCTGGAAAATGCTGATCCCATTGGCGATTGCCAATATCGTACTTACAGGTGTATTTACATTGATTAAAGACACGTATTTCTCATAAGAAAGGACTTTTATGCAACTTACCAATCGTAAAAAAGTAATTGAACAAAAACCAATGACATTCGCCGAAAGAATCTACTTTCCGGCTATTGTAAAAGGTTTGCGAATTACATTAAGGCATTTTTTTAAAAAAATACCAACCGTTAAATATCCTGAGGAAATAAGACCTTATTCGAAAAATTTTAGAGGGCAGCACTCGCTCAAACGTGATGAAGAGGGGCGCGAACGTTGTACAGCCTGTGGATTGTGTGCCTTATCCTGTCCTGCGGAGGCGATCACTATGACCGCTGCTGAGCGTAAAAAAGGGGAGGAGCACCTTTATCGCGAGGAAAAATATGCGTCAGTATATGAAATCAATATGTTGCGCTGTATTTTCTGTGGCCTATGTGAAGAGGCCTGCCCAAAAGAAGCGATCTATTTGGACGGTCCCCATGTGACCGCAGATTATCGCCGTAAGGATTTTATCTATGGAAAAGACAAATTGGTTGAACCGACATTTGATATTACCAAATTAAAGAGCTAAACCAGGAAATTATGACCGTATTTTATTTTGTAGCCTTCTTGTCTATTTTCTTTGCGCTAATGACCATTTTTACCAAAAATCCTGTACACAGTGTATTGTATTTGGTGATTACGTTTTTCACATTTACCATACATTATATTCTTTTGAATGCCCAGTTTTTGGCTGTAGTGAATTTCATTGTGTATATGGGGGCCATTATGGTTTTGTTTCTATTTGTACTGATGTTGCTCAACCTCAATAAGGATACCGAGCCCATGAAATCCAATTTAGTTAAATTTATGGGCGTTATCGCAGGCTGTTGCTTACTGGTGACTTTTTTCGGCGTGTATCGTGTATTCGATATTTCAAATCCACTGACCGTCGTAAATCCAGAGATCGGATTGGTCAAGAATTTGGGTAAAGTGTTGTTTAACGAATTTTTGCTCCCATTTGAGTTATCGTCGCTATTGTTATTGACAGCAATGATCGGAGCGATATTATTAGCTAAGAAAGAACCTAAACAAATCTAATGGAAACAGTTGTTCAACAGTTGCAAGGGGTGCCAATAAATCATTACTTGATTTTCTGCTCGATTATTTTTGCTATTGGTGTTATTGGTGTTCTTATTCGCCGTAACGTCATCATTATCATGATGTCTATTGAATTGATGCTGAATGCGGTCAATCTTCTTTTAGCAGCATTTTCTGTACAGCATGGCGATTCATCCGGACAGGTCTTTGTCTTTTTTATCATGGCGTTGGCAGCGGCAGAAGTTGCCGTAGGCCTAGCGATTATTATTATGGTATATCGGAATACGAAGTCTGTGGATATCGATTCCTTAAATAAACTGCGTTGGTAGAACTTAAGAAATAAATACGATGAGTGAATTAGTTTGGTTGATTCCCCTTTTGCCCTTAATCGGGTTTATTGTGAACGGATTGGGTAGGAATGCCTTATCCAAAGGTATGATAGGTGCTGTTGGCAGCGCTGTAGTGCTTATTTCTTTTGTATGCAGCTGTATTCTTTTCTCCGAAGTCTATCAAGCGAGACAAGCTGGACAAGCAGGTATTATTGAACAACATGTATTTGACTGGATTGCGGTGGGCAATCTCAAGATCGGTCTGTCCTTTTTAGTAGACCCACTAAGTGCCATCATGCTGCTGATCGTTACAGGAATCGGTTTTCTTATCCATGTATACTCCATCGGTTATATGCATCATGATCATGGATTTGGTAAGTTCTTCGCCTATTTGAATCTCTTTATCTTTTTTATGTTGCTATTGGTATTGGGATCCAATTACCTGGTCATGTTCATCGGCTGGGAAGGTGTAGGGCTATGTTCTTATTTATTGATCGGCTTTTGGTATAAGAATAGTTCGTATGCAAATGCGGCCAAAAAAGCATTTGTGATGAATAGAATAGGTGATTTAGGTTTTTTACTTGCGGTATTTTTAATCCTTGGAACTTTTGGATCCTTGGAATTTTCGACTGTATTTCCTGCGGCTAAGAATTTTGCTGTTGGTGATATCACAGTCATTAGCATTACTATTTTGTTGTTTATTGCCGCAACAGGTAAATCTGCGCAAATACCTTTGTTTACTTGGTTGCCGGATGCCATGGCTGGACCAACGCCGGTATCAGCGCTGATCCATGCGGCGACCATGGTTACGGCGGGTATTTATATGATTGCACGTTCCAATATATTATTTATCCTTTCACCGTTCACCTTACAACTCATTACTGTCATCGCTATTTGTACTGCCCTGCTAGCTGCTGCGATTGCACTAACGCAAAATGATATTAAGAAAGTATTAGCTTATTCCACCGTTTCGCAATTGGGCTATATGTTTCTTGGCCTTGGTGTAGGTGCATTTACAGGAGCATTTTTCCACGTATTGACACATGCCTTTTTTAAAGCATTGCTTTTCCTTGGGGCGGGATCTGTCATACATGGTATGAGTGAGGAACAAGATATGAGTAAAATGGGAGGACTAAAGAGCGCTATGCCAATTACTTATTTAACGATGTTGATGGGAACAATCGCGATTTCAGGAATTCCACCATTCTCTGGTTTCTTCTCCAAAGACGAAATATTGGCTGGAGCTTTCACGTCAAGTCCAGTCCTTTGGGGTTTAGGGTTTATCGGCGCATTAATGACAGCATTCTATATGTTTAGGATGTTATTTATGACATTTTTTGGAACTTTCCGTGGTACGGAAGAGCAAAGGCATCATCTGCATGAATCTCCAAAGAGTATGACCACACCACTCATTGTGCTGGCTGTACTTTCGGTGATAGGGGGTGTGATCAATTTACCCGCTGTTTTGGGGGGCAATCATTGGCTTGAGGATTTCCTGGCGCCAGTATTCTCAGAGGGAAAAGCGATAATGCCTGCAACTCATCATTTGGAACACAGTACTGAATATTTACTAATGGGTGTTTCGGTAGTTGGGGTATTGATTATGGTTGCTTTGGCTTTTAATAAATACGTTAAAAGACAACAGCTACCGGAAGAGGGCGAAGGTACGCGTGGTTTCTTGGGCAATCTTTCTTACCATAAGTTTTACGTGGATGAACTTTATGATAGCCTCATTGTACGTCCAATCAATTGGCTTTCGGCTTTCTTTGGGAATGTCGTGGATCAACGTGGGATTGATGGCGTTGTTAATGGTGCCGGTAAAGCAACATTTGATACAGGAAAAGTATTGCGTTTGCTCCAGAATGGTAATGTTGGTTTTTATTTATTGATGATGGTAATTGGGGTGATTGCCATTTTCATCTATGGATTGTTGAGTCTTTAATTTTTGGTATAATCGATGGATAACTTGTTTTTACTTATTTTATTGCCGTTAATAAGCGCATTGATGCTAACTTTATTAAAGACCAATGCTGCCAAGTCTATTGCCTTGATTTTATCATTGATATCTTTGGCGTTGACGATTCCTTTCCTTTATGCTTTTGACGCGAATGGAGGGATGCAATTTGAACAAAATTGGCTATGGATTTCTTCGTTGCATATTCATTTTCATATCGGCGTTGACGGAATTAGCTTGCCGTTGATATTATTGACGAATGGGCTGATGCCTTTAATTATTGCCACAACCTTTAAGAAGGATTATAAAGGAAGTTTCTATGCACTAATGGCTTTTATGCAAGCAGGATTGTTGCTGGTATTTATGGCCTTGGACGCTTTTAGTTTTTATGTGGGTTGGGAAATTGCCTTGATCCCGATCTACTTTATCTGTGCACTTTGGGGCGAAGGAGATCGCATTCGTGTCAACTTGAAATTCTTCATCTATACGTTTTTGGGTAGTCTTTTGATGCTGATTGCGATTCTTTATCTCTATCAACAAGTACCTAACCGTGATTTTGAGTGGACTTCGTTTATCGCATTAGATTTAGGGGAAAATACACAGCGGTGGTTATTTTGGGCATTTTTTATCGCTTTCGCTATTAAAATTCCTATTTTCCCTTTTCATACTTGGCAACCTAACACCTATACTAATGCGCCTGCAGCAGGTACAATGTTGCTGGCAGGTATTATGCTCAAAATGGGGGTTTACGGTTTAATGCGTTGGCTGCTGCCTATTGCGCCTGCTGGCGTTGCACTATATGGTCATTTTGCGATGATCTTATGTGTAATTGGGATCGTTTATGCTTCCATTATTGCCATTAAACAAGATGATGTGAAGCGATTGATCGCCTATTCATCAATAGCCCACGTTGGCTTAATTAGTGCTGGTGTCTTCACATGGAATACCAATGGCCTGAGTGGAGCAACTATTCAAATGTTAAATCACGGTATTTCGGTGATCGGGCTTTTTTATGTGTTGGATATTATACAGCAGCGCACACAGACACGTAGTCTTTCTGAGCTCGGCGGAATAGCAAGCAAGGCGCCACGTTTGGCGATATTCTTTATGATTATTTGTATGGGAGCAGTTGGGCTGCCTCTTACAAACGGGTTTGTTGGCGAGTTTTTGTTATTGAAAGGCGTTTTTCAATATGGATTTTGGTTTGCTGTGTTTGCAGGTTTAACCTTAATTCTTGGGGCAGTATATATCCTTAGACTTTATCAAAAGACCATGTTAGGGGAAGCGACCGAAAGAACCAAACAATTTGAAGATGTGAAAAGTACCGAGCTTGTCGTGTTAACGATAGTCTCCGCCTTAATTCTTTATATTGGTATATTCCCAAATTTCCTATTGAACCTTTCTGCAAGTTCGGTGGAAGTTTTAAGTACATTTTTAGGCAGATAATAGATTTATTTAATTGTATGGGTGCAATAATTACACTTTCGATATTAGCATTGGTGGTCCTTTATCTTGGCTTATTCAAGGTAAAATCTATGCAACTGCCTGTTTCTATCCTTGGATTTCTTGTCGCTATCGGTTTTCTATGGTACGACTGGAATTCTACCAGCGGTCCTCTTTACAGCGGGATGGTTCATTTTGACCATTATGCTATTGTTTTTTCAATCTTATGTATTGCCGTTACCTTATGTATCTTTGTTGTTTCAAAAGGGTATTTTGACCAAGAGGGACAAGTCGCGGAATATTATTCACTACTAATATTTTCCCTCACAGGAGCTGTTCTTGTAAATAGTTATCATAATTTTTCGATGCTCTTTTTAGGCATTGAAATTATGTCAGTAGCACTTTATATTTTGGTCGGAATACGTAAAAGAGATAAAGCATCAAATGAAGCTGCGCTAAAGTATTTTATTATGGGTGCTTTTTCAACCGGTTTTCTTTTGTTTGGAATTGCGCTTCTATACGGAGCAACAGGCTCATTTGATCTAAGTGCAGTGAAAGAATATGTTGTTAATAATCCTCAGGCGATTTCACCTTTATTTTATGGCGGAATATTATTTCTAATCGTAGGGCTGACTTTCAAAGTTGGAGCTGTTCCATTCCATTTCTGGACACCCGATGTTTACGACGGGGCTCCGATTTTGATTACAAGTTATATGAGTACAGTTGTTAAGGTAGCATCTTTTGCTGGATTATTGCGTTTATTCAGTTATAGTCTATTGCCTTTACAAGATTTTTGGACACCCGTATTTTTAGTGATTGCCATTCTCACCTTATTTGTTGGAAATATTTCAGCGTTGATGCAGTCTTCTTTCAAACGAATGCTTGCCTATTCGAGTGTTTCTCATGCAGGTTATATGTTGTTTGCGATTGTAGCCGCGGGTGCCACGTCAGCCAATAGCATCTTTGCGTATGGTCTTGCTTATTCGCTGGCAACGATTGTTGCTTTTACGGGATTGATCCTTGTCAAAAAGACAACAGGTTCCGAGCATTTTGAAGCGTTCAATGGCTTGGGCAAACGTAATCCCATGCTGGCATTTGCAATTACAGTTGCCATGCTTTCTCTTGCCGGTATACCTTTGACTGCCGGATTTATTGGTAAATTTATGATGTTTTCTTCTGTTATGGAGAACTATCATATTGTATTGCTCGTGCTAGCCGTCGTTAACGCTGCAATAGCCGTATATTACTACTTAAAGGTTGTTGTTGCGATGTACTTTAGGGATAGTGAGGAATCTTGTGTCAATGTGCAGTGGAATTATTCACTTGTACTATTCCTTGCAGTCGTGCTTACAATTATAATTGGAGTATATCCAGATTATCTTTTAAAATTAATATAAAGTTTTTATTCAACATACATGTTTTAAATGCGCATAGCGACTTTTAGTAATCAGCATTGCGATTACGTGGATTAAAAGTGAAGATTTCTGTTAGAATACTTGTTGTTTATTAAGCATGGCGATTCGCTGTGCTTTTTTTACTTTTATTGGTATAACTCTTGCATACAAATTGTATATTGTAAAAAAGAAATCCTATCAATTTGCAGATGGTGTTTAAAGTGTGTGTTAAATCTTTTTCTATTCATTTTTTCGGTGTATTATTATTCCTCTTTATAGGAGGGCGGGTAATTGCGCAGGAATTTATTCGTGGAAAGGTAGTGGATGCGCATACAGGAAAAGGTATCGCAAGAGTCTCAATTAACTGGCTTGGGGAAGATCGAGGAGGTAGTAGTGATACGCTTGGAAATTTTAAAATTCAGGACATTAAGAAGTATCGCCAGTTAATCTTCGGTGCAGTGGGTTATGAACGCAGGACAATTGATGTTCGCCGACTGCAAGATTCGATTTTGACAGTTCGTTTAGTAGCCTCTAATAATATGTTAGAGGAGGTTGTCGTCAGTAGAAAAAATAAAAAATTCAAAGATCCTGCCATCGCCTTGATTGAAAAGGTGATAGCAAACCGTCCCCAGAACCATTACACCCGTATTCCTGAAATTCGTTTCGACGAATACGAGAAAACACAATTTGGCTTTGTCAATCCGGAAGATAAAGCCAAGAAATTTCCAAAACCATTTCGGTTTCTTTTTGAGAATGTTGACTCTACTGCTTTCCGGGGGCTCACAATCGCGCCATTCTATCTGGAGGAAAACTATGCAAATGTCTATTCATCACATAATCCAGACCGAAGTAAGAAAATTATCATTAGCCACAATCAAACAGAATTAAATCCACGCTTTTTTAACAATGATAATTGGCAAACCCGGTTTCAGACGATACTCCGTGATGTTGATCTCTATGATAATACGATTCAGATCACTAACAAAGGTGTGTTGAGCCCAATTGCTACTGGTGCAACGGCATTTTATAACTATCAGATCAAAGATACAATTCAAATCGATGGTCAGGATTATATAGCACTCCATTTTGAAGGCAAATCTGCTATTGATTTGCTTTTCTACGGTGATCTCCTGATCTCGGATGATACGAGATATGCGGTCCATCGCGCGACATTGAATATAGGACGTGCCGCAAACATCAATTGGATAAATGACGTACAGATAGAGCTGAACTATCGCGAATTTAAAAATGGTGGTATGCTCCCTGTTCATGCAGATCTGAAAATGTTATTTGGCGGTAGTAAGTCCGATGTATTATATGGACGCAGAGAATCCCAATACCTAGGACATCGTACGGATTCAATTTCGAGTGAGAATTTTGCCGGAGTACCTATTGAAAAAAGGTATCTTCTCAAATCTGCTGCACAAGTGCCCCTAGTACGGATTAGACCGAGTCCCTTAAGCCATGCGGAATTAGGGGCCTACCAAAAAGTTGATTCGGTACAAAATATGCGATCTTTTAATCAGTTGGTTGCATTAGGTTATTTACTGGCAAAGGGCTATTATAATGCTGGGAAAGTTGAATTTGGACCTCTTGAATATCTATACAGCCGTAATAATTATGAAGGTAATCGGTTCCGCTTAAGTGGTCGAACAACTCGTTTATTCTCCGAAAAAGCTTATATTGAAGGGTATACTGCTTATGGAGATAAAGATAAAGAACTTAAATATTACTTGAGTACGGCCTTTACGTTGAATGGTGAACGTATTGTTCAGTTTCCTGCAAATTATTTACGCTTTACTGTACAACATGATGTGATGGAACCAGGGCGGGGCTTGGGCTTCTTGAAAGGCGATGGATTCTTCCGTTCTTTTGGGAGAAATAGGCCTAACAAATGGCAATTTAATGACATCTATCGCGTAGATCATCTGATCGAATTTGGGAATCATGTTAGCGTCGGAACGGCATTTACGCACACCCGAAGACAGCCCCGTGGTGATTTGTTTTATATCAATAGTCTACCTTTGCCCGATACAGTTCGCCAGGTAAATACAAATGATCTGCAGCTGATTTTACGCTGGGCTCCAAATGAAGAATTTACCTATCATAATTTAGACAGGGGTACTGTAGAAAATAAGTACCCCATCTTTACCCTGCAATATAACAAAGGTTTGAAAGGCTTTTGGGGAGCTGATTATAGGTATGATGCATTGCGGTTCAGTATTTTTAAACGATTATTCTTATCTCCGGCAGGTCAGGCCGATCTCGAATTTTCAGGAGGAAGAATTTGGGGTAAGCACCTGCCTTATACCTTGCTTGAACTTCCAGAGGTCACAAAAGATAAGCAGGGACCTTTGGTGAACTTTGATCTGATGGCGACTTCGGAATTTGCTTCCGACCAGTTTTTGAAGCTAACTTATTATCACAATTGGAACGGTTTCTTTTTCAATAGAATTCCCCTGTTCAGAAGGTTAAAGTGGCGTGAAGTTACAGGGTTTAAGGCTTTTTATGGAAAGCTGAGTGATGCAAACAATCCATTTGTTACTCCCGAAAATATTCAATTTGAGGCAGATAAAGAAGGCATTATTCAAACAAAGGCATTCCGTAACAAACCTTATGTGGAAGGGCTTGTGGGGGTAGATAATATCTTTAAATTGATTAGATTAGAGTATAAAAAGAGATTAAGCTATAGAGGTGGCGAAGGCGTACCTTCAGATACTTTTACGGCATCTTTACATTTTAATTTTTAGCAATATGGTTCAATATTCAAGTTTAAAATACGCTATTAAAGATAGTATAGGCTATATCTTTATTAATCGCGAACCGCAGCTGAACGCCTTGAATCAGCAAACACTGGATGATTTACAAGATCTTTTCAAACATTTCAATTCCGACGATCAAGTACGAGGTATAATCCTGACTGGCGCTGGAAACAAAGCATTTGCAGCAGGAGCAGATATCAAGGAATTTTTGGATTTGTCTGTTATTCAGGCGCGATGGCTGAGTGAAAGGGGGCATATTATTTTTTCGGATCTTATTGAGGACTCTCCAAAGCCAGTTATTGCTGCTATCAATGGGTATGCCCTAGGCGGAGGGCTTGAACTCGCTTTGGCCTGTCACATGCGTATAGCTTCTGAGAATGCTAAAATGGGTCTTCCAGAGGTTTCGTTGGGCTTAATTCCAGGTTATGGCGGTACACAACGTTTACCCAAATTAATCGGAAAAGGACGAGCCATGCAACTAATTTTAACGGGTGATATGATTGACGCTCAGCAGGCTTATGAAATAGGATTGGTAAACGAGGTGGTCGTACAGGATAAACTCATTGCCCGAGCGGAGGAAATACTTCAAAAGATATTTACGCGCTCTCGCGTTGCAGTAGCAAATGCAATAGCTGCAATTAACGCTGCAGAAGATAAACAACAAAATGGAAGCAAAGTTGAAATGGATGCCTTTGGACATTTATTCGGTACAGAAGATTTCAAAGAAGGTATTTCTGCATTTTTAGCGAAAAGGACACCCAATTTTGAGTAACGGCATAAAGCAATTTTTTATTATCCTTTTAGGTTACAGCTTTATACTGATTCCGTAGCTTATATTAAATGGTATTCATACTATTTTTTTTGTTAAATCGTTTTTAATTGAACCATGTTGGTTTCGTGTTTAGATTAACACCAGTAAAAAAAATGACAAATAACGAACTAAGAGCACTTGCTGAATTTTCGCGCAAAGATGAAATTGCAGAGATGGAACAGATTGTCGCAGCAGCAGACAGCAGAATTGAGTTTCAGGGGTACGAATTGAATAGTTTAGTGAGCCAATTGATTCGATCTCAACATTATGAAATCCTAGATCGGTTTTTACACAAGGGGCTAATCTCAACTGATCTATACGATTACGATCGTTTGAGCACATCTGTGATCAATACCTTATTTAAGCCTCAGTTAACATCCGAAGCACAACTTGACATCCATTTAAATTGGATCAAAAGTTATTTGGCTCAGGTTGATGATATTGATGAAGAAGTGGACGGTAGTACCTTATTGGAATATGCTGTGCAGGAAAATGTGGCAATGCCTTTCTTAAAACTTATTTATGAGGCAGGTGCTGACTTGCAGCGAATGGACAAATATGGACAAACATTGCTTTTTAAAGTGTGTAGTTTACGTATGCAGCCCAACGAGCGTATTAGCGAGCTTGTCGATTGGTTGTTAGCGGAGGGCTTAGATCCGAATATCGCCAATGTTGAACAGAAGACAGCGTTACATATGGCTGTTGATACCTTGAAAACTGACGCTGTAGTTAAGTTACTGGATGCTGGAGCAGACCCAGGCTTAAAGGATTGGCATGGGGAAAGTGCTTTTCATTATGCCGCGATTAGGCACTTTAATCCAGATTTACTGCTGACTCTCTTCAATTATGGAAAGCCAGATTTTCATAGCGCCGATAAGCAAGGTGAAAACTTGCTCAATGCATTCCTTCGCAGAATGCATACCGACAGTGAGACTAATCTAACCGTTCTAGTCGTGCTTTTGGAACACGGTGCTGATCTGACGGCAGCCTCCATGTGGTACCAGAGAGAAAAAACAGGAGTTGATTGGCTGGCAGAAAAGTCTCTTTTGGTTATACAAGAAATTGTGGACAAAGGATTTTTAGATCTAAATTATATGGATAATGAGGGTAATACGTTATTGCATAAGGTTTGTCAAGAACATCTCAATCATGATGAAAATAAAGCCCGTGAGCTTTACAAAAAGGTGAAATATCTTGTTGGTGAGGGGATAGACCCTCAATCAGAAAATAGATTGGATAAAAAGGCTGTTGATTACGCTATGGAGGATAATCTTAAGATAAAGACGGTCGAATGGTTATTAAAACAATAAATAAGTATAGAAAAGAGTTATGTCTCAATCATTTATAATTGCTTGTGAAAGTGGGAAACGTAAGATAGCGGAGATATTACTGGAAAAGCATCAAGTGGATGTATCTTACACCGATGAAATGGGGCGTACAGCATTGCATTATGCTGCGCATCGGGGGTATCTAGATTTGGTGAAAAAGTTAGTTGAGGCAGGTGCTACCTTGGACTACGAAGATCATCGGGGTGAAACCCCTTTGTATTTTGCCCTGTTACAAAAGCAAAAGCAAACGGCAGTCTATTTATTGGACAATGATGCCAATATTTTAATCAATGATTTTTTGGGGAATAGCTTGCTTCATATCGCAGCGCGCACAGGGCAACAGGAAATGGTGGAAAAACTGATTACACATGGCTTGGATGTAAATGCTTTAAATAACAGCGCTGAATCCCCCTTACTATTGGCTGTCCAAGCAAAATATCCACCTGTAGTACAGTTGCTTGTTGAAAATGGCGCTCGTGTAGACACAACAGACAAAGAAGGCAACACAGCTTTAAATTTGGCAGTGGCTTTGGGCTCTGTTCCTATTGTGAACATGTTGTTGGATAATGGTGCGTCTGTCAATATACTCAATGACATAAGCGAGGGCCCTTTACTGCTTGCAGTAAAAAATGGCAATCGTATTCTTGCCCAAAAATTGTTGGAGCAGGGAAGTGATATTTTTGCTGAATCTGCCGAGGGCATTTCTCCAGTATGGTATGTCTGTAATAGCAATCAAAAAGAGTTGATTGCTTTATTTTTAGAAAAAGGTCTGTCTGCGGATTATGCGCGTCCCGTGGATTCATTTGACGGAAAGGATGGACAATATTTGGAGAAGTTAATTGCTAGGACAGGCGGCCGTACATTTATACTCGGATTTGAACCACATTATGCGGGGGAGACATTATTACATACGGCCACAAAAATGGGCTACCTATCTTTGGTCAAACAGCTTTTGGATAGTGGCGCAACGATCGATAAACAGGATGCAGCAGGTAACACCGCGCTTCATTACGCTGCTGCTTATGGTAAAAAAGATGTGTTGCGGTATCTCTTGTCCAACGGGGCGGTGACGGATATAGCGAATGTTTTGGAACAGAAAGCAATAGATTATTCCAATATGCAGGGTTATAACGAAATAACCGCATTACTGATTGATTTCGGTGCGCAAACCAATGCTGTGGGGGATGGGCCGGTCAGTGCCAGTAAAAAGGTAGTACCTGAAAGGCCTGCAGGAATGGATATGACACAAAAAAAGCAGGCGCTATTTGATCTGAAGGATTTATTAGACGCAGGCATTATCAATCAAGAAGAATTTGATACAGAGAAAGCGAAAATTTTAAAGAGTTAGCGTTTTGACCGATCGTTTTAAATTTGTACTGCTAAATTCTTCTCAATCAGTTTCAAATAGAACTTTTCTCCGATCGGTCATTACTGTTTCATATCTACTATTTCATGATTATGTTGAAGCTGGTTAAGTTCATCTTACCTTACACCTTCGTTTACGAAGTTAGGTTATTGCTTGTTTGCGATAAGGTATAGATTTAGTTAACAGCATATAATCCACAGTCCACATGGATTAATGGATTTTTAAAAGGATCCCAGTTGTTTAAACAGGAATGGCATTGGGAAGATAAGTGAATAAACTAAAAAAGCGACTCCTTGGGAGTCGCTTTTTGTAGCCCGTAGGGGAATCGAACCCCTGTTTCAAGAATGAAAATCTTGCGTCCTAACCCCTAGACGAACGGGCCATATCGTTTTCGATGATGCAAATATAGAAGCTTTTTCAAAAAGCGCAAAAAAAAAGTGCAGTTAGAAAGCTAATTCATTGAAATTGAGAAAAATTATTTTTTTAAATGTCCTATTCCACAGCATAAGCAAGCATATACGCATTGAATTTTTCGTAATACACATCATAAATATGCTTCTTTTGATTGCTGTCTAGTTCAAGTTTTAACATACCTTGCGATTGATAGGTGAATGGTTGTATGGTCATGTTGTTCAGGAAAGAAACACCCGCATTCCCTTGAAGTTTGTAAATAGCCTCTTTGGCACACCAGCATGCATAAAGTTGCTCATATTGGTTCTCATCACGGGTGATGAAAGCGAGCTCTTCAGGTTTTAGAAATTTGTGTTGGATGCGCTCTACTTTTGTGTTGATGATTTCCATATCGATCCCAACCTCTCCCTTTGTACTGATCATTGCAGCCGCATAGTCAAATGAGTGCGAAAGTGATATTTTCTGAGGAAAATTAGCGAGATAAGGTTTGCCATTCGGATCGGAAGGACATTCAATATAGCGGGATGTATTTAATAGCGTTCGCAATAACACACGTGTTGCAAGCCAGTGGAGCCTTCTTTTTCCAATATTGAAGGAACCCAAAATTGCTTTTTCACGTTCATCCAACTGAAGCTTCGACATCAAATCATCGTCAGATTCTTCAATTCGCCAAATAGCAAATTTGGTTTGGCTATCAATTTCACGTAGATATACTAGACTCATGTCCAAATTTAAAAACAAATCGCAGATTTTTGTTTTGAAAAATGAAGTAAAATTAGTGGGAGAACTGTATTTTTGAATTTGTATAGCATGGCCTGATGCCTTTGCTATTTTGAAATACATGATTTTATCTGATAAAAGAATTCTCGAAGAGATTGAAAATGGCAGTATTGTCATTCAACCATTTGATCGTAAGTGTTTGGGCACAAATTCATACGATGTACATTTGGGAAAATATTTGGCAACGTACGCAGACCGTGTACTGGATGCAAAAAAGCACAATGAAATTCAACATTTTGAAATTCCTGAAGAGGGATTCGTTTTAGAACCCAATACGCTCTATTTAGGTGTTACACAAGAATATACCGAGACGCATAAGCATGTCCCTTTTTTAGAGGGTAAATCGAGTACTGGTCGCTTAGGGATTGATATCCATGCAACCGCAGGAAAGGGCGACGTCGGTTTCTGCAATACCTGGACATTGGAAATTTCGGTAGCTCAACCGGTCCGCGTTTATGCTGGGATGCCTATAGGACAGTTAATCTATTTTGCGGTAGAGGGGGAGATCGAAACATTTTATAATACCAAAGGTAATGCAAAATATAACGGTAAGACAATCCGTCCGGTCGAATCCATGATGTGGAAGAATAATTTCTAATGAGAACGATTGGGTGGATTATATTAGCGACGCTATTGATTATCCTTATCAGCGGCGTACTTTATTATTTTATCCATCCTATCTTTGGTGGAAGTTTCAAGGGTGCTCGACTGGACCGGATGAAACAGTCTCCAAATTTTAAAAATGGTACTTTTCATAATCTTGAAGTAACGCCATCGTTGAAAAGCGATGTCAATGTAGTCGCTTTGTTTTGGGATTTCCTTTTCAATAAAAATCCCCACTTGAAACCTATCGATGTGTTGCCTGTTGTTGCCTGCGATTTAGAAAATCTCCCTCCAGACGATGTTCTTATCTGGTTCGGCCACTCCTCATATCTGTTAAAATTAGATGGAAAACTAATATTAGTGGATCCTGTTTTTAGCGAAAATGCTTCCCCTATGCCAGGTAGCAATAATCCCTTTAAGATGTCGGTTGACTATGCAACGATGCTTTTTCCTAAAATCGACTATTTGTTTATCACGCATGATCATTATGATCACTTGGACTATGAGACCGTTGCGAAATTGAGCAATAAAGTTGGCCAGGTTATTTGTGGTCTTGGTGTTGGAGCACATATTGAATCTTGGGGGTATAATGCTGATCAGGTTATAGAGGGTGATTGGTACGACCGCATACAACTAGGACCTAATTTTCAGGTCACCTTTACCCCAGCGAGGCACTTCTCGGGGCGAAGAATCACACGGAATAATACCTTGTGGACATCCTTTGTGTTAAAGACCTCCAAGTATACTATTTTCTTGGGTGGCGATAGTGGCTATGGCAAGCATTTCAAAAAAATAGGTGATCAATTCGGGCCATTTGATTTAGCAATCTTAGAAAGTGGGCAGTATAACGATGCTTGGCATTATATCCATTCTTTACCAGATGAATGGGCTGCGGAAACGAAGGATTTGAAGGCCCAAGCTATTTTACCCGTACATTCTTCGAAATTCGCTTTGGCTATGCACGATTGGAAAGAACCGATGGAGAAATTTTACGAAATAGCTGATGAAGAAAATATCAATCTGCTTACGCCTAAAATAGGACAATTGGTGTATTTTAATAGATTGGATAGCGTATATCCACCTTGGTGGCGTGAAGTCCAATAAAGATCTATTTGTTTTTTTCCTCAATCCATAGTGACATATATTTTGTGCTCTGCATCGTGTGGTGTAATAAAATCTGACTAATAAAATTTTGTTGACGATGTTTGTCAATCTGCGCCTTTAATAAGGATAGATTTGTCATAAAGTCATCTTGGTACTTTCGTTTTTCATACCGTTCGTTGATGATTCGGATGCCATTTTCCTGAGCAGTATACCAAATCTTTTTGTTTTCATATAGCTCAACAGTTTTGACACAAAATGTTTCGGGATCATCTTCTATAAAACCATTCCAGTCCAAATTTCCCTTCATGGCTTCTGCTCCGATAGTCGTCGTGACCGATGGAGTGCCGGTCTGCATGGCGTCAATAAATTTCCCTTTTACACCTGCACCAAATTGAATCGGTGCGAGGAGGACCCGGTAGTTTTCCATAGTAACACGAGCAGATTCTGCCCGCCCCTTAATCAAGAATTGCTCTTTTGGATTGTTTAACTGTAGTACTTTCTGCGTCGCATAGGCCCCATAGATGTGTAATTCCGCTTTAGGAAGCATCTTTCTTAACTGTGGCCATATTTGTGTTTTTAGATATTGCACGGTATGCCAGTTGGGTTCATGAATGAAATTCCCAATAAATAATAAATTCTTGCGTTCTTTGAAAGGCTTCCATTGTGCCACCTCAGAGGGAGTGATCTCCTTCTCAAGGAACGGAAGATAATAAAGGATATCCGGTGAAATTCGAAATTCTTCGATAAGAATCTTCATTTCAGATTCGGAGATAATCAATGAGAGATCACTCCGCAGTATGGCGGCAAGTTCTCGTTTGGCGGTATCGGTAAATAATGCTTGAAAGGAAAAATTATCTTTACTCTTAACAGATGTCTGTCTTGCTTGGCGCAAGAAATGTAAATCTTCTGTATCAAGTACACGAAGTGCGTTGGGACATTGCTGAGCAACACGCCAGCCATATTGCTCTTCGACCATAAAACGATCAAATACAACAATGTCAGGCTGAAGCTGCGTAATAAAATCATCAAAGCTGCTGCTATTAAGCACAATTGTCTGTTCTTGTATCCCCAGAGATTGCAAAAAGGCGCTATAGGGTGATTTGGCCGCGGCCGAAGCAAATGTAATCTGGTAGGAGCTTGCATGGAATGTTTCAATCAATTGCATCATGCGAAAGCCCGCCGCAGAAGATGTTGGCTCTGGCCACACAAGTCCGATGAACAAAACCTTTTTCTCTTTCATGCTGGAAAATTACTGATTAATGTGAAAAGAATTGACGAAAAATTAACAATTAGTCATTTTCAAACGATTAGCTTTATTCAGTGTTTATAAAATATGTAAGGTTATCCACCATTAAACAACTATATGGTCAAAACTATTGCTCAACAGATTCGACATTTTTCACCAAAAACCTATTGGAAGGAACTAATAGCTGTTTTGGTAATCTTATTAGCCTTTGTATTTTTTAGAAATGAGCGAAAAGAGCTTGCTGCAATTATTCCGCAATTGCGTGCGGCCAATTTAACCTGGGTATCCGTGGGGGTGGCCATAACCATCATCTATATTGTGCTCCAGGGATTGATGTATGTACAGAGTTTTAAGGCTATTGGTCTTTCCATTAATCTGCGCATTGCAATTGATCTTTTCTTAAAGCGCAATTTACTCAGTGTGTTTTTGCCCGCGGGTGGAATTAGTTCGCTTGCCTACACAACGACTCAGTTGCGGAAAAGAAATTTAAATACCACTCAAATTCATCAGGCTGGCGCTCTTTATGGTTATGTTGGTTTATTGACTGTCTTTATAATTGGCGTACCCGTAATATTATACACAATCTGGCACAACAAAAATTTTGACGATGCCTGGATTTCACTGGTGATTTTAGGATTGCTGTTGGGTATTGTATTTTGGATAGTCTGGTCTTTTAGAACCCACAGAGGGATCTACAACTGGGTAGAATCAAAGTTTCCTGCTGTTTCTTCCAATATTGATGAAATATTTTCCGGAGAAGTCAAGCTGAAGTATCTGTTGGGGACTATGATCGCCTCCATGGTGGTGGAATTTTGCGGTATAGCACATGCATTTGTAAGTATGTATGCCCTAGGTTTGGATCATTCCTTTGAAGCTGCGGCTATTGCTTACACTGTATCAGTTGTATTAATGATCGTTTCTCCTTTCTTGCGCGGGCTTGGGGCTGTCGAACTAACCATGTTATATATTTTTAAAGCATATGGCTATTCCCAGGCAGAGGGTTTAGGCATCACTATCCTCTATCGGGCATTCGAATTTTGGCTACCCTTAATTTTGGGACTTTTGGCTTTTGCATGGCGTGGCAAGCAATTGCTGGCGAGGATTGGACCTGCCTTGCTTATTTTCTTTTTGGGCGTGGTGAACCTCGTCTCCGTACTGACACCACCGTTGGCCGATCGTATGAAACTTGATCGATTTTATTTGCCGCTGGAAGCAATTCACGCATCTAAATTTATGGTATTAGTGTTGGGATTGGGTTTACTGGTCACTTCGGCCTATTTGATTAAAGGCTTCCGTATTGCATTTTGGATAGCTGTAGTATTCAGCGCACTATCCCTTTTGGGGCATGTCTTTAAAGCCCTGGACTACGAAGAAGCTTCGGTGGCTTTATTGACCTTGGTTTTATTGGCGATGAGCTATAAGCAATATCGCATTAAAAGTAATATTCGATGGATGCGCATTGGGTTTATCACATTTTTTGTTGCTCTCTTGGCCATATGCCTATTTGATGTGCTGAGCTTTTACTTTATTGATAAGCAACATTTCGGGGTCGATTTTACGTGGGGACAATCCATTTACCATACCGCAAGAAGCTTCTTATTGTTTGCCGACGATGAACTGATGCCACAAACAAACTTTGGTCAAGAACTCTTGCGGATCACTCAGGTACTTGGCCTTTTTTGCTGGTTTCTCTTGATCTATGCGTTAGCACGCCCCCGTCTTCTAGCAGATGAGGACGCGAACCAATCTGAATTTGAGCGTGCGGAGCGGCTGCTGCTCGAATTTGGACAGTCTCCGATGGATTTTTTTAAACTCGGAAAAGATAAGAGCCTATTTTTTTCGGAAATTTCAGAAGGATTTACGGCTTACCGCTTGGCTAACGAATTTGCAATTGTATTGGATGAACCTGTGTGTGAACAAGGGGATAAGGAAGAGTTGATTCGGGAATTTGATGCATATTGCTATGCAAATGGATTGAAAGCCATTTATTATCGTGTTGATGAAAATAGCTTGGTCCACTTTTCTTCCCTTCGCAAACAGAAGATTACAATTGGACAGGAGGCAGTATTAGAACTCGAGGTATTTAAGCTGGAGGGTAAGGAGCGTAAGTCATTGCGTAACGGACTGAATGCAATTCATAAAAAGGGGTTTACCACAGAAGTGTTGACAGCACCGCATAACAAGGAAATTATAGATCAATTGAAAGCGATCTCCGATGAGTGGTTGAAAGCATTTGATAAAAAGGAAATGGTTTTTTCACAGGGTATGTTCGACGGGGAAGGTATTGTCTCACAGGATATTATTGTTCTGAAAAATGAAGCAAGTCGAGTCGTTGCTTTTCTCAATATTATTCCTGACTATGCAAAAGATGAGTGTACCTATGATATGATTCGAAAGTCTTCGGAAGCTCCAGGTGGAAGTATGGATGCGTTGATCGTTGAACTTATTGCCTATGCGAAAGCCAGAAAATACGTGTATTTAAATTTGGGCATGGTACCAATGACGGGTTTAGGAGCGACGGAGAGCCCCGCAGAGAAAATTATGAAATTTGCCTCAAAGCGATTAGGTAATTTCAAACATTATCATAGCCTGCGCGATTTTAAAGAAAAATATGCGACATTTTGGGAAAATAAATACCTTGTATTTGATAACGATTTTGATCTCATACAACTTCCCGCAGCACTGATAAAAGTAATGAAGCCAAATGAATAGCTTTATATAGAGCTCATACAGATGAAAAAATTAGCCACTTTATTTATAATTGGAAGCATAGCGTTTCATGCTTTTGCTCAACAACGTTTGATTGACATGAAATATTGGAATAATAAAGCTGTACTACCTTTGGTTCTCTATCTGAGTGGAGATGGCGGGTTCAATTCGTTTTCAAATAAACTCTGTGAGCTGATTGCTGGAGCGGGATATACGGTGGCTGCTATCGATTCAAAAAGCTATTTCTGGAAGAAAAAAAGTCCAAATGAAATTGCTACGGATGTGTCAAGCACGCTTAAAAATTTGCTTGGAGGACGACATAATACCCGCCTTTTTGTGGTTGGTTATTCATTCGGTGCGGATGCAGTTCCTTTTATTATTAATCGCTTGGATCTTGCCGTTAAAAAAAACCTTAAAAGTGTAGTACTTTTGGAACCTTCGGGGTCGACTGATCTTGAGATCCATATTGCAGATATTTTGGGGCGGAGTAATGCAAAACGAAGTCTTGATGTCGTGTCGGAAATCAACAGAATGGATGGCGTGAAAACGAGTGTTATTCTTGGTGACGATGAAGCCGACTTTGCTGTAAAGAAGGTAACCCTTAGGAATTTTAGCAAAGTATACCTTTCTGGCGGACATCATTTTAGTGGAAATGCAGAACAGGTAGCGAAGAATACTGTCGCACTATTTTAATGGAGCAGCCTTAATATACGCAAGCTCCTTGCTACGGTGGTAGTACGCTACCAACGGTCTTTATAGTTTTAAGGAAGGTAAAAGCTTTGATGCTCTTCGTATTTCTTGTCCTACATCAATTTAATTAAATTATGAAGGGCTTAATTTTGATTTAGAATTTAAATAGACAATTATGGAATTAGGAATAGGAATGTTTGGTGACTCTCGGATAGATCCAGTTACGGGTAAAATCCAGGCAGCACAAGACCGAATGAAGGAAATTATTGAAGAAATCAAACTCATGGATCAAGTGGGCTTAGATTTCTTTGGAATAGGAGAACATCATCGCGCAGATTATGCAGTAGCGGCACCAGAGATAGTCTTGGCGGCGGCTTCTACCGTGACCAAGAATATTAAATTGGGTAGTGCAGTTTCGGTATTGAGTTCTGCTGATCCTGTCAAATTATTTCAGGATTTCGCTGCAGTTGATCTGTTGTCAGATGGAAGGGCCGAGCTAATGGCCGGGAGGGGATCTTTCATCGAATCCTTTCCCTTATTTGGTTATGATCTAAAAGATTATTCCGAGTTATTTGAAGAGAAGTTAGCGCTTTTGCTTAGCTTGAATAAGCAAAATCCAATCACATGGCGTGGAAATTTTAGAGCTCCTCTAATCAATCAAGAAGTTTTCCCACGGCCTAAGAACGGATCACTGCCAATTTGGGTTGCCGTCGGGGGCACAACTTCTTCTGTTATCCGTGCAGGAAAATTGGGTTTACCTGTCATGTTTGCTATCATTGGTGGTATGTATGAAAGTTTCGATCATCTATTTGACATGTATCGCCAAGCGTATGAGGATAATGGTCATGATATGGCTAATTTTCAAGTTGGAGTACACATGCATGCATTTTTTGGCGACAACAGCACTCAGGTAGCAGATTATTACTATCCGATTTATTCCGCACAGATGGATCGTATAGGGGCAAGTCGAGGCTGGCCTCCATATCAACGCACGCAATATGATTTCGGAAGGTCTTCCAGAGGCCACCTGATTGTTGGAGATGCTAATTATGCTGTAGATAAAATCTTGCAGATTCAGGAGAAATTTAAGCTGACACGTTTCTCTGCTCATATGGATGTAGGTGCCCCTGGACATAAAGAAATGTTGCGATCTATAGAGATTTATGGCGAGAAAATAGCACCAGAAATTGGGAGGGCATTACACAGAGATATTTAGCGATATTATCATTTTTTTAACGTTTAGATATTACATACCTTTGTGGAATAAATCATTTAGAGAGTAAGATGCTTGGATTAAAGTTATTGACAGATCCGCGGTGGGCAAACATCGCAGAAGGTAATTTAGAGGAGATTTTGACAGATCATGCATGGTGTGAACAAAAAGCTGCTTCAAATGCAATATCCTTAATTACAAACAACTCAGAGCACGAGGATTTAGTACATGAATTGACCGCAATCGCTATCGAAGAAATGGAACATTTTAAGATGGTCATTGATATCATTAAAGAACGAGGATATACTTTAGGGCGTGAGCGAAAAGATGATTATGTAGGTCAGTTGATGAAATTCTCTAAAAAGGACGGGAGCCGTAACATGGCTTTTATAGACCGTTTATTATTTGCAGCGATGATTGAAGCTCGTAGTTGTGAACGTTTTAGAGTGCTGTCGCAAAATATTCAAGATAAAGAATTGGCAAAGTTTTATTACGATTTAATGGTTTCCGAAGCAAATCATTATACCACATTTTTAAATTTTGCACGTAAATATAGCGTAGATGTTGATGTAGAAAAGCGTTGGAAGGAGTGGCTGGATTTTGAAGGTAAGCTTATTCAGTCATATGGAAATAAAGAGGCCATTCATGGCTAATTGGATATCGCCCTACCTATTTTAAAACACATACATAACAGTTGTCCCGTTCTATTTCGTAGAACGGGATTTTTTGTCACTTAATTATTCTTATCTTTGTACCGTGATTGAAAAAAGTAAAAGAATAGATATCAGGAGTTTGTCTTTGGATCAGATCAAAGACCAACTTACAGCGTTGGGGGAGCAAGGTTTTCGTGCAAAACAGATCTATGAATGGATTTGGGTTAAATCTTGTGTAGATTTTGATCAGATGAGCAATCTAAGTAAATCCCTTCGCGAGAAGCTAAAAGAGCATTTTACAATCAATGCAGTTACAGTTAAAGAATCACAGATCAGTTCGGATAAAACCATTAAAAGTAGTTTTTGGCTCTATGATAATAATATCATTGAGGGCGTGTTAATCCCTGCTCCCGAGCGTATGACAGCCTGTGTCAGTTCACAAGTAGGCTGTAGTCTGACCTGTAAGTTCTGTGCAACAGGCTATATGGATCGAAAAAGGAACCTCAATGCCGATGAGATCTATGATCAGGTTGTTCTAATCAGCAAGCAAGCCGAAGAGAATTATGGTCAGCCTCTGACAAATATTGTCTATATGGGAATGGGAGAGCCCTTGTTGAATTATGCCAATATGATGAAATCGGTAGAACGTATTACTGCTCCAGATGGATTGAATATGGCTGCCAAGCGGATTACGGTGTCCACGGCCGGTATTGCAAAAATGATTAAGAAATTGGGTGATGATCAAGTGCGTTTCAACTTAGCGCTTTCTTTGCATGCCGCAAATGATAAAAAGCGAAATGAAATTATGCCGATTAACGAGCAGAATTCCCTAAAAGCGCTGGCTGAAGCCCTTAAATATTTCTATGCCAAAACAAAGAGCCCGATCACATTTGAATATATTGTCTTTAATAATTTCAATGATGAATTGGAAGATGCGAAAGAACTGGCCAAATTCTGTAAACATGTACCGTGTAAGGTCAATCTAATTGAATATAATCCTATTGCATTAGCAGACTTCCTAAATGCCGAGGCAGATAAAATCGAAATTTTTGCAAATTATCTTAAAAGTCAAGGAATCATCACGAATGTGAGACGTAGCCGTGGAAAGGATATTGATGCTGCTTGTGGGCAATTAGCTATCAAGGATAAGAAAGAAGAGGAATCTGAAGCATAATCTGATGGATTATTCCTATCTTTAATAGGATAGTTAACCAGATGAAGTCCGAACTAAATAAGCTTTTTGGCGATTTTTTATCTATATTTTTTCCTAGAGAATGTGGATGTTGCGGTTGTGTGCTAAAATATCAGGAAAAGTTTATCTGCATAGCATGCGATTTTCATTTGCCCTATACGAACTATCACGAATATTCAGATAATGATACCGCAAGACAGCTCTGGGGAAAAGCACCGTTGGAAGAAGCATGCTCTTTTTTGTTCATGCAAAAGGATAGCCGTGTAGAGCGTCTAATCTATCAGATTAAATACAATAACCAACCTTTTATTGCGGAATATTTTGGCTATCAATATGGCTTAAAATTAATCGAAGTAAAGGCATACCGAGATATCGATTTTGTGATTCCCGTGCCTTTACATCGTAGTAAACTACGAAAAAGAGGATATAATCAATCTACCTACTTTGGAAGGGGAATAGCCAGAGCGATGGAAATTCCATTGCGGGAGGATATTTTGGTTAGGAAGAAAGCAACCATTAGTCAGACCGGCAAGGGAAGGCTCGAGCGCTATGAAAACGTCAGCGATATCTTTGATTGTCAAACCACTGTTTTAATGGATAATGTGCACATACTACTGGTGGACGATGTGTTAACAACCGGCGCAACAGTTATTTCAGCAGCGTTAATGCTTTTCGAATCTTTTGACTGTCGGATTTCTGTTGCTACTTTGGCCAGGGCCTAGTTCATTCTCCAAGCCTAGCTTATTGGGGCAACCTATCGGAATAAACCCATCTACCGATCTATGACCTTCGGTTAACATAGTTCAGAAGATAAGCAAATCCTGCCATGCCTATTCCGACAGTGTCAGCAAATAAATCCCACCAATCGCCACTGCGATATGTGAAAATGTAAAGCTGAAGTAATTCCGTTAGCCCTGCAAATAAGAATCCGAGTATAGACACAATAAAGAAAGGAACCCAACGTGTAGGTTTGCCGCTGAATTGTTGGATCACCCCATTATATAACAGCGTGCAGAAAACAAAGAACATACCGCAATGGACTAATTTATCCATACCTGGATAAGAAGGAACTGCGTCGAAATTGTTGCCCGGGAGTGTGCATAAAACGATAACTATGATGGCCCAAATAAAACACCATTTATAGTCTAGCAAGATTTTAATCATGGCCATAAATATCCAAAAATTTCCTGATAGAAATTAAATTATTATTTTTTTAAAAATTATTTTCCTGTAAATCAGTCATTTGTATATTTTTATTGTTTTGGATGGTACTATGTATTGCATGGTACCATAAAATACATATATCTTTGTATTGTTATGATAGCTGAAAATACACAAATACAAATGAGGAAAGGTATACTTGAATATTGTATCCTATCCATAATTTCTCGAGGAGAAATTTATGCCTCTGATATTATCAGCGAACTGAAGAAAGCTCAATTATTAGTAGTAGAAGGTACCTTATATCCGCTTTTGACCCGTCTAAAAAACAACGGACTGTTAAGCTATATATGGAAAGAGTCAACTTCAGGTCCGCCTAGAAAATATTATGAAATCACACAAGAAGGATTGGAAGTCCTTTCTAGATTAGATGTTACCTGGAATGAGTTGGTGTTTGCTGTAAACACTTCATTGGTAGGTAGAAACAATGATTCAACTAAACCGGTTAAAGATAATAACGATGAATAAGACAATAATTATCAACATAAATAGTATCGTCTTTCATATCGAAGAGGATGCGTATGAGGTGCTTCGCTCGTACATGATTGATATAAAGAAGCACTTTGGACAATCAGAAGATAGTCGCGAAATTTTAGAAGATATCGAGAATCGTATTGCTGAAATGTTTACTGAGAAGATTCAGGCAGGTAGCAAGGAAGTGCTTAATATGGATGACGTAAATGCAGTGATCGAGCAAATGGGAAGCGTTAGCGATTTTGAATCCGAAGATCAGGATGGTTATGCGTCTTTCCAGCAACAGTCGAATGCAGATGGGTTTAAAGTGGGAAAAAAATTGATGCGCGACCCTGATGATAAGGTTTTTAGTGGAGTATGTAGTGGACTTGGGCACTTTTTTGGCATTGAGGCTAAATGGGTACGTTTACTTTTTGCTTTGTTTGTTGTGATCGGTGGATCAGGTGTATTGGTCTATGTCATACTATGGATTGTAATGCCGTTGGCTATCACACGTGCAGATAAAATGGAGATGCGTGGTGAGGCGCCAAATATTCATAATTTTAAACGTTCTTTCGACGAAGAAATGAGTGGAGTACGTGACTCATTTTCAAGGGGTATGGATCGTACAGGCGATAGTGTTGCTAAATTATTGCAGATTATTGTAAAAGTCATTGGCGTATTCTTTGTTATAATCGTTGGTTTGACCCTCATTGGTTTGATCATTGGACTTATTTTCTTTGCATTAGCTATTCTAAACATCATTCCGGACGTTATGGATAATTCTGGACCATTTTATTTAATGGATCCGAGCGATGTACCTTTTGCATTGATAGCAGGTTTCTTGGCCATTTTTATCCCGTTTGCTGGATTGTTCTATTTACTTCTCCGTGTTCTTTTCGAGAAAAAGCCAATGAGCAATTATTTGACTACAACATTATTTTTGGTGTGGTTGGCTTCGATAGGTGCTATTATTTACTATTCTACATCCGTAGCAAAAGAATTCAAAGAGTCAAGTACAATTGTTGAAGAGAAGCCGCTGCAAAAGCAAGCTGTTTATTACTTAAATGAAAATGATATTCGGGTGATTCGTTTAAAGAACGGTGTAAAAAGCGGTCTGGGCATAAAAAGCGAAAACCTGTCTACCTATTTAAGACGTAATATTCGCATCCGCATCGAACGTATCGACTCCTTACAAGAACCTTACGTACGCTATGAATATTCGGCTAAAGGAAACTCCTATAAAGTTGCAACGGATAGAGCAAGTAACATTCATTATACGTTGAGGCAAGATAGTACATCTCTAGTATTTGACAATGCTTTTCAATTAAATGAAGGTGAACTCTATCGGGACCAAGAAGTCAATATAACATTGTTTCTTCCAGTTGGAACCAAACTGATCATTAACGATAAACTGGAAGATAAATTAAGGGATATTTCATTTTATGAATGTCGTGACCGGTACAGTGAGGATTTAAGTGAAGTAAAGGATGTCGAATTTATGGTTACTTCACTTGGGTTGAAATGTGCCCTGTCACCGAAAAAATCTGATGACAACGACGAAGTAGATGCAGAAGACAGTGAAGTAGCGGCAAATGATACGTCTATTGTCATCCGTCGTGATACCATTATTAAGGTGAAAAAAGATGGTGTCATAGTAGAAACAAAAAAGAAATAATCGATACCGTGTCTTCTGCCTGCGGGCGGAAGGCAAGGTAGCTTTAGCCAATCGAAAGTCAGTACGCAACCCCGTGTGATAAGCCTATTGAATACCACCAACGTAACTGCTTTTGCATCTATTTTATAAACGAATGAAAAGATTTTTTTACCTCTTACTCTTAAATTTATTGATTGCTTCCTTCGCCTGTGCGCAAGTTAAAGTCACAGGGAAAGTACAGCTGGAAAACAACGCGCCTTTGGCTTCTGCAACGGTTTACCTCATGAGCGCCAAGATGGACGTTATGTTGAAAACAGGGGTTACAGATGATAATGGAAAATACCAATTTTCAGATATAACACCTGGACGTTATTATGTCAACATCAAGATGGTCGGGTATATAAGCAATAAAAGTAATGTTTTTGATATTGGTAGGTCAGATTACAATGCTCCGATAATTCTGTTGAACACCGATACACGAAAACTGCAGGAAGTTGCTGTTGAAGGTAAGCGGCCGATGGTTGAAAGCAAGCCCGGTAAATTGGTCCTAAATGTGGATAATTCTCCCTTGGCAGCAGGTAATAATGCCCTAGATATTGTGCAACGAGCTCCAGGAGTAAGTTTGGATAACAACAATAATTTACAGTTGATGGGCCAATCTGGTGTGTCCGTTACTATCGATGGACGGCAGACCTATATGTCGGGTGAACAGTTGTTGAATTTTTTGAAAAGTACAGACGGCAATCAGATTAAGTCAGTCGAAGTCATAACCGCTCGCGCAGCTAAGGATGATGCTGAGGGGGCAGTAGGAACTATAAATATCGTTCTAAAAAAAAATCGGATGGAAGGGTTTAACGGCACCTTTAACATGACGGCAGGGAGGGGAGAAAAATTCAGAGGGAATAGCTCTTTGTCGTTAAACTATAAAAAGAACAATACAACCCTATTCGGATCGTATGCCTATTCCGATGAAAAAAGCTACCGGAAGCTTCTGCTCGACCGTATCATACAGAATGAAGGAATAAAGACTTATTTCAATCAACGGTCGCTATTACACGAAAAGGAAAGAAACCATTCTTATCGTTTTGGGATAGAGCAAAAGACATCAGCTAGAAACACAGTCACGGTACAGTTTAATGGATCAAATAATGTCGAATACAATGATAACGATAGTAAGACCAATGTGGGAAAATCTTTTACAACATTGGATTCCCTTTTGATTTCCACGTCTGCATTCAAAGAATTATTTGATCGTTACTCTGCTAATTTGAACAACGAGTTTCGAATTGATTCTAATGGACGAAAACTCACGCTCGACCTGGATTGGAGTAAATTCAATAGCAGTAAACGTGTTAGTTACAATAATCAATATTTTGATGGTCAGATGGACGCAATTACGCCTGAAGAGATCCAACGAAGTAGAATGCCCATCGGAATTGATATTTATGTCGCCAAACTGGATTATGAACAACCACTATCTAAGGTCTCCAAGATTGAAATGGGAGCTAAATACTCCAATGTTATGTCGGATAACGATTTAACTTTTGAAGATTTTTTGAATAATTCTTGGATTAACAATGAAAAGCGTACAAATCATTTTGTGTATAAAGAGCAGATTGCCGCGGCATACATAGACTATAACAATACGATTGGAAAATGGGGAATGAAGGTAGGAGCAAGAGGGGAATATACGTTTTCCGACGGAAATTCATTAACATTAAATAAGCAGGTGAAACGGAATTACTTTAAGCTTTTTCCGAATGCAAACCTAACGTATACCCTCCATGCAAACCACATTTTTTCCTTGGGTTATGCAAGGAAAATCACCCGACCGAATTACCGTCAGCTTAATCCTTTTGATTATTTCATTGATAAACTAACCTTTGAGCGTGGTAATCCGTATCTAAATCCGCAATATTCCAATGAATTTACCTTCAATTATACGTTGATGCAGCGTTATAATGTGACATTGGGTATTAACGATGTAAGGGATGCTATTGTAGAAAGCATGGGACAAGATTCGGTACTGAAACAAACTTGGGTTATACGTGAAAATTTAGGTAAAAATTTAACGGCTTATCTGAATCTCAACATTCCGGTTACAGTATCCACTATTTGGAGCATGAATAACAATGTTACAGGTATCTATTTTAACTTTGATGGTATGGTGGGCGGTCGTCCACTAAAAAGAAAATCTTTTCTTTTGCAAGCTACATCCATGCACAATCTTAAGCTAACAAAAAGTCTGTCGGCGAATGTCAACTTAAGGTATTTCTCTCCTTTCAAATATAATGTCTACGACATGGAGGGCCGTTGGGATATGGAAGTTGGAGCGACAAAAACATTTAAAGATCAACGAAGTTCATTAAAGTTCGCTGTGACCGATGTGTTTAATACAGGCAATCAGAATCTGAAAACTAATTTTGGAGATTTTGACTCCAGTATTAGGCAATACCAAGACCGGCGTGTGCTGCGACTGACCTATTCCTATAAATTTGGAAATTTAAAAAATAACTACCGTAAGAAAGATACAAGTAACGAAGAGAAGGAAAGGGCGCAATAGGACAACAATGTCTTATTATCCAACCGTAAGAATATCATTTCTTACGGTTTTTTTGTTTGATGTAAGTTCAGCGCCCCATTGATTTAATCGTTGTTGATCAATTCAGTAGGTAATACACGTGTTTCAAATTCAGCGATTGGATATTTGGTTTCTATCAACTTAATAAGCAATTCTGTCGCGATTTTCCCCATTTCGAAAGCAGGCTGTCTAATTGCTGTTACTTTGGAAGAAAATAAGTCGACAACATTTGAGTTTGTAAATCCAGCAATAGCGATATCTTGTTGTATTGCTAAAGGCCTTTTTTTTATTACATGAAGATATCCTGTGGTTAATTTGTCGCCCGAAATGAAAATAGCATCAAAACCAATGCGGATAAGTTCCTCAACAGCTTTCTCAATTTCTTCTGCGTGTAGTCCGCCATGTTGGCAATACTTGACCAAATTTGGATCGAAATCCATATGATTCGCCATTAGCGCCTTTTTATAGCCAATTAATCGATCCTTCGTTATAGATAATGATTTGGAGTTTGTCAGGTGTGCAATTTTTTTCTTTCCAAGTTTTATAAGGTGTTGCGTCGCATCATAGGCTCCTTGTTGATTGTTTACAACGACTTTGTAAGTGTCAAACTGCTGCGGCACGCGATCAAAAAAGACAATTGGAAATCCCCGCTCCTTCAGCTGCTGCAAATAGGATATATCTTCGGTTTCCGAAGATAATGCAATCAATAGTCCGTCAATGGATCTGGAAGTTAAATATTCAACATTTAGTCGTTCACGTACAGACGATTCATGCGTTTGTGATATTATAATTTGAAAGTTCTTGTCATAAGCAACAGATTCTACACCGTTGATGACCTGTGAGAAAAAATTATTGGCTATTTCGCTAACAATAACACCGATTGAATGACTACGACGCTCTTTCAAACTTCTAGCAATCGGGTTGGCACGATAGTTTATTTTTTCGGCATATTCCAATACAATCTTTTTTGTTTCGGGGCTTATTTCATAACTATCTCTTAGGGCTCTCGAGATCGTGGAAGTGGATAAATTAAGCGCCTTAGCGATATCTTTAATTGTATAGTTTTCGAATCTCATAATCGGCAAAATAAACTATAATATTAATCAAAAAAAATTACAAAACCTAATTTATCAGGATATGCAAACGTTGCCGGCAACGTTTGCATAACTTTTTAATGATACTTGCATGAACAAGTGAAATATACTTTGTAAACTTGATTGTATGATAACCAATTAAATTTTGATGCAGTTCCTGCAACAGCAATTTAATCATTAAAATTTTAAACCCTAAAAATATGAGTAAAGCCTTAGTAATCTCTACTGCTATCTGTGCTTCGTTATTCAAATTGAATGCACACGCTCAAACCCGAAAAGTCCAAGGAACAGTCGTTGGTACGGATCAAAAAGCATTGGTGGGTGTTAGTGTGACCGTGCCTGGGACAAAAGTTGTTGCTGTGACCGACCAGCGAGGGAAGTTCAGTATCGAGATACCTGGTAACAATCACGAACTTCAATTTACCTATGTCGGATTTCAGACTAAAAAAGTTGCAATTCCTACGAATCAGAACATGCTAAGTATTGTTCTAGAAGAAAAGTCTAATACGCTCGAGGAAGTAACCGTTAATATCGGATATGGAACCGTTAAGAAAAAAGATCTGACAGGGGCTGTAACTTCCGTAGGTGCAGAAACTATCTCCAAAGCTCCAGTATCTTCTGCTCTTGAAGCGATTGCAGGGAGAATGGCGGGTATACAAATTTCTTCAACAGAAGGCTCCCCTGATGCCGAGATGAAGGTTCGTGTGCGTGGCGGTGGCTCCGTTACGGGAGATAACGCACCTTTATATATCGTGGATGGATTTCCCATGTCTTCGATATCAGATATCGCACCTGCTGATATTGAATCGATTGATGTATTAAAAGATGCATCTTCTGCAGCTATATACGGCTCCCGAGGTGCAAATGGGGTTGTCATAGTAACTACTAAAAGTGCCAAATCTGGGAAAACATCAATTAGTTATAGTGCGTTTGGGGGAATTCGAAATTTGGCAAAAAAGCTTGATATATTGTCTCCATACGATTATGTAACATGGCAATACGAGCAGGCCTTATTGGAAAATAATCTGGATACCTATGTCAAATACTTCGGTAACTTTCAGGATATAGATCTCTATAAAGACGTAAAACCAAACGATTGGCAGGAACTTGTATTCGGAAGGACAGGAAATACTTTCAATCAGAATTTCAACCTCTCCGGAGGGACTGATAAAACGAAATATTCTATTTCACATTCGTTTGTAAAAGATAAGGCAATTATGGAAATGTCAGGCTTTCGGAGACAAAATATTAATTTTAAACTCAACCATAAACCATCAAAAAGCACTTCAATAGATCTAGGAGCACGATTTTCTGACGTTCGCATTTCAGGTGGAGGCATGAATGAACAGAATGAAGCCTCATCAGCAGACTCCCGATTAAAATTCGCAATGATTTATCCTCCCTTTCCGGTGGGAGGTTTGACAAATAGTGACGAAACCGATGATGAATTTAATTTATATAATCCACTAGAATCCTTGGTCGATAATGATCAGTTGCAGCGAAGACGAACATATAACCTAAATGCTGCATTTAGCTGGGATATTGTTAAAAACTTGCGGTTTAGGACAGAATTTGGCTTTGATGATTACCGCAATTATAACGATCGATTCTACGCAACAACCACTTATTATGTACGGAATGTTCCCGCTGCGTTAGAACAAAACAAGCCTGCTCTTATCTCATTGAATACTTCTACCCAAGGAATACGTTCAACAAATACACTGAACTATAACTTTCAAGATTTTCTCCCTAAAGGACATAGTTTAAGTGTGTTGGTTGGTCAGGAATATCTGTTTACACAAAAAACATTAAATACGAATACAACACACGGTTTTCCGAAAAGCTTTAAATTGGATGATACCCGCAGATTAACACCACAAGGCGCCTCCAGTACGATAAACAATTATATGTTTGCTGAAGAAAAATTACTGTCATTTTTTGGCCGGGTAAATTATGATCTAGATTCGAAGTATTTATTTAATGCAACTTTTCGGGCAGATGGTTCGTCGAAGTTTTCTGCAAATAATTATTGGGGATATTTCCCATCCATGGCAGCAGCTTGGCGGATTTCATCAGAACCATTTATGAACAATACGCAATCTTGGCTGGATGACCTGAAGCTAAGGGCAAGTTTGGGTACATCCGGAAATAATAATATTCCATTAGAGCAGATCTATCCCATATTCTCGGTTAAGAATACAGAATGGGTTAACGGGTATAAAAATTATTGGGCTACGTCAAAAACAATGTCTAATCCAGATTTAAAATGGGAAACGACCATTTCAAGGAATATAGGGCTGGACTTTACCCTGTTCAAGAAGAAGCTATCGGGAACGATTGATGTCTATAAAAACAAAACGAAAGATCTTTTGATCCTTTTCCCAATTGCCGGATCAGGCTATGATGATCAATACCGCAACTTGGGAGAGACCCAAAATAAAGGTATTGAGCTTACGCTAAACTGGTCCGCAATAAATAAGAAAAACTTTGATCTTAATTTTAGCGGTAATATTAGTTTCAATCAAACGAAAGTTAATTCTTTGGGGACCTTGACTTCGATTCCAATGGCTTCGGGCTGGGCTTCAACAGAAATTGGAACGGATTACATTGTGGAGACTGGTGGACGAGTTGGAAAAATGTATGGTTACATGAGTGATGGGCGCTATGAAGTTTCAGATTTTACAGGCTATGACGCAGCATCAAAAAAATGGATTTTGAGGGATGGCGTCGCAGATGCCTCTGCTGTCGTTGGAACCATAAGACCGGGGACAATGAAATTGAAAAATTTAGCCGGTGAAGATAACAAGATAAATGCGAGCGATCAAACCATTATTGGCGATGCAAACCCTTTGCATACAGGAGGCTTCTCAATCAATACGCGTGTCTATAACTTTGATATGACGGCATTATTTAACTGGAGCTATGGAAATGATATTTACAATGCAAATAAGATTGAATACACATCCACAAGCAAGTATAATAACCGAAACATGCTTACTGTGATGGAAGAAGGACAACGCTGGACCAATTTGCTGCCCGATGGAACAATCAGTAACGATCCTAACCAATTGTACGATATGAATAAAAATACAAGTCTTTGGTCTCCCCTTACCAATAAATTTATATTCAGCGACTGGGCTGTGGAGGATGGTTCATTTTTGCGCTTAGGAACTGTTACAATTGGTTATACACTCCCTAAGGCATTTACAGAAAAGTTAAAAATCCGGAACTTCAGAGTATATGTGTCTGGATATAATCTTGCCGTTTGGACAAATTATAGTGGTTTTGATCCTGAAGTCTCTACACGAAGGAGAACAAACCTTACTCCGGGAGTGGATTATTCAGCTTATCCAAAAAGCAGAACTTTCGTAGCAGGTCTTAATTTAAACTTCTAGTCTTATGAAAAAAACACTTTTGCATATAACAATAGCTTTAATTTTTGCAGGATCTATATCTTCTTGTAATAAAATATTGGAAGCACCGTCTAAATCTGCATTGGATGAATCCGTTATATTTTCTAATCAAGATCTTGCGGAGGGGGCAGTTGCAGGAATTATTCAATCTTTTGGTGAAACAAACTCCTACCGGGGGAGGTACCTCGTATTTTATGGCGTCAATACAGACACAGAAGTCAATAATAGCTTGAAGAATACTGGCGATGAAAAGTCACGATTGTCAAACTATAACACAAACGTGAATAACACCCAGATGAATACAGATAATAATGCCTGGGCGAAGTTCTATGAAGGAATAGAACGAGCGAACTTGGCGATTAGAGGGTTACGTAAGTATGGCGACATAGAACAACGTCCAGAAATGGCCTACATTCTAGGGGAGATACTAACTTTAAGAGCTGTTGTGTACAATGATCTCATCAAGGCTTGGGGAGATGTACCAGCCCGTTTTGAACCGCTTAGTACAGCAACCATCTATATCGAACGTAGTGACCGTGACGTAATTTACAAGCAATTACTTGCCGATTTAGAGGAAGCACAAAAATATTTGCCTTGGCCAAATCAAAGTGCTAAAACGGCCAATGTTGAACATGTCAACAAAGCGTTCGCTAAGGGGCTGCGTGCTCGTTTGGCTTTGGCCGCCGGAGGTTATTCGCAACGTGCAGATGGAATTCGAAAAAGTAATGATCCAGAACTGGATTCAAAAAAGATGTATGCGATAGCAAAACAAGAATGCTTGGATATTATTACTAGTGGCACTGCAAAACTTCTGGGATTTGAAGAAGTTTTTAAAACATTATGTCAAGAAAAAGGTCAGGCCGGATTAGAATCGTTATGGGAAATTCCGTTTAGTGAAGGCCGTGGCCGCGTGATATTTGACCTTGGCGTTAAGCATACCACAACAGATAAGTATACCGGACAAAATAAAGGTGGGACAAATGGACCTAATCCAATCATGTTCTATGAGTATGAGAAAGAAGATGTGCGCCGGGATGTGAGTTGTGTTCCCTATGAATGGACGAGCGGGGTACAGGTGCCAACAAATCTGGGGAAATGGTATTTTGGAAAGTACCGCTATGAGTGGATGTCCAGATTTGTTACTTCTACAAATGATGATGGATTAAATTGGATGTATATGAGGTATGCGGATGTACTTCTTATGGCTGCAGAATCTATTAATGAATTGGATGGTCCGAGTGCTGCAGCCCCTTACTTTAAAATGATCCGTGATCGAGCATATCCAAACAATCCAGAGAAAGTTACAGCTTACATGCAGGAAATTACAGCAGATAAGGATGTTTTCTTTAATGCAATTGTCCATGAACGTGCACTGGAATTTACGGGAGAAATGTTGCGTAAAGGGGATTTGATTCGATGGAATCTGCTGGGGGACAAATTGGCTGAAGCTAAACAAAAACTACAGCAGCTGGAAAATAGGCAGGGTAAATATGCGACATTGCCAGCCAATATTTACTACAAGACAGCCGCTGATGGTGAAAAAGTGGAAATATATGGCTTAAACTATGGCGATACAGATGCAGCGGGTGCCGCAGCAGGATACCCTTCATCGAAAAAATGGACAATGGTTGCAAGTAGCGACCTAGCAACCTTTTGGGATGCTTTGTATCTACGTGATCCCAATACACAGCAATTCTGGCCTATTTGGCAATATTTTCTGGATAACAGCAACGGTAAGTTGACAAATAATGGTTTTAGTTTTCAATAGAAAGACAATCAGACGCATGAAAAGAATCAATATATTGCTATATCTCGGTCTTGGACTTATAGCGACAGATATAAGTTGTTCCGATGATCGTGTAAAAGAATTAACGGAACTAACGACAGACCGTTATTTTTCTCCTACTGGAATGAGTGCCCAAATAGTCAATCAAACAGGAGTCCGATTAACCTGGAAGAAGAATTCAGCAGCCGAGAGTTATACGTTAGAACTATTTGCGAATGGTGAACTCAATTTTGAAGGTAGCCCGCACAAAAAAATTGAAGGGATTACCAATGACCAGATTCCCTATACTATTGTTGGGCTGGATGGGGCAACAAATTATTCTGTCCGCATCAAGGCTATCGGACCGAAGATTGCAGAATCCAAATGGAGTACCATTACTTTTAAGACAAACGAAGAACAGATTATGAAAGCTGTCAGCCCAGAGGGTATACAGGCAACTTCGGTTCGTCTTAATTGGACCCCAGGGGAAGAGGCTACGACAATAAGTGTTAATCCCGGGAATATCATCCATACCGTCACTCCGCAAGAGATTGCAGCAGGGGAGGCAACAGTCACAGGGCTAACCGCAGAAACAAGCTATACAGCGACATTGTTGAAAGGAAACAAAATCCGCGGGTCCGTCACATTTATGACATTGCTTGACTTGGGTGATGCAGTTGTTGTGCAGCCTACAGATAATTTAGCGGCTGTGATCGGTACAGCCAAAGCGGGGGATGTGCTCGCTCTAATGCCGGGGGTCTATTCGTTAGCGGCGGATGTACTAATCGACAAGGCGATATCCATCAAAGGGGCAAAACCCACCGATCGTCCAATGGTAAAATCTGCTTATTTTAATTTGGATAAGGGCGCTTCATTGGCATTAAAAGATCTGATACTTGATGGAGAAAATAAGGCGGGGGGAAATTCTTTCATTAACTTGCAGACAGGTGCATTCGGAAGTATCCGCCTAGAAGATAGTAAATTGATAAATTATCCGAAAGGAATCATTTCTGGTAGCGTCAATGCTGTGATTGAGAGCGTAAGCATAAATAATACTATTTTTGATAATATTGTTGGTAATGGAAATGATTTCATTGATTTTAGAAACGCGATTACCAAAACGCTTGAATTTACAAATAATACCGTTTCTAATGCTCTTTTGTCAGGGCGTGATTTTATTCGCATGGATGCAGGTGGATCTACAGCTTACCCGGCTATTACGAGTATCATTAAAGTAAACAATAATACTTTTTATAACGTCATACAAGATGCTTCTAAACGCTTTCTATATGTCCGTTTAGCAAAGAATGAAATTACATTCTCCAAAAATTTAATGGTGAAGTCGCTGGCAATGACTGCTAATCAGTCTGCTACTAATCTGGTCGAGCGCAAAAGCAATAATTACTTTGATGCGGTAAACTTCTACAACAGTTCTGCTTCTGGAGTGAAAAACGATGCAGTAGCCAACGGCTATACACTTTTGGACCCTGGATTTAAGGACGCTGCCAAGGGAGATTTCACAGTAACAAACCAGACCTTAAAAGAGAATGGTATTGGCGACCCGAGGTGGGTAAAATAAAGGATTTGAGTAAAATTTAGGACGACTCGCCTTCGATAATAAGAAGGCGAGTGTTTTTTTGACCGATGTAATGAAAAAACAATTTTTACTAATTTCTGGAGGGCTTATTCTCATTTTTCTATTTGCTTTCCAGCGCGAAAAACCAGTTACAATCTATATCATTGGCGATTCTACGGCTGCCAACAAAGACAATAGTACCTTTCCTGAAACTGGATGGGGAATGGCCTTTGCAAAGCTGTTCAATCAACAGGTTAAAGTCGATAACCGAGCTTTAAATGGGCGTAGTACAAAATCCTTTAAACGGGATGTGAGCAAAGATGGAAGCTTTGTGAATCATTGGAAACCTATTTTTGAGCATCTCCGAAGCGGAGATTATGTATTCATCCAGTTTGGGCATAATGACGAAAAGATCGATAAGCCTAACGTGGGAACATCGCTGGATGAGTTCGAACAAAATCTTATTTTTTATATTGATCAAACGCGCGAGAAAGGAGGTGTCCCAATTCTATTAACACCAATCGCAAGACGTAAGTTTGAAAATGGCACGCTCATGAATACCCATGGACAATATCCTGCCATTGTACGTAAGGTAGCCGATCATACGCACACCGCATGGATTGACATGGAAAGTAAAACAACGGAACTTTTAACGCAATATGGAGAGGAAGGGAGCCGGCAATTGTTTTTATATGTAAATAGCGGCGATAGAAATTACCCCCACGGTAAGAAAGATGATACGCATCTAAACACTTTTGGAGCAGACGAAGTGGCGAAGCTTGTGGTCGACGGAATTCGAGAATTAGCACTGCCTATCCAAAAAAAGTTGATTCTGAAGTAACCTAAGGGTGTTACATGATCAGAAAAAAAGTAGACGCCAATCAATTGGATAAATAGGGGGAGGATTTTCATAAAAAAAAGCGACATCAATAGCTGACAAATGCCAGTCAGATCGATGTCGCTTTTTCAACGATGTCTTAAGAGACTAGAAAATGTATTTCGTACTTAAGAAATTGGATTCATTTTCGCTAACAATATCGTTCAGCAACTTTTTGTTTTCCTCAGTAAACTTTGTTGCCACTAGCGAACGAATAGAGAACGAACGCAATGCGTCGACTACCGATAATGTTCCTTCAGCACTATCTTTTCTACCGGTGAAAGGAAAAGTATCTGGACCACGCTGACATTGGCAGTTGATGTTAACACGGCTTACTTGATTGACTAATGGATCAATCAATGAAGATACAACAGCAGCATTGTTACTGAAAATACTCACCTGCTGGCCGTGAGAGGAACCAATTAAATATTCAATAGGTTCTTCGAGGTCATCAAAAGGAACAACAGGGATCACTGGCCCAAATTGTTCTTCTCTGTAAAGTTTCATCTGTGAGTTAACAGGGTATACAATTGCCGGGTAGAAGAATGATTCTGCAACCTGCCCTCCGTGCTCATTAATAACTTTTGCGCCGTAGGCTTTTGCATCTTCGATGCATTCCGTTAAATAAGCAGGTTTATTGACTTCTGGAAGAGGGGTAAGCGACACACCCTTTTCCCAAGGCATCCCATATTTTAATTTTGCCACTTCTGCCGAAAGGCGTTTTAAAAACTCTTGTGCTAGGCTCCGGTGTACGTAGATAATCTTAAGTGCTGTACAGCGTTGACCATTGAAAGAAAGAGAGCCTAGAACGGTTTCCGAAACCGCTAAATTCAAATCCGCATCTTTCGTAATGATAGCTGCATTTTTAGCATCCAGTCCAAGGATAGCGCGAAGACGGTTAACTTTTGGGTGCAATTTTTTAAGTTCATCAGCAACACGGCTTGAACCGATCAAAGTCAATACGTTGATCTTTCCAGATTGCATTAAACTAGGAACAATCTTATTTCCACGGCCATAGATTGTATTGACAACGCCTTTCGGGAAGCTTGTTCTGAAAGCCTCTAATAGAGGATAATGTAATAACGTACCATGCTTAGGTGGTTTGAATAACATGGTGTTTCCCATGATTAATGCTGGGATCAATGTGGTAAAGGTCTCATTCAACGGATAATTGAATGGGCCCATACAGAGTACTACTCCTAAAGGAGATCTCCTGATTTGCGCAACGATACCTTGTTCGATTTGGAAACGGGAAGAGTCGCGGTCTATATCTTTCAATGCGTCGATCGTTGCGTAAATATATTCTACAGTACGATCAAACTCTTTTACGGAGTCTGCATAGGATTTGCCAATTTCCCACATAATGAGCTTGACAACAATGTCTTTCTTGGCAATCATCTTTTGTGTGAAATTTTCAACACAGGTAATACGATCGGCAACGCTCATTGTCGGCCATTCTCCACGGCCGTTGTCGTATGCTTTAACAGCAGCTTCCAAGGCTTCCATGGACTCTTTTTCTGTACAAACAGGAAAACTACCGATGCGCTTACGTTTCAAGCCATCCTTAGTCTTTACACAGATTGGTGAAAAAACCTCGTTTACCTGACCCGTCCAAGAAATCATTTCTCCATTGGAAAGGAACTCTCTTTGATCGACCTGTTCGTCTAGCGTAAATTCTGCGGGAATGTTATTCTCCTCGTAGAAGATACCTTCTAAGTTTAAGCTCATTGTTTTTAAAAATGGTTTAGATTGATATTTATAAAGATATTGCTAATATAATATAAATTTCGCAATATATGTTAATTTTTTATTAAAATTAGTTTAGGTACTAGTGTTTTCATTACAACCCATGCAATTAGATACGCTATGGCGCAAAAAGAAAAGATAATAAAGTATCCTGCTTCCTCCCCTTTAAAACCCATAAAAATGAGCTGCGTTTCATTTGCATAATCGAATAGCCAGCCTGATGTTTTGTTAATTATAAATGCGCCTATGCCACCAGCAAGGCCTCCAATCCCTGTAACGGTAGCAATAGCACGTTTGGGAAAAGAATCTCCTATGGTTGAAAAAATGTTGGCAGACCACGATTGGTGTGCTGCTCCTGCAAAACCGATTAGAATGACAGGTATCCAATAAGATATGTGACCCAGAGGTTGAGCAAAAAGTACAACTAATGGGACAAAAGCAAACAATAACATCGCTTTCATACGCCCTTCGTATGCATTCATTCCTTTTTTGTCAACAAAATAGGTGGGTAACCAGCCCCCATAAATGGATAACATGGTGATGGCATAAAGCACAAAAATGGCCAGCTGACCTTCAGTATCTGATGATTTGATGTCGTATACTGCCGAAAGATAGGCTGGCATCCAAAATAAGAAGAACCACCATACACCATCCGTCATAAATTTACCAAAAACAAAAGCCCAGGTTTGCTTATATTTTAGACATTCAGCTATCGTCGTTCGGGGTTGCTTTGTTAGACCAGTTTGCTCCGGCGCATGTTCATGATCATCCTGGTGGATGTAAGCCAGTTCGGCAGCGTTTACTTTCGGGTTTTCATGTGGTTTTTTATACAGAAAGATCCAAAAACCCATCCATACAAACCCCAATGCACCAATGATGATAAAGGACATTTCCCAGCCCCAATGCGCTGCGATAACTGGGATGGTCAATGGAGCCGCTAATGCCCCAATGGTTGCTCCTGAATTGAAAATACTGGTAGATAGAGCCCGATCTTTTTTAGGAAAATACTCTGCCGTAGCTTTAATCGCCGCCGGAAAGTTACCCGCTTCACCCACAGCAAGAACAAACCGTGCAAAGATAAATAGATTGACACTGACGCTCAATACCAAACCCACGTTGTTCACATGCGATATTGCTTCTTTTGCCCCTTCAAAACCAACAAACCATTCTCCAGCCACGATGCCTGAAGTAGCGATACCACAAAATGCATGTAATATCGCGCCAATGGACCAGATCCCGATTGCCCATAAAAATCCCTTTTTTGTATCCATCCAATCTACAAATCGACCTGCAAAAAGCATACTGACTGCATAAAAAATCGAAAATAATGCGGTAATATTGCCATAGTCGGTGTTTGTCCAATGAAATTCAGGACTGATAAAATCCTTCCACGTTAAGGAAAGTACCTGGCGATCCAGGTAGTTGATGGTAGTGGCAAAAAATAGTAGCGAGCATATTACCCAACGGTAATTACCCTTTTTCTCCGTGTTAATCATAATGGGTTTAATAGTTTATTTTTAATGTACGTGTCTGTTTGCCCCTGCCAGTATACGCGCTTAGTACGCCCGCTTTTTAAGGGTAACACCAGAGTTTTTATTGTCTTGCTTCTGCAACGAATTCAAGCGCTTTTTGTGTGTTTTCGACTAAATTACTTGTGTCTTTAGGGTCAATTAACTTGCTCCCCATGCCCACAGCACATACGCCTGATTTGAACCATGCCTTTAAGTTATCCATTTCGATTTCTACACCCCCGGTCGGCATAAATTTCTGACCTTTAAATAGGTCCCGGATTGATGACATGAATGCTGGCCCCAAGATATTTGCAGGAAACAATTTGATAAGTGCCGCGTCTTGTTCTTGAGCCGTATAGATTTCTGTCGGTGTCATACATCCGGGAATCCATAGCTTACGCTGTTCGTGCACTAGCGATCCAACCAGCGGGTTGACCAGTGGTGAAACGATAAAATCCGCACCAATTTGTAGAAATTGTTGTGCTTCGTTAACGGATTTAATCGTCCCAATACCTAAATAAAGATCCGGCATCTCCAGGTCTCTTGTGGCAACTAATCGCTCGAAAACTGCCAAAGCTTCGGGACCTCGATTTGTAAATTCAAAAACACGTATACCAGCTTGATATAATGTGCGTAGAATCGCGATGCTTTCTGCTTTATCGTGATGGAAGAACAAGGGAAGCATCCCCTGTTCGATGATTTTGTCTAATACGATCTTTTTTAAATTCATGCTGTCATTCTATTTTTTATATCGTCTACAGAACTTGTTGTTGCATCGCTTGCAATAAATAGTTTATCAAATGCGGCAAGCGTTGCAAACTCTAATGTCGCTTTTGGAGATAGATTGGAGTATAGCCCATAAATCAGGCCTGCCATAAAGCAGTCGCCGCTGCCTACTTTATCCAAAATCTCGTCCGCAATATATGTTGTTGATTTAATGAGGCTGTCTTTGTCAAACAGTGTTGTATAATACTTTATTCCTTTATTGTTATGGTCAAAACGAAACGTATTGGCTACGTATTGACATATCGGATTGGTAGCAATGATTTCTCTGCTTGTACGATCCGCCTGCGCCAATAAATCTTCTTCTAAATAGTCCGAAGAAGAGTTTAGAAACCTTTCATCTAGTGGCGTACCAAGCATTTTATGTGCTGCCCAGATATTTCCCATGATTAAATTGCAATACTTGGCAATCGCAGGCATAATCTCTTTCGGAGATTTTCCGTATTTCCAGAGCTTTGCGCGATAATTCAGGTCTAGTGACACAAAAATACCCTTCTCTTGCGCTTTTGTTACAGCTTCTAAACAGAGGTCGGCAATATCTTGGTTGATTGCAGGGCATATCGCAGAAAAATGAAACCATTTGACGTCAAAAAATACCTCGTCCCAATTGACACTGCCTACTTTGAGATTGGAAAACGATGAGTTTGCGCGATCATAAATTACTCCTGCATTTTTTAAATCCTTCCCTTTGGGAAGATAGTAGATGCCCAATCGTTCTCCACCCCATAGCATTGCTGATGTGTCGATATTTCTACGTTTTAGGTAGTTGTCAATACCCTCGCAGATGGCATTTTGGGGCACAGCAGAAAGATAGGCTGATGGCACATCCCACAATGCCAAAGCTGTGGCTACATTCAATTCTGCACCGCCCACATAGAACGGCAACTGATGCTGTTCGATCCAATCCTGTTCGATATCGGGGCAGATTCTTAGCAGCAATTCCCCAAAGCTTAAAACTTTACCCTGCATGTTCATTAAAATTCAAAATATTCTTTCGCATTATTATAGCTGATATCCTGTATGATTTTCCCTACCCATTGAATATCATTTGGTATTTCTCCCTTTTCGATGTCTTCCCCAAATATGTCACAGACTAATCTCCTGAAATATTCATGCCTAGGGAATGAAAGGAAACTTCTGGAATCGGTCAGCATACCCACAAGTCGGCTTAGTAGCCCCATATTTGATAGCGTATTGAGTTGTTTTGTCATGCCATCTTTTTGGTCCAAAAACCACCAAGCTGAGCCAAATTGAATCTTCCCTTTGATAGAACCGTCATTGAAATTACCGATCATGGTGGCAATAAGTTCGTTGTCTGCAGGATTGAGATTGTACAAGATGGTTTTGGTTAGCTTATCTTGATTGTCTAATTTATTCAAAAATTTTGACAATGCACGTGCCTGACTAAAATCTCCAATAGAATCCCATCCAGTATCTGGGCCTATCAAACGATGCATACGCGCATTGTTATTGCGTAGTGCGCCCAGATGGTATTGCTGAACCCATCCTTTTTCATGGTCCCATTCGGCAAAATAAATCAGCATCGCAGATTTAAATTTCAAGTTCTCTGAGATAGAAATTTCCTTTTTTGTCCGAATTTTATCAAAGATTGCTACGATTTCTGTCTCGGTATAGTCTTCCGCGTAGATTTGTTCCAATCCGTGATCCGATACTTTACATCCATGGTCCGCAAAGAAATCATGTCTTGATTTTAATGCTTCTAAGTATGTTCCTAGGCTCTTGATTTGCATGTCACTTACCTCTTCAAGTTTATCGATGTATTGATTTAAAGCAATAATATCGTCCGAGTTCATTGCTTTGTCGGGGCGAAATGCAGGTAGCATCTTGAACGATTCGTGTTCTTTTGCAAACTGTTGATGAAATGCTAGGCTATCGATCGGGTCATCTGTTGTGCAGACAACCTCTACGTTCATCATTTTAAGCAGACCACGTACAGAATAGCTGTCTTGGCTCAATTTGGATGCAGTATCTGCATATATTTTAGAAGCGGTTTTTGGCGATAAGATATCGGTAATTCCAAAATAACGCTGTAATTCAAGATGTGTCCAATGATAGAGTGGATTACGCAAAGTATAAGGCACTGTTTCTGCCCATTTCGCAAATTTTTCCTCATCTGATGCGTCGCCAGTGATAAAACGCTCATTGACCCCATTTGCGCGCATGGCACGCCATTTATAATGATCACCATTTAACCAAACCTGGCTGATATTTTCAAATTTAACATCGTTTGCAATCTGCTCCGGAATCAAGTGATTATGGTAATCAATGATGGGCAGCTGTTTTGAATAATTGTGATACAGCTCAATTGCTGTATTCGTGTTCAATAAAAAATTGTCGTCTAAAAAAGTTTTCATTCTATATGCTGATTTATAAGCTTACACCTCTTTTCCAAGGTATAAAGTCATCCTGATTTAATAACACAGCTTTAGGAGTTACTTCCCCGCTGGCTGCCTTGATACAATATTCTAATATGTCTTCTCCCATCGTTTGGATCGATTTATCTCCATCTATAATAGGACCGGTATTGATATCGATAATGTCAGCCATTCTAGCTGCCAGGACATTATTTGTCGCCACTTTGATGACGGGGCATATTGGGTTACCAGTAGGAGTGCCCAAGCCTGTGGTAAACAGAATAAGTGTTGCACCTGCGGCAGCTTTTCCTGTAGTAGCTTCCACATCATTACCAGGAGTGCAAACTAGATTAAGACCTGGCTTCGTCGCCTCTTCTGTATAGTCCAGAACATCAACCACGGGAGATGTCCCGCCCTTTTTTGCTGCACCATTGCTTTTGATTGCATCGGTAATAAGACCGTCACGAATATTTCCTGGAGAGGGGTTCATATAAAATCCAGAGCCAACGGCTTCGGCGGCATGGCTATAGGCCGTCATCAGATCAATGAATTTATTCGCTGCTTTGGGGTCGATAGTGCGGTCTATTAAATTCTGCTCTGCTCCGCATAACTCCGGAAATTCAGCTAAGAGAACTTTGCCGCCCAGCGCAACTAGAAGGTCGGCTGTGTAACCAACGGCAGGGTTGGCAGAGATACCACTAAATCCGTCACTGCCGCCACATTTTACCCCTAGCGTCAATTTACTCAATGGAACAGGCTGTCTTGAGAATTTATTGATTTCCGTCAGTCCAACAAAAGTCTGCAAGATCGCTTCTTTAATGAGCAGTTCTTCGCTTTTGGATTGTTGTTGTTCAAATACAAAGAGGGGTTTATCGAAAGCAGGATTGCGTAATTTGATATCCTTAACAAGGTCGTTGAGTTGAAGGTTCTGACAACCCAAGCTTAAGATCGTCACGCCGGCCACATTTGGATGATCAGCATAGGCAGCCAATAATTTGCTCAATATGGCTGCATCTTGGCGTATTCCGCCACAACCACCTTGATGGTTTAGGAATTTTATACCATCAACGTTTTTAAAAATGCGATCACTTTGGTCTGTTGTACTATTTAGCCGTTCCAGAGCGGCGACAGATAACTCTTCCCCTTTTTCGTAGGCTGTTAATAACTGGTGAGTGAAGTTTTTATATTTTCCAGTCACAGAATACCCAAGTTCATTATACAGTGCTTCTTTGATGACATCAAGATTTCTATTTTCGCAAAAAACAGTCGGAATGAATAACCAGTAATTTGCAGTTCCAACACGACCATCTGAACGTAAGTAGCCTTGGAAAGTTCGACCCTCAAACTTGGAAACATCGGGCTTTTCCCAATGATAATTTGATAGTCTGAAATGATAGGGCTCCGCAGCATGTTTTGTATTGTCCGTATTCATGATACTTCCTTGCGGGATATCAAATTGCGCTTTCCCTACCAGTAAACCATACATGTAGATTTCATCACCAAAGTGCATGTCTTGCATAAAAAATTTATGCTTGGCAGGAATATCCTCCTGCAAAATATAATGATTTCCCTCAAACGAGATCGTATCACCCTTTTGAAGATCTTGTAAGGCAACTAAGACGTTGTCTTTGGGGTGTATTTTTAATACTTTATTTTTCATTAAAGCTTCTTTTTTTTTTTCACTTTGAAATACACGGTTGTTTTGATTTGCATATCGGATTTTTAAGCGAGCGTATTTCATGTGGTAACTTGTTATACTTTCTTATTATCAAAGGCTAACGAAAGCTCAATTGCTTTTAAAGCTCCTTTTTCAGCGATCAGTTGTAATTTTTCTTTGACTGTTTCTTCAAAACGTGAAAATTCCGTTAAATCTTCACCCCATAGGTCTATTGCAGAAAGTAGGGTATGCACAATCTGATCCTGATTCGCCCATGCGGCGTATATTTTTGGCGCCAACTCATCTTGAAGCTCAATGGTATGCCCATTGACTACACGGATATAATGATCATCTTTCTGCTCGGATTTTAGCAAATAAAGATAGGCCGCAAAACCAAGCGCAAAAAGCTGCGGTGCTTCATGATGCTTTGCATACCATTTTTTTAATAAAGGGATATTCCGCATGGCCATTTTTGAACTGTAATTCAGAGCAATGGATTCCCATTTGTGTTCAAGATGTGGATTAGCAAAGCGATCAATCACTTTGGATGAAAAATCGTTAATATCTGAAACGGAAATAGTTTCACTTACGATAGCGGGACCGATTTCATCGCGCATTAAGGAACTGACATATTGATGGAAAGCATGATTTTTCATCGCTTCTTTTACCGTATTGAAGCCTGAAAGAAGGGCAAGAGCACAACTCAACGTATGTGTGCCATTAAGCAGTCTAAGCTTGATTTCCTTGTATTTTTCAATGGACGGAACCAATAATACATTGGAGTCTGCTAAAGCAAAAGAAAGACGTTGATTCACACGCTCAGACAATGATTCGATTGCCCACAAGCGAAAGGGTTCTGCCATAATCATCAATTGATCCTCATAACCTAATAGCTCGCAGGTTTTTTTATACGCTGTTAAGGGGAGCGCTCCGGGAACGATACGGTCAACTAAGGTGTTGCAGAAATCGTTGGCGGTATCAAGCCAATCCATAAATGAATCGGGTAACTCGTTAAGTTTCGCTAGCGCAGTGATGATAGATTTTAGTTTACTCCCGTTTTCAGTAATCAATTCGGTAGGAACTATAGTTAAACCCTTGTTTGTGTCACCATTAAAATAGACAAATCTCCGGTACAGAACGGCGAGAAGTTTACCTGGAAAAGAGGCCGGTGGCATTGCATTGACGTTGTCATCGCTCATGGTAATACCAACCTCCGTTGTGTTGGAAAAGACAATTTCAAGATCTGGATTTTCTGCGCTTTTTAATATTTCTTCCCAATGCTGATTTGCAGATAGCACACGAGAAATAGCATTGTTTATTTCATAATGAGCGACTTCCAACCCGTCTTCTATACCTTTGATACATAATGTGTATAAACTATTCTGCTGTTCGAAGGCATCGGCACCAGCGGATGCGGTCGACTTCACAACCAACACTCTTCCTTGGAACAAGTGCTGCTGATTGGCTTTATGAACAAAATAGTCAGGTAGACCCCTGAGCAGTACACCCGTACCAAACTGTAGTATCTTTTCCGGATAGGAGAAAGAAATTGCTGTGGGCTTGTGCACCAGGTCAGCATTAATCGTTTGTATAGTATGTTGCGTTAGTAACATGTGATGCTATTTTTAGTTATTGAATGTGATGTTGTTTTTTCCACTTTGGATAATCTTTTTGTATAAGTTTTTCGGGCCAATTTCCAAACCATGCATATCCATTTCTCCGTTCTTCAGATACTTCATCGAAACGGTATTTGACCGTATTGTCTCGATCACCAAAAAGTGGGCGATTGTCCTTTAGATGATAAAATCTGGCCCATATCGTGGACGAACTATCAGCGATAAGTTTACGTTCACTCTTGCCTGTCAACTTATTTTTGACGTGATCAAAACGGTAACCTTCGATATCATTTCGTTGAAACCAATTTATGGCCTGTTCAATGGCCTGTTTAATCTCGGGCGTTAAAGGCTGCAGCATTAAAAAACGGATGATAGCAACCGATTCACTGGTACTCAATGAAGGCGGCTCGAATTTTCGGGCTTGGGCAGGTATTAATGTTTGCTCATCGTATTGAGCAGCCCATATAGTCCGCTCTCCCTCTTGGATGACCTGAGTTTTTAGAATACAAGCTATTCCCCTCGCTACGGCATGTTGAGCTTTGGATATAAAAGTAGGATTAACAGCGTCAAAACCAGGCCGCTTATTGGCCACATGGTATAGAACCGTCAATGCATTGATCATCGCATTATCGTTATAGGTAATCTCAGCTCTATAAAGCGATTTATTGGGATAATACTGTGGGAACCCGCCGTTTTCATATTGAGCTGATAGGAGATATGAAATGCCTTTTTCGGCAGCCTTCAGGTAAATGTCATTGTTTGTTTCCGTAAAAGCATTTATTAACCCATTTATTTCCCGGGTTGTCGCACCATTGTCAAGCGTGGCATGATTAATATCCGTCTTTTTGATCTTTTGCAGCAGCTCTTTTGTAAGTGGAAGCTTATAGTCGACGACACTTTTGTCGGCCAACTGCTTAGGCCAGGCACCATTTGTTAGCTGATATACAAGCATCTTCTCTGCAAGTGAATCTTTGGCAGCGAGGCCTTGTGCAACGCATGGTCTACACAATAAGAAAGCCGCGATGAAACTTACAATAGCGATTTTTTTCATAGTCCTTAGTTATTGACCTGTTTAAATAACCACTTTACTAAGTCATTGGCCGCAGTAAAATTTTCGTATTCTTTCGGTAACTTTCGCCCATCTGTATACTCGTTATACAACCAAGGATCTCCGATGGCAAATACCGTTCCTTTTCCATATTTTGCTGTAGCAATGATCGTGTCACCATGGTCTTGAATCAATGTCTGAGCGGGAGATTTTACCTGTAATGTTGAAATCTCCTTGATATATATTTTGGATGTATTTGGAAATACGATATTACCTTTCGGGATAGGTATTGCGCCTGTTTGAAATTCATTTCCTTTTACGCGATTACGGCTATCTTCATTGAATGTAATGCCGAACTTTTGCGCAAGCATATTGAATTTCTTAATCTCGCAGTTACCGCTATCATTTAAGAAAAGAACAAGTACGCCCCCCCTGTCCACCCATTGAGCAATCTGCTGTGCATGGGTTTCGTTCATAAAATGCGGCTGTTCGGTTTCTTTCTCTGTGTCAGGATCCACAATAATGTAAATATTGGATTTCAAGAGATTATTTAATGTGGGTGCTGTCTTTAAAGTATTTAACTTCCCTCCATTTTTTTCAAATATCCTGCCCAATAAGGAAAAACCGTTGTTGTCATCACCATCCCAAAGGTAGTGATAGGGTTTAAGCTCACCTGATGCCGTCTTTTTATACTCATTGTTGAAATAATTATCCAGTGTGACGACATGTTGTTTTTTGCCTTTTTTTCCCTGCGCAAATTCAACTTCTGATGCGGCAAGGATAAAGGCACCAATACCTTTTGGATCGTTAGTAACAACGGGTTCACTCATGTAATATGCAAAACTACCGTCGCGATATTTTTTTCCGCCTAAACCAGAAACCTGCACCGTTTTGTTGAGGTCTACACGGTTATCTCCAGCAACGCTAATAAATTCCTTTACGATCCCTTGATAGCCCCGATCCAAATACTTCTGAAACGATGTTCGAATATACCCCTTACGTAATGATTTCGCTAATCCAAATACGAACATACTGGAAGCTGAAGACTCTAAATAATTTCCCTTTCTCGTTCCCAAATCCACAATATCGTACCAAACACCAGTTTTGGTGTCCTGGTATTTAACAACGGCTGATAGGGTTCGATCTAAGATTGCGATCAGTTCCTGTCTGCGCGGGTGATCTTCCGGAAAATAATCCAATACGTCTACCAGAGCCATAACATACCAGCCCATACCGCGGGCCCAAAAATGTGGTGATAGACCTGTTTTTGGATCGGACCAGCGTTCCTTCTTTGATTCGTCCCAACCATGATACAGAAGTCCAGTTTTTGGATCACGGGCATTTTTTTCCATGTAGACAAATTGGTTTGCGATATCATCAAAAGCGGATGGAATATTCATAAGGCTAGCGTATTCAGCATAGAAGGGCTGGGCCATGTAAAGGCCGTCTAACCACATCTGATAAGGATAAATCTTCTTATGCCAAAAACCGCCCTCATGAGTACGTGGATGTTTTTGAAGTTGTGCATATAACCGATGGCATGCCTGAAGATATTTTTCTTTGCCTGTTACTTTATATAGCATTAATAGGGTTGTGCCGTTTTTGACATTGTCAATATTGAAGTCTTCGACATCATAATTTTTAATAGAATCAGGTATACTCAGGTAAGCATCCATGCGGGATTGCATATAGTTAAAATAATCTGCATTTCCTGTATTGCGCCATACCGCTGTTAAGCCTTCAAAAATAACCCCCATATCGTACGACCATTTTGGAAACTTGTCCGTCTTATTAAATAAAGAATCTGGATAAAGTTTTTCAAGTACTGTGTTGGCCATTTGTTCAGAAAGAGGTTTCTGTTGTCCAAATCCTGCGAATGGAATAAGTATCGGCAGGACTAAAAAAAATAAAAATAACTTTCTCATCACGTTCCTAATTTTTAATTGTTAAGGACTTTTCTGTACTTCCTGCAATAAATTGACTGACAACTTTAGCCGAGGATGTATTGGATTTTGTTAGTCGTATATTGTCACTTGTATCGCCAGATACTTGGACATACACCTCAGGAGTATCCAGTGCCTGGATATTGTCCAAATGTATGCCGCTGCTGTTTTCAATAGTAATGAGTGGATTACTTTGCTGTGTTTTTAATACAATATTTTTAAGATTGATTTGCGAAGCTTCAATGATCTCAATTCCTTTATTTGCCTGCAGTGTTGCATGCTCAATCCAGATGTTCTGAATGTGCATTTCAGGAAGACCTCGGAAGAAAATCCCTTTTGAAGCTCCCTTAGCTACAATATTTTTGATATAGAAATTCTTGAATTGGGGTGTCTCTTCTGTGACTGGAATGTTGACTGATTTTATCGCCGGTCTCTTTTCTCCAGCAAGCGGTACCGGATCTACAGCAGCATAATACATATCGAATAAGATCGCTTCACCGGGGATATCAACCATATTGATGTTATTGATAAATATATTTTCAACGATTCCACCTCTTCCACGTGTTGTTTTGAAACGAAGTCCAATGTCAGTACCAATAAATGAACAGTCTTCAACCCATATATTGCGCGCCCCGCCACTCATCTCACTGCCAATCACAAAGCCCCCATGAGCGTGATAAACAACACTGTTGCGGATAATGACATTTTCTGTTGGTTTACCCCGTTCTCGCCCCGCTTTATCGCGACCGGACTTAATACAAATGCCGTCATCACCAACATCGAAAGTGCAATCTTCAATGAGGACGTTCTTACAAGATTCAACATCTACACCATCCCCATTTTGGCCATACCAAGGGTTGCGGACAGATACTTTACGTAAGGTAAGGTCTTCACATAAAAGGGGATGTATATTCCAGGCTGGGGAGTTTTGGATTGTAACCCCTTCTATTAATACTTTTTTACAATTTGTAAATACCAAAAGATTGGGACGTAAAAAATCTTTAACATCTTTGAAGTCTTCGGCGGTCGTACCCGGACGGATTACGCCCGCCTTCTTTTGTTTTGAACCTCTAAGAGAACTTTCCGAGGGGTACCATATTGCGGCATCGCTATCGACTGTCCCGCCAGATGCTACAAGGTTTTTCCATTGAGAGCTTGTGAGTTTGCTTTTTTTTACCATCCGCCAAGCATCGCCGCTTCCATCAATGATACCAGCACCTGTAATAGCAATATTGCTTAGATTTTTACCCGATATTGGGTTTTGATTCCGCCATGCTGGCTCTCCTTCCCAATTTGATTCAACAAGTTTGTACTGATCAAAATCCTTGGTAAATAGCAAGACCGCATCTCGTTTAAGGTGTAGATTTACATTACTCTGCATCTCAATAGGGCCTGTGAGCCAAATCCCTGCAGGGATCAATACCACGCCCCCACCACGTTCACTACACGTGCGTATGGTTTGGTTAATAGTCGCCGTATTCAGAAATTGACCATTTCCTTTGGCTCCATAATTACTAATATTTAAAGTGTCTTTTTTAAATTCGACCTGCTGTATCACTGGACGAGCCGGTTCTTGCGACATGCCAATCTGTGGAAGCATAAGAAACAAACCGAGTGCGAATTGTAATGTACGGGAATAGTACCTTTTAAACGGAGTCATTTTTTTACATTTTGGTTTAAAAATGGTTATTTGCAAAAGCAATTGTACATTCTTTGTTTGTAACTTGGATGAAAAACTTATGCAATCGTTACCGGCCATCACTTAGGCTATCGAATGAGAGATTTGGCGTCCAATCCTTGAAAATATGCTGAATAGTAATGTTTTTTACTTCTCTATCTGTTAGGATATGACTCCATTTGACACGACTTTGTGACATGGAACCTGCTCCTTTACTGTTATATTCTGCAAAATAGGCTGTCTTTTCGTTCGATTCCTTTCCCCAGTTGTGCCACCCTTTGCTTTCTATAAATTTTGGTAGGTTACAATTCATGAAGATTACTTTGGCATAAGGCCGCCAAGGCCGACCTAAGTAGAAACTCTTTGTGTCTTTATTTCCAGTTACCTTGCAGTTGTTAAAAATATAGCCAAAGTCTGCTTGCTCTGGAGTTGCGGCGGCGGTAATATATCCGCTGTTTTTGCAATGTAGTTCGCAGTCCTCGAACCAAGCTGTGGACGCGCCAAAGATAAAATCCACCGTTCCTTCGATATAGCATTGAAAATAAAACTGCCTCGCACCTTTCCCATAGGTATACAAGGTGTCTTGAAAACCCAAGAAGCGACAATGGAGAAACAGGTTGCGATCGCCTGCTATCCAGGCTGCAACAGCCTGCCCCACCGGGCCAGATACGTTCTCAAAAGAAAGGTTTAAAGCTGTAAAGTCATCGCCATAACAATAGAATGTTGCAGAGCCAGAGGTACCCATTTCTTCGCCAAAACGATTTTTCTTTTGTGCGTAATCATCGTGACTGATAACCGTTCGAAATTTATCTTCACCAATCAAGGTGACAAACTGCTTACTGCCCGGCACAATGATTTTTTCGCGATAGGTTCCATTTTTAATAAATATTTTAGTCTCCTTTTTTCGAAAATCAGGGACAGCATTGATGGCGTCTTGAACCGTGGTGAAATCTCCAGTACCATCCGCCGCCACAGTAAAGTCGTAACGCTTTACGTCCACAGCAAAAAGAAAAAAAGGGATTAAAAAAAGAGAAAGTATAGTTGCTCGCATTCCAGATTGTTTAATTGGTCAATGAAATTACCAATATTAAAGCCTTCGTTAAAGAAAATCCCTCAAAATAAATGCGCAAACGTTATCGGTCACGTTTGCGGAAAGGTGTTAGATGCTAAATTGTTTAGACGAAAGATAATTGTATTGCATATAAAAAGCAATTTCTCTAAGTTTGTTCAACAAATTGCTCAACATGGATATCCAATCACTCTATCAGATTTATAAACAGTATCCGAATATTACAACAGATACACGTAAAATTGGAAAAGATAGTATCTTTTTCGCTTTAAAAGGGGCTAATTTCAATGGCAATACGTTCGCAGAAAATGCGATTGAAATGGGCGCTAAATATGTTGTTATTGACGAAGATATTTACCAAAAAGATGAAAGGTATATTCTTGTTGATGATGTTCTTAATACATTGCAGCAGCTTGCGAATTATCACCGGCATCAATTGCATATTCCCATTATTGGCGTGACTGGTACGAATGGAAAAACAACAACCAAAGAGCTGTTATATGCGGTGGTTTCACAAAAGTTCAAGGCATATGCAACGAAAGGAAATTTAAATAACCACATTGGAGTTCCGTTAACTTTATTAGCAATAGACGATTCGATCGAACTGGCAATCATAGAAATGGGAGCAAATCATTTAAAAGAAATTGCTTTTTTATGTGGAATTGCCGAACCGACACATGGTTTGATTTCCAACGTTGGTAAAGCACATCTCGAGGGTTTTGGATCTTTTGAAGGTGTAAAGACAACCAAAGGCGAACTGTACGACTGGTTGCAGGACCATCAGGGTGTATTATTTTTGCAGGCGGATAATCCACATCTCAAGGAAATGGCTGCCGCCCGCCAAATTACCGATATTGTTACTTATGGTTTTTCGGAAAATAATCAGGTCATAGGGAAGCTTCTTAAAGCAAATCCTCTGTTGCAAATTGAATGGCAAAAGAAGGGTACGACCGACTCTTATATAGTAAATACCCAATTAACAGGATCTTATAACACCGAAAATTTTCTAGCTGCTATTGCCGTAGGGTTGCATTTTGACATTTCTGCTGCTGCCATCAATCGGGGGATTGAAGGGTACACCCCAACGAACAATCGTTCTCAGGTGATGAAAACTGCACACAATACACTGATCTGCGATTATTATAATGCAAATGCAACGAGCATGTCCGCTGCACTAGATAATATCCGTATTATTGATGCAGATAAGAAAGCAATTGTATTGGGAGATATGTTCGAATTGGGAGAAGAATCTTTTGAAGAGCATAAAAAAATTGTCGAAAACGTAAGATCTATCCCAGCTGATCGCAAGATCTTTGTTGGAAAAGAGTTTTTTGTGCATCGATACGAGGGGGGAGAGTTTTATGAAACTACTGCCGAAGCAAAACAAGCCATCCGTGACACGCCAGTAATGAACAGCACGGTTTTACTGAAAGCCTCAAGGGGCATGGCGTTTGAAAATTTAGTCGAATTACTATAGCCTTTTTAGCTTTGTGTTATGCACAACTAGGGGATAAGTTTGGCGCGCAACCATATTGCGACCATGATGCTCCCGCATTGAATGTACTTTAAAAGGTGGACTCAACGTGGACTCACGGTGGACTTACCGTGGTCGCATGGCGAAGATAGTAGGTGTTTACTGTGGCTTTGGTGCCGCTGAATACCAAATTACCCATCAGGCAGATTTGAGTAAAAAGGAAGTGCAAAACAAACAGTTTTGTCATGTAAGAATTAAATAATGAGTAAAATGAGCAAATTCGTTCTACTGAGAAATGATGCTCATTTGGAAAAACGTACCTTTGTTACATATAATGGATAAAAGACGTTTTTTTTTAGAAATAGCCTATTTTGGGCAGGCTTATCATGGTTGGCAGATTCAGAATAATGCAATTTCCGTGCAAGAAGTACTGAATAATGCGCTTGAAATCCTATTGCGGGAACCCATCGAAACAACTGGTGCTGGCCGCACAGATACCGGTGTTCATGCGAAACAATTGTATGCACATTTTGATGTTGTTCCTGTGGGCATTTTGCAAAAAGCAGATCGATTTATTCATTCACTTAACGCCTTATTGCCTTTTGATGTGGCAGTAAAGCGCTTGATTGAAGTGGAGCCTGAAGCGCATGCACGCTTTGATGCGACACAAAGATCATATGAGTACCATCTTCATTTTCATAAAGATCCTTTCCTATATCCCTATTCATGTTTTATGCGCGATCGCCCCGATGTAGAAAAGATGAATGAAGCGGCACAGTTTTTATTGGGTAAGCAAGATTTCGAATGCTTTAGTAAGTCTCATACGCAGGTGTTTACAAATATTTGCGATATTCGTAGAGCAGAATGGGTATGGCATAATGAGCAACAATTGGTTTTCCACATTTCAGCAGATCGTTTTTTGCGTAATATGGTGCGTGCTATTGTGGGCACATCGTTAGAAATCGGAATAAAAGGGAAGCCAATTTCGTTTATGCAAGAGGTAATTCATAGCAAGAACCGAGGGAAAGCTGGCGTTTCCGTGCCGGCACATGGCTTGTATTTAACAGAAGTAGCATATCCTTATTTATAGTATTTAATACATATAGAATTTAACGTGAGTCAAGATAAAATAACTGGTAAAACCTACGATATCAATTTGGTAAAGCGCATGAGTCGCTATATGCGGCCGTATCATGTCGCATTTTGGATATCGGTCGTTCTAACGATATTGTTAGCCGCTGTGGCGCCCGCTTTGCCCATGCTAATTCAGCATACACTGGATAACTATATCTTAAACTTCGATACAAGCGGATTATCTTTTATGTTGATAGCGATGTTGGCCCTGGTCATCCTGCAGACTTTGATCCGTTATTATCATACCCTAATGACGAATACCTTGGGGCAGTCCGTAATTCGCGATATCCGAATTCAGGTATTTAATCACATCGTACAACTCAGGTTGAAATATTTCGATCGTACGGCATTGGGGAAATTGATAACACGTACCATCTCTGATCTGGAAACCCTTTCGAATATTTTTTCTGAAGGGTTGATTCAAATTATTGGTGATCTATTACAGCTGATTGTTATTCTAGTTGTCATGTTTTACTCCGACTGGAAACTGACATTGATTGTTTTGATTCCAATGCCTTTGATGGTGGGAGCGACTTATGTGTTTAAAGAGGCGATGAAATCTGCTTTTATTGATGTTAGAAAATGGGTTTCCAACTTGAACACTTTTCTGCAAGAACACATTACGGGAGTCGGTATTATCCAATATTTTGCGCGCGAAAGGCAAGAAATGGATAAGTTTAAGGAGATTAATGCACAACATCGAAATGCACATATCCGGACGAATTGGTACTTCTCCATCTTTTTCCCCGTATTGGAAATTATCATGGCCATTGCCCTGGGGTTATTGGTCTGGTTCGGTTCCAAGCAGATTATGGGGGATGTGATCTCTCCAGGTGTCGTGGTCGCTTTTATCATGTATATCAATATGATCTTTAGACCCATTCGGGAGCTTATAGATAAGTTTAATACCCTTCAAATGGGGATGGTGAGCGCTGAGCGCATCTTTGAAGTCCTGGACACTGACGAAAAGACACCAAATTTAGGAATCTTGAAACCCCGTCATATCAACGGAGAAATTGTGTTTAAGCAAGTTTGGTTCGCCTATAATGAAGAAAACTGGGTGCTGAAGGATGTGAATTTCAATGTCAATCCAGGGGAGACTTTGGCTTTAGTGGGAGCTACTGGTGCCGGAAAGTCTTCGACGATCAACATTCTGAGCCGGTTTTATGAAATAAATAAAGGTGAAATTCTGTTGGACGGCCGTAATATCCGCGATTATGACCTTGATTATTTGAGAAATACAATAGCAACGGTATTGCAGGATGTATTCCTTTTTTCAGATAGTGTTCTCAACAATATTACCCTCGGTGATCCAACGATTTCTAGGGAGCAGGTCATCGCAGCCGCGAAGGAAGTAGGAGCGCATAATTTTATTATGCGGCTGCCCGGGGGCTATGATTATGATGTGAAAGAGCGGGGAGCGACTTTGTCTGCCGGACAGGCACAGTTGATTTCTTTTATACGGGCGCTGGTGCACGATCCCCGGATTCTTATCTTGGATGAAGCGACCTCTTCGGTAGATACCGAAACGGAAGAGCTAATCCAGTATGCAATTGACAATTTAATGAAGGGTAGAACATCAATTGTTATTGCTCACCGCTTGTCCACCATTCAGAAGGCGGACAAGATTATTGTGTTGGATAAAGGCGAAATAAAAGAAATCGGAACACATCAAGAGTTGTTATCTTTTGATGGTTACTATAAGAAACTATACGACTTGCAATTTCATTCCGCAGGAATTTAATTAAACAATAATACTCTCTTTAGGAATAGTTTCTTCATCCTCAATACGTGTATTTGCTTTAATTTCGGAACCTCGTCCTACAAGAACATTTGATCCAATTGAAACATTTGGTCCGATATTAACGAAATCTTCAATAATGGTATTACTTTCGATAACTGCAGAGCCCGAGATAACGCAGTGGTCGCCTATCTGTACATCAGGAGCGACAGAAGCGCCAGGAAGGATAATGGTACCTTCTCCAATTTCGGCTCTCTTTGATACGAACGCTTTCGGATGTATGAGCGTCTTGTAGTTCCAGCCAGCATTTTCCGAGACAATCCGTTGACGAAGACCCGGATTTTTGACTGCAATAAAGAAATCTTCTTCCGTTTCTTTAACTTGATGATGAAGTTGAACCTCATAATCAAATACATCTTCAATGAGCAGCGATTTGTCGATAAGGCCACCAATTTCAATCGCGAGGTCTTCTGCTACATCGACTGCAGTTTTTGCGTGGGCAGTTGCGCCGTAAATATATAACATGTTTTTTTTCGCAAAGATAAAGCTTTCTATAAAGATGCCCTTTGGTATCCGGTAAAAAATTACAACAAAATGGAGATTTGATTGTTTTTCTACTTAAAGAGTTATAAAGTTGATTGTTTTTCGCAAGCAATTATATTGCATATAAAGATCAATTTATCTAAGTTTGTTGCTATACAAAAATTAAACTATGATTCAACGTATCCAAACTGTTTATTTGCTGATAGCAGGACTAGTTATATTCGGCTTGTTTCTATTTCCCTATGTTAATTATAGTGATTTAGTGGGTTTAGGAAAAAATGTAAAAGTAACTGGCGTGTATGGTGTGGCTGCAGGCCAGTCTGTACATGAAGGGGGCTTCGGGTATATCCTTCAGACTGTAGCAACCGTTTTGTTGGGAGGGCTCCCGATATTTACGATATTTAAGTTTAAAAAACGTAAAGTTCAACTTTTGCTAATCTGGGTGGAGATTGTGGCGATTATATTATTTGCAATATGGTTATATTCATCTGCAAGTACCCATCTAGCTACAGTAAGCCAATTTTTGGGTGCTGGAAATATCGGCGTGGGATTCTTTTTATTGCCAATTTCGATTATTTTCTGTGCGTTAGCCATGGGAGGCGTGCGTAAAGATGAAAAGTTAATCCGATCTGCGGATCGCTTACGGGCATAATTTTAAAATAATAATACAATAATAATCAAAGCTACGGTCTTCGTGGCTTTTTTAAGTATATATGATATGAATATTTTTGTTCGATATATTTCCATCTTCATACTTTTCCTTGGGGGCAGAATAGTACATGCGCAGTCTGCAGATTCCTTGCTGGTTGTTGACGATATTCAGTTTGATGTCAAGGGATATTATGTAGATGAATCTAAGAAAGAATTGGTGGTTAATCTATTTGCTATATCGTACAGTACTGATCCGAGGGAATATAAAATGAATACGTTTTCAACGCAAGTGTTCGATCAGAAAAAACAGCCTCATTTTTTTTCAGAGATCCAAATGGGCAATGTTTTGGTTAAGTTCGAAGATAAACAGAATTATCTGCATTATTTATTAGAAGAAGATAAGCCTGTGGATATACAGGTGGTTGTTAAGGATTGGAAGAAAACGGATAAGCCGGTTATGATCAAGCTGGTGTTCGAGAGCAGTACAGAGGAAGGCGAGTTTTTAGATGTTCCTATTCTATTAAAGAATTAGTTGATTGATGTATCGTTAAAAAAAAGCTTCGAAGTTATAATTTTGAAGCTTTTTTTATTTGATTAATATTATCGATTATATCGGATCTGCTGCCTGTCCATCATGCCCATCTGATCTTTCATCATCTTGATCTGATCCGCCAATAATTTGTTTTTATCTGCTTTTTTCGCTTCTTGAAGAAGTTTTTCTGCTTCACGCTTATTGCGTTTTGCCATTGCTACCCCGGCCAGGCTTAATTTTGCTAAAGCAATATTATGGTCCATATGTAAACCCAGCGCCAATGCTTTCTTAAAATATTTTTCAGATTGCATGGGTGCACGTTGTGATTCGATCAGCCCAATCAGCATATTGTAGTAACCGTGCTGTTGTGGAATCAATTGCTTTTCGTAGTTGGTGATTTTTCCTAGCCATTTTTCTGCTGCGACCATATTTTGTTTACGCATATGCCATTGCGCAATCAGCATATATTCATGGAAAAATACAGTAACGAAGCCTAAAATCGTGACGAAAATACCTAATATTCCCCAGCCCCAGTTCCCAGTCCAGAATAAGGCAACTGTTCCGATAAGCAATGCACTGCAAATAATGATTCTAACGAGATTTGACATAAATCTTTGTTTAAAATATTTTTATTCAATTTAATCTTGCAAATATCCGTTTATTTCACCGTTTAAGCAACTTGTTCAGGTGGTTATTTTGTAAAAATGTATTTTTATAGAAGTCAGCGGCCCAAAATCAGTTAGGCATCTCGAAAGAAAAAGGAGGGGGGCGGATAAATTTGCCTTTGTATTGAACTTTATCTATGTTTGAATTATGGAAAAGCAATATGATGATTCTTGGGCGCCTGTGTTAAAGCCGTTGTTCGCCCAACCTTATATGAAACAGTTGTCTACTTTTGTACAAGGGGAGCGTCGACAAAAGAAAGTGTTTCCACCGGCAGGTCTTGTGATGAATGCTTTTAAACTGACACCACTGGATCAAGTGAAAGTTGTCATCTTAGGACAAGATCCGTACCATAATGACGGACAGGCGCATGGTCTATCTTTTTCCGTTCCGGAAGGAATTGCGGTGCCGCCGTCCTTAAAAAATATTTTCAAGGAATTGCAAGATGACATACCTGGTTTTGTTGAGCCACAATCTGGCAATTTGACTTCTTGGGCGAAACAAGGAGTGCTGCTGTTGAATGCGACATTGACCGTAGAAGCGCATCGCGCAGCATCCCATCAAAAGAAAGGTTGGGAGATTTTTACAGACAGCATTATTTACGCCATTTCAGCGCATTGTGATCACGTCGTATTTCTATTGTGGGGAAGTTATGCCCAAAAGAAAAATGTGCTTATTGATGCGAAAAAACACCTTATCCTAACGGCGGTACACCCCTCACCTTTATCTGTTTATCGCGGCTTTTTTGGTAGCAAGCACTTTTCGAAAGCAAACCAATACTTGGTTGCGCAGGGTAAAACTCCAATTGATTGGCGCCTGGTTTAAATTTTGCGAGGAGTTTCATATACCATTGCCCACGTTCGCTTAGAAGAGTAAATGTTTTCTAAAGGTAAGCTGCCGGTAAAGATGTTTTTGATAGAGACTAGGCGTCTTTGCCTAATCATTCATATACCACTTAATATTCCAAAGGAATAATAGGCTCTTTTTTGCTTGTAGACATAATCATCATGGTTTGGAATGTCTTTACAAAAGGTATTTTGGATATTTTTTCCATAATAACACCTTCGTAAGCTTTGATATCTTTCACGTAAACTTTGAGGATAAAATCGCAATTTCCTGTAACGTGGTGGCACTCGGTGACTTCAGGTATCATTTTTACTGCGGCAACAAACTCCGGTATCGCATTGTGTGTATGGAAGTCGAGTGAAATTTGGATGAATGATTTGATTCCAAGGCCTAACTTCTCTTCGTCTACAAATGCATGATAACTTTTGATGAAGCCTGAATTTTCCAGCTTTCGCACACGTTCTAATGTTGGAGCGGGAGAAAGTCCAATGCTGGAAGCAAGCTGCAAATTTGTTATACGACCATTCTCTTGTAATAGTTTAAGAATTTTTAAATCAGTTTTGTCCGGTGCAAAGGGCATATCTTAAGTCTTAATAATCAATACTATTTGTAAATATACAAAATTAAATTTGGAAATTTGCAAATATACGAAATTATTGATGATTAATAGATTTTAGTTATATAATTAATATTGACTTATAGCTTTAATTGATTGAAAATCATTTGACTGTCATAATCGATTGAAATGTGTTCATTTTAATTAAATAGAGTGACAAATATCATTTTTTATTAAAAAAGCCAGCGTATAGCCGTATAAAATGCTGTTTTATTGGCTTTGAAATTGTAACTTTGCAGTTCGATAGGTGGGGAGGTGAAGCCCTCCCAAATTAGTTAAACCGTGAGAGCGCAATATGAGTACTAAAGACGACGATTTGTTAAAAGAGCTGGAGCTCGAAGAATATAAATACGGGTTCACGACAGATATCGAAATGGAAATTGCAGCCAAAGGCCTTAGTGAGGATACGGTGCGTTTTATTTCGGCAAAGAAGAATGAGCCTGAATGGTTATTGGAGTGGCGATTAAAAGCTTTCCGTCATTTCTTGACGTTGAAAATGCCTACTTGGCAAAATTTTAAAGCTCCTGAAATAGATTTTCAAGAGATTTCTTACTACGCAGCTCCTAAAGCAAAACCACAGCTGAATTCAATGGATGAAGTTGATCCTGAATTAATTGCTACTTTCGAGAAATTGGGGATTCCTTTGGATGAGCAGAAAGTATTAGCTGGGGTTGTTGCCGTAGATGCTGTCTTTGATTCAGTATCCGTCAAAACAACGTTTCGTGAGAAGTTAAAAGAACAAGGAGTCATTTTCTGTTCATTTGGTGAAGCTGTGCAAGAGCACCCAGAGTTGGTAAAAAAATATTTAGGCACAGTTGTCCCGCAGACCGATAATATCTATGCGGCCTTGAATTCTGCTGTTTTCTCCGATGGTTCATTTGTTTATGTCCCAAAAGGAGTAAGATGCCCGATGGAATTATCAACCTATTTCCGTATCAATGCACAAAATACTGGACAGTTTGAGCGTACGTTGATTGTTGCGGATGAAGGGGCTTATGTATCTTATTTGGAGGGATGTACAGCGCCTATGCGTGATGAAAATCAACTGCATGCTGCAGTCGTTGAACTGATTGCAGAACGCGATGCCGAGATTAAATATTCAACAGTACAGAACTGGTATCCTGGTGATAAGGACGGAAAAGGCGGGATTTATAATTTTGTGACTAAACGTGGAATCTGTAAAGGGGATAACAGTAAAATTTCTTGGACTCAGGTAGAAACTGGTTCTGCAATTACATGGAAATATCCGGGGGTCATTTTAAAAGGTAATAACTCGATTGGCGAATTTTACTCTGTGGCCATGACCCGCAATTATCAGGTGGCCGATACAGGTACTAAAATGATTCATTTGGGTAAGAACACAAAATCAAAAATTGTCTCTAAAGGTATTTCTGCCGGTAAGAGCCACAACAGTTATAGAGGTTTGGTCAAGATTGGGCCGAATGCAGACAACTCGCGTAATTTTACACAATGTGATTCCTTATTGATTGGTGATAAATGCGGAGCGCATACGTTCCCTTATATCGAAAATAGAAACAAGACGGCTAAGTTAGAGCATGAAGCGACTACTTCTAAAATTGGTGAAGACCAAGTATTCTATTTGAATCAGCGTGGTATAGATTCAGAAAAAGCTGTTGGTCTAATTGTCAATGGTTATGCGAAGGAAGTATTAAATCAGTTGCCGATGGAGTTTGCGGTAGAGGCTCAAAAATTATTGGCAATTTCATTAGAAGGTTCAGTAGGATAGATAAAAAAACATTGGAAATGTAGTTTAATAATACTGCATTGCACCATACTCAATACGAATAAAATGTTAAGCATTAAAAATTTACATGCGTCTGTAGAAGACAAACAAATATTAAAAGGGTTAAACCTAGAAGTAAAAGCTGGAGAAATTCACGCGATTATGGGGCCAAATGGTGCTGGTAAAAGTACTTTGGGCAATGTATTGGCTGGACGTGAATCGTATGAAGTAAGTGAAGGTTCGGCACTATTGGATGGTATAGATTTATTGGATCTCTCACCCGAGGATCGTGCACGTGAAGGGCTGTTCTTGGCTTTTCAATACCCTATTGAAATTCCGGGTGTATCGAATATCAATTTCTTGAAGACAGCTGTAAATGATATCCGCGAATACAAAGGGCTTCCTCCGATGGAAGCAAAGGAATTTTTACAGATGGTTAAAGACAAGCAAAAATTAGTAGAGTTTTCAGCTAATTTAGCTAACCGTTCTTTAAACGAAGGGTTTTCCGGCGGTGAGAAAAAGCGTAACGAGATTTTTCAATTGGCCATGTTAAATCCAAAATTGTCTATTTTGGATGAGACGGATTCTGGTTTGGATATCGATGCACTTCGTATCGTTGCAAACGGTGTGAATCAATTGCGCTCTAAAGACAATGCTTTTATTGTTATTACACATTACCAACGTCTGTTGGATTATATCGTTCCAGATTTTGTTCACGTATTGTATAATGGCCGTATCGTGAAATCGGGACCTAAAGAATTGGCTTTGGAGCTCGAAGAAAAAGGATACGATTGGTTAAAAGAATATGATACACAAAACGCCTAATCTTTTACCTGAGTAAATAGGATTGGAAGAGAATTTTGGCGATTTGATTAAAAAATAACATGAGTACATTAGTTTCAGAATCATTACTTCAACAAGTGTTGGGAGCATATAAGGAGCAAGGCGTTTCGGACGAACCTTCGTTTTTTGTACAGGCCCGTCAACTTGCATTCGAGCGTTTCGAAGCAGCAGGCTTTCCCACCGTTAAGAATGAAGAATGGAAATATACAAACATCCACAGTATTATCAATAAGTCCTATGCGCTTGATGTTGATGTGGATATCGAAGGTTTAGACTTTAGTGCTGGTGAGATCCCTAAGCTGGATGCCTATCGCATTATCTTGGTAAATGGCCAATATGTATTGGCAGTAAGCGAACTAGAGAGTGTGAAAGGACTTTCGGTTGTTCCTATGGATGAGGCCGTGTCGGACCCTGCTTTTGAAGCGCATTTTGCCAAGTATGCCGATAAGTCAGACAATATTATGGTAGCGCTGAATACCGCTGCTTTCACGAATGGTGTTTTTATCCATGTAAAGAAAGGCACCGTAATTGATAAACCCATTCAGATTATTCATGTGGCAACAGGTAAGGAGGATTTCTTTGCACAAACACGTAATTTGATTGTTGTCGAACCAAATGCAGAGCTAGAGTTGATCGAAAGCTTCATCACTGCAGATGGTACTGCAAATAACGTTCACAATAAGGTTTCTGAGATTATCGTTAAAGAGAATGCAAAGATGCAACATTATTATTTGCAACTCGCTGGATCTGTAAGCCGATACTTTAATCATACAGAGGTACACCAAGAAAAATATAGCCTTTATAATAATTACAATTGTAATTTCCCTGGAGCACCATTTATTCGTAATAATATCAATGTACGTTTGGATGCAGAAAATGTGGAAAGCCATTTATATGGCATTAACTTAACTGCTGGAGAGCAACTGGTCGATAATCATACTATTGTAGATCATCTTAAGCCGCAGTGTGAGTCTTACGAATGGTATAAGAATATTACGCAGGATAAATCCGTTGCTGTTTTCAATGGGAAAATTTTTGTTCGCGAAGATGCTCAAAAAACCAATGCTTTTCAACAGAACAATAACATGTTGATGTCAGATAATTCAGCTGTGTACACTAAGCCACAGTTGGAGATCTTTGCAGATGACGTAAAATGTTCGCATGGGTGTACGATTGGTCAGTTTGACAACGAAGCGCTGTTTTATCTAAGAGCAAGAGGGATTGGTGAAGAATCTGCGCGTATCCTGTTGGTTCATGCCTTTGCATTTGATGTAACCACACGTTTCTCTAACGAAATTGTTCGGAAATATGTTGAAGAGCTTGTAGAGGAAAGCCTGAGAACAAGTTAAATCCATATTGGATTATACTGATTTTAAAATATGGCGTTTACTAATGAAGTAGACGCCATATTTTTTTTATGCGACCGATGGAATCGTAGTCATTATATCAATTGACATTTTCCTTCTTGTTGCTTTTAGTTGGATGTAAGAGCTTCTAATTGTATTGAGAAGAAATGCCCAAAAGATGTTGTACATCGCGGGGTATATATGGTATGATCCATAGGAACCAAATTCGCCCTTCTCACGGTGTTACAACGGATCTTAGTCGGAGTTTTAACGTTACTTGTTCGCTTGTAACCGAAGAAGTACCGAGCAAGTACCGAAGAAGCACCGAGGAAGTGTCGAACCTGATACCTATTAGGTCTTTCTTTCCTCCCTGGATAGAATCACAATTGAAATTATACTTTCTTTGGTATCCGGTCGAAGTTGTGTTAATACTTCTTTTGTAAATTTTAAACTCAAATTTGGCAAGGAGAGAAACGATAAAGCGTTACTGGATGTAAATAGAAGGGAAAGGAGACTATTATTAAATGCAAAAAGCTTCCAAATTTTGGAAGCTTTTTTTAGAGCGAAAGACGAGATTCGAACTCGCGACCCCAACCTTGGCAAGGTTGTGCTCTACCAACTGAGCTACTTTCGCGTTGATGCTACAAAAATAACGCATTCATTCCTATTCTGCAAGAGAAAAAGCAAAAAATGTTAACTTAAATCGATCGCATCAACGCAATTAATACCATCTATTGCAGCAGAAATGATACCTCCGGCATAACCAGCACCCTCACCACACGGATAAAGCCCCTTGACCTGAGGATGTTGTAAATCTTCTTTATTTCTAGGAATACGGATCGGTGAAGACGTACGGGATTCGACCCCAACCAAAATAGCTTCATTGGTGTAATAACCTTTCATCTTTTTGCCAAAGATAGGCAGGGCACCTTGTAAGGCTTTGTGAACAAAAGACGGCAATACTTCGGTTAGGTCTGCGGAGGCTGTTCCGGGTTTGTAAGAATTCTCTGGTAGGTCGAAAGACACCCGACCTTCGACGAAATCAACCATGCGTTGTGCTGGAGCAACCAGGTTGCCACCGCCTATCGCAAAAGCTTTTTGTTCAATCTCCTTCTGAAAATTGAGTAATGCAAACGGATCTGTTTGTGCGTCGGCAACATCCGCTAGGTTTATTTGGATAACAGTGCCTGAATTAGCGTGCGGGTTATTTCGTTTAGATGGGGACCATCCATTGACAACAATTTCGTTTAAATCAGTCGCACAGGGAGCAATGACACCTCCAGGGCACATGCAGAAAGAAAATACACCACGGTCATTAACCTGTTCTACCAAGCTGTAATAGGCAGGCGGCAAATGCTCGCTTCTAACCTGACAGTGGTACTGTGCCTGATCAATAATTTTCTGAGGATGCTCGATGCGCACTCCTAAAGCAAATGGTTTGGCTTCAATCAGCCAATTATTACGGTGGAAAAGCTCGAAAATATCGCGAGCAGAGTGTCCTGTCGCTACGATAACGTGATCGGCTTTGATGTGTTCGCCACTGGCTAACTTAACGCCACGAACCTGCCCAAAAGATTCTAAAATGTCGTCCACACGCTGGTCAAAGTGAAATTCACCACCAAACTCAAGGATACTGTCGCGCATGGCTTCAATAATATGCGGTAGTTTGTTTGTGCCAATGTGTGGTCGGGCATTGACTAGAATATCTGTGGTGGCACCATGAGAGACAAAAAGCTTGAGCACTTTGTCTACATCCCCCCTTTTATTGGAACGTGTATATAGTTTTCCATCCGAGTATGTCCCTGCGCCACCTTCACCAAAGCAGTAATTCGATTCGGGATTCACAATGCCTTCACGGTTCAGCTTCGCAAGATCACGTCTACGGTCCTGTACTTTCTTACCACGCTCAATGACAATTGGTTTGAGGCCACGTTCAATGCAGCGGATCGCGGCAAATATACCAGCAGGCCCTGCGCCTACAATGATAACTGATTTTCCATCTTTGACAGACTTGAAATTATTTTCGTAGATTTCAGGGATAGGCAGTTCATCGATGTAGTAAATAATGCGGGTGCGGTAGACTACCTGTCTACTGCGGGCATCAATTGAACGTTTTCTGATTTTGTATCCTTTGATTTGCTGGGGTTGAACGCGTAGGGTTTTTATACCTTGTTGTAGAATATAGTGTTCATCCTCCATTTTTTCAGGTGGTATCGCAATTTCGATTTCTTTTTGCATAGTATAAGGGGCTGAGTTTTTATCCCAAAACCGATACAAAGTTAATGAATATTGACTATTTGGGGATTTGGAAATAAAAATATTCTTATCTTAGTAAGAGCTTGGTATATGCTTTGATAGTGTAACCGTATAATTTGAATAGTATTTAATTCTTTGAACAATGAAAATTAAAAGATTTTTGGTCGCCCTATGTGGTTTATTTGCATTAGTATCCTTAAACTCCTGCGGCTATAATACAATGGTCTCGCAGGATGAAAATGTTAAAGGAAAATGGGCGCAAGTTGAAAATGCGTATCAACGTCGTGCGGATCTTGTTCCGAATTTGGTCAATACCGTAAAAGGTGCAGCAAAGCATGAAGAAAGTACCTTGACCGCAGTGGTCGAAGCAAGAGCTAAAGCAACCTCTGTAACGATTAATGCTGATGATCTGTCTGAAGAAAATATCGCTAAATTTCAAAAAGTTCAAGACGAATTCAGTGGCTCATTGAGTCGCCTTTTGGCTTCCGTTGAGGCTTATCCTGACTTGAAGGCGAACCAAAACTTTTTGGAACTTCAAGCGCAATTAGAAGGTACTGAAAATCGTATTTCGACAGAACGTAGAGCCTATAATGAAGCTGTACAGCAATATAACACAACAGTACGTAGCTTTCCCAACAATTTAATGGCCGGCATGTTTGGATTTAAGGCAAAAGGTACATTTACTGCTGCCCCAGGTTCGGATAAAGCACCAACGGTATCATTCTAAGCAAATTGACAGCAATGAATGGGATGATGGATGATGCGGCTTTCGTAGAAGCTCATCATCCATTTTTTTTCGTTTTTTAATTAGGAAATATTTTTTGGACATCGATCAACCCTTTGGTGTCTCATCAAAGAATACACATGTATATATAGATTATGGCTTTAAATTCTGAAGAACAAGACAAAATCGTCCACGCCATTAATGTGGCCGAAAATGAGACTTCCGGTGAAATTCGTGTGGTAGTAGAAAATCATTGCCCCGATGAGGTACATGATCGCGCAACTTATTATTTTTCCAAATTAGGCATGCATAAAACAGTATTGAAAAACGGTGTCCTTATTTATATCGCGTTGGAAGATCACAAGTTTTCCATTATTGGAGATAAAGGAATACACCAGCGCGTGGAAAGTGATTTTTGGAACAGTACCAAAGATCTGATGGTGGCTGAGTTTAGGGAGGATCGTATTGTTGAGGGCTTGGTTAGCGGGATCGAACATGCGGGCAAACAGTTGGCAAAATTCTTTCCCCGAGAGCATGATGATATCAATGAACTGCCCAATGATGTGGTGTTTGGGGATCGTTAATCGTCAATTAGCAGGCAACAGCAACGCACCTACTGCTTGTGGCATAAATGAATAAATATAAATAGCCCCGAAATTTCGAGGTTTACCGATTGCCGATAGAAGCACGAAGAATTGCTTAAGGCGCACAAAAAAAAATAGGATGAAATTTGTATTGAAATTATTTTCCCTGATTCGAATACCTGCTATGGCAATATTGCTTTGCACGTTGTCGATAGCCTCCGTATTGGGCCAAGATTTCCCGGAAGCACCAAACAGACTTGTCAATGATTATACCAATACGTTGACAGCGAATCAAAAGCAATTATTGGAACAAAAGTTACTGGCTTTTGAGGATTCTACATCTACGCAAATCGCGGTGGTTATGATGAATTCTACGGGAGGCTATGATATTTCTGATTACGCAGTACGATTAGCGAAGAAATGGGGTATTGGCAATAAAAAATATAATAACGGTATCTTATTGTTGGTCGCACTTGGGGATCGCGCGGTGACCATTCAGACTGGATATGGGATAGAGGGAGCTGTTCCCGACGCGATTGCCTACCGTATTATCGAGAATGATATTAAGCCTGCATTTCGTCAAAGAGATTATTACAAGGGTGTAGATGACGCGATCAGTTCATTAATATCCTATACAAAGGGTGAATATAAAGCTGATCCAAAGCAACCAAAGGGAAAAAGCTCGGGATCTGTTATGTTCGTGATCATTATTGTGATCATCTTAATTGTTATTTTCTCGAATCGAGGTGGCGGCGGCGGTGGTGGCCGGCGCGTCATGAATGGGCGTGGTGCTTCTGATGTATTTTGGTGGACATTGCTGAGTGGCCTTGGTGGTGGCGGCGGACGAAGTGGTGGCGGCGGATTCGGTGGTGGATCGGGCGGTGGATTTGGCGGATTCGGCGGTGGTGATTTTGGCGGTGGCGGTGCATCTGGCCGTTGGTAACATCTTTGCTAAAAAATGTTAAATAGCGCTTCCATGAACTGGAAATGTTTTACATTTATGTGGAGTATATAATTATGAAAAAGAGAATATTAATGGGTTTAAGCTTTTTACCAGCCATATTAATGGCGCAAGAAAGCTACACAGTGACAGGGAAAGTAAACGCTACTTCGGATAAAGCGAAGGTGTTTATGCAATACATTACCAATGCAACCCGGCAGACAGATTCTGCGATGGTCGTAAAAGGTGAGTTTAAGTTCAATGGGCAGGTGGCCTCACCAACCAAAGGTATGATGATCTATTCACCAGAAGGCTTATCTTTTGCTGAACTTAGAAATAGTCAAAAGCAGCCTGAAACGGCACAGCTATATCTTTCTAAGGGAGTTATCAAAGTCGATGCAACCAAAGGGTTTAAAGATGCAACTATTTCGGGTACAACGCTCAACGATGATCTCATGCAGTATAGGGCTTTTGTAAAACCTTATTCGGATGCATTCGAAGCGTTGAATCAACAATATTATGCTGCTTCTGATACACAAAAACAGGATCCTAGTTTCATTGAAAGTTTGCAAAAGCAAGCTGGTGAGATTTCTGAAAAAATGGAAAAATCAGATGCAGAATTTATAAGCAAAAACCCGAAGAGCTGGTATACATTGGATTTATTGTCTGACAATCTCAATGGGGAGAATGTTACTGAGTATGTAACCTCTTTCGAGAAATTATCTCCGGAATTAAAAAGTTCTGAAAAAGGGAAGGAGTTGGCTGATCGTATTCAGAAATTGAAAGCCGTGGCTGTTGGTGCCATAGCACCGGACTTTACGTTGCCGGATACCACAGGGAAAAATATTTCCTTATCATCTTTAAGGGGTAAATATGTCTTGTTGGACTTTTGGGCAAGCTGGTGCGGTCCTTGCCGTCATGAGAATCCGAACGTGGTCGCAGCTTTCAATAAATTTAAAGACAAAGGTTTTACAGTATTTGGTGTATCTTTAGATAATCCTGGTAAAAAGGATGCATGGGTGAAAGCCATCCATGATGATAATTTACAGCAATGGCCACATGTTTCAGACTTACAGGGCTGGAAATCTGCTCCGGTCAAATTGTATGAAGTGCGTGGTATTCCACAAAACTTCCTGATCGATCCGTCGGGCAAAATTGTCGCATCAAATCTAAGAGGTGAAGCGTTGGAGACGAAGCTGGCTGAATTATTGAAATAACTTATTTTGTTTTCGGTCGCCATGAGACCTTTAATAGCCCCTAATTGTTAAACTCACGTGATATGAGGATGCAATTAGGGGTTTCTTCTTAAGGAAACAAAAAAATTATAATAATGAATAAGATAGTATTTCTGATTATATTTTTGTGGAGTGTGATTGCCTCGTGTAGTGGTGATAAAGTTAAGGGTGTTCCTGTTGTCAACTTAGAAGCACTTCACGCCATTCCTCTGGATCATTCTATTGATCAATTGGCGAAGGACACGACCTTTATTGACGTTACGCTTCCACCAAATGCCAGAATCGATCAGCTCTCCCAAGATGAACTGGGAAAACTAAAAGCTGCTGCCTATCGCTTTTATCAGCATGTCACCTTAGAAGATAATCAATATCGCGTTAACCTTAAAAATCCTGAGGTTTTGCACTTATCTGATCAGGTGGTTCGAGCCTATGAACAAGCTATAAGTAATACGAATCATTTTGCTGACTCGATGGCAAAAGCAGGTCAGGCCATACAATTGCCCCCTGTGTCTGAGCAATATCTAAATAATTTGCTTAAGTAGTCGTTTTTATAAGATCGTGTGCTATAGTACGTTTTGTGTTAATAAAGCTAAAGTAATTAAGAAGCAAGTAAGTTCCTCTATAGTTGCAATAGTGTTTTGAGGAGATCTGTATAAAGTCAAAAAAAAGTGGCTATCCAAAAGGTTGGACAGCCACTTTTTTTTATATTAAGCCAAGACTAAACGATATCTCTTACAGCGAAAGGATCTCGATGATACGAAGCAGATCTTCGTTCATTTTTACATGGTGTTTGATGGCGCTTTTAAAAGGAGTAAATCTTACCTCACTGCAGATTAGTCCGGCCATTTCACCTCTGCGGCCTTGTAGTAAAGCCTCTACGGCAGCTACGCCAAGCCTGCTTGCTAAAACACGATCCATACATGTTGGACTTCCACCACGTTGAATATGTCCTAAAATAGAAAGCCTAACATCGTAATGTGGGAAATTTTCCTTGATTTTTTCTGATACAACCATACCGCCTTCTTTATCACCTTCAGCAACGATAATGATACGGGATGATTTATTTTTACGCGTCTTGTCGAGCCTTTTCATGATTGCGTCATAGTCCACTTCAAACTCAGGAACCAAGACTGCTTCGGCGCCGGTACTGATTCCTGAACGGACGGCAATAAGACCTGAATCGCGTCCCATTACTTCTATCACAAATAGTCTATCGTGAGACTCGGCAGTATCTCGAATTTTGTCTACGGCTTGTATAACAGTATTAATAGCTGTATCATAGCCAATAGTAAAGTCTGTGCCGGCCAAATCGTTATCGATCGTTCCTGGAAGGCCAATAATAGGGAAATCAAATTCTTCAATAAATTTGGATGCGCCCGTAAATGTACCATCCCCGCCGATAACCACCATGGCATCAATACCGTGGCTGCGTAAGTTTTCATAAGCCTGTTTACGTCCTTCTATCGTTTTAAAGGCTTCGCTACGGGCAGTTTTAAGGATAGTGCCGCCACGTTGTATGATATTCGCTACAGATTTGGCATCCATCGGGACAATCTCTCCATTAACAAGGCCATCATAACCTCTTCTTACGCCAAATACTTCAAGATTATTGTAGATTCCTGCCCTAACAACAGCGCGGATACCAGCATTCATTCCTGGAGCATCTCCTCCAGATGTCAAAACAGCAATTTTTTTAATGTTACTCATACGTACTCAAACTTAGCTATTTTCAAGCGTATATACAATTATATTTCCTTTATTACCAGTTGCCAATAATGCTATTGGCAACTGGTAATGGCTTTTTTCAACCACTTTAGTTCGGGTTAAGCTAAAGATAATGCAAATTTAATAATTACCTAATCTGCTCATGTATGCTATTCTTTTCGAATCTCTCCAATCGTATACCGACTATTTCTTTGCCTTAAAAGCGTCAATTCCACTTTGAAGGAAAGCAATATATTCTGTAACGTTATAGTTTGCGCCTGTTTTCGGAACCAATACGGTTCCAGATGAATCGACGATCACGTATAGTGGTTGTGAATTGCTGTCGAAAGCTGATGCTTGGAAATCACTGTTTTTGTTTCCTATAGTTTTGATTTTTTTGCCACTATATTTTGAAACGAATTGTTCGTTTGCCGGTAATTCTGTTTTATCATCGACAAATAATTCAGCCATAATAAACTCTTCTTTCAATAGTTTGGCAACTGCGGGATCAGTCCATACATTGGCTTCCATTTTTCGACAATTGACACAATTCCAGCCTGTAAAATCAATTAATACCGGTTTATTCTGTTCTTTTGAAGCTGCGAGAGCCTCTTCATAATCATAATAAGGATCAAATCCTTTTGGTGTGCCCCGTTCATGAAAGATCTCAGCGTATTTTTTAACCTTGCCATCATTGTGTGCAGGAGTGGCTGCCATTCCTGCCGACAGGTCAAAGTCCTGTGTTGCCGAAGGTGGCAAGAAGGCTGAAATTGATTTTAGCGGAGCTCCCCATAGGCCTGGAACCATATAGACAACGAAGGAAAATACAATGATTGCGAGAATAGTTCTCGGTACAGAGAGGAATTTTAATTCGCTGTCGTGTGAAAACTTGATCTTTCCAATAAGATATAAGCCCATCATACTAAAGATAGCAATCCATAGCGATAAGAATACTTCTCGATCCAGCCAATTCCAATGGTAAGCCAAATCTACATTTGATAAGAATTTCAGCGCCAGTGCGAGCTCTAAGAACCCAAGTACAACCTTTACCGAATTTAGCCATCCGCCTGATTTGGGTAGGGATTTTAGCATCGATGGGAACATCGCAAACAAACCAAAAGGAATTGCAAGAGCTATAGAAAAACCAAGCATACCGACTGCTGGACCTAAGCGTTCTCCTTTTGAAGCTGCTTCGACCAATAAGGTGCCAATAATGGGGCCAGTACAGGAGAAAGAGACCAGTGAAAGGCTAAATGCCATAAAGAAAAGTCCCACAAGACCGCCTTTGTCGGATTTGGCATCCATTTTATTGACGAAAGAACTTGGTAGCGTGATTTCAAAAGCACCAAAAAAGGACGCGGCAAAAACAACCAATAACAGGAAGAATAGGAAATTAAATACCCCGTTTGTCGATAAAGCATTCAAGGCATCTGAACCGAAGGAAATCGTAATAATCATTCCCAATGCGACATAAATCACAATAATAAAGAGGCCATAAAGGAGAGCCTTACTGATACCGCTTGCGCGGCTTCCAGCCTGTTTTGTGAAATAACTTACGGTAAGGGGGAGCATTGGAAATATACAAGGCATGAGCAGCGCTGCAAAACCTCCTACTAAGCCGGCAATAAATATGCTCCAAAGTGATTTCTTTCCCGTTTCTGAATTGCCTGAGGAGGCGTTTATTTTAGCTGGCGCGATTTTACTGCTATCCTGGCTAACCATCGTGTCGGGTGAGGCTGTAAAATTAAGGTCTTCCGGTACTGCTTCAACTGCATTAGATGTATCCGGTGATGATTCAAATTGAAGTCCTTCTGTACTTACTAAGCTATCTTGAGTCGATGCAAGCGCCGCTTTTGTTAATGAAAGACTGAAAAATGCAATAAGAAGTAAAATGAATGTATTTTTTAACATGTGTATGTATTTCAGATGTTAGGTTCAAAAATAAAAAAAGGCGATGAGAATCGCCTTATTAATTTATCCGTATAGAATCATTTTTACTATTTGATTGTCACAGCAAAAGCATATTCATCTGGAGGAAGACATTGTGAAGCGTCACATGCTTGCCACTCGACTGTACCTTTAACTGTTGCAGTACCTTTGTTTAAAGTTACTTTTTGTTGAAATATCACTTCATTTGTAAAGTAACCTACATCCATTTTAAATACGTCTTCATGTTTGATTTTTGGTTTTGGCTCAGCAGTTTTGCCAACCACGGTATAATCAGCCGCTTTAGCAAAGGTGAAAGAAGTTGGAATAGGTCCACCATCTTTTATATTTTGTGAATAAATGTGCCATCCATTTTGGATGGTAGCTTTTACATATACGACAGCTTCTTTGTTATTTAACTTTTTGCTGGCCACTGTCCATTTTACTGGTTTGTGAATTTGAGCGAATGCTCCCGTAACTGCAAAAATCACTGCAGTCATTAACAGTATTAATTTTTTCATCAGACTTTAATTTGTTCTTTCCTTTTTCCGCTACAATTATTGCAGTGTGTTATTTTATTAGATACGCTGGGTGAATAAAGGTTTAATCACGCTTTTGACAAAGTTAGAACAAAGCTTTGATATTTCTAAAATGGGTTCTCCTTTTTTTGTAAAAGATTAAGAGATAAGATGTGTAATCTCTTTAATGTCAAATTCTTGTAATCGGTTATCTAATAAAATCTTTAGTTTACCTTCGGCAGATACCTGCTGAATGATCCCTTTTCGCTCGCTTCCTGCGATCAAAAATGGTTTTTCTTCGCCTTTCCAGAATAATAATTCGTTGTATTTGTTTAGTTGATAGTGGGATCCTTTGTTAAAAAGGTTCAAATATTCCTGTTGTATACTTAGATACAACTCATGCGCTAAATTCTTTATGTCGTAATCGGCTCGATCGGTTAGGCATGCTAAAGAAGTTATTGTTGATGTTGTGTCAAAATTAGTTTGATTAATATTAATCCCTATTCCTATGATAGCGCTATTGATATTATGGCCTTTTAATGAATTTTCAATTAAAATGCCGGCTATTTTCTTTGAATTGATGTAAATATCATTGGGCCATTTTACGGCTACAGGCTGCTCAATTTTAGTTTTTAACCAGTTGGCGGTTGCAATGGCAATGCTAGCCGAAAGTGAGAATTGTTGCGCTATTGGTAAGAAATAGGGCCTTAAAAGGATAGATGTCGTGAGATTCTTCCCCGGTTCACTGATCCATGAGCTTCCTCGCTGGCCTTTACCTTGGAACTGTTCTTCTGCTAAAATGGCAGTCCCTTCCGCTAGTGGCTTGAATTTTGACAATAATTCCCTGAGATAATCGTTTGTAGAGGCGACTTTGTCAAGATATATTGTATTTTGGCCAATGATAAGTCCCGAAATATTGTTATTTTGCAAACTGAAAGTATTAAATAAATATTAAGTCAAAACTATCATATTTTTTAATGAGTAAAAATAAAAGTACAGAATTGTCCCAACGTCTATCAGAAATTATCGTTTACGGTATGCAAGAAAAGAAAGCAAACGAGATTGTTCGTTTGGATTTAAGAGATCTTCACAGTTCTGTTTCTGATTATTTTGTTATTTGTCATGCTGATTCCAACATTCAGGTCAATGCGATAGCAAAAAGTGTCGAAGACGAAGTTTACAAGACATTTGGTCAAGAACCCCAGTATAAAGAAGGACAATCAAATGGTGAGTGGTTGATTTTAGATTTTGTGGATGTGGTTGTACATATCTTTAAGACCGAAAAGCGAGCGCATTATGGTATCGAAGATTTATGGGGAGATGCAGAGATTCAGCATTTCCAAAGCGCCTAATTGTCTTCAATTAAAATTTATCAAGAAAATATAATTACGATATAATGAAAAAAATCCCGAGTAGTAAGGTAAGCCCAAAACCGCCAAAATTTAATTTTGTGTGGCTTATGATTGCCATGTTTTTAGGTTTTTTTGCCTTACAGTACGTTTTTGGAGAAAACCCAGCTAAGGAAATTAGCTATAGCGATTTTGAGACACGCATGTTGAACACGGGCTCTGTAGAGCGCCTTGTCGCTTATAAGAAGAATGATCTTGTAGAGGTTGAGGTGTATCTGAAGAAAGGCTGGAAGGATAACCCTAGTTTTAAGGATGCTGTAAAGACCTCCGATCCTTTACCAAGTTTATCTGGGCAAGAGGACAAAGGACCACAATATATTTTTAAAGATGCTTCTCCTGATGTTTTGGAGAAAAAGTTAGCTGCCTCGCAAGCTGAGTTAGCACCTGGTACACCAAAGGTACAATTAACGTATGATGACCGTTCTAATCCATGGGCTAGCTGGTTTATCACCTTTATGTTGCCATTATTGGTGTTGGCTGCGATCTGGATTTTCTTGATGCGCCGTATGGGCGGAGGTGCCGGCGGTGGTGGCGGTGCTATCTTCAATATTGGTAAATCAAAAGCTCAATTATTTGATAAAGAGGCTCAGATCAATATTACATTTAATGATGTGGCGGGTCTTGAAGAGGCGAAGCAGGAAGTGATGGAAATTGTCGATTTCTTGAAAAATCCGCGTAAGTATACAAATCTTGGAGGTAAAATTCCTAAGGGAGCATTGCTTGTAGGGCCTCCAGGAACAGGTAAGACATTGCTAGCGAAAGCTGTAGCTGGTGAGGCTCAAGTGCCATTCTTTTCACTTTCGGGATCCGACTTTGTGGAAATGTTTGTGGGAGTGGGTGCATCTCGTGTTCGTGATTTATTTAAACAAGCTAAAGAGAAAGCGCCTTGTATCATTTTCATTGATGAGATTGACGCAATTGGCCGCGCCCGTGGCAAGAATTCAATGATGGGTGGAAATGACGAGCGTGAAAATACGTTGAATCAATTGTTGGTTGAGATGGATGGCTTTGGCACGGATTCGGGTGTTATTATTTTAGCAGCTACTAACCGTATCGACGTATTGGATACCGCATTGTTGCGTCCGGGACGTTTCGACCGTCAAATTTCGATTGATAAGCCAGATTTGATCGGACGTGAACAAATTTTTAAAGTGCATCTTAAGCCGCTGAAATTGTCGGCTGAGGTTGATGCCAAAAAATTATCTGCACAGACTCCTGGTTTTGCAGGAGCAGAAATTGCCAATGTATGTAATGAGGCCGCACTTATTGCTGCCCGTAAAAATAAACCGGAAATTGATATGCAAGATTTTCAGGATGCAGTTGATCGCGTGATCGGTGGTCTTGAGAAAAAGAATAAAATTATCTCTCCGGAAGAGAAACGTATTGTGGCTTATCATGAAGCTGGGCATGCTATTGCTGGCTGGTTTTTGGAACATGCAGATCCTTTGGTTAAAGTATCTATTGTTCCACGCGGTGTGGCTGCTTTGGGATACGCACAATATCTTCCCCGCGAGCAGTTTTTATATACGACCGAGCAGCTTATTGATAGCTTATGTATGACCATGGGTGGTCGTGTAGCTGAAGATATTACTTTTGGAAGGATTTCAACTGGTGCTCAAAACGACTTGGAGCGTATTACGCAGCTTTCGTATGCAATGATTGCGATATACGGTATGAATGATAAAGTGGGAAATGTTTCTTTCAGAGACAGCTCGGAGGCATCGTTCCAAAAGCCATATTCTGACAAAACGGCAGAGTTGATTGATGCAGAGGTTCGTAACTTGATCAGCGATGTTTATGCACGTACTAAACAGTTATTGCTGGATAAACGTGAAGGACTGATCAAAATAGCCGAGAAGCTATTGGAAAAGGAAATCCTCTTTCAATCGGATTTAGAAGAGATACTAGGGAAGCGTCCATTTGAAACCAAAACTACTTACGAGGAGTTTGTGAATGGTGCCGATGGTGGTGGTGTGCCACAAACAGATTTACCCTTAGATATTCATCCTGACGAAGCGCGATCCAGCGATGGTCCGAGTTCAGACAATCCGTCAAAAAAATTGAATTAATTTGAATGTTGCAGCGCTAGATGATTCTAGCGCTGCATTTATATATTTGCGCCATGAACGTGAAGAACGCAACTGCAAAGGAGGTAATGTTAAAACGGGTACGTCAGGCATTACTACAAAAAAATGATAATCCCCATCCGAACTTTAAGGAAACTGCTCTTTACCATGATGAAGATGAATTAGTGGATCTTGTTTTTGTGCGTGAATTGACCGCTGCGGGAGGCAAATTTCTATATTGTGATGGCGAGATTGGTCTGATTGAAAATTTGATTTCGTTGACCGAAGTAAATAGCATTAAAAATATCTATGCTTGGGAACAAGGTATTCAGAATTTACTCAGTCCTTATGGTTTTCCCTTTTTGAAAACAGAGAAGGATTTTGAATTGGCAAATGCCAGTATCACCTCCTGTGAGGCTTTAATAGCTCGTAATGGAAGTGTTATGGTGAGTAATGCAAATGCTTCCGGACGTCGGCTGAGTATATATCCCCCCATTCATATTGTCGTTGCCAAGGCTTCGCAATTGGTCTGGGATTTGAAAGATGCTTTGGCTTATATGCAGAAGCGTTACGGTCAGGAGATTCCGACAATGATCTCTACCATTACTGGTCCGTCCAGAACGGCTGATATTGAGAAGAGGTTGGTTTTGGGAGCACATGGCCCAAAAGAACTTTATGTTTTACTTTTAGAGGATCGATTCTAGAAATTATTATGCTATTAACTTATTTAACAGAAACGCCTGTTGCGAGTATTATCTTTTTTTTTACGATCGCCATTAGCGTCTATACTTTTTCACACGAACAACTTTTCGGCAAACTGATGTTGCATCCCTACAGTATTGCCCGCAACCGCAATGTCTTTACGATCCTGACCAGTGGTTTTGTACACAAGGATTGGGGACATCTGCTGTTTAATATGCTTACTTTTTACTATTTTGGATTTGGTTTAGAAGGTATACTTGCTGCTGCAAGTCCCTTTGGTCATATCTTATTTGCTGTTATTTATGTAGGCAGCTTGATTCTGAGCGATATACCAACGATCGTACAGCAGAAAAATAATCCAGGTTACTATAGCTTGGGTGCTTCAGGTGCTATCTGTGCGGTGCTGTTTAGTTATATTCTTTTCGATCCTAAGGTGACCATTGGGGTTATGATGATTATTCCAATGCCAGCTTACTTATTTGCATTTCTGTTTTTAGGTTATTGTGTATGGGCCTCCAAGAAGGGACATGACGGTATTAATCACGATGCTCATTTCTTTGGTGCGCTGTCGGGACTAATCCTGACGATCATCTGTTTTCCTTGGGTTGTCAAACATTGTCTGGCACAGTTCTAAAATTTTCCGTTCCAGGTTTCCCGATCTAAATTTCTGTATTGGATAGCTTCAGCAATATGGTGGTTGTCGATTGTAGCGCTATTTTCCATATCGGCGATTGTGCGGGCAACCTTCAGTATTCTATCGTATGCTCTTGCGGATAGGCTTAGACGCTCAATTGCAGTTTTGAGCAATTTCCTTCCGGCTTCATCAATCTGACATATTTCTCGCGTTAATCGGGTACTCATTTGCGCATTACAATGTACGTTTGGGAAGGATTTAAAACGTTCTTTCTGGATTTCGCGTGTCTGAATGACCCGACGGCGCACCGTACGGCTATCATCTACAGAGCGTGTCTTACTCAGTTCGTCAAATAGCACGGGGGTGACTTCGATGTGCAGGTCTATACGGTCTAAAAGTGGCCCTGATATTTTGCTTAGATAACGCTGCACGGTGTTAGTGCCGCAGATGCATTCTTTCTCTGGGTGATTGAAATATCCACAGGGGCAAGGGTTCATGGCAGCAATCAGCATAAAACTTGCGGGATACTCGACGGTAAGTTTAGCCCTTGATATCGTAATTTGACGGGATTCCAGCGGCTGACGCATGACTTCGAGGACACTCCGTTTAAATTCTGGCAATTCGTCAAGGAATAATACGCCATGATGAGATAAAGAAATTTCACCCGGCAATGGATTTGAGCCGCCCCCTACCATGGCTACATCGGATATTGTATGATGCGGAGAGCGAAAAGGCCGTGCAGTGACGAGAGAGTCTTTCGCCTTTAGATTTCCAGAGACAGAGTGTATTTTGGTCGTTTCTAGCGATTCGTCCATATTGAGCGGGGGAAGGATCGTTGGTAGTCTTTTTGCCAACATGGTTTTTCCTGCGCCTGGCGGACCTATTAAAATAAGATTATGTCCACCGGCTGCTGCGATTTCCAGCGCTCGTTTGATATTCTCCTGTCCTTGTACATCAGAGAAATCGACATCGTAAATGGCCGTATCATCCTGGAAAAACGTTTGTATGTTAACTTTTGTAGGCTCGATTGTTACTGTATTATTGAGGAATCCCACTACTTGGGTCAGATTTTCTACACCAATAACATCGATTTCAGTGACTATAGCTGCCTCTTTTGCATTGGATCTAGGTAATATTATTCCTTTAAATCCTTCTTTGCGCGCCTGTAATGCAATTGGTAGAACACCACGTATGGGTTTAATACTTCCGTCTAACGATAGTTCGCCTAAAATAAGATAGTCTTCCAGATGGATATTTGTAATCTGCCCAGAAGATGCTAATATGCCGATTGCGATTGATAAGTCGTAACTTGAACCTTCTTTACGAATATCTGCGGGTGCCAAGTTGACAACGATCTTTTGGCGAGGCATGTGAAGTTGACAGGAATTAATGGCACTTTCGATGCGTCTTAAGCTTTCTTTAACGGCATTGTCAGGCAGGCCGACGATATAATAATGAAGGCCAGTAGATACGATTACCTCAACGGTAATTGTGCAGGCATTTATCCCATAGACGGCGCTGCAATAGGTCTTATTTAGCATAATTTTTATAATCGATTGATTTAAAGATACTAAAAAATTGAGTAAGTTAGTAATTGTGGGGTGAAATATTGATATCAGATATAAGATTACCAAAAAAATCATTATATTGTTCATATAGTCCCCTATTAATAATAGATAAAAAGCATTGTTTGGCAAACGATTTGCTTTGATAATTGTATTATTAACGAGGACTATATTCGTCTTAATAGAATTAGAACTTTAAAACAAAAAGAAATGAATGACACAAGTAAAGTAGCTTTGGCGTTGTTAGCCGGTCTTGCCGCGGGTGCCGCTTTGGGAGTTTTGTTTGCTCCAGACAAGGGATCAGATACAAGAGATAAAATAAATGATTCATTGAGCGATTTGAGTGATGCTATTCGGGAAAGAGCGGAGGAGCAATTTGATCAGTTGAATGATTTTAAAGAGAAAATTGTTTCTACATTGAAAGGTAAGTTGAATCAGGCAGAAGATGTGCTGGATGATGATATCATCGAACATGCCTAATTTGCAGATTATTCAAAAGAATAATTGGTGTAGAGTACATATTATCAGGCTATTTCGCGACATAGCTGTTTACGATAACTGCACGCTCTTTATAAGTATAGAGTAGTGCTGTGCTGCGGTAATCAGATACAGCGTTTTCGTTTTTTTCGTTATGGGCTGAAGTAGCCTGAATAAATTTTAAATGCATGGAAGAAGAAAAATTTTCACTTAGTGGTACGTTTCAAAAGACCAAGGAGTATATTGACTCCCAATTTAAACTTGTCAAATTAAAAACCATTGAACGTTCTTCTCGTTTAATTGCGAGCTTAGTGGTGGATGCAACTAAGCTTATTTTTAGCTTATTTGTTCTGTTTTTCTTATGTTTAGCGTTAGGTTTTTGGCTCGGTGAGTTATTGGGCAGTTATTCATTGGGTTTTTTGGCAACAGCGGGTATCTTTTTAGTGATCATTATCTTAATACGGGTTTTTGAGCCTATGCTGGAATCAAAATTTATGGATCTTTCCATTCGACGTTTTTTGGCTAAATGGAACGATGAAATTGAAGAAGAAGAGGAAGAAATACGTAAAGAAAAATTTGATAGAGAAAGGGCTACAAATGAACAATAAACAGACCAAAATACGTAATTTACAGGAACTTAAAGCTGAAATATTGCGATTAAAAACATTAAAGAACGAGCAGGAAATCTACCTAAAGGCTCAGTTTACTTTGCTTAATAATAAAATAGAGGCCCCCATCCGTTTTTTCAATACTTTGAAAAATAATATCCCTGGCGCGAATATTATACAGCAGATGTTTGCTAAGAGTAATAATCCAGATTCTGATTGGTTAACAAAGATTTTACGTATCGGGGTACCCTTTGTAATGAACAGATTGTTTCTAAAAAATACAGGTGTTGTTAAAAAGGCGCTCATGTTGCTGTTATCAGAACGTGCAGTAGGCCAAATCAATCAAGATAAGATTAGTGGTCTTATTGGAAAGTTAACGAGTTTTATTCGACCTAAAAAGAAGAAAAAGAATAAATTTGCTCAAGCGCAAAATTCAGCGATAAACGATGAAGTCAATGAATACGGCATTCCTTCTTATAGTGAGACTTATTAATGAGGTGTTATTTTTGCTATTTGGCGACTTATTTTTGCAAAAAATCAGTGTAAGCGAGTTGAATACCCTCCCGAAGGTTGACTCTGTGCTTCCATCCGAGTGCATGTAGCTTTGATACATCCATGAGCTTGCGCGGTGTACCATCGGGTTTGGAACTGTCGAAAGTAATATTACCTGTGTACCCAATTACATCTTTAATCATTTCTGCGAGATCCTTTATACTTATATCTTCACCTATACCGATATTTACAAATTGCTTTTCGTTGTAATGATTCATTAAGAAGACACAAGCGTCTGCTAGGTCATCAGAGAATAGAAATTCTCTTAAAGGTGTTCCTGTACCCCAGATAACAACCTCATCTAAGTTATTGGCTTTCGCTTCATGAAATCTTCTAATCAACGCCGGTAACACATGTGAATTTTGCGGATGGTAATTGTCGTTAATTCCGTAAAGATTTGTTGGCATTACGGATATATAATTGCAGCCGTATTGATCCCGGAATGCTTCTGCCATTTTTATACCTGCAATTTTGGCGATTGCATAGGGTTCATTCGTCGGCTCTAGGGTGCCTGTTAGCAACATGTCTTCTTTTAAAGGCTGGGGGGCCATCTTTGGATAGATACAGCTGGATCCTAAGAACATTAACTTTTTAATATTATTGTCGTAGGATGATTTGATGACGTTATTTTGAATGGCTATATTTTCGTAGATAAAATCAGCGCGATAGGTATTGTTAGCCATAATCCCACCAACCTTAGCGGCAGCGAGAAAAACATAATCAGGTCTTTCTTCCTTGAAAAAGTCAGCTACTGCTTGTTGATTGCGCAGATCTAATTCTTGAGATGTCCTAGTAACGATGTTGCTGTATCCCAGTTCTATTAATTTGCGATGTATTGCTGATCCGACCATTCCTCGATGGCCTGCTACGTAAATTTTAGCGCCTTTTTCCACGATAAGTTATTGAGTTTTGCAAACTTAGATAAATTGCTTTTTATATGCAATATAAATCGCCCGTATGAAAGTGATTTATTGATTGCTCTCTCTTTAGTCTATTGGCTTCATGATTTTTCGCCAATCAATGGTATGTTTCCTAGGATAAGATTTATTTTTTTAAGCGGGAATATAAGGTTATTTTTGCGGGATATTTATTGAAAATGGGAAAGGACAAACTACGTAAATTTGCTGAAGTTGCTACTTTTGAAAATGTAATTCAACTGGACGCAGGCAAAGAATATAAAGGAAAATGGGCTGAGAAGCAATTTGGTAACAATAATCCGGTTGTTTTGGAGCTTGCTTGTGGTAAAGGTGAGTACACTGTTAATCTAGCAAGATTGTTTCCGGAAAAAAATTTCATCGGTATCGATTTTAAAGGTAATCGTATTTGGCGTGGAGCCAAGACAGCTTTGGAGGATGGCATTCGGAATGTTGCTTTTCTTCGAATACAAATTGAGACTATTCTTGAACATTTTGCTGAAAATGAAATTGATGAAATTTGGATTACCTTTCCGGATCCGCAACCGCAAGATAGTCGTGAAAAGAAACGATTGACAGGGCCAAAGTTTTTAGATCGTTATAAAATCATTATGAAACCTGAGGGGATGATGAATTTGAAAACAGATAACGATGGTTTCTATGCTTACACACTGGAGCAGATTGAGCTACAGAACTTTAAAAAATATAAAGAAACGACGGATCTTTACCATTCAGACTTGGTGGATAACGTATTATCCATTAAAACATACTACGAGCGGAAGTATTTGGCGCATGACAAGAACATTAACTATGTGAAGTGGAGTTTTGAAAAACGATAACGAATAAATTTACTTCAAAATAGAAAGTCTAAACGAAAGTTTAGGCTTTTTTTGTTTTATGGGGTTTTACTGTTTTTTTATTGTATTCTATTAGTTTTCAGATGATTCAAGGTCATTTTTTTTAGGCTATTTTTTTGTTTACTCCGATGTTTAAATAATTTCGATTTATTTCGTTTTTTAAGTATTATTAATTATTTTCGATTTGAAAATAAAAGATAACCAAGGAAACAATGCTTCAAAAGCGTGCCTAATGTGTGAAAATCCTTTTTTAGTGGACTTCAAGGCATTTTAGTAAAATTTTAAATCGTAATAGTGTTGTTAAAAGAAATGCTATTCGAAATAATTGTTAACAAAAAGAAAACATTAAGTTAAAGCAAACTTTTTGTTAGGGATATATTTTTGTGCCAAATTGAAAATTAACAATTTACACCAATAACTATGTTTAGTATTAACCCTATCCAAATTAATCTGCGGCACTCCTCCTCGAAAGTGCTATTTGCAGCACTAGCAATTGCCTGTAATATGGATTTTACGGCAATGGCGGCTTCACTAGGATCTGATCAAGCTGTGCATGCAGTTAAGCAGACCAAGATTAGAGTAAAAGGGCAAGTTGTCGATAATCAGACGAAAGAACCTTTGGCATCCGTATCAATTCTTGCAGCGGGTGTAGTTAAAGGAGCGACTGACCGAAATGGTAATTTCGATATTGAAGTTGAATCAGGAATAGCAATCCGTTTTCAGCTGATCGGTTATGAAGCTGAAACGAAAACTTTTTCGTCTGCCCAATTGAATGCTAAAATTTCTCTGAGTGCGAGATCGGAGGCGCTCAATGAAGTCGTTGTGACAGCACTTGGCATACAGCGTGAAGAGAAGGCACTTGGCTATTCCATAAGCACGGTCAAAGGCGAGGAATTGACGAATGCAATTTCAAATAACTGGACAGATGCCCTCACAGGAAAAGTCGCTGGTTTGAATTTGGTAAAGTCGGGTGCGGGACCTTTGGGATCCAATCAGATTATTCTAAGAGGGGAAACATCTTTTACAGGTGACAATTCCGCATTGATTGTTGTGGATGGGGTTGTCATGGGGGCAAGTGCACGGATGACTGGTAATGGTAATTCGAATTACTTGGATAGTGATTCTCCTGTAGATTTTGGAACATCATTGGCGGATATTAATCCGGATGATATCGAATCCGTTTCTGTACTGAAAGGACCTGGTGCCTCAGCACTCTACGGTGCCCGTGGTGCCCATGGCGCCGTGATTATTACGACAAAAAAAGGGAAAGGTTCTAAGAAAGGGATTGGTATATCGGTTAATTCGAATACGGCGATAGGTACGATTAATCGATGGCCTGACTATCAATATGAATATGGTCAGGGTGCTGTTGATCAGGATCTTTATTATTCCTATGGACAGTCAGAGGATGGGGCAAGTACTTTCAGCACTTCATCTGCATGGGGCCCCAAATTTGATGGACAATATTACTATCAGTACGACCCGAATTTTTACCGTTTGACACCTCCGGAGCGGACATTGTGGAGACCCTATGAAAACAACCGAAAGGATCTTTTCCAAACGGAGCTCACGTCTACCAATTCGATCAGTATTTCTGGTGCCACCGAAAAGACCAGCTCAAGGTTTTCTTATACGAATGTGACGAATAAATGGATTATTCCCAACATGGGCTATAATAGGAATACCATCGCGATGCAGTTCAATAATAAGATTACGGATAAGTTGAGTCTTTCAACAAAAATTAATTTCAATAATAGAGGGTCGGATAATTTGCCAAACAGCGGGTATAACAACCAAAGTTACATGTATTTTGTACGCGGTATTGTACCGAATGTGAATGCGGCTTGGCTAGAGCAGAATTGGATTCCAGGAAAGGAAGGTATTGAACAGATGACTCCGTTTTCTAACCTGTTGGATAATCCAAGAACCATATCTTATGATATGATCAATGCGCAGGATAAAAACAATATTATTGGAAATTTACAGGCCGATTATAGATTCAATAAAGAGTTGAACTTAATGGTGCGGACGGGAATCGATTGGAGCTATGATAAGCGCAAACAATCGAGACCATTTGATACCTATAAGTACGCTTATGGCTATTACAGGGAGCAATCAGTTAACAACCAAGAAATTACCTCGGACTTTTTATTGCAATATAACAATCAGCGTAACACTCAACATAAATTTGGTGCGTCTGTTGGTGGTTCATTGATGCACAATAAGTATATTAAAGATGATGCTTACGCTAACAGCCTGATCTATCCGAATCAGTATAGTTTTGCAAATGCTAGGGAAAAAGTCGTATACTTACCCAATCGCTTAGAAAATGCGGTCAATAGTTTATATGCCTTATTAAATTATAGCTATAAGGATGTGATTTTTGTCGACGCCACGAATCGTATCGATTGGGCGAGTACATTAGCTTCTCCAAAACGAAACGAAGTTAGGCCATTTGTATACCCTTCGCTCAATACAAGTTTTGTTATTTCCCAGTTGCTAAACCTGCCAAAAGCGATAAATTTTTGGAAAGTAAGAGCGTCTTTTGCTCAAGTCGGGAGCGGGGGTACACGTCCGTATCTAAATTCTTATGGCTACCGTAGTGTTGAGGGGACTACGGGGGGGCTTACGAATCCAACTACCGTTCCAGCTGAAAATCTGACCTTTGAAAGTACACGTTCCTACGAATTGGGGACAGATTTTAGAATGTTCAGAGATAGGCTCAAGCTGGATCTCACCGTGTATTCAAATTCTACATTTGATCAGATTATTGAATCTCCAGTAGATCCTTCAAGTGGTTTCAGGAATCAAATTACGAATGCTGGAGAGGTACGTAATAAGGGGATAGAGATTGCGCTTTCTGGCGATATCATGAAGAAGAAAGATGGGTTAAATTGGAATATGTATGGAAATTTAACGAGCTATGATTCGAAAGTCATTTCTATACCTGCAGATCTGCAAGGAGAATTAGTGCTGTCTACGTTGTTTGGTAGCAGAGGATCGATTGTGGCCATCCCCGGTAAACGATTTGGTGATATTTATGGACTTGGTTATGAGCGGAATCAGGATGGCCAAATTGTTTACGAAAATGGACTTCCTGTATTGTCCCAACAGAACATGTATATCGGTAATCCAAACGCAACGACCAAATTTGGTTGGGGGAATGAATTTAAATACAAAGGATTTAGATTTAATTTCTTATTTGATGGTCAATTCGGCGGAGTGGGATATTCTTTGACGCATGCCGTATTGATGGAAGAGGGAAAATTAAAAAAGACAATTCCGGGACGATATAATGGTATTATCGGCGATGGTGTTGTGAAGAATAGTGATGGAAGCTACAGCAAGAATACAGTTGTTGCGTCTGCTGGAGATTATTATGCTAAACATTTTAACCGGGATAATATAGAATCAAATACGTTTTCCACGGACTTTATAAAGCTTCGTGAGGTCAGATTTGACTATACATTACCGAAGTCTTTTGTTGAACGTTTGAAAATTGAGCGCGCATCAATTGGGGTGTACGGAAGAGATCTATTTGTCATGACCAAATGGCCTTCATTTGACCCAGAGTTTGGGTCGCTAAATTCAAGTGGCATTGAGAAAGGCGCAGAAATTGCCCAGTTCCCTTCAACCCGCACAATGGGTGTCAATTTATCATTCTCATTTTAATTCCAGACTATTATGAAAAAGAATATAAGAAAAGGTTTTATTTTTTTGGCAGCCTGTGGGATGCTACAGAGCTGTACAAAAGACTTTGTCGCGATAAATACAAATCCAAATGCAATTTCTGCGGCTGCGCCACAAAGTCTCATTGCGCCAGCTTTACTCAATATGTTAAACACAAATTTATCACGTAATATGCGCATCAACAATGAGCTTATGCAAGTGACTGTAACGGTGAATGATGCATTGGAGATTCAACGGTATGAAATCAGGCCGTCAGAAGCGGAATCTACCTGGTCCGGATGGTACTTACAGTTGACGAATATACGCGACATTTATCGGAAGGCAGGGGAAGGGCAGCAGAAGGGTTACCAGACATACCAGGGTATTTCGCTTATATTGGATGCTTGGGTGAGTTCGTTAATAACTGATATGTATGGCGATGTACCTTATACGGACAGCAATAAAGGGTATAGTGATAGTAATTTAACTCCTGTATTTGATAAACAGTCCGATATTTATGCGGATATCTTTAGAAAATTAGAAGAGGCCAATACGCTTTTGAAAGGTAAGGTTGCTGTCGAATCGACCAATTTAGCGATGGATCCCATATTTAATTCAGATCCTGCAAAATGGCAGAAATTCGGCAACTCTTTATATCTGCGATTGTTGCTGCGTATAGCGCATAAGTCAGAAACCAATGCTGTTGCTAAGATCAAAGAAATATTAGAGACAAATGCCACTGAATATCCGGTGATGCAGAGCAATGCGGAGACAGCTGCTTTATATTACACAAATGTACAGCCTTACATGAATCCTTATTTTAATAGCCGTGACATCGATTTTAATGGAAGCAAAGGCTATTCAGAGTTTTTTATCAATAATCTGCTGGACCTTTCAGACCCACGATTAAAAATCTGGGCCACTGAAGCCACATTAGGTGTATATGGCGGTATGCAGTCCGGATACCAGAGAGGAAATGTCCCCGAGCGCCAATCAACGCTTTTAACAAGTCTAAAAGCCGACTCTCATATGGGAAATATCATGAATTACGCCGAGTTGCAATTTATTATTGCTGAATGTGGTATGAGAGGGTATGCTCAGGTCGATGCGCCTGGCGCCTATTTAAAGGGGGTGAACGCGGCTATGGAATACTGGGGGCTAACAGCGCCAGCATCTTACCTAAGCAGTGCAAAGGTTCAATTGTTGCCCACAGATAGTGATAATGCGAAATTGAAAAAGGTGCATTTGCAAAAATACTATGCGATGCTATTTACGGATTTCCAACAGTGGTACGAATACCGTAGAACCCAATTATTGGATTTATACAAAGGTCCAGGCTTGTTGAATCAAGGGAAAATGCCAGTACGTTTAAATTATCCAACAATTGTACAATCTTTAAACAAAGTAAATTATCAGGATGCTGTGAATCGTATGGGGGGAGACGGGATAAATGAAAAAATGTGGTGGCAACCTTCAATTAACTAATCAATGAAAAAGTTAAAATCAATACTATGCAGTATGTTGGCGATGTCAGCATTGCTGTCCGGCTGTATCAAAGACAACGTCAATGAATCGATAGGTACACTAAATCCTGAAATATCGTTGTATGCGCTACGCAGTCTATATAAAAATGCCGATTTACAGCTTAATGCGTCTTCGCTACAAGGGGCAGAATATATCAAAGCAGTGGTCGTTTCGCATGCGGAAAATAAGAATTTACCGGAAAATACACTTGCTGTACAGAATATTTGGCGAAATCAACGCCGTGGAATATTAGTTCAGGTACCCAATGCGTCTGAATTTAAATTTGGAGATTCGGTTCAGATCAATATTAGCGGTTCAAAACTGTTTAAAAAAGATGGCTTATTAGTTCTTTCAGTCGATAATAATCAACAGCTTAAAGTCTACTCGTCTGGTAATACTATTGCCCCATTGCCTGTTGCTGTTTCCAGTCTAAAGTCGAAGTTTGATGAGTTTGAATCAACCTATATCGATATTACAGCCGATGTTGAACCTGAACCCGCAGCTGGGACAGCGTTGAAAGGAGATAAAATCTTGATGGATGGTGATAAAAATGAGATTATATTGCATACACAAGATAATGCGACATTTGCGGGGGAGTCTATCGCTCCGAGTGCATCATTCAGAGGAATTGCATTCAAGGAGGGCGAAAAGCTACAAGTTAGGATGCAGAGTTATGCTGATATGGCTTATGCCAGCGGTAAGTTATATGCAGGTTGGCCTGAAACTTTTGATGCTGTAGATGCTAGTGTGAAAGGTAGCTATGATATGAAGGATAAAAACGCGGTCTCCTTTCCAACGGGGCAATGGAACCTGTATCAGGCTATTCTAGGAACAACTGCTGGTCGTGATCGTATCGTTTCTGGAAAAAATGCCATCCGTATGCAGCAGAACTTAAGTGTTGATGGTTATGTGCAAATGAATTTTGATGTGCCGAATGGGGCCTCAAAAGTAACGCTTTGGTATGGTTCGTATTACACCGATCGCTCGTGTACGTTCAAGTTGGAATACTCGACCGACGGAGGAACGACATGGAAGCAGACAGGCGAGCCTATTTCGGACGCGCATACAACGACAGAGAGCATGAATTCAAAACAGGCTGTATTCTTAATGAATATTCAGGGGCCGGTTCGTTTTAGACTTACCAAACTTGGATTAGGGACAAGTAACAATGTGATTAATAACGGAAGGTTGGGATTGGATGATATCGCTATTTATAAAAGTTATTGATTTAAAAAATCGATTTTCAAATGGCCTCATTGGATTGTGTAATTCCAATGCGGCTTTCTTATCATCAGCTATTATCTCAGCTCACGGAAAAAATCGTTATCTTCATGATATAACTATAAACGAAGACTTATGAACTTAACAGATTTAGTTACAGGTGGAGTAGGCTCTAAAGCGATAGAGACAATTTCAAAAATTACTGGTGTCAGTGAATCTAAAGCCAAGTGGATTGTAGCGGCGGCAGTTCCTTTGATGATTGCAGCATTGAATTACAATGCGAAAAACAAGGGGCAGGCGGAAAATATTGATAAGGCTATTGACCAGCATGGCAGTAGCGGGATTCTCGATAAAATTGGAGATTTATTTGGACAGGGAGGAGCGGATCAAAAAGTTTCTGAAGACGGTAATAAAATTGTTAACCATATGTTCGGCCAAAATACCGAAGTCGTGACACAGCATATAGCGGATAAAGCAGGCTTGAGTTCTTCTCAAGTTACGGGGGTACTGGCCACACTTGCTCCGATCGTAATGGGCTATTTGGGGCAACAAAAGCAGGCTTCAAGTGGCGGTGGTATTGGCGATCTGATAGGTTCTGTGCTAGGAGGTGGAACACAACAAAATGCAGGTGGCGGTATGTTGGGTGGTATATTAGGCTCTTTTTTAGGCGGTAGCCAAGAAGAACAAGCGCAAGCAACTAAGCAACCGGCATCGGGAGGTGGTGTTACCGACATGTTGGGTGGATTGGCAGGTAGTTTTTTTGATAAAAATAACGATGGACAGGCGAAGGGAAATATTCTTGATTCGATCGCCGGTATGTTTGGCAAGTAAGCTGTGTTCGACTATTATTCGTCATGATAAGAAGCTTGTATGGGATTAAGCTAAGATGGTGCAGATCCTAAACAGGAAGCGGTCGGAAGTTCTACACTTCCGACCGCTTCTTGTTTGTTCAATTTGTATTAATCTTCGGCCGATACTTTCGGTGGAAAATTTTTATGTTTTCTTTTGCTGATTTTATCAATATTGACGGGTTGAGGAACCTTGACATAATATCCTGTTCCGTCATATTCACGCTTATTGGGATTTTCCTTACATGCTGACGAACAGCATCCATCCATTTCCCAGCCGCACTCATCACATTGTGTGAAATGCTCATTACAGGTCGGGTTGGCACAATTGATCATTTTGGTGGTTTGCTTGCCACAGTTAAAACAAGTTGATACCACGGATGGATTGACAGAATTTACATCGACAGTAACGCGATTGTCAAAGACGTAGCATTGACCTTCAAAATCTTCACCACCGGCTTCCTTTCCGTATTTGATAATGCCGCCATGTAATTGATAAACATCCTCGAAGCCTTCTTTTAACAAGAGAGCAGATGCCTTCTCACATTTGATACCGCCTGTGCAGTACGTTAATATTTTTTTTCCTTTATATTGTTCGAGCTCTTTGATTTTCTCCGGGAACTCGCGGAAGTTGTCAATATCTAGGGTAACAGCATTTTTAAAATGACCAACATTATGCTCGTAATTTGAGCGTACATCCAATACAACCACATCCTCTTGGTCTTTCATGGCCAAGAAATCCTTAGGTTCGAGGTGCACACCGGTTTGACGGTTGGGGTCAATTTCTTTCGGATCACGCAAACCAGAGTGAACGATTTCGGCTTTGTAGCGGCAGTGCATTTTAATGAATGACGGTTCTTCGACATCGTCAATTTTAAATTCTGTTTTGTTAAAACGTCCATCTGCATAAATTGCATCCATGTAGCTTTTACATGCTTCAATAGTGCCGGAAACAGTTCCATTAAGACCTTCGTCAGCTACAATGATACGGCCAACTAAACCCAGTGATTTACAAAATTCTAAGTGATCTGATGCAAATTTTTCGGCATCCTCAATAGGGCTGTAACAATAGTACAGCAAAGTTTGATATTGTGTCATGATATTCATTGATACCGCTGCAAACGGCGTTTAATGCTAAAAATAAATTTAGTGCAAAGCTACGAAAAATAATAAGTGGAATAAAATGACCCTCGTCACCTTTTCTTCAAAGGTTCAAGAAGATACTCCAAACCGTTGAGTTTTATTTCATAGAGCGTAGCTAACTGCTGGCCTAGTTTTCCCTTCGGAAAACCTTTTTGGTTGTACCAAACTAAATACGGTTCAGGAAGATTACATAAGGTATATCCCAGGTATTTGCCAAAGGGCATCTTGACTGTAACAAGTTCGGTTAAAATTTCAGAATTTAACATTAGTCTTGAGGTTTTCCATAATTAAGACGGTGCCATAGAGCTTTTAACGCAATGATCCCATGATTGAATAGATTAGGAATGGTCCCATAGTAGTGTTTGAAAATAGCAAAGCGCTCTTTCAAAGATTCCTGATGTCTTTGTTTTGACATCCCGCCCACAAGATACCGGGCTACATATTGCTGTGCATTGACTGATTTTTTAGCCTTTTTGGCACAACGAATAACCCAGTCAATATCAGCACATAATTTATAATTGAGATCGTATGGCTCGGCAATGTCGCGTTTGATATAGATGGCCTGATGGCATATATTCATACCATAGCGAAAGCTTTTCCAGTTAAAATGAGCTGGGACTTTATGTCTCCGTTCACCAACAATATTCCGGTGTTCGTCTATAAGTATAGTTTCGCCATAAAGAATATCGGCGTTGTCACTCAGCTTAGCTAGGTTCTCAATGCTGTTGAGATCATATATTTCATCACCGGAATTTAGAAAAAGAACATAATCGCCTGTTGCTAGGGATAACCCTTTATTCATCGCATCATATATGCCCCTATCTTTCTCGGATAACACGACAGAGATTTTATCGCTATATTTTTGGATAACATCTAATGTACCATCGGTTGATTGCCCGTCTATGACAATATACTCTATATTGTCATAGCTTTGATTGACAACAGATTTAAGAGTGTATTCTATGTCACGCACATTGTTGTAAACGACAGTTATGATCGAAAATTTTGGATGAGCAGACATGTTTTTTATGTATTGAATTTATTCATTTTCTTTTTCAGGAATCGGATGCCACGGTTAAATAACGATCCTTTCCGATGAGCGTAGAAATACTTTATGGCCTCGTAGGCTTGTTTGTTTTCCGAAATTTCCGTCGGAAAATACGCTACAGGATGTTCAGCTAGTGTAACCTGATAGGTTGATTCCGAAGCTGTATGTGTACCCGAACCATCATTGCCTATATTCTGCGTCATTGAATTCCTTGGATACAAAACTAATCCATTTCTTTTGAATACAGAAGCATACCAGCGTATCGCCCAGGAGTTGATCTTTCCGGCCTTAAATTCCTGCACTTGTTTCCAGAAGTTTTCTTTTCCTTCGATACTGAATTGGTGTATCTGCTCGGCGGTAAAATCCGATACAAGTTCATCAATATTAGGATTGAAATGTTGCCAGGCGCGATCCCAGGTTGCCCAGCCCCAACTATTGGCGACGCGAAAAAAGAAGGTCTCAGGCAGTTTATTTAAATCTTTTAGCGGATAACCATAACCGCTGATCTCCATCACTTGATCTTCATCTTCATAACGCGTAAGGGCTTGATTAAAATAATCCAGGGCAAACGCAGAAGTTTCCAGGTCATCTTCTAAAACAATAATCTTTCCATGTGCATTGACCACTTTTGTAACACCATCGATCACATTGGCGGCGAGCCCCCAATTCTCCGCTCGTTCTACGATGACAACCTGCTTGAAGTTCCAGGGCTTATGGATAATTTTTCGGACTTCAGCGACTGCTTGCACAGACTTTTCATTTTTTGCAGCATCCGAATAGATGTAAAGTATAGTTTGGTCTGCCTGTTTATTTTTTTCTAATGCTGTAAGCGTTCTTATCGTATGATCAGGACGATTATAGACAAAAAGGATGACTGGAGCAATACTATTCATGTGTCAAAAGATTGTGTTGAATGCTTTCTGGTTGGCCTGACGAGTTCGATAAACAGCACTCGTTTTTCCAAGTAATCTAAAAACAATAGTTAAATAGCTCTTTGCTTCAAAAAGATCTCCTTTAAAAAATGAAGATGCCATTTTCTTCAGGCTTGCCAATACCGCCATCGAAAAAGCTATTACAAAAGTATAATTGATATTGCAATATTCAGTCAGATGATAGACATATTCGCTTTTCATAAAAGCTTTACGGTCTGTTTTGCGCTGCTGCCTATCGTGATAAGCTTTAGCTTCTTCTGCCAAAACAATGTTTAATCCGTGGTAATTGATGCGGTTGGCATAATCCTTATCTTCCCCGTAATGAAAAAAGATCGGTGCGAAACCGCCGACTTTTCTGATAACTTTGTTGGGGATAAACCAAAAGGCGGCATTGACAAAAGGACAGATCCGATACGAATTTTTGGTGATGGCATCTTTTGTGTAATCAGCAAAGCCATGGTCCAATGTGGCTTCTGTACCATCGTGGTGAATCGGTGAGATAATGCCGATATTGCTTGTATTAACCTTGATTAAATTGGCGATACAGTTCCGATCCACCCAGGCATCTTGGTTGACCAAAAAAGCATAATCATATTCTTCTTTCAATACAATGTCAAGTCCGATGTTGTTGGCCTTTCCAAATCCCAGATTTTTGGAACTTTCTATTAGTCTTATTGTCGGGTACGTTTCTTTTATGATCTGAGTGGTATGGTCTCCCGAATTGTTGTCGACAACTAAAATATCTGTAGGGTAGCTCGAATCCAATAGACTTGGTAAGCACTTGTGGATCCAAGGCTCAAAATTATAAGAGACGATTATGGTGAGAATCCTGGCCATCTATTTTTTTCGGATAACTGTTAGGCAATAGTGGAATAATTCCAACAAAATGCTGGGTTTAAAGATTCTATTAACGATGATGTAGATACCTACAGCAACTCCAATTGTACTGACAAAACGAAGATAGAGGTTAGGAATAGCGGCGGTGGCGTAATGAGCTGTTAGGCAGCTGATGGTCGCCAATAGTGCATAAGCAAAAATATCCCCTAGAAGGTAACGGACTGAATAGTTCATGTACGGTTTGGCTGATGCATACCAAACAAATATCCAAAGGGCGTTTAATCCCGAGGTTAATCCAATGAGCAGTTCTAAACCTAAGGATTTGCCAAAGAAGAGGATAGCGATTTGCAGCAAACCAAAAATGACTATATTTCGCATATATACTTGAGGTTTTCCCTTGCTAATGATGAGGTTAGAAAAAACGTTGCTAACAGAATCAAATGCCGCTCCAATACAAAATATTTGAAGAAATATGGCACTTTGCGCCCATTTGTCGGTGATCGCAATGGAAATGAAATCCTGTGCTACAGTGGTTAAACCCAATAACATGGGAAATGCCAAAAAAGCAGTAAAAGAAATTAGTTTGCGAAAAACCCGAACTTGTCTATCCTTGTCATCTTCTATCTCCTTTAAAATAGGCTGTGTCACGTTATTGACCATATTGGTCAATATATTCTGGGCCATGATGCTCCAGCGATTTGGATTAACGGTGTAACCTAATTCTTCTGCGGTATAATGACGTCCTAAGATTGCCGCATAGATATTTTTATTCAGGTTGATAAAGATGTTGGTAACCAGTATTTTACTGCTAAATCCTAAAATGTCACGAATGGGTCGGAAATCGAACTGGAAAGTAGGTCTGAATTTGGAAAAATACCAGAATCCGAGCATATTAAAGCCACTGTAGGATACAATTTGAATAGCGTACGCCCAATAAGCATAATCTTTATAAGCAAGATAAACCCCGACCACATTGGATACAATAAGTGCAAAAGTGCCTGTGATGACTCTTTCTTTGATTTTTAAATTCCGGAAGAGGTAAGCATTGTGCGCAATACCAAAGCTGCCTAGCCAAAAGGATAAAAAGGTAAATCTACTAAGTTCTACAAGTACTGGTTGATTATAGTATAAGGCGATAAGAGGAGCCGCAAAAAATAAAACAATATAAATAAATGTTCCAATCCCGACACTTGTCCAGAAAACAGCATTATAATCCTTATGTTCAACCTGCTTTTTATTGACGATACCGTAAACAAACCCACTTTCTTGAAAGGCAGAAGCTAGAACGGAAAAGATAGTGATCATCGCTACTAAACCGTAATCTTCCGCTGTTAGTTTACGGTTTAGTAGGATACCGAAACCAAATCCCAAAAGCTGCTGTATGATGCTGGCCATGCCACCCCATAAGAGTCCTTTCGTCGTTTTTGATTTTAAAGAGTCCTTTTCCTGATGAGATGACATGCTAAATTAAATGAGCGGCAATATTAAAGTATTGCAATTGTATTCGCAAATTCTTTTAGTGAAACATCAGTTGGATTGACATCGGTAATCAAATAAGAGATATCCCTTAAAGGGACGACTTTCATTTTTTGAACTGAATTTAGTTTCTCAGCAATACTTAAAATAGCCACTTTTTTTGAGCATTTAATCATGGCGCGTTTGATTTGTACAACCTCCCAGTCGGAGTCAGTAACCCCGTCTTCTACCGAAAGAGAATTTGTTCCTAACAAACAAAGATCGACTTTAAGATCGGCCAATTCATTGGCTACTTGAGCTCCAGAAACAATGTTTGTGTTGCGTGAAAGCTTTCCGCCGACCAAAATGACTTCCAGGTTTGGTTTTTCTGCCAGTTCTAATGCAACTAACGGGCTTATAGTGAAAAATGTACACTGAAGGTGATCAGGTATTGTTCTTGCCAATTCGATTAATGTTGTCCCGCCGCCGACTAAGACTGTCATGCCATTTGAGATTAATGTGCTTGCTTTCTTAGCAATTTCTTTTTTTGCCTCCTTGGCATATACGTTTCCATCCTGAAAAGGGAATTGAAAAGATTTTGATAATGCCCCACCATAGACTTTTAGAACTTTTCCATTCTCGGCGAGTTCGTTTAAGTCACGTCTAATTGTATCTTCAGATACATTCAGTTGAACACTTAGATCTGACGATAAAACTTTGTTATGTAGGTTAATCTGATGTATAATGAATGCTTGTCTTTCTTCCTTTAACATTGGTCTTTGGTTTTTAATCGGAATTTAAAAATAATTAAAAAAATCAGTCTAAATGTAGTGAAAATTATTCTTCCTTTTTGTCAATTTTTGTTACGCCAGCTTTGAACCTCGGTTTGAAGCCTGTGGGTTTACTGGCAGCGGGTTCCTGTGTTTCTGTGCTGTTGTTTTCAGGTTCAGCTTTTACGCTGTTATCTAACTTAATTTCGTCTTTCGTATCGGGCAGCTGTGTCTGTTCAGAAGTTTCCGTTTTGGTTATGCCAGCTTTGAACCTCGGTTTGAAGCCCGTGGGTTTACTTGCAGCGGATTCCTGTGTTTCTGTGCTGCTGTTTTCAGGTTCGGTCTTTACGCTGTTATCTAACTTAATTTCGTCTTTCGTATCGGGCAGTTGTGTCTGTTCAGAAGTTTCCGTTTTTGTTATGCCAGCTTTGAACCTTGGTTTGAAGCCCGTGGGTTTACTGGCAGCGGATTCCTGTGTTTCTGTGCTGCTGTTTTCAGGTTCAGTTTTTACGCTGTTATCTAGCTTAATTTCGTCTTTCGTATCGGGCAGTTTTGCCTGTTCAGAAGATTCCGTTTTTGTTACTCCAGCTTTGAACCTTGGTTTGAAGCCTGTGGGTTTTGGAGCGGCTGTTATTGCCTCGTCGGCTTTTTCTTCTGGTACAGATGTGTTTGCGGCTGCGTCAGGAGCTTTAGTAACTCCTGCTTTGAACCTCGGTTTGAATCCTGTCGGTATTGAATCAGGAGTGGATTCCGCTGAATCAGTTATTTCCTTTTTGGATGTTGCGTTGATTTCATCTTCTACGGCTGTAGACGGAGCCTTGAATCGCGGTTTAAAGCCTGCTGGTTTTGCGGTATGAATACTGGAGGTCTCGGATGCTGTATCAGTGATAACCTGCTTTACAATAGGTTTTGCAATGACAGTTTCCTCCTCTGCTAGATGGAAACTTTTTCGGAGTTTATTGAACCAAAACTTTTTGCTGTGGTCAAAACTCTTTTCCCCCATAGCAGAATAATGCGCTTTAAACTCTTCAAATAAAGGTTTATCTGCAGCTTGTAAAGCTTTTAAATCAATTTTCTTTTTTATGAAAAATTCTTCAAAAGTCATTCTGATACGAGTTTGATTTAGTCTATTACAAATGTAGTAATTTTTCTGACGGTGCTGGGTGGGGTTTTAAATAAAAAAGAGCGACTAGCGCTCTTTTTTATTATTTGATAGATTACTTAACTATGCCATATTATGGTATACAGCTTGAACATCATCATCTTCTTCGATTTTATCGATCATCTTTAAGACATCCGCTGCTTGTTCTTCGGTAATATCTGAATGCGATAAGGCGATGCGTTCCAATTTCGCAGATTTCACCTCAATTCCTTTCTCTTCCAGTAATTTTTGCATATTACCAAAGTCTTCAAAAGAAGTTTGAACAACTGCAACATCATTACCCTCTTCATCAGCTTCTATATACAATTCTTCCAAGCCTCCGTCGATCAACTCTAATTCCAACTCTTCTAAGTCCAGTTCTTCTGTTGCAGCAAAACGGAAAATGGATTTGCGGTTGAAAATAAAATCCAGTGATCCTGTTTTTCCTAGTGAACCACCTGCTTTCGTAAAATAGCTGCGGATGTTTCCTACGGTGCGGTTGGTGTTATCTGTCGCAGTTTCAATTAAAACAGGTACACCATGAGGGCCATAGCCTTCGTATACATATTCTTCATAACCCTTGGAATCTTTCTCTGAAGCACGTTTGATTGCAGCTTCAATACGATCCTTGGGCATATTAACAGCCTTGGCATTGTGTATTGCTGTACGAAGTCTCGAGTTGGTTTCGGGATGAGGGCCGCTTTCTTTAACCGCCATAGCGATTTCTTTACCTAAACGTGTAAATTGAACGGCCATTTTGGCCCAGCGTTTGAATTTCCGCTCTTTTCTGAATTCGAAAGCTCTTCCCATTGTTATATTTTGTTTTTAAGATTTTCAATCATGTCGACCGTCATCTTTTGGATGTCAAATTCTGGCGTCCAATTCCAGTCTTTTCTTGCATAGGAGTCATCTAGACTAGCAGGCCATGAATCGGCAATCTGTTGTCTCGGATCGTTCTCTACGTAAGAGATTGCAAAATTAGGAAGAATTTTTTTAATTTCTTGTGCAAGTTCTTTTGGAGTAAATGTGATACCTCCAAGATTATAACTGTGGCGAATGCTTAGTCTTTCTTTTGGTGCATCCATTAATTCGAGTGTACCCCGAATGGCGTCCTCCATGTACAACATCGGTAATGCTGTGTTTTCAGATAGGAAGCAAGCATAGGAACCGGTTTTTAATGCTTCATAAAAAATGTCTACCGCATAATCCGTTGTACCACCTCCTGGTTCAGTTTTCCAAGAAATGATGCCAGGATAACGGAGGCTGCGAATATCAAGACCACGGTGTTCTTGATACCATTCTATGAGGCGCTCGCCTGCAAGTTTGCTGATACCATAAATTGTGTTTGGATCCATTACACAATATTGTTCGGTATTATTTTTTGGAGAATGCGGTCCGAAAACGGCAATTGAGCTTGGCCAAAATATCTTCGAAACTTTATAGCTCACAGCTAAATCAAGAACATTTAATAAGCCATTCATATTCAATTCCCAAGCTTTTTCAGGGTACTTCTCTCCTGTAGCCGAAAGCATAGCCGCTAGTAGGTATACTTGAGTAGGTTTATATTGTTGAAATAATTTCTCAAGTCCATTTTTGTCAAGAACATTAGCGATTTCGAAATTTTCGTCAGGGCTTTTAATCTGTGGTTCTCTAATGTCAGTGGTTACAACATTCTCTGCACCAAACTTTTTGCGCAATGCGATAGCTAATTCAGTGCCGATCTGGCCATTTGCACCAATGATAATAATGCTTTCTTTCATTTGTAAGTTTAATTTATGAAGCTACTACTTTTACCATCTTGAGTGTCCATGCTCAACAGTATAAAGGAATCGCTCCGCTCATTTGTTCCCATCGATTAGGACAGGATCTAGCCTGACATAATTTACGTTTCATCGTGTAATGAAAATGAAATTTCAACCATGGCGGTTTATGATGCAAATATAAAGGCTTTTCAGTATCTATCAACTGTTAGATGCTGGATGATGTGTGTAAAAAACGTTAATTTATAGACTCTTGGGGCTGTTTTTATGAGATTTTAAACTGTTTCAATCGTTTGTTCTTTTTTTTTGAATAAGCAGCGAAAATTTTTACTTTTTTTGAATTGCTTTAATATTAAATTTTATCGGCTGGTACGTGATGTAGAGATCGTTCTTAGGCAATTAGCGCCAATAAACTCTAAATGTTGTGACATTTTTAGTAGAGGGACTAATATTTTGTTATTTTAATAGTGAAATTGCTGAATATTTTTTAAATTTGAAGAATTCATTCTTCGAGAATCAACTAAAACAAAATCAAATAACAAATTTTATATACACAATTTAAACACAGACAAAAATGAAAGTGGCAGTAGTCGGCGCAACAGGCCTTGTAGGTACTGAAATGCTAACCGTGTTGGCGGCGCGAAATTTCCCAGTAACAGAATTAATTCCAGTAGCTTCAGAGCGTAGCAAGGGTAAGGAAATTGAATTCAAGGGAAAGAAGTATAAGGTGGTGACTCCATCTGAGGCTATTGCTTTGAAACCTGATGTTGCTTTGTTTTCCGCTGGCGGTGATACATCGAAAGAATTTGCGCCTAAATTTGCTGAAGCTGGAATTACGGTGATCGACAATTCTTCGGCTTGGCGTATGGATCCTACAAAAAAACTGGTGGTTCCGGAAGTAAACGGTGATGTGTTATCTGCTGACGACAAGATTATTGCAAATCCAAACTGTTCGACGATACAAATGGTAGTGGCATTGAAGCCATTACACGATAAATATAAAATTAAGCGTGTGGTAGTTTCGACTTACCAATCTGTGACAGGTACGGGTGTAAAAGCCGTCAACCAATTAATGGATGAGCGTGCCGGAAAAGATGGTGAGAAAGCTTATCCTTATCAGATTGATCTCAATGTAATCCCTCATATTGATGTTTTCCAAGAAAACGGCTATACAAAAGAGGAGATGAAAATGATTCTTGAAACAAATAAAATCATGCGTGATGATTCTATTAAAGTCACTGCAACGACAGTGCGCATTCCTGTAATGGGTGGACACTCTGAGTCGTTGAATATCGAATTTGAAAATGACTTTGATTTGAATGATGTACGTGCAGCTTTAGCGGCACAAAGTGGTTGTATTGTTGTTGACGACCCATCTTCACTCCAATATCCGATGCCGAAAGATGCACATGGTAGAGATGAAGTTTTTGTTGGACGTATACGTCGTGATGAATCTCAACCTAATACCCTTAATATGTGGGTAGTAGCGGATAACTTACGTAAAGGTGCTGCAACCAACGCAGTCCAAGTAGCCGAGTTATTAGCTGAAAAAGGATTGATCTAACTCAAGTAGATTCCATAATAAATATGGAGCCCTCATGATTACGTTCATGGGGGCTCTTTTTTATAAACGTTTAATAATTTAGTGCACTTACTTGTTGACTCTGAATCGTGTCCTAAAAGTTTACGGCATCAATGTGCTGGGCTTGATAGAAAACTCAATCTTATCATTTAATGGTGAGTATACTTCTTTACTTTGCTCCTCAAGTCGATCCGGAAACAAGATGCCGAAGAGATGATCGGTTTCGTGTTGAAAAATAACAGCAGTAAAGCCTTCGATATTTTCTTCGATCACTTTCCCTTCTTTATTGATGTATTGCAAGCGGATCGCGTAACTCCTCAATACGTCTTCTTTACGGTTAGGAATAGAAAGGCAACCTTCGGCACCCGTACGTTTTAATTTGGAGCGCCATAGAATTTTAGGATTGATATAGAACTCAAAAGGTTGATCTGGTTTGTCAAATCGCTGTACCCAGATTAGATTTTTATTTATACCGATTTGTGGCGCAGCGATGCCTACTCCAGGGTGATTGGGATCACGTACCGTCGCAAACATTCTTTTGGAAAGTGATTCAATCAATGGGTCGTTGTATTTGAGATCAGTGCTTGTCGCTTTTAAAACTTTCAGATCTTTTTCGTCCGTTGTCTGCAATACACGAAGAATTGCATTTTCACCTCCAGATGAAATGATTTTCTTGTCGGCAGCACTGAATTCCTGGCCTGCATTAAGATTGACCGGCCTTTCGTTTTTTGACTTTTGAAATGCTTTTTCTCCTGCCATAATTTTTGTTTCTAAATTGTTTTCAACTGGGGGAACCGGACAACGGTAACCGTTACTATAAGCGCAATAGGGGTTATATGCTTGGTTAAAATCTATCTCAACGTTGTCTCCTTTTATATCTTCTGTGGATAGATCAATATATCGGCCACCACTATAACTTTCCTGGCCATTTGTTAAATCTAGAAATGGCAAAAATAAATGCTTTTTGTATGCTGGGTTTTGAAATAATGCGACGCTTTGGTAGACATTCAGTACACGTTTTTTACCTTGAAGGATAAATGTTATGATTCCGTATCTTTTGTATTCATTGCTTGTGCCGTCGTAGGTCGGCATCCGAAAAACTGGTTCATCAAACAGAACATCAATTTTGCCCTTGACTTTGTAGCTGACGTCTACAGGAAAGTAATCCAAAAATGCCACTTGATCTGATTTCAATGGACCATATTGTTCTTTCGCCAATTCAGCGGCTTTTTCTTCACGAAGAGTGGTAATGTATTGCTCGTATTTAGTTTGTGCATGCGTATTTAAGCATAAGGCCAACAGGAAACTGGCGACAAGTGTTCTTTTCATTTGTTTAAATATCTTTCTGTCCGATTTTTATGATTTAATACTGTGCCACTTCTTGCCAACATTAGAATTTGACTAAGCGTAAAGGAAGAGATTATAGTTTCAAAAATCAATATCTTTTGTCGTAGCAAAATCGACAATCAAAGTTATTACTTGATTTCGACTATTCAAAACGTTGTTTTTCATTGTTTAACACCGTTGTGCCCAATCTTAATGAGTTGAAATTTGACGTATTCAACTATCCATTTCCATGCAATAGCTGTGATCATTTGCCCAGTGAGTCAATTTCGCTCTCAAGATCGATGTCTCCAAGCCTAAAATCGTCATTGGGATTTGATGAGGTATATACTGGTATAATAAAGATCTGTATGTTTCTACATTACCTTAGGATTTGTATGGCTATAAGTTAGATTTTAGTTAGGGTTTGCTTAGGTTTTACCTATACTATACCTAAACTAACCCTAACTAAACCCTAAACTAAACCTAAGTAAACGTGGAATTAAATAGGACACATAAGAATGTTATTTTAGTGTAAGTAATTTAATCCGATTTTGTTAACGTATAAATGGAACTTCATGCATATATCTCCCAATACTCATATCTAAATTGTACTTTTGTAAAAAAAACATATCCATGAGACTGATGGCATTTGATTACGGTACGAAACGAATAGGGGTTGCAGTGACCGATCCAATGCAAATTATTGCGACGGCATTGACGACTGTACATCCGGAGGATATCTGGACATTTCTAGCAGCGTATTTACAGACAGAGCAGGTAGAAACTTTTGTTGTCGGCAAGCCGCGTCAGTTGGATGGTACCGACTCTGAATCCGCACAGCATGTCGTCGGTTTTATTCGAAAACTGAAAAAGACTTATCCAGCCATTGCTGTCGCTGAAATAGATGAGCGTTTTACTTCTAAAATGGCTTCTGCGGCGATCGCGCAAAGTGGGAAAAAAAAGAAGGACCGTCAACAGAAAGGGTTGATTGATACCGTGTCTGCAACAATCATTTTGCAAAGCTACATGGATAGCCGCAATTTTTAGATACACAACGACTAATACGTCAAACAAGAATGAATAAAAAATAGAAGGATGAAGAGCATATTATTTTTTACCGAGGATACGGATTTCAAATTAAAAGAAAAGGGAAAGATTCGCCAATGGATTGCTGATGCCATCAAAGGAGAAGGATTTAAACGTGTTGGCGAATTGAGCTTTATCCTTTGCTCGGATGCTTACTTGCTTGAAATCAATAAGCAATATTTAAATCACGACACCTATACTGATATCGTTACTTTTGATTCTTCCGAATATGATGACACCATCGCCGGCGATATTTTTATTAGTGTGGAGCGTATTCAGGAGAATGCTGAAAAGTTTAAGGTTGATGTGCGTGACGAGCTTCACCGGGTTATTATTCATGGTGTCATGCACCTGTGCGGTTATCCTGATAAAAAACCGGCAGATAAAGCCAAGATGACCGCCAAAGAGGATGAGTATCTTGGTAAAAGAAACTTTTAAAGATTTCTACGCGGCTTTTTAAACTGAGGCTACCGGCATGACATCGTAATTAAACGCTATAACTTGTCGAGAGACGAAAGGCAAAACATAAAAAAGGGTCTTTACNNGTAAAGACCCTTTTTTATGTTGTTCTAAAGATTAAAATCTTTCGAATTGCGAGAAGAAGAAGTTACCTTCGATAGCAGCATTGTCATCTGAATCAGATCCATGAATAGCATTTGCATCGATTGATTTTGCATATTTATTACGAATTGTACCTTCAGCCGCGTCAGCAGGGTTAGTTGCACCGATCAGAGTACGGAAATCTTCAACAGCATTGTCTTTTTCCAAGATGGCAGCAACAATAGGACCTGAGGTCATAAATTCCACCAATTCACCATAAAAAGGACGCTCTTTGTGTACTGCGTAAAATGCACCAGCTGTCTCTTTAGAAAGTTGAATGTATTTCATTGCGATGATTTTAAAACCACCAGCAATGATATCGTTTAAGATTGCACCGATGTGACCATTCGCTACAGCGTCAGGTTTGATCATCGTAAAAGTTCTGTTAGTTGCCATTATTTTAATTTTTATGCAAAATTAGATAAATTGCATTTCATATGCAATATCCTTACGATTCAGATATACACAATTCTTATTAAACTTAATAGGTTCTTACGGTTGAAATCTTTGTGTGTCACTTCCGATCGCTATTGATATTGAGATAAATGTTTCTTTCTGATCCGTTACCATTGTCTTTTTTGCGCAGACGGTGACAAGCTTTACAATTTATCGATTGTAGAAAAGTAAAAGAACAATTGATCTAAGTTCAATATGAATATGTAACTTTGTGATATTATGGCATTAAATCTAACAGTAGACATCGATAAGGATTCAGGCTTTTGCTTTGGAGTAGTATACGCTATTGATATGGCGGAAGAGATCTTAGAAGAGGATGGTTATCTTTATTGTTTGGGTGATATTGTTCATAATGATGAGGAAGTTACTCGATTAAAAGCAAAAGGTCTACGAATTATCGACCATGCTGCTCTGCCCAATTTGAGCAATGAAAAGGTATTGATCCGTGCCCACGGTGAAGCGCCAGAGACCTATCGTATTGCTTTGCAAAATAATATTACTTTGATAGATGCCTCTTGTCCAGTAGTCCTTAAATTGCAGAACCGTATAAAAACGTCCTTCGATCAAAAGGAGAAGATTTTGATTTTCGGTAAGCATGGACATGCTGAAGTGATTGGTTTGCAGGGGCAGACGAATAATGAAGCCCTGGTTTTTCAGGATATTTCCGAGCTGGATCAAGTCGAGTTGCCATCTTCATTTACACTATATAGCCAGACAACAAAAAGTGTGGATAAATTTTATGCGATCAAAGACGAGCTTATCAAACGTGGGTATGAAGTGAAGGCAAATGACACTATTTGCCGCCAGGTCTCCAATCGATATGAAGATCTGGGTGCTTTTGCGAAACAATATGACAAAATCGTTTTTGTGTCAGGCAAAAAATCGTCCAATGGAAAAGTGCTGTTTGAAGTCTGTCAAAACGCAAATCCAGCAAGTTATTTTATTTCTGATCCAGCCGAATTGGATGCATCGGTCTTCGCTGAGAACGATCGTATTGGTATTTGTGGTGCCACATCAACGCCAATGTGGTTGATGAAAGATGTAAAGGCAACTTTAGAAGCCTTATAAGGGCCATTACCCGTCACAGATATTTCATAATTCCAAGGTTTAGATCCCGGGTGTATTCTTGGTGTATTCTTTTTGTGTAGCTTTGTAAGCTATGAGCAATAAAGGCAAAAAAGGTATTCTTTTGGTACAATTGGGTACACCTGATAGTCCCACTACTCCTGATGTTAGAAGATATTTAACGGAATTTCTAATGGATCCGCGTGTAATTGATATCCCTTACGTCCAACGAACCTTGTTAGTAAAAGGAATTATAGCACTGACACGTGCTCCGAAATCCGCAAAGGTATACAAATCAATCTGGGATAAAGAAACTGGATCACCTTTGATGCATTATAGTATCTTGCAGCGTGACCTGCTTCAAAAAGCGTTGGGAGATGACTACCATGTGGAATTGGCGATGCGCTACCAGAATCCATCGATTGAGTCTGCTTTGAAAAATATGGAAGGTCTATTGTTGGAATCTATTAGGGTCATCCCTTTATTCCCTCAATATGCCTCAGCAACATCGGGATCAGTGATAGACCGTGTGATGGAATTGATTCGCAAATGGAATTATTTGCCAGAAATCAGTTTTGTGAGCAATTTTTGTACGAATGATTTAATGGTAGAGACCTACGCAGATCATGCCCACAGGCATGATTTAGAAAGTTTTGATCATTTTGTTTTTAGTTATCATGGCCTTCCTGTGCGGCAACTTGGAAAAGTTGATCCTACAGGTCAGCTAAAATGTCCCGAATCAGGCTGTGAGTCCTGTAAAGTTACAGTTAATTCATACTGCTATCTTTCTCAATGTTATGCAACAACACGTGCTATTGCTACCAAACTAGGTTTAAGAAAGGAGCAATATTCGCAGTGCTTTCAATCCCGTTTGGGTAAAGAACCCTGGATACAGCCTTATACTTCCGATTTATTGCATGATCTTGCCGCCAAGGGATATAAGAAATTATTAATTTTCAGTCCTGCATTTGTGGCGGATTGTATCGAGACCATTGATGAAATTGGCGTGGAATATGCTAATGAATTTAAACAGTTGGGCGGAGAAGAAGTGTGTTTGGTAGAAAGTCTTAATGATGATCCCAAATGGATTGAATCTTTAAAACAAATGGCACTCAATGCCAAAAATTAAAACAAGTAAAAGATGTTGTTAATAAACGCGTGTGTATTACTCCTATTAGATTTTTATATTTTCTTTGCGCTCCGTGCAACGAAGATTAAGTTCCCCAAAACAAAAGTATTTTCGATCTTGTGGTGGTCTTATTCTGCTTTGCTTCTACTAGGTGTTTTTATCTCCGCAAAATATAGTATTCCTTTAATCGTAAGGTCGGTGATCTTGGTGGCCTTTTTTCTAACGGCGGCATCCAAGATATTTTTCTTTTTGATTTTGTTAATTGATGATATCCGACGTGGCGGTGTATGGGTAAAACGTCTTTTTGTAAGGAAGAAATCAGTGGAGGATTTAGTCGAAGATGCCGGAGACCCTTTACCAGAAAATCCAGTCAAAGGAATTAGCCGATCGGAGTTTTTGACCAAAGCAGGTATTCTAGTAGGTGCCTCTCCCTTGATCCCGCTGAGCTGGGGTATTATTTCAGGAGCTTACGATTATCGTGTCAGAAGAGTTCCTTTGTATTTGCCTAATTTGCCGAAGGCATTTCACGGTATGACGATAGCGCAGATATCGGATGTGCACTCTGGATCTTTTTACAATAAGAAGGCTGTCAACGGAGGGATTGATATGCTATTGAAAGAAAAGGCTGATGTGACGTTTTTTACTGGTGATATTGTGAATGCACAAGCTTCCGAAATGCGCGGTTATCAAGATATTTTTGCACGTGTAAAATCTGATTTAGGCGTATTTTCTACACTGGGTAACCATGATTATGGCGACTATTATTATGGTAAAGAAGATTCTCCTGCAAAGCGCAAGAACCTCCAGGATGTGATCGATGTTCATAAAATCATGGGCTGGGATCTTTTAATGGATGAAAATCGTAAAATTAAAGTAGATGGGGAAGAACTTTGTATCGTAGGCGTTCAAAATTGGGGTACAGGCCGCTTCCCGAAGCACGGAGACATTCAGAAAGCTTTAATGGGCACCGAAGAACAGTCTGTTAAATTATTGTTGTCGCATGACCCTTCTCATTGGCGTGCTCAGGTATTGGACACAGATGTGGATGTGATGTTTGCCGGTCATACGCATGGTATGCAATTTGGTGTCAGGTCTGAAATGTTGCAATGGAGCCCGGTACAATACATCTATAAAGAATGGGCGGGATTGTACCGTGCAAAACAGAACAAACGACTATATGTCAATGTTGGCTATGGCTTTTTAGGCTACCCAGGACGTGTTGGCATTCTTCCTGAAATTACCATATTCGAATTGTTAAAAGCGCAGGACCCGAAGTTTAAAGCATAAAAAATCCCCTTTGACTTTTCAGTTAATATAGCTATAATTGTGTATTCTGTACACCAGTTATACATGACATGCAATCAACTTTAAACTTTGGGGACTCTCCCCACACACGCGTTAATATTCTTACCGGGGAAAAAGTACTTGTGTCTCCACATCGTAGTAAAAGACCATGGCAGGGACAAGTGGAAGATCTTCCGGGAGATAACAGACCTGAATATGATCCGAAATGTTACTTATGTCCCACCAATCAACGGGCAGATGGTGATATCAATCCAGACTATAAAGAAAGCTTCGTTTTCGTGAACGATTTTTCAGCTTTATTAAAAGATACAAGCCAGCAAGAATTTAATGAGGACGAATTGTTTGTCGCAGAGACTGAAAGAGGGATCTGTAAAGTCATTGCATTCACGCCCCGCCATGATCTCACTCTGCCAGAAATGGATCAAGAGGCAATAAAAGCTGTGGTAGATCTTTGGCAAAAGGAATTTGTGGATCTCTCCAAGGTTGAATGGATCAAATACATTCAGATTTTTGAGAATAAAGGTGCAATTATGGGATGCAGTAACCCACATCCACATGGACAGATTTGGTCACAAAACCATTTGCCTGTAGAAATTCAAAAAGAATGTGTTCAGCAACAGAAGTATTTCGATAAATATCAGCGCACCATCCTGTCAGATTATGTTAAAGCTGAACTAAGTAAGGAAGAACGAATTATCGACGAAAATGATTCATTTGTTTCCCTGGTTCCTTTTTGGGCGGCTTGGCCTTATGAGACGATGATCGTCAGCAAACGGGCTATTCAGAATATTGCTGGCTTTGACGATAAAGAAAAGGCCGATTTTGCGGTTATACTCAAGCTTTTGACGACACGTTACGACAATCTTTTCAAGACATCTTTCCCTTATTCCGCTGGAATGCATCAGGCTCCAGTCAATGACGGCGACCATCCCGAGTGGCATTGGCATATGCACTTCTATCCACCATTGCTGCGTTCTGCAACAGTGAAAAAATTTATGGTCGGTTATGAGATGTTAGCAAACCCCCAACGTGATATTACACCAGAAGTTGCCGCTGAACAGTTGCGAAATTGTTCGACAGTACATTATAAAGCTAAATAAGATGATAACAAAAGATACAATTGTAAACAAATTTAAAGAGCACTATCAAGAAGAACCACTAGTGGTTACTTCCCCCGGACGCATTAATATTATCGGCGAACATACCGATTATAATGATGGCTTTGTATTGCCTGCAGCGATTGATAAGGCAATTTATGTTGCTGTAAGTAAGCGATCGGATGATACGATCGTATTGTATGCAGAAGACTATCAGGAACGGCACGAAGTGAAAATAGCAGAGATTGCTATTTCGGAAAAACATTGGCCAAACTACATCCTCGGAGTGGTCGATCAGTATCAGAAACGCGGAGCAGTATTAGGTGGATTTAATCTTTATATCGATGGTGATGTGCCGCTAGGAGCAGGCTTATCATCTTCGGCAGCTGTTGAATGTGCGGTTACCTTGGCCCTAAGCGAATTATTCAATCTGCAGGTAGAGCGACTTGATATTCCTCAGATCGCGCAGAAGGCTGAACATACATATGCCGGCGTGATGTGTGGTATCATGGATCAGTTTGCGTCGGCTTTTGGTAAAGAAAAAAATGTTATTAAGCTAGATTGCCGTACGTTAGGATTTGAGTATGTTCCGCTAGATCTGAAAGGATATGAAGTTGTATTATTGAATACCAACGTAAAACATTCATTGGCATCTACCGCTTATAATACACGCCGAGAGCAGTGCGAGCAGGCTTCTGCATGGATACAGGAGAAATACCCTGAAGTCAAAAACTTGCGTGACGTAACTGTCGAGATGCTAGATGAATTGGTGAAAGAAAAAGATGCTGATATTTATGCGAAAGCAAGTTTTGTTGTCCGTGAGAATGAGCGTGTAGAGAAATCTTGCGATGCACTACGTTCTGGCGATGTTGTTCAGTTGGGGCAATATATTTTCGAAAGCCACGAAGGTTTGAGCAAAGTATATGAAGTCAGTTGTGCGGAACTGGATTATTTAGTGGATTATGTCAAGCAGTTTCCGGAAGTGATCGGAGCCCGAATGATGGGCGGCGGCTTCGGCGGCTGTACCATCAATATCATTAAAGAGGGAGTACTGCCTTCCATTTTGCCAACACTCGAAAAGGAGTACAAGCAGAAATTTGATAAAGAACTCTCTGTGATTCAGGTCAGGATTGCGGATGGTACTCGTGTACTGTGATTGGATCGTATTAAAGAGGGGGATAGCAAGTTCATGTTATCCCCTTTTTTTTGTTCTCCGCGATAACGATCTAATGGATAGATCCTAGTTAATCTGGTCCAAGGCTTGTTTTAAGTCGGCGATTAAATCATCGATATGTTCGATCCCAACGGAGATGCGTAGCATTCCAAGTGTGATTCCCGAAGCTTCTTTCTGTTCCTTTGTATGATGGCGTCCCCACATACTCGCAGGGTGTACAATAAGGGATTCAACACCACCTAAACTGGCAGCATTAATAAATATGTGCAAGCCATTGATGAGTTTCTGTGCATTTAAAAATGCCTCCTCCTCATTTTTACCATCAACATCGATGCAAAGCATGCCCGAAAAGCCTTTCATTTGTTGGGCTGCAAGCTCATGTTGTGGATGGTTGGCTAATCCAGGGTAACTGACCTTTTTTATTTTTGGATGTTGATCCAAAAATTCGGCCAGCTTCAGCGCATTGGTATTGATCTGTTTGACCCGTAGACTTAGTGTTTTTAATCCGCGTAACAATAACCAGGAGTCAAGAGGTGCAAGTGATGCCCCTAAAGCGACAGACCGTTTCCATACATGCGCAATATAGTCCCGTGTGCCGCACACGATACCTGCAGTGAGATCACTATGTCCACCCAAATATTTCGTAGCGCTATGGACAACGACATCAATTCCAAAATCTGTCGGTGTTTGGTTAATGGGGGAGGCAAAGGTATTATCGACCATGCTTTGAATCCCATGCTTTTTGGCGAGTTCTCCGATCGCTTTTAGATCCGTGATATAGAGGTTGGGATTGGATGGAGTCTCTATATATATCAGCTTGGTATTTGTCTGAATAGCTTTTTCAAAAGCTGAAACATCTGTTTGATCCACAGCAGTAACTGTAATCCCATAATCCGTTAAGAACTCCTTAAAGAAAATAGCCGTTCCGGAATAATGTGCATGCTGGGCGACAATATGATCTCCCGATTTAACGATAGCCAATATGGCCGTACTGATCGCTGCCATACCAGTTGCAAATACTAGTGCATCCTCTGTTTTTTCCAACTTCGCTAAGATGGTGGCCACTTGACTATTCGTTGGATTGCCATGGCGATGATAAAAATAAGGATGCTTTGGTTCGGTAGCGGCTTTAATATACTCCATTGGATCTGGGTCTGCAACGTAGGTTGATGTCTGATAGATTGGAGTGGTTACTGCAGATGTCTGGTTGAATTGCTGTCCTTCATGAACGAGGATTGTTTCAGTATTGCTTGTCATGCTAATGGTGTTTATTGATGCTTATGATGCCTTATTCCTCCATAACAAGATTGCTCAATAGCGAGAGTAAGTAAATCCCCATTTGTGTGGAAGTACTTTTGGTACTAGTCGGAAAGAATAAGGCGTTTCCTGCATACCAAATATAAATAAAATCTACAGAAGGAGTAGATTTTATTTATACCTGAGACATTTAAATGTCTTATAACATTTCTCTCAAGAGGTTCAGTGCATATCCAATGGTATTCACATTGTTCAACGCCAAACGGAGCTGGCCTTTAACTTCTTTCAGGTTGCTGATCTCTGGATGGCTCTGTACAAAAGATAATACGCGGCCGAATTGGTCTGACTCAAAGTAGCTTGATTTAGGATTACTGACAAAGTAAGCTTTCAGCGTATGTTTTTTGTACGCTATTTTTTCGAAGCCGATCGTTTTACCAAACCACTGCAAACGGAGTGTATTGAATAATTCAAATACTTCACGTGGAATAGGACCAAAGCGATCTTCAAGCTCCTGCTCAAAGGCTGCCAATTGCTGCTCGTTTTCCAGTTTGGACAGTTCGGTATACAGATTATATCGCTCCGTAATATTTGTCACATATTCGTCGGGAATCAATACCTCGAGGTCTGTATCAATCTGTGTAAAGGAGACATATTTTCGTTCTTTTTCATCGGCGAATACTTCCGAGAACTCGTCTTCTTTAAGCTCCTGAATGGCCTCGTCTAAGATTTTATGATACATTTCGAAACCGATTTCGGCAATAAAACCAGATTGTTCGCCTCCTAGGAGGTTTCCCGAACCGCGTATATCCAGATCGCGCATGGCAACATTAAATCCAGAGCCCAGTTCCGAAAATTCTTCTATCGCTGAAAGTCGTTTGTAAGCCTCCGGTGTTAAGGTTGACAATGGTGGACTGAGGAGATAACAAAATGCTTTCTTATTGGAACGACCTACTCGACCGCGCATTTGGTGTAGATCGCTCAGGCCAAACATATGTGCGTGATTGATAATGATCGTATTGGCATTTGGAATATCAAGACCCGCTTCAATAATCGTAGTTGCAATTAAGACATCAAAATCATGGTTGATAAATTTGAGCATTACATCCTCAAGTTCATCGCCTTCAAGCTGGCCATGAGCCACACCGACCCGGGCTCCGGGGACCAGTTTACGGATTAAATTGCCCAGCTGCGGAAGATCCGCCACACGATTATGGATAAAGAATACCTGCCCACCTCGATCAAGTTCGTAGCTGACTGCCTCGCCGATCAATGTTTCATTGAAAACGTGCAGTTCTGTCTGTACAGGCTGCCGGTTGGGGGGAGGAGTGGAGATAATACTTAAATCGCGGGCCCCCATCAATGAAAAGTGCAATGTTCTTGGAATTGGTGTTGCTGTCAGTGTTAGCGAATCTACATTCGCACGCATAACTTTCAATTTTTCCTTTACAGCAACGCCAAATTTCTGCTCTTCATCAATAATCATCAGGCCGAGGTCTTTAAACTTAACATCTTTGCTCACAAGACGGTGTGTGCCTATAATAATGTCTATTTTTCCTTCGGCAAGCCTTGCTAAGGTATCTTTAATCTGTTTGGTCGTTTTAAAACGATTGATGTAGTCTATATTGCATGGAAGACCCTTCAGTCGCTCCGAAAATGTACGGAAATGCTGCAGTGCAAGAATTGTCGTCGGTACGAGTACGGCAACCTGCTTACTGTCTGCTACAGCTTTGAAAGCCGCACGGATGGCAACTTCCGTTTTTCCAAACCCGACGTCCCCACAGATCAATCGATCCATTGGATGTGGCGATTCCATATCTTTTTTTACATCAGCAGTAGCCTTTTCCTGATCGGGTGTATCCTCATAAATAAAGGAGGCTTCCAATTCATTCTGTAAGTAGCTATCGGGTGAAAAAGCATTTCCGTGCTGCGCTTTGCGTTTGGCATAGAGCATAATCAGGTCCCGCGCAATATCTTTGACCTTTTTCTTGGTTGTCTTCTTGAGTTTGTCCCAAGCATCCGTACCCAATTTATTCATTTTGGGGACTGTGCCCTCTTTGCCTGAATACTTTGAGATGCGGTTTAAGGAGTTGATGTTTACATACAAAAGATCATTATCTGCATAGATCAGACGGATCATTTCCTGAGATTTACCGTTAACATCCACTTTTTCCAAACCTCCATATCGGCCGACACCGTGGTCAATATGGGTAATAAAATCGCCTGGTTTGAGATCTCTTAAATCCTTCAGCGTAATTGCCTGCGAACGCTCGTAAGCCTTCTTACGTTTGTATTTATAATACCTGTCAAATATTTGGTGATCCGTATAGCATGCCAGTTTTAAACTGTCGTCTCTAAAGCCCTCCCGTAAGGCTTTATGAATCGGGATGAAGGTTGCCGATTTGTCAAGATCTTCTAGAATGGTATAAATACGCTCAACCTGTTTCGTTGAATCTGAAAAGATAAGGTTTTGGATGCGTTGGTCTTCATTCTCCTTGAAATTATGGATTAAAAGATTAAAATCTTTATTGAAAGAGGGTTGCGGATGGATATCGAACTTAAAGGTATTCTCTGCTTTATAAAAGAATTGTTTGCCGAATTCGACGATCGGGAATTCAAAGAATAAGGCATTGAGATTCTTCTCATCTGTAAACTCATGGGCTGGGTTATGCCATTCGGGATTATCCTTTTTCTGCTTATCTGTTAGCCCCACCCATAATTTTTCCGCTTTCTTTAACCCATCTTTTACAATATCTAAAGTGAATTGAGCGTCTTTTATCCAGATCGTGGCGCCCTGATCAATATATTCTAGCAGCGAAATGTGCTGTGATGTCAAGAATTTAGCCTGAACGTTAGGAACAATGGTTACTTTGTGGATCTTTTTGACGGAAAGCTGCGACTCAATGTCAAATGTCCGTATGCTTTCAATATCGTCGCCAAAGAATTCAATACGGTAAGGAAGATCGTTCGAAAAAGAAAAAATGTCTACGATGCCTCCTCGTATCGCAAACTGTCCAGGCTCATACACAAAGTCTACGCGATCAAAATCATATTCAATCAAGAATTCATTGATGAAATCAATACTTAAAGCAGTATTCTCTGTTATTTCCAACGTATTCTTATCCAAATCACTTCGGTTGATTACTTTCTCCGCAATGGCCTCAGGGTACGTAACAACCATTTTAGGTAATTCTGAGGTATGATTAAGCGAACTTAAAGTCTCTGCACGCTGCAATACGTTGGCAGAGTCGGTCTGAGTAAAATCAAATGCTTTTCGATAAGACGAAGGAAAAAAAAGGACCTGCTTATCCAGCAGGCTTTCCAGATCGCTTAAAAAATAAGATGCGTCTTCATGGGTCGGTAAGATAAACACCATTGGACGTTCCTGTAAGTTGTAAGAAGATACCGCTATAAATGCATCAGATGAGCCAATAAGTCCTTTAAGCTGAATCTTCGGATTTTTGGATTGCATAGCCTTGGTTAGCGACTGGACGGATTCGCTTTGACTGTATTTTTCTAATATTTCTTGAATTCCCACGAGCAAAAATTTCGAATAATTGCGAATTTAGCGAAATACTATTAAGTATTAGGTATGAAGTGCTAAATTTTTTGGTAAAAAAATAGCAGGTCTGCTCGTGATAAGGGTGTGGTTTTTGTCCGGACTAGATTAACTAATCGATGAGTCTTGACGAACGTTATCTCGCTAGGTAAAAGGTATAGGCGAAAGCGAGTAAAACTAGCAATGTAGCTAAATAAATTAATTTATATTGCTCGTAAGCAGTAACGTGGAAGGATCCAATTTTAACGCGGTTTTTGCTATTTCTCATAATTAACTTAGGTCGATATCAATCTTCTGTTCACTAATATAGCTTTTTAGCGTCGTATTACCAAAGGCATTCAATGTATTTTGGAAATATTCCCGATAGTCGAACTGAAAGTCCTCATGAAGTTTACTGTATTTGCCGACCGCATGCTTTATACGGCCTGTGATATATTTATGTAATTTGTGCGCAGCAGATTGATAAGAGGAATCAAAAAGTCTGTCGTAATCCACGATCGTTCTTTTCAGGATATAGATCCGAAATTCCACCTCACTAACTTTATCCTTAGTGACTTTTTCGTGTTCATTGACTAGGCCACTAGCCTGTTTGACAAGTTTACTGAGCCCAATAAAATTACTGTGATGGGGCGTATTGCCAATTTGGCTTACACTAGTATCGAACAGTTGTGCCAATTGCTTGCGTAGTTTTTCAATACGTTCCTCCAAGTCATCTGCATTCTCCAATAATTGGAAATGCAATTGTTTGATCAGCATTTTGTCCTTGCTTATCAGACGTACGAGAAGCTTGTCTTTCTCCTTTTGTGGCAAGTCAAGAACAGCCTTCTTTAATTCGGGATCCTGATGTAAGGACATAACGCGTTTTTTTTTATGTGAAAGAGAGCGGTTGAAAATATAATTCAGGCACCGATATGGGGAGCCTGAATTATAGCAATCGTTTAATATAAGATTCTAAATTTTATTGTATTCTCGATCTGTTTGAGTTGTTTCAAAAGATCTTTATCGTATTCTCCTTGTATATCTGTTACCGCATATCCGATGTCACTTTTGGTCATTAGAAATTGGGCAACAATATTGATGTTATTTTGAGCATATACCTTGTTGATTTGTGCCATGATTCCAGGAACGTTTTTATGGATATGGAGCAATCTGGTTACCTGTTTCACTTTGGGTAGAATCAGATTCGGAAAATTACGGCTAAGGTACGTGTCGCCATTATTAATAAATTCAGCCATTCGACGAGGAATAAACTCTGAATTCTTCTTTTTATTTTTCTTGTCGTCGAAAACGACAATACCTTTGGCGTTACAGATCTCCTTATTGATGTGACCTTTGATATCGCCCAAATACCCGATCGTTTTTAATTTGTCAGCCTGCTGAAGCAGCTCATCACTGATGTCAATATTGCCGCCCAATAGTAGCATACCGACATCTTTGATATACTTTTCTTCAATGGTATCCTTTATCCGAATTGAAAAGCCATCTCTTTTCAAGATATGCGCTGCTATTTCTGGTACATCGCCCACGATCAAACATAGGATACGATTCTTGGGATAGGATATTGCACGGGGAAGATCATTGACATACAGGAACTCGTCAAAACTTGGTGTAATGAAATCGGCTTTATCAGTCACGCTTTTACGTTGAATATTCTCAGTGAATGCAAAAAACTTTTCAATTAATCCCGACTCTTTTAATTGGAAGTCGGAATATCCGTCGCCTATGCCAAATAATTTTCCTTCAATTTTTAATTGTCTCAATAATTGCACTTTTCCACCTTCATTTGATAGTGGATTCTCTTCGTCAAAACCGATAATATTGCCTTTTTCATCGAATCTGAATGTGTTGGCATAGATATTTTCCGTCTTTATATGGTAAGGGGTAACGACAGGTGTTATAAACTCTTTAAAACCTCCTGAAACAATCCATGCGGTATCAGCATTTTTTTTGAAGAATTCACGATTTCGCGAAAAAGAAGTTGATACCTTCTTTTTAAGATGTGAAACAAGTTTATCTAGATGAGTTTTATTGGCATTTAAGAGTTTTACGCGGCCGGCCAAAGCTTCGCGAAAAGATAGTTTACCCTCCATCGCGAGATTGGTATACCGCTCGATTTCCAGGTAGATAGCCTCGCGATCGGGATGATTTTCCAAAGAGATTCGTGCAAGTTCATCAAGCGCTTCTACTTGCGTAAATGTACTATCAAAATCAATGATGTAGTAGTTTTTCATTGTATTATTTTTTTATGAAACAATGGTGAATAATGCATCCAAATACTGATCTCCCATATCGGCATTTCCCTTAAAAAATATTGATTAAAGGAAATAAAAACTAGTTAGGGGATCGTTATTGGATGTCTGTTACGCACGATGAATCAAGGTTTGGTTGTTAATATGTTATAGTTTACTGTTTGTTATATAATGCTGCAATTTCTTTTAAGGTTTGTTCCAAAGGGCGATAACTGTGATTAAGAAGTGCTTGGATTTTAGCATTGGAATACTGCAATTTAGCGCTGGAAGCAACTGCCGTTTCTTTTGTTAAGGTTGCATTTGATTTTTTAAATACGGAAAGCAAGCTGGATACTGTAGACGCAATTTGAAGCATCGTTTCTGACACTTCGATTGTCGGTTCAGGCTTGTTCATTAATACACTTGCCACACTCAAAAGATCTTTGTTGCTAATATTCAGATTATTGATGATATAGCGTTCCGCAGTAACATCCTCTTTTTCCATCAACTGAATCATGATTGAAGCAACGTCTTCTACATCAACAACGCCAACGCTTCCTGTAGGATAAAATCGTAAGCCTTTATCGATCTTCGAAAATATAGCTCCAGAGCCTTTATCGCTAGCGGAGGCTCCTAAAATTAAAGAAGGATTCACAATAACTGCATTCAAACCTTCTGTTATACCGCGCCACACCTCCATCTCTGCCTGATATTTGGATAGCGAATAGTTAGATGTCAGTGAATTGTGTTCCCATTGATCTTCTTCGGATACAGGAATGTTGTTCCTATTTGTACCCAAAGCGGCAATAGAGCTTACATGTAAGAGACGAATGCCCTTTTCAAGGCAAAGGTTGACTACGTTTGTCGTACCTTCAACATTCACCTTAAAGAGTGATTTAGCATCCTTTTTTTGGTAGGAAACCATTGCAGCACAATGATACACTTTGTTGACCCCTTCGAGAGCATCCTCGAGTTCAAAATAGTTGTTGATATCTGCGTCGATCCACTGAATCAAAGAAGAAGATAACAACGGGGTAGGAATAGTCGATTGAGCTCTTTTAATGGCAATTACGTCAATTCCTTGGTCTATCAACTGCCTAATTAGTGTAGACCCTAAAAAACCTGTTCCTCCAGTTATTAATATCACTTGATAAAGATACTGTTAAAAATAATGTTTTCAAAAGTTAGTTAATAAATGGATATTTGTGTGAATTGTATCTTGAAAAATAAGATATTTTACAAATTATAGCTTATGTCATCACTGTCCGTATTCTTTCGTCCAATTTCAGTTATAAGTTTTGCACCCGAGCATGGCTTCTTAAGTTCTCAATTAGGAAACGTTATTCAAGCCTATGAATCAGAATTCCCAAATTGGGAAGGAGATAAAAAGCCACACTTAGCTATTGTTGGGGTAGAAGAAGACCGGGCTTCACTGAATAATAACGGAACAGATAAAGCGCCAGATGCTGTACGAAAACATCTATATGCGCTCTATCAGGGAGATTATAAGATGAACATCGTTGATCTGGGAAATATCAAAGCCGGCAATACAATTCAAGATACCTATATTGCTTTAAAATCCGTAGTTGAAGAGTTGGTGAAAGAAAATATTGTCCCCATTATCATTGGAGGAGGGCAGGATCTTACTTATGCCCAATATTTGGGGTATCAAAATTTGGAACGGAAAATAGAGCTAGCGGTTATCGATGCACGTTTTGATATTGATCAGGAAAATGCTGAAAATGTAAGCTTAACCTCTCGCTCTTATGTGAATCATATTATTCTACATCAGCCAGACTATTTGTTTAATTTGAATTCCATAGCCTATCAGACCTATCTTGTCAGTAAAGAATCTATTAATATGTATGATAAGCTATTCTTCAACGCAACACGAGTAGGGATGATTGCTGGTAAAATGGATCAATCAGAGCCACTCATTCGCGCAGCCGACCTCATTAGCTTTGACATTGGTGCTATTCGATCTTCCGAAGCGCCAGGGAATGCCAATGCGATTCCGAATGGCTTATATGGCGATGAAGCTTGCCAACTTGCACGTTATGCTGGGATGTCAGATAAATGTTCTTCCATTGGTTTTTATGAATTTAATCCAACATTTGATCCAATGGAGCAAACAGCGATGTTAGTATCTCAAATGATATGGTGCTTTATTGATGGCTACTATAACCGTAAGCAAGATACGCCTTTGTATCCCAAATCATCTTATATCATCTATCGTACGACACTGGAACACGAAGCGCACGAATTGGTCTTTGTAAAGAGTAAAAAATCAGACCGTTGGTGGATTCAAGTTCCCTATTTTGGTTCAAAATCGGTCAATGAACGCTATTATCTAGTCCCATGCCGGTATGAGGACTACCAATTGGCGATTTCTGGCGAAATGCCCGACTTGTGGTGGAAAACACATCAAAAATTGCAATAATGGCTTTGAATGAAATCTCGCTATTATACTTTCCGATAGAGGGCAACTTCGATTATGAAAATTGTTGACACGCTGTGTGCGCTGATAAACGACTAAACTTTATTGCTCTTTACAATCGTGCCCAACCCTTAGGGTATGGTCAGTTATATGTAATTAAACGTGATGGCAAAATATGATTAAGGATAATTTTAGCCATCTTAAGAAATACAAATCATGGAAATAGTTTTCTTCGCAGGAATCGTCTTGTTGTTAGTCATTTTGATTGTCTTGGTGCTAAAAAGGAATAACCAAGCCACTATTGGGCCTGGATACAGTAAAGAAGTGGAAACACTGAAAATTGACCTCGCTAGATCCCAACAGCGGGAGCAAAGCTTGTTGGAAGAGCGTTCGATGCTAAGAAATGAACTGGAAAAGGAACGAGAAAATCTTTTGATTGCCGAACGTTCTTTAGAAAGTACACGTTCATTTTATGAAGCGCAGCTTGATAAATACCAAGAGCAAAAGAATGAAATCGCCGAAATCAAACGACAGTTCAATAATGAATTTCAGGTTATAGCCAATAAAATATTGGAAGAAAAGACACAGAAATTTACAGAAACTAACCATCGTTCACTGGGCTTGATCTTGGATCCATTGAAGGAAAAAATCAAATTGTTTGAAGAGAAAGTCGATAAAAATTACAATCAAGAGGCCGCGGAAAGAAATTCTTTAAAGGGAGTTGTCCTTCAGCTGGTCGAACAGAGTCTTAAAATTAAAGACGAAGCCAATAGCTTAACCAAGGCATTAAAAGGGGATACCAAAAAGCAGGGCAATTGGGGTGAGGTAATTTTAGAGCGGGTTTTGGAGCGTTCGGGACTTATGCGCGATCGCGAATTTAGATTACAGGTCTCTCTGATGGATGCCGAAGGAAGAAGAATGCAACCCGACGCGATTATCGACCTTCCTGAAGATAAACATCTGATTGTGGATTCAAAAGTTTCGCTGATTGCCTACGAACGTTGGGTCAATGCTGAGACGGACGAGGACCGCGCAATTTTCGCAAAACAACATGTACAGTCTGTGGAAAATCACGTAAAAGAACTTTCCGCAAAAAACTATCACGAGTTATATGGTATAGAATCGCCGGAATTTGTCCTGCTGTTTATGCCGATTGAATCTGCATTGAGTATGTCCGTCGCTGAAAAACCGGATCTATTCAGCGATGCTTGGGATCGTAAGGTTGTCATCGTTAGCCCTTCGACATTGTTGGCGACATTGCGTACAATCGCCAGTATCTGGAAACAGGAACGTCAGACCAGGAATGTAATTGAAATAGCGAAAGAAGCAGGGAGCCTCTACGATAAATTTGTGAGCTTTCTGAACGATATGGAACAGGTGCAAAATCAGTTGGAGCGCGCATTAAAAAGCCATGAAGATGCAACTAAAAAGCTCTCTACAGGCGCTGGGAACGTGATCGGAAAAGTGGAGAAATTAAAACGTTTAGGAGCCAAAGCAAATAAACAGATCGATTCCAAATTTTTAGATGAGGAAGATTAACAAAAACGGGCTTGCCGAAAGGTAAGCCCGTTTATAATTTTTAACCGTGCAAAGCAAAGCCTGCTCTGCTAACTTATGCTAGAGGTTTTGCTAAAGCTCTTTCATCCGTTTATTGATGGAAACATCCACATAGGTATCCTTTAAACGATCTACAGCTTCTTTTTGAACAGTGACATTGGTGTCTGATTCGTAATCATGAATAGTCCTTTGGTTTTGGACTTCGTTGTCATAAGGATCCTTTCCTGCCAAGAGCTTGACGATTACCGGAAGACATTCGAGGAAGACAAAAAGCAGCGCAATAAAAAACACAGCATTTGCATTAGATTCGTTGACCTTTCCATTGGCATCGTACCTTAGATTGCCCAGCGCAGAATTACGGTCTGCAAAACCAGCGACATTGACAGCGCTGTCCAGCGAAGCGTTCGATAAAACTTTTTGGTCTAATATCCCTTCAAATTTCTGTTTCTGACGTATTGCATTTTGCTGGGTCGTTATCTTGTTCCGTAAAGTGTCCAAATAGCCCTCTTTTTTCTTCAGCTCTTCTTCTTTCATTTTGGCATAAGGGCCATATCCCATGACACCGGATGTTTCAGTTGTTTTGTTCCCGAATATCTCGTAATTCAATTTTGTACGATCATTTTTAATACTGGCTTCCAATGAATCACGTTCGGTCGTGATCGATTTTAAAAGCGAAACCTCATTGGCATATTTCTTATTGAAAGTACTGTTGAGCGTGTCGATTTTAGCGCGTTGATCGGCGAGAAACCGTACTCGGAGGTTTTCCCGGATTTCTTTGTCAAAGATTTTTAACTCTAATGGCCTTGAGATTACCAATCCAATCAAAATAGCCAATAGAATTCGAGGGAGAGCCTGTAACAGTTGCATAACGCCACTTTTCGATTTATTTATACTCAGGACAATATAGCGATCCATATTAAATATCGCTAATCCCCAAATGATACCAAATACAAGGGCTAATAGCCAGTCAAATGCTCCCCCACTAAATACAAAATACATGGCATAGCCACCAGAAAGGCTGGCAAATAATCCCGTGAAAAAAATAGTAGCACCTATGGCTGTGTACTTACTATGTTCTTCTGGATATTTTTCAAGAGTTTCTTGATGCACTCCGGCACATCTCCAAAAGAAACGGTTAATATCGCTCATTAAAATATTTTTACTCAAATTGACATATTATTTTTAACAAGATTGCGAATAAGTTTTTGTTTTACAATAGGATGACGTTTTTCCCTCCTCATTTTACAGTGCGCGTTCGAAGCCATTCATTTGTCTAATTTTATTATCTTTGAAAAATAACAGGAATAATCAGATAATATGAAGAAAAGACAACTTTTGCCCTTCTTTGCGATAGTGGCAACTGCATTTGTTGGTTGTGAGGAAAAAAAAGTGATGACAGATAATCCTCTTTTATTGGCTTATGAGACCCCATTTAATGTCCCTCCTTTTGACAAGATCAAAACAGAGGATTTTAGGCCAGCTTTTGATGAAGCTTTAAAAGTACACAATTTGGAAATTGACACAATAGTCAATAATTCGGATAAAGCAACATTTCAAAATACGATAGTTGCACTTGAAAATGCAGGTAGGTTGTTGAACAATGTATCTACTGTATTTTATAATCTAAATAGCGCCAATACAAATGACAGTATTCAGGCAATAGCAAAAGATCTAGCGCCTATTTTATCCAGTCATTCAGATGAAATCTCGATGAATAGTAAATTATTCGACCGTATTAAAACCGTATGGAGTAGTCGAAATACATTGGGACTTGATGAACAGGATAATAAGCTCCTGGAGGAAACTTATAAGAGCTTTGTACGTTCTGGAGCAAATCTTAAAGATGCCGATAAGGAAAAAATGAAAAAGATTAATGCTGAACTTTCAACATTAACAACCCAATTCGGACAGAATTTGCTTGCTGAAACAAATGCGTATATGCTCGTCGTTGATTCAGCTAGTCAATTGGAAGGATTGCCAGAGTCGTTGAAAACAGCGGCTGCAGAGGAGGCCATAGCAAAAGGTAAGAAGGACAAGTGGGTTTTCACTTTACAGAATCCTTCCATTATGCCTTTCCTACAATATTCAAAAAATCGCGAGTTGAGAAAGCAGCTTTGGGAAGCATATCAGCTTCGCGGAAATCAAGATAATACAAACGATAACAAAGCAATTATTCAAAAAATTGTCAACCTTCGTCTTCAGAAAGCAAAATTGTTAGGCTATTCATCCCATGCAGCCTATGTGCTGGAGGAGTCCATGGCCAAGAATCCAGCCAATGTATACGCGTTGTTAAATAAGTTATGGAGTCCAGCGTTGGCGAAAGCAAAAGGTGAGGAAGCAGATATTGCGAAAGAAATAGCCGCTGAAGGTGGGGATTTTGCAGTTGCACCTTACGATTGGAGATATTATACCGAGATTATTCGCAAAAAGCGTTTTGCCTTGGATGAGGATGAGATTAAACCATATTTAAGTTTGCCTGCCGTCCGTGAAGGCGCATTTGGTGTAGCTAATAAATTGTACGGTTTGACATTCGTAGCTTTAAACAATGTCCCAACGTATCATAAAGATGTGGAAGTATATGAAGTAAAAGATAAAGACGGTTCACATTTAGGTCTTCTATACGCTGATTTCTTTCCGCGCGAGTCTAAACGCGGTGGAGCTTGGATGACCACTTATCGTAGCCAGTCAACAGAAGACGGAAAACGCGTCGCGCCAGTAATTTCTATCGTATGTAACTTTACAAAGCCAGTAGGAAAGAATCCAGCACTTTTAACATTTGATGAGGCTACTACGCTGTTTCACGAATTTGGGCATGCGTTACATGGGCTCCTCTCCAATGTGAGGTACAGATCGATGGCCGGGACTTCCGTACCACGTGATTTTGTTGAACTGCCTTCGCAGGTGATGGAAAATTGGGCAGCTGACCCAGAGGTGTTAAAAACATATGCTAAGCATTATAAAACCAAAGAAGCAATGCCAGATTCATTGATTCAGAAAATGGAAAAGGCCGGTACTTTTGATCAGGGATTTGCAACCGTTGAATATCTTTCTGCCGCGTTGTTAGATATGGATTACCATGCTACGACCAAGCAGATTTCAAAAGACATCAATGGTTTTGAAAAAGCAGCAATGAAAAAAATAGGTATTATTGATGCGATTATCCCACGCTATAGAAGCACGTACTTTCAACACATCTTCGCAGGTGGATATTCAGCCGGTTACTATGCCTATATTTGGTCTGAAGTATTAGACTCGGATGCTTTTGCAGCTTTCAAGGAAAAATCATTGTACGATCAGGTAACAGCAGATTCTTTCCGCAAAAACATTCTTGAAAAAGGCGGTACAGATGACCCTGCCAAAATGTACCGCACGTTTAGGGGGGCGGATCCAGATCCAAAATATCTATTGAAGAAGAGAGGTTTAAACTAATCTTTAATAACTAAAAGGCGATATAGAAATATATCGCCTTTTTTTTGTGGATGCACTTGTTATTATAAAAACTATTCTTACATTTGAATATTATTTATAACAAGTCTAAATAAATAGATATGTGTGATACGAAGATACTAAGCCAAAGAGGGAATACCCATATCAGTGTTTGTCTCAAGTGTCAAACCTATTACATCTGGCAACAAAGTTTTGTACTGACATTTACAAGGAATAAGTTTGTTGATTTTTTGAATATGGCGCGAACTACGGGTGATGAGCTCTTTTTTAGTTCTTTTCCGGACGGCGAATTTCGATTGATCATGAAGACACCCTATCCAGATATTGTATTTTCATTTGACGAGGAACAATGGCAAAATTTTCGAGATGCACTCCAAGAATCTTATTACATGAACGAGTTTTATGGAATGCTGAATAATTAACGTAAAAAGTCCTGTTGCATCGCTTGTGTTTCATCTCTCTTTCCTTATGCGTTGACAACAGGCACAAACAAAACCCTCAGTTATACTTGCATAAGTTGATGCGAATATATCCTGGGGGTTCTTATTTATAACTGTAATTCTTTTTATGTTTCCGAAGTATCAATCTGTAAGCAGATTAATGGTGCCATTCAATATAATGGCATAGCTTTTTAAAACATTTTTATCTAATTTTACATTAAAAAGCAAACGGTTTGATAAAGCAGGAAGTTATTGACAAGGTACTGGAAACAGCACGGATAGAAGAGGTGGTGGGCGACTTCGTTGATTTAAAGAAACGGGGTACGTCTTTGATAGGAAATTGCCCTTTTCATCATGAAAAGACACCGTCCTTTCACGTATCTGTTTCGAAGGGTATCTATAAGTGTTTTGGATGTGGTGTTGGTGGAGATTCCCTTAAATTTGTGATGGAACTGGAAAAGTTTTCTTATCCGGAGGCCATCCGTTATTTAGCCGATAAGTATTCGATTCAAATAGAAGAGGTTGAGCGTTCTCCTGCTCAGCTTGCAGCACAAGATAAAAGGGAAAGTCTATATGTACTGAGTGCGTGGGCCGGTAAGTTTTTTGCCGAGCAGCTCTGGAAAACTGAAATGGGGCAGGTCATTGGACTTAACTATTTTAAGGAGCGGGGCTACACTGAGGATATCATCAAAAAATTTGAATTGGGCTATTCGCCGGAGGAATGGACAGCATTGGTCGAAAAAGCACAAGTAGCCGGTTTTCATCCAGATTATCTAGCAGCAAGTGGCCTGGCCATTGAACGTGACGACAAATCCTTATATGACCGCTTTCGTGGTCGGGTTATGTTTCCTATACATAACTTGACGGGCCGTGTCATTGGCTTCGGAGGGCGGACGCTAAAGACCGATAAAAAGATTGCCAAATATGTAAATTCTCCTGAAAGCGAAATCTACCATAAATCCGATGTGCTGTATGGATTGAATTTTGCCAAAAAGGCAATTATGGAGGAGGACAACTGCTATTTGGTAGAGGGCTATGCCGACGTTCTTTCTGTGCATCAAGCTGGAGTAGAAAACGTTGTTTCCTCCTCTGGAACGTCATTGACAACCGGTCAGATCAAACTTATTTCGAGATTTACAAAGAATGTGACCATTCTTTATGACGGAGATGAAGCGGGTATTAAAGCTTCTCTACGCGGTACAGATATGCTGCTCGAGGAAGGCTTAAACGTCAAAGTATTGCTTTTTCCTGATGGAAATGACCCCGATTCTTACGTGCAGAAGTTTGGTGCCGCTGCTTTTAAGGATTATGTCAAATCCAATCAGCAGGACTTCATTTTTTATAAAACGAATATACTGCTTCGCGATGCCAGCAACGATCCAATAAAAAGAGCAGAGGTTATTCGTGATGTGGTCGAAAGTATTGCATTGATTCCTGATGAGATCAAGGTCTCTGTTTTTATACGCGAGTGTAGCAGCTTATTGGATATCGAAGAGCGCATTTTATTGGCCGAGCTCAATAAGATAAGACTCAATAGAGCAAAGAAAGCAGATAAGGATGCCGCTCGCAAAACCCAGGCACCGCCACCAAATGCAGGTATGCCGCCCATGGGGATGGATGGCCCACCGCCTGATTTCTTCATGACCGACGACGAGCGGGGTGGAGTTGCCCCTATGGAGTCCATTGAGCAGCCGGTACAGCTGACGTCGGAAATTCTCCAGGAACGCGAAATTGTACGTATTTTAATCAACTATGGCGACTATCTAGCTACTTGGGAAGGCGATGGAGATATTCCTATAGCAGGCGTATTATTGGGAAATATAAGCGACATTGAGTTTAAAGACAAAGCAGCAGCCTATATTTTGAAAGTGTATCGAGAGGCTGCAGCAAAGTACGAGATTCCTGATGCTAAGCAGTTTTATTCCAACCCGGATCCGTCAATCTCGGATTTGGCAATCAATAGTGTTGCCAGTAAATATTCGCTTAGTGAAAATTGGAATGACGATAAACGTAAAATTTATGTAACGCAAGAATATGAGCATTTAAAACCGCTTGTTGTTACCGCGATCTATCGAATTAAAAAACGTAAAATTGAAACCGAAATGCATCATATTCGTGAAGAGATGAAACACGAAAAAGATGAAGCAAATTTGGAAGTCCTTATTTTTAAATATCAGAAGCTAAAAGAAGCCGAAAGGCTGTTGGGCGGGTTTCTGGGAAATACCATTGTAAAGTGATCAACTGTTATGGCCAAGCATCTTGAAACGGGCAACTGGGGTGAACAGATGGCGATGGAATACCTCATAGAGAAAGGCTATAAAATAGTGTTAAGAAATTGGCGATTTAAGAATTTAGAAGTAGATTTGATCGTGATGGACAAGGATACACTAGTATTTGTTGAAGTTAAAACACGGTCGGGAACTGATTTCGGCGAACCTTACGAATTTGTAGATATAAAAAAGCAACGTCGACTGATTCGTGCTGCACAGGCTTATATCCTTAAAACCCATTACACCGGTGAGCTTCGATTTGATGTAGTCGCCATAACGAGAACCCACAAAGTTGCACTCCATTATATCAAAGATGCGTTTTGGGATAGTTGATAATACGTACTTATAAATAATTATACATAGATGAGAAAAATCACTTATTTTATGGCAATTGCAGCACTTGCTTTTGCTTCTTGTAAGTCAAAAAAATCCAGTTTGGAATTTGCATCTCCTGGAGCAAATCAAGCTGTTTTAAAAGGTGCTCAAGTGCAATTGAAACTAAAATTTGAATCAGTGACAATGGACTCTGTAGCTTATTTTGTAGACGATAAACACGTGGGCTCATCAACCGACACCACAGCGATTACAGTAGATACAAAAGACATGGCTTATGGTACACGGAATATTTCCGCTTTGGTGTATAACGCCGGAAAGCCTGATTCCGTTTCCAGTACCTTTTACGTTGTGCCCGCAAGTGCAAAAAACTATGGATTTGAGATAGTGAACAAATACCCGCACGATACTACAGCATTTACACAAGGTCTGCAGTTTGCAGATGGTATTCTCTATGAATCGAATGGGCGCTATGGCGAGTCTAACCTGAGAAAAGTTGATCTAAAAACAGGTAAAGTACTGAAAGAGATTAAATTTGATGAAAAGACATTTGCCGAAGGAATGGCATTGGTTGGTAATAAGTTATTTATGTTGACTTGGCAACAAGGAGAAGGGTATGTCTTTGATAAAAACTCTTTTGTAAAAGAAAGCTCCTTTAAATATGAAGATAGTAAAGAAGGTTGGGGTCTAACCTACGATGGACAGCACTTGATTAAATCTGATGGCTCCAATAAGCTATACTTTTTAGATGCAACAACCGGTAAGGAGTTGAATGCTATCGGAGTTTACGACGAAGCTGGCCCAGTGGATGAACTTAACGAACTAGAGTATATAGACGGAAAAGTCTACGCAAATGTCTATCAGAAAGATGTTATTGTTATCATCAACCCACAAACCGGAGCCGTAGAGGGGCGGATTAATTTGGTGGGTATTTATGAGCATACGTCGGCTTACGATAATGAATTGAATGGCATCGCTTATGATGAGGCCGGCAAACGCCTGTTTGTTACAGGTAAGCTATGGAATACGTTGTACGAAATCAAAACCGTTGAAAAATAGCCTTCCAACAATATAATTTCCTCATAAAACATTATGTGATGCAATCAAGTTATAATAACGGAATGGAGGTGTAGTTTTAAAAAAAGTAAAAGGGGTTATCCAAATGGGATTGGATAACCCCTTTTACTTGGAGAAGTTTCGCATTCATCATGATATTGGTATTCCCTTAAAAAGTCGCCTATATACCACTTGATAGGTAAAGCTAATGTAAAAACGCACCGACATTAAAAAAGGAATGCAGATAGACTACATTCCTTTTTTCTCTTGATTTGTAATTATTTACTAGTACACAGGTGTAAACATCCATGTATCATCAAGTGGATTTGTACCATTTAATCCGGTAGAGATAAATCCATTTGAGCCAATAGCAAAGCTGATTGCGTTATACCTTGCGGAGCCAGCTAAAGCAGTATTTTCTGTCGTCCAATAGTCTCCACTTGCTACATATTTATATGTTGTGTTTTGAGCAACAGAGTTCCTCAATCCACCTACTAAAAATCCATTGTCACCAATCGCAAATGTAGCAGCATTAGAGCGCGTCAAATCGTATGAATAAGTTCCGTCCGAACGTTTAAGTGAATTTCTAGTAATCCATCCGCTTTTGCCGTCGAATTGGCGAAGAGCTTCTCCATAACCATAAGAAGAAACACCACCACCTACGTAAGCTACATTATTGATTACAAAAGCAAATGCACCAGTTACTTTATTAGGAAAAGTGACAGCATCAATTTCTGTCCATACGTTGGTTGCTGGATTATACTCAAAAAATCTATTTTCATTTTTTGAACCACCTTGCGTACCATTTGTGGCACCAGTACCTACATATCCTTTTCCACCTACCGAAAAAGCAACTGCACCATTTAATGCGATTGGTAAATCAGCTATTTTCTTCCATGTTTCCGTTGCGGAGTCAAATGAATAAAAATCACTTAAAGCGTTTGTACCATCATCAGTTCCGCTACCGACATAGCCAATTTTTCCTATAGAGAACCCTACTGCGCCACTTCTTGCGATACCTGGGAAATTAGACGAAGTTGGAAGAGATATCCATGATTTTTTATCTGCGTCAAATTTTTGCACATCAACTGCTCTAACCTTATTGTTGATTAATCCAGTCGTTGCATATACCTTATTATCGATCACGAAACTCGCAGCACCAGATCTAGGATCACCACTAAATGCAGCTTGAGCAGACCACTCTGTAGTTTTGTCGGTTTCATCGTTTTTATCTTTTTTACAAGAAGAAAAAGATGAAACGGTCAATACAAGAGCTGATAGAATGAGTAGCCAATTTTTCTTGTTCATAAATTATTGAAATTTAGTATAAAGGATGTTTAATTTAATTTTTGGTTCATTACCCTGTTTGGACAAGATCAGTCTGTCGCCTGTCGCAAAAAGATTCTGCAACGGTAGAGATACGTATAACGACGTATTTTTATAAGTTGTCTTAAATTTGGTTAAATATTCAATCAAATTAAAAGTATATTTACCATAATTTGTATTGTCGGAGACAGCAACTGCTTGTTGAACTTCATTAGGATTACCGAAAGGTGGATGCAGTAGACCAATTGGGTTACCTAAACTATTTGCAATCATGAGTACCAAACTTCTTGGTTGCGCAAAATTCGTTTGAGCGCTATTTTCTGCCTCAATGACTAATTCAGCTTTATTGATTGCAATCGTCGGATCATTCGCTAACTGTAGTAACGTAGGAAATTCTATTTTTGCTACAACCCCTGTAGATCCTTCTATAAAGGTATGTCCATCTGTTTGGCCGCTAGCTACCTCAGGGTTTGATAATGTCAATGAAGCAAACTTGGTTGCTGAACGATCCGCTTCAACATGATTATACTGAAACCCTCTATTATCAATATTAAAATATTGTTTCCCTGAAGTCTTTGCGCCCTGAGCATTCATGAAGGAGTAATGTACCTGTAGATAAATTGTATCTTTAAGTCCGATCATTGTTGTGTTCCCTGCATCAGGAACAAGCGCTAAACCTTTAAAATATTCTTGAAAACTTGAACTATTCGAAATTCTATTATCTTTATTTTTGATCAGTGAGAACAATTCATTGCTGATCACATCATTGAATCTAAAATGAAGTGAATCAATAGATTTAACACGCGGTCTAAAAGAAATCTCGGCTAGCTTATTAGTCTCATAAGCAAATTTTTTAGTGCTTGCAATACTTAGTGAAGGAAGATAATAAGGACGCTCATAAATAGGTTTAGTAGGGTCGAGTTGAGTTTGCACGATATCTTCGGAAACACGGTGAACCGAAATTTTTTGCATTTGAGTCGTATCGCCATAATAATATTTGTTGAGCGGCATCACTAATGAAACAGAATCCAGTACCGCATCATCAGGTAAGATAGCACTGTTAATAGTACCTATTCCCAAACGCATATAAGAAGTCGATTTCACATTTCCTGTGATATCATTTTTATTCTTCCCGACTAAAATCATCCCGGTAGCAGACGATGGTACCATATTCAATTGATAAGTAGAAACTTTGACGGAAACGCTATCAATGGGTACTAAGCCGATTGTTTCATTTCTCGAACTATCCAAGGAGAGCGAAACGTCTTTATTACAAGCAACAAAAGCGGCCAATGTAAAAAGTGGAAGTAAAAATTGAATACTACGTCTCTTAAAGTCTTTAATCATATTAATTTTTGAATAGTGCAAAAGTAATCAATGACAACTGTTAATCAGTGTTATATTTTGTTAAATATGGTTAATTACCACAGCGATTGCAAATCTAGTAATTTAAATTTGTTTTAGTTATGGGTAGAAGATTTAAATTACTGATCAGTTTGATCGTTTTAATCGGGTCAGGAATTACTGTAGTTTTGGGGATTTGGCTCTATGGAAGTTATACCAATCGTCGGGATCTATTCCTATCCACTGCTGAGCGTTCACTCTTCAACGCTGTTCAGGAGGCGTACCAAGCACGCAATGGAGATCGGCAGTTAGATGGCCCCGAGGCTGATCGGAACCGCTTGCTCCAGGATGTAAAACAAGAGCTTTCGGGATTATTACCCGCTTCAGAGCTTGATAAGGCTTTACAACGAGTAAATACCGAAAGGCCTAAAAACGAGCGTTTTGATCGTGAGAGCCACAATAGGCGAGAAAAAATATTTCCTAAAGATCGCGAAGGACAGGGCGCAATTATTCCGCCCTTTTTGTTCCGTGACTTTGATATGAATACAGCCAATCTCGATTTGATCGAAACAAAATTCAAAGAATCTTTAAACAATAAGAGCATATCAGTGCCATTTGAAATGGCTATTGTTACGATTCCTCATGATCAAATCAAAGACGTGCGCCGCAAGTACCGTGAAGCAAATCTCGCTTGGACGAGACCGATGATGGTCAATCCGCTTAAAAATGAATTTCTTGTTATCAAATTTCAGGAGGATTGGAAGTATCTGTTGTATAGCTTGAGCTGGCAGCTACTCATCTCGTTGCTATTGATAGGGCTGCTGCTGGGCACATTCTTCTATTTAATGAAAACCATTCTTACCCAAAATAAGATGGCCGAACTCCGTAAGAATTTTGTCGATAACATGACACATGAGCTTAAAACACCAGTATCTACCGTTATGGCAGCCATAGAAGCTATACAAATGTATGGTGTAAAGGATGACAAGGAAAAGATGAACCGGTATCTGAATATCTCCAAAAGAGAGCTTGAACATCTGTCCAATATGATCGAAAAGGTGCTTCAGATGGATATTGATGCCAACAGAGGGATTGTTCTACAGCGTTCGGATTTCGATCTTGTCGCTATGGTGAAAGGAGCTATTGAAGTTGCCCAGCTGAATAAAGCTAAAAATGTTGATTTTAACCTTATTGTGATACCGGATAAGATCATGATCAATGGCGATGAAGCCCATTTAAAAAATGTGGTTAATAATTTGCTTGAAAATGCGATAAAATATGCTGGACAAGAAGTTTATATTGAGATGGAAGTGAAGGAAATGAAGGAAAATATCCATATTCGTATTACCGATAATGGCAAAGGGATTTCTTCCGAATACCATAATCAGATTTTTGATATGTTTTTTCGGGTCCCGTCCGGTAATCTACACGATGTAAAGGGATTTGGTTTGGGACTTGCCTATGTCAAGCAGGTGGTCAAAAGACACGATGGGAAAATTACTGTCGACAGTGAGCTTAGCAAAGGAAGTACCTTTCGTATTCTTTTACCTCATTAATACGTAGTGATATATAGGTCTGAAAGCAAATGCCATTATTTAATTGGCTGTTTTCAGGTCGATCGCACTAAATGAGTTTTTGAAAGAGAACCAAAATTTATTTTGATTGAATCATTTACGCTATGATTGAAATTTTATATGTAGAGGATGAGCCGAGCCTCGGAATGATCGTTGCCGATAGCCTAGAAGCCAATGGTTTCCATGTCACCCATTGTTGTAATGGGCACGAGGCCTTGGAAGCGTTTATAGAAGTAAGACCAGATATTTTGGTTGTAGATGTCATGATGCCCGTCATGGATGGCTTTACACTGGCGACAAAGATAAGAGAATCTGATACCCAGGTGCCCATTATATTCCTGACGGCCAAAGTACAGACAGAGGATGTGGTAAGGGGATTTCGTTTGGGAGGAGATGATTATGTCAAAAAGCCATTTAAAATCGAAGAACTTGTCGTACGCATAGAATCCCTATTAAAAAATAGCCCAAAGATGCTATTCGGTCAGAAACTTATGATCGGAGACTATAGCCTAGATAGCCTAAAGCATCAGTTAACTTATCAGGGTGAGGTACTCAAGCTATCTTTCCGCGAAAGTGAACTGCTGCGAAAGCTATACGAGCATAAAGATAAAGTCATTCCACGGGAGGATATTATGCGGGCTTATTGGAGCCATGATAAGTATTTTACGGGGCGGAGTTTAGACGTGTTTATCAGTCGCATACGCAAATACCTCAGTCAGGATGAACGGATCAAGATTACCAATGTCAGAGGAGTGGGGTATATGCTTACCGTCGATTGACTGATGTGTTCCACGTGGATTGATCTAATAGGCATTTACGCTAACGACGAGTTTTCATCTCTCCTTTTCCGCCAAGTCCCCGAATATGGTAGGTAAAACTTAATACCGCGTAGCGCGTTATGGCATTGGACTCCGAAACGCGTATCCAAAGATCGTTGACCTGCTGATTGATATTTTTATTGTCATTAAATAGATCAAATACCGTAAGATTGATTTCAGCGTTCCTGCGCTTAAATAGTTTTTTGCCCACAGAAACGTTCCATAGCAAACTTTTTGTACTCGGTGAATTCAGGATACTACCATTGTAGAGGTAGTTGAACGTTGAATTGAGCGTCCAGGTTTTTAACAGGGTTAAAGCGATAGAATTACCGATGGTATGCTTATAGACTGAATAATTGGACTTCTCGGTCGCTGAGTTCTTGGAAAATGCTATATTTCCATTGTAATCCAATCCAATGATAACGTCTTTACTGAATGCTGTATTGACGCCAACGCGTTGACCCATTCCATATGTTTGCGCGTTGACCTTTTCGAGATTTAACAAAGTGTAATTCTGGTTGAAATACATATTGTTGTTCAGGTTTAAGTTGAGCTTCAACGGTTCAAAGCGATACCCAAGACTGTTCTGCCATTTCAGGTTATAAACTCCATCGAAGTTTTCTGGCCTGATATACTGTCCTCCTGGTCCCAATACGACGTCCTCCGCAATTGTGAATGCCGAATCTGTGGTGAAAATGGTGTTGGAGATTTTATGTTGAATAAAATCTGCTGTAAAATCAGAGGTGAAGCTTTTCCCCGTGCCCTTATTGATTGATCTGAATTGCAAAACAAGGTTATGGTCATACTCCTGTTTGAGATTTGGGTTTCCGGAGCTGATACGAAGTGGGTTTTGATTGTCTATAAAATCCTGCAATTGCTCGATTGAAGGTGTGTTTGTCTTTGTATTATACCGAAACTCAACCCGTGTGTCCTTATTGAAATTATACTGGAAGTTCAGATTAGGCAGCAGACTGGTAAAGTGACTTTTTGTTGTCAGCGTATTGGGGAATAATTTGTCATTGACTTGCGCTGCAGTCTGATAATCTAAGCCAATCTGAAACCTTATGCTGTCTTTTTTGCTAAATAAGTAGGAGACACCACCGCTATGGTAGACAAAATCATTTCGAAATTCATTGGAAAGACGGTTTTTTAATTCCCCGAGCTGACCTGTTTCAGCTAGGAATTCATAGGTCTTCCGGTCCGAATAACGTGCAGTATTCCGAAAAGTATAATTCCCCTGCACTCGGGAATATTTACCTAAGATTTCTGTATAGGCAATTTTGGAACGAAAACCATTATTGTCACCAAGGGAATAATTTCTATTGTTGACCGTATCGACCCGGCTGAATAGCCCATCTTTATAATACGAGTTTAGCGCGAAATTTTCAGCATGGCTTTTATTGCTGCTAAACGAGCCATTGATATTAAAACTGATCGTGCGACCGGGTTTGTTAAGTCTTCGCATATACGTGAGGTCTCCGCCCCAGTTGAAATTTTCTACAAAACTCTTATTCCTGCGGTCAGAACTATTTAGCATCTCGGCAAGATTTAATAAGGTATTGCCCGTGGAGCTACTGTTCCTGTCATTATTCTGATAGGAGAAATTAGGTTGAAAGTCCAGCTTTTGAATAGAATCTATCTTCCAGTTCGCGCGGACCGACAGCGCATGGCTGTTGCTGTAAGTATTGTTAAATTGATTCTGGTTGTTGATTTGGTTGGCCCGGTTGCCTGCAGTATATTCTGTTTTGCTTTGGCTGAGTACATTGTTGTCGGTATAGTTGTAGGTGTAATTTGCATTGAAGTCCATCCGGTCATCAAAAAAACGGTCCAAATAATTAAACCCCGCATTGAAACGTGTGGTCACTCCCTGTCCGGTGCGGCCCCTTGTGTTTCCGCGAGGGGCAAAACCATTGGGCTGATTGACATTGTTGGTATTAATGTCAATTGAATATTGCCGTTTAGGATTCATTTTGGTTACCTGTGTATTGATGACATATTTTCGGTCAGGACCTGCCCCCCCAGAGAGCTTACCGAAATAGGATTTTCTTTTATCGGGTTTGGTGACAATATTGATCACTTTCATCCGTTTTCCATCATCAAAACCACTAAATTTCGCTTGTTCTGTTTTATCATCGATAATTTGGATCTTAGCAATAACATCGGCAGGAAGATTTTTCAACGCCACTTTAGGATCTGTGCTGAAAAACTCCCGACCATCAATAATAATCTTATTGACGGACTCACCCTGAGCTTTAACATTGCCATCGTCATCAATTTCAACCCCAGGAATCTGTTTGATCAATTCGTCGGCATCTGCAAAATCTTGTGTAACATATTTCTTCGTATCAAATTCGAGCGTATCTCCTTTAACCTGTATACTGCTCGCGGCGATACTGATTTCATCCAATACAATTTCAGTGCTACTGAGTTTAAACGTAAGGTCAACGGTTTTACCAAGCAGCTTAACGCGCCGAAGGTCTGTCGTATAGCCCATCGCTTGTGCTGTAACCAAATAGTCGCCGTCGGAAAGTTTGCTGCTGCTAAACTTCCCTAAAATATCTGTAGGAACCTGAAATTTAATTGAATCTTTCACCGCGATGAACGTGATACTTGCAGCTTGGATAGGGCGTGATGTTCTATCATCCAGCAGCGTGCCCATAATATAGTGCTGGGCTAAGACATTTTTTCCCAATAACAACATACTGATCGCTAGGAGCGAGATAGTCCACAAGTTGATCTTCATTGATTGAGCAGCGAATGTGTTTTAATATTCGGTTAATGGTTACATAAATTGATTTGCCAAAAATAGGGTACTATTTGTTACGAATTATTATCATTTTGGTTACAATACCCCCAAGGGAATGGAAAGATTAGATATATTTGCAGTGGAATTAAAAGTCAGGTAAACAAAACCGTATAGCAGATGTAGTGTTATATGGTTTTGATAAAAGGAATAAAAGATGAAAGAAAGTGTTTTGAGTAGAAAAGAGCGTATTATGAAAGAAGCATTGCTGCTTTTCTCAGATCAAGGCTATACGAATACCTCTACCAAAACGATTGCCCAAAATGCTGGAGTTTCTGAAGCCTTGATCTTTAAACATTTTGGAAACAAAGATGCGTTGCTGGTTTATTTGATTAAATCAGGATATCGCAAAGTGCTTACCCACCACCGCGGCATGATGACCTATCGTGAACCAAAAGAATTTCTGCGCACAATGATCAATCTTCCAGGTAAGCTGGTGAGTGCAGAACCCATATTTTGGCGATTGCAGGAGCGTTTGTCTCATCATCCATTTTCAAAACAGCAGCATGAACAGTTTATGAAACCGGTCCAGCCCATTATTCATCGTGCTTTTAAAGAATTAGGTTATGAAAGTCCTGAGTTTGAAACTGAGTTCTTATTGCTGATCATAGATACCTTATGGAAAAAAGAAGCTATCGGAGAATTGGAGAATACCATGGAACTGACCCTGTTTTTAGAGAAAAAGTATAATCTGATTTAGCATATAAAATTCAATGATTGGCTTTTGCCAAAAAACTGTTTTGTTGATCGTGGGATTCAATTGTCGCCTCGCATTTTATTTCCTTAATTCGTCGCGTCAGTACCTTTGCTTCCCCTCCAAATCTTGTGGAAACTCTTTTACAGCTAATGATCTTATGAAAATGCCGTTTTATGCGTTTTTATATAAAAATGTTGCAGAAACAATTTCTTATTCTCCAAAATAATAGCGTTCTTAGTATTTTTAAATACATTATACAAACTAATTTATGTTCAAAAAATTCGGTCTGGCAATATTGGCATTAGTCGGCACAATTCCTTTTTTGAAAGCTCAGGATAAAAAAGATTTTGTGCCCTATATTAACTCTCAGCATGAATGGGTAGATTCGGTATTCAATACTTTGACACCAAAAGAAAAAGTTGCTCAGTTATTTTTAGTTCGTGCACACACCAACCTGGGCCAAAAGTATATTGACTCCGTCGCACAGGTGATACAAGATGAGCATTTAGGTGGGCTGGTCGTATTCCAGGGCGGTCCAGTACGACATGTAGACATGTTTAATCGGTATCAGTCACTAGCTAAGGTTCCTTTGATGATGACATTTGATGGCGAATGGGGTTTGGGTATGCGCATGCCGGATTCTACCTTGTCTTTCCCTTATCAAATGACATTAGGCGCCGTGCAGGATAATAAGTTAATCTATCGTATGGGACGTGAGGTTGCCTTAGATTTCCATCGCATAGGGATGCATTTTAATTTTGCGCCCGACGTAGATATCAACAATAACCCCAAAAACCCAGTAATAGGTATCCGTTCTTTTGGTGATAATAAATATAATGTGACGCAAAAGGCAAAGGCTTATATGGAGGGTATGGTGGATGGCGGAATATTGGCTTCCATCAAACATTTCCCTGGCCATGGTGATACCGACGTGGATTCACATTACGATCTGCCGCAGCTTCCTTTTGATAAAAAGCGATTGGATAGCCTTGAAATGTATCCTTTCAAAGAGTTGATCAAGGCTGGTGCTCCCGCTGTTATGGTGGCTCACATGAATATTCCGAGTTTGGACGACACTCCTAATATGCCATCCTCTATTTCCAAGAAAGTTGTTACCGATCTTTTACGCAATGAACTTGGCTTCAAAGGGCTAACGGTTACAGATGCAATGGACATGAAAGGTGTGAAAAAATTTTTTCCAAACGGTGAAGCTGATGTACAGGCCATTATTGCAGGCCATGATTTACTTGAAGTGTCGGAAAATAGCAAACGCGCAATCGATTTAATAATAAAAGCGATTGAAGCGGGACGTATTTCCCAGGCCGATATTGATGCGCGCGTCAAAAGAGTGCTCGCCGCTAAATTATGGCTTGGTTTAGATAAATACCAGGCAACTGCTTTACAGAATCTATATAGTGATCTACACCGTGCCTCGGCAGTTCAGCTTATTGATGAACTTTCAGATGCAGCAATAACCGCATTGAATTCGACAGAAAAATTAAAGTCATTCAAGAAAGATTTACCCACCGCTATTATCAATATCGGAATCACCGCCAACCAAACTTTTCAAAATGAATTAGGAGCAGCGCTGACCAATGAAACACAATATTTCATCACCGATAGCATGAGTAAAGATGAGATTAAGCGTTTGACAAAAGAAATTAAAAAGCATAAGCAGTTTATTATCGCTGTACACGATACAAGACTTCGTCCGCGCCCAACGATGGTGTTGAATAAAGATGTGCAAGGGTTGATGAAGAAATTTGCAAAAAAATCAATCTTGACCTTATTCACTAACGCTTATGCATTAGATGGTTTTGAAGCTTCAAAAAAGGCGAAGACCATTTTGCTTGCCTATCAGAATGATGCATTCATGCAGAAAGCAGCAGTAAAAACGATTTTAGGGCAAAATATCCCGAAAGGCAAGCTCCCTGTAACAATTAATAAGAAATTTAAATACGGGCAGGGAAAATAAAGTTTATAGCATCACACCCAAAAGCGCCTCTTCCCAAAATGGTCTCCCTGCAAAGCAAAACCATTTAGGAAGAGGTGTTTTTTTAAGGGTTGGTTTAATTCTCTTCGATGGCTGTCCTACTATCAGACGGCTTACTTTCATTTTTCATTCGGTCTATTGCCGTCACGACATATTTATACTGTTGGTGCGGTTTGATGTCGTCATCGGTATACTGAAGCTTATCTCCGTCAAAGGTGATAAAAATAATTTTTCCCGGATCCTGGATACCGACTTTTTCATCGAGGTTGAATCGATAGATTACATAACCATAGGCAGACTCCCCATCGCTTGCCATATCTGGCTTTTGCCAAAATAGGGTGTTCATTCTAGCATTGGGCGATTTTTTCACTAAAAGACCAAAAGGTGCATTCGGTGGAATACTGTCTAGCCAAGGCATCGCAGGCGGTAAAGCAGGGCTTCGGTATAGGTCATTCCGCATAGAGTCCTGCAACCCAGCAAGGTTATCAGTAAGCGATTTGGAACTAAAATAAATACTTCCTTCCACATTGTGTTCCTCCCTTAAGTGGCGTACCTGTCTCGGAATTTGGCTTCGGTCTGTCCACCCGATCTTATTTTCGGTAACACGGTAAGCTCCATGGCCCACATAAAAATGGCGGCCATAGGTGTGTTTCTGCCACCAGTCAACTAAGATCTCATACGCCGCTGCTCGATTTTTGAAAGGAAAATAGATCTGCGGATTAATATAATCGATCCAACCTTCCTGCATCCATTTGACGCCATCAGCATATAACTCCCGATAAGCACTCAGCCCACGGGTCTCCGAGCCAGCACTATTGTTTTCTTTGTTGTCCCATACACCACAAGGACTGATACCGTATTTGACATAGGGCTTTACCTTTTTGATAGCAACACCAAGGTCGCGTACCAACAGGTTGACGTTGTTGCGTCGCCAGTCGTCAATTTTTTCAATCCCATTATTATATTGACCAAAAGTAATCTGATCCGGTACGGGCGTATTTTTGTTATCAGGATAGGGGTAGAAATAGTCATCGAAGTGGATTCCGTCTACATCGTAGTTCTTTACCACATCCATAATCACATCAATAATATATTTACGTACTTCGGGAATCCCGGGATTGAAAAGTTTTTTGCCTGCATAAGTGAAGAACCATTCAGGGTGACGCTTGGTAATATGGTCTTCCGAAAAATGAGCGGGATTTAACGTAGTTGAAGCACGATACGGATTGAACCAGGCATGAAGTTCCATTCCTCTCTTGTGTGCCTCATTGATTGCAAATTCCAAAGGATCATAAAATGGAGAAGGTGCCAATCCCTGTTTTCCGGTTAAGTATCTACTCCAAAGCTCTCTGCCTTTTGCATAGAAGGCGTCTGCCGCAGGACGCACTTGCAGAATAATCGCATTCAGTCCCGCACTACGATGTTGGTCCAATAAATCAATAAATTCCTGTTTTTGCTTTGCAACATTATTGCCAGCCTTCACGGAGGGCCAGTCTATGTTACCTATCGTTGCAACCCACACACCGCGAAACTCCCGCTTAGGGAGCTGCTGAGAATACGATCTAATCGAAAAGAAACAAATAAAAAAAGTAAAAAAAGAATATAAAACTGTTTTTCCCGTCATCCTATAAATTATAGCCAACAAAGATAGGGAAGCATTTCTTACTTTTTCGCTAAAAAATGTAAGATGTTTGTTGGATACTTGCTAAAAGAATGTGAGCTTGGTTTTCAAATTGATAATAATGCAATTGCAGGTAACATTGTACTTTATTTGTACTAATTTAGATGCGGTTTTTAATAAAGCAGTAACTTGATCGGCTGACCGCAATAAAAAAATTATGAGCAAAGAACAGATTTCCGTTTTTGATATGTTTAAGATTGGTATAGGACCCTCTAGTTCACATACCTTAGGACCGTGGCGTGCAGCGCAGCAATTTACCGCAGTACTCAAGTCAAATGGTGTATTAAACGACATCGAACAGGTTAAAATTTTGCTTTATGGTTCTTTAGCTAAGACGGGGGCTGGGCATGGTACTGATATTGCTGTTCTATTAGGATTGAGCGGAGATGATCCCGTCACCTTTGATGTTAATCAAGTTACGCCTAAAGTGGACCATATCAAGGCAAGCGGTGAACTCCAAGTCGCTGGGGAACGAACCATTCCATTTTCCTACCCGGAAGATTTACTTTTTTTATATGCCGAAAGCTTACCTTTTCATCCGAATGCTGTTACTTTTCAGGCTTTTCTATCCAATGGGAAAGCAATTAGTGAAACCTATTATTCTATAGGTGGTGGTTTTGTCGTGCAAGAAAATGATACTGAAGGTGTTTTATCGGAAGTAGACCTTCCATTTCCTGTAGATACTGCGCAGGAACTCCTACATTGGACAATGAAAACTGGATTGAAAATTTCCGAGCTGGTCCTTGAAAATGAATGTGCATGGCGCGAAGAGAGCGAAACGCTAGCGGGGGTATTAACTATTTATCAAACGATACAGGAGTGTATCTACCGTGGCTGCCATACAGGAGGGACATTGCCCGGAGGACTAAATGTCGAAAGAAGAGCGGCTAAGCTAAATAAGAAATTAATGCAGGGGCGTACCTATCAGGATTATACGTCTTGGGTAGGCGCAATTCGTGAAGGAGGACAAAACTTTCAATATATTCTGGATTGGGTAAGTTGTTTTGCGCTTGCCGTCAATGAAGAAAACGCATCTTTCGGACGTGTGGTAACAGCCCCTACTAACGGCGCATCAGGTGTTATCCCGGCCGTATTGCAGTATTATATCACATTCCACGACGGAATGCGTGAAAATAAAATTATACAGTTTATTCTTACAGCATCTGAAATTGGTTCAATTTTTAAAAAAAATGCAACCATTTCTGCTGCAATGGGAGGCTGTCAGGCAGAGATCGGCGTTTCCTCGGCCATGGCTGCCGGAGCGTTGACCGAAGTGCTGGGTGGATCGCAGCGACAGGTGCTGATGGCTGCCGAGATTGCTATGGAGCATCATCTCGGATTGACATGCGATCCAATCGGTGGGTTGGTTCAGATCCCATGTATTGAACGCAATACAATGGGTGCTATTAAAGCGATCACTGCTGCACAATTGGCTTTACAATCGAACCCGGATAAAGCAAAGGTTAGTTTGGATACTGTGGTTAAGACGATGTGGGAGACGGCTCTTGATATGAACGCTAAATATAAAGAAACAGCCGATGGCGGACTTGCTGTCAATATTCCTTTGAGTTTGCCCGAATGTTAATGATTGGCTGAGTCTTTTTGTTTTTTGTATCTTTGAGGCGATAATATATATTCTTAAAAATAAAGTCTACGAATGAAATATTGCGCAATCGCCTCTGGAAGTAATGGAAACTGTTATTATGTCGCTAAAGACGATTCTGCCATTTTGATAGATGCTGGTATCAACAGTAAACATATTCACCTTCGGATGTATAATCTGGGTATTTTACCCACGCAGATCAAAGCAATTTTCATTACACACGAGCATTCTGATCATATAAGGGGGCTATCCGTATTCGCTAAAAAGTATAATCTACCGGTTTATATCACTAAAGGTAGTTATGAGGGTACCAGGCTGCAACTTCCATCTCATTTGGTAAATCTCATAAGTCACGATGAAGTTGTCGAAATAGGAGGGCTCAAAGTGTATGGTATTCCCAAATATCACGATGCCAAAGAACCGTGCAGCTTTCTTGTTTCGGATGGAACATACAATATTGGGATATTGACCGATATAGGACGCCCCTGTGAAAATGTACAACATGTTATCCAGCATTCTGATGTATTGCTTCTGGAATCAAATTATGATGAAGATATGTTGCGGATAGGCCGATACTCCTATTTTCTTAAAAATAGGATTAGTAGTGGATGGGGCCATCTTTCAAATCGGGTTGCCGTTGAACTTTTTAATGCCCATAAAACAAAACGTCTTAAACATCTTATTCTTACTCACCTCTCGGGTGAAAACAATACGGTTGATCTTGTACAGCAAACGTTCGAACCGCATTGCGAACATATCAAGCTCCATGTCGCAACGCGGTATCAGGAAACTGAGTTGTTCGACCTAAAACATGTGCTCGAACAACATTTAGCTGCGTTTTCAATGCCTGCGGCTCTTTCTTCTTAAACTTTACCTCCATTCGCCCCGCAGTTTTTCTTAACCCAAGAAGATAAAATACTGTAAAATAAAAATTATACTTGATTTAAAAAGATTTCCTGTTATATTTGCTCTGTTTTTAATCAGTCTAAATTACATCGGTATAATAAAAGACTGCTAACAAATACCATGCAATAGACGGCAATCTATTACATGGTACAAATCTACATACAGCGGCAACTGCATGTAGGTGACTGAAACAGCACGCTGTATCAGTTACTCCCGATATACGATATGGAAGAATTTACAAGATAACGAATTTTATCATTTATTCGTTGTTGGACTCCAACAAAACCTGGAATTCTCCCATAATAAGTTGAAGAAAAACTAAACATCAATCAACATATTATGAAAATTTTAATTTCATTCTTTACCTTTTTAGCGGTACTGCTGTGTAGTAATAATGGTTATGCACACGCACTCTGGATTGAAGCATCTTCTTATGGGATAATCAATCAAGCCCATGAAGTAAAAGTATATTATGGTGAATTTGCAACAAACGAAAGAGATCAGGTCGACAAATGGTATTCCGACGTGAAAGATTTTTCGCTCCAATTGCATGCTCCGGGAAAGGAATCCGTTACGCTTCAGCTGACAAACAAAGGTGATCATTTTAGCGGTTCATTTCAACCTGACGTAACCGGAACCTATTTTCTATCCATTGTCAAGGCACCTAAAGATTTGGGTGGTAAAACGAAATATGAATTTTCTTCGCTTGTACCGGTTATCGTTGGAAAGCCGACAGTACTTGATTATAGCGTCGTAAAAAATCCATTGCAGATTGAGCTGTTAAAAGCGAATAACTTAAGAAAAGGTCAAAGCTTACAAGCAAAGATCACCAGTAATGGCAAAGTTGTGCCTCAAGCCAAAGTATCCGTTTTTTCTGCGACAGGTTGGGGGAAAGAGTTTGTTGCCGATGAGAATGGACTGCTAACATTTGATGCCCTCTGGTCAGGACCTTATGTTTTGGAAGCAAGTACATTTGCTGAGGTGGCGGGTGAACATGCAGGGAAACCCTATGCGTCTGCATGGCAGGGTAGTACGACTTTTATTACTGTAAAATAGCTGCAGACCCGAAATATGCTGAATAATTAAAAAGGATCCATTTGAAACATCGAAACAGTAATGGATCCTTTTGAAAAAAGAAGATCTAAAAAAACATCTACCATACTACATTCATGAATAAAACTTTATCCTTTTTAGCCATTCCTTTGATAAGTTCGGTTTTCTCTGTTGCGCAGGCACAGACGAACAAAGTTATTGAAGGATTTCTTATCAATGAAAAATCTGAGCCCATTTCCGGAGCGACCGTAAAATTGACGAATACTGGTGTCACGACAAGTACGGACAGTAAGGGACACTTTATCTTCGATAAGCTTGCTTCGAAGACCTACCATTTGGAGGTTAAAGCGATCGGTTATAGCAAGCAGACCATGCAAGTTGTATTGGATGATGAGCATATACAGTTGGGGCAAATTAGGATGAAGGATCAGTTCGAGTCTATAGATGAGGTAACGGTCTATGGTAAATACTATGAACACTATAAATTCGATAGTATATCGGGGTCTTTGCGTCTTAAAACACCAATCTTGGAGTTGCCGCAGAATATACAGGTTATTTCATCCGATTTAATGGCCGATCAGCAAGTATTTGACATTGTCGATGGTATCACCCGTAATATAAGCGGAGCTACACGCCAAGGTCACTGGGACAACCAGTACGCTAACATTCGCATGCGCGGATCTAAGATTCCAGCATTTCGTAACGGTATGAATATCGAGGCATCATGGGGCCCAACTGCCGAAGATGCGAGCATGATCGAACGAATCGAGTTTGTAAAAGGACCAGCAGGTTTTATGCTAGCGAATGGCGAACCAGGAGGTTTCTATAATGTAGTTACCAAGAAACCAACAGGAAATACTAAGGGATCGGCGACATTTAATGTGGGAAGTTTTAGTACCTATCGCGCCGCGGTTGATTTTGATGGTAAATTACGGAAAGATGGCAAGTTGTTATACCGTTTAAATATGGCTGCGCAGCAAAAGGATTATTTTACAAAATACAACTACAACAATCGTGTTGTTGTGGCACCAGTTGTGACTTATAAGGTCGATTCTTTGACGAGTTTAACATTTGAATACACCTATCAGGGATCCACTTATCTGGCAAATGGTAATTATACTTTTTCGCCTAAGGGATTTGCTGATCCAGATATTTCCAATGATTTTTTCTATGGTGACCCTTCCATGGAACCAGGTAAGCTTAAGGACCACAGTGCATATGTTTATTTAGATCGAAAGTTGAACGATCGCTGGAAATTACATGCGCAGATGGCCTATTTCAATTTTGATATGAAAGCGACAAGTACTTGGTTGAATTACATGACAGCGAATGGTGACATGCCTCGTTATTACAGTATTGCGGACGAGCATGGAGAAAATCGCTTCGGTCAGGTTTCTTTAAATGGAGAAGAATATACCGGTAGTGTTCGTCACCGAATATTGGTCGGAGCGGATTATGGAAATAAGAAGTTTTGGGGCGATTTTGGAACTTTACTCGCTGAAATTCCAGGTACACCTTTGAACGTCTATAATCCACAATATAACATTCCGGGAACAGTTTTTCCTGTTGTTGACCGATCAAAGAATATCAAGGTGCGCGCCGGAGGTTCCAACTATGTGAATTTAACTAGCTATATGTCTTTCTACGCACATGATGAGATGGCTTTTTTAAATGAAAAGTTACGTCTTTCTTTAGGATTGCGTTATACTGTGGCAGAAACGCTGGGAAAAACAGTGGGCACGCAGGTAATACCAGACCAAAATGATAAGGCATTTTCTCCACGTGTCGGGTTGAGTTATTCTATTGACAAATCGACAAGTGTTTATGGGTTATTTGATCAATCTTTTGTTCCTCAGGCTGGTTCTGATTGGGAAGGAAATCCTTTCAAGCCGGTTCGTGGGAACGATCTTGAAGCTGGTGTGAAAAAAGAATGGGGAGGTGGAAAGTGGATATCGACTTTAAGTGCCTATCAGATAAAAAGAAAAAATGCACTAGCTGATGATTTTGATCATCCAATACCAGGAAGTACAAATAGTTTCTTTAAAATAGCTTTAGGTGAGACAACATCGAAAGGTATCGAGTTTGATGTAACTGGCGAAGTGCTACCCGGATTAAATGTGAATGCCAACTATGCGTTGACGGACTCTAAAATATCAAAAGATTCAAGAGAAGAGAAGATTGGTGATATTACGCCAAATACTGCAAAACATACTGCCAACACTTGGGTATCCTATCGTTTGCAGCAGGGTCCGTTGAAAGGTATCGGCTTTGTCGGTAGCGTTCAAGGAATGTTTGATCGTGCTATCGGAACCACAAAAGAAAGTAATTTCAAGAATTATTTGCGAACTGATGGTGGTATTAGTTACCAAAAAGGCAGATATAGTATCTCTGTAATGGTTAATAACTTGTTGGACAAAAGAAAGCTACTTACAGCAGGCTCTATCACAGCAAAAAATGCTAAAATAGCAGAAAGTGTGAGCTATTATACCTATATCGTAGAAGCGCGACGTAATTTCCGTATGGGAGTTACCTATAAGTTTTAAACAAACGATCTAGCTAAAATATAAAACTGATGTATAGTACATTGCTTATCGTGATACTTTGTGGAAAATATATTTTTTACAGTTCAAGTAAAAAAGTGAAGTTCGGGCCTAGACCACCTTGGCTAGAAAGAATGTGCGCACAAACGAAGTTTGTGCGCATTTTAAGCATATTACTGCTACTCATTCCATTTGCCGTCGTGCTTTATCTGCAAGGTTTCGGAGCGGGCTTTTTTGCTTTTTTTGCTTACTTCATGTGCATGATGAGTCTCGTGGTTTTTTTGAATCCTTACCGCTATTTTAAATTGTATCCGATATTGGGCCTCTATTTGTTTAGCCTTTGTGTTGAATTGTTAATTTCCTAACCGATAAAATATGCCTGCCAATAAAAAATATCTCAGTACACCCTTTCAACGGTTCCTGAAAATTACAGCCGGTTTTGTCGGTGGTTATGTTGTGATGCTCTCATTTCATGTCTTAGTCACACATATTTTTGAGAAAAAAGATGTTGTTGCTACAGCGTGTCTCACCGGTTATCTATTATGGGCAATATTGCTTTTATTGGCCTTCCTTGCTAAGAACGGATGGAAGATATGGGGGATATACTTGCTTTTGGCAGCAATTTTCTCTTTGCCTTATTTCTTTAAAATGTAATTCGTCATGAATAACCGAAATTATAATATTTACTTCAATACACATACGATCAGTGGCATTACCATTTGTGCTATCCTCTATGTGATATTCTTTGCGGGTTCATTTGCATTTTTTAGACATGAAATTGCTGCCTGGCAGAATAATACATCCTATAAAACCTACCGTGAAGATCATCAAAACTTTGACCGATTGCTAGATTCAATCAAGGGGCAGACCAATTTACACGGACGTGATGTCACCTTTTATATGCACCGCGAAGGCACCGCAGCTTATGTGGCACTCAGTGCATCTAACGACACAATCATAAACAAAGAAAATTTAGCCAAGATAACGCCTGAACAAAAAGCTGCAAAGAAAAATAGCCGAAGAAGAGGAGGAGAGGATGATTCGAAAAACTTTACCTACAATTTCGCCAACAAAAAATATGGTGATTATGTGCAGAATTACGATATGGGAGAGTTTTTATTCCGTTTACATTTCTTGGCCCAGCTCAATCAAGTACCGATTAGGGTAGGCATAGCACCATTTGGTTATCTTATTGCAGGCATAACCGCTTTTATTTTTCTATTTGCTCTTATCACTGGGTTATTGTTACATTGGGATAAGATTGTATCAAACTTCTTTGTATTCAGGCCTTTCAGCAAATGGAAAACAGTATGGACCGATATGCATACGGCATTGGGTGTTATCGGTTTCCCATTCCAATTTATCTTTGCCGTGACCGGAACCTTTTTGATTATCAATTCGGTATTGGCTTTACCACTTAGTAAGCTACTTTATGACGGTGATCAACAAAAAATGTATCAAGATATAGGTGTTAGTGCGGATACAAATTTCCCATATACCTATAAGCCCCTTGAGGCACATGTTAAGATCGCTCCATTTTTGGATCTGGCAAAATATAAATGGCCAGAATCCGATTTTCAGCGCATCACGATCAAAAATTACGCAGATTCCAATATGCATGTTGCCATGGAGCTTGAGCCGCATTTCAATAAAAGTTTTGCTGGTTCGGGTATATTATCCGTGCGAGTTGCCGATAATACAATTGTTACCGAAAAATCCCCTGTAAGCCAAGCTACCTATGCAGACGGGGTCCGTAGCATTATATATCGGCTGCATTATGGCGATTATGGAGGCTACCCGCTAAAGACGGTGTACTTTATTTTAGGAGCTATGGGCTGTCTCGTTATTATCTCCGGTATACTGATCTGGTTGGTAGCGCGTGACAAAAACAACGTAATTCCACGAAAACGAAAATTCAATTTCTGGGCGGCCAATATTTTCACGGCAATATGTCTGACGATGTTACCTGTCACTGCATTGACTTTCATTGCTATTAAATTGAGCCCAGAAGTCAATCAGGATTTTATTTACCGCGTTTATTTCTACAGCTGGCTCCTATTTTCACTGTATTACATTATCCGGAGAAGCATACGCAGAACCAATCGCGAAACCTTACTGGTTGGAAGCATATTGGCATTTTTTATTCCACTTGTCAACGGTTTTATGAGTGGTAACTGGATCTGGGATACCTTCCGCAATGGACAGCGGGATATTTTTGTCGTCGACTTTTTATGGCTGATGATCGGTATAATTGGTGTAATCGCCTATAACAAGACTAAAAAATTCTTTGAGCCGATTCGTTAACAAGGATTCCTTTCTCTCTGCGAGGTGAGTACACTTTGTTTTTTAATTCCCAGCGCGCCCACAAGGTGCCCTTCGAACGTTTATAGGATACAGGTTAAATACCTTTAAGGTCAAGATCTGGGTAGACAACGCGGCGCGGCGCAGAGCAAATCTTATCCAATCATACCAAACTGATGATCGCGGAAATGTTTAATACAGTGTTGACCCGTGATGGAAACGTAGTTATTTTCCCAAAGAAGGTCTCAATGGTATTCCTCTTACAATACAGCCTTAAAAAATCGGCCGAGGCGCATCAGATCCTGTGCCGTCTTTTCGTTCCAGTCCACCGCATAGTTAAGCCGAATACAGTTTTTAAACTGATCGTGCTGCGTAAACATCCTTCCCGGTGCAAAACTCAACTTTTGCCTGAGCGCATAATCGTAGAGTACCGTTGAGTCTATCTTTTTGTCCAGCTCTAACCAAAGTACAAAGCCACCTTCTGGCTGCGACATTTTGGTGTTTTCCGGGAAATGGGCCTCAATGCTGTTTCTGAAATTGACATAATTGCTGTACAGTTTTTTTCTCAAGCTGTTAAGGTGATGGTCGTAACGGCCAATCTGTAAGAATTTAGAGACCGCCTCTTGATAAATTGCAGGCTGCGAAATCGTCTGTATGAGTTTTTGTTTTAGGATCTTATCCTTGTATTGCCCAGGTTCTACCCATCCGAGCCGAAAACTGGGGGCTAATACTTTGGTAAATGATCCACACCACATCACTAGTCCCTCCTCGTCAAAATATTTGCATGGTCTTGGCCGCGACGAACCGAAATAGATGTTACCATAGAGGTCGTCTTCAATCAATGGAATATGGTGGTGTGCCAGCAGTTTCACAAGCTCTTTCTTGTGTTCTTCAGGCATTAGTGCGCCCAATGGATTGCTAAAGTTGGTGACAAAACAACAGACATCAATTTTATGAATAACTTTTTTCAGTGCATCCAATTCAATTCCCGTAATAGGGTGGGTAGGAATCTCGATGGTTTTGAGACCCAGTAGTTGAAAAGCCTGAATAAAGCCGAAATAAAGGGGACTTTCTACCGCTATGGTGTCGCCGGGTCTAGTGACGGCACGAAGACAGCTGTAGATGGCATTCATGGCGCCCGACGTGATAATAAGATCCTCGTCACTTATTTTTCCTTCAAGTACCAATGACCATTTGGCAATTTCTTTCCGTAAGCTCGGACTTCCCTGTACCTGTCCATATTGATCACCATAATCATGCAGTTCATGAACCGACTCTATAATGCATCGATTGAGTTTCTGAATCGGAAGTAATGATGCACTCGGTAAACCCAGTGAAAAGCGTGTAATTTCCTTGTCTTCCAAGGAGTGGAAAACTTTATCGATCAATGCCGCGGGATCTTGTTTCTTTTTGTCGATTTTGAATGTAGAAATGGAGGGAATCGCCATCCGACGAAGACCAGACCGGCTAACGAAATAACCTGATTTAGGGCGTGATTCAATGAGCGATCGACTCTCTAGTTCCATATAGGCACTTTTTGCCGTATTTAAACTTACATTGTATAATTTCTGAGCGCTGCGGACAGAAGGTAAACGATCGCCATATACCAAGGAACCATTTTTGATCTGGTTTTCGACAATATTGGCTATTTTTTTATATAAGAGTTGCTGTTCCATCCTTATGCTAATTTACTGTTTCTGTTTTGATTTAACCAGTTATTATATCGGTGGATTCCTTTTCTGAGCGATTCTTCCGAACCAAATAGGTCCATCAACTGCTGCTCAAAGAAGGATTGCGCTTTGTCCATAAATACGATGGAAAGCGTATCCGAAATAGGACCCTCGTAGGTCATTTCGACCGACAGTAAATTCTTTTTGCAGAGTATTACAGATGAAAAGGCTTTTAATTGATTGCCTTGGTCGAGCACCAGGAAAGGCATGCTTATGCGTGCTGTATCTACCTGCTTTTTGTTTTGCATTTCTTTGATAAACGCTAAATCAGAAAGATCCACTTGTCTGATCAGATACGGTTGATGTGCAGTTGTCGCCATTAGAATAAATCTTTTTGCTAATTTAAGAAGGGTACAGGATGCTGTTTAGGTACAGAGTGCCGTTAAAATAGGGGTACAGAAAAAAATTAGGTTGTCCTGTGATTTTTGTAATTTCCATTTGAGATCTTTACACTATTCCCACTTTACCCGTAGTTACGATTGATCCGGATGTCATCTTTCTCATTTTTCTGCCGCCCTTGCTTTGCGAGGCTTCTTGGTCAATTTTGTTTAAGGAGATGAAGAAATGGTGGCTTTCCATCTCCTAGTTACATTCTTCGATAAATATTTTGGTGATTTCTTTAGGCTTCGACTGATGAATTCTGGGGATCTCATCGTATTTAAGGCAGTATTTAATAGTATACAAAAGTTTTATGATATTATAATTCACCAAAAGTCATGCTTTTTGGTGAATATACTCACCGAAAAGCATGACTTTTGGTGAATATACTCACCGAAAAGCATGACTTTTGGTGAATACAAAATGTACTATGATACAGCGATTAATCAAAAATAAGTTGGAGCAAGCACTTTTTAAGGGGAAAACTATCCTACTAATTGGTCCGCGGCAAGTAGGTAAAACTACCCTGATCAAAGAGATACTTTCTGGTGACGATTATTTATTTTTGGATGGGGATGATCCCTTGGTAAGGACTTATCTCAACAGTCCTAACACCAAAAGAGATTGAAACAATTATTGGTCAAGCTAAAGTGGTATTTATTGATGAAGCACAGCGTATCGAAAATATTGGTTTAACAGCAAAAATTATACATGACCAATGTAAAGATGTACAGCTTATCCTCAGCGGATCCTCGGCGCTTGAGTTGAAAACCCATACACATGAGCCATTGACAGGACGTAAGAGAGAGTTCAATCTTTTCCCTATTTCTTAGGCAGAATATGAGCATAGTATTGGCTTTCTTAATGCTGCAGGCGATCTGGAAACTAGACTGGTTTATGGATTTTATCCAGAATCGATTACTAGCCGCGGTGACGAACGGGAAGTACTCAATGAGATCTCTTAAAGTTATTTGTATCGGGATATTTTGACCTTAGCGAATATAAAAAAACCAGAAGTTCTCGAGAAGATCCTTCAAGCCTTAGCCTTTCAAATTGGATCCGAAGTGAGCTATAATTAAATTGCCCAGCTTACAGGAGTTGATAAAAACACTGTTGCCAATTATATTCATCTCTTGGAAATTTCTTACATTATATTCCCCTTGACTTCCTTTAGCCGAAATCTGCGTAATGAGATAAAGACAAATCGAAAAATATATTTTTATGACAACGGAATCCGCAATGCTGTGATACAAAACTTTAATCCAATAGAATTAAGAGATGATGTGGGTGCACTCTGGGAGAATTTTCTGATTTTAGAACGCTTAAAGAACAATAGTTATAGCCGACGTTTTGTCAACAAATACTTTTGGCGGACTAAACAGCAGCAAGAAATCGATTATGTAGAAGAAGCGGACGGCAAAATAACTGGTTACGAATTTAAATGGAATCCTAAGGCGAAAGCAAAAATACCGTCAAATTTTGTACAAGCCTATAGCGCAGATGTTCAGGTAATCTCAAAGGATAATTTTAGAGCGTTTATTGGTCTTGAATAATCGTTGAAATAAGGGTGCTCAAGCTTCTATTTTTAATAACCCCTTCTATTCAACTTGTTCGACCAGCTGTTGGTTAGAAATTTTTTCAAAATAGCTTTCCATCTCTTGGTTACATCTTTCCATAAACGTTTTTGTGCGTTTTTGCAATTCTATAATTGTTAGTGGATCTCCTTTATAATTTGCATTGTGCGTAAATTGTTGTTGTGCTTCCGTAATATTTTTAAAGGCCTTAAGTGGCTCTTCATGGTCCAAGCAAAATGTGGCGTAGGCATCAGGAACTATCAATTTGCAGAGTTGCATGAGGAAAGTGAGATTGATCCGTTGCGGTTTGTATTGAAGTACGGTATTGATTACGCCAAGACAAACTTGTTGCAGCGCTTGAGATAGCATATAATATATGGCCTCGATGCTTATTGCTGAGTAGTCTTCCTCACAAGGTAAATATAATGTGCGCGCGTTATTATAGCGCGTCTTCCATTGTTGACGTACATAACCTAGATTTAGCTGTGGGGCAACGATGCTTTCCAGATCGATATTGGCCATGGATGTATTTTGCAACCAGATATCGCCCGCTTTCAGGAGCGAAAGAAAAAAGGGATGACCCTTTGAAAACTGTTTGCTGAAAACAGCTGAGTTTTCCAGGGCCAGCGTGAGCGATACATTGTTGGGAAGCATATCTGTTATGAGCTGCGTTAGATTATTGATCTCGCCATTTAAAGTCTCATAAGCAACAAAAATATAGTAGGAATGGGTGATATGGTTCTTTTTAGCTCTTTGGAGCGCATTATGATATTTGTGATGATCAGAATCATAACCGAAACATACGACTAACGCAGGAGTGCAATAGCGCTCGATAGCGTTTAAAATGAGGTCTCGATAATTGGCATTACAATAACTTTTCTTGTATATTTCATTGTTATTTTTGGAATTTTCAACTTCGATATTGGTCACTACGATTGGTTTAAGTTTTGACTTAATTTCTTTGAACAAAATAGTGGAATAATCGTAGATCCAATTTAATGTATTGATAGCAATCTGATAGGCTGTTTCTAATACATCTTCGTCAATAAAATAGTCAAAGTGATATCGATAGTCAATGTAAGCCTTATTAATTTTCCCCAAAGCCTGTTTGTTTTCGTCATTATCAGCTAGTGTGCCGAGCCGATCGTCGAAAGCTTTGAGATAGTTTATATGATTTTTTAGCGAATGCGACTTTTTATCCTCAACGACGAGGATGTTTTCTGCTGTTCGAAATGCAAGTTCTAGAGCTTGGTGTAGCATAAATGCTGCGTGTGCATGATTTTTATGCTCGAAATAGAAATTGTAACCATCTATAAAAGATCGAATCTTGCCCTTTTCCTTTTCGATATATGTTCGTGTTTTTTCCACGACTTCGTCACTTTTATTATCTGGTAAGACAAGGGGGATGTCTTGCACAGGATTCTGATAAATGCGATTTTCAGGTTGGCAAATAAGGTATGCCCGACCTAAACCTTGATCTATTTTTTGTTGTATTTCGTGCGTAAAGTTCACATTGATATATACATTGGGGTATGTGCCAACAGTTTTGTTTATAAGGCTGTTGGCATCGGAAAATCGAATTCCGGCATTTGAGGTAAGATTGACCTGTAACATTTGATACTTTTTACCGTCGTGGTCAAAAGTCCATTGGTAAATTTCATCGACGGCAACAGCACGAAGGATTGCTTCGATAATAGGGTTAATATCGGTGTTCATAATTAATTGGTTTGGTGTTGTTGTAACTCATCATGAATAGTTTATCATTTCACTGCATTCATGAATTCGTTACAATTTGGTATTATAGATTATGCGGGTTTCATCGATCTTTGGTACTTAAAATGCGTTAGTTAATCGTTTCTAAGTTGCTATTTTCGCTTACGGGGATTTCTGATGTGCCCAAGCCTTGGCTGTCTTCAATATCATTACTACTTTTCTGCGCTTCTTTTTTAGCATATTTTTTATCAATACTTTCTTCCATCATTTGCCGTAATATAGTTTTCTCTTTGGTAGAATGATGAGGTTCATCATTGATAGCTTTTACATAGCATGGAACATTTAAGGATATTCCCTCATCTTTATAGATATAGTATAGGGCAAATGCAAGTCGCATCAGCAATTCTCGTATGGCCATAATTTGATCACCAAAATATTCGTAGTTACGAGAGTCGGATACCGTTAGATAGTGCATGATATCATCCATTGTATCGTACCATTTTTGAAGAGATTGGTACGAGAAGAACTTGCTGATGGTGTCAGAAGGATCTATATGTCCATGGGTCGTGTATTCCAGTTTAAATACGTAGTTGTGGTAGTCTTCTTTTGTCGAAAAGAAATTCAATGGCTTTTTTTGTATCGGGAGTTGACATTGGTGAAAAATTACATAAGCCACCTCAATCTGTTTGATCATTTCTTTGCAATGGTATCCGTTTTCAGCAAAATTGCGGTTTCCCATTTCGGGGGCAGTTGCTGCGTTGACAAAAAGCTGAATATTATTCATCCAACAAATAATATCCGTTTCATAGCGATAGAAATCCCTGATATAGATCATTGGATTTTTGACTATATCCTTGCATAAATAGCGAAAATGTTTCGCTTTTAGTTTCTTTTCCGTATTTTTCATCAGATTATAATTTTTTAGTCGATGAAACCGATACTAGGGCATATATTGATCCGTGCACTGATCTAAAGCCTTTTTGGTTTCGTATTTAAGGTTTTTGATTAAAATGTTGTGTTTATAATTATCAATAGTGAAGCTAATTTAAACACTAATTTTCGATTAAACAAATTTTATATTGATAATTATTGATTATGAGTTCTTTTTTAACGAGAATTAAAGTTATAGCAGATAGAGAAGGACTGAGTGTAACAGCCTTCGAAAGTGCCGTAGGAGCAAGTAGAGGTGTATTTACACGTGCTTTAAGTAATAACACAGACGTACAGGCAAAGTGGCTAGTGAGTATTGTTGAAAAATTTCCAGCCTACTCATCAGAATGGCTATTAAAAGGCGAAGGTGAGATGTTAAAACCTATTCATGCTCAGGAAGAAGATGAGGGAGGCTATGTAGCTAATGAGGCAGATGGTTTAACTAATGCAGTGGTCAATTCATTGAAACAGGTCATATCGTCACAAAATATCACTATTAAGTCTCAGGAGAAGACAATTATTTCGCTAGAGCGATTATTGTCTATCCAAGAAAAGGAAATAAAGTCTTTAAGAAACAAGTAAACCACAAACATTTTAAAAAGAGGCAAAAGTGAATGTAAAGGAACGTGTGCTGCTGATCGCCGAAACCAAATGCATCAGCAAAACCGAATTTTTCAAAGACTTACAACTTTCCTATGCAAACTTCAAGGGAGGGCAGAAAAATACCGCACTCAGTTCCGATGCCATGATCGCTATATTGTCCAAACATCCCGATATTAGTCCCGCATGGTTGCTCATGGGCGAAGGAACTATGATGCGAAAGGATGAGAAGAGAGCGCTCAGTGCTCTACCTGCAGAAACAGCGCATGTCACTGCCGAAGGCCTTGGTATTTATAAGCAGCTGGTTAATGCCTTAGAGCAAACGGTCAAGGCACAAGAAAAAACAATCCTATCATTGGAAGGACAGGTGAGCTTACTGCAACGCAAATAATGACATCCAGTAGTTTATACATCTGATCGTTCCCTACCTCAAAAAAATACCTGATTCACGTGATTTCATTGGCCCCTTTTTTGTTTAATTTGGTTATCGAAAAGGTGTTTGTTTAACTGACAACTGGGAAGGCTTCTGGTGCATTTGTAAAAGGGATATTGCCTGCTGTTGATCGCGATACAATGATCAACCTTTACTATTCAAAGAATTAATTTATGTCGAAAAAAGTATTTGTTATATGCTATCTGCTTTTAGCTTGTTTTGTGCATCAGGCAGTAGCACAATCAGCAGGTCAGCGACCAATGTATACCTCAACATGGGGCCACCTCTACCGTGAAGAAAGAAACAGTAAAGACCTCTTAGGAATCTTTCCGACAGAAGCACCAGTATATCTATTGGACTCCACCAATATGCAATATAAGGTGCAAGTAAGTAATGGAGATATCGGATTTATAGACCGTCAGCCTCTAAAAAGTGCCATGAATGGAAAAAGGTCTGCTGGCGAGCCAAAACAATATTTCTATCGTGGAACAACAGATGCCCAATGCCCACATTTCTATGTGCAGGTGTCACAATTGCGCGTGCGTAAGGCTCCTAATACAACAAGTACCGCTGTGCGTAGGGCGAGGCCCAATGAAATGGTATGTGTCGATTATGTGCCGCTGTATGCTGACGGATGGGTGTATATTGGTGACCACTTTCATAAGCGACCTGAATATATTCAAATGAAATATCTGGGTGCCCAACTCACCTATGAAAAGGTCTTAAAAGATTACTTGGACGTCAAAGGAAAGGATCAGGAAAAGGAGCTGGCGGCGGTAGGTCGTCTGCGGGAAATAGGCTGGACCAAGTATTTCAAATTGAAAGAAGCCCTTACTTATTGGAAGGAAACCTACACCAAAGCAGCAGTGGTGGATCCCAAAGTTGATATCGATTTTGAATTGGTCTTGGCCAATAAATTCCAAAATGAGCTCCAGTCCGAAGTTTATGCCAAGAAACTAAAAGCTTTAAACTTTCATTTCGAATGGAAAGGCGTGTCTTTATTTGACGGAAAGATCACAGATGCTCAAATGAAGCAACTGGATTTACAACGGGTTTCCGAAATCCCAGATATGCCCGAATGTGGGTGGGAGCCACAGTACTATTATAAAACACCCAATATGATTGTCGCCTTTGAAGAAAATAATAAAGGGCGAGTGGCGGGTAGTTTTTATCGGCTATTTCTTAGTGAGGGCGAAACCATTGTCATGGGCAATGAGCGGATGGATGCTAATTACGCAGAAAAAGACTTTGTAGACCACTTTGGTGAACTACTTTCGGCAGATTGGATTTCAACGCCACATACGTACTATATTCAAAATGGCGATGCCGGGTTATTTATTTTCAGATTTGTCGAAGGAAAACTCGCCAGCTACGAATGTATGTTTTACTGTTAATGTTCGGAAATAGGGTCGGGGGCACGTAAAGACCATTAAGTGTCTGAAAATGGCCTTTGTTTGTGTCCTTAGCAGGAGTTTTATTAAACAGGAGCAACAGGGAAGCTCAGAAATAAGGGCCTTTGGAGCGGAATTAAAATTCTGCTCCAAAGGCCCTTATTATGTTGTTGAAAACTAAAATTACACTATTTGCATTTCAAATAGGTTCGCAATATGACCCTTCAGTTTTTCTTTCACATCTTCCATGTCGACTTCTTTGCCAAGTTCCCGCTTTAATGACGTAACATCTTTATCGTCGATGCCACAAGGAATGATATTGCTAAAATAGTCAAGATCTGTATTGACATTGAAGGCAAAGCCATGCATGGTCACCCAGCGCGAAGCGCGTACTCCCATCGCACATATTTTGCGCGCTGTTGGCTTATCCGGTTCAATCCATACACCGGTAAACCCAGGATATCTTCCGGCTTCAATACCAAAATCAGCACAGGTCAATATGATCGCTTCTTCCAGTGTGCGCAGGTAAAGGTGTATATCAGTAAAGAAGTTATCAAGATCCAGGATTGGGTAACCGACAATCTGCCCGGGGCCGTGATAAGTAATGTCACCACCGCGGTTGATCTTGTAGAATTTGGCCTCCTTCTCTTCGAGCCCTTTTTCATCTAACAGCAAGTATTCCTCGTGCCCGCTTTTCCCCAAGGTGTAAACATGCGGATGTGCTGTGAAGATCAAGTAATTTGGGGTAATGGTCGTTGTCGCATTGACCCTATTGTCGTGCTTGATATCCAATACTCCCTTAAAGATGGATTCTTGTCTGTCCCATGCTTCTTGGTAATCGACAAGACCCCAATCTTGAAACTGCACCTCTTTGTTCATTTCGTATTTTTTTAAACTGTGAATGGGCATGAGGCCCATTCACAGGGTTATTTGTCAAAATTAATACAATAAGTTATTGTATGGGTAACGTTCATTGTGCATCTTCACAATGATATCGTAAAGTTTTTGTTTGAACTCTTCGATATTCGTTTTATTTGTTGCTGACAGGAAGATCGCCGGGTCTGAATTTTTTGCCATCCATGATTTGCGGAAATCATCCAACGTGACCTCGATCTCCTCGCCATCGTGTCCTTCTTCGACAGCCGGTTTATAAAGGTCAATTTTGTTGAACACCGTAATCACCGGTTTGTCCAGCGCTTTAAGGTCCTTCAATGTTTCGTTTACCGCCTGGATATGATCTTCAAAATTCGGATGTGAAATGTCGACTACGTGGATCAGGACATCGGCTTCCCGAACTTCATCCAATGTGGATTTGAAACATTCCACCAAATGGTGTGGTAGTTTACGGATAAAACCAACGGTATCTGAAAGCAGGAAGGGGAGGTTGTCGATCACAACTTTGCGAACTGTAGTGTCGAGTGTAGCAAAAAGTTTATTCTCGATCAGTACGTCAGACTTGGAAATCATATTCATGATTGTCGATTTTCCGACATTGGTATAACCTACAAGGGCTACACGGATCATCTCACCACGGTTTTTCCGCTGCGTCTCGTTTTGCTTGTCGATTGCTTTTAGGCGTTCTTTGAACAAAGAAATTTTGTCCAGGATGATCCGTCTATCGGTTTCAATCTGTGACTCACCCGGACCACGCATACCAATACCCCCGCGCTGACGTTCCAAGTGGGTCCACATACGGGTCAAACGAGGTAAAAGGTATTGCAGCTGTGCCAATTCCACCTGTGTCTTCGCCTGTGCGGTTTTGGCATGTCGGGCAAAGATGTCCAGGATGAGATTGGAGCGGTCCAATATTTTGCGTTTCAGTTCTTTTTCAATATTACGCAATTGTGAAGGTGAAAGCTCATCGTCGAAAACAACGATGTCAATTTCCTCGGCTTCGACATATGCTTTTATTTCTTCCAGCTTTCCACTGCCCACAAATGTAGCTCGGTCAGGAAAACCCAGTTTTTGTGTAAACATGCCTTTGGTCTCCCCACCGGCAGTCTGCACCAAAAATTCAAGTTCCTCCAAATATTCCTTTGCTTTTGTTTCCGTTACGCTTGGGGTGATGACACTCACCAAGACGGCTGTTTCGGGTTTTATAGCTGTATCGTGTATTTTAAATCTGGCCATTTTGTACTATTAAGTCTTTTAAGTGAAATCGAAAGGTGATTGAACAGTGCTGTGCAAGCTATTTATTACCTAACTCTTGTTATTCATTCACTTTTTTAATTATTGTTCAATGAGCCCGAAAGCTCGATGTTTGTTTGAAAAGGTAAATTTAAGAATTTATGTATTTGTACACCACACAAGACTGATGCCGATTATGACATAATTCTCCATTAACCAATAAATTTCCTGTGATTTGCTTACCAGGGCAACTCAAAATATGTAAGCGTTCGGTCGCCATCTTTTGCCTAGTAAAAGAAGGGATATTTTTCTATATCATGTTCATAATGATGCAAAAGTAAATAAATTTGGTTTTATATACAAAAAAGTTAAATTGTCTTCAAACGCTAATTAATACCAATTCGTATCCTATGTATGTTGATAATCGGCCTTAAGATTCCACTGCGCTCTGTTTATTCACTTAAATACGTTATTAGTTTATTTGTTGGCCCCGTTTTTTATTTCGAAAATGACATGCGGTTAAGAAATCTTGTCCCAGGCAATGCCATCTGATTTTCTTGCGAGGAAGCTTCGGAGCAACTGATTTTTTTCGCTCTGGAGTGTTGGATCTTCGTTGAAGATTTCAATGACTGTGTTGCGGCATTCCGTTAGCAACGCTTGATCGGTGGCCAGATTGGCCATTTTAAGGTCAAGCACACCCGACTGCTGTGTCCCGGATATATCGCCCGGCCCACGAAGCTGCAGATCCACTTCTGCAATTTCAAATCCATCGTTGGTGCGCACCATGGTATCCAGCCTTAAACGTCCTTCTTTGCTTAGTTTATTCCCCGACATCAGGATACAGAAAGACTGTTCAGCACCACGGCCCACGCGGCCACGCAATTGGTGCAGCTGGGATAGCCCAAAACGTTCGGAATTTTCAATGACCATGACCGAGGCATTGGGAACATTCACTCCGACCTCAATAACGGTGGTAGCAACCATGATCTGCGTTTCGTGTTTGACAAAGCGCTGCATCTCAAAGTCCTTATCTTTTACGGGCATTTTACCATGAACAATGCTGACCTTGTATTGAGGTAGCGGAAATTCGCGTTGCAAATTTTCTAGTCCTGCTTCTAAATATATCAGATCAAGTTTTTCGCTTTCCTTAATGAGCGGGTACACTACATAAACCTGCCTGCCTTTGGCAATCTCCTCACGCATAAAACCAAACATTCGCAAACGCGAACTTTCAAAAAAGTGGACAGTCTTGATGGGTTTACGCCCCGCAGGTAATTCGTCTATCACGGAGATGTCCAAGTCGCCGTACATGGTCATCGCCAATGTCCGTGGAATTGGTGTTGCTGTCATGACCAGCATGTGTGGTGGAATGACATTCTTGCGCCAGAGTTTGGCCCGCTGTTCTACACCAAAACGGTGCTGCTCGTCAATAACAACGAAGCCCAGGTTGTTGAATTTTACCTTGTCCTCGATTAGGGCGTGGGTGCCAATTAAAATATTTAAGCTGCCATCTTCCAGTGCCTGGTGGATCAAACGGCGTTCTTTCGTACTAGTGGAGCCAGTGAGAAGCTTTATCGTAACAATATCGTCGCCAACAAGATCTTTAAGTCCATGATAATGCTGGGTCGCCAAGATTTCTGTCGGAGCCATCATACAGGCCTGAAATCCATTGTCGACAGCAAGCAACATGCTCATGAGGGCAACAACCGTTTTCCCGGATCCAACATCGCCCTGTACCAGGCGGTTCATCTGTGCACCTGTATTGGTATCCATACGGATTTCCTTCACAACGCGCTTTTGCGCTCCTGTCAAAGGGAATGGAAGACGTTCATTAAAGAACGTGTTGAATTTTTCACCGACTTTATTGAACCGCTGGCCTCTGAATTTCTGTGTATTCAGCTGCTTGTTGTTGAGCAGCTTGAGCTGAATAAAGAATAGCTCTTCAAATTTGATGCGTTTGATGGCTTGGTTCAGCTCCTTTTGATCGCTTGGAAAATGGATGGAAGCGAACGCCTGTTGCCTGGAAATGAGGCCATGTTTAGCAAGCACATTCTGGGGAAGCGATTCATCAATACTACGGAATACGGTTTCCAATGCAGTTTGCTGCAAGCGTTGGATCCCTTTGGTATCTAGATTGAACTTTTTGAGTTTTTCTGTCGACGAATACACCGGCTGTAAACTCATGTTGCCGATCTGTTTAACCTGCGGATTATATAAATCCATTTCGGGATGCGTAATGGAAAGCTGCCCATTGAATTCGCTCGGCTTGCCGTAAATAATATAGGCTGAGCCGACTTTTAATGATTTTTGGAGCCATGGGATGGACTGGAACCAGACCAATTCCATGGAGCCCGTTTCGTCTTTGAAAGAACCGACAAGACGTTTCGTTTTTTTCTCGCCCACGAGTTGTAGCGAAACCAATCGCCCCAGTACCTGTGCCGCCATCATATCGGGATGAAGTTTCCGGATTTTATGAAACTCCGTACGGTCGATATAACGGAAAGGATATTGCGTCAATAGATCACCAATGGTAAACACCTGTAGCTCTTTTTTGAGTACATCTGCTTTTTGTGGACCTACACCTTTGAGGTATTCTATGGGGGTAATTAAACTTAATTCAGCCATTCTTCTTGAATGGCTAAATTACGAAAAATTTAATTTTTACGATTTATATACTTCTACAAAAGGTTTTCCATCCTTGCATTGAACTGGTCTGGCCATATTTGCACAGCCGCCTTGACAGGTTGTTTTCTCCAAACGCAGCTTGTTCTCCATGAGACGGTTATAGAGCGCTATTTTTTCTTTCATCTCGGTTGATCGAATGGTTTTGTGTACCGCAATTCCTTCCATACAGCAGCCTGTGCGTAAAAAATAGCTGGTCCAATCGTTTGGATTCGAACAGGACACATCTTTATAGAACTCTTGCAGCTCCTTGTATCGTTTGGGAAGTTCTATATTGATTTCCGCAAGGGATAGATCGTTTGCAAACCGGAGCTTCGCTTTACCATTATGACAATATTTTCCCAGCGGCGGATTGGGAGCTGGCATAAATGAGTTTTGGAGCACTGGAGTAAATATACCTTCACGTTCAGCTGCTTTATTTCGCTCATCTTGATAATGATCTAATTCGAGCTTCAATTTTTCGAATTGGTTTTTTAGTGAAGAATGCACTAGGAAATATGTATAATATGGATGCTGTACAATTTCAAACTCTTCAATATTTGTACAGGGAACAGATTCAAGCAACGTGTTAAGTTCCTTGGCTTTTGCATTGACTTGCTCATTCCAATACTCGTAAGATTTAGAATTGTCTTTCGAACAGGCAAGGAAAAGTATAAATCCAATAATCGGGAGTATAAAGATTGCTTTCTTCATGTTTGGTTTTTTTGGTTTTTTAACTAAACGGGTAGTTTTTGATTTCTGCTACAAGATCTCCACTAAATTTTTGTTAAGAGAAATTTGATTTTGAACTCTATTGCGCATAATTTTCCTTAGATTGTAGGTTTGAAACAACAATATGTTGGTAAAAATGTAGTTTTAAAACAACAAAATTTAGTTATTTTTGTAATAAAGAAACGACAATATGGAAACTTTGATCAATTTTCAAGATATTCTTTTGCAGGGCATCAACAATGATTTCAGGAGATACCTTCATGAAAAAATTAACTGGAATCAACGGATGATAGGGATCAAAGGTGCACGTGGGGCAGGTAAGACGACGATTTTATTGCAGCATATGAAATATGACCTGGGCGCATTAAAAGATAAAAGTCTCTATATTACCGCTGATCATACCTGGTTTTACAACCATAGTTTATTAGATACTGCAATGGATTGGTATCAACAGGGGGGGCAACTCCTTCTGATTGATGAAGTACATAAGTATCCTAACTGGTCCAGGGAACTCAAAAATATTTATGATGGGATTCCCGGTATGCGCGTTATATTTTCGGCATCATCGGCTTTAGACATCTATCGTGGTCAAGCCGATTTAAGCAGGCGAGTGGTGAGCTATACATTGGCAGGACTCTCTTTTAGAGAATATCTCCAGTTCTCGGGAGTGGCCTCATTCTCTCCGATAACATTTGAAGACATTCAAAAGCAACATCGCGAGATCAGTGTGAATATTACTTCCTCCATAAGACCGCTGCCACTATTTGCAAAGTATCTGCGATCGGGTTATCTGCCTATATTTACCGAAGGTGAAAACGAATATTTGCCTAAACTAGAGCAAATTATAGGTGCGGTCGTTGATATTGATCTTGCTTACATTGCGTCTTACAATGCTGGTACGGCTGTGAAAGTAAAACGCTTATTAGCAGTAATAGCAGAATCCGCTCCTTTCAAGCCTAATATTTCCGCCTTAGCAGCCAAAATGGATATTTCCAGAGATCGCATATTAGAATACATCTATCAATTGAAGGACGCAGGACTCTTAAATGTTTTATCCGCACAAGGGAAAGGCGTATCGCGGCTACAAAAGCCGGACAAACTTTTCTTGGAAAATACGAACCTTTCTTATGCAATTCACCCAGATCCAAACCAAGGAAATCTACGGGAAACTTTTTTATTGAATCAATTGCTTCATGCAGGGCTGGAAGTATCCGAACCGCAGACTGGCGACTTTTTAGTCGAGCAGGTTCATATCGAAGTGGGCGGTAAAAATAAAGGTAGTCAGCAGGTTCGAGATACCGATCGTTACTTGATTGCGGCAGATGGTATAGAAACAGGTTTTGGCGCAAAGATTCCGCTATGGTTATTCGGATTTTTATATTAGTATTCCCGCTGGATCATTGACCCGCTTCCCACATTGGGATCTTGCGTTGAACAGGACAGTAAAAATTATATAAAAACGGGGCTATTCAAAACTTGAATAGCCCCGTTTGAGAATTTATCCCGGATGATCTCTTGATTAGAAATTACCCTTATTTACATCCCACCAAAGTCTGGTACCGCCGTTGTCAGGTCCGCCCAACAACGAGATTGCAGATTGTACTTCAGCTGCATTTGTATTGTATTCATTTTGTGGGAACGGTAAGCGACGGATCTGTATTTTAGTATCGATCAGTCCACCGCTATTGTTGACCACAACCGGGAATAGGCGTGGATAACCGGTACGGCGGAATTCACTCCAAGCCTCTTGTCCTTCAGGGAAGATCGCCAACCATTTTTGTGTGATAATACGTTCCAATTTTTCTTCATTGGTAGCACCCTCATTCCATTTGATGGTCAGTGCGCTTGGTGAATTGGCGTTATTCTTCGCATTGAAAGGATCTTTGTAAGCTGCAGCCTTACTGGTATTATCATTGAGGTAAGTGCTCAATCCTGATGTTACACCCCATTGCGTAAAGGAAGTTTCCACTCCTTTTTCATAAAGTGATTGCGCTGTTCCACCGGCATTGTTCCAACCTCTCAATGCTGCTTCCGCACGAAGGAAGTAAACCTCAGCTGCGGTCATTAATACCGGTGCTGTTGTTGCCACGAAAGTTGGTGTTGTACCCTCGGTATTCAATGCCGATAGCTTTTGGTATTTGTCTTTTTCGATACCATCTGCACCTGCACGGATTCCAATGTATTTACCAGCGAACGCCGTTGTTGTTGCATCTTTAATGACAGGTGCCATGTATTTAGAGATACGCGGGTCGTTCAATCCTGTCATATAGGAAGAAAGCGTCGCATTGATACGGGTATCGGCCCAGTTTTTGGAAATAAACCAAAGCGGGTTGCTGTAGGTTCCATCCGCCGGTATAGTGATCTTGAAGTTTTCGGTGTTACTTTCCAATACACCACCATTTGCTGGATCCAATGCTTTTTCGGCTTGTGTTTTTGCTAAAGCAGCATCGACTTTAACCAAACGCATTGCCAAACGCAGGCGAAGTGAATTGGCAATTTTCAACCAATTTGCAAATCTGACCTGATTATCAGTATTCGGAAATACAAGATCGATCTGATCGATTTTAGCAGCCATTGGACTATCTGCTTTGTACGATTTCAACGCGGTTACAGCCTCATCGAGCTCTTTGAAGAAAGCAGCATATACATCGGATTGTTTGTCGTATGGAACGGTATTGGAGGTGCCTACTTTACTATATGGAATAGGACCATAGATATCTGTAACACGGCTCGCCGCTTCCACTTTGATCACTAATGCTGAACCCCATAGTGCTGGATAGGTCTCTGCAAGGCCATTGCTTTTTAATTTTTCAATGGATTTAATAACGTTAAGATAAAGCACTTTAAATGGTTCACCGTTCCAGCCATTTACCATTGCATAATTCAGGTTGTTCTGACCGCTATTAAACGGCGTAGGAGACATGAAATAGCCCGAAAAGACGTCTGCATTCAGATTTTGTTGTACTTGATAAGAATTAGGGTCTCCCGCACCAGAGAAATTGTAAATAGACATTTGTGCATTTTTTAAAAAAAGCACAAGATCTTGTCCGTCCCCCTTTAAATCTTCATCTGTAAGCCCAATATTGTTTTTGTTGTAATCCTCAAAATTCTTTGTACAGCTGGTCATCGTTCCTCCAAGAAGTAACATGGCCAGGGAGAATTTGGATATATATTTGATATTAAAATTCATTGTTGATCGTTTAGAAAGTTGCATTTAGTGTAAGTCCGTAATTGCGGGTTGCAGGCATCATAAAGATATCTACACCACTCAGCGAATTGCCTGTTGACATCGTTACTTCAGGGTCAAATGGAGCCTTTTTAGAAATGTAGAATAGGTTTCTTCCTACAGCATTGACGCGCAATTTTTTGAAGAAACTGTCTTTAATATTGAAGTCATAGCCGAAAGTCAATTCACGCAGTCTCACGACCGTTCCATCGTAAATGTATTGGCTACTGACAGGACCTATACCTCCTGTTAATGTGTACCATTTCTCTGCATCGACGACAGCAACAGGAGTTCCATTCGGTGTAACACCGTTTACGGCAACGCCACCATTTGCACGAGCGGCTCCAGTTGCTTCTGATACGCCATAACCATCCATGACAGATTGTGTAATTGACATTACCTCGTAATTAAACTTGCCGTCAATCAAGAAACTTAAATTGAAGTTTTTATAATTGAAACTATTGTTCCAGCCCATTTGCCAAATTGGATTCGAATTTCCTAGCTTAGTATAAGCGTTGGTTTTTTGAGGAATACCATCTTCTGAAATAATAATCCTTCCTTCAGCATCCCGTACAAAATCCTGTCCATAGATATCGCCAAAAGAACCGCCTACCTCAAGTTTGGAAGCAAAGTTGTTTTGATTTTCACCAGTTAAACTAAACTCAGGAACAGCATCAGCTAGCTTTTTTATCTTGTTTTTATTGTAGGTGAAGTTGATACTTGTTGTCCATTTAAAATCCTCATTTTTGATCGCATCCAATGATACCAACGCCTCTACCCCTTGGTTTTGAATGTCACCGGCATTAATTGCATACTGTTGGTTTAACGAAGCTTGGCTCGCAGCGACTTTGAAGAACTGGTTCGTTGTGTTTGTTTTGTAGTACGTAACATCCACATTCAAACGATTGTTCCACATGCGCCATTCCGTTCCAATTTCAAAAGATTTCGTTTTTTCGGGCTTTAATGTTTTCAAGAACGCAATGTCATTTACTGTCAATACAGCGTACGGGTTCACCGTGTTTGTTAATAAACTCGTGTAAGGAGGCAAATCATTGCCCACTACTGCATACGAACCACGAATCTTGGCCATATTGACAAACTCAGGTAAGTTTAATTTGTCATTCAATACAATACCCAATCCTGCAGATGGGTAGAAGAAAGACTTTGTACCTGTGAAAGCTAATGTACTGGACCAGTCATTCCTCGCCGTCAGATCCAAATAAATCCAGTTGTCGTAGGCTAAGTTTGCTGATGCAAATACCGATTGTAATTGTCTACGATTAGCCGATAATGTAGATGTGACAGGCGTTGTTGTATTTTGGATAAAGAATTGATTTGGGATTTTTAACCCGTCAATACCTGTGTTAAAATCCACACCTTCGGTTTTCCAGTCGGTGATACTTGTTCCGACCAATCCTGTGATCTGAAACTTATCGCTGACATTAAAGTTCATGTTGGCAACGACATCACCGTATTGTTGTGTAATGGTGGTATTTGTATAATTGTAATTACCATTTACTTTCCCAAGGGGATTTGGTGTGCTCGCATAGACTTTACGGTCCCAAACCTCTGAGGTGCGATCGACGCTTCCCCTAGCCTGAATACTGATCCAAGGCGCTACTTTATATTTTGCACTACCATTTAAAAGCAAGCGGTTGCGGGTAGAGCTTGTTGGATTCCTGTTGACGATCCACCATGGATTCTGTTGTGTTGTGGGACTATCACTTAGGCTGAACCAGTTTTGTTCGTTCAGATTGCGGCTTGGATTGAACGTTTCGTAATTTTTAAAATCCGCAATATTTAAGCTGCGCGGTAACAAATAAGTTCCTACCAGTGGATTATAATAAAATCCTGAACTAGGTGCATTATCCAATTTTTGTGTAATATAATTGGCGCTTCCTTCAACGGTCAGCTTATTATCAAAAAATGAAGCACTTTCCTTGAGATTGAAGTTATGACGCATCAGGTCGTTTTCTGGAAGAATACCTTTTGCCAATGTATTAGCATAAGAGAAGTACGTTTGATTTTTTTCGTTACCTCCGGACAAGGTCAATGAATTGGTGAAGTTGCTACCTGTACGGAAAAATTCACCTACATTATCATAGTTGGCGCCATTGGTTTTGTCGCCCCAGCTAAATACACTGGTGTTACTGTTTTTACCACCCGAACCTTGACCATATTGGTTTTGGAATTTCGGTGTCGATACAGCCTGTTCGATCTGTGCACTTGATGAGAAGTTGATCGTTGTGCGACCTTGTTTACCTGATTTCGTTGTGACCAAGATAACGCCGTTGGCTGCTTGGCTACCATATAATGCCGCCGCAGATGCTCCTTTTAATACGGAGATGTTTTCGATATCTTCTGGGTTGATCAATGAAATAGGGTCGCCACCATCACGTTGCCCGCCGAAAACGTTGTCTGGCTGACTGGCCAATGTCTGGTTATTGATTGGAACCCCATCGACAACATAAAGTACCTGGTTGTTGCCGGAAGCCGATTTGTTACCGCGCAAAATAACTTTTGCTGAACCACCTGGTCCAGAAGAGCTGGAAGCAATGTTAACACCGGCGACTTTACCGTTTAAATTATTTGCCAAGTTGGTGCTTTTGACTTTGTTCAATTCGTCACCATTGACCTGTTGTGTTGAGTATGTTAATGATTTTTGGGCACGGCTAATACCTAGAGCGGTGACCACGACACTTTCCAACTGCTGTGTTTGTTCTTCTAAACTTACCGTTACTGTCGTTTCACCAGGGCCCAATGTGACTGTTTTGTTTTCGTAACCGACAGTACTGATGTTCAATATGCGGTTTTTGTCATCTACATTGATCTGAAATGCGCCTTTTACATCTGTAGAACTTGCATTGGAAGTGCCCAGCACTTTAATTGTGGCGCCTGGAATAGGGGCTTTGGTTTTAGCGTCAACAACCGTTCCCTTTATCTGGTTGGTTTGCGCATGCAATAAGGATGCTGAAAAAAGCATTGTCGGAACAATACCCAACACCCTCAAAGTAGAGTATAATTTGTTATTCATATAGTATATGTGTTATATTCAGTTTTTTATATACGTATTTTCATAACGGTGAAGTTCTAATGGAGTGGGCTAATTCCATTTAGCATTTTGGTTAGAAGAAGAGATATTGAATAATCGAGGGGCGAAATAAATGATTATTTTTTAATAGTATAAGCTATTCAATACCTAATTTATAGGAAGAAAAAGCGGTGTGATTTCCCTTAATAAGGGTCTAATTTACTATTGTTGGACAAAATTCAAAAATTTTATGCAATGCAAATGTTTTATATGAACGTTTTTTTTGTTTGTAATTGATTATTAGTCAGTGTTATGTGTGGTTTGTCATTTTTTTATGTCGATACATCGAGCATCCCTTCCATAGTCAAAAAAAGTGTATTTAATTGGGGCGTTGTGCTTAAACTCGGGATGGTCTGTTAAAGGCTTGTTTAATGTTTGCAGCATTAAATAGGATGATAGCAATAAGGATGATACCGTATGCGATATATTTTATTGGCTGTACAGGTTCTTGAAAGTAGGTCGCTGCCAAAGTAAATGCGATCAGCGGATTAATATACAAAAGAACACCAGTCGTGGTGGATGAAATGCCGATGAGGGCATACATGCTCAAAAAAAGAGGGATGATCGTAAACAGAGATGCGATGAGCACTATGGTGCTCCAAAACACCGGCTCATTAGGGATGGTGTGATGATTATAGATCAGTTTGGGTATCACAAACAATGCACATATACTGAGTTGAAGAACCAATTGATTGAGTTTGTCAAAGCCTGTCGATACCCGTTGCACGATCAGATAAAACGCGTAACAGGATGCGATAGTAATCGCCCATAGCACATCATTCAATGAACCTCTTGCCAGTAGGCATACGCTGCTGAAAGCAATGAAAAGTGCAGTTTTTTGCCATCCAGTCAATTTTTCCTTGAGCATGAGATAGGCTCCTGCCGCGGTAATTAGGGGGCAGGTCAGATAGGCCAATGCGGCGGATTGAATGCTGACATGGTTGACAGCATAGATGTAAGTAAACCAGTTTCCGAAGATCAGCGCGGAGGCGAGAATCATAAGTCCCGTTTGACGGAGCTTGCCTGCCCGTGATAGAAGTCCAAATTTACGAATATCAGCCACAAGCATCTTTCTTCGGAAAATAAGCAGGTATACCCAAAGGACCAACAGGGCGGTAATAATTCTAAAATACAGGATATCTTCGGCAGGATAGCCGCGTATCCACCGTACAGGTATAGACATAAATCCCCAAATAAAGGGAGCCAAAAAAGCCGCGAAAAGATATTTTCCGCGGCTTGCTGTTTCGTTGCTATTTTCCACGGATTAATCTTTCCACGCAATGACTGAAATCTCGACATTTACATGCTTCGGCAATGTTTTTACCGCAACACACTCTCGGGCTGGCTGGGCTTCTTTAAAATATTCAGCATAGACTTCATTGACTAAAGCAAAATTGTCCATATCACTTAGGAAAATGGATGCTTTGACAACATCTTCAAAAGTATATCCAGCATTTGTCAGGATAGCTTCGATATTTTTCAGCACCTGATGCGCCTCGTCTTTTATACCAGATGCAATTAACTCCATTGTTTCGGGAACCAGTGGGATTTGCCCAGAGACATATAATGTATTGCCAGCTTTAATCGCCTGGTTATAGGGGCCTATTGCAGCCGGAGCTTTGTCCGTATTGAAGATTTCTTTTTTTGACATGAATTACAGTGTTTAGGAAGTAAAAAATATTTTGTAGATCAGTCCCAATAAAAAGACAATAATGGCCGTTGCATTAATAATATGCATGGCTTTTATATTCCCATTCGTCGGGCGTTCTGCATTGCGCTTTCTAAATAAGTACATGGAACTAAGTTACAACAGTAATTTAGAAAGTTAAAATGAAAAGATCAAAAACTTTGAGCGTACATTTATCGACTGTGAAACAAATCGTTTACAAGGGACAGTATATTTTCGAATTTTGGTAAATTGGTAAACGAAATAATAATCTATGAATAAGCTAGCGTTAATTGGAGGTAAGATATATACTGGTGAGACGATCTTTGAAGAAAAAGCATTACTGATTAATGAAGGTAAAATTGCCGCAATTGTTGATAAGCATGACGTGCCTACGGATTACACCAGTTATCCAGTCAATGGGTGTAATATTTGTGCAGGACTGATCGATCTGCAACTGTATGGCGACGGATCGGACTTGTATTCCGCCGAGCGTAGTGTAGCCTCTTTGGAACGCATCGCCGAGGGCTTGGTCGGTAAAGGCACGACTTCTTTTATGATGACTCTGGCGACCAATACCATACCCGTCTTTAAGGATGCCATTCGCGTGGCAGAATGCTTCCGGCACGATGCATTTTTAGGGTTACATCTAGAAGGTCCCTTTTTGAATCCTAAAAAACGAGGTGCGCATCCTGCGGAATTAATCATCGAGCCTACAAAGGAAAAGATTGACGATCTTTTGGCGGGAAATCAGGTTGTCAAGATGATGACCATAGCACCTGAACGTATAGCGGACGATGTATTGCAGCACTTACACAGCTACAATTTGCTGCTCAGTGCAGGGCATAGTGATGCGACTTTCGAAGAAGGAACCCATGGTTACGATCTGGGGATTCCAACAAGCACCCACCTGTTTAATGCCATGTCGCCTTTGCATCATCGCGAAGTAGGTTTGGTCGGCGCAATTTTTAATCATCCGACAGCGCGGGCGAGTATTATTGTCGATGGACATCATGTCAGCTTTGAAGCTGTGAAAATTGCGAAACGTCAGCTGGGAGCCCGCCTGTTTATGATTACAGATGCTGTGGCCGCTTGCGATAAAGATATATACCAGCATGTATTGAACGACGGGTATTATTCATTGCCGGACGGGACCATTTCAGGGGCTGCAATCTCCTTGCTGGAGGGGGTAAAAAATGCCGTGCAAAAGGTGGGTATACCACTCGATGAAGCGATCCGAATGGCTACGGTGTATCCGGCAAACCTACTAAAGCGAGCGGATATCGGAAATCTAAATGCAGGAAGCATAGCAAATGTCATTGTCTTTAATGACGACTTTCAGCTGAAAAAGGTGATCTTTAAAGGCGAGTTAAAGCGCTGATCCATTTCGCAGAAGATTGACCGATTGTCCAAGATTGACTAATATTATATGTATCTTCGTTCGTTATTTTGAAAAAACACTATTCTATAGATTGATGAAACGTTCCCTATTATTTTTAGCGACAGCACTTTTTGTTTTATCTTCTTGTTCATCCAAGAAAAATAAGAAACACGAGCCTGTCAACACCACAGCGACCAATGTAGAAATTGTAAAAAAGGATCCTCCCACATTACCTAAGCGCGAACGGGTGAAAAATACAGTTGAGACAAAAGCGCAGCCAGTTGCAGAGAAAAAGAAGGAAATTGTCGTCAATCTCCCAGCTTTACCCCGTGAGTTTCGTGCAGCCTGGGTGGCCTCTGTTGCCAATATCAATTGGCCGAGCAAAAATAACCTGAGTACAGCACAGCAGCAACAGGAAGCGATCGGCATTTTAGATTTCTTGAAAAATAATAATTTTAATGCAGTAATTTTTCAGGTGCGTCCATCAGCAGATGCATTTTATAAAAGTGATTTAGAGCCTTGGTCATATTTTTTGACAGGAACAGAAGGGCAGGCGCCATCCCCTTATTATGATCCGCTTGATTTCTGGGTAGAACAGGCTCATAAAAGAGGGATCGAGCTTCACGTTTGGCTAAACCCTTACCGCGCGCACCATACTGCTGGTGGCCCTGTTACCTCAGCCTCTATGGCGCGCAAAATGCCCGAATCTGTTGTCAAACTGAAACAAGGATATTACTGGTTTGACCCATCCAAACAATCTACGCAGGACCATGCTGCTCGCGTGGTAATGGATATTGTTAAACGTTATGATATCGATGGCGTACATTTTGACGATTACTTCTATCCTTATGCTGAATATAATGGTGGGCAGGATTTTCCAGATATGGATAGTTACAATGAATACAAACGTAATGGGGGCACGCTTTCCCGAGGTGACTTCCGGAGAAATAGTGTAAACACCTTTATCGAGCGTATCTATAGAGATATTAAAAAGGAGAAGAATTTTGTCAAATTTGGGATCAGCCCGTTCGGCATCTGGAAACCAGGCTATCCGGCAGGAATCCAAGGATCGAGTCAGTATGATATGCTTTATGCGGATGCTAAATTATGGTTGAACAAAGGTTGGATCGACTATTTTGCACCCCAATTGTATTGGCCAATACAACCCGCTAAGCAGAGTTATACCGCGCTGTTAAAATGGTGGGAAAGTGAAAATACCTTGGGACGCCACCTTTGGCCAGGTATCAATACTGTGGGCAAGCGCGGGACAGAATATGTTCAAGAAATTGTGAATCAAGTAGAGGCTGCACGTACACTATTGCCTGATAATCGGGAGGGTGTGATCCACTGGAGTTTGGCAGGACTGACCAAAAACCCGGCCATGACACAGGCTTTGGTTAATGGGCCCTACCAGGTGAAAGCGCTGGTGCCAACAAGTCCTTGGTTGAATGCAAATCCTTTGTTGAAACCGACTTTGCTACTGACTCCTCAAGGGGGCAATATCTTTGCGAAATGGCAGCATCAGCAAATTGATCAGGTTGCAAAATGGGTATTGTATCTCAACTATGGAGGGGAATGGCAATACGAGATTTTGGATCCTGGAGTTACAAGTAAAGAAATTCCAATGACATCAAACAGCAAAAAGCTTCAGTATGTTGCGGTAAAAGCTGTCGACCGTCTGAGTAATGAAGGGCCTTATGTTGCTGAGCATATAAAATAAGTGGTTTCCATACCATCAGGATTAAAGAAAAGGGATATCTGTATTACGGATATCCCTTTTTTGAGAAATTAACTATCGCTACCTGTGTTTACGAAGTTGTCAATGTTTTGCTTTGAATTGTAACCGATCCGAGTTACATTTATAGGTATGGAAGAGATCTATAAAACCGTAAGCGACTCGGTGATTCGGATGTCACAGCTGATGTTGCCATCCAATGCTAATTTTGGCGGTAAAATTCACGGGGGCTATATTTTGTCCTTGATGGATCAGATCGCTTTTGCTGTCGCTTCTAAATTTTCAGCGCACTATTGTGTAACAGCTTCGGTTGGCAAAGTGGATTTTTTGAAGCCTATTGAAGTGGGCGAACTCGTCACCTTGATCGCTTCAGTGAATTATGTGGGCAACTCTTCTATGGAAGTTGGTATTCGAGTAGAAGCGATGAACATTCAGACGGGCGAAACCAAACATTGTAATTCTTCCTACTTTACAATGGTGGCCAAAGATGAAACAGGAAGGCCAGCCCGCGTACCGAGGTTAATACTGGAGACTGAAAAAGACATATTTCGGTTCTACCGCTGTGTGGTGAAGATGGAAGTTGACAAAGAACGAGATCGTGCCATTCACGACATGGAAACAGGCTCTGCCGAGCAACAAGCTTATATTCAGAAGCACTTTGATGTACAGATCAATCTTGCTCCGTAACAGATTGAAGGCTCTTCGCTACCATTCGATAGTACCCAGGTATTTGCTGTTTGTACATTCGTCGCTTCCGTCTGATTTATGGAAGAACACATAGATGTGGTAGGTGCCGATATGCTCTTGTCGTTGAAGTTTTACCGTTTGTGTTTGTTGGAGAAGCGTATTCATGCCCTCATTGGAAAATGCAAGTTCTTCTGGACCAGATAGAATTACTCGACAACTGCTTGTATTGAGGCCAGATGCTGCGATCAGCTTTGTGTCATAATCCCAGAAGAGGGTGAATGTTTCTGTCTCTTTATCTATCTCAAATCTATAGGAGATAATCGGATTAAGGATCCCTTTACTAATACGGAAGTTTTCAAAGTTGATGGCATAGCCCGTTTCGGTTTTTTCTATAGCATTATTAAGATTGTAGGACATGGCACTGCTATAAGCCTTTTTATTAGGGTCATAGTTTTTAAATCCGATCCGTAATAAATAGAGCATTGAGGGGCTAAATTTTTGGATGAGAGAAAACCGTAAACGCGATTGGATTTGATCCACAGTAGGCTTTTTTGTGCTTTTCTTTGGTAAGCCCCTTGCATAGTTTTTGTTTCCATTTGTAACAAAAACTATCGATCCTGCTTTCCCCGAAACTGGTTTCTATTAGTTATTCAAAATTAGGTAGATACGGAGCGTTTGCGTACGGAAGCTGGTATTATTGGATGATGCATGCTATTGTCGATTTGTTGTGTTTATGTGTGTATTTTTGTTGTTAAATACAGTTAAAGGGGACTAATGGATGTTTTTAATAAGTGTTTTAGAGATTTTTAATAGCTATTTTGCTAAGCTGTGCGTTTTTGTGTCTATTTTGGGGCTCATTTCTAACTTTTTTGTTATTTTATTGTGCTTTAATATGATTGTTGGTCTTTATTTTTTAAATAATTGCGCATAAACTTGCATAAATACGATGCTTTTCATACTATTGTGTAGCAATTGAAGAAACCGATGACTGGAACCTCCTGTCACGGGCAATTATTAACAACTAACTAAAAACCATGAATAAAAAATTTCTCTTATTCTGTTCAGGGGTGATGCTGTCAACGAGCTTGTGGGCGCAAACCAAAACTGTAACAGGTAAAGTGACGAATGCTTCTGATGGAGGTAACATGGCCAATGTCACTGTGAGCATCAAAGGTAAAGCTGTCAGTACACAAACGAAGCCCGATGGCAGTTTTACGATCAGTGCAGAACCAGGTGATATTTTAATTTTTAGAGCAGTGGGTTCTCAAGAAAGGCAACAATTAGTTGGCACAAATGCGACGATCAATGTTGCACTTTCTGGTAGTGAGGAAGCTCTCGAAGAAGTTGTTGTGACGGCAATGGGAATCAAGAAGGAAAAGAAGGCGCTGGGCTATGCTGTCCAAGATATTAAATCGGATGAGTTGATGAAGAATAAAAATCCGAATATAATCAATTCATTAAATGGCAAGATTGCTGGTGTAAATGTGACCAATTCGGGAGGAGCGCCAGGAGCATCTGCTTCCATCGTTATTCGTGGCGGTACCTCCCTCGAACGGGATAATCAACCCTTATTTGTTATCGATGGTATGCCAATGGATAATTCCACTGGCCAAGGTGATAATTCCGCTTTTGACGGCAATACGAATATCTCCACCACGAATGGTAATCGTGCGTTAGATTTAAATCCAGAGGATATTGAATCTATATCGGTTTTGAAAGGGCCTGCGGCTGCGGCACTGTATGGATTGCGGGCGGCAGCGGGTGCTATTGTCGTAACCACCAAAAAAGGGAAAGATGGGGCTACTTCGATAGGAATAAATTCACGCTTTGGTGTGAATTGGGTAAATCGCCTGCCGAAGTTACAAGATAAATTTAAGCAGGGTTCTAATTATAAAGGGAATAGGATTACTGATAATACGTATCTGTCTTGGGGAGATGCTTTTCAGCCTGGAGAAACTGTTTATGATAATTTAGGGGACTTCTATCAAAATGCAACAACTTTTGATAACTCATTTAATGTGTCAGGGGGTAATGCAAAGGGTAATTTTTATTTATCTGGCTCGAATTTGGACCAATCAGGTATTGTGCCGACCACCGATTTTAAACGTACTACTTTCCGATTTAATGGCGAACAAAAAGTAGGTGTTTTTACATTTGGCGCAAACGCATCCTACTCGCATAGTACCACGCAGAAAACCTTAACTGGATCTGGTCTTTGGGGAGGTTCGGGGTTGGGGTATATGGAATCCATTCTAGCTTTTCCGCGCAATGTGGACATGAAAAAATGGATAGATCCTAGTGGCAAACAGATTTTACTACTACCGAACGTGGCGCTTCAAGATAATGTTGATAATCCGTATTGGACAATCCATAAAAACCCTCAAAATGACAAGACAAACCGTTTTCTAGGGAATGTATATACGAATGTGAAGATTACGGATTGGTTAGATGCAACTTACAAGTTAGGTGTTGATAATTACACTACGAATTTCAGATCAATTATAACGCCTGGCTCTGCGGTAAAGGAGGCCTGGCAAAATGGTATGCTTTCGGAAAATATTCGTCAATATAATTACATCAATTCCAATTTTATGTTGAATTTCCATAAGCAATTTAAACAGGATTGGGATGTCAATTTCTTATTGGGGACAACAGCTGAGGATACATATCTTCAAGCAAATTCCATGCGTGCCGAGAAATTCTCTATTCCGAATTTTGAAAGCATAAACAATGCGGATGCAAAGAATAAGTATTTCAATGAATCCATCACCAAAAAAAGATTGCTAGGTGTCTATGGGGATTTGCGTATCGGTTATAAAAACCTATTATTCCTAAGTGCTACAGGTCGTAATGATTGGTCTTCTACCTTGCCGATACAAAATCGTTCTTTCTTTTATCCTTCATTTTCTGGGAGTTTAATCTTCACGGAACTCATGGAGAAAAGCGATATTTTGAATTATGGTAAGTTGCGAGCTTCATGGGCACAGGTCGGTAAAGATGCGCCTGCTTATCAAACAGCAACCTATTTGTTTGAACCTCAATTGACCGTTGGAGGTGGGTTTAGAAATTATTGGACGAGGGGTAATGATCAATTGAAACCTGAGACAACGACCTCTTTTGAAGTTGGTACTGATCTGAAGTTATTCAAAAACAAGTTAGGTTTAGAATTTACGTATTATAAAAACAATTCTAAAGATCAAATCTTGCAACCTCGTGTTTCAAATGCAACAGGATATATATTAAGTTTTGTCAATACGGGCGAGATTGAAAATAAGGGAATAGAGGTGTCTATTAATACCTCTCCAATTAAAAAAGAAGATTTTAGATGGGATTTGGCTTTGAATTTCTCTCATAACAAAGGCGTGGTGAAATCATTGCCAGCTTCTCTACCCATTCTGTATGTTACTGACGTGCAGGTAGGAAATGGAAAAGCGGCTTCTTTTGGCAATGGAAATTTCATGGGTATAAGTGGTTCAACCTGGCAACGCGATGCTGACGGGAATTTGTTGTTGGATTGGAAAACAGGATACCCATTGACATCGACAGATGCGACAAAGCCTATTGGTAATAGAGAACCGAGTTTCCTTGGTGGTCTAAATAATACTTTTGTCTATAAAAACTGGGAGCTATCATTCTTATTTGATTTTAGAAAAGGTGGAGATATCTTAAATGGCACAGAGTATCTTTTGGCCTATAATGGCTTAAGTAAAGTAACGGAAAACAGAGGTGATAAACTTTCCTTTACAGGCATGGCGCTTAATCCAGAGACGAAAGCATATGAAATGATTACTAAGGAAGTTGTTGCAACAGAGGAGTATTATCGAGATATTTATGCCTTGCATACACCTCATTTCGTTGAAACTGTAAATTGGTTGCGTCTCCGTTCCTTAAGTTTGACGTATAGCTTGCCTCCTGATTTTTTGAAGCGTTCTAAAATATTTAAAGCGGCATCAGTCACAGCGACAGGAACAAATCTCTGGTTGTGGACAAATTATTCTGGTATGGATCCTGAGGTGAGTGCTGCTGGAGCAGGCGTGATTGGTTCTGGTTCTGTAGGTGTGGATTATGCTGGTGTACCGGCAACTGCTGGAGTAACCTTTGGTTTAAATCTAAAGTTTTAAAAAATGAAAAAGTTTATTTATATAGTAGCTGCAGCCTCAACACTCGCTTTGGGTTCGTGTAGCAAATGGCTTGATGTAAATGAAAACCCTAATTCGGCGAATACGACTGTTCCGACAGCTGTGCAGCGTTTGCCCCCTATACTGGCTCAATTTGCTGATGGGTATGAAAGCGCCGGCACAAGGGCTTCTTTTATTACACAGCAACTGGCTGTGGTAAATGCAAATAGCAATAACTGGAATTTGACAAGATGGAATTTGACCAATGCCGCCGTGGGATGGCCGTGGCAAGCTTGGTATGTCAATACTGCTGTAAATATTCAGCCGATGATTGATGCCGCCGATAAGGTTGGCGCAAATCATTATGTGGGTGTTGGTAAGATTATAAAGGCATGGGGCTTTGGATATATGGTCGACTGTTATGGAATTTTGCCTTATGATGAATTTGATAATAAAGATATTCTTACCCCTAAGTTTGATGACGGAGAATATATCTATGGGAAAGTGTTGCCACTACTTGATGAAGCAATTTTAGATCTTAGTAAAGCACAAGATCAGTATGCACCCTCTTTGAAAGAAGGCGATACCTATAACGGTGGTGATGTACAAAAGTGGATAAAATTGGCCTATGGTCTAAAGGCACGTTTTTTAAACCATTATAGTAAAAAGGCAAATTATAATCCGGATGAAATTCTGTCTTTATTGGCTAAGGCTCCTTCTTCAAGTATTGATGGTACAACGTATCAGTATGTGGATGAAGGTAAAGATGTCAGTGATAATTCTAAAGCTGCACTGCAATGGGCTAATACCGGTACTACTGCAAGAATAACGAAACTGTATTACGACTATATCACCAATAATTATACAGGTGCTCCTACAGGAGGGAATAATATGGTAGACCCTCGCCTGGATCTATTGGTTCCTAGTATGGATAATGGTAAAGGAGTAATGGTGCGTTCAAAAGTAGTGGATATGCAATCTTCTTTACCCGCTACAGGTCCTGTAGCAGTGACTTTCAACGAAAAAAATAATCAGTTTTCCCATGCTGATTCTGTCTATGTATCCTTACGAAGCAATACAGCGGCTTCTACTGGACGTGTTTTGTCAACCGGAACATGGTATACGCGAAAAGGAGGAAAAGGTTTATTGTTAACTGGTGCCGAAATGAAATTTATAGAAGCAGAGATACGTTTCAAAAAAGGACAGCTTGCTCTGGCTCTCCAGGCGTATAAAGATGGAATTAAAATTCATATGGAAATAATGGGAGTGGCTAGTGGAGATCTGACAAAGTTCTTGGAGAGTACATCTGTTGTTCAGGATGCTTCCAAGCTGACGTTAAGCCAAATTATGATTCAAAAATATATAGCGCTTTCTTATTCGCAAGAGCAATGGGCAGACTTGCGTAGAATGGATTTTTGCACCGATGCGTCTGGTAATTATAACGAGACAATCGGTATCTATAAAGGTTTCAATCGTCCTAGTCATGTTTTTGCAAATTCTTTTCCTAATCCAACTGATTGGCCAAGGAGATTTGCAATAGCTTCTTACGAAAACAGCTATAATCTTGACCAAGTGAAAAAGGCCGATCCCGATGCGGGTTCGCCAACATATATCACTAAACCCGTATTTTGGGATAAAAAGTAAGTGTATATACTGATATTATTTTAAGGCTTGAAGGTATATCCTTCAGGCCTTTTTCAATAGCATGATTACTGGCCTAAATTTTTAATTTGTTAGATTTGTATAATGAAATCTATTCTGTTAGTTGTTAATTGCCTTTTGGCGACGATGTTGTTCGCCCAATCTCCCAAGATTATTCAGAAACCAGTTACTTGGAATGAGGAACGAATACAGCTTTCCTTGGATTATTTAAAATATAGACATGGTCTGACCCAGTCAGCCCCGATTATTCATCCTAAAATGGTTGTCGTGCACTGGACTGCAAACAATAGTGTGAAAGCAACGTTCAACACTTTCAATCCGGTGAAACTGCCGGGAAGACCTGAACTGACCAAAGCAAGTGCTTTGAATGTATCTTCCCAATTCGTCATTGATCGTGATGGCACTATTTACCAATTTTTGCCCGATTCTATCTTTGCGCGACATACTATAGGACTCAACTATTGTGCGATCGGTATCGAGAATATCGGCAGCCGCGAACATCCACTAACGCATGCGCAACTGAAAGCTAATGAAGAACTAATTCGCTATCTCAGCAAAAAATACCCGATAGAATTTGTATTGGGCCACCATGAATATCAGCGTTTCAAAAAAACAAGTTGGTGGAAAGAGACAGATCCAAATTATATTACAGGTAAAGACGATCCGGGCGATAAATTCATGAATGAATTGAGATCCGAGCTGAATGATTTAAAATTAAAGAGACTACCCTAGTCTCTTTTTTCGTTTTGAGTGTTTTTATATATTGCCACTTGTTGCGTTTTGTTACTTAGTGGTGCTGCTACTATTATTCGTGCTTTTGTGTTTAAATTCGCGAAATAGTAATAATCTGCTGCTGATGCTTTTCCGAATTGTCTTTTTTGTTGCTTTGTTATTCGTTTTTATGAGTTATCTGCTTGACTTTATGCGAACAAAATGAAAATAATAACTTATGTTCTGCATTTTTGTGCTATATTAGAGGTGAAAAGAAGAACAAACCAATATTGTTACCTAAAAATAGCAGCTGCTTATGAAAAAATAATGTGCGTATTTTGCGTTTTGTTACCGTACTAGGTTACGGTGCAACCTATTTAAAACCAAATTGATATTATGAATTAAAATTTAAAATTATGAAAAGGAGTTTGCTCATTTTTTTGGGTTTGCTATGTTTTTGTGGTGCTGCCCTAGCACAAAAAAATATTGCCGGCAGAGTGACCAGTGCGAGCGGCGCCGGTTTGGCTGGAGTGACCGTGCGGGAGACTGGAAAAGGAGGTCAGGCAGCGACGAATAGTCAGGGTAATTACAAGATAACAGTTTCTGAAGGCGCGTCTTTGGTATTCAGATATGTGGGGTATCAATCGCAGGAAGTTGCGGTAAATGGCCGGTCTGTTATTAATGTTGTTCTCCAAGAGAATAATGCCTCCCTAGATGAAGTTGTGGTAACAGCCATGGGTATTGAGCGGTCAAAAAAATCCTTGGGCTATTCTACCCCGAAAGTCAGCGGAGAAGATGTCTCGGACACACAGCGGGAAGGTTTTTTTCAAGGCTTGCAAGGACGTGTACCGGGCTTGTCCATTAACAGTACGTCGGGTATGCCCGGTGCCTCGGCTCAAATCGTGCTTCGGGGTTTTGCCTCTATTTCGGGGGATAATAATGCATTGATTGTTGTCGATGGAGTGCCGATTAACAATTCAACAGTCAATGAAAATGACCTAGCAATGAATGGAGCCAATCGGGATCTGGATTATTCCAATCGGGCACTGGATATTAACCCTTCGGATATTGAAACTTATGTTGTGATGAAGGGGCCAGAGGCAACAGCATTATATGGGAGCTCAGGCGCTGGAGGTGCAATCATTATCACAACAAAGAAAGCTAAGAGCGGTAGATTTGGGGTTGATTATAGCTATTCGGGAAGAATGGAGTTTGTGAATAAATTTCCTGAACGGCAGTATACCTACATGCAAGGGTTGAATGGCAATTATGATGGTACATCTTCCTACGCATTAGGTCCAAAATACAAGGAGGATATGCAGTTGAATAAAGATAATGTGAAAAATTTCTTTCGTAATGGATATAATCAAAAGCATAACTTAACCTTTAATGGTGGTAATGAAAATCTAAGCTATCGCTGGTCAAATGAATATAATGATAATACGGGTATCGTTCCCAATACACGATACACGCGTTTCTCTTCGCGATTAAATTCTACTGCTAAATTTTCAAATAAATTTGAACTGAATACTTCGTTCAACTTTATCTTCTCGGACAATGATAAAGCAAGAAAAGGAACTACAGGTTATTTGATGACACTGATGCGCTTTAATCCTTTATATGATGTCCGGAATTGGATCGATGAAAAAGGCAATCGTGTGTTAAATACCAAGGATATTTATAATGAACTGGATAATCCTTTTTGGGATGTGTATCGGAACATTGCCAACGATAAAACCAACCGTACGCTGGCTTCTTCAAATTTTACCTATAAGCCATTATCCTGGCTCAGATTTGAAGGTGTTGTGGGGATAGATTATTCCAACACAAAAGGTGAAAGCGTTTATCATCCGCAGTCCTATTCCGGCTCGGGTTCCTCCACTTCACCTACGGGTGGTAAGTATAGTACTTATCAAAATAATACGCGTATTCTGTACGGTAATGCCCGTTTTTCTGTCAATAAAACTTTTGGTGATTATTCAATCAGTGCGTTTTTAGGTGGTGAAATCCGCGATCAAAGCTCAATTACGGATTCGCAGTACGGAACTAATTTTTTTGATCCAAATTTCTACAGCATCAATAATACCTATGCCTCGACGCGTCTGGCAAAAAATATCATCAACAACTACCGTTCTATCGGATTCTTTGGTCAGGCTGTGTTAGGGTATAAAACTTTGCTGTATCTGACCTTATCTGGACGTTTGGATGGGACCTCACGTTTAATGCCGAATGATCCCTATTTCTCATATCCTTCGGGGTCTTTGGCCTTTAATTTTACAGACTTGAATCCAATTGAGGCAGTCTCGGATGTGATTTCAGATGGGAAAATTAGATTTTCAGCAGGTAAAACAGGTAAAGGGCCACTTCGCTCTTATTTTATCAAATCCAACTATGAGCCTCAATATTCTACAGGCGGTGGATATGCTTATGGTTTCAACGGAGGAAATGATAAACTCGTTGCTGAAATGACGAATGAGCTTGAGGCTGGAATAGAATTTTCTTTGTTTAAAAAGTTTGTTTCTTTTGATTTTAGTTATTTCTCCAGGCTGAGTGATGGACAGATTATTTTGCCCCGACTGAGTTATGGTTCTGGCTTTGTTTTAAAAATGATGAACGGAGGTAAAGTGAAAAATGTGGGTACCGAGGTTCAGGCAATATTCAATCCCATTGTCAAGAAGAATTTCAACTGGAACCTTGTCTTCAACTTTACCCAATATAAAGGCCGTGTGTTGTCGCTGGCTGAAGATTTGCCGGAATTGTATGATTCGGATACTTGGCTGCTCAGCGGGGTGCGCTCGGCGGTATTGCCTGGTTATAGTATGGGTGCTCTTTCGGGAACGCAGTTTATGCGGAATACGAAAGGCGACGTACTGATCGATCCGGCAACTGGTTTGCCGGTCGCTGGGACAGACCGCTATTACCCGATTGCCGACCGCCTGCCGAAGTTTACGCTGGGGATGGTTAACAAGTTCAATTATAAAGATTGGTACCTGACATTTTTGTGGGACTGGCGTAAAGGTGGCGATGTGTTAAACGGATTGGATTATAATATGTATACGCTGGGCATGTCAACGAAAACGCTAAATCGAGAAGATCCACGGGTGATAAGGGGTGTTTTGAAGGATGGATTGGAGAATTCGGAAAATCCTACAATCAACCATATTGCGGTAACACCATATACTTCCTCCGCTTATTATTTTACCAATATCGAGCCGGGTATGTTCGTGGAGCGGAATATCTACACAATGAGACTGCGTGATATTACGTTAAGTTATCGGTTGCCAAAAAGACTGACACGGTTCTTAGGTGAACGGTCTTCACTAAAGGCCTTTTTTACAGCTACTGACCTCGTTATGTTTACAAATTATACTGGATTGGATCCCGAAAGTAATTCGAATACAACCGGTATAGGTGGCATTGGAGGATATGGAATAGATTTTGGTAATATGGCCAGACCGAAGGGCTTCAACCTTGGCGTTAACCTACAATTATAAAATTATGAAAGCAAAAATAGTCACGGCTTTGTTGTTATTGACTTTGATAATGACAGGTTGTAAAAAATTTATGGATATCAATGATAATCCATCTTATCCACAAAATGCTAAGGCCGAGATTTTGTTGGCTCCCATTATATTTCATATGGCAAACGGTTATGCGCAGGATCAGACCATTATGAATAAGTTTAATCAGTCCATTATGGGGGCTTCTGCTGACGATGCTTCAAAAGTTTGGGAAAGGCATGGATTTAGACTACAGAGTGATGTTGGTGGAGTGATGTGGCGAATGGTCTATTTTAACCATGGGCGGAACCTGGCTAATATGATCCGGGATGCGGTGGAAAATGAGAAATATGAGTATGCCGCAATAGGTTATGCCGTTAAGGCTTGGGGATACCAAATGCTTACCGATTATCATGGTCCCGTTATTATGAAAGAAGCCCTGCGCGATCAGCTTAGCTTTAAGTATGACGATCAAAAAGACGTTTATGCGCAAGTTAGAGTTTGGTGTGATTCTGCTTTGTATTATATGGATCAAAAGAGTCCACTCGATTATAGTGCTAATTTGAGTTCAGAAAAAGGAGACAATCTTTTTCGGGGCGATATGGGGAAATGGCGTAAGTTTGTTTATGGTATTCGCGCCCTTCAGTATATCCATTTGGTGAATAAGCCTGATTTTAAATCAAAATATGCGGATTCTGTTCTTTATTACGTGAATCAGTCGTTGGCATCAAATGATGACGATGCGGCGGTTAAGTTTTTGGGCGATAAAGCCGAGACCTCAAGTGTAGCCGGGCCGTTGTATGGAGTTTATACGAGTACGTACTATAGCCGTGCCGGTCAACCTATTGTAAGTTATTTGTCTGGAGGGCTAAGGGGTACCGTAACGGCGCCTTCACGTGTCGCAAGTGACCCGCGCCTTTTGAGAATGATCAATAGAAATTTAGATAATACAGCTGATACGGTCTTTTCTGGGTCTCTGCCAAATGTAACCAATTCGGCGACAATTATACCTTCGGTTCTGGGTAAGATTGTGGGTGGTGTGTACGAAGGAAAATTCATTTTTAGAGACAAAGTCGATTTTCCGTTGATGACGTATGCACAACTGCAATTGGTTAAGTCGGAGGCTCTTTTTATTAAGGGATCGCTTCCTGAGGCCTATGAAGCTTATCTGAATGCAATTCGCTCGCATATGACTTTTGTGAACAAGTATATCAATACCAATGCTGAAACTGCCATCAGTGAAACGCAGATCAAGGCATATTTGACGAGTAGTGAAATTCCGCAGACTTCGGCTGATCTGATGCTTTCCGATATTATGGGACAGAAATATATTGTACAATGGGGCTGGGGCGGATTGGAACAGTGGTGTGATCTGCGCAAGTATAATTACGATACGAATATTTTTAAGCAGTATCAGTCACTTAGCGGCTCGGGCTTGCAATATCAGGCTTACTGTTATAGGGTGCGTCCCCGTTATAACTCGGAATATGCGTGGAATGCAAAAGAGTTGGATAAGTGGGGAGCCTTGGATCCATATTATGTCACCAAACCTACCTGGTTTGTAACAAAAGATAATTAATCCATTAAAGATTAAAGTATGAAAAGTTTGAAAATTATATTAGGTGCCTGCTTGTTTCTTTTTGGTTTTTATTCTTGTGATAAAGCCATACAGAATTTTGGCGATGTGGAGTTTATGGGCGCAGACGATGCAATTGTTAAAATTAACATGGCTTCTGTTTATCCAGACGATCGTTATATGTATGTAAAGTTTGATGGCCAGCGTGTTACGCCGCTTATCCGGGGCAGAGAGCCTTTTCCAGGTGGCGGTTATAATACCCGCGGTGATTCACGTCCGGACTTTCTGAAATGGAAATCGGGCTCTGTTAATGTGCAGGTTGGACTGCCTTATAAGACGGATAGTGGTTTGGATTCAATCATATTATACCAATCTACGGTGAAGTTTGAGGCGGGTAAGCGTTATACGCTTCATGTGACGGATACGGCAAAAAATACCAGAATGATTTTGAATGAAGAAGATTTGACGCGTCCAGATAGTACACAGGCGCGCTACCGTTTTACAAATCTAATGCCTAATGTGGAAGCTATAGATCTCTACTATGGTGCTGCCGCAACATCCTCTGAGCCGACACAGGACTCATTGGTCGCTAAAAATGTGAAGTATTTGGAGACTAGTCCGTATTTTGAATTAAATCGTATCACAACCCGTACCTGGAAGATACGTCGAGCAGGATCGCCTATCACAAACGCTTCGGTATTAGCTTCTTATTCAAATGCCGGTGCGATTTTGGACCGAAGATCATATACTGTCTATGCGCTGGGGTACGAAGGTTTTACATCTACCATCATGAAACCTTATGTTTCATTTTTCTTAATTCGATAGTCATGAAAAATAAAAAATATAGAAATAAACTGTGTATAACTGCATCGTTTTACTTGCTCCTTTCGCTGGTGGCTTGTAAACAGCGGGATGATTATCCTGTATTTGAGCAAAAAGAGCCTGTGGTGACTGCTCCGGAAGTGATACCGACTGACAATGAGATCGGTACGCTCGTAAAAAAGATTATGGACAAAACGGATATCATCTCAATTTTTAAGTTGGATTCTACGACAACCCTTGCAGATGGAATAAAGCGTACGCATGTTCGTTATGTGAATAAATTAAATCAGGCTATGAGTATGCAGATTTTAGAGGTGGATATTTCGAAGTCTAATGTAAAGGTGGCAGCATTAAGTCCTTTCGATGATTATCTATTTACGGTGCAGACGATGGCAGATATGGCGAAATATAATGAAGGCCGTTCTGGAGGTAAAATAATAGCAGCAATCAATGGAGATGTCGTAACCTCTTCGGCGCCGACAGGTTCGTTCATCTTTAGAAGTCGGCTGTTGAAAACGACTACCACGACCGCGACATCAAATACTAGGCCCTTTTTGGGTGTGAAAAAGGACGGTTCTGTTTTTGTAGGCAATAAACCATCGGAGTCATCGTCGATGGACGCATATAATTTAAATGATCTTGCTTCATTGGTGTCTGGGGGTACATGGCTGTTATATAAAGGTGCTACTGTGGCTTCGACGACAACAACGGTACAGGCGAATACAGCGTTGGGACTCAATGCTGATAAAAATTATTTGTATGCTGTAGTGGTGGATGGTGGTACGAATGCTTTTTCCGTTGGTATTACCTATAATGATTTAGGAAAGATTATGCAATCAATCGGAGCTTCAGATGCTTTTGTCACAAATGGTGGAGCTGCATCCGTAATGGTGCAACGCATAGAAAATGACGCGCTCACCGGCGGGGTAAGCTGGAAAGTGGTCAATAAGCCGGTAGCAGCTGCTGGTGGTTCTAGTGCCAATGGTATTGGTTTTGTAGTAAAATAGTATCTATCTGAGCATCGTGCAAAAGGGCTTTTGGAAGAGATATCCGAAAGCCCTTTTGCATGATATGGCATATATGCTAGACTCAGACTGTCGTATACTTGGGGCGCTGAAATAGTCGATGTATTCGTATTGTCTTTTTGGGGTAAAAGATTATAGAAGCGCTCAGGCGTTGCCGCCTATAGCGGCAGGGTGTTGAGGTAATAAAATGGTTACAGTATTTTGCTGAATCGCATTTTGGCGCTTTGATAGCCAATATTTTAGGTGCTTTCTAGTACTGATTTATGCGTGTTATGCGTGCTGTTGTAAAGATCATGCATTTGTTACTTGTTCGTATTTTCGTCCCGTGAATTTATAATGAATTTAATATTGAATTATTTCTTTAAATCGTTGTAATCCTACTGTTTAACTCATATTTTTATTGGCTGTGCGGTAATTCATAATTGATGATTTTATTCCAGTTTCAACTTTGAAAAAAAGTGAACACTTACTTTCTTTTGCGTTTTTATGACAAGTTTTGTTTTAAAAACGAAAACTTCTACTTACTTTTATCCTGATTTTCAATTATTCATGCATAAAACTGCATTTCTGCATGAGCTAAAAGTCTATTTATGATGAAAACTACCTTATTAAAACTTGCCTTTGTGATTTCCATTGCCGGTTTTGTCTCTTGCGGCAGTTCACTAAAGTCTGCTCAGGTCAATGCGACAAATGGGATACGCGTAGCGGGGGCGGCAGAACATGTGATTTTGCCAGGAGCGGACCAGCTTGATTTATATCTGCCTCAATTAAAAGGTAAGAAGGTAGGTATTATGGGGAATCAAACTTCGATTGTTGGTTCCGATAAAAGGCATGTTGTTGATGTATTGATGGAGAATAAAGTTGACTTAAAGTTTGCTTTTGCTCCGGAGCACGGTTTCCGTGGTAATGTTGAACGTGGCGAGAAGTTTGGGAATGATGTGGATCAGAAAACAGGTTTGCCTTTGTTTACGTTATATGGTGGTAATAAAAAGCAGGATTCCATTGTGAATTCCATTGATGTCATGATTTTCGATCTACAAGATGTAGGTGCGCGTTTTTATACCTATATCACTTCATTGCATCGTGTCATGGAGCTTTGTGCAAAACATAATAAAAAACTGATCATTCTTGATCGCCCAAATCCTAACGGCGATCAAGTAGATGGACCTGTAAGGCATGACGATAAATTTAAATCCGATGTGTCTTGGCATAAGATAGCGATGATTCACGGTCTGACTATTGGAGAGCTCGCACAGATGATCAATGGAGAACGTTGGTTGGAAAATGGGCGCCAGGCGGATATACAGATAGTGAAGGTGCAAAACTGGGATCACAAGACAATGTATGATTTGCCCGTAGTTCCCTCGCCAAGTCTACCCAATCCACTGTCTGTCCGTTTATATCTTTCATTGTGCCTTTTCGAAGGGACTGATATTTCGGTAGGACGTGGTACAGATTGGCCTTTTCAGGTTTTAGGATATACAAATCCGGTATACGGTTCTTTTACGTTTACCCCCGGCGAACGCCATGGTATGTCGAAGCATGTGGAGGGAAAAGGGGCTACAAATTATGGTATAGACCTACGGGCTTTAGATCCAGCGGGTCAAAAATTTACCTTAAAATATCTATTAGATTTTTATCAAAAGACACCGGATAAATCCACTTTTTTTGCACGGCCTGAATTTTTTGATAAACTGGCAGGCACTGATCAATTACGCAAGCAGATCCTTGCTGGTCAATCCGAGAAACAGATTCGTGCGTCGTGGTCTGATGACTTAAAGGCATATAAGCAAATGCGTAAAAAGTATCTGCTTTACACTGATTTTGAATAGCAATAACTAACAAATATTAACTAGAATCATTTATTTTAAAACTCTATAATCAATGAGAAAATTTGTACTATTTTCTGTTGCTCTTGGATTGAGTTTTCCTTCTGAATCCTATTCTTTTACAAAAAAAGAAGGTACGTTGAACAGTGGTAATTTAACAAGCGCTCTTCTACGTTCTTCTGCAAAAGGTGCGGTTCAAAATACGGTGCAAGGTACTGTAAAGGATGGAAAAGGTCCAGTCTCTGGGGTAAGTGTATTTTTGATTGGCGGTACTGCGTCAACAAAGACCGATGCTCAAGGACAATTTAAAATTACAGCTGCCGTGGGGAGCAAGTTGCGTTTTTCATCTATTGGATACGTGACGAAAGAAGTTACCGTAACTTCAGGTTCGCTTGATGTGACGCTAGCCGACGATAATCAAGCGTTGGATGAAGTTGTGGTGGTGGGTTACGGTACGCAGAAAAAAGGTAATTTAACTGGTGCTGTTTCTACTATTAACGTAAAGGATAATCTGCAGGGCCGTGCCATTGCAGATGTCGGCCGTGGTATTCAAGGTACGACACCGGGTCTGACCGTTGTGGTGCCTAGTGGAGAAGTTGGATCCGATCCTGTGATGAAAATTCGTGGTCAAATGGGTTCGATTGCTGGGGGATCTAGTCCGCTTATTTTATTGGATAATGTGGAGATTCCAAGTATCCAATTGGTTAATCCTGCAGATGTCGAGTCTATTTCGGTGCTAAAGGATGCAGCTGCATCTTCTATTTATGGTGCTAAAGCGGCATTTGGTGTGGTATTGATTACCACAAAAAAAGGAGCAAAGGGTGGTGATAGCTTCAATATCAATTATTCCAATAACTTCTCCTTCCAGAACTCTGCCGTAGATTATAATATGGGTGATGTGAATGCACTTAAATACTCTTTGGAGGCAGCTGAACGTGTCGGAGAATCTGAGACAGGTGCTTTTTATAAGATTAACCGCGAAAGCTATCAACGGGCATTGGATTGGAAAAAGAATTACGGCAACTCCATTGGTGCTAATGATCCTACTGTTTATGGTCGTGATTGGTATGTCAATCCTGCCGAACCTACTAAAAAGTACGGCGTTCGTACCTACAACGTAGAGGATTATATGATCCGTAATGCTGCGCCTACTTCTCAGCATGATTTAAGTCTTTCGGGTACATCTGGTAAGACACAGTATAATTTGAGCATGGGTTTGTTGAGTCAGTCTGGTATGATGAAAACAACGGATCATGACAAGTTTAACCGTACAAATGCGGCATTGCGCATATCCTCTGATATTAATAAATACTTAACTGTACGCGGTGGTGCAATGGTATCGCGCCGCAAAAAAGAGTATCCTTATACAACAAGTTCAACCACCGCAGATCCATGGTTGTATCTTTACCGCTGGAGCTCATTGTATCCGATGGGGTATGACGACAGAGGTAATATGATTCGTAGTCCATGGAGCGAGACGTCTTCGGCAAATACGGCGAGTTTCCAAAATAACTACATCAATCTGAATTTAGGAGCCACTGTGAATATCAAGAAGAACTGGAAAGTTGATTTTGATTATACATTCTCCAACCAAGAGGAAATCACAACGCAGCCTGGTACACGTTTTACTGCAGCAGATTCTTGGGTTGCGGGTGTAGCGAGAAAAGATGCTTCGGGCAATCCGATCTATGTAAATTCTGATGGTCAGGTGGTTGCTGCAGGTGTTACAGGAGCGATGCCTGCATATGATCTGAATTATTATACGTATACAGCTAATGGAGCAAATCCTGATCACTTTTTGAGAGCTTCAGGTGCTCGTCGTAACAATACGATCAATGCGTTCACAACCTATGATTTAAATCTGGACGATGATCATGATTTCAAATTTATTGCCGGTGTTAACCGTGTGACGTTGGATTATGATATGAACTCTTCGCAAACATTTAACTTATTGGATATTCGTAATCCACAATTGGGTTTCGGTGTAAATACGTCTGCGCAATTAGCGAAAGGTGATGCTGCATGGGAGGCACAACTAGGCTATTTTGGACGTGTAAATTATGCCTATAAAAATAAATATCTTGTGGAGGCAAACATTCGCTATGACGGTTCTTCGAAATTTCCGAAAGATCTGAAATGGCAATGGTTCCCATCTTTCTCGGCAGGTTGGGTAGCTTCGGAAGAGAGTTTTATGGAATGGGCTAAGCCTACGCTTAGTCAGTTGAAGTTCAGAGGCTCGTGGGGATCTATTGGTGACCAAACTGTACCTCCAAGTTTATACACATCGACCATGATACCTGGGGATGTCGCTTGGTTGGGTGCTGACGGTAGCCGTTATTTTACGATCGGAACTCCTTCGGCAGTAAGAAGTGAATTGAAATGGCAGCGTATTGAAACGACAGACATAGGTTTGGATATGCGCATGTTCAAAAACAAATTGGGGTTAGTTTTCGATTGGTATCGAAGAGATACTAAAAACATGATCGTCCCAAGTGGCGATGTTAGCGCAACGTTTGGAGCTCCAGCACCACAGGGTAACTTTGGCGCCTTACGTACACAAGGATGGGAACTCGCTTTAGATTTTAACCATCGTTTTGAAAGTGGCTTTGGCTTTAATGTCAGAGGAACGTTATCCGATGCGAAAACGACTATTCTGCAATATACAAACACGCGGGTAATTTCAGATTACTATAATGGTAAAGATGTGGGTGAAATCTGGGGTTATCGTACTGATAGATTGTATCAGGCGGGTGATTTTGAATATGATGCTTCGGGAAAGATGGTGGAGATTGAAATTAATAAAAAGAAATTTAATAAGCTTTCAGATCCTAACGGCGCTTACAATACCTTCCCGACAAGCAGTAATTTTAAATTTGGTCCTGGTGACGTGAAATTTACTGACTTGAATGGCGATGGTCAGATTAATGCCGGAGCTGGTACCTTGGATGATCATGGTGATATGGAGATTATCGGTAACGAAACACCGCGTTATGAATATGGCTTCCGTTTGGGATTTGACTATAAGGGCTTTGATCTTTCTGGATTTATGCAGGGGGTTGGAAAACGTCAGATCTGGGGTAATGGTTTCTTGACGATTCCAGGTTATAATGCTTCAGATGGTGCTATGCCTGCAGCAATTGCTGATAATTTCTGGTCTGCAGACCATACAGGTGCTTTCTATCCGAGAGCATATAATAATGCGGCAAGCAATGATGCAAACAATATGGTTAAACAGTCCCGTTACCTATTGGATATGTCTTATTTACGTATTAAAAATATCACATTGGGTTATACCCTTCCATCGACATTTACGCGAAAAGCATTTATCAAAACGGCAAGAGTATATACTTCATTGGAAAACTTCTTCACTTTTGATAAGCTGAACGGCTTACCAGTAGACCCAGAGGCAATCAATGGATTTTCTATTTTTAATGCTACAAATTATAACTCGGGTAGAACAGGAGTTGGTACACCAATGTTTAAGTCGGTGTCGTTTGGTGTTCAGGTTAATTTTTAAAATTTACAACAATGAAATTTACAAAGAAAATAGCATTTTTGGCGCTCGGAGCAACGTTGGTGCTATCATCCTGTAATAAAGACGTGCTTGATCGTAATCAGTTGACAAGCTTGGAAGATGATAAAGGTTGGGGCAACGAGCTTGCGCTGCGCCTGTACGCTAACGGTTTTTATGCCAATTATTTTACGGGATATAATACAGGTTTCGCTAAGGCTTATGCGCCGGTGACAGGTTATGATTTTTCGGATGATCTAACGAAGAAAAATATTCAGGATAATTTTGAGAATACGATTCCTACAAGTCGAAAAAATCAATATTCCAGCACGATAGCTTTAATGGAAACTCCTGAAATGATCCGTGAATATGCCGGTCCGACATGGAGTTTTACTTATGTGCGTAAAGCAAATATCTTTATCGACCGTATTGAGAACAAAACCAAACCGAATATCAATGACGAAACATACCGTCATTGGATGGCGGTAGCTCGTTTTTTCAGAGGGTTTGAATATAGTCGACTGGTCGAAGTGTTTGGTGACGTACCTTATTATGATAAGGAGTTGAAAGATACTGAACTGGATTTGATGTACAAAGATCGCGACAGCCGTGCGGTTGTGATGGATCATGTGTATGACGATTTTCAGTATGTATTGGATAATATGCGTACAAATGATGGTAAGCAATATTTGAACAAATATGTGGCGGCATCGTTTATCTCTAGACTGATGTTGTTTGAAGGCTCCTTTTTGTACTATCACAATTTAGATAAGGAAAGAGCAAAAAAATACCTTGAAATGGCACAAAAAGCCGCAGAAGTTGTTATGGCTTCCAATGCCTATAATTTTAGCAGTGATTTCAAAAGCTTATTTGCTTCGGAAGATTTAAGTGCTAATAAGGAGGTGATTATGTACCGCGCTTATGATGCTACGAAGAGCGCAACGCATAGTGTAGGATCGTATAGCAATGGTACCGAAGGTCAGAGTAATGCTGCTAATCTTGTGTTGATTAAATCTTTTATCTGTAACGACGGTAAGCCATGGCAAAGTTCTTCTTTGGCAAATGCAAATAGTTTTACGCTAAAAGATTTGGCGCTGACGCGTGACCCTCGTTTTGAGGCTTCCATCTACGAGAAACCCCTAACATCCTCGTCGACACTTTTCTATGCGTATAAGTTTGCATCGCGAGAAGCTTTGGGTTATTTGGGCAAAACTTATCCGGCAGCTTGGGCTTCCAGTACAAATACATCGGATGCTCCTGTTATCCGCCTGGCGGAAGTTGTGCTGAACTGGGTTGAGGCGAAGCAAATTTTGGCAGAAGGTTTCGGTGGTGTTGCAGTGACACAGACAGATATCGATAAATCCATTAATGCAATCCGTAATCGTCCGCTTGACGCTGTTGCGGTTGCAAAGGGTGTTCAGAAAACAGCTCCATTGCAAGTTGGCGCCATTGCAAATGATCCTTCCCGCGATGCTGACGTTTCGCCGTTAATGTGGGAAATCAGACGTGAGCGACGTATGGAGTTTGTTTATGAAGGATTACGTCTGCTTGATATCAAGCGTTGGAAGAAGTTGAATTACATGGATTTCAGCAAAAACAACGACTATTTCTTGGGGCCTTGGATCAATGTTAAACAAGATATGCCGGCTCTGTTGGTGGACAGCAAAAAAGGTTTGTTGAAAGTGGTGGATGCGAATGGTAATACCATTTCGTACGATGGTACGAATGGCGATAAGTTAATTGGTTATTATCGCGTTGAGGACGTACGTAACCGGGAATCATTTACAGATCGCTCTTATACTGCGCCTGTTGGATTAGAGCAGGTGAATGAATATGCTGCCAAAGGTTATAAATTAACCCAAACTAAAGGGTGGTAATTTAATTTACATACCTATTAAGCCTTGTCTATGTTTGTAGACAAGGCTTTTTTATGCTTTGATAGCGAATACTATTAAGGCGCATCTAAACCAATATTAAACACTAGATTTGCATAAAAACGCATTTTTATTTCTTTTTTATGCATAAAAACGCTATTTTTAAGAAAACATTACGCATGAGGTTTCCAATTATTACCTTTTTTATTGCATTATCCTGCATTTTTAATGTCTCGATAGCACAGCAATCCTTCAAATTCGCTCACGTGACCGATACGCATGTTGGCGGTGCAACAGGAGCGGAAGATTTGCGACGTACAGTAAAAGACCTAAATACGGTGAAAGATATCGATTTCGTGATACTGTCTGGTGATATCACCGAGTTTGGTGCTGATCATGAGCTCAAGCTGGCTAAGCAAATTTTGGATAGCTTGCAGCTTCCCTGGTATGTTATTCCGGGGAATCATGATGGAAATTGGTCTGAAAATGGGGCCAATACTTTTCGCACCGTTTTTGGTGGTGAAACTTTTTTCTTTAAGCACAAAGGTTATGCATTTATGGGTACCAATTCCGGTCCGAATATGCGGATGAGCCCCGGTCAGATTCCACGCGAAAATCTGGTCTGGATGGACTCTGTTTTTGCCGCGAACCCGGATAAACAGCTACCATTGATCTATATTAACCACTATCCACAAGATTCATCGTTGAATAACTGGTTTGACGCCTTGAAAAGGGTCAAAACTCGAAATGTTCAGCTGGCGTTTTGTGGGCATGGGCATATCAATAAATTGTACGATTGGGAAGGAATTCCTGGTGTAATGGGGCGTTCCAACCTGCGGGCAAATAAGGAAATTGGTGGTTATAATATTGTAACCATAGCAGATGGTAAGGCCACTTATCAAGAGCGTAACCCGGGAATGGGTACGCAAGAAAAGCCCTGGCTCGTTGTCCCTCTTTTCAATCATCATTTTGAAAATGAAACCGCGACTTACCCACGACCTAGTTATGCTGTCAATGCAAAATATGCCAATCAAGTTAAGGTCAATTGGACTTTTGAAGATGCAAGTGATATCGGAGCGGGACTGACGGTTTACAAAAATAGCGTGATTACATCAAACACTGCCGGAGATATCTTTGCACTCGATTTAAAGACCGGTAGGAAGTTGTGGGCATTCCGTACTGGAGGTAAAGTGTATTCCACGCCAGCAGTTTCGAAAGGAATCGTGGTGGCTGGATCATCGGATCATGCAATTTATGCCGTGGATGCTCGGAATGGTCGATTACTGTGGAAGGTGCAGACAGAGAAGGCGGTTTTGGGATCGCCATTACTACACGATGGCGTTGCTTTTATCGGCGGTTCTGATGGTAAGTTTAGAGCGTTGGATATTAAAACAGGTGCTGTAAAATGGAGTTTTGATCAGGTCAAAGGATTTGTGTCAACATTACCGACCTATTATTTGGGCAATGTCATTTTCGGTTCATGGAGTAATGGGTTTTATGCCCTGAATGCCAAGACAGGTCGTCTTTCTTGGGAATGGAACAATGGACAGGCCAATCGCATGTTTTCTGCCGCAGCGTGTAATCCAGTGGGCGTAAATAATCGTGTTTTTGTGGTTGCGCCCGATCGCTTTATGACGGCGCTGGATGCGAAATCAGGAGCTGTTATTTGGCGGGAAAAGAGAGATACGATTCGAGTACGGGAGTCGATGGGACTTTCGGAGGATCAAAAATTGGTTTATGTAAAGACAATGGATGGTGATCTGTTGGGTGTATCGGTGGCCGGAAACAGCATGGATGTTGTTTGGAAGTCTGCCTTGAAGTTGCCTTATGAGTTGACACCATCGGTTATCAAAACAAACGGCAGATTGGTGTTTGTGCCGAGTCATTCGGGATTACTTTCTGCAGTAAACGCAAAAACAGGCGATGTTGTGTGGCAATATAAAATATCGAATGGAATGCTTAATCCGGTTGCAATACTTGGTCAAAAAGGGGTGATTGCGAGTACAATGGATGGTAAAATAGTGTCATTAGCATTTTAAACAATTTGACAAAAACATCTTTTTTGAAAATAAATGCCTTGATATGATAAAAAAATGTCTAAACTTCTTAAATTTACGTCAAGCTTTTATGCTTGTTTTTGCATGTTTTGTTTGTAACTTTGCGAAAGCACAGCAAAATGCTTGGATTAGAATAAACCAATTGGGTTATACTCCAGCAAGTAAGAAGGTTGCAGTATGGGGTGGGAAATCAATCAGGCAGCTTCGTTCTTTTGAGATTAAAAACGCAAAAACAGGTAAAACCGTGTATGTGCATCCTGTTGGAAAAGATTATGGGTCTTACGGTCCTTTTATTCAAAGCTTTCGTTTTGATTTTTCTGCCGTACAAGATACAGGACGCTTCTTTGTTCAGGCTGACGATGTAAAATCAGCAACATTCCGAATTGCACGGGACGTCCATAAAGGGGCCGCAGATTTTGTATTGCGATATATGCGGCAACAACGGACATTGTTCAATCCCTTTCTGCAAGATAGTTGCCATACACACGATGGTTTTACGCTTTACGCCGAAAAGGTGGGAATTCAAGATAGTTCGCGTATCGATGCTGGTGGTGGTTGGCACGATGCTTCTGATTATTTGCAATATGCGACAACTTCGGCAAATGCAACATTTCACTTGCTTGCTGCCTATCGTGATTTTCCAAGAGTGTTTGGTGATCGGAAGCTGGCGAATGGGCTTGATGGTAAAAATGGCCGGGCAGATGTCCTGGATGAAGCAAAATGGGGGTTGGATTGGTTGTTGAAGATGCATCCCAAGGCTAACGAAATGTACAATCAGATTGGAGACGACCGGGATCATGCCAGTATGCGGATGCCCAAGGAAGATCCGTATTATGGACGTGGATTTGAAAGGCCGGTGTATTTTATCGATGGTGAGCCGCAGCAACGCGGTAAGTTTATGAATAATACGACGGGGACAAGCTCCACTGCGGGTAAATTTAGCAGTGCTTTTCGCCTCGGGGCTTCGTTGTTTGATAAGGAAGATCGGAAGTATGCCAGATTGCTGGCCAAGAAATCAGCGTCCGCCTATGCCTATGCCACTATTAAGCCCGGCGTGACACAGACGGTTTCTGTGAAATCGCCCTATATCTATGCAGAGGACAATTGGGTGGATGATATGCAGTTGGCTGCTGCAATGGGTTTTTCAGCGACAAAGAAAAAGAAATTTGCCCGAGAGGGTTTACAATATGCCAGACAGGAAAAGGTGACACCTTGGATGATTACCGATACTGCCGCTCACTATCAGTGGTATCCGTTTATCAACCTTGGGCATTATGAGCTGGCAAAAGGATTAAAAGGACAAGATCGCGAGGAGATTGTATCTTACTATAAGCAAGGGATTGAGGAGGTTAATCGCAGGGCAGAGTTAAATGCCTTTTATCGGGGAGTCCCCTTTATCTGGTGTAGCAATAATTTGACTGTATCTTTTGCCATCCAATGTTTGTGGTATAAGGAACTGACAGGAGATGCACAATTCGATGAGCTCGCTCAGGCTAATTTTGACTGGTTGTTTGGTACGAATCCCTGGGGAACAAGCATGGTTTATGGTCTTCCATCTTGGGGCGATACACCTGTGGATCCGCATTCGGCGTTTACGTTTCTGGGAAAGCACCCGATCGACGGAGGTTTGGTTGATGGCCCTATTATGGCGTCTACTTATCGCAATTTGATCGGTATCAAGTTGAATAATCCCGATCATTATGCGGAGTTTCAAAGTGATTTGGCGGTCTATCATGACGACTACGGAGATTATAGTACGAATGAGCCGACAATGGATGGTACCGCTTCGTTGATTTATCTGTTGGCTTCAAAAGAGGATAAGGCCATGGAGGAGCCGACCGGAAAAAAGTAACACGAGATATTTTTGGTGCTATTGTCCGGGGCGACTCGACAAAGCGGCAGGTGGCTCTGATGTTTACTGGTCATGATTTATCTGAAGGTACAGCTGAGATATTGACGAGTCTAAAACATAATGGCGTTAAAGGCTCTTTTTTTCTGACAGGTGATTATCTCAGAAATCCGACCTTTAAACCATATGTGCGTCGGATGTTAAGGGATGGTCACTTTGTTTCGGGGCATTCGGATAAACATCTTTTGGTCAGCGACTGGGGAAGTCGAGATGTGTTATTGGTTGCACGTGACTCTTTTGTGAGTGATCTGAAAGCCAATCTGAATGCATTGCAAAGTGCAGGTATTGATAGCCGGAATCTGGCTTATTATATTCCTTCGTATGAATGGTATACGAGTGAAACGGTCAACTGGGCAAAAGCGATGGGGCTATCTTCGGTTAATTATACACCCGGAATACGGACAGCGGCCGATTATACGTATCCTGAAATGGGGACTCGTTATTTATCATCGGAAGTGATTCTCCACAATCTGTGGTCCTACGAGGCACGATTTGGGCTTAACGGGTTTATGCTATTGATTCATATGGGCACGGATGATCGGCGTAAAGATAAACTGTATCATCATTTGGATGATATCATTCGCATATTAAAGGGAAAAGGGTATCAACTTGTGGATGTACCCGAATTATTGAAATAAAGAAATACAATACATACTAATAATGGTAAATACAACGGAGAAAGATTCGAATTATCAGGATTTGGACAAGATGTCTGTGCACGAATTATTGACTAATATCAATAATGAGGATAAATCTGTACCACTTGCTGTAGAGCAGGCTATCCCTCAGATTGAAGCATTGGTTAAGGTCACTGTGGAGAAAATGAAGGCTGGTGGTCGAACTTTTTATATCGGCGCTGGTACGAGTGGCCGTTTAGGCGTGTTAGATGCATCTGAATTACCTCCAACTTACGGTGTGCCATTTGAATGGATCATCGGCTTGATCGCCGGTGGCGATACCGCAATTCGGAAAGCGGTTGAATTTGCAGAAGATGATCTGGAGCAGGCTTGGAAGGATATGGAAGCCTATGATATCGATGAGAACGATGTTGTGGTGGGTATTGCGGCTTCTGGCACGACTCCTTATGTGATTGGTGGATTGCAAACCGCAAATGAAAAAGGACTTGTGACAGGATGTATCGTCTGCAATGGTGGTTCTCCAATTGCGCAGATAGCGCAATATCCTGTCGAAGTAATTGTGGGGCCTGAGTTTGTCACTGGATCTACCCGAATGAAATCGGGTACTGCACAGAAGCTGGTATTAAATATGTTCAGCACCGCAGTGATGATCCAATTGGGTCGGGTAAAAGGAAATAAGATGGTCGATATGCAATTGTCAAATCATAAGCTGGTAGGTCGTGGTGTGCGTATCATTATGGATCAAACAGGAGCGCCCGAGGATGAGGCTGCGGCTTTGCTTGAGCAGTTCGGGAATGTGAGACAAGCGATAGAATCCTATCAGGCGGCGCATTGACTAAAACCAACTACTAATCACCTATTTTAAAAACAAACTATGTCACCAGTAATATTATTATCTTTTATAATAATCTATTTTGCGGTTTTGCTCGCAGTTGCGCACTTTACCTCAAAGGGAGCTTCTGATAACTCTACTTTTTTTGTCGCAAACCGTAATTCTAAATGGTATATGGTTGCCTTTGGGATGATCGGTACCGCGCTCTCCGGCGTAACCTTTATTTCAGTTCCCGGTGCCGTCGGTGCTTCGGAATTCAGCTATTTCCAATTCGTTCTTGGCAATGCAGTGGGGTTTGTCATTATTGCCTATGTATTGCTTCCGCTCTACTATCGAATGAATCTGACGTCTATCTATACGTATTTGGAAGAGCGTTTTGGGTACACCACTTATAAAACAGGTGCTGCTATCTTTTTGGTTTCCCGAACGATAGGTTCTGCATTTCGTCTTTATTTGGTCGCCATCGTATTACAGCATTTTATTTTTGATGCCTGGAATGTGCCTTTCGCGATTACGGTCGTTATATGTTTGGTGTTAATCTGGATGTATACCAATAAGGGCGGTTTAAAGACGATTATCGTAACAGATACCCTACAGACTACCTTCTTAGTGACTGCTGTTATTCTTTCCATTTATTTTATGGCAAAAGGATTAGATTTTGGTATTGTAGACACTTTTGAGGCCGTGAAAGAAAGTAGCTACTCCAAAATCTTTTTCTGGGATGATTTTGTGGGCAGTAAAGCAAATTTTTGGAAACAATTCTTGGGAGGAATTTTTGTGACCATTGCGATGACAGGGCTCGATCAGGATTTGATGCAAAAGAACTTATCGATGGGGACCATTAAAGAGGCGCAAAAGAATATGATCACTTTTACAAGCGTTTTTGTGGTCATTAATATTTTCTTTTTGGCTGTAGGTGCTTTATTGTATATCTATGCGGCTAAAAACGGTATTGATGTCACCCAGTTGGCCACGCGTGATTATTTGTATCCAGAAATTGCATTGAATCATTTGGCTCTCGTTCCTGCTATCATCTTTATGATGGGGTTAACGGCTGCTACTTTTGCAACGACGGATAGTGCGCTAACGGCCTTAACGACTTCTTTCTGTGTAGACTTTTTGAACTTCAATAAAAAGGAAAACCCCAATGATCCAGCTTTGATCAAACAGCGTAACTATGTGCATTTTGGCTTTTCTATTGTGATGTTATTGGTTATTCTGGTCTTTAAGCTCATCAATGATGATTCGGTCGTCAATGCAATTTTTACCGCGGCGAGCTATACGTATGGACCTTTATTGGGTTTATTTGTTTTTGGGATTTTTACAAAATATGCGGTGCGGGATAAGGCGGTACCTTACATCTGTATCCTTTCGCCAACAGTATTATTTCTGCTTAAGACCTATGTTATCGAGGTGTATACGCCTTATGTTATCGGATTGGATCTGATTATCATTAATGGCTTCATCACATTTGTGATGCTTTTGATCAGTACGCCGGGTAAAGCTAGCGAAAAAGCATTGTCCCACAACTAACACATTTTGGCTATAAAAAGTTTCTCCATTGGTGAGAAGATGTAAATACAAGTATTGATTTGATTTGTACGTACAGAAAAATTAAGTTAAGTTTGATATACTTAGTTTTTCTGTACGTATGTATCATAGCATAAATGAGACTACGGAATTTATCCGTAGAAAAATTGGAGATTTTACTCCAGAGTTCGGTATCATCCTAGGTACTGGATTAGGTAAGTTGGTTGATGAGATTGAAGTCGAGTATCAGCTGATGTATTCCAATATTCCTAATTTCCCTATTTCAACTGTTGAATTTCATTCTGGTAAGCTTATTTTTGGCAAGCTGAGTGGCCGTAATGTGGTCGCCATGCAAGGGAGGCTGCATTACTATGAAGGTTACGATATGCAGCAGATTACATTTCCGATCCGTATCATGAAGGTGTTGGGGATAAAAAAATTGTTTGTTTCCAATGCTGCCGGTTCGCTAAATCCTGAAGTAAAAAAAGGTGACCTTGGCATTATTGAAGATCACATCAATTTATTGCCCGACAACCCACTTCGCGGACAAAATCTGGCTGAGTTTGGCCCACGATTCCCGGATATGAGTGAGCCGTATAACCAAGAAATGATCGCACAGGCACTTGAAATTGCGAGCCAGCATATGATTACTGCACGTAAAGTTGTTTATGTTTCTTCTGCGGGTCCCAATTTGGAAACCAAAGCGGAGTATCGCTATATGCGTTTGATCGGTGGGGATGTGGTCGGTATGAGTACGGTTCCGGAAGTTATTGTTGCCAATCATATGGGGCTGCCGGTATTTGCCATTTCAGTTGTTACGGATGAAGGCTTTCATGAACAGCTTAAACCTGTATCCCTGCAGGAAATTGTTGCAGTTGCGGAGAAAGCAGAACCTAAAATGACATTAATTTTGAAAGAATTAATAGCTTTGCAATAAATTGCATTTTTATATGTCATCTTTTCAAGGTAACGGTGTTGGAATGGTGGGTATTGAAGGTAATTTGTTCATTCCGGTGAATTTAGCTTTTTTGGTTTTTATATAATTTTAGATGAAGTTGTTTGTACGCATTCTTGCCGCATGGTGTTTTTTATTTATTTATTCCATGGATGTCATTGCGCAGAGCAAAGAGGATTGGAGCAGTGCATTGGATTCGGCGCGGGCCAAGGAGGACGGAAAGAAGGATTCTGTTATCCTATCGGCCAAGTATATCCGATATGCAACATTGGATATGCTAAAAAAAGGTACCTATACACGACAGATTGACACTTCACATCATAATTACCAATATTATAACCCGCAAAATTTACCCTGGAATCCCAGTGTGAACCTTGGTTCTTATGGTCTGGCTACGCGCGACCTGCTGTTTCAGCCTAAAAAAACCATTGGATTTCAGTCGGGTTTTACCGCATTGGAGCGCTATTTGCTAAATCCTGATTCGGTTCAATATTTTAGGGCTCGGGCCAGATACTCTGAGTTGTCGGCGGTGGGTTTCTTCTTTAATGATCAGGTCTTTAGGGCTCGGGTAGCGCAAAATATCAATTCCCAATGGAATATGAATGTGGATTTCCATTCAACTAAAACGGATGGTTATTACCTGAATCAGAATTACTCCGATTTAAAGGCTTCGATTGCCTCGTGGTACGAATCAAAAAATAATCGGTATAACCTGTTGATCAATGCGGTGTTTAACCGGTTGGATGCCATGGAAAACGGTTCTATTACCGAAGATCGCCCGTTTGCACCTGAAAACAGACAGGCTCCAAATCGTTTTAACCCTAAATTTGGCAATTCTGACAAGAATGTGATTCCTCGATCCAGATGGTGGGATAAATCATTTTTTCTGAGACAGTCGCTTTATGTGGGGCGATTGGATACCATCGATAAAGGTAAGCCCACCATGGAGATTCGGCCTACCAATAGCATGGCGCACAATACGCGTATTAGAAGACAAACCTATAATTTCTTCAAGAATACGGATGATCAGTATGCAGTGTTGCCTTATAACAACAGAGCATTGGCGTTAAATAATGATAAGACCCTGATTACGAATGTTTCGAATGAGTTTGAATACAACTTTTTCCTCCGCGGGAAGTCCGTATTTAAGAATGAGGCAAAATTAAACCTGGCGTTTCAACACGATATGAACTGGGTGGAGCAAAACCAGCTCGATTCCAATCGCTATTATAACAACCGCGCGGCTTATCCGCAGGCAATTAATAAATTGCCGGATAGCACCACGTTTGATCGCTTTTACCAAAATGGCATCGTAAAGGGCGAATTGGGCTATCAGTTTTCCGACCGTCTTGATTTTAGTTTGAAAGCCAATCAGATCGTATTCGGTCACAATTTTGGTGATTTTCTATATGATGCCAAAGCGGATATCGCGATGGGCGATAAAATCGGAAAGGTGACGCTTTCTGCGTATTCACAGAATAAATCCCCTGAGATGGTTTTTGAGAATTTAAATTATACGTATGCAAAATGGAATGATTTGGATCTTAAAAATACTAAAATTCAGAATCTCGGTTTTCAATATGCTAATCCGATGCTTGGTTTTCATGGTAAGGTCGAATATTTCCTGATGAATAATTATACGTATTTCGCAGAGCGGCCAAATCCGCAGGACGATCCTAAAAATGACAAATGGATTGTTCCGACCCAATTGGATAAGGCCAATTTATTGAAGGTAACGGTCGGACAAAAATTTAAATTGAACCATTTTACTTTAGACAACCTGGTTGTCTATCAAAAGACAGATCAACAAGACGTATTGGCGGTTCCCGAATTGTATACTTGGCATAGTTTGTACTACAGCAATCTTTTCTATAAAGTGATTGATTACAGTATTGGGTTGGATGCGAAGTTTAATACACCTTATGCAAATCCAAATTATTCGGTTGGTACTGGGCAATTTTACAATGCATATAAGCAAATCGAGTTTTCGACTTATCCAATTATGGATTTGTGGATTACAGCAAACATACAACGGGTAAACATGTTTTTGAGCTATAATTTTTTAAACCAGAACTTCTATCCACACGGATACTACACGGTGCGCCGCTATCCGATGAATACCGCCAACTTTAGGTTTGGAATTTCGTGGAAGTTCTATGACTAAAAATTATTTCGGTGTTTCTTAGCTTGTTGTGATCGTTAAGGCATAAATTCTTATAAAATAATTTTGAGAATAGAATTTTTAAGCTATATTTGCACACGCAATTAGGGAACGGCGTTCTTTAAAAAAGTATGGAGGCTTAGCTCAGCTGGTTCAGAGCATCTGCCTTACAAGCAGAGGGTCACAGGTTCGAATCCTGTAGCCTCCACCATACAAAGTCGGAGAATTAGCTCAGCTGGTTCAGAGCATCTGCCTTACAAGCAGAGGGTCACTGGTTCGAATCCAGTATTCTCCACCAATCCAAAACGGAGGCTTAGCTCAGCTGGTTCAGAGCATCTGCCTTACAAGCAGAGGGTCACAGGTTCGAATCCTGTAGCCTCCACAAAGCATCATTGACTGGTGCTTTTTTTTCGTTAGGGGGTTTAGCTCAGCTGGTTTAGAGCACTACCTCGACAAGGTAGGGGTCACTGGTTCGAACCCAGTAATCCCCACAATAAAAAAGCGTTCATCATGAACGCTTTTTTTTATGCATTGAATTGCTTATAAAGTTTCGAAATTCTCTTTAAGGTAGTTAGTCTACTTAGGGAATCTCCTGTGGTTATTTTATTTTTAGGTCTTCTTTTTACCTAGCTTAATGCCGTAGCCTGTCGTCCATTCAATAAAGTCTGCTTTACCTCCGTGGGCTTTAATAGAAACGCCAGCAAAGAAATCTTTGTAGACTTTATAGCGTACACCTACTCTAAGGTATATGGGCATGCTCTCGCCATTGAATTTGTTGCGATGCAGGTAGGTCCCCACATTTCCGTTGATGTACAATCTCGAATTTAGGACATGATCTATGTAGACCGCTGGCCCGTAAGAAAATAAGGCTGAAAATTTGCCGGCTTTGTCGCCCGCCACTCTTTCATCATTCCCGCTGGCTGAATAGAATGCATCAACTCCAGCGCCGAGCCGCCATTTGTAGCCCAAATGTCTGCTATAGTATGCTCCCAACATCGATTTAAAATATTGGCTATCATGCTCCCGGTCGATCTGCTTGAAACCAAAAGCATAATTGAAGTGCAGTTCTTCGGTTTTCTCCATCGGGGGAATACGCGTTTTTCTATAATCAAATGGCTTGTCTGTTGGTGTATACGAAACGGATAAGCTCAAAGGGACGAGATTTATCCCTGTATTGGGTAATGCCAGTGCTCCATTGCTAAAGTGGTGAAATGCCGCGCCAGCACCGACCTGAAAATGTTTGTTTAACCGATAGTTGGCCTGGATTCCGAAATCAATAAAAACGTTGTTTTTGCTGCCGATAAGGAGGTTGAAAGGGTTGTCTTCTTCGTTATAGGGGTTGAATCTGCCGGAGAGACCGAGGGCAATCCGATAATTGAAATTCCATCTCGAATTTACTTTTGGTCGAATGGGAATAGCCACAAAGCCGTATGCTGCAAAAGGTTGGCCCAGATGTTCCTGTCCAAAGGTGCTGCTATAGATACCAATACCGTAGATCGGATAGTTGTACAGTTCATTGTAAATGCTTTTTATCGAATCTTGAAACTGGGTCTGAAAGCCTACTCTGAAATTTAAGCCGTTATAGTAGGAGTCGGCTAGTGTTTCTTTGGAACGTTCATTAAATTTAAGTTCGCCACCACTTTCATGTTCAAGTTGAAATATCAGTCTTTTCTTGGCTGGGATAAGGCTTTGTAAAGTGTCTGTTGAATTTTCTGTTCGGGGTGTAACCTGGGCTATGGTACGAAAGGAGAGCAGGGCCAAGGTCACAAAAGCAAGCATTCTTGATTTCATGAAATAAAACGTTAGCGTTTTTTTAATTTTTTGCAAAAGTAAGCATGATATATCATTGTAACAAGAGCCATTTATACCGTTGGGGAACAAATGGGTTAAAAAATACCATTTTTAAGCAAGGTATCTTACGTGAGCAGTAAGCATTATCGGCTCGCTTAACTTTCACAGTATCAAAATGGTAAATAATCTTCTGTTATATGTTTCATCGTATTGCATATAAAAAGCAATTTATCTAAGTTTGAGCTGAAAAGAAAAAGGAAATATGATTAGAAACCTATTTAGAATAACTGCTGTTACGTTTGTGCTAACAACAGCAGGGGTTGCCTTGTTTGCCCAAAGTGCAAAATTCGATTGGAAAGAAGCATCTGAAGGGGGATACACCTACAAGTACGTAACCAATGACCCCACTCACTCTCGGTTCTATAAGTTAAAAAATGGCTTAACGGTGATATTGAGCCCCACAAAAAAGGAACCGCGTATCCAAACCTACATTGCGACAAAGGCAGGTAGTAAAACCGATCCGAAAGAGCATACGGGTTTAGCGCATTACCTGGAGCATATGCTATTCAAGGGAACGGATAAATTTGGATCTAAAGACTGGGCTAAGGAAAAACCGCTATTGGATCAGATCGATGCGCTGTATGAGAAATACAATAGCACGACCGACGAAGCTGAGCGGAAAGCGATTTATAGGGAGATCGATAAAGTATCTGGAGAAGCTGCCAAATATGCGATAGCAAATGAGTACGATAAATTGATGGCGTCCATGGGAGCAGAAGGAACGAATGCTTTCACTTCATTTGAACAGACTGTTTATCAGGAACAAATCCCTAGCAATGTATTGGATAAGTATCTCGCTGTACAAGCTGAACGGTTTAGAAATCCCGTATTGCGCTTGTTTCATACCGAACTTGAAGCTGTTTATGAAGAGAAAAATATAAGTCTGGATAAAGATAATCGTAAGGCCGTGGAATCGATGTTTTCGGCTGTTTTTCCTGATAATAATTATGGAAAACAGACCACTATTGGGACGGTAGAGCATCTTAAAAATCCGTCGTTGAAGGCCATTCGTGAGTATTTTGATACATATTATGTCCCTAATAATATGGGGGTCATTATGTCGGGTGATTTTGATCCCACTGAGGTCGTTAAAAAAGTGGATAAGAGCTTTGCTTTTATGCAGCCCAAAGAGATTCCTGCTTACACTTTTGATGCTGAAAAGCCGATTTTGACACCTGTTGTCCGTGAGGTCAAAGGTCCGGATGCAGAGTTTATGCTGATGGGATTCCGTTTTCCAGGTGCTGCAACGAAGGATGCCCGCATGCTCAATTTGATGAGTCAGATCTTAACGAACGGATCTGCGGGTCTGATTGATCTGGATTTGGTGAAGAACCAAAAATTGTTAGGTGCCGGTGCTTTTCCTTACGTATTAAAAGATTATTCCTTGCTGCTACTACAGGGTAATCCAGGTCAGGGACAGCGCTTGGAAGAGGTAAAGCAGTTGCTGTTGCAAGAATTGGCGAAATTGAGAAAAGGTGATTTCTCGGATGATCTGATAACGGCAATTGTCAATAATGCAAAGAAAGATGAAATTAAACAGAACGAAAGCTATGGCGACCGTGCTGAATCATTGATGGATGCCTTTACTTCTGGTCAAGATTGGGCAGCTGTTGTGGGGTATTCGGATGAGTTGAATAAGATTACCAAGCAAGATGTGGTGGACTTTGCAAACAAATACCTGAACGACAATAATTATGTTGTCGTTTATAAACGTAAGGGAGTGGACAATAGTGTGGTTAAGGTTGTTAAACCAGAGATTACGCCTGTAACGGTCAATCGCGACGACCAGTCTGATTTCTTAAAGCGGGTTGAAGCGATGCCCGAGGATAAAATCCAGCCGGTATGGGTAAATTACGACAAAGCTATTCAAAAAGCTACTGCAAATGGACTGCCCGTGCTTGCCGTAAAGAACTCAGATAATGAGCTGTTTTCACTGTCTTATCGTTTTGACGGCGGAAAATGGAGCAATAAGTTACTGTCTTTAGCTGCGGGGTATCTTGAATTTTTGGGTACAAAGGATAAGTCAAGTGAGCAGTTCAGCAAAGATTTTTATCAATTGGCATCTGATTTCTCTGTATCCGCAGGTAATGAGGAAACCATGGTGTCGATTTCGGGCTTAAATTCAAACTTTACACCAACACTGAACTTGATTCAAGACTTGTTGCGCAATTGTATTGTTGATGAGGAGGCTTTCAAAATGTATATTTCCCGTGTAAAAAAGGCACGAGCAAATGCCAAAGAAAGCAAGACTGCAATCATGGAAGGTTTAAAATCCTATGCTAAATACGGCGCTAAAAATCCATTTAATAATGTCTTTACAGATGCTGAATTGGACGCTTTAAAAGCGGAGGATCTGGTAAAGGTATTGCATGATTTGGCGAATATGAAGCACACGATGCTTTATTTTGGTCCATTATCGGCTACGGAATTTGTAGCGAAAGCGAAGCCTTTAAAACAAAGTGCCGGAACATACACAGTGGCAAAAAAGGCAGTTGTGTTTGAAGAGTTGCCAACAACCAAGAATCAGGTGCTTTTTGCTGATTTTGATATGAAACAGGCTGAGGTGTTTTGGTATAGAAGTTCAGAAATTTACGACAGTGCCCTGACGCCTACTGTTTCGTTGTTTAATAATTATTTTGGCGGCGGCATGGGAAGTATTGTTTTTCAGACTATCCGTGAGTCAAAAGCGTTGGCATATTCCACCTACGCTTATTATGGACAACCGTATAAAAAAGGCAATCGCTATACGGTAGGGGCTTACGTTGGCACACAGGCAGATAAGTTTAACGATGCGATTAAAGGCATGAACGAGTTGTTGGATGTATTGCCTGAAAGTGCTAAAGGACTGGATATCGCGAAAGTTAGTCTAGAAAAGTCAATTGCCAGTGAGCGTGTGTTGAATGCTTCTATCTTAGGGAGTTATTTGGCAGCACAACGTCTGGGGAATGCAACCGATATTCGTAAAGTTGTTTACGAAGAGGCACCGAAATTGACGTATGAAAATCTGCATGCTTTTCATAAGAAGGAAATGAGCCAAAAGCCCTATGTTTATTGTGTCGTAGCGAAAGAAGACAGTCTTAAACCAGCTGATCTCGCCAAATTAGGGGAAGTTAAAAAGCTAAATCTAAAAGAGATTTTTGGGTATTAGCTTAGCCGCTATTCGCATAGTGCCTATACATTTGAGAGAGGCCTTCAGTATCACTGAAGGCCTCTTTTTTGGTAGCCGTTATTAAAATCGGATCATTTCATCAATCTGCTCATTGATGAATTGCAGTGTATCTTCCTTGAATAATTCTCCGTCATCATTCAATTCGTTCTGAACCCCGGGGATAAAAATCTTGAGGGGAAGCACATGCATTCTTAAATAGTGGCATATCCCAGTGAGGTGATCGATCCCACGAAGGTTGCCATAGCGTCCAGAAGATAGTCCGACCAATGCAACTTTCTTGTGATAAAAGCTGATCGGAAATGTGCAGCAGTCGATAAAAAGCTTGAGTGCTCCGGGTATACTTCCGTTGTATTCTGGGGCGATGAAGATAAACAGTTCAGCTTTACTGACCTTTTCTTGGATAGGTTCGAATGCTGCGCTTCTTTTGCCATAAAGATCTGTCTCTAAAATGTTTGCTGGTAGATCTTCCAAAGAAAAAATGTCACTTTCAATTGACTTACGATCAAGTATTTGCTTGTAGCACTTTGCTATTTTTAACGTCTTGCTATTGGGGCGGTTTGTTCCGGATATTATTAAAATCATTGTGTTGTTGGTACTTATAAAAAGCGCAATTTCAAAGTGAATACATATCTCGATTTTTTGTATCTTAGCATCCTGAGGATATGTGCTTTTGCTTCGTCAAAAGTACGAAATATGCTGAACTTGTTCTGTTAATTTGAGTTGCGGATAGAGATTTTGGCAAATTGATCTTCAAAAAAGTGAAATGTGGGATAAAATGACATTTTAATTAAGAAAGATTTTCATTCAGATGGGAAAAGTAATTGCAATTGCAAATCAAAAGGGTGGGGTCGGAAAAACCACGACGTCAATTAATTTGGCGGCAAGTTTGGCGGTTTTAGAATATAAAACATTGTTAGTGGATGCAGATCCTCAAGCAAACTCTACTTCTGGGATTGGCTTTGACCCTCGTACAATCACCGCAAGTGTATATGAATGTTTGGTAAATGATTTGGATCCCCGTGAGGCTATCCAATCGACAGAAACGCCAAATTTAGACCTTTTGCCTGCTCATATCGATTTGGTTGGGGCAGAAATTGAGATGATCAATATGCATGAAAGGGAGTACAAGATGAAAAAAATCTTGGATCAGGTGAAACACGATTATGATTTTATTATCATTGACTGTTCGCCTTCTTTGGGCTTAATTACAATCAATGCACTGTCTGCTTCGGACTCTGTCATCATTCCTGTGCAATGCGAATACTTTGCTTTAGAGGGTCTTGGTAAATTATTAAACACGATTAAGATCGTTCAAAATCGTTTAAATACGAGCTTGGAGATTGAAGGCATTTTGTTAACCATGTACGATGTCCGTTTGCGGCTATCGAATCAGGTGGTCGAGGAAGTAAAAACACATTTCACGGATTTGGTTTTTGATACGATTATTCAGCGGAATACCCGTTTGAGCGAAGCTCCAAGTTTTGGAATTTCTGTCATCATGCATGATGCGTCATGTAAAGGGGCAATCAATTATTTGAATTTGGCGCGTGAGATCTTACAGAAAAACGGGCATCTTAGTGAAATGAATAAAACAGTAACCGCATAATATGGCAGCACATCAGCGTAAAACAGGACTGGGAAGAGGTTTAGGTGCGCTATTAAACGATAGTGTAGAAGTTCCTGCTAAAAGTAATCAGCAAGTGGAAGAGGCTCCTCAAGTAACACCCACTGCTGTAAAGACAACGAAAGAGAATGGCAGTATTAGCCATGTCCGTGTAGAGGAAATAGCTGTCAATCCTTTTCAACCGAGAACAGAATTTGACCCGGTTGCCTTACAGGAACTGTCGGAATCTATTCGTCTACAGGGTTTAATTCAACCCATCACCGTACGTAAAATTTCGGATGGTAATTATCAATTGATTTCTGGCGAGCGTCGTCTCCGTGCGTCTCGTTTGGCTGGCATTACCGAAATTCCAGCATATATCCGTACAGCTAATGACCAGCAGATGCTGGAAATGGCTTTGATTGAAAATATCCAGCGGGAGAACTTAAATGCGATTGAAGTCGCCTTGAGTTTTCAGCGTATGATAGAGGAGTGTAATTTAAAGCAGGAAGAGCTGGGAGAGCGTGTGAGCAAAAACCGTTCTACTGTTACAAATTATCTACGTTTATTGAAACTTCCGCCTGTCATTCAAGCGGCAATACGGGATGGTGCTTTGACCATGGGACATGCTCGCGCATTGATTAATATTCCTGAAGTTGATAAGCAGCTGTATATCTTTAAGTTGATTATTGATCAAGGTTTGTCTGTTCGCAAAGCCGAAGAACTGGTACGTGAACTACAAAAAGGTGGTAAGAAAAAGGCGGCAAAGGATAAGGCTCCGATGTCTTTTCAACTGCAGAAAATTGAAGATGACCTGGCATCTAAATTTTCTTCGCGTGTCAAATTGAATCTCAAGAGTACCAAAGGGAAAGGTGCCATCGAAATTCCTTTTGAATCAGAAGATGATTTAAGTCGCATTCTAGAATTATTAGATTGGTAATATGGCCAAATTAATAAGCTTGATCGTTGCCGTGTTTGTGCTGTCGATAGTGCATGGTCAGACGGTGGATTCCATTGCGAAGAAACAGGTAACACCTGTAAAAATAGATAGCATAAAGCAAAAAGCGGTACAGGATACTGTAAAGAAGGAATCTAGGAAAGAACGTAAAAAGCGGGAGAAAGAGGAAGCTAAGGCAAAGGAGAAGGTGGTGTTCAAAGATTCGACCCGCTTGGCGATTGAAGCAAAAAATAAGCAAGCCTGGAAACGTTCTTTGATTCTTCCTGGATGGGGGCAATATACAAATGGAGGCGTTTGGTGGATAAAGGTCCCTGCAATTTATGGGGGGCTATTGACAACGGTGCTTGTTTTTGATTTTAATAACCGCTATTATAAAGAATTGTTGGGGGTGTTGCAAGATAAGGCTCTTGGAAGGCCAATAGACCCATATTATCTCAACGTTTCCGAGCAGTCTATCATTCGTGCAAAAGATAATGCGCGGCGAGATCGCGATCTCATGGTGCTTCTTACTTTGGGTGTGTATGGCCTTAACGTTGCCGAAGCCTATATCGACTCGATGCTTAAATATCGTTGGAGCATTGGTGATGATAAGCCTAAAAAGACTGCTTTCTTAATTGGACCGACTCTAATGGATGCCAGTCTCGCGTCGGGAACTTATTCGTTTAAACCCACTGTTGGACTTAAATTGACCATGAAATTCAATTAAAATCTGATTTCTTCGACCTCATATTTCGATCTAAAATGACTGTTGATGACGGATGGTATACTTTGAATTTCAGTAATATTAGTTTTACAGGGTCTCTAAGATCAGGGATTATGGTTTTTAAATAGGGGTATTTCATTGAAATTTTTTAATTTTAAAAATAAACTATACTTTTTTCTGAATATATGAACATCATTCTCTTGGGATATGGCAAAATGGGGCAGATTATCGAAAGATACGCACTGAAAAGAGGCCATCAAATTTTTTTAGTTGTGGATGAACATAATCGTCCTAACCTGACTGCTGATGACATGAGAGGAGCTGATGTCGCGATAGACTTTAGTGTGCCTTCTGCAGCATTGGATAATATGAATCTTTGTCTGGAAGCAGGAGTACCTATTGTGGTAGGGACAACGGGCTGGTATGATCAATTGGAAGATGTTAAGGCGAAGTGTCTGGCGTTTGGAGGTTCGATTTTGTATGGGTCTAACTTTTCTATCGGTGTGAACGTTTTTTTTCATATCAATCGCATGTTGGCAAAGGCATTACAACCCTACAAGCAATATGATGTTCAAGTCGAGGAGATTCACCATATTCACAAACTGGATGCGCCGAGCGGTACGGCAATTACCATTGCTGAAGGGATATTGGACAATAGTGATGTGAAGACCAACTGGGTGAATACTGTTGTTGGCGAGCAAGATGAAATTATTCCAAAGCCCCAAGAGCTATTGATTGAAAGTCATCGCATTGAAGAGGTTCCGGGAACACATACGGTACTTTATAGTTCGGAGGTTGACCAGATAGAATTTAAGCATACTGCACATAGCCGCGATGGCTTTGCTTTGGGTGCTGTTGTTGCCGCGGAATGGTTGAATGGTAAAAAAGGCTTTTATCAAGTTACAGAGATTTTTGATTTTAATAAATAGTACTAATTAGTAGTTTATGGGCTTAATTATATTTGCGGTTTTAACAGCAATATCGGGATATGGGTTGTGGCAATTGTATGTTAAAGCTGGCAGAAAAGGCTGGGAAGCGATCGTTCCTTTTTACAGCCAGTATATTCAGGCAAAATTGATGGGGAAACCGCTATGGTGGGTAATATTATTGCTTGTTCCAATTGTCAATGTCTTTATTTTCTATAATCTTTATCTTGATTTTATTCATTGTTTTGGGAAGCGTCGTTTTTGGGAAAATGCGGCTGCAGTTTTAGTGCCTTTTATTGTGCTGCCCATGTGGGCAAAGGATAATAATGTGCGTTTTTTGAATGGTTTATATGCAAAAAATTTAAAGGCAGCTACGCAGGAAGGTATTGAACTGACCGAGGAGAAACGTGCCGAAATAGCCCTTGAATCGTATAAAGAGTATAAAATTAAATATCCATACAAAAAGTCCATGGTACGCGAATGGGCTGACGCTATTGTATTTGCCACTGTCGCAGCATCGCTTATTCGTGGTTTTCTGATCGAAGCTTATATGATTCCAACAGGATCTATGGAACGTACCTTGTTGGTTGGCGATTTCCTATTTGTCAGCAAGTTAAATTATGGGCCACGTATTCCTAATACGCCGATTGCTTTTCCTTTTGCGCATCATACCATGCCCATTACAGGAGGGAAAGCATATTCAGAATTGATTGAACTTCCTTATAAACGTCTGCCTGGATTTCAGAAGATTGAGCGCAATGATGTGGTCGTCTTTAATTTTCCCGCTGGTGACACTGTCGCGCTCGAAAACCAAAATGCAAGTTATTATGATCTTGTTCGAGCGTATGGCTGGCAGACCGTGAATTCGCAGTTTACGATTCAGGCAAGGCCGATTGATAAGCGTGAGAACTATATTAAACGTTGTGTGGGATTGCCAGGGGATAAGATTTCCATGAAAGATGCCAAACTTTTTGTGAATGATCAACCGGGATTTGATCCTCCTGAAAGTCAATTGGATTATCTGGTATTAACGGATGGTACACCATTAGATATGGAAAGGCTAAAGGAGTTGAGAATTGAAGCAATAGGTGGCGATCAGCAGCCTGGTGTATATCAGTTGTTCATGACTCAAGATGAGCTGGCCATTGTGAAATCCTGGTCGAATGTCAAAGAGATAAGAAGGAGCCCAGTTGGTGAAGGTGCTTATCCGTACGATCCACAATACAAATGGAATTTTGATAATTTTGGACCGATTTTAATTCCGAAAAAAGGTTGGTCAGTTGCTTTAAATGAGCAGACTTTACCAATTTATGAAAGAGCTATCCGCGTGTATGAGAACAATAAACTTGAAAAGCGCGCGGATGGAATCTATATCAATGATGTCAAAGCAGATCACTATACATTTAAAATGGATTACTTTTGGATGATGGGTGACAATCGCCATAATTCCCTTGATTCAAGAGGTTGGGGATTTGTTCCCGAGGACCATATTGTTGGAAAGGCTTTATTTACCTGGATGAGCTGGGACGATATTGGCACAGGACTCTCGAAAATTCGTTGGAATCGAATCTTTAAGGGCATTCATTAATCGGAGCAAATCAACATGCTAGCCTTATGATATGAAGGTAATAAAAAGGGCTTTCTTAACGAAAGCCCTTTTTTCTGAAATAACTTGTGCTTACTAATTATAGGTTTCTGTCTTTGCCGAAAGTTGTACTACTTCAAACAGGTGAGGTAACGTTTGATCGTTTCCTCTAATCCTAAATACAGCGCATCAGAGATAAGTGCATGGCCTATGCTTACTTCCAACAGTTCCGGAATATGCTGATTGAAATATTGCAGATTGTTGAGGTCCAGGTCATGGCCTGCATTCAGTCCTAATCCGACTTCACGTGCCTTTAAGGCTGCCTTGAAATAGGGCTTTATAGCAGTTTCTTTATCGAAACCATACTCCGTTGCAAACCCTTCTGTATAAAGCTCAATGCGATCTGTTCCTGTTTCTGCAGCAGCCTCTACCATTTCTTCGACAGGATCAACGAAAATAGAAACACGTATCCCTGCATCTTTAAACAATTTGCACATATCTTTTAGATATGCTTTGTTCTTAATGGTATCCCAGCCATGATTGGAGGTTAATTGACCTTCGGTATCAGGCACTAATGTAACCTGTGCTGGTTTATTGGCCAATACAAGGTCAATAAATTTCTGCTCCTGGCAATTTCCTTCAATATTCAGCTCAGTCTGAATTGCTTCTTTTAAGTCAAATACATCCTGATAGCGGATATGTCTCTCATCTGGTCTGGGGTGAACAGTGATTCCCTGAGCCCCAAAACGCTCACAGGCCAATGCCGCTGAGACTAGATTAGGATTATTCCCACCTCTAGAATTTCTGAGCGTTGCGATTTTATTGATATTTACTGAAAGTCTAGTCATTTTGCTGTATGTTGTGTTGTAAAAATACAAATAATATCTATTTTTTTTTAACTTGCATGTATGGATGGAATCGACTATAGCCTATTTAGCGGCTTTCGCCTCTTGGACGTTATTGATATTATATTGGTAGCGATTATTATCTACTACATTTATAGTTTGATTAGGGGAACCATTGCTGTTAATATCCTGATTGGCGTCGCATTGTTTTATGGCGTTTATATTGTCGTCAAGCAGATGCATATGCGGTTGTTGACAGAAATATTCGGCGGTTTTATATCGGTGGGTTCGATTGCGTTAATTGTCGTATTCCAGCAAGAAATCAGGCGGTTTTTGCTGCATGTTGGGAAGAATATATCGATGAAGCGAAAAAAGGTTTTTTGGTCGTTTATCGGGAATAAGAAGGCTATACAAAAGGATCTGACGGATGATTTAAGACCTGTTATTGAAGCCTGTAGAAGTATGTCGCGTACGCGCACCGGGGCGTTGTTGGTTTTTTCAAAATATTTTGATGAGGAGTATTACCAAAGTAGTGGTGAATATATCGATGCTCATATTTCCAAGCGCTTGATTGAAAGTATTTTTCATAAAAATAGTCCCTTGCATGATGGTGCGGTCGTTATTGTCGATTTTAAGATTATGACAGCATCGTGTGTATTGCCTTTGTCGGATAGTGAGGATCTGCCCTTGCAGTTTGGATTAAGACATCGGGCGGCAATTGGTGTAACGGAAGTCTCCGACGCTATTGCTGTGATTGTCTCGGAAGAGACTGGTGAGATATCTTTTGCGAAAGATGGAAATGTCAATATGAACGTTTCGCCGGAGGAACTTGAGCAGCTACTGAAAGATGAGTTGTAAAAAATGATTATTAAATACAATGCCCCAAAAAGTTAGCTGCTTTTTGGGGCATTGCTGCGTATAGACCGCTATTTTTTTGCAGCATTGATCACTTGTGTATTCAACTTGATGTATTCAGCGTTCTTGTCAGCTGTGGCCACTTCAAGACCTTTCGTCGCAGTTTCTACCGCTCCTTTTTTATCTCCTGCTTTTAATTGAGCTTTTGCTTTCCAATAGAGCACATGTGCAGCTTTGGGTTGGGCTTTAGCAGCTTCATCAAACCAGTTTAAAGCTTTATTCAGATCCAAATTATTAGTAAAGTAATATTGAGCGGCTGCAAAATATGGTTTTTTCTCCCCTTTCATAGCCTCGTCGATTGACGCTAATATTTTATCTTGCTGGTTTACTTTGAGGGCGATTTTTACAGCAGTTTTTTCCCAAGCCAAACTTAAAACCGCATCTGTTGGCGTAACATTGTCAAAAGCGATGGTAAAAGTTTCCACTGGATTGGCTAATGTTTGTGGTTTAACATTGAAACGTAAAGCGTCTTCAGTTTGTTTATACGTGTATGCGCCCCATTGTTTTGTGTTTTTACTGATTATGATGGTCCACTCCGATTTGTTTGGGATCGTAAAAAGCGAATAGGTTCCTGCTGAAAGCTTATTGCCATTTAATGTAACATCTCCTTCAAAGGTTAATGTGGTATTGGTATTTGCTCCTGTACGCCACACCTGATTATAAGGGACAAGATCACCAAAGATCTTACGTCCATTCATACTTGGTCTGCTATAGTTTAGTGTTACATTTTCAATACCTAATCCTTGTGTAATTGTTTGTGAGCTGCTGGCTGCAGGAAGCTTAATTTGAGCGAAAGATTCTCCAGCCGTAAACATCATGGTTGCGGCAATGGCAATTGCAAAAAGATTTTTTTTCATCTGTATCATTGTTTGTTTTGTTATATACGCGTTTTCAACAGTTTCACGCCTCTATCTATCTTCTAAAAATAGGAAGAATTTCACAGAAAAAGGGTATCTATTTTTAGATGCCCTTTCGCTCGTCCGCTATTGTGTTCTACTAAGTGTTTCCTTTTCCAATTTTATGCCCTTTAGTGGCAAAAAATAAGATATACAGGTAGGCCGGAACCATCGCAAAGAGAAACGCATGTTGGAAGTCAACATGTAAAGTGTCCTTCAAATAACCATATATCAACGGCCAGATTGCTCCTCCGGCAATACCCATAATCATAATGCCTGATCCTGTTTTCGTAAAGCGTCCTAGTCCTTTTATACCCAGCGGAAAAATTGCTGGCCACATCAATGCATTAGCGACACCTAATAGGGCTACAAAGATATAAGACGTCAGTCCTGTAGAAAATGCCGAAATTGCCGTAAATGTTATCCCAACAATTGTACAGATACGTAAAGCGGTTTGCTGCGATACAAATTTTGGAATAGAGATGATACCAATGAAATAGCCAACTAACATACATACTAGCGTAAACGTAGTACCATACTTAACAAAAAATGGCGGCAGTGATAATAATCTTCCGTACGTTCCGATGATGTCACCTGCCATTACTTCGACTGCAACGCAGAAGAAAATAGCGAGAAATCCTAAAAATAAATGTGGAAACTGAAAGATACTTGTCTTTTTAGTACTGGTGACAGCAGCAGCATCTGTTGCTTCTTCTTCCTTATTGACATCAACTTCGGGCATTTTTACAGCAAATACGACAATCGCTAGAATCGCAACACCGATAGCCACTCCAATGTAGGGTCCATGAAGCCTTTCAGATAATTCTGCTAACAGTGCATCGTGTTCTGCACCTGCTTTGAGTTCTTTGATTCTACTGGAAATGCTGTCGTAATCTTTTAATAGGATGCTCCCCAAGACTACTGGAACAATCATGCCAGCTGTTTTATTGAAAATCCCTACGATGGAGATCCTTTGAGCGGCACTTTCTATGGGGCCGATTATACTTAAATAAGGGTTAATCGCTGTCTGTAAAAGCGCCATACCTGAAGCTTGCACAAAGATAGCGACCAAGAACAGTTTGTAGCTCAAATTTGATGCGGCAGGAATAATGATAAGGGCGCCTAAAATAATTAACACTAGACTGGCCACTAATCCATTTTTAAAGCCTGTTTTCCCTAAAATCCATGAACTGGGTAATGCGAGAAAAAAATAGGCAATATACGACGCAAATAGAATTAAAAATGCTTGTGTGTCGGTCTCTAAATTAAATGCTAAGCGTACAAAAGGGATCAATGCGCCATTGGCCCAAGTGATATATCCAAGAATAAAAAATAATGCACAGCAAATGAGCATAGGGACTATTGCTGTTTTACCCGAATTAGGATTAGTGGTCATTTTTTTAATTATATTTAGTTAAGTTATCGTTCACGCAGTAGAAATCTGTTGAAAAAGTTGCTTTAAGCAATCGATTGCATGCTATTTTGTTGATTTTTAAACTATCCAACGTACAAGACTACTTAAATTTATTGAATATAGGAAATAAATAAAGGCATATTTTTTTGCTCGGTTTTGAGAATTAATTCACGAAAAAAGGAGGATAAATTGTAATTATCCTCCTTTAAGTTTTAATGCTTCGGATTAAAATTTGATGGTTTTGGAATTCGCGTGCTCAAAAGCCCGATAAATTGTATTATTTCGGAACGATCGCTACTGTCAGTCTGGAAATACAATTTAATTTATTGAACCGGTCATACATCTTTATTTCCCAGATATGTGTGGAACGGCCAATATGTATGGGACTGCATTTCGCTGTAATTATTCCAGCGCTTACGGGACGTATATGGTTTGCGTTCACTTCAAGTCCAACGCCGCGATATTTATCTGGATCAACCACCAGGTTAGAGGCAATACTTCCTAGAGACTCTGCCAGGACTACCGAGGCTCCACCATGTAATATTCCATGCGGCTGCTTGACTTTATCTGTTACAGGCATAGTTGCTGTAATGGTGTTGTCATCTATTTCTGTCGCTTGAATTTCCAAAAGACCTGACAGGTATTTGTTAAAAAATACATTTATTTCCTCAATGCTGTAATGCTGAAACCAAATTTTTGACATCGTCTGAGTTTAAATAACGTTCTTGGATAATAATGCGGTGATGATTGAGGTGTCCCGCAATGACATATAACAGTGCTTTTACACTTGTGAGTCGCTCAGATGCCATTCCTTTACGCTCCAATTCAGCGTCATTGAAACTGTTGAAAAGCATCATATTGGCTTTGCGAATAAAGGTGAATTCTTTGCTCAAGCTTTCCAAGGTACGGTCATTATAGCGCGAATACTGAATGAGGTAGTCTTGGTCATAACCGGCGAGCTCCTTCAGGTCATTTCGGGAGAAGCGCAACGCACGATAGGCCATGATGCGTTCATTGTCGATGACGTGGCCAACGACTTCTTTGATAGTCCATTTATCCTCGGCGTATCTAAAATTGCCTCTTTCCTCAGGAATTGTGTCCAGAAATGCCGGAAAGGAGAGCGTTTGTTCTTCGAGTGCATCAAACACGTTATCGACGACAGTCTCAATATATGGCGCATAGACTGCTGGATATTCGTCAGATTTGAGTGGCTTCATATTTTAAATTGCTTTTTAAGATTATTCGAAATGTTGTTCCTTTACCTAATTCAGATTCTTTTACAAAGATTTGTCCTTGGTGATACCGCACCATTCTCTTTGTCAGACTAAGCCCGAGCCCCCAGCCTCTCTTTCTTGTTGTGAAGCCTGGCTGGAAAACTGATTCAAAATTAGATCTCGGAATTCCTTTGCCCGTATCGCTAATGTCTATAAAAATTTCTTCTTTCGCAATATTTTCTGAAATATTAACAGTTATCTTTCCTTCTGTACCAATGGCATTTACACCATTTTTCAATAAATTTTCTATAATCCAGTCGAAGAGTGGAATATTGAGCTTTGCTTCAAGATGTTTGTCTCCTTTTAATTCGAAAGTAATTTTATTGCTAGTCCGTATACGGAAATAATCCATGTAATTTTTAATGACCTCGTAGAGGTTGTGATTGGTCAGTACGGGGGTGGACCCTATTTTTGAAAAGCGGTCAGCGACAATCTCAAGCCGCTTTATGTCGTTTTCCATTTCATTCAGGGTATCATCTTCTTCGGCATCAAATTTTATACGAATCAGTTCTAGCCAACCCATCAACGATGAAATGGGGGTCCCCAATTGATGTGCCGCTTCTTTGGTGAGGCCTACCCAAACAAGATTTTGTTCAGATTTTCGGATAGAGTTGAAAACGGTATATGCAATGATAAGGAAGAGTGCAATGAGCGATAGTTGTACGTACGGAAACACCCTTAGCTGTTGCAAAAACCAAGAATCTTTGTAGTATACATGCCATTTTTGCCCATTTTCCAATTCCAAAGTAATGGGGGGATGGCTTTTTTTCATAAATGCCAACTGTTTTTGAAAATAAGCTGGGTCATAATTTAGATGCTTTGTAACACTGTCGTTTTGTCCGGGCTTAATATTGGTCTTCGTAGAATCGAGGTTCCGCCAAAAAATGATATCTTCTCTATCGTCAGTAATAATTGCTGGCAAATTTAGGCTGTCTCTTACAGCGTAGATAAATGTAATGAACTCATCATCTACGTCGGGCATGGTCATGATATTTTTAGTGCTCATGGCCCATACCTCGGCCTTTGAACGTTCGGCGTGAGCAAGATTTCGAACGAGGTAATTGGTGTACACCAAGGAGGCAACAGCAATGACTGCTGCAAAGATGAGCAAGATAAATTTCCAGCGTTGCTGGCTAATCTGATAGGGTTTCATGATTCCGTATTCGTGTCCTTCATCGCAAATTACTGAATAAATGTCTGTTTTCTGCACTTTTATTTCATTGAAGAAGTGGTCGTACCGCCCAAATCAAAAATTTTGTGGTAATTTTGCTTCATGAGTTCAGAAAGAAAAGTCAGAGTGCGTTTTGCACCAAGCCCTACAGGTGGTCTTCACCTTGGTGGGGTACGTACAGCTTTGTTTAATTTTCTCTATGCGCGTCAGCATCAGGGAGATTTTATTTTACGTGTCGAGGATACGGATCAAACTCGTTTTGTCCCAGGTGCTGAGGAATATATCAACGAATGTTTAGCATGGTGTGGCCTGACGCCAGACGAAAGTCCGTTAATAGGGGGGAAATATGGGCCTTACCGTCAAAGTGAGCGAAAACCATCTTACCGGAAATATGCTGAGCAATTGATCGCAGATGGGTATGCTTACTATGCTTTTGACACAGCAGAGGAGCTGGATGAGCAGCGTAAGTTGCAGCCTAATTTTCGCTATAGCCACGAGAACAGACTTCAATTGCGCAATTCGTTGAGCCTATCTGAGACTGAAACTCAACACCTGTTGGATGCGGGGACTCCGCATACCATTCGTATAAAAATTCCTACTGATGACACGGTAACATTTACAGATATGATCCGTGGAAAGGTTGCTTTCGATACCAATCTTGTTGATGATAAGGTATTGCTTAAAGCTGACGGTATGCCAACTTATCACCTGGCCGTTGTTGTCGATGATAAAACCATGGATATTTCGCATGTATTCCGCGGCGAAGAGTGGTTGCCTTCGGCACCTATCCATATCTTGTTGTGGGAATACCTTGGCTGGGGCGATAGTATGCCGAGCTGGGCACACCTTCCTCTAATCCTCAAACCCGATGGAAATGGTAAATTAAGTAAACGCGATGGCGATCGTCTGGGATTCCCTGTTTACGCGATGAACTGGACCGATGCGAACTCTGGCGATACAACAAAAGGTTTTCGTGAGATGGGTTTCTTGCCAGAGGCTTTTGTCAACATGCTTGGCGTGTTAGGCTGGAATGATGGAACTGAACAGGAACTTTTTTCTTTAGATGAATTGACCCAGAAATTCGGCGTGGACCGTATCAGTAAAGCTGGGGCGAAATTTGATTTTGAAAAAGCAAAATGGTTTAACCATGAATGGATCAAACGATCTTCAACAGAGTCGCTGTTACCGCAGATTAAAACAGTTTTGGAACATCATCAAGTCGCGGCTGATGACACTTATGTGAGTAAAGTATTGGATGCGGTAAAAGAGCGTCTGACCTTTGTGGAAGATTTTTGGAGCCAAGCGTCGTTTTTCTTCCTGCAACCTGCAGAATACGATTTAAACGCAGTGAAGCCTAAATGGTCTGCTGAAAAAACTGCATTTTTTGAGGGGGTTAACCAGTCTTTCGCAGGATTTGATACCTGGAAGGCTGCTGAGTTGGAGCCTTTCTTCAAGGATGCCATTCAGGCATCCGGAATGAAAATGGGCGAACTGATGATGCCATTCCGTATTATGTTAGTCGGTGGAAAATTTGGTCCAGATGTCTTTCAGATAGTTGAACTGCTGGGCAGAGATGAAGTCGTAAATCGTGTAAAAAAAGCACTTCAGGAATTTGATGCTTAAATGAACGGAGTATAAAATACTAAAAGAGGCTATTTGCATTGATTTGCGAATAGCCTCTTTTAATATTGTCCACTAGAGGGGCATGAGTTTGCTATGCTCAGTTTATTGGAAACGTTGATTTTCTTTGGATTTAATGGAGTTGCTAGACCTTGTTAGATAGGCTTCCCCTAATTTGCTTATAATAGGCGTTCCCCCAGTTTGATTTATAAGTAAGGTAACCTCAGCCGGATATAAAGGGTCTTAACTGGGCCAAATAAAAATATTATTCCGGTTACAACTAATCCCAGCATTCCGAGGAAAGTAAATATTTCCATATTGCTGATTAGCGATGCTTGCTGACTCAAACTTTCGGCAAGACTTTTACTAACAATTTGGTTTGCCACTTGATCGCCATATAATCCGCTATATTTCTCGATTAATGTGTTCCAATAATTTAGTGTCAGCGGATTGCCTGTATTCAGTGTCTGTTCGAGTTGATTATAATGCTTTTTATTTAGTATATAGCTGATGTTTTGGATAAAGGCAAATCCAATATTGGTACTCCAAAATCGAACACTTGTACCCATGAGGCCAGCATTGCCTACATGTTGGGATTTGACACCTGTTAAAATGTAAATCACCAACGGTGTGAACAGCCAACCTTGTCCGATGCCCTGAATGAACAATGGGAGCCCGATGGCCCAGATTGTGGTATCAGAATAAAAGGTAGGGACGAAGAGAAAACAGGAGATTGCCAATATCAAAAAGCCAAAACCAAAGCTATATTTCGGCGATACGTTGCATAGAAGTAAGACGCCAGAACTAATAACCCCCAAGATAGTACCTGTGACATTGATGAATTGTACATCAATAATATAGTGCCAGGGCCATTTCCAGACGGTAGCCATTACGGTATAAACATTGTTGAGGCAGCTGCGAATAATATAAAAGAGAAAAAATAGGATAACTCCCAAAATCACATTTTTGTATCTCAAGACCTCAAAGTGAAAAAGAGGTCTTTTGACCAAACTTTGTTTAAATATAAATAGTGCTCCGAACACTAGGAAAAGGGCAAAGTTGATGTTGATATTGGTGTGTTCGAACCAATAGTATTTACGCCCATAGATTAGGACGTAAGCGCCGCAACTCAATGAGAGCAGCAGAAACAGGCAACTTGTGAGATCCAGTTGATAGAGGGGGAATTTTCTACTTAGGCGATTATTGTTGAGTAAGAGCAGGGCTATCGCAATCACAATCAAATGCCAATAGAGTACAACATGGATCATATCTTGCCATCTATAATCCATAATACTTTCTTTGAGCAAAGATGTTGTCAAAGTCGAGCCAGTAAGCATAAATGTATATAGGAAGAAATAGGCAATGGTGCGGCTCTTTGTATGCTTAATCTGGCTCATAACCATTGGGAGGAAACAAGCGCCTTCAAGCACGCAGAAAATACCTTCGGCTACACGCAGAACGCCAATAAGGAATGGATCTTTTGTCAATGAAATGCCGATTAGGATGAGGATGGAAGCACTGCAGGTCAACAGGATATATGTTCTCACCCTGAAATAAGAAAAAAGCCGCTGAAAAATGAGTAAAGCAACTACAATGGCGCCATACATCAAGGAAAGGAAATACTGAATATCTTCGGTTTCGATGTCAAGCGCCGACGCGGTAAATGCCGTATTCGAATGGAAGAGCGACATTAACATGAGATGGGGAAACATCGCTAGTATCATAAGCGGAAGTTTGATCCATTCGGGAACCCAGCTATAGTATACAGATTTGTTATTAAGCATGGTGAAATTAGGATTGATGGGCAGCATGAATGACAACGTTCATGCCGCCACGTAGCTTTTTAAGATCCTGCTGTGCGTCAAAGACAATTTTAACGGGGATGCGCTGCTCTATTTTTACGAAGTTTCCGGTTGCGTTATCCTGGGGTATCACGGCAAATTTGGAACCTGATGCTGGAGAAAAAGAATGGATCTTTCCTTTAAAAAGAAGGTTGGGAAATGCATCTACCTGTATCGTCACGATAGTGCCTTCTATTAGATCTTCAAGCTGTGTTTCCCTGAAATTTGCATCGATCCATTTCTCCTCGCTAACTACATTTGCCAGTGTCTGACCCTCCTTCACAAATTGTCCGGGTTGTATAGTCCGCTTCCCGACGAAGCCGTCATAGGGCGCGGTTACTACAGTATAGGAAAGGAAAAGCTGGGCATTTGTTCTTGCGGCCTTTTTAATATTAATATTCGCTTTTGCAGGTAACTCGTTTGCTTTTTCTTTGCTGGTATTCAGTCGGGCGGAATTATACTCTTCTGCCATAGCATGGAGTTGTGCTAATGCCAAATCGTAAGCTGCTTTGGCATTGTCGTACTGCTGTCTGGTTGCCGCATCGGCCTCATATAGTTTCTTGAATCGACTATAATCTTGTTGCGTCTGCCATACACTTACTTTTGCCACTTCTAATCTTGCCTTTTGAACCGAAATACTATTGGCAGTCGCATTGGCTGTTTTGCTGATTACCTCGGCATTTCTCTGGCTACTTTGGAGTTCGGCATTTGCGATATCTACCTTGGTCTGATATTCACTGGCATCAATGATTAATAGGGTGTCACCCTGATGTACATATTGATTTTCTTCAAATCGGACTTCTTTGATAAAACCGGGGATCCGACTAGCAACAGGGGTCACGTATTGATCTATCTGTGCATCATTGGTAGTTACATATTGATGAGTAAAAATCAGATGCCTGAGCAGGAAGCCAATACCGGTCAATAATAATATACTCGCAAAGAGGACGAGCGCTTTATTAAATCCTTTTGTCTTGTCTTTTTTATCTTTTCTATTCATATTCATTCTAATTGCGCATTTTCCAAATTCTTCAACTTTAGCATTCTGATCCAGATTCGATTCTGAGTTACCTGCGACATCACGATTTGTCAATGCATTTTACTTGAAGGTGGGGGCTAAGTTCCGATCGACTTTCTTATTTGGGAATATGGCCCGCACAAAGATACAGTAGGGTGGAAAGGATTTGTTTTGTATAGTCGGACGGATATTTGTTTATTTGCGCCATATTGTTGGAATAACGTAATTTTGAGGTATGGAAGAGGGCAAACTTACAGCGATTGATGCTGAGCATTACAATTTTTATATCGACCACTTGTATGTCGATCGTATTGATTCTCGCGAGTATAAACATAAAAAAGCGCGCCTGCTTTACGCCGAAGGCGGCATTATTCATGTATTTACAGCAACGAAGCACTGGTATTTGCCGGCAAGATTTTATATGTGGATTCCGGCAAATACCACTTATCATCTGGAAAGTACAAGCTCTCGTATTCCACTGTATAGTTTTTACTTTAAAGAAATGGCGGATATGCCTTCTGTGCTTTCGGTGCCGAATATATTTCTAAGCAATGATTTGATGCGTGAAATGTTTTTATTTGCTCGAGATTGGGCTGGCGGGGTGAGTAAGACGACTAATTATTCTAAATACTGTCTCCTGCGTGCGATGATGGCGATTATTCCAGATACGAGTTCACCAATAGATGCTTTTCCGATGCAGCATCCCTATCCTAAAAGTGAAAAGCTCAAAAGTGTGGCTAGGTATCTCAACAGTAATATCGATCAGTCCTTTACCATTGAACAGATTGCTGAGCGTTTTGGAATGAGTAGCCGCTCCTTATCGAGGCTTTTTAAAGAAGATATGGGCATCAGTTATGTTCGGTTTTTAAGAGCTATACGAATTGCGAAAGCCCTGGAACTCATGTCTGAAAATAACTACACCATTCTCGAAATCGCCATCCGTGTGGGTTACAACGAGCTCTCTTCTTTCAGCAACATTTTTACACGGGTGACGGGTATTCGTCCATCGATTTATATGGCGAAGATTAATGGATACAAATAGCAGTCGCGATTTTATTAGGCTAAAAGCTCTTGCAGATCTTCCTGAGAAAGTGACTTGATAAAGCTTTCTTCGGTTGTGATCAGGCTTTGTGCGATCGATTTCTTTCTATTCTGTAAGGCTAATATCTTTTCTTCAACGGTATCTTTGCTGATAAATTTATAGATAAAGACATTGCGCGTTTGACCGATGCGGTGCGAGCGGTCTACGGCCTGTTGTTCCACAGCCGGATTCCACCAAGGGTCTAGGATAAAAACATAGTCTGCTTCAATAAGATTAAGCCCCACACCACCTGCCTTTATCGAAATAAGGAATAGCTTGGTATCGTTGTTTTTACGAAACTGACTGACCGCTTCATCCCGATTTTTTGTGCCGCCATCCAGGTAGGCATAGTTTATTCCTTTGTGATCAAAATACTGGCGGAAAATATTGAGTTGTTTTACAAACTGGGAGAAAATCAGTACTTTATTGCCTCTCTGCATCACCATTTCTAGGGTTTCAATGACCGATTCGAACTTACCGGAATCGCCCGAGAATTTCTCATCCACCATTCTGGGGTGATTGGCTAACTGCCGCAACTTTGTCAAGCCTTGTAAAAGTGCAATTTGGCTAGATTTTGGTTTGTTTTCCAATTGTCCGTCAAGGATTGCATTGCGATATTCAGATTTAACCTTCTCGTAAAGTTCGGACTGTTTTTCTGTCATCTCACAGTAGAGTACCTGTTCGGTCTTTGGCGGTAATTCTTTTGCCACCTGATCTTTTGTACGTCTTAATATAAACGGTTTAACAATCGCCTGGAGACGTTGTGCTTTTTCTTCGTCTTTTTTCTTTTCTATGGGCTGCACAAACTCCTTCTGGAAATAGGTGTAACTACCCAACAGTCCGGGATTGGTGAAGTGCATCTGAGCCCAAAGATCCGAAACTGAATTTTCGACTGGAGTTCCACTTAAGGCCAGTTTATTTTTACTCTTTAGGCTTTTTATGGCTTTGAAAGATTTGGATGTCGGGTTTTTAATGTTCTGACTTTCATCCAATATAATATAGTTAAAATAATAGCTACTTAAAATCTCTTCATCTATGCGCGCTATTCCGTAAGTGGTGATTATCAAATCATATGTTGAAAATAATGCGGAATCTTTGATGCGATTGTTGCCAGTATGAAGGTGAATATTCAACTGTGGAGCAAATTGATGTGCTTCTTTTTGCCAGTTGTATACTAATGAAGTCGGTAAGACCAAAAGCGAGGTACGTACCTCCTGTTCATTCTGAAGCAGTTCTTTTTGTTGCTGCAACAAGGCTAATGTTTGTATGGTTTTGCCTAAGCCCATATCATCCGCAAGACAGCCCCCAAATTTATACTGCTTTAGAAAATTAAACCAATTGTATCCTGCCTTCTGGTATGGACGAAGATTTCCTTTGAAATGTTTTGGTTCGGGAATATCCGCAATTTCTTCGAAGTTAGCCAGATTTTGAAGTTTTCGGGTAAATACCAGTTGCGTATGTTCGCTAATTTCAAAGAGTAGGCCTATATGTACTTTATTTAATTTAAGTTCATGGCGGTCTGCAGAAAATTGAAATAGGTGATTGTACTGTGCAAACCATTCTTCTGGAATCATGGCTATTTCTCCATTCGGTAAAGTAAATTCCTTAATGTTATTGAGGATATGATTACGCAGCTGAATAAATGGGATTTCGTAAGGGCCAAATTTTGCGATAGCACTGATATCAAACCAATCATTGTCTTCTTCAATGGAGATATCCAGCGAGGTCTGTCCTATGAAGAAACGCTTTTCTTCATTATTTTGTACAATTTGAAAACCAAGTTTCTCCAGTTGTTCTTGGTGATTATTTATCCAGTCAAATATGGAAAGTCGTTTCCCAGCGGCTATCGTTGGTGTCAATAAACCGAGTTGAAGGTCAAAATCCTGTAGCCCCAGCTTTTTTAAGTTTTCATGCTGTTGTTCTTCCCATTGCAAAGATCGTTTGACACGGTGGAAAATATAATGATCGTCTCCCTCCTGATAGACCATGCGGACAGTAACTTTATTTTCGGCACCCGCTGTAAAGGTATGTTTACCGTATTTAAATTGCAGTTGAAGTTGAGAAACTCCATCTTCGATATAAATCAAATGAAGAATAGGAATTGCTTGATGCTGATGGGTTTCAATGTCGAACCCTTCGGCATAAACATGATAGCGTTCTATCAAGCCACAGACAAATGTTTCAAAATATTTTTTTTCAGTGCTTCTACCGACAGAAATATAGCGTTTATTCAGGAAGGGGCTAAGCTTTTTGCCTTCAAGGGGCTGATCGAAATAATAAAGGGTATTATTTAAAAGTAGCCACGCTTGTACATTAGTCAGCACGATAGCGTTTTTGAACATAAACTCCAAACGCTGATTTTCGTATTTGATGGTCGGGAAATAGCGCGTTTCTTCTTCGTTTCGACGGAAATGAAAAAGTATTGAGGCCGGGGATGTGGCCAGTTTAATTTCTTGATCTGCAGGATATCCATCTTTGCTCATCATAAAGAATGGTTTGTCTCCAACAGCTTCAAAAAATTGAATCATTTTTTCATCTATTTTAGGACGAAGGAGTTCATAGAGCTTTTTATCAAAAACTTTGGAAAAGAAATCTACAGGTCTGATCGCTTTTTTGTAGTATTTTTTGATGAGGTGTGTTTGTTCAATTTCATCAAGCAGTCGAATGAGTTTGTAATCTACTTCATCTAATTCGGCGGCGTAGGCACCGACAGTGTTACTAAATATGCGTTGATATCGGAGTGAGTAAGTCCCATTGGGATTGAGTTGGACCATGTGTGGCTCAATGAGATAGCCGAGATAAGGGTGCTCACATATGGAATAAACGATTTTATATACTGGAAATGACTTTGACTGTTGCATTAAAGATAGCGGACCTTGTAAATAAAGGTATCTAATATACAATAAAATATACCATTACTCGCAATTTGCCCGATGAAATTTTAAAAATTGACATGCTTGGATTGAAAATTCTGAAAACGATTAGTGTTGATTGATAGTAGAAACCTAGTAGTTGCCCTCGAAGACAAACTGCGCCGGCCCTTTTAAGAATACCTTTGTGAAATGCTGACCATCTTTATGGAAGGAGATATAAAGCTGCCCTCCTAATACACGGATAGGAATATGAATATCGCCTGTGAGATTCTGCTGCAGGGCGACGGCCATGGCTGCCGCAGTAGCACCGGTGCCGCAGGCATAGGTTTCGTCTTCGACACCGCGTTCAAAAGTACGCAGGAAATAACCATCTCCTTCAGCTTCAATGAAATTTACATTGATGCCTTCCGTTCCATATGTCGCGTTATTACGAATGGCGTAGCCGTCTTGATAGACATTCTTATGTGCGAGATTTTTTGCAAATTCAACATAATGTGGAGAACCTGTTTGTAACAGGTAGGCGTCTCCATCGCGGGCAAAATCATGCACGTCGATCATTTGGAGATTGACAAGATCTTCCGCTAAAGAGGCATGGTGTATACCGTCTACTGCCAAAAAGACAGTTTTGTCAGTAATAATGCCAAGGTCGCGAGCAAAAGCGACAATACAACGGCCTCCATTACCACACATGCTTCCTTCTCTACCATCTGCATTAAAGTAAATCATCTCAAAATCGTAATTCTCGTTCTGCTGTAAGAGCATCAGCCCGTCAGCTCCAATACCAAACCGGCGGTCACATAGCTTCGCTACCAATGCTTCGTCTGCTCTGTCAAATGCATTGTGGCGATTGTCTACTAAGATGAAATCATTGCCTGCTCCTTGGTATTTGGAGAATCTTACTTTTGTTGCCATTTTGTTGATTTTTAGTAACAAAAGTACGTTTTTTTGTTACAAAAAAACGTGATAAAGTTAAGATTTGTTAAAATGCTTGCATTTGTCTAGTAATTAACATTTTTTAACGTGTCTTATTTTCCGAAGGTTTCGAAATGGTATTACATTTGGACATATCCGAATAAAATCGGTAATTTTAAGAGCAAAAATTATCAGCTTATATTAAGACATTTTAAAATAGAAATAAGTTTATGAATAAGGTCGGTTTAACGCTATTAACAGCTGTTTTCGGTGGAGCGGTAGCATTAGGAGGTTACAAGCTTATTGAGAATAAGAAGTTTGATGGTCTGTCTTTCGAAGACAAACAAAAGGTTTATTTTGCAAATAATCCAACAGGAGTAATGTCCTCTACAGGTAATCCTGATTTTACCCAGGCTGCTGCGGCTGTGTCACCAGGTGTTGTACATATTAAAACCACATATAGCCGTAAGGGATCACAACAATCTCAGGGTTCTCCGTTTGACATGTTTGAAGAGTTTTTTGGCATGCCACAAGGGGGGGGGCGACGTCAAATGCAGTCGCAACCGGTACAAGCATCTGGATCAGGTGTAATTATCTCAGATGATGGTTATATTGTAACCAACAACCATGTGGTGGAAGATGCAGACAAGATTGAAGTTGTATTAACAGATAAGCGAACATTTGAAGCCAAATTGATCGGACGTGATCCAAATACCGACTTAGCTTTATTGAAGGTGTCGGGCAAGGGGCTTCCTGTGGTTAAATTAGGTAACTCAGATAATGTCAATGTTGGTGAATGGGTATTGGCTTTTGGCTATCCACTTGGACTTCAGTCTACCGTGACTGCAGGTATCATTAGTGCGAAAGGTCGTCAGATCGGCATTTTAAGTGAAGGTCAACAACAACGTGGTAACCCATTTGGTGGGGGGCAAGACCAAATTCCTGTCAGTTCAGCGATTGAATCTTTTATTCAGACAGATGCAGTAATTAATAGGGGGAATAGTGGCGGCGCTTTAACGAATGCTTCGGGTGAATTGATCGGAATTAATTCCGCTATTGCTTCTCCAACAGGTACCTATGCGGGTTATGGTTTTGCGATTCCTGTCAATTTGGTAAAGAAAATTGTTGATGACTTTGTTGAATACGGTAATGTAAAACGTGGTTACATCGGGGTAACTTATACTGAAATAACCCCTGAATTGGCGAAAGAGAAGGGTTTTGCAGATGTTGATGGCCTTTATGTTCAGGATGTCGTAGCTGGTGGTGCTGCTGAGGCTGCAGGTATCAAGAAAGGTGATATACTGTCCAAAATTAATGGGAAAGTGATTACAGGTTCACCTGTTTTAAGTGAAACTATAGGTCGTGCGCGTCCTGGAGATAAAGTAAATGTGACTTACAAACGAGATGGTAAGGAAAAACAGGTTACGATGACATTGAAAGGAGAAGATTCGTTGAAGTCTGCGAATGCTGGCGGAAAAGCTTCGAAAAGTGCAACCGAAATTTATAACAAATTAGGAGCAAGCTTTATTCCTGCATCGGCTCAGAAGAAAAAGGAATTGGGTGTGAACTCCGGCGTTGTTGTCACTCAGGTGAACCGTGGTGGTATCTTTGATTACTTCGGTGTAGAGCGCGGATTAGTTATTACTGAGGTTAACGGAAAGGCTGTTAATTCAGTTGATGATGTTGAAGCCGCTTTAGGAGCAACACAACGTAATATTGTACGTTTGAAAGGTGTGTCGCCTCAAGGTGGTGCTGTTCAATTGAGCTTCCCAGTAGAATATTAAGCATTGAGTTAAGAATTGGTTGATTAATATAGTTTAGGTGGCTCTAGCCGTTAGGTTAGGCCACCTTTTTTTTGGTTCGGAAAAACTGCTAGCGGTACATTGATTCTCTTTTATAAGGGTTGGGAGAAGCGTTAGGGTATTAGAAAACCATGGTTTGGTAAGAAGTTGGTCACTTTTAAGCGGGTTGTTTCGTTAATAATTTTAGTTTAGCTATTTTGCGGAACGAAAATACAGCAGGAATTCGGCACTTGATAAGCACAGAATTTTTGGAATTGCAATCTACTACTATTGTGCTATTGATGAATCGACGGAGTGACTCGTTGATTTAATTGAGTTTTTACGGAATTAGTCGAATTCCATAGCAGTCGTGGTATTTATTGTATAGCTTTTTAAACGTTATAGAAATGAAGATTTTAATGGTTTGTTTGGGGAATATCTGTCGTTCACCCCTTGCACACGGTATATTGAAGCAAAAGGCATTGGATCAACAATTAAACTGGGTCGTTGAATCGGCTGGTACAGGTGATTGGCACATTGGTGAAGCACCTGATCATAGGGCGATCGCAGTTGCCAAGAAATACGGTATCGATATATCTGGTCAGCGGGCTCGGCATTTTAAACCACAGTTTTTTGGTGAATATGATCTAATATTTGTCATGGATAGACAGAATTATGCAGATGTTTGTGCCCAGGTTGTAGATAAAGCGGATCTGAACAAGGTTAAACTATTTTTAGGCGACGATATTGTTCCCGATCCATATTTTGATGATAATTTGTTTGATCCGGTTTTTCAGATGATTGACCAACGTAGTGCAGAGGTGATGGCTAGTTTGATTAAATCAAAAAAATGAAGGCAGCTGAAGTTAACAAGAAATGGAGTTTCCTGCAGGATGAGATTGTGACACTATTTGATATGGAAAAACCAGACATCAAGGTGTGTTTATTTCTCATTGGTGTTCAGGAATTGGGCAAGGGTGCCCAGAAATTCTCGAAACGGGAAAAAGAAGAATTGATGCATATTGCCACCTGCCGTCTTTTCAGTGCGATGGGATTTTATACGCTGAAAGGCCTTGATGAGGAGGGATGGCCGCATTGGCAATTAATAAAACCAATTCCCAACTATACACTTTTGGAACAAGAACTGATTATGAAGTCGCTGATCATCGATTATTTTGAGGAATTAAATGTTATCTAGCGATCACATCAAGAAAAAAATAAAAGTTCAATTGGGAACGTAGAACCATCAACACATGAAATTTTTAAAAGCTAGTTTAATTGCAGTATTCTGCTTTTTACAGGTTTTGGCATTTGCGGCTAAACCTGAATTTAAATATGTACAGATCGTTACTGAGAAGGGCATCTGTGTGGTGCGGCTGTATAATGAAACGCCAAAACATCGGGATAACTTTGCCAAATTGGCAAAAAGCCAATATTATGATGGGACGCTTTTCCACCGCGTCATTCAAAATTTTATGATTCAGGGCGGTGATCCTGACTCAAAAAATGCGGTTGGCGGAGCACAGTTGGGTAATGGAGGCCCAGGATACACCATTCCTGCGGAGATTCAGGATGGTTTATTTCACAAAAAAGGTGCTATCGGAGCTGCCCGGGATAATAATCCTGAAAAAGCTTCGTCGGGATCTCAGTTTTACCTTGTTCAGGGAAAGGTATTTAGTCCTGAAGATCTCAATCGGTTAGAGCAGACCCGAATGAATGGCAAGAAGTTTTCTGAAACCCAACGTCAGGTGTACACCACTATTGGTGGTGCACCTCATTTAGATTGGAATTATACCGTATTTGGTGAGCTGGTCAAAGGTGTAGATGTTATCGATCAGATTGCGGCGGTAAAGACAGATCAGCATGATAGGCCGGAGACGGATCAAAAAATGACCATGCATGTACTTACGAGACGAGAAGCATTAAACTTGGAGCGGGAACTCAAAGGTTTAAAGCCTCAAACGGGTATCTTTTCAAAGATTAGTGATTTGTTCTCTTCAAAGGACTACTAATGTTATGTGGAAATAATATATCAGGGATTGAGAAGTTTTCTTTTTTTTATAATCTAGCATCACAACAATAAACAATGAAAATAGTAACTTATAATGTGAATGGTTTGCGTGCAGCCTTAAAGAAGGATTGGTTGGGCTGGTTGAAAGCTGTAAATGCAGATGTCATCTGCCTTCAGGAGATTAAGGCTACGCCTGATCAGATTCCCGAAGTTGCCCTATTGGAGGAGATGGGTTATGAGCATTACTGGTATCCAGCACAAAAGAAGGGCTATAGCGGAGTTGCCTTGTTTACTAAGATGACGCCTAAGCATATTGAGTACGGTTGTGGTCATGAGGATTATGATTTTGAAGGTCGTATTATCCGTGCTGATTTTGATCAACTATCGGTGATGAGTACTTATTTTCCTTCGGGTACAACCGGAGACGTAAGACAGGATTTTAAATACCGTTTTTTAAAGGATTTTCAGTTGTATAGCGATAAGCTTTTGGTGGAAAAGCCGAATCTAGTTGTCTGCGGTGATTATAATATTTGCCATCGTGCGATCGATATTCATAATCCAAAATCAAATGCGAACTCTTCGGGCTTTCTTCCAGAAGAGCGTGAATGGATGGAAAATTTTATTAATTCGGGTTATATTGACTCTTTTCGCCATCTAAATCCAGATCCGCACCAGTATACCTGGTGGAGTTATCGTGCTGGAGCGCGCGCAAAGAATTTGGGTTGGCGCATCGATTATAATATGGTTTCTAAGCCTTTGGCCGATCATATTAAATCTTCCAGTATATTGCCGGATGCTGTGCATTCCGATCATTGCCCCGTAGTATTAGAGCTGGCGCTCTAATAAAATGTCAATCATACAAAAAGGCTTTCATACCCATGAAAGCCTTTTTGTGTGATTGACAGCGGCATCACTGCCTTTGAATAGCTATTTTAACTGACTATGAATGATGGAAAGCTGCTGAGCAACTTTTTCTGCAATCGTGAGAAATGATTTTGTTACAGGATCTTCGTTGTCTATCGCAATGGGGAATCCATTATCTCCAGCATCAGAAATACCTTTTAATAGTGGTATCTCACCAAGGAAAGGTACTTTATATTCTTCAGCTAACCTTTTTCCGCCGTCTTTTCCAAAAATATAATATTTATTATCAGGAAGCTCTGCTGGTGTAAAATAAGCCATATTCTCCACCACGCCCAGTAACGGGATATTGATACTATCCATTAAAAACATACCGATACCTTTGACAGCGTCAGCTAGGGCAACTTGCTGCGGCGTAGTGACGATCACTGCACCTGCAATCGGGAAAGTTTGTGATACGGTAATATGAATGTCGCCTGTACCTGGAGGCATATCGACCACTAGATAATCGAGTTCACCCCAGTGTGCATCATTAAAGAGTTGCTTGATTGCAGAGGTGGTCATGGGGCCACGCCATGGGATAGGCTGGTTTGGGTCGGTGAAAAATCCGATCGACAGTAATTTTAGTCCAAATTTTTCAAGCGGTTCAATTTTAACCTGTCCATCAGGCATTTCTACTGATCCGGGTTTAGCACCTTCTAGGCCAAACATAATCGGAAGTGATGGCCCATAAATGTCAGCGTCTAAAAGTCCTGTTTTAGCTCCTTTAGCCTGGAGGGCAAGCGCCAAATTGGCGGCGACAGTTGACTTTCCAACTCCTCCTTTCCCTGAGGAGACCAGGATGATGTTTTTAATGCCTGAAACCTGTGCGCCTTGTTTCCCGATCACATTGGAAGTCATGTTGATCTGAACTTCGAGATTTTTGTCGATGAAATGAGCGATGGCATTTCGGCATGCGTGTTCAATATGGTCCTTAAGCGGACAAGCCGGAGTAGTTAGAATGACATCGAAAGAAATTTTTTCACCTTCGATCCCGATATTTTGAATCATATTCAATGTGACAAGATCCTTTTTCAAATCAGGCTCTTCCACATAGGATAATGCATTTAATATTTGTTCTTTGGTAACCATCTATTGTTCATTTGTAATCATGGATTACAAAACTACTCATTGCGGATCAATTTCATGTCATTTCTCTGTTTTTAATGGGATTAAAATTATTGTATATAGGGCTGGCTTTTAGGAAAGACAGCTTTTTTGGAACATTTTTATTTTTATGTAATTAATGCGTTTTATCAATAAATTTGTCTTGCTGAAGCTGCGTATAAAGCGACCATCGTTTCCGTGAATTATAATTGTATATACAGCCAAATTTATCTAAGTTTGACTGTTGATATGCACGAATTTGCATTTAGTAATAATTATGTCCAATCGATTTATAACATCTTTTAAGTCCCGCAAATGGCGATGGCTTTATATCTCTTTAGCTGCTATTTTGGTTTTGGCGTTTGCAGTAGGCGCGTATGCTTATCAAAAAAGAGATGCGATGCTCATGGGGGTAATCAACAAAGCAAAAGCGAAGTTGCTTGAAAAATATGATTTGGATTTGAAGATCCAATACTATGCTTTCCGTGGAATTAATGCTGTACAGTTTAAGAATATCCAACTATTGCCCAAAAATAGAGACCAATTGGCTCAAATTAATGATCTGACAGTATCTGTAAAATTATGGCCTTTATTATTCGGGGATGTGAAGTTAGGACAAGTTATTTTAGATCACGGTACGGTTTCTCTTATAAAAAAGGATTCAATTAGTAACTATGATTTTCTATTTAGAAAGCAGAAGAAAGACACAATAGAAAACGATAATCCGAAACAGAATCTGGCCGCTTTGGCAGATCGATTGTTGAAAAATGTGTTTTTTAAGATTCCCAACGATCTCGATCTGAAGAGCTTTGAACTTTCTTATCGTGATGACAGCACTTCACAACGTGTTGTTATTCCTTCTGCTGTGATCGATGGCGGTGATATGGAAACTAAATTTTTGTTAAACGATCATGAGGCCGCCTGGAATCTGACGGGAACAATTGATTCGGATAATCAAGAATGCGATCTCCGTCTTTTTTCTGATAAAAAGGGCGTAAATCTTCCCCTATTGCAGCGCAAATTTGGTCTCGCTGTAAGTTTTGATGAAATATCCTTCCGATTGGACAAGGCACACAGAAGAAATAAAGAATTGCTGGAACTGCATGGGCAATGGGGGTTTAAAAATTTAAAAGTAAACCATCGGCGTATTTCTAGTAACGATGTGATCTTTCCTGAGGCCCAAATGCAAGGGGCCCTGAATATCGGAGCGTCGTCGCTCGAAGTAAGCAAAGAAAGCACGGTAAAGGTTAAAGATTTTGTATTTTCTCCCTACGTTAAATATGTTCATAAGCCTGAGAAAGAGCTTTTTTTGGCCATTCACACGAATAAAATACAGGCCCAACACTTTTTTGATGCTATGCCAGTTGGATTGTTTCCTGGTCTAGAAGGTATTCAGGTGGAGGGGCATATTCAATACGACCTGAATTTTGCTTTTGAATTTAGGAAACCTGAAAATCTCCTTTTCTCTTCTAAAATGGATGATAAGGATTTAAAGGTAGTGAAATGGGGAGAGGCTAATATTGCAATGTTAAACACACCTTTTACGTATACCGCTTATGAAGATGGCAAGCCGATGCGGGAGATCGTTGTGGGCCCTCAGAATCGCAATTTTACGCCTATCGATCAAATCTCCCGGTATATGCAAATTAGCTTGATCAATACCGAGGATCCATTTTTCTTTAAGCACAAGGGATTCGAGGAGAAGGCTTTTAAATTGTCGATTGTTACAAACATCAAGGAAAAGGGATTTAAGCGCGGAGCCAGCACGATATCAATGCAACTGGTGAAAAATGTTTTTCTAAATCGCAATAAGACGGTTGTGCGGAAGTTGGAGGAGATTCTGTTGGTATGGCTGATGGAGCGCTCCCAGCAAGTGAGCAAAAAGCGCATGTACGAGGTTTATCTCAATGTCATCGAATGGGGAAATAATGTCTATGGCATAACTGAAGCTGCGCGCTATTATTTTGGAAAAACTCCGGCACAATTAGGCCTTGGAGAGAGTATATTTTTGTCAAGTATTGTTCCGCGACCCAAAAAAGGATTGAACTTTTTTGACTGGACAGGTCACTTAAAAGGAAGTATGTTGCGGTATTTTAATACTTACGGTCATATTATGACGAAAACCGGGCAGATTAGCGTGGATTCAACAACCTCAAATTATGGATTTTATGAGGTTGTTCTGCAGCCTCAATTGCGTGCAGCAAGACCGGCTGTGGTAGATTCTGTCGATATATTCGATATGGGAGAAGATCCGCTGTTGTTCGATCGTCTTGATGGCAGCTCTCCTGCCGAGGATCTCGAAAATGTATCTGTTCCAAAGAAATTAAACAAAATGGATCTCACGGAAAAGAAGGACGAGGAAAGCGGTGCGCAGGATAAGCCAAAGCGATCGTTATTTGACAAGATATTGGGACGTAAAAAAGAAGAAAAAGATAAAGATGCACAAAAGTAGTGTGTGTTATGAAAGATTAATAATAGCATGAGAAACATAGAAATTGACGGATTGTTATTTGAACCTCTCATTGAAGAGGAACAGATTCAGAAGCGTGTTCGCCTGATGGGTATCGATATCAGTCTGCGTTATGAGCATAAACAGCCTGTTTTTATAGGCGTATTGAATGGATGTTTTATGTTTATGGCAGACTTGCTCAAGCAAATTGAAGTTCCGTGCGAGATGTCATTTATTAAGTTGGCATCATACATCGGAACAGGCCAATCTGAGTTAAACGAGCTTTTAGGTCTTGGTATTGATCTGAAAGGGCGGGATGTGATTATCGTGGAAGATATTGTCGACTCTGGGCATTCACTCAAACATACGTTGGATGCAGTAAAAAAATTAAATCCGGCGAGTGTCATTGCCTGTGCGCTTTTGGTGAAACCTGACGCGCTGCAGTATCATTTCGAAGAATTGAACTATGTTGGGTTTGAAATAAGTAAAGAATTTGTGGTCGGGTATGGCATGGACTTTAATGGGCTAGGTCGGAATCTGCCGGATATCTATAAAAACATACCTGGTTAGAAAAAATTGGGTCTACTATGAGGCTGAAAAAAAGAAGGCTTTTTTGATTTTCAGTGCACTGCGCTATTTCACATTGCAGTGCACTTTTTTGGGGTTTAGGATACTGCATCTGCAGGATATTTAAAAGAACAAGTTTCAACATGGTCATTCACCATTCCAACGGCTTGCATATAAGCATAGCAGATGGTAGATCCAAAAAACTTAAAACCTTTTTTCTTCATATCCTTGGCGATTTTATCAGAAATATCGGTAGTAGCTGGTACTTGTTGTAAACTTGACCAATGGTTTACGATGGGCTGCTGTTCGGGCAGGAAGCTGTATAAATAGTTGTAAAAGCTGCCATGTTCGGTCTGTACTTTTTTGAAAAGTTTCGCATTTGTGATGGTTGACTCAATCTTATTGCGATGTTTTATAATCCCAGAGTCGGCGAGCAACTGTTCTACATTTTCATTACTGTAGGTTGCTACCTGATCGACATCAAAGTTAGCAAAAGCTTCTTGGTATGCTTTTCTTCGACGTAAGATAGTAATCCAGCTTAATCCCGCTTGTGCTGATTCTAATACCAAAAACTCGAATAAGGTTTTATCATCTTTGACTTGTCGGCCCCATTCTTTATCGTGATAGGCAACATATTGTTCATCAGATCCGCACCATTGGCAGCGTGTGGTTTCTTTGTGCATGTTCTATAAAGATTTTTGAATGCAATATAACTTTTTATCCTAACTTTACGACCACAATTAAAGAGTTTCGATTATAGACGGTTCTTGAATATTTCATTGCCGTTAAAGACAATTCATTTTAATGAACGCAGCTATCTTCAAATATCATATTCTATTTGTACTATTTCTTTTATTCGCAATAACAAAATTGAATGCGCAGGGGCGTACTTATCGAGACGTTGTGCAGGACGGTAGCACAATTGGGATTGATAGTACGCATGTTGTAAAGGATTCGCTTTTAACACCTAACGAGAAAGTCTTGGTATCCTTGAATCCAGCGTTACAGGATCAATATCGAATCGTAACAGTGGAAAGGGAGGGGTTGATGGTTCATAATATTTATAACTTCGATGTGCAGCAATATTTTCAAGGAGAATGGCGAACTAGCAAGTTGGATAGACAATATGGGACACTTAAAGTGCACCGGGAAAATTGGATTCTTTTCACGGTTCTTGCATTAATTTTTGGTGTTGGGATGATTCGGATATTTTTCCCTTCTGATATCAAATTGGTTTTTCAGGGTTATTGGGATGATCGGGTGTTGCTATCGGTAAGCAAAGAGGATACAATCTTAACATCATGGCCTTTTATTTTTCTATTCATATTATTTTCAGGCGCATTGGGTTTATTTGTAAGTCTATTCTATGCATATGAATTAGATAGATTTGATTTTATCACGTTCTCCAATTATATGAAGACGGTGGCGATGGTTGGAGGCTTATTTGCGTTAAAAATCGGATTTATTCGATTTCTATCCTTTGTGTTTGAAATTAGGAAGTTGGTAAAGGAATATGTGACTGTATTGTATCTGATTTATTTCAATACACTTTTTTTAATGCTTCCTGTACTTTTAATATTGAGTCTTGTACCCTCAACATCGGTAGGTGTTGTACTGCACTTGGCCATTGTTGGAGCGGCATTACTTTTTTGCTACCGCTTTCTTAAGACAGCGGCTCATATTATGTCGATGTATAAATTTTCAATTTCCTATTTAATTTTGTACCTTTGTTGCCTAGAAATAGCACCAATATTAATACTATTAAGATTATTGAGCTAAAAGTGGTTATATGCAAACTTCAGACGTAGAAAGAGCAAAGAAGGTAAAAAGTGTACTGGTAACTTTACCGAAACCTGAAAACGATAAGTCCCCTTATTATGATTTAGCAAAGAAATACGGGTTAAAATTAGATTTTCGAGGTTTTATACACGTAGAGGGAGTTCCTGCCAAAGATGTGCGTAGGGATAAAGTGAATTTGGCAGATTATTCTGCCGTAATATTTACAAGTAGAAATGCTGTAGATCATTATTTTAGAGTTTGCGAAGAGATGCGATTTGAAGTATCTGCGGAGATGAAGTATTTCTGCATTTCGGAGACCATTGCACTTTATCTTCAAAAGTACATTCAATATCGGAAACGGAAAATTTTCTTTGGTAAACAGACGGCGAAAGACCTTGAAGACGTATTGAAAAAACACAAAAGTGAGAATTTCTTATTTCCATGTTCGGATGTAGCCAATGAGGAGACAAGGAACTGGTTACAGCAAAACGGCTATAAATTTACACCAGCTGTGCTTTTTAGAACTGTTGTAAGTGATTTGAGTGACCTAAAGGATGTTTTTTACGATGTTATCGTATTCTTTAGTCCTTCCAGTGTACAGTCTTTATATGATAACTTCCCAGATTTTAAACAGAATAATACAAGGATTGCAGCATTCGGTGCTTCTACTCAGCAGGCACTTTTGGATCATGGATTGATTTTAGATATTCCTGCTCCAACGCCAAAGGCTCCTAGTATGACTATGGCTGTTGAAGAATACATCAAAAAGGTAAATAAATAATAGCCTAGCAAAAGGTAAATATGAAAAAGGGTTCTTAAGACCCTTTTTTTTGTTATTTATAGAGCGCTTCGCAAGCGAAGCGCTGTTGGGGGGCATAGATCGTTAAACAGAAGGTTTCTTATGTTGGTCTATTGAGCTATGAGATGGTGTTTAGCTGAATCAGAGGTGTTAAAATATAATAAAATGACGAAGGTCATTGAGATTTTAAGTATATTTCTGTTAAATTGCTTGGTATAATTCATTCTATGTAAAATAACGCATAGGTGGTATTTTTGAAATTTGGTAGAAATATTTTTTTATGTTTGTAATTAAGCAAAATTAATCAGTCGTGAAGTTAAAGCAAGTTGATAAAATTTCGGGCATTCGATCAGAGGACTTCCTAAAAAATTATCTGAAACCAGGTTTTCCTGTCATTATATCAGATTTTATAAGTGCAGAAAGTCCAGCGTGGAAGAAATGGAGTTATGATTACTTTAAAGAAATTGCAGGAGATATAAAAATAGATGTCTACGGAAAAGAGGAGGAATCGATGGACCGTGCTGCCAGCGCTCCTGTTGGCCAGATGACATTTGCTGAGTATTTGGATCTGATTACAAAAGAACCTACGGAGTTACGGTTGTTTTTGTTCAATCTGCTTAAAATTCGTCCCGAACTGAAAAATGACGTTATTTATAACGATGTCACAGGTGGCAAGGTGTTGCAATGGTTGCCATTTATGTTTTTTGGTGGTGAAGGTTCGAGTACCCGTAATCATTTCGATATTGATATGTCACATGTATTTATCTCTCAATTTCAGGGGTTAAAGCGTATTTGGCTTTTCCCAAATGATCAATCTGATTTGATGTACAAATTGCCATACAATTTTCATAGTATTGCCAATCCCAAATACAGTAATGTAGATGAATATCCTGGAATTAAGTATTTGGATGGCTATGAGGCAGTTATTCACCCTGGAGAGACTCTATATATGCCCGCAGGATGGTGGCATTATATTCAATATGAAACGGAGGGGTATTCAATTTCCGTTAGGGCTTTAGCAAATTCAATCAGCGAGAAGTTGAAGGGCGCACGCAATTTGTTTATCACAAGACATTTTGATAATACAATGCGAAAGATCTTCAAGGGACATTGGTTCAATTATAAAATCAATACAGCGAAACGTCGCGCGAATAACGCGATAAAAAGAAAAGCACGTTGATATAGAAAGGGGACACCAAATGCAATGTCCCCTTTCTGTTTAGTTTGGTGTCCCTTGTCAAACCGTAGTTCATTTTATTATTCTGCTTCGGCCCATTTGCTTGCTTCTCGATAAAATAAGGTATAAGGATCGCTTGGATAAACGACTGTTTCCGGATTATGCCGAAATGGAATATCGGGATTAAAGATCTCTTGTACAATATCGCGCAAGAATTTGATAAAATTCTCTTTCTGGAATGCGAGAAATTCATCCGTCAATATTCCTTCTTTACCACTGAATAAGGTTCCCTCTTCCCGCATTTTCCGCGCAACATAGAGATGAGGTTCAAGTTGTTTTCTTCCTGTTTTCTGTTCAAATACATAGGCATAAAATAGCGTCTGCACCATGGCCTTATTTTCGGTGTTGGGAGCAAATACCTGATCGATTTCTTTGAATAGGATCGAATCTCCGCCCGTTTTGTAATCGACAATTCTACTGATAATACGCTCGTCGTGGGTTACCACCTCATCTACACGGTCAATAATACCGTATAGTGAGACTTGATGTTCTTCTCCATTGATCTTTAGCGGGAATGGCAAGATATAATCGGTATCGTTTTCAAGTTCAATAATCCGAAATGATTTATAGTTATTGATGTCATATTCGAGATACATTTTGACATACTCGGAGGCAATTTTCAGCATGATCCGCTGCAAGCTATTTAAATCCTTTTCTTCTTTTAATTCAATCTGATATTGAATGCCTATTTCTCGGGTCACATATGCCTCGATACGGCCTATCTGCCCTCGTAGAACATGTGTTGGCGTAAACTCCTGTTTTCCTTTGAAGGGTAGGAATATTTCCTCCATGACATTATGGATGACTGTTCCGAGCTTATTCATTTCAAATTCCTGAGACAGTGAAGGTGGCTCTTTGATGTTGGCAATATGTTTTAGGAAAAACTGTAATGGAGATTGCAGGTATGTCGTCAGTGCGGTCGCCGATATCTTTTTCTGGTTAACGATAAAGTCCTCGTACATTTTTTTCCATATTTCACCACGCTTTTGGATAACGATCTCTTGCGCTTTATCTGCAAATTGGATAGGTTGTTGTTGAACTTTTCGGTCAAACTGAAAATTGCTTTCAAATTCTAGCTGTTTGATAAACCGGCTTTCTTCACCAGTGGAGCTTTCATCAACTAAACCATTGTAGAAAATATGTATTCCCTCACTGTATTGAAAATGGCGATAAAACAAATAGGCCGATAGGGCATTCTGATTTTCCAATATAGGAAGACCATACGCGCTCCTGAGGCTATTGGGTATAAAGGTGGGTGAATTGGAGGTTTTGGGTAGGATGCCCTCATTAGCGCCCAGGATATAGATGTTGTCAAAATTTAAGCAACGGCTTTCCAAGAGCCCCATGATTTGTATGCCTTCGAGTGGATCCCCTTCTATGGCGGAATTTATTGGAGCAATGGCTTTTTTTATCAAACCGATCTGGAAGCTGATGCTTAATGGGGCAACAGTTTCAAAGCCCAGTAAGAGCTGGTTCAAGGTTTTTTTTGTTTCGATTAGGAGATTGTTGTCAATTTGGCGGATACGGTCTTGAGATGAGATGCTATGTAACAAATCGTCGACGAGCAGGATGAGCGCAGGTACCAAATGAGCTGAATTTTCGATAGGTACAAAAAATTGTGGTAAGGAGCTTTTGAAATGAAGCTCTTCCAATGTGATTTCGAAGAGTTGTTTGTCGGCAATCTCTTTCTGAATCTGAAGTTTGTCTGCTAAGGAAACCATACTCAGCGGATGATTTATGAAGGTCTCTATGATTTGATAGGAAAGTTTCCGTCTTTTAAACTGTGATATCTCCAAATGTACCTCCATCCATAGATCCAGTATGCCATAAATAGGAGACTGCGTCAAGGGGTAACCCGTAGTGATATTAGGTTTTACATCTGGTAAACTTTGCAGTAAAGGAACCAGTAGATTTTCATCTGCTAGAAGAATAGCGGAGGTCTGCTCCATATTCTTGTGCTGTTCGAGGATGTCGTGCAGTAATTTTGTTTGGCTGATCTTGCCGGTGCTAGCATATAGATTTACGGTTGAGGTTCTATTGCCAATAATATTCTGGCTATCGCCGAGGGCATTGACCAAGCCTGTTTGGAAAATATTTCGACGAATAAATAGCCCGGCCTCCTGCATGGTGTCTTCCAGGTAATAGGCATCAGCATCGAAGTAAAATAGCGCGCGGCCTTCCTCTTGCCATTGCCTAAATAATTTTGCTTCGACTTTGTTTAAAGCATTAAAACCGACAAAAAGGATATGTTGATAGGATGATGCAAACTGCTGATATGTAGCCTTGCCTTCAGCTAGATCGCGGTAAATGGTTGGATAGTTGGTTTGTCCTTCTGCTTTAAGCTTTTCCTTAAATCGACTATATAATACAGGTAGTCTTTTCCAAAGTTGCAGAAAGCGCTCTTGTACGCCACTATGTCCAGCAATGGAAAAAGACTGCCAAAATTGACGGATAAACTCTTGCTGTTCTTGGGTTAGATGTTGAAATGCAATGTCGATTTTGGTGTTATCATAAAGTTCAAGATAGATCTGCTCAATAGGAACAAGGTCGTAATCGAGCTGGCCGAAGTCACTCAGTATTATTTCGGCAATTGGATAAAACTCTTCCAAGGTTTCTGGCTGTTTTCCTTCAATCACCAATAACTCATTATGGATATTAAAAAGGTGGAAAAATTGTGTCAAAGGACTGGCTTCGGTATCATCGGTCGAACGTCTAAAAAATTCCTGAATCGTAAAAAACTGAGGAGACCAGATCGCCTGTCCGTACACTTCGGAAAGATGTTTTTTGAGATAGGTAATTGGCCGTTTATTATTAAAGACGATGGCAATCTCACTCAGATCGTTTCCAAAACGCTTTTGAATATCTGTTGCTACTAATTTTAGAAAGGCTGTCTGCATCGGGCTATTATTTTACTTCAGTTAATTGATTTGATTTTGCATAATAGAGAAAAGCCCTAACATTGTTGTAGCCTAGATTCTCTAGATTTTTTTTGTAGTTATCGACTTGATACTGATGTCCGATATAATCTGTCTGCGTAAACTTGAAATCGAGTACGATTGTTTCCTCTTTGGAAGTGAAGACTTTATCCGGCCGAATGGTTTCTCCCTTGGCGGTAATGATACTGGCCTCATTCCAGATCTTATAGTTTCCGGTAAGCCATTTATTGATGATGGGATGCTTCCAGATTTGATTGATCTCCTGCATGAGAAAGGGCTGCTCATCCTTGGAAAGAACACCTTCCTGGATCAGTCGGCCAACCAGTTTATGGATGTCTTCTTCGTTTGAAATCTGAGCCATAATATCGTGTGCCAATATGCCATACTGTGCCGCTTTTTCCAACATCATAATATCGTTGATACTGCGCGTACTCGCTTTCTCTAAAGCCATTTCCAGTTCTTTGGAAATGGGATAATGGGTCAACGAAATAATATTGTCATTTCGAAACTGCGCTTTTCTTTTTTGGATTATCTGATCAATATATAGGACTTTATTTTCGATTTTAAACGGCGATTCTGGAGTATCTAAGACTTGGAAGAGCACATCGCTGATATATTCGTCTTTGGTATCATAGCCTGTAATCTCTCCTGTCTTTTTGTCGACAGATTCTTTAAAGCACGGAGCAGTAATATAAAGGTGTTCAACGGCGCGGGTTGTTGCCACATAGAACGTGTTAAGGGCGTCCATGTAGTTGAATAGCATCTCTTCAAAATATTGTTTGAAAAATATAGATTTGCCGACCGTAGATGTGTATTTGATTGGAATTTTCCCCAATTGGGCAAAAGGAGTTTCGGATGTCTCGATCCAAAAATCGCCATTGATCATGCCGTCGAGATCCCATGAACAAAATGGAATCATAACCACGTCATAAGCCAGTCCTTTTGATTTGTGTATTGTCGTTACTTCAATCGCATTAATTTCTCCATTGGAAGGGAGTACAGCCCGGTTGCCATCTTCTTCCCAGAACTCTAAGAACTGTATAATGCCACGTTCGCCATTGGTGGAAAACGTTGAGATCATATCTTTGAATGCGAGAAGGTAAGGGAGGTGAATATTGTCCGCGGTTGTGAAACCGTAGATTTCAATAAGCTTTTCAATCAAGTGGACCAATGGCTGTTTCTGCGCCATTTCCCAGGAGTCAATCAGCGCCTCAGGGAGATAATCTTGAAGTGCGCGGATGTCGTTGCCGGCAAATTTTAACCATGCATTCTGATCAACTGTATTATTCTGTATATGCTGATAGAGATAGACTATCTTTGCTTTATGAATGGTATGTTTCTCCGAATTATAGACCAAGGCTTTCAGCGTTTCGATCAGTAGTAAAACAGCATCATTGCTGGCTAGCGACAGCGCATCTCCTGATATGACTTCAAACGTGAGCTGTTGCTGTTTTTTGAAATCCATGAGTTTTTCGATAACCAACTTAGCTTGTGAATTACTACGTACTAAAATACCAATCTGTTGGGGTTGATAGCGTTTGTCGAGTAGCCATTCTTTTATTTTTTGGCATAAATTGACGAGTGATTCTTCGATAACCTGATTTCTTCGGTAACGTCCATCAGTAACGGGGATGTAGGAGATCTCAATAGAACCTAATTGGTCAAATTTTCCTTTTTTATGCTCAGGAACCTCCTGTTGGCTGTTTTCATACGCTTTGACAAGCATGCTATCATTGCCCGAGGAAGCCCACCACTGTTTGCCTTCTTCATCTAGGCTTTCGGATACTTTTTCATTTAATACCTGTTGCAAATGTTTTGGAATACTGCTAAATAGGTAATTGTTTAAATGGATAATATTTGGAAGACTTCTAAAATTGGTATCGAGGCTTCCGTTTTCGATAAAGGTTGTTTTGTTATCGTCGTCCAAGTGAAAGGCATGGACAATCTGTTGTTCTACCTGTTGGAGTAGTATTCGCCAATCGCCATTTCGCCAGCGATAGATGCTTTGTTTAACATCACCTACAATCAGGTGTTCGCTGACCGTACCTTTGGCATCTGCCAATGCATTGATCAGTAGTGGACTATAATTTTTCCATTGAATGCGCGAAGTATCCTGAAATTCGTCAAACAAAAAGTAGTTAAAGCGATTGCCGATTTTCTCCCAGATAAATGTTGGGTCGCTATTTTCATCAATTCCGAGCTTGTTTAACAGAATCTGAGAATCGGAAATTAACTGGGCACCATTATCGCGTCGCCACTGTGTCAGTAAATCGCTCATTTCTTTGAGTAAACGCAGGTAATAGAGGTTATTCTGTACTGCTTGATAGGCAATGTAAGCGGATAGGTTGTCGTGTAACTTTTGGAAGGATGCCAAGATCGGGTTAAATGCAGCCATAAGATCATGACGTATATTTTTATCACTATCCGTAAATGCATCTTCATTGTCGATTAACAGAAGGTATTTTTCTATTATCTTGGCAATTTCAGAAGCGCTCAGTTTTTCCGTCTTTTTACTGGTTTTGCTGGCTGAAATTATTTTATTGCGCGATTTACCCTTCAGGTCATTTTCAGTGAGGTTGAATTTTTTGAATGTCTCACTAAACGCTTCAATTGTCATGGATAGCGCTTCGGTAAATGCGCTTATCTTCTGTTCAATCTCCTGATTGAGGAGATTAAAAACCTCCTTGGGATTTGCCGAGTTGATGTAACTATCAAATTCCTGGAAATTTTCAGAAAAAATAAGGCTCGCTAAGCTCATTAATTGCTGACGGTAGTTCCAATTTTCATTTTTTGCTATCTTCTTTTCAGCATAAGTTATAATCCAATCGAGTAGATCGGGTCGCTCATCCAGTAATTGATTGAGCATGACTGTCAGCTCATTTTTCACTTTATTGACGTTCATTTCAATCTTGTAAGCTGCATCAAGATTGAGTTCATACGTAAATGCACGGATGACCTTTTGGGAGAAACCATCAATTGTACTTATCGTAAAATGACTATAATCATGTAGGATACGACGATAAACACGGTGAGCTTTCTCCTGCACAAGGTGTGACGTCCAACCTGGCTGTTGTGCCAGTAATAACTTTCTGAAATCTTCAATCTTAGGGCTAGGGTGGCCTGTTGCCAGGCCATGGAGTACCGATAGGATACGTTCTTTCATCTCGGCAGTTGCCTTATTGGTGAATGTGACCGCTAAAATCTCCTTATAGCTATTCTCGTTGGATAGGAGGAGGGTGAGATAGTGTAAAGTTAAGCTAAAGGTTTTCCCCGAACCGGCTGAAGCTTTGAGTATTTTTAATGGCGCAACGGATTTCATAGAATGAAGGTAGAAAGTAAAAAGTGAATTGGCAAAAATGGCGAAGATTATTTTAATTGAGAAAGACAGACGTAATTTGATTCTAATTTATTACCCAAATTATTGTTTATGATATATACATGGTGTCGTAATCTGATTAGGTGTTGCCTTTGGACGAAGCTAACAGCTGTACAAATTACGTTGGTGTTGACGGCAGAGCTAGTGTAATGACATCTGTTTTAAAATAGGGGATTAAAGATGTTAAGGGTGTCATTTTCAATGAATTTTATAAAATCATGTTTATGAATAGAAAAAAATAACTATCTTTGCATCCCCTCTAGTATGAAGCTCGGGGGATATGTTGAATACATAAAATAAATTAAAAAATGGCAACTAAAATCAGATTGCAAAGACACGGTAAAAAAGGACGTCCTTTTTACCACGTAGTCGTAGCGGATTCTCGCGCTCCACGTGACGGTAAATTCATCGAACGTATTGGTTCTTACAACCCAAACACTAATCCAGCAACGATTGTTTTGGATTTTGAAAAAGCTTTGGATTGGATGAATAAAGGTGCTCAACCGACTGACACAGCTCGCGCTATCCTTTCTTACAAAGGTGTTCTTTACAAAAAACACTTGCAAGGTGGTGTGAAAAAAGGTGCTTTTGATGAAGCTGCTGCTGAAGCTAAATTTGCAGCTTGGACTGAAGCTAATGATGCAAGAATCTCTGGTAAAAAAGATGGTTTAGCACAAACTAAAGCTGATGCTAGAAATGCTGCTTTAGCTGCTGAAGCTAAGAAAAAAGAAGAAAAGGCTGCTGCTGTAGCTGCTAAAAATGCTCCTGTAGCGGAAGAAACTCCTGCTGAAGAGACTGAAGCTCCTGCATCAGAAGAAACTGAAGGTTAATTCTTTCATAAAGTATTCGAGAAAGCCGACTCAACCTTGAGCCGGCTTTTTTTGAAACAGCCATTAGGCTAATAGTTTGCCATTATCATGTCTTACATCTAATTGCCAAATACGAAAATATGACTATTGATCAAAGCTTTTACATCGGTTATATCAGCAAAACAAGAGGGCTTAAAGGGGAAGTACAGCTATTTTTTGAGTTCGAAGAATACGAGAGTTTAGATATGGACGTCGTCTTCGTGGAAGTGAACAAAAAGCTTGTTCCTTATTTTGTTGACGTCATCAAATTTCAAAAGAACAGCACCGCTTATGTGACATTCGAGGATGTGGATCATATTGATAAGGCTCAAATACTTGTGCGTAAAAAGCTATATCTTTCCAATGATAAAATGCCGGAGCGTGATCCAGATGATTTTAGATATACGGATTTAATCGGCTTTTTAGTAATTGATGAAAACCATGGTGAACTGGGGAGAATAACAGATGTTCAGGAATTTCCACAACAATTTGTTGCTACCGTAGATATGGATGGCAAGGAGCTGATGTTCCCGCTTTCGGACGATTTGATCTTCGGTATCGATGGCGAAGAGGAGATTATTGAAGTTGAATTGCCAGAGGGCTTGGTGGATCTCTATAAAGAATAAGCTATCCCCGAGCTTAATTCAAATGAATAGCGGTATACTATAACTATTGCAGTAATTTCTTATCTTGGTCCGTGTATTATTGTTGGCCATAATTATTCATTGATATTGAAACCGTTATTACTGCTGCTATTCGCATTTTCGTTATCTTCCTGTACTTTCTTTAGCAAGAAAAAGGCGTTTCCTGAAGGCAATTACCAAATGATATTTGGTTATTCGAATGAGGAGTATAAAAAATTAAAAAGCGAATCTTCCAAAAATGTGGAGGCAGATGTCTATGGTAATGACCCAATGCTATACCGATCTTTTCTCTCCCTCCATGATAAAGACCAATTTGTCCTAGCCATCGATGACATATTACTCTTCGGGAAGTATAGATTCAACGGCGACCGATTAGAGTTGACGGACGAGAAAAAAGGTAGCATCGCATTGGATATTGTTAAGGTAAAACAAGATTTTATTCAGCTGAGAGGTGATTTTTCACAGTTTAACTCCGAGCGTGTGCCTACTACCGAAAGACTTTATCTCAATTTTGCTTTAGATAAAACCCCTATACGCGAGACGCCAAGCAAATTTGACAGTCAAGTGAACTTGTGGCGGAATGCTCCCGTAAGAACAGAAAGTGAAAAAGAGATCAAGGCAAGGGCATTGAATTTTGTTGATTATTCCATCGCTTACTTTCAACATATATCGAGTTCTGGTACACATCACGATTATCGAATGGATGGTGTTGAATCGCCAATTATTTATGCGGAGAACGGTATTGTGCTGAAGGCGTGGAAAGATGTGCCCGAGTCGTGGAAAGCGTTGTTTTACAATGAACAAAATGCATTGATCGCTTATCGCTATTTATTTGATGGCTTTAAATATGGATCGAAAGAGGAATACCATGTAACAGGACTTCTATTAATCACGTTTTATCTCAAAAATCTACGGAATTCCCTAGCAACGCATCATTAGCCGATCCTGTTGTGGCGTAGTCAATCTCTTGGCTGTCAATGATCCTCGATCGTTAATTTTATCTGTTTTTTAGGTCTTTAAGTTTTGGTGGAGCGTAAATTCCTGTTATTACCTGGAAATAAACCTGAAGCCGTATTTATTGCGGTCTTTTCGCTGCCTTTTAAGCCTTTTCGAAAAAATATTTTTGTCTTTTGATTTTTTAAAACGATATTAGCAATGCTTATAGAGAAAGGCCGAGGGAATAGACCCGTTGAAGCCTTAGCAACCTGTATTGTTCAAGGTGCTAAATTCTACCCTACTCCATGTGGGAAAGATAAGTTACATGAAGATCAACGATTCCTCGACGTGTGCGTTTCGATATAAGCCAACCAAACTAAAAAACAGTTTTTTTAATGAAGATTATCGATCATATCCAGAATGCCAAAGGAAAAACATTGTTTTCTTTTGAGCTATTGCCACCGGCGAAAGGACAGGGCATCCAAAGTATTTTTAAAACCATGGATGAACTGATGGAGTTTAAACCTCCTTTTATCGACGTAACTTACCACCGGGAAGATTATATCTATAAAGAGCATGCAAGTGGATTACTGGAACGCGTTTCCTATCGCAAACGTCCTGGGACAGTGGCGATATGTGCAGCAATCATGAATAAATATAAAGTTGATGCAGTACCCCATTTGATATGTGGTGGTTTTACTAAGGAGGAAACTGAAAATGCACTGATCGATTTGAACTTCCTGGGCATAGATAATGTCTTGGTATTGCGCGGAGATGCACGTAAGGGCGATGCTGATTTTATTCCAACGGATGGTGGACATGCTTTTGCAACAGACCTATTGGAACAGGTGACTGATATGAATAAAGGAAAGTATCTGCATGAGGATATTGTCACATCAGAAAAGACTGATTTTTGCATCGGTGTTGCAGGTTACCCCGAAAAACACTTTGAATCGCCAAATTTTAATACTGACTTTAAATATCTGAAACAAAAAGTCGATATGGGGGCGGAATTTATTGTAACTCAAATGTTTTTTAATGTCGAAAAATATAAGGAATTTGTTACTAAATGTAGAGATAATGGAATCCATGTGCCTATTATTCCAGGATTAAAGCCACTGACAACCAAAAAGCAACTCGTGACCTTACCAAGAATATTTCATCTGGATATTCCAGAAGAACTGAGCGATGCTGTTTCGGCCTGTAAAACGAATGCCGACGTCAGACAAGTCGGAGAAGAGTGGTTGGTACAACAATGTCAGGAGCTGATCAAGTTTGGCGCTCCGGTTTTACATTTTTATACGATGAGTAATCCGGGTCCAACAAAGAAAATTGTACAAAAACTAGCCTAACTGATAAAAATACCAGGTAAAGGGAGCTGATAAGCTCCCTTTTTCATTTTTAAGATATTCTATAATTGACCTTATAGCCCAGTCGTCGTGTTTATGACTTATTCTTTTAATTGAGTGGAAGCGACAGTGTGTTTATTGTCAAGTACTTGTGTTAAATAGTGTTAATTAACATCCTGAAATCAGGATAACTTTTTACCTTAATGTGCTCTAAAGGATTTAATAAAAAACCAATTGACCTTATGACGTACAACAGAATAAATTCTCTACTGGGTTTTGCTTGTGGACTCATTGCCACATGTGTATATATTGCTACCGTGGAAAAGACGGTAAGCTGGTGGGATTGTGGTGAATTCATTGCCTGTGCTTACAAGCTGGAAGTCGCACACCAACCTGGGGCACCATTATTTCTTCTGATTCAGAATATATTTTCCAACCTGGCTTTGGGTAATGCCGGTAAGATCGCCTATTGGATGAATATCGGATCGGCAATTTGCAGCGGGCTTACGGTTACATTTTTATTTTGGACCATTACAGCAATTGCCAAGAAGATACTCCGCGAAGACAAATACGCACCCTTATCCAACAGCTTGCATATCTTCGGCGCAGGAACTGTTGGTGCAATGGCATTTAGTTTTAGCGATTCATTTTGGTATTCGGCTGTAGAATCCGAAGTTTATGCGATGTCGTCCTTGTGTACAGCAGTTGTGTTTTGGGGAATATTAAAATGGGAAGCTCGTGCTGATGAAGAAGGTAGTGACCGTTGGCTGGTATTTATCGGTTTTGTTATGGGGCTTTCTATTGGCGTTCATTTATTGAATCTTCTTGCTATCCCAGCGATAGCGATGGTTGTCTATTTCAGAAAAGCAACTCAGGTGAGTGCAAAAGGTACCTTAAAAGCTTTTGTCGTAGGTGTACTGATCCTGGGGACCGTTTTGTGGGGTATTATACAATGGTTGGTTGGCCTGGCAGCTAAAGTTGACCTTGTATTTGTAAATTCACTTGGAATGGGATTTGGTTCCGGCATTTTCTTCTCATGTGCATTACTATTAGGCTCGATAGTTTACGGTTTGTATTATTCACATACAAAGCACAAATACACGCTCAACACCGCTCTGTTAGTTTTTTGTTTTGTTTTATTTGGATACAGTTCCTACACCATGGTCATGATCCGGGGAAAAGCAAACCCATCCTTGAATAATAATGCGCCGGATAATGTATTTTCTTTTTTGGGCTATTTGAGCAGGGAACAATATATCCTGGAACCATTGCTCAAAGGTCCGTATTATGATTCGCAAGTGGTGGGTGTAAAGAGTAAGACAGGCTATCGGAAAGATCTATCGGCGTATGTTCCCTTCACACAGGTAGACAAATATCAATTTGATAAGGAAACCTTTTTCCCGCGTATCTATAGCCAAGACGGAAGCCATCAAGCCTATTATAGAAGTTACCTCAATTTGAAAGAAGGGCAACAGCCAACGTTCTCCGATAATTTTAAGTTCTTTTTCAATTTTCAGCTTGGCGATATGTATACCCGGTATTTCTTATGGAATTTTGTCGGTAGACAGAATGATAAGCAAGGGTATGGAGCGTATAATGACGGGAATTGGCTGTCAGGAATCAAAACATTGGACAATTGGCGCCTGGGGGGCCAAGATAAACTTTCCCCAGCTCAAAAGCATGATCCGGGCCGAAACACCTATTTCTTTCTTCCGCTGCTTTTGGGGATAGCTGGTGCGCTATGGTTGTATCGAAACAACAAGCCTTATACTTTGGTCGTAACCTTGCTGTTTGTATTTACGGGAATAGCTATTGTTGTTTACCTCAATCAAACGCCCATGCAGCCCCGCGAACGGGATTATGCTTATGTGGGCTCTTTCTACGCCTTTGCAATCTGGATTGGGCTGGGGCTGATCGCATTGGTTCGTTTCTTCAAACGTTTTTTACGAACACGCTATGCTTTGGCGACAGGTTTATCCTTTGCGTTGCTGGGTGGCCCCATTATTTTGGTTCATCAGAACTGGGACGACCATGATCGATCGGAGAAATCGCTGGCAAGAGACTTGGCGCGTAATTATCTTGAGGCCTGTGCTCCAAATGCGATCCTATTTACCTATGGCGATCATGATACATTTCCGGTGTGGTACTTACAAGAAGTGGAAGGTGTGCGTCCCGATGTGCGCGTGGTCGTCTTAAGTTATCTTACCGGTGATTGGTATATGCAACAGGCCAGGCAGCCGACTTATCGAGCAGCAGGTCTCCCCGTAACGATCCCGGCAGAAAAGACAAAAAAAGGTGTCCGTGATTATATTCCCTTTGTGGATAGGCAACTTGACGAAGCTGTTGATGCCGGTCAGTTATTACAATTTGTGACCTCAGATGATCCAGAATATAAAGTTCAATTGAGTTCCGGCGAGATGGAAAACTATTTCCCCTCAAGAAAGGTAAAACTGGACGTCGATAGAGCGGATGTCGTTAAGAAAAATGCAGTTCCATCTTATTTGCAGGAAGCTATTGTATCAACGATGGAATGGGAGATACCAACTGAACACCTAACAAGGGCTGATTTAACAATCTTATCGGTGCTTGAAAATAACCAATGGAACAGGCCCGTCTATTTTTCAAATATGTTGCCAAGTGATCTTAAATTAGGTTTAGATAAATATCTTGTTAATGAAGGTTTCACGTCTAGACTGATGCCGGTCGCCGCTACAGAAGAGTCAACTGAAAAGCAAAGTGGGCAAGCCGGACTAGTGAACATGGAAGCTTTATATCATAATATTATGCACACGTATAATTGGGGGAATATAAAAAATGCTAGATATGTTGATACGGATTCATTCCGCTTTTCAAGCATGTATGCAAGAGATATTTTTGGAAAAGCAGCGCGTCTGTTATTGGCTAATGGCCGAATAAAACAAGCGGGAGAAGTTGCTAAAAAGGCATATGATCAATTACCGGCGCGCGTGTATGCTATGTCAGATGCGGTAAACTATGCTGATATTATTGATAGTCTATATCGTTCTGGACAACCTCAGCTCGCCAATAATATGATGGATCGAAATCTAAATTATGTAGCTGAACATATGGAATATTTGCATCAACTCGTAGTGGATAAGAAAAATTTAAGTTTCGAATGGAATGATATTCAGGTTGGATTGGACTCGGTAGACCGCTACCGTAAAATTTTATCGGATGCGAAAGAGGATAAACGATTGGCACGCGTTGAGGGCTTAAGGCGTCAATATCAAAACTGGTATGGTCTAGAGTAATGCTTTTAACAAACGAAACCAAATTATTGGGTTTGGCTCAATGGTAACTGGATGAATATGCTTGAGGTGATGAACCAGATGAGGCCGTTTTCATATACTGAAAGCGGCCTCGATACATATAGGATAGGGAAATGAGCCAAATGATTAAAATTTCATGCCTACTCCAAAGCCAAGCAGAAAGGGATTTATATCAACTTTTGCTGGTATGGATAAGTTGGGAGCTAAGTTGGATGCATCCACATTCACATCTGTCTTTAACAGAATATATTTAGCATCTAAATTCACAAAGTATTTGTCAGATAGCTTAAAATCAATCCCAAGTTGGGTAGCGAAGCCAAAAGCATTGTCGTATTTCACATTCTTTACAGTGGATCCAGCATTAGCACTATAGAATATCGTGTAATTTATCCCTGCGCCCACATAAGGTTTTATAGCTCCGTCGGGGAAGAAGTGATATTGTGCTGTAAGCGTAGGAGGAAGAAGCCATACGCTGCCTAGATCGACATTACTGGAGGAACTTCCACCAATCGCAGTTAAATCTGAACCTGTTGTATGCACCTTATGTTTTGTCGTTCCAAGAATCAATTCCGCCGCAATGTTTTTTGTAAAAAAATAGGTGAAGTCGAGTTCAGGAATAAATTTTGTGTTGATATCCACGTCTCCGCCTATCGTGTTAATAGTAGCCGATTCGTTTGGCATGACTGCCACTCCTCTAAGTCTCATTTGCCAACGTTGATTAGGGATTGTTTGTGCTTGTAAACTTAGTGCTCCTAAAGTAAGTGTCAATGCGATTAAAAATAACTTTTTCATATCGTTAAGGGTATTTGTTTGACGTAAAACTATTGCTAAAATCAAGGCAAAAGAGTGACGATAATCAAGTTGAAAAATGAATGATATAATGCTCGGAGTAGTGTACATGACGTACCTTTATAAATTATTGTCAAAAAAACACAGCTGTGTATGTTTTGACTCTGGGGGTATATTATTTGTCAGTCTTGAATAAAGCCTGAATTTTTGAAGGCTATATTACTTGTTGGAGGAAAAGCAAAAGTTTAGGATGATATCATGTTTTATAGTGCTCCGTAATTTAAAAAAGCGATGTGAAGAAATTGGTGGTGCTTCGAAATTTTTTTAGGAAGAATGTCAACGTTAGGTCCATGTGTGGTATAATAAAATCCCATTAACTAAAAGAGGTCGGAATCACTTCCGACCTCTTTTAGTTAAGAATAAATCTTTTATGCATTTTTCTTGACCTCTTTACCCCAAGAATCTTTCAGTGTAACCGTACGGTTAAAGACTAATTGGGAAGGGGTAGAATGCGTATCTAAGGTAAAATACCCCAGTCGTATAAATTGATAACCCTTTCCTGGAGTTGCATGTGTTAGATCAGGTTCAATATAAGCGCGTTCAATAACATGCAAGCTTTCTGGGTTAATCGATGCTTTAAAATCTTCTGCAGCAGCAGGGTTTTCATCATTGAACAATCTGTCGTACAATCTCACTTCGGCTTCTTTCGCATGTGGAACCGAGATCCAGTGGATTGTTCCTTTTACTTTCAACCCAGAAGTATCTTCTCCTGATTTAGAATTTGGAACATATGTACAATGCACTTCCGTTATTTTGCCATTTTCATCTTTCACAAAATCGTGACAGGTGACGATGTAAGCATGTTTCAAACGCACAGAAAGCCCAGGGCCTAAACGGAAGAATTTTTTTGGCGCATCTTCCATAAAATCATCGCGTTCTATCCAAAGTTCTTTTGTAAATGGAATGGAGCGTGAGCCTTCACCACCTTCAACTTCTGGATTGTTTTCACCGATAAGTTCCTCTACCTGGCCCTCAGGATAGTTTGTGATCACCAATTTGATCGGATCTAGAACAGCCATTCTGCGCCATGCCGTTTTATTGAGATCCTCACGGATGCAGAATTCCAGAAGACTGACATCGATCATATTTTCGCGTTTTTGAACACCGATTTTCTCACAAAAGTTGCGGATACTCGCAGGTGTATAACCTCTTCTTCGTAATCCTGAGATCGTAGGCATACGCGGATCGTCCCAGCTTTCAACAAATTTGTCATTAACTAATTGCAGCAATTTGCGTTTACTCATGACGGTATAGGTCATATTCAAACGTGCAAATTCGTATTGTTTAGAAGGGAAAATCTCCAATTTATCAATACACCAATCATAAAGTGGACGGTGTGGGATAAATTCCAATGTACAGATCGAATGTGTAATTTTCTCGATAGAATCGGATTGCCCGTGTGCAAAATCATACATCGGATAGATGCACCATTGATCGCCAGTTCTATGGTGGTGAGCGTGTTTGATGCGGTACAACAAAGGGTCACGCATATGCATATTCGGACTAGCTAAATCGATCTTTGCCCGAAGTACTTTTTCGCCGTCTTTGTATTTACCGGTACGCATTGCTGCGAATAAGGTTAGATTTTCCTCAATAGGCCTGTCGCGGTAAGGCGTTGGCACTCCCGGTTCTGTTGGAGTACCTTTTGCTGCTGCAATTTCTTCAGCTGTGCTATCGTCAACGTATGCTAAACCTTTTTTTATTAGTTCAACGGCATAGCTGTATAATGTCTCAAAATAATCTGAAGTATATAATTCCGCTGCCCACTGGAATCCAAGCCATTGAATATCTTTCTTGATACTTTCAACATACTCCGTATCCTCAGTGACAGGGTTAGTGTCATCAAAACGTAGATTAGTCTTGCCATTATACTGCTGGGCTAATCCGAAGTTCAAGCAGATGGATTTGGCGTGACCAATGTGGAGGTAACCATTTGGCTCAGGAGGGAAACGTGTCAATACACGTCCGCCATGCTTTCCTGTACGAAGATCCTCTTCGACAATTTCCTCGATAAAATTTAATGATTTTTCTTCACTCATAGTACAAAGTTAATTATTCGCGACGAGATATTTGCTAGGAGATCGTAGATATTCGGTTCAGAATAAACAGTGGGATATGCTTACTGTAGAGCCTATAAAGCGCATTGTTAATCACCTTTGGATCTAGCATAATAAAGGGGCAATTTGCCCCTTTATACCGATTATTATGACTATGCTATTTGTACGAGAAGATTTCGCCAAGCTCATCATTGTTGGTGAAAGTACAATGCTGGTCGATCAATTCTCCAGTACCGATATTGATAATCATACCATGCACTGCAAGATCATTACGTTCTTTCCATGCATTTTGAATGATTGAGGTGGAACAAAGGTTAAAAACTTGCTCTTTTACATTAAGTTCGATTAAGCGATTTACTTTTTCTTCGTGCTCTTCAATCGCATCAATCTCAGCGCTATGTAAGCGATATACATCTTTGATATGGCCAAGCCAATTGTCGATAATACCATATTGCTTGCGGCTTAGAGAGGCAGCTACACCACCACAACCGTAGTGGCCCGCGATAATGACATGTTTTACTTTTAAAACATTGACCGCATAGTCTAACACCGACAGCATACTCATATCAGAGTGAATAACCATGTTGGCAATATTACGGTGTACAAATACCTCGCCCGGCTTTGTGCCTGTCAATTCATTAGCGGGTACTCGGCTATCTGCACAGCCGATCCAAAGAATTTCTGGATTCTGCCCTTTGGCAAGCTGCTGGAAACGCCCTGTTACGTCATTTTTCACAAATTCCATCCACTCTTTATTCCCTTTAATGATATTGTCAAATCCGATTATTAAATCTTTATTTTCCATATTTTTCTTATTTCACTCTTGCCCGCAGGCATCGTTTCTATTTTATGCTAGTATATACAAATGTCTAAATTCATTGTTTACTTCAAACAACTTATTTTCATTGAATAACTGTTCCTGATCTCAATGAAAGACGACTGCCGTCCCGACAGGATCTTTCATACACTATGATCTCTGGCAAAGCTTCTATCCAATGATGAATGTTTTGGTGCTAGGAAGGCTTTTTATAAACAACCTGCAAAAGTTCAATGTCTTTTCCTTTGCTTCTTGCATTCTGTTCAAAATCTTTGATGACTTCAATAACATCTTTATCGATAAATTTACTGAATGTCCCATCAATGCGGATCTTGCTGATCGATTTTGGTAAGCTGTATAATTTTTGTTGAATAGGAACTTTATTCAAAAATGATACTTCTTCAGCTAATGTAATGATAGCTTTATCTTCGTCGTTGTCTCTTTCAATATTGTATTTAAACGCATTTTTCATATTTGCTTTCAAGATATAGCAGGTTGCGACGACAATTCCTATACCTACCCCCATCAGCAAATCGGTAAAAACAATGGCTACAATGGTAACACAAAATGGGATAAATTGATCTAAACCTTTTTTGTACATGGAGGTGAACAGGCTTGGTTTTGCTAATTTATATCCTGTATGAAGGAGAATGGCGGCTAGACAGGCTAGTGGAATCATATTTAGCATTGTCGGGATTGCCAGCATAGCGACCAAAAGCCAAAGACCATGCATAATGGCAGATTGTCTCGTTTTTCCTCCCGCATTGACGTTTGCCGATGAGCGAACGATAACAGATGTTAAGGGTAGGCCCCCTAAAAGTCCGCTGGTCATATTACCGATTCCCTGCGCAACAAGTTCGCGGTTGGTTGGTGTATTTCTTTTGTAAGGATCTATTTTATCCACAGCTTCGATGCTCAATAAAGTTTCAAGGCTAGCGATAATCGCAATGGTAAACGCCGCAATCCACACCTCTTTGTTCACTACCTGTGTAAAATCCGGAAGTGTAAATAAACCCGTGAACTCCGAGAAAGAACCTACAACCGGAACTAAAACAAATTGCTTTTCATGCAATTGGAATGCTGATCCGTTGAAAAGGTAAGCTAAGCTGACACCTAAAATTACCACCACCAACGGGGCTGGAACTTTATTGAGCTTTGGAATCGCTGGCCAAAAGATAAGAATCGCTAAAGACAGCGCACAGATGGTCAATGCACCAAAGTTGATTGCTGAGACTATCGTGTCAAAATAAGCACCGATACCATGCCCATTATTCACTTCAAAGGCATGTGATTCCACCAAACCCAATGCTAAAGGAATTTGTTTCATGATAATCGTAATACCGATTGCCGCAAGCATCCCTACAATGACTGCTGAGGGGAAATAATTGCCTATCATTCCAGCTTTTAATATACCCAGAATGATTTGTATTATGCCAGCAATAACGACGGCAAGTAGAAAGGTTTCATATGCACCTAGGCTTTGAATAGCACCTAAGACTATAACAGTTAGACCGGCAGCTGGTCCACTTACACTGAGTGGTGATTTACTGATGGAAGCGACCACGATTCCACCAATTACACCTGTCAATAATCCTGCAAACAATGGCGCACCTGAGGCCATTGCAATTCCCAAACATAATGGAAGTGCCACCAAAAACACCACAACACTAGCAGGGAAGTCATATTTTAAGTCTCTTTTCGATAATTTTAGAAAAGCCGACGTACGAGTTCCAAACATAAAATTTGTGTTTATCTGTAAATAAAGTTTTCATTAAGCAACTATCAATAGCTGCAGCAATAACGCATCGAGAGCTTATTGTCCCGGAGCATCAACGCACCCACTGCACTCAAAAGGTCAACAATAGACCGATCGTGCCAGCGTAAAGAATGCTTAAGAAAAATCAAGAATGCGTACACGCTTTTTCTTTCGCGTGCAGGTCGATAGGAAAACATCCCGATAGGATGTCATTATACGTTAGGAGGGGGTGTTGGAACCGTAGGATGAAAAGCTAGAATGCTTTTCTCATTTTTAAGATAATTCTTTTGTTTTCCTTGGTTCTCAACGATTATAGTTTCGAATACAATAGGTTCTTCTGACTTCGTATTGAAAAATTTTGAGGCCGTCTCGAGTGTATCATTACTCGCGCCATTATTGTTCTCGATTTCCAGTTGTAAAACAACCTGTAAGATTGTACTTTGATCTAAACTATTGGAAAAAATAGGTGAAATAGATATAGCCATCTTTGTGAAAAAGATGATCGCGCAAAGGAACGCTGCCACAAATCTAAACCGCTTATTTAACATTTTTTATTACCTTTAGTTTTACTGTTTTACATCGTAAAAATAGCAATTCCATGTTAAATTCAAATTAGTAGTGCACTAAAAAATATATTTTGGCACTAAATTGTGACGAAGAAATTATTTTTATGAAACGTTTTTCAATGTTTATTGATTTATACATTTAAAGCCTTAGGTATGGCAAATAAAGAACAATTTATTGAGCAAGTAAAGGTATCCTATAACCCCAAAGGAGCATTCATTTATCTGGGTGCAGGGATTCTGAATGGGGAAATTCAATCTGAAGCAAAAGTGAATTTGGCGTTGAAAATGATGAACCGTCACGGTCTTATTGCTGGCGCTACAGGCACAGGTAAAACGCGTACGTTACAGTTAATCGCCGAGCAATTGTCGGATGCCGCTGTACCTGTATTTATGCTGGATGTCAAAGGCGACTTATCAGGTTTAGCAGAGCCAGGACTGACTAATCAGGCACTTATTGACCGCGGAAGTGCTGTGGGCATACCATTTGAGCCATCATCGTTTCCCGTTGAATTGTACTCACTTTCTGGCAACAAAGGAATTCCTATGCGGATGACTGTAGAGGACTTTGGACCGGTATTGCTGGGCCGGATACTGGAGCTCAATGAAACGCAAACGGGCGTATTAGCGGCTATGTTTAAATATGCGCAGGATCAACAAATGCCTTTGATCGATTTTTCAGACACGAAGAAATTGCTTACCTACCTCTCGGAAGGACCGGGTAGCGAAGAGATAAAAAATGATTACGGTAAGATTAGCTCCGCCAGCTCGGGAACCATCTTACGTAAGATCGTTGCATTGGAACAGCAAGGTCTAGCGCATATTTTTGGTGAGAGAGAATTTGACATCAACGATTTGTTTCAAAAGGTAGATGGTAAGGGCGTGATTAGCTTATTAAATATCTCCGATGTACAAGACCAACCCATACTTTATTCTACATTTTTGTTAAGCTTACTTGCACAGCTGTTTAAAAATATGCCTGAGGTTGGCGATTTGGACAAACCTAAACTTGTCTTTTTCTTTGACGAAGCCCATCTACTGTTTAACGGAGCTCCTAAAGCCTTTCTCACACAGGTTGATCAGATCATTCGTCTTATTCGATCGAAAGGGGTCGGGGTGTTCTTCTGTACACAGTCCCCAACCGATGTGCCAGAATCTGTATTGGCGCAGTTGGGAAATCGCGTACAACATGCCCTGCGTGCTTTTACACCCAACGATGCTGAAAACTTAAAGAAGATTGTTAAAACATATCCCAAATCCGACTTTTATGAAATTGATCAAGTCTTAACCTCCTTAGGGACAGGACAGGCATTGATTACCGTATTGAATGATAAAGGTATCCCCACAGAGGTTGTTGCTACGCATTTGGTACCTGCCCGTGCCGTGATGGGGCCTGCAAGTGGCGCAACAATCCAACAAATGATCAATCAGTCTGATTTAAAAGTTAAATACCAAGAGCGGCAAGAAAATCGCTCTGCGGCTGAAATCATAGAAGAACGAATCCAGGCTGCAGCACAGGAAGAACAACGCGCGGCCCAGGAAAAAAAAGCGGAAAAAGCGAGTCGGCCCACTTCTCGAAGACAGACTCCTTTGGAAGCCGCACAACGAACTGCTACAACGACTTTAGCGCGCGAAGGGGTGAAGTTTTTGGGCAAATTAGCGGCGGGATTATTAAACGCATTCTTAAAAAAGAAATAATACTAATTTTTTGATCTTTTTCGTTTCAATACTATACCTTTGAGGGTAGCACTGAGCTTGCCGAAATTTGCTTTTAAAGGCAAATTTAGCTAAGTTTACCCACGAGAAGAAAATTCTATTAACGCAATTTAAATATGAGTAAACCAACCCTTTTGATTTTGGCAGCAGGAATGGCTAGCCGGTATGGTTCTTTAAAACAAGTAGATGGTTTTGGCCCACACGGCGAGACAATTATTGACTATTCAATTTACGATGCCATTCGCGCAGGATTTGGAAAAGTTGTATTCATTATCCGGGAAGAATTTCTGGAAAAAATGAAAGCAGTATTTGATGAAAAATTGAAGGGTAAAATAGAAGTAGATTATGCTTTTCAAGATTTTGACCTAACGAAATTTGGTGTCAATCATGTGATTGAAAGAACTAAACCTTGGGGTACAGCACATGCGGTGATGAGTGCCAAAGATAAAGTTAAGGAACCATTTTGTGTCATCAATGCAGATGATTTTTACGGGGCCGATTCTTTTCAAAAAATGGCTGAATTCTTAACGACCGAGGTTTCTGACCAGCAGATGTCATTAATGGGTTTTCAGGTTGGAAATACCATGTCTGATTATGGTTATGTCTCGCGTGGAGTATGTGAGGTGACGCCTTCTGGCCATATGGAAAGTGTAACTGAACGGACAAATATATATTATAAAGGCGAAGGGGATAACCGCAAAATCGTGTACGAGGAAAATGGGGTGGAAACGGATCTTGATCCGAAAACGCGTGTTTCAATGAACTTTTGGGGTTTTACACCAAAAATTTTCGAAGTAGCACAAGCGATGTTCCCTGCTTTTGTTGAGGAAAACAAAGAAAATTTAAAAGCTGAATTTTTTATTCCTTCCGTACCTGATTATATGGTTAAACATAAGTTGGCGGATTTCAAAGTAATTCCAACTTCATCGAAATGGTTTGGAGTAACCTATAAAGAGGATAAACCTATTGTACAAGAATCAATATCAAAATTGGTTGCGGATGGAGTCTATCCTGAAAAGTTATTTTAAGAGCTAAAAGAAATAGCTTATCTTTCACCTGTATTGCCAGCAATACAGGTTTTTTTTTACCCCGTTTGGTAGATTAATGAGTAGAAATAGATCTTAGATGAAAAAAGTTCTTAAAGTGTTAGGTTATTTTATTTTAGGATTGTTGTCTTTTTGCGTGCTTTATATTGTCGCGGAATACAGTTTGTCGCGCATTTCAGCACCGCGAAAAGAAATCAACGGAGATAGGACAGTGCAGGTATTTGTCAAATCGAATGGTGTTCATACCGATATTGTATTACCGGTCGTCAACGAAGAGATGGATTGGTCGCAATTGTTTCCTTATGAAAATACGACCGGAAAACATCACGGATACCAATATGTTGGGATCGGCTGGGGGGACAAAGGATTTTATTTGGATACGCCCGAATGGAAGGATCTAAAAGCCTCGATCGCATTCATCGCTGCTTTCGGATTAGGCGAGTCCGCCATTCATGTGACCTATTATAATACCGTTCAGGAAGATGAATTATGTTTTTCTTACCAGATCAGTAGGTCACAATATCATGATTTGATACAATATATCAAACAATCATTAGACGGAAATCAAAACAAAGCTATTTTGGTAAAAACAAATGCACAATATGGGGATTCAGATGCATTTTATGAAGCGAAAGGTGCCTATAGTATGTTTTATTCCTGCAATACCTGGACAAATAATGCCTTAAAGAAGGCTGCAATGCCCGCTGGAATATGGGCTACATTCGATAAAGGAATATTAAGTCACTATAAAAACAAGCAATAGCTCGAAGCGTATAAAAAGTAGTTGTTGAATGTTGAGAAATCGATAAGCGACAGGGTTAAAATAAAAAAAGCTCCAGGATTAATGTCCCGGAGCTTTTTTTATGGGGAGGAGTGATTACTTCACTTCTTCGTAATCTACGTCAGTTACATCATCACCACCTTGGTTTCCACCTTGAGCTTGACCTGCATCACCTTGAGGTTGTTGTGCACCACCTTGAGAAGCAGCATACATTTCTTCAGAGGCAGCATTCCAAGCATTTTGCAATTCTTCAGAAGCAGCATCGATATCAGTAAAGTTTTTCGCTTCGTAAGCAGCTTTTAGTTTTGTTAAGCCAGCTTCAATTGGCGCTTTTTTATCTGCTGAAATTTTATCGCCATATTCTTTCAATTGTTTTTCAGTTGAGAAGATTAAAGCGTCAGCTGCATTTACTTTGTCAGCTTCTTCTTTCATTTTTTTGTCAGCATCAGCATTAGCTTCAGCTTCTTCTTTCATACGTTTGATTTCGTCATCAGACAAACCTGAAGATGCTTCAATGCGGATATTTTGTTCTTTTCCAGTAGCTTTATCTTTCGCAGATACTTTGATGATACCATTCGCATCAATATCAAAAGTAACTTCGATTTGAGGAACGCCACGAGGAGCTGGTGGAATGTCATTCAAATGGAAACGGCCGATTGTACGGTTTTGGTTTGCCATAGGACGCTCACCTTGTAAGATGTGAATTTCTACAGACGGCTGATTGTCTGAAGCAGTAGAGAACGTTTCCGATTTTTTAGTTGGAATTGTTGTATTTGCTTCGATCAATTTAGTCATCACACCACCCATTGTCTCAATACCCAATGAAAGTGGAGTTACATCCAATAATAAAACGTCTTTTACTTCACCTGTCAATACACCACCTTGGATAGCAGCACCTAAAGCGACAACTTCATCCGGGTTTACACCTTTAGAAGGCTCTTTTCCGAAGAATGCTTTTACCGCATCAACGATTGCAGGGATACGAGTAGAACCACCTACTAAGATAATTTCATCAATATCAGATTTGCTGAAACCAGCATTTTTCAATGCAGACTCACAAGGAGCAATTGTTCTCTTAATCAAGTCAGCTGCCAAAGCCTCAAATTTAGCGCGAGACAATGAACGAACTAAGTGTTTTGGACCAGTTGCATCAGCAGTGATATATGGCAAGTTGATTTCAGTAGAAGTTGCGCTTGATAACTCAATTTTCGCTTTCTCAGCAGCTTCTTTCAAACGTTGCAATGCCATTGGGTCTTTTTTCAAGTCAAAGCCATTGTTTTCGCTTTTGAATTCTTCATTCAACCAGTTGATGATTACGTTATCAAAGTCATCACCACCTAAGTGTGTGTCACCGTCAGTAGATTTAACCTCAAAGACTCCGTCACCTAATTCTAGTACAGAAACGTCATGAGTACCACCACCACAGTCAAACACAACAATTTTCATGTCTTTGTGTGCTTTGTCCAAACCATACGCTAAAGCTGCTGCTGTAGGTTCGTTGATGATACGTTTTACAGATAAACCAGCGATTTCACCAGCTTCTTTGGTTGCTTGACGTTGTGCGTCGTTGAAATACGCAGGAACTGTAATAACAGCTTCAGTTACTTCTTGACCTAAGAAATCTTCAGCTGTTTTCTTCATTTTTTGAAGAACCATAGCAGAGATCTCTTGTGGTGTATATTTGCGGTCGTCAATTTCTACGCGGGGTGTGTTATTGTCACCTTTAACGATATTATAAGGTACGTGTTCAGCTTCTTTTAACGCTTCATCGTATGAAAGTCCCATAAAACGTTTGATGGAATAAATAGTTTTATGTGGGTTAGTAATTGCTTGACGCTTTGCTGGGTCCCCAACTTTGCGCTCGCCACCCTCTACGAAAGCTACGATCGAAGGAGTTGTACGTTTACCTTCGTTGTTCGTAATTACTACAGGCTCGTTACCTTCCATTACGGCAACACATGAGTTTGTAGTACCTAAGTCAATTCCTATAATTTTAGACATATCTTGTGTTTTAATTTTTTACTTAAACAAATCTATCACTCTATTATCAACCCTTATGCCAATCCGACTTTTTTTTAAAAAAATCACTATTTGTCATCTATTTGTCTTTAGGTACTGCCAAACTGACATTTTCAATACACCAGTTGCTCTAAAATCCTTTTTTTTGCTGACTCGTTTTGTCGATTGCGTGGCATATATCTGCCAAATATTTCCGAGAATTCATTAAGTTCCATTTTTTTTGATTTCTTATCCCGCCACTCAGAAGGCGCAAGTTTATTGGTATATTCAATAGCTGTAGCCCAGTATTGAATATGCATTTCAGGAATCACGAGACCTATTATCATCCCAGGGAGACCGTGACTTAAGGCCGGTCCTGCTGAGACAGGGATTTCTTCCGAATAATAGGCAATCAGATACAATGAATCTTTGGTGGCACCATTCACCCGGCGGCAGTTTACACCGGCAATATTTCGGTATTCCTCGGTGAACCGCCAAGTAATGCTATCCAGTGTTTCCGAAAGAATGTATTTCTCGTCAATATCAAGCTGAATATCTGCGGTGCCTGCTTTCAGATCCTGATAAAGGACTTTACCATTTTTAGCTCCACCTCTAAATTGTCCTCTCGGGGTTGGGCCAGATCGAGCTGCCCCCTGAAATCTGCCCCCTCGACCATTGGCAGAAGTAGCTTTCGGTGCAGTCATTTTTATTGCGTTACTTTGCTTTTCACTTCCCACATTTTCCTCGGGCATTAATACCGTTGAATTCTCATCAAAGTACAATTTCAATTTTTCTGTGTGCGAATCAGGCATTTTATCCAGATAGTCCAGTATTCCTCCATCTCTGTCCATCCCTTTCGGATTCATGTCGTTTGACATCTGCCGCAGGCGCGCTTTTGTATAAGTGACCTTATCAAAACTGATCGTGCCTCTGCTTCCAAAATAGGCATATTGCGCCTGAAGCGATAATCCGCACATACAGCAGATCAGTACAGTTAAATATATTTTTTTAATCATTTCCTTTCCCTAGATATTTGTTGAAATCCCATTTTACACCGACCAAAAAATACTGCGTCAATACCTGTTGAACAGATTCGGAATAGTTGGTGTCACTTGCACTACGGCGTGTATTATTAAATGTGTTGAAAATGTCAAAAGCCTTTACACTTAGCGTCATGCTCTCATCTTTCAGTACTTTTTTCTCCAATTCGATATTGGTATAAAATTGATTGATTGATTTCTTATAAAGTTTCGTTGGTCCTGTGTAGCTATAGAAAATGTTTGCTACAATATTAAACTTTTTGGGTAAGAAGTATTTAACGTAGGTAGAAGTTCCGCCTTGAAAACTTGTAGCGTTGAACTGTTTGTTGATTGAATTTTGCTGAATATTAAAGCCCGCATTTGCAGAAAAGTCAAAATCAAATCCTTCTGAATCTTGCTCGTTTAAGCTCGACCCTAGGCTAAAATTGGCGTTCTTTGCATTGTTCAGCAGAAACTCGCCGCCGGATTGCCCCCCTTCAAACTTGGTATAACTATAACTATTGTTAAACCTAACGTTTGCACTTTTGTTAAAATTGATACGTCGATTGGACAGAGTCTGCATATGGTTAATATTCAATCCGCCGTTCCAGTTGGATTTACCGGATAGATTTTCATAAGTACTGATTTGTGCCGAGTTGTCCAATATGGTTGTTTTGTTAACAATAGGATTGTTCACAAAAGATAAGTTACCGTTGATATTAATATTGGTTCCTTTTAATAAACTGAAAGCATTATAATTGGCCGAAATATTATTGTTAACGGCACGTTTTAGGTCAGGATTACCAACTTGTTGAAACAAAGGATTGGTCTGAGGTTGTAAAGGCTGTAACTGATCAAACGACGGAATAATATTTGAACTCTGATAAGCAAAACGTAAATTTTTGCTGTTTGAAAGGCGATAATTGGCATCTACATTTAAATTGTTGTCCCAGAAATTACGTGCGAGATCGATTGATCTGTAACTATCGCTTAACTTTTGATTCTTAAAGAACGTACGGTTTGAAAAGTTTATTTCCCACTTTTCTCTGCGATAGGAAAAGTGAATATTAACACCTTGATTGGAGTTATTGTCGATTTGATTTTGCGAATATAGTGAATCAAACTTTTGCGTGATATTGTTTATCGATCTCTGTATGTTTGTATTCTTCGAATGATTGAAACTATAGCCGAGAGCTAGATTGACGTAATCGTTAATACGGTTATTGAAATTTATTGAGGTAGAGAAATCATTACCATTATTTTGACCATATCGATTTTGGTCAATAATAGTACTATCTCCTGTTTTGTAGAAATAAGTTCTTGAATTTACTTTACTGTCTGAATTTGACTCTTTGTGACTATTCCCAACCATAAGGTTGACAGAACGACCCGCTTTTAATCGTTTTCTATAATTCAAGCGAAAACTGTTGTTGGAGCTTGAAGAATTGGATTGATTGTTCTCGCTAAAGTCACTGATCAGGTTACCTGATTCATCACCTGTTTTGCTGTCGTTATAGGTAAGGTTATCACTGTTAGCCCAATTGGCGTTGGATTGAAGTTCGATATGTTGTGTGGAATCCAATCGCATACTAAGGTTTGACCTGAAACTATTACTTCGGCTGTGCCTTTCATTATAATTTTTACTGTTTTTTTGTTGAATAGATTCGTCGGGTAGCACATTTTTATTGTAAGTTTCCGAACGATTTTTGTCACTGCTGTTATCGTAACCATAATTGGCGTTTACTTTTAGGGCTTTTTTGAAGAACTGATTTTCATAGTTGGCGCCAAGGTTGGTGTTTAGTGGTTCGCCCGTAATTTGGTTGTTCATTCGAAGAGAGCCCTCACGACCGCTGGAACTACCCATATTATTGTGGCTGGCAGTAACGCCAATACGCTCGGTTTTATTAAACTTGGCAGCAAAGAGATTTCCAGCATACAGTCCTTGGGATCCTCCTAAGGCCTCCATGTTACCAAAGAGACCTTTTCGAGCTTTCTCCTTAAGTACAACGTTAACCGTTTGGATCCTTACGCCATCATCGATGCCCGAAAGCTCGGCCTCCTCCGATTTTTTCTCATAAAGCTGTACCTTGTCCACAGCATCTGCCCGTACATTTCTAATGGCTATTTTAGGGTCATAACCAAAAAATTCCTCCCCATCAATAAAGACCTTCTGTACTGATTTTCCCTGCGCCGTGATACTTCCATCTCCCGTAACGGTGAAACCAGGTAAACGACGAAGTAAATCTTCTAATTTGGCATTCTTTTCTGTTGCAAAACTTCCTGCATCATATTCTATGGTGTCACCTTTGAGCGTAATTGGAAGACGACGGGTGACAATCACCTCCTGCAAAACATTTCTTTGAGAATTTATTTTGATATCGTGCAAGTCGAGATCTTTGTCTGCAATTTGAATCGTATCACTATAGAGCTCAAACTTGGGATAGGTGGCCAGCATAATGTAACTCCCAGGTTTGATATTTTTAATTTGAAATCTTCCTTCTTCATTGGCGCGGTTAAAATAACGGAGGACTGAATCGCGGTTCAGTAGAATAATGGAAGCATGAGTTAGAGGCTTGTCATCTGCCTTGTCTAAAATCCTTCCCTTGATGTTTATTTGCGAGTGAGCGCTGTTGATGAGGGTAAATAGCAAAAATAGTAATTGAACTAATCTTTTCATGTCCGGGTGTTATCCTTCAAATATAATTTACTTAATCGTTAATAAATGTAAAATATCTTTTCTGAATGTAAAATCTTTGGTATATGGTGTCGGTATTTCAATTCTTTATTTCTTTAAAGGGAGTTTTGGAGCATTCTATTTTTTTATTGCATTCAATACAGACAGTTGCCACTAGGTATGTTGAGAAAGTTGAAAGTAAAATTTACCTTTGCATAAAATTGATGTTATGACTTTTGAAAATTACTTGCAACTATTCGAAGATATCTTAAACCATCCTGAGAATCACCCCACTTATCAAGATGAAGAATATTATCAATACACTAAAATGAATTGGGCCAGAATGGGTCGTTGGATAAAGCGATTTGAGCCAACTTCGGCTTTTGAACAGTTTGTGAAGTCAATTGCAGAAAAGCAACAATGGATTATTATTACTGAGCCTTGGTGTGGGGATGCAGCGCATTCTGTACCGATGCTCGCTAAGATGGCAGCCCAAAATCCCAATGTTACTGTCGATATCCAATTGCGAGATAGCGCTCCCTTTTTAATAGATTCGTATTTAACTAACGGTGGAAAATCTATTCCGATTCTTGTGATACGTGACGAAAATGGACAAGATTTAGCTGTCTGGGGACCACGCCCCGCAGCTTGTCAGGAATTGTTCTTGAAGTTGAAAGAGCAGGGAATGGATTTTTCTGGAATTAAAGAAGAAATTCAAAAGTGGTATAATACCGATAAAGGGGGCGCTATTCAACAGGAAATCCAGTCAGTGCTAGAAAAATAAGGGAAAGTACATTTTTTTCCTTGTCATGGTTTGGTAATGTGATGTTAAGCTAAATCCAATAAAATATGAACATTGAAGATTTAAGAGATTATTGTTTATCGATCGGTCCAGTCGTAGAAGAGACTCCATTTGGTCCGGATACACTTGTATTTAAGATTGGCGGCAAAATTTTTTTATTGGTTGGGCTGGATCAGATCGATGAACTTCGGTTTAATGTAAAGTGTGATCCCGAAATAGCAGTTGAATTGCGTGAAAAGTACGAACATACAGTGCTACCAGGCTATCATATGAATAAAAAACATTGGAATACGATTATTGCCAATCGAGAACTGGATGACAAAAAGCTTGAAGAACTAATTTTGCATAGTTATAGTCTAATAGTGGAAAGCTTGCCGACTAAAATTAAGCAGGAGATCAAGGGCGGTTGATAGCCCCTTCTTAAACACTTATTCGCCATCTATTCGTATCTTGCTTGTGAAAGCCCTAGTATTCTCTACTGTTCGCCTACTGTGGGGCCAATGTTTGCCTACTCTAATAGTGGGCGCCTAGTGTGCAGCCGTCGGACAGGTCCCGAATCGCTCCATTTTATAAAAAAAGTCCGCTAGAAATTAACTAACGGACTTTTATATACGGTACGTAGCCTATTCAGTTACATTTTCAATCCGATTTCTCTTAACCGCTCATCCAAGTATTGACCGGCTGTATAATCTTCGTAAACTTTAGGGTGCTCTGCATCGATGCATGATGCTAGTGAAGCCAGGCTCATGGAGGATTTTGGGTGCAAAAAGAAAGGGATAGAAAAACGAGAAGTTCCCATCTTTTCCCGTGGAGGATTGACAACACGGTGCGTTGTTGATTTCAGCTTATTATTTGTTAATCGTTGCAACATATCGCCCACATTAATAACAATATCTTCGCCTTTGGCTTTAATAGGGAACCATTCGCCATCTTTTGTCAATACTTCGAGACCATCCGCACTGGCACCAATTAATAACGTAATGAGGTTGATGTCTTCGTGTGCACCTGCACGAACAGCGTCAGGCGCTAAGGCATCAGGATCATTGATAGGGAAGTAATGGATCGCACGTAGAATAGAATTACCATTGATAACAAATTTTTCGAAGTAATTCTCTTCGAGGTCAAGGTAGGTCGCAATCGCTTTTAATAATTCCCGGCCTGTATCTTCAAGCTTTTTATAAACCTCAGCTGTAACACCGTTAAAGCGAGGAATTTCAGCAACTTCTGGATTGTCCGGGAAATCAGATTTGGAATATTCTTCGCCAACGATAGTTTGGCCGCGCTGCCAAAATTCTTTTAAGTCAGGAGTCTTTGCATCTTTAGCTTTTTCTCTTCCTTTTGCTGTATAACCACGCTGACCTGCCAATTCCGGAAACTCATATTTTTCCTTCGTCTCAGTAGGTAAGCTGAAAAATTCAGGCACTACTTGGTACAGCTCCTCTATCAGATCTTTTGATAAACCATGATTTGCAATCGTTACAAAGCCCGTTTCGTTAAACGCTTTGCCAATATCTTGAATAAATTGATTTCTTTGTTCTTGGGTTCCTTGTGTGTAATGCTGCAAGTCCAAGCGCGGTATGTTTACTAAAGCCATACAGTGTTGATATTTGTTTAGGACAAAGTTAACGGAATTAATTTTGATTATTACATAAAGGTTGTTAATAAAAGTTTTGAGCTGTGTTGTATCGTTCTGTATATCAGTATTTAAAAGTTTTCCACATTTCAGTGGTGTTCGTAGTTTCGCTTAACTTATCTACCGTCATGATGCTGACGAATATATGACAAAATTTGTAAGTTGATTGTTGCTATTCTAATTCTTAACAAGTATATTTGTTATGCAAGCATAATAAATAGCTTGAGAGTGCACTTATGAACCAAAATCAGACAATTGATTATTTTTTAAAAACAGGCTGGCAGACCATAGCCAATAAATACAATCAAATCGCTTCGCAGTACGGTTTTACCCAAGCGGCGGGTTATATTTTGATAAATATCCATAAAGAAGGTACGCCTGTTTCCCAGATTGCAAATCTGACGGGAGTTAAAACAACTAGTTTGTCTCGGGTGTTGAATAATTTGGAGTCGCTGGGATTTATTTACCGTGAGACTAGCGAAACGGATAAAAGATCTGTCAAAGTATATTTGACAGAACTAGGTCGTGAAAAAAGGAGAATTGCTAAAGATGTCGTGCGTAATTTCAATCAATATCTAGCGGATAATTTTTCAGAAAATGAGCGTGAACAATTGATTGCTTCGCTAGCGAAACTAAATGATCTTGCAAACAACTACAAGGAAGAAGTAATCGTCTAGAATTTAAACCAAATGTACAGAAGTGCATACTAAATATGTTATGATGAACAGAAATATTAGAAAAGTGGCAGTTCTCGGTTCGGGTGTTATGGGCTCGCGAATTGCTTGTCATTTTGCTAACATTGGTGTTGAAGTTTTACTGTTGGATATCGTTCCGCGTGAGCTTCTCCCAGCGGAAGAAGCCAAGGGCCTCACGTTGGAGAGCAAGATCGTCCGGGATCGTATTGTTAACAGTTCTTTAGAAACGGCTTTAAAAACAAATCCATCGCCAATTTATAGCAAGTCTTTTGTTAAACGAATCAAAACAGGAAACTTTGATGATAATCTTAAAGATATTGCCCACGTGGATTGGATTATCGAGGTTGTCGTTGAGCGACTTGATGTTAAACAATCTGTTTTCGAGCGTGTTGAGCAATTTCGTAAACCTGGAACATTAATTACTTCCAATACTTCTGGTATCCCTATTCATTTAATGACAGAAGGGCGAAGTGAGGATTTTAAAGATCATTTCTGCGGCACACACTTCTTCAATCCGCCGCGCTATCTCCCTTTATTGGAAGTTATTCCAACACCGCATACCAAGCCCGAGGTTGTTGACTTTATACTTCACTTTGGTGACAAGATGTTGGGTAAATCGGTTGTGTTATGTAAAGACACTCCGGCGTTTATTGGTAATCGTATCGGTGTTTATTCGATGTTGGCGGTTACTCATTTAGTGGAACCTCTTGGATTGACCGTTGAGGAGGTCGACAAATATACAGGTCCTGCAATGGGGCATCCCAAATCGGCGACTTTTCGTACGGCTGATGTTGTAGGGCTTGATACCCTGGTGAATGTTGCCAATGGCCTGGCGCAAAATGCGCCAGAAGATGAAGCCAAGGGTGTCTTTCAACTTCCAGCATTCATCAGTAAGATGGTAGAGAATAAATGGTTGGGTGAGAAAACCAAGAAAGGGTTTTATGAAAAAGTAAAAGCTGCCGATGGTAATTCGGAGATTTTGTCTCTAAATCTAAAAACACTGGAATTTGGTTCACAACAAAAAGTGAAATCAGCTACTTTGGAAGCCACCAAGCCTGTGGAGGATATCCGCAAGCGGATGAAAGTATATGAACAAGGGAGCGATAAAGCGGCGGAACTTTTCCGTGCCATGCATTATCCATTGTTTGAATATGTATCACGCCGTGTTCCCGAAATTACAGATGACTTCTTCCGCATTGATGATGCTATGCGAGCTGGATTTGGATGGGAGTTAGGACCATTTGAAGTATGGGATGCTTTAGGTGTTCGCGAGACGTTAGCTAAAATTAAGGCAGAAGAAAAACGACTTCCAGGTCAAAATGGTGAAGTTGCGCCCTGGGTACATGAAATGCTAGATGCAGGACATGAATCTTTCTATAAAATTGAAAATGGCGTGCGCCATTATTATGATATTGCATCGAAGTCGTATAAGCCTATTCCCGGAACAGAGGAACTTATTGTGTTGGATCATATCCGTGAAAGTAAAACGATCTGGAAAAATACAGGTGTTTCCATTATAGATCTCGGTGATGGTATTATCAATTGTGAATTCCACACGAAGATGAATACCATTGGTGGCGATGTGATTCAAGGTTTGAATAAAGCGATCGATCTTGCCGAAAAAGAATACCGCGGATTGGTAGTTTCTAATGATGGGAAAAATTTCTCCGCTGGCGCCAACATCGGAATGATTTTCATGATGGCCGTAGAACAGGATTTTGATGAATTGAATATGGCAGTCCGTGCCTTTCAAAATACATCCATGCGCTTACGCTATTCGTCAATACCTGTAGTCGTTGCGCCATTTCAAATGACCCTCGGTGGGGGCTGTGAATTCTCCATGCATGCTGATTTTGTGCAGGCTCACGCCGAAACCTATATGGGCTTGGTTGAACTTGGCGTTGGTGTTATTCCCGGTGGCGGTGGAACCAAAGAATTTACATTACGTGCCTCGGAGGAATTTAAGGAGGATCAGATTGTTCAGAACACCCTGAAAGATAAATTCCTGACCATTGGGCAGGCGAAAGTTTCGACTTCTGCTTATGAAGCCTATGAACTCGGCTATTTGCAGAAAGATAAATTTGCAATTACAATGAACCGGGCCCGCCTTTTGGCAGATGCCAAAGCAAAGGCACTGGAATTGGCTGATGAGGGTTATGTTCAGCCTGCTCCACGCAATGATATCAAGGTTTTAGGAAACCAAGGATTAGGGATCGTGTATGTGGGGGCTTCATCAATGCGTGAAGGTAATTATATCTCTGATTATGATCGAAAGATCTCAGAAAAACTAGGTTGGGTGATGTGTGGTGGAAATTTATCGTCACCGACCGAAGTGTCTGAACAATATCTATTGGATCTAGAGCGTAAAACTTTCCTCGAGCTTTGTGCCGAACGCAAAACGCTTGAAAGGATTCAATTTATGCTGACCAAGGGTAAGCCTTTACGGAACTAAAATCACTACTCACGAAAAAATTAAAAATAATGGAAGCATACATAGTAGCAGGATTTCGTACAGCAGTAGGCAAAGCGCCTCGGGGAGTATTTCGCTTTATGCGGGCGGATGATTTAGCATCGGATGTGATTAAGCATCTCGTATCTACTGTGCCGAATTTAAATAAAGAAGATATAGACGATGTCATCGTTGGGAATGCCATGCCGGAAGCGGAGCAGGGACTCAATATGGCTCGTTTCATTTCACTGATGGGATTGGATACGGATAAGGTCCCGGGAGTAACCGTTAATCGGTACTGTGCTTCAGGTTTGGAGACTATTGCAACAGCCGTCGCAAAGATCAAGACTGGCATGGCAGATGTTATTATCGCCGGTGGGGTAGAGGTGATGTCCGGAATGCCCTTTGGAGGTTGGAAAATTGTGCCTAATCATGTCGTGGCAAAAGAGCATCCCGATTGGTATTGGGGTATGGGATTGACTGCCGAAGCTGTAGCCAAAGATTACAATGTCTCACGTGAAGATCAGGATGCTTTTGCACTTAAATCAAATCAAAAGGCAGTTGCAGCTATTCAAAATGGTCATTTGAAAGATGGCATTGTGCCTATCACCGTAAAGGAAAATTACTTGAAAGACGGCAAGATTGCAATACGTGAGTATGTTGTTGATACGGATGAAGGTCCTCGAGCCGATACTTCCCTGGAGGCTTTAGGGAAATTAAAACCAGTTTTTGCAGCGAATGGTTCCGTGACAGCGGGGAATTCCTCACAAACTTCTGATGGGGCTGCATTTGTCTTGGTGATGTCTGAAGCAAAAGTGAAAGAGCTTGGTGTAAAACCTATAGCAAAGCTCGTTAGTTTTGCTGTAGCAGGTGTTCCACCTCGCATTATGGGTATCGGACCTATCTATGCCATACCCAAGGCTTTGGCAAAAGCGGGTCTTAAAAAGGAAGATATTGATCTCTTTGAGTTGAATGAAGCGTTCGCCTCTCAATCGCTAGCCGTTATTCGTGAACTTGGATTAGACGAAGAGAAAGTAAATGTCAATGGTGGTGCCATCGCTTTAGGGCATCCTCTTGGATGTACAGGAGCTAAATTGACGGTCCAAGTCTTAAACGAGTTGAAACGCAGAGGCAAAAAATATGGCATGGTGACGATGTGTGTCGGAACTGGTCAAGGAGCAGCTGGTATTTTTGAGTTATTGGACTAAAATTAGCCGCTAAGGATAGCAATATAAACGAAATATGGATCTCTGATCTCATAACGCATAGAAGTATTTAAAAACATTGTGGACAGCAGCATCACGTAGCAGTGATTTGCTGATCCCTATAAATCTAAAAAGACAATGAGCGAAAATAAAGCAATTAAAGGCGGAGAGTTCGTGATTAGAGAGACTCCCTATACAGCCGTTTTTATTCCGGAAGAGTTTGATGAAGAAGCTAAAATGATTCGACAGACCTGCTTAGATTTCTTGGATACCGAAGTACTAAATAAGCTTGACCGTATCGATGCACAAGAGGAAGGTCTAATGCCCAGTTTGATGGATAAGGCCGGTGAACTTGGCATGCTGGGAGTTTCTATTCCCGAAGAATATGGTGGTTTCGGCAAGAATTTCAACACGTCTATGCTTGTTGCTGATGCGGTAGGTGGCGGGTTTTCTTTTGCTGTCGCATTGTCTGCTCATACGGGTATCGGTACGCTGCCTATTTTGTATTATGGTAATGATGCCCAAAAGGCAAAATATGTTCCAAAGCTTGCTACTGGTGAATGGAAGGCGTCGTACTGTTTGACAGAGCCCAATGCTGGATCGGACGCAAATTCGGGCCGTACTTCCGCAAAATTAAATGCCGAGGGGACACATTATTTGATCAATGGACAAAAAATGTGGATTACAAACGGCGGTTTTGCAGATATCTTCATCGTATTTGCAAAAATCGATGATGATAAAAACCTGACAGCATTTATTGTTGAGAAAGACTTTGGTGGCATCACGATGAATCCCGAAGAACATAAATTGGGTATTAAGGGATCTTCAACACGACAGATCTTTTTCAATGATTGCGCCGTTCCTGTAGAGAATATGCTTTCTGATCGTGAAAATGGATTTAAGATTGCTGTAAATATCCTGAATATTGGCCGTATAAAACTAGGCGCTGCCACGATCGGTTCGGCACGAATGGTGATCAACCATGCGGTGCAATATGCCAATGAACGTGTGCAGTTTAATCTGCCGATTTCCAAATTTGGCGCCATTCGTTATAAGCTGGCTGAGATGGCAACACGTTTGTTTGCTGTGGAGTCGGCATCGTATCGTGCCGGTCAAAATATTGATGATGCCTACGATGCATTGATTGCTGGCGGTATGGATGAAGCAAAAGCAAAGTTGAAGTCTGTGGAGCAGTTTGCAATTGAGTGCGCTATCATCAAAGTATGGTGCTCGGAGATGTTGGATTATGTGGTTGACGAAGGCGTGCAGATTTATGGTGGAATGGGTTACTCGGCAGATGCGCCAATGGAACGCGCTTATCGGGATTCACGGATCAACAGGATCTTTGAAGGTACCAATGAAGTGAATCGATTGCTTGTCGTTGACATGCTGTTAAAACGGGCCATGAAAGGTGAATTGGATCTGATGGGACCTGCGCAAGCCGTAGCTGGAGAGCTTCTCGCTATTCCGGATTTTGGTGAAGAGGACGATGCGCCTTTCGCTGCAGAAAAGAAAATTGTGGCAAACCTTAAAAAAGCTGGGTTATTGATTGCGGGAGCAGCCGTACAGAAATTGATGATGTCGCTTTCCAAAGAAGAGGAAATCCTCATGAATATTGCGGATATTATCGGGTATGTTTATATCACCGAGTCAGTCTTGTTACGTGCAGAAAAATTGCTGCATACAGGATCTGATAAAGCAGACTATGCAAAAGATATGGCTAAGATCTACCTGTATGGTGCTATTGATAAAATCAGCGCTGCCGGTAAAGAAGCATTATATTCTTTTGGTGAAGGTGATGAACTGAATATGATGTTGGTTGGTTTGCGCAGATTCACGAAAGCACAGCCATTTAATGTGAAAGATGCCCGTCAGCGAATCGCTAAGAAATTGATAGATGAGAATAAATATTGTTTTTGATTGATAATAGATTATTGGTTTTGGTTAATGGCCGGAGAGAAATCTTCGGCCATTTTTGTGTTACAATCCTAGAAAGTCACTGTAATTATATTAAATTTAACCTTTTAAACCCTAACCATTATATGACATCTTCAAGATCATTTACATTTACAGAAGACTGGGTAGTCGTCATTTTGGGGATTGCTACCATATTTCTCGCACTCTCAGGAGTTGTTGCGCCGGTACCTAGTTTTTCGTGGAGTAATTCCGCCGAACTCGTCGCAACAGTTTTCGAACCGACAAATTTAATGAAGCTTTTTGACCAATTTATTTTTGTATTCGTTACCGCGATATTGGGCGCCTTTCTTTTGGGGAAATCTATAAAATATTTATTCGTTGTATTTCCTGTTGTATTTATCCTTACCGTATTTGCATTGGTGCTGGCAGGGAATGCAACGGTTAAAGAATACAATCTCGAAGCTGTAATTTTTAGTTTGGTTATCGGTTTAGTCATCAGCAATTGCTTTAAACTGCCTAATTGGTTTAAAGAGGCGCTCAGTACGGAGCTCTATGTCAAGATAGGCCTAATTCTGCTCGGAACCACCGTGATTTTCGGGGATATCCTCAAAGCGGGATCCTTGGGGCTTGTTCAAGCACTGGCTGTCGTACTGTCTGTTTGGTACTTTGCGTTCTGGATCTGTAAAAAGTTAAAGATTGATAAAGAGATGGCCTTGATGTTGTCGAGTGCAGTATCCATTTGTGGTGTTTCCGCAGCGATAGCAACTTCGGGAGCAATTAAAGGCGATAGCAAAAAGCTTTCTTATGTCATTTCATTGGTCCTTATTACAGCGATTCCAATGATGATTTTCATGCCTTATATGGCGGAGTGGATGGGCTTGTCGCAAGAAGTTACCGGTGCCTGGCTCGGCGGGAGTATTGATACCACAGGTGCTGTTGTGGCATCGGGTTCCCTGGTAGGAGAAGAAGCGCTAAAAATCAGTACCATTGTGAAATTTTCCCAAAATGTATTGCTGGGGCTAGCTGCTTTTGCTATCAGTATTTATTGGACTTATGCGAAATCGGTTGATGATGAAACAAAACGGGATAAACCTACGCTGAAAATTATATGGGAACGTTTTCCGAAGTTTGTGCTGGGATTTGTATTTGCATCGTTGCTATTTTCTTTCGTAGTATCCCCCGAAAAGATTGATGCGGTGAAAGGAAGCTTGAAGAACTTACAAGGACTATGGTTTACCCTTGCATTTACATCCATTGGTTTGGAAACGAACTTTAAGGACCTATTTCTGCAAGATAATAAGAAGCCACTATATGCCTTTCTGATCGCCCAGACTTTTAATGTTATTATTACCTTATTGATTGCCCTGGTGCTCTTTCGCTAAGTCGGTAAGTGTTTCAATGTAAAATCGACCGTTATATGTGACTGTTAAGATGGCCGTCCAAACCAGGACGGCCTTTTTTATGCTTTTCATCATGAGCTTATGAATAGTGTTTCTTTTTCTGATTCGTAGCACAGATCTTCGTTTTTTATAAAATCGCTTGCTTCTTGATTTTCGCTGGATAGTTGGGGAGTAGGGTGGTTGCCTTCTTGATTTTTTTGATGCTGAAAGAAATTCGAACCGCTTATTTTTGCTTTAACTGTCTTATAATAAAGGTTTAATGGGTTTTTAAAAAAAAATATTATTAAATCTATCAAACTAGTAGTCTTTTAAAAAATATTTATATATTTGTATCGTTATCTGATTTACAGGTAAATAGGAAGGCGAGGAAAAAGGACTGACTTGATTATGAATCGAACTAGCAATAGCATTTGATCTTTCATAGATATAAGTGTTATTCGCTTTTTAAAATTGCAGCGCGGTAGGCCTATACAACTCAATCGTGTATGGAAAAGGTAAATAAAAGAAAATAACAAGATAAAAAGAATGAAACAAAATTACTTTTCAAAAACAAGTTTATTGGTTGCTTCGGTAGAAGGAGCTGTTGTTGGCCTAGAAAGTTGCCAAAAACGAATGTGTTGTTAAAATTTCTCTCTTACACTCTCTTATATTAGAAAAGGGAAGCCGAGGCTTCCCTTTTACCAAGTTTTAACAATGAAGCAAGTATCGATTGGCGTTGGCACTTGTTTTAAATTCACCATTAAACTGAATAAATTTATGAAAAAAAATGCTATTTTTCGAATTAGCGTCATTTTTAGCTTGCTTTTAACAGGTTCTTACCATACCTACGCGCAAGTAGAAAACCCTAAACCTATTATAAATGCCTCATTGACAGGTACCATAATTGACGCCGTAACAAAAGAACCCCTGCAAGGCGTGACGGTTCAGTTGGAGGCCGTTACACACCAGGTGAAAACCGACAGTAAAGGAGTTTTCCAGTTTGTAACAGGACAAAAATTACCTTTTTCATTGATTGTATCCATTGTTGGTTATCAAACCCGTCATATTGTGGTGGACCATTCTCCGGCAGTAATCGAGCTTACGCCGCGGTTGGAAGCATTGGATCAGGTGGTGGTAACAGCGCGCCGTCGTAAAGAGCAGTTACAGGATGTTCCTATTCCCGTATCGATTATTCGTGGCGCTGCATTGGAAGATGCAGGCGCCTTTAATGTCAATCGACTAAAAGAGCTTGTACCTACAGTTCAGTTGTATGCATCGAACGCACGTAATACGACGCTTAATATCCGTGGATTGGGCTCAACTTATGGCCTCACCAATGATGGGATCGATCCGGGTGTAGGATTTTATCTTGATGGTGTATATATTGCCCGCCCTGCCGCGACTTGGCTGGACTTTATTGATATCGACCAGATAGAGGTACTACGTGGACCTCAAGGTACACTCTTTGGAAAGAATACAACAGCAGGTGCATTTAATATAACCTCACGTTTACCACAATTCACACCTGAAGCCAATGTGGAAGTGAGTTATGGAAACCAAGGTTTTATTCAGGCGAAGACGTCCATCTCAGGACCGTTGGCCAAAAACCTGGCTGCGAGAGCTTCATTCTCTGGCACACAACGGGATGGAAACTTGTTTAATGTACATACCAATAGAAAGATCAATGATATCAACAACCTGGGCTTTAGAGGGCAATTGCTGTTTACTCCAACCGAAAATATCAAACTGGTGCTTTCGGGTGATGTGTCATCACAAAAACCTGATGGTTACGGCTGGGCGGTTGCCGGAGTTGTAAAAACACAGCGTGCAGACTACAGACAATTTGATGCAATTATTAAAGATCTGGGCTACGAGTTGCCTTATAAAAGTGCCTTCGAGCGTAAGATAGATTTGGATACTCAATCTAAAGCTGACAATAAATTGGGTGGGGTCGCATTGAATGCCGATATCAAGATTGGCGAAGGGACACTGACCTCAACCTCTGCGTGGCGGACATGGACATGGGTTCCGCTCAATGACCGCGATTACTTGGGACTTCCGGTATACACTGTTTCAGCAGGTAATTCTGTCCATAACCAGTGGTCGCAGGAATTCAGATACTCTGGAAAGATCAGTGAAAAGGTCAGCGGGGTTGTTGGTTTATTTGGCCTTTGGCAGGATCTGGGGACAGATCCCGTACATACCGAAGAAACAGGATCTGCCTTTTGGCGTTTTCAAAAAAGCTCTACCAGTGCTTTGTGGCAGACACCGGGATTATTTGACAATTTTGGAATCAAGACCGTTTACGGGATTAAAAGCACAAGCTTGGCAGCCTATACACAGATTGATTGGGCTGTGACGCCAAAATTACATATCCTCCCAGGTTTGCGCTACAACTACGATAAAAAGGTGGCTAACTACGATAGGCAGACCTATGGCGGTTTGCAGACCTCAGACCCTGCACTGCTTGCCTTAAAGAACGGTGTATATACCAATCAGACTTTTGATGTTAATGCGGATGCAGATAATTTCTCTGGTCAACTCTCCGCAAGATATCGCTTCAATCCAAAGATAAATGCTTACGCAACGTATTCCATCAGCTATAAACCTGTCGGTATCAACGTCGGTGGATTGCCGACAGCTAATGGAGCAGTGTTGCTGGATCTCGCTGAAGTAAAACCTGAGGCTGTCCGCCATAAGGAAATTGGTGTGAAGACGAATCCAACACGCAATTCACTGCTCAATCTGACCGTCTACCAAACGGATATCAAAGACTATCAGACTCAAGTGCAGACGCCTGAACCGGGGGTAAACCGTGGTTATCTGGCCAATGCCGAGAAGGTGCGTGTAAAGGGAGTTGAATTGGATGGAAACATCAACATCGGACATTTTCTCCGATTGAATGGAGCGCTAGCCTATACAGATGCCAAGTATGTCAAATTTACCAACGCACCTGTCCCTTTAGAGGAGGTTGGCGGAGCTCAGGCTTTTAAAGATATCTCTGGCGGCGCCCTTCCTGGTGTTTCCAAATGGTCTTGGTCGCTGGGTGGCGAAGCAAATAAAAGCGGTAAGCTGATTGGGATTAATGGATCTTACTTTTTGGGTGCAGACCTATTTCACCGTTCTAAATTTTCGTCCAGTTCTTCACCATCCCAATACCTAAATATTGATGCCTATTCGGTCTTGAACGCCAGGCTAGGATTCAGGGGATCGAATGGTATTTCGGTGTTTGTGTGGAGTAGAAATCTAACCAATAAAGATTACTACGAGCAGTTGCTGGCGGCACCGGGAAGTTATGGGCAATACGCAGGTGTAGTTGCGGATCCAAGGACTTATGGCGTTACACTGCGATACAATTGGAAACAAGGTAATTAAATCCGTAATTCATAGTATATTCTTATCGACCGTCTCCATTTCATCATGGGGACGGTTTTTTGTTTTTTTACTAATTTTCAATAGCTCCTTTTATTATATATGGAAATTTGTATATTAAATCATCATTAAGGTGAATGATTTGCGCATGAACGAAAAAGAGCTTTTACAACACTATAAAACAAGCGGCGACTTGTCTACACTGGGGAAACTATATTCGCCCTATATGTCTTTGCTTTATGGTGTGTGCTTTAAATACTTACAGGATCCCGATCGTAGTCAGGATGCTGTGATGCAGATATTTGAAGAACTGATACCGAAGCTTCGTCAATATGAAGTCGATAATTTTAAGAGCTGGTTACACGTTTACAGTAAAAATTATTGCCTTATGCAATTACGTAAGGATAAGCGGACGACGCAGGTTGATATTGAAAACAATTTGTTTGAAAGCGAACAAAAGCTAAATGATACCAGTGAAGCGAAGTGGGAAGAAAAGGATTTCGAGAAACTGGAAGGCTGTATGCAAACTTTAAACCGCGAACAAGAGGAATGTGTACGTTTGTTCTATCTCGAGCAAAAATGTTATAAAGATATTGCAGATTTGACTGGATATGACTTGAATAAGGTCAAAAGTGCTATTCAAAATGGAAAGCGCAATCTGAAGATCTGTATGGAAAGGAAAGAAAATGGAAAATAATTATCAATTATCAAGGATCCATAATTACATCCATGGTTTGATGAGTAAGGAGGAGATGTTTCAGTTGGAACGTGAAGCCTTGGAAGATCCCTTTTTACAAGATGCCATCGATGGTTACCGATTACAAAATGGTGTGGATGCCCGGCAATTGAGCCTCTTACAACAGCGCCTCAATCGTAGGGTGGAAGATACTGTTGCAACACGGCACGCCCAGTATTTCACATGGCAGCGTTTGGCCATAGGTGCAACCGCAGGTGTGCTGTTTGTGACTTTATTGGCCCTCTTATATTTTAGGCATTTTAGCAGTAAAGCAGACCGTACAACGGATGTGGAATTAAGTGAACCTGAGAACAAGGTGTCTGTTCAACCTTTGCTGGACGGTGGCGACGCAACACCGCGTGAAGGCTGGAAAACTTTTGAACAGTACCTCAATCAGAAGTCTGGAGCGCCTGTAGGAAGTGGCGAAATTATTGTCAATTTTACAGTCGACAAAAATGGAGTGCCCACTAATATTAGTGCCGAAGGACAACCCGATCAGTCACTCATTAATGAAACGGTTCGCCTGCTACAGAATGGACCAAAATGGCAGGGAACAGAAGGACGGCTGAAGATCACTTTTCCTGTCAAGGATGAAAAAAAGCAAGCACAAGCAAATGTGATTAAACCACCGGATTGTTTTGGAATTGAAATGAAATAGAGATTGATGTTTTAAATAACAGCCCATTTTGTAAGAAGTGGGCTGTTATTCTATTGGAGAGGAATACAGTTTATTCTTCCCAGCGAATTTTTTCCTCAATTGGTGTACGGTTCGGTTCACGTGGCTCAGATTGATGATGCCCTAAATAAAATAGACCGATACATTTTTGATTTTCTTCGAGATTTAAGAAACCACCCAAGTGATTGATTAAACCTGGGGTTGCCCAGTATCCGCCGATATTTAGCGAGTGCGCAGCTAACCACATGTTTTCAACTGCAGCAGCGGTACAGGCCAGCTCTTCCCATTCAGGAACTTCTCCCGTATAGTTGACAACAATCGCAATGGCAACGTTTGACTGGGTTGCTTTTTTACCCATGGTTATTTCTGTTGCCTCCGTGTATTTCTCTGTTGGTGTTACCGATTTGTAAATACGTGACAATTCGGCCCCTAAACGTTCTAACCCCTCTTTACGGAAGATTACAAAACGCCAAGGTTGTGTTCTTTTATGGGTCGGAGCCGCGTTAGCGGCTTCCAAAATATTCAAGATATCTTCTTTACTGACTTCTTCTTCTGTAAAAGAAGCTTGAAATACGGATCTTCTGTAATGTATCGCTTTTAATACGTCGTTTTTCATTGTTAATTATTTATGCGTGTCTACTTTTTAATTCTATAAATGAACCTGTTATACTCAGTTATTTGCTCAGAAATTGATATTATTTTGGGCATACACAATGCCTTTGGCAGGATGAAGTCCAACTATGCTTTCTCTTCCCATAAAGATACGACATGTAGAATTGTTTTAACAGCTTTTTCCATATCTTGTACCGCTACCCACTCTTGTTTTCCGTGGAAAGCATGGCCTCCGGCAAAAATATTCGGACAAGGTAAGCCCATAAATGAAAGGCGCGAGCCGTCTGTTCCACCACGGATACTTCTTCTTTCAGCCACCATTCCTGCGCGGTTGATCGCCTCCATGCCGATTTCCATGATTTCAGGATGCTGATCCAGCACTTCTTTCATATTACGGTACTGTTCTTTTACAGCGAAAGTATACGTACAATTTGGGTATTTTCCCACGATAGATTTTGCTATTTCCTCCAGTTCGTCTTCGTGTTTCTTGAGATTGGCGGTCACATGATCGCGTATGATAAACTGAATTTCTGCTTTTTCTACCGAACCGCTGATATGAACAGGATGTACAAAACCATCTTTTTTACTGGTACTTTCAGGGGAAAGCCGATCTTTTGGTAATGCATCAATTACTGCACTGGCAATTTTGATAGCACTTTGCATCTTCCCTTTGGCAAAACCCGGGTGCACAGATACACCATGAATAGTCAACGTTGCCCCATCCGCTGAAAATGTCTCATCTTCAATAGTACCTGCTCTTTCACCGTCCATGGTATAGGCAAAATCTGCTGCTAAACGTTTTAGATCTGCTTTATCAACACCTCTACCAATCTCTTCATCAGGCGTAAAAAGTATTTTGATATCACCATGTTTGATTTCAGAATGTTTCATTAATAAACGGGCCGCATCCATAATTTCCGCCACACCAGCTTTGTCATCTGCACCCAATAACGTGGTGCCGCTGGCAGTAATGATATCATTGCCAATTTGATTGGCCAGGTCTGGATGCTCAGCGTATTTGATGACAATACTATTGTCGTCAGGAAGCACCAAGTCTTGTCCCTGATAGTTTGTGTGTACCACAGGTTTAACATCCTTCCCCGAAGAATCCGGAGAAGTATCCATATGAGAACAAAAGCAGATAACAGGAACTTGCTTTGTAGTATTGGAAGGGATGGTTGCATAGATGTAGCCATTTTCATCCATTGCCGCGTCTGAAATACCTAACGCTAACAATTCCTTTACCAGTAACTCTCCAAGGTTTTTTTGCTTTTCCGTGGAAGGACATGTTGGTGAATTTGCATCAGATTGTGTGTCAATCTGTACATAGCGTTGAAATCTTTCGGATACCGAAAAATCACTTATGTTATTGATATCAAATGTGCTCATTTTCTAATAGCCTTAATGTGATAAGGGCGATCAAACTTAGATAAATTGCTTTTTATTTGCAATTTAATTTGGTTGCATTTACAAACAAATTGTCCCTACTCCATGGGTTTAATTCTATTTATTAACAAACCGATAGGAACTGAAACCTATAGGAGCGGATACGACCTTATTTGCCGTTGAAGGGAATTTATTGCTACATATAATTGCATTGGCGCTTTTGAATACTAAAGTTTTACCCTTCGATATTTGAAAAGAAATCTTGGATCATTCCACATCAAAAAAAAGACCTATCACATATCGTTGACAGGTTCTTTTTTAATTGTATTCGTTCTCTATTTCTTTTCATCTGCGTAACCAAATACCTGCTGTAAGATATTGGTATTTCTACTGCCACCTATGTTCTGCCTAATTTTTGACTCTTGTTCGGCAACTTTGATGAAAAGGCCGTCAATTGCTTTCTGCGTAACGTAGGCAGTAAGATTTGTCTCCACTTTATTGCCTAAAGGGAGGTTGTTGTAAGCTGAGGTCAATTGTGTCCAATACTGGTCCACATTGTTTGCACCCATGGCAGATTTGATAACAGGACTAAATTTGTTCGTTAACTCCGTCGATGTATTTGTTTTAAAAAACGTTGTCGCAGCATCTTCTTTGCTGCCTAGAAGAATATTGGTCGCATCTGTAATCGTCATCTTCGAAAGTGCATTGACAAATACAGGGGCAGCCTCTTTAACGGCTCCCTCAGCAGCTCTGTTCATGCTCTGTATAAACTGATCGCATAATTTTCCCATACCAACAGCGCGAAGCGTTTTTTCTACTTTCTGTGCTTCGGCAGGCATCAGAATCTTTACTGCTGCGTCACCCAAAAAACCATCTTTCTTTGCTAAAGATTCGATACTCAGATTTAAACCATTGCTTAAAGCCTGTTTGATCCCCAAAGAAGCATCTTTGTTAGATAAAGAGGTCAAGGTATTGGATTTCGATGCTGCTGCTTTAGTATTTGAAGCTGTAGTGGTTTTAGTACTGTCGGTTTGGCCCTGATTTGCTTTTGTAAATGTCTCACTGATTTTCTTAAAAATCTGTGCGTCACTTGCATTGGAATAAAGTAGTCCTGAGACAAATAGTGTACCATATAATAGTGGAAATTTCATCATGTTATTGTTTTGCTGTCAAAATTAAACATATCGACTGTTAATCTATGTGAAAGTTTAACCCAATTTCTAGGAACCATGGCTATTGTCTAGCATCGTAGCAGATAGGCTACAGCAATCTGTAGAGATCGTACGGATGCATCACCCCAAATCATCAATTGACGCAATTTAAACAAAAACAGCAGGTCTTCATCGGACCTGCTGTTTTTACGATAGGATTTCTTCACGAAATATTATTTCCAGGAGAGTGTCGTTGCCACTGGAAAGTGATCTGAAGGGAATTTATTCATATACGTGTCCGTTAGGATACCATATTTTTTAACCTGGAAAGGTTTGGTAATAAAAATATGGTCAATGCGGCCTGTTGGTCTGATGCTTTTTCCCCAGCCATTGAAGGAAGAATTGGGTTCGTATTTGAATGCTGCCAATTCATGTACGTCAGTGACTACTTTGCTGTTTGCTAAGGTGAAATAAGCTTCATCCTTTTCATCCACATTGAAGTCGCCGGTTAAAATCAACGGTAGATCTTTGGCAAACTCTTTTGCTTTTGCCAAAATCAATTTGGCACTTTCGGTACGTGCTGTACGACCGATATGATCAAAGTGTGTGTTCATAAAGATAAAGCGTTTTTTGTTGGCCTTATCCTCAAAAATACCCCAAGTACAGATCCGCGGTAGTGCTGCATCCCAGCCTTTATTCGGGTGTTCGGTGTCGGTTGCTGAAAGCCAAAAAGTTCCACTCTTTATCGCTTTAAAGCGATTTGTATTGTAGAAAATAGCGGAGTGCTCACCTTCCTGAGCGCCATCATCGCGTCCAACTCCCACGTAATCAAATCCAGGAAGCAGCTTTTTAAGATCTTGAACCTGATCAAAGAATCCCTCCTGAATACCAAAAATATCGAAGCCGTGATATTTGATCAGATTAGTTAACGGAACTTTACGGTCGTTCCACATGTTGTCCACATCGACAGTGTTTCTTTGGCGAATATTATAGCTGCCCGCAATAAATTCTTGGGCATAAGATAGAAAGGAAATGCAGAGCGCTAAAAATAGAAAAAGACTTTTTTTCATGAATAGTTTCGTTTTTAAATGTTGGTGATTTGTTAATGACCACGATGTCAACCTTTTTAATTAATCAGCTGATTGTGGGGCATAACTATGTTAAAGCATTCTTATTTCTTTAATATGCGGAGTAACAATTCAGGCTCATCCGTTGTAATAAAATCAATATTCTGATTGATTAAATTGGTCATCTCCTCAGCAGTATTTACTGTCCATGCGTTCACTTTCATACCAAGCTGATGCGCATCTTTTAACCAAGTGCCATTCTTTTTGAAAACCGAAAAGTGATAATCCAATCCATTTATTCCAGCAGCCTTTACCTCAGCTGGAGATTTGTCGCCCGTAAGGTATTGGATATTGGCTTTGGGAGCAAGTTCGTGAATCTTTTGACAAGCCTCAAAGCTAAAGGAAATATAGTCGGTGACTTTCTCCGCCTTTAATTTTTTGACCATTTCCACTGTTTTTGCGGTCGCTTCAAGCGTACGCTCGACGCCGAGTTTATTAATTTTTAATTCAAGGATAAGACGTAAACCCTTCAATTTTTTTCCGGCGTTAAGATATTCTTCCAAAGTGGGAATAGATTCACCGTTAGGATGCTTCTTCTCCAAAAGTTCCTTGTATGTTGCTGTAGCAATATCGATACCATAGAAATCATTGTCATGGTTGACAACCAATATGTTGTCTTTGGTCAGATGCACATCAAACTCGGACCCAAAAAGCTTGAGATCGTGAGCAGCAGTTAACGATGCAATTGAATTTTGGGGAAGGTGGCTGTTTTTCCATACGCCACGATGCGCAATGGCTTTAGTTTGTGCAAATAATGCCGAAGATGAGATCACCATGGCTAGCGTAAGGCAGCTAAAAATATGTTTTTTCATGCTATAATTATGTATGAGTGTTTGTTTTAAACGGTATAAATTATCCGTTTCACCCGTTTATTTATTCCTGTTTTTGAACAATTAATCTTGAAGCTTATAAGCTAAACCGCATAAGAGCACCACTGATCATATCATTATTTCTTGCGAATAATTTCTAAAGCTGACGTTATAGAAAGCAAAAAGTGGTACTTTTTATCTCGATGTACAAGATCTAAAGTACCACTTTTATATTTAGTAATTGTTAAGTGTAATTTATTTTTTACCATTCCATTCGGCTATAAACTCATCTAGAAAGCTGAGCATATAATCGTGGCGATGTGCTGCTATTTTCTTCGCGGCCTCTGTATTCATCTTATCCTTTAGCAATAAGAGTTTTTCGTAGAAGTGATTGATTGTAGGAGCTTCCGAATGTTTGTACGCCTCTTTATCCTTATATTCCTGTACGGGAATGTTAGGGTTATACATCTCACGTCCCTTGTTTCCGCCAAAGCTGAATGCGCGGGCAATACCAATGGCTCCGATGGCATCCAGGCGATCCGCATCTTGTACGATCTCCATCTCTTTTGAATGGAATGACACTTCGCCTAAGCTTGCTTTGAAAGACATGTTGAAGATAATTTTTTTAACATGGTCAATGATCTCAGGCGAAATTTCTAGACTTGCCAAAAACTCTCCGGCAACACGAGGGCCTACAGTTTCGTCGCCATCATGAAATTTACTGTCAGCGATGTCATGTAATAGCGCGGCCAATTCGCAGACCATGACATCTGCCGTTTCATTTTCTAAAATTAACTTCGTATTGTTCCATACGCGTTGAATATGCGACCAATCGTGGCCTGCTTCTGCAAATTTCAATCGGTCTTGCACAAATGCTACTGTGCGCTCAATAATGTTATTCATACAATACTTTTGTTTTTTCGCGAGTACCCTCGTATAATTCGTATTCTAATAATCTACAATCTAATTTACCATTATAAAACTCTATCCTTCGGGATGCACGCAGCCCAATTTTCTTTGCCAAATCTGGATTCCCTGTAAATATATAGCCTCTATACCCTTTGCACTCCTGCTTCATGAAATCCCCCATACGCTTGTAGGTAATTTCCAGTTTGCTGTGCGTGCCTAGGCGTTCACCGTATTCAGGATTGAATAAAATAACGCCACCTTCCTCTTTAGGAACGTGTGTTTCGGCAAAATCGCATACTTCAAATGAAATTAATTGTTCCACGCCGGCAGTCCTGGCATTCATCTTGGAAACATTGATCGCCTCTTCCGAAATATCACTAGCAATAATTTGTGGGGCCGCTTTTTTATTGATCTGATCTTTCAGTAGTCTGCGCTCTTGGAAGAACACAGTTTCATCATAACCGATGAAATGCATAAAAGAGTAATTCATGCGCAGCAAACCCGGTTTCCTGTTTGTTGCAATCAGAGCGGCTTCGATTGCTAACGTTCCAGAACCGCACATCGGGTTCACAAAAGGAGAATGACCATCCCATTTGGACGCAATAATAGTAGAGGCTGCCAGAGCTTCTAACATAGGCGCTTTTCCAGGGATCTTGCGATAACCATGTTTTGCTAGGGTCTCACCGGAAGTATCGATAAAAATTTCTGCGCGGTCATCTTTCCAATACAGGTGTACAACAGCTTTATTGTTGTCTGGACCTGAATTAGGACGCATACCCTTTTTTTCCTTAATGCGGTCCACGATAGCATCTTTAACCTTGACGTTTGCAAATAAAGGTGTGCTGATTGTTTCATTGTCCACATTGGAGCTGACCGAGAAGTATCCGTCAAATTGAATGAGTTCTTCCCAGGCAATTTGACTTAATTGTTCATAAAGCTCCGTAGGATTATTTGATGTAAACTCTTTTAACGAATACAAAATTTGCGATGCTGTACGTAGGTTCAGATTCAGCTTGATCGTATCATTTATACTAACCTTTAACTCTACTCCTGTAGGAAATGCCCTGACAATGTCAAAACCTAACTCTTTAACTTCCTGCTGCAAATAAGGTGATAAGCGCTTATTGCACGTTATAATAACTTTATTGGGGGTGTTGAAAACTTCCATCATATTTTGTACAAAGTTAATTAAACTCTTCCTCAAAAATTGCTTAATTTTACGCTTTAATATTTATTTTTTTGATTATGGAAATTAGAGGAAAAGTACACGAGATAGGAGCGACACAACAAGTGACAGAATCATTCAAAAAACGCGATATGATTGTAGCTTATGCCGAAAACCCACAATTTGTTGAGTACATCCGTTTTGAAGCTACACAAGACAGAACGTCAATCTTTGATAACTTAGCGATTGGTGAAGAGGTAGAAGTATCTTTTAATCTTCGTGGTCGTCCCTGGACGAATAAAGATGGCGTAACAACTTATTTTAACTCATTGGTTGCATGGCGTGTAACAAAATTGGGTAATGCTGCTCCAGCACCTTCTTCCCCAGGTTACGCAGATATGCCTGCTCCTGTAGATTTAGCTGGTTCATCAGATGACGATGATCTACCATTCTAATCGGAATAGGACTTATGCAATACCCGCGGTAGCGGTAAAATAGATTATTTAAACTGTAAGCAATACAGTTATTTACAATAAAAAAGGCTTCTTCAAGAAGCCTTTTTTATCATATAGATAGCCCAATACCAACCGCTACTTTTCTTGGCGCTGAAATTGCTTGCTGTTGGATGTTTTTAAATCAAAAAATAACAGCTATGAAATTACCCGTATTCTATTTTTGCTTAGCAGCGATTTCGCTAAGTGCTTGCAATCAAACCTCAAAAAATAGTCAGCATACAGCTGCAGATTCTGTTACACATGAGACTGCGGCTGCAGATAATGCCCATACATCGCAAAATTCGCTGGATTGGCCCGGTACCTACGAAGCTACTATTCCCTGTGCCGACTGTGAAGGAATCAAAACCAACATTACCTTAAAAAGTAACAACACATTCACTATTGTGAGTGAATATATTAATAAAAATACCAAGGTTGAAGATACTGGCAAAGTCATGTGGCACGACAACGGGACAGTTGTTCATCTCACAGGGAAAGAAACCAATATAAAATTAAAGGTAGGGGAAAATAAGCTGATCGGACTGGATCAGGAAGGTCATGAAATCGATGGTCCCAACGCACATCTTTATGTTTACAATAAGGTTGAAGGAGAAAAATTATAAAACAAAACTCCGTTGCTTGACTTAGCCACTGACATACTTGCCATACGGAACTTTCCGTAATAGGTAGGTCAATAAAGCACTTGCCAATAGCGTGATCACCGTTGCAGCCGGTATCTTCCACATCGTGGACAACGGAAGCAGCGGATGGATATAATTCAGCAATAAAATATGGCATAAGTAAATGCCAAAGCTGTGAATGTCGATAAATTCCCAGAAGGCGTTGAGTTGTTCTGGGAGTTTAAGGCGTTGAACGAAAATAAATAAAAAGCCGGCGCTTAAGGCAATATTCGGCGAAAGATAATTGTAGAGTGTCGGATCAAATTCCCCTCGTGATACACTCAGATAATATGTTCCTGCAGTAGTTGTCAGACAGCATACCAGAAAAAATGTAAAACTCGACAATTTTGCCATCCCAACCGGGTAATTGCGCAGATAATGACCTAAGACCAAATACCCCATATAGCCCGAGAAAAAAGTCAAATCAAAATTAGGTAGGACACTATTAAACCATTTATTCATGAAAAATAACGCTGCAAACCACAACCCCAAAAAGATCTCAAGCTCTCTTTTACTGCAGTTGCCCACAATTTTACGGATAAATGGCACTGCAAGGTAGAGCCCAAGTATCATATATAGATACCAAAGGTGTGCATTCGTTCCTGACTTTAAGCGAATTAACACAATGTTAATAACTTGTGGAAAACCGATATAGTTAAAATCAATGTAACGAATGAAATAATAGACAAGATAAACGACAGTCCAAAAAAGAAAAGGCGGGACAATTTTTAACAGACGTTTTCGGTAAAACTGTCCCGTGCTTTCGTCTTTCTGTAGCAGCAGTGCGCCTGAGATGATGACAAATAGGGGTACTGCAAAGCGCGAGAAGCTATTGAGCCAATTGGCATAACTCCAGTCGAATGACTCAAATTCGTTGCTGTTTAGGTAGCCCGAAGAGGAATGAATCAAGATAACGAGGAATATCGCAACAATACGAAGTACACTGATATAACTGGTTCGCGCCATTTGATTATGCTATTTTTATTGACTTTTACTGTCGTAGACTTTCAAATACAACAGGGTTAAGAGTGCACCAATGCTCGCCATACCCACACCAACAAGCGACGGTGTGTTATAAGCTAAACCCAAGGTTATTGGAATTCCACCTAAAAATGCACCTAAGGTATTGCCAAGGTTAAAGGCGGCCTGACCACCTGCCGCAGCCAGTGTTGCCGCTTCTTTTGAAGCGCGAATTAACATCAGTTGTGTCGGCGAACCAATAGTGAAGGACACCAGTCCGGTAATAAAGGCCAGTGGATAGGCTGTCCAGCCCAATGGCGAAATAAAGTAAACCATCACAAGGCATAGCGCCATGGCGGAAAAACTAGCAATCGCAGCTTTGGTTGGGGAGATTGTATCCGCCAATTTTCCACCGATAAGATTCCCGAAAAACATACCAACACCGATCAGGATCATAATCAGTGGCACACGATCAGCAGCGATACCCGATACATTGGTCACCAAAGGGGCGATGTAACTGATCCAGGCAAAAAGTCCACCGGTGCCGATGGCGATAATAGCCATTAATAGCCAGGCAATTTTTTTGTTGAAGAAGTTGAGCTGACTAAACATGTTATTCCCCTTGGAAGCTTCAATTTTTGGCATCCAAGCATATATTGCTGCAAAAGTGATTAAACCCAATATACTGATAATTCCATAGGTCAACCGCCATGAATAATGATGACCGAGATAGGTTCCTAGCGGTACTCCAGCCAAATTGGCAATGGTCATTCCTGTAAACATAATGGATATGGCCTGGGCTTCTTTTCCTTTCGGCGCCAAGCGAGCAGCAACAACAGACCCAACACCAAAAAATGCACCGTGCGGAAGCCCTGCCATGAAGCGGGAGAGGCTGATCAAAAACTGTCCCGGTGCGATACTAAAAAGGCCATTGAAAATAAAAAACAGCAGCATTAAGAACAGCAATACCTTCTTTGGAGGATATTTTCCCGTAAATAGCACTAATGTGGGGGCACCGACAACGACACCTAGTGCATAGAGTGCAATCAGATGGGCGGCTGTAGGGATCTCAATACGAAGATCTTGGGCAATATCCGGCAAAATCCCCATCATCGTGAATTCGGTCATTCCGATGGCGAGCCCGCCAAATGCCAAAGAAATAATTCCTTTGTTCATTGTGTTTTAAGGTTGAGGTTGTACGATAATGGTACGAAGATAATAAATAGATTGTACTAAAAACTACTGATACCTTTTTTGAGGGACACAGGTAATATTTTTAGTTTTTCTTAAGATGATTTGACGTTGATCTAACCTGCTTTCCAGTACGACCGAATCAGCAGCATGATAAACGACTTTAAAGCGGGGGATATACTGGCCGGAAAGATAACAGCCAGAAATCTTTTGCTTGCCATTTTCTTTGGTATAAATACCATCGACAAGGATAGAGTCCCCACGCAAAACATAAATACCCTTTGCATGTTCTGTCCAGGATCCATCTTTGTAACAGCTATCCGGTATTGTCTGTACTTTATTGTTGACGTGCATCGTCGCGTAAACAGAATCACAGGTAAACTTGAAATCGGTCAAAGTATATTGCATCATCTGCTGTTGTCCTGGAATACTGTCTTGGACCCATTCTCCCTGTAAAAAGGGCGCGCCTTCGCTCTGCATATCTGAATTGAATTTGCAGGCTGTACAAAAGAAAAACATACCTATGGCAAATGCCAGTAGGTATGTCTTCGTTTGTATATTTTTTATTGAAATAAAATTCACAGCTTATTTTAAACTTCCAACCATATCTTCTGGTTTAACCCAAGCATCAAAGTCTTCAGGAGTCACATAACCCAGGCGTACGGCTTCTTCTTTAAGCGTAGTCCCATTTTTATGCGCTGTTTGCGCGATTTCTGCTGATTTGTAGTAACCAATTTTTGTGTTTAGCGCTGTTACTAACATCAATGAGTTGTCTACCAATTCTTTGATGCGTTTGTAATTAGGCTCAATACCTGCAGCACAGTGCTCTTCAAATGAAACACAAGCATCACCCAAAAGGCGAGCAGACTGCAAAAAGTTTGCCGCCATCAATGGTTTGAACACGTTCAGCTCATAATGGCCCTGTGTTCCACCAATGGTGATCGCAACATCATTACCCATTACTTGTGCCGCCACCATCGTCAAGGCTTCACATTGTGTCGGATTAACTTTACCTGGCATAATGGATGATCCTGGTTCGTTCTCAGGGATCAAGATTTCACCGATACCAGAGCGTGGGCCAGAAGCCAACATACGGATGTCATTTGCTATTTTATTTAAGGCTACAGCCAATTGCTTCAATGCACCATGTGTTTCAACAATTGCGTCGTGAGCAGCCAAAGCCTCGAATTTGTTTTCAGCAGTGACGAAAGGTAGGCCGGTAAATTCAGCGATATATTTAGCAACGACAACATCATAGCCCTTTGGTGTATTTAATCCTGTACCTACAGCAGTACCTCCCAGTGCAAGTTCAGACAAATGCGAAAGTGTATTTCTCAAAGCTTTCAGACCATGGTTCAATTGAGCAACATAACCTGAAATCTCCTGACCTAGCGTCAACGGAGTAGCATCCATTAAGTGTGTACGGCCAATTTTTACAACATTTTTAAACTCCTCCGCTTTTTTAGCCAAGGTGTCACGCAATTTTTCTACGCCTGGAATGGTCACTTCTGCCACAGCTTTGTAAGCTGCGATATGCATTCCGGTAGGGAAAGTGTCATTCGATGATTGTGATTTGTTTACGTCATCATTTGCTTTTAACACAGGCTCGCCCTCACCGATTTTATGTCCAGCCAGCACTTGCGCACGGTTTGCCACAACTTCATTCACGTTCATATTGGATTGCGTGCCCGAACCTGTCTGCCAGATAACCAATGGAAATTGATCATCCAATTTGCCCGCTAAGATTTCATCACATACTGCAGCAATTGCATCCCGTTTCTCCACAGATAATACACCCAGCTCGTGATTAGCATAAGCGGCTGCTTTCTTTAAATAGGCAAAGCCTGCGACGATTTCGTGTGGCATAGACGCTGCCGGTCCAATTTTAAAGTTGTTGCGTGAACGCTCTGTCTGTGCACCCCAGTATTTGTCTGCAGGTACTTGAACTTCACCCATCGTGTCTTTTTCAATTCTGAATGACATAGTATGTAAGTATAAATAAAACGTAAAATTAAAAGTACATGCGCCAAGCACATCATACATCAATCACAAAGTTACAGGATAATACAGTAAAGAACAAGGATTAATAATAATACTCCCAATAAGCAGATCTTAAAAACCAAGCCGTTTTGTCAAGGATTCATTCACATGATAGAATACCTGTTTCGGCTTTAATGTTCGCCAAGCAAGCGTATTCAAGCCACCACCAAAATTAATGTAATAATCTATATTCTGTTGTTGGAACTCTTCGATCACATGTTCACGGAAACCAATGCCTGCAATCCAGCCATCCTCAATATCCTGAAACCATTCCTCATAGTATGAGTCGTCTGAAGCATGAAAATTCAGTACATTCTCGCCGATTACAATAAAATATTTGATACCCTGACTGATCAATACATCAATAATTTCTCGCTTGAATAACATAATATCATTGTAGATGGCATCATTCCATTCACCAATCAGTTCGATAATGCAATAGTGTTTCTCATAGTCGACAAACAGTATTTTTAAATATAAAGTAAGCGAACCAAATTCATCCCATTGCGGATGCAGGAGAAAATTATAGACCTGTTTATCAAAATCGAATTCACTATAGATCGTGCCATAGAAGGGCGATTGTTCATCTTCAGCGGCAATGTAATAATCCCGCCAATTGTAATAAGGTTCGATTTCGTGCATACCAGTTGAATCTTTTTCCACTCAAACTAAGATAAATTTACGCGGATTTGCAAGTTAAATTGAGGCATAATACTGTTTTGAGCAAAAGATCGGAAAAGTCCTACGGCTTGCTCTTCGATTCATCGAAAGTTTGTCGGGATGGAATTGAACGGACGCATGGCACTGACAGGCTGTTCTAAACCACAGAATGGATTTTTAATTTTTAATGTAAAAATATGGTTCACGTACTCGTTTAACCGAATAAACTTATTATTTTTGATCAGGTAATGAATGTTGAATAATTTTTCTCTTCTTCGATAATTCAGGAAGATTTCCCATGCAAAAAAGTATTAAAAGAAATATTTTTGTAGCCGCTACATATGCTGCAGTATTGCTTCTCGGCTTGCTGTTGGGACAAAATTATGCTGAAGAGCAAGGAAGTAACCAAAAAACAACCTTTTCAAGTTTACGCTCCAACGGAAATTCGGATAAACTGCAATATCTCATTCAATTAATTGCTGAAAATTATGTCGATAACGTCAGTATAGATACCGTTCAGGACGAAGCCATTGAGCATGTAGTTTCCCGCTTAGACCCTTTTTCCACATTTTTGAAACCAAATCAAGTACAGGCCAAGCAGGAGACCCTTGAAGGAACATTTGACGGTATTGGAGTAGAGTATTTTCGCTTGAAAGATACCCTGCTCGTCGTTGGGATGGTTGCTGCAGGGCCTGCTGAGAAAGCAGGAATGCGTATTGGTGACCGCATTTTAAAGATCGGAAATAACGACCTTGTCGGAAGAAAAGTGACCGAAAACGAAATAGAAAAACTGATCCGTGGAAAGAAAGGAACAGCGGTATTGATTTCCATTCAGCGTAATGGAGTGGTATTGAGCAATCCAATAAAAGTGATTCGTGATCAGGTCAATGTTTCGAGCTTAGATGCATCCTATATGATCGCTCCAAAAACAGCTTATGTTAAAATTCGGAGGTTTGGACATAAGACGGCAGACGAATTCAGGCAGTCACTCATTGACTTACGAAAAAGTGGAGCGCAAGATCTTATTTTAGATTTACGTAATAATGGTGGTGGGTTTGTGCACACGGCAATTGATCTAGCGGGTCAATTTTTTCAGGAAAAAAGACTCCTGATGTATACCGAAGGAGCCAATGAGCCACGTCAGGATTTCTATTCCGAAAAGCCTGGCGAGTTTGGCGATGGCCGTGTCATTGTGCTGATCAACGAAAGCACTGCCTCAGCAAGCGAAATTGTGAGCGGCGCTCTTCAAGACCTGGATCGGGCAACAATTGTCGGACGTAGGTCGTATGGCAAAGGATTGGTACAAGAGCAATTTGATTTTTCAGACGGTTCGGCAATCAATTTGACCGTGGCACGTTACTATACGCCGCTTGGAAGATGTATTCAACGAAAATATACACGTGCCAATTTTGATGCAGCAAAATACATGACAGGCTTCGATCTTTGGACAATGGATACCGAATTTAGTCAAAAAGAAATGTTTACAACCAGCAAAGGAAAGCTTGTGTTTGGTGGTGGCGGTATTCTTCCCGATGTGACCATCCCGATTGATACCAATGAGACCAGTGCCAAATACCGCGAGATCTTTCATTCCAATGCAATCGAAGAGTTCGTTTATGATCGATTCACAAAACATCTGCCCGCATATTCTATCGAGAATTTTATAAGCGGCTACCATTTGCCTGCGGCAGAATTTGATCTATTTATTTCATATCTCAATAGCCAAAAGCGTATTTCGGTAACGTCCAGAGAAGCTGCAAATTTACATGATATCATTCAATCCGATATCGAAGCATTAGTAGGACGCTATTATTTTGGCCGTGAAGCCTACTATAAAATCAAAAATAGAAGAGATAAATTTATCGAAATAGGGCTTAAAACATTAGGGTATCAAATGCCTAAGGTTTAAGTCTAAGATCAGCCCATACCGGATAGTGATCTGATAATTTCTTTTTGACGATCTGATAGTTCATCACCTGAAATTTCTGGCTTGCAAAAATATAATCAATCTGAAAGATCGGTAAAAGGGAATGATGCGTCACGCCCCAGCCATTACCTTTCTCCTTAAATGCATTGTACATACCATCTCCAATCAGATTGACCGAGTAGCTCATCGGCGTATCATTGAAATCACCTACGGCAATATAAGGATATTGACATTCATTCATATGCTTCTTTAATGAATGTGCCTGTTCACTCCGCAGTTCGAATGCATTCTTCAGTTTGCGACTCAGTCTACGTGTTCTTGAATTATCCAACTCATTAGTATTGGATAAATTCTGAATGAACTCTTTGTCTTCATTTTGAAGTGCAAAAGAACGGAGATGTATATTGTAGAGGCGAATCAAAGTATCCTGTTTTTTGACATCGACATAACTGATTCGATTGATCCCGTAATCGTTGTCTCTTATAGTGCCTGAATCATAAATCGGGAATCGTGAAAGGACAGCCATTCCATAGGCCTCGTAATCATTTTTAGAGCTAGGTTCGAAGAAAAAGTAATCGTAGCCGAGCTTGTCTTTAAACTCTTCCGAAAAAACATGCTTTCCTTTAATTTTACTAATATATTCCTGAAAGCAGATCACATCGGGAGATATACTGTCGATAATGCGAACAACATCGGCTTTAAAGTTTTTTTTCTCATCGTTTACCGTTTTGAATAAATGTGCATTGAAGGTCATGATGCGCAGCGTACGTGTTTCCGACGAGACAGGGGCATTCTCCTTGCGAATATTCCAATGTTTAGTTAAAAAAGGCCAGCCGATTAGGATTGTAACGAATGAATAAAGTGCAATTTTTCGTTTGCGGAGTAGCCAGTAAAAGATAAATCCAATATTAATAAGCAGGATCGGAAGGTAGCCTAAGCCCATAAATGCAATTGGCCAAAAGGATTTGGGATTAATGAAGGTCGCCGAATAGCTCATGAGTAATGCAACGATCGCAAGCACATTTGCCAGGAACATTGTTTTACTTATAAACCCCAGTTTTCTCCTTAAAAATGTCCTTCTATCCATCAACCTTATCACCACTGTTGCTTGCCCTAAAGAGCGTTTCTTTTTCGGGATTCGTTAGACTGTCGTAGCCAGAAACAGAAATTTTATCTAAAATGGCATCGATTTCGGCCTGATTGGGCAGGTCATAACGATGTTTCCGATTTGTCTGTATGTTGTTGCCTACAACGACTTTCATTTTTGCAGGCTTATTTTGCTTTTTCTGGAATATTGTGGACCAGTCCATCCCCGATTTTAATGCATAGGTGAATCCCATTCCAAATAAAATAACCGCAAAATAGGAAATGGCCGCGGGACGGTTTGTCAGGGTGAGGGCCAGGAATTCCAACCCAAAATAAATGATGGCTATTAATTTTAATTTGATATTACCAATAAGCAGTAAGCGTAATTCGTACTTGGGAACTAACGTGACAATAGCCGCTAATACCGCCGCCAGAGGGAGCGATCCGCCCATGAGCTGTAAATCGCTGGACATCGGAAGAAGCGATCCGAATCCCACGTAGAGGATACCGCCGAATAGCCAAGAGGTGATATAAATAAATAAAAACTGCCTTGTGTTTAAGAAAGTAAAAAAAATCTGACCGACCCAATAGAGCCATAAGCTTTCGAAGAGTATAGTCCAAAGTTTTACATACACAAAATTTGATGTAAACAAAGACCATGGCTGTTCGAGAAAACGCGAAAAACTACTTGGTAGGCTCAATCCTCTCACTAAAGGTTCCAGAAAGCTTTGCGAAACGATCTTTAATTCAAAGAGTAGATCCAAAAAATAGATGAGGACAAACAAACACGCCTGAATACTAATTACTAACGGTACTGGTGATCCAGTTTTATAGGTTTGTCTCCAAAAATCTTTTAGCCCGATGTTATTCATTTCGCACGATATTAATAAATTCCCTTTCTAACCTTCCAGAGTTTAAGTAGTAGATAGCCAAATAGTGCTCCTCCGACGTGAGCCAGGTGAGCCACAGAATCTCCGGGCCGCGACAGGCTCATATAGATTTCGATAAGGATAAATCCACCGATCATGTATTTCGCTTTGACTGGTACAGGAATAAACAAAAATTGCAGCGGGATGTTTGGGAAAAGGTAGGCAAATGCCAATAGCACACCGTAGATAGCCCCAGAAGCACCCAGCATGGGAATAAGGTAGGTTAAAGCTTCGTTATTCCCGGTATTTGCCAAGGAGATAAGCTCGTTCCCATTCATACCATGAAGGGGGGCAAAAGAACCCGTCGCATTGTAGAGCTGTAAACCATTCACTGCGGTATAGAGAAACCAGGCACCGATTCCAGATACCATATAGAAATTTAAAAAACGTTTCGATCCAAGTACCTGCTCAATCATTGGCCCAAACATGACCAGCGAAAACATATTGAAAAAGATATGGCTAATATTGTTTTTATCATGCATAAACATGTGCGTGACTACCTGCCAGATTTTAAAATAAGGCGAGTCGGGATAATAGACCGCAAGATAATCATATGCTACAGGTACAATTTGCGATCCAATATAAAATACAATATTGATGATCAATAAATTCTTGATAACAGGTGTTAATTGTGGAAACATATATTTTATCTTCTAGTTTTTACCAAATTTTTCCGCTAACTCCTGCAATGTAAATGTTACAATGACAGGATTTCCATAAATGGAGATATTGGGCGAGTGACAAGCGAAAAGCTTATCTACCAGCTCTGCCATAGCCGTGTTGTCCAATACAGTACCCGGCTTAATGGCTGCATTGCGGGCAAGGCTCTTGGCAAGATTTTCGCGCTTAGCGAGCTTATACTCAGATTGATTGTTTTTATAATCTTCCAATATTTTCTCAATCATCTTTATTTCATCGAATCCTGTCCCTAAATCGGCTGGAATTCCGTCAATAATATAGGAATTTTTTCCAAATTCCCGAATTTGAAAGCCCAAACCATTGATGTCCTCCAGGAGATCTTTCATCAATTCATTATCTGCGGCATGCAGATCTAACGTCTGCGGAAATAAACTCTGCTGACTCAGACCTCTATGTTGATCCAGCTGTGTAAGAAACTGTTCAAAAAGAATACGTTCGTGCGCAGCCTGCTGATCGATCAGAATAAATCCAGAGTGAATCTGGGAAACAATATATTTATTATGCAGCTGGAAAAAGAGCTTCGATGATGATTTATCTTCGACTTGAATAACCTGTGGACCATCGTCATCTAACTCAGATTTTCTATGCAGAGGTAGCTGAACGGACTCTTCTTTTTCGACGATTTGATAGAGGGAATCCCAATTGCTCGGAATCCCGCCCGTTTTCTTGGTAAGTCCTTCCGCATAGCTTTCTGATCGGGTATAGCTCGAATTGGATTTTGATTTGTCCGTATCAAACGGGTTAAAATCCGGATTGAACGTTACTGTTGGAATAATAATTTCATCCAAGGCCTTTTTGGTAATCAGGTTGGTGAAACTTGTTTCCTGTTCAAAATCCAGCGAAGGCATGATGTTGTACCGCCCCAGTGACCTTTTTACTGCAGACCGTATAATGGCGTAAATGGCCTTATCGTCTTCATACTTGATTTCGGTCTTTGTAGGGTGTACATTAATATCGATTCGCGCAGGATCTATGTCGATAAATAAGACATAGAAAGGGAATGTTTCGGCTTGTAAAATATCCTCATAAGCATTCATCACAGCATGATGAAGATAAGGGTCACGTACAAAGCGTTTGTTGACAAAGAAAAACTGTTCGCCACGAGTTTTCTTTGCAAACTCGGGTTTCCCAACAAAACCTTCTACTTTGATGATGGATGTATCCTCTTCGACAGGAACAAGGCGCTGATTGTAATTGTTCCCGAAAATATGGACAACACGCTGTTTGAGCGTCTCCGCGGGCAAATGATAAATTTCATTTCCGTCGCTGTGCAAAGTCAGGAAAATCTGTGGATTGGATAAGGCTATACGTTGAAATTCATCAATAATATGACGCATTTCTACGGAGTTACTCTTTAAGAAGTTCCGCCGTGCAGGAATATTGTAAAAAAGATTTTTTACTAAAATATTTGTTCCGGCAGCAACAGCTTCCGGGTATTGGTTGACAACTTTTGATCCTTCTATCTCAACAACTGTCCCTAGTTCATCTTCGACACGGCGTGTTTTGAGTTCGACCTGCGCTATCGCAGCAATGGATGCCATTGCTTCACCACGGAAACCCATGGTGCGGATTGCAAATAAGTCCTCAGCCTTACGAATTTTTGATGTTGCGTGCCGTTCAAAGCAAAGGCGGGCATCAGTCACACTCATGCCACAGCCATTGTCAATGACCTGAATCAATGACTTGCCTGCGTCTTTAACAATAAGTTTTATTTTGTCAGCTCCAGCATCAATAGCATTTTCAATCAATTCTTTAATGGCAGACGCTGGTCGCTGCACCACTTCTCCCGCCGCAATCTGATTAGCAACATTATCTGGAAGTAATTGAATAATATCCGACATATAATACAAAGTTACGAAATATCCATATTTACAGCGTATAAACACGGATGAAAATCAAATGGACATTCCACTTGTTCCTTTAAAATAAAAGCCTTTAAAGCGTTCACCTATACCAATTAACTGGCTGCAAATGATACCTATTGACATACTAAAACAAACTGCAAAACCGACATAATTATTGCATATGGGTTATTGAATTACTTATGCACAATTTAACGGCGGTCGGATACAGTATGCCTTACCCAAGTCCGGAGTAAAAACAATGGTTCTCCATTTCAATGATAGGGCATCTACAGCGACATCACATCTCCAGCTTTAAGAAACGTGCCGTTTCGCTTTTATTATTTTTAATTAAGTTTTCAGGCGTTCCCTCAAATAGGACCTGGCCCCCTTCTTTACCGCCCTCAGGACCAATATCAATCACCCAGTCTGCCGATTTGACCACATCCAGATTGTGCTCGATGATCAATACCGTATTTCCACGGTCTACTAAACGATTGATAACACCCATCAGTACATTCACATCTTCAAAGTGAAGACCGGTAGTCGGTTCGTCAAGGATGTAAAATGTGTTTCCAGTATCTTTTTTAGAAAGTTCAGTAGCCAATTTTACCCGCTGAGCCTCACCTCCTGATAAGGTTGTCGAAGATTGACCTAAGGTAATGTAACCCAAACCGACATCCTGCAGTGTTTTAATCTTTCGGTAGATACTCGGTACATTTTCGAAGAAATCCACCGCATCATTGATGCTCATATCGAGAACATCGGAAATGGATTTTCCTTTATAGCGTACCTCCAAAGTCTCTCGGTTGTAGCGTTTTCCGTGACAGGTTTCACAAGGAACCTGCACATCCGGAAGAAAATTCATCTCAATGACCTTTAGTCCGGCTCCCTGACAGGTTTCACAACGACCACCTTTCACATTGAAGGAGAATCTTCCGGGCTTATAGCCCCTGATTTTTGCTTCAGGCAACTGGACAAACAAGGTTCTGATATCCGAAAATACACCTGTGTAGGTTGATGGGTTAGATCGCGGTGTACGACCGATAGGGCTTTGATCGATTTCGATAACTTTGTCAATATGTTCTAACCCTTCAATTTTTTTGAAGGGAAGTGGAGTTGCTTTCGCCCTGAAAAAATGTTTATTCAAAATCGGGTACAACGTACCTGTAATTAAGCTGGATTTGCCCGAACCCGAAACACCGGACACCACAATAAGCTTTCCTAAAGGAAAAGAGACCGAAAGATTCTTCAAGTTATGCCCTGTTGCACCTCGTAACGACAATGTTTTTCCATTGCCCGTACGACGTTTTTCAGGGATTTTTACCTCTTTTGTTCCATTGAGATAAGCCGCCGTCAGGGAGTCTGATTTTAAGATTTCTTTAGGTGTGCCCTCGGCAACCACCGTACCACCATGAACTCCCGCAGCAGGTCCCATGTCGATAACATGGTCGGCATGTAGGATCATGTCTTTATCATGTTCTACCACAAGCACCGAATTACCAATATCGCGTAGGTTTTTGAGTGCATTGATCAGTCGCTCATTGTCCCGTTGATGCAGTCCGATACTCGGCTCATCCAGGATGTAAAGTACATTCACCAATTGCGAACCAATCTGTGTGGCCAGACGGATGCGTTGTGCCTCACCACCTGAAAGCGTCTTCGCTGTACGGTCCAGGGTCAGGTAATTTAGACCTACATCCAGCAAGAAACCCAAACGCGCACGGATTTCCTTTAAGATCTCTGTGGCAATAATAAGCTGGCGTTCGTCAAGTTTACTTTCTACCTGGTCAAACCATTCTTTGATGGAAGTGATATCCATCGTAGCAAGTTCATGGATGTTCTTATCGGCAATTTTGAAATGTAAAGATTCTTTTTTCAATCGGGCACCCGCACAGGTAGGACAGGTAACTTTTGTTCTGAAATCATCTAACGAAGGGGCTTCATCCGATGATTTTCCAGAAAATTCTTCCAGCATCTTAAAGATGCCTTCAAATTCAACGCGATATTCACGCGTGCCATAACTGCCATAAGAAACCGTGACAACGATAGGCTCTTCTTTATTTCCAAACAAAAGCTGATCAATCTGTTCTTCATTGAGCTTTTCAAGCGGCGTTGAAATGGTAAAATCCAATTTTTTAGCGACAGCTTTCAATACTTCCGACGTCCAGTTTTCACGCGTGGGCCCTAGAGGCGCTAAACCGCCTTTTTGAATGCTTAGCTTTTTGTCCGGAATAACCGCATGCTTATCAATTTCAAAAATATAGCCTAAACCATCACACGTGGGACATGCACCATAAGGCGAATTGAATGAGAACGTATTTGGCTGTGGCTCATCATACGAAATACCCGATTCCGCATCCATGAGATAACGGCTATAAAATTGCTCCTGGTTGTCCTTGTTAGAGACTTTGATGATTCCTTTTGCTGTTTTCATCGCCTGCATGACCGACGTCTGTAAGCGCTTTTTATCTTCACGCTCTACTTTCAGACGATCTACTACGATTTCAATATCGTGTATTTTATACCGGTCAACCTGCATTTTTGGAACAAGATCCAATATTTCCCCATCCACACGCACCTTCACATAACCTTGCTTGCGGATTTGTTCGAACAATTCCCGATAATGCCCCTTACGTCCTTTGACCACAGGTGCCAGGATATTTAAAGCCTGTCCTTCAAATTCAGTCAGAATACGTTCAATGACCTGATCGTCCGACATGCGCTCCATCTTTTTTCCGGTCACATAAGAGAAGGCTTCTCCAGCACGGGCAAAAAGTAAACGCATAAAATCATACACCTCAGTGATCGTTCCAACAGTAGACCTGGGGTTTTTGCTGGTTGTTTTCTGTTCAATCGAGATTACCGGACTTAAGCCCGATATTTTATCCACATCCGGACGTTCCATACCACCCAAAAACTGGCGGCTATACGCACTGAATGTCTCCATATAGCGGCGTTGCCCCTCGGCATAAATGGTGTCAAAAGCCAAAGATGACTTTCCACTTCCGCTTAGACCTGTAATTACAACCAATTCATTTCTTGGAAAAGAAACATCTATATTTTTTAAATTGTGCGCACGCGCTCCAAATACCTGAACTTCACTTTGTTCGCCCAAATCTGGACTTCTTTTTATTGCCATGAAAACTCCTTAAGGTCCCTTTGTGAGGGATTAAATGCAAAACATGCAAAATTACAGATTTTAAAGGAATTATGCGAGCCGATCTGACTTTTGGAATAAAATGTGATATACAAGTGATTTAAAAAAATAATGTACCTTGCACCATAAATCTAAATGTATGCGAAAATACGACGTCAGCAAACAAGAAAAGCAATCGATCGATGATATTGTCCAATTCTGGAAGAAAGAAAATTTATTGGATGAGCAAAAAGCGAACGAGCTGATGGAGAGTTTGGACGTGAAAAGTTTTGATTGGGGGCAACTGGCTCGGTATGCTTTTTGGATTGCACTGGCATCTCTGGTATTCGCCGTTTTTTCGCTGTTTACCGATGCGTCATTCCTAGCCTTTGTGGATACCCTTTACGAAGCACCAAATATCTTGTTTTGTTTCTTTTTTGCTGCCGTGGCCGTATTGTTCTATACCCTGGGGTTGCGCTATAAGAAACGCTATCCGTATAAAAACTTATCCACCGAAACCATGATGCTGATTGGAGTTTTCGCTACGGCAGCCTGTATTGGATTTATGGGTAAGGTATTGGATAAAGATACCATGCACTACTCGCTTTTATTTTTGCTTTCCGTGGCGATTTATGGTTTTCTTGCTGTCAAGCTTGATAGTAAGCTCATCTGGACATTTATGCTATTGGCGCTAGGGGTATGGTTTGCAACCGAAACGGCGTACCATAGCAATTGGGGCTTCAAGTTTTGGGGAATGAATTATCCCCTTCGGTTTACCATTTTTGGGACACTGATCACTGCACTGGCCGTTTGGGCTCAGCCACGGTTCGCACAGCTACAAGTCTTTCAGCCTATCAGTTATATTGTCGGATTGATCTATCTGATGGTATCCTTATGGACACTCTCTATTTTTGGGAATTATGCTGATTTTTATGAATGGACCACCGTACGTCAATACCATATGTTCTACTGGGGTATATTGTCAACTGCGGTATCTGTATTTCTGGTCGTCTATGGATTAAAAGCGAAAGACAATGTGACCAGAGAAGTTGGGTTTGTATTTTTAGTGCTCAATATCTATACACGTTATGTGGAATACCTCTGGGACAACATCAATCGAGCAGTATTCTTTTTGATTTTGGCCGTGTCCTTTTGGTTTGTTGGCCGTTGGGCAGAGAAATTATGGAACAAACGGAAGGAAGAGATTGCTGGATAACGCTTAAAATTGAATCGTAAATCCGACACCTCTATTGGAATTGATGCTCAGATTGGGATCCAGGCTTAAATATTTGCGGATCCGGGTAACAAAGACATCCATGCTCCTTCCGGTAAAGAAATCTGCATTCCCCCATACCTTTTCAAGAATATCTTCACGCGTGACAAGCTGGCCCCTGTGTTGCCATAGAAATAGGAGCAGTTGTGCTTCGCGTTCAGTGAGCTTAAACTGACCCTGTGCATGGCTTAATACTAACTGTTCGGGGTGAAATACATATGTCCCGATGGCAATCGATTTTGGCGTACTATTTTTCTGATTTCGTTTTAATATATTCTGTATGCGAAGCAAGAGTTCTTCAGGGTCGCAAGGTTTAGTAACATAATCATCAGCACCGATTTTTAGTCCCGTAAGCTTGTCGATCTTTTGTTCTTTGGCGGTTAAAAAGATAAATGGTAATGCCGGATGCAGGGCATTAATTTCTTTGGCCAGACTAAAGCCGCTGATTTGAGGAAGCATCACATCCAGTATAACCAGGTCGTAGCCCGCTAGCTGCTGAAAATTTTCCATAAGATCCTGAGGCTGCGCTATCCAATCTACGACAAATGCAGACAGCTCAAGGTATTGCTTGAGCATAAACCCAAAATCAGGATCATCTTCAACGAGGAGTAATTTGTTCATTTTTTATATTCAGTCGTTCATTTAAACTACTTTTCTATGCTTGCGATATTAGCATTGTCTTGGGGCTTATTTCCTATTTCTTTCCCGCAGCTGATTAAACTTACTTCATGATGGAATAGCAACGAGCGGCAATTGAATGTTAAACGTAGTACCTACACCAAGCTTACTCGTTACTGTAAGCTGTCCCTGATAACGATCCACAATTTTTTTAACAAGGAAAAGGCCGATTCCCAATCCCTTGGTGTCGTGTATATTGCTTTTTTGGATGCGGTAAAACTTGTCGAAAATATAAGGAAGTTCGCAATCCTCCATGCCATCGCCATTGTCTTGTATGAAAATTGAAAGCGTATTTTTCTTTTGCTCAAAATGCACTTTAAGCCATTTTGCGCCATACTTTACAGCATTATTCATGAGATTCTGAAATAATGTTGTCGCATCGCTGAGGCCCAAGCACAATTTGCCTTCAGGCAATGGACTTGTTTCAAATGCAATGTCCGGGTTCGTCAATTGAAAATCATCGAAAATCGCTTGGAGTTCCATCGCGGTAACAGGAGAATAATCCGTTGGTTTAAAGTCTTCGGTCAGTGGATCAAGGGTGTTTTCCAGGCGATTGACTTGCCGCTCAATGACCGTTATAATATTTTCATCTGTCGATTTTCGAAGTGTTTTAGCTGCAATTTTCAAGGTTGCAATAGGGGTTTTAAGTTCATGCGATACATTGTCAACCACGTCGTGAAGCACGGTGATCTGCTTCTGCTGTTTTTTGAGATTTTGAATGGTTCTATAAAAAAGCCAAAGAAAGGCGACCAATATGAATAAGGTGCTCAACAGGAGGGATGTGAGTTCTTTGAATAATATCCAGTGGAGATTGGTTACCTCAAAAGAACTTTTCCTGTGGACTAAAAAGGTGTACAAAATTTCCTTACTTTGGATGCTCTCTTCAATTTTCTGTGTTTCGGTTTTTTCCGTTATCCATTCACTGGAAGAAAGTTCAACAGGCCGTTGGAAATTTCCCCGTGTGGTGTAAACCGTAATAGGGCCATCAGCAATCTGCTTGTTAAAGTTTTTAAAATAAATACCCAAGATCTCTTTTTTTAGGATAACAGCCATACCCAGTGGTTGAAATAGGCTGTCGACATAGTGCGTGAGCTTTCCGGAGGTTTTACGTGCATTGGCATGATATAGCCCTTTAAGCTGTTGAGCTGTTATCTCATTTTTAACCAATTTGATGTAGTAGTCTCTGGCGATGTCCTTGCTCATTAAATCATCATCAAAAAGGCTGTCAATTTTTGGAAATTTATTCAGTCTGCTTTTTACTGTTGCAAAAATATCGCGCTGTTTGAGCTGATAGGTGTTGTACAATTGATAGCCCTGAATGCCGATCAGTACAGCAAAAAATAATGTAAAAAGCACACTATAATTTTTGGGTTTCAATTCCATACACAAATATAACTGCCAAAGGCAAATATAATATACTTTAACGCAGCATTAACCCTTCATTAACCATTATTTACTACGGAGATGGACAATTTTGAGCCATCGGAAGCGTGTGAAAGGTCAGCGACTGTCACATACGGATAACCATAAAAAGCCATGCATTTGACAGCACAGCTAATAGATATAATAATCCAGGTATGCGCTAATGAAATTAAAAGACTAATTATTTGTACATGAAATCGATCCTATTTTTTCTAGCTTTCCCTTTAGCGCTTTCAGCGCAGACAAAGATCGGGGGACAAGTTCAGGATACTAACAAAACTGTATTAACAGGTGCAACCGTTATGCTATTGGATAGTAACTATCAAGCCATTCGTGAAGTGAAAACTGACCATCTTGGAAAGTTTATGCTGTCGCTGGATTATCCTGGCAGCTATTATCTACGGTCTACTTATCTTAACTTTAGACCTCAGGAGCACTTTTTCCGTAGCGACACCATTGCTCGCCCTGTGGTACTTGAACTTATTCCCGAATCAAAAGTACTCGAAGAAGCACAGGTCATCGGGCGGGCGCCGAGATTGATCCGCAAGTTGGACCGCCTGGAATTTAACGTGCAGCATTCTAATCTTTCGGCACTCAACAGTTGGGACATTCTGAAACGGACGCCATTGGTGATGGCAAATGGCTCAGATTTAATGGTCCGTGGGAGTAAAAATATTGTTGTAATGATTAATGAACGAAAAGTTATGCTCACGGGGGAGGAATTGAAAACCTATCTTGAGAATACGTCGGGCAGCGATGTCCAATCGATCGAGGTCATTACCAACCCTCCTGCAAAATATGAAGCCGAGGGCAGTACCATCATCAATATTAAGCTTTCCAAATCGAACCTCTATGGATATCGGGGTGCGGCGGTGGCATTGGCCGAAAAAAGCAGTACCTGGAAGCAACTGTTTGGGCTGACCCAGTATTATAGAAATGAAAAAATCAACCTTCGTGGCACCTATAATTTTGGAAGAGGAACTTACGCACGTTACGAAACAAATTATGTGTATTACCCCAATGAGCAAACTTCGTGGGAAGGTGTGATGGATCGATTTGATACCAATAACAGTCAGAACAGCTATGTGCTTTCGATGGAATACACACCCGATTCAACCTGGACTGTTAGCGGAGGTCTAAACGGATATTATGGCCCCAAAACCTATGGTACCTACGTGGTGCCAACTGTCATTTACGATAGCAACCGTATTCAACAATCGAGCTACCTCACAACAAACGATCATGAGTCATCTTCAGAAACAAAAAACATGTATCTCCAGGTCATTAAGAAGCTTAACGCCAGCTGGAGTATAAATTGGTCTTCTTACTTTACAGACCATCATTCGACAAATAATCAGGATGTGCTCACCGCGCTGAGATTTAAGGATCAACAACCCAGGGATACACGATTTATTAGCAACAACGGAAATAAAAATAGGCTCTTTTCTTCACAGGTCGATTTTTCCGGTAAAGTAAAGCAGCTTGGGATGGAATTTGGAGGGAAATTTAGCGATGTTACAACGACAAACAGTCTTGTGTTCACTGATGATGAATCGGGAAAGTTGGAGCATAGGCCGGATAAGAGCAGTGAGTTTGATTACAAAGAACGGAATGTAGCTCTTTATGGTTCATTGGACTATACCTGGAAAAAATGGAGCTGGAAAGCAGGATTAAGAGGAGAATATACCAACTTGAAGGGCATTGTATCAGAACCAGAAGATATCAATAAACAGGATTATTTTGTGCTCTTCCCGACATTTTATATGCAATATGACTTGACGGAAAATCAGCAGTTCGGTTTTTCTTACGGAAAGCGGATCAGTCGTCCTTCTTATTCTTGGCTCAATCCCGCAAAATCCTACTACAATCGTTTTTCATACTTTCAGGGAGATCCCCGTTTAAGGGCTACGATCGTGCATAACCTGAATCTGACGTGGACTAAAAACAACTGGAATATTGATCTCTTCTACCGATTTGAAAAGTGGCCCAATATGGAAATAGCCTTGCAGGATAATGTTAACCACCAGCTGATTTATCACTATACCAACATTAAAAAGGGGCAGGGAGCAGGGATAGACCTAGGTAAGAGTTTTCAGTTTACTGAACGGTGGGGAATGAACCTGCAGCTAGAGGGAATGTACAATGAGAATTACTTTATGGGGACTGATGATGTGCTGCACAAGAACGATGTATATATTGGCAACGGAAATATAAGTAGCAGCTATGTCTTGAGCAAAGAAGCAGGCTGGAATCTGGAGCTCGGCAATACCTTTACGTCCCCCACCATTCAGGGACCATTTAAAATAACTGGCTATTCCAGTACGTATGTGATGACAAATCGAAAATTCTTTAGAAACAAGTTTGAGGTGAATCTATCGTTTATGGACATCTTTAAAACGGAAATAATGACCATATCTTCAAAATATGCCGATCAAAATAACTTTTATAAAGATTATCGGGATACCAGAAAGGTGAATCTGACGCTTCGGTACCATTTTGGAAATCAAAAAGTCAAAAGTAACAATCAGCCCGCAAAAACAGAAGAGCAGAACCGCTTGTAAATCTATTGAATTCTTGCAAAATCAAATTGTTCATATCTCTTTACCTATTATATCCATAAAGAAAATGAATACGGCAAGGATTGAAAGCAATTGTCCTCCACGTCGGATGTGGAGGACAATCAGATGTCAGAAAGGTATTTCCTTAGTTTATTTTCAGGGAATACGTGATATTAATACCGCCAGCGGCAAGCATATCGTGTACGGAGCAATATTTTTTAACGGCTAATTCAGCCGCTTTGGCCGCTTTTACTTCATCAATTTTACCTTTTAGGAAAAAATTAATGTGAATATCGGTAAACACTTGCGGAATTTCTTCGCGTCGTTTACCTTCCACTTCGACCTGGATATCGTCAATTTGTTGGCGTTGTTTTACCAGTATGCTATGGAGGTCAAAGACGCTACAAGAACCCAGTGCCATTAAAACCAATTCCATCGGACGAACACCTTTTCCTTCGCCGCCGATCGCTTCCGAGCCATCGATGTTGACTTTGACCGAAGATAATTCACTGCTGGCTTCGAAATGCACAGCTTGGTTGACACGGTTTAATTTGATTTTCATCTTAACATATTTTATTCATTTTTTGCACACCAATTTTAGCGAATAGACCTCATTGATAATAACAGATCTAACTAAAATCCGTGCAACACAAATATACAAAAAGGCAGACGATTATTCGTCTGCCTTTTGTCAGTATGCTGGTCACTGTTTATTTTGTGACGGTATCTGGCAGTTTAACACCGCGATATTTGGCTACGTCAACTTGTGGGATCTTCGATCCATATTTAGAATTGATGGCACTGATAAAGATGTTTGCCATGAGGGCATTACCAATTGGCGTGAGGTGGATGCCATCCAAAGAGAACGCATTTCCAGTGATGTATTTGGCACTAACGGCTAATCCATTGATACGAACGCCACCTTTTACATTGTTTAGGAAGGCATTTACGTCTGCTAAAGCGAGGTCTTTTGAAGCTGCAGCAGCTTTGATGGCTGCATTGTACTCGTTGATCCGCTTCACAACTGTTGCTGTTTCGCTTACATCAAGCACGTATTTGTCTTCCACGGGGTTCAATGGATGCAAGCCGTAAGGAAACTGTGCTGCGTTTGGCTTACCCAATAGTCCTGCAGACAAGAAAGGAAGTACAAAATAATCTTGATCAGTCGCTGCACGCGTTCCAGATTTCGTAGCGATATAAATATTTGTTACCGGCGCAGGGGGATTTGTTGCGTTGACAGCTGCCAGCAGGGCCGTACGGGTAACCGTTGTAAAATAAGGTGTTGCGGTTACATCTGGAATGGTGGCCAGTACACCTTTTTGCCCACCGGCAGTCAGCGCCTGCACATAGCCATTGAGAATCGCTGTAAATTGAGCAGTTTCAGTCAATACGGTTGTTGGATCGGGCTGATTTGTTGTTGGATTCATATTGACCACTCCACCATTCGTTGCCCAACCCAATGCATCGTTGTTACCTAGTGCAAAACTAAAAAAAGTGTGGTTTTGTGTCGTTGAATAGGTGAAATACGTTTTCAAGGCGTCCGCGTCGGGCAATAAGCGCTCGAAATACGGATTGCCGGCAGTTGAGCCCATACCTGCTACCATAGATAGATCCATCCGCATACCCGGTACACCGAGGTTATTGACCGGATCAGTATATTTCGTCAATAATTTTGTTGAACCAGGTCTGTAGGCCAGTTTATCTGTCACAGGTGCCGTCACAGGCTGTCCATTGACAAGTGCTGTTAGGGTAATGTAGCCAGAACCGTTGGCTTGATCTTCAGTGAAAAACGGCGATTTAAATTCCCCACCACCCACTTGTTTTAACTGCTCAGCAATTAAGTTGGGGTAAGCAACCTTTTGCCCCTCCAGATAAAGTCCCCCATCTGCGTATCCTGCCGTCAATGAATTCCCAATGGCAACATATTTTGAAAAATTAAGCGATCCTGCCGAAGGTGTATACTCCTCCAAAGAAGGTTTGCACGAAGCAATAGCGACAAGTGCTAAAGCTGCGGCTATGTAAAGTTTGTTTTTTTTCATCTTAGTCAAATTTGGCTGTTAATTACCATTTATAGCTTACACCAATGCCTGGAGCAAAAATGTTAGTCGCATAAGTCCCCGAAAGACGGCTCTCAATATTGGTTGACTGGCGAGCCATGATGCGCTGATAAGCAAAAGAACCTGTGACGTCAAATTTTGGTGATGGTTTTATTGTAAAACCTCCAGAGATTAAATATCGGGTGTTATCTGGTGTCTCCGGATAAACATAGGCGCTCTGTTGTACTGGAGTGGCGATATAGCCCCCTCCTACACGCAATTGCAAACGGTCGGAGGCAATATACTCCAAACCTGCTTTGATTGACCCTGCTTTATCATAATTTTTTGGTGAATGCGTATCTTGTAAGACAGGTGTATTTTCTTTGTAGTCAAAATCCAGTGCCTTATAAATGTCGTAATTGATCAGTGTTGCATCTATCGCCATTTTTAGCTTTTCCGAAAGCGGGAAGGCTATTCCGGCAGCAAAAGTGGATGGAAGCGGTAACTCAGCACTGAATTTGTTGCCCGCAGGAAAATTACTTGCCACCGATTCCGGTACGTCAAAAGTTGCATCCCCATTTTTAAGTTTAGTGACAACTTTCGAGCGGTAACTTAAAGAGATGGAAAATTCGTCCTCTAAGTTGTAGTGGATACCCACGTTATAGCCTGTACCTGTACCGGTGCCTTTTAAGGTTGCTAATCCGGCATGACCATCTGGGTAGAATACCGGAACTGAATTCTCCAGGTCTACCGTACCGACGTTATAGACGAAACCACCACCGACACTAAAATTTTCAGTCAGTTTGAAACTTAATGTAGGTTGAATATAGATTGCGCGTAGCGAAAGGCTAACTAAACTGAATTTACCAACCCAATCCTTTCCCCAATCGACAGCCCCACCATATGGTGTATAAACTCCAATACCGGCTTTCCACCAGGAATTTTTAGGCCCAAATGCAGCAAATACTGAAAAAGGAGTAGATATTTGATTTCTAGTATTATAAACAACGGTGCTGCCGACCTCTTGAAAGGCAGATTTGTACATAACAGCATTTCCAGCAACGGAAATGGCGTTATGATCCATTTTTGCTAAAGCACCCGGACTATAAAAAATGGAAGACTCATCTAAAAAGTAAGCAGAACCTGCTCCCCCCATTCCCACAGCTTTGGGACTTTGTAGATTCACTTGAGATCCTTGTGCAAACAGGAGTGACGGACTTGCACAAAGTATTGAGAATAGTAGTTTCTTCATACTAGTGTTTATTTTTGGTTAACATTCCTCTTTCAAATACAATGCTAACATAATAAATGTTTGACTAAAATTAATAAATGTTGTGTAATATTTTTTTTGCTCGTACCTTTAAGTGCAAGGATAATAAAATTAAACGATCATAATTATATGGCTACAATCACATTTAAAGGCAATCCAGTAAATACAAAAGGCAGTTTACCTCAGGTTGGCGAGCAAGCTCCTGATTTTAAATTAACTGCAGGCGATCTTTCCGATAAGTCTCTTGCAGACTTTAAAGGAAAAAAAATTGTGTTAAATATTTTTCCTAGTGTCGATACAGGAACTTGTGCTGCTTCTGTACGTGCATTTAATCAAGAGGCTTCTCAGTTGGATAACACGGTCGTGTTGTGTATATCCAAAGACTTACCTTTTGCGCAAGGACGTTTTTGTGCAGCAGAAGGTTTAAATAATGTCGTGACATTATCAGAATATAAAGATTCAAACTTTTCTGACGCTTATCAATTGACTATCGTCGATGGTCCTTTGGCAGGTCTGTTGAGCCGTGTGGTTATTACATTGGATGAAAACGGAAAGGTATTGTATGAAGAGCAAGTTGCGGAAATTACAGATGAGCCAAATTATGCTGCAGCCATTGCGTCCTTGAATTAAGGGCGATGTCAGAACGAATCAAAAACGCCTTCGCATATTGCGAAGGCGTTTTTGATTTTAAGCAGAGTTTGTTCGCTGTTATTTTGTTTTCTCCAAAGCCTGCAAGATATCGTTGATAATATCTTGTTGATCTTCCAAGCCCACCGATAGACGGATACTGCCGGGTTTGATGCCTAAATTGAGACGTTCATCTTCGGATAGTTTAGAGTGTGTGGTGGAAGCAGGATGCGTAGCGATCGATCTTGAGTCGCCTAGATTGGACGTGTATAAAATCATCTCCAACTGGTCCACAAAAGCTTTCGCGCGCTCGAAGCCGCCTTTGACCACCAACGTTACAATGCCGCCACCGGCTTTCATCTGTTTCTTGGCCAGTTCATATTGTGGATGGCTGGGCAAGAATGGATATTTGACATCTTCAATCTCCGGATGATTTTCCAAAGCTTCAGCCAAAGCCAATGCGTTGGAACAATGGCGGTCCACACGGATGCCCAAAGTGTCCAAACTTTTTGATATGATCCAGGCATTAAATGGGGATAACGCTGGACCTGTATGACGGATGAAGAACATCAGTTTGTCGATAAGCGCTTGTTTACCGACAACAATCCCGCCCAAAACACGACCTTGCCCATCCATATATTTTGTTGCCGAATGGATAACCAGGTCAAATCCATACTGAATGGGTTTCTGGAGATAAGGTGTGGCAAAACAATTGTCGATAGAAAGGATAATATGGGGATATTTCTCTTTGAACTTACCCAACCATTCCAGGTCCACCAATTCCAAACCGGGGTTAGAGGGCGATTCTAGAAAGATAATTTTTGTATTGGGCTGGATCGCTTTTTCCCATTCTTCGGGATTTGCGGCATCCACATAAGTCGTGGTCACTCCCCAGCGGGGGAATAGCTCCGTAAATAACTGGTGAGTAGACCCGAAGATTGCGCGTGAAGAAACGATATGGTCTCCACTTTCAATAATTCCCGCAAAGGAAGCAAATACGGCCGCCATACCGGACGCAAATGATAAGCCTGCTTCTGCTCCTTCCAGAATACACACTTTATTGATGAATTCTGAAGTATTTGGGTTGGCATAACGGGAGTATATCATCGCATCCTCTTCGCCAGCAAAGACCGCCCGACCTTGTTCAGCGCTGTCGAAGATAAAACTTGATGTAAGGTATAAAGGTGTCGAATGTTCGCGAAGTGCAGAACGATCGACCTGTTCACGTATGATTTTAGATTGATCTTGTTTCATGATATGTAAAGGTACGAGATGAAAATTTTATATCCACATTTTTAAGTAGTGAAATCATTTATTTTCATCAGATTTCCAAGGGTATTTTTTTGCATGTTAAACTTGTTTGCTTGCTCACAGTGGATCATAGTTGGTATTCGATTGCCACAGTTTCAGTCGGACCAAGTGATTTTCGGGTATGCTTAGCGGTATTAACATTCAAGACTTTTTATCCGCGAATTGATTTTTGGGTTACAATAGTACGCAAATGTTACATACAGCATTTTGTAAAAACTTCTTATCTTAGGGCTTTACAACCTAATTTTCTAGCACATAAATAAAGACTATGTTGACAATCTTGTTATCCTCCATTTTACTTTCCAGCGGAACTGTAGCCAAGTCAGATACTTTAAAAGCTTATGGGGCTTTGCCAACCGAGCGTCAATTAAAGTGGCAAGAGATGGAAACGTATTGTTTGATCCATTATACGCCAACAACTTTTCAAAACAAAGAATGGGGTTACGGTGATGCACAGCCTGCATTGTTTAATCCTTCGGCTTTTGATGCGAACCAAATTGCGCAAGCTGCAGCGGCAGGTGGTTTCCGGGGACTTATTAGCGTCGCAAAACACCACGATGGATTCTGTTTATGGCCAACCAAGTCAACATCTTACAGTATTGCCGCTTCACCATGGAAAAATGGAAAAGGTGATATGGTCAAAGAATTTATGGAGGCGACCCACCGGAATGGGATGAAATTTGGTGTGTATCTTTCGGCTTGGGACCGTCACGATGAACGTTACGGTACTCCAGCCTATGCCGATGCGTACAGGCAACAGCTCACTGAACTAATGAGCAATTATGGACCATTGTTTACCTCTTGGCATGATGGCGCAAATGGTGGGGATGGCTTCTATGGTGGCCACGAAGGGAAGCGCATCATCGATCGTACAACCTACTATGAATGGCATGAAAAAACTTGGCCCATCGTACGTAAATTACAGCCCCAAGCGGTGATTTTTTCAGATATCGGTCCGGATATGCGTTGGGTGGGCAATGAAAGAGGCTATGCGGCCGAAACATCTTGGGCAACATTTACTCCGATCGGGTTAAACGGAAAAGTCGCTGTTCCAGGTGCAACAGAGTCACACAATGCCGAAACGGGCGACCGTAACGGTAAATATTGGATACCTGCTGAATGTGATGTGCCTCAACGTCCCGGATGGTTTTACCATGCAGAACAAGATAGCCGCGTAAAAACACCGAATGAACTGTTTGAAATCTACCTGAAATGTGTAGGTAGGGGAGCCTGCATGAACCTGGGCTTAGCACCGATGCCTTCCGGTACATTACATGAGCACGATGTGAAGTCGTTGCAGGCTTTTGGAAAAAAAGTGAAGGAAACTTTCCGTACAAATCTAGCCAAAGGAGCAAGCATTACCGCATCAAATACGCGTAATGACGACGGTAAAACCTACAGTACAGCGTTTATTATCGATGGCGACCGCTACAGTTATTGGGCAACAGACGATGCCAAAACATCGGCTACGCTAGAAATTAAATTACAATCACCTGCTAAATTTGATCTTATACAGTTAAGGGAGAATATTAAGCTAGGGCAACGTATCGATAGTGTTTCTGTTGAACGATGGGAAAATAACAGCTGGAAGCCCTTAGCTAAAGCAACAAGCATTGGGGCAAACCGCCTGATCAAATTGGAACAGCCGCAGACGGCAAGTCGATTAAGGTTACATATTTATGCACCTGTAGCGATTACGCTCAGTGATTTTGGATTGTTTAAGGAATATGATGAGCCATTTGCCTTTCGTACGGAAGAAGTCAAAAAACTACGTGGTTTTCAGATTAAAACTGGCAGATCTAATGCCAACGCCTATATGTTAGATGGAAAGGCGAATACTTTCGCTACAGTTGCCGACCAGGGCGTAATTGTTGTCTCCACTGACGAACCTGTTTCTGGTATCGGCTTCCTTCCTCGTCAGGATGGAAAGCATGTTGGCACACCTACACAGTATCGCATATCCACCAGTGCCGACGGTAAAAAATGGACTGTCGCCAAAGAAGGAGAGTTCTCTAATATTAAAGCAAACCCAATTTTACAACAGGTGTTTTTTGATACCAATAGCGCAACCAAGTTTATCAAATTTGAGCCCAAGCAATTTATAGAAGGCAACGAATTAGCCATAGCAGAATTTGAATTGTATGGTAAATAGAATTTTAATGCTCATTGTGGTATGTACCAGTCATACCACAATGCTTTTTGCTCAGCAAAAGCCCCTCGTACTTCGCTATAATAAACCCGCTAAAGTCTGGGAAGAAACTTTGCCACTGGGAAACGGACTTATCGGCATGATGCCGGATGGCAATCCCCATCAGGAAAAAATTGTACTCAATGAGATCAGCATGTGGTCGGGTAGCCCCGAGGATCCCAATAAGGATGCGGCCTATAAGAATGTCGATGCCATTCAGGCACTACTTAAAGCGGGCAAAAATGATGAGGCCGAAAAGCTGGTCAACGAAACTTTTGTTACAAAAGGAAAGGGGTCGGGATTTGGTAACGGAGCAACTGTACCCTATGGCTGTTATCAACTGTTCGGCAACCTGCTACTGGATTATAAATTGCCAGCCGGTACAGTGCAAGACTACAAACGCACATTGGACTTAGCGACAGCATCTGCGCAAACTTCATTTAAAATCAACGGGCAGCAGTTCCAACGAAAATATTATACTTCCTTAGACAAAAATGTTGGACTTATCCAACTGAACCAACCGAAAAATAAAGTACAGACGGTAGACCTATCGTTCCAGCGCCAAGAGAATATCGACCGGTATACCCTACTGAATGATGGAATTCTAATTGAAGGATCATTACCAGATGGAAAAGGTGGTAAAAACCTGAGGTTCGTTGGATTAATTCAGGTAAAAGGTGAAAATCTGCAGATCAACAAAAAGGATCAGTCCTTGGAAGTATCGGCAAAGGGCAACCTCACGATCTATTTTTCCGCAAGTACTTCCTATTATGGAAAGGATCCATTACCTGTTGTCAAGGCAAATGTGGCAGCGGCAAAAGTCGCTGACGAACAAAAAATATTCCGCAACCATCTTGCTGCGTACCAAAAGATTTTCAATCGGGTACAGCTCAACCTATTTGGCAATGTTGCGAATGACACTATTCCTACGAATGAACGGATAGCAAATTTCTACAAAAATCCAGTACAGGATCCAGATCTGGCAACAATTTATTACCAATTTGGCAGGTATTTGAATATTTCAAGTGCTGCTCCGAAAATTGCAAATTCACTTCCCCCTAACTTGCAGGGCCTATGGGCAAATAAGATCAATACACCCTGGAATGGGGACTATCATCTCAATATCAATGCACAGATGAATCATTGGGGAGTAGAGGTCAACAACCTGAGCGAATATCATCGGCCTTTTATCGAGATGATCAAGCGTATCGCTAAGACAGGTGAACAAACCGCAAAGGCTTACTATAATGCGCCAGGATGGGTGGTTTATATGATGACAAATGTATGGGGATATTCTGCTCCGGGTGAGCAAGCTTCGTGGGGAGCGAGTACGGCTTCGGGCTGGCTATGTAATCATCTTTGGGAACATTATCTTTTTACCGGGGATAAAAGTTACCTCAGCGAGATTTATCCCATATTAAAAGGAGCTGCCGTGTTTTACGATCACACACTTGTTCAAGACCCTAAAACAGGCTGGTGGGTAACGTCGCCGTCCGTATCGCCCGAAAATGCTTTTCGGATGCCCAATGGGAAAGTCGCTGCGGTGGTGATGGGACCTACAATTGATAACCAGATCGTGCGGGAATTGTATCAGGCACTCATTCAGGCAGATGCTATTCTTAAAAAGAAAGATGCTTTTGTTGATAGCCTTAAAAAGAAGCTAAAGAATATTCCACCGCCTGTCGTAGTTAGCGCTTCTGGGCGCGTGATGGAGTGGCTGGAGGACTATGAGGAAGTCGAGCCTACACATCGGCATGTATCGCATTTATATGGCCTATATCCAGCAGCATTTATATCGCCACAAACAACGCCCGAATGGGCTGAAGCCGCACGTCAGACGCTCGCTGTACGTGGGGATGAAGGAACTGGCTGGTCGAGAGCCTGGAAGATATTGTTTTGGGCAAGATTACAGGATGGAGATCATGCGCTCGAGATTTTAAGACAGCTACTCAAACCGGCATATCGTAATGAAACAACTTACCAAGGGGTCGGAGCGGGCACTTACCCCAATTTGTTCTGCGCACATCCCCCTTTCCAGATCGACGGGAACTTTGGTGGAGCAGCTGGGATTGCCGAGATGCTCATTCAGAGCCATAATGGGTATATCCATCTGTTGCCTGCATTACCCAAAGCTTGGCCAAAAGGGGAAGTTAAAGGACTCAAGGCCCGAGGAAATTATACAGTAGACATCGCATGGGAGAATGGGAAAGTCTCCGCTTTGCAGATTAATGGAAAAAAAGGAAAGATTCGACTATTTGAAAATGGAAATTACAGGGATTATGAAGTGCGTTAACTTTTTGTGTTTGATAGCGGTGTTGGCCTTGGGGACAACAAGCTGTTCCCAACGCACAGAATCAGAAAAGAATGCAGCAATAGCGAAGAGTTTCAGTTACACGATCACCGGAAAAACCACTGCCCCGGATGGGACGCAGGTAAGCCTCGTGGATCACGACAATAGATTGCAGCAATTTGTAAAAACGCAGGTCACAAATGGACAATTTGTTTTGGAAGGCGAATTGGCCATCGCGGGATTTTACGATATCCAGATCAAGGGAATGAAACCCTATACGTTAGTTCTCGAAGGTGGAGGCGACTACGATCTCCACGAAGAGCATGGGAAATTTACGTTGACGACATCTTCTTCCAATGCTAAAGATTTTATGCAGTTCAATGCGAAATATCAACAACGTGAACAGGAGGAAAAAAGTAAAAGCACCAATAAAAGTCAGCGGGTAAGGCAGCTGGAGAGTCAGTTGCCTTTGATGGCAGCAAAAAACGATGGTTCTTATGAAAAAGCGGTGGATGAAATACAGCGGTTGAGCAGCACTGAAGCATTTAACCCACGCACACTTTATGCCGATTTTATTCTCGACAGTACCCACCGTTCCTCTTTGCTATTGCCTTATTTTTTTAAGTATGTATCGCTCGACCAGACAAATTATAAGAAATTTGATGTGGCATTGCAGGGCTTTGATGTTGAACTACAGAAACACCCTTATTTCAAATTTGCCAGGGAAAAGGTCGATAAGGTGAAAGATTTTTATGAAAATATGCCTGTGTTCCCATCAATAACGCCAATGAATGTGCAAAGGGATACGCTGAACCTGAACGATGTGTCAAAATCGAAAATGCTGATTGCCGCTTTTTGGAAGGCTTCGAATGGCAATAGTAAAGCTGATATCAAGATGTTACGGACAAAGGAAGCCCAATTGAATGCCCTAGGGGTACAGGTTGTTTATTTTTCGCTGGATAAGGATCTGGACAAATGGACGAAAGCAAGCAAAGATCTTGCCCTGGGAAAACAGAGTTACTTTTTAAACTACAACGATCAGGCTACGATGGAAAATAATTTTGGGATAGACCGCACACCACGTTATCTTTGGATTAATCCGGAAACACTGGAGATCTTATCGTTAAACGGTGAAGATCCTGCCATGCCGAAGTTTGTGGCGAAGGTAAAGGAATTTATCGCCAAAAATTAACGTTTATTGTCTTAAAAAAGTGCTATATTTGAAATAACTGTTTAATATTTGTTATTTCAATATATAATGAAAGTTGTTCAATTTACAGTTCCGGTAGTTTACCAGGGATCTATTTGTGTGCAGGAAGACATTCTGCCTTCGTTCTACAGCAATTACCACCGGCACAAGGAAATCCAGCTGACCTATATTTTAAAAGGCCGGGGAACCTTTATGATCGGCAACTTTACGCACAGTTTCGAACAGGATGAAATCTATATTGTGGACGCGGATGAACCGCATATGTTCAAAACAGGAGAGGATGTAAAGGATGGCATCCATGCGATCCATATTTTTTTCGACTATGAACATTTTAGATCATTCTTGGACTTCCCTGAATTTGATGATGTCAAGTATTTTTTGGAACACATCAATGTCAGTAAAAAATTGGATGCGGAACATGCTGTGGCATTAAAAGAGAAGTTTGTACAGATCAATGCCAGCGCGGGTATCGATCGCTTGCTATCGCTCGTGAAGCTGATTAACTTTTTGAGTAAAAAGGTAGATCAATGGACTTCGCTGTATACCGGTATCCCACAAAAGAAGTTTTCAGATGCCGAAGGATTGCGGATCAACGAAATATTCCAATATACTTTTCAGCACTTTGGAGACAAGATATCCCTGGAAGATATCGCTGCGGTAGCGCACATGACACCACATGCGTTTTGTAAGTATTTTAAGAAGCATACCCGGAAGACCTATGTTACTTTTCTCAATGAAATCCGAATTGAACGCGCCTGCAAAATGTTGATTGATGAATCTTCGGAGAGCGTTTCGAACATCGCATTTAAGACGGGATTCAATAATGTTGTGAATTTTAATCGGGTATTTAAAAAAATAACCAAACTCTCGCCGAGCGAATACCTGCAGGAACACCGCATGCGCGACTAACGTGTTAATGTTACAGCGAGTTGTTTGCAATTGGCAGCTACCCATCACATCCCATTGGAAGTCTCGTTAAACGTAAAAGATAAGGTCGCCCTCTACCTTAAGAATAATACAGCCATGCATTGTAAATCGACAAGATATTCTCAAAAGCCAAAATCACTTGTAACATTTTAGTTACTTTTTTGGATCTAAATAATTAATACGTTAGTTTTATTATGCCGGTTAATTAACTTATAAATCATTTATATTTATGAAAAGAACATCCAAGTCAACTTGGGGAATTCTTTCGGGTGTATTCATCCTGGTTTTAGCGGCATTGCCTTCGTGCAAAAAGCATGCAAAACTTCCCGATGAAAACAATGAAACAATTCATGCCGTAAAATTCAAAATCAAGGATTTTGAAGCGATTGTTACTCCGCTAAAAAAACAATCAGCAAGACCAAATCGAGCTGCCTTACACAGAACCGCTTCCGAAAGCGAGTTGCTACTGTATCATTGGACCTTTGACAACAGTAACACCGTTCCTGAGACTGCGCTAGATGAAGGTAGCTTAATCAATTACAACGACGGAAAGACAGATTATGATTTTCTGGCCGGCTGGCCCACCACGGGGAAAGCCATTAGCTTCAAAGGTGCTAGAGAGATCTTGATTAAAATTCCAACGCAAGGTATTCGTTCCATAGGCAGCTGGGCATTTGATGGAAATAGCTCAAGTACAGGGCCAAGAGCGCTCCTATTGAGTTATTCCTTGGATAAAGGAAATAGTTTTTCGCTGCTCTCAGATACCATTAAGTATCCCTCAAATCTATCATTGTCAGGAAAAGTCGCCGTGAACACCTCTTTGGCAGATATTCCCCTCGGTTACAGTAAAGAGCTTTGGTTAAAAATCTCACTATTGGCTGGAAGTAGAGATGGTGGATCGGGTTACAGCTCAACGACAGGCACCTTTAAGATGGATAATTTGATGATTTATGGTCAAGTTAATCCGGAAGCGCTACCCAGCAAATTCTACTACCATGTTTTCGATGCAAATTCGAAGGCGATGGTTACCTCAGGGGTGCTTAACTCGCAGGACGCTTTTGATTTAGAATTGCCGAATGGCACCTACTATCTGAGCCTGATTGCTAAAAATTCAACATTGCCTCTCGTTATGTCGGAGGCCGCTGATTTTGAGCACTTTTATGCTACGAACCCTTTTTCTGAACGGTCTGCAGAGTTATTTGCCGGTCGTGATACCTTTGAAGTGAAAGGTGTTACCGAGCGGGTATTGAACTTAAACCGGATTTATAGCGAGGTTAAACTGACATTTACCGATACGGAGGATCTCAGTGTAATTGATAGTATTCAAGTACAGCAGCTTCATCCTGTATTTCATTATTACCCCTTTATAGCGCGAAGTAGTGATCAGATTGATAAAAGTATGTTGACGATAGTGCCACAATTTACAGCAGAAAATAAAAGCTTTTCGTTCAATCAATTTATGGGCTATTATTTAGAAAACAAGGTTATTAAATATCAGTTCCGCGTTTTCAGAGAAGGCCAACTGCTACGTACGTTTGAACTGGGAAGCGAAATCCGAAACAATGTTCAGATACAATTTAAGGGTAAATTGTTGGAAACTGATAATGGGAATCTGGGTTTTCAGGTCGTGAAGAACGAACATTGGGACGACAATATCACGATCGAATACTAACTAAACTATTTTCATCGAGCATCTAGCCTCCCTACATCTATAACAAAAAGGTGTCCAACAGTGGACACCTTTTTTGTTATAGCATTTTGGCTATATTAATTTCTTTAGCATGGTATTCCAACCAGCTAGGTCATGTATTATGTTTTCAAGATCGGCAATGGCAACACGTTCTTGTGCCATCGTATCGCGGTGGCGGATCGTGACAGTATTATCTTGCAAAGAATCGTAATCAACTGTAATACAGATTGGCGTTCCGATAGCATCCTGACGACGATAACGTTTTCCGATAGCATCTTTTTCATCGTACTGAACATTGTAATCCAATTTCAGCGTATTCAATATTTCTCGCGCTTTCTCTGGCAAACCGTCTTTTTTGGTTAATGGTAAAATGGCAGCTTTTACCGGAGCCAATGCTGGGGGGAATTTCAATACAACGCGCGAATCTTGTTTTTCTTCCGTAGACAAATCTTCCGTTACCAGAGAGTTACATAGTACAGTTAAGAAAAGGCGGTCCAATCCGATTGAAGTTTCAATCACATACGGAATGTAGTTTTGATTGATCTCCGGATCAAAATATTGCATTTTCTTTTTAGAATACTCCTGATGTTGTTTCAAATCGAAATCTGTCCGTGAGTGGATACCTTCAACCTCCTTAAACCCAAATGGGAAATTGAATTCAATATCAACAGCAGCATTTGCATAATGCGCTAATTTATCATGGTCGTGGTAACGGTAGTTAGAAGGATCGAAGCCCAATGCCAAATGCCATTTCAGGCGTGTCTCTTTCCATTTGTTATACCATTCCAATTCGGTTCCCGGACGGCAGAAAAATTGCATTTCCATTTGCTCGAATTCGCGCATACGCATAATAAACTGACGTGCGATTACTTCATTACGGAAAGCTTTACCAATTTGGGCAATACCAAAAGGAATTTTCATACGTCCTGTCTTTTGTACGTTCAGGAAGTTGACGAAAATACCCTGTGCAGTTTCAGGACGAAGGTACACTTGATCTGCACCGTCAGCCATAGCACCCATTTGGGTTGCAAACATCAAATTAAATTGACGTACTTCAGTCCAGTTTTTGGTGCCTGAGACTGGGCATACAATGTTATGTTCTTCAATGATGGTTTTTAGTCCAGCTAAATCGTCTGCATTCAATGCTGTATTCAACGACTCTAATAATGCTGCTGCTTCAGTTGTTTTACCATCCGCTTCATAACGCGCAATTTTATCTTCGATCAATTGATCCGCACGGTAACGTTTTTTTGAATCTTTATTGTCGATCATTGGGTCATTGAAACCATCGACGTGACCCGAGGCTTTCCATGTTGTGGGGTGCATAAAAATTGCGGCATCGATACCAACAATGTTCTCGTTCAACTGCACCATGGATTTCCACCAATAAGTTTTGAGGTTGTTTTTTAGTTCCGAACCCAATTGACCATAATCGTAGACGGCACTTAATCCGTCATATATTTCGCTCGATTGAAATACAAAACCGTATTCCTTCGCGTGTGATACTACACTTTTGAAAAAGTCGTCTGTCTGTTTGCTCATAAGTGGCAAATATAGATATAAGTATTTAGATTTTAAACGCCTAAATCGCGGATCTGCTGAGACGCATTTTTGTTATCTACTTTTTTGATAATATGTTGGATAATACCATCTGCATCAATTACAAAGGTAGTACGTGCGGTGCCCATATACTTTTTGCCATACATATTTTTTTCGACCCATACACCATACGCCTCGACGAGTTTCTTGTCTTCATCGACAAGCAACTGAAAAGGGAGCTCATGTTTACTGCTGAATTTTTGATGTGATGCCTCATCGTCCACACTTACACCTATGATTTCAAAACCATCTTTTTGCAAAGACTGATAGTTGTCTCTGAAGTTGCAGGCCTCCGTGGTGCAGCCTGGTGTATTGTCTTTGGGATAAAAATATAAAATAACTTTTTTCCCTTTAAAATCGGAAAGATGGACGGTCTCGCCATGTTGATTTTTTGCACTGAAATCCGGTGCTTTCTGTCCTACTTCTAGTGTTGCCATAATACGCTGTATTTAGTCATTTAAGATACGATTAATCTCTTAAAACCGCAGATTTATTGCCGAAAATCAGGTCGCTATTTCATAAACGAAGCTTCGTATGTCTTCAAATTCCCTTTGTTGTCTTTCACTTCGAGTTTAAACTCATGTCTGCCACTGCTGAGTTCCGGTTCGAAGTCATGCCAGATATGTCTTGTTTTAGGGTCATATTTCATTAAAGCCCATTTCCCGTCAATATAAGCATTAAAAGTAGCTATACCCGATAGATTGTCACTGATGGTAAAATCGATGGAGCGTTGATTGGAAACATTCTTGCCGTCGGTCAGGTTACGCGCAGTGATATTTGGTGCAATGGTATCGACAGCGATGTAAAAACCACCAAATTCGCGTACGTTGGCTACCACCCAGCCGTTCTCATATTGACCACCTTGTGCTCCGCCATCAGAAGAAACAATCAAGGCTTTGTCATACAGGTTATCAGATAGGGTGTAGTCTGGTTTGATCATGAGCTTATAATATCCGAACACCGGCGTATAGCTGTTATGGATATAATGCATTGCCGAGTAACCCCTTGCCGGTTTTGCTCCTTGTGTATAATTGAAATAAAGGTCGTCATACAATATGTTTTTGCCCATGTAAATACGCGCATTCTCCGCTTCATATTTGTTTTCCTCGGCATAGTGAAACATTTTAAGCCCCTTCGCATTTGGGCGGCTGATTGACAGGGACGGATTGTTTTGTACCTTAAAATTCAATTCACTCGTATTTCCTTGGACATCTTTAACCACATATTTTACATCATGAACCTCATTGTCTTTCAATGTTATTTTACCGAGGTTATCCAAGTTTTTGAAGATGTTGATCGGGTTGTTTGGATCTTTGAAGCTTTTTTGCACGCGTACCCCTGACTTTTTTAAATAAGGGTAGTCTACGTAAGACTGTATCGCACGGGTCTGATCAAAAGGAATGGATTCGAACAGTACCGTGCTGATGTTTTTATTGTCCAAAAATAGTTCAATCGAATACACACCATATGTAAAAGAGATGCCTCTCCGTTTATCAACCGTGTTAATTCCTAATCCAAAGGTGCCATTCACGGGTATCGGCGCGGTACTCGCTAAGCTATAGGTACCATTGCCGGCCGACTTGATCGTTTGATGTCTTCGAGGAGTATTTTCGTCGAATATTTCGGAACCTAAATCGTAGACCGTCATACCGCGGATAATCGGTTTTACACCGTCTGGAAACAACAGGCCAAACAATTGCGGATTGAGCGGCAATTGTGCTTTTGTATCCCGGATCTCGAAATGAAGATGTGGGCCTGCTGAACCACCGGTATTACCTGAATTTGCAATAAACTCACCTTTTCTTACAGGAACTTGGTTGGGTTTGAGAAATATATCGACATCAAAACGTTTTTGCTTGTACTGCTCATCTTTAACGATTTTCGCAAGATCCGAATTAAAGCTTTCGAGGTGCATGTACACCGAGGTGTAACCATTGGGATGATCAATGTAAACATAATTGCCCCCACCACCTATTTGTACCCGTACACGGGATACAAAACCTTCGGCTGCTGCATGTACAGGGATATTTATACGTTGTTGTGTGCGGTAATCGTCTCCGCCATGAAAATGCGTCGCGCGCAATTCCCCAAACGATCCCGAAGCCTGTGGAGGAATATCCATCGGGCGTACAAAATAATTTTGTGGATAATTGCGGCTTTTGATAATATCTTGTCCCTTGATTAGACCTGCCATGCAGGCCAGCAGGGAGAGCATTGCTGTCGTTTTTTTTATCATGCTATTCCCAGCTATTTGATTTTACAGCTAAACATCTTCTGTTCGCCAATGAAACCTTCCAATAAATCGCCGATGGCCACAGATCCGACACCAACTGGAGTTCCGGTGTAAATGAGGTCACCTTTGCGTAGGGTAATAAATTTGGAGGTGTAGACAATCAGATCTTCGTAGGAAAATATCATGTCCTTGGTATTTCCCTGCTGAACTTTTTGCCCATTTTGCTGCAGGGAGAAATCAATCGAATTTACTTCCGCAAATTCTTCTTTAGGAATCAGGTTGCTGATGACTGCCGAATGGTCAAATGCTTTTGCCAATTCCCAGGGAAGGCTTTTTGCTTTTAATTCTTGCTGCACGTCCCTTGCGGTAAAGTCAATCCCTAGGCCGATAGCATCGAAATAGGTTGATGCAAATTTTGGTGTCACATGTTTTCCTTCCTTACATATCCGAAGGACGACTTCGGTTTCAAACTGGATATTTTTTGAAAATTCAGGATAATAGAAATCTTTGTTATCCTTTAACACCGCAGTATCAGGTTTTAAAAATATAATGGGAGTTTCAGGGACTGGATTATTGAGTTCTTTAGCGTGGTCGATGTAATTGCGACCGATAGCAATTATTTTCATGATATAAATTTTTAAGGCGATGAAGCTTTTAGATTTCTTAGCGAGCACTTAAGCTCGACGTACATCGCATATGTCTGTTAAGCGGTATTCGTTATGTATAGCTCACCTCAACAAACTTAGTAAATGTCCAAACCTTATCCAAAAATGATGATAAACAACCTGTATGATCCACTAGGTCAAATGGACTATTTGCATAGGGTTTAGTTAGGGTTAGCTTAGGGTTTAGATAGGGTTTGTTTAGGTATAGCCTAATTAAAACCTAACTTAAACCTATCTAAATTCTAACTTATTACTAAACTAAGTCAAACATTGATGGCTATTATTTGTTAGGCTGTAAAATAGATTATAGCATTACAATAAAAAGGTTTAAAAATGGCAATATTAGAAGATGGTCCGAATGGTGGTTTTCGTGGTAAAGTGGGCTCAGTCTATGGTTATAACCTCAATGGCAAATGGGTGATACGCGGTTCGCGTAGAAAAAGTTCCAAACCTCCAACTCACGCGCAATTGACACATCGTGAAAAAATTAAATTGGCCGGTAAGTTTTGTGGCTGGATAAAGCCTATTGTTAATTTTGGGTATCAATTTGAAGAATCTAAAAAATCGGGGCTTGGGAAATTTCAGCTTGCACAACAGCAGATTCTCAAAAACGCGATTGATTTGGATGTCGAAAATAGACCTGTTATTAATATGGAAAAAGTGCAGGTATTTGTCGGGGAGCTCATGTCACCCGAAGGTGTTGAGGCTCGATGGGAGGATGATCTGCTGAAATTACACTGGATACCGAATCCGAAATACAGGGATAGCACTTTTAAATTAAATTTGGCCTTGGTCAGTTTGGATAGGGAGGGGGATCTCAAAATGGCTATCGCGGATGCATGGCAGGGTGAATGTACGGTTGAGATCCCGAGATTTAAAATGGACAAATTTGATTATCATGTCTACATCGGTTTTTGGGATACCTATCAAGGTGTACTCTCCAATTCGACCTATTGCGGTGTCATTTAATAGGATTTTTCAGTCTACTTGTGTATCTTTAACACTATGGATAAAATTAAGGCAGTGTTATTTGACCTAGACGGAACGTTGATTGATTCGGAATATTTCTATTTCAAAAATTGGGCGCCGATATTAAAGGATGAATTTAATTTAGTGATCAGCTACGAAGATTGGATTCGTGATTTTGCAGGGCATACTTTAGCACATAATGTCAAACGATTGGTCGATGACTACGGCTACGATACGACGGAAGAATATATGTGGAAGCGTACACGTGCAGCTTATGCCGATTCCAACATGAGCGACATTGAATTGATGCCGGATGCCTGGGAAATCTTAACGTTTTTGAAAGAGAGCGGCATTCATATCGGACTTGTCACCTCCAGTTTCCGCAGTACGGTAGATACGGTTTTGGGTAAACATGGGCTTTTGGATTATTTTGAATTTTTCGTTACCCGTGAGTGCGTCGAATTTCCCAAGCCTAATCCGGAGCCATACCGTTTGGCATTGACGAACTTAAACTTAGCAGCGGATAGTTGTGTGGCTATTGAGGATACGATAACTGGAAGTAAATCGGCTTTGGGCGCGGGTATGCGGTTGATTGCGGTAACGAAACAGGAGGTAGAACGTGATAGACTAACAGCTGTGGATAACATTGTGGAAAACTTATCTGAAGCAAAAGCGCTGTTATCACAATGGATTTAAGGATTGCCGGATAATTTAATCGTTTTAGCATTTGTATTTTTATTTGGATATACGTAATATTACCGAATTGTAAATGGAATTCTGATTATGAACCGAAGAACCGCGATAAAGCAATTTTTCATTGTAGCAGGCGGACTGACGATTTTGTCGTCCTGTCTGAATGATGGTGGTGCGTCCATTGTATTGAATAAGCTGAAGATTTCGGCGGAGGATGAGCAATTTTTGGGCAATCTCGCCGACATACTAATTCCAAAATCGGATACACCGGGAGGAAAGGATCTGAATTTGCATCTTTTTGTCATCAAAATGGTGGACGATTGTGAGTCACCAGAAAATCAGGCTAAATTTGTCGCAGGTTTCAATGCGTTGAGGAAAAAGTTGAATTTAGCGAACCGTAAAGAAACGGAGACCACATTGGCGGGATTGAAAGACCAAACTGACGAGAAGGCTTTTTTTGATATGTTCAAATCACGTGCAATTCAGGGGTATATGAACTCAGAATATGTGATGAAGAATAAGGTGATCTATAAACTTATTCCGGGTCCGTATAATGGTGAGGTAAAAGTTAAGGTGTAAATAGCACATGGCAAATTTAAATATTGACAGTGAAAAAAGCAGGACCTACGATGCTATTGTAATCGGTTCTGGAATTAGCGGAGGATGGTCCGCAAAAGAGTTGTGCGAGAAGGGGTTAAAAACATTGGTGTTGGAACGTGGACGTGATGTTCAGCATATTAAAGATTACCCAACCACCAATATGATGCCCTGGGAGTTTGAGCATCGGAACGAAATGCCTTTCAAAGTAAAGGAAGAAAATCCAGTCGTCAGCAAATGTTATGCATTTCATGAGGATTCAGCCCATTTTTTTGTGAAGGACAAAGAGCACCCGTATATTCAGGAGAAGCCTTTTGATTGGATCAGGGGATACCAGGTGGGGGGTAAATCGCTGTTATGGGCGAGACAGACACAACGTTGGTCTGATTTTGATTTTGAAGGCCCTGCCAGAGATGGCTTTGCTGTAGATTGGCCGATACGTTACGCCGATTTAGCGCCTTGGTACAGTTACGTCGAAAAATTTGCCGGCATTGCTGGAAACCACGACGGACTTCCAGAATTGCCAGATGGTGAGTTTCTGCCGGGATACCCTTTAAATATTGTTGAAAAGTATTTTAAAGAAAGCGTTCAAAAGAGATTTCCGGAACGCAAGGTAATTTCAGCCCGCTGTGCACACCTCTCTAAGCCCAACCCCATTCACATCGAGCAAGGTCGTGTACAGTGTCAAAATCGGGTACTTTGCCAGCGCGGATGCCCTTTCGGTGGATATTTCAGTTCGAATGCCACGACAATTCCTTGGGCCGCAAAGACCGGAAATATGACCTTACGACCATTTTCTGTAGTTCACTCCATCCTGTATGATGAACAAAAAGGAAAAGCCGTGGGCGTACGTGTGATTGATACCAATACAAAAGAAGAGATTGATTTTTATGCTAAGCTGATTTTTGTCAATGCGGCGGCAATTAATACAAATTTGATCTTATTGAATTCTACATCCAACCGCTTTCCAAATGGTTTGGGCAACGATAGTGGCGTTTTAGGCAAATACGTTGCCTTTCATAATTATAGTGCACGTATCTATGCCGAGTACGAAGGTTTGTTAGATTTTAAGACCGAAGGGCGGAATCCCGCAGGTGGAGGATACATTCCACGTTTCAGAAACTTGCACAAGCAGGAGACCGACTTTTTAAGGGGGTATGCTGCCGGATTCGGAGCTTCGCGCGGTAAACAGTCCGATCGTTCGGGTTTAGGACTTGATCTGAAAAATAATTTGTTAAATCCTAAACTGGGTATTTGGCAGGTCGGATCTCACATGATGGGTGAAACCATACCAAAAGAATCCGGGATGGTTTCATTAGATGGAAGTAAAAAAGATGATTGGGGAATTCCGCTGTTAAAAATTGCTGTCGATTATGATGAGAACGATGAAAAAATGAAAAAAGATTACATCGCTGTCATGACAGAAATGTTTACGGATGCTGGATTCACAAATATTCGGCCCGATACACGCTGGCAGGCTCCGGGGCTGGATATCCACGAAATGGGCGGAGCTCGTATGGGACACGATCCGAAGACTTCAGTATTGAACAAATGGAATCAAATGCATGCGGTGAAAAATGTATTTGTCACTGATGGTGCAAGTATGACGTCTACATCAACACAAAATCCTTCATTGACGTATATGGCATTTTCGGCACGGGCTGTCGATTATGCGATCAACGAAATGAAAAAAGGAAATATCTAAAAATACTGTACTGGAGAAAGGTTTTTAAAAAAAATCTTTCTCCAGTAAAATTAAAATGTTATCTTTCCAACTGGATAACATGTGACAACCAAGAAATAATAACCAAAAGAAAGACAAGAAGTTATAGACAATTAAAAAACCAAAATTGGAAACCAAAAAATTTTTACAACAAAAGCAAAAGCGATTTAGCTAATTTATTGCGAATTCTGTGAAACAATAATTTCATAGGCATTTAGGTCCGGTGCTTTCTATTTTATCGTAAATGGACGCAAAAGGAATCTAATAGGTAATTTTTCAAGCAGCAGATTGCAAAAAAACATCAATTAAGGGAAACTAAATTAAACTAGACGTTCTAAGCTTCATTTTGCTAAAACGTTTTTATAAACCAAATCACTATTAATATGAGCAAAGTTGACGTAAAATCACTTGCGCAGCTTGGGAAAAAATCGAAACTATTTTTCTCATTAGCTGTCATTGCTGGTACTTTCCAACAAGTCAATGCCGCAGTCGGAACTTCATTCAAGTACGAAGGCAAATCCGTCGTCAAAGAGATGAACCATTTGCAGCAACAAGTTAAAGGAAAAGTATTGGATGCTACCGGAAAGCCAATTTCGGGAGTAAACATCGCCGTTAAAGGTACTTCAAAAGGTACGCAATCCGATGCCTTGGGTAATTTTACACTAGATGCTAAATCGGGGGATGTACTGGTAGTTTCTTCCGTCGGTTACAAATCCAAAGAAGTTACTGTTTCCGGTACAACAGTTTCCGTGCAATTGGACGATGATCAAAGTCAATTGGACGAAGTTGTCGTTGTAGGATACGGTACTATGCGTAAATCGGATGTAACGGGGTCTATTGCGATGGTCAAAGGAGCCGACCTGATTAAAGATCAAAGTTTCAGCGCTTTGGACGCCCTGAGAGGAAAAGCTTCTGGGGTAAATATCTTTTCGAATTCAAGCCAACCTGGCGCTAATGCAAATAGAGTTGTTATTCGTGGTGTAGCGACGATCAACTCTTCTTCCAACCCATTATATGTAGTAGATGGAGTCGTGATGGAAGATTTCAATTTGTTGAATCCGAATGATATTGAAAATATTGAGGTTTTAAAAGATGCTTCCTCAGCAGCGATCTATGGTGCGCGCGGTGCAAATGGTGTTATCCTGGTGACGACAAAACGCGGAAACAAAGATGGATCTCGAACGATTAGTTATCAAGGATCGGCCGGTGTAAGTTCGGCTCAGCGCTACATGGATTTGCTCAATGCAAAGGAATGGGTGGATGCCTTTATGATTGGATTGGAAAATGAAAATAAGTACCAAGGAAAGTCATGGTCGTTAGATAAAAAGACGTGGTTTAATGATGCAGACTATTTTGATGCAAATGGCAATCCATTGTATGATACCGATTGGCAACGCGAGGCAACCCGTACGGCCATTTCACATAATCACCAATTGAATGTGCAACAAGGTGATGAGAAATCATCTGTTGGTGCATTTTTGAATTATACGGATCAGCAGGGAATCATGAACAATACCTGGAATAAGCGGATCAATGCAAAAATGGCTTATGATGCAAAACCGACAACATGGCTCTCTACTGCAATTAATTTGACGGTCAATCATACCTGGGGACGTTATACGCCGGAAGACGGTGGTGGACAGGAAGCGCGTCGTACCATGATCGAGATGATCCCTTGGTATCCTGTTTATGATAAAAATGGACTATATACAAATTCTGCATCGTCTACGGTAGCCGAAAAATTAAGTTTTGAAGGAATGGCAAATCCGGTTTCCATTTTGGATTTACAAAAACGCCTACGCTATAATACGCAGATTTTTGGAAATGCGGCATTAACGTTTCATCTGGCCGATGGGTTGGATTTGAAAACGCAATTGGGGATTGATCACCACAGGAAAGACTATAAAGGATACTCTTCAAAATTATTAAACAATATTTCCAGACCAAATGGCTGGGCAGAACGTTCGCATACGAATACGCTGTATTGGCAGGAAGAAACCTATCTGACCTATAATAAGCAATTTGATAAACATCGCATCAATGCGATGGCAGGTCTTTCTTGGCAAAAGAAGACCTATGACTACGATAAAATGCGGACGGAAGGATTCCCAGATGATTTCTATGAGTATAATCGAATGAACCTAGGTGTAACGCCAGCGACGCCTGAATCATTCTACAATGATTGGGCGATGAATTCGTATTTCTTGCGGGCAGCATACTCGTATGATAATCGCTACTCTGCAACAGTTACTAGCCGTTACGATGGTTCATCCAAATTTGGTAAGAACAATAAATACGCATTTTTCCCTTCATTAGGCTTGGCTTGGAATGTGTCCAACGAGGAATTTTTAAAGGATAATCAGACCATTAGCAACTTGAAGCTGCATACAAGTTACGGTTTGACAGGGAACTCTGAAATTGATCCTTATCGATCGTTATCAATCGTAGATGCCGGTACAATTTTATTAAATAATACGCGGGCGCCATGGTCTTATGTCAGTACGATTTCAAATGAAGATTTAAAGTGGGAGAAAACTGCACAATTTGATGTTGGGGTGGAATTGGGTTTACTTCAAAATCGTCTAAATTTTGATGTTTCTTATTACCGTCGAAAAACAACAGACCTTCTGTTGGAGACACCGATACCAAGAGCGACCGGTTTTAAATCCGTCATGAAAAATATCGGCGCCGTACAAAATCAGGGGCTGGATATGATGATTACCGGTACGATTGTGACCAATGAGAATTTTGATTGGAAAGCATCGTTGAACGCCAACTACAACAAGAATAAGGTATTGAAATTGGGGGAGAACAATGCAGATATCTTAAAGAACGATTGGGTCGGTGGTGCAAATAGTGTGATCCGCGTTGGCGAAAACTTAAATAGTTTTTACGGTTACAGAAGATTGGGGGTATATACTAAAGCTGATGTGGATGCCGGAAATGCTACGCTAAGTCAAATCGGGCGTGCAAAAAGAACGACTGAGAAAGAGATCATCGGTAAAGGTCTGCCAGATTGGACCGGTAGCTTAATCAACAACTTGCGTTATAAAAACTTCGACTTTACGTTAGACCTCCAATTTGTGAAGGGAGTGGATGTCATGCAACAATTTTTCCATTCAACATATGACCGTTTTGGTATTACGAACGGTCTGAAGGAAATTCTGACGGATGCCTATAACGGTTCCAATCCGGATACCAAACAACAGGCGATCTACCTGACTAATGGAGGGCATGCGGGACAGGACACCAATGTGGACGATGCTTGGGTTGCGGATGGTTCTTATGTGCGTGTAAATTTGATACAATTTGGCTATACGTTTAATTCGGACGTACTAAAGCGGATAGGCTTGTCGAGACTGCGTATCTACGCGAATGCGAATAATCCATTCTTATTCACGTCAAAAGATTTTAAAGGTTACGACCCGGAAAGTACTTCTCAGTATGATCCAGAAATGACTTCTCAATTTACTGCACAAGGGAATGGAAAATTCGGACAAAACATGACCTTTTTCTCCTATCCTAGAGCGAAAACATTCTCTTTGGGTGTTAATGTTACATTTTAATGCATAGAATTTAAAAAGATGAAGAATAAATTATTTCTGTTGTTATTGGCCGGACTGGCTCTCACAACATCCTGTAATAAATTTTTGGACGAAAATCCTAGCTCTAACCTGTCATTAATTAGCTATTATGAAAATGAAGGACAGGCCGAAGCAACTGTAAATGCACTTTACCGTCGGGGTTCACCATTACGTTATTCTACAACAGGTTCCTATCTAGGTTCTACGGCTTCCATTAATACCATTTTAACAGGGTATTTTACGAATAGTTATGAAGGGCAAGAGCGTGTCACATTGTTTGCGCGTGAGCTGACCCGGCAGCAAAATACGAGCGTAATATCACCCACGATGAATACGATTTGGGATGGAGCTTACGAAGCCATTAATATCGCTAATGCAGGTGTAAAGTATATCCCGCAGATAAACATGGTCAATGAGACCAAGAAAAATACGTTATTGGCTGAAGCCAAATTTTTTAGAGCCTACAACTACTTTTATCTTGTCAAAACATTTGGAGCAGTGCCCTTGTATACACTCCCGAATGAGACATTGAACGATCCACTTTATCTAGAACGTACAGAGGCGACGAAGATCTATGAATTGATAGAGGCAGACCTGAAAAGTGCTGTGGAAGTGCTACCAGCTAAAAAATTTGCAGAGGGCCATCGCATTACAAAATATGCAGCAGCAATGCTTTTGGCCGATGTTTATTTACAACAAGGTAAATTTGCAGATGCGGCGACTATGGCTAAAATTGTGGTCAATTCGCCGCATAAGATGACCCAAAATACGGATTTTGCAGAAAATAGTGCCTACAACTTATTGCGTAAGACGGATGACCTAGATGAGGTGATTTATGCACAGGAATTTGATGACCTTGTTGCTAACAGCGGAGCAAGGACTGCAACAGCTTTTAGCTCGTCTGCAGTTTCGGTATTTACTACTTATTCAATATTTGAGCGTGTTTTTGGTCCTACGAAGCAGTTTTTGAATGTTTACGATAAAGATGATTTACGGATCAAACCTAACCAGTTCTATCACTGGTCTTATACCAATCCGATTAACGGTAAAAAATGGACTTCGGAAGATGCTGGTATATGGTACTATGTTGATGAGCAAGCTCTGTTAACGACGGGAAGAGGGACCAAGGACTGGAATTTTTACCGTTATCCCGAAGCTTTGTTAACTGCTGCAGAGGGTATCGCTAAATCAACCGGAGTCAGTGCTGAAGCAGCCGGATATTTAGCACAGGTCAAAGCACGTGCGAACACAGCTGGAAAATCTGTTGCTGCTTTCACGGCCGAGCTACAAGGATTATCAGCAGAAAATTTTGTCAAAGAATGTTGGAAAGAACGTCTTCGTGAGTTTCCGTTGGAATACAAAATGTGGGATGATATTGTACGTACGAAAATGTTCCCTGTAATCTCCACAACAGAAGCCGGAAAAGTAGATTTTGTTCCGCTTATTGGTGCGAAAAACGCATCGGGTGCGACATTTAAAGAATCCGACCTCTTATGGCCTATTTCACCTGATGAGATTCAACGCAACAATAAATTGACGCAGAATCCAGGGTATCAATAGATCTTTCAATAGTAGTCATGGCTATCAAAATGGATAGCCATGATTATCTAAAGTGATTTGTAGGTGAAAATCCAGAATCAGCAAGGTTATTTTAGGAGCAGCGCTCTGTTTAGTACTCCTTCAGGCAAATACTCAGTCTGACTGTGATGTTCATACCCTGCTGGGTATTGAGACCACATAAAAAAAGCCGTTAAGAATTTATCTTAACGGCTTTTTGACGCTATCGCCAGTATCATATATCTACGACCACATCCATTTTAAAGTCATCATCTTTTAGATGAACAATCTCAGTTGCTTTTTCGTAGTTCGTTGATTTCTTGGAGAAGAAATCATGTTGTGTTGTCTCGGTATTCAATCCATTCAATACGATTGGATTAACCTGTTTTACTTCGAAGATCGGATCAAATCCAAGATTCATTAACGCTTTGTTGGCATTATAACGAACATATTCTTTCACCTCGGCAGTTAAACCTACTTCGGTATAGATCTCTTCGGTATATTTCAATTCATTTTCATATAAATTGTAAAGAAGTGCCAAGAAACGTGCTTTGACCTGATCTTGATTTTTTAGTTTTTTGAATTGATCTTGAGCGATCAATCCTACGAATACGCCATGTATCGATTCATCAGCGATGATTTTTTTAATGATATCAGCTGATGCGACCATCTCCCCTTGTCCACATAACCATAATGGTAGGAAGAATCCGGAATAGAACAGGAAGGACTCCAATAATACCGAAGAAGCCATCGCCATATAGATTTCTTCTTCTGAAGCGTCTTCTTTATCGATCGCACGATAATAACCATCGATTGTTTGCGCTTTGTATTGCAAGTATTTATTTTGCTGAACCCATTCGAAAATATCGTTGATTTCAGCAGTTGTAGAAACTGTCGTGAAAATAGTAGAATACGATTTTGCATGGATAGCTTCCATCATACACATATAGGACAATACCGCTTTATTCTGTAATGTGTCGATGTGATCGATGATCTTAGGCATACCCGTATGACTCTGAAGGGTATCCAATAAGGTTAAGCCACCCAATGCTTTTTTATACGCATCTTTCATTTCTGGACTGATACGTTTCCAACTATCAATATCTTTCGATGGAATGTATTCTGTGTCGATCCAGAATTGACGGATATTTTGTTCCCAGAACATTAATACATAATCGTTCTCGGGGGTATTCCAGTTGACGGCTTTATATGTTTTACTCATTTTTAGTTTAAAGTATTAGGCATTTAGTTTACCAAATCGCAAAATTAAGCTGAACAAGAGACACATTCGTCAATCGTTGATTTTCTTGTCCGTGTGTAATAAAGGGATTTTAACCCTAGTTTATGTGCATAGATATAATATCTCGATAAATCTCTCGTCGAATCTTTTGAGTTGGTATGCAAAATAGTGGATACACCCTGATCGATATGACGTTGAATGACTGAAATCAGCTTCAATACCTTGAATTGATCCATATCATATGCCGATTTGAAATAGAAATAATTATCATTTGTCAAATATGGCATTGGATAGTAAGTTGTGCTGTCGCCATATTCACGTACTTCAATGATATCTACAATAGGCATAACCGATGCAGTAGCATTCATGATATAGGAAGTCGACTGATTTGGAGCAATAGCCAAGCGGTAAGCATGGTAGATGCCATGTTCTTTGATTTGTGCTTTTAATGCTAACCAATCTTCCACCGTTGGAATATGTATTCCTTCGAATAACTCTGTTACCTTAGCTGTCTTTGGCATGTAATCGCGGTTGACATAGTTATCGAAATAGGTGCCGTCAGCATAGGCTGATTTTTCAAATCCAACAAATGTTTTACCACGTTCTTTGGCAATTTCCATGGATGCTTCCAATGAATAATAGTTCATCATCATAAAGAACGTATTGGCAAAATCCAATGCTTCGTTAGACTCGTACATGATGAAGCTTTTTGCAAGATAACCGTGTAAGTTCATCGCACCCAGTCCAACGGAATGCAACTCGCGATTGGCTTTGGCAATCGAAGGAACCATATCGATATTAGTTACGTCGGTAACGACAGTCAACGCACGCATAGCCGTTTTTACGGTCTCTTTGATACGTTTGTTGTCCATTACAGTCGCAATATTTAAAGAGCCTAAGTTACAGGAGATGCCATAACGGATGGTATCTTGTTTGCCATAGATCTCAATGTCGGATACTTGAGATACCTGCATGATCTCCGTACATAGGTTAGAGAATTTTACCTGACCGATTTCATTCAACGCATGGACACGGTTGGTATTCTCTTTAAAAAATATATATGGGTAACCGGATTCTTTTTGTGTCTGTGCAATCTTAACCAAGAGGTGACGGGCATTGATCTTTTTCTTTTTCACATTTGGATTCGTGATCAATTCGTCGTACATTTTGTCCATATCCATCTCGTCCAAGAATTGTCCATACTCTTGCATGACGGTATGTGGATAGATCAAATAACAAGGTTCATCTTTTTCTGCCAATTCCATGAATTTATCAGGCACGATAATACCGATAGACAAGGATTTGATACGTACCTTTTCGTCAACATTGATCTTTTTACAATCCAAAAACTCTTCAATATCGGAGTGGAAAATATTAAGATATACGGCACCTGCACCTGGACGCTGTCCCAATTGATTGGCATAGGAGAATGTGTCTTCCATAATTTTCATAATAGGAAGTACACCGCCCGCACGACCTTCAACACCTTTGATTGCCTCGCCACGAGCACGGATTTTGGAGATATTGAACGATACGCCACCACCGATAGAAGATAACTTCATAGCGGAATCAACAGCGTAACCAATACCATTTAAGTTGTCACCGATTTCATCAAGGAAACAAGAAACCAATTCACCAGAGCGCTTCTTTCCTGCATTTAAGAAGGTAGGTGTCGCCGGCTGGTATTCTTGATTGATCATGATTTCGGCGTATTCAATTGCTTTTTTTACGCCTTCTTCTCTTGCCAAGAATAGGGAAACAGCAACAACGCGGTCTTCATAGCGTTCTAGGAACTTCTCACCAGAATCGTCACGCAAAGCGTAGCTCTGGAAGAACTTGAAGGCCGCCATAAAAGACTCAAAACGGAATTTTTTAGCGTATACATAGTTGAATACTTCTTCCATTTCTTCAAATGTAAACCATTGGTAAAAGTCAATATAATAGTTGTTCTCTACCAAATAGTCTATTTTTTCTTTCAATGTATAAAAGAACACCGTGTTCTTATTTACATATTCCAAGAAATAGGCACGAACTGCTTCCTTATCTTTATGTAAGCTGAATTCGTCATCATGCTTAATCATGATTTCATTATTAAGCAATATCCAGTTTTTTGCTACTTCGTTTGCTACCATCGCAAAAGTTCTTTAAGATGTCAATAAATTGATTAATGTCTTCCATTGTTCCGGACAGTTCAAATTTGAATGCCAGTGGAATGTCGAAATCTTGTGAAATGCGATCAGCTGCCAAGCCATAATTCGGCCCCCAATTGCGATTACCGCTTGAAGTAACAGAATAGATGTTTTTAGCTTCGCGTTTCATGAATTCTACTGTGTTATCGGGTACCTGCCCAAAATTTGTGGTGAAAGTGACCAAATGGCCAGGGTCTTCTACCTTCAAATCGCGGGTTATTTTATGGATTTGCCAGCCTGTTATTTGAGCGACCTTATCCATAAAACGCTGTACGTTGCCCGTTTTGGAATCATAATAAATGTGTATCATGTTGTTGTTTGGTTTAAATGATACGCTGAATTTATTAAAGTGCAATGGCGGCCAATTCTTCTGGTTTAAAGCCAATGATACGGTGTTGAATCTCTTCATTTTCCAACACAATTACAGTAGGAACTGTGCGGATTTTGAATCGTGCAGCCAAGTCTGGTTCATCAAAAGGATTAACCGTTTCATATTGGATACCTTTTTGATCCAAATAAGCCGATACTTGTGCGCAAGGGGCACAATCGTTTTTCTCAAATTTGATAATTCTTGCCATGTTACTTGTTTATTTTTTTTATTCCAATCTTTATAGAAAAACTCGGAACGAAGTTAATTGTATCAATTTGAATAGGGGAACCCGATCCTAAGGTTAGGCCGGGCGCTGAAAACAGATACTTATTAAATAGAAAGATCTGTTTCTGATACGTAAAAAACTTCGTTGAGTTGCTAATTCCTTTATCAGCTTAACAAATATCCTACATTTTCCTGCTATGCGGTAGGTAGACTTTTCCACATTTTGGGTAAAAGTTTAATAGAGCATGCGTTTGTAGCGGATTGTTGTGGTTAAGTGTTTGATTGTGTGTATTTTAAAAATGTGGATAACTTTAAACTAGTAATTTTTACCCCTTTTTTACAAATGATTTAAGTTTAATTTTAGTGTCATAAAAAAGCTACAAATCTTGCTTCGTAATGAATGTTTTATTATTTTATTTTGCCCTAATTTGAAAAATAAATTTATGAAGAAACTATTCTATGGTCTCTTGCTTTTAACTTCACTACAAACGCAAGCGCAAGAAAACATTACCTTTCAAAAACCCTCTACTGAAATCCTGGCGTTGGCCGATTATGTACGCCCTCCTCAGCTGATAATTTCAGGCGATAAAAATTGGATGCTTTTTACATTTCGCCCCACTTATAAAAGTCTGGCCGAATTGGGGCAGGAAGAAATGAAACTGGCAGGATTAAGGATTAATCCGAAAACATATATGGAGAGTTCAACGCTCTTTTACGATAAGATTACCTTAAAAAAAATAGATCAAAATCTTGAATATACTGACTTTGCCGGGATGCCAGAAAATGCGGCACTATCCAACTTTGTGTTTTCTCCGGACAATAAGTATTTGGCATTCAGCAATAGCAATGATAGTGGTACAGCTTTGTTTGTTGTTGATCTGGCTACGCGGAACGTCAAACAGTTAACCAATTACAATTTGAATGGGACAATGACGGCACCTTTTCAATGGTTAAGAAATTCGTCAGGTTTAATGATTACCAGTCTGCCACAGGATAGGCCTGCACTGTTGGATCCTTCCAAAGATTTGCCGCAAGGACCGGTTGTTTCAACAAGCGATGGAAAGGTTTCGCAGTTGAGAACGTATCAGGACTTGCTGAAGAGCCCATTGGACGAGACAAACTTTGAAACATTGGCGCAGTCAAATCTGCAGCTTGTGGATCTTAACGGCAAAATTTCGTCTTTTAAAGACAAAGCCATTTATACAGGGATCAGCTTTTCCCCGAGTGGCGAATATGTGATGGTATCGACAATCACGAAGCCCTATTCGTATGTGGTTCCGCTATCGTATTTTCCGCAAAAGGTACATATCTATGATCGTACTGGTAAAGAAATCACGCTTGTTAATGAGACTCCTTTGACGGAAGTCATGCCGAAAGGGTTTTCGTCGACACGCTCGGGAAAGCGGGCCTGGCATTGGCGGAGCGACCAACCCGCTACGTTAGCTTATGTTGAAGCACTTGACGGCGGGGATGCCAATAAGGAGGCGGAGTTTCGGGATGCCTTATATACCTTGTCATACCCTTTCAAGGGGGCGGGAAAGCTTATTTTCAAAACCAAAGACCGTTATGCCGGTGTCGTATGGGGCAATGAGAAGTACGCCTTGGTTCATTCGCAATGGTATGATACTAGAAATAGGAAAACTTTTGTGGTTAATCCTTCCACAGGAGAATCCAAACTGCTGCACGATCGGAACAGTCAGGACGTATATAATGATCCTGGCGACGTGTATACGGAAAGAAATAGTTTAGGCACTTACTCCATGTATATAGATAAAGATAAGGTTTTATTTGTGGGCAAAGGGTTTACGAAAGATGGCGAGTTCCCCTTTGTGGATGAGCTCAATTTACAATCTTTAAAGAAAAAGCGAATGTACACTGCAGCGGCATCCGCACTACAAGAACGTATTACCCAAATAGTGAATCCCAAAACAGGGGATTTATTAATTTCGCTTCAATCAGCATCGATCTATCCCAATTATTACATGAAAAATATGAAATCTGGGAAACAGACGACACTAACAGCTCTTGAAAACCCGTTCAAATCTTTGGAAAAAGTTCATAAAGAGATTTTGAATTACAAGCGTAACGATGGGGTAGAGCTTTCGGGAACGCTTTATCTGCCTGCAGGTTATGATTTTAATAAAAAGGAAAAATTACCATTGCTCATGTGGGCTTACCCAAGGGAATACAAGGATAAGCATACGGCTGGACAGCATACCGCCAATCCTAAGGAGTTTACATTCCCAAGTTATGGCTCTTTTATCTATTGGGTATCTAAAGGGTATGCTGTACTGGATAATGCTGCCTTCCCAATTGTTGGGGAAGGGACGAAAGAACCGAATGATACTTTTATTGAGCAACTTGTGGCTAATGCTGAGGCAGCAATCGATGCGGTAGACCAGCTGGGCTATATCGATCGAAAAAAAGTTGCGGTAGGCGGGCATTCCTATGGTGCATTTATGACAGCACATTTGTTGTCCAATTCCAAATTGTTTGCAGCGGGAATAGCACGCTCTGGAGCATATAATCGAACCTTAACACCATTCGGTTTTCAAAGTGAGCAGCGAAACTTCTGGGATGATCCCGCGTTGTATATGACCATGTCTCCTTTTGTAAGTGCTGATCGGATGAAAACACCACTGTTATTGATTCACGGTGGAGCAGATAATAATCCCGGGACGTTTACTTTGCAGACCGAGCGCTATTTCCAGGCGCTAAAGAATTTGGGAGCTCCTGTGCGGATGGTGATTTTGCCGCGTGAAGCGCATGGGTATGTAGCCAAAGAAAATATATTCCATCTACTGTGGGAGCAGGATCAATTTTTGCAAAAATACTTGAAAAATTAACTGTCTGGCCAAAACTATTAAGATCTGCACGATACGGTGTTGTTATAAAAAAGGGACTACTATCAGTCCCTTTTTCTGTGCAATAAATTTTGATTCACTGGAAAGCATCGCACCTATTTGCTCGCTTTAACCGTAAAGGGTACGACATATGCTCCCCACTCCAAGGAGACTGTTCCCTGTGGAGTGGCATTGATCTTAAATTGTTCCTGTGCGGTACTTGCTGTTGCGTTACTGACGGAAATGCTTAAGGCATCTTCTTTGGAATCATATTTCGTTCCCCACTGATTCCAAACTTTATTGAACATGAGCGTTGTTTCATGTTCGCCCGGGATACTGTAAAGACTATATTTTCCAGCGGCCAATTTCTTGCCTTCAACCAATACATCTTTATCGAATTCGATCGTAGTGGCTTCATTTGCTCCGGTTCGCCATACTTTACCGATAGGGGCAACATCAACACCCAATTGACGGCCTTTTAATGATGGACGGCTGTAATTGATGTCGATCGTGATACCATCGACCGTAGTCACCTTGGTGTTGTCAGGAGGACTTGGTCGTTTACTTTTGTCTGTCTGCGCAAAGGTAAGCTGACCTATTAAGGTCAAAATTGCTAAAATTACTACTCTCATATGTGCTTATTTTTTTGATTAAACAATTAAATATAAGATTTTTATGTGATGAAAATTTTGCTTTTTATTTTTATACCAAATACTCGAATAATGTTTGGTCTTTGTTGATCTCAATGACATCAAACTTATATTCTTTCATGCGTTCAATTAATGTTGTATAATCTTCGGGTTTGTTGAGCTCGATGCCGACCAGCGCGGGGCCTCTTTCTCGTTCTGTCTTTTTGATAAACTCAAATCGCGTAATGTCGTCTTTAGGTCCCAATACTTCGGATACGAAAAGTTTTAATGCGCCAGGTCTTTGTGGGAAACGAACGATGAAATAATGCTTGTAACCTTCGTAAAGTAAAGACAGTTCTTTGATTTCACTCATGCGGTCAATATCATTATTTCCACCGGAGATGATACAGACGACTTTCTTTCCTTTAATTTCATCTTTGTGGAACTCGAGCGCTGCTACTGAAAGTGCTCCTGCAGGTTCGACGACAATTGCATCCTTATTATATAGTTCTAATATACAGGTACAGATTTTTCCTTCGGGAATAGAGCGCGTATCATCCAGCAGTTGTTTGGCGATTTCGAAGGTTGTGGCACCGATTTTTTTAACAGCGGCCCCGTCAACGAATTTGTTGATATGTTCAAGTTCAATCGGTGCACCATGTGTTAGGGCAGCTTGCATGGAAGGAGCACCTTCGGGCTCTACACCATAGCATTTAATGGCTTTGTTTTTATTTTTAAGGTAATAGCTAGCGCCTGCAGCCAGACCGCCACCACCAATAGGAATAAACATAGCATCCATATCCGGTAAATCCTGCAAGGCTTCAACAGCAACGGTGCCCTGACCTTCTACAATTTTAAGGTCATCAAAAGGAGGGATAAAAGTCATGCCGTACGCTGCGGTATAAGCTAGCGCAGCCTTTTGGCAGTCGTCAAAGGTGTCCCCGGTTAAGATGATTTCTACATTGCCATTACCCCACATTTCGGTTTGCGAGATTTTCTGGCGTGGTGTCGGGCCGGGCATAAATATCACCCCTTTGATATTGAGTTTATTACAGGAAAAAGCGACGCCTTGGGCATGATTACCTGCGCTTGCGCATACAACACCAAGCTGCCGCTCTTCTTCTGTAAGTGAAATAATCTTATTATAGGCTCCCCGTAACTTGTACGAACGTACGACCTGTAAGTCTTCTCGTTTGAGGTAAACTTCGGCGCCATATTTCTCGGATAAATGCCTGTTATACTGTAAAGGGGTGCGATTGACCACAGACTTGATGCGTTCAAGCGTAGCCTCGGAATCGATATTTAAGGTTGAAAGATTCATTGTTAGAGGATTGCCCAGTTAAGGTCGGTAAGAAAATGCAGATACCCGCTGTGATACTAAAGATTCTACCGCTACTGTGTGTTTAAATATAGTTGATTTTTTTGAAGAAAAAAGGCTGCATGAGCAGCCTTCCTTTTCTAGATTTTTTCTTGGACGAGGCTTTTTAGGTCATCATCGCAAATATTTTTCTTTTCGTCGGCCAGAACCAAAAAGCGTTGATAGCAATCTGCTAGATCGTCTTTTTCAAGGTGAAATCCTAAACGCTCTAGATGATGTTTGAGTGCATGTCTTCCCGAACGGGCAGTTAAAATGATATCAGCTTCCAACAAACCAACATCTTCTGGTCTAATAATCTCATAGTTTTCGCGATGCTTTAAGAATCCATCCTGGTGGATCCCTGAGCTATGTGCAAAGGCATTGCGACCTACAATAGCTTTATTTGGCTGCACAGGCATATTCATCATTTCACTTACCTTACGGGATAAGTAGGTAAACATGCGGCTATCAATATTTGATGTTAAACTTCCAAATGCTTGCTTGTGTACCTTAAGGATCATAGCCACTTCTTCTAGCGAAGTGTTACCAGCACGCTCACCGATACCGTTTATTGTACATTCTACCTGACGCGCACCATTTTGTATCGCTGCGACGGAATTTGCCGTTGCAAGTCCCAAGTCATTGTGGCAATGTGCAGAAATGATCGCTTGATCGATATTGCGTACATGTTCTTTCAGATACTTGATTTTTGATCCATATTGGTCCGGTAAACAATAACCGTTTGTATCAGGGATATTAACGACAGTAGCTCCGGCAGCAATGACCGATTCCACCATTTTAGCTAGAAATTCTAAATCTGCGCGACCGGCATCTTCTGCATAAAATTCGACATCCTCAACATAGGATTTAGCATGTTTTACAGCGGAAACCGCTCGCTCTAAAATTTCTTCCCGTGTACTATTGAATTTATATTTGATATGCATATCCGAAGAGCCTATACCCGTATGGATGCGCGGGCGTTTGGCGTATTGTAATGCTTCGGCAGCTACATCAATATCGTTTTTATTGGCACGGGTCAATGCACATATAATGACATCGTTCACGGCTTTGGACAATTCTACCACCGATTGAAAATCACCGGGGCTAGACACTGGGAAACCAGCTTCGATAATATCAACGCCCAGTTTTTCTAAGTCCTTTGCGATCTCAATTTTCTCTGGAGTAGTTAATTGGCATCCGGGTACCTGCTCGCCATCACGCAATGTGGTGTCGAAAATGTAAAGATGATTAGGATCGTGTAACATAATTTCTTAATTCAAAAGATTTATAAACTAAATATGTAAGAAGCAATGCATTTAAGTGCCCGAGCAAAGGCTTGCGGCATCTGATTCCCAATACTCACTACTTCATTACTCATATCTCAATACTATTTAATAAACTCCAGTACTTTTTGCCCCATTTCTTGGGTACCTAAAATTTTTGAAGCTATTGTGCTACGGTTTGCAATGTCACCAGTTCTCCAGCCTGCCTTCAATGTTTCAGCTACAGCATTGGTAACCGTTTTAGCTTCTTCCTGTAGGCCAAAGCTAATATCAAGCATCAAGGCTGCAGATAATATTGACGCAAGTGGATTTGCTTTATTTTGACCAGCGATATCGTGCGCAGAGCCGTGTATAGGCTCGAAGAAACCAGTGCCATCACCTACAGAGGCAGAGGCCAACATGCCCATAGAGCCTGCAATTTGCGAAGCTTCGTCTGTTAGGATATCACCAAAAAGATTAGCGGTTAAAACAACATCAAACTTCTTTGGATTTTTGACCAATTGCATGGCGGCATTATCAATAAACATGTGCTCTGTTTCAACATCTGGATATTCTTTTGCAAGCTCTTGTACAACTTCTCTCCAAAGACGCGACGTTTCCAGGACATTAGCTTTATCAACAGAGCATAACCTTTTACTACGCGTGCGCGCTGCCTCATAAGCTTTACGTGCGATACGTTCAACTTCGTAACGGTGATAATTCATTAGATCTGAGGCAAAAGTGTTGTCCTCGTTTCGGTTTTTCTCGCCAAAATACACATCGCCTGTCAATTCACGGAAGAAAAGAATATCTGTCCCTTGAAGAATTTCTGGCTTTAAGCTTGAAGCATCCAACAATTCATCAAATAATAATATTGGGCGAAGATTAGCATACAGACCCAATTCTTTACGGATTTTTAGTAAGCCTTGTTCAGGTCTAACTTTAGCCGATGGATCATTATCATACTTGATATGGCCAATGGCACCAAAAAGGATTGCATCAGAAGCTTTTGCTTTCGCTAACGTCTCGTCAGGTAGTGGGTTGCCTGTAGCTTCAATTGCGGTATGGCCCATGATGGCTTCGTCAAAGCTAAATTCATGACCATAATTTTCACCAATTTTTTCTAGCACTTTTTTACCCCAAGTGGTTACTTCTTGGCCTATACCATCTCCAGGTATGATTAAAATGTTTTTTTTCATTGTTTTTATAACTATTGAGCCGTTAGTCTCTAAATGCTAACCGCTAACATCTATTTTCTATTCTAGCTGGGCGTTTTCCACATTTCTTATGTGGAAAACACCTCTTTTTTGTGGGTAACTTCTGTTGTCGCTTTCACTTCTCCCTTTTCCAACACCATTTTATTATCAATGCAATTGGGTAACTGAGCGTCGAAATGCCCTACGTAGATGAGGGTTTGGCCGCTTTTACTCAGATCATCAATGACGTCGTTGAAATACTGTGTCTGCTCTTTGTCCAGACCCTGACATGGTTCGTCCAAAATCAGCAGTTCAGGATGTTTCACGATTGTGCGCGCCAGTAGAGCCAAACGTTGTTGGCCCAGGGGTAATGATCCCAATGTTTTATGTTTAACCTCTTTGAGGTCAAAAAAATGAAGAATTTGCTCCAGCTTCTGCTGTTGTTCAAATCCTAATCGCTGATAGAGGCTCATGGAATTAAAGAAACCCGAAGCGATGGTCTGTCCAACGTTGGCATTCATATCGTAGTACCAATGTAATTCTGGCGATATGATCCCCAAATGTTCTTTGATGTCCCAGATACTTTCTCCAGATCCTCTTTTTTTACCGAAAAGATAAATGTCATTGGCATAGGCCTGGGGATGATCTCCATTGATTAAACTAAGCAAAGTTGATTTTCCAGAGCCATTATGACCTTGAAGTAACCACTTTTCACCAGCTTTTACCTCCCAGTCTATGTTTTTTAGAACTTGTTTTTCTCCATAAGAGATATTAATCTTGTTCATTTTTACCATGATCGGAGAAGTTACTTCAGGGGCTCGTTGCAAAAAATAAGGGAGCGCTTTTCTTGTGCGGGGCAATCCTCTGGATATCTCATTGCTATTTTGGCGAATAACAATCTTACCATGCTGTATCTCCGCAAAACGATTGATGCAGCTTGGTTGTTCATCATCATTATTAATAAGCAACAACGTCACCCCTTTATTTGCCAGCTGATCAAAAATGCGATTGAGGTCTTGTCGAGACTGTACGTCTAAACCCGTATAAGGTTGATCAATGATAAGGACCTCAGGCTCGAGCCATAGCGCCTTGATCAATTGTAGTCTTTTATGCTCCCCACTGGAAAGTTCGATTAACTGTTGATCTTTGAAATTTTCAAAACCAAAAATTGTCAGATAGTTGCGTACATCGTCAAAAGAGAGTTGTTCCTCCTGTGCGTAATGTTTCAGCTCTGCAAAAACAGTTAACGTATCGTTTTTTGCGAATTTGTTGTACCGCTGTTGATAATAAAAGTTGCGGTCGCCTTCGAGATTGGTAAACTGAAACCAATTGGAAACATAGTGAATTTTTGCTGAAAGGGGATTATTGGAGCCGAGATTGAATTCGATTTTCCCTTCATATTTTAATTGACCGGCAACTGCTTTTGCAAGCGTTGTTTTTCCGGTACCACTCGGTCCTCCTATGATCCATTGTTCACCCTTAAAAATTTGCCAATTTAAATCTTGCAATACGATATCTCTACCGTACTGAACAGTTAAATTGGCAATATGGACGACAGGATCTACCATTGTCTGTTTGCTTCAAATGCTTCGATTGAATCTTTTTGGTTTAGGATAAAGTCGATGTCATCATATCCATTGATCAAGCATGACTTTTTATATGGATTGATTTCAAATTCAAATTGATCGCCTGTTTCTGTCAACATGACCGTTTGTTTCTCCAGGTCGACGATAATTTCGGTATTAGGATTTTGGTGTACCAATTCAAATATCTTTCCTAAAAACTCTTCTGGAACTTGAATGGGTAAAACCCCATTATTTAGCGCATTTCCTTTGAAGATATCTGCAAAGAATGAACTGATAACAACGTCAAAACCATAGTCTTGAATAGCCCAGGCAGCGTGTTCGCGACTAGAACCACAGCCAAAGTTTTTACCCGCAACCAATATTTTTCCCGAATAGGTCGGGTTGTTCAATACGAAATCCGTTTTGGGCTGATTGTCTGTATCAAAGCGCCAATCACGGAATAAATTATCTCCAAATCCTTCGCGCGTGGTCGCTTTTAGAAAACGCGCTGGAATGATCTGATCGGTATCAATATTTTCAATAGGTAGTGGAACTACCCGTGAAGTTAAAGTTTCAAATTTTTTCATTTTTTCAAAGTCAAAATAAAAAACGGAGCTGAGTCTATTAGCCCTCCGTTTTTTATCTGTTTTATTTTTTGTCGAACGCTAATTGTTCAAAACCTTTTCTCTTTGCTTTTCATACTCCTCTTTGGTAATAAGCTTGTCATCGTACATCTTTTTTAGCTCTTGTAATTTAGCTGATAATGATGTGTCTGTTGACTCTTTTTTTGCTCCGCTACCAAGAGGTATCAATTCATACGTATGTTGCTCTTTATATTTCATGGTCCATAGAAATGGAACGAGTACAAATATACCACCGATAATAGCACCGACGTCAGCTTTTTCATTTCTGGAAAAACTGGTAATAAAAGGCTCATAACCTTCTTTTTCTATTTTCAAGTCAGTTGTGCTGCCAACGATTTTGGTGTCTTTATAAGAATACGGTGTCGTACCCGCGTACTCTCCTTGAATATAAACTTTTGCTCCAACAGGATTCGATTGAATCAATGTTTTGCTTGCGCAACTGGTAAAAAGTGTAGCCCCCGCTAAGATGATAGATGTAATTTTAGTAGTACTTTTCATTTTTAGATTAATATATTTTACGTTTTAATTTTTTTAGATCAACTCTCTTACATCTGTTATTTTACCTGTTACTGCTGCGGCAGCTGCTGTCAAGGGGGATACCAGCATGGTACGTGCATTAGGCCCTTGACGTCCTTCGAAGTTTCTATTTGAAGTCGAAACGCAATATTTACCAGCAGGTATTTTATCTTCGTTCATTCCTAAACATGCGGAGCATCCCGGTTCGCGTAGTTGGAATCCTGCAGCCTCAAATATGCTATCCAAGCCTTCTTCCTTAGCTTGTTTTTCTACTTGCTTTGAGCCTGGTACAATCCATACTTCAACGTCCTGTGCTTTTTGCTTACCCTGTACGAAAGAGGCAACTTCACGTAAATCTTCAATACGGGAATTGGTACAACTTCCGATGAAGACGTAATCAACACGGTTGCCAAGCACTGTTGAATCATCTTTAAAGCCCATGTAGTCCAATGCTTTTTGATACGATGGTCTTTCCGATTCTGGTTGAGCAGTAGTTGCCGGAATATGTTCTGCAATTCCCATTCCCATCCCGGGGTTGGTACCGTAAGTAATCATGGGAGCGATGTCTGTCGCATCAAAAGTCAATACTTTATCGAAAATGGCATCGTCGTCGGAATATAATGTTTTCCAGTAGGCTAACGCTTTATCCCATTCTTCTCCTTTCGGTGCGAATTCACGGCCCTCGACATAGTCGAAAGTGATCTGATCCGGAGCAATTAAGCCTCCACGTGCGCCCATTTCGATACTCATGTTACAAATGGTCATACGTGCTTCCATGCTTAATGAACGGATCGCTGAACCAGCATATTCTATAAAGTAACCCGTACCGCCGGCAGCAGAAATTTTGGAAATGATATACAAGATGATATCTTTAGCTCCAACGCCTTTTTGAAGGGTACCGTTGACTTCAATTTTCATCGTTTTTGGCTTCGACTGCAATAAACATTGCGTTGCGAAGACCTGTTCAACCTGAGAGGTTCCAATACCAAAAGCAATAGCTCCAAAAGCGCCGTGAGTGGAGGTATGGCTATCGCCACATACCATCGTTTTGCCCGGTAAAGTGATACCCAGCTCTGGACCAATAACATGTACGATACCTTGGTAGGGGTGCCCCAAACCGTATAATTCAATACCAAATTCAGCACAATTTTTGGTGAGCATATCAACCTGATAGCGCGATAATTCTTCTTTGATGGGTAAATGCTGATTAAGTGTCGGTACATTGTGGTCGGCAGTAGCTACCGTTTGTTTTGGACGAAAAACTGGGATTCCTCTTTTACGTAGGCCATCAAAAGCTTGAGGTGAAGTAACTTCATGAATTAAATGGGTGTCGATATATATAATATCCGGGAACCCTTCCTCGCGCTTGACGACGTGCGCATCCCAAATTTTTTCTACTAAAGTTTTTGACATTTTTTATTCTCTCTTATGTTATTTTTATATTAACCAAGGTGATATTGTAAATGTCTCAATATCACCTTGGTTTCAATATACTAAATTACGAAATTTTCATGATTTTGAAGCATGTATAATTCCGTACAAACTTTAAACAGTTTTGATCGCTTTCATTGCGGTCATTGCTTTACGCAATTTGCGCCCAACAATTTCCACGGGGTGGTCGCGTAAAATTTCATTGATAACAACTAATTGAGCATTATCAACTGAACCATCCCGGCCTTCGTTAAAGTTTTTACCGACTAAATCAGTATCTACAGTTTTCATAAAGTCTGCCAACAACGGTTTACAAGCCTGATCGAATAGGTAACAACCGTATTCAGCTGTATCAGAAATCACACGGTTCATCTCGAACAATTTCTTACGGGCAATTGTGTTGGCGATCAATGGTGTTTCATGTAATGATTCATAGTATGCCGACTCAGGTTTGATACCCGCTTCAACCATTGTTTCAAATGCCAATTCAACACCTGCACGGATGAACGCAACCATCAATGTATAGTTATCAAAATATTCTTGTTCGCTGATTTTAACATCACCTGCTGGTGTTTTTTCAAATGCAGTTTCACCCGTTTCAGCTCTCCATTTCAATAGGTTGGCGTCACCGTTTGCCCAGTCTTCCATCATCGTCTTGCTAAAGTGGCCTGACATGATGTCGTCTTGATGCTTTTGAAATAATGGGCGCATAATATCTTTCAATTCTTCGGAGATCTCAAAAGCTTTCACTTTCGCAGGATTGCTCAAACGATCCATCATACCGCTTACACCACCATGTTTCAACGCTTCAGTGATAACTTCTACACCGTATTGTACCAATTTGGATGCATAACCAGCTTCGATGCCTTTTTCGATCATTTTGTCGAAAGATAAGATCGAACCTGTTTGCAACAATCCGCAAAGAATCGTTTGCTCACCCATCAAATCTGATTTCACTTCAGCTACGAATGAAGATTTCAATACGCCTGCTTTGTGGCCACCTGTTCCTACACAATAAGCTTTTGCTTCAGCCCATCCTTTTCCTTGCGGGTCATTCTCAGGGTGAACAGCAATTAAAGTAGGTACACCAAAGCCACGAAGGTACTCTGCGCGAACCTCAGAACCTGGACATTTTGGCGCAACCATGATGACCGTAATATCTTTACGGATTTGCATGCCTTCTTCCACAATGTTGAAACCGTGTGAATACGATAATGTAGCACCCTCTTTCATCAAAGGCATTACGGCGTTGATAACTGAAGTGTGTTGTTTATCTGGAGTCAAGTTGATGACTAAATCTGCAGTGGGAATCAATTCTTCGTAAGTTCCTACGTTAAAATTGTTGTCCGTAGCATTTTTCCAAGAATCTCTTTTTTGTTCAATAGCTTCTTTACGTAAAGCATAAGAAACGTCCAATCCGCTATCTCTTAAGTTTAAACCTTGGTTCAAGCCTTGTGCGCCACATCCTACGATTACGATTTTTTTACCTTTTAAAGCATTTACGCCATCCGTGAATTCGGTGTTGTCCATGAATTCAGCGTGACTTAATTGTTCTAACTGCTCTCTAAGCGGTAAAGTGTTGAAATAATTTGCCATTGTTTTACTTTCTTTCTGTTATGGGTTGTTGATTATTTGTTCTAATTATTGTACTAATCTGCGTTGCGCCATTGCATAGCCGAAATGAACATTGTCGTGTCCAGATGTCAGGGCAATAACTTCTTCAATGGTTTCCATTGGATAACCATAGGTTGCTGTTGAAAAGGAAGTTATTTCTCCAAAGACACCATTGTCATAATCGGCGGCAATTTGCTCAATACTACGGATTGCGATTTCTTTTAATTCATCAATCTCCGCTTGTTCAACAAAGCGGGTCGGTTTGGTGTCTTTTTTATAATCTTCGTTATATTTCACCCAAGCCGTATCGGCTTTAATTCCTGTACGCACATAGATCAAGGTCTGGGTACTGACAACGATATGCGCAAAATTCCAGATGATATTGTTGTTAAATCCTACAGGAATTTTGTTAAGCTGTTCTATAGAAAGACCTTCAATTAATTCAATGAATTTTTGACGTGACTTTAAGATAAATTTAAATGTTTCTTGCATGATATTTTTAATGCTTACATTGTAAATACATCATCTCTTTTGTCGAGATATTCGTTTTCTACAATTTCTTCAGAAGGCTCTTGGGCTTCAAACTGAACCAATTTGGAGTGGAAGCCAGCACTATCCTTGATGATGGCAATACGGGCTCCACGTACAAATTCGATCAAGCCGTATTTTGTCAACTCTTCGGTTAACTTATCAATCTCTTCGCGGTGACCGGCCGTTTCAAATACAATATAATCGTTGCGGATCACAACGACATTCGCACCGTATTGACGTAACAACCGCTCAACGTAAACTTTTTCATTCACAACATCCGCAGGCACTTTATACAATGCCTGTTCTTGCCAGATCACTTCATCATTGGTATTGTAGTAGGCTTTAAGAATGTCAATTTGTTTTTCCAGCTGACGGCAAAGCTTACGCAGAACATCCTCCGCTTCCGTGATCACAATGGTAAAACGATGTATCCCTTCCACTTCAGAAGGGGAAGTGTTCAAACTTTCGATATTGATTTTTCTTCTCGAAAAAATTGTTGAAATCCGACCGATAAGACCGATCGAATTCTCTGTATATAGGGTGATGGTATATTCTTGTTTTTCCATGTTAATTCTACTTTAAGCGTATCTCAGATACCGATGTTCCTTGAGCAACCATTGGGAATACATTATTTTCCTTACCAACCATCACTTCCAATAGATAAGCTCCGTCATGATCAATCATTGTTTTCAGCGCATTGCGGAGATCTTTTCTTTCCGAAATCTTCTGACCGTCAATGTAATAGCCTTTCGCTACAGCAACAAAATCAGGACTGGTGATGTTCACGAATGAATAGCGCCTGTCGTGGAATAATTGCTGCCACTGACGTACCATGCCCAGGAATTCATTGTTGAGGATCATAATTTTGACTTTTGCACCAAATTGCATGATCGTTCCCAACTCTTGAATGGTCATCTGTATACCACCGTCGCCGATGATGGCCACAACAGTTTTTTCTGGAGCGCCGTACCAAGCACCGATAGCTGCCGGAAGTCCAAAACCCATGGTTCCCAAACCTCCTGAGGTTACATTTGATTTGCTGTTATTAAATTTAGCATAGCGACAAGTTACCATTTGGTGTTGACCAACGTCGGTTGTGATGATCGCATCACCTCCCGTCAATTCATTCAGCACATTGATGACTTCACCCATCGTCATAATATCTGTTTGCGGATGAAGTTCATCCTGGATCACTTCCTTGATTTCTTCTTTTTCAAGTTCGCGGAATTGCGCTAACCAAGCAGAATGGTCTGTTGCATTTATCAATTCCGTCAGCATCGGGAGTGATTCTTTACAGTCGCCCCATACAGGTACGGTTGTCTGTACATTTTTGTCAATCTCAGCTGGGTCTATATCCAAATGGATTACTTTTGCCTGTTTGGCGTATTTATCTAAACGACCCGTTACGCGGTCGTCGAATCGCATACCGATAGCAATTAACACATCGCATTCATTGGTCATTACGTTTGGCGCATAGTTACCGTGCATACCAAGCATGCCGACATGAAGTTTATGGTCTGTTGGGAGAGCGCTCAACCCCATAACAGTGCTTGCAGCAGGGATGCCGGCCTTTTCGATAAATGTTTTAAATTCCTCCTCGGCTTTTCCTAAAATGATTCCTTGTCCCCAAAGAACAAATGGTTTCTTGGCATTGTTGATTAAGGCTGCCGCTTGTTCGACATATTCTTTTCGTACTTGTGGCGCAGGTCTGTAGCTGCGTACGTGGTTGCACTTTTCGTAACCATAATAATCAAACAATTGCAATTGCGCGTTTTTAGTGATATCGATCAATACCGGCCCTGGACGGCCAGTGCTGGCAATATAAAATGCTTTTGCAAGTGCAGCTGGAATTTCAGTGGCGTCGGTAACTTGATAGTTCCACTTGGTGACCGGTGCCGTGATATTGATGACATCAGTTTCCTGAAATGCATCAGTTCCTAATAGTGAAGCGAAAACCTGGCCTGTAACACAGACGATCGGGTTACTGTCAATCATGGCGTCAGCCAATCCAGTAACTAAGTTTGTTGCTCCAGGACCACTTGTCGCAAAGACGACACCAGTACGACCTGAAGTTCTTGCATAACCTTGCGCCGCGTGGATTCCACCTTGTTCATGGCGCACTAAAATATGCTTCAGACGATCCGTATAATCATAAAGGGCATCATAGATAGGCATAATTGCGCCTCCAGGATAACCAAATACGGTATCAACTCCTTCGCTCAATAAGGCTTCCAATACAGCTTTAGATCCCGAAATTTGTGTCGGAGTTTGTTGTGCTGCGGTCGCCTTATTTTCTGTTATTTCCAGTGTACTCATTACGTTGATTTTTTTGTTGATTATTCAGTCTTTTTAGTATTTAGATATTCGATCTGAGACCTTAAGCGTCGATTGTTTAGGTCTTTATTCGCTTAAAGTCTCTGTTTTTTATTTTCTACTGATCCGTTACACAGCCTTCTGAGGCGTCGGCAACTGTTTTGGCGTATTTGTATAAAACTCCCTTGCTAACTTTTAACGCTGGTTGTACCCAAGCGGTACGGCGTTGTGCGATCTCCTCATCCGAAAGGAGTACATTGATGCTGTTATTGACCGCGTCAATCTCGATAATATCATCATCATGTACAAGGCCGATTAAGCCGCCTTTGTAAGATTCCGGTGTGATATGCCCGACGACAAAACCATGCGTTCCACCAGAGAAACGGCCATCGGTGATTAAAGCAACAGATTTACCCAAGCCTGCACCAATAATCAATGATGTCGGTTTAAGCATTTCAGGCATGCCTGGTGCGCCAACAGGACCTTCATTTTTGATCACGACAACATCTCCTGGTTTGATTCTACCAGATGCAATACCGGCCACTAAATCATGCTCTCCATCGAATACGCGTGCAGGACCAGTGAATTTTTCACCTTCTTTACCGGAAATCTTGGCAACAGAACCTTTCTCTGCTAAGTTCCCATAAAGAATCTGTAAGTGTCCAGTAGCCTTGATTGGATCGCTCAAGGGTTTGATAATCGGTTGGTCATATTCCATGATTGATTTAACATCAGCCAAGTTCTCAGCGACCGTTTTTCCTGTTACCGTAATACAGTCACCATGAAGTAAACCTTCATTTAAAAGATATTTCATGACAGCAGGAGTTCCACCAAATTGCTGAAGATCTTGCATCAAGTATTTACCGGATGGTTTGAAGTCAGCTAATACAGGGGTTTCGTCACTCATGCGTTGGAAGTCATCTTGCGTGATATCTACGCCTACGGCTTTACCAATTGCGATAAAGTGAAGTACAGCATTCGTACTACCACCCAAGATAACAATGGTACGTAGCGCATTCTCAAATGCTTTACGTGTCATGATATCAGAGGGCTTGATATCTTTCTCAAGCAGCGTGCGGATATGTTGACCTGCCTCTAAACATTCATTTTTCTTTTCTTCCGAAATCGCAGGGTTGGAAGATGAGTATGGTAAGCTCATGCCCAAGGCTTCAATTGCCGAAGCCATGGTATTTGCTGTATACATTCCGCCACAAGCACCAGCACCCGGACAGGTATGTTTGATAATGCCTTCATAGTCTTCATCGGAAAGATTTCCACAGATGCGTTGTCCCAATGCTTCGAATGCAGATACAATATTTAATTCTTCGCCTTTGTAGTGGCCAGGAGCGATGGTACCGCCATATACCATTAAAGAAGGGCGATCCAAACGGGCCATTGCCATAATTGCACCAGGCATGTTTTTGTCACAGCCAGGAATAGAGATCAAGCCATCATAATATTGTCCACCGCAGATTGTTTCGATACTATCAGCGATCACATCCCGGCTTACCAACGAATAACGCATCCCATCGGTACCATTGCTCATACCGTCACTGACGCCAATAGTTCCAAAGGTCAAACCCACTAAATCATTGTTCCAAACGCCCTTCTTGACGATTTGTGCTAAATCATTTAAGTGCATATTACACGTATTACCATCATATCCCATGCTGGCAATACCGACCTGTGCTTTGTCCATGTCGGCATCTGTAAGACCGATACCGTAAAGCATGGCTTTTGCAGCAGGTTGCGTTTCGTCTTGTGTAAATGTACGGCTGTATTTGTTCATTGCGTTTTCGCCGTTAGATGATGACTTCATAATTTTCGTTCTCTAATACTAAATTTTTATAACGTCTTTGGATTGATGCCCCTATGCTGTGTTCCCACGCTTCTTGATAGATGACATCATCGACTTGTTTGATTCCGATGATTTCTGCGGCAGTCCCACATAAGAAGGCGCTGTCTGCGGTGTAAATATCTTCAACAGTCAGTTGCTTTTCGATAACTTCAAAATTTAACTTTTTACAGATATTTTTTACCGTTTGGCGTGTAATGCCCGGGAAGATGTTTTTCGTGGGCGGTGTATAGATTTTGAAATCTTTTTCGATAAAGATGTTTTCACTGGATGCTTGGGCAACATAACCTTCGTGGTCGAGCATTAAAGCTTCGTCATACCCTCTTTCGATGGCTTCCGTTGTGGCAAGAATGGAGTTAACATACTGCCCAGAGATTTTCGAGTCAATTTTAAACGATTTTGGATTAGGTCTTTTGATATCCGAAATACATACCCGTAATAAGTTTTGACCAAGATATGGACCCCATTCCCAGGCTGCAATCATGATTGTTGCTTCGGTTGATGAGGTTAAGTGCATATTTGAACCGGTCAATACCAATGGACGTATATAGGCTTCTCTGAGGTTATTGGTGGCCAGTAGCTCATAACAGATGTCGATCAGCTCTCTATTGCTCCAACGATAAGGAATATTAACCCCTTCACATGATCTCTTCAAACGGTCGAAGTGCTTATCAGCTTTAAAGATACGGGGGCCATTGTGGGTATTATATGCGCGTAATCCATCGAATACAGCATACCCATAATGCAGTGACTGTGCAAACGGATCCAATACCGCTTCGGAAGCTTTTACAAAAGCTCCATTCAAATAGATCAATGTATTTTTATCGTAGTATTTCATAACCCTAAATTTACCTCAGTATAATAATTCCCTTCGTGGTGTTTTTGGTGGTAAATCATGTGATCTCAAGTTTTAATAAAAACTTTCGAATTTCATTTCCTCAAGGTAGTAGGAATTCCAATAATTGACAATAGGCAAACTGCTAATTTTGAATTTAGAATAAAATTTTATATTAGTGTGTTTTAACGATTTTTATTGATTAAAAATTAGGTTTATTCGGTTTTATATTTTGTTAGTCGTATACCGTATTTAAAATTGGTCTACTGTTCTATAAAATTATTTTTTGTGACAACGGTCAATTTTCTTCTTAAAATGATGAAAACGTCAAAAAAACTTTAAAAAAAAAGCTTCCGATATTTCTACCGGAAGCTTTTAAATTTTATAAAATCGATTTGATTTAATCTCCGATAATTCCTTCAGCAAGCACGGTAATGACATTGTCTTTTGCTTCGACAACACCACCTTTAATGAACACTTCTTGTTCACCTTTACCTTGTTGAATAATTACTTTTCCATCTTCCAAAGTAGAAACGATGGCAGCGTGGTCTTTCAAAATTTGGAAAGAGCCTGCAGAGCCAGGTACAGTAACAGCTGTTACTTCGCCTTCGAATGCTAATTTGTCAGGAGTGATAATTGTTAATTTCATTATTCTTAGATATAATCTAAATTAAACTGCTTCTGCTAATAATTTTTTACCTTTTTCGATAGCATCATCAATGTTACCTACTAAGTTGAAGGCAGCTTCAGGATACTCATCTACTTCACCGTCAATAATCATATTAAAACCTTTGATGGTATCTTTAATATCTACCAATACGCCTTTTAAACCTGTAAACTGCTCTGCAACGTGGAAAGGTTGTGATAAGAAGCGTTGTACACGGCGTGCACGGTGTACTGTTAATTTATCTTCTTCAGATAATTCGTCCATACCTAAGATGGCGATGATATCTTGCAATTCTTTATAACGTTGAAGAATTTCTTTTACACGTTGAGCGGTATTGTAATGTTCGTTACCTAAAACGGCTGGAGAAAGGATACGAGATGTAGAATCTAATGGATCCACGGCAGGATAGATACCTAACTCAGCAATTTTACGAGACAATACTGTGGTTGCATCCAAGTGGGCGAAAGTTGTCGCTGGAGCAGGGTCAGTTAAGTCATCGGCAGGTACATATACGGCTTGTACAGAAGTGATTGATCCATTTTTAGTTGATGTGATACGCTCTTGCATCAAACCCATTTCCGTTGCCAACGTTGGTTGGTAACCTACGGCTGAAGGCATACGACCCAATAGGGCTGATACTTCAGAACCTGCTTGTGTAAAACGAAAGATGTTATCAATGAAGAATAATACATCACGGCCCTGACCTTCGCCATCACCGTCACGGAAGTATTCCGCTACTGTCAAACCTGATAAAGCAACACGTGCACGTGCACCAGGAGGCTCGTTCATTTGACCAAATACGAATGTACATTTTGAATCCTTCATCAATTCGTGGTCTACGGTGTCTAAAGGCCATTCGCCTTTTTCCATGCCTTCCATAAAATGCTCACCATATTTGATGATACCAGATTCTAACATCTCGCGCAATAAGTCATTACCCTCACGTGTACGTTCACCTACACCGGCAAATACAGAAAGACCACCGTGACCTTTTGCGATATTGTTGATTAATTCTTGGATTAATACGGTTTTACCTACACCGGCACCTCCGAATAAACCAATTTTACCACCTTTAGCATATGGCTCTAAAAGGTCAATAACTTTGATACCAGTAAAAAGTACTTCGGATTCAGTTGATAAATCTTCGAATTTAGGTGGCACGTTGTGAATAGGACGGCCATTCTCCTTATTCAGATTTTGGATCCCGTCGATGGCATCACCAACTACATTGAATACACGACCTTTGATTTCTTCACCAACAGGCATTTTGATAGGAGCACCAGTATCGACAACTTCCATTCCGCGAACTAAACCTTCAGTTGCGTCCATGGCAATTGTACGTACACGATCCTGACCTAAGTGTTGTTGAACTTCTAATACAACACGTTGTCCATTTTCTTTTTGAATGTACAATGCATCGTAAATTTTAGGTAGATTTTCACTGTCGGCGAAGTTGACGTCAACAACTGGGCCGATAATCTGCGCTATTTTACCAATCTTGGGCATATTATAGGGACTAAATATTTATTAATCAATTTTATATAAGAGACATAAAAGGCCTCTTTTTTGGTCAGCAAAAATAAGGTTATTCGTATTTAAAAACAAATAGAATTTATAATTAAATTATAAATTTATTAACGTAGGTCAAAATGTTATCTATTGTAATTCTGTCTGTTTCAATTTCGATCTATGCAAAGATAGTTATTCTTCCTTAACCTACACTGCTAAATAAAATCGACCTGTAATCGAATGGTTCATGAATTCGCTACAGGTCGATCAAGATACATCTCCTAATTTTAGAAAAAAGAGTGCTAGATTTTTTTGTTTAACTCGTCTTGTAGCTGGCGCTTAAGCAGTTGTTCTTTTTCCATAGCCTTTTTGCGAAAAGTTGCAAATTCTTCCTGGGATTGCTCTGCTGTCTTTTGGAATTCAACTGTATCCACTTTTGCTTTTCGATAGGAAAATAGAAAAATAAATGTCGCTACTGCCAATATCCCAATGATCGTCCAAACAACTGTATTGTAAAAAGCTTTCGATGTATTGATTCCCAAGAAAGATAAACTTTCTGTCTTTTCTTTCTCTTGTGCCAGCTGATCGTTTAAGACCTGGATAGAATCTTGCAAATTTTTTGTGTTCGAAGAATAATTGCTTGAAGATGATTTCAAGGAACTGATTTCTTTTTGCAATTTTGCTACGGTATCAATCACATTCCTTTTGACAATGTCAAGATTGGTTTTACGTACCATCTTGAAATCATAGTTGTTTTTCGAGATATAGTTAAGGTGATCAAATTGATTGGACAAACTTCCTTTTTTTAATCCATCGGGACTATACTTGAAGGTATTATCCTGTTGTGCTGTTTTAGTCTGGGGAGCCGAGGCAGGATTTTGTGCCTGTAGTGTAGTATATGATGAAATAAATAAAATTGTAAAGAATATAAATGCTAATCTCAATTTGCTCATGTTGTTTATAGTTATAAAATGTATCATTTAGCTTTTCCTAGATGTAAAGCTAGGATATACCTGTGATAAATATAAGGAATAATTGAAAAAACGAAAATTGAAAGTGAATATATTCCTATTGTTAGATCAGATTTTCCTGCTTCATTTTTAGGGCTCAATAGACCAGCTCGGTAAATAACGAAGAAAGGACATGATCTTTTCCTTATAAATAGCCGTATTCAATTTAAAGAAATAGGCTCCTTTCTTCGAGTTTTCTTTATCCTTTTCTTGGAGTTTGATGATAAGATCTGAAGATAGGAGTTTTCGGCTGAAATTGCGCTTATCCAGCTCGATATTATACACGCCTTCATACAGCGCCGCAATTTGGGGGATGGTAAATTTCTCGGGTAGCAATTCAAATAATATGGGATATAACGCTGCTTTCATGCGTAGGCGGTGCTGCGCTGACGTAATCATCTGATCGTGGTCGAAGATAAGTGCTGGGCGCTCTTGCAAAGGAAACCATTTTGCTTCGTAATCATCACTGAGGATATGTTTATACTGTTGCGTATCAATCAGGGCAAAGTAACAGATGCTGACAACGCGATCGTTAGGTTCTCGGGTAGGCTCCCCAAATACGCTACATTGCTCCATATATACATTTTCAAGTCCTGTTAGCTGTCTCAGCACTCTGCTTGCAGCTTCTTCAGGACTTTCATTGGATTGAACGAAACCGCCCATTAGGCTCCATTTATTTCTTTCTGGTTCGAAATCGCGTTTAATTAAAAGTACTTCTAGGGATTCGCCGTTAAATCCAAATATGATACAGTCTACAGCCAAAAGGATCCCTGAATCTTTTTTATAATATTCCATTGTCTATCGTTTTATCGTTTTATCTGACTTCACCCCACCAATTCCATGGGCAAAACTATGTAAAAAAGTAAATAGCTAAAAATAAGTATAATAATTGTCTGATATACTCCTTTAAACAGTCGTTTATGCCTATATCAGGATTTAGGGTCAATCATAATTTGCTGCTATGAAGTTAGATTAATTTTTTAAATATGAAAATTTTCTTTCATATTTAAAAAATTAAATGTTTATTTGACACTAATTATTTTTTTCAATGCTAACTTTACAGATGGAAAATTGAAAAGTAAGACGTTAAGAACAATTATAAGTTATAAACCAAATTCAGCAAAAATGAATAAATCGCATGTCATTGGGGTGGACTATGGAAGTGATTCGGTCCGTTCGGTATTGGTCGATGCTAACAATGGCGAGGAAATCGCGTCTTCGGTATTTTACTACCCGCGTTGGAAAAGAGGTGAGTATTGTGATGCTGCTTTAAGTCAGTTCAGGCAACACCCTTTGGATTACATCGAAGGATTGGAAGCGACCATAAAAGATTGCTTAAGCAAATCGGGATTAAGCAATATCGGTGAAACCGTAAGAGCGATTTCCGTTGACACAACGGGGTCTACTCCAGTTGCCGTAAATGAAAAGGGTATTCCGCTAGCTTTAATGGCAGAATTTGAGCACAACCCCAATGCCATGTTCGTCTTATGGAAAGATCATACTGCCGTTCAGGAAGCCAAGGAGATTAACCTTCATAATCAAAATAGTTCAGTCGATTATCTGAAGTATGTTGGGGGCGTCTATTCTTCGGAATGGTTCTGGGCCAAATTGCTTCATGTTTTTAGGATTGATGAAAAGGTGCGTGCCGCTACATACAGCTGGGTGGAACATTGCGATTACATTCCTTTTTTATTAACTGGAGGAACAGATGTAGCTGCTATGAAACGTGGTGTCTGTTCGGCTGGTCACAAATCGCTTTGGGCTGAAGAATTTGGAGGATTGCCTCCTAATTCTTTTTTTTCGTCGCTAGACCCCTTGTTGGACGGTATAGTCGACCGACTGTTTTCCGAAACCTATACGGCTGATAAAGCTGCTGGCCAACTTTCGGAAGAATGGGCACAGCGATTAGGTCTTACGACGTCGGTCGTTGTCGGTGTAGGTGCTTTTGACTGTCATATGGGTGCGGTCGGGGGGCAAATTGAACCGTATTATTTAAGTAAGGTGATGGGAACATCTACTTGCGACATGCTAGTTGCCCCAAAGGAGGAAGTACAGCATACTTTGGTGAAGGGGATCTGTGGGCAGGTAGATGGTTCGATTATTCCGGGAATGATTGGCATGGAGGCCGGACAATCTGCATTTGGTGATGCTTACGCATGGCTGAAGCAGGTTTTATTGTGGCCAACGAAGAATTTAATACAAGAGGTTGAAGGTATGTCTGAAGAAAACCGTGAACAGTTGATCGCCACATTGGAGGATAAGCTATTGTTTCGTTTAAGTGAGCAGGCTGCGTTGCTTCCCGTAACAGAAGCGTCCGAATTAGCAATTGACTGGTTCAATGGTCGCCGTACACCCGATGCAGATCAATCCTTGAAAGGTGCGATTACGGGTTTGCACCTCGGAACTGATGCTCCACGTATTTTCAGGGCCATTGTCGAAGCGACATGTTTTGGAGCAAAGGCGATTGTGGACCGCTTTGTCGCCCAGGGTATTCCTGTAAAAGGTTTGATTGGTTTGGGTGGTGTCGCAAAAAAATCACCTTTTATTATGCAAATGATGGCCAATGTAATGAATATGCCGATTCGTATCCACAAAAGTGAGCAGACCTGCGCTATCGGCGCAGCGATGTTTGCCGCCACGGCAGCGGGTTTATATGACCGCGTCGAAGATGCAATGGCAGCGATGGGACAAGGCTTTGAACAAACTTATATACCCGAGGAGAAATGGGTGCCCATGTATGCTCAACGCTACGAACGTTACCGCGCTTTGGGTGCTTTCGTAGAAGGAAAAGAATTGCGTGCCCTTACTGTTTAACCATTCAAATTTAATCATGTATAATTCAATTAAAGAGGAAGCATATCATTGCAATATGCAATTACCCCAATTGGGCTTAGTGCTTTTTACATTTGGAAATGTGAGTGTGGTGGATCGTCAGCATGGTGTATTTGCTATTAAACCTAGTGGTGTTCCGTATGAAGAACTTTCGCCGGAGCATATGGTAATTGTGGATTTTGACGGCCGAATCGTTGAAGGTGATCTCCGCCCGTCGTCCGATACCAAGACGCATGCGCTGCTCTACAAACACTGGGAAGAGATTGGAGGTATTACCCATACACACTCAACTTACGCCACAGCATGGGCACAAGCGCAGCGGGATATCCCTATTTTTGGTACCACACACGCCGATCACCTGACAAAAGATATTCCATGTGCCCCACCAATGAGCGATGAAATGATTGCAGGGAACTATGAGCATGAAACAGGCTTTCAGATTATCAATCACTTTACTGAGCATGAGCTGGACTATAAAGAAGTGGAAATGATTCTTGTTGGCAACCATGCTCCATTTGCCTGGGGTAAAACTGGAGCAAAATCAGTGTATAACAGCGCGGTGCTCGAACAGGTTGCTAAAATGGCCTGGTTGACAGAACAGATCAATCCGAATGCGCCTCGATTAAAGCCTGCACTGATCAAAAAGCATTATGAACGGAAGCATGGTGCTAATTCCTATTATGGTCAATAATTTTCAGTAATAAAAAATCTATAGAAAAACTACAATTTAACATGAATATCAATTTAAAAGAACTTGAGGTCTGGTTTGTCGTGGGTAGCCAAGACCTGTATGGAGAGGAGACTTTAAGACAAGTTGCTCTACATGCAGAAGAGATAGCAAATTACCTTCATACGCAAAAAGCAATTCCGGTAGGAGTAAAATATAAACCGATCGTAAAAAATACCGATGAGATATATGCGACATTGGCTGCCGCCAATAGTGCGGAAAATTGTATAGGTGTCATCACATGGATGCATACATTTTCCCCAGCAAAAATGTGGATTAGAGGTTTAAAGGCGTTACAAAAACCATTGCTACATCTGCATACGCAGTACAACCAGGACATTCCATGGAGTAGTATCGATATGGATTTTATGAATCTCAATCAGAGCGCACATGGAGATCGCGAGTTTGGACATATCGTCAGCCGGCTAAAGATAGCGCGTAAAGTCGTGACTGGCCATTGGCAAGATGCGGAGGTGCTTGAGCGGATCAATGTTTGGGCTCGCGCGGCAGCTGGGTGGCATGACTGGCAGGGCGCAAAATTTGCACGATTTGGTGACAATATGCGTTATGTGGCGGTTACAGACGGCGATAAAGTGGAAGCGGAGTCGAGATTTGGCTTTTCGGTAAATACTTACGCAATCGGTGATTTAGTAGAGGTTATCAACTCGAGTACAGAAGCAGAAATTGAAGCACTGCTAGCAGAGTACGAATCTTCTTATGAGTTGGCCGAAAATGTAAAAGCTGGCGGAGAGTTTCGTACGAACTTAATCGAGGCTGCTAAAATTGAAATTGGTTTAAGGAAGTTTTTGGAAAAAGGAAACTTTAAAGGTTTCACGGATACTTTTGAGGATTTGCATGGTATGGTGCAACTTCCGGGCTTGGCAGTACAGCGATTAATGGCTGAGGGTTATGGTTTTGCAGGTGAAGGAGATTGGAAGACTCCAGCTTTGGTGCGTGCATGTAAAGTGATGGGGGCAGGATTATCGGGGACCACTGCATTTATGGAAGACTATACTTACCATTTTGATCCACAGAATCCAATGGTACTTGGTTCACATATGTTAGAAGTAGACCCGGCGTTAGCAACCGGAAAACCGCGTATCGAAGTGCATCCGCTAGGAATTGGTGGCAAGGCGGATCCTGCCCGTTTGGTGTTCAACGGTCAGAGCGGGGATGCACTGAATGCTTCGTTGGTCGACATGGGAACGCGCTTTCGTTTGATCGTTAATAAGGTACAAGGTGTTTCCGTGGAAGAGGATTTACCAAAGCTTCCTGTCGCACGCGTATTATGGAAACCGCTTCCTGATATGAAAACAGGTTGCAGCGCCTGGATTTTAGCTGGAGGTGCTCACCATACCGCTTATAGTTTGAGTTTGACGCCTGAATATCTCGAAGATTTTGCGCGTATTGCCGGCCTGGAGTATGTTTTGATCGATGAGGACACCACGCTAGCGAAACTCGAAGATCAATTAAAATGGAATGAACTTTATTATTTACTCAGTAAATAATAACTTGAGCCATTTATGTCCTTCTCTCGTGAAGGCATAAGTGGCTTATTTATAATAACCAATTTGGGAAATATGGAAAAATTTGCAACGGTAGATTACATCATCTTTGTAATTTACTTCTTTATCGTAGCTGGCTACGGCTATTGGATTTATCGTAAAAAGACCAATAGTTTGAGCAGTAGCAAGGACTACTTTTTAGCAGAAGGGTCACTTACTTGGTGGGCCATAGGTTCGTCATTGATTGCGTCAAACATCTCGGCTGAACAGTTTATAGGGATGAGCGGTAACGGCTTTGAGGTCGGTATTGCTGTGGCGGCATATGAGCTTATTGCGGCGGTAGCGCTAATTATTGTGGCGGTTTGGTTTATACCGGTTTATTTGAAAAATAAGATTTTCACCATGCCCCAGTTTTTAAATAATCGATACAATGAAACGACAAGTCTTATCATGGCAATTTTCTGGTTGTTTTTATATGTTTTTGTCAACCTGACATCGATTTTGTATTTAGGGGCAATCGCTATTTCAAGTATGGCCGGCGGCGGAGATAGCTTTCATACGATAACAGTCGCCTTAGCTGTATTTGCGGTGATTATTACCCTAGGAGGAATGCGTGTTATTGGTTTTACGGATGTTATTCAGGTTGTTGTATTGATTATTGGTGGTATAGCGACGACCTATGTAGCACTGACGTTAGTCAGCGAACATTTTGGTTTAGGAAAAGATGCCTTAGCTGGATTTAATAAGCTGATGGAAGACTCTCCAGAGCATTTCAACCTTTTTGTTGATAAACCCGGGCCTGGCGCTAGTCAGGAAGATATTAATAAATATCTGATGTTACCTGGAATAGGGATGTACCTTGCCGGGATCTGGATTGTCAACCTAAATTACTGGGGCTGCAATCAATATATTACACAACGCGCTTTGGGAGCAGATTTGAAGACTGCGCGAACAGGAATTCTTTTTGCCGGATTTCTAAAATTGTTTATGCCGATTATCGTTATGCTTCCGGGGATAGCCGCTTATGTGCTATACAAAAATGGGGCGTTACAACACGAAATGGCTCCTGGAGGAGTGTTTCATGCCGATAATGCATATTCAGCAATTTTGGGCTATTTGCCAAATGGTATGAAAGGACTTGCATTAGCTGCCTTAACAGCTGCTATTGTTGCTGGATTAGCAGGAAAAGCAAATAGTATCGCAACAATCTTCACATTGGATATCTTTAAAAAATATATCAATAAAGACGCGAGCGAAGCTAAAATGGTCTGGGTAGGAAAGATAACGATTGTGATCTCTATTCTACTTTCTGTGCTGTTTACATGGAACGATGCGCTGGGCATAGGCGGGGCCGGAGGATTTACATTCATTCAAAAATATACCGGTTTTATTAGTCCTGGGGTTTTTGCGATGTTTTTGTTGGGTATGTTTTGGAAAAGAACCACAGGGGCGGCGGCTATCACTGGACTGATCACTGGATTTGCGTTGTCTATATTCTTCAACGAGTTTGCAACGAAAGTTTTTGGACCAGAGACATGGATCTATACCGCGTATCTGAATAAAGCTGGTGTATATGAAATTCCGTTCCAGATCTGTATGGGATTAGCTTTTGTATTTACTATGATCGCTATGATTGCCGTTAGCTTATTTGGACCAAAGGTTAATCCAAAAGCTTTCGTCTTGGATCGATCGATGTTTAAAGTAGAACCATCCGTATTGGCATTAATTGTCGTGACTTTATTGTTGGTCACTGCTATTTATGTGCGTTTTTGGTAGCATTAATGCTATTTGATTAAATAAATGATTATGAACCATTCCTAATTGAAATTAGGAAGCCTCCATCAAAACGATGGAACAAAACTTAATTGCAGATGAATAAGAAAATTATTATTGGTTTGTTGACCTGTGCTTCATTAGCTTATGGCTGCCAATCTCCGTCAACTCAAAATAAGTCAGCATCGACACTGGCTGATTCTTCTTCCAACCAGGCTTTTGACAGCCAGATTGATGGTAAAGAGGTGAAACTATTCCAGCTTAAGAATGACAAACTTGCCATTACATTGACAAATTATGGCGCACGCTTGGTGAGTTTAAATGTTCCGAATAAGGATGGTCAATTGACAGATGTGATTTTGGGTTATGATTCAGCTAATGAATACAAGGAAAACTATAATAATTTTTATGGGGCTATCGTAGGACGGTATGGTAATCGGATTGGTAAAGCTTCGTTTAAGCTGAATGGCGAGGTGTATTCTTTGGAAAAGAATGACGGAGAAAATTCGCTTCATGGTGGTACAAATGGTGTGTATAATAAAGTGTGGGATATCGTTAGTAGCACGGCAACATCCATTACATTGGCTTATACTTCACCCGATAAAGAAGCTGGTTATCCGGGGACAGTCAAGATGGAGGTAACTTACACTTTGGACGACAATGGGTTGGCGATAGACTATCAAGCAACAACGGATAAGGAGACCGTATTGAACCTTACCAACCACGCTTACTTTAATCTTAACGGGGCCGGTGATTCTTCGATTTTGGATCACGAACTTCAAATTGATGCAAAGGCGATTACAGAAGTTGATGACAGCTTGATTCCAACAGGAAAGAGTTTGCCGGTAGCGGGTACAGCATTTGATTTTAAGATGCCGACACGTATTGGTGCTCGGATTGAGGATGAAAATGCGCAGCTGAAGATCGGAAAGGGCTATGATCATAATTTTGAACTTGATAAGAAAGATGGTTTCCAAAAAGTTGCTCAGGTGTATACAAGCAAGACTGGTATTGCAATGGAAGTTTATACGACCGAACCTGGTTTGCAGTTTTACAGTGGCAATTTTATGAAGGATACAGACCCTAAAGGTAAAGCAGGAAAAGTCTATCCATTCCGTTCGGCATTCTGTTTGGAAACGCAACATTTTCCAGATGCACCGAACCATCCCAATTTTGCATCAACAGTATTAAAGCCGGGCGAGCAATATAGCTCCAAAACGACTTATAAATTTATCGTGAAAAAGTAAAGTCAATATAGGATGAAGCTAAGATTTACATTAGGCGTTGTATTCGCGCTGGTCAATGGGTTACTCCATGGACAGAGTAGTGTTAAATTGCAAACTCCGCAGCAAGAGCAGATTATAAGTCGACATATATATGGTCATTTTGCTGAACATTTGGGCCGCTGCATTTATGATGGATTTTATGTTGGTGAAAAAAATGACTCGATTCCCCACGCTGATGGCGTTCGGAAAGATGTCATCGAAGCCCTCAAAAATTTGAACATCCCCAATCTACGTTGGCCCGGGGGCTGTTTTGCCGATACGTATCATTGGAAAGATGGAGTTGGCCCCAAAGCCCAACGTCCTGCTATGGTTAATAACTGGTGGGGTGGCGTGACAGAAGATAATTCATTCGGAACACATGATTTTCTAAATATGTGTGAATTGCTTGGAGCAGAACCTTATTTAGCTGGTAATGTTGGTAGTGGTGAGGTGCAGGAGCTTGCTGATTGGGTCCAATATGTAAACTTTAAAGGAGAAAGCCCCATGTCAGACTGGAGGCGTAAAAATGGACGGCAGGAACCTTGGAAGGTTAAATTCTGGGGTGTGGGAAATGAAGCTTGGGGCTGTGGTGGAAATATGACTGCCGATTATTATACTGATATCTACCGCAAATACGCTACTTTCATGTCGGATTGGACGAATGGGAGTGGTCTATATCGAATTGCTTCTGGTGCCAATAGTGCAGATTACAATTGGACCGAAACACTCATGAAGAAAATTCCAAGTGGTCTGATGAAAGGTATGGGGTTACATCACTATGCGGTCATCAACTGGGATAAGAAAGGCTCTGCAACGAAATATTCGGAAGAAGAGTATTTCAAAACCATGAAATCTGCTTGGTTTATGAATGAACTAGTAGAGAAGAATATTGCCATCATGGACAAATACGATCCAAAAGGACTTATAGATCTAATCGTAGACGAATGGGGGGGATGGTATGAGGTCGAACCGGGTACAAATCCCGGCTTTCTCTATCAACAGAATACCATGCGTGATGCTATGATTGCTGGTATGACATTGAATATCTTTAATAATCATGCTCGTCGGGTTAAGATGGCCAATTTAGCGCAGGCAGTGAATGTATTACAAGCAGTTATTCTTACGGAAGGGAAGAATATGATTTTGACGCCCACGTACCATGTCATGGAAATGTATAAAGTACATCAGGACGCGAAGTTAATTCCTATAGCGCTGCAATCGACGGATTTTGAATTTAATCAAGAGAAAATCCCTGCAGTTTCGGTTTCAGCTTCACAGGACAAGCAAGGCCGAACACATATTTCCTTTGTAAATATTGACCCAAAAAAGAAAAATAAAGTTCAGGTAGATTTGGGCTCATTGAAAGCTGGAAAAGTGACAGGTAGAATACTTACTGCTGAGCATCTGCGCGATTATAATTCGTTCGACAAACCGACAACCATTACACCTGCCGTATACAACAAGGCGAAGGTTGCTAATGGTATTGTTGAAGTAGATATTCCTGCTTTTTCAGTAATCGTATTGGAATTAACCTAAGATAGTTTTAAACTCATTAATTAAAGATTAATGATCAAATAATTATATAGATGAAGAAAGTTGTATCGTTGATGTTAGCGCTAGCGGGTTTAGGCTTTTCTGCTGCGGCGCAGTCACCAATAGCATTAAATATTCAGTTAGATAAGCCCTCGGGGAAAATATCGCCACATATGTGGGGGGTATTTTTTGAGGATATTAACTTGGGCGCTGATGGGGGGATCTATGCTGAATTGGTGAAGAATAGATCCTTTGAATTTGATGAACCTTGGATGGGTTGGAAGAAGCTCGAAAACGGTGTTGAGGGTACTTATTTGCTGGTGAATGACAGTAAGCGTAAGGGAAATAAACGGTATTTAAGATTAAATAATACAAGCAATCTAAAATTAGGATTGCAAAATGAAGGCTTTAGGGGAATGGGGGTGAAAGCGGGAGAAGCATATGAGTTTTCTTTACAATACCAAAGTACTGCGAAAGGAATGACGATCCACGTTGAGTTGCTTGATCCTCAAAATAAGATAATTGGGGCCGCTGAACTTCCTCTTGATCCCGTCGGATCGTGGTCGGAAGCTGCGGTCAAATTTCCTGTTAACCAAACTACAGACAAGGCTAAATTAAATGTTTGGTTTACAGGTGAGGGCACTTTAGATGTCGATATGTTGTCTTTATTTCCCGTCGACACTTGGAAAGGGAGACGAAAGGGCTTGCGTAAAGACATGGTTCAAATGCTTGCAGATATGAAGCCTGGTTTTATCCGGTTTCCGGGAGGTTGTATTGTGGAAGGTAGAGATTTGGCCAATCGATTTCAATGGAAAAAAACGGTTGGTCCAATTAGTGAACGAGAACTGATTATTAACCGTTGGAATACCGAATTTAAACATCGTTTAACGCCAGATTATTTCCAAACTTTTGGCTTAGGTTTCTTCGAATATTTTTTATTGGCAGAAGATATCGGCGCCACTGCGGTGCCTATTCTTAATTGTGGGATGGCTTGTCAGTATAATACAGGCGAAGTTGTACCATTAGATGAGTTAGATGAGTATGTTCAGGATGCCTTGGATCTGATTGAATTTGCCAACGGCTCCACTGCCACAAAATGGGGTAAATTGCGTGCAGAAATGGGGCATCCCGAACCCTTTCATCTCAAAATGTTAGGCGTTGGAAATGAAAATTGGGGACCTCAATATATTGAACGTCTGGCCATTTTTAAGAAGGCATTGAACGAAAAGCATCCAGAGATCAAAATTATAGCGAGTTCAGGTACTGATCCAGAGGGGGACCGCTTTGATTTCTTAGATGATAAGTTGCGTGCCATGAATATCGATATCATAGATGAACATTATTATCGCCCACCATCCTGGTTTCTTTCAAGTGCGAGCCGTTATGATAATTACAACCGAAACGGCACAAAGATTTTTGCTGGCGAATACGCTTCACATACGACAAGACCGAACGGTCCTGGAAAAAGTACGTGGGAGGCAGCACTTTCTGAAGCTGCATTCATGACTGGTCTTGAACGAAATGGTGATGTGGTTGAAATGGCATCTTATGCGCCATTGTTTGGTCATGTAGATGGGTGGCAATGGTCGCCGGATCTAATTTGGGTGGATAATCTGCAGGTGTATGGTACACCTAGCTACCAGGTTCAAAAATTGTATGCAACCAACAGGGGTACAGCTATTATTCCGATTATGCGTGATGGTGAATCCGTTGCGGGCAAAGATAGTTTGTATGCATCTGCAGTTTATGACGAGGCTTCAAAGGAATTAATTGTGAAAGTTGTCAATTATAATAGTCAGCCAAAAAAAGTTAATCTTGATGTAGTTTCAAAGAAGAAACTAACGGCTACGGCACATCTTGTTACGCTGGCCAATGCCGACCTAAATGTCAGTAATAGCTTGGAAGAACCATTAAATATCCGTCCAAAGGAAAGTACTGTTGTTTATAATGGGAAAAAACTTCTTAACACTTTGGCACCATATTCCTTTACGCTGATTAGACTGTCTACGAAATAGGCAGCAAAACCCTCTAATCAATCGTTGATAAATGAAGCTACCGAATCTGTCGATAGATGCGATAAGAAAGCCATCAGTTTACTGATGGCTTTCTTGTTTTCCTTAGGGGTATAGGGATATAAAATTGAACCTTCCGAAAGAGATTATTTAGCAGTTTGCTGTTAATTCGTCCTGTTAACCGAAGAGGTTGCTGGTGAATTTAACTTTGATTCCCAACTGAAAGTTGGTGATCGTTTTAAATATCTCTTTGATGGTTGCTTTTTCGATATTTGTCAGGCTGTCCATCGGTACATAATTGTTTGGACTTAGTTTGGCTATTCTAATCTGATTTGCTTGATTTTTCAGTCGAATCGACATCAGATAATAATAGGATTGATGCAATTCTTCATATTGTTCTTGCGTGAATATTCCTAATTCTAATAGTTGTTTGAGCCTTCCACCAGTGTTTTCTTCATAAATTCGGTTTTTAAGAGCGTATACGCGGACCAAGTCAACAATAGGCGTCATCGCTTTCTTTATATTAAATACTTCGGATGATCCTATAGTTTGGGTTTTTATCGCTTTAAAAAACGTTAGCGGTGGCTCATATTGAAGAGCATTTTTTGCTATAAAGGTAAAAAAGCGATCATTTGGCCGCTGTAATTCAACATTAAGAAAATCTTTAAGCTGATTGATAATATCCTGATCGCCATACAAGCGTCTACAGTCGAAAAAAGTTGAAAACTTAATCGCGTTCTCAGGGATACTTTCTTCAATCCATTTTTTGTAGTTGTTTTTCCAATGGGATAGGGAGTGTGTCCATTCGGGATTGCTGGCCATATATCCGCCCGTACAGTAGCTAAAACCTATTGTATTTAGATGATCTGACACTTTGGTAGCAAAATTTAAAAAATATTCCCGGACGAGTTCACGTTGTTCGTTTGCCTTATCTTCATAGATAATGGCATTATCCTGATCCGTCATTAATGTTTGCTCTTTTCTCCCTTCACTGCCAGTCACCATAAAGACAAATTTAGCAGGTGGTTCGCCCATTTCTCCAATGACTTTTTCGATGACTTTGAGTGCAATACTGTCTGCTACCGTTGTGATTACCTGATTGGCAATTTCAGCATTTACGCCTCTGCCAAGCAATTGATGGATAATCTCCGGAACGTTGTTCCATTTCTCACGCAATTCATCCAAAGTCTCTGCTAATTTTACCGATTGTATAAATACAAGTGGAGATTGGCCTTGTTCGCTCAACAAACGATTACGACTTAGGAAGCCAACATAGTTCCCGTCTTTTTCTACGAGCAAGTATCTTGATTTTGTCCGGAACATTTTTAATACGGCTTCATAAAGATAAGATTGATCTGAAATGCTAACAATGGGGTTGTCCATGGCTTCCATAATTTCGTGGTCGACCGGCACCTGTTGAGCAACTACATTATCACGCAAGGTCATATCGGTTACATAACCAATAATGCTGTTTTCATCTTTTATGAACAGGCAGCTCACCTTTTGGTTGGCCATGGTCTTCGCAACTTCATAGATGGGTGTTTGCGGGGAGCAAGCAACAATATCTTTGTAGGTGATGTGTTCGATCTTTCTTGAGTATAATTGATCTGCAGCAAAATAGCTTTCTTCAAAGGAAGCTGGAGATTTGACAAAATGGGAAAATTCTTCATCCAACATTCTTCTTCCAAAAGAATTAGTGAAAAAATGAAAAAATTCTTCATTAGCGTTACAAAGCTCGATAAAGTTTTTCCTAGGCAACCGATAGATAATTGTACCTTTTTTTGCAATTACGGATTTTAATGCTTTTGTTCTATTTAAAAGGACGGATATTCCGCCAAAACAATAGGGCTTATGGTGAATTTCTATTAATCTTTTGTTGTCTAAATCGTCCAAGAAAAATGTTTCATATTCACCTTCATAGATTAAGTCTACTCCATCCATGTCCGTAATGCTTTGGCGATAAACAAGTGTGTCTTTGGAGAAGCGGTACTCATTGAATAGATTAACAATACTGAGCTGCAGGGATTCGGGCAGCGCCTGAAATGGAGGGGTAGATTTTAGTGTAGAAAGGATAACCTCGGAATTTTTCATTAGGAAAAAATTAAAAGATGTTATGAAATTCTATTTGTTGGTTAAGGATATCTTGATGAGTTAGGTCGTTTCGTTGAATCATTTCAAAGTAGCATTTAGCTGTTATCTCAGCGTCCTTTTCGGCATCGTGTAAATGTTCCGGTGGAGACAAGAATAGGGATTCATGTAACAGCGACAGTGGAAGATGTACCATATTTGGATTTCTAACATACCTTTTGCTATGTAAAAGTGTACAAAAATAATCTATTTCACCAAATGGAAGCGCAAGGTTCGATCGGTAGAATTCCGCAGATAATACTTGTAAATCAAAGGAAAGGAAATGTCCAACAAGCTGTGGTTTATATTTTTTGATGTCATGACTGAGCTTGCGCAACACATCTTTTTTCTTCTCACCATATTGCCTTAAGAATGGGGGCGTCAACCCATGGATCTGCTCTGATGCCGGACTGATTGGAATAAGTGGTTCGTAGATATATTTATTGCTCCGTTTGATCTCATTTTGGGCTTCGTCAAAAATGATCCAGGCCAATTGCAGTACATGTGGCCAATTATCGCTTTCTGTGTACCTTTTATTCCATTTTTTCGGTAGGCCAGACGTTTCTGTATCTAGAAATAGCAAATATTTTTTCAATGAATTAGTGTTGAGTATGCTCTAAAATACTAAAATATTCTAGTTAATAATAGACAAATCTGCTTTTGTAAAGCATCTCTTTTGTAAAAAACGAGATACGAATTTTAATGTTTGAAATTTTATATGTAAAATTAACATTTATTAGTGAATTATAAATAACCAATTATGTGCAAAAGACTATTATGCTTGTTACTTTGTGTCTTTTCAATACTTGCTGAACTTTATGCTGGAAATAAAAGGAGTACCGTTCGTTACACGATGGAAGGGATTGTAAATCAAGAACGATTTCAATATGCAGTTGATCTGTTACAAAAAGAATTGATGAAATCAATTGTTACCGACCATCTCGATATTGAGGTAAGTACGGCAGTACAAAGGAAATCTTTACCAGACTCAATCAGGAGTAAATTGATCGAAAAAGAACATTTTGTTCTATTTCGAAAGAGCAAAAAAGATCCGATCACTTTGATTGGTACAGATGAGTCCGGGGTGTTATATGGCTGTATGGCGTTGTTGGCAGACAGGCATTGGCTGAACGCTGAGCCATTCTTTTTAGCCGATGGGCCAAAAATGGTTATGCGCGGCACAAGCATTGGCCTTCAAAAAACTGCGTATTTGCCTGGGCATGATATTTACGAATATCCTTATACACCTGAATCTTTTCCATGGTTTTATGATAAAAAATTGTGGTCGAAGTATTTGGATATGATGGTTGCAAACAGGTATAATGCTTTGTATTTATGGAATGGGCACCCTTTTTCTTCATTGGTGAAATTAAAAGATTATTCTTATGCGCTGGAAGTTGATGAGGCAACACTTGATAAAAACGAGGAGATCTATACCTTTTTGACAAAAGAAGCTAACAAAAGGGGGATTTGGATTATACAGATGTTTTATAACATCATCATTCCGAAGCCTTTTGCCGATCGTCATGGGTTAAAAACTCAAGAACGCAATCGCGCTATTACACCGCTAATTTCCGATTACACACGCAAAAGTATTGCTGCTTTTGTGGCTAAGTATCCAAACGTCGGATTACTGATCACGTTGGGCGAGGCAATGGAGGGAGTCGGTCAAGATGATATTAACTGGTTTACCAATACCATCATCCCGGGAGTACAGGACGGATTACATGCATCAGGTACTCATGATGAGCCACCGATTATTTTAAGAGCCCACGATACTGATGCACCAGCTGTTATGAAAGCTGCATTACCAATTTATAAAAACCTCTATACTATGGCTAAATATAATGGTGAGGCGCTGACCACCTATACGCCAAGAGGGAAGTGGGCCGAGTTACATCGCTCTTTAAGTGCCATTGGTACTGTTCATATTCAGAATGTTCATATTTTAGCCAACTTGGAACCATTTAGATATGGCTCACCTGATTTTATCCAAAAATCGGTCAAAGCCATGCACGAAGTTCATCATTCAAACGGTATTCATATTTACCCCCAGGCATCTTACTGGGACTGGCCATATGCAGCAGACAAGGTAAATAATAGATTGCTTCAGGTAGATCGCGACTGGATGTGGTACAAGGCATGGTCACGATATGCTTGGAATGAAAATCGAGGTTTGTCACAAGAGCAATCTTATTGGTCGAATGAACTTTCCCGATATTATGGCATTCCCGAGAAGGATGCACTGAATTTACTATTGGCTATCGAAGAAATTGGTGAGATATCGCCCAAAATACTTAGGCGATTTGGTATTACAGATGGTAATAGACAGACATCTTCACTCGGAATGCTGATGACGCAATTGATAAATCCTTATCGTTATGGTCTGTTTACTCTTCTTTATGAATCTGAAGCTCCGGAAGGAGAAATGATAATTGATTATGTCGAGAGAGATTACCACAAGGAAGGCCATGTTGGGGAGACACCTCTCCAAGTGTCGGAAGAAATTTTGAAACATGGAGATCGTGCAGCCGCGCTGATTAAGGGGTTAGGAAAACCAATGAAAAATGTTGCAGAATTTAATCGCTGGCTTACTGATATACGGATTCATCAATTGTTGGCCAATCATTATAGCTATAAGGTTAAGGCAGCTATTCAGCTACTTCAATACAAGTATTCCCATGATCTTGGCGCGCTTCGGAAAGCGCTGCCAGATTTGGAGCAAAGTGTGACGGAATATCGAAAACTTACGCAGATCACAAATCAGGCCTATCTATATGCAAATAGCATGCAGACTAAACAACGTAAGATACCTATGCGTGGAGCTGATGCTTCGTTCGTTCACTGGAAAGAGATGCTTCCTGTATTTGAAGCGGAGTTGAATAATTTTAAACATGCGATAGATTCTTTAGCCACAATTTCGGGTGTCTATACACATACCAAAGCGGTATTGAAGTCAGAAGAGGTTACGTTTTTGGATCATCAGCAACTTATTCCATTGAAAAAGGGCGCAAAATTGTATGCAGATCAGGAGTTAGTGGTTACCCATATGGCCCATGAATTGGAAGGACTGCAAGCACTACAGATTAATGCCGAAAAGCAAAAGCTTCAGGGAACACATCTTCGCTTTAAGAATAATAAAGCAGTGAAGATATTGATTGGTTATTTTAATAGTGATGACAAGGTTTTTGCGCCTAAACCTATACTGGAAATTGATGCAAGTGCAAACGATTTTGGTCAAGCAGAGGCAAGGATGCGTAATGCAATACGCATACAATACATGCCCATGGTCGATATTCATACCTATTCCTTTCCTCCAGGGGTCAATGAGCTGAAGATTCCAAAGGGAGAGGTGCTTATTTTGGGTATAGTGGATCATGAGGAACTCTCTAATTCATATAATGCAGACGTGGACAATCAAGGAGATGATCTTGACGACTTGTTTGGCTATTATCGTGGAACCAAATTGTAAATACAACCATGTCCTTCAGGATAGTACAGGATAAATAACTTAAACGAAGTGGGTATATTACGAGAATACCATACATCTACTTCAACTTTTTTGATATTAAATAAGGAATGAAAATTATAAAATCTATTCTTGCGCTTCTTTTTTTTGCGCTATCGTATGTAAAGGCACAGCAAAAATTAGAAGATAAAGTTCATAGCTATGTTCAAGAGTTTAACAAAAATGATAACGAAGCAGTAATCAATAATATTTCGAATAAGGATGCCTATGACTGGATGATGGCTAATATTCCTTTGTTTGAATGTCCGGATAAGGACATCGAGCAAACTTATTATTTTCGATGGTGGTCTTACCGAAAACATATCAAATCTAGTCCGGAAGGCACCTTGGTGACCGAATTTATTGAGCCAGTAAAGCATGCTGGAAAATACAATTCAATCAGTTGTGCGCTCGGACACCATTTGTATGAAGGAAGGTGGATTCGTGACAATGCATTTCTAAAAGAATACGTCGACTTTTGGCTTTATCATGCAGACAAGAATCAATCGAAGCCAAGATTTCATCAATTCAGCTCGTGGCTACCTGATGCCTTATTAGCTTATTGTAAAGTTAATCCTGATAATCAATATCTACAAGACCGTCTATTGGATTTGGATTTGGATTTTGAAAAGTGGGAAAAAGAAAGAAAGACTAAAAATGGGCTCTTTTGGCAATTTGACGTCCAAGATGGTATGGAAGAGTCGGTGTCGGGTGGACGTAAGGTTCACAATATGCGTCCGTCAATCAATAGCTATATGTATGGAAACGCTGTAGCGATTGCGAAAATTGCCAAATTGGTGTCTAATCCAAAATTAGAGAGAAAATACAAGTCCTATGCACAGACTTTACGCCAATTGGTATTGGATTCCCTGTGGGACAACGAAGATCAGTTTTTTAAAACAAAGATGGAAAAAGGGGGGCTACACCCCACGCGGGAAGCAATCGGTTTTATCCCATGGTATTTCCATTTACCTCCGGATAGAACAGCTTATGGAAAAGCTTGGCTGCAGCTACCTGATACCGCAGGATTTAATGCAGCTTGGGGAACAACTACGGCTGAGCGGCGTGAACCGACATTTCGAACCCGTGGAACTGGACATAGCTGTGAATGGGATGGTGCAATTTGGCCTTTTACAAGTTCACAGACCATCAGGGGGATGGCTAATTATTTAAGCGATTATAAAAGGAATAAAGCAGTTGATGCAAACGATTTATACGAGCAGATCCATAAATATGCCAAATCCCATGTGATGAATGGTAAACCCTACATCGGTGAATATCAAGATGAGAAAACTGGCGAATGGTTGAAGGGAGATCATCCGAGAAGTAAGTTTTATAACCATTCTACCTTTGCGGATGTCATTATTCAGGATCTAATTGGAATAAAACCACAGACTAATCCTATTCTTGAGATAAAACCGTTGGTTTCGAAAGATCATTGGGACTACTTTTCACTCACCCAGTTAACGTATCACAATAAGAACATTGCTATTTACTGGGATGTCACTGGCGAGAAATATCATAAAGGTAAGGGGCTGACCATTTATGTGGACGGCGTAAAGTCAATGCAACAAAAGGATTTAAAAAATTGTAAGATTAACTTAAAATAATATGATCATAAAGAGCTATCGTCATGGAATAATAACTGTATTACTCTGTTTATTCATGTTGGGTTTGCAGGCACAAACTTGGCTCAACGTCATGGATTTTGGTGGTCGGAAGGACAGCACCGGAAGTAATACATTGGCTATCAAAAAAGCTATTACAGCAGCGTCCAATAGAGGCGGGGGTACGATTTATTTCCCAGCGGGGAAATACGTCACTGGCCCCATTCATCTTAAAAGTAATATTACGATTTATATCGATGCTGGAGCGGAGTTACATTTTAGCGATAATTTTGATGAGTATTTACCTATGGTTGAATCTCGTTGGGAAGGAACTGCTGTTACAAACTTTTCGCCATTATTTTACGGTAATAATCTAGAGAATATCAGTATCCAAGGACGCGGGCTCATTGACGGACACGGTAAAAAATGGTGGGGCTATTCGGAGGTTGAAGTTAAGAAGCAGACAGAAGATAGCAAATGGCAAAAAGAGTTTAAGCGCCTCAATAAAGATGTTTTGGCTCCGGACCTTCCGGGATGGATTGAGAGAGGATTTTTACGCCCGCCGTTTATACAGTTCTTAAACTGTAAAAATGTACAGATCAGAGATATTAAAATTCAAAATTCGCCGTTTTGGACAATTAATCCACAATATTGTGATAACGTTACCGTGGAAGGCGTTACAATAGATAACCCTCCTTCGCCTAATACAGATGGTATCAATCCAGAATCTTGCTCCAATGTTCGCATCGCCAATTGTCACATTAGTGTAGGGGACGATTGCATTACCATAAAATCCGGAAAGGATCGTTCGGGAAGGAAAATCAATATCCCTGCAGAGAATTATACCATTACAAACTGTACGATGCTTCGCGGACATGGTGGGGTAGTTATTGGGAGTGAAATGTCAGGTGGCGTGAAAAATATTGTTATTTCCAATTGTATTTTCGACGGAACAGATCGTGGTATACGTTTAAAAACCGCAAGAGGTAGAGGTGGGATTGTAGAAAATATTCAAGTCTCCAATATTGTCATGCGTGATATTCGAGATCAGGCTATTGTACTCGATATGGAATATGCTAAAAGTGAACCTGGGCCTGTTAGTGAACGTACGCCTAAATTCAGGAACATCTTTATCAACAATTTATCTGGTACAACAAATCGCATTGGGTATATGCGAGGCTTAGCAGAAATGCCAATTGAAAATGTCGTGTTTTCGGAGATTAACATGCAGGGAACCACAGGTTTTTCAGCGCTCAATGTGAATGGATTGACATTGACTAATGTCAACGTCGCGATCACAAAAGGTGCGCTATTATCCGTCAACAACGGTAAAGAACTGAATCTATTGAATATAAAAAACACCACACCGGTGGCTGAAAGATCGCTTATTGAGCTTGAAAATTGTAAATCAGTGAATGTGCAGAGTTGCTTTCCATTGTTAGGTACAGCACTCTTTTTGGATTTAGTCGGACCAGCAAATGAAGCTATCTATGTTCACGGTAATAATCTAGCTCGTGTAAAACAAATACTCCGTGGTAATTATAAAAATGGTCAGTTAACGTCAAATGTAAACCCTTTGGAAGCTAAATAATGCGTTTGTATCTGTATATTTTATTGTCCTTTTTGTCGATATGGCCCTTGGGCTCCGCTTTTGCACAAACACGTGTGTGGTTTGATCATCCTGCCAAACAGTGGGAGGAGGCGTTACCTATTGGCAATGGTCGAATCGGAGCCATGGTTTATGGGGGAGTCGAGGAGGAAGAATTGCAGTTTAATGAAGAGACATTATGGACAGATGGACCACGAAATTACAATAAAAAAGGCGCATCAAAGTATCTTCAAAATATACGGGAGTTACTTGATCAAGGACAACAGAGAGGTGCGGAATCTTTAGCGATGCGGGAATTTATGGGGCTTAAAAGTGAATCGGAAGATCCTAGTGCTTGGCTAAAAGAGATTGGACGCATTCGCGAGCAAAAGCATGGGCCTTTTGCGTTCGTTTTTGATGATAGTAAATGGCCAAGTATAGCGGTGCCGCATTATGAAGGTTGGGAGAATCAGGGGCTGGAGGGTTTGGATGGTGCCGTTTGGTTTCGTTATGAATTTCACCTTTCGAAAAATCAGCTGTCAGAGCTCTGGTCGTTGGATTTAAATAAAATCCGAACTAACGATTACACCTATATTAATGGTAAGCTCGTGGGTCAGTCGGTGGGAGATGATACCAGAAGATTGTATCAAATACCTAAAGAGCTACTGAAAGAAGGGAGGAATAGTATTGCAATTCAGGTAATCAATTTAGAAGGAAAAGGAGGTGTAGCTGGATATAAGGATACAAATCAGTCAATAGGATTAAAAAGTTCCACCGGAAAACTAATCTCCCTAAATGGAGCGTGGAAATACTTTATTCAAGATTCAAACAGTCCCAAAATAGGCAGTTATCAGGCATCCTATCAGCCTTTTGGTTCATTAAATTTAAAATTCGATCACAAAGGGGCCGAACGCTATAATCGCGTGCTTGATTTGAATAAAGGAGAAGTCCGGGTTAATTATGTTTTCAAGGGAGTACAATACACAAGAACCTATTTTGCGAGCCAGCCTAACAATTTTATCGGTGTACGACTGCAGGCTGATCAGAAGAAAAAAGTTAGTTTTAGACTTGCTCTAAAGACCAAACACCAGCGTGCCAAACTTGATCACATGATGGACTCATCCATCGGCATGGAAGTATGGGTCAAAAATGGTTCGATGCGAGGGACAGCCTTTGTCAAGCTCAAATTGAAAGGTGGTCGGGTATTTTATGAGGGTAATTATCTTGTTGTAAAACAGGTCGATGAGGTCCAGATTTATCTAACTGCATCAACCAATTTTAGATCTTATCGAGAACTGAACGACCAGTATGCTGCTAGTGCATTAGATAGATCCAAAAATTTATGGAAGTCGGACTTTGATAAATTGTATCAAATTCATCAAAAAGATTACCAGAATTTGTACTATCGTTTTGCAATAGAACTTGGCGATAGTAGCCAGCTCGATACTATTCCAACAGATAGAAGATTAAAAAGGGCGGTAATGCTGGATGATCCTGGACTGCTCGCGCTTTATGTGCAATACGCCCGCTATCTTCAAATTGCTGCTTCTCGACCAGGTAGCCAACCTATGAATCTTCAGGGCATTTGGAATTCATCCTTAGAGCCATCATGGGGGAGCAAATATACAACCAACATCAATCTGGAGATGAACTACTGGCCGACGGAAGCATTGAGTCTTTCTGAGCTGCAGCAACCCTTATTTCAGATGATTCGAGACCTTCACGTAGCGGGTGCAGAAACGGCCAAAGAATATTACGCCGCTCGGGGGTGGGTTTTACATCATAATACAGACATATGGCGGGGTACAGCTCCCATTAATAATTCCAACCATGGTATATGGCCCACAGGTGGAGCTTGGTTGGTGCGACATCTTTGGGAACATTATCTTTACACACAAGATTTACACTTTTTAAAAGAATATTATCCAATTATTAAGGATGCTACCTTATTTTTTAAGGATTTTCTTGTCAAGGACAAAGTAACGGGATGGTTGGTCAGCTCGCCTTCAAACTCCCCCGAGAATGGAGGTTTGGTTAAGGGACCTACCATGGATCATCAGATTATTCGCTCCTTATTTGATATTTTCAACCGAAGCTCCAAGATACTGGATAGCGATAGTCTTTTACGGGATTCGATTAGCGACATGCAGAATCAGATTGCACCTAACCAAATCGGGCAATATGGACAACTGCAGGAGTGGTTGGCAGATATGGACGATCCGCAAAATAAACATCGACATGTATCCCATTTGTGGGGTTTATTCCCGGGAAATGAAATCAATCTGATGGGTACACCACAGCTGGTTGAAGCTGCAAAGCGCTCGTTGGTGTTACGGGGAGATGAAGGGACAGGTTGGAGCTTAGCATGGAAAATTAATTTTTGGGCTAGATTAAAAGACGCGCAGCATGCTTATCGCATGGTAAAAATGCTATTGCGGCCGGCGGATAATGGAGGTGGTTCTTATCCAAACCTATTTGATGCCCATCCACCGTTTCAAATCGATGGAAATTTTGGTGGGGCATCGGGAATTGTGGAGATGTTACTTCAGAGCCATGTCGATGGGATTGAGCTATTACCTGCACTGCCTACTGAAATCGGCACCGGAAAAGTGAAGGGAATTAAAGCGCGAGGCGCATTTCAGATCAATATGGAATGGAAAGACAGTCAGTTGTTAGGGGTTACCGTTGAATCACTTTCAGGAGAAGACCTCCATTTGCGTTATCAGAACCATGAAGTAAAGATTCAAACAAAGAAAGGCAAATCTTATGCTTTTGGTAGGGAATTGATTTTAAAGAAATAATGAAGAACAGGTTGATGTTGATAAGAAGACTCTTTTGCTGTATATGTATCTCAGTGTTTGGGCTATTTTCTTTTGGTCAGAACGTTCGTAAAAAAGTAACATTGGATGCTGACTGGATGACGATAATGGATCAAAAAGATTCCGCGAGATATAATGGATTTCACCAGGCTTCTTTTAAGACAGACGATAACTGGCGGAAAGTCGATGTTCCTCATAATTGGGATAGCTACGAAGGTTATCGTAGATTGTTACATGGCAATTTACATGGTTACTCCTGGTATCGGAAAAATTTCTCGCTCAAACAGCAAAGAAAAAAGAATAGGTTCTATTTATTCTTCGAGGGAGTAGGTTCCTATGCTACAGTTTGGTTAAATGGTGTTCGGGTAGGATATCACGCGGGTGGAAGAACCACATTTACATTGGATGTTACTGATGCGATTAAGTTGGACGGGAGTCCTAATTTGCTAGCTGTTCGGGCAGACCATCCAGCTCATATCATGGATCTTCCTTGGGTGGATGGCGGATGTTCTACTGAGCGTGGATTTTCAGAAGGATCACAGCCTATGGGAGTTTTTCGACCTGTGAGTTTGTTAATTAAAAATGAAGTCTCTATTACGCCTTTTGGCGAGCATTACTGGAACGATGAGACTGCCGATCATCGAAAAGCGATCGTACATCAAGTTGTAGAAGTGAGTAATAAAAGTCAGAGAAATAAAGATGTGGAGATTGTAACCGAAGTGTTGGATCAAAAAGGGATATCAATTCTTCAATCTACATTGAAAGATCAGATAAAAGTAAACACAACAAAGGAAATTCGGCTGAAAGATCTGGTTTTGGCCAATCCACAATTATGGTCTGTGGATTCACCCTACCTATATCGCATAAAAATGCAGATCAAGATAGGTCGGAAGATCGTCGACGAAATAGAAACACCTTACGGAATTCGGTCTGTTCGCTGGTCAAAAGGTTTAAAGCCCTCTGGCGAAAGTCTCTTGGTTAATGGAAAGCCCATATTTATTAATGGCATTGCGGAGTATGAACATAAATTGGGACAATCACATGCCTTTGATGAGGAGGAGATTGATGCCCGGATTAGACAAATTAGAACGCTCGGATTCAATTCATTTCGTGATGCACATCAACCCCATAACCTGCGATATCAACACGCATGGGATCGTCATGGTATTTTATTGTGGACACAGCTTGCCGCCCATATCTGGTTTGACACACCGGCATTTCGAGAAAATTTCAAAAAATTGTTAACAGAATGGGTGCGAGAACGTAGAAATAGCCCTTCAGTAATTTTGTGGGGCCTTGAAAATGAGAGCACACTACCGGAAGATTTTGCACGGGAATGTACAGCACTAATTCGGAAATTAGATCCTACGGCGTCTATACAACGGCTGGTGACTACCTGCAATGGCGGTAGTGGTACCGATTGGGATGTTCCGCAAAATTGGACAGGCACTTACGGGGGAAATCAAAATACCTATGGAGAGGATCTTAAAAAGCAGCAGCTTGTAGGAGAGTACGGCGCTTGGAGGAGCTTGGGCTTACATGCCGAACCACCCTATCTTCCTAACGAAAATAACTACAACGAAGAGCGCTTTGTTGATATACTACAAACAAAAGTTCGTTTAGCAGACTCTGTTAAAACCAAAGCGATTGGTCATTATCTATGGCTTTGGAACTCACATGATAATCCGGGGCGTATTCAGGGGGGAGAAGGAAATCGTGATATTGACAGGATTGGACCGGTTAATTATAAAGGTTTATTAACCCCATGGGGAGAACCTACGGACGCTTATTACATGTATCTGTCGCATTATGGTAAAAAGAAGCATCCAATGGTTTATATCGCCATGCATTCTTGGCCAAATCGGTGGTTGGCCCCTGGAGTGAAAGACAACATTCGTATTTTTTCGAATTGTGAGGAAGTCGAACTTTTCAATGATATAGGATCCCTGTCACTTGGAAAAAAGCAACATCCTGGTTTTGGAAAGCATATTGAATTTGATGGTGTTGAGGTGAGGTATAATATATTGTACGCCGAGGGACGAATAGGAGGAAAGATCGTTAGCCGTGACACCGTTATACTACATAATTTTCCCGAAAGTCCACATTTTCGAGACTTTTCCGTAGGCTCATCCAAAATTCTAAAACCAGATCTTGGATATCATTATCTCTACCGTGTGAATTGCGGTGGCGATAATTATACAGATGAATACGGGGCAGAATGGAAAGCTGACCAACCGTATCGGTCTAAATTGGGCTGGGGCAGTAAATCTTGGGCAGATAGTTTTGAAGGGATGAACACTTATTTTGCCAGTCAACGCGTTATTTTTGATCCAATTAAAGGAACTGGAGACTGGCCTCTTTTTCAGAGCTTCCGCTATGGGCTGGATAAGTTGGGCTATCAATTTGACGTAACTAATGGAGATTACTTCGTCGAACTCTATTTTGCCGAGCCCTGGTATGGGAAGTTTTCATCCGGAAAAGGAGATCGTATTTTTGACATTGCTATTAATGGTCAAATTGTAGAACATAAGTTTGATATTTATAAAGAAGCAGGGTTCCAGCGTGCAGTCAGAAAAAGGTATACTGTGAGGGTTGCTGACGGAAAGATCGTTATCAATTTCCCACGTGTTTATGCTGGACAAGCAGTGTTACAAGCGATTTCCATCGCCACAAAGGAGCATATTCACCTAGTTTTAGAATCAAGCGGTCAAGATCATTATAATCTAGATTTAGCGCGTCAGCATATAAAACTCCATAGTTGGCTGGATATAGGCAGTGTATTGAAAAAGGATGGCGCTAGCGTAACATCGTTTTTTTCCTTGCCTCCATCCTTGTTTGGCTCAGATTATTTTGAGCTTGATAGCGATAGCACCTATCATCTACGTTTTAAAGAACCTACCACTGCTTTCTATCTAGGAAATGAGAAACCTGAAAATTTTGAAAGTACCAAAGACAGTGTGCAATTGAATACAGGAAAATATTTTGCCGTATTCCGTAAAGTGCTAAAGGCAGGCGAGGAAGTTTTGCTGAAAACTGATCGCGGCGGAGGTATTGTGGTTTTTCAGCAGCAGAGCGGGCTTCTTCCAGTGTATGACTTGAAAGAGGTCAAAAACTATAAAGCCTATCAGGCCCTTTGGCGGGAAGGGGTTTCCGAAATTGAGTTTGCCGGACAAAAGCGTTTGGTATTTAATACTAGTGAGAGTTATATCGCTTGGGAGTTTCAGGTCGGTGCAGCGGATGTGTATTCATTATCGGTGAAGTATCATAATCCATTTAAGGAAGTTCGTCGAGCTTACTATGAAGTTTTAGACAAAAATAAGCAGGTGTTGGTGTCTAAAACTCTTGTATCGTTGGAACCTACGCGTTCCGGAAAGTGGAATTATATCAATACTGATACAAAGACAATGATCAATGCTGGGACTTACTTTATTAAACTCTATGGTGTTGACTGTAAAGGTGTTATTGTAGATAGTCTAGAGGTCAAATAGCAAGTGGGTCAGGATAGTACATGACGGTTGCCGATGAAATTTTCAGTTATATTGAGCACTTAAAATTTTGTGTCGTTTTGACGTTTATTTTGAGCAATTATAACGGAAATAAAGTTAAGGGACTTTATTTAATATTTAATAACCAAAAAAGGGATAAACCATTTCATGCCTATGAAACGTTTTACATTATTCACAATTTTATTTTTGAGCGTGTCTATGACATTTGGTCAAACAGAAGACGCCTATTGGAAAACTATTACAGATCGGTCTGCAAAAATTGTAGCTAAACTAGCACTAGCAGATCAGGCCAAGCAAGAGAGAGCCGTTCACATTATTCGTGATCAATATTATCTTTTGAATGCCTGTTATTCGCTTCGCGATTTAAAAATCAAGGAGAATACGGATAAGAGTCTAAAAGAGCAGATCGCACAGGAGACGCTTCAGGAAACTACCAATTTAAATCAAGCTTTCGTAAACCGGTTAAAACAAGTTTTAACAGCGGCAGAAGTTGAAGCGGTTAAAAACGGCATGACCTATCATGTTTATCCGAACACCGTAAAGGCCTATCAAGATATGATTCCCGGTCTTTCAAAAGATGAAGTACAGATGATTGACAGTTTACTTTATGAAGCTCGAGATTTTGCCATGCAGGCCGAATCTTCGGAAAAAAAACACGCTTGGTTCGGTAAATACAAAGGCAAAATCAATAACTATTTAGCGTCTCACGGCTATAATTTGAAGGAGGAAGGTGACAACTGGGCCGCGAGACTCAAAAAAACAAACCAATAAACAAGGACCTAAATTATGAATTACTTTATATTTCCAAGAAAATCTTCTATTCGGTTGGCAAAGCTGCTCGCTATTGGAATAATGACAGGCGGAGCCGTTCCATGCTTCTCTTATGGTGCGAATTCAAGTGAACTCAATCTGCTTTTTTTTAAAAATATAACAGGAAAGGTGGTTGATCAAAATGGAAAACCGCTTGCAGGGGTAACGATATCCATTAAAGGATCAAAAACTGCGACTTCAACGGATGCAGATGGTACGTTTAGGCTAAATTTGCCAGTTGGAAATGAGATTTTGGTGCTCAATTTTGTTGGCTATAAAAGATTAGAAATACCAGTTGGAAACCAGAATGTGTTAAACATACGCATGGAGGCTGAAAGTCAGGAGCTCGAAGAGGTTGTGACAGTTGGTTATACCACACAAAAAAAAGCACATTTGACTGGATCGGTTGTGGCGATAAAAGCTGAAGAAATTGAAGATTTACCTTCGACGAATGTGGGTGCTGCGTTAGCGGGTCGTGTTACTGGACTAAGTGTAAGTGGAGGCAATACTCGACCTGGCACGAAAGCGTCTTTAACTATACGAAAACCTATGGGGCCAAGTAAAGATGGAGGGACAACAGATCCTCTATACGTTATTGATGGTATGGTTCAGGTAGATGGACAGAATCAACCTGATGCAACATTGTTCGGCAATTTAGATCCTTCTGAAATTGAGAGTATATCTTTTTTGAAAGATGGGGCAGCTGCAGTTTATGGTGTTAGAGGGGCAAATGGTGTTGTTTTGGTTACGACGAAAAGAGGAAAAGTAGGCACGCCAAAGATTAGCTATAACGGTTCATATGCCATTAACGATGAAGCTTATCGAACAAAAATGATGGATGCTTACCAATATGGTATGTATTTCAATATCATGAACGGGCCGAATGGAAGCAATAGTGACGCGACAAAGCCGGGCTTTGATAAATGGTTTTTTTCACAGGATGAGCTGGATTACTTTAAAAATCATTCCTACAACTGGCTGGATGATGCATGGAAATCGAGTTATTTGACCCGACATTCTTTGAATGTTTCGGGGGGAACTGATAAAGCAACCTATTTTGCGAATGTTGCATACAGCAAACAAGACGGAAATTTAGGCACGCTCGACTATGATCGTTGGAACTTTAGGGCAGGTAGCGATATTCAAGTAGCAAGTAACTTCAAAGTAGGGATACAAGTGTCTGGAAATACCGGAAACTTGCAGAAAACTTTTAACAAAATAGGCGGTGAGAATGATGACAACGATTATCGTAACTTATTGTTGGCCTCTCCTTATGTGCCGTCGTATGTTAATGGTTTGCCCGTTCGATTACCCGGGACATCAGGAGATCTATCAGCCTATCACTATTTTGAATTGCAAAAACTTGGTAATCTGGCAACGTCAGACACCCGGCAATTCAGTATCAACTTAAATGGGGAATATCGAGCACCATGGCTTGATGGATTGATCTTACGCGGATCTTACAATCGAAATTTAAAAAATGATAGAGGTACACAAATAGGTACAAAATATCAGACGTATACCTTTACAAGAGCAGGCGACAATGGGCATATCTATGATCTTGCTACAGATCCTAAAGCAGTTACTTTTAGTAATGGTAACAGAGTCTATTTTTCGAATGCGGCAGGTAGCAACTATCAGGTAAATTTTACCGCTACTTATGATAAACAATGGAAAAAGCATAATTTCTCTGGGTTATTTTCTGTTGAGAAAGCGGAGGCTAATAGTTCACAAGAAGATGTTTGGAAAGACGATCCTTTGGCAACAACGAATGGCCAATTTAACACCGCTTTTGGAGCGGTGAGCGGGCGTACGGCCGCTTATGAATCAGGAACACTAGGTTATGTGGGACGTTTGAACTATCGTTATGGTAATAAATATCTTGGAGAGATTTTGTTTCGTTCGGATGCGTCAACAAAATTTGCTCCGGAGAATTACTGGGGAAATTTTTACAATGTTTCTGCAGGTTGGGTGATCAGTGAAGAAAGCTTTTTCCATTCGAATGCGATTAATTATTTGAAGTTACGCTTGTCTCATGGTAAGCTCGGTAATGACCAGACTGCTGCCTGGGGATGGTTACAACGTTACACTTATCAGCAGGGAAAAGGTGGTGTCTTTGGTGAAAATAATAACTCCATTGATGCGAGTACTGGCTTAAAAATGGAAAAATCCCCGAATAGAAATGCGACTTGGGCCAATGAATATAAAAATAATATTGGAATTGATGCGCGGTTTCTAGATAGTCGATTATCCGCAACAATCGATGGCTACTACAACAAAGGTTATGATCTTCTGGTAATAAGAACAGGGAATATTCCTGTTTCAGTTGGGGGATCTGTAGCGGCGGAAAATTATGGCCGTAAAAATACCTTTGGCTATGAGTTTGAATTAGGTTGGCAAGATAAGGTTAATGAGGTTAACTATGGTATCAGCACACGTTTTTCTTGGTCTAATGATAAGGTTATCTTGGGAGATTTTAATGACATAGATATTCTATACCCTTGGAAAGCACGTCCGAATGGGCCATCTGACAACGGTGCTTGGGGATACGATTATTTAGGAATGTTTAAAACGCAGCAAGATATTGACAACTACGTAAGTCAATATAATATTAAACAAGTATTTGAAGAGACCGCTGATAAGCTAAGACCGGGTATGCTTTATTACCGCGATGTCCGTGGGGCACTCCAAGCGGATGGTACATTTGCGGGACCAGATGGAATCATTAACGAAAATGACCAAATACAATTAGCAAAAAATAATACAAACCATTACGCATTAGGGATGACTTTTAAAGCGGGTTATAAAGGCTTTAGCGCTGAGACGGTATTGACTGGAACCTTTGGTGGATATGCTGAAATTACTGAACGGAATAAACTGAATAACGATATTTCGCGTGTTTATACCAATCTTCCTGTCATTTGGGGAAATATCTACGATCCAGATCTTAATCCTACGGGTACAATGCCGAACCCACAATGGTCTGATATTTATAATAGAGTATCTAATTTTTGGTCAGTTCCAGCATTTCAGCTCCGTATGAGTAGTTTCAATGTAGGTTATAGATTACCTGAAAAACTGGTGAAATATCTAAAAGTAGCCAATGCTCGTGTGTATGCCAGCGCTATGAATCCATTAACTATTTATAATCCATTTAAATATAAGGATGGTAATGGAGCGGCTTGGGATACATATCCAAACTTGCGCACGTATTCTTTTGGTGTAAATGTAACATTATAACGTGAAAATAAACTGTTCAATACAAACTAAAGATAATTTGATTGAATGATCAGCTCCATCGAATGATGGAATAAAATTATATACAGATGAAAAAAATATCAATTTTCAATATAGCATTAGTATGCCTACTCTTGGCAAATCAAGCTTGTAAGGATAATTTTCTAGAGGAGAAAACGGACTTAGCTGCTGTCAAAGAGGATGATGTATTCAAAGATCCCATATTGGCGCGTGCGTATGTAGATTATGTTTACGGTTTGTTTTTGCCGCCAAATAATGCGCAAACATTTGTGGCGACGCAAGATGCGTCTGAAAATGGAGGGTATAGCAATACATTTACCCAAACGACAGATGAATTGGCGGGGGAAACGGATTATAACAAAAAATGGAATACGATCTCTTACATTAATAATCATGCTAATAAATATTTTGGTCAACGAATGTCAGCAAGCGTAGGAAATAACGTGTGGACCAGAATGAAGGAGATCAATGTTTTTTTAGAAAAAATCGATCAAGGAGGAGTTGACGAGGCAACGCGAAACCAAATGAAAGGTCAACTATATTTTTGGCGCGCATTTCAATATTTTCAATTGGTTCGGATGTATGGCGGTGTGCCTTTAGTGTTAAGTTCACAGACACCCGTTGTCGGAAATAATGAAGAGAATTCTGTTCAAAGGAGCAGCACTGCGGAATGCGTTGCTCAAATTGTAAAGGATTTAGATCTGGCAAAGAGTCTTTTGCCAGGAAAATGGGATGCCGCAAATTGGGGCCGTATCACAAGTGGGGCAGCAGCAGCATTAAAAGGACGCGTTTTGTTAACCTATGCTAGTCCGCAATTTAATCCAAACGATTCTCGTGAGAGGTGGCAAGCTGCATATACTGCCAATTTGGAGGCGAAAAACTTGCTGGAGCAAAATGGCTTTGGTTTGTTTCAGAATGGTGGTACAGCAAATGGCAAATCTTGGGCTGACATGTTTTTGACTGAAGGCAGTGCAAATTCGGAAGCGGTAATAGTCTATGGATTTAATAATCTAACCTCAACAAGCGGGGCTGTTAAAAATAATGGATGGGAACAAGTGGTTAGACCTCGTGCACTCTCTGGTTCTGGGTCTATTTCCCCTACTAAACAAATGCTGGATGCATTTCCAATGTTAGACGGGAAAAGTATAGATGATCCATCATCTACTTATAGTTATGATAAACGAAAGTTCTATAAAAATAGGGATCCACGATTTTCAAAGACATTTGTATTTAACGGTGCGCTTTTCCCATATGCGAGTGGTAGCGAATATCGCCAGTGGACTTATTATTGGAAAAATAAAAAGGGAGCGTATGTGTCTACAGAAACCCAAGGTGCCAATGCCAGCGGTATATATTTGAAAAAGGGTTCTGATCCAAAAGCTTCTGGAATATCGAATGGCGGAGCAGGGTTCCAACAAAGTGGAACTGATTTTATTGAATTACGCTTTGCGGAAGTGATATTGAATTTAGCTGAATCGGCTATTGGTTCAGATAAATTAACAGAAGGACTTGCGGGAATTATTGAGATTCGTAAACGTGCTGGGCTTGAAAATAAGGATGGATCTTATGGTTTAAGCGCTGCAATAGGAAATAGAAATAAGTTATTTGGGGCTGTGATTAATGAGCGTAGATTAGAGTTCGCTTACGAGGGAAAACGATTCTACGATTTAAGGAGATGGAAGCTTTTCGAGGCAGACTCTCCTACTGCGCAAAGAATCGGAGTGAAACCATTGAATGGAACAAGGCGTACAGGCTTATTTATTACTGTAAAAAATAGTGGTGCGGAATACGTTGGTGATCTAGATCCGCTATTAAGGGACAGTAAAAGCGGCGTGCCGGTAATAGAGCGTCAGCCCTCTTCGTATCCTTCTGGAATCACGAATCAAGATGAATATTTGGATTATTTATACGACAATTACTTTAATATTGCAGAAAAAGACGATTTGGATCCCACAAATGGATCATGGACTTTCTCCTGGTATCCACAATATTACTTCTTCGGACTCAATCAGACAATTTTGTCTACCTCTCCCTATTTACAGCAAACTTTGGGTTGGGATAGCATGAATGGTTCCGGATCTTTCGATCCTTTAAAATAGTTTCCCACGTACAGAATATCAAAGCAATGTATGCGTATTGTGACATACATTGCTTTTAATAAATGTACAGTTGACATATATTTGAAATAGAAATTATAAATCCTACTAACTAGATAAACATGTTACATAAAATAACGCTGACAGCATTGTTGAGCCTTTTCACATGCATTGCCTTTTGTCAATATCCCAAAATACCAGAAGACGTTAAGAAGTCTACAGATGACCTAATGAAAAAAGCATATGAGCAATCTGACGAAGCGTGGCAAAAAGCTTTACCTGTCATAGAAGAATATGCAAAGCTGGGTAAACCTTATATTCCTTGGGCGGGGCGGCCTGATGATCTTCCACAAGCTAAGATTTTGGCTTTCCCGGAAGCGGAAGGTGGTGGTAAATTTACTTTTGGTGGTCGTGGCGGTCAGGTATATGTGGTGACTAGCTTAGAAGATAATGGTCCTGGTTCATTGCGGGAGGCCTGTGAAAAAGGTGGTCCTCGCATTATCGTATTTAACGTTTCTGGTATCATCCGCCTAAAAACGCCATTGATTATTCGTGCGCCGTATGTGACTATCGCCGGACAATCTGCCCCAGGTGATGGTGTCTGTGTGGCCGGTGAATCTGTTTGGATCAATACACACGATGTCTTGATCCGACATATGAGATTTAGACGGGGCGAAACTTACGTTGGCCGTCGGGATGACGCTATCGGTGGTAATCCTGTCGGAAATATTATGATCGACCACGTTTCAGCAAGCTGGGGCTTGGACGAAAATATGTCCATGTACCGCCACATGTATAATGATAGTACTGGAAAAGCAGAAGAAAAACGTGGTACTGTAAATATTACCATCCAAAATTCTATTTTCTCTGAAGCATTAGATACATGGAACCATGCATTTGGTAGTACTTTAGGTGGTGAGAATTGCACATTCATGCGCAATCTTTGGGCAAATAATGCGGCTCGTAACCCATCTATTGGTTGGAATGGTCTGTTCAATTTCTACAATAATGTTGTGTACAATTGGGTGCACCGCTCAATTGATGGTGGTGATTACCAAGCGACATACAATATTGTCAACAATTACTTTAAACCAGGACCAGCGACACCTTTAAATCAGCCTGTAAGTTACCGCATCTTGAAACCTGAATCGGGTAGAAGTAAATTGCCTTATGTGGTATTCGGCCGGGCGCATGTCAAAGGTAATATTGTTGAAGGAAACGAGAAAGTAACGGCTAACAACTGGGATGGTGGTGTGCAACTGGAAAATAAAAAAGGGGATGCGATGACTTATGCTGAAGCTCAGCCTTATTTCGCTGCAATGAGCGTTAAGGAACCATTCCCACATGCTAGTTTCCCTGTAATGACTGCGCAGGAGACCTATGGTTATGTACTTGATCACGCAGGTGCGACCTTACCAAAAAGAGATCCTGTCGATACACGTGTTATAGGTGATGTGAAAAATGGTAAACCGGTGAAGTTATTAAGCAACGTGAAGCTGCCTGAAAAAGATTTTGAGCATAGACGATTACCAAAAGACTCCTATAAGATTGGCATTATTACGGATATTTCCCAAGTAGGCGGTTATCCCGTCTACAAAGGTACACCATATAAGGATTCGGACAATGATGGTATTCCAGATGCGGTAGAAAAAGAAATGGGATTGAACCCAAATGATCCGAGTGATTCAGCGAAGATTACAGCATCAGGTTATGCGAATATCGAAATCTATCTGAATAAATTAGCTACTAAATAAAGCTATGACATCATTAATGAACCGAAATACTGTGTTGCTATTGGGGTTAATAAGCCCCATAGCGGCATTGGGTCAATATCCGGTTGTTCCAGATTCCCTGAAAAAATTGGCTACAGAACGGGAAAATGCAGAAATCATACGCTTAGAAAAAGTTTGGGCCGAAGCACAGCAAGTTATTAAGAAAGAAGGTAAACCCTATATCCCTTGGGCTGCAAAACCGAGTGACTTACCGCAAGCGCAAATTAAAGCATTTCCTGGTGCTGAAGGTGGAGGCGCTTATACGGCTGGTGGACGAGGAGGAAAAGTTTTTGTCGTGACAAGTCTTGCGGACACTGGTCCCGGAACGTTGAGAGAAGCCTGTGAAGCCGGTGGTTCCCGTATCGTTGTATTTAATGTTGCTGGTATTATTCAACTTGAAAAACCAATTGTTGTCAGAGCGCCTTATATTACGATTGCTGGACAGACAGCCCCTGGTGATGGGGTATGTGTGGCCGGAGAATCTTTTCTGATTGATACGCACGATGTCATTTTAAGGTTTTTACGTTTCCGCCGCGGTGAAACCGATGTAACGAGACGTGATGATGCTGTCGGTGGCAACGTAGTCGGAAATATTATGATCGACCACGTGTCTGCTAGCTGGGGTTTGGATGAAAATATGTCTATCTACCGACATGTATACGACCGTGAAGGTAAGAATCTCAAATTACCTACTGTTAATATTACCATCCAAAATTCTATTTTTTCTGAAGCACTGGATGCGTACAACCACGCTTTCGGAAGTACAATAGGTGGTCTAAACAGTACCTTTATGCGTAACCTATGGGCATCAAATATCAGTCGGAATCCTTCCATAGGAATGTATGGTGACTTTGGATTTGTTAATAATGTTATTTGGAACTGGTGGAATAGAAGTGCTGATGGTGGTGATAACAGGTCGTTATTTAATTTTATCAATAATTACTATAAACCTGGCCCCATTACACCAAAAGATAAGCCGATTGCGTATCGTATCTTAAAGCCAGAATCTGGAAGAGACAAAGCCTTTAAAGATCAGTATGGGAAAGTATATGCGCATGGAAATGTGGTAGAAGGTTTTCCAGAGGTCACTAAAAATAACTGGGCCGGAGGCATCCAGATTGAAGATCTACCGAATGTTGGTGATCGTGCAAAAGAAATCCGTGTGGATAAGGCGTTTCCAATGGCTCCTGTTACCACACTATCTGCTCAGGATGCTTACAACTATGTTCTTGAAAATGTAGGTGCATTTCTACCAAAACAGGACGCTGTTGATCAACGGATTATTAGGCAAGTGTCAGAGAATAAAGTATATTATGATACAACAAAAGCGCAACATGGATTTGTGTCTGCATATGTTAAACGACGCCTTCCAGAAGACTCGTACAAACAAGGCATTATATCCCATATCGCACAAGTGGGTGGCTATCCGGCATATCAGGGGGTGCCTTACCAAGATTCGGACAACGATGGCATTCCAGATAATGTAGAAAAAAGTATGGGGTTGAATCCAAATGATCCAAGTGATTCTAGAAAAATAGCGAAAAACGGCTATGCCAATATTGAGAATTATTTAAATGGGGTGGTTGCAATAGATGCCGTCGTGCCAAAAAATAAAAAATAGTTATGATAAAAAGAAGTTCGCTCTTTTCTTGTATCGCATTATATGCTTTCACCTGCATTGCTTATTCTGCACATGCACAAAAAATGAAGGTATATAGTCCTCTGGTATGGGATGAGTCAAAGTTCGTTTACCATGCAGATTCGCTTGGAAACCAAATTCCTGACTTTTCTTATGCAGGATACAAAGGGGGGAACGAAGCTATTCCTACAGCCCAGATTGCTGTTGTCGTTCCTGTAAAAACGGGAGATGCGACAAAACGTATACAGGCTGCTATCGACTATGTCGCATCCTTGCCTTTAGGTAAAGATGGGTTGCGCGGTGCAGTTCTCTTACAAGCCGGAACCTATGTTGTTTCCGGTTCCCTTAAAATAAGTGCCTCAGGTGTAATTCTGCGTGGCAGTGGTTTCACAACAAATGGAACTGTCATCATTGGTGAAGGAACAACAAGAGAAACACTCATCCGTGTTGTCGGAAAAGACGATATCACATTTGCAAAAAAAGCAAACGTAACAAGTTCTTACGTCCCTGTCAACGCGCGGGAATTGGAAATTGATCGTGCAGCTTCCTATAAAGCTGGAGATAAAATTAGGATTACAAGACCTTCTACCCAAAATTGGATTAATCAGCTTGGTACCGATCATTTTGGTGGTGGCATTACCTCCTTAGGCTGGAAGCCTGGGCAACGTGATGTTACCTGGGATAGAACGATTGTCGCTGTGAAAGGTAATCGTATCGAGATCGATGCGCCAATCACAACAGCATTGGATAAACGCTATGGCCAAGCTACAGTTGAACAATATACTTGGAAAGGAAGAATCGAAAATGTTGGTATAGAAAATATTGCCCTCCAATCCGCTTTCGATTCAAATAACCCCAAGGACGAAGACCACCGCTGGATGGCCATTACCATTGAAAATGCGGAAAACGTTTGGGTGCGTCGTATGCGATTTCAATATTTCGCAGGATCAGCGGTTTATGCTTTAGCAAGTACTCAAAAACTGACTGTAGAAGATTGTATCTCTCTGAATCCAGTGTCAGAAATTGGTGGACAACGAAGATATACTTTTTTTACAAAGGGGCAACAAACCCTGTTTCAACGGCTTTATTCTGAGCATGGCTATCATGACTTCGCTGTAGGCTACCTGGCAGCAGGTCCAAATGCTTTTGTCCAATGTCAGGCAGTAGAGCCATTCAGTTTTAGTGGCAGTGTTGACAGTTGGGCGTCAGGAATTCTATTTGATAACGCGGATATAGATGCACAGGCCCTTAGTTACAAAAACCGAGGTCAAGATGGTCAGGGAGCTGGATGGTCGGCAGCAAATTCTGTATTTTGGCAGTCGACAGCTGGACTTGTGGAATGTTACCAACCGCCGACGGCGCAAAACTGGGCTTTTGGGATTTGGTCTCAATTTCAGGGAAATGGCTACTGGGAGCAATCGAATGAATATATCAAGCCCAAAAGCTTGTATTATGCACAGTTACGGGAAAGGATTGGCCTAGCGGCTGATGAACGCGCAGTACTGTTGCCAGTGCTGACCGAAGCATCCAGTAGCCCTCCTGCCAGTGTTGCCATGGAGCTGACACGTCAGTCTGAAAACCCAATGGCAAAACTGGTTGACTTTATTGCAGAAGCCGGTGATCGTTATCCCTTAAATACGACCGCAAATGTAAAAACCATCGATCAGATCGGCTATAAAGAGACTACTCCAGCAAAAAAACAAGCCGATATGCGTGTCGAAAACGGTTGGTTGGTACGCGGTGATGAAATACTCGTAGGAGCCAAATCGGATGTTCCCTGGTGGAGTGGCAGCGCTCGACCGCATGGTGCTGAAAAAGCTAAACCACATATCACGCGCTATGTGCCTGGAGAGGTTGGCGCGGGGTTGACGGACGATCTTGAAGAGATGACGGATTCATTAAAAAAAGATAATATTATCGCCATTGATCACAATTACGGACTTTGGTACGATCGGAGACGTGACGATCACGAACGTATTCGTCGGATCAATGGGGAAGTGTGGCCGCCGTTTTATGAACTGCCCTTTGCGCGTAGTGGCCAAGGGCTAGCCTATGACGGCCTGTCTAAGTATGATTTGACCAAGTACAACAAATTTTACTGGGGACGCCTGAAACAATATGCAGATCTAGCCGACCAAAAAGGTTTAGTCTTGATTCACCAAAATTATTTCCAGCATAATATTATCGAAGCCGGTGCGCACTATGCTGACTTTCCATGGCGGACCGCCAATAATATTAACAATGTTGGATTTCCAGAGCCTGTTCCTTATGCCGGAAACAAACGTATTTTTATGGCCGAACAGTTCTATGATATCAGTAATCCTGTTCGTCGGGCATTACACCGCGCGTACATCCGTCAATGTTTAAATAACTTTAAAGACAACTCGGGCGTTATTCAGATGATCAGTGCCGAATATACTGGACCCTTGCATTTCGTTCAGTTTTGGATCGATGTGATCAAAGAATGGAAGGCTGAGACGGGAAAAAATCCAATTATTGGTTTGAGCGCGACGAAAGACGTACAGGATGCTATTTTGGCCGATACCGAACGGTCCAAAGAAATTCAGGTCATTGACATCCGCTACTGGCACTACCAAGCCGATGGAAAGACCTATGCTCCCCAAGGTGGGCAAAATCTGGCGCCACGTCAGCATGCACGCTTGTTGAAACCAAAGAAAACATCGATGGAGGCTGTTTATAAGGCCGTATCCGAATACCGTACAAGATATCCAGATAAAGCCGTGTTATACTTTGCGGACAATTACCCAACGATGGCCTGGGCCTCCTTTATGGCTGGTGGTTCTATGGCAAACTTACCTAAGATAGGAAACAACGATTTCTACCGTGCAGCATCAGCGATGAAAACTGTACAAGTCAACAAAGGTATGTGGCTATTAAAGAGCGCACAAGGATTGATTATTTATAGCGAGCAAGCTATAAGTGAAGACATTGACTTATCTGATTATAAAGGACGTTTTGAAATGACACATATTAATCCGAAAAACGGAGCGATTACCAAAATCGAGCAGATCAATTTAGGCAAGCACATGAATTTGAGCAATTATACAAAAGGTTCAGAAATTATCTGGTTAAACAAGAAATAACAACATGTCTATTCGTAAGAAACTTATACTAATTACAGTTGCAGGAGCACTCTTTTCGTGCGCATCCAATAAAGAGACCAAGCACCTATCCCTATTGAAGATCTCGGAAAATGGCCGATATATGATGACCGAGGATGGGCGTCCTTTCTTTTGGTTGGGTGATACAGGTTGGTTATTGTTTAATAAACTCAACCGATCCGAAGCTGATCAATACCTGGAAGATCGAAAACAAAAAGGTTTCAATGTCATCCAGGCCATGGTCTTGCATACGGTTCCTTCTGTAAATAGTTATGGTGATTCTTCGGTTGTCAACAAAGATATTTCCAGACCGCTAGTGACCGAAGGGAACAATCCGGATAATGCAACAGCGTATGATTATTGGGATCATGTCGATTACATTATTGATAAGGCAGCTGAAAAGGGACTCTACGTTGCTTTGGTCCCGGTTTGGGGATCTCCGGTGAAGGATGGAAAAGTATCAGCTGAGCAAGCAGAAAAATATGCCACGTTTCTTGCGGAAAGGTGGAAAGACCGTCCGAATATCATTTGGCTGAATGGGGGTGATATCAAGGGATCTGATAAGATGGAAGTGTGGGAGAAAATCGGCCAAACAATAAAATCCATCGATCATAACCATTTAATGACTTTTCATCCTAGAGGACGAACGGCTTCTTCGGATTGGTTTCATAATAGACCTTGGCTGGATTTCAACATGGTACAATCGGGACACCGTACTTATGCTCAGGACACTTCCGCGAATGAACAGAAACATTATGGTGAGGATAACTGGAAGTTTATGGCGGCCGACTGGGATATGAAGCCCTTCAAGCCAACGATCGACGGCGAACCCTCTTATGAAGGCATCCCACAGGGATTACACGACATTACTCAGCCACGCTGGGGCGATGCCGACGTAAGACGATACGGATACTGGTCTGTATTTGCTGGGGCATTTGGGTATACCTACGGACAGAACTCGGTCATGCAGATGCATGGAAAGCAAGACTCCACTTCGGCCTATGGTTCGGATGAAGTATGGAGCTTGGCAATCAATGCACCTGGTGCTGCTCAGATGAAGTACTTAAAAGAACTTATGCTTTCCAGAGACAATTACTTTGATCGTGTTCCAGATCAGTCTTTAATTGCGGATAATGGCGAGAAATACAACCGCTTACTCGCAACAAGAACATCGGGCTATGCATTTATCTACAATTACAATGGTAGGGAAATGAAAATTAATATGGGAAAAATCAATGGGGATAAAGTAAAAGCTTCCTGGTTTGACCCTCGGAATGGATCAACCAAGGTAATCGGGGAATTTGAAAACAAGGGTGTACAAACTTTTGTGCCTGAGGGAGGACAAAAGGACGGAAACGACTGGGTATTAATCTTAGATAGCATTTAATGAGGAATTTGGTCAAATTGTTGATTTTATTTAGTGTGACATCGCTCTTGGGTTCCTGTCAGCGGGATGTTTACCTATTTACCTCGTTCCGCGAACCGGCCAATGAAGGTTTGCGCTATCTGTATAGCAAAGATGGATACCATTGGAATACGATTAACGGGGTGTATTTAAAGCCGGAATTAGGAAAACAGAAAATCATGCGCGATCCGTCGATGATCCGGGATAAACAAGGAATTTATCATCTGGTATGGACTATTGGCTGGCAGGGAAATGAGGGCATTGGTTATGCCTGTTCGAGAGACCTGATCCATTGGGAAAATCAACAGATCGTTCCAGTGATGCAACAAGAAACAAATACCGTCAATGTCTGGGCGCCTGAGATATTTTATGATGATGTAGAAGACCGATTTATTATTATATGGGCCTCCACCATTCCTTACCGCTTTGCGAAAGGTGTGGAAGAGGAGAAAAACAATCACCGCATGTACTATACGACAACAAAGGATTTTAAATCCTTCACGGCAACCAAATTATTTAGCGACCCGGGCTTTAGTATCATTGATGCGGTCATTGTCAAGAAGACGCAAAAGGATTATGTGCTTGTATTAAAGGATAATACGCGGCCCAACCGAAATCTAAAGGTGGCCTTTGCGAAAAATCCGTTGGGGCCATTTAAGCAGATCTCTGAGCCTTTCTCCCCGTATTTAAGTGAGGGACCTGCGGTGCTTAAAGTCAAGGATCAATGGTTGATCTATTTCGACTCTTATGGCACTAAAAGCTATGAGGCTGTGTCCACCAAAGATTTCAAGGTCTTCGAAAAAATCAACGACATGATTTCCGTGCCAGAAGGGCATAAACATGGAACGATCTTCAAAGCGTCCAATAAAGATTTAAAAAATTTGCTTCGGGATGAAGCCAAAAAGAAATAATATGATGATCAAATCAGTATTAGTCAGTCTATCGTTGGCTGCTGTCGTGCAACAGGCGATAGCACAGCAAGATACGGTAAGGTATATAGGAAAGACATTATCCAATGTAGACTATCACCACGGGCAGCTGACACCTGCTGTGGGTACGCACAATATCCAGGTATTTCGAGCAAACAGAGAATTTCCTGAATTGGCCGGCGGACACAACTTTACCTATAACCACCAGCCCTTTTTGGCGTATTGGAACAATACTTATTATTTACAGTTTCTGAGCAATCCCGTGGGCGAGCATATCGCGGAAGGAAAAACATTGTTGCTGACGTCAAAAGATGGCCGCAATTGGTCTAATCCTATAGATCTGTTCCCTACTTATCTGGTACCCGAGGGTTTTACCAAGCCGGGACGAACTGATAAAGCCGGAAAAAGCCTGTATGCGATCATGCACCAACGTATGGGTTTTTATCATGCAAAGAATGATAAATTGCTGACGCTTGCTTACTACGGTGTAGCCCTGGATGCCAAGGACGATCCAAATGATGGAAATGGTCTTGGCCGTGTCGTGCGGGAGATCCACAAAGATGGTAGCTTTGGGCCAATTTATTTTATCCATTTCAATGCCTCTTTCGATGAGAAGGGGGCCAAATATCCTTTTTATAAAAAGAGCCAGGATAAGGCCTTTGTACAAGCTTGTGACGAGTTGCTAGGTACGCCGCTTATGATGCAACAATGGGTAGAGGAGTCCAATCGAAACGATCCGTTAATTCCTTTGCAACGTCCGGTAAAAGCGTTTTCTTTTTATCATCTCAATGATGGAAGGGTCGTCGGTTTATGGAAACATGCATTGACATCAATGAGTAAGGATAATGGAAAGACCTGGCAATATTCGCCTTTGCGTGCGCCTGGATTTGTGAATAGCAATGCGAAAATCTGGGGACAGAAAACTTCGGATGGACGTTACGCAATAGTGTATAACCCATCGGAATTCAGGTGGCCACTAGCCGTCTCAACCAGCAATGATGGATTGAATTATACCGATTTGTTATTGGTGACCGGTGAGATCACCACGATGCGTTATGGCGGGAACTATAAGTCGTATGGACCGCAATATGTTCGTGGTATCGTCGAAGGTAATGGCGTGGTTCCCGATAACAATATGTGGTTGACGTACAGTATGAACAAAGAAGATATTTGGACTGCAGTTGTACCTGTTCCGATCAAATCTACCGTAGATGAGGCCGTGAACGACGATTTTGCGAAAAATGCAGGACAAGCCTATAACAACTGGAATATCTATAGTCCATTGTGGGCAAGTGCCAAGGTTGAAGGAAAAGCGTTGGTCTTGCGTGATAAAGATCCTTTTGACTATGCGAAGGCAGATCGTGTGATTCAATCGGCCCAAAAAGGGACCATTGAATTTACGGTGACGCCACAGCAAAATGATCATGGCTCTTTACAGATTGAATTGGTGAATGATAGTGGCTTAGCAGCTGCGCGAATTATCATGGACAAAGACGGCATTATTAAAAATAAAGCCGGGTACCGAAATGCTTCGTTGACGAAATATGAGGTTGGAAAATCTTACCACTTTGTGTTAACTTTCGATGTGAACACCCGTTCTTATCAAGTTGCCATTAACGGAGAGGATAAAGGGACAAAGTTATTTTTCCAACCGGCCAGTAACGTGAGCAAAGTGTCGTTCCGTACGGGCGATGTCAGAAGGTTTCCCAATGCGGATACGGAAACAGATCAGGACTTTGATGTCGAAAATGCGGGAGCTTCGGTAAAAGAAGCCACTTATCAGATTACTTCGTTGAAAGCTCAAAAGCTGAAATAAATGAGACGGTTTATTGTACATATAGCTTTATTGGTAGCCGGTTTTTCGGCAAAGGCGAATGTCATATTGCCGAATATTTTTGCGAATCACATGGTTTTACAGCGCAACCAACCGGTCGCCATTTTTGGTTCAGCGAGCCCTGGCGAGCAGGTAAGCGTAGCTTTTCAAAACCAGTTGAAGACGACAGAAGCCGATCAAAATGGTCGTTGGAAAGTTGAACTAAAAGCCATGCCGGCTAATGCGGTTGGACAGACGTTGACCATCACGGGAAACAATACGATCGAACTTAAAGATGTTATGGTCGGTGAAGTATGGTTGTGCTCGGGCCAATCGAATATGGAATACCAAATGCGTAAAATTGAGAAAGTTAAAGCTCCGTTGAGAGGCACCTATTTCCCTAAAAATGAAGTTTCCGAAGCAAACAATCCCAATATCCGAATTTTTTTAGTACGCCGAAAATTTCTAGCCAAGCCGGATGGCCAATATGAGGGCTGGGCCGTAGCCCGGGATTCGGCACTGCGTCAATTTTCTGCACCGGCCTATTTCTTCGGGAAAACGCTACAGCAAGAATTAGGTGTTCCTGTAGGCATTATTTCATCAGCTGTGAGCGGCAGCAGAATCGAGCCCTGGTTCTCCGAAGAATATTGGACAAGTTCACCTTATCTGAAAGATAAAAAGAAAGAAGGCGATCCCGGTAAATTCTTTCATACGATGATTGCACCATTAGCGCCTTATACCTTAAAAGGATTTGTTTGGTACCAAGGTGAATCCAATACCTTTTTAAAAGAGAATATTAGTTATAGTTATAAAATGAAGGCGCTGATCGAAAATTGGCGGACTCTTTGGGAGAACCCCAAATTACCGTTTTATTTTACCGAGATCGCACCTTTTTATTATTCTCTGGACGAAAAAGATCATGTCCGTATGCCGAGAACGGTGTTGCCGGAATTTCGGGAAGCCCAAGATCTGGTTTTACAATTGCCGCATACAGCACGTATCATTACGACGGATCTGGTCGATGATCCACACGATCTCCATCCAAGTTATAAATGGGAAATCGGTCGTCGTCATGCCCTTAAGGCTTTAAAATATGTCTATCATAAAAATATTGTAGCCGATGGCCCTGAACTAAAGATCGTAAAATATCAAGGCAAACAAGCAAGGGTAAAATTGAAACATGCGAAAGGCTTAAAGGCCATTGATGGTAACCCCTTAACATCATTTGAAGTTGCGGGTGAGGATGGCATCTTTTATCCAGCACAGGCTGCTATCAACGGACATACAGTCATACTTGAAAGTGACCAGGTACAGCAGATCCGTCAGGTCCGGTTCGGATGGGACGAAGTCGCGCAATCCAACCTGGTGAATACCGCTGACCTGCCGGCCGCACCTTTTAGAACAAATAATCCATTACAACATATTAAATTGAAATAGTCTTTAGCGATCATGAACTTGAAAACAAAAATAGCGTTATCCTTACTTTTTTTTGGGACTATGGGATTGCAGGTATCTGCCCAAAAAACAGCGAGCCAATACCTCTCTGGAACAGGAAAGGATGATGGTGTGTTATGGGATTTTTATGTGACCGAAGGCTTGAACGCTGGGAAATGGACTAAAATACCAGTTCCCTCCAACTGGGAACAACAGGGCTTTGGGAAATATAATTACGGCTTCAATAAAGAGGCTGATAAAGGCAAAGAGGTCGGTCACTATAAATATAGATTTAATGTGTCCGATGCCTGGAAAGATAAGCAGGTTCGGATAGTTTTTGAAGGTTCGATGACCGATACCGAAGTCAAGATCAATGGTAAGCTGGCCGGCGCCATCCATCAGGGATCATATTATGTTTTCAAATACGATATTACGAAACTATTGAAGTTTGGCGAAGAAAATCTATTGGAAGTCAATGTCGCTAAACATTCGGCAAACAAGTCGGTGAATGCGGCGGAACGGGAAGGTGATTTCTGGATTTTCGGTGGGATTTTTAGACCGGTCTATTTAGAGGCCCTGCCCCAGCATCATATTGAACGTGTTTCGTTGGACGCAAAGGCTGACGGAACATTCCTAGCCAAAATAAAGACGGTGGGAGAAGCCGATGAAATTACCGTTCAACTATTTGACGCCAAAGGAAGGAAGTTTGGAAAACAGCTGAAAGCAAACCTGTCAGACAAAAATAACTGGCTCGAGGGACAGTTTTCAGCGCCGCAATTATGGTCTGCCGAATTTCCAAACTTATATACAGCACAATTTACCTTGTCGAAAAATGGTAAGGTACAGCACCAGCTGGTGCAAAAATTTGGTTTTCGAACTATAGAAGTCAAAGAACGTGATGGCGTTTATGTCAATGGCGTAAAGGTCCGATTCAAAGGGGTCAATCGGCATGCGTTCGTTCCGGAATCCGGACGGACGACGAGTAAAGAAGTTAGCATTGCCGATGTGAAGCTCATGAAGGAAATGAATATGAACGCTGTCCGGATGGCCCATTATCCACCAGACAATCATTTTCTGGCTGTCTGTGATTCATTGGGGTTATATGTCATGAACGAGATAGCGGGCTGGCACGGACACTACGATAAGGAAGTTGGTACCAAATTATTGCGGGAGATGATGGTCGTATCCGAAAATAATCCATCCGTTGTTTTTTGGGCAAATGGGAATGAAGGTGGGCATAATCCGGATCTCGATTCCATCTTCGCAGAGGAGGATATTCAAAAACGCCCTGTGATTTATCCTTGGGCCATACATGATGGTTTTGAAACAACCCATTACCGGGAATATAACTATGGTATTGGTACCTATGATCATGGGCACAATATCATTATGCCGACAGAGTTTTTGCACGGTATGTACGATGGCGGGCATGGTGCCGGATTAGATGATTATTGGAATGCGATGCTTGCCAATCCCCTTGCTGCAGGTGGCTTTCTTTGGGATTTTCGTGATCAGGGAATCGTCAGGACGGATAAAGGCGGTATTATAGATACTGATGGAAATCGTGGTCCGGATGGTATTATTGGCCCCCATGGCGAAAAAGAAGGAAGCTTCTTTACGATAAAAGAGGTATGGAGTCCTATCTTCTTTGAAAAGCGGGAAATGACCAAGGGATTTGATGGGGCATTCCATATTGAAAATAGATACGCATTTACCAATGTTAACCAGTGTACCTTTTCGTACGAACTCAAAAAGTTGGGCGGTTATGATGAGGTTAAGGAAACAAAAAAAGGAACGATTGTCGCTCCCAATATCAGCCCCGGTGATAAAGGGATTTTAAAAGTTGATTTCCCTACAGGTTGGGAGGACTTTGATGTCTTATATATTACCGCAAAAGATGTGCATCAACAGGAACTCTTTACCTGGAACTTTCCGATTACATTGCCGAATCAGGTGGCAAGTAGCCTCCTGAAACCAAATGGAACAGGGGATATTGCCGTACAGGAGACCGCGAATGCCTATCTGGTGAAAGCGAATGGCATCAGCTATCAAATCAATAAGACAAGCGGATTGCTGGAGCAGGTTCAAAATGCCAAAGGAGTAATTCCTTTCAAAAACGGACCTGTTTTGCAGGAAGCGGCGACAAATTATAAGAATTTCAAATTGGACCGTGAGGATGGAAAGGTGATTATCGCATCTACTTTTGATAAAAAAGAGAGTTACAATACCTTGCGTTGGGAAATCCTTGCTTCGGGACAGTTGAAGATGCATGTTCAATATTTTCCTGAAAGTTATTTTACACGTTTTGTTGGGGTGAATTTCGATTTTCCAGAAGATAAAATCGAAGGTGTTGAGTATCGGGGAATGGGCCCTTATCGGGTTTGGAAAAACCGGATGAAAGGGAATCAGTTTGGCGTGTGGAAAAAGAAGTACAATAACACGGCAACGGGCGAATCGCCATTCGAATATCCCGAATTTAAAGGGTACCATGCCAATATGTACTGGACCAAATTTATCGGAAAGGATCAAAGTTTCCGCGTGTTTACCGATCGGGAGGATGTGTTTTTGCGTTTATATACGCCAAAAGAACAGCAAGATACCGAATGGAAAAACATGGAACCTACTTTTCCGAAAGGCGATATTTCTTTTATGAATGGTATTTCAGCCATCGGCACGAAAACACAAAAGCCAGAAACGACCGGGCCGATGGGTATGAAGCACGTCTACTATGATTTTGAGAAGGAGCCAGCTCGGGCTTTGCATATGGTCCTTTATTTTGATTTTGAAAACTAATGAAAGCTAATACTCTTGCATCCTTTTTATCCATGTTCTTGTCGATCTTGTGGCATCAGGCTACAGCGCAGATCACTGTTGCAAACCTGCGGACTGAATTACGTTCGAATCCGATCGGTATAGATGTCATTGCTCCAAGACTGAGCTGGCAATTGCAGGGCCGCGGGCGGTCTATCCGACAAGAAGCCTATCAGGTACTTGTCGCTTCCTCACAAGAAAAACTGGATCAGAATATCGGCGATTTTTGGGATTCTGGGAAACAGGTTTCGAATAATTCCACGTATGTTATTTATGCAGGCAGCGCTCTGCAGAGCCGCATGGAAGTGTTCTGGAAAGTAAAAGTGTATACGAATAAGGGTGAAAGTAGCTGGTCTGAGCCGGCTGGTTGGACTATGGGGCTGCTGCATTACAAAGATTGGACAGGACGCTGGATTGGTTTTGATCAGTATTTCCCATCAGACAATGAAAGGACTAGTCAATTGGCTGCCCGTTATTTCAGAAAGGAATTTACAACAACCAAACAGATTAAGCGGGCTACAGCCTATGTAATGGGGCTCGGACTTTATGAGTTATATATCGACGGCAAGAAGATAGGGGATCAAGTACTGGCTCCAGTGCCTACGGATTATACCAAGAACATTAAATATAATGTTTTGGATGTAACAAAATCACTTTCGCAGGGTAAACATGCGCTTGGTGTCATTTTGGGAAATGGACGGTTTTATGCCATGCGTCAAGCAAAGCCCTATAAAGTGAAAACTTTTGGATTCCCAAAAATGCAGATGCAGCTTATGCTGACTTATACGGATGGTTCAACAGAGGTCATTAAGACCGATGATTCGTGGAAAGGAACGATCGAAGGACCCATAACGGCAAATAACGAATATGACGGTGAGAATTATGATGCCAGAAAAGAACTAACGGGTTGGGCAAATCCGGATTATGACGATAAAACATGGTTAAAGGCTGCTTTTGTGCAGGAGCCCGGTGGCAATTATGAAGCGCAGTCGGAAGGTATGAAGGTGATGCGAGATATTGCACCGGTTTCGATCGTCAAAAAATCTGAAGGAAAATACATCCTTGATTTCGGACAGAATTTCTCGGGTTGGGTAAAGATGACGGTGTCCGGTACGCGTGGAACAGCAGTGACATTCCGTTTTGCAGAATCTTTGACCGAAGACGGCGAATTATTTACGACCAATCTGCGTGACGCGAAAGCAACGGACCATTATATATTAAAAGGTGGCGGAAAGGAAACCTGGGAGCCGCGATTTACTTATCATGGATTTCGTTATGTCGAAGTCAGCGGCTATCCGGGTGTAGCTTCAAAAAGTAATTTTGTTGGCCGTTTTGTCTACGACGATATACCCGATGGAGGAACCTTTGTGTCTTCCAACACACTCATCAATCAGATTCATCAGAATGCATGGTGGGGTATCGCTTCCAATTACAAAGGTATTCCGGTAGATTGTCCTCAACGCAATGAGCGTCAGCCCTGGTTGGGTGACCGTCCAGTCAGTGCATACGGTGAGAACTTCCTCTTTGATAACGCCAATTTTTATCATAAATGGCTCGAAGATATTCGGCTGTCCCAAAAGGAGGATGGCGCGTTACCGGACGTTGCACCAGCCTTCTGGCGCTACTATAGTGATAATATCAGCTGGCCAGGAACATACCTATTTATCACCGATATGCTCTATCAGCAGACCGGAGATCTACGCATTTTGGAAAAACATTATCCGGCCATGAAAAAATGGATGGATTATATGCAGGCCCGTTATACAGGCCCGGGCGGTATCATTACCAAGGACAGTTATGGAGATTGGTGTTTCCCACCGGTAACCATTGAAGCCGGCAGAGGTAAGATTGCCGATAAAAAATATCCAAGCGCATTGATCGCGACATCTTATTACTATCATTTGCTACAGACCATGGCCCGCTTTAGTGTCCTCGTCGGCAACGGACAGGACCAAGCTAACTTTTTGGATCGTGCAGCGAAGATGAGAGTAGCATTTAATACCGCGTTCTATCACGATGCAGGCTATTATGGTAGCAATTTATTGACCGATAACCTACTACCAATGTCTTTGGGATTGGTAGAGGATGCGAATAGAGAAAAGCTCAGTAATCGGATCGTTGAGATTGTCGAAAAAGAAAATCAGGGGCACCTGAGTACAGGACTTATCGGGACACAATGGATTATGCGCACGCTGACCAAAATAGGTCGTGTGGATCTTGCCTATAAAATTGCAACCAATAAGACCTATCCTTCTTGGGGTTACATGGTAGAAAATGGGGCCACAACAATTTGGGAGTTGTGGAATGGGAATACTGCCCATCCCAAAATGAACTCACAAAATCATGTGATGATGTTGGGCGATCTCTTGGTATGGCTCTATGAGGATCTGGCGGGCATCAAATCAAAGGAGCATGCTTTTCAGACTGTTGTCATGAAACCGCAGGTCGTAGCAGGATTGGATCATGTGGATGCAAGCTATAAAAGTGTTTATGGAACCATTCAATCCAATTGGAGCAAAAGCAAATCGGCTTTCGAATGGAAGATTTCTATTCCGGCCAATACCAGAGCAGAGATCTATCTGCCTACGACAGAACTGTCCACGATTCTGGAAAGCAACCGAAAATTAAAAAACGATAAAGATGTTCAGATTCTACGACAGGAAAAATCAGGCACTTGGTTCGTTATTGGATCTGGACATTACCAATTCAAAATTAAACTATAAGCAGTATTTAGTATACATGTATAATATTAAAAATACATTTATGAAGATAAAGATTAAATTAGCAACAGCCCTATTGTTTTTATATTCCTTGTGTTCTTACGGACAAAATCCGACATTAAAAGAATGGCAAAAAGGAGTCATAAAAGATGAGTTTATTTATGATACAGCATCTTTCCCTTCCTGTCATTCGGCTACCATGGCAGAGACCGATCAAGGCCTAGTATATGCCTTTTTTGGTGGAACGAAAGAACGTCATCCCGATGTGGAAATCTATGTGAGTAGATTTGAAAACGGCAACTGGTTAGCGCCAGTGTCGGCAGCGGATGGTGTACAGCCAGATGGCAAGCGCTTGCCGACCTGGAACCCAGTTTTATATCAAATACCCAACGGAGATCTCTTGTTATTCTATAAAATTGGGCCCAAACCATCGGAATGGTGGGGCATGCTCAAACGCTCCAAAGATGGCGGAAAGACTTGGTCTGCTGCCGAACGATTGCCCGATGGCTTTATTGGACCTGTGAAAAACAAACCTGTTCTTTTGCAAAATGGCACCTTGCTGAGTCCTTCAAGCACGGAAGGAAATGGCTGGAACGTACATTTTGAAGCGAGTTCGGATTTCGGTAAGACCTGGCGCAAGATAGGTCCAATCGCCCGTGGTGCAGATAATCTGGAGGCCATACAACCGAGCATACTTGACCACGGAAATGGCCGGTTGCAAATATTAGCGCGCACACGCAACCGTGCGGTTGTGACATCCTGGTCAAAGGACTGGGGTGAGCACTGGACCCCACTGGAAAAAACGACGCTCCCCAATAATAATTCGGGTACAGATGCCGTAACGCTAAGTGACGGACGGCATGTATTGGTGTATAACCACGTGCTTCCGGAAGGTAACTTAGCTAAAGGCGCACGTACCCCATTAAATGTTGCCTTTTCCAAAAATGGCAAGGACTGGCAGGCTGCGCTTGTTCTTGAGGATTCGCCAATCAGCCAGTATTCTTATCCCGCAGTGATTCAAACTAAAGATGGGCTATTGCATTTTGGCTACACCTGGCGTAGAAAGAAAATGAAACATGTCGTCGTAGATCCGAAGAAAGTGAAGTTAATCCCGATTAAGGATGGCATATGGCCAATAAAAAAGGGATATAAAAAACCAGATCCTAATGTATATGTCAAAGAAGAAGAATAAGCTCATTTTCACCTTATGCCTGTGTGTCGTTTCGCTTATGGTGAAAGGTCAAGACAGCTTAATGAATTATGAGCATAAATTTAAGCAACCGCTAGAAAAAGTTCTGGCGATAATGCAGGAGCGCTATCAGGTCAAGATCAAATATGATCCACTGATGGTCAAGAACATTATAGTGGAGTATGCTCCTTGGAAGTTGAGAGCAGATCTTGGCGGTACAGAAATCAATTTGCTGTATCCTTCGGGTTTTAAACTGCAAGAGGAAGCAAAGCCTAATACGTATAAATTAAAATCATACGAGTATTACCGCTGGAAACCACAGGAAGGCTGGGATTTTCTGAACCTCTTGTCTAAAAAATATACAGATCAGGCAAGTTGGGAAAAGAGAAAAGATCAATTGCGTGTTGCGTTGAGACAAGCGATGTACTGGGATAAGCTGAAAAGTATACCGAATCAACCCATTCAATTAGGCAAGGTACGTCGCTATGCGGACTACCAGGTTCAGAATTTTGCCTTAGAAATTATACCAGGGGTCTATATCAATGGCAGTATCTATACGCCGCTCAAACAGAAGAAAAATATCCCAGTTGTGCTTTCTCCAGATGGTCATTGGCCACAGCAGCGCTACCGTTCGGATGCGCAAAAGAGATTTATCACCTTAGCTCGAATGGGATGTATGGCAGTAAGCTATGACCTATTTGCCTGGGGCGAGTCTTTATTGCAGTTTGCTGGTTCAGATCATCGCAGCAGTGAGGCGATGTTAATGCAGACCTGGGGCGCCGAGCGCATTTTAGACTATGTTATGAGCCTGCCACAAGTCGATCGGAGCAGGGTAGGTATCAGTGGTGGATCAGGTGGAGGTAGTCACAGTATTTTAATGGCCGCCTTGGACGATCGTTTTACTTTGGTCGCCCCTGTCGTGGCGATGTCATCCTACTTCTTTGGTGGATGCCCCTGTGAGAGTGGACTGCCCGTGCATTTTGTCTGTGGGGGTACCAATAATGTCGAACTGGCTGCGATGACAGCGCCCAAACCACAGCTGATCATCTCCGATGGGCAGGATTGGACGAAGGAGACCGCAATCAACGATTTTCCGTACCTGCAACATATTTACGGTTATTATGGGCAGCAAAATCAGGTGCAACATACACATTTTCCTGATGAAGGCCATGATTTTGGCTATAACAAAAGGCAGGCACTCTACAAATTCCTAACAGATCATTTTCAATTGGATCAATCTAAAGCTGCCGATATCATCGCGGAGACCGGTATTCAGATCGAGCCTGAAGAATTATTATACAGTTTCGGAAAGAAAGGTGAAGACTTACCAAAGAACGCCATTCGTGGGATGGAACAATTGAAAGTAGTATTAAAATCATATCAGATTGAACTATGATGAACCGAAAAAAATTTATAGGCAATACCTTGGCCTTAATTGGTGTAGCAGCACTGCCTTCTGTTCTCTTTGCAGCACCAAAGCAGCGTTATAATGTTGCCGTAATCGATCTGATGATTTTAAAGCGGCAAAAACTAAGTGCGTTTGACTTAGCAAAAGAGATAGGAGCGGATGGGTTGGAGGTAGATATGGGCGGACTGGGTAACCGGATTACTTTTGACAGTAAGTTAGGCGATCCTGCGCAACGAAAGGCCTTTCTTGACAAAGCAAAGGAAACCGGAATAACGATCTGTTCATTGGCCATGACCGGCTTTTATGCACAGTCCTTTGCAACAAGGCCGACTTATCAGCAGATGGTAGGGGACTGTTTGGACACTTGTCAGAAAATGGGCGTTAAAGTGGCTTTTTTGCCTTTGGGCGTAACGTGCGATTTGGTTAAGTATCCTGAGTTGCGACCTGCTATCGTGGAGCGTCTTCGTGTGGTTGGCGAGATGGCAAAAAAGGCGGGTGTGGTGATCGGAATTGAAACAGCTTTGGACGCGAAAGGCGAAGTCGGTCTTTTAAAAGAGGTTGGTTCCAAACATATCCAAATCTATTTTAATTTTTCCAATCCGTTGAAAGAAGGACGTGATCTGATTCAGGAGCTGACTATTTTGGGGAAGAAGCGGATATGTCAGATACATTGTACGGATGAGGACGGTGTCTGGCTCGAAAATAATAAACGACTAAATATGCCCCTGGTAAAACAAACCTTAGATCGTATGGGCTGGCGTGGTTGGCTCGTGATCGAGCGGTCGCGCGACGCAAATCTACCACCACGGGCTGTTAAAGAAAATTTTGGTGCAAATACACGTTACGTAAAACAGGTGTTTCAATGCGAATAAACTGGATAATATCACTTGTGGCGGTCATACTGGGGATGCAGGGATGTCGAAGTATTCCGGTTGAAAAGCAGCTGGATGAGACCCTGTTACGTGTCGATCAGGTAGGAGCGGGAGAGATGCCTCTTGAGCCAGAGAAGATACAATCCCCTTTTACGGCATGGAAGGTCCAGCGGCCGACATTTCCAATGCGACATGATACTGCAGGGCCTGCTGAAAATATACAGGCTAAGCTCGATCAGCTTGCGGCACAGGGAGGAGGTACGTTAGTACTGAAAGGACATCACCATACAGGACGGATTACGTTAAAGTCCCATATTAATCTAAAATTGGATGAAGGTTCCGTTTTGGAATTTAAGCATGAAATCAATGATTTTCTGCCTGTGGTGTTTACACGGAACGAAGGAGTAGAATTATATAGCTTGGGGGCTTGTATTTATGCCAATGGGGCAGAAAACATTGGCATCACGGGATCAGGTAGAATTATTGGCCCCGGTGAAGGCAGCGTCCGGAATAAAACCATGACGCATGACGTCATTGAAAATATTGTCGATAGTAATACGCCTGTTGATCAACGGATCTACGATGGAAAGACCGCAGATTTCATCTTCCCACCGGCACTCATTGCGCCTATTAACTGCAAAAGTGTCTGGATTGAAGGTGTATCGCTCGAGCGTACTGCTTTTTGGAATATCGTGCCCACTTATTGTGAGGATGTCGTGATCCGTGGAGTTCGCATCCATTCTATGGGTATACCACGTGGGGATGGGATCGATATTGAATCATGCAACCGCGTGCTTGTGGAGTACTGTACCCTAAATACTGGAGACGATTGTATTGCCGTGAAAGCAGGACGTGGGTTCGACGGACTACGGGTAAATAGACCTTCGGAAAATATAGTTGTCCGCTATTGCTTTTCCGAAAAAGGTCATGGTGGATTTACAATCGGTAGTGAGACTGCCGGCATGGCCAAGCAGGTGTATGTCCATGATTGTGTGTTTGGAAAAACCAATGTTGGCATCCGTTTTAAGACCAGAAGGCCACGCGGTGGTGGCGGATCTGATATTCACTTTGAGCGTATCCGGATGCAGGAGGTGGAATCAGCTTTACGCTGGGATATGCTTGGACAAGCCCAACATGTGGGCAATCAGGCTAGCCGTGATTTCGAAGTTCAAAAGAACGCTCTGACACCACGTTTCTCGGATATCCAAATAAAGGATATCTATATTGATGCGGCTAAAAATTGTATTAAGATCGAAGGTATTCCGGAGTCTGTTTTGGAAAACGTATCTATTGATCGTGTTTTTGGACGCGGAGACCAATATCTGTCGATTAAAGATGCTAAAAATATCAAGATTAAAAACAGTGTTTTTTTGTGTAAAGATACAAGCATCTCAACAACCAATGTATTGGGGCTGATACAAGATCGCGTACGTGTCATCACGGAATCGCCCTAATAGTTGGTTATGAATACAGTCGGGGAAAAAAGAAAAAGAATGAAGAATATTGTAAAACAGGGAATCGTTTTAGGAAGCATTTTCCTGTTATTGCTAGCTATGCCCCTAGTTGGTATGGCTAAGTTATCAGTAACGCGTGTTTTGATAGAAAGACGCGAAAACCCATTGGGTATAAATACATTAAAGCCTTCATTTAGCTGGCAATTGCACAGCGATAAATTTGATGTACAACAACAAGCTTATCGTATCGAGGTCAGTAAAAGCACTCGTTTTGCAAAGCAGGATTTGCTTTGGGATTCCCAATGGGTAGCGGCAGAGCAATCCCTAAATTTGTTATACCAGGGAAATCCTTTAGCTACGGGTACAAGTTATTACATCAGAATACACGTTCGTGATAATAAAAAGGAGACAGCAACAAGCGCCGTACAACGATTTCATACGGGATTGCTGAATGCAGAAGATTGGGGCAATGCCCGATGGATTGCAAAAGATATATTATCGGATTCATTGGTCAATCCACTGCCACTAAGCTCCAGCAAGCTCCGCCTGGATAAAAGTTATGACCTTCCGGTTTTCCGGAAATCAGTTCAGGTGAAAAAGAAGATCAGTTCTTCGATTGCTTATGTGGCAGGCCTGGGACATTACGAGTTGCTCTTGAACGGCAAGCGGGTAGATGATGCAGTGCTACAGCCGGGGTGGACAAAATATGACAAAGAAGCCTATTATGTGGTTTATGATCTTACCCAAGCCTGGCAACAGGGAAAGAATACAATTGCTGCCCTATTAGGAAATGGGTTTTATTATATTCCACCAATTAAAGGCCGATTTCAAAAACATAAAGTTGCTTTTGGTCTACCAAAGCTCAAACTTAAGATCGTCAATATCTACACGGACGGGACGCAAGAAATCATCGTTAGTGATGCAGGCTGGAAAACACACCGGTCACCCATTACTTTTTCCAGCATGTATGGGGGCGAGGATTACGATGCACGGATTTTACCTGATCATTGGTCAGCCCCTGTTTACGATGACAGGAACTGGCAGCAAGCGCGCATAACGGATGGACCACATCTACGGGCTCAGGATATTGATCCGGTAAAAATTATGCAGCGCTTCGCACCTGTTGGATTTCAGCAAGCTGATGGGGGAAAACGGATCACCTATGATTTTGGACAGAATGCGTCGGGCATTGTCACTATGCAAATGACAGGACAAGCGGGAGATACCGTACGGGTGTATCCGGCCGAATTGCTGACCGCGGATGGCCGCCCTAGTCAAAAGCATTCAGGAAGCCCTTATTATTATCAATATATTTTTGCAAACGATGGGACGGTATCCTGGCAGCCACGTTTTACGTATTATGGATTTCGCTATGCTGAAGTTCAGTTGCATCCTGCCGGTAGCAAAGCGGTTCGGATGGATGCGATACAGTTGGCCCATATCCGGAATAGTACAGCGCAGGTAGGAAGCTTTCAAAGCTCCGATACGCTATTTAATCAGATCCATGGATTGATCAATTGGGCTATTAAGAGTAATATGGTCAGTGTCTTTACCGATTGTCCACACCGCGAAAAATTGGGCTGGCTGGAGCAGCTACATTTAATGGGGCCGTCGGTACAATTTAACTTTGATGCTGAACGCCTGTTTGCCAAGTCGCTGCGGGACATGCGGCAATCTCAGACAAAGGATGGTCTAGTTCCTGAAATAGCGCCCGAATATGTGCAGTTTGACTGGGGCGGTGATATGTTCAGGGACTCACCCGAGTGGGGAAGCAGCTCGATTATCTTGGGCTGGTATGCCTATCGCTGGTATGGAAACAAGTCTTTTCTTGCCGATAATTATGCCATGATGACCCGTTATATCGATTATTTGGGTACAAAAGCGAAGGGACATATTTTAACACAGGGTTTGGGTGACTGGTATGATTTGGGACCGGAGCGTCCCGGTGTTTCCCAGCTGACTACTCCCGGGATTACGGCTACGGCAATCTATTACTATGACTTGAAACTCATGGTAGACATCGCTATGCTACTTGGACAAAAAGAAGATGCCGAAAAATTTGAGACGTTACAGCAGGCCGTTTTCAGTGCCTTCAATCAACAATTTTATCGACCTCAGGAACATAGCTATGGCTCCGGTAGTCAGACAGCGCTGGCCATGCCACTGTATGTTGGACTGGTACCTCAGGAGGCCCAACAGGCAGTTTTTGAAAAACTAACAACAACGGTTTGCCAAAATGATACGGCGTTGACGGCGGGAGATATCGGTCATCGTTACCTGCTACAGGTGTTACACTCCAACAACCGTGATGATCTGATTTATGCCATGCACCATCGTGATGACCGGCCCGGATATGGATATCAGCTGCGAAAAGGTGCCACAGCACTGACCGAGTCTTGGGCGGGTCTTCCAAACGTCTCCAATAATCATTTTATGCTTGGCCACCTGATGGAGTGGTTTCATACCGGCTTGGGTGGCATACAGCAAGATGCAGGATCGACCGCATTTAAACACTTTCGAATCGAGCCCAAAATGCTGGATGCACTGAAAGACTGTGAGATAAGTTTTAGAAGTCCATATGGAAAAATTTATTTTAACCGAGAACAATCTAAAGGAAATTATCAAGTAGAGATACCTGTCAATAGCCAATGTACATTGGTTTTGCCAAAGGGAACTTATCAGGTCAATGGAAAGCAGCTGGATCGCGATGCTGTGGTTTCTACCAAGGAGCAGGTGGAACTGAAATTGGGCTCGGGAAAATATACCATTACGAAGTAAAAGCAAGCAAGCTCCCCGTCGTTAAAAGTAGCATGGACAATGGTCTGGCTGTCACATGAGGGACTTGAAAGCAACGATGAAAGAATAACGATTACAGATGAGACGACTGAAAAGAATACTATTGCTGTTTTTTGCATTGCCAGGCTGGACATCTTGGGCACATGCTCAACGAATTCCCAGTGCGGAAATGACAAAAATTTATGAAGAAGTAAAGACACCTTACAAGTACGGGCTCGTATTGGTTCCGCAGCATAAAGGTGAACTGATAGACTGTCCAACGCTATACAAAGCCGGAAAATATTGGTATATGACCTATATTGTGTTTGATGGAAGTGGTTATGAGACCTGGCTGGCGCAGAGCTCGGATCTCCTGCATTGGGAGACCCTGGGGAAACAGCTTTCTGTGGCACCCGATGGTAACTGGGATGCCAAGCAGCGAGCAGGATACAATGCTTTGGTTGATACAAAATGGGGTGGAACATATAAACTCAATACCTATGCTGGAAAATATTGGATGTCTTATTTCGGCGGTTCTACCGCAGGCTATGAGCCTGAACCATTATCTATCGGGATCGCTTATACCAATATGAAGCCCATCAAACCCGTCCAGTGGCAGCAGCTGCCCAATCCTGTCCTGAACAGTACAGACCCAGATGTTTCCTGGTGGGAAAACCGTCATAAGCTATTTAAAAGCTATGTCATTGAAGACCCGGATAAAAATACAGGACATCGTTTTGTGATGTATTACAATGCCGTGGGCGATTCTTTGGTGAATAATAAGGCAACCCGCTGGTATGAACGGATTGGTATGGCCGTATCTGACGATATGAAAACCTGGAAGCGTTTTCAAAAAGATCCGGTGGTTCATCATCCTATCGGCATCACGGGTGACCCCATGATCCAACGTATTCATGATACCTGGGTTATGTTCTATTTTGGGGCATTTTGGAAAGATCGTAAAGGGGCATTTAACCGTTTTGCCGCTTCCAAAGACCTGATCCATTGGACGGGTTGGGAAGGCACCAACCTGATTGAATCAAGTGAGAGCTTTGATCAGCAATATGCGCACAAGTCTTTTGTGCTGAAAACGGAGGGTATCGTCTATCACTTTTATTGTGCCGTAGATAGCAAAGGTAACCGTGGTATAGCCTTGGCGACCTCTAAAGATTTAGGTAGAAGTACGGTGCGTTTTAAAGACTTAAGCCGAGAGCAAGAGTAGCCCCTCAGGCCTAGGTCACTTTTCAAAAAACTATTCTTAATGGATAAACCCGAAGGAAGTTTAAATACCTCAATATAGACTAACGAATAAAGGCGCAAGCACGAAGCCATCATTGACTGCAATGAAAGCAGTGCTTATCAATAACCATTTACTTATGAATTTATATTATTTTATTTCTATTCTCTTTTTATTTCAACTTCAGCTTGTATACGGACAAGGACGTTCAAAAATCAGCTTTAATGAAAACTGGCATTTTACGTTGCAGGATCAGCTGGGCTATCACTTGAACGACGGAGATGCCCAAGCCTGGGAATCGGTTGAATTACCCCATGACTGGAGTATCAAAGCTGATTTTGATGCTAGTTACCCAGCAGGTAATGCCGGTGGTGCATTGCCTGGCGGAATTGGCTGGTACAGTAAGCGGTTTAAGCTACCTACCGCAGATCAAGGTAAAAATATACAGTTGTACTTTGGCGGAGTTTACCGTTATGCAGAAATATGGATTAATGGAGTTTATTTTGGGAAAAAGCCCAATGGTTACCTCTCTTTTACACTGGATCTGACTCCGCATCTTAAATTTGGGAACCAGCCCAACCGGATCGCTGTTCGTGTGGATAATAGTAAACAGCCAAACTCCCGGTGGTATTCAGGTTCCGGAATCTACCGTGATGTTTATCTCATAAAAAGCAGCGAAGTACACCTCGACGAACAAGAAACTTTTATCACTACGCCGGAAATACAGGGTGTATTGGGGCAGCTTAAAGTACGTTCTAAATTGAATAAGTTGGCGCGACCTAAAGGCGTTGCAGGGAATAAATATCAAATTACTGTATGGGATCCCAAAGGAAATATACTGTTAAAAAAGACAGGGGTTGAGAAAGATGGATATATTGATGCATCACTTCAAGTGGAAAAGCCACAATTGTGGAGCCTAGCGTCGCCAAATTTATATCGTGTGCAACTCACTCTTTTAACTAAAAATAATACAGTCGAAGATCAAATTGAAAAGAGAATCGGATTCCGGACAATTCGCTTTGATGCGAAAACTGGCTTCTACTTAAACGGCGAGGCCTTGAAAATTTTAGGAGTATGTATGCATCATGATTTGGGTGCTTTAGGAGCCGCTTTTAATAAGTCTGCTGCGAAAAGACAGCTTGTCATGATGAAAGAAATGGGTGCAAATGCCATTCGAACTGCACACAATCCACCCGCAGAAGAGTTACTCGATCTCTGCGACGAAATGGGAATTTTGGTTTATAATGAAGCATTTGACATGTGGAAAAAGCGAAAAAATAAGTTCGACTACCACATTGACTTTCCTACGGAACATCTTAAGGATATTGAAGCATGGGTGCGTCGAGATCGTAATCATGCTTCGGTTATCCTATGGAGCATCGGAAATGAAATCCGAGAGCAATTTGACTCCACGGGTATTGCCTTAACGCAAGAAATGGCCAGATTGGTAAAATCTCTGGATCCAACACGCCCCGTTACTGCTGCCTTGACCGAAAATAATTATGTCAAGAATTTTATCGCACAGGCAGAGGCTTTGGATGTACTGGGTTTCAACTACAAACATGAAGATTATGAGAAATTACCTGTAGAATTCAAAGATATACCGCTGTTGGCATCAGAAACCGTGTCTGCCTTACAGACCAGAGGGGTATATGACAGGCTGCACGACACGATTCAGCTTTGGCCTGCATCATCGAAGGACAAATATGTCGTCAATGGCAATCCTGATTATACGGTATCGGCCTATGATAATGTTGCCGCCTACTGGGGCACAAGCCATGAGAAAGCTTGGTTGGCGGTCAAGAACCGTCCTTTTTTGGCGGGAACATTTGTCTGGACCGGTTTTGATTATCTTGGCGAACCCGTTCCTTACCCTTATCCTGCAAGGAGCTCTTACTATGGCATTGTTGATCTTGCCGGTATTCCCAAAGATGTGTACTACATGTATCAGTCTGAATGGACTGACAAGGATGTCCTGCATCTTTTACCGCATTGGAATGGGAAAACGGGCGATACGGTGGACGTGTGGGCTTATTATAACAAGGCTGAGGCGGTCGAACTGTTTCTCAATGGTAAGAGTTTGGGAACTTCAGCAAAGACAGCAGATCGTTTGCACGCTAGCTGGAAGGTGCCTTTTGAAAAAGGCGAACTGAAGGTGGTTAAAAAGCGGGCCGGTAAAATTGTTCAGGAAGCGAGTGTCCGCACGGCCACGGAAGCACATGCAGTAAAAGTTTCTGTGGAACATGAAAAATATGCCACAGGAGAATCCAGGGACCTTTATTTTGTGACCGCAGAACTGGTGGATCAAGCAGGACAGTCCGTGTTGCACAATGATCAAGAAATTGAGTTTATTGTAAAGGGAGATGCAAAAGTACTCGGCACTGACAATGGGTTTCAAGCCGATCTAAGAGGGCTGCATCGTCCCAACAGAAAAACATTTAAAGGAAAAGCATTAGGAATTATTCAAAAAATGGTCGACGCACCCTGTACTGTGATTATCAGCTCGGCTTTAGGTGACCAACAAATATCGATCTAGGTACAGCGAGATATAGTTGTTATCGTTTTTTGGTGAAATTTAATTCAGGTTCGTTATTCAGTCCTAAGGTAAACAGCTGTACGAATGGTGTTGATGCCCTTCGGCCAATTCCGCAGGGACAGATGGATGCTATTAGCAACCTCGGTGAATTTCTTCAGAACAGTGGCTATTGATAGCCATTGTTCTGAGTCTATAACTACGGCTGAAACCGAATAGTATCATATTTAAATTATTTACAGATGAAGCAGACAATTCTCATATGGTTTTTTATTTTTTTTTCGCTCGGTAGTCTGTCGGCGCAGACAGGTGAAATCCATGTGGGTAAACAAAGCAGCAAGGAACAACGGGATGGCAGCCCGGGAGCTCCATTTTCATGTTTGGAGGATGCCCTGCGTGAGGCTAGGGAATGGCGACGATTAAACGATCCGCGTATGCATCATGGCATCACAATCTGGATTCAAGACGGACAATATGTGCCTACTCAGACTATTTTTATACGTCCTGAAGACAGCGGAACAGCCGAAAGTCCGACCTGGATAAAAGCGGTAGGCAACGAAGCCATATTTTCGGGTGGAATTTCTATTGAGGGCTGGCAGCCAGTAAAAGGTGAAAAGAGACTGGATCCTGCTATAGCTAAGCATATCGTGGTGGCAGATGCCCCTCAGGCCGGAGGAAAGTATTTCCCTTTCCGCCAATTGTGGGTTGGCTCACGTAAGGCGATTCGTGCGGAAAGCCATGATGATGACCACTTGCCACGGATTATTAATTGGGATTTTAAGCAGCAGGCTGCTATTATTCCTAATGTATTCCCTAAAAAGTTTGTCTATAAAGCTGGAATGGAGTTTTTCATCCATCAGTGGTGGGCAATAGCGCAGCTCCGGGTTCGTGAGGCGGTAGTCACAAAAGATAGTACCACACTATTTTTTCATGAACCGGAAGGTAAATTACAGAATGAACACCCTTGGCCTAAGCCTTGGTTGTCTAAGGAATATGGCAATTCTGCATTTCGTCTGGTCAATGCCCTTGAATTTTTGGATCAGCCGGGAGAATGGTTTTTGGATGAAGAAAACCATAAAGTATATTATTATAAAAGACCTGATGAAAACTTAAGCAAGTTACATGTTGTAGCGCCTTATCTTGAAACGATCCTGAGGATGCAAGGGACTTTGGAATCACCTGTTCGTCATGTATATATCGAAGGGCTTCAATTTCAGCACAGCTCCTGGTTGAGACCCCACTATGCTGGACATGTTGCGCTACAGGCAGGTATGTATTTTTTGGATGCGTATAAATTAGCTAAGCCGGGGACTGTTGATAAAGCTGGGCTGGAAAATCAGGCTTGGTTGGGTCGGCCGCAAGCTGCGGTCCTACTCCGTCATACCGCATTTACCAAAATTTCTGCGTGCCGTTTTGCTCATTTGGCCGCGACAGGAATAGACTACCGGGCCGGCAATTTAAAAGATAGTTTAAATGGAAATCTATTTCAGGATATTGGCGGATCCGGAATATTGCTCGGTCAGTTCTCAGACGAACAAATGGAAGCACATTTGCCTTTTCAGCCCAACAACGAGCGTATCTTGACCGATGGTGTTGTCGTCAGTAACAATCTAATCCAAGATATTGGAAATGAGGATTGGGGAACGGTGGGGATTGGCGCCGGATTTGTCCGCAATGTAGCTATTACGAACAATGAATTGCTGGATCTTCCGTACACAGGAATTAGCTTGGGCTGGGGCTGGACACCTACAGTCAATGCCATGCGAAATAATCGTGTTTTAAAAAATAAGATCACACGTTATGGTAAATACATGTATGATGTAGCTGGTATTTACACTTTATCGGCACAACCCGGAACAAAAATTCAGGAAAATTATATCGATAGCATCTATGTGTCACCTTATGCGCATATTCCTGAGCATTGGTTTTATCTCTATACCGATGAGGGTTCTGCCTATATGAATGTGAGTAACAACTGGTTCCCATCTAATAAAATATTGCAAAATGCCAATGGGCCGAGTGTTGAGTGGATAAAAAATGGCCCCGATGCGGATGCCTGTGTCAAAGACGAAGCAGGCATCGGTCTGCGTTATACCTATTTGTTGTCTGAAAAACGATCAATTCCTAAAAATGCATCTTTCAATGCCTATATTCCTTTTACCAAACCTGTTTTTTTCCAGATCTATGATCCGCAACACAAATTGACAACACAAGCAATCAAAGGATTTTTGGCAAAAGAAGGAGTGGGTGCTGAACAGATATATCGATGGAACGATTACACGCTCGTCATGACCAGTGATGAGATTGGTAAAAAATTAGCGAGTGCGTGGATTGCTCATTATCCTGAGGTTGAATACAAATTGTTTACCGATCTGTTCTACGACTTTGACCGAAGCCGCTGTGCTGGTAAAAAAGAGATTGATACCGATTTTGTGCTACTGACCGCCCAATTGATCGATGATAAGAAAGAACAGGAGGCCTATTACAACGCACATAAAACACAATTTAAAGAATGGCCCGAGGTTGCGGCAGGTTTCTGTAACGCTGGATTTGACGAAGTGCTCGTCTATCGCAATGGGCGTCAGCTGATGTTATATATTTCTTTTCCAAAAGGACAGGATTTTAAAACAATTGATCTGTTGACAACCAAGCATAATCCACGAGTTGTGGAGTGGAACAAACTCATGAGTTCCTATCAGGAAGGTATTCCCGGAACACGAAAAAATGAAACATGGATTTTTTATAAACAGTAAAATGGAAAATATACAGCAGTTAAAATTAGGGATTTTAGGATTAGGTGAGGGGCGCAGTACGATGTCAGCCGCATTGCAAAGCCCTCACATCGAATTGGTCAAGATTTGCGATCTGAATGAGGAGCTTGGGCGCAAGCGGATGAAAGAGTTTGACTTTCATGCTTATACCAATGATTATCAGGCCATGCTGGATGACGAAAATATTGAAGCCATTGCCATATATACTCCGGATCATCTACATGCGAAGCACATCGAGCTAGCATTGGCACATGACAAACACGTCATCTGTACCAAACCTTTTATCGATAATCTTGCTGATGCCAACGCTTTATTGGAACGCGCAGCTCAGAAAAATAAACGTGTTTTTGTCGGACAGAGTTCCCGTTTTTTTGAACCGGTAAAAAAGCAAAGAGAAGATTTTGACGCTGGACTGATTGGTGACTTAATTACGATCGAAGGTTATTATCACGCTGATCACCGCTGGTTTTTGGATAAACCTTGGTCTTTGCAGTCTTCTTTCAAATGGCTTTATGGAGGATTGAGCCATCCAGTTGATTTCATCCGCTGGTACCTCCCCAATATTGAAGAGGTGATGGGCTATGGCATGTTGAGTGCTAATGGGAAAAAAGGTGGGCTTCAAAATGTTGATACGATGCATTTTATTTTTAAAGCCGAAGATGGCCGGGTCGCCCGTGTGAGCGGGGCGTATACGGGGCCGGTGCAGCCTGTCACACGAGATAGCGAAATGAGCTGTATTCTAAGAGGGACAGAAGGGGCGAGCCAGGCTGACTATATGGACCTTCGTTATGCGATTACCGATAAAACCGGTGAAGAGCGCATGTTGACTTGGGAGCATAAACTAAAACACTATTTCCGTTTTGAAGGAAAAAGCCATCACGCTGGTGAGTATCAAAATTACCTAGAGCATTTTGCAAAAGCCATACGTACTGGAGAGGAAGCCTATCCAGATATGAAAGAAGGTATCGGGACAATAGCTTTATTGCAAGCTATGGATGAATCATTGACAACAGGAAAGCCTGTCCGTCCAAAGGAACTGCTGGAAAGATATGGTGTCGATTTGAGCTTAGGAAGATGAACAGTATCTTAGACAAGTTAACCATTTACGACTATTGCATCGTCGTAGCCTATTTGTTAGTATTACTGACAATCGGTCTCTTGTCATCCCGTAAAAAGGTAGACGGGGCAGAACACTTCCTGGCAAGCAAATCCTTAAGCTGGTACAGTATTGGATTCAATATGTGGGCCACTAACGTTGGACCGTCCATGTTGCTGGCTTTTGCTACAGTAGGCTATACCACAGGTATCGTTGCGGTCAATTTTGACTGGTATGCTTTTATCTATCTTTTCCTATTGGCGGTGGTGTTTGCACCACGCTATATTTCTACCGGAGTACGCACCTTACCCGAGTTTATGGGCAAGCGGTTCGGTCCAAATACGCAGACTATTCTGGCTTGGTATTCATTGGTAAAAATGCTTATTTCATGGTTGTCGTTGGGACTATTTGCTGGCGGATTTTTAGTACGGCAGATTTTAGGTATTCCAATGTGGCAATCGGTTACTGTTTTAGTCTCCCTAGCTGGTCTGTTTGCGTATACGGGTGGATTAAAGACAGTTGCTAAAATCAATATCTTTCAGATGATCTTGCTGATCGCCGTGTCGGCCTTTTTAACTTTTCTTGGATTGTCCAAAATCGGAGGGTTAAGTGCTTTGGCACAGCAGACTCCGACTAGCTATTGGTCATTGATCAGACCTGCGAGTGATCCAGATTACCCCTGGTATGCCATCGCCTTAGGATATCCAGTGGCAGCGATCGCTTTTTTCTGTACGGATCAAGCCATGGTACAATCAGTTTTAGGAGCCAAGAATCTCGAACAGGGGCAACTAGGAATTAACTTTATCGCTTGGCTCAAGATACTTTCCTTGCCGTTGTTTATCCTCACCGGTATCATCTGTTCGGTTTTATTTCCGGGACTTAAAGACCCATCACTTGCTTATATGACGATGGTGACTAACCTGTTTCCTACAGGCCTGAATGGATTGGTAATCGTGGTGTTAATTGCTGTATTGGTGGGCACCATTGGTTCGTCGCTTAATTCCTTGAGTACGGTGTTCACCATGGACATTTATCTCAAGCATATTCGACCAAAAGCAAACAATCAGCAGATTACGCAGATAGGGCGATATACGGTGATTATGGGCTGTTTAACTTCGGTTTTCGTCGCACTGGCGATCGATCAAATTAAAGGACTTAATCTTTTTGATGTGTTCCAATCTATCCTTGGATTTATCGCGCCCCCTTTAGCGGTCGCTTTCCTGATGGCTGTGTTATGGAAACGGACTAATCGAGCAGCTATTAATACCATTTTAACCCTAGGAGCGCTACTAAGTTTGGGCACAGGAATATGTTATCTTTGGATATTTCCTAAAGATGTCTATACTTTTTGGCCGCATTACTTGATGCTTTCATTCAGTTTGTTTGTTCTATTGCTGCTTATTGGAATTGGTGTGTCGTTGCTCCTTCCAAAATCAGCTTACGAATTAGCACATCAGCATATGGTCGAGATTAAGATGGACAAGCCAAGTAACCGGGTTAAGATCGCTTGGACAATTTTATTTGTCGTAATGCTATTGTTGTACAAGGTGTTGAAATGACTTTTTCACCTTAATCCGAGATTGGATTCAATTTGTGATCGGCATTTTTCTAGGCTTGTTACAATGTCCTCCGTGGATACAGTATGCTCAGTTTGACGTCGGATGAGTTTTGAAACAGTGAGGCAGGCGATTATACCTGTTTCATTGGTTCCTATAGGGACGGAAATATCGATAATGCCCTCTGCGTAAGCACTGGGCATCTCATAAAATCCTTTCATTCTAATATCTTCCAAATCGCTGTCAAACTGTTGACGCTCTGTTTTCTTTAAGCTTTTGTAATAGGGATCAGCTCCTAAAATGGATTTTCTTTTTTCAGCATCTGAAAAACTTAAAAGAAGCTTGCCAGAAGCCGTTTGTGAAGTATTGTACAGCTTTCCTTCTTCAACTACGATGCTGATGGGGGATGATCCTTTGGCGTAGGAAATTACCATGACTTGGTTATCGTAGATCACACAGAGATGACATGGATCCTTAATTTCATTAGAGCTCTCTTGCATTGGCAATAATGAGGTGGCCCGTAATTTCTCTACAAAAGAGTGGCGATGCGATAGATAGTATAACTTCAGGGAAAGCGAATATTTGGATGAAATCTGATCACGATGAATATAGCCATTGGACTCCAGCGAGGCAAGCATCCGATAGATCTCATTGGGACTTCGATTTAAGCCAAGGGCGATCTCGGATTGTGATTGCGCCGTTGGTTGCAAGGCCAGAAATTCCAGGATCTGCAATCCCTTTTCGAGTGCTGGCGCTTTATATTTATCGGAGCTATTTAATGTCATAAAATATTTTGCTAACAAATGATTGGGATAAAGATAAAAAAAGTATTTGAAGAGGCGTTTTTAGCGATCCAAAAAAAACAGGTTAAATTTTTATATTCAAATATTGTATTTATATTTGAATATTATAAACCGCTTTTTTCATTGCGAAAAAGCATTAGAAGGGAAAAAGATTATAAACATATTTAATTCCAACATTAGATTACAGTATTGCGCGGCTTATGCTATATTATCTTGCCTGGATAATCAAGAAGAATAGGATAAAAATAGCTACAACTACAATGTTATGTTTTACTGTTTTTGGAGATTGGAATAACTTGATGTTTGGTAATCAAATGGTTGATAAGGATCTCAACAAGACTACATAAAATAATACATAAATACAATGACAGAGAAAATCCGGTTAAAGGGGATTACCTGGGGGCATTCGCGAGGTTTTGTGCCAATGGTTGCAACGGCACAACGTTATGAAGAATTACATCCGGAAGTAGAGATTGTTTGGACAAAACGTACTTTGCAGGAATTCGCTGATAAGTCGGTAACGGATTTAGCCAAGGAATATGACCTGTTGGTGATCGATCATCCGTGGACGGGACATGCCGCTGCTAAGGGGATGCTGGCTCCATTTGATGATTATCTGTCTACAGAGTTTTTGGCCGGTCAACAGGCGAATAGTGTTGGGAAGTCTTATGAAAGCTACAACTTTCTAGGCAAGCAATGGGCCTTGGCTACAGATGCGGCGACACCAGTGGCTGCAAGTCGCCCAGATATTTTACGTTCGCTAGGTGTGCCGCTCCCGCGTACCTTTGAAGAAGTCTTGGCCTTAGCTAAAGCAGGACGGGTTGGATTTTCACTGTTGCCGATTGATTCTTTGATGCACTTTTATGGTCTTTGTTGTTCTTTGGGTGAAGAACCTTGCCAAAACGACGAAAAAGTAATCAGCGAAGCCATCGGGGTACAGGTCCTAAAATTATTCAAATCACTTGCGGATGAATTGGATGCTGGATTTTATGAGAAAAATCCATTCAAAGTGTTCGAAGAAATGACGCAGCGGGATGAAATTGCCTATTGTCCATTTGCGTATGGTTATTCCAATTATGCGCGAACTGGTTATGCTCGTAAAGTATTGCATTTTCATGATTTAGTGTCGTTAAACGGTACGCCAATGATTAGCACACTGGGGGGTGCGGGATTAGCAGTATCCTCTCAGAGCAAACATATTGCTGTGGGTATGGATTACGCCCAATTTGTTGCGTCACCAGAAATTCAGGCAACATTATATGTCGAAAATGGTGGTCAGCCGGGACATTTAGGTGCTTGGGAAGATGAGCAAGTCAACGCCTATACGGCCGACTATTTTAAAAATACCCTGCCTACATTGGAGCGTGCCTATCTGCGCCCGCGTTATGATGGTCATCTGTATTTTCAGGATCACGCCGGTGATATTGTAGTTGACTATCTCAGACAGGGCGGGGATGAAGTTGCCGTATTAGAAAAGATGAACAAGATGTATCGGGAATCATTAGTGGACAAAGAAGACAATGGATAATAAACCACTGGAAGGACTTTTAGTGCTCGAGTTTTCACAATTTATGGCCGGGCCAACCGCTGGCCTGCGGTTGGCTGATCTCGGTGCCCGAGTTGTCAAAATCGAGCGTCCTGGCGCCGGAGAAGGCGGACGACAGATTGCGATTAAAAATATTTTTGTAGATGAGAGCAGCCTGGTGTTTCATACCATTAATAGAAATAAAGAATCGTATGCGGCCAATTTGAAAGACGAAAATGATCTGGAAAATATTAAGAAATTAATCCGTCAGGCGGATGTAATGACACATAACTTCCGTCCGGGGGTGATGGAAAAGATCGGTTTGGATTATGAGAGCGTACGGAAAATCAATCCAAAGATGATCTATGCCACAGTAACGGGCTACGGTAATGAAGGGCCATGGTCCAAAAAACCGGGTCAGGATTTGCTGGTGCAGTCGCTGTCGGGACTTTCTTGGCTATCAGGCTGTGGGCAGGATGGACCAGTACCTTTTGGATTGGCTGTGGTCGATATGTATTGCGCGACACATCTGACACAAGGTATATTGGCGGCATTGTTGAAACGTGCCCGTACCCAACAGGGCGCTCTTGTTGAAGTCAGTTTGCTTGAATCTGTGTTGGATATGCAGTTTGAAATGTTGACCACACATATCAATGATGGACGTAAGTTGCCACAGCGCTCGGCTGTTCGAGGCGCAGGCCATGCTTATTTAAGTGCGCCCTATGGACTTTATAAGACACTTGATGGTTATCTAGCTTTGGCTATGGGCAACGTGGGACATATTGCAGAAACAATAGGTCTGTCTAGTGAGCCTTATCAAGATGCTTCAACCTGGTTTTCGCGACGTGATGAAATATTGGAGGCCTTTGCTACAGTATTGTGCCAGAAGACCACTAGCGAATGGGTATCCCGTTTGGAATCGGAAGGGATCTGGTGTGGTGCAGTCAACGATTACCATCGTTTTTTTGAGGAGCAAGGTTTTAAGGAGACAGGGATGTTGCAGGAAGTCAGTTTACAAGACGGTACCGCGCTAACCACCACCCGTAGTGTTTACCAGATTGATGGAAAGCGTTTATATGCGGACAAACCTGCACCAAAAGTGGGCCAGCATACCGCATCAATTGTTCACGATTATTTAGAAAATTAATATGTTACCATTAGCAGGCTATACCGTAGTCGACTTTAGTCAATTTTTATCCGGCCCATTAGCAAGTTTACGGCTAGCCGACTTAGGTGCGCGGGTGATAAAAATAGAAAAACCAGAGACGGGTGATATTTGCAGGCAATTATATACCTCGGATACCATACTCAATAGTACTTCAACGGTGTTTCATGCCATTAATCGGAATAAAGAAAGTATGGTGTTGGACTTAAAAAGTGAATCCCACAAACAGATCATACGTGATTTAATCGCGCGGGCAGATGTGGTGCTGCACAATTTTCGTCCAGGTGTCATGGAACGTTTGGGCTTTGACTATGCAAGTGTCCGAGAGATCAATCCGACGGTGATCTATGGAGAAATTTCAGGGTATGGAAAAGAAGGACCTTGGGTGAAACGACCTGGACAGGATTTACTCTTGCAATCACTTACCGGGATGACCTGGTTGAGCGGCGACGCAAATAATGGTCCAGTGGCCATGGGACTTTCCATTGTGGACATGTTTGCCGGCTCGAATCTATGTAGTGCCGTCTTGGCTTGCCTGTATCGTCGTGCGATACACCAAATGGGGGCACACGTGCATGTTAGCATGTTGGATTCTGCTGTAGATATACAATTTGAGGCTGTCACAACCTATTTTCGTGATGGTAAATTGTTACCCCAACGTAGCGAGGTGAGCAATGCACATGCATATTTGGCTGCGCCATATGGCGTTTATCGTACCCAAGATGGTTTTCTGGCACTTGCTATGGGCTCTATTCCTTTTCTTACCAAGTTATTAGATTGCACAGCGCTGGAAGGCTTCGCGGACGGTGAACAGGCTTTCCGCGAAAGAGATACCATTAAAGCGATATTAACGGAACACTTGGCAACAGCATCGACGGCGCATTGGTTGGCAATACTGGAAGCAGCAGACATCTGGTGTGCCGATGTATTGGATTGGCGCCGTTTGACCGAGCACGATGCTTTTAAAGTGCTAGACATGCTACAGGAAGTAACGATGGGCGACGGCTTCCATTATGAGACCACCCGTTGTCCGATTCGTATCGATGGCGAGCGTTTGACTGCGACAAAAGGTTCGCCCAAATTAGGTGAGCACACCGCTAAAATACTGGAGGAACTGTATGGATAAGTTACGTTTTGCTGTCCGGAAATTCGACCCCTTTGAGCGTGCCCTGGAGAAATGTTGGGTGGCTTATCAGGAGCTATATCCATCGGATATGGAGATAGAGTTTGTTCCATTAGATTTAGAGGAATTGACAGCAGCCTTCTTTGAAAACCAAGGCCTTCATAATGGTGATTGGGATATTGTCCATATCAATACCGATTGGATCGCACGTGCTTACGATACGAAAGGTTTAGCTAATCTCGATCTTATGCTCGATCAATATCCACCCGAAGAAGCGGAGTGTGCATGGCCCGAAAGTTTACAGGCTTTACAACGTTTTGATGGACAAGTGTTTGGTTTACCTTTTCATGATGGTCCTGAATGCCTGGTCTTCCGGAAAGATCTGTTCGATGACCCACAGGAGCAGAACCGTTTTCACGCGCTTTACGGAAAGCCTTTGGCTGTTCCAACAACCTGGACTGATTTTTTAACCGTTGCCACATTTTTTACCCGTCCGGAAGATAACCTGTACGGAACCGTGTTTGCCGGTTATCCAGATGGACACAATGCAGTATTCGATTTCTGTATTCAACTTTGGTCCCGTGGAGGCGATTTGCAGCAAGGAGAGATACCTGTTAAGCTGGATCAGCCATTGGCTGTAGAAGCATTGGATTTTTATAGAGGGTTATTTAAAGAGAATAGGGGATTGCACCCCGAATCGGCCAATTATGAATCCGTGCAGGCCGGTGCCGCCTTTGCGCGGGGAGAAGTAGCCATGATGGTCAATTGGTTTGGATTTGCATCCTGGGCACAAATTGATGCGGCGTCGGCAGTGCAAGGTAAGGTAGATGTAGCAGCCATTCCTTCAGCAGAAGGGGGAATGTCTCCTTCATTAAATGTGTATTGGTTGTATGCAATCCCAGAAGGTAGCCGTCATAAGCAGTTGGCTTATGACTTTATACGTTTTGCAGTCGGACGCCAACAAGATAAGCTGCTTACTGTCGAAGGAGGAGTAGGCTGTCGTTACTCCACCTGGTATGATTCCGAAATCAATCAGATGATACCCTTTTATAATAAATTGGCTGAATTGCATGATACTGCACGTACATTACCGCGCTTGGCCAACTGGCCGCAGATTGCACATATCATTGATGAGACCGTCATAGCAGCGATTAATTCCGAGGAAAGTAGTCTTTCATTATTGACTAAAGCACAGAAAAAACTAAATACATGGATAGGATAGACATTCAATATAAAACCATATTACCCCAAACGTCTTTGCCCATTATTATAATAGGCGCAGGCGGTATAGTGAAAGATGCACATCTCCCGGCTTATCGTAAGGCCGGCTTTCATGTGCATGGTATTGTCAATCGTACAAGGGCGAAAGCAGAAGCATTGGCACAGGAGTTCGGTATTCCGAATGTGTACGATACGGTGGCGGATGCCGTCGCGCAGGCACCCGAAAATGCGGTGTACGATATGACGACTATGCCGAATATCTATATCGAAACCTTAGAGACTTTGCCCGATGGAGCAGCGGTATTGATCCAAAAGCCGATGGGCGATTACTATGCCGATAGCCAGGCAATCTTGGAGGTCTGCCAGCGCAAGGGTTTGGTGGCTGCGATCAACTGTCAGTTGCGTCAGGCGCCTTTTGTCAATGCGGCTCGTTGGCTGATCGATCAGGGCTACATCGGCGAACTCTACGATATGGAGGTGCGCGTAGCCGTGCATACCCCTTGGCAGCTTTTTCCACACGTGATGGTGCATCCGCGTTTGGAAATACTGTACCATAGCGTGCATTATATAGACCTGATCCGTTCTTTTTTGGGTACACCGGCATCGGTTTATGCCAAGACCTTGAAGCATCCAGCCAAAGAGCTATCTTCGAGCCGGACAACCTTGTTATTTGATTATGGGGATACTATGCACGCGGTGGTTAATACCAATCACGACCATGAATTTGGACCGCACAACGAAGAAAGTTACATCAAATGGGAAGGGACTAAAGGAGCGATCAAAGCTACAATGGGCTTATTGATGGATTATCCGCACGGCGTGCCCGATGTATTTGAATATTGCATTAAACCGACCGATGGTAGTAAGCCGGAGTGGGTACAATTCCCGATCGAAGGGACTTGGTTCCCCGATGCCTTTATCGGTAGTATGGGTAGCTTGATGCGCTTTAAACTGGGCGAAATTGCTGTGTTACCGGCGGCGGTGGAGGATGTTATCGAGACCATGGCCGTCGTGGAGGCTGCTTATAAAAGCAGTGCTCAGGGCGGTGTACCTATCGTAGAGACTAGAAAATAAAGATTGGAGATCAGCGAGTAGGAACTAGAGGTTATAAACATAAATTAAACAATATGCATTTTGAATCGATTTTTTTTGAAGACTATATATTAAACGACAAACGGACGACATTGGGGCGTACGATTACCGAAACAGATTTTATTGTTCATGCTGGACATACAGGCGACTTTTTTCCACATCATCTCGATGCGGAATGGTGCAAGACCCAACCTTTTGGACAGCGCATCGCGCACGGAACAATGATCTTTGCGATTGGTATCGGACTGACGGCCTCAGTTATTAATCCGGAAGCATTTTCCAAAGGCTACGATCGCCTTCGTTTTGTCAAGCCTGTGTTTATTGGCGATACCATTCGTGCTGAAGTGACTATTTCGGAAAAATCCGCTGCGAAAAATCCGGAGTTCGGTACCGTAGTTGAACATGTGGAGATTATCAATCAACATGCTGAAGTCGTACTGGTTGCAGACCATATCCTGCTGGCAAAACGCAAAGAAGCGTCAACTTAACTGATAGGGACATGGAAATTGGTACAAAATCATCGATCAAATCAACCGAGACATTGTCTAATAAGCGCTACCTGCTTGCTTTCGTTCTGATTGTCAGTCTGTTTTTTTTATGGGGTATGGCTCATAATTTAAATGGCATTCTGATTCCGCATTTGAAGAAAGCCTGTCAGTTGGATAATAGCCAGTCAGCACTGGTAGATACATCAATATTCTTCGCTTACTTTATTATGGCTCTACCGGCAGGTTATATATTACGCAGGTGGGGTTATAAGCTGTCTATTATTATCGGACTGCTGACTTTTTCCGTCGGCGCATTTTTATTTCTCCCTGCGGCAGATCACCGGATGTATGAGCTCTTTTTACTGGCTTTATTTATTATTGGTTGTGGACTAGCTTTATTAGAAACAGCGGCTAATCCCTATGCTGCAGTTTTGGGCAAGCCCGAAGCGGCAACCCACCGCCTTAATTTGGCGGCCTCTTTTAATGGGTTGGCAGCAGTGGTGGCACCAGTGATAGGTACGACCTTTATTTTGTCGGGTACGAGCTATTCAGAAAATGAACTGGCGGCTATGACAGAGAGCAGTCGCTTAGCATACCTGCTCCATGAAGCGTCTTCCGTAAAAATGCCTTATTTGATATTAGGATTAATCCTAGTTGTTGTAGCGCTCATCTTTTTATTTATAAAACTACCTGAAATACAAGGTGATAAAGTCGAAGGAGATAAAGAGAAAAAGACTGGCTTATTTACTGTACTTCGACACAAGCACTTGAGTTTTTCTGTAATCGCACAGTTTTTCTATGTTGGAGCACAGGTTTGTGTAACCAGTTTTTTTATTCGTATGGCACAGCAGGGAGCCGGTGTCGATGAGAAGACTGCGGGGTATTTCCTAGGTGTATATGGTTTGCTCTTTATGGGCGGACGTTTCGTCGGTACCCTATTGTTGCGTTATACGACCGCGCAGCGTTTATTGGCTATTTATGCTGTTTGTTGCGCTATATTGGCAACTGTAGCCATTTCAGGTACAGGTATGATCATTTTGTATGCACTAGGTGGACTTGGCTTCTTTATGTCAATTATGTTTCCAACGATCTTCTCACTAGGTATTGCTGGACTAGGGAATGAGACGAAACAGGCTTCTTCTTGGTTAATTATGTCCATTGTCGGAGGCGCGGTATTTCCATTTGTAACGGGAAATATTATTGATGCTGTACATGATAATACACCGATTGGCTATAGTGTACCCTTGGTTTGTTATCTCGTTATTTTATGGTTTGCACTGAAAGGATATAAACCGGCAAAAGCCTAAGTTGTGTCTCAGCGTGTATTTTAGTGAGCAATTAAAAAAATATAGCGCGTGTTTTACTAGTGAAAAACACATATACCGCCGAAGTTAACATTGGTTTTGGTGTTAGTGAATTGATTAACAATGATTCGAATATGAATAAAATTATTTTAATTATAGGTTGTTTAATTGCGACAACGACAGCATTTGCACAACAGGTAAGTACCTGGATCTGGTATCCTGGAGATTATGAGGTCTGGCTGAGCAACGATATGCAAAATCGCCGCACCGAAAGAGGTACATTTTTCCCGCCTTTCTGGAAGATGGACAGTCACTATGTGCTGGTCGAATTCAGTAAAGAATTTGACTTGCCGGCAGCGGAGGAAATCCGTATTTATGCCGAAGGTAAGTATAACGTGAAGATCAATGGAAAAATGCTTCATGGGACACCCGATAAGGTGAAGCTTCAAAAAGGAAAGCAAAAGATCAATGTCAAAGTCTATAACCAGGGGAACGTGCCGGCGCTGTATGTAGCTGGAAACACCGTAACGACGGATAGTGACTGGAACGTAACGTATGAAGATAAGGAATGGATAGACGAGACAGGTAAAGCATCTGATCAATCTGGAACAACCTATGTGAAGGCTGGTAAATGGAACTTTAACGGACCAACAGTTCGCCCATCCGCATTTAAATTGCCTGTTAAGCCAAAGCAAGCGCATTCGCAAGAAAAGCAAGGTAAAGGTCTCTTGGTTGATTTCGGAAAAAATACATTTGGTTTTCTTACCCTGCATAAGCTGGTGGGGACAGGTCGCCTGAACATCTATTATGGCGAATCCCGTGAAGAAGCACTTTCGACGAAAACCAGCGAGACCATCGATTTACTTGAGGTACACAACCAACAACCACAGGACAGTACACTCGACCTTTCCAAAGCCTTCCGTTTTGTCTACCTGGAACCTGAAGGAACGGTGAAATTCGACCAGGTATCCATGCAGTACGAATACTTACCTGTTGCAGATCGCGGATTCTTTCGCAGTTCAGACAATGAATTAAACAAGATATGGGATGTTGCCAAATATACCATGGAGCTAACCACACGTGAGTTTTTCATTGACGGTATCAAACGCGATCGCTGGATATGGAGCGGTGATGCCTACCAATCTTATGCGATGAATTACTATTTGGGTTTTGATTCCGAGTCCGTCAAAAGAACGATTTTAGCCTTACGGGGTAAAGAACCGACGATCAGCCACATCAACACCATCATGGACTATACCTTCTATTGGTTTTTGAGTATTGCCGATTATTACCGCTATACCGGTGATAAGGAATTTATAGCGGGCATCTATCCACGAATGAAAAGTCTGATGCAGTTTTGTCTGGATAGAAGAAATAGTGATGGTTTGATGAAAGGTTTAGCTGGCGATTGGGTATTTATTGACTGGGCCGAAGGTCTCAGCAAGCAAGGTGAAGTTAGCTTTGAACAATTATTGCTTTGCCGTAGTCTCGAAACCATGGCGATGTGTGCCGATTTGGTTGGTGAACCGACAGACAACCGGCACTATCAAAAAGAAGCGAAACAACTCAAAGATAAGTTATTTGCCTATTATTGGAATGATCAGAAAAAGGCCTTTGCACATAGCCGTATTGATGGTAAGCAAACCGATAATGTGACACGCTACAGCAATATGTTTGCGATTTTCTTTAATTATCTGAATGAACAGCAACAGGCAGGCGTGAAGGCTAATGTCTTGTTAAATGATCAAGTGCAACAGATTACCACACCTTATATGCGCTACTATGAACTTGAAGCTTTGTGTGAACTTGGTGAAAAGGACTATGTGATGAAAGAGATGAAAGACTATTGGGGCGGTATGCTAAAACTTGGTGCGACGACCTTCTGGGAAGAATTCAATCCAGCGAAAAAAGGAGCCGAGCACTATGCGATGTATGGAAGAGATTTTGGCAAGAGCCTTTGTCATTCGTGGGGAGCGAGCCCGATCTATTTGCTGGGTAAGTACTATCTTGGTGTGCAACCTACAGCGGCGGGCTATGCACAGTATGAAATCAGACCCTATCTGGCATCGCTGGAATGGATGGAAGGAAAGGTGCCCACACCTCTGGGTGAGATCGAACTTTACGTGTCAAAAAATAAAATCAAGATTAAATCGCCTATTGGAACAGGAAAGCTCAAGTTGCAAAGCAAAACAGTTCCACGTGTAAAACAAGGCCAAGTAAAACATATTTCAGGGTACGACTATGAGCTCGTCTTGGAAAAAGGAATAGCATATGAAGTTGATTACAAAAACTAGGTTATATAAAAAAATAGTCGTATCCAAGCTGGGTGTTGCCCTGTTGTTGTCATTGTCAGTAATTTCGGTACAGGCACAAACGGTTGATGGAAAACCTGCGGTTATCCCGCCAGTGCCGAATGGACAAATCGCTGCACCATGGGAAAATCCGATGATTACATCGATCAATCGGGATCCCTCACGTGCCACGGGCTATTCCTATGCGACAGTGGAAGAAGCTTTGAAGAATGACCGGGCAAGCAATAAACGAATGCTCTTTTTAAATGGCGAATGGGATTTTAAATTTGCCTTTAAACCGGCCGATGCACCTCAAAATTTTCATGTATCCGAAGTCAAAGGCTGGGACAAAATACAGGTCCCTTCCAATTGGGAAATGAAAGGTTATGATATCCCCATTTACCGTTCGGCAGTCTATCCATTTAGTCCAATTGATCCGCCGCGCATTCCCAAAGAGTACAATGGTGTCGGGTCTTATCAAAAAACATTCGAATTGCCCGAATCCTGGGATGGAATGAATATCACCTTACATTTCGGCGGGGTTATTTCAGCTTATCAGTTGTGGATTAATGACAACTACGTAGGCTATGCGGAAGATTCCTGTTTACCATCCGAGTTCAATGCGACACCTTACCTTAAAAAAGGTAAAAATCGTATTTCTGTCCAAGTCCTGCGTTGGAGCGATGCTTCCTACCTGGAAGATCAGGATCATTGGCGTATGAGCGGTATTCACCGCGAGGTATTTTTGATGGCCGAGCCAAAAGTTCGTATTGCTGATTTTCATTGGCAGGCAACTTTAGATGCTGATTATCAAGATGCCAAATTCTCGCTTCGTCCAAAAGTTGATAATTTTTCAGGCGACAGCATCAACGGTTTTACGCTAAAAGCACAGCTGTATGATAGCAAGAATAAACCTATTCTCGACAAACCATTAGAAAAAGATGCTTCGGCTATCGTTGATGAAATCTATCCGAGATTGGACAATGTGAAGTTTGGACTAATGGAAACAACGCTGAAAAATCCAAAGAAATGGTCGCCGGAAGAACCTAATCTCTACCGTTTGGTACTGACGCTTTACGACAAAGAAAATCGTTTGCTCGAAGCGAAGACCTGTCAAGTAGGATTTCGGAGCATCGCTTTCTCTCCAAACGATAGCAAACTTCTGATCAATGGTAAAACGACCTACCTCTATGGTGTCAACCGTCATGATCACCATCCCGAACGTGGGAAGGCTTTGACACGGGAAGATATGGAAGCGGATATTCGTCAGATCAAGCAATTTAATTTTAATGCGATTCGGACCTCACATTACCCCAATGACCCTTATATCTATGAACTCTGTGACCGCTATGGTATTATGGTGATGGATGAAGCCAATATGGAAACACATGGTCTAGGAGGAAAGCTGATGAACGATCCGGCCTGGCTGGCGGCACTTCAGGAACGTGTCACACGCATGGTGGAACGGGACAAGAATCATCCTTCCATTATCATCTGGTCGTTGGGAAATGAATCTGGAAGAGGTCCGAATACAGCCGCGATGGCTGCCTGGATCCATGATTTCGACATCACACGTCCTGTACATTACGAACCAGCTATGGGGAGCCATCAGTTGCCGGGCTATATTGACCCTTCAGATTCTCGTTATCCAAAATCCAACGATCACGCGCATCGGATTCAAAATGTAAAGGATCAATATTATGTCGATATCGTGTCGCGGTTTTATCCGGGCATTTTCACCCCCGCGCTCTTACTAAATCAAAATAATGGTGATAATCGGCCTATTCTCTTTGTTGAATATACCCATTCCATGGGCAATTCGACCGGTAACATTCGTGATTTCTGGGATATCTTTCGTGCCCATCCCCGTTTGATCGGTGGTTTTATCTGGGACTATAAGGATCAGGCCTTGATTCGCAAAGATTCCGTTTATGGTAAAGTGCTGGCTTATGGTGGCGATTTTGGTGAAAAGGTGCATAATGGCGCTTTTAGCCTGAATGGCATTACCGACGCTTGGGGACGTCCAAAAGCGGCGATGTACGAAAATAAGCGCATCTATCAGCCTGCAGAAGTCACTTTGGTTGATCCAGAAAAGGCCACGGTACAAGTCAAAAATAGATCAGCGGTGCTCAACCTAAATCATTATGATGCTGTCTTATTATTCCGCAGAAATGGGCTGCTGGTAAAAGAAGTGCCGATATCGGCCATGAATCTGGCCGCAGGCGATTCTGCACAGGTAAGCTTTGCCAAATATTTACCTTTCAAGCGTGCCGCAGATCAGGAATATCAGCTCGATATTCAATTTCGTTTACGGGAAGCGACAGCATGGGGACCAGTTGGATTTGTGGTCTCTTCATCCCAAGTACGCTTGCTGGAACAATCCAATGTCATCCGACCTTTACCTGATAAAGGAGGTAAGCTGATTAAGACAGAAACTACCGATAAGTATTATATCGCAGGCAAGACATTTCAGGTCAGCTTTGACAAATTAACCGGAAGTTTGACTGCGTTTAATTACAAGGGACAGGAAATAATCAAAGATGCCATTCGCCCAAACTTTACGCGGCCGGCTACGGACAATGACCGCCGGGGCTGGAAACCGGAGAAAAAACTAAAATACTGGTATGGCACACCAAAAGTAGTGTCGGTAAACGCGCAGGAAAAAGATCAAGGGTATGAAATACAGACACTGTACGCCCTTGCAGCTGATTCTGCACAGGTAAAAGTGATCTATACGGTGAAAAATCCAGGTATTGTGTCAGTAAACTACCAGTTGCAGGTGAAGGCTGGATTACCTAATATCCCAAAAGTTGGGCTCCAAATGGGTATCAATCCGACATTTGAAGACATCCAATACTATGGCTTAGGGCCGATGGAGAATTATCCTGATCGTGCTTATGGTTTTGACCTTGGTGTCTATCACATGAACATCGATCAATTCATGGAGCATTACCTTTATCCACAGGAAAACGGAAATCGGATGGACGTGCGTTGGATGCACCTTCAAAATAAAAATGCAGGTCTTTTGGTTGTCGGCGAGCAGCCGCTGTATATGAGTGCATGGTCTTATTCACAAAAAGCAATCGTCGAAGCAAAACACTGGTTTAAATTGAAAAAAGAAGATAAGATCACTTTAAATGTCGATTTAAAACAGATGGGTGTTGGCGGAAATGATACCTGGACAGATGTGTCGCAACCGTTGGGGAAATATCAAATTCCGGCACAAGACTACAATTATTCCTTTTATTTGATTCCAACAGATTTGAAGCAATCGATCGAGGATTTTGTAAAATCTAATTAAATAAATGAAGATTAGCAGGAAGATATCCAGTAAGTAAAGTTAAACCCTGTAGGTGTCGACTAGTTGAAATGACGCAATAAGGGAGATAAATTTAAAAGTGAAAGAAATAGGCTGTCCAAACTTTTGGATAGCTTTAAAGAACAAGATAAGATATGACGAGGATTCAGTTGCTATTAGGGACAAGTCTTCTTTTTGGCTGTTTGAACAGCAGTGCACAGATTAAAGGTATTCCAACGGCATTAGTTCCTTTGGATCAGCGTTCGTTTGAACAGGCAAAACCTTGGGTGTTTTGGTACTTTATGCATGCCAGTTACTCCAAGGAAGGGATTGCAGCAGATTTGAAAGCGATGGCGGATAACAACATAAAAGGAGCATATTTGGCCCCTATTAAGGGGAAAACTGATCCGCCGCTTTTCAATCCGCCAACAGAGTCTTTGACACCCGAATGGTGGGATATGTTCAAATATATCGTCGACGAAGCAAAAAAATATGGGGTAAAAATAGCTTTATTGCCCAATGATGGATTTGCAACCGCGGGGGGACCATGGATCAGTCCAGAGAAGTCGATGCAGAAAGTCGTGCATGTCGATACCGTAATCGATAGCAAGGGCGAGCGGATGCGCAATGTTCAATTGCCACAACCACAAGCCCAACAAGGCTATTACGAAGATATTGCCTTATTTGCACTGCCACTGACACATTCGCCGCGAAAAAGCTTTACGGAGAAGGTCCACGTATCCAATAGCTATGGCGAAGATCTAAAACGATTGGCTGAAAGAGGCAACAAACAAAATTTTGCGGCAGCTGCAGCAGGATGGATCCAATATGCTTTCGAACACCCTTTCCCTTGCAATTCATTGAAAATTGAATGGACAGCATCCAATTACCAAGCAAACCGTTTGCAAGTTTGGGCCAGCGATGATGGCTTAAATTTTTGGAAGATTACACAATTAGAATCCCCAAGAATGGGCTGGTTGGATTGGGATAATGGTGTAACACATCTGATCCCCTACACCAAAGCGAAATATTTTCGCTTCGTATACGATCCAACAGTAAGTGAGCCCGGAGCCGAAGACCTTGATTCTGGTAAATGGAAGCCTTCCCTAAAATTGAATGGTATCAGTCTGTTTGAAGAAGCGCAGGTTCATCAGATCGAAGGTAAGACAGGTGAAATATGGCGTGTTGGCAAAAAGTCCGACCCAAGCGCTGTTGTGCCGGAAGCTATTATTGGACAGCAACAGCTTATCCGTTTGCCTAAGCCGGATCAAGCGGGTCGTGTCGACCTGACATTACCTGCAGGAAGGTGGAAAATATTACGGGTGGGACATACCTCTACTGGCCATAAAAATGAAACTGCTGGTGCAGGAAAGGGCCTAGAATGTGATAAGTTGGACGCAGCTACTGTCGCTTTTCAATTTGACCAGTGGTTCGGGGCAGCTAAAAAACAGGTGGATCCGCAATTATCTAAAGAAGTCCTCACAGTATTTCATATTGATTCTTGGGAATGTGGTAGTCAAAACTGGACCCGTAGTTTTCCGGATGAGTTTTTAAAACGCCGGGGCTATGACCTGACGAACTATCTCCCGGTTTTAGCAGGTTGTTTTGTGAATAGTGTGGAAGATTCCGAAGCCTTTTTGCAAGATTACCGACAAACGATCAGCGAGCTGCTGCAAGAGAATGGCTATGCGACATTGCGTCGAAAAGCGGATGAATACGGTGTTGAATTTACAGCAGAAGCGACTGCTCCTGTGATGGCCGGTGATGGTTTGGCACATTTTGCTTCAACCGACCGTCCAATGGGTGAATTTTGGTTCAGAAGCCCATCACACGATAAACCTTCGGACATCTTGGATGCCATTTCGGGAAGCCATGTCTATGGTAAACAGGTGACGATGTCCGAAGCCTTTACCCAGATTCGGGCCCAATGGGACGAACATCCTCGACTCCTCAAAAGTCTGCAGGATAGAAATTACGCCCTAGGGATCAACAATCTGGTCTACCATGTGTATGTGCATAATCCCTGGATGAACCGCAAGCCAGGCATGACCATGGATGGTATCGGAACCTATTTTCAGCGCGATCAAACCTGGTGGAAGCCTGGCAAAGAATGGGTTAATTACGCGATCCGTTCACAGCAGCTACTGCAATATGGAGTACCCGTACGAGACGTAGCGGTGTTTATTGGTGAAGAGATCCCACGAAGGTCTGTACTTCCAAGTGCTTTGATCGATGTCTTGCCCGGTATTATTGGTGAAGCCCGTGTTCATCGGACAGATTCTTTATTGACGAATGTCGGCTTACCTTTGCAAAAAGTTGCGGGTGTCACGACAAGTGCCAATATGTATCGACCCGAAGATTGGGTCGATCCACTTCGCGGCTATGCCTACGATTCCTTCAATCCCGATGCGCTTTGGAACCACGCTAGGGTGCACGACGGTAAAGTGATTTTTGCGAAACATATTGCTTATGCTATTCTGGTGATGCCAGGTAAAACTGCATTGAATCCGAATGGTAGCCAATATTCCCTTCGTACGCTAGAACGCTTGCGTACGCTTATTTATGCTGGAGCTACAGTACTATTCCAAGATATACCACAGACATGGCGAGGCAAATTGACGGACGAAAAAGCACAACAGTATCGCGCTTTGCTAGCAGAATTATTCAGCGACCTCAAACCATTGACAAATACAACAGTACAAGTTAAGCAATTCGGCAAAGGGCGCGTACTTGTGGGAAACTATAACGCCAAAGATTTTAAGCCGCTAAATATTGCTCCCGATGTGCTGATTAACGAAGGGCACAATCCACATATTTCTTGGAACCATCGCCGTTTCGATGGTGGTGATTTGCTTTTTGTAGCCAATCAAGATAGTTTAGCGCAAAAGGCAACTTTATCCTTACGGACAAAAGAAAAATATGCCTACCGTTACGATCCTGTAAGCGACAAACTAGCGGTTTTACCGTTTAAAGTGATCAACGATAGGACCGTTATCGAACTATCGTTTGATGCGTATCAATCTAGCTTTGTATTGACCAGCGATAAAAAAATAGATATACCGACCTATCAATACTCCGGAAAAACAGCTTTGACAGGACCCTGGTCATTTACGGCTGATGGGTTATCCGGCAAGCAAGCAATTAAACAGCAAGAGCCTCAGTTTTGGACAGCCAGTGCAGACGATGACATTAAATATCATGCTGGATCAGGAAGTTATCAAACGACCATTCATATCCAAAAAATAGCTGAAAAGCAACGCGCTCATTTACAATTTTCGGCCATTGAATCTATGGCAGAAATCTTTGTCAATGGACAATATGCTGGGGTTGTCTGGACCAAACCTTATCAGATCGATGTAACTGATTTTATCCGGCAAGGTGATAATAAAGTACAGGTCAAGGTCTATAATACATGGGGGAACCGTTTCCTTTATGAAAAAGAGAATACAACAGTAGAAAAGAAAATACAGACAACAGCGTCAGACAAGTTCCTCAAAGGCTTATTACCTTCCGGATTACAAGGGAAAGTTGACTTACTGTGGTTAGATGCAAAATAAAGAAATCATGAATACGAAGCACAAACTAATGATCCTAGGGCTCTTCTTCGCGACGGCCTGTCAAGTCCAGGCCCAGGAAAAGTCTATTACCAATACGGGGTCGAGTCCCCATGCTGTTCAAAACGCAGTTGATATGGGCGACGTGAAATGGACGAAAGGCTTTTGGGCGGATCGTACCAAATCGTGTTATGAGCAGATGGTACCGCAACTCTGGCACGTTTATACCGATGCCTCCATTAGCCATGCTTATCGTAATTTTGAAATCGCCGCGGGATTGGAAAGGGGTGAGCATAGCGGACCATCTTTTCATGACGGCGACTTCTACAAAACATTAGAAGCAGTCTGTGCACTATATGCCCAGACAAAAGATAAAAAGCTGCTTCACATGCTGGATGAAGTTATTCCCGTTATCCGCAAAGCGCAACGTGCAGATGGCTATATTTATACCAAGGCGACAATTGACCAGCAGCGATCGGGACAAAATATTGAGTTTCAAGATCGGCTGAGTTTTGAATCCTATAATATCGGGCATTTGATGACAGCAGGATGTATACATTATCGGGCGACCGGACAACGTGAGTTGTTGGATATCGCAATCAAAGCCGCCGACTACCTGTATGGATTTTATAAAAAATCCAATCCGACCTTGGCCCGAAACGCGATCTGTCCCTCTCATTATATGGGTACTGTAGAACTTTATCGGACGACCAAAGACCAAAAATACCTGGAACTTGCCAAGCACTTGATCGATATTAAAGGTGAGATTGAGGATGGTACTGACGACAATCAGGACCGTATCCCATTCCGCAAGCAGCATAAAGCCACGGGACATGCCGTGAGGGCAAGCTACCTCTATGCAGGAGTTGCCGACTTATGTGCCGAGATTGCAGATACCACATTGAGCAACCGCCTTTTTGAAATTTGGGCTGATGTCATTAAGCATAAGATGTATATTACTGGTGGTCTGGGATCGCTGTATGATGGTACCTCACCTGACGGAACTTCCTATAATCCCAGTGAGGTACAGAAAATCCATCAGGCATTTGGGCGCGATTATCAATTACCCAACTTAACTGCGCACAATGAGAGCTGTGCAAATATTGGTAATATGTTGTGGAATTGGCGCATGGCGAATTTCACTGGCGATGCAAAATACATCGATATATTGGAGCTGGCGCTCTATAATAGCGTACTGTCAGGGATTAGTTTAGATGGCGACAAATTTTTGTATACCAATCCATTGAGTTACTCCTCCGATCTTCCATTCCAGCAGCGCTGGTCGAAAAAGCGGGTTCCTTATATCTCATTATCTAATTGCTGTCCACCCAATATTGTTCGTACGATTGCAGAAGTAGCCAACTATGCTTACGGACTATCCACAGATGCTGTTACGGTCAACCTGTATGGCGGAAATGAATTGAATACAAGATACCAAGGCAAACATATCAGCATTGTACAAGAATCCAGGTACCCATGGGAAGGAACTGCCACCTTCACTTTAAAAGAGTTTCCTTCCGATCATACGTTGAAACTACGGATACCGGGTTGGGCTGGAAAGGCAGAAATATGGAAAAACAAGAATAAAGTAGACGCACCGATCGAGAAAGGCTATGCCCTTTTAGCCGGACCGCTGAAAAAGGGGGACCGCATTGAAATTAGGTTACCCATGGATGTTTCTTTGATGGAATCAAATCCATTGGTCGAGGAAACCCGCAATCAGGTTGCGGTCATGCGTGGACCAATTGTGTATTGTCTGGAAAAGCAGGATGTGGCTGCGGACATCAATATCTTTGATCTAAAAATGAAACAAGGTGAACAGTTCGCCCTGAGAAATGAAAATATCTTGGGACAGGATATTGTCTTGTTGGAAGGAAAAGCCTATCGTACAAATAGCACGAAATGGAATTCACTGTACCGGAAAGCATTTGATGGAAAGCCGGAGACTGTTCCGGTACGTTTAGTGCCCTATTTTGCTTGGGGAAACCGTACATTTGGAGACATGAGCGTTTGGATGCCAGTTTTTTAAAGCGATAATTTATGACAATGAAAACTTGTTTTTTTGCGATCGTGTTACTGTTGGCGCAATTGAGTAGCCAGGCGAAAGTACGTTTATCGGCGCTCTTTACCGATGGGATGGTGCTGCAGCAACAAAGTAAAGTCCCAGTATGGGGGTGGGCGGACCCCCAGACAACAGTAACCTTACAGACCTCCTGGAATGGGCAAAAATATCATGCGAAGGTGGACAAGCTTGGCCAATGGAAAATTGTAGTGCATACACCAGCAGCAGGTGGAACTTATCAGATCAAGGTCTCAGAAAAAAATGTGATTGAACTGCACGATATTTTAATCGGTGAAGTTTGGCTGTGTTCTGGCCAGTCGAATATGGAAATGCCTTTGAAAGGCTATCCTGGGCAACCCATCCTCGGCAGTACAGAAGCGATGATGAATTCCAAAGACGATCAATTGCGTATCTATACCGTACCCCGCAATCCCTTGTTACAGCCTGCATCCGATAGCAAGCCAAGTGTTTGGAAAAAAGTCGAACCGCAGTCTGTGGTCGGTTTTAGTGCAACGGCCTACTATTTCGGCCGACAACTGCGCAAAACTTTAGGGGTGCCTGTCGGTTTGATTCATAGCAGCTATGGCGGTTCAAATATCGAAGCCTGGATGGAGGCATCTTGGCTGGCGGATCAGAAAGATATAAAAATCCCAAAACAAGAGGAAGGCTTGAAAGATAAAAATCGCGTACCGACCATGTTATACAATGGTATGATTCATCCCATTGCCGGTTATGGCATTCGAGGTATCATTTGGTACCAAGGTGAGTCCAACTACGAACGCCCGGATCAGTATGAGGTCCTCTTTCCGAGAATGGTCGAAAAATTCCGGTCCTTGTGGGGAAATCATGAACTTCCTTTTTATTTTACACAAATTGCACCATTTGATTACGCTTCACTACCGCCTTATCATTTGGGAGGTAAATATAATTCGGCTTATCTGCGTGATGCACAGCGTAAATCGCTGGATAAAATTCCACATTCCGCTATGGCGGTCAGCATGGATTTGGGCGAACAAAATTGCATCCATCCATCCCATAAACAACAAAGTGGTGAGCGACTGGCCTACCTTGCACTGCACGGAAGCTACGGTTTTGCTTCACTAAATCTCAAAAGTCCTGTTTATGAAAAGCTGGAAATTAAAGGCAGTACAGCGATACTTTCTTTTAAGGATGCACCATTGGGGCTAACAGCATATGGTAAAGAAATAAAGACTTTTGAAGTTGCGGGTAAAGATCAGGTTTTTTATCCTGCAGAGGCTGTTTTGAAAGGAAAGACCATTATTGTCGCGTCGCTCAAAGTTGAGGAGCCGGTGGCTGTGCGTTATGCATTTAAAGATTTCGTTGTCGGAGAGGTGTTTGGAGCCAATGGCTTGCCCTTAAGCTCTTTCCGTACAGATGATTGGTAAATAGAAATGATGATTGAAAAACGTATTATAGGCATTATATTCCTAGTGGCAACCTTCTTAAATCCAGCCTGGGCGCAAGAGTTCAACTGGAAGGACTACAATGTAACTTGGTCCAAGCAAAGCAAGAATTCATCTGAATCCATGCCTATAGGAGGTGGAGATATTGGATTGAACGTTTGGATGGAGAACGGTGAACTACTTGTGTATTTAGGGAAGACCGGAGCATTTGACGAGAACAATACCCTGTTGAAGCTTGGCCGTATTCGACTTCGTCTCTATCCCAACCCGTTTTTGGACGGAAAATTTCAACAGGAATTGCAGTTGGAAAAGGGACACATTGTTCTGAAAGGGGAGAACAGAGGAGTGAAGGCTGAAATATTGGTTTGGGTGGATGTTTTCAATCCTAATGTCCATCTTGAAGTGAGCAGCAACCGGAAGGTTAAGGTGGAAGTGGCTTACGAAAACTGGCGCTTTCAGGATCTTTTTCCAAAGAAAAAGGAAAACAATGCAAACTCTTGGAAATGGGCACCTCCAAAACCGGTAGTGACGCCTAAAGATCAGATTGCCGCGACAGCAAACGATGTTATTTTTTATCATCAAAATCAAGATACCACTGCATTTGATCTTGTCGTAGACCAACAAGGCTTGACAACAATCAAAGATTCATTATATAATCCCCTGAAAAGCCTAATTTCAGGGGGGCTTTTAAAAGGAGAAGATTTTGTATACGCTGGTGAGCGTGCCGGAACCTATATGAATACACCATACCAAGCTTGGGTACTCAAAAGTAAAGCCGCAAAAACCAATCATGCACTTCAAGTTACGCTTCACGTAGGACAGCAAGCAGACCTAAAGCACTGGAAAGCAGAACTGGAAGATCTGGCTACGCCCAAACCTAGCTTTGTGTCGCTCAAACGGGCGACGGAATCCTGGTGGAAATCTTTTTGGGATAGAAGTCATATCGTTATCCAGCCTGGCTTAGAAGATCCCCATAATGAAGCTTGGCAAGTCGGCCGAAACTATCAGTTGTTTCGATTTATGCTAGCTTGTAATGCTTACGGAGATTATCCAACAAAATTTAATGGCGGTTTATTTACCTACGATCCTGTCACGATCGATAGTACGTTTACGTTCACACCGGATTTTCGGAATTGGGGTGGAGGTACCCATACCGCACAAAATCAGCGATTAGTGTATTGGCCATTATTGAAGAGCGGTGATTTTGATCTAATGCCGGCGCAGTTTAAGTTTTATCAACGCCTTTTGAAGAATGCCGAATGGCGATCCAAATTTTATTGGGGGCACGCTGGTGCAAGTTTTACAGAACAGATCGAAAATTTTGGTTTACCCAATCCTGCTGAATACAATTGGAAACGGCCCAAAGATTTTGATAAGGGCCTCGAATATAATGCCTGGCTGGAATACGAGTGGGATACGGTGCTGGAGTTCTGCATGATGATACTGGAAACAGAACGTTATAATAAGTCCGATATTCAGACTTATATTCCGTTGATAGAAAGTTGTCTGCGTTTTTTTGATGAGCATTATCAATACCGGGCTCGGCAACGGGGTAGCAAGGTATTGGATGATGCAGGTCATCTTGTACTATATCCTGGCTCTTCTGCGGAAACCTATAAAATGGCCTATAATTCGGCAAGTACAATTGCTGCTTTACAGCAGGTAACCAAAGGATTGCTGGCATTGCCCAAGGGGTATATTCATGCTGATTCACGAGCTTATTTTCAGGGGTTTTTGACTAGAATACCCCCGTTACCACAGCGTGAAGTTGCAGGCAAAAAAATGCTGGCTCCAGCGCAGCTATGGGCCCGGATCAACAATACCGAATCCCCGCAGCTCTATCCTGTATATCCTTGGGGAATTTATGGTATCGGTAAAGCAGATATCGATATTGCCGTCAATACCTACAACTATGATCCCGATGTGCTTAAATTCAAAAGCCATGTCGGCTGGAAGCAGCATAATATCTTTGCTGCACGTCTTGGGTTGACCGATGAAGCCAAACAATTGACTGTCTTAAAGCTCAAAAATTCAGAACGAAGATTTCCAACCTTTTGGGGACCGGGCTTTGACTGGGTTCCGGATCATAACTGGGGTGGTTCGGGCATGATCGGCTTACAGGAAATGCTTTTGCAGGCCGTTGACGATAAAATTTACCTTTTTCCGGCATGGCCCAAAGATTGGAATGTGGATTTTAAACTACATGCGCCGGGGCAGACTACCGTTGAAGGAACATTAAAGGACGGTAAATTATTGGAGCTAAAAGTTTTTCCAAAAGAAAGAGAAGCGGCAATTGTCAACCTATTGCAATAGCCGCTTCGAAATTGTTAGCGAAACAACATCGCGTATTAACCCATTGTAACCATTAAATCGAGCGCTGAAAAATAAGAAAATAGACGTTTGATGCCTTGACTCCTAGGTCAATACACGCGATGTCTAAAATATTAATAAAGGGGCTATCCAAGAAGATTGGATAGCCCCTTTTGTTTTTTCTATACAAAATTGGGTCGTTCATAACAGTGCATAACAGTTCTGAAAAACCAAAGAATTATCTTAGTTGCTAAGAACCTAAATAACGTTTATATGAATGCAGTTTTCGGAGTTATATTTCATTTCATAGGCGGATTCGCTTCTGGAAGTTTTTATGTGCCGTACAAGAAAGTAAAAGGATGGTCCTGGGAATCCATGTGGATTCTAGGCGGACTTTTTTCGTGGATTATTGTTCCGCCCATAGCGGCGATGTTGACGATACCCAATTTTATTGAGATTATTAAAAGTGCGAATAACACGATATTAGGTTACACATTTTTGTTTGGTTTGCTTTGGGGCATCGGCGGTTTAACTTATGGTCTTGGTGTACGCTATCTTGGAGTATCCTTGGGTAGCAGTATTATTTTGGGCCTGAGTATGGTGTTTGGTTCTTTAATGCCCAGCATTTATTATTTTTTTAATAAAGCAGAAGGCAAGCATGGCATAGATTATTTTTTTACAACCCAATCCGGTATTTGTATTCTCCTTGGTCTTTTAGTCTGTGTGCTTGGTGTATATCTATGTGGTAAGGCAGGTGTTTCTAAAGAGAAACATATAACCTCCCTATCAACAGCGAGCAAATCCGATTATAATTTTGGTTTAGGAATTGTAGTAGCTATTGTTTCAGGGATACTAAGTGCTTGTTTCAATTTCGGTATTGAAGCCGGAAAACCGATGGCCGATGTGGCAAATACATTATGGAAGTCTGCTAATCCAAACCAAGGCGAATTTCTTTACCAGAATAATGTCACCTACATTGTGATACTTTGGGGCGGTTTTACAACAAACTGCCTATGGTGCCTTTATTTGTTGATTAAAAACAAAACATTTTCGGATTATACGAAATCAAAAGCACCGAGAGGCATGAATTTCCTTCTATGTGCTCTAGCAGGAACCACCTGGTATTTACAGTTTTTCTTTTACGGTATGGGAGAAAGCCGTCTTGGAAATGGCGCTAGCTCCTGGATCCTACATATGGCCTTTATCATTCTTATTTCCAATGCATGGGGCGTAGTGCTCAAGGAATGGAAAGGTGTCGATCGTTCGACGTATCGTTCAATCATAGGAGGAATTCTAACCATTATCATCTCTATTTGCATTGTAGGGTTTGCGAAGACATTAGAAAATTAATATTTAAATATAGAAGCAGTGAAAACGTACAAACATGTCAATTATTTATGGGACGATGAGAAAGCTCAGGCACTAAGGGGTGATGAAGTAGCTTTGTTATTATATCGTTCAAATATTCTAGGTGCAGATTTAAGAATCACAAATTATGGTGGCGGGAATACATCTTGTAAAGTAGTGGAAAAAGATCCCTTGACGGGAGAAGAAGTAGAGGTGATGTGGATTAAAGGGTCTGGTGGAGATATCGGAACGTTGAAAAAGTCAGGTCTTGCAGCGCTTTATTTACAACGTCTTCGCAATTTGGAAAATGTCTATCGTGGTCTTGAACATGAAGATGAAATGGTTGAGTTATTTAACCATTGTATCTACGATTTAGCATCAAAAGCACCTTCTATCGATACACCTTTACATGGGTTTCTGCCGTTTAAACATATAGATCACCTCCATCCAGACGCTGCAATTGCGATTGCTGCGGCGAAAGATGGAAAGAAAATAACCCAAGAATTGTTTAATGGAACGATAGGATGGGTGGAGTGGCAACGCCCAGGGTTTGACTTAGGTTTGCAGTTGCGTGCATGTTTAGAAGAAAACCCAGGTATCCGCGGTATTATGTTGGGCTCACATGGCTTGTTTACTTGGGGCGATACAGCTTATGACTGTTATATCAATTCCTTGGACGTCATCGAAGCTTGTGCGGAATATCTTGAGCAAAACTATGGTAAAAAAGCGCCTGTATTCGGGGGACAGCAAGTAACTAGTCTCAGCAAGGAAGAAAGAACTGCACAAGCAGCCAAACTCGCTCCTGTTTTAAGAGGGTTTTGTTCCAGTGAGCGCCACATGATCGGGCATTTTACAGATGATGAGCGCGTATTGGAATTTATCAATTCGAATGATTTAGAACGCTTGGCTCCGCTTGGTACCAGCTGTCCGGATCACTTTTTAAGAACGAAAATTCAGCCATTGGTATTGAATTTGGATAAATCACAAGATTTAGACAACGTAGAGGAGTTAAAAGCAAAGTTAACGCCCTTATTTGACGAATATCGTGAGATGTACGCGCACTATTATCAAAACTGCAAACATGAAAATAGCCCGGCAGTGCGAGATAAAAATCCAGTCATTGTTCTATACCCTGGAGTCGGGATGTTCGCATTTGCGAAAGACAAACAGACAGCACGTGTAGCCGCAGAATTCTATACCAATGCAATCAATGTTATGAAAGGAGCAGAAGCAGTAAGTGAGTACACCGCTTTGCCTCGTCAGGAAGCATTCGATATTGAATATTGGTTATTGGAAGAAGCAAAGTTGCAGCGCATGCCAAAACCCAAGTTACTTTCTGGAAAAATTGCTTTGGTTACTGGCAGTGGTGGTGGTATTGGAAAAGCAATCGCTAAAAAGATGGCTCAAGAAGGCGCTGTGATTGTCTTAAATGATATCAATACAGAACGTTTGGAGTCAAGCAAAGCCGAGTTTGTCGCCGAGTTTGGAACAGACTCGGTCATCGCTACAATTCTTGATGTAACCAACGCAGATTCTATCAAAGGTGCTTTGAAAGATGCTACGCTAGCATTTGGTGGTATTGATATTGTGGTCAACAACGCCGGATTATCGATTTCGAAAACAATCGAAGATCATACGGAGAACGATTGGGACTTGTTATATAATGTACTGGTAAAAGGTCAATTCCTTGTTACTCAAGGAGTTGCTTCATTATTAAAAGGCCAGGCAATCGGCGGTGATATCATCAATATCGTCAGTAAAAATGCCTTGGTCAGTGGTCCAAATAATACAGGATATGGAAGTGCAAAAGGCGCACAATTGCATTTAAGCCGTTTATGTGCTGCCGAATTAGGTCCGGCAGGCGTACGCGTGAACGTGGTTAACCCGGACGCCGTTATTTCAGACAGTAATATCTGGGCAGGTGGATGGGCTGAAGGTCGTGCGAAAGCCTATGGCATCACTGTTGCCGAATTGCCTGCTTACTATGCAAAACGGACGCTATTGAATCAGATCATCCTGCCAGAAGACATTGCAAACGCGTGTTTTGCTTTTGTCGGCGGACTATTGCATAAATCTACTGGAAACGTTTTAAACGTTGACGGAGGTGTTGCAATGGCGTTTGTACGCTAATTTTTATATCTTAGGTGTCGCGTTCAGAAAGGGAAATATGGACGCGACACCTCACATTTTTACACAATAACCATTAAATTATGATTCTGGATAAGAAAATTATAGATCAGCACAATAACCAATTAGCGGAGAAACATACACGAGCTTTTAACTACGTATCGGCAAATATTTCAGACACAGCGGAAATCTTGGACAAACTCCAGAAATTTCAAATTGCCATCCCAAGCTGGGCATTAGGAACAGGTGGTACTCGATTTGGACGGTTTTCCGGAGCGGGTGAGCCCGGAACGTTGGAACAAAAGTTAGAGGATGTAGGCTTATTACACGCGCTCAACAAATCAAGCGGTGCTATTTCCTTACATATACCTTGGGATATCCCTTCGGATGCAGAAAAAATCAAATCATTGGCATCTAAACTCGGCATTGCATTTGACGCGGTGAATTCCAATACATTTCAAGATCAGACTGGACAAGAATACAGCTATAAATTTGGTTCGCTTCACCATGTCAATCCTAAAGTACGTGAACAGGCTATTGCCCACAATATTGAAGTTATCAATTATGGAAAAGCTTTGGGATCTAAATCTCTAACAGTTTGGCTCGCTGATGGTTCATCTTTTCCAGGACAGTTGAATTTTAGAGAGGCATTTCAAAATACATTGTCTAGCTTAAGTGAAATTTATAAGCACCTACCAGACGATTGGAAATTGTTTGTAGAATACAAAGCTTTTGAACCATATTTCTATTCTACAACTATTGGAGATTGGGGGCAATCCTTACTATTGGCCAATAAATTGGGGCCTAAAGCTTATACTTTGGTTGATTTGGGACACCATTTACCCAATGCTAACATTGAACAAATTGTTTCTCTATTGCTTATGGAGGGCAAGCTTGGTGGTTTTCATTTCAACGATAGTAAGTACGCTGACGACGATCTAACAGCGGGCAGCATTAAGCCATATCAGTTATTTTTGATCTTCAACGAATTGGTCGATGGAATGGATTTGAATGGGATAGACCATGCGACAGGGTTGGGTTGGATGATTGATGCTTCTCATAACCTGAAAGATCCCTTGGTCGATTTGTTACAATCAGTTGAAGCGATTAAGATCGCCTATGCACAGGCTTTGTTAGTTGATCGGAAAGCATTGAAAAAGGCACAGCAGACAAATGATATCGTGAAAGCACAGGAAATTTTGCAAGATGCGTTTCGAACTGATGTCAGACCGCTTGTTGCAGAAGCAAGGTTAAGAAGTGGTGCTGCATTAAATCCAGTTCGATTATTCAACGAAGAAAATTTACGAAGTAAACTTATCGAAGAACGCGGAATAAATTCTGTAGCTACCGGTTTGTAACAAAGAAAAAGAATGAAGGGGAAACCAATACCAGTAGTTGCCATATTTGACGTCGGGAAGACGAATAAGAAATTATTTCTCTTTAATGAGCATTACCAGATTGTTTTTGAGAGGTCGGCTCGTTTTTTAGAAACTACCGATGAAGATGGTGATAGCTGTGAAAATCTAGAAAGTTTACGTTTGTCTGTTTTTGACTCATTACATGAAGTCTTTCGGAAAGGTGAGTTTGAGATTAAGGCGATTAATTTTACATCCTATGGTGCGAGTTTTGTCTACATTGATAAGGATGGGCGGCCTTTAACACCATTGTATAACTATTTAAAAGAATATCCCAAAAAACTGCTGGAGTCATTCTATGCACAATATGGTGGAAAAGATAGGTTCGCATTGGAAACTTCGTCTCCGAGTTTGGGAAGTCTAAATTCTGGGCTACAGATCTATCGTTTGTTTAAACTAAAGCCAGCGCTGTTTAAGGAGGTCAAATGGGCATTACATCTTCCGCAATATTTGAGTTATTTAATTTCAGGACAACCCTATGCCGATATGACGAGTATAGGTTGCCATACAGCATTGTGGGATTTTAAGAAAAATAATTACCATAAGTGGGTTTCTGATACGGACATTTTACAAAAAATGGCACCTATCGTTCAAGGAGATCAGCTCTTCAGGGCAACTTTTCCAGGAAGTGGTTATCTCGTAGGCAGTGGGCTGCATGATAGTTCTTCGGCTCTCATCCCATACTTGTTGAATTTTCATGAACCTTTTGTATTGATTTCAACGGGTACCTGGTGCATTTCATTCAATCCATTTAACGAACAACCGTTGACTAAAGAAGAGCTGAATGAAGACTGCTTACAATATATGACTTACACCGGTAAACCAGTTAAAGCGTCACGCCTATTTGCAGGTTATGAACATGAAGAACAGGTCAAACGTATTGCAAATTTCTTTCAGGTTTCAACGGGCAAGTTCAAGCAAATTGGGCTGCAATGGAATATAGTAGAAAAATATCAAGCGTTAGATATATCGGATGAGCTGTCGGCTTTTTCATCCATTGATTTGAGCCATTTTAATGATTATACCGAAGCTTATCATGTTTTTATGATGCATTTGGTAAAAGCACAGATCAAAGCAACCTCTTTGGTGTTACAGAACAACGGTGTTCAACGAATATTTGTAGATGGCGGATTTAGCCGTAATGTGATTTATATGACGTTATTAGCGCAAGCTTTTCCGAATAGTGAAGTATTTGGTGCCTCAATGGCACAAGCGACGGCACTCGGAGCAGCTTTAGTCATTCACGATCATTGGAATAAGCAGCCTATTCCAAATGACATTATTGAACTCCGTTATTTTAGGGCAGGCAAAAAAATACATTAATTTCAATAATAGGAATAAGAATTTAGTTTTTTTATTAGTTATCGTGAAAGGTCAGGCGATTTTTGCCTGGCCTATTTTTTTTTAAAGTGTCTGATGTTATTGGCTAGAAAGAACCTTCTGTTCGCTTTCATTGCTGTCGGTACCTGTGAAGTTATTTTCTAATATATCGGTAGGAGTGTATTTATATGGTTACGACAAGTGTTAAAAAATAAAAAGTTTCCAAACGGGCGTGAGGAAACCTTTTATTAAAACCTAAAATTAAGAATAATTATACCAATTATTATATGATGATTAAAGGTGCGGAAAATTGGGCGATTAGCTGTCCTGAGCTGTTGGCAAAAGGGAGGCACAGGTAAGCGCAGGGTGGTCTGACCAATTGGAAAAATTATATTTAAGTCCCCTAAATTAATAAAACTTAGAGATGAAGAGACTAATCTTAACGATCACATTTTTTATACAGGTCTGTTGCCATGTTTTATTTGCCGAACAGATTGTTAGGGAATTTCGCTTTGGTGGTACTAAGAAAAACCAGGCTGTAATTTCTTTAAGGGAAGCACCACCCTATAAGGATAAGCAAGGGTATGGTTTTGAATTTTCAACAGAACTAGATGTCAGGATTGATTCAAAGAATAAAAGCCTTTTCAGCGAAAAGCCATTTTATTTTTCGGTAAGGGTTCCTGAAGGCAATTATAAAATTACGATTACCTATCAGGGTTTGAACGATAAGCCTTACCGCAGTACCGTACGGTCTGAATCCCGGAGGCTGCAGATCGAAAACCAAGAGGTATTACGTAACAGATCTTTAGAGAGAACCTTTATTGTACATATAAAAGATTCAAAGATTGCTTCTAACGAAACTGTAGCATTGAAGAAGCCAAGGGAGCTGCAAAAACTCGACTGGGATAATAAATTGACTTTGGAGTTCCAGCAAACAAATTGTATTTCGACCATTCGAATCGAGTCAGTAAGCAATGTCCCGACTGTATTTTTAGCGGGGAACTCGACGGTAGTTAATCAAGAGGATGAGCCCTGGGCGTCTTGGGGACAAATGATTCCTCGATTTTTTGATGCAGGTGTGGCCATTGCTAATCATGCGGAATCTGGACTAGCACTAAGTTCGTTTTTGTCCTCAAAAAGATTGGAGAAAATTCTCTCTGTTGCCAAGCCCGGAGATTATTTATTTATTGAATTTGGGCACAATGATCAAAAGGAAAAAGGAGAAAATGCAGGTGCATATAAGGGATATAGTGATCGTTTACGTTATTTTGTACGTGAATTTCGTTCAAAAGGTGGCCTGCCAGTTATCTTAACCTCCACAGCACGGCGAGCATTTGATGAACAAGGAAAACTGTTGCAGACATTAGGTGATTTTCCCGATGCGGCTCGGAAAGTCGCAGCAGAACTTCAGGTGCCTTTAATAGATCTTAATCAGAAAACGAGTTTGTTTTACGAGGCATTAGGAGTTGAGCAGTCTAAACGAGCATTTGTTCACTATCCCGCGCATACTTTTCCAAATCAAAAAAATGATCTTGCCGATAATACCCATTTCAATCCCTATGGTGCCTATGAGATCGCTAAAATGGTGCTCACAGGAATTAAAGAAAACAACTTGAAGATAGCAGACCATATCGTCGATTTTCAGGGCTTTGATCCGCAGCAACCAGATGATTTTAAAACTTGGTATTGGCCACCAAGTTTGATCAATAGTGTTATCAAACCAGATGGCAATTAATTTGTATTGATATAATGTGAGGCCGAACGATAGATTTTGTTCGGCTTTTTTTGTGCGCTATTTGTTGATTTTGACCATGATACTACAGGATGGTGATTGTAAGAATATTTAATATAATTGTAGTATAGGTACTATAGTTACAAGCAATCAACATTAAACCAGTCATAACCATAATTTGATTCAAACCTCTCGGTGCTAGTTAAAAAGGGATAAAATCGTAACATGTCAATGACAGCGCATTCTTTTGAGAATGCCGTTTGCGTTTTATAATTGTAATTTATACATTTATAAATATTATGATTAATTATAACCAATGAAAACGGATAACTTCAAATTAAGAGCTTATAATTTGTTTCTTATAAAATCGCTTTGCTTTTTTTGTCTATTTTGGATTTTCAGTACGTCCGCATATGCCTATAGCAGCACGATTTCTGAACCGGATTCAGCCTATCTCTTTGCTTATGCAAAAGATAAGAATGCTGGTAGAGAAGGGTTATTATATGCCTGGAGTTTGGACGGTAAACAATGGGACGCTATTGGAACAGAACTCGCATTTGTAAAATCAGATTATGGACGTTGGGGATCAGAAAAACGGATGATAAATCCGGTGTTGTTTCCTCGAAATGGCGGGGGGTGGTCCTGTGCGTGGCAATTAAGTCCTGAAAATAATGGGCCATATGCCTATACTTTTACAACTGATTTTTTTAATTGGGGCAGGCAAGACTATTATGTCGAATTAAATGATTTGGATAAATCAATGGTTTCGCTTGTAAATAACAGTTTGTTGGACCGTGAGATTATTTCCATTAATGGCGAAAGTTTACGTGGAACGAAGCTGAAAGTTACATGGGCTGTAGTTAAAGAATTGATTAAACACTATGATCTTGCTCTGCTTAAGCAAAAGCAATGGTCCGAACGAAGTGTTGACGATGATGTACGCTTTGCAGGCTTAAAACCCTTGGATGTTAAGTTAACCCCAAAGATCGGACAAAGCAAGTCCATCAGCGATATGTTGGTAGGTGTATTTTTTGAAGATATTAATTATGCAGCAGACGGAGGTCTCTATGCGGAATTGATTCAAAATAGAGATTTTGAATATAAATTGAGCGATAAACAAGGGCATGACAAAAATTGGAACGAGAAAACAGCTTGGAATATGCATGGATCGGGACAATTTCATATCGACAGTATCAATCCCATTCATCCCAATAATAAGCATTATGCGAGGTTACAAGGCGCGGGTATACTAAGAAATATAGGCTACGATGGGATTGCTCTGCATAAAAACGAACGCTATGATCTTTCATTTTTTGGACGGGGCACTGCGAGTAAAGGGCGTCAACTAAAAATCCGGATAAGTACACAAGATGGAAAGATCCTTGATGAAAAATCCCTTGTTGTTGACAGCAAAAACTGGAAAAAATATCAATTGGTATTGACAGCCAATGCGACCTGTAAGGATGCCGTATTGGAATTTGTATTTACAGATCGACAACAATTGGATTTGGACCTGATTTCCTTATTCCCTCAAAACACCTTCAAAAGACGTAAAAATGGATTACGTAAAGATTTAGCCGAGGCTATTGCAGCTTTGAATCCACGTTTTGTTCGTTTTCCGGGAGGCTGTTTAGCACATGGCGATGGTATCGACAATATCTACCATTGGTCCAATACTGTAGGACCTTTAGAAAGCCGTGTGCCACAACGCAATATGTGGGGATATCACCAAACTGTTGGTTTAGGATATTATGAGTATTTTCAATTTTGTGAAGATATAGGTGCCTATGCTGTCCCGGTAGTGGCGGCTGGGGTACCCTGTCAAAATTCGGGCGCTCACGGTCATCCATTGGGCGGGCAACAATGTGGTATTCCAATGGAAGATATGGATGACTATATCCAGGAAGTGCTCAATCTGATCGAATGGGCCAATGGGGATAAAAATAGCACCTGGGGAAAGGTACGTGCAGCAGCTGGACATCCAGAACCATTTCATCTCAAATATATTGGCGTGGGTAACGAAGATTTAATATCGAATGTTTTTGAGGAGCGTTTTACGATGATTTACAATGCTATCCGTGAAAAATATCCCGATATACAGGTTATTGGAACGGCGGGGCCATTTTTTGAGGGAACCGATTATGTTGAGGGCTGGAAAATCGCCGATAAATTAAGCGTACCTATTATGGACGAACACTATTACCAGACACCCGGATGGTTTATTCATAATCAAGATTTCTACGATAAATACGATCGGAATAAAGCGCAGGTTTATTTGGGGGAATATGCCGCTCATATCGAAGGACGTGCAAGTACCTTGGAAGTGGCATTAGCCGAAGCCGCATATCTCACTGCATTGGAAAGAAATGGTGATATCGTTAAAATGGCTTCCTATGCACCGCTGTTAGCCAAAGATGGCTATACCCAATGGCGCCCCGATCTTATTTATTTCAATAATACCGATGTGAATTTAACGCCATCCTATTATGTACAGCAATTATTCGGTCGTAATAATGGAACGGAATATGTTCCTGTGGAAGCCAGCTATTCTAATGCTGCCGTTGAGGTACAGAAGCGCGTGGCATTTTCTATTGTTAAGGATCCTAAAGATCAATCAATCATTATAAAAATGGTCAATGTTTTGCCTGTTGCCGTCAACATGGAATTGGAACTAGCTAAATTTAACCTAAAAACTGAGCCTGCTGTTGTTGCGCAGCTCACAGGAGAGTTGAAGAGTACAACAGCGAAGCCCGAACAAAAGAGCGTGCCAGTGGAAAAGCTTAAAAACCAGCAATTGCCACCTTATTCGTTAACCATCATTCGAATTCCATCGCGTGCAAAATAGCCCAATTCAACTCCTATGAAACCGCTAGTTGTGCAGAAAAGTATATGTTAGTTTTTATTCATCTCTATTTGGCAAAAATGAAAAAACAATTTCTAGTTACCCTATTCGTTCTTTTAACTTACCTGGTTAAGGCGCAATCTCCCGTATACCTTTTTTCGTATTTTGTAGATAATGGCGCTGATGGATTACATCTAGCTTATAGTTTGGATGGTTTGAAATGGGAACCATTGAATCAGGGAAAACCTTTCTTAACACCAACAGTAGGAAAAGATAGACTGATGCGCGACCCCAGTATTTGTCAGGGTCCCGATGGGACCTTTCATCTGGTATGGACAACAGGTTGGTGGGACAAAATTATCGGATATTCTTCCTCCAAAGACCTTAAGCAGTGGGCCCAACAAAAAGCAATACCAGTCATGGTAGATGAACCGGATGCAAAAAATGCATGGGCTCCCGAACTTTTTTACGACAACGCGACGAAAGAATATTATATCATTTGGGCCACGACAATTCCTGGTCGCCACAAAGAGGTACCGACTAGTGCTAGTGAAAAAGGATTAAACCACCGGATGTATAGCGTGACGACGAAAGATTTTAAAACTTTTTCAAAAACTAAGTTATTTTTTGATCCCGAATTTAGTGTGATCGACGCGGCCATTATACAACAAGCCAATAAGGAATATATGATGGTGCTGAAAAACGAAAACTCTAATCCGCCGGAGAAAAACATCCGAATCACGGCAACAAAGAATTTAGCGAAAGGATTTCCAACTACTGTCTCTAAACCAATCACAGGCGATTATTGGGCGGAGGGTCCTGCTCCGCTGAAAGTAGGGGAGTATATATATGTATATTTCGATAAATACCGCGATCATAAATATGGTGCTGTTCGTAGTAAAGATGGTATCAACTGGGAAGATGTCTCTGATCTGGTGAGCTTTCCTAAAGGCGTTCGTCATGGAACAGCTTTTACGGTAAATCCAACCGTTTTATCCAATCTATTAGCATTGAAAAGATAGTTGAGAATAACAGTTGTCATCTTAATTATAGCGATTGTAATAAAAAAGGTTTTCAAACGGGGAGAATGAAAACCTTTAAAATAACCAATTAATCCTAAATATATGATGAAAAATATCATGCTTTACTATAGGCTTTCCTTTGATTTAAACCATCTCATCTAAATCATAACATATGTACAGGCCAATTAAATTGAAAAGCTACCGATTCAATACAGCAAGTTTACGTAAACCAAATGAACTTGTCATCCTGTGCTGTACTGTTCCAAAAGTATGGGGTTAGATCTGAAACCATTCAGGTAAGTTCAGGACACTGGTGCGTCCTGAATTTTTTATTTTAGGAGTTTGCTAACCCAAATGAATAAACCGATGCTTAAAATTCGAATTCTCTTCTTTGCTTTGATATACGTTATGGTTGCAAATATCGCCTCAGCGCAGATTGGGAAAGAAATACAGTATCTTTCGGGAACTGACAACGATCGTACCGTTAATTGGGACTTCTGGGTAACCGGGGGACGTAAGGCTGGAAAATGGGATAAGATTGCGGTTCCCAGTCATTGGGAACAACAGGGATTTGGGGCTTATAACTATGGTCGGGACTATGTGACTTATGGCAAGAACTTCATTTTTCACGATGAGAAAGGTTTGTACCGGCATCAATTTACTGTTCCAAAAAGCTGGAAAGGTAAAAAAATAAGCCTTGTTTTTGAAGGTTCGATGACCGATACCGAAGTTAAGATCAATGGGAAGCTGGCCGGTGATATTCATCAAGGTGCTTTCTATCAATTTAAATACGATGTCACCGACAAGATCAGCTTTGACAAGGCCAATATATTGGAAGCGACTGTATCAAAAATGTCTTCTGACAAATCTGTTAACAATGCGGAGCGCCTTGCAGATTATTGGATTTTAGGCGGCATTTATAGACCTGTATACCTCGAGGCGACACCACAAGAGCATATCAGTTGGACAGCTATCGATGCAAAGGCAGACGGAGCTTTTCGAAGCAATGTGCACTTAGAGGGGCTCTCTAAGGCTAATAAACTATCGGTAGAGATCAAAGATCTGAAGGGTAATGTGATCGCGATTCAACAGTTTCCAATTACTGCGAAAGACTCAGTGAAATTGGTCGAAATGAAAGTTGAAAACCCTTTATTATGGACCGCTGAAACACCAAACCTATATCAGGTCACGTACACGCTATGGAACGGAAAGAATAAAGGGTACAAACACGAAGATCGTTTTGGTTTCAGAACGATCGAAGTTCGCGAAGGAGATGGCATTTATGTCAATGGTGTAAAAGTGAAGATGAAAGGTGTTAATCGTCATGTATGGTGGCCCGAAACCGGACGGTCGGTAAACGCACAATTGGATCTGAACGATGTTAAATTGATCAAAGAAATGAATATGAATGCGGTCCGCTGTTCGCATTATCCGCCAGATAGATCTTTTTTGGCCTATTGCGATTCATTGGGCTTATATGTTTTGGATGAATTGGCTGGCTGGCAAAAAGCATACAGTACTGTTGTGGGTAAAAAGTTGGTGCGAGAAATGGTTATTCGAGATGCCAACCATCCTTCCATTATACTTTGGAGCAACGGCAATGAAGGTGGACATAATAAAGAACTTGTAGACGAGTACAAGAAATATGATCTTTCGTCGAGAACAGTCATTCATGCACATCATAGACCGGGAAATGCAATCAATGGAATCGACTGTAACCATTATGAAGATTTTTATTCGACAAAAAAAATTCTGGAAGGACCAAATATTTATATGCCAACGGAATTTCTCCACGCACAGGATGATGGAGGTGCTGCGGCAGGATTGGCGGATATATGGGAGCTGCACTGGAATGCCAAATTAGGTGCCGGCGGATTTATCTGGGATTTTGCAGATGAAGGTATTGTGCGTACAGATTTCAATAATGCGATTGATGTCAATCGCGTAAATGCCCCCGATGGAATCCTTGGGCCACATCGCGAAAAAGAGGGAAGTTTCTATGCTATTCGGGAAATCTATTCACCTGTGCATATTACGATGAAGAAATTACCTGCCGACTTCAATGGAACTATTTCCGTGGAAAATCGATATCACTTTACAGACCTAAAAGATTGCAGGTTTGAGGGTAAATTGGTGACGTATCAACAACCCTATGCCGAAGAAGCAGGGGTGGACTCGGTGTTGAAACTAAAGATAAATAGTCCTGTATTGGCGCCGACTCAAAAAGGAAACGTGCAGTTGAATTTACCGAGCGATTGGAAACAATATGATGCGCTAATATTGATGGCAACTGACCCACATGGGGAGGAAATTTATACTTGGACATGGCGTGTAAAATCCAATCAGGTTCTTACAGCTGAAATTCTACCTTTAAAATCTTCGACCGATGTTGAAGCGAAAGAGGACAGTGTGAATTTTATCCTCAAGGCAAACGGAATAACAGCTTTTATCTCCAAAAAAACAGGATTATTGGTTGATCTAGCCAATGATTATAGCATGAAATTAGCTTTTAATAATGGCCCGGTGCTTATTGATGGACAGTCGGAGCTGAAAAGTGCTAAACGTTGGCAGGATGGAAAAAATGAAGTTGTTGAGTTTATGTTTGATGGCAATCTAAGCTTTATCCGTTGGACGATGCGGCCAGACGGCTGGTTGAAACTTGATTATGCTTACAATATGAAAAAAACGGTGCCTTATGCCGGAGTAAGCTTCAACTTTCCTGAAAACTATATTATTGGGGCCAAATGGCTCGGTAATGGACCGTATCGCGTATGGAAGAATAGGATGCAAGGTGTCACCCTAAATACATGGGAAAAAATGTACAATGATGGAAAAGCCGGTATTGGTCCATGGGCATTTCCTGAATTTAAAGGCTACTTCTCCGATGTTAGCTGGGTACAATTCAATACCGTGCAAGGTAAGTTTTTGGTCGCAACAGATCAGGAAGATTTATTTGTGCGATTGTTCGAGTTTTACGGAATTTCCGGTCCTAAAGGATATCCGCAATTGCCGTCTGGAGATATTTCCTTTTTAGATGCTATTCCCCCTATTGGAACAAAACTGGCATTGGGAATTAATGGAAATGCTGGGGTGAATGGACCCGCGGGTGAGCTTAATCAAATGGATAAAAGGATTAACCGGACACTCTATTTTTATTTTGGAACCCCAAAAGGCGAAAAAGAAAATACACAATTTGTGATGCCTAAGGTTAATGTGTTGACGGATTAAAAGAATAATGCATAAAAAAGGTGTACCCCTAATAGTATGTATTCTTTTCAATAATGCTTATTTAGGTTTCTTGACCCCAAAAAGGTTGTGCTTTATTCACTTTTATCGCTATTCGTGTAGGAAAAATCATTGGCGTATTTATTTTGAATAGCAGTTGATGTTGTTTTTTTAAGATGTTCATCCTTCAATTGTACGGTCTGAATTGGAAGTTCGGGATTGCCATTGATCTTCTAATTTTACCAAGCAAGAAAGTACAAGGTGGTTTGGATATACTTTCTTAAGGATAAGGTATTACCAAATCCATACCAACTCCTGACTGCAAACGGATTGTTAAAAAGGTGAAAGCATAGTGAATCAACCTTTAAAGGTGGACTCAACGTGGACTCACTGTGCACTCAACGTGGTTGCAGTTAGGAGTTGGTAATAAGTTGGTAATAAGTTGGTATGGAGTTGAGGATTCTATAACAAATATATTACGAATGGCGTTGAATCCCTGTTTTTAACCTTATTATACATGAAAACGAGCACTTTCTGACTGTATTGTCTGTTTTGTTCAGGATACTACAGGATGGCTCTTGTTAAAAATGTTGATACTTTTAAAACAAGCTACTTATTAAGCATTCTTAAATACGCTAATCAATTCGAAGTCATTGTCTACATTTTTTAATTAAGCTGTAGACAAGCGGGGAAACAAGACTTAAAATAAAACTAAATTGTGATGAAAAAATTCTTTCGATTTTTACTTCTGCTTACATCAATTGCCATCTTGTCCAATGCACATGCGCAAGGCAAGTTTCCGGACGGAACAGCAATCTCAAAATGGTTCGAGACTGTAAAATCGACTGAGATCGGAACGCTCGGAGAGAAATTTCTCATCACGGATTTTGGTGTGCTCGCAGATAGCACCATCGTGCAAACTGCCAAAATTCAACAGGCTATTGATAAGGCCTATACCAGCGGTGGAGGTGTAGTCATAGTGCCTAAAGGTGTCTACCTGAGTGGATCCTTATTTTTTAAACCAAAGACACACTTGCACTTGGAAGAAGGCGCTGTGTTAAAAGGAAGTGATGATATCGCAGATTTTGCGCTAGCGGAGACTCGAATGGAAGGTCAGACAGTGAAATATTTTTTGGCGCTTGTCAATGCGGATCAGGTGGATGGTTTTACAATTTCGGGTAAAGGCACACTCGATGGAAACGGGTTGCGCTACTGGCGATCCTTTTGGCTTCGAAGACAGTTTAATCCACAATGCACAAATATGGACGAGATGCGTCCGCGCTTACTTTATGTGTCCAATAGCAAGGACGTACAAATCTCGGGCATTCGTTTGATCAATTCACCGTTTTGGACATCACATTATTATAAATGTGAAAATCTCAAATTGATCGGTTTGCACATTTCGGCGCCAAAGGAACCTGTGAAAGCGCCTAGTTCAGATGCGATTGATTTGGATGTCTGCCGCAATGTATTGATTAAGGATTGTTACTTATCCGTTAATGATGACGCCATTGCATTAAAAGGTGGTAAAGGGCCAAAGTCTGATAAAGATCCTAATAATGGACCTAACTCAAATATTATTATTGAGAACTGTTTCTTTGGTTTTTGTCATAGCGCACTGACTTGTGGCAGTGAATCTATTCATAGTTACAATGTGATTTTTAGGAACAATACCTTAGATAAAGCACGCAAGCTGTTGCAGTTAAAGATGCGGCCAGATACGCCACAGGAATATGAAAACATTTTGATCGAAAATGTAAAGGGAAATGTCAATAGCATGTTGTTTATTAAACCTTGGACCCAATTTTTTGATTTGAAAGGCGAAAAAGATATCAAAATGTCTTATGCAAAAAATATTGTTTTGCGCAATATTGACCTAGATTGCGACATCGTATTTGATGTACTCAACTCGGAGCAATATGTGCTGTCGGATTTTACATTTCAAAATCTGCATGTCCGCGCCGCCAAAGATCCCGTGATTCATAAGGAATATGTTAAAAACTTTGTCCTGAATCAGGTGACTGTTAACAGTAAAAAGCAATAATAATATGTACCAGGATATTGCTGTGGCTTAGACCTTGAATTATGAAGACAAAACTTGTTCTTTTGACTGTGGCGCTGATCGGTTCCCTATCCGTCTCAGGTCAACGTAAAATGGAGTTTTTGGATCGGGGGATGGTGGCTGTAAAAACGACGGATAACGCTGTTTTTTTAAGCTGGCGTTTGCTTGGTACTGACGATTTTGATACAGCCTTCGCAATTTATAGAAAGGAAAGGAATGGTCAGCTGAAAAAACTAAATACTTCACCTTTGACCAAAGGGACTAATTTTTTGGACGATCATGTCGATTTGAATCAAGATGTTACCTACATTTTGGATATAGTAACCAGAGGTAAAGAAAAAGAAGTTGCTAAATTGACCTTATCGAAAGATCAAAAAGTACAGCAATACTTGGATATTCCTTTACGCACTCCTAAAGGCTATATGCCTGGGGATGTTTCCGTCGGCGATTTGGATGGTGATGGGACGTATGAACTTATTGTTCATCAGACTGGTGTTGGACACGACAATGCGCACAATGGCATAACTTCCGAACCTATATTGCAAGCATACAAACTGGACGGTACTTTTTTATGGGAAATTAATTTGGGTAAAAATATCCGTGAAGGGGCACATTACACCCAATTTATGGTTTATGACCTCGATAGTGATGGCCGTGCGGAGTTAGTCTGTAAAACGGCCGACGGTACGAAAGATGGACTGGGAAATGTTATTGGTGATGCACAGGCCGATTGGCGTGATACCGTATTAAATTCGCGGACAGTTGGTCGTATATTGAAAGGTCCTGAATACTTAACGGTATTTGATGGATTGACGGGAAAAGCCCTGAGTACGGTTGATTATCTGCCACAACGCGGAGAGCTAAGTTCATGGGGGGATACAAATGGCAATCGAAGTGACCGATTTCTGGCTTGTGTAGCCTATTTGGATGGTGTAAATCCTAGTGTTATAATGACGCGGGGATATTATGAACGGACAGCTCTGGCAGCATGGGATTTTAAAGATAAAAAATTAGTGAACCGTTGGGTATTTGATAGCAAAGTGCGTAAAGATCCGTATTCTGGTCAGGGATATCACAATCTCACGGTTGCGGATGTAGACCAAGATGGCAAAGATGAAATTGTCTTTGGTTCGATGGTTATTGATGATAATGGCAGAGGTCTATATAGTACAGGTCTTGGGCATGGTGATGCTTTGCATGTCAGTGATTTGGATCCGGATAGACCCGGCCTGGAGATTTTTGGAATCCATGAACTGAAAGGTGGGCGGAAAGGGACTGGTGTGGCTTTATTGGATGCCAAAACCGGGGCAATTTTGTTTAAAAGTGCAATAGACCAAGATATTCCTCGCGGTGTTGCTGCAAATATAGATCCCGATCATAAAGGGGCGTATCTGTGGTGGCTGGGATCTCGAGATATGTACGATACCAAAGGTAATCGTGTAGGACCGGCTCCGAGATCGACCAATTTTCTGATTTGGTGGGATGCTGATTTGAGCCGTGAACTTTTAAACAGCAACTATATTGAAAAATATAAAAATGGGAAAATAGAACGAATCTTTACGGCGATTGGAGCATCATCGATCAATGGAACTAAAAGTACACCTAACCTGAGCGCGGATATCTTTGGCGATTGGCGTGAAGAATTGATCCTCCGTGCAGATGACAACCAAAGCCTACGTATTTATACAACAACGATCCCTACAACGCAAAGGGCGTATACGTTGATGCATGATCCACAGTATCGCTTGAGTATAGCATGGCAGAATGTAGGTTATAATCAACCCCCACATACTGGTTATTACCTTGGTGTAGGTATGGATCGTCCAGTTAGCCCAAATATACAATTGGTAAAGCCTGCCCGCATAAAATAGAAATTTAGAAGTGTACGACTAGAACTGTCTGATTTAAAAGAAATAGATAAGTTAACAAATGAAGCATACAATAAAATGGATAGGGATGGCGCTAACAGCCGTTCTTTTGATATCTTTTGCAAAACAGCAAGATAGACCTACGATTTATCTTATCGGTGATTCGACCGTTAGGAACAGCAATAAGGAATATTGGGGCTGGGGTACCCTGCTTCCTGAATTATTGGATACGACACGAATCCGTGTAGACAATCATGCGATGGCGGGGCGTAGTACACGAACATTTGTCAAAGAAGGAAGATGGGCAAAAGTTGATTCTTTGTTCAAGCCGGGAGATTTTTTATTGATTCAGTTTGGCCACAACGAAGGCAGTAAGCCCGATACCAGCAAACAAGGCTATCGGGGTGTGCTGCGGGGCATTGGCCAGGACTCCGTTGTGCTGGATTGGGGAAATGGAAAGAAGGAGATCGTGCACACTTACGGTGAAAACCTTCGCCGTTTTGTGATTGAAGCAAAGAAAAAGGGGGTAAGACCAATTTTGTTATCCATGATTCCGCGCAACCAATGGGATAATCAAGGTAAGGTGAAACGGGCCGACAACGACTTTGGCTTGTGGGCTAGGCAGATTGCAGAAGAACAGTGCGTTCCTTTTTTGGATCTGAATAGTATTACCGCAGATAAATATGATCAGCTGGGTGCTGAACGGGTAAAATCCAATTATTTTCCAGGTGACCATACGCATACGAATAAAGCTGGAGCAAGAGAAAATGCATTGTCTGTAATCGAAGGATTTCGGAGAATTAAAAGCCAATTGGTACAATACATTAAATAAAAACGAAGATGAAATTGAAATTGTTGCCTTGGGCTGCGGTCCTTTCCGCTGTAATCAGTATGTCTTTTTTGGAAAAACAGCATAAACCGACCTTATTTATTATTGGTGATTCCACCGTAAAAAACGGACAGGGAAATGGGGCCAATGGACAGTGGGGCTGGGGAAGTTTGATGGGTCAGTATTTTAAATTAGATAAAATCAATGTCAAGAATCGTGCTTTGGGGGGAACAAGTACCCGGACATTTTATAACAATCCAAAACTTTGGCAGAGGGTACTGGATAGCATACAGCCGGGCGATTTTGTCCTTATGCAATTTGGACATAATGATTCAAGTCCTATTGTGGATACGTTACGTGCTCGTGGAACGATAAAAGGAAATGGCGACGATTACCAAGAAGTGTATAATCCATTGCTGAAGCAACATGAGGTTGTCTATAGTTATGGTTTTTACTTACGTCGATTTGTGAAAAATATTCAAGACAAAGGAGCCACAGCAATTATTTGTTCCCCCATTCCGCGCAATGCTTGGGAAGGAAACCAAGTACGCAAATCGGATTACGCAACATGGGCAAAAGAAGCTGCACAACAGGCCAATGCGTTTTTTATCCCCTTGCAGGATCTCGTGATTGCCCAGTATGAAACATTGGGGAAAAAGAAAGTAGAAACAGAATTTTTTGATCTTAAAGATGCGACCCATACAATTAAAGCAGGTGCTATGCTAAATGCTAAACTCGTTGCTGAACAATTGAAAGCACAAACCAAAATAGGACTAAAGAAATTTATGTAGTATGAAGAAATCTACCTTTCCTCTGGCGATCTTTTTTCTGTTGACCCTATTTAAAGTGCATGCACAGCAACGGCCCAATATTGTGTTGATTCTGGCCGATGATATGGGCTATGCGGATTTGGGTTGCTTTGGTTCTGAAATTCAGACTCCAAATCTGGATAAAATGGCAAAGGAAGGGATTAAGATGACTAATTTTTATAATGCTTCGCGTTGTTGTCCATCGCGTGCTTCCCTATTGACCGGATTATATCCGCATCAGGCAGGTGTGGGCGATATGATGAACAAGCGTCCTTTTCCAGCCTATCAGGGTTATTTGAACAGAAATTCGATCACATTGGCCGAACTATTGAAAAGCGCAGGTTATGGAACCTATATGGCTGGGAAGTGGCATGTTGGACAAGAAAAGGAAAATTGGCCAAGGCAGCGTGGATTTCAGCGCTACTATGGGCTAATTGATGGAGCAAACAGCTACTTTGAAAACCGGCCTTATCGCCCCAATCAAACATTAACGATAGCCTTGGACAATGAGGCGATCGTTCCGCCAAAAGATTACTATAGCTCGGATGCCTATACAGATTATGCAATGACTTTCATTGGTGAGCATTTAGAAACTAAAAAAGAGAATCCTTTTTTTCTATACCTCGCTTTTCAGGCTCCCCACTGGCCTATACATGCCAAACCTCAGGATATTGCAAAGTATCGGGGTAAATATATGGAAGGATGGGAGGCTATTCGTGAAAAGCGTTTTCAAAAACAGCAGCAGTTAGGGATATTGCCGCCAACGACCAAATTGTCACCAATTGATACAACATTGCGAAATTGGAATGATTGCAGTTGGGAAGAAAAAGTCAAATGGGACGAAAAGATGGCTGTCTACGCGGCGATGGTAGACGAATTGGATCAGAATGTTGGCAGACTGGTTGATTTTCTCCGATCGAAGGGACAATTGGACAACACTGTTTTTATCTTTCTCTCTGATAACGGCGCGAGTAATGAAACGATAAGCAATGCTGGATTTACGGCAGAAATTAGAGCAGCTGACGAATTTCCTGCCAGTCACCCACGCTCTTTTACAGCTTATGGAGTTGAAGGTGCTGCAGTGAGCAATACGCCTTTCAAAAAGTTCAAGCATTGGGAGTTTGAGGGTGGAAATGCCACCGGATTTATCGCTTATGGACCGAAATTCCTGCCAGTAGGAAAACAATTTGATAGGCCAGCCCATTTGATCGATATCATGCCAACCTTGGCGCAATGGTCAGGAGCAAGCTATCCTAAAACCTATGCAGGTAATACGATTAAACCGATGGAAGGATTGTCCTTGCTTCCACTATGGACAGCACAAAAAGGGGATGTTAATAGGGAAATTTGTTTTGAGCATGAGGGCAACAAAGCTGTGCGCAAAGGAAAATGGAAACTTGTGTCTTCCTATCCTGAACACAGCTGGTATCTGTATGATTTAGAAAACGATCGGAGCGAAACGGTAGACTTGTCCACCACTTTTCCGAAAATATATCATGAAATGATTCAGGTCTATGAAAATTGGGCGAAAAGAGTCGGAGTGATACCATACGAACAACTTGTACAAAAAAAGGGAAATTCTCCTGATAAATAAATTATAAAGCAAACAAAGCATGAAACTATTTAATATTTATACGGCCACTTTGATGATTGCGTTTTTCCTTTCAGCATGTTCATCGACGAAGAAAGTTGTCGAACAGAAGCAGGAATTAACCGCTGTAGATGTACTTCAGTCGTTGCAGCTGACCAATCGTTATTTCATGAACAAATGGACAGACACCGGTAAACCGATCTATACCAACCGTTGGCGGCCGAGCAATATCTGGACCCGAGCCGTTTATTACGAAGGGCTCATGGCACTTTATCAGATTGATAAAAATAACGAATACTACAATTATGCTGTGGATTGGGGAAATAAACATGACTGGGGTATGCGCAACGGTTTGGAAACTCGAAATGCCGATGACCAAGCTTGTGGGCAGACCTATCTGGATCTCTATGAAATTGAAGCGAAGCCTGAGCGTATCCAAAAGATTAAAGCTAATATAGATTACATTATCAAATCTGGAAAAGTAGACGATTGGACCTGGATTGATGCCATACAAATGGCCATGCCAATTTATGCTAAACTGGGGGTAATGACGAAGGATCAAACTTACTTTGATTACATGTATAAAATGTATCATCATTCAAAAACGCGAGAAGGTGGAGGCCTCTATAATAAGGCCGATAAACTTTGGTGGCGCGATAAGGATTTTGTTCCTCCTTACAAGGAGCCGAATGGTGAGGATTGCTATTGGTCACGTGGCAATGGATGGGTTGTGGCAGCTTTGGTTAGGGTACTCTCTTTGATTCCGGAGAACGAAGCACATCGTGCCGAGTACATGTCGGATTATAAAGCTATGATGGAAGCACTTGTTCCTATTCAAAGACCGGATGGATTCTGGAATGTCAGTCTACACGATCCGACTAATTTTGGTGGGCGTGAAACTTCAGGCACTGCACTGTTTGTCTATGGTATGGCCTGGGGCATCAATAATGGTTTCCTAGATGCTAAAATATATCGACCTGTTGTAGAAAAGGCGTGGAAAGCAATGACAGCAGAAGCGGTACACCCTTCTGGTTTTTTGGGCTATTTACAAGGAACGGGAAAGGAACCTAAGGATGGTCAGCCGGTCAGTTTTTCAAGTCAACCGGATTTTGAAGATTATGGGCTGGGATGTTTTTTGTTGGGGGGTACAGAGGTTTATAAAATGTTGTCCAGATAAGTACCCGCATCCATCAGGTATTGGCCAGTTAAGAAAATTTGTCGATCATAAAATAGTTGAAGACTGAAAAGAAATGGAGAAAATAGCATTTAAAATGAAATTGAAACCGGGAATGTCTGCGGAATATAAGCGGAGACATGATGCGATCTGGTCAGAATTGATAACCTTATTACGCGAAAATGGGGTGTCTGATTATTCCATTTTTTTGGATGAGGAGACAGACACTCTATTTGCTGTTCAATATTTAGCAGGACATTCGTCACAAGAGTTGGGTAAGGAAGCTATTGTTCAGCAATGGTGGGATTATATGTGCGATATAATGGAAGTACATGCCGATCATTCTCCAGTATCGGTCAGTTTGAAAAAAGTATTTCACATGGATTAGGCCAATTGTAACATGAAGAAAATTTATATATCATTAGTGCTTGCCTGTAATCTGTTGGCTTTCGGTCGACCGATGGCGCAGGATTTATGGCCAGCAGTGACCAAAGAAATGAGGCCTTGGACGCGTTGGTGGTGGCTCGGTTCGGCTGTGGACCGAACTAATATCGAACGCGAATTAACCTTATTTGAAAAAAGTGGTTTTGGTGGAGTTGAGGTAACACCGATTTATGGTGCTAAGGGATTTGAATCCAGCTACCTGAACTTTCTTTCACCACAATGGATGAATATGTTGGGGGTAACGACGGATAAGGCCAATGCCTTGGGCATGGGAGTGGACATCAATTTGGGAACTGGTTGGCCATTTGGGGGGCCTCAAATCAAAGAAAAGGATGCCGCTACCAAATTGATCTTGGATGAATTTGAATTAAAAAAAGGTGAAAAAGTCACCTTTCCCTTAAAGCCAAAGGATCCTAAACAACATTATTTCTTTTTGCAGGCATTACGGGCATTTAGAGCCGACAATAGCGAGATTAATCTGGATGATCATATTTCAAAGACTGCCGGAACATGGGAAGCCCCTACCGATATTCGTCTAATAGCTGTCTTTTCTGGAAGAACAGGGCAGAAAGTCAAACGTGCCGCTCCGGGCGGAGAAGGATATACGTTGGACCACCTGGGGAAGCATTCTGTCGCATCTTATTTCAATAGATTTGCCGAAGCTTTTCAGGACAAACCATTGCATGTACGTGCTTTTTTTAACGATAGCTACGAAGTATACGGTGCGAATTGGACGGATGAATTTTTGCAATCATTCGAACGGATAAAGGGATATAGGTTACAGGATCATCTGCTGGATTTTGTAGGTAAAGGCAAGAATGAAGCTAAAACAGCAGGACTTAAATCGGATTATCGTGAAGTTGTAAATATACTGCTTGCCCAGAATTTCTTGACCCCATTTACGGATTTTGCCCATCGCTTTAGCGCAGTCTCAAAAAATCAAGCCCATGGATCTCCAGGAAATCTGATTGATTTGTATGCGGATACCGATATTGCGGAGTGTGAAACCTTTGGATCCAGCAGTTTTGATATTCCCGGATTAAGACTGGATACTGCTGATATCCGTAATGTGGATCCAGACCCCATGATGGCGAAATTTGCGACGTCGGCGACAAATGTATACGGTAAAAAATATACTTCTTCGGAAACATTCACCTGGCTGACGGAACATTTTAAAACTTCTTTGTCACAAACGAAACCAGAAGTCGAACAATTATTCCTTGCTGGAGTGAATCATGTATTCTATCATGGGACAACCTATTCGCCGAAAAATGTACCTTTTCCGGGATGGTTGTTCTATGCTTCCGTTAATTTTGTTCCGCAAAACTCGTTCTGGGACCACCTTACTGGTTTGAATCAATATATTACGCGTGTGCAATCCATCCTTCAATCCAGCCGGGCCGACAATGAAATGCTGGTATATTGGCCAATTTATGATATTTGGAATAATGCCAAAGGAATGGATAAGGCACTAAAGGTTCATGATGTGGACGAGTGGTTACATCCAACGCAATTTTATAAACAAAGTGTTCAGCTGCAGAAACGGGGGTATAGCTTTGATTTTGCAACTGATAAAATTTTGGCGGGAACTACAGTAAACGGCGGAAAATTACAAACCTCAAAGGATGCGATCCCGTATCGAGCAATTTATATACCTGCCTGTCATTATTTTTCAGAAGTGACCCTGCAGAAAATTCTGGAAATGGCCAACCAAGGCGCAACTGTCATCTTCCAGCAATTACCGAAAGAGGTTCCTGGATATAGCCAATTAGAGAAACGGCGCACGCTGTTCAATAAATTAATTGCATCACTAGGGTTCGATAAAGATAAGGCTAATCAGTATACAGCATTTGGAAAAGGAAAAATCTATTTGACTACAGATATTAATTCAGCCCTGGAAACCGAACAGATATTACCTGAACGGATTAATCAAACCGGGCTAAAGTTTTCAAGAAGAGTTGCCGGTAAGGATACCTATTATTATTTAGTCAATCACAGCGGACAGACCGTGGATCGCCATATCGCGCTGAATGTACAAGCGAAATATTATTCTTTATTGGATCCCCAGACTGGGCGGACCTATCAGTTGCCATCATCTGATGGAAAGATACGGGTGCAGATTCCATCGGGTTATTCTTGGATTGTCTTGGCCTCGGAGCAACAAGCCAGCGAACCTTTCCGCTATCAGGATGAGTTACACCAAGTGGCTCAATTGGACCGCGACTGGAAAGTGAATTTTATTGCCGGAGGACCTGTTTTACCGAAGGCCAAAAAGCTTGATCAGCTCTCTTCGTGGACCGAATGGGGCGATAAAGATGCTGTTAATTTTTCGGGTACAGCAAACTACGAGAAAACATTCTCTATCCATAAAGACTTGTCAAAATCATATCTACTCAAGCTTGGGCGTGTTGCGGAAAGTGCCAGAGTATATATTAACGGAAAGGACGCGGGTGTGTTATGGTCAATTCCTTTTCAACAGGATATTACCCCATTATTGGTGAATGGCGAAAACAAGATTCGTATTGAAGTCGCCAACTTAATGGCAAACCGGATTAGTTATTTGGACCGCAAAAAAGTTACCTGGCGAAATTATCACGAAATTAATTTCGTCAATATCAATTATAAAGATTTTGATGCCAGCAAATGGGCGCCCATGGAAAGTGGGCTGATTGGGCCCGTAACCATTTGGAGTTATTAAATGAAAAACGATACATGTATAGCTTAAATGCTGCTGCTTAGAGATGTGCAATGAATCGCATGGAAACGGGGCTGTCTAAATTTCTTGGACAGCCCCGTTTTATTTAGAAGCCTCTTTCAGTGACAGGATTGAACAGGATGGTTATTACAAATCATCCTGTTACTTTTAACCAACATTATAAGCCTAAGGGGAAATCTGATTATTTTTTAAGCCAGTCGTCCTATAAAGCAATACGTAAAGATCATCCAACACTTTCATTATCTCGTATAGTGAAAACCGATTTTCACTACCGAAGATCAAAAAGGGAAAGAATAAAATAATACCTAAATAATACTTTAATGATAAACTATTTAACAATTAGGTTTGATCATCATGTAAAGAAGTACACTTTTTTGCTACTTATGGCGATGCTGTGCACCTTGAATTTATTTGCTCAAACCGCTCGGACTGGAAAAGTAAACGATGAAAAAGGTTTGCCTATCCAAGGTGTAACTGTACAGGTAAAAGGCAAAACTATGACGGCAAAGACCAATGCCGATGGGTCATTTAACATCAATGCACTGCCATCGGATGTATTGGCCTTCAGAAGCCTTGGTTATGAACCTCAAGAAATTTCTGTGGGTAATAAAAATATCTTCAATATAGTTCTTGCACAAAAGGTCGATGTCATGGACGAAGTCGTGGTGGTTGGTTACGGCACGATGAAAAAGAAAGATGTGACGGGTTCGATAGCGAGTGTGGGCGAAAAAGAACTTAAGGCAATGCCCGTAAAAGATGCGTTGCAGGCGATGCAAGGCAAGGTGGCAGGGGTTGATATTACATCAAATCAACGGCCGGGAACAACTGGTAGCATAAAAATCAGGGGTGTAAGGTCGTTAAACGCCGATCAAGACCCTTTATATGTAGTTGATGGGATGGTATTACAGGCCGGTGGCATTGAGAATATCAATCCGAGTGATATTGAGACCATTGATGTCTTAAAAGATGCTTCTGCAACCGCTGTGTATGGTTCGCGTGGTGCCAATGGTGTGGTTTTGGTGACGACTAAGCAAGGCAAAAAAGGTCGTTTACAATTAAATTATGCAGGTACAGCGACATTCGAGAAGATGTATGATGTCACAGAATACATGGATGCTGCACAATGGTTGGATTATGCGCGCTTGGCGAAATTTGGAACAACAACACCTAGTTATACAAGTGACTTTTCAAAGTGGGGCTCTGTAGCAGCCTCCTGGGCAAATATCGCGAAAGGTTGGACCAATAATAATACGGTTTGGGATCCAAGCTTAGTAGGTAATTACGATTGGGCTGATGCTGGCCGTAAAAATGCCTTATCTACTGAACATACCTTAAGCGTCTCTGGTGGTGGCGAGAATTCAAAAGGTTATGGTTCATTTGGCTATTTAAAGCAAGATGCCACACAGCCAGGGCAAAAATTTAATCGCTATACTTCAAAAGTAAGTTTTGAAGCGACTCCGACGAAGTGGTTTACTATGGGTGCTTCACTAAATGTATTTTTCTCCGATCAAGATTATGGCTATAACTTTTCTAAATCCGTCACGGGAGCGGGCGATTACTACAACGCTTTACGAGGAATGTTGCCCTGGACAGTACCCTATGACGAGAATGGAAACTACCTGAGAAACCCTGCGGCAGGTGATATCAATATCATTAATCCAATTAATGAATTGGAATACAATACCAATCAACGGCAGACTTTTGGTGCGAATGGTAGTTTCTTTAGCCAATTGGATTTTGGACAGATTTATGAGCCATTAAAAGGTTTAAAATATCGTGTGCAATTTGGGCCGGAGTTTAGATATTATCGTGCGGGCTTGGCCAATGCGGCTGAAGGAATTAATGGTGACGGAAATAACGCAGTAAGGTTTTCGACAACTCGAAATCTTGCTTGGACCTTGGATCATTTGATCTACTACGATCGCGACTTCGGCACAGATCATCACTTGGGGATTACCTTATTACAGAGTTCATCGAAAAAAAATGTCGAAACAAGCGATATGCGTGCGACCGATGTGTATAGTGCAAATGAACTATGGTATAATATTAGTTCCGGAGGTTTTATCGGTAGCTACGGGACAGGCTTATCAGAACGACAAATGGAATCCTATATGGCTCGTGCAAACTATAGCTACAAGGACCGTTATATGTTAACTGCTTTTGTGCGATGGGATGGATCGTCGGTATTGGCTCCAGGGCATCAATGGAGTTCATTCCCCTCTGTAGCTGCTTCTTGGCGTATTGATCAAGAAGATTTTATGAAAAATTCATCTTACATCAATACTTTAAAATTACGCATGGGATTTGGTATCGTAGGAAACGAGGCAATATCTCCTTATCGAACTAAAGGCTTATTAACACAGAACTTTTACAATTGGAGTGCAACGAATTCAACGCCAGGCTATATTGCATCAGACCCTTCTGCAGCGTCTCCCCAATCCATGGCAAACCCTGAGTTGGGTTGGGAACGTACGACGCAATATAATATGGGAATAGATTATGGCTTTTTCAATAACCGCGTTAATGGAGCGCTGGATTTCTATAAGACACGAACCAATGATTTAATTATGTTGATGGGATTAAACCCTGTAACAGGATTTCCAAATACTTGGGCAAATATTGGGAAAACCGGTGGCTGGGGGATTGATTTACAATTGAATACTGTCAATATCAAACAGGATAATTTCCAGTGGAATACAACTTTAACTTGGTCCAAAGACAAGAGTAAAATTATCCAATTGCAAAACGGTCGTACGAGTGATATCAGCAACAAATGGTTTGTGGGTCAGGAAATTTCTGTTCCCTACGATCTAGTTTATGATGGTATTTGGAAAACTTCAGAACTGGAAGAAGCTACCAAATACAAGGCGAAACCTGGACAAATTCGTGTAAAAGATATTAGTGGTCCGGATGGTGTGCCTGATGGAAAAGTGGACAGAAACTATGATTCACAAATATTAGGTTCTTATCGTCCGAAATGGTCAGCAGGTATTATGAATACATTCACCTATAAAAACTTTGATTTATCTTTCTTTATTTTCTCCCGTTGGGGGCAAATGATTAATGCTGGTGCGGAGACCTTAGGCGGTCGTTTTATGATGCGTAAATTGGATTATTTTATTCCTGGGGTTCATGAAGATGCAGAATATTACCAACCAGGATCAAATGGAGAGGCGGCAGATCCGTGGAGTTCTTCCATGAATTATCGTGATGGCTCATTTATTAAGTTGCGGAATGTAAGTTTGGGCTATAATTTTCCGAAAACAAAATTAGCGAAGCTGGGGGTAAGTAACTTTAAAATCTATGCACAAATTATGAATCCGGCAATGTTGTATTCAAAAGTGGATTTCTTGGATCCGGATTTAGCAAGTTATAATAATAACACGACACAAGCTGGCTCAGCAATAACAACACGAGGTGCAGTAATTGGTGTAAACATTGGGTTTTAGACCGTAAAAAGATTAAAAAAGATTCTCATGAAAAATTATAAAATATTAATTGCTTTAATGCTTGGATCAGCGGGATTGCTGGGATTAAATGCTTGTAGTAAAGATTTTTTAAAAGAAGAGCAGATCACCACACCGACGACTGACTATTTTAAAACACAGGCAGGGTTGGATGATCTGGCGACAGGAGTTTACTCGAAGCTGAAATTTAAATATAATTATACCTGGGGCATGGCTTTGTTTAATTTAGGTGTTGACGAGTTTACGGATGCAAATAACCCCTCTCCGAGCTTCAATAGTTATAGTATGGATCTTAACCCAGCTGAATCAACCTATGGGGGAGCAAATATTCAGCCGGTGTTTGACAATATGTATAGCGGTATTGAATCGGCCAATACCCTGATTCAGAATGTACCACTATATTACGATAAATCCAATGCCAACTATAATACACGTCTAGGCGAGGGGTATTTTATGCGGGGATATTTCTATCTACAATTGATCGTACAGTTTGGTGGTGTACCCTTAAAGTTGACCCCAACGACAAAAGTGGAATCCTATTTTACGCGCGCTTCCGAAGACGCGTGTTTTGCGCAGGCCATTTCTGATCTGGAGCAGGCTTATGCCTTGCTGCCCGCTTCGGCGACAGAATTTGGACGTGTGACCAAATCAGCTGCAGCACATTACGTTGCTAAAGCCAGACTGACTCGGGCGAGTGAGTTATATGCTTCTTGGAATTCAAAATATATCGCAGAAGATTTGGATGCGGTTATCAAATACGGAACGGAAGTCGTGGCGGCACATCCCCTGGTTGATGACTATGTAAAACTATGGGATTATCAAAAGGCGAATAGTGCCAATGAAAAAGTATCTGAAGTTGTTCTTTCAGCACAGTTTTCGGACGACCAGGCAACCTGGGGACGTTATGGAAATCAGATCCATCTTTACTATCCTGCTGTTTATCAAGATTTAGGTGGAACGAGTCGAGACATATCGGGCGATCGTGAATTCTCCTATGCGCGTACCACAAACTATACCTTAGATGTCTTTGACCGCGTCAATGATTCCCGTTTCTGGAAATCCTTTATTACAATGTATGGCGCCAATAATACCGCGAATGCACCTGTATGGACTGCAACTAATGCATCTCTTGGGCCTACAGGGACTGTTGCAGGTACCAAACGCTTTAAAGGGGGTGAGCTGGGTATAAAATATATTGTAAATAACAATGGCGATACGCGCTACACGGCAGTAGCCAGTGATGCAACAGGGGTGCTTAAAAATGGCGTGATGCAAAATACCCATACCTTTGTACGTTATTTTCAAGGAGAACCGCAAGCCTGGGTGGGAAAACATGGAAATAACGGTTACTATGGTGTACAGTCACGCTATGTGGCGCTTTCAAAGTTTAGAGACGGTTATCGGGTTAGTATCGCCTCAGCCAACGGTACCCGAGATGTGATTATGGCACGTTCGGCAGAAGACGTATTGATGGTGGCCGAAGCTTATATCCGCAAGGGTGAAGGCCAGTATGCCAATGCCATACAGTGGATCAATAAACTACGTAGCCGTGCCGGCTATAAAAATGGTGAAGACCGCGCGAAAAATGTCGATGGCGGACAAGCCTATAAGAATAATTCCTATGCGGTCGGTAAAGGAGGTGGTTTTTCCGCTGAAGGTGCAATCTACTGGGAAGGGAACTCTTATTACGAATCCAATAATGATATGGCTAAAACCACGGCATCTTCGGAAACACAGATGCTGATCAATTCGGTCGCTGATATTTATAACTCAGCAGTAGATGCTCCAATCTACCAAAAATTGGGTGCGGCAAGCAATGCGCAGAAAATGATGGCTTTCCTGTTGAATGAGCGCACGCGCGAATTGTGTGGCGAACTCTACCGCTGGGAAGATCTGGCACGCACCAAAACCTTGGAATCGAGATGGAAGGCTTTCAATGATGGTTATGTACGGGGTAATACAGTATTTAGTCCGAATACGCATTACTATCGACCAATTCCGCAATCTTTCTTGGATGCAACCACCAATGAAAGTGGTGCTGCATTGACACCGGCCGAAAAACAGGCTATGCAAAATCCGGGCTATTAATATTTTTATAATCAAACTCAACCTAACCTTCCCGTTCTGAACGGGAAGGTTTTTTTTGTAAAAATGCATTCGGTTACAGGATAGCGCAGGATAGGTCCCTTTGCTAGTTTTGCTATCTTACAGCTTGATTCGCCTATCACTGCGAGTCTAATTAAACCAAATTGTAAACCACGGGACGGAAGTGTTTAAATGGATAGAAATCCCATTGGCCATTCTGTGTATTTTCACGATCGATGCCAGTGGGCTGTAGGTGCCCGCTCATATATTTAAGTATAACCAGAAACAATTATAAGTCAATGAAAACGATTCTCAGTATGCTCCTCGCAATTTTTGCCTGCCTAGCAGGTCAAGCACAACAGACGACCTGGAACAGTGCCCAGCAACCCCTAAAAGAAATTGAACAGCTTAAAAAGATCATTGTGGCCCCTTCATTTAGAAATAAAGATTATTCCATCGCTGATTTCGGTGCTATTGGAGATGGCAATACAAAAAATACGGCAGCCTTTCAAAAGGCAATAGAAACCTGCAATAAGCAAGGTGGAGGACGGGTGGTGGTTCCTAAAGGGGTATACTTGACCGGTGCTATTTATCTGAAAAGCAATGTCAATCTTCACATCAGCGAAGGGGCAACAGTCCTTTTTAGCCGAGATAGCGCAGATTACCCAATGGTATTCACCCGTTGGGAAGGGATGGAATGTGTCAATTTTTCCCCATTCATCTATGCGTATAAAGAAGAAAATATTGCCATTACGGGAAAAGGGTTAATGGATGGAAATGCCGATAATGATCATTGGTGGTATTGGTGCGGTGCACGCAAATACGGTTGGCATGAAGGCCGCCCTGGCGAACAAAAGCCTGCACGCGCAATGTTGCATCAGCAGATGGCCGAAGAGATCGATCCGCAAAAAAGGGTATTTGGCGACGGACATTTTCTCCGGCCCAATTTTGTACAACCTTATCTATGTAAAAATGTCTGGATTGCCGACGTGAAGTTAATTAATTCTCCGATGTGGAATCTCAATCCTGTTCTATGTGAGAATGTGTTGATTGAAGGCGTGAAAGTGGTGAGTCATGGACCTAATAATGATGGCTGTGATCCCGAAGCAAGTAAAAATGTATGGATCAGGAATTGCTATTTTGATACCGGCGACGATTGTATTGCTATTAAGTCTGGACGAGACGAAGATGGCCGCAATATTGGTCGACCTGCGGAGAATCATATCATCGAAAATTGTGAAATGAAGGATGGACATGGCGGTGTCGTTATCGGTAGCGAGATTGCCGGCGGAGCTAAAAACATCTATGCGCTGAACAATGTGATGGATAGTCCAAATCTAGATCGTGCCCTTCGGATAAAGACCAGTTCAAGTAGAGGCGGTACTATCGAAAATGTGTTTTTTTATAACACGAAGGTGGGACAGTATAAAGAGGCAGCTGTGCGTTTTAATATGTTTTATGAAAAGCCCGGAAAACATATTCCGACGATTCGGAATATCTGGGTCGAAAACCTTCAGGTAAAAGGTGGCGGCAAGTATGCTGTGCTCTCCACGGCTTATGAATCTTCACCTGTCACTGATTTTACAATGGTGAATTGTAAAATTGAAGGTGTAAAAGAAGCCTATAAAGTAGATTACCTAAAGCATGTTACGCTAAAGAATGTCATTGTTAATGGAAAGGAAATCAAGTCTTTCGATTAGCATAACCTATCCGTCACGCAGAAGTACTCCGAAGGCCAAACGAACCAAATTCGCCAATATTTGCTAGATAGAAATCATTGGTTCGTTCAATATCCTTTAAATTAAACTTCAGTTACATTTTAAGCGGCTCAATATATAACGATTTCAATTGTTAAAAAATTCACTGTTAAAATAAGGGGATGTTTATATGATTCGAAGGCAGTAGATTTTTCCCATGGGCTGCATCGTAAAAGATCTATGAAAACGGTGGTTTTTAAGTTTTTTTTAAAAAGTTATGAACAAATCGTTAATTTTATATTTCTTAAAATCTAACAATGACCAATTCAGTAAATCAATTTTTAAAAACTTTAGAAATTAGTGATTTCTCTGCTACTCCAAAGTATTTGCAATTGGCAAATACCATCACCGATGCCGTAAGAAACGAAATATTGGTCCGAGATGATATGTTGCCTTCCATTAATGAGTTAAGTGCCTATTTAGAAATATCACGTGATACCGTTGAAAAGGCTTACCGATACCTTAAGAAAAATGAGATTATTGCTTCGAACCCCGGTAAGGGCTATTATGTGCATAAGACAGATGTACAATCAAAACTCAAGATAGCAATCTTTCTGAATAAGCTCAGTGCACATAAGAAAATTGTGTACGATTCTTTTGCGAAGGAACTTAGCGACTACGCAAATTTAGACTTGTTTGTTTACAATTCAGACCTATCCTATCTAAATACACTTTTAGGAAGTCTAACGAAAACTTATGACCATTATGTCCTATTTCCACATTTTAAAGAAGGCCGAGATAAGGCCCCTGATATTATCCGGAAAATCCCTTCAGAAAAGCTAATGCTATTGGGCAAATTTATCGAAGATGTACCTGGCGATTTTCCGGCTGTTTATGAGAACTATGAACAGGATATTTACTCCGCCTTAGAGGAAGCTAATGAAGTATTGAGTAAATACAAAAGCTTAAAACTGGTCTTTCCAGACTATAGTGATTTCCCGAAGGCTATCATCAAAGGGTTTTATAAATTTTGCCAGCAATATGCTTTTGAACATGAATTAGTCTCTGATATCGATGAAGAGAAGGTAGAGAAGGGAACGTGCTATATTAATATTATCGAAGATGATCTGGTGAAATTATTGAACAAAGTAATACAAAAGAAATTGGTCATCGGGAAAGACGTTGGCGTGATATCCTACAATGAAACACCATTGAAAAAATTTATCCTCAATGGTATTACAACCATATCAACTGATTTTGAAATGATGGGGCGTTTAGCAGCCGAATTGATCATAAAAAAATCCAAAGACCGTGTTGAGGTTCCATTTTATTTGAAAGTTAGATCATCGATTTAGAATCAAGATATAATAATGAGTTCTTCGCATAGCGGGGGAATATACTTAAGGAATGCACAGTCCAAAAGGAATGCACAGTCCAAAATATATGCCGATAGTAACTGTCTTTTTGTAATAGAGGGCGTTGTATATAAAAGAAAAAGACCGGTTAATTAGTGTCAACCAGTCTTTCTTTTGTTTATAAACTTTGTTTATTTTTTTAAGGTCTTTACGGGAAACAGATCAATAACACCTTTTGCAACCTTGCTGATGTTATTAATTGCTTTTTCTGGGTTATCGACATCTCCCGAGCCGCGTGCCTGCCAAATCACAGCATTTGTTTTGCGGTCAATAGCTTCAATAATCAAATGACCGTAACGATAGCGTTCTTTTGCAACTGGGTAATAGCCGCCACCGTAGTAATATGGTGAAAACCACGGACGATACCATCCCCAGGGTCCCCCCCAGCCGTAGTAACCGCCGCCACCATACACCAAGCGACTCTTATTATTGACAATCGTGATGTATCGAAATAGCAAATCAGGGTTATCTTTGGAATATTGAAGGCCTTTTGCTTCCAAAGCAGTATTAGCTGCGTCCAGAATATTTGTTTTAGCGATATCATTGTCAAAATAAGACTTTGATAACGAGTCGACCGGAGGCAACCAAGCATACGTCTTAAATGGCGTAAAATCCATCTTTTCTACCCGAGTGGTATTGTATTGATAAGACGAACATGATGCGAGTGCAACGCAAAGCACCAAAAATAATAGAATCTTTTTCATCGTAGTAATTATTTATAAGTGTTGATCTCATCGGTGTAAATGAGCTCGTTTCACTCGGTTTGTTTATTAACTGTGATGAATCTATCATGAGTGAGTATTTTATCACCGTATTTAGCGACCAACTCATGATGGTTCATGGACAATATTGAACTTATATTTATTTAACTAATTTGCTTTTATTCCTTATCCGTATACCTTTCAAGTGTAAAAATATTACAGTTGGCGGTCTTTATGGCGATTGTTTCTTTATCCTCCGGGATGCTATTATCCTTTTTGATTTTACAACCTATTACTTTAGACAAAAAACTATAAATATGGTTTAATCGTAATTGTAAAATTAATAAGGATATTTTGCCACTAGTGGAATCTGTCTTCCTGGGCCAAATGCTTTTGGACTGATCCGCAGGATAGGAGGAGCTTGAAAACGTTTGAATTCAGCATTATTAACCAATTTACATATCCTTTCTACTAACGATTGTTCAAAGCCCATTGCTACAACCTCAGATCCTGATTTCTCATTTTCGATGAGTTCAAAGAGTATTTTATCCAATAACTCATATTCCGGTAATGAATCTGAATCTTTTTGGTCTGGTCGAAGTTCTGCGGAAGGCGCTTTTTCAATGGTATTTATTGGAATGATTTCCCGTTCTCGATTGATGTAGCGCGCTAAATCATAGGCTTTGGACTTGTAGACGTCACCTATTACAGATATAGAGCCTGCCATATCACCATAGAGTGTGCCATAACCCACAGCAGCTTCACTTTTGTTGGACGTATTGAGCAGGATGTGACCAAACTTATTAGAAACGGCCATCAAAATTACTGCACGGGCGCGTGCCTGTATATTTTCCTCAGTAGTATCGGGTTGTAAATTCTCAAAAAGAGGGGCCAGGCTATGCTCGTAGGCATTAGCAATATCTTTGATGGGAACGATACGATGTTTGCAGCCAGTACTGTCGACCAGATCCATGGCATCTTTTATCGAATGGTCGGAAGAATAAACCGATGGCATCAATATGGCGAGTACATTATCGGCCCCGAGAGCCTCGCAGGCCAAGGCAGCAACCAAAGCCGAATCCAGTCCGCCCGATAGGCCTAAAACTGCCTTTCTAAAACCAGATTTTTGAAAATAATCACGAAGGCCCAGGACTAATGCATCATGCACCAGCTCCATTTCAGATTTAGGATGCTTTGGAGCAGCTGTGGTTGAGATTATGTTTTGTTGATGATAGGTTATAAATTGGAGATCCTCTTCAAAGCTTTTTAGTTCAGCGACCGTTGTGCCTTCATTATTCAATGCAATGGAGCGTCCATCAAAGATAATATCCATATGAGCACCAATTTGATTAACATAAATCAGCGGTCTGCCCGACTTTTTGACCTGCCGACTAAGAACGTTAACGCGTTCCTCAAAATGCGTATAGGAAAAGGGAGAGGCCGCAATGTTGATGAGTAGGTCTGGATTTTCTTTTCTCAGTTCTGCCATGGGATCGCCAACGTACGAATTGCCACCCTCGTCATCGTCCCAAAGATCTTCGCAAATTGTTAGGGCAATCTTTACGCCGCTCAGTTCGATGCAGTTGAAAACTCTATTAGGTTCGAAATAGCGATATTCATCAAATACGTCATAATCAGGCAAAAGACCTTTTTTAATAACATCTTTTACGATTCCATGCTCGATAAATACAGCAGAATTGTAGAGTTCTTTGCCCTCAGGATCACCGTTTTTGACGGGTGCTCCAATGATACAGGCAATATCCTGGCAATGTGCGGCGATTTGATGAATAGCTTCATCACATTGATGTTTGAATGCCTTATTTCTTAACAGGTCCTTGGCGGGATATCCGCCAATTGCGAGTTCGGCGAAGATAATAAGATCGGCAGCTGCTTCTTTGGCCTGATGGATGGCGCTAATTATTTTTTTAGTATTTGCTTCAAAATTACCGATATGGTAATTTAACTGTGCTAAAGCTATTTTCATATGCTATTGATCGTCTAAAAATAAGATACCTGCTTATGGAGGATCTTCTCACAAATTTATTTCTTTTTTTTGATACTAAGCTTCCTCTTATTCGAATAAAGAAAAGTTAACCAAGAGAAATCGATGTTTGCACCCTGTATGTTACCGATGTGGCGATATATAGGGGTATTTGTAAGGTATACATAGAAATAAGCTAGGGCAATTGAATCGAATGGGGCCGCTTCTTTAAAGCAGCAACAGCCTGTAGGCAAATCGGGGGGCGAGAATGAATAGTTTTAACAGTATGAGATATGCTAAATTGTTTTAACATAATTTTAACAACGTTAAATGCTGTTAAATTTCTTGACATGAAAGCAGATGTATAGTACCTTTGATATATCAAAAGAAACGAAAGATATTAAAAATAATATATAAAGAACTTTTCATAATTTAGGTTAATAATTGGTTAGGTAAAGCTCGGAGTTCCCCACTTCGAGCTTTTTTATTATAAACATTTCACATTCGGTTTTGCCCCCAATTCATTTCCATCCCGCCTAGATTTGTTGATGTATAAGAGGGATCCATTTGTTATTTTTTATTTGGAAGTACTAGAATTCATCAAGGTAGCATATCGAAAGTTTGTAGGAAATTACTTCGATGAGGAAGATGTAGCTTACATATTGTCTTTAGATAGGTAGCTCTGAATCTAGTTAGAATGCATACCGACACATTTAACTTCACGCTGCTTTCAGGCTGAAGTTTTTCAGATCCAATATTGAAATATCATACACATGCGATTAATTGGGGCTGATTGATAGCCGAATCGACTTCTTAAATGCAGGAATTTTCTAAAAGCTATTAGGTATTTGCAGGTCAATTGATATAGTGATTTACGTTCGAGGTGTTGTAAGGTAAATCAGGCTTTTTTCCGAACACGGGTTGATGGATTCAATAATAAATAGCAATGGTGCTTGGATTTTGAATCCTAACACCATCGTATAGAATAGCACTTATCTAGTTAAAATATTTCTATTTTATGTCTACCACTTCAATCACGAAGTCCAAGGGTGAGTTTGCAGGAATTGGTCCTATCGCGCGATTTCCATAACAGAATTTAGAAGGCGCCATGATATGAATTTTAGCACCTTTTTGAAGCCCTTTCTCTGTCAGTCCACCGAGATCTACATCACCTATTTTTTTAGGAGCAAATGCGAATGTCCAAGCTGGTATAAGCGTGCTCTCGAAAGGATAATTATAACCGGTATTGGTGAGGAGCTCAAAGCTAGCCGTTTTATCGGTTCCAGTTTGGTCGAAAATACTGCCATTTAATAAGCGACCAGTATACTTTACAGTTGGATTAACTTTAAAGACTTTAGCATTTAAGGTATCCACAATTTTATATTGATAATTTCCTGTGCCTTCAGCCAAAATTTCATACCAAATGCCTGTCTCGCTATTGTATTGGGCATCGGGATACTTTTGGCTGACATAATTTTTAAGTGCGACAGAGTCTGTTTTAAATTGTGCAGCTGCATCGTAAATCGGCGCATCATCACTTTTGGCACAGCTAATAATAAGGAAAGCGATTGCTGTAATTCCTAAAAATAATGGTGATAACAATTTTTTCATGGTATTATTTGTTAGTTTTTCAATAAGCAGCCATTTCATTGTGAAATTGGCCTAGCAAATGTATGTGATTTTTTTCTTTTTGTATATTTACGCCTAAATAATTAACAAATTGATACATTAATTTACATTTCTGTATTAAGATCTGCTAAAAAAAGCCATTCTCATTAAGAAAATGGCTTTTTTTTGTACGGCTTATTTGTTTAGTTGGAGGTAGCAGCTCCAATACTTAACAATTCGATTGTATACACAACTGGTGTATTCTTAGGTACTGTCACCTTCTCACTGCCTTTGGTATATTCATTTTGATCAAACGAATAATATGAAGGCGCAATAAAAGTAATTTTATCTCCTTTTTGTAATCCTTTTGGAAGTAATCCGTGTGGATAATAATCTATGCCATTCTGTTTAATTACAGGAGGCGTAAAGGCTCTCATCCATCCTACATTATATATATTGATGGCTTTGTATATATCAGTATAAACAGCTGGTGAACCAACTGGATTTTTATCAAAAACTCTTCCATCCATTAACTCTCCTTGAAAATTGAAAGTTGCCGCAAAAGGTGTAATCGCAGGACCGTTATTTGTTAAAGTGATACCATATGTATAAGGTGTAGCGGTTTCTTTAGCATATTCGATTTTGTACCAAATACCTTTTGATAGCAAAGAGTCTGAACGCTTAGCGTCGTTACCCCACTTCTGTTTCGCGTAAGCTTCCAATAGAGGTGCTTGATCTTTATATAAAGAATCTTGTCTTGCTTTTTCCTTTCTTATTGCTTCTTCTTGTTGTTTGTAATAGGCGTCCCAATCAAAATTATCTTTATTACAAGCTGTAAAAAGAATACCAAGACACAAAAACGCCATTAAAAATTTTGTGATATTTTTCATAATTTCTTAAAGTGTGTATTAATTATAAAACTCAAAACGCAGACTGGACAAACTTCGCTACATCAAATGTTAAATTATTCTAAAAAAGCATATAACTCTTTTGAATTCAAGTATTTTTGTCGTATGCTTTTTAAATGAAATTTAGAGTCCAGCCTTAAAATACTCGGAAAGACAAACTGTTTTCCCCGCAGTAATTGTACTGCTAATGGATGGTATTTCCCTACTTTCTTTTTTCTGCTCAGTGGCTTCCATATGCTGTTGTCGAAAACAATCTCTTCGGTAGATTCGGCATCGTACTTCACCGCATAGTAACGCCGGTTAATTAATTCAATAATTTCTCTTTTTGTAAAGATTTCTTGCTCCATTTTTCTGCAATAGCTACACCAATCGGTATGAATGAAAAGTAGTGTCTCCCTTGGCTCCACTGCGAGTAAAGAATCAAGCTGTTCGAAGCTGATCCAATTAATCCGCTCTTGTCCAAAGTGACAGAGCGGATAAAATAGCATCATCGACATAATGTATATTTTGCTGAATTGCTTCATAGATCAGTTATTGTTTTTTAATGGAAATGGCCAACGCGCAAGCCAAAGGTAAATGTCCGTGGACGAGTCGGACCATAGATATAGTCTGAGTCTCTCAATGGTCCCTTGTCAAAGTCTTTCTGAAAAGCATTGAACATGTTTTGTATACCGCCGAAAATTTCAATACTAAAATCTTTATGTATGGGTAAGGTATAACCCAGCCGCAGATTTAACTCGACGAAGTCGCGTGCGTCTTTCAAGGTCATCATATCGTTTTGGATATGAGGAACAATCATCTTTCCGGTGTAGACTCCGGTCAGATCGATCGCAAATTGTTTGGTCGCTTTTAAATTACTATTCATATAGCCATAAATATTGGGTGTACGGACGTATTTCTTGGTCAGGATGTCTTGTCCATCTTCCCTTCCCTCGTAGATAAGTTGATCTTTTTTATAGCTTGAGCGCTGAATGGTCCCACCGGTTTGGATAGAAAACCAAGATGATGGTGCAATATTGATCTCAATATTAGAGCCATATACCCGGGCACCCTCACCGTTTTGCATCTCCTGGGTGATCAATCCGTCTTTTTCTGATGCCATGACATTGACAAATTGATTGTTTAGATCCGTATAAAACCCCTCCACAAGCAGACTCGTCTGTACATTTCCAAAAGTTTTGTTGTAGCTAAAGGAACCTGTATACGCATTGGAATACTCCGTTTTTAGATTTTCACCAATCAACACAAATACTTGATTGCCACCAATGGAAGTGACATGCATATCCTCGTTAAATGCCTGGGGCGCACGGAAACCGCGGGCATAGCCCCCTCTAAATTGAAGGTCCTTGGTGATATCATATAAGATTGTCAACCGTGGGCTAAAAGTGCCAAAACGCTGATCTGAGTTTCGGTCTGTACCTGCAAGACTGTATTTGCCATCGACATAGGTATAATCGTATCGCGCTCCGATCAAGGTTTTAAAATTGCTTAAAGGCTTCCATTCGTATTGGGCATAACTGCCTAATCCCCTGTTTTGCTGATCAATGGTTCGTTTGTACCCCGGTATGTCGTCTTGGGTATCGTTGTACGAGAACTCCACTCCGGCGGTAAATACATCGCGTTCAAAGTTGTAAGTATACTGTCCTCCTGCGACCAGCGCGATATCATTTGTCTTTCCGTATGCATTGGCAGCTAATATGCTGTCGGCGAGTGTTGATCCGCCCCCTAGGCCGCCATAGTAGCTGTCACGAACGGTTTTCTGTACAGAGCCGTAAAGCGACATTTTCTGCTTGTAATCGGTAGAGTAATGATCATAGGTGATTCCGCCAACAAGCGAACTGGTTTCCAATTGCTCTGTGATTTGCGTCAAGTGGGGTACTTTATCAAGCTGATCACCACCGCGACGGAACTCATTCACTGTGCTAAAATCTACCGTTATTTTATCTAGATCACTCGGTTTGTAAAATATTTTTGTGCCAAAAGTAGTGTTTCGAAGTTTGGTCATTTCCGAAAAACCATCTCCATTAGCATCATATGCTTCCCGATTACGGTGCATGCCGTAGAACGTCGCACCTCTCTTGAGGTCTTCTGCGACCGTCGAGGTGTTAAAATCAACCGTATTGTCCCAGCTTCTGCCACCTATGAGTGAGTTGGTTGATTTTACCTGCCAGTCATTTTCTACCGGATCTTTTGTAATAATATTAATTGTCCCAGCAATCGCATTGGCGCCAAATAATGCCGAACCGCCACTTCTTACCACCTCAATACGATCGATCATACTGGTGGGAATCTGGTCTAATCCATATACGCTATTCAATGCGGAGAATACGGCTCTGCTATTGATCAATATTTGTGAATAAGGACCTTCTAGACCATTCAGCCGGACTTGTGAAAAACCGCAATTCTGGCAATTGTTTTCTACGCGTACCCCCGGCTGATAATTCAGTGTTTCAGACATGGCGACAGATTGTGTCGCATTAAATAATTTGGGACCTATGACATTCACAACCACGGGAGCATCCTTTCGTTTGACGCCGTAACGTGTAGCAGAAACAACAACCTCATCCAAATTGAGGTTGTCTTCCTCCAGTTGAATATGTAATGGAGCCTTTAGTGTATCAAGGGAGATAACCTTGCTGATTGAGCGGTAGCCTACTGCAGATATATTTAATGTTACTTTTTGCATCGGTATAGCAGACAACTTGAAGTAGCCCGCTGTATCAGATGTGGTCGCAAGCTTGCTGTTTTTTAAAGTCAGTGTGCCGGAGGGAACTGCTTCATGGTTTTTATTGAATAAATAGCCTTCAAGTTTCGATTGGGCATATATAGTGGATGTACCCGCCAGTAATGCGGCGAATAAAGTGTATTGCTTTAGCATAGTAATTTTATAAAAATTTTAAAAATACAAGCCTCGCATCCCATTGTCTATAGCGCGCTATGAACAGCATTCAAGGTGTTGAATACGGATAGGAAACAAGAAAATAACTTGTTCTTATATAGGGCTATTGTACCAAGGAGTTCATTGAAACCACTGTAAGGTAGTCCAACGAAGGGTGTCGCCTTGGCATCAACGACAATTCTCGAAAAGGAGGCCAATAAGAAATTGTATCAAAGAGGTCGTACCGATATAGTCATTCCGTGGTTTAGCAATGCGTTACTGGACGCATACGGTACGTTCCGTTTATTAGCGTCGAGTACTGCCATTTCAGACTACCGGTTTTCGAAATCTCTGATGTTGGTTTTATACTATGCTGGGGGGACCACGTAAGTGGTAATGATCGATAGTTAACGTAATTGCTTCCGGACAAAAGGAACTATAGCGTACCTGTCTTACTTCGCGGGGAATTGGAAGTTCAAGGACGGTAAATTCGGTTTGTACGTAGGTGTTGTGATAGATGACATTCAGGTATTCGATTTGGTCATCTGTTTCTTGGGGCTTTTGTTTCTTGGTAAAATCATAAGGGTGGGTGTGCATGACAATTTCACCTGTAGATTTTACCTCTTTGTGCATAAAAACAACACCTGAAATAATAATCAGCGACATTAACACCAATTGGCATAATGCGATAAGCTGACGTGGACTTCTGGTTGTTTTTCGGTACATAAAAAAGCGTTACTTTTTTAGGGTAACGCTTCAAAATTACGATTTTATTTTATCAGTATAAAGCTGTATGGATTAAATAAATATTAAGTATGCCTATTTTTGAAACCTTAATGTTCTCCATCCTTACATTCTAACTATTTAATCAGATGATTGTTGTCGTCTGGAAATACAAGCGAGGGTTGAAATTGTTTAGCTTCTTCGAAATCCATGGTTGCATAGGAAATGATGATGACGATATCGCCAACTTGAACCAAGCGGGCCGCGGCACCATTCAAACAAATTGTTCCCGAACCGCGTTGGCCAGGGATAACATATGTCTCAAAACGTGCTCCATTGTTATTGTTTACGATTTGAACTTTCTCGTTAGCGATGATATTTGCGGCATCCATCAAATCTTCATCTATTGTGATACTACCCACATAATTCAATTCCGCTTGTGTGACCTTAACGCGGTGAATCTTGGATTTCATTACTTCTATTACCATGGCGCAAAGTTAGGGCTTTCTACTGAATTTGAAAGATTTGTCAATTAATTTGACAAATTATTCAGAATCATATTATCGATCAGACGCACGCCCTCAACCCAGGCCGTGACGAGGGCAACATTTTGTTTGCTGAAATCGATGTGATCGACCTCCTTTAAGCTGGTACTCTCACATATGGCAAAGTATTCAACGCTCAGTCCATCTGTAGCTGTTAATATCTTCAGCGCTTGGTCTTTTATTTCCCGGAGTGCTGTAGCATCATTGATGTGGTCTTTTACGTATGTCAAGGAACGTGAAAGGGCCAACGCTATGGTTTTTCCTTCTTCACTTAATCGCATGTTTCTGGAGCTCAAAGCTAGGCCATCTTGATCTCTAATGATGGGGCATATCGCCAATTGAATAGGTAGATCCTTCATTTCAATCATGCGTTTAATAACCATGACCTGCTGAAAGTCTTTTTGTCCGAAACAGGCGATATGCGGTTGTACTAATGTAAATAATTTATAGACGACTTGAGTGACGCCCTGAAAATGCCCTGGACGTTTTTCCCCTTCCCAGATTTGATCCAGTTCGCCCAAATCGATATGCCAGTGTTCGTGTTTGTCGGGGTACATTTCGTCAACGGTTGGCAAGAAAAGAATATCACACCCCACAGCTTCCAATAGTTTGATATCGTTCTCGATTGGGCGTGGATATTTCTCGAGATCTTTTGGGTCATTAAATTGCGTAGGATTTACAAAAATACTGCAGACGCGAATGTCGCTCAATGGTTTTGCATAATTTAATAAGGATAAATGTCCTTCATGTAATGCCCCCATGGTCGGGATTAGGGCGATTTTTTGATCGGTTTTTCGTGCTTCTTGCAGGTATGCTTGGAGAGAGGCTTTCGTTTTGAAAATTTCCACTTTGCTATTTAGTTTTTGTGGGCAAAGTTGCATATAATTTTGGGAATATAAAACGATGATTAATAGTAAATTGCATAGTAAGTATTTTTTTCGTACCTTTGTAGACCGATTTTACTGTTCGAAAATAATAAATAAAAATAACTGGAGATGGCAAAAACGAAGATATTGTTTATTACTCACGAGATGTCGCCTTTCCTCGAATTAACTAAAATTTCTGAAATCACACGTCAACTTCCGCAAGCGATGCAAGAAAAGGGTTTTGAGATCCGGATCTTAATGCCGCGTTTTGGGAATATCAATGAGCGTAGAAATAGATTACATGAGGTTATTCGTCTTTCAGGCCTGAACATTGTTGTGGATAATAATGATAATCCGCTAATTATTAAAGTTGCTTCATTACCTGCGGCCCGGATGCAGGTGTATTTCTTGGATAATGAAGACTACTTTCAGCGTAAAAAAGTTTTTAGTGATGAGCATGGCGAGTTCTTTGCAGACAACAATGAGCGTTCGGTGTTCTTCTGTAAAGGAGCGTTGGAAACTGTGAAGAAATTAGGTTGGTCCCCAGATGTAGTGCACTGTCATGGATGGTTCTCTGCGTTGGTACCGGCGTATGTCAAGACGACTTATAAAGACGATCCGACATTCAAGGATGCAAAAGTGATGTACTCTTTGTTCAATGAAGAGTTTAAAGGTACATTAGGTACGAAGTATGCGGAAATGGCACCAGAGGGTTCATTCAAAGCTGAGGATGCACAGGTTTACGGAGATGGTAGCTATGAGGCTATCTATAAAGGTGCTTTGCATTTTACCGATATGGTTGTTGTGGCGGATCAAAATGTCAATACCGAAATAGTTGATTTTGCAAGATCAAAAGATATTCAGGTTTTTGAGCCTAACGGCGATCAAGACTATGATGCTTTTGGTGAAGTATATGATCAATTTGCACCGGAAGAAGTAGAAGCGTAGGCTGTACTTTTCGAAGCATTTCAAAAAACAATAAAAAAAGGTTATTTCAAAAAAATAGCCTTTTTTTATTCCGCTGGTTTTCATCGAGTCGAATTACTATTTGATTGACTTTAGTCGTGATGCCGATTCCCTAAGTCATTTGTAACAATAAATATAGCTGCGAATTGTTATCTTCGCAGTAATCTGTTATTAGGTATATATATTGATATGTGGAAATTTAAGAGAAGATTTCCTAAGTTTGATTTATAGCGGTTATACACGCCCCTAACAGCATATATTGGCTTTGTTTTAAAGGTATATCAATCGTGTGTCTCGGAATCTGTTTCAGGAGGAATAGACACCATAGTTATAATTATTGTCATGAAAATTAAGGTAGGATTTGGATTTGATGTCCATCAGATGAAAGAGGGACATCCCTTTATTGTTGGAGGCGTTCAATTGGAGCATCATGCTGGGGCCTTTGGCCATTCTGATGCAGATGTATTGGTGCATGCGATATGTGATGCCATTTTGGGTGCTGCCAATTTGGAAGATATTGGCTATCACTTTCCAAACACAGATATGCGCTGGAAAGGTATCAGTAGCTTATTGTTGCTGAAAGAATGTGTGGCGCTGATTGCGAAGAAAGGGTACACACTCGGCAATATCGATTCAATGCTGTGTTTGGAGGCTCCTAAGATCAAACCTTATATCCCGCAAATGAAAGTTAAATTGGCTGAAGCCACTGGTTTGGATATCGATGATATTTCCATTAAAGCAACGACAAATGAAACCATGGGATTTATCGGCCGTCAGGAAGGGGCCGTTGCCTATGCGGTTTGCTTGATCGAACGTGCGTAGTTCTGCTCAATATTTTCGCGTTTAAATTCTTGCTTTTGGTACAATTAGTAATACCTTTGCCAAGTAAGGATTATTGGCACACTATCTGATAGAGTGAGCATTAATGTCTTAATAGAAGTCTACAAGGGTTAAAATAATGCAGTATTCGAGTGTTAAAATAGCACAGTGGGTGTAAAACCTGAATACGCTTCGTGGCCTTTAAATGAATAATATTTACGTCTGAAATTTAGTAAATAGATGAAACGAGTATCAAAAAAAAATCAACTGACGGAAGCTGATATCAAACGATATACATTCAATTTTTGGAAGATTATCGTTGGAGTTGTTGCGATAGGTTTTCTGTTTATATTGAGTATCCGTCTTGGATTATTTGGGAAATTGCCCTCCTTCAGTGATTTGGAGAATCCAAAAAGCAATTTAGCTTCTGAAGTTATCACTGAAGATCATAAAGTACTGGGGACCTATTATGTTCAAAACCGTTCCAATGTAAAGTATAGCGAATTGTCCCCTTATTTAGTCAAAGCATTGGTGTCTACAGAGGATAAACGTTTCTATGATCACTCTGGTATAGACTATTCGCGTACATTCACAGTCATCTTCCATACCTTGACAGGTAATAAGCAAGGGGGGAGTACGATTACACAACAGCTGGCACTTAATCTCTTCTCGGATGGACGTCAGAAGAATTTTTTAAAACGAGTCATTCAAAAATTTCAGGAATGGATTACGGCGGTTCGTCTGGAGAGAAATTATACCAAGGATGAGATTATTACCATGTATTTCAATACGGTAGACTTTGGTGCCTACAATACATACGGAATCAAATCAGCTGCGCGGACTTACTTTAATACGACTCCCGACAAATTGACAGCGGAACAAGCAGCCTTGTTGGTGGGTATGCTAAAAGGTCCGGGAGCATATTCTCCGGTGCGTTACCCTGATAGATCTCGCACCCGACGTAATACGGTGTTGAACAATATGGTTGCCGCCAATTTTATCTCGGCAGAAGAGGCAACAAAAGCAAAAGAGAAACCACTTGGTTTAGAGCTTAAGATCGCAAATTACGGCGAAGGATTGGCTCCCTATTTTAGAGCGGTACTAAAAGACGAGATCAAAAAGGAATTTGCCAAGCTTTCTATTACCAAGCCGGATGGTACGCCCTATGATCTTGATCGCGATGGATTGAAAATCTATACGACAATCAACATGTCTATGCAGCAATATGCAGAGGATTCACAAAAGGAGTGGATGAAGCAATTGCAGTCTAAATTTTCCGCACAATGGAAAAATAGGGATCCCTTCAAAGGCGATAAAGCGAAGCTATTAATCAGCGGAATGAAGCGTTCTGATCGTTACCGCATTTTGAAGGAAGAAGGTTTGAATGAAGACGAAATCAAAAAGGCTTTCAATGTAAAAGTTCCTATGAATATTTTTACATGGAAAGGAAGCGTCGATACCATGATGACGCCAATGGATTCCATTAAATACAATAAACTCATGTTGCGCAATGCGATGATGTCAATGGAGCCAAAGACGGGACATATTAAAGCGTGGGTAGGGGGTATTGACTTTGACCATTTTAAATATGATCAGGTAAAAATGGGCACGCGTCAAGTCGGATCGACGGCTAAACCATTTACTTACGCGGTTGCGATTGACAATGGCTATTCACCATGTTATAGTATTCCAAACTACCAGCAAACGTATAACGGATGGACCCCAAGGGGAAATGCGCAAGGAGGAAACCCTATTACCTTGGCTAAGGCATTGGCTTATTCTCAAAACTATGCGACAGCCTATTTAGTACACGAAGTTGGTGCTGCCGAAGTCGCCGCATTGACAAAGCGAATGGGTATAACAAGTGATGTGCCTAATTATCCTTCGATCTCATTAGGTGCTTATGAAGCGTCGGTGTTTGATATGGTGGGTGCTTATTCGGCATTTGTAAATCAAGGAACCTGGATTGAACCGACTGCGATCTTACGTATTGAAGATAAAAATGGTACACCGATCTATGATAAAGCACCAAAGGTCGTAAAAGCCTTAAATAGTGAATCTGCTTATATTATTGTTGATATGTTGAAAAAGGTGGTGTCTCAGGGTACTGCTAGACGTATTCAATGGATGTACAAGCTCACCAATCCAATCGGTGGTAAAACGGGTACAACGAATGACAACTCGGATGCTTGGTTTATCGGTATTACGCCCGAATTGGTTACAGGTGTGTGGACCGGGGCGGAAGATCGGGGCATTAGTTTCGATCGCATGGAGTACGGTCAAGGGGCTGCGGCAGCTATGCCAGTATTCGCTTATTACATGCAGAAAGTATATAAAGATTCGAATTTGAAATATACCAAAGGTGATTTTGAGCAACCTCAAGGTGGACTCACCCGTGTGATAGACTGTAATCAGTACTGGGGTGGCGGAGGCTCTGATGTAGAAGATGGATCTACCGATTCGAGCAGTAAAGACGAAACTAAACTAAAAGATGACCGCTTAGGCTTCTAAGTTATTTTAAAAAAATACCAGTGGGCCAGACAATAAATTTTTTCGAAATTTGTTGTCTGGCTTTTTTGCTGAGCGTGCTTGATATTAAAACATAATGGACGTATTTGATTATAGAGAGGAATTAAAGAAGATACCGCATCGGCCTGGAGTCTATCAGTATTTTGATAAAAATAACGAGCTGATATATATTGGGAAAGCGAAAGATTTGCGCAATCGGGTCGGATCTTATTTCGTTAGTGAAAATCAGCTGAATGGCAAAACACGTGTTTTGGTCCGTAAGATTAATCGGATATCCTTTACTATAGTTGATACGGAGATTGATGCTTGGTTGCTTGAAAATTCATTGATCAAGAAACACAAACCGAAGTATAATGTCCTTCTTAAGGACGATAAAACCTATCCTTGGATTGTTATTAAGAACGAGCCTTTTCCACGCGTTTTTTGGACCAGGCAATATATCAAAGATGGTTCTCGCTATTATGGGCCCTATCCTTCGGTGGGGATGATGCATATTGTTTTGGATCTGATTCGCGAATTGTTTCCCTTGCGGACCTGCAATTTGGCCCTAACACAGGAAAATATACGGAAAGGCAAGTTTAAGATCTGTCTTGAATATCAAATAGGAAACTGTAAGGGGCCTTGCGAAGGGTATCAATCTGAGGAAGACTATGATCAGAATCTGAGCGATATTAAGGATATTCTGAACGGAAAGATCGCTATGGTGACCAATCGGCTGAAAGAAGGTATTGCTACTGCCGCGGTAGCTCTGGATTTCGAAAGAGCGCAGTTAATCAAGGCGAAGTTGGATAAGCTAGACAATTATCAGAGTAAATCCACTGTTGTTAACTCATCCATTACAAACGTCGATGTATTTAGCATCGCTTCGGATGAGGGGTATGCTTTTGTCAACTACCTGAAAGTGATGAATGGTGTGATTATTCAGACGCAAACACTGGAAATGAAACGACGTTTAGATGAGAGTGAACAGGAGCTCCTAGCCCTGGCCATACCAGAGATACGGGAACGTTTCAAAAGTCTGTCGCGGGAAATTATCGTACCATTCGAGTTAGATATTGAAGAGAACGAACGGATTCGATTTACAATCCCTAAATTGGGTGAAAAGAAGAAGCTTCTGGAGCTTTCGCAAAAGAACGTAGCATTTTTTAGGAAGGAACGTTTGTTGCAATATGAGAAGCTTAATCCGGATGTCCGCACTGAGCGTATTTTAAAGCAAATGCAAAAGGATCTTCGCATGAATGTGCTCCCACAGCATATTGAGTGTTTCGATAACTCGAATATTCAGGGCAATTACCCAGTATCTGCTATTGTTGTCTTTAAGGATGCCAAACCTTCAAAAAAGGATTATCGCCATTTCAATGTAAAGACAGTGGAGGGACCTAATGATTTTGCTACGATGGAGGAAGCTGTTTTTAGACGGTACAGAAGATTGTTGGATGAAGATCAGCCTCTGCCCCAATTGATTATTATCGACGGTGGTAAGGGGCAATTAGGGGCTGCTTTAAAGAGTCTGCGCTTATTGGGGATCGAACGGCAAGTAACGGTGATCGGTATTGCGAAGAGGCTGGAGGAGCTTTTCTATCCCGGTGACCAATATCCACTTTATCTAGATAAAAAATCTGAAACCTTAAAGGTGATTCAACATCTTCGAGATGAAGCTCACCGGTTCGGAATCACGTTTCACAGAAATCAGCGGAGCCGAAAAACTTTTGTTTCTGAACTTGAAAATGTGCCAGGCATAGGCAAAACAACAGTGGAGAAAGTGTTAACTGAATTTAAATCGGTAAAAAAGGTGAAGGAGGCGTCTGATGAAGACCTAAAAAAAGTGCTTAATCTCAAACAGATTAAAGCACTTCGTGAATACTTTGCAAAGTAACTTTAAAATAGAATAGTGCATCAGCCGAAGGTTTATATATCAAAGTCTTCCGCTGATGTATTCCATACGAATTAGTCATCGTAACCGAAACGTTTAAGGTAATTTTTCTTGCTTCGCCAGTCAGGAATTACTTTAACGAAAAGTTCGAGAAATACCTTTCCGTCGATAAACTCCTCAATATCCTGACGCGCGTAGGTTCCTACTTTTTTGATCATGGCGCCCGCCTTTCCAATGATAATATTTTTTTGAGAGTCGCGTTCAACAATAATTTCGGCAGCAATACGCGTAATATTAGCTTCTTCTTTGTACGATGTGACGATCACTTCTGTGCTGTAAGGAATTTCCTTGTCATACAGTTTGAACACTTTTTCACGGATCATTTCGGAGACAAAGAAACGCATGGATTTATCTGTCAGTTCATCCTTTTCATAATAAGCTTCGTGAATTGGTAACTTGTCTTTTATGTATTGCATTACGGCAGCAACATTATGATTCAGTTTTGCTGAAATGGCAAAAATGGTATCTGGATTTAATTTTTCTTGCCAGAATTCAATTTTTGCTTTGACTTCTTCTTCTGAAGATTTATCAATTTTATTGATCAATACAGCAACAGGAGAATTTGTTTTGCGTAATTTCTCGAGGACATCGTTCTCATCGTATTTTTCGTTGATATCTGTCACAAATAGTATAATGTCTGCATCGATCAAAGATCCTTGGACAAAATTCATCATGGATTCCTGCAAAGAATAGTTTGGTTTAATAACACCTGGAGTGTCCGAAAACACAATTTGATGGTCTTCATCGTTTACAATACCGATAATGCGGTGTCTTGTCGTTTGCGCTTTGGGTGTAATGATAGACATTTTTTCACCCACTAAAGCGTTCATTAGGGTGGACTTACCAGCATTTGGCTTTCCGATGATACTTACGAATCCTGCTTTGTGTGACATTTTTCTAAATTTTATTAGGATTACAAAGAAACAAAATATATCTTTGTACTCCAATTCGGAAGGATCATAATCTTGTTTTTTCAAAAGAAAAAAGCAATTTTGTTCAAAAATATATTGCGGGGTGGAGCAGTTGG
>DLST01000018.1:0-156999 GCA_002500745.1 Sphingobacterium sp. UBA7855 | reverse complement strand
GGTCCCCGCTACTAAACGAAAAAGCTGAGACGAATATCTTGGCTTTTTTTATGCGCTACTAATCTATTGTAGCGCATGGTATATCTTCCAAAATTGCCGCACTTTACTTTCATCTTTTCCCATTGTTTGGTTGTCATCATTTATTTAAAGATCAATTTTTGATACAGCTGTATGCTTCTCCTCCGTGCATGTGTGATAGGTTGTATAATGCGTGTTTATGCAATCGTTTGTCTAATTGGCGCAATCGATTTCGTTGTTTGTAAATTTTGATATCCTGCCATCTTCCTTTAGTTTTAGCAATCATGTACCTAAATTTTGATTAGTAAGCTAATCAATTTTTAAACTAACTATAAAATATTATGATTTCAAAGATTCTTGAAAATCACAAGTTGAGTCTGTTATCAATAGCTTTACTCCTAACAAGTTCGCACAACTTGGCAAATGCTAATGATCTTACAGTTGCGGGCGATAATATATTGCTGCATGGCGCTGTTTATCAACAAAAAGTGAATGGAAAAGTGCAGTCTACGGACGGCCCATTGGCTGGTGCCACCATCAGCGTTAAAGGGAGTTCTAAATCAACGTCTGCGGGAGCCGATGGACGATTTGCAATAGATGCCAACAATGGTGACGTATTGGTCATCACGAGTGTCGGTTATAAAGCACAAGAAGTGATAGTGACAGGACCAGTTGTCAATATTAATCTGGAGTCTAATGACAAAGCGCTGGAAGAAGTTGTCGTTACAGGTTATTCGCGTCAAAAGAAAACAGAGGTTTCGGCATCTGTTGTTTCAATCGATCAAAAAACATTAAAGGATGTCAAGTCTCCTAACGTTTCGAATTTATTGCAGAGTAAGATTGCTGGTGTCGATGTCGTTGCCGGTTCAGGTAGGCCCGGTGCCAACGCCAATATCCGTATTCGGGGAAGGAATTCAATAAATTCCAATATCAGTCCATTATGGGTGGTAGATGGCGTTATTATGCATGGAACACCAAATATCAATCCAAATGATATTGAGTCAGTATCCGTACTGAAAGATGCAGCTGCCACTACGCAGTATGGATCTCGAGGTGCTAGCGGTGTAATTGTTGTGACAACGAAAAGAGCCTTAAAACCTGGTGAGCATCTTTTTGCCGTCAACTTATCTTCTGGAGTATCGAAATTCAATCCTGGTAAATTTGAGGTAATGAATTCGCAGCAGATGTGGGATTTATATCAATCATTTAACAATCAAAGTGCAATACCCAATAATATAACTTCAGACGTTTTAAATACGGATTTTAACTGGCTGGCTAATGGAACGCAAAATGGAGCTATCAATGATTTTAGTGCCAACTATTTAGGGAAAACAGAAGAGACGTCAATTTATGCGAGCGGCAATTATTATGACGAAAAAGGCTCTGTAAAAGGATATGATTATAATAGACTTACAGGTAGATTAAATATTGAACATAATCTGACAAAAAATTTAACTTTTAAACCTAAGTTAAACGCATCTTACACCAGTTATAAAGATCGCCAGCATTCTATATATGACATGTACCTCAATATGCCTTGGGATACACCATTTTATGCAGATGGTTCTTTAAAAAATACAAAACTAGACAATGTAGGCTGGTACGGTAGAGATAATAATAATTATCTGTATGACTTACAGTACAACTATGGAGAAGGGCAAACGTTTGATGTGCAGTCGAATTTGGACTTTTCAATGAGAATATCGGATAAATTTACATTTGAATCTATGAATAGTTTGACTTATTATAATCAAACTACAATGTCATATACGGATCCAAAATCAAATTCAGGATTGGAAAATAAAGGTTCAGTGTCTCAGTTTTCTGATAAACGTATCACACGATTTTTTAATCAGATGTTGAAGTACAAGGAGAACTTTGGTAAACACGAAGTTTCGGCACTCGCTGCATACGAATATTCTGATTATGTTTATACAAGTGTGGGGGCCGCTGGAAAAGGTATTTCAGCTGGGTCGACAATTGTTGATAATGCGGCTAATTTTTTGTCACAGTCTGGTACAAAAAATGATTACGCCTTTCAGTCCGGTCTTGTTCAGGTTAATTTCAAATATGATGAACGTTATAATTTCCAAGGTTCTTATCGTTTAGATGGTGCTTCACGATTTGGTGCAAATAATCGTTATGGAGGATTCTTTGCTGTGAGTGGGGCATGGAATATCAACAAGGAAGATTTCTTTCATATCGATATGATCAATTTGGCGAGACTGAGGGTTTCCTATGGAGAAGTCGGTAATACGCCAACATCGCTCTACGCATCCTATTCGCTGTATGGCTTAAATGGACAGTATAACGGGGAGCCTGCTGCTATTCCAAATCAATACAATAATAGAAATGTAAGCTGGGAGAAATCGAGAGATGTGAATTTAGGTTTGGAGTTGGGTTTTTTCAACCGAATCGATTTAACTGTCGATGCGTATAATAAAAACACAGATGGTTTACTTTCTTACGTAAAATTCCCGGCCACAGCGGGGTGGGACGGTTACTGGTACAACATTGGTTCGATCAACAATAAAGGTTTGGAATTGGCGATTAATGCTCGGGTATTAGATCCGGAAAGTCCACTTCAATGGAATGTTGGAGCCAATTGGGCAGCAAACAGAAATAGGGTCAAGCAATTAAAAGATGGTACTGACGTTCCGGCAGGTAACAAGCGCTATTCCGAAGGAAGAGATATCGATTCATGGTATATGCGTAAGTGGTCTGGTGTAGATGCAAACAATGGCGCACCATTGTGGGAAGTTGTCAATGCTGAAACAGGTGAGATTTCAACCACATCCAATTACAATAGAGCAACATTGCAATTTGTAGGTGCTTCTACACCAAAGTACCAAGGCGGTATCAATACAAGTTTTTTATATAAAGGAATTTCATTGACGGCTACTTTCTCTTATCTCCATGGAGCCTATGCTTACAATGGAGGGCGTGAATTGTTTGACTCGGATGGAGCATATCCTTCCTATAACCAAATGATTCTTGCTGATGGATGGTCAAGATGGAGCCCTTCAAATACCAATGCCACACATCCGGTAGCATCATATAACAATAATAGCGGTTCTAATAAAACATCGTCGAGATACTTAGAAGATGCATCATTTTTTAGGTTGAGAAATGTCACGCTTGCTTATGATTTTAACCCGCAACTGCTGAAGCGTCTTAAGTTGAAAAGTGTCAACGTTTTCGTGGCGGCAGATAATCTATGGTTGTCAACCAAATTTACAGGAGTTGATCCAGAAGCAGCTTTATTTGGAGATTCGACATCGCAATACCCCTCACCAAAACGTGTAACAGCCGGTGTTAATTTCACATTTTAAACTAAATCACATGAAAAATAAACTTTTATATTCATCAATTATATTTTTCTTCTTGAGTTCTTGCTCACTTGATAAGGAACCTTTTACTGATTTAACAGACGAATCAATAGAAAATACAGAAGGGGCGATCGATGCGTTAAACCTTGGAAATTATCATACGTTAAAAAGCTGGGTAGAGAATTGGCACCGTGTTACCGAGTATCCTTCTGATGAAGTTTCTTTGAGCGGTACTACGACCGATGCATTCTTTTACAATTACAACTACAACCGTATTGTCAATAATAGCCGGGTAAATAGTTATTGGGAAAATTCTTATAAAATTATTGCAGGTACAAATAATATTTTAGGTCAACTGGAAGTAGGGACTTCAGAAAAAAACGATCAAATCATTGCTGAAAACCTCTACTTGAGAAGTTTGATGTATTTTTATTTGACAAATGTTTTTGGACGTCCATATAACCAAAATCCATCGGTCAACTTAGCGGTTCCCCTCAAGTTGAATGCAGATCCATTTGAGGTTTTGCCACGTAATACCGTTAAAGAAGTTTATCAGCAAATCGTTTCTGATTTATTGAAAGCTGAAACACTTTTTAAGTCATACAAAGGAAATATATATGCGAGTGAGTATGCTACTCAAGCGCTATTGGCAAGGGTGTATCTATTTATGGGGGAAAACGAAAAAGCTATAAGCTATGCTGATAAGGTAATTAATTCAGGGAAATTTACCTTATTAAGCAGAGACAAATATACAGAGATTGCTACCGCTGCACCTGAGAACAACTCTGAAACAATTTTTGCGATAAAATTTTTAAAAGATGTTGATTATTCAGACAATGGTTGGTATACTATAGGTTCTATGTATGCAACAATTAATGGGGCCGGTTGGGGCGAAATGTATGCTTCAAGATCTTATTTAGAAGAAGTACGTAAATATCCAGAAGATATTCGCTATAGTTTCGTAGAGCCAGTTGTGGCCAATGAAAAGGAATTACATGCCTATTATGTCGATGATAATTATAAATATAGTAGTGTTGTCGTTCAACAAGAGGGAACAGATTTTACTTACACTTCAGGCGGAGGCAGAAATACGCTGATTAAAGAGTCTAATGGTGCCGGTTCTTTCCAATATTTTATTGAGATCGCAGGAAAGAAAAGGACGGTTTTAATTGATAAAAAGTTGGAGGATCGTAATGGATATCTTAAATACTTTATTCTAAAGTGTTCTGGGCAAGAAGGACAGGGGCATCTTTGGTCACCAGTGATATCCAGGCTTGCGGAAATATATTTAATTCGCGCAGAAGCGAATGCAAAAATAGGCCGAACACAACAAGCATTAGACGATTTGAACGTTATTCGTAAACGCGCAGGAATTCCAACTGCTGGATTATGGACAACAGCTAATCTTAGTGGAAAATCGGCTCTTGATGTGGTGCTATCTGAGCGAAAACTTGAACTCGCGTGGGAAGGACACCGGAAATTTGACGTGTTTAGAAATGATTATACCTTAGATAGAAAATATCCGGGTACACATATCGCTAATTCAAATTCGTTTTTAACTGTCGATGCAAAAGCCAATGAAATTATTGATTTCATCCCTGAACAGCAGATTACACTGACACATGGCGTTTTAAAGCAAAATCCATAACGTATATTTACAGGATAAAACAAAACAAGCATTACTCCCTAACGAGTAATGCTTTTTTTGTTTTATCCTGCATAATCCCTTTCGAATCCGTATCTTTGTTCGCTTAAGTATATTTTTAGCATAAAAGTGCCATCTGCTGTGATAGTGGGTGGATCAAATAAAATAAATATGGCAAATATTGTTGCAATTGTTGGTCGTCCAAACGTTGGTAAATCTACCTTATTCAATCGTCTTACAGAAAGTAGAAAAGCGATTGTCGATGACTTTAGCGGGGTGACGCGCGACCGTCATTATGAAACAGCCGAGTGGATCGGAAAGAAATTTACAGTTATTGATACAGGTGGTTTTGTACATGGTTCGGATGATGTCTTTGAAGAGGCAATCCGTGACCAGGTCTATATCGCTATTGAAGAAGCATCGGTCGTTATATTCATGGTGGATGTCACTACCGGCATTACGGATTTGGATGACGAAATCGCTGATATTCTGAGAAGAAGTTCCAAACCTGTATATGTCGTTGCCAATAAAGTCGATCATGCTAAATTGCACCATGAATCGGCTGAGTTTTATGCCTTTGGGTTAGGAGAGGTATTCAATATTTCGTCGGCTACAGGATCAGGTACAGGAGAACTGTTAGATGCTGTTGTCTCTCATTTTGAAGTGGAAGAGGAAGAAGAAGAAGCCTTACCAAAATATACCATCGTGGGCCGCCCGAATGTGGGTAAATCCTCTTTGACAAATGCCTTGATCGGCAAAGATCGCAATATTGTAACGCCAATGGCAGGGACAACACGTGACTCAATCCGTATTCATTACAATCAATATGGCCACAACTTTTTATTGATTGATACCGCAGGTCTTCGCCGTAAGTCCAAAGTGAATGAAGATATCGAGTTTTATTCGGTTATGCGCACCATTAAAGCGTTGGAAGATTCTGATGTGACGATTTTAATGCTCGATGCTCAAGATGGATTAGAAGCGCAGGACGTTAATATTTTCAACTTGGCAGAGAAAAACCGTAAAGGCATCGTGATCGTTGTCAACAAATGGGATCTGATCGAAAAAGATAATAAGACCATGAAGGCGTTCGAAGATCGCATCAAAGAAAAAATAGCGCCTTTTACTGATGTGCCTATTATCTTCACTTCCGTAACCGAAAAACAACGTGTTCTTAAGGTGTTGGAGGTTGCTGATAAGGTATATGCTAACAAAACAAAGAAAATCCCAACGTCCAAGTTGAATGAAGTGATGCTGGATATTATTGAAAACTATCCACCACCATCCTTAAAAGGTAAATACATCAAAATTAAATATGTAACACAATTGCCAGGAAGAACACCCATGTTTGCGTTCTTCTGTAATTTGCCACAATACATCAAAGATCCATATAAACGCTTTATAGAGAATAAATTACGTGATAATTTTGACTTTACTGGTGTGCCAATTCAAATATATTTTAGACAAAAATAGCTTTCAAGCAGCGATTAAACATGGACCATAATCTCGTTTTATACAATACCCTTTCGCGAACAAAAGAAAAATTCGAACCCATTCATACCAATCTCGTTGGTATGTACGTCTGTGGCCCTACTGTATACAGTGATGTACATTTGGGTAATTGTCGTACGTTCGTTTCTTTTGATTTGATTTTTAGATACTTGCGTCATCTTGGTTATAAAGTGCGTTATGTGCGCAATATTACGGATGCAGGACATTTGGAAGGCGATCGTGATGAGGGAGACGACAAGTTTGCAAAAAAAGCAAAATTGGAACAGTTGGAGCCTATGGAAATTGTACAAAAGTATACCATAGGTTTTCACGACGTATTGCGTCTTTTCAATACCTTGCCGCCAAGTATTGAGCCTACGGCGACAGGGCATATTTGCGAGCAGATCGAAATGATCGAGCAGATTATGGAAAATGGTTATGCTTACGAGCGGAATGGTACCGTATATTTTGATGTTGAGAAATACGTTGAAACGTATGATTATACGATATTGACCAATCGTAAATTAGAGGATATGCTCAATAACACCCGTGAATTGAGTGGTCAGGATGAGAAAAAGGGACGTTTGGATTTTGCCTTGTGGATCAAAGCAAAGCCCGAAACGATCATGCGTTGGCCTGCTCCCTGGAGCGTTGGCTTTCCGGGCTGGCATATCGAATGTTCAGCTATGAGCAGAAAGTACCTCGGCGATCAATTTGATATTCATGGTGGTGGAATGGATTTGGCTGCTACACACCATACCAATGAAATTGCACAGTCTGAAGCCTGTAACCATACGAGTCCGGCAAAGTACTGGATGCATACCAATATGCTGACTGTAAACGGCGCCCGTATGTCTAAATCTGCTGGAAATGGTTTCTTGCCAGGTGAGTTGTTTACAGGAAATCATCCCTTACTGAATAGAGGATATTCGCCAATGGCTGTACGCTTTTTTATGCTACAGGCGCATTATAGAAGTACCTTGGATTTCTCCAATGAGGCACTGGATGCGGCTGACAAGGGCTATAAACGCCTAATGACTGCCATAAGCTTGTTAGATAAATTGAAGGTGTCGAAAGGTGCTGATTCATTCAATTTAGCTGAAATCCGCTGCAAGTGTTACGCCGCTATGGATGACGATTTTAATAGCCCTGTGCTCATTGCCGAATTGTTTGAAATTGTACGGATCATCAATTCAATTTATGATGGTAAGGCAAAGGTTTCGGCAGAAGGATTGGAAAACCTGAAAGTATTCATGAGAGAGTTTGTCGAGGATATCCTGGGGCTTAGAAACGATCAGACATCCGTATCAGATGATATTGACGATGTTATGAATCTGGTTATTAAGCTACGTAATGAAGCAAAAGCAAATAAAGACTTCGTTACCTCAGATCGTATTCGTGATGAGCTTACTACTATTGGAATTCAATTGAAAGATAGTAAAGAAGGAACACTTTGGAATAAGATTTGATAGAGAAGAAATCGAATTTATAAAAGAGGAAATCATTTTGCGTATGAATTTTTGGAATAGGTTATCTGTTGTTACAGTGATGAGTGTTTTGGGTACAACACTATATGCGCAGATACCCGAGAAAGTTGGCAGCCTACTGCAGGCAGATAAGGATGCAGCAGCATTAGCTAAAGCATCTACACCGCACCAGGCGTTTCTTTCCATTATTGATAAAGAGTCTACGTTTTATGTTCCGTCGGCAGTAAATGCTTATAATTACCTGAATAATAGACCAAATATTCCGGATGTCTTAAACTGGCAACCTACGTTTGCGCTGATTGCGAAGAGTCAGGAGTTTGGCGTGACTTCGGGGTCTATGGATTTTCAGAAGGTAGGTGCGCGATTGCGACACGGAGAATACCTCACGGTATGGAAGCGGAATAAGAAGGGCAAGTGGCTGGTCGATATTCGTGCCGAGGTGGAAAACAATGGGAACGACGGTGAATTTGATTTAGAATATATCGAACCTACCGATTCATGGTATTTGAAACATCGTTCTAAAGTACGCTTAAATCAGCGGGAAGATATTGTTTTAGAAACAGACAAGTTAATGTCGACAGTATTGAAAGCCGATAACCAAACTGCATATAAGGAATTTTTAAGTGAAGATGTCCGGTTTTTGTTTCCCTGGACCAGTCCGATGGAAGGGAAGGCGAATATGATGGCCTATCTCAAAAAGCAACGAATGACAATAGAAACCATTCCCGAAGAAGTAAAACGTTCTTACAGCGGGGATTTCGCCTATACAAAAGGCACGGCAACGGTGAGACAGAAGGATAAAGTTGTCAAGTATAATTATATTCGCATCTGGCAACTCAGCGAATTGGCGAAAGATGATGTCAAGAAGGCCAATTGGAATATTCTGATTGAGATGATGTTTGAAAAATAATAACGACGGGTGCAAAATAAAAAGGGCTTGAATATCAAATATTCAAGCCCTTTTTGGGTGATAAGTGTTTTAAACTTATTATTTTCTCCATTTTTTCAATTCATCACATGAACCAAATTCATCACTGATATCAATAAATGTTGTTTTGGATTTATCGTCAAACCATTTGCTCAGATTGCGATTGATTTTATCTTGTCTGGCCGCCTCTTTAATTTTGGTAAAATCTTCATCCAAATTAGCTTTGTGTGGAGGAATACGTGTTTTTAAATAATTGAAGCGATAGCCAACATCGCCCATTTTGTCTGTAAACTGTGCTGGTTTGGAATATTCTCCAGGTTTTAGCTGATCAATTGCTGTAAATACTGATTTCTCCAAGCCATCCATAGGAATTACTGTTGTGCGGCTCGATCCGTCTTGATTGAGGATCATACCGCCATTGAATTTACTTTCCTCTGCATCGGAATAATTTGTGGCAGCATGATAGAAATCCATTTTTTTGTCAACTACTAATTTATAAATACTGTCCAGTTTATTTTTGGTCCGTTCTAACGCTGCGGCACCGGGATTGATTTTCATTAGGATATGGCGTGTGTGAACCTCTTCGCCACGTCTTTCGAGTACCTGAATAATATGGAAACCATATTTAGATTCTACAATGGGCGATATTTCTCCAGGTTTTAATTTAAATGCCATCGCAGAGTATTCCTTGACGTAGTTGTCGCGTGTACCGAAACCCAAATCTCCACCGTAGGGCGCTGATCCTGGGTCTTGGGAATATATACGAGCCATTGTACCAAAATCCGATCCCTCTATAATCTGTTTTCGGATACCTTCAATTTTGTCTCGTTGTTCTTTTTTTTCCTCATCTGTCAACTTCGGCATCATGACGATTTCACCAATTTCGACTTCAGTATTGAAATAAGGGAGGCTATCTTGATTTAGGCCTTCAAAATAACGTTTTACTTCCAATGGTGTTACGTCAACTTTTTGAACAATGTTTTGTTGCATCTTGTTAGCTTTCAGTTGTTCAAAAACACTTGCACGCATTTCTTCCTTGTATTGTAATAACGAGCGGTTAAGAAATTTCTCAAGACGTTCTTGACCTCCGGCCTGTTGCGACATATGGCGTAAACGTGAGTTAAGGTTGTCGTCGACTTCGGTTTCTGTTACATCAATAGAATCAATTACGGCCTGTTGGGAAAGCAGTTTCTGAATGATTAATTGCTCAAGTACACCGCATTTAAAGTTTTCATTAGGTTTGTTTCCTTGCGCTAACCATTGCGAATATTGCATATCCACATCGGACTGTAAGATAATGCCCGATCCAACTGTTGCGACAACACGGTCAATCACCTGACGCTGCGCTAGACTAGCCTGAATTGAAGCTAAAAGCAATAAAAACAATATATAAATGTTTTTTTTCATTCGTATAAATTATTTATGATATTTATGAGTGTCCACCATTTGTTTAAATGGGCTCTTTTCACTCGGTCACTTGTTCATGATTTATTCATTATTAAAGGCTCAGGCCTTTGCAGACATGTATGCTAATTATATTCAATATATACTTTTTTGAACAACAGCACAAAATTATCAGATTATATGAATTATTCGTACTTTTATTTAACAATATTTTTGCATCCAAATACTTGAAATGGATAATTTTTGAATTGTTAAAATTGATGCGCTAAAATACGCATTTGACTATTAGAAAGCACTGTTTTAACCAAATTTAACAAGTCTATTGAGGATCTTTGTGGTGACAAGACAGTCGGAGTTTTTAGATCTTTGCGCCGAAGAGTGAATAGATAAGGTTCTGATTTGAAAGATATGTATCAACACGTATAAAGTAATTTCTATGAAAAAAGCATTTATTTATTTGATGACAATTTTGCCGCTAGCGAGTTTCGCTCAGCAAATTCCTATGTTTGTGGGTACGTACACCAGTAAAACCGAGAGCAAGGGGATTTATATCTATAATTTTGATGTTAAAACCGGTGACGCAACATTGGTGAGTACACAGGAGAGTAAAGACCCTTCATTCTTGGCAAGGAGTAACAACTTTATCTATGCCGTTAATGAGGTTCCGAATCAAGAAGGGACAGTTTCAGCCTATTCTTTTAAGGACGGTCATTTAACTTTTTTAAATTCGCTTCCTTCAGGGGGTGGGGCGCCTTGTTTCGTCGAGGTACATCCTAATGGAAGCCTGCTGGCCGTAGCAAACTATACAGGCGGATCTGCGGCTCTCTTTGATCTAGAAAGTAACGGAGTATTAAGTAAAAGATCGCGACTCATACAACATGAAGGTAAGGGAGTGGATCCCGTTCGGCAAGAAAAACCACATGTACATTCTACTTTTTTCTCTAAAAAGGGGGATAAGTTGTATATCCAAGATCTTGGCCTCGACGAGATCTCAATTTATCCAGTCAATAAAACTGGAAATGCCTATAGCCTTGCAGAGGAATCGGAAGATATCTTTACACCCGCGGGAGGAGGTCCGCGGCATATTGTATTTGATAAGAAAGAGAAATTCTTGTATATTATATTGGAAATGACAGGTCAAATTGCATTTTATAAGAAAGATGGCAATGCGTGGATGTATCAAAGTACATTTGATATCAATCCGGAAGGTTTTAAAGGAAGTAACGGTGGGGCAGATATCAAGATATCTGCTGATGGTAAATTTTTGTATGCAACCAATCGGGGCGACGCCAATACGATAGCTACTTTTTCGGTAGAGAAAGATGGCGAATTAAAGAAAATAGCCAATATGGCGGTTAAAGGTAAGGGACCGCGTAACTTTAATCTTTCTCCCGATGGTAAATATCTTTTGGTAGCCAATCAATACACGAACAACATTGTTTTGTTTAGCCGGGATACAAAAACTGGTTTGTTGACGGATACCGGTAAAGAAATTGCTGTGCCAGCTCCTGTTTGTATTCTATTTTAATCAATGAAGCTAAGAAGATTTTTAAGAAAAGCGCACTTAGCTTTTCTTAAAAATCTTCTTTTCTGCAATCTAATTTACCCTCTTTTTCAAGATCATTTAATGTGGTTCCCTTCCATGTTTTTACCCGTTGTATGTATGCCGCTCGGCCAATCATGTGTGCTGCAACTGGTGCCGTGAGGATCAGAAAGAAACCAATAGCTATCGCCTTTGTCGTTACGGATACATCCGGGAAAGTCACAGCAGCACAGATGAGCAATAGCCCAACACCCAGTGTTGCCGCCTTGACGGTTACGGAAAGACGTAAATAAAAATCCGGCATCCGCAAGATGCCAATAGAAGCAAACAATATGGCCAGTGCCCCTATCGTGCTGAGTATGGCTAAAGTAATATCATTCATCTTTGCTTTGTTTTTCTAAATAAAATGAAAATGCAATTGTGCCGAGAAATGCGATAAGCGCTAATATCATGGCAATATCTAAAAATACTTCCTGGGAAGTTCGTATACTATAAACGGTAATAATGCCAATTCCAATGGTGATAATGAGATCTAAGGCAATGACACGATCAAATATTTGGGGTCCTTTATACAGGCGAATAAAAGCCAATATCACTGAAACAGTCAAGATTGGAAGGATTACATAGTCAAAATAGCTATTTAAAGTCATCTTAAGAGTTCTAAAAGTCTTCGTTCAACATTATTTTTAAGCGTAGAGACAAACTGTTCCCTGTTCTTCATGTACATTACATGGATAAAGATCGTTTTTTTATCTTCACTTACATCGAGAATAAGTGTTCCCGGTGTCAGCGAAATAAAGGTTGAAAGCAGATTTATTTCTAAATCTGTTTTTGCATCCATGGGATATTTTACAATGGCCGGTTTGATGAAAAATTTTGGTGTGATGACATCATACGCAACCTGAACATTGGCAACGATCATTTCCCACAGAAAAAAAAGAATAAAACTCAGCGTTTTGGGTACCCGATAGAAGTAGCGCTGATCAGCCTCATTTCTGTTCATCAACCAGAGTATACCAAATCCAAGCATAAAACCGAATAGAAAGTTCGAGTAATACATCGACCCCGTCAGTGCAACCCAGATAAAGGATAACATGAGGTTCATTAAAAATTGCTTTATCATATTATTTCTGCCCTCCTAGTACAGCGTTTATGTAAGGTGATGTGTCCAATAATTGTGTAGCAATCTGATCTGCCACGTGAATGATAGCCTCGGCATTGAGTCCGATATACAGGGACGCAGAAGCCAAAATAACGACCGGGAGTATGAGCATTGTTTTTTTATACCCAACCATATCTGCAAATTTATCTTCAACTATTTCTGGATCAGGTGTATCTTTCCAGAATACCTGTGCCCACATTTTGGCAATGACAAATAAGGTGATAAAACTACCGATGATCAGGGCTCCCGCAAAGGCATACTTTTCCAGCTGGAATGCGTCTCTAAATAGATAGACTTTAGGCCAGAACCCCGATAGGGGCGGTATGCCAACAAGCGAAAAAAGAACAAGGGCAAAAAGCAAAGAAATTTTGGGGTATTGGGCATATAGCCCGCCCAATTTATTCATATCCATGGTGCTGCGGAGTTGACGTACAACACCAGCAATTAGAAATAAATTGGTTTTAACCATGATATCGTGGATCAGATAGAATATTGCCCCCAGTAAGGCCCATTTACTATATAGGCCTAGCCCGCCAATCATAAACCCGATATGGCAAACGATTAAATAGGAAAACAACCTTCGGATATTGGTTTTGATCAAGGCACCAAAGGCACCAGTCAAAATTGTCAATATGGCTAGTGCGATCAGCAGCTCTTTTGTAAAATGATTAGGAATAAATAGTAAAGAAAATACCCTGAATAATGCGTAGATACCCACTTTCGTCAATAAGCCTCCGAAAGTCGCCGCTACTGCAGAGGGCGGGGTATGATAAGATGATGGTAGCCAGAAGTAGAGTGGAAATATGGCAGATTTAATACCAAAACCGATCAAAAAAAATGTTGCCGTAATTTCCACTAGCGCTTGGTTCTGTATCTTTGGAATACGTAAGGCCAAGTCGGCCATATTCAATGATCCTGAAATACCATAAAGTATGCCTATGCCTGTTAAGAAAAATGTGGAGGCCAGGATATTCATGGCCATATATTTTACAGCACCTTCCAGTTGCGATTTTCTCCCCCCCAATGTCATGAGTACGAAAGAAGAAATGATAATTACTTCAAACCATACATACAGGTTGAAGATATCTCCAGTAAGAAAGGCTCCATTCAGTCCCATCATTAAAAAGTGGAAGATAGGGAAGTATCCGTAGAGAATACGCTGGCGGCCTACCCCGACACAGGAAAAGATAGAGACAGCAAGACCTGCAATTGATGTGAGAAGGACGAGGGTGCTACTGAATAGGTCAGCAACAAAGACAATTCCAAAGGGAGCTTTCCAATTGGCGGCATTCATGGTTAAAATACCACCTTCGTAGACCTTGAAGAATAATTTAAAAGCAAGAATAAGGACGAGCAAACTTCCACCAACGCTCAGAAAACGTTGTGCAGTAGATTTGCGCCAAAACATCAGTTGGACAATAGCAATAAATAGGTGCACGATGATCGTGGCAATAATGTGGTTGTCTATCATATATCTTCTTCCTCAGGGGTGTTCAAATCATCCAAATCGTCTGTACCCAGCAATGCATAGACACGTTTGAGTAGAACGATGGCAAAGGAGGTTAAGCCAAAGCTAATCACGATGGCTGTTAAAATAAGAGCTTGCGGAATTGGATCCGCATAAATATCGGTGAATACTTTCAGATCGGGTGCAATAATAGGCGGTTTTCCTTTAATAATATTCCCCAATAAGAAGATCAGTATATTGGTACCATTGCCCAGTAACATAATACCCAACAATAGTTTAACCATGCTTCGACGGAGGATAAGGTATATCCCAGCGGCATATAAAATGCCTATTAATAAAACAAGAATCAGTTCCATTATTCTTCTTCAGTAGTTAATGCAATTGTAAATAAAATTGTAAGTACGACGCCAATAACGACAAAATATACACCAAGATCAAAAAACAAAGCTGTTCCGATCATACCGATGACTGGAATTTTTTCCTCAAGCCACAGTCCCGTCATAACAGGATAGCCAAAGAAAACGGGTAGGAACATGCTTATCGCCGAAACGCCCAGTCCTATGGGAATGAGAGATAAGGGTTTATATTGAATTAATTTCATGGTGTTTTGTGGGCCAAAGGCAAAACTATGCAAAACAAAGGCAATAGAAGCGACCAAGCCTCCCACGAAGCCACCCCCAGGGTAGTAGTGGCCCCTTAATAGCAGAAATACCGAGAAAAGTAAGAGTATCGGTAATAGATATCGCGTAGCGGTCTGTAATATTGTACTGTTCATTTGTTACTATTTAGCTATGCATCATGCTATCCGTTTACGGACCCATAGCTGTTAAACATTTATTATTCTTTATCCGAAGGTTTTAAACGCAATTTTAATAAGCTGTATACTCCCAATGCTGCAATGCTCAACACGACAATCTCAAACATGGTGTCGAAGCCTCTGAAATCTACAAGCAGTACATTGACTACATTTTTACCCTTAGCAAGCACATAAGCATAGTCGCCGTAGAAATCACTGATATTAGTCGTTGTTGGTTCATGCAGGACACGGAGTGCTACCATGGATAGCAAAACGCCAAAAATGACAGCGACTATGGCGTCACGAATGACGGTGCGTCTGTTTGCCAGATTCAAGAAGGGAGGGAGTTTAAACAGTACCAAGACAAAGAGTACTACCGTAAGGGTGTCTATGGTAAATTGCGTCATTGCTAAATCTGGAGCACTGTAAAACACGAAAATGAGACATATGGCATAACCTACGACACTAGTAGCTACGACTGCTGTCAATCGGGATGTGGTTCGTATCGTCAATACAATAGCGCCGATTAAAATACAGACCGTCGTTACTTCATAGAAGCTTACGGGCGATAGCGTTTCCCATTTGATGTGGAGTGGCCCCCCGAGATATAGCTGGTAGGCGATCAATACTTCCGCAAATAGGATGATTTTTAATAAATATGAACGCAAGTAGCCGTTGTGCATTTTGTTTGTAAAGAAAGCGGAGAACAGCGCAATTTCCTGTGCACACAGGTTGATCATATATTCTGGAGAAATCTTATTGAATTTCGCGATCCAGGTCAATTTGTTATTACTTGGCTTGTTTGCGAAATAGAGGAGCGTACCGGCAGCAATTGTAATCGCGCTTAGTAGCAGGATTAAATTAAAGCCATGCCAGATTTTTAGATGAAAAACTTCCGTTTTGGCCAGTATACTTACCGCGGTTGGCCCTGCAATCCATTCTCCGATAAGTCCGGGAATACAGCCAAAAATGACACCAACAATGGCTAAAAGCAATGGGGGTATCCACATGGCTTTATAAGGCAGATGGATTTTACTGAATTGTTCGGGCAACTTCCCCATAAAAGGTCTGATACCGGCCATAAATCCAGCGGATACCAATAATATATTTGTTGCGACCGCAGCTGCTGTCAAATAGAGAAATAAATCAGGGGCTGCATGTAGCGTTGCCTCGTAGATCAGATCCTTTCCGATAAATCCAAAAGTAAGCGGAATACCAGCGCTGGAAAGTGCCGCAAGAAAACCTGCGATAGCGACAGGCATCAAAACCTTACGCAGTCCCCGCAAAACCGTTAGATCCCTTGTGCTGGTTTCATGGTCTATAATTCCCGTAATAAGGAATAAAGCGGCTTTATATAAGGCATGTACAAGTATAAATACACATGCTGCAATAATGGCCTCCTTTGTACCAAGACCCAATAAAAAAACCAAAATTCCTAGTGCGGATATCGTTGAATAGGCCAAAACCCCTTTTAAGTCCGTTCTGAACAGCGAATGAAAGGCGGTGTAAAGCATCGTAAAGCCACCAATGGCCATCAGGGAGTACATCCAGATGGGGTTTCCTCCAAGAATCGGCGAAAAGCGGGCCAAAAGATAAATACCTGCTTTGACCATGGTTGCAGAATGGAGGTAGGCCGATACTGGCGTTGGTGCTTTCATGGCACCGGGTAACCAAAAATGGAAAGGGAACTGTGCAGATTTTGTTATTGCTCCGAGTGCCACTAGGCCAAATACCAAGGGGAAGAGTGGGTGTTGTTGAATGAGTGATACTTTGTCGAGCAGTGCTGTAATATGATAAGTACCTGCGATATTACCCAGTAAAATGAAACCTGCCAGTAGAAAGAAGCCACCTAGACCGGTGATAGACAGAGCGGTCAATGCGCTTTTGCGTGACTCGTTGTTATCATTGTTAAATCCAATGAGAAAAAATGAGCTGATTGAAGTCAATTCCCAAAAGATAAACAATAATAACATATTGTCCGATAGGACAAGCCCCAGCATTGCTGACATAAATAAGCAGAGGTAGCCAAAGAATCGATCGATATACCGGTGCCCTTTGAGATAGGCATTAGCGTAGAAAAAGATACAAGCTCCGATACCGGTAATCAATAAGGCGAAAAGTAGGGATAGCCCATCCAGTTTAAAATCCAGATTGATGCCTAGAGAGGGCACCCATGAGGTCGACTGTACAAAATAGGAGCCTTGACCAATAGGTACAACATATTGAGCAAAATATAGAAATAGAAGTACCGGTAAGAATGCGAGAATAAAACCCCATTTGGTTTTTAGGAAACGACCAAATGGAACAATAAGGCTCGATGTTATTAATCCTGACAGAACAGTAAATAGCATTTAGTCTTTGTTTTAATTTTTATTGAAGTGTTTGTTTTACTTGTCAATTAGTACCTTCAACATTTCATCTTAGTCAACGCTGATAGGGCGATGAAGGTTTTTTGAAAGTTTACAATATAGTAAAATAACTCGGAAAAACCGAGATTTTTATGTGTTTTGTATCGAATGAACGTAAAAAATATAAGAATGGATTTGCTCGTAATGGAATTTGTTAATGATAAAATGATAGCCGAGATAAATATTTTAGGTTAGTTAACTACGTATTTTCATTGTAATTATCTTGATGGTCTTTGCAAAATAGGTAATAAATATGTTAATAATTGTTAAAATAAGATTAAATCTCTATCTTTATGCTAGACTAGTTTATCGGACTCCGTTAATCGTAACTGATCAATTTTTTATTACACCCGCTTTCGCTTTATAGTATGGGACCTGAAGAAAAGTTATTTAGACAGCATTATAAAAGTTTGTGCCATTTTGCATGGAAATTTGTGGGAGAATCTTCTGTTGCAGAAGATCTGGTACAGGAAGCCTTTGTTACCTTTTTCAGAGAAAAACAGCGGATGGATGAATCCGAAGCGTTTGTGCGAAACTATTTATATACTGCTGTGCGGTTTTCTTGTTTAAAGCATTTACGTCATGAAAAAGTAAAGGAAAAGTATTGGACGCGGGTTGAATTCAATGAGGAAGATGAGCATTCCGTTGAGCTTTCCATTATTCATACCGAAGTGATCAATGAAGTTTATCGAATTATTGCCCAAATGCCTTCGGCTTGTCAACAGATTTTTAAGATGGGCTATTTGGAGGGGTTGTCAAATCTTGAAATTACAGAACGACTTCAAATTAGTGTAAACACAGTTAAGACCCAAAAACAACGTGGGATGAAGATCTTGCTGGAGAGGTTGCATCCCGAGTTTTTACCCATTATTATTTTTTTATTAAAATAATTTTAATTTATTGTCACCCTTCGTCATTCTATAGGGTTTCTAACCTATAGATATGAACACCAACACCAATTACATTGCCAGACTCATTAATAAATTGCTTCGAGGTCACGAAACCATAGCGGAACGGGATGCAATTGAACATTGGCGAAAATCTGATAAGCGCAATGATGATTTAATTGAAAGCTTTCAGGACGCAAAGAATATAGAGGGAGATCTTATCTTTCTAGATAATTTGGATGAAGATGGTGCTTGGCGTAACATTCAGCGGACCCCAAAGAGAATTAAGAAAAATTACGTTTCTCTTTTTGGTGCTGCAGCCGTTATTTTAATAATAATGGCGACGTCGCTCTTTTATATCCTCCATGAGGAAGGAATAGTTTCTAGTAAAGCATCATCTGCTCGTTTGGTAAAAACAGATATCTCACCTGCAGAGTCGGGGGCTCTGTTGGTTTTGGCTGATGGATCGATTATGCCTTTGGAGAAGACGCGCAAAACTGTAGATCCAAAATTCCTTGCAGATAATATGGCTCGCCTGGACGTTCCGGCAGAAGACGTACTATTACAATTTAATACATTGGTTGTTCCCAAAGGAAACTTTTACAAATTATCTTTAGAAGATGGTACCCTAGTCTGGGTGAATGCAAACTCTCAACTTAAATTTCCTGTAAAATTTCCCGATAAAGAACGTCGTGTTATTTTGGAGGGTGAAGCTTATTTCGAAGTTTCCCATGATGCCAAGCGTCCATTTTTTGTAGAATCCAAGGGGAATGAAGTGAAGGTGTTAGGTACACATTTCAATATCAATGCTTATAGTAATAATGTTCGAACGACATTGTCTTCCGGAAGAGTTCAAGTAAGTAACTCGGGAGATGTGATCATTCTGGAACCTGGAGAATATGCTAACCTTATTGCTGGCCAGCTTCATAAGGGAGCGGCAGATTTAGAGCATGATCTTTCTTGGCATAATAATCAGTTTTATTTTAAGAAAGAGACAATTGTGGAGATCGCTTCCACGCTTTCGAAATGGTATGACATCCAGGTCAAATTTAAGCAAGATGTCGCATTGAATAAAGTGTATACAGGTAATTTTAAGCGTGATGTCAAGCTATCGCAAGTTTTGGAAATGCTGACCTATGTTTGTGATTTGAAGTTTGAACTTCACGGAAAAGAATTAATTATAGAAAATAAATAAAAGTGCTTATGTGAAAAATTAATACCTAACCTACGAGCCTTATACAAAAAAAGAACAGGAATGTTGCAGCATCCCCGTTCCGGAATGATTAAAAGGCCTAAAAAATTAAAAATGCGAATTAAGTAAACCCTATTAACCACAAAGAGTAAATGTATGAATAACTTACCATTTGGCAAAACGTGGCGACTGATACCTCATGACCCTCGGTTTTGTAAACCTTTACGTATTATGAAAATTAGTACCTGCCTTCTTTTCGCCTTTGTGACCGGAGTTCAAGCCAACGGCATTGCGCAGAAAGTTACGTTGAAAATGAAAAATGCACGGATTGAAGAAGCGCTCAGTGCGATTTCCAAACAGTCCAACCTGCAGCTATTTTACGGAGAAAATATCGATTCTAAAGCACGTGTCAGTGTGAATTTGAAGAATGCCTCTGTTGAAGAAGCCTTGAATTCTGTTTTGCGCAATAATCATATCGATTATAAGATTATTGCGAATACGATATCTGTAAATGGTGATGTAGATAATCATTCGACCATAAATACTTTGCAACAGGTTGTTTCTGGAACTATTAAGGATAAAAACGGAAAAGGTTTGAGCGGAGTCACCGTCTCAGTTAAGGGGACTTCCATATCAACTCAAACAGATGAATCTGGGTATTTCAAGATTAATGCATCAGCCAATGCAGTTTTGATAGTACGATTTATTGGCTATTCACAGAAAGAAGTAGCGGTGGGAGGACGCAGTAGTATTGCTATTGAATTGGAATCCGATGAAAGACAGCTGGATGTAGTGGATGTTGTTTCTACCGGTTATCAAAATTTAAATAGAAAGCTATTTACTGGTGCCGCGACTACAATAAAAGGATCAGATATCAAACAGGACGGTATTACTGATGTTAGTAGGATGTTGGAAGGAAGAGTAGCGGGGGTATCTGTACAAAATGTATCTGGAACTTTTGGTGCAGCACCTAAAATACGTGTCCGTGGAGCAACTTCAATTACAGGCGATAATAAACCGCTATGGGTTGTTGATGGCGTTATTTTGGAAGATGTAGTAAATATCTCGAATGAACAGTTATCTTCTGGTGATGTTAATACACTGATTGGTTCTTCTGTGGCTGGAATCAATGCGGATGACATTGAAAGTTTCAATATCTTGAAAGATGCTGCCGCAACAGCACAATATGGTGCCAGGGCGATGAACGGGGTAGTCGTAATTACGACAAAAAAAGGAAGAATAGGAAAACCGCTAATATCGTACACAGGCAATTTCTCAACCTTTTTGAAACCGACATATAACGATTATAATATCATGAATTCTTCGGATCAAATGTCGGTTTATTCGGAGCTTGCACGTAAAGGCTGGCTTAATCACTCTAATGCATCAAGAGCTGAGAACGGTGGCGTTTATACCAAAATGTATCATTTAATCAATTCCTATAATGAAAGTAATGGGAAATTTGGACTCGAAAATACGCCTGAAGCTAGAAACAAGTTTTTAAGTAGATATGCGCTTGCTAATACAGATTGGTTTGATGTCTTGTTCAAAAATTCATTTATGCAAGAGCATGGTGTAAGTGTCTCATCAGGTACTGACAAATCTCAGTTGTATATGTCGACAAGTTATTTAAACGATAATGGATGGGCTGTTGGAAATAAAGTACAACGTTATACAACAAATATCAATGCTCTATTTAATCTTTCAGAAAAATTAACACTTAATTTTATTACTACTGGTTCTATCCGTAATCAAAAAGCTCCCGGTACAGTAGGAAGAGTGAGTAATCCTGTTGAAGGGAAGTATTCTAGAGATTTTGATATTAACCCTTTTAGCTATGCTCTCAATACGAGCCGAACAATGACGGCCTACGATGAAAATGGGAATAGAGAAAGTTTTACGAGAAACTTTGCTGACTTTAATATTTTAGACGAATTGGATAATAATAGTTTGGACTTAAGTATGTTGGATTTAAAAATTCAAGGTGGTGCGAATTATAAGTTTTCCAAAAATTTTAAATATGATGTGTTAGCTTCAATGCGCTACGTTAAAAGCGGTAATGAACATAAAGTAAGGGAAAATTCGAACATGGCAAATGCTTATAGGGCAGATTACGATTCCTATGTTCAGGAGAATAACCGCTTCCTTTACCGAGATCCAGCACACCCTGAATTACAACCTGTAGTTGTACTACCTTATGGAGGGTTTTATAATACCAGTGATGATTTCTTAAAATCATACATGGTTAGAAACTCATTTGAGTATGATAATACTTTTAATGAAAAGCACCTTGTTAATATTTATGCATTCCAAGAGTTACGTATAGCAGATCGCCAAGCCAGAAGTATGATTGGTTATGGGTACCAATATGATAAGGGGGGAGTTCCATTTATAGACCCGAATATTATAAAACAGGCGACATTAAACAACCTGAATTATTATTCAATGGGGCATAAGTATGACCGTTTTTCGGCATTTATGACACGAGCGGCATATTCTTATGATGGAAAGTATTCTATCAATTTTACTGGTCGTTATGATGGATCGAACCAATTAGGAAGTTCAAAGACAGCAAGATGGTTACCGACATGGAATATTTCAGGAGCGTGGAATGTTGATGAAGAAGCATTTATGCAAAATCAGGATATCTTAAATAAATTAACGATTCGTGGTACTTACGGACTAACAGCTAGTCTTGGTAGTGCAACCAATTCAGCGTTAGTACTTAGGAATGGAAGTGCCTTAAGACCTTATTTAGATGAAATAGAATCTGTAATGAATATACAGTATATTGAAAATAAGGATCTCACTTGGGAAAAACAATACGAAACAAATTTAGGTTTCGATATGAGTTTCTTTAAAAGTAAATTGAACTTGACCATTGATCTATACAATCGAAATGGTTTTGATTTGATTAGTCCCTTGCGCACTTCGGGTATCGGAGGTCAATATTTGATCACAGCCAATTATGCGGATATGAATTCAAAAGGTATCGAGGTAACGTTAAGCGGACCAATTATCAAGAACGATTCGTTCAGTTGGAGAAGCAATTTCAATTTTGGCTACAATAAAAACAAAGTAACGAAGTTATCAAGCCCGCAATCTATTTTTAATTTGGTGACTGCTGATGGTGGACCTCAAGAAGGTTATCCATATCGTGGGTTATACTCTGTAGAATTTACTGGATTAAATCATGATACAGGTATTCCTGAATTTATCAACGAAAAAGGAGAGAAAGGTATTAATGTTTATATGCAGAGTCTCGAAACGAAGTACCTGAAATATGAAGGGCCTACTGATCCTAAATTGACAGGAGGTTTTTATAATTCATTTAGTTACAAAGGTTTTACATTAAATGCATTATTTACATTCTCAGCTGGGAATAAAATTAGGCTAAACCCGTCATTCGGTACTTCCTATTCTGATTTAGACGCAATGCCAAATGAATTTAAGGACCGATGGACAATGTCTGGAGATGAAGCAATAACAAATATTCCTTCGATTTTAGATGTTGAGGCAGCTAATACGATTAGTGGACAGTACCCTTACAATACCTACAATTATTCTACCGTGAGAGTTGCTGATGGAGGATTTGTTAGATTAAAACAGTTAGCATTGGCTTACACATTACCATCTAATTTTCTTAAATCTATCAAAGCAAATCATGCTTCAATTGGTATAACAGCAAATAACTTTTGGTTGATTTATTCAGATAAAAAATTGAAAGGTCAAGACCCTGAATTTTTTGCTTCAGGAGGAGTAGCATTACCAATACCTAAGCAATACACTTTGTCTTTAAAAGTTGGATTTTAATAAATAATGTTAAAATGAAAAGAAGAAACTTAATTCTATATATGGCGTTGTCTAGCTTATTTGTTGCAACTAGTTGCAATAAATTTTTGGAACATCAGCCCGACGATCGTACTGAACTAAATAATGCTGTTAAAGTAGCAGAATTATTAGCAAATGCATACCCGCATGGTAATTATATTACTATGGCAGAATCGATGAGCGATAATGCCGGGGATAAAGGTGGAACGGCACGAGAATTACCCAATTCATCTGCTTGGAATTACGTGGATCAGGTAGATCCAGATGCTATAGATACTCCCCCATATTATTGGAATGCTTGTTATAAAGCTATATCAGCAGCAAATTATGCACTTGAGGCAATAGATAAAGCTGGTAATACGGAAGAATATGCTGCAAGCAGAGGCGAAGCCTTGGTCGCACGAGCTTATGCTCATTTTATGCTGGTGACATTCTTTGCGAAAGCATACGATCCAGCGACTGCTAAAACGGATCTCGGTATACCCTATGTGACACTTCCGCAAAAAGTTGTCGAAGGAAGTTATGCGCGTGGTACAGTTGCTAGTGTTTATGAAAATATCGAAAAAGATCTGATAGAAGGTCTTCCATTGATTAAAAACAATAAATATGTAGTTCCGAAATACCATTTCACGACTCAGGCTGCTCATGCTTTTGCCACTCGTTTTTACTTATTCAAAAAAGATTATGCAAAGGTTGTTGAACATGCAGATGCTGTATACCCAGGCTCGACGGTAGTAGAGGATTTACGTCCTTGGAACACAACATATAATTCATTGGGATATTACGAATTGCAAGCTATTTATACCAATTCGATTGAGCCAGCTAATATTTTACTCCAAGAATCTCAGAGCGCGTGGGGAAGAAGCTATGCTGGTTATAATTACGGTTTGAGTTCTAGTTTGTTGGGCATATTTAGTCCAGCTAATAATCCAAGTGGGAAACAATTAGCGATGGCAACCAAAATTTTTGGAGGAACGGAGATGGTCTACAATATTCCCAAATTCAAAGAGCATTTTGTAAAAGAATCCATTAATGCAACTATTGGAGACCCATATAATATGGTGCCATTGCTTACTTCTGAAGAGGTTTTGTTCAACAGAGCAGAAGCAAATGCGATGCTAGGAAATAGCACGCAAACTACCATTGATCTCGATAAGTACCTTTCGAAACGTATTGTGAATTATTCTGCCGCGAATGATAAGTTTTCTTTAGAAAAAGCAAAAAACTTTTATCCGAATTTATCAGATAAAGATGCTTTAGTAGCTTCTATTCTAACTTTTAAACGAATGGAATTTATGCATGAAGGCCTCCGCTGGTTTGATATTATCCGGTTGAAAATTCCGATTGAACATGTTAGTGCGAACGGCAAGACTAAAATTACATTGGGTGCAGATGATCCAAGAAGGGTGATACAAATACCTCAGGATGCCATTGCGGCCGGACTTGAAGCCAACCCTAGGTAATGTTAACTTTTAAAAATAGAATTATGAAAAAGAATTTTAAAAATATATTTTTTCTGCTGCTTGTGTCTTCGATGATTTTCGGATGTAGTGATAAAGACACGCTGAAGTCGGATATAGTTGGGTTAGGGGGAGATACTTGGGCTAAAACTGAAGTCGATGACTGGATAAGTAAAAACTTCACCACACCCTATAATATTGAGGTAAAATATAAATGGGATCGATCCGAATTACCAGAGATTTATAAGAATGTAATTCCAGTGCAAGAGGGGTTGGTCATTCCAGTGATGGATATTATTAAGAAAACTTGGATTGATCCTTATGTGGCGGTTAAGGGGGAGAATTTCATGAAAAAGTACACTCAAAAGCAGTTTTTTCTAGCTGGAAGCCCTTCTTATAATAGTAACGGAACCATTACGCTGGGTACTGCGGAAGCTGGGCGGAAAATTGTTTTGCTGGACCTGAATACATTTGATCCAGATAACAAGCCTGCGGTAAGACAAATATTGCATACAATGCACCATGAATTTGGACATGTCCTTAACCAGAATATTGCTGTAACGCCTGACTACCAAAGGATAACTCCTTCCGACTATACCGCTACTTGGTTCAATATTTTTAGAGGGGCTTATAGTAGTACGGCAGCTTTGGATAAGATTATGTATGAAGCCGATTTTTGGGGTAAGGGTTTTGTGACGCCGTATGCCAGATCCAACAAAGATGATGATTTTGTTGAAACCTTATCTACACTACTTGAAGGCGGAGACGCTTATTATAATAATATCGTCAATAACTTATTTGTTTATGAAGGGCAATATATTAAACGAAATGGTAAAGGTATTTATGAGCAAAATACCGATGCGAGAAATAAACTTTTAAAAAAGAAAGCGATCGTAACCACTTACATGAAAAATGAATGGGGAATTACGTTATCTGATCTACAAATTAAAACGCAAGAGGCTATAGAGGCTAATTCCCCAACAGCAGCATTGAGCGAACTATTAGGACCTCAAAAAACTTATGGTACGATTGCCGTGAATCCTCAGAAATTATCGGGTTTATCCGCTAAATTTTTGACAGCATTCAATACTTCTAATGCAACGTTGCAAGCAAATATGGGGCTATATGTGGATAATATTTCCTTAATTTTTAGTACTGCAAATAGAGTAATCCTCCGTGTGAATTTTATGGATCCGACGGTTGCCGTTGGCGCAGGTTATAATGCTGATTTTAATTATACAATTACAAAAACAGATGGAGATTTAAAATTGACTTATACGAATCCACAACCAACGAATGCAAATGCAAGAGCAATAGAAGCTTCGGTCTTGCCGATTGTTAATTATTTTTCTAATCAGACTTTTACAATGCGATGGATAGATGATATTATTCCACAGTCAAAAGGAATCTTTGGTGGGTTAATCAATAAAAATGATCCGACGTCTTATGTTTTTGGAACCTTGTAGTAAAAGAAAAAACGCAAATTAGAACAAGATGAAAAAGTACTTATTATTTTATATATCATTTATTGTCGCATTCTCCAGCTGTCAGAAAGATAAAACTTCGCCAGTTCTGGATGATGTTGACGTCAGATTGGCGGATAGTCTCGCTCAGTATCAATCTACGCTTGCTAGTGCTCCATATGGTTGGAAAGCCTATCTTCTAACTAATATTGATATAGCTGTAGATTTTACGATGAAATTTAATGACAAAAATCGGGTTGTAATGACTGCTGAATATGGGGCCGATGAGGAAGAAAGCTCATATAGACTTAAAGCATTGCAACGTCCGACTTTGCTGTTCGATACCTATTCAATATTACATGAGCTTTCTGATCCCAATCCCAATGTGTTAGGAGGAGGGGTCGGAACTGGTTATAAAGCAGATTTTGAATTTGCACTAATTTCAGCTACCAAAGATAAAATTCTCTTGGAGGGTACTTTCAATAAAAGTAAACTGATTTTGATTCGGGCAGAATCAAAAGATGATTTGGAATCAACCTATAACAATACGAGTTCCATGCAAGGTAAACTGTCTCAGATACATACCTATTTTAAACGTACTGAAATCGGAGGGAAGAATTATGAAGCTAAGATTGATGTAGGAAATAAACGTATCAATTTTATTTCTGCAGAGACCGGTGATAATGTGGGAAGTAATTTTTATGTCGTCAAAAATGAAGTTAAATTTTTTAATCCAATAGTGATTGGTGCGGATAGCATTGTAAGCCTTTCAAATGTGAAGTATGATCCTTCTGGCTTTTTGTCGGCAAGTTCTGGGGCTTTAAATCTGAAGATTACTGAGTCTATTACGCCAATGAATTATGATAAGACAGCAGTAACGCGTTTTTGGAGATCTGATCGCCAAATTTCCTTTTCGGCTTGGGTTAAAGATGGTCAAGAAGATTATTTAAATGACAATAGTGTGTCCTTAGGTACAGGAATGAACAGAAGAATTGCCTGGTTGGATTATGGTCCCGGTTATGATTTGCTTGGATATGCTCAAGGCAATTCGTTATATTTTGGTACTGCCATTGCTAGTACGATTGACTTACAAACGGGGCTTATTAAGTATCAGTATGTAGGAGCTTTGGGAACCATTCCAGCAGCTTATAGAAATATAATTTTACAAACAGCACTCGATTTTACGGATCCAAAAGGATTATATGTTATCGAAACAGCGCTAGGACAATATGATTTAGTAACTGTATCAGATGCGCGAAAATGGATTAGCTTCGGACAGTAGTCAATAATTTTTCAAAATAGTTTGAAATCTGTGTAAGAAAATTTTAGTATGAAAAGGAGATACATATTTTGTGTATCTCCTTTTGAATGACCTAGGGAAGAATAAATAATAGCTGTTAAAACTAATTAATAGATTTGAATCATGTATCGGAAAAAAATAATAAACGGCGATAATTTACCAAAGTTGGTCCGCCTTCTTTCACAGATTGGACTACTATTCACCGCCTTGTTGATTGCACATTATTCTACACATCAATATCTTCCAGATTGGATCAATATAATTATTTCTTTTATTGTTGAACTTTTTACCATTCCATTGATGATGATGGTCTTATTGATTTGGATGATATCGCTTTTTTTTCTTGTTTTCAAGAAAATGTATAATGCTGATTGGATCATGAGTATTCTTTATTCTTCAGCGACTATTATCTTAGTGTTGGTTGGAGATTCTTTGGTGTAAATAAAGTTTTGGGTTAATTAGTTTTGGAACGATTGTTTTTTTTGTTTGTAGCATTTCCCCCGATTTGATTGGGCCTGAAATTCTGCCTTTGGTGAACTTGCTAGCATTTAGCTGTCAGAAATTAAAATAATTGATCCATTAAAAAACTATTAGCAATGAAAAAAGTCTTTAAAACGCATATAAATTTTGGAAGCTACGTTTGGGGAATAGTCGTGATCATATTTATTGGAATATTGTTATTTGAGCGACTTGAAAAAGGACTCTATATCGGCACATTACTCTTGTTTGGCATATGTCTATCAATCTGGTATTTTACATTTTTTTTTAAACGCTATTGGATTGAAGGTCACCATCTTTTCATTAAGACGATCTCTGGTGTAAGATCGATAGATATTAGATCTATACACAAATTAGAAACAAATAAGGTTGACTGGTTTGGATCAATGGGCTTTACAGTTTTAAAACCTTACAGAAGAGGAATGGTCTTACGTTATAATGTGGTTGACCACGTATTTGTTGATCCAGAAAATGCTACCGAATTTATAAATGAACTAAAACAGATTACACCGAATATAGATGTTGTACAAGGTAAATAGTCTATAGTTTTGAGCATACTTTATTATACTATTTCGGTCCTTTTATCCGAATTTCGTGTCTTCTATCGTACTAGCTTACTACTAATTTATTGTTATATATAGAAAATTGTAGATAATTAATGGGATATCCGTTGGATATAGATAAGCGGGAAGTGTCTTGTTACAATTACAACTCTAGCCTCGGGAACGATCTCATTTTATAAACTGCTCTATTTTTTCCGTTTTACTTCCCCTAAGGCAATTAGCTTTTATTTTTTTGATCTGTTTTTTTAGATTTACATGGACAAAATATGGTTTCAATTTTTCCTTGCTAACTTTTTTTTGCAGAAAATAAAAAATATTAAGCATTTTTACGACGCAATTATTAAGCATCCTGATCAGATGTACTTATATGTCCTAAAATTTCCACTATGAAGTACGATTTGTAGTTTGGAAGATATCTAACTATGCAGAAGGAAGAAATATTATTTAAAACACACTATAATGGGCTTTGCCACTTTGCCTGGAAAATTGTCGGAGATTTAGCTGTCGCGGAAGATCTGGTGCAAGATTCCTTCATCGCTTACTTTAAAAATACAGAACAGGTCAGTGATAATGATATTGCTATAAAAAACTATTTGTATAGTGCTGTCCGTTTTGCATGCTATAATCATATTCGTCATGAGAAAGTGCGGCAAAAATATTGGAATGTAGTCGGTTTTACGGAAGAGGATAATATCGCCCTCGAATTAAATATGATTCATAGTGAGGTTATTCAAGAAATTTATAAAATTATCGAACAAATGCCTTCGTCATGTCAACAGGTGTTTCGTCTTGGATATTTGGAAGGTTTATCAAATCTTGAAATAACCGAGGAACTGAAAATTAGTGTTAATACCGTAAAAACTCAAAAACAACGCGGTATGAAAATGCTTTTAAAACGACTAAATCCTGAGTTTTTGCCGTTTATTATATTTTTGTTAAAAAATATTTAAGTTCTTGTCACCCTTTTACCTGTCTTAAGTTTCTTTATTCTACAAAATGATGGAAAACTCAGGACATATCTCCCGTCTGCTTCAAAAATTTCTATATGGTCAGTTGACCGAAGAGGAGAAAAATCAATTTGAAGAATGGCTACAAGCTAGTGACCATAATAGACGGCTTTTGGACTCATTTCAAAAAGCGAAGAATATTGAACAAGATCTAGCTATTGTTGGGCAGTTAGATGCAAGTAAAGCATGGGATAGACTAAGTAACAAAAATAATAGATCGTACAATAAATGGTTTATTGGTATTGCTGCCTCACTGGTGCTATTATCTAGTTTCTTCTATCTATGGTATAGCCAAATGGAAAGAAAAGATAATGATGGTAGCAGCATTTCGGCTCTAAACCTAAGTCAAGATGTAGCGCCGGCGAAAAGTGGAGCTGTTTTACGTATGGCAGATGGCAAAGAAGTTAGGCTAAACAATACTAAACCGAATGGTTACAATAGCGATAAAACTTTTGTATGGAATGCTGCAGAATTGATTGTTAAAAATGGCAAAAATAAGCTCGAATCTTCCCTGAATTCTTTAATTGTTCCGCGGGCTAGTTTTTATAAAATTACATTGAGTGATGGTACTAAAGTTTGGGTGAATGCGCAGTCTAATCTAACATTTCCAGCACAATTCTCAGCAAATGAGAGGAGAGTACGTTTAGAAGGCGAAGCCTATTTTGAAGTGGCACATAATCCTAGCAAACCTTTTTTCGTTGAATCAAAAGCTGGTGAAATTAAGGTTTTGGGAACTCACTTTAACGTTTTTGCTTATCACGATGACATTCGCGCAACATTAGTTGAAGGAAAGGTTGAAGTAATACAGAAGGATAATAAGCTTGAATTAAATCCTGGAGAATTTGCCTCGCTTTCGAAAAATAACCTGATAAAAGGAAAAGCTGATATATTGCAAGATTTAGCTTGGCATAATAATGAGTTTTATTTTAAAAAGGAAACCATAGTAAATATTGCCCATCAACTTTCCCGTTGGTACGATCTAGAGGTGAAATTTAGAGGTAATGTTAAACTTAATAAAGAATACAGCGGCAGCATACAGCGAGATGTAAAACTGTCACAGGTATTGGAAATGCTCTCTTACGTCAGTGATCTTAAATTTGAGATTCGTGGAAAAGAGTTGATTATCGAGAATAAAATTTAAATTGTTTAAATAGACATAAAATTAATTTGCCAAGGCTTATGATATAACTTTACTACCGAATCATTAAAATGCCCCCAAAAAGAGAACAGGAATGTTGGCGCATCCCTGTTCAGAAATGTGATCAAAGGGCTCATAACTTTTTAAAGTGAACTATTAATTACCTAATTAACCACAAAATGTAAATGTATGAATAACTTACCATTAAGCAAAGCCTGGTCCTTGTTACCTCAAGACCATCGGTTTTGCAAACCCTTACGTATTATGAAAATTAGTACATGCCTTTTATTCGCATTTGTAACAGGTGTCCATGCAAAAGGAACAGCACAAAAAGTTACATTGAAAATGAGGAATGCACGGATTGAGGAGGCGCTTTCTGCGATCTCTAAACAATCCAACTTACGCGTTCTCTATAGCGAAAACCTAAACGCTAAATCTCGTATTACAGTCGACCTAAAAAATGCGTCTGTCGAAGAGGCGTTGAACTCGATACTAAGAGATAAAAATATCGAGTATAAGATTATAGCAAATACAATTTCCGTAAACAGTAACGAAAAGAGCGAAGTTTCAGAGAATATGCAACAGTCTGTCACTGGAACCGTTAAAAATGCTAACGGGAATCCTTTGGCCGGTGCTACAATTACGGTTAAAGGTACCTCCATTTCTACCCAAACTGATGCAAATGGACATTTTAAGATAAACGCAGGCGGAAATTCAACATTAGTTGTTCGTTATGTTGGATTTAGCAATACTGAGGTTGAAGTCAATAATAGAAGTGTAGTTGCCATTATACTAAATTCTAATGAGAAGCAGATCGATGAGGTTGTTGTGACAGGTCTTGGAGCTAGGATCGACAAGAGAACTTTTACAGGTGCTACCGCTAAAGTCAATATGAAAGATATTGAACTAGGAGGACTTCCTGACCCTTCGAGAGCTTTGGAAGGCCGTGTTGCCGGTGTATCAGTACAGAACACAACTGGAACATTTGGATCAGCACCAAAAATCAGAGTTCGTGGGGCGACCTCGATTTATGGTAGTTCAAAACCACTTTGGGTAGTCGATGGAATCATAATAGAGGATGTGGCGAATGTTTCATCGGATGATCTTTCTTCCGGAGATGCATTGACGTTGATCAGTTCTGCCGTAGCTGGATTGAATGCGAACGACATCGAGTCTTTCACCGTTCTTAAGGACGGTTCAGCGACATCCATTTACGGTGCTCGGGCGATGGGTGGTGTTATTGTTATTACAACAAAAAAAGGAATTGCCGGTAGAAATTCTGCAAACTATGTAGGAGAGTTTACATCCAGAGCTATTCCTTCTTATAATAATTTTAATATCATGAACTCGCAAGAGCAAATGGCTTTCTATCAAATACTTGAACAGAGAGGATGGCTTACAATGTCCGATGTGGCAAATAGGTCCGAATCAGGAGTGTATGGGAAAATGTATCAGTTGATCAAAGCGGGGCAGTTAGAAAATACACAGGAGGCAAAAAACGCCTACCTAAGACAAGCTGAATACCGTAATACAGACTGGTTTAAACAGTTGTTCAGCCGGACAATCATGCAAAATCACTCGGTCAGCCTTTCTTCTGGTACAGATAGAGCACAATATTATACCTCTATAAGTGGTGTTTTTGATAATGGCTGGACGCGCAAATCGGATGTGAAGCGCTATACCGGGATGTTTAATGCATCCTATAATTTGTTCGATAACCTAAAATTGGATTTAAGAACAAATGGTTCTTATAGGGATCAAAGAGCACCAGGTACGATAAGTTCATCAGTGGATCGGGTCTCGATGGAAATTAAGCGAGACTTTGATATCAACCCATATACCTATGCATTAAGGAATTCTCGTACCCTTGATCCTAACGAGTTCTATACACGGAATTATGCTCCATTTAATATCCTACATGAGTTAGACAACAATTACATGGATATCAATGCTGCTGATATAAAATTCCAGGGAGAATTAAAGTGGAAGCCCATTAAAGCACTTGAACTAGGGTTATTAGCTGCAACACGCTATCAACAAACTTCGCAGCAGCATTATATCAAGGATCATTCGAATCAGGCATTAGCTTACCGATGGATGCCAACAACATTTATTCGTGATGCAAATCCTTTCTTATATACTGATCCAAGTAATCCTTATGCTGTTCCGGTTTCTGTGTTGCCTGCTGGAGGTATATATAATCGTACAGACAACAAGATGTTTACCCGTGATTTGCGCTTTACTGCAGCTTATGATAAGACATTCAATGATATCCATAAGTTATATGTATTTGCGGGAGCCGAATCTAATTCTGTAAATCGTAATCAAAACTGGTTTAGAGGTTGGGGCTTGCAATATGATCTAGGAGAGATTCCATATATTGATTACACCTTATTTAAGAAAAATCAAGAAGAAAATGCTGATTACTATTCTATAGATCGTAAAAAGAACGGTGATGTGGCCCCTGCGCGAAATAGACAGGTTGCTTTTTATAGTACAGCAAATTATACATTTGACAACCGCTATACTGTTAACGGAACATTTCGTTATGAAGGTACAAATCGCTTAGGACGTACAACATCTGCGCGTTGGATGCCTACATGGAATGTATCGGGTATGTGGAATGTAATGGAAGAGGATTTCTTTAAAAACTTGGAGACGCCTTTTTCAAACCTTAGTTTTAAAGGTTCCTATAGTTTGACTGCTGATAGAGGGCCAGACTTTGTAACCAATTCGAAAATTATCATTCAAAGTTATAATCCATGGAGACCAAGTACAGCTGATAAAGAAACTGGTCTTTCTATTTCGGATCTTGAAAACTCTGAGTTGACCTATGAGAAAAAGCACGAACTCAATATTGGTACTTCAATTGGTTTGTTCCGAAATCGTATCGCCATAGATGTGGATTATTATAAACGTAAAAATTACGATCTTATAGGCATAGTCAATACCCAGGGATTAGGAGGAGAAATCTTGAAGTACGGTAACGTGGCAAATATGGAATCTAATGGTATTGAGTTTAGTTTATCTGCTACAATATTGAAAAAGGAGCATTTCTCTTGGGTATCGAATTTCATCTATTCAAAGGCGAAGAATAGAATTACTTCATTGGAAAATAACAGCAGAGTTTCTGATTTAATTGCGCTAGGTGGATACGGTGTAGAAGGTTATCCGGTACGCCCCTTATTCTCTATTCCTTTCAACCGTGTTATTGAAAACGGATTACCACTTTATAATTACATCGATGGCGCTGAAACAACTACAGGTGTCTATTTTCAGGATAGGAATAATATTGGGTTCTTAAAGTATGAAGGTCCTACTGAACCAACAGATATGGGTAGCTTTGGAAACGTATTCTCTTACAAAAATTTTAAACTGAATATATTTCTTACCTATTCTTTTGGAAATGTCGTACGATTGGATCCTGCGTATAAAACAGGCTACACAGATCTAGATGCCATGCCGAGAGAGTTTGCAGATGCCTGGACAGTTCCTGGTGAAGAAGCGCTCACCAATATACCTGTCATTTTGGATTCTCGTTTTATTCGAAATAACAGTCAGTATCGGTATGCGTACAATGCCTACAACTATTCTACAGAGACTGTTGCAAAAGGTGATTTTATTCGCTTGAAGGACATATCATTAGCTTATGAATTACCGAAACATATTGTTAAGTCCTTAAAGATGTCTAATCTAGGTGTACGTTTCAATATGGTGAATCCATGGTTGATTTATGCAGATAAGCGTCTAAATGGACAGGATCCAGAATTTGTTAATTCTGGCGGTGTAGCTTTACCAATTGCAAAACAATATACATTAACCTTAAAAATGGGATTTTAGCATATGAAAAATAGACTATCATATATACTGATTTTTGCCGGTTTAACGGCGATGGGCCTATCGTCATGTAAAAAGTACCTTGATGAATTGCCAGATAATAGAGCCGAGTTGAATACCACAGACAAAATAGGTAAAATGCTTGTAGGGGCTTATCCTAGCAGCGCTTACGTTGTTGTAACTGAGTTGTCTTCAGACAATGTAGATGATGTTGGTCCGGTATATTTAAACTATCCAAGATTTATAGAAGAAATCTATAAATGGCAGGATATATCGGAGACGAATAACGACGGCATTGAGCGCATCTGGGGTGCATGCTATAGTTCAATAGCCAGTGCCAATGCTGCCTTACAGGCAATTGAAGAACAAGGAAATCCTGCTAGTCTCAGTGCACAGAGAGGGGAGGCATTGTTGGCTAGAGCCTATAATCATTGGATACTTGTCAATGTTTTTGCTCAGAATTATTCAAAGACACATGCGACGGCTGACCTTGGTATAACTTATATGACAAAGGGGGAAACTACTTTAAACCCTAAGTATGAGCGTAATACTGTTGCAGAGGTTTACGATTATATTAAAAAAGATGTGGAAGAAGGGTTGCCATTGATTAATGATGCTTCGTACGCGAATTCAAGTGTAGCAAAATATCATTTTAATCGTGCAGCCGCTTATACATTCGCATCTCGTGTTGCTTTGTTTATGGAAGATTGGACGAAAGCAGTAGAGTATGCGACATTAGCTTTAGGTGAAAACCCAGCAATTACGTTACGAGATTATAAGACAATAGCTACTTTCTCAGCGACTTATGCAAACTTTACGCGCGAGTACAATGCGAGTTCTGTTAAAGCAAATTTTCTGATTGCTACCGCATCTTCTTCCATGGGGCAAACGTTTGGAAATTATTCTACAAACAATAGGTTAGCGCATGGTGGCAGTATCGCTATGACAGAAACTGTATTTGCCAAGCAACCTTTTGGGCAGGCCGAGGTCACTACAGATTATAGAATTAAGGCAACGGTATACTCTAGTACAACAACAAATAAGGTTATTTTTCCACATGTAGCGCGTATGTTTGAATACACTGATCAAGTTGCTGGAATCGGTTACACAAAAGGGGTATTTGCACCAATTGTATCGGAGGAAGCCCTTCTTAATCGGGCGGAAGCCAATATTCACTTAAAGAATTATAGCGCAGCAATTAGCGATATGCAAATTCATATCGACAATAATACGATTAATAATCCTCTCAAGATAAGTGAAGCATCAATTAATTCTTGGGCAAACTCATTCAATTATTTTACGCCTACAGCACCTACCCCAAAGAAAAAGTTAAATCCAGAGTTTTCAGTTGAGGCAGGCACACAGGAAAATATGCTTCATGCGGTGTTATCTTTAAAACGCCTACAATTTCTACAAACTGGTATGCGATGGTTTGATGTGAAACGTTACGGAATAGAAATTACAAGAAGGGAGGCACCGGCCGTGTATAAAGGTAATTTAACATATACTGTTACAGATAATGTACTTACTAAGCGTGATAAAAGACGTGCTATCCAGTTGCCGCAAGATGTTATTAATGCAGGTTTAACTCCTAATCCTAGATAATATGAAAAACAATACCCTATTAATATCAATATTATTATCCTTTAGCGTGATGTTTTCAGGCTGTAATAAAGAGGATAAGTTGGATTCGAAAAGTGTTTTTGTGGATTCAGAGATCCCGAAAAATGCTTTAGACAACTATTTATACAACAACTATACGAAGCCTTATAACGTACAAATACTTTATAAATATAATGACAACGAATCCAATATGACTTATCGATTGGTGCCAGCTCCTTATGATGCTTCTATTCGTTTGTCAAAACTAATGTTGTTTTTGGTAATGGATCCGTATAGTGAAGTAACAGGAAGTACACAGTTTTTAAGAAGTAATTTTCCAAAGATCATTACTTATACAGGTTCTGTACCAGTACAAACAAACGGTGTCATTATACTAGGTACAGCTGAATCCGGCACAAAAGTTTCACTGTACAATTTATTGGAGCTGAATGAAACTACTGGTAAAAACTCCCAGTTTTTGACTAACGGATTCTTTAAGACAGTACACCATGAATTTCAACATATTTTAAATCAAAATAAACCCTATCCGAGCAATTTTAGAGAAATTTCGGGAAGTAACTATATTGAAGACGAGTGGAATACAAAATACCCTAATAATACAGTCGGAATTGGCTCCGCTATAGCAGCAGGTTTTATATCACCATATGCATCTAAGGCTGATACGGAAGATTTTGCTGAACTGTATTCATTCTATGTTACACGAAGTCAGGCTGATTTTGATGCGATGTTGAATGTTGAAAATTCGACAGCAGCGGGAAGGACATTGATATTATCAAAATTGGCTATTGTAAAAAGCTATATGAAATCCGAATGGGGAATAGATATGGACATTTTACGGGCTAATATTATTGCCCGTTATCCTAAACTTAGTACGTTTGATCAAACAACTTTAAATTAAGAAAAATGAAATTAAAACTATTTATATTCGCAATAGCCATTTTATCTTTGAGCGTAAGTTGTGAAAAGAAAATGGATCGAATCTTTGATGAAAGTCCGACTGATCGTTTAAATGCAAGTGTATCCAATGTATATACAACGTTGCAGGCTAATAAAGATGGTTGGATGATTAAATATTATCCCAGTAGTGCATTTGAATTTGGTGGTTATACATTATTTGCAAAATTTACCAATTCGGTAGATGTGATTGTTGAAGGTGATATGACGACTTTGGCGGCACAGACTAGCACTTATACAGTGGTGCCAGGGGCCGGACCAATTTTAACGTTCGACACCTATAATCGTATTTTCCATTATTTTGCTTTGCCAGGGTATTTCAATAAATCAAGTGCATATCAATTACCTGGTTTCCTAACGGCGCAAATCGGTTCCGTTAATGAAGGAATGAAAGGCGAAAATGATTTCTTGGTAACAAAAGCATCAGCTGATTCCATTGTTATGGAAGGTAGAAAGTCGTATAATAAGGTTGTGATGGTTCCAATCAAATCTTCAGAGGCTACCACAATTGTTGCAACATATCGTTCTGCACTTACAAAATTCCATGCCTTTTCAAATTATAAATTCGAAGTGGGAAATGAATCTTTTCCTGCAACATTTGCAACAGCGGCAACGAAGAGAGCACTATTGATTGCTGGAAATTCAAAACCATATGCCTATCGTTATACTCCTACTGGACTTGAATTTTACACAGAATATGACGTCAATGGAGTGAAGTTTAGAGAATTGAAGTATGTAGAACCAACAGGTAGCTATGCGAAAGGATACTTTACCAATGATGCTGGAACAATCAAATTAGTTCCACAAAGCTAAAATCTATTATATTCAGAATAGTTTCTTAAGTTTATGTAATTATAACCCTCTCAAATGTTTTTGAGAGGGTTTTTGTCATTCCGATGATAGATGTATGCACTATTACCTTTCGATTAAAATCCTTCTTGCTATCTACGCAAAGTTAACTTACTATTATGCTTTTGTAAAATAGTATGATTGCACTTGCCGTAAGAGATTGAGATAGTAAAATATAGAGAAAGTGTATGGTCGATAAGAAAATATGGGCATTGCAGAAAAGAAAATAATAGCATAACTTAGTATGTAACCTATTTTGTGAAATTTAATTATAATGAGATACATTATTTCCCTATTAATTCTTCTTATACAAACTGTTGCCATTCAAGCGCAGCAAAAAAGCAGACCATTCGAATTTAAGAAACCGAATAAAGTTGTTGAACATCCTAAGTATGGCAAAATAAGCCTATACGATGCACGAGAAATAAAAGATAACCTCGGTGTCATACAAGTAGGTATGCTCAACGCAAATAGATTTTTGGTGGCTGAGCCATCATTGGAAAAGCAGCTACAAAACCAATTAGAACAAATGACATCAGGCCATAAAGCTGACGGCGAATTATTGATGCGGTTGGAGAAATTCTGCATTGCCGAATTGACGGGAGCTTTTTCTGAAAAGGGATTTTTGGATTTTAGAGCAATCTTATTCTCAAAAAGAGCGAATGGAGAATATTTACAGCTAGCCCGAGTTGATACAGCTATCATCGTTAAAGGGATGGATGTAACCAAAGCGACTTTGGCACGTGCTAGCGACGTCGTCAATAATTTGATCAGTGATGCGTTAACCAAAGAAGGCGATACCACAAAACCTTACACGGTAAGTGAAATTGAAAATTACGATTCTATTCAAAAGAGCCAATTGACTTTATACAATGCGACCACTTATAAAGATGGACTTTATCTTACCTACGAAGAGTTTGTGCGTCAAAAACCTTCAGGTGGGCCTGCACAATTAAAAGATGGGGATTTATATTTGGGATTCTTTAAAGAAAATGAAAAAGGTAAACTTAAAAAGTTAAATGCAAAAGATTATTATGCAGTGGTGTATAATGGTAACCCTTTTATTTTAAGTCAAGATCAATTTTATGCGTTAATCAAAGAGGATGACGATTTTATTTTTGTCGGGCCTGTAAAGGAAACTGCTTCTGCAAGCAACGTCGTTGCGGCTTCCGTGCTGTTAGGTGCGGTAGGAGGGATGTTGGTATCGGGACCTGAAACAAACTACTACACGCAGAAACTTGATTATGTTAACGGTACTTTTATTCGAATGAAATAGATAGACATGAAAAATTATATGGACGCATTTGTTTCTATCAATGTCTTGACATAATTTACGGGCTAATAAATTGTACGTAAATATTCTTGGGTATGTGCTATAGGAGAGCTAGCGAATTAAGTACAACCTCAGTTTTCCACATGATGTTAATAACGATGTGGAAAACACATTTCGCACTTGTATTGAAAATTGCAAATTACAATCCCATACATTGTGCTCCAACGATACCATCATGCCTTTTATTTCAATTTCAAAGAACAGGAATTCGATATTGTCCACAATCAGTACCCGATTTCAGTTAAGACGATCAGCATTCCGTTCAACGAATTTGTTGGTACTCTATTCCACTGGGATTTAAAATCATATATTCTAACTGCATTTGGTCAATTTTTTTACCAATTGATAGGAAAAATAATCCTTTACCATTGAGTGTACGCTATCCGTTCAGTTACTTTTTATTCACCGCTCCTTTACTACTATTTACCGACTTTTTCATTTTGTTTATCGAAATGTAATAAAATAGGATGCTGCGTTGTCTTACTTTTGAATCAGAATCTTAAAGGAAATGATGCAACATAATCAAGATCCTTACGACAATAAGAAAAGAAACAAAAAACTAACACTATAAAGTACAATATTATGAAAACTTTAGTAAAGACATTCGCAGCAGCAGCATTGATTACAATATCAACTTTCGCAGTGGCAGCTACCGATCCTGGAAAAGCATTGAACCTTTCCACAGCTGATCTGGCCATCGATAGTTATGTGTCCGTAATGACGGAAGGTGCTTCTCAGGGCATAGAAAAGTTATTCGCTCAGGAGTTTAATCAGAAAATTCAAGGAAAATCAGTTCGTACCAACAGCCGTTCGGAAGTAATTTCATTCCTCAAGAAACAAAAAGGTGAAAAATTGAACTGCAGTACGCATACTGAAGTTCTGGAGGAATCTGAAAACTATATGGTAGCACGTATCACCATGAAGTTTGACAATTTCATCAAAACAGATTTAGTGACATTGGTCAATGAATCAGGAACCTGGAAGGTTGCAAGCTCCGTAAACTCGTATAAATAGAAACTGTTTAATTAAATTCATATGTTTATTTTGGCCACGTCGGGATGATGTGGCTTTTTTTGTTGTATTAAGCACTTGAAAAGTGCCAAAATTATTCATAAGCCTTTTATCAGAAGTAGTATATCTATTCTGTTGAGCTCCTATCGTTGATTTTATACTGTGTAAAAGAAAATAGGATTTCTTTATGGGAGCACAATTGCTCTAGTGCTTCTATGAGGGTGGCGTTTAGTTATAAGATTATGTTGTTCGTTCTACGGGTAAAATGAGTTATCAACAATGTTATTAACATTGTGTGGATAACTAAAATCACTGTTCTATCGTACATCATGCAATGACTATAAAAATTATTTAACCGATTATTGTTTTAATTGTCTTTGATATTTCCTATTATTGCTGCTATACAAACTAGTATTTATGAAGGGTTATTTAAGTTTTTGGGCGTCGTTAGTCTGCTTTTTATCATTTAATTTGTGCTTATCAAACCTTTATGCTCAGGTTTCTTTTACCAGCTATCACAAGAGAAATGATACCGAAACAAAGCATCTGGATTCGGCCTATTACACACGGACAGTTCATGTCGATGCCGCTGGGAAGGATAAGGTGTATCGTGTCGAAGAATTTTATACGCGTAACGACTCCATTAAACTCAGTGTCATCAGTACAAATGCGCTTTATCCATTTAAATTTCGCGGGCGAAAATATGAATTTTATGAACAGGGGACGATACGAAGTATCGAGGACTATAGCGACGATAGCGCGCTTGTAGATTCTGCTTTTTACTTTTATCCAGGTAATAAATTGGAAAAAATTGTTTTTTATCCGAGCAATTCAGTTAAAAAGGGAAAACTGAAAATAGGAGATCCCATTTACGTTGTGTATTATGATTCGCTCAATAATAAAACACTGGAAAATGGAACGGGTTTTATCCGTTTAGATTATAGCGGGGGTTATGAAGAGGGAGAAATGAAAAATAATTTGCGCGAGGGTGAGTGGAAAGGAAAGTCGGGAAAGGATAGCTTTGTTGAAACGTACACAAATAACCGATTAATTTCAGGCATTAAAACAAAGGCTTCGGGCGAAGTTTTTAAATATGATTCGTCGAACTTTATGAATCCTCCCGATTACCCTGGTGGAATTTCGAGACTAATGGGCTTCATCGCGAGCAATTATGTCTTCCCAAGGGGCGCTATTAGTAATGGGGTGTCTGGCGTTGTAAGGATAGCGTTTGTGGTAGGCAAAGATGGTAACGTAAGGGATTTGGTTGTAGATAATGACCTAGGTTTCGGAACGGGAGAAGAAGGAATTCGCGTGATAAAAAGGGCAGGAAAATGGAAGCCCGGTATACAGCGTGGAGAGGCCGTTAATGTGAAGTATACGCTCCCCATACAATTGCACCTATCAAATTAGGCCTATTTAGCTAGTGAAATTAGCAGGTGGGCAACAGTGATCTTAAAGAGGTGAAATGGCATTCTATAGATATATACATAACTTTAATTACATTAATAAATCAAACTGAAAATGGCTGTCCGATTTTTTTGGACAGCCATTTCTACATATATTATATACGATATATTATTTTTTCAGACCTTCAGCACCTTGTATAATGCCTTCTACTACATTCGGATCCTGTAGGGTAGAAGTATCTCCTAAATTGCTTGTATCTCCTTCAGCTATCTTACGTAAAATTCGACGCATGATTTTGCCTGAACGAGTTTTTGGTAGATCATCGACAAATTGAATAATGTCTGGTTTTGCAATCGGGCCGATAATACGAGAAACGGTTTCCATGATATCGCGTCTGGTCGCTTCAGCATCTGTGTGGTGATTGGCAATCACATAGGCATAGATACCTTGCCCTTTTACAGCGTGCGGATAGCCTACGATTGCGGATTCGACAACGTCAGCGTGCATGTTAATGGCATTTTCAACTTCAGCTGTGCCAATACGGTGACCCGAAACGTTGAGTACATCATCTACACGACCCGTGATTTTGTAATAGCCCTCCGGACTACGGAAACATCCGTCGCCGGTAAAATACATATCCTTATAGGTCGAGAAGTAGGTTTGCCGACAGCGGTCGTGATCTCCCCACGTCGTACGTAGCATACCCGGCCAAGGGAATTTGATACACAGGTTTCCTGTAACATCATTGCCCTCGATTTCTTTTCCATTCTCGTCCATCAAAGCAGGCTGAATACCTGGCATTGGGAACATCGCATAGCTTGCTTTCTCTGGTGTCACGCCCGCCAATGAGGTGATCAAGTGGCCCCCGTTCTCTGTTTGCCAATACGTATCAACAATAGGACAATTATTTTTACCTACTTTCTCATTAAACCAGTTCCAAGCTTCTTCGTTGATTGGCTCTCCTACAGATCCTAAAACACGCAGCGAAGAAAGGTTGTTTTTGTCTACAAATTCGTCACCGAAAGCCATTAATGAACGTAGAGCAGTCGGTGAGGTATAGATAATATTGACTTTAAATTTATCCACAATATCCCAATAGCGGCTCGCATCCGGAAAGGTTGGTATGCCTTCAAACATCAATGAGGTAGCGCCTTGTGATAAGGGGCCGTAAACGATATAACTGTGACCTGTAATCCAGCCAATATCTGCAGTGCAGAAAAATACGTCGTTGGGTTGGTATTGGAACGTGTTCATGAAGGTATAACCGGTGTATACCATATAACCACCACACGTGTGCACCACTCCTTTAGGCTTTCCTGTCGATCCTGATGTATAGAGAATAAAGAGGGTATCTTCGGCATCCATTTCTTCTGCTGGACACGCTGGATTTCCTTGTGTTTCTACTTTCTTGATCTCATCTTCCCACCATACATCACGGCCTTTGATCATCGATACCGGGGTGCGCGTACGCGTTAACACAATGACTTTTTCCACCGTATCACATTGCATCAACGCGTCATCTACAATATTTTTAAGTCCAATAGTTTTATTTCCGCGGTAACTGCCATCTGATGTGACAATCAGTTTGCATTCGGCATCTTCGATACGATCAGCGATAGAACGCGCTGAAAAACCTCCAAATACTACGGAATGAATAGCACCAATACGGGCGCAAGCCAATACAGCAATGACCAATTCGGGAACCATTGGTAAGTAAATACAGACACGGTCTCCTTTTTTGATGTTATTATTTTTAAGTACGTTGGCAAATTGTTCGACCTTTTGCAATAATTGCTTATAGGAAAGAATGCGGTGCGCTTCATTTGGATCATTGGGTTCCCAGATGATGGCTGGTTTATCTCCATTCGCATATATATGGCGATCAAGACAGTTTTCTGTAATATTTAGTTTGGCACCCTCAAACCATTTGACATTGGGTTCTTCAAAGTTCCAATTTAGCACGTTATTCCATTTTCTCTTCCAGAAAAAATGATCTGCAATGCTCGCCCAAAACTCCTCAGGTTGTTCTACACTTCGCTTATATTCACTTTGATATTCTTCAAATGATTTTATTTGTAGGCTCATCGTTATTAGGATTATTATGAATTATTTTAATTTATATTGTTATCGTTGCGAAATTGTTTTTGGTATTTCGATTTCGGTGTACAATTTAGCGGTTTTTGCCCATTTTATCAAAAAAATGATGTTTAATATCATGTTAAACTACTTTTATCTTTCGAGATTGTTATCTTGCATCAAGATTTATTAAGATGCCTTTTCTGAGAAAGCTATTCTATATTATTATCTATACAAATCTTCTGATCGCCATGGCGGCCATGGCGCAATGTGCACTGACCTACATTATATTTGAAAGGTCTATCAATTGGTACATCGTTTTAGTGGAGGGGACCGCCACTTTATTGTTGTATAATTTTAGCCTATGGTGGTCCAAGCCGAAGAATCCAAAAGAATCAAAATTCCCGCGGACACGCTGGATCTTTAACCATGAATGGATCATGTGGTTAAATAATGGTATAGCTTTGCTTGTGCTGGGGTATTGCTTGTGGCATATACACATGTACTCTTTCCTTTTTTTGGGATTTATTGGAGTTTTAAGCCTGTTATACGGAATGCCACTATTTAAATTCCAGGATCGTAAAGTGGGACTTCGACAGATTCCTGGCGCCAAAATTTTTCATATTGCCCTAGTGTGGGTCTGCAGCAGCGTGGTGCTTCCTTATGTGGAACTGACCAATGTAGGTGTCTCCATTAATCATTGGGTCTTGATTGCACTCTGTGTATTGAAGTTCATATTTTTGTTAATCTGTACATTACCATTTGATATTCGGGATATCCAACAGGATTCCTATTATCACTTACGAACTTTACCCAATATGTTGGGCGAACAGAAAGCTAAGAATCTTACCTATTTGTTACTGGGCCTGCATTGTATTCTGGTCCTATTGGCGCCCTATACCATGCTTATAAAAATTGGATTACTTCTAACAAACGTGCTGATATTTGCCCTGCTAAAGTTGGCGGTATTCAAAACAAAAGACCATTATCACTATGCTTACCTACTTGACGGTAGTCTAGTATTGCAGTTTTTCATTGTCTTTCTAGCGGTCGTCTTTAGTCCAGCAGCATGAGTTTTTATTAGGGCAGTAATAATAGATTACCCGAACTTCATGTATTGTAGCTGCCTGCTGCACCAGAGATTCTGGCCATTGGGCCCGTGTAAAACTCAAGAGGCCACAAATGCAACAATCTTATCGGCGGCGATTTCTGATAATTTATAATAACTCTCAAATGTCCATCCGGCAACATGGGGAGATAAGATCACATTGTCTCTACTTATAAGATCCGTATACCAGCTCTGTTCAGCGAGTTTTGGGAACTTTTCTATAGGCAATACATCAAATGCTGCACCCAAAATGGAGCCTGAATCAAGGCCACCAAGCACTGCAGGTACTTGTACAATACCGCCTCGTGCCCCGAGTAAAAAGAAAATAGGTTTTTCAAATTTCGCCAGATAATCCACATCAATCATCCCCTTTGTTTCGTCCGTTAAGGGAATATGAAAACTGATCACATCAGCTTCTTTGTAGATTTTTTCCATGTGTGTTTCTGTTGCATATTGATCGGTATAGCCGATCCGGTATTTATCGTAGGCAAGTACCGTTACATCAAAGCCCGATAGTTTTTTTGCCATGGCCATCCCATTGTGCCCATAGCCAATCAATCCTACAGTGCGCCCTTTCAGTTCGTAACCACGATTGGCTTCACGCAACCACTGGCCAGATCGAATTTGTTGGTCGCCACGATTCAGATTGTTCATAAGACTAAGCAACATCCCGATCATATGTTCACCAACAGCATCCCGATTGCCTTCATTTGCAGGAATTAATAGCACGTCTCTTTGCGCAGCAATTGTATCGTCGATATTGTCCATACCTGCACCGGCACGAGCGATAAAGCGGAGGTTTGGCGCCAGGTCAAAAAAAGCTTTATCGACCTGAAATTTAGAACGGATGACCATGCCCGAATAGTTAGAAATAATTTTCTCGGCTTCTTCTCGGCTGATATTGGGCTGATAATCGTAATGGATACCTGCCTGATCGAATTTTTTTAGCATGATCTCATGAATGTCGTCGACGATTAGAATAGTAGTTTTCATCCAATTATTTTTTTAGTGGAAACGATAAATAAGTCGTGTTTCTATGGTTCGATGATTTAGTTCCGGGGGACATGATTACGGTTGATCTGCATAAAATCCACAGAAAGTAATTTGTTTAGCTGCTGTTGTTTCATACGGTTCGGCATAGTCTTCATGATAAAATTTCGTATTCCGATTAGGAGTGGATTTTCCCATTGTGCAATTTTTCCTATCCTCCATGAGGTATTACAAATGTAATTTACTCGCTCCAATCTTCTGTTTTCGAATCGTTGGAAAGCCACATTGATAGGCACATCGGTTTGAAGCTCGTCCATCAGTACAGCCACATCTTCAATAGCCTGACAGGCTCCCTGGCCGAGGTTAGGAGTTGTTGCATGTCCAGCATCTCCGAGCAAGAGTATGTTGTCAAATGCAAGACGGTCAAGCGGTGCAATATCGATAATATCGTTTGCAATCAGTTCGCTATCCTTAGTTTCAGATAGGATTGTTGGAATAGGTGCATGATAACTCTTAAAATTTTCAAGAAGTTCTTTTGTGCGCCACTTTTTTAAGATTGGGTTCCGTGCAGTGGTATTGATACAAGCGTACCAATAAATGCGGTTATTGACAAGTGGTGTCATACCAAAACGTCCTTTCGCACCCCAGGTTTCCGTCCCTTTGTTGAGTTGTATGCTGCTATTATCAATGGTGGCCCGCCAGCAGGTGTAACCCGAATAGCGGGGTGCCGAACCGGGTATAAGTTGCTGCCGTAAGGGAGAATGTACCCCATCGGCAATTAAGAGTGCTTGACCCCGTACATGGCTTCCATCTGCAAAATAAACTTGAAGATCTTCCCCCTCTCGTTCGAACGAAACGGCGCGTTTGCCAAGGTGGATCTGTGTGTTTGAGATTTTGGATAATAGAAATTGATGCAGGTCTGCCCGATGAATAGCGAAGTTGTCCTGTTGATATTTTCGGCTGATTGACTTCGTATCTGGTTCAACCAAGATATTTCCCTTTTGATCCAAGACATTGTAGGACGCAAGATAATGTCCTATTGGAACGATTTCGTCTTTGAGCCCTAAATGCTCCAAGGCTTGCATGGCATTGGCTGCAAGACCAAATCCTGCTCCGATACCTTTTAACTCGTCTGCACTTTCATAAACCTGGGCGTCAATGCCGAGCTTTGTCAGACCAATTGCAGCACACAATCCCGCGATACCTCCACCAACGATAATAAATGTGCTGTCTGTTGAATGCATATTAAAGACTGTTTGCTATTTCATTTGTTAAGCCGACAAAATCATCTACTGTCAGTCGTTCTGCTCGTAGTTCGTAGAGTGGATTATCGGACATTTTATCTTTGGGGACAACGCCAGAGAGTGAATTCCGAAGAGTTTTACGACGTTGATTGAAGCCCGCTTTGACAACACGCCAAAATAGTTTTTCATCACAATTCAATTGTTCTCGGTCATTGCGTGTCATACGGATAACGCCCGACAATACTTTTGGCGGTGGATTAAAAGCTCCTGCTTTTACAGTAAAAAGATATTCTACTTTATAATAGGCCTGTAAAAAGACACTCAAGATACCATATTCCTTGCTGCCCGCTTTAGCTGTACAACGTTCGGCTACTTCTTTCTGGAACATACCCGTCATCTGAACGACACGTTGGCGTTCATCCAAAATTTTAAAGAGAATCTGGGAGGAGATGTTGTACGGGAAATTGCCAATGACAGCCATTTTCTCCCCAAAGTATTTTGAAAAATCAAGGTTTAGGAAATCCCCGTGGATTAACCTTTTGCCCAATTGGGGATATTTGTCGTCCAAATAAGCAATGGATTCCTCATCCACATCGATCAAATAGGTTTCATATTCCTCTTTCTGCAGGAGAAAATCTGAAAGTACACCCATCCCAGGCCCCACTTCAAGCACTTGGCTAAAACCCAGTTTAGGATCCAATGCTTCCACAATCTTCTGTGCAGCATTTTTGTCGTTCAAGAAATGCTGTCCTAAATGTTTTTTTGCTCTTACTGTACTCATGTTGCAAAAGTAGTGAAAATTAAAAATTAAAAGTCAGAAATTAGAAGTCAGCTGTGAAAAGCTAAGTGTTAAAAAAGAGCAACAAGCAAAAAACAAGGATAAAGGACAATACCCAATACTAAAAAAAAATCCTTATTTTTGAATCAAAGCATTTAAACAGAATGAGCGATAAATTAAAAATCGGAATTACCGTAGGCGATATTAACGGCATTGGACTTGAAGTAATCATTAAATCTTTGGTAGATCAGCGGATGTGCGATTTCTTTACGCCGGTGGTTTATGGAAATACGAAGGTTGCTTCTTTTCACCGTAAAGCAATCGGCGTAAATGATTTTAGTTTTAACGTCATTAATGATGCTGAGCAGGCGCATTCCAAAAGAGCAAATATGATCAATTGCTGGCAGGAAGATGTCAAAATTTCGTTGGGTGAAGAAAACGAAATTGGCGGTAAATATGCTTTTCTGTCTCTAGAGAAAGCCGTTGAAGATTTAAAAGCCGGTAAAATTGATGCTTTGGTAACTGCTCCTATCAACAAGCATAATATTCAGCAGGAGGGGTTCCAATTTCCAGGACATACTGAATACCTACAAGCGAAAGTTGGAGCTGATGATGTATTGATGTTTATGGTATGTGATGAACTGCGTATTGGCGTGGTGACGGGCCATATTCCATTGCATGAGGTTGCTGCTCAAATTACCGAAGAAGCCATTCTTAAAAAACTTGCGCTGATGAATGATTCGCTGAAGAAAGATTTCTGGGTGGAAAAGCCTAAAATAGCAGTTTTAGGACTTAACCCACATGCTGGTGATCATGGTATTATTGGTACCGAAGATGATCAGATCATCAGGCCTACTGTAGAAAAAGCCAACGAACTAGGGATTTTCTGTTTCGGACCTTATCCTGCCGATGGATTTTTCGCGAAAGGGGCATATGAGAAATTTGATGCGGTATTGGCGATGTACCATGACCAAGGGTTGATTCCTTTTAAACATATCGCCAAAGGTGCCGGTGTAAACTATACAGCGGGTTTACCTATTGTACGCACCTCGCCAGATCATGGGACAGGATATGATATTGCCGGAAAAAATTTCGCGTCTGAAAGCTCTTTTGTAGAGGCAATTTTTTCTGCATTGCATATTGTAAAACGTCGCCGTGAACAAGCTGAATTACTTAAAAATCCACTTGCTTTCCGTAAATTATCCAAAGATAGGGATTAGGGAAAAAATTGTTACTTTTGCAAACTGTTTGGTTTTTTACCTGCTGTTTTGACTATGTACGATAATTTACAACATCCAATCTTTACTATCATTAAGGAACTTGCCGAGACAACACATACCGAATGTTATGTCATCGGTGGGTATGTCCGCGACCATATTATGAAGCGTCCTTTTAAGAATGATGTGGACATTGTTGTTGTCGGAAGTGGAATTGAATTTGCGACGTTGCTGGGTGAAAAGCTACAGACCAAAGTTGCCGTATATAAGAATTTCGGAACAGCAATGCTTGTATATGAGGGGCTCAATGTAGAATTTGTCGGTGCGCGAAGGGAATCCTACCGCGCTAATTCGCGCAAGCCTATCGTAGAAGATGGCTCGCTATCCGATGATCAAAATAGGCGTGATTTTACAATCAATGCAATGGCCTTTTCACTGAATAAAGCTGATTATGGTACCTTAGTCGATCCATTCGGAGGTGTACACGATCTTGAGCAGCGGATCATTAGAACTCCCTTGGATCCGATTGAAACGTTTTCGGACGACCCATTGCGTATGATGCGCGCCATTCGATTCGCCACACAGTTGAATTTTAAAATTGCTATCGAAGCAATTACAGCAATTACCGATACCAAAGAGCGAATAAAAATTATTTCCAAAGAGCGGATTATTGATGAAATCAATAAGATTATTCTTTCGCCAAAACCTTCGGTGGGATTCAAATACTTGTTTGATACTGGGCTATTGGAATTGATATTTCCGGCGATGTATAATTTACATGGTGTGGATATTATTGATGGAAAGGGACATAAAGATAATTTCTACCATACGTTGGAAGTTCTTGATAATGTCTGCGAATTATCGGATGATCTTTGGTTACGTTGGGCGGCGATTATGCATGATATTGCTAAACCAGCAACAAAACGTTTCGATAAAAAGCTCGGCTGGACTTTTCATGGTCATGAAGATCGCGGTGCCCGCATGGTTCCCAAGTTATTTGCTGAATTGAAGCTTCCGCTCAACGAGAAAATGAAATTTGTTCAGAAGCTGGTACAATTGCATCTCCGGCCGATTGTATTGGCACAAGATATTGTAACAGATTCGGCCGTGCGCCGTCTGTTATTTGAGGCTGGTGACGACATTGAAGCCCTGATGATGCTATGCCATGCGGATGTGACAACAAAGAATGAGTTTAAAAAGAAAAAATATCGACAGAATTTTGAACTTGTCAAACAAAAACTGAAGGATGTCGAAGAGCGGGATAAGGTGCGAAATTGGCAGCCGCCAATTAGTGGGGAGGATATTATGCTCTTATTTGGCCTGGCACCAGGACGTACCGTGGGGCAGCTTAAAAATTTGATTCGTGAAGCTATTCTGGAGGGCGAGATTCCAAACTCCCGAATAGAAGCCTATCAATTTCTGGTTCAAAAAGCAGGGGAAATGAACTTGACGATCAAACAAGAAATCCCATTGGAAATTTCCAATTCTTAAAATATAGTATTATTTTTAAAAAGGTTAAAAGAAGAAAATAGTAGAGATGGCAATTTATAGATTTAGAGTTACTTTTGAAGATTATGAAGATGTGTACCGTGAGATTGACATGCCTTCTAAAAGTACATTTATAGACCTACATGAGGAAATCCATAAATCAACAGGATATAATGCAGATGCATCTTCCTCTTTTTATGTGAGTAATGATCAATGGAAAAAGGGAACTGAAATTGCATTCAAGCCTATTCAACGTAAAAAAGATACTGAGGTATTGTTGATGGAGAATATCCGTTTAAGCAAGTTTATTGATGACCCACATCAGAAATTTTACTACGTTTACAATTTTGATCGTCCTTATGATTTTCAGGTTGAATTGATCAAGATTTTGAAAGAAGAGGACGGAAAGGTTTATCCTTCATTATTTAAATCTATTGGACAGGTTCCAAAGACGATGACTGCGGCAAATTTCCCGGTAGCAGATGCTGTTGAAGAGGATGAATTTGTAGAGGAAGATGATACGCAATATGGCGTGGATGATGAAGATGAATTGGATGGCTTCGATAGTGATAGTGACGATGAGGAAGAAGGGGAAGAAGGCGAAGAGCGTGAAGAATCCAACGGCTACGAAGACGAATATTAATTAAGAAAAATTTGCAGGTTTTTTTAGGCCTGTGAACTAGTATGGCAAATAAAAAAACATTGATAGCCATTGTGGGGCCAACAGCTGTTGGTAAGACTGCAATGGCTATTTCGTTGGCACAATATTTTAAAACAGTAATAATTTCTGCCGATTCTCGTCAATTCTATCGGGAAATGTCTATTGGTACGGCTAAGCCAGATCTAGACGAACTTGCCGCTGCTCCTCATTATTTCATTGATTCACACTCCATCACGCAGGATTATTCAGCAGGCGATTTTGAACGTGAAGCTTTACTGAAACTAGAAGAACTATTTCAATTGCATGACGTTGTCATTATGGTAGGTGGATCAGGCTTGTTTGTAAGGGCCCTCTGCGAAGGATTGGATGATCTGCCCAAAGCGGGAGATGAAGTGCGCGAGCGACTTAATCATGAACTTGCGGTATTGGGCTTGGAAGCCTTAAAAGATCGATTGAAAAGTATTGATCCCGCATATTTTGAAACGGCAGACATCGATAATCCGCAACGTGTGGTGCGTGCTCTTGAAGTTTTTGAGGCGACAGGTAAACCGATGTCATTTTACCATAAGAAAGATGTTGAAAAACGACCTTTTGCTATTCTTACCATTGGCTTGAATATGGACCGCGAAAGGTTGTATGAAAGAATCAATTCGCGTGTAGATCTAATGATGGCCAAAGGCTTATTGGATGAAGTGAAAGCTTTACTTCCTTTCAGGACGAAACCTGCACTCCTCACGGTGGGTTATGCAGAGTTGTTTGATTATCTTGATGGTAAGCTGTCTTTGGCTGAAGCGACCGAAAAAATCAAACAAAATTCGAGACGTTATGCGAAGCGACAGATTACTTGGTTTAAAAAATACGGTAGTACACACTGGTTTCAATCCCAGGAAACTTCAGCTATTATAGAATTTGTGCAAAAGGAGCTGACAGGAGAGCATTCCTAATGACCGAAAAGCAGAGAATTAGACGTTATCCACTAAGGCAAGTAAGGTTTATAGACCGCGTTTCAAGGTATGCATAACGTATATAGGCAATAAAAAAGGCCTTTGTTATTAATAACAAAGGCTTTTCTATTTCATTTTGGAAATTATTTTACTAAGTAGTTCCAACCATACGGATCTTCTACTTTGCCGTAGCGTAAATCATTGAGGTAATTCAAAACACGATGTGAAAACTCGCGGCCTTCGACTGGCGGCAAATTATAATCCTGTCCTTCATAACCTATACGGCTGATATCTGTAATGGTGGCTGCAGTGCCCGCTGCGAAAGCTTCTGTCACGATACCTGCTTTTATACCGTTGATTAGTTCTTGGACGGATACCTTTCTCTGCTCCGTTTTATAACCCCATTTTTCTGCCAATTCCATGATTGTCCGACGCGTAACACCATGTAGGATTGTGTCGCCATGTGGAGTGATGATTGTGTCACCAATGCGGAAAATAAGATTTGCTGTACCGGCTTCTTCAATGTATTTGTGCTCGGAAGCATCTGTCCACATAATTTGGTCATAACCCTCATCATTTGCCAATTGTGTTGGATAAAGTGATAAGGCATAGTTACCAGCATTCTTAGAAAAACCGACACCACCTTCGGCTGCACGCGTATAGTAGGTCTCGACTTTTAAGCTGATTGCTTTGCTGTAATAAGCGCCAACTGGGCCGGTGATAACAATAAATTTGTATGATTTTGAAGGGTGCACACCTAATGCTGCTTCTGTTGCGAACATAAATGGACGGATGTACAATGATGAACCTTCTTTTGCCGGGATCCAATTGCGGTCGATGTCCAATAGCTTGCTTAAGCCATCCATAAAAATCTCTTCAGGTACCTCGGGCATTTGTAAACGAGCTGCAGATTTGTTGAATCTTTCCCAGTTCCTGTCCGGACGGAAAATGCTTACTGTTCCATCGGCAAATTTATAAGCTTTGATTCCTTCAAAGATCGCTTGACCATAATGTAAAGCGGACATTGAAGGACTAATACTGATATCTCCATAAGGAACGATGCTGACATCTTTCCATTCACCGTCATCATAGTTAGCGACCAGCATGTGGTCGGATAAAATCTTTCCGAATTTTAGATTGTCGAAATCTACTTGCGAGAGTCTTGAATTTTGAGTTGGCTCTACGCGAATTGAATAGTTCTCTGTCGCGTTCATCTTATTTTTTAATTACATAGGCTAAGTTAGGAAAAAAATGAAATATAAGTCGCACGTATAGCTGGATAATTTGTAGGTAAGAATATGCCTTTTATTTCGGACAGTTGTTCCCCATTTTACTACACTTTTTTTTGAAATGGAAGAATTTCGATTTATTTTTTAGTACGTACAAGTAATCATAATTAATAGTGTTAATTTTTTATTAATTAATGTGGGGTTTCAATAATATGGCATAAAGTTTGGCTGTAAAGGATGCAACCATTTTGATGGGCTTTGTGGTTTGCATTAACGCTATAGAATCACTTATCATAAAATAAACTTAGTATGGAATTGACTCACAGTCTTGACAAAGGTAATGAAGTAACATCGGGCGATGCACGCACATTGTTACCGCGTGAAGTTGAAGTTCAGAAGAAAGGCATTTCGATGAATTTTATCCTCGGTTTTTTTGTGTTTTTATATAAAACAGCAATTAAACCCTAACAACCTCCACTATTGTGTAAGCTTTTTGGGGCTTATTACATCAAATCAACTCGAAGTAGTTTTTCAACAGCGATTGAGTACCATGAGATTAGCCAAAATAAAAAGTCCAGAAAATTTTGGCTAATCTCCGGCCGGAGGGTAGGCTATTATTTCGGCAGTATGCTGCATCATCTGACAGTATCATGAAGTAATCATACTTAAAGTATCATTCAGCTAGCGAGTAGTTTTAAGAGTGGCTCGATATATTCGCGATTATTGCTCAACCTAGGAACCTTATTTTGTCCCCCCAGCTTACCGCGTGATTTCATCCACTTATAGAATGTATCTACGGGTGCATTATGAACGATGGGCTGTCGGAGAGCCATATCTTTAAAACGCTTGGCGTCATAATCCGAATTAATTTCACGTAATTTTGCATCTAATATCTCACAGAAACGCTTAAAATCATTGGGCTGCTGTTCAAATTCGATCACCCATTCATGTGCGCCAGCTTGGGCATCTTTAAAATATACTGGTCCTGCTGTATAATCTTTTATTCGTGCTTGCGTGAGTTTGCTCGCTTCGGCCAGCGCCTGTTCAGCATTATCGACGATAACTTCTTCCCCAAAAGTATTAATGTATTGTTTGGTGCGTCCGGAGATCTGAAAACGATAAGGGGATAGTGATGTAAATTTTATGGTATCCCCGATTTTATAACGCCATAGACCTGCATTGGTCGAGATGATCAACGCATAATTTTTACCCAGCTCAACCTGATCTAAGCGTAGCGTTGGCGGGTTTTCTTCCTGCATTCGCTCTGTAGGTAAAAACTCGTAATAAATACCATAATCCAACATGAGTAGGAGATCTTCTGAATCAGATTGGTCTTGTAAACCAAAATAGCCTTCTGAAGCATTATAATTCTCCAGATAATACATGTTTTCTGAAGGAATCAATTTTTGGAATTGTTCACGGTAAGGTTTGAAGCTAACGCCCCCATGCCCATAAAATTCAAGATTTGGCCATATCTCCAGTAGGTTGTCTTTACCTGTAATTTCAAGAATACGCTTGGCCATAACAATATTCCAAGTGGGTACACCTGCTAGGCTCGTTACGTTCTCTTTAAGCGTGATTTGAGCAATTTGCTCAATTTTTTCTTCAAAGTTTGGGTTTAAAGTCACTTCCATATTTGGTGTCCGTTTAAATTCGGCCCAAAAAGGCAGATTCCGAATAAGAATCGACGAAAGATCACCATAATAGGAATCTGGACTAAAATTGTTTATTTGCGAAGAACCACCGATAACCACCGACTTTCCTGTAAATACACGGTTTTCGGGCCTATTATGGCAATAGATTGTCAACATATCCTTCCCCCCCTGGAAGTGGCATTCTTCGAGCGCTTCTTCACTAACGGGAATAAATTTACTTCGATCTGAGGTAGTGCCAGAAGACTTAGCAAACCATTTGATGTCGGATGGCCACAGAATATTTTGCTCACCCTTGATCATACGATCAACATATCCCTTAATATCGTCGTAGTCCTGTATAGGGACACGTTCTTTGAAAATTTCGGGCGTTAATATACTTGTGTAATCGTATTTTTTCCCCCATTCTGTTGCTTCCGCAGTGGCAATTAAACTTTGAAACCATTCTTCTTGCACATCGTGCGGATATTTCATGAAAAGTTCAATCTGGTGAATTCTTTTTTTCATGAACCAAGTAAAAATGGAATTTAATAAGGCCATAGGGGAGGTTTGTCTTTAATTTTTAAAATTTTTTCCTTCTTAACTCAAAATGTCGACCAAGATAAAATTTACGGGCAAGCTCATTATCAGCAATCTCCTCAGGTGTACCCGTTAGCATAATCTTTCCTTCGGTAAGGAGATAGGCCCTATCGGTGATTGATAATGTTTCCTGCACGTTGTGATCGGTAATTAAGATGCCGATATTACGTGTTTTGAGTTTGGCCACGATCGTCTGAATTTCTTCCACGGCGATTGGGTCGACCCCCGCAAAAGGTTCATCCAAAAGAATAAAGGATGGATTTGCCGCTAATGCTCGCGCAATTTCGGTACGTCGACGCTCACCACCAGATAACAAATCACCCCTGTTTTTACGGACACGGTGTAGGCTGAATTCTGTGAGTAGTTCTTCCAGTTTTGCCAAACGTTCTTCTTTATTCGGATAGTGTATTTCTAATACTGCCAAGATGTTGTTTTCTACAGAAAGTTTCCGGAACACCGAAGCTTCCTGAGCGAGATAACCTATCCCACGTTGAGCGCGTTGGTACATCGCATCTTGCGTAATCTCTTGATCGTCGAGAAATACTTTCCCTTCATTGGGCTTAATAAGACCAACGATCATATAGAAAGAGGTCGTTTTGCCAGCTCCATTCGGGCCCAATAACCCGACGATCTCTCCTTGCTCTACAAAGAAAGACACATCGTTGACAACGGTGCGCTGTTTATACTTTTTGATAAGATGTTCTGCCTTTAAAATCATCTTCGTGGAATATCTATTGTTGTGTAAATATATTTAATATCTTCTTACTATTGCAATACTAATACTTAATCCCTTTGATGTTTAGCTGTAAGTTCTTTTTGTTGCGCCATACATTCTCTTCGATGCTGTAGCAGATGTCGAAACTTTGTCCAGAATTGATATGCGTGATATGTTCTGCCAATCCAAAACCAATGCAGTCAAATGCTGGAGAGTCTTCCTGAATAATGGTCATCTTGAGATGATTGGTGCCTACTATAAAGGCTTGCCCTACTGCATTTACCTTTTTACTGAGGAAAATAGGGGATTCGTTTTGGGGACCGAATGGTTCAAATTGCTGAAGAATACGGAAAAACTTAGCGTCGATATCTTTCAGTGCTAACTTGGCATCGATCAAAATTTCTTGCGTCAGCATTTCTGGACTGATACGTCGTGATACGACTTCTTCAAAACGATCTTGGAAGAGTGTGACATTCTCTACGGACATGGTTAGTCCGGCAGCATATTTATGTCCGCCGAATTGTTCCAATAGATCGGCGCATTCGCTTAACGCTTCATATAAATCAAAACCCAATACCGAGCGGCAGGAACCGGCGATATGACCATTTGTTTCGGTCAATATTATTGTCGGTCGGTAATATTTTTCGGTCAGACGGGAAGCGACAATCCCAATGACGCCTTTGTGCCAGTCGGCTTTATACAGTACGGTGGATTTTCGGCTTTTAAGTAGAGCGTTATCTTCAATGAGAGCCAACGCTTCTTCTGTGATTCTAAGATCAAAGTCTTTCCGCACATTGTTTTGATCATCAATGCTCGAACTGAAATCTTTTGCTTCCTGTAGCGACTTTGAAATTAATAGTTTGACAGCGTCCTTGGCATGATCTATTCTGCCCGCGGCATTTATTCGTGGGCCAATCTGGAACACGATGTCATTAACGGTAAAGATCTTCGTTCGGTTATTGGATAAGTCAATCAGTGCTTTTAATCCGACGCAGGGATTCGTATTAAGTTTAATAAGGCCAAAGTGGCTGAGTATTCTGTTTTCACCGGTAATAGGAACTATGTCCGAAGCGATACTTACAGCGACGAGATCCAAAAACTGATAGCAGGCATTGATATCCATTCCATTGGTCAATATAAAAGCCTGAATAATCTTAAAGCCGATTCCACATCCTGAAAGTTCTTTATAAGGATATTCACAGTCAATACGCTTAGGATCCAATACAGCATAAGCTTTAGGAAGCTCTTCCCCTGGAAGGTGGTGATCGCCAATGATAAAATCAATCCCCTTGCTGTTTGCGTAATCAATTTTATCGATTGCCTTGATACCGCAGTCTAATGCAATAATTAAGCTGAAACCGTTAGCGGCGGCGTAGTCTATTCCTTGTGTCGAGATGCCATAGCCTTCGGCATAGCGGTCTGGAATGTAAAACTCGAGCTGGCTATGGAATTCCCTGAAGAAACTATAAACAACGGCTACCGCAGTTGTACCGTCCACATCATAGTCTCCATAAATAAGTATTTTTTCTTTGTTGCCAATGGCTTGAATGATCCGGTTGATGGCTTTCTCCATGTCCCGCATCAAAAATGGATCGTGCAAGTTCGATAATTGAGGTCTAAAAAACTGTTTTGAGTCGTCGAAAGTCTCCACTCCTCTGCTCACGAGCAACTCTGCCAATACAGTGTTGATGTTTAATTCCTCGCGCAGTTTGTTGGTTATTTTGACATCAGTTTTAGATTTTAGTACCCACCTTTTTTGCATATCTTTGCACAATATTTTAAGTGTAAATATACGTTTTAAGGCTGGACTTACCTAATTCCTAAACCGGGTATTGATTCGCTGTTGCTTAACGTGCATATTCCCAATGTTTTAAATATGGTACAGGCTTATTCTTTATACGAAGGTTCTTTTTCGGTAGATAAAAGCAGAAAATTTGTTCCTTTCGACCCTTCGATAGATGCCCCTCAGGACCGTCCGGGCGCTATGTTTATCGATGTTCATCCTTTCTTGATCCAAACCGATGGCGGGCTAGTACTTTGTGATACTGGTCTTGGTTATACGGATGAAAATGGGCATTTACAGCTGTATGATAACATCTATAAATTAGGATATCGGCCTGATGATGTAAAATATGTATTGATGTCCCATCTGCATAAAGATCATGCCGGTGGTATGGTGACATTTGAAAGTGGAACGGGTCGGATAGCATTTCCTGAGGCCGAATATATTGTACAGCGTGGTGAATGGGAAGATGCCTACTCGGGAATTTCCAGTTCATACCGGACAGAGATTTTTGATGTGATTCAACGCAGCGGTAATTTGATATTGGTGGAAGGTGAAGGAAAAATAAATGATGAAATCAGCTATGCGCTCAATGGCGGACATACCGAACATCATCAGGCATTTCATATTCGAACAGGTGGTCAGCATTACTTCTTTGGTGGAGATGTATTGCCCGAGCCTGAAGAGATTTTCCATAACTATGTGGCAAAATATGATTTTGACGGCCGGCGCTCCAAAGCCTTGCGTCAGGAGTATTGGGCAGAAGGCGCGCCAGCAGGCTGGATTTTTTTATTTTATCATTCAAAAAATATAACCATTGGCCGTAGTCAGCTTCGGGAAGATGGCACTTATCGGTTGATTGATGCTTCCTTGCAGGAATAAAAAAAACGGGTTTATTGGGCTCGCGCATACCATGGGATAGGAGAGAGGATTTGTTTCCTCTGTTCTTTTTTGTTATCTTAGGGTAATTTGCACCTCGCGAAGCCACCCTATTAGCTATTGACGGATTCGTTTAAGACTGAATTTTTGGCTAAATTTGTATTTAGTAGCTAAGTACTGATGCTGTCTTTTCTGTAAGTCTTTGTTTTTATTGGCTGAAAACATCTTCAGTCTGCTTTCATAAAGTTCGTTTATACAAAATTATGAAGGTTTTTTTATTATTGGTATATATTTTAAAAAGAAGATTATGTCTATTGTAAGAGAGTCCGATCTGATTGGAATTGGGAAAAAATTTCAAATTGAAACCGATGCGGGAGATAACATGGTTGTTGTTATCCATGACGATGGCAGACGGGAACTTTATCGCTATGATGACGAGGAGCATGAATCACGTTGTGTGATGACACTTAATGACGATGAGTCCCGTCAGATTGCGGGAATTATCGGTGGATTGTCCTATAAGCCGAAGGCTTTGGAGACGATTGAAGTTGCTCTGGACGATTTGCGCATTGAATGGTACAAAGTAGAGGGCAAAAATGAAGGTGCAGGAAAGACAATTGGGGAGTTGGAAGTCCGTCAACGCACCGGCGCATCGATTATTGCTGGTATACGGGATGATGATACGGTTATTAATCCAGGACCATCTTATTTGATTAGCCCAGGTACGACACTGGTTATCGCGGGGAAAAAGAATAATATTAAACTTTTAAAGGAAATTTTACTGTAATTTATGCTATCACATACCTTAATTCTGGAAATTGGAATCGCTGTAGGACTCGTTGCCATTGTTGGCCTAATTGCCAATAAGCTTAAGTTTTCTGTTATCCCTTTTTTCATCATTATAGGAATGGTGTTGGGACAGCACGCCCCACAGATTGGCATGGTGGATTTAACTTTTACAGAAAGCAAGCCCTTTATCGATTTCATGGGCCGTTTGGGGGTACTGTTCCTGCTGTTCTATCTTGGTCTTGAGTTTTCAGTCAATCGGCTTGTTAAGTCTGGCAAAGCCATTGTGACAGGGGGAACCATTTATGTTTTATTGAACTTTACATCAGGGCTATTGATCGGTTGGTTGATGGACATGCCATTTAAGGAAATGATGGTGCTTTGCGGTATTATGACAAGTTCCTCGACAGCTATTGTTGCAAAAGTTCTGACTGATCTCAAACGTACTGCCAACCCCGAGACTGAGGTCATTATGGGTATGATTATGTTCGATGATCTGTTTATAGCGATGCATATCTCCTTTCTTTCAGGCTTGATTCTTACGGGGAGCAGCTCTTTTTGGACAGTGGCCGGAACTTCTTTATTGGCTTTAGGGTTTATATTGGCGTTTTTGATTTTAGGCAGAAAGTTGGTGCCTGCAATTGATCGGTTATTGAAGGAGAAAACCTCCGAATTATTTATATTGATCATCTTTGCACTGCTTTTTATTGTGGCGGGATTTTCCGAAACGATACACGTTGCAGAGGCTATTGGTGCATTGATGGCTGGATTGGTGCTTGCAGATTCTCAATACATTAAAAAAATTGAATCCATGGTACTGCCCTATAAAGATTTTTTTGGGGCGATGTTTTTCTTTAGTTTCGGATTGTCCATTGATATCATGTCGCTAGGGGGTGCCGTTTTTTGGGCTTCGATCGCAGCATTGGTCACCATGCTGGGTAATCTTGCATCAGGATATTTTGCGGCTAAATTTTCGGGCATGAAGCCTAAAACTTCTTTTGATATCGGCTTCACCTTGTCTGCGCGTGGAGAGTTTTCTATTATCATGGCAAATATTGGCAAAGCGGGGGCCTTATTGCCGGTTATTCAATCCTTTGTGGTTGTTTATGTACTTATTCTTTCAATCGTATCGCCTCTATTGACCAAAGAGTCTCGAAAGCTGTGGAAAACACTTTTTGGAGCAGATCCCAATAGTGCCAAGCCCTTAAAGAAGCTAAGTGATCTAGAAAATAATCAGAGGATTTAGGCGTTACAAAAATCCCAATTCTAGCTTTGCTTCTTCCGACATCATGTCTTTGGTCCAAGGCGGATCAAATGTCAATTCTACCAATGCTTCTTTGATGCCTGCTATGGCAGCAACTTTTTCTTGAACTTCATTCATAATTTCGCCTGCCACCGGACAGCCTGGAGCAGTAAGTGTCATCACAATCTTTGCAATGCCTTCTTCCTTCGTAATGATTTCATATACAAGCCCCAAATCTACAATATTTGCAGGTTTGAGTTCAGGATCATAAATCGATTCCAGTACAGTCTGTATCTGCGGTGCTAAACCAAGTTTATCTAATACGATGATACTCATTTATTCTGATTTTTATCGTGAATAGCGTCCTGATAGATCGCCAATAATTTTTCTTTATTTAGTTCAGGCGTAAAATTACTAAAATAGTAAGAACTACAGGTCTTTGTTATCTCATCTTTTTCATCTTTCATTTTTGTACTCCATGCGGTCAACGCTCGGATGATGTCATTTTTATTGTGGGGATCGAATGTCAGCCCTGTTTTGCCAGTAGCAATCAATTCAGGGAGTGGGCCAATATTGGAGCAGAGTACGGCTGTGCCTACAGAGTAAGCTTCAAGAATTGTAATCGGCATGCCCTCGAAACAAATGGAAGGAACCAGCAATGCTTGTGCATCTGCTACCAAGGGCAAGATTTCATCTCTCTTTTTAAAGCCAAGGTAGGAAATATTAGGCTGACCCTTGACGCGTCTGTTTACTACCTCTTCGAGCGGTCCCCCGCCAATGATCTGTAGTTTAAAATCTGAACCGATAAAAGCATCTATCAGATTTAATATACCTTTTTCTTCTGAAAGGCGACCGACGTAAATGAAGTAGGGAGTGGTAACTTTGCGAGCTACTGTAGTAGGAAAGACAAAGTTTGGTTTAACAGCGAATAGGTGAGGTAAAAGGTTTAGCGTAGATTTAACAAATATCTCTTTTGCAAAAGAGCTTAAAGTGATGTATCGATTTACTTTTTTCCAGGTCCCAATTCTACGGTGAACCCAATAATTCAGAGCTAGGATAAATGTTTTTACCGTAGAGTTATTGAATGCTTTTTGTCGCACGGCAGTCCAAGGGAAGTTCTCATGGATTGAGTCCAAAAAGAGATGGTTGTGATGATAGAGGGTGGCTGATGGGCATAACAGCCGGAAGTTATGGAGCGTCATGACCTGTGGGATTCCGAGTTTGGCGATGGTACGTACGACGACTGGACCAGCTGCATAATGTATGTTATGTATGTGAACGATATCTGGCTTAAACGTATTTATTTTTTCCTTGACACGTTGCGCAGCGAAAATATTCCAAAAGGATCCCACCGTCTGTAGGGCTCCCCTCCATCCCTTTTTATTTTGGAAAGTGATCGTGAGGACTTCATGATCCTGAGTAAGGAGGGAAGCTTCCTGCTGAAACACAGTATCTTCACCGCCAGGATCTTGGTAAAATGTATGGATAATCAGTATGCGCATAATAAAATACTTGTACAAATGTACAATTTTGGGGCGACTTCCTTTAAAGGGACAAAATTGCCATTTCTATCCGATTATTGCTATATTCGCAAGATTCGATCGTAAAGATATATGCAACATTTACAACAACTCGTGATGGAGGCGATAGAGACAAGTAAATTTCCTGAAACACCATCCAATTTATATGATCCAATACGGTATATTTTGACTTTGGGAGGGAAGCGGGTTCGACCTGTACTGACCTTGATGGCGGCCGAATTATTCGGTATGCACGACATGACCGATATTATACCCGCTGCCAAAGCAGTTGAGTTTTTTCACAACTTTTCGCTAATCCACGATGATCTGATGGATAAGGCACCCTTAAGAAGAGGTAAAACGACAGTCCACGAGAAATGGGACGCTAATATTGCCATATTATCTGGTGACGGATTGTTGGTTAAAGCCTATGAGGAAATATCAAAATGTAATCCGGTTTATCTACCAGCAACGTTGAAAATTTTAAGTAAAGTTGCCATGGAGGTATGTGAGGGCCAACAATTGGATATGGATTACGAAAGTCGGAGTTCGCTGTCGATGGCTGAATATCTGGAAATGATCCGCTTGAAGACTTCGGTATTATTGGGCGGAGCATTGCAATTGGGCGCTATTTTGTCGGGAGCAGATGAACAGCAACAGCAACTGATTTACGATTTTGGTGAGAATGTGGGTTTAGCATTCCAGTTACAAGATGATATTTTGGATGCTTACGGCGATCCGGAAACCTTTGGAAAGATCGTTGGTGGTGATATTCTGATCAATAAAAAGACGTTTTTATTGGTGAAGTTGATGGCGGTGATTTCGAACGAAGATAAGCCCATTTTAAAGAATTTGTTGGAAGCTCCTGCTGAGGATACTCCATCAAAGATAGACGATATGCTTGCATTGTATGGAAAATATGAAATTAAAGCTGCTGCGGACAAACTTAAGGATAGCTATACACAGCGGGCTTTCGAAAAAATGGAAGCTTTAAATGTACCAAATCATCGCAAGGAACCGTTATTAGTGTTAGCAAATAACCTTTTGGTACGGCAGCAATAAGTATTATTTCTTTTAAAATTTGTATCTTGCCGTTAAATGGTTATTTTATTATAAAATAATTAAGTAAATTTTTAGATTACGTTCATGGAGCCTTTAAAGATCACCGTATTTCAAGCATACCTATTTTGGGAAAATATAGAGAAGAATCTAAATAATCTCGCGTTGAGACTTTCCGCATTGCGCGAAAAAACGGATGTTATTATTCTTCCTGAGATGTTTAATACAGGCTTCACAAATAATGTTAAGAAATGTGCGGAACCCGCAAATGGACCTACTACAAGATGGCTATTTGAGATGGCTAGTTCGCTTAATTGTGTTGTCGCCGGTTCTTTGATCATTGAAGACGGTGGGAAATATTATAATCGTTTTGTGTGGATGTTTCCTGATGGCAAATATGTAAAATATGACAAACGCCATCTCTTTGGATTATCAAAAGAAAATGAATACTTCGAACCTGGCAATGAACGCATTTTAGTAGATATCAAAGGCTGGAAAATTTGTCCAATGATTTGTTATGATCTTAGATTCCCTGTTTGGTCTAAAAATCAAAATAGTGCATACGATATTTTAGTATATACCGCCAGTTGGCCTGACAAGCGATCTGCGCATTGGAGAGCCCTTATTCCAGCACGCGCGATAGAAAATCAAGCCTATGTCGTTGGTGTGAACCGGGTTGGGCACGATGGTAATGACGTTTATTATTCTGGCGGTTCGATGTGTATATCTCCGCTAGGGGATGTCGTATATTACAAACCGGAAGATGAAGACTTATATACATTTACCTTAAATCCCAATGACTTATTGGAAGCCCGTGAAAAATTCCCTTTCTTGAAAGACTCTGATTCCTTTACGATCAGCTAACTCCTTTTTAATTAGGTATAATTGCAAGTAATAATTTTGGTCGTATACTTTTTATTTGCTAAATTCAGTGTGTCAAAAAATCAAATTTTGATGATTTATCAACATCTACTGATGACATGTTGATAAATTTTGTTTGTAGATGCTACGCTAAAGTGTAATTTAGGCTAACTATTAGCCACAATACGTTTAGCTTTTTTTTACATCATATGAAAAACAGCATTTTATTGCTATAATAAGTTGCGTAAACAACCATAACCATTATTATATGTTGCACCAAGATTTAGTATCACAAGAGTATTTTTATAATTTCCTAACGGGTAAATATTCCATTGCAGTTATGCGAAGGTTACAGCGTAATCTCCGGGAGGCCGGTTTAAGCATTACTTCTGAACAATGGAGTATCATGTATAACCTTTGGGTAGAGGAGGGGCTTACCCAGCAGGAGTTAGCTATTCGTACATTTCGGGACAAGCCGAGCGTGACTCGGCTAATAAATAATTTGGAACGGGTCAATCTGGTTATTCGCGTGAACGATAAAAACGATAGACGGTCTAATCTGATCTATTTGACAAAAACGGGAAGAAAGATGAAGGATGAGGGCATGAAGCAAGCTAGAAATACAATTGAACAGGCCTTGGAGGGGTTGAACGATGATCAGATTGCTGTCTCAAATACGATTTTACATCGTGTACTCTTTAATCTAGAATAATTATTTATGTTCGGCATATTCCTGAAGTAAGCAAGCTATAAAAAAGTCCCCTATGCTGATTTTACATAGGGGACTTGCTGTTTTATTTAAAAAATGCCGCTTAATCTTCGAATAGCTTACTTTCGAAATCTGTGCGGCTGTTGACCAATTTACCTTCATTTCCGAAATAAATTTCTTGAAAGCTCAATGTCCGTATCGCATCTACTTTACGATAAAATTTATCTGCCGATACATCAGAAAGTGTTTTGAATCCACAAGCTTCCATAATTTCGACAGTAGCACGTAAAGTGTTACGATGGAACTGCGCGACGCGCACATATTTATCATTCACGTCTAGTCCTTTGTAGAGGTGTGGTTGTTGTGTCGCCACCCCAACTGGGCAAACGTCTTCATTACATTTAAGTGCCTGGATGCAACCCAAAGCGAACATCATACCCCGCGCGCTATAACATGCATCTGCTCCTAGGGCGATAACTTTTAAAATGTCAAACCCGGTGACGATACGACTGGATACGATGACTTTGATGTGTTTTTTTAGGCCGAAGGAAATTAAGGTTTTTGTGACAAATGCCAGTGCATCATAGAGCGGCATACCTAAATTGTCCGTAAATTCAAGTGGCGCGGCTCCCGTACCACCTTCCGATCCATCTACAGAAATAAAATCTGGAAAAATCTGTGTGTTTTGCATCGCATGACAGATATCCATAAACTCATGTTTGTCTCCGATACAGATCTTAAAACCGATGGGTTTTCCATCCGACAATTCACGCATATGTTGTATGAAATGCATCATTTCTGTTGGCGAAGAGAATGCACTATGTGCTGGAGGTGACATGACATCTGTTCCCGGAATAACGTGACGAATGGCAGCAACTTCCGGTGTATTTTTTGCTGCTGGAAGGATACCCCCGTGACCTGGTTTAGCACCTTGTGAGAGTTTTAACTCAATCATCTTCACGTTTTCACGGTGTGACTTTTCTCTGAAAAGTTCGGCATCAAATTTTCCCTCTTTATTGCGGCACCCAAAATAACCTGTACCAACCTGCCAAATTAAATCACCGCCATTGTTATGATAGTCACTAATACCCCCTTCACCCGTGTTGTGCGCAAAGTTTTGAAGTGCAGCCCCTTTGTTTAAGGCAGTTATTGCGGTTTTGCTTAAGGCACCGTAACTCATTGCTGAAATGTTGAACACACTTAAACTATAAGGCTTTTTACAAGCGGAGTTTCCAATCGTAGTACGCAGGTCGTGATTTTCGATATGACAAGGGAACACAGAGTGCGCTGCCCATTCATTCCCGACAGCTTGCGGATCAGTCTGCATACCAAATGCGACAGTTTCACGTTGGTTTTTTGCACGCTGGTATACGATCGAACGCTGTCTTCTGTTAAAAGGACGTCCATCCATATCTGATTCCCAAAAATACTGTCTCAATTCAGGACGAATAGATTCAAAAACATAACGGAAATATCCAACCAAAGGATAATTGCGCAGAATGGCATGTTTAGTTTGGAAACTGTGATATAATGCTATCAATAGCAGTGGAAATGGGATGATAAGCAGCCAAAACCAGCTTGATGTAAATATAAATCCAAATGATAAGATGATTAAATTAATCACTATCATTATTGAAAGAATGAGTTTTCTAACTTCCATAGAAAATACGATTATTTATTTTTGATTCGCTATTTTTAATTTTAGCCCAACTGATTATTATAGTACTCAATTAGCATTCCAAAACACGCTTTTGGACGAAGCAAATGTACTAAAGTTCCCTAAGTAAATAGCTATGTTCACTCGTTTACAGTAAGTTTTGACAAGTTTATAACCGTTTCTAACAAACTATTTTCTTTTAGTAATCTCCTGCGATAAAAGTTGATAGATTTGCTGTAAATCTGGTTTATTGCTAATAAATTGCAAATGTTTTTGCATTGTTTTGCTGTCTTGTCGGATGGCTGGTCCTGTCTGAACTGTTATCGGAATATGATTTTGAGCTTTTTCTGCCGTCTCCCGGATGATTGGTTTGATCAGATCAAATGATAAGTTGTTTTCGGTGAGAAGCTCATACGCCATCTGATAGAGGATGTTCGAAAAATTATTGACCAAGACCGAAGCAAGATGAATAGCTAAACGCTGGTGTGAAGTACAATATAAGCTGTGCGGGCTTAAGTTGCGTGCGAGCTGGAGTAGCATTGCGCTATTGTTATCCGTATTACCTTCAACACAAAGCGGAACGGTGGAAAAATCGACTGCTTTATCTTTAGATAAAGACTGTGGTGGATAGATGACGCCGGCGTTCTTAAATCTATTGAGTACGGCCAGATCTGTTGCGCCTGAACAGTGGATAACAATTCCTTTTAAATTTGGGGGCAGTGCTTCTACTATCGGTATGATAGCTTTATCCGCAACCGCAATAAGGTAAAGATCGGCATTTAAGTCAAGTTCAGACAGCTGGTCAATTGCCGCGCAATGAAGATCAAAGGCCAATGCGTTTGCATTGGCCTTTGTTTTACTATAGATCTGAACGACTTGCTGTCCTATTTTTTGAAACTGTCGTGCGAAATGTGTGGCTGCATTTCCGCTCCCTAAGATCACTATGTTCATTATTTCAATGCTTTTCGTTTTTCCTCTTTGTTCCTTCTCACAATGGACATGATAAAACCGATTGTCATGACAATTGTGCCACACCAGAAAAAGTTGATGTAGGGGAATTTAATGGCTTTAAATACGACCCATTTTTTTTCTGGAAGGGGTTTTTGATAAACCATAATTTCCAGTTTATCTTTGTCGGGCTTAATACCCGTAAATCTAAATTTAAGTCCTTGTTCATTGACATCTTTATTGAAGTCATAAACCCCACCATCCTTAATGAGGTAGATAGGTTGTACCTCATATTGTTTGTTGTCAGCGGAAAATACCTTTATTTTCAATCCAACCATAACATCACCGGGACCCTTTGGAATTTTCTCTAGGTGAGCTTCTTTGTTTAGGCCTTCAATGACATAATAGCCATTACGATAGCGTAGCGTATCGCCGATGTTTACTTGATATGTGGCTGGCTCCTCGTAGTCTTCAAAACCAGTTTTCTCTTCTGCCGAAACTTTCGCATGTGTAGCCTGACTTTCAGCTGCAGCAGCAGTAATCAATGTATAGACATCATGTGTAATATAATGTTTGGTCGCTGGTGTGCCAATCAAACCACCCATTTTTGCATTGTTTTGAGCAAAAGGTTGCAGAACAAATTGCTCCTTTACTTTTCCTGTTTCTTCGTCAATTCGTTCATATTTTATCTTATAAAACGTATTTGGAGCAACGATGCTGTCACCGATATAGGTGATTTTGTATTCCCCCATCTGTACAGGTTCACCCTCGGTTAAGAATAAATTTTCGCCGGGTTTCTCCACTTTGTCAAAGCCTGATACAGCGATGTATCCTGTATTGTTAACAGAGATGACCTCATTGGTTGCTGCAGCGACCATGGCACCGATCAGTAAGAGTCCGAAACCAATATGGGCTACGGAAGAGCCCGCAAGTTTCCATTTACCTTTAACAGCATCTCCCAATATGCGGATATTCGCCAAAATACAGAAAATACTTGCGAAGGTGATTAAAATATAGATCAGGTTGGTATAGGTCTTCGTCAAATAAACAACTGCGGCAGTTAAGAGAAGAGATACCACGAACGATGCTACTGTAGACGCCAAAAACTTTCGGCTGTCGGTACGCTTATATTTTAAAAATTGCGTAAATCCGGTTAAGATCATGACGATAACAGCAAAGCCTGATTGCCATTTGTTATAATGTTGTATCGGATCTAAAGGTGGGGCTACTTTGGTACCAAAGATTTTGTTAAATACCGGAATTGATGTTGAAGCGATAATCTGTGCACAGGCGACAGTCAATACCAAAGCGCCGATAAACATCCAGAATTCTCTGGAGTAGATATCTTCATCCTTTTCTGTGATGGGCATTTCTTTCTTTTTAATTGTCAGAAATACCACCATAATAACTAAAAATACGACGTTGAACAAGATCAGTTGTCCGCTCATTCCCAAATCAGTAAAAGAGTGCACTGAAGTTTCCCCGAGAACACCACTTCGCGTCAGGTAAGAGGCATAAATCACCAGCACAAAGCTGATCATCGCTAAAAAAGTAGCGGTAAAGTAGGAATGGCCAGAATTTTTGTAAGCGACCATGACGTGTACTGCTGCGATCAACGTAAACCATGGAATAATGGAAGCATTTTCTACGGGATCCCATGCCCAAAAGCCGCCAAAATTAAGTGCTTCGTACGCCCAGAATGAACCCATGATAATACCAGCTCCTAAAATCATAACAGCAAATAGTGCCCAAGGAAGTGCAGCGTTGATCCATTCCTTGTAGCGTTTGGTCCAAAGAGCGCCCGTTGCATAAGCAAAAGGAACAATCATAGACGCAAAGCCAAGAAACAGTGTCGGCGGATGAATCACCATCCAGTAGTTCTGCAATAAAGGGTTTAGACCATTGCCGTCTTTAAGTAGCGACAAATAGTTTGCTTCCTTTAGGATAGGGAAATCCATTGCATCACGCAGGAGGATAAATGGAGAGCTTCCGATGCGTAAACCCAGTAACTCAATCCCTATGATCATCGAGGCTAAAAATGCTTGACACAACATCACAAAGGTCATAACGGACGTTTCCCAGCTTTTGGCTTTGAATAATAATATTGCGCCTAATACGGTTTGCCAGAATGTCCATAGCCAAAAGCTTCCTTCCTGCCCTTCCCAGAAACTGGAAATGATATAATAGGTCGGTAAGTCTTTCGAAGAGTGTGCAAAAGCGTAATTATATTCAAAATAGTGATTGTAAATAATATAAAATAAAGTTGCGCCGACAGCTACGACTGACACAGCATTCACCCAGAATGCAATGCGAGCAATTTTTTTCCATGAAGTCTCTTCAGGAGTGTTAGTCGCGAAAAAATAGGCGATACAAGATAAAAGTGCGGCACCAAAAGAAAGAACAATAAAGAACTGTCCGATCTGCCCGGGTAGCAGGTGCTCACCAACGTAATTAACGTCCATTGAAAATTGATTTTACAAATTAATTATTGAAAGCAGTCGCATTGATCTCGGTAACGACTGATTTATCGTTATATTTTGACGGACATTTCATTAAGATCTTACTCGCCCTAAACACATTTCCATCCATTTTACCGGTCAATACAATTTGCTCTGAACGTTCAATATCCTGAGGTTTGGCGCCCTTAAAAATCACTTCACACTCTGTGCCATCATTGTCGAACATGAAAAACGAGAATTTGTTGGCGTCGGTCTTAGGATCATAGTGAAGCGCTTTTTCCTTATTTAATTGACCTACGACATACAGTTCGGTTTTCTTTTCTTTAGCTTCGGTAAATGTCGAATACGTACTTGAATCGGTGTAGATAACAAGTATCATGGCAATGGCGACAGCGATGATAGCGATTAGAATAATTGAACTTTTTTTCATTGTATTTACTTATTTATAAGTGCTTGATTATATCGAAAACATAAATCGTTTCACTCAGTTTTTTTGTTGTGGTGATGATGTTTACTAGGTAAAATATTTAGATCACTTCTTATAAAAATCCCGAATTTCTTACATTTGACACCTAATCGAATGCAAAATTACAAATAGATTCGCTAAGAAAGGAATAATGCAACTTTTCCATATTATTTATATCTATTCTAAATAGCTTAAATTAGTTTGAAAAATATGACGTATTCCAATGCTTTTCAATAATTTGAGGTAAGATTTGCTTTTTTGTTTCTGATGATTTCGCATGAATTTTACAATTGCCTGTTAATATGAGTGTTGGTTTGCGATCCTTAGGGCTCCTATTGTCCCTATTATCTTGGTGTTTTCTTGTGTTTGGGCAGGTGAAATTCCGTAATCACGAACTTTCTATCCAAAATGATAATGATGTTTACCTCTTGGTGGGCCAAGATAGGTATTATACGAATGGTATCAATGTCAATTATCGTGTGGCAATACAACCCAGGAGCGACGTGGAGACCTCCAATACTGTTTTGGACTTTGAAATTGGACAACGAATCTATAACGGCATTAGCATAGTGGACTATCGTCGGCAAAATAGGACATATGACCGACCTTTTGCAGGTTACCTTTATTTGAGCGCAGGTGCAACCCGGTTTTTAAAGGCGGATCAAGTTGTGGAACTAAAGGTGGAATTTGGGCAAATTGGCTCCAGATCATATGGTGAAGAAGCACAGAAGTTTATTCACCACCTTTTTGGACTGTATAAGGCAACAGGTTGGGAAACGGAGCTGCACAATGCATTTGGTGTGGATATGCAGGCGAAGTATCTCAAAGGAATTTACCGGAATGGTTCGCAGTCCTTTGATCTTGGCGTAATGGGAAGAGGCGTGCTGGGCATGAACAATACCAACATCGAGGCAGGAATTCCGATACGTGCAGGTAAACTCAAATCGTACCATGCATCGACCTTTACCCGTGGACATCTAACGCAGGCCAGAAGTAACAACGAGAAGGAATGGTACTTTGTCTATCAGCCTAGTTTGACACGGGTTTTTTATAATTCCACTATACAGGGGGGATTGGGGAAAGATGATCCGATCGGTGAATTATATCAGATTGAACCGTGGATGCTTACTCATCGCGTAGGATTCAACTGGTCTGACCATAAGGTTAATTACGGCATTAATTACATTTTCAATTCCAAGGAGCTTAAGTCTGTCTTCCATAGACATCAATACGGACAGTTATTCTTTGCTTACCGCTTTTAATATGTTAGACAAAAACCAATTTCCACTATTATAGCTCTGATTGATTGAACTTAAGCTGAATAACTTGCATGTTAGGCTTTAAACCTGATTTGCTGGGACTGGGTCTGCCAGTTTTTGTCCTATGAAGCGGGTAGTGAGCATTGCAGCGACCGTATCGCCGGTCGCGTTGAGCATCGTCGCTAACGGATCTACTAATGTCGCAATGATCATAATTGAAGGAATCACCTCAGTCGGCATTTGATAAACCGATATGATGAGCATCTCACCGATATATCCCCCGTTTGGAATACCGCCGGCAACGATGCTGACCAACAAGGTGATTCCGACCGCCATGATTATATTGCTTGGTTCAAAGAACTCTTGTCCACTTAACAGCAGCGCAATGTAAATTTTAAAGATACAGGCGATGGCTGAACCATGTTTATGTAAGGTCGTGCCCAAAGGAATGACGACGCTGGCTACCGTATCGGGGATGCCAATTTGTTTTGCTGCCAGTAAGTTGGCCGGCATGGTCGCAAGACTGCTGCAGCTGCTGAGGGCAGTCAGCGAAGGTAAAATATTGTTTTTCCAATAGCGTTTGACACCTTTGAGACCAGATGCAAGAAAGGCAAAGACACTAAATACCACGAAGAAGTAGAGTACCCCAAAGAGATAATAGAGGCCAATGGGTTTGGCATAGAAGCCAAAGAGCTGTGGGCCAAGGGTACCAACTTGATAGGCAAAATAAGCGCCGAGACCTATCGGAGCCAATTTCATGACCATGACCAGTAAATTGCCCATGACGGCATTTCCGGAATTGATGAATTTTCGGAATATATCAGCGGAGCTGCCAGACCTGCGTGTGGCGATACCTACCAAAAATGAGAATATGACAAAGGCAAGCATATTCTGCCGGGATAAGAGACTGGAAAATTCACTAACAGTCAGGAATCGAACCATCTTTTCACCCCAGGAGTCATGAACGGCTGTATCCATGATAGTGTTTCCCTGTTCGATGGCGAGTGGGGCCTGTACTGGAAATAAGTAGAGAAAGAATATGGTCGATACTCCTGCAACGACAATACCCAGAACAAATACGAATGACATTGTGCCAATAATTCTGCCCAGCACACTGTCACCTTCAATATTGGCCACAGACGAAGCTATTGCGAAAAAGACGAGGGGTATAACACTGACGAATAGCAGATTGAGAAAGATATCCCCAATTGGTTTAAGGTTATCCACAAAATGTGGAAAAAAGATGCCAATTAAACTTCCGATACTGATACCAAGAAGCAACAGTAAGATGCTGCCATAGTGCTGTATAAAAGTTTTTGCCGAGTATGCCATTAGGTTCAGTGATTGTTTCGTATTTAAGGCGCTAAAATAATCTTTTTATCTATTATTTTCATTTTACGCTTTGATAAAGATTAATCAGAGTTTATTTGAAATGGCTTTTTATCTTTGAACAAATATTCTGATAGCATACTGTCGCGGCTGCAGAAAGAGAGGTGGAGTATGGGGGCGTCTTGTGTCCAATGGGCTCCTAAGGTTTATGAACACCTTCTTGATGGGGCTGGTTGCGGGGATGGATATAAGGCCTTAGATTTTTTAATACCAAGTATGAGAAAAATGAATTTTGTAACGACCGGAGATGGCTCGAAGACATTATACAATGCCGAAATTGGCGAATGTTATCATTCAACACATGGGGCGGTACAGGAAAGTAAGCATGTGTTTATCAAAACAGGTTTGGATCATTACGTGCAAAAGACAGGAGCTTTGGATGTTGCTATCCTGGAAGTTGGATTTGGTACCGGACTTAATTTTCTTCAGACAGCCGATTTCATTCGGGACAGGTCATTTCAGGTAGACTATGTTGGAATTGAGGGTTTTCCTTTGCCACTGATGACCATTGCCGAGACAGGGTATAACGAGACGGTGGATCCAACGGTCTGGTCAGCTTATCTGAATAACTATGAATCAGCATTGCAGCAGGGAGTTCAAGTCCTTGAACGCCTGCAACTCACTATTGCGCATACTTTATTGATGGATTTTCAAACAGAAAAACAATTTGACGTCGTATATTTTGATGCTTTTGCTGCCATACATCAGCCCGAAATGTGGAACGATGCGGCATTAGCACATGTCGCGCAGTTTGTTAAACCGGGGGGAGTCTTTGTGACTTATGCGATTACGGGTAATCTTAAACGTAGTATGAAATCTTTAGGCTTTTCTATTGAGAAGGCTCCCGGTGCACCTGGAAAAAGGGAAATGTTACGGGCGACGAAACTTTAAGAAGCTTACTGTCCTATATGTCTATGTGAGAAAGAGAATATAAATTAGTATGCGCGTACTAAGACGGTTAGAATGAGCAATAGTATGTCGGTGACAGGTGATAGCAATAACTGGTTGGGCAGAAATAGAAATCAAAATGAGAATAGCACAGATCTTAGCTAAACAGAGTGAAACTAAGCTTACACAAGCTAAAAAACTCGTCGTTCGTGAATTGGAAGAAGTTGAAGTAAAAGGAAATTTTGTGGCTTATGTAGATGAGGGGGAGGAATCTTATGATATTAATGTCCAGTTGGATAAAGATGTTGTTGTCGGTCATTCTTGCGACTGTGGGCGTAAAGATGCCTATTGTTTACATCAAATAGCGATCTTAATGCAATTCTTACCTGGGGAGAGGCAGAGCCCAATAAAGAAAAATAATACAAAGGAAGGCAGAATAAAAAAAGTTAAAGAAAGTGAACAGTTATTATTGACCTTGGAACAGGAAGTGTTAGCCTCCTGGCTGTTGGAACTTTTCAAATCCAATAAAGATATTGAATTACAGTTTCTGTTGAAATTTGGGAAAAATAAGCATGAATATCAAGAAACAGATGTTGCGAAGATTTTAAAAGATGCGGTTGCCTCGGTGGTGGGGAAACGCAAGAAAGTCGAAGCTTCGGAAGTAAAGAAGATTGCGCAGCTATGGGAAAAGGCTCTTGAGCCTTTTTGGGAGTATTTAGCCTTGAATATTGGAAATGAGAAGATCATCGATTTGTTTTCGGCAGTCTATAATACTGTTTTAGATCTTGAATATAGCGTTTTCTATACCGGTACGCGTTTTAGAAAGTTTATTGAAACCGGAAATTTGAAAATCGCTGGAATCATTGCTCATGTTGATTCTGACATACAGTGGGTAACATTGACAAATGCGTATTGGGATAAAATGTGGGCGGATGAAAGCTCACAGGGGGGGATGTTGGAATTATTTATACTGATCTATCAAAGCTCTTCGACGGATCGAAAACGATTTCTGGCTGCCAAAATAGAGGATATGATTGCATCCCTTTTAGTAGGGGGCTATCGCATGGACATAGTTGTCGATAGCTTTTTTTTAGATGTATTGCTTGAGAATAATATGTTTGACAACAGTGCTGATTATTTTGTACCCCGCCAATGGGAAGCTAAGTATAATTTGAAATTAATAGAAGCAATAAGAGATCATGATCCCAACAAAGCGATTGATTATTGCAACAGGGTTATCGCTGGCAATGTAAATTCAACTTATAATGATCCTTTTTTGGAGATTTTAGAGGATTTATATGCTGATATTGGCGATTTTAGCAAGCTTGCCCATATTAAAATGGAAAAATTTTTAAGTGATCCAAATATCGCTGATTTCATTTTTATCATGGATCATTCCAACGATGAGGAGCTCAATAAGAAATTTAGGACGAGGACATTGAGTATGCTTCGCAATAATATGGAATATGCAGGGTATGATGAGCTGTATTTCAGGATATTGGAATATGAAAAGAATTATAAAAAAATGCTTGAGGTGATAGATTATCGTGTTCGTCCTTCTGTACTACTGAAATTTTGGAAATATCTTTATGCCCACGATAAGCTAAGATTCTTGCGTGCTATCGCAGCTAATGTACAGATTGATTATCGTACGGATCCATCCGCACTTGAACAACTGATTCTCAAGATAACCGATAATTATGAAAGCGATGTCATTAAGATATTGTTCAAGCCAGACGCTTGGTCGAGCCACCAACGAACTTTTAAGGCAATGATCTATAGTAGATTGGATAGTTTGAAATAATATTCATTTCTGAACTTTTTAATCAGGCTGAAATTGTTTATCAATTAATTTTCATCGATCTCTAAAGTATATGTGGTAAATATATGGGTTATTTACCGCAAAAAACGCGGAGAATAAACTGCTTATTCTCCGCGTTTTCATAAACTTCATTGATTTATATCATTTATTCCGTCTAATAACATTCGATATCAGATCGCTTTAGATAATGGATTATCTATTCTTTAGCAGCCTTTCTAAATACTCCACCTTAGCTTTTTCGGCTTCCAAAAGGCGTTCGTAGAGCCTTTTATTTTCTTCATATGCTTCGATGAGTTTATCAAGCGGATTAAAGTTCGGATGTATATTTATTGCATTTAGTGTAGATGTGTCGTGGCTTGTAAAAGTGTTATTTATAATATTAAACACTGCTTCTTCATCAAAGTTCTCAATGGCTTCAGGCGTAACACCTAATGCTTCTGCTACCTGAGCCAATAGACTTACTTCTATCTCAGGACTACGCTCCATATTGGATACAGCTTGTTGGCTTACACCCAATTCGAATGCCAAAAACTCCTGTTTCATACCACGCAGTTCGCGGATACGACAGATTTTTCTTCCTATATGGTTTGTTGCGCTGGTTGTACTCATAAATCCAAAGTTAGCAAATATTAAGTGTTTAAGATACGAAATATCTTTAGATGGTACAAAACAAGAAATCCTAGTGTGATACAAACTATGTTAGGTATTTTACAAGTGGTTTTGGTTCGGTACGTAGATAGAGATGTGTTTATTTGTGCAAATCAAAATAGACTTGATATGAAGAAGAAAGGTTAAAACAAGGTTGTAACGGTAGACATGTATCATAAGTATGCCGAAATCGACGAAATGTATGGTTCAAAGGTTAGAGACCTCAAATTGGATATTCCAAGTAATCTCAGAATGTTATGTGCGATACTCCATGTTAAAGTAGAAAAACTGTTAAAAGACTTTATGTGGATGTTAAGCTATTCCCATCATAACTCAGCTACACCTAAACAAAGAAAAACAGCTAAGAAATTCATTCTTGCCTGCAAATACGGCAGGTTAAAAATTAAAGTACTTCTTTACAATCGAGCGATTTAATCAGAATAAAAAAAACTAATATTTTTAGCTTTCAATGTATTTTATTTGTATTTTCATTCAAATAATCAATTATGTAGTTTATGAAAAAGCAGAATAATCTCTTGGGCAAATATGTAGATATGTGCACCGATTTTGGTATGAAACTGTACTTTGGCCCCAGAAGTGGTAAAGAAAATCTGATCCATTTCCTTAACGGCCTATTTTCTGGGGAAAAAGTTATTCGCGATCTGGAATATCGCCCCACAGAGCGTATTGGTGAACGGGAACACAATCGTAAAGTCATTTTTGACCTCTATTGTACCAGTGATGACAATAGTCATTTCATTATCGAAATGCAACAACTTCCCCAAGATTTTTTCCGTGATCGTATGGTTTATTACAGCTCGCGTCTTATACATACATTAGTTCCACGCGGACATAGCGGAAATACCTATGAGTTACCAGAAGTTTATTTCATTGGTATTCTTAATTTTGCATTGGATAACATTGATAATGATCGATACTATTATGACGTGGTACTTTGTGATCGTGAGAAAGGTGAACAGTTTTACGATAAGTTAGGCTTTAAACTTCTTTGTTTGCCTAATTTTCGCAAAGAGGAGGTTGAGATAAAAAGTTTTATGGACATGTGGCTTTATCTTTTCAAACATATGTCTAAACTCAATGAAATACCGAAATTTTTGGATAAGCGTGTCTTTGGTCTTATCTTTGACATAGGAGAGGTGTCAAATCTAAATTCAGAAGATATGAAAGCATATGAATTGAGCCTTAAGGATAAAAGAGATGCGGAAAGCATTCGCCTTACAGCGGAACGTATAGGCATGGAAAAAGGCATTAAAAAAGGCATGGAAAAGGGAATAGAAAAAGGTCGGCAAGAGGAACGAGCGAAGGCTGAAGCTGAGAAGCGAATCTCAGCCTTAAAGATGTTGAAGAGTGGTTTTGATTCCAAGGTCATAGCTGATATTATAGGATTGTCAATTGAGGAGATTGAGAAACTGTAATAGCGTGTTTAATCAAATCGCCTCTTCGGTGATATCAATAATAAACAATTAAGGTATTTCTTTCTCTATAGTGCCTATGTCTATATTTTGCTTTTAAGATTCAATAATAAATGCACCAACAATTGCCGCAGGATGCAGATCTTTACTATTTAGCAGGGCATAATCTTCACGAAATCTTTCATAGTATTCGATATTCATTCCAATAAGTACGGTTTCAGCATCTCGATCGTTCACATCAAATCGTAATTCTTCCAATTCAACAGTTCTAGGATCTGCCTGTAAGCTCAACGGAATTTGGTGTTTGTGGCTACGGACATAGATCTGTTTGTCGAAATTAAATACGACAATCATCAGATTTAGCTTCATGAGATTACAGTATTTTGGACGATGAATATCGTTTTGCATGTCAAATTTTGGGAACTTTATGGCAATTTGTTTTTTATCCAACAATTTTATTTCTGGATCAAAATCCATGTAGTCATGCATATGGCATTTGTCGTTGAATTGAAAGTTTACTATCCGATCGATCTTTCCGCCTCGAATCGTCTTTTCACCCAGAGGCGCTCTATTTGGGCGGGTGACTCTTTTCAACTGATTGATGAGGCGATTGTGCATATTGCTATCGTGCAATTTGAGGTGAACTTCTGCCATTATATGTCGTATGCGGGATCCTGCAGTACTCGCATGACCAAAATCTGTAGCAGCTGCTTTTGTGCCCTTCGTTTGTTTTGTTTTACGCCCTGGGGCAGTCTGCACAATAGTTTTTTCATTTGATTTTCGAAAGACAAGGTTTCCAACCAAGCCTTTTAGATTCCCATTTTCTAATATAGCCATGGGTTGAATTTGCAAATTAAAATACTGAAAGCCAAATAATTGTTTATTTTTGGGAGATTTAAAATTGCCTTTGACTAACAATTATTAAATTCATAATAGCCAGTAAAGGTCTATTATAAAAATTGCATTGGATATTTTATCAGTTACGTATACAAGGATCGTTTTTAAATTTTGTATGGACGTAAAACTGCTGCTCTGAGGGAGACTCGTATATGCTTTGATACAGCTTCGCCACATACTCGAGATAAGTCTGTAGTGAGCGCGACATGAGTCCGTGGTGAGTACGAGTCAGGCTCGGAGATAAGGCGGTAGCAAGGCTGTCAGAAAACACTCTTATGTGCTCGCAAGTACGAATAAGGCCCGAAGATGCCTCGAATCATTGTCGAAGGAGAGTGAAATAACGTACAAAACACGGACTTCTTGATGAAATAATATAGGAAAGGCTTTACTGTGTCAACTTTGCGGATTTACAATTCTCCACATTTTATAAGCCACTTAATAATTGGATATAGTTGTCAATATAGTGTTGCTTGTCCTTTGATTTATATTGTTGGATATAGCGTGGGTGGTCCAGAATAATCATCTCTTCAAATAGTTTCTCTTCTTTATTAATTTTTGCAAGGAAGGTAGCATTTTTCTTTCCAAGGACAAAGACTTTATCCGTTTCGAGCCCCATGGCGATATGTTGTTTTAGAGATTCAACCATAAAGGGTTTCACCATTTCAAAAAGCTGCTTATCGTCATAATAGTTTGCATTGATCCAGTTGTTCGGATTTGTCTCGCGAACAATTGCTAGGGGAAAAGGCGAATTGATATAAAACTGTTTGTAGAAAATGTTTGGTCCTCCATAGGCTTCGATCATATCGTACATAAAAACAGAGGATATTTCATGCGTGTGTGCTGAACGCATTGGTATACCACATGCGCTAGCTAATCTTTTCGTGTCGGTAAAAGGAACACCCGTTACTCCTGCGCCATGCCTGCTCGGATTAATGCCGATAATGAATTTTCTTTGTAAGTTATCCTGGTAAAATTTTTTGTAAAACTGTTCCATCACGACCAATGTCTCGGGATTATCGAGATAAGGATTAATGACGTTGAACCCTATAGGTAAATTCCCTTGATAATGAAGTTGTTTGTTAAATAAAACTACTTTTTCTGAAAATGTCAACATATCGATTGCGTTTGAGGACAGTATAATTTTTTAAAAAGTTATAAATAAAATAGGGCGCCAAAATGGCGCCCTATTTTATTCAGTTATCTAGGCCGCAATTAGTGCCCTTGTGTACCGTCTACACCATGTGAGTGTCCATGAGACAATTCTTCTTCAGTAGCAGGACGTACAGTTAAGATTTCGATATCGAAATTTAATGTTTTACCAGCCATTGGGTGGTTTAAGTCAGCAACAACAATTTCTGGAGTAACTTCAGCTACCACCGCACGGAATTGGTTTCCTTGGTTGTCTTGCAAAGGTAATACTTCTCCCACTGGAGGTAATCCTGTTTCTTTGAACATATCAACTGGCAATTGTGCGAATGCTCTTTCGTCTTTTTGACCGTAAGCATCATCAGGTGCCAATTCAAATGAAATTTTATCACCAATATTTAAATCTGCGATGTTTTCTTCAAATTTAGGTAACATCATACCTACACCATATAAGAAATCTAAAGGTTGTTCTGCAGTTGTTTCTTCAACGAAAACTTTTTCACCGTTTTCTACTGTGTGAAGTCTGTACGTCAATGCTACGACGTCGTTTGCTTTTATAGCCATCTGATTTTGATTTTTGGAAGCCGAGGCTACCGTTTATTAAATATAATTTATTAACGCTTTTATTGAATCCTGAGGCAGACTGCAGGTCCTATTTTTACAAATATAAGCTTTTGTCTCCTTTCCAACCCTATGTTTTAGAAGTGGAAGATTTTCTTCTGTACCGCCAAGAACAATTTTATTTGGAATATAATATTGATCGAGCTCATGTTTAAAAGCCATTGCTTTCTTGCCCGTCAATGCAATTTCATTGATTCCATACCTTTCTTCTAGCAATAATATTGCCCAATTTGAATAGGCCGAACCATAAGTCTTGATTTGAGGGAATACATTCGCTAATAATTGGTCTGATATGGCGATATAATTTTCATTATCAAAAAGTAGACCTAGACGTTTCAGTTGACGGGTTATGGTCGATGAAGAAGATGGGATTACATTATCCATGATTTCGCTTTTTCGTGCGATGAGTTGCTCCGCTTCCGATGATGTATAATAAAAAGTTTTTTGCGATCCATCGTAAAACAAGGCAATAGCTTTGTCGGCAAGCTGTCTTGCTTTGGTTAGCCAATTGAAATCAAATGTAGCCTCATACAATACTATGAACGCTTCAACCGTGAATGCATAATCATCGAGGAAGCCTGCAATCGCTCTATTTTTATCTTCTGGCTGATGCAGTAATTGCCCATTATTTTGGATAAGTTCATTACATATAAATTGTGCGTTATTCAAGGCCAGCTCCAGAAAATGTCTGTTGTCCAGACTGGAATAGGCATCAACGAGTCCTTTTAAGAATAGGGCATTCCAGGAAGTCAATTGTTTATGGTCGAGTCCCGGCCGCACTCTTTTTTCGCGGAAGTCATATAATTTTTTCTTCGAATCTTTTAGAAACTCTGACCATTCGTCAGCTGACATATTGACCTTTGCAGCTAACTGGTCTGCATTTATGGCGCAAATAGGAATATTCGTTTGCTCTTCCTCCCAGTTGCCCAATTCTGTAATATTAAAGTATTGACTAAATAGTCCAGCGTCTTTGCCCAGCACTTCATCGAATTCGGTTTTTGAAAAGGAGTAGAATTTTCCTTCAATACCTTCACTGTCGGCATCAAGAGCGCTGTAGAAACCATGATTGGGGGCAAGCATTTCCCGTTCGGCCCAAGCAATCGTTTCTTCGATTATTCTTTTATAAAATGGATCTTTATGCTGTTGATAAGCTTCGGCGTATAAAGATAGCAATTGGCCGTTATCATAGAGCATTTTTTCGAAATGAGGGATATGCCAGTAGGGATCGACTGAATACCGCGCAAAGCCACCACCAATCTGGTCGTATATACCGCCAGATCCGATTTTTTTCAATGTAAAATGCACATGGTTCAAGATCTCTTTATCATCGGCAAGTACTCCATATTTTAGAAAAAACAACCAATTGTTTGGTAGTGGAAATTTTGGCGCTCTTTGATAACCGCCATCTTTTTTATCGAAAGTTTCGGTCCATGGTGTTACAATTTCACGTAAGTCTTCAATAGTATACTGTTCGGGAATGGAGTGGATAGGTAGTTTTTCAGCCCTTTGAATACCGTTGTTTAACTTTTCGGCATATTCCAATGCGACTTCGGGCTTGTCTTCCCACATTTGAGCAATTTGTAACAAGATGTTCTGCCAGTCGTGCGGTTTAAAATAGGTGCCGCCATAAATCGGGCGACCATCTGGTAAACAGATACAGTTCAAAGGCCATCCGCCCCCATTCGTCATCAATTGGACAGCTAACATATAAACTTGGTCAATGTCGGGGCGTTCTTCGCGGTCGATTTTGATCGAGACAAAGAATTTATTCATGGTCTGGGCGATGGCAGAATTTTCAAAACTTTCGCGCTCCATCACATGACACCAATGGCAAGCGGAGTAGCCAATGCTTACGATAATCAGTTTATTTTCGTCTGTTGCTTTTTTTAAAGCTTCCGGCCCCCATGGCATCCAATCTACCGGATTGTTTGCATGCTGTTTGAGGTACGGTGAATTTTCAAATTGCAATTGATTCGCCATAAGACGAAGGTAGTGAAAAAGCCTCCATGATGGAGGCTAAAATATGTTTTTTAATGTTTGGGCGCTGCAACCTCCATATCAGTCTCCATAGTGCTCCTCCTGATGTCAGCAAATGAATGCATCTACTGTAATTTCTGATGGATAATTTGTACTTGAAGCTCACTTTTTGACCAGATCATAGATCTATATAGTCTTTCCGAATGATTAATCAATGATTTGTACGAGATCGGCACAGTTGCCACTGAGCATCTGAAAGGTGAAATCGGTGTCGAGTTTTATTTCTGCGCAGGATGATGTCCGCAAATAGGCTGATTTTCGGGTTAAGTATTCGACCAAATCAGTCAAAGTCGGGTTGTGTCCAAAGAGCAATACATGGTCGATATGATCGGGAATTGTGTTAATGATAGATAACATGTGTTTGAATGTACATTCATAGATCGTCTCTTCAATTTTAATGTCAAAAGAAGATGAGCCCATTACCTCTAAAAAAACACGCGTTGTTTGTAGCGCACGATTTGCTGGGGAACTGATTACCATAGCGTTTTCCCCCAGAGTCAATTTAGCTGCAAGCTTAGCAGCTACTTGTTTAGCCTGCTGTATTCCGTCAGAGGTAAGTGCACGGTCAAAATCATTTATTCCCGGAATGGTTTCGGCTTTGGCATGTCGGATGATATAAAGTTTTTTACTGTTGTCCATGATTGAATTTTTTGATTCTATATTCGTATAAATATTAACGCTCGTTGCCGTGGTTCATTGTGTTGTTGCAACTGCAGGCGTGAATAAGAGTACAAATAATAATACAGGAAGTTTTTAAAATAATTTCGGATTGTTTTTTATTTCATCATTTTCAAAATGGAAGTAGTTGTTTTTTTTTATAGAAATATGTTAATTTTGCAACGAAAAAAATACATTTGTATGTTGTCTGCTTATTTTTATTTATTGAAAAACATTATAGCCTAGTAGCATTCTCTTGTTTCTATCGTTTGATTTTTATTTATGAATTGTAAATTTTGGATACTCCTATATGGAAGTATTTCCCTTTTGAGCTGCAACCGTACGGCGGATTTTTTTGCGCAAGATGTTGAAACCCCAATTTGGACTGTTGATCCCATTGATTCGGTGATTTTTGACAATGATGAAGGGCTTGTCAATATCCATACTATGGCTGATGCTAATTTTAAAGGGCTAAAAAATGCCCTCGATTTTATTGACATCTCTGGATCAAACGCTAGTTATTGTCATCCAGATGTTATTTATTTCCCAAACAAATTAAATGGCTACAAATATTGGATGGTTTTCACGCCTTATTTTGGAGCAGTGGGAACTAATCAGAATTCAAAGAAATTTGAAAACCCAAGTGTTGTTGTATCAAATGATGGTCTTGACTGGGTGAATCCATCCGGTCTAACTAATCCAATCATGAATGCCCCTTTTCCGACAGAAAGTTTTGGTGAAAACAAGGTTGATCCGATCCAGGGATTTTGGTCGGATGTCGATTGGGTATATTTGAATAATCAGTTCTATCTCTATTATAGAGGCAGTTTTATCACTGCGCAGTCTTTGAAAGGTAAATGCGTTTTAAGTAATAGTAATTTTGACCGATTAAAACAAAATGCACATCGAACTATCGTACAGCAAACGTCAACTGATGGTATAAAGTGGTCGAATTTGAATATTGCTTTTACCAGTAACCCTCCCTTCACTCCCAAAGATGATCACCTGTTATCTCCTTCTTTTATCCATGACGGAAGTGAATTTTTAAGTTATGAAATTGAGCTGAATCTCGGTCCCAAGAGTTTTAAGGGTAAGGATCCGTCTTATGTTATTCGTAGAACTTCCGGAGACGGAATTAATTTTACAGGTTTTCGGGAAAGCAAAATTGTCAATTTTCTTAATAAACCGTGGTTGAGGTTCGGAAATGGAAATTCTCCGTGGCATATCCAAGCAACATATGCTGACGGATACTACTTTCTATGTATTGCTGTTGGTGAAGTAAAAAAATATACAGCAGAGTTGCTATATGTCGCTTATTCGAAAGATGGTTTGAATTTCAAAGTATTACCAAAACCCCTGTTAAAAAATAATGCCTATAGAAGTTCCATTTTTCCAATGGGAAGCAACGAGTCGTTGATTAAGATGGGGGCTGTGATTGGAAATAAATCTGGGGAATTCCGTTATCGGGAATTTACGTTAAACAAAGATAAAATCGAGCAATCATTAAAATAACAGCATTTAATATATCATTACTGTTGCTATTTTTGTATATTAAATGTCAATGATGGGAAAAACTGGTATTACGGAGGGAACTTCTCGCGTTGCTGTATCGGTAGTGATACCGGTATATAATGTCGAAAAATATTTGGATGAGACCATTCAAAGTGTACTTAATCAGGAATTAAAGGACTTCGAAATTATTCTTGTTAATGATGGCAGTATGGATTCGTCTGCTACAATATGTAAAAAGTATGCATCTTTAGATCCGAGAATTTACTTTTTCGATCAGGAAAATGCTGGCGTTTCCGTAGCGAGAAATAATGGTTTAAGCCACGCAGTGGGAGAATATGTCTATTTTTTGGATTCTGATGATACTATTGAACCCAAATTTTTGTCAGCTTCTTTAGCGATTGCTAAACAGCAAAATTTTGATTTGCTGATTTTGGGAGAGCCCTATTGTTCCCGGGCGCCACGTTTGACTGCTGTACCGACCTGCGGATTACTGATCCAAAAGACCTTGTTAGATACCTATCCCGATATTCGTTTTGCAGAAGGAATCCAACCCTGTGAGGATGGGTTGTTTTCGCATCGTCTCTTTTTGATGACTGATAAGATTGGATTTAATCCGAGTGCACTGTATTTCTATCGTCAGCATGAGAATCAAAACCATGTACGCATTAATAAGGAGACGGCACGCATCTTAGAACAAATACCTCAGTGGTTGGAAATTCTAAGAGTTTTCTACGATCAAAATGATATTTTTAGCTCGAGAGCGCTTAAACTGGCTCTTTTTATTGAACATGAACCGTTTGAATTAAGGTATATAAAAATGCCATTTGATGATCATCAAAGAGAAATACTCTTCAATTTATTGCATAAATTTATGTTAGGGTATGTTGAACCATATTTGTCTGAAGGAGATTTGGAAGTATTATCGGTTCCGTTTAGGCATTTCCTTGCAGCGAAGTGCCACGATGATTTTGACAATTTTTATAGAAGTTATCAGACAAATAGAGCTAGGAATTTTAAACGTTCATTGTTTTGGGTTAAATTTATTCCAATCTCTACATTAAGGCGAAAATTACGTCAAAATATCAGGGCTAAATATAGTGATGTATGAAGATACTATTGATACAGCATTTGTATTTTTTAAATGGAATAGGAGGCACTGAAAAAATCTGCTCGATATTGGCTAACATTCTATCCGCCAATGGCTATGAAGTCGAAATAGCCACTAATGAAAATGTAGTTGGTAAGCCAGTGTTTACTTTGGCTAAAAGCGTACGTGTTACAAACATATATGACGTAAATCTGGAACAAAAAGAGGAGATCCCCCTATATAATTATAAAGGGAGAAATCCCTTTCTTTGGATAAAATATAAGATAGAAAAGAAGTATGCTAAATGGTATAACCGCCGTTTGATCAGGCGTATGGGTGGAGAGGATAAACTATATCAATACAATTTAAGAAATCGCGCAATTGCTTGGAAAAGATATATTGATCAGTTAAGACCGAATCTGATTGTTACCATGTCTATTGGGTCATTGTTGGAAATTACCTATAAAAATAATATATCCGTACCAATTTTAGATTCTGTGAATGGTAGGCCCGATTATGATTACTCCAATGTCTTGGGGGGAAGGAAATCGTATTTGGTTGATTTGTTGACCATGAGTTTTAGTAAGTTGGATGGGGTCCAAATTCTTTTTGATAGTTATCGAGAATTTTTGCCCGATAATTTTGCCGGTGAGTGCCGTGTTATTACGAATCCTATTGAGGAGGTAAGTGACACCGATTGGGTTCGACATAGTAATGAAAAATCTAGATTTAAGATAGTTCATATTGGACGATTGGATACCGCGTGTAAACAACAACATATAGCGATAGATATTTTCTCTAATTTGGTAGAAAAATACCCGACATGGGATTTGGAATTTTGGGGTATAGGTAATGACGTTGAGCGATTGAAATTACAGATTCTTGAACTGGGCCTATCCAAAAGAATTTTCCTTCGCGGATTTACTGACGATCCCATTGCAAAGATGAAGGATGCGGATATCTTTATTTTTCCAAGCAAATATGAAGGATTTGGGCTTGCTTTGGCCGAAGCAATGTCCGTTGGTTTACCTAGTATAGGTTTTGCTACATGTTCTGGGGTAAACGAATTAATAAAGCATGGTGAGAATGGGTTTTTGGCGAACGATAAAATGGAAATGGAACATTATCTTGAACGATTGATGAATGATTCTGCGCTCCGTCAACAAATGGGTACAGCAGGAAATAAGATGATGAGAAAGTACAGTCTGGATAGTATGGCAGCGGGTTGGTTGGGACTTATTCACGATGTAATAAATAAAAAGAGCTATGGCTAAGAAGAAACGAGTACTCTATTTTATGCCTGATAATCCATTTTGGAGCCATGCTGGAAATCTGACACGTGCAAAGCAGCTGTTGACCTACTTTGAACAACATTCGGAGGAACTCAAAGTGGAATTTTTGTCATGTCTTTTTTGGGATTCTGAATCAATAGAAAAATTTAAAGCTACTTACCCCCATGTCCATCTTACGATTACCAATACTGATTCTGACAAAAGAAATCGAATAAAGTATTTGGTAGCGGATAAAATTCCGCGCTTGATCAATCGTGTCATGCATGTAACTCAAATCAGTTTATTGACACCTATTATATCGAAACGAATAAAATCGTTAGTTGGTGATAAACAGTATGATATTATTCTCATTAGTTATTCCACTTGGGGCTCATTGATAAGCGAATTGAATTCATCAAATGCTTATAAGATTATCGATACGCACGACTTTATGACTTTACAGCGGATTAGGGAAAAGTCAGGTTTGTATATCGGAAGTGCGTTTAAGGAAGAGATGGATATCCTTTCATTGTACGATGAAATCTGGACCTACTCAGTGGAGGAACGTTATATTTATGAGCAATTCACCAATAAGAAGGTAACTTTACTTCCTGTATCCTCAAATAACAGTGGGATACTAACTCTAGAGAGCAAATTTATAGACATTCTATATGTTGCCAGCGACAATATCCATAATACTGAAAGTATGAAATGGTTTGTTGAATCGGTATTGCCACTTATCCCTAAATATAAGGTGCACGTAATTGGGCGAATATCCGAAAAAATTCCAGATCATCCGCAACTGATAAAATACGGGATTGTAGAAGATTTAGGGATGTTTTATGCAGGTGCCAAAATTACGATTTGTCCGATGCTGAGCGGTACGGGGATAAAAATTAAAGTATTGGAGTCGCTTAGTCATGGCCTTCCAATCGTCACAAATAGAAGGGGGGTTGACGGGCTCATTAACAAAATAAATAATGGTTGTCTCGTAGCCGATAACGAAGTACAATTTGCGCATGACATTAAACTTCTTTTAGAAAATGACAGCTTTTATTCAAAACAAAGGGAATATGCGCAATCGTTTTATCATTCATTCTACACGCGGGAGCACGAAGAATCCATTTTGAATGGTATGTTTTTGAACAACGGATAATATTATCCATTCGCGAAAAATAGTATGTAATTGTATATTTGTATAAAAAAGATTGATCTTGAGAGTTTCTTTGCTAATAACGACGTATAATAGGCCGGATGCTTTGGAAGTTGTATTGAATTCTGTAGAACATCAGATGCTTAAACCTGCGCAAGTTATAGTAGCCGATGATGGGTCTGATAATAGAACCTTGAATGTCGTTCAGAAATATAAAAAAAAGTGGTCTATCCCATTATTGCACTCTTGGCACGAAGATAAAGGGTTTAGATTAGCTGAAAGTAGAAATCGGGCGCTAGCATTAGTGGAAAGCGACTATATTATTATGATTGATGGGGATATGATTTTAGATAAGCATTTTATAGAGGATCATATTACCAATGCACAAAGAGGTTTCTTTCTACAAGGCGGCCGATATATGTTGACTCCTGATTTTACCGCACATATTCTGAACAATACTTCTATACTTCCAAATTTTCAATATATGAGAAAAGGCATTGAAAGTCGATTCGAAAAGCGATTAACTGCATTTCGGGCTCCATGGCTAACTAAAGTTTGGAAAAAAGAGATTGAATATAGCCACAAGGCTATTCGAGGCTGCAATATGTCTTTCTTTATGGACGATGTTAAAGCTGTAAATGGCTTCAATAATGATATGATTGGCTGGGGTAGGGAAGACAGTGAGTTTGTTGAGCGACTGTTTAATCAGGGTATAAAAAGATATAATATCAAGTTTTCTGCACTTGCTTATCACCTTTATCACAATGAATCATCTCGAGTTTCTTTACCTGAAAATGATCAGATCCTTCATTTTACAATTGATCATAAACTGAAACGTTGTTCAAATGGTCTTAATAAATTCTTAATAACATAGCTATGGCGATACCTAAAGTAATTTATCAAACATTTAAAACTGCAAAAATACCTCTTTTAACACGCTTTTATATTTGGATGTATCTTCAAAAAAATAAGGGATGGAAGAGGGATTTTTATGATGATAGGAAGATTGATGATTTTTTTAAGACTAATTTTGATGAACGTACGTACAAAGCATACTCCAAGTTGCAAATTGGCGCTGCTAAGGCTGATTTTTTTCGATATGCTGTACTTTATGTTCATGGCGGCGTTTATTTAGATATGGACAGTGATATTTTGGTATCATTGGATAAACATATTAGGGCAGACGATGTAGCTTTTATTGCTCGTGAAAAGAATCACCCAGATTTATTTGCACAATGGGGCTTAATTTATGCCAAAGGCCATCCATTTTTGAAAAGGACAATAGCATATATTATTGAAAATATTGAAGAAAATAAGTATCCCAATGACGTACACAAGATGACTGGTCCCACAGTTTATACGAAAGCAATTGAAGATGAAATAAAAGAAAATCCTGAGGTGAGTTATCGATTAGTACATTTCGATTATAAAGGTATGCTCCAATTTAAATATAAATTGGGCAAAATACTGCTTTATAAAGACCGTGCAAACCATTGGAAAAGGTTACAAAAGCGGATTACAGTTTTAAAACCTGAATAACTAAAGGACGTTTTTGTAACATTTAATAAGCTGGCTGGCGATTTGGTCTTCATCAAATCGTTTTACAAATTTTAAACCATCACTTACCATTTTTGCGCGGGTTGGTTCAGAGGAAAGGATTGATTCTATCGCAGATTGTATAGCGTCGATATCTTCAGGGTCAATATAACAAGATGATGGTCCTGCGGCTTCTGGAAAGACCCCAAAATTGGAGGTAATAACGGGGAGACTAGAATATAGCGCTTCAATAATAGGAATACCAAAGCCTTCAAACTTTGATGGGTATATAAGCAAATCTGCCATTGCATATATGGTGGCTAGTTCTTGCATACTCAATCCTTCCATAAATATTACTCTTTTTGTCATGCCTTTTTTTTCGACGAAATGCATAATTTCTTTCGCATAATTTGTCTTTCGACCAATTATTAATAAAGCAATATCCAGCTTCTCAATGGATTTTACAATTTGGAATGCATTTTTTCGAGGTTCTACTGTGCCAACGTTTAATATAAAATGTCGTGGAAGATTGTATTTTGATCGAATTAAATCCTTTTCTTCTTCTGTTTTCGTAGTCTTAAATGAGGCATGGCAGGTTTGATATATTACCTCAATTTTATCTTCCGAAATGTTATAGGTATCGATCAAATCAGATTTGGTTTGCTGACTGATGGCAATAATTTTATCGGAATGAATAGCAGCATGTTTTGCTTTTTGATTGTATATATACCGATCGATAGGTTTATAAAGTTCTGGATATCGTATAAAAATCAAATCGTGAATAGTCGTTATGGATTTAACCCCCGCTTTACTAAGATTAATTGGGATTTCGCCCGATAAACCATGGTAAATATCGATCTTATCCTGAATTAAATCATTAACAATTCTGCTATTTCTCCATAAACTTGGGAGTACCTTATTAATTAGGCCTTTGGGCAGTCTGATTGTGTTTGTCGATCTATGACTATTTAAAAAATCTAGTCCTCCTAATTTAGTGGTGTATTTAATATAATTGTTTTCAGGATAGTGCGTTTCTAATATCCGTATTAAGTCACGACTATAATTTCCTAGCCCGGTTTTATTGAGAAAATATCGTTTAGCATCGTATGCTATATTCATTTATTTAAGTATTTATCGAGACCGTTTTTAATTCTAAAATCTCCTGATGCAACAGTATTTTCTAAAATGGTCTGATTTATGCTCTTTCTCTCCATGGAGGAAACCTTGTGCCATAAATGATAGGTTACTCCACTGAATTTCATAAAGAGTTTCTTCTCACCAATTTTTAGCAACCTTACAACCAATTCCGAATCTTCATGTCCCCATTCGTACATATCTTCATTAAAACCATTTACTTTGATTAGTGAGCTCATCCAAAATGCCATATTACATCCTTTTGAGTAGAATCTATGTTTTCCTTTAGTTTTATATCTTGTAGCAAAGATAGGTGTTAAAAAGGGAATTCTTGCAGCATTCATTTTATAAGGAGAGTTTTTTCGAAGTAAATTGTAATCGATGGGTTTTTTACTCTTCAAAAACTTTAATGTAAATTCTTTTGTAAGAGATGCTCTACTTCCTGTAATGACGTGATGTGGTTTACTTATTCTAATATGGTCTGCAATAAATTGGGGTGACATAATGATATCTCCATCAATCTGGACGATGTATTCACTTTCACATAACGCCAGAGCCTTATTTAATATTTTGGTTTTTTGAAAACCATTATCTTCTTGCCATGCATGTTTTACGGGAATATGGGTTTTGAGTCTGAAGACGTCAATGACCTCTTTTGTGCTTTCGGTGGAACCGTCGTCTGCAATAATAATTTCATCAGGCTTCTTTGTTTGCAACAATACGCTTTCAAGTACGCGTTCTAAAGCTTCTGGCCAGTTATAAGTGGAAATTAGTAGAGCTATAGTCATTTAAGATGTCATTAAATTGAGTCAATTATGTGCGTTAATTTTTTAATAACTAACGGCCACGAGTAGTTGTTTTCGACATAGGATATGGATATTGATCTCATAAATGAGACATCTCCTTCTAGTATTTGGCAAAGTTTTCTTTGAAAATCAGATTCTGAAGAATAGTACTGAGCGGCATAGTTACTTTTAATACAGTGCTCTTTCATTACTTTTGATTTTCCATTTACAAGGATCGGTTTACCGAGAACCATTGTTTCTAACAATAATAATGATAAACTTTCGTATTGAGAAGGATTAATCACAGCGCGGGCATTCTCAATCAATGCTGTTTTCTCTTCTTCGGTAACGAAATCTGTATAGATGACATCGGGATGCTCAGTCTTATCCATAAATATGCGGCCAGTTAGGACAAGTTTAAGATCTGACGGATACTTTTGCTTGTAACGTAAAAACCAAGGGATTAACGTTCTTACTTTCGTGTTGCAGACTCTTCCAAAATATAATAGATAATTTTTTGGAAGCTGAAACTTGCTATAAAGCGTCTCTTTATCCAATGGAGTGGACACTTCAACACCTACGGCAACAATACTATTATTGGCTATATGACTTCCGAAGATATTGAAAGCGAGATTTCTTTCTTCTTCTGTATTAAATGCAATATGTTTTACCTTGCTGAATAGCTGAGTTAATATAGGACGAAATGCTTCTCTCTCCTCATGCAATGTTGGTATGAGAATGGATTTCTCGGGAGCAATTAACGCTCCGAAGAAAGTATTTGGCTGGGAATAAGTAATTCCGATTATCGCCTTATAATGTTGATGGTTATTATTGATATAGGACAACATCGAAGGAGAATAAGAACCGTGCGACTTGAAATAGTCAATATCCGCTCCTGAAATTCCTTTCCAGGATGGAAACAGCTCTGATACAAGTTTTAAACTTTTTAAACGAAATAAGTTTCGTCTTATTTTTTGAAATCGAAGCGCTTTTTTCCATAAGATATCTCGTTTTCGACTATCAAAATCAATTGAACCGAAGCGTAGAATACGTACACCGTTTAGGTAATCGATATCGTTTTTATAAAAGGGAACAAAAGTGTTGTAATCAATAAACTTAGTTGTCAAAATGTCAACTTCATATCCTCCCACAAGCCTTTCAGCCAACATACGACAATGTTTCTCTGCACCGCCATCCACTTCATCGCCGTAGCGTAGAATAATAAAACAAATTTTATCCATCTAAAAACTCTAAACAATAGTTATTTTTTCTTGTCCATCATTGTTACAACGGTTAAGCCCCTGTAGAATGCTACACGTCCCCTATATTTTTTCAATCACCATCTCCGGCGTAATTAAATCAATTGCTTCTACCCCGTCACATATGCACGACTTATTCCCATACACCGAACTTGGTCTATTGGGATGTTCAACTTGGATGGAATCTGCTAACCGTTGACCGTAACCCGTAAATCCAGCGTAAGGGTGTGTTGCTCCCCACAAGGAAAGGCATCGTACCCCCATTAGGGAGGCCATATGAAGACCCGAAGAATCCATGCTGATCATAAGATCCAGATTCGAAATTAAATCAAGTTCTTCTCTCAACGTAAATTTTCCAATCGTATTGTGAGTGTTGGGAAAACTTTCGGTCCAGTTTTGGGCAATTTGAAACTCTTCCTGACCACCTCCAAAGAGCAATACGTCATATCCGTGATGTGTCAGGTAATCTATGATCTGCCCCATTTTTACCAAGGAAAGAATTTTATATCGATGTTGCGCAAAAGGCGCTATACCAATTTTCTTTCGATCGAAATTTGCAAACATACCAAATGCAGCTTTAGGTACATCCTGCAAATTGGGAACCAATTTATGGCTGAGCTCAAATTTAAAACCTAATGCCCGAAATACATCTGCATAGCGTTCTACCGTTAGTTTCAATGGGACTTTAATTTTGTCTTTTTCACGGGATAACGCTTTTTTCTCTTCACGACCTTTGTCAAGCTGCTTTACTTTTACACCCGATAAGGAAAACAATAAATCAAGCACACGTGAACGCAAATTAAAATGTAAGTCAGCTATGGCATCTGGGCTATACTGGGCCAGTTCTTTTTTTAGCCTAAACAAGCCCCAAAAACCTTTATGAATGCTTTTCGGTTCTATCGCGTGGAACCTGAGGTTTTTTATTCCATCAAAGAATGGCGAAAAGAATGGTCTGCTGACCATAATGATTTCTACATCAGGATAGCGAATACAAAATTCTTTCAATACAGAGGCAACCATGGCAACATCGCCCATAGCTGAAAATCGCGTGACTATGATCCGTTGCGGTAACGACATGTTTACTTTCCTGATGAATATAAGACAGGGTTCAATGAAGGATCGTTATACATTTTCATCTGTTTATAGACTTTCATGTATTTATCGCCCGATGATATGGCATCCATCAATTCATCAATACTTTGAGATAAATCTTTTCTTTGTTCCAATAGGACGTTAAGCTTTTCTTGGCAGGTATTAATGTGTGCCTCAGAAGCATCTGTGCGTAATGTCTCCTGTTCCATATGGTAGATTTTTAAAGCCAGAATGGAAAGCCTATCAATAGCCCACGCCGGACTCTCTGTATTGATCGTTGCGGAAGGACGAGCCTGTATCTCCTTAAATTTTTGTAGAAAATAGCTGTCAATATACTCTACGGTATCTGTGCGATATTGATTGGACTTATCAATTCGTCTTTTCCAATGTAAGCCTTCTTTCGGATCAATAGCGGGATTACGAACGACATCTTCCATATGCCATTGTACGGTGTCAATCCAGCATTTTAAATAGAGAAGATGCTCCAGGGATTGCTTTTCGTACGGATTTTGGATTGGATGATCAATCTGGTCGTATACGTGGTAATCCTGGATAGCACGTTGAAATATTGGATTTGCTATTGCACTAATCATGGTACAAACTTAGATAAATTGCTTTTTATATGCAATTTAATTGCGCTTTGCTTAAAAAACAATTTAATGGTCTCTCCTCAACCATAGATAATACTTTTATTGAGGAAATATAAAATATATTATGGAGTTTATCTTTACTATTCAACCGGCACATGTAGTAATTGAATAGGATGGTATCTTTGTTAAGAATAATAGGAGTTTCTCTGTTTTTCTAAAAGGCCGAAAGCAAAAGATCCGGAAAAATTCCTAAACACAACACTGCCAAGGTACATAGGATACCAATACATAAAAGTACAGCATTGACTTTTATTGTTGAAGATGCGGTATTGTCCCTAAGAAACGCGTTCAGTGGAATTTTAAAATAGTAAAATAAAGAGATAACTGAGGTCAGTGCGCCGACAATAAGCAATGCCAATAAACCGAACGATTGAAAATTTTGATACTGTTCGAACACTTTGGAAAAGACCAACAGCTTCCCGACAAATCCCGCGGTGGGAGGGAGCCCCACTAAAGCGATTAGAACAATTGAAAATGAAGTAAACAAAACGGGGGACTGCTTTCCTAAGCCACGATAGGAATCGATGGATGTACTCCCCAGACTGCCTTCCAGAGCGTCAATAAAAATAAATACAGCAATATTCATCAAAGCATAGATGGAAAGATAGAATAGCAATACATTTGACTCATTATTTTGGTAAACCAATACAGCCATCAGGAGTATACCCGTATGTCCAATGGACGAATAGGCCATCATCCGTTTGGCATCCTGTTGACGTAAAGCCGCTAAATTACCAATGAACATGGTTGCAATGGCTACCCCAATAATCACATACGTTAGGAAATCACTAAAGTAAAAGGAGACATTTAGCCATGCGGAGAGGAGCTTGGATAACAGGACGACGACTGCAATTTTTGGTACCGTAGCCAGATACGTGGTAATCACTGTGGGAGCACCTTGATAAACATCTGGACTCCAGACATGAAAAGGGAAAAAACTCAGTTTAAAGCCAATGCCCGTCAATAGAAATAATAGCGCAATGCTGATCATGACCTTTGGTGCTTCCATAAGGCCTGCAATGTGTCTCTGGGAATCAAAATTCAAGTTCCCCGTGAAACCGTAGATTAAAGATAAACCGTAAAGCATCACTGCCGCGCAAATCGATCCAAAGAGTACATATTTTAAAGCTGCCTCCGACTGAACTTTAGTAGCTGAAAAGTACCCCACCATGATATAGGAACTAATGGAAACGGTTTCAACGGCTATAAAAATCATCAGCCAGTTGCTCGACATGGTCAATAGGTTCAGTCCCAACGTCGCCGTCAGTAAAACAGCATATAGATCTCCTAGTGGTCGGCCATGTCTCCCATGTCCTTGTTGAATAAAGAGACAAACAAGGAGTGTCGACAACAGGATAATCAATCGTGAAGAGGTAGCAAAGGCATCAACGTGGATCATATCAAAAAAGCCAGCCATCTCTACTTTACTGAGTCCTTGCCCAACGAGGTAACAGCCACTCAACAATAATCCGATAATTGTAAGCATAAAAGACGTATGCTTCCAGTGCTTGTCAGCAAAAAGACTAGCGAGAATAGTACCAATAAATGTGAGGATTAGTGTCAGTTCGGGTTTAAAATACGGTATACTGACGATAATCTGATCGAGGAATGAACTGATATATGGACTGAAAGCAAGCATGTGGGGTTAGATGAATTGTTGAATAAAGCTCACAAGATTCAGAACACTTGCGTTTAAATTGTTAAAGATTAAAGCAGGCATAATACCAAGCAATAAGGCCAATGCTAACGTTGGAAATAAGATCGCCTGCTCGCGCGAATTGACATCTGTCAGTGCATTGCTCCAAGATTCACCGCCCTTTAAACGGATCTGCCCAAAGAACATGCGCTGCAATGTCCAAAGTAGGTAGGCTGCGCTCAATAAGATTCCTACAGAACCAGCCAGCGCCATCCAACGTGGCAAACCCGTACCAGCACTTTCAGAGTTGAATGAACCGATAATGACAAATGCTTCACCAATAAATGCTGAAAAGCCTGGTAAACCTAAAGAAGCGAAAAATGCAACAGCAACATAACCCGTATATTTGGGCATAATTTGCGCTAGACCTCGAAAACTATAGATATTTCTGTCATGTACACGGTCATAAACTACACCGACAAGAAAGAAGAGTGCAGCGGATAAAAATCCATGGGAGATCATCTGAAACATCGCTCCGGAAATTCCTTCTGCAGTCAATGAGGCAATACCTAATAAGACAAAGCCCATGTGGGAAACGGATGAATACGCAATCATTCGTTTGAGGTCTTTTTGTGATAAGGCGTTCAAGGCTCCATAGATAATGGAAACAACGCCTATTAGTCCAAGCCACCAATTGGATAAGGCGGCCATGTCAGGAAAGATGCTATAACAAATACGAATGATACCGTAACCTCCGATTTTCAAAAGAATACCTGCTAAAATAATAGATACTGGAGTCGGTGCCTCAACGTGGGCATCGGGTAACCAAGTATGCAAGGGCACGATGGGCACTTTAATGGCAAAGGCAAAAAAGAGGACAATGAAGCCAACCAGCCTGGACGAAACACCCAAGATTTCCTGATAACCACCCCACTCAAAAATAGATCCTTCAAGGTAATTCTGAGGGTTCATCATATGGATCATATTGAACGTATGCGCTCCAGTCATCGGGTTAATGACTGAAAAGTATAGTCCTACGATGATCAACAGCATAAATACAGAACCAAATAGGGTGTATAAAAAGAACTTGATGGCTGCGTATTCGCGTCTTGCACCACCCCAGATACCGATCAGGAAATATAGTGGAAGTAACATAACTTCATAGAAAAGGTAGAACAGGAAGAAATCAAGTGCACAGAAAATCCCCATAACAGCCATATTAAGCACCATGAGTAACGCAAAGTATCCTTTTGGACTCTTCTGTATATTCCAGGAGGCTCCAATAGCCATCAACATTACAAAAGCGCTCAGCAATAATAAGGGCATCGATATCCCATCAATACCAATAAGATAATCAATTTCTAGTTTACCTATTGATCCTAAATCTAAGCGAATCCATGGAAGCTGTTCAACAAATTGATAGCCTCCCAGATCTTGAATACCCGTTTTGCTTGCATCAAAATGTGCGTAACACAATCCAGCCAGTACAAATTGTATTGCGGTAATTGCTAACGCAATATATTTGTAACTCGATTTATATCGTGTTGGCAAGGCAAGAATAAGCGCCGTAGCCAATAGCGGTAAAAATATCAATAAGGATAAAATAGGCATTTCCTAAAAGAATAAAAGATAAATTAAACCAAATAAAACTATTAAAAAGACGGAGTACAAAGCGGTCTGTATTTTCCCGTTCTGCACTAGGCGGACTTGATGGCCGGCCCAATAGGTTACTGAAGCAACCGCATTGACTAAGCCGTCTATAATATATTTGTCTATCCAAACACTTAATTGTGAGATCGATAGCACGATTGACTGAATCAAAGAAACAAAAGCATCAACAACATGTCTGTCAAACCAATAACAGAATTGAGCCAATTTTAATGTGCCCTTAACAAATACAACATCGTAAAACTGATTGATATATCCCTGATTTAAAGAAACCTTCAGTGCCGGATTGACCGGGTTGAATGGGTATCTATTCTGTACATACCATTTCCATCCGATAATCCAGACAATGATAGAACCAATGAGCAGGATCGCGGGAATAATCAGGTGGGCAATGTGGCTTGGAGCAAAGACATATTCATCCAATAAGAGTCCGTTCATCAACCAAGAATCGTGGTACGAAAATGGGTTGAACGAAAATAGTGGAAATAAGCAAAATACACCCAAAACAAACATGGGTATCAACATGGTTTTTGGCGCTTCATGTAGCGGATGATCATGAAGTTTATCCTGAAGATGATCCAAAAGCCGGAACTTCCCAAAAAAAGCTTTAAATATCAAACGGCCGATGTAGAATGCAGTTAAGATACTTACTATAATCAAACTAATAGGGATGAGAAGATATACGCTACCTTTTGAAAGTGCCCATTCAAATGAAGATATAACAATACTGTCTTTGGATAGAAAACCTGACGTCAGTGGGAATCCGGCCAGTGCTAGTGAAGCAATGCTCATCAGCACAAAGGTCTTGGGCATGTAGTGACGTAATCCACCCATGTTCCGTAAATCCTGCGGATCAAAGTCTAGGTGGCTATGTGTTTTCAGGTGGGCCATTTCATGAATAATTGCGCCGGCCGAAAGAAATAGAAGGCACTTAAAGAAAGCATGCGTCGTGAGATGAAACAAAGCAGCATCCCATGTTCCAATACCTATCCCAACCATCATAAAGCCCAATTGCGATATAGTCGAAAAGGCAAGAATACGCTTGATGTCGTATTGGCCCAAGGCGAAGTATGCTGCCGAAGCTGCCGTAATGGTGCCGATAATGGCGATAAATAGTAATGCCGATTCGCTGAATAATGGAAATACGGTAGCCAATAGGAATACGCCCGCTGCGACCATTGTTGCCGCATGGATCAAGGACGATACGGATGTAGGACCTTCCATGGCATCCGGAAGCCATACATGTAATGGAAATTGCGCTGATTTGGCCATAGCAGCCAAGAAAAAGGCTACTCCTCCTAAGGTAAACCAGATCTGGGGTAAACTATTTACCGGAGATACCCACAGGCCATCGACGATTGTGGATTGATAAATCAGTCCATTATCACCAAATAAATCAACCAAATTAAGTGTCTTGAACTGCGTAAATACTATCGCAAGGCCAATTAGAAAGCCGAGGTCACCGATGCGATTCACCAAAAATGCCTTTTTATTGGCTTGTACAGCAGTTTCGCGCGTAAACCAAAACCCGATAAGGAGATAGGACGCAAACCCAACCAATTCCCAAAAGACATACATCAGCAAAAGATTGTCCATAATGACCAATCCCAACATGGCAAAACAGAACAGGCTTAGATACATCCAATAGCGATGAATGCCGGGATCGCCTTTCATATATGCACGGGAATAAATATGCACGGGCAACGCTACAGTAGGTACCAAAAAAAGCATTAAGGTGCTTAAATTATTTAACAGGATACCAACTTTAAATGAGGTTTCGCCAATAGTGAACCAATCAGCCTGAACGGTTACGGGGGCATTATTCCAGATGGTAAACCAGGTGAGCGCACCACTGGTAAAACTGAGGGTGATGGCTAGCAGGGAGACCATACCGGACTGGTCACGTTTGCCTAATAAAGATTGATATAAAAACGCTGCTAATGGGGATACTACGGTAATTAGCGCGGTCAAAAGGGGCGATATGTGAACAACTTGATCCAATGTTTATTTGTCTTTTAATTGGTTTACCTCATCCGGATTAATGGTGTTGTAATGTCTATAAACATTTAATACAATAGCCAATCCAACGGCTACAGCTGCTGCTGCAAGTACTATAGCAAACAACGCAAAAATTTGTCCGCCATAACTCACTTTATCATATTTCCCAAAGGCAACAAAATTCAGGATAGCTGCATTGATCATTAATTCAATACCAACCAAAATCATAATCGCATTTTTTTTGGAAAGAACGGTGTAGAGTCCAACACTAAAGATACAGGCACTCACCACCAAGAAATGGGTCAACGTAATCATATTGTACGCTCCTTTCTGGATAAATGAGAAGCTCCAATTAAAGCCATCATCAGAAATATCGATATAATTTCAAAAGGCAATACGTAAAAAGTCATAAAACGTAATCCGATTTGATGAATATTGTTATCAGTCGAAGTAATATTATTTCCATTTTCTATGGACTGAATGACCCACGTTGATGGAGCCTGTTGCCACTCAGAGATGCCATAAAGCATCAGTAACAGAAAACCAAGCACCACTGGAATAGCTTGCCATTTAGGCATGCTTAAGAACGAACCACTGTTGTCTTGAAGATCTTTTAAGAGCTCTTTATTGGATAGCATAAAGGCAAACAACATAAGAATAAGCACCCCGCCGACATAGACCATAATTTGTGTAATCGCCACAAAATCAGCTAAAGCAAATAAATATAATCCTGCCATTGCAAAGAGAACAATAAAAAACAGGAATAAGGCGCGCGCGATATTTTTAAGATTCACCAGTAAAAGGGCCGAACCGATTGCTAGAATAGCGAAAGCGTAGAACAAAATACTTTCCATTTTCTATTTTTGCTTTGCTGCCTCCTTTTCAGCTTGAAACTGTGTCCATTCAGCTTTGCGTTGAGCTACCTGCTCGTCAGTCATATCTGAGAATCCGTAAATCAGATCGGTCAGCTTTTGCGAGCTGCGGTCATATGCATTGGTCATGGTAATACATTCCGTCGGACACACCACCGTGCATAAGCCACAGTACATACATTTCGCCATGTCAATATTGAATTTGGCGGGATATAACCGTTTGACGCTACCGTCTGAAGTCTTTCCGATTGCTTCCGGTGATTTGATCGCTTCAATTTCGATACAGTCCACAGGACATGCTTTAGCGCAAAGATCACATACAATACAGTCGTCGATATCAACCTGCAATTGGTAACGGGCGACATCGGGGATGGGCATTTTTTCACGCGGATACTGCACTGTTACAATCCCTTCTTGCCGATCAAAATAGTTGTCTTTTTTGATATTCAATTCCGTCCTTGATCGTCGTGCACCAAATAGATGCTTGACAGTCAAAGATAAACCTTTGATTGCCGTACGAAATGCATGCGAAGCCGTTTTAAATATCATAATATCCTATGCTATAACTAAAATTCGCCAAATGGCAGAGATGGCCATACACAGAAAAGCCAGCGGTGTCAATACTTTCCAACATAAACTCATCAACTGGTCTGCACGTAACCGCGGTAATGTCCATCGGATCCACATTTGGATGCCTACAATAAGGAATGATTTGGCTAAAGTCCAAAATATTCCCCAAGCTAAACCAGTCGTCCAATCTGCGAGGCGTAAAGCCCCGATGTTTGGTAATGCTGTGTTCCATCCGCCTAAAAAGAGGACAACACCCAACATCGATACCAAAAACATCATGGCATACTCGGCTAGAAAAATAAAGGCAAATTGTATTCCACCATATTCGGTATGGAAACCACCCACCAGTTCAGATTCGGCTTCCGGAATATCAAAAGGAGCACGGTTGCACTCGGCAAGGGTAGCGATAAAGAATATGAGGTAGGTGATAATTAAATGCGGAGCCTGAAAAATATTCCAGGCGAAGAGACCGCCAATCTCATTAACTTCCCAAATACCCAAGAATTTAATGCTCCCATTGGTGAGAATTCCCTGCCCAATAGCAATTTCATTCAAGTTTAGGGTTTGTGTAAGCATGACAACTGTAATCAGCGAAAGACCTACCGGAATTTCATAGGATACCATCTGCGCAATAGCACGCATGGATCCTAACAAAGAATATTTATTGTTGGAGCCCCAGCCAGCCATTAAAATACCCAAAGCGTCAATGGAAATTATCGCCATAATGAAGAATAAACCAGTATGCGTATCGGCTGGAATAAAATCCTTTGCCCAAGGAATAACGGCAAACCCTGTAAAGACGGCAACAAAAATAATGATAGGAGCAACTCTAAAGAGAATCTTATCCGCCGATGAAGGGGTGATCAGTTCTTTTTGGAGTAATTTAAGAATATCAGCAATCGTTTGAAGACTACCATATTTTCCGGTTTCCATCGGACCTAGCCGGTCTTGGACAAATCCCGCAATCTTTCGCTCGGCATATACTGCAAATAAGGTAAATGCTGCTATAAAGGTAAAAATAGCAATAGGAACCAAGATATGTAGTACATTTTCTAGCAAGTCTTATTTATAATGATTTTTAATAAGAGACCAATTAATACGCAAACTTAACGAAAAACAGGGAATTTAGATAGGGAAAAATTAAAATATACTTAACAAGTAGTTTATCGTGACAATAGCGTAACGATGAGCCCCTGTTTAGTGTTTAATTGAATGGCTCATTCGTACATCCAAAGATTCAAAGGTGCTGCATTAAAAAGAAAAAAGCATCCTATAAGGATGCTTTTTCGGATATAAATCGAAACCGAATTAACGATTTGAGAATTCAACGTAGTCACGTTCCGTGTGGCCAACATATACCTGTCTAGGACGACCGATAGGCTCTTTGTTTTCACGCATTTCTTTCCATTGCGCAATCCATCCTGGAAGACGGCCTAAGGCAAATAATACAGTAAACATATCTGCTTTGAAACCTAATGCACGGTAGATGATACCTGAATAGAAGTCAACATTTGGATAAAGTTTTCTATCGATGAAGTATTGGTCATTCAATGCTGCTTCTTCTAATTTCTTAGCGATATCCAATACAGGGTCTTGCACACCTAATTTTTCCAAAATATCGTCACATGCTTTTTTGATGATTTTAGCACGTGGGTCAAAGTTTTTATACACGCGGTGACCGAATCCCATTAAACGGAAAGGATCGTTTTTGTCTTTCGCTTTGGCAAGATATTTTTCGGCATCACCACCGTCATTTTTAATAGCTTCTAACATTTCAATTACCGCCTGGTTTGCACCGCCATGCAATGGGCCCCATAATGCATTAATACCTGAAGCGACTGATGCATAGAGGTTTGCATTTGATGAGCCTACGATGCGAACGGTAGATGTCGAACAGTTTTGTTCGTGATCAGCATGCAAAATCAGCAACTTGTGCATAGCATCAATGACAACCGGATCGAATGTTTTTTCGTCATTAACTTCTCCGAACAACATATTCAGGAAGTTGTCGATGTAGCCAAGATTATTTTTAGGGTATACAACAGGGTGTCCTAATGATTTCTTCTGAATCCAAGAAACGATCGTTGGCATTTTTGCCAAAAGATTGATGATCGTTTGATCCTCTTCTTCATCTGTTAAGTTTGGATTTAAAGATTCTGGGTAAAATGCCGATAATGCACCAACTAAACAAGAAAGTTGTCCCATTGGATGTGATTTGGAAGGAAATCCAGCGAAGAAATTTTTCATGTCCTCGTGGATCATCATTTGCTTTTTGATGTCAGCTCTGAATTTTTCCAATACCTCTTTTTTGGGAAGCTCTCCATAAATCAACAAATAAGCAACTTCCAAGAAAGTCGATTTCTCTGCCAATTGTTCAATGGGATATCCTCTATATCGCAATATGCCTTTTTCACCGTCAAGAAAAGTAATCGCACTCTTCGTAGCACCCGTATTTTTATATCCTGGGTCTAATGTAATAAATCCGCTTAGATCTCTTAATTTGGAAATATCAACTGCTTTTTCATTCTCAGTACCGACAACGACCGGAAGGTCATACGAAGTTCCGTCTAAATTTATAGATGCTTTATCTGACATGTTTATATATTATCTTATATCTGATTTGTTATGCTAATCTCACAAATTTAACTATTTGATATTTAAAATTGAAAGTTCTTTTGGAATTAAAATGACACGACTGCGTCATTTTGGATAATATTAACGAACTATTTACCTAAATAAGCAAATTATGTATACAAATTTAACATTATCTTATTGTGCAGGACATTAATCTATTTTCCGCTGGGCTACCTTTCCCTTATCTTCAAAATTCCCATTTTTGCCTGATCCGAAGAAAGGAATGATAACAAAGCAGACGAGCACGATCGAAGTCACCGTCAGTATCCCGGTTGTCCATAGAACTTTATTGAAATTTTCGGCATCTAATAGCCGGATGCCCCACATTCCTAAAAGGAAATAGGTAGCAATGAAAAGAATCACCAAAGTGAATAGTATACCAAATATATATTTCATGATGAGTTATATTTTGTTGAGGATCTGTTTCTTAAGTGTGTCGAATTCTTCTTGCGTAATGATATTTTCACGAAGTAGCAGTTGCATTTTTTGGAGTTTTTCGACAAAGTCGCCTCCTTGTTGTATATGCTCTTTGATCTCCTCCTTTTGAAGGTCAAACTGCTTACCCAGTTCCATGCCGACGCCAAGTTGTGCTCCCACTCCCGCAATCCCACCTTCATTCTTAGCGGCGTCTCGAAGCGCACGTAATTTTTCTAATTCGACATAGCTTAGGCCTGCTTGTTGAGCGGCTTGATTTTGTGTCGTCAGGTCGGCAATTTCTCCAATTCTACGTTGCGTATTCGCATCAAATTGGGTTCCTAAAATTTTAAAATCTGTAATGTCGAGCCCGAGATCTTTAAAATCTTGTTCCACCGCAGTCTTGATATCGTTGGATAGTAATGCTAATTGGCTGTCAATTTCGTTATAACCTAGCTTCTTCTGTGCAATCTGCGTCGTAATGTGTTGGGGAATGCGATTATTGAGGATGTCCTGGATCACCGCTGTGCTGACCGTATTTTGATTGGCTACAATGTTTTTATAGAAATGCACCGGTTCCTTAATGAGGTAAGAGAATGTACCATTCAAGCCGATTTCTACGGGTAAGTTGTAATGAGGGTCGATATATTTTATTGGAGATCCAGTTCCCCAGGATTGATTCACAATAGCTGCCGTACGAAAAAAGTAGATATACAGTTTGTGTTCGGATTCGAAATTTTGCCGTAGTCGTGCTAAGGTAGTAAAAAATGGATGGTTGTCTGTTTTGAGGTTATACGTTCCAGGCTCTGTGAGCAGGTTCTCACCTTTTCCTTCATACACAAGAATGCATCCCTGCCCTGGAGCGAGGATTAGTTTGCTGGAATTTTTGATCTCATTCCTTTCGGATGGAAATTTATACCATAATAATCGAGGGTCTTGGTTTTTCCACTCGATAACTTCAGAAAGTTGTTTGTTAAAAAGATTAAATAGTCCCATAGTTATTAATTTAGCGTGTCAAATTTGGGATTATACCCTTCAAATTTGTTGATTTGTTTTCCATTATTATCAAAATAATAATAATCACTCGAGCCTCTTACGATAAAGCCGTCTTTTAACAGTGTCCCATTTCCGTAGATGGACTTGAGGTCAGTAGTGAACGTTTTTTGTATAGCCCCAGTTGTGATGTCCAATAGTTGGATCTGGAAAGGATCGTCTTCAGCTGGTGTTGGCTTATAGGCGATAAGGAGCGTTTTGTCATTTTGGGCGACCACTATAGGCTGAAAGTAAAGTCTGCCTGGCGTAAAGTCTTTGAAGCTAATCAAACGCGCTCCTTTAAATTGCCACGGATTGATTAATACCTTTTTATAGGGATCTCGGTCCGTAAAAATGCCCGATCCACCATAATCCTTATCCCAAGAAAACCGCGGGGTATCTTTTGGATATCCATATTGATAATGGTAAGTATACTGGATCAACTGAATTTTTTCCTCTGGATAATAGCTGGACTTACTTGAAAAAGTAAACTCCGTTTTTGTCGTTGGATTGGGTAGTTTCTTTCTTCTTTCCTCGTAGAGCATTTTATCCGGGATAGCCTTATTTATTAAAGGGTAATAGGCCAGATTTTGACCTTCATTGTTGATAATTTGATAAGCGGAACCATAGTCTTCATACTTAAATTCAACTTTGGCTATGCCGGTACTTAAGGATGGGGCATCTTTTACATAATTTTCCAAAACACTCTTATACGTGAGCGTGTTTTTGTCGAGTTGATAGATGTATTTGGACTTGACAATGATGTAAAGGTTTTGATCTTCAAATACCTGAAGTTTAACGTCGCTGCTCGATAATTCAACAGGAGTATCCATCAATGCTTTTACCCATTCTTTTTTACCTGTTTTAGGATCAAAAAGCCCAATGTATACCTTGTTGTCTTTGGCTGAATCCATTCTTTTCCTAAATGTTCCTACATTACCAACGACCACCACATGCGGCGTATTATTTTTGTCCATGAATAACGTATTACTCGCATAGTTCCATTCAAGCGGCTCTGCCTCTTCTTTCTCGTTCGCGGAGTTGGAACCACTATAAGTCGAATAACTTGGCTCAGGCTTCTTGGAAAAAATAGCACTTATCGCCCCGATGATAAACATGACCGCGATAAATCCAACCACTGCGAACAGGACAATCCGTAGGGCTTTATATTGGTCTGTATTGTTGCGCGGATAGTTGTAGTTGTGATTGATATTGATGTCGTCACTATCGAGAAAAAATTCTGTTCCGCAGCTGTCACATTTATAATAATCAGGACGTAGTGTGGTGATTTTTATACTCCCACAATGCGGGCATTTGATCGCTTTAATATTTTTAGCCATTTATCTTAATTGTATTTAACTTAAATCATCTTCTTACTTTTTATGCTTCCAATCGATCGGATTGTATTGAATTTATCCAGTTAATTTTTTTTTCCAATGGAGGACACGATTTATAGTGAATTTAGAATTAAAATAATCCTATAACAAATTTTCTGCCAGCTAACTTATATTCGTAGGATTTGAGTTTAAATACGCAGGAAATGAGCTGTTTGTTTTTTTAATCAATGGAGACTGTGGCATTAATGTTTATTTGTAAAACAAATAAAAAATATTTTTGGTATGTACGAATTATTCGTAGATTAGTAAAAGATTAGATAAAGTAGATACAGGCATGGAAAAATTAACAGCACAGGAAGAACAGGCAATGCAGTCGATTTGGAGTCTCAATGGTGGATTTATAAAGGAGATCTTAGATAATATCAAAGGTGAAAAGATGCCTTACACCACCTTAGCTTCAACAGTAAAGAATCTGGAACGTAAAGATTTCGTGAAAGCAGTTCGTTATGCCAACGCCAAGCGCTATGAACCAATGGTGAGTGAGGAAGATTATAAAGCGAAATTTATGAATTCCTTTGTCGGTGATTATTTTAAAAATTCCTATAAGGAGATGGTATCTTTCTTTGTGCAGGAAGAGAAATTAACAGCTGATGAATTAAAGGAAATTATGGACATGATTAAGCATAATAAATCTTGATAGCATGGAAAGCTTACTCACCTATATTATACAAGTCAACCTGTTGTTGGGTATTATTTATTTAGGATATATTGGATTATTGAAAGGGCTGACATTCTATGTGCTAAATCGCGTTTACTTTTTGGCCGGAGGGCTGTTTGCTTTTGTATATCCGTTTCTTGATTTAAAGTCTTTGTTCGTACAGCGCGGGTTGAATATGGGGTTGGTAGGCGAGCAGATTTCGCTTTATATTACTAAGCCTGAAGTGCAGCAACAACTGACCTTGGGAAGGTTGGTGGAAATTGTATTTATGGTTGGTGCAATGGTGCTGTTAGCGAAGTTTGTATTTCAATTATTGAGTTTATTGCGGATTCATCTGAATTCTAAGTCCGATCAATGGCGGACGTATTTATTCCGGAATGTGCTTATTCCGGTTGTTCCATTTTCATTTTTGAATAAAATATATGTCAATAAGGGACAGCATCAGGATGCTGAACTGAAAGATATTTTTAAGCATGAGGATATTCATGTGAAAGGTCTTCACAGTGTGGACATTTTATTGTTTGAAATGATATTGGTATGCTGTTGGTACAATCCCTTCGTTTGGTTGATGCGTAGGGTTATTCGTCAAAATTTGGAGTTCTTGACTGATCAACAAGTCTTAGATAAAGGAGTGGACAAGCAAGCCTACCAGTACAGCTTATTGAACGTGTCTAAAAAGGGGGGCTCGGTGGGATTGAGCAATCAGTTTAATTTTAAACTTTTAAAACGGCGTATTTTGATGATGAACAAGAAACGATCATCGAAAATAGCGCTGAGTAAATATGCCTTTCTTTTACCGGTATTTTTATTGACGGGAGCAGCATTTACAGTAAGTAAAGCCGAGGAAAGTATAGAAGGGGTCGTTGAGCAGGTAAATAAAACAAGGGTTATCCAGCTGGGCCAGGACTTACAAGTTGATGTTGCTTTGCCTGCAACGATAAGTAGCAAGGTAAGTAAGCCTTTAGCGGAAGATTTGCTTACTAGGCAAATGACAAAAGATACCTTGAAGCCAAAAGGTGTAATGGATACGATTCATTTTCGGACAAATATGAATTCTGCAAAGGAGCCTCTCTATATTGTGGAAGGAAAAGAGGTTAATTCAAACATGATGTCGGCGATTCCGTCGTCGGAAATCGAATCGATCAGTATAATAAAGGATAATGGTAAGGCAATATATGGTGAAAAAGGGAAGAATGGTGTTATCCTGGTAAAGCTTAATGGGAACGGTTTGCTTGATATTAAAAATCCGTTGCTCAATTTTAACAAGCGTAACAAAGAAACTTTAAGTCTGGTTCCTATACTATCTACGTTAAAGGAGATACGGAATAATCCTGAAATAATGCAGGCGGAATATAGCTATAAAATAAAAGATGTTAAAGCACCTGAATTGGAGCATAATATAAAAGGGGGAGCAGCTAGCGGGAGTTCGAAAGAAGTTATTACATCTGGCGGACCAATGAGAGTAAGAATTGGTGCAGTTCCCGGGTCTAATGGGAACCCTCTGTTTGTGATCGACGGGAAAATTGTCGAAAACGCCCAGTTAAGTGGGTTAGACCCGAATACAATAGATAACATATCGGTTTTGAAAAATAATCCTGCTACTGCACGATATGGCGATCAGGCAGAGAATGGCGTTGTCATTGTGACCACTAAGGCTTATGTGAAGGAGCATCCTGAAGCATTATCTTCTGATGTTGAGGATCGTTTGTCAGGAAAAGTAAAGAAAGTAATTAGGATCGAGTTGGATAAAGAAAAAGGTGAAGCGGTGAAAAAAGAAAAGGGGGAATAATCCATTCAAATCGGGGTGTGTACAATAGTGACACAACGCCGACGCCTAATATAAGGTCTATACACAAGAAGCGCGTAAGAGTTACATAAAAAAAGCCGATCTAGTCGGCTTTTTTTATTTCGTATTCAGATTTGTCATGGTTAGCTCGATGCCGATATTAACAAAACTCTGGATCATTTTGACGGAATGGTCTATTAAAGCCGGTAATTCTGCTTGTTCATCTTTGTCAAAAGGGCCAAGTACATAATCGACCTGTCTGCCTTTTGGGTAGTTGTCTCCAATGCCAAAACGTAAACGGGGATATGCTTGTCCACCGCAAAGCTGTTCAATGGATTTGAGTCCGTTATGACCAGCGCTACTTCCCTTAGGCTTCATGCGTAGTGAGCCGAAAGGGATCGCCAAATCATCTACAATTACCAATACATGCTGAATTGGGACTTTACATTGTTGCATATAATAATTAACAGCCTTTCCACTTAAGTTCATGTAAGTCGTAGGTTTAATGACGGTGATATTATGCCCTCTTTGCTTAAATTCACTATAATAGGCTAATTTTAGCAAGGAGAAGCTAGCACTGGCCTGTTTAACAAGCTCATCGGCAACCATAAAACCGATATTATGCCTTGTGTCGGCATATTCACTGCCAATATTGCCTAATCCAACGATAAGATAATTCATGATGCAAAAATAAAAATTTTAGTAAACAAAAAAAGCACCGAATTCCGGTGCTTTCTGCAGTATCTTAAAATCTTGTTCAGATTATTTTTTACCACCTTTAGTTGCTTTAGCAGCTTCTTGTTCAGCTTGACGCAATGCACGAGACATGATTACTGATACGATTGTATCATCAGCATTGTTCAATACTTTTGCGTTTTCCAATTGAATTTGACCCACACGAACTGATTTACCAACCTCTAAAGATTCCATTGGTACTTCAATTTCTTGCGGTAAGTTTGCAGGTAAAGCTTTTACGCGTAAATTACGTAATTTTTGAACTAATTTACCCCCCATTTTAACACCTGGAGAAGTTCCTGTCAATTTGATAGGGATATTCAATGATACTTCTTTATCATCAAATAACTCTAAAAAGTCAACGTGAGTAACTAAGTCAGTTAGTGGGTGGAATTGTGCGTCTTGAACAATAGCTCTTTTAGTTTGACCGTCAATGTTTAATTCAACAATGATTACGTCAGCAGTGTAAAGAACTGGTTTCAAATCAGCTGCGGATACAGAAAGAGCTGTTTGCTCTGTACCACCGTAAAGTACTGCTGGTACTAAGCCTTGGTAACGCAATTCTTTTGCATCTCTTTTCCCTACGTTCTGTCTTACAGAACCGCTAATAGCAATTGATTTCATCTTTAATTTTTTTATAAATTTGAGGTGCAAAGATAATCTAATTTCTGATATTATCAAAAAAAATGATGCTGCTATTCTTTCGAAAACAGGCATTTATTCAAGATTATGAACTTTTCCATTCTCATGATTATACCTATTCTAATTTACTGATTAGCTCAATGTAAGACCAAATTGATACCATTTCCTATATTAAAACCGAAATATGACTCTTTTAGTACGGAAATAACAGGGGATTAACAGGGGTTTTACCCCTGCTAACCCCCTGTTAACCCCTTGCTAACCCCCTGTTGTCTCCTTGGTAATGTGGGAATTGATATAAATCAAGTATTGTTCACTTATTCACAAACTAAAAAGCTATTCGCCTAGGGCTAAAAAAAGAAGAACCATGCGAAATAGTATTTTTAAATAGTTGTTGCTTTTAGAAAAGGGTGGGGAGCCATACAAAAAAAAGACCCTGGTCGTTTCGCTAAATGCTTCACGTACCAGAGTCCAATATTTAATAGCTAATCGCAACGCTTATTCTACTTCAAATAAGTCAGAAATAGAAGAGTGTTGATTGACGCTTTTTATGGCTTTCGCAAATAAGTCTGCTGTGGATAACACTTTGATTTTGGTCGATTGTTTTGCTTTTTCTGGATCCAATTGAATCGTATCCGTCACGATCATTTCTGACAATACAGAATTTTCAATGGTTTCATAAGCTTTTCCTGATAGCACAGCATGCGTACAAACTGCTCTGACAGATTTTGCGCCGTTTTCCATAATCAATGCCGCTGCTTTTGAAAGCGTACCGGCCGTATCACAGATATCATCGATCAAAACAACGTCTTGACCTGTAACCTCACCAATGATCGACATCGATTCGATTTCATTCGCACGCTTACGGCGTTTATCACAGATAATAACTTCTGCATTGAAAAATTTAGCAAAAGTACGCGCTCTGTATGAGCCGCCCATATCTGGAGAAGCAATTGTTAAATTCGGAAGTTTTAATGATTTGATATAAGGAACGAAGATAATAGAGCCATCCAAATGGTCAACAGGAATATCGAAAAAACCTTGGATTTGAGCTGCGTGAAGGTCCATCGTCATGATGCGGTGAATGCCAGCAGCGGTCAACAGATTAGCAATCATTTTTGCGCCGATAGCAACTCTTGGTTTGTCTTTTCGATCTTGTCTTGCGAAACCAAAGTAAGGGACTACCGCTGTGATGTAATGCGCTGAAGCTCTCTTCGCTGCATCTGTCATCAATAATAATTCAAAAAGATTGTCGGTAGGTTGGTTGGTCGATTGGATAATGAAAACATCGCTTCCGCGAACTGATTCATTGTAGAATGGTTGAATCTCACCGTCGCTAAAACGTGATAATGTTTTGTCTCCTAGTGGTTTCCCGTAAGATTGTGCGATTTTTTCGGCCAGTTCTGTAGTGCCAGAACCTGCAAATAGTTTAACCGTGTTGAATTGCAAAGGCATGGTTTTGTATATTTATGTTGGGTTGTTGTATTGTCGTTTATTCAATATTTTTATTCCCTGACTATTTTTTAAAGTTAAACGTTAAAAAAAATGGATTGTTTTCACAATCCATATATGCTTAACTTTAAAAGTTGTCCGACCTGGATTCGAACCAAGACAAACAGAACCAAAAACTGTCGTACTACCCTTATACTATCGGACAATGTCTCTAAAAAGCCAACGTTTCCGTCTTTTTCTTTTTGACGACGCAAAGATAGAGATTTGTTTTAAAAATCAAAATTCAATTTAAAAAAAATCTGAACCCTTTTATAAATATAAGCCTTGCATATAACGCAGAAAAGGCTTGCATTTGCAAGCCTTTTCTATTGTTTGTTGTCCGACCTGGATTCGAACCAAGACAAACAGAACCAAAAACTGTCGTACTACCCTTATACTATCGGACAAACAATTCAAAGGTGTATGCTATCGTGATGATGTCGTTCACATTTGATGATGCAAATATACGGACTATTCTTATTTCTGCAAATAAAAATATCCTGTAAAGCGCATTTCGGCTGATTTTCAAATAAATAATTTTTGTTTGACGCTGAAAAATCTTTACATCAATCCTTTTTCAGTGCTGTTGTCGGTCAATAGAAGTATATGCGTGCAGTTTTATATACTTTCTTTACACTTTCTTTACAGCCAATATTGGTTCACATAATAAAATTGTTTCAGTCAATATGTGTTAAAAAATCAGAATAAAGTTCATTTCTTATTAACTTATCCTTATTTTCGAGCCGTATTAATAATACTTTTTACAGTTATCATTTTATGAACTATACTAAAATCAACAATCTTTTAGGATGGATATGTGCGCTAATTGCAACTGTAGCATATGTCATGACTGCCGAACGATCGACGAGTTGGTGGGATTGTGGTGAGTTTATCGCTTCAGCCTTCAAGCTTCAAATTGTGCACCAGCCGGGAGCACCTTTATTCTTAATGATTCAGAATATATTCTCCAACCTTGCTGGTGGAGATGTGACACGAATTGCGTTCTGGATGAATGTCGGATCGGCGGTATGTAGTGGTCTGACCATTTTGTTTTTGTTTTGGACAATTACAGCCTTAGCAAAGAAAATCGTTGTAAAGGGTGTTGATGGATCGTTTACGTCGACCGATTTAATTAAGATATTTGGTTCGGGTGCTGTAGGAGCATTGGCCTATGCTTTTACAGATACCTTTTGGTTTTCTGCCGTAGAGTCTGAGGTTTATGCCATGTCTTCTTTATGTACAGCCGTAGTATTTTGGGGGATTTTAAAATGGGAAAATCATGCCGATGAGGCTGGTGCGGACCGCTGGTTGATCTTTATCGCCTATGTGATGGGTCTTTCTATCGGGGTACACTTACTCAACTTATTGGTAATTCCCGCAATTGCTTTAGTGATTTATTTTAAGCGTTCAAAAACAGTAACTTCTTCGGGAGCAATAAAAGCTTTCTTAATAGGTGTCGTTGTTTTGGCCCTCATTTTATGGGGTATTATCCAATATACGGTGAAAGTTGCAGCTTATTTTGATCTGTTCTTTGTGAATAGTTTGGGCATGGGCTTTGGGACAGGATTTAATCTGTTCATGATTTTAGCTGTCGCTTTATTTGTCTATGGTATTTGGTATTCAATCAAAAAGGTTAAACCCATGTTGAACCTAATTTTGATCAGCACTGCGTTTATTGTTTTTGGTTATAGCTCTTTTGCCATGATCATGGTACGCGCCAAGGCAAATCCAACCTTAAATAACAGTGATCCGGATAATGCATTTTCTTTTGTGAGTTATCTTGGACGTGAGCAATATGCAAGTGAACCACTTTTGAATGGACCTACATTTGATGCACAAGTGGTTGATGCCGAGCCTACGTATACGTACAGAAAAGATAAAGACAAATATACGAAGGTGGAAAACGGTATGGACTATAAATACGATAAAACGATGTTTTTCCCTCGTGTTTATAGCAATCGAGATGGGCATGATGGATATTATCGTGATTACTTAAAAATTCCGGAAGGTCAGTCTCCGACTTTTGCCGATAACCTCAAGTTCTTTTTCAGTTATCAGATCGGACATATGTACGGCCGTTATTTCTTGTGGAATTTTGCCGGTCGTCAGAATGACCAACAAGGTCAGGGCTCATTTACCGAAGGTAATTGGCAGGCGGGCATCAAGCCGATTGACCAAATGCATAACGGTGGACAGAATGCCATTCCAGATTCATTGAAAACTGATCCTTCGAACAATAAATATTATTTCTTGCCTTTGATCATTGGTTTAATCGGTGCATTCTGGCATTTTGGAAAGAGACAACGTGATGCGGGAATTGTGGGTCTGTTGTTTTTCTTTACAGGATTAGCAATTGTATTATATCTAAATCAAAGCCCACTCCAACCACGTGAGCGTGATTATGCGTATGCGGGTTCATTCTATGCCTTTGCCATTTGGATAGGGCTTGGGGTTTTCGCTATCGCGGATTATTTAAGCAAAAAAGTGGATGGTAAAATTGCCGCTGGTGCCGCTACAGTAGTCTGCCTATTGGGCGCTCCAGTATTGTTGGGCTTCCAGAACTGGGATGATCATGACCGCTCGGAGAAGACTACTGCGCGCGATTTAGCGAAAAACTACCTGGCTTCTTGCGCGCCAAATGCAATCTTGTTTACCTACGGTGACAACGATACGTATCCTTTGTGGTATGTTCAGGAAGTTGAAAATTATCGTCCGGATGTACGTGTCGTAAACTTAAGTTTATTGAGTTCGGACTGGTATATGCGCCAGATGAAACAAAAAGTGAATCAGGCCGAGGGTTTACCGATCAATATCGACGATGAAAAATTCAAGAAAGGTGTTCGCGAAGTGCTTTATTATCAGGATATGAAAGTTCCAGGACATGTGGATCTGGATTTGATCATGCAGATTTTATTGTCTGACGACCAGAAGAACAAATTGGAATTGAGAGGTGGTAAGTTTGAAAACTTCCTGCCGACCAAAAACTTTAGTCTTCCGGTGAATAAAGAATCTGTTCTGAAAAATAATGTCGTGCCTAAAGCATGGCAAGAATCTATTGTCGATACCATGAGCTGGACCTACAATAGAAATTATATCTCTAGAGCTGAATTATCTATCTTAAACGTATTGTTAAATAACGATTGGAAACGTCCGATTTATTTTGCGGCAACAGTTCCAAATGATAACTACCTTGGTTTGGATAAATACTTGGTGCAAGAGGGCTTCGCGCTGCGCTTGATGCCGATTGCAACTCCTGCCGGAGCAGAAGGTACATTGGTTGATACACAGTCTGCTTACAAAGACATTACTACGAAATACCAATGGGGTAATATGGCACATGCTTCTTACTTGGATCCTGAATCTTACCGCATGATTACCATGATTACAAATACGGTAATGGGCGGTACAGCGACACAGTTGATGATGGAAGGTCATAAGGATGAGGCGCGTAAAGTCGCTGTTGAAACCTTTGAGAAAATGCCAAAACGTGTTTATTTGATGCGTGATATTTTAGGCTATATTCCAATTGTCAATGTGTTGTATGAGACTGGTGAAACGAAGCGTGCAAATGAAATCGTAAACCGTAACCTAAAGTTTATGACGCAAAATATGCGTTGGTATCAGGATATTGCACAAACGAAGCCTGAGCTGGAATATTCTAATATTGGTACAGCTTTACGCGCATTGGGTGCCTATAAGAGCATTTTGGCTACCACATCGGAAAAACAGTTGCTACAGCAGGTAACCGATTTGGAGAAATTATATAAACAACAGTATGGTGTTGAGTAATTGTTAGCGATACCATTTTAAGATAAGGGCTGCCCTTTGCTACAGATATTCAAAACAGAAATTTGTAGCAAAAGGCAGCTTTTTTTTTGATTATTTTTTCTTAGCTTAAGGGCTTATAAACCGACCCGAATGAGGAGGAGATTCTTCTATGGAAAAGCTTATTATACAGATGTGCCTAGTAATGGCGCTTTTATATTGTCTTTATAGTTATCTAAGAAGGTGTCGAGTGCGCAATAATGAAGCAAGTGATTTAGAATGCCGGATGTAAGGTGTTCTTTTGCCAATGAAAATCATACTAAACAAATAGCATATGAAACGTCAATTAAAATTGTGGGATGCAGTGATGCTGGTCATGGGGTCGATGATCGGGAGTGGTATTTTCATTGTATCGAGCGATATGATGCGGCAGCTGGGGTCCGGATATTGGTTGGTAGTGGTGTGGTTGTTGACGGCTTTGGCAACGGTCGCTGCTGCAATCTGCTATGGCGAATTATCATCGATGTATCCAAAGGCTGGTGGGCAATACACCTATCTGACAGCAATATTTGGGAAACCTATCGGCTTTTTATATGGTTGGAGTTTATTTACGGTCATTCAAACAGGGACGATAGCAGCGGTAGCAGTGGCTTTTGGTAAGTTTACGGCCTATCTTATCCCGCAGTTGAATGATGCTCCACCACTGTTCCAGCGTGGGGAATTTAAGATTACCTGGATCCAGATTCTCGCAATGGGCGTGATAATGCTGCTTACCTTTATTAATACCCGGGGAATTAAAAGTGGAAAAACTGTCCAATCTTTTTTTACTTCTGCAAAAATCATTGCTTTGATTTTGTTGATTTTAGGTGGTTTGTTCTTGATTAAACAAAATCATTTTTCGGAAAACATGGCTTACGGCTGGGATTCTTTCCAGAATTTAAAAGGTGTAGGCTGGTCGCAGATCTCTGGAGGCGCTTTGATGGGAGCATTAGCTGCTGCAATGGTCGGTTCGGTGTTCAGCAGTGTGGCCTGGGAAAATGTAACGTTTGTTTCCGGCGAAATTGTCAACCCGCAGCGTAATGTTGTACGCGCCTTGGTAATCGGTACAAGCTTGGTCATGCTGCTCTATATCAGTTGTAATTACATTTACCTGGCGGCTTTAAGTAGAGAGGAGATCGCTTTTGCTGCCAATGATCGGGTCGCGATTGCGGCCGCTGAGAAAATATTAGGTCATAGTGGTACAATAGCGATGGCGATTTTAGTTATGATCTCGACATTTGGTTGTGTCAACGGACTTGCATTGTCAGGAGCGCGTGTTTTTCAGACCATGGCCAAGGATGGTTTGTTTTTGAAACAGGCAATTCCCAACAACAAGTACGATGTGCCGGCAAAATCATTGTGGCTACAGGGAATTTGGGCTTCATTACTCTGTTTAAGCGGCCAGTACGGGAATTTGCTGGATATGATATCCTTTGTAATTGTGATATTCTATATGATCACGGTACTCGGTGTCATTATTCAGCGTGTTAGAAGGCCCGATTTAGAGCGCTCCTATAGGACGTTCCTATATCCGGTTACACCAATCTTATATCTTGTAATAGGTACGGTTTTTTGCGTGTTACTGATTATTTATAAACCGCAATATACCTGGCCTGGATTTATACTTGTCTTGGTCGGTGTGCCTGTGTATTTTTTTGCACGAAATAATAAACCTGTCGAGCGTGATGAGTAATCTCCATATATGACAGGTTGATGCTATGGCATTTTTTGTAATTAGTTGCTAATAAATGTGATAGATGATCGTAAAAATCTATTGATATGCTAAAGTAATAGGTTTGCAAATTTTACGGAAAGAAAGGTATACTTTGTTTAAATTACTTTTTAATAATGTGCCAATGGGATGCAAATAGTGAAATTAATTGCCGCTCATGGCGTTATTTCTATAAAAAAAGTGTAGCTTTGCTCAAACATTCCCATAATGAAACAGTCGATTTTATTAGACGGACCAAAATTTCAAATCACAATTCAAAGACTATGTCGTCAATTGATTGAGAATCACGGTGATTTTTCAAATGCTGTCGTCATAGGTATTCAACCCCGAGGAACTTTCTTAGCGAGACGTATTGTCAAAGAGCTCAAACAAATGATCGGTAAAGAGATTTTAGTTGGCGATTTGGACATTACCTTTTACCGCGATGACTTCCGCACAAAAGGAAATGCTGGTCCACTCTTAGCAAATAGCACAAATATCAATTTTATTGTAGAAGGTAAGGAGGTCATTTTTATAGATGACGTCTTATGGACAGGACGTACTATTCGTGCCGCAATGGATGCTGTACAGGCCTTTGGCCGTGCAAAACGAATAGAATTGCTTGTTTTGGTCGATCGTAGATTCTCCAGACAGATTCCTATTCAACCTGATTATATCGGCATACAGGTCGATTCAATTGATTCGCAAAAAGTAATTGTTAACTGGAAAGAGTCAGATGATCAGGATAGCATTATCCTGATTACAGAAAAGAAGACGTCAGCTGGCGATTAATAGAAGTGCTTCAACGTTCTAAAGTCTATTTTGGCCTTGGGAACGAGTACTTTCAATACAAAATGATTAGTAAATATTTGAATACGCTAAAATGTCATCTGTAGCAGAACAACTAAGTACCCGCCATTTATTGGGGATCAAAGATCTAAATGAAAACGACATCCAATTGATCCTGGATACAGCAAGTAATTTTAAAGAAGTATTAAACAGACCGATTAAAAAGGTTCCTTCCTTACGGGATATTACAATCGCCAACGTTTTTTTTGAAAACTCTACGCGCACACGTCTATCTTTTGAACTTGCTGAAAAGAGACTCTCTGCAGATATTGTTAATTTTGCAGCATCATCGTCCTCCGTAAGTAAAGGAGAGACGCTGATAGACACCGTCAACAATATTCTCGCGATGAAGGTTGATATGATTGTGATGCGACATCCTTATGCTGGTGCAGGGGTATTTTTAAGTAAGCATGTGGATGCGCAGATTGTCAATGCAGGTGACGGAGCACATGAACATCCGACACAAGCTTTACTGGACTCTTTTTCAATCCGCGAGCGTTATGGCGATGTGGCTGGTCGCAAAGTTGCTATAGTAGGCGATATCACCCACTCACGGGTTGCGCTGTCTAATATCTTATGTCTTCAAAAGCAGGGTGCGGAAGTGATGGTCTGTGGACCGACTACATTAATTCCGAAATATATCACTTCATTGGGTGTAAAAGTGGAGCACGATTTGAGAAAGGCGCTGAATTGGTGTGACGTAGCAAATATGTTAAGAATTCAATTGGAACGCCAAGATATTGCTTATTTCCCATCATTAAGAGAGTACTCCATGCTTTATGGGCTGAATAAAGAGATTTTGGACTCTTTGGATAAACCCATCACGATTATGCACCCCGGACCGATCAACCGTGGCGTCGAAATCACATCGGACGTTGCCGACAGTGAACACTCCATTATTTTGGATCAGGTTGAAAACGGTGTTGCTGTACGTATGGCTGTCTTATACTTATTGGCAGGACAACGCGGATAGACGGTATTGGCTTAAGAAATATTATGCCTGACTTTATTTTTTGTCGGGCATATTTTTTGTGCAAAATTTCCGTTATAATACAGTATTATTCACAGATGTTAATAACTTTTGTGTAAAATAGCTCAATTAAAGTATAATTTAGTAGAATGAATAAAACTATCTCTTTAGCAGTGGAGATTTGAATTGAATTTCGATAAATTTGAAGCGATCCTAAGCACCTATAAAAGGTAAAGAGCATTCAATATACTCGCATTTCAGAGCAATTTTATCAGGGTTTGGGAGAAGATTCATTTACATTTGCAGATAAATAACATATTAAGGTTTCACATATTATGTATAAGAAGATTTACCAGGTGGGAGTTGCATTAACCGTTATGGCGACGCCAGCATTAGCGCAACAGACAGAATGGCAACAAATCAACAAGGCGTATAAAACGGGGATGGAGTTGTATGAACGCGGAAAATTTAGTGCCGCTTCAGTGCAATTTGATCGTGTTGAAGCTTTGCGGACAAAATCCAATTTGCAATTGGATGAGACAGAGGAGCTTTCTTTATTGAAAGAAAATGTCCGGTATTATCAAGCTGTTTGCGCCTTGGAATTAGGGGAGTCGGATGCCGAAAATCGTTTTTTGAAATACATTAAAGATTTCCCTGTTAGTGCAAATGCGAAAGCAGCTTACTTTCAGATCGGTAAATCATACTATGCTAAAAAAGACTACGTTAAAGCGCTAGAGTGGTTTAACAAGATTGATAGCAAAAATCTTGCGGGTAAAGAGAATGTAGAGTACCGCTTTAAGTATGGTTATGCTTCCTTTATGACAAAAGATTATAAGGCCGCAAAACCTTTATTCGAAAGCTTAAAAGATCAGAAAACTGAATTTCAGGAGGCATCTATTTATTATTACGCTTATCTTTCGTACCTAGACGCCGAATATAAAACGGCGTTGAATGAATTTGAGCGTCTCAACGGATCTAAGCAGTTCGAAAATAGCTACCCTTATTATATCACGGCTTTATATTTCTTGGATAAACGCTACGACGATGTGTTGGATTATGCATTGCCGATTTTGTCGCGTACAAAGCAAGAAAATGAAACAGAGATGTTCCGTATTGTCGCGGCGACTTACTTTATCAAAGGCGACTTAAAAACATCCAAAGCGTATTACGATAAATTCCAGGCACAAGATCAAGGTAAAACCCAGAATAATCAGGATAGCTACCAAATCGGTTATATCGCTTATAAATTGAAAGATTATGATAAGGCGATCACTGAATTGGAAAAGATGACCGATCCAGATGCTTATTATCAGTCTGCGATGATTACCTTGGGGGATGCCTTTTTGAAGAAAGGCAATAAGCAATCTGCACGTAACGCATTTTTCCGTGCTTCGAAGCTGGATTTTGATCCGGCAATGCAAGAAGAGGGCTTGTTTAACTATGCGAAGCTTTCATATGAATTAGAATTTCACCAGGTCGCATTAGCTTCGACACAGGAATATCTGAAAACATATCCAAAATCGAAACGTTTGGAGGAAGCTAAAACGCTGCTTGCTGAAGTGTTGCTGAGTACAAAGAATTACCGCGAGGCAGTAGATATTTTGGAGTCTATTCCTAAACGCGGGAAAGAGGCAAACGCCGCCTATCAAAAAGTAACCTATTATAGAGGTTTGGAATATTATAACGAACGTGCTTTTGAAAATGCAATCTCCTTATTCATGCGTTCTGAACAGTTCCGTTATGATGAGGAAATTTATGCTTTAGCAACGTATTGGAAAGCAGAAGCAATGTATGAAGTTCGTAAATACGGTGAAGCCGTAACCAATTTCAATAAATTTTTACGTTTGCCTGGAGCTAGTAAAACCGATGTGTATGGTTATGCCAATTATGCTTTAGCCTACGCTGCCTTTCGTAATGGTAATTATAATACTGCCGCTAATTATTTCGAGCGTTTCCTCGCCTCGGGTGGCTCAAAAGGAATAGAGATGAATACACGTAACGATGCCATCGCACGTTTGGGTGACTCATATTTCTCTTCCAAAAATTACGGCCGAGCTTTAACAGAATACAATAAATTAATCTCTTCTAAAGCACCTAGCCAGGATTATGCATTGTTCCAAAGAGGTATTATCCAAGGGTTACAAGGTGATAATAACGGTAAAATTGCTACGTTGAATGCTGTTATTGCGCAATTTCCGAACTCTAATTATGCCGACGATATTGCCTTTGAGATTCCTTACACGCGTTTCTTAATGGGAGAAAGTGATCAGGCCATTGCTGGACTCCAAACCATGGTGGAAAAATATCCGCGCAGCAGTTATGTACCACGTGCTTTGGTAACGATTGGTCTGGTTCAGTATAATCAAGATAACAATGATGCTGCGCTGGCAACATTCCAACGTGTGGTCGATCAGTATGCTTCAACGGACGAAGCCAGACAGGCTATGCGCTCCATTGAGAATATCTATTTGGACAAGGGCGACGCGACTGGTTATATCAAATATGCAACAGGTACCAACCTTGGTGATGTTTCGAAATCAGAGCAAGATTCCCGTTCATTCTCCACCGCGACAACTTTATTTTCTAGAGGAAATTATAAAGGTGCTGTAGAAGCTGTAAATGCGTACTTCGATAAATTTCCAAAACCAAATCAAGAGAAATATGCACGGTTTATCCGTGCCGAAAGTAATGCTGCCCTCGGAAATACAGAGGATGCGTTACATGATTACAATATTATTTTGAATGACTGGACTTCCCCTTATACAGAGCGCACGCTGATTTCTGTCTCTAACTTGTATTTGAAACAAAAGAAATACAATGAGGCTACGCAGCTATTGAAAAAGCTCGAGCTTACTTCTGAATACAAATCCAACTATGGTTTTGCGATCAACAACCTGATGGTTTCTTATTATCAAATTGGAGATTATAAAGAGGCATTAAATTATACCAATGCGGTTAAAAATTACGAAAAATCTTCGGAAGAAGAGATCGCAAACGCCTACTTATATGCCGGTAAATGTTACGTAAAGCAAAATAAGAAAGCTGAGGCAATGAAAGAATTTAGTTTAGCTGCATTGAAGAGCCGTACGGTTTATGGGGCAGAAGCAAAATACAATGTTGCTTTGCTGCAATTGGAAAATAAACAATATGATGCTTGTATTAAAACGGCAATGGATCTGTCTGATAATTTCTCTTCGTACGAATATTGGGTTGCGAAAAGCTTTATTACGATGGCTGATGCTTATGCAGGTAAAGGTGATACCTTCCAGGCCAAAGCTACGCTTGAATCAATTGTGGATAACTATGACGCGAAAGACGATATTTTGCCTGCGGCAAAAGAACGTCTAAATAAATTGAACAACAAAAAGAAATAGGATATAATGAAGAAGTTGCAAAATAGAAACGTGAAGAAATATACTTTAGCAGCGCTTTTGATGGGCGTGGGATTGAATTCTTTTGCACAAGAAACAGGCAAGAAGAATGATCCTGAGAAACCAGTCACTATCGATTCTTTTGATGTTGTTCGTGATTATAAACCCATTCTTGCAGATGCTGTGAAAATTCGGCGCAGTCCGGATATGACCAATAAAAGGGAATACCAGCCCAAGTTGACCTACAACAATATTTTGGATAAGAAATTGGATATCAATACTGGATTGAAACAGTTAAATGTGCAGGAGATTCCTTTCGCACAACCGTTTGAGCATAGTAGCAACTATGTCAAGTTTGGTATCGGTAACTATAACAGTATCTTGGGCGAGGCCTATTTAGCTTCTGAACAGTATGAAAATACGCGATTCGGCTTATTTGCAAAGCATCTGAGCCAAAAGGGTAATATTGACGGACAGAAATTCAGTACACAAGATATTGGTGTTTTTGGCCGCCGGGTGTTGGATGCGGTAACAGTAAAGGGTACGCTTGGTTACAATCGTTATGGTACAAATTTCTATGGTCAAACTTTCGATCAATCGGGAACAACATTGTTAAATACAAGTCCAGATAAACAGACATTTACTGATATCTATTTAAATGGTGAACTATCAAGTAATGTAGATCCCAAAAATGAACAGGCAATAAGCTATTCGGCGAAAGTTGATGGCTATTTGTTTAAAGATGCCTACAAAGCCAAAGAAAACTCAATTGCATTGTCCGGTTATCTGAACAAGCGTTTAAGTGCATTTAATGTCGGTGCAAATGTGAGCGTGACGATGAACAACGTGAAAGATAGTGCTGAAGTAAAGAATCATTTAGCCGTAGTCAATCCGTATATTCGTTTTAAAGGCGATAATTATAACGTTACCTTGGGGGCAAATTTAACTTCCGAATTTGGTGATAACTCACGGTTCAATATTTTTCCTTCAGTAGAAGCTGATTTTGCTTTGGCACCTGAATATATCTCTTTGTTTGCCGGAATTAATGGGGGCGTAAAGCAAGCTTCTTTCCGCAGCTTTGCGAAAGAAAATCCTTATTTGGCCCCGAACGCTAAAATGATAAACTCTATTGAGAAAATGAACATTTATGCGGGATTAAAAGGAAATGCAGGAGCAACTTTTGGTTATAAAGTAAAGGTATTTTACAAACAGATCGAGGGCTTGCCTTTATTTAAAAATAGTGCATTTGGCGATACCCAAAATGGTTATGTTCCTTGGGCATTCGATGTCGTTTATGATGGCGTGATCAATAAGGCGAAGCATATGGGATTTGAAGGTGAAATTAATGTACGCCTTTCACAACTGGTTAATCTAGGAGGTAGGGTGTATATCGACGATTATAATTTGAGCGATGAAGAGGAAGCGTGGGGATTGCCAAAATTCCGCATGCAGGCCAATGCGCGTTTCAATATCTCTGATAAGCTTTTCGTAGATGCTGAACTTTCTACTCAAGGTAACACGTATGCATATATCTATGATTATAATACAGATGGCAGCCGTATTACCGACAGTGGTCATAAGGCAACAATCGCTTCGTTCGCTGATCTTAATGCAGGTGCAGAATATCGGGTCAAAAAGCAATTTGGTATTTTCGTCAAAGCAAATAATATCTTTGGAAAAGAATACGAACGTTATATGTATTACCCACGATTGGGCTTCAATGTAATTGGTGGTCTTAATTATTCGTTTTAACGAATTAAGATTATAAATTTGCATCTTAAAATAGTGCGCAATGAATCTAGGCAAAAACATCAATAGTTTATTAAAACGTTATGCGGAAGTATACGTGCCGGGAATAGGTGTGTTCAAACGAATTCATTCTCCGGCTCAGTTCGATAAACAGCATAATGTATTTTTGCCGCCAATTTCCTATGTCGAACTTGACTATTCTGCGCAGCATGGATTTAATATTGTTCATTATATTCAGCAACAGGAGAATTTGGGCCTAAGTCAGGCGCAGCAGATTTTATCGGATGCTGTTGATAGTATGAGAGCTGATTTGGGTCAGTTTGGACAGGCTAAACTGGATGATCTTGGCCTATTGATTAGTTACGGTTCAAGCTTAGTATTTAAACCTTTGGACCTATCGGGTTTCGACTTCCAACCGGTAACGAATCTTGTGTCACCAGAGATTGAAACAGTTGTTTCTCCTTTGGAAGGCGAAAATGAGCATGCGGAACCAGTTTTGGAAGAAGGACTTGTCGTCGTAGAAGTCGCTTCTCAAGAGGAGCTTGTTGAAGACTCTATTCCAGATAGGCCTGATGAAGATGAAACGGTGGTGGTTGAAGAAGTTATCGAAGACGAAGCTGAAGCGGCAGATGAACTGGAAGCGGTAAAGAGTACGGTTGCTGATGAGCCTGCACAGGTAACTGGATTAACAAGCAATCGCACCGATGATGTCGAAATCGAAGGATCTTCGGTAACGGAGGACAAAGATCAGCAGTCTGAACTTGTGAATGCACCTATGGTGGCTGATAACAGTCAATCTATTACTCCAAAAGCAGAAACAGATTCAAGCAAGGAAATAGGTGCTATAGCGACGGCTAATGCCAGCTCGACATATCCACCAAATATCTATGAAGAGGAGCCACGAAATTCAAATGCGGTCTGGTATTGGATGACTGGAATTATTGTGCTCGCCATGGTTGCGGTAGCGGTCGTTTACACTAATCCAGCGTTGAAAGATTCGTTATTTGGCTCTAAAAAGGCTGTTATACCAACCGCAGATACACTTGCTCAAAAGCGGCCGATTATAGCTGCTGATACCATGACTAATAGCGCACAAGCAGATAGTTTAAGCAATGTCGATTCGTTGGCTAAGCTTCAAGTGAAAGATTCTGTTGAAAATACAGCAATTGTACCATCGAGTAATGGAACGGCCAAACCGACGGCTTTGGACGCAAACCCGGTGATCAAAGAGTCTATCCCCGTGGCACAGCCAAGATATCAGGTTGTTATTGGATCTGCAAAAACTATGGTAAGTGCCGAACAAGAGGCACAGCGTTTGCGGGCAATGGGCTATAAGACAGCACGCGCCGTTGAAGGCAAGAATAAAAAGGATAGAAAGAAAATTATCTTAAATACTTATATGACTAACCAGGAGGCTCAGCTAGCAAAAAAATCGGTGGTTAATAAGATTAAGGATGCTTGGGTAGATCCCTTGTAGAAGTTGAAACTATATAAAACTATTAATAATTATGTCATTAGTACAGGATACAGCAACAGCTGCTGTGGATTCATTTAATCAAGCTGCGCAACAACCGTTACCTGCCGCCGCAAGTACAGAAAACATGAGTTTGATCGATATGATGATCAAAGGGGGATGGATTATGATTCCAATCCTATTGTTGTTTTTTATTGGATTGGTAATATTTTTTGAACGTTATCTAACCATCCGTCGTGCCGCAAAATATGATAATAGCTTAATGTCGCAGGTAAAAGCGAATGTACTGTCTGGAAATCTGGATTCTGCCTTAGCGGTGTGTCGCTCAAGTAACTCTGCATTGGGACGTATGTTGCAAAAAGGTTTATTGCGTGTAGGTAGACCGATCAAAGATATTGAAGGTGCCATCGAAAATGTAGGTAAGCTGGAAGTTGCCAAATTGGAGAAAAACATTAATATCTTGGGTATCATTGCCGGTATTGCTCCAATGTTGGGCTTCGTGGGTACGATTTTTGGGGTAATTAAGATTTTCCATGAGGTTGAATTAGCAGGTGGTATTGATATTGCTTCTGTTTCAGGAGGTTTATATGTGAAAATGGTGTCATCTGCATCCGGTCTTGCCGTTGGTATCTTAGCTTACTTGGGTTACCATATTTTAAATATGATGGTCGAGCGTTTAATTTTGCGTATGGAAACGGATGCAGTAGAATTTATTGATTTATTGGATGAACCAGGAAGATAATGAATTTACGAAGTAGAAAAAATAAACCATCTGCAGAGGTTCATACTTCAGCGCTGAATGATATCATGTTTTTCTTGATGTTGTTCTTCCTGTTGGCCTCAGCAGTGTCTAATCCTCAAGTTGTCAAGCTCTTGTTGCCAAAGTCCAGCGCAGGAGAGCAGTCTGTTGCTAAAAAGACCGTTACGGTTTCGATTACCAAAGATTTAGGTTATTTTATTGACAAAACTCCAGTTCCTATAGAAGGGTTGGAAGCTGCAATCCAATCACAAATGGCTGCCGGAGAAGAGTTGACAATTATGCTTTACGTCGATAATACGGTTCCTATCCAAAATGTTATTTCTGTAATGGATGTCGCGAATCGATTGAAGATTAAAGTGGTATTGGCAACAGAACCAAAAAAAGATAAATAGGAACAATTAAACTTTTTTTGTTTAATGGTCAGCTATTAATATAGGAGATTAATGCGATGAGATATCATCTTCAACATGAAGAAAATAATTTCCCTAAGGCATTGGGGATATCGACTTTGGTCATGGCATCGTTGCTTTTGATTGGTTTTTTTGTGGTGTTTAAGGCGGAAGAACCTCCTATGATAGGTATGGGAGGGCTTATTGTCAACTATGGTACCTCTCCAGAGGGCATGGGTGATGACTATATGAGTGTCGAAGAGCCTTCCGTAGATCCGAACGCCAATAATGAGCGTCCGGACCGTATCGATCCTGTGGAAACTCCAACACCGACCCCAACCCAACAGGTTGCTGAGAAGGCAGTCGTCACGCAAGATCTGGAAGATGCTCCTGCGGTTACAAAGACGGAGAAAAAGGTGGTGTCGAAAGCACCAGAAACAACCAAAGAAGTCAAAGAGGTGGCTCCACAGGCGAATGCTAAAGCACTTTTTAAAGGCAATAAAAATAACGGTACTGGAGCAGGTGATGGCACAGGAACAACACCGGGTAATCAAGGTTCCAAATTAGGGGATCCCTTGGCAAGTAATTATGGCGAAGGCGGATCTGGAAACGGCAATATGATGTTATCCATTGAAAACCGCAGCTTCACCCAGAGACCAAGTATCGACGACAATGGACAGCAGGCGGGAAAGGTTGCTGTAGAGTTCAGAGTCAACAAGCAGGGAGTTATAACGTATGCGCGTGCTGGTGTGAAGGGAACCACAATTACTGATCCTTCCCTATTGGAAAAATGTGAGCGTGCTGTTAGAGGTGCTCGGTTGAATCAATTGCCGAATGCGCCAGACTCGCAGACAGGACGGATTGTATTCAATTTTAGATTAAGATAAAAATCATTCCCATGAATGCTTATAATGAGGCAATCGAGTATCTGTATACTCGATTGCCTATGTTTACAAGGGATGGCGCCTCAGCCTTCAAAAAAGACCTTGACAATACCATCAAACTTTGCGCTGCTTTGGACAACCCACAGCGAAAATTCAAAACATTACATATTGCCGGTACAAACGGAAAAGGATCCACCTCCCATATGTTGGCCGCTATTTTGGCCGAAGCAGGATATAAGACAGGTCTCTATACTTCACCACATTTACTGGATTTCAGAGAACGTATTCGTGTCAATGGTCAGTTATGTGAGAAAGAATTTGTTGTTGATTTTGTCAGTACCCATCGCGAGCTTATAGAAGAAGTCAGTCCATCGTTTTTCGAAATTACTGTAGCCATGGCTTTTGATTATTTCGAGAAGAATAAGGTTGATATCGCTGTCATTGAAGTCGGCCTTGGTGGGCGTTTGGACAGCACCAATATTATTCAGCCTTTGCTGTCGGTAATTACCAATATCGGTTTTGATCACATGAATCTTCTTGGTAATACACTGGCGGAAATTGCTGCTGAGAAGGCGGGAATTATCAAAAGAAATACACCTGTCGTTATTTCGGAATATGCTGAAGAGACAGCTGCTGTATTTTTGGATAAGGCAGCGCTTGAACGTGCACCGATCCAATTTGCTTCTGACAAGTATGCGACACAAATGATGGGCGTGGACCAAGATTATTTGACGGTACAAGCGACAGATACTGCGGGTCATTCAGTAGACTACCAACTGGATCTAAAAGGTTCCTATCAGGTCAAGAATCTCGCTGGCGTCCTCTTAGCTGTGGATGAATTGCGTAAACAGGGCTTTGCGATCAGTGATCATCACGTTCATGAAGCCTTGAAGAAAGTACAAACGACCACAGGGATCCAAGGACGTTGGCAACAATTGTCTAAAGAACCTTTTGTTATCTGTGATACGGGACACAACGAAGACGGAATTCATGAAGTGTTGAAAAACCTGGCGTCTACAAACTATGATAAGCTTCACTTTGTCATTGGGGCGATGCGCGATAAGGACTTAACACATATGCTCCCTCATTTGCCCAAAGACGCAACTTATTATTTCTCTGCTCCGGATATGCCGCGTGCACTGCCAGCTAGTGAATTACGTAAAGAGGCTCTTGGATTTGGATTAAATGGGCTGGACTTTCCGAGTGTCACGGCCGCATTTGATGCAGCAAAAAATGCTTATCAGCAGGGCAATCTTATTTTTGTGGGTGGAAGTAATTTTGTGGTTGCGGAAGTGCTTGCTGGTCTGCCCACTGAACAATAAGAATTGACATTGTAGCGAAATCTATGCTTTGGAAATACATAGATCAAAAAAGACTTATCGAGTGATAAGTCTTTTTTGATCTATTGTCATTTATCCTTAGTCATTTACAGTCAATTCACCGCGGATATCCTTTTCAATCCAATAGGCGACTTCTTTTTGATCTTCTAACTCACCTTGAAGATACATCAATTTAGTTACTGCCGCTTCAAATGTAAGGTCGTAGCCATTGAGCACGCCGATAGATTTAAGTCCTTGTGAAGTCTCATAACGACCTAATTCGACCGATCCAACTTTACATTGAGAAATATTCAGGATGTTTTTACCCTGCTCAATCGCTTCCTTCAGTAAATCCAGAAACCACGTGTCAGTGGTGGTATTTCCTGAACCAAATGTTTCCATCACAATGGAGCGGACATCGGAGTTTAATACCGCTTTGATTGTTTCCGCAGATATTCCGGGGAATAGTTTCAATACCGCGACCCTATTATCGAGTTTTGTATGCAAGATAAATTCTTTATTAATATTGTTCAATAAAGCATCTGTATTGTATTTGAGGTGAATACCGGCTTCCACTAATACGGGATAGTTTGGCGATCTAAAGGCTTCAAATTTGGCCGAATTATATTTAAATGAGCGATTGCCACGGAATAATTTATTGTCGAAAAGAATACATACCTCCTGTATGATAGATACGCCATCTTGTTTTGCCGAAGCGATTTCAAGGGCGGTCATCATATTTTCTCGGGCATCTGTTCGGATTTCGCCAATAGGCAGCTGGGAACCCGATAATATAACCGGTTTTTGGAGTCCTTCCAACATAAAGCTCAGTACGGAGGCCGTAAAAGCCATTGTATCGGAACCGTGTAGAATAACAAAACCGTCGTAATTCGCATAGTTATCCTTAATAATTTGTGCCATTTCAATCCATATTTCAGGCTTCATGTTGGATGAATCGATAATAGGTTCGAAAGAGTGCACGGTCAGCTTATAGTCTAAGCGACTTAAATCAGGGAGATTACGTTTGATCAATTCAAAGTCGAAAGGAACGAATGTTCCTGTTTCATCTTTAACCATTCCAATGGTCCCACCTGTGTAGATAATAAAGATATTATGCATTGAGTTTTGAAATTATATACCAAATATACGTTTTGAATTTTCTGTTGTGATTTCGGCGACCTTCTCGACGGAAATCTGATGCAGATCAGCTACTTTTTGAGCGACGTAAACCAAATAGCTGCTCTCATTTTCTTTACCGCGGAAAGGGACAGGTGCCAGATAGGGTGCATCGGTCTCAAGAACGATATGCTTCAAGTCGATTTCTTTAACGACTTGATCTAAGCCCGCTTTTTTAAAGGTAACGACCCCGCCAATACCAAGGGCGAACCCTAAATCGATCGCCTGATGGGCCTGCTCCAGGCTGCCCGTAAAGCAGTGCAGAACGCCAAACAGTCTGTCGTCGTGGAGTTCTTCCAATAATTCGAACAATTCAGTAAAGGCTTCCCGACAATGGATATCGATTGGTAAATTTAATTCTTTAGCCCATTGAACCTGAGTTCGAAAGGCATCCTTTTGAATTTCAAGCGTGCTTTTATCCCAATAAAGATCCAGCCCAATCTCACCTATGGCATGGACTTTGTTTGTTTCCAAGCTCTTTCGGATGGTTTCTAACTCTTCCACATAGTTTTTCTTTACGTCGCAGGGATGTAATCCAAGCATGGGAAAACAATGTTCTGGATAAGCTGCTACGGTATCAAATACAGGTTTTATGGAAGCGCTATTCACATTCGGCAAAAAAAGACGTTGGATATCATTATCAAAGCAACGTTGGAGATTTTCTTGCAGTTTTGTCGTTCCTGCATGGTAATAAATGTGTGTATGTGTATCTGTAAGCAACATAGTTTTCTGCGTGGCGGCAGCGGTTAGGGTAAAACTTGTTTTTATTATTATCGAATAAAGTAGTACGCTTAATTACCAAAATTTCAATTCGATCTCCAAAGATAACTTATTAATTAGCAAAAATGAAAAATAATAGTGGATAACTGCTCAAACATTGGATTCCATTTTTTGCTTCTTCGAAAAAGCGATTTTTTGGTGGGTGCTATGGGTACATGAATGCCTCATTGATGCATGTTATTCGCGTTGGCAAGAATATTGAATAAAAAGAGTTAGCAGTCAAACATACCGTTAGATTTATTGTTAAACAGATAAGCGAGGCGGTTATTGTCCTAATTTTATAAGAGTTAATGGATCATATGATGAATAAGAAGTTAAGCCTGGGTTTATTGACTTTGGCATCGGTTCTGTTTTTAAACAAACTACATGCGCAATCCTGGATTGACCCGTCGGTAAAAGATATTATTCAAAAAGCTTTTCAGACGAATAAAGAGTTGAAATTGAAGGCCTACGAAGTTGATAAAGCACGTTTGGAAGCCGAGGGTGTAAAAGCAAATCGGCTGCCCCATATCTCCGCACTCGGATTATACGGTTATGTTCATAGCAATGGGAGCGTTGATATTCCGACGGTTAATATTCCATTACTAAACTTAGGCTTGTTTGAAGGAGCAACGGGATTTAGCCTACATGGCCAAGCTGCTTATGCAGGCGTGTCTGTGAAGCAGATTATTTTCTCGGGGCTGCAGATTCCGAATGGAATAAAAGCATTGCAGGAGAAAGCTGTTGCCCAACAGTACCTGGAATCAGCGAGCCGGGAAACACTTTCAAAAGATATTATTGCTTCTTTCGATCAACTGATGTTGTTGGATGAAGTTGATAAATTGATCGTGGATTCCGAAAAGCGATTAAAGAAAGAGCAAGAAAAGGTGAATAAAGCGATTCAAAATGGCCTTGCAATACCTTATGATCGCGATAAACTGAAATTGGCATTGTTGGAGCTGGAGGAAAAAAAAGTGGAGCTTTCGGGCAACCGCGACCTGTTGTGTCAAAAGCTTGCACAGGAAACCGGAATCTCTTCTCAGAAAGTTGGTGGGATCCATTATATACCCAAACCTATATTTTTGTCGGAGCTCCCCGCCGATGTTGAGCAGCGATCTGAGCTCAAAGCACTGGATGCTTCATCCAAAGCTTACGAGTACGTGTACAAAAAAGAAAAAGGAGGGGCGCTTCCTGCGGTCTTTGCCTTTGGTTCTGCAAACTATCTGAATGTATTCAATTCCAAGCTAACTGTTAAAGACCAATCCCTATTGGGTACAGTCAATTTACCGCTCAATTCCATTAAGGGGACTCCCAACTTAATAGTTGGTGTGGGCGTCAAATGGGATCTCTACACGGGCGGCGAGCATCTGAATAAGATTAGGCAAGTTAAACTCGATCAACATATCAATACGACCAAACGGGAAGATACACAGGAAAAGTTAACGCTATTATTGAGTAAGAATACCGTCACTTACACAACCGGCAATGAAAAGCTGAAGGTTGGCGAACAGCAATTAAAAGTCGCTGAAAATAATCTTTCTATGGCGGTGAAGCAGTATCAAGCTGGATTGATAGATGTTACAGCATTATTGGCTGCCGAAAACGATTGGTACAAGGTCAATTTAGGCTATTTTAATAATGTGTTGCAGCAACGTACTGCAGCAGTGGAGTTATTACATACATCAGGAAAATTATTACAAACCATACATGAGTAAGATGAAGAATTTATATGGGATATTATTGCTGTTTTTCCTAGTTTCTTGTGCAAATCAAGACAGAGAGAAGCCTATTGAAGGGAAAGTGGAGCGTGAGCAGGTGACGGTTGTGACAAAGGTTCCGGGGAAAATTGCGAAGCTTCTGGTTGAAGAGGGTGACTTTGTGCATGCGGGTGATACCTTGGCTATTTTGAGTATTCCCGAGGTAGATGCGAAAGAAGAGCAGGCAAAGGGAGCGCTGCAGTCTGCTGACGCTCAATATAATATGGCAGTCAAAGGTGCTACAAAAGGGCAATTGACACAACTTCAGGCAAAAGTAGATGGTCTTAAGGAACAATATGAATTTGCGAAAAAATCAATAGGTAGGCTGGAGGCCCTTTTGCAGGACAGCCTGATTCCGCAGCAAAAGTACGACGAGACCTACGCCAAATATCAGGGGGCCAAAAATCAATATCTCGCTGCTCAGGCTGAACTTGCTGAAGCTCAAGAGGGAGCTAGAAAAGAACAGCAGCTTATGGCTTTGGGACAGAAGGAACGTGCGCTCGGAGCGGTGTCTGAAGTGAAGGTTGCTGCGGGGGAAAAATATATCATTGCCCCACAAGATATGAGCGTGGAGACCATTAATCTGAAAGTTGGTGAACTGGCGATGGCAGGTTATCCGATTATTAATGGCTTTCTTGATCATTCAACCTATTTTAGGTTCACATTGCCTGAAAACCAAATTGGAAGATTTCAAAAAGGTGCTGCTGTAGAAGTGGAAATCCCTTATTTGAACCACAAAATAGTTAAAGCGAAAGTGATCAGTATTAAGGCGTTAAATTCGTATGCGAGCATAGCCTCTGCCTATCCCGATTTTGATCCGCAACAGGCTGTATTTGAGCTAAAGGTTGTTCCTGAGGATAGTGCTGGCGCTAAAGATTTATTAACCAAAACGCTTGTGGTTCTCCATGCGAATTAAAGGGTTTGAATGTGAAAAAATTTATAGAACTAATCCAACGGGAGTTTAAACTTTTCTTCAATAACAAAGTGCTGCTGATGCTTTTTCTCGGTGCGCCAGTTTTGTACGGTATCTTGGTGGGTCATGTCTATCAACAGGGCAAAGTGACGGAGATGCCGATCATTGTTGTCGATGAAGATAATAGTCCCTTAAGCAGTTCCTTCATTGATATGCTTTCCGATAATGAGAGTATTGAAGTTGCCCGTGTATTACCGTCCTTATTTGATTCAAAAGATATTGCTATGCAATATGAGGCAACTACGATTGTACATATTCCCAAGGGTTTTGCTTCTGGAGTACAGCAAGGCAGGTTGCCCGAAATGACTGTTTTTGTTGATGGAGCTAATACATTGACCTCCAACACGGCGATGATGGCGGTGAATGTTTGCGCTTCAACACTTAAAGCGGGAATCCAAATTCAGGCGCAGATGAAACGAGGTGTTCCTGCCAAAATCGCTGCTCAACAATATGAACCTTTTAAAACAACCTTTGTGAAGCAAAATATTCGAAGCGGCAATTACCTCTATTTTATGCTGCCGGGGGTTTTAATTACGGTCTTGCAACAGGTATTGCTCCTTGGCTTGGCTTTGTCTTTTTCGTCAGAGTTTGAAGGTAACACGTTTCCGGATCTTGTGCGTAAAATCGGTAATCCTATCGGACTTATTCTTGTAAAGATTTTTCCATATATATTGATGTCTGTCGGTATTCTGGTTTTATATTGGGGTTTTGGCCAATATTACCGTATGCCTTTACAAGCTGATTTTGGCCGATTTGTGTTGTGTACATTTGTGTTTTTACTCGCTGTGTGTTTTATTGGTGTGCTGGTTAGTATATTACTGCCATCGCAGCTGAAATCGACAGAGGTCCTTATGGTGATTGCAACACCCGCTTTTATTCTGAGTGGATTTACCTGGCCATCCAGCCTGATGCCAGAATGGGTGCAGGCGATTGCCAATGTTATTCCGTCTACACATTATCTCCGGATCTTTAGATTGCTATTTATACAGCATGCGGAAAATTACCACACCAATAAAGCACTTGTTTCATTGACCATCATTATGATCATTAGCTTTACGTTGGCTGTAGTTATCCTATGGATGAAAATAAGGAAGATTAAAAGGACGATTAAATCATAAAAATCTTGTACAACAAAAAAGCGGTTTCAACTTAATGAAACCGCTTTTTTGTTGTATTAAAATATACTGTTAAATTACTTTTTCGTTGCTGGAGCTGTTGTAGCTGGAGCAGTCGTTCCTGTAGGTGCTACCATACCAGGAGTTGTTGCTGTAGGTGCTGGAACTTTTCCAGGTTTGATATCCAATACTTCTACTTCAAATACTAAAGGAGCGTATGGAGGAATTATACCAGAAGGGCGATCGCCGTAAGCCAAAGATGAAGGGATTACTAAAGTTGCTTTCGTTCCTTTGTTAAACAATTGAAAAGCTTCAGTCCAACCTGGGATTACTCCGTCAACACCTAATTGGAATTTTAATGCTTCGTAAGGACGTTGTGCATTGAAGATTTTCTCTTTTTTAGCTACATCAGGAAGGTTTGTATCAAATACTTTTCCAGTGGTCAATGAACCTACGTAGTTTACATGGACAGAATCACCTACTTTAGCATTTGCGCCTGTTCCGGGTTTCGTAATTACATATTGAAGACCTGAAGCTGTTTTGGTTGTTTTCAAGTTTTTATCCTTGATGTATTTTTCCAATTTTGCAGGCTCTGCAGTTTTATGCTTGTTCAATTCTTCTTCAAAGTATTTCTGAACTTGTTCACCCAATTGTTGATCGGTCAACTTTCCTTTTTTGAAATGTTTTTTGACCTTTATCGAGTAAATGATGAATTTATCCGCGAATTCTGGTTTTGGTTGGTGTGTTTTAGCAGCCATAGAATCCAAGTTGATTTTGAAAACCAAGCTATCGCCTTCACCTACGTATTTGAATAAACCTGTAGGGTCACCTGGGTTTTTTGCAATAATACTATCTGGATATAATTGAACGATCTGAGGGACTCCCATGTCATAGGTACTCTGCATTGTAGAATCTCTGTCCGTTTTCACAACCATGTCAAGTGCTAATAAATCGCCCGATACCGCTTTTTCTTTTGCATTATCATCTACGATTTTATACTCAAGACCGCCTTCAGCCTTTTTGAATTTTTGGCATGACGTCATCAAAAGACCGGCAGCCGCGAAAAATAGAATTGCTTTCTTCATTTTCTAATGTATGTTACTATATCTTATTTTGTTAATATTTCTTTATAATTTGGTAAAATCGATCTGAATTTGGTAACCACCGCTTCTAAGCTTTCTTTTGAATTACCACCTGAAGCATTAAGATGCCCACCCCCATTAAAATACAATTTACAGATCTCATTGCAAGGAACTTCTCCAATCGAACGCAAAGATAGTTTAATTTGTTCATTTCTGTCAATAATTAAAGCTGCCAATCGAATTCCTTTAATAGAGAGTGCATAGTTGACCAATCCTTCCGTATCACCTGTGATTACTTCGAACTGAGTGAGGTCCGTTTTTGTCACATGGATAATAGCCGTATTATATTCATGGATGACTTCCAATCTATTAAGCAAGCAGAATCCTAAGAATTTCAGACGGCTTTCAGAGGAACTATTGTAAATCTCTTCGTGTATCGCCCAGTTTTGCGCACCACAATCGATGAGGGTTGCTATAATACGGTGGATTTCGGCTGTGGTAGAACGAAAGCGGAATGAACCGGTGTCGGTCATAATGCCCGTGTAAAGACAGGTGGCCATGTCTGCACTGATATGTTCCGAATCTTCCATCTCATGGGTTAGGAAGCGATAGATCAATTGTGCTGTAGCTGCTGCAGATGGATCCCAAAAGGCATAGTCTTCAAATCCTTCTGGATCTAAATGATGATCAATCATGCATTTGATTCCTTTCGCTTGGCGAATGGGATCGGCCATGTCGTGAATACGCGCAAGGCCATTAAAATCTAAGCAGAAAATGAATTCAGCCGCATCAATCTGTTGATTGTGCAGATTCATATCCTGCGTATAAATTTGTACATTTTCTAAGCCTGGCAACCAATCCAAAAAGGCAGGAAAGTCTGAAGGCACAATCAGATTTACGTGGTGTCCTTTTGCGACCAACCAAAAATATAACCCTAACGATGAGCCTAATGCGTCTCCATCTGGTTTGTAGTGCGTTGTAATTACAATACGTTTTGGTTTAGCCAATAATTCTTTTAATTCTTCTGATTTTAGCATAGTTATATTAAGTCTGCAAACCTACTATAAAAAAATTAGATTAGACAAATTTTTTATAAAGATCTTTTCACACCTTATTGCATTTGAGGGTTATTTTAAAAAATTGATTTCCAGTGTTTTAAAACTTATATACATAGACTTTAAAATCGCGCTTCATACAGATTAGATAATTGGCATTGTCGCCATAGTTAATTGGTCCATAATAGAACTTCGAGAAGCCTTCTACCGGGAATCCCTCCTGAACCAAACCATCAGACCCAAAAACATAAATCATGCGGTTGTCAGTACCAACCCCTATGATGTCAGATTTTCCTATTCGTTTAAAAAACAAAGGTCTATTACTGCCATCTTCGATAAATTTATATTCAAAGTAGGAAGAAGAGTCTCGTGCGCTATATGCATTCAGCTTGTTTTTGGACAGTATGACAAAATCTCTGTCAGCACCACCGCTAATATCTTCGAAATTAAAGAAAGCATCTCTGCTCCATTCGCCTAATTTAATTTTTTTTGCATCACCCTCAAATGGTACTTTGAAAATACTGCCTTTATTGTCTGCTAAATAAATGAAAGAATTTTTTTCATCGGATGCAGCCATTAAGCCAATTGGATTTTTGACACTTTCCCCATCCGTATCCAACGTCTTTTTACGGATAATTTTACCGTTTTGATCAAAGAAATAGACCGAAGCCGTGCTTGTACCTGCAATGATGTAATTTGTCTGGCCCAAGGTGGTGGTTTTTAAATCAAATAAAATCCGGCCATCCACAGAATTGTTTTCAAAGCCGTCTACTTTTTTACCATCCAGGGTATACGCAAGAATGCGGTCTGTTGCTGGAATGTAAATGCATTGTTCTTTATTGAAGTTAGCGAGTGTGGCTCCGTAGGTTGCCTTCGCCGGTAGTTCAACCGAAAAACCGGTCATACTTTTCCCATCGGGCATAAAGCGGTACAATCGGTTTTTTGTTACAGCGATAATACTGAGATCCTGTAACTGTATAGGTTCGCCCAAAATTTCACCTTGAAAAAGGTTTTGCCACAGTTCTTTTCCATCCGGAGAGAAGGCGTGTACGGTATGATCTTGTTCTTGAATCAGGATAAATTTGTTCTTTCCATCTTGATCGAAAATCCAAGGCTTATTAATAATCCGGCTTTCGAGCTGCACCGTCCACTCAGGTTTGCCCCCCAATCGCGTATCGCTTTTAAAGAGGGCGTATAAACTGGAGGAAAATGAGCCTTGATTGCCGCTGAGCTGATAGGACCACGAATAAAAATTCTGAAAGCCATATTCCTCCTCATCTCTAAAATTCTTTGCAAACTCGGTTTTTAAGTTACTCAAAATAGTGCTCTTACCCGCTTTAGGTTCTAAATAAAATGTCACATTACTACGACTGTTCTGTAATGCTGCATGATTTTTGAAAATCGCCGTTCCCGACAGAAATTGCTTCTCCTGGAAAGATTCGCGATAGTCTCTCAAGATCCCTGTTCGGCTGGCTATCACCATAATATTGTCAACAACGGTGAAATAGGGGCGGTTAAAACTCTTGAACGGTTCACCAAAGAGTGCATATAAAAGATTCGAATATTTAAATTGATAGATCGAATCGCCAACAGCAGTACTGAATTTTTTGAGGTTATCTGCAAATTGTGTCGAATCTGAAATACTGATCAAACCGATAGCATCCTGGTTGTCCAATTCTGCAAGCGCAAATTCATCATTGAATATGGGTGCGATGATACTGTCAAATGATACTTGACTGTCGTCTTCAAAGTTTTTTATGCTCTTTGCTAATCGACTGTCTTCTTTTTGTTGTACAAATAAAGCTTTCAATCCACTGCGAAAACTATGCGGATCTGAAATGCTAAAGTCGATATAAGATGCTGCATTTTTAGGAAGATAATTACCCAATGCCTGCACCTGAGCGGTCTGTGTAGCAAATAACTGTAGGTAGCTATTTTTGCTGTCCGTAAGTGCAGTTTCACCTTTAAAGATAAATGCATCCTTTTTGAAATTCATGTTCCAGGACGTTTGGCCCTTCAGCGAATCGATTAAGTTGAGATAAGTGCCAAATTTGGATTTCATCAATATTCGAGCAATTTGCGACAATTGTTCATTGAAAAAATAGAGACTAAGTGGCGTGTTTTTATTGTTATGGTTTACGAAGAACTCGATTTGTTTGGTACTTATTTTCTTAACCTGTTTATCAAAGATCTGGGAAAGTACCTGTTTGGAGTAGCTGGCGAAAATGATTTCGTGGGAATAAGCGCAATAAAGTGTACTATCCTTGCTGCCTTGATTAAGCCCATAAAATCGTTGCCCTAAGGTGTCAAAAGGTTGTATTTTGTAGTTTTTACCGACGTTTCCAAGCAATGATGCCAGCGAGTTATTATCAATGCTTTGACCAACCTGAACGCTGTATAACGGAGTAATTTGGTCTTTTTCCTGGTGAAAAGAGAGTAAGATTTGCTGCCCCGCTACAAGAGGCGCTAACTGTTCACTACGTAATAATTCGTCTTTAAGACGCTCCAGGTTGCCAAAATTGCGTTGACCTATAATGGCTTTAAAGAGCTCATAGTCATTGAAGATCGTATCTACAGTCTGATCATTGGCAAAGGAAGCAATAGCTAATGTATTTTCGGGAAGGTATTGTAAGGCTTTAGAATCTTGTTTGTTATTTTTATTAAAATCTCCGAAAAGGTAGATCGTGGCCGCGATGACCGCGATGAATAATATCACAGTGATGATGATTGTTTTTTTCATCCTTTTTATTTTTTTCTATGGCTGATAAATTGACTTATATCGTTGCTAACTTAACGTCGATATGATTAATGTAAATTTCATCAGAACAAATATGTATGAGTATGCTATTTCCGCAGGCAATAGCGTACGTTAAACTCGAATTTTAATGGCGATGAAGCATTCATGAAGCCAATGTTTCTCATGGAGATAAAATCATTGTACGTCTTTCAATAACCCATTGAGCAGCATAATGCTCATGAAGACCCATACGTAGAAACAAACCTAATAAAAATATATGGGAAGAGATAGAAAATCGTGCCTATAATGCGCCTTTGTAATATAAATTTAACAAAAAATTCCTTATTTTGATCGGTTTTTAATACATTTATCGCTAGAAACTCATTTTCAGCATTCAAATAACATAATGAATAAGAAAATCATTTTAGCCGCTTCTTTGTTGGGAGCGTTAGCTGTAATATTAGGTGCCTTTGGTGCTCATGGTCTAGAAGGAAAGGTAAGTACATATCATATTGAAACTTGGAAAACGGCCAATCAGTATCATTTCTATCATACCTTTGCTTTGTTATTTTTATCCACTTTTTCAAGGGCCAAGACGTATTCGATTAAAGTATCGTTTATTGCTTTTCTCATTGGTATTCTATTTTTTTCAGGATCCTTGTATATTTTGAGTATACGAGCAATAACTGGTTTTGGTAATCCATCGATTTTGGGCCCTATTACACCTTTAGGAGGTCTTTCGTTTATCATCGGTTGGGTAGCGTTATTTATTGCGGCACTGAAGAACAAGTCATAATTTCATGTGCTAATTGCATCACTCGATACAGATCGATTCGTGTATCTAAAATATAAGGAGCCTTCCCGGATAGATTTGGGGAAGGCTCTTTTAGGTTATAGTTACATTATGAATGTATTAGTTTTTTGTTTTGATTTCGCTTATACGACAGTGTTAAGCGATGTAGGTTTTGATCATCGCTAGAGTTGTTCGATCTCTTTTCGTGAAGGTTTTTTTGTACTTTTATACCATAATTAGAATTTATGTCCAATCCACAATCTACGATTTTTAGTGAAAGAGATACGCTGTTTGTTGATGTGGTCTTACCACTAGCGTTAGCAAGAACATATACCTATCGTATTCCGGCCGACTGGAACGATCGTGTGCAGCTAGGAGTACGGGTCATTGTGCAATTTGGAAGAAATAAGATCTATTCAGCCCTTGTTAAGTCAATAAGCCGGGAAGCACCAAAGCACTATGAAGCAAAATATATTTTGGACATTCTCGATGAAAATCCGATCGTCAATTTGGCGCAGTTTAAACTTTGGGATTGGCTTGCCGATTATTATATGTGTAGCTTGGGTGAAGTGATGCAGGCGGCGCTCCCAGCAGCATTGAAGTTGGCCAGTGAGACCAAAGTGGTTCCTTCGATTGCTGATGAGTTTGATCGTTCTACGCTCTCAGATAAGGAATATCTTATTATTGAAGCACTGGAGGTGGCTGGCGAACTTAAGGTGAATGATATTGTGAAATTGCTGGGGCAGAAAACTGTTTTTCCTATTTTAAAGCAATTATTTGACAAGGGAATAGTATTGATTTCTGAAGAGATTACCGAGCGATATAAGCCTAAGACCAAAGCATTTTTACGTTTGGCTCCTGATTTTAAAAATGAAGATGCTAAAAGAGCGCTACTGGATAGTCTAAACCGCGCGCCAAAACAGCAAGATGCCGTATTGGCGTTTATGCAACTTGTTAAAAAAACGGAGGAGATTACGCGGCCGATGTTAACCGAGGCCTCCGGCTGCGGCAACGGCGCTATTACAGCTTTGATTGACAAAGGCGTTTTTGAAATTAAAGAGAAGGTTGTCTCTCGGTTTCAGGGGGAAGATATCGAATTGGATGCCAATTTTCAATTTAATGAAAATCAGCAACGCGCTTATGATGAAATCAAGAAGTCATTTGAGGATAAGGAAGTGACGCTGTTGCATGGTGTTACCGCTTCAGGAAAAACACAGCTTTATATAAGGCTGATAGAACAGGCGATAGCTGCGGGAAAATCAGCCCTCTATCTACTGCCCGAGATTGCGCTGACAGCGCAGATTACGGCGCGCTTAAAGTTGCATTTTGGCGATAAACTGGGGGTGTATCACTCCAAATTTAATGATAATGAACGTGCCGAGGTATGGCATAAAGTGATGAAAAATGAGTTCCAGGTGGTCATTGGAGCACGTTCGTCAGTTTTTCTCCCCTTTCAGGATTTAGGGATTATCATCGTTGATGAAGAGCACGAAAGCTCCTATAAACAGTTTGATCCAGCCCCACGTTACCATGCTCGGGATACCGCCATTTATCTAGGCTTTCTGCATCAGACCAAGGTACTTTTAGGATCAGCCACACCTTCTTTGGAAAGTTATTATAATGCCAAAGCGAAGAAGTACGGTTTTGTGCAACTGCTGGAACGATACGGTAATGCGCAGTTACCAACTATTGAGCTGGTAAATATCCCCGAAGAAGGGAGAAAAGAAAATATGTTTTCCTATTTTTCAGGTACCTTGCTCAAGGCCATTGAAGAAGCTGTAAAGAATAAGGAGCAGATTATTTTATTTCAAAATAGACGTGGACATACGACCATGATCCAATGTAATACCTGTGGATTTGTCGCAAAATGTGTCAACTGTGATGTCAGCTTAACCTATCATAAGAGTTCCAATATGATGCACTGTCATTATTGCGGTCATGTTGAACCACCATTGCGGGTATGTCCAGCCTGCGGGATGCCACATATCGAAAGCAAAGGATTCGGTACAGAACGGGTGGAGGAGGAGCTTGAGCTTATGATGCCGGAAATTCGAATCGGCCGTTTGGATCTGGATTCCACAAAAGGCAAATATGGATTTGATAAAATTATCACAGCCTTTGATGAGCATGAATTCGACGTCCTTATTGGAACGCAAATGGTAGCTAAAGGACTCGATTTTGGAAGGGTAAGTCTGATTGGTGTTATCAACGCGGATACCATTATCAACTTTCCTGATTTTCGTTCCTATGAACGTGCTTTTTCACTGTTTTCACAAGTTGCAGGCCGGGCTGGTCGTCGTGAAGCTGGAGGCCGGGTGATTATCCAAAGTTATACAACCAAACATAGAGTGCTTGAGCAGGTTGTCAATAACGATTATGACGATATGTTTATGACTGAAATTACAGAACGAAAAAATTATCTTTATCCACCTTTTTACCGCCTCATCCGAATTGATATTAAACATGCTGATTTTCAGAAATGCTATGATTCGGCCAATCGTTTTGCTTCAGCATTGCGCCAGCAGCTGGGAGCGAGGGTATTAGGGCCGGAACCACCATTGGTTTCGCGGGTGCGCAATAATTTTATCCAGACCATCACCTTAAAGATAGAACGTACAAATATTAGTATTGCAAAGGTCAAGGAATTGATCCGTTCGGTTCTGCTGGATTTTGAAATAGATAAAAGCAATACGGGCGTACGTGTTCAGGTCGATGTGGATCCCTATTAGAGCCAGCTATTGCCCGTATAGGTTTTAAAGATTGGCGTTCTAGGTTAAGTTAAGCCACAAGCACTTGTCGTTTTGTTCGCTACCAAATTCGGGCGGTCAACGTACATTGGTTATAAGAGCAGGTGATTTGGAAAATAAAGCAACTTGACTTGTAAATGTGTACCGTATTGGTATTGAATTAATTGTGATTAATTCTGCTGAATGTGCCTTTTAAAAGGTAAATTTGAATTATCATGGCCTACAAGTTTATTGATAATTATCGGGAGAAAGGTGCCCGTAAGAAATTGGTGGAACATCTAAAAAGCCGAGGTATTGCAGACCAAAAAGTTTTGGATGCCATTGGAAAAGTACCACGTCATTTTTTCTTTGATGAAACTTTCTGGAATCAGGCTTATCGGGATATTGCATTTCCAATTGGTGATGGGCAGACGATTTCACAGCCTTATACGGTTGCCTATCAGTCCGAATTACTCCACGTGAAAAAAGGGGATAAAGTATTGGAAATCGGGACGGGGTCTGGATACCAAACCTGTATTCTCATGGAACTTGGTGCTGAAGTATATACCATCGAGCGCCAAGAAAATCTGTACCATCGAACCATTCAGGTACTGCCCTACATGGGCTATAAACCTAATTTCTTTTTGGGTGATGGCTCTAAGGGAATAGAAGAACACGCTCCTTATGACAAGATAATCGTGACCGCGGGCGCACCATTTGTGCCCGAGGTGATGTTAAAGCAATTGAAAATGGGCGGAATTTTTGTGATCCCTGTCGGAGATGAAAAGTCGCAGAAAATGGTCACCATTATCCGGGTAGGTGAGAATGATTTTGACCGTATCGAACTGGATACTTTTCGTTTTGTTCCTTTGGTGGGAGACCAAGCCTGGTAAAGCTTTTCAAACTGCTCAATATGCGTCCAAGGTCTCTGCAGCTATGGCCCCTCTTTTTATAAAAAATAGATAAGATACTCGATTAAATTAAAATGAATGACTAAATCGACGTTATGACTCCAACATCAATATTATATGATCAGAAGCATCAAGAAATAGCTTCAACCGTGCTCAAGTTAAATAAGCAAGTCAATACATTGAGTTTGTCGCGCCTATTTGTAATCCTGGGAGGGGGAGCGTTATTATTTTATACCTTTCAGCTCGAAAGCCTGCCGTTGGTCTTTTTTTGTTTTTTTGCATTGTTATTTTTGTTCGCTTATCTCGTGCGGAAGCAGAGCAAGCTGGAACTTCAGAAAAATTATTTTGAAGCTTATCTTAAAGTTTTGGCAAATGAGCAGGCTATGGCAGAAGGAGAGTTAAATATGTATGATCATGGCCAGCATTTTGAGGATGGCGCTCATCCATATAGCGCTGATATGGATGTCTTTGGAACCTATGCTTTATTTGCTCAGATAAATCGTGCAACCACAAAACAGGGGATCGATCTTTTGGCATCATGGCTGGATAAACCGCTTCAAAAATATCAGATTCTCCTTAATCAGGAAGCGACTCAGGAACTGGAAAGCGAATCGGAGTGGATTTGGGATTTTCAAGCTAAACTTTTGGCAAACCTGAACCATAAACTGGACATCAAGGCTTTCTTAACAAATTACTTTCAGGATCGTAATTTTCAATTCGGCAACGGTTTTATGCGTTTCTACATCAAAGCAGGTCCCATTCTATTTTTACTTGCTTTAGCGGGAAGTTTTTTCGTTCCAAAGTTAGCTGGGATTGCAACATTATTGGGCTTATTCCATATCCTATGGGCGTTAGCCAAATCGGGAAGTGTGGGGCTGTTTTCCTCTCGAATAGACAAGATCGGTGGTGTGCTAGGCTCCTATGCCGAAGCGATTCAATCGATTGAAAGCAAAGAGTGGAAGTCCTCTTCCATGCTTGGAATCGCCGGGGAACTTAAACAGCGTCAGGGTGCTGATTCGATATCCCTTGCATTTAAAAAGCTCGCAGGTCTAATTAACAATCTGGATGCCCGCAATAATGTATTTGTTGGTATTTTTTTAAATTTATTTCTGCTTTGGGATTTTAGGCAGGTATTGGCAATTGTTGACTGGAAGAATAAATATGAGCACGAAATTTTAAATTCATTCGATACTTTGGCAAAAGTAGAGGCGGTAACCAGTCTTGCCATTTGGAAGCGAAATCATCCGACCTATATTGATCCGATAATTTTGGATAACCCGTTGCAAGATAAGATCAATGCCCAAGGATTATATCATCCCTTGATTCCGATCAATCAGGTAGTCGCCAATGATTATAACAGTATGGATCATCGAATTGCTTTGGTAACGGGATCCAACATGGCTGGTAAAAGTACCTTTCTGCGTACCGTGGGCATAAATGCCATTTTAGCCTATGCTGGGGCGTCTGTTGCAGCAACATCTTTTCAGTTGCCGATTTACAAACTGATATCCTATATGCGGATCAAAGATAATCTGAATGAAAGTACGTCTACCTTTAAGGCGGAACTGAATCGGATGAAATTCATATTAGATACGGTGTCCCTAAACAGCGATAGCTTTTTTCTGATTGATGAAATGTTACGGGGTACAAATTCGGTGGATAAATACCTCGGTTCGCGGGCAATCATAAAGAAATTGGTGCGGTTAAATGGTAAAGGTATGGTGGCAACACACGACTTACAGCTGTCTAGTTTACAAGAGGAATTTCCTGGGGATATCAAAAATTATCATTTTGATATTCGTGTTGATGAAGGTCAGATGCTATTTGATTATAAGCTGAAGATTGGCGAGTGCAAGATATTCAATGCGTCGCTCTTATTGAAGGGTATCGGTGTAGATATCAACGAAAATATGGAATAAAAATGACTCAACTGAAAGGAGATTGATTTACATTTGTCTCCTCTTAAATCCACTAAATAAAACAATAAATGACTTTACAAGAACGTATTGATTTGTCTGAAACACATGTTTGTACCACTGTGTTTCCGTTTTTGACGAATCATCACGATACTTTATTCGGCGGCAAGGCCATGTCCATTATGGATGAAGTGTCGTTTATGGCTGCAACACGATTTTGTCGCAAAACGTTGGTCACTGTATCAACAGATCGTATAGACTTTAATAAAGCTATTCCTTCAGGAAGTATTATAGAAGCTATCGCAAGAGTTCAACATGTTGGCCGTACCAGCTTGAAGGTGAAGGTCGAGATATTTTTGGAGCATATGTACAGGGAGGGGAGAGAGTTGGCAATAGAAGGTGTCTTTACATTCGTTGCCCTGGATGAAAATAAGCAGCCAATTCCAGTACTTGAAGGTTTGGATATTGAATAGAATTCGAAGGCTATTTTAGGGGAGAAGACGAAAATTCTGAAAATTTATAACATAAAAAAGGACCGTAATAAAGGTCCTTTTTTTGTGCAGAGATCAATCTAAGAATTTCGATTGTTGTCTCCGATAGGGTTGTGATTCTATGGATTTACGTGTTTTTCTATTCGTTTCTCTTGACGGGGCTTAATTCATTGAGCTCTTCTGATGTAAACAGTCTGTAGTGAACTTTGAAGGTTTTGCCCAGTGGAGTTTCCAGCGAGAAGCCTCCAGGGCCAAAGCCATCCAGTACGTCTAATGTGAAATGTGCATGTTTCCAATACTCAAAGAGATCGCGATCAACCCAGAATTCATAGCCTTCCGCTAGTCCGATCATGGCGTCATTTGTACGGGGAAAATACCCTCCTTGTTCAAAACACTGCGGTTGAGTACCTTCACAGCAACCTCCCGCTTGGTAGAACATTAATTTACCATGTTTTGCTTCAAGTTCATGAATAAGATCTTTTGCTTTATCCGTAACGTCTAGTCTATTTATCATAATAAAATTGGATCATGTTTATTAAAATTAGCCCACATCAAATTTAGCGTGAAAGATCGATTGCGTTTTTGAAGCGTACCAGGTAGCATAGCGTTTGACGATGCCACCTGGTACGGTGTCAGCTTACGATTAAAGTTCTATTAGAAGAAGCCAAGTTTTTCTTTGCTGTAGGAAATCAGCATGTTTTTAGCCTGTCTATAGTGTGCAAGCATCATTTTATGATTTTCCCGTCCGATACCTGACTGTTTGTATCCACCAAACGGAGCTCCAGCAGGGTAGGAATGATATTGATTTACCCAAACACGGCCCGCCTGAATAGCACGTGGAACCTGATAAAGCTGATGCGCATCTCTGGTCCATACACCAGCTCCCAGTCCATACATTGTATCGTTGGCGATGGCAATTGCTTCCTCCTCATCTTTGAAGGTAGTGACCGCCAGTACTGGTCCAAATATTTCTTCCTGGAAAATCCGCATTTTATTATCGCCTTTGAATAGGGTTGGCTTAATGTAGTAGCCATCTTCAAAGCCCTCGCCAACATTGTTTTCATCGCCACCGGTTAACACTTCTGCTCCTTCTTCTTTACCTAGTTTAATATAGGACATGATCTTGTCTTTTTGGATTTTTGATGCCTGAGCGCCCATCATGGTTGATGGATCTAATGGGTCTCCAACTTTGATCTGATTGACCCGATCAACGACTTTAGCTATAAATCTATCGTAGATATCTTCCTGTACCAATAAACGTGAAGGACATGTACAAATCTCTCCTTGATTGAGTGCAAATAGCACCGCGCCTTCGATCGCCTTATCCAAAAATGCGTCATCGGCATCCATCACCGAACTGAAGAAAATATTTGGCGATTTTCCGCCGAGTTCGAGTGTTACTGGAATGATGTTTTCAGTGGCATACTGCATCACCAAACGGCCTGTTGCTGTGGAACCCGTGAATGCGGCTTTGGAAACCTTTGGGTTGGTGACTAAGGCGCGACCAAGTTCCGCACCGAAACCGTTGACGATATTAACCACTCCTGCGGGAATCAAATCACCAATTATTTCCATCAAAATAAGAATAGATGCCGGTGTGCCTTCAGCAGGTTTTAGTACAACGGTATTCCCTGCAGCAAGCGCTGGAGCTAGTTTCCATACCGCCATTAGAATCGGGAAATTCCATGGAATAATCTGTGCAACTACCCCGATTGGTTCGTGTACAATCAAGGATACGGTGTTACTGTCCAATTCACTTATGGAACCTTCCTCAGCTCGGATTACACCCGCAAAATATCGAAAATGATCAATTGCTAAGGGGATGTCAGCATTTAGCGTTTCGCGTACCGCCTTTCCGTTGTCTATGGTCTCAACTGCCGCGATATATTCTAGATTGGCTTCAATACGGTCGGCGATTTTATTTAGGATGATGCTCCGTTCAGTGGCTGAAGTCTTTCCCCAAGTTTCAAAGGCTTTAGCTGCAGTATCAACAGCTAGATCCAGATCTTCTTTTGTGGAATGGGCAACTTGCGTAAATACCTTTCCGTCTACTGGTGAGATGTTATCAAAATATTTTCCTTGTACTGGTGCGACGAATTTACCACCAATGTAGTTGTCATATCGTTCTTTGAACGATGGCCTTTTAATTGCGCTCATATGGGTTATTTTTAATTATTTTTATTCCCTTCTTATCAAAGTTAGCCAGCAATTATTCAATCCCGTAGCAGTATCGATGCAAAACATAGCACGATTGTTTCAAAGGGGTGAAAACTGACGTTCCATTTTTTTGTTATATTTGATCTAAAGCCATTTATTTAATTGGTATATCATGGGAGACAGGAAGTTAATTCATACATTGCCATTTTCTCAGGCTCGGGAGTTGAGTACATTAGTGGAAAACCGACGCGCATTCACGTTAGATAGCCTAGAGCTTAACATCTACGAAACGTATCGTGTTTCTGAACAGGTGCCCTTGTGTTTCGATGATCTTGTTATGATTAATATGATCCAAGGGAAGAAGATCATGCATTTGGATAATGTAAAGGCTTTTGATTATCTGCCGGGGCAGATGATGGTATTGCCCGCGCTTGTTGGCATGCACATCGATTTTCCTGAAGCTACTTTAGAAAAGCCTACGCAGTGTACTGCTTTGACGATTCACAAAGAGAAGATAGCGGCAGTTTTAGACTATTTGAATGAATTTTATCCCAAAGAGCAGGTCAATCATTGGCGTATTGATCCCGACCTTTTTCACCTCTATAATTCTACGGAGCTCGCAGATTTGGTGAATAAGTTATTTCAGATCATTATCAGCGAAAATCCGTTAAAAGATGTGCTCGCCGATCTCGCTTTTAAAGAGCTTACAATTCGGTTATTGCAGTCCCAGTCATCGATAGCATTGAAAATTGGTAAATCGCCCAACAAAATTCTGCTACATTTGCAGGAATTTATTCAGAAGCATATTACGGAGAAAATTACAATGGCACTGCTCGAACGGACTGCTCACATGAGTAAGGCGAGCCTTACGCGGATGTTTAACCGCGAGCTGGGGCTTAGTCCTATGGAGTATGTGATCCAACAGCGTATTGAGGTAGCAAAAAAGATGCTTTTGCTAACCCGCAATGTAAAGGAGTCTTGCTATGGTGCTGGGTTTAACGATGTCAACTATTTTGTTCGGCTTTTTAAAAGTAGAGTGGGCATTACGCCAGGCGCATATGTCCTGGCGCGTTAACCTAGAATTTCATTACACGGTCAAGTTCACGCTTGACATCTCTTTCTTTAATGTTTTCCCGTTTGTCGAAATCCTTTTTGCCCTGAGCCAAGGCAATTTCAACTTTAGCGAAACCACGTGGACTGATAAAAATGCGTAAAGGGACGATGGTAAAACCACGTTCTTCCCCTTTCTCTTTCAATTTTTTTAATTCTCTTTTTGTCAATAGCAGCTGACGGTCCCGTTTTGCTTCGTGATTATAGAAAGAACCCATGGAGTATTCGGCAATGTGCATGTTACGAATGTAGAGTCCGTCTTCAAAAAAACTGCAGAAACTATCGTTGATATTTGCCTTGCCTTCGCGAATGGATTTTATTTCTGTTCCCAATAGGCGAATTCCTGCTATGTACTTGTCTAGTAAGTGATATTCAAAAGAAGCTTTTTTATTTTTTATATTGATATCTGAAGATAAAGCCATATATTGTTGTATATTAGTAAGTCTACACCATTGCTATTGCAATGAACCTAAATGTAACTAATTATAGGATAATTTAAAGTTCGCAAATATAATTATTAAAATTGTCTTATTTTAAAGTAGAATTATGTGGAGGGATGTTAGCGGAGTATTAAAATAAAATTAACTGTTTTGGACGATGTCTTAAAAATATGACTAAATTTAAGTGAAAGTCAGATTATGTTTTCGTATGTTTGCAACGTTTTTTTGGAATTATTGTGAATATATACAACGTAGAATTTTAGCTTACATTGTGGATATAGCAGATTTTTCATCGGAGGCCGAGTTTTTTATATAAAAGTCCAGTTCGATAATTTTGTTTGTTACAATAACATCTAAAAGTTAGAAATAGTTTTAGAAATACCTTTTTATCGCATGAGTAAAGGAAAGTTAGGCGAAAAAATATCGCAATTTAAGATTGTTGAGGAGTTGAAAGCTAAAGGCTTATATGCCTATTTTAGACCTATTCAATCAAAACAAGATACCGAGGTAAAAATCGATGGTAGACGTGTATTGATGTTTGGTTCTAACTCTTATTTAGGGTTAACGACTGATGCACGTATTATAAAAGCAGCGCAAGACGCTTTGGAAAAGTATGGTACTGGATGTGCTGGATCTCGTTTTCTAAACGGTACGTTGGATATTCACGTAGAACTGGAAGAAAAATTATCTGCTTATGTGGGTAAAGAAGCTGCTATTCTTTTTAGTACAGGATTTCAATCAAATCTTGGCCCTTTGTCCTGTCTCATGGGGCGTAATGATTATATTTTATTAGATGAACGCGACCATGCATCTATTATTGATGGTAGTCGATTATCTTTTTCTAAGGTAATTAAGTACGGTCACAACAATATGGAGGACTTGCGTGCAAAGTTATCTCGCCTACCTGAGGATAGTGCGAAGTTAATTTGTACGGATGGTATCTTTAGTATGGAAGGTGATATTGTTAATTTGCCTGAACTTACTGCTATTGCCAATGAGTTTGATGCGGCAGTAATGGTTGATGATGCACATAGTTTAGGCGTTATTGGTCACAAAGGAGCTGGTACGGCTTCGCATTTTGGGCTTAATGACGATGTGGATTTGATCATGGGTACCTTTAGTAAATCTTTAGCATCTTTAGGTGGCTTTGTAGCTGGTGATGCCGATGTAATTGATTTCTTAAAACATAATGCGCGCTCGGTGATGTTCAGCGCTTCAATGACTCCAGCTTCTGTAGCTTCAACATTGAAAGCATTGGAAATTATTCAAAATGAGCCAGAGCACATTGAAAAATTATGGAAAAATACAGATTATGCCAAAGCACAGTTATTGGATCATGGGTTTGATCTAGGTGCGACGGAAAGTCCAATTTTACCGATCTTTATTCGTAGCAATGAAAAAACGTTTTGGGTAACAAAAATGCTTCAAGATGATGGCGTCTTTGTCAACCCGGTTGTTTCTCCGGCAGTTCCTGCTGAAGAGTCTTTAATTCGTTTTTCATTGATGGCGACACATACTTATGACCAAATCGACGAGGCTATTGAAAAGATGGTTAAAGTATTCAAACAAGCTGAAGTTGAAACATTAATATAAAATCTAATCGTATGATTCAGATTATACCCGTTGAAACGAAGAAACAAAGACGGCTGTTTATAGATTTCCCTCATAGTCTTTATGAGGGAAATCCTAATTATGTACCGGCCTTATTTCTTGAACAAAACGATTTGCTTTCCCCTGACAAGCATCCTTTTTATAAACATTCTCAAGCACAACCTTTTCTAGCTTATCGTAACGATAAAATTGTTGGCCGCATTTGTGCAATCTGGAATAATAACCATAACGCCTTTAATCACGTGAATGAGGGGCAATGGGGATTTTTCGACTGTATAGATGATCAGGAGGTCGCAAATGCATTGTTTGAAACAGCAGAAAAATGGGTGAAAGCAAAAGGTGGTGATACGATTGTGGGGCCGATTAACTTATCTACCAATGACACTGTAGGTTTATTGGTTGAAGGCTTTGATATGCCACCGGTAGCTATGATGCCGTATAATTCACCCTATTACATCGATCTAATTACCAATTCAGGCTATGGTCATAAAGTGGACTTACGCGCTTATTTGGTGATGGAGAAATCTGCTGATAAGCGTTCTGTATTGCTTTTGGATAGGCTGGAGGAGCGTCTGAAAAGATCTGGGATCACCTTGCGTCAGTTCAATGTGAAAGATTTTAAAAATGAGGCGGCAAGGGTTCGTGATATTTACAATAGAGCATGGGATAAAAATTCGGGATTTGTTCCCATGACTGAAGACGAGTTTAATTATACAGCCAAGGATCTAAAAATGATCCTCGATCCTCGGTTTGCTATCGTAGCTGAGAAAGACGGTGAACTTGTTGGTTTTGGCCTGGGCATACCGGATATTAACCAGATCCTGATTAAGGTGAAGCGGGGTCGTTTACTTCCTACGGGCATTTTTAAATTGTTATTTGGAAGGAAAAAAATAAATTTGCTTCGCGTACTCATGTTAGGGGTGCTGGAAGACTACCGTAAACTAGGTATTGAGGCGTGTTTATATGGTCGAATTATAAAAGAATCAAAAGATTCCAATATTAAAGGGGCCGAATGTTCATGGATGTTGGAGCACAATTATATGATGAACCACGCGATTGAGCAAATGAATGGAGAATTGTACAAACGTTATCGTTTGTATCAAAAATCATTATGATAGAAAAAATATTAATCACCGGAGCGAGTGGTTTTGTAGGTTATCATTTGACAAGAGCAGCGAAGGCGGCAGGGATGGAAGTTCATGCTGCGGTGAGAAAGTCAAGTGATGTTTCAGAAATTCGCTCCGTTGTAGATAGGTTTGTTTACCCAGATTTCTCTGATGAAGGATCTATCAGAACATTGTTGGAAGCTGAAAATTATTCCTATGTAGTTCATGCTGCGGCAATGACACGTGCCAAACGTGAAGAAGATCTTGAAAAGGTCAATGTTGTGTATACAAAAAGTTTGGCAGCAGCTTGTTTTTCATTAAAAAATCCCATCAAAAGATTTGTTTTTGTTAGTAGTTTGGCCGCTATTGGTCCCGTTCGCTATGATGCAATGCTGATTGATGAAGGTAATCCCTATCATCCGGTTACAGCATATGGACGTAGTAAGCAGAAAGCGGAACTTATATTGAATGACTTTAAAGATTATCCACTAACAATTTTGCGGCCTACTGCAGTATATGGTCCCCGTGAAAAGGATATCTTTATTCTTTTTAAAACCATGAACGGAGGTATGGATGCATATGTTGGCCGCTCGCCACAGAAGCTTAGCTTCATTTATGTTGCCGACTTGGTACAGGCCATTCTTCATGCCTGCCGTTTTGATCAGGGAGGAAAACAGGTGTATAACCTCAGTGACGGACAGGTATATAGCCGTTATGATATGGCGAAAATTTTTAAAGATTTTAGCCAAAAGAGAATGTTTCGTATGCACATTCCTTTAGGGATTGTGAAAGCGATCGCCGTTATTTTTGAGCTTCTGTATAGAAAATCTAAAGCAATACCTGTATTATATCCGGAAAGGCTAAATGAACTTACAGCAGAAAACTGGGGCTGTGATATCTCTGCTGCCCAACGTCACATACAATACCAACCTAAATATGATTTGAAGAAAGGCTTAATGGAGGCATTGGCTTGGTATAAAGAAAATAAATGGCTATAATAGCAGATAATGAGTGAGTTAAAAATAAATAAAAAGCTTTTTCAGGATAGAAAGCGAACAAATATCTTAAGTGAACCCGAACAAAAGCTTATTTCGTATCTCGTTCCCCGAATCCCAAATTGGATTACTTCTGATGGACTTACAGCCATCGGATTTCTAGGTTCGTTAATGATATTGGGAAGTTTTATACTGGCCGAATACGTTGATATCCGTTATTTACTTCTAGGAATTCCTGGTTTTTTTGTGCAGTGGTTTGGTGATTCATTGGATGGACGGATCGCATTTTATCGGAATAAATCCCGTCGGTGGTACGGTTTTGCGTTGGATATTGTAATGGATTGGATCAGTACGGTTTTCATTGGACTGGGATATGTGCTTTACACTGTAGGAGATTACAAGTACCTGGGTTTTTCATTAGTGGCATTATATGGTTGGGCAATGATTATTTCTCAGCTTAGGTATAGAATTACGGATAAGTATACAATAGATGCTGGGATTTTGGGCCCCACTGAAATCCGCGTGGTTATTTCATTAGTCATGCTCTTCGAAGTCTTAATGCCTGGATCCATTAATTGGTGCGTACTTGTAATTTGTATTGCGCTATTTATAATTAATGCAAATGATACGCGCCTACTTCTCAAATTGGGCGATGAAAAAGATAAAGAGGATAAATTGATGAAACAGCAGGAGGAGAATATTTAACGATGTCTTCCAAGTTTGTTACTTTTTTAAAAGCGCAACTTTCCGCCTTTTTAGGCGGTTTGTTTGATTTTGGGGTATACTCAGCGTGCTATAAATTACTTCATATCAGTGCTCCTTTTTCTAATGCTATTAGCGGCAGCCTTGGAGCAATTGTTAATTTTCTGATCAATCGCTACTGGTCGTTTGGAAGCACACAAAAGTCTGTAGGAAGCCAACTATGGAAATTTGTGATTGTTGTTTGTGGTAGCATTGCACTGAAGTCTACAGGTATTCATTTTTTAGTTGATGTATATCATGTGAATTTCCTTTTCTCAAAACTTGTTGTAGAGTTGCTCGTTTCTTTGGGCTTCAACTATACACTTCAACGTTTTTGGGTTTTTAAAACTGATGAAAAGGACTAATTTATTTCTTTATTTCCTAATGCAGCAGTTCTAGCTGATTGTAAATTGTTTCTATTTCTATTATTTTGTCGATCGCTGATTAACCGAGGTGTGTACTTGCGATTTATATTTGATGGCTTTCTGAATGAACCTATTGTGGAAGCATTCTCGCCATGCGAGCTGGCGGTGGCTTTTTTGAGCGTATCCCGTTTCAGTGTGGATTGAATATGGAAAACAATGTAATAACTCTTTTATTCATTAGTCTAGAATTTGTTTACCTATAGCTTAGTCTTAAGTTAGGTTTAGTATGGGTTCAACCTATACTAAACCTAAACAAACCCTAACTAAACCCTAAGTAAACCCTAAACTAAGCTATAAAATGGTAGCGTCTTTGATGCCTTCGATCGGCCGTCTTATATTTCGAATTCGGTAGGGCGTTTAGCCCGGCGGCGCCTGCGGCATACAAGCTGCGAAAGAGACCACGCTTTAGTCCCCGGTGACCGTAATACAATTTGCTCCTACAATGCTGCGGTGCCGGCTTAACACGGCGGTGCCAACGGTGCGCTGCCAACGGCATGCAACCTGCACAAGATACCGGTCATGAGTGCCGCGGTGCGCCTTCTACCGGCTTCGTCCTCCCGGGCCATTTTGTCCTGGCGCAGCTGCCTGCCGCACCGTTTCCCCACCCGGAGCTCCTTTTATCTGCGATCTGCCCCTTAAATTCCACTTCGGGAGACTGCTTCCCAAAAATAATCTCCCATCCTTCAAGCGAGTTATGTCCAAAATGAAATAAATAAAAACAAAAGGCTTGGAAATTTGTCCCCAAACTTCC
>DLST01000004.1 GCA_002500745.1 Sphingobacterium sp. UBA7855 | reverse complement strand
ACAGTTCAGTTTACACCCTCGATTCCAGCGCAGTACGGTAAATTATCTTTTATCCAGATTGTTCCAATAACGTTCCACATTTTCTTTTACCTCAACCGGTAGAGACGCATAATCGTCTGAAAACGTTGTTTGACTATAACCGTCTGCTTCCTCCGAGCGGATGCGATAAAACTTATTCTTATAAAGAACTAGGCCAATACAGCTAAGCTGCTTTTTTAGGTCATCCTTGGGATGCCTTGAATAGATAAATAATGCATCCAATTTACCATCCTTATCGGCATCAAAAAACGCCTTTCGAGATTCCCAAATCGAAGTAACGATCCCTTCTTCGGATATCAATTCATCAGCCACAAGCTGCCACATTCCATTGATCTGCTGAAATTGTTGTACATAAAGTTTGTCCGGGTCAGCACCCCGCTCCTCTTTTGAAAACACTATATAATTATCTTCTTTTGGAGTTTGAATGCGTTCCACTTGTAACACACGCTTCCCCTTAAATGGAAAACCAGAAGATTGAAAATTTTCCTTATTGATCGAAATTGTTGTAACCTGCGCACCGACAGCATAAAATCCCATCGATAATAGGATTAAAAGAAGGTATTTTCCCATATGTTTTTCCTTAGTATTGAGTCAATTTACTGACAATAAAAGAGAATTACAATATTTCAACGAGAGATCTTTACATCCAAGTGATGCGATTCTCCATAAATGTCACTACATTTAATCTATATAAACATCATGAAGAAGCTTTTGATCCAGCTATAGGTCTTTATTCATGAGCTTAGATCATACGCCGATGAAACAAGATATTCAAACACTCGATGACATTAAAGTATTAGTAGATCAATTTTATACGACGATACGTAACGATACTTTGCTCGGACCTATTTTTAAAAAAAGAATCCAAGACAATTGGGCAATTCATCTTGAAAAGATGTATAGTTTCTGGCAGACTATCCTATTGGATGAACATCGTTATTTTGGCAGCCCCTTTCCACCTCATATTAATTTACCCATCGATGCGCAACATTTTGGTCAATGGCTCAAATTATTCGAAGCAACAGTAGATGCCTTATACAGTGGACAAAAGGCCGAAGAAGCCAAATGGCGTGCGCAAAAAATGGCCCAAATGTTTCAGTTCAAGCTAGAATATCTACACGCCAACCCCAACAAGAAACCATTGATCTAAAGTTAGCCTACAAAGGCTACTTGATGGCATTGTTAAATAAAAAGAAAAAGTAATCCATGAAAAAAGCCCTCGGAAACTCCCAGGGCTTTTCTAGTTGATGTGAGTCAATTTATGCTTTTTCTTCCTTTAAGGAAGTAGAATCTCTTTTGGGTTGCTTTTCTTCGAAACCTGAGCGTAAAATTTCATCCCATAAGGAAGAGCTTACACCAAATCCTTTTTCTGGATCCGAGTAATGGTGCAACATATGGTGCTGCTTGATCCGTTTGAAAATACCACTTTTAAAATTAGCATGATGCATCGCATAATGACATTCGTCATAGATTAAATACCCCACCATAAAACCTGAAAAAAAGCAGGCTAAGATAAACTCATTTGAAAAAAATAATGTGAATCCAAGATACACCAGTAAAGCTAGCGGAATACTCGCTGACAACGGCATCACCAAACGCATACGGTCTCTTGGGTAATCATGATGTACACCATGGAAAATAAAAGCCACTCTTTTCCCCCACTCCGTCGTGGGGTGATAGTGAAATACCCATCGATGTAGAGCATATTCAAAAGCAGTCCAAAAAGCCAAGCCAAAAACAAAATACCCAATGTATGTTAAGAAGGGAATATCTCCCCAAACTAAAGCCTTATACGAAAAGAAAGCCACCACAGGTACATAGAAAATCAAAGGTACACTCCAATGCACTTTCGTCAATGACTCCAAAAAGTCACTTTTGAACATGCGCGTAGACTCCGTTGAATTTGAAACATAATTACGCTTCGCCATATTACTATTTTTTTATTATTCCCGCACAAAAATAACTATTTTAGTCACAAATGAAGAAGGTTTTTGACTAGAAAAACAAAACTACTGACCTTTTTAATAAAAAGGTTAAACAAAAATTACTTCAAGCATTTGACTAAACCCTTTTTATTGATCTTTTACATTAGATTTGAGTTCACTTGATAAAAATCAATAAAATCTATATAAGATAAAATTGACAAATTCAAGACAGTATAACTTATTTAAAGTTAACTGTTCCGCCCGCCATTTTCTTTTCTACGCGTTGTTCTGGTTTTCCATAAACATCAATGACACCACCGCCGCGAGTTTTTGTTTCGATGGAATCAGTGGCATGAACATCTGCTTTACCGCCACCATTAACAGTAACCATCGTCGTGGAAGTCTTAAAATCTTTCCCCTCATATTTGCCTCCAAAATTCGAGATAATCTCTTGTTTATTTGCCTTTCCATACAGCGCTATTGTAGCACCCGAAGTGACTTTGATCTCAGCTGTTTTTACGTCAGCATACAAATCTACCAGCCCCCCCTCTGAAGCATACACCTTTAAGTGATCTGCCGAAATTGTATTATCTTTTGTCGCAAATACCTTAGCTCCCTTTTTCGCTTCAACATTGCCCAAAGTTTTATAATATACTTTAACAGAGATATTGCCTCCTTGAAGCATATTCAACGTATTCATTTTCAACACCAAGGATCCGTTGGTGTTTACTACCTTAACATTCTCGTGATTTTGTCCCTCGAAGGTAACCAAAGACTCATTTGATTTAATCAGCTCAACTTGAATCTTGTCGGTCGCTAATACTGAAGAAAAATCGCCAACATTTTGCTTTATCTGCCCAAAGCTGACTTGGGCCATTAATAAAAGTATTACACTAACTCCTAAAAATTTCATATTTATTTGACTTTTTAGCATTGATTGTCAAAAAACAAGCCAATTGCTATCAAAAACGATATATTTAACCTATTTTGACATAGAAAAAACGCCCTCTCTGAGGGCGTTTTTTCTGTGCTATTCCTTTCTTGGATTACAGCTTACTATTTACATCTACAGCGTTCAAGTCAGCGAATGCTTCTTTTAAACGGGCAACAAATGCTTCCTCACCTTTACGCAACCATACACGCGGATCGTAATATTTTTTATTTGGAGAATCAGTTCCTTCTGGGTTACCGATCTGTCCTTGCAAATAATCATGGTTTTTCGCTTCGTATGCTCTCACACCGTCCCAGAATGCCCATTGCATATCTGTATCGATATTCATCTTGATTGCACCATACGAAATCGCTTCTGCAATTTCTTCAGGAGAAGAACCAGATCCACCATGGAATACAAAATTTACTGGCTTTTCAGCATCAAGATTATATTTTTCACGAATATATTCTTGTGAATTATGCAAAATAACTGGCTGTAACTTTACATTACCTGGTTTGTATACACCGTGAACATTTCCAAATGCAGCTGCCACTGTAAATTTGTCAGATACCTTCGATAATTCTTCAAAAGCATAAGCAACTTCCTCGGGCTGAGTATACAATTTTGAACTATCTACGTCTGAGTTGTCAACACCATCTTCTTCTCCACCTGTAACGCCTAACTCAATTTCTACAGTCATACCTAGTGGTTTCATTCGAGCCAAATATTTTGCTGAAATTTCAATGTTCTCCTCAATAGGTTCCTCCGAAAGGTCCAACATATGTGAAGAGAATAATGGTTTACCATGCTGAGCAAAGAATTTTTCACCAGCGTCCAACAAGCCGTCAATCCAAGGTAAGAGTTTCTTAGCTGCGTGATCTGTATGCAGAATAACTGCTACACCATAATGCTCAGCTAATAAATGAACATGTTGTGCTGCAGATACTGCTCCCAATACGCAAGCTTGTAAATTATCGTTGTTCAAAGTTTTACCAGCGTAGAATTGCGCTCCACCATTTGACAATTGAATAATTACAGGCGAATTTACTGCCTTCGCAGTTTCCATAACCGCATTGATAGAGTTTGTTCCGATAATATTTACCGCAGGCAAAGCAAACTTATGTTTCTTCGCAACCTCGAACAACTCTTGTACTTGATCACCTGTCAATACACCTTTAAAATCTTTTAGGCTCATATTTCTGTTATTGATTTATTTTAAATTTTCATTAAACTTGAAGCTACTAAATTATTAAAAATTATTATTACTTCCTAATTTTTATAGTGTACTAAATACACTATCACTTCAAAAATTAGATAGAATCTTGACAAATCATAAAACCCTGACTGTCCCAACGAATTGGAACTTTCCGGCTGCTCCTTTTTTCATTGGCGTCGACAACAAGATATCCAAAATTATTATTGTTACAGATAAGGCATTCTGGAAATATTCAGAAATATGAATTATTTTAAAAATTATATCGGGATTGATTAAATTTGGATTCACCAAATAGTCACTATTATGCTACAGGTATACGGAATCAAAAATTGTAACACAGTAAAAAAAGCACTTACATGGTTGGAAGACAATAATGTTCCCTTTCAATTTCATGATTTCAAAAAAGAAGGAGTCAGTGTGGATAAATTAAAAGAATGGGAAACACAGGTAGACTGGCAAGCTCTGGTGAATAAAAAGGGAACTACGTGGAAAAAGTTGTCTCCGGAAACTCAAGAGCAAGTCATTGACAGTGATAGCGCCAATAAAATACTTCAAGAAAATACAAGTATGATTAAGCGTCCTGTTATTGAATACAAGAAAGGTATATTACTCGGTTTTAATGAAGAAGAGTACGTAACAAATTTAAAATAGTTTCAAAAGACTCTCCGCAACGGAGGCGCTAAAAAGCCTCCGATTATCCAAAATAAGGCTTTCAATTCTTCTTTTATCCCGTATATTATCAAACGTCGTTCGCGTTTTTTTTGGCTCAGTGTACTTTTCATTGTATATTGGAGCACATAAATATAATTTAAATAAAAGTATGATGAAAAGAATTGCTCTGGCTTGTTTAAGCCTTGTTGCGTTGAGCTATGCTTATCCAGTTTTTGCACAGGAGAAAACATCCAACTACAGCTATATCGAAGCCTTTGCTCCCCTATTCTTTAAAAACAATGGCAATGACTATCGCTCGGCTTCCGGAAAGCCAGGACCGGCGTACTGGCAAAATGCAGCAGACTACAAAATACAGGCTTCCTTGAACGATCAAAATGATCAAATTACAGGAGCAGTTGAGATTACCTATAGTAACAATAGCCCAGACAATATGGACTATCTATGGTTGCAATTAGATCAAAATATGTTTTCACAACATGGACGTGGTCAATTGATCTCCCCCTTGACCGACAGCCGTTACGGTGATGGCAACTCAACTTTTGACGGCGGATATCAGATACAATCTGTTACGGATGTTAACGGAAATACGATCGAACATATCATTAACGATACTCGCATGCAACTTCGACTTCCTGCTGCGTTAAAAAGCAAAGGTGGAAAAATAACTTTTAAGATTAAATACCAATACACCGTTCCAAAATACGGTGCGGACCGTACAGGTATACTTGACACAAAAAACGGAAAAATCTATGCCATTGCGCAATGGTTCCCAAGACTGTGTGTCTATGACGACATTAGAGGCTGGAATACTCTTCCTTATACGGGACCAGGAGAGTTCTATCGTGAATTCGGAAACTACCAGGTTGAGATCACCACCCCGGCAAACCACATAGTTGTATTGGGTGGCGAATTGTTAAACCCACAGGAAGTATTTACGGCTGAGCAACTCAAGCGATACCAACAGGCACAGCGCAGCGATGAGACCGTGATCATCCGCTCTGCAGAAGAAGTTAACGCCAAAAACTCCAGACCCGACAAAAAAACCTTAACATGGAAGTACCAACTTAATAATGCGCAAGACATTGCCTGGGCGTCCTCTACGGCATTTATATTAGATGGTGCGAAGATCAATCTGCCTAGTGGGAAAAAATCCCTCGCTTTGTCAGCCTATCCAATTGAAAGTAACAGTAACAATGCCTGGGAACGCTCGACAGAATACACGAAAGCGGCCATTGAAATCTATTCAAAAAGCTGGTTTGAATACCCCTATCCAGTAGCTGTCAATGTCGCTTCCAATGTTGGTGGTATGGAGTATCCAGCTCTTTCATTTTGTGGACATCAAGCCAAAGCAGGATCCCTATGGGGAGTCACTAACCACGAATTTGGTCATAATTGGTTTCCAATGATTGTTGCATCCAATGAACGTGAGCATGGATGGATGGACGAAGGGTTTAATACATTTATAAATGAACTTGCGACAAAGGAATTTAACAATGGCGAATATTACCGCAGTCAGGCTAGCAGATCTTACCTATTTACTGCCCGTAATCTTGAACCAATCATGAGTACACCTCAAAATATGAAAGAACGTAATATTGGGGCTCTTGTCTATTACAAACCGGCATATGGACTTAAATTATTGCGGAACGAAATTATCGGCTCTGAACGATTCGATTATGCTTTCAAAAAGTACATCCAAGATTGGGCATACAAACACCCGACTCCTGAGGATTTCTTCAAAGCCATTGAAAATGGTACTGGAGAAAATCTAAATTGGTTCTGGCGCGGCTGGTTTGTCAATAATTGGCAAATGGACCAAAGTATAAAGTCTGTTTCCTATGTCAACAATAATCCCAAATTTGGTGCCCTTATTACCATTGAGAACTTGGAAAAATTGCCGATGCCCGTGACTGTGGAAGCAACAACCGTATCCGGAAAAAAGATACGCAAAAAACTGCCAGTGGAAATATGGGAGAGGAATACTGTATGGCAGTTTAAAATACCAACCGCAGAATCATTACAATCCGTACAAATAGATCCAGACATGGTGATGCCGGATAAGAATCCTGACAATAACTCATGGAAAGCAAATTAGCCAATTTCAAATTGTATTCTTTACTTTTGAAGAAAGAACAATTATTTGGCTAAAGAACGATCGTGATAAAACGATCATGATAATAGGCTGATAAACAAAATAGTAAATACACTGTATATATAGATTGAAAATACATAACTATAATTATTCGAATGAAAATATTACAAGCGATTCTAAGCTGCTCACTTCTTATGCTAATGAGTGGACATCTCATTGCACAGGAAAAGACAAAGGGAATTATTATGGAACTGGTCGGCGGTGAGAAAATCGAAGCTGCACAAATTCAAAATCTAAGAACAAAGGCTGAAGTACAGACTAATAGAGATGGCTCATTCGCTATTGATGCCGCGATTAACGACCTGCTTTTAATTAAAGCTGTAGGTTATGAACAAGATACAGTCTTTATTTACGATAATAGCCTGAGGAGAATCTATTTGAACAGAATAAATAATGTGATTCAGCTGAATGAAGTTGTTGTCGAACGGATGACCGATAGTAGACTCGCTACTGAAATACAACGCGAAAAGACTGCAGGAAAATATTCGGACGCAACTCAGAACCGCGGGGGCATACGGATTTCTCCAAGTCGTATATTTAGTAAAGAGGGAAAACAAGCTCGTTCAAATTATAAATTACTGGTAGCTGAACTCGAGAAGAGAGCAGTTGACAGAAAATTTACAGAGAATCTGATTAAAGAATTGACTCCACTCAGTGGTTCGAGCCTAGCCCTATTTAAGGAAAGGTTTAGACCTTCCTATAAATTTATTCAAAACAGCAGCCAAGAGACTCTGAAGGTCTATATCATGGATAGCTATAAAAAATTTAACGAGAAAAAATAAAAGACAAACACTTTTATCACGTGATTGTCAGAAGGTTTTAAACTGTAATAATTTTTATTTCAGTTTAAAACCTTTTCTGTTACTTTGTGTTATAATTTAGAAAAATCAGCAGAGGATGTTACACAACTTGAGGTTCGCAACAGCATTACACATTATGGTTCTGGCACAGTTAGAAGAGTCAAATCAATGGCTTTCTTCTGAATATATTGCGTCAAGCATCCAGGTCAATGCAAGTGTGGTTCGCAAAGAAATTGCATCTCTCAAAACAGCATCTTTACTGACAAGTAAAGAAGGTAAGGGTGGCGGTATTCGCATAAATCCCGAGAATCCAACGATTACCTTGGCTGATATTTATATCAGCACCAAGCAAACCGATTTCGGCGGGAAATTTAACAATCCCAATCCGGCCTGTATTGTGGGCAAAAATATCAACTCCAAACTCCAGGATCTGTATCAGGAAGTCGACACTGATATTGTACAGCGTTTGGAAAAGATAACCCTGGCTGATTTTAGCAAAACATTTAATTAAAGGAAACATGAAAGTAGCAGTAATTGGATCCACAGGATACGTAGGATCTCATCTCGTAAAAGAATTGGTAGACCGTAACTATGACGTAGTCGCCATCGCCCGCCACATCGAAAATATTACATCGAGTGAAAAAGTAACCAAACTCCAAGTAGATATCAATGATAATAATCAATTGGTTTCTGCGCTAAAAGGTGTTGATGTTGTTGTTTCGGCTTTCAATGCCGGATGGACCAACCCTAATCTTTATGAAGATTTTACAAAAGGTGCATTGGCCATCCAACAGGCTGTTAAAGATGCCGGTATCAATCGTTTCATTGTTATTGGTGGTGCCGGGAGTTTATTGATTGATGGGAATAGACTGGTCGATTCACCGGATTTTCCCAAAGAAATTAAACCTGGGGCATTAGCTGCAGCAGATTATCTGAATACCATCCAGAAAGAAGATCAACTTACCTGGACCATGTTTAGTCCTGCTATAGAAATGAATTCACATGCTGGTGGAACACGTACCGGAAAATACCGCACAGGCCTTGATACTCCTGTATTTGATCAGGAGGGTCGTTCTAGACTATCAGTTGAGGATCTTGCAGTAGCAATAGTAGATGAAATTGAAAAAAAACAATTCCTCAATAAACGCTTTACAGCAGCCTATTAGTACCCAAATAAGCATTTGATTAAGATTTATTACAAAAGGGAGGAGCAATCTTCCCTTTTTTCATTGATATCATTTATATTTGACATTAATTAAACAATTAAGAAGCTAAATAATCGTAAATCATCAATCCTATGCTATTTAAAAAATCGATTCCTCAACTGATTGCTGAGGCAAATGAAAATGGTGAACACACGCTAAAAAGGACACTGTCGAGCTCGGGCCTAATCGCCCTGGGAGTTGGGGCCATCATCGGAGCAGGCCTTTTCTCGTTAACAGGAATTGCTGCCGCTGAAAATGCCGGTCCAGCTGTTATCCTATCTTTCATCATCGCTGCAGTAGGCTGTGGCTTCGCAGGTCTTTGTTACGCGGAATTTGCTTCTATGATTCCTGTTGCGGGGAGTGCATATACATATTCGTACGCTACAATGGGGGAATTTGTTGCCTGGATTATCGGATGGGATCTTGTACTTGAATATGCATTAGCAGGAGCTACAGTAGCCGTCAGCTGGTCCCAGTATTTCAATCAGCTTCTAATGATATTTCATATTCAACTCCCAGACACCCTGCTCAAAGGTCCTTGGGAAGGCGGAGTTGTCAATTTGCCTGCCATCGTTATTGTCTGTTTACTCTCGCTGCTATTGATGCGCGGCACCCAGGAATCATCCCGTGTAAACAATATATTGGTGATTCTAAAAGTCGGCGTCGTGTTGATCTTTATCGCCTTGGGATGGAGCTTCATCAATCCGGCAAACCACGATCCATTTATTCCTGTAAATGCAGGTGAAGAGCTTGTAAAAAGTGGACAACAAAGCTTCTGGTCATTTCTAAAGAGTGATGATTTTGGTCACTTTGGCATCAGTGGAGTATTGCGTGCAGCAGGCGTTGTATTTTTTGCATTCATAGGCTTTGATGCGGTGAGCACCGCTGCTCAAGAGGCAAAGGATCCTAAAAAAGGTATGCCAATAGGCATCATCGGCTCCTTAATAATCTGCACACTTCTGTATGTCTTATTCTCCTACGTGATGACTGGTATTGAAAACTATACCATGTTTAAAGGCGACGCAAAACCTGTTGCTACCGCTTTTGCGAAAACAGGATATCATTTTCTAAACACAGCATTGATTATTACGATTATTGCAGGCTATACTTCAGTTATTCTCGTGATGTTACTTGGTCAGAGCCGTGTATTTTATTCAATGAGTAAAGATGGTTTACTGCCAAAGATATTTTCAGATCTATCTAAAAGACAGACACCTTGGAAAACCAATGCTATTTTTATGGTATTCGTGAGTATATTCGCAGGTTTTGTTCCGGTTTCGGACCTTGGACATATGGTGAGTATTGGTACATTGTTTGCCTTTACATTGGTTTGCATAGGCATTCTAGTGCTCCGCAAAACTGACCCTAATTTGGAACGCCCATTTAAAACGCCATTAGTACCTTTCGTTCCGGTCATGGGTATCTTGGTCTGTATTTTAATGATGGCTTCATTGCCAATTGAAAGTTGGGAACGTTTAGCGATCTGGCTTGCTATTGGATTGCTGATCTACTTTGTATATGGTAAAAAGCATAGTGTCATTAGAAAACAACATCAGAACCAACAAAATATAGGTTAAACAAAATAGGCTTCTTTATAAGAAGCCTATTTTGTTTAAAAAGATCACGAACATATGTAAACTACAACGCGCTTAGTTTAAAATATCCGTTAGATATAATATCCTCTTCCCGATCGACATTTGGTCTAATTTGAATACAATACTTATCCTTATCTGCTGGTATTAGCAAATCCTCTATCTCATATATATCATCCACATCCAAGCCATACTTATCATCGATATGCGCCGAACTGTGGTGCTTCCAAAAAACAGTACGCTTAGCCTTTTCAGTCGCCTTAGCCAAACTGGATGCCACAATAATTTCTTTGTAGTGGAACTCATCAAATTCATTCGGTTTGTAGCCACCTAAATTGACAAAAAACAACTTCAATTCGGAATCATTAGTTTGTTCGTCACTCCTCTCAACGATGTTGATTTCATACTCTCCGACCTTATGGACAATACGGTAAGCATCAATGTGAATTTTACCATCAGCCTCTGGCCAAAAATCTCTAATGGGATCGACAAAATCTTTAAGCTCATCACCAATTCCAAAGAAAATATCATGCTGCTCTGTTCGTCTACTTTTCGGTTTACAGCCGATCAAAATCATAAATAATTTCATAATATACTAATCAGTTTTTCAATATCCCTGTTAAAATATCCCGTTTATTTTCATATGTGTTTATGCATAAGAATGATGGATATTTCATAACTTAAGCCCTGTAAATAATAAAAGTAACTATTATCCATCATTTAACATGTATTATACGTTCGCAATGCACAAAATATTCCTATCATTTACGTTAGTTTTTTTATCACTATTGTCCTTTGGGCAAAGACCCTCCACCGATAAAAAACTCGAATCGAAAATAAAACAGCTGGTTCAAGGTTTTCGGGGCGATGTCGGCATTTATGTACATCATCTCAAAAAAAATAAAGAGGTGAATATTCAGGCTGACAGCATTTTTCCTACTGCAAGTATTGTCAAAATACCTATTTTAGTTGGCATATTTGATAAAATTGAAAAAGGTGAGTTACAGCTTGACCAGCAATTGGTGTACCGCAGTAATCAAAAATATGGTGGCTCTGGGCTCATGCAATTTTTTAATGACAGTACAGAAGTGGATCTAAAAACCTTAATTGGTCTAATGCTGTCGTATAGCGATAATGTAACCAGTATCTGGAATCAGAAACTCGCGGGAGGTGGGGGCGCAATTAATAAATTAATGACCGACCTTCGACTAGTGAACACCCTTGTCAACTCAAAGACTGAGGGACGAAAATTGGATTGGGAACGATATGGCTGGGGGCAGACAACCCCTAAGGAGATGGCTGAATTGGTGACATTGATCCGAGAAGGAAAAGTTGTATCTGCAAAATCTTCCGATCAGATGTATCGCCTTTTGGGGAATATGTTCTATGATGGACGAGGGCTCTCACAAATCCCGGCAACTGTAAAAACGGCATCGAAAACAGGATCTCTAGACGATGTACGTAATGAGGTTATTTTAGTCAATGCACCGAAGGGAGATTATGTTTTCAGTATATTCACCAAGAATAATGCTGATAAAAGTTGGGGAAAAACCAATGAAGCTGAAGTCCTCACCCGGAAACTTTCCAAATTGCTATGGGATTATTATCAATAAAAAGTTAAGCCTATACTATAAAATGAAACTTTATAATAAAGGGACACCGTTTAATGTGTCCCTTTATTATATTAATAAGGTTCAATATAGTTTTTAGTTCTTCAATGCTTCACCAACATTCTTAGCTTTTCTGCTAATATCGTCACCAACTTTTTTGGAAGCATCTTTTACATCTTTAGCAGCATCTTTCGTACCGTTAGCGACATCATTCGCAACGTTTTTCGTGCCTTGAGCGACATCTTTTGCAGCATCTTTTGTTTTATCAACTGCTGTATTCGTTGCATCTACTGTTGCATCTTTCGCGTCTTTTAATCCCTCTTTCACATCCTCTCCAGCATTACGCAATGCTGCTTTCGTTTTTTCCCATGCGGTATTTGCTTCTTCTGAAGCTGCACGAGCTTTTTCCTCCGCTTCTTTATCGCCTTTCGCAATAGCTTCATCCAAATCCTTTTTTGCCTGCTCGGCTTTTAAACGAGCATTTTCCTCCGCATTTTTTAGATCTGCTATTGCTGCGTCTACGTGCTCGCCAACTGTCTGAGCTGAATCGGTAGATACAGTATCTCTTTTCTCCGAATTGTTGCAAGAAGACATCACCAATGTCCCTGCCACGACTGCTAAAAGTGCAATTTTTTTCATTATAAATTGATTGATAAGTGTAGTTTTTCAAATGCTCATCAGAGCACATATACATGAATTTACAACTTCTATGCCAAATAGAAAAATTATTGCTTTGGATAGACTGTTCCTTTCGCGGCTTCTAATGTATTTTTCAATAAACCCACGATAGTCATTAGCCCAACTCCTCCAGGTACGGGTGTAATCCACGACGCTTTAGGAGCGACATTTTCAAAATCAACATCCCCATATAGCTTAAATCCAGATTTAGTTTCTGTAGAAACTTCTCTATTGATACCTACATCGATCACTACTGCACCGTCTTTAACCATGTCTGCAGTAACAAAATTTTTCTTACCAATTGCTGCAACAACGATGTCTCCACGCAAAACTTCCGCTTTAAGATCTTTTGTGCGACTATGTGTTAATGTCACTGTACAATTACCTGGATTAGAATTACGAGCCAGTAAGATACTCATGGGGGATCCCACGATATTGCTTCTTCCAACCACTACAGCGTGCTTTCCTGCGGTATCGATCTTATAATACTCCAACATCAGCATAATACCATATGGTGTAGCTGGAATAAAACAAGGAAGATTACGTTGCATGCGACCGAGGTTGATCGGGTGGAAACCATCCACATCTTTGCGGTAATCAATTGCTTCGGTAACTTTATCCGGATCAATATGTTTTGGTAAAGGCAACTGAACAATCAAACCATCGATAGACTCATCCTGATTGATTTCTTTGACCTTAGCGATCAATTCATCCTCTGTTATGTTTTCGTCATAACGAATGTTTGTTGATTCAAAGCCGACTAGTTGACAGTTGCGCATTTTGCTAGCTACATAGGTTTCGCTACCACCATCATTCCCCACAAGGATAGCAACCAGATGGGGCCTACGGCCAGTCTGTGTAGTAAATTCAGCCGCATCTAACGCAATTTGCTCTTTAATTTTTTCGGAAACTAGTTTACCATCTAATAGATTCATGTTTAGGAGATTTTATTGTATTTAAAAGGAGCCCAAGAGCTCCTTCATTATTGTGTTATTTTGATTAATCTAATTTCAATACCGCCATAAATGCAGATTGCGGAATCTCTACGTTCCCAACCTGACGCATGCGTTTCTTACCTTTCTTTTGCTTTTCCAAAAGCTTACGCTTCCTGGAGATATCACCACCATAGCATTTTGCCGTAACATCTTTACGTAAAGCTGAGATCGTCTCCCGTGCGATAATTTTTGCACCGATTGACGCTTGGATACGAATTTCAAATTGTTGGCGTGGCAAAAGTTCTTTCAACTTTTCACAAATCTTTTTACCAAAATCGTAAGCATTGCTGCGGTGAATCAACGAAGATAAAGCATCAACTGGCTCATCGTTCAGGCGGATATCTAATTTGACCAAATCTGACTTACGGTAACCGATCTGATGGTAGTCGAATGAAGCATAACCCTTTGATATTGTTTTCAACTTATCATAAAAGTCAAATACAATTTCCCCCATTGGCATTTCAAAAACCAATTCAACACGATCTGAAGTCAAATAATGCTGGTTCATGATCGTACCACGTTTCTGGATACAAAGTGACATAATTGGTCCTACGAAATCCGATTTCGTAATAATATTAGCTTTGATATAGGGTTCTTCAATTGAATCCAATTTACTTGGATCCGGTAGATCAGAAGGATTATGGACGATCACCTCCTCTTTATCTTTAGTCATATAGGCCTTATACGATACGTTGGGAACTGTCGTGATAACGGTCATATCAAACTCACGCTCCAGGCGTTCCTGAATAATCTCCATGTGAAGCATCCCCAAGAAACCACAACGGAAGCCGAAACCCAGCGCTGCTGACGACTCTGGTTCAAACACCAAAGAAGCATCGTTCAGCTGCAAACGGTGCATCGATTCACGCAACTCCTCGTAATCTTCGGTATCGACGGGATAAATACCCGCAAAGACCATCGGCTTCACCTCTTCAAACCCTTGGATAGCCTCAGAACAAGGACGATCTTTATGCGTAATGGTATCCCCCACTTTCACTTCACGTGCCTCCTTGATACCAGAGATAATATAACCTACATCACCAGTCTTAATGACTTCTTTGGGTACTTGATTCAACTTCAGCGTACCAATTTCATCGGCAAAATATTCTTTTCCAGTAGCAACAAATTTCACGCGGTCACCTTTACGAATCTCACCATTTTCAACTTTAAAATAAGCCATGATTCCACGGAATGAGTTGAAAACAGAGTCAAAAATCAAGGCTTGCAAAGGTCCATCAGGATCACCCACTGGATGTGGAATACGCTCCACAATAGCTTCCAAAATATCCGGAACACCAAGACCTGTTTTACCAGATGCAGGAATAATCGCATTGCGGTCACCACCGATCAAATCCACAATCTGATCTTTTACTTCTTCCGGCATAGCACCGGGAAGATCCATTTTGTTGAGGATCGGAATGATTTCCAGATCATGTTCCAACGCCAGATATAAATTTGAAATAGTTTGTGCTTGAATGCCTTGAGAGGCATCCACGATCAGTAAAGCACCTTCACAGGCAGCAATTGAACGCGAAACCTCATAGGAAAAATCCACGTGTCCTGGGGTATCGATCAGATTCAGGATATACTCCTGACCATCTTTCTTATAATTCATTTGGATGGCGTGACTCTTGATTGTAATACCACGTTCACGTTCCAAATCCATATTATCAAGTAATTGTGCCTGTGCTTCACGCTGACTGATGGTATTGGTATACTCTAAAAGGCGGTCCGCCAAAGTACTTTTGCCATGGTCAATATGCGCAATAATACAGAAATTACGAATGTGCTTCATATAGGATTTTTAAACTCTTTTGCTAAAAGGCAAAGATACCTTTTTTTATATATATTTATATAAACTAGCTTTTTTTTAGTTTACTATACGCAAGGAAATCAGACTAGACAATATTGTTATTAAGTAAGAGAAAGAAACCGCATTTGCTATTCGGCAATAGCATATAAAAAATGTTTTTGATTCCGCGTAACATTTTCTGTATCCCAAGAAATACGTTCTCGGAATTGCTCCGAACGAATCGGGCAATTGTCGACCTGACAATATTGGCAGCACTGCGGGAGACAAGGATCGGCATGAACAAAAAACTCAGTCCGCACCGACATCTCTTTATTGACAATTTTATCCACAGCGGAGATTTCATCGTGTACCTGAATGAGATCGAGATAACTAGGAAGTGTAAGATGGCAATCAACGTGAAGCTCATTTCCATAGCGCTGTACACGAAGATTATGAACATCAATCCATTCATCTTTCCGATTGTGCTCCAAGATTTCGACGACATCCTGTACGAGCGCTGTATCCGATTCATCCATTAATCCTCCGATCGACTGACGAAGCAATTTATAACCGTTGAAGAGAATAAAAAGCCCCAGTATAATGGAAATAACAACATCGATCCATTGGAAACCTGTCAATCTCATCAGCAACAAACCCAATATCAATCCGATCGTGCTATAGGCATCTACCTGTAAATGTTTTCCATCTGCCACCAAAGTAATGGATCCTAATGCACGGCCACGCTTCATGATATAGAATCCCACTGCAAAATTGATCACAGATGTAATGCCTATCAGATAAATCCCTTGTTCAAGATGTGTTAACGCTGCGGGAAAAAAAAGATTGTAACAGGCTTTGGCTAATATTATCGCGCCAGCTATAAAAATAAGTCCACCTTCTAAAAATACAGAGAAGAACTCCACTTTACCATGTCCATAAGGATGATTCTCATCCCTTGGCTGCGCTGAAAGATAAATACTATAAAATGCAAAACCAGAAGCGACCACATTAACGATACTTTCCGCAGCATCTGTAAAGATTGCACTGGAATCTGTTAAAAAATAGGCAAAAAACTTCACGACCATCAAACCTATCCCGGTGAAAAGCGATAATAAGACCAATCTACTTTGTCTTGACATGATGCTTGTAATCTTTATAAAAAACTTATGTTAGCAAACCATGAAATTGATGCCCTGCTAACATTTTGTGAGAACAAAGGTAAAGATATAAAGACAGATCATATCGATTAGTTTTAAACATGTGAAGTCAAGAAACAAGTAAATAACTGCGCTAAATCGCTCCGACAGCCCTTTTTATTAAAAAAGCCCAATAAAAGGGCTATTTTTCTTTATAAATTATCAAAAATAAAGAGGATTATTTGCAACGTATGTAATATCTTTGTCTTACCATGAGCACATCATCATACTTATCAGACAGGATAAATAATTTGTCCGAATCGGCTACACTTAAAATGACCAAGTTGGGCCGCGAATTAGCAGCAAAAGGCGTTAATGTAATTAGCCTTAGCGTAGGTGAACCTGATTTCAACACGCCTGAGCACGTAAAAGATGCAGCGAAGAAAGCCCTAGATGAAAACTGGACGCGTTATTCGCCTGTACCGGGATACCCTGAATTGCGCCAGGCAATTGTAAACAAGTTGAAGACAGAAAACAATTTAGATTATGATATTTCTCAAATTGTTGTTTCTACAGGTGCAAAACAAAGCCTGTCTAATGTGATTTTGACTTTGATCAACCCTGGTGATGAGGTAATTATCCCAACACCTTATTGGGTATCATACTCCGAAATGGTCGTTTTAGCAGAAGGAAAATCGGTATTTATCAATACAGAAATCGACAATAACTTTAAGATTACACCAGCGCAATTGGAAGCGGCAATTACACCAAGAACCAAATTGTTCATGTTCTCTTCGCCAAACAACCCTACCGGAACAGTTTATAGCAAAGATGAGTTGGCTGCATTAGCCGAAGTTTTCGAAAAACATCCACAGGTATTTATCTTATCGGATGAAATATACGAACACATCAACTTTGTAGACAAACACGAATCCATCGCACAATTTGAAAGCATTAAAGATAGAGTGATCATCATCAATGGTTTTTCAAAAGCATTTGCAATGACGGGATGGCGTTTAGGTTATATCGCTGCTAACAAAACCATTGCCGCCGCAAATGATAAGTTACAAGGACAGACAACCTCAGGTACCTGTTCAATTTCTCAACGTGCGGGTATCGTTGCTTATGAACAAGGATTAGAATCTGTCAACAAAATGAAAGAAGCTTTCGCTCGTCGTCGCCAATTGGTATACGATCTATTGACTGAAATCCCTGGCGTAAGAACAAATCTTCCGGAAGGTGCATTCTATTTCTTCCCAGAAATCTCTTCGTTCTTTGGTAAAAAAGACCAAGATGGTAATGGCATTAAAAACTCATCTGATTTGGCATTGTACTTATTGAATGTTGGTCACGTAGCTACAGTAGGTGGAGATTCATTCGGTAACGACAATTACATCCGCTTGTCTTATGCAGCCTCAGACGAAAGTTTGATCGAAGCTTTAAAAAGAATCAAAGAAGCATTAGGAAAACTGGCCTAATCTCTTATCCAAATATAAAAAAGAGCTCCTCTGAGCTCTTTTTTTATGCAGTTCTAATTTTCCTCCTAAATTTTCGGCGTAGCCTAAACGCCTATTCGGTCAAATATCATCTCAGCCCCATAATTTAAGCAGATGTTATCGCTTGAAATAAATATTTATTACATTTACTCCTATGAGTATTTTAACAGAGAAATTTAAAACGCAGCACGATACAGCTCCGTTTTCACAGATAAAGATTGAAGATTACATTCCCGCATTTGATGAAGCTATTCAGAAGACAAAAGATGAAGTCGATGCTATCGTCAACAATCCCGAAACGGCAACTTTCGACAATACAATCGCTGCTATGTCCTACTCTGGACAGACACTAGATCGTTTGTCCAATATCTTTTTCAATCTCCATTCCGCTGAAACCAATGCTGATCTCGAAAAGATCGCACAGGATGTTGCCCCAAAACTATCTGCTTTAGGCAATGATATCACCTTAAATTTTGATCTTTTCAAAAGGGTTAAGGCTGTATACGATCAGAAGGACCAACTGACATTGACGGCAGAGCAAACCACCTTATTAGAAAAATCCTATAAGGATTTTGTACGCAACGGCGCACTTTTAAATGATGAACAGAAAGAAAAACTCCGCGAAATAGATGCCGAGCTATCACTTTTAAAATTGAAATTCGGGGAGAATGTCCTGGCCGAAACCAATGCCTATCAGCTGTTGGTAACAGACGAAAAAGATCTTGCTGGACTTCCAGAGGGTGCTGTAGAAGCTGCCCATGCTTTGGCTAAAGCCAACGAAAAAGAAGGCTGGCTTTTTACCCTGGATTTCCCGAGCTATCTTCCTTTTGTCACTTATGCCGACAATCGAGAACTTCGCAAAGAAATTACCCTCGCCGCAGGCCGCAAAGCTTTTCAGGACAACGAGCACAACAACGTGGAAAATGTCCTTAAAATTGTAAAACTTCGCTTCGAACGAGCTAAATTATTAGGCTACGCCACCCATGCAGACTTTGTCCTTGCCGAACGTATGGCACAAAATCCAAGCAAAGTCACCGAATTCCTAAACGACCTACTTGGAAAAGCGAAACCAGCAGCAGTGAAAGAGTTTGCAGAATTATCCCAATTTGCAAAAAACTTGGATGGCATAGACCAATTGGAAAAATGGGATGGTGCTTATTATGCCGAAAAGTTGAAACAAGAACGCTTTAATTTGGACGATGAAAAGCTCAAACCTTATTTCAAACTCGAAAATGTTTTGCATGGTGCATTTGAAGTGGCTCATCGTTTGTTTGGCATCAACTTCAAAGAAGTTGACACCATTGACACCTACCACGAAGAGGTCCAAACATTTGAGGTCAGTAAAGACAATGGAGAATTAGTCGCTATTTTCTATGCCGACTTCTTCCCGCGTAAAGGCAAGCGAAATGGTGCCTGGATGACATCGTTCAAACCACAATACATTCAAAATGGCAGGCAAGAGCGTCCGCATGTCTCTATTGTTTGCAATTTTACGCGTCCTACAGCTTCAAAACCTTCGTTGTTGACCTTTCAGGAAGTGACAACATTATTTCACGAATTTGGACACGCCCTACATGGTATGCTCGCTGACAGCACTTACCCTACACTATCTGGAACATCTGTGTATTGGGATTTTGTCGAGTTACCAAGTCAGGTGATGGAAAACTGGTGCTATGAAAAAGAAGCCCTTGAGCTATTTGCCAAACACTATGAAACTGGCGAAGTGATCCCGATGGAACTAGTCGAAAAGATCCGCGAAAGCGCTTCCTTTCTTGAGGGGATGGCGACTATGCGCCAACTGAGCTTTGGGCTATTGGATATGGGCTGGCATGGACAGGATCCAACTTCTATCTCGGATCTGAAAGCATTCGAAGACGAACAGTTTGCCTCAACAAAACTCTATCCCGATGTCAAGGAAAATGCCATGAGTACAGCATTCTCCCATATTTTCAATGGTGGTTATTCTTCGGGCTATTACAGCTATAAATGGGCGGAAGTACTGGATGCAGATGCATTTGACTACTTTAAACAAAACGGTATTTTCAATAAGGAAATCGCAACCAAATTTAAGGATAATATACTTTCAAGAGGCGGCACAGAACATCCAATGGTTCTTTACAAACGGTTCCGCGGACAAGAACCTTCGGTAGAACCTTTATTGAAAAGAGCTGGGTTGATCAAATAATTGGATTGATAAAATCATTAAAAAGCTGGATATAATATTCAGCTTTTTAATTGAAAACATAAGTCAATCCAGAACTTCCTTGCCTATCAAAGTCCCTGCAAAAAATAAGCGATCACTCTGCCAATCAAACAAGGTTCGATTCTTAAGCAATTTTATTAACGTATCAATTGTTTTCCATTCAGAACCAAGGTATTAAACAAGAATCGCGCATATCTTGCCGATTAAGCAAAAAAATAGTACCTTTGTAAGACATAATTGGGGTTGACCGGAATTGACAGGATGGAGACGGTTATGTAAGCATGTAGTGCGTTGTTAGTAGAGCACTTTAATCTGAACTTTCAGAATTATAACTGGCGAAGAAAACTACGCCTTAGCTGCTTAAGTTAGACTTAACATAGCTATTTGTCCCGTTAGATCCTGTTCTTTGGTTTAACATTCGGGGCATCGAACAATAGAACTGGCAAGTGTGATGTTGCTAAGCACTTGTGAGAAACAGCAACTACGGCGTACGGTATAGGTAAGCGACTCACCTTCCCTCGCCCGACAATTAAAGAGAAGCTAAACATGTAGAAAGCGTATACAGTACCATGACTGGACGAGAGTTCGAATCTCTCCAGCTCCACTTGACGGGATAATTGAAAAATTATCCCGTTTTTTTTATAATCTAAACAACCCATTTCTCTCATTTTCAATACATTATGAATAAATAGCTCCATAATATACGGAGTTCGATAGATACCATTTTCATAGTATAAATAATCGTCGAACACCATTTTAATGAGTTCTTGCTTTTCTATTGTGGTAGCTTCTGTATAGACGTAATTTAGGTCTGAAAGATAAAATAATTGATCTCGTAACAATGAAAATGTCCTATCTCCATTATGTCTTAGCTTTTCAATTTGTTCTTTAAGAGATTCTTTTTTAGTAGTCAACTCATTATGCCATCTTTCATATGTATCATGTTGAATCCGATTTGTAATCCATTTTTCTTCGATTGACATAAGCTTTTCGCCTGCTTGCTCGTATTCGATTTGGTGCTGCTTTAATAATGTCTTATGTTCTTTTAAAGTTATCTCCATCTCAACCTCACTCTTCTGCTTTATACTGGATATTAATTTTTCAGGAAGACTCATTAATTCTAAAGCACCAGATAATTGTTTGTGAGCTTTTTCAGAATTTATATTATTATGGGCACTAGCAATACTACATTTATAGTAATAATAATATTTTCCCATTTTCCCTCTACTAGCAGCACCCGTTAATAGTTTTCCGCAGTGGCAGCGTAAAACTCCACGAAGTGGAATCTTGTCGTCATAAATTTTCCGTTCTTTACTACCTCTTTTTATTTTTTCATTTACTAACTTCCAAGTCGTTGGATCAACAATAGGTTCATGATTTTTTAGTGGGTATAAACAACCTGGATTATGTTTCCACGCTTTGACATGTTGGAATCCATAATACAAAGGATTTGTTAGAATTCGTTCCACGGCTGTAGTTGCCGTACGTTTTAAACCCATTTCTATAGCCTTTTCCTTAATTTTGTATAATGCAACTCCTGATATAAAAGCATCATAAATATATCTAACGACAATCGCTTCACTTTCATTAACTACTAGACGACGGTCCTCATTCTTACCTTCCTTTTTATAACCAAATGGAGCACGCCCGCCTTGGATCCAAAGTCCTTAAACTGCTTTAGCGGTATAGATTCCTGCATTTATGTCATTCTGTCTTTTAATGTTTTCAGAATTGCCCATTAAAAATTCAAGTCCACTTTCTATATGTCCGATTGCTATAGGTAATCTCTTTATCACCACTTCTTCTAAAAGTGATACTCGAAAACCCTATATTTCCAGTCAGAAGATGTTTCTTGCTATCGTAAGACAATTTCTTTTTTCCCAGAAAGTCACTAACATAATAGTATGAATTCTCTTCTTTGATAATTTTTAAGGAGGCTTCCTTTTCTACATCGCTTTTCCATTCACCGACAAAAAATTTGGGGTCGTAATAAGCTTCATACGCTTTCTTATATTACACTGCTTTTTCTTTTGAAACCCTTGAAAAATTCGTTCCCTTACTCCCAATGCTCATTTTCATTTTATCAGCGTCTTCCATCAGGTTCATCAAAATGGTTACAGAGGCAAGACCGTTTGTTAGTTGGGCGCTCAGAGTATTATCCTCTTTATTGTATGTTGCAGGTACTTCTATATCCTTACTATTTAGATACAGTTTATCGCCCTTCTTCTTTATTTCAAGCACTTCTGAATGCTCTTTCTCATCTTCAATCCAATAACCGATATATTTATCCTCCCTGGACTGGGAACAAGAATTAAAGAAGTATAAAGCTACTGCCGCAAAAAGAAATGTTAAGGTTTTAATTTTTTTCATTTTGAAATGTAAAGGTTCAGTTCTTGCAGTAAGTATAGATCTTATTATATACTTTACCAAGTTTTCTCGACGAATGCCACACTGCCCCATACCAAAGTTCCAATTTCCTCGACGAATTAAAGATTAGGAACGAAAATCAATCTAGGCACGGTAATCTAATGAAAACTCCAGTTTAGGATTTTCCAGATTGACCTTTCAACCTCAACAATACCTTCGTTATTGTTGAAATCTAGCTTATAAAATATGCTGTTTTCACTTTTGGATTGCAATGTGTAAAAATGCAAACCTGATAAAAGAATAGAAATAAGTATTCTTAAGTTGGCTTTTTCACCACTGGACTTTTGGAAAAAAAGAAGTAAAACCCTATTCATGGAAATTAGATGTAGATTTAGGCTCCTATACAGATGAGGGATGGGAGTGGGAGTATCGTGTGGTGAAGAAAAGTAGAAAAAAGAAAATTATTGAACGGAAATTTTATGATGATCTGTTGGACAAGGATATAATTATCGCAAAAAATAAAGATCATCGAGACTTTATCTTATCCATAGATATACAAGATATAAAGATTCATCATATTACTGCTGTGAAATTTGATACTAACCCACATGACATTTTTTTATATAAATAATTGATTACTTTCATTGTCAAAGATCATAATTATGGATAAATGCAATTATTGTAGTTTCAACTTTACAAATAAGGAAGATCTGAAACAACATTTGAACTCCGAACATTCGGACATTAGCTATAAAGAGCGTCATAAGTATTTTCAATCATTATTCACCTTCAATAAAGGAGCTAAGGCACATAAGAAACTGAATAAGACAAAAGGTTCTAATAACCTAAAAGTACACCAAAAATATAGATTCAAATTTGATAAGAAGTATTTGGGGAAACTACTACTTGAAAGATGCAAGTGTGATAATTGCAATATTATATATGACCAAATTTGGTTTTTCAAAAAGACCAATATTGGAAAAGAAGTAAGAATCTGCAAGAAATGTGAGCTAGGAATTAATAAGCACAATCGAACCAAAGGTTTTATTAAAAGGGAGTGTAAATTAAAC
>DLST01000009.1 GCA_002500745.1 Sphingobacterium sp. UBA7855 | reverse complement strand
CCAAGAATTCCGCTTGATCCCTTCTATGTACAACTTCACTTCCTTTTCTAATAACACTTCTAAGCTAAGCATACCTTCTATTTATAGCACGGCAAATCATTTATCGAGATCTGTAATGAAACTTTAAAATAAATACATTGCATTACTATGTATTTTGTTATATTTACCTCCATGAACAAAGAATTTATTGACAAATGGATTTCACAGCTAAAAAAAGGAAGCCTTTCTTTTGTTATACTCGGTGTCCTCGCTTACGAGCAAGAATACTACGGTTACGATCTTATCCAAGAGGTCAAGAAGAAAACCACCATTGATATTGCTGAAGGAACATTATACCCTTTATTAATTCGTTTAAAAAACGAAGGGTTGGTCGAATCGAACTGGGTTCCGCAGAAGACTGGGATTCCAAGAAAATATTACAAAATAACAAAGGAAGGCCAAAGTACCTTCTTAGAAATGAGAAGTTACTGGGCAGGCTTAAACCAACACTTAACCACCTTGACTCATGCATTATAACCAAATACATTTTACCAATAGATCCTCGGCTCAGCTTTATAAAAATTACATGTCAACAGCAACGGCTCTTGTCAAAAGATTAGCATTGGAGCAACGTCAGGATATATTATGCGAAATTAATAGCCACATATTTGAGGCTTTGCAACAGCAATTTCCCCAACAGTTAATCCAGGATACGACGCCTATGCAGCTCGAAGATATTTTGGAAAAGCTAGGTTTACCTGCGACCTTTATCTTAGAAATGATCTCCTCAGCCTCCTTAGGTCAGGCAGTAGCGCCTTCAACTGAACCGGCATCCCTCTTGAAGATGCCCATCATGCTTGCACGAGCGATAGTCAATTTGGTTTATTACACCACCTATACCCTGATGCTTATTGCTATATTTTTAGTAGTGGCCAAGTTTGTTGATCCACAGGGAGTAGGCTTTTTCTATGCGCCCAATAAGTTTTTCATATTCGGAAAACTTATTCTACAGCACGAAGAGGCCATACGGTATGAACAATTGGGCAATTATTTTATTCCAGTTCTTCTATTTATCATCACTGGGCTGTACTATTCTTCAACGCTTATTCTAAAAATCAAAAAATCTATATACCATAAATTATGAAAAGAACCTCACTTTTGCTCTTGCTATTAGGCAGTCTAACCAGCCCAATTTTAAAAGCCCAACAATTTAGTCCTATCCGGATGGACAGTCTGATGTCAATATTAGAAAGTAACCAAGTCTGGATGGGCAGTATTGCGATAAGTAAAGGAGACGAATTGCTCTACCAAAGGGCCATTGGAAATGCAGACATCGCCCAGAAAAAGAAAGCGAGCCCAGATACCCGCTATGGTATAGGGTCGATTTCAAAAACTTTCACAGCAACCCTTGTTCTAAAAACAGTGGAACTTGGCAAGCTAGGACTGAACCAAACATTATCGACTTATTTTAAAGACATTCCAAATGCAGAAAAGATCACAATTCATCAATTGTTAAATCATAGTAGCGGTGTTCATAGCGTCACCAACGACAAAGATTACCTAACATGGAACACTCAACCTCAAACTGAACAGGAACTTGTTGAACGCATTATCAAAGGTGGTGCTGAATTTACCCCTGGAAGCAAACATGAATACAGTAATTCAAATTATATTTTACTAACATATATCCTAGAAAAAGTATGGAAAAAAGATTACGCTGCGCTCCTGAAAACGTATATCTGTGGACCATTGAAATTGGAACAGACCACATTTGGGCGACCACAAAATAATAGCGGTGCTGTTAGTGAATCCTATCGATTTACGCAAGAATGGATCCTTGAACCACACACCCACAACTCTGTTCCCCTCGGTGCGGGGGCAGTTTGGTCAACGCCAACAGATCTAGACAAATTTTTCAATGGTTTATTCAGCCATAAAATAATCAATGCGGCGAGCCTCGACGCCATGAAAAAAATAGATCAAGGTTATGGACTTGGCTTATTCCAGTTGCCGTTCTATGAGCATATGGGTTTCGGACATACCGGCGGAATCGATGGCTATTCTTCTGTAGCTGGGCATTTCGATGATGGTAATTATAATGTCGCTATCATTAGTAACGCCAACAATTATAATAATAATGAAATCCTAAAGTTCAGTTTAGGTGAACTTTATAAAAAGTCCTTGCCACTACCGGATCTTACGGAAGTACAATTGACAGACGAAGAAATTAATAGTCTTGTTGGCGAATATAAAAGCGAACAGCCTCCAATCCAGATAAATATTGCCCGAGAAGGAAACAAAGTGTTCGGACAGGTTATTGGTCAACCGTCGTTTCAGCTGAAAGCAAAGGATAAAAACACGCTGATTCAACCGCAATTTGGTGTAAAAATAGTTTTCGAGCGCAACGAAAACAAAATGACACTCTACCAAAATGGACATACACTTGTTTTGAAGAAATAAGGAGACATTGTTGCTAGTGCGCGTAGCTATACAACTTGATTAATGAATATACCCCATTTGCTATCCATATCTTCCCTATTCATCAAATTGTACAATCTAAAAAGCAGGATTTTATTTAAATCTTGCTTTTTAAGTTTCATATTTCACGATTTGTCTAAACAGACATTATTGTTACAGGGGGAATTCAAAATAACTATAGTGCATATTTAAAACAATTCCCAAATCAAATTGACCGGTTTCGATATCTTAAATCACAATACGCAAAATTATTGGGGCAGTCAAGGCAATAGAACATATTTTGGAAATTCACTTACGCTGAAACAATACTTTATGATGGGTTATATTCATAAATTTAATATTGTAAAAACAAAGAAGTAGCTCATTTAAGATCCAAACCGTGTCTACAAGACATATTCTTGGGGATTAAATCAATACCTTCTCTTTTGCAAAAGAGGTCATTTGAGCGCTGGTTTAAACCTTGTTGTATATCCTTTGGGTTTCCTTGATAACAGCTATGCTATAGCGTTGCTATCTATTTGGTATTTCGTTGCTATCTGATTACTATAAGACCAAATAATAGGTAACGAAACAGCAAAGGATAGGCAAAGAAACAGCAACGAAATAGCAGAGAAACAGCAAAGGATAGGCAGAGAAACGGCAAAGAAATGGCAGAAAAACAGCAAAGGATAGGCAAAGAAATAGCAAACCAATACGCCAGTAGTACCAGCGAAGGTAGCAATAAGAAACAAGAAATGATCGTTAAAATCTTTCAATATTTGATATCCTTCTTTTCATTTCTTCAACTTCAGAACGTGACAATTTTCGCTGTTCAGCATAACTATCAGCATCCTGCTCTTTCAATTTGCGCAGACCCTTTCGGCTATCCGCTTCATAATCGTTAACATCAAAAGTCACTGAATCTGCTGTTAAATTGGCTATACGATAGAGTGTACGCATCGTTTTACCATCCTTCGGATAAGAAACCTCATACACATCACCTACTTTTGGATCTTTCAGGTATTTTTCTTTCTTTTTTGCACCTGAAATCCCAGCTATAACAATAGCAGCTACTAAAAGTCCAATCAGCATTAAACCCGTAAAATAACCGATAGGTGTTTTACGGATAGTTCGTGAAGACAGGGATTGAAGTGTCTGTGGCTTAATTTCAGATTGGTAGCTCAACTTTTTGCAATGATTGCAAATCATAATAATCTGCGCAGAATAGGGAAATATGGGTATCCAAAAAATATGAAAATACTTAATCTGTCTATAGGCAAAGAGAGACTGAGCCGTGCCACAATAATCACAGTCACCTACTGCCGATTGCGATTTGTTAGTTAATACCTTGGTTCGTGTGCCAAAAATAATCATAGTATGATGCATTTTAATTTCTATATAATCGAAATACAAAAATCCTACCCAATTCCGAGCAGAATATACAAGGATTTACAATTCGCAATCCGGCGTTTACGATTCGCACCTACCCATCAATATCCTAATAGGCGCCATATTGCAAAGTCCAGATGAAAGCTTTCCGCAAAAAAGCAGCTTCCGTTTTTTATCCATACTACATCAGCTCATCTAAATTTCGTCATTCTGACTCAAAAATTACAAAAAAGCTAAAAACAAAGTATAGTTATCAGGTAGATTTTATATATTTGCATTAACATTTTTTAACACATGAAACAGCATATACAGTATACCCTTGAAAAACGAATGTCCTAAGGGGATGTTTTACAAGTAAATTCAAATATCTCCGATAACCCATCTGAAACAATACACTCACTATTATAATTAGTATGACAAAAAACAACATAAATTTTGTCGTAATGGCCGCGCTTTGTCTAAGTTCTGGCGCACTATACGCACAAAACACTATAAAAGGAAAGGTAGTTGACAATAACAACAATCCTATTCAAGGGGCTACTGTCACCGAAACGACCAGTAAAAAACAAGTACAGACAGATACAAATGGTCTATTTGAGTTACCTTCTTCTGGCAGATCGCTAAATATCAATATACAATATATAGGCTTTGAAAGTAAAACGGTTCAAACTAATCCGACAGGCTTTACCACAGTTCAACTTGTGCCTTCAACTGCCCTGTTAGATGAAGTGGTCGTAACGGCTTTAAATATATCCAAGGAAAAAAAGACGTTAGGATATTCTATTCAGGAACTAAAGGGAAAAGATCTTTCCGAAGCTAAAGAAAGTAATCTCGTAAACTCCTTAGCTGGAAAAGTTGCTGGGGTTCAGGTAACAAATAGTCAGGGCAATATGGGTTCTTCGAGAATTATTATCCGAGGAGAGACCTCCATAGCCGGAAACAATCAACCTTTATTTGTGATTGATGGAACACCTGTTGATAATTCCCAGCTGGGAACGAGTGGTAACCGTGACTATGCAAATGCAATTTCAGATATCAACAGCGAAGACATCGAATCCATAAGCGTACTAAAAGGGCCCAATGCGGCTGCGTTGTATGGTTCAAGAGCCGCCGCTGGGGTGATTTTGATTACGACAAAAACTGGAAAAAAACGCAAAGGATTGGGGATAAATATTAATTCAAATAATACCATTGAACGGCTTGCCGTTCTACCCGATTATCAAAATGTATTTGGACAAGGTGCCAATGGAAAGTTCAGCTATGTCGATGGTAAAGGTGGCGGTATCAATGATGGTGTTGATGAAAGCTGGGGGCCAAAAATGGATGGCAGACTCATCCCGCAATTTTATTCAAAGGGTGAAGCAGTACCTTTCTTGCCACATCCAGATAACGTACGCAGCTTTTTTGGAACAGGAAGAACATTAAACAATGGAATATCTATTGCCGATGCCACAGATAAAGTTGATTATCGTTTTTCGTATAACAATAGTAATCAAACAGGAATTATCCCAAATTCTTCGATTGAAAAAAACAACTTCAATATCAACACACGTTATAAAATCACGGAAGATCTGACACTTACAGCAAATGCAAATTATGTACGTACAAACTCAGGTAATTTACCAGGTGTAGGGGGCTTTCGCTCGAACGGCTATATGCTCCAATTTACCTGGTTTGGCAGACAGGTCGATGTTTCCCGTTTAAAAAATTATCGGGATGAAAACGGTAACCTTGTCAATTGGAACAATAGTTATTATAGCAATCCATACTTCATCGCAGAGGAAAATACTGTACAGCAACAACGCGACCGAATTTTTGGAAATGTTGGTTTAAATTACAAGATCAACGAGTTTTTGACAGCCAACTTCCGTACTGGTAACGATTATTATACCGATCGTAGAAAAATACGGATTGCTTATGGTACCAATGGTACACCCTACGGCTCCTATGAAGAAGATGCTTATACAGTAAATGAAAATAATACGGAGTTTACTTTAAACTACAATAGACCGCTTTCAACAGACTTTACGCTGGATATATTAGCTGGAGGTAATATACGTAGCCAATCGCGGCAACGCAATAACCAAAAAGCCCCGCGTTTAGCTGTACCTGATGTCTATACGCTAGCAAACTCTAGAGATGCCTTGATTTCAACAGGTGAATATAGCCCATTGAAGGCCTACAGTATTTTTTCATCGGCGCAATTAGGGTACAAAAATTATGCATTTTTGAATCTAACAGCTCGAAACGACTGGTCTTCCACTTTGCCAGTTGACAATCTTTCGTATTTCTATCCGTCTGCAAACGCTAGCATAGTCCTGACAGATGCATTCGCTATTCAAAGCGATATATTGTCTTTCTGGAAATTACGGGGGGGCTGGTCCAAAGTAGGTAAAGATACAGACCCTTTTAGTTTAATTGATTCTTATCTATTTAGTGCACCATACGGAAACAACCCACAATTATCGGTCAATGACATTAAGAAAAACCCAGACCTAAAACCCGAAACAACCACCTCAACTGAACTAGGTACCGAACTGGCTTTCCTAAAAAATAGAGTGCGATTAGATTTAAGTTTATACGACATCAATAGTATCAACCAGATTTTAGCCGTTGATGTGAGTCCATCGACAGGTTATAAGAAGAAACTCATGAACGCCGGAAAGATCAACAATAAGGGGCTTGAAGTTCAATTAGGTGTTACGCCGGTGAAAAAACAGGAATTCCAATGGGATATCAATGTCAACTTCGCAACAAATAAAAGTAAAGTTGTAGAATTAGACAATGACGGATTATTACAAAGTTATACGATCGGATCATCAGGAACCGTGCAAGTTTTGGCCGCAGTCGGAAAACCCTATGGGACTCTTTACGGAACTGGCTTCTTACGAAATGAAGCGGGTCGCCTTATCGTGAACGCAGACGGGACACCTGCCACTGATCCAGTGAATCACTATTTTGGCAAATTTACACCAGATTGGTTGGGCGGTATTACAAATCAATTCCGTTACAAAAACTTTGATTTAAGCTTTTTGATAGACATCAAGCATGGGGGCAAACTCTACTCAGGTACGAATGCGACTGGTAGAGGAACTGGGGTATTGGCCTCGACTCTCCCTGGAAGAGATGCTGAACATGGCGGACTGAGTTATACAGTTAACGGGACAACCTATGATGATGGTATTATCGTAGATGGCCTAAATGCAGACGGTTCAGAAAATACGAAAGTTGTATCGGCACAACAATATTATAAAACGCTATATAGAACCAATGAAGCAAATGTATTCGATGCTTCTTATGTTAAATTGCGCGAGGTAAAACTAGGTTACCAATTTCCAAATCATTGGATTTCCAAAATCGGCTTTCAGGGAGCCTCATTCTCTTTAGTAGCTCGAAACCTATGGATTATCCATAAGAATGCCCCTAATATTGATCCAGAAACAGCCTTTAATACAGGCAATGCACAAGGTTTGGAAAGTTTACAGTTACCGACCACAAGAAGCTTTGGCTTCAATTTAAATCTTAAGTTTTAAGCAACTGAAATCATCGCTGCCTAATGCAGTTCGATTTCTTACTAGCGAACAATTGAAGAACAAATAATTATTTTGAGCATGAAAATAAACAGCAAATATATAACAGGACTTATTCTCTTACTGGGCCTAACCACGTCCTGCAAAGATGAATTAGCAAAAGTCAATCAAAATCAGAATGAGGCAGAAAATCCTCAACCTGGCTACCTTCTCACAAGCGCGATTAAAACAACAGCCGACAGCTACTGGGGCGTAAGCAATAATCTTGCTTCTAGCCTGTTGTTTGTACAACATTGGGCTAGAATCCAATACACGGACCCCGACCGCTATATTTTCACAAACAATGATTTCACAGAAGGATGGTCAACCTGGTACTCAAAGAGCATCAGCCAATTAAAGATCACGCAAAAATTAGCAGCAAATAGCGGCAATGACAACTACAAGGGCGTAGCACTTATCTTGCAGTCATGGGTATTTTCATTACTGACAGATGCCTATGGAGATATTCCTTATACTGAAACAGGAGACATTGATGCTTATTTGACCCCTCGTTACGACGCACAGGAAAATGTTTATAAAGGCCTATTGAAAGATCTCAAGAACGCACAAAGTTTATTAAAAGTTGATGGTGAGGCTATCCAGGGTGATATTATTTATGAGAATAAAATCGTTAAATGGAAACGTTTTGCGAATTCACTCAGATTGCGCTTTGCATTACGTATTGCTGACCGCCTACCGGATCTAGCCAAAACTACATTGCAGGAAATCGCAGCAGAAGGAAGTGGTTACATTAGCTCCAATGAGGATATCGCTCAGCTGATCTACCGCGATGCTCCTTATCGCAATCCCGTCAGTGCATCTTTTGAAGCAAGAGAGGATTATCGCGTGAGTAAAACAATGGTAGATAAGCTTGTCGAGTTAAACGATCCACGCTTACCTATTTATGCGGATGCAACAGACAAACCGACTAAGGAGCAATATGTTGGTCTCCCAAATGGCCTCACTTCAAGTGAGGCTAGCAGTATTGGTTTTGATCTTACATCCCGACCAGGAAAATATTTCCGTGAGCCAAAAGCTCCTGCAGTGATCTTAAGTTATTCGGAGGTTCTTTTTGATCTTTCCGAGGCCGTAAGCAGAGGATTTATTACGGGTGATGCAGCAGATCTCTACCAAAAGGCCATTCGAGCATCTTTTGAACAATACAAAGTCAGTAATAATTTAATCGATGCCTACCTTAGTCAATCATCAGTAATTTTCGACCCCAATAACTATAAAAAGTCAATTGGCGAACAAAAATGGATTGCTTTATATGGGCAAGGTTTAGAAGCATTTGCCGAATGGCGTAGATTGGATTATCCTAAGTTAACACCTGCAAAACAAGGTGCTTTGGGCGGAAAAATCCCTTTGCGCTTTCTATATCCCGGAACAGAACAATCTCTCAATGGAGCTAATTACCGAGAAGCCATAGCACGCCAGGGTAGCAATACGTTGTTAACTAAACTGTGGTTTGATGTAGAATAAATAGATATCAACAGAACTAAAAGCGGAGAAAGCACAAATTTTTTCCGCTTTTTTTTTGAATAGATTTCTTACCTTAGTATAGGACTTTAACGATTTAAATGCCATGGATGATCAAACATTAGACAGAATAGACCAACTCAGCGAAGAAGGAAACATTCAATGTGACGAAGGCAACTATCAGGAAGCGATCCGCTTGTGGACCGAAGCACTTGATTTGGTCCCAAGTCCGCAAAATGTTCACGCAGAAAGCCTCTGGCTCGAAGCCTCTATAGGAGATGCTTTTTTCTTACTCGACGACTTTACCAATGCGCTCTCCCATTTTGAAAAAGCAAAACAAAATATCATCGAAAATGCTTACGAAAATCCGTTTATTATGTTGCGGTTAGGACAATGCTACCTACACGACGATAATAGTGAGCTGGCTCAGGAATATCTTCTCCGGGCTTATATGATGGAAGGAAAAGATATTTTCGAGGATGAATCCCCCAAGTACCTTACATTTTTAAGTAATAATATCGATTTAGATTGATAATTATCAATCTAAATCGATGGCTTCTTCACCTTTCATCGGCACACCAGATGCCATAACTGCGGCGTCGACAGCAAATACAGCTTAGTATTTTTGGCCTTTCTGCTTTGTTTCACTTTATCGTTAATAATCTCGTTCTCGAGAAGTCCTGCTTAATGGCTCCGATGCCAATTTCGTTGCCTTTAGAATAAGTAAAATTCTCACACATCGTCTGATCAAAGTAAATATCTAGCGAACAGATTATTTTTCCAAAAAATAATGATCTAATTTGATAGCAGACAGCAGTGCATTCACTGCTAAACCAGCCTTAAAATCCAACAATAACTACTAAAAAAAATCAAAAAAAGAGCACATTGATGTTGTCACAATTATAAAATAAACTATATTTGCACATTAATTTATATTTGATCTAAATAAATTACCATGAAGAATAGAACACGCTATATGATGTTCAATTGTGGAATCTTTTTGCTTTTAAGTGCCAAGCTAAATGCACAAGAAATACCCCTTGTTGTAAAAGACCGAGAAAATAAACCATTAAGGCAAGCGAATATCAAAGTTGATGGAAAGAGCGTAGGATATTCCAATCAATTCGGGCAATTCAATTTTGCAAAAAAAAGTTTAAGCAATACTATTCAATTACGGGTATCCTATACAGGCTTCTCTCCGGTTGAAAAAATGGTGAATTTAGATACCGTTCAACAACCCTTAATCATTCAGCTTAATTCTACCCAAGTTTTAGATGAGATCATTGTAACAGTAGGACGTAAAGCGGAAAGCATCTCCACTGTACCTTCTTCAGTTTCTATCTTAACGACAAAGGAGATTGAAGCCCAAAGCCAAATCACCACTAATCTTTCCACTATTTTGGGTAACACCATTCCTGGACTTGGAACTGCGACAAACAAAGCAACCAACTCCGGCCAGACCCTCCGTGGACGATCTGTATTGGTTTTGATTGATGGAATTCCACAATCCACCCCCTTGATGAATGGACAACGTGATCTCCGCACCATTGACGCAAGCGTCATTGAGCGAGTTGAAGTCATCAAAGGTGCTACTTCCATCTATGGAAATGGATCCGCAGGAGGCATTATCAATTACATTACGCGCACCCCGTCAAAAGATGCTGCACCGATTCAGGGAATGACTAGTCTGCGAACAACATTTAATCCCGTCAACAGCGCGGGTACCATGGGATATCGCATAGGCCAAACATTATATGGTCAAAAAAACAAATGGAATTATACTGTAAGCGGTTCGGCCGATTACGTTGGACTGCAACGCGACGGCGACGGTGTCCCCCTTGGTCAGACTGACGGTCTTTCGAACACCTATCAATACAACGCATTCTTAAAGGTTGGTTACCGCATCGATAGTAGTTCTAATATAACGGCAGTGTACAACTTCTACAGAAGCAATCAACACAACAGGTACATCAGCCAGGCAGGTATATATGGACAGACTCCTACGATAGGAGTAAAAGGCGAAGATCCAGGTAAACCTGCTGGAACTCCCTACAACCACAATGCCATGCTGACCTATAACAAAAACAATCTCTTTGCCTCCACATCTTTAACGGCATCAGCGTACTACAATACGTTTCGCTCAATGAATCGTTATGTCGAGAAAGCTTCTGCATGGTATGGTCCGGGACAAACACAAATCAATTCGGAGAAAAAAGGATTACGCGTTAATCTCAACACGCCATTTCAGCTATTGGGATCCAATGCGGACATTACCTATGGTATAGACTTATTAAATGATGTGACAGATCAGAATCTGACTGATGGAAGGGTTTATATCCCCTATATGAATATGTTAAACATTGCTCCATACGCCCAAGTTAAGATTGATTTCCTAGAAAATTTAATCTTTAAAGGCGGTGTGCGCTATGAAAATGCAACCGTAAAAATCAAGGACTTCAATACCATTGCTACAGGACCCAATAACGAGGGAAGTATTGCTGTAAAGGGTGGAAAGATCCCTTACAAAGGAGCAACCTTCAATGCAGGCTTACGTTATAACAAATATGCAATTTTTAACCCTTTCATTAGTTTCTCACAGGGTTTCGCGATTAATGAACTGGGTCGTATCGTACGCAGAGCAACAGATAATGACCTAGACAGCCTAAAAACTGATCCGATCATTACCAACAATTATGAAATAGGATTTTCAAGTAATTATAGTATTTTCCAACTATCCGCCGCCTACTACTACAGTACATCTAAAATGGGAGTCGAACTCGTTGATATCGGTGGTTACCTGATGCCCCAACGTCTGCCAGAGGATGTATATGGATATGAAGTTGCATTAAGCGCTAACATTTCACAGCAATTGACCATTGGCGGAACTTATGCCTATGTAGAAGGGAAATCCAAAAAGGACGACGGAACAAAGTCCTACCTCAATGGCTCACGTATTTCTCCCAAAAAAGCAACGGGATATATTTACTACACGCCAATCCGACCCCTTACCTTTCAGCTTTTTTGGGTACATACAGGGTCACGGTACAGATTCCTTCCCAACGAAAAAGGAATATACAAAAACAGCGAGGGACCGGTCAAACCTGTTGATGTATTTAATTTAAATAGTAACTACTATATCAATAAACAATGGTCTATTGGTATGGGAATAGAGAACTTATTTAATAAAAATTATTATCCTGTCGTTAGTCAATACCGTGCCCTAAATGAAGAGTATGTAAAAGGACAAGGGATGTTGGCTTCGTTTAACATCAACTATAAATTTTGATATGTTTAAAACTGTCACCCTTTGGTTGCATAAATGGCTCGGAATCATTACCGGTGTTGTCGTCACCATCCTAAGCCTGACAGGCTGCATATACACCTTTCAGGATGAGCTCAAACTAGTGGCTTATCCTGAAAAATATTTTATCTCCGGCACCACCGGCCATCCAACCATTCCACTTCCTTTAAGCACGCTTCTTCACAATGCACAGAAAAGCCTTCCAACGGATGAGAAAATTACGCGAGTTGACCTTTATCCAACCAAGAACCGTACTTGGGTGTTTCGTGCTGTAAAAACTGACGAAAAAGCATTTGGTCACTGGAATTATTACAAATACTATAAACGCGTATTCGTCAACCCATACAGCGGGCAAGTACAACACGTTGAAAATTCAAAAACAGAATTCTTTCAGCTGACACTTCAGCTTCACCTTAACCTACTTTTGGGCAAGCGATTTGGCCATCCTATCGTCGCCTGGTCAACCGCCATCTTTATTATTATCCTACTGAGTGGCATCGTTCTTTGGTGGCCAAAAAAATGGAAAGGCAAGAATCTCAAGCGAAGTTTTTGGATTGATACCAAAGTTAAATGGAAACGACTCAACCACGATCTGCACAATGTCATCGGTTTTTATAGCCTATTCATAGGATTGATTTTTGCCATAACTGGACTTGCCTTTGCTTTCCCCGGCTTTAAAAAATCATACATCGCAACATTCAATGTATTGCAGTCGACAACTGCATCTTCTGGGCGCATTTCACCTGTGCCATTACCTACGGCAGAAAATCAGTTTCAGGACAATGCGTTGCGGTATGCACTGACAAATTATCCCACCGCTGAAATGATGTCTATACGATTGAAAAAAGATACGCAAACAGGAATGGATATTCAGGTACGCCATGATGAAAAACGAAGCGGGGTGTTTGATTGGCTCTATTTTGACAGAAGAGGCAATAATCTATACGAAATCAAGTCTAGCGAACAACTACACTACGGTGATAAGTTGGGCGCCCTTAATTATGATATCCACACAGGTAGCATAGGTAACATCTCAACAAAAATCATTGCATGCCTAGCTAGTCTCTGCTGCGCGTCCTTGCCCATTACCGGATATATCATCTGGATCAACAAAAGCAAAAAGAAGAAAAAGAAAGGTTATCCACACAATGTTAATAAGTACTGTTAATAAATGTATTTTTCTTATAAACAGGTTTTCAACAAGGTTATTAACATTATGTGGAAAAGTTAACCCAACATAGTTATCGGAATCAACAGCTCGTTTCGAATGAATATATCATGTAGTAAGCTAAATTGATCCAAATCACCATTATTGATCAAGCCATTTTTGAAACTTCGGGGACCGTTCCTCACTAACAATGACGACAATTCCTTCTGGGGTTGAAGGCATTAGCTCTAATTTGATCCGATTCCTGCTAATTTTTAACATGGACTGAATCGCATCTATCCGAACGAGAAATTTTCGATTGATCTGGAAAAAAACCATTGGGTCCACCTGGGTGACCAAATGGGTGATGGTATCTTCAATAATATATGCGATTCCCGATCCCTTTTCCACGGCATATAGCTCTTTGTCCTCCGCCATAAAATAAGCAATATCAGCAATAGCCAAGGACTTTAAAAAATTTCCGTACTTTACTAGAAACCGCTGTTTGAGTTGAGGTTCGATTTTGGGTAGTAATGGCTCAATACGATTCATTACCTGTTTCAGCTCATCAACGTCAAAAGGTTTTAACAAATAGGCATAACCTTTATTTTGATAAGCCTCCAAGGCATATTGTTCGTAAGCGGTCGTAAAAATAAGAGGAACATCAACAGCCACCTGCTTGAAAATCTCAAAGCTCAGCCCATCCATGAGGTGAATATCCATAAAAATCAGGTCGAATTGATGTCTATTGATCGTCGTCACCGCCTCCTGAATCTCTTTTGCATTGGAAAAGGTAAATATAGTTTCGCCGTATAGCGAGTTCAGCATTTCCTTTAAACCAACGAAAGCCCAGTCTTCATCTTCGACAATCAGTATTTTCCATCCCATGGGTTGAATGTAATAAAAAATCCATTTCCTTAAAAAGAAAATGGATTAATATATATAGGATTTAAAAAAAATCAATTATTTCAACAGATCGGGATTATTGTTGATGGCTTCCTGTGGATAACGAATGACATAACGAGGATCATTCTGCTGTAAGGTTACCGTTCTGCCGAAGCTACTATGGGTGATCGTCGGTCTGGTCGTCCGTTTTAGATCATACCAACGTAATCCTTCAAGTGCCAGTTCGCGCTTGCGCTCCAACATGACCGCATCTAGCAATTGCTCCTTTGATAAACTAGCGTCAGCTTTAGATTCTGTGGTATATGCAACTGCGCTGAATCTGTTTTTCTTTAATGCCGAAAGATATTTCAATGCTTCTGCGGTATTTCCCAGACGAACGTAACATTCGGCCATAGTCAAATAAAGATCGGCATTTCTAAAACTCACATTGAAACGATTTTCACCGCCTTTGAGCGATACATAATTACTGCCACTTTTTTGGAAATAACGGCCTTTTCTCAAATCACCATCTGAGTATGCCGATAACAAAGAAGGCGAGATAAACGAGCTTGAGCGAACTTCAGGAACGGACACCTTTTCCAGAGCCATAATCATCTCTGCTGATTCAAAATCGTTCGGAAGTTGACTTCCAGCAACATTCAGATCAATCAGTTTGTCATTTATAGCCAAAGCTTTTTTAGCAGCATCAATCGCTTCCTGCCACTCTCCACGATACAAATGAACACGTGAGGCCATCGCATACGCAGCGCGTTTACTAAAGCGATAATTAGCGCCTTTTGCCTGATCATCGACAGTCAATAAAGCTGTTCCTTTTTCCATATCCGTCAGGATCTGCGCATAAGACTCACCAATGGTCGCGGGAACAAAACGTTGTTCCAGGTCAATCTTTGTCGATAAAGGAACACCCCGAAGCCCTGTATTACCCGCTGAATAGACCTCACTGTAAAGATTTAACAACTCAAAATGAGCATAAGCACGCATCAGGTAAGCTTCACCTTTAATCTGATCTACCGTGGCATTACTTCCTAATTTTTCATCGATGGTGCTGATGATCTGATTGGCATAAAAAATACTGTTGTAAAATGCCAAATAGGGATAAGCGATTGTTGTTGGATCAGGATTTTGATCGTTCCAAAGATAGATATCTTTGGTTCTAGCAGCATCAGTTGAACTTTCATCCAACAATAGTTCATCTGTACGCAAAGACAAATAGGACTTATGTGATGGAAAGCCTAGATAACTGCTTGTAATCAGTCCTCTAAAATCACTTTCCGAGCTGGGGATAACGGTCCCTACCGGTTGTATATCTAAATATTTATTGCAGGAAGCCAATGCACTAGCGGCCATGATCATTCCAAAATAAATTATCTTTTTCATTTATGAATCAATTAAAAGAATTAAAAACTTGCAGAAAGACCAAAGGCAAAAGATTTGCTGATTGGCTGCGCATAATAATCACCGTAAGTTTCAGGATCAAAATACCCATCGTAATTTGTTCCGAAAACAAATAAATTGCGCCCTTCAACATTTACTCTTAGATTACTTGTGCCAATTTTTTTGCTTATCGCAGCCGGTAAAGTATACCCTAATCGAATACTATTGATGCGGACATAGCTCATTTTTTTCGCCCAAATATCGTACTGTTTAAACGAATTAATCGGATCGTTACTTTCCATCCAAGCATAAGCCATCCAACGCTCATTCAATTCGGAACTTATACTGCCCAAGGCGGGCATATTACCACCTTCTTGCAATGCCTTAAAAAGATCTGTTGTATAATTCTGCCCACGGTCTACCAGAGCCGGATTATAAGTCGGGGTACGGCTTACCCAACGCTCCAAATTAAGCACTGCAGAAATCGCAAGGTCAAAGTTACCATAACGGAAACGGTTAGTCATTCCACCGATAAACTTCGGATCTTTACTACCCTTGTATTTAAATTTAGAACGGTATTCTGCAGCAGTCATATCGGTTTGCGAAGTATAGCCCGGTAAGAATTCTGCCCATGGATCGTATAAACCATAAAACTCTTCAAAACTTGAAACGGACCCATCCTGATTTCTAAATTGCATTACGCCATCTTTATCCAAACCTGCAGTTTCCAATACATATAAACCATTTATGGGACGTCCCTCCTGTGCCTCCGGCGCATACGCTTTCGGATCATTCATGACCTTTAATAATTTATTGTCATTATGTGCGATATTGAAATCCGTTGACCAAGAAAACTTATCTGTCTGAATCTGACGGCTTGAAATCGTCAACTCAATACCTTGATTTCGTGCGGACGCCCAGTTAACCTGAACATTCTGAAAACCATTTTCCAAAGGTAAGGCGCTGAAACCAATCAGGTCAGTACTTTTTCTGTTATAATAGTCAACAGTAATGTTTAATCGATTTTTCCATAAGCCCAAATCAATTCCGGCATTATAAGATTGTGTCCGTTCCCAACGAAGTTTGTCATTGGCAGGCATATCAACAACCACAGTTCCCTCGGTGTTACCCGGAAGAAGCGTGGTATTACCATAGTTACCGACGATAAAAGGATAGGTATTGCGGTCTACATTTCCCTGGATACCATATGAAGCCCGTACCCGCAAATCGGACAAGGCCGTTTTTCCTTTAATAAACTCTTCTTCTAGCACATTCCACGATCCCGAAAGCGACCAAATTGGTAAGAAACGATATTTTGGATCCACACCAAACATGTTTGAACCATCGTAACGAATGCTACCATTGACGTTGTACTTGCGGTCAAAGGTATAAGTTGCATTCCCATAAAATGACGCATATGAGTTCTCAATAAATCCCTTTTTGTACTGAAGAAATCTTGAATCTGTTTGATAGTTACTATTTGGAAAAACAATGCTCTGGGTAGTCAAAGTCGCCGGACTGTAGCCAAATCCTTTGGTTGACACAGCTTTATTTGTGCTTCGACGCAACTCGGTTCCCCCCATTAATTCCAACTCATGTCTGTCATTCCAAGTTTTGTTATACTTTAAGTATGTTTTCCAATTATATTGGAAAATACTGTTATTGGAATTTTCGATCTTACTTCCTGTAGGCAAGAAATACTTATAAGTTTTACTAGCAGCATCGTAATACCGTGTAGCAGCACGTAACTTGCGCGTATTATAACTTTCTTGATCGGCAAATTTCTCTGTACTATTTTCATCAAACTGTAAACCAAATTCGGAGCGTAATGACAATTGTGGAATAATCGTATATTCCAAGTAACCAATCGCTTTCAGTGCCTTATTCGTTAAAGTATATTTGGTATTTTCCCTTTCTTCTATAGCATTGAAAGGAATATAGGTATCTTTTTCATAACCTTCAATATCCGGATCGTAGTTAAATTTTCCAAATTGATCATAAACAGTAAGGTATGGGTTGACCGAACGCACATAATAACTTGGGTTCGTAAAAGCATCTCGATCCTGAATTGGATTTTGTCTATTTGAAACCGATCCTAATACATTAATACCGGCCTTAAATCGATCGTTGATTGTAAAGTCGTTGTTTAAGGTAAGCGAATAACGGCGAAGATCAGCTCCTTTTGTAGCTCCTTTTTCATCATAAAAACCACTGGACAAATAATAGCGATGTCCGTCATTACCGCCTGAAATTGATGCTGAATACTGCTGGTTGACCGCCTGACGGTACAATTCTTTTCCCCAGTCCGTTTGTTGTGCACGCAATTGATTAATCGACTGCTGCACTTCTGGTGACAAAGCCGCTAAACCACCCGAACGATAAGCATCCAATGCATCTGCTTTGTTTAGTATCCGCATAACAGCGCCCTTATCCGTACGATAATTTAAATCGGTGCGGTCGGCCATCAATAACTCAAAATCTACCTTCTCGTTAGCATCCATCAGATTGAGCTTACCAAAATCCGGACGTTGCGTCACAAAGGTATTGGCCGACACTTGCAATTTTGCGGGTCCAGATTTACCTCTTTTTGTGGTAATCACAATGACCCCATTTGCAGCCCGTGCGCCATAAATTGAAGTTGCCGCTGCATCTTTTAATACCGTAATATCGGCGATATCATCAGGATTGATACCTGCAATCGGAAGATTATTCAAACTATTCAAATTATCTTTATCAATTCGTTTAGGCAATTCAGCTCCTTCAATCGGCATACCATCGATAACCCATAATGGGTCTTGTGTACCATTGAGTGATACCGTACCACGGATACGGATCTGTGGTGCACTATTTGGCCCACCGTTAAAATTGCTCAACTGCAAACCCGCTACCTGACCAGCAAGCATTTCATCGATCGATGCAACCCCCGTCTGTTTGATGTCCGCTACATTGATTTTATTGTAAGCCGTCGTATTCTTACGTTTTTTGATATCCGTATAACCTGTTACGATCACCTCATCCAAGGATTCACCACTTGGCTGCAGCAAGATTGTTTTATGATCCTGGAATACCGGCACCTGAATACGCTGGTACCCGACATAGCTAATCGTTACATATTTTAAATTACTAGGCACTTTTAAGCGAAATTCACCAGCCGCATCGGTCAATGAACCCAATGCCGACTGCTGCACCTGATTGGGTACACCGATATCTTCTGCTACTGCCGAACTTTCAACGACAACCGTCGCCCCAACGACCGGTTTTAACGTGACCGCATCCAAAACCTTTCCTTTCAGTTCCCTGGATTCCTGCGCATGCGCAACATGCACACACATGAAGGTCAACGGTATTAAAAACTTATTCATTTTGGTAGATGTTAATATATTAGTTTAATTCTAAGGTATTTGCAATACGTAGTAAAAGATCCATGTAATGTGATTTTGTAATGGCATCACCAGTCCGTTTCTTTTGTTTCAGCAACTGGTAAATCTCATATAATTCAGCGCGTTTGTAAGTCAGCATATCGGACGTGCGAATCATACCGGTAACATGGACATTCCGAAGCCCGGCTTGCGAAGAGGATGTATGTTGTGGATGCAAACATAAAGCAGGTCGTGTCGCTTCAACCAGTTGCTCAATGCCCGCCAGTTTCTTCGCATTTAACTTCTCCATGGATTTGTTTGTAGAGACCATCAGCACATCCACATAGTTTTGTTGAAGCATCCGTGTTTTAAGATCCAAAGATTGTCCACTGATGGTTTTGGCAAAAACTGTCTGACGTACAGAAGTCAGAAACTCAGGTGCACTCCATGCTTTTTTACTTCCAAAAAGATTTTCCATCTCAACCATACGCAGTAGTCGCTCATCATTCACAAGTTTATACAACATAGCGTATTGAAATTCACGTTGTAAGTTATAAGGAGCGTACTCAAATGGTCCTATCGGGGAATCTCTCAACGGAAAAGTTTTTGCCATCAGCGCAGGCACGAACAGCCACTCGGGCATGTAAAAGACATTTTTCTTGAGGTATTCCAGCGCACGCACCTGTTTTTCTTTCGGCACTGGACTATACGCATCTTTTTGATCGCCCAAAACGGCATTTTCTAGATAGATACCCCCGATGTTATTTAAGACATGGTCCGCATACGCGTACCATTGTCCAACGACACCCATATATAATTTTCCGGCACGGTAGTAATCATCACCTACCTTAGTGGTCCAGTTGATAATATTAGGCATCATACGGCGCAGATTCAGCATGCCATATTCACCGGCTTTCATGGCGTCATCACCCAGATCTTCCGATTGAGCCCGCGGATCAACGATATTTTTGGAATCCTGTTGTTCACCATAATGGTAAATCGGATCGTGTACATGGCTGTCAATTTCCTTTCTCAACAAAGGAATTTCATCCCACGGCTGTGTTTTACCGTACCAGCGGTAGGCCCAGCCAATCGCATACTTGTCGTATGCGCCAATCACCGGAGTAATCTGTTCCACACCATCCTCAGGTTGCGCTACATAATTGAAACGCGCATAATCCATGATAGAAGGTGCTGTCCCCCCCATTTTTGCGGTAAAGCTTTTGCTCCGTAATGAATCCACGGGGAAACTTGCGGATGCCCCCATATTATGCATAAGCCCCAAAGTATGGCCAATTTCATGGGATGATACAAAACGAATGGCATGTGCCATTTTCTCATCGGAAAAAACATTAGCACGTACTGATGTATCGACGATGCCTGTCTGTATACGCATCCAGCTGTTGAGAATAGTCATAACGTTATGCCACCAGATCACATCGGCTTCGAGAATTTCCCCCGAGCGCGGATCGACCACAGAAGGTCCCATGGCATTCGCCTGAGCAGATGCTGCATATACGATAGAAGAAACGTTAGCATCATCCGGATCAAATTTGACACTGTCGGGCTGTTGTTTGGCCAGAATTGCATTTTTGAAACCAGCAGCTTCAAAGGCAACCTGCCAATCATGAACCCCATCGATGATGGCTTGTCGCCACTGTTTTGGAGTCGCCGGATCTAAATAAAAGACAATCGGTTTCTTTGGTTCGACCAACTCCCCTTTCAGATACCGCACTTTATCTTCGTCGCGCGGTTCCAATCGCCAGCGATTGACCAGATTTTTCTTATCCAGTTCTTGTTGTTTATCGTTAAAATACCAACGTGGTGAAGTGAAGAATCCTATTCTTGGATCGGCAAAACGCGCTACCATAGGTGTTTCTGGCAGCTCATACAGATTGCTCGTTATCTCTAGAGAAACTGGCACCGATTCATTTCCTTCAGTCACCTTCGTGGATAATACCGATTTCACAACGATATTATTGGAATATGATTTGATATCTTCGATCGTAGAAATGCTGGTCTTAGGCGAAGTACCCAAGCCCAAAGCGGTAAACACATCGGTAAAGCTCTTTTCTGAACCATCAAATACTTTATTAACTTTGATTACCACGGCACTTGAATCCTTTGAATAGCTTTCGATTTTAAAAGATTCGATATAAGAAGGACGGTAGTTATCATCAACTGAAGCCGCAATCGCATCACCCTTAGGCGCTTCGACCTGCGGTTTAATCTCCGAAACCCACACTTCTTTTTTCTCCTTACGATAGGTAAAACGAATGACCTTATTCTCATAATTCATCCCTTTATTTACGCCGGCCTCATTCAGCGCCAATGGAACAGAAGATAACTTCTGAATCAACAGAATATCTTGCCCCATCTTTTTCAATGGAATCTCAAAGTAGTAGTTATTTTCCTTACGGATCACCGTAAACATCCCACTATCCACCTGTGCATCTTTCAACAATTTGTCGTACGCTGCTGTAGAGTCTTTCTTGCCTATCGAATCCTTGGCAGCAATAACCGTCTCTTTTTTTCTTAAACCAACTGTTTGCAATATAGAACAAGATTGCATTAGACCCGCTGAAAATAGAAGACCTATGGCTAGCTTTGTATAAGTGTTTTTCATCAAATAATTATTTTTAAGCTCGCTTTCAAAGGCATAAATGAGCTCGTGGCACGCTATTTGTTTTTCACTGGTATCGATGTAATATCAATCGAATATTCATGGTTTAACCAAAGCTTGTATTAGCTAAGGATAAGTTGTATCAGAAAGTAATTGCATCTATTCCATGAAGTCTATCCTAAATTGCATGCTATAAAGGTCTTGACATCTTGTCGGATAAGATTAGGCTGATCACAAACTAAAACCACTGGATTAAGAGCCAAATTTGTTAAAAATATTGTAGAGAATAATACATAAAGGGATGAACACGTAGTTTAGCGGTATGAACACGCACGATAAAAACGTGAACACGTTAGACACCTCCAATTTCATTACTCATATAAGGTATTATGCGAGTGGTAATCGTACAATAAATTGTCCCCCCTCTATTCCGAACTGAAAACTAGACATTGTATAATAAGTATAGATCGATGATAAGTAATTGAGCCCGTACCCCTCGCCTTCCGACTCTGCCCCCTGCCGAGGCTGCCAGTTGTTGCTAATCTCCAGTAAGTTACTTTCAGGAATGTAGATCAACCGGATAGTAAGCGGACTATCTTTAGAAATACGAGTATGCTTTATCGCATTCTCAATAAGCATTTGCAAACCTAAACGGGGAATCCTTTTTTCTAGTAATTCGTTTGAAATTTGAATATCCATATCATTTAATGCCGCCCCAAAACGCACCTGCTGCAAGAAGAAATAAGCTTTACCCAATTCCAGTTCCTCTCGTAGCGTAGACCATTCCGCCTCGTCGGTACGCAGCATCTTCCGATAGACTTTAGTCATCTTGCCAATAAAAGACTTGGCCAGTTCATCGTCTTTTCCGATTAAGTACTGAAGTGAACCAAATGTATTAAATAAAAAATGTGGATTGATCTGTTGTCTCAATTGCACAAGACGCATCTGTGTATATTCATTTTCCTGTTCCAAAGCCAGCAATTTCAATTGTTGAATTTTACGCCGCTCCACAACATTGAAGTAGATTAATGCCATAGCCACCAGCATCAGCCCCACACCGAGCAAGATACTATAAGTCAACAATTCCTGGATTTCCTCTTCGATGCTCAACAACAGAACATACACCTTAATTTCACCACCAACAAAAAGAATGTTAGAAGGATATGAATTGACCATTACGTCAAGCTGAAGAAAATCAGACTGGACAATTTGACTTTGTTTTGAAAATGCTGCGGTATTTCTTCGTCCCCACCTCCTATTATCTGGAGAATATACACAGATACCGCGGTCGTCATAGATCTCAAAGTAAGCGCGCCTTCCAAAGTTGAGTTTTGAAAAATAAGCATTCAGCCGTTCGATATCCATGTAAATATGATACAGCCGATGATGTATTGTCCGGGTGCGTAACAAGGTTAGCATCCTGTTGCCCACATCTTCAACCTGACCCACAGGGATAATGACCAATAAGGAATCCCCAATTTCTTTTGGATCGAAAACGGGTTGTTCCAATATCTTTTTCTCAGAAAGGTACAGATCTTGTTGCAGCAATTCTAGCTGCTTCTTGACAAGCAACATATTCTCATCAGCAAAATCAATCAATATTCTTTTCTTAAGACGATCAACTTTATGATGGATAATACCGAGCAGTCCTCCCCCTACCAGCAGCAGCAACAACAAACAGACAATCAGAATAATACTATTTTTCTGCTCGCTATTTTTAAATCGAAATTTCACGGCTCAAAAATACGTGAAAAATTTTAAAGCGTATGCAAACTACCTCACAAGATAGACTTTAACGAAACCATGCATCAATTAATGCCGATCGATCCCAACGGCTCTTTAAAAAACAGGCCGCAGAGAATAGAAAGAACCACCAATTACGTTTAGAAAATTTAGTCGACCAAAATAGAGTTTTAATTAAAACATGCATTAAAATAACAAAGAGAATTATTATCTTAATACCGTAATTAATGATTTTACGCCATGAAACATACACTAATTATTTCATTTGCACTGCTATCAATCTGCTGTTGGTACAGTTTCAACAGTCCGAATGTTCAACGAAATCCTTTATATGGTAAGGTATTCAGGGAGATTAATGAAATTGCTGAATTAAAATCTTATACCTACACAACTGGCGCGCTTATTGAAACCGACAGCCGTGCACAGGGCGACTATCGTTTTGCTGCCGGCTATTTTACAAATGCCAAAAATGGCATCTGTATTCTAGAGGAAGTGTTACCCGATGAAAAAGCAGGTAAAGGTAAAGTCAAATACAAGATTTTGGATACCATCAATATCGAAAAACTGAAGTCCAACGAGCAGCTCAGCCTATGCAACTGCAAGCAAGGTGACAAGCCAAACAGTGAAATTATAGCCATTAGCCAAGTCGATGAAAGCAAAGAATATTTCGACAAAATCGTCAAGGCATGGCGTATGGATACCAAAAGCCAGAAAATTATTCCTTTAAAAGACACAAAAGGTGTAACCTGCCTCAATGAAGGCTACGGCATCTAGTAGCGACAGGTTTTTAAATCAATCCGTCAGCCTTCAACTTGTCAAACACATGCAAAACGCCAATGACCTGGATAGGCTCTTCCAGGTATTCTTGGTGTGAAAAATAACGAACCGCGCCAATCTCATTACTGGGTTCGATCTGCTCTGTTAATGGATACAGAAAACACTCCTGTTCCATGACCACCTCCGGAACAATCCCATATGCCGGGGCTGTAACATGGCAATAATAGGAAATTTTATCCGGGTCCAGATTAATATTTAGCTCCTCCAAAATCTCGCGACGAAGGGACTGCAGCGCTTCCTCCCCCGCATCGATCTTCCCACCTGGCAGATACCATGCCTTTCTATTGTTGCTATACGCTAATAATAATTTGCCCTCTTTAATACTTACTAAACCCGCTGTTGGCAAAGTTTTTATTGTTTTCATGAATTTTAATATAAGCTAGTATTGATCAAAACGATGAATTGAAATTAATTCTTTTATGACATTTATCAAAAGGCAACAGGTAATTTTAAGGATTCCCTTCTGAAATTTTTAAAAAATCAATCAATTAATCAATCAATCAATGTATCGTTAGTAGGATGATTTAACTTTGTGTACAAGCTTCCGCACACTCTTCAAAAAAGTATCTGCGTCGTTCCGGGTAAAACACAACGGGGGCAACAAACGTAGCGTATATTGTCCGGCATACCCCGTAAAAACCTTTTCAGAAAACAGCAGTTCTTCCCGCAGTTGTTTAATGTCGTTTTCAAATTCTACGCCAATCATCAAGCCTCGGCCTCTCACCTCACTCACGCCAGCTATTGTCTTCAGCTCTGTTAACAAAAATTCACCCACAGCAGCCGCATTGCCGATCAATTGTTCGTTTTGGATAACATCCAATACTGCTAAAGCCGCCGCGCACACCACCTGACTGCCACCAAAAGTAGTCCCTAATTGTCCCATCACAGGCTTTATCTTTGGAGAAATAATCGTGGCTCCCATGGGAAGTCCATTGGCAATTCCTTTGGCAACAGTAATCAGATCGGCTTCTATCCCGGCATGCTGATGTGCAAAGAAAAGCCCTGTACGTCCATACCCACATTGAATTTCATCCAAAATAAGCAACGTACCCGTTGCTGTACAAATTGATCTCACTTCTTGTAAGAAATCAGGACTTGCCTCATGAATGCCCCCAACGCCTTGAATAGGTTCAATAATTACAGCGCAGTATTCTTCTGTTTCCAATTGTTTTTTCAAACTGGAGATCTCGTTGAAAGGTGTAAAGACAAATTGTTCACTTTCATTGAATGGTGCACGAATTGACGGGATATCCGTTGCCGAAACCGCAGCTGAAGTTCTCCCATGAAATGCATTGGACATCGCCAGTACTTTCCTCCTCCCCGTATGAAATGAAGCCAACTTAAGCGCATTTTCGTTTGCCTCCGCACCAGAATTACTAAAAAAGACAGCATAGGTCGGATAACCACAGGCGCTACCTAGACGTTCAGCCAGACGATCCTGAAGATCGTTTGTAACTGCATTTGAATAAAATCCGATCTTTTTCATCTGTTGTATAGTTTGCTCAACAACATGCGGATGGCTATGCCCAACAGAAATAACGGCATGACCGCCATAGAGATCTAAATAGGCCTGCTGCTGTTTATCGTAAACAAAAGAGCCAAGGGCTCGTTCGATCGCAATATCAACTTTCTCAAAAACGGGAAATGGTTTCATGAATGACTTAGAATTAGTAAAACTCAAAAATCAACTTAAATCTCCTTTCATTCCTAGTCCAAGATGGTTATTTATTCCTAGTCCAGCCGTTAAACACAATAAACGAAACAATTCATCTTAAATAGAATAGCTCGGCACCGATCATGCGCCATCTATCGAATGTACTTTAATCCAGCAGAACAATTGTATATTTGAGCAATTACCCGATACAATAGACTCATGCTTAGACCTTGGAATTTAACGGTGGATATTAACAGATCGCCTTTTTTCATTAAAGAAGGAATCACGATTCTTGCCGAACTGTTGGAATAGGCAAATCTTAAATTCAAACAATTCCACCGGGTCGTTCGACTAGACCATTTTCCATTTTGGACGGACGACATTAGATTAAAATTCTGAAAAAACAAACATATTCAACATTTAATTTCGCTTCATTAAAACCATTTAGAAGATTAGTATATGTAATACGTAAAAAACAGTTAAAAGTGTTGGTAAAAGGTAATTATTTTGTCAAAAATCTTTTTTTTCACTTATCAATCGCATAAATTAACCGTAGTTTTACAGCTCAAAAAGCACAAAGCTATTGCAATTGAATAGCGATACAATAAGAGAGAATGGAGTACATTAATTTATGACGGAGAGAATACCCAGCAGGCCATATGCCGCAATAACTGGTATTGGCGGATATATTCCGCCGAATAAGAGATCAAATACAGATTTAGAACAGTTTTGCGATACATCCGATGAATGGATTATCAAACGTACAGGTATTAAGGAACGAAGAATTTTAGAAGAGAATCTTGCCACATCAGATATGGCTGTAAAAGCGATACAAGATTTGGCGGAGCAATATCATAAAAACCTGAAAGATGTAGATGCGCTCATTGTAGCGACTTCTACACCTGATATGCCTATGCCGGCAACAGCAAATATCATTTTAGAAAAATTAGCGCTTACTAATGTCTGGGCATTTGATGTCAACGCAGCTTGCTCTGGATTTCTATATGCCTTAGATATGGCTGCTGCTTTGGTTGAGACAGGACGTTACAAAAACGTACTTGTTGTCGGCGCCGATAATATCAGTACCTATGTAGATTTAAAAGACCGTTCAACCAATATTCTTTTTGGGGATGGTGCTGGCGTGATATGGCTTGAACCATCTTTAGAAGGTGGAATTATGGATGCCTATCTATGTAGCAATGGAGCGGGAAAAGAATTTTTAAAAATTGAAGCCGGCGGTTCTTTGTATCCAATCGACAGCAATCTTCCTGTAAACGACAACAGATTTCTGAAGCAAGACGGTAAAACGGTATTCAGACATGCCGTACAGTCTATGAGTGATGCGTGTACTACGGTGTTGCAACGCAACAACCTCCAGATTGAAGATATCAATTGGTTAATCCCGCATCAGGCTAACCAGCGCATTATCGATGCCGTTGGACGTAGTCTTAATATACCAGAAGACAGGGCGCTAAGTAATATCGAATACCTAGGAAATACCATTGCTGCCACAATTCCATTATGTATCTGGCAAAACATTAAAAAATTAAATACCGGTGATTTAGTCATGTTAACCGCCTTTGGCGCCGGTTTCTCTTGGGGAGCCAGCCTATTCAAATGGATGATTTAAGTATCAAAACTTTTGTCGTCATAAAATTCACACTATGATTAAATGCCAGAAATTGATGATTTCTGGCATTTTTTTTATCTTTTAGTAAAAATCAGCCGTTCTACTTACACACTAGCGATTTCGCCTATGCTGATCTACTCCCCTTAATAATTTAATGACAAGCCCACACCAAAACCCATGTCACTATCATAATGCGTTCTAAAAGCCATATTTTTGGTGATGACATAGTTTAATCCCATCATATATTCTCGATCTGAATTGACCATAAAATCACCACGGATCCTTCTGGAGATCGGAATATCTTCTCGCATCAGCTGCAATCTGACAATGCCATCGTGATACACCTCCGCCTGAAAGTTGACCAACATGGGTAGAGTATACATAAAACCTAGACTCAAAGCTTTGCGACTATCTTTTTTATTTACCTGTCCAAAGATATTTTTCTCATGTTTATCCTCCCCCATACGGCGATAACGATAATCAAAACCTACAAATGGCATAAACCATTGCATCTTCCCAAAGTATCTTCCTAGGTGGGTTTCCACCTCATAGCCATGCATATCGTTGTACCCTAATCGCCATTCGGAACCGAGCTGCCAACGCGCATTCTGAAACATGGCCTGACCGTCATTTCCATTGGACGCAAAATCATTTTGCGCCATAAAATGGGTCATATTACTTTCCATTTGCAATTCCTTGTAGGCTTTGGCTTTGTCTGGAAGATTGGGGTTTTTATAATCATCCACAGCAAACACGCGATTCATCCCAGCCATCATGTGATACAGGATGTGGCAATGAAAAAACCAGTCACCTTCTTTATTTGCTAAGAATTCGATCGTATCCGTCTCCATTGGCATGATATCCACCACATTTTTCAATGGCGCTTTTGATCCTTTTCCATTCAACAGTCTAAAGTCAAAGCCATGTAGATGTATGGGATGACGCATCATCGAATTGTTATAAATGGTAATACGCAATACCTCGCCCTTTTTTACAGGTATCTTATCCGTTTCAGAGAGAATTCTATTGTCCATGCTCCATACATAACGACTCATATTTCCCGTAAGCGTAAATTTAAGATCTCGTATCGTCGCTTCTTTAGGCAGTTCGGTCGCTTGAGGAGACTCCAGCATCGCATAGTTTAACGTAACAATATTTCCCAATGAATTGGCATTATAACGATTGGGATCTTCTTCCATCTTCATTTGTCCATGATCCATACCACTATGTTTGCTGTGATCTTCGTTTTTCCTTCCATCACCTGTAATTTCGGGATACATCACCACATTCATATCCATTTGATTCAGACTCATCTTCATGCCCATATCATTGAGATCGCCATTCATCTTCATCATGTCGTTCATCATCTTCATTCCTTCAAAATATTTAAGGCGGGGAAGTGGAGAAATCAATTGTTTGATGCCATTACCGATAAAATAGCTTGTAGATTGTGTTCGATCTTCTGTTGTTGCCATGAATTCATAAGCTGTACTTTCATTTGGGATTGTTACAATGACATCATAAGTCTCCGATACGGCAATCATTAATCGATCAACCTCCACCGGTAACACATCATTCCCATCATTGGCAACAACAGTAATTTTACCACCTGCGTAGCGCAGCCAAAAATAAGACGAAGCACCACCATTGGAAATTCGTAAACGCACTTTATCTCCTGCTTTTAAACCTTTACCATTCACCGACTTTAAATCTGTGGAATGAACTCCGTTCATCAAGACCTTATCATAATAAACATCACTGACATCCATCGCAAGCTGACGTTTCCATTCATTCGTGACTTTCGTCTTAAACTTTCCTTCTTTAATAGCTTCAACGTAAGATTGTGTTGAACCTTTTTTTATCGCGGCCCAATCGTTTGCTGTATGCAGCATCCGCTGAATATTGTCTGGATTGTAATTTGTCCATTCACTTAATATGACGGGAATCGTGGGTAAATCATCAATTCCTTTCCGGAAAGTCTTATCGTCTTCACGCTTGTTGAGAATAAGACTACCATACATACCGATCTGTTCCTGCAGGCCGGAATGCGAATGATACCAATGTGTACCGTGCTGGATTATCGGAAAGCGATAGGTGTGAGTTGAATTTGGTTTTATCGGCTCCTGCGTCAAATGCGGTACGCCGTCTTCTTTGTTCGGCAAAAATATACCATGCCAGTGTAGCGAGGTACTCTCTTTTAACTCATTGTGAACAACAATCTCCGCTGTATCTCCTTCTGTAAAAGTCAGGGTAGGCATCGGAATCTGTCCGTTTACAGCGATTGCCCGTTTTGGTTTGCCGGCATAATTGACAATTGTATCCCGTACATAAAGGTCATGCCGAACCACTTTCTGGGCTAGCACCGTCAGTTGTGCCATCAATAGTAGAACAACGGTGAATATATTACTCTTTTTACTCATCTTAATTCACTTACTTAATTAGTATTCCGTTAGACATAGGTCCTACCCTATACCGGTGGATCGACCTCGAAAAATAATTCATAGGAGGGCGATTAGTTTAATGTTTCTACAGTACTTCCACAACTGATCATTTGCGCCCCATAGAAAGGATTTTTTATCGCGTTCTCCTTACTGAGCCATTGCGCACCCTTGCCATTATCATACATGGGACAATGCTGATAATAAATAGGTCCATCCAATTTACTCACCTTCAGAATTTCATGCAACGCGTTTGAAAGAGAAGCAAAAGTCATGCGTTGCTTAGCCACATCTTTAGTTTGGGCGATGCTGGATGCATCAGCTGCTAAGCTACTCATCACTTTCATCCAAACCGTATGTTGGGCAGGAGTAAGTTTATTCATATCGACGGCTTTGATCGCTTCTTTCAACGCGGTGGCTTTGACTGCAGCCGCCTGTGCATCGGTCTTCACCAAAGCATCTTTTAGACCCAAATAATGGTTTGTCAACTGGCCAAACGCTGTATTCTCTTTTTCAGGTTCCGTTATCTTCGAAGGGTGAACATGGGAAGCATTAGCTGCTGTTTGGACACCCTGATTATGCTTATTATGATCGACCTGCTGTTCAGATCGATTTTTTGACACTGGTTTTAGCACGCGTTCATATTGCTCAGCTTTCGCCAATTGCGCATAGACATCATCTGGAGCCAGGAACCTTTCATTATCGAAGCCTGCCAATGCTATACGCTTTAGAACCTCGTCAGCACTTGTTTTTGAAGGATCATAGGTAATAAATGCTAATTTAGATGTCGGATCCCAATCAACGATCGCAGTATGTCCATCGCTGCCAACTTTTTCAATCATCTTTTTAACAGCGGTAGTTTTTCCAAGGACCTTTACTGCCGCTGTCTTTGCATTTTTTATCTGTCCATATGTATATTGAGTGGATAGTAATAACGAGATTACCAAACCAAGTAATGAAATTAATCTCATGATTATGATGTGTTGTATATAAATGAATGCTGATGAAAATCACGTATAGCAATTAATGCATGTATGCATTGAATCCGATAGATCCAAAGGAATTTTCATAAGCTAAATAAATCGGGATTGGACAGAAAACCTATCCAAAAAGACATAGCATGGGCTATCAATCTATTGTTGAGCGAGCTGAGGGGGCTGCCAAATGGAAAAATATATATCTGTACAAAAAGGTTGCTTATAGCGCGCATAGGAGCTTGAAGCATCGGCATACACCGGTAAAAGCTGCGGAGCTTCGATTAATGACACAATAAAACTATATGGAAAGGAGACACGGCAAGACTTTTCTCCACAGTGCTTACTGCAGTCATCTAGCGGATCGTCTGCAGCCGCCGACTCGGCTCCATTATCTTTACAACAATCGACGGTTGCTGTGTCTCTTGTCTTTTGCGTTTCATCAAGGCAACATGATTTCTCTTGCTGACTGTTTTTTTCGGACGACGCATGGCAGGCAAATAACCTATTTGGAACAAAAAAAAGCCCCACAATACAGATTATAAATACGATACCGCGATTTGTCCACATAACGGGTTGAAATTTGCGAAGTAACTATATACGTTATTTCGGAAGTAAATGTCGGTAGAATTTTTGAATGACCAATTGTACTATTTTATTTTTTGTTTATGATATTTCAATAAGGTGTATTTTGACACGCTATTCAAATACATAAAACTACCTCTCAATTCGTCTAATCCAGTTAAGCATCAGCAGACAGGCAGGTGCATATACACCGCCATGGTCAAAGCCCTGCAGCTGATAGAGTGAGGTTTTTGTATGTCCAACCTGCTTCAATATTGCTGCCAAATGTGCATTTTCCTCAAACCGTGCAGCCATTTCCAATTGCTGATCGCCCGTGATCAGGAGAATGGGCGGCGCATCTTTACGTACAAATGAGAGTGGTGCGAACTGATCAATCTGAGGGATCACCATCGATTGTCCACGTTCCTTTTTTATTGTATAATGTGTATTGGTCTGTCCACTAATCGGCGCCAGACCTTTTATACGATTTGCATCAACACCAAATTTTTCAAGATATTGCTTATCTAAGCCTACCATTAGAGCCAAATACCCACCCGCCGAATGGCCCGAAACATAAATTTTTGAGGGATCTCCACCATAATTGGCAATATGTGAAAATGTCCATGCTACAGCTTCTGCAGCATCTTCAATATAGTCAGGGGCCTTTGCTTTAGGACTCAATCGATAATTGACCGCTATAACCGCAACACCTTTCTCTTTAAGTTCAAGTGGAATAAATTTATTCCCCTCTTCTAGTCCACCCCCATGAAACCAAACAATGGTAGCAAAATTTTTACGATCTGTCGGGATATAAATATCCAATTTACAACGTTCTTTCTTATAAGAATCTGGCTCGTTAGGTTTGCAATACGCAACATCAGGTGTCGTCTTATAGTGCTGCGCAAAAATCAAACTTGGCGATAACAGGAAAAAAGAAATAATAAGGAATTTGAAGGACATATAAATCGTATTTAAGTCTTATATCCCTTAAAGGTAACAAACTTTAAGAGAAACTATTTAATTGCGCTAAAATAAGTTTCCATTTTGCACTTTTTATTATATCTTAATAATTATCTGGAGACAGGTATAACAAACACAAATTTACCTGTTATAAACGTAAAAAACATGTATTAACATAGAAAACAAAGTCACATTATATGGAACGGATAAAAATTGAAACCGCTATAAACGTGCCCGTAGAAACGGTCTGGAATGCATATAACTCGGCAGAAGATATCATGCAATGGAACCATGCCTCAGATGATTGGCACTGCACAAGTTCAATCAATGACTTACGCATTGGCGGAAAGTTCAAAAATAGAATGGAAGCAAAAAATGGATCGATGGGGTTTGATTTTGAAGGCAGCTATACCGCACTGGAGCCTTTTAAAAAAATAGCTTATGTCATGCCTGATGGGCGTCATGTTGAAGTCAACTTCAACGCTAAAAAATCTGTAACTGAAATCACCATAATTTTCGATGCTGAATCTGAAAATTCGATTGATATGCAGCGTAATGGATGGAAGGCCATACTCGAAAATTTCAGATCTTACGTAGAAAACACGTATGCAAATACGCAAAACGCATAACTCCATCACCTTTTAAATAAAGGATAGCTTTAGGATTCTTAAAAGTATAGTTATATTTAGCCACAAATTCGTCTTCCCTTCACCTTACATAGTGGGGACCGACAAAAACAAAAAAACAAAAACGCGATAAAAAGATTACATATGACAATAATTAACAATTATGAAGAGTACAAAGCCTTTGAAGGAAAATCATTAGGCGAATCCCAATGGCATATTATTGATCAAAAACAAATTAATCAATTTGCGGATGCAACACTCGACCATCAATGGATTCATTTAGATAGTGAAAAAGCAAAAACTGATAGCCCTTTTAAATCAACTATCGCTCATGGATATCTAACATTGTCTCTCATTCCCTATTTATGGAAACAAATTGCTGAAGTAAGAAATGTCAAGATGGAAATCAATTATGGGATCGAAAACCTACGTTTTGCACAGCCCGTTTTGGTTGACAATGCAGTGCAGCTACATACACTGGTAAAGTCTGTCGTCAATTTAAGAGGGGTTATCAAAGTAACCATAGAAGCTACATTGAAAATCAAAGACAGTGCAAAACCCGCTTACGTAGGTGACGTCATCTTTTTATATCATTTCAATTAGTCCCTGCTATAAATCGAAAGAAATTAGCGAATCCCTATCAATGCAAAATGGCTTTCAAATAAAGCATATTACAAATCATAAGGAATACCCTTATGATTTGTTGCTTTTAGCAGACGAAACGGTAGATGCAATCGATAAATATCTTTATGACTCCCTCGTGCATGTTGTATATGATGGAAAAACGCCTATCGCTGTTTTCTGTTTATATCCAGCCGATTCAGAAACATTGGAAATTAAAAACATCGCCGTATCCCCAGCGTTCCAAGGCAGGGGACTCGGAAGTCAATTGCTTGATTTTATTAAGGCCAATTACCAAGAATATGCTAACCTGATCGTAGGTACCGCAGATTGCGGATTAGCACAAATTCGGTTCTATGAACGAAATGGATTTGTTAAATACGGAATTCGTAAAGACTTTTTTATCAAAAATTATGAGCAGCCCATATATGAAAATGGCCAGTTATTAAAAGATATGATTATGTTGAGGTACGGTAAATAACTATCTTTGAAAGAAGTAACTAACAGAATTTAATCAACGAGACTTTATTTATATATACAGATGAAACTGACCGCCATTCACCCCAAACTACCCATGCGCGATAAATCCATTACAAAGGATTTTTACGTACATAAACTTGGTTTTTCATTGATCGGGAACGTCGATTACGAGGGTTATCTCATGCTAAAAAAAGACCATATTGAAATCCATTTTTTTGAATTTAAAGAACTTTCACCAGAAGAAAACTATGGTATGGTGTACGTCCGTACAGACGACATTGACCGCTTGTATCAATCTTTTCAGGCAAACAACGTAGCTATACACCCCAATGGAAAACTTGATACCAAGCCTTGGGGTCAGCGTGAGTTTTCAATTTTGGACCCCGACAGCAACCTCATAACCTTTGGGCATGACGCTGAATTCCAAAAAGCCCACTAAGATTGGGTTAAAATTGCCCTAATTTCCTAGTGGGCCGTGATTTTTTCATGTAATTTTTAACCAAAAAGATCCGAGCTCAGATAACGGTCACCGCGGTCGCAGGCAATAAATACAATGACACCCGCTTCAATTTCATTTGCAATTTTCAGTGCTCCGGCTAAAGCTCCCCCCGTACTCATCCCTGCAAAAACACCTTCGCGCTTAACAAGCTCCCGAGCAAGCTCAGTTGCCTCCTGTTGGGATATATCAAGAACACGATCTACTCTGCCCGGATCAAAAATCTTCGGTAAGTAGGCCTCCGGCCAACGCCGTATACCTGGTATGGACGACTCAGGAGTGGGTTGGCAACCTACAATCTGAATGGCTGCATTTTTTTCTTTCAGGTAGATGGAGTTACCCATAATTGTCCCCGTGGTACCCATGGCGCTTACAAAATGTGTAATCTTACCATCTGTGTCACGCCAGATTTCAGGCCCTGTGGTCTTGATATGTGCTTTGTAATTATCTGGATTCGCAAATTGATTCAATATAAAATAGCCCTCTTTTTCCGCCTTTTCTTCCGCATAATCACGGCATATTTCCATCGATTCCAACAGGGTAACTTTCGCTCCATAAGCCTCCATCGTAAGCGTTCGCTCGCGGGTAGAAGAAGCGGGCATGACAAGTTCTAGGCTCAACCCATATATACCTGCAATCATAGCCAGTGCGATTCCTGTGTTGCCACTTGTTGCCTCAATTAATTTGCTATCCTGCGTGATATCGCCACGTTCTATCGCTGAACGGATCATATTGAGCGCCGCACGATCTTTAACTGAACCAGCTGGATTGTTACCCTCCATTTTCGCGAAAATCTTCACCTTCGGGTTGGTATGGAATTGCGTAATCTCGACTAATGGCGTATTTCCAATCGTATCTATGATATTTCCCATGGTATTTAATTTATTGGTTTTGAATCTATAAACTTTGATGTAGCTTGATGATATACCGTGGTATAGGGCTCTACAGAACTTGTGAGCCACACATTACCGCCAATCACCGAATGATGTCCAATCTGTGTTTCGCCGCCAAGAATGGTAGCACCGGAATAGATAATCACATGATCACCTATAGTCGGATGGCGTTTTACATTGGAAAAAACCTTATCCACACTCAGTGCGCCTAAGGTTACCCCCTGATAAAGCTTTACATAATTACCAATAGTACAAGTCTCACCAACGACCAGTCCGGTTCCGTGATCAATATGCAAATGATGGCCTATCGTTGCTCCGGGATGGATATCTATTCCAGTTTTGGAATGAGCATGCTCCGTCAATATACGTGGTATCAAAGGAACACCCAAGCGATGCAGTTCATTGGCGATCCGGAAAATACAGATTGCAAAAAAACCAGGATAAGTACGCACGACTTCTCTCTTGTTCTGCGCTGCAGGATCCCCATCCATCAACGCATCGGCATCCCAGCACATCAATTCATAAAGTTGTGGAATCCGTTCAAAAAATTTATGCGCTACGTCCGAATGATTGCAGCTTTGACAAGCTTTGGATTTGCTCAAGAGCTGCTCGAGCTCCAATTCAAATTGCTCAAAAGCGAGCTTCACGTCATCGACAGATTTCATATCGCCTGAATTTCGTTCAGGAAAGAGCACATCCAAGATTCGGATAGCCCATCCACAGATCTTCTTATTAGAAGGCATCTCTAAAACAGCCAATTGCTGCTCATAGATATGTTGATAAAAATCATGCATCTTCACTAATTTATTGAAACAAATATACTATACAATATTTATAGATTAAGCCTTATACTAAAAAACTTAACGGCTTTGACCATCACTTTAAATCCGCTCGCTAATGGAATACATCCTTTGACCTAAAGAACCAAACGCTCAAACAACGCTCTCAATGTTACTTCTGGATCTTCACACAAGCCAGGATGGGAAGCCGAACATTGGATCAAGGTACTCCGCTTCGCTGTCAACCAACGAAAACGTTCGGTGATATCCAGCTCAGCAAGTTTGCCGGCACCTCTTTCCCCATGACAGATTCGCTGGAAAGAAGACAGATGATTTTCAATCATTTCCAATTCGATATCCGGACAAAGAGACCGCGCTTTCTGTTCATTGACAAAATAAATCATTTTCGCATAACGGTACTTGCGACAATACAGAGCTATACCGACGTTAATAAATTCCTCGCGCTCCACCCGTGGTATCAAACGTACCACAGCGTACTCATATAAGGTCTTTTCTGGCATCTTCAATTTGCTTTACAAAAATGAATGAATTGGCTACACGGCGTTTCAAGAAAGAAACATATACTTCTCGCGCATCCGCCGCCGAAAGTTCACGTTCGGAATCTTCCAGCCACTCATCCGGTACCACGGCTAATATGTCACGAAATACCGTCTCCGTAAAAAGTGAACGATATTCCACATCGATCTCTCCCACCCTACTGGCATTTTTTAACAGTACGTGATCCTTGATCTGAACAAATGGCTTTAACGACTGTTCCTCCCAGTTATCCCAGCTGTGATGGAAATATAAAGCAGCACCATGATCTATTAACCAAAGTTCTTTGTGCCATATCAGCATATTTGTGTTCCGAACAGTTCGGTCAACATTCATTAAGAGTGAATCTAACCAAACAATCTTAGACGCTTCTTCCGCGGCAATAACGTCAACATTTGCATCGAATGTAATGGCTCCGCTCAGAAAATGTAAACCGAGGTTTTTACCCACACTGAATTTAAGTAGATCCTGAATTTCTTCATCAGGCTCTGTCCGACCAAAAGACTCGTCCAAATCAGCAAACACAATTTCGGGGACGCGCAATTTTAACAGTCTTGCCAGCTCTCCGCCAATTAACTCGGCAATGAGGGCCTTCCGCCCTTGCCCCGCACCCCTAAATTTTATGACATAACTGAAGCCATCATCGGCATCGACCAGTGCCGGTAAAGACCCCCCCTCCCGAAATGGCTGTACATATCGGATGATCTTTACTTCCCTAATAACAGGTTGTTGAAAATCCATGAATTTATATTTTTTATGAACTAAAGTTGGCAAACTAATCCGCTCTATTAAAACCTATCCCAATTAAACATTTTAGAAAAATGGAAAACAAAAATCTACACTATGTATTTGAGCATTGCCCAGTGCTTTACCCTGCGAACTTTATATTGTGGTAATATCCAAAATTATTATCTATATTTTAGCAACAAAGCATAAATTGTACATTCATTTGACCGTCGGAAGTACTATTTTCTAAGTATATTTGTAGTGTAATCACAACTTGTCTCATCAAGTCTTCTTCAATCAACGATATGGATACCATTCAGGAATATAACAATGTGATCAAACATTGTCAGGATTTATTTATAAAAAAAACAAAAGATTATGGAACAGCTTGGCGAATTATGCGCCTATCTTCCATTACAGATCAGATTTATATCAAAGCTCAGCGTATACGTACGCTAGAAATAAAAAAAGTTTCCAAAGTAGGCGAGGGAATTACTGACGAATACATTGGTATCATAAATTATTGTGTTATGGCCATGATTCAAATTGATTTGGGAGAAGACGGCGAGGAAAATTTGGATCCTACCTTTGTAAACCAAAAATATACCGAAAAGGTCACTGAAACGAGAGATCTTATGCTCGCTAAAAATCATGACTACGGTGAGGCTTGGCGCGATTTGCGAGTATCATCCATGACTGATCTGATCTTAATGAAAATACACCGAGTGAAACAAATCGAAGATAATGATGGACAAACGCTTGTTTCTGAAGGTATACATGCCAATTATCAGGACATGCTCAATTACGCAGTTTTTGCATTGATTAAATTAGGGATAGCACAACAATAACCGGATTATGACATTGACACAGCAGCGCAACAAAACAAATTACCTATTAGGGTTTTGCCGAATTTTTACCGGACTTCTATTCATATTCTCAGGTTTTATAAAAGCCAATGACCCGACAGGGTTTGGCTATAAGCTCCAGGAATACTTTGAGGTGTTTCATCTCACAGCTTTTAATGAGTATGCTACCGCAATCGCTGTCGTGATCTGTGGTTTTGAAATTTTATTAGGAGCACTATTGTTACTGGGGGTGTATGCCAATACAGTTGCTTGGGGGCTACTCCTGCTGATCCTATTTTTCACCTTTTTAACCTTCTATTCGGCTTTTTTTGAGGTTGTGACATCCTGTGGCTGCTTTGGAGATGCAATCCCGCTCACGCCTTGGCAATCATTTTCCAAAGACCTCGTGCTGCTAGCGTTGATTCTAGTAATATTTTTTAACCGAAAACAGTTGCGATCTATTATCAAGGGATCAGGCAATCAGTTTGTTGCTACACTAATTACAGCGGTTATCTCCTTAGGTATCGGCATTTATACAGTAAACTATCTCCCATTTATTGATTTTTTACCCTATAAGGTTGGCAATAATTTACCTTCGTTAATGGTATTGCCAGAAGGCAAACAAGGTGATCTGTTTGAGCAAATCTATACCATGAAAAATAGAAAGACAGGCGAAACTAAAAAGGTCAACGACAAAACTTATATGGCTGATAAACTATGGGAAGATGAATCATGGGAAATTATAGGTGAACCTGAGAGTAAATTAGTCAAAAAGGGGTATGATATTCCTATTCCAGATCTTTTAATCACTGATGCAGACGGAGCTGATCACACACAAGAAATCATTGCTAATCCTTACTACAATCTTATTATCGTTGCAAAAGATCTATCGACGGCCAATATTGATGCCATTCAAAAGATCAATCAAGCAGCTATCCAATTAACAAAAGATTATAACGGACTCCGTGTCGTCTTATTAACCGCGTCAGCATCGAAAGATGCTCAATATCTGAGTGATAAAATGCAATTAATCGCGGAGATATTCTACGCCGATCTAGTTCCTTTAAAAAGTATGGTCAGAGCAAATCCGGGCGTACTACTCTTAAAAGGAGGAAACGTAATCGGAAAATGGCATTATAATAATTTCCCGGATGCCAAATCAATAGAAGATGAATTTCTAAGTAAAGACAAATAATACCTATGCCTAAACCTATATTTTTGATTGGTTATATGGGAAGTGGAAAAACTACACTTGGTAAAAAACTTGCCAGTAAATTAGCACTGCCATTTATAGATACAGATGAGGAGATCGTCAAGCAAATCGGTATGAGTATTACTGAATATTTCGCCCAATATGGCGAAGATGCATTTCGAGCGTTGGAACGCGAGCAATTGCGTAAATTTGCGGAGAGAGCCGCTGTAATCTCAACAGGGGGCGGTGCACCTTGTTTCTTCGACAATATGGATTGGATTAAGGCAAATGGTTATGCCGTGTATTTACAAATGTCTCCCAAAGCACTATTTGACAGGCTTTCGCAGTCAAAACTTCACAAAAGACCAATTCTGATCGGAAAATCACCTGAAGAACTCCGCATATTTATTGAAGAAAAACTGATCGAAAGAGAGCCTCATTATACACAGGCCCACTTAACAATCGATCAATTAAATACCAGTGTCGAAGAACTGGCCGATCTGATTATTGAGCACAATAAATAAACAATGAATTCTCGTATCGCCCACTATTTCCTCTTATCGATCTGTCTGGTATTAAGCAGTTGCTTTCAGCATGGAGCCAATACGGATGGCTTGCCAGTGGGCAAACGTATACAGCTCCAAAATGTGGAGGATCTGTATCAGTTTTTGACCTACGACGATAATCGCTATCCTTTGGTCAGTTTGCATCGCGGCGGCCCGACATCTGGATACCCCGAGAATGCTATCGAAACATTTTCTTATAATGCGAGCCTGCAGCCAGTCATTATCGAGTGTGACGTACGCATGAGCAAAGATTCAGCATTGGTATTAATGCATGACAATACGTTAAACCGTACAACGACGGGCAGAGGACCTGTAAGCGCCAGCACCTTGTCGGAACTCAAGCAGCTACGTCTATTGGATAATAATAAAAAAATAACACCATATCAGATCCCAACGCTGGAAGAAGCGCTATCTTGGGGAAAAGATAAGGCAATTTTCACCTTAGATATAAAAAATGATGTTCCTTATGAAGTTGTTATTCATGCTATTCGTAAGCAACGCGCAGAATCTAGTGTGGTCATCATTACCTACAGCGCTAACCAAGCAGCCAAAGTCCATAGTCTCGCTGGCGACTTAATGATTTCGGCTTCTATTAATACCTTGAACGATCTTGCCAGGCTTAATGAAAAAGATATTCCAGACAATCGACTATTAGCCTTTGTAGGAACGCGAGAAGCGGAGCCTCAGTTGACAAAGATACTTCACGATCACGGTATCATGTGTATACTGGGCACACTTGGTAATTTGGACAAACAAGCAGACAAAAAAGGTATTCAAGTTTATGCAGGATTTATTGACCGAGGTGCCGATATATTGAGTACAGATCGCCCAACTGAAGCAGGGCGAGCGCTGAATTTCTATGTCAAAAAGAGAGGAATCACTTCAAAATTTATTCAGTAATATTCCCAATTTGATTAAGCCTTCTTTTCGATGCCAAAATTATATTTACGTTCATTTACGCTCGACTTTTTGATGGGCTATTCTTCTGAACATTTTATAAACCTCGAACCATAGTACAGATACAGCGGCAACGGCGAAGGTTATGCCTAATTCATATCCGTTCAGCGCTGTTACGTTAAAAAAGTCGGCCACGGGTGCTACATATAGTATCGCAGCCAAAAATAAGAGCACAGCGATCGAAATTCCCAACAACAACAAATTTCGATTTTTAAAACTTTCTAGGATACTATAGTGGAAAGATCTGTTTGCATAACTCAGAAAAATATTCGCAAATATTAAAGTTGAAAACACCATTGCTCTGGTTTTCTCTTCCGTATTACCCTGCTGAACAGCAAGTTGGTAAATAAATAGAATGCCTATCGTAATGACAATCCCTTGAACAATGCTTATACCAAGCTCCTTGATACTCAGAAAGGTATCGCTCATCGCCCTGGGAGGGCGTTTCATGGTGTCCTTTTCAATAGGTTCGTTTTCATAGACAATCGAACAAGTAGGCCCCATCACTAACTCAAGAAAAATCACATGAACGGGGCTAAAAATCTGCGGAAATACCCAACCCAAAAACAATGGGAGCGATACGGTTAAAATAATGGGGATATGAATAGAAATGATATACTGAACGGCCTTCTTGATGTTTGCGTAAATTCTTCTTCCGGCGGCTATACCGATGGTCAACTTTTCTAAATCATCATTCGTGATAATTAATGCTGCAGATGATTTTGCAATTTCAGTACCTTTATCCCCCATAGCCACTCCGATATGAGCGGCTTTCAACGCCGGTCCGTCATTGACGCCATCGCCAAGCATAGCAACGACTTCACCCTTCTTTTTCAGGACATTTACAACGGCCAATTTAGCATCTGGGAACATTCTCGTAAATAAGGTTGTCTGCTCCGCTAATGCGATCATTTCATCTTCCGACCGGCTCACTATTTCGCTGCCATTGACTGGCGGAGCTGAGCTAATAATTCCAGCCTGAGCCGCTATTGCCTTCGTGGTATCAGCATTATCACCAGTTATTACTTTAACTTTAATCCCCGCCGCATAGATATGCTCGAAGACTTTATCAATATCTTTCTTAGGTGGATCATAAAACACGGTCAGTCCTAAAAATTCAAACGCAAAATCCTGTTGCCTTTTAGGAAAATTATCGCCTTCGAAGTTCGCCTTGCCCACGCCCAATAGACGAAACCCCTGCTCTCCATAGGATTTAACAATACCTCTAATTTTATTCTTCTCATGTTCGGGAAGCCTTGAAACGCTTAGAATAGCTTCAGGAGCGCCCTTAGCCGCAATAATCCTTTCTCTATGGCCATTTTCGAAAAGATGGGTCATCATCGGCGGCTTGCCTTCCAGGGGATATTCATGAAATAGCCTGAATCCATTTCTAAGGTCCGGATGCTGCGTTTTTTCGTATATGTTATGCAATGTAATTTCCATCGGATCAAAGGGCACAGGCTCACTACTCCACATAGTGTAATCGATAAGTTCACTCAGCACTGGATCGCCAAACTCTTCTTGTTTATACGAGGAATCACTAGCGTAGTTATACAGGTATTTTAACTGCATTGAATTTTGGGTAATGGTTCCCGTCTTATCCGTACAAATTACTGTGGTGCTACCCAACGTCTCAACAATACTGCTTCTTTTGATTATAATTCCTTGACGCATAAGTTTCCAAGCACCCAGTGCCATAAATGTGGTGAATGCAACAGGAATCTCTTCAGGTAGTACTGACATAGCCAAAGTAAGCCCATTTAGTAAGCTTGCAACAAAATTGCCACTCTTAATAAAACTATATACACATACAAACAAAAAAATTACGATACCAATAACGGCCATTGCTTTTACAAACTTTTGAATTTGCAACTGCAATGGTGAAATCTCTTCTTTGATGCTGCTTATAGACTCGCCTATCTTTCCAACACGCGTCGCTTTGCCAATTTTTGTAACTTCAAATACTGCAAGGCCAGAAACTGTAACGGTTCCGCCATACACCATGTTATCTTCGGATTTATTATCCTTAAATACGGAAAAGCTCTCTCCTGTCAAAGAAGATTCATTAACAGAAAAATCGTTACTATGTAAAATATGGCCGTCTGCGTTTATAATACGTCCTTCTTCGGTAATACAAAGATCCCCTACAACAATCTCATGAGTCGGGATTTCAATAACCTTACCATCACGAATGACAGTACTTAATGGTTCATTTAGCTTTTCTAATTCCTCTAAAGCCCTCTTACTTCGGTTATCTTGATAAAACGAAATTGTTGTGACTGCAACAATAGCAGCAAACATAAATACCGCCTCTCCATAATTCCCTACAAGCATATAAATCATGGAGATAACGATCAAAAGAATCAACATCGGCTCCTTCAAAATGCCAACAAGTAGTTCAAACCAGGTACTTTTATGGTTTTCGCTCAATTGATTCCAACCATATTGATATCGAGCAGCCGCAACCTCGCTTGCAGAAAGACCTTTCAAATTTTCAGGAATAGGATATGACATATCGAATTAACTAGGTTACCTAAATATAATAAATAATTCCGATTTTAAACCGGTCAAATCTACTACTGGTCAGGTATTCTATCACGCTAATTCACGGTTTTTAGCAATATAACACATATTCAATTGGTTTTCAAGGAACGCAAAACACCAAGAAACTCAAAATAACGCACCGTTTAACCTTATTTATATTTTTTTGAGCTCTTCCTCCGGCCAAGTTAGTAGCTCTTTCAATAAATAAGTTTTAGGTGCTGTATCCGCTGTATCTTCCGAGACTTGCTTCAAAAATTCGGGTATATCACCTTCAACTTTAATTAACTCTCCATCCTGAAGAATGTCATAGCCCTCCGCAATCCATTCTTCTATTTTTTTCGTCGTGATTTGTTGTTTCTCCATATACTATATCTTACACTTATGCAACAATAAAAAATACGCCAATAACGGAATATCAATTTTACAAAAAGCAATTCCTTTAAAATTAGAACAACACTAAGCGATAAATCGTTGGCATGACTATATTCCCTAAAATCCGCGCAAAAGTAAGTCATTGAATGAATCGACAGTGACAAAAAATCAAAAAGTTTTTTATTACCTTAGATACATAAATCGAATAAGAAAACAGCTTGCTTTTCATTAACAATATGATCACAGATATGAAAATATATGCCTTTGTTTTAAGTGTAGGTTTACTTCCTGCTGTTGGCGTTTGTCAGAAAACCGTCACACCGGGGAGTCGAGATATCAACACCAACTATATTAAACCAGAAAAATCGCTGTACACTGTCTATTATGTCAAAGATAACAACTGGGATAAACAAGGGTCATTGACCTACAACATTATCGCCGCTAATAATCAGCTGACTTTAACCAATACCTATATTCCAAAGGATAATGCATGGACATCGATGCGAACCACTGTTGCCGATGCAAAAACGCTTAAACCTATAAGCTATTCCAGCGACGGAAAGGAAACAAAACTAAACCTCAGCTTTGGCGAAACAATTACAGGTAATTATTATTCGAAGAAAACTAAAAAAGATAAAAAGATTAGCTTAAATCCGACTCAGCCATTTGTAGATTTTAATTGGATGGATCACCTGATTTTAACACTCCCTTTAGATCTCGGTTATAAAGCGCGCATCCCACAATTCTACTACAATAGTAATTCAGACATTTTCGTTGAAGACTACACAATCAAGGAAGTAAAAAGCTACAGTTATGGTTCCCCCAAAACGGGCAAGCACGACAGTTGGCTAGTTACACTTTTGGAAGAGAGTACCGGTGCCATCTACAATTACGTTGTCGATAAGAAAGATCGACGGTTATGGCAACGTGAGATGTCCATGGGTAACGGAAAATGGGAAATTACAGTAAACGAAGAGCTGGACTATCAACCTATTAAAAATAGATTCAACAAAGAACAAGCTGCCCAGCAGATAGCCCAAGGGAATAGTGTTATCATCGGGACGGCTTACGCAAGGTCTAGCTCTGGAAAAAAACTTGGTGGTCTCGTCAATACCGCAAAAAAGCAGTATGCTCCCAAAGGTACAGAAATCGCACTCTTCGCCAACTCTCCTTATTACGAAGAATGGCTGGAAGTCAATAAAAAGATACGAAAACAGAAGAAGGTTCAGGAAGTGCCATTAGATCCTGATTTCGGTTATGCCGTTAAAAAAGCAAAGGTATACGACGATGAAGGACATTTCGAATTTACAGATCTGATGCCTGGTAGTTACGTGATCATGGCAAGCTTCGATTTCACCAATTCTTACAACTATTCATACGTATCAGGTTATACTAATTATTACAATTATTGGGGCTATACAGGTTCCACCACAAATTATGGTACGGCAAGATCATCCTATGTCGATAAGGCTAATATCGAAAAACGTATTACCATCGAAAAAGATGGTGAAAAGAAAGAGGTGAGTTTAAAGGAAATGTAACGTAAAAATGCCGTTAAAACAACTAATTTAACGGCATTTTCCTATTATTCCTGCTTTCCAAACTGTTCAATCCATCGTTCATGTAATTCTCAACGATATCGTTACCACCATTGCGACCTAATGATTTTAATCGCTGCAATTAAGTGATCAAAATCGGATTATAATCGGTGGTAAAATACGTGATACTTCAATTGGAAGAGCGCTACTTATGCTTTTTCATAGTACCTTTTTCACGGAGATGAATATGCCAGCTAAAAGCTTCTTCTAATAAATGCGGAGTATGCCCCCCCCTTTCACAAGCTCGGTTATAGTAATCTAAAAGCTGCTCCTTATAATCGGGGTGTACGCAATTGTCAATAATAACTTTTGCACGTTCGCGAGGCGCTAAACCACGTAAATCGGCCAAACCAAAATCTGTCACTAATATATCTACATCATGCTCCGTGTGATCTACATGGGAAACCATTGGAACAATATGAGATATTGCATCGCCCTTAGAGGCTGCCTGAGTGACAAAGATGCTCAAATAAGCATTTCGCGCAAAATCGCCCGATCCTCCAATACCATTCATAATATTAGTACCCGAAGTATGGGTAGAATTTACATTTCCATAAATATCAAACTCAATGGCAGTATTGATCGCTATAATCCCCAAACGTTTGATCAATCCAGGAGTATTGGAGATATTTTGCGGGCGTAACACAATTTTATCACGGTATCGATCCAAATGATCAAACACTCTTGAATAACATTCTTCCGAGACTGTTATTGAAGAAGCCGAAGCAAAATCAAGTTTTCCGGCATCGATAAGGTCGAATGTACTATCTTGCAAGACCTCAGAAAACATGGTTAAATTTCGAAACTTACTATGTATAAATCCCGTCAAAACAGCATTGGCAACTTTTCCAATACCCGCTTGAAGCGGCATTAAACTCTCTGACAAATGGCCAAGTTCCACTTCATTTTCAAAAAAGTTTAAAATATGCTTGGCTATGGCTGTTGTTTTGATATCGGGTTCAGCAATATCAGCAGGGCTATCCAATTCATTCGTAAAAACAATCCCCACCACCTTGCTTGGGTCCAAAGGAATAGTTTTACGCCCAATTTTATTTTCAGGAGCGACGATTGGAATAACATTACGCCGTGGATAATCCTCTGCCTGGTAAATATCATGTATCCCCTTGATGCTCATCGGGATCGCTGTATTTATCTCCAAAATAACCTGCTTAGCCAAAGCAGCAAAAGTCGCTGAATTGCCCACAGAAGTCGTTGGAACAATACTTCCGTCAGATTCAATTGCTGCAACTTCGAGAACGGCAATGTCTACTTGAGGTAAATTCTTATTGTGCAGCAATTCTGCTGTTTCGCTTAGATGTTGATCAATAAACAATACATCTCCAGTATTTATTTTATTACGGAGAATACGATCTACCTGGAAAGGCATGCGCTTGGATAGTGCTCCCGCCTCGGCCAATTTACCGTCAGTTCCATGCCCTAAAGAAGCCCCTGTGATCAAGGTTATTTTCAATGGATCCACCTTGGCTCGTTCAGCTAATGCCGGTAATACAACCTTGCTATCTCCAGCCTTCGTAAAACCACTAGATCCAACCACCATTCCATTTTGAAATAATTGAGCGGCTTCCTCCCCTGTAATTACTTTATCATGTAAGCTTTGAACTTTTATTCTTTCGTAAGCCATAGTGTTATAATTTTATTTTATTCAGTTATTGTAAACTTAAGAAATTGAAAGCTATTTAATATATATCATAGAGCTTTACACCAAACAATTTTAGCATTTTTTCCAGCGCTATATTTATTGTCATGTGACACAAAATTATTCAAACGCGACTAAGAATACGCAATTAGCTAAAGATCAAAAATATACAACAAATCATAGCAAAAAAATAGTTTACATCACCTACATTTATAATTTATATCATACTGTAAATAAATAACTTACCCATAATACCTAAAAATTAGAGTAAGTAAATACTAACTTTCAAGATAGAGAAAAACCGTTTTACTGTAAGTGCACACTCACCTTTAGTAAGTAAAAGGTGCCGTCTAGTAAAAAAGTCTTACCTTTGTCAAATAGGATGATAGTTTAAAATGAATACACAAGATATTACGACAGATGCAAAATATGTCAACCGTTATTACATGACGGAAGTAGACTCATTTGAAGATAGCATTTATTGTCATCACGCTATTATAGCAGAGCAATATATTTCCGAGCATCGCCACGATAAGGATCAATTTCTATATACCGAAGGCGGTGTGGTTTTTATCAAAACAGAGAAAAAGTCATATTTCTTACCAGCGCGTCATTATTTATGGATTCCTGCCGGTATAAAGCATAGTATTCATCCGAGCACACCAGAGGTCGTTATGCGTAATTTATACTTTCCAAAAGCCAATAATGATGCTCCATTTTACAGCAAGATGGGAATTTATCCTGTAAATGATCTTTTGATAGAGCTTATCATGTTCACTAACCGCTGGAACGGCAATATATTTCCAGTTGAAGAGCCTAAATACAGCATTGCTACTGCATTTAAACTTATCCTTCCAGAGTTATCCCTGCATGAACTTCCATTAGCCCTGCCCTATCCCAGTCACCAAAAATTAAAGGATATAGTCACTTACCTAGAAGAAAATATAACGGAAAATGTCAACTTTAAAAAGCTTGCAGGATTATTTAACATTAGCGAACGCACATTAGCCAGATTGTTTCAAAAAGAATTAAATATGTCTTTTATCCAGTATTACACAATCCTCAGAATGCTGACGGCACTTAAGCTGCTTTTGGACGAAAAATTGAGTGTAAATGAAGTTGCACTCAAAGTGGGGTATAATAGCTTACCCACATTTAGTAACACATTCAATAAGGTTGTCGGTATCCGTCCCAGCGAATATGTCAAACAAAAAGAATTGCTTATATAAAAATGTTTACCTAATTTAGGTCAATAAACCTAATTCAGGATGAAATTCAAACATATCATTTATAGTGCTGGAATTCTATTGCTTAGCACTAATCTATTTGCCAACGCTCAAGACAAGAAACCCAAACCCATTCAATTATTTAATGGGAAAGACTTAAAGAACTGGACCCCTAAGATTAGAAATCACAAAGTTGGGGATAATTATAAAAATACATTTCGCGTAGAAGACGGATTACTTAAGGTGAGATATGATGGCTATGATAATTTCAATTTTCAGTATGGCCACCTGTTCTATAATAAAGAATTCTCTGCTTATCTATTACGTGTCACTTACCGATTTGTTGGTGAACAGGCGAATGGTGGTGAAGGCTGGGCCTGGCGTAATAGTGGAGCCATGTTACATGGACAAGATCCAAAAACCATGGGCGTAGATCAGGACTTTCCAATATCAATTGAAGGACAGCTGTTGGGCGGAAATGGCAAAGATGAACGGACCACAAGTAATTTGTGTACCCCAGGTACCAACGTTGTTATGAACAACAAATTATTCACGCCACATTGCATCAGCTCAACATCCAAAACTTATGCCGGGGACCAATGGGTAACTGCGGATTTCCTAGTGCTGGGCGACTCTTTAGTACAGCATATTCTTGAAGATAAAGTAGTCTTACAGTATACTAAGCCCCAAATTGGTGGCGGAAACGTAAGCGATTTTGACCCAAACGTAAAAAAAGATGGTCAGCTATTGACTAAAGGTACCATTTCACTTCAAAGTGAAAGTCATCCGATTGACTTCAAAAAGGTAGAGCTTTACGATTTAGAACCTTATATGAAAGATCCAAACAAATTGAAAAAGGTTATTGCCGAATTGCTACCCAATTTGCACCAATAAGGTTTGCAAGAAAGGATTAAACGTAAAAAAGCATCGAATATCGATGCTTTTTTATTTACAATTCGCTTGGAAAGAGAAATCCAAAGTATATAACATAAAGAAAAGGGATACAGCGAGCTGTACCCCTCAATATCTATACAAAAAGCTTACGCTAAACCGTTAACAAATTTAGTTAACTTAGATTTGTTGTTTGAAGCTTTTTTCTTGTGGATCACATTTTTCTTTGCCAAACGATCAAGCATAGAAATTACGCGTGGTAACAATGTTTTTGCTTCTTCCGCAGAAGTAGTATGACGTAATTTTTTGATTGCGTTACGTGTAGTTTTTGCTTGGTAACGGTTTCTTAAACGTTTAGTAGCGTTTGCTCTAATTCTTTTGATCGCTGATTTATGATTTGCCATTTTTTTTAGCTAATTTTTATTCAATTTTTTTCTTGTAATTCGGACTGCAAAAATAACACCTTATTTTCAATATTCAAAATCTATTTTATTTTTTAGGTTTAGTATATTTGCAGCATGCAAAAATTATCGATGGATGAACTTCAACGTACAGATGTTGAATCGTTTAAAAAACAAGAAAAAACTCCAATCGCAATCATTATGGACAATGTACGGAGCATGCATAATGTAGGCTCGGCCTTTCGTACAGCAGATGGGTTTGCTATTGAAAAAATATACTTGTGTGGCATCACCGGAACGCCTCCCCATCGCGAAATCGAAAAGACAGCCTTAGGAGCAACCCAATCGGTCGCTTGGGAATATCATCAGGATACTGCAGCTGTCGTCGATCAGCTTCGGTCAGAAGGCTATGTCATTGTTGCCATTGAGCAAGCAGATAACAGTGTTATGCTACATGATTTCAAACCCGAAAATCACCAAAAATATGCATTGATTTTTGGAAATGAAGTCAATGGGGTGGATGAAGAGGTCATGAGAAAAATTGATACCTGTATCGAAATACCGCAATACGGAACGAAACACTCCTTCAATGTATCTGTCGCAATTGGCATTATTCTTTGGGATTTTATCCAAAAACGCAATTCCATTTAAAAATTTATCAATAAAGGTCACATTCCTATTCACATTGCTTCCATTTTAGAAAGCAAAATAGTAGATTTGTGTGCAAAATTTAAAGAAGAAATGAGTGTATTAGTTAATAAAGATTCAAAAGTAATCGTTCAAGGTTTCACTGGAAACGAAGGTACTTACCATGCTACTCAAATGATTGAGTACGGAACAAATGTAGTTGGTGGTGTTACTCCTGGTAAAGGTGGTCAACAACACTTAGACCGTCCTGTATTCAATACTGTTCAAGATGCAGTAGACGCTACAGGAGCTAATGTTTCTATTATCTTTGTACCTCCAGCATTTGCTGCGGATGCGATCATGGAAGCTGCCGCTGCAGGTATTGAAGTGATTGTTTGTATCACAGAAGGTATCCCGACAAAGGATATGATCCAAGTTAAATCTTATTTAAGCGACAAAAACTCTCGTTTAATCGGTCCTAACTGTCCAGGTATTATCACTGCAGACGAAGCTAAAATCGGTATCATGCCAGGATTTATCTTCAAAAAAGGTAATGTAGGTGTTGTTTCTAAGTCGGGAACTTTGACTTACGAAGCTGTAGATCAAACGGTAAAAGCGGGATTAGGAATTACAACTGCAATCGGAATTGGTGGCGACCCTATTATCGGTACAACAACAAAAGAAGCTGTTGAATTATTGATGAATGATCCTGAAACTGAAGCTATCATCATGATTGGTGAAATCGGTGGTGGAATGGAAGCTGAAGCTGCTCATTGGATCAAAGAACATGGTACTAAACCTGTTGTTGGATTTATCGCAGGCCAAACAGCGCCTCCAGGACGTCGTATGGGACACGCTGGTGCAATTGTAGGTGGTGCAGACGACACAGCAGCTGCAAAAATGAAAATTATGCGTGAGTGTGGCATTCGTGTTGTTGAGTCTCCAGCTGAAATCGGAAAAGCAATCGCTGAAGAATTGGCTAAATAACTAGCTGATAAAGCATATAAAAGAAAGGGAATCAAAAATTTGATTCCCTTTCTTTTTCTTAATTGGCGACGATACACACTATATCGGCATTGCTTCATCTGCCGATGGTCCATATAAGCCAGGTACAGCAATATCCAACAATCGTAAATATACCGTTAACTGACCACGATGATGTATTATATGGTTATTAACAATAAAACGTATCGCTCCGGCTCGGGGTAAACGTGCAATAACATAATCTCCAGATTGTAACCCCCACTCTTTAAACCAGTCTTCCTCTTGAATACCTTCAATTGCGGCCTTATTATTTTCCAATCCCATTGTTAAGATTTCTTTTAATTCTTCTACAGAGGACACTTTAATAGGTTGATAATCCACTCTGAAATCGAATACATCTTTTGGTATTGCCTGGTGTACCCAGTTGTGTAGTCCAACCACGTGAGAAGCCAGCTCACCCAAGCGCATTGATTTATCGTGCGGACGCCAATCCAATTTATCATCCGGTATACGATCTAAAATACGTCTTGTGTTTTTGGTTTCTTGATCCAATTCGATCAAATAACTCTTTTTAATACTCATATAAATATTAATTGACTAATTGAAAATCCTTTAATACAGTTACTCCATAAGGAGTTTCCACTGCCTTATGTGCAGCAGCCCGCGCAATAGTTCCCTCCACATAGGTTACTTTGAGGGGTAAAAATGTATTACTCAACACACTTTCATGGAACAAAGATTCATACCAGGTACAAGCCGCAGTAAAACGTCCGTAATCTAAATTTAGATGATAACCATCGCGTGTAAAATGATCTCCGATAAAACTTGAGCGTGCATTTTGGATCGCTGTGCCGCACGGCACTAATAGATCAAAATTCCCCCAGTTAAAGACCTCTCGAGAAGTACGGGCAATCGCCTTATACATAATATCCTGACTACGGTTATAACGGACAAAACCTTCGTGAGATGCCCCATTTTGATATGCCCAAGTCTGATGCAATATATATCTTGTCTCAGGAAATGCAACATGCTTCGTTACGTACTCATACAAAAGGGGAAGATCTTTCGCATAGGAATCATAATCACCCGATAGTGGACTTGCTTGCTGAAAGCTGATATAATCCCAGGCTTCATCTATTAACGCCTCAGATAAGCGTTCATTTGCTTTCTCAGACATTTTTCCATCAATATTGATTTTGCGATAGCGGTAAGCAGGCTTATCATCTTTTGCATTCCTTACATGTAAACTCAAAGGAGCTCCGCCAATATAGAGATTTCCGATCACTATCTTTTTCTTTCCTGCTTTCGCTAATTCATATAAATTTTGTTCAATAGCATCTTCGGAAAAGCTATTACCAATGGCCAAAATGCGTAAGACGCCGTCGTCTAGAGATTTATTCTGCGCAATTAGTCGATCATGCTTTAGAAAGAACAAGATCAAAAAAATGAATATCGATATCTGTTTTATTTTCATCATAATAAAATGCAATAAGCACTAAATTAGTTAATATCTGGCACAAATACGAATGATAGCAAATAGAAATAGGATAGGGATTGGTCACGCAGCGAGTAAGGATGGGAAAAAGTACATGGCAGATGGATAGCCTCCGCTGGACCAGCCTCAACATCTTTTAGCGGCAGCAGACAAATCGAAGTAATAAAGCAATTATGGAATGCAAACGATTGTCCAATAATGATGTTGCAGGATAGCGGCGGCTTCGGAGCAGCTACCGATGGACTGGGCTCTCCGACGGTCCTGTGCTGCGATGACCGATAGGCGAAGGATAGGCCATAGCCTCTACATGGAAATAC
>DLST01000011.1 GCA_002500745.1 Sphingobacterium sp. UBA7855 | reverse complement strand
AGTCAAGGGCTTCTTTCGTTTTTATACATACTTCCGTATTTCCATGTAGAGGCTATTGCCTATCCTTCGCCTATGGTTATCGCAGTACAGGAACGTCGGAGAGCCCGGTCCAGCGGCAGCTGCTCCGAAACTGCCGCTATCCTGCAACATTACTATTGGACAATCGTTTGCATTTCATAATTGCTTTATTACTTCGATTTGTCTGCTGCCGCTAAAAGATGTTGAGGCTGGTCTATCCGTAGCTGTTCCGCGACTGGCAACAACCTCAGTTGCATAATGCATCTTCATCGAAGTATCTTGATCAATCTCAGGCCAAATGAGCAATTGTATCGATAGTGGCTATTTTATAACTAAGGCAGAGGATTGTCGTAAGGTAACGACAACCTTTTCGATTGTAATAATAGGTCAACTTATATTGAAAGATACTGAGAAAAGTGATGGAGATCACTTTTGACTTCACAATTAATTATAGGAACGCCGATTCACCAAATTTTATTTCTGATAACTTATTTATATTCAGTAGCAAATTGTGTTTACGAAGGGAAAACCGAGATTGAGCTAAAAGTGATGCACATCACTTTTGTACGCATTGTGCATCATTAGATTGTCATAAAATGCTGCTTACTTTTGAAGCAGAATCAACAATTTAAGTAATGCAGTTAGAGCAATTTAATTACGACAATAAGATTGTCAGAAATTTCGGAATCGCTACCATTATTTGGGGGATAGTTGGTATGACCATAGGATTGCTTGTGGCGACTCAGCTTGTTTGGCCTCAGATGAACTTTGGATTGCAATTTACAACATTTGGCCGTGTACGTCCTGTACATACCAATGCGGTGATTTTTGCTTTCGTAGGGAATGGTATTTTTATGGGAGTTTATTACTCCTTACAGCGGGTGCTTAAAGCAAGAATGTTCAGTGATGCTTTGAGTAAGCTCCATTTTTGGGGTTGGCAATTAATTATTGTTGCCTCGGCTATTACACTCCCACTCGGTCTTACTTCAAGCCATGAGTATGCCGAAATGGAATGGCCTATTGATATCGCTATTACCCTTATTTGGGTTGTATTTGGTATCAATATGTTCGGTACTATTATCAAACGACGCGAACGTCATATGTATGTCGCAGTTTGGTTTTATATCGCCACATTTGTTACGGTCGCTGTTTTGCACATTGTCAACTCCATTCAATTGCCTGTAGCGGGCTGGAAAAGTTACTATGTGTACAAAGGTGTACAGGATGCGCTGGTACAATGGTGGTATGGTCACAATGCAGTTGCTTTTTTCTTGACAACTCCTTATTTGGGAATGATGTATTATTTCCTTCCTAAGATGGCCAACCGTCCAGTTTACTCTTACAAGTTAAGTATTCTTCACTTTTGGTCTTTAATCTTTATTTATATCTGGGCAGGTCCTCACCATTTGCTCTATACGGCGCTACCTGGTTGGGTACAGTCTTTAGGGGTTGTATTTTCCATTATGTTGATTGCTCCGAGTTGGGGCGGTATGATCAATGGCTTGTTGACCTTACGAGGTGCCTGGGATAAGGTACGTACAGAGCCTATGTTAAAATTCATGGTCGTGGCACTTACCTGTTATGGGATGGCAACTTTCGAGGGACCTATGTTATCCTTGAAACAAGTTAATGCAATTGCTCACTTTACCGATTGGATTGTAGCACACGTACACGTGGGGGCATTGGGATGGAACGGATTTATGACATTCGGAATTTTGTACTGGTTGATCCCTCGTATTTATAAAACAGAACTCTACTCTAAAAAACTGGCATCAACTCACTTCTGGATTGGTACACTGGGTATTTTGTTCTATGCAATCCCAATGTATTGGGCAGCTGTAGTGCAAGGTTTGATGTGGAAAGAATTCACACCAGAGGGCGTTTTGAAATATCCGAACTTCCTTGCGACGACATTAGAAATTCTGCCGATGCACATGATGCGTGCGTTAGGTGGGGCTCTTTATCTGTCTGGTGTGTTCTTGATGACGTTCAACTTGATCAAAACGATGAAAGGCGGAAAGCTTCTGGCCAATGAACCAGCGGAAGCCCCTGCATTATTGCCGGTTCAGGTAAACGAACAGTCTCAACACCGTCGCCTTGAACGTAAGCCAATTTTATTTATGGTGTTAGCGCTAATTGCCATCCTTATCGGAGGTATGGTCGAGATGGTACCGACGTTTACAATTTCTAAGAACGTTCCCACAATTGCTAGTGTGAAACCTTACACAGCATTGGAATTGCAAGGACGGGATCTGTATGTTAGAGAAGGCTGCGTGAATTGTCATACACAGACGATCCGTCCGTTTAGGTCAGAAACAGCGCGATATGGTGAATACAGTAAAGCTGGTGAGTTTGTGTACGATACACCGTTTTTATGGGGCTCGAAGCGGACTGGACCGGATCTGCACCGGATCGGAGGGAAATATCCGAACAAATGGCACTTTGACCACTTGATGGATCCAACAATTACTTCTCCTGGAAGTATCATGCCAACTTATCCATGGCTGATCGATCAGAAATTGGACAATTCTATTCTGCAGGATAAAATGAAAGCATTGCGCAAATTGGGTATTCCATATACCGATGCTGAAATTGAACATGCTGAACAGGATCTTACTAAGCAAGCGCAAAAAATTGCTGATGATCTGAAACAAAATCAAGTGAATGTGCTAGCTGATCGTGAGATTGTAGCCGTAATTGCATACTTGCAGCGACTTGGAACAGATATAAAAGCAGCGCCGAAGGTAGCTGATAATACTATTAACGCAAATCAATAAAGCGATGTTTAAGCAAATAACAAATCTAAACGGCAGTGAGCTTTATTTAATCGCATCACTTTGGATCTTCTTGATTTTCTTCATCTCAGTAGCAATTATGTTGTTCCGCATGAAAAGAGACTATGTTACTTACATGAAGGAATTGCCTTTGGAAGAAGACGAAACAGAAAAGGAACTGAATCATTCACCTGAAAGTCTATAATATATGAGTTTATTATTGGATACTGCACCGGCTACCGCAGAAGTTGTTCAATCTACGATAGGATTTGGTACAGATAATTTATACACAGATATCTTAATTATCGTATTGATTGTTGTGATGCTGGCTCTCCTCGCTTCGGCATTGATGGTCAATCGTGCGATGAAATCCATTATTAAGATTACCATGCCTGAATTGGCCAACGAGGAAAAACTCAAGAAGGCAGCAAACAAGGGTTGGATGAAAAGGTCATGGAACAAGATCATGGGGATCAGACCGATTTCAGAAGAGAAAGATATTGTCATAGACCATGAGTATGACGGTATTCGCGAATTAGATAATCCGATTCCAATATGGTTTAATTTCCTCTTTTACGGAACAATCTTTTTTGGTCTTGTTTACTTATTCGTTTATCAGGTTTCTGGTATAGGAATGAACCAAGATCAGGAATATGAACATGAAATGGTCATTGCTGAGAAAGAACGTCAGGCTTATCTGACAGCTTCAGCGAGTAACGTAGATGAAAGTAGCGTGGAGTTTCAGCCGGAATTGGCCGCCGATGGGAAAGCTATCTTTACGGCAAACTGCGTGGCATGCCACGGTGGAAGCGGTGAAGGTGGTATCGGACCGAACTTGACCGATAAGTTTTGGTTACATGGTGGTGAAATAAAAGATATCTTCAAAACCATTAAATATGGCGTTCCTGATAAAGGAATGGTGCCTTGGGAACAAACTTTGAGCCCTGCTCAAATTGCCCAGGTTGCGAGTTATATTGTCACATTAAGGGATACTAACCCTGCTAATCCAAAAGCTCCGCAAGGTGAAGAGGTTAACTATGGTAGTGGGCAGGCAGCAAGTGGAGATAAATCAGCAGAAGAAGGTAAAACAGATCAAGCTGAAACAGAAAAAAAAGCGGACTAATAAATCGAAATGACAATGAGTACAGTAGTATTGAATAATGCCAATAATGGTCGATCTAAGTCAAAAAAGAGACAATGGATTTATGCCAAGAAACCGCAGGGACAACTTTACAAAAAGAGACAGTGGGTTGGATATTCACTGCTACTGTTCTTATTTGTCGCTCCTTTTATCAAAATAAATGGCGAACCGTTTTTAATGTTTAACATTATTGACCGGAAATTCTCCATCTTAGGAAATCTTTTCTATCCGCAAGATCTTTACATATTCGTATTTGGCATGTTGATCGTGATGGTATGTGTGGTTTTGTTTACTGTTGTCTTTGGACGGGTATGGTGTGGGTGGACTTGCCCTCAGACCATTTTTATGGAATTGATATTTAGAAGGATCGAGTATTGGATTGAAGGTGATTGGCAACAGCAAAAAAAATTGGATGCAGGTCCGAATACGGATCAAAAGCAGTTTAAGAAATTGTTGAAACATAGCATTTTTTTGATCATATCGTTTTTCATCTCCAATATCTTTCTATCTTACATTATCGGTGTCGATGCTTTGTTAAAGATTATCACTGATCCGCTGGATCAACATATTGGTGGTCTTATCTCAATCACAATATTTACATTAGTTTTCTATGGTGTCTTTGCATATGTTAGAGAAATTGTATGTATAGCAATCTGCCCATACGGACGATTGCAAGGAGTACTCTTGGATGATCAGAGTATTACCGTTGCTTATGATCATAGACGTGGAGAACCTAGAGGAAAACATCAAAAGGATGTCATGACACCTCAGGGTGATTGTGTGGACTGCAAGCTCTGTGTCCATGTATGTCCTACAGGAATCGATATTCGAAAAGGCTTGCAATTGGAATGCGTAAGTTGTACGGCATGTATCGACGCCTGTGATGCTGTCATGGACAAAATCGGAAAGCCTAAAAAGTTAATTGGCTTTTATCCAATGGGCGAGATCGAGGGTACGCTCAAGAAAAAAAACAATACGAGAACGATAGCTTACTCCATCGTGCTGGTCGCTCTAATGACTGTCTTTTGTTTTCTATTGTTCAATCGTTCTCAGGTGGATGGAAGGTTACTCCGTGCAAAGGGAAGTACTTACCAGCTTCGTGACGATAAAACAATAAGCAACTTGTATTCTTTGGAATTGATCAATAAGTCTGGCAAAGAAATGCCTTTCAAGCTGGTCTGCGATGATCCTCGTTTAAAGATTCAGCTGGTTAACCCTATCCAAAAATTAGATAAAGATGGGCACGCAACTATGAGTTTTTTTCTCATTATAGCGAATAAAGACGTGGAGACTTATAAAAGTAATGTAAAATTAGCGATCTATTCGGGTGATAAGAAAGTGGAAAGTTTAAAAACTACTTTTATAGCGCCTCCCGGTATGAATTAAAATGAAAAACAATGAATTGGGGTACAAAAATTTTTTTAACCTTGGCGGTATTTATGTTGTGCATAGTCGGAGCAGGTGTCTATATGGTAAGCCATGACTCGGATAGTCTGGAGGAAGATGATTACTACGAACAGGGACTGAATTATGACCAAGCGTACGATAAAAAGCAGAATGTATTGACTATGAAGGAATCTCCGACTGTCGAAATCAGGAAAGACACCTTGTATATTCATTTTGTATCCAAAGAAAACAAAGGGAAATTGGTTTTTCGAAAGCCTTCTGACAATCGATTGGATAGAGAATTACCGTTTCAGACGACAGGTAATCTCTATACCCTTCCAATCTCCACGTTCGATAAAGGAATGTGGAACCTCTATATTGACTGGAAAAGTGCGGGTAAAGATTTTCTGTTTGAAGAGCATATTTTATTTTAGTTTAGGGAAATGAGCTATACTTATTTTGCTTTTTTCATGGGATTGTTTGGCAGTATACATTGTGCGGTAATGTGTGGTCCACTGATTTTTGCCATAGAAGGGAGACAGGGGTTGGGTTGGACAGTTTTCCTAAATAAAATATTATATCAATCCGGTAGGGTACTGACCTATGGTTGTTTGGGGCTGTTACTCGGTACGATAGGGACATTTGCACAAATTCAAGGTTGGCAGCGCAGCTTGAGCTGGGCCACAGGCATTATACTAATAGGAATTGCTTTGTTTCAGCTAGTCGGTAAGCATAACAAAACGATTGCCAGCTGGCAGACCAAAGCTGTGCAGCCTATTGTACGGTTGTTGTCTAAGTGGTTGTATAAGCCAGGGGGTAGCTTTATAGCTGGTGTGTTGAATGGATTATTACCCTGTGGCATGGTCTATATGGCACTCATGTCTTCCATCAATGCGGATAGTCCACTCCAAAGTTTTTTCTTTATGTTATGTTTTGGTTTGGGAACTATACCGTTGTTGTTTCTCTTTTCTTTTCTTGGAAATTTTTCCAAATCCTTCAAAATTGGATTTTCAAAGTGGGTACCTTTTCTATATTTCTTGTTGGGAATATGGTTTGTACTTCGTGGTGCCAATTTAGATATTCCCTATTTAAGTCCATTTATTCATGTTGAGGGTGCAATAAACTGTGTTTAACGACAACAATATGTCGGTACTAAATATTATATTTGGTCAAACCCTTAACATACAAAATGGAGGTACTTCATCATATCTTACAAATAATATTACAATATTATTGGATCCCTTTACTGATTCTTTACATTGGTGTAATTGGGACCATATTGATCGAAAACCGTAATCCATCCAAGACTATTGCCTGGATTATGGTCATTGTGTTTTTGCCCGGCATTGGTTTACTTAGTTACTATTTCTTTGGACAAAAATTTAAAAAGGTCAAAAGAATGAAACGGGTATACCGTGAGCAGTCTAAAAAGCTATTGGATGCTTGGCGTAAGGAATCCGAAATTATGGAGGAACATATTGATACGTTAAATGAGCGTATCGGAAGTTTAGCTATGGTGTTTCGATACCTCAAAAACCAAAAAATATCTACCTTTTCCCTGAATAACGAGGTGACGCTATTTATCAATGGGGAAGAAAAGTTTCCTGTGCTTATCGACCGGCTTAAAGCAGCCGAGCATTCCATCCATATGGAATATTACATTTGGGAAATGGATGAAATAGGCTGTGAAATTTTGCATATTTTAGAAGAAAAAGCAAAAAATGGTGTCACTGTGCGTCTAATATTAGACAGTTTTGGTGCGCCCGCTGTAATTAAATATTTGCGACGGAATAAACCTAATTTTGAATTTCAAGCCTTTCTTCCTGTTACTTTTAGCTCTTTGGCAAATAGTAACTACAGAAATCACCGTAAGATCGTGGTTATAGATGGCAAGATCGGCTTTGTTGGTGGGATCAATATTTCGGATCGATATATCAATAACGGAAAGAATGAGATTTACTGGCGGGATACGGCGATGATGGTAATCGGCGCAGCAGTAAATACCTTACAGATACAGTTTTGGAATAGCTGGAATCAGACAGAAGCGGAATCTTTTGAACTCGGGCGGGGTTATTTAAATCGATTTCCATTAACCAATGAAGATGCCAGCGGAGTAGGGTTCACAGCGAGTGATCCCGGATCGCCAGCACCATTCAATATGGAAGCAATTATTGCCGGTATAAATGAAGCTAAAGAGTATGTACAGTTGTGTACTCCATATTTTATTCCAAGCGATCAATTGACAACTGCTTTAATGTTGGCTGCTTCGTCGGGTGTTCGTGTGGATTTGATGTTGCCGGCCAAGTCTGATTCGTATTTCGTCCAACACGCTTCTTTTTCATTTATCAAGCCGCTACTGGAAAGAGGAGTTAATGTTTACCTCTATAAAAAAGGGTTTCTCCATGCTAAAACGGTCTGCATTGATGGAAAGCTGGCTTATATTGGTACGACAAACCTGGATATCAGGAGTTTTTATATCAATTTCGAAATTTCAGGAATTATCTCGGATAAAGCACTCTGTGACCGTCTGAATGCACAGTTTTTGGCTGATATTGAATTTTCAGATCTGATTACAATTCGAAGTTGGATGCAGCGAAGTCGTTGGAAACGAGGTGTAGATTCTATCTGCAGACTATTGGCTCCCTTGCTTTAAATAATCTTTAGGGCGTAGAGATTGACCCGATGAATAGGGATAATAAATGTTAAAAATAGCCCAATGCGGTTGGTCTTTGCTCAAAATTGAATATATTTAGCTATTCATTTTTTATTCTAAGACTTTCCATGAAGCACATAAAACTATTGACTTTATCGATAGGACTATTAAGAATAGGGACAACGTATGCGCAAACCGCACCTACACTGCCTATTAATACGATCGTAGAACGAGTTCAGAAATATTTTCAAGTGTACCCGGTTGAAAAGGTACATTTACATTTCGATAAGCCATATTATGCTGTAGGGGACACCCTTTGGTTTTCTACCTATTTATCCCGCAATTTGCCCGAATATGAGCCAAGTAAAATAGCATACGTTGAGGTGCTGAATAGCCGGGATTCCCTTATCCAGACTCTTCGGATTCCATTGGATAAAGGGGTAGGAAATGGGCAGATTGTGCTTGATCCTCAATTTATGGTTCAGGACAATTATCGGTTTAGAGGGTATACGAAATGGATGGCTAATTTCGATAATGCTTACTTCTTTAATAAAGTAATTCCCATTGGCGACGTAATCAATAAGAAATTGATTACGAATATTGAATTTCAAAATAATATTGGTGGCAATAAGACGCAGGCTGTTATACAGTTTCGCGATCGAACGGGAAAACCGATGATCAATTCAAAAATTAATTGGGAGTTTGTATCCGGGTGGGAAACGTATGATAAGGGTAAAGGTGAGACTGACGGATTGGGGAAAGTAACTATAAATCTGTCGGCGAAGGAAAAGTCGAATTTAGAAAAGGGACAACTGAAAATTAGTATTCAGGAAAACAAAAATGAAAAGCCGCTGTCTAGTTCTTTCTTACTCAAAAATGCCTTATGGGATGCCGACGTACAGTTCTTTCCTGAAGGAGGTGATCTGATCGCAGGCCTAGCTAAAAAGGTCGCATTTAAATCCGTTGGATCTGATGGAAAAGGGCTAAAGGTTAAAGGCAATATTCTGGATTCAAAGGGCAAGTCCGTTGCAGAGATTGAGGACTTTGGAACTGGAATGGGTTATTTTTCGCTGTTACCCCTTGCTGGAGAAAAGTATCAAGCTGTGATAAAGTTTGACAACGGGCAAGAACGCACATATAAATTGCCGGCTGTTGCGACGGACAAAGCAAACGTCGTTTTTGTGAAGCAGGATGCCACGAATGCGGAGTTCGCCGTGGTGACCAGTGAAGAAAATTTCTCAAAAAACCAAAGTCAATCTTATTATGTTTTGGTTCAGTCCAATGGGCACCTTTGTTTTGGGGCTCAAGTGAATCTAAAATCTTCCTCGGCGTTGGTTAATATTCCGAAAGAACGTTTACCAAACGGTATTGTACAAGTAACTTTATTGAGTCCGGAGGGAAAGCCTATCAGCGAGCGTCTGGCATTTGTTCAAAGCGAAAAACTTTTAAATATCCAAGTTACAAGTGATAAGCAGAGTTATAAGGCCAAAGAATTAGTGAACCTTAAACTTGCGGTGGACAACAACGGACAGAAATTTCCAGGAAGTTACTCCGTATCTGTAATCGATGAATCTAAAGTTCCCTATAACGATCAGGCGGACCTTTCTATCGTGAGTAACTTTTTACTAACTTCTGACCTGAAAGGAAATGTGGAGAATCCAAATTCCTATTTCGATGAAAAAAATGCCAATCGTGACAAAGCGCTTGATGCGTTATTAATGACACAGGGTTATCGTCGATTTGATTATCCAACACTTATTTCAGAGAAGTTACCGCAGATTAGTTTTCTCCCTGAGCAAGGTATAGAATTGTCAGGTACCCTTCGGATGAACACAGGGCGCCCTTTTCCAAATGGAGGCTTACTTTTATCGGTACCTTCCCGTAACATTAAAAAGGATGTGTATACGGATCAAAATGGACGATTCACATTTAAAGATCTGGTCTTTCCAGATTCATCCAAAGTAACGGTAAATGCCCGGTCCAATGACAATTACAGAAGTTTAGTTATTAATATGGATCAGAGCTTTTATCCTGAGATTGATAAGAACAACGGATATAAGAGCTATTTTATACCCAATATAGATCAGGCTTTTGCGCCTTATTTGGCCAATAGCCGAAAAGAATACCGAAAATCCATCTTGTTGGATGAAGTCGAAGTAACAGCCGTAGTAAAAAAAGTAATCACAAATAAAGATTTTCCTTCTATTTCGGGATTATCGATGCCCGAGCATCGTATTGAACCCGATCGTTTGACAGGGTGTAATGTGTTGACGATGTGCCTCCAAACGGTGTTGACGGGCATTACTTATGATCCGCAGACATTGAAATATTATGTTTCCCGCGATTACAATGCAGGTGGGCGTACACCTGTCCAATTCTTTCTCAATGGTATGGCTATTGATGAACCGGGCTTGAATAGTATCAATGTTGCAGATATCGAAGGTATCGAAATTTTCTTGCGCGATGAGTTGGGCACAGTCTCCAGAATGTATCAGAATAATGGTGTTGTTTCCATCTATACAAAGAAAGTAGAAGCTAAGAAACCACGGATGTCATTGAGTGAGATTGAAAGTATGTTACCGAAATCAAATGTTATCGATATGTATCCTTTGGGCTACATCAAAGAAAGAAAATTCTACGTTCCTAAATATGATACTCCAGAGAGAAAGGCTGTAAATGATTTGAGAACTACTATTTACTGGAATCCGAAAGTCTCCATATCAGAAACAGGGGAAGCTGCAATTCAATTTTATAATGCAGACGGAAATGGAAATTATAAAGTGATTGTTGAAGGGATGGACCAAACTGGGAATATTGGACGGAAGGTGATAAACTATAGCGTTCAGCCCTAACTATTACATAAGGACATAAAAAAGTGCAGCTCCTTGATGGGCAAGGAGCTGCTAACTAACCAATTATAAACCTAAATTATGAAAAGTATTTTGTCGCTCATTAAAGCGTTAATCTTCTATTTGTAGAGAATATTTCAAATTTTATGCCAAACTTTATTTGTATATTTTTTGGCAGATATTTATTGAATGCTTATTTGAATCAATTACTCAAATTAAAATAACAATGTCTGCACCGAGGTTCGTAGGCTTCTTTTTCACCTAAAAGCACCGTTGCCGTTTCACTGGTCAAGCGATAAGAATAATTTGCCGGAGCCCCGCATTGCATGCACACCGCGTGCACCTTTGTCACATGTTCAGCTACCGCCATAAGATGTGGTATTGGCCCAAATGGCTTTCCTTGATAATCCATATCCAGTCCTGCCACAATTACTCTAACACCACTGTTTGCCAATTTGACACATACCTCTGTCAAACCGTCATCAAAGAATTGCGCCTCATCGATTCCGACCACTTTAGTGGATGAACTTAAAAGTAGGATAGCGGAAGAATGATCGACAGGGGTTGATGGTATGCTGTTACTATCGTGTGAAACGACTAATTTCTCGTCGTATCGCTTGTCAACGGATGGTTTAAATATTTCAACATTCAGACGTGCATACTGCGCTCGTTTTAGTCTGCGAATCAATTCTTCTGTTTTGCCTGAAAACATGGAACCACAGATAATTTCAATGCTACCATATTGAGCGGGGCGCAAAGCCAAATTATGTTCGGAAAAAAGCATTTGATTAATTTAATTTTGTCGTACGGTCTACAAATAAGGTGATATTCGTATAATAACCTACTACTATATTCTGTTTTTGACGCTACTAATATCAGAATTAAATATTAAATTTGGGTAGCAAAAAAGTGAATGTAAATCCAAATATTTATAAATCAAAGGTTTGAGTTTTCCACTTTTAGGTTAGTTGAGGGTGTAGGTATGATAAACGATTAATTGGTGATTTCAAATATAATTATGGGTACTCAAGAGGAAATTTTTAATAAGATAGGTGATTTATTACAGGATTTAAATGGACAGTATCTGACCTTGTCAGAACGAGACGGCTTGTCGGAAATTAATGAATTAGTCCTATTGGAGGCTAAGGCACAAGCTGCGGCAGCCTATATAACGCTACTCAAGACAACAACTGTGCTTTGTGAAGATCCATCGAAGCATACGTTAAATTCAGCCGCATTGGAAAGTAAGAAGATTGCATTCAACGATTATTTTACGCCGCCTTCTACCATTAGAGCAGCGGCGCAGCAATTTGTCGCTGAGCAGCCCGCAAAGGTAGTTCAGGAAACGGAGCAGGTTCAAGATTTTAAATCCTTAAAAGACGAGAATTTGGTGGAAGAGCGCGAGAGATCGGTAACTTACGAAAGCGGACCATTGAAATCGGAGGAATCTATCCCTGTTGCTGATGAATCTGTAGATTCTAGTATAACAGGGTCTCAGGTAGTTGAGCCACCTTATCAGGTCGAAAAGGAGGCAACCTCACCGATGGAAGAAGTGAATGTCTTTGTTAAAGAAGTGGTTGAAGAACCCAAAGAAGTTATTATTGAACAGCCCAAGGAAGTTCTTATTCAGGAAGAAATCAACACTGTAGTTGAGGAAGTTCCTGCTAGACCATTAACTTTAAATGAAATCATTTCTCAGCAGAAACAAGCAGGAGTGCAAAATCGAGTCTATCAGGTAAATCAATCTGGAAGTAATGATAAACTCACAGATATTAAAACAGGTATAAGCTTAAATGATAAACTTTTGTTTATTAAAGATTTGTTTAATGGCTACAGCTTGGCATATAGCGAGGCAATAGAATTATTAAATAGATTTACAAGCTATGCGGAAGCGGATGCGTTTTTACAAACAAATTATGCGATTAAAAATAGGTGGGCGGATAAACCGAATACCGTTGAAAAATTATACAATGTCCTGCGTAGAAGATTTAGCTAAAATATTGCAGAAGATATAACTATAATATTAAAACAATAGAAAAACAGCTCTCACAATATCGGAGCTGTTTTTTTGTGCCGATACTTCAGATTTATCAGTTTAGTTGAAATTGTAACCAATCATTTCCTTCGTGACCGTATACAAAATATTTGGGCTGAAGAATTTCAGCTAATGATTCGAGTTCCTTTAGATAATTGTATCCTGGAATCTGTGCAAACTGTTTATCGGTCATCATAAAAACCTGATCTAGCTCGATAGCTTTGGATGAAGTTATCGATGGCGTATTCAACAATTTAGGTAGCTGGGTAAACATTTGTTCGCCATGGCCAATGACAATGATTTTGTCGGCTTCACTTTCAGTCGTCACTGGAACACCACCTGCAATCTTTATGGCTTCATGTAGATAAGCTGAATGGTTAATTTCAAGAGGTTCAATCTGATCTACCACCAAGACTTTAGGCCTATCAGTAGCCGAGATAAACTTAAGTTTATGGATGAGGATATTCGTTTCATCTTCAATTTTTTCAATGAATTCATCGGTTTTATCACTAGCATCGAGTTTATTGCCGATGCTTTTGACATAGGTGATCATATCATCGATATCCACGATTTGAGGCTGCACTGAAAGTAATTTGTTATAAGTTTCCGCTGGAATAGCTGCTGAATTTAGGTTCAGCTGGTCCAAAATATGGGCGACAAGTTTTTCTTGATTGCTTTGCATACCACAAAAATACAAAACCTTCACGACTTCGTAGACACCAAGAGCAATGAAAGCGAACTGAAGGTTCTTTCTATCTATAAGGACAGCCAATTTCAGAAAAAGAGGTGAGTACTTTAGAAAGTAAATTAGCGATAGTAGGTATGCACATATTTTTGTAAATTGGCATAAAATAAATGCTATAAAATATGTTTGACAAATTATTTGAGGCCCAACAAAAGGCAGAGGAAATTAAGAAAAGACTGGATTCAATTTCTGTTTCCGGTGAGGCGGAAGGTGGATTAATCCGTGTGGTGGCGACAGCAAATAAAGAGATAAAAGAGGTAATCATCGATCCTGTATTTTTATCAAACGCGGATAAGGAAGAATTGGAAGAATTACTTGTGGTTGCTTTGAATAAGGCTATTGTTCAAGCTGAGAATATCAGCCAGGCTGAAATGCAGGCAGCTAGCAAGGATATGTTGGGAGGACTGGGCGGATTATTTAATCAATAAGGTGACCATCATGAAAGCGACATATTACGGACAATCTTGCGTGGAGTTTGATTTTGACGGGATAAAGGTACTTATGGATCCATTTATCACCTATAATCCATTGGCAAAAGAAATCGACGTCGATTCGATTAAACCAGATTATATCTTTTTAAGCCACGGGCACCAGGATCACGTAGCCGATATGGCTGCGATCCAAAAAAATAGTAATGCTACTGTTTTAGCAATTGTTGAAACCGCAGACTGGGTCCGCAGACAGGGAGTTGCCGATGATAAAGTCATCGAATTTAACTTAGGTGGAACTGTTCAGCTGCCATTTGGTTCGGTAAAAATGGTCTATGCTGCACATACGAATAGTACACCTGACGGTCGATACGGAGGGTTTCCAGTAGGTTTTGTTTTCAATGTGAAGGGCAAACGAATTTATTTTGCAGGGGACACGGCTTTAACCATGGAAATGAAATTATTGGCTGAAATGAACCTCGATTGGGCCTTTTTACCGATAGGAGGGCATTACACTATGGACGTGGATGATGCAGTCAAAGCGGCTGAATTTGTGAACTGCGCCCGGGTGATCGGAATCCATTATGATTCGTTTCCGCCAATCACTATCGATAAGCAACAAGCGTTGGATAAATTCCAAAATGCGGATATATCACTATCATTACCTGAAATCGGTACGACAGTTGAGCTTTAAAGTCAAAAGAGCCGAGCTAACTCGGCTTTTTTCTACGATGCAGCTTTTTCAGATTTAATTCCTTTGTATCTATGAGGATATGACAATTTTTTTAAGATCTTCCAAACTGAATAGGGGAATATCGATGATTTTGTTTTTAAGTATTTGTTCTTTGTTTTCTTCAAAATAGAACAGTTTCCATTCACCATTTTTATATTCTAAACTACTGAGGTTTTCAATCCAATCACCAGAATTCATATACGTACAGGTTCCTTTACGGGTAATGACTTCTTTGATTTGAGGTTGATGTATGTGTCCACAGATGACAAAATCGTAGTTTTTTTCTATGGCTAACTCGGTTGCTGTATGTTCAAAATCCGATATATATTTTACTGCCTTTTTAACAGAGCTTTTAATTTTTTTTGACAGGGAGAATTTCTCCTTACCCATTTTGTCAAGACAGTAATTAATAATGTTATTGAGCTGTATAAGTTTATCATAACCCCACCCACCCAGTTTTGCCAACCATTTAGAATGATGAATGGAAGCGTCAAAAACATCCCCATGAAAGATCCACACTTTTTGGTTATTGAGGGAGAGAAGTAATTTATTGCTCAGCTTGATATTACCTAATTTAAGGTCTGTAAACTTGCGCAACATTTCGTCGTGGTTGCCCGTGATGTAATGTACTTCTGTACCTGAGGAGCTCATGTCAATTATTTTTTTGATGACTTTGAGATGTTCTTGCGGAAAGTAGCTTTTTTTAAATTGCCAAATGTCTACAATATCGCCGTTCAATATCAATATTTTGGGAGATACTGACTCCAAGTAAAGTAAAAGTTCTTTTGCTCTACTGCCGTAGGTACCTAAGTGTAAATCTGAGATTACAAGTATATCAAGGCTTCTTTTCATTTGCAATAATTTTTTATTTATCTCTGTTTAGAATGATGACTCAACCTGAGTTGAACCACACTGATTTTATTCGATAAATCTCTTATCTTCTTTTACAAAAGAAAGATACATTTATTTTGTACCTATGAAATTATCGTTATTAAATCATTAAAATATCTTGTAAAAAGGTTTAAATAGTTAATTGGAAATTAATGCACTCAGCAGATATGAACTATTTTGATCGTTAAAGAAGTTGGAAACTGAAGTATGCTATACTAAAAAAGGTATCCAATAAAAATTGGATACCTTTTCACTATGTTAAAGATTGTGTTCTTTTATTTGGCAGTTGCTGTCGCTCTATCAATATGAAATTGTACCAAATCGTCAATTGGAGAGCGTAAGATTTTACCTACTTTCATTCCATATTGTTCAGCTTTTTCAGCCAATACATTTCTGAAATTATAGCCTACTGAACCTATACAGTTGAAGGTATAGCTCTGATAATTCGGGTATTTGCTGACAAGGTTTCTGAAAAAAGCTTCAAAAGCTTCATCGACGATATTGCGCGTATATTCGATATTGACGTTATTGTCATAAACAAATTTGCTAAAACTAGCACAGAAACGATTAGGCATAGGCTTGGTATAAACCGCATCCATAATTTCGTCTTTTGTCATTTTATACGTATTATAGAATACTTCCTTCACATCTTTGGGCATTAAATTACGAACATAATCTGCTAGTAATTTTTTACCGATATAACTACCAGAACCCTCATCACCTAAAATATAAGCGCCGGAGTCGATGTTCAATGTGATTTCTTTGCCATCATAAAGGCAGGAGTTTGTTCCTGTTCCTAGTATCGCAGCAAATCCGGCTTGAGTTCCTAATAATGCTCTTGCTGCCGCAAGAAGATCATGTCCTACTTCAACTTCGGCTGTTGTAAATACTTCTTTCAAGGCATTAACTACGATTTGTGCTTTTTCCTTGTTGTGGACTCCGGCACCATAATAGTTTACTTCCGAGATTTTTTCAAAAGGCAAATCTTGCGGTAGTCCTTTTTTTAGGGAGTTTACAATGTATTCACTATCAACAAAATAAGGATTATATCCTTCTGTATTGAAGTAGATTTTTTTATTCGAATCGTCTAACAAACACCAGTTTGTTTTTGTTGATCCCCCGTCAGCAATGATTATCATTATTGAGTAGTTTTAATTGTGTTTAATCGTTATAAAATGAGTAATCAATCATTAATCAATTCCCCGAAAATACATTTTTTAATTTTAAATATCATAATTTATCCGTTGATTTTTCGAAAAATAAATTTTTGTCATTAAGTCAGTAGATAAAAAAACAGGCTTAACAATATCGCTAAGCCTGTTTTTGAGCTGTGTAATAAAATTGTTTAAATAGTGTACTATTTACAATTAGTGAGGGGTATTAATGTCCTCCTTCAGCCTCTATTTCGTCAATGTTGATTCCTTGTTTTGTTAATATTCCCTTCACAAAGATCGCAAAGAAAACAACATAACAGAATCCGACCAATGGTAGAATATATGAATTGTGAATACCGATAATATCTGCTAATTTTCCTTGGATCGGAGGAAGAACACCTCCCCCAAGAATCATCATAACGAGGAATGCCGAGCCTTGAGCGGTGTATTTACCCAAACCAACAATAGATAAACTGAAAATGGACGACCACATAATTGAACAAGCAAGACCTCCTGATAAGAAAGCATAGATAGCGATTGTACCCGATGAGAACAACCCAACCAACATGGCAATAATTCCGAATAATCCGAAAATAATTAATGTGCGAGCAGGTTTCTCTTTACTTAGGTAGAATGCTACAATTTGAAGAATAATACACACAACATAATAATAGAGGTGTGACATTTCAAATCCAGCGAGTGTATTAACTCCAATAATAATAGAGAAGGCAACGAGTGGAACTATGACCAACAAACCATTTTTGGTGGTTTTAGTTAAGTTAAACGCGGTTATTGCGCCTGCCCATCGGCCGATCATCATACTCCCCCAGTACATAGATACATAAGGTGTAATTTGTGATGATTGCAGGTGACCAAATTCTTTCAGGGTTAATAATTCGCCAAGGTTACTACCAATGGCTACTTCGATACCAACATAGATAAACAAAGCAAGCATACCTAAAGCCAATTGAGGGTATTTCATCGCACCCCAACCTTCTGGATTCTTTTGGGCACTTTTATTAGAGAATAACAAACCACCAATAACAACGACCAAAGCGCCTGCTAACCAAAGCATACGCTGTGTTTCGAGAGGTTTGGCAAGTTCTTTAATCTGTAATTTGAGTTGATCGATCTGAACGGGATCGGTTAAACTCGAAACTTGTTTGTGTAATTGCTCTACTTCTAAGGCTAAATCACTTTTATAGCTTAAGAAAACGGGTGTGAACATACCGAAGAGCAAAACAGTCATAATAATCAATGTACGTAAAGCTTTGTTCGCTTTTTCCATTGGCTCGTCGCTAATCCCAGCAGGAACTTTTTTACTGAAATTAAATAGCGCTGCAGCTAAAATAAACAACAGGCCAACGCCTATATAGAGATAGACTACTTTATTTAACGGAAGGTTGGCAATTTCGGAGTCTGAAATAGGTTCAAATGTTCCGAATAACGAAAATCCGATAACAAGCGGGCCTATTGTTGTACCGAAAGAGTTAATACCACCTCCGAGGTTGACCCGAGACGCACCGGTTTTTGGGTCACCCAACAAAACTGCGAATGGATTTGCCGCGGTCTGTTGTAATGAAAAACCCAGTGCAACGACGAAGAGGCCCAACAACATACCAACATAGAGGTTCACTTCGACAGCAACGATCATGGCTGCAGCACCTAAAGCTGAGAAAAGTAAACCATAAACGATACTCTTTTTATATCCCCATTTTCCAACCAGGTCTTTTCCACCAATTGAACTGAAAATAAACAGTAGCAATGCGCCGATATAATAGGCTGTATAAAAAGCAAAGTCAATCAGCTGCGATTGAAACTGATCTAAATGAAAGTAATTTTTGCAGAATGGTATAAAAACACTGTTCCCTGCGGCAATGAACCCCCAGAAGAAAAACACAATAATTAGTGTGTAAAGCGCGGGGTAATTAGTTTTAGTTTGTTGCTGTTCCATATAAGGGATCTAAAAACTTAAATTTTGAAAGGTACGAACTTATGAAAAAAAATATAAATTCAATCTAAAAATGTTGTTAAATCGTTTTACTAGTTACAATAGTAAATATTTTTTTTGAAATATTTTGAAATAACAAAATTTGTTTTTTTCTTTGTCAAGGTTCTCAATATTTAATCCGCTTCGGATTTAAAAGAAATCATTAAGTTCTTCATCTCACTTAATCTTGGAAACTCGCTTAAGTGTTATCAGAATTCAGAATAAAGCTCAAAAAGAAAATCCAAAAATCATACACAACACATTAATGGATATTAACGAATTAAACGCTAAACTCGTATCAGAATTGCGCGAGATTGCTAAGTTGATCGGTATCGCAGATGCTGATAAATTGCGTAAACAAGAATTAATCGAAAGAATTAGTAATACTGGCGCAGAAGAGGAAGCCGCTCCAGCTTCAGCTGAAAAAGTATCAAAAGTAGAGGAAGATAGTCAGGAACATGCTGAACGTACACGTAAACGTGTGCGGACCATTAAAACTGCGGAACCTGTAACGGTAAGGAAACGTGAAGTTTCTGAGCATGAAGAACCCACCGTTGCAGCTGCGGACACAACAGCAGCAGATAAAGGCGCCCAACCTGAGAAAACCATTCAAACTCCTAAAGCAGAAAACACTTCTTCAAGTACAGATTTCGATAATGTAATTGTTAATGAAGGGGTATTGGAAATCATGCCCGATGGTTATGGCTTCTTACGTTCTTCTGATTACAATTATTTGACATCCCCTGATGATATTTATGTATCACAATCTCAAATCAAATTATTTGGCTTGAAAACAGGAGATACGGTACGAGGCTGTATCCGCCCACCTAAAGAAGGGGAGAAATATTTTCCTTTGGTCAGAGTAGAGGCTATCAATGGACAAAATCCTGCAGAGGTACGTGATCGTGTACCATTTGATTATTTGACACCATTGTTCCCAGATGAGCGTTTAAATTTGGATATGGGCGTTGGAAATTATTCTACGCGTATCATGGATTTATTTACGCCTATCGGTAAGGGGCAACGTGGATTAATCGTTGCGCAGCCGAAAACGGGTAAAACAAACTTGTTGAAAGAGGTTGCGAATGCTATAGCAAAAAATCATCCGGAAGTTTATCTGATTATTTTATTAATCGATGAGCGCCCAGAGGAGGTGACCGATATGGCAAGAAGTGTTCGTGCTGAAGTTGTCTCTTCTACATTTGATGAACCGGCTGACCGCCATGTTAAGATTGCGAATATCGTGCTTGAGAAAGCAAAGCGTATGGTAGAGTGCGGACACGATGTCGTTATTTTGTTAGACTCAATCACGAGATTGGCTCGTGCATATAACACAGTTGCGCCTGCGTCTGGTAAAATTTTGTCAGGTGGTGTGGACGCTAACGCTTTACATAAGCCAAAACGTTTCTTTGGTGCTGCCCGGAATATCGAAAACGGTGGTTCATTAACTATTTTAGCTACGGCATTGACAGATACAGGATCTAAAATGGATGAAGTTATCTTTGAAGAATTCAAAGGTACGGGTAATATGGAACTACAGCTGGATCGTAAATTGGCAAACAAACGTATCTTCCCGGCAATCGATATTACGGCATCCAGTACGCGTCGCGATGATTTGTTGACCGACAAAGAAACATTGCAACGCATTTGGGTACTTCGTAACCATTTGTCCGATATGAATTCTACAGAGGCTATGGAATTTTTACAAGGACAATTGCGTGGAACTAAATCAAATGAAGAATTTTTGATCAGTATGAATGGGTAATTCCATCAAATTTTGATATTTTAGCCATCATTTGAAAAAAATGATGGCTTTTTTTATAATGTAGATCCTGTATATGAAAAAACATATTCCCAATTTGCTGACTTGTCTAAATTTATTTAGTGGGTGTATCGCTGTGTTAATGGCCTTACAAGGTAATATTAAAATTGTTACCATCTGTGTGTTTGCGTCGGGGATATTTGATTTTTTTGATGGAATGGTAGCGCGTCTGCTTCATGTTAAATCGTCGATTGGGAAGGAACTTGACTCGTTGGCCGATATGGTTAGTTTTGGCTTTTTACCTGGAACAATCATGTTTACTTTATTGTCAAAGGTATTTCCTGATGGCTCTTTATATCCTTATTTGGGATTTATTATTACAGTCTTCTCGGCTTTGCGTTTAGCCAAGTTCAATTTGGATGAGCGCCAAACTTCTGATTTCATCGGCCTCAATACACCAATGAATACATTTTATGTGCTCTCACTTCCGTATATTGCTGATACCTATCCCCAATTTGTTTTAAATCCGTTAATTTTAATCGGTAGTGTTTTTTTAACAAGTTATCTATTGGTGAGTGAAATTAGGTTGTTTTCGATGAAATTTAGTTCCATGGAATGGAAAACAAATAAATATCGGTTTATATTTCTGATCTTGACTTTGATCTTTTTTATGATTGGTCAATTTATGGCTCTTCCTATTATTCTTATTTTGTATTTCATTTTATCTGCATTGCATTTCAATAAAAAAAACGATCTGGCTTAGATCGTTTTTTCATATTGTTCTAATTCAAAAAGGAGTTCCTTCATCTCGATATCGATGATACTGAAAGTTGCCCGCAATATCTCTAAAGATTCCTTGTTTTTTGCCTGGCTCTCCAATTCTTCCAACTTTTCTTTCAGATGAAAAGCACCTATATAGTCCATTGTCGGTTTGATATGATGGGCGGCATCACCAATTTTCTGCAGGTTACCTTCAGCAAGTGCCTGACGGAGTTTATCGAGATCGACAGGTGTTTGAATAAGGTACATGGATACAAATTGTTTAATTAATTCTTGATTGTCGAACATGTTTAGGCTGATCAGTTCAATGTCGAGATGGTTCATTGTTGCTTGTTTTCTTTACAGGTAAATCGTCTTTGCATTTATCCAATAAATATACATTATTTTTTTTGTAAACAGGGTGAACATAGTCGGGGGCGATTTCCGCTAAGGGTTCGAGTGTGAACCTACGTTGGGCAATGTAGGGGTGTGGAATCTGAAGTGATGGTAGGTCGATGATTTCTTGGTTGAAGTAGAGTAGGTCGATGTCAATAACTCTTTCGCCCCACTTTTCCTTACGTACGCGTCCTAATTCCTGTTCGATATGCTGTGTTAGTTTTAAGCATTCTAAGGGTGGTAATTCGGAAGCTACCAAGATAACCTGATTTAAAAAAGCAGGTTGGTCTCTAACTCCCCAGGCAGCAGTTTCATAAATTGACGATGCTTCAATTAGCTCTCCAGCATGTTTCTCGAGCTGCTTTCTCGCTAAATTAAGCTGCTGAAAGCGATCCCCTAGATTGGTGCCCAATAGGATATATATCTTATTCATATTGCAAAAATAGGCTTTTGAGGGATTTAATGATGAAGTTTGCCTGTTAATTCCATCTGATTATGCAAATTTCTGTTAGCGAGTTAGCTCACGTTGGGAAGAAAATATGATATAGATGAAATAAAAGACTGTGTGAATAAAAAATATTGCATTACCTTTAATGGAAAATAGCGCATTCGATTGGTAGAGCTTGTTATTAATCGGATATAATTACAAAATATGAAATCATTTTTTAAATATGTACTGGCAACAATTACAGGGATTGTAATCTCTTTTGTTGTGTTGTTTATTGTCTTGATGGGAATTATTGGAGCGATTATCAGCTCGGCATCCTCTGATCAGGAAGTTGTTGTTAAAAGCAATTCGGTTTTATACCTGTCTTTTGATTATGATATTACCGAAAGAAGTGAAGCCAATCCGTTGGGGAGTCTCAATCTTCCCGGTTATTCGACCAAAAATATTGGACTAGATGATATTTTGGCAAGGATCAAGTATGCGGCTACAGATGGAAATATTAAGGGTATTTATTTAGATGCGAGTCATGTCGGTGTTGGCTTTGCAAGTTTAAAGGAAGTAAGGGACGAACTTTTGGCCTTTAAAAAGACGGGTAAATTTGTTGTTGCTTATAATGCCGGCTACGACCAAAAGGCTTATTATGTGGCGAGCATCGCTGATAAGGTATATGTTAATCCACAAGGTACAATCGATTTTAAAGGGTTGGCAAGTTCGACGATGTTTTATAAAGACTTGCTGGACAAGGTTGGTGTAGAGATGCAAATTGTCAAGGTAGGTACCTTTAAGAGTGCTGTTGAACCTTACTTTTTGAATAAAATGAGTGAGCCCAACCGTTTGCAGGTAACTTCTTATTTGGGAAGTATATATACTACTTTTATTGATGAAATAGCAGCAAGCAGAAAAATTTCTTCGGATTCATTGCGGGCGATAGCAAATAACTATTTAGTTCGGGATGCGGACGATGCGGTAAAATATAAGCTTGCGGATGCCAAGCTATATAAAGACGAACTTTTATCGGACTTGCGAAAACGTTTGAAAATTTCGGAAAAAGATGACATATCGTTCGTTTCCCTATTGGATTATAATAAGAAGGTAAAAGGAGATGTGAGTGGATCTGAAGTCGCAGTTCTTTATGCTGCTGGAGAAATTGTTGACGGTGAGGGGACAGGACCGGGTCAAATCGGTGGTGATAAATTTTCCCGTGAACTACGGAAATTAAGAGAAGATGATGCTGTTAAAGCTGTTGTTTTGCGTGTCAATTCTCCTGGTGGATCTGCTCTAGCATCGGATATTATCTGGCGGGAGGTTGTTTTGACCAAGAAAGTGAAACCTGTAATCGTATCGATGGGAGATTTAGCTGCATCAGGGGGGTATTATATCTCGGCGGCAGCAGATTCGATATTTGCCGAACCGACTACAATTACAGGATCTATAGGTGTATTTGGTGTAATTCCTAATTTCCAAAATCTGATGAACAATAAAATTGGAGTGCATTATGATGGTGTAAAGACGGGTAAGTTTGCTGATTTGATGACTTCTTTCGATCGGCCGTTGACAGCAGAAGAAAGGGATATCATCCAGCGGGAAGTGGATAAAGTATATGGTACATTTACTAAAGTTGTTGCAGATGGCCGCAAATTATCCATCGCTGATGTGGATAGCATTGGACAGGGAAGAGTTTGGACTGGCGCGCAGGGAGTGAACAATAAATTGGTTGACCGACTGGGTAACTTGGATGCCGCAATTCAGGCTGCCGCTAAAAAGGCCAAATTGAGTAACTATAAAGTGTTCCAGTATCCGGAGAAAGAAGATCCTTTTACCTCAATATTGAATAATTCGAAAGAGAAAGTTCAAGTTTGGCTTGCCAAAGAGCAAATGGGCGAGTACTATCGCTATTTTGATGTTATGAAAAAAGCTACAGCACAGACGGGAATACAGGCGAGATTGCCTTATAGCGTTGAGATTCATTAGTAATTGATTCGTAAAGGAAGCTCAACCGTAGTATGGTGTAGGTAATTACAATTTATAATGATGCGGGTAGTTCTTACGTTGCGTGCTGATAAGTTCAATCTAAGTTAGGAATTGCCATGAATAAATAATTATTTCTAATGAAAGCAAATGCTTTTTTTTATATTTAGCTGTTCGTTTGACAAAACGACCTAATCCCAAATCAATAAAGTTACAGAATGAAAACAGTAGACGATTTAAATTTTGCAGGTAAAAAAGCCTTGGTACGTGTGGATTTCAACGTGCCTTTGGATGAAAATTTCAATATTACGGATGATAATCGTATCCAGGGAGCGGCTCCAACGATAAAGAAGATTTTGAAAGATGGTGGAAGCGTGATATTGATGTCCCATTTAGGAAGGCCAAAAGATGGTCCTACTGATAAGTATTCATTAAAACATATTGTTTCTCATCTTTCACAGGTTCTAGGCACTGATGTTCAGTTTGCCAATGATTGTATTGGTACAGAAGCAATAGAAAAAGCCGCGGCTTTGCAGGCTGGTCAGGTTTTGTTGCTAGAGAACCTACGCTTCTATAAAGAAGAAGAAAAGGGAGATGTTGAATTTGCTGAGAAGTTGTCAAAATTAGGTGATATCTATGTGAACGATGCTTTCGGTACAGCCCACAGAGCTCATGCTTCGACAGCTATTGTTGCTCAATTTTTTCCAGGAGCTAAATATAGTGGTTATCTGATGGCAGCTGAGGTCGGAAATGCGGAGAAGGTGTTGAATAATCCGGTTAGACCTTTTACCGCTATTATGGGTGGAGCGAAAGTTTCAGATAAAATTCAATTGATCGAAGCGCTATTGGATAAAGTTGATAATCTCCTGATAGGCGGAGGTATGGCCTATACATTTATTAAAGCTAGAGGTGGCGAAATTGGCAAATCATTGGTGGAGATGGATAAACTTGATTTAGCAAATGAGCTTGTTCAAAAGGCGAAAGAAAAAGGTGTAAACCTAGTTATTCCCACTGATGCGCAGATAGCAGATGCATTTTCCAACGATGCTAATGTATATGATGGGCCAAATGACCAAATTCCTGCAGATTTGCAAGGCTTAGATATTGGTCAGGATTCTGCAGCAAACTTTGCGTCGATCATTAAAAATTCTAAAACAGTTCTTTGGAACGGTCCAATGGGTGTGTTTGAATTTGATACTTTCGCAAAAGGTACTAAAGCGGTGGCTGATGCAGTTGTGGAAGCAACGAAGAATGGAGCTTTTTCTTTAATAGGTGGCGGTGATTCCGCTGCTGCTGTAAGTAAATTCGGTATGACTGAAGATGTAAGTTATGTCAGCACAGGCGGTGGTGCACTTTTGGAATACATGGAAGGAAAGGTACTTCCTGGCGTAAAGGCACTCGAAGATTAATATAAATTAAATCTTTCAGGAAAGGGACAGCATTGCGTTGTCCCTTTTTGTATTTTAAGGATAGCGCTATTGCTCGTGTTGAACTATGGATGTAATGTCAGATTATATCAATTATCCGTTAATTAACTGTACAGTACTCGTGAGTTTTTATTGTAATTGCTAAATTTATCAGACAAGGTTATATATGCAGATATCGATGGACAAAAATAAGAATAGAGAAAAAATAAGTTCCGGTTTCTTTTCAGTGCTGACATATAATGTCGCGGGATTGCCTGGGATTATTTCGTCGGCGATAACGGGTAGAAGCAGGAGTATTGCCGAAATTGGAAGGAAGATTAATCCTTTTGATATCGTGAATGTACAGGAAGATTTTAACTACAATAGAAGTTTATATTTAGGCGGAAATTTACATCCCTTCCGCACGAAAACAAAGGGTCGTGTGCCCTTTGGTGATGGTTTAAATACACTGTCTCGTTTTCCAATGACTGATGTTGTCCGTATTCCATGGAAGAAACGTACGGGTGCAGATTTTTTAACACCCAAGGGCTTTACTTTTGTTCAAGTGGAGATTGTGCCCGATGTCTGGCTGGACGTCTACAATGTTCATGCAAATGCACAAAACAGCAGAAAAGCTTCAAGCGCACGTCGCGATAATCTCAATCAGTTGCGCGATTACATCGGTGAACATTCTGGCGGTAGGTCAATTCTTGTGATGGGCGATTTTAATGCACATTATAGCTTTTGTGATGATAATCTGCATGATTTTATGGATTCAACGGCTTTGGTTGATAGCTGGGTTGAACTAGAAAATGGGGGCTTAGTGCCAGAGGCCCGCCACACGTTCAAACCCCAGCATATGTTGTCTATATGTAATCAGAGCGAATCCATTGATAAGATTCTTTACAGGAGCAGCAGTGAACTCAGTCTTGCCGCCCGGGACTATAATATAGAAAACAATCTATTCACGAATGCAAAGGGGTTGCCCTTGTCAGATCATTATGCGTTGGCACTCAATTTTAATTGGGCGATCCACCCTTAGTAGCTGTAGCTTAGACTGAATGTTGGAACTATACGTTGCGTTGTTGAGTTGTCATTGATATAGGTTCCCTTAACGATGAATTCGAAGTCTGGAAGCGGATATCTGAAGGCGTTGAAGTCAAGTGAAACGTATGCGCCGAAGCTTTTTGGTGAAACATCAGGGTGTTTGTGAATATTTTGATAGTCGGCGAACATACCGCCTTTTACGCGCTTAATATAAGCCACTGATCCTAATCCAAGGTCAGGATAAGCTATTGGAAAACGGTAGTTGACCAATACGGTATTTTTTACTTTTTCATATTTGTAATAGCTAAACCCGCTCACTAAAGGGATATCGTTGATATATTGATAAATTCCCGATCCAGTTTGAGCACTCAATCGGATTTGAAAACCGTGATTGTTCCTAAACCCCGGAAGATAGAATATTGTTCGTGCTGATAGGATTTCACCTTTTGCGTGGTTTTCAAAGGGAGTATGTCGATAGGTGACACTCACGTTTTGTCCCCATCTTGGATAAAGATCCATCTTAGCCATTCGGGCGTTGCGATTGAGATAAAGCTGGTATGTTAATGGAAATGCGGTTTCGTAATTAAAATTTTTGACATCTGTTCGACTAAGATCATATCGCCTTAGGTAGGCTGTTGCCAGGTTGAATCCAGTAGAATAGACGTAGTCTCTTCTGTAAAAGGAGAGTGGAATTGAGATTTGTGAAGATACATAATGCTCGCGCCAATCGAAACGGATGCTACTGTCCGGTTTATTCGGGATACTTGCTGCTGCGATTTGCCCTCTGTTTTCATAGCGAAGCGAGAATTTTGGGAAGTACTTGTTGTAGGTTAGTTCAGCTGAATATAGCCCTTTGCGAATATCGGTGTCATATTCATACCCAAGCGCAATTTGTGTGGTGTTTAAGATATTGTTTGATAACCAGAAGACTCCAGGTTTAAAATTGTCGAAGCTTTCAAAATTGCTACTGCTTAGCGAAAGACTATGAAAATTAAATGTTCTGCCCAGACCATTGTAGGGGACGATTTGGTTATACTGACTGGTATCTGCTGGGATTGAAGCAATGTTTTTGACACTGTCTTTGGTCAATGCGGTGGTGTAGTAGTGGGAAAAATAATCCGTTTCGGTAGCGATATCAAATGCGGTATCGACGGATGTCTGGGCGATCTTGTAGCCGTCGTACTGGTAGTCGTTAAAGAATAATTGCCTTGTATTCTTATCGTAAAAAGGATTGAATGCGCCAAATTGTGCCTTTGTCAAAAGCTGTTTTTTTCCAGATAAGAGGTCGATACTGTAAATATTATCGATACCATTGAAGTTTGCTTTTGTTATTATTTTGTTACCTGAAAGGTATTGTGGTCTTTCATATTGCTGATTACCCCACGTTATTAGGTTGGTGATTTTATCATTTTTCAGATCAATTTCACACAGGGCGGTTCCAGATTGCGATAAACGTATCGCAATTATTTTATCTCCTTCGGAGTTGAAAGCCGGATGTTGGAGCTGTTCGTCGTTGCCTATCTTGATGCGTTTGACGACAGTGTTATTTTCGAGGCTTATAAGCGTGAGATAGCTGTCGTTGGATAAATCTACTTCGACGCATGCAATGAATTCGTCTATCGGGCTAAAAACAGGGGAATAATACCTGGATTGCTTGGTAATCTGTTTAATTTTTCCTGTCTTGAGGTTCATGATATTAATGATGCTATATGTTCGTTTATTGAAACGCGGATCTTTATGAAGCTCATCCCATAGGATGTAATTGCTGTTTACGTCAAAATGTGGTGTCAACTGTATGCCGGTTTTGACGAGCCTATTTTCTGTGTTTTTTGCTGCATCGTACGTATAAATTGCGTTAGTCTTTTGTGGGTTTTCCTTAATAAAATAGACCAGACTATTCTTGTTTTTTGGTAATAAATTACTGTTGTAATAGCTGTTGCTTTTTTTGTTTATTTCTGCATAATTCTGATAGTGATAATCGCTTGTTTTTTTTGTCCATATTGCATTTAAATTTGCTATTGTTTTTCGGTATAAATAGGCGCTGTTTCCACCTATTTTTTTCTTTAAAACGCGATTGATATTATAGGGATATAGTGGTTTCTTGTTAAGTTCTGAAAAAAAGTCGGCTTCATAATCCGAAGGCAATTCTGACTTTAAAGTGGAGGTCATCAGGTAGCCGATTGTATAGTAGCTTGGGACAATATCTTTATAGGATCCGAGTAAATATTTGTTAAAACTATAATTGTGATTCGATTGAAAGTTTGCTTTTACGGGCATTTCAAAAGCGGGTAATCTTCCTCTTCCGCCCTCCGAATATATCGTCTCTGTAAGCGTTGCATCCCCTTCGAAGTACCATGAAGGGACGGTCAGTCCATAGTAAGCTAGGGCTAATTGTTCAAAAAATGGAGCGCGAAGTTTACCTGTCAATTTGTCAAATTGACTTACGTGTCTTGACTCATGCAGGATCAAATTGGGTAGCCATGTCTGATTGTCTGGCTCTGCTCCAGCGGTGCTGTACAGTTCAGATTTACGAGGAGACAATTGTACGAATCCATTCGTTTGTAGATTCGTGTTATGAATAATGAATGGAATTTTCCGCGGTGTTACTTTGTAATTTCTAGCAGTTGTACGTAGCGATCGGTTAACATATTCAGCTAGGGTAGGGGCTTTGCTCTTCATTTCCTCTGGGAAAATAAGTTGAAAATTCTTCGTTTCAATCTGATACCATTTTTGGCTTAGTGGCGCTTGACTATCTTCAAAAAATTGAGCACAACTTTGTTGTGAATATATTGTTAATAATAACAGTATTAATGTGCTGGTAATTATTTTGTTATATCTCATTAATCTTAGTTTATTTTGTGTTTGCTATTTTTTTTAGTTTTATTAAGGTTTGTTATATGAAATTTAAGTTCATTTAAATTCTTTTTTATTTCTGAATGATAGGTTTTTATATTTTTGTAATTTGCTTTTTTTTCTGCTATTTTTTTTTCTTTACAGGTGCCTGCGAATAGTGAACGTTTATAAAAAAAAACACTATATGAAATAGGTTAAAGCATACGACGAATATACTTAAATAATTAGCGATTACATGAGTGTACCTGGAAAATTTGCCTTTTTTTTATGTCGAAATTTAGCTACTATGGATTGTTGCTTTTTGGGGAATGTTGTTGAGGTGACGGGATTCTTTCTGTTTTCTTCCATAATAAAAAATGAATTAGTAGTAAGATGTTAGATTTCATCATAATCTTTTCTCTCGAACCAATGGAAATTGTTGGCAAGATCGTTTTTCTTCAAAATTTTATTAATGACAAAATGTCTTCTTTTTGATTTAGATATTGAACATAGCTTGAGTTGTTTGTGCTAATCGCAACCACAGACAGCAGGTTTTTATTATTTATTTTTTTATTCAGAATTTACTTTAAAAAAGCGATTTTTGTAACATATAAATTTTGTGTAGATGTAGGCTTTTTAAATCGATAGGAGATATGGAAGAACTGGAAATGCAGGTGAATCAAATAGAGCAATTAATAGCAAGTGAAGACCTTGTTGGGCTGGAAGAATTTTTGAATGAATTAAATATTTCAGAAGTAGAAGAGCTGATTGATGAGTTGCCCGAACATGGTCCGTTATTTATTGAATCATTAAATTTGAATCGCGCAGTAAACGTTTTTCGTATTCTGGATTTCCCTACTCAGAACAGGATTTTTAAGAAGCTTTCTAAAGCGAAAATTAGTGCCTTAATTAACGAATTGCCCCCTGATGATCGGACTTCTTTTTTTTCTGAAATGAAGGACGATATAAAGCATCTAATTTTACTTTTACCACCCAAAGATCGTGTTGAAGCATTGGCTTTACTGGGATATCCTGAAGATAGTGTGGGGCGCTTAATGACGCCTGATTATATCACCGTAAAAGAGCATTGGAGTATCGAGCGAATACTGGGTCATATCAGGCGGTATGGAAGGGATTCAGAGACGATAGATGTATTGTATGTGATTGATGGTGCGGGTAAGCTCGTTGATGATATACGGATCAAAGATGTATTGATGGCGGAGCCCGATACAGTGGTTGGGGAATTGATCGATCATCGCTTAATATCGCTCAATGCTTATGACCCGCAGGAGGAGGCAATCAACATCTTCCGGATGAATAATCGGGTGGCCTTGCCTGTTGTTGATGAACATGGCGTGATGTTGGGTATTGTTACTGTTGATGATATTCTTTGGGTTGCCAACGAGGAGTATACCGAAGATATGCAGCGCATCGGGGGAACCGAGGCCTTAGATGAGCCCTATTTGGATGTATCGATTAAGAACCTGGTGAAGAAGAGAGCCGGTTGGCTTATTGTACTTTTTCTTGGGCAACTTTTGACAGCGACAGTGATTGAACATTTTGAAGAGCAAATGGCAAGTGCGATTATGTTATTTGCATTGATGCCGGTTATTATTTCCAGTGGTGGCAATAGTGGTTCGCAGGCGTCGACATTGATTATCCAGGCGATGGCTTTGGGGGAAGTTACGCTAGGCGACTGGTGGCGGGTGATGCGTAGGGAGATTATATCAGGCTTGCTCCTGGGACTTATTTTGGGTACATTAGGTTTTGTGCGGATTATGGCCTGGCAGTCTTTTGCGCATAGCTATGGTGAGTATTGGGTGTTGGTTGCATTAGTTATTTCGCTGTCTTTGGTTGGTGTTGTGCTCTGGGGATCTTTGATGGGGTCTATGTTGCCTTTTGTGATGAAACGGCTGGGAGCTGATCCTGCGAGCTCATCGGCACCCTTTGTATCGACTTTAGTTGATGTTACTGGCTTATTGATTTATTTTAGTGTGGCTACGCTTATTTTGAAAGGTGTACTGCTTTAGGGGGTATTGATATTGATAGATATACCCTATTCATAGTCAGCAAAAGAACTATAAAGTTCGTTTTATAACCGGGAAAGGGGTTTTTTAAAGGGGAGTGGAAAAATAAAAATAAATTATTCTAATTGGAATTTAGGAAGTTGTAAAAAATGTGCTCAAAAAATTTGTACTATTCTAATAATCTTCCGATACTTGCATCACGGAAACGCAATAGGGTCTCCGGAAAAATTGAAAAATACTCCTGAATAGCTCAGCAGGTTAGAGCATCTGACTGTTAATCAGAGGGTCGCTGGTTCGAGCCCAGCTTCAGGAGCAAGTTAGTAACTTACATAACCGGAGTTATCTATATTATTCAATTTTTTATTCCTGAATAGCTCAGCCGGTTAGAGCATCTGACTGTTAATCAGAGGGTCGCTGGTTCGAGCCCAGCTTCAGGAGCAGCAATGCAATAATTTTATTTGCATAACAAATTAAAATGTACTACTTTTGTACACTCATTGGGAAAGAAATTTCTCGGAATTAAATTCCTGAATAGCTCAGCAGGTTAGAGCATCTGACTGTTAATCAGAGGGTCGCTGGTTCGAGCCCAGCTTCAGGAGCAATATTTAAACCGGCTTTATGCCGGTTTTTTTTGTTTACCATGCTTATAAAAAAACTATGAGTTTAGTAATTATTGGTACGGTGGCTTTCGATACTATCGAGACGCCGTTCGGTAAAACTGACAAAATTCTAGGTGGTGCCGGTACATTCGCGAGTCTGGCGGCATCCTATCTGTGTGATCAAATCAGGTTGGTCAGCGTTGTTGGAGAAGATTTTGGAAACGACTATCTTGATCTTATCAAGAACCGGGGTATAGATGTAACGGGCATTCAGGTAATAAATGGTGGTAAAACTTTTTATTGGTCGGGCAGATATCATAATGATATGAATAGCCGCGATACCTTAGCTACAGACTTAAATGTATTGGCTGAATTTGATCCAATTATTCCAGAGAGCTACCAGGATTGTGAATATCTTCTCTTGGGTAACCTTACCCCTCAAATACAGTTAACCACCTTGGCGCGCTTTAAACATAAGCCAAAGTTAGTTGTGCTCGATACAATGAACTACTGGATGAATGTTGCGATGGATGACTTAAGAAAGGTTCTTCTGATGGTTGATGTCTTAGCTATAAATGATTCAGAAGCCAGACAACTATCTGGCGAGTATTCCCTTGTTAAGGCAGCAAAAGTTATTTTGGAAATGGGGCCGCGCTATTTAATTATTAAAAAGGGTGAGCATGGTGCACTTTTGTTCGGTGAGAATCAGATCTTTTCTGCTCCGGCGCTTCCATTAGCAGATGTGTTTGATCCAACTGGCGCAGGTGATTCTTTTGCAGGAGGTTTTATTGGATATCTGGCGAAAGTAAAAAGCGTAAACTTTACAAATATGAAGAACGCCTTGATTTTCGGTTCTGCACTGGCTTCATTTTGTGTAGAGAAATTTGGAACAGATCGCTTGGTTAATCTCACTCAAGAGGACATACAAAAGCGATTGAACGCTTTTGTAGCGCTATCTCAGTTTAATTTATAATCATCATTTATCTTTTAATTTTCCAATAATTTGGAATTTTAAAAATACAGTTTCTGAATGAGGAGCGTCTTGAAGCTCCTCAGTTAGATCTTGCCCTGCCCAGTGCTCATAATGCATTCCATTTTTCCACAATCTACTTTTGCCCACATCATAAATGTAGCCACGGTAGGCAACCCAGATCTGCGGTTTGTCGCAACCGTTGCGTAAAGCTAATTGACTTTTGCTATATTCTAATAATTCCTCTGCCATTAGTGATGTTAAGTTGGCGAAGATATAAAAACTAGGCTACTTTATACGACGATAGCGATTTTTTCATTAATTTTCTGGCAACATGTATTCGTGTCTTTACTGTTCCAATAGGGATATTCAGGTGTTCAGATATCTCATGATATTTAAAACCTTCAAAGTAAAGTGTAAAGGGGATGTAATACTCTTCGGAAAGATTTGATAATGCTTCATGAATGTCCTGCATCACAAATTTACTTTCTCCTTGATTGGCGGAAGCAGACAAGAGGAGGTTTGCATTAGAAATATCCTCATCTTTTGTGATAAAGGAGTTTGTTTTTACAATACGTCTATAGTTATTAATAAATGTATTTTTCATGATGGTATACAGCCATCCTTTTAAATTTGTACCTTCTCTAAAATTTTTAAAATAGGTTACAGCTTTCAGAATTGTATCCTGAACGAGATCGTTTGCATCTTCGTAATCGCTGGTAAAATTTCTGGCGTACAGTTTTAATGAGTCGGATTGCTCAATCACCATGGTGTCAAATTCATTCTTAGTCATAGCTTAATGAATTATAACTGTTCTTTTTACAAAACAGTAAGTTTATAAAATCAGGTTCATTAAGTATGAGGCAAATAATGCGCCAAAAATTGTAAAATAGAATTTGTTAATATAATTTTAAGGTTATTTTAAGGCAGATAAGACAGTTTTAAGACTAACTTTAAGTAAATAAAATTAGCTAAAAGTGATTCTGTAGCCCTATGGAGGGTTTTTGGAGTCACTTTTTACTTGTGAAAAGTTTACGCGAATTAATTAACGGTTTTATAACAAATTAACCTCACGCTCTAGCGTAACGCCAAATTTGTTGGCTACGTCGCTTATAATATGTTCCGACAGCTGGTAAATTTCCTGTCCACTAGCGCTTTGTCTATTTATTAGTACAAGAGCCTGATTTTTCCATACACCTGCTTGTCCATATTCCTTTCCTTTCCAACCACATTGTTCGATTAACCATCCTGCAGCTAATTTTGTTTCATTATTGGGCATTGGATAGTGCGGAATAGTTGGGTATTCTTTTTGGAGCGTAGCGAAGAATGATTCAGTTACTATGGGATTTTTAAAAAAACTTCCTGCATTTCCGACGGTACTGGGGTCGGGAAGCTTTTCCACGCGTATTTTGGAGACAACGGTTGCAATATCGGCAATAGTTGGATTGGTTATATTTTCTTTATCAAGCTCTGCTTCTATTGCGCCATAACTTGTGTTAAGATAAGGGGTTAAGCTGAGTTTATAGGTTACTTGAGTGATAATAAACCGGCCCTTATGTGCTGTTTTAAAGATACTGTCCCTATAGGAAAAACAGCAATCTTCCTTCTGGAATAGTACAAACCTACCTGTATGTGTATCAAAAGCCTGGCATTCGTGAAAGATATACATTAACTCTGTCCCATAGGCACCTATATTTTGAACGGGGGAGGCGCCTACAGTGCCAGGAATCAGCGCCATGTTTTCAACACCAGCGTAATTATGCTCAATGCAATACCAGACGAAGTCGTTCCAGATTTCTCCAGCTTGCGCTGTTACATAGACATCGTTGCCATCAGTTTTTGACTGTATGCCCTTGCTCGTCATGCGGATAATATATCCCTCGAAAGCTTTGGTGAACAAAACATTGCTTCCAGCTCCCAGAACAAAAAAATTGTCTTTGAAAATGTTGTTTTTAAAAATTTCGGTCAATGTTTCATTATCCTTCACTTCAATGAGAAAATTTGCCTTTTCCTCTATTCCAAACGTATTGAAAGGCTTCAAAGAAATATTCGATTGAACGTTTAACTCCATATTGACTTTAATTTTCAGAAATTCAAAAAAATCAGCTATCTTTAGCATGATAATCGGTAAAGATAGTATAAACCGTTTATTTTACGATAAAAAATATAAGTTTAATGGGTAATGCAGATGTAAAAAGAATCAAAATTCTAGAAGCTGCGACAAGGCGCTTTGCACACTTCGGAATGGCTAAGACAACGATGTCGGAAATAGCCAAAGATCTCAATTTTTCAAAAGCATTGCTATACTACTATTTTCCAGACAAAAATAGCTTATATTCTGCTGTCTTCGAATATGTAATTGATAAAATGATCGAAGATCTGGAGGACGTGATAGGGAAGGGAGGCGACTTCGAGGAAATCATGATGTACTCCATTGATATGCGTGTCAAAATTATCAATCAATATTACAATTTGTTTGAATATACCATGAAGATGGTGAAAGAACTCCCCGACGAATTGGAGCAGGTGTTTAAAGAATCTTATCTTCGGGAAGTTGAAATTATTGAGAAGATTCTGAAGATCGGTATTGATGCTGGAGAAATACAGGTTGAAGATATCAATGAAACGGCCAGAATTCTTTTATACTCGCTGTTCGGTATGCGTATGGGCATACTGAAGGATATGAAAAATATGCTATTTCCCACAAAAGAGGAATTCGATCATATCCTGAGTTTACAAAAGAAAATGATGAAAATCTTCTTGAATGGCTTACGATTTCAGGCTAAGTAAGTGTTGATTGAAGAATGTGTCCGATAATCTGTTTGGCATGTATTCGTGAATTTTCAATAAACCATAGGTGGGTATTTAAGCCACCACAAACAACGCCTGCTAGATAGATTCCCGCTACATTTGTTTCCATCGTGTCTTCATTATGACTTGGAATACAAGGTGCTTCTAGGGGAATGTCAATCCCGATCTTTTTCAAAAAATCAAAATTGGGTCGATAGCCCGTTAAAGCCAGCACAAAGTCATTTTCGATTTCGATAGTACCATTTGGGGTTTGGATATACGCGGAGGTCGGTGTTACTTCGGTCAAGCAGCTATTATAATAGACATCAATTTCCCCTGCAGCAATTCGATTTTCAATATCTGGTCTTACCCAGTATTTTACCCGATGACTGATTGCGCTGCCACGGATGACCAAAGATACTTGAGCTCCTTTTCGAAAAGTTTCAAGCGCAGCATCAATAGATGAATTACTAGCGCCAACAACAATTACCTTTTGACTGCTATAATAATGCGGGTCATCATAATAGTGCCTGACTTTGGGAAGTTCTTCGCCCGGAATATTGAGCAACATCGGAATGTCGTAAAAGCCGGTCGCAATAATGATTTTTTTGCTCAAATACATCCTTTTATTGCTGGTAACCAAAAAACCGGATCCTTGCTGTTTGATGTCAAGTACTTCTTCGAAGAGGTGTGTATCTAGGTTGAACTTTTGTTGTATGCGTCTGTAATACTCCAAAGCCTCCATCCGTCTAGGCTTAGGATTGGTTGTTACAAAAGGAATATCTCCAATTTCTAATCTTTCGGAGGAAGAGAAAAAAGTCATATTCTGGGGATAATTATAAAGAGAATTAACCAAACAGCCTTTTTCAAGGATAAGATAATTTAAATTTGATTCTTTCGCTTCTAGGGCACAAGCTAAGCCAATTGGCCCGCCTCCAACTATAATCAGGTCGTACTGTGTCATGCTATCACTCATGATGTAAATGTCGATAATTTTATAGAATAAATCAGCTTAAAGCCTTTTGCAGATCATTTTCTGACATTGCTGTGCTTTTGGCGTGGAGATCCTGAACAATTTTATGTAAATCTTGAGCAATTTTACCTAAAAACTCTAATTGCTCGTTCAGGAGCTGTCCATCTACTGAACTGGTGTTTGTATGGGCAAATCGGTCATTTGGAATCTCGATGATCAGAGGAACGAATTCCTTGGTACTATCTTCAGAATGTAGCAGTTGAATGGATTGTTCAAGTGAACTTAAGATTTTTCGGATTGCCCGAACATGGTCCTTATTGATATAATTATTGTCCATTTCGTCAAGATGGTTCATTAAGGTCACCGAGAAAGAAGCCAAAATATGGTTGAATATGACGAATTTATTCACTTCCTTCGTATATTTTTGACGTTTTTTTGGTTCCGTCAGCATCCGTTGGAATGTAGAACCCATATTGGCTGTTTCTACATAGACAGCCTTGCGGGTCAATTTATAATCGGTGACGGAAGGTGCTTGACCTGCAATTTCTTTCAATGCCTGAACAATGTAATTGTAGTTGGCGATAAGTAGCTTACGCATGGATTCCTTGACTTGCATGCTTTCCCAATTTGGGAAAATAACATAGCTGGATAGAAACGCGATCATACCACCTATAAATGTATCCAATATTCTTTCTTTTGTGACATCCAAGGTATTGGCACTGACAAAGCTCAGCATAATCAATACATAGGGTGTCATAAAAAGTACGGCAATAACATAATTAACTCGGAACAAGCTGTATGCCGTTAGAAAAAAGAATACCAACAGTACGAATAGCACAGTGGGATCATGAATGGTTAAGAGTATAAAGGCTCCTATGAGCCCACCTATTGTGGTTCCGATAAGCCGTTGAATATTTCGCTCTTTTGTGAGTCCAAAGCCAGGCTTTAAGATCACCATAATCGTGAGCAGGATCCAGTACACATTGTTGGTGATATTGGTTACTTCAAACACATAATAAGTGATCGACATGACAATTGCCATCCGGCAGGCATGTCGAAATATAGTCGATTTTAAAGTAAGGTTTTCACGAAACTTTTTTAAATCGATTGGGGAGCTCTGGACAAAACGTTTTGCATCATCAATTTCTTTGCGTTTGACATCATCCGGCTGTAGATGTGAGTAGCCGTATATATTTCTGATTCGACGAACGAGATCGCGCAAATTGATTAATACTTTGCGTAATGCGAACGTGCTGTACTGTTGGTTTCGATCCAGCTGATCGATCTTAGCATGAAGACGGCTGAGATCTGTGTCGAAATCATATAAGGGTTTAGGCTGTGTATTTGTATTGAGCTGATAGGCTAAATTGTCAAGCTCGTTGGTGTATTTTAAGATCACATTTTTGAAATCTTCTAAGATTCCCGTGGGGCCAAAGCGCTCACTGATGGCGTTATAATCATAATGCGCTGCCATACTTTGCTCAAAGAGGTCGACGATATCATTGAAAACGAGTGTTAGGTAGCGTCCTACTTTCGTGGTATCTTTAATCGATCGTTTACTTTGAAACAATACATCCCGTAAGTTTTCCTGATGCTGGTTTACTTCAACTTGTTTGTCAATAAGCTTCAGGTAATTTTTGTCATTATCGATTTTGGCATCGTAAAAATTAGCTTTCAACCTGATGTAATCTGCGACATAACGGATCGTTTCGGACAGTTCCTGTTCAGCCAACCGGTAAGGACGAACCTGGGTAATGGAAAGACTGATGGCGATATACCATAATCCTCCTAATGTATAAAAGCCTAAATAATTGATGGCTTCTGCGATGGGGTAGTGAATCTGTACATGAATCAACATCATCAGAATACACATGAGGCCCACATTGGCAGCTCTGCTATTGAATACTGCAAACATAGCGAATATAAAGCAGGCCATGCCGATAAATATTGCTAGTAGATATACATTTTGATTAACTACATTGGTCAGAATAAAAGTTAGTGTAGTCAAAATTGCTCCCGCAATCATCCCTTTCCTTCTGTGGCTGGGGGCTCCCGGTGTATCGGAAAGGCCCACTAGAAGGGCGCCCAAGGAAACGATTGTTCCATTGGTAAACTGTCCGAAAGTAGCAAATATAAGGACAGGCACGATACATCCAATAGTGATTCGGAGTCCATCAGCAAAATATTGGCTGTAGAAAAAACTTTTTATTTCTTGTGTCTGTTTCATAATGTATAGTACAAACTTAGATAAATTGCTTTTCATATTAAAAACAATTGTTCTTCGATATTACTCCATGAGCGCGGTAAATCGCTATTTCATTTATAGCCCTCTAACAGAGGAAGAAGCTTAATTTTTAGTATTACTGGTGATCTAAGGATAGCAATATCAGAAGTGTTTGTTAGTATGTTTATAATAATATAATTGTTTTTTTGATCAATTTATATTTTTTTATTTGTTTAAATATAATATTATTATATTTGGAGGCATAGGGTAATTTCAGAGATATTACAGAATTTCAAGAGTCACCTAAACTCTCTTGACCACTTTCAAAGATTTAAATATGAAGCAAAGTAAAAATGAAGCCGTCTTTCAGGACGAGGTATTGACACGCTTTGAGCTTTTCAAAAGTTTGTTTTTAACATTGCCGTTTCAGCGTGTTAAAGATACCGGAACTTTATTGCCATTTTTTGCAAAGCAATGTGAAAAGGGTGTCGATCAGCATTTAACTCCTGATGAGATCATAAAAAGTTTCTTCGATCAGCATGAGGAATTTTCTTCGGAAGAGCAACGTATCGATTTGTTGTTTCGATTTGTTCAATATATAGAGCGTCAGGTCGTCTTATTTGACGCAATAGAAGATTCTTCATTTCAGATGGTCGGCCGCGGCGATGATGAAAACGTTTTAGGAGCATTGATTAAGAATGCCGAAGGCAGTGATGATATGCGACGTAAGATCGTTTCTAAATTGAAGGATTTTTCTGTACGTCTCGTGTTGACTGCACATCCTACCCAGTTTTACCCCGGACCAGTATTAGGCATTATAAACGACCTAATTGATGCAATCAAAACCAATGATATACATAGTATTCACTTGTTACTGCAGCAATTGGGTAAGACGCCATTCATCAACAAAAATAAGCCGACTCCAGTAGATGAGGCTGCCAGTTTAGCTTGGTTTTTGGAAAATGTGTTTTATAAGGTCGCTTCGGAGATTCAGTCGTTCATTGATGATGAACTAAATGTAGAGACAGAAGAAGTAAAACAATTGATCGAATTGGGCTTTTGGCCGGGAGGTGACCGTGATGGTAATCCAAACGTAAGTGTGGAGAGCACCAAGAAAGTTGCCGCCCTATTACGTACTATTTTATTTAGATGTTATTACAGGGATTTTCGTATCGTTAGGCGGCGGATCACCTTTCGTGGGGTTGAAGAATATATGGAAAATCTGCAAACATTGTTCTACGAAAATAGCTTTAATCCAGTTGATCATCCTGTGGACGAAACCGACAATATTATCACTAATCTAAAAGCAATCAAAAATGTTTTAGTGCAATACCACAATGGTCTTTTCGTTGAGATTGTTGATGATTTACTCCGCAAAGTGATGACTTTCGGTTGTTTTTTCACCACATTGGATATCCGACAAGATAGCCGCATACTTCGTGAGGCTACCAATTATCTGATCCAGCACAACCAAGAGAAGACCGGGATGCCATTGGATTACCTAACGCTGAATGAAAGCGATAAGCAAAAGGCATTAAAATTTAAAGAACTTGACTTAACAGTAGGAGAGGATGCGGATGCGTTGACGAAGGATACTTCCGGAGTGATCAAATTATTGAAAGATATCCAGCGTTCAGGTTCTGAGCGAGCAGCACAACGCTTTATTATTAGTAATTGCCAACAGGCCAGTGATATCTTGGGACTTCGTCAACTATTTTTATGGTCAGGTTGGAAAAAAGAGGCTTTGACGATAGATTTTGTGCCTTTGTTCGAGACTGTTGATGACTTGACTAGGGCGGCAGATGTAATGAAAACCTTGTACAGTAATAAGGAGTATAAAGCACATTTAAAACGAAGAGGAAATAAGCAGACAATCATGTTGGGCTATTCAGATAGCACGAAAGACGGTGGGTATCTGATGGCCAATTGGTCTATCTATCGTGCAAAAATCGAACTCACGGCAATATCACGCGAGTATGAAGTCGATCTGGTATTTTTTGACGGTCGTGGTGGCCCGCCAGCCCGGGGTGGAGGAAAAACACAGCGTTTTTATGCATCTATGGGAAAAGAAATCGCCAATGATCATATTCAGTTGACGATTCAGGGACAAACCATCAGTAGTCAGTACGGGTCTTTAGATACGGCGCGCTTTAATATTGAGCAATTGTTGCACGCCGGAATTATTTCTGACTTGAAACAACGTGTGGGCGACACATTAACGAAACATCAACAAGAAATCATTGACAAACTGGCTGAGCTAAGTCACCATAAGTTTATGGATCTACGCACGAATGAATTATTTTTGCCGTATTTGGAGACCATGTCGCCATTAAAAGCGTTATCGTCGATCAATATTTCAAGTAGACCTGTTAAACGTAATTCGGGCCGTGAGTTGCGGTTGGAAGATTTGCGCGCAATTAGTTTTGTGACCTCTTGGAGCCAGCTGAAACAAAATATCCCCGGATTTTATGGGGTGGGAACTGCACTGCAATGGGCGGAAAAAAATAATCTTTGGAAGGATGTGCAGCAATTATATGTTTCTTCGGGATTTTTCCAGACATTGATCGATAACTGTATGATGTCGATGACAAAATCCAATTTTGACATTACCGCTTACATGAAAGACGATCCTATTTATGGTGATTTTTGGAAATCACTGTACAACGAATATCAGGTCACCAAAGAATATCTGTTGAAACTTAGTGGAACGTCACAACTGATGGAGAATTATCCAGTGGATCGTGAGTCTATTTTAGCGCGGGAAGGAATTGTGCTGCCGTTATTGGTTATACAGCATTTTGCTATTCGTGCATTAAATTCGGATCAGCTGACGGATGCACAACGTGACGATTATTCGAAATTAATAGCACGTACAATCTTTGGCGTTGTGAATGCGGGAAGAAATGTTGCGTAATTTTGCTTTCTTTTCAAAGATAGGGTTTCGGAGAACATATATTTTATCTACTTTTGTATAGTTAACAAAATTGATATGAAGATTAATAAGTTATTTATTGTTGCGGCTTGTGCAAGTACATTATTTGCATCTTGTGGACAAACTGCTGAAGATAGACAGCGTCAATATGCGAATGCTTCGTTAGCAGATGGTGATGCATTTGCAATGATTAAATTCGTTGGCGAAAATGGAAACTACCTGGTAAATCTTGCCGATGTAGCAGTAAAACAATCTACTTCAGCTGAGGTGAAAAATGTGGCTGCTAAGATTAAAGAAGCATATGCAGCCGTGTTACCAGAATTGGACAATCTAGCGAAGGAATTGCATGTTGGCGACGCACAGCGCGGTGTGCCTGCATTTCAGATCCCAGCGTCAATAGGTTCAGACAGTACATCTGCATTCAACGATAAAGCATTTTTAGCACTTGTGGTTGAAAAACAAGGAGAGATCAATACAAGATTATCGCATGAGGAGCGCAATACGAATAAAAATGTCATTCATGTTTCCGAAGAATCTTTGAAAAAAGTGGCAGAAATCTATACGTTAGCCGGTGGTAAAGTTGAAGAGCATCATCACTAAGCAGTAGGCTAAAGAAATTGAGAAGGAGTATTCATGTAAATGAATACTCTTTTTTTATGGCCATGTCTGATCAAACTCCCTGCAATAATCGTTTGTTATTTGTTAAATTAATGATAACTTAACATTCGTATAACATAGTTTTTAATTACTGTGTTTATTTTAGCATAATTTAATGAATTATATATAAAGTGAGATACGCCGCAATAGATATAGGTTCCAATGCAGTTCGTCTTTTGATAGCTGACATTATAGGACAAAAAGACCAGTATAATTTTAAGAAAACTACACTGCTACGTGTTCCGCTTCGTTTGGGGGATGATGCTTTTATTCATCAGGAAATATCGCCACGGAAAGCAGAGAGTTTGGTAAAAACAATGAAGGCATTTCGTGAACTGATGGACGTATATCATGTGGAAGATTATATAGCCTGTGCCACTTCCGCTATGCGTGATGCGAAGAATGGAGCTGATATTGTTGCTGAGGTAAAGAAAAACGGTATAAACATCGATATTATAGAAGGTGCAAAAGAAGCTGAGATTATTTACAATAGTCATTGGGATAATAAGATGGAAAAGGATAAAGTTTACCTTTACATTGATGTAGGCGGTGGTAGTACAGAATTGTCGTTGTTCGCGAATGGCATTTTGGTCAACTCAAGGTCTTTTAATCTAGGAACAATACGAATTCTCGATAATCAGGACAAGGCCGAAACCTGGGATGAATTGAAAGAATGGGTGCGAAGCAATACACATATGTATAAGCAGGTGATTGGAATTGGTACGGGTGGTAATATTAATAAGCTTGCGCGCTTATCCAATGAAAAATTGGATAGGCCGTTATCCTATGCCAAATTAAAGGCTGTATATGAACATTTATCGTCATTTTCTTTAAAGGAGCGTATAATTTTATTGGGTTTAAACGAAGATCGTGCAGATGTAATCATACCTGCGAGTGAAATTTTCCTGACAATTATGAAGCATGGCCGTCTAAAACAAATCATCGTACCAAGAGTTGGGCTTGTTGACGGTGTAATTAGAACGTTGATCAATAGGAATTTAGTAAAATAATGCTTTAAAAAGGTATTTTCGACTTGTAAAAGACTGAAAATTCTTTATTTTTGTGATACCAAAGGTCAACATAAGCCCAGGTGGCGAAATTGGTAGACGCACCATCTTGAGGGGGTGGCGCTCGTATGGGCGTGGCAGTTCGAATCTGCTCCTGGGCACTTTAGCAGACAACTCTTTAAATTGAGTTTGTCTGCTTTTTTTATGCCTAAAATCAGTTACCTCTTCTGCAATTTCAATTTTCAGCTGTTCTAGCAACATCACAATACTTTATCGTAAATGCGAAATTTAAGAGGTTGTTATTTTGGCAGAAATTTAATAATGTTTGGGCATATTTGGATTTGTATAAAATAAGTGTTATCTTAGGTTATTATATTTAATTTTATTGATAATAAATTCATATCGTTTTATATATTACCGATAGTAGAACTAGCCCATTAAAACTTTATTATGTTTACAAGAAATTTTTTGCTTCTTATCAGCTTGCTTGTATGGATTAGCTGTACCAAAGATCCTATCGAGCCTAAAGTAGAACCACCTGTAGTGGTACCTACAGATACCACGAAAAATGAACCTACTTTTCCAAAGGATAAATACGAAATTCGGAAAGTACAGTTACCGATGAGTGAACTTTTTGCCGATGACAACATCGATGAGCAGGTTTACTTAGGTGGTATATGGCATCTAAAGGATACGATAGAAGGTCCCCGTTTGGAAAGCATGGAATCTAAGGCAAAAAAAGTAAAATTCCATTTTTTATCTCACAACGACGCTTCTGTCGATTTGGGATTTTTTGAACCTAGTTATAGTAATGTCCTTAGTTATGCAGATAAGTTCGAAAAATCGAAACAGGTGAGCAGCATAATATTCAGTTCCAGTACGTTTGAGGATTATGCCCAAATACAAGGATATCTCGGTAACTCGAAAGATGTAAAAAAAATATTGTCGCTTGTAAAAAGGGGCGACTCAACGACAATTAACAAAACAAATAGTACACTGCGGGTAAGCAACGTCAATAAACTCACCCTATTTATCGATTTTATGGAATATCATGATGCTTATCCAGAAGCTGAAGTAGCTGTTTTTTCCGAGGCAGGTTATTCTCCTTACGTACTCTCCTCAGTAACTTACGGCACGCATACGATTCTGATGGGAGAAACGGATTCAACACGGGCAAGCTTAAATACAGCCATAGATAAAATATTGGACAACAAACCATTGGATGAATTCGATATTAAAGTGCTTGATTGCAGTAAGCTACTGATATACTACCGTGGTGGCGGTAAGAGGAGCTTTATTCAATATCCAACAGGAGCAAAAGCTATCGAAACAGTACTCCTTGATATGCTTCTATATAAGAAGCAAACAGAAAATATTTTTAATTATCCTCTTACCTATGACTTTATGAGTCTTAAAGACTTCAGCACGTTGCGGTATTACAATATATTTGACGTTAGGGTAAAGAAACAAAAATAAACGAGACAAAAATAGAAAGGAGATAGTTAGCAATATTTTTTTATTCCATTTCACTCAGATTCTTCAAGCGGAGTAAAGCATTCGGCCAAACCTGATTAAAGTATTCGATGAAGTCGTCGTTCGTATCTACATCCACTTTCAATTCGGTTTTTCCTTCGACGGCGAAAAAAGAATAGTTTTCCAGTGCGCCAGCCCAATCCTCGACAGCGGGGCCCGATAATATTTCTTGGCCCTTATTCAAAATTCCCAAATGCCTGATCGATACAAATGCATTGGGAATATATTGTGCAATCTCAGCGATCATCCCTTCTTTCTCACCATGCTCATTGATTCCGATGAAATTAATTTTTTCGCCCTCCTCCCATATGCCTTCGAAATCAGAGCTTGGATTGAAAGCACTTGTCCACTTTTTATACGTTTCTTTATCAAGCATTGTTTTAAAAACGCGTGAGACAGCAGCATTAATCTTAATTTGATAAGTCAGTTTCTTCATTTTCTATTTTTTAGGAAAGTTTGGATCTGCTTTTATTTCTACGATCTGTTTGGTATGACGTGCACAGTGTCCGGCAATAAACATTAGAGCTTGGTAACCATCAATGGGACCAGTTGGAGAATCGCTGACATGATTTCTGAGATCTTCTACATCAGCCTTTTTAATATAATCAAGCACGGGTTGTCGGGTTGCATTGAAATCAGTGAGTGCAGTTCTTACATCTTTATAAATTCCTTCGGGCTGAAGTTCCTTGGGCGCTTGATATTTTTGGCTCCGGTCAGTCAGGGCATTCTTAAGATTCTCATCTGTCAATTTGATTTCATTTCTTCTTTCAGGTTGGGGATCTTGATCCAGGCCCTTCTTCGCCATTTCAAATATTATCCGTTCCGAACGGATAATATGCTCAAGGCATTGACTGATAGACCATTTGTCGGATGCGGGCTTAAACTGAAGTTGCGCTTCGCTTAGTCCAGCAACTTGTCTTTCAAGTTCTGCACTTGTTTGATTAAAGTACTGTACTAGCGAGTCGGTTCCGATGTACTCATCTTTTAAGGTCTGTCTTTCTTGTAAAAAAGCAACGCTTTGATGGTTCTGAATGAGCAATGAGGGGAGTTCAGCTATTGGGGGTATTAAGGAAGCAGTTGCTACACTGGCAATTGCTATCGCGTTCATAATTAGATTCATAAGTTAACATGTTTTAAGATTGAAAAATAAATGTCACTACTTCTTTACAATTATAATGCTTTTTTGTTTTTTATAACTTTCCATAGGATAAGAAAAAGCCGTTATGAAAAAATTTCTATTCATAACAATCATTTGTTGGTCTTAGTGGCATTAGTTTGTATGAAAAGGATATATTAGATAATAAGTGTTTCTTATACATTTATAAATAAAAAGCTTATCTTTAGCATAATAACAGACCTAAAATTTAATAAATCTATGTTTAATAATATTTATAGGCATCTTTTTAGACGATCAACATTGAAGGGGTGCATTTTATTGTGTGTAGTGTCATTGAACAGCACCGTTGCTTTAGCACAACAGACATCGGTATCTAGTCCGGATGGCGCTCTTGCCGTTAAACTGAATCTTAGAAATGGCAATCTATTTTATGAAGTTGAATTGAGTGGAAAGACTATGTTGGAAGCTTCACCGCTTGGACTCCAAAGCAGTACGATTAATTTAATTGATAGTCTGCGTCCTATAGGAGAAAAGAGGTCAGAAATCTCCAGTAATTACAACGAATTAAAAATAAAGCGCAGTCAAGTCACCTATCAGGCAAATGAGCTAATTTACCGCTTAGAGAATCCTTCAAAGCAGCAGATAGAGGTTACTTTTAGAGTAAGCAATAACAATATTGCGTTCAGATACTATGTGCCTCAGATGGGGGAACCGGCCAACTTCGCCTTGATAAAAGAAGAGAGTGGATTTAAATTTCCAATATTTACAACGACATTTTTGACAGCTCAGGCTCCTCCGATGATCGGTTGGATGAAGACAAAGCCAAGTTATGAAGAGGAGTATCAAACAGATCAGCATTTGGGACTTCCTTCAAAATATGGTATGGGCTTCACTTTCCCAGCGCTCTTTCATGTCGGAGATCGCGGATGGGTACTTGTCTCAGAAACTGGCGTATCAAGTGCGTATTGTGGATCTAAATTAAGTGAGGGTACGAAAGATGGCCTTTACAAGATAGCTTTTCCAGAAAATGGGGAGAATAATGGGATTGGTCGGGCGGCTCCAACGATTTCATTACCTGGTTATACACCTTGGCGAACACTAACTGTTGGAAGTAATTTAAAACCTATTGTCGAAACCACAATTCCTTTCGATGTCGTCGAGCCTCAGTATAAGCCTTCGAAGCAATACGAGTTTGGACGGGCAACATGGAGCTGGTTGGAATGGCAAGACGCTAGTATTAATTTTGAAGACCAAAAGAAGTTTATAGACCTTTCATCCGCAATGGGTTATGAATTTGTTTTAATAGACAATTGGTGGGATACAAAGATTGGTCGCGCGAAAATTAAACAACTGGTTGATTATGGAAAAGAGCGCGGGGTCAGTATTTGCTTGTGGTACAACTCAAATGGATACTGGAACGATGCACCACAAACACCTAAAAATAAAATGAATACATCCATCGCGCGTAAGGCGGAGATGCAATGGATGCAACAAATCGGTATTAAAGGCATTAAAGTCGACTTTTTTGGAGGTGATAAACAGGAAACATTTAAGCTATACGAGGATATTCTTTCTGATGCTAATGATTATGGATTAACTGTTATATTTCACGGATGTACTTTACCGAGAGGGTGGGAGCGAATGTACCCGAATTTTGCGGGTAGCGAAGCCGTATTGGCTTCTGAAAACTTAATTTTTACACAGCATGCAAATGATATGGAAGCTTTTAACGCAACATTGCATCCTTTTATTCGCAACTCGGTCGCTGCTATGGACTTTGGGCCAGTTTTGTTAAACAAACGCCATAACCGCGAAAATAATGGTGGTACTATCCGCAAGACAACGGAAACTTTCCAAATAGCAACCGCTGTTTTATTTCAAAATCCGGTTCAAAATTTTGGTTTGACACCGAATAACTTACAGGATATGCCAACCCATGTAATCGATTTTATGAAGCAGGTTCCAACACTTTGGGATGAGACTACTTTTATCGATGGTTATCCAGGTAGATACGTTATACTTGCCCGCAGGAAGGCGGATACGTGGTATGTAGCTGCCATCAACGCAGGGGGTAAGGAAAAAACTATTTCGGTAACATTACCCATGTTGACCACAGATAAGGTACAACTGATTGAAGACAATAAAGCGCGGACATCTGAACAAAAACAAATCCGACTTGCTAATGCTAAAACAATCAAATTGACATTACAGCCCCAAGGTGCTGCTGTTTTAATAGGGAAATAGCAAATAATTGGCACTTCTCCCTTGATTAAAGGAAGCTTTCTTTAATCAGGGAGAAGTGTTCGGACTTCTAAGATCTTGTGACTTGTTGATGCTGTCCCAGCCTTAATCTTCAGTTCTATTTTCGTCTTATCTATAGCATTTTGGGGAAGCGGTATTTGTATTGTTTTAATAATTGTTTTCTCATCCTTGTCTTCCCATGTACTTATGGTTTTACCATTGATCATAACTTCAGTTATTCGAGGTGAGCTATCTGCCAGCAATTTGATTGCTACTAGTTTAGTCTCGGGTGTTATTTTCATCGTATAACTAAACCAGCTTTTTGTCTCTCGCCATCGCGTATCGCCGAATGCTCCAGCATTGCTACCTTCCTCGCGAAAAAAGTGATCTGATTCTGGTTGCTGTTCACCAGCAACTACTTTATCGACCGTTTTGGCATTAAGGGCCAAACTTTCTATTTCGTCTCTACTCATTTTATCCTGTAATTCCTGTAATTCTTGCGCTGTGGCTTGAGGCCAATAGATCATATAACGAGAGTCATGAATACCAAAAAATGGTTCGAGTTCCATTTGAAGACTTTGTTTTCCGATATAGAGATCCGAGAGTGTAAAATGCAAAGGTTTGGATGCTATAGGTTTTATAAGAGCTGGAATATTATTAGGCTCAGCCTTAAGGACTGGAAGATCACGTAAAGGGATTTGTTTTCCTGATGCGATGTGTCCCATTCGGCTATCATCTGCCTGCAGTCCGCTGAGGTTTTCCTGTCCTGTGCGAGCTCCCAAAACAATAGGTCCATATAAAATACTGTAATAGTTACCTTTATCGGGCAATTGTTCAGTATGTATCTCCATAGGTAATTCTACGCTAACAATATCACCTTTTCGCCATGTTCGTTTGATGTGTATATGCTCATTGGTCAAATAGAAATTTTCGTAGCGCTTACCATTGATCGAAACCTTCGGATTAGTGTTTAACCAGCCCGGTTTACGAATAAACAGACTGAATGAAGTCGGCTTTTTTGGATTGATTCGTATGCTTGTGTTCGCTTCTGTCGGAAATTTTGTTTCTTGAATAACTTCTATATTTTGCTCCTTCCAGTCTAGGTGTGAAGGAATGTAGAGATTGACATATAAATCATTGTTACGATGGGCATAGATCATTTCACCATATTTGGCGTGATTTTCCATACCTGAACCAACACAGCACCACATACTTGTCTGTGTCTGTGAATAAACGCGATAATGTCCAGGGCGGATCTGTGTGAAGTATACTAATCCACCGTGTTCGGGGTGTTGTGTCGATAGAATATGATTGTAAAGAGCGCGTTCATAAAAGTCGAGATATTTGCCCTGCGGATCAGTTTGGTATAGCATTTTTGTGAGGCGTAACATATTGTATGTATTACAGGTTTCGGGGCCCTCAATGCTGTGGATCATCTTTGAAAAATCATCTGTCGGATTAAAATGTTCACTCACGCTATTTCCACCAATGGAAATGGAACGCTGTTCAACAACGTTGTCCCAAAAATACCTAACGGCTTCCGCCCATTTTTCGTCATGAGAAAGGTCAGCAATACGTTTGAAACCCAGAACTTTTGGAATCTGTGTATTCGCATGAAGTCCTGTTAAATGGTCTTCACGTTGCAAAAGGGGATTGAGAATGGATTTATGGCTGAACTTGCGTGCAAGTTCAAGATAAGCTCTATTTTGGGTAATAGCAGCGACATCTGCGAAGGTTTCATTTAGGCCACCATGTTCACTCCTTAGCATATCCTGTATTTGGGCTTCTGAAAGCTGACTAACCAGCTTTAGTGCCCAATCGGTCATTTTAATAAGCATAGTTTTAGCAGATTCATTTCCGGTCAAAACATAGGCATCCCTTAGACCCGCATAGGTTTTGTGTATATTGTATAGCGGCACCCATTTCCCATTCAGGTTGAAGCTACCTGCATTGATCTTGCCTTGTTGAATTTCCGTCCAAATAACTTGACCATCAGGTACACCACCAATATACCCATTTCCGTTTGCATCCTGACATCGTTTCAAGTTGTCGAGCATATAATCGAGGCGTTCCTTGATACGACGATCTCCTGTAGCAGCATACATATATGCTAGAGCGGATAAATAATGCCCGCCGATATGTCCATCTAATCCCGTATTTTCCCAATTGGTATAAGATTCTTTTTTCAATGGTAAACTGGCTTCACGCAAAAAGGGAGCCAGCAGTCGGTCTGGATCCATTTCCAATAAATAATTAATATCCAGATCTTCGGCATGTTTAAAAAAACCAGGCAACAACCTTATCTCTCTTAAATCGAAATAATTTAATCGGGGTGTTGTTTGGGCGTCAAGCGCTAAACTAAATAAACATGCAAGAACGCTGTGGAAAAATTTGTTTTTTAAAATCATATCGAATGAAATTATCGTGTGTTTTTAACAAGATCTGATGAGCTTGTCTGGTTAGCAATTATGTAAGAGGAACGGTAAATCAAAGATATTAAATGTGTTACTTATTTTAAATGTTTTTTTTACATTTATATTTCTTTGTTCTAAAATAGGCGATAATTTTTGCGAATCAGGTGATCATCATGAGGCATAATTTCAAAGTTGAGTGGAATGTGGGTGTTTTAATTTTGTGTATGACCATATGAAAAATAAAGTTGATCCACTAGTTTTTTTAGCTATACTTGTATATGAATAAAGTTAAAAGTATTGTAGTTTTTTGTGCTTCCAGTTTAGGTAATTCGGCAATTTATGAAGTACAGGCTTCCCATGTTGGTCAGGTTTTGGCTAAATCTGGTATTCGTTTAGTTTATGGTGGTGGACGCGTTGGCTTAATGGGTGCTGTTGCGAATGGAGCTCTCGCTCAGGAGGGGGAGGTAATCGGAGTTATTCCTGACTTTTTAAATTCGAAAGAAAGAGAACATACGGGAGTAACAAAACTGATTACTGTAGATACCATGCACGACCGTAAACGCATTATGAATGATTATGCGGATGGGGTTATTGCTCTGCCAGGAGGTTTTGGTACGTTGGAAGAGCTTTTTGAAATGATAACGTGGGGGCAGTTGGGTTTACATAAAAAACCCGTTGGTTTGTTAAATATTAATGGATTTTATAATCATTTAATTCAATTTGTGGATCACATGGTAGAAGAGGGGCTTCTGAAATCGGAAAATAGAGCCATGCTATTGGTTGCTGATACGATTGAGGAGCTGATTGAAAAGATGCAAAAGTACGAGGCACCAATGGTACAGAAGTGGATTGAGAGAGATGAAGTTTAGACAACAATCGTTACTAAAGTAGATTTTTTTTTCCAATAGCCTATTAGAAAAAAAAGTTAAATTGAATCGTTTGGTAATTATATGCTAGATAGCTCCTTGTAAATCATTGTAGGGGCGCGTTGATTCTATTTTTAAAAGAAATGCCCGATCATTTGATTCGGGCATTTTTAGTTCAAAGACTTTCAAACAAATCTTTAAAAGTTGTATAAAAGTACTTTGCTTAATCCAGCAAGTAAGTATGCTGTTGCTGTCCCACATTTATAACGCCCGTTCCTACTTATAAAATATCCGAAAAATGTGACCTAATTGAATTTTGTTTCAGATAGCCCTATAGAAATTATGACCTGATTAAAGAGCTTTAAGATCCAATACTAAGTTGAATAGCTAATCATTCAGATCATTTTTTTTATAAATGGCAAGTTTTGAACAACATTTTCAACGAAATGAACAACAATTGATCGACCGATTGGGTGTATCTTTGTTATGGCTAGATGTTAGAGTCGTTTGGTCAGCAAAAATACAGCGCTGATCTTCGATTCGGGGGAATCCCCTATATTTTAACCGGCTTTGGGATTCCCCTAATTTAATCGTGAAAAGGAGATATTCTTCTCCCTACACAAAAGGCCCGATCGTATGATCGGGCCTCTTTTAATTTGTATGGCAATATATTTACAAGTGGTTTGCCCGCGCGGTAATTTCTGCTATATCTAACACTTCTATCGCTGATTCTTTTTCTTTGATCTTTACTCCATCTTTTAACATCGTCATACAAAAAGGACATGCTGCCGCAAGAACATCAGGCCGTGCATCAATGACTTCTTCAATACGTTCTATATTAATGTCTTTTACACCTGGTTCTGGTTCTTTAAACATCTGACCGCCCCCTGCTCCACAACAGAGCCCGTTGCTCTTACAGCGCTTTAGTTCAATCAACTGGGCATCTAGGCTTTCCAATACCTTTCTTGGTGCTTCATACACTTCATTTGCACGGCCAAGGTAGCACGGGTCATGGTAGGTTATTTTTTTTCCTTTGAATACATTGTTGTCAGCTGGTTTCAACTTTCCATCATCGATCAGATTTTGGATCAATTGTGTATGATGAATGACCTCATAGTTTCCACCTAGCGACGGATATTCATTCTTCAATGTATTGAAACAGTGGGGACAGGCAGTAACTATCTTCTTAATTTCATAACCATTTAGTACTTCGATGTTCATCATGGCCTGCATTTGAAATAGAAATTCGTTTCCACTTCTTTTAGCCGGATCTCCGGTACACGTTTCTTCTGTACCTAAAATGGCATATTTTAAACCAACATGTGCTAATATTTTGCAGATATCGCGTGTAATTTTTTGTGCACGTTCATCAAAACTGCCAGCACAGCCAACCCAAAATAGTATATCCGGAGTTTCTCCTTTAGCCAACAGTTCAGCGACTGTCGGAACTTTTAATTCATTGTCCATCATAAAACTATTTTTGTTGAGTCCAATTAGCGCGATCCATTTGTGCATATTTCCACGGCGCGCCGTTGTTCTCAATATTTCCAAACATATTATTAATACTTGAAGGAGCTTGTGATTCTTCCATAATAGCAAAGCGACGAAGTTCAATAATAATTTCAAGGGGATTAATATTGACGGGGCACTGTTCTACGCATGCATTACAGCTCGTACAGGCCCATAATTCTTCCCGGCTGATATACGTATCAATTAAAGATTTCCCGTCATCTTGAAAGCTCCCGTTTGTTTTAATATTGGCGCCTACTTCGGTTAGTCGATCCCGTGTATCCATCATTATTTTTCGTGGCGATAGCAGCTTTCCTGTCATATTTGCAGGACAAGAAGATGTACAACGTCCACATTCCGTACAGGTATACGCATCCAATAAATTCTTCCAGGTTAAATCCTGTACATCTTTGGCCCCAAAACGTGCATTTGCATCTGTGGAAGGCGGAGTGAAACTAGGATCAAGCATCGCTTTTACCTCATTGGTGACAGCAGGCATATTTGATAGCTTGCCTTTGGCATTCAGATTCGAAAAATAAGTGTTTGGAAAAGCCAGAATAATATGTAGGTGTTTAGAATAGGGTAGGTAATTTAAGAAGGCGAGTACGCCTAGAATATGAAACCACCAGCAAAGCCGTTCTATCAAAAATAATGTATCTGTTGAAGCTGGAATGTAGGGAAGAAGATAATGGCTTATTGGAAACGAACCTACAGAGGTAAAATGTGCATAGCCATAGAGCTGCAATTTAAGATCAGAAGCGTTCATGAGTAAAAAAGCCGACATTAAAAGAATCTCTGTGATTAAAATAATATTTGCATCCGTCTTGGGCCAATTTTTCAATTCCAGGCTATTTAGACGAGCTACTTTAGCGATATTTCTCCTGATTAAGAAAATGATACACGATAGCAGCACGCTCAGCGCGAGCCATTCGAATGCTCCGATTAAAAAATTATAAAAGCTTCCTAAAAATGAAAAGATACGATGTGTGCCGAATAGTCCGTCTATAATAATTTCCAACATTTCAATGTTGATGATAACAAAACCGAGGTATACGAATAAATGCAAGACTGCAGGAAAAATTCGCTTAAACATTTTTTTTTGTCCAAAGGCGACAAGCAGCATCATCTTCCAACGCTCCGCCGCTTTATCCGAACGATCCGCTGGACGCCCCAGCTTGATGTTCTGATAAATCTCTTGAGCATTTTTGCTAAAAAAGAATAATGCTACAGCGAAACAAACTGCAAATATCAGTTGACCTATCATATGTTTGAATCTTGGTTATAAACAAATATACTATATTATTTTGTTATGCTAACATAGTAAAAATAAATCAAAAATGGAGATATAGCAATATTTTATTGAAATTTTAAATAGGTATTATGGAGGCTGATAAAAAAACGTCCAAAAATGATTATTTTTTTGGACGTTTTTTCTATATATACTCGATTAGTCTATCGCTGGACATTAGCGAAGGTTTGCTCTAAAATTTTGCGTATGGTTTTTTCAATGCGTTGTTTTCCTGCTTCGGTATTGATATCGATACCAAAAAAAGTACTTCCCGTAGATTTCGCCTGTAGGCTCATATAGTAAATGGAACTCACCAGAATAGCAAATGTCGCTCGAAGGTCGTTTTCCGAATTTTCGAACCTAGCGTCTATGTGTTTAAACAATTCTTCGCCAAGCATTTCTCTTTTTTCAGCGATGTTTTTTAACGCTTTTGTCTTCTCGCCTAATCCCCAATGAATGACTTTTTGTTTCGTTTTATCTTTTAAAAAGGTGTTAAACTGAGATTGAAGTAGTTCTTCTAGCGAGGAGATATTGATGGAGCTCGGGTTCGAGATCATTTGCTCTAAGACTCCCTTGTCTCCTAATTGCCAAAAGTCTTTTTGCGCCATATAAGCCTCCACTAGCTGATCAAGACCACCAAAATAATTCCATATTAATGCTTTGTTCAGCCCACATTCCAAAGCAATATTAGGGCCATTCAACGCGTGATATCCTTTTTTCTGAATTACCTTTCCTACAGCTGCGATCATTCGAGCCTTAGTGCGTTCCTTGTCACGAATAGGACCGGAAGTCACCTTTCTTTCTTTTTTAGGATTATCCTCAATTACTTTTTTTTTCATGCGAATAAAATCAAATTAACGAAGAAGCATTCTTGGGTACCTTTCATTTGTCTATTAAAGAACAATTTTGGGACCACGAAGTTTTCATTAGGGTAGATATGTTTGTTTTTCTAGAGCAATATCCAAAATTTAGCTGGTAAATGCAAGAAAATCAAGTATGAGATTTTTAGTTTATCTTATTCTTTAGACTTAAGGGAAAGCTTTTTTGGAAGAATTGTACGATCTATTACAAATAAAATTGCGTTTGATTTATTGAAATGGAGTTTATATAAAAAAAGGATCATCCATACAGATGATCCTTTTTTTATATATCAAGTTATATACTAACTTATTTTCTTGCTGGAGCAGCAGCAGGAGCTGCCGTTGCTGAAATACCTAATTTAGTTTTTACAGCAGCAGTTAAATCTTCTCCACCTTGGAAGTAAGGGATATTTGTACTTGAAATATCAAATACATAAGCCATACCTTTTTCTTTAGAAACAGCATTTACAGCTTCGCCAACTTTTCTATGGATTGGAGCAATTAATTCTTCTTCTTTTTTATTTAAGTCTTCCTGAGCAGCTTGTTGAGCTGTTTGAATACGAGCTTGAATATCTTGCAATTCTTGACCTATCTTGTTGATTTCTGGATCAACTGTATCTTTATTTGCTTCACTTCTATTACGCAATTTATCGTTTGCATCTTTCTGTTTTGTTTGATAAATGGTAACCATATCTTGAATTTCTTTGGTTTTACCATCACTCAATGTTTTCAATTGCCCTTCAGCTGCTTTAAATTCAGATGTAGATTGAATTATTTCTGCAAAGTTGATATGACCAATCTTTTGTTGCGCATTTGCAAATTGAGTTGAGAAAAATACTGCCACTAAAGCAACCGCACCCTTTAATAAATTTTTCATGCTTTTCATTTTAATCTAATGAGCCATCACTATGGCAATCTTTTAGTTTTTTAATTAATTACTATTAATATTATTTGTGTTCACAATGATAATAAACTCCAGCCTAGTTTGCAAGACTAGGATTCGGTTTATACCCTAATTTTGTAATGACATCATTACTTTTATTCAATTTTGGATTAGCATAAAGAAAAGTTGACTCATTACCTTTATCCATAATAAAATCTACACCCTGTGCAGTAGCAACTTCTTGGATAGCTTTTGCTACACGATCTTGAATAGGCTTCATTAACTGTGCCCTTCTTTTAAAGAGGTCGCCTTCAAATCCAAATTTTTGTTTTTGATAGTCTTTTACTTCTTTTTCTCTTGTTACGATTTCATCCTCACGACGGCGGCGCATGTCTTCATTGAGTAAAACTTGATCTTTTTGGTATGCCTGATAGAGCTTTTCGATTTCCGCATACTTCTGATCAACTTCTTCTTGCCATTGTTTAGACAGATCATCCAGCTGCTTTTGCGCAGTTGTATATTCAGGAATATGTTTTAAGATATATTCTGAATCAGCATATGCAATTTGTTGAGCAAATGTCACTGTAGCACTAACGACGACAAAAGCTATAACTAACAATAGTTTTTTCATATTTCCTGTAAGTTTTTATAGACTATACGTTTAATTGTTTAACACTAATTTACCTTATGACTTTTGATAATTCCAAAAGTTTAATTTGGTAAATTCGTTCTACGTAAATTTAACGCTCAAAAATAAGAAAAAAGAAGCAATCTAATAGATATTTGTCAGGTTTAACACTATTTAACTTGTTGGTCAGTCTACCATAATTCTTCTCCTAATGTTGGCAAGGTATTCTTTTTAGCGCTAACGTAAGGCAAGATTTTAAGGAAAACGTTTTAAACAAAAAAGCTATCTACAATTTCTTGCGATAGCTTTTTTTTAAACTTTATGTCCAAATAGCTTGGAATCAACACGGACTAGAAACCGCCCATATTTTGCATGATACTGAATGTAAAGTTTTGTTTCCATGTACTGCTCGGCAAACCAGGGATAGGATCGAATGCATGTCCATAGTCTATTCCCAACATACCAAAGATAGGTAAGAAGATACGGGCACCTACACCTGCAGAGCGGCGAACTTTAAATGGATTGTATTCGGTAAACTTGTTCCAGGTATTTGCGGCTTCAGCAAATGCCAAGACGTAAACAGTTGCCTGGTCATTTAACATAACCGGATGACGCAACTCCATTTGATATTTTGTGTAAATTGGGCTACCTGAATTTCGCGCTACATTCACATTCTGTGTCCCTTCAGGAATGATTACACCATTTGCATAACCACGTAGTGCAACAATTTCCGAACCTTGTAAGTAATCAAACCCTTGCATACCATCGCCCCCGACTTTAAAACGCTCGAACGTTGATATTTCAGTTTTGCTCGAATATTTACCTAAGAAACCAAATTGAGCTTGCGCTTTGAAAACAAGTTTACCAACAATTTTTGCATACCACTGCGAATCAAATTTCCATTTGTGATACTCAGTCCAACGGTAGCGTTCTTGCGCGGAACCATTTTTATAGTCAATGTTATTGAACAATGAATATGGAGGGGTCAATTGTACAGAAAATTTGATATTAGAGCCCGAAGTAGGATAGATAGGAGCATCGATCGAATTACGGCTAAATTCTTGTGTCAAGTTGATATTATAGGCTGTACCATTATCAAACAGGAAATAATTTCCATAGTTTTGTAGCTTATAGCGCTGGAATGACAAAGAAGTATTTGCCTGGAACCAGTTGTCTGGCCATTGCAAGCGTTTACCTAAAGTAGCCGTAACACCCGTCATCCAGATCCGGTTTAACTCTGAATCTTTAACAATTTGTTCTCCAGTATAATAGTTAAATCCTCCATACGATGAGCTCGACGTATAGGCACTCAAGCCAAAATAAATTGGTTTTTTTCCACCTAGCCACGGCTCTGAGAACGAGAAGCTATACGATTGATAGCGTTTACCCGAAGTTTGCCCACGGACACTCAATTTCTGCCCATCCCCACGTGGCAAGGGTTTCCATGAACTTTTGTCAAAGAAATTGCTGGTAGAGAAGTTATTGAATGTTAATCCTAAGGTTCCGATAATCTGACCTGCACCATAACCACCAGAAAGTTCGACCTGATCCGAAGGTTTTTCTGTTACGTTATACACGATGTCCACTGTACCTTCTGCATAATTTAAATTGGTGGGTACCGGGTTGGTTTTCTGTTCATCAAAATTTCCCAGCTGCGCAATTTCACGCACACTTCGCATAATTTGTTCTTTTGAGAACTTTTGACCTGGTTTTGTGTAAATTGACCGTAATACAACACGGTCATTGGTAACATCATTACCTTTGACAATAACATTGTTGATTGTATATTGAGCCCCCTCATATACGCGTAAATTCAAATCGATGGTGTCGTTGTAAATACGGGTTTGTTCAGGGTCTACCGAAAAAGTAAGATATCCATCGTTCATATAGATGGAAGAGATGTCATCACTATTTTTTGTGGGCCCCATCAATTTTGCGGTTAATTTTTCTTCTGAAAAGACATCGCCACGTTTGATTCCTAAAATTTTGTTAAGTAAAGTGTCAGAATATTTTGCGTTACCTGTCCAGACAATATTACCTACATAATATTTAGGACCTTCATAGATGTCAAAATTAACTAACACATTTTTCTCACCCTCTCGAATAACAGTATCTTTAAGGATAGTCGCATCACGATATCCTTTGTCAGCCATTTTTTTGATCAGGTTTTCTTTACCTTCTTTGTATTTCTCTTCCTTGAATTTTCCTGGGCCAAAAATACGGTACCACATTTTTTGTTTGATAGGTTTGGCCATTTTTCTCAACTCTTTTTGGGAAAAATGCTCATTTCCCGTAAAAGTCATTTTTTTGACTCTAACCTTATGTTTTTTATCTACATCGGCAATAAGTATTTCATTATTAGCCTGTGCAGAGTCTTTTACCGTCTTTAACGTAATCTCCGGATATAAATAAGCTTTTTCTTTTAGAAAACGCTGAATAGTAGCACGTGTAGTATTCATCAAATTTTCATTGACGATTTTACCTGTGTTGCTATTTAAACGTTTGCGTACTTCTTCGGTTTGACTTTTACTTAAGCCATTGATGTCAATTCGAGTTAAACGGGGACGTTCTACTACACGAATGGTTAAAAATATATTTTCACCTTCAATTTTATCTGCCCATAATTCGACATCATCAAAGAGGCCTTGAGCCATCATATCCTTCACTACTTTTGCAGTTGCCTCACTTGGAACTTCCAAATATTGACCGACAGACAATTTAGATATGGTAATTAATACATTTTTATCTAAAAATTGTGTTCCAGTTATATCAATTGCACTAATTACATAGTTTTTGGGATTGAGATAGCTGATTTTTTCTGGGTCATTTAAATTGAAAGCACCTTTGTCCTGTCCGTAGACGAGCTGCATTGATGAGAGACCAAAAAATAGTATTACGGGTAGTATACGCTTCATTTATCTAAAATTATTGGCGCTAAAGTACACCAATCGTTTGTTAATTTTTGTTAATTAAGAAAATTTAACCAGCTTGTTTTCTTCAAATCAGTGGACAAATTTAATAAAATCATTTATAACTGCTCACTTGTTTTTCCAAACCTTCTTTCGCGCTGTTGGTAGTCTACTATTGATTTGTACAAATCCTCTTTAGTAAACTCAGGCCACATCTTATCTAAGAAGCATAGTTCTGAGTAAGCAATTTGCCAAAGTAGAAAGTTGCTTATTCTCAATTCTCCACTTGTACGTATGAGCAGATCAGGGTCTGGAAGGTTTTGCGTATAGAGGTTTGAAGCAAATGACTCATCGTCAATTTCATCTATAGTGAGTAGTCCATCTTTTACTTGTTGTGCTAGATTTCGAGTAGCATCTAGGATTTCTTGGCGGGAACTGTAGCTCAATGCTAACGTCAACGTACAGTGTTTATTTTCTTTCGTCGCTACTATGGTCTCTTGAAGCTTTTTTTGTGCATGTAAAGGTAGTTTGCTAATGTCGCCAATGACATTCAAGCGAACGCCATTTTCCTGAAAAGTTTTAATTTCTTTTTTGAGTGAAGAAACCAATAGCTCCATTAGCGCCATGACTTCTAGTTTAGGTCTATTCCAGTTTTCTGCAGAAAATGCATAAAGTGTCAGAAATTTAATATTGGCTTTTACACATCCTTCTAAAGCTTCTCTCACTGCTTTTACACCATTTTGGTGCCCAAAAACACGAAGTTTTCCTTTCTGTTTTGCCCAGCGTCCATTTCCATCCATGATGATGGCGATATGCTGTGGCAACTTAATATTATCTATCTGATCTAAAAAACTCATTTTTGCTGTTTTCAATAAAATTAACACCTTAACGGTGATGCTGTTTCGGTGTGTTAAAACCTATGCTTTGTATTCTGTATTCCTATCAATGAATAGTGTTTGTTAAACTTTTCATCGAATGAATGATTTCATGCGCATTTCTCATAGGAACTTAATCATTCTACCGTCCTTTACTTCTTCCAAATATCGATTTTTAATTGGAAATTCAGAAGTACATTATATATAAAGATTGATTGAAATATCTTGGGCAATCAGTTTTGGTGCTTTTTTTCAACTAGCCTGAGCTAGTTTGAACTTAGTAATAGCTTAATAGTTCCTGACATCAATTCCCCAAAGTAATTTCTCTCGCAATGTGCTGAAAAAGCTCTCATGGGGAAGTCTAATGAGATTAATCGTAAATGGAGCCTGTTTAATCGTTAATTTTATGGATGTATCAATAGATTCATTTTTCGAATCACAGCTTAGAATGTATTGGTTGCTCCGGCTTTCTATTTCTAACTCCAGGGTAAACTGATTGGAAATGACAATCGGTCTAACATTAAGATTGTGAGGTGAAATAGGGGTTATCACGAAATTACCACTTTCGGGCATAATAATAGGTCCGCCACAACTCAGCGAGTATGCCGTGGAACCGGTAGGTGTAGCGATAATTAGTCCATCAGCCCAATATGAATTAAGCCATTCACCATTGATGCGGGCATTTACGGTAATCATAGCCGAGCTATCGTAACGAAACACCGTAATATCGTTCAGAGCATAGTGATTACCTTGGAACAAATTTGTCTGCTCGGATTCGACAGAAAGCAATACACGCTTTTGTATGCTATAACGCTGGTTAAGAATGTCATCCAAAGAGTCTTCGAAATCATTTTTATTGATTGAGGCTAGGAAACCAAGTCGACCAAAATTCATTCCAGCGATTGGAATTCCAGAATCTTTTATTAGTGAAACGGCAGACAACATTGTTCCATCACCACCCAAACTCAGCATAATGTGGATACAACCTTTAATTTCCTGGTACGTATTGTATGTTAAGAAATTAAAATCACATTCAAACTGTGTGATGAGAAATTTATGGAATGGTTCATACACCCAAATTTCAATATTTTTATCTACAAGATATTCAAACAAGTGTTTCACATGTGTTATAACAGAGGGTTGAAACTCTCTTCCATATATTGCGATTCTCATATTGTTTTCAATTTTAATGGGGGCAAAGATGAGAAAAAAATAATTCTAATTATATGTTGATGTAATTCATGAGCTGTTGATAGCGGTCGGCAGTGTCATCGAAGGATGCTATCGTATTGTGAGTTTCCAAAATTATGTAGTTGTGTCGCAAAAATGAATTGAGCAAAGCACCAATATTTGATTTGTCTATTTTTAGTGTAACTTCAATATTATCGGTGTCCAAATTTATTTTGGTAGCACAATTGAGAATTCTGCAATTATCACTTTCCACGAGATGCGCAATTTGAGACAATGAAAAATCATGTAGTCCGATGGCTAAGACAATAATTGCGCCCGATTCATTCTGTGATTGAATCAAACTGATTGCTTTTAAGATATCTAACTGCGTACAGACTCCAATATATTTGTTGTCCTGGTCCAAAATAGGAACAATTGTACTATTGTACACAGTCATCATCACCAGGGCATCATAAGGATGTTGATTAAACTTTAACGGTATTGGAACTGTATTTATGGGGATGGAAGAAAGCAATGCTTCCTCGTCTTCGGCTTCCAATAAAATGGTTTCATTGACCAAGCCAATATATTCGTCACCATTTAAAACAATTAATTCTTTACAAAGCATATCTTGGAGCTTTTCGAGCGCCTGTTGTATTGAATCAGCATTTTGAATGCTGAAATCTGCGTTTGAAAGAAATTGACTTATTAGCATATCCAAACTTAATAAAAAAACTAGGTCAAAAGAAATTTTCGAAGATGAGATTTCTGCTTAATTGTTTGAGTTGCTGAAGCACTTCAAAAACTCAGGCAAAAGGACAGATTGCATAATCGCAAATAAGTACATTTTTAAAGTTTAAAATTGTACTTTTATTACCGTTCTGTTATTATTTTTGTCAGCGAATTGAGAAAGGCTTGGTTAGAAGCCTTTCTAAAGATGTAATTTCTAATCAGAAAAATAGGATTGATGACCACAAGCGAGAATAAAAAATTTATTGATATACGTGAAGTTATTCACAAAAAGAACGCGGGGCTTGCTAAATGGATTCCGTCTTTTTTAATGAATTATTTAAAAAGGACAATTCATGAAGATGAGATAAATGATATTATGACACGCTTTGCAGACCTTCAGGGATTGGATTTTGTTGATGCTCTGATCAATGATCTGGATGTAAAGGTCAATTTGTACGGTGCGGAAAATATTCCAGCATCGGATCCTGTAATTTTTGCATCCAATCATCCTTTGGGCGGATTGGACGGTATCGCATTTATGCATGCTATTGGTAAGCACCGGCGTGACGTCAAATTTTTAGTGAATGATATTCTATTAAATATAGACAATTTGAGACCCCTCTTTGTGGGTGTAAACAAGCTTGGAGGGCAGGGAAAACAGGCTATTACAGCGATTGAAGAGGCTTATGGTGCCGATGACGCGCTATTGGTATTTCCAGCTGGTTTGGTTTCCAGAAAACAAAAAGATGGCCATATTGAGGATCTTGAATGGAAGAAAAGTTTCATCAGTAAGTCAAAAAAATATAAAAAAGATGTCATTCCAGTGTTAATCGACGGTAAAAACTCTAAGTTTTTTTATAATTTTGCAAGGCTTAGACAGAAAATAGGTCTTAAGGTAAACATTGAAATGTTATATTTACCTGATGAAATGTTTGCTCAACGTGGGCATACCGTCAATATTATAGTAGGAGAACGAATCCCTTATACAGCGTTTGATCAATCAAAAAACGAAAAAACTTGGGCTGAGGAAGTGAAAAGAAGGGTTTATGGATTGGCTCAAGAAAAATAGAATTTATGCAAGAAATTATACCCCCAGTTGATAGAGCATTATTGAAGACCGAATTGAATAAAGACGTTTTCTTACGATATACCAACAATGGAAATAACGAGATATATTTAATCAACTATCATAATTCGCCGAATGTCATGCGGGAAATTGGGCGTTTACGTGAGTTGACTTTTCGTGGGGCAGGCGGAGGTACAGGACTTTCAATTGATATTGATGAAAATGATACCTGCGAAGATTGTTACGATCAGTTGATCGCATGGAATCCCGAAGATGAGGAAGTGGTTGCTGGTTATCGTGTCATTAAATGTGCTGACGCTGGAGAGGTAGATGGTGTGCCCAATTTGTCAACAGCGCATTATTTTCAGTTTTCTGATTTGTTCGCACAAGAGTATTTGCCTTACACCATAGAATTGGGGCGCTCTTTTGTTCAACCTAAATACCAACCCGCCATAGATAATCGAAAAGGAATTTTTTCATTAGATAACTTGTGGGACGGCTTAGGAGCTTTGGTTATGCTTAATCCGGAAATAAAATATCTCTTCGGTAAGGTAACGATGTATCCGCATTACAATAAAGATGCGCGTGATATGCTACTTTACTTTATGGATTATTATTTCCCTGATCACGACAACTTGGTGTTACCCCTTCCTGAATTGGAAATAAAGAACGATTACGATCGTTTTATCGGCATTTTTGATGGATTGGATTATAGGGAGGGATATAAAGTTTTAAACAGTCGTGTAAGGGCATTGGGAGAGAACATTCCACCACTCATCAATACGTATATGAACCTTTCGCCAACCATGAAATCTTTTGGTACAGCACGTAATGATGAATTTGGTACGGTGGAGGAAAAAGGTATCTTAATTGTAATAGACGATGTATACCCTGGCAAGAAGGAACGTCATATGAATACGTTTGAGCGGGATCGTGAATATGGTCATCGAAAGCCTAAACGCGGGTAAAAAACTAAAAGGGGATTCATAAATTGAATCCCCTTTTAGATGTTATAAAATACGCTGACTAGGCAGGCTTTATACATATATAGAGTGCAAAGGCTAAAATAGCGCCTATGATGGGCCCCAAAATAGGAATCCATGCATAGGACCAGTCCGAGCTGCCTTTACCTTTAATTGGCCAAAGCGCATGAAATAGGCGTGGACCGAGATCACGGGCAGGATTTATGGCATAGCCTGTAGTACCTCCTAATGATAGACCGATGGCCCAAACGACGAAAGCGACAGGAATAGCACCAAGGGAACCCATCCCGATGGGCTCAGTTTTTTCATTGATGGTAATCTCTTGGCCTGTAATGAAGAAAATCGCAAAAATTAACACAAAGGTTCCGATGATTTCACTCACCAGGTTTGTTGAAGTATTTCGTATGTTCGGTATAGTGGCAAAAACACCGAGTTTGGTCGTGGCATCTGAAGTAGCGTCAAAGTGATCTTTGTGCATGAAGTAGGTTAACATGGCGCCACAGAAACCGCCGGCAATTTGCGCAAGAATATAGCCAGGTACTTCCGTCCATGAGAGTCCATTATTCAGAGCGACAGCAATTGTTACTGCAGGGTTGAGGTGCGCACCGGTATAGGGTCCGGCAAATACTACCCCCACGTATACTGCAAGTGCCCATGCCGTAGTGATTACAATCCATCCTCCATTTTCTCCTTTTGTACCTTTCAATATAACGTTGGCGACAACTCCGTTCCCCAAAAGTAATAGGAGTGTTGTACCGATAAATTCTGCTAAATAATGGTTCATGCTTGTGGATTAGTTTTCGGTCCAGTACTGTAATGCTTTAACTCCTTTTGTCCAGAGTTTAATGATTTTGTTGGTTTGCTCTTCTTGTTCAGTTTCGGGTTCAAATAGACGATCTTGCGCCCAAAACTTCGATATTTCCTGCGGGTCTTTCCAATAGCCTACAGCTAGTCCTGCTAAGTATGCCGCGCCCAAAGCCGTTGTTTCTGTAATTTTAGGTCGCACAACGTTGCAATTGAGTATATTAGCCTGAATTTGCATGAGCAGGTCATTTCCAGTCGCACCACCATCTACACGCAATTCTTTGATTGGTATGCCACTATCAGCCTCCATTGCCTGTAGTACATCCCGTGTCTGAAGGGAGATTGCTTCGAGCGAAGCGCGTGCAATATGGCCATTCGTTGTTGCGCGCGTGAGTCCAAATAAAGTGCCTTGTGCACGGGCATTCCAGTATGGTGCTCCCAAACCTGCAAATGTTGGGATAAAGGTGACGCCACCATTATCTTTTTCTGTAAGTGCCAGTTGTTCAACGTCGGCCGACTTATGGATAATGTTAAGATTGTCGCGCAACCATTGGACCAGTGCGCCGCCGATGAATATGCTGCCTTCTAATGCATATTCTGTTCTTCCGTTGATTTTCCATGCAACGGTTGTTAAAAGGTTGTTCTTTGATCGGATTGGTTTATCGCCAATATTCATTAACATAAAGCATCCTGTTCCGTATGTATTTTTGACCATTCCTTTCTCGATACATTGCTGTCCAAAAAGTGCCGCTTGCTGATCGCCGGCAATTCCTGCTATTTTGACTTTGTGTGCAAAAATGGTCGTCCGGGATTCTCCATATATTTCGCTGCTTTCTTTTACTTGCGGAAGCATGGCCGCGGGGATGTCAAACAATTCAAGGAGTTCCTCGTCCCATTCCATGCTGTGGATATTAAACAGTAAGGTACGGGATGCGTTAGTAACGTCAGTGATGTGCGCGTCGCCGCGGGTGAGGTTCCAGACGAGCCAGGTGTCGATCGTTCCACAAATTAATTCTCCGTTTTGTGCCTTTTCCCGCGCCCCCTCTACATTGTCCAGAATCCATTTGATTTTGGTAGCAGAGAAATACGGATCTAATATCAGTCCCGTTTTTTCCTGAATCATTTCATGCTTTTTGGACTTGCGCAATTCGTCGCAATAATCTGCTGTGCGTTTATCTTGCCAAACGATGGCATTATAAATGGGTTTTCCAGTTTCTTTGTTCCAGACGACTACAGTTTCGCGTTGATTGGTTATACCAATAGCGGCAATATTTTTACCATTTAATCCTGCCTTTGTGGTGGCTTCTGCTGTGACACCTGCCTGCGTTGACCAGATTTCATGTGGGTCATGTTCGACCCATCCCGGTTGTGGGAATATCTGTGTAAATTCCTTCTGGGCAATGGAGACTATATTTCTGTCTTTATCAAAAATTATTGCTCTGGAGCTGGTGGTACCTTGATCCATTGCCAAGATGTATTGCTGTTCCATAATTGAGTATTGTTGGTTATTTTTGTGTTACTTCAAGATGTAATTTTTTGCAACTTTTTGAAAGTTTTCAATTTGATCATTTCGCCAATTTTCATCCTTACCTAGTTCCAGTGCGAGTAATCTAGCGACCTCAGGAGCTGCTTCAACGGCAGCTTTGGCATCTAGAAAGAGTATGCGTACACGACGGGATAGCACATCTTCTACTGTCCTGGCAAGTTCATTGCGTGCGGCCCAAACAATCTCTGCTTTTTTAAATTCTAGGTGCGCTAATAATTTCTCATTCCATTCAGGATTTTCCTGGGCTAATGCACGGATAGCTTCTTGGTCAGCACCATAAATATAGAGATGATTGCTTCTATCTGCTGTCGGAATGGCACTATAAATCATTTGTGTGGCGGACCGGCTTTCTTTTTGCGGTAAACAGCCAATTTTTATCGCTTTATCGATTGTATCTTGCCCCATTCGACGGAATGTTGTCCACTTTCCACCTGTTAAAGTCAGTAATTTGGAGTCGCTTACAATAACTTTGTGGCTTCGTGAAATCTCTTTGGTCTTATTGGAGTTGCCTGTAGGGGCGGCCAATGGACGAAGTCCAGCGAATACCGCCAATGCATCTGCTCTTGTTGGTTGTTTCGTTAAGTAGCGTCCCGCAGTTTTCAAAATAAAATCGATTTCCTGTTCCAAAGCTACGGGTTCAAGGCTATGTTCATCAATCGGGGTGTCGGTTGTTCCTGCAATGACCCGATTGTGCCAGGGAACTAGAAAAAGGACACGTCCATCATCTGTTTTTGGAATCATGATCGCGTCGTCGCCAGGGAGGAAGGATTTGTCAAATACGAGATGGACTCCTTGGCTGGGACGTACCATTTGTTTGGCTTCCGGTCTATCCATTTTTAAGATATCATCTACAAATATGCCTGTGGCATTGATTATCGCCTTACCTTGTATCGTAAAAACTTCACCTGTTTCGGTGTCATTGGCGATAACACCGTTTATTCGTCCGTTCTTATCCTTAGTGAGATTATTCACTCTTACATAATTTAGGGCAACTCCACCCATCTGTATGCAGGTTTGGGCTACATTGAGTGCAAGTCTTGAGTCGTCAAATTGCCCGTCCTGATAAACCACTCCACCATATAAACCTTTTGGTCTAACTGTGCTTATCCGACTAAGTGTTTCATCTTTATTGATATGGATGGATTTTCCCAAACTTAATTTACCGGCCAAAAGATCATATATTTTCATTCCAATAGTATAGAATGGACCATCGAACCAATTGTAGTTGGGTATGATAAATGATTGGTTTTTCACCAGATGAGGAGCGTTTTTTTGAAGTAGACCTCTTTCGTGAAGCGCTTCTTTAACCAGACTAATATCACCTTGAGCTAAATAGCGTACACCGCCATGAACGAGTTTGGTCGCTTTGCTTGAAGTACCTTTTGCAAAATCAACCTGTTCCAGCAAAATGGTTTTGAATCCACGGCTTAAAGCATCTAATGCAACACCTAATCCGCTCGCTCCACCACCTATTACGATAACATCCCATGCACTCGTATCTCTTATTTTTTCTATCAGTTTTGATCTATTGAATTTTTGATGTTTCATTTTCTTTCGTTTTGGAGTGTTATGGTAAACTTTGTTGCTGGTTTATTTCCCTATTCTCAATACTAAGTTATAGTATATTCATCAAATTTAAAAGGAATTACATCATATTTATGTTAAGATATGATATTTGCTTTTGTTTTGTTTTGTTTTTTATTGTTTTGATTGTAATAAAATATTAGCTTTTCTTTTTTGCCAGCAGTTCCGTATGGCGTGTCAAGCTGTGTTTTTTCCCTCGCCAATGAGGAGTATTCGATGATTACCCCAATTTGAAAACTTTAGCTGGCATCTGCACTTTCTTACCATGTTTAACGATCCGATCAAAATATGTGCTGTGTGATCTTGGATGTTTTTTTTGGGTCGATAGCTATATCATGTTTAACCATTGTATGCTGCTTATGTTTTGGTTTAGGCAAATGATTTTGTAATTTTAGAGTACTATTTAATTTATTTATGATGAGAAATATAAGATTATTTCTGTGCGGAGCCGTTGTGTTTTTTGGAACGGTAGTTTTACAGTCTAAAGCGTTCTCACAACAGGCTACTGCGACCGAGGAGCTTTCAAAGCCTTACCGTCCAGATGCTAATGCACAAAATGATATTGATCAGTTATTAGTTCAGGCAAAGAAAGAAAAGAAAAATATTATTATCCAAGCTGGGGGAAACTGGTGTGTTTGGTGTTTGAAATTTAATGATTATATCCATAAAACGGCAAGTGTAGACAAGTTGTTGAAGACTCGCTTTCTCTATTATCACCTTAATTATTCAAAGGAGAATAAAAACGAGGTTGTTTTTCAGAAGTATGCTCCTGAAGGAAATAAATTAGGTTATCCATTTTTTATTGTTTTAGACAGAAACGGAAAAACATTGCATGTACAGGAAAGTGGTAGTCTGGAAAAAGGAAAAGGCTATGATGAAGAAAAAGTACTTAACTTCTTTACAGCTTGGGTGGCGAAATAAATGTTTTTGATGCCGTAATTTCTATGATAAATTAAAATAGAAAATAGTAAATAAATAAACTGAAAGCCTCTTTTTAAGGGGCTTTCTTTGTAAGACCTTAACTTGCTTTGTAAGACCTTAATCGCCTGCTGAAATCGGGATTTCCCGTTGTGAACAAGTTCGGAAATAGAAAACTCCAACAAGCTAAGTGCCTTGTATTTTATGCTGATCTAATTCGAAGCTAACAGGTACTTTAAACGCTTTCATCCGAATGAGGCCCCTATCAAGTCCCTATTAGGTCCGGACAAAGTCCGTATTATTTCAGGCCTTGGTATGAAGTTTATCGGTGCTATTTACGCTGATGAATGAGGCTGGGTATCTGCACTTGGTTTTCGAATTTAATCTCGGTTATAATTGGCGCGATTAAACGCAAAATTAAACGGTCCCGTTTTTAAGACTGGGACCGTTTTTTTGTGCTTAAAAACACGCTTTCTCTGCACGGTATTTATCATCCGGCAATTGAAAGAGCGGGTATTCTGGTTATAATATCTTATTGATACCCCAATAACTTCATGACTTGCTTCGAGTTTTGTTCCTCACCAAACACTTCGTAGTTGAATGTTTCGTCTCTATTGCGGCGTACGAGCACATGTTTAGGGGAAGGCAATAGGCAGTGATGAATTCCTCCATATCCACTTAATACATCCTGATAGGCCCCTGTATGAAAGAATCCCAGGTATTGTACCTTGCGTGTCTTTGGCATAAATACCGAATTCATATGTGCCTCCTGATTATAATAATCCTGACCATCGCAGGTAATACCGCCTAGATTGACACGTTCATATTCCGAATCCCAGTTGTTGATTGGCAAGAGGATGTATTTTTGATTCAATGCCCATACATCGGGTAAATTCGTAATAAATGAGCCATCAATCATAAACCAGCGCTCACGGTCATTTTGTTGCTTGCGGCCGAGTACTTTGTATAGAATACCTGAAGCTTCAGCGACGGTGTATTTACCAAATTCGGTAATAATATCGGGTTCCATTACCTCGTGGTGCGCGCAGATTTGTTTGATCCGGTTCACGATTTCATTGACCATGTATTCGTAGTCAAAGTCGTGCACCAGTGAATCCTTAAACGGCATACCCCCACCGATATCCAATGTATCTAAGTCTGGGTTTACTTTCTTGAATTTACAGTACAATGTCACATATTTCTCCAGTTCATTCCAGTAGTAGGGAGTGTCTGAGATACCTGAATTGATGAAAAAGTGAAGTAACTTGACTTTAAAGTTTGGATTGTCAACGATTTTGTTGTTATAGAAGTCAATGACGTCTTCCTGACGGATTCCCAAACGAGATGTATAGAATTGAGAATCTGGTTGCTCTTCGGATGCAACGCGGATTCCTAGCGCACAAGGTTCATCCAGTTCGATTTCATCGTCGTAAAGGTTAAACTCTTCTTTATTATCTAGTACGGGTATAATGTTTGTATATCCATCATGGATCATATCTACAATATACTGTTTATACTGATACGTTTTGAATCCATTACAGATGACTGTAATGTCTTTTGTTACCGTACCCTGTCTTTCCAATGAATCGATCATCGGCATGTCAAATGCAGAGGAAGTTTCCAGGTGAATATCATTTTTCAACGCCTCTTCTACGATGTGCTTGAAATGGGATGATTTAGTACAATAGCAATATTTGTAAGATCCGCGATAGTTATGTTTCAGAATTGCGGTCTGAAAAAGGATTTTCGCTTGCTGAATTTTTTTGCTGACGATAGGCAAATAGGTAAAACGTAACGGCGTACCGTACGTTTCTATCATTTCCATTAAATTCAAATCGTGGAAATACAATTCGTCGTCGATGATTTCGAATCCGTCTTGCGGAAAACCAACACTTAAGTCAAGAAATTCCTGATAGCTCTGCATTTTTTATTATTTTTGCAAAGATATACTTTAATGGTGAATACCTAAATAAGGAATGTTATTTATTTCCAATTCACTATCAGGAAGTTGTAAAAATTACAAAATCATTAAATGGCAAATTCTATTCAAAAGCGACTTGTTGAAGTCACTGTACAGGCAGTAAAAGAGCTTTACAATGCAGATATTTTAGAAAATCAAATTGCTTTACAAGCTACCCGAAAGGAGTTTGAAGGACAAATTACGATCGTAACATTTCCCGTAACGCGCTTTTCGAAATCTTCTCCTGAGCAAACTGGAAAAGAAATTGGAGCCTATTTGCAACAGCACATTGCTGAAATATCGGATTTCAATGTGATCAAAGGGTTTTTGAATATTGTCCTTTCGGATGCTTACTGGATCACGTTGTTGAATCAGACCATCTCGTCGAAGGACTTTGGCATATTTCCGGCAAATGGAAAAAAACTGATGGTGGAATACTCTTCTCCCAATACGAATAAACCGCTGCATTTAGGCCACATTCGGAATAATTTATTAGGATACTCCGTGGCCGAAATTCTGAAGGCCTATGGTTATGAGGTGATCAAAGCGAATTTGGTAAATGACCGTGGTATCCATATCTGTAAATCGATGTTGGCCTGGCAGAAATTTGGTGCCGGTGAGACACCTGAATCTACAGGGATGAAGGGAGACCACCTCGTCGGAAAATATTACGTCGTTTTTGACAAAGAATATAAAAAGGAGATCGAGGCATTGAAGGCTGAAGGGCAAACCGAAGATGAAGCAAAGAAAAATGCGCCGTTGATGAAGCAAGCCCAAGCGATGTTGCAACAATGGGAGGCGGGCAATGAAGAGGTAATCTCACTTTGGAAAACCATGAATAACTGGGTGTATGCTGGATTTGAAAAGACATACAAACAATTGGGCGTCGATTTCGACAAATATTATTATGAATCCAATACTTACTTGTTAGGTAAAGATATTATTCAAGAAGGTTTGGATAAAGGCGTTTTCTTCAAGAAAGAAGATAACTCCGTTTGGATTGATCTAACAGATGAAGGATTGGATCAGAAGCTGGTGCTTCGTGGCGACGGTACTTCTGTTTATATCACCCAAGATTTGGGGACAGCTCAACTAAAGTATGATGAGTTCAAAATGAGTGAATCTATCTATGTTGTTGGTAACGAGCAAGATTATCATTTCAAGGTATTGTTCTTAATCTTAAAAAAACTTGGTAAAGCCTGGGCTGAAGGTTTGTTCCATTTGTCTTATGGAATGGTCGATCTTCCATCCGGCAAAATGAAATCAAGGGAAGGAACAGTTGTTGATGCGGATGATTTGATGGCTGAAATGCTTAAAACTGCGCAGGAACGGACTGAAGAACTTGGAAAGACGGAAGGATTGGACGAAGCATCCAAAGCAGCTCTTTATGATACGATTGGAATGGGGGCGCTTAAATATTTTCTATTGAAGGTAGATCCCAAAAAACGTCTCTTATTTGATCCCAATGAGTCCGTCGATTTTCAAGGACATACTGGGCCGTTTATTCAATATACTCATGCACGTATCAAATCTGTCTTAAGTAAAGCTGAATTCAATTTTGACAGTGCGGTTTCTGTACCGGCAACGATCTCTTCTTACGAACGTGATTTGATTCAGCAACTTGGAGCATTTCCAGAGACTATTGAAGCCTCCGCACAAGAGTTCAGCCCTGCCCAGTTGGCAAATTATATTTATGAAGTAGCCAAGATTTACAATAAATTTTATCATGAGGAAACCATCTTGAAAGCGGAAGATCATGATGTTAAAAACTTTAGGTTGCACTTATCTGCTTCCGCAGCGAAGGTTATTGCAAAAGGAATGAACTTATTGGGTATCCAAGTGCCCGAAAGAATGTAATATGATGGAGAAAATTCGCGTAGGACTTATTGGTTTTGGAATTTCAGGCCAAGTTTTTCATGCCCCCGTGATGCGTTCGATTGTGGAACTGGATCTTGTCAAGGTGACGGCACGCAAAGCTGATCAGCAGAGTTTGCTTAAGGAACGCTATCCGCATGCGGAAATTGCTTTGTCTGCAAATGACATATTCGATGATCCAACCATTGATTTAGTCGTGATTGCAACCTCCAATGAAATGCATTATCCTTTTGCCAAACGTGCATTGGAAGCGGGAAAACATGTCGTGGTTGAAAAGCCGTTTACAAATAGTGTGGATCAGGCAGATGAGTTGATTTCGTTGGCAAAGCAGTACAATCTGATCTTGGCTCCCTACCATAATTTAAGGTTCAACTCAGATTATCGTACAGTTGAAAAAGTAATCAAAAGTGGAAGATTGGGACGGATTGTAAATTTGGAATCTCGCTTTGATCGTTTTCGAAACTACCTGCGACCGAATGCTTGGCGTGAGGAAAATTTGCCGGGTTCTGGAGTATTTTATGACTTAGGGCCTCATCTCATCGATCAGGCTTTACAGTTGTTTGGAAAGCCAAATGCTGTTTTTGCAGATTTAGCTATCCAACGGGATCACGCAAAGACTATCGATAATTTCGACTGCCTATTGTACTATGATAACTTACGGGTATCGTTGAAAGGGTCTATGCTTGCAAAAGAACCCACACCTCGGTATCGTGTCTTTGGAATGAACGGAAATTTTGTAAAATATGGTATCGACCCACAGGAAGCTTTACTGCGCGATGGTAAATTTCCTGATGAAGATCCAACCTGGGGACAAGAGGATCCAAGTCTATACGGCAAGCTCAATATCGTTGAAAAGGGGAATGACATTGAAGAAATGATTCCTTCTGAAATTGGTTCCTATCCTGATTTTTATCAGAACGTTGCGGATAGTATATTAGGGAAAAGATCCTTAATCGCATCGCCAGAACAAGCCCGAGATGTTATTAAAATTATTGAAATAGCATATCAGAGTCAATTGGAGCGGAGGGTGATTTCTGTTGACGACACATTGATTGCTTATTAGATCTGTTACTGTGAGTATAACCTACGATGCTATCATTATTGGGGCTGGGGCCTGTGGTTTGATGTGCGCTGCGCAAGCAGGGCTCATTGGAAAGAAGACTTTAGTTATTGAACGAAACGATAAAGTTGGTGCGAAGATATTGATTTCTGGAGGTGGACGCTGTAATTATACGAATACGGGTACTAGCCCATCAAATTTCATTTCTGAAAATCCAGATTTTTTACATAGCGTGTTCAAGCAATGGACTGTAGAGGATACTGTTGTGTTTTTTGAAAGCTATGGCATTGTGGGGCAGGAGAAGACCTTGGGGCAGCTGTTTCCGATAACCAATAAAGCAAAAGATATTGTTGCTGTGTTTTCTAAAATTTTATATGAAACGGATCAGGATATTGCCTTAAATACATTGGTGAAATCTGTTGAAAGAGATGCCGATGGTTTTGTTGTAACAGTAGAAAATGAAGCAGGTGAATCCCACTATCATAGCCCAAAAGTTATCATTGCTTCCGGAGGGCTTCCGGTTCAAAAGCTTGGCGCATCAGACTTTGGTTTACGCCTAGCCAAAAAATTTGGTTTGGAAGTGGTCGGTACAGCTCCTGCATTAGTGCCGCTGACCATAACAGGAAAAGATGCCGATTGGTATAGTTCCTTAGCTGGAAATTCGGTATTCTCAAAGGTATCTGTTGCCGGAATGTCTTTTGAAGAGAATATTCTCTTTACACACTGGGGATTAAGCGGACCCGCAATTCTTCAGATATCAAGTTATTGGAGGCCTGGACAGGAGATTAGCATTGATCTACTGCCTAATTTTAATTTAGATAATCTGATTAAACAAGAGCGACAATACGGCGGAAAAAGACTTGTTTCCCAATTGTTGAACGATCACTTCACGAGGAAATTAGTTGATGCTCTTGGAAAATTCCTAGTATTGGATACCAAAATTGCCTCCCTTAGTAAGGCTGAGGCGAAATTGATTATTGATACTATTCATCACTTCAAGGTAAAACCTGCGGGAGATAAGGGTTATGATAAAGCTGAGGTTATGCGAGGGGGAGTATCGACAGCGGAACTTCATCCTAAGACACTCATGTCAAAAAAAGTAAATGGCCTTTATTTCGGAGGAGAAACTGTGGATATTACCGGATGGCTGGGCGGCTATAACTTCCAATGGGCTTGGGCTAGTGGTTATGCCATTGCTCAAGATATTTAGCCTTAGTGAAGGAGAAAATGGTTTCCATCTCTTCTGGAAATATCGCCTAAGTGGGAGAATGAACTGAAATACTATACATTTTTTTAATCCAAAATTCTATCTACAGATTCTTGGGTATAGCGTTGTATGGCAGCTCCCAAGCGCTGCTTTATTCGAGTTTGAAGACTTTTCGGTGAGAGCACCTTAACGGATTCGCCAAAACCTAAAATTTCTCTTTCCAGCTCAAAATTAAGTACAACATCGAGGCGAATCAAAATCGATCCGTCTTCCTTTTTACCTAAAATTTGCTGGGAAGAATGTATGGGTTTTGTTGTCACATAAGGCGCATTTTTTGCATTGACAAGTAATATTACGCGATGTCCGCGGTCTTTGTGTGATTTAGTAACGCCAATGGTATCCGAAAAATAGCGTTCAAAATCTACCCCGTTATATTCTTTATATGAATTTTTACCCATTTCTTCTACAGAATTTATGCGATCAAGTGCTAGCGTCATCAACCCTTCATTCTTTTTGTGATGCCCAATTAGAAACCACCGATTACGATACTCTTTTAGAAGATAGGGGGAGAAGACAAGATCTTGCTGTTGTTTTGCTTTGAACGACTGGTAGCTTATGAGTAGCGGGGTTTTTTCTCGAATGGCTTGATGCAATGGATTGATAAAGGAAAGTCCCTTTAGCAGATTATTATTTTCCATTTGTATAATCGATGGCGCATTATCCTTTTTGGTATGGATACTATCTTCGAGCCGTGCAACAATATCGCTCAATTCATCAAAGCTCGAGAAGCCGCTCACATGCTTCAACACCTCCACAGCCTCCTTCATTTTTTGCATATCTCCGACAGAAATAGGAGAATTGCTAATACTATAGTGGGGATCTTCATAGGTGTAGAATTTGCGTTGCAAGACGACTATAGGCGCATTGTAGCCGAGCTTATTACTACGCATGAGCTGAATATCACCTTGTATGGTGCGTTTACTTATCCCATTTTTGATTCCTTCACATTCATAGAGTGCATCGGATACCTTTTCCATAAGATCTTCCAACGTCCATTTCCGATGTCGCAAACGGAGACATTGATCAATAGTTTTATAGCGTATAAGCGCGAGTTTATTAAGTGCCACGTTCGATTTCTTTTGGTTAACTGAAAATACGAAAACTTTCTTTTATCTACGCAATATGACTGCGTAGAATTTACAGCACAAGCTAAATAATTACCGGTGTTTTCGAAATTGAAAAGAATTTCAGTTTTATCCGAGTAAAATAGCTACTTTTGCGCAGAAGCAAACTGGTTCTATCGCTGCTCTTTTTGAGAGGAGAGGAAAGTCCGGGCAACATAGAGCGACACGCTTCCTAACGGGAAGGCTGCTATGGAAATAGTAGACAGAAAGTGCCACAGAAAATATACCGCTTTTCGGAGTAAGGGTGAAAACGTAAGGTAAGAGCTTACGGTCTTGCATGGTGACATGCATTACGGTAAACCTCGTGTGTTGAAAGACCAAATAGGTTGCGAAAATCGAAGGCTGCTCGTCTTCTTTCAATGTATTGGAATTCGTAATGGGTAGGTTGATTGAGTTTGTCAGTGATGGCAAATCTAGATAAATGATAGAAATTCCACTTCGGTGGTCTACAGAACCCGGCTTACAAGGTTTGCTTCTTTTTCGCTAATTGCCAAAAAAAACTTATATTGATTTTCATAATTGAAAAAATAGCATAATTCTCTATTTATGAGTACGATTTTAATCATTGATGATGAGCGCGCCATCAGAAGTTCGTTGCGTGATATCTTGGAATATGAAGATTATACGATTTTAGATGTCGACAATGGCCGGGATGGTTTAGATATTTTAAAAAAGGAAAAAATAGATCTTGTTCTGTGTGATATCAAGATGAACACGATGGATGGGATGGAAGTGTTGGCAGATGCCCACCAAAGCAGTCCAGATATTCCCTTCATAATGATCTCCGGACATGGTACGATTGAAACCGCTGTTGAAGCTGCGAAAAAGGGAGCATTTGACTTTTTAGAAAAGCCATTGGACCTAAATAGATTATTGATCACGGTTCGAAATGCATTGGATAAAAGTTCCCTAGTGACCGAAACGAAAGTTCTGAAACGAAAAGTTAGCAGTTCGAAAACGAAAGATATATTAGGTGAATCTGGGGCTATCAAACGTATTAAAGAAACAATTGACCGTGTTGCACCAACTGAAGCTCGCGTATTGATTACTGGTGCGAATGGTTCGGGAAAAGAATTGGTTGCACGTTGGTTACATGAGAAATCAAATCGCGCGCAGGGCCCATTAATCGAAGTGAACTGTGCGGCAATACCTTCCGAATTAATTGAATCAGAGCTGTTTGGTCACGAAAAAGGATCTTTCACATCGGCTATTAAGCAACGTATTGGAAAATTTGAACAAGCTAGTGGCGGCACATTGTTTTTAGATGAGATTGGTGACATGAGCCTTTCGGCGCAGGCAAAAGTATTAAGAGCGCTACAGGAACATAAAATTACTCGGGTGGGGGGCGATAAAGAAATTGATGTCAATGTACGTGTGGTTGCTGCGACCAATAAGGACTTATTGAAAGAAATTGAAGATGGTAATTTCAGAATGGACTTATATCACCGTCTTTCTGTTATATTGATCCATGTACCTGCATTAGTTGATCGCGTTGATGATATTCCTTTATTATCTACTAACTTCTGCGAAGAGATCTGTATGGAGTACGGAATTCCCGTTAAGGATATCACTACAGCAGCCATGAAAGAGTTAAGCCACCTTCCTTGGACGGGAAATATTCGCGAATTAAGAAATATGATTGAACGTTTAATTATTTTGAGCGACAAGTCTATTACCGACAAAGATGTCATTGCCTTTGCCAATCCTTCGCGCGAACCGATAAATGGTGTAGCCCATGAAAAAGGTAGAACAAATTATGGATTAGATATGGACTCCTTTGATTCGTTTCAAGATTACAAGGATCATGCTGAGAAAGAATTTATAAAATACAAGTTGGAAAAAAACAATTGGAACGTCTCCAAGACAGCGGATGATTTGGACATTCAACGTAGTCATCTTTATAGTAAAATAGAAAAGTTCGGTCTGAAAAGAGATTAATAGCTGAATAAAATTTTACTTAGCCATTAGCTGTCCATGATTCTTTAGGCAAACTAGACTATCAATACTAAAAAAAGAGATTCCTTGAGGAATCTCTTTTTTTATACATCAACAGCAACTTGGGAATTGTACCGTAAAGTCCTGGCTACTGTATTTTTAAAATAGCTTCAACATTCGCAACTGATAATTCCGTATAATTATTGATATAAATATTGCTTGTTGGTAATTCTTCTTTTTTATGCGTTGAAAGTACGGCTACAACTTTCATATTAGCATTTTTAGCTGCAGTAATGCCTGAAAAAGAATCTTCAAAAACGATACAGCAATCGGTTGAAATTTGAAGATTTTCTGCCGATTTTAGGTAAACCTCAGGATGAGGTTTATGTAATTTCACGTCTTCGCTGCTTAGTGTGGAAGAAAATAATTGCCGTATATTCAATTCGTCTAGAATTAAATCCATGTTTTCCCGCGGAGCAGATGTCGCTACAGCAAGCTTAAAACCTTTCTCTTTTAAGGCTGTCAAAAACTCAATTAACCCCTTTATAGGCGCTACATGGTCTTTGTAAATTACTCTAAAAAGTTGCTCTTTTTCAAATTCAAGCGTGCTCAGTTCTTCAGGAGAAATTGGACGTTTAAAGAAATGTTGCATAATATAACTATTGTGCTTACCATACATGTGCTGTTCAAATTCCTCTTCTGTAGCTTGTTGCACATTGTGGTTTTTAAAAAAAGCTCTAAAGGCTTGTGCGTGGAAAGGATTGGTGTGACTTATAACACCGTCCATGTCAAATATCGCTGCGTATTCTGTCATTTGGCTAATATACAATTATTGCCGTGCTCTGGCGGAGTGCACACATTCATATTCTGGTAAATATTTTCATTTGTTTAGAGAAAGCTAAGGTTAAAACGGCCTCTATCACTACTGCTTACTTCGTTATGAAATTGAAAAAATTCCTCATAATTACTAGCAGGATAGGTGCCTTCAAAAAGCTCCAATTTTCTGTAGGTGAAGAGTTTATTGCCTTTTATTTCTGATCTAAACTCATATTTTCCAAACGGTTTTTCAATGATTTTCTTTTCAGGGACTACTGTTTTAAGTATATTTTCAGGAAGAATAATGCTAATGCTGTCAATATCGGTAAACCCTCTTTCAATGAAAATATCTTCTGTTCTATTTCTGCTTTCAGGAATATTGGAATGCAAGTTGAACAAATTAGGCTGGATCAAAAGTTTATTGCCATTTTTTACAGCAAAATTTTTAATGGAAATATCCAGGTTCTCTTCAATAAATGGATTGTCTTCTTTGTGTTCAATATAGTTTATACGATTGAAATTGATATTGTCTATATTGTAATATTCAGTTAGAAGTTTATTCTTGTCAATATTGCTAGCCAAAAGTACATCCATATGGTTTGCATATTGGGTTCCGTAGAACTTGGTGTTTAGCGAACCTTGTATATTCCCATCTTCTGAAAGTTTTAGATCGGCGTAGCGAAGCTGAAGATTTGTTGAATTAACATATTTAGGAGTGTGCATAATAACTCCACCGTTTTCAGTGCAAGCAACGACATCTCTATCGTCGGTAAAATCGCTGAGAAAACCAAATGGAAGGTTCTGGCTTGTACATTCTAGCCAAGTTGTATCATTTTTAAACGGAATGCATAATATGACGTGATTTCCGTCTTGAGCATTTGCAAAGGTTTTATTGAAACTTTCTTTGCTTCTTCCAGCTTCAACGATGCAATAGTAGGAAGGGATATTGACGGCCGACAGCATACTTCGCATGTAGTTGACTAACGCTTTACAATCGCCATAGCCCAAACGGTCTACTTCTGAGGCAGGAAATGGCTCTAAGCCGCCAATACCTATCTGAATACTGATATAGCGTGTGTTTTTTTGTAAGTAATCATATAGAATTTTTGCTTTATCCTTGTCTGAACTGGCATTTTTGGTCAATGCAATAAATTTTTGTTTAGAGGCGTCGGTCAGATCTTGTTTCTTATTTAGCAAACTGTTGGATACCCAGTTACCGAATTCTTTCCAGTCTGAGAAATTTCCTTCTCTCCCATAGTAAATAAAATTTTTGGGAACGATGAGTACATTCGTTTTTTTAAGACTGGAGTTGGGACTATAAGACTCGTCCTTTCTGGCCACGATCTGTTCCACATTCCACGTCTTGCTTTCGGTCTTCTCATTTTTTTCTTGTTTTGCCGTTCCATTATAATTCTTTGTTTCTATTCTGTATTCTGTGCCAATTGGTGCGATAAATTGGAAACTGCTTTTTTCTATGGACACATTGTTTGAGACCTCCGGAGTCCAAGATGGAATGATCAAGTTTTGCTTGCTTCTGACCTCGTATTGATATTCGATGGTATAGGGATAACTGTGGTAGTTGGGGACATATATTTTTACTCGGGAATCGGCAAACATCGTACTGTTGTCAACAGCACTAATATCCTTAAAATCTTTCGTTGAAATTTTCTTTTGCAATATGCCCATTTCGTTATAGATCGCTCCCTTAATGCTTCTGATCTCAGTGGATTTATCATAATACACCGGAAGCGTTGCATAACGGTCTCCGTTTTTATTGTACACGGTAATGGCGCAAGTTGTCGTGGTGACGACTTGTTCGGGAGATTTTATTTCTACCACAGTTTTATCATTGCGTACAGTCGCTACTGCACGGCTTTTTAATGTACTTGGAATATTGGCAACGTCATAGTTTTCTTGCCCACTGGCAAGGACCGGAAGCAGGATGTATAGTAAGTTGACGAATAGAATTTTCATTTTTTACTAATTAATTTTAGATCTACTTTTTGTTGTTGAATGATACGGGAATACAATTCTTTAAGTGAAAAATATTCATCGACTGAAAATAGGGGCTTGTTGAACGTGAGGCTCTGTAGGATTTCGATTTGGTTACCATCAACTTGGCTGACATATTTATATTTTGCAGTTGACTCTGGGAGTACTAAAGAAGCATTTTGTGGTTTTTCGACAATCTCATATTGATCAGGAATTGTTAATTTAATCGAATACAGAGTTTTGGATTTATAACCCATATCGACAGGGTAAGTTCTTTCCTGCGCTTTAAATGGGTTGTGGACGACCCTGTCAATAATAGTTGGAGCCAAAACTATCTCATCTTGTCCCATCTGTTTGGAAACATCCGCGACGACATCGAATTCTTCTATCAAGATTTGATCAATATCCTCAAGGTTTTGAATACTCGACTTTATCAGTGTGATGTTGGGCATTTCTTCATCCATTTTTTCCCAATATTCTTCCAAAGAATTAAATTTAGCAATATGTTGACGCTTTAAGAATGCTTTGTTGCCTCTACTGCTTATGGTTAATTTTCCCTTAATTTTTAATTGATCATCTAATGTTCCTTCCAAGGCATAATTTACTTCGGAAAACTCTGTCGCTACAAGTGGGAACCAATTTGAGCTTTTTTTTGAGTAGATGATTCTTCCCCGTTCATTTAAACATTGCAAGGGCAATTCTCCAAAAGGCAAATAAGCATTAGAGGCATCCAATGTATATTTTACACCATCGATATCCACGCAAGCGATGACGTAGTCAAAGTCAGATAACACAGGGAAAAGTGCATTAGGGTTACCATTTCGGCGGGTCGAGAGAATGACAGGGTATGCTTCTAGGTCTGCAGCCATTAAAGCGGTTACTAATGCTAGATTAATATCCCCAATATTACCATTTCGTTTTTCAAGTGCTTTTTCAACGCCAGTCTCCGCATATTTGCCTAAATGATTGTTCCATTTTATTTGTTTGTTAATATAGTTATATATCTTTTTTGCTTTTTCAAGTTTACTGTCATTAGGAGATATGAATGTTGCTAAGCTGGATTTGAATACGTCTGTTTTTTTTAATTGACCGCCAAAAGTCTTTTCATTCATCAGTTCTACATCTACGTCTTTCCAAGTTTTGCTAAATGTTTTCTTACTGCCTGTACTCGGATAAAAAATCGATTCAAGTTCATAATAAATTGCAGATTTAAAATTCGTAGGGGAGGTCATGTAATCCTCTTCGATAAATGCCGGAACGTTGTTCATTTTATAGGTCAATTTTGAACAATCCATTCGTAAACCATCTAGAAAAATATATTCTCGCAATACTTCACCTTTTTGATCGGTAAGTTTATAAGGTCCACGTAAAGCTACATTATAGGTAAAAGAAGCAGGTATGATAGCGATGTATTGACTTTGAATTTTAGGAACATCATCTTGAAATTCCCATGTTTTAAAATTAAATAAATCCTGCTCTAGCGTTCGATAAGACACTTCAATAATAGATCCTTCTTTAATATTCGGAAGTGTGAATTTATTAAGGTCCAGATGTGCTGAATAATTTTCTTTGAAAACTTTTTTATTTTCAAGCTCTGTTCTCTCTATTCTACCATTTTCTAAGTTATAAGTAACAGCCTTTAATTCATCAAAGTAGTCACGTATATAATTTCCACGTTTATAAGAAGGAATTTCAAAATTAGCTTTTTTAAATCCTTCTTTATCTATGATGTGGATCAGTACATGGTATTCATGTAGCAGTTTAATACGATTATCATAATCATCCACGAAAACAGAGCTTTGGCCAAACTCATTCAGAACGATAGCATGGGCATTGCTATCCAAATCTATACGTGAGAAATCCGAAATAGAAACTTTACCAAAATCAAAGTTTTGAGCGATACTATTTGTATAAATAGAAAATATTAAAAACAACGTTAAAAACTGGCGCATAACTATAGGTGTAATAATTCACAAATATAAGTTTTTAGCCAAAATTAAACGATAATTTAAGGTAATTATTTATCTAACTGCAGAAGATTGTTTATGATTTCAGTGATATTATCAATATTCTCACCATCTTCCAGCATTGAGAATGCTAGATAGGTGGCATATATTTCTGGACTAAATTTCACGTGCTTATCAGCGATAAATCTATCGATCTGTTCTTCATTACATTCAAAATTAATGTTTTGCAATTCATTGAAAAGATTAGTCGAAATCGTCTGATGATTTTCACCGCAGGCAAAACCTGCAATAATATGAAATAGAAACTTATCGGTTATTTCGTCATCTTCTTTTTTAAACATAGCACGAATATGCTTATAATCGAATTTAGTTTTTGCACTATTCACAATAGTATCCCAAATCTGATATTCTGCTTTTGTCTCCATAGCTCCTTTTAAATTTATAATGGTCTACCTAATATAGTAAAAATAATTTGACTTTTGGCAAGCAAAATGAAACTTATTGGCCTGATCTATAGCGCTGCAATAAGCGGATTATCTCTAGGCATAAAATTCAACGAATTGTCAAGTAGCGGACGGTATTTAACTTATTACGAGCTTAAGCTCGTAATAAGTTAAATACAATCCCCCCTAAGAAGCAGCCTAGTATAACGCCAAAAAGAATCGACAAAATCACTTTTAACCAGACTGGGCTTGTTGCTAAAATCAGTTTCATGCCGCAAAATTGCTTTAAAAACATATTGGAATGGAGACTTTTCTCTTTTTTAAGGCTGGTTGTGGCGATGCGTTGACATGAATTTTTGACATTGCGCTACGATAATTTAAAATTAATAGTTGGATTCGATTTTTTTAGTAATTTAAGCGGGAAAATGAAATGGTTTAAACGACCTAATTTATAATTATGATAACACGAATAGTAATGATCATTGTTCTATTTTTCCTATCGAAGGCTGGACTTGGCCAACAGGTGAATATAGATAAAATTCGAAGGGAATATGCAGTGGCTGTAAAGGATGAGGATCTATGTGAACATAATTTAAAGGTGTTAAAGGAGGGGGCCAAATCACCTACTGACAAAGTATACTTGGCAGCTTATCAGATCCTTTTAGCGAAACATATTGGTAATCCATTTAAAAAAGTTGGGCAGTTTAAGGAGGGTAAAAATTATTTGGAAGCAGTGATAAGAGAAAATCCCAATCATATCGAGGCACGGTTTATACGGTGGAGTGTACAGGTACATGCACCTTCCTTTTTAGGTTATAACAATAATATCCTTGAAGATAAAAATTTCCTTGTCAAAAATCTGTACAAATTACCGAATGGGGAAGCCAAGTCCATTATTTATAACTATTTAAAAGGCGCCAATTCTTACCTCAAAGGTGCACAGGTATTTAGTTCAACCGAATTAAAAGAGTTAGCTCAATAGACGTTAAAGGTTGTTAATTTGACATCCCTAAGGTGTTTTGGCCAGAATATTGCGTATCTTGCTATATGAATTAATTCAACATCTACAAAAAGAGTATATCATGAAGAATTTAGTTTTTCCAATGTCAGTATTGACAGCCAGTTTGTTTGTTATTGGATGCGGCGTCAGCAAAAAGCAATATGCTGGTTTGCAGTCTGACTACAATAAATTACAAACAGAGCATAGTCAGTTAAACAAGCAATATCAGGACGGGCAGCTTCAAATAGCGGAAGGTCGCACTAGAATTAAGAGTTTAGAGGATCAGCTAGCCACCGAAAAACAAAATAATGCTGATCTACGATCTGCTTACGTTGCTTTGCAGAAGTCGTTAGATAATAGTATTAATCAGAATTCACAGGGAAACATTAATATTTCAAAGTTGGTTGACGAAATCAACGCTTCAAACAAATACATTAAGCATCTCGTAGAAACGAAGAATAAATCCGATTCTTTAAACCTAGTATTATCAAACAATTTAACCAGATCACTTAGCCGTGAGGAGTTGCAGGAAGTGGATGTACAGGTCTTGAAAGGGGTGGTCTATATTTCACTTGCTGATAATATGCTTTACAAATCCGGCAGTTATGAAATTAACGATAGGGCAGATCAGACATTGAGTAAAATTGCAAAAATTATCCAGGATTATAGAGATTACGAAGTATTGATTGAAGGTAATACCGATACCGACCCGATTTCAAAACCTAATATTCGGAATAACTGGGATTTAAGTACCCTAAGAGCTTCTTCTGTTGTACAGGCTTTACAGAATAAATATGGTGTGGATCCGAAACGCTTAACTGCAGGAGGTAGGGGAGAATATAACCCCATAGCGGACAATTCCACTGCGCTCGGTAAGCAACGGAATAGAAGAACGCAAATTATTATAACCCCTAAATTGGATCAATTTATGGAATTAATTGATAAGGCTCCAGAAGCTACGGAAGTTCCATCAGCACAATAGTTTGAATTGGATAAAATAAAAAAATCCNNGGATTTTTTTATTTTATCCAAAAAATTTAGTCGGGTCAAAACCGTGTTCTTTCAATACATCATCTGGTACACCATTCCAGACGCCAGGTTTATTTCCTGCATAGCCAATATCTTTTATACCTATTTCGCTCGTGTAAAATCCTGAGGAAGTCAGGTTGCGCATCAAGGAGAAAAATGCAGCACCCTGTTTCATTTCTGGTTTTGCTAATTCGGGGTAAGCGATATCATCTATCAACGCAAGCTGATCCTTTTCACTGCATTTTATAAATACCGTACCATAACGTCTTTTAGATTGGAGATCTAGCCAACGAAGTCCACCTCGCATTGGGATTTTATTGTCAGGCAAATCTTTTACGATAAACTCGATAAAATCGGGTACACCAGCTTCCGATGCACTGCCAGACTTACTGTCTTTGGGTATAATAATGTCAGCCAACACAGTTATTGTAGCCATTTCATGTTCGTCAAAAAACTTTTCGGCATATAATTGTTCTGTGCGTTCGTATTCAAAATCCTGGACTCCAGGTAATTTTTTGCTATTGTCTGCTACTGTATTTTTAGCATCTTTTGAATTGCAAGCTGCTGTTAAAAGACCAGATCCAGCTGCAATTAATCCTAATGCCCGTAAAGATTCTCTTCTATTCATGCTTTTAACCGTTTAATTTTTTCTTTTCTTGAAGTATATATTCTGCTGTTCGCATCGATAAAGCGAGTATTGTCCAGGTTAGATTTTTATCCCCTTGTTGTACAAATGGCCCGGCATCAACCACATAGAGATTTTTACAATCGTGCGCCTGGCCCCATTTGTTCAATACAGAAGTTTTAGGATCGTTACCCATTCTTGTGGTTCCACCTTCATGAATAATTTTTCCTGGAGCTTCCAGTCCATATAAGGTATCGGCTCCTGGAATTTTTGATGTGATCACAGCGCCCATTTCATGCATAATCGATTGAAAGGTTTCTTGCATGTGCTTCGCTTGTGCAATTTCTTCATTTGCCCATTTATAGTTGAAACGTAGCACTGGAATCCCAAATTTGTCAACTTTATCGGGGTCTATCTCACAGTAATTGTCTTTTCTTGCCAATGCCGTTCCTCGTCCTGCCATGCCTACATTTGCACCATAATAGCTGCGGAAATCTTCTTTTAATGCAGTGCCATAACCGCCTTTGGCTTTTGTTTTTCCATCCGAGTTTTTGGCGATATCATTTACTTTAGGCACCCAATTTAAAAATCCATAAGAGGGCATATGCAAACCACCACCGTATTCGATGTGGTAACCTCTAGGAAAGTTCAATTTGGCGTTATCTTCCCACCATGGTGAATAAATATGGACACTTCCAACGCCATCTTCATTATAACGCTTCCGATCAAGTAGTTGTGGTAAAAAGCCCGATAAGCTGGCTCCCGTAGAATCGTGGAGGTATTTTCCAACTAAACCGCTGCTATTACCAATACCGCCAGGATGTGATTTTGATTTGGAGTTTAACATGATCCGCGCACTTTCACAAGCACTAGCACCCAAAATAACGGTTTTCCCCTTAACGGTATATTCCTGCAAATCCTTGGTGTTAACATAAGAAACACCAACGGCAATTCCTTCATCATTTGTAATGACCTCTCTTACCATTGCATTGTCTATTACTTTTAGGTTACCCGTTTTCATCGCAGGAATAACAAGACATGAGGATGATGAAAAGTCTCCATATACTTTACATGCACGACCACATTGACCACAATAGAAACAGGCTCCCCGATCCTTGATGTCTTTGGAGACTTCAGTCAGCACAGCCCCTCTTCCCGGGATCACTGGAACCCCCGCTTTTTTTGCACCTTTTGCAATATATAGTTCGTTTAAGCGTGGCTTAGGTGGTTTCATGAAAATTCCGTCCGGCTCATTATGAATACCTTCCACGGTGCCATATATACCGATCATTCGATCTACACGGTCATAAAATGGCTTAACTTCTTCATAAGTGATAGGCCATTCTTCAGTAACTCCATCTTTGGGTTTAAAATCATCGGGTCCCATACGTAATGAAATTCGACCCCAGTGGTTGGTTCTGCCGCCCAGCATACGTGCTCTAAACCATTCAAATTCAGTTCCCGCTACCTTGCTGTAGGGTTCACCTTCGATTTGCCAGCCACCGAAGGCTGCATCAAAATCCCCAAATGGTCTTGTTGTGCCCGCACCTCTTCTTGGAGATTCCCAAGGCCAACGCAGTTGTAACGAATCTTTTGCTGGGTCATAAAAAGGACCTGCTTCTAGCATCAATACTTTAAGCCCCGCATGTGCAAGTATATAACCTGCCATACCACCACCTGCGCCGGAACCAACTACGATGGCGTCAAATAATTCGGGATTTTCTTTAATTTGATAATCTGACATAATTAAATGAAGTAATTAATTGAGAGGCCTGTGCGATACATTTGCCCTAAGGCTGCTATGTAAATGAGAAGGTTCAATTAATTTAATGGTTATTGTTTCATGTTTAAAATCATCGTGAATATATCGATAAAAATTTGTTTTTTTTAATTTAATTTATCGATTTAGCAGATTTTAAATAAAGAATATGGGATTGTTACAAAAACTACAATGTTTTAGTGAAACGTATAGCGGTTAGCCATAAATAATCCTTCTATTTTGTAGCAGTAAAATAGAAGGATTATGTATGTGCAGTGCTTAGAGTGTGATAACTTTATTTACATGAATTTCGTTAAGAAAAACTTCATCATGAGAAATGACGAGGATTGTGCCCTTATAAAGTTGAATGGCTCTCGTCAGTATACGGATATTTTGAAGATCAAGATTGTTTGTCGGTTCATCCAGGATAATTAAATCCGGTGACTGTTGCTGAATAGTGAGGCAGCATAGGATCAGGCGCATTTTTTCGCCGCCGCTAAGTGGCGCACAGGGTTTATCCCAATCTTCCTTTCCAAATAGGAAGCGATTGAGCCTGATTTTGATATCATGTTCAGGCAGTGCATTAGTATTGAATTGCTGAGCTTGTTCGTAAACGCTTAAATTAGGCGAAATAATCGAATATGTCTGATCTAAATAGATAGCGTCAAATGATTGTCGCTCAATTTTTCCTTTCTCAGGTGTCAGTTGGTTAAGTATGAGTTTGACCAATGTCGTTTTACCAGACCCATTCTGGCCCTGTAGTGCGATGCGGTCGCCACTGAATAATTGAAAGTCAACATGATCTACCCAAAGCTGCTGCGAGCCATAGCTAAAATTGATGTTTTCTGCTTTAACCATACTTTTTCCTGTCGGAAAAGTGCTATTTCCTAGATCTATTTTAATTTCATCCAATGCCGATTGAGAGCCCCGAAGTTCCTGTAGATCAGATCTGATATCTCCAATTTTATCCTGATGTACACTCTTTATTTTGGCGGTGCTTTTTTCGGCAGTATTGCGTAGCGTATTCATCATGATACGCGCTACACCAGCTTTTTCCTGCTTTTTTTTACCACGGTTATTTAATCTATTTTGACGTTCTATTGTCTCTCTTTCTTTCTCCTTCGCAATTTTGATCGCCTTTTCCTTGTGATGGATATCTTGTTGCAGAGCATGGTGTTCGCTTTCTTTTTGGGTCTCGTAAAAACTGAAATTGCCTCCGTATCGCTTAATACCTTTGGGCGTCATTTCGGCCATATCGTCCAATAAATTAAGCAGGGTTCTATCATGGCTTACAATGATCAGTGTGCTTTGGGTAGATTGAATCCAGTTGTATAAGAGCTTTTTGCTATCCAAATCCAAATGGTTGCTCGGTTCATCGAGCAAAATGACCTCGGATGGATGAATCTGGATTCCGGCCAATAAAATTTTCGTTTTTTGTCCACCACTAAGAGAAGACATTTTTTGTGTCAATGCGATGTCGGGCAGGTTCCATTGTTCGAAAGCTTCTTTGCAACGTTCCTCCAACGTCCAGTCATCTTGAAGGCTGTTGAAATTTTCTTCTGATGCATCACCCGCTAATATGGCATGAAGTGCATCTAATTTTTTGTGGATTCCGAGCGCTTGGGCAACGGTCTTGTCCTCAAATTGTCCGACAACTTGTGGAACATAGTACGTATTGGCACTCAGAAGGATGCTGCCATCCGCTGGGGATAGTTCGCGGGCGATTAGTCGCAATAAAGTTGATTTGCCAACGCCATTATGGCCGATCAACGCAATTTTCTCTAGCGCGTTTATATGAAGATTTATATTCTCAAACAATAAATCTTTATTCGGATGTATATAAGAAAGTTGTTGTAATGAAAGCATGTTGAAATTCTTTAAATATTAGAAAAAGACCATTTAAGCAGGTATTGCCAATACATGGAATGTATTTCGTTCTAAAGAATTTTAATCTTACATGCAGTTTATTTCTGTTGTGGAGGTACAAATATAGTTTTTTTTATTTTGATATCAGTTGAACTTTTGAGGAATAGCCAAATTGTTTATTTTTCTACTATTTGCTTCAGACAAATTGTAATTTTGAAAAAACGAATATTGTGAATAGAATTCTCCTTATAGACGACGAAGAGAAACTTCGGAAATTGCTGTCCAAAATCATTAACTTGGAAGGTTTTGATGTGATTGAGGCAGGGGATATTAAATCGGGATTGAAAAAACTTGAAGTCAATGATGTAGATGTTGTGCTTTGCGATGTTAAACTGCCTGACGGTAATGGGGTGGAAACTGCTAAGTTGATTAAGGAGCGATATCCAATGGTGGAAGTTATCTTATTGACGGCTTACGGGAATATACCTGATGGGGTGATGGCAATAAAAAATGGCGCTTTTGAATACATCACCAAAGGAGATGACAACAATCGCATTATACCATTGCTTTATAAAGCTTGCGAAAAGGTTGCATTGGCTCGAAGGGTACAGCAATTAGAAAAACGATTAGGAGATAGACTTTCTTTCGATAAGATTATTGGAAAATCTCATGTGATTCAAGCGGCCATCGGAATGGCGCAAAAAGTTGCTATTACAAATACAACGGTTCTACTAACTGGAGAAACTGGTACCGGCAAAGAGGTTTTTGCACAGGCAATTCATCAGGCCAGTTCAAGGAGAGACCGTAATTTTGTGGCTATTAACTGCGCCGCATTTACAAAAGATCTGCTAGAAAATGAATTGTTTGGCCATAAATCCGGTGCTTTTACCGGAGCGACGAAAGATCAGCGCGGCTTGTTTGAAGAAGCACATTTGGGTACAATTTTTCTGGATGAAATCGGGGAGATGGCATTGGAGCTGCAAGCTAAAATTCTTCGTGTTTTGGAAACCGGAGAGTTTTTGAAAGTAGGCGACTCCAAACCAACGAAAGTGGATGTACGAATCATAGCTGCTACCAACAGAAATCTAGAAACTGAACTTGCTTCTGATCATTTTAGGAGTGATCTTTTTTACAGATTATCTGTTTTTACGATAGAACTACCTCCGCTGCGTGAGCGGGTACAAGATATTGTGCCCCTGGCGCAATATTACGCCGATATTTTTGCTGTAAAATCCAATTTGAAACCTTTGCAGATGAGCCCTGCATTTATGCAGGCCTTGGAACACAATGTATGGCGGGGAAATATTCGTGAACTGAAAAACGTGATTGAACGCAGTGTAATTTTAAGTGAGGACGGCGTGCTGGATATTCAGAGTCTTCCTTTTGGAGCACGTGAGTATAGAGAAGGGGCGGGGGGGGCGTCAAACTTTTCGATGACGAATATAGAAAGGCAGCATATACAGCGTGTATTGAAACATACGAATGGAAATAAAGCGGAGGCTGCTCGATTGTTAGAAATCGGTATAGCTACCTTATATCGAAAAATTGAAGAATATAAAATTCAATGAAACTAAAAGCTAAGCTGACATTTGGGGTAGGTTTTTTATTTTTCATGATCTTGTTGCTTGCCATAGTGAGTGGGTGTTACATTTACCGGCTGAAAAAAGATACAAACAATATTTTAGTCGACAACTATAAGACCTTGCATTATTCCCGGAATATGCTGTTGGCTTTGGAAGATTTTCGTACAAAGGCGAAGAGTGTTCAGCTATTTGAACATAATTTAATGCTCCAAAAAAGCAATGTGACCGAGCGTGGGGAACGGGCTGTAACTGAACGTGTAAATCGTCACTTTTTGCGTTTAAAAAGAGAAGTGAAAAATGGCACTATCGTGGCCAATTTACGTAAAGATATATTCCAGTTGATGTATCTTAATATGCAGGCGATTGAATATAAAAACAATGTTGCCAATACAACAGCAGAAAAAGCTATTTTGGCGATCTCCATTGTAGGTGCGATCTGTTTTATGATTGCGTTTGTATTACTTGTCAATCTCCCCCTAGCCATTGCTGGTCCAATTGTACAATTAACAGATAGTATTAAACAGATTGCTGCCGGGAACTATAAAAGGAGACTTCATTTTAAGCGGAAGGATGAATTTGGAGAAGTGGCGCAATCGTTCAATACAATGGCTCAAAAACTCGAGGAATATACGGAAAGTAAATTGGGTAAGATCTTGCAGCATAAAAAGAGAATTGAAGCACTTATCGATAATATGCATGATGCTGTTATAGGGGTGGATGAGGAAAAAAGAGTGCTGTTTGCAAATGAACCTGCATGTTTAATTTCGGGGTTAAAGCTTGTTGAATTTGAGGGGAAGAATTTGGAGGAAATTGCATCATTTAATGATTTGATCAGAAACCTCCTCGACAAAATTAATTCCTTGCATCAGGAATCTGGTCATCTGGGCTTGGTGCAGGCATTTGCTTTTGGAAAAGAAAACTATTTTGAGTTAGAGGTCATTGATCTCAATGTTGTTCCAACAGGAGAGGAAAGTTCCCAATTTATCGGACAATTTATTTTGTTGAAGAATGTAACCAGTTTTAAGGAGCGTGATGTAGCAAAAACAAATTTTATTGGAACGGTCTCCCATGAATTGAAAACGCCTATCGCTTCAATACGAATGGGTATCCAATTGTTAGAGAATAAGCGGGTCGGAGATTTAAATGAAGAACAAAAAAACTTGCTCGAAGGGATAGCTGATGATACAGCGCGTCTCCTGAAGATTACGGGAGAACTTTTAGATATTGCACAAGTGGAGAGCGGTACGATTCAGATGAAGCTGGCCCCAGCCTCTATCGGACCTATTGTAGATTATGCACTTTTAGCCAATCGGTCGATGGTAGAGCAAAAACAAATTCGGATAGACGTGCAATTGGAAAAAGAGTTGCCAATGGTTTTTATCGATACGGAAAAAGCCGCATGGGTGTTGACGAATTTATTATCCAATGCAATTCGGTATTCCCATGGGGGGGGAGTGATCGCTATCTCTACCAAAAGAATTGGTGCAAGGGTACTTTTACTTGTTGAAGATCATGGTCAAGGTATTCCCGCGCAATATTTAACGAAAATTTTTGATCGCTATTTCCGTGTCCCGGGAAGTACAAAAGAAGGAACGGGTTTGGGGCTGAGCATAAGCAAAGAATTTATCGAAAGCATGGGGGGAGAAATTGATGTTCAAAGTGATTTTGGGACTGGAAGTACATTTTTTGTTTACCTTCCGACTGCTCGGCCTAGACCATTAGCCTACAACCCACCAGCCTAAAAAAAAGGAAAAGCTAAAATAACACGCTCTTCCATTTTTTTCGTCCAAAAGGGGATTGAAAGATCCTGCGACTTGCATTGCAGAGGCCGCAGGATCGGCACCCGCTAAAGTTTTATTTCATGGTCATCGATAAGTTTTGCATCGCGTGTGTTCTTTTGAACTGCGATTGCAGAGAATATACTCAAGGAGAAGGACATCGCATAGAATCCTTTCTCACTTAAAAGCAGTTCTGCATTCCATAGGCCTACAGTTAATAGAACAACGGAAGCAATTGTTGCAAACCAGCTGAGACCATAATATAATTCGGTAACAGCCAGTCCTTCCGCTTTATCTCTGACACTTTTTTGAACGGAGATAACAGCAAACAGGGCAAACAGTAAAATGGTAAAATAATACCCTTTTTCATTCAATGCCATTGTTGCATTCCATAATCCTATACAATAGCCAACGGTTCCAACCAATAATGCGGCCCATGAAGCACCAATAAATGCGCCTGTTGGTTTAAATGGATTTCTTTTGTTTGAATCTCTGTCAGCTTTTTTTTCTTCAATCATGTTTTTTAGCGGTTCCATAATTTTCTTGTTTTAGTTTTAATTTGTTGTTGTTTTGTGATTCAAATATCTATAAGATCTAATTATTTATAAACTTAATTTTATAAGAATACTGACGATATTATTTTATTTTATGTGTTTATTTAATTCTATATTTGAGCTATGACAGATGCAATATCAGACTTACTATTACTGCTTAATGATGACGATAAAAAGGATTTTAAGGCGTTTTTGAAACGTAAAAACAAGCGAAATGACGTGAAAAATATCAAGTTGCTCGAAATTATAGAAACTGACGATATAAATAGATTAAAAAAATTATATGGTCCTGCAAAAAATCGTAATGCTTACCATGCCTTGAGGAAGAGGCTTCATGAGAGTCTGTTGTTTTTTCTTTCAAATAAGGTTTTTGAGCGGGACAACAGCGAGGCGCATGAAGCATTGAGATTGCTTGTTGTGGGCCGTTTTCTACTGGAAAGTCAGCTCATTAAGATTGGGTTTAAATGTCTTCAGCGAGCGGAAGATAAAGCGCTTCTTCTTGAACAGTTTAGTTTGTTGAACGAGATATTGCAAACTAGATTACAATATGCTTATTTGGATCCAAGTGTCAATTTGGAATTGCTTGTCGATTGTTTTGCTGAAAATCAACGAAAATTACAGCAGGAAGCGAAATTTCAGATAGCTTATGCTTTGTTGCGCGCGGAATTACAGGAAATTCATCTGAAGGCAAAAATAGTTGATCTCAATAAGTTGATTATGGATACGTTGAGCAAATACAGTATTTCCTTAGATGATCTTTTATCATTTAAATCACTTTATCAACTCTTGTATATTGCAAACGAGTATGCCGCAATTCATCAAAATTATACGCTGGTGCGTTCTTTCTTAAAAACAGCAGGTAATTTCCTGCTAAAGCATCAGGAGCAGGGAATCCTTCAGCTATTTTACTATCTCCATATCTTGTATTATCTCGCTAACTTCAATTTGCGGAATGGTTTTTTTACGGAAAGTCTGGGTGATTTGGAACGAATGGATGTGGTTTTGTCGCAAGCAAGTCCTGCTTTTCGAACACAGTTTCAGCTGCGGTGCCAATTGTTGAAGGCATTGAATTTTCATTACCTTGGCGATGGCGAGCAAGGTCTTGCTCTGTTGAGAGAAGGGGTCAAACAAGCCGCACCAAAGTCAAGTGAACTTGATCTCGCGGATCTGCAATTATGTTTGGTCATGTTTTTAACCCAATTCCGTGATAAAACTGCTTTAGCTGAGCTTCAAAAATTGACTCGAACAGACGCCTGGTATGAGAAGAAAATGGGGATGTTATGGACTATTCGGAAGAGTCTGCTTGAGATTCTGATCCATATTCAATTCGATCACATCGATTTGGCAACTTCGAAGCTAAAGAGCTTTGTCCGCAGGTATAAAAAGTACTTGATGAGTGTCAATGAAAATAGAGTTATTGATTTTGCTAAATTGGTGGAAAAATATCTTTTAAATCCTGCAGTCATTCAAGGGAAATCTTTTCGTGCAGCAGTCGAAGCCATGGTGAATCAAAAAGAAAATAAAGATTTGTTTGTTATGGGGTTTGTTGCTTGGTTAAAGGCTCTTGTTGTTTCTGGAAGCCCTTATCAGGTTTTGTTAGATTCGATCAAGGAACTTTACTCTATTTGAGTATAGAATCGCTCGAAGGATTTCCAGTATTTATCTTTGTAGATACTATAATCAATTTGAAGTTTTTCCATATACTGCTCGATTAACTCATCAATGGTCATGGAGGTTTTTCGGAATTCTTTGCAGGCCAGGTATATTTCCCTTAGGTTATCAGCGGTTTCCCGACCAATATGAAGAAAGCCAATATCAGCAGCAAGTTTATTCATTAATTCCCGCTCAAACCTATCCATTAAATCATAAGTTTCCTGATTTGGCATTCCATTGGTTGCCGTTCCATCATAGCTGATTTTGAGGGTAACGATCCAAGGGTGGGAGACTTTTCCATCCCAGTCTAATAGCGTTGTGTTAATAATAGCCAAGATAGGTAGGTCGTTTTCTAATATACCTTCAAAGGCAATATAGGTGTCATCGGCGGTATTGTGTCTTAGATCAGTGTACTTTTCCACAAATTCTTTTTCTCGCCAGATCAAATAATCTTTTAATTTGATCATCGGAATCAACTCTTCAGCTGCGAGATCTGTTGAGGTCACATTTAAATTGTCTATAGCTATAATTGAATTGAGTTCACCAATGTAATTATCAAGGAATATTTCTATTCCATGGGCAATATTAGCTTTGTTTTCTTCCGTATAATCGGGGTGAACGATAACGATATCGACTTCATCCGGCTGGTATTTATGCTGAATAGGGTAAAAAAACATATCCTTGATGTCAAAGGAGAATCCATACATCTTGATTTTGAATTTTTCCATATCCGCAATAGCTGGTTTTAGTGCCGTAAATTTCCAGCGTGGTAGTGATGGAGCAGAAGCAATCAGCTGTTCTACGAAAGCAATATTTTTAATGACCCCATCAGGAGTGACTACAAGTTCAGCTGTTTCATCATCATACATACCAGTCAAAAAATACAGTTCCTTGCGAAGCGCATCGATCTTCGGTGAAAGCTTGCTGAAAAAATTCTGATCAATTTGTTCTCCACTTTTAACAATTTGAAAAAATATCTGTTCGTTTTTTATAAACCAGTTCCAAAAACCTTGCACATCATCCTTTTTGTTTTCTTTTTTACCAAAAATATTATTCAAAAATCCCATAATTAATAGTTGTTCGATTGAATCAACAATGTTTGTATCTGTGTTTTAAAAATGTTTTTATAGCCTAGAGGAGAAAATAATCCGAATGAAATGACCATGAAACCCTCTGCTTCTAAATTTAATTATATAATTACGATCCGGCAAGGGAATTTAAGTTTAAAAATAATTGGACAAACAATTGTGATGGGAGTTTGTTAGGATTATTGTTGGAATTATAAATTAAAATTGGTCTTATGAAATTTAGCAAATTAACATTTTGTCTATTGGCAACGACAGCTGTACTTTCTTTTACGTACTGCAAATCGGGATTGTCAGACGATAAGCTGGAGGAAAAGATAGAAAATGCGCTTACTGGCCGCAAAACAGTGGACGTCGAAGTTGAAAAAGGAAAAGTTATCTTAAGCGGTACCGTCGCTTCGGAGGAAGAAAAACAACAGGTGGAGTCGATTGCTAAAACAGCAGGAGATAAAGACGTTAAGTCTATTCAAAACAATATTATTGTTAGCGCTCCGGTGTCATCTACCCCAGCTCCAATTGAAGTAGCCAATAACGACGCGGTACTGGGCGCTGCAGTAAATACGTTTATGAAGGATTTTCCGACCGTACAGGCAAGTGTAAAGGATGGTGTAATCGCTGTTACAGGTACCTTAGAGCAACCAAAGATAATAACTTTAAAACAGGGACTGGATAACTTGAATCCCAAAAAAGTGGATCTAAGTGGTATTGTTGTCAAAAAATAAAATAACAAAACTATGTCATTGCAAGAAAAATATAAAGTTCTTTTGGATACGGCGCAATCTTCAGGTGTAAATGACCTGAATTATGCCGAAATGGATGGTGTATTGCAGATTAGAGGTACTGCACCTACTGCAGATGTGAAAAATAAGCTGTGGGAAATCTACGGTAATATAGATCCTAATTTCCAAACTGGAGATGTGGTACTGAATGTAGATGTGGCTACAGAAGTGCCGGGAAGTCAGATGAAGGTCATTACGGAAAATAGCAACTTGAATATTAGAAAAGGTCCTGGTACAGATCAGCCTATCGTAGGCAAAGCTGCTAAAGGAGAAATCATCACTTTGATCAGTAAAGCTAATGATCAATGGTGGCTGGTCAGAACCAAAGATAATGAGGAGGGCTATTGTTATGCCCAGTATTTGGAGTCTGTTTAGATGCTGGATGCTGTTCGCGCCTTCCGTGCGAACATTAATAGAGCTTGATTATAAGGAGAGTTATATGTAGATAATTCTCCTTTTTTTGTCCGCGTAAGCTTTTAACAGATATGTAATGGGGGACATTTAGTACATTTTCTTTAGAAAAATATTTTAAAAAACAGTCTCATTTTAATTTTGGTGTAATAATTGTGTTACTTTTTTTGCAACAATTTTATTACACTATGTCGAAATCACGTTTTATTACATTATTATACCTGTGTTTAGCTGTTCAGTTGGGAATTGCCCAAGAGTATGTTCGGTTAGATAAAGATAGTTACCAGCTTCATTTATCAGAATATCCAAGGGATACGATCCGGATATTTGAAAAAGGTAAAGAAGCGAAGTTAAAGCCAGGTAAATATATTCTGCAGAAGAATCAATTTATGGGACTTTCCAATGCATTTATTTCGATCAATCAGGAAGGTATAGTAGCGGGTGATTTTAAGATTGAAAAGGACGGAAAACAAGGTATCGTTGTGGTGCGACACGGTGTATTGCAGCAAATGAATGTAAAATCTGCCACGTTACCAGACTTCCAATACATAATAACGGATACTTCTAGTGTGCAGCGTAATTTTAAGAATGGGAAAATCAGTCAGGAAAAAACGGTATTCTACGGAGTTGCAAATAAGGGGAAAAAAATAACAAAGGTCTTTTTTGATAATTATTATACGATTGAAAACGATTTTGACCATACCCGGGCTGGATATCGATTAGACAATAGCTTAATTTACAGTGCCAAATTGAATTGTAGTGGGCAGATACAGGAATCAAAGTCATTTGATACTCAAGGCCAATTACTAAAACATACCTATCGGAAAGCTAAGATTGATTATATAGATTTATATCAGCATAATAATCTTGTCGAGCGGAAATATACCCTTAATAACTGCTTTTACCATGAGTATTTTAAGAATTCATTGCTCTTGCAAAAGGTAGTGGAGAAAAGGGATAAAGGGAATACCGAAACGTATGTTTATAATGCCTCCGGAAAATTGATGGATAAAAATACCGGTGGCTAATTGGAAAAAGTATGTCGAATCGGGTAGGAGGTCGCACTATTTTTGCATTTTAAAAATATAGCACTACCTTTGTCAAGCAATGAAGAAAATGAACAACATATTACGTCTTCCATCTTTCTTTAATTATTATCGCCCGATAATCGTTCGGGACCCCTATGCCTATTAAATTAAGAAATTCAAATTATTATTTATAGCTAAGCCCGAATATAACGTTCGGGCTTTTTTTATTTTATATAACACCATGTTAAAAGAGTTAGAAGAAAATATCGAAATTATTTTACCGAAGGAGGGGCTTGCATCGAAGTTGAAGGAGGCTGAAGAAAAGAACCGACCCTTGATCATAAAACTTGGTTTCGATCCGACAGCGCCGGATCTTCATTTAGGGCACGCTGTAGTGTTAAAGAAACTACGGCAGTTTCAGCAGCTGGGACACGAAGTCGTGATCCTAGTGGGGAGTTTTACAGCTCGGATCGGCGATCCTACAGGAAAAAATAAAGCCCGTAAACCTTTATGCCAGGATGCGATAGCGCACAATGCGGCAACTTACATTGCGCAGTTGTCTAAAATTATTGATGTTTCAAAAGCGAAAATTGTTTTTAATGGAGACTGGTTGGATCAACTAAATTTTACAGAAGTTATCCAGCTGGTATCGAAAGTTACCGTCGCTCAATTGATGCAGCGGCATGATTTTAATAAGCGTTTTAACGAAAACCAATCAATAGCCATGCATGAATTGCTTTACCCGATATTGCAGGGCTTTGACTCTGTCCAAATCAAAAGTGATATCGAAATGGGGGGAACGGACCAACTGTTTAATTGCGCGATGGGCCGGCAGCTACAGGAATCTTTTGGACAGGATCCACAAATAGTGCTGTGTATGCCCTTGTTGCGCGGGCTGGACGGAAAAGAAAAAATGAGCAAATCATTAAACAATACGATCGGTCTTTTGGATGAACCGAATGAAATGTTTGGTAAAACCATGTCTATTCCCGATCACTTAATTCCAGAATATATTGATTTGACAACTGATTTCAATCAGGAAACCAAACTTGGAATAAAGACCCGTATTGAATTGGGCGAAAATCCTATGGAAATTAAGAAACTTATAGCACATAATCTTGTCGCTCAGTACCATGGCGAAGAGTTGGCTTTGACTGCAGCTGATTTTTTTGTCAAGCAATTTCAGAGCAAGAAATTGGAGGAAAAAGCTTTTGAGGAGATATCGGGTCAAACATTGCGGGAGGAGCTTGGTGAAAAAGCTAAACTGGTCGATCTGTGTCATTTCCTGAAAGGATCAACAAAGTCGGCGATCAGAAGACTGATTATCGGTGGTGCAGTTCAGATCGACTCCATAAAACTGCTCAATCCGGAATTGTCGATTGATTTAAGCCCTGGGCTTAAAATTAAATTAGGTAAAAGAACTTATTTTAAAGTTGTTTAGTAAGGTTTATGAAGGTATACTTTTGTAATATTTTGCGAAAAGCAAGAAAATGACATTGTAGTGCTTTCTTAAACCATAAATAATCTCTAACTTCATATAGAAGTCTCAAACTTTATTTTCATACCAATTATAGATGGAAACATACAATAACATAGTTTTGGAGCGATTACCCAGACATTTGAAACGCTATGTGGTAGCTCAGCGATATGAACGTTATACCGCCCTGGATCAGGCTTTGTGGCGTTATGTCATGCGTCAGAATTATTCTTTTTTGAAAGATGTAGCGTATTACCCTTATATCCCTGGATTGAAGAAAGCAGGTTTATCAATTGCGACCATACCAAACCTGCAGGATATGAACGATAGTCTAAAGTTAATTGGCTGGGGAGCTGTGACAGTGGATGGTTTTATTCCGCCAGCTGCTTTTATGGAATTTCAGGCGCATCGCGTACTGGTTATTGCAGCAGACATACGTCAATTGGAACATATCGAATATACACCAGCGCCGGATATTATCCACGAATCTTCTGGCCATGCACCTATAATAGGTGAGCCAGATTATGCTGCATACCTTCAATATTTTGGAGAAGTCGGGACAAAAGCACTTTCTTCGGGCAAAGATTTTGAACTCTACGAAGCTATTCGTTACCTATCTATTTTAAAGGAACATGCTACAACAACGGAAGTTGAGCTGGCGGAAGCAGAGAAAAATTTGCAGATCATTCAAGATAATATGGGCGAACCTTCGGAGATGGCGTTGTTGAGTAGGCTGCATTGGTGGACTGTGGAATACGGACTTATTGGAGATCTTCATAACCCAAAAATTTACGGAGCTGGCTTACTGTCATCCATTGGAGAAAGCGCAAGCTGCATGCAAGAAGATGTGCCTAAGTTGCCGTATAGTTTAAATGCGATTGAATATGCGTATGATATTACCAAACCACAGCCACAGCTATTTGTTACACCAGATTTTGAACATCTAAAAATTGTGTTGGATAAATTTGCTGATACCATGGCATTTCGAGTAGGAGGGAAACTGAGCGTTGACAAAGCCATTGATTGCCGTGCTGTATGTACGGTGCAATATAGTTCTGGCCTGCAAGTATCGGGAGTGTTTAAATTAGCCAACACAGATCAAAATCTTTCATATATTCAGACACAGGGACCCACCGCTTTGGCATTCGCGGGTAAACAACTCGAAGGACACGGTATAGATTACCATAGCGAAGGATTTGGTTCTCCAGTAGGAAATTTGAGAGGTGCAGATCAAGATCTGGAAGATTTTGATGCAGTAACATTGATTCAATACGGTATAGTTGAAGGCCAGCAGTGTCTGTTAAACTTTGCTTCGGGGATTACTGTCGTAGGAACTGTTCAACGGATTGTCCGACAATTTGACAAGATTGTTTTGATTTCATTTACGGCATGTGAAGTATACCGTAACGATGGGAAAGAAGTGTACTTTAGACCTGAATGGGGGATATATGATATGGCTGTAGGAACTGAAATTATCTCCGTCTTTGCGGGTGCTGCCGATAAGGATGCCTATGAAACCCTGGAAGAACATCCGGGGCAGGCTTCATTTTCCATGACTAACGAAACCGAAGATGTAAAGCTCGTGAATCTCCATGCTGCGATAAGGAATTTGCGAGACAAAGGATTTGATCAAGAGGCTTGGCTTTATATCTTCAATCTCCTGGGACCGGAAAATGCGGATCATTGGTTAGGTTTGGTTGAGTTATTTGAAATCGCCTGGGCGAATAATGCAGAGGAGTTAGCTCATCTGGCAGAAGTGAGACTTTTAAAATTTGTTACGCTATATCCACATTTGAAAAAACTGATTGATGATGGACTGCGTGTTGCAAAGGAGGAAGCTCTTTTAAATAATCAATGAAAAATAGTTCTTCCAAAGGTCTAAATTCAATCTTTGGAGCAATATAATAGGATCCAAAAAATAGGACTATCCAAAAGTTTGAAAGTCCTATTTTTTTGCGCTTACTTAAATTATCCCATTAATAAAATTTGCCAGGCTTTATCGAGCTGGCCTGCATCCAATAGCTGTGCAGCATATTCATGAACTTTCTGGCTAAATTTCGATGGGCTGTCTTCAAAATTTAGCTTCAGGTAGTTTAAATACTTATCTGCTGGCTGTATATCTTTTAATGTGGGTAGTGTTTCAACATTGGCCAACAATCCCAGGTGATTTCCGGTCAATACGGTAGAAAATCTAATTTTTTCTGGAAGTTGATCTATGCCAATTCCCAAACTACGGAGGGGTTTTGGTACAATAAATAGATTTTCATCAGTGACGCGGCAGTACCAGTCACCACCCAGTCTTGCCACAAGGTCCAAATCTTTTTGTTGAATGGTATTGTCTTTGCCCAATAAGTGTTTGTGGATATGCATATAGAGGATCTCGGCAATAACAAGATTACCAGCCCCCGGTTCATCGCTTAAAGCGACGATTTCTCTAACCCGACATTCCAGCTGAACTGGAGATTCGGCTACCCGTGGTGGCGCAACATGCATAGAAGGGACAGCAGTAAAACCCGACTTATCGAATTCATTTATTTCCTTCCCATATTCGGTGCTGGCAAGAGATTGCTGCTGCACCATATCGTAGTTGACAATATTGATGACGACTTCCTTAACTTGCTGTATATTATCCAATGTATGCTTCGTACTGCCATCGCGCATCCGCCGCAGTGGCGAAAAAACGCAGATAGGCGGCTGATGCGACATCAGGTTGAAATAACTAAAAGGACTTAAGTTGACTTGTCCATTGCGATCTATCGTGCTCGCAAAACAAATTGGACGCGGTGCAATAGCATATTTGATTAAATTATCGATGATGGCTTTGTCCGCTACAGACTCAAAGGTTATGGTTTCGAAAGATGGCTTCATATTCGCTAGATTTATGAATGGTGTAAAGCAATAGAATTGGAAAGTTTTCCGAGTGCGGTGATCTCCAATTCAATCTCATCGCCAAGGTTAAGCCATTGATCTTCGTGGTTAGGATTCGCTATGCGTGCAGTGCCATTGAGTTCGAGAAAGCAACCTGTCCCAACAGTACCTGAACCGATCACATCACCGGGGAAGATCTGTACACCATAAGAAACCCGCTCAATAATTTCTGCAAAAGTCCAGTGCATGCTCGCAAAATTACCAGCTGAAACCTGTCGGCCGTTTACTTTACAAGTCATATCGAGATCATAACAGTTGCCAATATGCCCCTTGGCTGGTTGAATTTTATAAGGCTCCAATTCATCTTTGGTAACTAACCAAGGTCCAATTGCTGTCGCAAAATCTTTGCCTTTGGCTGGTCCTAAACTCAATTTCATCTCTTCCATCTGCAGTTTTCTTGCACTAAAATCATTCATGATCATGAATCCGGCGATATACTCATCTGCCTTGGCCGCAGGAATGTTGATTCCTGTTTTATTGATGACGATAGCGATCTCAAGTTCGAAATCAAGTTGATATAAATGTAAGGGCATGCAGTGAATAGGCCCAGGACCTTGGATTGCCTGATGATTTGAAAAATAGAAAACAGGAAATTTATCAAATTCGGGGATCATTTCGAGTCCGCGGTTTCTTCTTGATGTTTCCACATGCTGACGAAATGCGTAGGCATCTCTAAAAGAGGCTGGATGAGGTACTGGAGCGATAAGCTGTGTGTCCTGTAAGGGATGATAAGATCTTTTGATCGTTCCCCGGGCCAAAGCACGCTCGAATTCCTGTAGCTTACCCATGGCTTTTTCTTCACCTTTTAGGAAATCAGACATATTTTTTGGAAGGGTTTGATCGATTGCTGAGCAACGATAACATCGGTCGTTTATGACAATCCCCAATTCCTCCTTACCTTCCCAAATGCAGGTGACAATTCTCATATATTGTGTGTTCTATTTGGTTATTTAATGTTGTGAGCATTTGACACAAATATATCGTATAAGATTTGAAAAAAATATTTCTTCTCTTATAAATAGAAAAATATGCTTAACTTTATTAAAGAATTATAAACTAAAAAAATGATCAATCGTGGCGTAAATCGCTTTTCGTTCTCCATGCCCTATATTGCTTTTAATAGAGCAATTATAGCTGATATCGTTTTCGCACAATACTAACCTTCTCTCATGCACTTGCCAATAGTTCTATTGGTGCCTAGATATTCAATTAATTTTATAACCGTTTAAATCGTAGTATTATGCCATTTTATGTAAAACAAGGGCAAATTCCAATACAGCGACATACTGTTTTTAGAAAGCCCGATAATACGCTTTATGCTGAGGAACTCGTATCCACCCATGGATTTTCCAGTCTTTATTCTTTGGTGTATCATTGCCATCCGCCTACATTGGTCAAGCAAATCAGGGAGCCTTACGATGTATCACCCAAGATCGCCCGGGATAAACATCTTAAGCATACCAGCTTAAAAGGGTTTCAGGTACAGGCCAAAGATGATTATCTCGAAAGCCGAACACCCGTGCTGGTTAATCAGGACCTGCACATATCCTTGGCAGCTCCTCGTCGGTCCATGGATGACTACTTCTATAAAAATAGTCAGGCAGATGAGATTGTTTTTATTCATCAAGGGATCGGAAGATTAAAAACTGGATATGGAAATATCCCATTTAAATATGGTGATTATTTAGTTATTCCCCGGGGAACGATTTATCAAATGGAATTTGAGCAGAAAGATAACCGGTTGTTTATCGTTGAATCGTTTTCTCCTGTGCGTACACCAAAACGGTATCGCAATGAATTTGGTCAATTGATGGAGCACGCTCCCTTTTTTGAACGCGATATTCGAGTACCTCAAAATTTGGAAACCTTTGATGAATTGGGTGATTTCGAAGTGAAAATCAAGAAACAGGGGATGATTTATCCGTATGTCTACGGAAGTCATCCGTTTGATTTTATTGGCTGGGACGGCTATCATTTTCCCTGGGCCTTTTCGATCCATGATTTTATGCCGATAACGGGTAAACTACATCAGCCACCACCTGTCCACCAGACCTTTGAGACTGACAACTTTGTACTATGTAGCTTTTGTCCACGGCTGTATGATTATCATCCAAATTCGATTCCTGCACCGTATAATCACAGCAATGTAGATTCGGATGAAGTACTGTACTACGTCGATGGTGATTTTATGAGCAGAAAGTCGGTTGAAAGAGGACAGATTACACTGCATCCCGGTGGTATACCGCATGGACCTCATCCAGGGACAGTGGAAAAAAGTATCGGACAGGTTAAAACCGAAGAGCTGGCTGTGATGATCGATCCTTTTCGACCATTGATGCTGACAGAAGAAGCGCTCAGTATAGAAGATCCAGATTATTATAAGTCTTGGATGAGTTAGATTAATAAAAAGAAGAGTAACCTTTATATAAATTATGGCAAATACATTTGCAGAAAAGATTGCCCAAGCGCAAGATTTTCTACCTATCAATGGAACCGATTATATTGAATTTTATGTTGGTAATGCGAAGCAAGCGGCGCATTACTACAAGACCGCATTTGGCTTCCAGTCGGATGCTTATGCCGGACCTGAAACAGGAGTTCGAGATCGGGTATCCTATGTGCTCAAACAGAATAAAATACGTTTGGTGCTCACCACGGCGCTGAAATCTGATCATCCCATCGCAGAACATGTTAAAAAACACGGTGATGGCGTTAAAATATTAGCGCTTTGGGTAGATGACGCCCGAAAATCTTTTGAAGAAACAACAAAAAGAGGAGCAAAGGTATATCAGGAACCACAGCTTATGAAGGATGAAAATGGGGAAGTCTGGACTGCCGGTATCTATACCTATGGCGAAACGGTCCATCTATTTGTCGAACGGCGGAATTATTCCGGTACATTTATGCCGGGATATGAAAAATGGGAAAGTGATTACAATCCAAGTGAGACAGGTCTGCTTTATGTCGACCATTGTGTTGGTAATGTCGGATGGAATAAGATGAACGAAACAGTGAAATGGTATCAGGATGTCATGGGTTTCGTCAACATCCTGTCTTTCGATGACAAGCAGATTAATACCGAGTATTCCGCGCTAATGAGTAAAGTGATGAGCAATGGAAATGGCTATGTCAAGTTCCCGATTAACGAGCCTGCTGAAGGGAAAAAGAAGTCGCAGATTGAAGAATACCTTGAGTTTTATGAGGGAGAAGGCGTACAGCACGCTGCGTTGGCAACGAGAGATATCGTTGCTACGGTGAAAGCACTTAAAGCAAGAGGAGTAGAGTTTTTGGGTGCCCCACCCGAAGCCTATTACGATATGTTGCCCGAGCGAGTTGGAAAAATTGATGAAGAAATACGGATCATTCAAGAACTTGGAATTCTGGTCGATCGTGACGAAGAGGGGTATTTGCTGCAGATTTTCACGAAGCCTGTAGAAGATAGGCCAACTTTATTTTATGAGATCATCCAGCGAAAAGGGGCACAAAGCTTTGGAGCAGGAAATTTCAAGGCCCTTTTTGAAGCGATAGAACGTGAACAGGAACGTCGAGGAAATTTATAGTAGTATGGGAGAGATGAAAGAGTTATTACGGGCGTTTGAGCATAAAAGCCCCGAAATTGTTTTCGAATGGAAAGATAGCGAGACGGATGCAAGAGGATGGATTGTGATCAATTCTTTGCGTGGGGGGGCTGCTGGTGGTGGAACAAGGATGCGAGCTGGATTGGATAGGCATGAGGTAGAATCTCTGGCCAAAACAATGGAGGTTAAGTTTACGGTATCGGGCCCTGCAATTGGTGGAGCAAAATCGGGCATTGATTTCGACCCACACGACCCAAGGAAAAACGAAGTATTAGAACGTTGGTTTAAGGTTGTCACACCGCTATTGAAGAATTATTATGGGACAGGTGGGGACCTGAACATAGACGAAATTCATGATGTCATTCCATTGACGGAAGAATATGGACTGTGGCATCCACAAGAAGGAATCTTGAATGGACACTTTAAGGTGAATGAAAGCAATCGCATTCACCAAATTGGACAATTGCGCTATGGGGTTTCCAAAGTATTGGAGGACAGTTCCTACAGTCCAGATCTGAAACGAAAGTACAAAGTGGCAGATATGATCACTGGTTATGGCGTGTCAGAGTCAATTCGCCACTACTACGAGCTTTTTGGATCGCATTGTGCTGGAAAGCGTGCGGTGATTCAGGGCTGGGGAAATGTTGCTGCCGCAGCAGCATTTTATCTGTCGAAACTAGGGGTTAAAGTCGTCGGAATAATCGATCGTGCTGGTGGATTGATCAATCCGGAAGGCTTTGATGAGGTAGCTATCACTCGCTTGTTTTTAGAACGGAAAGGTAATGAACTTCATGCAGCAAACTTGATCCCTTTTGATCAGATACAAAAACAGATTTGGAATTTACAAACAGATATTTTCGTGCCCGCCGCCGCTTCGCGATTAGTTTCGAAAGATCAGATTGAACATCTGATAGATCACGGACTTGAGGTAATTGCTTGCGGTGCGAATGTTCCATTTGCTGATCAGGAAATATTTTATGGACCTGTTATGGAGTTTGCTGACCAGCATGTTGCAGTTATACCAGATTTTATTGCCAATTGTGGCATGGCGAGAGTATTTGCCTATTTAATGCAACGCAATATCGAAATTAGTGATGATGCAATTTTTTCGGATGTTTCTAAAGTGATTTTTGAAGCACTCAAAAAAATCAAGGCATTTTCTCCGCAAAAGACTCATGTTTCGTCAAGAGCCTACGAAATTGCCCTGAAGCAATTGGTGGAAACGGTCAACTGAATATAAGCCGACGGTTTTTTATATTATATAGTGTACAACTATAAAAAAAACACTTGAAGCGGGGAACTTCAAGTGTTTCTAACTAACCAATTATTAACCTAAATTTATGAATGCTTAAAACAGTACAAAGGCTGTGCCAAAAAACATTTTCTTTATGTGATGGTACTCGCCATTCAAATGTGACATAATGAAAGTAAATTAATAAATCTGGTCGCTGTGATATGTGCTGTCTTTTATTATTTTCAATAAATGGATAAAATAGAAACTCCTGAAGCTGGGAGCTAACAGGAGTTTTCCTAACCAATTATTAACCTAAATTTATGAAAAGTACTTATATAACGTAGTATCTTCAAAAAATGTTTCCATTTCATATCCTTTATTTCAAATTTTAACATTTTTTAATAATTAAGAGCGGAATTCAACAAACAATCATATTTTCTATAAGATCTCCTTCTAGAAATAAAAAACCTGTTAGTGGGTATACTAACAGGTTTTTTATAAACTAACTAAATTATTAACCTAACTTTATGAAACTACTATTTTTTATTCAAGAAAGATGCCAACACTTTGTATAGAACCCGCCGTTTAACGATTTTTAACATGCACTTACTTGAGTAATGAGAAAGGTTTCTGATTATAGCGGTAATCCGTTTTATTTTCAAACTTTTTTTTGGTCATAGCTGTTAATTTAACACAGGGGGCTATCAATCAATATGGCCTTGTTTTCATAAACTACAAAAAAAAGTCTATGTCACTAACATACCGTTATCAATTTGAAAATAAAGAAAGTCCATTTTGGGCTTTTGCAATACATGATGGTCATCACGTCGACGATAATATACTACTCAATTTTAATATTTCTGAAGAGGAGCGATTACGGGAGGAGGATCCTTACACGGCTCTTTTGGCGGAGTTACCTTTCAATAGGTTCGTGTCTGGAACGTCTAGGTTTCAATTAGACTTGAACCGAAAGCGAGAAGATGCTATTTATCTTAAACCTGAGCAATCTTGGGGCTTGCGTGTTTGGCGAGCAGCATTGCCACAGGGGCAGATAAATGAGTTATATGCGATTTATGACCGTGTGTATGCAGATGTATGTCAGCATATTCAGCATACTATTGATCGTTATGGTTATTTTGTCATCTATGATATTCATAGCTACAACATGCGGCGCGAAGGACCTGAAGCAATCTTGAACACTGCTACCGATCCACAAATCAATTTAGGTACGCAACATAATCACCAAAAATGGAGAGAATTGACTGATCAGTTATTAAAAGTATTACAAACTGGAAAAGATGGGCAAGTTTACGACGTGCGTGAGAATGTGAAATTTAAAGGTGGTTTTCTTTCTGCGTACTTGAATAGTAAGTTTGGCGATAAAGGCTGTATTTTTTCGATAGAATTTAGGAAAGATTTTATGGATGAGTGGACGGGGGAAGTTTTTCCACAAAAACTACAGGAATATAAGCAACTTCTTTTGCAAAGTATAGAAACACTGGAAAATTATTTTGCCTATGAAAGATAATGCGAAACAACTTGCTGGCATTTTAAAAATGATCAAAAACAAGGAAGTTTTTCACGCACAAATTCCGTCTAAGAATAAATTGGTATTCAATCAAATCGTTCCTTATCTATTTTTATACCGACAGTTTTTGAGTCCAGATCCCATGCTTGCAGAGTTGGTCAAGTCAGAACCAGCTTATTTTAAAGTAAGAGATGAGCGGATGAATGTTTCTGAATGGATTGCACCTATACTAAACAAACTCGTAGAGGAGTTTGGTGCTTGTCTAATCATTGAAGTCTGGGCATCAGATCCTGGGCAGGAAGAGGATATTTTAATCCACATTGCCCGTAAAAACGTGCAGTCGATTGCTCAATATTTAGTAAAGCAACTGACTACTGAAGAGTCGATTTCCAAAGTAGAAATACTGACGGAATCAAAAACGAATGCAACGCAGAGTCTGTCACCGTCAAGTATTCAATTGGATAATCTAAACACAAATATATTTTACATGGGGCTTGAGGTAAAACCTAAGTATCTATTAGGAGTAGATCAGCAGATTTTACCGATCGATCTGCGCCATTTCCGTGAAGCCATATCTAGAAGCTTGTCTAAAACATTCTTTGAGTTCATTCGTATACATACATTATCGAAACCTACTGCATTTAAAATCAGCCAGCCAAAAAAGATGCTTCCTTTAGCATGGGAAATTGATCAGAAATTGGCTCGAGAGAGCCAAAGATTTGATTTTTTGCTGTTGATTACTCCGACAAATTCTTACGATGCTTGGCAACAATTTAAGAAAGGGAATTATCGAAAAACACCTGTATTCCGCTATAGGCCCATGCCTATCGATCCAGATATTATTAAAAGGAATCTTTATAATTTGCATATAGAAGATTTATTTGATCCCTCCATGGCCTATTTATTTCGTGATAAACGAAAAGAGCTCGACCAGATGATGACAATGCTGAGTGAGCGTGGAAAAGAGGGGTTCTTGCTCGGAAGTATGCAAGTTTTTGGTACAGTTAATGAGAAATTATTGGAAAAAGCACAAGCAATCCTAACGATTACCACAACTGATCGAGAAGTGAGGACAAAAGACGAAGACATTGTTTACGCTGAGGAATTCGCCAAGCTGGCTCAGGAGGAATTGGATTATTTGAAAAGCCAAGATCCAAACTTTGGAACGACAGTAAGACTTCGCGATGACATCTACGGTGTGATGGTCAACCAAGGTGTGCTCAACATAAGCAAGCAGTACAGTTTACCACGTAATAGGGTAAAGGCACTCATACAGCATGAAGTTGGAACACACATTGTCACCTACTATAATGGGAAACAGCAACCTTTCAGCCTTTTTAGACTTGGAGTTCCTGGTTATGAAAAACTTCAGGAAGGTCTCGCTGTGCTCGCCGAATATTTAGTCGGAGGGCTGACCAATAATAGATTGCGTATCCTAGCTGGAAGAGTTATTGCTGTGCATCATATGCAGCAAGGCAATTCATTTATTGATACGTTCTCACTTCTAGTAGACAAGTACCAATTTTTGCACGAAACTGCTTTCCAAATGACAATGCGAGTCTATAGAAGTGGTGGGCTTACAAAAGATGCATTGTACTTGAGTGGATTAATAGAATTGACCAATTATATCAAAAGCGGAAGGGAAGTTGCACTTTTAACTATGGGCAAAATCCGTGAAGATTATATACCAATTGTCGAGGAGCTCACTTTAAAAGGGGTCTTGAAGTCTCCAATTTTAACCCCGAGATACTTAATGGCTCCCTATAGGGATGCCTTGTTAAATCTCAAAAAGAATAACGGAATATTCCAAATGATTCAATAATCGAATTTTGTATATGAAGATAGCATTCGTGATCAACCAAACCCACAAAGAAACTGCGCGTTTTACGACTACTCTTTTGGCATTGAAGGCCCATCAAATGGGACATGAAGTTTATTATATTGGCCTGGCCGATTTCTACTACGAGTCGGCATATATTGCTGCCCATGTGCGAAAAGTAATGCCTAATCAGATGCTGACATCTGCTGACCGTTTCATGGAGGTATTACGAGAAACGGAAAAAACTAAAATGTCTTTGGAGGAGATGGACGTAGTTTGGCTAAGATTTGATCCAGTATTGGATATGGTAAGCAGACCTTGGGCGGCAGCTTCCGCACTGCAATTTGCGTCTTTCCTAAAAGCGAAAGGAGTATTGGTCATCAACGATCCAGATAGCCTTGGTAGAGCCAGTAATAAGTTGTATTTAGAAGAGTTCGATGAATCTATTCGTCCTAAAACTATTGTAACACGAAATTATGCGGACGTGGTACGATTTTTTGAACAACAGAACAGGCTAATAATTTTAAAACCTTTAAAAGGTTCGGGTGGCAAAAATGTGTTTTTGATCAATAAAGATAATCAGCAAAATCTAAAACAAACCGTAGATGCTATTGCGCGAGATGGTTATGTAATTGGTCAAGAATACCTGCCGGAAGCTGCGCATGGCGACATAAGGTTCTTTTTGCTAAATGGAGAGCCTATTTTGATCAATGGTAAATTTGCTGCTGTTCATCGGGTACAACAGGGCGATGAGATACGGAGTAATGTTCATCAAGGAGCAACGACGCAAGGTGCCGTTATTTCAGCGGAACTATTGGGGATGGTCGAAAAAATAAAAGACAAATTGATCCGGGATGGGATGTGTTTTGTTGGTCTAGATGTGGTTGGTAATCGTATTATGGAAATTAATGTATTTAGTCCAGGTGCGTTATGTCAGGCGGAAGAAATATTAAAGGAGGATTTCTCAGGTTTTATTATTAATAAACTGGAGGAAAAGGTGGCAATCAGCAAAAAAGTATCACTTAAATAAATTGGTTGTATGAGCAACGCGAGGGAATATTGTTAGATAGATTTGAGATAATTATGGATTTGAGATGAAGAACCTTGGTTAATTTATTTTTATTTTTGAAAAAAGAAAAATATGCTAATTATAGAATCTCCGTCTGACGATGCTTATTTTAACATCGCTTCCGAAGAATATTTATTGGGTAAATATCCTAAAGAAGATATCTTTCTAATCTATATAAATGCTCCCTCAATTATAGTAGGTAAGTTCCAAAATACGCTTGCAGAAATAAATCTTGATTACGTTAACGACAATAATATTAAGGTTGTTAGACGAATGTCAGGTGGAGGTGCTGTTTATCATGATGCTGGAAATCTTAATTTTTCGTTTCACACCTTATTGGAGAATCATGATTTTATGGACTTTTCAACCTTTACCCAGCCAATTATTTCGCTACTGAATCAATTGCATATACCTGCAAAATTGGAAGGAAGAAATGACCTGTTGGTCGACGGGAAAAAATTTAGCGGAAATGCTAAATTGGCCAAAAATGGCAAAATGATTCAACATGGCACCATATTGATCGATTCACAGATGCAGGTGCTAAGTGATGCTTTGAAAGTCAATCCATTGAAATTTGTCGATAAAGCTGTAAAATCTAATCGCGCACGCGTAACGAATTTAATTGGATATTTGCCTACTGGTTTTACAACTGCTCATTTTAAAGAATTGCTTATTGAGGAAATGAAAATGGAGAACCCACAAGCTAAAATTAGCACGTTTTCTCCTCTGGATATTGAAAATATTGAAAAGCTGATCAAAGAAAAATACGAAACATGGGACTGGAATTTTGGTTTTTCTCCAAATTACAATTTTAAAAAAGCAATTAAGATTCCTGCGGGATTTATCGAATTACACCTGGATGTACATAAAGGATATATTGAACGCGCTAAAATTTTTGGAGATTTTTTTGCATCGAAATCGATCCATGAAATTGAAAGTTTATTGGTTGGAAGAAAGCATGAATTGGAGGATATTGATCTTTTGTTACAATCCGTCGATCTGACCGCTTATTTTGGTCAGGTCGATGTTGCTGAAATTCTCGCTTTGTTTAAATAGAAAATATCGTATTGCCCTATAAATATAATAAAAAAACAATATGTCTTGGAATCCGGACAACTATAATCAATTTAAAGAAATTCGCTTTAAACCATTTTATGATTTGGCCGAGCTTATCGTTGGAGATACCATACTTAATGCCGTAGATTTGGGTTGCGGTACCGGGGAACAAACAGCTATTCTAAGTGAAAAATTAGCTGAAGCAGATTTTCTTGGGATAGATTCTTCAGCAGAAATGCTTTCTGGAAGCCATCAACTTGAAACTGAACGTTTAAAATTTAGACAAAGTTCAGTCGAAAAATTCCTTAATGAGCCAAGGACCTGGGATCTTATTTTTAGCAATGCTGCCTTACAATGGCTGGAAAACCATCAGGCTCTTTTCCCTCAACTGATTTCCAAATTAAATGCTGGCGGACAATTAGCAGTGCAGATGCCTTATCAGCCAGAAAATATCTTAAATAAGATGTTATTTGAACTAGGGAACGAGGAGCCTTTTTGTACGTATCTAAATGATTGGAATAGGTCATCGTCAGTATTGGATATTGATGCCTACGCAAAGCTGCTGTTTGAAAATGGCGTGGATCAATTAGATCTTTCGCTCCGCGTGTATCCTTTAATTGCTACTGACGCTGATACGCTTTACAGCTTCATTGCAGGCTCAGCTTTGATTCCCTATCTTGAAAGATTAGCAGAAGATAAGAAGGTACTGTTTATTGATGAGTTCAAAACTCGAATCAATAAACATTTTTCAAAATTTCCGGCTATTTACTCTTTCAAACGCATACTATTATACGGGCGTAAAAAGTAAGTCTATTATAAACTAATCAGATCCGCCCAGTGGGCATGAACAATGCAAGCGAAATCCAGCGGATTTAATACCATCTGAAGACCTCTTTTTCCTGCGCTTACTGAAATATGATTTTCTAGTTGAGCGGCTTCTTCAATGAATGTTGGAAATTGCTTTTTCATTCCAATGGGAGAGCAGCCTCCGCGAATATAGCCCGTGACCGATAAGAGATCTTTCATAAGAAGCATCTCACAATTTTTATTGCCTGAAGCTTTTGCTATTTTTTTTAAATCAAGATGCGCATTGCCAGGGATGACTGCCACAATGTAAGGGTCTTTGTTTCCTTTTAGAACCAAAGTCTTGTATAATGTTTCAAGTGATAAACCTAAGGTTTTGGCAACATGCTCGGCACTGACGTCCTGCTCATCAACTTCGTATTCTCGTAGTTCATAAGGTATTCCAGCGGTGTCCAGCAGGCGAACGGCATTTGTTTTACTGGACATAGACTAGTGCTGTTTTTTCTTGTAGAAATATGCTGTAATGTCGTCTAAAGAGTACGTATTTAGGCAGTTGTTTGCTTGAAGACCGCCTTTTTGAGCCACTAAAACACCATACTGCATGTCTTGTAGCCCCTCCGTACGATGGGCATCCGGATTCACAGATAGCAGTACTCCTTTTTCTACGGCATAACGGTGCCATCTCCAGTCAAGATCCAAGCGTAAAGGATTGGCATTTATCTCAATCACAACTCCATTTGCAGCACAGGCATCAATGATTTTTTTAAAATCTAATGGATAGCCCGCTCTACTTAACAATAGCCTTCCGGTAGGATGTCCTAATATTGTTGTGTATGGATTTTCGATCGCTTTAATTAGCCTGGCGGTTGCTTTTTCTTCATCCATTTTTAGATTGGAGTGAACGGAAGCAACCACAAAATCGAATTTTGCCAGTATCTCATCAGGGTAGTCCAATGAACCATCACCTAGAATATCGGATTCAATCCCGCGGAAGATCTTGAATGGTGCCAATTCTTCATTTAATGCAGCAATCTCCTTCCATTGTTCTTCTAATCTTTCGATAGTTAATCCGTTAGCGTAAACTGCCGTTTTCGAGTGATCACAGATTCCCAAATATTCGAGTCCTAACACACCTTTACAATGCAGGGCCATCTGCTCGAGACTATGTACACCATCGCTATACGTAGAGTGATTATGAAGTGTGCCTCTAAGGTCTCTGTATTCGATTAGTTTTGGTAGGCTGTGATTTTGGGCCTGATCTATTTCATTCAATCCTTCACGTAGTTGGGGCTCGATATAATCCAAACCCAAGTTGCGGTAAATTGCTTCTTCACTGGAAAGTAAAGGGAGGTCTGGAAGTATATTATATAGGAGATCCAGGTGTGCGGTAGATCCGGTGCTAAGAATCAGATCACGATAAAAATCATTGATATTACTGCTGAAGACTTTGAAAGTAAATCCTAGATCGTCGGTTAATTCTATGGAGTTTTCTGTTTTTTCGATTAAGGTATATGCTCCTAAAAATTTCTCTACGCTATCGATATGCTCAGAAATCAATAGGTCTACAGTACTTAAAATTTCGCACTTTCTTCTGAAATCGCCAGTAAAAGACAATAGCGAAGCCGGAAAATGCGATTTAAGGTCAGTGAAAAAGCGTTCTGCCCACCGAAGCACTTTTGCATATAGAAACCATCCTTTGTTGGAGATCGAAAACTCTATGGATTTTTTGATGTCTTCTTGGGTTTTAAGTCCAAATCCTTTCGCTTCAACAAGACGGTTTTCGTTACAGGCATAAAGTAGCTCTCCGATACTTTCGATCTTTAGCTCCTTCCAGATTATTTGAATCTTCTTAGGACCCAATCCTTTAATATTTAACATGTCAACAATACCGGACGGCGTATTTTCCATAAGAGTTTGAAGCTCTTTAAATGTTCCGGTAGCAGCTACTTCCTTTGCTTTTTCAGCGATGCTTTTTCCTATGCCGGGCTGCGCACTCAATTCTTCGATATTGGCCTCAGCAATACGGAAAGGTAGCTTGTCCAACTTAAAAGATGCACTCGCCATGGATTTTGTTCGAAAAGGATTTTCATTGTGCAATTCCATCAATTGGCTGCATAATTTGAAAATTTTGGAAATCGCTTTATTGTCCATCGTGTGCTGAATTGTTAAGCTACAAATATCTTAAATTTTAGATCAAAATAACAATTCAGATGAGGATATTCTAACGGTAAAATATTTGAAATAGCCATCTTAGATAGCTATTTCTTTGTATTCCTCAAAATTAACAACAAAGTGACAAATGAGTAACTATTTGGGCGAAAATTTTGGTTATGTTTGCCGTTTTTGGGCTTAAAAATCGATGGTTTTTATAAGAATCTGAAAAAATACTTATTAAAATTGGAGAAATATCATGATAGCAGACATTAATGACAAAGAAATCAGTGGGCTTTATAAAACAGGTATTATTCAACAGACTGCTTATTGGTCTGCAGTAAAAAAAATGCAGGGAATACATTCGAAGGCATTTAACTTTAAGTCGAAACAATCTGATCTCTACGTTGGGGTCGACGACGATACGTATTTTATCGGCGATTTATTGATTATTATACAGGCCATAGATCAAGAGCATAGCATCGCCTATGTACCCTATGGGCCTGAGGTTGAACCATCGGACGAAAATCAAGGTTATTTTTTGGAACAGTTATCGGAGAGCTTGCGTTCCCATCTGCCGCCAAATTGCATTATGATACGCTACGATCTATCTTGGGAGTCTCATTGGGCTAAAGAGGATGATTGTTATGACCTTCATGGAAACTGGTTGGGTGTCCCCGAAAAACGTATTCAGGAGATGCGTTTTAACTTTAATACAGAAAACTGGAATTTTCATAAAGCAAATACGGATATACTTCCTTCCAATACTATTTTTATGGATCTTAAAAAGGAAGAGGATATGCTACTTGGAAATATGAAATCCAAGACGAGATATAATATTAATTTGGCAGAACGGAAAGGGGTGCGCGTGCGTTCATTGGGAATGGAAAGTCTAGAAACTTGGTATGAACTTTATAGACAAACGGCACTTCGAAATAACTTTTTTTTACATGATATCAATTATTTTAAGATTGTTCTCTCTGCAAGGGCAAATGATACATCATCGCCCGCTGATGTGTATCTTCTAGTGGCAGAAGTGGATAATCAGTCCTTGGCAGCTATGTTTTTGGTGATTGCAGCAAATCGTGGCACTTACCTTTATGGAGCCTCTGCTTCCGAGAATCGTAATTATATGGCAACATATGCTCTGCAATGGCGTGCAATGCAGCTTGCGAAAGAAAAAGGGTGTACAGAATATGACTTCTTTGGCGTCGCTCCACAAGCAGATTCTTCACATCCTCTTTATGGGCTTTATCGGTTCAAAACAGGCTTTGGTGGTGAAATCTATCACCGCATGGGTTGTTGGGATTATCCGCTTGACAATAAAAAATACCAGTACTATACTTCAATGGAGTTCAAAAACCAAAGTTATCACTTGAGTTAGGGGTTAGAATACTTCTCCTAAGGTAAGTCTCACGCTGCGGTGGTTCTTACTAATTCCATAATCGATGCCGATGTTGGTGCCTGAATTTTTGTTAAACTTAATTCGCGCACCAGCCCCGGTACCGACATTCCAATCTTCAAACATGGTATTTTTTGGCCCGTTTAAAGTGGTAAAATTCATAAATGCTACAAATCCAAATAAGCCATCTCTCGTAATATCACGCCGATATTCCGTCTCTAAATAGTAAAGCGATTTACCCCGAAAGCGACTTACAGGAAACCCCCTTCCAGAACTATTATAGGGATCCCAACCTAAATTAGGAAGATCGAGATATGGAGCTTTGCTGTTAAATACAGTCCAGAAAAAGCTCCTTACCGCGATCATATTCTGTCGATTTCGGTTTTGGGTAAGCCTATGGTATCTTCTGACTTCAAAAAATAGTGATTTCCAATTTTGATCACTACCTAAAAATGTTGGATTTACTCGAAACTGTAAATTGGCATAGTTCCCCGACCAGGTATTGATCGAATTGGCACGTGTATCATAAATTAAATTGAAACTCACTCCTGAAGACATGGTATTATCTTTTAAATCTGTTCCATAAGGGTAGGAGGTGTAGTCCTCAAGCTTGATATCGCTTGTCGACTTAATATTCATTCGATAATCCAGATCATAACCAATTCCCATAAAAAGACCTCCATGAATTCTTTTTAATGCGTGTTGGTATAGGCGAAAATAAGTGTAATCTAAATTAATCTGTTGGTCACCTTGGTGCTCTTTACCTATGCCCCAAGTTTCGTGTGGGTATTTTAAAAGACGTATATCTCCGTCAATTACCCAGGAATTCTCCTTTAACCAAACATAGGATCGGATTGGAAGGCCAAATCTTTTGCCAAAATTTGTATATGGAGTAAATGTCATTTTAGACATATAGGTATTAGAACGATCACCCAGATAAAATCCTGCTGTCGTACTGGTAATTAAAGCATGCCCTCCGCCAGGAACATTTGTCGAAAACGGCAAAAATGAAAAATAGACTTTCTTTCCTGTACTTTTTACCGTTTGCGGCGGCCTGATATTTAATATTTCTTTGCCAATATCAATTAGGTCACGTTGTTTGCTTGTATCAGCCAGATGTTTGGTGGCTTCTATTTCATTTGCAGGGCGTTGAGCATATATAAATTTCTCGCTGCACAGCAATAAAATCAAGAGCAGGGGTAGTCTAAAGTCAAAAAGATATTGTGTATTAGTATGTGTCATGAAAGCGTGCAATCTAATAGGAAAAAGACAGAATAACAATATTCAAACCAATAATTTATTCATTCTGTCACGTTTTGGATATATAAAGAACCGATTGAAAATTTCACTCGCCTAGAAAATTAGATCATTCACCGACTTTAATACAAGGTTAATCTAAATGTAATGATATCAATAGATGAGTTGTCTTAACTTTGAAACAGAAAATAACTTAAAAGTGCGCAACAAATTTATATAGGAAGCGACAATACGATAGGAAAAAAATATACCAATTCATTATAAAATTTAAAAAAGAAATATGAAAACTCTAGTAAAAACATTTGTAGCAGCAGCAATGGTGGCAATCTCTACTTGCTCAATGGCTTCTGTTAAACCAGAAGAACGCAATTTAATTACTGCTGATTTGGCCATCGACGAGTATGTTGGTGCGATGACCGAAGGTCAGGTAGCTAATTTGGATAATCTTTTTACTGCTGATTTTAACCAAAGAATTTGTGGCAAACAAGATTTGCAACATAGTCGTCTTGAGATGATTGAGTTTTTGAAAAAACAAAAAGGGATCAAATTGAACTGCAGAACAACAACCCAGATCGTGGAAGAATTACCCGATTATGCAATCGCGAAAGTTACTATGCAATTCGACGATTTCGCTAAAACGGATCTGATTACGCTTGTTAAAGAAAACGGAACCTGGAAAATTTCAAAATCTGTAAATTCATACAAATAGGACTGTATCTTAAAACGTGGCATAAAGAATAAAAAAAAGAGTACTTGTATTAAGTACCCTTTTCTGTGGAGCATATCAGGATCGAACTGATCACCTCTTCACTGCCAGCGAAGCGCTCTAGCCAAATGAGCTAATGCCCCTGCTTTTATTTCGTGTCGCTAATATAGCACTTTTTTAGATAAACGTAGTCCTTTTTTTACTTTTATGCTGTTTTTTCTACGCTGTTATCCACTTTCGTTTTTTTGATTACCTAAATGCAGGCTAATGAGCAATTTTAATCTGTCCAACAAAATACTTTACGTATTTTTATCCTATTGAAAATAAGTGAGTTTTACCAATAAGGGGTCTTTCTTATCAATCAACTGTTCCAATTAGCCCCGGCGAAAAACTTTTTGTAAAGCTCCTCCTATAGACATATTATTTTTGCTGTTAGAAGCGCTTCTGTTCGTTTTATCTGACCTTCATCTTTCCAGGCATCGTGTCCGGGAATCACCATGTTAATTTGGGGATATTTTGTCAGCAACCTCGCCAATGACGGTTTCCAGGATTTTACGTCTCCATCAGCCGTAAAACCTAGATCTCGAGCCTCAGCGCTTTTTATAAAACAGCCACCGTCCAGGATCTTATATTGGGGAAACCAGACAACAACGTTGTCCATGGAGTGTCCGGGGCCGAAAAAGTTCAGAACAAAAGATTGACCACCGATTTTATAGGTTTTATTGAGGTCAACAAGATGGGCGGCTTGTGCTTTGTGATTTGCCTTTAGTAGATCATTCGTCATTTTTGTAGCGTAGGTGGGAATCCCAATGTGATTGTAATAGGCAAAACCACCTGCACGGTCTTCGTGCCAATGTGTTGCATAAACAGCAATGACGGGTAAATTATGTTTCTGTTTGATACTATCCAATAAAGGCTGATATTGGGTTGAATCCCATGGGGTGTCAAAAAGGATAACACCTTTTTTCGTGATTAAGTACACGGCATTAGCTGCATATTTGGTGCCGTCGAAGGTATTAAAGGTCGTGTAAAGATATAGTTTCGGATTAATTTTCTCTATTAAAAGAGGTTTCTCCTGCGCCTGTACTGCTGGAGAAAGACATAGAAAACCAGTGCCCAAGCAAAAACTAACAAGGACACCACGGATACTAGCTGAAAGAAGTGAAATCATATTTTTTAATGTTATTGCATTAACGTTGGAACGAAATGAATATTGCTTCTTCAACGTTTGATTAGAATATGTTATGTCGATTGCACAAAATCTTCACGATAGGGACTGAACGAATCGATCAGTTCTCCTTCCTCCAGACATTCACATCCATGAATCAGATTTGAATAAATGATACACGAATCTCCTGCCGTCAAGATGCTATCAACACCATCAATATGATAGCTGAATTTTCCAGCACTGACATAAGAAATTTGCGTATGTGGATGTTGATGAAGTGCCCCGATGGCCCCTTTTTCAAATCGAACTTTCATGAGCATGAGCTCCTCATTAAAAACGAGTATCTTGCGCATGACGCCTTCGCCCAAGTCTGTCCATTGCTGTTCGCTGTCGTGTAGAAATATTGCGCTCATCTGATTGCTATTTTTGTGAATGTTTCGATCGTAAATTCTTTGTTTTTCAATTATAGCAAATAAATATGAATTTGTGGTGAGCATATAAATATGCTTTCTAGAATTTGGTCAAAGACGCAGAGAATTAAACACAAATGATTCAAATAACGGAAAAAACAGTTATTTTGCGCTGGGGCAATATGGATATCCAAGTATGAATTATTTCGACAAACTTATCACTTTATTACGTGAAGAACAACAATTTGATAGATTACAGCATGAGAATTTGTTATTGAAAAGTGGCTTGAATGAACGACGGATGCAAGGGGTTACTTGGTTTCCGATTCAGCTAATAGATACTGAGCTGGGAAGAGGGGATTACTTGTCTGTTAGTTTAAACAGAACCAATCATTATGATGTCGATCACAAGTTCCGCTTCGGTATGCCAGTTTCCCTATTCTCGAATCACGATCCCGAAAGGGACCGAATAGATGGGATGATATCCTCCGTAAGTAGGGACGGGATGCGAATCTCATTCCGTGTGGATGAACTGCCTGAATGGAGCAGGAGAGGGAAGCTTGGTATTGATTTATTATTTGATGAGTATTCTTATCGGGAGATGTTCAATGCGCTTGAAAAAGGCAAGGAATTGAGTAAAGATACAAAGCAGGGTGGTTTCGTGAGGAAGCTAATCGGAGAAGAATCAATTCCAATGGAATCCAACGAAGAGTTCTTTGTCCACCCCAACTTGAATGTCAGTCAGAATAATGCTGTTCAGCAAATCTTGAAAGCCAATACAGTGGCACTTTTGCATGGCCCTCCGGGAACTGGAAAGACAACAACATTGATACAGGCCGTGAAGGCGTTGTTAAAACAGGACAGCAAGCAGCTGTTGGTTGTTGCACCGAGCAACACGGCAGTTGATCTGTTGACCGAACGATTAGATGCGGTTGGAGTCGCGGTAACAAGAATAGGTAACCCTGTAAAAGTTTCCGAGCATCTGCAGGAACTGACACTCGATGCAAAAATTGATCGACATCCTGCAAATAAGGATATTAAAATACTTCAAAAGCAAGTGCGTGCCTATACCGAGATGGCTCAAAAATATAAACGTAGTTTTGGAAAGGCGGAGCGGGAGCAGAGAAAGGCATTGTTTGATGAAGCTCACCGAATCCGGAAGGAGGTCGATCAGATTCAAGATTTTATCAGCGCTGATGTTTTAGATAAATCGCAGGTAATCACTGCAACTTTGGTTGGATCAAACCATGAGGTTATTCGAAATCGTAGCTATGAAACAGTCATTATAGATGAGGCTGCACAAGCACTGGAACCTGCTTGCTGGATCCCGATATTAAAAGCACATCGACTTGTTTTAGCTGGCGATCACAATCAATTGTCGCCCACAGTAAAATCAAGTAAAATAGCTGGTCATGGCCTGAGCCATACATTGTTCGAAAAATTGGTAGACCATAATCCGCAATTAGTTTCTTTGTTGGATATACAGTATCGAATGAACGAACAAATTATGCAATATCCTTCCGTAGCGTTGTATGATGGTTTATTGAGGGCGGATAGTGCAGTCGCACGTTGGAACATACCAGGAGATTCTGAGCCCGTGTTATTTATTGATACAGCGGGAGCGGGATTTGAAGAAACGGAGATCGATGGAGCAATCTTCAATTCCGGGGAAGTCCATTTTCTGACATCTCATCTGAACGAACATATTGGGGCTTGGACAGCTTCGTTAAGCATTGATGGGAGCTTGAGCATTGGCGTGATCGCACCTTATCGGAGACAGGTCTCGCTATTACAGGAAATATTTGAGGGGAGGGATAGCCTGAAATCTTTTGCTGATTTGATTAAAATACAGACCATCGATAGTTTTCAAGGCCAGGAGAAAGATATAATCTATATCAGTTTGACACGAAGCAATGCCGAACAGCAGATTGGTTTTTTGTCTGATGTCCGCCGGATGAATGTGGCGATGACTAGAGCTAAGAAAAAACTAATTGTAATAGGTGATAGTGCCACAATCGGTTCACATTCTTTTTATCGTGAATTTATCGCCTATACGGAAGCAATCGGGCATTACCATAGCGTATGGGAATGGGATATTTCAGCGATATAATGCATAAAGCCATTTCCTAGGAAATGGCTTTGTGCATTATATTTCACGATGCTAAAAACGTTTGACTTTGTTAACACAACGCTTGATTAAGAATTGAACTTCATCCAGTCTGTGTTCTCGTCATAGTTCATCAATGGTTCGGCATTATTATTATTTGATAATTGACCTACCAACATATAAATGTCCATGCTAACATGCTGACGTGTTATTTCTGTCATCTTATCATTAAAACCTGCATTGTTAATTTGTAGAACATATTGAAAACAAATGACGCGGGCGATTATCTTTCCAAGGGTAACCAGTTCACGCTGCTTAGGCTGCAGCGGAAAATCAAAATTTAAGATTGATGAGAAAAATGGCGCAGCGAACTCGGTTCCGCTATATTTTTTTAAGAAAGACAATAAGTTGCTTTCTTTGGTTTTACGCATAAGTTTGCCAATCGCTTCAGCCACTTGCGAATAAAGCATCTCATTTGATCCTTCAAAGATTTGGAAAGGTCTACTGTCAATGAGGCCTCGGCCTGCTACATGATCCAATCTGTAGCCATTTGCACCTGATAATTGCACACATATTTGCGCGGCTTCGTGCATTAAGTCTGTCACAAACGCTTTTACACTATTGGCATCTATACCATGAGCGGAAAGATCATTATTGATGGAACTAATGGAGACGCTGTACGAACACATTGCGGAACACAATGTAAATGCAGCCTGTATGCGAGACAACTGAAACTTAACGGAGTCTAATTCATTTAAACTAATACCTGCTACACGGCGTTCTGAACAATGTCTCATCGCTTCGTCCAACATGCGTTTGATAAAACCCATGCCCATGCCAGGGAATTGAAGTCTGCTGCGGTGCAGGGTATCCAGCATCAATTTAATACCTGTGCTCTCTGGGTTTAGTTTGTGATCGGTAGGAACATTGATATCAATATTATTAACCCCATAAGGGATTGCATATAGGCCAAGACTATTGTATTTTTTTGTGACTACTATCTTTTGTTCTTCGGAAGCATTCTCCGTTACAAAAAAGTCTATATCCCGCACCAATTCTCCATTTTCATTTTTCTTACGTGCTGTTACGAGCCAAAAATCTGCCGCGCCAGTAAGACCCTGCCAATGTTTTTCCCCCTTTATAAAATACTTATCATCCTTTTGTTCGTAAGATGTTCGCATATTGAGTGCATCACTGCCGTAAGCTTGTTCGGTAATCATCAGTCCTCCCATGGCTTGATTTTCCAGAAATTGCTGGAATACCTTCTCCTGAAGTAATGTATTGCCATATTTAGCAAAAGGCTCCAAAAATAAAGCAATATTAATTCCGAAGATCAGCGAGAGAGATAGTGACTCATAAGAAGCGGCTGCAAGTACCCCCAAGCATTCTTTGACATGAAGGCCTCGGCCACCGTGGTTTTCGGGGATAGCAACCGATAAGGGTTGCATTTTCATGATCTCAGCTAAAAAATCAGGCGGTAGCCCGCGTGTTAGACTGAGCGAGTTGTAATCATATTCTTTATGGAATAAGCTTGATAGCCTAGTTTTAAAATCCGCAATAAATAAATCGAAATCTTGGGTTATATTGTTGTGTGCTGGAACCTTAAGCATCTTTAAAATATATAATTAAATGATGGAACAATGCAGATCGAAACAGAAAGAATAAAGAGTGTCTGTTGAACTAAACTTCTCTTTTGTTTCAATCACTTACACAAAATTAACTGCAATCAATTTGATTCGCTTGTGTACTTCAGTATAAAAGATAGGACAAATCGTGCATATTGGAAATTTAAGTCGCTCTGTTTCGATAAGAAGTAGGAGAAACGCCAACGATCTTTTTGAAAAGTCGTGAGAAGTAAGAGGGGTCTGAAAAATCCAATTCATAACAGATATCTGCAATGCTTTTGTTGGATTCAAACAATAGAAATTGACTGTGCATAATCAGCACTTCAAGAATGAGTTCTTTGGAAGATTTTTTGAACACCGAAAATACGCAACGATTAAGATAGTTTGTAGATACTGCGAGCTTGTCCGCGTAGAATGCAATATTTTTTTGCTTTTTGAAGTTTTTGTGCACAAGCTGTTTGAACATCATTGCAATTTCTTGTCTCCGATTGAGCGCTTGATTGGAGGAAGAGAGTTTGATGATTTTTAAAATTGCTGATTTTAATAGATTTTCAAACAATTCTTTATAGGGTAATTCCGAAAGCAGTTCATTATAAAGCAATCTAAAAAGCTCTTGGAGATCAATGCTGTCTTGGGAAGTTAAGTTAAGCAAGGGTGAGATATTGAAGATATTCAAAATCTCCTGCTCCCGAAAAATGGAGGTCATCGCATTGTCGTTTATTAAAACGCAATGTCCTTTCGCAGATTTATCGACAGACTTTATGGTGGAAATATTTCCGTAATTACTGATAAGAATCGCCGGAGCCTGAACGACATATTCTTTGGCTCCGATCTGGTGTTTGAAATACCCTTCAGTTATATGAACAAGGAGGTTATAACCTAAGAAAATTGGCGGGGTAGGAAACTTAATGTAAGGAGCGATTTCACTGAGCTGAAATATCTTGATCGGAGATTGTTGATAGCGAAGATGCTTCAGACTGCCTGTCATAAAACGATCTACAAATTCACCTGCATTTACCTGCTTTTCCATTGTCAATTTATATAAAAATTTAGCTCAACGCGATGTTTAAATATTACTCATCGCCTCATTTAGAGGTGGTGTCTAAATGATATTCCAAAGGTAGTGGGATAAAAACTATTTTCTTAAAATTTTTTCCATGGGTTTGCCTTTAGCTAACTCATCAATTAATTTATCGAGATAGCGAACTTTTTGGACCAACGGGTCATCAATCTCTTCAATCCGATAGCCACAGATGACACCCTTAATCTTCGATAAATTCGGGTGTAAACATGGTGCATATTCAAAGAAGTGTTCAAAGTCAGTTTTATCCACAATTAGGTGCTTTATCGATGCAGGATTATAACCGGTTAGCCAAAATATAATTTCGTCGACCTCCTCTTTGGTGCGTCCTTTTCTTTCGGCCTTTTGTATATAAAGCGGATATACGCCGGCAAATGTCATGCGATATATTCTTGTATTATCCATTTTTTATAGGTTGATACTACTAAAGATATGTATTTTGTTTTTCATTCTCAGTAATTTTAGTTTGAAAATAACAATAAATCGAACCTATTTGCTACGCGACTATCTAAAAAAGTGCTTAGTAATTTCTTTAATAAAAATATTATAAATTATAATTCTATCTTTATGTGATACAAAATTATTAAATATTAGCTATGGATTTGAGGTATATTCGGAATAACATACATATTAAAGAAGAGGATCAACAACGTATCAAAGATTTTCCTGTATTGATCGGGGGATGTGGAATAGGAAGTTATATCGCAGAATGCTTATTACGTATGGGTTTCGAAAATTTGACAATTGCCGATGGAGATGTTGTTGAATTGACAAACCTAAACCGTCAAAATTATACAAACAAGGATATTGGTGTCAAGAAAGCAATAGTCTTACGAGATCGTTTACATGCAATTAATCCAGAAGCCAATATAACCGTGTTTCCTGAATTTATTAATCAGGACAACTTGCATGAAATCGATCTCAATCATAAGGTTGCCATTAATGCGCTGGATTTTTCTTCTGATATACCTTTTGTTTTTGACCAATATATGGCCAAGAAAAATATACCAGTAGTACATCCTTATAATTTAGGTTGGGCGGGATTTTTAACTGTTCTTCCTCCGGAAGGCCTGAATCTGCAGTCGTTGGAAAAGGCACATGAGACTTTTGAATTAAATGTCGGTAAATTTATTGCGGATAGCTTAAGAGCAAAAGATATTGATGCGAAATGGTTTGAGGAGTTTTTGGCAGAATATGGTAAAATAGCCTTAATATCCCCCCCGCCACAGTTATCATTAGGTTTGTACATCTTATCGGGGATGGTTAGTCACATCGTGTTCAACTTGGCAACAATAAAACCTGTAAAATTCTTTCCGGATTCCTATTATTTGTCAATGATGAGTTGAACTTAATATAATTGAAGAAAATATTCTTTCCATTACACTTTTCTGTATTAAATTTTTAGGTGTAGGAATTTAAACGAAAAGTATTTATTTTTATAATTGCATATCGAATAACATTTGCATGAACTGGACGCCTGAAAATTATTATTTTACTAAGCTTAATAAAAGCGAACTTCCTGAACTTATTCATTTTTATTTAGTAACGACCCGGGAGCATTACAAACTGGATAGTTATTCTGAAGAGGCATATAAGTTTGATTTTGAGTCATTAATGGGGGAGGATCAGATTTTTTTTGATTGTTCTATTTATTATGTCCTTCGAAGTAAGCTCCATAACAGTATCCATGCATGTATTAGAATTACATTTTGGGATAAGGAAACAAGCTTACCTATTCAGAAATTGTTTGATATCGAAACAGAAAGCTTATTAATTCCACATGTAACTAATTTTTGGCATATCGGTCGTTTTGTTATCTCTGGTAAGATAGTAGGTAACCGAATTAATATCTTAAAAAAGATGCTTTTTGATGCTTTTTACGGGCCACATTGCCTTGGTAGCGGATTAGTCATAGCCGAATGTGACCGGAAAGTTGTGAACACACTTCGTAAACTGGAAATTGAATCTTATCAGCTTGGAGATCCTATTATATACTTATATTCTGAAACTTTACCAATCTATATTAAATCGGAATGGCTGGAGGCTTTTATAGAGAAAAATAAGTATTCCCAGCTTAGCGTGGGAAATAATGTGGATATACAAAAATTTGTTGAGATGTCTAACCGGATGCTGTTACGTTCAAAAAATAGTGAATAACATCAAAAAAGAGATAATTCAATAGCCAATGCTGTAGCTTCTGTTATACTTTTGACTTTTAGTTTTGAAAATATTTGTTTTTTATGAAATTTTACGGTATCAATTGATACATATAGTCGATCTGCTATTTGATCCATCGTAAGCCCTTGTGCCGAAAAGAGAAGAATATCCTTTTCACGTGGCTTCAATTTAATACGCGGAGTCTCTATCCATACATCTTTATTCAGGTCATATTCAAATTGTTTCCCATCTTCATCAGATTTAAATCGAATATTTCCAGAGTTTGCATGCGAGGACATCGAAACCAGGCATAGCGCGATCCAAGGATTGGAAAACTTATCCAAGAGTAGGGGTTTTAGTTTATGGTTCACTAAAAGTGGTTTATTACCGGGTTGCTTTAAATGGAAATCATAAGATATGGAGAATTTTAAACGATCTTCGACATCTAAATTTCCAAAGAAGTCAAAACCAACATCGTTGATTTTTTTAAGTAAATGCAAATCGCTCTCAGGGACATTATTTACATAGTGATAATAACCGTCCCGCATTACTTCTGTAGGTGTGCTTCCGCACAAGAAGATCGGATTATCAGAAACAAATAGAAAGCTTTTCTTTGAATAATCAATTAAATATATACTTTGATAGGTTAATCTGCTTAAGGATTTAGCGAAATTAATAAAGGCTTCGACAATCTCATAATCATCTTTGCTAAAGTCGTCTTTAACTTGTATCGGCTTGAAAAAATCTTCAATCTTAATTTTCATAGTGTAAATTACAAAGATGATCCGTAATCGCTTTTGAAATACCACGTAAAATCGATGTTGTCTTGGCGTGCAAGTTACAAAAATAAGGGCACACTCTCAATCTATACGCTGGAAAAGGCTTTTTTACATCCTATTCTTACTTTGTAACCATCGTTAAAGTAATATCTAAACCTATTCAAAATATTAAATATCTATCCAACAATCTAATAAGTTTCTACACAAATGGGTAGAATATTGTTTATAATGATAATACAAAAGATAATACTATTATCTTTAAGGGTTTAAAGCAAATAATGTATAAATATAACCTATTGGAGCCAAATAGCCAATAGTTATTATTACTTTGCCTTAGTTTTTGACAAAGGTACAATCCTAAAATGATGACGTCCAGCGATTTCTTAATTTGTGTGCTTACCTCGACGCCTCGTTTTCCGGCGCATACTCAGTAGAAACTTTTTTGTTGACGGAACTTGCCGACTCCCACAATCAGGAAAGGTGTTCAATAGGGTTGAAATTATATAAATCGTAAATTTTCCTATTTCCCTAACTGTAAATTACAATCGTTTATTTTCTAGGTTTCGTGTGAATTTGATTAATTCAGTTCAATTTATTTCTTTAATAGTATGTATATATATTTTATTTTTATTCATTTGATATTTGTTTTTTGCAGTAATTTTTTACTTAAATTCTTAATTTTAAACGTTTTGCTAAGTGGTTAACTTTCTTTTGCGGCTGGTCTGATATTGATGTGTTGACAGTCTGCCTTAGGGCAAGGGCATGCAATTTGCCAATTGGAAAATTCAAACGATTCAAGTAATGGGGTTGCTTTTGCACTTAACGGAAATAAGAAATTTTTGGAACATGATTTTGGTTATGACGGCGATCCTCAGATTGTCTAGAAAAAGGGATGTTATATACCAATATGCATCTCGTTTTGGCAAGCCGAAACACATTCAGCCATGTCAATGGAGAATGGAGAACCTCATACGAAGTGATACGAATTTTATCCCATAAAGGGGATCGCACTTTAAGCAATGATGCATTTTGGAATTTAAATCAATTTTGGAATCTGATTACACCCGAGTTCTCCAATAAAAGGGTCCGGTCGCAGCTTGAAATGTATGACGCAAATGGTTGGTTGGCTAAAGAACCAGACGGAATGAAGTAAACACCCGTTATGGTTGCACAACATGAAATACCGTTTACTGTCGGGGCCTATCAGATGGGGATTAGAGATTATGACGACACCGATTTGTTAAAGTTTAGTTAAACGCAGGCGACCATATAACAAACGACTATGTATGGCGTTATACTAGTAGTTTCATAATTTAGGTTAATAATTGGTTAGTTGATAAAAACCTGAAGTTCCCCGCTTCAGGTTTTTATTGTTATTCACTGAAATTAATAGCATGGCTTGATGTTTTTAATTATGCTAAAACCTATTAACAAACGTAAAATCATCGATATAACGGTCATTAAGATTTGTAAATCGTTCTGATTATCTGTAGTATTGTAGGTACACGCTAAAATGCGCGGCCTATGATGTTTGCTTCAACAAAAGCGATTAGCAAAGCCGCCTATCAAGATTATATGATCAAATTTATTCATTTTTTATTTTTAGGATTCTTTCTTTGGGAGAATATTTCTGCCCAAAAGCTTCCTGCCGACTATGTCAATCCGTTTATCGGTACCAGCAATTATGGAACAACCAATCCGGGAGCTCAGGTTCCCAACGGTTTAATGAATGTCTCCCCTTTTAATGTAATGGGGTCATCACTTAATGCATTTGATAAAGATGCAAGATGGTGGTCAACTCCCTATGAGCATAGCAACAGCTATTTTACAGGTTTCTCGCATGTCAATTTAAGTGGAGTAGGATGTCCAGATATGGGAAGTTTGTTGTTGATGCCAACCGCGGGAAAACTGGAGGTTGATTACCATCAATATGGCAGTACCTATACGCAAGAGGTTGCCCATCCAGGATATTACAGCAACGTTTTGAAGAAATATAACATTAAGACGGAAGTTTCAGCCACAGCACGTGTGGGAGTTTCAAAATTTACTTTTCCAAAAGGGCAGGCAAATATCCTGCTCAATTTGGGCGAAGGTTTAACAAATGAAACGGGGGCGACAGTTCGTTATGTGAGTGATACTGAAATAGAAGGATCTAAGCTGTTGGGCTCTTTCTGCTACAGTAATAATCAAGCTGTTTACCCAATTTTCTTCGTCATGCGTGTCAATAAAAAGCCCGCAAAAAGAGGTTACTGGAAATTCCAGCGTGCGGGAGAAAAATGGGAAAATGACTGGAATAAAGATGCTGGAAAATATAAAATTTTCACAGACTATACAGACCAGCTTTCGGGTGATGATCTTGGTTCATTTTTTAGCTTTGATGTGCAAGAGAATGAAAGTTTAGAGGTACAGCTTGCCGTGTCGTTTGTGAGCGTTGATAATGCCCGTAAAAATCTAGAAGCCGAGCAGGCCGATTTGGGATTTGAGAAAACGCATCAGCAGGCTTCTTTGCAATGGAATAATGCTTTGTCCAAGATACAGGTAGAGGGTGGAACGGAAGATCAGAAAACCGTGTTTTATACAGCACTATACCATGCCATGATTCATCCCAATGTTTTACAGGACGTGAATGGGGAGTATCCCGCAATGGAGAGCCGGAAGACTCTGGTTGCAGCTCATAATCGTTATACAGTGTTTTCACTATGGGATACCTATAGAAATGTACAGCCGCTTATGTCGTTGGTTTATCCCGATAAGCAGGTGGGTATGATACGTTCCATGATTGATATGTATAACGAAAACGGTTGGATGCCCAAATGGGAATTGTATAGCCGAGAAAGCTATACGATGGATGGCGATCCCGCAATTCCTGTGATCGTTGATGCATGGATGAAAGGTATTCGGGATTTTGATATCAATACAGCTTATGAAGCCTTTTTGAAATCTGCCACTACAACTGACTCAAAAAATAAAATTAGGCCTGACAATGCGGATTATGTGAAGTATGGGTATGTACCGTTGCGCGATTCGTTTGATAATTCCGTATCGCATGCGATAGAATATTATGTTGCGGACTGGAATTTAGCGCAGTTGGCTGCCTCTTTAGGGAAAACCGACGATGCACAGCTTTTTGGTAAGCGGGCGCAGGGGTATAAACATTACTATTCTTCCGAGTATGGGACTTTCAGACCTATCCTCCCCACCGGCAAGTTTTTGAGCCCATTTAATCCATTGATGGGAGCTAATTTTGAACCTAACCATGGTTTCCATGAAGGTAATGCCTGGAATTACAGTTTTGCAATTCCATTTGATATTCCTGGTTTGGTGAAATTGATGGGCGGAAAGAAAAAATTTGTAGATCGGCTTCAGGCAACGTTTGATAAGGGTTATTTTGATGTGACAAATGAACCGGATATGCTGTATCCACATGTGTTTTCAGAAATTAAAGGCGAAGAATGGCGCACTCAAAAGTTGGTGAAAGAAATACTGGAAAAACATTTTACCAACAGCCCCGGTGGTATACCAGGTAATGATGACACGGGGACGATGTCCACATGGGCACTCATGAACATGATCGGTATTTATCCTTTTTGTCCGGGTAGACCAGATTACACCGTTGTAACCCCGGTATTTGATAAAGTAACTATTCAGCTCGATAAGAAATACTATCCAAATGCCGATAGAGTAACTATAAGACGCCAAAAAGAGGGGACTGGTGAATATATCAAAAAGATTGTGATCGACGGAAAAACATTCAGTGGATTTAAAATCAGTCACCAGACTTTAGTCAATAGCAAGGATATTCTAATTGTGACTGGAAATAGATAAATAAGCAAACTAAATTGAAAACTGATCTACACAATGAACTATATTAATTATGCGGTCTGCGCGGGCCTATTATCTTTGATTGGTTGTGCTTCGCTAAAAAGCTCCGATGAAAGTTATTATGCAAAGTATGTAAATCCTTTTATCGGAACGGACTTTACCGGAAATACATATCCAGGCGCACAATCCCCCTTTGGGATGGTGCAGCTAAGTCCAGATAATGGACTGCCCGGCTGGGACCGTATTTCCGGATACTTTTATCCCGACAGTACAATTTCTGGCTTTAGCCATACCCATTTAAGCGGTACCGGGGCAGGTGACTTATACGATATATCTTTCATGCCGGTGACATTGCCTTATCATGAAGCGGAAGCTCCGCTTGGTATACATTCGAAGTTTTCCCACAAAGACGAAAAGGCACATGCAGGATATTATCAGGTAAAACTGGTTGATTATGATATCAATGTAGAACTGACGGCAACAGCACGTTGTGGTATTCAACGCTATACTTTTCCAAAGGCAGAATCTGCCGTATTTTTAGATTTAAAGAAAGCGATGAACTGGGATGCGACTACAGATTCGCGCATCGAAGTGGTAGATTCTGTGACTATTCGTGGCTATCGATTTTCTGAAGGCTGGGCCAGAGGGCAACGTGTCTATTTTGAAACTCGTTTTTCCAAACCTTTTACAGCTGTTCATATCGATAGCACAGTAATATTATCAAGTGCCGATACAACAGCGAAGAATGCAACGCGAATCGGTACAGCCTATAAAGCAAGATTTGATTTTAAAACTGCCGAAGGTGAACAGGTAACGCTTAGCACAGCACTTTCAGGTGTAAGCATGGAAGGTGCTTCCAAAAATTTGAAAGCGGAAGTTCCTAAAGATGATTTTGACTATTATTTGAAAGAGACACAGCAAAATTGGAACAATGAATTGGGGAGGGTTGCCATCGAAACAAAAGACAGAGAGGAGCAGATCAAATTCTATACAGCATTGTATCATTCCATGCTTGCACCTACAATTTTTAGTGACGTTGATGGTGCTTATAGGGGGGCTGACAGAAAAATACATCAGGCTGAAGGCTGGACCAACTACAGCACCTTTTCCCTTTGGGATACTTATAGAGCGTCGCATCCCTTATTTACTTATATTGATCCTAATCGCGTAAACGATATGATTAAATCGTTCATCGCTTTTTATGAACAACATGGCCGATTGCCAGTATGGAATATTTACGGGAGTGAAACAGATATGATGATCGGGAATCATGCAATTCCTGTCATTGTAGATGCATATTTAAAAGGAATCGGTGATTTTGATGCTGCAAAAGCATTAGAAGCCTGTGTTGCGACAGCTAATATCGACAATTATAGAGGAATAGGTCTGTATAAAAAATTGGGCTATGTTCCCTATGATGTAAAGGATGAATATAATGCTGAAAACTGGTCGCTATCGAGAACACTTGAATATGCATACGATGATCATTGTATCGCCATGATGGCAGATAAGATGGGAGAGAAAGAAATTGCGGGAACATTTTTTTCTAGAGCGCAGAACTACAAAAATGTTTATAATCCGTCGACTTCATTTATGCAGCCCCTGGATAGTAGAGGTAAATTTATCACCCCATTTGATCCCGAAGAGTATAGTGCGCATATCTGTGAGAGTAATGCTTGGCAATATTTCTGGTCGGTGCAGCATGATATCCCTGGATTGATTAAGCTTGTTGGTGGGCAAGAACGCTTCGCTCAGAAGTTGGACAGCATGTTCACATTTCATCCTTCGGATACCAGCAAACTACCAATTTTTAGTACAGGTATGATTGGTCAATATGCACATGGCAACGAGCCAAGTCACCATGCACTCTATTTATTTAATGCTGTTGGACGACCTTGGAAAACACAGCAATATGCAGCAGAGGTTATGAATAAACTTTATTTAAATACTCCTGCTGGATTGAGTGGAAATGATGATTGTGGACAGATGTCAGCTTGGTATGTATTCAGCTCGTTGGGTTTTTACCCCGTTGATCCTATCAGTGGGAAATATGAGATCGGCACACCTTTGTTTGAAAAAGCCGAATTAAAACTGTCCAATGGAAAGAAATTTACTGTAAAAGCTAATCAGGTGAGCAAATCCAAAATTTATATACAAGCTGTTACCCTTGACGGTAAACCTCTTGAAACAAGTTATATTACACATGAACAGATTATGTCAGGTGCGACATTAGTGTTTGAAATGGGCGAGAAACCAGGACCGGTGTGGTACAAAAATGAGTAGCCTCATTTCTATTTAGATAGATCTTTTTAAACGCAGCCTCCAAATGAATATTCAATGAATTTGGGGGCTGCTTGTTTTCTCTGCTGGACTATTAAGGCTTTTGTAAAAGTAGGTTGTGCTACACGGCAAGCCATTGGGAAGAAGAGCGTAATTTGGAATATCACCGACAATAGTCCAGCCACATTTTTGGTACATGAAATATGCGGCGCTATCAGTTACCGTGTCGAGCACCATGAGTGTCTTATTTAGAGCAATGGCTATCTTTTCAATTCGCTGAAGCAATTTCTGTGCAATACCCATTCTCCGAAAATCAGAATGAACCAGCATTTTGGCAACATCTGCACGATGTGCCTGATTGGTAGGAAGATCAATCTGCAATTGAACTGTTCCGAAGAGCTGATTTGTCACGCTATTTTTGGCCACAATTAATACAGTTTTCTGCTGTTTGACCTTATCCAGGACTTCGGACCAGAACCTGCTCGCCTGTTCAACCGTCAAGTCGTCCATAAAACCTATAGAGGCACCTCCTTGGACAACGTTAAAAGTCAAGTGTACGAGTTGAGTAATTAAGATGTCACTGGATTCTTTGATTTCTTCAATAACATATTCTATAGTGGAAGTAAGCATGGAAAGGCATGTTTGATTGTAAATCTTTTTCCCCTTCGGGTAAAAGCAAAATGGACGACATATAGCCAGTCAAGTATTCCGCGACTTAAAGCCAAAAGAATTGATCTATAACGGTCCCAAGAAGTGATGACGGCTAGGGCGTATTCCTGATTGCGTTATTGTCTGTGTCTTTTATTTACTGATCTCCTGACCATATACTGTACCCGAAGCGAATATAAACAGGATAAATAACCTAAACTGTTTTTAATATTTTAGTGTGCTTTTCTTACTTTGAGTTCTTCATTGATCTCTTTTATTCTTTTGAAATTGAGTATTGCAATTGGGGATAAAGCAAAGGGAATAGCCATTAGTGCACTAAATCCTTTAGTGATTGATGTATATATCCCCGTGCCCAACAAGATAAATAGCATAATGGTTAGCATCCAAGTGACGACGAGGGTGTTTTTCCTATTGTTATGCAGCTCTTCTATAGTCATTCCGTTTAAAGGTCTATTATTCATAAATTCTTCGGTTTATACCTCTAATTTCTATAATTCTATCTAAGAAACAAAGTGTTTTATGTTAAATTTCGTATAAATATTAATAGATTCAATATTTTTGATGAAAATGTTAAATAGATTTTGGGAATTTGATCATTTTAAGGAGAAATGATAGATCTATATTTTTCAAAGTTGCACAAAAAAACAAGATATCGCCATATAACTCGTAAGGATTATTTAAACGGCTACGAATCTTAAAATAGTCACGGCGAATATAAAATGTCAAGAAAGTTTAATTTCAAAAATATGTTATTTGCCAAATGAGATTGATACGCTAAATTATTGTTCAGTAAAGTAGCCGGTCATGCTGGATGGCAATCATGATGTCAATAAATAACCAATAATTGAATACGGCACGCGCTTTGAACCATGATCCCTAGACACAAGTAGCGGTGCATTTGGATAGCGATTAGGGGGGGGGAAATAGTGTAAAATGTTTAACTTAATGTTGCGATGATAAAACAAAGAAATATGTGGTATTTGCTCATCATTTTATCAATGATGGCATCATCCTGTAAGAGTAAAATAACAGCACAGCAGCCATCAACGCCTATTGCACTGGTGGATACCGTAAAGCCAGATTGGTATCGTGAAAACTATGGTCAGGTTGTTATGATTGACGATGATTTAGTGGTTAAAAAAAACGACAGTTATTTAATAGACCTTCCTTTGCAGATCCTTCCAGATTCTACCTATATTTTCTTTTTGAACGCTAGAATTCCAGTGGAGTTATTTAAAAAAGCAAATGAATTTTATCCCGATCTTCAAAAATTTGTGTTGATTGTACCAGATCGGGCATTTTATGATCGGATTGCTGAACAGGCGTCAAAACAAGGTATGTGTATAGAACCAACGACGACCAATTTTTATTATTATATTAATAGACAGGACGGTGTGGTTAGGGTTGATAGTATTCGTCGTTCAGGTGATGATAATCCGGTATTTGATTTCTTTAAACCCGTATCTCCTAAAAATATGCTAACAGTTTATAGGAAGGAAAGTTATGGATCCGTCTGTTGTCCACGTGATCCGAAGTGGGATACTGCTCATGAAGCTGAATCTTTCTTACGTGATTTTGAAAGACGGCATTACCTGAACATTACAAGAGGGAGATATGTGCAAATGGAAGGGAAAGAAGGTGAAAAAAGTATCTACTACACGTTGCCTGGATTATCCTCTGTACAGCGATTGGATTTTTTAGCTAATGTATATGCACAATGGACTAGCCCTAAAGATAACCGCGAAACGCCCATTTTATCTCAGCTATTCGCCCCACAACTCGTTCCGATGGTAACTGAAGGATTTAATAAAATGAAAGAGTTGCCCTAGCGCGAGAAGTTATAGGTTAAATGATTCAATAGTGATGCTTTTTTTTCTCATTTAAGATAAAGCTATTCGATCAGCTTAACCTCAAACATTTTATCCCAGTTTTTGCCAGTCACGAAAAAGGTATTCGATTTTCGATTGTAGGCGATCCCATTGAGTACATCCAAATCGACATGTTGCGTTACTTTTTCACGTAATTTGGAAAGATCCACCAATGCCTCTACGGTGCCTGTTTTAGGGTCGATCCGTCCAATGACATCTTCCATATAGAAATTTGCATATATTTTTCCATTTACCCATTCCATTTCATTGATCTGATCGACCATAGCTGTGTTCGTCGCGGCACGAATATAGTCCGATTTTGATAAGTCATGTGGATTGAGTATATAGATGTAATCCGAACCATTGGACATGTATAGGTTTTTGCCGTCAGAAGTCAGGCCCCAACCTTCCATTGGCTGAAAGTAAGGCAGTGTACTAACAAGGGCTAGGGTGTTTATATCGTATACATAGCCTGTATTATTTTTATAGGTCAATTGATATAATTTTCCATTCAGGACAGTGGCGCCTTCGCCAAAAATTGAATCATCCAATTCAATTTTCTTGATGGGTGCACCAGTTTTAGGATTTGTAATGCGAATACTCGATTTACCTTTATTTCCACTTGGTCCAATACCATTTCCCGTGCTTTCGATTAGGTTATTACCATAAAACTCTAAGCCTTGCGTATAAGCTTTAATATCATGTGGATAAATATTTACAATGCTATACTGGAGCAAGCGAGGAGGAGCAGAAGCGAATAAATCTATGCTTATTGTATTTTCTTCTTGTTTTCCATCACTAAACACGACTGCTTTAATAATCTGTTTCCCAAATTTTTCATGTTTTAATGAATATTTGAATGACGCATTGCCCCTTACTTGTCCAATCTGTTTACTATTGATGTAATAGACCACAGTATCTAATTTCTGCTTCTTCTCTCGATTTATTTTTAAAACCAAATCTTCTCCCAGTGCATAGTGCTGTTTGATACTGTCAAAGGTAAATGTTGGACTTTCTTCGGGCTGTCCAGATTGGGAATTTGAAGTCCTACTGGTGTTATTGCGATTATTTTCATTACAGCCGCTCAAAACGGCCATAATCATGAAACTAATTAGATAAGATTTTTTCTTCATTGAGATGGTATGCTTGTTTTATCATCTTGTAATAAGCAGAAAAAAGAGATGCCTGAAAAGAGCGGCTGTTATATATCTCGTTACTCAAAATCAACTAAAATGTTTTTTATATGCAATTCAATTACTTTTTATGTAAAAAAGGGAATCTTTTTTGATGAAAAAAATGAACCATTGTATACAGTTCGATTGTTATAACAATATGGAACAATCTTATTTTTCTGGAACAAGTGGTATCCTTTTGCCATATAAAAATAGAAGTTTTTATCCCAAGCATTTACAGGGAAAGAGCCGCCTTGCCGTATACAGCTTATTATTTAATTCTTTGGAGGTGAACAGTTCTTTCTATAAAATTCCCTGTGAAGAAACTGTTAGAAGATGGTCCGAAGAAACAGCAGACAGCTTTCGATTTACTTTTAAATTATGGAAAGGAATTACGCATGAAAAGGAACTCAGGTTTGATCCGCAGGATGTAGTTAGATTTCTATCCGTTATTGATGGTGTCGGTCAAAAGAAAGGATGTCTGCTTATACAATTACCGCCCTCATGTAAATTTACTTCTATTGGAAAGCTTACTGCGCTATTGGACTGTATCAGTCAGGATCAGAGAAGTGAGGCCTATAAGGTATGCATAGAATTTAGAAACGATTCTTGGTATAGGGAAGAAACTCTGACTCTGTTAAAATCATATGGAATGCATGTTGTTATCCATGATAAGGATACTCGTGGCATGCGTCTTCAATATACCGATACTAAAATTATCTATATGCGTCTCCATGGGCCGGATGGTGACTATCGGGGAAACTATTCAGACAGTGTACTGAGGGAATACAGTACCTATATCAATAGTTGGATCGCAGAGGAAAAAGAGGTATATGTATATTTTAATAATACCATTGGATCGGCACTTGCTAACTTGAATACATTGACGGAATATATCACAGCGAGCAAAGCATCATCTCTTTAAAACTATTTTCTCTTTAAAGGATCCGATTACGTATATATTCAGTTCCCATATAACCATCCCAGCCCTCATGTTCACGCATAATTCGCTGGTATGCTGCTGTCAATGCCTGAACCTTCGTCAATAAAGGTATACCTCTCCGGATGCAGTCATGATCGGAGAAAGTTCCAGTCTTATCGTACCATTGAAGCCAACCGAGTAATTCTTGTCGAGTCATCAGCTTTAATTGATCGAAAAGCATCTTATCTTTTAAGCCTAAAAGCTGATAACGCCAATCATTTCGATGCGATTCCATTGCTAGAATTTTTGGCAGCTGATGATCGATGATCTGTTTGATAAAAGATTCCATAATTTCAAATTTTAGTTGTTGAACATAAGTTGTGCATGGGTGTTCGAAAAAGCTTTATATTTTCTTTTCATATGGATACGCAATATTTCTTTGTATATATATTCTACAGCCTTCATTTTAGAGATCTGCTGTACTCCATTTTCAATGCATTTGCGATCGGTATAGTTTCCTTTTGGATTATTCCATTGTAGCCAATCAAGCAGCATTTCTTTTTCAAGTTTTTCAAGCCTTTGCTGTAAGCCCACTAATTCACTTTCTCTAAGCTGCTCGCGCCAGTCGGACCAAATGGAGTTCGATATTGCTGTTCTTTTCTCTTTGAATTTGTTTACCATGTATTTCTTTAAATCTGATTTGTAAAATCTATTAGATAATTAGCTTGCTGATAATAGCGTTGCCAAGTTTACTTTTCATAAATAGCTCAATCTGTTTCAATAATTCCAGGCTTACTTAGGGTACCCTCTCGAGATCCCTTATAAACCATTTCTGAATGACAGGATGCTGTTTGCAACGCTGTTCGAATTTAACGACTTCAGCTCTCGATGATTTTCCTTCTGGATCATAGTATGACCACAGTACAATGAAAATCGTATTCGGGTCTTCATCGGGATAGGGGGTATGAAAGCGAACGATGTCACCAACGTGCAACTCCTTATTGTCATAACCTGTGATTTGTTCCATAAAAGTGTCGTCTAAAACTGATAATCAAATATACTAATAATGTTAGTATTTAAAAATTATTACTAAAAATTTTATTCTTTTAGTAGGCGCTCGTTGATTCTGTTAGGCGGAACATATCCTTTGAGCGGTTTTTCGCTACATGTTATTTTTATTGTTAGCAGTTGGTTGAATTTTGGGGATGTAGCTTTTGCCTATTCTAGCGTTTTGATGACCAATAATGGGGCTTGAGGCGTTGAACTTCATGGGGAGAAGAGTTCGTAAGAATATGGATAGCTGCAACACGTGCACCGTTATATTTAACGGTGCATGGCATATCAGTTCTGTAAACAGCAGTACTCTATAACGTGTTGTATTTAATTGTTTTATCTGTTATTAAACTCATTTTTTGAGTTAGGTAGTTTTATTTTAAAAATATAATAAGGCAATTCCACCTCGTCGATTCCCTTATTCCATTGTGGATCTTTAAAAAGCTGTGCGCAAGAAAAATAAAGATATCCATCTTCGCCGATCCCCATAGAATCAGGCCATAATATGCGTCGGTCCTGGACTAAGTTATGCAATTTTCCATCAGGACTTAAATATTTTATGCTATAATCGATGGATGAAGTTAGGTAAATATTTCCGTTCATATCTGATAGTAAGCCATGTGTGATACCTACTTGTCCTTTGTCTTCAACTTTCGCCTCCAGATCTTGTTTCGTTAACGTAGAATCGGCCAAAAATTCCGTTGCGATACAGTATAAATGAGTTTGATTGATCGGTTTGAAGTATAAATATCTAAAGTCGTGACTCAATGCAATGCCATTCACATTAGAAGAAAAAGGTTTTCCGTTTTCATTGCGCATATCTTTACCGTCGTAGCTTAATATCACTTCAGGATCAGCCAGTGTAAATCGGCTTCCAGCTAATGCTTTTCGGCTCTTTCCGGTTTTAAGATCTAGAACAATGATGGCGGCTTGGCCTGGATCAGAGAGGTAGGCTAAATTTTTCTTTCCGTCAATGCGCATATCATTTAGACCCGATTTGGTTTTATCAAGGTCATCGAAACTGTAAATACGTTCAATTTGATCCTTCTTTGTGTCGATTTTCAACAATTTGAACTGCCCTTGGCTTGGTTTTTCATCATCGCCAAAAATTGATCCGGCAGATGATGGTTTGGAATCTAATACCCAAAGATTGTCCTGGGCATCGACAAATATATCCTGTACATTAACAAAGTGGGAATTCTCTATTCCTGTTTTATTCCACTCAATATCCGGATAAGGGACAGGTTTTCCGTCGATGATTTCAGTCAGTGCATACTGAAAATTCTTAGTTTGTTTAGGGAAGGAAACAAATAGACGGTTGCTGGATGTAACACTCACGCCAATGGGACGGAAGGGACCTAGATCTACTGCTACCTCTAGTTGTGGGCTTGTTGAATTATTGACTTGGGCCATTATGTTGAGAAAAAAGATGTGAAAGAATAGAAAACTAAATAAGAGCCTTTTTCGCATGTTATTGTGTTAATTTAACCTGATTTTATTCCCTTAGCGTTACAAAGCGGTATGTTATAAGCTTCATAGCGGGTCGATGCCTTTATAAAATAACTGTCTTTCGGCTAGTATTGTTTTAATAAGGAAAAGCTTTATCAAGTTTTTATAGCTGTACTGTCTTGCTTTCAAGTATATTTCTTTATAGCTATCCGTATATGGAATGAATGATTCCGATTTGAATCCACTTGAATTTTAGATGCCCAAATTTTTAGATAAGGTGATCTCAATAAATAACCACTAAGTAGAGATCTACAATAGCATTCCCCATAAAAGCTTTTCAATTTCCTTGGCATGCGTGACCGTATAAAGTTGGACTTTACATTCTTGATAGTCTTACGGTGATTTTTGACGATAATCTTTTTGCATAAATGGTCAGTGATTCATGGGGGCTTGGCGTAATCCAATCTAGATATTCGATGTCAAGCGAACCAAAGTTTATCTTGCTAAATACCCGTTGGTCTACACCTAATCCGCTTATGATATATATTTTGGTATCAGTTGTTTTCATTGAATCAAGTGTTTGGATACATTTATGGAGACAGCTGCTGGATGATCACTTTAAATAAATAGGGGCAAAATAATGATTAAAAATCAATTTTCGCCCCTGTTTTATATAACGGAGTAACATAATTTTAGTGCAGCGGTTATTGCTCCTATTTTACGACAGGCTCGCTAAACTTTTCGCTTCAAAAGTGGACAGTTCGTTGTATTTTTCGGCCTGTACTTTCTTTACCCAATTTGGATCTTGTAAGAGAGCCCTTCCCACGGCGACAAGGTCAAAGTCGCCACGGTCATACCGACGGACCAATTCGTCTAGCGACGCAGGTGAAGATTCGAATTCGGAGTCTGTAAATACGTCGCCAAAGTCTTTATCAAGGCCTACAGATCCAACTGTGATTGTGGGTTGTCCGGAGATCTTTTTAAGCCAGCCGGCGAAATTCAAATCACTGCCTTCAAATTCTGCTTCCCAATAACGGCGTTGGCTTCCATGGAAAATGTCGACACCGGCATCCGTCAATGGTAGGATCCAATCTTCCATTGCTGCAGGGGTAGGAGCAAGCTTGGCAGTATAGTCCTGTTGTTTCCATTGTGATAATCTCAGGATAATCACAAAATCCGGTCCTACAGCTTTTCGCATGGCTTTAACAACTTCCACAGCAAATTTAGAACGCTCCTTAATCGTTTTGCCTCCAAATTCGTCAGTTCGATGATTCATTCCTTCCCAAAAAAACTGATCGATCAAATAACCGTGGGCACCATGGATTTCAAAAGCATCAAAGCCGAGATCTTTCGCAGACTTGGCTGCGGCAGCGTATGCCTGTATGGTGGCTTCTATGTCAGCCAATGTCATCGTATCCGGACTCTCAAATGCTGCCGGCGGCGTCCATTGCATTGGGGTATAACCGACATGCCATATTTGAGGGGCTATTTTTCCGCCTTTGCTATGCACAGCATCAACAATATTCTTCCAGCCATTTAAAGCTTGATCACCATAAAAATTGGGAATGTCTTTTAAATTTTTTGAAGAAGGTCTTTCAATTACTGTACCCTCTGTTAAGATTAAGCCGACATCACCAGCAGCACGCCGCTCATAATAACCAGCTACGGCGCTATCGGGAATTCCGTCCAAAGAGAATGCTCTCGTCATTGGTGCCATGACAAAGCGGTTTTTCAATTTTAAATTCTTATATTCAAAGGGATTAAAAAGTGTTTGTATGCTCATTTTTCTTGTTTAAATTGTAAATCTCCACAAAGATATTTTAAATAGTGTATATTTGTAACTATTATTAGTATAAACTAGTTACCTTTGTGTAACTATTCTCAAAACATCAAATGAAAAGGACTGAATTTAAAAGCTGTTCCTGTGCGATGCAGCGCTCGATGGCAATTTTAGGTACGAGGTGGAAACCTGTCATTATTTATACACTGCGTGATCGGAAAGCCCGATTTGGTCAGCTCGATGCGTTGATAGAAAACATTTCCCGCAAGGTTCTGACCAGCTCATTAAAAGAATTGGAAGAGGATGGTGTTATTCTTAGAGAAGAATATAAGGAACTGCCACCACGCGTCGAATATTCTTTAACTGAGAAAGGTAAAGCCTTAATTCCTATTATGTGCCAATTGGCTAAATGGAACGAATCCTTTTACGAAGAACCAGAATTACCAGAATTAATAGCGTAGGTAGCGCGTAAAAAGTAAATAGCGAATTACTGTTTTTGTACCGAGTTTGTCTTAATTCCTGCCTGATGGATAGCATAGAATTACCCCTATGCGGAGGTGTATGTATGTAACTTGGCCTATTAAGCATCCTTCCCCTGGGAATCCATCTTTTTCCAGATTGACGGAAAAAACTGGCATGTCATAGTGATTCAGATTGATCAAATATAATCCGAGCGAAACTTGATTTTTTTATTCACGTATACTTGTTTTATTTTTCGGTATTGAAAATAGAGTATAATGGAATATCATAATATTTTCCATCTTTTTTTAGATGCTGTTTCAATAGCGCTTCTTTTTCCATGCCTATTTTTTCCATGACCTTTCCCGAAGCGGGGTTATGTGGAAAGTAGGTCGCAAAAATCTTGTTAAAATGCAGTTCATTAAATCCAAAGTCAATGATTGCTTTTGCTGCTTCCGTGACATAACCCTTATTCCAATAAGGAATAGCAATCCAGTATCCCAGTTCAGCCTTATCCGAGCCTTCATCGTGTAATCCGATCGCGCCAATCAGTTTTTTGTCTTTATTTCTGATAGCAAATGTAAAACCTTTACGAGTGATATATGCTTCTTCTGCTAATTTAAGCCAATATTCAGCATCTTCTTTTCGGTATGGATAAGGAATAGTTGATGTAAAGTCCGAATATACTTTATCTTGAAGATAGTCGACAATCTGCGGAATATCAGAAGCAGTAATTGCATTGAGAATAAGTCGTTCTGTTTCTAGTTGTGGGAAATCTTTCATTTGATTAAGTCCTCAATTCAGTTTAAACGAAATTGCGAGTGATGTAATTGGTGGCAAATGTAATAATTTTCATAAATTTCAGGTGAATAACATTTCTCTTTGGTATGCATATACACGCTTATTTCTAGAATCGATAGCATTGCGCATATATTTTTAAAATAAATTTTATAATTTTGCAGCTGTAGATCATTTATGTTATCAATTTTTAAAACGTAAAGCCATGTAATGCATTGTCGATATTTAGGGTGGAAGTAATCAATAGGATTTATCCGATTTGACTACCCTATACCTATGTCTTCAATTTTTTAGTATGGACTTAAATTTTAAAAATGGATTCAACAAAATATGGTCGTACCTACCATTTTCCCTTTTCTCCGGGAACAAGCAGCGACGATCGTTTTAATCAGCATTATTGGACGGATATACAATCCTTCCATCAACTGTTATATACAGAAAAATTAGATGGTGAAAACAACTGTCTTTCACAAAGGGGGGTATTTGCGCGATCTCATGCAGCCCCAACTACTTCGCCATGGACGGCTCAGCTAAGGGAACATTGGGCCAGATTAAAAAATGATCTGGATGATTTGGAGTTTTTTGGTGAAAATCTTTATGCTGTACATTCAATCGAATATCGGAAACTAGAGCACTATTACTATATTTTCGCTGCTCGAATTAAAGATCGATGGCTTTCTTGGGAAGAAGTTACATTTTACGCTAGTTTATTTGATTTGCCCATGGTACCTGTTTTAAAACTCGAAAATGTAAAGGATCTGTCAGAACAGCAACTTCAACGTTCAGTCGAAAACTTGGCCATACAGCCCTCGGTGTTCGGATCTGTTGATGCTAAAACGGGACATATGTGTACGATGGAAGGGGTGGTATGTAGGAATGTCGACGCATATCCTGTTGGGAAATTTCAGCACAACGTCTTTAAATATGTGAGAAAAGGACATGTGCAGACTGATGAGCATTGGACAAAATCATGGCGCAGAACAAAAATGATTTGGGAAAGGAGAGATGATAATGGAATGGACGATAGCAGTAGATAAGGACTGGTCGACGTTAGAGAATACATTCTCTTGGGTAAAGGATATGGGAAAGGTACAGCAGGATCCTTTGCATCATGCAGAAGGCAATGTAGCAATTCATACACAAATGGTTCTTCAGCAGCTTCAAGAGCTACCTGAATACCAAAAGCTGAACCGGCAAAAACAGGAGTTGATCTGGGCTTCGGCCTTATTGCATGATGTCGAAAAAAGGTCCACCACCATCATCGGATCAGATGGCCGTATCAGTTCGCCAAATCACGCTAAAAAAGGGGCGAAAACCACGCGGGAGATTTTGTTTCGTGATGTGGAGACTCCTTTCGTCATACGGGAGCAAATTGTGTCTTTGGTACGCTACCATGGTTTGCCATTATGGCTTATGGAAAAAGTTGATCCAATGAAAAGCGCCCTGGAGGCTTCGCTCGCTGTAGATATGAGTCAGCTCAAACTGTTGGCTGAAGCAGATGCCAAAGGTAGATATTGTCGCGATCTGGATACACTGCTTTATGCGTTGGATATGTTTGAACTGTATAGCAAGGAGGTTGGCTGCTGGAATGGGCCTCGGCCCTTTTTAACAGAAAATGCTCGATTTACTTATTTTAATGGAAATGACAACTACGTCGATTATGTTCCTTTTGATACGTTTAAATCTACAGTAATCGTTCTTTCAGGGCTGCCAGGGATGGGTAAAGACTATCATATTCAAAAAATGAATGCAGATATCCCCGTTATTAGCCTGGATGATATCAGACGCAAATATCGAATTGATCCCACTGATAAAAGGAGAAATGGATGGGTCATACAAGAAGCAAAAGAACAGGCAAAAAAATATTTGCGCTGTGGACAAGATTTTATCTGGAATGCCACGAATATAACTTCCCAAATGCGTCAGCAGCTGATCGATCTTTTTGTTGGCTACAAAGCCTATGTTAAATTATTGTATATCGAAAAACCCTATCAGGTATGGCGAACACAGAATAGAGATCGAGAATATCCATTACCTGATGCAGTCTTAGATAAAATGCTCGGTAGTTTGGATGTTCCTCAGCTCACAGAAGCTCACGAAGTTCAGTATGTCATACAGTAAATAGCATCTTAACAAAGGGTATCTTGAAATTATCCTTTGTTAAGATATGAACAATTCCTATTTACTGTTTCAATTTTTGATTTAACAGTGGAACAAGTTCCTCAATCCGGATATTGATCACATCCATGTCGATCCATAGATGAGCTGGCTTTGTAATAAGATTACGATCGATAAAGCTTAAGAGATTTATAACACGGTTTGTTTTTTGTTTTCGTAGCAAGGAAGATTCTTTTAATTTTATAAATATAGAGGATGTTCGATATAAACCAGTTACAAAACAATCGATGTCCGTCCACGGAATTGGTTGGGGTACTAATGCGCTGTTGTTTACGAGCATGTCTTGACCTATCGTGAGTGCTGCTATCCCTTTTCGATAGCGGTTCATTTGTTGTATTCTGAGGTGAAATACGCTTGCTGCTGCTAGTGCCCACACCGTCGAAGCCAATTTTAACATTAAATCTTTATGTAACCATGCATTAAGCGTAACGACTATAGCGAAAAAACAAAGCGCCATACTTATGATAATTTTTCCTCTGTTAAAATGAATTTTGATCATTATTTTTTTATAAGCATATAAACTCTGTTAAAAATAGGCGAAGACTATCTGCTGCAAAACGGCTCTTTATGTTCTGTGCCCATTTTGAGATACCTTTTATAAATATAAGCAGTAAAACCGGTCGAATCTCTTGGCAATTATTATTCGCAGCTGTTGAGTGATTATCCGCAATATATCAATTTATGTTGTGAGTACTTCTAAATTAAATGGCATTGAAATAGATTTGAATATATCTTTTTTAGTCTAATGAATAGTAGTTTTGCTTGAAGAATAAATTGACATAATGTTGGTAAATCTCAAGCAACATTTAAAGAAACTTATCGATGTAGATCCGATCCAATTAGCCGAAATAATGGGTTATTTTAGGACAAAAACGCACCTCATTTTGCAGCGTATTCCGCCACATTCAATTGCATCATTTCTAAGCTTTACACCCGAATATCTAAGTGATCCGATAAACAATAAATCCGCTGAATGCGCCGTTAAAATTAGCGGCAACTAAAGACTAGTAACATTGTTCCGAGTCAGCAACACGGAAGGGATTAATTCTGAATTGAAGGTTGTGCTCTTTTGCATAGTCATGCACTAATTTTTCGAATTTTTCCATAGCACTCCCTTCGGAAGCAGCAAAACAATGCAGGTTTAGTTCAAGCGGTTTTTCTGAGGTTGCTGGATCGATGCGCAGTCGTTCAACTTCCGAGAGAACAACCGCGAAAGAAGTTTTACAAATCTCAACATCTAGATGCGTACCTATTAATTGTGATGAAATGCTATAATAAGAATTTTTATTTTGGATTTCTTCTTGAAAAGGATCTAAATATGTCGTAATGATAGAGCGATAACCATATTTAGCATTACCAAAAAACTGATCAATATATTCCTGTGCTTTTTCATATGTTGAGAAGACACCTTCGAGATTAGTGAACAAATCTGGATCTTCCCTTACTTCTTTTGAAACTACTGTATATACCTTAATGAGGTTGGTTGTCATATTTCGTATGCTACTTTTTGTACATTAAGTAAGTTTTTCTGCAAAAAAAACTAATTTAGAATTTTATCCATCATCGATTGTAAGATAAAATCATCGTTTTAAAATAAAAAATTTCCTCTACTAATTTGTAGCCTGTTTTAGATCAGGTGCTTGTGCTTTAAAGTTGTGTATAATTTTCGTATTATCCAAATATTTTACCGATTGTTTTCATTTACGCATATTAAAGATTATCATATCACCAAATTCGCCCTCCAGCACACGAAATCGATATCGAACGCAGCTTGCTGATCAGCTTCATTTATGCATATTGACACAAAAGGAACACGTCAACGTTTTAAATAAACTCGTTATCAGCTCTCAAAAGGAACAATCTAAAAGTGCGATTTAAGAAGCTTTTTTACACTTCATCTTTTAACCTAAAGATATAGCCTATACACTTTTACTTTTGCATGGAACAAGCTTTCTTTATATAGATTCAAACGTTTTCGTAAATAAATCATATCATTTGGTTCATTTCACTTATATTAATTAATATCTTGTTTTGCCAATTCAATTCAATTGAAACGAATAGCCCATATCTAAATTAGGATGAATGTGGGGTAAACTTGTTATGATTTACAAACCAATGATGAATAAATAAACCGGGTCGATAGACTCTAGATTAAATGATAAAATGAGAAGAAACACACTATTTAAATCTGTTTTAGTGGCAGCTATGGTCAGCAATGTTGTATTGGCCTATGCCCAGGCAGGTAAGAGTAATGACAAAGGTTGGACAAACCTTTTTGATGGAAAGACGCTAAATGGCTGGAAAACTGTTGGAGGAAAAGCACCCTATTCTATTGAGGGAGATGCTATTGTTGGGCGAATGACAAAGGGTACCCCCAATTCTTTTTTAATTACTGAGAAAGAATACGGTGATTTCATATTGGAGCTTGATATTAAACTTGAAGGGAAGGAAACTAATTCAGGTATCCAGACTAGAAGCCATCTCGATCCAAAAGCCAACGATGGACGAGGGCGTGTATATGGACGACAAGTGGAGATTGACCCATCCGGGCGCGCATGGACGGGTGGAATATATGATGAAGCACGTCGCGGATGGATTTATCCTTTAGATTTAAATGAGAATGCAAAAAAAGCATATAAAGCAGAACAATTTAATCATATCCGAATAGAGGCCATCGGCGATGAGCTGCGTACTTGGGTCAATGATATACCAGTGTCGTACGTTGTTGATACTATTGATAGAACGGGGTTTATCGGACTTCAGGTGCATAGTATTCCGGCGCAATTGGATGGAAAGAAAGTTTATTTTAAGAATGTAAAAATAAAAACAACTGATCTTAAACCAAAAGGTTTTCCTAAAGATGTATATATCGTCAATCTGAAGCCCAATGAAGTGGTGGATGCTGAAAAGAAAAAGGGTGTTAAACTCTTATTTGACGGTAAAACCAATAAAGGTTGGCGTAGCATACATAGCGATAAGTTTCCAGAACGGGGGTGGGAAGTCAAGGACGGACAAATGACTGTACTAAAATCTGACGGTGGAGAATCAACGAATGGTGGAGATATTGTCACAAAAGATAAATATGCTGTGTTTGATCTTTCATTTGAATTTAAGCTTAGTCCAGGTGCAAATAGTGGTGTGAAATATTTTGTCACCTTGAAAGAAAAATCAAAAGGATCGGCTATTGGCTTGGAATACCAAGTGCTTGATGATGCTTTGCACCCTGATGCGAAATTGGGTAGGGATGGAAACCGGACGTTGGCCTCCCTATATGACCTCATTACATCCAATCGTGATGAGCGTGCACGCAGGCCGATCGGTGAATGGAATAGGGGTAGAGTTGTTGTTACAGCAGATAATAAAGTGGAACATTATTTAAATGGCATCAAAATGCTATCTTATGAACGGGGCTCCAAAGCGTTTAAAGATTTGGTTCAAATCAGCAAGTATAAAGACTGGGAGAACTTTGGCGAAGCTCAGGAAGGCTTTATTCTTTTGCAGGACCATGGAGATCGGGTCTCCTTTCGCAGTATAAAAATCAATACACCCAATTAAGACTAACTACTCTTTATGAATCATTATTTATCGCGCAGAAGCTTTGTTAAGCAGTCCGTTATTGCTGCAGGAGCTGTTATGTTGTCCAAAAGTGTCTTAGGAAAAGTCAATCTGGCCAAACCGAATGAACGTGTTAATCTTGCCTGCGTTGGATTAGGCAATAGGGCAGCAGAAATCATTAAAGAACTCTATAAAACTGGACTCTGTAATATCGTAGCATTATGTGACGTGGATCTTGGCGCTAAACATACACAGGAGATATTGGGTATGTTTCCTGACGCGCCCCGATTTAAGGATTTTAGGCTGATGTTTGACAAAATGGGAAATCAGATCGATGCTGTAAGTATAGGAACTCCTGATTTCTCTCATTTTGCGATAACGATGCTTGCATTGGATTTGGGTAAACACGTTTACGTGGAAAAACCAATGGCAAGAACATTCCTTGAAGTTGAGCTGATGGCAGATAAAGCTCGGAGAAATCCGAAACTTGCTACCCAAATGGGAAACCAAGGACACTCCGAAGCAAATTATTTTCAGTTTAAGGCTTGGAAAGATGCGGGCATTATTAGAGATGTTACGCGCATAGATGCGCACATGAATATGCCGCGCAGATGGCATGGCTGGGACGTGAATATGAAGGGCTTTCCTGCCGCGGAGATGATACCCGAAACGCTAGACTGGGATCTTTGGCAGATGCAGACTATTGGTCACAATTATAATAAAGATTTTGTCAATGGACAATGGCGTTGTTGGTACGATTTCGGAATGGGCGCTTTGGGCGATTGGGGGGCTCATATATTGGATACAGCACATGAATTTTTAGATTTGGGACTCCCAACCGAAGTCTCAGCGGTAAAGCTAGAGGGGTATAATTCGTATTTCTTTCCGATGTCTTCCACCTTAAAATTTCATTTTCCAAAAAGGAAAAAAATGCCTGCAGTAGATATTAATTGGTATGATGGATTAGATAATTTGCCCCCTATACCCGAAGGATATGGGGTATCCGGACTGGATCCTAATATTCCTCCGCCAAGTACAGGGAAATTAGAGCCCGCTAAATTAAATCCAGGAAAGATTATTTACGGAAAAGATCTGATATTTAAAGGTGGTTCGCACGGCAGTACGCTTCAGATTATTCCAGAAGCGAAAGGCAAAGAAATGCAGGCTCGTTTACCGGAAGTGCCAACATCACCATCCAACCACTTTGCTAATTTCTTAAAGGGTTGTAAAGGTGAAGAGAAGACGCGTTCGGCTTTTGAAATTGCAGGTCCTTTGAGCCAGGTGTTCTGTTTAGGTGTCATTGCACAGCGATTAAACAGTAAATTGATACTGAATACACAGACAAAGGAAATTGTCAATGATAAGTTTGCCAATGCACTCTTAGCTGGACCTCCACCTGCAAGAGGCTGGGAACAGTATTATAAGATGTAAAGAATCGAAGATTGAACATAGAAATGAAGGGCAATGTTAAACGTTGCCCTTTTACGTTAATAAAAGCTTTGTTCTTATCCAGTGATTTACCTGCCATCAATACATTTAAATGAGTGAAAATAATAATAAGTGGGAAGTCTGGATGTAGAGAGAAGAATTAGACCTATTTTGACGTGCTGGTGAATTAGGAACTGTTACGATACTTCAGCCCCCCAAAAAAAAAGGTTTTCAAACGGGGAGAATGAAAACCTTAAATAACCAATTATAAACCTAAATTATGATGACACAAATGTAAGTGTATTTTCTACACTATGCAAATTTATTTTAAAATAATTTGATGTTCTTTAAACGAATTGAAAGAAGTCATTATTTTTACATTATCAAAGCTTTGTTTTTTTACAAATTTTCACGACTTATACATGGTGGTACATGAATAGTTGAAAACAACATCTAGATATTTATATGGAAAATTTAGAAGTTTGGATGCGTGGACCTATTGCTGGAATTCCCGCTCTGTTGCAGCCTGTTGCACATACACTTTTGCAGGTTGCAGAGGATGTTTCAACCTATACTGGTCAGCTGTCTGCACAACAGCTTTGGATAAAGCCCTGTGGGAATGCCAGTATAGGTTTTCACTTACAGCATATCACTGGAGTGATCGATCGCATGTTTACTTATGCTAAAAACAAACCCCTAACGGACGAACAATTGGATTACCTCCATAGAGAAGGCAAAGAAAATGTCGATGCAAGTCCCGCATCTCTTGTCGAAAACTTACATGAACAGGTCAAAATAGCCTTACAAATGCTAGCTTTAATCGATTCGAATACATTGACCGAGCAACGTTTTTTGGGAAGAAAGCGCATCCCCACCACATTGATAGGACTGTTGTTTCATGCTGCAGAACATGCCCAGCGTCACGTTGGCCAATTGCTGGTGACGGCACGTTGTCTTCCCCCCATTTCCCGCGTTCCTTGATGATCGGTCTGAGCTGATAATCAAGTTCGGTCAGTTCATACATAACCCGTCCTGGTACCTCTGTATATACGTGACGCTTTACCACTCCACGTTCTTTCAGTTTCCGCAGCTGTGGGGGCAGCATGCCTCCGTTAATATTGGGTAAACATCCTCTGATCCCAGTATAGTGGGAACTTCCATTGATGGGTAGCAACATATTGTTAAAGTATAATCAATTTAGGTGATGCGAAGTATTTTATATCAGAATAGATCAAATTTTGATTGGGAATGCTCCTAAAACTTAGTGGACAGGATTGAAGAAGTAGGGGCGCTATGGATTATCGGACGATTAAATTGTAAATTTGTATACTTGTAAGATTCTAAGAGGAATTCATGATTTTTATCATCCCACATAAAACTAAACAGCGTATACTATGCAGATACTTTTAGTAGAAGACGATCGTCGCATTAGCAGCTTCGTCGTTAAAGGCTTAGAAGAAATGGGAAACCAGGTTATCTTGGTTGAATCTGCGGAAGCGGCACGTGAATGGATCAATGTCGATTCATTGGATATTATTGTACTTGATATTATGTTGCCTGGAATAGATGGCATACAGTTTACAAAGACAATCAGGTATCGAAAAAATCATATTCCTATATTGATTTTAAGTGCTTTAGGAGAAATTGAAGATAAAGTCGAGGCCTTAGAAAGTGGAGCTGACGACTATCTTGTTAAGCCCTTTTCTTTTAAGGAATTGGTAAGCCGTATTAAAGCGTTGGTACGGAGGGACAATTATAAAAATGTACAAAATGATAGTCGTATAGAGATCCGCGACTTAAAGGTCGATCTTGAACGCTACGAAGTATTCAAGAATGGTAAAAATGTTGATCTATCTCCCAAAGAATTTAAGCTATTGAAGTATCTGATTGAAAATCGCAATAAAACTCTTTCGCGAACAGCAATATTACAGGCTGTTTGGGGCATTGATTTTGATAATAATACCAATGTAGTAGATGTGTATGTTTCTTATCTAAGAGGTAAGGTCGACACTGGTCATGTGGCTTCCATTATCAAAACAGTGAAAGGTGTGGGGTACATGCTTACAACGGACTGATTATGAATTTAAAGATTCGGCTTACACTTTTTTCGACGTTGGTATTCACCATCATTTTCGCACTTGCAACCGTAGTTATTTACTGGATGTTTTATAATTCATCTGAACGACATCTAGTAAGCTCGCTGGAAAAAAATGCTAAGATTGCGGGTATTTATTACCTAGAAGCGGATGAACAGAGTCCATTAAAGCATTTGGAATCTAAAAATCAATATGAAAGTTTGGTCAAACGTGCTATGGTAGCAGTTTACAATGCCGCAGGAAAAGTAAGTTACGGTGGTATGCGGTTCGATAGTCTGATTACTAAGGATTTATTAAGCCAGCTGAAAAAAGATAAAACAATCTATTTAAAAACAGAAGATAGCTTTTATTTTGGGTTGTATTATCCCGATAATCAAGGCGATTTCTTTGTGTTTGTAAAAGAATCAAGTGCTGACTTTGATCATCAATTAAATCGTTTGCTCATGACACTTGTCCTTGTATTTCTTGTAGCATTGATCAGTATTGCCCTGTTGTCAGTTTGGTTAAGTAAGTATGCCTATCTGCCCATTCGTAAAGTGATCCAGGAAATTCAGCACAAGGATTTAAGTACTATCCAAGAGCCCTTGACAAGTATAAACACCAAGGATGAGCTGCAAGATCTTATTGAAAGTTATAATGCTCTTCTGCGGCGGATTAGTGAAAACATGATTATTAGAAAGAACTTTGTAAGTTATGTTTCACATGAATTTCGAACGCCTCTGGCAGGTATACTAGGGTCAATGGAGGTTTTCGGGGCAAAAGTGAGAAGCGAAGAAGAATATCGTGAATTGGCTGAAACTATTACCGACCATGTCAATTTTCTTAATCAGCTTATAGGTAATTTTCTTTTACTCACAGATGATCAGGCCGTGAAACGTTCCCAAGAACTTTTTCGGATCGATGAGGTGGTTTGGGATCTTGTACCTAAGCTTTCCCGATCGTTCACTGCGCCTTTAAAGATTGATGTAAAGGTCGATGAACCGCAATATTTTAATTTTTGGGGAAATAAGATGCTTGTCACACTTTCTATCTCCAATTTAATAGAGAATGCACTCAAATATGCAAATGGGCAAGAAGTACTTGTCCAAATGACAAATGCAAATGGCAGATTGTCTTTGCAGATTATAGACCACGGCATTGGCATTCCAGCAGCCGAACTGGAGTCTGTAAAGCAGACTTTTTATCGTGGCTCTAATGTAGGTAACGTCAAGGGCAGCGGTATAGGTCTTTCTTTTGCGCAAATTGTGTTTAAGGATCAAGGGGTTGACTTTGATATCCATTCAACCGATTTGGGTACAACGGTATCGCTACTATTCCCTAAATTCTAACCGTTTTCTAATCTCTTCTAATCAAACTTTAATTTCCTCTAAAGTTACCTGTAATCCTCGCCAGTTAGTTTTGTAGAAATTCAAAATTAGGTGAGAAAACTACAGATTACATTATTGCTACTACTAGGCCTGAATAGTAAGCTATTTTCACAGGAAGCCGGAGAAAACCGTTTACAAAAATCGGAGATAGAACAAATTTTCCTGGCCCATAACCTGAACTTAATGGCTCAACGTTTTCATATGCAACAAGCCGAGGCAGCTGTGCTTCAGCAAAAGTTGTGGCCCAATCCAACGATCTCAATTTCTGAGTTCAATCTTTGGAAAAATTCCTCCAGCGAATCGCTTCCAGCGTTGGTCGGTAATTACGGTAAATATCAACAGGTGTCGGTCGAATTGGAACAGACCATTGAAATGGCTGGTAAACGAAAGAAAAGGGTGCAACTGCAGCTGCTTGAAAAAGAGAATGCGCAGCTTCAGTTCCAAGAATTGTTGCGGAACCTGAAATATGATCTTCGGAGTCAGTGTCTCGAATTACAGATCTTACAGGAGAAAGAAAAGTTATATGGTAATCAAGTCAATATCTTTCAGACATTGGCTCAATCCTATCAAAATCAATGGAGAGAAGGTAATGTAAGTGAGATGGACTACCTCAGGATTCAAAGTGAATCTATCGCGTTTGGGAACAAATTGAATGAAATTCAACAGGAGAAAATTGAAAAAATGAATGCAGTTGCACAATACCTCGGGAATAAGGGAGCTGCACTCACAATAGCAGATACGATTGACGTGCCACATTTTTTGCAGGGAAAAAAACAGGAGTGGAAAATTATGGCCCTTGATAATCGAAGCGACTATAAAATCGTCCAAAACGAATTCAAGAAAAGCGATGCTCAGCTGAAAATAGAAAAGGCAGAACGTATTCCGGATTTGAAGGTATCAATCAATTATGACCGCGGTGGAAATATTATGCGTGATTTCGTAGGGTTGGGGGTGGCTATGGATCTTCCTTTATTTAATCGAAATCAGGGCAATATCAAAATCGCTAAACTGGAACTTGAGAAAAATAAAGTAGAAATCGAGCAATTTCGTATCGACATCGAACGCGAAATTGATTTCCTTTCGGCGCGCTTGACCAATCTTGAAGCGAGTTTGAAAACGATGAACACAGGCTTTGATCATAATCTGGATGTAGCGCTGGAGCGCTATGTACGAAATTTTCAAGAGCGAAGATTGACCATTGTTGAATTTATAGACTTTATCAATAATTATATGGAAAATAAGGAATCGATATTGGAGCGTAGGGTCAAATACCTACAGTATAAAGAAGAGTTGATGTATTTAATCGGAAAGGATATTGTCTAATGAAAAGAAACTTATTGATGCCATTGACCTTGATGTCCATCTGTGTAATTTGGGGATGTCAGTCAACAAAGAATGAAGAGCAAGCTATCCTGTCAACCAAAGGTTTCTGCCTTAGTGCTGATTTCAAAAACCAAATCAAAATTGATTCTATAAAGAAGAGGGCGGTATCTGAACAGATTGCTTTGAATGGTGTGATCCAATACGATCAGGATGAACTTGCAGCGCTGAAGAGTCCGATACCTGGTATCGTACAGTCTGTCTCGTTCAAAATGGGTGATTACGTGGAGAAAGGACAGGTTCTCGTGTCGCTCAAAGGCACATCAGTCAATGATTTAGGAAAGGAGCTGCGTGAACTCGAAAATAGTAAGCGCTTGACGGAGCGTAAATTGGAAAGTCTGCACAGCCTGCTGAAAGATGGTATGGCTTCTCAACGCGAACTGGAAGAGATGGAAAGTGAACTGAAAGCCATAGAGATCGGAATTCGCAATGTAAAGGCCAATATGAATCTGCTCAATGGGTCATTAGAAAACGGTATGTTTTACATCCGTGCGCCTAAAGCTGGTTATATTGTGGATAAAAAGGTGAGCCCCGGTATGACAGTTGGTGATGATACGGAGTTACTGTCGGTTAGTAAACTGAATGAAGTATGGGTTTCGGTCAATATTTATGCAAATAACCTGCCTTTTGTAAAAAATGGTGCTTCTGTCAAGATCACAACATTAGCTTATAAAGGAGAATCTTTTGAAGGTTACATTGATCAAGTAGCGAATTTTTTTGATCCCGATGAACGTGTTGTTAAAGCGCGTATAAAATTGTTGAACAAAGACTTGAGATTAAAGCCCGGGATGAGTGTAGACGTATTGGTAGAAAAAGCCGTGTCTGGACAAGAAGAGCACATGTTGGCAATACCCAAAGATGCAATTATCCTTCACAACAATCAGAATTTTGTAGTTCTCTACAAGAATGATTGTGATTTAGCTGTAAAGCCAGTAGACATTGTTGCTGAGAATGAAACCTATGCTTTCATCAAAACAGGAATGGCTGAGGGGGATCAGGTGATGACTGAAAATGAGCTAATTGTATTTGATGAATTGATAAATAAATAGGATGAAGAAAGTTGTACAAAATATTGTTTCATTTTCATTGAAACACTCCTTGGTCGTCCTTTTTTTTACGATGGCATTGTTATTTGGCGGTATATATGCCTATTTACATACACCCATTGAAGCTTTTCCCGATGTGACCAATACAAGGGTTAGGATTATCACGCAATGGCCGGGACGCAGTGCTGAGGAAATAGAAAAGTTCGTCACACTGCCAGTGACCAAAGAAATGAATACGATTCCAAAGAAAACGGATGTTCGCTCAATATCACTATTTGGTTTATCTGTTGTAACAATTCAATTTGAAGATGGTGTAGCAGACTTTTACGCACAGCAGTATGCAGGTAATAAAATGCGTTCTATTGAATTGCCAGAAGGTGCTGAAAGTTCCATTGAACCACCCTCTGGCGCAACGGGAGAAATTTTTCGCTATGTGGTGAAGAGTAATCTTCCGATTAAAGAGGTCTCTGCCATTCAGGATTGGGTGATTGAACGGGAACTCGTTGGTGTGCCTGGAGTGGCAGACGTCGTTAGTTTTGGGGGCGAGGAAAAGATTTATGAAATAAAAATCAATCCAACAGAGCTGGCCAATTATAACCTTTCGCCGTTGGATGTATATGAGGCCGTATCGCGGTCGAATATCAACGTGGGCGGAGATGTTATCCAAAAAGGTAATCAGGCCTATGTGGTACGAGGTGTCGGTTTGTTAGATAAAATCGATGATATAGGCAATATCTTAATTAAAGTGGTGGGTAATACACCGATACTAGTGAAGCATGTCGCAGAAGTAGAATTAGGGGCCAAGCCTAGGCTCGGTCAGGTAGGTCTTAATCAAGAAGATGATCTTGTCCAAGGAATTGTCATTATGCTTAGGGGAGAAAATCCATCTGCAGTCGTGACAAAGTTAAAAGAAAAAATAACGGAACTGAATGAACGTATTTTAACCGAAAATGTCAAGATTGAACCCGTCATAGATCGTACGAAATTGGTGAACAATACCGTACATACAGTCTCTAAAAATCTGATAGAGGGGGTCCTGCTCGTTTCGATCATCGTCTTTATCTTTTTAAACAACTGGAAGACAACTTTTATCGTAGCATCTGTTATTCCATTGGCCTTCCTATTTGCGATTATTTTATTGAAAATACAGGGGCTGCCTGCAAATTTGATCTCCATGGGAGCCCTAGACTTTGGACTGCTGCTCGAAGGTACGCTGGTCATTGTAGAAACTGTTTTCGTGTCTCTGGAAAAAGAGGCACATCGGCTTGGGACAGCACGTTTTAATAAGATATCAAAGTTAGGAATTATCAAAAAAAGTGCAGGTTCAGTAGCCGGATATATCTTTTTTGCCCTGTTGATTTTAATCGTTGCGTTGACTCCCATCTTCTCTTTTCAAAAGGTGGAAGGAAAGATGTTCTCACCATTGGCTTTTACACTCGGTTATGCTTTGTTGGGTTCATTGATCCTGAGTTTGACCTATGTACCCGCCATGTGTAAATACTTGCTGAAAAAAAATATCAAAGAGGATGAAAATAAGATCACTAAAGTTAGTCGTAATGCCATTTTTAAAGGTTTTAAGAGAGCTTTTGATCATCCAAAATGGACGTTATCTATTTTTGTCTGTGTGTTGTTAGTTTGTATTGTTCGATTTAGCCACTATGGTTCTGAGTTTCTTCCTAAATTGAATGAGGGAGCAATTTATGTTCGTGCAACTCTACCCAACAGTGTCAATCTGGAAGAATCGGTCAAATTAACCAAAACCATGAAAACAAAATTGATGAAGCAGTTTGATGAGATTGAGTTTATTATGACGCAGACAGGTCGCCCCAATGATGGAACAGATCCAACAGGTTTTTTTAATATAGAATTCAATATTGAATTAAAACCTCAGGGTGAGTGGAAACGTAAACTGTCAAAAGAGAAATTGATCGGTCAAATGCGGGATAGCCTACAGACTTTTCCTGGAATCAACTTTGGTTTTAGCCAGCCGATTCAAGATAATGTAGAGGAGTATGTAGCAGGAGTAAAAAGTCCACTAGTGATCAAAATTTTTGGTGAAAACTTACAAGATTTAGAAAATAAAGCTAATAAATTTGCAGAGTCACTTAAAAAGGTGGATGGCATCACAGATGTCAATGTTTTTAAAAATATAGGCCTTCCTGAGTTGCGTATCCAATTGCATGATTCAAAGATGGCAAAATATGGTGTTTCAACCAAAGATGTACAGTCTGTTATTGAAATGACTATTGGTGGGCAATCTGTTACACATTTCTACGAAAATGAGCGGATTTTTGATGTTCGCCTACGCTTCCAAAAATCATATCGTGATAATCCAGAAAAGATCGGAAATATCATCATTCCGACAATGAATGATCAGAAAGTCCCACTACGCGAGATCGCAACAATAGATTATCATACCGGCCCGGCTTTTATTTATAGAGAAGGTAATTCCCGTTATATTGGCGTTGGTTTTAACATTGAAGGACGAGACTTGGGCAGTACTATTGCCGATGCAAAAAAGCAGATAGATAAGGATATTCAGTTGCCTAAATCCTATAAAGTGATATGGGCTGGTGAATTTGAAAGCAAAGAACGGGCAACCAAACAGTTGATGAATGTCGTTCCTATTTCTTTGATTTTAATTTTGTTATTACTTTATGCCAATTTCGGCAATGTAAAAGATACATTGATATCATCGCTGACCCTCGCCTTTGCATTTATTGGCGGATTTATTTCCTTGTGGGTCACCGGAACAACTTTTGGGATTTCGGCAGGCATTGGATTTATTATTCTTTTTGGTGTAGCGACGATTGACGGTATTGTTTTAATTGGAGTTATGAAAGAAAATCTGTTGCATAAAATGAGTTTAAAGCCTGCTATTTATGAAGCTGTAAAGAGCCGTATAAGACCCATTTTAATGATCGCTTTAATGGGTGCAATGGGATTATTGCCAGCGGCGCTTTCCAATGGAATGGGATCCGAAATTCAAAAGCCACTAGCGATCATGATTGTGGGCGGATTAATTATGTGTATGATACTGTCCTTTTCAATATTACCAATAGTTTTTTATTACGCATATAAGAAGGAGAGCAGCGATTAGTTACCCATTTTTAATTATTATATACGATACAAAGGTTGCCTGTTAGACAGTGCAACCTTTGTTGGTTAAAGCCATCGCGTCCCCCATGAATTGAAAATATACTTTTTATAGCCCATTTTTTGTAAATTTTATTATAAATGTTGAACTTACATTTGAGTTTTTCATGCCGAATTGTATCTTAAAATAGTTCCATCTCCTGCTAAAAAGAATTCCATGTCGCCATTTAAGTTAAAAAGCCCTTCTTCAGCTTTGTCAGGGATAATTTTTACTGGAAAAGGTCAATATTAGGTCAGTGTTGATTAATTCATAAGAAGACTGTATATCTTATTTCAGATAGATTTGTGATAAAGAAATAATAAAATATACGCTATGGCACAATTTAAATGGGAAGGAATTTACCCTGCAATGTTATCTCCATTTGATGAAAATGGAAATTTGGATTTTGATATGTTTGGTAAAAACATTGAAGCACAATTGGATGGAGGTGTTCACGGTCTAATTATCGCTGGATCGTTGGGAGAGGCAAGTGTTTTAAGTACGGAAGAAAAATATGATTTATTGACATATGCGTTGAAACTTGTCGATGGACGTGTACCTGTGTTGCTAAATATTGCAGAAAATACAACCGCTGCTGCGATCAAAGTAGCTCAGACCAGTGAAGAGTTGGGCGCAGATGGCTTGATGTTATTGCCACCGATGCGCTATAGAGCAGATGACAGAGAGGCCGTTGCTTATTTCCGTGCTGTTGCACAAAGTACCAAACTTCCAATTCTAATCTATAATAACCCTGTTGACTATAGTACTTATGTGTCATTGGATATGTTTGAAGAACTCTTATTAGAACCAAATATTCAGGCGGTGAAAGAGTCTACACGCGATTTGACCAATATCACGCGTTTGAAAAATCGTTTTGGAGATCGATTAAAGATTATGGCTGGTGTAGATACATTAGGGCTCGAGTCTTTGATGTTAGGGGCTGATGGTTTAGTTGCTGGACTGGTCGACGCATTTCCAAGAGAAACGGTCGTCATGTACGATCTTGTAAAAGCTGGCGAGTACAGTAAAGCTGTAGAAATATACCGGTGGTTTATGCCTTTATTGGAATTGGATATCCATCCTAAATTGGTCCAATATATTAAATTGGCGGCGACGGCAGAAGGAATTTCAACACCCTATACACGCGCTCCTCGATTACCATTGATCGGTGAGGAAGAACAACGGGTGAAGAAAATTATTGCAGATTCAATCGCAACTAGACCACAACTATAAGGGCTTTTCTGAACTTTCTGGAAGAAGGTTTAGAAAGTTTCCTTTTTAGGTCGGTTAATAATAGACACAAAGAGCCTTCTTATTTATATTCAAGTCATAAGGATGAAAATATAGGGAAGGTTTTTATTGATTTTTGAAGATACTACTAACAATAACAACAAAAGGAATGGATAGAACGGAAAATGATATTGATTACGTCGTAAAACAGGCGGAGGCTGGATATCAGTTTCTTCAGAAAACTGATGTCACTGAAAGAGCGGAATTAATGTATGCTATTGCCGCTGAGATTGAGGGATTGGGCGAAATATTGATTGAAACAGCTCATCTGGAAACGGCACTTCCTTTGGCAAGGCTGCAAGGGGAAAAGGCGAGAACCGTCAATCAGTGGCGTCGGTATGCCGATGCCGTCCGCACAGGTTTATACAGTGAAGCTCGGATAGATCGGGATCCAAATGGCCAATTTGATTTAAGGAAATATAACAAAGGACTCGGTCCCGTTGTCGTCTTTGGCGCAAGCAACTTTCCTTTTGCTTTTTCAACGGCAGGTGGGGATACAGCAAGTGCCATTGGTGCAGGCTGTTCGGTTATCGTAAAAGCGCATCCCGCTCATCTTAAAACCTCGCAATTAATGGCTGACGCTATTGATCGTGCGGTTTCAAAACAGGGCGTTCCAACTGGTGTTTTTAATCATGTGGTGTCGGATTCTTTTGATACTGGGCAGCAGTTGGTTCGCCATAGCTGTGTGAAAGCGGTCGCATTTACAGGCTCTTTTCATGGCGGTAAAGCCTTGTTTGATCTTGGACAGTCAAGAACCGATCCTATTCCGGTATTTGCTGAAATGGGGAGCGTAAATCCGGTTTTTCTTTTACCGGATTACCTTGCTAACAATCTTGAAGCATTTGCAAAGCAATATATTGCCTCATTACTTTTAGGTGTTGGTCAATTTTGTACCAATCCAGGTGTTTTGGTAAGTGTTGCAAGCCAACAGCTGAATCGACTTAAAGCAGAGCTGAAAAATGAACTTCAAGCTACCGCCACTGGCAAAATGCTGCACGCAGGAATTTTGGATAGCTACAACCGTTTAAAAGAGCAAATGATTCAATACGATGGTGTTCGTATATTGGAAGAAGGGCAGGATAATACAGCGCAAGAATTTGCGCAGGCAATCCTTCTAGAAACGGACGCAAGTGAAGTTTTGGCTAATCCTAAGTTATTGGATGAAGTCTTTGGACCTTTTGGGTTAATTATATCCTGTGCGGATCTCAACGAAATGAGACAGGTAATGGAGCAGCTTGCAGGGCAGATAACCATCACTTTCGCGGCATCGACGCATGATATTGGCGAATGTCAGCATCTTTTTGCGTTGGCACAGGATAGATGCGGAAGGCTTTTATTCCAGGGTATGCCAACGGGCGTGGAAGTACAATATGCGATGCAGCATGGTGGCCCTTTTCCAGCAACCACAGATGCGCGTTTCACTTCTGTCGGACCCGATGCCGTAAAGCGTTTCCTCCGACCTTTTAGCTTTCAGAATTGGCCAAATGAATTTTTACCTAAAGAATTGCAAGATGGAAATCCATTACAAATTGACCGTTTGGTCAATCAGCAATGGACAAAAGCATAATTTAAACGAATGAGCATATCAACAACAAGGAATCAGAAATGAAGAAAACTTTTTTTTGTATTGATTCGCATACCTGTGGTTGTCCCGTGCGATTGGTAGCCGGGGGAGCCCCGTTATTAGCGGGAAATTCCATGATGGAGCGCAGATTACATTTTATACGTGACTACGATTGGATCCGTATGGGATTGATGTTTGAGCCAAGAGGGCACGACATGATGAGCGGAAGTATGCTTTATCCCCCCTTTGATCCGCAAAATGATATCGGTGTCCTTTACATTGAGACCAGCGGCTGTCTGCCGATGTGTGGACATGGAACGATCGGCACCGTGACGATTGCCATTGAGGAGGGGCTCGTTCAACCTAAAGTTCCCGGAAAATTAAGGCTGGAAACTCCGGCTGGACTTGTACATATCGATTATGTTCAAGAGGGACCTAAGGTGAAAAGTGTAAAGCTTACGAACGTCAAATCCTTTTTATATGCTGAAGCCTTAACGGTCGATTGCCCGGATCTAGGCAACATCAGCGTCGATGTGGCCTACGGTGGAAACTTCTACGGTATTATTGATCCGCAGACTAATTTTCAAGATATCAGTTTTTATTCGGCCAGCCAGCTCATTCATTATGGAAAAATAATCCGGCAGCTGCTGAACGAAAAATATTCTTTTGTTCATCCCGAAGATGCCAATATCCATGGGTTGACACACATCCAATGGACGGGCAATCCAAAGCTTTCAAATTCATCCGGACGCAATGCGGTACTGGTTGGCGACAATGCATTGGACCGTTCACCATGTGGTACAGGCACATCAGCCCGTATGGCACAGTGGTATGCAAGGGGAAAACTCAAAAAAGGAACCGAATTTATACATGAAAGCTATATAGGTTCGCAATTTACCGGTAAAATTGAAGCGGAGACATCCGTGGATGGTCGGCCGGCTATTGTCCCATCGATCGAAGGATGGGCACGCATAACGGGCTATAATACCATTTTTTTGGATGATGAAGATCCTTATTTTGGCGGTTTTCAGGTGATTTAATATAGTTGAGGTGATTTAGAAATTAATAAGACAATAGCAACGTGAAAGAAAACAATAGAGGTACAGTTGTCGTCATTGGCGCTGGAATTGCAGGACTTGCTTCGGCCTATTACCTGGTGAGAGACGGATGGGATGTGAAAATCCTGGAAAAAAATACCTTGGATGATAACTGTTCTTATGGTAATGCCGGCATGATTGTCCCCAGTCATTTCACGCCTTTGGCTGCCCCCGGTATTGTAGCGCAGGGGATAAAGTGGATGTTTAATAGCAAAAGCCCTTTTTATGTACGGCCTTCGCTAAATCCACGGTTGGTAAACTGGGGATTAAAGTTTTTAAAACATGCTAATCGCTCACACGTAGAACAACACGCGACTGCAATACGTGATTTGAATCTCTACAGCAGCAGATTATATGATGAATTGGCGCAGGAGGAGGGGTTTGATTTTGAACTGAAGCAGAACGGGATCCTGATGATGTATAAATCCAAGGAAATGCAACATGAAGAGATTGAACTGGCCCATCGTGCCCAGGATCTTGGACTGGATGTCGATATTCTGGAAGGGAACGCTGTCCAGGATTTAGAACCAAATCTGAAGCTGGATGTTTTAGGTGCTATACTGTATCGTTGTGACGGAAAATTATATCCGCAAAAGTTAATGCGGCAATTGATTGAATATTTGAAAGCTGCTGGCGTAGCTTTTTTTGAAAAAACTGAAGTCCATAAATTTATTACGTCCGGAAGTAAGGTGAAAGAGGCAATCAGTGATAAGGGAAGTTTTCAAGCAGATGCTTTTGTATTGACTGGTGGTGCTTATTTGCCACAACTGACTTCAAAATTGCAGTTAAATACACCGCTTATGCCAGGAAAAGGGTACTCATTTATGTATCAGCCCGAGAAAGATAATATACTGAATCATGCGGCATTATTACTGGAGGCTCGTGTTGCTGTAACGCCTATGAACGGCCAGATCCGATTCAGCGGTACGATGGAATTGGGACCAGCAAATGACAAAATTTATGAAAATCGTGTCCGCGGAATTGTAGAATCCATTCCAAAATATTATCCAGAATTGAAGGTCGATTATCCAAGCGAAAAAATATGGTATGGTTACAGGCCCTGCTCGCCTGATGGATTGCCCTATCTGGGAAGATTGAAAAAACTTGATAATGTCTTGGTTGCCGGCGGGGGTGGTATGATGGGGTTGAGCTTGGGCCCTGCCTATGGGAAAGTTGTTGCAGATTTATTGGCAGGACAGAAAATAGAGGCTGAAATCGCTGGTTTTAGGCCGGATCGTTTTGACCGATAAAATAGAGATATAAAACCGACGCCCGAATTATGAATCGTTCTTTTTCTTTTAAAGCTTCCAAAACTTTGTTTTATGGACTACTCTTTCTATTTCCCATCTCCATGCATGCACAGAAGATGAAATTATACGAGCATACAACCCCTATAGAACCTTTTATTGTGCAATATAAGCATGATGTTGAGGCGATAAACTATTTTTATGGCCCTATGCCCAAAGGCTGGGGTAATCAGCAGGCTGCCGCTTCGCCCGAACAGTTAGCACGTCTTCAGCGTTTGGATAACGAATATTTGAACAAGCTGGACAAGTTCCCTTATGAAGAACTCGAAACATCGGGGCAGGTCGACTTTATCTTACTGAAGCGCAAATTAAAAAGTGATCTCCTTTCATTGAAAGAAGATGAGTCGGATTACAACCGGTTATCTGTGTATTTACCTTTCGCACAGCGAATTTTTGCACTTGAAAAGGAACGCCGTAGAGGGGAGCGTCTGGTAGGAGAAGATGTCGCGAAAGAGCTGACGCTGGTTGCTGGTGAAATCGATCGGTCAATAGCTGCGCTTCAAGAAAAGACCAATATTCCTTATTCAGATGTTAACTTTTTGGTTGAACTATTAAATTCACTGGACTTAAGGATCTCCAGCACCTTCGATTTCTATAATGGATACGACCCTGAATTTACATGGTGGGTACCCGCCATATATCAGCAAGTGAAAAGCAAGCTCTCGGATTATAAGGAGAAATTGGCAGCAAAAAGTGATTGGAAAGTGTTTGATGACGGTAGTCAGATTGCTGGTTGGCCTATTGGGGAAAAAGAGATAAACCGAAGACTTAAAGCAGAAATGATCAGTTATACCGCTGCCGATCTTTTAAAATTGGCTCATCAAGAGTTTAAATGGTGTGAGGCGGAGTTATTGAAAGCGAGCCGTGAAATGGGGTTTGGCAATGACTGGCGGGCTGCACAGGAAAAAGTTAAAAACTCCTACGTACCCATTGGACAACAGCCGGAGCTGATCATGAGATTGTATAACGATGCACAGCAATTTATTGAACAAAATAAACTCATGACTATTCCTGATCTGGCAGACGAGACTTGGGGCATGATCATGATGACACCTGAACGGCAGCGGGTCAATCCCTTTTTTACAGGCGGACGGGAAATTAGCATATCCTATCCGACAAACACGATGGATCAGCAGGCGAAATTGATGAGTATGCGTGGCAATAATCCTTATTTCTCGCGAGGCACAGTCCAACATGAATTGATTCCTGGTCATCATCTTCAATATTTTATGAATAGGCGTTACAAGCCTTACCGCGAAGAGGCATTTAACACGCCATTTTGGACGGAAGGATGGACATTGTACTGGGAATTGCTGCTGTATAGCAAGGGATTTGCAAAAACTCCGGAGGAGCGAATCGGGATGTTATTTTGGCGCATGCACCGCTGTGCAAGAATAACCTTTAGTATTAAATTTCACTTAGGGGAGTGGACGCCGCAGCAATGCATCGATTATCTAGTAAACCGCGTGGGATTTGAGTCGGCTAATGCGCACGGTGAAGTAAAGAGATCGTTTGAAGGTTCCTATGATCCTCTATATCAGCTGGCCTATCTCGTAGGCGGCTTGCAATTGATGCGCATCAAAGAGGAGGTCGTAGATCAAGGAAAAATGTCATTTGCTGCATTCCACGACCGTGTGATCAAAGAAAATTATCTACCGATGGAAATGTTGCGAGCAATTATCAAGGGCGAGAAGTTAACCCCCGATTACGAGACAAACTGGAAGTTTTATCATTTTAATAACTAGGTGTTTATGAGTGAATCGAAACAAACTTTTCAAAAGTCTCTCGGGTTACTGGATGCCACTATGCTGGTGGTTGGAAGTATGATCGGTTCTGGGATTTTTATTGTATCTGCGGATATTGCGCGCAACACGGGGTCTGCAGGCTGGATGATGGTCGTATGGCTGATCTGTGGTTTTATGACTTTGACTGCAGCGTTGAGCTATGGTGAATTGAGTGCGATGTTTCCAAAGGCAGGAGGACAATACATTTACCTACGGGAGGCTTATGGGCCAGTGTTGAGTTTTGTATTTGGCTGGACATTTTTTGCCGTTATACAAACTGCGACTATAGCGGCTGTGGGGGTGGCTTTTGCTAAATTTACAGCCTATCTCTTCCCTTCTATGGATGAAGATGTTTACCTGCTAGAATGGTCAGATTATCGGGTATCGGCAGCGCAACTGCTGGCAATTGCCGTCATTATTGTATTAACCTATATTAATTCAAGAGGCGTAAATAGCGGAAAGCGCGTACAGACATCCATCACATTGATCAAGATCGGGAGTCTGCTGCTCTTGTTGCTCTTTGGATTCCTGGCTTTGAAACATGAAGTTTGGACTTGGAACTGGGACAATATATCACTTTGGTCAATGCGCCGTTTAAATACGGATGGAACGTACACATCTTATGATGGATTTTCAGCAATGGGCGCTTTTTCTGCGGCTATGGTCGGTGCACTCTTCAGCAGCGATTCCTGGCACTCATCTTCCGCTGTAGCTGGCGAAATTAAAAATCCACAACGTAATATCGGGTTGAGTCTAGCATTAGGGACTTTACTGGTTACCGTAATCTATCTCCTGACTAATTTGATGTACACCGGCATTTTGCCTTTGGAAGCTATGGTCAATGCACCAAAAGATCGTGTAGCCATGAGTGTCGCACAAGAAGTTTTTGGCCCTTTTGGGATTACTATTATAGCCATTATGATCATGATCAGCACCTTTGGTTGCAATAATGGGATTATCCTGGCAGGAGCGAGGGTGTATTATTCTATGGCCAAAGATGGTTTGTTTTTTAAAAGGGCGGGTAAGCTCAATGCGCATGCGGTACCTGCCTGGGCACTCTGGATACAATGTGTTGCTGCGTCAATATGGTGTTTAAGCGGAAAATATGGTGATTTATTGGACATGATTACCTGTGTGGTCGTTATATTTTATGTACTCGCGATTGCGGGTATTATTCGTCTCCGTATCACACGTCCAGATTTGAACAGACCCTATAAAGCATTTGGCTATCCTTTTCTTCCCATTCTTTACATTCTGATGGGACTTGCCTTTATTGGGTTGATGGTTATTTTTAAACCCAACTATACCTGGCCCGGCATTATCATTGCACTATTGGGTATCCCGATCTATTATTTAATCAATCCTAAGTGAAGAAAGCATGAAGTTTCTTAGTACAGCGGTTTTGTTGTTGTCGGCACAGTTTCTGTTTGGTCAAGGAACTTTGGCAGATTATACACGTGCACAAAACCTAAAAAAACAATTGACCAACAAAATTGAAAATCAGCCCGGCCAATTTTATTGGAATGATAAGGGGGATCTCTTTTGGTACGATCGAAATACGTTGCAGGGAAAAGAGTATATTTTGGTCAATCCCCAGGCAAAAACAAAAGAACAGCTGTTTGATCTGACGAAAGTATTTTCGTTAGTGGATGAAAAATTGGGAAAGAAAATCGAAAATCGTGTTATTTCCAATGATCAGATAAAATTGCTGGACCAGGATCAAGTGTCGCTCGATATCGCGGGCTACCTGTGGATCTGGAACCGCCGTTCCTCGCAATTGAGCCAGGGCGCTGCAAGTGGAAACAAAGATCGAAATACGCGATATTGGGGGCAGCGTGAGCAGGGAAATGCCTATAGGGAAGTCGAATCTCCAGATAAAAAACATGTGGCATTTATCCGCAATAATAATGTATTCCTGGCAAAAAAAGGAAACACAAACGAGGCGCGACAAATTACCTTTGATGGCAACACGGCAAATTATTATAGCAATGATATTCAATGGGCACCAGATAGCCGTAAGCTGGCTACAGTAAAAACTCAAAAAATAGAGATCAGGCAACTGACGCTTATTGAATCTTCTCCGAAAGATCAGCTGCAGCCTAAAATTCAGACACGCGATTACGTGAAGCCCGGAGATGAGCTGGCGCAAAAGCTACCCATCTTATATGATCTTGAAAAAGACCGGCTGTCGGTGTTTGATGCTGCGCTCATACCAAATCAATTTTACCTTTCGGATCTTTCCTGGCGCGATGACAGCAGAGCATTTACCTTCGAGTATAACAAACGGGGGCATCAAGTCTATGGCGTCATGCAGATGGATGCAAATAGCGGTACCTCGAGTTTTCTAATTCAGGAGCAGAATAAGACCTTTATTGATTATAGCGGTAAGAAATACCGGGAGGATCTGGCCGATGGAAAGGAGATTGTATGGAGCTCCGAACGTGATGGTTGGAACCACCTGTATCTCTATGATGGAATTACTGGGAAAATAAAGAACCAGATAACGAAAGGAAACTGGGTTGTTCGGAAAGTTGTGCATGTTGATGCTGAAAGACGAACGGTTATTTTCGAAGGCAGCGGAGTGAATGCTGCAGAAGATCCCTATTTGGTCCACTATTATGCTATCGGTTTAGACGGAAAGGGCTTAAAACTGCTGACCGAAGAAAATGCAAATCATCAAGCTTTTTTCAATAAAGACTATTCGCAGTTTGTGGATACGTATTCCCGGGTCGATCAGCCACCAATTTCAGTATTGCGCGACAAAAATGGCCGTCTTATCATGGAGCTAGAGAAAACAAACAGTAGTCTGCTCGAAGCTGCAGGATGGCGTGCACCGGAAGTTTTTAAAGCCAAGGGACGTGATGGCGCAACGGATATCTGGGGGATTATTATTCGGCCGACGAATTTTGATCCTGCTAAAAGCTATCCTGTCATCGAATACATTTATGCGGGACCGCATAGTTCTTTCGTGCCAAAATCATTTTACAGCAATCCGAGCGGGATGTACGAACTCGCTGAATTGGGCTTTATTGTGGTGCAGATCGACGGGATGGGGACCTCAAATCGTTCGAAGGCTTTCCATGATGTCTGTTGGAAAAATCTGAAAGATGCGGGCTTTCGGGATCGAATTGCCTGGATGCAGGCTGCGTCAAAACAATATAAATACATGGATATCGGTAGGGTAGGGATCTATGGTACATCTGCTGGGGGGCAAAGTTCAACTGGCGCGTTGTTATTCCATCCCGAGTTTTACAAAGTTGGCGTTTCCTCCTGTGGTTGTCACGATAACCGAATGGATAAAATATGGTGGAACGAACAATGGATGGGCTGGCCTGTAGGTCCTGAATATGTGGCTAGCTCGAATATTGAAAATGCCGCTAAGCTGGAAGGAAATCTTTTGCTGATTGTTGGTGAACTTGATGATAATGTGGATCCTTCATCCACTTTCCAATTGGTTGATGCTTTGATCAAAGCGCGTAAGAATCATGATTTTATCATGGTTCCTGGGATGGGGCATTCTTCAGGGGGAGATTATGGTGAACGAAAAAGAAGGGACTATTTTGTAAAACATCTTCTTGGCGTAGATCCACCTGCCTGGAATCAGTATTGATCTTTCATCAGGACAATAATCCGCTAATGCAGGTCTATTTCCTGTTTTTTCTGAACGAGTCTGATCTTATTGTTCAGAAAGAACCTTCAATTTGCTTTTATTGCTATAGATGTCTGCGAAGTCATAAAGGTTTTATTCAAATTTGGAAGAGGTATGAAGCGATAAGAGTGGTTCAAAAACACAGCGCCCCGGAAAGTAGCTAACTTTCTGGGGCGCTGTGTTTATTTCATGTTGGTAACGTTGAAGCTGTTTTTATTCGACCAATACGCCGACATAATAGTTAAACGTATCAATATCGATATTCTCTTTCGTTAAATCGGCCACTTTAATCGGTCTGAAATGTTGGTCCAACTGGATAAGTTCTCTTTTTTGACCTTTTACGCCAATATGTATGGGCATATGGAAGCCTTTGACTTCGCTGATCCAGCGACCCAATATTCTGCCTGAAGGATCTTGTTTGATCTCCAGTGTAGGAATGGCAGTATGTTTTACATACTGTTCAAATACTTTTAACAGGTCTAGACCGGACTGCTGGCTTACGTAGTTGACAACATCAGTATAATCGACTTGTTGGTGATAAAACTTGCTGTTTAATCCCCGGAGGATATCCCGCCACTTTTCATCATTGTCGATCATCGTACGGATCATGTTGAGCATAACACCGCCTTTGGGATACATATCCCCAGATCCTTCTTTATTTACGTGGTAGGGGCCCTGGATGGGGCTATCATTTTGGATCCCGCTCCGGATACCATGGGCGTAAGCTTGGCTGGCTTCCTTACCATAGAAATAGTCGATGAATAAGCCTTCGGAATAATTAGTGAAGCTTTCATGGATCCACATATCGGCCAAGTCGGCAGACGTAATATTGTTGCCAAACCATTCATGACCAGATTCGTGAACCACAATAAAATCCCATTTATTTCCCCAACCGGTTTCTGAAGCATCTCTGCCACGATAGCCATTCTGATAATGGTTTCCGTAGGCGACGGCACTCTGATGTTCCATGCCGGTATGGTAGGTTTCAACAAGTTTATAGCCATCTTCATAGAAGGGATATGGACCAAACCAATGTTCAAAGGCTTCTAAGGTCTGGTTGGCGTTTTTTTGAAGATGGGCTTTTTTTTCTGCCGTATCGTTTTCGCGCAAAATATAGTAGTCTATATCCAATGGTCCTTTTTCACCTTTGTATTTTTCCTTAAAATGAACGTAGTCGCCGATGTTGATGGCGACATTGTAGTTGTTGATTGGATTGGCAACTTTCCAGTGGTATTTGGTGTAACCATCCTTCATCTTTTCTACCTTGACCAAACGTCCATTGGATACATTCATCACCTCTTTTGGGACAGCGATGGAAATCAGCATACTATCCACTTCATCGGATTGATGGTCTTTGTTTGGCCACCAGACACTCGCGCCCATACCCTGGCAGGCCGTTGCCACCCATGGCTTTCCATTGCTATCTTTTTTCCAGTCAAAGCCGCCGTCCCAGGGAGCTTTGACCGCTTCTGTAGGATGACCTTCGTAATATACCGTAAACTCTTCCTGTATTCCTTTCTTGATAGTTGCAGGAAATTCGACAAAGACAGCATTGTGTTCTCTGGTAAAGGAAAGTTCTTTCCCTTTATATACGACTTTGTCTACGTTGAGATTGGCAAAAAGATCAAATTGCAGGCGATTAAAATCAGTTGTAGCCTTGAAACGGAAAAGGTTTGAACCCGAAATAAACTTATTGTCTATATCTACCTTAACATCCAAATGGTAGTATTGGATATCGTAGCAGGTTCGCAGCGGTGACAGATATCCGCGCAGTGAATCCGCTCTTGTGAAGTCATTTTTTTCTTTCATCAGCTGCGCTGCTGATTGCTGTATACCTGCGGTCAGTAGACCACAGGTTCCCAGTGCATATAATAGTATTCTTTTCATCTGTAAATGATAACTATTCGGTCTATCTTCCACCCGGAGGGCAATGTAATTTTAGATAGTTTGTAAATAATGTTTTTAAATGCTCATGCGTACCTTGTCCCTCGCTGATCGAATGGCTGCGGTTGGGGTAAGACATCAACTGGAACTGCACGTTATTTTTGATCAGTTCATTGATCAGGACTTCTGCATTTTGATAATGCACATTGTCATCTCCGGTTCCATGAATATAGAGTAAATTACCTTTGATGTTTTTTGCATATCTCAGCGGGGAGCCATTTTCAAAGTCGGCAAGATTTTCTTGGGGTAGGCCCATGTAGCGTTCTTGGTATACGTTATCGTAAAGTAACTGATTTGCTACAGCTGCAATGGCTATGCCTGTTTTATAGATTTGCGGATATTGGCCAAGTAGGTTAAGCGTGCTTGATCCGCCACCGCTCCAGCCCCAGACGGCCACACGTGAATTGTCGACAAACGGCCATTTCAGTATTTCTTGTGTTGCTAAAGCCTGGTCGCGGATATTGAGCTGTCCGATATTGCGGTAGATGCTTTTTCGCCACAAGCTGCCTTTAGGAGCGGGAGTTCCGCGATTATCCAGAGAAATATAAATGTAGCCATCCTGCGCCATGTTTCCTTTATAAAGACTGTTATAACCTGCACCAAAATTGTCTAATACAGTTTGTGATGCTGGTTCGCCGTACACCATAAAGACGACAGGATATTTTTTATTGGGATCGAAATCAAGGGGTTTTACCATCCAGCCGTCTAACTCAATACCGTCGGTTGTTTTAACTTTAAAAAACTCGGCAATACCATCGCTGACTTTCTTTTCACGTTTAAAATCAAAATCTACGAGCACTTTATGTGTCGGTAACTCAATAACGGCATTGTGTTTTAATGTTGCCCGGTTGCTAAAGTTAAAGATGGCAATTTTACCGTTTTTTGAAATATCATACTCGCAGGTTCCTTCGAATGATGCTGGTGTCAGTCTTTTTGGAACGCCGCCCTTAGTAGAAACACTATATAGATATTTTTGTGTCGCATTGCTTGGAGAGGCCGTAAAATAAATCGTTTCATTTTTCGGATCGAAAAAATCAAGATTGATCATATCGTAGTCCGCTTTCATAACCAGCTTCTCGTTGCCCGATAAATCAATCTGATAGATTTTGCGCCAGCCGTCTTTTTCAGATACCCAGATGAAGGCCTTGCCGCCTTGAACCCAATCCCATCCCGAAGGATCGTTGTTGTTCCACCGAGCTTTGATATCAATCCACGAGTCGCTTTGCTCCTGATGTATGTTTTGCGCTTTATTATCGGAGAGAGCGACGGTATAGATTTTACTCTCATTTTGTTTTCTGTTGAGCTGCTCTAGGATAACCTGCTTGCTATCAAGACACCATTCCATGCGAGGGATATAGTGCTGGTTGGGATCTCCCGGGATATTCAGCATGGTATTTTTTCCAGTGGCAATTTCATAGGTCCATATCGAACAGGCACTCGGCGATTGTCCAACTTTAGGATACTCCACTGGAATGGTATAGGAGTAGAGGCTATCCGTATTGTTGATCATCAGAAAATTACGGATGTTACGGGCATCAAGCTTCCAATAAGCAATGGAAGCACCGTCCGGCGACCAGCGGAAACCATCTTTACAGCCAAATTCTTCCTCGTATACCCAGTCGAAAGTACCATTGATTAAACGATCTGTTCCATCTTTGGTAACGGAAACGATGCTGCCATTAGCGAGATCTTCCACGTAAACATTATGGTCGGCTTTATTAACGTAGGCGACTTTATCTGCTTGTGGGTTAAATTTCGCAAACATCAGTTGTGAGGTCGGGAATTTTTGGCCTAGTTGCTGCAACTGATTGGTCTTCTTGTTGTAAACCCAATAATCGCCTCTTGTATTCTCGCGCCAAACTCTTTTACTATTGGTATAGATCAATATAAGCTCCTTGTTTTTGGAAATCGAAAAATTCTCAACTTTAAGCGCTGTAGTTACCCCTTTTGGAATAAGCGATTGCTGTGAAAGAAAGATGGATCTCATCCCATTTTTAGGGTTGACCATTTCTATTCCCTTGTCAGAAAATTCATAATACTGATCACCCTGATCTGTCCAGAGTCGCTGCGCAAAAATGGAAGCTGGAACCTGAAAAATCAGTAATAAAATAATAAAAATCGACTGTTTAATGCTGTTCATTTGTTTATCTATTTGAGCGTTGTCCCTAAAGTGATCTAAGTTCACTTTTCGGGTTAATTGCTATGTTCGTTATCTGTTTTTTAATTAATTGGATTGTCTTTAAGCTGATATATTTCCTGTATTTCACGTTCAAGGTATTTTCCCAAACGGCGATATCCATCTGTTTCAATAAGATAATTATCTTCAATACGAACCCCGCCGAAATCGAGATGTTTTTTTAAGAAATCATAATTGATAAAGTCTTTGTGTAAATTTTGCTGTTCCCAAAGCTCCGTTAAATCCGGGATAATATAGATGCCGGGTTCAACGGTTAGCACATTGCCAGCCTCCAATTTCTTACCTAGCCGCAGTGATTTGATTCCAAAAGTCTTGGTCTCTTTTGGCTCAGCTTCGGTATAACCTACATATTGTTCACCAAGATCCTCCATATCATGCACATCAAGACCGAGCATATGGCCAAGTCCACATTGAAAGAAAAGCGCATGCGCGTGATTCATGACCGCATCTTGCGCGTTGCCTTTCATAAATCCGGTTTGGATAAGTCCGTCTACAAGTGCTTCACAGGCTTTTAGATGTATTTCTTTAAAACGTATTCCGGATGTCAGCAGCTGTTCAGCAGATTTAAAAGAATGTAAAACAATCTGATAAATTTCTTCTTGCAAACCTGTAAATCGTTTTCCTACAGGAAAGGTTCTGGTTAGATCAGAAGCATATCCCATAGCAGTTTCAACGCCGGAATCATTGAGGAGAATATTACCTTCATCAAGTTGGTGAAATTGCATATGATTGTGCAGAATTTCACCTCGTTTTGTAACTATCGGAGGATAGGAAAATGGGGCTCCTTGATCTTGCGCAAAATGTTGCATAGCATTGCTGATCTGATATTCATAACAACCAGGTTTTGTCATTCGCATAGCTATGCGATGCATATCGACAGCGATATCTACCGCCTTTTCTAGTTCAGCGATCTCTTCTTCCGATTTGATGCTACGTTGAGCAACCACGGCTTTAATTAAAGCGACCGAAGGTGCTAGCTGACTGACAGATCGGCCAGTTATTTGTTGAAGTAATAATTTGTTGTGCGATTGATAAGGAGGAAGGTAGTGAATTCCTGCTTGCGTTTTCTTGTTAAGATAGTCGAAGAGTTGATTGAATGGGAGGACTGTACGAATACCCGACAGTTCTGCTTTTTCCGCTAAAGTTTGCTGCTGGCCCATCCACACAATATCGTCGATCGTCATTTCGTCCCCAAATAGGATAGTCTCATTTTTTTCAATATCCAATACAGCAGCCAAACCTGGACTTTTTATTCCTATATAATATAAAAAGCTGCTGTCCTGACGAAAAGGATAGGTGTTGTGCTCAAAATTAATCGGGTTTTCAATGTTGCCTAACAAAAGAATTTTGCCAGAACTGACGGATGATAACAGTTTATTTCGGCGGTGAAGATATATTTCTTTTTTGAACATAAATTTTGGAAATTTTAGAATGTAATGCTTTTTATTTTGTTAAAGCCATAGATTTTTGAAATACTTGTGATTTGCAATTGGCTTGCCCCTTAGATGTAAATTGTCGAATACGAATATCGTAAAATTTAAGCGCTTCAAAACGATTTATTTAAGAGGTCTATCTTTGATAGTGCAATTTTTGCTATTGTTACAAACGAATAAGATTCATTTTTATACACTTTAAAGAATCAAAAATGAAATTTAATAAAGTTCTATGTTTCTGTGGAATTCTAATTATCACAATTTATCAAAGTCTAATTGTATTTTAACCCATTTTTTTAATATTAAAACGTTTTTAATAACAATTATACTTTTCTTTAGAAGATTTGTTAAGGATTATTAAATATTGTCGGATTCTAAACATATTTTAGTATTGTAATTTTAAGAACAAACTAAATAGATTGTTGTTGCTTTGCAGTTGCTATATTTATGTTAACTAAACAGTAACATAAACTAAACATACCTATGAAAACGCTCCAATTTAATGTTCCTACCATGCGAGGCCAAAGCCTTACTATTCAAGAAGATGTTTTGGAAAATTTCTACCCTCATTTTCATCGACATCAAGAAGCTCAATTAATGTGGATAAAAAAAGGCAAAGGAGTTTTGATTGTTGAAGATACCTTACACCCCTTTAAGGAAAATGATATTTTCTTTTTGGGTGCAAACCAACCGCATGTGTTTAAATCGGTCTCTCAGGACGGTTTTTCAAATGAATCTCGCTCTGTTTCCATTTTTTTCGATCCAAACGGAAAGCTTAAATCCCTATTTTCCCTGGACGAATTTGAATCGCTGCATCAATTTATCTGTAGTAACTCCAGAGGATTTAAAGTCCCCGAACCTTATTTTGACCAGATATCACAACGAGTTTGTCAGTTGAAATCTGCGAATCAAATGGACATGTTGATGCATTTTTTTTATCTATTGAGAACGTTAGCAAATATTTCAAGGGGCGCCGATGCGCTTTGTAACGAGCGTGTGGAAGCAGGCTTTGAAACAGTGCATGGATCAAATCGCATTCATTTTATCTGCAACTATATCAGAGAACATTATAGAGATGAACTGAAGTTGGAAGAAGTTGCTGATCACGCCAATCTTACGCCACAAGCTTTTTGTCGCTATTTTAAAAAGCATTGTGGGGTTACATTTGTCACTTATCTTAATCGCATAAGGGTCAAAGAAGTGTGTAACCAGTTAAATGAAGACCACTTGGACAGTGTTTCTTTTATTGCCTACAACTGTGGCTTCAATAGCATTACCAACTTTAATCGCGTATTTAAACAAATCGTCGGCTGCAATCCAAAAGAGTATGTCCAGCAGTACAAACAAACGCTATATGCTATGATCTAATGTTAGTCGAAAAGACAGGATGAAGGATATTTAAGCTATTAAATATTCTTCTATTTGCTCGCTTTGATTAGATAGCTATTAAAATCCAACGATACTAAAATCTCATTAAATTGAAATGCTAAAGTTCTATTTAATGGGATTTTCAGCTTCTTATTGATCTATCTATTTCGTAAGGAACGCATGTAGTTTACAAATTTGATGGTAGCAATTGGTCGTCTCTACCTATTGTTTTTTAAAAAAAAATATTATTTTTTTCTTAAAAACCTTCAAACAAGTAAAGTTTTTATTTTTTTTATTGTTTTCTTTGAAAAATAGCTTGTGAGATTAATGTGTTTTAATGTGTTTTATTAAATCTGTGCTTTTATTAGTTGTTTTATATAAGGAAAAAGCTATTTAATGCCTTTTGGAGTGTCTTTTTTGGGATATGTAAGTGGTACGGAGCTTTTTTTGTTGCGAACATGTTAGTTATTTAATACTTTGGGTTAAAAATCGGGTAATAATGATCAATATTCGGTTATCAATGCAGACTAAGTACCCCTAACTTAGTTTTTGTAAAAACACTAAAAACTAACATCTGAAACTAAACTTATGAACAGAAGAAGCATTGCTATGCTAGCCGCTACCGTTTTGGTAAGCTCGGCGGTATATGCGCAAACAGTTTTAAAGGGGAAGGTGGTCGACCAAGATGGAAAGCCAATACCCGGAGTTACACTGACACTCAAGGACGGAACAGCGACACAAACAGGACAAAACGGCGAGTTTACGATTAACTACAAGCAGGCAGGGACTTTAAGCGTTTCGGCTATTGGTTATGGTCGTAAAGAAGTGAATTTAACCAATCAGAGTACAATTCAGGTTACATTAACGACCGATGAGCGCAGTTTGGACGAAGTTGTGGTAACTGCGATGGGCATTACCCGGGAAAAAAAATCGTTAGGATATGCGACTCAGGAATTGAAAGCTGCAGTTTTGACTGACGCAGGAGCAAACAGTTTAACAGGAGCTTTGGCGGGTAAGGCTGCTGGTGTCCAAGTAAACCAATTTGGTGGAGCAATAGGATCCTCAGCTCGTATTTCCATTCGGGGAAACTCTTCTCTGCAGGCAGATCAACAGCCGTTAATTGTTGTCGATGGAGTGCCAATTACAAATAATGCGCAACGTTCGGGTGATAATACCTACTCTGGGGTGGATTATGGTTCGGGATTAAATGATATTAATCCGGATGATATCGAAAGTATCAATATTCTGAAAGGTGGAGCTGCTGCACTTTATGGTATGCGTGCCGGTACAGGCGTTATTATGATTACAACTAAATCGGGAAAGCGGGCGGAGAATGGAGTACAAATATCCTATGATGGAAATTTTTCCATTGATCGAGCAGCTAATTTACCCAAATATCAAAATTTATATGGCCAAGGTTCCAGAGGGGATGAATACAGTTATAAAATTAATGGCGCTGGCATGTCGTATCAGGATTATGTATTGAAGAAATCATTTAGTTATGTTGATGGGACAGGAAGTTTTGGTACAAATGACAATATAGATGAATCCTGGGGAGCAAGATTGGATATCGGATTAAAGGTTCCTCAATTTAATAGTCCTGTCAATAATGGGGTGCGCGAAGCTACTGATTGGATTTCCCATAAAAATAACGTTAAGGATTTTTTTCAGACAGGTTTTTCCCAAAATCACAACGTTTCTTTACTTTCAAAAACAGATCGTTCATCCACGAGAGCTTCCATTTCTTTTCGTGATCAACGCGGAACAGTGCCCAATACCGATCAAAAGAAATATACGGCACAAATAAATAATAATTATAAAATCAGTGATAAAGTTTCATATGATATTATGAGTAATTTCACACGTACTGAAAGTAATAACTTAGTCACGCAAGGTTACGACGGTGCCAATCCAATGAATGGCTTGATTTGGTTCGGCCGCCAGGTAGATATGCAAGACCTGAAGAATAATTGGGATCAGGTAGATGAGCAGGGTAACTATACCTATTACAATTGGAATTCCGTGTACCATATGAATCCTTACTTCACGATGAATAAATCGCAAAATGCCTTGAAGATAAATCGTGTATTTGGAAAGACATCTTTATACTATCAACCTTTTGATTTCTTAAAATTTGAAGGTCGAGTCGGCTTAGATTATTATAATACGAATATATTTGAAACCACCTATTTTAACTATGACAATAAAAACGGTAAATTCAATCAAATAAAAAATAGTAATTCTGAATTTAATGCCGATTTTATTGCAAACTTTAATAAACAATTTGGCGATTTAAGTTTGACGGGAATTTTAGGCGCCAACTATCGGGATTATCAATATGAAACCAACACCTTGGGTGCTAAGGGGCTAAATGTGTTAGGGGTTTATACCATTACCAATAAAATTGGAGATGCTTATACCGTTATGGACCATTCGAAAGGCCGGTCAAATTCTGTTTATGCACAGGCTAGTTTAGGCTGGCGTGACGAATTATATCTGGATTTGACAGCGCGGAATGATTGGTCTTCAACCTTGACGAAATCCTTCTTTTACCCTTCGGCGAGTTTAAGCTGGCTGCCAACAGCAAGTTTTGAAGGGCTAAAAAGTGATTATTTAAATTTCTGGAAATTGCGCTTAAATGTAGTTAAGGTTGGTAATGCAACGCGTCCGTATCAAAACGGAAATTACTACTATGCGCAGACCGATTCCTATAATAATTTAGCGCAGATGTATAAGAGCATGACGTATGCAATTGAGGGCTTAGAACCCGAAGCAATTACTTCATACGAAATCGGAACGGAGCTGGGCTTATTCAAAGATCGCTTACATCTTGATTTTACTTATTATAATAAAACAAATAAAAACCAACTACTTCAAGTATCCACATCCAATGTGGTGGGTTTTAGTTCGATATTCCTAAACGCTGGTGAAATTAAAAGCAAAGGCGTTGAATTGCAATTAAGAGGCGATATCCTTAAAGGTGGTGACGGTTTGAATTGGACAACAACAGTTAATTTTTCTAAAGACAATAATTTAGTTGTTGAACTATATCCACAATTGGATTTAAAAGATTATAGGCTTGGCTGGACTTGGGGGATCTCCAATATGGCATCTGTTGGAAAGCCATGGGGCACTTTAGTCGGATCTGGTTTTGATCGTGTTGAAGACGGACCAATGAAAGGAGCAATTAAAATAGGAAAAGAAGGAACAATTGCTAATTCTTTAGATGCTCAAGATATCGGTAACGTGGTACCTGATTTCTTGGCTTCTATGCGAAATGATTTTACCATCAAGGATTTTAGATTTGGCTTTATGCTTGATTTTCGAAAAGGTGGCGATATTTGGTCTCAAACAATGGCACATGGGTATAATACAGGGATAGCATCAATTACCGCAGCAGATGGAATTCGTGAACGTGCTATTTTGGCAGGTAGAGATGTAATGAAAAATGAACGCTTTGCTATGTCGGACGGAAATAATGGATGGATAGAAAACACCATTGAAACTAATGCACAAGACTGGTATGAAAATAACAGCATTGCAGAAACATTTGTTTTTGATGGTTCATTCTTAAAGTTGAGAGAAGCTTATATATCCTATAATTTACCAAAAACTTTATACAGCAGAATAAAAGGGATAAAACGCGCAAATGTTTCCGTTACCGGGACAAATTTAGCGCTTTTATGGGTGCACAAAAGCAATACGATGCGCTTGGATCCGGAAGGAGGTGGTGTATCAAGTGATTCAAGAGGAGTTGGTTTTGAACAAGCGGGCGTGCCAAATTCAAGAAGTATAGGTCTTAAACTGGGTTTTACATTTTAATTTTTAAAGATATTTTGAAACTTGAAAATCGAAAACCAAAAAAAATATGAATATGAATGCTTTAATAAAAAAACTAAAATATACACCTATCCTAGTCGCTCTTTTAGTATCTGGATGTACCAAGAATTTTGAAAAAATAAATACAGATCCGGATGCTTTACACGATGTTCCTCCTCAAAATATGTTGGTGAATGTGATGCGCTATGCCGGAGACCAATTCGGTGGCGATGTAGATGGCTATGGTACCTTTGCCGGCTATATTGTTAAAATTCAATATCCGGACGATTTAAGCGGGTTAACACCTTCGAATAATACGTATGGAAATCGTTGGGCAGCCTGTTATTATAATATTACCCAAATGCTTGATTTGTTGAAAAAAACGGAAAAAAATGCTGAAGGGTATAAAAATACCCGCCTCATTGCCAGAATATGGAATAATTATATGTGGTCGTATTTATTGGACGGTTGGGGAGATATTCCATACTCAGAAGCATTTCAAGGACGTCCCGAGGATGGCTCGATCTTGAAAGCCAAATATGATAAACAGGAAGATATCTTCCCTGCAGTATTGGCCGACCTTAAATCAATTGCGGATGAAATGGCGGCAGGGATAGGAACGGATGAAATGGGGGATTATGATGTGATCTATGGAAAAACCAATAGTGGAAGTGCGGATATAAAGGAGCAAATGCTAAGGTGGCAAAAATTCTGTAACGCGTTGCGCTTACGGATGGCCATGCGTATTTCTTCTGTTGCGCCAGCATTAGCTAAATCGACTATTGAGGAAATTGCCGGTAATAAAGAGAAATATCCTGTTATTGAAACAAATGCAGAAAGTTGCCAAATGTTTTTCCCTGGCACCTTACCTTATATGGAACCTTGGTATGAATCCGGCATTTACGGTAGTCGTATTAACAATTGGGGAATGTTTGATATTTTTATCAATCATTTATTAGAGACCAAAGATCCACGTATAGCAGCCATTGCACAAAAGAATAACGCAGGTAAGTATATAGGATTTATAAATGGTTCAAAAGACAATCCGTCGCCAGCAACCTCAATCTCTTGGATTGGTCTACATTATATTAATGATCCTGCCGGAGCAGTACCCTTCTTTAAAGCCTGTGAAACCTACTACATTTTAGCGGAAGCAGCTTTATTAGGATATAATGTAGGGTCGCTCACAGCGAAGGATGCGTATGAAAAAGCCGTTACACTTTCGATGCAAGATAATAACGTAGCAGCAAGTGATGTAGCAAATTACTTGGCTGGTGAGGGTAAGTTTAACAATACCAAAGAACGTGTTTATTGGGATATGTGGGTGGCTTTATTTAAGGAGAATTATGAAGCTTGGAGCTTATATCGCCGTACGGGTATTCCAAATACAAACTATCCTTCGCTCATTCAGAAGTTTAAAGAACCTCACACCGATCAGCCGTTCCGTTTACCGTATCCAAATAATGAATATTTGTATAATGCAGAAAATGTTAAAGCTGCAGCGGCTGGAACAGTCGATTACAATTGGGGTAAGCGGTTATGGTGGGCTAAAGATAATGGCAAAGAATAGTTTCACATGTTTATTTTTACGCAGCGGGGTAACTTCGGTTATCCCGCTGTTTTTTTATGATTTCTTTTGATTCGACACCGTTCAGGAGTTGCAAGAATAAGCGGATTAAGGCGAGCAGAGGGTATTTAAAGGAATAGCCGAAGTTGGAAAATCTACAATGGGATGGCTACAAGCTTCATTTAGTCATCAATGATAGGGGCGGGATTTTGAATGTTCTGATTATGGCATGGACGCAAGACCTCTGCTTCGCTATCGTTTCGTGTCTCCTCCGATACATCACCGTATCAGAGTCTGGGTGTATCCGTGGTAAGAGCGACATGAGTCCGTGGTGAGTCCGAGTTATACTCGGAGATAAGACAGTAGCATGGCTGTCAGAAAACGCTATTATCTGCTCCTAAGTACGAATAAGACCCGAAGATGCCTCGAATGAACTTCGAAGAAGGGGGTAAATAGTAGACACTATTGAAGATCCTCAACGGATTTGTATCTGGTAAATGGATAAATGGGCCAAATAGTTTTGTCGTATCGGTTAAAAATAAAAATTCTAGTTTGCTGATAACAAGAATTGAACAGGCATAAAAAAAGGTTTTCAAACGGGGAGAATGAAAACCTTAAATAACCAATTATAAACCTAAATTATGATACAACAAAGATAGTGTGTTTATTACACTTTGTCAAGAATTATTTCAAAAAAAATTAAATCTTTTTGAAAACGATACTCGAATTGTGCCCGCCGAAACCAAACGCATTGCTCATCGCAGTCTGAACAGTTTTTTCTAGGGGCTGATTGACGACAATGTGAATTCCCTCGGGAATTTCGGGATCGATATTTTCGATATTAATTGTTGCCGGAATTACATTATTGTTGATGGATTTTATGGCAATGATTGCTTCGATAGCACCGGCTGCCCCAAGTAAATGTCCTGTCATTGATTTGGTAGAACTGACCCATAGATTATTTAGCTTTCCAAAAGCTCGTTGTACGGCTTTAAGTTCGGCGATATCTCCAACTGGCGTTGAAGTCGCGTGGAGATTTAAATAGTCGAGCTCACTGGTATTAATTTTAGCCTCCTCCAAAGCCAGAGTCATGGCTTTTGCTGCGGCTATCCCTTCGGGATGAGGGGAGGTCATATGGTAAGCATCTGCGGTCATTGAAGCTCCGACAAGCTCCGCATAAATTTTTGCGCCTCTTTGCTTGGCATGTTCGTATTCTTCCAAGATGAGTGCTCCAGCTCCCTCACCCATGACAAAACCATCACGATCACGGTCAAATGGTCTGCTTGCGGTCTGGGGGCTATCATGCCGGCTCGACATGGCTTTCATGGCAGAAAAACCGCCAACGGAAGCCGGGGTAACGGGGGCTTCGGAACCGCCGCTTATAAAGACTTTGGCTTTGCCGAGCCTAATGTAATTAAAAGCATCCATAAAGGCCGTATTGGATGTGGCGCAAGCCGATACGGTCGTGTAATTGATTCCTTTTAAACCATACTTCATTGAAATCATGCCTGAAGCCATATTGACGATAAGTCTAGGAACAAAGAAAGGGCTGAATCGTGGTTTGTAATCTCCCGTTACGTAACCTTCTACCTCTTTTTCGAAAGTTTCCATTCCGCCCTGACCAACACCCCAGATGACACCGATGTCAAAGGGATCCATGGTATCGAGATCTAGTCCCGAATCTTCCATTGCCTGCGCTGCACTGTATAACGCATATTGCGTAAAGAGATCACTCCGTTTAATCTCATTTCTATCTAAGTATTTTTCAGGTTGAAATTGCTTAATTTCACTTGCAATCTGTGTTCGAAACAACGAAGCATCAAAACGGCTAATAAGTGTTGTGTGGTTTTCGCCTCGCAAAATGTTATCCCAAAATATGTCTATGTTTTCTCCCAGCGGGTTAATTGTTCCCATGCCGGTAACTACAACTCTTTTCATCTCTTTTTATTTTATTATGTGCGCAATAATATACCGATTGGTATTTAGATTTTAAAAAAAACTAGCTTTTGATTTCCCGATCCACCATTTCCTTCATTTTGTCCAATACAATGGCAAGATCTTTTCCGCGTCCGGAAATCTTGGAAAGCAAGATTCCGCCTTCGACCATGGCCATAAAGGTGATAGCATAATTTTCAGCAGAAATATGCGGCTTAAATTCACCGCTGGCAACTCCTTCTTCAAGAATTAGGATTAGCCGCTGCCTCCAAAGGTCAAAGGAACGTTTGACTTTAGGCGTTAAAAAAGAAAGCGAATCATCAGCCTCCACGGCCGCATTCATCATGGGACAGCCCCCTGAAGCTGCGATATTTTTGAAATTGTCCTTGTAGAAATCTAGAAAAGACAAAAGCTTCTTTAGCGATGTTTTTTGCTGTATAATCTGCTGATTAACAGCTTCTGAAATTTTTCTGCTCTGATAGGTATAGACATGGGTAGCTAGGTCATCCTTGTCTTTGAAATTACCGTAGATACTTCCTTTTGTTAAACCTGTCGCTGTCGTGATGTCCGAGAGCGAAGTTGCAAAGTAGCCTTTTTTATTAAAGATGGGCGCAGTCTTTTCAATGATATATTGTCGTGTCTGTTCTGCTTTTGACATGTAATTCCTGTTCATTTAATGCAAATATAAAAAATACTTTTTGGTATATTAATAATTTCTGCAGGAATGCCTTAGAAATTGGTTTTATTTTGCCTTTGAAATGCGATAGGTGCAGCGGGGGGCATTTTCGATGATGTATTCTGTTCTACAGATACGATATGCCGGACCGATGAGTTGCTGAAAATTATTCAGTTCTGAACGGCAAAATCCCTGACATTCGGTTGCTGCTGCACATATGGGGCAATGATTTTCAATGAGAAGATAATCGTCAGCCTCTCTTTTCCATTCTGCCATATAACCTTCCGCCGTTCTTTTTGCGGCTATAATTTCAAGTTTTTTTTCGATGGAGTCAATATCCGATAGTGCGTCAGTATATTTTTGATATACCTTAGACTCCCGATCACTGATAAGTAGATCCAAAGCATTCTCGCCAAGCACTTGTTTAATCGACTGCAACAATTGTACTGTAATGTCGGCGTGACTATCCGGAAATCGTGCCATGCCCTGTGGTGAAAGACTGTAATAAGTCGAAGGGCGGCCTATACCTTCGCTCCGGGCATTGGAGACAATCAGGTTTTGATTCGCCAGGTTCAATAAATGTTTACGGGCCCCTTCTTTTGTTATAGCCAACTCTGTTGCAATCAAAGCTGCAGTGGCTTCTCGGCGCATTTTTAATAACATTAATATTCGATCAGCTGGATTCTTCTGCATTTGGCAATAAAAAAGTTGTTTTATATAACATCAGCAAAGGTAGTGTTTTTATTTTTTGTTCTAAAATGTGTTTCAAACACAGGTTTATCCTTTTTGATTTATTTTTATGACTTTAATAAAACAACAAATTGGTTGTTTTATTAAGTTTGATTCTCTAGTTTTGACTTATCATAAAAACAATAAAACTATGCACAAATTTCAATTACCCCAGTTAGGATATGCCTATGCGGCGCTTGAACCCTATTTTGATCGCGAGACCATGACGATTCATCATCAAAAGCATCATCAAGCTTATGTTGACAATCTAAATAAGGCATTGGAAGGAACAGCAAGCGAAGCTGACGATCTATTGGATATATTAACAAGCGTAAGTAAATATAGCCCAGCAGTCCGCAATAACGGCGGCGGTCACTTTAACCATACGCTATTTTGGGAAATTTTATCGCCCAATCCAAAATCGGTACCCACAGGGAAGTTAGCCGATGAGATAAACGCTGCATTTGGTTCTTTGGAAGAGCTCAAAGCCCAGATAAAAAATGCGGGTCTTGGGCAGTTTGGTTCGGGCTGGTCTTGGCTCTATGTAAAACATTCTGGCGCCTTAGCTATCGTAGCTACTCCCAATCAGGATAATCCGCTGATGGATACACAATCGATCGGCAGAGGTTTCCCTATTTTGGGAGTCGATGTTTGGGAGCATGCGTATTATTTGAAATATCAAAATAAAAGAGCCGATTATTTGGATGCATTTTGGTCGCTTTTGGATTGGTCTGTTGTGGAACAAAAATATGAGACGGTAATCGCTAGTTTGGTATAAAGACGACATGTTTATAAATAAAGTTGAAAATTCGGGTATATTGGCCTTAGATCTGATTGATTTTAAGACCGATCTTGCTATCCTAAGTTTTGACATCAAAACATTGTTGTATCAGGAAGCAATCGTTAAAGAAAAAGAATTCAGAGAAGCTTTGGCGGCGGTGGACTGGCCTGCTTTTCGAAATAAGGCGGTTGCCATTAGCTGTTCTGTGGACGCAATTATCCCGCCTTGGGTCTATATGGCCCTGGCGGAAAAACTTCATCCTGTTGCAGCGTATTACGATTTTAAGGCGATGGAGGATTTGGAAATAGACCTATGGATGCAGGCTTTGCAAGCGATGGATTTGTCGAATTTTCAGCAGCAAAAAGTTGTCATAAGGGCCCGTCCTAATATTCCGGCGTCACTTTATATGTTGGCGACAGAACGATTGATTCCTATCGTCCAGACGTTGATGTATGGTGAGGTTGGTATGCCAAAAGTTATTTTTAAAAAAGGGAAAGTATAATGAAAGCATTACTATTCAATGGCGCCTTGGAAAGAAGGCAAGAATCTACATCGGGAAAATTGTCACACTATTTTTCCGACCAACTGAACCAAAGGGGTGTTGAAAATACTATTTTTAATTTGGCTGATAGCGGAATACCCTTATTTGATTTGAGTCTCAATCGGGTGCCCAATGCGGTCAAGATTATGAATAACTTATTTCTTGAGGCAGATATACATTTTTGGTTGTCTCCGCTTTATCATGGAAGTATTCCCGGTGTTATGAAAAACTGTTTGGATTGGCTTGAAGTCAGCGCTAAAAATAAACCGGCTTACCTGACGGATAAACATATTGGACTAGTTTGTTGGGCCGATGGTGTGCATGCACTACAGGGCATTAATGCAATGGATGCTATCGCGAAGTCGCTCCGCGCCTGGACAGTGCCCTTTAGTGTGCCCATCATGAAATCTACGCTTTTTGAGTCCGACAATCCAAATGTGCTGTCTTCGGCTTACCAGTGTAAGCTGGACTTGCTGATCGATATTGCTACGAAAAAGAGTAGCGAATATCGTTGATAAAAAGGCCTCTCGAATTACCTAGAGGTCTTTTTATCAAAGAGAGATATTTTAGCCTATATTTAAATAGATTAGCCAAACCCTATATGGAAAATTAATTTCAAAAAAGTAGAAGAATGTCTTTAGCAATTCATCGCGGAGATATATCTTTGTTTTTTGGACCCGCCATTTGATTACGCGGTTTTCCGACCTATATGTTCTATTGTCGACTTTGAAGAAGCCTCATCGACGGCAAATTTAGAGGTAGAGAGAAGTCTTTAACCACCATAAGACTTTCTTGTTACATATTATGAAACCATTGGCTGAAAAGGCCCGATTTAGTTTAATTGATTAAGATATTGGATTAATGATGTTTCAGTTGAGAGAGTTAACGAAGATAATTGCCTTTTTTATAGTATACTTTACTGTACATGCTGTAGCTGCACAGAGTTTTTTGCCATTGGATGAAAATAAATATCGATCTGATGCGGAAAAATTATTGCTATCGAGCTCGGGGGACAGTGTGAAAGCAATGCAGCATTTTTATTTGGCAGATTACTATAGATTTAGAGATACGACCGAATTTTGGGATCATATGCAACAGGGGGAGCGGTTAGCCAAACCGTTCCGGAGCTTACAGGCGATGGGGGCACTTTATAAAAGCTATTATTATGGGCAATTTCTAGATAGTAAAAATGCAGGAGTTGAAGCCCAACGATGTGTAGACCTCCTTGGAAATGCACAAAAGCCTTTTCAGCAGGGGCTTTTGGCCAAAGCTTGGTATAATCTGGGCTTAATTCGATTTCCTAAAAAAGGATTTGCTGATTTTCTGGATATCCTCAATGGGAAGTGTCTGCCATACGCCAAAGCACACGATCCTATTATGGAAGGTAGTATAAATACGATGATCGGCATGGCATTTATGTCGTCCAAACAGCTTGCAAAAGCGGACGAATACCATCAATTGGCTATAAAACAGCTCGAGCAGCAACCGCCGAGTGCTCCACTTGTGGTGGCTTATCTCAATACAGTCAGTAATTATTGTTATCAGGTGAAATCCAAAGAAGCAAGAGTACTGTTGGACAAAGTCAAACAACTATTAAACAAGTATCCAAATTCCACTCAGCTGCCCAATTACTACTACAACGAGGCTCTTTACGCTACAACAAAGCAGCAAACGGATGAGGCGTTACGGTTATTGGATATCGGCTTGGATTGGTCGGTGAAGATGAACAATTGGAAATTATTTCAGATGATGCGGTTCAGAAAATTTAATGTGTATCTCTTGCAGAAAAAGTATGCTGATGCTAAACTGCAGTTGGAGGAAATCGTGAAAAATGGATTATTAACGCGAGATCTCTACAACAGTAAAATTGTGTACAGTCAACTGGCGGGAGTGAATGAGCTTATGGGTAATTATCAGGATGCGTTGAAGATGTCCAATATGGCAAATAAACTATCCGATAGCATACAGCAGGTCCAATTGCTGGAAAAAATGAATGAGATGGAGACGAAATATAAGACCGTTGAAAAAGAAAAAGAAATTTTGAATTTACGCGCAGAAAAGGACCGTAACCAATTTCGGATTTTTCTCGTTTTGGGTATTGCCGTTTTGCTTTTTTGTATTGTGCTTTTTGTTGCTTTTTTCTATCGAAAACAACGGAAGCTCAATACACAGATTCAGCTCAACCACGAAATCGTGTTGGACAAATTGGAAAAGGAAAAACAGCTGCAAATTTCGGAATCTATGCTCAAGGGGGAGCAGCAGGAGCGTCAGCGTATAGCCCAAGATCTGCATGATAGCATAGGTGGTATGTTAACAGGTCTAAAATTTAAGATTGCCGGCGATGTAGGAAAGGGTACACTCTTGACTGATGAAGTGCCGCAGAAGTTGAACGACATCTTAGGCGAAGTAAGGCGTATATCCCATAATCTAATGCCCGAATCGTTGCGTCAGTTTGGATTGATAGCAGCATTGGAGCAATTGTGTATAGCAATGAAAAATAGTCATGTTTCGATCCAATTTGAAAACTATGAACCTGAATTGAATGTGGATTTTCAAAAAGGGTTGGCCATATATCGAATTGTTCAAGAGGCCATTTCAAATGCATTAAAGTATGCAAACGCAGATGCAATTATCGTTCAGGTAAGTAAATCGGACGAAGTACTGCATATCCTCATTGAGGATAATGGCAAAGGCTTTGATTCCGCTGTGTTAAATTATGGATTGGGTTTAAATAATATGGTCAATAGAGTGAAATGGATCAATGGATCAATTGATATTCAGAGTAAGCTTGGATCCGGAACTCAAATCGAAATTGGTGTAACTGTTTAAATAGGCTGAGTCATGAAGATAATTGCAGTGTTAGACGATCATCCTTTATTGCTGGAAGGTGTTGCCTCTTTTCTCAATAATCAGGATGGGTATCTTGTATATCCCTTTTTGGAAGAGATTGCGTTAATTGAATTTTTAAAGGCCACGAAAGCGGATCTCCTACTCATGGATATGCAACTGTTGCAGACAAATGGAGTAGATGTCTGTACTCAGGTTAGGAAGCAGTTCCCTTTGGTTCCTATAGTCGCCTTGAGCAATTTAGCCGAGGGTAATCTTATTTTTCAGTTTATGCAGGCTGGCGGAAATGGCTATATCTTAAAAGATGTTAGCAACGAAGAATTTCTAGGCTGTGTACAGCTCGGCCTGGACGGCAAAGAAGCAATTTGTGTTCGGGCAAAAGAACTTTATCGTGGCGCAATTTCTACGATCAGCAGTCTCCCCAGGCTTACACAGCGTGAAAAAGAGATTTTGACGTTGATCTCCAATGGACTTACCACGAACCAAATCGCCGAGCAGTTATTTTTAAGTCCAGTTACTGTGGAAACGCATCGGCGCAATCTCCTGACTAAATTTAAAGTTAAAAATATGATTGAACTTGTACAGCTTGCGATGAAACATAAGTTGTTGGGACTCGAATAGAGAACGCTCTTAGTGGTCACCGTAACCGACGTCATCAAGCTTACCTTTGAAGACCCTAAATTGGATAATAAAATAAGCAACCACCAGAATTGCTGCAAACATAAACCAGCCTAAACCTACGGAAAGACCATATTCATGTGCTGCAGCATTTTGAATCGTCAAGGAAGGGTTTACGTCATTCGTTGAAGGCAAAACTATCGGGAACATGGAAGCAACGGTCGTCGCAAAGCTCCCCAGTATAAACAGGGATGAAAATAGGAAGCCAATACCATCTTTCTTAAAGGTCTTGATCCAAAATTGTCCAAACAATCCAACAGCAGCAATCAAAGGAAATATCCACAGCCAATAATGATTTTGAAGATTGTTTAAGGAGATGGGTTTCACATAATGCCATACATAGGCCGATAGTAGGACGAGAATAAGCAAGACAAAGTTGAGTTTAAAAACAATATTCTTTAATCTAGTATTTAGTGTGCTGGATGTTTTCAGAATGACCCAGCCTGCACCGTGGATTGTTAATGTAACGACTGCAACTAAACCTAATATGATGGTGAACCAGTCTATAATGCCTTGATGTTGGGCTAATGGGTCAAATGTCGGGTTCCAAAGTGCAAGGAAAAAATAATGTGGTTCTTGTGTTGATATACCATTTTCGACCATACCAAGATTGACTCCACGAACGACGTTTCCCAGAGCCGCGCCAAAGAAAAGTGCCAGCAACAGGCTTGCTAGACCAAAAGCTTTATCCCATAAAGCCTCCCAAAGCCGATGGTGAACCTGCCCCCTGAGTTCAAGACTTATCGCTCTAAAAATAAGCAACCATAATACAAGCATGAGCGGTAAGTAAAATCCACTGAAAGAGGAGGCGTAAAGCGTTGGGAAAGCAAAGAATAGGACACCGCCGGAAGCGATGAGCCAGACTTCATTGGCATCCCAAAACGGCCCAATCGCGTTAGTAACAGCTTTTTTCTCCTGTTCGGTTTTAGCAAAGAATAGATGGACAATTCCCGCCCCAAAATCGTACCCATCGAGTACGATATAAATTCCCAACATAAAAGTTAATACGATAAACCAGAATATTTCCATAGCTAATTAGGTTGATGCAACTGTCGTTTCAGGACCTTTTCTAATGATCTTCAAGACTAACATCAGAAATAACAAACCCAAAAGAATGTATAAACCAACGAAGCCGAGAAAGGTAAATAATGTATTTCCAGAAGATACGGTAGGGGATACACCGTCTACCATACGCATGAGATTATACACAAGCCAAGGTTGTCGTCCGAGCTCGGCTGTGTACCAGCCTGCAGTATTCGCGATGTAGGGGAAAGGAATCATAAACATAATGATCCACAACAACCATTTCGTTTGATACAACCTGTTCCGCCAAAGCAGTAGCGCTCCTAGGACCATAATGCCAATGAATATGGTACCCAAACCTACCATGATGTGATAACTATAATACAGTCCGGGCACGTTCGTTGGGTGTAACGATTGGTCAAATTCATTTAATCCTTTAATTTCTGCATCCCAACGCTGGTAGGTAAGGAAGCTCAATACATTCGGTACGGCTATCTTATTGTCCAATTTTTTGTTTTCCATGTCCGGTTGACCGATCAGAATAATCTCTGATCCCCCTTTTTCAGTTTTGAAAATTCCCTCCATGCCAGCAAAGGCTGCGGGCTGATATTTGACTACATTTTTGGCTGCAAGGTCTCCGGTAGGAAACGCCAGCATAACGGAGGAAATAGCGCCAAAAATAACGCCGCTTTTAACGAAGATCTTTCCAAACTTACTATGCCTGTCACTTAACAGATAGAAGGCTCCAATAGAGGCAACGAAAAACGAGCTGGTCACCAATGAAGCGGCTTGATTATGTAGATAAGATGGCCATAACCATGGATTACTGAATAATGCACTAAAATTGTTAAGTACAAATTTGCCATTTTCGAGAATCTCATATCCAACAGGATGCTGCATCCAGGAATGCGTGGCGATAATCAGGAAACCACTGGCCCAAGATCCAATAAAGACCATCAGTCCAGCTAAAAAGTGCAGCTTATGGCCGAGCAACTTTTCTCCAAAAAGAAACATCCCTAGAAACGAAGATTCTAGGAAAAAGGAAAACATGCCCTCCATAGCTAGGGTCTGTCCAATAATTCCACCAGTAAGTTCCGAAAACTTCGCCCAGTTTGTGCCAAACTGAAACTCCATCGGGATGCCGGTGACAACGCCCATGGTAAAATTAAGGGCAAAGATTTTCATCCAAAATTTTGAAGCATGGTTGTAATCTTCGTTTTGAGTCTGAAGAAATTTCCATTTAAAGTATACGATCATCAGCGATAAACCCATGGTCAATTGGGGGAAAAGATAATGAAATGTAATAGTAAATGCGAACTGAAGCCGATTGTAGAGAATCATATCTTCCATGGATCCGAAGTTTTGGTTAAAAGACAGCTAAATATAGCCATTTTATTTCCCAATTTAGCGTGGAGACAATTTATTTTTGCTAAAAAATGGCGCATTTTTATCGTTTTCTGAGCTGATTGTAAAAATCAGAACGATAATCCCTCATGACTCACCATAATCCCTTATTTATCTTATCTTCGTCCGATTTAATGATGGACTAGAGAGGGAGAGAAGAATATATAGCGAAATGAAGAAAATAATCATTTTGATGGGTGTTTTATTAATACCCGTACTTTTGATTGTCGTAAATAATATCGGTCGGGGAAGACCTGCTAAAGATAATACTGTATTTAGGAGCAAATTATCGGATTACAATTTGTTCAAAGGTAAATTGGCTGATCTTACGCCAAACGACCAAGGGATTTCCTATGAATTAGCATCTGCTTTATTCACAGACTATACTGATAAAAAGCGTGCAATCTTTCTTCCCAAAGGGAAAAAAATGACTGCATCGGACGATGGATTACCTGAATTCCCCAATGGTACTATCATAGCCAAAACTTTTTTCTATTCGGCAGCAAGTGTGCTTAAAGGGACTAAAGTACTGCTGCTTGAGACTAGGCTTCTCATCAATAAAGATGGGCAATGGAATGCGGCTACCTATCAATGGAATGCGGCTCAAGATGAAGCTTTTCTACTAATGGACAGCGCTTCCGTGCATGTTTCGTTTCTAGACAGCAAAGGTGTTGAAAGACAGACAAATTATATCATTCCTTCCCGGGAGGATTGTTTTGCATGCCACCGTCAAGGGAATCATGTGCTTCCAATAGGTCCAAAAATAAGAAATATGAACCGTATTGTCCATGTAAATAAAGAACCCGTCCAGCAATTGGTATATTTGAGCGATAGAGGTATGCTTGATTTGACATCGTTGGGTGATTATACAACCCTGCCAAGTTATGATGATGTGACTCGGTCGACAACTATGCGGGCACGTGCTTATTTAGATCTTAATTGCGCCCATTGTCATAATCCTAAAGGTACCGCTTATATGACGATGCTGGATCTCCGTTACGAAAGCCCCTTGAATGAAACTGGAATTTTGTTGAAACAGGCCAAGATGATTGGAAGAATGTCTACATTAGGAGAGATGCATATGCCTCAAAAGGGAACCACAATACTGCATGATGATGGAATATCATTGATTAAAACCTATTTGAGATCTTTAAAATAAAAGATCTTTTAAAGATGAAGTTGTTAGCACCCAATGACCATCGCCACGGAAAAATAAAGCGGCACTTATTTAATTAAGTGCCGCTTTGTTTTTATTTAGAAAAATAGTTTAAAGCAGTTCAAATTCTTTTTCTTTGACATCGCGACTGTTGGGCCCAATGTACACTTTGAAATTTCCTGGCTCTGCGATATATTTCAGGCTGTTGTCAAAAAATTTCAGATCATCTACGTTAATTTTAAATTTTACCGTTTTTTGTTCTCCTTTTTTAAGGAATATCTTCTGAAACCCTTTTAGTTCTTTTACGGGACGTGTAACTGATGCAACGACGTCTTGTATATACAGCTGTACAGTTTCCTCAGCATCATAGTTTCCGGTATTAGTGATGTCGATACTCGCCTGTAACGTACCTTTTTCGTCGATTGTGTTTCGGTCAAGACGAATGTCACTATAGGAAAAGGTCGTATAACTTAGACCATATCCAAAAGGGTAAAGTGGCGAATTACTTACATCGAGATAATTAGATTTGAATTTTTCAAAATCGCCCGAGTTTCCATAAGGTCTGCCGGTATTTTTGTGTGCATAATAGATCGGAATCTGACCAACATTGCGTGGGAAAGTGGCCGTAATTTTTCCTGAAGGAACGACATCCCCAAATAAAACATCGGCTACTGCTTTTCCTGTTTCCGTTCCACCAAACCAAACATTTAATATCGCGGGAACATGAGCATCTTCCCACGTGAGCGTCAGTGGTCGGCCAGTGAATAGCACAAGGACAACTGGCTTACCTGTGGCCAACAATGCTTTTAACAGATTTTGTTGATTTTTTGGAATATCGAGTTCTGAGCGACTGGAGCTTTCTCCAGACATTTCCGAAGATTCGCCGAGCGCAGCGACGACTACATCGGACTGCTGGGCAACTTGCACGGCTTCTGCAATGATCTCCTCTTCTTTGCGGGAATCCCGTGCGATTGTACGGCCGAACATAGTTGCATGTTTTTGGTAGTTCGGGTCTTCCAACAGATTGCTGCCTAGGTGTGTCAGGATATTTACTTTGTTGCCCAATACAGCTTTCATGCCCTCAACTAACGAGGCTGTTTTGTCTAGTTCAGCACTGACACTCCAGGTTCCGGGCATGTTTGGTCCTGAATTGGCTAAAGGTCCAATAACAGCGACTGTGCCTGTTTTTTTCAATGGAAGCGCTTGGTTTTCATTTTTCAATAAGACAAATGATTTTGCCGCAATTTCTCTGGCTTTCGCATGATTGGCTTCAGATCCAATCACTGTTTTTGCCCGTTTTTCATCACAATAGCGGTATGGATCATCAAATAATCCTAATTTATACTTGGCTTCCAAAACATAGCGGCAGGCCCTGTCAATATCTACGATTTTGACTTTTCCAGCGTCTAAAGATTTCTTTAGCGTCGTAAGAAACCCTTCACCCACCATATCCATATCAACACCTGCATTAAGACTTAAAGCAGAAACCTGCTGGAGGTCTCCTAGGCCATGTGCAGTTAATTCATTTACCGCTGTATAATCGGTTACAACCAATCCTTTAAAGCCCCATTGTTGGCGTAAAACATCTGTCATTAACCATTTGTTTGCCGAAGCAGGGACACCATTGATATCGTTAAAAGACGTCATGATACTTCCAGCTCCGGCGTCTATTGCTGCTTTGTAAGGAGGCAAGTATTCATTGTACATCCGGTGGAGGCTCATATCCGTGCTGTTGTAATCACGACCACCTTCGGCTGCACCATATAGGGCAAAATGTTTGACGCAGGCCATCATGGTGTTGTATGCCGCGAGATTATCACCTTGGAAACCATGGACAATAGCCTCAGCAACCCTTGAGCTAAGATAGGTATCTTCACCTGCACCTTCAGAAATACGACCCCATCGCGGATCGCGCGAAATATCAACCATTGGCGAAAATGCCCAATTGATTCCATCTGCAGTAGCTTCCTCTGCCGCGATACGCGCAGATTGTTGAATTAAATTCATATCCCAAGTAGCGGCAAGTCCCAAAGGTATAGGGAATACCGTACGGTACCCATGAATGACATCCATACCAAAGATAATGGGTATTTTCAAACGGGACTGCTTAATGGCTATCTCCTGTGTTTTGCGGATTTTAGCAGGAGTACTCATGCTAAAAATACCACCAATTTGACCATTTTTAATTTTTGATTCCACATCGGTGGAGACAGTCGTTCCTGTAGTCGCCTCACCACCTGTTACTAGATTAAGTTGTCCAATCTTTTCTTCGACAGTCATTTTAGCCATCAGTTGATCAATAAACTTGTCCATTTTCTGATTGGTTTGAGCCGAACTTGTATGCCAAGCTAGAAATGCAAGAAGGAAAGTACCTACTACTTTTTTCATCTTATTATCTTTTGTTAATGTGCGCATGAACTTTCTACCCTGCGCTACTTAATATTTATGGTAGATGTTCAATTGGATTGTTGAACGTTCTTGATACTATACTATGTTATCATAGTGGTAGGAACCATTTTCAACGTGTGATGGATCGAAAATGATTCCACAGACCACTATTTTAAATAGGGACTTGTAAAACCAAGTTTTTTTAGTCCCTGTTGAATTTCTGGGGCTTGCATGAAAAGATCCCAGATTTTACCAGTTCTATAGTTTTCAATCATCACTATAATAGGTCCCTGATCAATCGCCAGATATCGCTGAGGATACCAATTAGCTGTTTCGCTATACGCGTCGTAATAGCCATATTTACCCCAAATTTTGTCGCGAAGTTGTTTGTCGAGGTATTGTGCAAATTGCATGCTTTCATGCGGAGTGTAAGGCATAGACGATAATGCCGCTGTAGGCGCGATCACGCCAGGATCGTTGTCTGGGTGATGGGCATCATAACCGTTGATGGAATAACTGGCTGTCCAGCCCCATCCTTTAGTGGAGCCGTAACCTGTGTAGCCTTTTGGGTTTAGATCAGCATAGGCCAAATTTATCTTGGCATGGTTGCTCGTTGCTTCCCAGTAATCTGCATATTGATCTTTTAATCCCTTAGGGCTCAGTCCTAAATAAGAATAATGCTCCCAGAAAAGCGGGCCCACTTCGCCTTTTTTGGCATTATGCTTAAGGACGAGTGGAATGTCATATTTTTTTGCTGCAGTTTTAATCGCACCTGATCTTGCCCAGCCCTCATGATATACCGATGGAGCAATAGGGTAAGTAGGCGAGGAGGCTGCTAAAATATAGGTGATAAGACATTCATCATAACCTCTTACGGGGTGATTTTGTTGAAAGTTAAATTTAGGGCTCCAATGCCAATAAATAACATTTTGCCCATTTGTATAATGATTCCAATTGATTTCTTTCCACAAATTATCAGCCTTTTGGGCAACCTTTTGAGCAGGATCACCTTTATCCTTTAGATACTCCCGAATCGCAATCAGACCTTGGGCTAAGAAAGCGGTTTCAACAATATCGCCGCCATTATCTTTTTCACTGAATGGTTTAGCTGTGCCTAGTTCGCCATCATACCAATGTGCCCATGCACCTTTGAACCGTTCGATCTTTCCTAGGTAATCCATGATGTGATCCAGCTTTTGGACACCTTGTTCTTTGCTGATAAATCCGCGTTCCATGGCAACAATCATCCCCATAAGACCAAACCCACTACCACCTATCGTGACGACGTTCCGGTCATTTTGAGGGTAAACACCATCCATATGGATGCGTTCCCTGGCAAGGCCAGAAGTAGGCTCGGCACCTTCCCAAAAATATTGAAATGTGTGTTGCTGAATATTGGTCAATAGCGAATCTTCATTGATGCGGCTTCCATTTGTTGAATCAATTTTTGAGGGATTATCTGGACTGCTATTGATAGCATTTTGGCACGAACTGCTGAGAATAAGCGCCAAAGCTATACCGGTGAACACCGGATAAGCTATTCGTTTTCTCATGGATAAGTTGTTTAATTCTTGAAAAAATGTTCAAACGGCCTTTGGCCGTTTGAACGGAGTTACTTTTACTTTATATGATTACCAACCGGTATTCTGAGACATTTCTGGAGTTTGGATGCGTTGATCTTCCGGAATAGGGAAAAGCATCATTTTCTCCTGAAACGATTTTCCATTGGCTGCCATCGCGGCTTTAGCCTGTTTTGTACGAATGAGATCAAACCAGCGGTCGTGCTCAAATGCCAATTCAAGGCGTCTTTCTTTCCAGATCAATTGACGGAGCTGTGCCTGGTCTGTTGTTGTTACATTAGGCAGTTTCACTCGAGTACGAACAGTGTTTAACGCTGTTAGTGCTTCACTGTTATTTCCTAGTTCATTCGCAGCCTCAGCAAGGATAAGGTAAATTTCGCCCAGACGAAGGTAACGTACATTTTTATCTGTGTATTCTGCTCCACCATTCGCTGATGAGTAGGCTTTCATATTGTACATAGCATTTTCTACGCCGGCATCAATTACACGACCATCATACAAAGTGGAATTTCTGAAAATAATCGTTGCATCGCGACGAATATTGTCCTTTTCAGCGTTGAAAGCCTCGAGCAAATTCTGACTCGGTGTATTGAAACCCCAGCCAAGTCTTACCAAACCACCACGGGGGGCTTGTACTTGACTATATTGTTTCACACCTAGTGCGATCGATGTACCTCTAGCTTGCCACTCAAATAATGATTCAGGACCATTTTCCCCTTCTAGTCTCCAAATTTTAGCATAATCTGATTCTAGACTGTAGCCACCTGAGTTTATTAAAGTTTTTGCCATATCCGCTGCTTGCTGCCATTTATTCTGATATAGATATACTTTGGATAATAATCCTTGTGCAGCACCTTTAGTTGCCCTGCCTAAGTCTTTTGCTGCATAAGCAGCTTTTACGGGTAAGTTATCTATTGCAAATTGAAGATCAGCCTCAATATAGGCATACACTTCAGCTGCGGGCTCTCTTTTGATCAAATCACGATCTTGGATAGGAACGTCGCCCCATCCGCGCACAAGATAAAAATAGTTTAAAGCTCTTAAAAAACGTGCTTCGGCAATTAATCTATTTTTGTATACCGCGTCAGTCAAGCCAAATTTTTCTGTGTATTCAATTGCCTGGGTCGCTCTTCCTATAGACTTGTACCAATGGGTCCACATCGATTTAAATGAACCGGTAGTGGTGGTATAGGTCAAATTGTCGAGATCGGCTTTGTCGCCACCATTGTCAGTTGCTGAGCTCCCTTTATCGGCATTGTCCGATATCATATCTGTGATACCAATATAGGAGAAGGAATAATCCCAGGAAGTAAACATACCATATACTCCGTTGACAAATTGCTCTGGGGTAAATACTTGTTCACTATCATTAGCTTCTACATTTTCTCTTGATGGTACATCGAGAAAGCTATTGTCTTTACACCCTTGTAGTGTAATACCTGCGCTGAGGAGAATTGCTATATAGAGTTTGTTAATTTTCATTTTGTTCGAATTTAAAATTTAAAACTGCATGTTGAGTCCAAAAAGGAAATTACGGGTAGTTGGATAGGCTGAAAGTTCTATTCCAGAAGTTAAGTTGGGACTGCCATCACCGGCCAATTCTGGCGAAAAGCCACTATACTTCGTAAACATAAATGGATTTTGAGCCGTTACATATAATCGTAAATTAGATTTCGAACTATAGAGATTACGGAACGTGTAGCCTAGCGTAATATTATTAATACGGAAATAGCTACCAGACTCTAAATAATAGCTTGATGCCCAATAGGCATGCTCAGCACCTGGATGTACATTGGTTGAACCTGCACCCGTCCAGCGGTTTTCAAATGTTTCCAAGGTGATATTTTCTCCAGCATCCTGTCTAACACTTTTAAGGCCGTTATAAACTTTATTGCCAGCGACACCATATCCTGATACATTAAAGTCTATCATTTTGTAGTTGATGCCTAAGTTGATTCCGTAAGTAGATGTAGGCAAGAATGATCCAAAGAACTTTTTATCTCTCGAATCAATTACCCCGTCATTATTTTGGTCTTTAAATTTTAAATAACCGGGTTTTGCTACACCGAATGATGGATTTGAAGCAATGTCATTGGCATCTTGGAAAACACCGATAGATTCAAACATCCACCAACCATAAATGGGCTGACCAACACGGAGTTGTTTGGTTATTTCTCCGTTATTTAGACTTCCTCCTGTTGCACCATCATAAGCAGGCAGCACTTCTGTTACTTTGTTTTTATTGTATGAATAATTTACACCGAAGGAATAGCTAAAATCAGGACTAATGCTCTTGTTCCAATTGAGTACAACTTCGACTCCCTGATTGACGACTTTGGCACCGTGGGCATAGAAGTTCTGCTCGGAAGGAGAAGTTAATGTAGGGGTTACATTTAAAATCGTGTTTGTATTTAGCTTATGGTAGTAATCAATAGATCCCGATAAGTTGTTGTTGAGGAAAGCGAAATCGATGCCTGCACCTGTTTCACGGGTTACTTCCCAAGAAACATCTACAGCTGGAGTTCCATATGCACTGCCATAAACCAGATCCTGCTCCGGACCAAAAACATAATTGTAAGTCGAAGCACCAGGGCTATTCATAATTGTGGAGACATTTAGTGGAATATCTTGGTTTCCTAATTTACCCCAGTTACCTCTAAGTTTTAATAAATTTATCCAAGATGCATCTTTCATAAATTCTTCATTAGAAACATTCCACCCAAAACCTAAAGAAGGAAAGGTTCCCCAATATTTCCCCGTATTTTTAAAAACGCTTGATCCGTCGCGGCGCACTGTTCCAGTAAAGTAGTAACGGCTATCGTAGTTATATTGTACCCGACCAAAGTAGGATGCTAATGCTCTGGGCGTATAGTAAGTTTGTCGAGAGATCAATTGATATTCATCTGACGCTAAATCAATATTCCAATATTGTTCTTGAGAAGGTACACTATAGCCCATTTGGCTATTCATACTATTGATGTCGTATTTTTCACGAGACATACCTAATACAGCTTCTATGTGGTGTTTATCAAAACTCTTATTAAATGTTAAGAAGTTTTCCCAAGACCATCTGAACTGCTCCAGATTTTCATACTTAAGACTATTATTTGCAAAAGCGACATTTCCTTTACCACCTTTTTCTTTTTCCGCATAGAAGTCGGCTTCCGATTTTAATGGGTTGGCATTTAGGTAGTTTTGTTTGATGTTGACAAAATTCCGATCTTTTGAATAGAATTTATTTCCGCCAATACGTGAGTTGACTTTTAAATAATCGGTTATTTTGAATTCTCCTTCAAAACTTCCTTGCAAACGCAATGTGTTTGTCAATTGATTTTGACGAAGTACTTCATAGACTGGGTTGCCTTGCGAGTTTAAATTCCCAAGACTTTCGCCTGGAGCTGTTTCCAGTCCAACTATCCCCGTCGTTGTATTGACACTGTTCGTGCCATACCGACCATTGTCATACATGACAGGTACCAATGGAGATTGTCTATAAGCTGTAGTAAATGCGCTATAGGGTTTAGGTGTTGCTTTGGTCAATGTTAAATTGACGTTTTGGCTAAATTTAAGACGATTGTTGAATAACTTGTAGACATTGTTATTGCGGATCGTGTTCCGTATAAACTTTGATCCGTCAAGTATGCCATTTTCCGTGTAATTATTTGCAGATAGAAAATAATCTATTTTCTCGTTTCCACCTGATATATTGACAGCGTTATTAAAAACTGTTCCCGTTTTTAATATTTCATCGTACCAATCTGTATCATTAGCTTGATTTTTAGCTAACGTATATTTGCCGTTAGTAGATACTAAAAATTCATTTGCATAGGTTGTAAACTGTCCGGCATTAGCCATCTTAACGCGGTTAAGAATCTTCTTCATTCCTGCGTAGCTTTCATAGTTGATATTTGTCGTTCCAGTTTTACCTTTCTTCGTGGTCACGATAATAACCCCATTTGCAGCGCGAAGACCGTAAATTGAAGCTGATGAAGCATCCTTCAATACATCCATCGACTCAATGTCAGAAGGATTGATATTGTTGATATCGGTTTGCGCAATACCGTCCACAATATAGAGTGGATTTCTACCTCCAAGCGCTGTACCTAGACCTCTAATAACGACGTTGGGTGACGATCCCGGAGCTTCGTTGGCAATGATATTGATACCGGCAGCTTTACCCTGTATGGATTGCATGGCTGACATGGCCGGTTGCTTGGTGATATCGGACGATTTCAATGAACTGATCGATCCGGTTAGATCGGCTTTCTTTTGTGTACCGTAACCGATAACCACAACCTCTTCCAATGCTCGATTCTCATTTTCTAAAAATACATTCAGCTGTGTTTGGTTGCCAATGTATACAGTTTGTTTGCGATAACCAATAAAGTTAAAGACTAACGAATCGGTAGGAGCGGCATTAATCTGAAATTTCCCCGTTGCGTCGGTTTTCGTAGATACAGCTTTCCCTTTAATACTAATGGTTACGCCAGGCATGGATATCATGCTTGAGCCATCTTTGACCACTCCTTGTATAGAAGTTTGTCCATAGGCAACAGAGACGACCATGGAAGTCAAAAATAATGCGGATAGATTCCTCATATCGTAAATTTTTGGTGTTTGTTTAAAATACAGTTGGTTATTTCCCTGAGGCAAATATGTTGATGTAGTACAACTTTCCCAAAATTTAACATTTGCACATCACTACTACACGAAAATTCCGCCTGCTCAAATGTATTTCATGTGTATCTTATATTTTTGATAGTCAGTTATTTAAATCAATTTCTTTGAGCAGATAATGCGCTCTTTAGTGTGTTTTGTACACTAAAGAGTGTGTGTGGTAATGATGTAGTGTTTGCAAGGGGAATTTAACGTTCTAACAGAAATTCAGATAGGTTCTTGTCTGTTGGAAGTCCTAGTTTTTTGCGTAATCTATAGCGTCTGATCTCGACCCCGCGCGTACTAATGTTGAGCAGCGAAGCGATTTCCTTACTGGACATATTGAGCCGTAAATAGGCGCATAGCTTAAGATCATTGGGGACTAGATCAGGAAATTCTTGCTTCAATTTCTTGAAGAAGTTTTCATGCGATTCATTAAAACTTCTTTCAAATATATGCCAGTCACGGTCGTCATTATGGGCATCATCTATGAGCTTATTGATTTTTTTCAGCTCATCCGAACTCAATTTGTTTCCATCCGCATCTTTAAGCTGTTTAAGTTCGTCATGCAAGTTGTTCAACATCTCATTTTTGTAGACGATATTGAGGGCTGCATTCGCCAATTCTTTGTTTTTTAATTGAAGCTGGTCTTCCAATTGCTGGTTTTTCAGTTTGATCCAGTCCTTTTCCTTTTTTTCAGCTTCGCGTTCCAAAGCAATCTTTTTTTCTTCGAGCCATTTTCGCCGTATTTGAAACTGACGCCTACGCTCACGTTGAACATTAAAGATATAGGCAAAATATAGCAGTATTAAAATGGCAAGCGTGTACAAAGCCTTTGCCCACCAGGATAGATACCAAGGGTGCTGAATGGTAAAGGAGTATGATTGGATTTCAGAAACCATCCCCATATTATTTTTTGCCCTTATTTTAATTTGGAATTTTCCATAGGGCAGATTGGTGAAATCCTGGTAGGCCGTCTCACTCCATTCAGACCAATTGTCTGAGTATCCCTCCAGATAATATTGATATTGAAGTGGTGAAGATGAATAATAGGGGCTCGAAAAGCTAATTCTCAGGTTATTGTCTGTAGGCGATAATTTAAACGTTGAATCTGGAAAGATAGCCTGTCCGGTGGTCAAGTTGATGAGCTGCGCTATTTGCGGAAGTGGCAAGCTATGTTTTTGTGATTTATCTGTATGTCGATAGATCGCAAAGCCATCATCTAGACCGATGAGGTAGTATTGATTTTCAATAGGAAGGATGTTTTCATAATTATTCATCATTCGGTCCTGTAGTGGACTTAATAGGTTGGAGTCAATGTGTAACTTACCCTTGCTATCAAAATCTACTTTGGCAATTTTAGTCTTCTGAATCAACCAATAACTGTTTGTGTTGATCGGTATGATCTTATTGGAGTTTTTATAGGTACCTAATGCGGCGTTCAATTCATTTGCATAACTGAATCGCTTTACGATATTGTCGAATTGAAGGAATCCGCTGTCAGTGGCGAATACAAGATTATTTTCTAACGTATAAACGCCTTTAAATTGTCTCTTCGAGGCAACACTGTCCTGTTTGGAGGAGAATAATATATTTGCCTGTTGGAAACTTGGGTCAAATCCGATAAGTTGTAGTTGTCCCCAGTCTCCAATCCAAAAGGAATGAGTATCTTTTTGGGCTAAAAATCGAACGGGCTCCTTAATACCCTCAAATTGCTGCACAAATTGTAAGTGCATACCATCGAAGGTAAATTTTGAGAGACCAGTATAATTTCCTTGGAGGATATTTCTCGTGCCAAATATAGGTTTGAAAATCCACCCGCCAGTGATCTGTGAAATCTTTTCCAGACGGCCGTCTAGTAGCTTAAAGGTCCCATCGTTGTGGCCACAGATGAGTTCATCACCGAATAATGCTAACGTCCAAACCTGGCCATTTGAATTTGGAACCTGAGAAAAGTTTAATGCATTGTAATTGTTCAATCCCTTCCATTCACTGGAAAATAATCCTTTATTGGTGCCCAGGTAGATTTTTCCCTGATAGATAATAGATGTATAGACCGTTCCAATTTTTCCAATAAAATCTGTATAAAATGAAATAGGGGAATTGATTTCAATACGATCGATACCATTATCCAGCCCTACCCAGATGTTCTTTTGGTTGTCTTTTACGATACTGAGCACCGTATTGTTTTGCAGACCATTGTTTTTATTGATGTGTTGAATGACTTTGCCATTTTTGTTGATGATGATAACGCCGTTCTGGATGGTTCCAAAAGCATATTGTCCATCATAGAGGTAGATGCCATTATTTACCTGTGATTGGCTCAATAGCTGATTTGCAGGAACAGACCAAGGTTCGATACTTCCGTCCGCTTTCATCAGATAAAGGCCATTTCTTGCGGTGGCAATGAGCGAAGTATTTGTGTCGAAAGGCAATAGGGCGAGTACATTTTTATCTCTTAAGACGTCTTTTCCTTTGATTGGAATCAATTTACCCTGTCTATATTCATGCAGACCACTTGGTAGTTGTTCGAAAAACAACTGGTCATTAAGCTGATGCGGAAATAAAAAAGGTTCTCCTTCTGCCGTTAACTGTCTTATCGTATTTTTTTCCCAAATATATGATTTGGAAAAGGTATGGAAAAATACGCGTTGGTCTTCTACAATGATTTTCCAGATTTCTTCGTTTGGAAAATAGGTCTTGTCACGTACAAGCTTCGAAAGACTATGATAAGTCAAGTTTCCAAAAGGCTTAGCAGTCCAATAACCAAATTCTCCTCTGCCACCGGTATAAATCTTCCCATCTTTACCGATCGAAACACTTCGGACGGTGGAATGATTTGGAAGCGGAAAGATACGCCAATACTGTCCGTCAAATTGTAATAGACCTTCAGTATTTGCACTATAGATACGACCATCTTTATCTACTGCCAAGGACCAGTTTTGATTTCCAGCCTTGTATTGGTCTTTTTTGAATTGTTTTACAAAAGGTGTACCTGTAGGTATGATGGTCTGGCAATAGCTGCAGTTTGGAAAAATAAATAAAATGGTGCAAAACCAAAAGATATAGACGCTCCTATATTTTTTTATTGTCATCGACTCCCTCACTTAAAATTGATTTGGGGTACAATATATCGATTTTATTGGAAAATTGGTAATCTCCGAGCTTGTATAGCACGTTGAAAGGTCCTTACGGCATCCATTTTATTGGAGCAAAAACATCATTTGGTTGATTCTACGTATTTCATTCGATACTTTGATTTTTGATAGCTAGGGTGCGGCACAAAAGACCAGAACAAGTGCTATCCGGTAGACAAAAAAAATAGGATAAAAAAAGGTTTTCAAACGGGGAGAATGAAAACCTTAAATAACCAATTATAAACCTAAATTATGATGATACAAATATAGTTGTTTTTGATACTAAGTTAAAAGCAATTTATCTCGTATGTGCATTTTTGTAGCCAAACGACTACAGTTGAGTGGTGTTTTTTTGTGCAAGACTCAATCAACAACTAGCTGCTCTTGACGAGCTTATTGATCACATATAAAATGATCAAACCCAATATGGAAAATATGCCATATCCTAATCCAATCTGAAATTGAGTTGTAGGGTTTACCAGACTCACGGTAAGATAGCTGAGTGAAGATGTGAGCAGGTAGGTTATTCCGCCTACTAACCCTCCGGCAATACCGGCCGACAATGGAAATCGTCCCAAACAATAGCTGAAATAATTGTTAAAAACGAATCCGGCAGTACAGTGTACCGCAAATGCAAAGAACGTAAGCGTGTATAAATTCGCTTTATAAAGTGAAACGATCAGCATGCCTATGATAAGCAATATTTGAATAAAGTTTGCAATTCTCAGTTTGGGTATCAATGCCTTTTTGATCAATGCTTTTCCAATAAATCCACCACACATCCAGGCTAAACCCATAATAAGGGAGGTGTAGCCAGTGGTAATCGCGCTATATCCCAGTTGATGCTCAATAAAGAAGGGGCCACTGAGATTGTAAAACATAACCAGGCCATAGGATATGCCGCACATGAATATGCCGAAGGTAAAATCGGTGCTTTTTAGCATCATTTTAAACTCGCTAATCAAATAATCGATGTGAAGGGGCTTTTTCTGTCTGATTGTTTCGCTGGAAAAGATCAGTTCAAGTACAAAGAGTACAGCACTATAGGCGGCCAGGACCATAAAGTTAGAACGCCAGCCAAATTGTGTTTGGAGATAACCACCGATAAATGGTGCCACAATCGGTCCGATCGACCAGACGATGGTCATGATACTCAGGTAGTGCTTACGCTGCTCACCGTCGTAGACATCCACAAAATAGGCTCTTTTGGAGATGACAACAAATGCCGATAAAATTCCCTGTAAAATCCGCATTAGGTAGATAACCCAGATATCCTGCGTGTGTGCCGTGACCCAAAAACTGATAATAAAAAGAAAAAGTGAAATGAGGTTTATGCGATACCTTCCCCAGGCATCCACCAAAGCTCCTGTGAAGAATTGAGCGACACCATAACTAATTAGAAAAAGCGAAAGCGTCAATTGGATCTTGCTTTCATTTAAGCCAAGTTCCTGCGCCATTTGTGGCATTGAAGGAAGATAAATATCTGTGGCAAGCCCAGTAATCGGAACAAGTGCAAATGCAAGTATCGTCGGTATAAGCGACTGTTGTGGGGTAGTGTTTTTTTCCATCCTTTATAAAATTTTTATTTATTTTCCGTCGCTGTGGACGTTCACGCTGCCTTGAATAGCAGGCTTGTCACGGAAGGCTGGAGGTTAATGCTATTTTCAAAAATTTCATGACGCAAAGTTATAAAAAGCAAACCTTTCGTTCTATCCACTATTTTCCTTGCTTGGTCATTGATTCGTCAAATAAGAATAGCAGGTAAAAGAAAAGGCCCATTGCTCTGGCAATCGTGACGAGCCTGGGGCAATGGGACCTTTTGAAGAGATTAACCTATTAGGATCTCAATTTTAAAAATTCCTTGACAAATTCATCGTCGTTTAAGTCTGGGTAGTCTTTATATACACGGTCTATTTCTTCTTGCTGTCCGATGGATAGATTTTCGTTGGGGTTTAGGCACCAGGTCCCTTTCATCAGGCCTTGTCTGCGGAGCACCTCATGTAAGCCTGGTATACAGCCATGGAATGCATTTGCTGGGTCAAAAAAAGCTGCATTGCTGTCTGTTACAGCAATCGCTTTGCTCAGGAGATGACTTGCATGGAGGTTATTGGGGTCCTGTTTGTATGTTTTTATTTCCTGAAGGAGTTCAACAGCTTTTGCGGTCCAAACAGCCCAGTGGCCTAATAGTCCACCTTTAAATTCTATGGCGACGTTTTCTCCCGCTACGGGGAAATTATACACGCTCATCAGATCGTTGACAATATTGTCATCATTGCCCGTGTACATAGCAATTTGATCTCGTCGGCTGGAGTTGGCTATAGCACGCATAACGTCTAATGTTTGGTAGCGGTTGAACGACGCACATTTGATAGCGACAACGTTGTCGATTTCGGCAAACTGCTGCCAAAAGGAATAGGAGAAAATACGGCCACCAACGGCGGGTTGAAGATAGAATCCAAAGACAGGAATAATGGCTGCTATTGCTCTGACTCGATCTAATATGGCATTTTCAGTCCAGCTCTGCAGGCCGCCCATACTCAAAAGTCCAATATCATAACCGTATTTAAGTGCAGTCGTTGCCTCCTGTTCAGCTTGTTCTGTGGCACCGCAGATGCCCGCAATTTTGATAAATGGTCGTTGGAGTGCCGCTTTCTCGACTTCTTCGCTAGCCCATCTCAATACGGTTTCAAAAAGGTTGATCTCGGGGTCACGGATTTCAAATTGGGTTGAATGTACAGCTACGGCGATTCCACCGGCTCCACTGGCTATGTAATATTGCGTCAGGAGCCGTTGATGCGTCTCGTCAATGTTGCGGTCCTCATTTAAGGCAAGGGGGTGTGCCGGAATAACCGTTCCTTCCCAAAGCAACTGTTGTAATTTGTTGTCTAAAGTTTTCATTAGAATTTTCCTTTTCGTTCTTGAAAATGCGTGTCCTTATTCCATAGTTCGCCGCCTTGGGTCAACCATTTGGCAGTAATGTCTATCGCTTCGCGTATGGTTGTTTTCGGATAGCCAAATAAACGATGGCATTCGGACGCATTGTTGAGTAAAGCGGTTCCGGCGGGTTCATTTACAAATATCGGCCTTGTGCTGAAATGCTCAGCAAAACGCTCTGCGATCCATCGTGTAGAAAGGATTTCCGGTCCCGTGACATTCAGTATTTTGGCTGGAGACTGACAGTGCAGTAATGATCTTAAGGCAATTTCGTTAGCATCTCCCTGCCAGATGACGTTGACGTTTTCGGTTGTCAAATCTATTGGGAGCTGCCCTTTGACCGATTTGGCAATTTCTACGAGCACACCGTAGCGAAAATCCACCGCATAATTCAATCGGTAGATCAGGGTAGGTGTACCGTTTTTCTTCGAAAAATACTCGAATATACGCTCTCTTCCCAAACAGGATTGCGCGTATTCGCCGACAGGCTCCGGAGTTCTTTCCTCAGAAACGCCGCCATTGCTTATCGGTACAAATGGAAGTACGTTACCCGAAGAAAAAGCAACAATGTTGGAATCTTGAAAATGAGAAGCCACCATTCCGGGAAGATAGGTATTCATCGCCCAGGTAAAATCTTCATTTCCTGTGGTGCCGAATTTATGTCCTGCGAGGTAAATGACGTTCGGAATCTGCGGGATCTTTTTGAGTTCTTCCTCATTCAATAGGTCACAGGCGATTGTCTTTATGCCTAGATCCTCCAGTTCCTGTTGAAGTTCCTTGGTTGAAAAACGCGAGACACCAATGACCTTTTTGTCTATTCCTGCAGCTTGAATAGCCCGCATGGCTAGTTTTGCCATGCTTGGCCCCATTTTTCCGCCAATACCTAGGAAAAGAATATCACCTTGTATCTTTTTTATATCTTCAATTAGATCTAATGATGGTGCAAGCAGCTGCTGTTCCAATTCCGCTAAATTGTTATGGTCCATGTCTGAATTATTTGATTAAATTATAGAGATTACTAAAAGCAAGAAAAACGAGTAATATGAGTCCGAGTATAGCCCATAATCGCGTTAAGGGGCTGTTTCTGAGCGTGCCCATAATTTCTTTGTCGTTCGCGATCAGAAAGAGGATGATACCAATAAAGGGAACTAAAAAAATGGTGATGCTTTGCGCAAAAACAATAAGCTCCAAGGGAAGGTTTCCGAAGATAAGCGCGATGGCAGATCCAAAAATCATGACCAAAGAAATAAAGAGTTTCACTTTAGGGTGATTGAGATCGTTGCCGAAGCCAAAGGTGTCGCCCAGTAAGGATCCGCCTAATACGGCATTGCCGATCAAAGAGGAAAAGGAGGCACCGAAGAGACCGATAAAAAAGAGGTGTGAAGCATAGGTTCCCAAAAGCGGTTCCAGTGCACGGCCCATCTCAGCGGCAGAATTTAACTTGATCCCTTGGGGATGAAGCGTATTTGCCGCACAGACCATAACGGCTGCACTCATGATGCCAAGAATAATAATACCTATTCGGCTACCGATTATCTGTCGTTCAGTACGCTGTTTGTTGGCCGATAATTTTCTTCTTGATTGAACAAGATAACTTTGATAAAATGCGCCCACAATCGAAAAGCAAGAAGCCGTAAAAGCGATGATCAAACCTACTGATGAAGGTGGGATGCTGGGAATAAAACCTAAGAAAAAGTCCTGTGCGGGTGTCTTTATCATAATGGCTGTAGAAAGAAAAGCAAATAACATCAGGATGATAAGTCCAAGCATAAGCTTTTCCAATAGCGCGTAGAAAGATTTAAAGAACAACAGTAGGATACCGATGACATTAAAAACGATGATCCATATTTTGGGGTTTGTCCCCGTTGCTTCCGAAACGGAAATAGAGACACCTATCGCATTCCCCGATTGAAAACAGGTTGCAACGAGGAAGATTCCGAGGCCAATGATGATGGATGTTGTTTTACCAAATTTCTGGCGAATTAAAACAAGTAAAGATTCGTCTCTCGCGATACCGATACGTGCCGCCATATTGGTGAAAACCATCATAAAAAAGATGGCGACGACGACAACCCATAATAGAGAGAAGCCATAATCTGCACCCATTTTTGATGTGATGGTCATTTTGCTGGGCCCGAAAACCAGGGCGGCGGTAATGATGCCGGGCCCCAAGATGGATAGCCAACTTTTCAATAAAGAGGGTTTTGGCTCGAGGTTATTTTCCATGAGATTTATCGTAATGAGGTTAAATGCTGTTGGTTGATTTTAGGTGCAGAATTTCCAAAGTGTGTGCGGATATAATTGGTGATTTCAATGACCTCTTCATTTTTCAGGAATGAAAAAGATGGCATTGCACTTTCGTATTTGACGTTGTTTATTGTTTTGTCTTTCAGTCCATGGAGGATAACCTGTAATAGCGGTGCTGGGTCGCCTTTGACAAGAGATGAATTGGCTAATGGGGGAAAGGTATTTGTAAGTCCCTTTCCATCTGCTTTATGACAAGATGTGCAATAGGCTTCATATAATGCCTGACCACTTTTGGCAGGGGAGTTGGCCGTGTTGGCTGCAAGGGGTTTAATCATTGGTGCAGATGCTTTATCGGTAATACGGAGACGGTAGATAACATCGTCATCGGGTTTTGGAAATCCCTTTTGCGGATTCCAGTCACGGTTGCTCGAACAGAAATAAATGTCTCCATTGGGTAAGGTTAATACCGATCTTAGCCGGCCAAGTTGATCTTTGAATAGGATCTTCTCATCGACGATCTGTTGACCATCGGCGGATAATTTTAGGATACGTAAAGACTGATTTTTTAAAGTCGCGAGCAATAGACTATGTTGCCATTCAGGGATAACATTTGAACTGTAATACGCCATTCCGGATGGTGCAACGACTGGAGTCCACGATTTAATGGGCTCCTGTCTTGGGGAGTTTTTGGCAATAGCTTTTTCCTTTTCCGTGTCAATCATACCTTCGATCTGCGGCCAGCCATAATTTTTTAGGGGTTGGATCAGGTTGATTTCATCCTCGATGGCATCGCCATGTTCGGACGTGTAAATTAAGCCTTTTGCATCATGGGTAAGTCCCTGCATGTTCCGAAATCCCCATGCATAGACATAGCTGTTTGCAATTGGATTGTCTTTTGGGATGCTCCCGTCGAGATTGAGGCGTAAGATTTTGCCATTTAATGAGGTGCTGTCTTGCGCAAAGGTATCACTTGCTGCATCTCCTGTAGCCCAATATACTTTTTTGTCTGTCGAAACAATAACCCTCGAACCGTTGTGTCCGGTGTTTCCAGGAATCTGTAAAAGCAATTTTGGGTTTGACAACTTGCCTGCCGTATTATAATCGTAACGATATAAATTGGAGAAAATGAGACTGTCCTTTTTGCTTGTGTAAGAAAGGTAAAGATAGGCTTGCTGCTGTTCCGGCTGATAGAGCGCCATTCCCAAGAGTCCCAGGGTGCGCTGATGGTATACATCGGTCAGGCTGTCCACTAAAGTAACAGCTTTTGTTTTTGTATCCAGTCTTCGTATACTTCCTCCGATTTCAGAAAACAGAATGGCATCGTTGATCCGGTCATATTGTAAATCCCATGGCACATGGAGTTTTGTAGCTTCTTTTGTTAGCGATAGTATGCTGTGCTCCAGTTGGATGTTATTTATTGGCTTACGTTCTCTTTCCGTTTCGGAAGAACAGGAGGATAGTAGCGGGATCAGCGATACAAGCCAAATATAGGTTTGTTTTTTCATATAGGATCTACGGTTATTCCTTTGATTTATTTGGTTAGTCAAATGTAGTTGAATAAAAATAAATATACAAAAAATAATTAAAATTGTATACAAAAATACTTTATCAGTCTACAGTAAATACGATTTAGTTTATAATTACACAGCTAAAAGAGCGGTGTCGTGGAATTGTCACGAGCCTATTAGCCAGCCTATTTTTGTAAAAAAGTAAAAAAAATATTGAATTGTATACAAAAAATATATATTATTGTATTCGCTATGATAACGATGGAAATACAATTTAGACCATATTAGGGTCGAGCGTTATGTTTCCTGAAAAAACACCAATAAACTAAAGAGCTTATAAATCATTTATTTAACCACTTTAACCTGAGTATTCATGATACTAAAGCAGATTAAAATCCGGGATGTAGTAAACAGGAGTTGCCTTTTGTTGGGACTACCTTTTATTTCGATGGCTGCATTGGCAAATGCACCTTCTTCCCTTAACAATGGAAAGATTCCGATCTCGGAAGTTTTAAACCCTTCGTCGGGTTTAGCTAAATTTCAGCAGCAGCTTGTCGGGCAGGTGCTGGACGCCAAAGGGCAGCCACTGTCCGGTGTAGAAGTGCGTAACCTTAAAAATGCAACTGTTACCGTTACGGATCAAGAAGGTCGTTTTAAATTAACGGGTTCCGTTTCCGATCAGATTCAATTTCGGTTAATCGGTTTTAATACAAAAGTGGTGTCGGGGAAAGATGTGCAGGCTTTGGTGCTTGATGCGAGCGAAAATGCACTGGATGAAGTGGTTGTGGTGGGGTATGGTAAGCAGAAAAAAGGCAACTTGACTGGTGCTGTGGCCAGTGTTAATTTTGATCAATCGACCTCGAGTCGGGGCCTTTCCAATGCCTCGCAGGCATTGCAAGGTGTTATTCCTGGTTTGGCCGTAAGTCAAAACTCCGGAATGGCCGGAAATAATGCAGCGGATCTTTTGATTCGGGGATTGGGGACAGTCAACAGTGCTGGACCGCTGATCGTGGTTGATGGAATGCCCGATGTGAATATGAATCGTGTGAATGTGAATGATATTGAAAGTGTGACCGTACTAAAAGATGCTTCTTCCGCTGCAGTATACGGTTCCAGAGCGGCCAATGGGGTTGTATTGATCACGACAAAGTCTGGTAAAAGAAACAGTAGGACGGCTATTTCCTTTAGTGCCAACAAATCGCTGGTGAAACCTACCCGCTCTTTTGATTTTGTCAATAATTATGCAAAAGCAATGACGGCTACTCAAAGGGCACAGGCCTATAATACGGCCGCATCTGCATTCAATTTTAAGAATGGAACCATCGACGAATGGTTGGCTTTAAGTATGATCGACCCGAGATTGTATCCAAGTACCGATTGGTGGGATGTTATTCTCCGCAATGGTCAAAGTGGGAATTATAATGTTTCCATTAATGGAGGAACTGAAAATAATAATTACTATTTGTCTGTCGGTATGCTGGATGAGAAGGGGATACAGATCAATAATGATTTTAAACGTTATAATGCTGCATTTAACTTCGAAACCAAAGTAACCAACACCATCGGTGCTGGAGTGCGGTTCTCCGGAAACTGGTCCGATTACCGTTATAACTACGAAGACGGTATGACTGCAAACTCGACAAGTGGGATGGATCTGTTTACCTCACCAGCAGGTATATTGCCTTATGATCCTATTACCGGTTTTTATGGCGGTGCAATGTCTTACAATGAAAGTCCGCAGGCCAATAATATTTATGCAGATTACATGACGCGCAACCAAAACCACATGAATCAAAAGCAGGCTTTGGTGAATGGTTATTTAAACTGGAAGCCATTTAAAGGATTTGAGGCTAAAGTGGATTATGCCCTAAATTATGATACGCGTTTTCAATGGAAGGCAGATATGCCGACAAAATTATATAACATCCGGACGGGATTGTCTATCCGGGATCTTGTGCCGACAAATGATGGGATATATAATACAGACCGAAACAATTACAAAACCCAGTTGAACTTCAAATTGAGTTACGATCATAAGTTTGGCGCTAACCATGATTTCTCTGCTTTGGCCGTGTATTCAGAAGAATATTGGAACAATCGTGTTTTGGCAGGTAGTCGCTTAGATCGTTTGCATCCTAGTTTACATGAAATTGATGGCGCTTCTGAAGACGTGCAAAATGTGTCGGGATCATCATCGGCAGAAGGTTTGCGTTCTTATATTGGACGATTAAATTATACGGCCTTCGGAAAGTATATGTTTGAAGGGAACTTCCGGGTAGATGGTTCATCACGTTTCTTGCCGGGTGATCAATATGGCTTTTTTCCATCAGCGGCAGTGGGCTGGCGGATTTCAGACGAGGTATTTATGTCGGCATTCAAGGAAAAGATCAGGATGAGTTCGGCCAAATTTAGAGCTTCTTATGGTTCTTTGGGGAATAATAGTGGTGTCGGACTGTATGAGCAGAAGCAATCTTTGGTCTCTAGTCCTTATTATTTGATTGACAGTAGTACAGGAACAGGGTCTGTTGTCAAAGGGTTGATCAATAAGAAACTGATCAACTATGACCTTACCTGGGAAAAGACACGTGTGTTTAATTTGGGTTTGGATCTTGGATTCTTTAAAAATAAACTGACTGCGGAGCTGGATTATTACGAAAGAAAGACGATCGGTATGAACAGGCCTTCGGATGTATCCATGCATCTGACGGGTTTATTCACTGCCCCCCGACGTAATATTGGTGATATGATGAATAAAGGGCTGGAAGCAAATGTTACCTGGAATGACCGAAAGGGCGATGTGGGTTACATGCTGAACTTTAATGTTGGGTATAACAAGAACAAGCTGCTGTCCTGGAATGAGCAGTTGCAAAGAGGTTCGGTATTTATTGATATGCCTTATAATTTTATCTATGCTTTCGAATCGTTGGGCATTGCTCAATCTTGGCAGGATGTCTATAATGCTGTTCCTCAGGGCGCTTCTCCGGGAGATATTTTGTTGAAAGATGTCAATGGTGATGGCAAATTGGATGCGAATGACCGTGTGGCATATCCAGCTTATCAACTGGGTAGACCAAAGGTGAATTACGGATTCAGAGGTTCGGTGGACTATAAAGGTTTTGATTTTTCTTTCCTGTTGCAGGCTGCCACAGGACGAAAGGAATTTTGGATGAACAAAGCGAATTCGAACTTTTTAGGAACGGCAAATCAGGCTATTACTGAGGACCAGTGGAATAATATGTGGAGCCTGGACAATCGCGATGCTGATTATCCTAAGTTGCTTCCAAGTACATTAGGATCAACGAGTCCAAATGCGTATTTGAGCACATTTTGGCTGCAAAACATGTCTTATTTAAGGGTGAAAAATCTGCAGCTTGGCTATACTTTTAAGAAAGAATTACTGATGAAGCTGGGCATCCAGAAGTTACGTGTATTTGGTTCGGTCGATAATTTAGCGGTATTGACAAGTTTTAAAGGCTTAGATCCGGAGAAAAGTACCTATACTAATGATGCTTATCCGATGACGAAGAGTTTTGTGGTTGGACTGAATGTTGACTTATAATATATTAACTTATGAAATCGATATATAACATATTGTTTATTTCTTCTTTGCTGCTTCTTGGTTTGTCCGCATGTCGCAAAGATTTGTTGAATCAGAATCCAACAACAACGCCAAGCTCCGAAACGTTCTGGGTGGACGAAAATGACGCGCTTGCTGCGTTAATGGCGAACTATTCCATATTTAGGCCTTGTTTTGATCGCGACTATCATTTCGATGGACATGGAGATTTCCTTAAAATGTACAATACTGGTGCGGCGCCTATTTCATTAACGGTCAATAGTCCGATGAATTATGGCTCCGGTGCATCGGCAATGTATAGAGCATTGTATGGATCTATATTCAGTTCTAACTTTGTGATCGAAAATACCAATGCGCGTTTGTTGCCCGTAGCAAAAACTGATGCTGTAAAACAAACCCTGGAAACTATCGTGGCGGAGGCCAAGTTGTTGCGCGCCATTGCATACTTTAGATTGATTTCCCTGTGGGGTGATGTGCCTTATTTTTATAAATCGGCACCAGCTCCCGCAGAGGCTGATACGGTGCGGAGAATGCCTATTGCACAGCTGAAAGATTCTATTATGGCTGATTTGAACTATGCGGTGGACAAATTGCCCAACAAGGGGTCTGCAATTGGTCGTGCCGGTAAGCCTGCTGCATTGGCCTTTCGTGGTAAGTTTCAATTGTATTGGGGTGCGTGGAAGAAAAATGGATGGCCCGAATTGGATGCATTTGTACAATCTGCTACAGAGGCTAAAACGGCATATACTGCGGCCGCTGCGGATTTTAAACGTGTAATCAATGATTTTGGCATCAAAATGTTTAGAAATGGTGATCCAGGTCAATGGGGCGAATTGGGGAAGGCTGATGTGCTCCCAAATTATTACTACATGTTTATACCTTCTACCGGCAACTTGAGCCAAGATGAGGAAATGGTCATGGTGCTTACCCATGGCGGTGTGGGAACAAAACAAAGTGAGGAATATCAGCGGGTATGGACGGGGCCATTGGTGTCTTTAGGACAGAATCAGGCGATTCCGCGCTATGAATTGGCCGATCGTTACCAATCTACCATTACAGGAGATTTCTTGCCAAAGATGGCTCAGCTAGATCCGGTTAAAAATCCTGCAGCACGTACTACGGCAAATTCAGCGGTGAACCCTGAGTCGTACCGTAATCGAGATTATCGCATGAAAGCGACTTTGTTGTGGGATTACGAATTGATTATGAGTATGAGCCCTACGGAGACCACAGGTTATATTCCCTTTATCTACAAAACTTGGGGAGCTGCGGTGACGGTTAACGGTGTCTCCTACAAAACTTCCTTTACCGATAATACCACAAATCTCTCGGGATTGCAATCGCGTAAATTTGTGCGCAATTATGGTGGTGTGGCACGTAGTGATGGAAATTACAATTGGCCTTTGATGCGCATTGCTGACGTATACCTGATGTATGCTGAAGCAACCAATGAGATTGGTGGTCCACAGGCGGATGCAATTGATTTGGTTAATAAGGTTAGGCGTCGTGGTAACCTACCTGCGCTTGCTGGAGCTAAAACCTCGTCTCGTGATGCATTTTTCGATGCCATAGAGCAGGAAAGAATTGTTGAGTTGTTTGGCGAAGGGCAGCGCGCATTTGACTTGAGGAGATGGCGTAAACTGGAAACAGTGTTTGGCAAACCTTATGGTGATGGAAAATGGTTCCAGGATAGTTTTGGAAATAATTGGGAACGCTTTTTCTTCAATGAGTCTGAATTGACTTATCAAAAGTGTTATATCTATCAAATTCCGGAAACAGAACGTTCGCGGAATCCGAATTTAACACAAAATATACCTTGGAAATAATATGGTAACACTTGACTGTAATAAAATGAAATATACATTATTTTTAATCGGTATGCTGTTCGTTAGCTTGTCCGGTTGTAAGGATGATTATCCAATGGATGAGGATGGTTTGTTGATCACGACCAGGTCGGAATGTTATGTCAGTAGTTTTGAACTGTTGGGCGCCGATTTTCAGACGGTACGTACAAAAGCTGCGTTGGTGGATACCGTTGAGCAAACCATAAAAGTGGAGGTGCTCTTTGGTACGGATTTGAAAAATCTATACCCACAATTTTCATTGGTCACCGATGCGGTGTTAGATCCTAAGATTTTAGGAAAACAAGATTTTTCCAATTTGGATACGCCACGTGAATGGACTGTCGTGTCTGGAAATAGAAAGGTTCGTAAGACGTATAAAGTTTATTTGACAGTACAAAAATAAGTAAGCTGATGAAAACAAATTATTTAAAAATAGGGCTGTTGTCCATCGGATTTGGGCTCTTGTTGTTCGGTTCCTGTAAAGAAGAGGCTTATGAAATTCCAACAGCAAAAGATGGTTTGCAAAACGATATTATTAAGCGCTCTTTAGGGCCAAATGTGGTTGGGGCTACCATGGACTTTGCTTATGCTGCGGCGATTTTGCCGGATCAGGGGAAACTTACATCAATTTCTGTAGAAGCCAGTATTGCGGGTGATGAGGGTACTGTACTTGAAAACAAATCGTATTACACCAGTAGTACGGGGGCAGATGTGGGTGTTGTTGTTGGCGACCCTGCTACAGTAAATGGGAATAGCATGGAGGTGAAATTTACAAAAGATACCTCCGCTTCAACGCTGCGTTATAGCTACAAAATACCGGCAGCAGCAAAAGGTAAATCGGTCACTTTTACGTTCAGGGCGAGGTCCAGTAATGGGCAGGAAATTGCGTTGAAGACCGAAGCTTATGCGATTCGTAATATGGATATGGCTTTGGACTTGATCGGGAAAGACGGCGCGGCCTGCTTTTTTTCTGTGGCCGACCTAAAATGGTATACTGCTACCGAAGCGGCAGCAAACCCGGATAAGATTGATTTGGTCTATTTGTACCGGGCATTGCCAACGGTGACTTATGCACATTCTTTGGTTGCTCCCACGACGGATGCTGGCTATTTGCCGAGCTTCACCTTACCTGTAGGGTTGACAAATAAAACGAAAATTGTGAAGGCTTGGACGGTGCGCGACCAGCAACTGGCACGATTGCAATACAGTGTATTTGTGGACGATGTGGATTTGAAAGATAAATCGTTTGTTGATGCGCCAGATTTTGCGATTAATCTAAAAGCTGAATCCGGGATATGGGTACAAACGGCTGATGGCAAATACAATGCTTATGTATATGTAAATAGCGTCAATAATACCACGAAAGAAATGAAGATCAGTGTAAAAAGGCTGCAAGTAAAATAAGGATATGGGTTTAAGGATATGGCTAAAAGTTAAAGGTACTATGCTGGGGGTCGCTTTTATAGCGATCCTTGGAACCTCCTATGGACAACAGGCAAAGGTTACTTCGATAAAGGGAAATGGACAGCGCCTACGGGTGCAGGTGGAAGTTCCGACGGCCGGTGTCTATACCTTGGTTTCTGAAGGTGAGGTTACCGATTTGGATAAAATTAAGGCCGCAGATAAAACAGGTATGATGACGCTGTATGCGATGATTGATGTTCGCGCTGCACGATCGACCAAACGGATCGTATTTGACAGCTTTAAAGGTGCGAAGCAAGATCTTGGTAAATTTTATTTTGAGAAAGGGAAGCAGACGGTCGGCATGCAATTGCCCGCTTATTTTAAGGTTAAAGCTGTTTCGATCAATGCCTTTGTGCCTCCGGTTGCGCCAGCTGCAGCAGAAAATTATAAACCAAAGATTGTTCCGCCTGCAGGTCACCCGAGACTTTGGGTTAACAAAGAATCTTTGCCGGTCGTTAAGGGGCGGTTGGAAGAAGCGGAGCATCTCGAAGCTTGGGGGAAAGTGAAAACACTTGCGCAACAACCTGTTCAATTTGTTTTTGATCCGAATAAGGAAATGTTTTACGATGAAAAGATCGAGCGTGCTATTGAATCAAAAGCGTTTTATTACCTCATGTCCGGTGACGAAAAAATAGGCAGGGAGGCGGTCAGGCTAGCCGATCAATACTTAACGATGTTGGAGTTCGGAAATGTTTCCTATGGTGATATTACACGCGAGCTGGGACGTGCAATTTACACGGGTGCACTGGTGTATGACTGGTGCTACGCATTATTGGATGTGCACCTTAAGACCAGTCTGCATAAAAATATGATGCGTCTGGCGCAAGATATGGAAATTGGCTGGCCTCCCTTTTTTGGTATCGAAAGTATTATCAATGGGCATGGGAATGAGGCGCAGGTGTCGCGCGATCTGCTGGCAATGAGTATTGCTTTATATGACGAGGATCCGGTACCTTACAAGTATACTTCGTATTCTATTTTGGAAGAGTTGGTGCCCATGCGCAAGTTTGAGTATCAGTCTCCGCGCCATAATCAAGGTGTTGATTACGGTGGCTATCGTTTTGGGTGGGAAATGCATGGAGCCTGGTTGTATTATCGCATGCTCGGTTATCCGGTTTTTGACGATAATATCAAGAATATGCCCTATTATTGGCTGTATATGCGCACGCCTGATGGAAAAATGTTACGCGACGGCGATATGTTCAATGTAAAGTACAACAGCAGTGCTGATTTTTATTGGAAAAATCCACAGACCATGCTGCTTTGTTATGCCTATTCAGGGAATCCGGTAATTAAGGCTGAGTTTGTCAAACAGGGCGGTTTGCCCGACAATCCAATCTTGTTTCTCCTCTTGGATGATCCAAAATTGAAGCCTGATTTTGATCGCGAGAAAATGCCGTTGACGAAAGATTTTGGACCTATTTTAGGGTCTATGGTTGCCCGGACAGGCTGGAGCGAAGAGAACGGAAGTTCCGATGTGGTTGCAGAAATTAAAGGTGGCGGTTATCATTTTGGCAATCATCAGCATGCCGATGCAGGTGCACTGCAGATTTATCATCATGGTATTCAGGTTGGTGATCTTGGTTTGTATCTTTCGTATGGTTCCCCTTATGATTTTAACTTTAATAAGCGTTCGGTTGCACACAGCATGCTGTTGGTGCGTGATCCTGCGGAACCGCTTTTATTCAGGACCAAAACAAATGATGGTGGGACTCGGTTTAGTCAGCGTTTTCCGCGCACGGTTGACGAGGTGTTACATGATTCCTGGTACCATACGGGAGAGATCAGGGCATCCGCATTTGGTAACGATCCCATTCAGCCGAGCTATAGCTATTTCAATATGGATCTAACGGCGGCATATACGGCTAAAGTAAAATCCTATGCAAAAAGTTTCCTGTTTTTGAATTTGAAGAGAAAGGATGTGCCTGCTGTCATTGTCTTATTGGATGAGCTTAAGACCAATGATAAGAAATTCGAACCCTATTGGCAGATCAATACGCTTGAAAAGCCGGTACGAAGTGAAACAGGTTTTGTGTTAACTAGTAAATTTAAAAACGCAGCCGGTTCTACTTATGTTGATTTGCTGAAGCCACAGTTAAAAGCGTGTGCAGTGAAATTGTATTCGGGTGATTCGACTGCTTTTGTTTTTGGTGATTTTTATCAGGTCAAGTCTCCTTGGCCGGAGGCTAGGGGAACACGGATTATGGTTTCACCCAAGCAGGAAAGTGATCAGGCCAGTTACGCTTCGGTTTTTCAGATGACAGAGAGTGGCTCTTCAAAATTACCGGTGTATTCGGAGGAAAAAGCGAATTATTACCTCATAAGAGTGGCTGATCGTCTACTGGTGGTGGCCAAACCAAATCAATATCTTGATGAGTCCATTGAATTTGTGGTGCCGGGAGATCAACAGTATGAAGTGGTTGTGGTCGGTTTGAAAGATGGCTTCTGGAATATGAAAAGTTCATTAAAAAATAGTAGCTTTAATATAAATGTCCTGAAAGGAAATCATACCACCAGTTGGAAATCTAAAGCCGAAACTATTTATTTGTCGCCGGGAAGGCCGTATGAAGCCCAAGAGGGAAAGATTAATTAAAGAATACATTGTTTAAATTTTTTTAATGATTTTGTATTCTTATTTTTGCATAAAATTGTATACAATATGAAAGAGGATTCGCTTGCCTATAAAGTTTATTTAGAAGTACGTAAGAAAATTTTGTCCAGCCAGCTGACTGGCGGGGCAAGATTGGTGGAAAGTGCTTGGGCGGATAAGATGGCGGTGAGTAGAGTGGCTGTTCGTGAGGCTTTTATGCGTTTAGCAGGGGAGAGTCTGGTTGAGTTTGGTGAAAAAGGTGGCTGTTTTGTGAAGAAAATGACGGTCGAAGATGTGAAGGATATTCGTGAGCTGCGTGAGCTGTTGGAGATAGGTGCATTAAAGATTCTGTTTTCAAAGAAAAGTAAAGAGCTTATCGAAGATTTGGAACTGATCTGCAACGATTTTTCTGACATGGTCAGTAAAGGTTATTATGGGGGGGCTTGCGAGGCGGATGTTCGTTTTCATGAGCGGATTATTGAGGGAACTTGCAATTCAAGGTTGATTGCTATTTACAAGAATAGTAACATTCCCTTATTCCATATGAAGCTTGGGGCTATTATGGGGCAGATGGAAGATTACCTGGATACGGAGAAGGAGCATCGGGCTATTGTTGATGCGCTGAAAGCGGATGACTGGAATAAGGCTTATACCACGCTGGTTCATCATCTGGATCGGGGCGAGCAAGAAGCCTTGGAACTGGTTTAATATTTTTTTGGATTTTTATAATGGGTCTATTATTTACAATAGACCCTTTTTTGTGCTGTCCCACTGCAACAATTGCCCTTTTTCAGCTTCTGTAATCATAAGTCCCTGAATGCCGTTTGGGTCTAAAGCACAATTTGTTGGATTCTTCCCCGGCGTGGGTATTTTCTCGGTCGTTTTGTTTTTGGTATCAATGGATAGGATATGTTGCGATCCATAAATCGCTGCAAAAAGATAATTGTCCTGTGTGAGCGCTATGCCGTCCGGGCCGATACTGCCGCCTGTTTCTATGAATTTTTCGATGTTTTCTACCTGTTGTGTCAAGCTGTTCCAGTGCATTTTCCAGAGCCATTTTGTGCCTGTTTCAGCGACAAAAAGCGTACGGTTGTCTGCTGCAAAGGCCAATCCGTTTGGGTAAAAAAGGCCTGTGTGTATCTTCGTAAGCGCACCATGTTTATGTAGACAGCAGATGTAGCCTGTGCCATCTTCGAGGTCACTTCCCGGACAGGAGAATAGTAGGTTCCCTTCGGTATCAAAACATAAGTCGTTGGGCATTTTTAATGGCTTTCCTGCGATTTCCGTGACTATTGTCGTCATGGTTTTGTCGAAGGGATCATAGCAACGGATGCTGTTTTGTTGTGAGTCGCAAAACCATATTATCCCGTTTTTATCGATTGCAATTCCGTTGGGATGTCCATTCACAGCTATTCTGCTATACTGATTGTCTTTGTAATAGATCAAGTTTCCTGCTTCTTTCTCCACAAGCCATATACCACCCTCCCGGTCGAAAGCGGGGCCTTCTGGAAAAAGAAGTCCTTCAATGAGAATATTCATTTTTAAAAATTTTAAAATTTATTTTAAATGTATACAAAAATATTGTAATTTGGTATACATAAAATAAGGTGTATTTAAATACAAATTATTGATGACTGCAACATGTGCGGCGGTGATCGTCCAATTATAATAATAACAAATAGCAAAACTTTTAATAGGCATGCAAGAAAATGAAAAATCAGCCGCGATACTGCGGGAGAATGCAAGATGGATACCTGGTGGAGTGGTATCGTTAAATCGGAAGTCAGATCCGAATATCTGCTTTGTCAAAGGGAATGGTAGTTTGGTCGAAGATATTGACGGGAACAGCTACATCGATTATCAGGCTGGATTTGCAGCATCCTTTCTGGGGCATAATGATCCTGATGTGAACGCCGCAGTGTTACAGACATTGCAGGAGCAGCAGGTATTGATGGGGGCTGGGCCAACGTTACTGGAAGGTGAGTTTGCGGAGCTTTTTTGTCAGTCTGTTCCTTCGGTGGAGAGTGTTCAGATTACAACTACAGGATCGGAAGCGACTTACCATGCGATTCGTATTGCCCGTGCAGTAACAGGGCGTGATCATGTGATTGTTATGCAAGGGGGCTACAATGGCTGGCATAACGATGTGGCCTGCAATGTGATCAGTCAACGTGCAGATGTTGGCTCATATCAAAGTCCGGGGGAATATCCATTCGATTCATTAAGTGCTGGCGTTCCCAAAAATCACAGCGATTTAGTACACATTGTCAACTACAACGATTTGGAAAGTGTGCTGTATGTGGTTCAAAAATATGATGTTGCCTGTATTCTGTTGGAGCCTATTCTTCAGAATATCGGGATTGTGAAGCCAAAGGAGGGTTATTTGGAAGGCTTACGCAACATGGCCGACGCGCATGGATTTCTGTTGATCTTTGATGAAGTGAAAACCGGATTCAGACATGCGCTGGGTGGCTATCAGTCCATCTGTGGTATTCAGCCGGATCTTTCAACCTTCGGAAAGGCGGTTGCAAACGGCTACCCATTGGGGGTTATTGCAGGGAAGAAAAAATATATGGATTACTTTGTGGATCCTGATAAGTCGAAGCGCGTTATGATTGCCGGTACCTTTAATGCTTTTCCGCTAACGACGGCGGCGGCGATTGCGACTTTGAAAAAATTAGGAAGCGCTGAGCACCGCGTTTATGAGCACGTAGAAGCACTTGGTGCGCGCTTGGAACAGGGATATAAGGAAATATTTCCTAAATTAGGCGTACCGTTTTATGTCGCACGTCAAGGATCTGCCTTCTGTACATATTTTATGGACCATGCGCCAGTCAATTTTCATGATATTTTGGATAACCACAACTTTGAACTGGATACCCAATATCGTAAAAAGCTTATTAAGGAAGGGATTTTCAATTTCCCGGCACCAATTAAACAAGGCAGTATCTCCTTTGCGCATACGGAGGATGATATTGATCGGACTTTAGAAGCAACTGAACGCGTAATAAAAAGTTTGTAAACCCTAACTATGAAAATAACCGCTATTGAAACCTTTGTGTGCCATGCGCGCATGCGAAATTGGATTTTTGTCAAAATTATTACCGATCAGCCCGGACTTTGGGGCTGGGGCGAAGCCACCTTGGAATGGCATACGCAAAGTGTGGTGGGAGCAATCAAAGATATTTCTCAATTGTTGATCGGTGAAGATCCGCGTCGTATTGAATACCTGTGGCAGATGATGTATAGACAACACTTCTGGCATGGAAACGGGATCGTTCGTGGTACGGCCATCAGTGGTATCGACATCGCCTTATGGGATATCCTAGGTAAAATTCACAATGTCCCTTGTCACGAGTTGTGGGGAGGCCGTGTGCGTGATTATATCCGTTTGTATTGTCATTTAGGTGGAGGTCGCATGGAGGATTTTTATGAGACTGCTCCGGATGATGCCAAGCGGTTTGGTGATCTTGCGCTGAAAGCTGTTGATGAGGGTTTTACCGCTTTTAAATCGATGGCTGTCCCAGAGACCATGTCGTTGGAAGGTCTCCGTCCAATTAAATATGCTGAAGCTTGCGTGAAGGCCATGCGTGACGCTGTTGGCGACGATATTGATATTATGGTGGATTGCCATGCTCGGCCAAGCCCACGTATGGGGATGCAATTTGCGAAAGCATTGGAGCCTTATGGCCTGTATTTCTTTGAAGAGCCATGTTGGCCAGAAACCATGGAAGATATTGCCTTGATTCAACGGGCAGTGACGACACCTATTGCTTCAGGCGAACGTTTGATCGGAGTGCATGCATTTCGGGATATGCTCGAGAAGCGGGCAGTGAGTGTGATCCAACCTGATATTACCCATTGTGGCGGTCTCTCTGAAGCGCGTAAGATCGCAGCTTTGGCTGATGCTTACCGTGTATCTATGGCGCCACATAACCCTCAGGGACCTGTGAGTACGGCCGCCTCCATTGAGCTGGGATTTGCAACACCATCCTATATTATTTGCGAAAGTGTGCATAAGGACGTTGAATGGCGCCAGGACGTGGTTACCGAAGGGTTTACAGTTCAAGAGAAAGGGCGGATTGTTCTGCCGAATAAGCGCGCCGGTTTGGGTATTGAAATCAATGAAGAAGAGGTAAAGAAGCATCCTTTTCAACAGGAAATATTGCAGCGAACCTTCTATAAAGACGGTAGTGTAGGGGATTGGTAGTCTAAAAATAGCGATAATGGAGGAATATAAGAATAAAGTCGTATTGATCAGTGGGGGACTTGGTGATATCGGAAGGGCTATGGCTGAAGCATTTTTGACCCAGCAGGCAATTGTATGCATCTCGGATCGGTTTGAACCACAGGCGGCGAGAGCGCAGTGGCCCTTGTTGGAAGATGCTGGAGCACGTTTGTTTTATGATCAGGTCGATGTTGCAGACGCCAGGCAGGTGGACGCCTGGGTGAAACGCATAAGGCAGGAGTTGGGCGCAATATCCATCTGTATCGCGAATGCCGCATGCGTCACTATTAAAGATTTCAGCACGTTAAGCAACGAGGAATGGAAGAATGAAATGGCCGTTAATCTCGACGGTTCATTCTTCTTGGCGAATGCTTGTGCAAAGTCATTTGTGGAGAATGAGATCGCAGGCTCGATCATTTTTATGGGTAGCTGGGCTGCACATGCCGTACATCAAAATTTACCGGCCTATAGTGTCTCTAAGGCGGGCCTGCGGATGCTTTGCCAAGCCATGGCTCTTGAATATGCAGCATACGGAATTCGTGTCAACGAGATTGCACCAGGTTATGTCAATGCGGGGTTGAGCAAAGTGGTCTGGTCATCAAACGCCGAACTTCAAATGAAAGCAAAGGCTGTGGTGCCACTTGGTCAGATTATAGAAGCCGAAGAGGTTGCTAAACAGGTGCTATGGATCTGTTCGGACAATTGTAAACATATGACTGGTGCCGCAATTGTGATGGATGGTGGACTGTCTTTGATTAGACCTTAATGTATGAAACAGAAAGACCTCTTGAAAGAAACGACGGGTAGTTTGTACGGACGATTTGGACTTAGCCAATGTGATATTACTCCACCGATCGGCATCTATTCCCGTAATTGGGGGGCGGCTGCATTTGACCGGGCAACGGCTGTTCATCAGCCTTTGATGATGCATTGTCTATATATGCAATCCTGCGATGGCTTGCCTGCAATTCTGTTAACCGCTGATTTAGGCTGGTGGAAAAATGCAGCTGATGAACAAAATTTACGATTAGCATTGCTCAGTCATTTCAATCTGGCTGAATCGCAGCTGATTTTTGCGCTATCGCATACCCATGCGGGGCCTAGTATCTGTTCGACAGATGCAGCGCAACCTGGAGGTGAACTGATTTTGCCGTACCTTGAATTCCTCAAACAACAGGCGATATCTTGTGTTGAAATGGCACAAAATGGGTTATTTAAGGGAAGTTTAACCTGGAACTATGGTGTATGCGATTTGGCCAGCAACCGCGATCTGGAAGTAGATTCTCATTATTTGATTGGTTACAATCCATTGAAAGCAGCAGATACAACCTTGTTGGTCGGACGGCTGTATGATGAAACTGAAAGCTTGAAAGCGGTTATTTGTAATTATGCATGCCACCCAACCAGCTTTGCTTACGAGAATGATCTGCTCTCGCCTGATTTTGTGGGCGAAATGCGAAATACCGTAGAGCGTTCGTTATCCGTGCCTTGTCTTTTTTTACAGGGCGCATCAGGTGATTTAGCTCCACGGAGACAGTATGTAAAGGATCCAGCACTGGTCGAAGCCAACGGAAAGCAGTTGGGTTATGCTGTTCTCGCGACGCTGGCCCAGGAACAGCATAGTCATAAAAACTGGGTTTTTAAGGAATCCTTGATTTCGGGGGCTCCACTGGCCTGTTGGGGATTTCGGGAACAGACCGCTCCAATCGATTTTAAGCAAAGGGTATTATCTGTTAAAGTGCCTTACAAAAAACTGCCTAGTCCCGAAGCAATTTTGAATGAATACGAACGCTGTACGGATCGTGTTATGAAAGATCGCCTTTGGCGGAAATATAATACCCGTAAATCCATTGGCGATCAACAGGAAGCTATTATTCCGGTGTGGATCTGGAAAATGGGGGATGCCGTGTTGGTGGCGCAGGCCAACGAAGCCTATTCCTGTTATCAAATCGAAGTGAGAGCCCAATTTCCAGATCATACGATCGTTTTTATCAATATCGCGAATGGCTATGTGGGGTATCTCGCACCGAAGGAGCTTTATGATAAGAATATTTATGCTGTGTGGCAAAGCCCCTATGCCAGCGGCGGTCTTGAAATACTTATTGAACAAACTAAATTAGGAATTCAAACATTATTGACCGATGAAACTGGATTGGATTGATGTCGTTATTTTTGCCGTATATATTATTGGTATAGTGGTATTGGGCTTATACGCTTCGAAAAAAAACTCCGCCTCGAAGCGGGATTATTTTCTTGCAGGTGATAAGCTGCCCTGGTGGATGATTGGCGGAAGTATCATCGCCGCAAATATCAGCAGCCATCATCTCGTTGGCGCTATGGGGGCTGCTTATAGTCGCGGTTTTGTGGCGATCACCCTGGAATGGGGAGCGATTCTCATCGGTTTTAATGCATTGTTATGGATATTTCTCCCTTTTTATATCCGCAACGGTTTCTATACGATTCCTGAGTACCTCGAAAAAAGATACGGCAACGCTACCCGCGTGTTGTACGCTATTTTGATCCTGTTTACCTATGTTTTTGTGGAGATTGGCGCCGTTCTTTATTTGGGCGGTCTGTCGCTGCACGCTTTATTCGGCATTCCTATTTTATACAGTATTTTTGGAATGGCAATTTTGACCGGTTTATATACCGTTTTAGGCGGTTTAAAAGCGGTGATATGGACGGAGATGGTACAGCTTGTCATTTTGGTGCTGGGCGGAATAGTATTAACTTTTGCCACCATTGATGCGGCAGGAGGGTTTCAGTCTGTGGTAGAATCCTCCAAGGATTGGAAAATGTTTTATCCCGCATCTGATCCTGACTTTCCCTGGACGATGTATTTAGGCGGACTGTTGTGTATCAGCGTGTTTTATTGCGCTACGAACCAATTTATTGTGCAGCGCGTATTGGCTGCAAAAAATGAATGGCATGGGCGCATGGGGGTCATCTTTGGTGACTATCTTAAATTTTTGGTTCCCTTGATTATTACTATTCCGGCATTGGTGGCGCCAAAATTCCTGCCGCATCTCGATCAGCCCGATTTACTGTTTGCGACACTCGTGGAAACCTTATTGCCCAAAGGTTTGGTTGGCTTGGTGATGGCGGGGTTAATTTCGGCCATCATGTCCCATATTTCAGGAGCGATCAATTCCTGTACAACAATTCTGACCGTTGATATCTATAGCCAGTATATTAATAAAAATGCAAGTGACTACGAAGCAGTCCGTTTTGGTAAGCGCGCCGGAGTCGCTATTATCGTGCTCGGAATCATGAGTGCGGTTGTACTGATCAGTTATTCGGATAAACCAGTTTTCCTTTATTTGATGAATCTATACGGTCTTTTTACGCCAGGCATTGCAACAATGTTTTTAATGGGGGTTTTTTGGAAAAGAACGACATCGCAGGGTGCTTTGACAGCAGGTTTACTGACAATTCCCCTTTCTTTACTTTTGGAATACGCCTTACCTGAAATGCCGTTTTTTAATAGAACAGGTATTGTATTCTGGACTTGTATGATTGCTTGCGCAGTAGTCAGTTTGTTGACACCTGCGGTCTCAGAAGCAAGGTTAAAAAATCTTGTGTTGACCGGCGATTCTTTTCAGGTACCGGTTCAGGATAAAGCCGCTTACCGTGGATTTCGAAATCCGACGGTATGGTGGATAATTATAACGGTATTGGTGCTCTATTTTTATGTACGTTATTTTTAGCTTAACTTGTTGAAGTGTTAAACTTTTAAAACTTATCCAGATGATCGAGCCAATACGGAAAGAATTAAATACCAAGATAGAGACCATTTTTCCGAAAATCGTTGCAATACGCCGACATATCCATCAGCATCCTGAATTGTCCTTTCAAGAATACGAGACAAGCGCCTATATTCAGCAACAACTCGGGGAATTGGGTATACCATTTGAGATTGTTGCTCAAACAGGTGTTGTGGCTGTGCTAACCGGTCAAAAATCGGCGAGTGATGATATTGTGGTATTACGGGCAGATATTGATGCTTTACCGATAGACGAGCAAAATGATGTGGGATATAAATCGAAGAATAGTGGTGTCATGCATGCTTGTGGCCATGATTTTCATACGGCTAATCTATTGGGGGCGGCGTCCATATTAAATGATTATAAAACGGAATTTTCCGGTAAAATTGTTCTGCTATTTCAGCCTGCTGAGGAAAAGATTCCTGGCGGAGCGATTCAGGTTTTGGAATCCGGGATTCTGGAATCTTTTGGTGGAACGATTAAAGCTGTGCTGGGTTTACATGTAAGTCCCCGTGTTTCTGTAGGAAAAGTCGGTTTACGTTCCGGGCGATTTATGGCCTCGAGCGACGAGTTCTATTTCACCATTAAGGGACGTGGTGGCCATGCTGCGGAGCCACATCGGGCTGTTGATCCCATTATGATCGGCGCTCAGTTACTCACCACATTACAGCAAGTTGTCAGTCGGAAAGCCAACCCTGATGTACCGTCTGTATTGACCTTTGGTCGTTTTATTGGAGATGGTGCTGCCAATGTTATTCCCGAGGAAGTTAAATTAGCCGGAACATTTCGTACAATGGATGAGGTGTGGCGCAAGGAGGCGCTGGAAATGGTTGCTGAAATAGCGGCAACGCTTCCTGTATCGCTTGGTGCAAAGGTAGAAGTTGAAGTCCGGCATGGTTATCCCGCGCTTTATAATGATCCCGCGTTAACGCAAAAAGTCAAAACAATTATTGCGGAGACGATGGGGAATAGTGTGCCACAAGATCTCGAAATCTGGATGGCAGCCGAGGATTTTGCTTATTATTCTTATCGTTATCCCGCCGTGTTTATGTTGATAGGCACAAATAATGACGATTCTGCCACACAATATGGTCTTCATAATCCACAGTTCAATCTGGATGAAAAGGCTTTCGAAACATCAATAGCTGTTTTAGTCAATGCAGCTATTTCCCTTTTGAATGAATCAAATGAATAGAAAAAAATTCTTGATGTCCTCCTTTGCATTTGGATTATCCTATTTCGTTAATGCGAATAATAAGGTGTTCTCTGGGCATGATAACGTAAAAAAGATAGGGATCATTGGGCTAGACATTACACACGCTGTTGCTTTTACAAGAGCGATTAATACGGCTGCTAGCAACCATCCCTACGGAAAATACAGGGTTGTTGCGGCTTATCCCTACGGAAGCAAAACAATTCCCTTAAGTATTGAGCGTATTCCGAAAATTACAGCTGAAGTGCAACAGCTCGGTGTTTCGATTGTATCAAGTATTGCCGAGCTATTGAAAAAAGTAGACTATGTGTTTTTGGAGACAAATGATGGAAATCTTCATCTGGAGCAGGCACTTCAAGTAATCAAAGCTAAAAAACCTTTATTTATCGATAAACCAATAGCGAATTCCTATAGGGACGCTTTCCAAATTTTTCAAGCGGCAAAAAACTACGGTTGCCCTGTTTTTTCATCAAGCTCCTTGCGTTTTATTACCGGACTTCAGGAATTAGATAGGACTAAGGTAATAGGCGCAGATGTCTATTGTCCGGCAGTAACGGAGCCTTCGCATAAGGATCTGTATTGGTATGGAATCCATGGGGTCGAAATGTTATTTGCATTGATGGGACCGGGATGCCGATCGGTAAAAACGATTCAGGAACAAGGTACCTCGTTTTATGTTGGGGAGTGGGCGGATGGAAGAATTGCCTCACTTCGGGGCATTCGCGAGGGAAAGGATGATTTTGGGGGAACGGTTTTTTTGAAAGATCAGATTGTCCATTTGGGACAATTTATGGGATACGGCCCATTGTTAGATAAAATCCTTCCATTTTTCGAAACGGGTATAAGTCCGGTTGACGAAAAGGAAACCCTGGCAATATGCGCATTTATAGATGCAGCCGAAGAAAGTAAATTAAATGGCGGAAGTACCATTCAGCTTCAAAAATAAGCAGCGCCGATCCGAAATATGGATAAAAGAGTACCGTGATCATAAGCTGAGTGCCGTGATCAAAAGCGCGCTATTGAAGATCGCAACGAGAGAGGCAACGTCTGTTGCCCTACCAAGATCCTGTTTTGAAAAGAAAAAAGTACCATGGGTAGAAATGATAGGAAAAAGGTTAAACGAAGTCACACTTTCAGCTATTGACCACTCAGACTAATAGGATAAAATGATCGCCTAATTAATCGTGATACTGTTCTAAAAACTGATTGATCTGATTCGTCAGACCGAAAGATTCTGTTTCCAATAAATTGATTTCAGCCTCTATTTCGGTGGTCGTTGGTGATAAGGTTAGCTTTTGGTACACCTGAATGTCCAGTTCCAAAACAGCTAATTGCAGGGCTAATAGATGCTTCCCTTCGTTCGTATGGAGTTTCAGTTCGTTGAACGCATGTTTTAAACGTTCCAGTTCAGCAATTGATTTTTCACAGTCATTTTCATCCGCCTTGCCAAAGTTCGGATAGGTTTCACCCAATGTACGAAAAGCATCGAGGTATTCTTCCTCTGACATTTCATAAATATTCGAATAGAGCATATTGTACGCATCGATGGCGTCATAGGTATCCGCATCCATTAAGTCTTCGCGATAGTTTTCGACCAATTGGTTGATGTCCTGAGATTCAATTTGTAAAATTGACTCAATATCTTGTTTAATAAGATTGGCTAATTCCATGCTTTATGCTTAAATAAATCAAAGTCTCCCTCAGCCTACAAACGTGCTGGAAAAGAATTTCGTGAATATGGTATAGACAAAGATCCTATTTTATCGTAAAATTTCAATCCCTATAATCCGCTAATTTCTATGAAAACTAGATGAACATGATCGTTACATAGATTTTTTTAAGTTATCTGTCTGATTTAAAGCATTATACATTCTATTTTTGCTTTTATGAGTAAAAAGTACTCAATATATTTTGAAGCGTTAAATTTAATCTTCATATTTGTTGAGTAAAAAGTACTCAATAGTATACAGAAAAATTAGAAGTTATGATTGTATTAAATAAGCATCAGATAGTCACAGAGCAATTTCCAAATGGGGAGACAAAAGTGAAAGATTTTGATCAGTTGATCTTAAAGAACAATCTCATCGAATTTACTTATCAAGGGGATGGCGATTTGATCCGCTTGCTTTTTGTCAAAAAGCGATTGGACGAGGTTCCCTGCGAATCTTGCCGTCTACTGATTCGTTATATGCCTTATAGCCGTATGGATCGTAAGATTGAAGGCGATTTGTTTACCTTACAGTATGTGGCAGACTTTATAAATAGTTTACAATTTGATACGGTATCTGTTGTCGAGCCACATTCCAATGTGACGTTGGAGTTACTGGCGAACAGTGTGGGAATTTATCCGGCACTGGACTGGTTGCCACAATTAATGGAAAAACTTGATTTTTCAGATCAAGATCGGATTGTTTTTCCGGATAAGGGAGCCGCGGCACGATATATCAACAGTGGCTATGAAAATAGCTGCATTTTTGAGAAGAAGCGAAACCCTCAAACAGGCCGAATTGAAGGGATGGAGCTCAAGGCTGGGGATATTCCTCCCGGCGCAAAATGCATTATTGTCGATGACTTGTGTTCTGCAGGTGGAACCTTTCTTTGGGCAGGGAAAATTTTGAAAGAAATGGGAGCCAGTGCAGTCTATCTTTTGGTCACACATTGTGAACCTCGCATTTTTAAAGGCGCATTGCTGGATGATGATTCACCGATAGCCTGTGTCTTTACCACCAACTCAATGATGGATACGGTCCATCCTAAAATAAATTATATCAACTTAACAAATGAGCACCATGTTTAAATCGATGAACAAAAACCCAATCCTTTGGACAGATGGTTACAAATTATGTCATAGGGATCAATATCCGGATCATACACAATGGGTATACGAAACCTGGACTCCACGCATGTCACGCCTAGATGGTATCAATCATGTTGTTTTCTTTGGACTTCAAGGGGCGCTAGCCGAAATCACCAATTCATTTGACGAGAACTTTTTTGCACAGCCGGAAGAAGAAGTTGTTGCTGTGTATGAGGAAGCAATAGCAGCTGTTTTTGAAAATACAAACGCAAAGTTCGCATCTATGCATGAATCAAAGCATGTCCGCGATCTGCATCGATTGGGTTATCTCCCAATCAAAGTAAAAGCTTTGCCCGAAGGTAGTCTAGTGCCTATCGGTGTGCCGATGTTTACGATTGAAAATACGCATCCGGATTTTTTCTGGCTGCCAGGATATCTGGAGACACAGCTATCTGCTTATATTTGGTCACCGATGACTGCGGCGACCATAGCGGATCAATATAAAAGAGTATTAATGGGCTTTGCGGAGAAAACGGGCGACGTCAATAAAGTTTTCACGCAAGCCGGAGATTTTTCCATGCGCGGTATGGGTTCTCCCGAAACAGCTTATCGTACAGCAGGTGGGCATTTGTTAAGCTTTGGTGTTTCGGCAACACTCTCTGTCAGGGAGTATCTGAAATCCTACTACCATGCAAAAAGTGATGTGATGATGTATACCCCATCTACGGAGCACAGTGTAATGTGTTCCTATGGCGCAAATGAAGTGGAAGCTTTCCGGCATCTCATCACGAATGTATACCCAAGTGGAAATGTCTCCATTGTATCGGACACTTATGACCTGTGGCATGTAGTCGATCATGTTTTGCCTCAGTTGAAGAATCTTATTATGGCAAGAGAAGGTAAAGTCGTCATCCGTCCCGATAGTGGCGATCCGGTAAAAATTATCTGTGGGGATGCAGAATCTGATAGCAGTACTGTTCGGAAAGGTATTGTCGAACGTCTATATGAACTTTTTGGGGGCACGACCAACAGCAAGGGATTTAAGGAGCTGGATTCACATATCGGCGTGGTGTATGGCGATTCCATTACGGTGGATAGGGCCAATAAAATCTGTCAAGGTCTGCTTGATAAGGGGTTTGCTTCCACCAATGCCATATTGGGAATAGGCTCTTACACCTATCAATATGTCACACGCGATACTTTTGGTTTTGCCTTAAAAGGAACTGCCGAAATTGTCAATGGAGAATTTAAAGCAATTCAGAAGCGCCCCGCTACAGATACTGGAAACTTTAAAAAATCGCAAAAAGGTATGGTGGCTGTCGTGTTCGAAAATGATGAGTATCGTTTAATAGACGACCTGAATCCACAAACTGTAGCTGAATTAGAAAATAGAAACATGCTGCAAGACTTCTATTTAAATGGTGAATTTATTCACACGTCTAGCTTTGATGAAATAAGAAATAGATTAAAAACCGAAACAATTCGAGTATATGGAAAATAGCGTAAAAAAACCGTTTTTCATCCAGGATGAAAACGTAGCAAAATATGCACAATTAATGGCATCTTGGATTGCTCAGCAAGTGAAGTCGGCCGGCCGTAAAGGACTTGTATTGGGAATGAGCGGTGGTATCGACTGCAGTGTTGTGGCTTGTTTATGCCGCCTTGCACAAGTAGATGTACACTTGGTTATGATGCCGTATGGCAGCGATATGAATACTAGTAAAAGTCATCAGCATGCGATGGAGCTTATTCAGAAGTTTGATTTTCCCTATCATGTGTATGATATTCAACCCGCGGTTGACGCCCTGATGATCCAGCACGAGGAGTTTATAACGGAAGCCACAGCAGCAAACAGAGCCTTGAGTCTGGCCAATATCCGTCCACGTGTGCGAATGACCTATTTGTATCAATTTGCGCAGCTGGGTAGCAGATTTGTCATCGGCACAGGTAATATGGCCGAAGCTACCGTAGGTTATTTTACAAAATGGGGCGACGGCGCCTACGATCTGAATCCCTTGGCGATGGTTACCAAACAGGAAGTGTATACCTTGGCAAAATACCTGGGCGTACCCGAATCTATTCAGTATAAAAGTCCGTCTGCCGGCCTTTGGGAAGGACAGACGGATGAAGATGAACTGGGAATGACTTATGCGCAAATCGATGGGTTTATTTTGAAAGGTACATCGGGTGACCTTGTAATAGACGAAGTTATTCGTAAGCGTATTGCGCAATCTGCACATAAATTTGCTGCCATACCTACTTTTAAGGGGTAGTTTTAACTGCTTAAATAAACTAGCGCATGCGCTCAACTGGCGCAGATTGCGAAGAAGACTAGTGTTTTAACGCAATAAATATTGATTTAAAGAAAATGAATAGCATGAAAACATCATTTGATCAGATTGTCGATGTGCAAGATATTGCCAGCGGCAAAAGTGATAAAATACCGGCAATGCTGGCCTTGGCAAAAGAGGAAAAGGTCGAGCCGGCAGCCCTGGACGCGAAACGATCCCTGCTTTTGGCAATAGATGTTCAGAACGACTTTATGGAATCTATTGGGAGCCTTGCCGTCAAGGGGTCTAAAGGAGATGTTCAGCGCCTAACACACTGGATGTACCGCAATTTGGGTTCCCTTACACAAGTGATGTGCAGTCTTGATTGTCATTCGATGATGCAGATTTTCCATGCCGACTGGTGGGTGGATGCGGCGGGAAATCATCCGGAGCCATTTACCATCATTCGCTATGCGGATGTCCGCGATGGTCTCTGGCGCCTTGCCAATGGCCATAAAGCCTTAGCACTCGATTATCTCCAGCAGCTGGAATCTGCAGGTAAAAAACAATTGTGCATCTGGCCATACCACTGTTTGGAGGGAACCTGGGGTGCGCAGCTTGAGAGTCAATTTACGAATATGCTCTATTTCCATAGTGCGGTGCGCAAGGTAAAACCGATCTTGGTTTACAAAGGACAGGATCCGTACACGGAGATGTATGGTATTATTAAAGCCGAATACGATGACAATAAATTCGTAAACCATGCTGTTCTTGAAGCAATATGCGCATACGATGCCATTTATATTGCAGGGGAGGCATCAAGCCACTGCGTATTGGCTTCGGCACTGCAGATTTTGGAATATTTTGAACATGATCGGTCAATTACCTCCCGTATTACTTTATTGATAGACTGCATGTCGCCGATTGCCGGATTCGAAGAGCAAACGCTACTGCAGTTTGATGCACTTAAAGAAAAATACGGGATACAGCTCAAACTGTCAACAGAAGTAAATTTGTAGCACATGGCAAGTTCAACAAAACAATATACCTACGCATATGCCAGACCGGCCGTCACGGTGGATTGTGTCATCTTTGGCTTTGATAAAAATCAGCTCAAGGTATTATTGACCAAACGGGCAATAGAACCTTTCTTGGGAAAATGGGCATTTCCTGGCGGTTTTATCCAGGAAGAAGAAACAGCCGAAGACTGTGCCCTTCGTAAGCTGTGGGAGGAGGCCGGTCTCCAAGATATTTTCCTTGAACAGCTATATACGTTTTCAGACTTAGCACGTGATCCGCGCGGAAGAGTGATCAGCATTGCTTATTATGCACTTGTAAAGCCTGAAGCGTATATGTTGAAAGCAGGTGTAGATATTGAAGCGGTCAAGTGGTTTGGTATTGATGAAAATATAGATCTCGCCTTTGATCATATGCAGATATTGAATACCGCCATCGAAAGACTCAAGGGGAAAATACGTTACCAGCCGATTGGTTTTGAACTTTTGCCCGAACAGTTTACTTTGCCCGATTTGCACAATTTGTATGAAACTGTTCTGCAGCGCTCAATCGACCGCGGGAATTTTCGAAAAAAAATACTCAGCATGGGGTTATTAATCGACCACAGCGATAAGCAAAAAGATCGGCGTGCAAGGGCCGCGAAAATCTACAGTTTTGACAGAATAAAATATAAAGAACTTACTGAATCGGGTTTTTATTTTGAAGTATAGGTTTTAACGAGCTGAGCAGGCGGTAAAGAAATTAGCTACTGCCTGCTTTTATTTCTGTTGGGTTCTTTCAAGATCTTATGCAAAGATTTGGGACATATTTATTGTAGTACGTTATTTTAAGGTAGCGTCTGTTAGGTAGCGTGACGTTTAGCTAGCCCTGAAAATCACCGCAATCGTGGACTTCGAACTGATCGATCAGCGCTTTCTGTGTGTAGTATTTTGCGATACGTTTGTTCTTTAGCAAAAGAGCATCCCCCTTTATTTTCAATTCGAAAATAGGTTCTTTCTCTACTCGCTTGAAGATAAATTCATTGTGCTGAGTTTTTAGGATTAAGACCCCCTCGCTGCTGGTATAGGTGAAATTCTTGATCTGGTGGATTTCATTGGAATCACAGACGTTGACGAGATGAAACTGTTCTTTACTGATTTTGATTTCTGCAAGATCACAGGCATAACATACTCCGGAGAATTCGATCCCATATTTTTTAAAACTATTTTTGCTTTCCGGCTGAAGAACGGTAATGGGATAGAGTTGCTTGAAAACCGTAAGGTCATCAGTGGATAGGGAGGTTTGGTCTTTAAAAAGCAATGCCACGCAGGGCAGAACAATAATCTTTAGTATTAATTTCATTGTCGTTTCTTTTAGTAATGATTGTCGTTGATGATAAACATATGGATTGACATGTAGTTTTCATTATTCGATCTCGATACATTTTTTTTAGAGACCGAAAAAAAATCCCTGTTTTCCGCTAATCGAAAAAACTGATAAATGCAGTATTTTTACCACAGTTGCACGAGTCACAGGATGATTTAGATCAATGCGACAGAGACGAAAAAAAGAAAAATTAACACATGGCACATCGCATTTATATTTATAATGTAAATCTCAAGACCAAAGAAACATACCCTTTTTATCTGGCCGAATGGAATTACGAAATTCCCATCCTCATGCGGCCTTTATTATCGGCCAATATCCGGTCCAAAGGTAGCCAGCTTTTTGCAAATAAGAAAGATGGGATCGCGAAGCTTCGCTATTTTTATGCGTTGTTGGCCGATAGGTACCAATTGCATTATAAAAAAAAATATTATGAGCCTGTGAACCGAATGTTTGAATTTTTGGAAGCATTGCCTTTCGATACATTTCAGATCGATGGACGGGATGTATTTAGCATGAACGCGGAGAAAGATACCCTGCAGGCCAAAGCATGGGCCGATGAAATCAGCATGCAAGCCTTATTGTATGAACAAGCTGTCGATGAACAATCCTTAGATCCGTTGGGCGCGCTGGTGGAAACTTCTGGCTATTCTTCTTTTTTGGATGCTCTTCAAACCGATTGGATTGATTACGGATTGGGATTATGGTCGGAAGAGCTCTTGCGGGACAAAGGAGCTGAGGTTTTCGAAGCAGGTGGAAAGAAAGGATTAAAAAATGCGAATGGTAATCTCCTGATTCCGGCAATATATGATGAAATATTCGAATTCAATGAAGAGGGTATCGCTGTAGTTGAAGCAAATGGACGATTCGGCTATATCGATTCAAGCGGCGCAGAATTGATATCTTGTCAATATAGCGATGCTTTTGATGCCAGGTATATCAACGGAAATAACTACGCAGAAGTGGAAGTGGCAGGAAAACGCGGAGTACTACATATTGATAGCAGACAGCTGAGTGTACCTGCCTTATACGATGAGCTTGACTGGATCGCATATGGTTTTTTAAATGCGAGGGAAGGGGAGGGCAACATTCTCCTTTCGGTTGAAGGAGAATTCATTATTTCAGATCCTGCGGCCGAACCTTTTATGTATGACTATAACAAGCTGTTCTATAGTCCACAAAAAGGAACGATAAAAAGGAAATATTATCTCATGGACGGTCAGTACTTGGGGACTTTTTTGGAAGGTAGCCTCCAGCCGTTAGCCAATCGATATTTTTGGATTAAACCCAATAAGCTACAACAAAAAATCACTGTCATTCAACCCAATGGTAATACCTTGGATGAAGGAATCGACCGGATTATGGTGTTAGAAGGCTACCGAAGTATCGCCTATCTCAAGACGAAGAAATGGCAGATTTATTCGCTTGAACAAGAGATATTCCGACTGGAGGATAGTCTGATAGAAAATGTCGCAGTAGATACTATACAGCAGTACCGTAAAGATATTTTTGTCGTACGCTGCTCCCACACACAGGGGATTTATGATGCGCATCGCGGAGAGTGGTTACTTGAACCTGCCGATGTCTATCAGAAAATCGAACATTGCTTTTTGGATTTTATGCGCATACACTGCCCTCAGGGAATGTGCTATTTCGATACGAAGCTTAAGTTTTGTAGTGAGCTTTATGATTATATCTGTTCGCCTTTTCACTATCCAGCGCCTATGGCTATCTCAGGCGAACTCCTGTTGCTTTTTAAGGGAGAGAGGCTGTTTTATCTTGACTTAAGCCGAAATGTGATAGAAATACCTGAGACGGCATTCGAATATTTATATACTGAGCGCTATCAGCTACAGGGACGCGATCAAAGCTATTTTGTACAGTTTCATCAAGCCTGGATGAAACGTAAGGGGGGATGGATATGAACAGTATTTCGATAAGGAATAATGACAAATATCGCTATCATACAGGGAAGAAAAACGTATTTAATAAATTAGTTAAACATAATAAGTAACATCATGTTATCATCAGCAAATATAGATTTCAGCGGCATTCTAATCGATTTGATCACGATTGTTTTTTGTGGATTTGGAACAGTTTATACGCTAGGGGTGGGTATTATTCATATTGTGAAGAAGAAAACACGAACCGTAGGGTATTATTTGCTGTCGTTTCTACTTTCAGGCCTTATTGGGGTTGCTATTGCAGGATTAATGGCCTTTCTATGGGTATTGTCACTTTAATAAAGCGTGATGTTGTCGTTGGCTTTATTGCAATAATCTTTTATCAGTGAAATGATCATTGCGACAAAGCCAACGCTATTAATGGTTTTTGGCATTGGCAATGTGCATGAGGTGATGGTTGCAATGCCAGGCATATAAACCAATGTTTACCTTTAAAGAGATCAACCTTTTGGTGGCTGGATGAATAAATCCTCTTTCTAGCTGTTCATTGGTTAGGCTTTTGAGCAGAATCCCCCAACGTTCATGTAGGCCTTCAAGCAATTTTACCGAACTTTCGATGGGAATTATCTTGGCATCTGGAAGGTCGGCCCACAATTTTTCTTCATATAATTTGATGGTAGGGTCTTCTTCTGTCAAGGCCAATTTGAATCGGATGAAGCTGTTCATATGGCTGTCAGCACAGTGATGAACAACCTGACGAATGGTCCACCCATCGGGGCGGTAGCGTTTCTCCAGCATATCGTCCGTTAGATCCCCGACCTCGGACTTTAATCTAGTTGGAAAATCTGTAATTGTTTTAATCCAGTCATTCAATAGTGTGTTGTCGATAGCATCTGGTATGGCGAAGCGACCGATAGGATATCTGAGTTTTTCTAATTCATGTTGCATAGTCTAAAATTAATTAAAATAAACGCAAGATTCCTAATACTTATAGCGATGGTTTAGTAAATATTTTCTGGTATTTGTACTTATGCTCGTGCAATTTGGATGCGATAAAGAATTGTGGTAATTTCGGCAAAATTGATCAGGACATGGAAGTTCCATTCGGTTGGTGGGCGATTGACCATGCAATAAAAAGCAAAAAATGAAAAGTCTAAAAGAATTGATAGATACAGGTAATACTGGATGGAAGCTCGTGCAGCGTTGGATGAAGGAAGCGACAAATTCATATGAAGTGCTTACCCGCGATCCAAAGAGAGCTGATGAAGAACTTTTACGGGCACAGATCACCACGAAATCTCCCATGGGAGCCATTATCCACCAGACTGGTGGCATTTTAATCGAGGGAGGCTGGCTACGAATTTTAGGTTCAGGTTCGCCAAAGCTCAACCGCGGAATTATGGAGTGGAATAAAGGGAAAAGTTTTGTTAAGGAAGGTGAAAAGGGTGGTTTTCTACTCATTGCTGATGACGTTTTGGGTGGCTACTTTGCGATCAATGCAGGGGCTCTAGGCGATGCTATTGGACAGGTTTACTATTTTGCGCAAGATACTTTAGAATGGGAGAGCTTGGAATGTGGCTATTCGGATTTTATCTTTTGGGCATTAAAAGGGGATGTCGCAAAGTTTTATGAAACGTTCAAATGGAAAGGCTGGAATGACGATGTGAAATCTCTAAATGGTAATCAGGTATTTTCGTTTTACCCGTTTCTATGGACGGACGAAGCGCGGGACTTTCGAAAAGTAGACCGTAAGTCTGTGGCTATTGACGAGAACTACCACTTTACCATGGAATTTGCAGGCGGACGTTAATCAGTTATTTTGAGAGTAGCCAAAATTGAGCCGTTTAATACCAGTGCGGTAACAATTCGAAAGCAGTCGAAAATCATATTGCATTTGCAGAATACCGCTAAACTTTAATTAGTCGATAAAACAAACCTTATGTTTTATCGACTAAAAAATCAGATGGAGTAACAGCAATCCTATACAGATTTATTTTGAAGGCTAAAGCTCACTTCGTTCAGTCTAACAATTTGTATTTGGATTCCCTCAGCGAGTGCAAGTTGGGTTGCCGCTTCCTTTCCTAATTTAAGTATGTGAAAGCCTCTGCCCCGATAGGTAAAATTACATTCATACTCACCAGCATTGATCATAATCCTTAATTTTTGAGATTTGGTTGGAAACAAAGGTTTAAATTCCTTTGTGATCCGGATCTGTGTCTTTTTAACATCATCCGCAGTGATCTTATTGCCTTCCGAAGGGAATAGCATACTGCTAGGCAAATCCCCTGATGTTGGAGCAGTCACTTCTATTTTCTGTTCCGGCGCCGCAGGGCTTTGCACAATCTCTTTTGGCGTTATTTCAGCAAGTACTTTATCCTGCCGTTTCCCGGGCCTTCCTTTTTTTCTACCGTTTTGATTTGCTGGTTTGTCTGTATGTTCCGTTGTAGTTGTACTGTTCGAAACTATTTTTGGTTCACTATCTAGCGGCGGTGTAGGGATTACAGCGGACAAAGGACGCTTAATGATGTTGCGGATATAATAGTGTTTGATACGCGATTTGTCCGTGTTCCTTTCCTCAATTTCAAAATCTTCTTTATACGCTTTGAAAAGGTGGGACATCTTATCGTATCCGTAATTGCGCGCATCAAAGTCAGGCTTCCTTTTATTAAAAAGACTTCCAATCTCTCCCAGGAATGCCCAGCCATTTTCATCCGCTGTATCATCCACAGTGTCTTTCAAAAGTTCTAGGGTTTCCTCATCTAGTACTGCTATGCTCGTTACATTTTCAACAGGATTTGGTTTAGGCTGAGTTTGCTGCTTTTTCTTTACTACCGTTTCTTTCTTTTGATTTTTTTCAAATATTTCGACGTAAATGAATTTATCACAAGAGGCGATGAAAGGCTTAGGAGTCTTTTTTTCACCAATACCAATAACAAGCTTACCCGACTCCCGTAAACGTGTGGCTAAACGGGTGAAGTCACTATCGCTTGAAACGATACAAAATCCGTCCACTCTGTCCGAATGCAGAATATCCATCGCGTCAATAATTAATGCCGAATCGGTCGAATTTTTGCCTTGTGTATAACTGTATTGTTGGATTGGAGTAATAGCATGGGTAAGAAGTTTGTCCTTCCATTTTTCAACGTAAGGATTGGTCCAGTCTCCGTAGATGCGTTTGATGGTTGGAATTCCATATCTTTTGACTTCATTCAAAATCTCTTCGATCTTTCGATAAGATACATTGTCCGCATCAATTAGTATTGCGATTTGCAAATCCCCATGTTCTGCCATATATTTCGATTATATTTCCACTATTTAAATTTGTTATTTATACATCTGAGTACTTTAGTCCCAATATATCCGCTAAAAATACAGTATTGTTGAAGAACTTCTCTCATTTTTTGAGAATTAATTTAAGCACTATTCTTCGAGAACAGGCAATCAGTAAATTTTGTTTTGTAATGAGCGTTGTTGAAAAACGGTTGATAGACCTTAAAAGTAATAAAAAAAGGTTTTCAAACGGGGAGAATGAAAACCTTAAATAACCAATTATAAACCTAAATTATGATGATACAAAGATAGTGTAAATGTTACACCTCTGCAAATCTTATTTCATTTTTTTTTAATTGCCTTTGATATTTGTAGCTAAAGAGCTACGGATAGGTCGTCTAACTTAGAGCTATCAATCCTTAAGCATATCAAATTCAATATATGTTGCATTATTCACATCATGAAAGATCCGTTGGGTAGCTTTCTGAAAATCAGCTTTGGTAGCGGTATATGGCGCTAAGAATACCTGTGGATTTCGTTCTGCTAGCGGAAACCAGGAGTTTTGTACCTGAACCATTATTCGATGTCCTTTTTTGAACGTATGTGCCACATCTGGCATTTCAAAATTCACCTTTTCGACCATTCCTGGCGTTAGTGCCTCTGCTTTTTCAAAACCATTTCGATATTTTCCGGCCATAATTTCTCCGCGAACCATCATTTGGTATCCGGCCATTGTTTTTCCTTGATAGCTCGGCGCATCATTCGGATAAACATCAATCAGTTTAACGACATAGTCTGCATCGGTACCCGTTGAGGAAACTTTAAGATGGTTTTTGACGGGACCAACAATCGTAATATCCTCAGTCAATGGCTCTGTTTGATATACCATTACGTCAGGACGGCTGGCTGCAAAGCGCTGGTCGTCGACCATATATTCCCGCGTTCGGTTTTGAATTAATCCACCCTGATGTGGGACGGGCTTATTGGGGTCAGTTACATATTCATCCCAGGAATCTGTACGCTGCACTTTGTCAAATGCCAGTTTTCCCTGAGGATGGAAGTAGAGTTTTTTTGTCTCCACATTTTTAGGAGGCCATTGTTCAAAGTGTTTCCATTCGTTGGTGCCCGATACAAAAATAGTAGCTTCTGAAGGAGTGAAATTCCCTTCACCTTTCAGGTAAAATTTGAAAAATGGTTGCTCAAATTGGTCCTGATACGTTATGCTGGTTTTTTTATCAAATTGAATATCTCCCAGAAAGTTTCCCTCTGATCGTACCCAACCGCCATGATACCAAGGCCCGGCAACCAAAATCGAATTGTTTTTTTTACTTTTATCTTCAATCGATTGATAGGTCTTAAATGTTCCATAGGCATCTTCAGCATCGAAAAAGCCCCCGACGACCATCACTGCTGGTTTCACTTCCTGTAAAGCATTGGTAATTACACGCGATTTCCAAAAATCGTCATAATCGGGATGTTTAAATAGGTTATTCCAGAATTGAACAGAATCCCCAAAATATTTTTCTTTAAGTTCTCGTGCTGTTCCAGCTTCTAAAAAGAAGTTGTATTTATCCGCTTCTTCAATCTGGATTTTGCTTTTAAATTGATCTGGCGTGATGGGCTTGGGGCGCGGGACGCCAAAGGTTGACATAAAGCTAAACGCATCCTGCAGAAACAAAACCCCGTTATGATGGAAGTCATCGCCGATATACCAATCTGTTACCGGAGCCTGGGGGGAGACTGCTTTTAAGCTTGGATGTGTTTTGACAAGCCCTACAGTAGAATAGAAGCCCGGGTAGGAGATTCCGTAAAGCCCCGCGTTACCATTGTAGTTTTTAAGATTCTTGCGCAACCATTCCAGTGCATCGTAGGTGTCTGTACTTTCATCGATTGCTTTTTTATCTTTGCTGTATGTAGTCGGACGTATATCCTCAAAATCACCTTCACTCATCCACTTACCGCGCACATCTTGATAGACGAAAATATAGCCGTCACGCATCATTGCCGGAAAGTTTCCTAGACTTTTCTTATATTCATTTCGCCCATAGGGAGAAACAGTGTAAGGCGTTCTGTTGAGCAAAACTGGATATTTCTTCGACTTATCTTTTGGACTATAGATCGCAGTAAACAATTTTTTACCATCTCTCATTGGTATTGTCACTTCAGTCTTTTCATAAAAATCTCTAACGTAAGCAGAGTCGGCAGCTGTTTGCGCATATAAGTGGCTGGCACATAAAAACGTTAAGGTGAGGTACGAAATCGTATTTTTCATTTAGATAATTATTTGTTCGGTACTTACTCGGTGTAACCTTATTTTACACTAGATTGTTTACTAATAATGCTGTAGAATTATTGCGGGTATTAGATTTTAAAACTAAAGGTAGTGCTAGTAACGCCATTTTCCAATTTTATTGTCATATTTGTGAGAAATAGAAAAGGAAAAATTGACCAGTTTTTTAGAAATAAAAACTTTTTTTGTTTTGAATTTGGATTAGTTTTCGAATGTTGATATATTGAGTAGGATTAGTAGGAGGTTATTTTTCGATTGACAGGTTTAGCCAAAATCATTAAATCTCAGTGAGATGGTGTAGTTTAATACGAATAGTAATTGTTTTTCAGGTTATTTATTTAGGTCTCAAGTCGCATTATTATCGATACTTTTCGCGATTTTTATAAATATAATGCCAAGTGGTATGAATTATGTTTTTTTAAGCTAATTTTAAGAATTATTTTATCATAATACATCAATTAAATAACAATTTAAGTATATAGAATTAATATGGGACAACAAGTGAAAGATGCCAATGGGAAATTGGGTATTCTTATTCCGGGATTAGGTGCTGTGGCTACAACATTGATCGCTGGTGTGGCATCTATAAACAAAGGTTTTTCAAAACCAATCGGATCTGTTTCTCAACTGAGCAGAATTCGTCTGGGTAAACGCACTGAGAACAGAAATCCATTAATCAAAGATTTCGTCCCTTTAGCAAAATTGGAAGATGTAGTTTTTGGCGGATGGGACGTATATGAAGATAACGTATACGAGGCTGCGTCAAAAGCACAGGTATTGGAGCAAGGTCAATTGGATGCTGTTAAAGCTGAATTGGAGGCTATCCAACCAATGAAGGCTGTGTTTGATCGTAATTTTGTTAAAAATTTAGATGGAACACACATCAAATCTGAAAAAACACGTCGTGAATTGGCAGATGCCGTACAACGTGATATTCGTGAATTTAAAGAGAAAAATGGATTGGACCGCGTCGTATTGGTATGGTGTGGCTCTACAGAACGTTATATAGAAACTAACGAAGCTTTTTCAACTTTAGCTAAACTGGAAGAGGCTTTGGATAATGACGATCAGCGCATTCCGCCAAGCATGATTTACTGTTATGCGGCTTTAAAAGAAGGTGCTCCTTATGTCAATGGTGCACCAAATTTAACGTGTGATGTGCCAGCAATCATTGAGCTAGCACACGAAAACGGGGTAGCTATTGCAGGTAAAGATTTTAAGACAGGTCAAACATTAATGAAAACGATCGTAGCACCGGGGCTTCAAGCAAGAGCTTTAGGTGTTGAAGGTTGGTTTTCGACCAATATCTTGGGTAACCGTGATGGATTGGTATTAGATGATCCGGAAAATTTCAAAACAAAAGAGGTCTCTAAATTATCGGTATTGGAAGAAATTTTAGATGCAAAAAAGAATCCGGAACTGTACGGTGACCTTTATCACAAAGTACGCATCAATTATTATCCTCCGCATGGTGATAATAAAGAATCTTGGGATAACATCGATATCTTCGGTTGGTTGGGTTACAAAATGCAGATTAAGATCAATTTCTTGTGCCGTGATTCAATTTTAGCAGCTCCAGTTGCGTTGGATTTAGCACTTTTTATCGATCTGGCTCAACGTGCAGGTATGTCAGGTATTCAAGAGTGGTTGTCCTTCTACTTGAAATCGCCTCAAACGGCCCCAGGTTTACCTCCAGAACATGATATCTTCAAACAATTAATGAAATTGCAAAATACATTGCGTCACATTATGGGTGAAGATTTAATCACGCATTTGGGATTGGATTATTACCAAGAGCTAGTAGATAGCATTCAATAAGCGACCTTAATAAGATGGGGGAAACAATTGTTAAAGACAGTTTTTCCCCTTTTTCTTCAACACCATTGATGCGGTTGGAGACTTGATATAACCCTCTGTAGGCTTTTGTGTTTATCAACGCAGAGCGAATGACGGGGGTTTTGCTTTTTTTAATAAATGATTTTATTTTGCAATTAGAAGAGATGGAATTTGCTATTATAGCAGCGGGAGAAGGTTCTCGATTGCGAAAGGAGGGATTCAATTTACCGAAACCCTTGCTACCATTACATGGAGTTCCATTAATTGAACGATTGATTCGCATATTTGCCAAAGAAGGAGCACAAAAAGTTCATGTCATCATCAATAAACAATCTCCGGAATTGAAATTGTTTTTGGAAAAAACGACTTTTGCATTACCTATTGTGCTGCTCGAGGAAGATACTGAAAGTTCCTTACACAGTTTTGCTTTGCTTGTTAAAAACAATCCTAATTGGGCTTCCTGTTGTCTTACAACAACCGATACGGTTTTTAAGCCACATGAATTTCATGCTTACTTAGATGATTTTCATCAACATAAAAATGCAGATGCTTTTATGGCTGTTACCCCTTTTATTGATGATGAGAGCCCTTTGTATGTCAATACCAATCAACAACTTGAAGTGGAAGCTTTCTTAGATAGTTCGACAACCGAAACGAGGTATGTTTCTGGTGGAATTTATTGTTTCCGTAAGGCCGCCATGGATTGTGCATTAAGTTCCGTTGCTGCTGGAAATTCGAGAATGCGTAATTTTCAGCGTGCTTTACTGGAAAATAGTTTGAAAGTTGAAGCATTTGTGTTTGAAAAAGTCGTCGACATTGATCATCTAAGAGATCGAGAAGTCGCTGAACAATTTTTGAGTGAGGAAGTTAGTTAGAAAAATGAGCGATATGATTTCAATTTTAGGCGTAACTCGAAAAAATCGCTTTTCACCCAATCATGTGGGAAATGACGCCGCTATATTCAATGAAGTAATTTTAAAACTGAACGAAAAAGGTACTTCGGTCGAAATTTGTAATGAAGATGAATTTTTGTCTTTGTCAACCATAAAGCAAGACAATATCTTAACGATGGGCAGAACAAAGACTTTAGTCAAAAAGTTGCAATCGCTTCAAAGCAACGGTACCTCTGTTTTGAATTCGGGTTTTGGGATTGAAAATTGCTATCGTAAGAATATGACACTTAAACTTTTGGAAGGCGGAGTTCCTTATCCCAAAAGCATTGTGATATCTACTGTAGCAGACATTCAATCTATTTTTGAGAAATTGAAAGGGAAGGGAGTATGGATTAAGCGTGGCGATTTTCATGCTATTCATAAAGAAGACGTTACGTTTGCCGCAAGTCTCAAGGAAGCGCAACATATCTTGAATGAATATGCGCTACGTGGAATTAAAGAAGCTGTAATTTCTGAACATCTTGCCGGAGACTTATTGAAGTTTTATGCTGTACGGGGAACGGCGTTCTTTTATTATTTCTACCCCTATGAACACAATCATCATAAATATGATTTGTACGAGCAAATTAATGATGAGGTGGTACATTTTCCTTTTGACCTAGACAATTTAAAACAAGTCGCTAATCGTGCTGCTGAAGTCCTTGATGTACATATCTACGGCGGCGATGTGATTATTGATGCCAATGGAGATTTCCATATTATAGATTTAAATGACTGGCCAAGTTTTGCACCATGCCGGGCCGAGGCGGCTGAGGCTATTGCTCAAATGGTTTACCATAAATTTACTGAAAAGAACCACAATGCAGAAAGAACAAGTTAATGTAATCGAAGACGCAAATTTGAGTGCATTCGAACAATCTTTAAAATCTAATGATACAGAAGAGCGAATTGACATCTGGTTTTATCGACCTATTGGTTATCGCATCGCAAAAGTATGTGCTAAAATAGGTGTTACGCCGAATGCAGTGACGATTATCAGTATTTTCTTTGGCGTTGCTGCGGGTATTTTATTCTATTACCCAGCACTGTGGATCAATGTAATTGGTATGCTTTTATTGGTTTTTGCCAATTCTTTAGACAGTGCCGATGGGCAGCTGGCAAGAATGACAGATAACAAAAGTCGTTTTGGCCGCATCTTGGATGGTTTTGCCGGCGATTTTTGGTTTGCTTCCATTCATATAGCAATCTGCTTGCGCAGTATCAATGAGGGATGGTCACAATGGTTATGGGTCTTTTGTGTGCTTGCCGGTGTATCGCATATGATTCAGTCAGCAATGGCCGATTATTACCGCAATGTTCACCTGTATTTTATAAAAGGTAAAGCCGGAAGTGAGCTGGACAATACCCGTGATTTAAAAGCGGACTATGAAGCCTTGTCTTGGCGTAAGAATTTCTTTAGCAAATTTGTCTTGAATGGCTATATGGGCTATACGCGAAACCAAGAAAAGCTTTCTCCGAAGTTGCAAAAACTATTGCGTATTGTGAAGAGTCGCTATAAAGATGAACTGCCACAGCAGTTGATGTTAGATTTTAGAGCGCAGAATAAGCCATTGATGAAATATACCAATATTGTTCAGTTCAACACCAGAGTGATCTTCCTATTTGTTTGGTTGTTTATTGGTCAGCCTTGGATTTATTTTTTCTTTGATATGTTTGTCTTAAATCCAATATTAATCTATATGTGTAACCGACAGGAGAAAGTAAGTGGTTATTTTGTGGATAAATTAAAAAATGATCCAACCTATGGGGAGTAAGATCTATAAAGTACTCTTTATGCTGATTGGTATAGGTACACTTGCCTATATGATTCAGGCAATGGGCATTGATGAGATTTGGAACAACCTTGAAAAAATCGGATGGTGGTTTTTGCCTGTACTTGGCAGTTGGGCAGTACTCTACTGGATGAATGCCATGGCATTCAAGGCAATTATTGAAGAGCCCGAATTACCTCAGACGGATGTGCCTTTTTGGAAAGTGTTACAACTGACGATATCGGGTTATGCAATAAATTATATTACGCCATTTGTTGCTTTAGGAGGAGAACCCTATCGTATTATTGAACTCAAAAAATATGTTGGAGGCTCGAAGGCTGGTTCTTCGGTACTGTTGTACGGTGTCATGCATATCTTGTCCCATATTTTATTTTGGGTAGCTTCTGTTTTCCTTATCCTTTGGTTTGTACCGGCCAGTACGATGGTAAACGCGGCCTGTGCTGCGATTTTTGTAATGGCAATTATTTGTACTTGGCTATTTACAAAATTTTATAAGAAGGGAATTACAGTTTCGCTTTTGAAAGCATTGTCTAAATTACCTTTGGTAGGTAAAAAAGTCAATCATTTGTTAGAAACGAAGTATGAAACCTTAAATGATGTGGATCAGCAGGTGAAAAATCTTTTTCAAAATCGGCGCGACCGTTTCTACAAAGCTCTTTTCTGGGAGTTTGTAGCTCGGGTAGTGGGCTGTTTTGAGATTTATTTCATCGGTTTAGCCTTAGATATCAATATTGATTTTGTTGATGCCATGATCATCAGCTCAGGTTCATCATTATTTGCTAATCTTGTGTTTTTCTTTCCCATGCAATTGGGGACTCGGGAGGGAGGTTTAGCCATGGCTGTCATGAGTATAGGATTACCTGCTAAAGTCGGCATTTTTATGGGCGTTGTCACGCGAATTAGAGAAATTGTATGGATTATGATCGGCTTGGGCTGGATGAGTTTAGTAAAAAAGAAATAAATGAATAAGTTTAACATGAAGGGGATTATTTTTGATTATGGTGGAACCTTGGATACAAATGGTGGTCATTGGGGAGCCGTTATCTGGTCGGGTTATGAAAAATACGAGGTTCCTGTAAATTTGAACGCTTTTCAGGAAGCCTATAGTTACGTAGAACGTCAAATGGCTTTACAACCGATTATTAAGCCTGACTTTGATTTTTTAGCGGTATTGAAGGCAAAGCTCAATGTACAATTTGAATACCTTATTGCTGCAGGGTACGAACTAGATAAAACATTAGCTGATAAAATAGCATTTGATGGCTATTCCCTCGCGAAGAATACAGTTGATCAGGTGAAGCCGCTTCTAAATTCACTGCATGAAAAATATCCGATTGTGATGGTTTCCAACTTTTATGGCAATCTGAAATCTGTGCTTGCCGATTTTGGTATTTTACCTTATTTTCAGTCGGTTGTGGAATCTGCCGTTGTCGGTGTACGCAAACCTGATCCTGCAATTTATGCATTAGGTGTCGACAAATTAGGACTTCCTGCACAAGAAATCGTTGTCGTAGGCGACTCGTATAGTAAGGATATGGTCCCTGCTAAAGCTGTTGGATGCCAAACCTTATGGCTGAAGGGGCAGACGTGGGGCGAAGACAAATTGCAGGATACTTCGGCTGCAGATCAGCAGTTTACAAGTATCTTTGATTTAATGGACTTTGTTTAAATAGAGGTTCTGACGAAATTCTTTAGGCGAGATACCCACATTTCGCTTAAAGAATTTGCCGAAAAAAGACGGATCCGAGAAGTGTAATTTCATTGCAATTTCACGCATCGTAAGCCCTTGGCAGAGTAAAGACTTTGCTTCTTCCACCAAGACATTCTGAATAAGTTCCATTGCTGATTTTCCTGTAAGCTCCTTTGTAATTACCGAGAGGTGCTTCGCCGTGATACCGAGTTGCACGGCATAAAATTGTACCATGTGTTCTTTATGAAATGACTTTTTGAGCAGCAAGTAAAAATTTGCCAGTATTTCTCGTTTCCGTGAAGGGATAGCAGATGTATTTCGTAGGTTTTGACTTCCTAATCGCGCAATTTCACAAAATAATATTTCTGTTAAAGACTTTACAATCTGACTTTTGAATAGGTAGTTCGACGCTTGCCGATCGTAGTGAATAAACTGCTTAAATAAATTAGACAGGTTAGTCGCATCTTGACTGGATAGCGACCAGATGTAACTATCGTTGATAGCCAGCGATTTTTTGGTTACATCAAAAAAATCCTGCTGAAAGTCCAATTTGAAGGTGAAATCCAATGTGAAGAAAAGCAAATACACTTCGCAGTCCCACGATTTGGCTACAGAAGAGCTATTGACTCTCGATGATGGACTGGTTAACAATAAGTGATTTTGTGCTACCTGTATGCGCTCATTATTGATGATAAAAGACGTTTCGCCCCTTTTTATTAAACAGAGCGAATAGAGTTCACCCTTTTTTAGGATGTGCTGCTGCTCGGAACTGAAGACAGGTTTTGATTTATTGCCTTTAAAATGAAAAACATAAAAGCCCTTATTTTCGAATGGTATTTCCTTTACAGTCATGTTTACTTCACGATAAAATCAAAATAAGTTTTACGATAAGGTTCATTTTGCAACGTATAGTGCCACCATTCTTTATCGTAAGCTTTAAACCCAAATTTAGCCATCGCTTCTTTTAGAATTTTTCTATTTTCTTTTTGTGTTGCCGTCAGATTTGCATATTGATGGTGTGACACAGCTCCGAAAAAATCGAACGGCCCGCCCATGTCAATTTCTTTGTTGTCTTTCAGGCTAATGATCGTAAGATCTACTGTACTGCCACGGCTATGGCCTGATTTGGAAGCGATAAACCCTAGGCTGAACAAATTCTTCTTATCGAGATGTGGATAAAACTCTTTTTTTGCAATGGTGTCGTCAGTTTTTAATGACCAAGACTTGAAGTTGTCAACAGCGCGCTGCGGACGGTAGGCATCAAATATTTTCAAGCCCAAACCTTTTTTATTTAAATGGTTTTCCACCTGCTGCAGTGCGATGGCTGCCCGCTTAGTTAAAATCGCAACAGGCTTTGCATAACCCCGTATTGGTCTTCCTGTAAAGTTGTGACTGCCGAAATAACGCATTTCCAAGCTAATCTTAGGAATGATGTCCGTGACATATACAAAATCCGATGGTATGCTTTTTTCCTGTGCACAGATAAATGAACTTAAAAAGCTTAAACCAAGTGCAAGACACAAGTTGATTTTCATGGAATGAAGATACAACTTGCGCTTGAATTAATATAATAAAACGTTGATTCTCGTCCGTATTTAAATCATCCGCCAATTTCCGTCTATTGTCTTTTAAATAGAAAATGCACCTAATGATCAGCTAATTTCTTTCTCAGGTAATTGTATATTTCAATTTGTGACCGGCATGGCGCCTTGGTATTCTCTACATAATGATTGCTCAGCGAATTGTTTAATATCCGTGCCTTGACATTATCATTAAGCTGAATTTGAAGCATTTCTTTTAAATCCTCCTTTATTTTTTTGTTTGTTATTTTTACGGCTGCTTCAATACGATGATCGAGGTTTCGTGTCATCCAGTCCGCTGACGAAATAAATAGCTGCTCTCGGCCAGCGTTATAAAAATACATCACACGTGCATGTTCTAAATATTCGTCTACTATTGAAATGGCATTCATCTGCAGTTTAAAATTCTTCTGGTTTGTTGCGCAGTAGATTCCCCTAATAATAAGGTCGATTTTAACACCAGCCGTTGCCGCATCGTAGAGCTTTTTAATCATTTCCTTGTCGCTCAGTGAATTTACCTTCACAATAAGGTAAGCTTTTCGCCCAGCTTTGGCTTCTGCAATTTCTTGATCGATATAATGAAGCAGCTCTTTGCGCATATCCGTTGGGCATACCAAAAGGCTTTTACAATTTTTGATAATTTCAGCGGGGTTTGATTTAGGACGTCGAAGGTAATTGAAAATCTTATTGATATCGGCAATCACATCTCTGTTACTCGTTAACAGGCAATAGTCTCCATATAATTTTGCTGTTTTTTCATTGATATTTCCTGTACTGACAAAACCATATTGGATTGTTTTCATGCCAGCACGTTTTTTTATAACACATAGTTTTGCATGTACTTTTTTATTTGGGATACCAGTCAATACTTTAATGCCCTCCAATTCGAGCTTTTCCTTCCAGTCCAGGTTATTTTCCTCATCAAATCTTGCACGGAGTTCGAGCATCACCGTGACTTCTTTTCCATTGCGAGCGGCATTGATCAAGGCATTTGCAATTTTTGAACTTGAAGCTAAGCGGTATGCTGTAATCTGTATGGTCTTCACATCCGGATCCATCGCTGCCTCGCGGAGAAGATCAATAATCGGTCTAAACTCATGATAAGGAAAGGAGAGTAGCACATCCCTTTTTAGTACAGTATCCGTTACACGCTCGTAATTTTGAAAACTAGGATGCGGAAAAGACGTTCTCTCCAATGGTTGATTGTAGGACTTAAATACATTTGGAAAGTCCATAAAGTGTTTAAAGTTGTGTATTTTCTGCCCTGGAATAATACTATCTTTTTTGGATAAGTTAAGTTTTTTGATCAAGAATTCCACCAACTTCGTGTTCATTTCTTGGTCGAATACAAAGCGTGTCGGTTTGCCTTTTCTTCTATTTTTTACCCCTTTGCTAATTTTCTCAACAAGGCTTGTATTGATGTCGTTATCAATGTCAAATTCGGCGTCTTTCGTTACTTTAAAGACATGAGCATGGAATACATCGAAACCAAAATAGGAAAATATCAATGGCAGATTAAACTTGATCACATCCTCCAAAAGTATAATGTGCTTTTCATCCTTTGGTGACGGTAACTGTACGAAGCGCCCATTTGAACTTGTAGGAATCTCAATGAGAGCAAATTTCGTTTCATATTGCCATTCCCTTTTCCCCATAGCAATACCCAAATAAAGACTCTTGTCGCGAATATAGGGCATTGGTCGTACGTCATCTAATATTAAGGGGATAACGTTCGATTCGACGTCATCCTGATAATAGTCACTGACAAATTTTTGCTGTTCGACATTCAGTTCTTCGCTGGTTTTAATATAGACATGTTGTTTGGCCATATCTTTTTGGATACGGTTCCAGGTACTGTCAAATTTCTTTTGCTGTTTGATCACCCTGATATTGAGTTCTTCGAGAATGAGCTGTGGGTCTTCATAAAATGACTGGTTGGCACTTTTGTCTTTTAGGTCTATAGCTCGCTTTAGTCCTGCAACACGTACACGGAAAAATTCATCAAGGTTATTTGAAAATATACCTAAAAATTTGATTCTTAGGGGTAAAGGAACCGTTTCGTCCGCAGCTTCCTGGAGCACCCTTCCATTAAAGCTCAACCAACTAACATCTCTAGGAATAAATTTCTTCGCCATAACTAAATATACGTAAATTTAAAAAGCAAAACTATAGCTCTATCGGGTATAATCGAACTTTTTTGTGTTAACGAATTATTAAGTTATTCCAAAAAATATCCCCGAAGGTTTATAAAAACTTCGGGGATATATCTTTCCGTTTGGCAAGGTCTAGTCCTTTTTTCCGTATTTCTTTGAGATTTGAATTGCTTTGAATTTTGTGGTGTCGAAATGCGGTGTATCGATCGATAGACTTGTTGGATAAGGAGCCGTTCGATCGAAGAAGTACACGGTTGTTATACTTCCATAATCATTAACAGGCATGAGCTCAAGACAGCCTGTATAATCTGCATTTAAAATGTCACCCACGGTCACAGCATAGATACGGATGATACCACCTTTATTTTGTTCATTTCTGACAAACGCAACTTCCTTAAACCCCCCTGGTAAATCTTCAATACTTTTTTGATTGAAGCTATCTTTTAAAATAAATCCCAACAGCACCAAAATTGGTATGGCCAGCAGCCATAACCTTTTATTCTTCTTCATTAAAATACACTTAAATTGTAATTGTTATGCCTAATAATTTGTAAAACTCTTTCAAAATTGCCTGATGTCCTGGCCAAGCGGGAGAAGTGACCAAATTTCCATCCACGACTGCTTGATCTGCAGGGATATTTTTCCACGTACCACCAGCCAATTCGATATCCGGACCTACAGCAACATAGGCGGTGAGCGTACGTCCTTCAAGAACCTTTGATGCCGTCAGCACTTGAATACCATGACATATTGCCGCGACAGGTTTATTATGTTCAAAGAAGTGTCTTGTAATCTCCAAAACACGTTTGTTAAGGCGTATATATTCTGCCGATCGGCCACCAGCAATATATAAACCATCATAATCTTCAACATTTACCTGATCGAAATCCGTATTGATAGCGAAATTATGTCCGCGCAATTCTTTATAGGTCTGGTCGCCCGTAAAATCATGGACTGCTGTTGGCACTACATCACCGCTTTTTCGGTCTGGTGCAATTGCATCTACAGTTATTCCTATGGAACCCATTGCCTGAAATGGAACCATCGCTTCGTAATCTTCTACAAAGTCTCCTACTAGTAATAATATTTTTTTTGCCATATCAAAAAACCTCTTTTAATAGGTTTTCAATTTACATATTAAAAGAGGTTTTCACAATGATTATTTGTTAATCTTTTGTCAACCTTGTATCGCTAATTTTTCCGCAAGAATACGTTTTGTCTTTCTTACTTTAGCCTCTAATTGACTTCTTAAGGTCGGATCTATAATCCCTTTACCTTCTTCAAAATTTTTGTGAAATTCAGGAAGAGAGAATGAATCTAATATATCCGCACCATCCCAGGTAATTCGGTTGACAGCAGTGTTCAATACAGTTGCACCACCCATTGGACCTGGTGCCGTAGCTAACAAGAAAACAGGTTTGCCGTTGAATAATTTACGATTGGGAATACGCGAAACCCAGTCAACAATATTTTTGTAGGCTGAAGTATACGAACCATTATGTTCAGCCAAAGAAATCAAAAGAAAATCTGCCGCATCCATTTTTGCGGCAAAGTCATAAGCCAATTGCGGAATGCCTAGCTCCGCTTCTCTATCGTAAGAATAGATAGGCATTTCAAAATGGTTTAGGTCGAGCAATTCGATGGTATCTTCTGCTTCTTTGTAGTATTTCGACGTACTTGTGACGAACATTTTATTGATAGAATTTTTATTGCTTGTGCCTGCAAATGCTAATATTTTCATCGTTATATTATTAATTTAATCTTTATTCCTTTTATTTACAGTCTTTCTTACTTTAAAAGATGGTCAAACATACAATATAATCGTTAAAAAAAAGTCAATCAAATGTCTTTGTGGGATACGGAAGTGTATTTATTGATGTACATCAATAAAATTGAAACGTTCATACATACCAAGAATGCCTGTTAATCCGCCGGTATGCACCACAAGTATTTTGTCTGCTGGAGTGAAGTAATCATTTTTTATCAGATCATCCACGGCATAGAGCAATTTGCCGGTATATGTAGGCTCAATCAGTATCCCAGTAGTTGTTACAAAATTTTGAACAAAAGACAATAAGTCGGCAGTTGCTTTTGCATAGCCTCCAAAATGGTAATTAAGATGTAAAATAGGAGCAGTTATGTTGGGGTAAAGTTGATCGACTTCCGCTTGAATAAAGCCTCCATTCTTTAAAACAGGTATACCATGCACACGCGTCAATGCATCCCGTTTATCTATGGCGTTGGCTATTCCCGCCAATGTTGTGCCGGTACCACAAGCGGTAAAAATATGCTGGTATTCTTGTTGGAGTTCATCGACCAGTTCGGCGCAACCTTTAGCTCCGAGCGTACCGTAACCGCCTTCATGTATATAGAATGTCGTTGGATCCTGACCAAAATAACGCTCGTATAAATTTTCTTTATTTCGGTATGATTCGCGGTCGACGTAAATAAGCTGCATGCCAAACAGTCGGCACATGGCTAAAACTGGGTTGTTGACGCCTTCTTCCCCTCTGACAAATGCGGTTGTTCTAAACTTAAAGCTTGCTCCGGCGCAGGCTGTAGCTAAAAGATGATTGCTCCAGGCACCTCCAAATGTAACAAGATGATTCTTCTGAAGCCGTATTGCTTCCGCTAGATTGTATTTTAATTTACGCCATTTATTCCCTGAAATAAAAGGATGTATGAAGTCATCCCGCTTAAGCGTTACTTTTACATGCTTCTTCTCCCAAGCAGGGAGATGCAATTCAGTTTCGGGACTGTGGATTTTGAACGGCAACATAACATTAAATGAAAACAAATTTAACGAAAATTGTTTCATTTGGTTTATTTTTGTAGGATGACAGAACAAATTGGATTACAAGATCAGGAAGAACAAGAATTATTTGAACATCTACGGATAGAGGTGGACAAGGGGCAGGCATTACTCCGCATTGATAAATATCTGATGAACAGAGTGGAAAATGCTACGCGGAGTAAAATTCAGCATGCGATAGAAGCAGGTTCTGTCATGGTCAACGGTAAGGAAATTAAGGCGAGCTATAAAGTCAGACCTAGTGATGTAATTACATTGGTGTTGCCTGATCCCCCGCGTGATAATGAAGTCTATCCAGAAAATATTCCTTTGGATATCAAATATGAAGATGATGACGTTCTGATTGTGAACAAAGAGGCTGGAATGGTTGTACATCCAGGATATAATAATTATACAGGAACTTTGGTGAATGCGCTCACCTATCATATTCAGCAGCTGCCACAGCTACCGGGAAATTCTGATCGTCCGGGATTAGTACACCGAATTGATAAAGATACATCTGGGTTATTGGTTATCGCCAAAAATGAAAAGTCCATGGCCTTTTTGGCGAAACAGTTTTTCGACCACAGCATTACACGCAAGTATATCGCCATGGTATGGGGTGATTTAAAAGAAGACGGAACGATAACAGGTTATATTGGACGTCATCTTAAGGACAGACGCATCATGGCGATGTATGATAGTGAAGAGAAGGGGCGTTGGTCGGTAACACACTATAAAGTTTTGGAGCGCTTAGGTTATGTCACTTTAATCGAATGCCAGCTAGAAACGGGAAGAACACATCAGATCCGTACGCATATGCAGTCTATCGGGCATCCGCTATTTAACGATGCTATGTATGGCGGAGACAAGATTTTAAAAGGTACCGTGTTTTCAAAGTATAAGCAGTTTGTCGATAACTGTTTTTCTTTGCTGCCTCGTCAAGCACTGCATGCGCAAGTACTGGGATTCATTCATCCTACCACAAAAGAAAAAATGTACTTTGAAGTACCATACCCTGAAGATTTTCGTTTAGCTTTAGAAAAATGGCGCGGATACGCAGCAAATTCAATGGCTGTAGAAAATGGTTAAAATTTAGAACAAAATTAAGATGCCAACAAACTATATTAATTTCAATGGCAATGTAGTGCCGGAAAATCAGGAAATATTTAGCATTGAGAATAGAGGTTTTCGTTACGGGGATGGGTTGTTCGAAACCATGCTCTATAAGGATGGTGATATCCGTTTTCTAAATTTTCATGTCGAACGTTTACAGAAAGGCATGGAATTGATTCATCTGGACGATGCAAATCTATTTGACGAATTTTTTATTCGTTCGCGGTCTGAAGAATTAATCCGTAAAAATAATATGTTGGGGCAGCAGGTTCGTATCCGATTGATCGTATTTCGATCAGGTGGCGGTCTGTATAGTCCGACAACTAATAAGCCCGGTTTTGTTTTGCAGGTACAACGGCTAGAACCCAATCTTCGGGATAAGAAGGTGGGGCTGATCGTCGGCTTGTACAATGAATTTAAGAAACCATATAGCGATCTGTCAAAAATCAAGTCTTTAAATGCGCAGATTTATGTTCTGGCCGGTATTTATAAAAAGAAAATGGCCTTTGACGATGTATTGATCCTAAATCAGGAGGGCTATTTATGTGAATCACTGACATCCAATATTTTTGTCTTTTATGAGAAAGTACTTTATACCCCTGCACTGTCCGAAGGATGTATCGAGGGAGTTATGCGTAGGGTAGTCATGGACATGGCTCAAGATGAAGGTATTGAAGTCGTTGAAGCCCAAATAAGCCCCGAGATTATGAAAAGGGCCGATGAGATTTTTTGTACCAATGCTGTACAAGGTGTGCAATGGGTGATGGGGTATAAGCAAAAGCGCTACTTTAATAAAATATCCCGTATTCTGCAGGAAAAACTACTCACTTGGAACTATAATATCAGTGATGAGCAAGACTAGCACGGTAGAGTCATAGTGCCAAGAGAGGCAAGAATTTAGAAAGGGCGGGAATTAATCCTGCCCTTTTGTAGTTATAGATTGCTCAGCCCATTGCTCAAATGCATCCTTGAAGCTATTTAGAAAATCCTTCGTTTCTTCAGATTCAATTTTTCCGTCAGATCCGATACTGGACTCAATATTACCGATATATGCTTCGGGTTGTTGCATTGTCAAAAGATTGACGAATACAAGCGACTGCCGCAGATGATGATTGGCACCAAAACCGCCTAATGCACCAATGGAAGAAGATATTATTGCAGCAGGTTTGCCATCCCAACTGTTCTTACCATACGGTCTTGACCCCACATCGAGTGCATTTTTCAATACAGCAGGAACTGAACGGTTATATTCTGCCGTGATAAAGAGTACAGCGTCCAATGCATTAACCTCTTGACGAAATCTTGTATAGCTAGCCGGCGGAGTGCCTTCATCATCGAAATCCTGATTATACACAGGAAGATCGCTAATATCGATCAGGCTATAGCGAAATTTAGATTCCTCCTGATCAACGATGTACTCCGCAATCTTTTTATTAAAAGAGTTTTTTCTTAAGCTACCAACTAATATACCTACGTTATATGTGCTCATCATATCTGTTGTTAAAGTTTCTATTAACTATTATCTATTATTTGAACAACATAGTATCCAATAATGTTTTCACTTTATTGTGAATAATCAGGTTAGTCAAGGTGTTAATAATGAGTTTTTTATCAATTAGTTAACAAAAATTAACATTTTGATATTAATCTTTTGCATGCAGTTTGTTGTCGTATTGTAAAGAAGAAATTACAAACTAAGGGAGGAGTTACTTATGAAAAAATTGCTTTATGCAGCTGCTGTCATTGCAGGCCTTTTTATGGTGAATGCTGCACAGGCGCAAGTCAGTATTCGCGTCAACATCGGAAGTCAGCCTAGTTGGGGCCCAGTTGGTTATGATTATGCCAGATATTATTATATTCCAGAGTATAATATGTATTACGATGTGCCCGCGAGATGTTATGTTTATTACGACCATGGCGGCTGGGTAAGGAGAGCTAACCTTCCAAGAAGATATAGACATTATGATTTTTACCGAGTGCACAAGGTGGTTATTAATGACCGTACACCGTGGCATCATCACGACCGGTATAGAAGTCGTTACGGGGGATACCGCGGAAGACAGGTGGCAATTCGCGACAGCCGTCACGGCGGTGGGTATTCATTTGCCAGCGAGCGCCGCAAGGTAAGCCGTGGACATTCATGGAACGAAGGTCGTCGACAAGATAGAGGACATGGTCATCATGGACGCGGTATTGGGCATGGACCTGGAAAGCACAGGCACTAATTCGTTACATTGAAATACGATCGTTTAATTGAGTACGTCGTTCAATTGAAGTATAAAGAAGAATCTATAAGGCCATAGATTCTTCTTTTTTTTACTCCTAAATAAATTAAAAAACAGAATACCTTGATTCGTAAAAATTATCTTATTTTTGCGCTACAATAAATCTATCGGAGCTGCATGTCGTGTCTACCATAGGTTTGTGAAACAATAGCAATGTGTAAGTTAATTTTTGTAATGAGAAAAGGGATTCGTTTCGGTGCGGTATGGGTAGGGATTGTTAGTTTAGGGTTATATGCCTGTAATCAAGGTGGGGAGAGCAAGGTTAAAAATGGTGGTACTCCGGATGATTCCATCCCGGCCGTAAAAGATAGTTTAGTTACAGTGCAGGACTCGGTCAGTAGCGTAGATTCTTTACAAAAAGACACCCTGAATAAAATAGAGGAAGATAAGCCCTTTAAAAGCGCCAAGGATACAACTGTATTATTGACCGATACTGTTTCTCCGCGTTATATATATCTTACTTTTGACGATGGGCCTCTGAATGGAAGTCAGTATCTTGATTCCATTGCAACTGCAAAAGGTATTAAAATCAATACTTTTCTGATCGGTCATCATGATAAAATGAGTAAGAAGTTGCACAGCTATACCGAACGTTACAAGCGTAATCCTTTAGTTGATTGTTATAACCATAGCTTTTGGCACGCACATGACAAGTATACTGTATTTTATTCCAATCCGCAGGCTGCTTTTGAGGATTTTGAACTTGCTGAGCAATCCTTGGGGCTCGAGCATAAAATCGTGCGATTGCCGGGAAGGAATATCTGGTATATCGGAGACCGTAAGAAAGTTGATTTAAAAACAGGGGGGTCGACAGCCGAATTACTACATCAGAATGGTTATAAGGTCATTGGTTGGGATTGTGAATGGAAAATTAATGGTGTGACGGGAAAGCCAGACCTGTCCGTAAATCAATTATATACCCAAATGAAGAATCTACTTCGTAAAGGAACGTCGTATACGAAAAACAATGTGGTACTGTTGACACATGATAATATGTACCAGACTAAAAAAGGGCAGCGACTTTTATCAGATTTAATCGATAGCCTAAAACAACATCCAAACTATCACTTTGAGTTTGTGCGGAATTATCCCAGATGATGAAAATAGTTAAAAAATAAGAAGGCTTAAAAAGAGCGGGTTACTCCACTCTTTTTAAGCCTTTCGCTTTTGAAAGTGGCGATACTTAGTTTTGCTTACGGAGATATTTGGTTAAAATAACGATCGTCTGACCTTCAATCTTTCCTTCAATCTGCTCGATATTGTTGGCTACCAGTCTGATATTCTTCACAACTGTACCTAACGTGGCTTTGAGAGAAGAGCCCTTTACGTCGAGTGTTTTTGTTAATACAACCGTGTCACCTTCAAAGAGTCTTTGACCAATGCTATCTTCATGAAAGGAAACATAGCCGTCATTTTCGTGGTCGCCGGTTTTTTTAGCTTCAGCTAACGTTTCGTCATCCAAATATAAAATATCCAATGCTTCCGATGCCCAGCCTTCATTTTTTAAACGGCTTAACATCCGCCAACATACAATTTGTACAGCCGCATTTTCAGACCACATCGCATTTGGAAGAAATTTCCAGTCTTCGGGATTTAATTGTTCTGTTTTATTGAGCTGGTTGACTAATTTTTCTGAAATCAGTAAGGTATTGTCCAAATTTGCCGTTATTTCTGGAGGTAGTGTATAGGCAACTAATGTCAATTCATTGCCCGTTAATTCACATTTTCCACCAGCTCTCGCCTGTAATTGTTCTTCTAACTTCATATCTATTTTTTGAAAGTCCAAACTTAGCCAAATTTGTTCTGACACACAATGACCAATATCACAACTTTACTAATTTTGCCGCCTCTAGTGCTATTTTAATGCATTACTTTGGATGATGAACATCTTTCGATAGCGGTGAATTTATGGACCTAAAAAATGTTGGCCTGCAAAATGCGTTACAATTTTTTTCTTAAAATAAAACCTCTGTATCTAGAACGTTGGTATTGATTTTGTATTAGTCCAGCTTTGGAAACGAATATTAACTATAATTTGGCAATACTATGAAATGGCAAGGTGGAAAACAAAGTGGTAATTTTGAAGACCGCAGGGGGATGTCGGGGGGTGGAAAAATAGCATTAGGAGGAATAGGGGGAATTATTGTTTTAGTGATAGGATTTCTGATGGGAGGAGATCCGACGCAACTCTTACAACAAGCCCAAAATATGGGGGCGCAGACCGAACAGTCGGGGCAGCCGCGTGAGTTAAATCCTGAAGAAAAAAGGCTAACAGAGTTTTCATTGACTGTGCTCCAAAGCACCGAAGATGTCTGGACAAAGCTATTTAAAGAACAAATGCAGAAAAACTATACACCAACAACACTCGTATTTTACGATGGTGGCACGCAAACAGACGGTTGTGGTATGGGACAAGCGTCTTATGGCCCATTCTATTGTCCTGGTGATCAAAAAATTTACCTCGATTTAAGCTTTAGTAAAGAGTTGTCAGATAAATTTGGCGCAAAAGGAGAATTCGCGATGGCTTATGTGATAGCACATGAGGTTGGACATCATATTCAGCAGTTGGTTGGACTGTTACCCCAAACCAATGCAGCACGCGCTAAGCTTAGTGAGCGGGAAAATAATAAAATCTCTGTCATGACCGAACTACAGGCGGACTTTTATGCAGGCGTATGGGCACATTATCTCAACGAGTATACCGATATAAAAATTGATTATAACGATATTATGGATGGCATGAAAGCGGCTGAGGCGGTCGGCGATGATAAGCTGCAAACAGAAGCACAGGGTTATGCTGTACCCGAATCATTCACCCATGGAACATCTGCACAGCGAATGGCCTGGTTTAAAAAAGGATATGATTCTGGGGATATGCGATCGGGTAACACTTTTGAGGACCCAAGCCTGAAATAAGGTTGATTTTAATGCAATAAAAAAACACTTGAGCACAACGTGATCAAGTGTTTTTTTTATTTAAGTACCGGCAATCGGGTACAATGCTATCTTATACTCTTTTTTAAATCCTTATTGAACCAGCAAGTTGCAACCCCGTATATCACTTTGGTCAAAGCGGCCCAATATTTCAAAGGATCCATTCGCATGTACTTTCCCTAGATCCTGTGTTGCGATAAACGAACAGGAATAACGATTCGCTAGATCGATAACATTAATTCCTCCAGATTTATTTGAATCAATCAAACTCAGTGGATCATTCGTATCCCGGATCAGTATTTTCATCCATTTTGGTAGCTGAAAAATTCCTTGACCAGAGGAATAGCCCTGAGATAGCAGTTCCGTCATTCCATATTCAGAGTGAATTCCGACCACACCAAACGCTTTTTCAAGAAGCTGATGGATTTCTTCTTTGACCATTTCCTTGCGCTTTCCTTTCATTCCTCCTGTTTCCATAATGATTAATTCTGGAAAATCGAAGGCATATTGTTCGATAAAATCGAGAAGCGCATACGTTACTCCAAAGAGAATCGTCTTCGTCCCCTTATTTTTGAGCTGTACAAGGGTTTTGTATAGCTCTTGATGGTTATACAGAAAGTAATTGCTTTCAGGTTGGTCACTTTGTTCCATAAGATCGTCAACCATATATATCAAAGAAGATCCACTTCTCTCCAAGTAGGATGGGAGAAGCGCGAGTACGGCAATATTGCTCAAAGGGCCGTAGAAATCTTCGAAGATCCCACGAAAGGTACGCTCATAGATATTGAGGTCGGCTACATAATGTTTTGAAGTAATCATTCCCGTTGTACCGGAGCTGGAAAAGACTATTTCAGCCTCCATTCCTTCGGTGATAACCTGCTGGGTTTTGAAAAATTCAATGGGCAGGAAAGGAATCTGCGTATAGTGTTCAATGGGGGCCTTATCCTTTCCCAGGATGCGGATATAGTCCCGATAAATTTTACAATGCTGGCTTTGGAATTGGTAGATCTCTAAACACTGCTGATTAAAATCGTCCTCGGTTTTAATCTCAAAAAAATCCTTCCAATTCGTCATAGCATTTAAAAATTTGATAGACAAAATTAATTAAAATTTAGAAACATTAACAGGTCTTATTGTTTCAGTTTTATCGAAAGCGTAGTGATATTGAATGATAGCATAGCCGATGAGCAGTGTAGGTAATTATTCTTCGGACTAAGCTGCAGTGCACTTATTCAATTGTGTACTATAGGAAAACGCATGTCCTACAAATCGTCTAACAAGCTCAGATCCAATTTTAAAAAAAGCATCTGAGCTTGTTCAATTTTATAGCATACCGCCGTCAACAGGAAGGACCTGACCGGTTACGTATGCCGATAAATCTGATGCTAAGTAAAGACAGGCATTAGCAACATCTTCCGGCTGTCCAGCACGTTTCAACGGAATTCCTGCTTCCCATCCGGCAACAACTTTCGGATCCAATACATCCGTCATTTCCGTCCGTATAAAACCTGGAGCAACCACGTTCGCACGGATATTTCGCGAACCTAATTCTTTTGCGACAGATTTTGTAAATCCGATAATACCTGCTTTTGACGCAGCGTAATTCGCCTGACCAGCATTTCCCTGAACACCCACTACGGAAGACATATTAATAAATGAACCTTTGCGGTTTTTCATCATAATTTTTGAAGCTGCCTTGGTCACGTTAAAGACCGATTTTAGATTGACATTTAAGACATCGTCCCAATTTTCTTCAGTCATACGCATCAATAAGCCGTCTTTTGTGATACCGGCATTGTTTACGACAATATCCAGTCCGCCGAAATCGGCAACAATGGAGTTGACTAATTGTTCTGCTTCTTCAAATTTTGAAGCATCAGAACGATAGCCGATTACTTTCGTACCGAAAGCCTGAAGCTCCTGTTCTAACGCCTGTCCTTTTTCGACAGAAGAAAGATAGGTGAAAGCGACGTTAGCACCATGTTGTGCAAAAACTTCTGCAATTTTCCTTCCGATTCCTTTCGATGCTCCTGTTATTAAAGCGATTTTTCCTTCGAGTATTTTCATCTGTATAAGTTATTTATCTTTAATTATTTACGATACGACATAGAGCCATCGTCCCGACTTCCTGCTGCGTTGCTCATCTCACTCATTATGGAGATCAATACCAAACGTGCTCAATTCCTTCGGCCGCCATCTAGCTATGCCACAACGATTCTTTTTTTTATTTTTTATCGCTGTCGTCTATAGACATTTTGCAAAAATGTTAAAACTATATTATAACACAAAATCTTTCGATAAATAAGGTTTTAAATTAGCAGAACATGATGCCAGCTGCGGATGTTTACAAAGGCGTTGCTTTTTATTTTTCTAGCAAACGGATTTCGTGTTTAGCAGTAAGCGTTTACTCACTTTATATAATTTTAATAAATCCATGGTATTTTTGAATAAGTGCCTCTAAAAAGTACAGTTTTTTGACAAAAGACTTGGACGTTTATCAAAAACTATATTAAATTTGCATCAATCACAAAAACATGAGCAAAAAATCAAATAAAGAAGTTGACGTTGTTCTAATCGGCGCCGGTATTATGAGTGCTACTTTGGGTACTCTAATCAATGAATTAAGCCCAGACGTTAATATTGAAATTCTTGAGCGTTTGGATGTTGTGGCTGCTGAAAGTTCAGACGCTTGGAATAATGCTGGCACGGGTCACTCTGCCTTATGCGAGCTAAATTATACACCCGAACAGAAAGATGGTTCTGTAAAGATTGATAAAGCAGTGAAAATTGCTGAGCAATTTGAGGTATCTAAGCAGTTTTGGTCCTACCTCGTTGATAAAGGCGTCATTACCCAACCTGAAAATTTTATCCGTAGTATTCCACACCTAAGTGCAGTTTTTGGTGAAAAAGATGCTAAATTTCTAAAAACAAGATGGGAAACGTTAACCACCCAAAACTTGTTTAAGGGAATGGAGTATACTGAAGATGCTGAGTTGCTGAAATCATGGATTCCATTGATGATGGAGGGGCGTGATAAAAATGAAAAGATTGCTGCAACGAAAATGGATCTTGGTACAGATGTCAATTTTGGCTCATTGACACGTGATTTGATCACTAATCTTGCAAATAAAGAAAATATATCCATTTCGCTAAACCATGAAGTCATTGACATTGAACGTGAAGATGATGGTCGTTGGGAAGTGGAGGTCAAAGATTTAAAAACAGGAGTAAAGAGAGAAATCAAAGCGAAATTTGTATTTATTGGTGCTGGTGGACACTCCTTGCTGTTGTTGGAAAAATCCGGAATACCAGAAGCAAAAGGCTATGGTGGCTTTCCGGTAGGAGGCCAATGGCTACGTTGTGTGAATGATGAGATTATTAAAGCACATCACGCCAAAGTGTACGGCAAAGCTTCTGTGGGCGCTCCACCGATGTCTGTACCGCACTTAGATACGCGTTATATTGATGGCAAACAAGCTTTGTTATTTGGTCCTTATGCGGGTTTTTCCACAAAATTCCTCAAACAGGGTTCTTATTTCGATCTACCTGCTTCGATCAAGTTGTCGAATATCCGTCCGATGCTATCTGCCGGACTTGATAATTTGCCCTTGACCAAGTATTTGATCACAGAAGTCATGAAATCTCCGAAAGATAAACTGGAGTCATTGAAACAATTTATGCCCACAGCAAAATTGGAGGACTGGGTTATTGAGAAGGCGGGACAACGGGTTCAGGTGATCAAGAAAGATGAAAAGAGAGGTGGGATTTTGGAATTTGGAACAGAGGTCGTCTCTAGTTCAGATGGTTCTATTGCCGCGTTATTGGGTGCTTCTCCTGGCGCTTCTACCTCTGTCGCGATCATGATCAGCTTGCTGAAGAAATGTTTCCCTGAACGTGCTAAATCAGATGAATACAGGAAGAAGTTACGTGAGATGATACCATCACACGGGAAATCATTGAACGACGACGCACAGCTTTGTAAAGAAACACGTATACGCACACACAAAGCGTTGAAATTAATCGCTATCGATTAATCAGGCCCGACCAACAATATACTTGAGGGGTGCTTCGAACGGCTTCTGCCGTTCTAGGCTGAGATTATACCCAATAAAAGCGATTGTTCCTCTTTGTACAATCGCTTTTATATACCTGATCCAGGTAATGCTGGCGTAGGGATTTAATTTCAATAAAAACAGCTGTTTTCTCCCCGAAGGTTTATTATAAGATCGCACGCACTAATAAACAATTCGAATGACTCCCGAATCCATGATCGAAGCTTTGATAAAACAGATGCAACAAGCCACAGTGGCAGAATGGCTAGGTGTTTCTTTCGGCATTTTGCAAGTCTGGTTTTCACGGCAAAATAAATCAATCCATTATATTTTTGGCATTATAGGTATACTGATATCCGTATATGTATTATTTCACGCAAAACTGTATGCTGAAATATTGCTGCACCTGTATTATTTAGTCATGAGCATTTACGGCTGGATGTATTGGAAATATAGCAGTGACGCTGCTACGCCGATCACACGTTGTGAAAAGAAAGATTGGTGGATAGTATGCTTTATCTGCACCGCTGGTTTTTTGTTGTTCTATTTTGGATTGGTGCATTTAACAGACTCCGATGTTCCACTATGGGATTCCGCCGTTTCCTGCACCGCTTGGGCAGGAATGTGGTTGTTGGCAAAACGCAAAATAGAAAATTGGATACTGTTGAATATTAGCAATCTAATGGCCATTCCATTATTGATCCATAAAGGATTGTTTCTCTATTCCGGACTGACTTTGTTTTTATTTGTGATGGCATTTAGTGGATATTTAAATTGGAGGAAAATAATACGTGAAGAGAGATATGCAACTCAATAGTGCGGATATTGCCATTCTGAAAGACAGTCAGGCAAAAGGTATTCAGCAGAAATCTTTGTCGGATGAACAGTTGGAACTAATCTATCGCAGAAAATGGTTTAAAATCTGGATTCCCGTTGAACTGGGTGGATTAGGTTTAACGGTACCAGAAGGTCTGAATGTATTGGCTGATTTAGCGTATTGGGACGGCGGACTGGCCTGGACAGTGACATTATGTTCGGGAGCAAATCTTTTTGTCGGTTTTATTGATCGCGTTCTAGGCGATCAAATCTTTAAAATGGAACGGGTTTGTTTCGGTGGTAGCGGGCAGGCATCGGGCACAGCAACGCGCGATGGTGAACATTATCGACTCACAGGGTTTTGGAAGTACGCTACTGGGGCTCCACATTTAACCCATTTTACGTTGAATGCAACGATTCAGGAAGGGGGGAAACCCGTAATGGATGACAAAGGGAATCCACTTGTAAAATCATTTTTTGTCGATAGAGAACATGCGCTGGTTCATTATGACTGGGATACGTTCGGATTAGAGGTGACTGCCTCGCACTCTTTTTCGCTGCAGGACGTCCTAGTTGATGGTAAACAGTGTTTTGAAATCAATGCGGCGAAAAGCACACGCAGTGATCTACGCTATCAATATCCCTTTATGCCTTTTGCTGAGTTGACCTTGCTGGCCAATTTTATCGGGATGTATAAGCGATTTCTGGATTTGATTGAAAAACTGTTTGTGTTAAAAAGTAAAGCGTCCAATTGGGAACAGGCAGCGAGTAAAGCTGCTTTCGGCATGCTCGATGAGCTTCAACAGGATTACACCATACGAAAGGATGCTATCTTGCATTTGGCTGCCCATTCTTGGGATAACCTCAGTAATGGTATCGATAATACCACAATTTATGCGCAAATAGCCACGCAAAGCCGTGATTTTGTCTCTTCCATTTTAACGAATATCGTTAAACTCTATCCTCAGGCAGGGATTTTGGGGGCTGCCGTCGACCAAGAGATCAATATCATCTTCCGAAATATTTTTACTGCTTCACAGCATAAGTTGTTGCAGAAGAGTATATAGACAATAGCTTCGTTTTAAAAATTTTTTGTTACAAATGCTGGGTTATCTACAGATTTTCCGCTGCTAATTTTTGGTGTGCCAAAAGAAGAACCGCTAGTAACCAACTTGCCCGTTTTTACAGTGATTGCTCAGTGCTTGTTCAGTGCTTGTTCAGTGATGATTCAGTGACGAGTGAACAAGCACTGAACGAGTACTGGGTAACAATTGTTCTAAGGCTGTGCCTAGGGGTAAATTGGTGTTTGGATATCTGCTATCTAATTGGTATATTAGCTATTTTTTTCGCCATGAAATGGCCAACCGATTCGTATACATTGCTGAAAAATATTCGCGTGCCCACGTCAACACGGAGCTGGAGTTCGTAGCGTAAAAAAAAGGAGATCATCTCATCGAAATGTCTCCTTTTGTGTTCCCGGCGGGGGTCGAACCCACATCGTCAGAACCGGAATCTGAAATTCTATCCATTGAACTACGGGAACGTCCCGCAAAGATATATTATTTTCTAGATCTAACAAATATCTTTACGATAAAATTGAAACTTTTAGCAGGCAATTTTTAGCGATAATTAGCGCCTTTTTTTTGCATATAAATTTCACCCGCTCCTCGTTTTTTTTTTAACTCAGTGCTAATGATTCGTTTGTGCATACTTCGGATCAAAAAATGATGCTAGTTGACAGCAGGTTGGTTATGACCGCGGGTGGTATTGCGTGATTACAGAATGCAGGTATTCCTTGTCTATATGCGTATATATTTCGGTAGTGGTGATACTTTCATGTCCGAGCATGTCCTGTACAGCCCGCAGATCGGCCCCGCCTTCCACTAAATGAGAGGCAAAGCTATGGCGGAAGGTATGTGGGCTAATGTTTTTCTGTAACCCTATTTTTAAGGCAAGTTCTTTGATGATCAAAAAAACCATGACCCGGGATAATGCAGCTCCTCGTCTGTTGAGAAATACAATATCTTCATTTCCCGGTTTAATCTTGATATGCGGCCTGATGGTTTCCAGGTATATGCGAAGGTATTTAATGGCATGTTGACCAATTGGTATGAGACGCTCTTTGCTTCCCTTCCCTTCGACTTTTATAAATTCTACATCTAAAAATAGATTGGATAGTTTGAGTGTGGTAAGTTCCGAAACACGAAGGCCACATCCGTATAAGATTTCGATGATTGTTTTATTTCGTTGGCCTTCGGATGAAGAGAGATCAATTGCAGAAATCAACTGATCGACCTCCTGTATACTCAAAACACTGGGCAGCTTGCGCGCCAATCGCGGTGCTTGAATAAGGTCTGTCGGATTGTTGCTGAATTCATGCTCAATCATCAAAAAGCTAAAAAAGGTTTTGAGTCCAGATATCAATCTCGACTGCGTGAAAGGTGAAATATTGAATTGCTGCAGCCAAACCAAAAATTCCTGAATATTTTTTCTTGCTATGGTATTTAAAACCAGTTGATTGTCTTCGCAATAAATCTGAAATTTGGATACATCATTTAAGTAAGCGTCAATAGAATTTGCACTTAAGCCTCTTTCGAACTTTAAGAATTGTTCGAATTCCTTTTTGATGACGTTCCAGTTTTTAAAATCCATTTGCAGCAAAATTACAATTAACTGTCGTTCTTTTTGAAAGATATTCAGTATTTTTAAAACGGTTTCTACAGCGTGAACCACATCCACTAAAAGCGGCAGCGGCATACTGTTCAATAAGGTGTTGGAGAACAATCGTAGTAAGCTATATTTTATGATTTATCGGAACATTGATCTCCAGTTCCGTTTTACCCTAATAGCAAACAATTGATAAAAATAACTGAAAAAAAAGAAATTTTTTCTATGAAATTCATTAAACCATTAGCATTAGCTTTTCTCTTACCAGCTACCTTCTATGTAGCGGAAGCAACAATGCCAACCACGTTAACTGCGGAAGCGCGAGCGATTCTATCGCAAGATAGTTTGGCTTTGAATCAGAAATTACCCTTCGACAATGAAGTTGTTACAGGTAAACTCAAAAATGGATTTACATACTTTATTCGTAAAAATGGCGAGCCAAAAGGTCGTGTTACGATGTATTTGGGCATGAAAGCAGGCTCTATTCTGGAAAATGAAAAGCAGCTGGGCTTAGCCCATTTTTTGGAGCACATGAATTTCAATGGTCTCAAGCATTTTCCGAAAAATGAATTGGTTAATTATCTGCAAAAGGCCGGGGTTCGCTTTGGGTCGGATCTGAATGCCTACACCAGCTTCGATCAGACCGTTTACCAATTACCGATTCCTTCTGATGACCCTGAACTTTTGAAAAATGGTTTGCAAGTCATGCGCGACTGGGCCCAAGATGCATTATTGGATGGCGAGGAGATCGATAAAGAACGCGGAGTTATCTTGGAAGAGAAGCGTGGAGGGAGAGGAGTGCAACAACGGCTTCAAGATCAGTATTTTCCAATGTTGCTGAATGGTTCACTTTACTCCAAACGCTTACCAATAGGTACCGAGGAAATACTTAAAACATTCCCGTATTCGGAAATACGCAAATTTCACCAAGACTGGTACCGTCCCGATTTACAAGCCTTAATTATCGTCGGAGACATTGATCCCAAAGAAATGGAAGAACGGGTGAAGGTGTTGTTTGCCGATATGAAAATGCCCAAGAAAGCATTGGAGCGTAAAAAATACCGGGTAGACCTGTTAAACAAAAATCAGTTCTTAGCAATTTCAGATCCAGAGTTACCGTATACGGTGGCGCAGATTCTCATCAAAAGCGAAAAGGATAAAGTTGAAACGGTAGGGGATTACCGAAACGAACTTTTGAAAAGTGTTTTCAACAAGATGATCGCTGGTCGTTTTTCCGAATTGATGCAACAGCCAAATCCTCCATTTATGCAAGCCGGTGGAAGTATTAGTGATTTTATCGCTAACCTCAATACCTTTTCATTGTTGGTTGTGCCTAAGCCCGGAGAGCTCGAGTCGGGATTTAAAGCTATGTTAACCGAATTTGAGCGCATCCAAAAGTATGGTTTCACGCAGACGGAGCTAAACCGTGCCATTGCAGATATGAAAAAAGGGAATGAGATGTCTTTTATCGAACGCGATAAAAAGAAATCGGATAGCTATGTCAATCGTTATCTCAATTATTTTATCGATGGCGAACCTGCTTTAAGCAATGAAGATGCCTACCGCCTCACTAAGCAGCTGCTACCTACCTTAAAATTGTCTGAGGTCAATGGCTTAGTAAAAAAATATTATACCGATCTGAACCGCGATGTATTGGTGATGGCACCCGAAAAAGATAAAGCAACCTTACCTACTGAAGCTGCGGTAATGGGCTGGGTAAAAGCAGTTGAAGAGAGCCCCGTCACAGCCTATGATGATAAAATGTCTGATCTTCCGTTGCTCTCAAAAGAACCTGTGAAAGGTGAGGTAGTATCGTCTAAAAGTATTGATGCCGTTCAAGCAAAAGAATTGACACTAAGTAATGGCGTAAAAGTGATCCTTAAGCCTACGGATTTTAAAAACGATGAGATCCAGATTATGGCGTATAGTCCGGGCGGAACTTCACTCTATAGCGATGCGGATTATTTTTCGGCCTCCAACGCATCCTCTTTAATTGATGCCAGTGGTGTAGGACAAATGAGCAACATTGAGCTCACAAAGTACCTTTCAGGAAAGGATGTTTCCATCTCTCCATACATCTCCGAACGTTATGAGGGTATTTCAGGCCGTACAGATAAAGAAGGTTTAAAAAACGCTTTTGAATTGATTTATGGCTATTTTACCGAACCTCGTTTAGATCAGGATATTTTCCAGAGTACAATGACCAGAGCGAAAGGATCTTTGGAAAATAGATTAAGCAACCCCAATAATGTGTTTTCCGACAAAGTGAAAGAAGTATTGTACGGTAATAATGTCCGCCGTCAAAATCCGACGGTCGAAATGATCAGCAAAATCGATAGGGACCGTGCGTTGGCGATCTATAAAGAACGCTTTGCCGATGCCTCTGATTTTGTGTTTACCATCGTAGGTTCGTTTGACGAGAATCAGATTAAGCCTTATTTAGAAACTTATCTCGCTTCTCTACCGATTCAAAAAAGAGGCGAAAGTTACAAAGATCTGAATATTGTGGAGCCAAGCAAAGGCGAACGCGTAATTGTCCATAAGGGCAAAGAAGAAAAGGCGAGCACACAACTGGCGTATTATGGAGACTATAGTTATGGAGAAACTGAAAATGTCAATATGGAAGCGCTAGAAAGTGTGTTGACGATCAAATTACTTGAACGACTTCGTGAAAAAGAAGGTGGAGTTTATGGTGTTGGGGCTCAGGCAAGTTTCAGTAAGCTACCGAAACCCCGCTATGCTTTTTCTATTGGCTTTGGTTCGGCAGTTGATAAGACAGATGCCTTAATCGCCTCGGCATTGGACGAGGTCAAAAAGATTCAGGATCAAGGGCCCGAAAAAGGTGATCTGGATAAATTTCTGGCAGAGCAACAGCGACAAAATGAGTTAAATCTTCGTGAAAATAGCTATTGGTTGAACTACATATCCAGCTCTTACCAAAATGATCTTGATCTTATGCGTTATACGCGCAGGTTGGATAATTTGAAAAAGGTGACACCAAAGTCCGTACAGGACGTTGCAGTAAAATATTTGAAAAAGGATCGACTTTTTGAATTTATTTTGATGCCGGATTCAAAATAGGAGGTACATAAAAAATCCCAATCATTTCTGATTGGGATTGCCAAAATTTTTAATAAGTATCTCTTATTAACCCAAGTAGGATTTTAAGATTTTGCTTCTTGAAGTGTGTCTCAAACGTTGAAGGGCTTTGTCTTTGATCTGACGAACGCGTTCACGTGTCAAACTGAATTTCTCTCCGATTTCCTCAAGCGACAGTTGGTGGTTGGAACCTAATCCAAAGAAAAGTACGATAATTTCACGTTCTCTTTCTGTTAATGTAGCCAATGATCGTTTGATTTCTTCGGATAGTGATTCATCGATCAAAGAACTGTCTGTGTCTGGATCATGGTTTTCCAGTACGTCCAAAAGTGTGTTTTCTTCACCTTGAACAAAGGGAGCATCCATAGATACGTGACGCCCAGAGTTACTTAGGGTATCCGAAACTTTGTCTACCGTAGTTTCAAGAATATCTGCTAATTCTTCTGGAGACGGCTCTCGTTCGTATTCTTGTTCTAGTTTTGAGAAAGCCTTACTGATTTTGCTCAGTGAACCAACTTGATTCAATGGCAGACGTACGATACGTGATTGTTCAGCAATTGCCTGAAGAATAGATTGGCGAATCCACCAAACCGCATAAGAAATAAATTTAAACCCCTTTGTTTCGTCAAAACGTTTAGCTGCTTTAATTAAGCCCAAGTTACCTTCGTTGATTAAATCACCTAAGGTTAAACCTTGATTTTGATATTGTTTTGCTACTGATACGACGAAACGAAGGTTGGTTTTAGTCAATTTTTCCAAGGCAACTTGGTCACCTTCACGGATGCGTTGTGCTAATTCAACTTCTTCTTCTGCTGTAATTAAGTCTACTTTACCAATTTCGTGTAAGTATTTGTCCAAAGACTGTGACTCACGATTGGTAATAGATTGTGTAATTTTGAGCTGTCTCATTAATTTTTATTAATTCTCCTCTCTAAGAAATGTTTGCGAAAATACGAAAATTTTTTGAATTATTAATGGAAAATTGATTAACTAACCACTCATATTTAATGAGTTAAGGTTTTTTGAAATGGAATTTAAAGCTATCAAAAACTATTCCATTTTAATGTTTTTTTTCTTATATTTACCACTAATCGTATTCAACTATTTGACTGCTAAAGTGCTAAAGGGTTTAATTTTTTCTTGTTATTGACAATCTAACGGTCCGATAGTTGATTCATGTTGCCATTCTAATTTTTCGAAATTTATTTTAAAATGATAATTTTATGATAAAACAAAACTGTGCGTGTTTTTGTTTTACCAATGACATTAATAAATTTTAAAGAATAAAAATTATATTATGCCAATCTTAATTCACTTGGATAGAATAATGAAAGAGAAAAAGATGTCACTCAATCAATTGAGTGACAAGGTCGGAATTACATTGTCTAATCTTTCAATCATTAAGAACCAAAAAGCAAAGGCATTGCGATTAGACACCCTTGAAGCGATATGCAAAGCATTAGACTGCCAGCCCGGTGATCTGCTGCAATACGATGATGGTGGAGACTAGAAAGGCTAAAATCGATAGCCTTTTAGAAAATCCACGATATGCATTCTTTTTTTGCCTTCCAGCTGAAGGTCAGAGATAATAAGGTATCCATCTTGAGTCGCAATCTTTAAGAAACTTTTTTTATCGGTGGCCAGTGTGCCTGGCACAGTTGGGGTATTGACCGTTTCTTTTTTCGCCTCATAGATTTTCAATACCTTTTCATTTAACAGCGTAAATGCAGCGGGGTAGGGGCTTAATCCACGAATGAAGTTGTAGACCTTTTCTGTTGGTTGATCCCAATTTATTTTACAGTCTTCTTTAAAAATTTTTGGCGCATGTTTTAAAGGCTCGCCCGTTGCGAGGACTTCTTGGGGCTTAGGCTGTAAAGTTCCTGCTTTTAATTGTTGGATAGTTTGAAGAAGCGTTTTTGCTCCAGCAACCATGAGGTTGTCATGAAGATCGCCCGCATTATCGGTGTCTTTGATCGTTACTTTTTTTGCCAATAAAATATTGCCGGTGTCGATTTCGTGTTGCAGTAAGAAGGTGGTTACTCCGGATTCTTTCTCTCCATTTATAATCGCATGATTAATAGGTGCTGCCCCTCTATATTGTGGTAGAAGAGAGGCATGAACATTGATTGTTCCAAATTTAGGCATATTCCACACAACTTCAGGAAGCATGCGAAAAGCAACTACAACCTGTAGGTCCGCTTGGTAACTCTTCAGTTCGTTTAAAAAAGATTCGTCGCGCAGCTTGACCGGCTGGAGAACAGGAATGTTATGTTGCTTAGCAAATATTTTTACGGCCGACTCGTGTATTTTTTGTCCCCGCCCAGCAGGTTTGTCCGGAACCGTTACTACAGCTACGACTTGTTCGCCAGATTGAATAAGTGCCTCCAGTGAAGCGACAGCAAAATCGGGAGTACCCATGAAAATAATACGCATCATATTTTTTTTAAACTCTTTAAGCACGTGTCCTAACGGGTCCTGAAATGACCTGCTACAAAACACCTAATTATTTGTCATTTCAGTTTTGAGACTAACAAATTTTTATAACTTTGCGAAGTTACATAAATATATTTAAAGCTTGAATTTTCCTTATTTTTTAGCAAATCGGATTGCATTTTCTGGCAAGAGAACGTTTTCAAAATTGATCGTTCGGGTAACTATTGGTGCTATTGCTCTTGCAATTGCAGCAATAATTATCTCTATTGCAGTATTGCGTGGATTCAAAGACGAAATTATAAGTAAGCAAAGAAGCTTTTTTGCAGATGTATTGGTGCTACGTTACGACCTCAATAAGTCATACGAGAATGCCGCCATTTCGCTTACGCCAAAGCTTCAAAAGTCAATACTGGCTATTCCAGAAGTGAGTTCGATCAGTTCTTTTGCGACTAAGGCAGGGATTATTAATGTAAATAATGAGGTTGAAGGCGTAGTGCTCAAAGGTATCGATTCATTGTATAATCAACAGCCCTTTCAGCGTATGCTGATTGAAGGGAATATGATAGACTTTAAATCAGACGATGCCGATAATCAGATTTTGGTATCCAAATATCTTGCAGATCGATTATTGCTGAAAGTTGGTGATGACTTTATCATGTATTTTGTTCAGGATCCAATCCGTAAACGTAAATTTGTCATAAAAGGAATTTTTAATACGGGTTCTGAAGAGTTAGATAAGGTTTATGTAATCGGATCGCTGCATGTGATTCGCAAACTAAGTAACCTCGACGATCATGAAGTGGGCGGTTATGAGATTAGAATTAAAGATTTTAGTCAGCTTGCACAGACAACCAATAAGGTGGAAGAACTGTTGCCCATTGATATGCAGGCCATCAATATTAAGGATCAGGTGCCGGATATTTTTCAGTGGCTGGAATTGTTGGATATGAATACCAAGATCATTTTTATATTGATGACTGTCGTCGCTATCATTAATATGATTTCAGCGCTGTTGATCACCATTCTAGAGCGCACATCGATGATTGGTATTTTAAAGGCACTGGGGTATCACAATGCTGGAATTCGTCGGGTCTTCATGTATAGCGCGCTGTACCTGATCGGTCTTGGATTGTTAATTGGTAACCTGATCGGTTTGGGCTTCTACTTTTTACAAGACTTTACCCACTTTTTTAAGCTGGACGAGAAAACCTATTACATCTCCTATGTCGCTGTTAAGCTGCAGTGGTCTGATGTGATTTTAGTCAATTTGGCCGTTGTATTTATTGGGATGATTTCATTGTTCATTCCCTCTATGTTAATTACCAAGATTAATCCAATTAAGGCAATTTCTTTTAAGTAGCACTATTTTTAGACACCGCATTCTAAAAAAAATCGTATTTTTAGTGCTGTTAACTATTTTTCGAGCTGTATAGAAAAATAAGTAGTTATGTTTTACGGTTAGTATACAAGCACTTATGAATAAAACTTTTGAGCATATTTCCCACGCTTTCGAAGCGCCTTTACAAAATCCTGTACTTATATTTTCTCTGGTACTTTTTATTATACTGTTATCACCTATTGTACTACGCCCGATTAAGGTTCCGGGTATTATAGGATTGATTATATCGGGTGTGATTATTGGCCCGCATGGACTAAATTGGCTGGAAAAAAATTCGGCTATTACATTATTTTCAACAATAGGTCTTCTCTATATCATGTTTATCGCCGGCCTCGAGTTAGATATGAATGAATTTAAAAAGACCAAGAACAAAAGTCTGCTTTTTGGCTTCCTCACATTCATTGTTCCGATCAGCATTGGTTATCCGGTCTGTCACTTATTACTCGGATACGGTGTATTGCCAAGCTTGTTGATTTCGAGTATGTTCGCTACCCACACATTGGTTTCCTATCCCATTGTAAACAGTTATGGTATTTCGAAAATGGAAGCTGTTGCCATTACGATCGGTGGAACAATCTTGACGGATACGGCTGTGTTAATTATACTCGCTGTTATTACGGGAGTGTCTCAGGGGAATATTGGAAATGAGTTTTGGATAACGCTGGCAATTTCCTTCGCTATCTTCCTGTTTATCATGTTTGGTGTTATTCCACGCATTGCAAAATGGTTTTTTGAACGTCTGGGGAGTGAAAAGACCTCCAATTATATTTTTGTTCTTTCCGTGGTATTTTTTGCTGCTTTTTTAGCTGAAATTGCGGGCCTCGAACCTATTATTGGAGCATTCGTGGCAGGTTTGGCACTGAACAAACTGATTCCTCATTCTTCCGCTTTGATGAATCGGATTGAGTTTATTGGAAATGCAATTTTCATTCCCTTTTTCTTGATATCGGTAGGGATGATTGTCGATGTGAGTGTGATTCTGAAAGGTCCACAAGCGCTTATAATCGCGGGGACGCTCACGGTTGTGGCGATCGTCGGAAAATATGTGGCGGCCTGGTTGACACAGATTGTTTTCAAATATAGCCGTGGTCAGCGCAATCTAATATTTGGGTTGAGTAGTGCACATGCTGCGGCAACATTGGCTGTTATCATGGTTGGCCATAAGAATGGAATTATCGATGAAAACGTACTTAATGGAACGATCTTGTTGATTTTGGTTACCTGCATTGTCGCAACTGTGGTTACGGGGAATGCTTCACGTAAAGTGGTGATGGACGGAGAACAGGATGAAGAACATACCGATATAGTGAAGGAAAAAGACGAAAACATTCTCATATCGATCGCTAATATGGATAATATGGAGCCTATTCTTGATTTTTCAACCTACATTAAGAGTAAGAAGTGTTCGTATCCAGTTAGTATTGTTTCGGTTGTGAAAGATAACGAACAGGCACAATTGAACATGTCAAAGGCACGGAAAAATCTGGATAACATGGTGCGTTATGCCTCTGGCAGTGAGACAAGTGTTACTATCAGTGCAACAATAGACTTGAATATTGCCAGCGGCGTGGCGAGGTCTGCAAAGGAAGTTTCTGCCAATTGTATTGTTTTGGGCTGGCCGAGTGCAGCCAATTTTATGGATAAGTTTGTCGGGGAGAAAACGGAAAGTATTTTAAATCGAACTTCAGCGAATGTAATGTTATGTCATTTTAAAAAACCCTTTATCTCCAACAAGTCTATTATCGTTTTTGCCCCGCCGATGTGTGAGGCCGAATTTGGTTTTGAGTACTGGCTGGAAAAGGTTGTCAAGCTTGCTCAGGAATTGTCCATTCCCATCACTTTTGTTGTCGATGAGCGCTCTGCTGCCGCGATTGAAGAATATCTTGTCGAGTTGAAAAATTCTGTTCCCGTTACTTTTAAACATTACAATGCCTGGGACAATTTGCAGGGGCTTAAAGCGTTTAAGGAAGAAGGGGCGATGATCATTTTCGTTTCTGCCAGAAATGGTGAAGTTTCTTATCGCGATTCATTGGATGGCGTAGCAAAGAAATTAGATCGGATATATGCAAACGAAAATCTTGTTTTGGTGTTCCCTAGTAGAATTGAAAATGCACACATCGATGAGTATGAAGATGTAGAAGCTGCTCCAATCTTTAGAAAGATTAGCAAAGAAATTGGAAATATGTTTAACAAGGGATAGTAATTTGTCCGTTAAAATTGAAGGTTATGTCAAATAAGATTACAATGTCAAGCGAAGGCGTCTTGCAGGTGCCAGATTTCCCAACAATTCCTTTTATTATTGGTGACGGTATAGGTCCTGACCTTTGGCATGCGGCCGTTCGTGTGTTCGATAAGGCGGTAGAAAAAGAGTATGGTGGACAGCGTAAAATAACATGGAAAGAGGTGTTGGCAGGAGAAAAGGCCTTCAAAGAAACGGGTGAATGGCTACCAAAAGAAACGTTGAATATATTGAAAGAATATCTGGTTGGCATCAAAGGACCGTTAACAACACCGGTTGGGGGCGGTATTCGTTCGTTAAATGTTGCATTGCGCAAGGATCTGGATCTGTATGTTTGTCAGCGTCCTACCAAATGGTTTAGAGGAGTTCCTTCACCTGTTAAACATCCGGAATATGTGGATATGGTTATCTTTCGGGAAAATACGGAGGATATTTATGCAGGAATAGAATTTCAGGCGGGTACAGCTGAAGCGAATAAACTTCAGGATTTTTTGCACGATGAGCTTGAGATCGACTATGGATTTTCGGCGACAACAGGAGTCGGCGTTAAATTAGTTTCTGAGGAAGGGTCTAAGCGATTGGTTCGCGCAGCTATAGCACACGCTATTCATCAAAGTTTACCTTCCGTGACGATCGTTCACAAAGGGAATATCATGAAGTTTACCGAGGGGGCATTTAAGTTATGGGGCTATGATGTTGCTGAGAAGGAATTTTCCGATCATACCTATACCTGGGGGCAATGGGAGCGCACAAAGGCTGATAAGGGTGAGGAGGTTGCCAATCAAGAACAGAAAGATGCCCTTGAATCGGGAAAAATTTTAATTAAAGATATCATCGCGGATAATTTTTTACAGCAAATTCTGCTCAATCCACGTGATTTTTCGGTGGTCGCTACCTTAAATCTGAATGGTGATTATATTTCAGATGCTTTGGCAGCAATGGTAGGGGGGATAGGTATAGCCCCCGGGGCAAATATTAATTTTAAGACTGGGCATGCCGTTTTTGAAGCGACCCATGGTACTGCGCCAAGATTTGCCAATACCGATACCATGAACCCCTCATCGGTGATTTTGAGCGGTGTCATGCTGTTGCAATACCTGGGTTGGAATGAGGCTGCGGACGCCATTGTTAGGGCCTTGGGCGAGACGATAATGGCCAAGATGGTGACGATAGATTTTTATAATTTGATGGATGATGCCACATTAGTCAAAACAAGTGAATTTGCAGATCGGATGATTGAAAAAATTTAAGCATTTTCTTTTTTGAGATATTAAGCAGAAATTAGTATAAAATTTCTGCTTTTTTATGGATTACAATCAACTGCCGGTTTTTGTAAGGGAATCGAATATTTTTACTGAAAATGATAAGATTAAGTTAGCTCAGATCGAACGTTTACCGACGCCTCAGGAAGTCGATGAGATCACGAGCCTTCCCGAAATTTACGAATTGTTAAATGCCTTTATTGGCGATCAATCCGCCCGCAATACCCATCTACAGTTAAAAGCAAAGTATTATTTGCAAGATAATCAGTTAGATATGGCCTGGCGCGTACTGCTTATCTGATGTTTTTCGTACTAGATCTGGTGTTTTTTGTGCGATCTTTTTATTGAAATCATTTGTAATTTTTTAAAATTTCAATAAAAAAACAGATTAGTTGAAAAATATATAATTTTATTTTAACTTTGGTTTTTAAAACAACAGGTTGCTTTACTAGGGTTAAAAAAAAGCAATCAAACAAACTATAACATCAATGAAACATAATTTTGGAGCAGGTCCATGTATTCTGCCAAAGGAAGTATTTCAACAAGCCTCAGAAGCTGTAATTGATTTTAACAACACAGGTTTATCAATTTTAGAGATCTCTCACCGTTCCAAAGAGTTTGAAGCAGTGATCGATGAAGCAACACAATTAGTAAGAGAGTTATTGGCAGTACCGCAAGGATATTCGATTCTTTTCCTTCAGGGTGGCGCCAGCTTGCAGTTTGCGATGGCACCTTTGAATCTTTTACCTGAAGGAGGTAAGGCTGCTTATTTGGATACTGGTGTGTGGGCGACAAAAGCATTAAAAGAAGCTAAAAAATTCGGTACAGTAGATGTTGTCGCTTCGTCGATTGATAAAAATTATTCCTACATCCCTAAGGGATATACCATCCCAACAGATGCTGCATATTTTCATTATACAGCTAACAATACTATTTATGGTACTGAAGTCTTTGAAAAGCCTGCTACGACGTTGCCAGTAGTGGTGGATATGTCTTCAGATATTTTCTCACGGGAAATCAACGTTGCAGATTACGATTTGATCTATGCAGGAGCGCAAAAAAATATGGGGCCTGCTGGCGTTACACTTGTCATTGTCAAAGATGATATTCTAGGTAAGTCAGGACGTGTTCTTCCATCGATGTTGGATTATCAATTGCAGATAGCTGGTGGTTCAATGTATAATACACCGCCTGTATACTCCATCTTTGTTTCGATGTTGAACCTACGCTGGTTAAAAGCAAAAGGTGGTGTGCCTGTATTGGAACAAGAGAATATCATCAAAGCACGTGCTTTATACGATGAAATCGACCGTAACCCATTGTTCAAAGGTACTGCAGCTGTTGAAGATCGTTCACGCATGAATGTTACTTTTGTAATGGATACACCAGAGTTGGAAGCTGAATTTTTGGCTTTGGCAAAAGAGCGTAATTTGATCGGAATCAAAGGTCACCGTTCCGTAGGTGGATTTAGAGCTTCTATCTACAATGCGCTGCCATTAAGTAGTGTAAACGCACTGATTGATGCGATGAAAGAATTTGAAGACACGCATACGGCCTAAGGCCTCATGGATGTCGCCGAAATTGAAATCGTGGCAAACAAACCATGATTTTTAGATGAAGAATTAACGAGGTCAGATCTTTTCACGTGATAGGTCTTCGGATAAGTTGAATGTTACTGATACTTTTAAAAACGAATTATAAAGATGAAAATATTAGCGAATGACGGTATCGATCCACTAGGAAAGAAAATGTTGGAAGATGCAGGTCATAGTGTAGATACAACTCATATTCCGCAAGAAGAGCTTCCAGAAAAGCTCCTTGCTTATGATGCAATCACGGTACGTAGTGCAACTAAAGTACGTCAGGCCCTGATTGATGGCTGCCCTAACTTGAAAGTTATCGGCCGTGGTGGAGTAGGCATGGATAATATTGATGTAGACTATGCCCGTTCAAAAGGGATTGCTGTTGTCAATACCCCTGCAGCATCTTCTTTATCAGTTGCTGAGCTGGTTTTTGCTCACCTATTGAATGGTGTACGTTTCTTATACGATTCTAATAGAAAAATGCCTGTTGAGGGTAATACAAAATTTGGCGCCCTTAAAAAAGCTTATGGAGCTGGTACTGAGCTTCGTGGTAAAACGATCGGTATCGTTGGATTTGGTCGTATCGGTCGAGAAGTTGCCAAAATCGCCATTGGTCTGGGGATGGATGTGGTTTACACGGATTTGTTCGAAGGACCAAAAACATTGACCATAACACTTTCAGGTGGTATTCAAGTTGAGGTACCTATTCAACAAGTGGAGATGGACAACTTATTTAAAGTTTCAGATTTTATCTCTTTACACGTTCCATTTTTGGATAAACCAGCTATCGGAGCTGCAGAGTTCCCATTATTGAAAGATGGTGTTGGCTTGGTTAATGCTTCGAGAGGCGGCGTTATTGATGAGTTGGAATTAGTGAAAGCATTGGATTCGGGTAAAGTTGCATTCGCTGGTTTAGATGTATTCGATAATGAACCTACTCCACGCGAAGAGATCTTAAAACATCCAAAAATTTCGTTGACGCCACACATTGGGGCGGCAACCAATGAAGCTCAAGAAAGAATCGGCGAAGAATTGGCCGGTCTACTGATCGAAAACTTGAAGAAGTAATTCTTCCGCATAACATATAAGATATGCGGCACAAAACTTTCATGATTTTGTGCCGCATTTTTTTTAATATAAATTCATGAATTGCCTATATTGGCACACAGAAATTTAATAATTGTAACTTCAGTATGAAAGTTTTAAAATTTGGTGGTACTTCCGTGGGAAGTGCAGCACGTATCAAAGGGTTGTTGGATATTGTAAACCCTGCTGAACGTCAGATCGTCGTATTGTCCGCAGTTGCTGGAACGACAAATGCTTTGGTTGAAATAGGTCAAGCTTACACAGCAGGTAAGAAGGACGAAGCTAAAGATTTGGTCAAGAAGCATAAGGATAAGTACGAAGACCTTATTAAAGAACTTTTCAGTACTGAGCAGGGGTACAAAAATGGTAAAGAATTGATCGATTACCATTTTAATCTGATTTCTACCTTAGCCAATGAATTATTTACTCCTATCGAAGAAAAAGTTATTCTAGCACAGGGCGAATTAATGTCGACCGCTTTATGGCATTTTTACTTGAATGAAATTGGTATCAAATCCGTGTTGTTACCGGCTTTAGATTTTATGAAAATCGATGAGGACAACGAGCCTATGGTCGAGTATATCGGCGAAAAGCTGAGCCATATTCTGACACAGAGCCCAGCAAATACATTATTTATCACTCAGGGATTTATTTGTAGAAACTCTTTCGGCGAAATCGATAATTTGCGCCGTGGTGGGTCGGATTATACAGCATCTTTGATCGGGGCTGCGATCCGCGCTGATGAGGTTCAGATCTGGACAGATATCGATGGCATGCACAACAATGATCCACGTGTCGTGAAAGGTACAACACCGATTGCACACCTGAGTTTTGATGAGGCTGCCGAGCTGGCTTATTTCGGGGCTAAAATTTTACATCCGCAATCGGTATTCCCAGCGCAAAAATATAATGTCCCTGTACGGTTGTTGAATACCATGGAACCGAATGCTAAGGGTACATTGATCAGTAAAGATGGTGCTCAGAAAGGCTGTATCCGTGCCATCGCCGCGAAGGATGGTATCACGGCAATCCATATCCATTCCTCGCGTATGCTCCTTGCTTATGGCTTCTTACGTCGCGTTTTTGAAATATTCGAGCGTTACAAAACTCCAATCGATATGATCACAACGTCGGAAGTGGCGGTATCGTTGACGATTGATGATACCACAAACCTGGCTGATATTATTAAAGAAGTGGAAGATTTTGGCTCGGTCACAGTGGATGGTGATCAGACCATTGTATGCGTTGTAGGCGATTTTGGTTTGAATAGCCACGGTTATGCTGCTCGTGTACTTGACGCTGTAAAACACCTTCCAGTTCGTATGATTTCTTACGGTGGTTCAGACTTTAACGTGTCGATTCTATTGAATTCAGATCATAAAACAGAAGCATTACGTTCATTGCACAATCGTTTATTTTAAGAAGTAGGTTTTTATATGATAAATACAGGTATCGCGGCGAAGTTTGCAGAGAATGAAACGCCGTTTTATTATTATGATCTGAATGTGTTAAGCAAGACCTTGGAGGCTGCGCATGCTGCGTCCCACAAACGGGGATTTCATGTTCACTATGCATTAAAGGCCAATTTTAATGACGAGTTATTGAAGGCGATTCAAGCGGTCGGCTTTGGTGCGGATTGTGTGAGTGGCAATGAGGTAAAGAAAGCCATTGAATGCGGCTTTGATTCCAAGAAAGTCACTTTTGCAGGAGTTGGTAAATCTGATAAGGAAATCAATTATGCGCTCGATCAAAATATTTTTGCTTTTAATGTGGAATCCATTCAGGAGCTTGAGGTCATCAATGAGCTTGCCTCAAAGAAAGGTGTAAAAGCAAATGTGGCTTTACGGATCAACCCAAATGTGGATGCACACACCCACCATTATATCACCACGGGGCTTGATGAAAACAAATTCGGCGTACCCAATGCAGATTTGGAGAAATGTGCCGCTGTGCTTAAAAGATGCGAATGCATCGAATTGGTAGGCTTGCATTTTCATGTAGGTTCGCAGATTACGGATATGACGGTATTCAAAAGTCTATGTGTGAAGGTCAATGAGTGGAAAAACTGGTTTGAGGAGCGTGGTACACAAATCCGTGTATTGAATGTTGGCGGTGGACTGGGGATTGATTATAAAAATCCTGATGGAAATGCAATTCCTGATTTTGAAGCCTATTTTGATATTTTCGACCGCTTCCTGGAGCGTACGCCACAGCAGGAAGTGCATTTTGAGTTGGGAAGAGCTTTGGTCGCGCAGTGTGGAAGCCTCGTTAGCCGCGTGCTATATGTCAAAAACGGTGTGAAGAAAAACTTTCTGGTATTGGATGCGGGAATGACGGAATTGATGCGCCCGGCCTTGTATCAGGCCTATCATAAAATTGAAAATATCAGTGCGACAGACACTGCCGAATACATTAACTACGATGTTGTTGGACCGATCTGTGAATCGTCCGATTGCTTTGGTAAGGAAGTGCCACTTCCCGTTTCAAAACGTGGCGACTTAATTGCCATTCGTTCTGCAGGTGCTTATGGCGAAGTGATGGCCTCGCGTTATAACCTACGTGAGGAAATCCGATTTGTGTATAGCAATCAGCTATAAGCTCCCATTTTTAAAATATTTATTTAAAAGCCAGTCTGTTCTTCAGACTGGCTTTTTGGTTTTAAGAGTTTTGTCCTATGTGGAGAAACTTTTGTTCATCATTTTATTGATTGTCTTTTGTATACTTGTTTATGCTAATAACAATCGAATTTCCAGTAACGATCGATCTGTTTGGAAAAACATTTCTCCTACATCCTTTTATGGAAGGGCTGGGCATGTTTATTGGTATGCGCTATTATCAGTTGCTCAAATGGAAGGATCAGGAAAGCCTGGGGCATAGCAATTCACTGCTTATTGTCATCGCAGCAGGAGTGGGCGCGCTCATCGGGTCACATCTTATCGGTTCCCTCGAGCGCCCGGCTGAATTGCTCAGTGCGACACATAAATGGGCTTACATCTGGGTGAACAATACGATAATCGGTGGTTTGGCGGGAGGTTTGGTTGCGGTGGAAGGGATGAAAAAGCTCATGGGAAAAAAAGAGAGCACGGGCGATCTGATGGTATTCCCTCTGATTGTCGCCATCGCAATTGGTAGAGTTGGTTGCTTTTATACAGGAGTCTTTGAACAAACCTATGGCCTACCTACCGAATGCCCGCTTGGGATGCATCTCGGTGATGCTTATAAACGGCATCCTGTGGCCCTGTATGAAATTGCATATCTACTTCTTTTATTTACAGCGCTCCAATACTTTAAAACACGCTACAATTATCATAAAGGGGTATTATTTCAGCTTTTTATGCTCAGTTATTTTAGCTTTCGTTTTGTGTTGGATTTTATAAAACCGCGGGCGATTATTCTTTTCGGCCTTAGTACCATACAAATTACGTGCATCGTGGTGATAATTTATTATATTTATTTATTAAAAAGTGAACGTTTCATCAAAAAATAGGAATTATGTATTTGCTTGAAGGATCATTTGGATCGGAAAGTACGGCAATGTTGGGACTTTTTCTACTTACTGTAGGGGCTATTGTGATCGGTATTGCACTTTTGGTTATTATTATCGGCTCGATTATTAAAGCTGGAAATAAAGAATCAAAATTCAATGTTAATCCCTGGCTTAAAGTATTGTTGGGCGGAATCGGAGCAATGTTGGCAGGGGGACTTGCCTGTGGACTTACCTTTATGAACTAGAGATTAGCTTTATGCCCGTTAGAAACTATACATACTACGATTACACCATCAGCTTATGTCCAACATGCCTTTCGCGTGTTGGTGCAAAGATTATTATTGAGGATGAACAGGTTTTTATGACAAAAACCTGTCCTGAACACGGATTTTTCAAAACGCTGATTGCTACCGATGTGGACTATTATAAAAATATTCGAAATTATAATAAGGCTTCGGAGACACCTTTGAAATTTGACAATGAAGTACATTATGGGTGCCCTTACGATTGTGGCCTATGTGTCGATCATGAGCAGCACAGTTGCCTGTCGATCATTGAGGTGACCGATCGCTGCAATTTGACCTGTCCCACCTGTTACGCCATGTCTTCTCCCCATTATGGACGGCATCGATCACTGGAGGAGATTGAGCGTATGTTGGATAAAATTGTAGCAAGTGAAGGCGAACCAGATGTGGTTCAGATCAGCGGCGGGGAACCAACCATTCACCCTGATTTTTTTAAGATTTTAGATATCGCTAAAACGAAACCCATCAAGCATCTGATGCTCAATACGAATGGTATCCGGATTGCCAATGATCCCGGTTTTGCGGAGCAACTTGCCACCTATGCGCCTGAATTTGAAATCTATCTTCAGTTCGATTCCTTTCGCCCATCAGTGCTTGAGAAATTCCGGGGCAAAGATCTTTCGGATATTCGAAAAAAGGCTATTGAAAAATTAAATGCACTCAATTTAAGTACAACCTTGGTCGTCGTCTTGGAAAAAGGAACCAACGATGATGAAATAGGAGAAATATTGGATTATGCCTTAAAACAGCAATGCGTTAGGGGGGTAACTTTCCAGCCGGTAGAAATTGCGGGTAGAAATGCGACCGATGCGCATCATCATAAAATGACGCTTACTGAAGTACGTCAAGAAATATTGAATCAGTGTCCATTGTTGGATCCTCACGATATTATCCCTGTACCTTGCAATCCAGATGCGTTGGCTATGGGCTATATATTGAAGATAGGGGATGAACGGATACCGTTAACCCGACATATTGATCCTGCTCTGCTGTTGAATAATCAGTCGCGCAACACCATTGTCTATGAGCAGGACAAGGGGGTACAGATGCAGTTGCTCGATATTTTTAGTACAGGAATTTCCGTAGACAGCGTCAAACCAAAAGTTAATCAGCTGCTTTGCTGTCTGCCAGAGGTTTGTGCTCCCGATCTCTACTACGATAACCTTTTTCGCATCATCATCATGAATTTTATGGATGCTTACGATTTTGACGTTCGCGCTGTCAAAAAATCCTGTGTGCATATTGTCAATAAAGATTTGAAGATAATTCCATTTGAAACAATGAATTTATTTTATCGTGATGATAAATTGAATCGTTTGGAAGAACTTAAATTATCAGAGGCTATTCGATTTTAGTGTTATATACGCTATTTTTGTCGAAAAAGCGGGTCAGGTCATTTTTTGGATTTTCCAGCTGCGTGTGGGGCACTTGGCTTATGGATCGGAGCGAAAAAAGCGATAATAAAGTAAGCAGTATGAAATTGGGGATTTTTAAGCATTTAGTTTTTGTTGTCAGCCTGTTGGCTTTTCAGTTGTACGTCTCTGCGCAAGATTCGGTTCAATTAAGGCGAACTTTGAGTATCGACCGGACGTCGCACGCCAACCAAAATAGACGGCCCAGTTCGGATTCAACCCGTGTCGGAAGCGATTCGTTGCGCAATGACTTGAAGAAGGTTAACCTGACTTTTCTAGCTAACATCCGCACATCGTCGTTAGCCGAATTTGTCGCGCAGTTGAATGAAAAGTCTAACGCTTACATGAGTACAGTTGCGGGATCAGCGAAAGATAGTATTGCTGCAATAAAAAATAGTATTCAAGAAGAGATCCGCCAGCTGAAGTCCATTAAAGGCAGTATCAGTAATTATTCAACTAGTCTCAACGGTGCGCAAGATCAAATCAGAAACCTGATCAGCCAATACAATATCAATGCCAACAACCATAGCCGTGCATACCAGTACCTCGATAACGCACAGGCTAAACTTGCGGTTAAGATGGACTCCCTAGAGCAGATCAATCGGACCATCGATGAACTGATTGTAAAGAATCAACGGCATTTGGTTCGATTAGATGATGTTGATGCGCTAAAAGGGGATATTAAGCGGGTAGATACGGTAGCAGGCAAGCGTTCAATCTGGAAAGCGAATACGACTGCAATTTCAAAGGATGTGCTAATTAATAATATCCGTACAAATTACAGCAATAATAGTTCGATCGATAAATATGTCAATAGGACAGACTGGGCAAGCCGTATCCTGCTCATTATACTGGGTTTGGGCTATTGCTATTGGATAGCACGGGTGTCCTATATTCTTAGACAATATGATCCTGAACATCAACTTGCTATTGATGCTATTGTCGGGAAGACAATCATTTTTCTACTGACTTTGTTGCCTTTTGTAAACTTTTTTACGCCGAGTTTTATTTTGCAGGCTTCCCAGTTGATCATCCTGTTGATCTTTATGTTTTTATTAAGACAGCGTATGACAGGGCTACAGCGTAAAATAGCCATTATTCTCATTGTATTCTATGTACTTGATATTTTTGTCAATATAATTGTAAGTGATGATCTCTTCCCGAGGATCATTTGCATTGTTTTTAATCTGATTGCTCTTGGGCTCGTCAGTTATACAAAACGGCGCATAAAAAATGCGCAAAGTCCGGGATACATCAGCAATTTTATCTATGTCATTTTCGCTATTTTAAATATTACGGCAATAACATTGAATGTTATTGGTCATGTCGAGTACTCTCGGAGTTTCAGTATAGCCTGTGCCGTCGGTTTGGTGCAGTCGTTTACATTACAATATTTCGCAGACATGATTAAGGCTGATGTCCGTAATCAGTTTAAAAAGGATCGCCTCACGTTGGGGTTCTGGATGCGATTCAATGAGCAGCGCACGTTGGTGATCATCACTCAGTTTCTTCGGGTCGTTTGTATACTTTTAGCAATCATCGTGCTAGCCAATAATCTGCAGTTTATTGAAACATTATTGGCCGTTAGTGAAGTCTTTTTTGGTAAAGTTCGCAGTATTGGTAGTATATCGTTCACATTGGGTAATCTTGTTGTGGCTATCTTACTGCTTTTAGTTGCGCAGTGGTTTCAAAAAAATATTAGTTTAATCGTACTTGGAGGCGAAGACGGCCAAATTAGCCAGGCCTATAATCAGAAGATGACGCTATTTCCGCTATTTCGGTTGGCAATTATTCTAATTGGTTTTTTTATGGCGGTTTCTGCGCTGGGTATGAGTTTGGATAAATTGACCGTTGTCATTGGAGCGCTGAGTGTTGGTGTCGGTCTGGGGATGCAGAATATCATCAATAATTTTGTGTCAGGTATTATTTTGGTTTTCGACAAGCCCTTTCGGGTGGGGGATCAAATTGAGCTTGCCGATAAAAAAGGGCGTGTTAAGGAAATCGGTATACGTGCCAGCGTTTTAAAAACGGGTGATGGTGCTGATGTTATTATTCCAAATGGTGATTTACTTTCAGGAAGGCTTGTCAACTGGACCTTATCCCAAGAATACAGCAAGACAAGTTTTGTGCTCCACATCGATCGGAAAGCAGATTTGGATCAAGCCAAACAATGGATTAAGGACGCGATGGAAAGTAGCGCTCATTTTATCAAAGATAGAGACAGCGGCATCAGTATACAGGATATCAGTGAAGAGATGATTTATCTGAGCGTGTCCGGCTGGGTAAACTCTACGGGCAATACTTCAGCCTTTAAAAATGATGTATTACTCATATTATACAAAAAATTTGAAGCGGAGGGTTTGAAGTTCTACAGTGTGGTGCCGCCCAAAAGTTAATTGAATCCATTGACTTTCTGTTGACGGATGTATTCAATCTTTTGCTTTAAGGACTCGATTTAATCAGCTGGGTTCGGTAATATAACGGACTGAATCCTTTGGCACGTTTGTAGAAATGTGAAAGATGGCTTTCGTCTGTAAATCCGAGTTCTGCCGCAATTTGCTTCAGCGTGTAATCCTTTGATTTCAGTCGATTTTCGATGAGCTCAATTCGATAGGTATTGATATATGACCTTAAGCTTGTGCCAAAGTTTTTCTTAAAATAGATACCAAAATAGGATGGAGCGATATTGAATTTCTGAGCCAGGATACTGACTTTGAGTTTTTCAGGTGAAAAGATATAGCGATGGATGTAGGCGGAAATTGATCGATCACTATATAATTCATGCTGCTGGGGCAAACGTTGTGCCTCTGATATCTCTTTATAAAGCCCGAATATGGCAATGAGTTGGTCAAATAGCCAATCAGAATGCTGGCTAATTGCCGTATAAGTATATAGCCGGACAGCTTCCAGTACATGCGAAAAAATCAGGCGATAATGTTCGTCAATATTCAATTTGCGCTCCTTGAGGCCTTTATCGTTCATCAGCTCCATGACCCATGAATAAAGCTTTTGGTTCCGTTTGTTCTGCAGGAAGTAGCCGTCTGTAAACAAAATAAATAAGAAATGTGTCTTTTTCTCAATTTTAAAATAATGCATGTCTGATGGACTAATCAGGAAGATATCGCCACGCTCATAATTCAGTTCAAATTTATTAATCACATGTGTTCCTTTACCCGAACGAATATAAACGAGTTCATAGTAATTCTGTTCGTGCGGTGGCAGGTGAAAGCTATCCTCGATAAATTCACTGATCCGTAGCGGTTCAAACTGTTTTTTACGCATTACTTTTTGGGTCTGTGCATCGCTAAATATACATAAAAATAATGTATTTGTACATGTTTTTGCCTGTTGTACTATTGCACCTTTGTGTCGGATAAATTGGTATTAAACATGGTTAATTTTATAATGATTGCATTTTGTATCGCGGCAGGCATGTTGTTGCGGAGAACAAATTTAATTCATTCCGAAGCACATAAGGGCATCAATACCTGGATTCTTTATTTTGCATTGCCAGCAGTATCTTTTAAATATATTCCAAAGATCGCATGGTCTTCACAATTGCTGTTTCCTGTATTTTCGGCCATACTCGTTTGGGCAGGTAGCTGGTTGTTTATGGAGCTATACTGTAAACGTAAAAACTATAAGCAACGTTCGCGCAGCAGTTTGGAACTGGCCGCAGGATATAGTAACACCTCTTTTATCGGTTTTCCCCTGATTATAGCTTATTTTGGTGAGGCACAGTTACCCATAGCGATTATTTGCGATCAAACGACCTTTATCCTGCTTTCTACAGCAGGAATTATTAATGCGCTGAAGGCAAATCTACATGAGGGGGAAACTATTGATGTTAAATTTATGCTCCGAAAGCTGGTTAGCTTTCCGCCTTTAATAGGTTGTACTGCCGCCTTGCTGCTATCTCAATTTTTTGATCTATCCATTGCCGAGCCTTTTTTCGATAAGCTCGTTGCCACAGTGGGCCCCTTGGCACTATTCTCTATTGGTCTACAGCTTAAGTTTGATGGCTGGAAGCAGCAGGTATCGCAGATTAGCACAGCAATGACCTATAAACTGATTTTAGCACCGCTGCTTGTCTGTTTATTTGCTTTATTGTTGGGCGTAAAAGGTTCCATTGCAAGGATCAGCATTTTTGAAGCAGCCATGCCAACTTTGGTAACTTCAGGTATTATTGCCGAACAATATCATTTAAATACGAAACTGGTCAATCTAGTCATCGGCTTTAGTATCGTCGCCGGATTGCTGACCACCTTAGTCTGGGACTTTGCCATTCGCATATTGTTTCCCTAATAGCAGGTGCATGAAAAGAAAAAACTCCTTCGATACGTGAAGGAGTTTTTTCTTTTGACTATTTGCTATGTGTGTCAATCCATTGGCGCGCATTGACAAATGCTTCAATCCAAGGCGAAACTTCATCTTGGCGTCCTTTCGGGTAATTTGCCCAATGCCATTGGAAAATCGAGCGTTCAATATGTGGCATAGTAGCCAAGTGGCGACCAGTCTTATCACAGATCATTGCGGTATTATAATCTGAACCATTTGGGTTGTGCGGATAGTGTTCGTATCCATATTTTGCGACAATATTATATTGATCTTCAGCATATGGAAGGTTGAATTTGCCCTCACCATGTGAGATCCAAACACCCAAAGTACTTCCGGCTAACGTCGATAACATCACAGAATTGTTCTCTTGTACTTTTACGGAAACGAAGTTTGACTCATGTTTGCCTGAAGTGTTGTGCACCATTTTTCCGTGTATTTCATGCTCAGGATTGATCATTTCGAGTTCCATAAATAATTGGCAACCGTTACATATACCAACAGAGAGCGTGTCTGGGCGAGCAAAGAAATCCGTTAGCGCTTTTTTCGCTTTCTCATTGTAAAGGAATGCTCCGGCCCAGCCTTTTGCTGATCCGAGTACGTCGGAGTTAGAGAAACCACCTACAGCACCAATAAATTGGATGTCTTCCAATGTCTCACGACCCGCGATCAAATCGGTCATGTGAACATCTTTTACATCAAAACCTGCCAAGAACATGGCGTTAGCCATTTCGCGTTCGGAGTTGGAACCTTTCTCACGAAGAATGGCCGCTTTTGGACGTTCCTTAATGCTGTCGATCACTGGTTTCTTACCCTTGAATTGGCTTGGGAAAGAAAAAGTTAAAGGTTGTTTTTTATAGTTATCAAAGCGTTCTTGTGCTGTTCCATTTTTAGATTGCTTTGAATCCAAAAGGAATGATGTTGTAGACCATACATCACGTGTTGCTGCGACATCAAAGCTAAATACCGCTTCTTGATTTTTAATCGTTACCGTATTACCTTCGATCACCTGACCAATTTTAACCGCGTCCACAGCAGCTTCCTTGACAATCGCTTCAAAAGCAGCGTCGTCTTTCGCCTGCAGGACAAGTGCAATATTCTCATTAAAGAAGGCTTTTACGCTATCAGATTCATTTAATGCTGAAAGGTCATAGTTGGCGCCAAGATTAACATCGGCAAAGGTCATTTCCAATAAGGTGGTAATTAAGCCACCCGATCCGATATCGTGACCAGCTTCGATCTGTCCTTCGTGAATTAATTGCTGTACAGTATTGAATGCTGTTTTAAAATAAGCAGCATCCTGAATGGTCGGTACCTCAGTACCCAATTTATTGATGATTTGTCCAAATGACGACCCGCCCAATTTGAACTGATCTTTTGATAAATTGATGTAATAGATCGATCCACCCGTTTTGTTCAGCACAGGTTCAACCACTTTGGTGATATCAGTACAGTTTCCTGCGGCAGAAATGATCAAAGTGCCTGGGGCAATGACGTTTTCGCCGTTTGGATATTTTTGTTTCATCGACAAGGAATCTTTTCCTGTTGGGATATTAATCCCTAACGCAATGGCAAATTCCGAGCAGGCTTTAACAGCTTGGTATAAGCGGGCGTCTTCACCTTCATTATTGGCTGCCCACATCCAGTTGGCCGATAGGGAGATTCCTGCAAGGCCATTTTTGATCGGAGCAAATACAATATTGGAAAGCGATTCGGCAATAGCCGTTCGGCTTGCTGCGGCCGGATCCACTAAGGCAGCAACAGGGGAGTGACCTATTGTTGTCGCAATACCTTCTTTACCTTTATAGTCAAGTGCCATTACACCAACGTTATTCAACGGCAATTGCAATGGACCAGCACATTGTTGTTTGGCAACACGGCCACCAACACAACGGTCGACTTTGTTGGTTAACCAATCTTTGGAAGCAACAGCTTCTAATTGCAATACTTGGTTTAAGTAACTTGGAATGTTGGTTGCATCATAAGCAAGGTCAGCGTAGTTACGAACTACGGTTTTATCGTGCATGAAAGTTTTTGGCGATGAGCCAAAGAAATCTTCAAGGGCATAATCCATTGGTTTTTCACCCGTACTTTTTGATTCGAACGTAAAACGATGGTCGCCAGTAACATCACCCACGGTGTACATTGGTGCGCGTTCGCGATCGGCAACACGTTTTAAGATGTCAATATCATCTTTAGCGATCACAAGTCCCATACGTTCTTGCGATTCATTACCAATAATTTCTTTTGCTGATAGTGTAGGGTCGCCTACAGGAAGTGCATCCAGATCGATTAACCCCCCGGTCTCTTCAACAAGTTCGGAAAGACAGTTTAAGTGACCACCTGCACCATGATCGTGGATAGAGACAATGGGGTTATGATCGGACTCTACTAATCCACGAACAGCATTCGCTGCACGTTTTTGCATTTCGGGATTGGAACGCTGAATTGCATTAAGCTCAATTCCAGAACCAAATGCCCCTGTGTCTGCAGAAGATACAGCAGCTCCACCCATTCCTATGCGGTAATTTTCACCGCCCAAGATAACGACTTTGTCACCGGTTTTCGGTGTATGTTTTTTCGCTTGATCCATTTTTCCATAGCCAACACCGCCGGCCTGCATAATGACTTTGTCGTAACCAAGTTTACGGCCATCCTCTTCATGCTCGAAGGTCAATACAGAACCCGTAATTAAGGGCTGACCAAACTTATTACCGAAGTCAGAAGCACCGTTGGAAGCTTTGATCAGGATGTCAACTGGGGTTTGGTACAACCATTGACGCTCTTGCATCGCATTTTCCCAGGGACGCGTCTTGTTGAGTTCTTCTGCTGAGCCAGTTAAAGTTCCGGCCTGAAGGTCCAATTTATTTTGTTCCAATCGCGAATAAGCAGTCATGTATACGGCTGTACCGGCCAATGGAATTGCACCTTGGCCGCCCGCCATACGATCCCGGATTTCGCCACCCGATCCTGTCGCTGCGCCGGAAAATGGCTCTACAGTAGTGGGGAAATTGTGCGTTTCAGCTTTAACAGATAAAACCGAATCAAAAGGTTTTTCTTCGTAAAAATCAGGTTTGTCGGCAGATTTAGGAGCGAACTGTGTCACACGTGGACCTTTAACAAAAGCAACGTTATCTTTATAAGCCGAAACAATCTCGTTGGGATTAGTCTCAGACGTCTTTTTGATCAATTTAAACAGGGAAGTCGGTTGTTCTTCGCCATCAATGATAAAGGTACCATTGAAAATCTTATGTCTACAGTGTTCAGAATTGGCTTGTGAAAAGGCGAATACTTCAGAATCTGTGAGCAAGCGGCCTAACTTGGTCGAAAGTTGATTAAGGTAATCAACCTCTTCGGCATTGAGGGCTAGTCCTTCTGCTTTATTGTAGGCATCGATGTCTTTGATTTCCACTATCGGTTCTGGCGTGATGTTGACAGTATACATATCCTGCGTCAGCATGCTGAACTTTTGGGAAATCATTGGATCGAAGTCAATGAAATCTTCTGACACCGGCTGAAATTCTTCAATGCGAACAATGCCGTCAATACCCATGTTTTGTGTGATTTCTACCGCATTGGTACTCCAAGGAGTAACCATCGCAGCGCGGGGTCCTACAAAGTAATGGTTAAGGTTTTGGTCGTCTAGTTTTTTGGCGTTGCCGAATAGCCAGTTGAGTTTAGTAATGTCTTCTTGTGATAAAGAGTTTACACTTTGAACACCATATACAGTGTTCGATGGGTTCTCAAAGAAATGAATCATTATAAATGTTTGTTTTGAACGTTCTTCAAATTAAAGCACAAAGTTACATATTATTTTGGTGGAAATGATCGAATTTTGATTAAAAAAAAGGTGTGTATTTCCCCTGTTGCGTTGGGTTATAAATTCGTTTAACGGTAAATTGACGTTGGATATAAACGCAAATTTATCTAAGTTTGTGGATCAAATCAAATTCGAGATGAATATTTCATATAATTGGTTAAAACAACATGTTAATATAGATTCAACTCCAGAAGAACTCTCTTTAATTCTGACCAATACAGGATTGGAAGTAGAGGCTTTGGACGTTGTACAGAGTATCCCCGGTGGATTAGATGGCTTGGTGGTTGGTGAAGTGAAAACTTGTGAACAGCATCCTAACGCAGATAAATTGCGCGTAACTACGGTTGATGTCGGCGGACCGGACTTGTTGCACATTGTGTGCGGCGCTCCAAACTGCCGCACAGGCTTGAAAGTTATTGTTGCTACGGTAGGTACTACGTGTCATCCATTGACAGGGGAGCCTTTTAAAATTACTAAATCCAAAATTCGTGGCGAAGTTTCCGAGGGTATGTTGTGCGGGGAAGATGAAATTGGTTTAGGAACATCCCATGCAGGAATTGTGGAGTTGCCGGCTGAAGTGGCTGTAGGGACTTTGGTGAAAGAACACTTCAATGTCCAGGATGATTACCGTTACGAAATTGGTTTAACACCAAATCGTGCAGATGCAGCTTCGCATTTGGGGGTTGCCAGAGATATTGCTGCGCATTTCCGTACGCAAGTTTTAAAGGCAGATGTTTCTGCATTTGCGGCCGGAAAGGCTGAGGGAACGACAGTTGTCGTGGCAGATGCGCAGGCCTGCCCTCGTTACAGCGGTATTAATATTACTGGTGTTCGCGTTGGCGAATCTCCAGATTGGTTGAAAGAGAAATTAAATGTGATCGGTGTACGTCCGATCAATACTATTGTCGACGTAACGAATTATATCCTGCACGACTTAGGGCAGCCAATGCATGCTTTTGATGCCGATAAAATTGCAGGGAATAAAGTTGTTGTTCGCCTGGCGACAGAAGGTGAAAAATTTGTTACGCTTGACGGTGTTGAGCGTACCTTATCTGCAGAGGATGTAGTGATTGCGGATGTGGAAAAACCGATGTGTATTGCGGGTGTCTTTGGCGGCGCACATTCAGGTGTATCAGCCGAAACGACCAATGTATTTTTAGAATCGGCCTATTTCAATGCTGTTTCTGTACGGAAGACCTCCAAAAGGCATGGCTTAAAGACAGATTCTTCGTTCCGTTTCGAACGCGGTACTGATCCGAATATTACGGTTGAGGCGTTGAAACGTGCGGCATTATTGATTCAGGAAATTGCGGGTGGAACAATTTCATCGACGCTTAAAGATGAGTACCCCGTCGAGGTCAAACCGTTTTCGTTCCACGTTAGCTATGCAAACGTGATTCGTTTGATCGGGCAGGAGATTCCAACGCAAGAAATTAAATCTATTATTGTTGCACTTGGCATTGAGGTAGCTGCTGAAACGGAAGAGGGCCTTGATGTGCTGGTACCGGCTTATCGCGTTGACGTAACACGTGAAGTGGATGTTGTCGAAGAGGTATTACGGATTTATGGCTACAATAACATTGAGTTGAAGTCGCAAATTAAGGCATCTTTGAATACGGTCGAAAAGCCTGATAAGGAAGTTGTCTTAAATCAATTGGCCGATCTGCTCATCGCTAATGGATTTCGTGAGATCCTATCCAATTCATTGACGAAGCTAGATTTTGTCGATGATAGTGATACAGCGGTTAAGCTGTATAACCCATTGAGTTCGGATTTGGATACGATGCGTCAAAATATGGTTTTTTCGATGCTGAATGCTATTGAATATAATCAGAAGCACAGAAATTTTGATCTAAAGTTCTTTGAGTTCGGTAAGACCTATGCATTGGATGGTGAAGGTTATAAAGAAACACAGCACCTTGTTTTTGCGATGGCAGGCAAAAATGAGCCAGAGCAATGGAATAGCAAGAAAGATGCGGTCAATTTCTATCACCTCAAAGCAGCCGTAGATACCTTTATCAGACGGCTGAAAATTGAAGGTGTTCAAATACAAGATACGTCGAGCGCACATTTTGCTTATGGCTTGGACTATATGAAAGGCCAAAAATGCTTGGTTTCTTTTGGTGCGGTAGCCCAGAACGATTTGAAAAAAGCGGATGTGGAGGGGCAAGTTTTCTTTGCTGACTTTGACTGGGATGTTTTAATGAAAATTATTCGTAAAAACAGTATTCAGTATAAAGAAGTTTCGAAATTCCCGGCTGTACGCCGAGATTTGTCGCTATTGATCGATGAAAATGTAAGTTTTGATAAGTTACATTTGGTGGCTCAAAAAACCGAGCGCAAGCTTTTGAAGGCTATAAATGTGTTTGATGTGTATAAAGGTAACAAAATTCCGGAAGGGAAAAAGTCTTATGCTCTGAGCTTTATCTTACAGGATGAAGAAAAAACACTGAATGATAAGCAAATTGATGCAATAGTTCAAAAATTAATTGTTAATTTTGAGAAGGAACTAGGCGCGGAAGTGCGTGGTTAATGCGAGATACAACATTAATTGGTAATATTCAATTTATAATATGGCAACATTGTCTTCACAAATGAATCTGATCGTTGAGAAAACGAAAAATTTAATTCAATTGTGCGAAGTCTTGCAAGAAGAAAATGATTTGCTTAAATTAGAGGTACAATCTTTAAAGGTAGCTTTCGATGCGAGCAACGATAAAAGCAAGCAGTTGGAAGAGAAGGTTAAAGCACTGGCGGTGGCCCGTACTTTAGATTCAGAAACGGATAAAGATGCAATTAATGAAAAAATACTTGACACAAAACAAAAAATTAACGATTTTGTGCGGGAAATAGACAAGTGTATTAGTTTGCTGAAGTAGTAAGGATACGTGAAGTCGGATTCATTCAAACGAATACAACGTTAAAAAGCTCAAAGAAATGGGAGAAATTTCCATAAAAATAAATATCGCAGATCGTGTTTACCCGCTTCGTGTGGAGAGCGCGGAAGAGGAAGTAATACGACATGCTGCGAAATTGATAAATGAAAAAATAAAGGAATTGCAGGAAAACTATACTGTGCGAGATAAGCAGGATTTGTTGTCCATGTGTGTATTGCAATTTGCGACGCGTATGCTCAATGCCGAGCGACAGTCCCAAAATCACGAAGTGGGTTTGGAAAATTCAGTGCAGGAACTTGATCAGTTGTTGACGGATTTCTTTAAAAAATAAATTTACGTTCTTTATATTTAGAGCTTAAACGACGAATTTGCCGCAATTAAATTCGGGTTGTCACTATTTTAAACTTAACGCTTCAATATTACAGGCGCAAAAAGATATAGGCCATTTTGCGAAAGCCATCTGGGTCACAATCTAAGCCTAATTATGTAATCTCGAAGTTTAATAATACATGATACCTGTTTAAATTTAATTGCGGTTTTTTTTTGTCATGAAGTCCTCAGGGGCGCATCGCGCTCGTAAGCTTTTGGCTAGATCAACTCTCAGGATTGAAAAGGACGAATGATGATTTTATGGAAATTGGAACACAGATTAGGATTTAATTAATAAAAACAAACATAAATAATACAATTATACATACATGGACATCGCAATTTATAGCATAATTTCTCTGATTGTTGGTGTTGTTATAGGTCGTTATCTATTGGTTCTGTTGTTTAAAAAACAAGAACAGGAAGCCAAAGATAAGGTAAATAGCATACTGAAAGATGCAGAGCAGGAAGGGGAACTCATCAAGAAGAAACGCCTGTTGGAGGCTAAAGAAAAGTTCCTTCAATTAAAATCTGAACACGAAAAAGAAGTGAACCAACGTAACAATGCCATCAATCAAAAGGAAAATACGTTGAGACAAAAAGAGCAGTCAATTAACCAAAAACTGGAAAACATCAACCGCGATAAGCAAGAGGTGGATACAAAGAAAAAGCAATTGGATAAGTTGGTTGAGTTGAACGAAAAGAAATCCGAAGAAGTAGAGTCCTTAAAATTACAGCAGATTAAGCAACTGGAGAGCATCGCTGGTGTAACTGCAGACGAAGCGAGAAACCAATTGGTAGATTCTTTACGTGAAGAAGCGCGTTCACAAGCTATGATTCAAATCAAGGATATAGTGGATGAGGCAAAACTGACGGCGACTAAAGAGGCTAAGAAGGTAGTAATCCAAACGATCCAACGTACAGCTACTGAATCGGCCATCGAAAATACCGTTTCAATTTTCAATATCGAAAATGACGAAATCAAAGGCCGTATTATTGGTCGTGAGGGACGTAATATTCGTGCGCTAGAAGCTGCAACAGGAGTTGAAATTATCGTAGATGATACCCCGGAAGCAATTATTCTCTCTGGTTTTGATCCGGTACGACGCGAAATTGCGCGTCTGGCCTTACACCGTTTGGTAACCGATGGTCGTATTCACCCAGCCCGCATTGAAGAAGTGGTCGCAAAAACACGGACTCAAATTGAAGATGAGATTGTAGAAATTGGCGAGCGTACAGCGATTGATTTAGGAATACATGGTTTGCACCCCGAATTGATCCGTATGGTAGGACGTATGCGTTACCGTTCGTCTTACGGACAGAATCTTTTACAACACTCTCGTGAAGTGGCTAATTTTGCGGCAACAATGGCTGCAGAGCTTGGCCTGAATGTTAAGCACGCAAAGCGCGCAGGGTTACTACATGATATCGGTAAAGTGCCTGATGATAATCCTGAGTTGCCACACGCTATTTTGGGAATGCAACTTGCTGAGAAATACAAAGAACATCCTGATGTATGTAACGCCATCGGCGCTCACCACGATGAGATCGAAATGACAGCCTTAATATCTCCGATCGTTCAGGCTTGTGATGCAATTTCTGGGGCACGCCCAGGTGCACGCCGCGAAGTGGTAGAAAGCTATATTAAGCGTCTAAAAGAGCTGGAAGATTTGGCGCTATCTTACCCTGGTGTTGAAAAAACTTTTGCGATACAAGCTGGACGTGAGCTTCGTGTGATCGTGGAAAGTGAGAGAGTATCTGATGCGCAATCGGAAATATTGGCCGCGGATATTTCCAACCGTATCCAAACGGAAATGACTTATCCGGGACAAATTAAAGTTACTGTTATCCGCGAGACGAGATCGGTGTCTTACGCAAAATAGACCTGTCAAGCGCAACACTGCGAATAAAAAAGCTCCAATCTGCTGATTGGAGCTTTTTTATTATCCGAAAAATTGAATTAAATCTGCTACGTTATGCGGCTGTAGCGCACGAAGGTGTTTCATGACTTATGGCAGACCTAAAAATAGCGAATATTATTAGTGTACAGGGGTAAGGCAAGCACAATATTTGTTAAATTTGCCAAATGAAACAAAAGAAGAAAGTGCAAGAAGCCGAACCTTTACGCCCCGTAGATAAGTATTTTGCGGAGCTGGATGCTAATTTTCAGGATCCGACTAACCGTCTGATTCAGGCCATCTTTTTACCGTTATTATTTTTTGGAATCATGGGTGCGATCTGGATGATTCCATTTCCGCAATTTGAATTCCTGGTAAAACTCAATTGGCATACTTTTTTAAACTGGGGCTCTTTCTTTATTGCTATTGTCATTTATTATTATTTAAAGCTGTCGGCAACCTTATCTTATGCGATATTATTCACAATTGGGGGTATGAGCTATTTTATCGTACAATTGGAGCATGTACAGCGAGATGGTGGACCAGCGGTCATTTGGGTGTGTCTTGGCATTGCACTAATTTCTATTATTGCTCTATTTCTCGGAAAGGGGAAGGAGAAAGGGAATATTACCGGGCAGCAGTTTCTCCAATTTTTATTGGTTGGACCGATATGGCTGTGGCATTTTGTATTTAAAAAATTGAAATTAAGATACTAGTTGAACGATCCTGAGGTGCTGATCGTGCGCAATAGGATCGAAGCTAATGCGTGAAACTATCAAAAAAGCCAAATTGCTTGCAATTTGGCTTTTTTGAGCTTTGGCAATACCTGTGTCGCATTTATCGCGATGTAGCTGCTGCTGTCCGCAGCTAACTTTTGTAATTAAACCATTTGATAATTTCCTTTAGATTAGCCTTCTTACCATAAATCAGGATGCCTACGCGATAGATCCGTGCAGCAACCCAAGTCACCAACAGGAATGTTGCTATGAGCAGTGCCAATGAAGTGAGGATCTGCCATAAAGGGACGCCGAAAGGTATGCGTACCAGCATGGCGATAGGTGAGGTGAACGGAATAAAGCTCAACCAGGTTGCAATTGGACCATTGGGATCATTGATAATAACGCCGAAAGAAAGGATGTACGTTAATAACAACGGCATGGTAATGGGCATAGAGAATTGATTGGCCTCGGTTTCATTATCGACAGCAGAACCAGCAGCTGCGAAAATCGCACTGTACAATAGATAACCGGCGATAAAAAATAGAAAGAAAAAAATGATGACTTCGGTAAAGTTAAAGCTTTGTATCGAACTAAGGATGGCCGCTGATCCATTTTGCGCCATTGCTTTTGAAACAGTGCTCATGTTACCTCCTCCAGGCTGGCTCGCCGCTACCTCCTGCATGTCCTGAGGATTGACAAATAAGATCGTTGCGGTAATAAATAGGCCACTCGTAAGCAACAGCCACATGACAAATTGTGTCAGGCCGACCATACCGATTCCGACAATTTTGCCCATCATAAGCTGAAAGGGTTTGACAGAGGAAATAATAACTTCGATGATGCGATTGCTTTTCTCTTCGATGATGCCTCGCATGACCTGGGCTCCATATAGAAATAATGATAGATAGACTAAGATAGCCAAAGCAACGCCCAGACCCATCGCGATGGCGGTATTGCTGTTCTTTTCTTCACCGTCGGCTGTTATTTCTTTGGCATCAATGGCCACTTTAGGTTTAATCGATTGGATGATGTTTAGGTCGATACCCCTGGCTTTATATTCCTTTTCACGGATGATTTCTTCCAGTTGCTCAGTAATGATCTCCTGTGTGACAAAACTGGTCTTTCCGCTCGTAATAAGCTCCGCTTTTTGGCTGGATAAAATGTCTTTGGGAATATAAAGAATCGACTGTTTTGCTTCACTTTTGGCAAGCTGCGCTTTTTGTGCTTGGAGACTGAGTGTGCTAACTGTATAACTTACATTTTTATTATTTTGGAGTTTGCTTGCAAAGTCGCCTTGTTCATCTAAGACAAAGACTTCGCTGTGCGAATCTTTAAAGCTCTTTTTGGTGAGATAAAACATGCCTGCATATAGGGCGAAGAAAAATAGTGGCACGGCAAAGGTCATGACAATAAAGGATTTTTTCTTGACTCTAGACAGGTACTCTCTTTGGATAATTAATAGTATTTTATGCATGATTGTTGACTATTGGTGAGGCTTGGGTAACTTTTTGAATAAAAATATCGGCCATGGAGGGGACGATTTCGATGAGTTGATTGAGCTGTATACGGGGTATTAAATGCATTAACACTTCATTGATATGAATATTGTTATTTAACTGAATTGTAGTTGTATATGTTTTGTCGATAATTTTTGTGTCAATGACTTCAAACTGGGGGTTATGGGACAGAAGAAAATTATCTTCGGCTGTTGTATATTCTAGTTTATAGGTGTGATTACGGTATTCTTTTTTAATGGTTTGCACAGCACCATCCAATATTTTTTTTGATCGGTTGATCAGGGCTATATTATCACAGAGTTCTTCTACGGTTTCCATTCGGTGCGTGGAGAAGATGATGGTTGCACCTTCTTGATTCAAACGGAGTATCTGTTCTTTTATGATATTGGCATTGACCGGGTCGAATCCCGAAAAGGGTTCATCCAGGATGATCAATTGTGGTTGATGGATGACTGTAGCAACAAATTGTACTTTCTGCTGCATTCCCTTGCTGAGGTCTTCTATTTTTTTGTCCCACCAGGAGGTGATGTCCAAACGTTCGCACCAATTTTGAATGCGCAGCAGTGCTTCTTTTTTTGAAAGTCCTTTCAGTTGTGCCAAATACAGCATTTGATCGCCAATTTTCATTTTTTTGTATAACCCGCGCTCTTCTGGTAAATAACCGATTTGTGCAATATGCTTAGGGCCCAAAATCTCGCCATTAAACAATATTTCACCCGAATCGGGGGCTGTAATTTGGTTTATAATACGGATTAGTGACGTTTTTCCGGCACCGTTCGGCCCCAGTAGTCCAAAAATTTTTCCCTTGGGAATTTGAATGGAAACATCGTCCAATGCGCGGTGATTGGCGTAATCTTTGGTGACATGATTGATTTCGAGTAACATGTATTGAAGGTTTAATTTTAATTCTTACGTTAAGTTTGATAAAGCTTGCTATCGCTTAATGACTGATTGCTATTGATAGGTTAGTATCATTTTCCGCTGAATTGTTACAGCACTTTAGAAAAATTTGTTTTGAGCGTTTTTTTAATCTTACACGTATACCGGCTTCTTGTATTGGCACGATGGTAAATATTGCGCTTGCGATGTGACTGCTTTGGCAGTGGCGTAGTCATTTAGACAGTTGCTTGAGTGGAAAGTTAGAAATAATTGCGCACATTTTGTTCCTCATCTTACAAAATGGGAAATAAAGCTTTTTTATGGGATAGAAGCTGTACAAATCTTGTCAAAGGGATTGATTTAACGTACCTTTGCTCCATGGAAGTGAAAAAAGCCGAATTCGTGTGTAGTAACACGAGAGTTGACAAGTTACCAGCACCAACTTTGCCGGAGTATGCTTTTATCGGACGTTCGAATGTCGGTAAATCATCATTGATTAATGCGATGACCAACAAAAAAGGACTTGCCAAAACCTCTCAAAAGCCAGGTAAGACCCAGTTGATCAATCATTTTATCATCGACGACACGTGGTATCTGGTGGATTTGCCAGGATATGGTTTTGCCAAAGCCTCAAAGACGAGTCGTAATGAATGGGAAAAGTTCATCCGCAGATACTTAACTCATCGGGATAATTTGCAATGCGTTTTCGTGTTGGTGGATAGCCGGCATGAACCACAAAAGATCGACCTGGATTTCTGCTATTGGCTTGGAGAATGCGGGTTGCCTTTTATGTTGGTTTTCACCAAGGCCGACAAGCAATCGGCAGTGAAATCCGATGCTAATGTTGCGAAGTTTAAAAAATCATTGCTACAATGGTTTGAGGAGGTCCCACAGATTTTCCTGACCTCAGCGGAAAAGAAAATAGGACATGAGCCTATTTTGGACGCTATTGCTGAAGTTAATAGCCGATTTGTTCCTCCTGAGCTGGATGGAAACGGACAGTTCCAGCCTAGATTTTAAGTTCGGATGAAAAAATATTTGTCTTTAGTTTTATTCGCCCACAGTGTATTTGCATTGCCATTTGCCTTTATCGGCTTTTTTTTGGCATTGCATACAACGGAATATGCCTTTTCGTGGAAATTATTAGTACTGATGCTTGTATGCATGGTAACGGCTCGTAATGCCGCTATGGCGTTCAATCGCTATCTGGATAGAGATATTGATGCGATAAATCCAAGGACGGCCATGCGTGATATTCCTTCAGGAAAGATTTCAGCGAATAATGCGCTGGTCTTTACACTTGTAAATTGCCTCATTTTTATAGGGGCGACGTATTTTATTAATTCTCTCTGTTTTATGCTGTCGCCAGTAGCGCTTTTTGTGGTACTTTTCTATTCTTACACGAAGCGTATAACACCGTTATGTCACCTTGTGTTGGGGGCTGGGCTGGGATTGGCGCCAATAGGCGCCTATATGGTGATTACCGGGCAGTTTGCAACAGTGCCAGTGCTTTATGGCTTTGCCGTGCTGACCTGGGTAAGTGGATTTGATATTATATATGCACTGCAGGATGAAATGTTTGATCGGGAAAACCAGCTCAATTCTATACCGGTTTGGTTAGGGACGAAAGGTGCCATGCGCGTTTCGGAATGCCTACATGTGTTTTCTTTTATTTTTATTTTAATACCCGCATTTCTGATGCCCGTGGGCTGGATTTATTATTTAGGGGTGGTCTTTTACGGTGCCTTGCTGATTTACCAGCATACCCTGTTTTCATCGACTAATTTAAGTCGGGTTAATCGGGACTTTATGACAACCAACGGTTATGCCTCCGTGATTTTTGCGGTTTTCTATCTCTTGGATATCTGGCTGATCAAATAAACGTTTTAGCAAAAATAATAAAGGCTTTAGGAATTCCTAAAGCCTTTATTATTTTTGCGTCTAAACCAACACACATGATATGAAGAAAAGTATTCTTTTTGCCGCGATTTTAGGTATTTCATTAACATCACGGGCACAAAAGCGGCCGACTTATGTGATTCAATATAACCAAAGTTTCAATGGAAATGCAGCTGCCCATCAGAATGCCATTCTGGTTTATGCAAACGAGAAAGAGACGTTCGTCAGTTCAGAGAAAGAAATGCAGGGACTGTTGCAAGCACCCTACGAACGGGTTGTCGTTGAGCGTTCCGGAGGTAATGCCTTACTTAAAATTGCTAAACTCAAAGACGGGTCAATCATTTTAACCAAAGATTCACTCGCGCTTTCGAAGCAAAAATTTAACACGACAGACGTGACTAAAACGATCTTGGGCTATCCGTGCAAAAAAGTTGAGACCAGCATCAATTCCAATAAAATAGAAGTTTGGTACACGGATAAATTAGGGGTAAAGGGTGCGCCGACGGAACTTGGTCAGAACCTTGGTTTGGTACTTGAGGTAATCCGTAATGGGAATACACGGACTTTTGCCACCAAAGTGGAAAAAGTAAAGACGATACCGGATCAACTGCGGCTAAAAGGAAATGAAAAATTGTACGATGAACTCGCTTATAAAGATCTGATCTGGAAGAATCGTTTTGTCCAAATACCTGTTTTTCGGAAGGAACGCATACGTTTTTCAGATGATGTAAAGTCGGATTCTATTTTGCGTTTTGCCAATGGAACTGTGTTGGTGAAAAAGGTGAGAATCCCAAAAATAAAGACCAGTGACAATGTATTTGTGCAGTTGGTGGAACAATCAAAAGGTGATGCCTATGATCGCACCGGTTCAGTTTTTATCATCCCGACCAATAAAGCGCAGAGCTTTTTGGATGGGATGAAAAATGGCGTGGGCACCCTGCCGAAGTATGAGAATGGAAATGGTAAAGCTTATCAAGGTGTTGTGAAAACAGCTTCGTTTGAACCCATTGTGGAATTGATGCGTTTCTTTACACCCTTTGGTGTTAAGCAATTTAACTATCTTCAGTTAAAGGATAAGGTTTGGCAGGACTCGGTCCTGTACCGTCAAGATGTATCTGAATTAGCAGGTATGCTGAGCGGACAGGAGGTTTATGTGGGGGCCTTTATTGGTAACTATGATAAAGAGGGACATGAAGTGAGCGTTGAGTTGACGATACATCCTGGCTTCGATGCTGCGTCACAGGGCAATCTGAAAAAGACGATGTCTTTATTTACGACGACCAATGTCATGGAAATGGGAGGTCAGGAGTATGGATCTATGTTCGATGAGGAGAAGGGCTTGAGAGTATCCTTTCATTTGGACCAAGATGCTAAAAATGTGCAATTACGCTATATTACCACTGGTCATGGGGGCTGGGGTAACGGTGATGAATTTGTGCCTAAGGAAAACCGTATTTTCCTCAACGATTCGCTGCTTTTTAAATATACACCTTGGCGCAACGATTGCGGGTCTTATCGATTGTTTAATCCAGCTTCAGGCAATTTTGCTTCCGGCTTGTCTTCCTCTGATCTGAGCCGTTCCAATTGGTGTCCGGGTACCTTAACGCCACCCATTTACATCGACTTGGGCGATTTAAAAGCGGGCGACCACACGATGCAGGTACAGATTCCACAAGGAGCTCCTGAAGGAACGAGTTTTAGTAGCTGGAATGTAACGGGTACTTTGTTATTCGATTAATGATTTTTTCATCGCTGTCATGTGCCATCGTATGGGGATACATGACAGCGATATTCCCTCATTTTTATTACAAGGATTAAAGAGGATAAGCGGTCTCGCTTTTAGTTTCCGATAATACAAAGTAGGTCTGTACGGTGTTCACTTGAGGTAATACCGCCAGACGATGTCGCAAAAAAATATGGTAGGCATCCATATCTTTGGTGGCGATACGCAACATAAAGTCGTAAGAACCCGCCATTTGGTAGCATTCCATCACCTCGGGAAATTTAGCTACTTCTTTTTCGAATTCATTCAACACTTCAAATGTATGTGCTTTAAGAAAGACCTGAGAAAATGAAATCAGCCCAATACCAATCTTATGACGGTCTAAAATAGCGACCGTTTTCTTAATATAGCCTAAACGCTTGAGTTTTCGAACGCGTTCGTGAACGGCTGCGATAGATTTATTGAGTTCAAAAGATAGCGCTTTGTTGCTCAGTGATGCATCCTGTTGTAGAAGACGTAATAATTTTACATCGATTTCATCTAATTCCATAATCTGAATATTTTCGGTACTGCTGTAAAAATACACTATTGTTCTGTATTATTTACTGTTCTCAATGTAGTTTTACTTAATTTTTATCGAAATTAAAGTTATATATTGAATATTATCTTGTCAATAGTCAATTTTGCAACACAATAATCATTTATTAAAAATGGCTGAACAAGAATTATTAAGCGCGTGTTTGTCGCCTACGTTGGACAGGAGATTCAAACATCTGTGGAGATTGGTAGGTAATACGCCTATGTTGGAATTGCAGTATACTTATGGCGGTAAACCAGGGCGAATTTTCGTAAAATGTGAAAACTACAATCTAACGGGCAGCATAAAGGATAGGATGGCGCTGTATATTTTGTATAAAGCGTATATGAATTGTCAAATCCGCCCCAGTGATGTGGTGATTGAAGCGACAAGTGGGAACACCGGGATTGCGTTTTCAGCAATCGGTAAGGCGCTTGGTCATCAAGTAAAGATTATTATGCCAAACTGGCTGAGTAAGGAGCGTACTGATATTATCCGCAGTATGGGTGCCGATATTCAGCTGATAAGCAAAGAAGAAGGAGGCTTTTTAGGTAGTATCCGTTTAAGTGAGGAGCTTGCTTCAAAAGGTGGAGTTTTTCTGCCAAGACAATTCGAAAATCAATATAATGCTGAGGCACATGAGAAAACCACAGGTTACGAGATTGTGAAGCAGCTGGAAGAGCAAGGCTTGGTGGCGGATGCTTTCGTTGCTGGTGTAGGAACGGGTGGTACGGTTATGGGGGTAGGCCGTAGCTTAAGAAAGGTCAATCCAAATGTCCGCGTTCATCCATTGGAGCCCGCAGAAAGTCCGACATTAACCACAGGGCATAAGGTTGGATCGCACCGTATCCAGGGAATTTCGGATGAGTTTATCCCAGCGATTGTGGATCTAAATGAACTTGATGCTGTTGTTTGTGCCAACGATGGCGATGCCATTATCATGGCGCAGAAGTTATCGCGCCAATTGGGACTGGCTGTTGGAATCTCCTCAGGTGCAAATGTGATCGGAGCGATTAAATTACAGCGTGAGCTGGGCGATGAAGCAGTTGTCGTGACCCTGCTATGTGATGACAATAAAAAATACCTCAGTACTGATTTAGTGAAAGAGGAACCTGTAAAAGATGGATACCTTTCTACGGATATAGATTTTTCAGGTTTTCAACCAATCTGCAGATTGCCAAATCCAGTATTTGGTGCTTAAAAAAAGATTTAGTTTCATATGTTTATAGTTAACTCGGGGAGTCTCTAGCTCCTCGGGTTTCATTGCTGAAAAACCAATTTAATACCTAAGAATAATACAACATGAAAGTCAATTTCAAACTATTTATCCTCTTGTTGTTCCTGATTGTGCCGCTTGGTATGTTTGCACAGTCTGACACAACAAATTCGATGGAAGGAATCGAATTTACGGACGGCAGCATAAGTCCCGACTCATTATCTTTTGAAGAATCCCCGGATACTGCTTCAGTCCAGGCAGATGCAAATAAGCCGACCACAATGGAGGGTGCAGCAGCGGCCAAGCCCGCTGCCGAAGGCAAAAAGTCGTTGTGGAGTATTTTCATAGCGGGACTAGTAGGCGGTTTTGCGGCGTTATTGATGCCGTGTATTTTTCCTATGCTGCCTTTGACAGTGAGTTATTTTACCAAACAGTCGGGAAGTCGTGCAAATGGGATCAGTAAAGCCCTATTATACGGTTTGTTTATTATAGTGATCTATGTGGCTTTGGGGATGCTCATCACGATCTCATTTGGCTCAGATGCCCTCAATGCGCTTTCGACCGACGGTATCTTCAATTTCATCTTCTTTGTACTATTGGTAGGGTTTGCGGCTTCTTTTTTTGGCGCATTTGAAATTACATTACCAAGTTCGTTTGTCAATAAAATGGATGCAAAATCAGACAAAGGTGGTTTAGTGGGCTTATTCTTTATGGCTTTCAGCTTGTCTCTGGTCTCATTTTCCTGTACAGGACCGATTATAGGCACCCTGCTGGTGGAGGCCGCCTCGAAGGGCGAAAGGCTAGGACCAGCGATTGGTATGCTGGGATTCTCTATTGCCTTGGCGATTCCGTTTGGTTTGTTCGCCATGTTTCCTTCTATGCTTAAATCCTTACCGAAATCGGGTGGTTGGTTGAACAGTGTAAAAGTGGTGCTGGGGTTTTTGGAACTCGCTTTAGCGTTAAAATTTTTATCCAATGTCGATTTAGCTTACCACTGGAATTGGTTGGATAGAGAGGTGTTTCTGTCGCTCTGGATTGCTATCTTTGCGCTGATGGGCTTATATTTAATTGGTAAGATCAAATTCTCCCACGACAGTGATCTGAAATTCCTATCGGTTCCGCGGACTATTTTGGCTATTGTTGTATTTTCTTTTGTGGTGTATATGGTGCCAGGTTTGTGGGGTGCGCCTTTAAAATCGATTTCTGCTTTTTTACCACCATCGGCGACACAAGACTTTGATTTGTCTTCTGGTGTAAGCACGACGGCTGCGCATTCGGACGGGAAAATTAAAAAATACGCTGAAATCTTTCATGAGAGGGGGACCCCGAAGGGCTTTGATCCGTATTATGATTATGAACAGGCATTAGCGACGGCTAAAGAATTAAATAAGCCGGTATTAATTGATTTTACGGGTTGGAACTGTGTCAATTGTCGTAAAATGGAAGCGAATGTTTGGACGGACAAAGCGGTGGGCAAATTGTTGAAGGAAGAGTTTGTTATGGCCGAACTTTTCGTTGACGATAAAACAGCATTGGCTACAAACGAACAATTTGTTTCGAAATACAGTGGTAAAAAAATTAATACCATCGGTAAGAAGAACAGCGATTTTCAAGCAGCTACATTCGATAGCAATTCGCAACCGCTGTATGTAATTGTTGATCCAACGGGCAAAAAGCTGGTGCCTCAAAGTGGAGCCAACTATGATGTAGAGGAGTATAAAGCTTTCCTTCAAGGTGGCTTAGATGCCTTTAAACAAAAAAACTAACCCTCGTCATATTCTAATTTTGTCCTCCTTGTTGTCACAGGCAAGGGGGATTTTTTATTGTTAGTGTTGATTAAAAAGTGGCTGGTTAGGGGCTATTTCGGAATGTGAACAGTAGAATAGGTATGCGGTATTGGAATACGTTACCGAGCGGGTACCAATCTTCACCCCGTCGTTTATAGAGAAATGGGGCGGTTCTGCTAGGTTTAGGTGATGTAATCTTTGGTCAAAAAAAGAAGCCTTGTCCATGCAAATGGATAAGGCTTCTTTGTGTACGATAGATTATGTAAACTATTAGAAGTCAAATCTGACACGAGCACGGATTCCCCAAGCAGGTGCATCGACATGATCAAGATAATTAAGCCGTTTTACGTAGTCTACGCGCAATATTTTGAAAATGTTGGAAAGACCGATACTGGCTTCCATATAAGGTTGTGATCCGAAGGTGTAAGAGCTTTGTACACCATCCGAATTGTGCTGCCAGGTAAATACTTTTGAACCATAATTAGGGTCGTCAGGATTGTTTTCTTTGCGCAATCCGCCATATACCCCCTTGAAACTGAATACCTCGCGTAATTTAAGTCTTTTGATCAACGGAATCTTATTCAAAAGAAAACCATTCATGTAGTACTGTACATTTAATGATGCGTTATGGTCACTGACAAACTCAAGGAAGTTCATCAGGTTATAAGAATTCAATTGATAGGCATAAGTCTGGTTGGCGCGGTGAATTGTTAAGAAAGGGAATGGAATTTCTTTTCCTGCGATATAATTCCCCTCAGCTGTGACGTCTGCAAATCCAAATTGACTAAAATAGAAGCGCTTGAATGCGCTTACATTGAAGTTGTGGTAATTATACTCACCTTTAGCCAGGCCTTTAATTCCCGCGGTATAGTTGAATGTAAAGATCGGGTATTGATTGAAAATAGGTGTTCTATAAATCTTTCCTTGATAAAACTCTTCGTGAGGGGCATATCTGAAATTAACGGACAATTCTGTTGAATTCAATTCGTTAAATAATCTGCTCTCGTTATTGGCATCAATCATTTGGTAGGTTAAGCTTCCGGCTGGCGTTTGTCTGTTAATATTGAAAGCCGCTCCAACTGCCACGTGATTTAAAAATTCTTTTTTGTACTCTAAACCATAATTTGTCTCATAGATATATCGATCATTATCCCCGCGTTTGAAAGAGAGCAAAAAGTTGTCTTCTTGAATAAACTCGAGCTTTTGCCCAGGGATTTTGGTGTCTTTTTTATAAGATGCCCTGATGTAGTGCATAGGAAAAGAGTAGACAGATTTGTTATTGAACGCATAGGTTCCACTGAAAAAATATTTCCATTTCTGGTCTTTAAACCCATAAGCAGCATAAGTTTCCGCATAGAAACGCTTGCTTAGCGATTCTGTGGTACGGCCACCGATACGCAAACGGAAACCTTCTACGGGATTGAAACTATAGAACGTATTCACAGGGCCGATTTCAACCGGGCCCGCCTGTTTGTAACCGGAAAGTACCAGCGCGGCGATGTCCATGAATGTACGGAATGAAGGAATCTTTTGTAAGGTATCAATGTTATGATAGATATTCAATTCGTTTTGCGCCAGGGCAAGTGGGCGCTGTGTTTCAAATAAAGTCTTTGTTGCTTTCTTGTTTTCAACATTATAGGCGATTACCGTTGACGGACCATCATAGATACTGTCAGGTTGTTGTATGCCTACTTTATAATTGTTGTAATCCACTGTCCGGCTGCCGCGGATTCCCATACCCTTCTCCGTTAACGAAAAATCGATACCCAGTGTACTCGTTTTTAAGTAGAAGCGGCTTTTGCTATCTTTCTCAAATTTAAGTTGTATCTGAAGATCACGCACGAAATTTAAGTTGATATCATCAGCAACCGTCATGTTGGCGCCCTGAACAGCATAATTGCCATCCAATGTCACATAGAGTTGGCCTTTGAACAACATATCTGCTTTGTTGCGTGGAAAAAAGCTTAATTCGACTACCCAGGGTTGTACAGTCTTTATGGTATCCGTAATGAAAAACTTATAAAAAGTGGGGGCTGAATTGGCAATTGGACTCAAAAACTGATTAGTAACCAGGGAGATGTTGTTATCATAAATATCGACTTGTTCATAAAGTTTATTGAAGTAAGCTGACAAACCATCGTTATCAATAAATTTAGGATCAAATTGTGCGCGCTGATCCCCTAGAATATACTGTTTAGTTTTGCTTGGATCTTTACGATAATAGACCTTTGAGATCTTTTCCTCGATGAAAGCTGGCAAGACATATTTGTTGGCCGTTTTAGCCGAATCGTCTGTTTCAAAGAGAAATTGATAGTTTTTGAAGATCTTTTTATTGACAAATTTTTCCGAAAGATTACTTAATCCTAAGGACATTTTTTCATACTGGTCATATTGCGCATATTGCTGCCCTGCAAGTCTATTTTTTTCCTTATTCTCAATGACTTTTCGGATCAGTGCAACGGCAGGATTATCTTTGTTGCTATATTTTTTCTTTTTGGCCTTGACAACAACTTCTTCCAGCATATTGTCCTGCTGATCCATTAAAATCTCTTTTGTTTGCGTTGCATCATTCGTTACAAAAGCGTCTTTGCTATCGTACCCAATATAGCTTGCTCTAATTTTTACATAAGATATTGGAAAGACAAGTTTAAATTCACCATTGGCGTTGGTCGATGTCGTGGTTCCGGCAGAAGCTGGAGCACCTACTACAGCGACGGTCGCGTAAGGTATAGGACTCTTGGTCTTTGCATCTTTAACGATACCGGTAACAGTTTTATTTTGGGCAAGGGCCAAAGATACCGTTAGCACGAGTGTTATCGAAAAAAAGAGTTTAGTTATGAAGGTCTTTGCGTCTATGTTAGCTCTCATTATATTGCTATAATCTTGAAAATTCAAAATTGTTTTCTTGTTCCAACTTTATTTTTGACTTTATAGGTATTAAAATCAAAAAATCAGTGAACAAAGGAAATAAAAAATTAAGAATAATTAAAATTTTATTGTAATATAATAGCAGTAACTAGTTGCGTGCTTTTTTGGTGTAAAATATTGTTTACTAATCGTTTATATCGAATTATTGATTTAAGGCACTAATTTTAATACTGGATTTTGACTTGGCGATGATTTTCTGCCGTCTTATTTATTGACTTTTGTAACGATATAGTCAGTACTGTTAAAAATCTGGGTCAATTTCGAAGGTCATTTCTTGCTTTGAACTGGGGTGAATAAAAGTAATAGAAGCGGCGTGCAAATGTAGTCTATTGGCTTTTCTGCCATACAGATCGTCTCCGACGATAGGCGTGTTTAATCCCTTTGGGTGCACAGCATGCATGCGAAGTTGGTGGGTTCGGCCTGTCAGCGGATAGAATCTAACTCTTGTCTTATTATTTTCGACGGCCATTTTTTCCCATTTTGTCTGTGCCGGTTTGCCGTAGGTATAGCAGACCATTTGTCGGGGCCTATCTGCTAAGTCAACGCGCAGTGGTAGATCGATTAAGCCCGAATTCGCTTCAATAGTGCCATCGAGCAGAGCGATATATGTTTTCTTGATGGTGTGCTGTATAAATTGATCTTGAATGAATTTATGGGAAGCTTTGTTTTTGGCAACTATCAGCAAGCCGGATGTGGACATATCCAAGCGGTGGATAATAATCGGACCTGCTTCAGGATAGCGTTGGAGAACGCGATTGTAGACTGAATCCTTTACATATATGCCAGGTACAGACAGAAATTCAGCTGGTTTATTGATAATGATGATATCTTCATCTTCGTAAATTTGAGGAAGTTCTATCGCCAAGGTAGTTTCCTGCTGCATGGGATTAGGGTCTACGACCATGCCTTCGAGCATATATCCTAAAATTGGTTCACATTTTTTGCGGCAGGCAGGGTAGTAGTTTTTGTGTCTGCGTATTTCGGAGGCAGGGGAACAGCCCCACCAAAATTCGGCTAATGCGACCGGTGTCATCTTGTTTTCATAGGCATATTGCAAAAGCTTAGGTGCGGCACATTCCCCTGACCCAGCTGGGGGCGTTGTGTTGTCAAATTCTTGGAACACATCCACGACATTTTTGCGTTGCCCTTTTGCATTAAGAAAATTGTATTGTTCAAAAAGTTGTTTTTGGAGGTTGCCCGAGCGTATTTTTCGCTCTTCTTTAAGGGAGGCAATTGTCGATAGCAGTTCTTGCAGGTGATCGCTCTCTTGTTTCATGGCGATATGCATTTCATACTGAAAGCGTTGAAGCTGTTGTTTGTCTTTTAAACTCTGGCGCTGCATATCTTCCATGAGTAATGCATAATCTGCATCCGATAAACTAGGTTTTAATAGGGTGCGTGTTTCTTTTCGGTTCTTCTTTTGCACTCTTAATTTCGATTTAAGCGCATTAAGTGACTTCCCCCATTCACTTTTTAACAGGTCAAGGTTACGCTTGGCATCTTCCAGCTCGGCACTTGTTTCGAGGTTTTCAATTTTTCGGTTCAGTGCATTGAGATGTACTTCTTCGTTTAGAAAAAAGCTGTTATCTTCTAGCATATCGAAAATTGGTGGTACAAAATGCTGGTTTTTATTGCTTCCAGCCAACTTGCCGGAAACAGCGGCGAGATATCCAAGTTGTTCATCTTGGGCTTTAACAACCAAAACGCCAAACATTTTTCCAATGGGTAGTCCTTCTCCAGTGCTATCCAATCCAAAATTGTGCGTCCATTCGTTCTGCTTTTCAATGTAATGTTGAAGTTCCTGTGCCGCCATCTCGGCAAGAGGGTGTGGCTCATAACAAAACGGAAAGGTAAATCGTGCCGGAAGTTCTATTGTTGAAATATCCTGTTTGAATGTGTGAAAATAAGTATTTTTTTCCATTTGGTCTGGGGCTTTTCCTCAAAATAAATATTTCGGCAAAAATACAACATTATGTCTTAAATAAACGCTTGATCGTTTTTTTATGTCGATAGGAGGCGCGATGATTTGTTCGAATCTGGCTTCTGTATTTTTTGTTTTTATCGCATTTTTCGGTAAATTTAATCAAGCAATTAAAACATATAGTTAACAAAAGAATATACAGAATGAAAACTTCAATTGGAATTAAAGATGCCGACTTGAAAAAAGTCGCCAAGTTGCTAAATGTACTTTTAGCAGATGAACATGTTGTCTATATGAAGACACGTAATGCGCATTGGAATGTGGAGGGTGCGGATTTTCATGCTGCTCACCTATTTTTGGAATCGCAATACGATGAGCTTGCGGAAGTAATCGATGAGGTTGCAGAGCGTGTGCGTACACTGGGGCATTATGCCGTTGGAACCTTTGACAAATATTTAAAGTTGACCCGTTTAACGGAGTCTACTTCCGAAAAGACAGATAGCCTTTCTTATTACAAGGAATTGTTAGCTGATCATGAAGCGATTGCGATGTCGATTCGTGCCGATCTTGCGGCAGTTGAACAGACCGCAGACAATGGTACGGAGGATTTTTTGGTTGGTTTACTGGAAAAGCATGAAAAAATGGCTTGGATGCTGCGTGCACATGTTGTAAAATAGGTTGTAGTCACTTAACTACAATTCGTATAAAAAATCCTGCTTACAAGAAATTAGCGGGATTTTTCTTGTGTTTTGTTGTCGACATAGGATTAATTTTCTATCTTAAAGAGGAATTAAGCCTTCAGAAAATTTTTAACATATTACAACTATGCTTGAAGACGACAACCTAAATCAAACCACACTAAATGAGGAGGAAAATGATGGTACTTTGGAGAGTATGCATCATGTAAATAATCCAGTATTGGATCTACCTAAAATTGAGAAAAAATACCTAGAGGCTATAGTTGACCATAGTCAGAATGATAAATCTTATTATTTCTCTGACAGCAAAGCGAAGGTAGAAATTAAGATTGTAACCGACGAGATCGTGCGGGTAAGGCTCGCACCCGAGGGAACATTTTTGGAAGATTTTTCTTATGCATTAGCCAAGAAAGACCACCGTGTAAGCGTACATCAATGTAAGGAAGAGATAGATCATTATCTAGTACACACGAATACCATTTCCTGTAAGATCAATAAAAATGACTTTTTAATTTCTTTTTCAGATCGTTCCGAGAAACTGTTTAATGCCGATTTGGCACCAATGCATTGGGAGGAAAATCCAGATTTTGGCGGGTATTATGTGTATAGTACTAAAGTAGCCTTTGCAAATGAAGCTTTTTATGGTCTGGGTGATAAGGCCACCAAATTGAATCTGCGGGGCAAAAGACTTAAAAACTGGAATTCAGATACTTATGCTTTTGCTTACAATCAGGACCCACTTTATAAAACTATTCCGTTTTATATTGGTTTAAAAGATGGGGAAGCTTACGGAATATTTTTTGACAATACGTTTAAAACATATTTTGATTTCGCTGCCGAAGACCCGGGGAAAACGAGCTTTTGGTCGGAAGGTGGGGAGCTTCAGTACTATTATATCCATGGTCCGCATATTATCGATGTTATCCGTCGTTATCATACATTGACTGGCACACATTATCTGCCACCATTATGGGCAATCGGTTATCATCAGTGTCGCTGGAGTTATTACCCGGAAGCCAATGTACGTAAGGTTGCTAAGGAATTTAGAAAGCGGCAGATTCCGTGTGATGCCATTTATCTTGATATCGACTATATGGAAGGGTATCGCTGTTTTACATGGAATAAGCAGTATTTTCCAAATCCAAAAAGTATGATTAGTGATTTGGCAAATGATGGCTTTAAAACCGTAGTGATGATCGATCCAGGAATTAAGGTGGATGAGAACTATTGGGTTTTCAGAGAAGGAAAGGAGAACCGGTATTTCTGTCGCCGAGGAGATGATTATTTTATGGAAGGATTTGTTTGGCCGGGACGCTGTCAATTTCCTGATTTTACCAATCCGGAAGTTCGGCAATGGTGGGGTACTTTGTATCAGGGGCTCGTGGAAGATGGTGTCGCGGGCTTCTGGAACGATATGAATGAGCCGGCTGTTTTTGGTCGGGGGACATTCCCAGATGATGTACGCCATCAATACGACGGACATCGGGGGTCGCATCGTAAAGCACATAATATTTATGGTATGCAGATGGTGCGCGCAACGTATGATGGTTTAAAGAAGTTGTATAAAAATAAGCGCCCATTTACCATTACCCGGGCAGCTTATGCCGGAACGCAACGCTATTCCTCGGTTTGGACAGGTGATAACCTGGCTAGTTGGGAACACCTCAAATTAGGGACGCTACAGTTGCAGCGATTGTCAACTTCTGGAATGTCCTTTTGTGGGACGGATATTGGTGGATTTACAGGCGAACCAGACGGAGAATTGTTTACGCGATGGATGCAATTTGGTGTTTTCTCACCGTTTATGCGTGTACATTCCGCCGGCGATACGCGGAATCGCGAACCGTGGAGTTTTGGGGAGGAATGGGAGCAGATTAACCGGAAGTTTATCGAGCTTCGTTACCAGCTGTTGCCGTATATCTATACCTGTTTTTGGGAGCAAACCAAATATGGTTATCCGATACTGCGTCCAATTTCTATGGTTGAACAACATATACCAACGAACTGGGAGCGTGAAGAAGAATTCTGTTTTGGAGATAAGATATTGGTCTCCCCGGTCTTGCAACCGGGACAAAAGAGCAAAATTGTTTATCTGCCGGAAGGTTGCTGGTATTATTATTTCAACAACGAAATTTATGCAGGGGGTAAAGAACATACAGTCGCTACGCCGATCGACGAAATGCCGATCTTCATTCGTGGGGGATCTGTGATTCCGGAATATCCAGTGATGCAATATACTGGTGAAAAGAAAATTGAAGAACTACAGCTGAATGTTTACTACGCCGAAGGTGTAACGCGTTCGTATGTGTATTCGGATCACGGTGACACGTTTGCCTATGAGCAGGATATTTATCTCGAAAAATGCTTCACAGTATCTGGGCTCAACGATTCTTTATCGATCAAGCAAAGTAGAGATGGTTTGTTTACCGAGCGGTACGAAGAATATAAATTACAATTAATTGGCTTGCCATTCCGTATTAAGAAAGTTAAGATGGATGGAATAGAAACAAAAGTACAACAAGATGAAAAGGGGCGATATTGGATTAATGTCGCACGTGAATTTGATAATATATTGATAGAAGGTTAAACATGGCCAATGAAGTAATTCCGCATAGTCTATTTTCTGAATTTGATATCGCCTTATTCCAGTCGGGTAAGCACTTTAAATTATACGAAAAGTTCGGTTCACATGAACTGGAAGTGAACGGTGAAAAGGGCGTTTATTTTGCAGTTTGGGCTCCAAATGCAAAGTCTGTTGCTGTCTCTGGCGACTTTAATTCTTGGAATAAAGAGCGTGATGCGCTTTATGTGCGCTGGGATGGCAGCGGAATCTGGGAGGGATTTATTCCTGGCCTAGCAAATGGTGCGGCATATAAGTACGTTATTCAGACCTATTCGGGCGAACAGCTCGAAAAAGGCGATCCATTTGCATTTAGATGGGAAGTTGCACCCAGAACTGCCTCGCTGGTACATTCGACTTGGTACGAGTGGCAAGACAAGCAATGGATGCAGGAGCGCGTGATAAAAAATAGATTGGATCAACCATGGTCGGTGTACGAAGTGCATTTAGGTTCATGGGTTCGCGATCCGGAAAGTCCTGAGACTTTGCTAAATTACAGGGAAATAGCTGTGCAGCTTGTTTCTTATGTCAAGGAGATGAATTTTACACACGTGGAATTTATGCCATTGATGGAACATCCCTATTATCCTTCCTGGGGATATCAGATCACAGGATATTTCGCTGCAAGCTCGCGTTATGGCTCGGCGCAAGACTTGATGTATTTGATTGAAGAGCTTCATGCAGCAGGTATAGGGGTGTTGTTGGATTGGGTACCTTCTCATTTTCCGGGCGATGCTCACGGTCTTTATCGGTTTGATGGCAGTAGTTTATATGAACACGAAGATCCACGGAAAGGCTTTCATCCTGACTGGAAATCCTATATTTTCAATTATGGCCGCAATGAGGTAAGGTCTTTTTTGATCAGTAACGCATTTTACTGGCTGGATCGTTTTCATATTGATGGTCTTCGGGTAGATGCCGTTGCGTCTATGTTGTATCTGGATTATAGCCGAAATGCGGGAGAATGGATTCCCAATGAATATGGTGGCAATGAAAATTTAGAAGCTGTACAGTTTTTAAAAGAGCTAAATGAGGCGGTTTATAGTCATTTTCCACATGTGCAGACAATCGCCGAAGAATCTACTTCTTGGCCAGGGGTGAGCAAGCCTACTTACGCGGATGGCCTAGGTTTTGGTATGAAATGGATGATGGGTTGGATGCACGATACGTTGGATTATTTTAAAGAAGATCCGATTAATCGTCAATACCATCATGACCGCCTGACTTTCGCAACTAACTATGCTTTTCACGAAAATTTTATGCTTCCGTTATCGCATGATGAGGTGGTGTATGGTAAGCATTCGCTGATTTATAAAATGCCCGGCGATGAATGGCAGAAATTTGCCAATCTCCGCACATTATATCTCTTCATGTATACTTTTTCAGGAACAAAGTTATTGTTTATGGGTGGCGAATTTGGACAGACGGCAGAGTGGAACGTTAATAAATCGCTCGATTGGCATCTTTTGGAGTACGCTCCGCATCAGGGCATGAAACAATTTGTTTCGGCGCTGAACTCTTTCTATCAAACTCAACCAAGTCTTTATCAAAAAGCTTTTGAAGCATCAGGCTTCGATTGGATAGATGCAGGCGACCGTGAAAATTCAGCTGTGGTCTATTGGCGCAAGGGATTTGATGCATGGGATGATACCGTCGTTGTTTTGAACCTTACGCCCGTTGTTCGCGAACATTTTCGCATCGGTCTACCTTATGCTGGGGAATGGGAAGTGGTTTTCAACTCTGACGACTTGACCTATTTCGGTTCAGGAATTCATCAGCAAAATATTCATACCGAACACCTGCACTGGATGAATCACATACAATCTGCTCAAGTTCATTTGCCTCCATTAGGTGGTTATGTTTTTCGAAGGAAGAAAGAACTAAAGCGGGTAAACTCAGCGTAGTAAAGGGATGCTAGCGCTGTTGAGTACAGCGCGCAAAGATAATTGTGTAAAGGAATAAGTGTAGATTTAGATGAGAACTTGGGATCGATTTTCAGGTTCATTATAATGCGTTGTTACAGCTAATAGGAAGGCAGCTTTTTGCCTTTAGCAAAAATAAAATATAGACTTATTTTAATGAAAGTTTTTCACTTAAGTGTAGAATGTTATCCCGTGGCCAAAGTTGGCGGGCTTGCGGATGTCGTAGGAGCATTGCCCAAGTATCAGGCCAAACTTGGTTGGGAAGCAGCAGTTGTTATGCCTTGGTATGACCGCCCGTTTGTTCGGGACCACGCTTTTACGGTTGTTCACGAGGGTTTTTTCGACCAAGGATCCGAAATGTTGAATTTTACTGTTTACAAGGAGGCAGAAGATGTACTTGGTTTTGAGCTCTATTTAATCAAGATTCCAGGCAAACTCGATCGTCAGGAAGTGTATTGCTATGCGGATGAGGGTGAGCAATTTATGGCTTTTCAGCATGCTGTATTAAGCTGGTTTAAGGCAAAAGCTATACGGCCTGATATTGTGCATTGTCACGATCATCATGTCGGCTTAATACCTTTTTTGATGAAATATAGCCATGACTACCTTGATCTCGCCGATGTAAAAACAGTGGCTACTGTACATAATGGGCAGTACCAAGGTTGGACTCCGTGGAGCAAGGCAGTGCTATTACCTACTTATGATAGCTGGAAATGGGGCCTGTTAGATTGGGATGGTTTAATTAATCCACTTGCTGCCCTGATCAAATGTTGCGATGCGTATACGACAGTGTCTGAAGGGTATCTGGAAGAGCTTTATCTAGAAGCTAATGGTTTGCAACAGTTATTTTATGATGAGCGGGATAAATCGGTCGGAATTGTCAATGGCATCGACTGGGAGATATGGGATCCTGTGACAGACTATACGCTAATCGCGAATTACGATCCTAAACAAGCTTTTGCGGGTAAATTGAAAAATAAAGAGGCCTTGGCAACGCAATATAAGATCGATCCTAAGTTACCATTGCTGGTTTTTATCGGTCGCTTTGCCACTGAAAAGGGTGCTGATTTACTACCGGATATAATTTTGCAATTAACAGCGGAATATCCAGGTAGATTAGGTATATTTATACTAGGTGCCGGAGATCCTGCGATCCAGTCGCGTGTGAAATCGCTCGTTGATGCTGGCGTGGAAAATCTGGACGTGTTCTTTGGTTATGATGAAAACCTTGCACATTGGCTGTACGCGAGTGCGGACTTTCTTTTAATGCCTTCCCGGGTGGAACCTTGCGGGCTTAACCAGCTCTATGCTATGAAATATGGCACATTGCCTGTGGTACATCGCGTGGGCGGACTAAGAGATACTGTAATTGATCTTGATAATGATGGTTATGGTGTTGGTTTTGAAGGTCTGACAATACCTTTAATTACGGAAGCTATTATTCGTGCTACCACTTTTTACGCGAACAAAAAGCAGTTTGAATTGAATCAACGTAAAATGATGCGCTTGGATTTTTCTTGGGATAAATCTGCTGCAAAATATATAAGTCTATATAACCAAATAATGTAATTTGATATGTCACGTCACAATGTAGTAGCTATCGTCTTGGGCGGGGGAAGGGGCTCACGTCTGTATCCATTGACCGATCAGCGGTCTAAACCAGCAGTTCCCATTGCAGGGAAATATCGTTTGGTGGACATTCCCATCTCGAATTGTCTTAATTCGGGTTTCAATAAGATTTTTGTATTGACCCAGTTCAATTCTTCATCGCTCAACTCGCATATTAAGAACACCTATAACTTTAGTATTTTTAGTAAGGGGTTTGTCGATATTTTGGCTGCAGAGCAGACCAATGATGGTGACAAATGGTTTGAAGGGACAGCCGATGCGGTACGTCGCTCATTCCGCAAGTTGGCGAGCATTGATTATGATTATATATTGATCTTATCCGGCGATCAGTTGTACCAAATGGATTTTGATGCCCTGGTAGACTTCCACGTTGAAAATGAGGGTGATCTGACGATTGCAACTATTCCTGTAAATGGAAAAGACGCGACGGGATTTGGCATCCTGAAATCAGATGAAAAAAATCACATTACGTCTTTTATCGAAAAGCCGAAGACGGAGCAATTGGTGGATTGGAATTCCGAAGTTAGTGATCATTTAAAGCGTGAAGGTAGAGAGTACCTGGCGTCCATGGGGATCTATGTTTTTTCTAAGAGCGTGCTCAAGCGTATGCTCGAGGAAAATGAAGGGATGGATTTTGGTAAAGAAATTATTCCGGATGCGATCGAGACACACAGGGTGCTCAGTTACCAATTTGAGGGCTATTGGACTGATATTGGAACAATAGGGTCTTTCTATGAAGCGAATATTGGTCTGACCGATAATATCCCAGCCTTTAATTTATTTGACAAAAATACGGTTTTCACACGTCCGAGAATGTTGCCGCCGTCAAAAATATCGGGAACAACATTAATCAATTCGGTTATTTCCGACGGATGTATTATTCAGGCTGATAAGATTGACCGCTCGGTTGTTGGAGTTCGTTCGCGTATCGGCACAGGATCTGTGGTGCGAGGCACCTATATGATGGGATCCGATTATTATGAGGATCTTGTTGATATGGAGGAGGCCAAGCGGAAAAATGTTCCCGTAGTAGGTGTCGGTGAGCGGTGTTATATCGAAAATGCGATTCTGGATAAAAACTGCCGTATTGGCAATGATGTGCGTATTAATGGCGGCCCGCATCTTTTAAATGCTAACCACGCAACTTATACCATTTGTGATGGGATCGTGGTCGTTAAAAAGAATGCGGTTATTCCAAACGGTACGACGATAGGATTGACGTCCAGCTAAATTTTAGTGTACAAGGGAGGTAATTTAGTCGTATCAATTTATGTTATAATTATAGCTGTCTCTTAAAAGCAATCGCCCGGACACAATTTGCCTCGTGAAGAAAATTTGTGGCGTGGTACTGTCTTTGCTATGGATCATATATTATCATAAAATAGTATGCGATTTAGACAGATTATCTCCCTTTTTTTTGTGTTGTTTACCCTGGTCAACTGCGATACGTCTTTGATGGTGCAGGGGACTGGCGTATTGCGCGATGCAGCGCGTAAATTTGAGCTTCGGAATAGCAACAGGACGGTGATTTATATTCCAATGCGGCATTTGGGCACACGGGTATACTATGATCATATCCAAAATACCGTCGATTCTCTTCAAAAATCAGGATATGTCGTTTTTTACGAAAGTATAGCCTATCAGGTAGATAGCGCTGCGCAACGCGATCTTTATGACCGTAAGTTCAGAAAGTTGACAGGCAATCGGCTTGGATTGCAGCAATGCATTGAAACACCTGAAGATACGTCAAGAGTACTCCGGGCGTCCATGTACCGTAAACTCGGGCAGCGAATTATTAGTCAGCCCGATTATTCGTTTTTCCGCGTAGATTATAAGACAGCCGTGAATGCCGATATTCCAAAAAATAAATTACTTGACGAGTTTGAATACTTGTATGGTACCATCAATCTGGATGCATGTGATTTTAAAACGCCACTGAATGAGCCTTATTCCTGTAAGTCCATGAAGGCAGCATTAAAAAACAAATTTGATAAAGAATTTATCATGAAAAAAAGGGAAGAGAATCTAGCGTCTTTAGTGGCTGATGCTCCACAACAGAAGATTTTAATCTTATTTGGAACATCGCATTTTAAAGGCTTTTTGCGTAATTTGCAAGCTCGGGATCCCAAATGGATACAGATCAAATAATATGTTAGAAAAACTGTTTATCGTATTGCTTATACCGGTGACGATTTATGTCGTATATTATCTGCTAAATCGTACAGCCAAAAATAGCAAAGCCATCACACGTGTATTAAGTGACGAAGGTAAGGAAATTCTCGAAAGGGAAGTTGCTTACTACCGCAAATTGTCCACTGCTGACCGAGCGGAATTTGAATCGCGCTGTCTAGATTTTTTGGATACGGTCAAAGTGGAAGGTGTGGGGGTAGAGATTGAACTGAAAGATTATATGATGATTGCTGCAAGTGCGATTATACCTATATTTTCCTTTAAAAAATGGACCTATCCAAACCTAACGAATATTATGGTTTATCCTTCGCAGTTCAATACAGCTTATGAATTTGAAGGACATGCGGATCGCCATATTATGGGTATGGTCGGAGAAGGCGCCATGAACGGACAGATGATTTTGTCCAAGTCGGCTTTGGAATATGGATTTAGAAATCCAAATGACGGAGAGAATACCGCCATTCATGAATTTGTTCATCTCCTCGATAAAACCGATGGCACAGTAGATGGCATTCCGGCGCAATTAATGGATAAAGCTTCGGTAATACCTTTTATGAACTTAATACGAAAAGAAATTGACAATATAAAAGCCAATAAATCCGATATTGATGTGTATGGAATGACGAATCCGGCAGAGTTTTTTGCTGTTGCATCGGAATATTTCTTTGAGAATCCAGACAAATTTAAACAACATCATCCGGAACTTTATAAGGGGCTTTCTGAAATTTTTGAACAAAGCTAATTATTAATAATTGAAATTTTTTCTATTCTACAATTATCCTGGTTTGCATCTTCTACTGTCGTAATAATCAGGGGATGGCCCAGCAGGAGATACCTCCATTGTTTATCCAGAGGGGAGAAGTTCGATCCGCTATGAGCATACGCTGCTGGGCATACACGACTACACAAAAGTAAATAGGCTAATCAAGATTTTAGAGGAATCAAATGATCAACTTAATCTAACAAAACTGAATGCAAAAATTGCAAAACTCAATATAGCGAAACGCTATGCAGACTGGAATAACGATCTCAATGACGCAAAGAATTTTGCGAATGAACTGTCCCAATAAATCAGACTAAGCAGCAAATAGCCAATATGGTTTTGCCCATGGAAATTGAAAAACCATTACCCCTATAATATTGTTGTTAACATGTAGCGACTGGCTAAACAGCACAAATCGCTTGATTACATTCTAAAATTATATTATGCGTATGAAAAATGTAGCACATCAGATTGTTGACCTTTTAAAAAATGCGGGAATAAAGCGTATTTATGCCGTAACAGGCGATAGTTTAAATTTTTTTAACGAAGCGGTCCACGCCGATGGAACGATGCAATGGATACATGTAAGACATGAGGAAGCTGGAGCATTTGCCGCAACAGCAGAAGCAGATTTACATGGGATTGCCTGTTGCGCGGGTAGTAGTGGACCTGGGCATGTGCATCTGATCAATGGTGTGTATGAAGCCCACAAAACGCGTGTACCGATGCTTGTGATTGCGTCAACGTGTGCTACATACGAGTTTGGAACAGATTATTTTCAAGAAACCAATCCGATCAAATTGTTTGATGATTGTTCTTGCTACAATCAAATGATCACCCGACCTGAGCAGGTGCAACGCATGGTTCAGAATGCACTTCAACAAGCTATATCAAAACGTGATGTTGCTGTTATCGGACTCCCTGGGGACGTCTCTGAAATGGAGGCGGTCGATATGAATACATCGTCGAAAGTATTTTTTACTGAGCCTCAGGTGAGACCTTCGGACATGGAAATCGGTCGTTTGGCACAGTATATCAATCAGGCCGAAAAAGTGACTTTATTTTGTGGTGTCGGTGCAAAAAAAGCGCAAAAGCAGATTGTTGAATTATCCCAAAAAATCCACGCGCCAGTGGGCTATTCTTTTAAATCAAAGTTGGATATTCAGCGCGATAACCCCAATGAAATTGGTATGACCGGACTGCTAGGTATGGCTTCGGCTTTTCAAAGTATGCATCAATCCGATCTTATTCTACTTCTTGGAACCGACTTTCCTTATAAGGATTTTATACCTACGAATAAAACCATTATTCAGATTGACATTGAAGGTGAAAAGCTAGGACGGCGATCTATAGTAGATTATGGGTTGGTGGGAGATATCGAGCATACGTTAAGAGCTGTATTGCCCTTTATAGAGGCCCGGGCCGACACGGAATTTTTAGATAAGCAGTTGGAGTCTTACGCGAAGGTGAAAGAAGATTTAATGACTTACGTAGACGATCGGGGTAGTGAATGCGCTATTCAACCTGAATTTGTTGCCCATGCAATTGATCAGAAGGCCAGTGATGATGCTGTATTTTTGCTGGATACAGGAATGTGCTGTGTTTGGGGAGCGCGTTATATTAACCAGCGCAGGGACCGTATTATGTTGGGCTCCTTCAATCATGGTTCTATGGCAAATGCTATGCCGATGGCTATTGGAGCAGCATTAACACATCCCGAACGCCAAATAATTGCATTTTGTGGTGATGGAGGATTGTCTATGTTACTGGGGGATCTCGCAACAATAAAGCAATATAACTTACCCATTAAAATCGTTGTTTTCAACAATCGCTCACTGGGCATGGTCAAGTTGGAAATGCAGGTGGCGGGTTTGAAAGATCAGGAAACCAATATGGTGAACCCTGACTTTGCGCTGATTGCGCAGGCAATGGGGATTCGCGCATTTACGGTAACCCAGCCGGAAGATGTGGATAGGGTACTCAATGAAGCACTCAACATCACCGATGAACCCGTTCTGCTGGATATTTATACCAATCCAAATGCGCTTGCCATGCCGCCGAAGATATCATTTAGCCAAATGAAAGGCATGACAGAAAGTATGGCTAAGTTGATGTTATCGGGTAATTTTGAAGAAGTATGGGATACCATTAAGTCGAATTATAAGCATTTAAAATCGCTTTAGTTATTGCTGACAAACTGGTCAAGAAACACACAATGCCCTTGAAAATTAACTTTGAGGGCATTGTGTGTTAAAGTAGATTTGGAAGAAATAATATCTTAATATTGACGTTGAACAAACCATAGGCTTTTGAGTAACTCTTCCTTACAGCGTCTGAGTTTTTCAATTTTCGATTCTGGAGAAATTCCAACTTGCTCATTAACAATAATAGCTAAGTCTGTTTCAATCGACAATTTTGTGAGTGAATTACATCCACTATCAAATTTCTTAAAGCTTACATCTTTCATACTAATATTGGTTAAGAATTCCTGAATTTTATCACGTACAATTTACTAATAAAAATTAGCTTTACAATAAGCCTTCGATAATTTTATTGTTACTAAATTGTTTATTTTTAATGCCTTATCGGTAATATTGATAGCAATTTATTTAATATATAAACAATGTTTACATTTTTTTGTTTTGTGAATTTTAAAATTCTAAATGTTAGTTATTTAAAACAAAATTTATTTTGAATTGCTTTTTATAGTGTAATAAAAAATACAATATGAGAATAATAAATTTTGGATTTATACTATTGCTGTGTAGTACTGCTTGTCGCCAAGAAAAGAAAAACCAGGAGTCTTCAACGAAGCGGGATACGACTGTGTATAATGCTCGACCAATGGAAGGTTCAATACCTTCTACCGGAAACAGTACTTATCAATACCTTAAAAATGGCGATACAATTTCATTGTTAATCGTTATCGATGGAGAAAAAGTACATGGTGATTTAAGTTATGCCTGGAAGGAAAAAGACCGAAACACGGGACATATTGAGGGGGAGTTAAAAGGCGATCTGATACTGGCTGATTATACCTTTTTGTCTGAGGGACAGGAATCTGTCCGACAAGTAGCGTTTAAACTCTCCAAGGAGTATGCCCTAGAGGGTTATGGTGCAATGGAGGAAAAAGCTGGAAAAATGTCTTTTGTTGATATAAACAAGTTAGCATTTGATGAAAAATTCCCACTAAGAAACGTATCTGGGGATAAATGAGATTAACTTTGGGATAAATATTAGCAGGCCGACTAGTAATGCTGTGATGCTGCTTATCATCACAGCGGCTGCGGCTACATCTTTAATCTTTTTTATGGTTGGGTTTTCCTCGTTACAGGTAAAGTCGGCTATATTTTCCATAGCGGTATTGAATAGCTCACAGACAAACACGAAGCCAATGGAAAATAGCACGGCAATCCATTCGTTTACAGTGATGTTAAGTATAATGGAGAAAATTATGACGATAACAGCCGCTACGCTATGCACCCTAAAATTGTGTTCCTCCTGCCAAGCTGTTTTTAGTCCGTTGAAGGCATAGCGAAAACTCTTTAATCTTGCACTAAATGAAAAGCTGTCTTTTGCCATTGTAGTTATTTCTATTTTGATATAAAGATAATGGTTTATAAGGGTCGAGTATGCAAGATTTTTAGTGTTTTTTTATGCCAATCTAATCCTGTTATACTATTCATTTTATTTCGTGTTTTAAATCTAAGTCTACTTTATACACCTTTTCTTTCGAATGCCTTCTAATTTTCATTAAATTGCTGTATGATCTATAATTTTGACAAAACAATTGTTCGCAGGGGTACAGATTCAGTCAAATGGAATCAGCAGAACTATGAAGATTTGATTCCGCTTTGGGTGGCTGATATGGATTTTCCTGCAGCACAGCCTATCGTAGATGCACTTTCAGAACGGGTCCGGCATGCAATATATGGTTATGCTTCCGTTCCTTTTGCCTTTTACAGCGCGATTATAAAGTGGTCTTTTCAACGACATAAATTCGCGCTTCAGCGGGAATGGCTGCTCCCTGTTATTGGTGTTGTACCGGCACTTTCGGCTTTGGTTAAAGCATTTACCACTCCTGGTGACAAGATTCTGGTTCAGGAACCTGTCTATCATTGTTTTTTTTCTTCTATTGAACGTAATGGGGCGGAGGTTGTATCCAATGACTTAAAGTATCATGATGGGCAGTATAGCATCGACTTTGAGGATTTTGAATTGAAGGCAAGCGACCCGAGCGTTAAGGTATTTATCTTATGCAGCCCCCATAATCCGGCAGGACGGGTTTGGACTCGAGCGGAATTAGAACGTTTAGGAGCTATCTGCTTGCGGCATCATGTTTTAGTTATTTCAGACGAAATTCATTGTGATTTGGTATTTGATGGCTATACGCATATTCCATTTGGAAGCATCAGCGCTTCCTTCTTGGCAAATTCAATTACCTGCATTGCGCCGAGCAAAAGCTTTAACTTGGCAGGCTTACAGGTTGCCACGGTCGTTGCAGCAGATCCTGAGCTCAAGAAGAAGGTACAGCTGGCTTTTCTTGCAAATGAGATTAGTAGTGTAAGCCCTTTCGCCATAACAGGTTTGATAGCCGCATACGAAGCGGGTGGGGAATGGTTGGATCAGGCGTTAGATTATATTCACGCCAATTATTTGCATTTAAAAGATTTTATGACTGAGCATCTTTCGGCTTTGCATATACTTCCTTTGGAAGGAACCTATCTTGTATGGGTAGATTGTAGTGCTTTAGGTGTTTCAAGTGGAAAATTGGGGCAGTTGTTATTGGAAGAAGTGCACGTTCAGGTCAATGTTGGAACAATGTACGGAAAGGGAAGCGACAACTTTATTCGGCTAAATATTGCCTGCTCAAGGGATGTTTTAAATAACGGTTTACTGCGTTTAAAAAAAGTTTTTTTACCATTACTGCAAGCAGCGGAGTAGCTGATAGTCATCCCGATGTGAAAGTTAATTATTTCCGCAGATGTTGATGTCATGGTGTCGGGACCAACAAAAAATCCGCTACATTATACGATGAAGCGGATTTTTTGATACTTGTTTCAGTGCATATTAAATACCCATTTCTTTCAGAATGAACTGGGCATTATCAATTTTATCGGCAACCCAAAGGACATACCGTATGTCTACGCCGATAGATCTACTATAGCTTTCGTTCCAGGCGAAATCATTGATTGTTGCGTCATAGGCACGATCAAAATTTACGCCGATCAATTCGCCTTTGGCATTCATAATTGGAGATCCTGAATTTCCTCCGGTCGTATCCATATCATATAAAATATTCACAGGGACAGATCCGAGATCTTTTTGCAGGTAAGGTCCAAAATTTTTGTTGCGATAAGCTGTTTTGATTTCTTGTGGATAGTCAAACTCAGGCAAGCCGAGGTTTCCTTTTTGAATGATTCCTTCGATTGTTGTGAACGGCTTCATATAGGTTGCGTCAGCAGGAGAATAACCTTTGATGTGACCATAAGTCAAGCGTAAGGTAGAGTTTGCATCCGGAATAAAGTTTTTGGCCTGAAAAATTTCCTTAACAGCGACATAATCGCCCATTAATTTGTTGAGCACCCCTTCGCGTCTTTTTTGCTCAGCCGCATACTCGACGATATCGTTGTTTAGCTTATTCTGGAAATCCAATAATTCGTCGTTAAATTTTTGCAGCGCGTCGGCATTGGCCAAGACGGTATTGAGTATATATTGTTGATCGCCAAGTTTGCTATTCTGAATGATTTCATTAGCATACTGTTGCGCTTTTTCCTTGTTAAATTGCAATTTCTGAATCGAGGCAAGTTGGTTTTTGCCTTTGAAGGCAACGGCATCTTCCAACATTTTAGCGAAAATCTGCTTATCGGCTTGTTTATTATAACTTTCGTAAGTTTCTTTGAGAGCCGTTTTTAATTTTTCGCTATTTAGATCGAACAATTGTTTGGCCGATTGAGGTGATCTCTCGTTGGCTAAGAAGGCTTTCAACATATTGATATCGCGAGCGACTTTCAATAGGCTCGTGCTGTTGTAAATGTTGTTGATCCAAAGCTCCTTTAGCGCATCTTGATCACTCAATTGGTAATACGCGTCAATTTCAGCAAGAAGATTTCCATATTTATCTTTAAGTTCGGGCTTACTTAAAATAAATGCGCCCAATGCTTCGTCTTCCTGTTTTTTTGTCGAAAGCAGGTCGATACCTTTTAGACCCTTGAGTTTGCCACGATAGTTCTTTAATACATTGGCATTGCGTTTTATACGAGTGGCCAAGGATAATGCAATATCAGTATTGTCTTTTCCAGCTTCTTCCATTTGTCTATTTTGGAAGTCGTATAAATTGGATACGTAAGGTAAAAGATATTCTTGTTGATATCGGATATATTGTGCTGGGCGGTGGCGGAATGTTTTTCCGGGATAGCCGAGTATAAAGGTAAAATCATTTTCCCGTACGCCATTTGGATTGACCTTAAGGTGTTTTTTTGGCTGGTAAGGAACGTTATCTTTTGAATAAGGAGCAGATTTTCCGTTTTTGTCTACGTATGCCCTTAGAAAAGAATAATCTCCCGTGTGGCGAGGCCATACCCAGTTGTCTGTTTCTCCACCAAATTCACCGATATTTTGACGGGGAATATAAACTAGACGAACATCCTCGATCGTTTTATAGCGAAACAACACATAACTTTTTCCGATAAACATTTCTGACACTTCGGCTTTAATGGTTGGATCCTCTTTTTCAGCTTGTTTAACTAGTTCCTGCTGCTTACGTTTGATGGTATTGATGCGCTCTACAGGATCGCTGATATTGGCCACAGCATTTAATACTTTGGCTGAAACGTCTTCGTAAGAATCGGTGATTCTGATTTTTAATCCTTTAGCTTCAATCTCTTGTTCTTGGTTTTGCGCGACGAAACCATTTTTCAGGTAATTGTTTATTGCTGTACTGGCAAGCTGAACAGCCGAAAAGGCACAGTGGTGATTGGTCATGATCAGTCCACGATTGGAAACAAATGATCCTGTACATCCGCTGACTTGAACAAGGGCATCTACCAGACCGACCCGGCCAGGATTGTAAATATCTTTCTCACTGATCTTTAGTCCAGCTTTCTTCAACCCAGCCCTATTCAATTCGCTTAGTGGAAACATTCCTTCGTCCAGATTCGCCTTGGTATAGGAGCTATTCGCCACGGTTAAGAATAACGCTAGCGCAATTGTCGTATGATTTATAAACTTCATAGGATTTTAACTATCAACTGTTGTAAATCTTCAAATTTAAGAAAAGCATTTTGATGAAATCAATTTTTTATGTGAACAAATGTAACAATAGTGGATATATAGGGCTTTTTTGGCAAGGTATTTATTATATAATATGCAGGAGAAATACTTATGTTGACTTTAATTATAAAGGATTTGACTATGGTTTACGACAGGATTCGTAGTTTTGTGCTTTAAAGATAGTAAGATGACCTTAATCCAATTGGAATATATTGTAGCTGTTGATACCTACCGAAGTTTTGTGGCAGCTGCCGAAAAATGTTATGTGACGCAGCCAACATTAAGTATGCAAATTCAAAAACTCGAAGAGTCCTTAGGAGCGAAAATCTTTGATCGCAGTCGCCAGCCTGTTATTCCAACAGAAATTGGCGAGAAAATTATTCTTCAGGCCCGACTCGTTTTAACAGAAAGCCGCAAGATCAATGAAATTGTTCAAGATAAAAAAGGAGAAATTGAGGGCACCTTAAAGGTCGGTGTCATTCCAACAATTGCCCCTTATTTACTTCCGAATGTGTTGGCCACATTTATGGAGAAGTATCCGAAATTACAATTGCAGATATGGGAATATACGACAGAACGAATTGTTCATGAATTGAAAGTCGGACTTTTGGATTGTGGATTGTTGTCAACGCCGTTAAATGACCCTGGAATATTGGAATCGCCTTTGTTTTATGAAAATTTTGTTGCTTATATTTCAACCAATAGTTCGCTATTTTCAAAGAAAATACTTAGTGGTGATGATATCGCTGACGATAAGCTTTGGTTACTTAATGAGGGCCACTGCATGCGCGGTCAAGTGCTTAATATTTGTCACCACAAGCACAATCAAGATCTTACAGGAAGATTTGAGTACAATACGGGTAGTGTAGAGACGTTAAAGCGCATGGTGGATGTCAACGATGGAATCACGATATTGCCGGAATTATCGATTTGGGATTATTCTGATGATCAATTGGATCGAATCCGTTATTTCAAATCGCCAGAACCGGTACGTGAAATATCCTTGGTAACGACCCAAAATTATGTTAAGAGACATGCAATCCAGGCCTTAGAAAAAGAAATACTCGCTGTAGTGCCTGATAAATTTAAAACAAAAAAGAAGAAGGAAGTGTTGAGCTTTCAATAAGTTGTTATGGAAAACCTCAAAGGACGTTTTTTTAGAAAGATAGACCAGATTAACCAATGGCGGATGAAAAAAGTTTCGAACAGAAATTTTATCATTCTATTGGCATTTTTGGTGGGGATTGTTGGTGGTATCATGGCATCTGTGCTCAAGCGGCTGACCCATTTTATTGCGGCAACCATACAAGATGATATTGATTGGAAGGTAAAGTACTCGGTCTATTTGATTTTTCCGTTGATCGGGATCTTGCTTAGTGTATTTTTTGTTCGTAAGTTTTTAAAAGGGAAGAAGATGGAGCACGGCATTACTCCAATCATTTATGCCATTAGTCGTAAAGGAAGCCGGTTAGACCCAAGTAATATCTATTCGCAGGTAGTCACCTCGGCAATTACCGTGGGTTTTGGTGGATCTTGTGGTTTGGAGGCTCCAGTCGCTTTGGGCGGATCTTCTATTGGTTCTAATATAGCCCGCTTTTTTGGTTTACAGTATAAGGAAGTTACTATGTTATTGGCCTGTGGAGCCGCAGCGGGAATTTCTGGGGCGTTCAACAGTCCTTTGGCGGGAATGATTTTTGCGATCGAGATTTTACTGCCTGAATTTTCTATTCCTGTTTTTATTCCTTTATTGATTTCATCGGCTCTGGCGTCAGTTGTGTCGCGAGTCTTGTACAATGAACCTCTCTTTAGTACGTTTAATTCCGATTGGCAGGTTTCGGCGTTACTATTTTATTTGCTGCTGGCGGTGCTTATTGGTCTTTATACCATTTATTTTGCGCGTGTTTCCAGAACGGTAGGAAAATGGTTCGCAAACATTAAGAATCCCTATAACAAAGTTTGGGTGAGTGGTATTTCATTAGGTTTGATGATTTTTGTATTTCCCGCACTTTACGGTGAGGGATATATTACCATACAGCAAATTCTCAACGGGCAGTTTAACTCGATTGTTAAAAACAGTTTGTTTTCGAATTATAAGGACATTGGCTTAGTGGTCTTTGGTTATACGATATTGACATTATTTGGAAAATCGTTTGCTGCACTGTTTACATTGAATGGGGGAGGCAACGGGGGCGTTTTTGGACCAAGTTTGGTAATGGGGGGACTGTTGGGCTTTGCGTTTTCATACGGGATAAACTTGACTGGGATTGCCGAGTTAAATGTACCTAATTTTGTGGTAGCGGGAATGGCTGGTGCTTTGAGTGGCATTATGCATGCTCCGTTAACTGGTATATTTTTGATTGCAGAGGTGACCGGGGGGTACACATTAATGGTTCCTTTGATGTTGGTCTGTTCAATTTCTTACTTGATTAATCGGACCGTATTGAAACACTCCATTTATACTAAAGTATTGGCGGAATCGGGAGATCTGATTTCTTATGAGGATAAGGATCGATCGGTACTCAGTATGATGCGAATAAAATATGTGTTGGAAACTAATTTTGTCATCCTGCGTCCGGATGAAACACCTAAAACGAGGCAGACGGACATTATCCACAGTAAGCGTAATATTTTTCCGGTAGTGGATTACGAGGGTAAATTTATTGGTCTTGTTTACAGCGAGTTTCTCTTTTCTGCGTTATTGGGAGAAGTAGAGGGGGGAGATACGACCTTTGAAAAATTAGCTCAGAAGCCAAATGATACTGTAGGAATCAATGAAAATATGGAAATTGTGATGGCCAAAATGAATAAGGATGATACTTGGATACTTCCGGTTTTAGGAGCCGAAAACAAATATATGGGCTTTGTATCCAAATCGAGTGTATTTAACAAGTACCGGGCACTACTAATACGCCAGGGGCATTATTTGGAATAGCTAGACCGCGTCATCTTTGGGATAAGCATCCTCGGATGGATTTAGACCCAAGGATGCTTAAAAAATTTATTAACTACGCAAAGCCATGATCTTGCTGACATATTTCCCGATAATATCAAATTCGAGATTGACTGTGCTACCTACTTCGACATGTTGCAAGTTGGTATGTTCGAGTGTATAGGGAATGATCGCGACGGAAAATTGATCGTTTCTTGAATCTACAACTGTCAAGCTGATACCATTTACAGTAATTGATCCCTTTTCTACGGTAATATTTTGTTTGGAGATATCATATTGAAATGTAAAAACATAACTACCATTTTCGTCCCGCTTGGCAATGCAACTGGCAATCTGATCGACATGCCCTTGTACGATATGTCCATCGAATCTGCCACCAGCCAAGGTGCAGCGTTCCAGGTTGATCAAGTCTCCCACTTTTAATTGTGCTAAATTTGTCTTTTGCAGCGTTTCGTCAATTGCCGTTACCTGATGGAGATCGTTGTTTAATCCAACCACAGTGAGACATACTCCATTGTGGCTCACACTTTGGTCTATTTTAAGTTCATTGGAAATAGCGGAACTGACATAAAAATGAATATTGCTTTTGTCGTGTTCGATATTTTCTATTTTTCCTAGCGTTTCTATAATTCCAGTAAACATGATGCTTTTTTTGATTGATTCAAAGTTACTAAATAATTAAATCAATCACCTAAGTTTAGATCCTACAAAAATGGGCCGTAAAAGATCATGTCTCTAGCGTTAAAAAAATGAGAAAAGATTGTAGTGTACATTTTACACTTACTAATCCTTTTGTGAAGGCTGTCCCAAAGCAAATTTATGGGAGTTGAAAAAAAATATAACAAAATTTTTGTTTATATCATTTGAACCATTATCTTTGTCATAGGTTTAGGTTGATTGCCTCTACAAAGAGGTATTTATAAAAGCTTAGCAGGTCGCCCGACCAATGCTAAGCTTTTTTTTAGCACCTACTTTTTATCTTTATTCCATCTCATCTGAGTAGTACGTTATTACTTTTTTATTTTATCTTATCTATACCTTGTGCTTATCATGCGTAGCATGGATTCTCCAAGGTTTATTAAATAAAAGTATGGGGATATACAGGTTTACGCGTTGGTTAGCTCGTGCTGCTCGCGTAGATTGATGATTATTACAGCTATTAAAATAAGCAGTATGCCAAAGCACTGAAATCCCGATACAACTTCCTGCAAAACAAGCATGGCAGAGAGTATTGAAATAGGTATCTCTAGGCTTGAAATTATATTACCCATAGCTATTCCAGTTTTAGGGATGCCTTTTGTATATAATAAGGGAGGAAGGATCGTTCCAAAAATCGCAATAAGCATTCCCCAAGGTAATGCTCCAATTTGCATATACCGTACGATATCAATGTTCCAAAACACTACGATGAGTAATAGTCCGCCCAGAACTAAGAATTGGCTGCGCAATGGACTTGGTAATTGCTTCTCTACAGAACTTGATGCATAAATTGCCAGAGCATAACTTATCCCGGCACCGAAGCCTAATAGTATTCCTTTGTAGTTAAGGGCGATATCATTTTGCACTATATTAGTAGCAAAGGCTGTTCCGAGTAGGACAATAATAACACCTATTATCTTTACACGTGAAGGGAATTTTCTTAAAAGCAATGCTTCTGCGACTAGACTAATCCAAATAGACTGCATCAGTAGAATAATCCCAATGGATACTGGAATGTATTGAATGGATAGATAATAAAGTGTTGTGGTCAGACCTAGAGAAATGCCCCAGGCCATCAATTTAATCTTCGATGAGAATTTGATGACGTTACATTCTTCTACGTTGCGTTTTGATAAAAGATTCAATGCCAGCAAAACGAGAAATCCGAACATAAATTGCAAAAAGGTCAATAAGCTGGTATGTATACCTAAATGATTGGCATATTTTACAATTGTTGCAAGAAGTCCGTAACTACAAGCACCAGCAGCAACATAGAGTGTTGATTTATAGTCCTTCATTTTGAAAATAGTTTTGAAATAAAGCCAATTGCTGTGATAGTGATTTGCTCCAGTAGGATGTATTATGTCCCCCTTTTGATTCTATATATAAGTGTTCTATGTTTTTGCTTGTCAGATGTTTATGGAATGTTCTGTTCATTTCCAGCATGTGTTGGTCTTCCGTTCCACAATCGACAATATAGTGCTGCTTATTTTGCATCATCCTATCCTCATTGCTGTAAATCCGTTCGCTGTCTTTTAGAGTTTTTAAATCTCCCAGTACTTGGTCTACCTGATAGCCTTGATATCCTTTTCCGAAGCGACTGAAATCTATGGCCCCACAGGAGCTTCCGACAATTGAAAACGTGTGGGGATAAGCGATACCGATGTGGAGCGCTCCATAACCACCCATGCTCCAGCCGAGGATTCCTCGCGCACTTTTATACGCTAAGGTAGGGTAGTGACGGTCGATATAGTTAACGAGTTCGGTACCGATAAAAGAGGCATATTGTGAATGAGGATTTATGGGGCTATCCACGTACCAGGAATTGAAATTTCCATTGGGCAGGACATAAATAGTCTGAAATGTGTTTGCTTTTTGAAGTAAATCGGGGATATCGTCCTGCAAAGTACGGTCTGGATTGCCACTATAACCATGGAGAATATAGACGGTTTTGTATTGAACACCATGTTGGATGTCGGGTGTGACAATAATGGTCTCGATATTTTTGTCCATCTTTTTACTATGGACTTTGGTTCTGATTATCTGCTGAGCTGTTAGCGGTAGGATAAGAGCAGAGAGTAGGAGTGTGCATATTGTTTTCATGTCCTAATAATTTGTTTTTATAGGACGAAATTCTAAAGTTTAAAACTGGAAAACATGTACAAATGTTGATGGAATTATGATTTTAATTCTTTACGGATGCGGCTTAGCTGTGTTGGCGTTACTCCTAAATAAGACGCTATATGGTGCTGTTTCAGTCTTTTAAAAAGCGATTGATTTTTATAAAGTTCCATATATCGCTCTCTGGCAGATTTCCATTTGAGTTCAATTTCAAGTGGTTCTTTTTTTACTACCCAATTCTTTTCGAGATAGGCAAGCTGAAAAAGTGCTAGATCATGGTGGGTCGCTATAAGTTCGCGAAAAACTTTAGCGGAATACTGGATCAATTGAACATCTTCGAGTGCAACGATACTGAATTTACTTGGTTTTTCTTCGATGATTGCAGCAGTGGAAGCACAAAAGCTGTTTTCGTCGAAAAATAATTTGTAGATAATGTTGCCATCAGCATCCAGTTTATAATACCCTAATAGCCCCTTGCAAACAAAATAATAGTATTTAGCGTATTCTCCAGCCTGCAGGATGAGTTCGTTTTTTTTGAACTGTTTTACATGAAAGATCGTTTTCAAAACTTCTGTTGTAGCCGGGCTAAGTGGTGCATAGCTATTCATTTCGAAGAGGAGTTTTTCTATCATCAGGAGTGGCTGTTAGTTTTAGTTTGTCAGGACAAGTCAATTACGAATGCTGGCAAGCTTAAAAAAAGAAAAGCTAATCGCAAGATTAGCTTTTCTTTTGTGATCCCGCTGGGATTCGAACCCAGGACCCATACATTAAAAGTGTATTGCTCTACCAGCTGAGCTACGGAATCTTACTTCTTTATTTTTGAACTACCGTTCCTTGTTTGAAGTGATGCAAAGATAGGGTTTATCCTTATTTCTCACAAGTATTTAGGCCATAAAAATACTTTCTAGCACTTTAGGGCTTCATTTTAAGTGATTTATTTTTTGTTTTAGGAAAGGAATTCCCGGTCTTCATCGGATAAAAGGGACCTTCGTTCGCTGCTCTCTTCATCAGCTTCTTCAATATTGTCCTGTTCATACACCTGCTGTTTCTTCTTTCCAACTTTTAGGACGAATACAAATACAATTCCTGCAATAAAAAAGGCCAATAATAGCTTCCATAGTGCCACTTGCGATTCCCCAAGAAAATTGAGCTGCACCGATTGCGGATTTTTGACGCACACTACCGTGATGATAACCGTTATCAAGATTAAAAAGATATTACGCATGTTACTTTAAACTATATGTCGTTATTCTAACAGCGAATATAGGGAATATCTGTTTTTAATGGATATCGATCTTTGCACGATTTAAGCTTAGAGCATTCGCGATAACAGAAGCGGAACTTAAACTCATTGCAGCGTCTGCTGAATTGCGACGTAAAAAGCGTTTTACTGAAATCACCCTATAGTATACAGAATAGAGGCGCTTTCGTATTGTCGATGAGGTGATCAGTATATTAGGGATGTATAAGGTTAAGATAGCAGCATTGCTTGGGGATGTTTGATCAACGTATAAATGGTTACTTGTTCTTTCAGAACTGCTTCGTGAAAAGGGGCCGGGATCATCAATTTAAATGTTTTTCGGGCGGTTTTTACCAGGAAAAGAGCACCATGAATCACTTGCTTATCGTCGATGATCAACGTGTACCGTGTTGCCGGCTGATTGGCTAATTTTTCTTTTTCGATGAGTTGTATGAGTTGTTGCATTGTATCAGAATATTTAGCCAAAATTACCAAATACTTAGCATTTATTGTTTTTTTCTAATCGTTGCTATTTGAAATTTATCCAGTGCTTTCAACCTTTTATTATTTTTTTAATAGCTAATAATCGTTTTAGCAAAGAAGAGATTTCAAAACATAGCGCAATCGATTGCGTATTTAGTCTGCTAAAATGCTACATATGAGAAGGATGTGTTTGCTAAAGTTTGTTTAACTTTTTTAGCTTTGTGCAACAAATATCCAAGAAAACAACATTATGAGTGGTATAACTACACTAGGTCAATTTATCATTGAAAAACAGGCCGATTTTCCGTATGCAAAAGGGGAGCTTTCTAGACTACTGCGCGATATTGGAATCGCAGCAAAAATTGTAAATAGAGAGGTTAATAAAGCGGGATTGGTTGATATTTTAGGCGATGCAGGCCGGGTCAATGTGCAGGGCGAGGGACAAAAGAAACTGGATGTTTATGCCGATGAGCAGTTTATCAAAGCGCTTCAAAGTGGAGGAGAATGCTGTGTAGTTGCCTCAGAGGAACATGAAAATCCAGTTTACATCCAATCCGGGATTTCCAAAAATGCCAAATATATTATATGTATTGACCCATTGGATGGTTCAAGCAATATTGATGTAAATGTGTCTGTCGGGACGATCTTCTCCATCTATAGGAGGATATCTGACACCGGTGTTTCGTGCAATAGCAATGACATTTTACAGCGCGGTACAAAGCAGGTTGCGGCTGGTTACGTAATCTATGGTAGTTCGACAATGTTAGTATATACGACAGGCAAGGGCGTAAATGGCTTCACATTAGATCCTTCGATCGGTGAGTTTTGTTTATCTCATCCAGATATGAAAATTCCTGCTTCAGGTCAGATCTACTCGATTAACGAGGGTAATTATTCTAAATTTCCGAACGGGGTAAAGCAGTATATTAAATATTGCCAAACGGAAGATAGTGCTACGCAGCGTCCATATGCGTCGCGCTATATTGGCTCAATGGTGGCCGATATTCACCGCAATCTTCTTAAAGGGGGTATTTTTCTTTATCCAACTACATCTGCACATCCTAATGGCAAGTTGAGATTAATGTATGAATGCAACCCCATTGCGTTCATTGTTGAGCAGGCGGGGGGCAAAGCTTCCAATGGCACTCAGCGTATACTCGATATTGAACCTAAAACTTTGCATCAACGATCCGCTGCTTTTTTAGGCAATACCGATATGGTCGAACTACTGGAAGATTTCTTACAAAAGTATATTGATTGAATCTGTAGTAATTCAATGACGGGTAAGATTCTTTGGAACACAAGAATTATTTATCTTTACACTCAGAAAATGGCTTCATTATTGCAAAGCTATTTCTTGTCAAGATCTGTCGTATGTTACGTTTTTTAGTTTTTATTTCGTTTGTTTCAGTAGTATTTTTTTCTTGTAAAGAGAATCCTCCTACATATGGCGATGTTTTGGCGAAGGGCTTTGAAAATAAATCCTATAAGGATTTTGATTCAACCGCGTATGTCAAAATCTTCCATGACGTGTACAATAAGGAAAAATCGAAGTTGAATAATCCAAGTTGGATGAAGGAATTATCCGATTCCACGGAAGGGATGACTTTAATTTCGGAGCATCTCTTTGATGGTAGCATCGATACATTGCTGGCGTATTTTGGACGAAGTGAGGAGCATGGTATTCGTAGTAGTTATTTCCATACTTCAGCCATTAAAGAAACTTTGTTTTCTTTGCGGAAGCTGAAAACTAAAGATGTTGCAGCGGCCTATCCCTTATTAGCTAAGCTTGATCTATTAAGTACAGATGGACTGGTAGCTTATGTAAGTTGTCTAAAATATGGTGTTGTCAACCCCAAGCGTCTTTATGGTAGATATTTTGTTCCTCAAAAGCGTATGACCTACAGTAAAGTTGTGCACTTGCTGGACAGTGTGAACATTGGAACTGTTTTGAACGATATCCAACCAAAAAACCAATACTACCTCAAATTTCAGAATCTGCTGCACAGTGGAAATTTATCGGGGACGCAGCGGAGCCAGGTTCTATTGGTATTGGAAAAATTACGTTGGATGGGACAAGATTTTCCAGAAAAATATGTTTTTGTTAATATCCCTGAACAGCGTCTACATATTATCGAAGATGGAAAAACTAGCCAATTAATGAATGTATGTGTAGGTGAAACAGAAAATCCTGCCTATTCACGTAAGGGGGAGAACCATGAAACTCCGGTGATGCAGGGCATGTTGGATGCCATGCAGGTTAATCCGGTGTGGAATATTCCGAATAGTATTGTTAAAAAGGAAATATTGGCAAGCGTGCGGAATAATCCGAACTATCTTGCATCGCGCAATATGGTTGCTTACTACAAAGGTAAACAAGTGGATCCTGCCACTGTTAACTGGAATTCCGATTCTGTCGAGAACTTTCGTTTCAAACAGAATCCCGGTTCGGATAATTCCTTGGGGAATGTGAAATTTTTATTTGAGAATCCATACTCCATTTACCTTCACGACACGCCGGCGAAACAAATGTTCGGGCAAAGTAATCGAGCCGTTAGCCACGGTTGTGTTCGGGTGGAAAAACCCGTGGATTTAGCATCTTACCTCGTCAATAATGAGAAACAGGCCGAAAAAATTGCGAAGGAAATTACGACAGATTCGATTTCGAAGTCGCGTTGGGTCACCCTTAAACGCCAGATGCCAGTTTACATCACTTATTATACCACTTGGTTGGATGACGAAGGGAAAATTGTTACTTATCCGGATATATATGGTTATGATCCGCGTTTGAAGGAAGCGTTAAAGAAATATTGGTAAAATTAATCAAAAAGGCTTAACTCATGTCGTTAAGCCTTTTTTTGTCGCTAGTATTCAGAGTTGTAGGCTAGTGCTATCCGGACAAAAGGATAGTCTTTGTTGACATTGTTATGGTCTTGATAATGACCTTCCAATCTAAAGTAACCGGAGTAAAGGTTGACACCGAAATTTTTCCAGATACGCATTGAAGCACTTGTGGATACCGCGTGTAGAAAATGGTGGGATTTGTTACCACTGATTGTGACAAAATATCCGCCACGGTAATCTACGCCAAATTTAAAGCGGTTTAATGTGCTCAATGTGGCTGAAGCCCTAAAATCGGCCCCGGGGCCATAATCGTATGTGCGGCTTTCACCAAAATGGAGATAAGGATCGGGTACAGCGGCCAATACCACTGGACCACCACCAAGGATGGTTGTCAGCTTGGTACGGCTACCAATATTGAAGTTTGAAAAAACATTATAATTGATGCTCTGTGATCCGTAATAAAAGGCTTCATTGCGTAGAAAGTCGAAATGCGCAGACACGATACCACGATGACGTCCTGTTAAATTGGATAAAATCCGGTTACCGTATAACGAGGCATACACATTGACCGCATTGACGATGGAACTATCATCTGATCCAAGTTCCAAATTGAGGAAGAAGTCATCGAAGGGTTTCTTTTTGTCTAGATCATCGTTGGTGTAAATCAGTTTGATACGGGCATAGATGTCATTCTTTCCTTTATTTAAGATATCATGTTCCTTGGCATCAAACCGTCTTAGCCCCAATTCAACTTCGGTGTGTACTAAAGAACTGTCGACCACCGCACCTTTTACCTTATCTCCCCAGCGCCCATCAAGCAGACGGTTGACGCCGTTTATCGGATTGATCAGCATGGCCAATAGTTCTTTTTTATTACGTTGTCCTTTGGTCAGACTCGGGCGCGAAAGAATATGATGCGATAGTCTATGGGTCATTTCACCTAAAATAGTACCACCAAAACTTGTGTTGATGATGTCATTGATGGATGGTGGTTCTGTTTCACCTGCAGTTTCCCAGATATAGCTACCGGCAACGGTTGCTGCTGTCGATTGTAGAAAACTATAGTTGTTGGATCGGAACGAATTGAAATAAAACTGACCGTGATAAGGATGCGCTATTTGATTTGTTGCAAAAAGATTGTCGTCCCAGGTCCAGGCTGACAGTTTTAAATGGCTAAAGAAGTTTTTAAAGGAAATATGCGAAACAGGATCTTTGCGAATGAAGTAATTAACCGAAGCAGGAATAGCCTGGATGGAAAACCATTCAATTCCAGCTCTTAAAAAGTTTTTTTTCTGATAATCAAATAGACTGTCCGTTTGTTTTACGTTGATAAGATGATTGTTCCATAGTCGTGGTTGCTCATCGTGGTGCATGGGATATCTTTCGACAGGTTTCGCTCGAAATAGGCTATCTGAAGTCATTAAGGAATCTCTAGCTGGTAGGAATGCAGCCTTACTATGTCCTATACTCCCCAGCTGGACAAGCCCAAAAAAGATAACTATAAAGAGACTAGGATGACGATGGTTAATACGTTGTTTGATCGAACTGAACATACTGTTTTGCGATAAAATTTGTAAAGAATAACAAATATAGAAGAAAAGTGTTTATGTGATTACTACCTTTACGGCAATTATCCTGTTCAAGTAATTTAAAAATGAACAATACCTTTGAAATATTGAATATAAAATCGATTAATCTTAAGAATGAGCTGTTTGCAGGATTAACGGTCGCAATGACAATGATTCCGGAATCACTCTCATTTGCAATTTTAGCCGGGCTACCACCGTTGACTGGACTTTACGCAGCTTTTTTAATGGGTTTGGTGACCTCCATTTTGGGCGGTAGACCAGGGATGGTCTCTGGAGGTGCTGGCGCAACAGTTGTTGTATTGATGGCCCTGGCGGCAAGTCACGGTATTGATTACCTGTTTGCTGCTGTCGTCTTGGCGGGGTTCATGCAGTTTTTAGTTGGGCTTTTTAAATGGGGGAAATTTGTACGCTTAATTCCGCAGCCCGTTATGTACGGTTTTTTGAACGGACTGGCCATTATTATTTTTATGGCTCAGGTAGTCCAATTTAAGGTGAATACCGGGCAGGGTGCTGAGTGGATGTCGGGGAGTACCTTATACATTATGGGGGGACTGACGCTGCTGACGATGTTGATTGTGATTGGATTTCCTCGGATAACGAAGGCTGTCCCGGCTTCTCTAATCGCTATTCTGATTATATTTGGCTTGGTTTCTGTTTTAGGTATTGAAACCAAAAAAGTAGTGGATATTGCCTCTGTTAGTGGGACATTGCCCCATCTACATTTGCCTAATGTACCCCTGAGCTGGGAAACATTGCAACTGATTTTTCCGTATTCTTTGGTGATGGCTGGAGTAGGGTTGGTGGAGTCGCTTCTGACACTGAACATGGTGGACGAAATAACGGCGAGTAAAGGAAATGCAAACCGCGAATCCATGGCGCAGGGGATAGCCAATACAATCAATGGATTTTTTGGGGGAATGGGGGGCTGTGCCATGGTTGCTCAAACCCTGGTCAATTTAAATGCAGGTGCACGCACGCGGCTTTCTTCTTTTATTGGAGCAATGACCATCTTAGTGATTATTTTGATAGGTGCTCCTTTTATTGAACAGATACCCATGGCTGCGCTGGTCGGTGTGATGATGATGGTAGCCATTGGAACCTTCCAATGGGTGAGCTTACGGATTGTAAATAAATTTCCCAAATCAGATATTTTCGTTGGGATTATTGTCGCTGGAATTACCGTGGTTTTACATAATCTGGCACTTGCGGTGCTTATTGGTGTAGTGGTATCCGCACTTGTATTTGCCTGGGATAATGCGAAGCGCATTCGGGCAAGAAAGTATTTGGATGCCGAGGGCATCAAGCATTATGAAATCTATGGACCTCTTTTCTTTGGTTCGACAGCTAATTTTTTGGATAAATTTGATGTTTTGGAAGATCCCGAGCGTGTCATTTTAGATTTTAAGGAAAGTCGTGTGGTAGATATGTCCGCAGTGGATGCACTCAACAAAATTACCGAACGCTACGCGGCACAAGGGAAAAAAATCGAATTGTGGCACCTCAGTGAAGATTGTCGCTCTTTGTTAAAAAATGCTGCGGGAATTGTGAAGGTCAATATCATGGACGATCCAACTTATCGGGTCATGCCTGGCAAGTAGACTATTTTTTGCGCAGCTCAAAAAATAGTTCATTTTCCTGTCTTTGGGGAATACTATTGGTTGAATCTGTCAAGTGTAATATGTCAAATTGCGATGCGAATAGTTGTTGATATTCCGTTTGATCGCCACCGAAAGGTGGGCCTTGTTGCGCAAATTCCCGTTTGAACAATAAGCCCATCAGTATACCCTGAGGCTTGAGCAAAGTATGCATGTGTTGTACGTAGTTGGGTCGTAATGAAGGATCCAGTGCACAAAAAAATGTTTGCTCAATTATATAGTCGTACTGGCCCTGGTGCTGGAAAAAATCTTGACATACAATTTGGGTCTGAGGGCTATTGGCGAACTCCTTTCTTACCTTTGCAACTAAGGTCTGAGCGATATCAAGTAAGGTAATTTGATGGAACCCCATGTCAAGTAGAGCCTTTGCTTCATAAGCATTTCCGCAACCGGGAATTAGAATAGATGCATCTTTGGCAATAGACGCTGCAGCATAGTTGATGATAGCAGGAGATGCGTAGCCAATATCCCAGCCCGTTGCTTCATTCTTATAACGTTCATCCCAATAGTTTTCATCTAACAATAAAGAATTCATATCTGTTTGCTTGTACATACGCAAGTTAAATAAATATTATGTCAGTATCGAAATAAGTCCGTCGATAACCACGGGTATTTGCAATGCCGCGCTATTTACTTGCTAAAGTAATATTATCCTTGCTTACCATAAAATAGATAAAGAATAAATGATCGACTTCAAGAAATGTATTGTTTTTTATTTTATACTGATTTTACTTTTTTTATTTCTGGTACTCGCATTCGCACAAATCAACTTGGTAAGATCTTCGGAATCAAGTGAAAGGTGTCATTTTTTAAAAAAAATCAATATAGCGAATTGATAGTGCCCATGGATTGATCTCCTATGGTATTGTTGCGGAAGGAGGTCATTTTTTCAAAGGAATAGATGAATATATCCCAAGAAATGCTTTTAGGTTATCTGCGGAATTCAATTTTTTAAGACGTTCCATTACCTATCCTACATGTAACGTTTATGTGCACGTTGATTTAAATAATACTTTTTATTTCTTTAATAGGATTTCGTTATCTAAATTTAATACATAATCTAATATACTTTTACTGTTTTTTATAAAAAGAAAAGCTAGCTAATTGAATAAACCAAGGTTGAACCCCACGGTTCTTTATTATTTTAAACCAATTTGTAATTATGATGAGAAATTTTTTTCTTCATGGAAAGGCGAGACCCATTAGCCTTTTGGGGCTCTGCCTGCTGTTTAGTAAGCCCGATTCTTACGCGCTCAATCTGGATCCGATCAATGCTATTGTCGATCAAGATCAGGTCACAGGGATCATCAAAGATGAGAAAGGTCAGGCGTTAGCCGGTGCTACGATCACTGTCAAAGGAACATCCGTTCAAGCGTCCTCCGATCAACAAGGTGTTTTTTCTATTCGCGCTAAGCGTGGTGATTTTTTGGTCGTGAACTATCAAGGGTTTACAAAACAGGAGGTAGCGGTTTCCGAAAGTAACCTGAACGTAGTTATGGTATCAAGAGATCAAGCGCTTGAAGAGGTCGTGATCATTGGCTATGGTAAGCAACGAAAAGGGAACATTACCGGTTCTGTCGCTACCGTCAATGCAGAGCAGTTAAAAAACATCCCCAGTTCAAATCTTTCCAATTCACTTGCCGGTAGAGCCGCGGGTGTCAATGTCACCAATACTTCGGGGATGGCCGGAGCATCGTCGAGCTTACGTATCCGGGGGAGTTTTGCCGAGCCACTCTATGTAATTGATGGCGTCGTTCGCGATAAAGCTGCCTTCGATGTGCTTGAAGCGAACGAGGTTGACCAAATGACCTTCTTAAAAGATGCTGCAACTGCCGCAGTGTATGGCACCCGGGCCGGTAACGGTGTAGTGGTGGTAACGACAAAGAAAGGAACAGCGCAAGCCCCTGTTTTTAATGTACAAAGTAATTATACTTTCAATATGCCAACACAGGAGCTCCTTGCTAATTTAACGACTGCGCAAGATGAACTCACTTATCAAAATCGGGTAGCCGAATTTCGTGCTCTTTCCATCCCAAATGGACAAAAAGAGTTTGATTATTTCAAGGACAAAAATTACAATGCCAATGACGTTATCTGGCGCAATCCGTTTACACATCGACAATCAATATCGGTCAATGGAGGTGGCGACAAAATTACTTATTATAGTTTGCTGAGCTACCGTAAAGAAAATGGATCTTATAAATCTTTGGATCATGAGAAATTTAACCTGCGCAGCAATATTTCCGCGCAGATTACCGAAGATTTTAGCATGGATTTTAATATTTCAGCCAACCAGACGAATTCGAATCGCTTTTTTTGGCCATTCAGTACATCTTCTAATGATGATGATTTTGATGTGTCTGATTTTTACCGTGTTACATTCAACTGGCCAAAGATGTATCCATTTTATCTAAATGCAGACGGAACGCCGAGCAATACACCAACGGCTTATCCTGTACAGACGCCTATGGGAAGCTGGCAGGCGTGGAATGTGATCGATCAGGTCATCGGAGATCGCTATATAGACCGTAAAGTGCGGCAGGTCAATCCTATTATGACCTTAAACTTGAAGCTGGATAAATTGGTACAGGGCCTTTCGACAAAAGTTGTAGGCAGTTACATTGCTCAAGACTATATGCGCAAGCGTTATATGAGTTTTCAAAAGAACTATACCTTTACGGCCTTAAACCCGAATGACAACCGCTTTATACCAGCTCCACCATCAGAAGCTAATATTAATATTTTTACGTTTAGTCAGAGCCAGCCTTTCATGGATTACAACCCACAACGATTGTGGGAATATCAGGTAAACTGGTTTTTAAACTATAACCGCAAGTTTGGTAAACATTCCGTAGACGGAACATTGGTGTATGAACAGTCCAAAAAAGGAGGGACTTATGTCACTTCACGGGCAGAAAATCCAATTACAGCCCTGGATCAAATGTTTATTTATCCTACAGATCGCAATTTTAGGTCGACAACGGCCAATGAAACGATCGATTCGAGACGTGGTATTATAGGGCGTGCCAACTACAATTATGCGGATAAATATATTGCGGAGTTTTCTTTTCGTTACGATGGTTCACCATTATTCCCGACAGATAAGCGCTGGGGATTTTTTCCTTCAGTATCAGCAGCCTGGCGTGTATCGGACGAAAACTTCTTTACGGATATAAAAAATACGATATCGGATTTGAAGTTTAGAGCCTCTTATGGTACAACGGGTAATGATTTGGATGTCAATGCCGATCGGATCGGGCAATTTGGTTATTTAGAGAAGTATACCACTTCGGGCGGCTATATGTTTGGTGATCGCTATTATAATGGTATAGCGTATGGCGCAACACCAACGCAGAACCTCACTTGGACGACTTCTAAGAGTGTCAACTTGGGCCTAGATTTTGGATTTGTTAATAATAAACTGACCGGTAGTCTTGATCTGTTTTCACGTAAAGAAACCAATATTCTTGGCAGAAGATCACTGAAAGTTCCAGATAATTATGGACGTTTGCTTGCTCCCGAAAATTATGCGGCGAGAAGTTATAAAGGCGGCGAGATTTCTTTTAACTGGAATGATAAGGTTGGTGAGGTGGCTTATGGTCTCAATGCCAACCTGGGGTATGCCAAAGACCGTTGGGACATCTTTGATGAAGAACCTGCATATACCAATGGGCAGCCTCAGTATTTTCGGTCCAGAATTGGACGACCTGAAAATCGAATTATTGGTTTTGAAGCACTGGGTCTGGTAAGGACGCAGGCCGAAGCTGATGCGTTGAAAGCAAAAGGATTTAAGACCTACGGAAGGGATCCTTTTCCTGGGATGATCTTATATAAAGATATTCAGGGAGCCAACTATTCAGGTGGTCCGGATGGAAAAATTGACGATAACGATTTGCAGCTGCTGTCGGACAATAATTCTCCGCGCATCAATTATGGATTTGGATTCAATGCCAGCTGGAAGGGCTTCTATGTATCGACTTTATTTCAGGGGGTTCTTGCTTACGATCGGATGATCAGTAATCAAGAAGGCGGTGGAATGCGTCAGCACGGTGATACCTTTCGCCCATATTATCCAATTTGGGCTTCTGACGTCTGGACACCGGATAATACCGACGCCAAATATCCTCGGCCAACAGGTTACTCCGGATGGGCCGAATCCGGTGCGGCTCCTTCATCATTCTGGATAAGAAATGGAGCCTATTTACGCCTACGTGACATTAATGTTTCTTATCGATTGCCGAAGAGCATGACAGAGAAACTGCGTGTCAAAGATGTTAATCTGTTTTTTAATGGAACCAATTTGTTTGTTTTTTCGCCAATGAAAGAGTTTCATGATCCCGAACAAAAGCTGTATGATTCTTATCCAGTTATGAAAACCTTTACGTTTGGACTTGATGTTAAATTTTAAATGAAAAGAAGATGAAAAAAATATATTATCCTTTAATTGCATTGGCCTTGTGTATGTCCTCCTGTAAAAATGTATTGGATATTGAGGACCTCAATTCGCTGGATGAAGCTAAGGTATGGGCTGATCCAAATCTAGTCAACGGATATCTTGCCAATTTATATCCATTATTTGGTAACTGGAATGCTGGTGCAGATGGAAATTCGGAACAACTGATCGGCATCGCTTTTCCATTGGATGCGGTTACCGTCAACAATACTTCTTACAAATCGTGGGATTATACAACCATCCGAAAAATCAATACGGCCATACAGAAGGTCAATGAAAGTACCTCACTAAAAGACGAGTTTAAAAAAACGGTGATTGGCCAGGCGTTGTTTATGCGTGCCTTTATGTATTTCAATATGGTCAGGATACACGGCGGTGTTCCTTATATTACGGTACCGCAAGATCTAAAAAATGATGATCTTAATGTGCCCCGTAATTCGACAAAAGAATGTTTTGAGCTGATCGTTAAAGATTTGGATCAGGCTATTTCGCAATTACCTAATACAATAGCAAAAGGAACTGCAGATTATGGGAAAATTGATGGTGATTTTGCAGCCGCTTTTAAAGCTAAGGTATTGCTATACAAAGCTTCACCACAGTTTAATCCTTCCAATCCTTATGGAAATGCCTATTGGCAGGAGGCCAATACCGCAAATAAATTAGCTTATGAGCAGCTTAAGGCGGATGGCTATAGTTTGACTCCAGATTATTCTAACATTGCGCTGGTTGAAAAAGGCCCTGAGGTTGTTTTTGCTGTTATTAATGCCTATCCAAATAAAGTGGCCAATTGGGATAATGGTGTACGTCCGGGATCCGAAAGTAGGGGGCCGGCCGGTTCCGTTCCATCCTGGGAATTTGTTAAAGCTTTTCCAATGAAAGATGGAAAGTTATATTCCGATCAAGCAGGTAAATATCATAAAACAGAAGAACAATTTTTACAATCCTATTGGGAAAACCGCGATCCACGTTTTGACAAATCTATCGTATGGAATGCAAAGGTTTATGAAGTGTCGGGCAAGACCGGCAAACGGCAATACACTTCGGTGGGTATTGCTCCAGCGTTGGACGATTTTGGTATAAACCCCAAAGCAAAAACACCTTCTTCCAATTTAGATCGGTATAGTGGATTCTTTATCTTAAAAAATTCTAAATTATCATTGAAGCAAACAGAAGTGGAGACGCAGTATGATGTGGACTTTGTGTTAATGCGTTATGCCGAAGTAATATTAAATTATGCTGAAACAGCTAATGAGACAGGAAACTTTGCAACAGCACTAGACTTGGTTACGCAAATAAGAAAAAGGGCGGGAATTGAGCCCGGTGCAGATAATAAATATGGGATAACAGCGACGACAAAAGAGCAATTGCGAGAAGCCATTTTAGCGGAGCGCAATATTGAGTTCTGCTTTGAGGGGCATCGTTTTTGGGATTTGCGAAGGTTGCGTAAACTCAATATACTAAACAATACAACGAAACATGGGGTTGAAGCTATTGCCATAAATTCCAATGGAACGGAGATGAATCTGGATGATGCGAATGCATTGGCCAAAACATATACGTTGAGAGAAAATCAGTTTAAATATAGCGTATTGCAGGTTCCAAGTACAGGGAACAAAGTAAATTTGGTGCCCGATACTTATTATTTTTTTCCAATTGCACAATCTGTCATTGACAAGAATCCAAATATCAAGCAGAATAAAGATTGGGGCGGAGCATTTAATCCAACCATGGATTAATTCATTCACTCTATATAGTATGGCAGAAAACTCCTCAAAAGTATTCGTCCCTCCTAAGAATGGGGCTATTCCGATGTAGGAGTTATGGAGTGTTCAATACCAATAAAACCACCTTCTGACTTTTGGTGAAGAAGGTGGTTTTATTGGTATTCTTTTTCTCGGAGTTACTTTCCGATACAGAACTTAGAAAAGATATTATCTAATAAATCGTCAGTAGAGACACTGCCTGTAATTTCACCAAGATGATATAAGGCTTGGCGAATATCCATTGCGAGAAAATCGGATGTGACCGGATTGTCTATACCGTATATCACCCTTTCTAGTGAATATGTTGTTTTTTGTAGTGCTTCCACATGGCGTATGTTTGTCACCATCACGTCATCTGTATTGAGATTTCCTAATTGTACCCGATTGATGAGTTCATCCTTTAATTCCTCTACACCTGTCTGCTCTTTTGCTGAAATATAAAGCGGATTAAGCACTTGATAAGCCGCTTTCTGTTCTTTAGAAAGTAGATCAGATTTATTTATAATGGTGACAAAAGGAATTTGGAGATTCTCAATCTCAGGTAACTGAGCTTGTACTTCTTCAACTTTGTCCTGTGTTGGATCGAAAAGGTAAATAATCAAGCGCGCCTGTTTCATCTTTTCGCGTGTACGTTCAACTCCTTTAGCTTCGATTATATCTGCAGTTTCCCGTATGCCTGCCGTGTCAATAAATCGGAATGTTACACCATGAATATTAATTTCATCCTCAATGGTGTCGCGGGTGGTTCCTGCGATGTCGGAAACAATAGCTCGTTCTTCATTTAAAAAGGCGTTCAGTAGCGTTGATTTTCCAACATTAGGTTTTCCGGCAATGACGACTGGTACACCGTTTTTTAAAACGTTTCCCTGTTCAAAAGATTGTATTAATTTTTGAACAATGACCTGTATTTTATGGATTAAATTTTTAAGCTGATCTCTGTTCGCAAATTCAACATCTTCTTCTGAAAAATCAAGCTCCAATTCGATAAGTGATGCAAAGTGTATGAGATCTTCGCGAAGGGATTTAAGCTGATTGGAAAACCCTCCCCGCATCTGTTGCATGGCTACTTGGTGGGATGCTGCCGAATTGGATGCAATCAAATCAGCGACTGCTTCCGCTTGGGATAGATCCATTCCGCCATTGAGGAAGGCACGTAAAGTAAATTCTCCCGGACGAGCTGCACGTGCTCCTTTTTTGATCAGTAAGCTAACAACTCTTTCGATAATGTATTTGGAGTTATGTGTTGATATTTCTACCGAATTTTCTTTGGTATAAGAGTTCGGGGCGACAAATAAGGACACAAGTACTTCATCGATAATTTCTTCACCATCGCGTATGGTTCCAAAATGAATCGTATGAGAGGCTTGTTGAAGCAGATTCTTTCCTTTAAATATTTCGTTCGTAATTTTTATGGCATGCTGACCTGAAACGCGTATGACTGCAATTGCTCCGTTTGTTCCGGAAGATGTCGCTAATGCAACAATTGTATCTTCAGTGTTATATCCCGTATTTGACATGCTGCAAAGATACATTAAATTGAAGTAATGGATTCTATATATTACGCGACAAATTAAAATTCGGTATGATCGATTAAACCTTTGTTCAAACATTGAAGTCATACCCATAGAAGCGCTTGTGAAAAACAAGATTGAAACACAGGCCGAACATGGTTAATTTTTAAATTTAAATTATACTGTTATGAGAAAGATAATATACTTTGCGTTGGCAATCGGCGGTTTGGTCTTCATGGCTCCCCAGCAATCTTCAGCTCAACATCGTGGACATGAACGTGAATGGAAACAGGACAAAGAGCGCAGAAAATATGAAGAGAAAAGGGATAAGGAATATCGAAAATATTTAGAAAAACGCGAAAAAGAAGATCGTAAATATCATAGAGAATTTGCTAAGTCTTATCGAAAAGGATACCGTTATGGAGTGCCTGCCTGGGCAAGTGCACATCGTTACGATAGTAGACATCATGTATACTTTAGAGATTACAAAACATTCTACGACCCTTATAGGGGAGGTTATGTCTATATGCGGAATGGTCGTTGGAATTTTTCAACACGTGTACCTTCATTTATGTTGAACGTCAATCTGGGAGCAGCTAATATTCGTGTGGTTAAAGAGGTGCCAATCAGTAGGCATCCCGAAGACTTTTATAATGACTATCGTTGGGATTAATTATAATTTATCTTTTTCATATAAAAAGCCTCAATCTTTGGAAGATGAGGCTTTTCTTTTTTTCTTCGATTGCTTAAAAGTAACCGTAAAAAAATAGCGCAGCAGAATCAGGACGAGTATCCTTTAATATACTATGTTTAACTCCTAAAAATGCTGTATGCTGTGTTAACGTGTTGTTCGCCGCCTATTCGTCCATTTCCATCTGATAGAGGTTATTGAACGCCTCTTGATGGTGTTCGAGAATCACCTTACGTTTCATTTTCAAGGTTGGCGTTAACTCCCCATTTTCAATGGTAAATTCATCTGTTAAAATAATTGGTTTCTTAATTTGCTCCCAATTGCCAAAATGCTGGTTCGCACGGCGTACCTCCTGATTGACTTTTTTTACAATAGTCGGGTCAGTCAGGAAATCATCTTTTGTCATGCTTGCAAGTTCAGGAGCATCTGTTCTGGCCCAGTCTAACAAATGAGCATAGTTTGGAACAATAAAGGCGGAGGCAAATTTCATTCCGTCACCAATCACCATTGCCTGTTCAATAAATTTAGATTCAACGAGTTTCGTTTCTATCGGCTGAGGAATGACATATTTTCCACCTGAAATTTTGAACATTTCCTTTTTTCGGTCGATGATTTTCAAGAACATCTCGTCTTCCCACTTCCCAATATCCCCGGTGTGCAGCCATCCATCAACGATAGTTTTATCCGTTTCGGTCTTATTCTTATAATATCCCATCATGACATTAGGCCCTTTAACAAGTATTTCGCCGTCTTCAGCTAGTTTTATTTCAACAAAACGGACGGGAAGCCCAACAGTGCCAATACGTATTCCTTTGATGTAGTGATTGACGGAAATTAATGGCGAGGCCTCGGTCATACCATAGCCTTCATATAAGGGGATACCAGCAGCAAGGAAAGCGCGTGTCAGTTTACTATGCAGGGAAGCTGATCCCGAAGCTACAGTGAGCAATTCTCCGCCGAGCGCTTCGTACCATTTATTGAGAACAAGCTGTTTGGCCAGTTTCAATTTGATATTATAACCAAAGCTCCTTTTCTTGGGATTGGGATCATATTCTTCTGCAATGTAAACTGCCCAGTCAAATAACTTTCTCTTGAAGCCGGTAAGATCGTGGCCTGTCTTCATTATTTTCTCGTAGACTTTCTCTAGAATACGGGGGACAACGGTCATGATATGAGGTTTTACCTCTCTTAGATTATCACCAATCTTATCAAAAGATTCTGCTATATAAATCGTAAAACCAAGGTGCATATACGTATATAAGACCATACGTTCGTAAGCATGGCAAGGGGGGAGAAATGTTAGACCTCGGTCGTATGCCTTACAGGGCGTAATTTCTGCAGCACCCAATACATTGGAAAATATATTATTATGCGAAAGCATAACACCTTTTGGTTTGCCTGTTGTACCGGAAGTATAAATCAGGGTAGCGAGATCTTCAGGTTTAACCTGGTCACGTAGCGTTGCTAGTTTTTCTAGAGAGCAATTGGACCCTATATCGTTAAGTTCTTTCCAGCTACGGGTTCCTTCCTGTTCGGCGATACAAAAAATATACTTCAATGTATAGATTGAGTCGGTTAGGTTCATCAGGCGATCGTACAAGCTCTTGTTACTAACGATGCAAACTCCGATTTCCGCATCATTAAAGATATACTGATAGTCTGTATCCGTAATATTTGGATAGATGGCGACCACTACTGCACCAATTTGCTGGATTGCAAAGTCAATCAAATGCCATTCCATACTGCTGCCGGCAATGAGACCGACTTTTTCGTTGGGTTTTACGCCAAGTTCAATCAGCCCTTTTGAGAGACTGTCTACTTGTTCAAGAAAATCTGCTGTTTTGATATAATTCCACTTGCCGTCCACTTTGCGTGCAAATATGTCAAGATTGGGGTATTTGTCGACCTGTTGACGTGCAAGATCAAATAATCTAAGTTTTTCTTCCATTTCAAATTGTATTCTTTTAAGCTCCGGAGGAGCACCCTTCCAGTATGAACTTTGTTTTAAGGAAAAAGTTTGCAAACATAAATAATAGTTTCAAAAATATGGAATGAAATTTTGTAATTAGGTTGTTTTGAGAGGACGAAGTGGGCGAGTGATAGTTAGCGTGCTTTTGCGCTTATCAAAAGTAGGATGTTTCTTGGAGACTATTTGCGTATAGGCTCTTAAGCAGATGGACTTGATGCCCACCAATTGTAAAAAAAGCTAGTCGTTATCGACTAGCTTTTCTTCTTTGTTTTTCTTTGATCAGAAGCCCGAGCTCTCGACCTGTCGCTCCTGCGACGGAAGTATTTTCTTGCGCTCTACGGAAAAGGTATGGCATGACTGCCTTAACCGGTCCATAGGGCATGTACTTGGCGACATTGTAGCCATGTGCAGCTAAATTGAAGCTCAGATTATCAGACATGCCCAATAATTGGGCAAAGTAAATGCGGTCGATTGATCTGTCGATACCACGTCTGTCAATTTCCTTTGCCAGTAACATGCTGCTGTCCTCATTGTGTGTACCCGCCATAAGTCCAAAGTTGTCCAAATGATCCAAGATAAATTCAATAGCTTCATTATAATCTCTGTCGGACGCTTCTTTATTTGGCTGGATAGGATCGGAATAACCTTTTTGAGCGGCGCGAGCACGTTCGATCTCCATGTAGGCGCCACGAACGATTTTAGCACCCATGTGAAATCCTCTAACTTTTGCGTATTCAAAGTCAGCTTTCAAAGATGCCAACTTATCACTACGGTACAATTGATAAGTATTATAAACAATAGGTTTTTCCATATTGTATTTTTCCATCATTTCACGAGCGATATCGTCAATGGCATCTTGAATCCATGAATGTTCAGCATCCACCAAAACTTTTACACCTGCTGCATGACATGCTTTACAGATGCGGTCAGTACGATCCAACATCCGTTGGTATTCTCCTTGTTCTGCCTCTGTTAAAGTTTCTTTGGCATTGACCTTTTCAAATAACTCAAAACGTCCTAATCCAGTTGGTTTAAATACTGAAAATGGAATGTATTTGTTTTTACTGGCTGCGACTACGGTGCGTAATACCTCGTTGCAGCAGGCGTCAAATGCTCTTTCAGTTTCTTCTCCTTCAACGGAATAATCCAGGATCGTCCCCACACCGTTCTCTCCCAATTCGTTAATTGCTGTTTCGCAACCTTCGATAGTCTCTCCCCCACAAAAATGCTTGAAGATTGTTTTGCGGATGATGCCCTGGATAGGCAATCCAATGTTCAGGGCAAAATTGGTCATTGACGGACCTACTTTTGTCAAGAAGTTATTCGCTATTATTTTGAATAACCAATACGCTCTTTCCAAATCCTTATCGCTTTTACTTTTAAAAGCAATCTCTGTATTATCAAAGGATAATGTTTTGGGCTCAGAATTCTCAATCATAATCTTTATTTGCAATAAGGCAAATGTAGCAATTTAGTAGGCATTAAAACGATGATTATTCTTGTATTACCCAGTTAAACCGCTATTTTTGTGAAATGCAAGAATTTAAAATCGAGGGCGAATATATACAGCTTATACAATTACTTAAAGCTTTAAATTGGGTAGAGCATGGTGCTATGGCTCAGTGGGTTGTGTCGGAAGGGTATGTGAAATATAACGGGCAGGTTGATTACCGGAAAAGACTCAAATTAAGACCAGGAGATGTTGTTGAATTTGATGGGATGCAAATAAAATTGGTGTAATATTAAACAATATTGGTAAATAGAAAACTTAAACCTTAAAGAATCGTAGAATGGAAGTCATAGAAAGTTTGGGCTATCAGGTATATTTTGATGATACGTTGGCCTCTTTAGAGGCGTTTTTAGCTGAGCGCAATTACTCAAAGATCATCGTATTGGTGGATACCAATACTTTGGATAATTGTTTGCCGCTATTTCAGCAAGCTTTACCCAATTTAGCGAATTATGATGTGATAGAAGTAGATCCGGGCGAAGAAAATAAAAATATTGATTTCTGTATTGGTGTATGGCATAATATGCTCGATTTCGGAGCCGATCGACATTCATTGATGATCAATCTTGGTGGTGGTGTGGTGACTGACATGGGAGGATTTGCCGCATCGACTTTCAAAAGAGGAATGGATTTTATTCAAATTCCGACGACTTTACTTTCCCAGGTAGACGCATCAGTTGGAGGTAAAACCGGTATTGATATGGGAAGTGTGAAAAATATTATTGGCACTTTTGCACAACCCGAAGCTGTATTTATTTCAAGCCAGTTTTTGAAGACCTTAGATCAACGTCAGTTAATCTCAGGTTTTGCTGAAGTCATCAAACATGGACTGATCTTCGATCGGGCTTATTATGAGCGAGTGAAAACACTGGAGATCGATCAAATCGATAATTCTTTGGTCAAACATTCTGTTTCGATCAAAAACCGTGTCATCCTTGAGGATCCGAAAGAAAAGGGGCTGCGTAAAATTTTAAATTTTGGCCACACAATTGGTCATGCTATTGAGGGTTATTCGTTGTTGAACGATGCTTCACCTTTATTACATGGAGAAGCTATTGCAGTAGGAATGATTTGTGAGGGGTATCTATCGCATAAATTGAATGGATTGCCTTTGGATGAATTAAACGATTTGATCCAAACTTTTAGAAAATATTTCAACGACTACACATTTCATTCTTCGATTGATACAGCCTTGTTGGATCTGATGCGAAATGATAAGAAAAACCTGTCCAATCAGATCGGTTTCGCATTGCTTGACCAAATTGGCAGTTGTCAATATGATATCTACGTTTCTGAGGAAGATATTATTGAAAGTCTTGATTTTTACCGTGAGCTAATCACACAGTAATAAAATGGAAAAGCCGTGGAACGGGAGTATGCACGGCTTTTCTTTACAGCTATTTTTATCGCAATTTCATTGCGGAAAATAGTAAACCTAAACTTAAATCATCATAATAACCATTTATATCATGAATAGAATCTTCATTTTTCTGTTTCTTCTCTTGGGGATATCAGCTGCTGTTCAGGCACAAAGGCAAGTATTGATCTTTAGTAAGACAAAGGGGTTTAGGCACGGAAGCATCGAAAAGGGTGCACAGGTACTTAAACAATTGCTAGAGAAAGAAAAGATAAAATCTGATCATTCAGAGGATGCTGCATTGTTTACAGACCAAGGATTGAAAAAATATGACGCTGTTATCTTTCTGAGCACAACTGGCGATATTCTCGATAATGTGCAACAGGAAGCTTTTGTGCGGTATATCCAATCAGGAAAAGGTTTTGTGGGTATCCATGCGGCGACGGATACTGAGTTCGATTGGCCATGGTATAACGGCCTTGTAGGCGCCTATTTTGCGTCTCATCCTGCTGTACAAAAAGCCAAAATTGATGTGCTGGACAGAAAACATCCGGCCACCAAGCACCTTGATCCGATCTGGTGGCACAAGGATGAATGGTATAATTTCAAGGACGTGAAGGACGGATTACATGTTTTGATGAATTTGGATGAAAAAAGCTACCAAGGTGGAAAAATGGGGGATCAACATCCAATCTCCTGGACCCAAAGCTACGATGGAGGAAAAGTCTTCTATACTGGGCTTGGACATACTGATGAGTCTTATGACGAACCTGAGTTCCAAAAACATTTAATTGGAGGAATTTTATCTGTTCTTCCCAAGAAAAAGTAACTTATTTATCGTTGGCGTTTTCTTAACTAGGGCATGTTACATGATTCTATTTGTCCATATCAAAACGAAAAGTTCCAAATGGTTATTCCATTTGGAACTTTTTTATAATGGATAGCGAAATGGCAAGAGAACCAATTTTGCCATTTGATCGGGGTTAATAGTCCAGTTTATATTTTACACCGATACTAAACCAACGCCCGGGCATTGGAACGGCGGCTGCTTCAATATAGCGCTTATCCAGTATATTTTGCACATCTGCAAAGATATTTAATTCATGGAATTGGTAGGCCGCCCTTATATCTGCAATAAAATAAGATTTGTAACTTATACGTTCATTAAAACGGTTGGAACTGGTTAACATCCAATTTTTGTGATTTATTGTAAAATTGACTATAACTTGGTGCCGTAGGCTCTCTATGGCATATTTAGACAGTATTCCATCGGCTAATGTCACACTGGGATGAAGATAATTGTAGCTGAGGGTGGTAAAATAGCGTGTTGTAGCGCTGGGGTCATTTAAATTGTATCGGAATGATGCATTCAATCCATCGATTTTGTTTTTTCCGATATTCGTTGGTTTCCAAGGAATAATTGTTCCAGTTCCGGCATTGGCATCATCTTTTTGCCAATCGATGAAATTGTCTATTTTCCGATGGAAATAACCCGCCTGGGCAACAATTCGATTTGATAGGTACTTGATCCCCCCCTCAATCTGATAGGCATTTTCGGAGGTAAGGTTTGGATTTCCGATGTTGGCCGTTTGATTATTGTAAAGATCGGTAAAAGAAGGAATACGTTGGCTTGATCCTGCATTAACGATAATCTTCCAATGCTCAGTAATATCGTAACCTAAATCGAGACCTGGAAAGACCTGCCAGCCAAATTTCGAGTTGTAATTGATATAGGCTCCGGCATTGATCATCAGTTTTTCTATCGCTTCAGTCTTGAATTCTAGATAGCCACCGTAATTCTCGCGCTTATGACGGCCAATACTGGTGCTATTGATGTGTTCAAATCTACCTTCAAGCCCTATGCCGAAGGTTCCATAATGCTGCTCCAACGCGGCATTAATTTCTGCACCAAAAACATTGCTATAGTGTTTGGCTCTTCCTTTTGTCGTTTCCCTTCCTAAATACCAATATTCATCTTCATTATAACGATTGCTGAAACGTGGACTAAGAGAAAACGTCGAAGTTATTTGATGCTTTGACTGCAGGGAAGCGAAAGCGGTCTTAACCTGCTCATAAGCTTCCCTATCACTAGGAGCAGCATAGTAACCATTAGCACCAAATTGATTGTTGATATAGCCAATGTTCGCGTTTACCATATTGCCTGTACTAGGTTTATAGGTCCCGTCGTAATATAATTTATTACTGTTAGATGCAGTGTTGTAACGTTGTCCATTCGAATCTTCGTGGCCAAAATATAATCCGTGGCTGGTTTTTTTAGTTAGAAACTGTGATCCAAGCTGAACGCCTTTACCATAATACATTCCTGTAGTTGTCTGTTCATTATCTTTGAATGAGGATCCGCTGTATATTTGGGAACTAATCTGATTTGATTCAATTCTCTTTGTTACGATATTAATGGCTCCTGTGAGTGCGTTAATGCCGAAAATTCTTGATGCTGGTCCTCGTATGATTTCGATACGTTCAATCGCGTCGAGCGGAACCGGTATATTCATGTTGTGGTGAGCGCTTTGTGGGTCTGTAATTTTAACGCCATTGAGTAGAATTGCTGTTTGTTCAAACGAACCGCCATCCACACTAATGTCTGCCTGTGAACCAAATGGTCCGCGTTGCCGAATATCAACTCCCGGGATACTGCTGAGTAATTCATTTATCGATCGATTAGGAAGTCTTTGTATATCTTCCTGCATCAATATTTGGATATTTTTGCTTTGTTTGGAAAAAGGGATTTGTAAACGATTTTGATTAATGATAACTTCTCCTAATGCTGTTGTATCTTGAATCTGTGCAGTTGCAGATACAATACTTAAAGTTATTGCAAGGTTTGTCAACGTAAATTTTTTATTCAACATGCTCTTATACATTTTACACTGCAAAAGTAGCTTAGTTGACCACAACACAAGTGGTCCGGTATGAATAATTTAAATAGTCCAGTTGTATGGTGTGTTTTTACATCCACTCTTCACGGCCGATCGGCTTTCTATCAATGATTTCGATTTGATCTTGTTTGCTATTGATTTTTATTTTCTCGATGTTGCTTAAATTTGGTTGCCCAGATTCAAGCCAAGCGGAATACCAATAGGAGGCAACACGTAAGATGGTTTTTTGCATTCTCCTTTCCACCATTCGGTTCATGGCTTCATGATAGGCTCTGGCATAATTATCAGAGTAGGTCCATACCAGTTGATTGTTTCGTTCAATAAATGATTTTTTTTGAGATGCCTTAAATTGACGATTGACATCGGCTTCAATTGTTAAGACAGAATCCACAAGCCGATTACTTTCGTAAACAATAGCCCAGGCTTCTTGCAGAGGATCTTTGATATAGCTCGCTTTTCCGACGCGAAGGTTGTATTTTTCGGAAAACATTTCCGGTAATCGGCTTTCCCAGAATGCATGTATGCCTAATTGATTGGTGAATTGTCCATTGTAATTTTTAGTCGTATGCAATGGAACATGGGCATCTGCAATATAATGACCTAGTTCTGCCGAGTGTTTGATGATCAGATTATAATCTTTTGCCTGAAAAGCTTTCACTAGCTTTTGGTAGGTTAAATAAATTTGCCACGGAACAATACCATTTTTTAACAACTGTTTTTCCTGATATTTTTCTTTCGCTTTTGACCAATGAATGGGTATGGAATCATTTTTTCCATCTTCTTCATAATCTTCTATATCTATAAAATGCCGGGGACCTTCAGCACTATCGGTGTAGCAGCGTTTATCTGGGTCAACAGCCTTCTCGGTAATCAGATCGATATTGTCTTTATAGAATTTCGCCATCTTCGCCGGCAATGCGAATACGGCATAATGGTTAATTTTTTTATGTGCAAAAAATCCCCATGAGGTAAAAATCGGTATCCAAATTAGTGAAAGTATCGTATACAACAGAAATTTCATGGTTTATTGAACTGGCTATTAAATAATTGTTGATAATAAATATACAAAAAGGAGGATTAAAAAGAGATTAATAGATTTTTTTGATGTTAATTTATATTTTCTTAACCTAACTAAACAATAAAATAATATTGATAATCGTTAAAATTGATTAATTTGCCGACACAAAATACAGTCGTTATGAAGATATTGTATGCCGTACAAGGGACAGGAAATGGACATCTTAGCCGTGCGATGGATATTGTCCCCTGTTTGAGAGCGTTAGGAGAAGTTGATGTTTTGGTGAGTGGAATTCAAGCAGATCTATCACTTCCTTTTGAGGTTAAATATCGTTTTCACGGGTTGAGTTTTATTTTTGGTAAGTCTGGTGGGGTAGATTTGTGGAAAACCTTTATGAGTTCGACTATTCGTAAATTTACAAATGAAATTAAGAGTTTGCCAATTGAAAACTATGATTTGGTGATCAACGATTTTGAGCCGATCTCGGCTTGGGCTTGTCATTCTAAAGATTTAGAATGCATTGGATTGAGCCATCAGATTGCTGCCTTAGATCCGTCGAGTCCTAAACCAGAAGAGAGCGATATGCTGGGTAAGTTCATCATGAAAAACTATGCACCCTCCACACATTCTTACGGTTTCCATTTTAAGCGTTATGGCAAGAATATTTATCCGCCTGTTATCCGTAACGCTGTTCGTGATTTGATTGTAACAGATCAAGGTCATTATACGGTTTATCTACCAGCATACGACGATGCACATCTTTTGAAGCACTTGATGAAGTTTCCAGATGTGCATTGGGACGTTTTTAGTAAACATAATTCGAAGGCATTCGAAATGAAAAATGTAACGATTAGGCCTATAAATAACCAATCTTTTATAAATAGTATGGCATCTTCTTCTGGAGTTTTATGTGGGGCAGGTTTTGAAACACCGGCAGAAGCGTTATATTTGAAAAAGAAACTGTTAGTTATCCCAATGAAGAACCAATATGAACAGCATTTGAATGCTGCATCGTTGGAAGAAATGGGAGTGCCTGTAATTTCGAGCTTAAAACAGAAAAACATGCTGGCGATAGAAGCCTGGCTCAACAGTAAATCTAGGGTTGAAGTTGATTACCCTAATATCACACAGGAAATTATAAATGAAATCGTGCAGAAGCACCGTTAAACAAAGATGAAATATATTGCATTAGCCCTATTATCCTTGACAACAGTCACAGGATTTGCTCAACAAAAAAAAACGAACACGACGGCGAAGAAGAAGGTCGTCTCAACTAAACCAAGTACAACAAATCAACTGAAAACGAAGGCCGATTCTGTTTCTTATGCATTTGGTGCCGATATAGGAAATTCTCTAAAATCTATTGAGATCGATTACTTGAAGTCTGATGTGATTGCAAAAGCGATTTCGGATGTCTTGAAAGGGGATAAATCGCTATTGGAAGAAGGCCAAGGAAGAGCTGTGATCCAACAGGCGATCATGGACGTTCGTGCTAAAAAAGAGGCTGCTAGCCGTGCTGAAGAAGATAAATTTTTCGTAGAAAATGCAAAGGTTGTTGGGATGAAATCTACGGCTGAAGGGATTCAATATCTTGTTCTAAATGAGGCGGAAGGCCCAAAGCCAAAAAGTGACGATGAGGTAACTGTGCATTATAAAGGTACCTTACTTAATGGAAAGCAATTTGATAGCTCATACGACCGTAAGGAGCCATTGAAACTATCCTTGGGTCAAGTGATCAAAGGTTGGCAGATTGGCATCCCGTTAATGTCCAAGGGGGCAAAGTATAAATTTTTTATACCTAGTAGATTAGCCTATGGCGAACGGGCGACAGGTGAAATTCCTGCAAACAGCACATTGGTGTTTGAGGTAGAATTGCTTGATATTGGTGCAAATGGAACAACGTAAATTAGGAAATACAAGCTTAATCGTTTCGGAAATAGGTTTGGGCTGTATGTCTTTAAAAAGTAATCAGTCCAAACAATCCAAAGATATTATTCAAAAAGCTTACGAGAACGGAATCACTTTCTTTGACACCGCTGATCTTTACGATAAAGGGTTAAACGAGATGATCGTCGGGGAGAGTGTGCAAAGCTTTCGCAAGCATATTGTTTTGGCGTCGAAAGTTGGTAACCTCTGGCGTGCAGATGGATCCGGCTGGGATTGGAAGGCTTCGAAAGACTATATTATCAAAGCTGTGGAAGGTTCGTTGTCACGTTTAAAAACGGATTACATCGACCTCTATCAGTTACATGGTGGTACGATAGAAGATCCGATAGAGGAGATTGTTGAAGCGTTTGAGCTGTTGAAGCAACAGGGGAAAATTCGTGCTTACGGTCTTTCATCCATTCGCCCAAATGTTATCAAGGCATTTTTGTCCAAATCTGACATTGCTTCAGTAATGATGCAATACAGTCTATTGGATAGAAGACCAGAAGAAGAAATAAGTCGCTTGTTAGATGAACAGGGTATAAGTATCGTCGTACGTGGTGTATTAGCCAAAGGCGTTCTCATCAACAAGCCAATAGAACCTTTTCTTCAGTATAGTTCGGGAGAGGTGGCCCATATTGTGAGAAACTTGGCAAACCTTTCCAAACGTATCGGGAAAGACAATATGGTTGTTGCACTTTCTTATGTGCTTTCTAACGCAGCTGTTGCTACGGCACTCGTTGGTGTGAGTACCAAATTGCAATTGGATGAATTGATCAGAGCAAAAGCGCAGATGATCAAATTAAGTGATTTGGATAAGCAGGTTCTATTGGAAGGTGTCCGGTCGTTATATTATACCGAACACCGGTAAGCTTTACTATTTATTGAAAAATAGTCTTAATATTTTAGCGAGGTCTTCTTTTGTATCTACGGCGACAGTTTCATGCGTTGTAATTGCCGTTTGAATGGCGTAGCCATTTTCTAACCAGCGTAGCTGTTCCAGAGCCTCTGCTTCTTCTAGCATAGAAATAGGAAGTTGTGTCAGGGCTTTTAATGTATCTACCTGGTAAGCATATATTCCGATATGTTTATAGAATGTTTGCCTTTGTAACCATTGATCTTTTTCCACAGCTCTTAAAAAAGGAATGGTCTGCCTACTAAAGTAGATGGCTTCTCCTTTGGTGTTTCGGACAACTTTAGGGATGTTTACATTGAATAGTTCCTCCTCCGCAGTAATTTCCTTGATTAGGGTCGCTATCTGCGTAGTGGTATCTTCAAAACAATGTGCTAAAAGATCAATTTGTGCGGGGTCTATAAAGGGTTCGTCACCCTGGATATTGATGGCAACATCATAACCTTCTATATTGGTGATGACTTCAGCACAACGATCAGTTCCCGATTGATGGTGCTCTGCGGTCATGACAACTTCGCCACCAAAAGAACGTACAGTTTCTGCGATGCGTTGGTCGTCAGTTGCTACAACAACATCGTTTAATTTTGTTGATTTTTTGACCTGTTCGTAGACCCGCTGAATCATCGTTTTTCCTTCGATGTCGATCAGCGGTTTTCCAGGGAATCTGCTCGATGCATATCGGGCAGGAATAATACCTAAAAATTTCATTTTTTACTATTTATCGTTGGCTGAGGAAATGCGAGTTTATCAAAAAGCCTGTAAAATTAAGTGTCTTACAGGCTTTTTGATATCGCAATTATTCGAATAATCCGTATAATTCGGCTTCGATTTTTTGAATGATATTGCCGAGGTCCTCTGGGTTTGTGGTGAAATCCAGGTTGTCCTTGTCCAGAATCATGACCTTACCTTCTTTGTAATTATTGATCCATTTATCGTATTTATCGTTCAGCTTAGACAGGTAATCTAAGCGAATTGCGGATTCATAGTCACGCCCCCTTTTTTGGATATTATTCACCAGCGTAGGGACAGAGGCTTTGAGGTAAATCAATAAATCTGGCGGTTTGATATAATGGATAATGCTTTGAAAAATATTACTATAGTTTTCAAAATCACGTGCGCTCATTAAACCCATATCATACAAGTTTTCGGCAAAGATATAAGCGTCTTCATAAATGGTACGATCCTGAATCATATCAATGCCAGTTTCCTGCAGTTTTACAATATGTCTAAAGCGGCTGTTGAGGAAAAAAATCTGAAGATTGAATGCCCAGCGTTTCATGTCCGAATAAAAATCTTCCAGATAAGGATTGTTGTCTACAGCTTCAAACTGAGGTTCAAATTTAAAGTGACTGGCCAACATTTCGGTCAATGTTGTTTTGCCGGCACCTATATTTCCAACGATAGCGATGTGCATATTATTTCTAGCTTAATAAAATCTTTTAATACCAATAATCTCACGAACTTCTTTCAGCGTCTTGTGCGCGGATTCGCTTGCTTTTTCAGCGCCCATTTTTGCAACTTTAGCAATGTATGCATCATCGTTTGATATATCCTCTATACGGGAGCGTACATCGTTGGTTGCAAGGACCATATCTTCTGCCAATTGTTTTTTGAAATCACCATAACGAATTTCGCATTTGTTATAGCGTTCATCAAAATGCTGTAACGTATCTGCAGTAGATACGACCTTCATTAAATCAAAAAGATTTTGGATAGCTTCAGGCTTAGGCTGGTTCATTTCCGTCGGACCAGAATCGGATACAGCGCGCATCACTTTTTTACGAATTACGGTTTCACTGTCCGATAGATAAATACAATCTGCTTCACCATTGGATTTACCCATTTTTCCCTGGCCTGAAAGTCCGGGAACTTTCACCAATTTGTCAGCGTAGGAGAACGCAAACGCTTCTTTAAAATAATCTACGTTGTATAAGCGATTGAAGCGATTGCCAAAAGTCCGCGTCATCTCCAAATGCTGTTCCTGATCTTTTCCTACGGGCACTTTTGTGCCATGATGAATCAATATATCAGAGGCCATCAAGACCGGATAGGTCAGTAAACCTGCGTTAACATTGTCTGGACTGCTTCTAACTTTATCTTTAAATGCGGTAGCGCGTTCAAGCTCGCCGAGATAGGCGTTCATATTCATATATAGGTAGAGTTCCGAAACTTCTGGAACATCTGACTGAACATAAATAGTCGATTTTTCGGGGTCTATTCCTGCAGCTAAATATTCAACAATAACTTGGCGAACCGTTCCCTGAAGCCCATGGGGAGTGGGGTGAGTCGTTAGTGAATGTAAATCTGCAATGAAAAAAAAGCAATTATATTCGTTTTGCATTTTCACAAAATTGCTCAATGCGCCGTAGTAATTTCCTAAATGTAATTTTCCGGTACTTCTGATACCGCTAACAACTGTTTCCATATTCCTGCGAATTTACGCATAAATTTGACAAAGTCGAATTAAATTCGGTCCGTGACTTCCTTTTTAGGGACTGCGTTATTTTTTTAATTTTTTAGCTTCATTCCAATAAACGTCCATTTCTTCTAGACTCATTTCCTGCAGTTGTTGCTTATTTTCAGCGGCTTTTTGTTCTAAATAGGTAAACCGTTCAATGAATTTTTTATTGGTGCGTTCAAGTGCATTTTCGGGATTTATGCCAATATGCCGTGCATAATTTATTAAGGAGAATAAAAGGTCGCCAAATTCGCCTTCCGCTTTTTCCTGATCCATTGGAAGTGCTGTCTCCAGATTAAATTCTGCTTTGAATTCGGCAAGCTCTTCCTCTACTTTTTCCCATACTTGTTTCTTATCTTCCCAGTCAAATCCGATACCGCGAACTTTATCTTGGATACGATAGGCCTTTACCAAAGCGGGTAGGCCTTTTGGGACACCAGCAAGAACAGATGTATTGCCTTCTTTGAGCTTGATTGTTTCCCAATTGGACTTGACTTGATCTTCTGTATCAGCATTGGTGTCGCCATAGATGTGTGGATGGCGCGTAATCAACTTATCACAGACCGCATTAAGTACGTCGACCATGTTGAAATATCCTTCTTCTTCGGCAATGCGGGCATAGAATACCAGATGCATCAAGACGTCACCAAGTTCTTTTTTGATTTCTGGATAATCTTTTTCCAAAATGGAGTCTGTTAATTCATACATTTCCTCCATAGTCAAATGTCGAAGTGATTCCATGGTCTGTTTTTTATCCCATGGGCATTCGATCCTTAAGGTGTATAAGACATCGAGTAATCGTTGAAACGCCAATTGAGGTGTGTGTTGATACGTCGGTGCTGCTAGTTTTGCCATATTTCATCGTGTTGGTAGCACAAAAGTAGAAATATGATTTTGAATAAACTATTTCAAATTGCGGAAAACAAAACCGTTTTGTCAGTCGTTTTATAATAAAATTTAACGTTTAGATCGGATTTAGAACACTCAACTATGGAAAGAATGCACGGGTACTCCTCTGCCAGCGTTGCTTTAGAAAAATTAAGCAACATGGGTTATACAATTGACTATAATATTGAATTTGATGATCTGTTAGCTCATGCAGATCAGTATAAAATTGATTATTTATTTCGTTATGAAGGTGCATCTGATCCTGATGATGAATCCTCCGTTTATGGTATCAGCAATGAATCGGGGCAGAAAGGCGTTTTTGTTGCTGGCAACCTATCTTTAATAGAGGGCAAAAAGCGTGATATTCTCCTTCAATTAGAACTAAAGGAGCGCGAGCGGTAACTTTATCAAAAAATAAGCATTTCAAAACAGTTGCCTTTAGTTAGCAAAATTGATTTCGTAAGGTTGAATTATAAAAAATAATTTAATGTTTGTTTATTATTTATTAATAATGAATAAAACCTTTTAAATTCTATACTATGATTTTTTATATCGGCATTTTCGCAATTATCGTCGCGGTCTGCGTAATATTTTCTCTAATAATGATGAAAAAACAAAAAGAGACTGCTAGAAAGTACGAAGGTGAATCTGGAATTAACCTAGGGCCAGATGTAAGAGATGAGTTGTTAAAGGATGAATTCGTAGAATTAAAAAAGCAGCTGAATGGTGCTCCGATAGAGGCTTTTACGCAATGTGCTTATATAGCGACAGTTGGTGATAAGGTTGCCGGAGCTGCGGCAACAGCGGCGAAAACTGTAGCATGGGCAGCTGTTGGTGTGAAGGCTCGTTATAATGAGCGGGATAATGCTTCTTATCTCGTGCTAAGTGACAACGAATTGCATTACGTATTTTTTGACGAAGGGCGAGCTAGGGATCATTTTGTATTTGACCATCAATCCTTAATTAGTGCTCAGAACGCTCAGATTAGCAATTCTGAAAAATTAACGCGCATGGGATCTGTGATGGGCTTAAAACCAAAGAAAATGCATTTTGATATTAATGGAAATGGGCTCGATATTATTTATTACGGCACTGTTCAGCGTATGCCACATGATATTATTTCTCCAGGTTCAGGTATGTTTGAAACACAGGCGAGGCTTCAGTTGATGGGGCGTTTGTTTTTGGACAGGTTATATAAAAAATATCCACAGCTGCAGGGTTAAGTTTGCAAGAAATGTCATTTTAGTTTCGTTTTAATTGAAGTAAGTGGTCTTTTTGACTTGATTCCGCATTGCTTTTAGTAAATTGTCTGTATCATAAATTTATATCATATGAAAGTTTTAGCGGATAAAGTAGCTATAGTAACGGGAGCTGGTTCGGGGATCGGACTAGCCGTTGCATTGGCCTATGGTAAAGAAGGAGCAAAGGTTGTAGTCTCGGATATCAACGAGCAAGCAGGGCATGAGGCTGTAAAACAAATTGAATCGGTAGGTGGGGTTGCTGTATTTTTTAAAGCAAATACTTCCTCTGCGGCTGATAATGAGTCGTTGGTTAGTTTTGCTATTGAAAAGTTTGGTAGGCTTGATGTGGCCTGCAATAATGCTGGTATTGGCGGTGAGGCTGCTCTCACTGGAGATTATAGTTTGGATGGATGGAAAAAAGTGATTGATATTAATTTCAACGGCGTATTTTATGGATGCAAATATCAAATCGAGGCGATGGAAAAGAGCGGTGGTGGTGTGATTGTAAATATGGCGTCGATACACGGCACTGTTGCTGCTCCTATGTCGAGTGCCTATACATCTGCAAAACATGCAGTAGTGGGGTTGACAAAGAATATTGGTGCTGAATATGGTCAAAAAAACATTCGATGTAATGCCGTCGGGCCTGGATATATTGATACTCCATTATTAGCTCAGCTGGATAAAGAACATATCGACACATTGATAGGCAAACACCCTATTGGACGTCTAGGAAAAGCGGAAGAAGTGGCTGAACTTGTTCTATTTTTAAGTTCGGATAAATCGTCCTTTATGACTGGTGGATATTATTTAATCGATGGCGGTTATACTTCGATTTAGTACTATTTTCGAACAGAAGTACATAAATAGATGCCCTCAAAAGTGAATAACTTCTGGGGGCATCTATTTGTAAGCTAACCACAGATAGTCTAAATTTCAAACGCTTTGATCCTTATTTAATACATTTAAGTACTATTGGCTAAAGCGATAGACAGTTTTTCAATCATGCCCTAAAGTGTTGCTGATTTTTCAATCCAGTAAATCGACATTATTCAAAATGCTACTATTTTCTTAAAACTTATCTATTAATAAATGATACATATTCACCTTGTTATAGATTTATTTTGTATTTTAATAAGGAATAACACCATACCGTTATAAATGGAAGTCATCATGAGAAAAATTTTTTTTACTTTTTTTGCTTTATTAACTACTTCAATTCTCCTTGCTCAGATGCCGAGGGTAAAGGTGGAAGAAGGAATATTGGAGGGTATTGTCCTTCCAAGTGGGGTACAGTCCTTTCGAGGAATTCCTTTTGCAAAACCGCCAGTGGGTGTTCTCAGATGGAAAGAACCTCAGCCTGCTGAACATTGGTCTGGTATTCGAAAGGCCGATCATTTTGGTTATTCTCCCATGCAGAAGCCGATCTATGGGGATATGCGTTTTCGGTCGCCAGGAATAAGCGAAGACTGTCTTTATTTGAATGTCTGGCGCCCAACTTCCATAGGATCAGGTAAGCTTCCAGTTTTAGTTTATTTTTATGGTGGTGGATTCAATGCTGGCGATGGGTCAGAAAGTCGTTATGATGGTGAAAGTTTTGCAAAAGAAGGGCTGATTGTTGTTACTGTCAACTATCGCCTTGGTATTTTTGGCTTTTTTGCCCATCCTTCATTAACAGAAGAGTCGCCGACAAACGCATCTGGAAATTATGGATTACTTGATCAGCATGCCGCTTTGGTTTGGGTCAGAAAGAATATAACTGCATTTGGGGGGAATCCCGATGAAATTACCATTGGCGGCGAGTCTGCTGGTAGCATGTCTGTGTCTGCTCAAATGGCTAGTCCGCTGTCTAAAGGACTGTTTAAGCGTGCGATAGGCCAAAGTGGGAGTATTTTTAATTTGAAGTATGGTACGGCCTCTATTGCCGAGCAGGAGCAACAGGGGGTGGCCTTCGCGACGCGTATAAATGTTGATAGACTTGATAAGCTTAGGGAAATCCCCGCCGCTGAACTACTTGATAAAGCCAGTGAACCGGGGGCTTTTACAACTCGTTTGATTGTTGATGGCTATTTTCTGCCTAAATCTCCTTTGGCCATTTTTGAGGCAGGGGAACAGTCAAAAGTTCCACTACTAGCCGGATGGACATCTACGGAAGTACCATATACAGCGTACATGGGTAAATATTATCCATCTCCCGAGAATTATGAGAAATTGGTGAGAGCGCAATATGGCGTTAATGCCGACGAAGCGCTAGCGCTTTATCCTGGTAAGACTGAGACACAAGTCATTCGGTCAGCAACTGCATTAGCTAGTGATAATTTTATTGTTTATAGCACGTGGAAATGGCTTGACCTGCAAAGAGAAAGTAGTGGACAGCCAACCTACGTTTATATATTCGATAAGCCGCGTCCACCTATGAAACCCATCTACAGTGATGTGCAATCTGGACTCGCTGGAGGAATCACCAAAAAATCGAATCAAGAACAGAAGGATAACAATCCTCCGCCTTTATCCGGAGCATTTCACGCGAGTGATATCGAATATTTATTGGGAAATCTGCAGAGCAATGATGTGTTTGCCTGGTCTGACGCTGACTATAGCGTGTCTACAATTGGTCAGCAGTATTTCATTAATTTTATAAAAACGGGAGATCCAAACGGTAAGGGTCTTGCTATCTGGCCAAAAACCACTGCAAAAGATAAACGTATGCATATCTTGAATCTAAATATCGATATTAAATCATCCACCGAAGAATTTAGGGATAGATATCTCTTCCTTGATAAATTTTTTGTTGATCATAAACATACATCGAGGTAGATTAATAGATCCACTAATTTTATGGGATCAGATAAATCTATTTTTCTGACAAATAATCAGACGAGGTAAAAAACTATTTATCATTACTAGCTGTTATCATTGAAGATTTTAGTCAAAAACGATATTTTTCCGTAAAGCCAGTCCATAATTTGTGTGCTATTATGGTATTAATTTTTTCTTCTTAAACAAATTTTGATGTATGAACATAAATCCTGATGTGGTTATTATTGGAGGTGGCCTGGCGGGACTCACAAGTGCATTACATCTCTCTAAAAAAGGATTGAAGGTTACGTTAATTGAAAAATACGATTACCCGCGTCATAAAGTCTGCGGCGAATATTTGTCTAATGAGGTTTTACCTTATTTGGAATGGTTGGAAGTCGACGTGCAAACCTTATTACCCACTCACATTCAAACGTTTAAATTCACTACCGCAGACGGAAAGATGAATAAGATCAAATTACCGGTGGGTGGCATTGGTGTAAGTCGCTATGTATTGGACGATTTGTTATATCAACAGGCAAAGCGAAATGGCTGTGAGATAATTATTGCAACTGTTACGGGAATATCATTCAATGACGACATATTTAATGTTTCTTGTCAGGATTATAGTTTAAATGCTAAAATTGTACTGGGAGCTTTTGGGAAACGCAGTAATATTGATCAGCTTTTATCTCGTGATTTTATGAGGAAAAAATCCCCGTGGATAGCTGTTAAAGCACATTATTTCGCGGATTTTCCAAGTGACCTTATTGCATTACATCATTTTAAAGGCGGATATTGCGGTATTTCTAAAGTGGAGGATAGCCAGGTAAATTTGTGTTATTTGGCCGATTTGGATACCTTTAAACGATACAAAAATATCGAAGACTTCCAAAAGTATGTCTTATCTAAAAACAGATATCTCAAGTGTTTTTTTGAACACAGCAAATTAATTTTTGATAAACCACTGACCATTAGCCAGTTTTCATTTGATAAGAAATCAGCCGTAGAAGACCACATTCTTATGATTGGTGATACAGCCGGTCTTATTCATCCATTCTGCGGAAATGGGATGGCAATGGCAATACATGGGGCTAAAATAGCTTCCGAGCTCATTGTAGATTACTACCATGGTCATATTCACTCACGCAATCAATTGGAGAGGGCGTACGTCAGCCAATGGAATCGGACCTTTAGAAAGCGTTTATTTTTCGGAAGGCTTTTATCGCGTATATTACGTCATAAAGCAGGTCTCGCTATTTTAATGAAAACTGCGCTATTTTTCCCTAAACTCTTAAGCTTGATGATTAAACAGACACATGGCAATGCAAGCGAAATAAAATGGCAATAGATATAACACAGAGAACCTCGGAGAATGAAATCATGGACGATTTTCAACTCGAAGGAGATGAACTTCGTGGCGCACTGGATCAGATCTCCAAAATCAATCGCTTTCTAGGAGGAAACAGTATCACACTAGATGGAGTAAAAAAAATGCTCTCCCATGTTAATTCGATCCAACCAATAAAGATCGTGGATATCGGATGTGGTAATGGGGATATGCTCCGTATGCTAAGTAATTATGCCTATAAAAAGGGTATTCACTTTGAATTATATGGTGTAGACGCAAATCGGTATACCATTAATCATGCTAGGTCTTTATCGAAAAATTATACCAATATAACGTATCTATGCGCTGATATTTTTGAAGAGCATTTTGAGGACTTTAGTTTTCACATCGTTTTGTGTACGTTAACCATCCACCATTTTAACGATGAAAACATACTGGAATTAATAGGGAGAATGATCAAAATTTCAAAATTAGGAATTATCATCAACGACTTACATAGGAGTAAAATTGCTTATCGACTTTTTCAAACAATTGCTGTTGTTTTTAGGTTAAACAGAATGACAAGAGAGGATGGACTTATCTCCATACGACGCGGATTTAAAAAGGATGAGCTCGTAGAATTCGCAAAGAAATTACATTTAGAAAAATATACCGTCCAATGGAAATGGGCTTTCCGATACCAGTGGATTATTTCCAATATATGAATGTTAAGATAATACATGTTGCAAAACAACTGCCTAATTACTCCTGTGTTACAGCAGAGATACTGCCAATGTTAGATGGTTGGCTGGAGGGACAGGACGCCCGTTTTATTAAGAAAGTTAAGAAGCTGTTCGAAGGTTCGGCCGTGGAAAAGCGATACGCCATTATGAATCCAATCGATGTCTTTACGTCAACTTCCTTTGAAGAAAAAAATAACATATTCTGCCGTGAAGCAACGGTTCTCGGCGAGGACGTGCTGCGCAAAGCGCTTGAGGAAGTAGAATGGGATCCACAATCACTAGATTATATCATTACAGTGAGCTGTACTGGGATTATGATCCCTTCGCTAGACGCTTATCTCATTAACAAGATGAAACTCCGCCAGGATATTGTGCGCTTACCAGTCACCGAGATGGGATGTGTTGCCGGTGTTTCAGGAATAATCTATGCTAAAAATTTCCTTCAGGCCAACCCGGGTAAACGTGCTGCGGTAATTTCGGTAGAAGCGCCAACAGCAACCTTCCAACTGGAAGATTTTTCGATGTCGAATATCGTTAGTGCCGCAATATTTGGAGACGGTGCAGCATGCTGCCTGCTTTCCTCGTACGATTCGGACTGTGGGCCTGCAATCTTGGACCAACAGATGTACCATTTTTATGATACCGAAGATATTATGGGGTTTAAGCTAACAAATACCGGTATGAAGATGATACTTGATGTAGAAGTTCCTAATGTGATTGCTTCCCATTTCGGAGCAGTAATACATCCATTTCTTCAGAAAAATAATTTGCAAATCGAAAATATTAATTACATGATTTTTCATCCCGGTGGAAAAAAGATCGTTGCGACAATTGAACAGATTTTTGCTGAATTTGATAAAGATATTAACGATACTAAAGCAATATTGTCGGAATATGGCAATATGTCCAGTGCTACTGTGCTATATGTGCTTGAACGTATCATGAAACGAAGTCCTCAGCCTGGTGAATTGGGATTGATGCTGAGTTTTGGACCGGGGTTTACGGCTCAGCGCGTTTTATTACAATGGTAACCTAAAAATTATGAATGTGGATTTAAAAGATATACTATCAAAATTGCCCTATAGAGCCCCCTTTTTATTTGTCGATGAATTGATCTATGTAGATTCAGAAGGTATTGCGGGTAGCTATACTTTTAATGAAGATCTGGATTTTTATAAGGGCCATTTTTTTGAAAAAGCGATTACTCCAGGTGTTATTTTGATCGAAACAATGGCCCAGATAGGTTTAGCTTGTTTGGGGATTTTTCTACTAAATAAAAACTTGATGCACGGCTCAGCAATAGCATTGACGTCTACCGAGATACAATTTTTAAAACCGGTGTATCCAAAGGAGAGAGTTACAGTATTTTCGAAAAAAATATATCTCCGGTTTGGTAAATTAAAATGCGAGGTAATCATGAAAAATGAAGCTGGGCAGGACGTTTGCAAAGGAATATTGGCAGGCATGATCACCGAAGCGCTATGAAAAGAGTAGTCATTACAGGAATTGGTGTTGTTGCTCCCAATGGTGTGGGAGTACCCGCTTTTACACAGGCGATTAGGGAGGGTATATCTGGAATTAGACATGATGAGAGATTGGAAAAATTGCAGTTTTCTTGCCAGATTGCTGGAATGCCTCAACTGTCGGAAGCGCTAAAAGAGAAATATTTCACCGAACTAGAATTAAGAGGATTTAATAGTACAGGAATATTATATGGTGTGATCGCCGGAATGGAAGCATGGGCAGACGCGGGGCTTCCTACTACTTTAAATTCCGCTCCTGATTGGGATAGTGGAACTGTGTTTGGTTCAGGAAGCTCGGGTATCGATAAATTGCGGGAAAGCATTTATAAAATCGATGATTTGCAAACCCGCAAATTGGGGAGTACGGTTGTAGCCCAGACGATGAACAGTGGGGTTAGTGCCTACTTAGGAGGAAAATTGGGTCTTGGTAATCAGGTGACAACGAATTCATCTGCCTGTGCTACGGGAACTGAAGCAATCCTGATGGGTTATGATCGGATTAGATCCGGAAGAGCTAAACGGATGCTCGCAGGGAGTACAGGAGATAGTGGGCCTTACATTTGGGGCGGTTTTGATGCACTGCGTGTCTGTAGTTCACAATATAATGCCAACCCTGGGGCGGGTTCCCGACCTATGAGTGCAACCGCCGCAGGATTCGTTCCTGGTAGTGGGGCTGGAGCTTTATTGTTGGAAGATCTGGAAAGTGCACTAGCGCGAAAGGCAACTATATATGCAGAATTATTGGGTGGCCAGGTAAATTCTGGCGGACAACGCGGAACAGGAAGTATGACAGCACCTAATGCTTATGCTGTGCGGAAATGTATTCAGGAGGCGCTAAAAAATGCAAATATCTCGGGCTTAGACATCGATGCGATAAATGGACATTTGACAGCAACTGCCAAAGATGCTTTTGAAATAGAAAACTGGACCATAGCTCTGAATCGCAAAGGTAAAGATTTTCCATGGATAAACTCACTGAAGGGAATGACTGGACACTGTCTCAGTGCGGCGGGTAGTATAGAAAGCGTGGCGACGGTTTTGCAGCTATATCATGGATTTTTATTTGGAAACTGTAATTGCTCTGATCTAAATCCGGAGATTGCTGCATTGATACATCCATCACGTATTCCTTTAAAGACTCTTGAGGCCAAGACTAACATCATTGCCAAAGCAAGTTTTGGATTTGGGGATGTTAATGCTTGCCTAATATTTAAGAATTTTAATAACTAAACTAATGAATAGAGAAGAATTGATCGATGCTTTAAAACCAATCATATCACCATATACGACAAACCAGGAAGCTTTCGGAAAGCTTAATGAGGCGACCGATTTTATTCGTGATCTGCAAATCAACTCGGCCAATCTGGTTGATATTGTTCTAGATATTGAAGAAAAGTTCGATATAGTAATTGAAAATCCTGATATGGAACGTATGCTTAATGTCGGAGCTGCAGTCGAAATAATCGAGAGCAAGTTACAAGAAAAATGATTGGTAATGACGTTATCGACCTGGTTCAGTCCAGAAAAGATAGTAATTGGAAACGTAAAGGCTTTGTTTCAAAGTTATTTACTGAGCAGGAACAACTGTTGATTGTGAACAGTGCAGATACCGAAATTACTGTTTGGCTCTTATGGAGCATGAAAGAGGCTGCCTATAAAATATGGAATCGAGAGACAGGAATTCGGAAATTTATGCCTAAAAGATTGCTATGTTCAGTTATTGAACGGTCTTTTTTTACCGCAAGGGGAGAAGTCATCTGCGAAGGTAAGAGGTATTATACTAAGACCACTGTTTGCCCAGATTTTATACATACCGTAGCCGTTGGGGAATTAGCTCATTTGGACAATATTGTAGAAATCACGGCTAGTGAAATTGTTAAAGATTCATTAGGAATTCCAGGCATTAGCATAAATGATGAGGATGCTGTCTTACCGGTGTCTGTTAGTAACCACGGACGTTTTGAGAGAATAGTTGCGATTTGTACCTGATCGACTTAATCAGACCAGTAAACACCTTATTGTACTTGAATCGACTCTGCTCTTAGCATTTGTTTAAACTTGGGATTTCGTATATAGCTACTAAAGGCATGACTCGACATTCCAGTAAAATCGGTCATAGAAAAAATGGTGTAATTTTTCTTAAGAGCATTAAAACTGTCTGCTTTATATCCAAGATCAGTTGGGTTAAGTTTGTTAGATAAGAATCCGAAAAATTTTTTCAACATCTTGTCGGTACCGTTTATCGTGATATGTATTTTCTTAACTTGTGGGCTCAGTTCGACAAATTTTTTTGTCCCGCTTAGTGTATCTGTATATTGAAACTCGGAGAGTCCTATTGCCGGTGCCAGCATAATACATGTAATTCTGTTTTTGTTTTCCAGCAAAGGCTTTGCCCGCTCGATATCGACATTGTGAATATCTTTTGCCTGTGCGGAAAATGAGCTATTAAATTCAGGATTCGAAATTGCACTCATCACTACAGATGCGCCCCGACTATGTGAAATAATATAAACATCCTTATTGGCCATATTGTTTAGAATTCTCCTTAAACCAAATTCACCGGCCATCTGGCTAAAAGAGGCTGCTGAAAACCAGTTTTTTGCGGAACGAAAAGGGGAGGTAGATCTTAAACCATCCCAATAGAATCGAATGATTTCATCGGTTTTAGGGTTTGTAACGATATGATTGGCAATATATTTATATTGTTTTACAACTGATTCTTCGTCAGCATTGAAGCCGTGAACTAAAATAAACACACGTTTTTTTGGAGCAATACGTTTTGACAGACGCAGCATGTTACTACGTTCAAAAGCGAGTAATTGTTCGCGATCACCTCTGTCTGTGGCAATTTTCATAAGCGAATAAGGATCTCGAGCCGCTTTATTGGACGGAATGCCATAGTTTTTCTTCCAGTTATCGGGGTAGAAATTACCGTTTTGATCGACAAATGAGTACCACAGGTTAGGATCTACGCCAGTGTTTGGGGAAGCCGAATCGGGAAGATTATGGATAAGGCCACACGAAGTGAACAAACTGATAACGATGATAATATAGAAAAAATACCTTTTGTTCATATGATTAATTTTCTACTATTCTAGAATTTTACCTTTAATATGAATCCAATGGCATGAATTGTAACCTTCAAAAGGTAACTCATGGGTTCCAGAAGAGACAGTATACTTATTTCTTTTTAAGATAACGATTGATCATAGGACTGAAATCATTTTTGGAAGAAATTTGAATATGCTCTGCTAATACAGCTACTGGAAATTCATCCAAAGTTTTGAAATTAATACAGCCTTTTTGAAACTTGGCCTTTGGTATTTTTAATTTTAGTTCTTCCATTAATTCGGGATTAGTATAGATGACCAAGGAATGGAATGAAATATAATTCTTCGCGACTGTTAACCCGTATTTAAATACGCCTTGTTCATTAAAACTAAACGCATTTGGATTTGACATAAACTTTCCGAAGTCTTCGGAAATAGCTTGGTCATTTTCTACTATTGCTTTTCGGAATTGATGGATTACTTCTTGTTCAGTAGCCGAAAGTTTAGCAATATATTGATCGATCTCCATTAATTTTTTATTGTCCATAAAAGCTGTAGTTGTTCGCTAAAAATATTAAATTTTCTTCAATTTACTAATGTAGTCTATAAAAACATTGGGCTAATTCTGTAGTGATTGCTTGAGGAACTTATTTCTATGGCTTGAGATGTTATGTCTCTTTTGCAGAAATGAATGTATGTGACACTATACTTTTTTAAACAGTTCTTGATCAAATTCTTTACTCAAGCTTTTATTTTAAAGATATCCCTACAGCCACATGTGGAAAAATTAGGGATTAGTGTGTTTGATATAGGTTTAGCACTTTATCTCTTTCGAAGAATAGCTGCTATAAGTCATACTATAGCCAGTTTTTAAAGTTAAATTTACATTTAGCGTGCATAAGGATTATTATTTTGTAAATTCATACTACAAAGCGTTCGATAGCAATTTTTGATCGCTTTTTTATATTAAATAAAAGGAATGGATGAAAAGCAAGAAACGAAATAAAGGTTTTCTCTTTAGGCAATTTGAAGCACCATTTCAGACGCCTTTTGAAAAATTATTTGACATTTTCAAAGAACTGATTACCCATACTTCCGGTGATTTTGATGAAGCTATTGATTGGCTTAGGCAGTTGGATAAAGAGTTTAAGCTAACGACCCCTGCCTACACGATAGACGATTTCATTACAGATCTGAAAGATAAAGGATACATCAGAGAAAAAGTTGAGTTTGATGGTGAAGGGGGGATAGATATTACCTCAAAACTTGAGAAAGCCCTGAGGCAGCACGCGTTGGACCAAATTTTCGGAAAGATGCGCAAGGGAATGTCTGGCAGTCATAAAACAAATCACCAAGGGCGGAGCGATGAAAATATGGGGGATTTCCGAAACTATCAGTATGGCGATGGCCTAGAAAAGATAATTTTGACAGAGAGTTTGAAAAATGCACAAATTAATCATGGAATAGGAGAGTTTGCGTTGTCTGAAAATGATCTTGTCGTTGAGGATACGCAGTTCAAATCACAAATGAGTACAGTGCTGATGATTGATATTAGCCACAGTATGATTTTGTATGGAGAGGATAGGATTACACCAGCAAAGAAAGTAGCCATGGCCCTATCTGAGCTTATTCTTACGCGTTATCCTAAGGACTCTCTTGACGTTATTGTTTTCGGAAACGATGCTTGGCAAATAGCGATTAAAGATCTTGCTTATCTGCAAGTAGGACCTTTTCATACCAATACTGTCGCAGGCTTAAAGCTAGCAATGGATTTACTACGGCGAAAGAGGCATGCAAATAAGCAAATATTTATGATAACCGATGGCAAACCGAGTTGTTTAAATATGCCGGATGGTAGTTATTATAAGAATCCCATGGGTTTGGATCCGTTCATCACGAGCAAGTGTTATAGTATGGCTGCGCAAGCTCGCAAGTTGGGAATACCGATAACTACTTTTATGATCGCTTCCGATCCCTATTTACAACAATTTGTCGACGAATTTACAGCTTCGAATCAAGGAAAGGCTTATTATACGGGCCTTGGCAATTTAGGTGAAATGATTTTTGAAGATTATGAAGAAAACCGAAAAAAAAGAATACGATAAAAATATATGGATTATACGAAGATTAAAACATTTGGTGCATTAAAAACTTCGGGTTATAAACCTAAGACAATAAAAGAAGAATTGCGTCAGAATCTAATTACAAAAATAAGGGCGGGTGAATCCGTGTTCAATGGAGTATACGGATACGAAGATACGGTTATTCCTGAACTTGAGCGGGCTATTCTCTCCAAGCACAACATTAATTTATTAGGGCTTCGCGGCCAAGCGAAAACGCGATTGGCAAGACTTATGGTCAATCTACTGGATGAATATGTGCCAGTGGTAGAAGGTTCGGAGATTAACGATGATCCCTATAATCCGATATCGCGTTATGCGATAGAACGACTAAAGAAGGAAGGTGACGATACCCCAATATCTTGGCTTAGTAGAAACGATCGTTTTGCAGAAAAACTTGCTACACCCGATGTGACCGTCGCTGATTTGATTGGTGATGTAGATCCCATCAAAGCCGCAAATTTAAAACTAAGCTATGCAGACGATCGTGTGATTCACTTCGGTATGATCCCAAGGGCAAATCGATCTATTTTTGTTATTAATGAACTTCCGGATCTTCAAGCGAGAATTCAAGTCGCCCTTTTTAATATATTACAGGAGGGGGATATACAGATTCGTGGTTTTAAGTTGCGCTTGCCATTAGATATACAATTTATATTTACAGCGAATCCCGAGGATTATACCAATAGGGGAAGCATTGTGACGCCGTTGAAAGATCGAATTGGTTCGCAGATACTTACCCATTATCCGACTTCTGTTGAGATAGCAAAAACAATCACCGCTCAGGAATCTAACTTGGAAATAGCGCAGAAAGAGCAAATTTATATCCCAGAATTAGCGCGAGAATTAATAGAGCAAATAAGCTTCGAAGCTCGAAATAGCGAATATGTTGATGATAAAAGTGGCGTTAGTGCACGTATGAGTATTACGGCATTTCAAAACTTAGTAAGCACCGCTGAATTGCGTATGCTTAAAAACGGATCGCAAGCAACCGCAGTGAGATTGGGTGATTTTATGGGCATTATACCTGCAATAACTGGCAAGGTTGAGCTTGTTTATGAAGGTGAGCAGGAAGGAGCAGATATTGTGGCATTGCAACTGATTGAAAATGCTATAAAAAGCATCTTTCCCGTCTTATTCCCAAAAATTGAGAAGCTGGAAAGAGAAAGCGATCGTTATCCCTACGATGATATTGTGCGTTGGTTTGCAGAATCGGAAGGTATTGAATTATCTGATGAGCTTAGTGATATGGAATATATTAGGGTTTTGGATGAAGTGGTACCTATTAAAGCTTTGATTCAGCAATATCAGCCAGAAACGAAATCTGCGGATGTCTATTTTTTAACCGAATTTGTTTTATGGGGGCTCACTTTAAACAATAAATTAAGTAAATATAGAATTGGAACGGGACTGCAGTTTCAGGATAATTTTCAAGGATATCTAAGAAACAATCTGTAAGTTTTTATAATAATGTTGTTTCGTTTCCGAAAATGGGTTACGAATTTCGGCATAGGAAGTGTCAGGTGTTGAGTGTATTAGATCAATAGAAAATAGTAGGGTTAATTAAAAATGTGGAACGACATTCTCGTTCCACATCATGTTTTTCATTGTAGTATTGTAGGGAGTTTATAGTATTCTTTATTGAATCAATAGGAATCGAAATGTGAGATATGGATCTTTAAACAGTTCAGCAATTACCTCTATCGAATCAATTCTATTTGTTGACAAATGTAACTTAGATTAGATACATAAAGAATATGAAAATCGTCCTTTTTTATGTGAAAATGGGAATATTTAATTTGTATGTAAAACCTATTGCCTTAATGTCTTTATCCATACCTCTTTTAGAAAATGTATAATTCCATATCTAATTTATTAAGTAGTGCAGCTGTATTGGGGTGGAAAGCGACCGCATTGGTAATATGAAGTTCTTTGCTTTTAGAATCTCTATAAATTGATTAGAGAGATCTTAGTGTTGTGTTATATTGAGAGTGAGGCATTCGAGACTGCTGGGAGAACAGAATTTGGATGAATACGGTTTTGCTACTATATAATAGAGTTGATTTCTTCTTTGAACTTTAGTACCTTTAACTTGACCTTGTCAGATTTCTAGTGGTTCATATTGATTGGCATGTCTGAAAAAAATGAGAAAAATGGTCTTTATAGTTTTATTTATTGTGGCGGCAGTCGGAGCCGCTGTAGCCTATTATTTATTCACCAATGGTAACGTTGAAGTAGATATGGCATTGAAATCAGCTACTATCCATGAATTTAAAGTAAACGGGCTGGACGGCTCTACCATAAACTTTGCGAAATTTAAAGGTAAAAAGATCTTAGTTGTAAACACCGCTTCCAAATGTGGATTTACGCCACAGTATGAGGGTCTTGAACGTCTATATAATAAATTCAATGATAAGCTAGTTATTATAGGCTTCCCTTCAAATGATTTTTTAGATCAAGAGCCAGGTAAGGACGCTGAAATAGCAGCATTTTGTCAACGAAATTATGGCGTAACTTTTCCGATGGCGGCAAAGATTGATGTGAAAGGAAAGCGACAGGCGCCTATCTATCAGTGGTTGACCAATAAAAGCCTGAACGGTGTTGAAAGTTCAGCGGTCTTATGGAACTTTCAGAAGTATTTAATTGATGAAAATGGTAAGCTTATAAAGCATTTTTCACCAAAAACTGACCCTGAAGCTAATGAAATTATATCTCTTATCAATTAGAAGCCGACTCTTATTCAACTTAGGAATTCAGTCAACAGATCCTATGAATTAAAATATATGCCCTATATTGTTGCGCATAACATATCCGTTTTAATTATCTCTACGACTTTCTCTAATAATCCTGAATTTATAGAACATTAATCTGTAGAGCATGTGCTATCTCTGTAGACAGAAGTTAATATAAGGTGAATTGACTTTTTTAGTGGTATTCGCTACAATTTTGCTTTTTAACGAACAAAGCAATCATTATTCGACAAAACAAAATTAATATTCGTGCATTACTCTTGAAAAATAACTTAATATCTTTGTAAGAGAACGCGAAAGAATAATCGATGACTAATCGAGCAATGTCTACTAGTGGTCATAGAAAGTGTTAAAAATGGGGAAAATCATCGTGAAATTTTGGTTTGTCAATGTGCTTGTAAGTATTTTGCTATTTATCTTATATCGACTTGTTATTGCGGAAAAAAATACGGTTGATACAGGATTTCTGAATACGATTATTGTTATAATGGACATTAGTGTTAATCTTGTTTTTTCAGCTGTTTACCTTTTCGCTATAGCATTGTGTTCTCTACTGTTTTTTCTAAATCGTATAGAAAAAGTCAGAAGTAGTAAAACGTTATGCTTTTTGGTTTTCTCAGGAATACCTGCTGTATGCTTAGTTATATTAATTATTTATATATTGGTGGGAGTGTACAAGTTTAATATGGCCATTGAACCGTTAAAAACGCTCCTTTTGTTTACGTTTATTTATTTAGGCTGTACCATTTTAGAATTTATCGCCTTTAGAAATGTAATTGAAAAAGAGGAATAGTGGTGAGCAAAGATACATTTCGCATTAACCTTTATTATCACAGTACAGGCGAGACGGATAAATATTCTGTACTTGACTATTGAGTGATCAGGAGACACCAGTAGAAATAAGTAAGGGTTTTTACATTACGTTGCACGCATTAATCAAGTTAAAGTATGCTTCTTAGTAATGCATAAAGATTTTGATGAGCTTATGAATCGCAAAGAAAATATAAATGAGACCAAGCTGCCCGGTCAGCTTTTGGAGTATCTAACTTACTGAAAATACCTGTATGAGCTTGATGACTATTGGCTGTTATTTTTATTTAGTTAGCAATGGGTTGCACCAAATTGACCAGGCATTAAAGTTGTTTCCGACTGGATCTTGTGTGAGAAGCTCAAGATCGTCTATATTTGTGATATCTATATCAAAAATATGCTGTTGATTAGGTCTAACGATACGAGAAGAAAGGGTTTTCCCATTACCCTTGATAATAAATTTAATACCCTCTGGTTTTAGCGCTCCATCACGCAATGCTGCTATGATTTTTAAATTCCGCCACTTTTTTGAGAGCTTATACGCATATAGGGATGGCGTATGGGCGTACAAACCTTTTCGATATAGGTTGCCCATACTTTCTAAAAAAAATAAACTATTGGATTCGGCCGTGTAATAATTCCGAGCGGGATTTTCCCAACCAACCAAAGCTTCTTTCCATGCTGCATCAGAAAGAAATACGCTATCCATTTGGGTGGTTTTAAGATTGATTGGCTTGCTGTCGCGTAACAACTCATTTAATATGCCTAACTTCACGTGCTTTTGGCTATCTTGGCTGTCATTTTCAACTACCCTAATCAAGTCATTTATGCTCGGCTGACCGAAGTTATTAACTGTGAAAAAATGCCCCCCATCACCTTGAGTAACCATTTTTCGGTATTCTTTAACTGATCCATGTTAATTCTCATTAGAATGCCCCCACTGATTCTCATTAAAATGCCCCCACTAATATGCAAAAATAATCATTCATTATCCTGATCATCTGAGATTTCGTTTTCCTGCTTTCGAGGGCGCCCTCTTCTAGTCCTTGCGGTATCTTCACCAGGAAAAAGATCCTGTAGTTCGATAAGATTTTTTACGCGATAGCTGTTCCCATTAAGTTTTACAATTGTTGCATGATGGACAATCCTATCTATAATAGCAGAAGCAATTACCCTGTCACCGAAGAGGTTTCCCCAGTCTTCAAAGTTTCGGTTTGTGGTGATGATCATAGACCCCGTTTCGTACCTCCTGCGAACGATCTCAAAGAAATCTTCCAGACTGTTCTGCGGCATTTTTTTGAAGCCCAGCTCATCAAGTATCAGGAGGTCAGGCTTTAGATAACGCTGCAATACGGACTGGTAACTTCCGTCTGCCCTTGATGCGAACAGTTTTTCGACCATTTCATTTGTGTGTGCAAACAGTACTTTTTTACCTCTTTTGACCGCTTCAAGCCCGATCGCATGGGCCAGGTGGGTTTTCCCGACACCGGGTTTCCCCATGAATATAGCATTGGAGCGCTGTTCTATGAACCGGCAGGAAGCCAGGTCAAATAATAGCCTTCTGTCCAGGTCCGGCTGGTAACTCAGGTCATAACTGTCCAGGATCTTTTGCGTATCCAGCCGGGATTCCTTTAGCCTGGACTGATAGCCATTGGACTGTCTTTTTACTATTTCATCTTCGATGAGCAGCTCCAGAAATTCAAGGTAGCTGATCTGTTTTTCCAGGGCATGCCTATTCCTCATTTCAAGGTTCTGGGCCATCGTGGCCAATTTTAGCTGGCGTAAATTTGCTAATAATGTTTCCATATTATTTATTTCAGTTTGTTAATCTGTCGTATAGTCCGAGTTCGTGTTCGTATTCGCTGGAATACACCATAGGAGACATTTCCTCGTAATTTTGCTTGTAAAGCTCGTTCTCGCAGATCCGTTTGACCTGCTGGTAGCTGAAGGCTCTGTAATGGAGCGCGCGCTTACATGACAGATCGATCTGCACGTCGGTAAACCGCTTTTTTAATTTAAGTATCCCGCGGGTCATCGGGCTCCAGTGGGTAGGCACCTCCGCCAGAAGATGTTCAAAGAAAAGCAGTGCAGAAGGTCCGATACTTCCCATTAGCCGCTTATATTCTTCTCTGCTGATATTCTTTTTATAATCCGGACGGTGTTCCTCCAGAGAAACGTACATGCCCATCTGTCCGCTTACCTGATGGAGTGCAATGCGGGTGCTGCCGTCAAATATTTTTAGGCAGGTACCGTTGCTTTCGAGCCTGACGGTTCTGCCCGCATAGGCAGCGGGCACCGAATAGTAATTATGGCGGTAGCTCACACGTGTGCCAGCCGGGTGACTTTTCTGGATCCGACCTCCAGGATTTCATATCGCACCGGGGGCAATGCAAGCAGTGCATGCTTTTCATACTGTTCAAATACGGCAAGAGGGATACGGCGCGTGGTTCCGTGTACGCGCTTATTGCATGTCTCTTCGTTCCAGACCTTCAGCCCGCACAGCAGATCTTCATAGCCATTGCCATCGAAGCCCTTTAAAAAATTGTTTTTTACATATTTGATAGATGATTCAACTTTGCCCTTGTCCTGTGGACGGCGTGGCCTGCACGCAATTCCTGCACAGCTGTAGTAGGAAAGAAATTCAGAATATTGGCGCTGGAGCTCCGGTTCGTAAAGATCCGGAATGGTCACCCCAGATTTCAGGTTGTCAAGTTTGACAGTTCGCGGAACACCCCCAAAATACTCGAAAGCTTTGATATGGCAGTCCAGAAATTCGTCCACCCGCTGGCTGGTCACCAGTTTATAAAAGCTGTAACGGCTATGGGAGAGAACCATGGAAAACACCCATACTTTTACAGGGCGGCCATTCCTGCGGAAAGTACCCATATATCCGAAATCCACCTGCGCTTCTTCTCCCGGATCGCTGTGCAGCGGCACAAAAACCTCCTGCTTCTTTAATCTCTCGATACTTCTGGCGACACTGGGATAAGATATATCTAAACCGTGCTGCTCATGCAGGCGCTGGTGGATAAGTATAGCGCTCAGTCCCATCTCCTTATATACCTGAATGTCATCGAGATAATCGTCCAGCAGCTTTGGTCTTACCTGAGGCAAAGGTTCCTCTAGCCCACGCTCAAGGGCTTTCTGTATCCGGGAAACGGTCTTGCGGCACATCCCAAGTTCTGATGCTATCTCCCGTATCGATTTCCCGTGGGATAGCAGTGTTTTTATCGTATTATACATTGCCACTTTATACATAATGTCGGACTTTAATACTCCGACAAGTTAAACCTTAATTAAAAACTTAAGGTGGTGGCATTTTAGTGAGAATATATGGGGGTGTTTTAGTGAGAATTAACAATGTCAGGAACAACTTTCTGAAAGCCTTTGAAAGCAAAAGCTATGAGGACCTGATCTGTGGTCTGCGCGTATGGAATGATGAAATATGCAATAAACGTGTCCACGGTACCACCAGGCGCCGGCCTCATGATATCTTTCTTGAATCGGAGAAAGCTGCGCTGCAGCCCCTGCCTTCCAGACGTTTCCAGATACAGGATGTCAGCCACCGCAGGGTAAACCGTATGGGACATGTCGCCTATAAGCAGAATTATTATTCGGTTCCGGCTGACTATATGGGCATGAATGTAAGGCTGGAGAGTAACGGTACGATACTTCGCATCTATGACAGCTCACGACAGATCGCCATGCACCAGCTATCCGGCAGCATAGGCATGTTTGTCAGTCTTGCGGCGCACCGCCCCAGGGAAAAGAGAATGGTCAGCAAGGAAGAATACCGTGAAATGATGGGGCAGATAGGTCCAAATGCGTACACTCTGTTCGATCGACTTGTGGAAGAAGTGCCGAGGCACTGGGGCAAGATGACCCAGGGTATACTTGCGCTGAGAAAGCGCTTCACTTTGGGCCAGATAGAAAGATCATGTGCCCGCGCACTGCACTTTCACGCCATAAGCTACCAGCAGGTCAAACGGATATGCGAGAATGCGATGTACGACCTGCCCCGGGAAGATGTGCTAACAATGGGCTTCTCGGACGAATTTCAGCACGAACTCAGTTATTATGACACTCTTACAAATTACTGGACATAAATATGGAAAATCTAAAAACACAGCTCCGCACTCTTAAACTCGCGGCCATCTGTCAGAACCTCGAGCTGCGTAACAGGTACGCGCTACAGCACAAGATCGGTTACATTGAATTTTGGACTTGCAAATAAAATCGG
>DLST01000012.1 GCA_002500745.1 Sphingobacterium sp. UBA7855 | reverse complement strand
GGGATCAAGCGGAATTCTTGGGGGGAATAGTAATAATTTTCTAAATTAGCATCTTTAAAAACGAATCAACCTTGCAAGACGCCGAACGTAAATTACTATCCTTATTAATGCCCGAAGGGCTTTTAGAATATTTTCAAATTCAGGAAGTAGATCAAGTGGAGGACCAACTTCATATTTATTTAGATGAGCTTAATATTCCACCAGCAGATTATCAGAGCAGTAAATTAGAATCCAAAGGTTTTATGCCTTCTACGGAGATATCCGACTTTCCTATTAGAGGACAAAAGGTTACGCTCCATGTCCGTCGTCGTCGTTGGACTGTACTGGATAGTGGAGAGATTATCTCAAGAGATTGGAACTTGGTACAACAAGGTGCTCGAATGACTACAGAATTTGGGCTTTTTTTAAAGAAGATATTTAGATAATCATCCTGTAAGTGCTCATCTAGTAGGTTTATTCTTTCAAATAGATGGCAAGCAATTACAAGATCAATACAAGAATTATCTGAGCGATTTTCAGTCTTGGGATCAGAAATCTCACGCAGAGCAATGGACACTTTTTACAGATAATATAAGCGAAAAACTTAGTATTGATGAAACGAGCTTCAGTAACGGCGAACTTTATACTATTCTGAGTAATAAAGCGGCTAAAGGCAAAAAAGGAACTATTTTAGCTACCATCAAAGGAACTAAAGCTGAAGATATTATTAACGTTTTAGAACGTATTCCTTTAAGATTGAGGAATAAAGTAAAGGAAGTGACCATGGACATGGCACCCAATATGGCTAAAGCTATCCAGCGATGCTTTAGAAATGCTAGACGAGTAATAGATAGATTTCATGTACAAAAACTAGCCTACGATGCTGTACAGGAGTTACGGATCAAATATCGCTGGGAGGTCTTAGATGAAGAAAGTTATAAGATAACACAAGCTCGTAAGCAAGGAGAGTCTTATGAGCCAGAAATACTTTCAAACGGAGATACCTTGAAACAATTACTTGCAAGATCTAGGCATCTACTATTCAAACATCCTTCTAGATGGTCTGAAAGTCAAAAATATCGAGCAGAGCTGCTTTTCTTGCGGTTTCCATTATTAAAAAGAGCGTATGATTTGAGTCTAGAATTAGGTAACATCTTCCATAAATCTAAGAGTAAAGAAGGTGCTTTTACTAAACTAGCGTTATGGCATAATCAGGTAGAAAACGCTGGAATACAGTCTTTCGAAAGTGTAGCAAGATCTATTGCGGCACACCACGCAAATATCCTTCACTATTTTGATAATAAGAGTACGAATGCTTCTGCAGAATCTTTCAACGCTAAATTAAAATCTTTTAGAGCCATATTCAGAGGGGTTAGAGATACTACATTCTTCCTATACCGAGTTATGAAATTATATGCTTAAAACTTACTGCCCCCCAAACTTTCGGTATGATCCCATAGAAGTCACACCAGAAGCGGAATAAAAAGTATTTGATGCAAGCGAATTCTACAAAAAAAAACACTTGAAGTGGGGAACTTCAAGTGTTTAACCTAACCAATTATTAACCTAAATTTATGAAAAGTATACTTTCTCAAGTATAGTATCTGTTATTCAATATCTGTGCCATTCTGTTTGTTGGACTTATAATATTTTTCTTTGTGATAGGTTTGTTACGTAAAATTATCGATTTTTCCTTGTAAAGCTCTCTTAATTGGCAATATTTTGTTAGGATGGGGCGGGCTTGAGTGCTATTGAGTTAAAAATATATTTTTTTTAATAGCATTGTCACAACGTTGTTGAGGAATGTATTAAAAAGTGAACAGACCCGTGGAAAATTGTCTATTATCATACATATCGCTTAAAGAGCTCTTTCCATTCTTCTTCCAGACTACCCTGGTAAACATCCTGTTTTGCGCGGCGGTACCAATATTCTGCATTCCATTGATCGCCTTCTTTTCGGTGTAAGTATGCATGAACATGTGCTGCGTCAATTCCGCCTAATTGATCAATCAGATCGTGGGCTGTTTTCCAATGTCCTTTTAGATCATACCAAAGTGATTTTTGTACTGCCGTCCAGTGCTGAACAGGACTTTCAAGAGATTGAAATTGTTCTATTGTCATTTTTTTTATTCTGTTATTTCTTTGCTCCAGATTTCATAAATAGCGTCTCCTTTCGAACTTTCTCCTTTATGGTGCCATGCTCCAGCCACAATTTCACCATCAAAGGCGAGCGCCTGCCCAACTCGATTATTGTCTCTTGAAAAGAATTGTAGTGTTTCAGTATACCGATTTTGAGCATATTCATACAATCCCCCGCCAGTACCATAGAAACCTTTTTGTGCAGGATTAATCGCTACCCATTGAAAATATCCATCAACTAATATTTTGATTGTTTTGCGATCTGCTTTTGGAATATTATTCATTTTTCCCTCCTGTTGACGCCCACTAATCCGCCAAAGTGCATCAAGATCCTGCGGAATCTTTTTCTGCTTCATATAGAGATGGTAATTATCGGCTGTTTTTAGATGGAGAGAATCTACTTCAGCCCGATACGGCAATTGCATCGTTTTACCGACAGTAGTCGAATCCTGTGAGTTATATTCGATAACTATATTGATCAAATTCTGCTGTTTATCAAGTGTGCCACCCCAAGTATGTTGAAAACGTTTCCTCACATCATCGTAACTTATAAAGGAGATGTAATGGTCTTTAACAAGCACTAAATGCTTATTCATGCCATCCTGATACAGATAGGCTCCGTCATGAAGTTGCTGTTGTGCTTGGGCTTTAGAAAAACAGATCCCAAAAAAAAGGAAGAATAATAGCGTGCAATTTTTCATAACGGTCTTATCTTTGTTTTCTTTAAAGATACAAATAAAGAGTCGCTATGAGTCATTTAAATCAGATTTAACGAAACAAAACAGCTGACCATTAATGGAACGCTTCCAAAAGTGTATATACTTTATGGGAGAAAGTCCAGCAAAGATCAGCTCTTTTAGGTGAAATTAAACGTATCTATTTGAACCTACTAGCTAAGGCAGCTAGCTTACTTGCCATATCCGTTTGTGGTTCGACCTGTATTTTGTTATCCTTTCTCCTGTTGTTTGGCTGAGTGGACTTTTCTTCGGTCTTCATAGATAAAGCAATGCGATTACGTTTTTCATCAACTTCCGTCACTGTAACCATCACATGCTGCTGTACTTTCACGATCTCTTGAGGATCTGATACGTAACGATTGGATAATTGACTTAAATGTACCAGACCGTCTTGGTGGACACCGATATCAACAAAAGCCCCAAAATTGGTAATGTTAGTGACGATTCCTGGAAGTTTCATACCGACCTTTAGATCCCCAATGCTGTTGACACCTTCAGTGAATGAGAATGCTTCGAATTTTTCGCGTGGATCTAGTCCCGGTTTCGCTAATTCACTTAGAATATCGTTTAATGTCGGTAGGCCTACCTCCTCTGAAATGTAGTTTTTTAAGGGAATAGATTTTCTAAGATCAGCATCTTTCAATAAATCGTCCACTTTTTTTCCTAAATCTTTGGCCATTTGCTCAACCAAAGCATATCGTTCGGGGTGTACTGCCGACGAATCCAATGGATTTGCTGCATGCCGAATGCGAAGAAAGCCAGCTGCTTGTTCAAAAGCTTTATCGCCAAGACGAGGTACTTTTTTCAGTTCACGTCTTGAAGCAAAGGGGCCATTCTCGTTTCTATATTTAATGATCTGTTGTGCCAGGGATGGACCTAGACCGGAAACATAAGATAAAATTTGTTTGGATGCTGTATTCAGTTCAACTCCTACGGCATTTACACAGCTGATGACCGTGTCGTCGAGAGAGGTTTGTAGCTTGTTTTGGTCTACATCGTGCTGGTATTGTCCGACACCAATGGATTTTGGATCAATCTTAACCAGTTCAGCAAGTGGGTCCATCAATCGTCTGCCAATGGATACTGCGCCGCGTACCGTAACATCTTGATCTGGAAATTCTTCCCGGGCAGTTTCGGAAGCAGAATAAATGGAAGCTCCGCTTTCATTGACCATCACAATAGTCACATTGTTTAATCCAAGCTTCCTTACAAATTCTTCAGTTTCGCGGCCAGCTGTTCCATTTCCGATCGCGATGGCTTGGATAGCATATTTCGATACTAAATACTTAATGGTTTTTTGGGCTTCTGCCAATCCATTGGCACCAGTATGTGGGAAGATAGCTGTATTTTCTTTAAGCTGGCCTTGTTCATCTAATACGACTGTTTTACAGCCGGTGCGAAACCCGGGGTCGATTGCAAGTAATCTCTTTTGTCCCAATGGAGCGGCTAAAAGCAATTGACGCACGTTATCTGCAAAAACTTTGATGGCTTCCTCATCTGCTTTCTGACGGGTTAATACACGTATTTCTGTTTCCATGGACGGTTTGAGGAGACGTTTATAACTGTCTATCAGGGCAAGTTTTACCTGAGCAGCTGCAGTGTTGCCACTCTTTACAAAGATAGATTCGATACGCGGTAGAATCTCCTCTTCATTGACAGCAATGTCCAAGTAGAGCAATTCTTCTTTTTCACCACGGCGCATGGCCAGCACACGATGCGATGGAGCATCTTTTAAGGATTCAGACCAGTCGTAATAATCTTTATATTTTATTGCAGCTTCTTCTTTTCCAGGAACTACTTTTGAAACAAATGAGCCTTTTTCGAGAAAAATAGCTCTCGATTTAGCTCTTACAGTAGCGTCTTCTGCAATGATTTCCGCGATAATATCGCGAGCACCTGCCAACGCGTCCTCCGTATTTTTTACGCCATTTTCTGCATCCACTAAACTTTCGGCAAGTGCAAGGAAATCGCCAGATTCTTGTGCTAAAATAAGATCCGCTAAGGGTTGCAACCCTTTCTCACGAGCCACACTTGCGCGCGTTTTGCGCTTAGGTTTGTAAGGGAGATAAATATCTTCCAAGCTGGCCATGGTTTCGGTACCTAATATTTGTTGTTCAAGTGCTGGGGTCAATTTCCCTTGATCGTTTATTGATTTCAGAACAGCTTCCTTGCGTTTATCTAAGTCCCGCAATTGCTGGAAACGATCTCTGATGGCGGTGATTTGAACTTCATCTAGACTTCCGGTCATTTCCTTACGGTAGCGCGAGATAAAGGGAACGGTGGCACCTTCGTCTAATAGTGCAATAGTCGTGCGAACTTGTTTTTCGCTAATAGAAAGCTCGTTAGCAATAATAATTTCGTGTGTTGATAAGCTCATTGATGGTTTTATCTTAAAAAGTAGAGCCGTTGAATGGTGATTCAACAGCTCTAAGTATATCTAATTATAAACTAAAATAGTAAAATTAGGCAGGTTTATGGGTATTGTCCTGCTCAGGAACTTTTTTATCTTCTACTTCGTTGTTTTTAGTTTCAGCAAAATGATCATTATATCCGTAAGTGATATGAGATGGTTCTTCTCCATAATCCGGTTGCTTGTGGGGATTGTGTTCCACTACACCGGCGGGAGTGGTGAACTCATATTTTTTCTTTGGCTGTTCTATTTCTGATCCCTGTGCAGTTTCATTTGGTTTAACCTCTTCTTGGTGCGCTGTCTGGGCCTTTTCTTCCGCCAGACGTACGTCATTAGGAACAGCTTCTTCTTTTACTTCTGGCTTAACGTCTATGTCTTTTTCGAAATTATTGATTTGATCTGAAATCTCACGTTTTATACCTTCTGACGCATCTTTAAATTCACGTATCCCTCTTCCTAAACCCCTCGCCAATTCAGGAAGCTTCTTGCCTCCAAAAAGTAACAAGATTGCAAACACAATTAAGATCATCTCCTGCGTGCCGATGTTTAGAAATGCTATTACTGGATTGTACATACTCTTTTTCCTCTTCTTTTGATTACTAACTAGATGCTAAGTTACATTTATATTTCTATAGTTCTTAGACCCAAAAGTAAATTTAAGATATTTTTAAGGTATTTGAAACATAAAAATTACTTAACACGCGGTACGTGTCTAGCGCCTTTAAATTGTTGTATTTTTGCTAAATATTTTATAATATGACGATAGGACAGAAATATCTTCGTACTTTTATGGCTATTTTTTGAGAAATCGATTATGTTGGGAAAATTTAAAACTTTCAAGCCGTATTACAAAAGTACGATGGTATTGGCGGGGCCAGTCGTGATATCACAATTGGGACATACATTGGTCCATACCGCAGATAGTGTGATCGTAGGACATTTTGCAGGGACTATTCCACTGGCAGCAGTTTCATTAGTGCATGCTGTTTTCATGGTTGTTATGGTTATCGGATTGGGTATCGCGTATGGCATCACGCCATTGATTGCGCAAGAGAATGGTCGTGATAATAAGAAAGAGTGTGCCATCTTGTTATCTAATAGCTTTTGGTTAAATCTTCTATCGGGTCTTTTACTGTTTGCTTTAGTTTACTTTGGTTCTATGTTGGCTATCGATCACCTCGACCAAGATCCGGCGGTGGTAAAGGAAGCGAAGCCTTATTTGCTTATCCTTAGCTTATCGATGCTTCCACTGATGGTGTTCAGTACATTCAAGCAATTTGCCGAGGGATTAGGATTTACCAAGCAAGCCATGAATGTAACTATTTGGGGAAATGTACTGAATATTATTTTGGCAATCATCTTTGTCAAAGGGATGTTTGGCATCAGTCCAATGGGAGTCAAAGGGGTTGGATATAGTACATTGATTGACCGTGTGCTCATGATGACTGTCATGATGACCTATGTGTTACGATCGCAGAAATTCAAAGGGTATATCCAATATTTTAAAGTGACCCTGATCGATTGGGATCGACTGCTTAAAATATTGCGGATTGGAGCGCCAGTAGCGATGCAATATGTTTTTGAAATTGGGGCCTTTGCCGGGGCATCCCTCTTAGCCGGTACAATAAGTGCTACGGCGCAAGCTTCCCATCAGGTAGCCATACAACTGGCCGCCATGACGTATATGATGGCAAGCGGGATTGCTGCTGCTGCCACGATCAAGGTGGGGAATAGCTATGGGAATAGAAATCTTTTCCGTCTTGAACGGTTTGCGATTACTTCATACCAGTTGGTATTGATCTTTATGTTGATTACGGCTTCCTTGTTTGCATTGCTGAACAATTTTCTGCCTTATATTTTTACATCAGATCATGCCGTCGTTATTATTGCTTCTCAACTGTTGATCATAGCGGGACTTTTCCAATTGTTTGATGGCACACAAGTGGTCGGTCTTGGGGTATTACGGGGCATGGGTGATGTCAATATTCCCACCATTATTACATTTGTTGCGTATTGGATTATTGGTTTGCCAAGCGGCTATCTAATGGGGATAGTATTTAACTGGGGCATCCAGGGAATATGGTATGGGCTGACATTAGGCTTGTTGACTTCTTCTCTTTTACTCTATCTGCGATTTCAACGGGTAATAAAGAAGAAGAAAATGCAGTTTGAACAAAGTTTGTTGAAATAGAAAAGTATATACTCATCAAAAAAAGGCTCTGTCAGTAACAACTGACAGAGCCTTTTCTATTGATCGATTTTGGATGTTAGATTACCCTATTCGTATCCCAATTTTCCAAATAATCTGCAACGCGTTTTAAGAATGTACCTCCAAGTGCTCCATCAATTGCGCGATGGTCATAGGAGAGGGATAGATACATCATATGTCTAATGCCAATCATATCGCCATATTCCGTTTCTATTACTGCTGGTTTTTTTGTTATTGAACCTACTGCCAAGATTGCAGCTTGCGGCTGATTAATGATAGGCGTGCCCATTATATTGCCGAAAGCGCCGATATTGGTGAATGTAAATGTACCATCTTGTGTGTCGTCGGGTTTTAATTTATTTGCTCTCGACCGTTGTGCAAGATCGTTTACACTTTTACTCAATCCCACTAAACTCAATTGATCTGCATTTTTGATTACTGGCACGATAAGATTCCCATTAGGCAATGCGGCCGCCATACCGATATTAATGTTTTTCTTCTTAATAATATTGTAACCATCGATCGAGATATTGACCAATGGGAAATCTTTAAGTGCCTTGCTGATAGCCTCAATGAATAAAGGGGTAAACGTAATATTTTCTCCCTCACGCTTTTTATAGGCATCTTTAACTTTATTGCGCCACAAAACCAAATTCGTTACATCTGCCTCGACAAATGAACATACATGGGGAGAAATCTGCGTGCTTTTGACCATATGGTCTGCAATCATTCTTCGCATGCGATCCATTTCAATGATTTCATCATTGCCATTTGCAACGGTATGAACATGGGATGGAGCTGTTACGGTTATTTTGGGCGATTCCGTGCGTGTTTCAGCCTGATCTGTCTGAATAGCTTTTTCAGATTTGGATGATGAATCTCTATGCGCTACATACGTTAAGATATCCTCCTTCGTCACTCTTCCTTCTGCTCCCGTCCCCTGTATACGGTCAAGTTCGTCTTGAGACAATCCTTCGTGACGAGCAATATTCTTCACTAAAGGGGAATAGAAACGAAGCGTACTCTCGTACTGAGCCGAAGTTGCATCAGCCTCGACATTATGCAACTGTTCGATACCTGGTATGTTCAAAGCTGTAGGCTCTTCCGAGCTTGTCGCTGAAGGGATTGTAATATCTTGTTGAGGAGGCGTAGGTTCTTCATCTTCGCCTTCAATTTCTATAATTGCAACGACTTCACCCACTTGGACGGTCTGGTCTACGGTATAACGTTGCTCTTTTAGAACGCCTTTTACGGGAGAAGGTACCTCTGAATCAACTTTGTCAGTTGCGATTTCCAATAAAGTGTCATCTTCATCAATCCGGTCACCAGGTTGTTTTAACCATTTTGTGATTGTTGCCTCGGATACACTTTCTCCCATTTTTGGGAGTAAGAGTTTATATAAAGCCATATTTTTTAGCAATCTCGTTATAGAAAAACGAAGTTAATTAAATTGTGGTTTACTTTCAACAATTTAAAATATTATTCCATAAATAGCGGTTTTTTAAAAACATTATTTTATCTTATTGTGCTTCTTGTTCTTTTTCTTTTAATAACAGTTGCCATAATAATAAAAGGGCATTCATTCGTGTACGTTCGATGTTGATGAGCCTGTCATTGTCAAATTGAAACTTTTTAGTTATAACTTCTTTTTTCCCGGCGACAGCCACCCAGATCGTTCCAACAGGTTTTTCAGCGGTGCCCCCACCTGGACCGGCTATTCCAGTCGTTGCGATGGCATAGTCCGAAGAGAACGCTGCTTTTGAGCCCGAGGCCATTTCGATTGCGGTCTGTTCACTTACGGCACCATATTGAGCCAATGTTTCTTCATTGACGTTGAGCAGTTGGTGTTTCAATTTGTTGGAATAGGGAATCGTGCCGCCAAGAAATACAGCACTGCTTCCCGCTACTGAAGTGATAGAAGCGGCGAGGCTACCACCAGTACAGCTTTCTGCCGTAGTGATGGTACTGCCGCGATGGGTGAGCTCTTTGACCAAATGGGACTCTATGCCTGTATCATAATCTGCTACAACATACTGCTGAAGACGATGGATAAGTTTCTTTTTGAAAAGAGCAACCTGAAGCATAATATCAGACTTGTTTCTGCTTTTTCCGGATAATCTTAACCGGATAAATGCCAATGTCGGTAGATAGGCCAATTTTATGTTAGGTGGCAGTTCGGTTTCGATATCTTTTATTTCTTCTGCTAAATAGGATTCACCGATACCTCCGACCAAGATTGTTTCGTGACAGATAAACAGGTCTGGATCTTGTTTTGCTAACAATGGGAGTACGTGTTTTTCAATCAGAAATTTCATCTCAAAAGGAACTCCGGGCATAAATATAAACCGCTTTTCGCCTTGGTTTACCAACATGCCGGGCGCAGTACCATAGTCATTAAATAAGACTTCACAATTTGCGAGTACATCGGCCTGCTGCAGATTGATATCAAGCATTTTTAACTTACGCGATTCAAAGATATTTGTCACATGACGAAGTACATTTTCGTCGCGAACCAAGGTTGTTTCAAAATATTTTGCAGCTGTTTTTTTAGTAATATCATCTTTGGTTGGGCCTAGACCTCCGGTGATTAAAATTAAATCTGCCCGGGAAGACGCGTCTTTCAGCGTTTTTGAAATAGCTTCTTCTGTATCAGGGATCGATGTCATTTGAACGATATCGACTTCGAATCGGAGTAATTGTTTGGCAATCCACCCCGAATTGGTATCCATAATCTGACCGATGAGGATCTCATCGCCTATGGTAATAATCTCTGCTTTCATCTTGTTGTAATTGTTTAACACTTCGCCGTAATTGATCATATGCATTTGGGTATATTGTTTGATCTTTCTAACCTTTCAGCATACAGTTTCCTTACGCCAAAGCTTAAAAATAAAAAATCAACATCGGACGATTCAGGATATAAACTTACATAAAATTGCGATTCGGCGGAACGACTAATATGCATTTGATAGGGGGCTTCTGAAAAGAAAAAGCAGTTATTTTAAAAATAACTGCCTCCTGAACTTGCTCTTTTTGTAAGCTTAAGATCTTGTAAGATCGAAGCCTTAGCCCGGATCGTCACATTATAACTTCGGTATCGCCCAAAAGGCATCCAGCCGAACGACATATCCCAGCAATGCAGATCTCGATAGATATTGAAAGAGGTCATGACCACTTCCTTTTGTTTAAAATCGTATCCCGATTGAAAAGTAACTTTCCATTTTGGCGTAACGCTGAAGTCACCATGTAAGTTTAAGGTACTTGTAAATTGGCTCTCCATTCTTCGCGTGCTCGAGTTGAATGATTTGGACGTATTGAAACTGAACGATGCCGCAAGATTCCAAGGAATATTAAAATCTACGAATGCATTTGGATCTGAGCTGATTCTAGCTAAGGCCTGTGCCTGTTCGGGAGTCATACCTGCGCCGGACATTTCTTTTCTTAACGAATCGATGTTATTATTACGTGATTTTGCAGCTTTGGGGTTCAGGCTATAGTCAAAAGAAAGACCGAAATTTGTCAGACGCGCCAGGCTACCATCCTTTATGGCATATCGATTGACGCGAACACCATTTTCATTCACTGAATAGGGGTCAAAAGTACCGTTGAAGTTGACATTCATCTTTTGGTCGAAAAAAGCGGTACGGCCAGAGAAGGTGATAGGGGACAATTTAAGTGAATCGGCAACGAAGTTGTAATTTCCGCTGAAGGTTAGACCCTGAAGAATAGGGATTTTCTTAAACCCTCCATCTGTGGTATCCGATTTGCTTTTCACTTTAGCTTCGATGTTATTGTCGATGGAAAAACCTATACCTGCTGATTTTCCTGCGGAAGGAGAGCCATACACACCCTGACTAAAAATGGAGTATACATTTCTATTTCCATATTGGTCGTTATACTGCTGATAGAAGCCATATTTCGGATCCGAAAAGTCAGGTCTATAGTTCAGGTTGATGGACGGTGTAACCACGTGTCGGATGGCCTGAATTTTACCGATCTTGGGATACATACCATAGATCTTAGTCGAAAGTCCGGTGGATACGGAGTAATCGTAAGCACGATTGAATCCCTGGACGGTGTCAATACGTTGCGTATAACCTGCAGCTGTATTATCAAAGCGTTGTCTGGTGCTTTGCAAATACCAACGCTCTGTATAATTGACACTGGTATTAAACTGAAAATATTTAAACGCGTTTAGCGACAAACTGATCGGGATATTGTGTTGGAAACCATTTTGGAATTTTTTGAAGCCCCCCGGTTTAAATAACAATGTATCAATAGTGCTCACCGAGTTCTGCGCCTGAAAACTATATCCTACATTGATACGCTGATACCATTTTTGTTCACCGACACGGTCTTTGCTGTCAAATGGATTGAAAGAAGATACGTTTAAGCTGATATTCGGTAAACTCATTTGTATACTGCGTGTAGCCATATCCTGATTATGGGTTAAGCTGGCTGTCAGGTTTATCTTTCCGTCTGCAAATACTTTCCCGTAACTGATGGATGATCCCATTCGGTTACGCGCAAGATTTTCATAGGTATTTAGTGTACTGCCAGTTCCTGTATTTTGAAAGAAAGAAGTGGTACCGAAGTTTACACTGGCGGAGAAAGACGTTCCGGGATTGGCTTCTTGGCGCTGGGTATGGTTCCAAGTGACGTTAAAATCTTTGTTGGAGCCATAATTAGATGTTCCTTCCACGCCAACTTTGGTATTGGCATAACGGATATTAAAACCACCGTTAAATTTATAATTGACAGTATAGCGTGTATTGATGGAGGCTTCCCACGAACCTTTTGAGTACAATGAACCTCGAATTTCACTATCCCAATAATCATTGAAGGCCAAATACCAGCCTAAATCACGCATGGAAAACCCTCTGGTGTAATCTTCTCCGAAAGAAGGAAAGAGAAAGCCAGAAGCCCTTTTATCCGGTTTTGGAAAGAAAGCGAAGGGAAATGCCACAGGCATTGGTACGCCCATGACCACTAGATAAGCTGGTCCAGAAATAATCTGGTTTTTAGTGACAATACCCTTGGTAATATGGATACCAAAATGGGTATGTGGGTAGGGCAGATTACAAGTACTGTAAAGCCCCTTATAGATAGACATTTCGTCGTAAATGTTCTTTCTAACAATATTGGCCTGGATATATCCACCATCCACCTCGGTCATAATACCATAGGTATTTCCTTCCTGTTTCTCGTAATCATAATAGAGTGAATCCACCGTTTTAGGTGATTCGCCATTTCCCATAATAACGATAGGACGCCCTACATATTTGCCGGTTTTATCATAAATTCCGGAAGCAAAAATCTTTTTCTTGTTTCGGTCAAGACGGATATAATCAGCAGAAAGTTCAAAATCCTGATATTTAACCTTTGCACCACGATAAAGGTGACTGATGTTTTTTGCAACTTCGGATTTTTGCGAATCCACCGCGATAATGCTGACTTCTGCCTGCAGGCCACCTCCTTTTTTCTTGGTGGTATCCCGGACAGATTTGGTCGTGTCGCCCGCTTTAGTCTTACTGGTATCTTGCAACTTATTGGTCGTCGAAGTAGGGTTCTTACTTTGAAGTCCGTTCTGTTTTAATGGAATACTACTTTGAGCATGACTAGCAGTGCTCACTGCAAGAATGATAAATAGTGTTAAAATGTTGATTAACGACTTCAAAATTAAAGACAAATGTTATTTTTGTGAAATAATGTTAAACTTCGAGAGACAAAATTAGTCAAAAAAGCAATAGAAAATATGTTAAATATCGTTATCTATTCAACAAATAATATTGACTCATTTTGATTCGTTTATAGTAGAGCAAATAATTATTCAATGAAATCAGATTTAAGAATTAGAAAATGGTGTAGCGTCATGTTGGCTACTTTGGGATTTTTTTTATTGAATTCTTTCAAATTAAACAATGGGCAGCCCGAGCCTCCGGAGTACCAGATAAGGACAATCGTAATTGATGCTGGCCATGGTGGTAAGGATACCGGTGCACAAGGAAGACGATCTTTGGAAAAAAATGTCGCTTTAGATGTGGCTTTAAAATTAGGAAAGCAGATTCAGAAAGATATTCCTGGTATTAAGATCATCTACACAAGGACGACCGATGAATTTGTGGAACTTTATAAACGTATACGTTTAGCGAATGCTAATAAAGCAGATTTATTTATATCAATCCACTGTAATTCCAGTGGTTCTAGTGCGCACGGTACCGAAACGTTGGTCTCTGGTTCACATCGTTTAGGCCAACAGGATGCTGCTGTTCGTGAAAATGCATCCTTATTATTGGAATCCAATTATAAAGAAAACTATCAGGGATTTGATCCCAAAGATCCCGAAAGTGCAATCATCTTCTCATTGATGAAAAATCGATTTCGCGAAAAAAGTATACGTCTTGCGCAAATGATAGAGGGGGAGTACGTGAAAGCTGGTCGATACAGTAGAGGCTTCTGGGAGAAAGGGTTAGCTGTACTTGCGGAAGCGGGTATGCCAGCGGTATTGACCGAGATTGGATTTATAAGTAATAGAGAAGAGGAAAGCTACTTATTGTCTGATGCGGGACAACAAGAGATTGTTGATAATCTGGTTTCTGCTATAAAAATCTATAAAAATTCCGTAGAACGCTAAACAGATTTGCTTTTGTGCTGTTTTAAACTTAAATTAATGATCATTACTAAATAGATTATTTGTGAAAATATCAAACGAGACGAAGGTCGGCATATTAGCAACGGTTGCAATAGTTTTATTATTTATTGGATATAGCTTTCTAAAAGGGAATGATGTTTTTAGTAGCGATAACACCTATTACACAACCTACGAGGCCGTTGATGGATTAACTCCATCCAAGCCTGTTTTAGTGAACGGGTATCAAATCGGACGTGTATCCAAGATGATTCTCCAACCTGATGGCAAAATTAAGACAGAATTTAAAATTCACTCTGATTACGCCGTGCCGAAAAACACAATTGCCAGAATTTCAAGTACAGATTTGCTGGGGAGTAAAGCGATTGTCTTTGAAATGGGCAACAGTAAGGAATTAGCAAAGGATGGTGATTTTTTAGCTTCAGGTGTCCAACCGAATATTATGGATAAGGTTGAGCCTATCCAAAAGAGGATCGAAACCATTACCATTAAACTAGATTCAACACTGTCCGTTGTGAATAATGTTTTAGATAAGGAGTTTCAGGACGACTTTAAAAGAAGCATTCATAGCATATCTACCTCATTGAAAAATGTGGAAGGAATCACAAAAGACGTAGAAGGCCTAGTTGGAAACGAAAAGGGAAGACTCAATCGCATCATGGCCAACATGGAATCAATTACATCCAACTTTTCACAAAATGGAGAGAAGATCAATGCGATTATGTCCAATTTAAATAATATCACAGACAAAGCGGCCCGATTGGATTTTGAACACACCATGAACAAAGTAAATACAGCCGTTAATGATTTTCAGGAGATTACCGGTAAGATTAGCAACGGTAAGGGTTCTATTGGATTATTGCTTAATGATGAAGCTTTATATAATAATCTGAATAACGCTTCAAAAGAAATGGATTATCTGATGAAGGATGTTAAAGAGAATCCTGGAAAATATATTAAGCTTTCTATTTTTGGAAAAAAGGGTGAAAAGTAGCGTTTAGAAAACACAAATAATCTTATAGCGAAAGCCTGCATATTGCAGGCTTTTTTGTTTTCAAGAGGTTGACTTTTGGGATTGTAATTCGTCAACCCATTCAATGCCTTAAATTTGCTCCCCTGCATTGTGTGCTTGCTAACCAATACCTTCTAGTTAGCAAGCTTATACCAAGTTTTACATTAGCACCGATTTAACTCCATTTTTACAGGGTGGTAACAAGGGGTTAATAGGGGTAAACCGCTGTAAACCGCTGTAGACCCCCTGTTAACCCCCTGTAAACCCCTGGATAATGATTAACGTGGTATGGATTTATAACGCGGAGAATGAGAAGGTCAATTGAGTGGAAACAAAAACGCCACGCATGGCGTGGCGTTTTCGGTAACAACATTTAAACTTGATGGACGATTTCACCTTCCTACCTAAAGGGTTTCTTTCAGCCAGGTGAAAAATTCATTTTGCCAAACCTGCGCATTTTGCCCGGACAGTACCCAATGATTTTCATCTGGAAGGTAGACTAGACGGCTCTTAATCTTTTTGAGCTGAGCCAATTGGAATGCCGCCAGCCCCTGTCCGATTGGAACACGGTAATCTCTTCCACCTTGAAAGATTAAAATCGGGGTGTGCCAATTATTTGCTTTTTCAATCGGATTGAACGCTGTGTAAGATTTCTCATTTTTGCTTTCCCAATATCCACCGCCCAATTCATGGTTAGCAAAGAATAGTTCTTCCGTGGTTCCATACCAACTTCTCATATCGAACAAACCATTGTGCGCAATGAACGTCTTGAAACGGTTTTGGTGTACGCCCGCTAATTGGTAAACCGAATAGCCACCATAGCTGGCTCCAATGGCCGCACGGCGTGCGGTATCTACGTAAGATTCTTTGGAAATGTCGTCTATGGCTGCTAAGTAATCCTGGATAGGTTGACCTCCCCAGTCTTGAGAAATAGCCTCATTCCATTTTACACCCCAACCAGGCATCCCTCTACGGTTTGGCGCAATCACAATATAACCTTGCGATGCAATTAACTGGAGGTTCCAGCGGAATGAATAAAATTGCGTGAGGGCAGATTGAGGGCCACCTTCACAATAAAGTATAGTTGGATATTTTTTTGCGGGGTTAAAGTTTGGTGGATAAATGACCCATGAAAACAAATCTGCTCCATCGGATGCCTTGGTGATACGTTTCTCAATTTTGTTTTCGCTAATCCTTGCATACTTAGCATCATTGACTCTGGTGACAGGAGTTAAGGACTTGCCTTTTAGGTCAAAACTAAAGATCTCGGTTGCGCGGGTGAATTTTGTGGAGCTGACGATCAATTTATCAGCTACCTGGCCTACAATGCCCGTGATATCAAAGTCGCCGGCTGAAATTTGATGGATCTTAGGTAAGGCTTTTGTTTTGATATTGGTAGGGACTTCAAGCTCAAATAATTGTACGGTGCCTTTCGTAGCAGCGGTGAAATAGATTTTTCGATTGTCATTGCTCCAAACAAAGCTATTGACTGTACCGTCCCAATGCGCTGTTAGGTTAAGACGGATGGAACTATTTTTGTCAAATAATATGATGTCATTTTTGTCCGATTCATACCCATCGGTCTTCATGCTTAGCCAAGTTAGGCTCTTTCCATCGGGAGAATATGTTGGGGAGGTATCATACCCATTCATTCCCTCAGTTAAGTTGGATGTTGTTCCAGTAGCGATGTCAAACCTGTAAATATCGGTGTTGGTACTAACGGCGTAATCTGTTCCGAATTTCTTTTTGCAGACATACAACACGGCCTTGCTATCTGGAGACCAAGTGAAATCTTCAGCGCCACCAAATGGCGCCTGCGGACTATAGAAGGGTTGGTCCTTCAACAGATCTACCGGCTCACCAACTTTACCATCCACAAAACTCGCTACAAAAGGATGACTGAACTTACCATCGTTGAAGGTGTCCCAATGTCTATAATCTAAGTTGTCATAGATATAAACGTCTGACTTCGGCAATTCGGGGTATTTATCCGTGCTGTGGTATTTTTTTACTAGAACGGACTGGCTGAAGAGTATTTGTTTTCCGTCGGGTGAAAACTTAACATTTTCCAATTGCATGTCACCAGACGTTAATTGGACTGCTTCTCCCATTGACAGATTTTTTTTCCAGAGTTGACCTTTGGACAAGTAGATAACATCGCCATTTTTTTCGATTTGAACCACTGACTCGCCACCTTTCTGATCGGTGAACTGATGAACGGCTCCATTGGTGAGTGAAACCGTATATAGATTTTTTTCACTTGAATTACTTTCCAGGTTATAATTGGAGACTCCATACACCAGTGTTTTACCATCTTTAGAAAGTCCTTCAGCCGAAACACGTCCAAGATCCCAAAGTGTGCTGGGAGTAATTGGTTGCGACGATTCCGATGTCAATTTATTATCTTTTTTTCCGTCTTTGCCTTCTTGTGCATTGCTTAGGTTGCAAGCCATAATTGCTATTGTAAATATTGTAAGTTTTTTCATCTGTTTAAAAGTCTCTATGCCGCTGAAAAATTTCTTCGCAAGTTACAGAATTTGGCAATAATTGTGAGACGCAGTATAAAAATAGGATCTCTTTTTGATATCACTAGTCGGATGCCTGATTTATATTTTTTACGCAACATTTGCATCAATACCGCATAAAGATGACGTTGTTAGGTATTCATACTGACCGATCTTATTCGCTATTTTGGTGCTTTCAATAAAATCGTTTATTAATGAAAGCGGGGCAATTAATAATAGTTCATGACTCAGCTGTTTAAGTTGATTTGAATATTTTTACTGTATAAGGCAACTTGGATCTCCGTTAATTGCCAGTGCAGAATTTCTTTAAATTCTAAACGGTGAAAGCTTTGGAGCGATCGGCCCTTCTGAAAGTGTCTTTTATAGTAACCGAAGTGTTCGGGGAATAAAGTACCGCCAATAAGAAGCATCGCAATAAGATACAAGCTGATCTTTCCATTACCCAGCAGAAGGAATTGCATGGCAATTTCATCCTGTATTTCTGTTCCGGTTTCAGTCAAGATATGAAAGACATCGTGATTTTCCAATTTGGGCATGACATCGAAACCCTTACTTTTATAGAAAAGTCCTAAGTTATGTCCAATGCTTCCAATTGGATAGTTCATGAAATCTGCTTTTGAGATTCCCCATGGTTTTTTGTTCCATTTGAAGATGTTCGCATACACTTTGGAGGACGAATTGTATAGGTATAACATGAGTTTTAATCTGATTTTTTTCATTTTTCTATTTTTTAAAAGTACTTTGTTTTTCAAAGTAAATGGACAAAAAAATTATTTGTATTGTTGTTTTATTAAATTTTCTAGTGCAGCAAGGTGATTTTCAAATGCTTTTAGTCCTTTAGGAGTTCTTTTATATCGGGTATTTGGCTTACGTTCGACAAAGCTTTTCTCTACAACAATATATTCTTCCTTTTCCAACGTTTTCAGATTGGAGGCAAGGTTACCATCAGTTACCTCCAACAATTCTTTCAAAGAATTGAAATCGTATTCCTCATTTGCCGCGAGAACACTCATTATCTGGAGTCGCACTCTGTTTTCAAATATTTTGTCATATAGAGAAAGATCTAATTTCACGATTCGTATTTTTTGTAAACGATAAAACCATAGATGATGTGTAACACACCAAATCCCAATCCCCACAAAAGTAATCCTTTATCCGGAAAAACTAGTACGATCAAGCCAAGGCAGATTTCTATTATACCTAGTGCTTTCACTTCGGAAAAAGTATAAATACTCCCTGCAGTCAATGCCAGTCCATAGAATATAAGCAGCATAGCGGCAACCATCTGGTAGTGCCCCTGGATAAAAAACAGTGCCGATACGAAGCCACCTGCAAGCAGTGGAATTGAAACTGCAAATAAAAGTGATTTACTTGTCATATTCCAAATGGACTGTTTACTTTTTCTAGCCTTTCTACGCGCCATAACACATCCAGTCACTAAGGATAAGAATAAAATGGTCAGCGCAATGATCAAAAGCACTTGGGATCTTTCCAAATGCTCGCTTCCGAATAGTTCGGCACCTTGAGGTTGATATATAATATAGTATCCTATTAGGGTTCCCACGAGCGCATAGCAGCCCATAAGGACGCCCGATAATCCGCTTATTGAAACAAATTTGGATGATTTTTCCATTAATAATCTGATCTGCCCAAGCTCTTTATATAAATCTTTCTGTTCCATAAAAGTACTTTGATATTCAAAGTAAATGAATAATAATGAATTATGCAAGAGGTTAGCGGAATATTGAAAAAAAATAAAAAAAGAGAAGAAAATACTTGCAGGATATACGTTTGGTTTCTATCTTTGTGGCATCAAAAGAAATCCTAATGCGGAAGTGGCGTAATTGGTAGCCGCACCAGACTTAGGATCTGGCGCCGCAAGGCGTGGGGGTTCGAGTCCCTTCTTCCGCACTTGATGTCCTCCCGAACTTAAAACCTCGGGAGGATTTTTTTATGAATGCGATATAGCTAAAAAGAGTATGAATATTTCACACGAGAATGTAGATGCAATCAATGCGGTAGTCAACGTCGCATTAGCACCTGAAGATTATAATCCTCAAGTCGACAAAGAGATTAAAGCGCAAGCTAAAAAAGCAAAATTGCCAGGGTTCCGTCCAGGTCAAGTTCCTGTTGGACATATCAGACGTACTTATGGTAAGTCTATTTTATTTGATGAGGTCAATAAATTAGTGAATGAAAAAATCACCAATTACATTACTGAAAATAAATTAGAAGTTTTAGGTCAGCCACTTCCTTTGGAAGATGATGCGCAGTACAGCTGGGATTATAAAGACAATTTCAACTTTAAATATGAAATTGGTCTTGCTCCGGCATTTGAATTGCCTTTCACTGCTGAGACTGAATTTACTTCTTACGAAATCAAAGCTGATGAAGAAACATTGGCAGATCGTATCAAGAACTTGCGTCGTAGCTATGGAAAAATGACTAATCCAGAAGTATCTGAAGAAGGTGATGTATTGTATGCAACATTGAAACAAGATAAAGAGGATGGCTTAGAGAAAACAACTTCTATACGTACTGATATTGTAGAAGATGCTAAGGTCAAAAAATCTTTGGTTGGTCTTAAAAAGGACGATGTCGTTAAGATTGATGTTAAGAAAGCATTTAAAACAGAAGATTTAGCACGGATATTAGGTATTACCGAAGAGGAAGCAACTGCTTTGGACGTCACTAAATTTGAGTTGACTGTTAAGAATATCAACCGTCTAGAGGAAGCTGATCTTAATCAAGAATTTTTCGATAAATTATTTACTGAAGGTGAAGTGACGGAAGAAGCTCAATTCACAGAAAAAGTGAGAGAAGAAGTCGAAAACTTATTCAAACAAAATTCTGATCAAAAGTTACGTAATGACATGTATACTTTTGGTATGGAAAAGGTTGATGTAGCGTTCCCTGAAGAGTTCTTAAAAAGATGGTTGAAAGCAACTAATCCAAGTATTTCTGAAGAAGAATTAAACGAAGGATTTGCCGATTTCTTAAACAACTTAAAATGGACGATCATTGAAAATCGTGTGGTTACGGAAAACGGTCTTGAAGTTAAATATGATGAGGTGATCAATTTAGCGAAAGAACGCATCTATGCGCAAATCAAGATGTATAACATCAATGAGGAGCCTTCTGATGAGCAGTTAAACCAATTTGCAATTCAATTATTGCAAGATCGCGAACAAGGTAATCGTTTGTTCGAAGAAGCTAAAGCTTTGAAGGTATTTGATCACTTGAAGGGTTTAGTTAAATTGAATCCGGAAGAAATCGAATACAAAGAATTCGAGAAATTATCCTAAGCGATTTTTAAATAAAAAAAAGTCCCTTCAATCTACTGAAGGGACTTTTTTTATTGTCTTCGCAGCGCGGCCGCAGCTTTTTTACACTAGTTTTTATTGTTCAGATCATCCGCAAATCGCCTGAGTCGGCAGTTATATGGAGCTGAAATACAAAAGCGATGCTGTTGCAATCGACATGAATTCATGGAATAGGGACAATGCGGTTGGAATGGGAGTTGGGGCTGTTGGAATTGAAAGAGGTTTTCTTGAGTTTGAAGAGACCGGTTGAACTACCTAAAGAATTAAACGGAAAGGGTTAATTGACCTTGCTTTTATTTGTTTCGGTAGGGGCTGTCGTAATCGTTTTCTTGCCAAATGGAAATAGCCGTTTTAAGAACTCGGAGAAGCTGTTGAATTCCTGTCTATACAGTAATCCAAAAGCGCTTATATACTCGCCATCGTTGGGGCTAAGAAGAAAATTCCGGGTGTTTAATCTATTTGAGGCCCGAAGGACTAAACGGCCATCTTTTCTTAAATAAAACATCGCTTCGGCATCGGTAGAAACCCGATCTGAAAAAACATTTAAATCCGTAAGGGCTTGACTTCTTCGATCCGAGATCCCCCCGGTCAAGACAAGTCTGTCATTAAATAAACGTAGCGAAGCGGAAGCATCATTTAAAGATTTGATATTAATATCAAAGAAGTTGATGTTAAGCGATTGGGCTATGATGTTGTTGATTTGGTTGAATGCTAATTCAGTTCCCGCAGATAGCAAAGTGTTGTTGACTTCTTTACCGAAGTCAGTTTGTGTACCGGGTGTAAAACTCCTTCGCACGATCAGACTGAGTGCTTGTTGATTGACATTGTTAGCATCCGAAAAATAACCTTGCAACTCATCCTTTACGCCGGGATTCTGCGGAAAATTGATGTCGAAGGTAATCTCAGGCTGACTTAATTGACCTTTTAAGATCATATCGGCCTGTGCCAATACGCGTTCGGGATTTTCTTCACGTCCGGCTGCATTATAAAGCGGTGCTAAGCTCGTTCTTTGTTGATAGATGGCGTTGATATTGATATTGGCTTCTGTAGGATTTCCAGCCCATCGCACGGTTCCACCCTCTTTGAGATCAAAGATCTTATTGATATAATCTTGGGCGGTGAAATTAAATTTTCCACTGTTGATGATAAAATCACCAAACATTTCAAAATCTCCCAAAGAGGATATTCGCATATTAAGATTGCTATTTCCCCGACCCGATAATTCGCCCATACTGGAGAATAAATTGATCTCTGCATTGGGGTTTATTAGGAGATCCATATTCATGGTCAGACCGTTGAAATCTCGTTTTTTTGTGGTTTTCTTGATTTTTGTGGAGTCTTTCTCGATAAAGTAAATAAAGTCGGTATCTGATATGGTGCTCGCGTTGTTGAAAGGGATATTGATAACAGTATTTTCTTCGGATTTAGCACGGATGTTGATATTCATTGCTGAGGTAAGTCCCTTAAACTTGAAATTGCCCGAGGCGTAAGCCGTTCCGTAGTAGATGTCGTTGTCTTTAATTGTGGTATTTAATACTAAAAAATTCTTGGCTTCTGCGGTAATATCGATATCAGGGTCACTTAATTTGTTGAGGTCGACAACCCCATCAATGGTCGCTACATTGTTTTTTGGATCATATACTTTTAATCCTTTTAGAAAGATTCGATTGTTATTAAGCTCAATTTTATCAGAAAGCCGATAGGGGGTTTTGAGATAATTGATAATCATCGAAGCATTTTCCAATTTGCCGTCGCCTGTAATTTTGGGGTTTAGAATGTCACCTTCAATAGTAAGATTTGCGTTCACTTTTCCCTGGATATTGGATACTAAACTTCGTAAAAATGGCTGGAAAATAAATACATCTGTATTTGCTAGTTTGGCCTTAAGATTAAGCTTATTATTTTCATTTAAGTGATTATAAGAACCTTGTAGCTGAATCAATTTATTACCTTCTTCAATCTTGCTATCCAATTTCACGTGTTGATTTTCGGGGTCATAATTAGCACTAAGCGCCAGTGAACCGATGGGAATATTGTTATAAAGAATAGGAGAAGTCTTTATATTGGCTACCACAAAGGGAGATTTAAACACAGCATTAACTTCGATATTTCCATTCATATTCCCAGAGAGATTGATGCCGTAAGGCTTGGTTATACCATTTAACGAAGTGAGGTTAAAGTCTTGGAATTTAAGATTGATCTGATCACTTTCTTCATTGGAAAGTATACCGTCAATGTGGACCTTTTGGTTATCATGACTTAGCGTTAGTTTTTCAAAGTACCATTTTCCTTTCGATATTTTCAGCTGTGCATCTTTATTGACTAGCCAGCTCTCTCTATTGATCAAGATATTCGACGGATAGAAATTGATATAGGCAGGTTTGGCATGAGCAAAACGGATGACTCCATTCAGATCTAGACTGTTGCTTGCCTCTAGTTCCGACATTTTGATGTTGAATTGTAAACTATCGTTTGCCAGCGTGTTTGAAATATTGACGTTTTTAATATAGGTACTGTCGGTAAAGTTAATTCGATCAATGGAGGTCTGCAGTTCCATATTTCTCAAATTGGCATTTTGATCGATAATCAGGTGAGTGAGTCGGATACCATTGTATTTTAATTCAGGTGCGTAAAAATTAAAATTAGCCGTTTGTTTTTCACTTTCAAATTTGGCGTTCAATGTTGCACCGCTGTCCAGCGCGATATCTTTTTTAAAGAACGTTGCGATAGGCTTGAAATAAGTAATATTAATATTGAGGTCAAAGTCTTGACGGGTAAACATATCCTTCTCAAAACCAATAGCTGGGGCATAGCGCATCGCTAAAGCTTTAAAATAGGGAACTATCGTATTAAGATCTATTCTTCCTTTGAGGTCGATATGTCCGATAGCCGACTGCAAGGTTAACGATCGGGCATTTTCATCTCCTTCTGCTAGAAAGTTGATGTTCCGTATAACAAATTGCCCCTTCGAAGAGGTGAAGCTTACACTGTCTGATTTAAACTCACCGGTAATGTTATTGATATTATCCCCAATTAGGCTGGTATGGAATTTTGTATTTGTAATGTTGATGGAATCTCCTTGAAAGAAATTGATTTTTTTTAGATTAGCTTGCTGAATGTCAGCATCTAAATGATAATTGGGGGTGGCGGACCAGTCAATATCTGTTGTAAACTGTAATTTTAAATTTGGATCGGATATTTTTCCGGAGCCAAGGAACAGTTGTTTGGCTGCATTTCCTTCAATCTGTACATCTTGGTAACTGTAATTTTTGAAGTTGAAATTTGTCAGATTTCCCTTTATCTTTAATGCGAGCTTTTTTGGTTCGGTGCCTGTTCCGTCTACTTGTAGATTGAACCCTGTTGTTCCTAAATCTTTTACTTTTGTAATCGCTCCGATATCGAATTTTTTTGATTGGAAGCTACCTGCATATCTAGTTTCTTTCTGGATATCCAGCAATCCATCTGCTGTAACATCACCAATATCGGTCGCGAAAATTCCCTTTGTTTTAAATTTATTGTACAGTCCATTTAGACTTCCTTTGAAAGAAAATCTATTGAAAAGCTGAACAATTTCCGGGAGTTTAAAGTTTTTTAGATTTCCTAAATCGGCAATAACCCGATTTAAGTCTTGATATTCGGATGAAATTGCTACCTGTGGAATGATGAAATCTGTTTTATCGATGTCAGGGAGCCCAATAATTTGTAGATCACCTGTTAAACTCGTTTTCTTACCAATTGTTAAATCGACTTGTGAAGCGTTGATGGAAGATACAGTTCCTTCTAGATTTGCACGTTTTATATTAACGTCAAATTTGACCTGGTGCATGGGGGAGGAAAAGAAAGCAATATCCTCAGAGTGAATACGGGAGTCCCGTGCACGTAGTTTTACCTGAACTTTGTTGATGAAGTCCGAAAAATCGTCAAAGCTGTTGTAGCTAAGTTTGACATAATTCTTGAATGTAGAACGGTTGGTTGCCAACATCAGTTCACTGAGTTCAATAGCCGTATTGCTTATCGTCGTACGTGCAAGAAGACCTTTAATAACCAATCCTTTCTTTTCATGCAGGTTAAATGTCTTAATATCTGCTGAAAATTGATTGGAATCCATTTTAATATTATCAAGATGAGCGTTTAATTTAGATATTCTTAAATCTCCAAAATCAACCACTTTATTGTAATGCTTACGTTTGTGGTCAATGTAGTTGAACGCATTGTTTTTGATAATAACTTCTTTGATCGCAAAGATGAGTTTTTTTGAACTTTTCTTTTTTTCTTTTTTTGGTGGGTTGAAATATCGAATTAAAAATGAAATATTACTGCTGTCCTGAAATTGTTCGAAGGAAGCTTCAGTGTCTTCAATGGTTAATTTATTGATTACAATCTTGTTCGACTCAATGAACTCAGAAAGGTTGACATTAGCTTCTAGCTTGCCTGAATGTATTATTTTTTTTCCTTGCGGACTATAGAGTTGAAAATCTTCTACGACAATAGATTTGAAGGGCTTAAAATAGATGCTCTTGAGACTTATTTTGGTATTTAGTTCCTTTGATAAATAGTCTACAGCTTTTTGTGCAACATAGTTTTGTACGGGCTTCAATTGCAGGGACAATGCCAATGCAAGCAGTATAATGACTATACTACCCAGGACTATTGATACTATTTTAATTATTTTTTTGATACTTTTGTATTAAAATTTATTACCTCCAGCTATGGCTATTATTTTAGGGATCGAGTCCTCTTGTGATGAAACCTCCGCTTCTATTTGTATAAACGGTGAAATCCGCTCAAATGTTATCGCCACTCAGGCAATCCACGCAAAATATGGTGGAGTAGTTCCCGAGTTGGCCTCTCGCGCTCATCAACAAAATATTATTCCAACAGTGGACGAAGCCATTCGCCAAGCAAAAGTAAGCAAAAATCAAATAGATGCAGTGAGTTTTACACGTGGGCCGGGATTATTAGGTGCACTTTTGGTAGGAACGTCTTTTGCTAAGTCATTTGCACTAGCGCAAAATATACCCTTAATTGATATAAACCATATGCAGGCGCATATTTTAGCTCATTTTATTGAAGATCCGAAGCCAAACTTTCCTTTTTTATGTCTTACAGTTTCCGGTGGTCATACACAAATTGTATTGGTGAAAGATTATTTTGAAATGGAACTTTTGGGGGAGACGTTGGATGACGCAGCGGGGGAGGCTTTTGATAAGACAGCTAAAATCTTAAATCTTCCTTATCCGGGTGGACCGCTTATAGATAAATATGCTAAAGATGGAAATCCGAACGCTTATAGGCTTCCTGAACCACAGATCCCTGGTTTAAATTTTAGTTTTTCAGGATTGAAAACCGCAATACTCTATTTGGTTCAAGACCAATTGAAGCTGAATCCAGATTTTCTGACAGACAATATAGCCGACTTGTGTGCCAGTGTACAATCGCGTATTGTATCTATTCTGTTGAATAAATTAAAGAAAGTGGCAAAGGAAATTGGTGTAAAGGATATCGCTATCGCAGGTGGCGTTTCGGCTAATTCTGGTCTCCGACACAGCTTGATTGAAATGGGTGAAAAATACAATTGGAGGGTCTTCATACCAAAATTTGAATATTGTACTGATAATGCAGCGATGATTGCGATTGCGGGTTACCATAAATTTTTAAAGAAAGATTTTGTGGGTCAGGATGTGGCTCCTATGGCTAGAATGCATCTATAATCAAGTAGGTTTTTCAAGTTTCCCACGGCAATTTCGTTGTGCTTGGGAAACTTAGCAGAGTTACTAGTTTACAATGGCGAGCTATATCCATAGGCTTGTGCCGCCGAAGTAAATACGTTTTTCTTAGGCTGGTAGAAATTCAGTTCATAACCTTCAGCTCCCCAAAAGATACTGATAAAACCAATTCCTTGCTTAGAGCGCAATACTGTTAGTATTTGAAAAGCCTCGTTATCAAACTGACCGCCGTCATCAACACGCCAAGTGCTGATATCATCGTATAAAGCCGGGAAATCCAAATTGATCAGCTGTTCATCCTTTGCGTAGGAAAATACAGCTAAAGCAGAGTCTTGTTGATTTTCAAACACGGTAAGGTTAAACTCGGACTCGTCGCTAAGGGTGGCAACAGTTGTACTTTTGTTAATCTTTCTGTTGTATTTTTTTTCAAGTTGCTCCCTAATATTTGGGGAAGTTTCTCTTTGAACTTGTGTAAACTTCTCGATCTTATACTGATCTATAAAAGCTTTGTTGACAAGCATACCAAATTCGCCGGATTTAATTGCAGCGCTAATTTTAAATAATGAACCTTCACTATTTGCAAAGTTCTGTGCGGTCTGTCTACCGTTGCTCTCCTTACTATCTGTTTTATTTTGAACAAACTCAAGGGGGCTGACTTGGTTTTCTACAATAACATAATTATATTTTTCGGGACTTTCCATTGCTTGATCCATCGGAAGAGCGATAAGTGAGTCCCTCTGCTGGTTTAAAAAACCAAAATAGGGTGAAATTCTTTCTTCCGTATTTTCATGCTTAACTGCAGTCTTGGATTGATGTTGATTGTTGCCACAAGCATATAATGTAAGTAGAAAAATAGCTAAAAAAAATGACTTCATAAGCATCTATATTTTTTTTGTGAAATATAAGGCTTTCGCGCATCATAATGAAAAGATTTAAACTTTAATGTTATGATGAACTCTAAATTGAATATCTACCGCAAAGAATGGCTGGACGTTATTTTTGCTGGTCGTAACAAAATGTATGGTGCTTACGAGTTGCGAAATCTCTCTGATAAAGCAACAAATGTAGGTTTAGGAATTGTTGTTTCTTTTGCAGTTTTGCTGATAGGAGGATCCTATGCCTATAATACATATTTTAAGCAAACTGTTCCAGCCGTGATTTATACGGTAAAAGATATCGGACCCGACATGCTGGAAGAAATTCAAAAAAAGGTAGAGGAAAAAGAGGCGGTTCCTGAAGAAGCGGTAACGATGCATGAGAAAGCCCCGCAGCAGGTTGCCCAAGATGTATCCAAATTTGATCTGGTGAGAATGCCTGATATAAAAGTGGCCAAAGCCAATCAAGTTACGGAAGAACTTGTGCGTCAGGATGAGCTGAAGAATCCCAATACAATGACTTCAAGGATTACATTGAAAGCAAGTCCATCAGGAACGTACATTGCGCGCGGTGAATTTGGTTCTTCGAAAAGAGATGGTGATATTACTGGCTACGGGATTGGTTCGGTATCCAGCGGTGGAACCAATGGTGATGCTAACAATACATTTACATCGGTGGAGATTATGCCAATACCTATAGGAGGGTTACCCGCGTTTATGAAATGGATTGCCGAGAATTATAGCTTTCCGCAAGAGGCTTTAGATCAGGGGGTATCTGGTATTATAGAGGTTTCTTTTGTCGTTGAGAAAGATGGGTCATTAACAGATATTGTTGTCAAACGTGACATGAAATTTGGTACTGGGGAGGCTGCTATAAACTTATTGAAGAAGGCGAAAAAATGGAAGCCTGGGGTACAGAATGGACTTAAAGTACGTGTGGCGTATACGTTACCGATCCGTTTAAGTGCTGTAAGCCAATAAGCTTTTCTTAACTTTATTTAACAAATCATCAATTAAACTTTTGATAGCCGATATCGCTCTTACTAATAAATAAGTTGAAAAAGAGTACTTATTAAAAAAATGATTGTTGGTTTTAAAAAAAATAAAGAAATGAAAAAATTGATGTTAAGTTTGGCTCTATCTGGATTGATGTTAGCCGGTTTCGCTCAAGAAAAAAAAGATGTTAAACCAGAATTAAAAGAAATGCAAACTTCATTGCATAAACATAGAGGTGGAAGGATGCAAGATGGTTTTAAAAATAAAACTCCTGAGGAAGTAGCTAAGATGAAAACTGATCGCATGGATCAGAAGCTAAAATTTACAGATAAACAGCGTAAAGATATCTATGCCTTTAATTTGAAGCAAGCACAGGATCATCAGAAAATGGCCGCTGAACGGAAGGAACATCGTGCAAAAATGAGAAAGCAACGTTTGGCGGAGCATGAAAAAATGATGGGAATGTTAACCCCAGAGCAGCAAAAAACGTTAAAAGATTCTTATGCTGAAAATCGAAAAATGCACAAAGAGCATTGGAAAAAAGACAGACAGCTCAAAAGAAAAGACTTTAGAAAAGGAGAAGTGAATAAAACAAATGACGCCGATGTAAAAGCATCATAAACATTAAAAAAGGTTAGTTTTCATATTAAATATTGGTGAGTGTTAGTAGAGGAGGGAACCATCGGTTCCCTCTTTCTTGTTTTATTATTCTTTATTTTTTTGATGTTCTTTCCACTGTTTGGAGAACGATTTGTCAGCCAATTTTGGTAACTCCCGTTGATCACCCCAAGTTTTCTGAAAGAGTTTTCGGATGAAAAAATTTTTGAATTTTCCACCGAAAAAATCGACCAATTTTCTTCGCATAATTCCATAAGTGAACCACTGCCAAGCTTTTTCCTCCGTTTTTGAAGCTAGACCTTGATCAACTGAATCTTTTCTGTTCACAAGGAGCATGCGTTGTATGTCAATACCAACCGGACAGACCTCAGTACATTTTCCACAGAGTGTAGACGCGTAGCTCAGGTGTTTAAATTCCTTCATTCCATTTAGATGCGGCGATATGAGCGATCCAATTGGGCCTTGATAAGTTGTTTCATAAGTATGGCCGCCGATGTTCTGATAGATTGGGCATACATTGAGGCAGGCTCCGCAACGGATGCAATACAAGCCTTGACGCTGTTCTTTTTCAGCAAGCAGTTTGCTTCGGCCATTGTCTAGCAGAATGACATACATCTCTTCGGGACCGTCGGATTCGTAAGCTTGTTTAGGCCCTGTAAGTAGTGTATTGTAAACCGTTAAATTCTGACCAGTACCGTGTGTAGATAAAAGCGGCCAAAATAGGTCTAAGTCCTGTAAGTTGGGTATTATTTTCTCTATTCCAACTACAGCGATATGTGTTTTGGGGAACGTCGATGTCAATCGGGCATTTCCTTCATTTTCGGTAATCGCTAGGCTGCCAGTTTCAGCAATCAGAAAATTGGCCCCAGTAATTCCGACTTCAGCTGATAAGTAGCGATCACGAAGTAATTCACGCGCTTTCATCGTCAGTTGTTCTGCGGAAGCATCTAATGGGGTATCAAATTTCTCATGAAAAAGCTTGGCAATATCTTCCAGGCTCAAGTGCATGGCTGGGGTAACAAAATGATAGGGTTTTTGATCGAGCAGCTGAATAATATATTCCCCTAGATCGGTTTCTATTGCATCAATATTTTTGGAAGCCAGAAAATGATTGAGCTCAATCTCTTCTGTTGCCATCGATTTGGACTTGACTACAGACTTTGCCTTTTTACGCTGAATAATTGTATAGATCTCTTCCAGTGCTTCTGTGGCGTCGTTTGCCCAGATGACTTTTCCACCTCGTGCAGTGAAATTTGCTTCAAACTGCAACAGATAATGGTCGAGATTTTCCATAACCTTCCACTTGATCAAATTGGCTTTTATCTTGCTATTTTCAAGATTTGCAAATTTGCTCTTGCCTTTTTCGAAAGCCATGCTGTATTTGTCGATATTGTAATTGATAATATCGCGGTGTTTGGTATCAAATGCTTTTCGTGCACTTTCCTCAATAAATGCATTAGCGGTACTCTCTGCCATCTAATCTGCTAATTTTTCACAAAAAAAGTTGGTAAAAATTACCAACTTTTAAATATACTGTTAATAAATTGTTTCTCGAAAACCGAGTTACATAATTTATGAATTTATCGCAATATTTAAGTTGAGTTCATCCAGCTGCTCTTGGTGAATGGTTGACGGAGCGTCAATCATAACATCTCTTCCCGAATTATTTTTTGGGAAGGCGATGACGTCGCGGATAGAGTCTAAGCCTGCCAATAAGGATACTAGTCGGTCAAAGCCAAAAGCCAATCCGCCATGTGGGGGAGCACCAAATGTAAAGGCCTCCATTAAGAATCCAAATTGTTTTTTTGCATCTTCGGAGCTGAATCCTAAATGTTTGAACATGAGCGATTGAAGTTCTCTGTCGTGGATACGGATTGAACCACCACCTACTTCTACGCCATTTAATACAAAGTCATAAGCATTTGCCCTTACTTCTCCGGGGTTGGTATCTAAAAGCGGTATATCTTCCGGTTTTGGTGAAGTGAACGGGTGGTGCATGGCGTGGTAACGACCGTTTTCTTCGTCCCATTCCAATAGCGGGAAGTCAACGACCCATAATGGAGCAAAGGTTTCTTTGTTACGAAAACCGAGTTGTGACGCAACTTCAAGGCGTAATTCATTGAGTTGTTTGCGAACTTTATCTGTTCCTCCTGCCATAATTAGTAAAAGATCGCCCGGTTTCGCGTGGAACGCTGTCGCGATTGCACTAAGTTGTTCTGGGGTGAAGAATTTATCCACAGAGGACTTGACTGAACCATCTTCATTAACACGCGCATAGACCAATCCGGTTGCGCCGATTTGTGGACGTTTGATGAAATCTGTCAGTGCATCCAATTGTTTTCTGGTGTAATGAGCACAGTTTTCAGCATTTATTCCCACCACTAATTCCGCGGCATCAAATACGGGGAAACCTTTTCCTTTGGCAACATCGTTTAGTTCGACAAACTGCATTCCGAAACGGATATCCGGTTTGTCGGATCCGTAGAGACGCATCGCGTCTGCGTAAGTCATACGGGGAACAGTACCTAGGTCGATCCCCTTGATTGTTTTGAATATGTGTTTTGCAAGCCCTTCGAAGATATTTAGAACATCTTCTTGCTCCACAAACGACATTTCGCAATCTATTTGTGTAAATTCTGGTTGGCGATCTGCACGTAGATCTTCATCACGGAAGCATTTTACAATCTGAAAATAGCGGTCAAAACCTGAGACCATCAAGAGTTGCTTAAAGGTTTGAGGTGATTGTGGTAACGCATAAAACTCTCCTGGATTCATCCGAGAAGGGACTACAAAATCACGTGCTCCCTCTGGAGTTGATTTAATTAGATAAGGGGTTTCAACTTCCAAAAAATTTTGGGAGTCAAGATAACGGCGAATTTCTTGTGAAGTTTTATGGCGTAAAATAAGGTTTTCGCGCACGGGGTTACGGCGTAAATCCAAGTATCTATACTTCATTCGAATATCATCGCCACCATCTGTTTCATCTTCTATTGTAAATGGGGGTAATTTTGCGGCATTTAGTATTTCAAGATTTAAAACCTTGATTTCAATATCTCCAGTGGGGATTTTAGCATTTTTATTAGAGCGTTCGATAACCTCTCCAGTTACCTTGATGACATATTCTCTTCCGAGTTCGCGGGCACTGGCGCGTAAAGACGCATCATCATCTGCATTGAACGTTAATTGTGTGATACCATATCGGTCTCTAACATCGATGAAAGTCATACCGCCTAAATCGCGGGATTTTTGAACCCATCCACTTAGGGTAACCGTCTTCCCTAAGTCAGCTAGTGTCAATTCGCCACAAGTGTGTGTTCTGTGCATATCGTTATGAAAATTATATTTGACGCAAAATTATTGGTTTTACTCGACAATAACGAATTCTGCTTGGGTTATTTGAATAGCCTCCTCCCACTTTCTTCCACAATGCTCTTTCGTCTTTTTTATGGCTCCCACTTTATCTTCTTTTACTAAAAAAATGGTCGAAATTAAGTGGATAGGCCCAAGATTTTTACAATTCATTTCAAATTTATTAGAGAAAAGTATGGACAATAAACTGTGCTATAACATGGGGTATTTATAAGTTAATATGGATTTAACTGCTTGTAAATTAGGTTTTGCAGCATTTTTCTTTCAAAGAAGATTTTGTCTGTTGTAGCTATTTATTGATGTGGAAAACTTTTTTATGTTATAAAGTGGGGGAAAGTGGGAGAAAGTGTATACTTTTACATTTAAATTAGAATAGGATAATTGACGATATGACTCAGTTGATCGGAGAATTCGAATGCAAGCTAGACGCCAAAGGAAGGATGGTGTTGCCAGCTGCGCTCAAGAGGCAAATGCCTCATGTAGAGCGGGATGGTCTTGTTGTGAATCGCGGTTTTGAGAAACATCTGGTATTTTATCCAAGAGAAGAGTGGGATTTGATGACGGCTAAGCTGGCGAAATTGAATCAATTCGATCCTAAAGTACGGGCGTTTGTGCGTGCTTTTACGCGTGGCGCTACGGAATTAACGTTGGATGCTGCGGGGCGTGTTTTGTTACCAAAAAGTTTGTTGGAATTTGCTGGCATAAGCACTGAATTGGTTTTGGCTTGTCAGTTTAATAAGATTGAGGTTTGGTCAAAAGAAGGATATGAGGAATTGATGGGTGATGGCGGAGTAGAGGATATATCATCTTTGGCGGCAGAGGTAATGGGGGATATTAATTTTGGACTATAAGCGTATGGAAAATGTCTATCATGTTCCGGTTATGTTACAAGAGTGCATGGATGCTTTGGCGATTAAGCCGAATGGCATATATGTGGATGTGACTTTTGGTGGTGGTGGTCATTCTCGAGAGATTTTAAAGAGATTGGGGCCAGAAGGGAAGTTATTTGCTTTTGATCAGGATCCGGATGCATTGAAGAATGCGATCGACGACCCTCGCTTTACATTGATACATCAGAACTTTAGGTTTTTAAAAAATAGTCTTCGTTTGGAAGGTGTGCGTTCAGTAGACGGGATTTTGGCAGATTTAGGTGTTTCTTCGCATCAATTTGATGCGGCTGATCGTGGGTTTTCTATTCGCTTTGACGCGGATCTGGATATGCGTATGGATCAAGTTGGTGATTTAGATGCGAAGTCGCTTTTGGCGACCTATTCGGAGGAGGATCTTCACCGCATTTTTGGGATGTATGGTGAAATCATGAATGCTAAGTCGCTTGCAAAAACAATTGTTACTGCGCGTTTAGCGCAACCGATCCAGACTGTTGCCGAATTGAAAGAGGTAATTCAACGGATGGTTCCGAAAGGTAAAGAACATAAGTATCATGCGCAGGTTTTTCAGGCGCTTCGTATAGAAGTGAATCGCGAGCTGGAAGCCTTACAGGAATTTTTGTTGCAAACAGTTGATGTGCTACATGTTGAAGGTCGATTGGCGGTGATGTCCTATCATTCTTTGGAGGATCGTTTGGTTAAAAATTTTATGGCTAAAGGTAAGTTTAAAGGAGAGGTTGAGAAAGATTTTTTTGGAAATGAAATTAAGCCATTTCTTGTGGTTAGCCGTAAAGCGATTACGGCTTCTGCGGAGGAGCTGGCTTTAAATAATAGATCGCGCAGTGCGAAACTGCGTATTGCTGAAAAGTTGGGTGTGTCTTAAAAATGGAGCGAGAGGATGAGCAGAAATACCATAAGACAGAAAGAGTTGAGCGAAGAGGTTCAAGAGGAACTGCAAGAAACTGTCGAAGAAAAGGCCGAACAAACAGAAGCGTTTATTAAAACGCTTTTTACCGTTGGAGACCTATCGTTAAACAGAATATTGCATTACTTGCCATTTGGAGCGTTTATAGCCTTTCTGATGATGTTGTATATTTCCAATCGTCATTTTGCCGAGCGAACTATTCGGAGTATCGATAAAGTGAGTAAAGAGGTGAAAGAATTGGGGTGGGATCATAAGTCTCTTTCCGCTGAACTGATGAAAATGTCTACACAAACAGAAATTGCTAAGCGTGTAGATTCTTTGGGTTTGAAAGAGCGAGTGGAACCACCGATCAAGATCGAAGTTATAGAGAATAAAGAAGATAAATAGGAAGAGTTATGAGTATCAGAAATACGATTCTTGTTCGTGTCTACTTTGCTTTTGGGCTTATCGTGTTGCTTGCGTTTTTGGTGTTTGGAAAAATGGCAAAGTTGCAGTATGTCGATGGACAGCATTGGAAAGCTCTAGCGGATAGCCTTTCTATTCAGGAACGGGAGGTGGAAGCTGCTCGTGGGAATATTTATTCAAACGACGGGAGTTTGCTGGCTACTTCAGTGCCTGAGTATGAGCTTCGTTTCGACGCCATGGCTATTCCAGAAGAGGATGAAGAGTATTTCAACTTAAAAGTTGACTCCTTGGCGATTAAGCTTGCTGATTTCTTTAAAGATAAATCATCTCGGCAGTATTTGACATTATTAAAACAAGCACGGAATAAAAAGCAACGCTATTTGCTGCTTAAACGTAATGTATCGCATCAGGATTTGAAAAGAGTAAAGCAATTTCCACTGCTTAAATCTGCTCGCGTCAATAAGGAGCGTTTTCCAAGTTGTTTGATTACAGATCGCCAAAACAAACGTATTTTGCCTTTTGTCAATCTTGCTGCTAGAACCATCGGTTATAAAAACGTGAAAGAAAATATTCATGTTGGACTGGAAGGTGCATATGGAGAATATATCGACGGAAAAAGTGGGAAAAGATTGATGCAGCGCATCGCAGGAGGTGTATGGATTCCTGTTAACAAAGATATCGAAGTTGCTCCAGTTGATGGGTCTGATATTATCTCTACCATTGATGTAAATATGCAAGATATGGCGCAAAGGGCGCTAGAGAAGCAGATGATTACGAGTAATGCAGATGAAGGTTGTGTTGTGATGATGGAGGTGAAAACAGGGGAGGTGCGTGCGGTGGCCAACTTTATGCGCGATAAAGATGGGGTCTATCGTGAAAAGTTCAATCTTGCCATTGCGCAAAGTGCAGATCCGGGGTCAACGTTTAAGCTAGCTTCTTATCTAGCTTTGATTGATGATAAAAAAATTGACTCGAGTACAACTGTAAATATTGGTAATGGTAACTGGCCAATTTACAAACATACCATTCGTGATTCACATGCGCCCAAGAAGTCGGTAATTTCGGCTAAAAGAGCTTTTGAGGAATCGTCGAATGTGGGGGTTACTAAATTTGTTTACCAAGCGTATAAAGATAATCCAGACCAATTTACCTCGAAGCTGCATTCTTTCGGTTTCGGGAAAACACTAGGTCTGCAGATTCCGGGAGAAGGAGTACCTCTGGTAAAATCGTCGAAGAGCAAGAGCTGGAGTGGATTGTCTTTGGTGCAGATGGCTTATGGCTATGAAATGAAGATTACCCCGTTGCAAACGTTGACATTTTATAATGCTGTTGCAAATAACGGTAAATTGATAGCGCCACTTTTTGTTAAGGAAATTCGGCATTTGGGGAATACGATTCAAACGTTTAAGGCTAAAGTCCTCAATGAAAAGATAGCTTCAGACCATGCTTTATCAGAAGTGAGGGGAATGATGGAAGGGGTGATGACTGAAGGGACAGGTAAAAGCGTAGCGAGCCCGCTGTATAGTTCTGGTGGAAAAACTGGTACTGCCCAGATGGCAGATGGTTCGAGAGGATATGGTGCACGACGCTACCAATCTTCCTTTGCAGGGTACTTTCCAGCTGAGGATCCGAAATATTCCATTATTGTGGTGATCCGTAACCCGAGAAATGGATATTATGGTGGATCAGTTGCAGGGCCTGTATTTAAAGAGCTTGCCGATATGGTGTACGCGAACGATATGGAGATGAAAGGAAAAAAGACGTTTAAAGCGGTCAATGTAGGTGGAAGAATGCCGTTGACTTTACAAGGGTCGAGAGAAGCGAGTAAAAAAGTGTACGATAGGTTGGGAATTAATACGGTGAATTGGGATACAATTGCGCGGGGAGAAGTGGATACATCTACGCGGGGAGTGCCGTTTGTAGACTTGAAATATAGAGAAGGAATTGTTCCGAATGTTGTTGGAATGGGATTGATGGATGCCCTATATGTGGTAGAAAACGCAGGCTTTAAAGCACACGTGACTGGAAAAGGGAGAGTGGGAATACAGTCACTCGTAGCTGGGCAGAAACTGCCTTTTGGGACGGCGATAAATTTAGAACTTAAGTAATGATGGATTTAAAAAAAGTATTGCATGCTATCCCTGTACAACAGGTTGTAGGAAACCTTGAAGAGGTTGATGTGCACTCTTTGTGCTTTGATTCCAGAAAAGTGGAGTTGGGAAGTTTGTTTATCGCAGTGCGTGGTGTTCAGACAGATGGTCACTTATATATAGACAAGGCAATTACTTCGGGAGCAAGAGCCGTTATTGTCGAGGAGTTGCCAAATGATATATTAGACTCTGTAGCGTATATTTTAGTCGCCGATTCTGCTTATGCATTAGGTGTAGCCGCAGCTAATTTTTACGGAAATCCTTCGGAACAACTCAAGCTGGTCGGTGTCACGGGCACAAATGGTAAAACGACAGTTGCTACCTTGTTGTTTCAGTTGTTTACTGAATTGGGGTACCATGTGGGGCTTTTATCTACCGTGCAAAATCAGATTGGAACAAAGATTATACCTGCAACGCATACCACCCCAGATCCTATTCAACTGAATCAGTTGCTGCATGATATGGTTAATGATGGCTGTGATTATGCCTTTATGGAGGTTAGCTCACACGCTGTAGTTCAGGAACGTATCGCAGGTTTAGTGTTTGCGGGTGCTATATTCACGAATATTACGCATGATCACCTGGATTTTCATGGAACGTTCGATCATTATATTAAAGCAAAGAAGAAGTTTTTTGACGATTTAGATGCAAATGCTTTTGCTTTGACCAATGCGGATGATCGAAACGGTCAGGTCATGCTTCAAAATACGGTGGCACATCGGAAAAGCTACGGCTTACGTTCAGGTGCGGATTTTAAAGCAAAAGTTATTGAAAGCCATTTCGATGGTATGCTGATGAGTGTTGACGGACAGGAAGTGTGGGTAAAATTGACCGGTGATTTTAATGCATACAATCTTTTGGCGGTATATACTGCTGCGATCTTACTTGAGCAGGAAACGGTGAAAGTGTTGACTGCACTCAGTACGTTGAAAGGGGCAGAAGGAAGATTTGAAACACTGAAATCGGCTACGGGTATTTTTGGAATTGTAGACTATGCACACACGCCTGATGCTGTGGAAAATGTACTCAAAACGATCAGCGCCTTGAGACGTCCAGAGCAAAAAATCATTACGGTGTTAGGATGCGGTGGCGATCGGGATAAGACCAAAAGACCTGAAATGGCAGAGGCGGCTCTGCGTTATAGTGACCGTTTTTTAATTACATCTGATAATCCGCGGACGGAAGATCCTTATCAGATTATTAGAGATATCGAAGCTGGTGTGGCATCAGATCAAAAGGCGAAGACGCTTTCTATAGCGGATCGTAAGGAAGCGATAAGGGTGGCTTATCAGCTGGCGAATCCGGGCGATATTATCCTGGTGGCGGGAAAAGGACATGAGAAGTATCAAGATATAAATGGTGTGAAGCATCATTTCGATGATAAGGAAGTTTTAGAGAATACATTTAACGAAAAATAGAAATATGTTGTACCATCTTTTTACGTGGCTTAGTGAATACATTCATATACCAGGAGGAGGTTTGTTTCAGTACATCTCCTTCCGGACATCTATGGCTGTAATTGTTTCATTGATCATTACCACGGTTTTTGGGGGGAAATTGATTCAATTCTTACATAATAAGCAAGTTGGAGAAACAATTCGTGATTTGGGACTGGAAGGAGAAAAAAAGAAAGCTGGTACACCGACTATGGGTGGTATTATCATTATCGCAGGTATTCTTATTCCCACTTTATTATTTGCAAAATTGACGAATATCTATGTAATTATCATGATAGTAACCACATTATGGATGGGAGCAATTGGTTTTTTGGATGATTATATCAAGGTTTTTAAAAATAATAAAGAAGGTCTGGCCGGTAAGTTTAAGGTTGTTGGACAAGTTGGATTGGGAGCGATTATTGCTTGTACGATGTACTTTCATCCTGATATTGTTGTTCGAAAAGGAGTAGATAAACCTACTTCCACCAAACCCGTTGAAGTGGTTATCAACGAAGGTACTGGTGAGAAGACCTATGCAGAAAACGTCAAATCCTCGAAGACAAATATACCTTTTTATAAAAACAACGAGTTTGATTATGCCAAGGTGTTTAAGATGTTTGGATTGCAGAGTGACTATTTAACTTTTTTTGTTTTTTTAGTTGTGGTAATCTTCATCGTGACGGCTGTGTCAAACGGTGCGAATATAACGGATGGTATTGATGGTTTGGCCACGAGTACTTCAGCTATAATCGGTGTCACGCTAGCGATTCTAGCGTATGTGTCTGGTAACGTGATTTTTTCAGATTATCTCAATATCATGTATATCCCTAATTCGGGAGAACTCGTGATTTTCGCCGGAGCATTTGTAGGGGCTTGCGTTGGTTTCTTATGGTATAATACATTTCCTGCTCAAGTTTTTATGGGTGATACGGGAAGTTTGGCTATAGGAGGTATTATTGCTGCTTTCGCTATCCTGATCCGGAAAGAATTGTTGATTCCGATCTTGTGTGGTGTATTTCTTTTGGAAAACCTTTCGGTTATTCTTCAAGTGTCGTATTTCAAATACACGAAAAAGAAATATGGTGAGGGCAGAAGGATCTTCCTGATGTCGCCATTACATCACCATTTTCAGAAGAAGGGGTATCACGAAGCAAAAATCGTAACACGTTTTGTTATTGTAGGAATCATATTGGCCATTCTTACTATTGTAACATTGAAAATTAGATAATGATGTCAAACATTGCAACAACATATTATCCTCAATCTGGAAGTTTGGTCGTTTTAGGCGCAGGCGAAAGTGGCGTTGGAACGGCTATTCTCTCAAAAGAAAAAGGATTTGATGTATTTGTCTCAGATAAAGGGCTTATAGCGGATCATTATAAGGAACAGTTGAAAGCTGAGGGGATAGCATTTGAAGAAGGTAATCATGATGAGGAGCGTATATTAAATGCGGATTTGGTTGTGAAGAGTCCCGGTATTCCAGAGACGGTGCCTTTGGTTGTCGCATTGAAAGCAAAGAATATACCCGTGATTGCAGAAATTGAATTTGCGGCACAATATACCGACGCAAAGTTAATCTGTATTACAGGATCAAACGGAAAGTCTACGACGACGATGTTGACTTATGAAATGCTTAAGCACGGTGGCTTAAATGTTGGATTGGCCGGTAATATTGGAAAGAGCTTTGCGCTTCAGGTAGCTAAAGAACAATTTGATTGTTATGTACTGGAAATATCGAGCTTTATGCTGGACGATATGTACCATTTTAGAGCAGATGTTGCTGTTATATTGAATATTACGCCTGATCATTTGGATCGCTATGACCATAAAATGGAAAATTATGTGGATTCAAAATTCAGGATGATTCAGAATCAAACGGAGAAGGATTATTTTATATACTGTCTAGACGATCCAGAAACAATTAAAGGATTGGAAAGACATCGTAGTAAAGGGACTTATTTGCCTTTTACGCAAGAACAACTTGTCGAGTTGGGCGCTTATTTGAATGCCAATAAGACAATAATTATCAATACACCAAATAACGATACATTCACTATGAGAGCTGAGGAATTGTCATTGCAGGGGAAGCATAATATTTATAATAGCATGGCTTCCGGGCTAATCGCGAAAGTGCAGGAATTGAGAAATCAAGTGATGAAGGAGAGCATGGGGTCGTATGTGAACATTCCACATCGGCTTGAGCATGTGGCCTGTATCGGCGGTATAAATTACATTAACGATTCAAAGGCAACGAATGTCAATTCAGTTTGGTATGCTTTGGAAAGTTTCTCTACACCAATTGTATTGCTTTTGGGCGGTGTGGATAAAGGAAATGATTACAGTATGCTTGCTGATTTGGTGAAAAACAAAGTGCGCGCTATTGTCTGTCTGGGTAAAGATACTGCTGCAATTCATACGGCATTTGAACAAGATGTGGAGATTATTGTCAATAGCACCTCTATGCAAGATGCGGTGGTGTTGGCTTCGCATTTGGCGCAGAAAGGTGATACCGTATTGTTGTCCCCGGCATGTGCCAGTTTTGATTGGTTCAAGAACTATGAAGACCGTGGCGATAAATTTAAGGCTGCTGTCATGGAATTATAAAAGGTATAACCCAATAAAGGAGGAAGTATATGCTACAGAATATAATGTCTAAATTGAAGGGTGATCGATGGATATGGATCATTGTGATTATCTTATCGGGATGGTCACTTTTGGCTGTATACAGCTCGGTGGGTACGTTGGCGTATAAAGAAGGGAAGGGAACAGAAATGTATTTGCTAAAGCACTTTTCTATCATAGCTGTTGGGTTTATTCTCATGTATCTTTCTCATAAGCTGGATTATCGGTATTACGCTGGTATATCCAAAATTATGATGGGCATTACAATCCCTTTGTTGTTGTTTACGCTCTTATTTGGTAGTAAAGTTAATGAGGCCAGTCGTTGGTTGACCATACCCGGTATCGGTTTAACGTTTCAAACATCGGATTTGGCAAAATTGTCACTCATTGTCTTTCTTGCGCGGATGTTATCCCGGAAACAGGAAGAGATCAAAGATGTGAAAAAATCGTTCTTACCTATTATGGGATCGGTATGTGGTGTATTTATTTTGATCGCTCTGGCCAATTTATCCACCGCATTGATGCTGTTTGGTGTGAGTGTTTTATTGCTCTTGATCGGTCGGATTAGTTTTAAGCAAATCGCTATCGTCTGCTGTGGTGGTGGTATTCTTCTGATGATGGTTATCTTTTTTGGTCCACGTAGGGCAACCTATATCAGTCGGGTAAAATCTTTTTTTCATACTGAAAAGGTTGATAAAACGGTATCCTTCCAGGATGATAAAAATTATCAGGCAAACAATGCGAAAATTGCGATAGCAACGGGAGGGCTTTTTGGAAAAGGGCCGGGAAATAGTGTACAGCGTAACGTGTTGCCACATCCTTATTCCGATTTTATTTATGCGATCATCATTGAGGAGTATGGTACTGTAGGAGGAGTAATCTTACTATTTCTGTATTTGGCCTTTATGTATCGATGTATCCGTATTGTCACGATGAGTCCTAAAGCTTTCGGTACCTTTCTCGCTGCTGGTTTAGGATTTAGTTTGACTATCCAAGCTTTAGCGAATATGGCTGTTGCTGTAGGTTTAGGTCCGGTTACAGGAGTTCCGCTTCCGTTGGTTAGTATGGGAGGAACTTCTATTTTATTTACGAGCGTGGCGCTTGGAATAATTCTTAGCGTGAGCAGAAATATTGAAGAATTAAAAGGTAAAGAAGAGCTGGATGAAAAGCCTAAACCGAAAAAAGTGGTTATAGGATCAATTCCAGCATAATAAAAAATTGAGCATGGCAATTCGTGTAATTATTAGTGGAGGTGGAACCGGAGGACATATCTTTCCGGCGATTTCAATTGCAAATGCACTGAAGGCGATGGATCCTGCAAATGAAATTCTATTTGTAGGTGCTAATGGTCGGATGGAAATGGATAAAGTACCAGCTGCGGGATATCGTATTGTTGGACTTGATATCCAAGGGATCAATAGAAAGCAACTTTGGAAGAATATTTTTTTGCCGTTTAAGCTGATGAAAAGTTTGAATAAGGCGAAGAGTGTAATTAAAGAATTTAGACCTGATGTAGCCGTAGGCGTAGGAGGTTTTGCTTCGGGTCCATTGTTAATGATGGCGAATAAATTGGGTATACCAACAGTTGTGCAGGAACAAAATTCCTATGCAGGGGTGACCAATAAAAAAGTTGGGGCAAAGGCAGCAAAGATATGTGTCGCCTATGAGGGGATGGAGCAATTTTTTCCTGCTGAGAAAGTATTACTTACCGGGAACCCAATAAGACGCGAGTCCATTGCAATAGCGGGGAAAAGAGAAGAAGCTTTAACGTTCTTTGGGTTAGATCCACACAAAAAGACAATTTTGGTGCTCGGCGGTAGTTTGGGGGCTAAAACATTAAATGAAAGTGTCGTTGCTTACCTTAATGAGTTAAAGGGAGAGGACGTCCAAGTAATTTGGCAATGCGGTAGTTTCTACGTTGAAAAGTTACGGGAAGAGTTAACAGGTCAGCTGCCCGACAACATTAAGATGTTGGCCTTTTTACAGCGTATGGATTATGCGTATGCTGCAGCAGATTTAATTATTAGCCGCGCTGGAGCGGGTACGATTTCTGAGCTCTGTGTAGTCGGTAAGCCTGTTATTCTTGTGCCTTCACCTAATGTGGCCGAAGACCATCAGACCAAAAATGCAATGGCATTGGTCAATAAGGGGGCTGCGTTATTGGTTAAGGATAGTGATGCAAAAAAAGACTTGGTGCCTGCTGCTTTAACTTTATTGAAAGATGCAGATCATGTCGCACAATTAAGTGAAAATATTAAAAAACTCGGTAAGTTGAATGCTGACGTGCAGATTGCCGAGGAGGTGTATAAATTGGTAAATAAAAAATAGAGGAAGCGTATGAATCTAGATGCAATAAAACAAGTTTACTTGATCGGAATAGGTGGGATAGGCATGAGTGGTCTTGCGCGCTATTTTAAGCATTTGGGCTGTGAGGTGAATGGCTATGACCGTACAGAAACTGAGCTGACTAAAACCTTAGTCAAGGAAGGAATCGCGATCTCATATCAGGATGATATCAATACGATTGATGCTATTTTTCACGTACCTACAGCGGAGACATTAGTCATTTTTACACCAGCCATTCCGAAAGATTCAAGGATCAAAGCTTTTTTGGAATCTCAAGGACATATACTATATAAGAGATCGCAGGTTTTGGGGATCATTAGTGAGAGTAGATTTACGGTCGCTGTTGCCGGTACACATGGTAAAACGACAACTTCTACAATGGTGGCACATGTATTGAAGGATTCGGGTTATGACTGTTCTGCCTTTTTAGGTGGAATCAGTTCTAACTACGGTACCAATGTGCTTTATGGAAATAATAATACAGTTGTGGTTGAGGCTGATGAGTTTGATCGGTCATTTCTGACGCTTCACCCCAATATCGCAATAGTAACTTCTTCTGATGCGGATCATTTGGACATTTATGGCGATCGCAGCCATCTGCTCGAATCATTCCAATTGTTCTTGGATAAAGTAGTTGAAGGAGGTACACGTATTATAAGAAAGGACCTTGAGTTTGCTGGGCAAATCAGTTATTCAGGCCATGAAATCGCTGATGCATATGCTTCCAATGTGCATGTACGCGATGGAGAATTCTTTTTTGACTACCAAGATACCAACGGGCGGATACATGATATCCATTTAGGTATTCCTGGAACTCACAATGTTGAAAATGCGGTAGCCGCGATTGCAGTAGCCCGTTTACTTGGGATTGAAAATGAAGCGATAAAGAAGGCATTGACAACATTCAAAGGCGTAAAAAGAAGGTTTGAATATATTGTCCGTAAACCTGGAACGGTGTATATCGATGACTATGCGCACCATCCAGAGGAACTGCGTGCATTTTTAACTTCGATGCGTAAATTGTATCCTACAAAAAAACTAAATGTGGTCTTTCAGCCGCACTTATTTACGCGTACGCGCGATTTTGTAGATGGTTTTGCAGAGGTGTTATCCATGGCAGACAATCTGTTGTTAATGGAAATCTATCCAGCACGGGAGAATCCGATTGAAGGCATAAACTCCAGCTGGTTGTTAAATAAAATTACAGCTGAGAAAAAGCGCATTGTGACTCCCGAAGAGGTCTTGGATTTTGCACGCAATGAAAATCCAGAGCTGATTGTTACAGTGGGGGCGGGTGATATTGACAAATTGGTTAAACCGTTACAGACAATTTTGGAGCATGCTTAAAAGATTACGTGACATACAATGGAATCGTGTACTGTACTTTACGCTGTTCTTTATTGGTGTAATAGTCGTCGTCGTGATTATGAATATTGTGGGTAAACGTGATGAACAACAGCTTTGCAAAGATATAAAAATTGTTATTGAAGGAACCGAGGCTTTTATAGATCAGGCTGATATCTCCAAATTGATCGAACAGAACTATGGTAGTTTCGTTGGAAAGAAAGTGAATGAAATCCCTTTTCATAAGGTTGAAAAAACCTTGCGTCAACTACCTTATGTTTCCAATGCCAGTATACATGCCGATATGGATGGTACGATTAGAATTAATATTAGTCAGCGCGAGGCTGTCATGCGGGTCATCAATAAAAATGGAAAGGAGTTTTATGTCGATCCTAATGGTTTAAAGATACCGACAACGTTGAAATATATCCCACACATTATGGTTGCTACCGGCAACATCGCTGAAGGATATAATGAAGCACTAGATACCATCTCAACTCCATTGGTTAAGGATTTGGTGAAGGTAGTTGAATTTATAAAAAACGATGAGTTATGGACTAATCAAGTGGTGCAGATATATGTTAATGGAGATAAGGATATTGAACTTGTACCACGCATAGGGACGCAACAGTTGATTGTTGGATCGGCAGATTCTTTAGCACAAAAATTTGAATTATTAAAGACCTTTTATACGCAGATCATGCCAAAGGTGGGTATAAACGCTTATGGTGTTGTCAACGTAAAATATAGTGGTCAGATTATCTGTGAAAAGCGTGGAAACTGGAGTTTTTCGGATGATCAAACAAAAAAAATAGCAAATAATACATTATAGTAATACAGCAACAATACAGGAAATTATGAACTCAAAGGCAGCAGAAATTGAAAGAGAAAACCCAATTATCGTGGGACTCGATATTGGTACTACCAAAATTTGTGTTACGGTTGGGAGACGTAGCTCAGGAAACAAAATTGAATTATTAGGTGTGGGGAAAGCTGATTCTGCGGGTGTAAGCCGTGGAGTGGTGGCTAATATCCAAAAAACTGTGGGAAGTATTTTAGAGGCTGTCGAGATAGCCGAAGCACAGTCTAATGTGGATATTAAAGTAGTGAATGTGGGAATTGCTGGACAACACATCAAAAGTATTCAACACCGTGGAATATTTACCAAAACTGATGGTGATGATGAAATCGTTCGACGCGATATTGAACGATTGATTTCGGATATGTATAAACTGGTACTGCCTCCAGGAGAAGAAATTATACATGTTTTACCTCAAGAGTTTACGGTAGATAACGAACCGGGTATTCGCGAACCAATTGGTATGGCTGGTCGTCGTATTGAAGCGAATTTCCATATTATATCGGGTCGGGTAACTGATATTAAAAACATCAAAAAATGTATTGATAATTCCAATCTGGAAGTTGCAGAATTGATTCTCGAGCCTCTAGCGTCTTCTGAAGCTGTATTGGATGAAGACGAAAAAAATGCTGGTGTTGTATTAGTAGATATTGGTGGTGGAACCACGGATGTTGCCATCTTCCATGAAGGAATTATTCGTCACACTGCAGTGATTCCTTTAGGCGGTAATATTGTAACGGAAGATATCCGTCAGGGATGTTCTGTTTTGCGTTCGCAGGCTGAATTGTTGAAAACTCGTTTCGGATCGGCTCTAGCTGATGAAAATAAGGAAAATGAGGTGATTTGTGTGCCAGGATTGAAAGGTCGGGAACCCAAAGAGATTTCCGTTAAAAATTTGGCATATATTATTCAAGCTAGAATGGAGGAAATTATCGAACATGTATACTATGAAATCAAATCTTCCGGATACGAGAATAAACTGATTGGTGGTATTGTTATCACCGGTGGTGGTGCTCAGTTAAAGCATTTAGTACAACTTGTTGAATATATTACCGGAATAGATTGTCGTATCGGCTTTCCGAATGAATATCTTTCTAAGAATGAGGTTTTACCGAAACCGTTGTTTGAAGAATTGAAAAGTCCTTTGTATGCAACAAGTATTGGTTTGTTGATTAAGGGAATTCAATCCCATGAGGATGAAGAAGACAGCCGCAGAGAAATGCACGCCCCGTCGAAAAAAGTGCAGACAGCTACGATGACAACAAAAGAGGTTTCAGAGCAACAACAAAAAGAGCAAGGATTGCTATCATGGTTTAAACGTTTTATCAAAGATGGTAACGAAATCGATGATGCAACTTTTTTAGATAAAAAATAAGTTTTCCACAAAAGTCGAAGTTTTCCACAATTTAACAAATGTGGAAAACTTTTGTTGAAATTATATTATTATTACATTACGTATAGTGGGTTTGGTTCATTTTGATATCATCTTCATTGTAAGTTAAATAGGGATAAGTTATGTCAATACAGTTTGAAATGTTAAAAGAACAATCTTCAATAATCAAGGTTATTGGGGTTGGTGGCGGTGGCGGTAATGCCGTAAACCACATGTATAAACAAGGAATTAGTGGGGTAGATTTTATCGTGTGTAATACTGATGCACAGGCATTAGAATTGAGCCCGATTCCTAATAAAGTTCAATTGGGAATAAGTCTAACCGAAGGTATGGGAGCTGGTGCGGATCCTGATGTTGGAGAAAATTCGGCGATCGAAAGTATTGAGGATATCAAGCGTATGCTTGGTACCAATACAAAGATGCTATTTATAACAGCTGGTATGGGCGGTGGTACCGGTACAGGCGCTAGTCCTGTGTTGGCCAAGGCAGCTAAAGAGTTGGGTATTTTAACTGTTGCTATTGTCACTACACCATTTACATTTGAAGGCAAACGTCGTCGTTCACAAGCTGAAGAAGGGTTGTCTGAGTTACGTAAATATGTAGACTCTTATTTGGTCATCTCGAATGATCGCCTTCGCGAAATTTTTGGTAATTTAACGATGACTGCGGCTTTCGCGAAAGCGGACGATATTTTAACAACAGCAGCAAAAGGTATTGCCGAAATTATCACAATCCCCGGTTATGTAAACGTGGATTTTAAGGATGTACGCACGGTAATGAATGATAGTGGCGTTGCCATTATGGGAAATGCTGTTGCTGAAGGTGAAGACCGAGCATTGCGCGCTGTTGAGGGTGCTTTGGCCTCACCGCTGTTGAAAGATAATGAAATTGAGGGAGCTCGCTATATTTTGTTGAATATTACTTCTGGGACAAAAGAGGTAACTATGGATGAGGTTGCAATCATTACTGATTATATTCAGGAAAAAGCTGGTTTGTCAGCTGATTTAATTTGGGGTAACTGTATTGATGAGAACTTTGAGGATGAGTTGTCGGTAACAATTATTGCTACTGGTTTTCAGACATCTGAAGAGCGCGATAAAGAACGTGAAAATACAAAGGTGTCCATGCCCTTAACTGCTGAACCGGCTAATTCCTTTATTAAACCTGTTTCTCAGGTAGCACCAAAAGAAGTTCCAGCTACGAATAGTTTCGTGACTCCGGTTCAACGTGTGGATACACCAGTTCCTTCTTCAAATACGCCAACTCCAAATAATTTGCAATCTGATTTGTTCACTTCACCAAGAAATGCCGTACAACAACAGCATGTTGCTGTAGAAGAACCACAGGTTATACGTCATGACTTAGGATTTGATAATGATTATGAAGAAGAAACGCCATTTGGAGATACTGACTTTCAATTGAAAACTTCACCATCTGTCTTTCAATTCCAGATGCCAACAGTTTTTGATTCGTATACTACCCCTTCAGCGTCAGCATATGAGGAGAAGCCGACATTTTCATCAAGTACGACAAATGAACAGGTCGAAGTTCCTCAGGTTGAAGAAGAACAGGTTTCATTTGAAGATCAATTGGTGCGCACTAAAGAGCGAATTCTACGTTTAAAGGAGTTAAGTATGAAGCTAAAATCTTCTAATGGTCTTCACGAGTTAGAAAATGAGCCTGCTTATAAAAGAAAGCAAATGTCATTGGAAGACACGCCGCATTCTTCACAGTCTCAGGTGTCTCGTTTCACACTTTCTTTTGAAGATGGAAATACCGAAATTCGACCGAATAATTCTTTTCTACATGATAATGTAGATTAATTGATTCGCTATTAAATAATACAAAGCCGTCCAAAAAGACGGCTTTTTTAGTATCTTTAAATATCGAAAGACAACTATATAAGCTATGACGACAAAATTAAATAACCCTGTATGGGTGATGAGTTCTGCATTTGATAAATTATCCTTACCGGAGTTGATTCAAACAACCAAGAGAATAGGAGCCGGTGGTATAGACCTTTGTGTCTTTAGAAAAGATGGTACCCGCGAAGACCATACAGCGACTCACTTGGATTATGAAGATTTTACTCCCGCAAAAGCGAGGGAAATTATCGATCTGTTCAATCAAGCTGACTTAAAACTTTCGCTTGGTGCTTTTGAAAATATGATTGGAGGCGACCCTGAACAACGCGTGAAGAATCAAAATCATTTACTGAAATTGATCCGTATTGCACATTTGCTTGGTGGCGATGAAAATAACGTCAAGGTAGGAACATTTGTAGGCTATAACCACGAACTGGGCAATCAAATTGATGGATTTCAAAAAAATCTCGAAGAATACAAACGCGTATTTGATCCCATTATTGACTATGCAGAAAGTTTGGGCGTAACCATTCTTTATGAGAATTGCCCCATGGAGGGATGGCGATCATCACGTTATAGCTCAACCTACAATAATCTGCCAGCTGTGTTGGCCGCACGAAAATTAATGTATGCGATGATACCAAGTAAGGCTCATGGCGAGATCTATGATCCTTCACATGATGTGTGGCAAAACACAAATCCAATTGAGGTAATCCGTAATACGGATATTGCACGTCTGCAGCGTATACATGTGAAGACCACACGTAATTTACAGACAGCCGCACGTATTGATTGGGGCGGTATGTATCCAATGCAACATGTGGATATGGAATTGGCTAAAAAAGCCAATGTAAGTATTCCAGGGCATGATTGGGATAGACATCATTACGAAGCGATGTTGCCTGGCTTTGGCGGTTCTGACAGTATGGATTGGCGAGGATTTGTCGACCTATTGCAAGAACGTGGTTTCAGTGGTCCGTTTGAGATAGAAAATGAAGCTAAGAATTCGAAAGATACGGGTGATTTCTCAGCTACGGTTCAAGGATTCACTACCTGCCTCAATTTTTTAGCACCGATGTTGTGGGATTTAGAAGCAGAAGTGGGATATTCTTACAAGAAATGTGAGCCTTTAAAAGATTTAAATGTAAGGGATATTCCGGTTGTTACGATGGACAAATTGAGCTAATATGCTAAAAAAGCACTCCAACAACATCACTAATTGTTGGAGTGTATTCTAAAAAGTTCGATCAGTTCAGGGATATTAGAGACATTAAGTTTTTCGAATATTCTGCTTTTATACGTGCTTACGGTTGATGGGCTTAACTCCAATAAGCCAGATACTTCAATGATGCCAAGTCCTTTGATCAATTGCTTAGCGACATCCACCTCTCTATTTGACAAACGTGCCAAAGGGTTTAATTTCGTCAGCTCAGATTTACTTTGTGTCAATTTCTGAATATATAAATCCTGTACGTTGCTCGACATATACTTTCCTCTATCCTGAATAGCCAAAATAGCATTCGAAAGTTCAGCCATAGCTGTTGTTTTATTGAGATAGCCTACTGCCCCAGCTTCAATATAGCGTAAGGCATATAGCGATTCGTCATAAGATGAAAAAATTAAAATCTTGATGCTTGGACGAATTTGAAGGATTTCCTCAACAACGCGTATATTATTTCCTCCAGGCATATTAATATCCAGCAATAGTAGGTCGAAATCTTCTACCTTTATCTTGTCGAGAACCTCGTCAAAGGTTTCAGCTTGGAATATTTCTGCTTTCTGAAGAGTTTCTTTAATAATAACGGAGGCTCCTAACCGTACAATGCCGTGGTCGTCTGCTATAAGAATCTTTTTCATAGATTTGCTTTCTGATGCTGGGCTTTAATTACCGTATGAAATAACGTACTAACAATAATCAGTATATCTTGATATTTTACTAGTTAACGTGCAAATATAAGAAATTAAGTTAATAAAAATTGGGTAGCGGTAAATTGGGCGCATTTTTATGAAAAATGGATGTAAACTTAATTAATACAGGTTAATGTTAGTTTAACGATAAAAAATTAGCATATTTTAATTAGATTTATGTCACAATTACTAGTTTTGTTAATATTAATACACTAAAAAAATTAAATATGGGATTTCTAAAAGAGTTTAAAGAGTTTGCAATGCGCGGCAGTGTAGTCGATTTGGCTGTCGGTGTTATCATAGGTGGAGCTTTTGGTAAGATCGTTACCTCATTGGTCGACGATATCATCATGCCACCGATAGGGTATTTAACTGGTGGTGTTGATTTTTCATCCAAAAAATTGATTTTGAAGGCCGCTGATGAGGCTACAAAACAAGCAGAGGTATCCATTAATTACGGAAATTTTATCAACGTAGTTATTCAATTTTTAATAGTCGCATTCTGTATTTTTTGTGTTATCAAGGCTTTAAATGCATTGAAACGTAAGGAAGAAGCAAAGCCTGCTGCACCGGCAGCTCCAAGTAAGGAAGAAACACTGTTGACAGAAATCAGAGATATTTTAAAAAATAAATAGTTTCACTGACGGGTTATATTCTTAAAAAGCAGCGCGCTCGGATCGTGCTGTTGTTTTTATTTTTTGAACATTGAAAGGTGTTTTTTTCCCCTGTAGCTGAATAGTTTAGCCTGCTGACTACATATTAACTTTAAATGTTCTGAATATTGTTTGTTTTTGTCTAAAATAAACTTTACTTTTGCATTCCTCTTGGGGAGTTTTGTATTAATTGAAGTAAGAACAAATTAGCATAATAGCGTCATGAAAAGAACATTTCAGCCATCGCAAAGAAAAAGAAGAAACAAACACGGTTTTAGAGAGCGTATGAGCTCTGCAAACGGTAGAAGAGTATTAGCTTCACGTAGAGCCAAAGGTAGAAAACGTCTTACAGTGTCTGACGAATACCGTCACAAAGGTTAATCTTTGACAAAGATCGGTGGCCACTTATAAGAGCTTTTTCTAAATAAGATTAAGTCATCGTATGAAAAATACATTTACAAAAGAAGAACGGTTATGTGCAAAAAGACGTATTGATGCGCTTTTTAAAAGCGGTTCTTCTTTTGTTTTGTATCCCTTTAAAATTGTTTTTATTTTTGAGAAAAACAATATAGCTGACCATTACCCTTCTTGTCAGTCAATAATTTCTGTATCCAAACGTAGGTTTAAAAGAGCAATTGATCGCAATTCAATTAAGCGGATGATGCGTGAAAGTTACCGTTTGCAAAAATCGAATGATTTGATTCCATTTTTGTTGAAACATAATGTAACTTTGTATTTAGCTATTCAATATGTGGGCAAGCAGATCTTAGCATATGATGTGTTTCGTATCGCAATGAATAAAATGCTGAAAAAATTGCAGGATGAATGTGCTGAAGCTTATTTGGAAAAAGGGGATTAGCCCCTTGTTTAGTTTTATTTTCTTAATTATTATTCGTTTCTATCAAGTTTTCATTTCGCCATTTTTAGGCGCCAGTTGTCGATATACGCCTACCTGTTCTCAGTACGGTAAGGAAGCTATTATAAAATACGGTCCTTTTAAAGGTGGTTGGATGGCTTTGAAACGAATAGCACGTTGCAACCCCTGGGGTGGTCACGGGCATGATCCTGTACCTTGATTTCTATAAAGACGATGAATAATTTAATTTTACAGATAGATACATCAACGACTGTATGTTCGGTTGCCCTGAGTGAAAATGGTCAAACATTACATGTTATCAATCTCGATGAACCGAATGCACATGCAGCCAAACTAACTATTTTGATCGAGGAAATTCTCAAACAAACCGGTCGAAATATGCAGGATTTGAATGCGGTTGCGGTGAGTATGGGACCGGGCTCTTATACTGGACTTCGTATAGGAGTGTCTACCGCCAAAGGTCTCTGCTATGCCTTAGATATTCCGTTAATTGCTATTAATACATTGGAAGCTTTATTTGTAGGGTATAGAAGTCAATTTGGTCTAACAGTAGGTGAGGCTTATCTTCCGATGCTCGATGCACGTCGTATGGAAGTCTATACAGCTGTTTACGATCATGATGCTACGTTAGTAAGAGCAACCTCAGCGGAGATTATCGATATAGATTATTTCAATGGATTGTTGTTAGACTACGATCGTGTCCAATTGTTTGGTGCGGGAGCCGATAAATTTGAAACTTTGTTCAGTTCAACGGAGCGAGTAAATATTTTAAGTGGTTTCAAAGATTCTGCGGCTTTTTTATCACCATTGGCATTTGAAAAATTTGAGCGGAAGCTATTTGAGGATGTTGCTTATTTTGAGCCATTCTATCTTAAAGATTTTGTAGTGACTACTGCAAAGAAAAAGGTTGGCTTATCATAACCAACCTTTTCTTTTGAACCAGAGATAGATCGCAAGAGATATGGCGATCATGATCGCTATGGCAATCGGATATCCGTAGTACCATTCGAGTTCGGGCATGTTTTTAAAATTCATACCATAAATTCCTGCAACAAATGTAATTGGCATAAAAAATACGGAGAAAATTGTGAGGATGCGCATGATTTCGTTGGTGTGATTGGACGAGATATTGAAGTATACATTCAGTAGCTGAGCTACATTTTCAGATAAGTTTTCATATAATGTCGCTGTTCGAACCTGTAGATCTTTAAGATCCCGTGTGTATACATCTTTTTTTGAAGATGAATGAAAATGCTCAACAACCTCTTTGTAGAGAAAGATCACTTTACGTGCAACATCAATTTGTCTTTTGATAAAATAGAGATTTTTCAATACTGGCTGTTGTCGCATGCGTTTCAGGAATATCAATTCTTCGTATGCATCGATGCGTGTTGAAAGTTGCTCCAAGGTTTGGCTAAAAGTAAATACCGCCGCAGTCGTGATAAAAACAGCCAGTTTACGGCTGTTTTTTGTTTTGATAGATGTGAATTCAATATTCTTGAGCTTTTCTAGAAATTCGATGCGACGTTTGTGTACAGTAATTACAAAATCACTTCCGTAGAAGATGGTAAGGCGGTCGGTGATTTCTCCGATACTGTCTGAATTCTCTTTGAAATTGTCTGACATGACGCGGAGTATAACAAAGGTATAATTGTCAAATTCTTCAATTTTAGGCAGATGTTCTGGCTCTTTAGAGTCCTTGATCGAAGCTTCATTTAAATTAAAACGCTGTTTAATAAAATTGAAGTCTTCTGAGGTTGGCTCAGCTATATCTATCCATTCGTAGTTTGCGATTTCCTTTTCAACAATCGTTCTGACCATAAATCTAATTTTGTAAGGACAAGATAAGAAAGAAAATAAAAAAAGCCATCAACTCAGTTGATGGCTTCCTAGATTATTGTAATCTTCTATTTTTTAGACGATTTATATTCTTCGTTTAATTGTTTGATTACTTCATTGGTGATCTCCAAAGAAGGATCAGCATATAAGACTGTAGGATTGGTTTTTGAATAGGTCAACACTAACTTATATCCATTTTCAGCCGCATGTTTTTTTAGGAATTCAGTTATTTTGTTATAAACATTGTTGAATTCTTCAGATTCGTCTTTTGCTATCGAGGAAGACGCTGTCTGGTCCAAGCGTGCAAGCTCATCTTGTTTTCGTGCTAATTTTTGTTCGGTAGCTTGTCGATCAGCAGCCGACATTGTTGCTGCATTTTTTTGGTATTCGGCAACTTCACGTTGGAAGGCCGTACTTTTGGATTGCAGGTCCGTTTGTGCTTTCTTTACTTTATTTTCAAGCTTTGATTTAATATCCTTAAAATATTGATATTTTTCTGAAAGAGAATCGGAGTTTAAATAGACAATTTTATCTTTATTACTTCCCCGATTTTCCTTTTTTACGGTATTGGAATCATTTTTTGCAGGCTCGCTTGCTGTTTTTGTACCTTGATTACATGATGCAATCGATCCAGCCAACAAAAGGGCAAAGGGCACTTTAGATACAATTGAAGATATAGTATTCATTATTTTGTTTTTTTGCAAATTATTACTGAAAACAAACCTACCACAAAAAAATTGAAATTCTAATTTTTAGAATAAAAAAGTAAAATTATCCGATGTTCTGACAATTCTAGATATCCGCTTGATACTTGTTTGTGGGCTTGATAAATCGGGCAAAATTTCGTATTTTTGGATATTACATTTAAGAGGTTTTCAATGAGCGAAGAAAATAAAAATGCATCCACCTATTCCGCCGATAATATCCAGGTATTAGAGGGTTTAGAGGCGGTTCGTAAGCGTCCATCCATGTATATTGGTGATACCGGTGTAAAAGGGCTACACCATTTGGTATACGAGGTAGTTGACAATTCAATCGATGAAGCTGTTGCAGGATATTGTACAGACATTTTTGTAACTATCCATAAAGATAATTCGATTTCTGTTCGGGATAACGGTCGTGGTATTCCTACAGGAATCAACAAAAAGGAAAATAAATCTGCCTTAGAGCTTGTAATGACAGTATTGCATGCTGGGGGTAAGTTTGATAAAGATACATATAAGGTTTCTGGCGGTTTGCATGGTGTAGGTGTGTCCTGTGTAAATGCATTATCTACTCTTCTGAAGGCCGAGGTTCATCGTGACGGGAAGGTTTTTCAGCAGGAATATCAAATTGGTAAGCCTTTGTATGATGTGAAAGAAGTTGGGGTATCTGATAAGACTGGTACAATTGTAACATTTCATCCAGACCCTACGATTTTCACGCAGACTACGGTGTATAATTACGATACTTTGGCAAATCGTCTTCGTGAGCTTGCTTTTTTAAATAAAGGGGTGAGTTTGACGTTGAATGACGAACGTGAGACAAATGAGGACGGTTCTGAGAAAAAAGAAACATTCCATTCTGAGGGAGGTCTTAAGGAGTTTGTTAAATTTTTAGATGGAAACCGTCAGGCGTTGATTCCAGATCCAATCTATGTGGAAGGTATAAAGCAAGGTATTCCTGTCGAACTGGCTTTACAATATAATGATACGTATTCTGAAAATGTGCATTCTTATGTGAATAACATTAATACCATTGAAGGTGGGTCGCATGTTGCTGGTTTCCGTCGTGGTTTGACCCGTACATTGAAGGCTTACGCGGACAAGTCTGGTTTGCTTAAGAATTTGAAAGTTGAAATTACGGGTGATGACTTCCGTGAAGGATTGACGGCTGTAATTTCAGTGAAAGTTGCAGAACCTCAATTTGAAGGACAGACAAAAACTAAACTCGGTAATTCCGAGGTGATGGGGGCTGTAGATGTTGCTGTTGGTGAGATCTTAGGTGTTTATTTGGAAGAGAATCCACGTGAAGCAAAAGCTATCGTGCAAAAGGTTGTCATTGCAGCTCAAGCACGTGCTGCGGCTCGTAAAGCCCGTGATTTGGTCCAACGTAAAACCGTAATGGGGGGCTCTGGACTTCCGGGTAAATTGGCCGACTGTCAAGACAACGATCCTACGAAATGTGAGATCTATTTTGTCGAGGGTGATTCTGCGGGTGGTACAGCTAAGTCTGGCCGTGATAGAAAACATCAGGCGATCATGCCTTTACGTGGTAAAATCTTAAACGTCGAAAAAGCGATGGAACATAAGATCTACGAAAATGAGGAGATCAAAAATATGTTTACTGCTTTGGGCGTGAGTGTAGGTACTGCCGAGGATGCTAAAGCACTGAATCTTGAAAAGCTACGTTATCACCGCATCATCATCATGACGGATGCCGATGTGGATGGATCCCACATTACAACATTAATCTTGACATTCTATTTCAGATATATGAAGGAATTGATCGAAAGAGGATATGTTTATATTGCAACGCCGCCGCTATACCTGGTCAAAAAAGGAAAAGAACATGAATATGCTTGGAATGAAGATCAACGTATTAATGCTATTCAGCGTTTGAAGGGAGCTGGTAAAGAGGATAGTGTGCACGTACAGCGTTACAAAGGTCTTGGAGAGATGAATGCTGAACAGCTATGGGATACGACTATGAATCCTGAAACGCGTACCTTGAGGCAAGTAACTATTGAGAATGCGGCGGAATGTGACCGTATTTTCTCCATGTTAATGGGAGACGAAGTTGCTCCGCGTCGTGAATTTATTGAAAAAAATGCACGTTATGCTAAAATTGATATTTAATGTAAGTTTAGCCTAACGGAAGTGTACATAAATGAATAGCAAAGCCTGATGAATTTCTCATCAGGCTTTTTTTATTCATTTATATTTCCTATTTTCATGCTAATGAGTCTTTTTTCTGCCGGGATAAAAGCTTCATCGCCTAACATCTAGCCAATATTAATTAAAACCTATTATGAAATATTGTAGCAAAATTTTGCTCTTTATAGGTTGTTTTATTGGAACCTGTATGGCGCAGACAAATGAAAAAATCGATCTCCAAGATTTATTTGAAAGTTTATCGGAAGATCTTCCCGAGGATGCTGATTTGAGCGAACTGACTGAAAAGTGGCATCATTACCTCAAACACCCCATCGATCTCAATAAAACTGATGGTAGCGAACTCGCTGAGTTACAATTTCTAAATCCTTTATTAATTGATCACCTGCTTGAGCATAGGGCTATATCAGGGAAATTTATCAATATACTGGAACTACAGGCCATCGAAGGATTTAATGAACGAATTGTCCATTTATTGCTGCCTTTTGTACAAATAGGCTCTGAATCACCGTTAAGCGTCCTTAAGTTAAGGAAATTTAAGCAAGAAATTATGTTGCGGTATGCTCGGACGCTCGAAAAATCGAAAGGCTATCGTATCACTGATACAACGCGATCCAGGTATCTCGGCGATGCTAATCGCTATGCGCTGAGGTACAGAGCTCAATTGAACGATAGAATCCAACTCGCCGTTAATATGAAAAAAGATGCCGGGGAACCCTTTTTTAGAGATCGGCAAAAAATGGGGTTTGATTTCTATAGCTTGAGTTTGTCGATAAAAAATTTTGGCCGTTTCAGGAATATCGTCATCGGCGACTATGCCTTGCAGTTTGGACAGGGGCTCAGTATGTGGAATGGTTTGAATTTCGGAAAAGGAGGATTGGTACAGCATGCCGCAAGACAAGGGATTGGTGTAAAATCCTACACTTCGTTAAATGAGGTTAATTTTATGCGTGGTATTGCCGGAACTTTGCAGATTAAACATATAGAAATTACACCTTATTTTTCTTATCGATCTATTGACGGAAATGTTGACCGTACAACTTTTCCGGCAACGATTTCAACGATTGCAAGTACTGGTTTACATCGCACTCCAACCGAACAGAAATATCGTGGTGCTGCATCTCAAATGGCCTATGGATTGAATCTATTGTGGCGCTATAAACGGTTCAAAGCAGGTGTTCATTTTAACGAGACCCAGTTAGATGTCTTTAAAATCAAGGGAAAGGGAATACGACAGCAAGCTGATTTTGAAGGAGATTTTCTGCGAAACATAAGTTTGTATACAAACTATACGATTCGAAATATCTATGTGTTCGGCGAATATGCCAACAGCATGGATGGCGGTTCCGCGTTATTAGCAGGCGCGATAATCAGTTTACATCCGCGATTGTCTACGGTCCTTTCACTTCGCGACTACAAGAAGAATTTTCATACTTTTTATGGACATGGATTTGGTGAATCGGGTGATACGTCAAATGAGCAGGGGGGATATTTGGGATTAACGTACCAACTTGGAAGAAAACTACTCTGGTCTAATTATGCTGATGTATTCCGTTTTCCGGGAGCAAAGTATCAGGCTGATACACTATCTACAGGAGCTGATTTCTTCAGTCAGCTAAGTTACATGTGGTATAAAAAGGGGCAACTTTCCTTGCGTTATCGCAACCGATTAAAACAAGTTAACTACACAGGAGAGGGACAGACCGAGCATGGGCTTGTGAATACAGTTAAGCAGCAGTTAAGGGTAGAATTTCATTATCGTCTTAGTTCCCGGTGGACTATTCGTTCACGCGCAGAAGCCAATATGTTCCAAAAAGAGTATCAGGAAAACAGTTTCGGATATATGTTTTTTCAGGATGTATTCTGGAAGTCGGCAGCTGGAAAGTTACAGTCAAATATGCGGATCGCATATTTTGACGCGGCTAGCTATGACAATAGAATCTATGCTTATGAGCAAGATGTACTGTACGCAGCTGGTTTCGGCATGTACAATACAAAGGGATGGAGAACCTACCTCAATCTAAACTATCGCTTAAGCCGCCATCTTCGAGTATGGGCGAAGTACGGAATATATTATTATCCCGGAAGAGAGACTATTGGAACAGGATTGGATCAGATCGACGGTAACATAAAATCTGAGGTTAAATTACAGTTGAAATGGCAATTATGAATGAGTTAAGTTTTCTCCAAAGATTAGAGCGAATTCCCATTCTTAAAATTGCAATCCTATATATTTTGATGCTTCTTTTGGCTCCTACATTACCAATTTCTCGCCCAATATTTCAATATTTACAACAGGCGTTGATTGTAATGGCCCTGCTAACCATGTGTTGCTATTTTTTTAGGGGTAAAATTCGCAAATATGGTTATTTGTTCGGGTATTACCTAACTGTTATACTGTTTGGAATCTTTCACTATTGGCGCAATGACCCTATAGTTATCGCAAACCATTTCTCTCAGATCGATGCAGAGAGTTATGTAGTGAAAATAATAGAGGAACCTCAGATAAAGCAGCATATTACCCGTTTTTCTGCAGAAGTGATCGGTGTATATAGGCAAGGTGAGTTTGTACAAACTTCCGGTCGATTGATGATAACCCTAAAATTGAGTGCGAAAAACTTCCTTCAATTTGGTAACTTCCTGTGGTTAAAAGGGGATGTGAAGAGAATAGCTCCGCCACGTAATCCGATGGAGTTTGATTATAGGGAGTATATGAGAAAGTACTTAATATATCATGAAGTTTTTGTAAAATCTGCTTACTATAGGGTGATCAGTTGGCAAGCAACAAGGGAGTTTTCTGTGTTTGAAGCTGCTTTGCAAACGAGAAAGTATTTTTTAGTTAAGCTCCGTAGCCATCTCAAAGGGGATGAAAATTTTGCTATTGCATCGGCATTGTTATACGGTTTTCGAAGCGAGATCAGTACCGGTAGTATGGAGGCTTTCACGAATACAGGAACTGTACATATCTTAAGTGTATCGGGGATGCACGTTGCTGTTTTATTTGGGTTTTTATCTCTTATTATCAAACAAATAGCATGGCCACTTTATCTGAAGTGGCTACCATTAATTTTATTATGGAGCACGATCTGGATATATGCCTTTATAGCAGGGCTTGATGCACCAATTACACGCGCAGCTATTATGATTAGTTTTGTTCTATGTGCACAATATTTTAAACGAAGTTTTTCAAGCTTGAATTCGCTTATTATTGCTGCTGTATTGATTCTATTGTTTGCGCCCCGGGCTATTTACGACGTTGGTTTCCAATTGTCTTTTTTAGCAGTTTTGGGTATGATATTATGTGCACCGTTGGTGAATGTACTTTTGCCGATCAAAAGTTCTATATTCCGATTTGTAAGAGATTTATTAACAGTTTCTATTGCAGCACAGATACTGACAACACCGCTAAGTCTTTATTATTTTGGACAGTTCCCCACTTATTTTCTGATTGCCAATTTACTTGTCGATATTCCTTCCACGCTAGTGATGTATGCTGGTTTTATTATGACCATTAGCCCTGTCGACTGGCTAAATGAGATTTTAGGTTTTCTTTTAGAAAATCTCATTCATTTTATACTATCATGTTTGAAATTTATTGGCCATTTACCTCTTTCGACTATAAAGATAAGCACTATGGAATTTAGTGTTTTATTTTTGGCCTATTTTGCAGTTTTCTCTTTTTTATATGCTTTTCAGTGGAAGGATAAAAGGTACGTATGGCTGGGGCTATATTGTGGAATTGGGATGTCGCTAATCATTGGGAAAAAACGGTTAGAAAGTAATGATTTAGAACGCTTTCGTATTTACAATACAAAACATGAATTGACTATGGGGTATTTCAAAGCTGGTCGCGGAATTGTTTATAGCACTTTTGATTCTTTGCAGGCCAAAGGATTACAATATGCATGTGGAAGGGAAATTGGATTGTTATCGACAGGTGAAGTTCAATTTGTGCCATTAAATGGGCGGGATAGAAAGAACTATTTTGTTACGCTTCCTTTAGGCAAAATCGCTATTTTGTCCCATCCGAAAGGAACGATGTCACCGGCTGATATTGTCATTATTCGAAAAAATTTTTTTTATGGTTTACCAGATGTATTAAAGCAAATTAGACCAAAACTTGTTGTGCTGGATGGGTCCAACTCAATGGAAAAGTGTCTGCTTACGCAACGTATGCTGGATAGTTTGGGGATACAAAATTATCTCATGAAAGATAATTTTGCGTATGTTTGGAATAAGGAGAACTTATGACGCAAGATAGTATATCAATCTTAAGGCAATACTGGGGATTTGACTCATTTAGACCCCTGCAGGAAGAAATTATTCAATCTGTCATTTCTGGTAAAGATACCTTGGCTTTATTGCCGACAGGTGGGGGAAAATCGATTTGTTTTCAAGTACCTGCATTGATGCTAGAAGGAATTTGTATTGTGGTTACACCACTCATTGCGTTGATGAAAGACCAGGTTGAACATTTGAAAAGAAATGGAATTCAGGCGGTCGCAATTTACTCGGGTATGAAGAAGAGAGAGGTAGATATTACCTTGGATAACTGCGTTTATGGAAAAATAAAATTTCTCTATCTCTCTCCTGAAAGGTTATACAATGACATCGTAAGAGAACGTATACGATTTATGAATGTCAATCTATTTGCCATTGATGAAGCGCATTGTATTTCCCAATGGGGATATGATTTTAGGCCGCCTTATTTAGAGTTAGCTAAATTACGTGAATTACATCCCAAAGTGCCTTTTTTGGCTCTTACGGCCACTGCAACGCCGCGTGTGATAACCGATATTCAGCAGAAACTCGATTTTTCGAAAGAAAATGTATTCGTCAAAAGCTTTCTTCGGGATAATCTAGCTTATATGGCTATTGAAGAGGAAGATAAGATGGGCCGCATGGTACGCATCATCCATAAATTGGGCGGATGCGGTATTGTTTATGTCAGAAACCGTCGCGAAACACAAGAAGTAGCCCGTATTTTAGTCAATAATGGCATTTCGGCGGATTATTACCATGCGGGACTTTCTGGGCAAGAGCGGGATCAGAAGCAGCATGGGTGGATGACAAATATTGTTCGTGTTATCGTCGCTACAAATGCCTTTGGAATGGGGATTGATAAACCAGATGTGCGCTTTGTGATTCATCTCGATTTGCCGGATTCGCTGGAGGCCTATTATCAAGAAGCCGGTAGAGCAGGAAGAGATGGCAAGAAGGCCTATCCTGTTATTCTTTATCAAAAAGCAGATGAGCAGAAACTACTGGATAATCTGCAAGCTAGTTTTCCAGATATTTCCTTTATTCAACAAACCTATCACTACCTTTGTAATCATTTTCAGATTCCCTATGGTTCTGGAGAGGGGGTGACAGTGGATTTTGATGTCGTTACATTTGCTAAAAAATATCAGTTACCCTTGGTGCCAGTGATGAGTGCACTGAAATTTTTAGAAAGGGATACTTGGCTGGTCTTGTCGGAGGCTGTTACAATCCCTTCTCGCTTTAAATTTGAGATTGACAGTTCTGAGCTATATAAATTTCAGGTTCAGTATGCAAAATATGATAAGCTCGTCAAGGCTATTTTACGTAGCTACGGCGGCGTATTTGAGAATTTCATATTAATCAATGAATACGAGTTTGCAGGAAAGTTAGGTATACCATACGGTCGTGTAGTAGAGTTATTGAAGTCGTTAGAAACGTTGGAAATAGCGACTTATTTGCCTTCTACAGATTCACCGCAATTGACATTCCTACAGAATCGGGTCGATTATAAACATCTGCATATCGACCATGTCTTTATTCGGGATCGCCATCAGGTGAAGGAAGAGGAGGTCAATGGCATGATTAATTATATCGAGCGAAGCAATTGCCGTAGTCAATCGTTGTTATTGTATTTTGGTGAGAAAAATGCGGGGTTCTGTGAAGTATGTGATTTATGCCTGATCCGTAATCATCAGGCAAAGCAACGGACAAATATAAAAGCCGAAATAAAGAGCAGTTTACTTGCCGGTGCGAAGAATATCCATGATTTGGTGGGTAGTTTAACATTAGGTACGGAAAAGCAAAGAATAGAGATTATTCGTGATCTGCTGGATGCGGAAAAAATCCGCCTGGAGGATAATCTCTATTCTTGGAATACTTTATTTTGACTTATTTTTCGATTGGAAGATTGAGTTCTTCACGGCCCCACTCTGACCAAGAACCATCGTATACACGGATTTGCTCGTGACCGGTAAGATGAGCAGCAAATGCTAAGATTGAGGCCGTGATACCCGACCCACACGAAAATACATATTCATTTCCGGTCGCATTAAAATGATCAAATTGCTGTTTCAGTTCATCAACGGGTTTATAGACTATTCCGTCAAATAATTCTTCGAAAGGGAGATTTTTAGAATGGGGGATATGCCCACCATGAAGGCCTTTTCGGGGTTCAGCTACTAAACCACTAAATCGACCTTTGCTTCTGGCATCAAAAATATTTACCAGTGCATCCCGATAATGAGCTAAGATATACGCTTTATCGGCATACAGGTTTGCTTGAAATTGGGCTTTAAAGTTACCGCGACTTGCAGCGGTTGTATACTGGTCTACGAGTGGCAGTTTATTGTTTTTCCAGGCGGGAGCACCGCCATTTAAAACAAAGACCTGTGCAAATCCCATCACCTTAAACATCCACCAGGCCCTTGGGCTGGAATAAACGCCCCATCTGTCATATAACACGACTGTGCTATCCTGATTAATCCCCAAATTTTGCATTTCGCGCTCGAATACTTCGGGCGAAACGAGGGTATGTGGCAATTTAGAATGAGGATCCGATAGTTTTCCTTCGATGTCAAAAAAATGAGAATGGGGAAGTATTTCAAGCTTGACATCTTTAATCGATTGGCCAACTTTGTCTATGGTGCAATCGAGGAGGACAATGTCAGTATGCTGTCCCAATGATTCCAGAAGTTCGGTGGGGTTGATTAAGGCTGATTTGAATGACATAACAATAACGTTTATTGCTGCAAAATTACAAAAGCATCCCTGTAAAAACAAAGCGGCTGTTCTTTTGGAACAGCCGCTTTTTATGGATTTAGATTGCTAATTACTTAGCGTTTTTATCATTTTCCATTTGCTCTTTCAATTGAGCTAACACGTCTAAATCGCCTAAAGTAGATTTTTCAACAGAATCTTTTACTTTTTTAACAGCTGAAGACTCAGCTTTAGCGTCTTTTTTACGGTTGCTAGACTCTTCTTTGCGAGCTTCTTCTTTCTCTTCTTCCCAGATACGAGAGTGAGAAATTACTAAACGTTTGTTCTCTTTGTTGAACTCAATAATTTTGAATGAAGTAACTTCATCAACTTTCAATGAAGAACCGTCTTCTTTAACAGAGTGTTTAGAAGGACAGAAACCTTCAACACCATATTGTAAAGCTACGATATCACCTTTATCACCAACTTTGATCACAGTACCTTCGTGAATAGAACCTTCAGTAAAGATTGTTTCGAAAGTATCCCAAGGGTTTTCTTCCAATTGTTTGTGACCTAAAGATAATTTACGGTTTTCTTCGTCTAATTCTAAAACAACTACGTCTAATGTTTCACCAACTTTAGTGAATTCGTTAGGGTGGTTGATTTTTTTAGACCAAGATAAATCAGAGATGTGGATCAAACCGTCGATACCTTCTTCTAACTCAACGAATACACCGAAGTTAGTCATGTTTTTAACAACAGCTGTTTGTTTAGAACCTACAGGGTAACGCTCAGTGATGTTTTTCCAAGGATCTGGAGTCAATTGTTTGATACCTAAGCTCATTTTACGCTCATCGCGATCTAATGTTAAGATTTGTGCTTCGATCTCATCACCAACTTTCAAGAACTCTTGTGGAGAACGTAAGTTTTGTGACCAAGACATTTCAGAAACGTGGATCAAACCTTCAACACCTGGGATGATTTCTAAGAAAGCACCGTAATCAGCAACTGTTACGATTTTACCTTTAACTTTAGATCCAACTTCTAATGCTGTGTCTAAAGATTCCCAAGGATGTTCAGATAATTGTTTCAAGCCTAAAGCAATACGTTTTTTCTCATCATCAAAATCTAATACAACAACGTTGATCGTTTGATCTAGTGATAAAACTTCTTTTGGATGCTCGATACGACCCCAAGAGATATCTGTGATATGCAACAAACCGTCAACACCACCTAAGTCGATGAACACACCGAAGTCAGTGATATTTTTAACAGTTCCTTCTAATACTTGACCTTTTTCTAATTTAGCTACGATCTCAGATTTTTGGTTTTCTAAGTCGTTTTCAATTAAGACTTTGTGCGATACAACAACGTTTTTGAATTCGTGGTTAATTTTTACAACTTTGAATTCCATTGTTTTACCTACGTATACATCGTAGTCACGGATAGGTTTGATATCGATTTGAGATCCAGGTAAGAATGCTTCAACACCTTTGATGTCAACGATAAGACCACCTTTAGTACGGCTCTTAACGAAACCAGTAATGATTGCATCATTTTCTAATGCTTCATTGATAGCTTCCCAAGATTTTTGAGTTTTAGCACGTTTGCGAGAAAGTACTAATTGACCGTTAGCATCTTCTTGAGATTCAACGAATACGTCAACTTTATCACCAACTTTTAATTCTGGTAAGTCACGGAATTCTGATAAAGAAACTAAACCGTCAGATTTGAAACCAACATTTAAGACTACGTCTTTGTTGTTGATAGAAACTACAGTACCTTCGATAATTTCACCTTGATTAACTTGGTTAAAAGTATCTGCGTATTGTGCTTCAAGTTTAGCGCGTTCAGCTTCGCTATAATTTCCGAAACCTTTATCATTTGCATCCCAGTCAAATTCACCTTCTGGTGTGATCCAAGTGTTTGATTTGATTTCGTCGATTAAGTTTGAATCAGCTTCTGATTCAATTTGTTCAGTGTCTTTCACTACTTTAGTGTCAGCACCTTGTAGCTCTGCGTTTTTCGCTGCTAATTCTTTTTCTGCTTCTTGTTTTTTTGCCATTAATTAATTTTCTCCTTTTTCCTACTTTGTAGGAGTTGCAAAGGTACAAAAAAACTTTAAATGCAAAACTTTATTTTTCTTATTTTATTGAAATACTTTCAGTTATAGGGATGTTTTTATAGCTCAAGATGTCCAAGGTATTAATTGAACGTTGACTCTGTTATTTATCGACTTTATTTGCTGAAATTCCTTTCTTAGAAAGCATAAGTTAAACTGCTTAAAAGACTTAATCTTCTCTCTTAAACGAATTGAAAATACGTGGTTTGGCAATAACAATGGTTTGTTTGGACAGCGCAATAGCAGCATTGAGCTCATAACCCAATAATAAAATAAGCGTATTCAAATAAATCCAGAGCATAATGACAATTAAAGTTCCGATAGAGCCATACAATTTGTTGTACGCACCGAAGTGATTGATATAAAAAGTGAATATCGAAAAAGTCAATATTGCCAGAATGGTGGCCATCGATGCTCCTGCACTAAAGAGTTTCCACTTATTGGAGGTTGAAGGACCAAATTTGTAGATACAACTCACTGTGAAAAAATAGATAGCGAATATAATCAACCATCGGGCTATCTTAAGCAATATCGCCCAGAAGCTTGATTTAATACCCGTCGTTTCTTTAAGATAGTCTATCGTAATGCCAGCAATCGTAAAAATCGTCATTCCAACAGTCAGGGCAAAGATAATTAAGAAGGCCAAAGCTAAGGCCAACAGTCGTTTTTTGATCCAAGGCCGTTTTTCTGTCATTAACGATGCTTTATTGAATGCATTCATGAGGGAGGCCATGCCGTTGGTGGCAAAATAGGCTGCAAACACAAAACCGAAGGACAGCAATCCGCCATTTTGGTTTTTGATAATATCTTCCAAAGTTGTTTCAACAACGAGAAATGCATTTTTAGGAATAACCACAGCAAGAAAATCCAACAATTGCTCTTGAAAATTATTTATTGGAATATATGGGATTAACGTAAATAAAAAGATGATGCCTGGAAAAATAGCTAATAGAAAGCTGTAGGAAAGGGAAGAAGCTTTGCTAATAATGGAGTCTTTGGAAATTTCCTGAAAGAAAAATACAGCTACGGTGTAAAGAGGGAGCGACCCAAACCCAGGTAGAACGACCCGTTTACTCCATTCGATCAATCTAAAATAAGGTTCAAAATTTAATAGCCATTGGTGGATTTTCCCCATTTTAATTAAAATATTTACTCATCTTATCCAAGAAAACTTGCGGTGGCATACAAGGTCTATTTTTCTCCATATTGACAAAGACCAATGTCGTTTCTCCTTGATTAAGTAGCTCTCCATTCTCATTGAAAAGCTCATATTCGAAGACAATACGAACAGCAGGTTTCTTTCGGATGGTTACACGTATTGTAATCAGGTCATCATATTTGCCTGGTTTTAGATATTTGGTCTTCATCTCTGTGACAGGGAGCATGACCCCCATTTCTTCCAGTTCTCGGTATGAGATCCCTGTACTCCGCAGCATTTCAGTTCGAGCTATTTCATAAAACGCAGCGTAATTGCCATAATAGACATAGCCCATCTGGTCTGTTTCTGCATAGCGAACGCGAATCTGATGATCAAATACAAACATTATTTTTTAATATTTCTAGCATCCAAAGCCTGTTGAAATTTGCGCGCATTGATTAAATGCTCTGCTTCAGTTTTTGCGAAATTATGGTAACCCGAGAAATCATCTTTCGCACACATATAGATGTAATCGTGCTGCTTGAAGTTCAACACTGCATCAATAGCAGCGATGCTTGGAATAGAAATCGGGCCTGGGGGCAATCCTCTATAAATATATGTATTGTAGGGATTGTCTGTCCTTAGGTGCTTATTCAATACCCTTCTGATTGTAAAATCATTATTGGCAAAGATTACTGTTGGGTCTGCCTGTAATAACATTCCTTTTTTAAGGCGGTTTAAATAAAGTCCCGCAATCATGGGCATTTCATCTTGATGTAGCGCTTCCCCTTTGACAATGGAAGCTAACGTGCTGATCTGCTGTGGAGTCAAATTAAGCGCTTTTGCTTTCGCCGTGCGATCCGTATTCCAGAATTTTTTCCATTCATCATCAAAACGAGCGATTATCTTTTCAGGACTAGTGTTCCAGTAAATTTCGTACGTATTAGGAATAAACATCGTAATCAGATTTTCCTTCGTAAATCCATACTTCTGCGCCGTAGCTTCATCATTCAGCACAGCGATAAATTGCGCAGAATCAGCCTCGAAACTTTTTCCAAGAAGCGCCGCCATATTTTCTTTTAATCGGACATTGGCGAATCGGAATTTTACGGGGTCTTGGTAGCCACCCATTAAATTGCCAACTAAACGTCTATTGTTCATTCCAGGTGTCAATAAGTACCGACCTGGTTTTACACTCTTTTCATATTTTTTATATTGCGCTGCACGCTGGAATGAAGCGATATCGTCCAATAGATTTGAATCGCTGATTGATTTCAGTACATCTTCATACTTTTCACCCTCGTGTATATACAGGTACTTTTTATCTCCCGATACATTCGAAGCATAAAACGTGCTATAAAATTTCCAAGCAAAATAAGCTCCAACGACAACAACGATTAGAGCAATTATTTTTAACCAACTTGGTATTCCCTTTTTATTTTTCATTCTAAAATTTTTTAATCATTTTTTGTTCGCTATTTATGGCATTCATGCAGCCTTTAGCGGTCAATGTTCGAAAAATCTCGCGTATGAAACGCAGTTTTTTCTTATGTTTATCGTGTTGAATCTTTAAAGACTTTAGCATCTTTTATCAGTGATTCAATGCAATTTCAATTTACGGTCGTAGCCTTAGAACCCAAGGCTATTACCTTTGTTTTCTTTATCTTTCTTTTGGCCCACGGCGTTATTTGCAGGTTTCGTTGTCGGCGTATTTGTGGTCGTACTCTTCGCCGGTGCAGCAGGCTTCGATTGGGCATTCGGATTAGCTTGGGTTTGGTTTGCTTGTGGTTTAGGTGTTGTTGTAACACCTGCAGGAGCATCTGTAATAGGTGCTGGTGCTGTAATTGAAAGTGTTACATCAATTTTAGCGCCTAAGCTGGTTAAGCCTTTTTCGATTCCTGGTGATTGTACACTGATTACTGCGGTAGCAGTATCCGTTACATTTGGATCATACGTTACAGTGCCCAGACCTAGTCCAGCTCCAGATAACGCAAACTTCGCTTCATTTAACGGAAGTCCAATTAAATTAGGTATTTCCACTTCATTTGCTCCCAATCCATTTCCCAAAACGAGATCTATACGCGAACCTTTAGGTATCATCCGTCCATTACGGATGGACTGTCCTGCGAATTGAGCATCCAAAACGATATCTCTTGCGATGTCCGCTACATACGAAGTGTCTCCTATTCGAAGGTTATGATTTTTCAAAATGGCAGTGGCTTCGATCAATGTTTTATCCTTTATATTTGGAAAAGCAACTTCAGGTGCGACCTGTGTGATAATGGTCAAATAAATAGTTCTACCCGATTTTACATGAAATCCTTCTTCAGGATCTTGTTCGATGACCATACCAGGCTTTGCGTCCATCTGATAGACAGAATCAATTTGATATTCGAGTCCCGCATTTTCCAGCGCCTGAATAGCGGCACTGATATGAAGTCCTTTGACTTTAGGGACCGCAATAGATTCATCATGTTTGGTATATACTTTCAGACCAATATAAACGAAAAGGAATAGGCATACTATCGCAATGAAAGCGGCAATAAGATTTTTCCTAAATGTGGGGGTCTGAAGATATTGTACTACTTTGGACATTTTTCTGTTAATAAAAATTAATTCTGCATAGAACCGCAATATTAAAGCCAAGTTTGCAGAAAGATTAAATAAAATTATTCGTCACAAAATTATTCGTTTTTCCGTGTATAGCAAATTATATTTGCTCTTCGAATCGCTAAAATTTATGAAAGCAAAAATAGCATTAATAACTGGAGGTTATACAGGAGAAGCTGAAGTTTCTTTTAAAAGTTCAGCCTTCGTCAATTCGCAGCTTGATCACGACAAATACGATGTGTATATGATTACGGTGACCAAAGAAGCATGGTACTATGAAGATGTAGATGGTCAGCAGCATCCCATTTCGAAAGCAGATTTCACGCTTTCATTGCATGGGGATGTTTTGGTTTTTGACTTGGCATTTATTATGGTACACGGTGTGCCTGGAGAAGATGGGAGACTCCAAAGTTATTTTGACTTATTAGATATTCCTTATACGTCATGTGACGCGCTAACTTCTGCCTTGACGATGAATAAAGGGTATACAAAGGCGATTTTATCGGATATTCCAGAGCTGCATTTGGCAAAATCGGTCCTACTGTTTGAATCGCAACGCCCGGAGGCACTCAAAATAGTGGAAAGCAATCTTTCGCTGCCTTATTTTGTGAAACCTAATGCAGGTGGGAGCAGTATCGGTATGACCAAGGTGAAAGAATCTGCACAGTTAAAAGAAGCGATCGACAAAGCTTTTGATGCAGAAAATACAGGTAAACAGGTCATTGTCGAAGAATTTGTTACCGGACGGGAGTTTTCGGAAGGAATTTTTCGCAATTCAAAAGGCGAGCTTGTTGTTTTACCTGCTACGGAGGTTCGGACTACGCGCGAATTTTTTGACTACGAAGCGAAATATATACCTGGACTGACCGAAGAGATTACGCCGGCAGAGCTGACTAACGAACAGCAGGAACGGGCTGCACGTATCTTGAAAGAGATTTATGTCAGATTGAATTGCAAAGGTATGGTACGTGTAGATTTCTTTTTGGAAAACGAAACCGATAACTTTTATTTTATTGAAATCAATACCATTCCGGGGCAGACGGCGCAAAGTTTTATACCGCAGCAAGTACGCGCTTTTGGAATGAAAGAAGGTGATTTCTATGGAGAATTGATCGAAACAGCCTTGCAGTCGAAATAATATTGTCCTTTTCCAGGGGATATGAATAGAAGGGGGGACGGTTGCTAAAGTTAATAATATGAGACGTGGTAACTAAAGATAACAAAAGGCGGCTTTCAATTTTCTGAAAGCCGTCTTTTGTATTTTATTTTCTGAAATCAAATTTGGATAGATCGGGTTTAAACTTTTTTACCCTTTTCAATTCCTCCTGATAGATTACCTGCCCGATATTTTTTAAAAAGGGGTAGGTTACTGTTTCGTATTCATAGCGTCCATCGTTGTAGATACCATTTTCATTGGACTGCACAACAACGGCGAGCATAAATTCTACCCCATGTTCAAAGTCGACGATATAAGCATTATCAATGTTATAGCCATAAGAATCACCATACTTGTTGAAGATCCGTATGTTGGGATTTAGGGTCGTATGTTTTTCACGGCCATAAAAAAGGAGCTTGCTATACGTTGGCCAGAATTCTGCTGGATCATATTTCGGGAAATCTGATTCAAACGGATAGCGCGACATATAATCATAGAGTAGTGCGTAGTCATCTTTTTTCAGGTTAAATCTATCTTTAGGCTGAAATGCTTCAGGAAATAACAATTTCTGCAGGATGAGCTGTTGATCTTGAAGAGCGTAGACATTTAATCCTTCAAAGCTCCAGGGGGCATGGACTAGCTCATCTTTGTCGTTTATATAGCCTTTTCCCTGAAGGGTATTGGCCAGCTTGATGGGATAGTCTTTGGGGTCGAACTGTGCCTCTTGTTTATAAATACTATTTTCCCCATTGTAAAAGGTTATAGGATTGGTATGTTTGGCCCATATGCCCTTGTCACCAATAGCGAGGCGGTTGACAATGCGGCTGTATTGGGTACCATATTTTTTAAGTTTTCTATTGAGCTCCGCACGGCCAATAAATTCGAAAAGCCTGTTCTGGGCATCGTTGTCGCTGGTCAATAATATTTTTTTTACATATTGTGCCACGGAAGGAAGCCCATTGGCTGCCGACTCATCTACAAGAACCTTCGTCTGCTTTTCAAATGCAGCATCAATACGGAGGGGGGTGTCTTTGCTGAGACCTGCAATCTGTAGGTCATTGATTTTTTCTAAGGCCAGAATTGCTGTCGGCAACTTTACGGTACTTGCTGGATAAAAATACCAGTTCGGATTCATTCGATAGCTATAGGATCTGAAATGCGGCATATTGGATTTGTCACGATCAATTTGCGTATACAGAATCTGCACCTCATTTTTAGTCGGATGCCTCAATATGTTTTGAAATAGATCAGGATGACTCTGGAGTAATTTTTCCAGGTAAACAGTATCTATCTTTTGAGCGTATGCGTCTGACATGAATAGGGTGAAAATTAAGATAAAGTATTTGTACATGTGCTTTATATCCAAGTGTTGCGCTTGTTTAGTCCTGTCTATTAAGCTCTTCTATAGCTTTTAACAATTTGTTTTTTGACAGGAGCTTTTTTGCTTTTTCATTTCCCTCTACATAAGGCTCCAAGGTTTCTTTTTTCAGTGGTAAAATTTCCTTCGCCTTTTCCATTTTGAAATGTGATATGGTAGGCTGATTGATATCAGCGGTCATGCTATACCGGCGGATTCGCTGTTCATGACTGACAGTGTCGACCAAAAATAACCAGCAACTGTCCTGTGGAATGCCTTTTATTTTCTTGTTCCAATAATCTATCCGATAGATTTCTTTTGTCTGCTCGGGCGTTACCGTATGTTTCTTGCCTTTTTCTCGCCAGGATATTTCACTGGGTGCTGTTGTGGTTCTTAATTTTATTTTTGTTTTTGCAACAACGGTGCTGTCATTTTTCAAAACAATATAAAATTTATACCTACTGCTTATCGGTTCGCTATTGAAAGAATAGAACCGGGGGGTATATACGCCCGGTAAAGTAACGTTCCCGCTTGGAGTTCGTATCGTGGTTGGCGGGCTAAATTGTGCAAGAGCTCGGTTCGAGGTACCCAGTAAGAAAATTACGAAACGTAATGTCCATAGGATCATGGAGCTTTTTGCTCCAATATATTGCGTTTTGAAATTCGTAAACACAGAACTATTTTCTTGAATAAACTTCAAAGGTATAAGCAAATGCATGTTTTTCATCCACCTGATGCGCATCTGAGGAAACCAATTCCCATTCTTCGGCTGGTAATGCAGGAAAGAAAGCATCTCCTTTGACGGTGGTATGCACCCGTGTTAAAAGTACTTTGTTGGCGAGTGGAAGGGCCTGCTGATAGATGTTTGCACCACCAATAATAAATACTTCGCGCTCGTCGCGACAATATAAAAGTGCTTCCTGAATACTGTTAGCGACATCAATATCTTCACCTTGAAAATCTGCGTTGCGTGTGATGACAATATTCCTTCTTTCCGGTAATGCTTTACCTATGGACTCAAATGTCTTTCTGCCCATCAGTACAGAATGTTCAATAGTATTTTTCTTGAAATATTTAAAGTCGTTTGGTAAATGCCAAGGCATCTTGTTGTTGATTCCGATGGCATTGTTGTCCGATGCAGCGACAATTAATGTGATCGTTGGGTTGCTCATTGTTGATATAAGGTGATTATTTATCCGCTAAAAGAATGTTGTTGCAAAATTAGGTGCCATCATAATTAAACAGCAACCGGAGCTTTGATATGAGGATGTGATTCGTAGTTCAATAATTCAAAATCTTCAAATTTGAAATCAAAAATATCTTTTACATCGGGGTTAATGCTCATCTGTGGTAGCGCTTTAGGTTCTCTGCTCAATTGAAGTTCGGTTTGTTCAAAGTGATTACTATAAATATGCGCATCACCTAGGGTATGAATAAATTCAGCCGCTTCCATATCACACACTTGGGCAACCATCATGGTTAAAAGTGCGTAAGATGCAATGTTAAAAGGTACACCCAAAAATATATCCGCACTACGCTGATAGAGTTGACAGGACAATTGTGGCTTTAAAATTCCTTTTTCGGGTTGCGCTGGAGCGACATAAAATTGGAAAAAAGCATGACAAGGCGGTAATGCCATATGTTCTATTTCAGCAACATTCCATGCCGATACAATAATACGACGGGAATCCGGCGAACTTTTAAGCTGATTAATTACTTGTGCAATTTGATCAATATGACGGCCGTCGGGCGTCGGCCAAGACCGCCATTGCGATCCGTACACAGGGCCCAAATTTCCTTGTTCGTCAGCCCATTCGTCCCAAATACTTACGCCATTTTCTTTGAGATACTGAATATTGGTTTCGCCTTTTAGGAACCAGATTAACTCATGTATAATGGATCGCAGGTGTAATTTCTTTGTTGTTACCAAAGGAAAACCTTCCTGGAGGTTGAAACGCATCTGATATCCAAAGACACTTTTGGTGCCTGTGCCTGTACGATCTGTCTTTACAACACCATCTGTATATACATGTCTGAGTAAATCTAAATATTGTTTCATCTGTAAAAAAGTAATTTTTAAATGTCAAATATCAATGCTATTATCGAACTCTATGAGAATGTATAGCACTACTTTATGGGTCTGATTCTCGATCGGGGAATACCTGAATACATCAAGGTCCTGACTAATTTCGTTTGACTATAATAAGCCGCCTGTGCATTCAGCATTCAAGATAGTCAAAACTAAGGAAAATCCTTATAACGAGAAAGTCAAAACTTAAAATGATAAGAGTGGTTACTGAAAAAAAATGTAATTTTGCAAAATATTATGGAGAATAAAAAAGTAGCTTTTTATACACTTGGATGTAAACTGAATTATTCGGAGACATCGTCCATTGGTCGTTTATTTAAAGAAGCGGGCTATGATACCACAGCGTTCAATAGCCGTGCGGACGTTTATGTAATCAATACATGTTCGGTAACGGATAATGCTGACAAGAAGTGTAGAAAAGTGGTTAAGGAAGCTTTAAAGCACTCTCCCAATGCTTATATTACGATTGTTGGTTGTTATGCGCAGCTAAAACCAAAAGAAATCGCCGAGATTCCTGGTGTAGATATGGTTTTGGGTGCTGCAGAAAAGTTTAATATTATTGAGCATATCAATGATTTGACCAAACAGGAAAAGACAATCGTTTATAATGGTCCGATCGATGAGACCAATCAATTTGTATCTGCTTATTCAATTGGTGATCGTACGCGTACTTTCCTAAAAGTACAGGATGGATGTGATTACTCGTGCACGTTTTGTACAATCCCTCTAGCGCGTGGCGGAAGCCGCTCCGGTAAGATCGAAGATATTGTGCGTCAAGCGGAAGAAATTGCAGCTTCAGGTGTAAAGGAAATCGTGTTAACAGGAGTTAATATTGGTGATTTTGGTATTCGTGATGGTAAACGTGAAGACCGATTCTTGGATTTGGTAAAGGCTTTGGATGAAGTCGAAGGTATCGACAGGATTCGGATTTCTTCGATAGAACCCAATCTGCTTTCCAATGATATTATTGAGTTTGTGGCAAAATCAAAACGTTTTGTTCCACATTTCCATATGCCTTTACAGTCTGGAAGCAATAAAATTCTAAGTTTAATGCGCAGAAGGTACAAAAGAGAGCTTTACACAGAGCGTGTGGCATATATCAAGTCTTTAATGCCTAATTGTTGCATCGGTGTTGACGTCATTGTTGGATTTCCAGGAGAAACACGTGAAGATTTTATCGATACCTACAATTTCCTGAATGATATGAACATCTCTTATCTGCATGTCTTTACCTATTCAGAAAGAGAAAATACGATTGCCGCGCAAATGGATGGAGCAGTACCGGGAATGCAACGTAGCGATCGCAGCAAAATGCTGCATATCCTTTCTGAGAAGAAGCGTCGTGCTTTCTATGAATCGCAATTAGGAGAAATCGGAGACGTATTGTTTGAGGCTGATGAGAAAGACGGTTACATGCATGGTTTCTCTAAAAATTATGTTAAAGTGCGGACTTTGTACGATCCCTTATTGGTAAATGAGGTTGTGCCGGTTAAATTTATGGAAGTAACGGACTCCTGTGAAGTCGAGGTGGAAGAAATTCCAGAGACATTGGCACATTAGTTCAATAAAGATTTATAACATACAAAAAGGCAATCTTCTCTAATAAGATTGCCTTTTTTGTATGAAAGTTGTCTGCTTTTATTGCCCAGAAAGGACTTTTATTCGCTTTTGTCGCTGTTGGCGTGTACGACATCACGAAGTTTTGATTGCTGTATTCGGATAGATATCCTCAAATTGAGTGCAGCTATCTGATCGAAAGGTGATTGGTACCCCTAATGTGTACTGCTCTTTGCTGCATTTAACCAAATGACGGTACCCAAGATCAAAAGCACACCAATCCATTGAACAGTCGATACACTTTCATGAAGTATGAAAAATGACATACAGGTGGCTACAGGCAGTTCGGCCGAACTCAATATTCCTCCTAAGGAGAATCCAGTTTTGGGCAAACCATAGGCAAACAATAAAGGCGGAATGACCGTGCCAAATAAAGAAAGTATCAATCCAAAATAGAAAAAATTATCATCAAATTGACCATTAAATAAATAAGACGGTGGAAATAAAGTGAAAATCAGGATACAAGAACCTGTTACCATAATAGCACTTTTTTGAATGGGGTGGTAGTCATTGCCTACACGCCCATTTACAATCATGAACACCGAATAGGCAGTCGCCGCCAAAAGACCGAATAACACACCCGTTAAATTGAGTTGTTGTAATCCTTTTTCAATGAGCCCCGTTGCTAATAAGGTTGCAACAAGTACAATTCCAATACCGATCAAATTGTTTTTTGAAGGTTTTGTCTTAAAAAAGATAAACTCAATGAGCACGCCGATCCAGATATACTGCATTAGCAAGACTATGGCTAATGAAGCGGGAACGAGCTGAACACATTTATAATAGAGAACACTCACCAAACCGGTAGATGTACCGCTGATCAATATCTTAACCCAGGAAGATTTTTTGCTTGAAGCGTGAAATGACTTTGCCGAAAAGAGTTTGATGACAATATATATAAGCCACAGTATAAGCATGCCAAACAATACCTGGATTCCCGTTACTTCGCCTAAAGTCAGTCCTTTACCGTAAGCTTTTTTTACAAATGTTGATAGTATTCCGAAACTACTTGCACCTAAAAAGACAGCCAATGCACCTTTTAATTTTTCCATTGTCAAATAAATTAGGCGTCAAAGTTACGATTTCTGAACAATTCTTTTCCTGCTCTGACATCCTTATCGAGAAAAGGAATCTTTCGACTGGGATATCGCATTGGAATAGCTGTAGCTGAGACCTCATTGGTGAAAATTATGTCACCAATAATGAATGGTTTTCGATGGATGGATAAAAGGGGTTCTTACTGTAAAATGTTTTAGCAACACGGTAAATGTGTTGCATATAAATAGCAATTTACTTAAGTTTGTTAGGCAACAACGTAGATTGAACAGCATGATTGTCAGATTTTATTTTGTTTTCTTTTTGGGTGTAGTTCTATTTTTGAGCAGTTGTTCAACAAAGAAAAAGGTACTTATCGCTAATTCTTATCCTGCTAAGGGTGGTGTTTTGACAGATGCTAGTTCAGCGCGAGGAAGGTCCTTTTCGGGATCGCGGCTTGACAGTTATGCCAATTTGCTTAACGTGAGTCCTCAAAGGCTAAATCCAAACCTTTACTCTTTTATCGATGACTGGATGGGCATACCGCATCGTATGGGCGGACAGAGCAAATCCGGTGTGGATTGTTCAGGCTTTGTAAATCTGCTCTACATGGAAGTTTATAAAGGAAATTTACCGCGCACTTCTCGTGACATGGAAGGAGTAGTAAAGCGAAAAAAGGTCGATAAACTTCAAGAAGGGGATCTTGTATTTTTTTCATTCGGGCGTAGCGGGATAGATCATGTTGGTGTATACCTTCATAATAATAAGTTTGTACATGTATCAACGCGCAAGGGTGTTATTATATCTGATCTTTCTGATAGCTGGTATGCCAAGACCTTTGTTGACGCAGGCTCTCCTAATATTTAGATCGCAGTAGCTCATGTAGGTTTTATGTCATATCTTGATATAAACTTTTATACCCTATATAAATCCTTATTTTTGTCAAAATTTATAGCAATGACAATAAAGAGTAAGAAGATTTTTTTGGGCCTTTGTATTATTGTGCCGTTTTTGATGTATTGTGTTTATTACTATAGTAATATGATCAAAAATGCCCCTTTTCGTTTTGCTGATTTTGAATCCATAGAATTCAAATACGGCGAGCCAAACCACATGGTCAACGAGTACAATTCTAAAACCCGTATCTATAAATATTTAGACAAAAAAGATTCTTTAATTACCGATACTGTAAAATTTACAAAAGACGATTTATTATATTTACATCGCAAAGCGATGGAGCTGGGTTTTTGGAATTTGGATACCGATATGACAGGTCCCGAATGGCAGCAGGATTCGACAAATTCTAAGGTTCCACGTTTTTATCTGGAGTTCAACTACAAAGATAAATCCAAACATGTAACTTTAGATGCCGATTTCGCAGGCAATCCGCGCATGCATGACGCGGCAAAGTCTATGATTGATGAAGTCAACCGCATGTTGGCGACCGCGCAGGCAAGGTAATTAAGAAATAGACCTAAGGGTAAAAGGAGAAATTAAGCAATTGGTTTCTCTTTTTTTGTATCTACTCCTTTTTTCTAGGAACATTTATGAAAGACTGCAAAGCAAGAACAAAGGTCAATCTACTAATACAGCCTAATATAACAGGTACTTTATAGGGAGCTAATAGGGGGGGCATTCGTATGAAAACGTATAAAGTACGAATGATATCCCTATTACTTTAGTATTAAATATGTGTTAATTAGTACGTTGATTGCATGATATACCCTTCGATTCTTGATGAATTCTTTATATTCTCTTTATACTCCTTTAACCTGAATGGAATACTTTAGCGCCAAAACAAAATAACATATGAAAACATTTTTGGCATTAGCAATTTCCTGGGCATTCGTACATGCTACGCACGCACAAGATTTTGCAAAAGGAAAGGTTTATTTGGACGTAAACAAAAACGGAAAATTAGATAAAAATGAGAAAGGTATTGCGTCTGTTTCTGTTAGTAACGGACGTGAGGTAACTACCACAGATAAAGATGGTAATTATCAATTGCCCATTGGGAATGACAATATCATTTTCGTCGTCAAACCAGCAGGTTATGCCGTACCTTTAGATGAAAATAATCATCCAAAATTCTATTATATCCATAAATTGAACGGCAGTCCAGCTTCAAAATACCCTGCCGTAGCTGCCACAGGGAAAATCCCTGCTGCGGTAAATTTTGCTTTGTATCAGCAAGAAGAGGATCCAAACTTTTCAGCTTTTGTTTTCGGTGATCCACAGGCTTACACGGAGGAAGAACTGTCCTATTTCAAAAACGGGGTGATCAACGGAATTTCGGATAAGACAATTGCAAAATTTGGCATCAGCTTAGGCGATTTAGTGGGCGACGATCTTTCCCTACAGCCAAAATATAAATCGGTGATTTCTACCATGGGATTGCCTTGGTATAATGTTATGGGAAACCATGATATGAACTATGATGCCAAAGTAGATAGCCTCTCCGATGAATCATTCGAGAAAACGTTTGGTCCCAACAATTATGCATTCAACTATGGGAATGCGCATTTTATTATCCTAGACAATATTATTTATCCGAATCCACGCACAGGAAAAGGTTATTTAGGTGGATTTCGTAAAGATCAGCTAGAGTTTGTGGAAAATGACTTAAAAAACGTTGCTAAAGATAAATTAATTGTGCTGGCGTTCCATATTCCTTTATACCATCAAAACTCAGATGTTTTTCGTAACGAAGATAGACAACGTCTTTTTGATATGCTCGCTCCATTTAAGCATACATTGTCTTTATCGGCACATACACACTTTCAGCGGCAGTATTTCTATGGGCAAAAAGACGGATGGAAACAAGAGAAGCCGCATCACGAGTATAACGTAGGCACGACATCGGGTGATTGGTACTCTGGCGAGTTGAATGAAAAAGGAATTCCTGTTTCTACAATGCGGGATGGTACACCAAAAGGATATGCTATTTTGAAAATTCAAGATAATCAATACAGTTTCGATTACAAGGTTGTCGATAAGCCGGCAACGTATCAGATTGACTTATATGGTGCTTCGGTTATTCCGGAAAAGTACAGCAAAAGATATCCGATATACGCTAATTTCTTTATAGGAAAGGAGGGCGACAAGGTCAGGTATAGAATCAATCAGGGGGAATGGAAAGAAATGGACTTTGTAAATGAAAACGATCCAGCATTTCTAAATTCGTTGGCTAAATATGATACAGCAACTGAATTGAAGAACACTCGTAGACCTTCCAATCCTGAAAAATCCAGTCATTTGTGGGTCGCTAATCTGCCAAAACTTAAAGCAGGCAAATATCATATTGAGGTTGAGGCGATCGATCTTTTCAATAGAACGCATGTTGCAACGAAAACTATAGAGGTAAGATAAAACATTTTAGCGTTGTTTTAAGCTTAAAGATAGCTTAAGATACACTTAACATATGTCTCCTATATTTGTATAGAGTAATTTTTGATTCATAAAGAGTTAGGGTTAATGTGTAGATCTGTTGTGAAACACGTCTGAAAATTTAGTTTGTTTTTAAAGTGAAGGTAATCTCCCCAGATTACCTTTCGCTATTTTTAACCCCTTCACCGTAACATTCGCTTACATTGTGTTATAACTGACTGCTGATGTTGTTAAAAAACAGCTATAGCAATAAAGTAAGATCCAATCATACGATTTGTCTTTTTAAAATAAAAAAATAGCCGCTAATTGCGGCTTTTTTTATTTTAAGCTTAGCGGTTAACGCTCGTGTTTATGTCTAAAGAATAAAGCAAAAAGAATTGCGATAACAAACGTGTAGAGCGCAAATGCAAGCCAGATATCATGCCAGTCTTTTAGCATAAGATTGCCGCTTAAAACACCGTCAGGTAAGATCGAAATGTTTCTTTCCTTTAAGAAGTGCAGAAAGTGAGTGTTATCCACTGTTGTGTCCAGGTATTGGGCTAAATCTTTGCTATGCTGAAAACTTTTGGTAAAGTATTGATCAATGATCCACCCAGAAGCAAAACTGCCTACCACGGCGCCAAAGCCATTTGTCATCATCATAAACAAACCTTGGGCAGAACTGCGTATACTGGAGGTTGTGGAGGTTTCGACAAACAGTGAGCCTGAAATATTAAAAAAATCAAAGGCCATGCCATATACGATGCAGGATAATACAATCATCCAAAGCCCGCCAGCAGGGTCACCAAAGGAGAACAATCCAAAACGTAAAACCCAAGCTAACATCGAAATCAGCATCACCTTTTTTATACCAAATCTTTTCAGGAAGAATGGAATAGCAAGAATAAAGAGCGTTTCGGATATTTGTGAAATTGACATAATGATCGTCGAATATTTCACGACGAAAGATTCTGCAAATTTGGGGTAGAATTTAAATTCATCCAAAAATACGTCGCCGTAGGCGTTGGTCAACTGGAGTGCTGCGCCTAAGAACATGGAAAAAATAAAAAATAAAGCCATTTTATAATTTCCAAAAAGTTTAAACGCTTCTAAGCCCAATAGCTGTGTCCAAGAAGCATTTTCCTGTTGTAATTTTTTCGGAGGACATTTTGGTAACGTAAACGCGTAGAGACTTAAAGCTAAGGCTGCAGTTCCGGCGATATAAAATTGAAAGGCCGTTGCTTTGCTACCCGTTAAATTGGTGATCCACATCGCGACGATGAAACCGATTGTGCCAAACACCCGGATAGGGGGAAATGCTTTGACCAGATCATAGTTGTTTTCATTTAGTGCAGTATAAGCGATGGAATTCGATAGCGCCAAAGTCGGCATATAAAAACACATCGCCGCAAGCATCGCATAAAAAAAGGTGTTTGGATCATTTACCTGAGGTAAATAGAATAAAACACCAGCATAACATAAGTGAAGAATAAAATATAATCTTTCTGCATTTATCCACCGATCGGCAATGATTCCCATTAGTGTAGGCATAAATAGAGATGCGATTCCCATTGTTGCAAAAATGGCTCCAAATTGCGTACCATCCCATTGCTTTGTGCCAAACCAATAGTTCGCTATTGTAATCAACCATGCTCCCCAGACGAAGAACTGAAAGAAGCTCATGATGGTCAATCTTAATTTAATAGACATAAATGATGTTATTTAAAATTTTGTTTTGCTCTAATGAAAGGCACTATTTCCTTTTGGAAATCTCATCCCTAATCAACGCCGCCCGTTCGTAGTTTTCTTCGGTCAATGCCTGATTAAGTGCTTGTTCCAATTGCTCATTTGTCAATGAGGAGAAAGGATTGTGTGGGGATTTTGAAGGTGTTTTTTCTTCGACCTCAACAACACTTGGATCCTGGACTTTGTTGGATTTGTCCATATTTTCCAAAAATGCGAAATCATGTCCTTCAATAATAATTCCTGCAGAGGACATAATAAATTCGTAGGCATACAAGGGCGCTTCAAAGCGTATTGCAAGGGCAACAGCATCAGAAGTGCGTGCGTCAATCTCTACAATCTTGTTGCCGTCGGAACAGATCATTTTAGCATAAAATATCCCTTCAATTAGATTGTAGATAATAACTTCAATAAGCCGAATTCCAAATGATTCTCCAAAGGATTGAAATAGGTCGTGTGTCAGCGGGCGACTAGGAATCATTTTTTCTATCCGAATAGCAATAGCTTGAGCCTCGTGACTGCCGATGATGATGGGTAATCTTCTGTTGCCTTCCACTTCACCTAATACCAGGGCATAAGCCCCTGATTGGGTTTGACTATAGGATAAACCAACGATATCTAATCTGATTTTCTTCATTTTAATTTCAAACCGGTTTACAAACTTAGATAAATTTGCTTTTATATGCAATTATAACCAATAAAAAACTCCCCATTCAGTTTCAATAAATGGGGAGAATATATGGATTAAATGTTTATATACCTCTATAAGCCTTCAGTGCTTGCGTCAATTTTGGAACGATGTCAAATACATCCCCTACAATTCCATAATCGGCAACTTTGAAAAATGGAGCTTCGGGATCTTTATTGATGACAACAATGGTTTTTGAGGAGCTCACCCCCGCCAAATGTTGAATTGCACCAGAGATACCAATTGCAATATAGAGATTAGGGCTCACTACAATACCTGTTTGTCCTACGTGTTCCGAATGGGGGCGCCAGCCGGCGTCGGACACAGGTTTCGAACATGCGGTAGCTGCACCTAGCACATCCGCAAGTTCTTCAATCATCCCCCAGTTTTCGGGGCCTTTGAGACCGCGGCCCGCAGAGACCACAATGTCAGCTTCGGGTAAAGAAACTTTGTCTGTTGCGCGCACAATCTCCTTAACCACGGTTGAAAAATCAAGTTGGTCAATATTGGGCGTAAAGGTTTCGACAGTGGCATTACCACCAGTCTCTTTTATTTCATATGCATTTGGACTTAGTGCGATGACCTTTATATCCGAGGTTAGTTCGAGCGTAGCGAACGCTTTATTGGAGAACGCCGTTTTTTTGACCGTCAGTTTGTCATCCGTAATGTGCGGTAATTCGAGCGCGCCATCGGCCAGACCAGCTTCCAACTTGGCTGCAATGCGAGGAGCAAGTCCTTTTCCGGAAAATGAATTGGACAGGACAAGCAATTTCGAACCCGTACTTTTTAAAGCTTCTGCGATGATACTAGCATAAGCTCGGTTTACAAAAGAAGCAAGTTGTTCCTGATTGACATTTAATACTTTCGAAGCACCGTATTTGCCCAAAGCAGCAAGTTCGTCTTCGGCAACATTCCCGATTGAAATTGCAACAACATCAGTCTGTATGTTATCAGCGATGGATTTGGCATACGAAACAACTTCAAAAGCAGATTTTTTGAATTTTCCATCGGTATTTTCTACATATACAAGTATCGACATAGTGTTTTAGCGTTTAAAGATTAAATAACTTTAGCTTCATCATGAAGAAGAGAAACTAATTTTTCTACCTCAGTAGCGTCAACAAGTTTGACCGTACCTCGTGGAGCTGGTGTCTCATAGTTGACAATGTGAGCAAGAAGTTCTACGGAGAACGGTTCCACCACGTCCAGCGGTTTGCTTCGTGCACTCATAATACCACGCATATTGGGTATTTTAGGCTCAGCAACACCTTCGGCTGTACCGATGACGAGTGGTAACTTGGCCGTTAACACTTCTTTACCACCCTCAATTTCACGTTCCACGGTCACCATATCACTTGCAACCTCGACTTTTTTGGCTATGGAAACAGATGGGATCTGTAGCAATTCTCCTATAATTGCCGCCACCTGAGCACCATTATAATCGATAGATTCACGACCAGTTAAAATTAAGTCAAATGCATTGTCTTTGGCATACGCTGCTATTTGATTCGCAACAAACCAAGCATCGCGGGGAGCGGCATCTATCCGTACAGCGTTATCTGCGCCAATTGCCAATGCTTTTCGAATGGTTGCATCTGTCGATGCATCCCCCACATTGATGACAGTTACGGTTCCTTTTCCACCTTCGGCCAATTCCACTGCTTTAGATAAAGCAATTTCATCATAAGGGTTTATAATGAATTGTACACCAGCTGTATTAAATGCAGTGTTGTCATTTGTAAAAGTGATTTTGGATGTAGTGTCAGGGACATTACTTATACAAACTAATATTTTCATATACGATTGGTTTTACCCAAACTTACCATATTTTCATTTAATTAAAAAGTTTCAGATCAACCAAAATCCCTTGAGATGGCAATTGATAGATATTGAATATTTTTAAAATTTTCAAGCATTTTTCGATTATTTTTTTTGATGTAACAAGATATTTAATGCTTTTGTTGCTGTTTTTGTAATTTTTCTTTTTGAACAAGTGATTTCTGACAACAGATTTGTTTCGTCAGCAAATTGTCATTTTGTATGCTAGCATAGTAATTTTTGGATAAGTATAGATTTCTCAAGGGTTTAGAAGAGTAATGTTTTTTTTCTATCATACAGGGATGTGGATTGTTATCACTAGGTATACGTATTATATTGGATATAAAGTTCAATTTGTCTAAGTTTGAAATAAAAAAATATGTCAACACGATTGGACCAACTGAATGAATTTCTGAAAGAGAGCCCGGAGGATCCTTTTCTGAAATATGCGATTGCAGCTGAATATCTCAAGCAGGGGAATGAGCAGGAGGCTATGTCGAGATTCGAGGATTTAGTACAGTCTAATCCAGAATATGTAGGAACCTACTATCATCTGGGTAAATTGTACGAAAAATTAAGTCGAGAAGAGTCGGCGATTGCTACATACCGATCTGGAATCGAGATCGCCCGCAAAAGTCGTAATTTCCATGCTCTGGGCGAGTTGCAGGGCGCATTGGCAGTTTTGGCAGACGATGACGATGATGATTTTTAATCTTTTCTAAATTTTTGGTATTTAATTTGTTATGAATTTATTGGTGTAACTGTTAGATGCTGATTTTTTTGAATTTAGAATGTGATGAAAAGGTATATTTGGATTGTGGGTTTGTGGGTGATCATTGGAATGGTGGGGTGTGATAATCCCAAGCAAAGTGTAGCCGTCTATAAAGATAATTTACAGGATCTTAAAGGAAGAGATAAGGCGGAAGTAGTGATTGGTGAATATAAGGGCGTGCTGCCTTGTGCGGATTGCGACGGAATTGAAACACTAATTTCATTACATGCTGACAATACGTATCAATATTCATCTAAATATCTAAATAAAAGTGAAGATGTGTTTGTTCGGGAAGGAAAATGGAAGTTGGATGGTAATATCATTACCTTAGATGGTGTAGATTATAAATTCAAACTTGGAAATGGAATGCTCAGTCAGCTGGATCTCTCAGGAAATGACATTACCGGAGATATATCCAAATACTATGTGTTGACGAAAAATTGAGTTAACTTTTTATAAATGATTTAATAACAAGAAAGCCGGAGGTACAACTTCCGGCTTTCTTGTTTTTGAGCTTATTTTATCTTTAAAACATTCGCACATATGATTGATGCTTTAATTTCATTTGGGATAAACTTTTCAACATTTATCTGAAAATGCTATTGGTTTTTTGTACAAAGTTCTTTTAACGTATTTACAACAAAGTCGATTTCCTCCCTGGTATTGTTTTTACAAAAAGAAAAACGCACCGAGGGGCGTTCAGCGCTCGATTTGATCGCATTCAATACATGAGAGCCTATGTCGGTCCCTGAGCTGCAGGCGCTTCCGCCAGAGCATGATATGCCTGCAATATCCAAATTGAATAGGAGCATGTCAGCGAGGTTACTGCAAGGGAAAGAAACATTCAATACGGTGTACAATGATTTGTCTGGTTCGATGACGCCATTAAAGCCAATGTCGGGTATTGCTTTCAATAACTCATCAATCATATAAGATTTGAGCCCCTGTATATAAGTATGATGTTCTTCCATGTTTTCATAGGCAAGTTCCAGCGCTTTGGCAAGTCCTGCTATGCCATATACATTTTCTGTCCCGCCACGCATATTGCGTTCTTGTGCTCCGCCATAGATTAAAGGTTTGATCTTGTTATTGGCGTTGATATAAAGAAAGCCGACCCCTTTCGGGCCATGGAATTTATGAGCAGCTCCTGTGACGAAGTCTATTTTAAGTTGAGTAAGATCATGTGGGTAATGCCCCATCGTCTGCACAGTATCGGAATGAAATACAGCATTGTGCTTTTGGCATAACTCGGCGATATGGTGAATATCGTTGAGATTCCCAATTTCATTATTGGCATGCATAATAGAGACAAAAGTGCGGGGGTTACGCATTAAAAGCTCTTCCAGCTGGTTGATATTTAAATTGCCTTTTTCATCAACCTCCAACAGGTCAAGGTGCACTTTACCTGCTTTTTGCAGTTCCTCTAAGGTGTGTAATACGGCATGATGTTCAATGGGGGAGGTAATGGCATGGGTTATCCCAAAGTCGGTTATTGACCTCACGATAGCCATATTGTCTGCTTCCGTTCCACCTGATGTAAAAAATATCTCTGCAGGAGACACATGAAGCAAATTGGCAATCGTTTTTCGTGCTTTTTCTACAATTGTCTTTACTTGTCGTCCGTGACTATGGATTGAAGATGGATTACCAAAGTTATTGTCCATCACATCGATCATTACTTTTATTACTTCAGGATCTAAGGCTGTAGTCGCTGCATTATCAAAATATACTTGCATGCCGCAAAATTACAAATCTCTCAAGTAAATTAACGCTATCAAATCACTAATTTTTATCATTTTAATTTCCTAATTATGGCAGGTCGATGTCTGAGTACTGCGGTTTCTAAGAATGAGGTCCTTTTTGCCCTGGATAGTATGGGATGGAAGTTTTTCTGTTCTGATAAAGAAAAATAGCGCTAATATGTTGGTTCATATTGGCGCTATTTTTCAATTTATATGAGTTCCTTTTTTCGTCTGATCACAATCAGGATCAAAAATCCTCCTAATGCGAGCGTCAAACCCAAATAAGCGGCGATATCACCTGCTTGCGTATAGAACGTAATTTCTTCATTTAAATTAATTTCCTGATTGAGGGCCGCAGGCTGCCACCATTTCGTCTGTTGCACAATATCTCCCCGTTGATTAATAAAGCCAGATATCCCTGTGTTGGCAGAGCGAGCCACCCATCGTCTGTTCTCAATCGCACGTAGTTTAGCATACTGTAAATGTTGGTCTTTGCCCGATGTATTTCCCCACCAGCCATCGTTGGTGATGATCGCAATAAACTGTGCTCCTTTTTTGACATACTTAGCAACATAATTGCCCCAAATGGATTCGTAACAGATGACCGGTGCTGCACCAATGCCACTTTGCGCATAAAATACCGATGGTTCGGCCTGTTTTCCATAGCCTCCCGTAGTGCCGCCGAATGCTTTAAATAAAGGTTTTAAGAAGTTCATGGCTGCACCAAAAGGCATTTGTTCAACGCCCGGAACGAGCTTGGACTTATGATAAAATTGTAGTTTGGAAGAATAATCGATCAATGTCGCGGCATTGAAATTATCTTGATAAACATGAGGAGCTATTTCGCGCGCAGTTGGTGTTTTGGCATCGTTGTACAGCTGATAGCTTTCAATACCTGAAAGTACATTGCCATTTTTATATTGATCTAAAAATTTTAAGATGCGCTGGTAAGAGTAGGTTTCCCTAAAGTTTTCCTCATCGAAATCGCCATTCTGTGAAAGCGCCGTTTCAGGCCAGATAAAAAACTCCGTATTGGGTTTCCCGACTGAATTTGATAAAGCGAATAAGGTGTTTAATTGTTCCTCAGGACTTATATTAAATTTAATATAAGGGTCAATATTTGGCTGAACAACGACTATTTGTGCCGGATTCTGATGTTCTTCGTAGTTAAAGTACCGTATCAGCGAGTAAGCGGTGGGAAGTAACAATACTGCGGCTAAAGAAGCAATCGGGACAATCTTACGTTTGATCGGATAAAGTTCCTTCCGATTCAGGTAAAGTGTAAACACCAAGATGTTGACCAGCCAGATCCATATGGTTCCACCGTAGACTCCCGTGATTTCATACCATTGCACCAATTGGTGGAAACTGGCGAAACCATTTCCTAATGTCATCCACGGGAACGCTAAATCCCAGGATTCATGTAAAAATTCGTAGCTTATCCAGAATCCCATTAATCCGAAAAGGGATAATAGGATGTTCGTTTTGCGTCGTAGTTGTGCATACAGTCTGAACGCCAGCGCCATTAAAGCCGCTCCAAGGCAAAAAGGGATCAGGCTGATCACAACGGCTGCAAATGCCGGCATAACTGCCGAAATGGAGTTATATACCCAATAAATCGAGGCGGTGTTCCACACAACTGCGGTGAGTCCTGCAGTAAGAAATACTTTACGGCCTTTTCTTTTGCATGTTTCACTTCGGATAATGTTTTCAACAGCAATCAGCAGCGGTACAAATCCAATAAATAACAATGGACTGGAATAGGGGATTGGAGGCCAGCCCAGCCACAATAAAAAGGCACTTAAAAGTGCCAGTAAATAGTTGTTTTTCACTATATATTTTCTCCCATTTATAATTATAAACTGGATAATACTTCTCGCTTTTTACTCTCGTATTCTTCTTGGGTAATCAATTGTTTATCGAAGAGCGTTTTTAATTTTTTGAGCTTTAAGGTAATTTCATCCTCTTCCTCTTCCTTTGCCGCAGCAGGTGAGATAGGAGCTGCCGAAACTGATGGAATAGTTGGAGTGGATGCGATCGGTTGCTGTGCCTGAACCTGCGCCTGCGGAGTTGGCTGACCAGCCCCATAATATTGCGGTGCTGATTGAGCAGGTGCTGCAGCTGCTGGCTGCCCTGCGGCATTACTTTCCGGTCTTTCGATAATCCCTTCTTTTGCCACAGTTGGAGCAATCACTATTTTCTCTTTTTCGGCGGCCAATTCCGCTTTTTTATAATTTTCAAGCGCCGCTTTAATATACTGATACAATTTTCTGGCCTGAACCTTAGGGATATAATCGATGCTCAAATTCTCCCCAGTAAAAGGAATAACAGTCACTTTCGAACCGAAGATTTCCTCTTTAAACGCAATATCTTTGATATCTTGCCAGCCGAAAATTTCGAAATCCGTAGCTAAGCCCAATTTAGTAAACTCGCACATAAATATGCGCTTATTACTGATGGTAATACTATCCGGTAAAATAGTCACTGCAGGCTTCTTTTGAACGGCAATATAATCTATTTTTTCTCCTGGAGTAAGCATATCCTGGACTTTAGAAACCAATTTTTCAATGATTTTTATGTCCTGCCCATCCTGTGCAAATTGTTCCATGTTCATGTCAAATACTTTTTAATACATAAAGATTGTTAAAATTTATTCCAATCCTGTTACACAAAATACAAATTCTCCTTTAATCGGATTGTTTTCAAAGTGTAATTTTAAATCAGTTAATGTTCCGCGCACATTTTCCTCATAGAGTTTGCTCAACTCACGAGATATCGACCCTTGTCTTTCTGGTCCAAAAACGGTGATAAATTCTTCAATTGTTTTGAGAATACGATGTGGTGATTCGTAGAAGATCATTGTTCTTTTTTCTTCTGCTAAAGCTTTTAAGCGTGTTTGTCTTCCTTTTTTTACGGGTAGAAAACCCTCAAAGCAAAAACGGTCGTTGGGAAGCCCCGAATTGACAAGCGCCGGCACGAATGCAGTTGCTCCGGGTAAGCACTGTACCTCCAGTCCTTCTTTGATGGCCTCACGTACCAGTAAAAATCCCGGATCGGAGATTGCTGGTGTTCCAGCGTCTGAAATCAAAGCAATGTTTTGTCCCTCTTTTAAGAATTTAATGATTTCCGAGACCGCTTTATGTTCATTGTGCTGATGATGTGCAAATACTTTTTTGTCGATTCCAAAATGTTTTAAAAGCGGAGCACTAGTCCTTGTATCCTCTGCTAAGATGAGGTCCACTTCTTTTAGGACATTGACCGCACGGAACGTCATGTCCTCCAGATTGCCAATAGGTGTTGGAACTAAATATAACATGGTCAAAGTTAAGTTTTTTTTACTACATTATATGCGCTAAAACATTCTGTGGTTTTTAGAGTTTTATTTTAAAGATAATGGTAAACTCCATCACGTTAAAATAAATATATTATGCAATACATCGAAAAAATACAGGCACATCTAGGTGCAGAAGCGAGTTATTTGTTAGAATTTGATCAACCTGCAGTTTCCAAAACAATGCTACATCTCCCACAAGCAGAATTTATTGACCAAGTATACAGTTTAAGTGATCGTAGCCCGCAGGTTTTGCGCAGTTTGGGACAACTTTTTGGAACGGGTCGATTGGCTAATACCGGGTATCTTTCGATATTGCCTGTGGACCAAGGTATTGAACACAGTGCCGGAGCGTCTTTTGCTCCAAATCCACAGTATTTTGATCCAGAGAATATCGTTAAGCTGGCTTTGGAAGGCAATTGCAATGCTGTGGCTTCTACCTTTGGCGTTTTAGGATCCGTTGCACGAAAGTATGCCCATAAGATTCCGTTTTTGGTTAAAATCAATCATAATGAATTGCTGACCTATCCCAATCGAGCCGACCAAATCTTGTACGGAACGATTCGCGAAGCCTGGAATATGGGTGCTGTTGCGGTAGGGGCAACCATATATTTTGGATCTGAAGAATCAGATCGGCAGATTATTGAAGTAGCAAAAGCATTTGAGGAAGCTCATTCCTTGGGAATGGCGACGGTACTATGGTGCTACTTGCGTAATTCGGCTTTTAAAGTCGGTGATAAAGATTACCACTTAGCTGCGGATTTGACCGGACAAGCCAATCATTTAGGGGTAACAATCAAAGCCGATATTATTAAGCAAAAATTACCCGAATTAAATGGGGGATTCAAAGCGTTGAATATGGGTAAAAGCAGTTATGGAAAGCTAGATGAACGAATGTATACACAGCTTTCTTCCGACCATCCAATTGATCTGTGCCGCTACCAGGTTCTTAATTGCTTTGCTGGTAGGGCAGGCTTGATCAATTCTGGCGGGGCTTCGGGACAGAATGACATCCAAGAAGCCGTAAAAACAGCGGTTATCAACAAGCGCGCTGGAGGAACTGGTTTGATATCCGGTCGTAAAGCCTTTCAAAAACCGATGCAAGAGGGTGTAGCGCTGCTTCACGCTATTCAAGATGTATATTTGTGTGATGAGGTGAGTATTGTTTAGTAAAGCGCATAAAATAGGTTCAAAAAGCCTTTCTAAAGGTGTTATGGGAATAAAATAGCTTGTAAATAAAGGCAAATTTATCTAAGTTTGTTCACTATTTTAAATAACACATTTATATTATGTTGCAATTAAATTATATCCGTGAGAACAGGGATACGGTAATCGAAAGATTGGCTGTCAAGCATTTCACGGAAATTGGATTGATCGACGAAATCATTAGTTTAGATGAAGAGCGCCGTAAGATCCAATCGGAATCTGATGCACTTTCGGCAGAGGCTAATGCGGCAGCAAAACAGATTGGAGATCTGATGCGTCAAGGTAAAAAAGAAGAAGCTGAAACCGTTAAATCCAAATCCTCTGGATATAAAGAGCAAGTGAAGCAACTTTTAGATCAATTAGGAACAATTGAGGCAGAATTGAATGAGAAGATCGTGCAATTACCCAATTTACCACATCAATCCGTTCCGGCAGGTGTAAGTGCAGACGATAACGAAGTTGTTTTGACCCATGGCGAAATCCCTGCGTTGTCGGAGGACGCATTGCCGCATTGGGAATTGTTGAACAAATATGATATTGTCGATTTAGAGCTTGGCGTAAAAGTTGCCGGTGCGGGTTTTCCTATCTATAAAGGTAAAGGAGCAAAATTGCAACGTGCATTGATCAATTTCTTTTTGGATCAGGCAGCTGAAGAAGGATACGAAGAAGTACAGGTGCCCATTTTGGTCAACGAAGATTCTGCATTTGCTACGGGGCAATTACCGGATAAAGAAGGGCAAATGTACTATGTTGGTAATGACAATCTCTATCTTATTCCTACAGCTGAGGTTCCAGTCACTAACATTTATAGAGACGAAATTGTAAAAGAGGCGCAGTTTCCAATCAAACATTGCGCTTATACCCCATGTTTCCGTCGGGAAGCAGGTTCTTACGGAGCACATGTACGTGGATTGAACCGTTTGCATCAATTTGACAAAGTAGAGACGGTGCAGATCGTACATCCCGAAAGGTCGTATGAAGTGCTGGAAGAGATGAGCTTATATGTGCAGAGACTGTTGCAGAAATTAGAGTTGCCTTACCGTGTCTTACGTTTATGTGGTGGGGATATGAGTTTTACTTCTGCATTGACTTACGATATGGAAGTGTATAGTTCTGCGCAGAAGCGTTGGTTGGAGGTTTCATCCGTCTCCAATTTTGAAACTTACCAAGCGAATCGTTTGAAAGTACGTTTTAAAAATGCCGATGGCAAGATGCAATTGGCGCATACCTTAAATGGTTCAGCATTAGCTTTGCCACGTATTGTAGCTGCGATATTAGAAAATAATCAAACTGAAAAAGGAATTAAGATTCCAGCAGTTTTGGTGCCTTACACTAAATTTGAGTATATTGATTAATAGCAATAAATAAGTCGTATTTGGACTTATTTCATACCAAGTGAAAGACGCTCAGCCTGAGAAGGTAGAGCGTCTTTTTTTTGATTTTAAAGTGCTATCGACCAGATGAGATTTTTTGTTTCCCTTCATTGTTACGGATCGACATAAGGTCATGAAAGTTTGGTTTTCATTCTACTAATTTATGTTTAGAATCGTTATAAATTAAGTCTCTTTTATATTTGATAGTTTAAAGAATGATGTCTCAAAGATTTCTTTTAGCATTGTTAATGTTTTGTTAAATATATCGGATTCCGTATAAAATTCTGTTTGAGGTTGCTTTGATTAGTTTTTATTCTAAAATGATTCTTTAGTAACAATTTGCAAATTTGACTTCTAATTATTGCGGTATTTACTGATTTTGAGGGATTATGTTAAAAAACTTGTAAAAACAACTTGGGGTTTCTATATTTGACACCGCTAATAAAAATCGCACTAACTATTATTTACTGTAAATGCTGAAAAGAGCAAATTTACAGCTGGATATTTATCTAAGAATTGCCCTGCATCTACCTAGGGCTGCTTTTTCAATAATATTTTCAACTGTTAAAAAATGAACTGCAATAGTCTATTTGATAGGTTGCGGTTTTATTGTCTACACAATTTATGTTTGGACAGTTATATGAACGGGTATAATTTATATCAATATATAGGATTAGAAAAAATAATAAAATTAACTAACTAAAACATGAAACAAACATTACTAAGTTTTCTTGTTGGCGGAATGATTCTGACTTCGGTCGCATTCGCTCAGGAAAAAAAGATTAGTGGTCGTGTTACATCTGCTGACGGTAAAGCTATACCAGGGGTAACAGTAGTTGTACAAGGTACTAATCAGGCTACACAGACCGATACTAATGGTAATTATTCATTGAATGTACCTGCAGGCAAAGTTGTTGTATTCCGTTCCGTTGGTTTTGACGATAAAACCATTATTGTGAATAACAACAACACGGTGTTCAATGTTTCTTTAGATAATCATGACAATGCGCTTGAAGAGGTTGTCGTAACTGCCAATGCTATCAAAAGAGAAAAGAGAACATTAGGTTATTCAGCACCGACCTTGAACAACGAGGAATTGCGGTCAGGTCAAAATTCAAGTGCTATCAATGCATTGGCTGGTAAAGTTGCCGGTGTGAATATTACATCGACCTCAAATTCTCCAGGTAGTTCATCTCGTGTCGTTTTGCGTGGCGGTTCGTCTATCTCAGGAAATAACCAAGCCTTAATCGTTGTTGACGGTGTTCCTATTGACAACTCCAGTGTAATCGGTGGTGGTTCATCATTATCAAGTGTAGATTTTGGTAACCGCGGTAATGATATCAACCCTGATGATATTGCATCGATGACCATATTGAAAGGTCCGGCTGCAGCAGCATTATATGGATCGCGTGCATCCAACGGAGCATTGATCATTACCACTAAAACAGGTAAAAGAGGTGGCGGTAAAACAGATATTACTTTCAATACAACAAACACCTTTTCTTCTATTTTAAAATTACCTGAGTTTCAAAACGAATATGGTCAAGGTTACTCTGGTTATACTAAAAATGGAGACCTGGTTTTTGTCAATGATCCAAAAGAAAATTGGTCTTGGGGTGCGCCTTTCACAGGAAAGACACAAGAATGGGGCCAAGCTATAAATGGTGTAAGACAGACAAAACCATACTCGGCCGTAAAAAACAATGTAAAAGATTTCTTTAATACTGGATTTGCAACAGATAATAATTTAGGTTTCTCTGGTGGTAGTGAAAAGTCTTCCTTCTATTTAGGTCTGAATTCCCTGAACTCAAACGGAGTTTATCCTGGGAGCAAAGATAACTACAACAAATATGGTGTTCGATTCAATGGTCAAACTGAATTCTCTAATAAATTTTATGCAGGAATTTCAGCTAACTATAGTCAGATTAACTCGAACAACGTAGGTGGAGGACAGGGAAATTCGTCTGTATACAATAACTTGTTACAAACTCCTCGTGATATTCCTGTTGCTGACATGAAAGATTTAAGCAATCCATATAATGGATATGGTTATGTCGATGCAAATGGTCTAAACCATAGTAATGAGTATGGCTATTATGGAGCTTATTCTATGAATCCCTATTGGACATTGGCAAATTACAACAATTATAATAATGTAAATCGCATTCTGGGTAATTTTAACGTCGGTTATAAGCCATTTGAATGGCTGGATTTCAAAGAGCGTGTAGGGGTAGATCATTATACTGACCGCAGACGCTCTGAATCTCCAAAATATAATTTTACACCAATTGATAAAACTTCAGGTAATTATTCGACAGGTAACGATCTAATTGACAATGGTGAGTATCGTATCGATCAATACAATGTAACAGAGATCATTCATGATTTCATGGTTACTGCTACCCATGACTTTAATCAAGATTTTAAAGGATCATTAATGTTGGGTAACAACATTCGTCAACGTAATGTTTCTAATCTAAGTACAGCAACTAACGAAAGTGGAGGTTTGGTACAGCCCGGTTTTTATAATTTAGCGAACTCCAATGGACCATTGAACTTAATCCAAGACTCATGGTCAAAACGTCGTTTGGTCGGACTTTATGCAGATTTGAATTTGTCGTATAAAAACTTCCTATACTTACAAGCGACAGCACGTAACGACTGGTCTTCTACATTACCTAAGAAAAACAATTCATTCTTTTACCCAAGTGTGAGTGGTTCATTTGTATTCTCTGAGTTGTTAAGCCAAGATGCGAAGAGAATCCTTTCTTACGGTAAATTGCGTGCTAACTATGCTAAAGTTGGGTCGGATACAGATCCATACCAATTGTTGACAACATTTTCTAGAGGCGAGATCAGTGGTGGATTTGGAACGACAACTTTCCCATTTGGTAATGTGTCTGCATTCATGTCTGGATCGACTCTAGGAAATGCAGAGTTGAAACCGGAAATCACTACATCAGCTGAAGTTGGTGCAGAATTGGGTTTCTTTAGAAATCGTTTAACTGTTGATTTTAGTTACTACAATAACAACTCGAAAAATCAAATCTTAGCAATTCCTATTGCAAATTCGACAGGTTACGGATTCAATGTTGTTAATGCCGGCAAGATTAAAAACTCGGGTGTTGAACTTGCGTTGCGTGGGACACCAATGAAAACAGAAAACTTTAGCTGGGAATTGATGGGTACTTTTACTAAAAACAACAATAAAGTTGTTGAATTGATGGATGGTATTGATCAAGTTTCTTTAGGTGGTTTCTCAGGTATGTCTATCGTTGCCGCTAAAGGACGCCCTTACGGTGAATTTTATGCTGTGACAAATGCCACTGATGCACAAGGTAGAACTATCGTTGACCAAGAAACAGGTTTACCAGTACCTACTTCTGAAGCAAAGTATTTAGGAAGTTATAATCCTAAATTTCAAGCCTCATTAGGAACGACTGTCAATTACAAAGGCTGGTCATTAACTGCATTGTTTGATATGAAACATGGAGGTGTATTCTATTCACGTACTAAAGATATCATGGCATTTACAGGTACATCTGCAGAAACAGGAGGTGAGCGTTTTGGTCAAATCTTCCCTAACTCAGTTTACTTAGATGCAAATGGTAATTCAGTTGTAAATACGACAGCAACTTATGACAAAGTGGATTACTATCCATATTTGGAGGCGGGTATGAATGTGGTAGATGCTTCTTATGTGAAGTTGCGCAACTTGGCTATCTCTTATAAATTCAAAAAAGATATGCTAAAAAATACGCCTTTTGGTGATGTAACTGTCGGTGTATTTGGTAATAACCTGTTTATCTGGACGCCAAGCGAAAATAAATATGCAGATCCAGAAGTAAATTCTGCTGGTGCTGGAAATGCACAAGGTTTTGACTATACCGCTCAGCCGTCTTTGCGTAACTATGGTATCAATGTGAAGGTATCCTTCTAAACTATAAAGAATAACAAAATGAACAAGAATATTAAAAAGTTTGTTTTTGCTGCATTGGTTGGATCCGTAGCATTTACAAGTTGTAATAAATATTTGGATGTTAATGAAAATCCAAATAACCCAGAAAAAGTAGAACCAAACCTCTTGCTGCCGACAGTTGAAGCTTCGTTAAGCCAGATCGTAGGTAATCAGCTTCAAGTATATGGTGGTTTGTGGGCGCAATATTGGACACAGGCTCCATCATCGTCGCAGTATCAAACTATTGATCAGTATAACCTCAAAAATACAGCAACGGATCGTATTTGGTCAACTATCTATAGAAGTGCACTCAACAATGCTGAAATCATCATTAATTCGGAGCGTGGTGCAAACAACTATACAATTGGTATGGCGTATTTGTTGAAAGCATATACATTGCAAGTAGCGACTGATGCTTTTGGAGATATTCCGTTAGATGAAGCGCTGCAAGGAGCAACGAACTTAAGTCCAAAATATCAAACACAAAAAGAGGTATACAACAGTATTTTCGAAAGTATTGATAAAGGTGTTGAGTTATTGAAAGGTAATCTTGGTACTACACCGGGAGAACAAGATATGCTTTTTGGAGGCGATAAGGCATCTTGGATAGCATTCGCAAATACCTTGAAATTGAAAGCTTATTTACGTATTTCAAACGTAGATGCTGCGACCGCTCAAGCAGGTATTAAAGCATTGTATGCGACAAATCCGACATTTTTAAATGAGGATGTCTCCATCACATTTACGACGACAGGTGGTAACCAAAATCCTTTCTATACAGAAATGGTTGGTTTAAAATATGTTCAAAATGTAGTTGCGAGTGGAACGGCTGTTAAAGCATTTGCAGCAAATAAAGATAAAAGATCATTTGCATTGTATAATAGACTGTTAAAAGCTGATAATGTAACCTTGCAAGATACAGTAGCTTACTTAGAACAGGGGGACTTCCGAGGACAAAACACGAAATTAGTCTCCGCTCCTTCACCAGTAACTGGGGCAAATGCGAAAAATACAGCTTCTGCAATCGCTCCTGTAAAATTATTCTCTATTGCTGAAAGCAAATTTTTGCAAGCTGAAGCTGCTTTGAAAGGATGGGGGACAGGAAGTGTTGCTACACTGTATAATGAAGGTGTTACTGCGTCATTTAACTACTTAGGTGCGGAAGGATTAACTGAGTATTTAGCTGTTGCTGGGAAATTTCCAACAGATGCCTCAAAAAAATTAGAAGCAATCATTACGCAGAAGTATTACGCAATGAATGGTTTCCAAAATTTTGAAGCATGGACTGAATATAGAAGAACAGGATATCCTACATTCTTGATTCAATCAAAAGCATCCATTTTGGCTAATGGTGAAATGCCTCAGCGTTTGTTGTATCCGAATACGGAGTTAACAACTAACTTAAACTATCCAGGTACGAAAGCGATTACAGTACCAGTATGGTGGGACGTTAAGTAATCTTTTAAATTCTATAATACTTGAAGAGCGGCAATTTCGAATGAAATTGCCGCTTTTTTGATTTGGTGTTATTATATAAAGCCGTATTTTCGTCCTTTAACGTTGTCATATTTATGAACAGATCGACTTTATTTTTAATTGTGCTTATTTTGATAGGAGCTATTACAGAAACATTTTCTTCGAAAGCAAGGGGGGGATTGTTTATTAGCGATACGATAGTGAATTACTTTGATAAATCGGGGAATCCTGTTAAGACAAAACCAGAGTCCCATACTTACCAATGTATTGTTCCTGTTGGAGATGAATCAAGTCGATTTTTTAATATTGTTAGCTACTATACAGATACGGATTCCATCAAATCCTTCGCTTATAGCCGAGATAGCACAGTTGGTTTTTTTGGGTGGAAGTATGTCGGGGAGTCGACAGTCTACTATCCAAATGGACAGTTGAAAAGCTTAGAGAAATTTGATGCAGACGGTGTGCCTACGGATTCTTCATACTATTATTATCCGACAGGAAAATTGAAAATGCTCGTGACGCATATTGACACTGCACAAAATCCCTTTACGGGTTCGAGAATGACAAAACCATATCACTTGTTGTATATGGATTCTTTGGGAAATTACCTATTGAAGAGGGGAAATGGATTCCTTCGACTGGATTATTCGGATGGTACTTATTTTGAAGGAGAGCTAAAGGATAATGAAAGAGAGGGTAAATGGGAAGGTTGGAATATGGGGAGCCGTTATGAAGAACAGTATTTAGGTGGAATTCTCCAAAGTGGGAAACGATTCCGTGCCAATGGAGAGGTTATTTTATACGATGCTGAGACGAAGGAATCTGCACCGATTCTTCCGCTTAAATTGAAGCAGTTTATGGAAGCCGTTTATCGGAAGATTGATATACCGGACAATTTAATTACTCAATTGAAGTCTAGGCTTATTAACGTGACATTTGTTGTCAACAAAGATGGTAGACTCAGTAAATTTAAATATGATCAGGATATTCCTATCAAGGTCAATAGCGCGATTACAACAGCGATTCAGGCTGTTGGTCCTTGGAAGCCGGGTAGACTGCAAGGAGAGCCTGTGGCTGTGAGTTATACGATTCCAATATCTTTGTAGTGTTTTTGACACGTTCTTCAATCAGTGTTTGAAAAAAAATTCGCTGCCGATGCTTGTGGCAAATTTCTGTTCAAGGCGATCACGCAAATAGAAGTATGCTCAAATTCCTGCTAAAGCGCAGTCGAAGGGAGGCAAACATGCCTCGAACATGTGCCAAAGAAACTTTAAGCGCTGTCAAAGACCGCTTGACTTAGGGATAGAGGTACCGTTTTGTGGCGACTTTTTCTCCACCAATTCCCTACTAACTCCTGCCTTTTATAGAATTGGCATCGTATTTTCCATAGCTGTTCCTCGAATTTAATCCGAGGGAGATTCGAAGCCTGCCCGAAGAAAATTCGAGCAACGCTGGGAAAAAGGTAGGAGTTGGTCACCTATTGGTGACGTATTGGTTGGCTATAGCTTAACACAACAAACATACAATATTGACTAGTTTACCACAACGATCACACAAGATTGACTATTGTGCGAGCCTAAGTTTACTCTCCATAAGTTTTTTTTAAGCAGAATGATAGCTTAGTAATAGAACAGCGCGCAGGAAGGAAGAGAAATATTCACTAAGGATTTTGAGTTGACATATTACACTATTCGTTTCTTTATTGAGTGCGATATTTTTGTAGTTGCACTGAGATAAATGTTTATGGCTGGTGTTGAAGCTACAGGGAAAAGATTCACCGAGCATTGCGAGTGCTTATGTAGCGAGGTAGAGGATAAGAGGTAAGAAGTTTTTACCCTAAAGATAATAGGGTAAGCCATCTCAAAGTATAATTGGAAAGTTAATATATTATTTTACATGAACAGATAAGGTTTAATGTAAATTGTTTTCGTTTTTAATGTAACAATGTTACTTAAGTTGGAATTGATTTTAAAAATAAATATCTGTTAATCAGTGTTTTAATTTTGTTTGTGAATTAATTGTTATCAATAAATTATGCTTGCATTGCAAATGTTAAAAAAAGTTATAAATTTGTATTTAACGTTTTTTAACATATGGAAGCGATCCAAGGGTTGAAAACGATACTAACTATAATGCTTTATAAATTATTGGAAAGTATATTACTAACCAAAAGTATATTACCAAGAATAAACATTTTTAATAAACATAAACATATGAAACACAAATTACTCAGTTTTTTCGTGGGTAGTATGATTCTGACTTCTGTGGCATTTGCACAGGAGAGAAAGGTCAGTGGTCATGTTACAGGAGTTGATGGCAAACCATTGGCGGGTGTAACAATCATTGTCCAAGGATCAAATACTGCTACCCAGACAGATGCAAATGGTAATTATTCATTATCAGCACCTAATGGAAAAGTTATCGTATTTCGCTCTGTAGGCTTTGCAGATAAAACGCTAATAGTTAAAGAAGGACAATCGTCTTTTAACATAACGTTAGATAACGCCGACAATGCCCTTGATGAGGTGGTTGTCACAGCTATGGGGATTACTCGCTCAGAAAAATCATTAGGTTATTCGGCTACAAAAATTGGTGGCGCAGAATTAGCAGCGTCTCGGAATACAAATGTTGCTAATGCTTTAGCTGGTAAAGTCGCTGGGGTTCAAGTTAATTCAACCGGTGCATCTCCAGGAGCGGTTTCTTCGGTGGTGATCCGTGGCTTTAGTTCTATCAATGGGTCTAACCAAGCTCTTTATGTTGTTGATGGAGTTCCATTGCAAACAAGCAATTTCCAAACTGATGGTACTACAATTGCGGCAGGCGGTATATCCAGCATTTCTTCTGATGATATTGAATCAATGACCGTTCTTAAAGGGGCGGCTGCTACCGCGTTGTACGGCTCTCGTGCGTCCAATGGCGTCGTTGTTATTACAACGAAGTCAGGAAAAAAAGGGAATGGTCGAAATTTTTCCCTATCCTATAACGGTGGTATGCAATTTAGGGAAATGTCCGTTTTTCCAATCATGCAAAATGAATTTGGACAAGGTTGGAATGGTCAACAAACTTATATTGAAAATGGATCTTGGGGACCTCGACTAGATGGTTCACAACAATTGTTCGGACCGGTATGGGATAATAAACAATTATATCATGAATATTCTGCCCGAAAAAATAATGTTAAGGACTTCTTAGATATTGGCAAGTCATTTAATAATAGTATCGCATTTAACGGTGCATCTGAGGATAATAAACTTACTTATTACCTTTCCTACTCAAATACCAAGGACGATGGAATAATGCCAACGGATGCGGATTCTTACAAACGAAATACATTAGCATACCGAAGTACATATCAAGGTACTGATTGGTTAAAAGTATCTTCCAACCTTAATTTTACAACTAACAAAACGAATGTAGTTGGTACATATCAAGGAACTTCTGTAATAGACGGACTATTGGAATTACCAAGAGATATATCGATTATAGACAAAAAAGATTTATCTAGTCCATTTAATACGCCTGAGGCTTACTTTACTCCTTACGGGATAACAAATCCATATTGGGCACTGGCAAACAACTACAATCAGTTGAATTCAAAGCAATTTAATGGAAAAATTCAAGCGGATATTAATCCTATAAAAGAGTTGACTCTGACATATCGTTTCGGATTTGATCATTTGAATTATGATCAAAAAATTGGAGTGCCAGAGATAAAGTTAGATGATAAATTAATCACTGATAATAAAGGTTATCCGCCATCCGCAATGAATCAAGCAGGGAATGTCTTTTCGCGTTATGGAAGTTCATACGAACTTAACCACGATTTTTTGGCTACCTATGATAATAAATTTGATAAGTTATCGATTACGGCGCTTTTAGGTATGAATATTAATGAAAGATATTCTACTTATATGCAAGGTCAAACAGATGGGTTATCAGTATATACCGGTTTTTGGGATTTAAGTAATGGTTCTGTAAGATCTGAATTGAGTGAAGTGCAAACAAAACGAAGATTGGTTGGTCTTTTTGGAGATGTAACCTTAGGCTATGATGAAACTGTGTTTTTGAATTTAACTGCCCGTAACGATTGGTCTTCGACGTTACCGATTAATAAAAATAATTATTTCTATCCGGGAGCAACATTGAGCTGGTTATTTACGAATAACTTGCCTAAAAATAATATATTATCGTTCGGTAAAGCAAGATTAGCTTACGGGCGCACAGGTAATGATGCTGGAGTTTATCAAACGACTGCGCGCTATATTCAGGGATTTGCCAACGGTTACTACGGATCGGATATTGCCAAATTTCCATTAAATGGTACTAACTCATTCCTTTTAAGTACGCAAAAAGGCAGTGATCAATTGTCTCCCGAAATGACGACTGAGTTTGAAGCTGGTCTTGATTTGAAATTCTTGAACAATCGTATTGGTCTAGATGCTGTATTTTATAATAGAAGAACAACAGATCAAATATTTCCTCTATCAGTAGATCCAGCAAGTGGCTTTGCAACAATGGTTACAAATGTTGGAGAGGTAAGAAATAGAGGTATTGAACTTTTACTTTCGACAACTCCGATCAAGACTGAAAAATTTAGATGGGATTTGAATTTGAACCTGACAATCAACAGAAATAAAGTTATCTCTTTGGATGAGCGCATCGGAGATAAATTTCAGATTTATAATTTTTCAGCGGGAGATGACAATGTGAGTATGTATGCAGAAGTAGGTAAGCCACTCGGTACTTTTTATACTTATTTACCAATCTTTGTTGAAGATTCAAATAGCCCATATTATGGAAAGTTAACTGTGGATGAATTGGGACAGCCTCGTCAAACCAAGGATATAGCTAGTACAGGTTTAAATATCCAGCCGAAATGGACTGGCGGAGCTACTACTTCTTTTAGTGCTTATGGTTTTACATTAGGAGCTACTTTGGATATTCGTGAAGGTGGATATATGTTTTCGCGTACAAAGAATCTTATGCAATTCACGGGGAATGGTATCGAAACCATGTACAATGATCGTAATCCTTTTATTATTCCTAATTCTGTTCAGTCTGTTTTAGATGAAGAGGGTAATGTAATTAGTTATCAGGATAATAATACTCCTATTTATTTATCCAATTCTAGTTATCAAGATTATTTCAATAGTCACGGTGCGAAAGAAGCTGGGAAATATTACTTGTTAGATCGTTCGTTTAGGAAAATACGTAATATCTCTTTGACATATATGTTACCAAAATCTTGGGTGAGTTCAGCAAAATTAAGCGATGTGGCAGTTACAGCATTTGTTAATAATCCATTTGTATGGACACCAAAAAGCAATAAGTTCATCGATCCTGAAGGATCGTCGATAGGTAGCGATCTGTCTGGACAATTTGGAGAATTATATATTAATCCAGCAACTCGAATTTATGGATTTAATGTAAGTCTTAAATTTTAATGTTTAACACGAATATGAAAAAGATAATATTGCCTTTATTGGCTTTAAGTATAGGGGTTACTTCATGTAAGAAGTTTTTGGATATTAATGATAGTCCAAATTCACCCGCGGAAGAGAATGTTTCTAATACGCTAATCGTCCCAGGAATTGAGATGAATCTTGCCGCTAGTTATGGAAATTATTTTAGAATAATAGGTGGGTATTATGCGGAGCATTATAGCCAAACATTTGGAACAAGTAATTATTTAGATTATTCGAAATTCTCTTCCTCACAAACAAGGTCAGCGGGAACCTATACCCAATTAAATACACGGGTGTTAAAGAATGCTAATACAGTACTTGAAAAAGCTAAAACAGATGGAGATTGGAATACATATTTGATTGCAACTACCTTGCGGGTTTTTTCAATCCAAGCTTTAGTAGATGCTTATGGGGAAACCCCGTATTCGGAAGCACTTAAGGATGATATCCTATCACCTAAGTATGATGATGGAAAAGACATATATGGTGGTATTTTAGCTGAACTAAACGAGGCTTTGTCTAAGGTAGAACTTGATAAACCTGTCATACCGACTTTCCTATATCCGAAGGTTGGTAGTCAAGATCCAGATCCAGCCGATTGGGTTAGATTTGCTAATGCATTGAAGTTAAAACTTTTGATGCGCATCAGTAAGGTTCAAGATGTTAAAAATGAACTTACGTCCCTTATAAATGAAGATATGTTTCCTTTATCAGATGTATCTTACGCAAATATGTGGGCTGATGAAACTGGTAAGGCAAATCCCTTTTACCAAGAAGAATTTGCTACTTATTTTGGATCGAATCAACAGAATGTCATACTAAATTTAGCATTGTCAGGTACAATGGAAGATGTTGAAGATGCTCGATTGTCTAAATTTTTTGTGAAAAATGGTAGTGGGCTTTATAATGGAGGTGTTTCTGGAACAAATTTTTCGATTTCGAAAGTATATACTGCTAGTTACTTTAGTAGACCAAATATGAGTTATAATTCGCCCGTTTATTTAATTACTAAATCCGAGATAGAGTTTTTCTTAGCAGAATATTACGCGAGATATGGCTCCGCTGGACAAGCAAAAACGCATTATGAAAATGCTATAACGCAATCATTCCTATCTGCAGGCCTTAGTGCAGCAGATGCAGCAGATATTTATGAAGGAGATTATGCCTATGATAATGCAAAATTTGAGAAACTCATCGGGATTCAAAAATGGATCGCGCTTAGTGGGACAAATAACTTTGAGGCTTGGTGTGAGTTACGCCGACTTAAGTACCCAGCTTTTGGATCCGTTACAGGGGAAAATATCTATAATGAGGAAACAGATGCGTTTAAACCCGAATTATATGTTCCTGGCACATTGTATACCCCAATAAAAAATAACACTGAATTGGGCGCGGGAAAGGTTTTGCAGCGTTTACGATATGCTCAAAGTTCGACGAATTCAAATTCCAATGCACCTGCTGTGAAATCAGATTCTGAGCCCGTATTTTGGGCGAAATAAGGTTTAGTAATAAATTTTTAAATAAAAAGTAATGAAAAGATTTATATATAATATTATACCTTTTATGTTGGCCTTGTGTTTATTGCAAGCTTGTAAAAAGGAGACAACAGAAGGATATACTCATGTGACAAGCTTTCCTTTGTTGAGCATTGAGGGAGGGAGTCGCGTAACTTTACCATTAGGAGGCACATTTAGTGAACCTGGGTATATCGCTACAATTGATGGAAATGATGTCTCAGAAAAGGTGGTGGTTAAATCAACAATTAATCCTAGTAAAATTGGGCCTTACGCGGTTAATTACTCCATTGCAAATGCCGAAGGTTACAAGGCAGAAGTAACTAGAGATGTATATGTTTATGATCCAACAGCTAGTGTTATGCCCTCAAAAGGATATATTGTTCAAGCCGGTAGCAATAGGAATGGATCCGTTGCATTTAGTGGTTACACGATTGCTGTTTATCAAACCGCGCCTGGGATTTTTACGATTACAGACTTTTTAGGAGGGTATTATGATAAAAGAGCAGGATATGGTATAAAGTACGCTGCACTCGGTAAGTTAAAGTTAAATAGTGACAATACACTAACCCTCGTAGAAAGCTTTGTTGCAGGATGGGGGGATAGCTTATCAGCATTGGAAAACGCTAAATTTGATCCGGCTACGAAAACCATCAGTTTTACAGCTGTTTATGCTGGATTTAACTTTAACATAATTTTGAAATAATAGTATGAAAAAGATATTTTATATAATAGGACTTTGTTTTCTCACATTCCAATCATGTAAGAAAGATGAAGTTGAAGGTACAGCCACACAGAAGCTTGCGGGTGAATGGTATGTAACTGCTGATGCATTGAAAGCAGATGGTTCTTTGTTCGAAAAAGATGTTTATGGTTTGGGGCATTTTATGTTAGCTACCTATAATACAGAGAGTAATGATTTATCCAAAATTTGGATAGAAGATAGAGGCAATTTTTGGGATTTCAAAGGGATAATAAATGGAGATGTTAATACTTTAACTTTTTCGGGAGAAGATGTCCAAAACGTGAGCTATGATTCCAAATTTACTGTTACAAACGGTAAAATTTTAAAGGCTGCTGCTACAACGCCTAGTGGCATGAAAGCCGATAGTGTAGTTTTTGAGATTAAATTTGATGATGATGACCCTGTTGGTAATGGTTTCGATCGTTATCGAATTACTGGATATCGCTATACTGGATTGGCAAATGATGATTAAAAATCAATTGCATATAAAAAACAATTAACCGTCCATCTTATTGAATAGAGTCCATAATATTGGTGTCTTTACTTTATAAGATTATAAATAAAATGCGGAGTTCGGGAGAACTTCGCATTTTTAGAGAGTGTAAATTAAACGGCGTCTGATAAAGAATTTTTATTTTGGGGCAGGAATTGGAGAGAGGAATTTAAATTTGAACGCTATAAAGAGGATGTAATGAGGGATCTGTGAGAGGACAAGGAAATGGGCTGTACAGATGGAGTCTTCGTACTGATGCTGAAATATCTTTCAGAAATATGCTTGAATGTGAGCTGGATCATCACCTACAGGAAACTAAAGTTTCAGGAGAGTTGAATCGTAAAAACGGGAAGGCGAGAACAGCTGTACGGATTATTCAGGTTAGACAATTTGAATTTGGGAGCGGTCGTAACCGAAATCTTACTTTCGGGCCTAAAATAGTCTCTAGCTGCCAATTGATCATTACAGATGAGCTTGGAAGTATTGTTATATCCATATATAGAGGAATGAGTACACTATATATTTCAAACTATGTGGATGAGATATATGCCATCGATAATTTTGCTACGAAGATCTCCAATATCGCAGACAGAGTGATTCCTAAACTGAATGACGTAACCACGCGCTTGAATCGAAGTATACCATTGTTTTTTTATTCTATGAATTATAAAGTTAAAGATAATGGCAGTGTGCAGATGCGCGCATCGCAGAGTACAATATACTTCGATGAATTGGAATGGTTAAAAAGACTTGGTCCGTATTTGTCTTTCTGAAAATGAAAATACTAAGTTATAGCTTTGGATACTGACCGATCTTAAGCAGCGCGGCGAGGAGTATATCTTTATTGCGTGTGCCGATGGTCTTAAAGGTTTTCCCGATGCTATCGAAGCTGTTTACCTAAAAACACAGATCCAACTCTGTATAGTTTAACAGATAACTTCCAGTCTACGGTATCTCGCTGAAAAGTATAAGAAGGCTATTTTTGCAGACTTAAAGCCTATTTATCAGGCTAATAATTAAGATCAAGGCTACGGGAAATTGTTGTATTTCTTGAGGAAAAATTTGGCAAAACTTTCTACTCACTTTGAATACTCATTCGATATCCGCAGGGCATCTATACAGCGAATTATATCTAGGCAATGCACCGTCAGATTAGGAAAATCACAAAAACGAAGGTGCATTTACCTCCGATCAGGAATTACTAAAGTCTGTTCATTTGACTATAGAGGATATTTCAAAAAAATTGGTCTTGCCTATTCAAAACTGGTGTTGACAATACAACAATTACAGATTAAATTGGGGGATAGAATTAAATCCTCTGAACATGGGCCATAAAAGGGTATCATGTACAAAAGTTGTGGACTAAGCAAATAATTTGCAGAGTCTGAATAGGAAAAAGTTGATATTCCCTACACCTCTGAATTGACTTCTGAAAGCCTTTATTTTTGCATTAAGATTCGGCTGAAGCATTCGTGTTCTTTTTGTCGAAGCAGTTCAATATCCTCTTGTGGTGTGTATTGATCGTTCTTGATACTGTATTGAACGATTTAAAGTCCGCGTGTTCTACTTTATCCGCCCATTTTGCAAGTCTTCTAAATGCATATATCTTATCCGAGTTACTGTTAAATATCCAAGAGAGCTCTTGCGTCCATTGATGCTCACTTTTATAAAGCAGATAACGACTTCGGGACAGTAGCTGTTTTATGGTATTCCCATTGCACAATATTTCTGGAAAATAGGTCTCTTCAGCATTTTTGCAAGCACCGATCCTCTGGTTCTCATTATCTAAAGCTTCGCATTGGTGCTTTATTCGGATCTCCTGCAGCACCTGGGTGGCTAACTGCGGGACATGGAACGTATCGGTAATCTGCACGTCACCTGGAAAACATTGCCTAGCTATTATTCCCATATTTCCCGCCGGGTCAGGTGTTATTTCCTGAACTTTCTTGCGTAATCTTTGTGAGATCTTTTGAGTCAGGGGGGATAATATTCTCAGACTTGGTTCCTTTTAGTATAGCTACAATAGTTCCCTTTTTACCATGTGCATCTTTATTGGTGACCACCGTATAGAGCTCGCCATGGGAGAGAAAGGTTTCATCAATCGAGAGTCTTGAACCAATATTCTGTGGAAAGATCAATCCTTCATTTGCGTTATTACGGTGTTCCCATTGCTGAAAACCACTGAGATTGTTTCTGTGGTATTTTCCTAGTTTAATGGTCGATATAACATAATACGAACTGATGGTCTTGATGCTATGCGCCTGATTGTCCCCTGATACCTTTTAAAAAAGGAGCGAAATCTTGTGTGATACGCGTCCCTTTTGCTACTAACTCCCAATTCCTGTAAACCACTTTGCCGCTATCTTGACTGAGCCATCTGCGAGGTTTCAAATGCAGGTAAACTTGCTGACCTCGAATACGGAAATCTTGCAGGGTGTTAGGCTCAAAGAACTCTTTAGATAATAAGGTATTACTTTGAAATCCCTCTGGTATTACATTCATCTCATCCAAAAAATATCCAATCGACCAAGATCTTGCGAACAATGGGTCATCTCAAAAGAATCAGAAACTCCTTCTCCTTCGGGAATGATAAGCGGCATTAAAGCTTTAAATGAATCGTGCGTCTGTCTAAAAGTTTAATGAACTAAATATCTAATTATCTTTTGTCATCTACACAACTCCCTAAAAGGTGTACTGTGACACATTTTGCTTTATATTACCTGTCGTTTATGTATGTTTTTTCTCTTTGTATTGTTTTCTTATTGTATAGGTCATAAAATTATTTGAAAATATAAATGTTTGTTATATATTTGTTTTAACAAAACCTTAACATTTAAGTTTATGGCTTTGAGCGCTAACTATATTAATCTGCTATTACATCATTTGGATATAATTAAGTATATGTAATTGTATTTAATCTAGTTTTTCAAACTACTATTTATTTAATAAACATAAACATATGAAACACAAATTACTCAGTTTTTTCGTGGGTAGTATGATTCTTACTTCTGTTGCGTTTGCGCAAGAGAAAAAAGTAAGCGGTCGAGTAACTGGAGCAGATGGTAAGCCATTGGCTGGAGTGACGATTGCTGTTCAAGGATCTAACGTCGCCACGCAAACAGATGCGAATGGTAATTATTCGCTATCTGTACCAACAGGAAAAGTTATCGTATTTCGTTCCGTAGGATTTGCTGATAAAACCTTAATTGTTAAAGAGGGACAATCAGCTTTCAATGTAACATTGGATAATACGGATAATGCATTACAAGAGGTAGTGGTTGTAGGGTACGGTACTCAACTTAGAAGAAACTTGACGACTTCTATATCCACTGTCGGAGCGAATGATCTAAAGGAAATGCCTGTTGCCAATATCCAACAAGCTTTACAAGGAAAATCGGCGGGTGTTCAGGTATCATCAGGTGGAGGGCGTCCTGGAGCTCCTATAGCAGTCCAGATACGTGGTAGATCTTCTATCAATGCGGGGAATAATCCTTTGTATGTTGTAGACGGTGTGATTATGCCTTCAAATAACTCTTTTACACCTAATGATGTTGGGGCCGGAATTTCTCCATTAGCAAATTTAAATCCTGACGATATTACCTCTGTTGAAGTTCTAAAAGACGCAGCAGCGGCTGCAATTTATGGATCTAGGGGCTCTAATGGGGTAGTAATTATTACGACAAAAAGTGGAAGTAAAGGAGGAAAATCGCTTATTGCTGCTTCCGCATATACAGGATGGCAATCCTTAACCAAGAAAAAGGAATTGCTTAATTCTACAGAATATCGTTCACTTTATAATGAGGCAGCTGTGAACGCAGGGCTTGCTCCTGTTTTTACTAACGATCAGGTTGCTAATCCCGAAAACAATGTCAACTGGTTAGACGAGATCCTTGCTAAAAACTCAAGAATAAACTCTGCTCAAATATCTCTTACTTCTGGTGGAAATGAAAAGACTCAGTTTTATACTTCATTTAACTATTTAGATCAAGATGGCGCATTACTTCGTGGTGGATTTAAGCGATATGCACTTAGAGCTAATCTAACTCATCAAATAAACGATTTTATTAGATTTGGTTCTAATACAGCACTTTCTCGTACAGAACGAGATGAAACCCCGGTGGATAATAGTATTTTCTCACCTTTTCCACGCGCATTAGTTGCTAGGCCAGATCAGCCGATTTACAATCAAGATGGAACATTTGCGACAAATAGTTATAATAACCCCGTACATATGTTTCAGTCTCAAAACCTTGTGAATTTGTCGAATGTCTTCAATTCGTCGTATTTAGAGTTTGATATCGTATCTGGATTAAAATTTAAAACAGCATTAGGTATAGATTTCTCTTATTTGGATCAGCGATTATATAATCCTATAACTTCATTATCAGGAGCAGGAAGTAGCGGATCTGCTAATTCTGGATATGTTCAGACAAGAAATATTTTGGCTACTCAAACATTATCGTACGATAAATCTTTTTACAATAATCGTTTAGATTTGAATGCTATTGCTGTTTATGAATATCAAAAAAATCAGCGAGAAAATAATAGAGTTGATGGGTCTAATTTTCCATCTGATTTAACTCCTTATATAACCTCCGCAGCGTCAATTACCGGCGGAACTGCTAATTTTACTGAATATGCTATGGCTTCATCTTTAGCTCGTGTAAATCTAGGTTGGGAGGGAAAATATTTGTTCTCTGCATCAATAAGAAGAGATGGTTCTTCTAAGTTTCCTAAATCAGGAAGATTTGGATACTTTCCTTCAGTTTCGGCAGGATGGGTTGTTTCTCAAGAGAATTTCTTGAAAGATGTTGATGCTATAAGTTTGTTGAAAGTTAGAGCTTCTTATGGTTCAACAGGTAACCAAGAGGGTATTGCGAATTTTGCCTATCGCAGAACTATTGGCGGAGGCTTTAACTATTTTGATACACCAGGTTTTGCATTGTCTGCTATTGGTAGCCCTAATTTGAAATGGGAATCTACTGACCAGATTGATATCGGTATTGATTTGGGATTACTAAACAATAGATTAGAGATCTCTGCCGATTATTATAACAAAAAGACAAAAGATCTATTGTTAAATAGACCAATTCCTTCAACAACTGGATTTACAACAATATTAGAAAATATCGGAAATATTAAAGGATCTGGTTTTGATTTCCAAATCACTTCAAGAAACTTTGTAGGCAGTGACTTTAATTGGTCAACATCATTAAATCTTTCCACATATAAAAATGAGGTTACGAAGTTATATAATGATCAGCCAATTGATCAGGGATTTGTCGTTCGACATGCAGTTGGGCAACCTCTAGGATCTTTCTTTTTAATCAAATCCTTAGGAGTAGACCCTGAAACAGGAGATATGAAATATGAGGATATTGATGGCTCTGGAACTATTACTTCTGCAGATAGACAATTTTTAGGAAATCCCCTGCCGAAATTTTATGGAGGGATAACAAATAACTTATCTTATAAGAGCTTTGATTTAAATATATTCTTTCAATATAGTTATGGAAATGATCTTTATAATTTAGGTGCTGAAGGCACCGGTGGATATGGAAGCATGGGTGGGGTCGTAACGGCAACCGCTCCAGCGACTAATATGTTTAAAGAATATTATGATGAACGTTGGACTCCAGATAACAAGAATGCAAAATATCCTCGTGCGGTTGGAGGAACAAGAGGAACATATAATACACAACGGTCCTCGAGATACCTAGAAGATGGATCATACCTTCGTTTGAAAACTATCACATTAGGCTATAACCTTCCTAAATCGATCGCTCAAAAAGCGAAATTTAGCAATGTAAGGGTTTATGCTACAGCATATAATCTTTTAACATTTACTAAATATACAGGATTTGATCCAGAGGTAAGTTCAGAGTTGACAGTTTCAAATTTAGGGGTGGATCAAAGTGCTATCCCTCAATTTAAGACTTTTATGTTGGGTGTAAATTTGGGACTATAAAAAGAGAATTAACAATGAAAAATAATATAATTAAAACAATAGGGCTGGTCCTAATTGCCGGATTTGTCGCCTCGTGTGATAGTAAGTTGGAATTATTGCCGCGAGATTCAGTTGCTCCAGAATTAGTGGGTGGAGCTGAGGGTGATAAACTTTTAAATGGAATATACGATGCATTTCAAATCGGAAATATAAATTCAGGGTATGCATACCTAAGTTATGTAACTGAAGATCTATCCGCTGACAATTTGAAATATAGAGCTACTTTTTTTCAACATGGGGAAATTGATAATAACGCTATATTAGTTGACAATGTTCTCGTGTCAAGATATTTCAATTTTCCGTATGTTGCCATTCAAAGAGCTAATGATTTAATCGCAATTGTTAATTCTGCAACTTCAATGGACGATGCGACGAAGAAAAGACTTTTAGGAAGTGCTTATTTTTTTAGAGCTTACGGATATTACCGATTGGTGACACTTTTTGGTGCTGTTCCGATTGTTCCAAATAGGGATATTGTTGAATTACCACGAAATTCTGCAGATGAAGTTTACGCACAGATTATTAGTGATTTGAAATTGAGCATCGAAAACCCTGCTCCATTTGACAATAGTAATAAAGTATCGACGGAGGCAGCGAAGGCCTTATTAGCGAGGGTATATTTGATTAAAGGTGAAAAGGCACTCGCGAAACAATATGCGTTGGAAGTAATAAATTCTGGTAAATTTGCAATTGAAAGCAATTATGCCAATATGTTTACAACGCCATATGAATCTCGTGAGCATATATTTAAGATCGCTAATACTGCTACCGAAGGCGATAATTCTTTAGATTATTTTCTCCAACATCCATCCATGCCTGGTGGTGGGCGTGCTGAGCTGCCTGTTGACGAGAGCTTGATTGCGGCATATGAGACAGGAGATCAGCGTAAAGCAGCTTCAGTTCAAGAAATTAAATCGCCTTTGGCTAATCCTGGATGGTATTCAAAAAAATATCAGGATCCATCTGGAAATGGCGCGCATCCATATTACATTCTAAGATTATCTGAAATGTATTTGATTATCGCAGAATGTGATTTGACTACGTCGCCTTCTAATGCGCTTGAAAACTTAAATATTGTTAGGAAAAATAGGGGTTTGGGGAATTTATCTGCTATAACGCTGAATGATATCATTAAAGAACGTCGTGTTGAATTTGCTTTTGAGAATTTGAGATGGACGGATATGAAGAGAACTCCATCACCATCTAATCCATCAAAATCTATGGCTGCCGTTTTCCTTGAAGCTAAAAAGCGGACTATTAACGATGAGCTTTATCCAATCCCTCAATCAGCCATTAATACTAATCCTAAATTATTGCCAAATAACCCCGGCTATAATTAGTATTGATATAAAATGTTAGTTATTAAAACGTTAGATATATAGAGTAAAAATGAGAAGTCCTTGCCATTATAAATGTGCAAGGACTTTTGATTTAATTGGAGTTGGAAATCTAAATCATTTTAGAGCTGCTGAGATGTATCTAATAGAGGCTGAAGCAAAATACTTTCAAAATAAACCAGCTTCCGAGATCCAATCAACTTTGAACGCTTTAAATGCTACATCTGGCAGAGATGCTAATTACAACTGTACAAAAACCGGTGTTGCATTACTAAAGGAAATTAAACTGTATCGCGCGATTGAACTTTGGGGTGAAGGATTTGACTGGTTTGATATGAAGCGATGGGGAGATCCTATTGTTCGCAATGCATTTGCAAACGGCGGTAATTTCTTGACATCATTGGCGGTTACCATCAATCCTCAAGATAAAAACAAATGGACGTGGTCTATCCCACTTCGCGAAAGTGATTACAATAAGGGATTAGAATAATTTTAGCTGCTAATCTTTGCGATAAAATGGCCGATACAACTTGTACCGGCCATTTTATTTTGAAGATAATACGTATGACGTGGAAATATTCAATCCCATGGCTTTTATAACTAGGTCGTTTATTACCAAATCATTAATTTTATGTATATAAATTAATAGACTAACAATTTATTAATATTAACTTAATATTGGGAATCTATTTTTACGCCATTGAAAAGATGATGTGGTAGAAGAAGGAAAAATGATTCTATTCATATCTTGTCATCACAAGCGAAAAAGACAATTTATTTAAAATTCTCATGAAAAAAGTACTTTTACTCTTAGCTCTGATAAGTCCTGTTGCAGCGCTTGCGCAAAATAATAATGCGCCTTCTAGCTACGATCCACATGATATCAAAATCACAGGATACCTTCAGACACAGTTTCAAAAGGCGCAGTCCCCCGGAATAACTTCCTTTTCGGGAGGTGATTTTTCAAAGAATTCGGACAATAGGTTTATGATCCGCAGGGGGCGTCTTAAAATTGACCGTGTAGACACTTACTCCAGTATTGTATTCCAGTTGGATGCGACCCAGGATGGGGTACAGCTAATGGATGCATTTATCCAGTTACGACACCCTAGCCAGAAAGGCCTGAGTTTGACTGCTGGTCTTTTTAATAGACCTTTTGGATACTCCATCGTATATTCTTCAGGATATCGGGATTTCCCTGAAAGAGCACGAGTATTTCAAACATTGATGCCTCGAGAACGTGACCTAGGGGGGATGGTTAGCTACCATCCGGGAGGCAAAGCTAAATTTCTGAACCTCGATTTAGCATTGGTTAATGGCAGTGGGCATTCTGCGAAAGATTATGATTCAAAAAAGGATCTGATCGGTAATCTAGCTTTTAAATTTGATAGTCTTGCGGATAAAAAAATCCATCTTGGATTCGGTGGTTCGTTTTATAAGGGATCTGTCCGTAACGATACCAAAACTTACTATACGGCGAACAATAATGGATATAGTGCGCATACCAGCGAAGAAAATGAGGGCAAAGCCATCGGTAGAAATTATTATGGGGCAAACTTACAGCTCGAGCTTGATAACAGCTTCGGTAAGTCTAGTTTTAAAACAGAATATGTTGCTGGAGATCAGCCCGGCGTTGCAGGTGGTGTAGATATCAAAGGCCCTTATGCAAGTAGAAGTTTTACAGCACAACCGACAACCGACCTTTATCAACGTAAATTCAACGGTTACTACCTTTGGTTAACGCAGGAAATCGGGCGTACAGGATTTACTGCAATGGTTGCATACGATGTATATGACCCAAATACCAAAGCAAGTGGTTCGACGATTGGCATGGCCGGCAATTTTACGGCTGATGGTGATGTCAAGTTTAGTACACTTGGCTATGGACTCGCTTATCAATTTAGCAATAGACTCAAGTTTACAGTCTATAATGAACATGTCACCAATGAAGCGACAAGTTTGCCAAACTTTTCAGCAGATCTTAAAGATGATGTATTTACGGCTAGAATGCAGTACCGTTGGTAAGCTGAAATGGATCCGAACGTGCGGTTGTATAAAAATTAATCACCACCCTATCTTTTAAGATTCGGCGAAATCATCGGATTGATTTTATGCATGCCTGTAACCGAGCTGCTGCACTTTATGTAGCCATTTGTCACGCTGAATTGAATCCGAAGTTTTGATAATGCCTATGTAGGTGACTTTTACGGGTGATATTCCACAAAATTGCAATGTTGATTTTTTTAGTTGATTAACGCTGGGACTACCGTATATCAGCGTGTAATACCAACTCGGCTGATCAAGTGTCGTAATGATTCGAGCGGATTTACCTTTTAATAATTTGTCCCAAAAAAGCGAGTTTTCACGGTATTGAAATGCCATCCCAGGTAAAAAGAGTCGATCAATAAAGCCTTTCATCAAGGCGGGGAGCCCACCCCACCAAACGGGATGTACCCAGACTAGATGATCGGCCCATAGGATGTCTTCCCAGGCAAGTTGTAGGTCTTGTTCAAGTTCAGTCCGTTTGCGATAACCAAATTGAAGATTTGGATTGAAGTCTAGGTCGACGATATGGATCGTTCGTATAACCGCTCCGGACGCTTCTGCACCTTTTTGATAAGCCTTTGCAATGGCAAAATTGAAAGACTCCCGATTTGGGTGTCCATTGATGATGAGTATTTTTTTGTTCATGACCTTGTATTATAGCACAAAAATAGTCATACGAATACCGTTGTTATAGGACAAATGTCTAAAAAGAAATTTCGCTGCGAATACGACTTAAATGGCGTTGTGTAATGCCTAAATAAGAAGCAAGATATTGTAAAGGAAGTTGTTGGATAAATTCAGGATGATCTTTAAGTAAATTGGCATAACGTTGTGATGCGGTTTCTTTTTGCAGTTGAAACACACGTTTTTCGAGCTCAAGATATTGTTCTTCAGCAATCATTTTAAGGTACGTTGTCCATTTTAGGTTGTTTGTAGCAAGTTTGTTAATGATATTTTTTTTGATCACCCATAGTTCAACAGGCGTAATCGCTTGCATGCTCTCTATACTTGGTCCGCCCGTAATGAACGAGGAGTAGGCCGCTATCCAAGTATTCGGAAAGCGGAAACAATACGTAATATCCTCTTTATTGACGCTACTATAAAAGGAGCGGAAAATCCCTGACTGTATGAATGCAACCTCACGACAGCGCTGATTTTCTTTAATGAAAAAGTCGTTTTTATTCAACTTTCTGTATTCGAAAAGATCGACAATTTGATTGATCTCTTCTTCCTCAAAGAGACCAATAGAGCGGAAATATGTTGCTATCATGGATTTCAAACTTAGCGAAATTACTGTCTTTATGCAAAACAAATTGAGTTTTGTTGCGAAACCTAGATATTAAATATTCATTCCACCGGACACCTCAATGCGTGTCCATCGCTATCTTGTCTTCTGTATAGAAAGGAAAGATGCAACTGGATCCTTGTAAGATTCAAATTATAACGTTTATTACCTGAAATTGTTTTCCAACTTCAAGCGGTAGTTCCATTGATAATGATTCTCATTTCAATGTAAATTACAATATTATATTTTACACAATATAATTTCTTAATGTACATTTGTATGGTCAAATTAAAACAAATTAAAATATGAAAACGTTATATAACATCGGTGCGACAGCAAAAGGCGGACGAAACGGTCAGGTAAAAAGTGAAAATGGTGTATTGGACTTAGCTGTTCGTATGCCTAAAGGTCTTGGCGGGGCCAATGACGATTATGCCAATCCGGAAATGCTTTTCGCAGCAGGGTATGCGGCATGCTTTGATAGTGCTTTGAATTTGGTGATCAGATCAGAAAAGGTTAAAACAGGAGAGACATCTGTAACTGCTCATGTCAGTATAGGACAACAGGAAAATGGTGGTTTCGGTCTCGCTGCTGAACTACATGCAAATATTCCTGGTGTGAGCGTTGAAGTTGCACAGGAATTGATTGAAAAGGCGCATCAAGTCTGTCCTTATTCAAATGCAACCAGAGGGAATATAGAAGTTAAATTGACAGTATCAACTAACGAATAATAGATGAATAATTTGGCCAATGTGCTGACGGCACTTGTACTTTTAGAACATGTGTACATTGTATGGATGGAAATGTTTGCTTGGGAAACGGCTGGAAAACGCAGTTTCGGAAAAGCTCTTCCTGCTGAGCTCTTCAAACCTACTAAGGGGCTTGCTGCAAATCAAGGTTTGTATAATGGTTTTTTGGTTGCAGGCTTGGCCTGGTCGTTTTTTATCACTGATCCGGTATGGAGTGAAAATGTACGACTGTTTTTTCTAGGATGTGTTCTTGTGGCTGGAATTTTTGGCGCAATTACATCGAGCAAAAAGATATTCATTGTACAGGGGCTGCCAGCATTGTTGGCGATATTAGCTGTTATTCTCTCCAAATAAATATATAATTATATGTCATTAATAGAAGATTTAAAATGGCGTCATGCTGTAAAGGCGTATGACCCTGAAAAAAAAGTTAGTCAGGAAGATATCGATAAGATTGTGGAAGCTGCTCGTTTAGCCCCTACGTCTTCAGGCCTGCAACCATTTAAAGTGCTTGTCGTTGAGAACCAGGCATTAAAAGAGGAGTTGGCTAAGGGAGCACTAAATCCAGAGTGTATGCGGGAATGTTCGCACGTTTTGATTTTCGCTGCATGGGATCGCTATACGGCTGAGCGTATCGATCAGGTTTATGATTATACAACAGATGAACGCGATCTGCCTCGAGGACGCTTTGGTTCGTACACCGATAAGTTAAAGTCGATTTATCTAAATGAAGCTGCCGAAAGAAATTTTGCGCATACAGCAAGACAAACTTATATTGCTTTAGGCTTGGCGCTAGCCCAAGCGGCCGAACTTCGTGTCGATTCTACGCCAGCGGAAGGTTTTGATAATCAAATGGTGGATAACGTATTGGAACTTGAAAAGCTTGGTTTAAAAAGTGTATCATTAATGTATATTGGTGTAGCAGACTCTTCCCGAGATTGGATCTCAACGATGAAAAAAGTTAGAGTCGCCAAAGAAGATTTCGTCGTTGAATATAAATAAATCGACACTGCTTACTCAATCACTCGAAAACTCAATATCTTTGTGAGATGGACGACTTATTAAAATTAGATAAACAGCTTTGCTTTTCAGTTTACGTGCTGCATAGGGAAATTATGCAGCACTATCGAGCTATTCTTGAAGAGATCGACTTGACCTACCCACAGTATATCACCATGATGGCATTATGGGAAAATGGTGAGCAGACGGTAAATCAATTAGGAAGTAAGCTATTTTTAGATAATGGAACACTTACACCGCTATTGAAACGTCTCGAGGGCAAAGCCTTGCTCACCCGAACACGAAGCAAATCTGATGAGCGGGTGGTAAAAATCAAACTGACGAAGCAAGGATTGATGCTGAAAGAAAAAGCGAGTTGTATTCCTATGCAGATTTTTCAAACGTTAAACCTTGAGTATGATGATATGGTTCAGCTCAAGTCTTTAGCTGATAAAATCGTCAATAATTCGGGTAAAATCTAGCAGTCTTTCATATCGAATAATCAAGGACTGGACGAGATATAATTTCGTTCTGTCCTTGATTATTTTACTATAAAAAGTACTCGAAAAAGGAAGTCATCACTATATATCAACTACCACAAATTTTTGAGTGCTCCAAGTTTATTTTTGCTGAAATTAGCTATTTAGCTTAAAATGGCTATAAACATGCTGTATGCCTACAAGATATTTTTCAGTTTAATATATTGCAGCAACATAATAGTTTTTCCATCTTTGATTTCACCCGTATCAATCATGTGTAAAGCATCCTGAATTTTAATTTCAAGGATCTCTATATGCTCTTCTTCTTCTTCAAGTCCACCTCCACCGCTAACTTTCATGTTGGTTGTATATTCTGCTATAAAAAAATGCAATATCTCCGTTACTGACCCAGGGGACATGTAGGCCTCAAATATTTTTTGTGCTTCCTTGATCTGGTACCCCGTTTCTTCTTCTGTTTCTCTACGGATGCAATCTTGCGGTGAATCTTGGTCAAGTAATCCTGCGCATGCTTCTATCAACATACCCGATTCGTTGCCGTTGATGTAAGTTGGTATTCGAAATTGTCTGGTCAATATTACGGTCTGGGAACTGATGTTATAAAGCAAAATAACCGCGCCATTACCACGGTCATAAGCTTCCCTACTTTGTTGCTGTACTGTACCGTCGGGTTTGCTGTATTGATAGGTTACTTTCTTTAGCGTGTACCAATTATCTGATAATATCTCGGTTTTTATAATTTCAATATCTTTTATTGCCATTTTTAGTGTGTTAAAGTCAAATAGTAAAAATAAAGATTGCAATCCATATGAAGTAGGGAAAACTAAAGATGCTTTGATATCTTTCGTTGGTTTCTATGGCGCTATTTAATGGACTTTATTTGAGACCATTTTCCAATACCTGTTTATCGATCGTGAACTCACGATAGCCAAATGCACCAGACTTGTAGCCAATAACGGCACCGAACTCAATTTTTTTTGAGGAAGATATCTTTGGGAATACGGAAGAGCGGTATACATTAGCGGAAGCTAAAGGTTTTTCAAAGACCCGAAAGTGTATGCCATCCTTTGAATATGCTAGGTAATTCATATCTGAGGTGAATCGGTCTACATTTCCGATTGCCAGACATAAGAAATAATATCCATCGATATAAGAGCCTTGTAAATGCCAAGTTGAATACCCCTTACTAAACTCGAGCCAAGGTTTGTTGATAAATTCAATCTTTTTGCTATTCCGATAAGTGGTAAAGTCTAATCCATTTGTAGAAACACGCGATAGGATATTCGTTATAATAGGAGTTTTATAACTCGGCATGAAATCTACTTCGTAGCTTGTTGTTACATTGGCGGAATTTTTTACAAAGGTTGGAGATAGGATGTGGTTGTCTTGAAAGGCTGCGGGTTCATTACTATTATAAACGAGTTCCAGGGGAGTCCAGTCAATCCCATTTTTCGATGTTTGCCTTACAATAACACGTTCAGCTTCTTCGTTTAATTTCCTATTATTATTGTCGCTTTTTGCGCCCCATCTTTTCAGAATTTTGCTGGAGAAAAAGCATCCCCTATAATAGAGCTCAAATTCCTTTCCGTTGAAATTCCAATCAACATCAGACCAATAGCCTTGATTTGGACTACCATCTTTTTGGATGAAAGACTCCTCTAATGGTGGTCGGCGTTGAATAGGATTGATCATCCCAGCTGGTGTAATCCATTCTTTTCCGTCGTTGGATGCAACTATAGTCGGGTTTTCGTAAAGTGAGGCTGTTCTGTCTGAGCCTATGATTCCGAAATAAGGCGTGAATACCATCCAATATTTATATCCGTTGAAACCCTTTGGAAAATACTCCACATCGGGATGGCAATAACTCGCGTTATTTCCAGAAATATCGCGTACCAAAGATGGTCGCTCTTCACCAGGTTCATTTGCATTGGCAATTGCATTAATTTTTATAGTAGCAATATCATTTGTAAAACCTGCTGGGACTGGTAGTTTATCTCTTTCTGTGATCTCAGGATCGGGCGGTACAATACCTGGGTGAATATCTCTCTTACAACTAACAAATAATGTTAGGCCCAAGAAGAAATAGGCAATTCTTTGAAACGACATAGAGAGTTCTTAAAAATAAATATCGACGGTTAATATGTTATGGCCTTACGGTTCCTTTAAATTGCAGGAACTAAAAGCAAAAGTGATTTATTTTTTTTATTTCTCAAAATCAATCTGAAAATATTATTCGATGTTTCTATTGTCTCTTATCCTCCACTTCAAAGCTGGTATCTCTTTCTTACTGCTGCTAATACTTTTCTATAATATGTAGTTTTATCGGCTTCGTCAATTACAATAATCTCGACATCATTTGCCTGAAGTAACTGCATCTTATCCTTGGAAAGCGAATACCATTTTTTTGTTGTATAATAAAACAATTGATTTTTAATAAAGCTACTTCGTTTGTAATACTTATTGCGCGCACGATACGTTAATAGCCACCAAAGATCGATTTCAACAAGATCTAGAGAAAGGCCAAAGATGTGGATATCTTGCGTAAAAAATAGATCAATCCACGATTGTAGCTCGGTTCTTTTTTTCTGATTCAACCTTTTCATCAAGGAATCTTTGTAGACAGTTTCTGAACTGTAATTTGTTCCATTAACGACATAATCCCTCATTTTTTGCAATTGACCACAATAATGCTCATAACCGAGATTAATGGAAGAGGGATTTAGACAGTCACCATGAATATGCCAATAGGTTTTATGCTCACTTTCATGCCTGCGAAAGATGCTGTAGGTTGTTTCGCGGATTAAACCAGTATTACGTGTGCTGATTTGACCTTCTAAACTAAAATCATAATTTGTGGTTATGATGTTTTCGATTGGTATCTCCCGAATTAACTGGTGTATTTCGTTTTGCTTGATCTGCGAAACACAATCGGAGATATAACTTTTAAGTTCCCTCTCGTTAATGTGCTGCTTTTTGATTGCGCCAAGGAATATTTCCTCATATAACATGGGGAAGGGTTTGAGTCCATTTTCTAATGAACTGACCTTATATTTCTCTTTAATATTAGTTAATAAATCGCTCCAGCTGATTCCGGGTGAGATATTATTGATGTCATTCCCAACGAGTAAAGTAAACTTATTCATCATCATATAAATCAAGCGCCATCCACGTATAACCTTGAAGACGATGCCTAATAATCGCATAATTTGTTATTTGATCACCTGTAGCATACAGGTCAATCCAATACTAAAATAATAAATTAAATCCTGAAGGAATATAATGTACGTTTTTTTAAGAGCGGATCTTGTAGGCTTTTAGTCTGGAGACCTTAACATATTTCTATTCATTAACTGGTAATAATTGTCTGCTAGTGTTTTTAGGTGAGCTTTCTTGCATAATGCTTTCACCGAGAGTCATGCTTTAATTAGCACGATATAGGTTATGGAATAGTAACTGAATGTAATTAGCGGGACTGGAGTTATTCTGCTGATGATTATTAAAAAAAAGGCTAGGCGAACCAACTTCCTAGCCTTCACGGTATAACTCATCCTATGCTATAACAAACAAATAACAAAGGACAGAAGGAAATGTTTGATTGCCAGATAAAATCCTCGTTATGAAACGCTAACGATGTGATCATTTTAGGATGAACATTAATGTTGAGGTGTTTTTCCTAAATAGTCGGTAAGTGGAACGTACCGACTACATTAATCTGTTATTCCGTGTTTTAATAGCTGACTGCCTTTAAATTTGTAGTGTAGAGAAAGCTAAAATGCTTTCATTGATCACATTTGATTCGATGCTTATGAAAGCTCGGAGTAATCTAAATACAAACATAAAAGAACTAATTAATAAGGATAAAAGCTATGGAAATTAAAGAAAACAAGCTGTTAGGTGTTTCATATAGAGATACGCCCAATAAAGGTGGTATTATCAAACCTGTTTATATCATCATGCATTATGATGGTGCGCCCAACTCGACTAGTGCTATAGACTGGTTGACAGATTCGCGAAGTAAAGTGTCTGCGCATCTGCATATAAGTCGTACTGGTGTTGTAACCCAAATGGCCCCGTTTAATGTCAGATGCTGGCATGCAGGTTCTAGTACATGGGCGGGGCTAAAGGGGTTGAATACCTATAGTATAGGTATAGAGTTACAGAATAAAGGTCATGAAATCTATACCGAAAAGCAAATCAGTATTGCGCTTGAAGTGTGTCAGGCACTTATCGGTCACTATCCGATTCGGGATATTTTGGGGCATTCAGATATCGCTCCCGGAAGAAAAGAGGATCCAGGACGACAGTTTCCCTGGGAGAAATTTAAATCATTAATAAAAGGGGGCTGGAATGGACTTACTTGAAATTTTGGAAAAATTGATTATCCCCGTGGCTACTGCTGTTGGAGGATATTTCGTCGGAAAGCCCAAAGAGCAAGCTCAAGTGGAAGCTACAAATGTTGAAAATGCTGGAAAGGTGATCGAGAAATGGGAAGGATATTCGAATAGATTAGCGAAGGATATTGAGCAACTTCGCGCGATTATTGAAGATCTTAATGAAGCGCTACGTCTAGCAAATGATGAACGTATGGCGTGCATAAGGACATTAGCCGATTTGCAAAAAAAATATGATGACCTCATGATACTTTACAATAAGTTACAAATGGAATTAAAGCAGATCAAAAAAGCAAAACTTAGTACAGGCAATGAATAAGTTGTTTGAATCTACATCCAAAGAATAGTCCTTGAGTATTTTTTATCAAGGACTATCTATATGGTTCAATAAGAAGAAGACGAATTTTATCAATAAGTTTAAGATGGACGTGAAATAAATCAATAGTCTTTATTGAAACGCGCATCAATAAGGTAATAATTGGCAATCTGCTTGATCTCCATTTTGAAGTCCCGGTAAAGATCAAATTGGTTGCATGCGCAGATGATGGATTTCTGTAAAATGTCATTATTTATTTTCAAACACGGTCCTAATTCTTTATAAATGGTGCTTTTAACCTTTGTTTTTAGATTAGTTAATTTTTCAGGTTGAAAAATGCGTAAAACAACCGCTATAGCTTTGTAACGATGCTGAATATCGCTATAATTGATATATTCTCCCATGATTTGTTGAATTGGGATGCCTGCGATTTTGCAATAGCAGTCTATCACTTTACTGATTTTAGAAAGATCAGGTTCATAAATCTTATCAATGGATTTTAGTATTTCGGGATGGTTTTCCTTTAAGAAACTCATCATAAATGAATAATATAATGTGTTCATGTGTTGTGAGCTATTTTTTACGTGTTAAATATAGTGTTGCTTCTGTTCTTAAAATCTTATTTTATTTGCGCGGCTTATTAACATCTGTATATTAGCCGCTAATCAATTTATTTGTTAAACAAAGTTAAACTAAATTGTTAATCATTGGGTGTTTTTTTTTGATAAATTTTCATATTATTGAAAAATAATAAACTTATTTGTTTAGTTCTAATAGTCTTATAATCAGTTGTTTTTATTTTTTTTAATTGTTCTGTTTGTTTAGGTTTGATAAGTTGTGTAACTTTGTGTCAGAATGTTATGTTTTTGTGTAACATTTCTTAAGTACAGTATCAACTATGGAGACTTATTCAAATAATAATTTTGAAGTTTTGCGCCTGGAAATGCGTGTTACAAACCGTGAATTTGCGTCGTTATTAGGTGTCCGCGAACAGGTCTATTCGCGTATTAAAAAAGGTGAGTATCCTATTGGGCTTACGATGAAAACACGAATTCAGAAGGCTTTTCCGCATGTTCAATATGACTGGCTGTTGTATGGAAAAGGGGATAGGCTAGCGACTGTCGCTCCAGTTCAGTCTGACACTATGGCGATGGTCAGTGTGGGAAATGGAAAATCAATAGGGTACTTTTCGGACGATATTAAGTTTATCGATGAAAACAAGAACAATATATTTTTTGAAGTTTCCCCTGGAAGATATTTGATGCAGACAAAACTTGTTACTGAGAAAGCGAAAGCCGGTTATTTATCGGGCTTTTCCGATCCCGAATATATGGACGACTTACCTGCCCATTTTATTACAGTCAATGAGTTTCATAAGGGAGCTTATCGTTCTTTTCAAGTTAGTGGTGACAGTATGACCGATGGTACGGATGCAAGTGTATTGGATGGCGATATTGTTACGGGGCGTTTGATAAAGCCAGAGTTATGGCAATCCAAATTTCATACACATAAATATCGTTATTGGGTAATAGTGCATAAGTTTGAGGGTGTTATTATAAAAGAAATCGCTCATCACAATGTAAACAACGGAATTCTTACGCTTAGATCACTTAACTCGGATAAAAAAAGATATCCTGATTTTGATGTAAGTCTGGATGACGTTGACCAAATTTTCAACGTTGTAGATATTAGCCGCTCTTTATAAGTGCATTAGTTTTTTAGGTGTTTTCTTGACTTTAAAGTATATGGGCATTTTAAATTGAGTTGCTAAAAAATATAGAAATTAAAACTAATTATGTTAGTTTTAATTTCTATATTTGGTTTTAAATTGAACGTTTACGGTCATGTTGCTGTGTGCTATTTTGGCGCTTCTAGTATATATACATGCATCCGGATAGACCGTTAGCATAGCAAGGATATAGGTTGCTCATTATTCAAGCCTGCCCGTAGCGTTCAATTCAAATAGAAGACCGTTATTAAGTTTAGGTTGCTTATGTTTTCGATTGATAAAATGAGCTTATCTTTTGGATTATAGCGGCTATCATTTTTAATTTTTGACAAAACTAACGTCGGTTATTTTATAATTAAAGTTGTCCTTTTCTCGCTCATTTTCTGGCTTCTCTAATTCGCTGTAACGTACTGTACCTTTCATTTTAAATGTTGTATGCGAATCTAGATTGATTTTCTCTCCATTGTCGTCAAATACATAGAAGTTCTTGAGCGTATAATTTTTTTGGTCCGCAGGGATATCAAATAATACACTATTCTTTTCTGTGCCAACAGGTAAAATCACATTGATTACTGTAAATTTTTCTGAACTGAAAGCATGAGATTTAACAACAAAATTCATTTCCATCGTTTTCGATTTGCCAGATGAAAAGGTGAAAGACGGTGCATCAAATTCTCCAACTAACGCAATGGTCTTGTCTTGGTTGTCGTAGTTAGATTCAATAGCTTTTACCGTATCGACAGAGTCGCCATTACAAGATGTAAATAGTGTTAAGCTACAAGATGTTAACAATAATGCTGAAAATAAATGTTTTGTTTTCATGATAAAAATCTATTAATTGAATACATTGTTATTAGTCCGCTTAGCCATACTGAATAGCACTATATATATGATGTAGGAAGGTTTGATGATTCAATATTGTCCACTCCATTCCTCCTAGCTTTAGCTTTCATTCAGTAGGGTTCTCTTTATTATTTTGTATAAAAGTAATGCATGGATAAATATATCTTAAGGTATGATTTAAATTCGTAAGGAATGAATTTAAATTCGCATCCACAGAGCTTTTTTTCGTTTGGAAATGAAGGTACGTGTACAAATCGATTGATGGTTAGTCCTTATAGAAAGTCTATAGGGTTTTTGGTTTAGTTAGCTGTTGACAATTAATATTTTGAGGATTTGTTACCGTGGTGAATAACTTTGATTAAATGCTAGATTGCTATTCCATTGCTGCGCTCTGCATTGATTTGCCAGTTTAGTTTGTTTCTCTCTACATGGTCAGACTGTGGCCGACGTCTGAAAGCGTGTTTAGCAATTCTTTGGCTGCGGCACTTCCGGCTCGGTTTGCGCCAATAGTGGATGCTGATGGGCCATAACCCACGAGGTGAATTCTGGGCTCTTTAGCTACCATGGTAGCGAGTCTGCCTGTCATTTGGATTCCGCCTTGGACTTCTTTTGGCAGAACGGCATCGAGATGGCTCAATGAGCTTTTGAAGCCCGTATTCCAAAGAATTACATCTGCTTTTTGCTCTTTTCCGTTGTCCCATTTGATTCCCTTTTCTGTTATTTCCTTAAACATCGGAAAACGTTTAAGAACTCCACGCTGTTCCATCTTTTGGATTTCACTAGTATAGGGAAGGCCTGTCACCGCCACTACAGACAAAGGCGGTAGTCCTTGTCTTACACGCTCTTCCACCATCGCAACAGCATGATGACCTGCCATATCATCGAAGGGGCCTTCTCTAAACAAAGGTGGGCGACGTGTAACCCAGGTCGTTGTCGTTATTTGGGAGATTTGGTCCAGTAATTGAATGGCTGAAATGCCGCCCCCAACAACAATCACATGTTTCCCGATAAAATAGTCTGCAGTTTTAAAATCCTTTGTATGAAGTTGTTCTCCCTGAAATAAAGCTGCGCCGGGATAGTCCGGAATGTATGGGTTTTCCCATGTACCTGTAGCGTTTATAATGCCTAGAGCTGAGAAAAGCTCGTTATTTGTGTCGATGTGAAAACGATTATGGTGTGCATAGACTTTGTCTACTTTAACTGGCCGATATACCTGAAGCTCAAATTTCTTCTCATAAAGCTCAAAATAATGGGGAACGGCAGTGTTTGCTCGGACCTCCGTGTCACTTGTGGATAGCGTTTCTTCAAACGACATACCAGGCAAATCGTGTATTTTATTAACAGTGCTTAAGGTGAGCGAATCCCAACGGAATTGCCAGGCCCCACCTGGGCTAGGGGCTTCATCTAAGATCATAAAGTCTTTCCCGATTGTAAGTCCCATTCTTTTTAAATGATATGCAGCGGAAAGCCCAGCTTGTCCCGCACCTATTACAGCAATTTTTGTTTTGTACCGAATATTCTTTATCATGAGTTCAGAAAAGTTAACGCCAGCCGAGTTCGGGCGCGACATATTTCAATATAGCCGAAAGGATATGAATGTTATAGTCTACTCCTAACGTATTTGGAATGGTTAAGAGTAATGTGTCGGCTTCTTGGATGGCTTCATCTTGCGCTAATTCTTTTATAAGTTGATCTGGCTCGGCGGCATAGCTTCTTCCAAAAATCGCCCGTCGATCTGTTTCGATCATTCCTATCTTATCTTTTTTATCCGCCGCCTGCCCGAAATAGTAGTGATCCAAATCGTTGACCAATGCAAAGATGGACCTGCTAACAGATACCCGGGGCTCGCCGGCATGTCCAGCTTCCTTCCACGCCTCTTTGTATAAGCGGATTTGTTCGGCCTGCTGAATATGAAAAGGCTTACCATTTTCATCATATTTTAAGGTTGAGCTTTGAAGATGCATTTTATTTTGCGCAGCCCATACGGCTGTTGAATTGGACGCTGCTCCCCACCACACACGATCCCTTAAGCCATCTGAATAGGGTTCAAGCCTGAGTAGGCCCGGTGGGTTTGGAAACATCGGATAAGGATTCGGCTCAGCAAAACCGATACCGTTAAGTTTTTCCAAAAATGCCAACGCTTTCTGCCTTCCCATATCTGCGTCGGTTTCATTTTCGCCTAGATTGTAACCAAAATAGCGCCAGCCATCAATTACTTGCTCTGGGGAACCTCTGCTGATTCCTAGCTGCAATCTGCCTCCAGCAATTAAATCTGCAGCGCCGGCGTCTTCCACCATATAGAGCGGATTTTCATAGCGCATGTCGATCACACCTGTGCCGATTTCGATGTTAGAGGTTTTGGCTCCAATAGCCGCGAGTAAAGGAAAGGGAGATGCCAGCTGATTTGCAAAATGGTGTACGCGAAAATAAGCTCCATCTATGCCTATTTCCTCTGCAGCTACAGCTAAATCTATCGATTGCAGCAAGGTGTCACTTGCTGTCTGCGTACGATATGCGGGATGTTTGGACCAATGTCCAAACGATAAAAAGCCTATTTTTTTCATAAACCACAATGGAATTCGATGTCTATCAAAATTAATAAATGTTGTGGTTATTTTTGGGATGCCTATTGTCGGGGCGGTGTCAATAATCTATCATTCTGATCGAAATGATAGCGGATAAATAGGCTATATACGAAAAATAGTAAATTTGTATATTATTCAATTATATTGTTTTCATAGTATGGAAATTTCGGATAGATTATTAAAACAAATCGAGTTTATTAAAGAGATTGATAAGATTAAATATATACAACGAAAAACAAAGCTTTTTCATAGCGACCGGCATGAAAATGATGCTGAGCACAGTTGGCACCTTGCAATGATGGCGCTAACACTTTTAGAATACGCAGATGAATCAATAGACCTATTAAAAGTTGTCAAAATGGTGTTGATTCATGATATTGTAGAGATTGATGCTGGAGATACTTTTATCTATGATTTGGAAAGAAATCATACCAACACTGATTTAGAACGCTTGGCAGCAGGGCGGATTTTCGGGATTTTACCGAAAGATCAGGCAGATGAACTAATTACACTCTGGGAGGAGTTTGAGTTGGGACAGACGGAGGAGGCTAAGTTTGCGCGTGCAATGGATCGTTTGGAACCCCTTTTGCAGAACAGTTCCAATAATGGTGGAACTTGGAACGAGCCCGGCGTAAGTTATGAAAAGGTCTTTGCCAAGAAATCTGTCATCAAAGATGGCTCTACTGCGCTTTGGGCATATGCAGAGAAGCTGATTGATGCAGGAGTTGCTCAGGGAATCCTAAAAAAGAAGTAGTCTCTTTATTAAATTGACATCGGTAATCCCTTCTGGGAGGGTTTCTGTTGTTTTTTACTGCTATCTAGATTTAGCGATAAATTTCGACGCACTTTTCGAAGTTGTAATGAGCTTGCACTAATTATATTAATTTTCTATTCGTTTTCTTTTTTCAAACCATTCATCTTTTAAAATTGACATCAGCAACTTGTCGTGAAATTGGTTATCCCTAAAGCAGGCTTCACGCATTCTACCTTCAAGTTTAAATCCAGCGTTTTCATACGCTTTAATCGCCGCATAATTTGGCTCGGATACGGTAAGCATAATTCTATTGAGCCCTAATTTTTCAAATCCAATAGCGAGAAGTAATTTGGTAACTTGAGATCCTATCCCTTTACCCCAATGTTGACGATCTCCGATGAAAATAAAATATTCTCCTGATCTGTTTGGCTTTGAAATATTACAAATGCCAGCATATCCAATCAATTTGTTTGTATCGTTTAAGAAAATTCCACGATTAAAATTTTTTAGATCATTGACAACAGTTAAAAACCAAGCATCGATCTCCCACTTTGAGTGCATGGATTGGAATACAGAAAGGGAATATTTTATCGAAATGTCATCATTGATCCATTCATAAAATGGTGATACGTCTTGCTGAACAAGGGGTTTTAAGTTAATCATTATATTGAATCTTACAGTGTATTGATGGATTATGTTTGTTTAATAATGTCGCTATTTCGGTGCAAACATAATATAATCATTGTGTAAAGAACTAAGTCTATCGTTTTGAAAATTTATCTAAAAAACTGCTGTGCTACCTATGCTTTAAATCGGTAACGAGAGGGGCTGTCCAAAATTGGGCAGCCCCATTGATATATTGTATTATTTTTTGTCCCACCAGACTTTGGATAGGAAAGAGTCACCATTTGTCATACGTGCTGCAGCCTCTTTTAAATTTGCTGCGTTTAACTCAGTCTCTTCACTGGAATAAATAGCTCTACGCGGTATTTGTCCGTTGGTGGAACCTGGGTTAGGACCGGGGGTTAATCGAGGATATCCCGTACGTCGCCATTCGGCAAAGGCTTCCATGTCCCGGCCAAAGAGGTGAATCCATTTTTGTGTCGCTATTTTCTCCATTTTCTGTTCGTCTGTCAAGCTGCTTAGATTGAGCACAGGTTCATATGCAGAGGGGATTGCCGTCATATTGTATGGTGGAAGTGCCAGCGCAGCTTTGACCCCTTCTGTAAAGAACGTCTGGGCATTGGCAGGTGTAGCACCCCAGCCAAGCAGTGCAGCTTCGGCTTTGTAAAAACAGATATCCGAATACGTAAACGCATAGCTTGGGATCGGTGCAAAGGTGAGACTAAACCACGTTGATTTGTTGGCCGTGGAATAGTTGGCACGAATCAACTGTGACAACTGATTATCCGTTAACGCAACGCCAATACCCTGGTATGTTGCTGTACCATTAAAATTGACAGGCTCGGCAAGTAAAGGAAGCCTTGGGTCATTGTATTCTTTGAGCTTGTCAACCAGCGTATTCGCCAAATAACGTAGATCGGCACTTCCGGTAGTCATTTGACGTAAAATCGGGTTCTGGTTTTCAGCCTGAGCATCGTTGTAGGTCGGTACCGCGGCATTATCACTGTTGCTGGAGAATAGACCTGTAGCAGAAGTCATGGCTTCGGTAACCGTTTTCTGGGCCAAAGAAGGATTGGCGTACCGCATGCGCATGCCGAGCTTTAATTTGAGCGAATTGCCAAATTTTTTCCATTTATCAATACTGCCTTTGTAAAAGAAATCTGAAGAGCCGTAAGACTGGTCGCCGGTCGTAAGCCTTGCCATAGCTGCATCGACCTTTTGAACCAGTGCCGGATAGATCTCTTCTTGTTTGTCAAATTTTGGGGTACGATTAATTTCCTTATTGGATTTTGTGATCTCGGAGTAGGGGATGTCACCAAACAAATCTGTAAGGCGCTGATAGAGGTATGCTTCATAAAGCTCGGCAATGGCCAGTTTACTTCTCCCTTCTGCATTGTCTTCCTTGTCGCTCAATTCCTGTTTGATCTGAACGATATTGCGGAGCAAGGTGTAGTGCTGCGACCAGATCAGATTTTCAGGTCCTTCAAAATATCGAGAAACGGGTACTACCGGTCCCCCAGCCCAATGTTGGATCCAAGAGCCAAACTTGTTGTTGGGTAGTTCCCCAGATTCCTGAAAAGTTCCATCACGTAGAATACGGGCTAAGAGTAAGGAAGGATCTACAGTGGTGACCGATGTTGGTGGTGTATTGATTCGTTCGAAATCTTTGGTACAGGATCCTAGTCCTGCCACAGAAATAAGTCCGACGATGAATGTATTTTTAAATAGTTTCTTTTTCATGATAATAGGTTTACAATCCAACAGTGAGGTTAATACCGAATGTGCGCATCATTGGAAGTGAAGTTGATTCGATACCAATCGAGCTATTGTTTACATTGAAAGCAGAAGCTTCTGGTGAAAATCCATCCGTTTTCCGTTGAAAATAAAATAGGTTACGTCCATAGACGCCCAACTTTAGGGAGTTAACAAGTTTATGTGGCATCAGCTTTTTAGGGAAAGAATAGGAGAGACTGATTTCGCGCATGGCAATATAACTCATATCATTGATCATCTCTTCAGAGACCATAACTTCTTTATCACTGGCTACCATGTTCCAGTAATCTTGCGCGGCAACCTGCTTGCTGTTTTTTGTTCCTGTACTTGTCCAGTTTCCTGATCCATCTTTTTGTCCGACCATCCCCTCGGCAATGTAGGTGCCATCTCGTCCTTCTAGGGTCTTCGTTGAAGTACCATAAATAATCTGTTCGCGGTTCGACTGGGAGAAGATCACGCCGCCCTGACGGATATCGACAAGCGCGTAGAGGTTGAAACCTTTATATTTAACTGTATTGGCAAAACCTCCCAACCAGTCGGGTTGCGCATTTCCAAGATCGGTTTCTACACGTCCGGCTGTGCGCAAAGGGAGTCCAGTGGTAGGGTCGATCAACCTATTTCCTTGCTCATCTTTGATCCAGGCAAACTGTGTCCCAATGAGCTGGCCAAATGGTTTTCCGACTTCTGCAACCACATTTATCCCGCGGTCTGTAGCGAGTAAAAAGCTTTCTACACCGGGATAGAGTGATTCAACTTTATTCCGGTTGCGGTTGTAATTGAAGGTGGTATTCCATTCAAAACCCGATTCGCTTTTGATCGGTGTTGCTCCCAAGACAAATTCGATACCTCTGTTGCTAATTTCTCCAGCGTTGATCCTGTTTTTTACATAGAGACTAGAAGGAGCGATTGGTACGTCCAAAATCTGATTCTTTGTCTTGGCCTGATAGTAGGTGAAGGAGAAAGAAAGTCTGTTTTTTAGGAATCTCAGATCTGCCCCAGCTTCGATAGACGTGGTCAATTCGTTTTTCAAATTCGGATCAGGAATAATTTCGGTATAAGAAGCCATCGGTATACCACCATGGGTATACTGATTGAGGCTATATGCTCCTGTCAGCTGATAGGGGTTTCCTGAACTACCGGCCTGGGCCCATGAAGCTCTGATTTTGGCGAACGACAGTGCGTCAGATTGCCATTTGAAAGCATCCGATAAGACCAAACTGGAACTTACACTCGGGTAGAAGAACGAATTGTTTTCCTTTGACAGGGTCGAAGACCAGTCGTTACGGGCAGAGAAATCGACAAACCAATAGTCTTTGTAACTGAACTGGCCCGATAGATAAGCCGAATTAATCTTGGACTCGATCAGGTCAAATATGTAACTATTTGTAGTAGTGTTATTGATGACAAAGAGATTGGGAACAATAAATTGATTACCTGAATTTCCTGTCATACGCAAATACCGGCTTTGATGGCTAGCCCCTAAGTTGGCACTGAGTTTAAAGTCGTCGGTCAATTTGAAGTTGGAGCTAGCGAGGACGTCAAAATTGTCTTCGCGCGCTCTGATGACCTCTTCGCGAATATCACCTTTTCGGTTCAAGCTTTGGTAGGTGTTTATTGGACGGTAGCGAAACCGTTGGTCGGTATAGAAGTCCGTACCCCCGGTCGCTGTAACCTTAAGCCAAGGTGCAAAGTCGTAACTCAGACGGAGCAATCCTATGATGCGGTCCCGACGATCTTCATTATGGTTTTCATGAGTGGTCCAAAAGGGGTTGGCTGTGGAACTATTGGTGGCATATGTTTTCTCCAATCCTTCCGTCAATCCCGAAAATCCGAGCTGTCTGCTGATCTCCTGTGCGGTCCATTTATACTGTGCCATGATGTCGTTGCCCAGGCTTCGCGGCTGGCTGATAAATAGGTAGGCAGGATTGTCTGCCGCATCGGCCAACGTAGGTCGGTTTTGTCCCTTTTGTGCAATATAGTTCGCCTTGATGTCGATATGAAATTTATCGGTTATTTTGGCTTGCGTGCGCAAACCGAAATTGTTTCTCTTCAGCGTATTCGTTGGGATATAACCCTTTACATCTGTATTGGCAAATGAAAAACGGTAGTTTACTTTGTCGGTTCCGCCATCGATACTTAGGTTGTTGACAAACTGTTTCTCCGTTTGAAAAAACGACGAGTAGGTGTCTGGTTTTGGTGTTAACTGTAAGATGTTGCCATAAGCATCTTCATAAGTCTGGCCTTCCATTTTTGCACCCCAGCTTGCCCGTGTCGTACGGTCACGTCCTGCACTCATTTTAGGCATACCGCTGTAACCATTTTTCAGCGCTTCGCTCATCGAAACAATGGTGCCGTCATCTTTTCTGAAATGTGTAAATGTTCCGTTCAATCCTTGTCCATAGACATTTTGAAAATCAGGTATGACCAGCCCATTGCCCAATGAAAAATCTGTACCATAGCTGAAACGGGCCTTACCAGCTTTACCAGATTTAGTTGTAATTAAGATAACGCCATTACTTCCTCTTTGTCCATAAAGTGCGGCCGCATTCGGGCCTTTTAATACCGACATCGTTTCGATGTCTTCGGGATTGATGTTTCCGATTCCGTCGCCATAATCGGTTCCCCCAGATTGGTTTGGAGATGAAATATTTTGATTATCAATTGGTACGCCATCAACAACATAGAGCGGCTGGCTATTACCGATAAGTGAGTTGTTACCACGTATCACGACCTTGGATGAACCTCCGGCACCAGATGCCGCACGGCTTACCTGCACGCCGGCAACTTTACCCGATAGGGCATTAGCCACATTGGTTTCCTTACCCTGCGTCAGCTCGTCACCTTTGAGTTCAGCGACCGTATAACCGAGCGCTTTTTTTTCGCGTTTAATACCAAGCGCTGTAACGACAACTTCCTGTAAGTTTTGCGCGCTCGATTCCAAACTGATATTGATCGCTAGTTTGTCTCTGTCGGTAATGGTGTAATCCACCAGTTCTTTGCTCTTAAAACCAATGGAAGATACGCTGATCTGGTAGCCCTGTCCAGCGGGAATCTGGTCCAGTGAAAAGGTTCCGTCTTGTCTGCTGGTTGTTGTTTTTTTCAATCCGCTCGTCACATTACGTAGGGTAACCGTTGCCGAGGGGATGGGCTTTCCTGTTTCATCTTTGATTACTCCGTTAATGGTGGCATTTTGTTGGGCGTTAGCAAGAAGATAGCTTGTTGACAAAAGCCCCATAACGCCAAGACGCAGTGCCCAGTTTACGTCGGCTCGAATGTTGGATCTCAACAATAGCATAGTCAGGATACTATGCTTGGAAGGTAAATAATTGTGCATAATTTGTGGGTTATGTGAGTGAATGTTATTCGGTTTGTACATGAATGGTTATTTTATGCAGTGCTTGGATATCAGCTAGCATGTTGACGTATGCAGATGCTGTATTTTTATACGATCCACTATAGTATTTATCTCGTATATCTTTCGGTTCAACGCTTAGTTTAAGGCCATAATTATGACTGATGATGTGAAGTACATCTTGCAATGGGAGGTTTTTAAAGATCAGTTGTCCGCTAGTTTTTAAGAATGCCCCCCTTTTGCTGGATGGAGAAGTATTGACTCGGGTTTCGGCAATGATCTGTTGTAGCTTACGATCAATGCTGATTTCTTCGTTGGGTTGAAATTGTAGATGTAGGGCCTGTTTGTTTTCAGCATGCTGATTGCTTTTGACTTCAATACGGCCTTCATAGAGTTTTATTTTTGTAACTGCGCTACCTCCTTCTTCCACACTGAAAACAGTGCCAAGTGCGGTTGTTATCAAATCTGCCGTATGAACGTGAAAAGGCTTTGTCTTATCCTTTGCTACCGTAAATTTGGCTTTACCCTTTAATTGGATGTTACGTGCGCTAATGGATGTGAAATCTGAACTGAATTTTACTTCGGAATTGGGGTATAGATCGATCGTAGAACCGTCTGGAACGGAAACTTGTTGAATGGTATTACCTGAATTGATATAATATAAATTACTTGGTTGCTCCTGTGATGTGGGCTGGACTTTCTTTGCGCTACGGTATGTGGTGGTATGTTTAGTAGAGTCGATTTGGATTAATCCCAGCCAAGCTCCGATTCCGATGAAGAAGATAATAGCCGCATATTTTAACCAGCCCAAACGATTCTTATTTTTTTGCCCTATTTGTTGGAAAATATGCGCTTTTATTTCCTTTTGGTTTTTAAAATCCGAATCCATCTCATATCCTTGCCATTCCGTTTCCGGCATAAAATCCTCCCAATAAAACTCGTTATTGGCCAGCGCATTTTCTACTGCGGCAATTTCTTCCGCACTGGCTTTACCGCTTAGGTATTTGTCGATGAGTGTTTTTGTAATCTTCATGTATAAAGATTACGATCGAAAATGAGCTAGCCCCCAAAGAAATTAAAAAATAATTTGCACCAGCATACTGAACAGTAAAGCCTTTCGAATGGTTTTTAGTGCTAGTGTCAGTTGGTTCTCCACAGTTTTCGTCGATATGGTCAGCTTGTTCGCAATTTCCTTATGCGAAAGATTAGAAAACCGGCTTAACATAAAAATCTCCTTGCGTTTCTCCGGTAGTTTATCAACAATTTCATGAAGTGTGGATGTAAGCTGTTTGGCATAAAAATCATCCTGAGGGCTATGGCGCAACACTAAAGTCTGATCGTGATCCAGAAGTTTCTTTCGGTTATACTCTGCCTTGACCAGATCGATCACCACCGTTCGGGTGATACAGAAAATCTGGGATTCTATGGTGGCATCGATCGTTTTATCTCGCATATTTTTCCAGAGCTTGATAAATACACGTTGTACAGTTTCTTCCGCTAGATAAGAAGATTTGGTTTTATGGACGGCATATTGGTATACTTTGGAACTCCATAAGTCAAAGTAATCTTCAAATCTTCGGACATTAAGCGCATGATTGATTTCCATAGTGTAGGCTTGGGATAAATGAAGTTAGCGATAATGGGCTTTCGATCCAAGTTTTTTCAGAAATATTTTGCCGGCGATCTTACCTTTTAAAACTGAAAACTACTGATAACCTAAAGTTTACAAAATCTTGCGTCATTGCATCTATGAGTAAGATGTTATGCCAGCTAAACTTGTCTTAAAAATGATATAAATACTCTAATACGGTATTTATACCTCTTATTAGGAATTTGATACGGATGTTGATGATGCGAAAGTGGGATGGCATAAAGTTTGAATTTTACCCTGTTATAATAAAATAGAATATTTACAATAACACATTTGACGTATGAAAAAATTAATTCAAACATTGGGACTAGGTATGCTTATTTTAACTGTATTAGTGGGTTTTACGGCATGTAGCAAAGATGATGATCCGGCAGACAATGATCTTTTTATTGGGAAATACGAAGGTACAATCTCTTTTGATGATTTAAACAACAATGATAATGATGTTGCAGCGGCAGAAGGGACAGTTACGGTAACAAAAGCCGGCGATACCTATAATTTTGCTTTCGGAAATGGTATTCCTAATCTTAATGGGGTAGATTTTGAGAAAAAGAATAATGTCTTAATCAATATTGGTTCGGCTGGTACGGGAGTTATTCGTATTGATGCTGGAAAATTAACAATTGGCTACACAAAAGACGGAAAAGCTTGGACCGCTAATTGTAACCGAAAATAATAATAGCAGGACAAAGAAGTGCTGGTATAACGATTAAGATTAAAAAAAATCAAAACGATTATTTGATTAAAACTGTTCTATTAATAACTAATGAAAGGAGAATAATTATGAGTGATTTAACATGGAAAGGCCGTTGGAATGAGATCAAAGGCAAGGTAAAACAACAATATGCAGACCTTACAGATGATGATCTGATGTATGCAGAAGGCAAGGAAGACGAATTAGTAGGTAAACTTCAGAAGAAGACGGGAAAAACACAAGACGAGGTAAATACTTGGTTAAATGACTTATAGGGTTAATATTGTGTAATAGTAAAATTCCCCACAGGTGTAGAATCTGTTGGGGAATTTTTTTTCAACGTGCTCATTAGAAAAGGTAGATGCTTATCTGTTTTTTAGCTTTTTAATTTTTAATTTACCAAGCGTATTATTGTTTTTAATGGTTTTTAATTCAGGTTTTTAACTGTCATTTTTTATTGAAGTTGAAACGTCTAGCGATGCTGAATCCCCAGCGGAATTGTCCCTTAGCCCAAGAGCTATTTGTTTTGCTAATAAACTGAGATTCTTGAATTGCCGTCGCATTTGTGAAATTTAGATGGAATATATGTCCACCAGTATCCATTTCAATACCTATCCCTAAGGCATTATAGTAACGCTGCCCACTTAAATCTTCACGGTATTTTTTATTTGATGATTTTCGGAAAGGTAATGTATAGTCCGCCACTAATGCGACCCGATTGCTGACTTTCGCCCGTCCACCAATTCCAAGTGCAAACAAATCATTTTGATCATTATGTGCGGTATAGTTGCGGTGAAGATAGGACGGTACCAAAACGAGCGATAGATTTGAACTGAATTTTCGAGCAATAATGACTTGCGTTACATAACTTAATCGGTCACTGAAGGTATCAAAGCTTGCAGCCGAAGCTTTATCAGTACTTGCCTCCATTGCAGATAGGGTAGTGCTTGCAAAAAGAGCTACGGAAATAGGGACACTATTATCTACTGTTTGGTCGATAAATCGGTATTTCAGATTGCCCTCAAAGAGTTGTCTAACGTCGGTCGCACCCTTCGCGCGGGCAATTCCGATATTTAGATTATCTAAGAGGCCATAATCAAATCCTATACGGATGTCTGTAGAATTATCCAGACCAAAGAAATTTTTCCCACCGCCTGCACTGCCCGCGATATCACCAAAACGGTGATCTACTCGAAAGTCCATCTCATTTCGATGAATAGTCTCTGTAGTTTTAAGATTGATCAGGTTGCCGGATTTAAAGGTTGCTGTGACCTTTTCATTTTTCGGTGTATCGATATGAATCAATTTCTCAAGGTCTTCCTGGGCATATGATGTTGCAGAAGTTAAGCACAAGAGTATAAGTAGCGTTTTTTTCATTTGAAATGCAATCGAATTTTTAGGGTTTGTAGGTCGCATCAATGGTTATTTTGACGACTTCAGCAATCTTTTTTCCAACGATCGATGGAATTGTTATTTTGTGATCTGCAAGTCTTACTTGAAAATTTGAAATAGCCCTTATCGTTCCATTTTTTACGGTACACTCGACCTTTGTGCTGTAGGATTTGGTAACTCCATGAACCTGAAGTGTTCCTGTTACGTTAAGCGTATAATTACCGTCTTTTGTTAATTTGTCCGCATTTTCGACTTTGCCTTTAAATTCTGATAGGGGATATTTGTCACTTTCCATGTAGTTTTCATTGAAATGCTCCTGCATCAGCTTTTTGTCAAATTGAAAAGATGTATTTTTTACTCTAAAAATGATGTCTCCGGTTTGAAGGTTTATAGCCGAAGCGCCTAATGTACTTTTAGCTTCAATGTTCTCTAAAGGGGCGCTACTAAAAAAGGTAATGCTGTTTTCTTTTGAAACAAGGTAGGTCTTTTGTTGAGCAAATGTCCCCACGCTGATAAGCATCATGAAGAGCACCATGTAAATGTTAATTTTTTTCATATTGATATCATTAATTTTCAGGTGAATTTCTCTTTATCCATGCATCAAGCAGTTCTATTTCTTTTGCAGTTAGCGCCCCGCCTATCGGCATGGATTTGGTGACCAGTACAGCGTTGTTAATTCTTGCGATGTTGTCTTTTACGGAAGTATAGCCATTAAATGTCCATCGTCCGCTAGCCGAACGTCCTGTTCCGTGGCATGAACTACATTTGCTTTCGAAAAGAGCTTTAGAAAAATTCGTATACGATACATTCTCGGCTGTCACCGTTTCAGTACCGTTATCTGGATTGGTCGTAAGTTCCTGCGCCTGCTTTTTCGTACAGGCGGAGAAAGTGAGAGCCGATATGGTTAAGAGCGAAATGACGAAGTGATGATATGCTATGAGGCAAGGAATTGCTGTTTTGTGTGTTTTTGCCATATGTTTGAATCGTTAGTATAGATTTAGTTTGCAGGAGCAACGGTTGTATCGTCATTTACGATCGGCCAAACACCAACACGTGGGAAACTTATTCCTTTATTGTCTCCATGTTGTATATCCTGACCGAAGTAATATAAGGGCCATCCTTTGAAAGTCAACTGTTTCTTTCCATAGACGCTAATTACGGCGATATCAGTTGTACGAATAAGCGAAGGAAGGGCTCCTGTTTCTTTTTGAAAAATTGGCCAGATCGGATCATTGCTGAAATCTGCGGCAGTATAATTGTTTTTATTAAATTTATCAGGCTTAAAGGCATACAGTGTTCTACCTGTATCATCTGTTAGATACATTGTTTTTGCTATTCCTTCGGTATAATCACCTAAATAGTTTTTACCGTCGTGTCCGATGAGTTGGGCATTGGCAACCATAAGTAAATAGTCGGGTTTGGCTACATACCATATTTTATTTATAGCATCCCCTTTCACCTGACCAGATTGACCATCGCCTGCATAGTAATAAAGCGGCCAGCCTTTAAATGTACTTTGCTTGGAACCATCTTCGCGTGTGATTTCACCCATCAGGCTTTTATCAATTTTTACATCCGTACTTGTTTCGTTACTGTGGTAAACTGGCCAAGTTGCCAAACAATTGCCATTACAGGTAGAGATTCCTTTTGTATCATTGGAGAAAAAGTACAGTGTTCTACTGTTTGCATCGGTCAGGATATTACCAAACTGGGTATTGGCAGATATTTGTATACCCCTATTTTTATTTTCTACATTGTCAGGAGCTGCATCGTTTTTTGAACATGCAGAAAACATTGTTAAGGTCAATAGACCGAGAAAGACTAGCTTTACGTGTTTTTTTGTTACTTTCATATGAGTGCCTTTTTTTAAATAATCTGTTGATATTACGATCATTTCAAAAGAAAGGTTGCTTTGAAATTGATTCAAAAAAAATATTTTTTGCAGGCAACCTTTCTTATAATCCGTTCGTATTAGACTTAATACTATATTTATCAAAAGAAAGAAGCAATATCGAGTGGCGATAACAGAAGTTGACGAAAAATCTATCCATATTATTAAAGGATGTATTGATGAGGACCGGAGAGCTCAGAAAGATCTTTATACCATTTACTATGCGATGTCTTTAGGTATATGTCTGCGCTACGCTAATAACAGAGAAGATGCACTAAGTATTTTAAATGAAGGTTTTTTTAAGGTTTTTAAAAATATTGGTAAATATGATTTTCAGAAGCCTTTTTCCATATGGATCAAAAAAATCATGACGAATACTGCAATTGATTTTTACCGCGCAAAGATTAAACAGGGCTTCCTACTTGATGTATCCTTGTATGAGCACGCTATTGTGGAAGATGATAGCATTACTCAAAAGTTAAACTATGAAGACCTATTGGCGATGGTACAGCAGCTTCCACCGGCGTACAGAACGGTGTTCAACCTCTACGCAATAGATGGTTATGGACATGAGGAAATTAGTGGCATGCTGGGTATTGCTATTGGAACATCAAAATCTAATTTACATAAAGCACGCGGGCGACTTGTACAAATAATGGAAGTTCAAGGGGTAAAATTTGGTAAAACTCAAAAGAAAGCATGATGGAAAAGGATAAAAATAAGATTGATGAAATTTTCAAAGACGGCCTAAATGATGTTCATTTTGAGTTTGATGAATCACATTGGCAAAATATAGAATCACGGTTGAATCAGTCAAATCGTTTAAAGAAAAGAAAGATTGTACTTTTAATAACATTAGCGACCACAGTTGCAGCAGTTTTAATAGCTTTTTTTATCTGGAATGACCAATTACTTAAGTCTAACGAAGTGCTGAATGAAATCAATGAAGCCAATATTTTGTCTGAAAAAGAAGGGCTGGAAAATGGAACTATTCATCGTCAGGGAAATTTGCGACATGAACCTGAACAAGATTTAGGTGGGGTTGCATTTCAGCCGCATACAGGTATGAATAGTGGTTTAGCGGTACCAAGTGAAAATAGAATACTGCAGGATATTCTTTTGATGCAGGTCGCCGATATAAATTTGACAAGGATACAGGATGGAAAACAGGAAACAACATTTACTATTCCTCCTATAGAATATAGTCATCGTAGATTACCTAGTTTCAACTTAAAAGAAGAACCGATTGAAGGGATAGGGGAGCGCTTGGCAGCTATTTATCAACCTAAAGAAACCATAGGTGCCATGAGGAAGGAAGAGGAGCGGTCGGTTGTTAGTTTCCTCGTTGGGCCAGATCTTACAAGCGTACGTGGAGCAGGGAAATCTTCCCTTAGTGAAAATGTCGGCTTGGCTTATTCCTATCCGCTCGCAAAAGGATTTCATGTTTCTGTGGGAGCGACTTATGCTAAGAAGAATTATAAATCAGCATATAAGTTTTATACACCATCAAATCCACCGGAGATGGCTCAGTTGCCCAGCAATGTAAGTGCCGTTTGTGATGTTCTTGATGTTCCCTTGACAGCAAGTTACACCGTACTTAAAAGTAAAAACGTCAAATTTAATGTGAGCGCAGGGCTTTCAAGTTATTTTATGCTGAAGGAAAAGTACACTTTCGATTATGAAGGCGGAGGGAGCTATAGCGGATCTCAAAACAGTGCCGTCTATGAAGTGAATGGCGAGAACCAGCATATCTTTGGTGTCGCGGATTTTTCGGTTTCTATTGAGAAGAAAATCAACGATAAAATTAATATCGGCGTGAAACCATTTGTTAAAATGCCTTTGACGGGAATTGGGTATGGAAATGTGGATCTAGAATCTAAAGGGGTAGCATTTACTCTAGGAATGAGTTTGTAATCTAATTGGGAATTCGAAAAGCTAAATCGTGTTTGTGTCATCGTATTATTACATAAATACGAATATATCCCTCTTTTTGACTCAATATCCCCCTTGTCTAGATAGAAAAAGGGGGATATTTTTGTTTGCGAATAATCAATAACTATTCGCTCAAAGAGACTTAAAATAAATCATGAAAACACCTATATCTGTCTGTCTTATTCTGCTTTTAAGCTGTTTTGCCGCATATAGCCAAAAACCCATCCCAAAGGAGTATAACTTAGTCTGGTCGGATGAGTTCGATTATCAAGGCACGCTAGATACAACCAAGTGGAGCTACGAAGAAGGTTTCAAACGTAACCGCGAAGAACAATGGTATCAAAAGGAAAATGCTTTCTGTCGTAATGGCCTATTGATTATTGAAGCAAAAAAAGAACATCGCGAGCATCTGGGTTTTATTCAAGGCAGTAAAGATTGGATTAACAGCAGAAAGCAGATAAGGTATACTTCGGCTTCAATAAATACGTTAGGAAAGCAAAGCTGGAAATACGGAATCTTTGAAATCCGGGCACGTATACCTGTTGGGGACGGTCTTTGGCCTGCTTTCTGGACTTTAGGGACGACCAAAGAATGGCCATCGAATGGAGAAATCGACATCATGGAATATTACCGCGGCAATATATTGGCCAATATCGCAACGGGTACTGAGCAACGCTGGAAAGCCCATTGGTTCGGTCATACCAGGGCAGTTAAAGATCTTGGTGGAAAAGCTTGGGCTGATCAGTTTCATATTTGGCGAATGATTTGGGATGAAGATGCTATTGCCCTGTATGTGGACGATATTGAGATGCTTCGCGTTGCGATGGACCAATTGGTTAATCGGGATGGTACAGGCTTCAATCCATTTACCCAACCGCATTACTTACTGTTAAATTTGGCACTTGGCGGTACAAATGGTGGCGCGATAGATCATAAATTACTTCCCGCAAAATATGAAATTGATTATGTACGGGTCTATCAAAAAGTGAAACCGGCTCAGGTGAGTAGTTTCAAGCCAGGTGAAAGATGGACAGACGACAGCGGTGATGTGATCAATGCACATGGCGGGGGCGTACTTCATCAGAATGGAACATACTATTGGTATGGAGAGAAACGTGGTGGCACGGCATCTCAGGGAGTCAATGTGTATTCGTCCAATGACTTGCACCACTGGAAGTTTGAAGGATTGGCGCTAGCACCGAGCGCAGATTCTACAAGTGATATTGCTTGGGGCTGTATTATGGAAAGACCAAAAGTTATCTATCAGGAGCAACTGAAAAAATATGTCATGTGGTTCCATCTCGAATTGAAAGGTCAGGGCTATGCTGCGGCCAGGGCGGCTGTTGCAGTAAGTGATTCTCCTCGCGGGCCGTTTCAGTTTGTCCATAGTTTCAGGCCAAATAACAATATGTCACGCGATATGAGTTTATTTGTGGATACCGATGGGAAGGCGTACCAAGTGTATTCATCCGACGAAAATTATGCTTTACGCATGGTACAGTTAACGGATGATTACCTCCATGTAACAGCGAAGGATTCTTTACTATTTCGGAATCATAGGGAGGCTCCAGCATTATTCAAATACAATGATCGGTATTACCTGATCACCAGCGGATGCACGGGCTGGGCACCGAATCGTGCCGAGCTCCATGTCGCCACAAATCTTTTTGGTCCTTGGAAATCACTCGGTGATCCGATGCGGGGGCCAAATTCAGCCTTGACTTTTGACGGTCAGTCGACATTTGTACTTCCCGTAGCGGGAAAAGAGAATTCCTTTATTTTTATGGCCGACCGATGGAATTCCAAAGAGCTGATGGATAGCAGGTATATCTGGCTACCTATTGATCTTGGGAATGAAGAAGTACAGATAAATTGGAGAGACCAGTGGGATTTAAATGTATTTCATTAGTTTGACGCATCAATCTATTCAAGTTCGATTAGGCCAGACTAATCTACCGTTTCGAATTAATTTGTTATCCCTAAAAATAAAAGAAATGCATATAGTGACTAAATTCACGCTTATTTTTCTGTCTAGTATTGTCACCATGTTGGGCCATGCACAGTCCAGTGTGACTTTGACGCATGAGCAAAACAACAAAGAACAGCAAGATACGGTTATCCGAAAAGGGATCCCTTGGTTGGATGAAACGATAACTGAAGAAAATCGACTGCCCATGCATACCGATTTTGTAACCTTTCCGAATACAGATCAAATTGTCAATTACGATTGGCGTCAATCCTCCTCTTATTTAAGTTTGAATGGCTCTTGGAAATTCAAATGGGTTAATAGCCCGTCTCAGTTGCCAGCTCAATTTGAATCACTAACCTATGACGATCGTCATTGGGACAATTTTCAGGTGCCCGCTAATTGGGAGCTTAATGGATACGGTTTTCCAATGTATACCACTTCAGGTTTTGAGTTTACCTATCTGATCGGCAAGCCAAATCCCCCCATTGTACCGATGGATTTCAATCCTACCGCGGTGTATCGCCGCGAGGTAGTTATTCCTGCGGATTGGCAGGGGAAGCCTGTTATTCTACACATTGGGGCTGCTAAATCTAATTTATCTGTTTGGGTAAACGGCGAATATGTCGGATATGGCGAGGATAGCAAATTACCATCCGAGTTTGACATAACAAAGTATTTAACAAAAGGAAAAAATCTGATTACCATGCGCGTTATGCGATGGGGAGTAGCGAATTATTTGGAGGATCAGGATATGTGGCGTTTAAGCGGAATCACGCGTGACTGTTATTTGCTGATGCGACAACCGCTGCATGTGCGTGATATTCAACTATCACCAACACTCAACGCTTCTTTTGATAAAGGAGTCTTAAAAACCAAACTCATTTTTAACCGGATTAATCAGGAAAATTTCAAGGCAGAGATCACACTGCAGCAGGATGGCCGGGTGATATCAAGTAAAGCTGTGAAGGTTTCTGGACAGGAAATAAATGTTGAGCAGACAGTAGATAGTCCTGCACTATGGTCTGCTGAGGTGCCGAATTTATATCAGGTAGTTGTCAAGCTCATAGACCATATGGACAAAACAGTAGAGGTCATTCCATTGCGAGTCGGTTTTCGTACGATTGAGATTAAGAGTGGACAGTTGCTGGTTAATGGACAACCTATTCTTATTAAAGGAATAAATAGACATGAGACAGATCCCGTCTCAGGGCATGTGATCTCAAAAGAAAATATGCTGCGGGATATACAACTTATGAAGAAATTCAATATCAATGCCGTTCGTACCAGCCACTATCCCAATGCCGAATATTGGTTGCAGCTCTGTGATCAATACGGTCTGTATGTGATCGACGAAGCCAATATCGAATCACATGGCATGGGCTATGATCTGTCCTACACCATGGCGAATAGGCCGAATTGGGAGAAAGCGCATGTAGCACGTGTTGAACGTCTTATTCAGCGAGATCGGAATCATCCAAGTGTCATTATTTGGAGTATGGGCAATGAAGCCGGAAATGGGTATAACTTCTATCGGGCCTACCTCCGAATGAAAGAGCTCGATAGCAGCCGTCCTGTACAATACGAGAGGGCCGTGAATAATTATGGCGAATTAAGATTTGACTGGAATACAGATTTAGTGGTGCCTATGTATGCCAGTCCATCTGCGATGAAAAATTATGCAGCCCGTAACCCTAAGCCTGAAAGGCCTTTTATTCAATGTGAATATGCACATGCCATGGGAAATTCGTTGGGCAATTTTAAGGATTATTGGGATATCATTCGGGCAAACAAAGGGATATTTCAAGGTGGATATATCTGGGATTTTGTGGATCAATGTTTTATTAAAGTCAATGCTAAAGGAGATACGGTATATACTTATGGCGGAGATTACGAACCAAAAGAAGCTATTACGGACTGGAATTATGCCTCCAAAGGAATTTTTTACGCGAACAGAACTCCCTATCCCCATGCATGGGAAATGAAAAAAGTATATCAGGATATTCATACTAGTTTATTGGGCGAAAAAAAGATAGCAATTTACAACGAGCGCTTTTTTAGCGGGCTTGAAAATGTTGAACTTCAATGGGAAATTATAGTTGATGGAGAAAAAACGGAATCTGGACTAATCAAGAATTTGAATGTATCGCCGCAACAATCTGTGGTGCTATCTATACCTTATCAAAGCGTAGTATCTGGCGAAAAGTTTCTGAATCTGACCTATCGACTGAAAAAAGCCGAGGCTTTACTTCCAACTGGGCATATTATTGCAACTGAACAGTTATTTTTGGGCGGTGTTTTTCGGCCTAATACCGCCGTTTTAGCACAGGGAAAAATCAATACGGAGCGAAAAGAAGGAAATCTCATCGTGTCGGCCAAGGATTTGCTGATCGAGTTTGATCTTAAATCAGGATGGCTAACGAGATATCATTTTAAAGGGCAGTCTTTTGTTGATGAACACACCGCATTTAAGAGTAATTTCTGGCGTGCACCGAATGATAATGACTTTGGTGCAAATACACCGGAAAAATTGAAGCCTTGGAAGCAGGTTTCAGACTCTATTGAATTGATTGAAATTAAATCAACAGTTGTCAATAATCTAGCGTACGTGAATGCAACCTATAAAATGCCGCAAGTATATGGACAGCTGGAAATGAAATATTGCATTAATCAATTGGGTGAAATGCGTATTTCTCAGTCATTCGTTGCTGATACCACAAAAAAGGTAGCTGTTCTTCCACGTTTCGGTATGCAATGGATCTTGCCCTCAGGCTTTGAAACGATCAATTACTATGGAAGGGGACCGCAGGAAAACTACATTGACCGTAATTTTTCATCACCTGTGGGACTATATAAACAGACGGTGGATCAGCAGTATTTTCCTTATGTAATGCCACAGGAGACAGGCAATAAGACGGATGTTCGATGGATGGAAATAAAAAATAAAAGTGGTCGCGGATTGTTGTTTACGGGAGATTCCACGTTTAGCATGAGTGCTTTGCATTATTTTGACAAGGACTTGGATGATGGTCTCAAGCGTCAACAGCGACATGCTGCCGACTTGGTCAAGAGAAAGCAAACACAGCTTAATATTGACCTTAAACAGATGGGGGTGGGCGGAGTGAATAGCTGGGGAGCATGGCCGCTTGAGGAATATACGTTACCTTACAAAGATTATTCCTTCTCCTTTGTTGTAAAACCAGTAGAATAATTGTAAAGTCTTGTATTGCAAAAGATTAGTTTAATTAACTTTCTAGTTACTGAGTCACATCTTCGGATGTGACTTTTTTATTGTGAACAGTTGGTTTTTGCCGTTGAGCTTATGAATTGCTTTCTATGTTTCGGGAGGGTAATAGGTGTGTATGCTAATTTGTATTGCTAAGTTTGGAGCTTATACTCGCTTTTGGTAGGTACAATGTTAACTTGTTCGTGGATGTTCTCTTGCTGTTTCTTTGCTTTTCTACCCATGAAATAGCAAAGAAATAGCAAAGAAATACCAATGAAACAGCAAAGAATAAGCAGAGAAACAGCAAAGAATAAGCAAAGAATAAGCAGAGAAACAGCAAGCAAACGGCAGTAAATAAGCTAACAAAGCCCAAACCAAGTTCAATGAAGGCCCGAACAAAGAACAAAGAATCGGCAGAGAAGCTTCGAAGGAATAGCATAGAAATATCAATGATACATCAAACAAGAAATAATAGCTAAAACTCCTATTTATATAACGAATAATGAAAAAGACGTAGCGCATATGAAAAGTTACCCTGAAACATGAATAAAACATGTAAATTGAACAAATCTTTTTGCACGGAATATCATTTTTAAGCAAATGAACATCAATTATCTATTATTATCATAAATCTTTTGTCAGGCTTTTTATGCGGTGTGCGCATACGGACAATCTATTTTAAATTGTTCGTATGCGCACACTTTCTTTTTCGTAGAGCGTCTTGAAAATGCCTTTAAATGTGCTCAGAGGCAAAAACGGGTTTATTGTGGCCAATGGTATAGTATTTGGCATGCAGCAGCTAACACGGTTGGTATGTCACCTTTTCATTTCCGTTATTCACCGAGATTATGAGACCTTTGGTCTAAAGTCTTTAGGCTAGCGGCATATTGCTCTGTAGTTTCGGATCAAAAAGGAAAAGGATATAAACTAACACAATTAAACAAAAAGATAGTATGAAAGGATTCGTAAAAACATTCACAGTAGCAGCTTTAATTGCCTTATCCTCAGTTGTCATGGCGGCTGAAAAACCAGTATCAAAATCAGAAATAGTTCCTGTTAATCTCTCCACAGCAGAGTTCGCCTTGCAGCATTATGTTGCGGTAACTACTGCCGGAGCATCTTTTGGGCTAGAGCAATTGTTTGCCCAAGATTTCAGTCAAAAAATTCATACTTCCACTATACATACCTATGGACGCCGTGCGGTGATTGAATGTTTGAATAAACAAGAGGGTGAAATTTTGAATTGCAAAACGCATATCAAGATCGTCGAAAAATCTGCAGATTATATGATTGCAAAAATTGTATTGAAATTTGACGGCTTTAGCATGACTGACCTAGTGACTTTGGTGTATGAGAATGGCAGTTGGCAAGTTTCAAAATCATTCCATTCGTATCAATAAGCCTATTCTTAACAGCTGTATCGATTGTAGCGCAATAGTACTGATGTTGTTCTTATTTTTTCTTCTTGGCTCCATTATTGTGTTAGGACGATTGCCGATTGGGCAATGGACAGCGGTTCGGGTTGTAAATCCCTGAAATGAAGTATCTAAGGTTTGAAATTACCAAATGTGGTTTGAATTCTTTAATTTTGAATATACTGATTAGGGATACCCTATTGTCTCCTCGGCAAAGGAACGTTTGGAAAAATTCAGAAATACGGATGAATGATGATATTGAAAGAAAGAATCGGTCATAATTACCTAAAATACCTGTTTACTGGGACGCTTTCAGCTCTGCTAGCTACAGGGTATGCACAGGAAGTAGAGAAACAGCAGAAAGATAGAAAAGAGAAGCAGCAATCTATTGAGCAAAGAAGTAGCGGAGAAGTACAAACTATGGATTCCATAGAGGTTGTACGCGATTACCGGCCTATGCTAGCCGATGCCGTCAAGGTACGTCGGAGCCCGGATATGAAGCGTATCAATCGTGACGCTATAGAAGCAGAATTACGTCAGATCGCTACCACCACTTATTTAGCGCAGCAAAAATATAAACAAGCGTATTATCATGAATTGATGAAACGTCATCCAGACGCATCACAAAGTAATATTGATAATTATCGGATCAGCTTCTTGGCCTATGGGGCTGGCGAATACAAAAGAGCAAGCGGTATGTTGGAGACAATGAAATCTTCGGACGCCTTTTATCAAGGTGCAATCATGACTTTAGGCCACATTGCTTTGGAAACCGGCAACAAACAAGCTGCTCGAGATGCCTTTGTGAAGGTGACAAAATTAGACCTCGATCGACAAGTGAAAGCTGATGCGCTGTTTAACTATGCCAAAGTCCTGCTCGAACTGGATTCTACCCAAGCTGCGCAAAGAGTACTCGAAAAATATATAGCACAAGAAGTGAAACCTGCTGATCCTGGTACAAAGAGGCTAGAAAGTCCAGAAACGTTATCGGCTGAAATCTTGCGGGGTACAACCAACTTCCACGCGGGGGTCAGCATGCTTGAATCGCTAAAGCAACGCGGAAGGGAAGTCAATGCGATCTATCAAAAGGTAACGTATTATCGCGGACTGGAGTTTTATAATGAGCGTGCTTTCGAGAACAGTATATCGATGTTTATGCGATCGGAAAAGTTTCCAGCCAACGCTGAAATGGCTGCTCTTGCCACCTATTGGAAGGCTGAGGCAATGTACGAAGTCCGCAAATTTGGGGAAGCAGTAGAAAACTTTTCCCGGTTCCTACGTTTGCCCGCTGCTCGAAATAGTGAAGTATACAATTATGCCAATTATGGACTTGCATATGCAGCCTATCGAAATAATCGTTTTGCATTGGCGGCAGAGTATTTTGAACGCTTTCTAACTGCCGGTGGAAGTACAGTGGATCAGAATATACGGTATGACGTCATCGCCCGACTGGGTGATTCGTATCTTTGTCTTCGCGATTACAGCCGGGCAAACAAATATTATGACCAGCTGATCAACAGCAAAGCACCTAATCAGGACTATGCCTTTTTCCAGCGTGGTATTATCTTTGGTCTGCAAGGCGACAATGAAAAGAAGATGAGTACGCTACGTTCCGTGCTGAAGCAATTCCCCGCTTCTAATTATGCGGATGATGCAGCTTTTGAAATTCCTTACACCTATTTTACGATGGGAAACTATGATAATGCACTCAATGGGTTGCAAGGAATGATTGAAAAGTATCCCCGTAGTAGTTATGTTCCTCGCGCCCTAATGACCATTGGGCTTGTACAGTACAACAATGATGAACCCGAAGCAGCTAAAGTTACTTTCCAAAAAGTAGTGGAGAAATATGCCAGAACCGCTGAGGCGGAGCAGGCTATGCGCTTTATTGAAAATATTTACCTCGATCAGGGAGACGCTTCGAGCTATATTCGTTACGCTGTAGGTACTAATGTGGGAAATCTGAGTCCTGCGGAGCAGGATAATATGGCTTTCCAGGCAGCCCATTCGCTCTTTGCCCGCGGTGAGTACGGTGCAGCCGTGGAAGCTATCAACGCTTATTTCGACAAATTTCCAAAACCTAAACAGGAGAAATTCGCGCGTTATATCCGTGGTGTAAGTTCTTACCGTATAGGTCACCCGCAGGAAGCGTTGCACGATTTAAATATTATACTGAACGACTGGACGAGTAAGTATACGGAGAATACCCTGTTAACAGTGGCTGCTTTATATTTAGGACTCAAGGAATACAATGAAGCTATTGTGCATCTGAAAAAATTGGAACTCAATGAGGAGTATAAAAAGAATTATGGGTATGCGGTAACCAACCTGATGGTATGTTATTTCGAACTTGGTGATATGGAACAGGTGGCCAAATACGTGAATTTGATCAAGAATTATGCAGGGGCAACTCAGGAGGAAATAGCAAAGGCCTATTTATACAACGGAAGGTCCTTACTGAAAGAAAAGAACGTCGCGGCTGCCCTGAAAGAATTCAACCTGGCTGCACTGAAAAGCCAGTCTGCTGTTGGCGCAGAAGCGCGTTACCGCGTGGCGCTGCTGCAATATGATAATAAGGAATATGATAAAGCGTTGGAAACTGCTTTTGATGTTATCAACAATAGGGGAGCACAAGAATATTGGGTAGCTAAGAGTTTTATATTGCTCGCAGATGCTTATGCACGCAAAGGGAATACTTTTCAGGCAAAAAGTACATTGAAAAGTGTTATTGAAAACTATGAGAAAGATGATGATATTGTTCCATCTGCGAAAGAACGCTTACAGCGATTGAAGTAATATCTCTAAGAAGTTTTCGCAGCGGATTTAATGGTGAGTATAAAGCTATCCGGAATGTAGATTATAGGTAAGATTATAAATTTATGAGTCTGATAAATTGGACTTTTTTATCAACAGCTCGATAAAAAGCGAGGTCTTATCCTCGCTTTTTTTATTTGCAATGTCAAGAAAATCAGTTAAGCTATAGATATTTAGACCATTAGCAGCACCAAATTACCACATTAACCTAGGAGAGCACCCATCGGATCCTAAATATTGTATCTCGAATTTGTCGATCAATGGTTTTATTTGTAAATTAATTGTCACTAAAACAATTATAATCTTCTTATGAAAAACGTCTACTTGATCCTTCTCGGGCTACTTTTGCCGGTACATGTTGTATGGTGTCAATCAGCTATCGCTTATTTAGGCACTGATAAAGGACTTTCAAACGATTTTGTAACGGCTATCTTTCAGGATAAGGATGGGTTTATGTGGTTTGGAACATCCAATGGCCTGAATCGTTACGATGGATATGAATTTAAAGTTTTTAAAAATGAGCCATTATCTAATAATACCATTCCCGACAATCGTGTAACTGCGATCGCCGAAAGTGCTTCCGCGCAGCTCTATGTTGCGACCAAAAGTGGGTTGGCAGTCATAGACGCCAATCGTTCAGTTTGTAAGCAAGTGTTGGTGCGTTCGCAAAGAGAAAATAAACTTCTAAATTTTCCTATCCATCAAATAGAGAAGGATATGCTAGGTCAGTTATTTTTGCAAGGCGGATCTAAAGGGCTTTTTAAAATTGAGGAAACGAAGGATGGAAGTATTGCGACTAGGATACCTTTACCATATGCTGGCCAAAAGGATTTCGACTATCGTGTTTCAGCTATTTGCAAGGCAGCTGATGCTGGAATTTGGGCAATAATAGATCATCTTGGTTTGGCTTATTATGATAGCAAAAAGAAGAGTTTTTCAATTGTGAAACAGGGTGATTTCCAGTCGACAACTATGGCTGTGTCGGCAATCGGGGACGTTTGGTTTGCCAATTATCAAAAAATTAATTGTTATCATATAAAAACGGGCGTGTTTGATCAATATAAGTACGATACTTATCGAAAAGCTATCGTTAACCTTTATTTTGGAAAAGACAAAAAGCTGTGGATATGTACCGATGGTGCGGGCATTCAAAAATTTAACACCACGACACAAACTTTCGAAGAGTATATCGGATTTGACCAAAAACAATTAACCAGTCGATCTGTTTTTGCTGTTTGGGAAGATAAAGATGATCGGATTTGGATTGGCACGCTAAGGGGTGGGGTCAATATTGTGGATCCCGTAAAAAGAAGATTTCAATCATTTAAACTTATTCCCAATAGTCAACGGGTGAATACCACCGATTTTATTTTATCATTCGAACAGGCCGATCGCGATCATATTTGGATAGGAACTGACGGGGATGGATTATATAAATGGAGTATATCGGAAGGCCATTTGGTTAATTATACCTATTCAGCTCCTATGCAGAGCAAACCTTCTTTTATAACATCCTTGCTTCAGCATCAAAATGACCAGTTGTGGATTGGAACCTACGATATGGGGATTGTAAAATTAAATACAAAAACAGGCGATGTTAAGCATTATAGCTGTTACTATCCGAATACGCCATACGCCAATAATGCTGTATGGCGTTTATTTAAAGACAGTAGGGGGACATTTTGGGCTTCCACCCTTGCCAGTGGAAATGTCTATCGCTTAGATACCATCACAGATCAGTTTAAATACCTCGATTTACCAATAAATGACGTGTTGACGTTTTACGAAGATAAAGATGCTACCTTGTGGATGGGATCCTGGAATTCCTTATTCCGACTGGATTTGCGTACGATGAAATACAAGAGTTATCAGATCGGTACTCCAATTCGTTTTATCCAACAAACAGAAAATGGCTTTCTTTGGCTTGGCACCGAAGGGGGAGGACTTTTACATCTGAACTTAAATACAATGAACTATAGGCGCTATACCGAAAAGGATGGACTTGTTAGTAATACGTTGTTAAATAGCTTACAGGATGCACAAGGCAACATGTGGATATCTTCACTCGACGGACTCTCCAAATTGGATTTACAAAAAAAAACATTTCAAAACTTCTACCAGTCAGACGGTCTTCAAAGTAACCAATTTAATTACAACGCTGCCATCAAATTGCATGATGATCAGTTGATTTTTGGAGGCATACGTGGTTTTAATATCATCAGACCGAAGGACGTATTATTTAAGACCCGTTTTCCTGCGTTAAAATTGACCCGATTGAGTATCGATAATATGCCATATGACCAGAGGGGGCAGGAGAGACAAATTCCTTTAAATGAGGTGAAGCGTCTAAAAATTCCATTTGATAAAGCAGTATTATCATTTTCCTATGCGGCATTGGACTTTAGTTTTTCGGATAGGATCGACTACGCCTATTATTTGGAAGGCTGGGACAAAGATTGGAATTACGTTAATAAACAACGGACAGCCTATTATTCTAATCTTAGAGAAGGTACATACAAATTACATATTAGATCAACCAATGCAAATGGCGAATGGAACCCGGCAGAACGAATTATCGAAATAGAAGTTTTGCCTCCGTGGTATCGAAGTTTTTGGGCATATCTAGGATACTTCTTGCTACTCGCTGCGGTACTCTATTTTTATAATAGGTATAGGGAGAATAAAGCTTTATTGCTCTTTAAAGTGAAGACTGCAGAGTTTGAGCGTGATAAAGAACACGAATTACTCGAAGATAAACTGGCATTTTTTACTCACATCGTCCATGAGATCAGAACTCCATTGACACTCATTGTAAATCCGATTAAAGATATAGTCGTCAAGTCAAAAAAGAATATGGCAGATTCAGACGAGCTACTGTCTATTTACAATCATTCCAAGCGGTTGTTAAACCTTGCGGATAAGCTTCTTTTGTTTAGAAAATCCGATGGTAATTTAGACGAACTCTCCAGTAAGGTTTTTGACATTATACAGGTGTGGCGAGACGCCTTTGAGTCCTTTAAACAATTGGCCAGTGCTCGAAATATTACTTATTCATTTGAAACAACTATTGAGAAACTGATTATAAATGCAGATAATGAAAAACTCGAAATCTGTTTCATCAATTTACTTCAAAATGCGCTTAAATATACAGACAAAGGGGGATCTGTATCTGTTAAAGTGAACCGTATAAAATCCGAATTGATATGTGATATCATCGATTCCGGACAGGGGTGTCCAACCCATTTGACAGAAGAAATTTTCAAACCTTTTAAACGTAATTTTAATCTATTCAACCAAAGCGCAGATGGTTTTGGGATCGGACTGTTTTTTGTGAAAAAATTTATTACGCTGCACGAAGGTAAATTGGAATATACTGCAAATCCAAAAGCTGGAGCTACTTTTACAATACGATTACCAATTCATCAGGTCAACTCAACGACGATTGATGCAACTGTCGAATTACAACAGGCTTCTTCTAGACATCTTGCTTCTGCGGAAGAAGATAAGCGTGAACATACACCTTCAATCTATTCCAAAAAACGACAACCACTTGACGAGTGGTATGGTGATGGTATGCAGGAGAAAATATTAATTGTTGATGATAATGAAGATATGCTAAATTATATTGCCGGAATTTTTTCTGACAAATATGAAGTTATTAAAGCAGACAGTGCCGAGATGGCAATAACTGTGTTGGAAAAAATAGAACCAAGTATCGTCATCAGTGATATCATGATGGGTGGAGACTCTGGAATCGATCTCTGCAAACATATGAAGAGCAATACAAAGCGGAGCCATGTTCCTATTATTTTGTTAACTGCAAGTTCGTCTTTTGATGTTAAATTAAAAGGGATCGAAGTTGGGGCAGATGACTATATTGTTAAACCTTTTGATAAAGAGTTACTCGTGGCACGAGTGGAAAGTCTGATAGAAAACAAAAATAGATTGCATACTTATTTTTACAGTGAAATCACATTGCAGTCGAAAGATCATGAGGTTCCGACCGCCTTTAAAGATTTTCTTCAACGCGCTATCGCAGTAGTTGAAAAGCACTTGTTGAATGAAAATTTTACGGTAAAAATGCTTGCCGACGAGCTAGGCATGAGCCACTCCAATATGTATAGAAGAATAAAGTCTATTTCAGGTAAATCTGCCAATGAATTTATCCGTTACATTCGGATGCGCCGCGCCGCGCAATTGCTGATTAGCAATAAAACGAATATTAATGAAACCGCTTATCAAGTTGGCTTTAAGGATATCAAACATTTTAGACAGCATTTTTCCAAAATCTTTGGTTGTTCGCCCTCTGAATACCGAAAGCGGTACAGCCACCTCGGAAATTTGCCCGATAATATAAGTTAAACGTGACGGATTAGCTAAAAAATAAAAGAGCAGAAAAACAGTAACTCTCATGAGATATCCTGTGTCTCTGCTCTTTTTTGTACAGCTAGCTTGCTATTAATAAGGCCCACTGTGACTGGTCATACCGTCTTTACGCATAGCTTCTATAATCAGACAGTTGTAGACGTAGTCCCAACTGGAACTGACTTCCGAATTTTGATTTAAACCATAAGGCCACCAATGCATGCTATCACCACTTAGAACGGCTGATTCATCTAAAGTAATCATTTTTAGCGTTTTGTTGGCGTTTGCCAAACTATATTTACCATTTATAATCGCCTGCGACCACCAGCTTGTCGTTCCAGTCCCCAAGGTATGATTCATCTCATGCAACATGGTACGGATATTTTGGTATCCTTCACCCGAACCAAATCGCATCCAACCCTCATTGTTAGCGTCGGCTGTCGGTACGCCTGGATCGTAGTTGAGATAAATATGTTTCGTAGCAGAAGTATAATTATTGACATACCACACTGCACTGTCGAGCGCAACTTGCAATCGTTGATAAGCAGCAAGTTGTTGCGCCGTAGGATTATCGGCTTTATTAAACGTATAGGTTACCTTACCCTTAGCAATTGTATGGAATGCGATATCGGGACCGTAGCTCACACCGGTTTCGTTGATTGCATAAGCGCGTAAATGATAGTTTGTGCTTGGATTAAGGTTGAGTATACCTATTCTAAATTTTCCAGTACCTTTTGAACCGTTCGTCACTTTGTGATCGTTTAAAGTCGGTTTTTCCTGTAGGCTCCAACATATCCCTCTTTCCGTAATAGCACCACCGCCGCTACTGATAATATTCACGTCATAATATGCGATTGATGATCCGACAATAAAGATCGGATTAGTGCCAAAGGTAACCGATTGTATATCGGCCGTGGTCAATACCTGTTGTTCGCCATAAGCAATTCCGCCCTTATTTTTGGCGTAAGGTCTAATGTAGTATGTTTGCGAGGGGGCAAGGGTTGTTAGTGCCACACTAAATTCACCAGAACCTTTACTGGAAGTTGCTTCCATCGGATTATTGTCGATGGTCGGATTCGGCTCTTTATTCCAGCAGATGCCACGACTGGTAACAAGTGCACCACCTTTGCTTAGCACCTTTCCTGTAATCATCGCACCTGTAGTCGTGATATTGGAAAAGGATAATTTACCAAGCTCAGCAAGTGCGATATCGTCTGTTTTTTCTGTAGGCGTCACTATACTGCTTTCGGGAGTAGCCTTTTTACAGCCTGCTAAAGTGCAGGCTGTAAAAAAGACATAAAAAACTAATCTATTCATCTATTTTGGTTATAATTTTTCAAAGATCATATTGCCAGAGACTTTAAAATAAGAGCCGTCTGATGCGGTTCCATTCATGTTTCCGAGAAAACCTAAGGTTACAGGTCCCGCTTCTGTTACGCTAAATTCGAATATTGCACTGCTTCCAGATAGGGTTTGAAAGCCCAAGGCTGTATTCAAGGCGGATTGATCGGGCAAGGCATTGCCTTTTGCGGCGATGAGGTGAACGACACCGGCGCTGCCTTTGTCAATCTTTGAGATTGTAAAACGATATTTTCCGGGCTGTAGGTTGGTCGTTTGATAAATTTTACCATTTACAATTGGCGCTAAGTTGGGTGAGGGTGAGGCCCATTGCCACCAACCTGCTTCCAAAGATAAACAGGCTTTTTTATCCCTAATCTCAATTCCGCCATAATATTTTCCATCTGCTGTCTTGAAGTTCTTTGCCGCATCATTGACAAGCCACACCGCCGGAGTGCCCCAGCGATCACCGCCCATGGCAGAAGTCTCGAAAGGAAAGTTCATATTTTTTAGATAAACCTCCTTGGGCGATATATTGGCAGAATAGTTCGTGTAGAATGTATCTATACTTAAGGAATCCGGGACAAATAATGTACGGTAGCGTAGTGGTTTGCCAGGGAGAAAATCCGATAGAATACTTTTACCTAACTTGATAGAGTCTCTCTGAACAACCAATTTCCCTGACGTATTGGTATACTCCACTTCGGTAAACTGAGCACCACTTGTCAGATCGATTCCCCCCCAATTGACGGTGGTTTTTTGATCGCCCGCAAAGTAGTCAACAGCATACATTGGTCTGTTGATAAGTCCCGAGCTGAATCGTTCGCCATAAGATACGCCAGTTTTAAAAACGCTTAGCGATTTATTGCCTTGGGCATCGTAGGTGATAAGTTCAAAATTATGTACTCCTTCACTTATTTTCAGTGAAATTTTTAAGGTGTCTACACCAGCCGTACGATTGATTTTTAACTCAGTCGAATCTTGCCGATTATCCCAGTATATTTTGAGACGTTCCACCTTGGGGTCGGCCATAAATAATCCAGTAATATAGACGCGCTCTTTACCCGAGAACACCTTTACGGAATCAATTTTTCCGGTGTAGGAAATTTCACCGCCTTCGAGGTACTTTTTATAATCATCACTCTTTGAACAGCAAAGGAAAGAAAGCATGGCCATGCTAAGCAAGGACATGATAAAGAATGTTTTAATATGTGCTACTTTCATAATAGTCTAATTGATAATAAACAAGTTGTACTAACGTGGATCGCCATAAACCTGTAATTCGGCGATGGACATAAAGGACGATCCCTGCCAATTTTTAATGGTTTTGATGCGTAGATAGCGGACCTTCGGTGCACTGACATCAAAATCAAAGCTTAAACCCGAATTGGCGAGTTGATAATCTTCATCCGTTTGTTGTCCCATGGGTAATCCAGAGGGCTTTTTGCTTTCGAATGTACCCAAGCGGGTCCAGTTGTTCCAGCTCCCGTCTGAAGGCGGGTTGTCCGAACCCCATATTTCAAAAAATCGCACGTTCCCGCCATAATAATACATACGGCCACTGTTGGTATATTCAGGATAGTCCCAGATCACAATCCGGCTCATTTTGGCCAACTTACCGGTATCAAATGTGACCCATTGTGGACCATTGACAGTGACGTCAGTCAACGATATGTTGGGCCAGTTAATAATGTCCCCATCCCACATTTTAGAAAGTCCCGTGGAAGAATATTGTTGTTTAGAATCCGTTGGTAATGTAACTGCGGTATACCTCGATTTTGGAAGGGCCTGTTCAAACAGGGGTGTCAAGGTGGTGACCAGGGTATCAGTAAAATTCATGTACTTGTCTCTCACGGTAATCGCAAACTGTTTGGGATTTGGTGCAAACCCACGGATGGTACGTGAAATCTGTTTAGCGGAAGTATAGATGTTGTCTACAGAAGGTACCCATTCACCCAACGAATCGACCATCACCATTACGGTGAGATTTTTCTCGGTCTCGTTTTCGGCAGTGATCCGAATGCCACCAAAAGCTGGAATGGCCTCCAGACTTCGGAAAGTATTCCAGATGGGGTTTTCTAAAGGGGTTACAGAGACTTCGATCGGCTCCGAACTGACTTCACTTCTATTTACGGCATAGAGTTTAATTGGATGCGGATTAGTATCTGCAAAACCTTCCACCAACAGTGAGTTGTTGTAGTAGGAGGATTTTACCTCCATTTCTTTGCCCGATTTTAATTGGTATACAGCTTTGACATATAATAAATCCTGATCCTTTGGTAAGGTATAGGTAATCCGTGCGGCCCCAGCCAAGTTTTCTACCTTTACGTTACTCACTTGACCTGGTGCAGCGCTGTTTACGACTGGTGCAACCTGAATTTCTTCTTTACAGTTTTGGAATAAGATGCAGAAGAAAAATATAGCCTGCATTAGTTTTCTGTTTATATTCATTTCGTTGTGACTTTAAGGATAAAATTGAAAAGGGCTACCAACCAAGACTTTGTGTCAATGAAGGATTTACGGTTAATTCGCCTTGAGCAATTGGCCAGAAATAATCTCTAGGTGCTACAAATGTCTGCTGAAATAAGGTTCTTATCTGGTAGTAATCTGCGCTGACCTCTTGGTTTACACTCCATCCGGTAATGTTTTGATTGAAATATTTGACGGCCAATTTCCAGCGTCTTAAGTCCCAATAACGTTTTCCTTCAAAGGCCAATTCGATCATGCGCTCCCGTTGGATAATTTCGCGGAGCCCCTCTTTGGTTGTAGGCTTGTCAGGGTTTGAAGAAAATTGACTCCAAGAAGATAATACACCCGGGATTCCTGCACGTTCACGAATGCGGTCTAAATACGCGTAAACATCAGCTGAAGGACCGTTGGCTTCATTCAACGCCTCAGCATACATCAGATAAATATCGCTTAGGCGCATATCTGGCCAAGGGTAGGATTTATAACTGACACCATTGCTACTGAAAGCTTGCTCCCAGTTGACTAATTTTTTAAGAAAATATCCAGTTTCATTGATCCATCCATGATTATTTGCGCCGGCAGGCTGATTTAACTTTGCCTGCACATAATAGGTATCTTCATCTGAGAGGCTTTTAGTATCAAACTTAAACCAGATACCCCCGTCAAAACCCAGGTCAGCATAAAAGCGTGGTTCGCGGTCGAAGTTTAAACGTGCCGTGGTATATCCTTCTTTGATATAGTAGCGATCTGCAGCGGTGGCCACACGTAAGGTCGACTTATCGTTAAAGTCTAATGTTTTATCTTCGTTGATGGGTACACCATTTTTTGTATAAAACATTTCTGCAATTTTCAACGGCGCGCTTAGGTGCTGCCTTGCTGTACCGACCACTGCCTCTGGAGTTAACAGGGGCATCGCATCTCGCTGTATATTCCATGCCTGATAATTCGGGTTTGCCCAAATGTGTTCAGCAGACCAGCGCTCATTGAACGCTAAATTAATACCTAGCACCTTTGCTGTTGCATCGCTCATCTTAAACTGCCCATATTCAGCCTTATTGAAAGGGAAGAAACGGATTCCCGCCGCATCGGCAGATTCAATTGCAGCTTTAGCGGCTTCAGCAGCCCTGGTCCATTTTGAGGCATCGTAGGAAGGATTGAAAAGCTGTTCACCTTTGCTATTGCGCATGGACTGATAATCTGTATTTCCATTGAATAAAGGGCTCGCCGCAGTGAGCAATACTTCAGCTTTTACAGCCTGGATGATGGGTTTTGTCACACGGCCTAATTCTGCTGCTTTGTTCGGAATAATTAAGGGAACAGCTTTTTGCGCTGCGGAATCTAACAAAGTAACGATATAATTGACAACCTCATCCACAGGACGTTGTTCTACGCGTACAGCTGACTGGTTTGCATCAAGTGATATATTATTTTCAACCACAGGAATTGGGCCATATTGGCGCAATAATAAATAATGGTAATACGCTTTTAGAAACAATACCTCTCCAATCCATCGCGAACGATCATCAACGGAGAGATCAGGTACTTTAGATAGATCAGAAACATTTTCCAAAAAGATATTACAATCTCGGATAGCGATCCATAAGCCACCTCTCCAAGAGTCTACTAGCGGTTGATTCACATTTTGTCCGCCGCGGGCGATTCGCCAGTTGTTAGCCGGATAGATTTCACGTTGGGCGACAGGTAGCCAGACTTCGTCGCCAGCGAGAAATCCTATGTTGCTTTGAGCATCCGAATTATTTGGTAACCATCTATAACAAGTGAAGAGAAATTTCTCAGCTTCATTTCGCAGGGAAAAGGCGTTGTCAATTGTCGCCACATTATCCGGAACGACGTCGATATAATCTTTGCAGGCAGAAACACCAAAAGCACTAAACAAGAGGCATGCGATATAGGTGGCTGTCTTTTTCATATTTTTATTTTTCATTATTTCTCGGTTGTAGTTAACATTAAAAGCCCAGTTGTAAACCAATGTTGTAAACGGACTGAATCGGATAGCCTATTCCTTTTCCTCCCATTTCGACATCCCACATCTTAAAGGAGCTTAAGGCAAATAAATTCATTCCATTGGCATAAACCCGTAGGTTTTTTGCTCTGATACGTTTCATCAAACTTTCTTTGAAAGTATAGCCGACTTCAACCGTTTTCAATCTCAAGAAAGCTCCACTGCGCATCCACCAGGTACTTCTCTGATTATTATTTGCAATAATGTTTTCACTTAGGCGAGGCCAAAAGGCATAAAGATTACGATTTTCCTCACTCCAATAGCTATCAGCAATGACCTGTAAAAGCCCATTTTGTGAACCACCATTTAAATAGAAAGGAGAGATATTCTCAGAATTTATGAAAAAAGAGGAGCGTGCAGAACCTTGAAAGTAAAAGCTAAAGTCTAAGCCTTTTCCACCCACAGTACCACCAAATCCATAGATCATTTCAGGTGTTGTTGGGTAACCAATCGCGACACGATCTAGATCTGTAATCTGTCCATCGCCATTGACGTCACGGTATTTGATATCGCCTCCAAGATAATCCAACCCTGGTTTTCCGAACTGTACAGGAGAATTCAGTACTTCTTGGTCATCCACAAATAGTCTTTCAGCGATGTAACCAAACTCTTGGGATGCTGAAGTTCCTACCGTATAGCGGCTAGCCTCTTTGTAAGCAGGTTCATCCACGATCAATTTTTTGCTCACGGCGTAGGTCATCGTTCCCCGGCCCTGAATATACCAGCTGTCGCCGAAATTCTTGTTATAATTTAGCGTAAGATCTACCCCTTTACTTTCTGCTTTATTGGTATTGGCAACAATAGGAGCACGAAGTCCCATGGTACTTGGTATATAAGATCGACCGGTGAGAATGTTGCTACGTATTTGTTTGTACACATCTACATTTAATTCGAAATCTTTAAAGAGGCCTAGTTCAAGTCCTAAGTTTGTCTGCCGCGATCGTTCCCAAGTGATATCCTGATTGGCATAACGACGAATGGCAATGGTCGGTCTGTTATAGCCCGAAAGCTCACCAAATCCGATCGGAAAATCGTTCATATTTACATCAGATAAATAGAAAAAGCGATCTTGCGAACGGCCTATCTGGTCGTTACCGGCAAAACCATGCGTCGCTCGAATTTTTAGTTTTGAGATGACGTCTTTGACAGGTTCAAAAAATGCTTCATTAGATATATTGTAACTAAGCCCAAAGGAAGGGAAAAAACCTAAGCGACGATTTTTGGCAAAGCGTTCTGAACCATTGTAACCAAAGTTGAATTCGGCAATATAACGATCATCGAAATTGTAAGAAAAGCGACCAGAAAGACCGATATTGCGTGAAGGCAGAGACAATTGCAAATTCCCGGCATTCCCACTCAATGAATTCTGAACTAATCCGATGACTGTGGCCCCTACATTATGCTTCCCAAAAGCATGATTATAGCTCGCAATTGCATGTGCGTAAAACATCGAGTTGACTTCTTTTGCAGATTCCGAATAATCGAGGTATTCGGTACCGACCGTACCGATCGATCCCAGTGACCCATCGTTCATGACGCGCAGGCTTAAATCGCCATAGGCATCAGCAGATGCGGTGTAATAGAAAGGGTTATATTTGCGATTTACTTCAAAATAGGCATAGCGTTTTAGGTAAGTCATGGCTGTAAGGCTCAAACCTGGAATCAATGCATTCAGATTTTGATTAATTTGAATCTGTGGCATGATCGTGGACGTATTAAATTCTTGATAACCACGGACCATTTCAGCATACGGATTCACAAATAAACCACCATTTCTATTGAGTGCATTACCAAACAAAGGATGATTCATGTAAGGCATATACGAAGACGGATAGATCGCCGGGAACATGACCGGATTCGACCAGATGGCGCGTCTGAAGGTCGCAGCTCCACCATTGATGCGGCTTCCATTTTCGTCTGTGCTGCCGATTGGTCCATTGTAATCGTCAAACTGGGCATATACACGTACTATACCCGTCGTTGTAGGGGTAAAGTTGATATCAACATTTGAACGGACGGAGTAATTTTTTAACTTGATATTGTTATTGAAATTGTTGATTCCGTTCATCTTTAAAATACCGTTATCGATATTATAGGTGCCCGACAGATAGTATTTGGCTTTTGCTCCACCGCCGCTGATATTTAAGTTGTTGCGTTGGTTTAAGGTGTAGTCTTTTATGAGTTGGTCAATCCAATTGTTATTTGGATACAGTAGCGGATTGTCTCCGGCTCGTGTATGATCAATTTTGTTCTGCCAATAGGGAAGTCCCTGTCCGCTGGCGGCATCAGCCGGACGAGTTAGATAAGCCTCGTTGGCCATTTCCATATAGCGGATGTTATCCGCAAATTTAAAATTGCGCGTATTCGTAGAAATATTACTTTCGGTGCGGAATTCAAATTTTGTAGCCCCTTCTTTACCCAGTTTTGTGGTGATCAGAACGACGCCGTTTGCACCCCGGGCACCATACATGGCGGCCGCATTGGCATCGCGAAGCACAGAAAAGCTCGCAATATCATCGGGCTGTAAGCGGGCCATATCGGTCGGTGAAGATTCGATGTTATCGATGAGAATCAATGGGTCTTGTTTTCCGGTACCAAAACTTCCAAGTCCCCGAATAAAGAAATTCGCATTATCAGATCCAGGCTCACCGCTGCGTTGAAAGGCAATCATACCAGCAACCCTTCCCGCAAGCATCGTTGTCAGGTTGCTTGTTGGTCCTTTTAATTCCTTTGGGTTAATGGTGGTTACGGAGCCGACAACAGAAGCTCTTTTTTCACGTTGTCCAAAACCCGTAACAACAACATCATCAATAACATTTTCATTTAGTTTGATCTGAGCATCTAAGGTGATGGTGTTATTGGCATCTATTTTTTTTCCGATCAAGGAAATTTCTTGGCGGGCATAGCCGACACTACTGAATACTAATGTTGCCGTTTTGCTGGCATTTAGTACATATCGACCATTTCCGTCCGTGGATACCCGAAGAGTGCCCCCCAAAACACTTACTGTGACGCCTGATAAGGCTGTGCCGTCATTTTCTGAGGAGACCTTTCCTTGTACCCGAACTTGTTGAGCAAGGGCTGCACAACAAGTTGCCGTCATTAGAAACATAAAAATTCCTAGACGAGATTTAATCTTCTTCCATCTTTTCATTAATAAGAATTTTGGTTATAAATTGAGTTATGTTGATACAATTATCGTCACAATAGACTGTATAATTCGAGGGGATTTACAGCAAAAGAAGGGGGTGAAATCGTCTTTTTCCCCATGTTTTTCTGCCGAAACTTATCTTTAAGATATTCAGCGAATTTTCTAAAGTGTTCAACGTATAAAAATATCAGGGACTAATGATCTTCGTTTAATTTCATTGGCGGCTGTGTCATATGAGAAGCTTAGAGCCTTTTTTGTACAAAAATGAACCATTTCTGAACGATTCAGTACCCTCCTGTCAATCCACTATGGCTATTTTTGTACCGTACCTCAATAAATCATTAGATCAGCCCAATAAGTTATAAACTGCAGTAGTGGGCTGCGGAAAGGGGGAAATACAGTAACCAATAACCAATACACATCATAATATATTCTGATACGAAATGATAAACAGAAAAATAATCTTTCATGGTATAATAAGTATTTTGTCACTCTTATTTTGTACATCCGCTTTGTCTGGCTTCTCTCAAAAAAGTGAAAGCAATTCAAACAATTCAGCGTATATCCTATTAAAGCCAAAGTACGATGGTCAATCAGTCTTGCGCAATCCTTTAAATGGATGGGTAATGTATGCGCCGCGCAATGCAGATGATACGTATTGGGATATCGAATATTTTGTGCCAGCCTTGGGTAAGAAAGTAAAAGTCATTGATTATGCCTCCGCATGTTATGTACGCACAAGTTGGTCATCGCTGAATCCCAGTGACGGTGTTTATGCCTGGAATGATCCAAAGTCCAAAATTGGGAAGCTTCTGAAAGGCGCTCAAAAGAGAGGGTTGCCCATCGCACTCCGCATTGTTGTTGATGGTCGCGACCAAGGTCAAAATACACCGAAATTTGTTTTTGATCAAGGCGCTAAATATTATCTGGAAAATGAAAACCATCCAGATAGGCAAACTCCCTATCCGCAGGATGCGGTATTTAGAAAGTATTATAGCAAATTTATAAGCGCCTTAGCTCAAGAATTTAATGATTCTGAAAAAACGTCATTTATTGATGCGTATGGCTTGGGAAAATGGGGCGAGGCACATTATGTAGTTTATGAAGATCCTAAAACAGCAACTCCCGAAAGTACTGAAAAAATAAAGGAAGAGACCTTGGATTGGGTAACCAACTTATATGCTAAAGCCTTCACCAAAGTTCCTTTAGTTATTAACTACCATCGTTTGGTAGGGCATCCCGAAAGTTGGGGAGCTGTAAATCCAAACAGCGAACGCCTATTGGAGAAAGCCATTGATAAAGGCTATAGTCTGCGCCAAGATGCTTTTGGTATGACAGGTTATTATCAGGGATGGGAAAAGAATTTTGCCAAGAAATGGAATTTCAAACGCCCCATCATTATGGAGGGCGGCTGGATTATTGCTCCGGGGAAGCATCGTTATTGGACAGATCCCAGTGGAAAATATAGAGAAGGGCACGACGAGGATGTAAGGAAGGGAGAGTTTGATTTGTCGGCTGAAGCGCATGTGAATATGATGGATTTTAGAGCGGGCGGGGAAACGGAGTCTTGGTTTAAGTCCTTTGATCTGGTTCAACGATTTACTGTAGAGGGAGGATATCGTGTCTATCCGGACCAGATCAAATTGCCGCAAGATATCCGTTCTGGTGCTGCAGCCTTAATTTCCCATCGTTGGCAAAATATGGGCTGGGGTTACCTACCAAATAATATTCCACAGTGGAACTATAAATATAAAGTAGCTTTTGCGTTGTTAGATGCGAGCGGGCATGTGAAGAAGATTTTTATTGATCATCAAAGCGAACCGTCTGTATGGTTGAAAGGTGCTGGTGTGAATTACAACCTAAAAGCAAAAATAGATCTACCTGCCGGAATTTATAGCTGGGCTGTCGCCATTGTAGATACGACAAAAGATAGTAAACCAGCAATTCAACTCGCACTCAATGAAGAGTTAACTCCGCAGGGCTGGACCAAACTGTCGGTTATACGGGTAAAATAGAAAAAGAAGATTCTATAAAAAAATAACATCTATTATGGTAAAGCTGATCAATCTATCTTTGGTATTGTCTCTATTTTTTAATCTGTTAGCATTTCATCTTGTTGCTCAGCAAAATATGACTAATGTGTATGGTAGGCGTGTACAATTATTAAATGGTAAGTGGGATGCCATTGTCGATTTATATGACCAGGGTAGGAAAAACAAAATCTATCTCAATAAGAAACCGGAAAACAAGACTGATTTCTACGAATATGCTTTCGAAAATGGTATTCGTTTAAACGTGCCTTCGGATTGGAACAGCCAGATGCCTGAACTTAAATACTATGAAGGTACCATTTGGTATGGCCGTAAGTTCGATGCAGTGAAAGTAAGCGGAGAAAGGCTGTTTTTATATTTTGCTGCTGTAAGTTACCGTTGTCGTATTTATCTCAATGGCAAAGAGATCGGACAACATGAAGGAGGCTTTACTCCGTTTCAGGTTGAAATAACAGATGCTGTTAAAGAAAATAATAATTTTTTGGTCGTTGAGGTCAATAATACCCGTCGAATAGATGCCATTCCAGCAATGGCGTTTGATTGGTGGAACTACGGCGGCATTACCCGTGATGTTTTTCTGGTCAGCACACCGAAAGTTTTTATTGACGATTATTTTATCCAATTGGACAAGAACAGAGGCGATAAAATCAATGCTCAGGTAAAACTTTCAGAAAAGTTGGCCAATTCTTCCGTAACCATCGAAATACCAGAATTACAACTAAGACAAACCCTTGAGACGAATGCTTTCGGAGAAGTAGAAACGTCTTTTACATCAACAAAAATCAAACGTTGGTCGCCAGCTGCACCAAAATTATATCATGTCAAGATATCTACCCAAACTGACAAAATAGAGGAGGAGATCGGCTTTCGTAATATTGGGGTGAAGGGGGAAGATATTTTGCTGAATGGCCAACCTATTTTTCTGAAGTCGATTTCATTTCATGAGGAAATACCTCAGCGTGAAGGCCGTGCTTTTTCGCAGTCAGACGCGTTGATGTTGCTTTCGGAAGCTAAGGCTTTGGGCTGTAACATGATTCGCTTGGCACATTATCCACAAAATGAATATATCGTGCGAATGGCAGAAAAAATGGGTTTCATGTTGTGGGAAGAAATTCCCATTTGGCAGGGGATCGATTTTGAAAATGAATCGACCAAGAAAAAAGCGGTTAAAATGATGCGTGAAATGATCGCGCGTGATAAAAACCGTTGCGCACTTACCTTTTGGGGGGTAGCTAACGAAACCCAGCCTTCGCAGCCAAGAAATGCTTTCATCAGGCACTTGATTGCAACATGCCGAGACATGGACACAACACGACTTATTACGGCTGCTTTTGACCTGGTTCGTTTTAATAAAGAAAAAGAAATTTTTGTCATGGACGATCCTTTCATTAAAGAGCTGGATGTGGTAGCGGTTAATAAATATTTAGGCTGGTACCACCATTGGCCGATTTCCCCTGATAAAGCTGTATGGGATGTGGCAAAAGGGCAGCCTTTGATTATCTCTGAATTCGGCGGGGAGGCCCTTTATGGAAAAGCGGGCGAAAAGGATGTTGCAAGTTCATGGAGTGAAGATTACCAAGCAACTTTATACAAAGACAACTTGCAAATGTTTAAGCATATCCCGAACCTACGCGGAATCTCACCTTGGTTGTTATTTGATTTCCGTTCGCCTTTCCGTTTTCATCCGACTAACCAAGGGGGATGGAATCGAAAAGGGTTAGTTTCGGATCAAGGTTATCGAAAGAAAGCATGGTATCTTATAAAGGAATATTATGAGAATAATTTATAGAAATGAATGAAAGCAGAGAAAAGAGTAAAGCACAAAATGAATACATACAAAAAAGGTTTATTCAAATACATCGAACTGATATGCTTATTGTGGCTTTTAATGCAGACAACGTTATTGCAAGCGCAAGATGCTGTCGATTTATCTGGTACTTGGGGTTTTCAGACTGATGTGATGGATTTTCGTAGGGGCTCGCTGTCGCCTCGGTATAATCACGTATTACAAGGAACGATTAAACTACCGGGTATTACAGATGATTATCATATAGGGTATCAAACTCCCTATAAATATATTGACCGTCTGACCCGAAAATATGAATACATGGGTCCGGCATGGTACCAACGTGATATCGAAATCCCTGCTGACTGGAAAGGAAAAAAAATATTTCTATATTTTGAACGTACCCATTGGTTGAGTTCGATTTTTGTAGACACCAAAGAAGTTAGCAGCATCGATTATGTCAGCGTGCCACACAACCACGATTTGAGTGCATTTTTAAAACCGGGAAAGAAGCACCGCATTACCATTTGTATTGATAATCGATTTCAGTACAATACGCACAAATGGAATCATGCACATACAGAATTTACGCAAATTAACTGGAACGGCATCTTGGGGGATATGAAACTGCTGGCCTTAGATCCGGTCTACATCGACGATTTTCAGGTATATCCCAACATAGCCGATCAGTCTATAAAAGTAAAGTTAAAGGTAAATAATACGATTAAAAAGCAGGTAAATGGTAAGGTATCTTTTGCTATCTCTGGAACAGACTACAGCCTCAAGCATCAAATTGCCATCGTAAGTACTGATTCGGTAAATATTGTAGAGGCCAATATTCCCTTAGGTAAACGCATTAAACTGTGGGATGAGTTTAACCCAAATCTCTATCGGATTAGCTGCCAGTTGAATACTTCCGATGGTAACAATAGCTATACGCATGAGAAATCGACCACCTTTGGTATGCGCGAAGTAAAGCAGGGAAAAAATCATATACTGCTCAATAATCATCCGATACATTTACGAGGTAATGTAGAAAATGCGGTTTTTCCAAAAACAGGACATGCTCCGCTTGATGATGGCTCTTGGGAAAGAATTATGATGCTGATGAAGGACTACGGCATGAACCATTTACGTTTCCATTCTTGGTGCCCCCCGGCTGCTGCCTTTCGCATGGCAGACAAACATGGAATATATTTTGAGGTGGAAATGCCTATGTGGGGCAAAGATGCCGAACCGGACGAGGCAAGATATAACTTTTTCCGCCGGGAAATTAAAGCTATTTTAAAAGAATATGGCAATCACCCTTCTTTTGTTCTTTACTGCAATGGCAATGAAATTACAGGCAATTTCGACTTTATTGAGGAATTAACTGCCGAAGGTAGAAAAGCTGATCCCCGCCATTTGTATAGTGGTTCTACTGCGCGAACGCGGGTTAGGTCAGATCAATATTACGTATCCCAACAAACCAACAAAGGTGCGGTGAAGGTTTATGAGGGGCTACCCGGCACCGACTGGGATAAGAATATGGAATCTGATGTAGATGTGCCTGTGATCTCGCACGAGTCGGGACAACGATGTATCTACCCAAATTTTGATGAGATAAAGAAATATGCAAACAGCCCCGTGGAGGCGCGAAATTTTGAGGTTTTTCGAGACCTATTGCAAAAGAATGGTATGTTGGATCAGGCAAAAGATTTCTTTAGGGCATCTGGTGCTCTGACGGTACTGGAATACAAAGCCGTTATCGAAGCCTTATTGCGCTCGGGTAAATCCGCTGGTTTCCAGCTCTTGTCGATGAACGATTTTCCAGGGCAGGGTTACGCTCCAGTTGGTATTTTTGATCCCTTCTGGGACTCAAAGGGACTGGTTACCGCCGATAAATTCCGAGAGTTTTGCGCGCCCACTGTTGCTTTACTGCGGTACGAAAAAAGCAGTTTCTTCAATACAGAAACATTTAAAGGGAAAGCGGAAGTGTATAATTTTAGCAATTCCGTTCTCGAAAATGCCAAGATTAAATGGTGGTTGACGGATACCGCAGGCAGTGTATTGCAAAAGGGTACGCTTAAAAAGCAAACCATTGCCAATCAAAATGTGTCGCCGGTGGGTGAATTTGAGATTTCCCTTAAAAATATCCGCAGCCAAAAGGTTACGGTTCATCTTGCTGTTAATGATTCCATTAAAAATAGCTGGGACTTTTGGGTATATCCCAAACATCAAAATCTGATGCAGTCTACAGATAAGGTTTTGTATACCAATGTTTATGATGATGTTGCAAAAAGCCAGCTGGCTCAGGGAAAAACCGTGGTTCTTTATGCTTCGCCAGACAAAATAAAAGGTCGAAAATCACTATTTCACAATCATTTTTGGAACCCTATTATGTTTGCTTGGGCACCAATGACTATCGGCAATCTGATCCATCATGAAAAGGCCATGTTTAAAGATTTCCTTACTTCATACCATACTGATTGGCAATGGTGGGATATCCTCAATCATGCAAAAGTAATTGAAATGCAAGATGCCCCACAACAACTTCGTCCGTTTATACAGGTCATTGACAGCTATGATAACAACCAAAAATTAGGTATAGGTTTCGAAGCCCAACTGAACGGCGGAAAACTTCTGGTAATGGCATTAGATACAAAGACCGATATGGATAATCGCCCGGCCACCCAACAATTGTTGTACAGTATGGATAACTATGTTAAAAGTGCGAAATTCTCGCCACAAGTTGCCGTGGATGAGACTTTTATTCAATCATTTTTAATAAAATAAAGAAGAGTTAAACGATGATAAGAGCATTTATCTGGACGCTAACAGCGTTTTTGTTAGGGCAATCCTTAAAGGCACAGGAAGTGATGGTAGAATGGAAAGCCGGAGTATCACAGATCTATAAAAAAACCGTCGAGGCTGAAAGTCCGTTATCTTTTAACGATTTGAACGTCGAATTTGGCTATGTGCTTTATCAGACCGAGATTACTACGGATGCCGAAAGTGAAGAACTAGCATTAGAAAATGTACGCGATTATGCGGTGGTCTATGTGGACGGCATGTTACAGGGAACTCTGACGGATCAAGATAAAAAACTGCTGATTAAAACGGGTTCGGGCACACATATACTTCAATTTTATGTGGAGAATATCGGGCGAATCACCTATGGGCCAGAAATTACAGACAATTCAAAGGGGGTGTTTGGTGCGGTTACTTTAGCTGGAAACGAACTGCATAACTGGAAAATGATCCCCTTGGATGCACGTAATTATCCACTTAAAAATCTGATTTTTGAACGAAGTGCACCCCCTAGTGGCCCCGGTTTTTACCAAGGTCACTTCGAAATTAATCCGTCACAAAGTAAGTATCTTAATATGACAGGGTGGGGGATGGGAGAAGTTTGGATAAATCAAAAATATTTAGGGTCTTATTGGGAAGAAGAAAAACAACAGTCATTGTTAATCCCGTCAGATTATTTATTACCCGACCACAATGAACTGGTGATATTCGAACTAAAAAACAAGCAACAAACGAAGATAAATTTGTCTCCTACTCCTGTTTTTAAGTAGATTGGCGTTTTTTGATTGATTTAGATTTCACTTGCTGAAAAAGAACTTAAGCCATAATTTGGACGTGACTCTTTGTATAATAAAATGAGAATCGTAGTTTAACGGAATACTGTTCGTAAATAATATCGCTGAGCATTTTGATTGCAACTCGTATCGGTAAATCTCTGATTAAACTGTAAGCAGCTTTAGAAACATCTGTAAATGAATAAATACAGTCTAATAATTTGTTTTTTTATTTTCTGGGGACAATGTGTACTCGGTATTGATCTTTCGAGATACCGGTTTCACCTCATGCCCGAAACTTCGTATTATGGCGGTATACAAAGCATTGCCAAAGACAGTTTAGGACGTATGTGGTATACCGGACCCGATGCACTTTTCATGTATGATGGCAATAGCTTTTATCAGTTAAACGATATCGTTTCGGCGATGAAGCCAAAGCAGAAATGGGGCTATGGTTCTTTAATTTGCGATAGAAAAGGAAATCTATTTTTAGCGTCGGGGCAGGGTTTGTTAAAATTTAATTACCAACGGTTTTCATTTCATATCGTTGTCCCCGGAGTAATTCGTTCAGTTTGTGTACATCATGATGGTCAAGTTTACATGCTCTCGGAAAATAGTTTACTCCGCTATAATCCACAAAATGAACGCATAGAAAGTTTTTTGTTGCCCAAAAACAAGTCTTTTCAAAATATATTGAGTGTCAAAGACCAGGTATTTTTAACGCAAGATGCAATCTTACATACCGTAGAAATGTCTAAAAAGCGCCTTGTTCAGTTTGCGGATTTTAGCAATACAGCAAATCAGGTAAACGATGTAGTTGAATACCGTGGGCTATATTACTTTTTAACACCGCGGGGAGGAATACATGTCACAGATTTGACAGGTAATTTAAAGCAGAAAATTCCGGTAGCCGTTGCTGGAAATTCATTCGTTTTAACGAAAAAAATGTACTTAGACCAAACTGGGGTGATCTGGGTGGCTACCCAGGGTGGATTATTCCTTTATGATCCCGCCAATGAAGGTAGCAGCACCTTGCGGATGAACCTGAACGATATTTATTCATTGCCCAATAACTCCATTTGGACAATCTATCCAGATCCGGATCAGGGTGTTTGGATAGGTACCTACGGTGGTAAAATCGCCTATTGCTCGCTTTACGATTCGAGAGTACGTTACTTTAAACCGAGCCCTGGCGGTCTGAATCATCCCATTGTCAGTAGTTTTCAGGAAGATCATCTGGGAAATATATGGATCGGTACAGAAGGGGGGAGCCTAAATTACTGGGATAGGAAAAAAGATCAGTTTATCCATCCCGAAAAGTCGCAGGATAGGGGGCCAAGTCCCAATATGATTAAGCGGCTTAAGTTTGACGAAGCAAGCAAGAGCCTGTTAATTTCTGCCTATAATGGTGGAATTGGCAGTTATGATGTAAACAATCAGCGTTTCAGTAGTTTCGATTTCCGCTCTCCGGAAAGCCAGCAACTGCTGACGGTGTATGATTTTGCAAACGATCAGGAAGGTAACTGGTGGATGACAGATCCCGACAAATCATTTTTATATCGTAAGAACCGGCAAGGTCCGATAGAAATGGTTAGAATCAAGGATTCCAAAGGCAATAAGTTGAATCTAGAAATAGAAGCATTATATGTGAATAATCAAAACCAGCTCTGTTTAATTAGCCATCAGGGATTTTTTGTCGTAAATACTCATACGCTAACCGTTTTAAAGCACTATATGGTCAAGGATGCTTCCTATTCAGCAAATAATCTGTGCAGTTATGCCGTGGCTTCGAATGGCGATGTATGGCTAGGGACCTTAGGGAAAGGTGTAAACGTGCTCAAAAGAGACGGAACGTATATCAATTATAGTGCAAGTAATGGTTTTCCGGCAAAAATGGTATTCGGTATTTTAGAAGATGCTTTTACGAAAAATGTGTGGTTAAGTACCAGTGATGGTCTTTTTTTCTTCGATTTGAAATCCAGGAAATTTGAAAAGGCGAGATTCTACCAGGAAGATAATATCGGTTCATTTTACATACATGCTGCTTACAAAACTTCTAAAGGCGAAATGCTGTTTGGCGGCACCAATGGCTTTTTACTTTTTGATCCTACGTACCTCAATAAAAATCCGCAAAAACCAAAAGTTTTCTTTACAGGATTTCTGGTGAACAATACCTTGGTGAAACCTGATGACGGATCGTCGATTTTGTCCAAAGACATTGGAAGCCTGTCCAACCAAAAGGGAGATAAGATAAGGCTTTCTAGTAATCAGTCTAATGTCGAAATTAAGTTTTCGGCGAATAGCTATCTATTTGCCGAAAAGAATCAGTTTGCTTATCGGATGTTAGGGCTTGGCGAAGATTGGCAAATTAGTCATCCCAACCAGAAATCTGTACAGTTTCTCAACCTCCCGGGCGGAGATTATACCTTCGAAATCAAGTCTTCCAACAATGATGGGCTATGGGGGGATCAAATATCACGATTATACATCCACGTCGATCCCCCATTTTTCTTGTCCTGGTGGGCCTATTGTTTCTATGCAGCTTTTGCATTTGCATTGCTGTTTTTTATTATGCGATATTATAGTGATAAAAGAGTTTTTAAGGAGCGGTTGGCACTTGAGCGTTTAAGAGAACACAATATGCAAGAGCTGAATCAGGCACGTATCGACTTTTTTACCAATATTTCGCACGATCTAAAAACACCACTAACCTTGGTATTACAGCCGCTTAAGCAACTCAAAGAGACTATTGTGGCCAATGATACTGCTTTGGTTTACATGGATTTAATAGAGCGGAATGTCACCAGAATACAACGCATGATTAGCCAATTGCTGCGTTTTCGGGAAATTGAGAGCCAAAAAATTACGCTCAATCCGCAGGTTGGTGATTTTATCAATTTTGTAAGGGATATATTTAGCCTATTTGAGCTCTACGCCAATAAAAAAGGTGTTGAAACCCATATTTCCGCGTACAAGGACAATTTATATGTTGCCTTTGATTATGATGTTATCGAAAAAATATTGACTAATTTGTTCTCAAATGCCCTAAAATATACACCCGATAATGGTTATGTGGGCGTACGTATCTATAACGCCACGCCCGAAGAAAAAGAACGGTTTTCTTCCTTAGATCCGACAGAAATCGAATACATCTCCATTGAAGTTATAAATACCGGCGATTGTTTTTCGGAAGAACAGATAGCGACGCTTTACACTTCTTTCAATCGCCTATCTTCTCATCGGCCAACTTTTGAAGAAAGTTCAGGACTTGGACTTGCCATAGTGAAAGAACTGGTAGAGGTGCTTGAGGGTAAAATATGGATGGTCAATAAGACCGATAAAATTTCATTTACCATTTCCCTACCTTTAAGAAAACAGGCCAGGGCAGGCGACATGCAACCTAACGTATACGATTACACCGTTTCTGAAATTGACGATATTATCACCCAGGATATTGCAACGCCCGAAACCGGGGCTATCTCCATAAAAAAAACAGATAATATCCTGCTTATTGAAGATGACCAACAACTCCGGGGTTATTTGGAACAACGTCTGGCTGAAAAATATAATGTATATGCGGCAAGTGACGGAGAAGAGGGGTTAATAAAAGCTGAAAAAATCTATCCGCAGCTCATTATTACCGATCTAATCATGCCTAATCGGAGCGGTCTGGATGTTTGTCGTAGCCTGAGGCAAAACTTCAAGACTAGCCATATTCCCATTATTATGATTTCGGGTACCGGAGATGACAATCAGCATAAAATAAAAGCATTGGAATTTGGTGCAAATGTATTTATTGATAAACCTTTTCATATTGACTATCTGTTGCAACAAACAGAAACCATTTTAAGAAACCAGCAGGAATTAAAAGAAAAATACAGCAAACATTTTCAAGTGGATCCGTCCAATGTTACCGTCACCTCGATGGACGAGGAGCTATTAGTTAAGGCCATTCAGGTCATTGAAGAAAACATTGCTAACGCCAGTTATTCCGTAGAGGACTTTGTGGCTGACATGAACGTGGGCAGAACCATTCTATATCAAAAGATAAACGATATTGTGGGCATGTCGATCAAAGAGTTTATTCTGAATATGCGCTTGAAAAGAAGCGCTTATCTGTTGGAGAAATCAGATTTGACCATTGCGGAAGTTGCTTATCAGACCGGGTTTAACAATGCCAAATACTTTAGTGTCTGTTTTAAAAAGCAGTTTGAACTAAGTCCTTCAGATTTTAAGAAGAAATTTTCCAGCGGGAATAAATAAAAAACAACCAATTCTAACGATGATGAAAATAATAATTTTTAGAAGAGTTCTTCTCTTGAGCTATTTTATTTGCTTATGTAATGTGTTGCAGTTGACAGCAGCTCTCAACCAAGCGGTAGATGAAATGTATATCAGCCCTAATAATTATAAAACTGGAACGCAGTCTGAGCGAATACAGAGGGCTATAAATGCGGCAAAAAATAGTACCGGAAAAGTAGTCATACCGAAGTATGACGCCATAGCTAAAAAAAGTATTTGGCTCATTGATCAGGCCATTTTACTTCCTGGTGATTTTGAACTTGAATTGAATAACTGTACCATTAAGCTTTCTGATAAATGTCGGGATAATTTTATTCGTTCTGCGAATGCAGGACTGGGAATCAATACTATATCTCCATTAAAAAACATCAAGATCATTGGAAAAGGTAATGTCCTTCTAGAAGGAGCTGATCATCCAAGAGCTACCGGAGATCATAATAAAACACTATCGCTAAATCCCAGCAGATTTGACCAATCTTATGGCACTGATGCTGGCAAACCCGGCATGAATCAAAAGGGTGGTTGGCGTAATCACGCCATTATATTGGCTTATACCGATGTTTTTGAGGTTAGTGGCATTACATTGAAAGATTATCATGGGCATGGATTGGTACTAGAGCGCTGTACAAATGGTAAGATAAGCGATATTACTTTTAACGTAAGGCAAGCCGTGAATGTGGATGGAACTGACCAACAGATCTTAAACCAAGATGGGATGGGCATACGTTTTGGCTGTAAAAATATTCTTATTGCAAATTGTAGAGGAAGAAGTGGAGACGATTTTATTAACATCGGTTTGACAGATACTGGAGTGGGCGCTGGAGAAGAAAATGTCAATGTGGTCAGTGGTTCGATATACAGGGGTGAAATCGACAATATTTCGACTATTTATCTCCAGAATTGGCAGGACTTTTATTCAATTTCACACCGTTCTATTCGGATTATGCCTGTAGGTAAACTCCGGATAAGCAATGTTTTTATTGACAATATGGTCATCAGTCCCTTGGCAAAGCAAGGCCTAGTCGTTGAGTATGCCGAGCATGTGAAAGGTTTGTTTGTGCGGAATGTCATCAGTCATCAACCTATAAAAGCCAGCGGTATTTCCCAGGCCAGTTTCAGAGACATCCTGTATAAAGGGCAGGGTGAAGCTATTGATGTGCAACGAAGTGATACGGTAGTTCTAGATCATGTAATGGCAATAAAAAATTAGTAATGCAATTGCTCGCAATCTTATTTGTTTAAGGCAAAAACACCTGTTTTTGCCTTTTGTACAAAATCAAACCATTTTCGTACAAAAACGAACCCTATGAATTGGTGATCAGTATAGTTTTGTCTTAACCAATTTTAAAAAGGAAAATATGTGTATGAAAATTATTCCCGACCACGTGATCAGGCTCGCGCAGGGTAATCCCAACTTTACAAAAACCAATGACATTACTTTTTGGAATATTGTATTTCGTCAATAGGTCGGAAATCGAAGCGTTGCGGAAGTTAAATTAGTCCAAGCCTATTGAAGCATAATTATTTCAAATATATGTTCTCTACGAGAAAGGGACAGTAAAGAACACAAGTAATTTTAAACTAACCATTATAAATCAATGATACAAAAGATACATATCTGGCTCAGGAGCTGGATAATGAGTGCTACCCTATTGGCGGTGGCATCCAATTACGCTTATTCGCAAGCAGCAGATCAAATGCAAGTCAAGGGTCAGGTGACTAACGATGCGGGAGAAGCACTTAAAGGTGTTTCGGTCATGATTAAGGGAGCGAGAAATGGTGTACAGACCGATTCAAATGGAAATTTTACTATCCAGGCGGCTCCCACGGCTACGCTACTATTTACCTATATTGGTTTCAATAGCCAGGAAATAAAAGTCAATCCATCAGGAGTCATTCATGTGAAAATGTCTGGAACTAATGTGCTGGATCAGGTCGTTGTGGTCGGTTATGGTACAGCCAAGAAAAAAGATCTAACAGGAGGCTTAGCTGTCGTCGGAAAAGAGCAGCTAGGTATGGTATCAACCTCCAATCTGATGGATCGCTTGGTGGGACAGGTGGCCGGTTTCTCCATTACAACCGGTGAAGCTGCGCCAGGCGCATCACAAAGCTTGTTGATAAGGGGCGAAAATTCAATATCGGCCAATAATAGTCCACTCATTATCTTGGATGGTATTCCCTACAGCGGATCCTTGGCAGATATTGATCCCAATAACGTTGAAAACCTTTCTATCCTAAAAGATGCTTCCGCATCGGCTATTTACGGTTCTCGAGCAGCAAATGGTGTTATTTTGATACAAACCAAAAGGGGAGCGCTAGGTAGAGCGCAAGTAAACTATAAAGGTTTGATCGGCATGGCCGAGCCTATGCAGCGTATCAATGTCATGGGACCAAATGAATATATCCGCTTCCAACAAGACATTGCCCGAATTAGGCAAGGCTATACTGGAGCGCTATTAGATCCTATCGCCGGGGATATTATTAGCGTAACAGAGCGCGGCAATTATGCGAAAGGCATTACCAATAATTGGCAAGATTACGTCTTTCGGAAAGCTTTGACCATGGATCATCAATTGAGCATTTCCGGGGGTACTGAAAACACAAAATATATGGCTGCCCTTGCCGCTTTAGATCAAGAAGGTGTAGTGTATAATTCCAAGTTGTCACGTTTAAATATAACCACAAATGTGGATCAGACTTTTAATAAATGGCTAACAACTGGTATAGGGTTGCAATATACCCGAAAAAGTGACGGTGGCGTTACACCAAATTTGGAGCATGCCATTAAGCAAAGTCCTTATGGTAGTTATAAGGACGAATCTGGTAAGTATGTTCCTGAACCTATGGAGTACTCATTGATCGTCAATCCGATGCGTAACGTCAATGCGATTCAGGATAGATATAATAACAATTTCTTTCTTTCGGGATATGCCAATATTTTGTTGCCTATAGAAGGTCTTTCCTTACGATCAAATTTTGGCTATAATTATCGGAATGGATTTACAGGAACTTATTACGGGCGCAACACCTTTGAAGGCAGGGATCAGGGTACACAAGCCGGAGGAAGCGCTTCCATCAACAATTCTAATTATAACGATTATACCTGGGAGAACTTGCTTAAATATGAGCGGCAGATCGGCGATCATCGTTTTGATGTAACCGGCTTATTCAGTATGCAAAAAACAAAAAGCTGGTCGACGGGACAAAGCGGAGCTGGTTTTGTAACCGATGACACCGAATACTTTATGATCGGTTCGGCCAGCCGTCTTGTTTCCAACAGTGCTTCGTTGTCGGAGTCGGCCATGCTGTCGTATATGGGTCGGATAAATTACGCCTACAAAGGGAAGTATTTATTAACCTTGACCGGACGTACAGACGGAGCCTCGGTATTTGGTATCAACAATAAATATGCATTCTTTCCTGTGGCAGCAGCGGCATGGCAAATTGGGGAAGAACGTTTTCTGAAAGATAATGTCAAATGGCTGGACATGCTGAAAATCCGCCTTTCTTATGGGGCCAACGGTAACCAGGCGATTACACCCTATCGCACTTTAGACCGCCTATATTCCAATGTAAAATATATCTGGGGCGATGATGGCGCTGCGGTGACTACAGCATATTTGGCTGGTGATGGTGTGGGGAACCCTAATCTGAAATGGGAAACGACCTATTCGACAAATCTTGGGCTGGACTTTCAACTGTTTAACAACAGGTTTGGCGGAACTATTGATGCCTATCTTTCTAAAACGAAAGATCTGTTGATGACCCGTACCGTACCTATTATGAATGGGTACAATCGAATTTGGGACAATATTGGTGCAACTCAAAATAAAGGGATTGAGGTCACTTTAAATTCGGCGAATGTTAAAGGCGAAAATTTCCAATGGAATACGACTGCTGTATTTTCTCTAAATCGAGACAAAATCGTGGAGTTAAGAGGGGATGGTATAGATGATATTGCTAATAATTGGTTTATTGGTCAACCCTTGCGAGTATTCTACGATTATAAAATGATCGGTGTATGGCAAAATGGAGAAACCATTACTGTTGACGGGGCAGCTCCTGGGGCCGCCAAGCTATATGATCGCGATGGTAACGGCAAGATAGAGACCAGCGACAGAGTGGTCATCGGGTCTAAAAATCCACGCTACACAGCTTCTCTGGCCAACCGATTCTCTTACAATAATTTTTATGCATCTGCTTTAATCACTGGTGTCTTTGGTGTTTGGCGTGACGATCACATGGCCAATTTGGGGGCCTGGACTTTCGGAATTACTAACTATGTACACGATGCAAATTATTGGACACCTGAGAATTCTAATGCGACGATTGTTTCACCGGGCTATCTCAATCCATTGGGGCACGGGTACTATAAAAAGGTGAGCTATGTGCAGGTGAAAAATATCACCTTCGGCTATAAATTACCGCAAAAAATTGCTAAAAAGGTAGGAGTAAGTGGTATTGATATAAACGCCAGTATCAACAATCTGAATACGATTTCAAATATCAGAGAGGTGCTCAATTATGACAATAGCTGGATGGCCTCTTATCCAACGGCACGTTCTTATATGTTTGGCTTAAATATAAATTTCTAATCGAATAGGACATGAAAATAAAAAATATTATCACAACAAGTTTAGGGCTTATCGTATTGTTCACTTTAGGAGGCTGTAAAAAGTTCCTGGAAGAAGAGCTAAAAACTGAACTGGCACCATCCAATACGTATACCAGTACCTACGGTTTCGAAGTGGGAAGTGCAGGTTTATACGCACTCACGCGTTCTGAATACAATACCTATGGTGAAGGTGGGGCCTTTATTCACAATGGCGCCTGTCCATACGAAGCCTTACAAGTATCAACAGATATCGCCGACGCAATTAATAGTGATGGTTCTTTGATGGCTTTTGCTAACCTCACGCTTACCGCGTCAGAGCGGTTTGTGGGTACTTACTGGAATTGGGCATATAACCTTATTTCATCTGCTAACTTAATGCTGGTTTATTCCGAGAAAAACACCAATTGGGATACACCGGAAGATAAAGCACGTTTCCAAGCCGAAGCTCGCTTCTTTCGGGCTTATGCTTATCGTACCTTGATTTACCTTTATGGTGATGTACCTTATGTAGAAACCATTCTATATGATTTTCAGCTTAATTTTACCCGTACACCCAAAGCTGAAGTCATCGGACATATGATAGACGACCTAAAATTTGCGGTGGATAATCTGCCTACGAATCCGGACGGTGTTAAAGAAGGTAAGCTGACCAAATGGGCCGCAAGCCATTTGCTAAGCGAAATTTATCTGTTGCAGGGCAATCATTCCGAAGCGGAAAAGGCAGCGTTGGCTGTTATCAATAGTGGTTATTATAACCTTATGAAAAGTAGATATGGGGTGAATAGCGGTAAACCGGGTGATGTATTCAGCGATTTATTTTTGGAAAATAATCAAAATAGAAAAAGTGGTAACAAAGAAAGTATCTGGGTATTGCAATTTCAATTCAATACAATCGGTGGTGGAACCAACTCAGATGACTGGACCCGTAGGGCTTGGATACCAAATTACTCGACCATTACAGGATTTGTTTTGGCAGATACCTTGGGCGGTCGTGGTATCGCACAACTGGTTCCGATGAAATGGTGGGTTGGCACCACGGGTACTAATGCGACAGGCAACGTGGCCGGTATTTTTGAAGCAAATGATATCCGCAATTCAGGCCATAATATAAAACGCAACTGGTATTATAACAACGCAAACGAGACCTCACTTTATGGCAAAAAGGCCAATATTACTGAGCAAACTTGGTTTACGACAAAAAGCTTATTTCCGGCAATTACAAAATTCTTTTATGGACGGCCAGAAAATCTAAGTCTATCGGGTAGTTATAAAGACCGTATGAAATTTCGTTTGGCTGAAACCTATCTGTTGCTTGCCGAATCCTATTTGGGGCAAAATATGCCTGATAAAGCTGCGCAAGCTGTTAATGAGGTCCGGAAAAGGGCGGGAGCATCTGAAATTACGGGCGCTGAGATGAATATGGATTTCCTACTCGATGAGCGTATTCGTGAATTAGTCGGGGAAGAAAGCAGACGCTTTACTTTGGTGCGTACCAATAGCCTAGTGGAGCGTGTTAAAAAATATAATAATGCGATAAAGGATAAAATAACGGATAACAATATCCTGTGGCCAATTCCGCAGGTGATTAGGGATGCTAATACAGGAGCGCCATTCCCTCAGAACCCGGGTTATAATTAATGTTTATGGGAGGCTGTCCGAATCCTAATCGTATTTTCGGTAGCTTTCCATCTGATGAAAAAAGTATTTGCGCGAGTCAAGCGCATGATTCTATCCGAATGTTAGCAAAAATATAAATCAATGAAAATTATCAATTATTTATACAAAACCTTATTTCTCTTATGCATGTTGCTTTGCCAGTTATCCTGCAAACAGGAAATACAGGATATACCCAAAGTCAATGAGACAATGGAACTTCAGCCTTCTGCTGAGATTATTACGCTTGACGAGGTCAATATGACCAAAGATATTGTCGCATTCAATTGGAAACCCGCCAGAGTACAGTCAGATGATCATTTGGTCAGCTACAGCACTATGTTGGATGTGGTGGGAAACAATTTCGGTACGGGTACGGCCATATTTAACTATGAAGACGACAATGTATTTAGCAGAAGCTTTACTTCCGAACAATTGCAAAATTGGGCCAATGAAAAGTGGGGTATACCAACAAACAAGAGCTTTACGCTGGAGTTTAGGGTAGTTGCTCAATGGGAGGGCGGCGGTACTTTTGAAGCACCTGAGGTGAGGACGGCAAGAATTACAGTAAATCCAATCAAGACGGTTGTCTTTGATGCCGATAAAGTGTTCTTGAGCGGTAGCGCCGTTGGCGGAACTAAGGTGGAGCTGCCAAAAACATTGGAAAATTTAGATCAATATGCTTATGTATTGAACTTGCAGCCGGGCGAACTTGAAATTCCGGTCGAATTTAATGGAGAGACGAATTATGTGGTTACTGCCGATGGGAGCGCAGCAATAAACGATGGTAATGCGGTCGGGATAAAGATGAGAGAAACAGTATTCTCCTGGAAAATAGAAACTGCTGGTGAGTACCGTGTCGTGGTCAATATGCAGAAAGCTACCGCTACGATCTATTCGCCGGCGAAAGCACTTTCCGCAAAAACGGTGATATGGACAGGAGATCAACCTTATACGACCACCGTGACGGATTTATGGATGCATGGGAGTATTAATGGTTGGGGAACGCCTGTTAAAATGAATTGTCAGGTAAGTTTGGCCGATCCTCAAATTTTGGTCTATACTGGTGGTAAAGTTGGTACTACTAAGTTTATTGTGACCGGAGATAACAGTAACAACAAAAATCTGGCCTACGCATTTAGTGCTCCGCCTACGTCCGACGGCGTCGCGCAAACTTTGTCTCTCACTTTGGGAAAAGTAACCGAAATGGGAGGGGGGACGGTAAAAGGTAATCGCGATTCATATTTCACCATTCCCGCCACCACAAATGTGTTGATCCTAGATTTAAGAAATATGACTATTGTGGCACTAAAACGATAAGAGATCGGGTAAAAAATACAAGTTAACCTCAACATTTCTAAAAGTGAAAAATATAACCTATAAAAAAGCCTATCTCAAAGCATGTCTTGTCATGCTTTGCTTTCTAGCATTTTCATGCAAGAAAAATGATGCTGATATCGAAAAAGATATATCCGGAACCTTGGTAAAACCCAGTTACAACAGGAGCTCTATGTTTCGTAATCCATTAAACGGTTGGGTGATGTACGCTTCGGCTTCGGGAAACCCTTCTTATTGGGATACCCAATTTTATGTGCCCGATTTGGGTAAAACGGTCAAAGCGATTGATTATGCATCTGCCTGTTATATCCGTACCAGCTGGCGAACCTTTAATCCTGCAGATGGCGTGTATGCCTGGAGAGATCCTAGCACAGCAATCTACAAAATGATCAAAGGAGCACAAGATAAAGGATTACCCATCGCGTTTCGTATCGTTGTCGACGGTCGCGACCAAGGTGCAAATACGCCGCAGTTTGTTTTCGATGCAGGCGCTAAGTATTATTTGGCTAATCCTTCTTTTCCCGATAGAAAAACACCAGTACTGCAAGATCCTATTTTTAGGAAATATTATAGCAAGGTGATTGAAGAACTAGCGAAGGATTTTAACGATTTAAATAAAACCTCTTTTGTCGATGCCTATGGACTCGGTTTGTGGGGGGAAGGGCATAGTGTAATTTATGAAGATCCTAATAAGCCATCTGGTCAAAATATTGAAGTCATTAAAGAAGAAGTTGTTGACTGGATTTCTGATGTGTATTCCAAGAATTTTACAAAAGTACCCTTACTGATTAATTATCATCGTCTGGTTGGTGACCCGTCGGGTAGTGGAGCTGCGAACCCCAATTCGGAGAAGTTATTGAATAAAATGATCAATAAAGGCTACAGTCTGCGTCAAGATGCCTTTGGAATGACAGACTATTACCAAAGCTGGGAGAAGAATTTTGCTAAGGTGTGGAATTTTAAACGTCCCGTTATTATGGAGGGCGGTTGGATAACCACAGGTACCCACCGTTATTGGACTGATCCCAGCGGTAAATTTAGGCAAGACCATCCCGAAGATGTTCGGCAGGGCGAATTTGACAGTTCCTTGGAAGCTGCGGTAAACATGATGGATTTCCGGATCGGTGAAATTGAAAGCTGGTTCACCAAATCTTTTACCTTATGCCAGCGCTTTATTTCTGAAGGTGGCTATCGTTTATATCCTGATCGTGTTTACTTACCGGAGAAAGTCAATTCGGGGACAGAAATGACAATTAACCACCGCTGGCGGAATATGGGCTGGGGATATTTCCCTAATAATATTCCCCAGTGGAATTATAAATATAAAGTTGCTTTTGCACTCCTGGATGAAGAAAACAGGGTGAAAAAAGTTTTTGTAGATGATCAAGGAGAACCTTCGACCTGGCTTAAAAATAACCCGATGACCTACGAATTGAAAGCTATTGTTGATCTTCCAACGGGGAACTATACCTGGGCTGTCGCTATCGTAGATACCACAAATGATAATCAGCCTGGGATACGGCTTGCGGTGAACGGTGATATGACCAGCACTGGATGGTTAAAGCTATTGGAGGTACAGATATTGTAATAGTTTGCATAAAGGTTAGAATGCAAAACTGTTAGATGTTTTTTAGTTAAAAAGGGGGCTGTCCTGAAGGACTGCCCCTTTCTGATGTGGTTTTTTATTTACATTGCCGGGGCACAGCCCATTTGACATCCCATAACGGATTCTAAGGTTAGATAAAATCTTATAATCCGAACGAAATAATTCTCAGACTATAGTTCGCCATTGGCTAGCATATGCCTGTAGATCGTTTTGCAATTTCCGAAGAATCCTGAACATGAGTTTTCTACATACGTTTCTGAAGTATGCGTAGCTACCACTTCGCCACTACTATTGTATACGTTTAATACGTAGACACATCTAATCAACCTCGAATTGTCATCTTTTGTTTTGGCAGTGGTTTTAGCATCTACATTGGTTTTGGCTACCTTGTAAGCAGTTCTTTTTACATTGACGTTTTCTTTGGGTGCGTTTGCATCTGTGCTGGCGAAAGCTGCAGTTGATAGCGTAGCTATGGCTATCACACTCATCACTAACTTTTTCATTGTTTTTAAGTTTTTTTGTTAAATAATGTATGCCCTTTGAGCATATTTTAATTCTCTCCTAATAAAAGTAAGAACAAGAAAATTGCGTGAGGTGAACGATCAGTATTCGCGAGAGACGATCTATTATTCGCAGCGACTCAGTCGATATTTATTTTTCTCAGGAAGTTAATGCGATTGTCAGCAAAAATCAGGCTTACCATAGCTACAGTCAAAGCCGTAGCGAAGTTGTTAAGTCCTTAAAAAAAATGGGATAAACTAACCTTTGCATTGCGTACAGGCATCCTCTAATCATCAGAAAATTATACGGTTATTAAATTGATGTTGAAATTGAAGAACTTCATGAATACTAAACTCGTTAATTTGGGGCATTTACCGGCCCATGAAGCTTATGCCATTTGCATTATTTGCGCAATTGGGTTCGCATTATCCTGTAGAGGCTTACAACAATAACAACAGCTGCGAATGCTAGCACGTGATGTGTTCCAGCGATAGGATAATGCAGAAATCCACCTATCCCCTGTAACATTAATACAAATTCATTCAAAAATATTCCAATAAGTAGACCGTAAATACCGTAGTGAACGCCTTTTTCGATTTTTAGCAGACAAATCTGAAAAGCATAACCAATTAAAAAGAGGGTAATGATCACCAAAAGAACGAGGTGCAGATAAGCAATGACAATTGGCCGAAAGCCATAAGCTTGTTGACTCAGCGCAGGTATGACGGACAGACCCTGTAATAACAGCTTGAGGAAAATAGCCGCTAGGACACATAACCAAATCTTTGCTGTGTCTTGGTTTAAGCGAAGTGAAGCATTGTTTCGGATCAGTCTGACGACTCTTTTTGCTAAGGTTACCCAAAGAACAAATTGCAATCCGACTGTCATAACGATAATGATATACAACCAAAGAGGTAGATTCTTCCACCATAGCACGGATAGGAAATAGGTAGGTATAACAGTCATGGCATAGGTGAGCGAGAAACGCGGGCTCATGGGTATTTTACCACCATGTTTATACAGCCAGCCAGCAAGTAGGGCGACACAAGCGAAGAAAAACCAGCCATTGTACTGAAAATGAAGATAGAAATAGACCGATGCAAGTTGTTTTAATGGATCCATTTGGTGGGTCGCTTTGAGATAGGCGAGAAAATAGGTTCCAAATGAACTAAATATATTGAAAAATAGGGCCGCCTTTATTAAAATCGAAAGAGCTGGAGGAAGCATAGATGATTTAAGATCCCTGAATAATTGAGCGCAAAACCAATAAGAGACAAGGATTGATAAGAATGACCATATAATTGAATATATACTATAACCAGTATATAAAAAGGAAATAAGCATACCTGCAGAAACTGAGCAATTGGCCAATAGGATATGCTGATATTTTCTACATAAAATTTGATTGACTTTTATTTCCAGAACGGCCATCACGAGAAAGATCATCAGCGCTTGGGATACCCAGCCTGAAAATGCAAAATGCGAATGTGCGTGCATGATGTTTTTCTGGTCGATCCAGGGAATGGGAAATAAAAATTTTAAACGCATAATCAATCCCAAAATACCGACGATAAGCAAATTGAATAGGGTAATGACAATCCATTTCTTAATACTTAAATAGTTCATTATTTTATTCATATGTTGATTTTTTCAGAACGCGGTATGGTTGTTTCAGCGTTCAATCTATGCCATCGGCGGGAACAAAGACTTTTCCGCGGACAATGTTTAATTTATCATCCTTTTCCATTTGCTTCATTGTCCGGATGATTGTTTCTACTCGTAGTCCAGTCATATTAGCCAATTGTTGGCGCGTAAGCATAAGTCGGTTGCATTCCTGACAAACGAGTCTTTTGCTTTCATTTAATTTGTGAATCAGATTGGACAGGATTTCTTCAGGTGAGCGATTGTAAATTAATTTGATCATGAATAGTTTAAAGTGCAGCTCACGGGCGATCTTTTGTGAAATTACATGATGTAGATGACCGTATTCATGCATGATTTCGAAGAATCTTTTTGAACTGATCTTCAACAAAGTACATGAACTGTCTGCAATTGCTGTTACTGTATTCAGTCCGTTGTCTAATATGGCCACTTCACCAAATCCCTCGTTGGCGCAGATCACGTTATGGAGGACTTCTCGGCCGTCGGACAAGAAATTAGAAAGACGAACTCGTCCATTTAATACCTGATAATAAAATAACGCCATGCTGTCCTCGCGGAAAAGTATTTCACCAACATCGGCATGTATGCTGCTCGCTCCCTTTTCGAGAAGTATTACGCTTGGAATCATCGTTCGACATTAGTTAAAATTAACTATACGGAATAAAGATATAGCAACATCGAAAAATAGATGTTGATGTTGGTCACAGGAATGAGTGATTAAAATCAATTTCGCTTTAATGGCTTTATATATAGTGTTTTATGTCTTTTTATCGGTGGTTTTTTTGAAACTGAAGCACTTTATGATTTGCCTCATAAAATAGCTACAACCTTCCCCTATACCTTTGGATTACGTAAAACACAATCAAGTTTGAACACAAAACCAAAATAAGATGAGAAAGCTAATTGTATGCTGTTTGATGGGATTATTTATCTACTCCTGTTCATCAAACAATGGCGAGAAAAAAACAGTTGCCAACAGTGCGAACGAAACTGGAGCTACGGCAAATGACGCCAGTGGATATGATCCACACCGAGGTGAGGGAAAATTTGACCAGGTTGAAATCGGCGAACATTTGGATGCGCCAATGGCCGCAGCCGGAAAAATGATTGTTGATTTAAAATGTGCTTCCTGTCATAAGCTTACCGACGAAAAGCTGGTAGGCCCCGGGTGGAAAGGCGTGACACAACGGAGAAAGCCACAGTGGATCATGAATTTTATCACGAACCCTGATCCGATGATCGATAAGGATCCTGAATTACAGGCACAACTTGAATTATGTATGGTCCGAATGCCCAACCAGAATCTAACGGATGAGGAAGCCCGAAAGGTATTGGAGTTTATGCGACAAAATGATGGCGTAAAATAATAGAGCTGAATAAGAATCAACAAAGCTGCATAGGTATTAACCTTAAAATAAGAATAGAATGACTTTAACAAAATACATATTGACGAGCTTAATGGCGAGCGCAATGTTGTCGACTTTCCATGCCTGTAAACCCAAAGGAGCGGGATCCGCCGTGAGTGGCGATGCCGCGGAGAAGGTGTATGTTGCCCCAGGGAAATACGATGAATTTTACAATTTTGTATCTGGGGGATTTAGTGGACAGCTCTCCGTTTACGGGCTTCCATCCGGCAGATTACTGCGTGTAATCCCCGTTTTTTCACTAGACCCTGAAAAGGGCTGGGGCTTTAGTGAAGAGACTAAACCGATGCTCGAAACGTCCCATGGCAATGTACCCTGGGATGATTTACACCATGTGCAGCTTTCCAAAACAGATGGAAACTACGACGGTCGTTGGGTATTTGTCAATGCTAACAATACCCCCCGTATTGCCCGGATCGATCTGAAAACTTTTCGTACGGCAGAAGTCCTCGAGCTCCCGAATAGCGGTGGAAACCACTCCTCACCTTATATAACTGAAAACACCGAATATGTTGTCGCAGGAACCCGATTTTCGGTACCGCTTGACGGCGAGTCTGGCGATGTACCTATCAATACCTTCAAAAAGAATTTTCGCGGAACATTGAGTTTTGTCAGCGTAAGCAAGGATAATGGCAACATGGAATTAGCTTTTCAGATTGAGACACCCGGTGTAAACTATGACCTGAGCCGAGCCGGTAAAGGGACTTCTCATGGCTGGTTTTTCTTCTCCACCTACAATACTGAACAGGCAAATACATTGCTGGAAGTTAATGCCTCCAAAAATGATAAGGACTTTATATTAGCCGTCAACTGGAAAAAAGCCGAAGAATATTTGAAAGCCGGAAGGGGGAGAAAGGTAACTGGTTTGAAGTATGCCCATAACACTTACGACGAGAAGTCCCATACTGCGAAGACAACATTCAACACAGAAACTGTCGTATTGAAGGCGGAGGAACTGGAGGGGCTATGCTACTATATTCCTTGTCCTAAATCTCCGCATGGTGTCGATGTTGATCCTACCGGAGAATACATCGTAGGATCGGGTAAATTGGCTGCTGTCATACCTGTATTTTCATTTGCTAAAATGCAGAAAGCAATCCAGGAAAAACAATTTGAAGGTAAATTCGGTGGGATCCCAATTATAAAATACGAATCTGCACTGTATGGTGAAGTACAAAAGCCTGGTTTAGGCCCACTACATACGGAATTCGATGGTAAAGGAAATGCAATTACCTCATTCTTTGTGTCCTCCGAATTGGTCAAATGGAATATTAAAGATTTAAAGGTGCTAGACCGAACACCAACATTTTACTCAACAGGTCATTTGATGATACCGGGAGGAGATACCAAAAATCCAGAAGGCAAATATGTTATTGCGTATAATAAAATCACGAAAGACCGCTTTCTTCCTACTGGACCTGAGTTGGCGCAGAGCGCCCAATTGTTTGATATCTCGGGAGACAAAATGCAGTTGTTGTTAGACTTTCCGACGATTGGGGAACCGCATTATGCGCAAGCCATTAAGGCTGAGAAGGTAAAAGATAAAAGTGTGAAAATCTTTAAAATTGAAGAAAACACCAGCCCATATGTCGCCAAAGGAGATAAAGATGCACGCGTCGAGCGTAAAGGTAATCAGATACATGTATACCTGACATCCATCCGTTCACACTTCATGCCGGATAATATTGAGGGCGTACAGCTTGGCGATGAAGTCTATTTCCATGTGACCAACATTGAACAGGACTGGGATATGCCACATGGTTTTGCTGTCAAAGGTGCAAAGAATGGTGAATTGCTCATTATGCCAGGAGAGACACAGACGTTGAAATGGATTCCGGATAGAGTAGGTGTGTTTCCTTTCTACTGTACTGATTTTTGTAGTGCGCTACATCAAGAGATGCAGGGTTATATCCGCATATCAAAAAAAGGAAACAACGTTCCGCTGATTTATAGTTTAGGAACTAACCAACCGCAAGAGAAAACCAATTAATGCAACCTATGATGATGAAAACTACAAGTCACATGTCAGCAGTACATCGGATTCTATTGATCCTAAGTGGTCTGGCCCTGGTAGCGGTCATCTTCCTGCCTATCTGGCGTATTGAGCTTGACGCAGCGCAATACCCAGAAGGCTTAGAGTTACAGATCTATAGCAACAAATTGGCGGGACAGGTCGACATTATCAACGGGCTCAACCATTACATTGGGATGAAAACGCTGCATGCGGAAGATTTTATAGAATTTACGGTTTTACCTTATATCATCTTATTTTTTGCACTGGCGTTTTTATTCATAGGGTTGTTGCGGAATAGAAAACTGCTGTATGGCTTATTCTTTTGTTTTCTGCTTTTTGGAATTGCGGCCTTGGTTGACTTTTATATCTGGGAATATAACTATGGTCATCAGCTCGATCCAAATGCACCGATAAAAGTTCCGGGAATGTCTTACCAACCCCCACTGATCGGATACAAACAGCTTTTAAATTTTGGTGCCTATTCAATCCCGGATATTGGGGGATGGATCTTTATACTCTGTGGAATTATCTTGGCCTATTGTACCGTGAGAGAATGGCAAAACAATAAAACCCTAAAACTAAAATCATATGAGAAACTATAAACTATTCGCGTTGATCTGCAGCAGTATATTGCTGGTTCTATTTAGTTTGCAGGCCTGTCAGGGCAACAATAAACCCAAGCCTATTAAATACGGCAGCGAGCAATGTGCCCACTGTAAGATGACAATAACGGACGTGCGTTTTGGCACGCAGCTACAGACAAAGAAGGGTCGGGTCTTCAATTTTGATGACGTTCAATGTATGATTGCCTTTGTCAATGGGAACTCGGTCAAAAAAGAAGAGATTGCGGTTTATTATCTGTCTGATTATGTTAGCCATAATCTCATACCGGCAGCAGACGCCTATTATCTCAAAAGTGAGTCCTTGAAAAGTCCGATGCGCGGCAATATTGCTGTATTTGAAAAACGAGGTGAGCTGGATAAGGTCAAAGCCGAGATTGGTGGCACCGTGATGACTTGGAATGATCTGTGGAAATAAATAAATAATGATGAAGAATCTAGCTTTAGCGCTTTGGTATGCAATTACCTGTCTTTGGATCGTAAGTTCGCCCATTTCGGCGAATACCATCAAGATAGGAAAGGGGCAGCCTTTCAGCACAATTCAGGCTGGCTTGGCACAGGCGCAATCTGGTGATACCATTTTAGTGTCGGCGGGCGTCTACAAGGAGGGAAATATCGTTATTGATAAGGCCATCTACCTAAAAGGATTGGGAAAGCCTGTGCTTGACGGGGAGAAAAAATATGAACCGCTCTCGATTAAATCGCCAGGTGTTACAGTTCAGGGTTTTTCGATTCAGCATTCCGGACATTCATCTATGAATGATATTGCCGGGATTAAGATTTATAATACAGAACAGATTAAAATACTTGATAATGAGCTCGTGGATAATTTTTTTGGGATCTATGCCCAAAATGCGAAAAATGTCGAAATACGGGGCAATACTCTCAAAGCTTTTGGTACAGCGGAGCAGCTGATCGGTAACGGTATTCATGCTTGGAAATCGGATAGTCTAAGTATTGAAAATAATAAAGTGTCTGGACACAGGGACGGTATTTATCTTGAGTTTGTGACGCATACTCGGGTAGAGGGCAATCTTTCTGAAAAAAATCTGCGCTATGGTCTCCATTTTATGTTTTCCCATGAGAACAGCTACATCTCAAACACCTTTCGCAGCAATGGTGCTGGTGTAGCTGTTATGTATACCAAACATGTCCATATGGAAAACAATAATTTCGAAGAAAATTGGGGCGATGCCGCCTATGGATTGTTGCTCAAAGATATTTCCGATAGTCAGATCATCAACAATCAGTTTAGCCGCAATACCACCGGTATTTTTATGGAAGGATCGAACCGAATCCATATTGAACATAACAATTTTAAGAGCAACGGATGGGGGCTCAAGATCCAGTCGAGCTGTATGGACAATGTGCTTAAAGACAATAATTTTTTTCAGAATACCTTTGATGTTGCTACCAATGGCACGCTTACACTCAATAGTTTTGTGCATAACTATTGGGACAAATATGAGGGATATGATCTGGACCGAGACGGATTTGGGGATATTCCTTTTCGCCCCGTAAGCCTATTCTCGATGATGGTTGAGCGCTATCCTTCGGCGATGTTACTTTTTCGAAGTTTTATGGCTATGCTGTTTGACCGGACTGAAAAGCTATTACCAAGTCTAACACCCGAGGGGCTTAAAGATGATAAGCCTCGCATGAAATCAATAAAAGTATGATTAGTATCCAACAGTTAACGAAAAGCTTTGGCAAATTCAAGGCATTAAAAGGCATCGATCTGACGTTGAACGGTGGCGAATGCGTCGCCCTAATAGGCCCCAATGGCAGTGGTAAGACCACCTTGATCAAGTCTATCCTGGGGATGGTGATGCCGAGTGCCGGACGGATCACGTTTGAAGGACAAGACATTGGACAGCAATGGGTTTATCGGAACCATATCGGCTATATGCCGCAGATAGGTCAATATCCTGAGAACATGTCCATCAAGCAGGTATTGGATATGATCAAAGATATCCGCAAACAGCCCCAGACGGATTCGGATCTTTATCAGGCTTTCGGCGTGGACAAGCTATTGGAAAAACGTATGGCGACACTTTCCGGTGGTACAAGACAAAAAGTAAGTGCCTGTATCGCATTTATGTTTGACCCCAAAGTACTCATCCTGGATGAACCCACGGCGGGGTTAGATCCTCTGTCTACCGAAATTCTCAAGGGTAAAATCAAGAAAGAAATCGGACGCGGTAAACTGATCATCATCAGTTCCCATGTACTTAGTGATCTCGATGAGTTTGTCTCACAGATTGTCTTTTTGCAGGAAGGAGAGCTGAAGTTTCATAAGAGCCTGCAGCAATTAAAAGAAGATACAGGTACTGAAAAACTATCCAAAGCAATCGCTTATTTGATGCAGAACCGTGATCTGCCTAATTAAAAAAAGATGAATAAAATTATACGATATGTTTTTGTGGATCTCTTGCGTAATAAGACCATTTTATGCTACACCATATTACTCTTTGTGCTTTCCATGGCGGTCTACACCATGGAGGACAATTATGAAAAGGGATTACTCAGTCTACTGAATATTGTTTTGTTTGTAGTTCCGTTGATGAGCATCGTTTTTTCTGGCATCTATATCTACCAGAGTTCCGAGTTTATTAATTGCCTTGTCAGTCAGCCTTTACAGCGAAAAAGCATTTGGGGCAGCCTGTATGTGGGTCTGGCAGGTGCACTTAGTTTAGCTTTTTTTATCGGCGTCGGCATACCAACTTTTATCTATGCATTTAGCTATTCGGGTATTACTTTGGTTGGTTGCGGGCTGGTACTTTCCTTAATTTTCGTTTCCATAGCGATGTGGACATCTGTATTGATCAGGGATAAATCGAAGGGGATAGGATTATCAATTTTGCTTTGGCTTTATTTTACGCTGCTTTTTGACGCATTGGTACTATTCATCTTATTTCAGTTTGCAGATTATCCCATCGAACATGGAATGGTTGCTCTGTCCATGCTCAATCCCATCGATATCAGTCGCATCCTTATTTTATTACAGGTAGATCTCTCCGCGATGATGGGCTATACAGGAGCGATATTTCGAGATTTTTTCGGCAATTCAATTGGAATTACGGTCACGCTGCTGGTCATGTTGCTTTGGTGCATCATTCCCTTATGGCTATCTATTCGCTATTTTAAGAAAAAGGATTTATAATAATTTATTTACCATTTAATACTATCATCATGATTAAATCACCCTTATTGGAGGTTTTCAATATTGAACCTCGACTCAAACACCCGACCATATTTGATCATTTCGATGCCCTGGATTCAGGTGAGTCATTTATTATCAAAAACGATCATGATCCCAAGCCGCTCTATTATCAGTTGCTGGGTGAACGTGGAAAGGATATCATTTGGAATTATCTGGAATCGGGCCCTGAATACTGGCAGGTTCGCCTTGGCAAACCGCTGGAAAGCGAAACACTAGAAACCGTTGGCAATATTGCGGCCACGGATATCCGCAAGGCCCAAGTTTTAAAACAGCTCGGAGTAGATTTCTGTTGCGGTGGCAAGCAGACGCTTAAGGAGGCTGCTCACAGTATCGGTCTTGATGAAATCGAATTGCGCAGACGGCTTAATCAATCCGAAGATCTTCCTATATCCGGCCCGTCGTTAAATTTTAAAGATTGGGATATCGATTTTTTAAGTGATTACATTAAGAATGTCCACCATCGGTATGTCCGAGAGAAAGGACCGATTATCCAAGAACTCGCACATAAAGTGGCCGATGTGCATGCACAGCAACATCCCGAGCTGATCAGCTTGTCCAAAGAACTCGATGCTTTTCTTGATGAACTCTATCATCATTTGGATAAAGAGGAGAAGCTACTCTTTCCGGCAATCAAGAATGAACAAGAATTGACCAGCAAACAGGTGGATCAGCTCATTCAATTTTTGATTTCAGAACACGAGGATTCAGGAAAGGAACTTCAGCAGCTGCGCAAAATTACCGAAAACTATACATTGCCAGCCAATGCCTGTAATTCTTACACGTCATTATTTTCACAGATTGAATCATTTGAATCCGATCTTCTGCAGCATATCCATCTGGAGAATAATATTTTATTTCCAAAGTTGCTCGCGAGCTACGGTGTTCAAGTGAATTAAAAACTAGAAAAGCCATGCGGATAAACCAGCATACCAAAATTTCAGAACTCATCAGCTATAATGTCTTGAGCATTGAAGCCATTGCCGCTATTGCCAAACCCTTGCGCAAGATCCGGATTCCGGTCTTGCGTCGAATATTGGCCCCTCGGGTCTCCATAGGCGAAGCAGCAAAAATTGGCGGATGTTCGGTTGCAGATTTTCGAGCTGCGCTGGTACCGCTCGGCTTTGTTTGGATGTCAGATGAAGCCGAGAAAACCATAAATTTATTCGATGCAGTAGAAAGGCCAAGTTGGATGGATGAAGCAGCAGTGACGGTTATATTAGATGTGAGACCCCTCTTGGAAGTGGGTCAAGATCCGTTAAAAGATATTTTTCAGTTGTATCGCTCACTCGCCGCAGGCGGGATTCTTTGCATCAGCAATTCATTTGTCCCCACTCCATTGATCAGGCGAATGGAAGATCGCAAGGTACCAAGCTATACCCACGAATGGGCGGAAGGCGAATTCAGAAGTTACTTTTATAAAAATGATACAGCTCTGTCCGTTCAGCCTGCTGAGGACGATTATATTTCATTTGTGCCGAAGGAACTTTTTGAGCAGAAATTAGCGAGCCTTTCTCCGCTTCATCTGGTTACATTGGATGTCAGCGAACTTCCTATGCCACAGCCGATGGAATTAATTCTTGAGGCCCTTACCCAACTGAAAGCCGATGATGTGGCTTATATAAAACACCGCAAGATTCCGCTCCATCTGCTGGAAGAACTTGATCATTTATCTTATCGTATTTTCATCTATGATCGACACCCTGGAGAGGTCCATCTGTTAATTTATCCCGTAAAATAAAATGGCAAATATTTCTATTCATAAAGCACCTGAACAATATGTCGTATTGCCATTTTTTATCACTTCAGGCATTTTTTTTCTAATTTTCACGGTCCTGATCGTCATTACCGGAAGCGGGCTCTTTGGACACCATTTTCAACCTAAAGTGCTGGCTATTGTCCACAGTCTAGCACTTGGGTGGGGGACGATGGTCATTTATGGGGCGGCTTATCAGCTGGTGCCAGTTATTTTCGAACGTCCGCTTAGCTCTTCCCGATTGGCATTTTCCACTTATATCCTATTGACATTGGGAACCTGCTTGTTGATTTATAGTTTCTGGCATTTCAAGATCGGTTTACTCATGTGTCTTGGAGGTTTATTGATTACCTTCAGCTCCTACCTATACTTCTATACGCTGTGGATGACTACTAAAGATGTGGAGCACCTATTTGAACTACGCCTTTACTTTACGCTATCGGCCTTTTGGCTTTGTTTTACCACAACCTTAGGCCTTTTGCTTGCCATTAATTTATTTCATGGTTTTCTAACTAAAAGTCACCTGGATATTCTAAAGCTACATGCCCACGTTGGTATTGTTGGCTGGTTTTTGCAACTGATCCTGGGAGCAGGGGCAAAGATGCTGCCCATGTTTCTTTTGGGGCGATCTGCCAAAACAAAGTGGCTCTATGTTTCGATCATTTTGATAAACCTTGGCTTGGTCCTTTTTTTATTGGACGGCTATACCCATCCTGTGGGATTAAGATCTCTTATTTTTGGAGTAATTGTGTTATTGGGAGTTATATGCTGGGCTGTTTTTGTTGTAGACTGTTATATACACCGTGCACGTAACATTTTGGATATTACAATGAAACATAGTTTCATTTCCTTTTTGAGTTTACTTTTCGCTTTCTTCACATTGCCTATGGTTGTGCAGCAGCAGTTTGGTAGTTGGGTTAATTTATATTTCGTATGGTTATTTCTTGGATGGATAACAGGCCTTATTTTGGGAATGACTTTTAAGACCCTGCCGTTTATGATCTGGAACTGGCACTATAAAGATCTCAATGGAACCAAAAAAATACCTATGCCTAAGGAACTTTATAGTCAGCGGCTGCTTTCGATACAATATTACCTTTACCTATTGGCACTTTTTGTTATGGCCATTGCTGTGGCCTTTAAATTAAAGTGGCTACTGTATTGTGCTGCCTGGACTTGGGTAGCACTAGCCGTTGTATATGTTCTTAATATCGTTAAAGTAGTTTTTCATCGAAGAACACTATAAATAAAGTATGCACCCGTTTGTATAATGAATGAAAGATAATATGAAAATTGATCTAACAAAACCCGAGGCCTTTGAGGAGTTAAAAGCTGTTCAGGCATTGATGCTTGTGATGGATCCCGAACTGGGAATCAATATCGTAGATATGGGTTTAATTTATCATCTTGATTTAACTGATCCGAGTTGCATTGTCGTAACCATGACATTATCTTCTGCATATTGCCCAATGGGTGACTCTATCGTTCAAGGTGTTGAAAACACATTGCAACAGCAATTTCCAAATAAAGCCATAGTTATCAATCTCGTTTGGGAGCCTATTTGGACGCCGGATCGGATCAGTGAGGAGGGAAAGATCCTATTGGATCGCGGATGATCTGATTAAGAATAAATTCAACTTTCCATACACATCATTAAAGGAGTTCCCTAATCGCTGGTCTGCGGCCTGAGGTTTGTATGCTACCGTAAATATTTGTCGATGTAAATATTTAGCATTGCCTTTTTGTACGGATTAAGACCTTCGGAAACGGCTGAAGTTTGCTTCTGAAATTCTGGTTCTCTATTCAGTTTTCTGTATTCTCTTGCTAATTCCAGCCTGATTCTCATCAATTTTTAAATTTGAACAATCATCAAGACTGACCTAGTGAATTTGGAGCGCGAGGGTAATACCCCATCTACACGGTCAAATACCTGTCGGTCTCCGTATAAACCTCCCTTTGCACAATATACTTACCTGTATATTGATTTCATACCGCATGCGGCATTTTTTTTGGAGCGTATGGTCACCATTAAGGGTAAAACTGAAGATATAAAACTATGGGCTTACAAATAAGTGACGTAAAGGGAATAAGTACCCTGGCATTGGGAATAGGAAATACGCAATTAACATCGCTATGTTCACTCAGCTCCAGCTTGGGTATGCAAATCTATGCGAAGATGGAAATGGGTAATCCGAGTGGTAGTGTAAAAGATAGGTCGGCTACAAACATTTTAGTTGAAGCCATTCGAAAAGGTTATATTAATAACGAAACGACTATTATTGAATCTTCTTCTGGAAATATGGGTATTGCACTAGCGCGGCTCTGTAAGTTGCTTTGCCTCGATTCTTACATTGTTGTAGACCCGCATATTAACCAGCACGCAAGGAAACTTTTGAATGCTTTCGGTGCAAACATCGTCGAGGTAAATGAAAAAGATGAGAATCAGGGTTACCTCGGCAACCGTCTAAAAAAAGTGCAGGACCTTTTGGATAAAGTTCCCAATAGTTATTGGACGAATCAGTACGGTAATCCAAATGTGCATATTGCGCATGAAGGTATATTTCGTGAAGTAACCAGTCAACTCAATGCCGCCCCCGATTATATGCTGGTTGCCACCAGTACATGTGGTACGATCCGTGGCATTGCCGACGCGATTGAGAAAGCATCTGCTACCACCAAGTTGATTGCCGTTGACGCAGTGGGTAGCATTCTATTTGAAAATAAGCCGAACGCTAGAAATATTCCGGGAATGGGAGCAAGCCATCCCTCTGCATTTTTGCAAAAACATCAGATCGATCATTATACATTAGTTTCAGATCTTGAAGCTGTAAAAGGTTGTCAATTATTGCGCGAACGCGAAGGTATGCTCATCGGTGGTTCTTCTGGAGCGCTAGTAGCCGCACTCCATAAATTAAAAAAACAGATCCCGAAAAACTCTTCAGTAGTGCTACTTTTCCCTGATAGTGGCGAGCGCTATCTCGATACCATATACAATGAGGAATGGGTACAGCAGACATTTAAAGAAGTATTGGTATGATTTGGAATACGCAACACATTAATCCACAACAAGACCTATATTCCTATTATCAAGAACGAGAGCAAAAAAAATTGCAGCAACACGGGGATAATACAATTGCCATTGTTGGGGGTGGGCCGAAGGGCTTGTATGGCCTCAATCATTTCGTTAACCGTGTGCGTATAGACCGAGCTACAAAATCCTATAAAGTGCTATGGTTCAACAACGATGAGCTATTTGGATGCGGCCCAAACTATAGCATACACCAACCTGATTACCTGTTAATTAATTACTGTATTGGCCATTTGAATGCTTTTCATGATAAGTATAGTCAGAAAGAAGATCAACAAAGTTTTATGGAGTGGCTCAGTAAGGTGAAGTGTATAGATATAGATGTCCAGCCGACTGACTTTGCTTCGAGAGCTTTGGTGGGCTATTATTTGCAGTGGGTAACTAAGGAGACGATGCGGCAGCTCCCCGCAAATGTCCAACTTCAGCTTATCGCAGAACCCGTTGTGGCAATAGCGGAACAGCATTCTAAGGCAAGGATTGAAACCAACACGGGTAGTTGGGATGTTGCAAGTATATTGCTCGCTACAGGACATTGTTACAATAATACGCCGCTAATCACTGAATCTGAAGTCCCAGTGGCAAATTTTATCAGAAGTCCATATCCGGTGTCAAAATATGATGATATTACTTCTGATGCCCAAGTAGGTATTACCGGCATGGGACTTACTTTCATCGACATTGCATTGGCTCTTACTGAAGGACGCGGCGGCACCTTTGATGATAACGGAGATTATTGTCCTTCAGGAAAGGAACCATTGATCTATTCATTTTCAAGAACTTCCCTACCTATACTTTGTCGTGGTCCACAGTATCAAGAAAAACGTCCGCTATATTTATTAAATGCTTCGAAGTTTAAATTATGGATGCAACAGCCTACGAAAATTGATTTTGAGAAAGATATGCTCCCAATAATCGAGCAGGAAATCCAACTCCGTTATTATGCTGTCCAATTCAACGAGAACGACCTCGAACGTCTACAAAATTTAATAAATGCGATTCCTTTACAACACCGTTTTACATTGCACAAGCTTTTAAAACCCAACTTAACGAGTGAAGAAGAAATATTGCGTTATATTGAGGAGAATATTGAGGAGGCACAACGAGGTGAACAGAATAGCCCATTAATGGCGGCTGCTTCGGTCTGGTCTGAGATATGTCCATCTATTGCTGAATTATATTCTTCCGTAGGGTTTACCGGCAATTCGCAGCAGCAGTTGGATCAGTATTATTTCGGTGCTTTCAACCGCGTAAGCTATGGTCCGCCAATTGCCAATATGGAAAAAATATTAGCCTTGGCAAGAGCGGGTATCATCCGTTTCTTGCCTTTAAAAAAGCCGACCATTCGATGGCAAGAAGTGGGGAGTGTTTTCGTCGTTTGTGACGAAAATGGAAAAGCTACATCTTTTAATACCTTAATCGATGCACGCATAGGCAGACCCTCCTTACATCAGCATAATGCTGCTTTATATGATACACTTTTGAGCCAAGGGCTAATTTGTCCCCATCAAAATGAAGCTTATTTCCCTGGTACTTTGTCCATGGACAAGCGCGGCAAGTGCAATACCTTAGCCAGGGTACCCATTTACTGCTATGGCGCGAATACCGAAGGCGTATTCTTCGACAACGACAGCTTGTCACGAACAAAAAACGATACCTCCTGTTATTGGGTAGACGATACAATCCGAACATTATAGAAATACAGCATGAACACAACATTTTTTCCCTTAACACCCATTCTGCATCCTTGGGTAAATCATCTTACCAAAGAGCCGAAAGAACTTTTTGAACGAATTGAACAATACGGATCACCAGTCAATATACATCACTTTAAGCCTCTAAATGAAAATATACATGCTTACCAGACTGTACTAAATAAGTATAATGTCATTCACAAGATATTCTTCGCCCGTAAAGCAAATAAATGCCTGCAACTTGCTCAAGCCGTGGCGGATGCCGGCCAAGGTGTGGATACCGCAAGCTTTAGGGAACTTCAGCAATGCCTTGACGCAGGAATAGCCAGTGAGCAACTCGTGCTGACTGCTGCAGTCAAAAATCGACAGCTCTTTGAATTGGCATTAAAGCATAATGTCACCGTTGTGTTGGATAACGAAGATGAGTTGGAATTAGCACAGGATGTTGCCGCAATGTTTGGAAAAACCTTGCTAATTAACATACGTGTAGGAGGATTTCTTGTCAATGGCCAACGATTACCAACACGTTTTGGCTTTGCTATCGATAGTGTTGCAGAACGCATTGAAGGTTTGGCAGAAATCTATCCTCACCTCAAATACAACGGACTGCATTTTCATCTAAATGGCTATTCAATTGACGAACGTGTTGCTGCCATTGAACAGTCAGTACAGGTGATTGATGCATTGCATGACTTAGGAATACACACGCGATCGCTCGATATTGGCGGAGGTATCCTGATGAATTATCTTAAATCGCACCAAGAATGGTTATCCTTTCATACAGCATTACGTGAAGCCGTACTCGGCAATCGACCTGAACTTACTTACCAGAATGATGCCTTAGGTATGGTCAAGATCGAGGATAAGCTTTATGGCGAACCTACTGTATATCCATATTTCAATGAGATCCATAAGGAAAAATTATTAGAGCATATTCTCACAGCCCATTCCAGCATCTATGGGCTCCCAATACACCGACTCTTTACAGATCGGAGGCTGGAATTACGCATGGAACCTGGCCGTTCATTGTTGGATCAAGTAGGTTGTACGTTGGCAAAGGTGGCCTTTCGCAAGAAAGATAGCGAGGGTCGTCTGCTTGTGGGGTTGGAAATGAACCGTACACAGTTGCGTAGTTCGAGTGCCGACTTTTTATTGGATCCTCTGCATCTACCCAAACAGCAAGTCGATGATTCAGATGAGCCCTGTTATGCATATCTTGTCGGGAGTTATTGTCTCGAACAAGAGTTGATTCTCAAACGACAAATTAAGCTGCAGAAATATCCGGAAATTGGAGATCTTATCCTTTTTCCCAACACAGCGGGGTACATGATGCATTTTTACGAATCGGAAGCACACCTCTTCGAACTTGCAAAGAATGTATTTATCTAGCTGAATTTAAAGTTCATATTTAAGTTGATAGAAATAGCTTTATAACATGAAGGGCCTAATTTATTCATTGGGCCCTTTGTAATGGAATTTACCTCCTAATTCTCCAAATTTTCTGATCGTGTTATAATAGCACATTATCCCTAGTTAGCCTTTCAAAAAATATTATTCTAAGCTATATTGTAAAATTATTTGTTATTTATCGCCTTGCGGTGCATCAACAACCATTCATAAATCCAGGGCTCAGTTTCATAGAGGTACTGGATACTGTGACCTTTTCCTGTAAGACGGTGGAAAATAATTTCACCATTGCACTCCTCTAGAGATTTGACTATCCTTTCTGTTTCATATATGGAGATTTGGTCATCCGCCGTTCCGTGATAGGTGAGGATGGGGATGTCTCTGAGCATGCAAATGCGAGTAGTATCGCTATCATTTACCCCTCCACACAATGGGACAATTGCCGCAATTTTTTCGGGATGATCCAATGCTGCAGCGTAGGTTCCATATCCACCCATACTTATTCCAGTCACATAAACACGACTCTTGTCGATGCGGTAGTTTGAGGTTATTTCATTGTAAAGCGAGTCGAACCAATTTTCCGTAGACCAATATCTACCCTCCGGACATTGTGGTGCAACCATTACAAAATCAAATTCCTTTCCTTGATCTACTAAATAAGGTAAACCATAGATCTTTAATTTTTCAAGATCATCGCCCTTTTGAGATCCTCCGTGAAGATAGATAACCAATGGATGTGTGGACGTATCTGTATTGTAATTTTTAGGGAGATAGGTTAGGTGTTTATAATTGACTTTTAGCTTTTCCTGAGCAATAGACTGTGATGTAAAGATGCCGAAAACGAATATTGAGAGCAGTTGAGGATAAAGATAGCACATCTTACTGTAAATTTTGAGGAGTTCTTGACAAGTCATATTGGAAGAAAATGAGAAGTTTACTACAATGTATTCATGCCGCTATCGTAATATCATTCCTATCCTTTCCCGTTCTTTATCCGATAGGGGGATAGCCTGCTCAATGATAGGTAATATCTGTGCTTTACGATCTGTTTGTAGCAAGAGATCCAAGAAGCCTAAGTATGTCCTAATTAAATCATCTTTGATACCGACAAAAGCACGTGGATTGGCAATATAAAGCTCTTGCACCAGCTGGAGCAAGGTGGCCTTACGACCGCTATCAGCATCAGCATGCCCGTAGTGGGGTAAAAGATTCTTCTGTGCGAGTTCTTCTAATTTGAGATCCACGGCTTTTTCGCGGACATATTTCTTCTGTTTTCTTTCCAGCATATCACGTAATTCAGCTAAGAGCTTGCGATACACTACTTGTTGTTCTTTCTCGCTGAATAAGTTTCCTTCAGTAGATAGCGTCATATCTGACATTTCGAAACTGTCAAAAAAATCAGACTCTACGTAAACCGAATGATGAAATTCAATAGCATTATTGTTAAAACTACTCAGCAGTTTCGTTACCTCCACTTTATGACTGTTCAGGAAATAATAGTAGTAACGGTCCCCAATGGAATATTTCCATCGGATATAATTAATCTTAAATACGAACGAATTCTCTTGGGGACTATATATCGTAACTGAGGTTTCATCAGTCTCCTGAATCAGCTGCTGATAGACGATCGGATTACCATTTATGGTGATATTGTAACCCAGATCCTTATTTAGATACAAGAACCAGCCAAATTCCTGTGCTAGAAAATCTTTAAAATCCTCCGATTCGAATGTCATAGCATTTAGGCCAAATAATCCTTCGAGTAACACAGTGGTTCCTGTATGCTCCGACTGGGATGGCAGCAATTCGGAGCTATCGTATGTTTCTTTATTATCTCTGTCTATGGTTATTGTGTACGCCATCAGGCCCTGATGCTGCGCTACCACAGTATGCCAAGTGGCACGGGTGGCAAAAAGGGAAAATGAGAATCGCCCTTTTCCCTTTTTGCCCCGTGTATAGGAAGTACGTTTGGGTTGCGCTTTCTTGAGTGAATCCAGAAAGTTGCCAAATGAATAGTCTAATGTATCCGGTGTTATACCTTCTCCATTATCGCTGATACTAATCTGTTCGATATGGCCAAGTTCATTACTCTTGATTTCGATGGATACTGCTGTGGCTTTAGCATCAAATCCATTCCATATATATTCAGCAATGGCTTGCTTAGCATCCTTTGGTAAACCCGCGGATTCTATGCTTGCATTTGTGATCTTTGTACTATTCCTCATGATAATTGACCTTTAGGTCAAATCTATTAAAATTATCATTCATTTTATAGTTATACTAAAGAAAATAGTAATGTTTAAAAGATTGGTGAGAGCGTTTCTGCAGATGCAGTTACCATAAATATACCATTGAGATTGTTCAATTATGTAAGGTTCAAAATGCGGTATTTCGCAATGAGATTGTGCATTGGTAATATCAATCGAGCTGTACGATTTATTGATTTTATAGGCAGGCAAACTCGAAATTATAGATATTAATGTTAATTTTATATGAAATTAACATCTGTTACGTTAATTTGCATCAATTAAATTTACCAAATTCATGATAGCTGGGCTGAAAAATATTTCCATATCAATGGACGATTTTGTCTTATTAAAAGCTGGAGATCAGTCAGTTTTTGGTGTCGTTTTTAATTATTATCAGCCGATTATCTATTTTAAAGTCCGGCAGCTCTGTAAAAATGATAGTGATGCAGAGGAAGTGACACAGGAAGTTTTTATCGAATTTTACTTAAAAAGAATGCAGCTTTCCGGTCCGGAAGCCATTTTTCCTTTTCTATTTGCTATTTCAAAAAGAATGGCCATATCCAATTTCCGTAAATCGCTGGTCCGGTCCAATTATCTACAGTCGCTTGAGCATACCTGGCTTGAAAATTCCTTTTCGCTGCAGGATGAACTGGAAGGCAAGGAGCTGCAGGTCATCCTGGAATCCATTATTGAACAATTGCCGCCACAGCAACAGGCAATTTACCGAAGGAGCAAATTTGAGGATCAATCTTATCAGGAAATTGCCGATGAGGAAGGACTCTCCAAAAATACGGTGCGCAATCACCTCAGCCTCGCCTCGAAATTTGTGCGGTTCAAGCTGGACAAAATCCTGTCCATCTTTCTTTTATAAGAAACTCAACTTGTGCATCGATTTTTTAATAGCGTATTTAGCAATCCCAGCGGCAAAAAAATGGCATCTATAATCCTTTTCTAAAAAAAATCTTTTGCATTGGTACTTTTTTCGGGTTCGCGCGATTATGTAGGTGAAATCGATCGAAAGGAATGAACCAAATTGAACAATACAGCCAATTAATACGTAAATATCTTGCTGATCAAGCCAGCAAAGAAGAACAGGATCTGCTTGTAGGATTAATGGATGATCCCGTATTTCTTCAGGCTTGGGAGAAAGTCTGGCGGGAGAATTCGTATGACGCACAGCCCGCAACGTACCCTGACCCACATCGGATGTTGGAAAATATAATGGCTGATCCCCGAATTACAACAGCGGCATCTACTCTCCAAAAGACTACAGATGGTCATTTTAATCTCAGAAGAAGTTGGTGGCAGGTTGCGGCAGTCTTTCTTGCGTTCTGCGGTGCCGTGCTATGGGGCTACTACAACTTTTATACCGGGGATAGGCTGCCGAAAGAGCAGCTGTCTAAGGTGTCGATCGTACCGGGTTCTGATAAAGCCATAATCATCCTTGAAAATGGAAAACAGATCGACCTCAGTTTGCTCCGTGCGGATACGGTCCTTGACCACGGAGAATATTTGATTACTAAGGATAATGAAGGTCAAATCAGTTATAGTCTCAAAGACAACCTGACATCAATAAATAATATCGTCTACAATACGATTGTAACCCCTAGAGGTGGAGAATATTCATTAAAGATGGCCGACGGAAGTCTTGTGCAGCTCAATGCAGGAAGTAAGATCAAATATCCTGTAAAATTTGATGCAAAGTTGCGGTTGGTGCAGCTTGAAGGTGAAGCCTATTTTGAAGTGGCTAAAATGGATAACAAAGGCAAACGGGTACCTTTTATCGTGCAAAGTGGAGCACAGACACTTGAGGTTCTTGGAACACATTTTAACATTAGGAGTTTTGGGGATCACATCGTTACCACATTGGTAGAAGGAAAAGTCAAGCTTTCTTTTGCCGATGCTACCTTAAAAGAACAGTTGCTTACACCCAATGATCAGGTCATTTTCGATCAAAATAGCAAGCGTGTGAAAAAAGAGCAAGTAGATCCCTTCTATAGTCTCGCTTGGAAAAATGGAAATTTTGCTTTTGATAATGCATCCATAGAGGCGGTCATGGAAGAGGTGGCACGCTGGTATGATGTTGAGATCAGTTACCAAGATCAGTTGCAGGGACAGCACTTCTCCGGGACAATTTCCCGCTATGAGAATATCGATAAACTATTGAAAACAATTTCTTTCGCCGGTGGTGTACATTTCGAACGTAAAGGAAGGAGGATATATGTGCTAAACTAACGCTAATGAGAAGGGAAGCATATATAACAATCAGGAGCGCGCCAACGCCCCTGAAAGTTCTGTCTTTTTCTCGACATGGATGACTAATAAAACCGTGAAATTTTATCTCAACCGAATGCAATTTACTAAAAAAAAATTGATCGCATTGCCGCAATTGTGGCAGGTGCGATCCCAGAAAATACCAATTTCTATGAAATTGTCTATAGCAATTCCTCTCTTATTTGCTGCCAATTTGCAGCTGCATGCATTTTCTTTTGGCCAGACCGTCCATCTGAAGCGGACCAATGTAAAGGTGAGTGCGGTCTTGAAAGAACTGCAGAAGCAAAGTGGATACAATATTTTTTACAACGAGTCGCTTATTGCAAAAGACGACCGTATTAGTGTGAGCTACCATAATATCTCATTTGAGCAAGCACTGAATGATCTGTTGACTCAGCTTCAGTTATCTTATGTGAAAGCAGATAATAATATAGTTCTGAACAAAAGAGTGGAACAGTCTGCTCGCCAAACATCGGTTACGGAAACTCCGCAGCGTTACCCGATCAAAGGATTTATTAAAGATGATCAGGGCCGGCCTTTGGATAATGTTACGATTAGTGAAAAAGGCAAAAAGGAGAAAAGCTTAAGTCGTGCGGATGGTAGTTTTCAAATTCAGGTAGACAGCCGTAATGGCATACTTGTCTTTACCATGGTTGGTTATGAGCCGCTTGAAATAGCGCTAGCACAGCAATCAACATTGAATGTAACCATGAAGCCCTCAGTCAACGCAATGGAAGAAGTTGTGGTCGTGGGGTATGGCGTGCAGAAAAAGGCAAATCTGACGGGGGCTGTGTCGCAGGTCAATGCCGATGATATCGCGTTGCGTCCAAGTGCGAATATAGCAGGTACGCTTCAGGGACTTATGCCCGGTTTAAACATCCAGCTCAATAACGGCGATCCATCCAAGGCACCTGATATCAATGTGCGCGGATTTAATTCCATTAATGAGGGCGGCCCGCTGGTATTGATTGATGGGATTGAGGGGAATATTACCCGCGTTAATCCTAATGACATTGAAAGTGTTTCTGTACTGAAAGATGCCGCCTCTGCGGCTATTTATGGCGCTCGTGGTGCTTTTGGTGTCATCTTAGTAACCACCAAAAAAGGTAAGGTAGGAACAGTGAAGGTGGATTATGTTAACAATTTTGCTTGGACGACACCGGCCTCACGTACCGATTATATTTCCGATCCCTATGTTTATGGGAAAACGGTAGATGCTGCGCTATATGGGTATAATGGCAGTTCTTATACACGGTACAATCCAATGGACTGGGAAGCGATCAAAATGGTGGCTGCGGGTGAGATTGCGCCCTTTCATGAGAAACAGGCGGATGGAACTTACAAGTTTTTCTATAAAACCAATTGGTGGGATTACCTATTTAAAAAATATCAGCCTTCCAATTTCCATAATATTGCCATTTCTGGAGGTAGCGAAAAGCTCAAAGCCTATCTTTCGGGACGTATGTTCAAAAGAGAAACAATCAATAATATCAATGACGATTCCAATATGGACCGTCAGAATATGAAATCCAATTTGGTATTCACACCCAACAGCTGGTTGGAAATTTCGAACAATACACAGTTCATCAACGAAAAGGATAAAGAATATGGTGGATATGCGAATGGTCTAGGGGGACTTTGGAGTACGACTACGTGGTATTATTTGATGCCTTTTTACCCCAATTTTGTAGACGGTATTCCAACAGATATAGGTGTAGGTACTGGTGGTCAAGGTGCGAATGCAGGACTCGAATCAGGAAAGAGCTGGGAGCTGCGCAATAGTGAAGAATTTACCAATACCTTCCGTGTGCTGCTCAAGCCATTGAAAGGCCTTCAGGTAAATTTTGATTATAGCAACCGTATCGAAAACTTTTCACGGAGCACACGCCTTAACCCCTTCAGTTATTATTCTGGCAATAAACTCAATTATGCGACTGCAGGGCTTAACCGTCTGACAGAATACCGCTGGAAAGACAAGTATAATGCGATGAACCTGTTTGCGACCTACGAAAAAAATGTGGCGCAAAAACATCAGTTCAAAGTATTGGTAGGCTACAATCAGGAATCCTTTGACCGGGACCGTATTGCCGGGGCCATGGACGACCTGCTGATCGAAGATCTATCTAACTTGGCGCTGGGGACTTCCATGTATAGCCTGAGCGGAACAGCTGAAAATTGGGCTATTCAGGGCGTATTTGGCCGTTTTAATTATGCCTACAATAATAAGTACCTGCTGGAAATAAATTCACGGTATGATGGCTCATCACGGTTTCCAAGCGGGAGCCGATGGGGATTTTTTCCCTCCGTCTCATTGGGTTGGCAGCTGGACCGTGAGCATTTTTGGGAATCGATCAAAGGCAGTATACCCACCTTAAAGCTCAGAGCGTCGTATGGCAAACTCGGCAACCAGACTGTAGGGGTCAATACCTTTAAGGAATTGATGACCGTGCAGCAGTTAGCTTGGCTAAATGGGGGTACCCGTCTTATCGGGGCCAGTACGCCGGCACCTTTACCCAATGTCGTCACCTGGGAACGGACCAAAAGCATTGACTTTGGTGTTGATCTTGGGCTGATTCAGAACAAGCTCAATGTTAATTTTGACTGGTATCAGAAGGATGTTGAAGGCATGTATCTTCCGGGCCAACCACTTCCAGCGGTATTTGGAGCTAATGAACCGCGCGAAAACTACGCGGCTTTGCGTAATAAGGGTTTTGAGGTTGGGATAACCTATCAGGATAAGTTTGACCTTGCCGGCTCAGCTTTGCGCTTCAACATTGCCGTGAATACCACTAATTTTAAAGGCATCATCACGAAATATAATAATCCACAAGGCTTGTTGAGCTCCTATTACGAAGGACAGGTGCTGGGGCAGATCTGGGGATACCATATCGACGGACAGTTTCAGTCTGATGCGGAGGCATTGAGCTATCAGAATAGTTTCCAAGATCCGCAATTGTCCCTCTCTAAAGTATATAACGATATTCTGAGTGTATCGCAAAACAGTGAATGGAATATGTTGCGCGGCGGCGATGTGAAATATGTGGATCTCAATGGTGATGGACGCATCGACAAAGGAGATAATACGCTTGCCAACCATGGTGATATTAAACCAATTGGCAATGCCATGCCGAAATTTCCATTTGGTGTCAATATGGGTGCTTCCTGGAATAATTTTGATCTTTCGGCAGCCTTTGCTGGTGTTGCCAAACAGGACTGGTACCCGACAGGAGATTTATACTGGGGATCCTATCAGCGGCCCTATCTTTCTTTTGTCCGTAAAGACTTGGTCGATAATGCATGGACGCCGGACAATAAAGGGAACAAGTATCCACAGATCTATCGGGGATATTCATCCTTACAGAGTGGAAGGTCACTTTACGAATTGAACGATTATTACCTGACCAATGTTGGGTTCCTACGAATGAAAAATTTTACGTTGGGTTACACCTTGCCACAGCAATGGACACGGCGCTATAAAGTCGAAAAATTACGGTTTTACTTTAGCGGCGAGAATCTGTTGACCTGGAACTTTGGGAATCTGACGAAGTATATAGATCCCGAACAGGCTGGTGCAATGATCAATTATAATTCGCCCGCAAGTGCCAATGATCCTGCAGATTCCTCAGAGCGAGGGCTACTGCGGGACTACCCCATGGGTAAAACGTATTCTTTTGGTTTAATGCTTACGCTTTAATACTTGACATCGCAATGATAATGACACTTAGAACAAATACCTATAAATTACTTGGTCTGTTGATCTTACTTTCGCTGGCAGCTTGTCAGAAAGATTATTTGGACCGTCCTTCGGAGGACCAGGTGGAAGCACCGTATTTTTTCAATACAGCAAAGGATCTGGAGGTTGCCACCAATGATTTTTACACTTTTTTGCCGAATGAATCTTGGTATACTAATGATGGTAGTTCGGACAATATGATCCCCCTCACGGTGGCCGATCGGATCAAGGGCAATCGAACTGTCCCCGTGGGAAGTGGTTCGGGCGGTTGGTCCTGGAGCCAGTTGCGCAAGATCAATTACTTTCTGGCCAACTACCATAAAGTTCCCGACGCTGCGGCACAAAAGAAATACGGCGGCATAGCCCGTTTTTTTAGAGCAAATTTTTATTACGATAAGGTGAAAACTTTTGGTGACGTGCCTTGGTATGGAAAGGTGCTGAGTGCCAAAGATGAAGACCTTTTCAAGGCCAGGGACTCACGGCAGCTGGTGATGGATTCCATTATGGCCGATCTGGACTATGCGATCGAAAATATACCAGCTGAAAAACAGCTTAACTTGATCACTAAATACACGGCGCTGCTTCTGAAAGCCAGGGTGGCACTCTTTGAAGGAACGTTTAGAAAATACCATCAGATCGCGGGATATGAAAAATTCCTGAATGAGGCTGTTAGTGCATCGGCCGAACTGATGAATACCGGGGCCTATACCTTGTACAGTCAGGGCGGTGCGGATCAAGCCTATCGGAATCTGTTTGCCCGAAATAATCAGGATCAGGTGGAGACTATCCTTGCCATTGATTTTGAACTGGGCATGCGTGTGCATGGCCTTGGCTATTCTTTTACCTCAGCAACTTCGGGGGCGTACGGTATCGCCAAAGATATGATCAATAGCTATCTGATGAAGGATGGAAGCCGCTTTACAGATAGATCGGGTTATAAGACCATGGAATTCTATCAGGAAATGCAAAATAGAGATCCAAGGCTGACACAGACAACAGCGGGGCCAGACTTCCGTGCTAACGGCGAAACAGCGAATGAGCCTGTCAACTTGACGATCACCACGACAGGCTACCGTCTGATCAAGGCGTTGCCGGATAAATTGCAATGGGGCGTATCGGCCTCTTATTTTGATGTCATCTTATTTCGTTATGCAGAGGCACTGCTGATCAATGCCGAAGCAAAAGCCGAACTTGGGAGGATCAGTCAAAGCGACCTCGACCTGACGGTCAATAAGCTACGTAGCCGCGCGGGGATGCCGATGCTATCCCTCGCTGAAGCGAATGCTAATCCTGACCCTTATCTGCTGGCCATGTATCCCAATGTCGATGCTGGTGCATTCAGGGGAGTTCTTTTGGAAATACGACGCGAAAGACGGATCGAATTGTTCAACGAAGGACAGCGCTGGGATGACTTAATGCGCTGGAAAGCCGGATCCAAACTGAATCAGCCTATTGTCGGGGTTTATTTCCCCGGTATCGGAGCTTATGATTTCACAGGGGATGGCAAGGCGGATGTGTATGTCCATACAGGTAACACATCGGGTGCACCGGGTACCGTGACCACATTGATCAATATCAATCAGCGGACACTTTATGATCCAGTTTCGAATACACAGAATGCCAATAAGGGGTCACTTGATCCATTTTATCAACGGGGTAAGTTTGATGAAAAACGTGATTACTATGCACCGATCCCAATCGAAGATATCAAGTTAAACCCAAATTTAAAACAAAATCCTGAATGGGAGAAATTATACAGATAACATGAAACAACTTATTTTTATTTCGATCTTTTGTTATCTTTTGATCCCCAGATATACCTACTGCCAAAAACAAGATCGGCCTGATTATGCCGTTGGCTACTCCCTTGATATCCGGAAGATAACATTGGAAAAGCTAAAAGAAGACAAAGCAATTGGTATGGATTATATAGAGATAGCAGGTCTCGGAAGCTTTGTCAATGCAGATCTCAGTTTAAAAATCCCGCAGGCTGAATGGTTGCTTAAATGCGATTCGTTAGCCATTGTACTGAAAAAAGCCGCGGTGAAGGTATGGTCTATCCATATGCCCTTTTCCGCCAAAATAGATATTTCTACGCTGGACGAACAGCAGCGGCAGCAGGTGATGCGTATGCACTTGCAGCTACTGGAAGGTCTTTACCGTCTTCATCCGCAGGTGATTCTGTTTCACCCATCCTACTACCTAGAGCCGAAGAGACGCGAGCCCCGCAAGGATCAGCTGGTACGTTCTGTCAATGAGTTGTACACGGCGGTATCGGGGGCAGGGGGGCAACTTGTCATCGAAAATATGCTCGGGCCTTCGTTGACGGTAGGGGAGCGGGAACGACCCCTACTGCGGACCGTGGAAGAATGTCAGGAACTTTTCGCCCGCTTTCCTCATCAGGTCGGCATTGCCGTGGATATGAACCATATTGCGCATCCCGAGCGACTGCTTTTGGCGTTTGGACCACGCGTCAAGACGCTGCACGTCGCGGATGGGGATGGAACGAAGGAAAGTCACTACCTGCCTTGTAATGGTAAAGGGCAGAATGGCTGGAATACCATATTGGCGGCACTTGAAAAAATTAAATATAAAGGTGTATTCATGTTTGAGTGTCATTATGAAACCACAGCCCAACTGATGGAATGTTACCGTCAGCTGCAGCAAAATTACAGCAATACAAAACAATAAGTAGGTTCAAAAAACATTGATGATAATGAAAAAATCGTTATATATTTTTATGGTTCTTTTGTTTGCCTTAGGCATACAGAGCTGTAAAAAAGATAAAATCGAAAGTGAGCAGCGGCTCCTGGTCGATCGGGATTATATGGAGGTAGGCAGTAGAGCCGATACCTATCAGTTGGACATCTTGGCAAATGCAACGATTACCGTAAGTAGCGACAAAGATTGGATCAAACTGGATAGTACCGTGTATCCCAAGGGGAAAAATAAGATCCGGTTTTCTGTTTCGAAAAATTCGGAAGACGAACGTTCAGCGACTTTGCTGCTCAAGCTGAACGATAATCTATCGCAGGAGATCTTGGTCTTGCAAGAATCCGGAAAAGTTCCCGTTTTTTATGTTACTCCTGCGGGTAAGGGGGATGGCAGTTCGTGGAGCAGTGCTACAGATCTCGATCAGGCACTCGAAAAAGCAACGACAGGCAGTACCCTATTCTTGGCCGAGGGAATCTATGTTCCAAGCAAAACCATTCGCAATGGCGATGTAAATGAGGAATCAGACAAAACCATAGAGATCGCAAAAAATGTCAGCCTTATCGGCGGATACGCGGCCAACGCCAAACCTGGAGATCAGCCCAATCCGGCCCTGTATAAAACCATCTTTCAGGGGAAGCTTTCCAGTGGAAAATCGGTGTTTCACACGGTCACAGTGACGGCAAACACGGATCCTGAAAATCAGGTTATGTTGGAAAATATCAGCATCAAGGGGGGGAATGCCACCGACCGAAGTGCAAGTACTACGATCGACAACATAAAATTCAGCCGTGGCCAAGGTGGCGGTATGTTGATCGGTATGGCTAAAGTCTTGCTCAAAAATGTGGATGTGGTTGACAATAAAGCGACTGCAGATAAGGGGACTGCTGGTTTTGCTGCTGGCATATATGCGTTTTCAGGGGCCCAGCTCAGGTTAGAAAACTGCCGTATCAACAATAATAGCAACAGTGGAAATAACGGCGGCGGACTATGGATCGCTGACGGGTCACTGATTGCCTACGATAGTCAGTTTAATCATAATAGTGCCAAAGGCACCGCAGGGGGCTTACATGCCTATCCAAATGCGGCGATTACACTCTATAATTGTGAGGTGATCGGAAATTCAAATACATCCTATGGAGCAGGTGTTTATCTGCGTGAAAAATCAAAAGGTGTATTCGTTAATTGCCTGCTGGCTGAAAATTCGAGCACATCAGCCAACGGCGGCGGCGGACTAATGCTGTATGATAACTGTCAGGCAGATGTGATCAGTACAACCATTACCAAGAATGCCGTTGTTGGTCCCGGCGGTGGTGTCTATCGCCGCAGCAATGTCAACAACCTGACTTTGATCAATTCAATCGTATCCGGCAATATCCAGGCGGGAAGCTCATCTGATGTTGATGCTTATTCAGATAACATCGCTGTCGTTCCATTAATCCAGCACACTGTTGTTACGAAAGCGGTGTATGGCGCTGATGGAAGCATTGATCCAAAAGTAAGTTTTGGACCTTCGACTATGCTGAATGCAGATTATCTACCTATCGGTGCCGGAAATCCCTCCATGAGTAACGGCTTAAGCTCTTCCGGATTACTGGAGCTTGCCAAGAAATACAAGCCGGCATTGGACGACAATCGTATACAAAAAGATATTAATAATAATCCACGCTCGTCCAACTGGATGGGTGCAAAAGTGAAATAAGATGAAGAAATTAAGCTGCTTATTTATTTTTATCCTTCTTTTATGGGGCAATAGCTATGGGGCAGAGCACAAGAATATCTTGCTTTTATTAGGTTCAGCCGATCCGGTAGTGCTTACCCAGCGAGTGGATGTTGCTGTTCAGCTCTACCGTATCCGGCCGATGGATGCTATCATCGTTTCGGGAGGATGTGGAGCACATGGGTCGAAGATCTGTGAAGCTTCTTCCATGGCGCTGCAGTTGGTCAGCAAAGGGGTACCTGCGGCATTGATCTTTAAGGAGGAAAACTCCAAGACGACCGTGCAGAATTATATTTTTAGCAGGCGACTTAAAAATAACGCTGGCGAGCAAATCATTCAGCCGGGAGATACGGTAAATGTAGTTTCCAACCATTGGCATGCGATTGCTGTCGCTGCCCGCCTGCAAAAGTACGATGGGGTGACAGCGAAGTTTTTTATTGAAGGCGCTATTCAGCCCAAAAAGGAGGACCGTCTTGATTATGCCGGAATATTTAACGCATACGATGACAATCATTTTTTTACATTAAAAGGAACCTGGCTAACACCTGAAGCCGTATGGGCAAAAAAAGACAGCACCTATTATCTTACACAGGATATCGTCTATACAACGGATGCAGCAAACAGCAGCTATAGCGTCAGTCCTGTGGAAAAGCTGTTTCCTTTTTTGAAAGGCATCTCAGAGTTTAATCCGCCAGTATATATCGATGAGTCCACCACATGGTACATTCTCTTTGATGGCTATTGCCGTAAAGTTTCAAAAAAGAATTATCAGGTACTGGATGAACAGCCTATTCAGGAATGGTTGAAGCTGCCAGACACATTGAACTGGAGCCAAATCAATACTGGGTATATCCAGGGAAAATCTTTGGTACTGATCGGAAGGGACAAGGTGCTATTGGCGGAGCAAAAAGGAAAGACCTTTCAGTATGTCAGGGAAACCCTGCCGCAACACTTTTTTGTCAACTGGCCCTATAGCTGGGGGGCGGGCAATGTAAGTGCTGCAAGATTGCAGCCAGGAGAAAATAAGGTCATCTTTTACCGCAATATGGAATCGGCCATATGTACTATTGACCAGAAAACAGTTGAAAAAGCGTTTCCATTAAAATTAAAGTGGATCGGCGAAATAAAGTAGAAAACAGATGAAAAGAAATTTTATATATAGCTTAATGCTGCTTTTTCTTGTTATTTCATGCAAGAAAAATGAGGGCGGAACGCAGCTGCCCTATGATTACAGTATTCCCCAGGAACAAAACTTGGCGGAGATTATCAATACGGCAACCTGGAATACAAAAACTGTTGCGGATGGTGTTGTGTGGAAGTATTACCAATTTCCGCGGATATTTGACTCCAAACAATATGTCAATGTATTTGAGATCGATCTGAAGAAAGGCATGCAGTTGGAAATTCCCTATGTGAAGACCGGATTTCTAAAAACAAGTGCCGCCGCCACGGCTAAGGGAGCTTTGGTTGCATTTAACGGCAGTTACTTTAATACCAGTACAGGCGGATCAACCGTGTTTTTCAAATACGATGGCCAGGTGATCAACCAGACGGTATATGGATTTAATAGCTACCGTGAAAATGGTGCATTTACCTTTACCGGGCAAAGCTATCAGATTGTGCCGAAGCCTGCGGGAGGTTGGGGTACCCTGAACGCTACAGCTGCATTGGCTGGCGGCCCACTATTGATGCAGGATGGTCAAGTACTGGAGCAGTTGAACGTAGATTTCAATACCAGTAGACATCCCCGCACAGCAATTGGGCTTACCAAGGACAGTAAGCTTATTGTAGCAGTTATCGATGGCCGCTCATCACAATCGCAGGGACTGACGATACCCCAGCTGGGCGAGTTAATGGCCGCTTTGGGCTGTACTTCAGCGTTAAACTATGATGGCGGAGGTTCCTCCACCGCCTGGGTGAAAGGTGAAGGAGTGGTTAACTACCCTTCTGACAATGGGAAGTTTGACCATGAAGGTGAACGCGCTGTAGCCACGGTATTTACATTAAAATAGAAACCATATATTTATATAGATAGAAGGCCATTTCACAGATAAGATGAGATGGTCACTATTTAATTTGAACAATTCTTATTGGTATTAGCTAAATGCATTTTATGTTCTTTTATCCTTTTACTGTTATTCTGGAAGTTGCGCGGCCAGTGGGCAAAGATTAGCTCAATTATCCCTAATCTTGCGTCAAGGTCGATGTGGATTATTACGTCAAAAGGGCCTGATTCTCATCAGACCCTTTCTGTTACCGTTTTTTTGCACAGTAATTTTTATTTTTCCTGTCGTTTCCTCTTTTTTGTTTCGTGATCCAATGTTTTTAAAACCTATTGGATTTTCACGTACGACGCCAATTTTTATGTTGAACCTTCCATTTGAAAGGTAGCTTGTAGCCGTTTCCAAATAGTTTTTTTGAAGTAAATTATTTTTTGATAAATTGAAAAAAAAATGAATACAGTATTATATCATCAAAAGCTTTTTTATATTAAATGAATACGAGATATTTTTTAGTACTACTTTTTCTCACAGTATGCCAATCGGCCTCGGCTCAATTTGCGAAAATCATTGACAAAGACGGCTATGTAAATTTGAGGAAGCGAGCTACAGTTAATAGTGCGGTCGTTTCAAAAATTGCTGCTGATGAAATTGTATATGCATTTGCTGATGAAAAGTTCGGCGACTGGGTAATTGTAGATTATACCGACAACCATAACAAGAGCATCACTGGGTATATACACCATTCAAGAATTAAATATATAGCATCCTATAAGCAAATCCCTAACATATTTTTTGATGAAGGCACAACAAAATTTGTGTCAAAAGATATATCCGTGCAAATAAATTCAGATCGTTTCGATTACGAGAAAAATAAAAGTGATTTTTCATCGACTCAATATGGTGAGCAGACCGTTTTAGACAAATTTAGGGGGCAGCAAGTCTGGGGAACAGATGGCGAGATCCCTACAAGCCATTACACCTCTATTCAAGCTACTATAAAGGGAAGATTTATCCAGATCCCAGAAAAGGAAATTGAAAGCCTATTTAATGTAAACAACGAGTTTGCTACATGCTACTATGATGACTCAAATGATATTTTATACATTACTGCTGTTAATGGCGATGGCGCTGGTGGGTATGCAGTTTTATTTGAGATTAAAAAAGGTAAATATAAAGCACGCGTGGTAACCATGCCATTTTAGCAATTGCGATAACGGCAAATTTACGTTTTTTTACTGACCGTCTTCTAAAGTTCATGGAGGCTGCGCGATATGAGCAGTGAATAGGATTTTGATTATACTGCTGTTATCTTTATTAAGTTGAAACAGAATTGTCCTGCCATTTTGAAAAATAACTAACTTTGTCCAATAGTATCGATAGATACATACAAGTATGCTAGAATGGTGAAAATAATGGTCGTAGAAGACAATGAACGCGTTGCTTCGAGTGTGAAAAAAGGATTAACAAGTCAGGGCTACCTGGTCAATGTTTTTGGTGATGCGGAATCAGCGATCAAAGAAGCCAAATCTGTTGACTATGATTTACTTCTCATAGACATCATGTTACCAAGAATGAATGGCATAGCGCTCAGTAAACAGATGCGTGCGGCTTACCCCAGAATTCCGATCATCATGCTCACGGCATTGGGCAGTATCGATGAAAAAATATCTGGTTTTGACGCGGGAGCCGATGATTATATGGTGAAACCTTTTGAAATACGCGAACTTTTTGCACGTATCGCCGTCTTGCTTAAGCGCCATCGTGAAATCAGTGAAGAAGAGATCCGAGGGCTGCTGACTTATGATCGTATCAGTATTGATCTGCGGAGTAAGCAGGTTCGCAGTCAGGGACAGCTTATCAAGCTGACTCCCAAAGAGTTTGATCTCCTCCACTTCTTTTTGAAGCATAAGGAAACCATGCTCAGTAAGGATGAGATAGCACGTAATGTCTGGAGCAAAAACTTTGATACTGGAACGAATTATATTGACGTATATATCAATTATTTACGTAAAAAAATAGACCGCGATTTTTCACCAAAATTGATTCATACGAAATCCGGACATGGATTTGTTTTATCCAATAAAGAATGAAGATTGTCAATAGAACCTCCTTGGTATTTACGTTCTCGTCGGCTATCATCTTGTTTCTATTTGCGTATGCGGTTTATTTCTTTTCTGAACTAAATCGAAAGGAAGAATTTGTGGACCGGCTGCGCTATAAGATCATCTGGCGCGCAGAATTTATTTTTGATGCTAAAGTACAGGAAAATCAGATCAGAAAAATTCACGAACAAAACAAGAAACTGATCAATGAAGCGCAGATAACGGTTTTCGATCAGCAGGATAAGGTGGTTTTTGCCGACATCGGTGAGCAAGCGTATCCAAATGTTAGATTAGAATCGATCAAAAGGTCTAATTTTTTAACTTGGGAACAAGGTAAAGAATTGTATATGGGCTTGAACTATAAATTTGAGGGCAAGCCATTTTTCTTAATCGGACATGCGTATGATGTCACAGGCTTTGCGCATATGGAACGGCTAAAAAATATTTTGATAACGATCTATATTGTTGCCCTGTTTTTCATTTTTTTCTCTTCATTCCTATTTGCACGGTATATTCTAAAGCCAATCAATTACATTATACATCAGATAAAGGATGTGTCTGAACATAACTTGAGCACGCGCGTCTCTGATAGCAATGCGAAAGACGAACTCTCAGAACTTATCGAAACATTTAACAATACGTTCAATCGGTTGGAAAAATCTTTCAATAACCAGCGCCATTTTGTCGCCATTATTTCCCACGAGTTTAGAACACCTTTGGCTGCTATGATCGCCGAACTGGAATTGGCGCAGCAACTGAATACCAATGTGGATGAGTATTTTACCTCTATTGATAGGGCATTGCTCGATGCGAAAGAGGCTACGGTACTTTCGACAGCCTTGCTGGATTTTGCCCGGGCAAACTACGATAGTTCGCAGGTAAATTTTGAAGAAATCAGACTCGACGAAATACTGCTGGAAGCGAAAATAGTCGTCTTAGAGAAAAATAAAGACTATCGCGTGAGCATCTCTTTTGATGCAGATGCAGCAATCGACGAAGAAGAAATCTGGGTTTCTGCAAATGCCTACCTCTTGAAAGTGGCCTTTGCTAATCTGATCGAGAATGCCTGTAAATATAGTGCCAATCATTCTGCTCAGGTATTGCTCTCCAGAAATAATACCATAGCACAGGTACAGGTAAAAGATAATGGTATCGGAATAGACAGCAAGGATATCCCGCATATCTTTGATTTGTTTTACCGTGTGGCGGGTACGCCTTCAAAAGAGGGACATGGCATCGGCCTCTCGATTGTTCAGCGGATTATTGAGATGCATCAGGGTACCGTAGCGGTTAATTCAACGCTCCATGTAGGGACCGTATTTATAGTCGAACTTAAACTTGCCTATCCAAAGGAGCTTGAATAAGCTAGAAATTCTAATGGTTTTCTAATAATATCACCTCCATATTCAGCCTAATTTTGACTTATCAAAAAAACAAAATTAGGTTGAATCATGAATAGAAAACAGCTTACCTTGGCATTGTTCCTCAGTTTGGGACTCGGTAGCGCAGAGCTCACCGAGGCGCAAACCAATGATTTTGGAAATCCAAAACTTACTCATTTCTTAAATAAGGAGCATACACGTTATATCAGCTTCAGCGGGTACGCCGAGCTGTGGGCGAGATATAGTCAGCTCAATCCGGGGAGTTTGGTAAACAATGAGTCTGTATCGAATGTATCTGATCTCTCTTTGCGGCGTATTAGGGCAAAGATGACTTACAAGCCTACTGAGAATTTACTGTTTGTATTACAGATGGGGCCGACCAATGTAAACGTCAATAGCAAGACGAATACGTATATGGATCTATTGGATGCCTATGCCGAATATAGCTTTAACCCAAAACTTGCCATCGGTGGTGGTCGTTCCACTTGGCGCGGTCTTTCCCGATTTACAACAGGACCACTTAATACGCTTCTTTACGATTTGCCTCTGTATGCGACATCCAATACTGGAGCTACCGATATGGTCGTACGTGAAATGAGCATTTATGCAAAAGGACAACTTGGCAAATTTGACTATAGGGTGGTACTTGCTGATCCATATTCCGCCGCCAGCGCTGATCCTAAATTAAATAAAGCCACCTTCAGCAAAAATGAAGCACGCAAAGATGTGTCAGGCTACTTCCGCTACGCATTTCACGATAAAGAGAGTAACGAAACGCCATTCAATTCGGGTACGTACCTCGGTAAAAAAGATGTGCTCAGCATAGGGGCTGGATTTGAGTATATGCACAATGCCCTTTGGCACCTGGATGAACAGCAGATGACCAAAAATGACGATATGCGCAATTTTGCGGCGGATATTATCTACGATGCGCCACTCGACAAAGAGAAAGGAACTTCGATTAGTGCCTACGGTATGGCTATGCACAGCGATTATGGTCCCAACTATCTTCGCTTTGCAGGTACAAACAACCCTGCGACAGGTATCGATGCGGCCAATGCAAGCCTGAATGGTGCGGGAAATAGCTTGCCAAATGCTGGCACGGGAAATACATTTTACGCACAGGTCGGCGGTACACTCCCTTATTTCAATCCATCCAAACATAATTTACAGCTGCAGCCAGCGGTTTCTGTACAAGTAGGGGAATACAAGGCATTGAAAGACAAAAGTCTAATTTATGACGCAGGTATTTCGCTACTGATGCACGGTAATAGCAGCCGGCTGACTTTTGATGCGCAAAATCGTCCGATCTATAATTTAAATGCTGCGGATCAAGCTGTGGTAACAGATCACAAGTGGGCATTTGTGCTTAAATATCGAATTGATTTTAATTAAATAGCAATAACATGAAAAGAAAAGATTTTATCCTTACACTAGGTACCGCCGGTGTCATGAGCTTTGCGGCAACCTCTTTGATAGCAAAAGAGAAAAAAGCGAAAACAAAAAAAGTGTATTTCCACTATTTGCTTTTTTGGCTAAAACCTGACTTGTCTGCTGAACAGGTAGAAGAGTTTAAACAGTTTTTTGAAGGTCTTAAAAAGCTTCCTTATGTCAAAAATGTACGTTATGGTAAGCCAGCTGCTTCTTCCCCAAGAGCGGTATTGGACAACTCGTTTACCTACAATGCATCCATGGAATTTGCGACATTGGAGGAACTAGAGGCTTATGGTAAACTACCGGGACACCTCGCCCTTGTCGCTAAATACAAACCCTATTTTGAACGGATGGTGGTGCACGATACGGTTTATGAATTCTAAAATTAAAACAACAAAATAATAATTTCAACCATTACAAAATGAAAATGATATCCAAATTAGCTATTACTTGCGTATTGGCAGCATCAAGCTTAACCGCCGTGAAAGCACAAGAAGGCCGTGGAAAAATTAAAGAGGTCAAAGTGGAAGCCGAAGGTGAAATGCCTGCGGTACGGTTAATCAACAACCCGGATGGAACCTGCTCGTTTCAAAAAGGCTTTATTCCAACACTGAAACACGCCAATACGAGTACATTTTGGACGAGCAATAAGACAGAAGAATGGGAAAAAAATGCTCATCCAGCTCCAAGAAGACAATATGTGGTTACGCTGAAAGGTAAAATCAGATTTAAAGTCAGCGATGGCTCAACTTTTTTAATCAAACCCGGAACAATTCTTTTGGCTGAAGATTTGAAAGGTACTGGGCATAGCTGGCAAATGGTTCATTCAAAAAGCTGGGAAAGATTGTATATCCCTATCAATGAGGGGGCTGATGATCTTTTCGTAGCAAAAAATGACTAACATTTATGTTGTGCCGCAGTCTGACCTGTGGCACAACATTGGCAGTAATTTTCCTTTGTATTTATGAGGACTTATTTTGAAGAGATTCCAAAGGAATAAAGCTATATAGCCCAATTTCAGAAAACTTTTCTGCAAAGCGGAGATTAAAATAGTTTAGAAAAATTACTTATTATTGCCATTGTATATAGTATACAAAGTAGTTTTACGATGAAACTAAAATCTCTCCTTGTTATTTTGGGCTTAAGCGTTTTTCTTTATTCTTGCAAAAACAAGAGTTTAATAAATTCCATTTGGAAAAATTGTGGAGATAATAGCGGGTTACAAGATATTCTTGTTTTTAACGATACGCATAATTTTGTGCGGAATGATACTGTCTATCTGAGGATGGCTATTGATTCCCCAATCGCTGTAATTAATCGGATTGATACCTATTATGGCGAAAGAAGATTATATCTAAAAAGGCTCTCTGATCAAAAAAACTATAGATTCTGTGAGCAGTAATAAAAAATAGAGCAGCCTAATGGTCACTTTATTTTGTAAAGCTATATCGAGAGATGTGGCTTTTTTACGTCAAAAGGGCCTGATTCTCATCAGACCCTTTCTCTTAGCGTTTATTTGTACAGTAATTTTTATGTTTCCTATCGTTTCCTCTTTTTTGTTTCGTCATCCAATGTTTTTAAAGACTATTGGATTTTCACTGTACGACGCCAATTTTTATGTTGGATTTTTCTTTCGAAAGGCTGCTTGTAGCCGCTTTGTATTGGAAGAACAATAGCCAGCTTAAAATAGTTTTATTATTTTTAATAATTGTAGTTTTAATTCAAGAAACTTATGCTGTTCGTGAAGTACAGGTGGGTCTAGTAAACATTCGCAGCATCCTTTGCTGTTCTCTTTTACGGATACCCGAAACGGCTGGTTTAACTTTACTGTTAAATGGGGCTTTCACTTACTAGAACTTTATGTTTTGCTCCCCATTTACTCAATTTTGCCCATATAGGAACCAGTTCTTTGGCAATTTCTGTCAACTCATAATCCACTCTTGGAGGTACTTCTGCATAAACGGTACGTTTTACCAAGCCATCCTTTTCCATTTCACGTAATTGGAGTGTAAGCATTCGTTCAGTAATTCCAATAATCTGATTGCGTAATTCGCTGAAACGCAATTTCCCATTTTCTAATTTGCAAAGAATAAGCAGTTTCCAACGACCACCAATTTTGCAAATGGCATAAGTCAGATCACAGCTTTCCATGATATAACTCTCATTCAACAAATTAGTCGAATTTTCTTTTCTTTTTCCCATTACTTACAAATTTGTTAGTACCATACAATTAGCTGTATACTATGCAAATTTATTGTTTCAAATTAATTTTGTTCCATCAAAATCAATAAACATGAGAAAAATTTTATTATCGATACTAATTCTGGGAACGATTTCATGTAAGACCACTAGCACAATCAAAAAGGAAACGACTATGCAACTGACACCAAAAATTAAAGAAATCTTAAGTCATTTAGAAAAAATACAGGTATTTCAAGGCAAAAACCCTTTAGATATAAGCCGTAAAAGTTATGATGCGATGGCTCAACAATTAAGTGGACCGAAAGAAGCTGTTTTCAGCATTGAGGAATTTAATATCCCTTCAAAAAATCACCAAATTCCTGTGAGATTATACCGCCCTAAAGGCAAAACATCAAATTCTTCTGCCATTATCTACATTCATGGAGGATGGTTTATTTCTGGTGGTTATGAAACTCATGATGCAATCGCTCGAAAATTGAGTAATGAAACGGAAGCAGTCCTCCTTTTTGTCGATTACCGTCTCGCACCTGAAAATCCTTTTCCTGCAGGACTAAACGATTGTAAAGATGCTACAGCATGGTTAATCAATAATGCAGAAAATCTTGGAATTGATGTTCAAAAAATCGGGGTCATTGGCGACAGTGCGGGTGGAGCTTTGGCAGCAGCCTTATCTCTTGAACACGGAAGTCAATTAAAATTTCAGGTTTTAATTTATCCTGCCTCTGATAACTCATTAAGTACAGCTTCCTGGGAAAATTATAAAAATGGTCCAATCTTAACTAGAGCGTGGGGATTACAGGCCTGGAATTGGTATTTAAAATCCAAAGAAGACAAGACAAATCCCTTAGCTGTTCCAGTTTTAATCAAAGATTTCAAAGAAACTCCAGAAACTCTCGTCATTTTAGCGCAACATGATCCATTAAGAGATGAGGGCGAGAAATTAGCCCAGAACATGAAAAATTCAGAAGTATCCGTTGAAAAAAGTTTATATAAAGACATGGTTCATGGCTTTATGCATATGGGAATTCTTTTGCCTGAAACACAATTAGCAACTCAAGAAATTGTTGAATTTATAACCAAAAAGTTAGAAAGATAGAATTTTAAGATGAAGAAGTACGCATACACAGGAGCATTAGGCTTTTTAGCTATTATAACAACTGAATTTGGTATCATTGGTATTTTGCCGCAAATAGCGGAGCATTACCAAATCGGCATTGATAAGGCTGGCTATCTGTTGGGAGGATTTGCGTTAGCGATTGCGCTTACTGGACCTTTTATGACCTTGTTGTTATCAGGATTTGACCGAAAGAAAGTGATGATGATAGCTATTTTTATTTTTCTGTTAACAGGAATTGTATCGTCATTTTCACCACCATTTTGGCTATTAATGCTTGTAAGGATATTACCTGCATTTTTACAGCCTGTTTATATCGCTACAGCTTTATCCGTAGCGGTTTCACAGGGTAATAAACGGAACGAAAATGAATTGATGAGTATCGTGTTCAGCGGTGTTGCTATTGCAATGGTAACAACTGTTCCGTTCGCTACTTATATTGCCAACATTTTTTCTTGGGAATATTCGTTTATAGTACAGGCTATCATCAGCATTGTGGCATTATTGGCTATTCACTTTGTATTGCCGGAAATGCCTGTGAGAGCAAAAAAATCTTATGGAAGTCAGTTAAAAATATTGAAAAAACCGATGTTCATTGTAAGTACATTAATGAAGTTCTTTATGATTGCGGCTTGGTTTTCCACTTATAGTTACTTTGCCGATTATCTAAATAAAGCCAAAGATATGGACGGAACCATGGTCAGCTATATGCTGTTTGTATTCGGTATTTTCGGTGTATTTGCTAATTGGACAGCCGGTAAACTATTAAACAAGAACATAACACACACAACTGTTTTTTTTCTTTCGGGGACTATAATAGTTCCTATACTCCTGCATTTTTCGGGAGGCAATACGATGGCTACAATTCTGGTAATCGTATTATGGGGTTTTCTATATTCTCCAAGTTTCCTAAATGCCTCTACTTATATGATTTCATCTGCACCAGAGGCGATGGAATTTGCCAATAGTTTGGCTACATCATTTGGCAACTTAGGCGTAACGCTAGGAACCACCGTAGGTGGTTTGATCATTGTGTCGAAGGGCGTACAGTTTACGCCCTGGATAACCGTTTTATTTGGTATGTTGGCTTTTTTTATGATCGGTCTAAGATCCCGATTGGAAAAGAAGCCAGCATAATCCAGACCTTAAAGGTCTGTGATACTGTTGATGCTGAAGTATGGTACAATCAGAACTGTTCTATATTCGTAAACTTTCACCTCCCCATTCCCGCCATTCACCGAGTTTTCTTGGTCATTAGTCTAAAGCCGATAGGTTAGGGGCGTATTGCGTTGTAGTTTTGAATCAACAAATAAGAAAAGATAAAAAAAACTAACACAATAAAATAAAGACATTATGAAAGCATCAGTAAAAACATTCGCAGCAGCAGCTTTAATCGCCGTATCCACTTTCGCTATGGCAGCTGAAGGACCTGGAGCAAAAGCAACAAAAACAAATGTTAACCTTTCCACAGCAGACTCGGCACTCGATCATTATGTTGCGGTAACTACAGAGGGAGAATCAGCAGGCGTAGAGCAGTTATTTGCTGCTGATTTTATTCAAAAGATCCAAGCTTCCAATACACAATCTAACAGCCGTATCGGAGTTGTCAAACTATTGAAAAAGCAAAAAGGAGAGAAGTTGAATTGTGCAGTAAGCACAGATATCCTCGAGGAATCGGCAGACTATATGGTGGCTAAAGTAACGTTGAAATTTGAGAACTTCACCAAAACAGATTTAGTTACCTTTGAGCGTGCGGGGAATGACTGGAAAGTATCCAAATCGATCAATTCGTATAAATAAGAGCCATCCCTTACAAGTATATAAATGTTGTAAAGCCACGTCGAGAGATGTGGCTTTTTTACGTCAAAAGGGCCTGATTCTCATCAGGTCCTTTCACTTATCGTTTATTTTGTACAGTAATTTTTATATTTCCTAACGGTTCTTCTTTTTGTTTCGTCATCCAATGCTTTAAAAGACAGTTGAATTTCCAAGGTGTACGTCAATGAAACATTGGTATTGCTAGCTATAATATCGATTTCAAATTTGTGTTGTTCAAACCTTTGTCTTCAAAAAATGCTTCGAATGGTATCCCATTAATTTTCTTTGTTTTATACCAAAGGTTCAGTTTTCTATTGAGCTGTTTATCGGGCATATAATTTAACTTGGCTTTTTTAAAATAGTCCAAAAAATTACCGTTTAATATACCATTGTCCCAATGGAACTCAAAATCTCCAATTCCTTCTACTGCATACCAATCATTACCTTTATTTAAACCGGCACTTTTTGTAAAAGGAATGTAAGGTTCATTTATCCAAAATCTATCTATAGCTATAGTTCGGCCTTGATTATTTAAATTTATGGTAGTATCTTTTATTATTCCCCCTTTTATTGTATTTAACTTTTCAGTAGAGAGATAATTTTGTTTTGAAAAATTCTTACTCTGCGGATATATTCCCGCTGCATTGGTTCTATAAGGCTCCATATAGCCATTACCAATAAAATAGGATTCAGTTAAGGTCTCGTTGTCAACTAGAAAATATTCATTTTTTCGCTTTATCACGATTTTATAATCCGTTCTTTTCAAGTTGAGTGATGGCGTCTCTGAAAAAATACCTAAAGGTGCATAAGTTGCATAAAATATATCTTTTGCTGTTGTTCGCAACAGGCTATCCAAAGTAATTATGTTTATCTCGTTGTTAGCAACGGCTTTCGAGATATTTTTTAGCTCAAATTTAGTCCTAGTTAGCGGCGTTATTGTAACTAAGATATCAACGGGCAAATTTTTCCCTTCACGCTCAAAGCTTATAAAATTCTGAAATACTTTTTGATTTGAACCATCAGTAATTATGTTTTTTTTGAACAGAAAATTATAAATAGTCAAATCTGGGAAATTGGTACTGTCGGATCCGATTTCTGCATATGTTCTTTTGCAGAATAAATGCCCATTCAATGAATCGGTTAGTTTGTCTTGATTAAATACAACATATTTGATTTGAGCAAAGCAGGTAGCAATAAGCTGAAATGCTGATACGGCTAAGAAAATAAATAAGATCATTATTTTGCGCATGATATATTTTAATTATTTAAGAATCCATTGCGTCCTATGACACAGTTGTTATTAAACTCCATTTTTTATTAGAATTTCGTTTTTATACAACATACAAGGTTTATATATGTCTTTAAAAGTAATTATATTTTTAAGATTGTTCAAAAAATTCTCCACACGAGCATAACTTTTGAATTTGAATTTGACCGTGTATGAAGAAGTGCTCGAAGTTCCGCCGGCCACCTGTCGGAGAGGGAATATTTGGATAATCTCTCTGTTCGTTCAATGGATAAGAATTTTCTCCCGTATACTGATTTTCTTATATTTGGAGTATCACTTTTAACAACGCCTAAATATCAATTTTATAATGAAATATCTTTTTGCAAGTCTATCAGTTTTGTTTTTAAACTTTGCACAAGCTCAAACCTCGATTAAGACAGAACTCTATATCATTGGAACTGTGCATGATTCCTCGGCTATTTTGAACCCGGGTATGCTATTTGAAATTATAGATAAGATCAGACCAGATATAATTTTGCAAGAAAATGATAGCGAACAGATGAAAGATTACGCAAAGGAAATCCGTCTAACTTCCAACGAGCAGACTGCTACATTAAGATATCTTAAAAAATATCCTGAGACACGCAATTTGCCATTCGAATTTGAGGGTAGAAATCAGTACCGAATAGATAGGGGGATGGTGCCGGCTGATTACCTTACCGTAAAGCTTATCGATAGCTTGTATCTTGTCGGTAAGTTAAGTGACAAAAATAAAGCCATCTATGAGAAATATAAAGAAGCGAATAATGCGCTGTTAAACTTTTCAAAAACAGATATAAAGACATTGAATTCAGTCGCTTTTGAAACTTTAAACAGATATAGACAAACTCTTCAGCATCATGAGATTCCCAAAATAGCTAATTCCGAAGTAATTTTTGAAGAGAAATATGTAGTAAAGCCAAATGGTCAAAAGATTTCTTACCGAGATGGTTATCAGCTTTGGTGTAATTTTTGGGATTTAAGAAATAATACAATGGCTATTAATATCATCAAACACGCTAATCAGTATAGTGGAAAAAAAATAGTTGTCTTGACTGGAGTACAGCACAAGTATTATTTAAAAGAACTGCTCGATAAATATCAAGATGGTAGTTATCGTGTTATTGAATACTTTCAATAACACGATATACATGTTGTGAAGCCATATCGCGAGATGTGGCTTTTTTACGTCAAAAGGGCCTGATTCTCATCAGACCCTTTCTCTTAGCGTTTATTTGTAAAGTAATTTTTATGTTTCCTATCGTTTCCTCTTTTTTGTTTCGTCATCCAATGATTATAAAGACTATTGGATTTTTACTGTACGACGCCAATTTTTATGTTGAACCTTTCTTTTGAAAGCAGCTTGTAGCCGCTTTGTATTGTAAGAAGATTCAATACCATCGATCGGATTTACTCTAAAATGGAGTATACGAAATAATCTATTTGTATATTCACCTCTACATTCCCGTCATTCACCGAGTTTTCCCGATCGTTGGTCTAATGACCATAGGCTAGGGGCGTATTGTGTTGTAGTTTTGAATCAACAAATAAGAACAACAGAACTAACACAACAAAATAAAGACATTATGAAAACTCTAGCAAAAACATTCGCAGCAGCAGCTTTAATCGCCGTATCAACTTTTGCAATGGCAGCTGAAGGACCTGACGCAAAAGCAACAAAAGTAAACATTAACCTTTCTACTGCAGATTTCGCTTTAGAGCACTATGTTGCAGTAACTACAGAGGGCGAATCTTCAAGTGTAGAACGATTATTTGCAGCTGATTTCAATCAAAAGATCCAAGCATTCAACGCGCAAAATCATAGCCGTAGCGAAGTGGTCAAGCTATTGAAAAAGCAAAAAGGAGAGCACTTGAACTGTGCAGTAAGCACAGCTATCATCGAGGAATCGGCAGACTATATGGTCGCTAAAGTGACTTTGAAATTTGAGAACTTCACCAAGACTGATCTGGTTACTTTGGAGCGTGTGGGCAATGACTGGAAAGTATCCAAATCGATCAATTCGTATAAGTAGTATCCAATAACTGGTGGTTTGCCAATAATGAAAGACAAACCACTAGTGAATCATATGTTTATTAAGGCCAGGTCGCGAGATCTGGCTTTTTTTGCGTTTGGAAATTTGGATTTAAATAACGAAAGGTTATTGTTTTTGCATAATTCCATATTTCTTATTTTGATCACCTTTGGCGTTTGCTCCCGCGTAGCTATCTAAAATCCGCATAGTGACCGCCTTTAGGGAACGTCCGAATTCCGTAGGATGATAACCCGGTCCAGTAAAAAATTCCACCTCATGATTGATTTTTGAATACCATACCCTTCCTACATCCTTGGGACCTAGGGTATCTGGTCTCGTTATTTTCACAAATCCCTCAAGTTTGTTTTTATCTAAGCCTATTACTTGATAAGGCTGTGTCTTACTCTGACAATCTATCTCAATATATTTTTCTCCATTCCAGCACATGCACTCTTCAGGCGTCAGAAAACGCACGATAGTTAATATTGCCAATACCAAAAGTGCTACACCTGAAAACCTCAATATAAGTTTGTTTTTTTTTAAAAATGGTCGGGGATAATTAAAATCGTCCATATTTTCCCGATTTTCCCTCATTTCATTTGAGTCGTTTTGAACTTTCAGATCGTCAATTAATTCTTCAGCTTTTTCTCCTTCCGGTTTATCCTTAAGTTCTTTGTTTTCACCCGCCAATGTGGAAATTATTGATGAACCTTGCGATGTTGGCTCTTTATCGCCGGTAGGAATTAAAGGGACATCTAGTTTATCAGTCAGTGATGAGCTTTTTTCTTCACCTATTGGCGGTGGATCTTTAGGTCCATCTAGTGTTGAACTATCATAGCTGTATCGGAATGGCCTCGGCTGGTAGTCTACGAGTATTGCGAGTAGCTTCACTACTCTGTCTTCGGGGTCCTGCGTAATGTTAAGGGCAAATTTCTGCAATGCCTTTAATGACCCAGTATTGTATTTCGCTATTGCTTCTTCCAAGTTCTTTTCTTTTTTATATGGATCAAAGAACTTTTGTAAAATTTCGATATCCTCGGGAGGCAAACCTTCGGATAATCTAACTAAGCAATAATCTCTTAGCTTGGCGGGCGAAGGATTAACTAATAAATCATCCAGCTCATGGTTGTTTTTCTTTGCCTCATATAGGGCAAGAACCTCTTCTTTAAATTTGGCAAATGTCGTTGGCATGGCATCAAAATTAAGCTAATTCTACACCGGAATTTACGGAATCCCGTAAGTCAATACATTCTTTATACATCGGAATTCATAGAATCTTTAGCATTTTATCGGACCTTTCGGACCTATCGGAATCATTTGATAAAAAGGGTTTTAACGGCTATAACTTTGTTCTCGAAGTCAGATGATGGATCGATTAAAATATAAACTAAGATACTAATCTGATTTCACAATGAGAAGATCTCGCGGTAGTCTTTAGCCGGTTTGGGAAGCAGCTTCTGCCTCCCGCGATTGACACTCTTACTTCCCAAAAAATTCAGAAGGCCTTCTGAAAATATTTGTAGCAATCCCGTGCATGGGGCACGGGACCTACCAAGTTTTTGACTTTTAATTTTTTGAGTTATGTGGAGTTTAATATTATATTTTTTATTTGGAATCGGTCAACCGTCTAATTCACAGCCTAGCGCAGGAACACCAACAGTACAAACGGCAGACACACCACCGCCAAATCCAGGTGATGGTGGAGATAAAGGAAATCCACCACCGAAAGGTTAATTTTAATAGTAGAAAAGAGAGTTGATGTAAATCACTCTCTTTTTTTAGTTGTAGTTGATTTAGATAAGTTTTTTGGATAAATTAGAAAAAACTTAGCCGTGCGAAAACTCATTTTATTCCTATTTTCCATTTTAGCTATATTCTCATGTTCTGATAAGAAACATGGCAAGCTAAAAGGGGAAAGTCGAAATTACTACTTAAAAGCGTTGTCATTCTATAACTTAGGAATGTATGATAGTTCGTTCGTTTACCTTGAATTGGCGAAAGAACAGGCATTTAAAGAAGGTGATAATTTGACGGTTGTAAGAAGTTTAATTCTTATTGGAATCAATGAATATGATCAGGGTGATTTTTTTGGGGCACAAGAAACATCTCTAAAATCAATCGAATTTCTAGAGAAGAGTAATTTAAAACAAGACACATTGTTGTCCTTTGCTTATAATACTATTGCTAATTCGACGGACGAAATGAAACAATATAATAAAGCTATCCCTTATTATCATCAGGCTATAAAATATTCAACTAATCCCGAAAATACATTAATGTATAAAAATAATCTTGCTGTCTGCCTAAGAAATGCTAAACGTTATGCGGAATCAATTAAGCTTTCCGAAGAAATCTTATCAAAAGTCCCGAGTGGAACAACGGACTACGCCAAGTTTTTAAATAATTTAGCCAAAACAAAATGGATGGCAGACAACAGCTACAATCCCGTACCGGATTATCATAAAGCTTTAACGATAAGGACTAGTCAAAAAGATCGTTGGGGTCAGAATTCAAGTTATGCGAGTTTAGCTAAATATTATGACCATAGAAAACCAGATTCATCTATTTATTATCTACATAAGCAATATGAAATAGCAACTGAAATAAATAGCGCAGATGATCAATTGAATGCCTTGAGAGGATTGATTCAATCAAATTCCTCCAATTCTCAACGTTATCTGTCGACCTATTTGGCACTCAACGACAGCATCCAACAGGCCCGCTCTGCCGCCAAAAACCAATTTGCGCTGATCCGTTATGAAGTTGAAAAAAATAAAGCCGATAACCTGCGGCTGGAAAAAGAAAATGCCGAAAAGCAGAACCGTCTTATACGACAACGCGCGATCACCGGTGCGAGTATTTTTCTACTTGTTTTAGTTGCCGGTGGAGGAACCCTTTGGTACAAACGACGCAAGCAGCGTCTTGAACTCGAAGCACAGAACCGGGTCAAAGAGACGCAGCTCCACCTTTCCAAAAAGATTCACGATGTCGTGGCCAATGGAATCTACCGCGTGATGTCGGAAATTGAACATGGCGATGAGGTAGACCGCGATGGTGTGCTCGATAAACTGGAAAATATGTACCATCAGTCGCGCGATATCTCGCACGATGTCGAACAGGAAACTATTACCGAGATACCTTATAACGAGCAACTGGCAAGCTTACTCAAATCCTTTGCCGCTGACCATCGGAAGATATTAATCGCCGGTAACAATGCCGAACAGTGGGACGATATTAGCAAACGTATTAAAGATGAAGTGAAGCATGTGCTACAGGAGCTGATGGTCAATATGAAGAAGCATAGTCAGGCAGAACAGGTCGTCATACGTTTTGACATATCAGACCAACAGCTTAACATATTCTATAAGGATAATGGTGTTGGAATCCCTGAAGAGAAATCGAAAGGAAAAGGTATAACAAATACGGTTTCCCGTATTGAAAGCCTCGGGGGTAAAATTACCTTTGTCAATGAACCGGGAAAAGGGCTCAATATCACGACCGTTATCCCATTATAAAAAGACAATAATGTATGTTTAAGAAAGTACTCATTGCCGAAGACCACGAGATAGCCAACATTTCTGTGCAGAAAACCTTGCACGACCTCGGTATTCACAATACCAAATACGTTTATTATTGCGACCATGCACTGACCTGGATCAAAAATGCGATCCGCGATGATGAACCATATGACCTACTCATTACGGATATAGAATTTGAAGATGATGATAGTCCGCAGGAGATAAAAGATGGGCTTTCACTGATCAAAGCTGTCAAGATTGTACAACCAGACATTAAGGTTATTGTCCTGACGGCCAAGGACCGTTCGTCCCTGATCAATGATATGTTCAAGAACAATGAGATTGATGGTCTTGTTCGCAAAGCGCGCCGCGATGGCCAACATCTGCGCGAGGCATTGCAAGCTGTTGATCAGAACCGAACGTACCAATCGCCCGACAGTAAAAAATTTATTCAGGAGCAGAACTCGCATGAATTTACGCAGTTTGACCTGCATATCATTAAACTCCTGTACGAAGGTGTTTCTCAAAAAGAGATGCCTGAATATCTGCAACAGCGTGATATTCGTCCGTCGAGCCTGAGTAGTATTGAGAAACGGCTCAACCTCATGAAGGATGTACTTGGATATACTAAAAACGAACAGCTTGTTGCATACTGTAAAGAATTAGGCTTCATATAAATAATCTCTTATATAGGATTACGGTTTTCCGTAAAGACTCTTGGGGGTATCGTGCTACCTTTGTGAAAGCAAGATAAATAACGAGGTAGGATTATTTGCTGAAAACGATATCTAATGCATTCAAGATATTTAGTGCCATATTTTAACCAATAAAATGATGAGAAAAGGCTATCGTAGGATAGCCTTTATTCGTTTCGTGATTATCTGTAAAAGCTGGATTTAAAAGTGGCTGGGCCGAATGCCCTATTTTTAATCAGCCTGATTTGAAAACGTATTGATTGAGTTTAGTGCATAGTAAGCGATTCCATTATCCGGAAATTCTTCCAGAATTTCTTCGTAGAGCGCTTTTGCTTTTTCGGCTTGCCCGACCTGCACATAACAGAATGCGATATTACAAAGTGCCATTTCCCGATAACACATTTTTGAGGCACTCAACATCGTCACTGCACGATACTTGTCTACCCATGCGTTTCTAGTAAAAAAATCAAGACTCAGCTCAAAATGTTCTAAAGCCGCTTTGAAATCCTTCTGTTTGATAGCCTTCATTCCTTTGTTATGGCTTGAGGGAATAAGCTGTTGCAACAAAATAAATAACCCAGAAAATAAAACCACACCTATGAAAATTCCATGTTTTTGGAATAGAATTGTAAAAAATGCTATAAAAACAGCCCACACCAAGATGATGATTAGTATAGCAGACTGGGATACTTGCCGAACAATAGGAACATTTGCGCTCATACCGATGAATATATTGTTGGTTTTTATTTTTCTAAAGGTATCAAAATTCTCAAGAAATTCTCTCCTTCTTATCTCGATTACCTTAGGTTTTAAAGATTTTTTATCTGATGTACCTCCTGAGGCGTCTTTACGGGAAACCGTAGAATCTCGGTTACGGTTTTTGATAGTTTTGAATCGATAAAGCAACAAATAGCAGAAAAGTCAATTAACCGTATTTAACTGAAAAACACTATGAACACAGATCAACTGATCCAAGATACACTCTCCGATAGCAGAGTCATCTACGAACGTGTTAGGCAAGAACTTTCTAAAGCTCGATCCGAAGTTCTGATAGCAATGGCCTGGTTTACCGATAATGAATTGTTTGCCACAGTTCAGGGATGCCTTGATCGTCACGTTAAAGTTTCTATTATTATCTCCGATCAGCCCGATAATGAAAAGCTTGATTTTTCACTTTTAGAAAAGCAGGGGGCTGAAGTAACCAAGGTCAAGAATGTCGGCTGGGGAATTATGAATCAAAAGTTCTGCGTGATCGATCAGAGCGTAGCCATAACAGGATCCTATAATTGGAGCAACAACTCCAAAAGTAACAACCATGTTAGCGTCATCGTGACCAATTACCCGAAGACCATTTCGGAGCTTACAGAAACTTTTCATGGAATCCGCACGAGGGCCATACGAATCAATAATGGTGAATCTTTGGAAGATATCATCTCATCTGAAAAACTAGAAATACCCATGCAGACGAAATTAGAAAATCAAACCTCGAGATACAAGGTGTCATCGGACAGAGATCTTAATTTTCAGCAGCAGTCCTTAAAAGAGTTTAAAGACGTGCTGGATAATATTATAGCTTCGGAGGTCGGCGCTTTTGATAAAGATTTAGTCAAACAGAGCGGGTATAATCGGGCCAAAGAAAACAATGGGGATCATCAGATACTTCACCAGGCGATGGACAGTCTTTACTCCAATTTTATCAATGAAATTGAAGTCATTGCCGAGAAGAAGGAGCGCTTGAAAGTCCGTATTGACGAACAGCAAAAGGTGAGTACGACCAATATGGAATTTAAGACCGAACAGGAAGTCGAAAAGATCAAAACCAATACAACCTTCGATCAGCAGAACCTGGATTCGGATATCAACATCTTGACAACAAAAATTGAAGAGAAGCGTCTGCAGATCAGCTCCAACAATAATACCAAGATACCATTTTTAGAAAGCAAGATCGTAGCACTGAAGCAAAAGATTAGGGAGCTTGAAGTGGAGTTTGTAAAACCCAGTGTCAATAAACCTGTGATGGCCATACTGATAGCAACTACATTGCTGCTTGCCCTCTATATCTTTGTATTCTATTCTTCGGTAGCCTACATCTTTGTTTTTTCGAAAGAAGATATCAATAAAATGATTTTGATGGGAGCTGCCAATATTGAATCACCTGAAGTATTCAATCCACATGCGATCTCCAAAATAGGGCAGAAGGGATTGGGTGGTATACTATTCCTTTTTCTTTTTGTCGCCATTCCCTTGGCATTAGGGATGTATAAAGTGTTTAAAGACCTATTTGATTCAAAAGAAAAAGTAGAAACATCCAATAGGAGTATCTGGCAGAAAATTAAAGGTGGCTTTATTGACAACTTGGGAATTATTCTCATCGTCGTTGTCGATATTTTTATTGCTTTTAAGGTATCAAAAAACATCAATGACATCGAGCTGTTGACCAATCAGACAGACCAGCATCTTACCTTGTCAACCGTATTCCGGGACAGTAATTTTTGGCTGGTATTTATACTCGGAGCTTTGGGCGTTTTTCTATTTGGTTTCTTCTTTGAAAAACTATTGGCTCAGATCAACGAGCGTAATCTGTCCTTCCAACAACAGAAAACCAAACATATCGTACAGAGCCATCAGGCTGAAATCGAAGAATACCAAGAGCAGATCAATACGATCCAGCTCGATAACGATGCATTGCAGTCAGAACTCTTTGCATTGCAGGTCAACAAAGAAGAGAAGATAACACAGGTGCAGCAGCTGCCCATTCAACAGAACGAGCGAGTAGGAAGCTTACAGCATCAATTATTGACCTTCAAAGAGCGCATTAGCAATATCGGACAGATTTATAAGAGCCAGATTGACAATGATAAGTTGCCTATTTCCAAAGCCGAGATGGAAAATAGGGTCAATATCTATATGGAAGGATGGAGCAAATATTTATATGAAGTATACGCCATTCTTAAAGCCGAAAATAAAACCCGTGAAGCCGTAGGGGAATGTGAGGCTTGGTTGTCGAATCTAGGATTGCAATCTGATATCAAACATGAACTTTTAGAAGACCTTACAGCTTTTAACAACTAATCCATCACCCAATGAAAGTAACTAACATCTTGCCATTATCCATTTTACCATTTTTTGTTGCTTGTATGAATGACGGTTCCTCCAAAGAGGAGGAGCTGCCCAATAATCAAGTGACGCTCAAAGACTATAATATTATTATTGCTCCAGATCTCTCCAACCGGATCAATATGGCGCTTTATCCCAAACCGATCCATGACACGGTTCTGATCAGCAGTTTAATTGGCCATAGCAGTGATCTGCTGACTTTGAATACCCGTCGTTCAGGGCAAGCCGATATTTATAAAATTGACTTTATCAACCGAGGGATATTGAACGGAACATCATTTGAGCCTAAGAAAATGACCATTGATTTTAATCGATTTGAAAACAACCAAATGGATCGGGTCAAATACATTCGCCAAGGATTGAAAGCTGACGAACAGCAGTTTTCTGACGAAGTGAAACGGGTATACGACTATTCCTTAAAAAATCAGACGGGCGCCGATGTCTGGAATTACTTCAATGAAACAGTAAAAGTCTCCCTGGTAGATGCTTCCCCAAAGCGCATACAAAGTGATAACAATATACTTGTTGACAAAAAAAACAACAATGTCGTTTTGCTTTTGACTGATGGTTACCTTGAGAATGCCAATAAGGGAAAGGGCTATCGCTTAGACCCTGCATTAATTGCTAAGATCCGCCAGGACTTTAAAGCAAGTAGAAAATCTGATCTGGCTGCATTTATTAAAGCTGATTCGGCCTATGCGCTCAATAAGACAGATTTTAACTTAAAAGATGTCAATATATTTATTGCCGAGCTTGTTGATCGATCCTTGGATAAATATGGTGTTGCAAAGGAACAGCCGACAGATTTTCAGATCATTAAGGTTGTTTGGGAAAAATGGCTGAAAGATAGCGGTTCGCCCAATGTTAAAGTTGTTCAGGCGGTCAACACCAAACAGGAATTTTACCAAGAGTTTGAACAGTTTCTTAAAACACTATAGGCCACATGAAAAAATGGGTAAATATAATGATCAAACTGGGCGTAATTGCCCTGTTTGTTCTGATCGTGTTTTTGATGAGCTGTTCACATGCCGAACGTACGTTTAGATCAGTAGGTTTTTTTGAGAAAACTAACCTTCCGTATATTGAGGAAGTCAGGGTTTACAAAGTTGTAGACGGCGACACATTTTGGGTTAGGAACCGTCAGGGGAATAAAGTGAAAATTAGACTGATCGGTATAGACGCACCTGAGGATAGAAACGCCTTCCATAAAAAGAAACATCCATTTGGAATCGTCTCCAAAAGGTATCTAGACAGTTTGATTCTCGATAAGAATATTCGATTGGAATATGATGTGGATTCACTTGATCGTTACGGGAGGACTTTGGCTTATGCCTATCTTAATAATGTTTTTATAAACGAGAATATGATCAAGAATGGCTATGCTTTATTGATGACAGTACCACCCAATGTAAGGTATGCTTCACAGCTTGTAGAAGGACAAAACCATGCAAGATTAAATCGATTAGGACTTTGGAATTCAGACGCTGTACATAACTTGTATTAATACACTTCGACTGAAGATATAATTTAAACGCCTGTTCTCATATTGGATAGGCGTTAATATAAATCTTAAGTGATTGTATTTTTTGATGACTCAAGATCCTATCTGACATTTTAATTTTTTAATCATAATGCAGGGGCTTTCTATTTGAGCTCTAAAAGTTTTGTTAACCTCTATCGATGCTTTTAATAAAATTGTGCAAATAGGATAGGATGTTTGTTTTGCCTACAGGGTTTTGCGAGTGAGATAATACCTGAGGGAGAACCGGATGTTCCTGCAATAATTAAATCAAAAATATACTTCACAGCATCCTAACCCGACTCTGCTTCTGTGCTGTCAACATTTAATCCCAGATCATGATCAAAAGAGATGATTGACGGAATCCAGTTTGTGGATATATAGACCACAAAATCTTGATAATTACGAATAACGGTCCAATTGGTTAGTCAATATGGGACTATTCTTCCTTTGGCATATAGTAAGTCAGATCCGATGGTATTCTGATATCATCCAAGAATACACCTTTAACTTACACACTTTATGATACAGTGTTTATTTCAATAAAAGAGACTTCAATGCGTGATCTATACTATTATTTTATAATATATCATACTCAATGTTACTGAAATGAAATTCCCTAGTAAATAATAGTCATTATACTCTTTCTCTTCCTTTCTTCCTTCCTCCGTTTTTTCATTGTCAGGACTTTTTAATCTCGTGCCGAGTTTTAGGGCGCCGAATAAAGTTAGACTATGTGGAAATCCGGCGATTAGGCTATAGGTGAGGAATGCCCTTTCCAATAGACCTTTTAAGATAGATTTTATATCAATTAGATTGTTTTTTTTATTTTTGGGAGCAATAACCCAAAATATAAAGGTTATGAAAATTTCGATGGTGGTTATTAGTAATATTTTACAAACAGTATTCATAATTTAAGTTTTTAGCTACATTTAATATTTCTTTAACGGCGAAGTATGATGATATATTTAATGTTTTCTCTCTTTTCCATATTAATGATCTATTTTTATTAAGATGTTCAGCCACTATCTTATAATCATAATTTTTCAAAAAGCTTGATATTAGCTGATAATCTTTCTCTAATTTCCATTTATCAATGATGTTTTGATAAATTTCAAATGAATTGTTAATTATTGTATTGCAGTTTGCATTATCTATGTCTATGTAAAACCTTTCTTCTTTTGATTTATTATTGTTTAATAGTTTCCTGGCTTTTGTTAAACCTTTACCAAGCATTTCGAACGCTATGTGATTATTTATATTTGTTTCTATCTCGCCATATATCAATACATAGCGTAGTTTTAGTGAAAAATTATTATTTATAATAAATTCTTCGAGATCAATAATAACATCGATAGAACTTTTTAAATTTGCTATAATGCCTTGAAACTCATCTCCCAATGTTATTGTTAAAGGCGAAATCAAATGATCAATATATTTTTTATTAATGTAAGAAGTACATTGTTTGAATCGCTCAATTAGAAGTTCCTGATTATGATTGCTACTTCCAATAATATCACTCATTAAAATAAATTGTTTCATTATTTATGAAATAAATATGTTTGTTTCAAATATAATGAAATAAATATGTTTGTTTCATATTTGAGAAGATAAATTAATAATGCACAATTTACTTTTGTCAAGTTCTACTTCAATAAAAGTTATACGAATTATTCAACAGACTGATATTTAGATTGTTATTGTATACTATATAATGACGGTGAAATCACATCCCATTCACCGACTTTTTCCGACTGTTAATCTACAGCCGTAGGTGGTAGTTAAATCAATGCACAGCAACTTATTCCCTCGTATGTAATTATCCAATGTTTGCTATTCTACCCTTAAACTGTTGACGGGGTTAGCTCTGGCCGCATTGATTGCTTTTGTACATAAGGTAAGAATAGCAATTATCAGTGCTATGATCCCAGCTCCCGCAAGTACCCACCAGCTGACTGAAATGCGGTATGCGAACTCTTGCAGCCACTGGTTCATTAATAGCCATCCTATTGGAAGTGCAATCAGCAATGCTATTCCTACCAGTTTAACTATATCGGAGCATAGCAGATACAGCAGATTGCTGAGTGTGGCACCTAATGTTTTGCGTATGCCAATTTCTTTTATCCGTAGCTGAATCGCGAATGTGATCACACCAAATAACCCCAGGCAGGCAATAACGATTGAGAGGAGTGAAAAAATTAAGAGAATTTGCCCCTGTCTTACTTCCGAATTGTATTGGTCATTATACGTTTCATCTAAAAACGTGTATTCAAAAGGATAATCCGGGAAATAATTGTCGTATACCTTATTTATATGGGAAATCGTATGGCTCATATTTGTGGATTTCATACGAATATAAATATTATCCATTTCAATTTTACTGGCAGGAAGCTCCATGATAAGAGGATCGATTTTGTGCTGGAGCGAATAAATATGAAAGTCACTGACTACTCCAATAACAGATTTCAAAATGAATTTTCCAGCGTTGTCCCTTCCAAATTCGATCCGTTTTCCTAAAGCATCTGTCCATCCTTGTTTTTTTGCAAATGCGGAGTTTATAATCACCGACGAACTATCTGTCGGCATGGCAGCGTCAAAATTTCTTCCCTTAACCAGTTGAATATGCATTGCTGGGATAAAATTAGGGTCGATTTTTAGGGTATTGGCGAGTGTAAAGTTGGGATCAATTTTTCCATTATTTTCAACATTGAAAGTTCCCACGCCAATGTCGTTTTTCCCAATTGGATTGCTGGCGAATGCTACTTCTGTGATATGGCTATCTTCAAGTAAGCTATTTCTGAGCTCTTCACTTTTATTGCGAGTGGATTCATTGTCCAGATGGAAAACCATGACCTGATTTTTATCGAAACCCAGGTCTTTTGTAGTCATAAAATTCAATTGTAGAAAAATGACCATGGTGGATAGAATAAGCAATACTGCGATTACAAATTGAAAAACCGCGAGCGACTTTCTCAATAGATGCTGTAAGCCATGAGTGCCGATTTGATTTTTTAGAGAAGGAATAGTCTTCAGTCTAGAGAGCACCAAAGCTGGATAAATTCCAGTTACGAACACTAGGAATAATATAAATATGCATACAAATAACAATGATTTTCCTATTCCAAAATGCCAGAGATCCAACTGTTTGCCGATCAATTGGTTTAGCCATGGAATAGAAGATGATGCCAGCAATATGCTTAACAATGCTGCACAAAAGATGATTAAAGACGTTTCAACAAGAAACTGCTTTGTTAGATTTAAAGTGCTGGATCCGATTACTTTCCGGACGGCAATTTCTCTCATCCTTATTGAAGCCTGCGCCGTTGTGATATTAATATAATTTACGATCGCAATTAGGAGTACTAATGCACCGACAATGGAAAAGATGTAAACATATTTGATATTGCTATTATCGCTAAGCTCATAACTTAGATTAGAATGCAGATGGATATCCGTAATTGGTTGTAATTCGATTTTATAATCAAAATCGAGGTCCCGTCCATGAATATATTTTTTTACGATGTAAGGAAGTTTTTTTTGAAGTTGTGGTAAGTATGACTGATCTTTTAGTAGTACGTAGGTATAAAGGTAAAGTTGATTCCAATCAGGATTAAAGTCTTTTGAAAAGGAACGAATAGCTCTGAAGTTGAAATGTGTATTTTTAGGTACATTTTGTATAACAGCCGTGACAAAGCAGGGTTCAGATTTATTGAAATAAAGCGTTTTATTAATTGCTGTTTCTACGGATCCAAATAATTGTACGGCTAAGTCTTCTGTCAGTACAATAGACTGGGGATTAGCCAATGCCATTGAACGATTGCCAGCAAGAAAAATATAGTCAAATAGATTGAAGAAATTGTTGTCGGCGAGGAAGATTTCGTTGACTTTTGTTTGTTGATTGCCAATAGTAATTATTCCACCGCCTTCGACATCGAATCTGGTGGCTTCCTTCACGCCTGGAAATTCATCCTTGATAACATTGGCAAGAGGCGCTGCCGTTCCTGTTATGTCAAATGAACCGCCGTCCCATTTTCCGTGGGAAACTACACGATATGTACGATCTGCTTGGGCAAAATAACGGTCATAACTCAATTCATCATTTACAAATAAGAGGATTATCCAGCATGCAGCTAGTCCCAATGATAGTCCCAGTATATTGATCAGGGAAAAGACCTTGTTTCTGAATAATTTTCGCCAACCTACTTTTAAATAATTATACATGATATCATAATTTTGATATGTAAAATGTTATTGCATATCATTTAGTTAATGCAATATACTTGAAATCAATTAGTTTATATTTGACAATAGTTTTGCCTGAATTAAAATTAATTGATTATCAGTTTTTTGTGTTTTCTGGGGGTGTGAATTGTTGTTCGATTGTGAACAGTGCTGTTCGCTTGCGGACGGAAAAATGTTCACCTCTCCATTCCCGCCATTCACCGAGTTTTCCCGATCGTTGGTCTAAAGCCCATAGGCTAAGGTCGTATTGTGTCGTAGTTTTGAGTCAACAAATAAGAATAACAGAACTAACACTATAAAATAAAGACATTATGAACCATCATGAGTGCTTAAAAATCGCACTCATGATAGCTTTATCAGCAATTAAAAACAAATCATTTCGATAAAAAACGCTAGTAAAAACATTCACAGCAGCAGCTTTAATCGCAGTATCTAATCTCGCTATGGCAGCTGAAGGACCTGGAGCAAAAACAACAAAAGCAAACGTTAACCTTTCTACGGCAGATTTTGCTTTAGCGCACTATGTTGTGGTAACGACTGAAGGAGAATCAGCAGGAGTAGAGCAGTTATTCGCAGAAAATTTCAGCCAAAAAATCCAAGCATCCAACGCGCAAAATCATAGCCGTAGCGAAGTGGTCAAACTATTGAAAAAACAGAAAGGCGAAAAGCTAAACTGTACAGTAAGCACCGACATCATCGAGGAATCGGCAGACTACATTGTTGCTAAAGTAGCCTTGAAATTTGAAAACTTTACCAAAACGGACTTAATTACCTTGGAGCGAGTGGGCAATGACTGGAAAGTATGCCAATCGATCAGTTCGTATAAATAGTATCCAATAACTAGTGGTTTGTCAGTAATAAAAGACAAACCACTAGTGAATCATCTATTTATTAAGGCCACGTCGGGAGATGTGGCTTTTGCAGTTTACTGATTTTCAAGAATTTTCAACAGTTTTTGATTTAAGTACAGTTTTTCCTTTCCGACTTTTACGGATTCAAGAATTCCATTCTGCTCCAATGCGATTAGATAATTTCCAACAGTTTTCGCATTTCCTAAATTGTCGTCAATCAAATTTTGACGTTTTGTATAAGGTAATCTAAATAATATCTCAACTAAATCTTTTGAATACATTTTAGGAAGTTTCGTTTTGATGTTAATACTCATTTCCTCTATCGCTTGTGTGATTAGATATAATCGTTTGAGACCCTTTGATGCTGTTTGTTCGATCATATCTAACATATATAAGATGTAATCTTCCCAATTTTCATTTTCTGTTACTCCCCTGAGTTTGGTATAATAATCATTTTTATTCTGAATGATGTATTCGCTTAGATAAATTGCTGGAACTTCTAACAGTCCGGAAAGTTTTAAGTAGAGCAAAAGTAGAATTCTTCCAGTTCTACCATTTCCATCTACAAAAGGGTGGATTGCTTCAAACTGGTAATGTAATAATGCCATTTTAATCAATGGATCAATGTTGCTTTCTTCATTGATGAATTTTTCTAAATTAGCGAGTTTCTCTCTAATGATTGTTTCTCCACTTGGCGGTGTGTAGATAATTTCACCACGATTGTTGCTTAGCGTTGTTCCTGGTGTAACCCGAATGGATGCATTATTTTGTTTAATACATTGAACTAATTTAATGCAAAGGTTTGTAGTAATAAAAGGTTTAGCTTTGAGTTCTTCAAGACCTAGCCATAGCGCTTTTTTATAACTTAAAACTTCTTTTGTTGATAAATTTTCAATTTTCTTGTCAGCAACAAATGATCTGTATAATTCATCATTTGTTGTAATGATATTTTCAACTTCCGAACTTGCTTTTGCTTCTTGTAAGTAAATTGTATCAAGAAATAGCGTCGGATTTGGTAAATTTAATAAAGTCCCATTTAGTTGGGCCAGCACACGACCAGCAGAAATAGTTTTCCGAAGAATTTTTTTTGTTTCGATATCCTTGGTTGGTGGCAATAATGGTAAATCGTTATAGGGATTTTTTCGGTCAAATTTATTCATTTCTTCGAGTGTAAATTTTACTTCTGTGTGCGTTACGAGTGTAAAAATAACAAAAAATTACTCCTGTTTTTTGTTTAGGTGTAAAAAATGCTCTTATTTTATTTCACCTCTCCATTCCCGCCACTCACCGAGTTTTCCAGATCGTTAGTCTAAAGCGAGTAGGCTAGGGGCGTATTGTCTCGTAGTTTTGAGTCAACAAATAAGAACAGCAGAACTAACACAATAAAATAAAGACATTATGAACCATCATGAGTGCTTAAAAATCGCACTCATGATAGCTTTATCAGCAATTAAAAACAAATCATTTCGATAAAAAACGCTAGTAAAAACATTCACAGCAGCAGCTTTAATCGCAGTATCTAATCTCGCTATGGCAGCTGAAGGACCTGGAGCAAAAACAACAAAAGCAAACGTTAACCTTTCTACGGCAGATTTTGCTTTAGCGCACTATGTTGTGGTAACGACTGAAGGAGAATCAGCAGGAGTAGAGCAGTTATTCGCAGAAAATTTCAGCCAAAAAATCCAAGCATCCAACGCGCAAAATCATAGCCGTAGCGAAGTGGTCAAACTATTGAAAAAACAGAAACGCGAAAAGCTAAACTGTACAGTAAGCACCGACATCATCGAGGAATCGGCAGACTACATGGTTGCTAAAGTAGCCTTGAAATTTGAAAACTTTACTAAAACGGACTTAATTACCTTGGAGCGAGTGGGCAATGACTGGAAAGTATCCAAATCGATTAATTCGTATAAATAAGAGCCATCTCAAATAAATATATATGTTGTAGAGCCATGTCAAGAGATATGGCTTTTTTAATGTCGAAATAGCATGATATTATTCAGAATCTTTATGTAACCTTTTGCTTATACAGTAAGTTTTACTTTCGTCTTCCTGATATATAAAACAATATAAGTGTCTTTTTTAATAATAAAAAATAAATAATTAGTGATAATCGCTAAATATTTATTATTATTGCATTAAATATAAAGCTTATCAATTATGAAAAAAATGAACAACATCGTTTTTAAAGGATTACTCGTAATCGCCTGGATCATATTTGTTGGATTATCTATTGAAGCAGGAGCTATTATTGTTAATTTCATTTTCAGTATTTTCAAACCAGAATTTGTTGGAAAATTCTACCAAACACTTGATTTGTCAGCGATGTACAGACAGAGCCAAATGTCTTTTTACACAATCTATGCTTTTATCATTGTCATTGTAGTATTGAAAGCATATTTATTTTATCTGGTGGTCGAAATGATGCACAAATTGGATCTGAATAAACCTTTTAATAATTTGGTATCCAAACAGATTACACAGATCAGTTATTTAACATTTTCAATTGGCCTGTTAAGTTATGTTGCACAAGAAACTGTGGGCAGAATTCTAAGAAAAAGCTACGAAGTCGGAAATTTAAATCAATTCTGGACCGATAGCCGAGCGTTTATTTTAATGGCTGCGATAATATATGTGATATCTGTTATTTTTAGCAGAGGAATTGAATTGCAAAATGAAAACGATTTAACCGTATAAGATGCCGATAATTGTAAATTTAGATGTCATGATGGCTAAGAGAAAAATGTCATTGAACGAACTATCAGAGAAAGTTGATCTTTCACTTTCAAATCTTTCAATATTAAAAACTGGAAAAGCCAAGGCGATAAGATTTAGCACATTGGAAGTAATCTGTAAAGTATTAGAATGCCAGCCGGGAGACATTTTGGAATTTGTAGAGGGTGGCGGGTGAATTAGAATTTGATTTTTTTTCAATATGTTTATTTAAGGCCATGTCGAGCGATGTGGCTTTAATTTTTTGCGTATCATTGTATAATATACACATGATATGTACTATTTAACAAGCAATGGGATGAAATATTTAATTTATATTCTTTTTTTATATTCTATTTCTGTTAAAGCACAAGAAATTACATATCAACCTGGTGCCAATAAATTATTAGTGTCAATGCGCTTTTCGATAGCGGATACAACAAATAACCATATATTTATGCTCCATCCAGAGGTGACACAAATATCTACTCCTTTCGCGTGTAGCAATCCTCCAATTATCTGGATTCGTGACAATCCTAAGGATAACTCTTTTTATGATATGACTTTTAAAGGTGATTCTTTAGATATAAAGAATAAATATGGAAGAATTCATTTTACCTCGCCAAAAGTTTCATTAGATCAATTGTTAGGAAATCAGAAATTTAATTTTCCCACACATTGGGCCATAGGGCAAACTATATATAAAGATTCTATTATTTATTTGATTAAATACTATACTGGTGAGCAGTCGGATGTGGTGGCGAACGGGATGGCTGCTCGACTCAATGGATCATATGAGGATTTAGGAATGCAAATTTCCAAAAAGCTCCGCGAGAGGGGTATCTCGAATTTGGCTGATTCTGTTATCGTATTGCAAGGGCGGATAGAAAAAGGTTTAAACAGGCCGCTTGAAGATTTAAAGTTGATAGTAGGCAAACAATCTGTTTTCTCCGATATAGCCTTACAAATATTTGGGGATCGCAAAAATACATGGCATCCTGCCACTTTTTTTTCGGGTGTGACAGGAGAGAGTATAATTAAATTCTACATTACGCTAGATTCACGTGGTGCAGTCTCGATTTTGCCCTCCAAGTATATGGATGCTGTATTTCGGTGAAATTTTGGTAACCAAGACGACCGGAAAGTATCCAAATCGGTAAATTCGTATAAATAGAACTTTACAAGTGGTGGTTTGCCCCTAATAGACAACAGACCACTAATGGATCATATCTTCATTTAAAGCTACCGCTAAAATTATGGCTTTTTTACGTCGAAAGGGCCTGATTTTCATCAGACCCTTTCTCTTAGCGTTTATTTGTACAGTAATTTTTATGTTTCCTATCGTTTCCTCTTTTTTGTTTCGTCATCCAATGTGTTTTGAATACTATTGAATTTTTACCGTGCTTTGTTCAAAGCTGAAATTGTAACGCTTGATACAGCTCGTCAGATGTATTTGCGGCCCTCTATTTGTTTGCATCATAGTTATAGCTATATCCGAGTATTAAGCTGCTATATTCGTTATATGGAGTTAAGATTCGTATGATATTTTGTTGGTCCAGATAACCTTTACAGCTGATAGGGTGGGGAGCTCAAGGCGTTGGTCCGTCAATAAGGCAAAATTATTTTTGGTATAAAATCCAAGCGGTGAGCGATAAGGTTTCTTATCCTGTTTGATTCCTAAGTCGTTATCGATTACCCATCCATTGAGCTCCTGCTCATCTTTTTTCAATTTGTTCATTAAGTCTAATCCCAAACCTCTTCCTTGTACAATACTTGAAAGTATGATTGCAAACCAACGCTGATTGTCGCGGTAAAACTTTACTGCCCAGCCGATAAGATGATTATCTTTTCTAACCAAGATATGTACTGGCGCTAGAAGACTGCTTATATAGTCTTCAAATTCTGCTAAATTAGCGTAGGATAAACTCGCAGGATATTCTTGGTTCCATAAGTCCATGATTGCCATGCTTTCCTCTTCGTTAAGAGCCGTTACAAATTGAAAGTTTAACGTATTATTTTCCATAACCAGTTAATATATTACAATATACCAACATATAAATTAATTCCAGATGGTTGCATAAAAATAACTTACCTCCTCATTCCCGCCATTCACCGAGTTTTCTAGTCCATTAGTCTAAAGCCCGTTGGCTAGGGACTTATTGTGTCGTAGTTTTGAGTCAACAAATAAGAACTAAAAACTAACAATATAAAAAAGACATTATGAAAGCATTAGTAAAAACATTCGCAGCAGCAGCCTTAATCGCAGTATCAACATTTGCTATGGCAGCAGAAGGACCAGGAGCAAAAGCAACAAAGACAAACGTTAACCTTTCCACAGCAGACTTGGCACTGGATCACTATGTGGCGGTGACCACTGCGGGGGAATCAACAGGAGTAGAGCAGTTATTTGCGGCTGATTTTAACCAAAAGATTCAAGCAACTAATGCGCAGTCTCACAGCAGTGAAGCGGTCATTAAATCTTTGAAAAAGCAAAAAGGCGAAAAGCTGAACTGTACAGTAAGGACAGAAATCATCGAGGAATCGGCAGATTATATGGTGGCTAAAGTAACCTTAAAATTTGAAAACTTCACCAAAACAGATTTAGTTACTTTGGAGCGTGCGGGCAATGACTGGAAAGTATCCAAATCGATCAATTCTTATAAATAAGAGCCATCTCAAATAAATATATATGTTGTAGAGCCACGTCATAAGATGTGGCTTTTTTATGATCTATTTAATAGCGAGTTGTCTCGTGGATAAGGTAGTGAGGCGAGCTCAATCAGAAAAATTAAGTAGAAGGAATAGATAAATTTAGTAGAAAGATTAGCTAATTTAAGAAGAAGAAATAGGAGAAGAACATAAAGGAATGTACAGTTATAATACTCGTACAAAAGGCTGTGGGCTGTTTTAGAAGGGAAAGAGTAAATATTTTAGGGAAAGGACTAGGGAAAGATTAGGAGAAGGAGAAGTAGAAAAATTAGTAGAAAGATAGTGGGGTCGCCTTGTTTATAGATCTTGATTGCGCTAGAGTAGATCGTGTAGTTTAATCACGCCTTTCCTTTCAATATCTCATACAACGAAGCATTGATAAACTGAATAGCCTTAACCTTACTCTTACCATACCCTGCATGATTATGACCAAAAACATGGTAGCTAGGGGATCGTTCCAAAACAAACTCAAGGATTTCTTCACCGCCATAACCATTGTCCAAGATACCCGATGGCGGATAGTGTGATACCATAATATCAATTTGTACATCCGAATCCATATGGTAAAAATAGGGAAAACCACTAATGCCCATGACCTGGATACCATTGATCCTAACCGAAGTATCGTTTAGCCAATGAATGCCTTCGGGTATCAATTTTTTGCTACGTAGCGGTTCCAGTTCAAAGGGTAGATCATGATTTCCATGTACAAATATTTTGTGCGGTATGGGAAGCCCCGCATACCACACAAAGAAATCCGATAGCTGATCCATATCGCCCGCATCGCAGGTATCGCCACAATGGATTATGATATCGATTCCTTCAGGAATATCCAGCTGACGATGCATCCCATGTGTATCCGACAGCAAGAGTATCTTTTGCCCTTTTAACTTAATGATATGCATATTGAACGAAATTTAGGATTGCCGATGTAATGATTTACGATATTCCTCTTTCATCCTGTCAGCCAGACTTTGAGGAGCAATGACACTGACTTCGGCACCTACCGAAAGCAGCTCCATCAAAAAATCATGCGTGATGTAGATGTTGAGCTTTACACGCAGCTCCTCCTCATTGTCAGCCAGTATTTTCTGCGTATGATGCAAAGGCAAGGACTTGATGTATTTGCCCTGAAATGCAGAATAAGAGAGGATCACTTCCTCGATGTGCTGGTCTTCGTGCGGAAGGATAATGCCGAAACTATGCTCGAAGAGCGTTTCAGGATCTACTTTGATCGCTTTAAATTTTCCCGCTTTTACCACCTCCAAGGATAGGATCCTGTCCAGTGGAAATATCCTGAGACTATCCTTGTCCAGATCCTGCCCAATGACATACCAGCGGTTGCGCACTTCTTTTATTAGGATGGGAACCAGCCGTCGGTGTTCTACCTCGGTTTCATAGTACTTGCGGTAATCGAAATAAAGCACAAGGTCATTATGTATCGCCTGTACAATATCTCCCAGATATTCTGTCCCCCTTGGCTTGCGCTGTTCAAACACAATTTTCTTTGAGCCATTATCTCCCAGACGCATCAGGTTGAATATGTCAAAGGCATCCAGTGCCCGCTCGGATTCCTCGGTGTCGTGCTGGATAAAGTATTGTTTTTTTGAACGGTCGCTTTCGATCGAGATTCTATAAAGTACCCTGATATCATCAATGTCCCGTTGAAACTGACGTTGGCTGATCGTGTGGAAGTCATCACCAATAAATGTTGATTCGTACTGTAACATCTGGTCAATCTCCGGCCAGGAAAGCGGTCTGTGACGCAATTTGTTGATAATTAACTTGTGGCGTAATATGGTGTTTCTTACTGACATAAATGAGCTTTTGACAAAGATAGATTTAGGAAGCGACAAAATACGTCGTCTTGTCCAGGGGGAGAAAAAAAATATTTTTTTCGAGATAGCGACACCCTTTGACCGCTCCTGAGCCTAAGTTTGGACCAAACAAAATTATTTTATGGAAAAAGAAACGAATCAACAGAATATCTCGTCGCGTGAGCAATGGATTTTGGCCAATAGTGGAACTGGTATTACGACCGAATTATGGAAAGCAACCCGATCATTTATAAAAGTCGCGTCTCTGGCCGTTTCAGCTTTTAGTGCAAGCTTTCACGTGATGCCCGACCATAGCTATCGGATATTCCCGAAAGAACGGCTATCCTTTGCCTATACAGTGATCGTGTCAGCCGACGTGGACCATCTGATCAATCGATACAATGAAGCGACGGGTATGGAGCGCATGCTTATTCAGCAGGAATATATCTATCAACGGCTAGCAGAACTAGGTGTTATCGTCTCAAAGGAAGAAGATGGAGAATAAATACCGCGAAACCTTGTCGGCTTTGGACCTGATCAGTATAGGGTTTGAGGCCTTTAATCTATTGGTACAAATCAAGGGTATGTACCCCGACCTGCGTGTAGGTTATATCTATTATGCACCATTGGACTATCTGTCTGATTGGTACGGAAACCCTATAAGTGATAATTTTACCTTTATTCCATTGATGACCGATGCGGTTTCGATTTATAAGGGAATAAGCTATCGGATATGTTCTATCGATGTCAATACAGTTCATACACATTTGGAAGCTTTTTCTGATCGTGCGGTGCTCTTTGGGGCTATGCACGATCCTACTTTGATCAAACTGCTCGATTTCTATGGATTCAGTCAAAAGCGACTGATTTTACGTAGGCCATTGAAATTGGAGCGGAGTAGTGCAAAGCCCTATATTGATAGATATTTAAGATTTTCCAAGACATGGGATCATGTTCTTATATTGGACAGCAACAAGGTAGTCAGATATTTAAATCGCTTGGATAGGCTTTTGACACTTCCTGAAGTAGGAGAAGAGATAGCTCAATTGTGGCTCAAACTGATTCTTGAGGAATTGGATCTCCCTGTATTTCCGGATCTCGCCAATCCTAGATTGCCTCAACGCTTCTGTTTATTTATTAATTGTTGATAGCGACGTACTATGGCGGTATAGCTGGGTATATTTGACGGAGCTCAACAAAATCGTTACGCTTTTTTATTGTGAGACGAGTGAAATTGCTTTTTAACTACGCAAATATTTATTAATTTAACACAATCATATTATCCTCATGAGCCTATTTTTAATTACAGTAAAATCACGTCTGGCGGCGAATCTGACCGTCATGGAAAAAGGAATGACAGTGGAAGTATCCTGTCGCGATTCCGAATTATATGCCAATGGCTGTCCCCAGGTCAAGGAAACTTTTATGCGCAAATATGGTATCGATCTGCTGAAATTGGGTGGTCCCAATGCGATATGGAACTATTTTGATATTAAAAAGATCTCTTAACTAATCTGGAAAAGAAGGAGAACAGTTTTTGTACCAGCATATCTTTATGCCATTCATATAAAATTAAGATATTTTGCTGATCGGATCTATCCAATATAAAATATGAGGAACCCTGGCTCCACTGGATTTGCTGGGGCGATATAAGATTAAATATTCACAAATGACAAAAAAATTAGATACAGATTTATATACAATCGTAGAGATTTTAAATGCCGGTATTGATAATTTTGAAATCAAAAGTTACCAAAGAGGTTACCGGTGGGATATTGATAATATTAAAACGTTAATTGGAGATATTTTAGAATGCGGTGCCAATAGTGTCTATTGTTTGCAGCCTATTGTTGTGACTAAAATATCTGCTTCTAATTACGAAGTTATCGATGGTCAACAACGTCTTACAACTTTTAAAATATTAATGCACTGTCTGCGGAGCTATACGAGCGAACTGGATATCAAAGATTTTAATATTTCCTATGAAACACGGTCTTGTGAGATATTTTTGAAAAAACTCTATGACAATGCATTAAGACATGAATTGGAAGATTTAACACTCGAGCATATCCTCGTTCTATGGAACCAGCTGACATTAGAAAAAGAGGAGCGGAACAGAGATAATTTTCACATCTTCCAAAGTTATTGTACTTGTCATTTCGAGCTGAAAAGGCTAGATACTGCTACAATATCTAGTATTGTTGACAAAATAAGGACACAAATAAAATTTATATGGTATGAAGTAGATTTGTTGCTATTAAATGTTACTGCCGAAAAGCTTTTTGCAAATATTAACAAAAACAAAATAAAGCTTACGGGAGCTGATTTAATAAAGGCCCTTTTTATACTGGACATAGAAAATAATGCTGATAATGTTGAGGTAAAGCATTTTAGAAAGCAAAATCTGGCAAATGAATGGGACGAGATTGAGCAATCATTGAGAAACCCTGATTTTTGGTTCTTTATTACCAATAGTCACAACCAACATTATGATGTGCGGATTGGTAAACTTTTTGATATCGTGACCGAAAACAGGTTGGAGTCGGATCTAGGAGCTTATTTTATAATGAGTAAAGATGAAGATCTGAGGCCTTGGTCTTTGATCTACGATAAGTATAGAATTGCTCAGGAGTGGTTTGAAGATACGTATTATTATCATCGTATAGGCTTTCTTGTGAATATGGATATTCATTCGTTCGAACGGATATTGGAGGAGTATACTAACGGTGAAATCACATCTAAATTAAAATTCAAAGAATGGCTGGATGGTGAGATTTCTGCCTATTTCCGATCATTCGAAATCAAGGAGCTTCTTTATTCAAAACAGAACGATAGGGGACGCTATGGTAGGTGTACGGGGGTGTTATTACTTTATAATATTTTACTTACCGAAAAATTCTATCCTGGTCAGAAGTTTTCCTTTGGAAAGTTTGTTGAGCAAGAATGGTCACTTGAACATATCCAACCTCAGAATCCAAAAGAAAAGACTGCTGAGAATTGGCTTGAATGGCTAAAGGAAATTAAACCACTTATTGTTGATAAAATAACAGATAATGAGCAGCTAATAATAAAAGTAGATGCTGATCAATATGACTTTAGTGAGATCAATTATGATGAATTATGTCATAGTTTGAAGCCGGTCAGGCAGACGGATAAGATCCCAACCCCTATTTTAAAACAGTTGAGTGCTTTAGAAGATACGTTTGAAGAGGAATTTCCTGTCCACGGGATTCAGAACCTCGCTTTATTAGATAAGGTAACCAATTCAAAATTGAGCAATGGGTCTTTCAAAGAAAAGCGCGCTTTAGTACTTCAAATGAATGATCCCGAAAGTGTAGACAATGAAAAAACGTATTTGCCTTTAGGGACTTTAAACGTTTTCAGCAAAACAATGATAACAGATCCTATGGGTATTCAGCTTGAATACTGGAGTGTTACAGATAGCGAATTTTATGAAAAAGATATTAAGAACACTTTAGCACCTTACTTGTCCTATGAATAACGATAATCAGCTTTCTTTTGTAAATATCATCACGAAGTTCAAAATTCAAATCCCTATTCTACAACGCGATTATGTACAGGGACGAAAAAATGATACTGTAAAAGAAATCAGGGAGAATTTTGTAGAAGATTTAATTTGTCATATTTCAACACACACCGAGAAAATATTGCCACTGGACTTTGTTTACGGTTATGCTGATGAGGAGTTTGGAAAATATGATCGAGAAGTTGCGAAGAAAAATCTTAATGCTTTACTCGCAACGATCGCTAAATATTCCAGCCCTGAAGAGTTCCAGATTTCCTATACTATTAAAGATCATGGAGATTTAAAGAAAGATCTATTTATTCCTCTAGATGGGCAACAGCGGCTTACAACCCTGTTTCTGTTACACCTTTATGTAGCGTTAAAATTCCGTCCGGAGCAAATCTCACTACTGGAAGGTAAGCTTACTTATAAAACCAGAAAATCTTCCGATGTTTTCCTTTCAAAATTGGTTGAAAATGCGAAATCTTTATCCCAAGAGCTCGCCATTGATGACGCTATTAAAGATGCAAGCTGGTTTTTAATTAGCTGGCTTAAAGATCCTACTGTCGAAGGGATGCTGGTTATGCTCCGGGAGATAGAAGATAGATTTGCTAGCCTTGAAAACAAAGATGAAAGTCTCCAATTAGCCTATCACAATTTATTTGTTTCTCCTAAAATTAAATTTGACTTTCTGGATCTGAACGTGCAGGGTATAACTGACGATATTTATTTGAAAATGAACTCAACAGGTAAGAGTTTGAGTGACTACGACAACTTTAAATCGTGGTTTGTAGGGAAAGTAGATGCGTTATTGGAGAAAAATAAATGTTTGAAAGAACAATCCTGTTTTACCAATTGGAAAGATAAGTTAGATCAGGACTGGTACAATATCTTTTGGGAACAAGATCAGCTTAAGTCGGATCAATTGATGTATAGTTTTATCAGAAGCGTTTTAAGTTATGCTATTGTTTTTTCAGATGAAGAAGAAAAAGATAAAAAACTAAAATTTGATAAATTAAACTCAGACACATTTTTGTCATTAAAATTTTTTGAAGAGAACGAATTAATAACTGAAGAAAATATATCTTTTCTGTTTAATTTATTAGAAGAGCTAGCGAATGAAAGCGAATCTTTGCTTGATATATCTGACCTATGGAATAGTACATTTACCAGTGAGGGGGAGTTTCGAAAGGTTGTAATTGATATACATGTTATCGAGTCTCTTTTACACAGAACCTTTATTTATGCTGCCTTTTTGTTAATGGTCCGCAGATCATCTTTTAACAGATTGGAATTTAAAAAATGGGTAAGGATATTTCGAAATATCGTTTATAATACCCGGATTGACGATTTTCCGAGATTTATACATTCAATTAAGGCTACACATGACTTTCTATCAGGTGATCAAAGACTTTACACTGATAATGAAAAATGGATAGATTTTTTCTCAGAAAAACAGGTAAGAGAGGAGTTTCACAAATTTCATCTGGAAAATACCGATACCGAAAATATTAAGGCATTCGAAAAAGCTGAGAATCATTTTTATCTCTATGGGCAGATCGATTTTCTTATAAACTGGTCAAGAAACGGAAACGGAGAATTTGAGCTTAATACGTTCCAACGATTCTGGGAACGATTTGAAAAATTGTTTGCTAAAGAGCATCTTGAAAGTAAGATTTTACAGCAGGTTTTGTTGGTATTTGGTGATAAGTGGATGCCAGATAAAGGGAGCTACAGATATTCCTTTTGTAAAAGTTCCTATAATTCTGCAAGGGAGAGAGATGAAAACTGGCGTCAAGTTTTCAGTGGCGGAGACTCTGGAATTTTAAATATATTAAATAGCAGTGAATGTGAAACTGAGGATTTAAAGGATATTATTAGTACTCATATAAAAAAAGTAAATGACTGGCGAAGATATATTTTAGAAGATGGATCGTTGATTGATCAATGTGGCCAGCGTCTGATCAATTGGTTAGGTGATGGGAATTTTGTACGATTACTTGATAAAACTAAATTGAGTGGTAATCATAGAGAGTTGAGAACTTGGGTGTTGTTTAAACAGCTCGAAAAGAAGTTTGGTGGCGATTTAATTAAATATTTTTCTGCTAATTCGGGCGAGCGAGATTCTCGAATTTATTTTGTGACTTCTGGCCTTTTCATCAAGTTTGATAGGCATTCAAGTTTATTCTGTTTTGAAATTTTACAGGAGGAAAATAACCAATATAATATCGTTGATGAACTCGAAATAGAAAATGTGTATGAAATAGAAAATGTGTATTTAGATTACATAAGAGATTTTAATTTATATACAAAAGATAAGTTACCCGTAAAAGCGGAATAACTAATTTAATGATATGTATCATATCAGCTCCACAGGCGGATTTTTATATCCGCCTGTGGATATCTTGGTTTTGAAAAATAAATCACTCTTCCTCATAAAGTTCCCAATATAGATCATCAATAAAACTGACAAACTCCTCACTGCTAAATATTTCGCGGTAATCCCCGTCCTCATCTTTGAGATAAAAAGTTCCTTCTTTTCTTGTTACGGCAAAATAGCTCATGCCAGCTTGGAAGGGCTTTGCGAAGTCATAGACTTTACCTTCTTCAAGACAGACTTTGTCAAGCACAGCATTTAAAAATAGCACGCGCGATTTGCGTAGCATATCATTCATTTCGTCCATCACTTTGAGATAGTGATTCGGCGTGTTTAGTGATTGTATATTAAAATCTTGTTTGAGTAGAGGTGCATTACCTGGATAGGATTTTTCCTCGAAATTTTTGTTGATATGCTCAAGTTCCTGGCATAGATGATTTATTTCTTCTTTTGTCATTGTTAATAATTATTTACGTTGTAAGATAGGTTAAGTTATAAACTTAGTAAATCTTTTCGAAAATTGAAGAACATCATGCCACGATCGCCTGTGCACATCCCTCGCACAGGTGATGGATAATTTTGTCAGGCAATTGCTGTTAAGGGGAGCAAAATGCTCTGTTTAACAGCAATATTAACACATTTAAAAAGGCAAAATTATGAGTCAGACAAAAGTTCACAACCTTATTATCTTGGACGAGAGTGGTTCCATGTCCAGTATTAAATCACAGGTGATTGATGGTTTCAATCAGACGATCAGCACCATCAGAGAGGCTCAGCAGACTTTTTCTGATCAGGAGCATACGATTTCGATCATCAGTTTCAATGGCTTTGGGATCAAAATGCTGCACTTTTGTGATCCCGTTGCACAGGTCAAAGAGATCGACGCAAAACGTTATGCGCCAGCGGCATCAACACCGCTCTATGATGCTATTGGCTTTGCGGTCAGTAAACTGAAACTGGTTGCTAGTCAGAATGAAAAATTCCATGTATTGGTGACCATCTTAACCGATGGAGAGGAAATCGCATCAACAGAATATTCTGCTCCCGCGATCCGGCAGATGATCGGGGAGCTCAGTGAATCCAATTGGACTTTTACCTATATCGGTACCGACCATGATGTTTCCAAGGCGGCAGCGGATATCGCTGTAAAATATTGTATCAAATTTGAAAAAAACAACGACGGCATTGAGTCGATGTTTCAGTAAGAGCGTAAAGTGCGGAAATCTATTTATAGAAAGCTGTTTGATAAACTGGTACGCAACGATAGGCACGATTTAGATGATCAAGATGTTGACCATTATTTTATAAATAAAAAAGATTAATCTTCTCTAATAAGGCATATTCAATGCTTTACAATAACAAGACTTTTTCGCAACATATGGCTAAAACAATCTAGTTTTTAAAAGTTATTATTTAACCTCACATGAATCTCATGTGGCAACAGTATATTAAAAAATGAAAAGAAATCTATTGATATTAATAGCAGGGATATTCTCTTGTCTTATTAACCCGGTATTGGCACAGCGGAGGGTGACGCTTTATTACGATGCCGATAGCTAAGGAGTTGAATCAAAAAAACATTGTACTTTCTATCGGGAAGTCAGTTTTGACGATCAAAAGAAACCTGTGGGTGAAATCCGTGACTATTGGAAAAATGGGAAGCTGCAGACTATTGCCGCCGGAGCATTATATATTGACCGGAACGATGATTCCAAAAGCATTTGGATTGGAAAAGTGCAGCTGTTTGACAAGAAAGGCAAAAAGATCCAGGAAAGCCATTTTTCCGGATCTGGGATGGCAGACGGAACGAGCACCACATATGATGGAAAACAGCAGCCTCTAACTGTCGCGGAATACACAAATGGCCTGCCCGCACACAATTGGTACATCCGGTATGAAAAGGGAAATGCCGTAAAGACTTCCTATCTCAACCATATGCCTCTTAACGCTCTTACCGAGGAGAAGGATATTTATCCATTGGCGGAGCGCAGGGTGCTGTATGATGACGGTCGTGTGATTCAGTATTATTTCAATGATGGGGTGTCTATTGCGGTACAGTTTACCGAAGAGGATCTATACGGAAAATACTATGCAAGTTATATCACCATTGAGAACGGAACGGACGAAGAGGTCATACTCAATCCCGATAATTTTACGGTGGTGAGTTTGAGAGGAGGCAAAGCCCGTCAGGAAGATATTATTCCCTATGCAAAGTATATGAAAAAGGTAAAGCGCAAACAAGGCTGGAGTTCATTCTTCAATGCATTTGCCGAAAGCCAGGCTGCCAGTCAGGCCGGATATTCAGCAGTAGCCTCCGCAGGTACAGCGGCTGCGGTCAACAATCGGGGTGGTGCTGCAGTGGCTTATGGCGAGCAGACATCTGTTGGCTATAGCGGTTCGGCGCAGTATGCAGCCAATCAGCAGGCAAGGCAAAATGTACAGCAGTACCATAATGCGCAGTACAGTATCCGTAATGGTATATCGCAGGGATATCTCAAGATCAATACCGTGATGCCTCACTCTAGAGTGAATGGCTATGTCAATGTCAAGAAATCCAAGATGGATGGTATGATCCTCAATATTCCAATACGGGGTAAGATTTACCAGTTTCAATGGTAGTTATTTAGGATGGGGAGGTATGCAATAGTTGAAATAATATCTGTGTTTTTTACAATATGTTAAAAATATTTGATGAAGATACAAACTGTTTGTAAATTGTGAAGGAATCGGAAAGATTCAAACAGCAAAAGACCTATTAAAAATAAAACTAAGCTTAATAAATTATAACGGAATTCATGTTATAACGGTAAAGGCTATGTTTTCCATTTGTATTTAATTTAGGCTGGGAAATTTTATATGAGAAGAATAAAAACCTATGTCAGTAAAAAATTTTTATTTGACTTTGAAAGTGAATATATAAGGTATAGAGTGAACATTGATCCCGACGATCGAACTTTCGAAAGATTTGATTTAACCTATCGCGTGTTGTCCGATTCAGAAATGAAGATAGCTATAGAGGAGTCTGAACTTAAGGAGGTTATTTTGGGTGAAACCAATCCGGTGGTAAAAATGCTACTTAAAAAGCGTTCAGATGCTCATATAGATCCAAATATTTTTGAAGGAATAAATGTTCGAAATGGACAAGATTATTTTGATGATGGTTCAGAAAGGTATCCTATTAAACTATATTGTGTAGACGGTATCCTCACAGAGAAGAATATAAAGCAATATATGGGGTATTATGGATACGCTTTTCTTGATATATCACAAATTAAGCGGTTAAAAGTTAGAGAAGAGTATCAAATTGGAATAAATAAATTAGACAAACAAGCGATTTATAACTCATTTAATCCCTATCATTCATTAATTATTATTGATCCCTATTTGTTCGATAAATATGAAAATCAACAGCAATTATATGAATTAATAGCCAATATATTACCTGCAAAAGCCAAAACAAGTGTCTATATCGACTTAGTAACGAAAAGAACAGACGACAATAAGTTTAAAAAGAAATTTGAAGAAAGCATAGAAGGTCTTAAGACAGCAACCGGGGTTGATCTCATTTTAAAGACACACGAAATCTCTGCCGTCCATTTGCATGATCGCAATTACATAGGCAATAATTTTATAGTCAATTTTGGTCATGGGTTAGAAGCGTTGAAAGATAAAAAAGAGAGTGATATTCGGGTAGAGACCTTATTCAGTAGGACAGACAATAAAGATTTTATGCAGAAGCTGATAGAAAAGCTAACTTACTATAAAGATATTCTCAATACGGATTTAGGTGAAAACCCTATATGGAAAGTAGTAAATTAAGACATGGAAAATTTAAAAAAGCGTTATATGTTAGTGGGATTGGGTATTGAGAATTTTAGAATTTTCAAAGATTTCCAATTCTTCAATATAAAGCCGATAACATTATTGACCGGTACCAATAGTGCCGGAAAAAGTACATTTGGAAAAGCCCTCTTGATGCTCAAACAAAGCTTTGAGACCAAAGCATTGAATTCACTGGTTTTAAATTCATCAGCAACTAATTTGGGATCTATCGCTCATATTACACCGTATGGTAGCGAAGACGCCGATCCCACTTTTGTACTCCACATTCAGGAGGAGTCAATTGAGCCCTTACGAGACAAAGCTCAAAATAAAGTATATGTACTGACACTCGTATATAGAGAAGGTAACTTATACCGTTTTTCGTTGGATATAAATCAACAGCTTATCGCTCGTGCTACAATAAGTTCCCAATACGGTATGTTGAGATTCCAGGAATCTTATTTTCATTATCCGGAACAGCTAATAGAAATGGAAAAGATTTTTGATGAGTTTTATGAAGATGCTGCCATATTCTCTGAGATTAAATCAGAGGTATTACAATTTCTGCGAAATACCGATGGAATCCATAATGTGAGTGCCATGGATCTTCTCCCTTATGATAAAACGAGGGATGTGTTTAGTAAGTACATTAGCTTGTGTCTGAAAGAAGTCGTAGCTATAGGCGCGGTTACGATGTATATAGATGAAGATAATTGGTCTATGAATCGAGACTATTCACTTAATGAGGTCTTGTCCAATGAATTGAAATCAAAAGTAGTAAATAAAGCGCTGTTGGGTAAATCTGTGGCTGCTATCGTAAACAGTGAATATCAATTTGATCCACTTTTACAAGCAGATTTTCTTTCTGCATTTCAGACGATCAATAATAACGTATTAGAGTATAACATCAATGATATTGTTATCAGCAAGCATAAATATCCCAATATTTATAAGTCTATGCTATCGAATGAATTTAATGTTGGTTTTTTTTATAACGAAGTAGAGGCTATACAGGCGCTTTTATATTATTGGATCGTTATTCGGCTCAAACTCGTTAAGCCATCTGTAAAATTTAAGGATGAATCCTTCGGCTTTTCCCATGGCAAAGACAACAAACAGTTTATTCGGGTAATCAATGGCGATGAGTGGGGGGAACTTATAAAAATAGAAGTTTTTGCTGATAATCAATGGGTCCCTCTGTCTTCATTAGGGTTCGGGACGGCCAATATTATTTTAAAAATTGTCCAGCTAATAAAACATAATAATATATTGATCGTAGAAGAGCCAGAAGCGAATCTGCATCCATCTTTACAGTCTAAACTAGCTGATTTTATAGTGCTTACCACAGAACTTAAAAATCATCACGATGTGCGTAATCCATTTTCTCGGCCATTGGCTGAGGATCAACAGCATTTGGTGATCGAAGGAAATCAAATTAATATTTCGGGAGCAACAAAGATTATCGAAACCCATAGCGAATACTTCATACGCCGCTTGCAATATCTCGTTGCTAGCAGTGAATCGCCACTAACGGAAGATGATGTCCAAATATATTATTTTAACAATCCATTGGAAGAAGATTTTGATCCTGCAAAACAGATCATTGATATCAAAATTCAAAAGAACGGCAGTTTAAGCGAAAATTTTGGTTCGGGGTTTATGGATGAAGCTGACAATATTGCCCTTGAACTTTATTTATTGCAATATAAATAAATGGAGTAAGAAGATGTTTTTTCAGTGCAGATGTGCTACATAGATAGAGGATAACTTTGTAGAGATAAATAAAATAAGCTATGAGATCTTTACACGGTTATACCCTCGATTCTATTTTTGATTTTGGAAAATTTTATGGTTATAGCGTACGAAGGGTATTGGAAATGAACTTCAATTATGTGTTCTGGTGCATTCAACATGTTGACTGGTTCAGTTTAACGGAAAGTTCTTTTGATCAATTAAGCACTTTATTTTGTAATCCTTATAATCAGGAGGATACATATTTTAAAGCGGTCAAGCGGGACAATTTGAGTAAATGTTGGATGCTTGATGCTAGGAGGACTATGGTCCAAGATAATTACGAAGATGACTGGCAACGCTATTCTGATGAGTGGCTGGTAGATGCCGCTGGTACGGATGACCCGGAGATGATGAATGATGTATATTGGAACCTGGATTAAGGAATAGATTATTTTATAGAACATGGCAACCAACAAACACGCTTTAATGCGCTATAAATTTTTGGATAAGTGTTTCTCCAATAAATGGAAAAAGTATTTTATTGAAGACCTTATTGAACATTGTTCGGCCGAACTTACCGCTTATGTGGGTGTTTTGACTAAGGTTTCCCGACGACAGTTATTGGATGATATTACGTTTATGCGGAGCGAAGCTGGATATAAAGCACCTATTCTTTCAATGAAAGAGGGCAAGCGCGTATACTACTGCTATGAATCTGCTGATTTTTCGATATTAAAACAGCCCCTCAATGCGAGTGAACAAGAGCAGATACAGCAAGTACTAGAAACATTGGGACGAATTAAAGGCATTCCACAGTTGGAATGGCTGAATAGCGTTCAGGCAAAGCTAAGTTCGGGATTGAAACTTGACCAACAGCAAAAACCTGTTATTTCATTTGAAGAAAACGAGTTTTTGAAAGGACTTGAATACCTAGAACCACTTTATCAATTTATAATACATAAACGGGTTTTGGCTATCAAATATCAAGGATTCAGACAATTTGAACCGGTTGTATACATTATTCATCCCTATTACCTTAAACAATATAATAATCGTTGGTTTTTATTCGGATTCAATGAGGACACCGGGCACATGCAGAATCTTGCTTTGGACCGTATCCAAGAAATAGAACAGCTCAATTCATTGCCTTATAAAGAATCATTTATAGATTTTGACGATTATTTTTATGATATCATCGGAGTTACTAATTCTGTAGATCAGAAAATAGAAAGAGTGGTTCTTAAATTTAATGTAAATAGAATACCCTATGTATTGTCGAAACCTATTCATGGCTCGCAACGCTATAAAAATGGACTGATCTACCTTGAACTAAAGATTAATAGGGAACTTGAAAGTTGTATTTTGTCGTTTGGCAATGACATTGAAGTTATTGAGCCGATCTATTTACGAAATCAAATTGATACTATTGTTAAGGAAATATATCAGACATATAACCATTGTAGAGATAAATAAGTTAAAGCTTTATTTACGAGAAACCGCAATTTATGAATACGATAATTCCTAGTATTGTATTTATTTAAGTTATTTTTAAATACAAGTTTTTAGCCTTTTCGCATATTTAATCATAAATCTTTCTTGTGAGAAAAATGAGTATAGTAATGATCTAACTGAATAATTCAAAACATACTTTTTAGCAATCAATGCATAAAGGCTGCATCGGTTACGATTAACTTTAGATATTGAGAACAATACATAAAATCATTGAATTGCGCTGGAGGAGTACTGAAAATTAAGAAGAATTTAAGATGCGTAAAAGGAATCAATAAAAAGAGTCTTAAATGGAGATGGATACAAAAAGTTACATAGAAGTGCTCGAAAAATTTCAATTTGAGCACAAGAAGCTAAAAATTTTTATGCAATTTGAGATTGATACGATATTATTGGAGTTGGATAATATTTTTGATAGTGATAAGGAATTTCTTGAAGTGGGTCTTCCTTTCATTAGATCCATGCAAAAGATTACGTATAGCTATAGTGTATTCGTTTAATATTGATCACTATTTTATGAAATACGAGGGGCCAGATATTCAGTATGTAAAAGAGGCACTTTTCGTCCTTAGTAAAATCTGGTTTACTTCGATCGAAGTCCTAAAAAGAGAGGTTGAGTTTGGTGTTCCAGAGACAGATATTGATAAGATATCTAAAATACTCGTCAAATTTTTGAATGATACGGAGACGGATATAGAAACCTTGAGTTATAATGAATTACTGGAAATAACGTGAAAAGGTAAGGGAACTTATTTCTGATGTTGAATGAATTAGTTGCTGAATAAAACTTGGAGCCATGAGTTTTATTCTGTTTATATTTTAAAGCTGTTTTGACCTATTATGAGTGAATTTAGAAAGTTATTGAAGGCGAGAGGTATGGAAAGACATCTCGGACAACCATTATGGACCTATAATGTGACTGAGGAGGAGTTTCTTAATCTGGAAAATTTCTTAAAAAAGAATACTTTCAAAACTGGAATAGACAAGAGAGATTATTGTCTATATTTTGCTGAATGGTGGCGTAGAAAATATGAAGGTAGTTATGTTACGAAAGAAAAAGTCGCCGCCGAAATTTCAAATGATTTTCTTTCTCCTGAAGATATTTACAAGTTAGCTAGAGAGGGAGCTGAAGCGTTCAAAATTAATTGGATACGGCAGACAAATACATTGTATTTAAGGACAATGTTAATGCAGGGGGGGATGCCTTTAAAAGTTCTGACAGGACAGTTTGGTACTAGTTTCAAAGCCTTCCTCAACGAGCTTGTGCGCGGTAAGGCCTCTTCCTTAAGCGATATTTACGAAAGTAGTTCTTTAAATTATTTACCTGCATCAGCACAAAATGATGACTTTTATCAGAACTGTTTGGAAATTGTCCAGGCGATTTTGAATGATGATTTAGCTTATCTTTCCCATTTGGACAATAACGCAAATCTAAAGCAATTAAAAACCGAGCTGCTGACTACGCGAGAAAAGTATAAGACAACTAGAAAGGTAAGCAAAATTAGATTTTACTGGCTCGCAGAAGAAAATTTCACGAATATTCACCTTGAATTCGATATTGCAAATAGATTTGAAAAAAAAGATCTGGAATACCTTCTAGACATTGACTCAGATACTGTAGAATCTGAATATAGAGTATTTGTGAATGGTAGTACGGTAGCAACTCTTACGAGGCAGGGTAATTACTATAATGTATCGAAATTCAGCCTTATTAAACCGATATATTTTTATGAGGAGGATTTAATAGAGAGTGAGCTGGCTGGCCCAGATATAACAATAATCAGTAAAAGTGGGCATAGTTATCCCATCAATAATCATGCTTTATTTGAATTTAATACCTCGGAGCCAATTTTGCTAAAGCCGATCTCTGAAGGGCGATTTATTTTTGAAAAAAGACGAAACATTAGCACCAATCAAGCTTATTTATTGGTTCCAAAAAACTGGGTTGTTGAAGAACAGACTGCATCTAAAGTCACAGAAATTCAAGACGGGAAAATAGCTGTATACATTTTCGAGAAGCAAATTTATATAAAGAGTCAATTTCAAACGATAAAATTTAGCTTAACAATAGAGCCACAATTTGATTGGATAATTAGTGGTATAATGCCTTCTTGGATCAAAGATGCAAACTATAGGATAGTTCTACGCAAGCCAACTATTTATTTTTACAATAATGCTGGTGAGCGGATTAACAATGGTGTTAGACAATATTATAGGAAATACAGATCAGACAGTGAGTGGATTGAATATGATAAAGGAGCGTGGGGAGCAGGCTTATATGAGCTTAAATTTGTCTTTAATGATATTGAAGAGTTCGATAAAGTTTTCAATATTGGTCAATTTAGTCGATGTGAACAATCTAGTTTAAATCAGTTAGAGCTCTCCTTTAATAATCCCGAAAAGTTGTCTATTGAGGCAGAATCTACTTTACTTTATCAAGTTGATAAGATTAGTGATAATACCCTGAAATATACTATCTGTGATATTAACAAGAGACCAAGTATCCTTCGTTTAAATATTCAGGCCCGTAATCAGGGTGCTACGCTCCGACTCAATTTAGCAAGCCCTTTTCAGGGGCTAGAGATTATTGATTCTGATAATAAAGTATTGGGCCAAAATGAAGAGTTATTTGTCGATAATTTATATGGATACCGTATTATCACGGATAATATTGATCACTATTATTACGTGACTATTTGGAACAATCGCTATAAACATATTCGTTTAACACGTGCCGTCACCAAAACGATCACTTCGCTGATTGAATTTGAAGATTATTATAATTCGTTATTCAAACTGATAAATATTCTAGATCCTTTAAATACTATTACTTGTCAAATCAGCAAACTTGGGCCGAATGATTCACAGATAATAATCAAATCATTTAAATTGTCCCAGTACAGGGCGAAATTAAATGCGCAGATTGTTGAACAGCAAGTTTTATTGAACCTAAATGTCGCTGTTCCGGCTCATCTAATTGCTGTTCCTTTAGAGTGTTCCTATACTGATATCCATCCAGTTGATCTGGAATATTTAGGTGATTGTCAATATCGTTTAAATAGTCCAAAAGTAGAACTGACGAAATTTATTGTTTTTTCAAAGAAAGAGTCGCCGATAAGAGTACAGCCAAGGTTTATCAATCTTACAATCAATACTGAGGGGACAACTGAAAACGATCGTCATGCGAGACTAGAAGGCTTTCAAGGACCATTGCAGGAGGGGGGATATGACTCTGGCACATGGAAGAAATTTAGAGAGTATTATATGATAGCTTATCACTATAACATTCCGTTTTCGACATTTGATATTATTCGGTCTGTTTCTATAGATCCACGTTTGGCAGCTAAAGCATTTGTATTTCTTCATAAATTGTGGTCCAATTTAACTTGGGTCAATCAGTTTGAATTAGATCTCGGATTTCAGTTTCATTGGATTTCCATCGAAAACTGGCAGGAATGTTTTGGATTAGAAGGATTTAATCCTCTTATCTTGTTGGAGTACTATAATGCCGTCCATCCAAAACTTGGAAAAGCAATTATCTCAAATGATATCGAAGCAAGCCCGATAAATTCTATGTTAATAAATATGCGCGGACGGCTAGGTAAGCTCGTATTGGAGGGAATGCCTTTGGAAAGTCCGAAATTAAGCCCACATGCGATTAGCATTCATTTACCGGATGAGCGTTTAAAACTAATTATAAACACGCCGATTGCTGTTGCCTGCTCTATTTTAGACTTTAAAGATCAATATAGCTTCTGGTTACCAAAAGTAGAATACATCAGGCGATATATGATTTATGCCATGCAAACAGATCCGATGTGGTATTTCGATGCATTGCTTTATTCCATCAATCAATTAAACAAAAAATAGATTCTCATGAATTATCAAAATATATACAATAATATCAATCAGCGTTTAAAGGATTCCATCTTATCATTATGGTCTACTGGTGATGTCGATATGCAACAAGCCTATCTTGAACTATTTAAGTCTGAGCCCTTAATGAGCGAACCTGTTATTCAGAACAGTTTTCCATGGGAAGCAGGTGAAATGGCCTTTGGTGAAATGACGGATTTATTTGGATCGCATTTTATTAAGTCCTTGAATGATATTCGTGATGAAGATGCTCGATTCTCTAGCGATATCTATCCCTATAAACACCAAGTTGCGAGCTGGAACTCTCTGTTGAAAGCGAATAAATCTATTGCCGTTACCACCGGTACAGGTTCAGGTAAAACCGAATGTTTTATGCTTCCAATATTGGCAGATCTATATCATCATCGGACACAGAGAACTGGTGTGAAGGCAATCTTTCTATATCCTTTAAATGCTTTGATCAATAGTCAGATAACGCGGATGGAATCTTGGCTAAGAGCGATCGGCGGAGTCAATTTTGCGGTGTATACCGGTGATACTCCTACAGATGGCCAGGTTAATTTACAAAAAACAGCCTACCCTCGTATTTTAACACGTGCAGAGATACGTCGCAATCCACCACCTATATTGTTTACCAATCCGACGATGCTGGAATATATGATGGTAAGAGACAAAGATGTTTCTATTTTACAGCAATCGCAAGGTACCTTGCGGTGGATCGTGATGGACGAAGCGCATACCCTGACTGGATCTTCAGCAGCAGAAATGTCCTTGTTAATACGTCGGGTAGTCGATGCTTTCGGGGTGCAGGCAAAGGATATCCGATTTGCGATTACTTCGGCAACAGTGGGGCAGGGAGAAAATGCAGTTGCCTCCTTAAAAGAATTTATGTCAAAGCTCTGCGGTATAGAGCAATCTCAAATAGAGGTTATTACAGGTCAGCGAAAATTTGAAGAATTAACCGAGAATCCATTACCACATTATGACCTTAAGGAGATTCAGGATTTACGTTATAACATCAGGGAGAAGGACAGCCTTCGTATAGGTGAGATTGCCGAAAAATTCAATGTTAAGGGGACTGAAAATGCTCTTGCGCTTATTGATGAATTAGCTGAATGTAGTGTAGACGGAAAACCAATTTTGCCAGTTAGGGGACATTTTTTTGGCCGGAGTCTAGGCGGTATTTATGTCTGTACGAATAAGGATTGTACGGATGAAAAACTAATTAAGTCTCCTTATGGTAGGATGACGACTTTTGCAGCACATCATTGTACCTGTGGTCATCCTATGGTCGAATTGGTGGCTTGTCGTTCTTGTGGTAATGAATTGATGATGGCCGATAGAATTACTGATAGAAGTGGAGATCGTATTCAACTAACAACATCAGTTGTCAATGATAATTTTAATATTGATGATTATAGCGGCGGCCAGGATGAAGATCAGGAAGAAGAAAATGACGTAGCCAATGTAACAACATTCTTCTTTACCAGACAAGATCCCAAACGGCATATTGATGAAGTCACTAAATTTCAGATTGCATACCGAGGAAACCTTGATTGTGGCGAAGGAGAGTATTTATTTTATTTAAATGACCAACAAGTCTGTGCCTGTCCACATTGTCATTCTCAATTAGAAGCTCCACTTCACTTTAGGTTAAGCAGCAGTTTTGTGAACCGGATATTAGCCGATCTCTTTTTGGAAGCGACTCCCGAGATGTATCCTCTGACAAAAGACATGCAATGGAATGGACATAAATACATTTCCTTTACAGATAGTAGACAGGGGACGGCGAAAATTTCGGCTCTTCTCAATATTGACACAGAATCCAATTGGATTCGAGCGCAGGTTTATCATAAATTATTGGAGTTAAATTCGGCAGCACAGCTATCTGGTGAGGATATTGAAGGAAAAAGGTGGATGTTGGCAAATCTTGAACAGCAATTGAATGAACAACCGCCTTACAGGCATAGCTTCATTAATAAGCAAATTCAGGATATACAAAATGAACTTGACCAATTATCGACTAATGAAGTATTGCGGTGGGATTCTCTTTTAGAATTTTTAAGAAATAGAAGTGACGCGACGGTTCTATTGAAGAATAATAGTTTGAATAAAGATATCTCTAGTCTTAATAATTATCTGAAAGGAATACTTTATGACGAGTTTGCCCGACGTTTACCAAGGTCACGATCAATTGAAAATTTAGGAATGATTGGACTTGATTATCCAACAGTGGATACATGCAGTCTGCCCGCTATCTGTGATGAGTTCAAGATTGATTTAATCGAATATAGAAATCTGGTAAAAATTGCCGCTGATTATATTATCCGTTATCCATTCCATTTTGAATTTGATCCGGGATTATATAATTATTCTGTCGCTTTTATGCGTTCTAAACCCATCTATCCAATAGCAACAGACCAAGGTATTACAGGTGTAACACGATGGCCAAGTTTCAATCCACAGAGAAAAAGGCAACATCGCTTTGTTACGCTGTTATGTGCAGGATTAGGTTTTCACAATTTTGAAGAAATTACTCCCGAAGATCAAGATCGGATAGATCAGCTATTACAGGCGATATGGGGAACTTTGGTCAGCAAAAATGTGCTAAGTAATTTGGGCGATAATTCTTACAAATTAAGATTGGAAGAAAGCACAGTATTTTGTTTGACAAATAATGTTTGGCTGTGTCCAGTAAAGAAACGTTTGATTAATAGGCATTTTAGGGGATATTCACCTTGGATCAGCGGAAACTTAAGTGCTGATACAATTGAACATTTCAGAATAAAGCAAGGAGAAATTAAGTTCCCACATTATGAATATCCATTTAATATGGTAAATAATGTATTGGACAACACGTTGGCTCAGCAATGGATGTCAGCGAATTCGTCTATTCTAAAGGAAAAAGGTGTATGGAATGATTTACATGAACGTATTATTCGCAATAGACCAATTTACTTGGCCGGAGAGCATTCTGCACAACAAAATAGATCCCGGTTGGATGATTTGGAGGCAAAATTTATTGCTGGAAAAGTCAATATACTTAATTGTTCCACGACGATGGAAATGGGAGTCGATTTAAAAGGGATTTCAGTTGTGATGATGAACAATGTTCCCCCTGGGCCTGCAAACTATTTACAAAGAGCTGGTCGGGCAGGCCGGCGATCAGAAGCTAAATCATTGGCATTTACAACATGTGCACCTACGCCAATTGGAAATAATGTCTTACGAGAACCAGATTGGGCTTTGAAACATGCCATTGCTGCGCCACGTGTTGATTTTCATAGTACTAGGCTAATCCAGCGCCATGTGAATTCCTACTTTTTCGGTAAATACGTGCAGGAGAATGCAAACGGTATAGCGATTATGAACAAGCTATTGGATATTTTTCCGGTAGACGGTGAAGAGCTATCGGTAGCCGAACAATTCAATAATTGGTTAAACAGTCCCGATATTGATAATTATATATCACATCTCAAACATTTGACAAAATTTACACCGTTGCAAGATGTTGCGATCAGTTCTTTGGTTGATCATGTTTTAGAAAATTTTAGGAAAGTATTGGACGAAACTTCTCATAAAGTAGCAGGTTTTCAAAGAAAGATCATGGAGTTAACAGCAGAGTTTGGTGAAGATGGGCCAGCCACACGTTCGGTGAAACGTCAATATTTTACCTTTATCAATCAAAATGCAATAAGTTATTTAGTTTCTGCGGGTTTTCTCCCTTCTGCAGGGATGCCAACTGGAGTAGTTGAGTTTGACAATACCACGGTTCAGGATTATAGTGGTAGAAATAATAATTCTGAGAATATTGATAAAGGGCCATCACATTTTATTACTCGGGCACTAATGGAATATGCGCCAGGTACAAGAGTGGTTATTGATGGTAAGAGCTTTACCTCTGCAGGAGTTGTTCTTTCAAATCATACATCAGAGGCTGTTCGCGAATTAATACGTATCTGCGAAGGTTGTGGTTATCAAGAGATCATTAGTGTAGATGGAGAGGTCACAGAAAATGAGCAATGCCCTCACTGTAAAGCCCAGGGGACTTTTAAGGGAATCAGGTTAACAGATGTTGGACAGACTCGGTTTACGCAATTGATAGAGCCTGTAGGTTTCGCTGTGGATATGTATGCAGAACCTTCACGCAAAATAACAGAACGGTCTGAAGTTCATTATGTTGATCCAATGCTCATCAATCTGTTGCCATGGACGGAAACGTCCAATAGTTATTTTGAGATTAGAGAAAGTAGTTCCTCTAATGCGGAGATTCTGTATTATAATGTTGGTAGTGGTTCGGGCTTCTCAGTGTGTTTAACCTGCGGACGAGCATCTACACAACCATCCGACTTGCATAATCACACACGATTACGGGGCGGGAAAAATAGAAGAGGAAACCAACAGGATGATACCCGTTGTGCTGGCAATGATAAAGCTTATGCGATACGACCAAATGTTATCTTGGGAGGCCGTTTTCAAACCGATTATTGTGAGATCAGGATCAAGGATGGTATAGGTTCTTATACCGCGGATCCTAGGCTTTTATATACGTTGGGGAGTGTTTTTGTGAAAATACTTGCGCAATATTTGGCTATTGAAGCTGCAGAATTGGGCTTTGGTATCAAGAAATATAATGAATATTCCACCTTGTTTATATTTGATACAGCTAAGGGTGGAGCGGGTTATGCACCACAGTTTTCACTCTATGCAATTGAAATTTTTAAAGAAGCATTGCGTACTTTAGAAGGTTGTACTTGTGAAGCTGCCTGTACCAAGTGTCTGATAGATCGTAGTACACAGTGGCATATGGACAATTTGGATCGCCATTCCGCTATCGCTTGGTTAGAGCATGCTCTAAATCAAATTGTACCGGAGGATATAAAATCGTTAAATGATCAATTTACTGTATTGATCCAACCGATAAAAGACGAGTTGAATACGCTATTTACTAGAAAGAAACCAAGGGGGCTGACCTTTTTTGTTGAAAGAGATTTCCAGAACTGGAATTTAGAAGAATTGCCTTTTATAGCTCGTTTTTCGAGAATGATAGGTAAAGCAACTGTTGTTGTCAAATGTGGAGATAATCAGCCATCCATTGATGAATATATCGATCTGAAAAAGTCCGAAAATTTTGTAAACTATTTTGAAAATGAAGTAGATGACTATGCAGGATTACGTCTATTGGTGGAGATCGAATTGCAGGAGGGTTCGTACATTCGTTATTATGGTCGGGATGGTATTATTCGATCCTTAAACAAGGATTGGTCATCATCTGATGCGGGACAGCTTTATAAGTTAGAATCTACCTCTCAGATACGTCGGGAACCATTGGAATGGCTGCGCCCTACCGAAGGTAATATCGCTGAGTCACATATTGTGATGGCTCGAAACCAGCGGATTTCTTCGAATAAAATTTTTACTAAGCTATTGGAAGATTTGGGAAACAGGATAGATCTTCGCTCTGCTATGCAGGGGAAAAAATTCGATGTTACATATTCTGATCGTTATTGCAAATCACCCATGGCAGTGATGCTAATGTTTCAGTTTATCGAATCTATAAAAAATGAATTTAACCTTGATTTGAATGAATTTGATTTCTATAGTTCCCCAATTTCAGATCCTAATAATCGAGTGCCAATTCAGCTCCGGCACAATTATTCCTCCGATGCTGACAGAGATGTGTTTATTCGTTCGAATGCTTGGGATCTGGAAATTTCAAATTTTGACATACATTTGGAGGAATCTTTACCACATTACCGATACTTCGAATTTGAATCAGATGATATAATTGTCCGGATTCGCCCAGATGGAGGGATCGAGCATGGCTGGTATTGTGATGATTATACAAGATATAACAACGGTAATGTAAGTGCTTTTGATGTTTTCAATATCAAAGGTTATGGTGATGGAAATCCTATACTTTATACTTTGAGTATCGTTAGAAAATAGTGAGTAACTACCTGCCTATTTAAATAGGTAGGTAGTTATTTATTTTTTTTGATATAGTTTTTAGCCTGAAGTTGATAAAATGTAGTCAATTTATGAGGATATAAGTTTCCATCTTTTTTGTTACAGGATAATGCGATCTTCAGCGAAGAAATATTTGACTGTACCAAAAGTGATGGGTACTCGCTTCACCTGATCCCCTTACTTTTATTGTATTTCTCATATTATTTTTATAAGAATCTAACACATGAACAGGATAGTAAGCAACTTTATCAATAATACTCCTTAATATACTCATAGGCACGTTGAAACAACATTTCATTCTTATGAAGTTGGTATTTCAGCAATGCCTTACGTAACGACTTTTGTATTTCTCTTTCGCCAGCAGCAGTTGTCTGCCAGCCTGGGAAACGTACCACACGAACGATATCATCTATGTCCTTAACAATACGCTCAACTACAGCTGGTGTTTCATCTGTTTTAAGCTCTATGAATAATTCTGTCAAGGCTGCTTGTGGTGTTTTTTCCTGAATTTGTTCTTCTAGGTCTTTTTCGGCTAGTAATGTATCCTTAGCGAGTTTGCACAACTCTTTTACAAATTCAATGGAAGTAATCAGGCCTTGTTCAGCTTTTGCGCGTAAATCTTCTAGACGTTCACTTAGTTTTCTGAATTTCGGATCACCTCCATGTTTTTTAAAACGCTTAACCAAAATTTCTTCAATTTTTTTGGCATCCTTAGGATCAGGATTATTGAAAATATTGTCAATGACGTCGGCGTCTAATACAAATTCCTCAAGATCATGCACCTCACCAACGGTGATATGCTCGTGCATCAATCGAGTGGTCTCAGCACCTAATGTCATCCATAATAGTTTACCCATATGATCTGATGAAGGTTTTACAGATGCGTATACTTGTGATAACCAACGGTAATCTGCTTGGTATTGATCCAAAACTCGGTCAGGGGACAACGATTCCCATACATTCATTAATAGCTTAAAATCCTTTGCAAAAGCGTCTTTTAGTTCATCGGTCTTTATGGCGTTTTGAGCTGCCTCTAAACCTTCAAAGCCTTCCAGCGTACGATCAACATCTTCAAAGTGAACAAGCGCATTTTTCATTAGACCATCCAGTTTACCTTTCAGCTCATTGAGGTTCGTTACGATGGATTGCATGGTCTTATCATCAAATTGTAAGGCCTTTGCCGCATCATCAAAAATACCGAAGTAATCAACAATCCGACCGAAATTTTTGTTCTTGTAAAGCCTATTCGTTCTACAAATGGCTTGCAATAAAGTCACATCTTTAATAGACTTGTCTAAATACAGCGTTTGAAGAATAGGAGCATCAAAACCTGTCAAAAGTTTTGCGGTAACGATAATAAATTTTATGGGAGACTCAGATTTGTTAAACTCATCGACAATCTTCTCTTGCAGTGATTTATCCATCGCCCATTTATCTTTAAACTCTTTTGGGTCATTAGCTGTAGTGGAAATGATTACTTTACTAGCGTCCTCAGGAAAGTACTTGTCTAGTTCTTCTTTGTACTGGACACAAGCGTAACGATCCGGCGTTACAATCATGGCTTTGAAGCCGTGTGGCTCTACTTTTTCTCTAAAATGCTTTGCGATGTCTTCTACTATTTTGGACACTCGTTCGGGAGCCTTTAAGAAAGCGGCCATACGAGCAGATTTTTTATTAAGCAAATCAGCATCTTCGTCCGTAAGGTCAGCCGAGGATTTGAGAGCTTCAAAGGCCTCGTCTAACAATTCCTTGTTTAAATGTACATCAACCAGCCTAGGTTCAAAATGCAGCGGTAAAGTGGCACCATCCCGAATGGAATCCTGAAATGTGTAGCGAGATAAATAGCCACCATTATCAGTTTCTGATCCGAAAGCCCAAAATGTATTTTTATCTGCCCGATTGACAGGTGTTCCCGTAAGTCCAAATAAAAATGCATTTGGCAAAGCTGCGCGCATCTGTCGACCCAGATCTCCCTCTTGTGTACGATGTGCCTCATCGACCAGGACAATGATATTCTCGCGCGTATTCATATTAGGCTTGGCATCCCGGAATTTGTGGATCATGGACACAATAATCTTGCGGGTATCTCGCTCCAATAGGGTTTGTAATTCGCCAATACTATCCGTAGTGACAACATTAGCGATATCTGCCGCATTAAATGTTCCAGAAATTTGCGTATCTAAGTCTGTACGGTCTACTAAGATCAGAACAGTGGGGCTTTTCAATGCCGCTGTATTCCGTAGTTTTTGTGTAGCATACACCATTAAAAATGATTTGCCTGACCCTTGAAAGTGCCATATCAATCCCTTTTTAACTTGTCCATCCAATACGCGTTCAACGATTTTATTGGCTCCTTCGTATTGTTGGAAGCGCGGCAAGATCTTAACTAACTGTTTCTTTTTGTTGGTACTGAAAAGGCTGAAATTCTTCAGAATATCCAATAAACGATTAGGTTTGAGCAAATCGTTCATCTCCACTGCTACATCTCCGATACCGAAAAACTTGCTGATAAGATCTTTATCGAGATCCATCCGCCAAGGTCCCCAAAATTGCAATGGGGTTCGAATGCCACCATAACCGAAGGATTTTCCTTCTGTTGCAAAATTGAGTATATTAGGAACAAACAATTGCGGAATTGCATTTTCATACACTTCTACAATCTCATTCGCTCCATCTAACCAAGAAATAGATGGCCGAATAGGAGTCTTGAGTTCTCCCACGACAACCGGCATACCATTAATGAACAAAACGACATCAGGAATTTTAGTTTCTCGAGCATAGACACGCAGTTGATTGGTGACAACGAAATCATTATTTTTTATATCGTCAAAATCAATCAGGTTAATAGGAATATGCTGATTATTTTCTCCAAAAGGCATAGACTCCTCCCCACACATCCATTTTTGAAATGCTTGATTTGCACGCACTAAACCAATTTGTCCTACCGAGAGTAATATCGCCCGTAGCTTATAAATAACCTCATCTGCTAAAGCCGGGTTTGTGGCAATAGCTGGATTCAGTATCCTTAATGCATTATTCAATCGGTCTTCTAGCAAAACCTCGCTAGGACCTCGTTTCAATTCCTGCGGAGCGATATATTGCCAGGAAGCACCGTAACGAGTAGGTTCTCGCACGACACTGATATTACTTAATTCAACACCAGATAACTGTTTGATCACAAAGGCTTCTACGGTATTACTTTCGTTAAACATCTTAAATAGGTTAAATATTTTTAAATATAATATTTGATATATGCAATATAGTATATATCTTTGTATTGTTCTTTACCTTCGGTAGGGAATCTACAAAGGTCTTGAACGTTGAACCAGCTAATCAACGTTTTTTTTATGCCCCAAAATCAGGTCCATCCATTATTTTTTGCAAATTATCATCATCATTCACTTCGTAGGCAGTAATAAATCTTGCCTTTTTTGGTGCGAAAATGACAATAACGACAATATAATTTCCTTTCACTAAAGTAACTCGCCGTTGATCATCATAAGATTTAGACTTGCTATCCCAACCCACTTTTAGTACTGCATCAGGATCCTGCAAAGCATCCTTGATCCAATAAATCTTTTCCAATCTATTCAAAGACAATAACGACTTATCCTTAGCTAGTCTATTGGCACTCTCAAAAAAACAATGATCGAACATTGCGGCGAAAAATTGGACTACGATATCATCAAACGTCTTAATAAGGCACTCACAGTATTCGACACGCCATATCTCTCGCAACTCGTCTTCCGTCATATTGTATGACTTTATTTTCCTGTAACGCATTACCACCCTCCTTGAAGATTGATCTTAAATACATTAAATTTTTCTTCCCACTTGGCTGTAGGCGCAATTTCGCGCGAAAGGTATTTTTCTTCTAAGTACTGGATAAGTTGTGCTTTGGCTGAATCAGGCTTATACTCTTTGTTGAATTTAGCTGTCACCATGCCAGTAAGAATATCCGCTAATTGGATCCCTAAAGATTCATGCGAAGGCAAACCTTGTACCTGCTTAATATCCGACGTCAGATTGGCATTATCCAATACCTTCTCCAACTCTTTCAAGCGCCCCTTATTTCGATCCTGCTTTAAATCAGCAAAGACAACGTACTCATTGAAATCAAAAATCCAATGTTGTAGCAGTTGGTAATAGAATTTATAAAAGCCCAACTCTGCATCAGCACTGTTAAAGCGAATATGATCTACTTTTTCAGCCTCAATTTCGATAACCCGAAAACGAATATAGCCCGCATTGAAAAAGAAATCAACAATCTCTTTATACAAATCAATATAAGACGGTGATACTTTTTGCCATTTAAGCTCGCCAAGGATATTGTATTTGGCTTTAATCGCACCAATGCCCTCTTTTAATGCTGCACGCTGATCTGCCGGAATCCAAATGCCTCCAATTCCGGTATAATCATGAGCCTGTTTATTGCTCAATGCCTCTAAGCCGCTTTCGTCACAGTAAATTTCAAATTTCATACGCAATAATTTTACTATTAGTTCATCGAATTATATTCCCAACTTATAGAATAATACTCGATTTCGTTTTTTAGCGTTAGATAATACTTGATTAAACGGCAGGATGTCAATAGTACATCTTAAAGGTTTATTGTACCCAAACCATCCAAGACCATCAAAACTTTTTTCTAATTGGGCATTCTCAGCATATTGATCAATTTTTTCATTTCGATCACAAATCAAATAGCAATAAAAACGTGTATGGTCTCCAATATCGTAAGTACGCCCAGAACTGGTTAGTTTTTTACCTTTTCGAATTTCACGTACATAATCATAAAGCTGGACAATAGGGTTATCCTCGATTTCATTGTATCCTTTTCGCATTGGACGCTTAAATTCTACCAGTACAACCGAATTAAAGGGTGCTTCGTCTCCTTCCACATAAGAAATAGGATTGTCAAAAATCATTAAATCGGGTCTGTCAGCACAATCGTTTTCAAAGTCTTCTATTGTATTTAATGGTTTATCAGATGACAAAAACCTGTGAAAACTCAATCTTTCATCTATTATCCACAAATTTTGATTGTCGTAATCAATTTGATTGGAATTCTTTTTTGTAGGATAAATAATCCCATGAACAGTATCTTCAAGTTCATATTTTCCGTTATCATTTAACTCAAGAGATTTCTCAAATAGTTCTAATATATATCTTCGATGAACAACATATTGAGCCAACTTAGATTTATTGATGTCCGATAACTCTTCATATAGTTTAGAATATTTCTCCTTTAAAAAATGAGGATCATCTACTTTTCCATCATTCAAGACTTCTATTGTTTCTTTTCTGAAATCATATTCAATATCCTGAAGCTTCTTATATAATTTTAAATCTAAATCTTGATCGGACGTACTATCTGTTACAATAACGTCTTCAAAAGAATCTAAATATTTATTCAGTACCCTATATTGTGGCGCCTTTTCAGCAATAAAATTTTCAATTCGTTCTAATTTTTTCGATTTAAAACGTTCAATTTCTTTTTCAAAGTAGCTCTTTATAATGGGTTGTAAGGCATTATATAATTCTGCTTGACTTACTAATCCATTATCATATAATTCATCTTTGCTAAACCGAATCTCAGTTCTTTCATCATTAATATTTGAATCAAAATAGTTCCCTTCAATGTAGCATACAATTAGGTACTGTTTACCGGAGTCTGCATCTTCAATCTTAGAAGATACATCAGGAAAAACTTTATTAACATTAAAACTCTCCACCTCACGGTTATTGGCGCACAAAGCAATCTTATGGGTGGTAAATTGTTCATGTTCAAACCATTTTAAAAGGGTTATATTAAACTCATAATCGCCAATTTTAAAATCATCTTTAAACGTGTTTCCAAAAGTTAACTCTTGGAAATAATCGTTTAGAATGATGTCGTCGTCACTGTCTTTTAAAATTATTATAGGACAATCCTCCTGTAAAAAATATATCAAACAGTGCTCAACAATTCTATCAGCAATAGTTGTTAATCGCTTAGGGCATTTTGATTTATATGGATCTTTAAATCCTATTAACCTAACTTCAGTCTTTCTCTTGAAATCAACATCTTTATCTAAAGTTTCTAAAATAGGATTAGCAATTCCATCAGGCGTTTTCAAATTGAATGCAAATGTTCGATGAGTTGGTTGTTTGTTCTGATAATAATGACTATAAATTTTAACATCTGAGAAAGCTTTTAGCCACATAAAACGGCCTAAGCCAAGACCACCTCTTTTTGCTTTATAGGTTGAATACTCTCTTTTGAAAGATTCATAATTATCATTGGTAAATCCAATTCCGTTATCAACAACTTTAAATCCAATAATTTCTGATAATGACTTCTTTTCATCACCATTAAGGTTCATCGACGATTGTGGTGAACGTTCCACCACTATTTCAATTTGACCATTGGGCACCTTTGTATCCTCAATAGCATGTATAGAATTAATTATCGCCTCAAATACAGGAAGTAACATGTTTCTTTCAGCAAGAGTTAAACGATTGACCCTTCCCTTAAGATCAATTCCAATTCTGTCAATTGAAGTTGTTGTTGCCATAATTAATTAAATTTAAAAAATCTGATTTATCAAAACTTTTTGCAATGCCTTTGAGGATTGAAGTTTAGATTTTAATTTATCAATATTCAAAAAGATATTTTCCATGTGGCTTGCAATATCTCTTTGTGTTGTAATGTCCACAGTGGGAATTTTAATTTTCTTCAAATCCTCAGGATATATATGTGCTACAGTCGCTCCCGTCCCCATTTTGTTGATTTGCAATCTACTAATTAGTGAATTAAGCAAATACGATAGATAAACAGGATTAATCTTGTTTAAATCAGGTCTAAAAACAATAGTATCGCCTCCGGCATAAGCTTCAAAATCATCATTAAAACAAACACTCTTGCCAATTTCTGTGATCGTTTCTCCCGAACCAGCAAAAATAATATCTCCTTTTTCTAGTTTAAACGAGGTATTCGCAACTTCTCTACTTATAAAAGACCGAAATTTTCTAATTACGATATGATGACTAGTGTAGATTTCACCATATCTTATGCAAGGAATTCCAGCTTCAATTACATCATCTTTTGGTATACCTTTTCCTTTAAAAAAGTTTCCGTAATTTTTCAATAAGTCTATATCCTGCTTTAAACTTATTTTTTCAAGTATATCAGTTATCGTTAATTTTTTAATATCGAAATCTATTAATCTACTCAAAAAAATATTTTGAACATCTTCCTTCAACCTCTTCATCACCTCCAAATCCTTCTCAATCACCTCATCCATGGCCCATAGTAATTCTGCCAATTCGGATTGTTTTTCTGTGGGGGGAAGTAGAAACTCGTAGTTAGCAAGGTCTTTCCAATTGATATACGGATTGACAGAACCTTTAGAGTGCATTATTGAATGCTCTGTAAATTTATTAGATAGCATTAAGAACGGTAATAAACGCTTATCAATAACCTTTTCATTAGCATTGATGACAAATGTTGTATTGGATGTTATTCCTTCAAAATGAGCAACTGCAACCTTTTTAAGATAAGTACGTCTTGAGCCATATAAAATATCACCTTCTTTAAAATGTCGTATAAAAGCAGGTCCTAAATATTCATCTGCCAATTCACCGAATTCTCGAATATGAACATCTTCAGAATTCATATGCTCGCCTTTAACGTAGTATTTTAAATCAGTATTTTCTCGATCAACTGTCCCCTTCATTTGAATGGCAACATCACCAAACTTAATCTTCTTCCAGTTTGTTTTATCAATATTAATTTCCATTCAATAATCTTTCAATATTAATTTTTAAGGAATCACTATGCTCCAGCCAATTAGAATAAATTTTTTTAAAATCTTCTGCTTTTATATTTTGTGTTTTAACATAGAATGATATATTCAAATTTCCATCAAAGTCATTCAAAATATCATCCATATCTACCACTTTAGAAAACCCTTCTTCATTATTAAATGCCTGAAAAGCGGCATATAATTTTTCGATATTATCATTGGTTAAATGAGCTTGTCCTTTATTTTGAACCACATCATTTTTACCATCGATAAATAGAATCTTACCTTTTCTTTCTTTAGGTTTGTTATTATTACCCACCAAAATCATTGCTTCCATCGGTGAGTTATAAAATAAATTAGGTCCAACGCCAATTACAGCTTCGATAACATCATCCTTTATCATATTTCGCCTCATTTCAGCTTCGGCATCTCTAAATAATATACCATGGGGCCATAAAATTGCAAAACGTCCATTTTTTTGATCTAAAGACTTTTGAATGTGTTGTTGAAATGCATAGTCCGCACTACCTTGCGGCGGTGTACCCCAAAGATTACGCCCCCAAGGATCGTTTACAAAAGCATTTCGGTCCCAAGATTTTATCGAATATGGCGGATTTGCCAAAATAACATTAAAGGTTTTCAGACTATCATTTTCAATGAGTCCTGGATCAGCCAAGGTATCACCACGAACGATTTTAAATTCTTCAATGCCATGCATAAACATATTCATCCGCGCTATGGCCGAAGTGATGAGGTTGATCTCTTGTCCGTATAATTTCAGGTTGCGATACTCTTTCCCCTCTTCTTTAATATGTAAGGCACAGTTGAGTAATAAACCTCCCGATCCACAAGTTGGATCGTACACCGACTCCCCGGGTTGAGGATCCATGATCTTAGTCATCAGTTTGACGACCGTTCTGTTGGTGTAAAACTCAGCCGCTGTATGTCCACTGTCATCCGCAAATTCTTTGATCAAGTATTCGTAGGCATTTCCAAGTTTGTCATCTGCTACATTCGTCAGATTAAGTTTGTATTGTGAAAAATGCTCGACCAGATTAATCAATGTTGCATCAGACAAACGGTTTTTGTTGGTCCAACTCGCATCACCGAAAATTCCTTCTAAAGTTTCAGGATTAGCTTTCTCTATTTTGCGCATAGCATTTTGAATGGCTAATCCCACATTGGTTGTCGTTTCGCGTACATCTGTCCAATGCGCACCCGTTGGAATTACGAAGCGATGATTCTCGGTAAAAGAAGCATATTCTATGTCTCCCTCTGAATCCGCTAAAGCATGCTGAAATTCTTCATCATACACATCACAGATACGCTTGAAGAATAATAGGGGAAATATATATTGTTTGTAGTCGCCAGCATCAATGGTTCCACGTAAAGCAGTAGCCGCACCCCACAAATATTTTTCTAATTGTTGTTGTGTCATTGTAGTTATCCTTCTAAGCGATATACTTTGCTAATTTGGTCTTAAAATATTCGTCCGCCTGCTGACTTTCTTTCCATGCCGATTTTAATTGCGCCATCGCTTCGTCAACAGATGGAAGATTATCTTCAATTACTTTATCGATATAGAGTGGAATATTTAGATTGAAATCATTCTCTTTAATTTGATGTATATCTACGACTTTTACATAGTTTTCTACATCAGAATAACTACTGTACCAGTCAAAAATTTGTTGTACTTGCTCTTTATCCAGGAAATTTTGTGCCCTTCCTATTCGTATCTGATCTGACGCATCGATAAATAACACTTTATTTTGTTTTTTAGCTATTTTTTGTTGTTTGAAAACTAAGACACAAGCTGCTAACTGCGTGCCGTAGAAAATATTTGCACCAAGGCCAATAACAGCTTCCAGTAAATCCATTTCTAATAAAGTCCGGCGGATCCTTTGTTCGGATGCTTTTCGAAAAAGTACACCGTGAGGTAACACAACCGCCATGCGACCTGTCGCGTTCATGGAGGTAATCATGTGTTGTACCCAGGCCATATCACCGTTCCCTTTAGGTGGAACTCCAGCGATGTTACGTCCATAGGGATCATTTATCCAATTATTCGCACCCCAATCTTTCAGTGAGAAAGGTGGGTTTGCTATGACACAGTCAAACTTTTGCAGGCCGTCAGAAGTGAAAAACGCAGGATTTCTCAGTGTATCTTCACGAACAATCTTAAAATCTTCCATGCCATGCAGAAACATATTCATGCGAGCAATGGCACTTGACGTTAGATTTTTTTCTTGTCCATAAAGCTTGAGTGTACGGTAATCTTCTCCTTTTTCACGTAAATGGTCTACACATTCTAACAACATTCCACCAGTCCCACAAGCTGGATCATAAACAGATTCTCCAGTTTTAGGATCTAATATCAAGCCCAATAATCGGACAAGGGACCGTGCTGTATAAAATTCACCAGCTTTTTTGTTGGTTAAGTCGGCAAAGTGTTTGATAAGATATTCGTACGCATTTCCTAAAATATCCGCTTCCGCATTGCTGTTGGAGAGCTCATATTGTGAAAAGTGCTCTATAAGATCTATTAATAAGCGGTCCGACAGTTTACTTTTATTACTCCATTGTGCATCACCAAATATGCCATACAAGTATTGTTGATTGGCTTGCTCTATTCCTCTAAGTGCCGATTCGATCGCTAAACCGACATTGATAGTAGTTTCTCGTACGGTTTTCCAATGGCAACCCTCAGGTATAACAAAACGATGAAATTCGGGCAATGATGCATAATCGGGGTCGCCGTCCGATTCGGCCATTGCAACAGCAAATTCTTCATCATATACATCAGATATCCGTTTGAAAAACAATATGGGGAATATATATACCTTAAAATCAGAAGCATCTACGGGACCTTTTAAGATCCATGCAGCCTTTGATAAGTATTGTTCTAACTGAGATTGGGTTATTTTTTGTTTGGCACTCATTTATTTACTCGAATTCAATAATTCTTTAATATCAATATTTAATAGTTCTGCAATATTTACCAAATTATCTAAACTAGGTTGCACTTCGTTGGTGCACCAGCGAGAAACGGTAGTTTCATTTTTACCTAATTGTTCGGCAAGCCACTTACTGGTTTTACCTTGCTCTACTAAAACAACTTTTAGTCGGTTAATTACTCTCTTTGGCATAGTAATTTGCATTTTGTGTAAAGATACCATCTTTATATGGTAATTTCTGTGTAAAAATCAGCGTAAATAGGGAGGGTTGAAAAATAATGACTATTGGCGTCTATTAGAAAAAAAAATGGTGTATTTTTAAGAACGACGGCGAAAAAATATATGACTATTCATGAGCTCGCTGCACTCGGTTTGAATAGTCGTCAGGTATACTTATCTTTGCATTCACACGTTTGATCAAATCAATACTTATAAAACAACGATGTCAAGATCGTTACGAAAAACTAAAATATTCGGGATTACTACTACAGAGTCTGAGAAACAAGATAAAAGGCGATGGAATAGAACTTTCAGAAAATTTTGTAGAAAACTTGTACATTTAGGAAAAGAGGCTCCTTATAAAATTCATAGTGTTACTGAGGTCTGGAGTGGCGCAAAAGATGGAAAGCGGTACAATCATAATGCTAAAAGGAGAGATATGAGAAAATAGCTAATTATTCTCCTATTCCTATGTTTCAAAGATTGTCAATTGTAATTTGAATAAAAGCATCAGACGCCAAATTTTTAACCGTATTCTTATTGAGTATACCATTCTGTTTTTTTAAGACATACTCACTAGCCTTAAACCACCGCATAGGTATTCCGCTTACTTCTTTATCTGGTAAATAAGAATAAGTGAAATTCAGTTTCTCGATTTCGAAGACCGATTTATTTACTTCATCGGCGTAATTTTTTAATTGCGATACTCTGCGGCTATCTTCTATCTTTTTTGTCAACAATCGGTCCTCATACAATCTTGATTCGGTGAGCTTGATGACTTCAATAAAAGAAGCGACCGATGAATCATCTAAACCATCCCACCAATAATCGCGTAATTGTTCATTTTCAGTTTTAAAATAAATCTTCCGTTCTTCCGTTGACATCAAGAAGCCTGGGCGTACGTAACTTTCTTCCGGGATGTCATCCCAAACCGCCGCCCACCGGGTTGTTTTGGAATAATAAAAAGATCCAGTAAAATTGCTCTCCATATGTCTCGAAATGGTTAAACCTAACGTCAAGTATAAGCCATTATCTAACTTTTTTGAAAAAAATCCCTGCGCACTGGAAATGGGGTCTTTAAAAAAAATATATCCTAATTTTTCTAAAGGTGCCTTGACTTTAGCGATTAATTTTGCTTTTGTTAACTTCAATTGTTTAATCTAATTATTTTTGAAATAAACAAACCTTCCATTCTCATCTTTCTTGCTCGTCAACTTAGGAGTTCCTTTTGTTCCATTACAGGCTTTTAAAGCATTTGCAAGAAATAATGGACGTACTGGTCCATCGAATTCTTTCTCACAATCTTTGAGAATCTGTAAGGCATTTTTAGGTTCGCTAAAATATCCTGTGGAGATTTGGTGCAATACCCAATCTTTAACTGATTGTTCTGTGATTATACATGGAGATTCGAGTAATAGATCTTTTGGTTCAGTGGATAAGGTGCCTACAAGTTCTATTCGGCCATCTTTGAGGATTTTTTCAGCTTTATAAACAACCAAGTCAGATTCACTCTTTGCTACAGATATTTGAATTGTATAATCTGAGTTAGTGATATCTGGTACAATTTGATCAATATCACAATCGAAAATCTCACGAAATATATTATTAAACGGTATGGAGTAAATTAAGGTATGAGTAGGATCTTCAGCGTCACGAACATAAAAGTCGCGTTGGCCCATAAGAAAAGAAAGCTCGAATTGATTATAGCCTCTTTTCTTCCTCAAAAGAAAAATATTGAGCATTTTCTCCACCTCTATTCGGGGCATGGCATTAATATTAATTATTTCAAATTTAAGATCAGCTTGCATAAAATTGGCCATTTCTTTGACCGCAAAGATACTAATCCTTTTTCTGCTTACTGATAAGGATGTATGTATTAAGGTCGCCTTTAAGCACTACCTTCAGTCTTTTATTTTTAACTTTTACAGCACGCTCTAATGGACGGGTAAAGTCTTTTGCTTCCCAGTTTTGATTTTGGACTACATTAGCTTTGATCACAATTTCATTTAGGGTCTTTGCTTTTTTGAAAAAAGTTTGGTCCTCTATTAATGCATTTAGTGTAGGCGCTGGACCTACGCCAGGTGGAATAGGAGGAATTTCTTTGAGGACTTTATCGTTGGATAAAATCTCTTTCGGATAGAAATCATAAATAGTATATTCCGTTTTAATAACTGTGCTATCGCCTGAATTTTTAAGTTCCTGTTGTCTCAATTTGGCAATTTCAGAAAAGTATATAGCAATTTCGCTCAAAACCTCATCATTGTATTTTGAATTGTTCGCAGCGCTTTCCATGTGTCCGATATATTTTTCATTTTTTTCAAGATGTTCAGAAATATCTTCGCCAGAAATTCCTAATTCAAATCGAATATTTCTAACAGCAATAATAATATAAAGTTCAATTGGAAATAGATACCACGTGTTTTTATTCATAGATAAATTAAGGAATAGAAATATTTTATGCTTTGTGCTGTAAATAATTTGAATTTTATAAATCACTTTAGTATCTTTGTTTAAGTAAAATATTAGATCAGTCATCTATAGTTTAGGTGTTTAAATCAAAGAGTCTTGTGCCTGTATTTTCTGACGCCACACCGCAAGACAGCAGATTAAACACCCATGTCTATACTTTTATGCTATATTTGCATAACAGATAGATGTGGGTACTGCTGTAAATCCGTGGTGTGTAAGGCGTCAGAAACTTTATTTCAGGTACGGTGTGCAGTCCCACATTTATCATTAGGCGACCTACCGACAAGACTCGTTACCAATAGAACGAGTTATGAACAAAAAACAACAATCAAAAAACATCATCACGGCCCCCGAGTAGCTCGGCTGGTTAGGCCAAATTAGATTTGGTTTCTCTTGCCATGGAACGCGTAACGCCAATATTATACACCTTTGTGACCCCTCATTCAAACGCGTTCTGGCTTCCAGAATGAATTAATTATTACTAATGTGAACTGAGTAACATCAGGCTCCCAATAAAAAGCTGATTTCGATCGGAGAGGGGATGCTATGTACTTTCGGTTACGAAGATTTACTGAAAAATGAACAGGATTTTAGCGCTACAACTTGCTTTTGACTTGATAATTTTTGATGTCCATAAGGTCGATTATGATCCTATAAAGGAGATTGAATCTTTTTGGAATCACTATGCGCTAGAGACTATATCTGCTAATATATTGCAACTTTTGAGCACGTATCTCGATGGTGGTTTAGAAGAAAATAAACTCCTTGAAGATGTAAAAATGCAGGAATTTGCAACTGCATTGTACCGCGTATTGATCGCATACTGTGTTGCCAATTATCGTCATATTGATCCTAGTAAAATGCAACTGTCAGCAGAAGCTAAATTGCGCATCAAAAGAGAGATCGAATTGAGCAGAGAAATCGCCGAGTTCTTCAGTAGGTTATCGAAGTAACCACTAATAAACTAAATAATGAATATCCTGAAGTTTTTAGCCTTTGTAATGGGCTGTATAATCTATATATTTAAAGTTCCTGTGAAGCACTGCTTAAGTGCAGTTATAGCGCGACTTACGCAACTGTTGCGTAAGCATGTTAGACTAAAAAAGCGCTATAGCAGTGAAATTCAAAATCAAATTAAAACAGCTGTTTCCTCGGGAGGTCTTCGGCTTTTGTTTGAGGATCGTTCGACACTGCTTCGTACCAACGTCGACTCTTCTTCGGGAACGCTTCGACTGTTGTTCGACTGCGCTTCGACTCCTACCCGAAGCGCTGTCGAAGCCCTGCCGAAGCCGAGTCGAAGAGCCCCCGAACATGCCTCGACCATGCCCCGAAGAAATCCCAAAGCCCAGCCGAAGGCCAGCCGACTAGGGGGAGAGGTATCACCTTCTAGGAACTTTTTCCTGACCAACTTCGCCCCAATTCCTGCCTTTCATGTGGTCGGCCTCGGCTTTTGCTTTGCCGTTACTCGTATTTTATCCGAAGGAGACCCGAAGCCCACCCGAAGAAAATTCGAGCAACGCTGGGAGAAAGGGGGGAATTGGTTACCTATTGAGCAGGTATTGGTTGAAAAATTAATAGTAGATCCTGTGTCAACCAATACAGTTGAATCTAAGCGATCTGTTTTAAGGTCTTTTAAGGCGGCTTGTGCCTCTCTTTCATCGCAACGCAACACTTTGCTTGTATCAAGTAAATTGGTTGCTCAGCAGGCTTTAAAATGCTTTCTATCTGTTGCAGACTATAAGCCTGCCTATCGCATCATTTTGACATGCTTGTTTTTATGTTTAGTTTCTATGTTTAGTTTATCGGCTCAGACGCCCCGCAAGGACAGCGGGGCCGATGGGCCATCCGAGATCCAAACTTTGAAAGTAGGTGATCCTGTCGGCGATGATTTTTATACTTACGTGCACAAAACTGTCGACTGGAGCTCCAAAGCCGTATCACAGGCCGATCTTTCGGTGCATAAAAATAAGCTAATTATATTAGAATTCTGGGCTCCATGGTGTAGCCCTTGCTTAGGCTCCTTAAAAAAGCTTGATTCACTCAAAAAAAACTGGGATCAAGATAAAGTTGTCGTCATACCTGTCACTACCATTGGATTGAAAGATATATCGAAAACACTAAATTATTTTAAGTGGGATTACCAATCAATCTATGAAGATAGCTTCCTCACAACTCGATTTTCTCACCAAGCGTTACCGTTTATGGTATGGATCAAAGATGGCCGTGTCATAGCAACCCCAAAAGCGGGGTATGCCAATACAGCGAATATCAATGCAGTTTTAAACGATAGTAAGTTTGAAGTCTTCAATAAAACAGAGGTTAAGCTAATCGATACGAACACGACGCTTTTTACTAAGGATAATGGATTACCTGATCATGTTATTTACGATAGCCAGGACAGTAAATTGGTTGGATATATTTCAGGCTATACTGCAACAAATTTTAACGTATTTAAGACCAGAGATTCGTTATCACTGTATGCCATTAATTCAACCATAGATCGTATTTATCGAGAAGCTTATAAAGACCAAATATATCCGTACCAAAGCAAAAAGAGCGCGATTAGATGGAATGTCGGAGGTGATTTTACTTCATATCTGGAAGAAAGTAGACCAAAGGAAACTTGGACGGGCGATCTCTACAAAGATAAGCAGTTGGAAGATTGGAAGCGGCAGCATTATTTTAGCATTATGGTGCGCGTCCCGAGAGACAGTGGCATCAATGGGGCAAGAATAAAAATGCAAAAGTTACTGGCTGCTCAGATTGAAGGCAAATTTGGGCTGAAAGCAAACGTGCAATACGGTGAAATGAGACGCTACCCGATTTTAATCCCGCTGAATACCATCAAACAAGCGGAAATCAGATTGTCACGAACGCTACAGCGTCCGCCAAAGAAGGGTTACGAAAACTATGCTGTCCCTTTTGGCGACCAACCGCATTTTAAGTTATTCATCGAGAATGCACTCAAAAATTTAAAGTCGTTGGAATTGACAGAATATAGGATCTGGGATCGGACAGGAATAGCACCTGATTTTCCGGCTAAATTTTCTTTTCCTATTGCGCTAGCACAAGAGCAAAAGTTTGGAAATATTCAAAATCTACTGAAGCAATATGGTTTACAGATCGTCATCGAGGAGAAACCAACCCCTTATTTGCACATAAGTCAGTCCGTTGATCATTCAAATTCCAAAGGCCATGAAAATCTGTAGATGTTTGTTTGTGTTCATAGTTGGAATATGGACTTTAGGGCATGCTTATGGGCAGCAAATGGTGAGTGGCATCGTAAAAGATGAAGCGGGAAACGGACTCGGTCATGTAAGCTTGAGACTTGTTGGAACAGGGAGATTGATACGGGCTGATGAGCTCGGAAAATTCGAATTTGCTTTGGTCAGGCCTGATACTTTAATGGTAACCCGAACCGGAAAAATAACTCAGCGCATTTTTATCGACCCCGGTAAAAGTCGTTTTTTTGAAATAGTCTTAAAGGAAAGGGTTAACGTGCTTCAAGAAGTGGAAGTCTCTACAGGATATTATCGTATTCCAAAGGAGCGTGCAACGGGCTCTTTTGAGATGATCAACAGTGATTTGCTGAATCGCAATCCCGATCCGAATATTATTGAGCGACTCGAAGGGATAAGCTCGGTATTACAGTTTGACCGGTCAATTAATTCAGGCGAATTCTCAACAGATCCTAAGCTGCGGCTGCGCGGGCTGAGTACGATCAATTCTCAGACTGAACCATTGATTATTTTGGATAACTTTCCGTACGAGGGTTCATTGAATTCGATTAATCCAAACGATGTCGAATCCATCACTTTACTGAAAGATGCCTCAGCGGCATCCATCTGGGGGGCGAGAGCAGGGAATGGCGTAATCGTCATTACGACCAAGAAGGGAAAGTTTGCGCAATCTAATAATCTTGTATTTGGCAGTACATGGCAGTTGTCGCAGCGTCCTGATCTTTTGTATTCCCGTGATTATCTTCCTTCGGCTTCCATGCTTGATGTAGAAGATAAGCTCTTTGAACTGGATAATTTTGATGCTTCGGATTATTCAGCGTTGCCAGAATATATCACTTTGTTAATGGATCGTAAAAACAACGCCATTTCGGAAAAGGAGTTTGTTGAGAAAAGGAATTGGCTTGCACAGCACGATCTTAGAAAGCATGCGAGCAAGTATCTCTATAGACCCGCGCTGTTGCAACAATATGATCTGGCGCTAAATGGCGGTGGATCTATCTATAGTTATTGGCTCTCTTCATCTTTTTCCAAGAACGATTCCAATGTAAAGGGCAACAACAATAAGAGAAATACTCTCAGCCTCCGCAACCAGATCAAACTGACAAAAGATTTAGATCTTTCCTTTGGACTTAATTATGCCTGGATGGAAGCAAAGAATAACGGTTTGACATTGCAGGGACTAAAGGTCGGGAGCAGGGAACTCCCAAATTATACCGTATTGGTCGATGAAAATGGCTTTCCTATTTCCGTTACAGGACGATATGCCAAAGATTACGTCGATCAGGCCGTAGTCAATGGTCTCCTGGACTGGAACTATGTACCGCTAAACGAGACCAAACTTAGAGACAGACGATCCAATACAAAAGATCTTTTGATCAACTTGGGGGTGGGTTATACAATCTTGGATGGCTTGAAGCTTTCTATTAAATATCAAAATCAACGGCTCCGTACAGATCAAACCAATGTATATGATGCTGACTCGTATTACGTCCGGAATCTTGTCAATCAGTACACGCAACCCGATCTGAAACGCATCATTCCTGAGGGAGCCATCAAAGAAGGGTTTAATAATGAACTATCATCCCAGTCTGGAAGAATCCAGTTGGATTTTAATCGGCAATATAGCGAGAAGAATGCGGTCAATGCCATTGCAGGAGCAGAGCTTCGCGAGACAAAAAGTTTCTCCAACCCCGGGTATAGACTGTATGGCTACAACGATGCGGTATTGACAGCGCAATCAAATCTGGATTATGCCACATTTTATCCACTGAGGCCGCTCGGTTCAGCGACGGTACCATCTCCTCCAACAGGGATGGTTTCACTGACAGATCGATTTTTATCGTATTTTTTCAATGGTGCCTATACGTATGACGCCAAGCTGTCGCTCACCGCTAGCCTGCGTTGGGACGCCTCAAACCTTTTCGGTGTAAAGACGAATCAGAAAGGAGTACCGCTTTGGTCTGTAGGTAGTGCAATTAATCTGGATCGTTTCGACTGGATGAAAGCAGACTGGATAAATAGCCTAAAGTTCAGAACAACGTATGGGGTAAGCGGCAACGTCAATAACACCGTTAGTGTTTATCCAATTACGTCGTTTTTCAGTGATGTCAATTTTGTTACGCAAAAAAGCTATGCTCAACTAAAAAGTGTTGGCAATCCGGGATTGCGTTGGGAGAAAGTGCGGATGGTCAATATCGGACTAGATTTTGGACTGTTTCATAATTTGCTTTCCGGTTCTGTAGAGTACTATCAGAAAAATGCAAGTGATCTGATAGGGGTTAATTTTATGGATCCAACAACTGGTATTTTTGAAAAAACTGGTTTCTATCAGATTACTAACTTGATGAACTATGCAAAGCTTCGTACAGAGGGTGTGGATCTGACGGTGAATGCCAATTTGGGTAAAAATCGTCTAAAATGGAATGGCTCGCTCTCATTCAGCTATACAGCAAACAAGGTACTTGATTATATGGCAAACTCAAATGTGACCATGTCCACAATGGTTTCGACACCTATTCCTATTGTCGGTAAGAGCCTCGACCTGAATTATGCATGGCAATCGGGTGGACTAGATCCCGAGACGGGCGAACTCTTAGCCCCGGATGGGACGAAGGACTATGTGGCATATATGAATAATGCAAAAATAGATGACCTCGCAGATATGGGTATGAAATTTCCGCCCTATGCAGGGGTGTTTAGGAATACGTTTTCTTATGGAAACTTTTCCCTAAGCGCGAGTGTGGATTATAAATTTGGCTTTTATTTTAGGCGTAGCACGATCAATTATAGTCAATTGTTCAACAGTGGAGTAGGACATACGGATTATTTAAAAAGGTGGCAGCTGCCGGGTGATGAAAAGACCACGTCTGTACCGGTATTTCCTGTAGATAAAAACATCAGCCGCGATGAGCTCTATGTTAATTCAGCATTGATGTATGAAAAGGGGGATTTCCTGAGATTGGCCGATTTACAGTTTTCCTACCGTACATTTCCAGGCTTTTTAAAAAATAAAGAATGTCGGCTGTTTGCAACAGTCAGGAATGTCGCATGGATCTATCGCGCTAATGCTCTGGGGCTAATTCCCGACATGCCAAATGTTACTTATCCTAATCCGAGGACATGGATTATGGGTTTTCAGATTAACCTTTAATACGATGAATATGAAAAGAAATATGATAATGGCTGTACTGCTTTTTTTAGTGGGCTGTAACCCTAATTTTCTGGAACTGAAGAGGGACAAGTCTCAAGTAATCCCGCAATCGTTGGAAGATTTGGATGCATTATTGAATGATTATTCGACCATCAATGTCGGAGCAGGTAAGTCGTTGGGTACGATCGCGGCAGGTGAGTTTTATGTGGAGGATAACACCTGGAATTTGGCGAGCTCACAGCTGCAAAAATTTGCTTACAATTGGTCTGAAGAAATATTGAATACGCAAGAGAATGTGCCCGATTGGAACAACCTTTATAAGCGTGTCCTCTACGCCAACGTGATACTAGAAAGATTAGATCAGATGCAAGCTCCTGTTCAAAATGCAGACTACAACCGTATAAAGGGGAGCGCATTGTTCATTCGCTCGGATGCTTTTTTTAGTATTGCCCAACAGTTTGCTGCACCTGCAGGTATACCAGAATGGGATAGATTTGGGATACCGCTCAAATTAGAGAGCGATATTAACTTAATGACAACACGTTCTACGGTAACACAGACCTATAATCAGATCATCAGCGATCTGCTGTTGACCATAGGGATGTTGCCTGACAGAAGTGTAGACATGTATTCGCCCAGCAAAGTGGCAGCATACCTGTTATTGATACGGTGCTATATGCAGCTGGGTGACTACAAAAATGCTTTCGATTGTGCCGCCAAGGCCAGAGCTATTGGTGGGGTTGTACTCGACTATAATACGGTATCGGGCACAAAAGCATATCCCTTTCCTACCTATGGCAATGGAAATCAAGAACTAATCTATATTGACGGATCAAATAGCTCAAATTTTTCCAGTAAAACAAAACTGTTAATACCCATTGAGTTTTATAACAGTTATGATGATAATGACCTGCGAAAAAAACTATTTTTTGAAAAGGATGCTAAAGGTAATATTCTTTACAAAGGTTCCTATCTAGGAAATGTAAACCATTTTGCCGGATATGCTTGGGATGAATTGTTGCTCAATGAAGCTGAATGCGCAATTAGGTTGGGGCAATCTGACCAAGGAATTAATGTACTCAACCAGTTGCTATCTAAGCGGTTTGTTTCTGGAAAATTTCAGCCGATAGCAAGTACATCTCAAAAGCAGGCATTACAACTGGTTTTGTTGGAACGACAGAAAGAATTGTTGTTAAGAGGAATAAGGTGGTCTGATTTAAGGCGCTTGAATAGAGAGGAAGATCATGCGATGCTACTAAAGCGGAGGGTAAACGATAAGGAATATGAATTACTGCCGAATAGTACCCGATATATTTTTCCCATCCCTAAAGATGTGATGCTAAAAAGCAATATTGAACAAAACCCTTAAAATATCAGCCAGCCCTAAATAGGGCTGGCTGACAGGTATAAATTATTAGTTTGGATTGTCTCTGTACGTGTAATCATTGATGCTTACACCAGATAAAGCCAAGGCTTGAGCGACAGTTTTGTTTGACAGATCGTGATTGTTCGGATTGTTGAATTGTACGTTACAGCGTGTATTCTTTTCTTCGAAATCACATTCACCGCCCGATGTGGGATCAGGTGTTGCACTTCCCAATTGGTCGTCGTTCGGATTAGATGCCATACTTGTAATTTGATACCAAGGCGTACTGAACATCGATTTTGCATAACTAAAACCTCCATAACCTACTAAAAGTGCCATGGCAAATACGGCCAAACCGTGTTTTTTAATAAAATTAGCTGATTTTCTCATGTCTTTAATTTTTGAGTTTTTTTACTTTAGTTTTTTAAATTTCTTTTTTATTCCTTCGCTGCGTCGGTTTTCTGTACGTAGCCATCGACAGCAGCGCTGGAACACCATAAGTGTCTTTTGGCAGACGCGCCCTTCACCTGGATTAGCCTCGAATCCAAGTTCCGCTGTTAATCGGGTACACTATTCTTTTTTTAACCTAGCACTGGTTTTCAATTTCATGATATCTTGAGCTTCTGAATTTATCGCTATACGTAGGGGATGATGCGCCCCACTATGGCTATTATGGCTATTTTTTGAACCATAATTTCTAAACACGGATAACTCCAGGTACAAGCCAATTAGGCTGATCAGTAAAAATCCGATATTGAGCCACAGGTGCGCCGTCCAGCCCACGTGATGGAATACAAGGCCGCATCCGCAGGGGATTTTGCCCCATACATTTAAAATTGCCAGGCTTACATAGGCCACAAAAACGACCATCAGCAATGCAGAGAGTCCAAATGCCCAAACTCTCATCTTGGGTACGATAAACAGTAGACCCACCGTAAGCTCAATCGTAGGTAAGGTATGGGCAAGTAAAATTCCCAGACGGTCACTAAACGGCTGTTGTATCATCGCAGACTTGAACAGTTCATAGTCGATAAACTTGTCCAGACTGATCGGGATCCAAAGTGCCATCAATGTAATGACGATGATCTGATAGGTAATCTTTTTCGCTTTCATGGTGCATACTGTGTAAGTCTTAAAGCAAAGAAAAGACAATAAGCAGCAATCTTACATAGAAGGATTTCGCCAAGCAAACCGCCTTTAAAGCAGCTGGGGCAATGGTGGATGAGGTAATTGGGGATATAATGGTGTTACTTCTATCACAACCGAGAGCAGAGGGAACAGCGCATGCAAAGGATGCAACGAGCTGTTTTTGGGGACAATAGGCTATTTAGGAGGGACCGGCACTGAAGGGGGATAAAGTGGAATCCCCCAAGTTTTTATGAAAAGGCCATTATTTTCTTCGCTCCACTTCTTCAATGTCGTTTTTTATGAAATGCAGCATTTCTTTAAGCTTATCTTCGATGATATAGAGGCTGAGTATATGTTCAAATTTGTTAAATTTAGCCAGCTGATTGGCCGTGATGCGGTTGCCGCGATCGGTAACGGTATGCTGCGCTACGCCAACGGCTGCATCACTTTTATGCTTATTTTTAAACAGGCCCACTTTACTGCAATAGTGGAATAGGCAGGTAAGGCCCTCGCCCGTCAGCGTCGTATGGATCCCATTGGAAGATGCGGGAATCTCGGGGCGGTAATTATTTTCTACCGATTCCAGTTTCGACAGTTTTTCAAGATAATCCAGTTCGGCCCAAATGTATTCATGCATCATTGTTTTGAGATGAGGTTGCTCAATGTCGTAATAAAGCATCGGCAGGGGGTGATAATGGGTAATTTCTTTGTCCATAAGCAGCAGTGTAGACAGCTTTTCCGAGCGGGGGAGCACATCGATCTGCCCTTCGAGCTGTTCATGCCACCGGTTGCATAAGCCGAGATAGTTAAAGTTGTAGCGGATCAGTAACTCAATAAAACGTTTGGCGTAATGCTTCACACGTTTATCATGGGCAAGGCTTTCTAGCGCCGACAGGAAAGTTTCCAACCATTCGACATGGTAGTACAGGAGCTTGGGCGGCTTATGCTCGTCAAACAGGCTATTTAGACCATATTGGATTTCTAAAAGGTATTTTTCGTCGAGCTGCTTGGCCTGTAAGTGCACCGATAATTGAGCAAGTTTTGCGAGACTGCCCGATTTGAGCAGCTGTTGGTGGTATACGGGCAGCTCTTCCGACGGATTCATATGCTCTTTAAAGCGCTGAATGCTCTGGCTAATACTCTCGTGCAGTTTTTTAATGGTATCATCCGGCTGCTGGGCCTTGTACAGATAGAGCTTGTCAAATAGCAGCCTGAATTTGGTATAATAGCGGCGAAAAGATTCTTTGGCCATGCGCGATTTCGCATGACTGATATAAAGCTCTTCTGAATCGCGTATCAGTGCATCGCAGGCGCTGACAATCGCTTCGTCGCTTGGTATATACTTCCCATTCGGGCTATCCTGCAGTATGCCATAAGCAAGAATGGCATCTTCCAGTTGGTTCAACGATCGGATCATAACTTATTTTTTTTAGGATACATGGTCATTCGGCCTGAACCAAATGGCATTGCTGTAAGTGTTCATTCAATAATTAATTATGCTATTATAAAATTAGCAAGGTATTTCCTCGAAGGCAAGGTAAAATTTTGGTATCGGAATGAATGGTATAGAACAAATGTTTAAATCTTGCTTTAGCGTTGCCTAGGAAGTGTTTTTTAGCACGGTATAAAAATATAATTATAGGATGAATGGTAGCCTGAATTGCATTTTTATAGAGAAATAAGGCCGTATTTATGCAATGCTGCCGAAGAATGCTAGGCTGTTTTGTTTTTTTATTTGATAAAATAGTTATTTTAGTTTGCCTTAACCAATTCCTCAATTTTTATGCAGACTAAAAAGCTTATCGAAACCTTTCATTCCGAGATCCATGTCAATTATTTGCCGATTAGGCTCCAGCTACTTTTGGCGATGATATTGGGTAATTTTTTTTGTTCGCCGGGCACATTTCTTGTTTTCGATGCGCGGTATTCGGCACCGAAATTTTATCTATACTGGCTTCTTTCCGCAGGCATCGCGATGGCGGTGTTTATCAGTATGCATATTTTTAACAAGTACCTGGATGGCAAACTCTCTTGGCTTACCGACTTTAAGCCTAGGCTGATCAGGCAGGTTCTCTACGGATTGGTATTGTCTTCGTTGCTTACGGTAACTTTCGCCATACTGGTGTTTTTACCATTGAACGAAGAAGGTTGGCGGGGCGCTATGCGCTACATGTTCAACCAATTTGGTTTTCTGTTTTTGTTTATGTTCATCTTGAATCTGCTCTTTATGGTGATATATGTGATGCGGTTTGCCCGATTTGTAAAAGATCAATACTTAGAGGCCGAAATTGAGAAAACAGTCCTCCGGGAAATGATTGTTACCTACGAAGAGCAGCAGCTGAAAGCGGAGGCCGAAAGGATAGACGATATTTCGGATGCGGTTAGTCTTGATTCCTGTCTCAAAGTAAAGTATGGTTACGAAGATAATTACGTGCCGCTGCATGGGATTGCGCTTATCAAAAGTTCGGCAGATGACAAAAGGCTGCTTACTTTAAACGGAAGCCGCGAGTATACCCACAACTATAGTCTCGACAACCTGATGAAAGTACTTGATCACGATCAATACTATCTGATGTACCGGCGTTTTATTGTCAATCGGAGTATTATACAAGGATACAAGCCTTCAGCCAATGGGGTGCTGACGATCGACTTAAAAGATACTTTCGCCCAGCAAGAAGATGTATTGGTTAGCCGGTATGATGCTGCTGATTTTAAGCGCTGGTTTGAGATGTCGGCTGAATGAAGAAGGTTTGTAATGGAGGTATCTATTGTTGTAGAAATGTCTATTTAATCATCAGTTGGGCAAATACTGCCCAAAATTTAATATTTTAGCGTATGAAGTATTTAATAATTGTATTGTTATCCTGTTTCTATGGCTATTCGGTGCACGCACAAAGTCAAACGCAGGGCAATAGCGCCGGTAAAGATGCAAAGACGTATGTCATGGTCGCCAATAAGCTCAATACCGATTTTAATTACAAATTACTGGACAATTTTGAGCAGTCTTTTTCGGACCTGATTTCGGAAAATAATAGTCGGGAATTAATATTTAATCCGGTCAATGGGAAGTATCACTATTATAAGTTTATTGCCACTTATAAAGCCCGGGGTATATCAACGAATAGTGATCCTGCCAAACCGGAGCAAACTTTCCATAATATTTTAATCCTTAAAACCGATGATCAGCAGAAGATTGTAGATGGCTACCATTTTGTGTTGGAATGGGCTGAAAAGCCACTATCTTATCCCTTATTTAAGGTAAATACTGCGGGTATACCCCTGCAGGAAGGCTTGTCTATAAAGCAGCTCAATCTTAAAAGGGTAGTGGATAGCGCGGATTTTGGCGATGATGGAAAGATAAAACTCGCTGGGCGGTAAACTTTAAAATTATGTGCAAATTGTAACCAATTATCACCGTATTTTAACATCTTTGGTTCAGGTATTGCAACAGTGAATTGGCTTGTTTATATTTAATGTCATATTGACATTTAACTAATCTAACTTGTTATGAAGCCAGTTCAATTTAAGGTTCCTGCCCCTCAGGACAAATCTATCTATATTCAAGAAGATGTGCTGGATAAATTTTATCCATACATGCATCGTCATGAAGAATATCAATTAATCTGGATCAAGGAAGGTATCGGCCAGCTACTGGTGGACGATAATGTACATGAATTTCAGCCGGGAGACATTTTTCTATTGGGAACAAACCAGGCCCATGTTTTTAAAAGTTTCTTTGCAGGCGACCATGTGCGCTCGATCTCTTTATTCTTTAGCACCAAAGGTGCGTTGTCTACCATGGCGACGATGCCCGAACTCCGAAACCTGCTCGATTTTGTGCATAAATGCCAGCGCGGATTTAGGGTTCCACCCAAACTTCATGCAGAGGTATCTCAATACATCGAAGTCCTGCAAAAGTCTGATTTCTTAGATCAGCTCGTCAATTTCTTTTATTTATTAAAAACGCTCAGCAAAGTATTCACCGAACTGGAGCCGCTTTCGGGTGTACAATTGCCCAAAAGAGAGATCTCCAAACCGTTCCGGATAGAGAAATTATGTCAATTTTTGGAAGAGCACTTTAAAGAGGATATCAGTTTGGATGAAATCGCCGAAAAAGCAAACCTGACGCCACACGCCTTTTGCCGCTATTTTAAAAATTGCACGGGAAAAACATTCATTGCCTACCTGAATGAACTGCGTATCCGCGAAGCCTGTAAATTGTTGGGGCTGGGTCGGCACGATTCGATCTCGCTGATTGCCTACGATTCGGGCTTCAATAGCATCACCAATTTTAATCGTGTGTTTCGCAGTATATTGGGCATATCGCCAAAGATATATGTGCGCAACTACAGAAATTACTTATACGATTAGCCGGTTTTATAGCCGCTTCTGACAATTTGATTCTATCGTATTCAGCAGCGGCCTCATTTTCGCTGCGCTTTGCTAATCGCAACCCTATCCGTCTAACTAACGAAGGTATCTATCCATCGCTTAGTTAGACGGATTCATTGTTTTTATACCCTTTTTGCCCCAACTACACCGCCTTGGATCCCAGCTTTTTCTTTTGTTAAAATGTTAGAACGAGTGGGTAAGATTTGACCGAAATCCACTATTTCGAAGTACTATTTTTGTTACAGAAAGAAGAACTAATCAATTTTTTAACATGCTGCTACTATCCTTTTTGCGAAAAGGATCGCGTTTGTCCCAGGGATCTAATGTGTCATTGCCAGTATGCTAAACTGAACATCTGCTTAACGAAATTATGACTATGTATGAAAATCTTCCAAAAAAATGCCTAACGGGTATTTTGATGTTGCTGCTGTTGCTATGTCAACAGCTGTATGCGCAACAACAGAGAACGGTCACGGGGATCGTTAAAGACGAAAAAGGCACCCCTCTGCCTGATCTCAGTGTTTTAGAGAAAGGCGTCAGCAATGCGACCAAAACGAGTGCTGATGGGAAATTTACCTTAAAACTGAAATCGGCAAATCCAACCTTGATTTTTAGTTCCCTCGGCTATGTGCGGCAAGAAAAACAGCTGCGCGATGGCGACAACACCATTCAGATTACCATGAAAGAAGATGGGACGGGGCTCGATGAGGTCGTTGTAATGGGCTATCAGGATGTGCAGCGGCGCAAAACAACGGGGGCCATCACTACCGTGAAGGGTAAGGATTTTGAAAATACCCCTTACGCCACCTTCGACGCCATGTTGCAGGGACGTGTGGCCGGTCTGACAGTATTGAGTACATCGGGCGAACCGGGTACCAATAACATCGTCAATATCCGAGGAACCAGCAACCTCGGCTTGGCCGATAATCAGCTACAGGCTCCCTTGTATGTCATCGACAATATTATTTACGATGTGAGCGATATACAGGCAGCTTACGGAAATGCAAGCCCCTTGCAGGCTATCAATCCCAACGATATCGAATCGGTCGATATCTTAAAAGATGCCTCGGCATCGGCCATCTATGGTGCCCGTGCCGCAAATGGGGTCATCATCATCAAAACCAAACGTCCGGCAGTGGGGAAACCCGAAATCAGGATCTCGGCATACAACGGGGTTTCGAGCCGTCCGGCCATGAAGCCCATCACCGTCGGAGCAGCCGAGCGTAGGCTAAAGATGAATCTGCTTTATCAGGGTGGATCGTATGACTGGTTCAACAATGGCTTGATCAGTCCGATGTTGACGGATAGTTTAAACCCTGCCTTTAACAATAATACAGATTGGCAGGGTCTTTTTCTGCAGTCGGCCAACATCAACAATGTCAATATGAGTATTGGTGCTACTATGGAGAAGTTTTTATACCGTTTCTCGGCACAGCGCTACTATGAGCAGGGTGTAATGATGGGCTATGAAAATGAAAACCTGACGCCGCGCCTCATGTTGCAGGCCAATCCGACAGACAATTTTCAGTTTGAGACCAACTTGTTCGCAGGTTTTACAAAAGCAAAACATGGCTCGGGGGACGATACCAAATATCCATTTAGTACCTGGGGCTTTCCTTCGTCGTTCTATCAGATAACGGACGTGGACGAACAGATCTATACGGGGCGCTACGATGGCATGATGGACCGCGATAACGCGATCAGCCTGAATGGTAACTTTGCCGGAACGCTGAAGAAATTTCTGATCAATGGCTTGACCCTGCGCTCGCAGTTTTCGTTCAATGTCAACAACAATACGCGCGATCTTTTTCGTCCCAAACTGCTGACAGGCAATAGAAACTATGCTCAGAATTGGGTGAACCAGAATAAACGCTGGGAATGGGAAACCTATTTTAACTACATCAAGAGCATTCGCGATACGCATAATTTTAGTGCCGTGTTGGGTACCGGTATTGAACGCAATACGTCCAATGCAAACTATATGTATGGCTATAACGACAATGGGAATTATGTAAAGACCGTAACGGGTATTCCTTCTGGACCGGATCTTTACGCCACCACTTCCATCAATGAGCGCTCGCGTGTATCGGTATTCGGTCGTTTTGGGTACGATTACAAAGACAAGTACCTGCTTTCTGCCAGTTACCGGATGGATGCTTCGTCGCGTTACAGCAAGGACAACCGCTGGGGTATTTTCCCGTCCATCTCTGCCGGCTGGGTGCTTTCGCAAGAGCCCTTTTTCCAGGGGGTGAAAAATGCAATATCCTTTTTCAAAATACGGGGTAGCTATGGTGTTACCGGACGTGATCCGGGCTCATACTACGCACGCTATACGGGGCTGACTTTTGATGCTTCATACGCTGGCTCGGTATTGGAAAATGGTATTGGTGGTTCGGTACTCTCTTATAATGGCAAGCCTACTGTAGCGCCTAATTATGGCGCGGCAGCAACCTCGCCGACGATCCGATGGGAGCGCTCGCCGCAATTTAATGCCGGTTTTGATATGAACCTCCTGCACGATCGCGTTACCGTGACTGCCGATTTTTATGTGCGCGACTCCAAACAGCTGGTTTACGATCTGAACATGCCATTGACCTCAGGATACAGCACGGTTTCCAATAATTTTATCAGTGTGAGAAACAGTGGGGTAGAAATGACGCTTATCTCACGCAATATGGCTCCGTCGTCGGAATTCCAGTGGACCACCAATTTCAATATTGCTTACAATAAAAACTATGTCACCAGCCTCCCTGGCGGTGGGCAGGAAATACAGGTGGGACCGGTATGGATGCAACGTGCACTGAACGTAGGTCAGCCTATTTTCCCGTTTAAAGTATGGGATGTGGATGGCGTATATGCGACCACTGCAGATGTACCTGTAGATCCTTTGACAGGAAAAAGACTCACGCATTTTAGGGGAAATTTATATCAGGCTGGCGATCCGCGCCGCCGGGATGTGAATGGAGATTACACCATCGACCACAACGACAAAATTGATATGGGAAATCCGAATCCTGACCTCGTGGGCGGATTTATCAACCAGTTTTCTTATAAGAATTTTAGCTTGTCCACACTCGTGAGCTTTGTGTTTGGACGCTCATTATGGAACGGTTATATGTCGGACAAATTGCAGGATGCGGGTTCATCTAACCTGTATTCGACTTGGGGTACCAATTCGGCCATTGCTGGCGATTTTAACCCCAGCGACTTCTGGATGAAAGATGGGGATCAGACCAAATACCCATCGCTGTTTCACAATACGGTCGACAATTGGCACATCGCCAACAGCACATTTGTGGAGAATGCCAGTTTTGTACGCCTCAAAAATATTCAGCTGAGCTATATGTTCCCACAGGCCATCATAAAGAAGCTTAAATTGAAAATGCTCCGCGTGTATGGGGTGGTGGATAATGTGGCTGTTAAGTCTTGGTCGACGGTGCCAGATCCTGAAGCGGTGGAAGCCAACGGTTATTCAACGGGTAACGGATATCCGATCCCTAAGAAATGGACTATAGGCCTGGATGTTACCTTTTAATCGTGTCAGTTCCATCGCATAACGGTGGCTTAAAATTAATTAGAGATGAAAAGAAAAATATTGTTTTTAGTGCTGAGTGCTTTCATGTATCTCGCTTCGGGCTGCTCCAAGTTTCTGGACATTGAGCCTGTGAGTTCGGCAACAGATGAGAACTTCTGGAAAACGCAGGAAGATGCCAATAGTGCAACCAATGCCATGTATGCGCTACTGCGGAAGGCCCTAAACCAGGGCAATGGGATGGCCTATTATGTATATGGCGATCTGCTGTCGGACGAAATATCTTCTTCGACCGATGTCGATATTAATCCGCTTGTAAACATGCAGCTCAATATATCCGTACCGGCGTTGGAAACTTGGCGGCCCGTGTATCAGCTGCGGCGCTATGATATCTTTTATCAGGTCATAGACCAGGCCAACCGCGTGATCCAAAGGTTGCCCAAGATGGACGAAAATGTTTTTAACGACGTGTCGGTACGCGATTATTACATCGGCGAAGCTTATTTTGTGCGCGCATTTGCTTATTTCTATATGGCGCGGGTATGGGGTACGGTACCCATCATAACCGAATCTGTAGCGCCGATCGATGCGGTCAATCTGCCCGCCCGCAAAGAGAGCGATGTGCTGGATCAGAGTCAGGCAGATTTAACCAAGGCACTAACGTTATTGAAATGGAGCAATATCGACCAAAATGATTTTGCAACGCGTGCAAATACGGGTGCAGCACTTGCCCTACAGGCGCACCTGAGTGCCTGGAGAGGCGAATATGCCGACTGTATCGCGGCGGCTAAAACGGTACTGGAAAGCGGCGAATATTCGTTTGTGGGACGGGACAGCCTCAACTACCGCGGTATCTATCAGGGAAAATCCAATGAAGGCATCTTCGAGATCGCCCAGAATGGTGAAAACGAAGGGACCAATAGGGGGATAGGGTACTATTCACTGGCGGGACCTTATTTTCGGAATTTTACAGATCCGATGTTAAGAATCAGTAAGGATTACCTTAAAACGCTTTTTAAAGACAGTAACGACAAGCGCTTTCAAAGTGTATTCGATGTGGCTTATAGCGGTAACTATGCACTGTGTACAAAATATGCAAATGTAAAGTACTCGGGTAACACCTCAAATTACAATGCCATATTTAAAAATAACATCATCATTTTTCGGTATTCAGACATCAAGCTGCTGATGGCGGAGGGACTGGCCGCTACAGGCAAAAACAGTGCTGCTGAAAGTATCTTGAATGAGATCCGGACGCAAGCAGGACTGCAGGTCTATAAAAACGAAGAACCGCTTAAAGAGGCCATCTTTAGCGAACGAGCGCGCGAACTGTTTTTGGAAGGCCATCGCTATTACGATCTGGTGCGGTTGTACAAGAATTTTAACATCTATAAATTTCCGGAGAGTAAAATGAACCAGGCGCAGTTTAATGCGAAGAAATACTTTTGGCCTTTTGACCCTTCGTTATTGTCGGCCAATCCTGCACTCATTCAGACACCATACTGGGGCACTGTCAATATGTAAACCACTAAACTTAAAAAAAATGAAAACCTTATATCGATTAGCGTTGCTGCTGGCTTTTGGACTGACAGTGATCGGTTGCAAGAAAGCGGCTTATCTGACGGACGACGGTCTCCATAAAGCCGAAGTCAATCTGTCTACTTACGACTACCTGGCCGCTCATCCCGCGGGGATGTTTGATACCTTGTTGCTGGTGATAGACCATTTTAAACTGAAGGATGAAATTAACAAGGCCAAAACGTTTTGGGCACCGTCGGATTATTCGGTCAATCGCTATTTTAAGCAAAAGGCAGACTCGGTAAAGTTTGTGGATGAAAATGCGCAGTATTCTTTTGACCAGTTTCTGAGCGAGATCCCAATAGATTCCGTCAGGGCATACATCTACAACGATGCGCCTTACGATCTGGCAACGGCCAGCACAGCGTATACGGCAATCAAGAATGCATCCAATATAAGTGGATTTGTCTACCATAGGCAAAAGCAACCCAAACCGCTTTGGTCTTCGGGACCCGTCTATAATTTATACTACGTCAAAATACGGGGTGAGGCGGATCAGATCAGTCCCGACGGTATCGTTACCGTAAAAGAAGATGATCAGGCCGATATGCGGATATACTGTCAGACAACAGGCATAAAAACAGCCTCGGGCACCACGCTGAATATATTGACCAATACCCATACGTTTATCGGTGATTTTACGCCACGTATCCTCACAGGGCCTAAAATCGTGGAAGCGGGTTCTACGCTCACCTTTAATTACGACCTGAGCATCAAATATGATGCAGCGGGTTATACAGGTACCACAGTAGACGTACTACTTCCCCGTTTAGCGCGCTTTTATGGCGTGGAAAGCGGAGCAATACCTGCGCTGGTAGGTAAAGATATCACCTACTACGCCGTGCAGCCCGATGGTACACTAAATGCAAACAGTACGGCCAATGCACCGGGGCACTGGTTTGACGCCACTGGCAAAACCTGCTCGTGGGGCAAAGATGCGCGCATTGTATCGGAACTGGCAACCGCAACAATGACCTTTAATATTTTGCAGTATCCGGGACAAACAACAGTGGGAAGCACCTATACGGTCCGCCAATCGCTGGTGTACAAGTCCAAAACTAAAGGCGATTTGAATGCTGTTTTTGTATTCAACATTAAGATCAAATAAATTATGAACCCAGCTAGGTTGATTCCGGAGCAATGCGGAATCAACCGGGTGGTTCTGTCACAAATGAAAAAATAAAACAGATGAAAAAACGAAGTTTTATCATAGGCATAGCGGGATTATCGGTGTTGGTATTGAATTCCTGCAAGAGTGACCAAGTCGGTTATTTAAGTGAAAATTTGCGTTATAATGTAGAGAACCTGCAGGTCAATCAGGGGGCTGTGGTATACACGGATGCCATTGTGGCCAATGGAAGCACCACGCCGCTGACCGTGAATCTGCTGGCCGTACGAAACAAGGAGACGGGCGAGTTGACCACAGAGTTTGCTAAAGAGCATGAGATATCCACCTACCTTGCCGAGGTCACCTGGCGGGATACCACCCTCGATCAATTAAATGCGAAAATTGGAAAGGCTAAATATCCACCGATGATGCTCAATGCGACGGGAGGCCGGGTAGGCTTTACACAGGCAACCCAATTTGTGACCCCGGGGCAGTACACGATCGATGTGGAAGTAAGCAATGTTGCCGGACAGAAAAAATTTAAGAATATCCTCGATTTTAATATCATCGGTGCTAAAAAGGAGGATATTTTGTTTAAGTCGTGCACAAGTTCGGACTACGGTGCCGAGGCCAATTTTTTACCCTATACAGACTATGCGATCAGCGTAGAGCACCAGCCAGAAGGGGAAAACAAAATCATCTACGTATGGGAAGATAAAAACGGCAAGGCATTCAACCCCAAGAAAGGGGAGGTCATCAAACGTGGCGACCGGCCTACATTTAAAAATTGGTCGCCTTACTATCCGGAGGAAGTTACTGATACGGGCTTGGTGTATCGCTACCCGAATGTGTCGGGCTTGGTATACCCCATCATGAATGGTACGTATGTGGGCACGCAATTTTGGTCGGGCGATCCCATTTCTTATTACCGTATTGTCGGTACGGCGAACAGTCTGGGACGTAACCTCAATCCCGTATCGACCATCAAATACTACAGAAGCGGTACCTATACCGTGCGCTTCCGTTTTTTGACCATCACACACAGTTGATCTCTACCTATAAATAGTTCAAATGATGAAAAGTATAAAATTGAATAGACTGCTGCTGACACTGTTCTCAGCACTGGTGTTAGTGTCGCTGGGATGCAGCAAAAAAGAGGTAGAACCTCCTGTCGAAGAGGAGACGACCACCCCGCCCAAGCCCGTAGGAACAGATTCGCTGATGATCTATAAGCCCAAAGAATTTGCGGGGATGGACTACAACAATAAGGACAGTAAATGGTCCTACTCGCGTAGCCGCCAGTCGGAGCATTTTATCGTCTTTTGGGAACCGAGTTATGGAAAGAATGATCCCAATGCCAGCGCTGTACCCGAAGAATATCGGGTAGATATTGATGATCTTTTGGCCAAAGCTGAGCAGTTCTACGCATTAAATGTCAATACCCTGAAGTTTGCAGAACGCAAGGTCAACCGATCGAATCTGGATAAGTATAAGATGATGATTTTTGTGCATTACACGACCGAATGGATGGCCTATGGTGGCGGTTACGACGATCTGATCGGGGCCTTGTGGATCAATCCGGCCACCTGTAAGCCAGTGGGTGCTGTCATTGCGCACGAGATCGGGCACAGTTTTCAGTACCAGGTATTTGCTGATCTGAAAGGCGACCATGGCTTTCGTTACGGCTATGGCGGAACGAGTGGGAATGGGTTTTGGGAGCAGACCGCGCAATGGCAGGCCTTTCAGACCTATCCGGATCAAGCATTCTCCGGACATGATTTTACCGTCTATACCGAAAATTACTTTCGCCATATTCACCACGAGAAATATCGCTATGCCAGCTATTTTATTCATTGGTACTGGACCAGCAAACATGGCATCGATATGATCGGCCGTATCTGGCGCGAGGCGTTAAAACCCGAAGATCCCGTGCAGGCTTACATGCGTATCACGGGTATCGATGTGAAGCAGTTCAACAATGAGATTTACGATGCGGCAACCCGCTTTGTGACCTGGGACCTGAACAGCATCAGGGATTATGGAAAAAATTATATCGGTAAGCTGACAACCAAATTTACGCGGCAGTCCAATGGAAGTCTCCGCGTCAGTTACGATCGCTGTCCGGGTACGACGGGGTATAATGTGATTCCGCTGGACGTGCCTGCCGTGGGAACCAAGGTTTCAGTGGCTTTTAAAGGCGTGCCAAATGCTGCTGGATTTAACCCGGTGGATGCCAGCCGTGCAGGATGGCGCTACGGCTATGTGGCCTTGTTGAAAGACGGCACGCGGGTATACGGTGATCGGATGGAGGGTACAGAGAATACAGCAACCTTTACTGTTCCGGCCAATTGCACCAACCTCTGGTTTGTTGTCACGGGTGCTCCATCGGTTTACCAGCCGCATGCCTGGGATGATAACGACAGCAATGATGAGCAATGGCCTTACGAAATAAAAATTCAGGGCACAAACGCTACCGGATACAATGCGGTGAGCAGTCAGCCCAAAGATATCGCACTCAGTTATGATGTCAGCTTTGCTGCCGATGCGAAGAACTACTCGGGTACACAAGTAAGCGTCAACGCCGCTCAGCTGGGCGAAGCCTTTGGCATAGCTTCGGCAGACCTGGCGGGTTTGATGAGCAGCGGCAAAATTAAATTCTATGCGGTAGAGCCAAATGGAAGTTTAAATCCCAACATGACGGCTACGGGCTACGGGCATTGGTTTACGCCTGCCGGCGCTGTCACCACATGGGGGGCCACGGCGGGTTTGTTTTCGGAATTTAATGCCAGTACGCTGACGTTCTCGATCGGACAATATCCGGCGGTGCTGGCGGCAGGAAAGAAATATACCGTTAAGCAGGCCATGGTATATACCTACGAGGGTACGAAAACCGTGCAGGCCACCTTCACATTTAATGTGACTATCAATTAAGAGTATGTTAAAACCACGAGATCAGGTGGTGGTTCATATGTTTATGTTTAGTTTAAGCCACGTCGGGAGATGTGGCTTTTTTCGCAGCCCATGAATTCCTAATGGGAGAATTTGTAATTTGTCAATTTTAATGTAAGTTTGATCTGAGGTTCTGAATAACAGATGTATTGCTACGCAGATTTATCGGATAAAGAGTTGATTGCGCTTGTTTTAGAAAAAGATGAACAAGCGTTTGGCGCCCTATATGAGCGATATTTTCCGCTGTTATTTATTTATGCCCGCAAAATCATAGCCGATGAAGAGGTGGTGAAGGATCTTCTTCAGGACGTATTTGTGTCCCTCTGGTCAAAGACTCCGTTAGCAATAAATAGGAGTTTTTCTTCTTACATCTATGCGGCTGTGCGGTTCCAGCTATTTGACTACATGGACAAGCAGAAAGTGAGAAAGGGCTATGCCGATGCACTACAATATTTTTTGGATCAGGGCGAATACTCGACCGACAACTACCTCCTCGAAAAAGAACTGCAACAGCAGATCGAAAAAGAAATCTTAAATCTTCCACCTAAGATGCGGGAGATATTTATCCTGAGCCGTCAGGAAGAAAAAAGCTATGAAGAAATTGCAAAACAACGAAATGTTTCACTAAATACGGTTCGCAAGCAGGTGAGTAATGCCTTGAAAATCATGCGTTCAAAATTAACCTCACTGTTTTTTACTTTTTTTTAAATTTCATCTACTACTTTTTTCCGCGTTAACCTACCTATAACAAAACAATGTACTAACCTTTGTTATCATGGAGAGTAAAAACGCAAAAGAAATTCTTGAACGTTACCGTTTGGGCACCTGTTCTGAAGAAGAGAAATCATGGGTAGAAACCTGGCATCTTCAACAGCTCAGGGCTAGCCGATATACAGTCGATCCGGAGGATTTAAAGCGTGTCCAAGACGAGGTGAAAAGCAGAATAGAAGCCGATATCTACACTAATATCAAACGGATACGAAGGAAGAATCAGCTGTTTAAAATAAGTGCAGTTGCAGCGTCTTTAATCTTAGTATTGGGTGTTAGCTATTTCTCTAGTAGACAGTCGAATAAGGCCCCTATAGCGCAACATGTGGCTCAACAGATTGATATTCAGCCGGGAGGTAATAAAGCTGTTTTGTTGAGCGGTGACGGGAGCGCTATCCAGTTAAGTGAACATCGGAATACCATTATCGTGGGGACACAGATCAGGTATGCTGACGGTCCAGAATTGCTTCAGGGTGACCCTACTTCTTCCTTATCCGAAGCGCCCACAGTTCGTACCCTACAAACCCCCAAGACGGGAACATACAATATCGTACTGGCAGACGGTACCAAGGTATGGCTTAATGCCTATTCCTCCTTAAAATTCCCGTCCAGATTTGAGGGCAAGGAGCGCGTGGTGGAATTGACTGGTGAAGCCTATTTTGAAGTCGCCCACAATAAAAAACAACCCTTTAAAGTACGCAGTCAACAGCAAACCATAGAGGTACTGGGGACACATTTCAATCTATCTGCTTACTCATCCGAAGCCACCGTAACCACACTTTTAGAAGGTGCTGTTAAAGTAAATAATGTTGATGATAGCAAGTCGATTTTGCTAAAGCCTGGTCAACAAAGTACCGTTAAGGAAGATACGAAACAGATCCAGCTTGCCCAGAGCAATACCGAGCATGCGGTAGCCTGGAAGAATGGCTACTTTAATTTCGATAATGAAACCTTAGGCAGCATCCTCAATAAGATAGCGCGCTGGTACGATGTGGAATTTACCTATGAAAAGACGCCGTCCAATAAGACTTATATTGGGGCCGTATCCCGAGCACGCAACCTTTCCGCCGTACTCCGTGCATTGGAGGCCGTCGCTGATGTTAAATTTAAACGAACGGGACGAAAAATCACCGTCACCCCCTAGATCAACAGAATAATAACTAAACCTATCGAAAAACCAACATCATGAAACACCCGCCCTAGTGAAAAACTAAAAATTGGGTCACAAAAAAAACCGAATGTGCTGCGAACACATCCGGTCGATTTTTGGGTCCCAATCATTAATTCCAACAACTAACAATAGCATCTAACCCAAATTACTCAAATGTATGAATTTTTACCTTGAAAAATGGAGGGGGACTCCTGTCTATATCCTCTATAAAACGCTCGTCGTGATGAAACTTATTTTTGTGCTGCTGACAGTTGGCCTGTGTCAGGTATATGCAAGTGGCTTTGCTCAGAAAATAACGCTAAAGGAAAAAAATGCTTCTTTAGAACTTATCATCAATAAAATCCGTCAACAAAGTGGTTACGATTTTATTGGCGATGCTGCACTAATCAAAAAAGTCAATGGTCTCAGCCTCACCGTAAAAGACGCGCCGCTGGTGGACGTCCTAAATCAGCTCTTCAAAAATACCAACATTACGTATCGAATTGATACCGATATTATTGCATTGAAACCAAAGGCTGAAAGTATAGCCGCTAATCAGCAAATCGTCATCAGCGGCAGAGTGGTCAATGAGCGGGGTGAAAGTCTATCGGATGCCTCTGTGCGCGTAATCCACAGCGAGGTGATGACCAAAACGGATAAAGATGGCTCATTCAGCCTACGGGTATCCGATAAGGATGCAATGATTTTGGTTTCTTACGTGGGTTATGAACCCCTCACGCTCAAAGCCAAAGAATCCATGGGGCTAATCCAGCTTACGGCAAGTTTGTCAACACTGGAAGGTGTCGATATCACGGTGAGTACAGGTTATCAGACGATTTCGAAAGAGCGTGCTACAGGAGCCTTTAGCCAGGTCGGGCAATCGGTATTGGCCAAGCGTCCTGCATCCAACCTTTCCAGTGCACTGCAAGGTACAGTAGCGGGTATGCAAGCCAAGGAAAATGAAGACGGTAGTGTAGACTTTCTGATCCGGGGCAATAGCACCCTATATGCCGATAGTAAACCACTGGTCGTGGTCGACGGCTTCCCGATATCGAGTAGCAACTTCTCGGATATCAATCCCAATGACGTCGAATCTGTCACTGTACTGAAAGACGCCGCTGCGGCATCCATCTGGGGTGCACGTGCCGCCAATGGCGTTATTGTTATTGTTACCAAAAAAGCTAAAACCGACAATAAACTTATCATCCAGGGGAGTGCATTTTCTAGGATAGCCCGAAGACCAGACCTAAATTACATCCTTACACAAGCCAATTCGGCCGATCATGTTGCCTACGAACGTAAGGCGTATGAAAACAACTGGGCCTTTTATCCCTATGCGAATTCGTTTGGTGACATAGCGAACTCATTGACATTAGCGCAGGAAGCATTATATGCCAATCAATACGGTAAAATGTCTACAGCCGACATGAACGCCGAGCTAGACCGATTGAGCAAGATTGATAATCGCGGGCAGCTTCGGGATTTGCTGACGCAAAATGCCCTGCTGAATCAATACAATATCAATCTGCAGGCCGGCAATCAGCGTGTACGGAACTACACCTCTGTTCTCTATGAAAAAAACAAAGGTGCCTTTCAGAAAAACGGTTATGACCGGTTTAATTTGAATTTCAACAATGATTTTAAGATAACCTCGTTTTTGCAGTTTAACTTAGGCGCCAACCTACAATATAAAAAACAGCAATACGGAGGCGCTACCCTTGAGGAGATCGCGCAATTATCGCCTTATGAACTGCTCTTGAACGAAGATGGTAGTTATGGGGTCAATCTAAAAACCTACAACCGTGAACAGCTTAGTCTGATTCCGACCGAAAAATTCACTTATGCCGACTGGTCGTACAACTTATTGCGGGAAGTGCGTGGCCGAGAGTTTACTGACGAACGCATCAATGCCCGTATACAGACCGGACTTAACCTCAAGATCATTCCTGGGCTTACCTTCGATACCAAATTCCAATACGAGCGTAATAAGATAGACCGGGAGCGTATGTATGATGAGAGTACCTTCTATGTACGCAGTCTGGTGAATAAAAAAACGCAGTATGACGATGATACAAAGACCGTAGGTAAAGCTTATATCCCCAAAGGCGGAATTTTGAGACGTGGCATTAGACAATATGAAGATGGCTCCAATGACGAGGAATTGGGGGCGGAGGATATACAAAGTTTTGTCTTTAGGAACCAATTGAACTTTGACCGGACGTTCGGTTCCGATCATCAGATCTCGGCCATTGCCGGTATTGAAGTGTCGCAATACTTGACTAACGGAACCATCAATCCGACCGTGTACGGCTATTACAAAGACAAGCTTCAGGCGACTACACCACCTTACGGCTATGGTAGTTCGGTAGATCAATTTACCGATTTTGAAGGTTACCCGACTACGATTCCAGGAGGTAATACAACGTTTAAGTGGCAAAAAAACAAATTTGTGTCACTCTACGGAAATGCAGCTTACACCTACCTGAGCCGCTATACGGTGTCTGGAAGTATACGAAGTGATGCCTCGAATTTCATCACGGACGATCCCAAACTACGGTGGTCACCATTATGGTCAATAGGAGCTAAATGGAATGTCGCGAAGGAAAAATTTATGACTTCGCAAGAAGGTATAGACCGACTTGAAATGCGCCTGACCTATGGTAAAAATGGGAATATGGAAAATTCTACCTCCACAGCGACATTACTCAATGTAGGTGGCAGTCTAAATACATCAACAGGCACCATTACCGCAACCATTGCTGATAATGGTAATCCTAGCCTACGTTGGGAAAAGACAGCGTCAACCAACCTTGGAGCCGACTTCTCCCTCTATAAGGGCCTGCTATTTGGTTCGTTGGATCTATACCGCAAAAAGGGCTCTGGAATCATTGGGCAGATCGCATTGCCTACAGCAACTGGAACGCAAATCCAAAAATTCAATAATGCCGAAATCACCAATAAAGGGTTCGAAATTGCACTGGGTACCCGTGTCGAAATAAGCAAAAACATACTTTATCAGACGAATATCAATTATGCTTTTAACGCAAATAATATAGACCAGCTCTATAACCCCTCATTGTATACTTACCAAATGATCAATGGGGCTTTTGTTGAAGGCCGCCCCGTAGGTTCTATTTATGCTTTTGACTACGTCGGTATGATCAATGGTGTACCGCATGTCGCCGGACCGAACAATAGTCAGCAGAGCTTCAATGATGTGTCGTTGTACAATCGAGGTTTGGGACTTCCATTCCTGCATTATATGGGTACTAGCGTACCACCACATACACTGGGCTGGACCAATACTTTACAACTCGGTGACTTTAACATCATGTGTATCCTATTGGGCAAGATGGGTGGTGTGTACCGTAATCCTGTATTTAACTATGCAGCACTCGTAGGGTCTGATAAGACTTTTGTCAACAAATACGTGAATGAAGTGCTGGCGGGGAATCCTAATATTCCAGGATTTGCACTTCCTGATGAGCCTAACCTCTACCTTTGGGATCGCTACAGTGAGGCGCTAAGCAGCCAGGTGGAAAAGTCGTCCTATATCGAGTTGAAAGAACTCAGTTTTGGATACAAGTTGTCTAACCGGTGGACAGAAGCCATCCGATTAAACCATGTCAACCTATTTGTACAGGCACGTGACCTTGGCCTCATCTGGCGTGCCAATGCTAAAGGGTACAATCCCGATTGGCTACCAGGTACGATGCGACCTGCACAGAGCTATACATTCGGTATTAATTTTCAATTTTAATAACAGAAAAACATGAGAGTGTTCCTATATATCGGGTTTGCCGCTGCCATACTGACGACCGCAAGCTGCAAAAAATACCTATCCGAAGAGCCCAAGAAACAGGCTAGTATCAAAACCGTGGAGCAGTTAGAAGCTTTGGTCAATAATGCCACCGAGTTTTCGAAAGAAACTAACTTTACGGCTACCTATTCGACCGACGATACGGAGATCAGCAAGGAGCTGTATAAAAACAACGTCACGGCTTTTACAGTCAATAGTCTTCAGCGTTATGTATCCGCTACAGCGGGTATTGAAAACCTCGCTACTGACGAGCTGTGGACTGGAGAGTTCAAAAAGATTTTCACCGCAAATGTCATTTTAAAAAACATCGACCTGGTTAGCGGTGATGAAGCCAGTCGCCAAAGGGTTAAAGCGGATGCCCATTTTATCCGCGCGATGTCTTATTGGATCCTAGTCAATAATTATTGTGCGCCTTATGCTGCGGCGAATATGAATAGTTTAGGACTGCCGTTAAAGCGTACCGTCGATTACGAAGAGTCGCTAAAACGGGCCACACTTCAGGAAACTTACGATTTCATTCTGGCAGATATCGAAGCAGCAAAGAAAGTGGCTGAAGCCGATGTCGACCCTAGAAAGACCTGGCGGGTGAGCCAGAAAGCTATTTCAGCTTTCATGAGCCGGTACTATTTATTTACGGGAGACTACGATAAGAGCTTAGCCGAATCAAACAAGGCGCTGGAGTCGGCTACCGTAAGTTTAGTGGACTATAATACCATACTTCCGGGGAGAAGCGTCTCCTACAGCAATCCAGCGGCAACGCTCCGGTACAGCCAATTAAACGACTGGAATGCCGCAAAATATCTCTATTGGAGCGAGCTTTACTACAGCCGTTATCAATATACCGGTGAACAATGGTATTTGCCGAGTAGCGCACTGGTAGCGCTGTACGATCAGACCAACGACCTCCGTTACAAGCATCTGATGATTCCTAATGGCGGCCGACGTTTCAATGTCGTGACACCAGCTGCGTATCGGTACACCATGTTTACCGACGGGAGCATCTTAGTTTCAGGCCCAACGAGAGCCGAGATGCTTCTTAATAAAGCCGAGGCGCTGGCCCGCCAGGGAGATGTTCAGAATGCCTTATTGGCGGTCAATACCCTACGTCAAAAACGGATGTCCACCTATAGTGCACTTACGGCAGCTAACAAGGATGAAGCGATTAAACAGGTGCTGGCTGAAAGACGGCGTGAACTTCCTTTTGTGATGCGATGGTACGATATACGCCGATTTAGTGTCAACGACTATGCTGCGGATAATATTACCGTAAAGAGAGACTTTTACCAAGTCAATAGAACAGGAGTCGACCTCTCTACACCTAAAATTTACACCTTAGAAAGTAAGCATTTGGTCGTACCGATCAACGGTGTGGAGATCGATGCCAGCAAGGGGCAGATCCAGCAGAATCCTTATTAAAACGCGAAATACGATTATACATTACGTCATGAAAATCAGAAATATAGTAATCACAATAAGCCTGTTGATAGCGGGCTGCCTATATAGCTTCGGACAGCGCAAAACCTTTACAGTCACTTCCAAAATTGCCGACCTGAAGGACAGTACCTACAACATGACCATCTGGAATGGGATCTCAGATGTCGTCTTTAAAAAGGGCAGCACTAAAAATGGACAGATATATTATCAGGATACCACTTCCGTCCCCTTAATCATACGCCTAACGCTTCCGACCGAATCGCTTTATAAGCGTGTCGACCGAGGGTACATTCCCGTTAAGAGCCAATCCATCTGGTTTGTCGCCATGCCGGGCGGTAAAATATTACTGAAAGGAAAGCTGTCCGATTTTGCTGAAGTATATCCGAGTGGGGATAAAGAAAATGATGTCATCAGTAAACTCAATAAGGGCTATCACCCCTTGTTGAATAGATCGGCAAATATTGAACTGAAATTGGCAAAAGATACGGTAGAAGAAGCGCTCAAAAAACGTCTTGAAGCCGAACAAGAACGGATCGATTCCGAAGCCGAAAAATACTTGAAGGACTTTTTAAAGAAGAATATTTCGTCAATAGCTGGCCTGTATTACCTGGAAGATATGCTGATCAGGGAGATTGTGACGATCGATACGGTGGAGGCGCTATTACCTACCGTAGCGAAGGCGTACCAAAGCTCTCCGTTCTATACCATTTTAAAGAACCGTGTAGCGGGAAGTAAATATGATGTAGGCAAGTCCATATTCCAGATAAACACGAGGAATACATATGACGGACAGGTGTTTGACTCCAACAGCTGGAAAGGTAAATTTTACCTCATCGATTTTTGGGGCTCATGGTGTGGTCCATGTATGGCCGATGTGCCCGATCTGAAAAAATTGAGAGACAGCTATCCCGATCAACTGCGTGTACTGGGCATTGCGTCCGACAAAAATGACAGCTGGCGAAAAGCCATCGAACAGCACAACCTCAACTGGGCGCATATATTGAACGACAAAGGAAGCAACAATTATGTACTGCGTCTGAATGTCACTGGATTTCCAACAAAGATTCTCGTGGATCCTAACGGAACCATTGTGTACCGAAGTACCGGCGGCGGAGAAACCTCCTTTGAAAAGATAAGCGAAATTATCAAAAACTGGAAATAAAAGCCAATAATGAAAACGCCTGAACCTAGCAATTCAGGCGTTTATTTATTACATTCGCATAGCTAAAAGGGATTCATGCAAATCGTTCCATATACACCGGACTTCAGAGAAGATTGTCTTGCAATCTTCCACAGTAACCTGCCTAAATTTTTTGCTGCGGACGAACTGGAACTGTTTGACAAGTTTTTGGATGAGGTCATTCCAGCTGATTATTACGTCGTTTTAATTGATGGCCGGCCTGTTGCCTGCGGTGGGATATTTTTTGATAAAAGAAATAATGAAGCTGGATTGGCTTGGGGTATGGTCAGTGTTTTATACCATAGGAAAGGGATTGGTAAGCTATTGACAGCGTTTAGAATAGCTCTTTTAAAGAAAAGGTATCCCGACAAAATGCTAAAAATTGAGACGTCTCAGCATACGGCGGGCTTTTATGAAAAAAATGGCTTTTCCATTGTTGATATTTTGCCGGATGGCTTTGGTAAGGGAATCGATAAGTATACCATGGAGATGGCTCCCAAAACAGGAAATTAAAGGTGTAGCAATACAGGAGCAAGCTAGTAATACCACTCAAAAGCGAGCGCCGCTCGTCGTGGCTTTTTGCCGTTCGTCACGCCGATCTTACCGTTCGAATAAATTAGTTAGGTAAATGCAATTCGGGCAATACATTCGTATCAAATCAAGAAATACGAATAATGACCACAAAATTTATTTATATGCAGTTTGCCGCAGTGCTCTTTGCTTGCGGTGCGGCGTATGGAGAAACCAATTTTTGTTTACAGGATACAAGCGCTATTAAGTCAATACGGCTCAGCGAGGTTGAAGTGTCGCGACGGGTAAATCCCCTTAAAATTGCTCCCGGCAAGCTGACTTATCAGGTGACCAAAGGGAGTGCAGGTTCTTCGGGGAGTGCGCTGGAGCTGCTGCGCAGGATGCCCGGAGTGAGTATTTTAGCCAATGGTACGATCAGTTTAAATGGGCAAGCCGGCATTCAGCTGCTGGTGGATGGAAAGACAAATTTTATGAATGGCGAAAATCTGATCAATTTTCTAGCCTCCATGCCCGCTTCATCGCTTGATGTGGTCGAACTTATTACACAGCCAGATGCTACCCTGGATGCCAACGGTGAAGCCCGGTTTATCAATCTAAAACAAGCCATTCGTAAGGCCAATGGCCTAAGTGTATCGGTAGCAACCAATGCCGAACAGGGGAAATATAGCCGGACTTATCAAAATATCGCCGTGACCGCCAATACGTCCAAGTGGACAACGTCACATACGTATTCGTATGGGGAAGGTACCGAATTGATTGATGTCAATTCCACCCGGTATATCAGCCGAGGGACGGAAATGGGCAGCAATGCCTTACGATTGGATATGGATGCCATAAGAAAAAGAAAGTACCACAATCATTATTACAACGGCACGCTCGACTATACGCCCAATGACAACGTGAAAATAGGGGGCTACGTATTGATCAACAATCATGAGCGGACCAAACAGGAAGCTGTCCGTTCTCAATTTTTTTACAGCGCTTCACAACCAGATTCCAGCATAGCAACCACGAATATCTTAAAGCATACCTTTAAGAATTTTAGCACAGGCGCACATGTAACGCTCCAGCTCGCTACCGGTTCCAAATGGGAAAATTATGTTGACCGGCAGCAGTTTAGACAAGCGGAAACCCAAGATCAAGTGCTGGATAAATTTGGTGCTGACGGATCAGCAATAGCCTCCCAGCAGCAGCTGCGCGGTGAGACGGGGGGGAAGGTTACGATTACAACCATACAATCGAAATACCTGCTTGACATCCGACCAAATGTGGCGGCTTCCTTTGGAGGAAAATTGACGCAGGTGGACATGAATACCCGTTCATTATTTCAACAGGCAGCTGATAAGCATTGGCAAGTGCGCCCCGAGCTGAGCAATGCATTCGGTCATAAAGAGCAGCTGAAAGCGCTTTTCATGCAAATGCGGTACAACCCATCGGACGCTTTTCAGATCGATCTAGGACTACGTTTTGAGGATGCCGCCTTTAAGAGCACTACAGCACATAAGCCAGATACAGCTTTTACCGTGCAAAGGTCCTATAGCAATTTCTTTCCCAATCTCACACTCACCTATGCACTGGATGCAGCGCAAAAGCTTTCCGTCAATTACCATAGGCGGGTCAATCGTCCAAATTTCAAAGACCTGAGTCCTTTTGTGGAGGTCAACGACCCCTATTTGTACGAGCGGGGAAATCCAACGTTGAAACCCGAATTTGCCAACAACATGGAGCTTACCTGGTTGTTTAAAAATTCGTATTCACTGCAGCTCCGCTATAGCCAGCGGCAAAATGCGATCAGCAAGAGCTACAACCTGGACGAACACGGGCGGACTATTGTGATGCCGATGAACCTGAAACATGCATCGGCGGTGGGGCTGCGGTTTAATGCCGCCAATATTTCTCCCGTCAAAAAGTGGAACATCCAGCTGAATGGAAACCTGATGTACAGCAGTTTTGAATGGCTTGCAGGAAACGATATGCAGCAAAATAGGCGGCTTGTCCCTTCTTTGCAAGTGCAGCATACTATCAGTCTGCCTTTTAAATTCAGTTTAGACCTCAACGGTTTCTGGAATGGCGCTACTGCCGAGGGGCAGGCTACCATTGCTTCCCTGTGGTCTATGAATACCGGAGTACGCAAAACCTTCTTGCAAGATAAATTAACTTTGTATATTTATGGCAATGACCTTTTCCGGACAAACAGGCCTCAAATAACCTTTAGCAGTGACGCTATGGAAGGCAGCTACCGGGAGTTGTACGACAGTAGATCCGTGGGGATCAATCTTTCCTACCGATTACACCGCGGAAAGAAAGATAATCTAAAAAGCGAGCGTGGCAACGACCGTTTAGAAGAAGGTAACCGGATTAATTATTGATATTATGAGAGCGAGCATTGCAAAACTAAGTGTAAATCCCATACCTTATCTAGGCCCGGCGCTTTGGGGAATCGCTTCTTTCAATATTCTTCGTGTGGTGACGGATTTAACGAAGAAAAATGAGTTTTGGTCTGGCGGTGTTAAGATCCATTCGGTCGGGCTGCTCATCTCGGTGATTTTTTGTTATGTGATCACCTTCCTGTGGCGGCGGCGCCTGGGCAGAATATTTGCTGCGAAGCCTACCGTTACAACCAATGTAACGGTAGAGTATATCGTTGCCGTGGTGCAGATAATGGGCCTGTTGAATCCAACCGTGTATGTGTCGGAGCGCCTCGGCTGGGTATATATGGGTGACGGTTATATTGATTATATCTTGGTCAATGCGATTTATGTACCGCTCTTTCTGCTGTACTATATGTTTTTGCGGAACGAGCGCAGCGACAGGAATATGGCCGAAAATCGCATCTACGTTGAACAGATTAAAGCGGATAAGTTAGATGCCGAATTGCAGTTGCTGAAAAGTCAATATCATCCACATTTCCTGTTCAATGCACTCAATACGGTTTATTTTCAGATTGACGAATCCAATACAACAGCAAAAAAAAGTGTTGAGCAGCTTTCGGAACTGTTGCGGTACCAGATTTACACGATGGATGAGGAGGTCTCCATGGAGCACGAACTTGCATTTCTGACATCGTATATAGCGTTTCAGCAGCAGCGGCTGACGGCTAGATTGCATGTGCATACCGACATTGCAAAGGATTGGACAGGTGTCCGTATCTATCCTTTACTGTTTCAGCCTTTAATAGAGAATGCCTTTAAATATGTGCGAGGAGCATACGAGATCGCGATTTGCCTCAAGCGTGAAGGAACTAAAATCTATTTCAGTATTTCAAACAGTTTGTCTGGGGCAGCTGCTGATGCGTCAGCAATTCCGCGGACCGAGCGAACGGAATCGGGGGCTGGACTTTCCAACCTGAAAAAGAGGTTGGCACTGCGCTATCCGCAGCGGCATACCTTGCACACGCATACCGATGGAACGTGTTTTTTGGCAGAATTAATACTAGATTTATAAGTGATGATGATGGAAATCAAATGTGCTATCGTAGACGACGAGCCTTTTGCGCGTAAGGGAATTGCATCTTATATAGCGAAAATAGATTTTTTGAAGCTTGTTGTGGAATGCGAAGATGCGATTGAATTGAGCCAATATCTGCGCTCGCATCCCCTTGATCTGATCTTTCTCGATATCGAGATGCCCGAGATATCGGGTTTGGATTATATAGCGAGCTTAAGCAATCCGCCGAAGATTATCGTGGTGTCGGCCTACGAAAAGTATGCTTTGCGCGGTTATGAATTGGAAGTAGTCGATTATCTGTTAAAGCCTGTACCTTTTGAACGCTTTTTTAAGGCGGCCAATCGGGCATTCGATGTACTCTGCAACGCTGCTCCTTCAGCGGGGCTGTTGGCAAATCCACAGGAGGCGCATATCTTTCTGAAGGTGGACAAACAATTAAAAAAGATTTTTATTCAGGATATCTTGTTTGTACAGAGTATGGGTAACTACGTGGTTGTGCATACCTCAGGTACACGTGAAGTCACCTATTGCAGCCTACAGCAAATGATAAACATGCTGCCAGCACAGCACTTTATTGCTTGCCACCGATCCTACCTGGTCAATAGGAATAAGATAGCAATCATAGAAGGGAATCAGTTACATGTGGGGGAATATAAAATTCCGATCGCCCGAAATTTAAGGGAGGACGTGATGACATCGATCTTAAATCGCAGTTGAGTGCGTACGTCTTATTCAGCAAAGAATATTGAGCCAGATGATACGCGTATTTTCTTTTCCAAAGGTCTAGTAGAAGTCCATTTTATCCTTATTTTTGGCCCAAATATTTAAATGTTAAGATGGAAGAATTTACGCTGAGGCTATACAGATTAAGAACATATCTAGTGATAGAAGTGTTGGTTTGTTTGATTATGATTTCGGGCATGTATTATTGGTATACACTTCCAAGTGGAGAATTTAACATGTATTCACTATTTGGAGATAATTTGTTCAGCGTAACTTTTGGAATGTTGTTGCTGATGGTTGAGATTGTATTGTTCTTATATGTCATGAACCTCAGCTCCAATTTGATTGCGCTGCTTTTATTACGCAAGTTTAAGATTGTGAAACAAAATGCTGTAATCGCTATTCAGGATGAAAAAACAGATTTTGTTCAAAACATAGAACTAAATTCAGTAAAGCATGTCAACCTTAAGGTTGCCGACGGCTTTCTACGACTTTATTTTTATTCTGAAAAAGGAAATATAAACGGATATGTTTTGGCGCTTCCATTTTATTTTTCTAAATTTTTGGAAAGAAAAAAGATCAAGGAAATACAAAAAACATTGACGAAGATATTTGGTTCAAAACTTAAAGTAGTTTAGTAGGTCCTTTAACGACTTAACTATAGCGATGTTGTTCTTTACATCCTAAAGAATGCCCAAGTTTGAAATATGTATTTTTCATAAAATACCTTCATCAAGTCCATAACAACACCTTTAAAATAGAAATAGTATGAATGCTTGGAAATTAATTGGTGCCGTGCTGATTTGCTTACTGATCTTTTTTATGATTAAAAATCAGTCTGTTGATTTCCTGAAAAAAAGTGATCAATTGGCCGTGTTTGATCAGCTACCAACCTTAAAACAGGAATGTGCAGTAGATCTTATCGGATTTAGCATGCGGGGTGAATTTTTTGATGTAATACAATATAAGGCCGAAAATATTCTATTAAAGAAAGATATAAAACCCATTTCAAAATGGGGAAATAGAACTATTGCCGGCGATGCAAAAATTGGTCAGTGGAAAGAGTGCCCTATTGACGATGAAACCAAAGCGTTATTTTCACTGGAACTGGATAGTGCTAATTTCGAAAATAGCTGTTTTCAGGAATTGAATAGAAAGCTCAGCCAACCGGGAAATTTTTATGCCTATATCTATGCTGATTCTGGAGGAAGCTATTTTATGTTGTATACTCCTAAAAGCAATAAACTTGTATACATCAGAAGAAATGGAGTTTAGACAAAACTCAATGATAGGGGATGCGCCTGAATACTGCTTTTAATTTATCGATTGTGATCTTCAGCGATGATTTCGTCGATTTTATTATATATTCGCTGTATCGGTTTCTATACCGTGCTGTTGCTGCCCGGTAATCCAAGCATAATTATGGAAAGTCAGCACAATAAACATCGTAATAAATAAACTTCCGTAACCTAGCATTATGAAAATATTTCTACTTTTAAATATTGCCTTATTAGGTGTTATATCTTCATGTCAATCTGTTGAAAATGTGAAGATTCAATATGTTTTAATACTTCTATTAGAGAGATAGAGCATGATTATTTTGTCAAACTAGATTTTGAATCAAAAATAGATACGATTTTAAATCTCGATGACAGAATGTTTAGTATCGGATGTCCTGATTATCTAGAAAACTATGAACTTTTTTATAAATCGAGGAATTCAGATGTATTAAAACATAGTCAGATTGTTGTTGAAAATACAGATAATCAAATTAGGCTATTGTCAAGACAGTTTATTCCAGAAGGAGAGCAAGTGATACTTGAACTTCCAAACTGTGCATTTTTGGAGGAATTCAAATTGGCATTGAAAAAGGACAGTATTATTTCGTATGGATTTACTGTAGGAAAGGACGATTTGAGAGTTTCGACCGCAGATAGGAAGGTAAAATTGCACCTATATCTAAAAAATATGGGAAATGGGAGAATTATAACGTCAAGCAATTGGATCGAAATAGATTCTTATCGTTCTGAATAACTTGATAACATATTATATTTAAAAGGATTAAGCATGTTCAAATTTTATCAAACCATAGTGAGTATAATTCTATTGAGTGTTTTCTTTTCTTCTTGTGACTTCATCGCTGCTGGAAGTAATTTGATGGCCGAACGGTATGAATTTGATGTAACACAGGATTCTCTTATTAAAAAGATAACGGCTTATAATAACATGACTCTCCAGGATTCATTATTTAAAATTAGTGTAAACAGTCCGTATTTTTACAAAGGTTATGTCAATGATGAGAAAAATAATGATATCTACTGGGTATTAATTCCGGTTCCAGCGGATTCTCCAACCGAATTATTGCTTCTTTCTGTGGAAAATAAACAATCGGGAGAAAGAATACTTGTTAACAACAAACCTGAAAATAAAGCGGAGATCCGTGATAGAAAAATTGCTATAGGAAACTTCAAAAATAGGGTATTGGATAATCTAGGATTGCGGTACAAACATACCGGTAACGCGATGGACAAGGTTTACTAAATAAAGGTCTTATGAACAATGAAGAATTAATTTCGTCAACTATTTTTTGGAAAAAACATCCAGAAATTGGGTATTACTATTACAATGAAGAATACGACAAGCTCATTCTATTGCGTATAAATAATTTTCCTGAAGAGCCACTTTTTACATTAATCAATGGGCTTGACATCACAGATCTGGAAGATAAACCGATTGGATGGAATTTGGAAAGGCATTAATCCAAGCATAATTATGGAAAGTTAGGACAATAAACATCGTAAGAAATAAACTTCCGTAACATAGCATTATGAAAATATGTTTAAAAATGGGCAATCAGAAATGAAAAAAACGAAACAGATTCTACATTGGTTATTCGCCAGCATGATAAGTTGCCTGTTGCTTATATCAAGCTGCAATGGACCTGTTGTTGAAAATCAAAAGATGGACCGCGCATTTACGACAGACAGTCCTTATACTAAAGTTATCTTTGAAGATGGACTTATCCAAGATGACAAATTTAGCTTTTCAACTTTTCAACAAAATATATTTGATTACAATGCTGTTGCAAAGGTCCATGATAAACTATTAGATAGTGCCGAATGGAACAAGTTGTATAAAACGATAGTAAATAAATATCGAACCCAGGGAGATACCGTTAATTACGATGACAATAAAATGTACCCTTATGGAGACTATAAAATTTACCTGATTACTTCTAAAGACGATATCTTATTGATTAATAATGATAACGATTTTTTTTATAAAAGCGAAAACGGCATCGTTAAGTTTCGGGATAAGGATTTAGGGGATAAAATCAGATCGCTGATTGACTATTACAATTATTTTGAGAAGATCGACCGGATCTATTTATCCGGAAATTCAGCATTTTTGGATAAACATAAATATAAGGCCATAAAAAAAACACCAAGTCCACCATCCATGTATTATGAAGTCGACGTAAAATATGAGTAAGAACGAATGGGCTTGCGATCAGGAGTATGTTGGGATGATCAAACAAAAGTTCCAATATTATGTATTTATGTTGGTCTTTCTTATGCTGGGTTGTTACCAAGATCCTAAATTTGATAATACGGTAATGCGAGAATTTCAGCAATGTAAGACAAATAATGGATGCGTTCTGGATATGGATAAAGCCTTTGATTTTAATTGGGACACCGTCTATTATTTTAGTGGAAAGTATTCTTTAGATGAAATAAATGAAATTTTAGGTTTTGAATTGAGGAGCTATACAGATGTTGGTGCCCGATTTATTTTTGTTTGTAAGGGCAGGGATGTCTATTCTTATGAGTGGTTTCCGTCTCCTGGAAATTTGAATGAAGGTGTATATCTGCTAACAGATTTGGACTTTTTCAAGATGGATCGCCATAACGCGAAATTTAGCATTGAAAAAATTGATCATAAAATTTTTGTTGAGCATTCTCCTTTTAGGAATGCAAGGGCCGAATTGTTGAAAAAAAAATAAGAACTATACTTAAGGTTATGAAATTTAAAGTTCGATTTCCAGCTCCTTATCAAGTTATCGATGTATATGATGATAACCTTGATGTCAACATTATTTTAGAGAATGATGAGGTTTATTTTGGAACATTGTTTACGTTGACTAATATCGATAAACTGATGGAGAAAAATCGTGAAATTTATTTTTGGTCTACAGATATGCTTATTGTAAAAGAGCTCTCTCGTCGGGAAATTTATGCAGCTCTCCAAGCGGTATTAAATGAAGGATGTTTTAACTCTGTTTTCAGTAAAATAGGTGTGGTCAGGGATTTTTATTCGCATTTGGAGTGGAAAGATTTTTCGGATGTAGTATCAGAGATAAAATAGTGATACATTGATTGAAATTAATGATGCAACACCCAACGCTGTTAGAGAAGCTTTCGTATTTACTTCGGGTGGTTTTATAATATGAGTATAAAAAAAAATTTATCTGATTCAATAATGTTAGATGTTTGGAATGATAAAAAATTATACGTTTTTGAATTTGAACTTCATCGAATAGGTTTTTCAGAAGTTGAGGAGAATGTGGGCTTTGATACTATACCTAACAAAATACTTTTGAATTCAGATATGCTGAGGCTTGTATTGATGAGTATTGTTTAAATCATTTTAATTTATCAATAAATTACTTGAATCGCACACTTAATCCATTTACGGTATGGTAAGGACAATTTATTTTTATATATTTTTCTTTTTAATAGTTTCCTGTTCTGTTCGTCGGCAACTGCCGACATTGCAACTGAAAGAAAATGATAGTGAAAGACTTTTGTTAAATGGGTATTATTATACTAAAGTAGATAGCGTTTTTTTTGATGTTATTTTCCTGTATAAAAACGGAATAGTCTATCAAGGCGGGAACCCTGATATTGTAATCTCACCCTAACTA
>DLST01000014.1 GCA_002500745.1 Sphingobacterium sp. UBA7855 | reverse complement strand
GATTTTATTTGCAAGTCCAAACAACAATTATACTTTGATTTTACTTTTTTAAGCTGACAACTTAGATACTTAAATCTAATATTATTAAGTTCACTATAGGCAATTTTTCCATTTTCAAAATGAAGTTCTACATTCTTAAGCGCATCTTTCATAGCTCTACTAATGTTTTCATTTGCTTTATATTTATTATAACTACATAACTATTCAACTTTGTTGGATCATATTACCTGATACAAATAACATTAATTTTTTTGATATTAAAGTCAATCCTTAGGTTATATTTTTTGATTTTTGTTATTTTTTTTATCGTTCAGGACACAACTAAGAATAATTATGTAATATATTGATTGAATTTACTAAAGAGAAATAATTAAGATAAAATTCGCTATATTTGTTACATTACAATAAATGATATTATTCAGATATGAAAAGAACAACGAGATTAAATTTAATTGGTTTAGAAACTTTTTTCCAATCGATTTCTGAAACTGAATCAAAAAAATTTATAGGTGGAAATGGGTATGCAGAAAAACATTATACTTTAGATGAAGCAAATGTATATCGAGAGGTTGATGGACCTGGGAGAGATCAGGATCAAGATTTTTGGAGAGAATATATGTTAGATGACTATTTTGATGGAACTTCAGGTGGAGATTTCGATGCAGGAATGGGAGCTGATCCGGTAGCTGTTGTCGAAACTTTAATATCGAAAGGTGTGATATCATTCCATCAATTCTTTAACGGAGAAGATATTTCAATAATGAAAACAGCATTAGAAAAAATGGCATCAACAAATACTGGAATGATGATACTAACTAATATTGCCCAGTCTGGTGAAAAATTATCAATTGTTCCTTCTGAACATACTAATCAATATGATGCCAATTCAAATGTCCTTTATACATCATATATGACAGGTGATGGTCCCAAAAGTGCTAGTTTAATGGTTGGACTTCTTGCTCATGAACTTACACACGCTGGACAAGATTTCGCGAAAGGATCATTCTTGGATGACAATGGAAAACCGGGAGTAAATATCTTTGCGGAAGCTGAAGCCTTTATAAATGAAGCCAAAGTACTTGCAGAACTTGGAATTTTAGAAGAGTCAGTATCCATAAAAGGAGCTTATGAAAATGAATTTGCAGCAGAATTTAATAGTTTTATAGAAAATGGAGGTAAAATAACCACAGAAGTATTAAACTGGTTCGTCGAACATTTTTATGACGTGACAAATGCAACTAAGGACATTTATGATAATTCAAGATACTATTATTGGGGTGACTCAGTAACAGATCTAAACTCCTTAATAGAAAACATTAAAAGCGTGCCGAAGGGTGGGAATTATTGGCTTGCAGAATAATTCATATAGCTCAATTAGTTATTCAACGATACAATAAAAAAATGAATCTTGCACGCAAAATTTTTATAGCCTTACAATTCGTTTTAATTACGAATTTTTGTTACGCTCAATTTGGGACCCTTCCAAAACAGGATATAAGGAAGCGGATATATGGTATGATTAAGGGACATTGGGGCTTTAATAAAGCTATTTATGTTAAAAATGCCTGCAATATAAATCCTGATCCGGTGAGAGACCGCTTAAGTTTACCTCTAAACAAGAAAATTACAGATAAATTTAGTGGGATAGCAGATGTTTTGATTTTTACCAATGAAAAAGTCAAAATTGACAGTATTAAAATTGTTAATCTTGAAATTAGAAATAAAAATAATGGATTAAGAATTTACGATTGGGTATATTTCACAGATGCAAAAACAATCTCAGAACTAGATATCCATAAAAATATTGGCATAACGTTAAATAATCTCGCCCCCCTAAAAATTGATAAAACTATTAAGGATATCAGCTGCTCACTCCTAGAAAAAATCAATGAATGTATTTTACTTAAATCCTCATTAGATATTGAAAAATACAGTGAACCAATGATAATATATTACCCTTTTTCCTTTTAGGAATTAATAATTATTCCTCCGATGGTATATTTTATATACCATCGGCAGAAATCACAAAGATTTTTTTTACATAGGACTTTCTTTAGTATTCAAATAACTCGCTAACCCCAGTTTTAATATATATTTCTCATTGACCAAATTGTAATAAGAGAGAAGAGAATTTTCGTAATTTTCCAATTGTTTTTTATAGTCTAGGACAGTGCACTTCCCTATTTTCAATTGATTTAGCATTAAATCATTTGTAAATAAATGCAAATCCACCTCCTTTTTCACAATTGATATATTTGCTTTATTCAGATTAATTAGATTAAAATATTTAGCTGCCTCCATTTTTATAGAAAATTTTAACTCGTTCATATCTCTATGAATATTTTCCGTTTCTAACGCAGCTATTTTTTGATTATTTTTAAGTGTCCCCCAAGATAATAAAGGAATTTTAACCGTAAGTGATGCATTTTGTCTCATCAACGGGTTATCATAGAGTCTTTCCCAATTTTTATTAGAACTGTTTACACCTATCCCTAATTGCATTTGTACATTGACACGGCCCTCCTTTTTTGTCTTATCAATTTTTTCCGCGGCAAGTAAATACTTTAAACGGGCTGTATACTCAAAATCATTTCTTAGAAGTATAGCTTCTATTGCATTCTTCTCTATATCAAGAATGAAATCTTTTGGAGATTCAAATTTTACGTTTTTACCAATGTGGATATTAAGAATTTCTTCCAATTTCATAATTTGATTTTTTAGTTCATACTCATTGGTAATTTGTTTTTTATAGTCTTGCTGCAATGCTATTTCAGTTTGTTTTACTTCCGAGTCTAAAACCTTACCTCGATTTTTTAGCTCTTTGAGAATACTTAGTAATTCAATCGTATTTTCAATATTCTTTAAAGTAATTTTATGTTTTAGCTGTATTCCGTAAGCAGCAAAATAACTATCAGCAACTTCCATTCGAAGATTCACTTTAGATTTGAGATTTTCTATTGAATCGAGCTTATTATTTATCTCCATTTTTCTTTTGTTCCATTTGTACTCATTAAAACCAAAAATTGGCTGATTATAGAATAGATTTATCCAATTTGAAGAAAACATTGTTGACGAATATTTTATATTTCGCAACATGCTAAGTGAATTTGAAATTGTCAAGTCTCCCCCAGTTCCGAGTAATCTCTGTGTAATGTTAAATGTTGTACTAGGATTAAAATAGGATCTTTCTATTGGATACACTTCCCCCTCTGGTTGCATAACGTCTTGAATTGACCTCTGATAAGGAGTATTTATTTCAAGGTCAACAGAGGGGAGAAATTGTGCGTTAAAATTTTGGAACTGCAGCAACTTGATTTGGGCCAAATTATTAATTCTCTTAACTCGCTCGGAATTTTCTAATAACTCAAACACGCGATCAATTGTTAGTGTGTCTCCAAAGCCTTGTCCTAACGTATAAAAAGGAATTAAAAAGCTCAAAAGTAAATATATTTGTTTACGATTCATATTAAAACCAGCTTGTGTAGTTTTTTAAAATAAATTCATTTAACTTATCCTTCGCAGAGGTTTGTGTATATAGCATATATAGATAACTGAACAAACCATTTTGAAATCTCAACATATAATCTCTCTCCCCGAATGATAAATTGTGTTGATAGTTATAATCTTCAGCAAAAAAAAGTGTCTTCTTTAACTTTAAAATCTCATCATATCTTTTCTTAAAATATGTTGTCTTAATTTTAATTCGCGTTTGGTCTTCCAACATCAAGACAACACCTTCACTTTCTTCCTTTTTCTCTAATTCCTGTTCTTTAATTGCTCTTGGGGATTCGAAGTTATATTCAATATTATTTTTTGATGTGATTGGTGCGATCAAAAACAATTTGGTTTTCCCTAAACCATTAATTAAAGTAAAAAAAGAATATCTACTTATTATCTCGAATAAAAATTGTTGATCGTCTATTATATTGAATTGATTATAATCGTTTATCAAAATATCATTTGCTAGAATCGCCAAATAGTGATTGAAACTACTCTTAGTTGATATAAATATGCTATTATTATATTTATAGGCTATACCTAATGCACCATCCAACTTTTCAAAGCATTGCTGCGGTTTAGGTAATATCTTTTTAATTTCAATATATAATTGATCATATTCAAAAAATTTCTCGAATGATCTTGCTATTATTTTACCTTCGATATCCAATATTAGCCCACGAGCGTTAAGTGTTGTGTAATTCCAATTCCGAAGAGTTTTGGTTTTATTTGTATAGTTATATATCCAAAGTGGAAATTTGGGATGTTTAGTTTTCTTTATATATCCTTCATCCAATAGATTTTGTAAGTCTTTAAGATTAAAACGGTCTCTTTTTAGAAAATTCACAACCGAAAGCTGTTTGTAATAAATTTTTTCACGAATTTCTTTATAACTGAGAAATTCCACCTTTTCAACCTCTTCGTTTAACCCAGCTCCTATTGTACTTGTATAATGAAAATATTCTTCGTCATTTATCTCAACAACAAAGTAGAATATAATCTTTGATAATCTATTCTGAGCATCTAAATAGGTTATAAGAGATCTTCTTCCAACATTAATCTTTTCGAAGGGAATTAAAGTTCCTGTTTCTTCATAAGTTTCCCTAATAGCTGTTTGGATTATATTCTCATCAGCGCTTTCAATATATCCTTTTGGAATTGACCAATGTCTATCTGAATCAATTCCTCTAGGTTTTATTAATAGGATCTTTTCGTTTTTTATAATTACTAGGCCAGCACTTTTTTTAATCATAGTAATTTTTTAGATATCTTTCTTTCCAATTCCACAATCTATTGTCTGGAACCCGGAGGCTATCCAAACTCTTCTGAAAAGATTGGACATTAACGACTCCCTCTTTTTCATATCTTTTTATTTGATTTTCAGCCCAAATAAAAGCCCCATCATCAATTTGGTTAATAGTAAACTTAGTATATAATTGTTCCAATTCATTTCTCTTCCAGGCGCTTATTACCTCCTCTGTGGTCAAGTCAAATTTTTCATATTGATAGTACTCTTTAAGCCTAGCTATACTCTCAAATTTTTGAAACTCCGCGTTTATCAGCTTTTGTAGTTCTGAATGAATTTTCTTATACCAAGGAAATTTAATCTTCAGTCTTACACCTTCATTGTATTCGACAACTATGCCTTCAAGATTTGGGATATTCAGAGCTTCCAATTCATTAATATTTGTAATATGTGAATATTTGGCAGTTAAGTCTGTTTTTGTAATAAATCCTAATGACTCTATTTCGTTAATTGAATATCCTGTTTCCTTATCTATTACCCCTATAAGAATAATATCTTCAGTCGAACCATAATCTACGATTAAACTGTTTTCGGGATATATTATTTCAAAAACATAAGTATATTTCCTATCTAATCGTTTGCATGCATCGCGGTACTTTTTTTGAATTATCTCAGTTCCACGCAAGGCTTTCATGCTCGAAAACGATCTTTGAGTTGCAATAAAAGGTTCTTCAGCAATCCAATATAGAATTCCCATTGTGCCATCCAATTTTTCAAAAATTTTCGGTTTAGAATCTGGTAGTTTCAGAACGCGATTTTCACTTTGGAGAATTATATCTTTTGATAAATAATTTCTAAAAGTCCAAAATTTAGAAAATGGTCTTTCTATAATTCTTCCGGAGCTATCCAAAATTAGTCCCCGACACATTTTACTATATTCGTTCCAATTATTTTTGATTCTCTCCAATGGATTCTTATGATACCCATATATGTAAATATCGTGTGTTGGATGTTTCTCAACCGTGATATGACTATTCTTTATCCGTTGATTTAATTCTTCTATATTAATAATCATTTGCTAATCTATTTACTAAATAAACTACATATAACTTCATTTCTATAGATAGGCCAAAGGTTCCAAAGCATTTGTAAAAGAGTCCCTCCATAAAAATAAATCTATTATTATTACCCGTATTGTTATTATGAGGAAAAAGTAATCTAAGTATGTTTAAAAAATATTTATCTGTTTTAAGCCTCTCATAATCACTAATCATAACGGTTATTTCACTATCAAAGGAATCATCCAGATTGCTCCATTCTTCCAATTTCCGCCCAAAATTATATGAAATACTATTCTCTGTAAGCTGATATGTACGATCAAACTTCTCATACATTATATTTATTGCCACATAGTCTTCCTCAAAGAAATCATCCGTATTCATCACAAGTAAATTCCATTTCTTGGCAATGCCCCTATTCAGATTAAAAAAATCATCTCGGCTTAAACCAATCTTTAACGATGCGGATATATAAAATTCTATTGCATATGAGAGCATAATGCTCTCATTTAGTTCCAAATCTTCGTTAAATTTTAAATCAAGTAAATATGACGATAGTCTATTTATTGTTCGTTGGTAATAAGGATTTAAGACATCATAAATAGTATGAGCCTTAAAAGCTAAGATTTTCATCTGGCTAGGATTGAATTTCAGTTCTAAAATTGTCTTCAAATCTTGCTTCTGTTCACTATGGCTGCCCATAATAATACTCAACGTATATTTTCTGTTTTCTGTTCTCTCCCAATAAAAGCCTTCTATATAATATGTAAATCTTTTTATTTCATTCAATACATTTAAGTATATAGAAGTCAAAAACACATTTAAGTCAACTTCACCTGAATTGATAACAATGGAAAGACCATCAATATATTGAACATTAGGTTCCAGTAAATAGGGTCTACCCCCAAAAGGCAATAGTAAGGAATAAATTTCTTCACAAAACTCTAGACAAGACAAAGTTCCTAATCTGTTAATAAGATGTGTCAGAGGAGTTTTATTAGGTGTCATTTCAATAAATACAGGAATGAAAAAATCGGGTATTTTTTTATCAAATACCGAAACTAATTTCTCCAGTATCTTGAATCGAATATGGATAGAATCTATTATCCTTAATTCTTCCAATAAAACGGAAATTTCCCACTTCATTTTTTCATAATGGGCAAAATCACATTTAACACTATTTCGCTCAAAAAGGTATTGACAGGAGACTTTCAGATTAGTAAGCAATAAATTTTTATCCTTCAAAATCCAAGCATCTAATATTAGCTTTTTAAATAATTCAAAGGCTTCTGGAAAATTCGAAAAATCAGGCCTTGGAAGAAAATAAATTAATATTTTATCTTTACCCCTATTAATTACCTCAATATGAACTGAAGTTGTAGTTTCAGAGATCGCTGACAAAATAATCAAATCACCTGTTTTTGCAGTGTAATAATTATTCAGGGCAATATAATTAAAATGACTAAGCCTTTCATTAATAATCTCTTTAGTGAGATCAGCAATATTATTGGGTATTTGATTCATTTTTTTTCTCTTTAATTTTATTGTTCATTGTTAGAGCTCCATATATTTTATCGTAAAATTTATGGATAAGCCTTCTGTTCTTTGTCAATATCTCCGCTTCTCCCTCCATATTACTTCCGAATGAAATAATTTTTCCCATATCTGTCTTCATTCCTTCAGGCAGAGAGACTCTAACAAAATACATGGATTCTTGTGGTATCAATGATATGTTTTCAACCTTCCCTACTAATTTTCCAAACTCAGGAAATGGAAAAGCATCTAATTTTATCTGAACATTTTGTCCAACTTCCAATTTCCCCGCCCCGTTACTAGGAACCTGGATATATGCTATGATTTTATTATCTCTAGGCAGTACTGAAAATAGAGGGTCACCTCTTTTAATAAATTGGCTGGATGAAACAAATCCAATCATATCGATCTCTCCTTCAATTGGTGATTTAATAACATATTTTCTCTCCCAATCTTTAATAATTGACAATAGTTTCAAATAGGAGTTTAGAACCTTTCTTTGTGCAACAGAATTAGCATTGGCTTTCTGTTTAGAAAATAAAGCTATATCGCTATGATGCCCTGCTATTGATTTTATGGTTTGAATACTGTCAAGTAGCACTCTTTCAAAATTTTCGTTCTCTTTTAAGTAGCTTATCATTACATTTTGGTAGTCTTCTTTCAACACCATACTTTTGGTATAAAGGACTGAATCGTCATCTAATTTTTCCCTAATAATATTTATTTGTCTCTTTTTAATCTTAGAAAGTCCTCCCAAACCTGCTACATAATTCTTTGATTCTTTAATTTGTTTTTCAAGTAAACTTACTTTTATATCATATTCGTTTTGGTTTTGAATATTTTCAAGATCAAATAAAGTATTTATAAACTCAAAATATTGTGACTGGACTTCTCCTAAATTATAGCCTAAAGCAAAATCAAGTGTTGAATATTTCAAATCAAAAATTTCTTTTTGGTATTTTAGTAATGAATCCCTAAGTCTAAGAATTTCTATATAGTCACCACCGTTCTCAATAATAGCCAAATCCCTTCCTTTGCTAACTAGTTTTTTTTGCGGAAAATTTAAAAGTTGTATCCGTCCTTCATTTTCAGAAATTATAATTATGGGGGCTTTTTCAGCAGATACCTGTACCTTCGCCATTAAAATTTCAGGAGATCTAATTACCCATAGCAGGATAGCCAATATTACAACAATAAAAGAAAGTATAACCGCTAAAATACGATTTGTCTTCTTGGGAAATTTTCCTAAAATATGCCTAAATTCTTCGGAGTGTCCAGTATTACTTTTCATAAAAATTATGCATCTGTGTATTATATAATTGAGAATAATATCTCTTATTATTTAACAGGATTTCGTGTTTACCTATTTCCACTATAGTCCCTTTATTCAAAACAATAATTTGATCAGCCGACTTGATAGTCGACAACCGGTGAGCAACTATTATTATGGTCTTTCCAGGATAGAATTGGTTTATATTTGAAAGAACCTTAACTTCGTTAATGGAGTCCAGTCCGTTGGTAGCTTCGTCAAAGAAAAGGTAATCGGGCTCTCTATACAGAGCTCTTGCAATCATAATTCGCTGTTTTTGTCCTTGGCTCAAACCTTTTCCATTTTCCCCAATCATTGTGTTAAAACCTTTCGGCATTCTTTCCACATCAGGTAAAATATTGGAACAAGAAACGGCTTTATAGAACTTATCATTATCAAACTCTAGGTCTAATATTATATTGTTACGGATACTGTCATTAAACATGCTACATTCTTGACTCACTACACCAATATTGTCTCGCCATAACTTTAGACTTACATTGCTAATATTAGCCTTTCCTAAAAGATATTCTCCCGCAGATGGCTCATATAGTCGTGTTAGAATTTTGAGTAGCGTAGATTTTCCACTTCCACTTTCACCCACTATTGCAGTAAACTTTCCCTCTGGAACAACAAATGATAGATTTAGGAGAACGGGCGAATTTTGACCTGTATACCGATAGCTTAAATTGTTTACGATAAGCTCCTTATTTAATGGAAAAAATAAATTATTTAGAATTTCTGGATCCTGTTCTTCTCGGATTTGGTTTACCTCATTCATCCTTATGAAACTTATATAAGCAGATTGATAAGATGTAATAAATTGGATGACTTCAGCAAGGGGAGCTCGTAACTGACCAAGGATAAATTGAATTGCGACCATCATACCTATTGTCATTTCTCCTGTTATAACGAGGTATGCTGTAAAATATGTCAGTATAACATCTTTTAATGTATTAATTAAATCACCACCTATTTTTTCAATTTGGCTAACATTTAAAAGCTTAATATTAGTTTCATAAAGCTTAATTTGTAATTTTTCCCATTTCCATCTTTTACCTTTTTCGTAATTGTTTAGTTTTATATCTTGGATATTTGTCAAAGTCTCTATCCAATGACTATTATTCTTTGCTAACAAATCAAAATATCTTATATCCATTTTTTTTCTCACATTCCAGAATAGAAATGTCCACAAAATATAAAGTATTGACCCAAATAGAAAAATTATACTCAAGCTGGGAGTATAGAAATATAGTATCGATCCGAACACTATAATATTGAGCAATGAAAGAATTATTCCAAAAGCGGAATTCATTATAAAATTTTGGAGTCTTTCATAATCCATAGATCGCTGTAAAACATCTCCAACTAATTTATTTTCAAAAAATGTAACCGGTAATTTGAATAATTTCAAAATATAATTGGATAATAGTGAAATCTTAATCCTTGCGGCAATATGCATATTCAAAGATTGGCTTATCCAAGTACCTATGCTTGAACTTATAACAAGTATGACGGTCGCAGCTGAAAGCAGAGTAATAAAGTTGAGATCTTTGGCAACGATACCTGTGTCAACTATAGATTGAGTAATGATAGGAAAAACAGAACGTATTATTGTAATTAAAAATATTACAAATAACAATTGAAGACACTGTCTCTTATAAGGGGAAAGCTGAAGTATTAGATAGTTAAATATATATATAAAACTAGGTGTTTCCCTTGACGCTTTAACATCATTGAAAGCATCAGTCGGCTCTAAAGCAATTAATATTCCTGTTTTAAACTGTTTGGATTTATCATCCTTTTTTAACCATCCTTTTACAAATTCTCGAATGGTATATTTCATCAATCCAATTGCAGGATCAGAAACATAAACATAATTCTTTGTAATTTTATAGACGACAATGTAATGATAGCCACGCCAATGAATTATACAAGGTAATGGAACTTTTTCTCTAAAATTCGTAAATGAAGTCCGAATTGGCATGGATTTGAGCCCTATTGCCTCAGACGATTCACATAAATTATATACTGAAGTTCCTTCTTTACTGACATTAGTTATTTCTCTTAAATAATCCAAGTCGAAAAATTTTCCATAATGTCTTGCAACGATCTGTATACAGGCCGGACCACAGTCTTTTGCGTCCAGTTGATTGAAATGGGGGAAACTATTAAACATAAGATTGTAAGTGTTAGATAGTATAAGCAGAGGTTGATTTCCTTGTTAGTGTTTCATAGAATAAAAAGAAGACTATCTTCTCATTTTCTTTTATAAAACGTAAAGAAAAAATTCTATCTATAAATTGCAGCAGAAAAATATCGTCAATTTTCAAGATTGCTTCTAATTGACCCTCAGAAAAGAGTTTTTTTCGATCTCGGTTATGCAGTACTTTTAAATCATATTTTCTTAAATAATTTTCTATATGATTTCGCAGATCTAATTCTATTTGCTTTTTTTTCACATTTAAAGCTAAGGGATCTCCCGAAAGCTCTAATTCAAGACGTTTATTTATTAAAAAGTCTTGAATTTTAACGCTTAGGTGTTCAAAATTCTCCAAAAAATCGCAGATCAACAGAATATGCTCCTCGCAATACACCTCAGTTAGATGGATCACTTCATGTTGAAAGGTTTCAAATACTTTTTCAAAGATTTCTAAATTGCCTCGCCCACCTGATTTAATTACATTTTTAGCCAAAAGTGGGTTGTAGGGAAAATAGACTTTATATTGATGAAATTGTTTTAAAATACCAGCTCGGATTGAATTGATATCAGCTTCTTTTAGACCGCTTACGACGAAATATGTGCCTTCATTTTCGATATAATTAATCCCAATATTATAAAAATAGATTTTGTCAGGTCTGTATTTTTGTACTAGTACCCAATATAATTCTACAGCCTGATTAAAATCATGAAAATTCTCTATAAAAAGTGTTATTGTTTCACCTAGAAAGTATATTGATTCTATATTTTCGTTACTATATGAATTTACTATTGGTATACCAAAAATATTTAAAACATTGCCAAATTCATTAATATTTGATTCGGTTAAGGGACCTATTATTTTCTCTGTATAGTCATTTAATATTTTGCAGTGAAAAGGATGAAATTTCTCGAGGTACCTTACAAGGTGCTTTCCGTCTTTCAAATGAAGTTTACCATCATTTAATGCCATGAACTTCATTAAATTCGAAATTAATTCGTTAAGAATAATATATTTTTCAAATTTTGATCTATGTTCGTTTTCTAACCCAATGCGCAGGTCTTGTATTTTGTTTATACAATTTAACGTCTCTTTTCTGATCAACTGATCTCGTTCCGGATAATGGTTCTTTATTAAATTTTTAGAAATGGTTAACATTCGATTACTGTCTTTAACAATATAGCCCGATTCAAATATGTTTCTCAATATCCCGTCTTCATAGTCCTCCGAAAGAATACTAATTAATTGGTAGTATGGTAGTTTAATAACACTTACATACTTCTCTCTATAGAATATAGTCTGCCTTGAAACATATTGAATATTTTCATCTATTAGTAACAGATCTAAATCATTTGAGATACCTTTATGTTTAAGCGAACTACCAAAAAATAACACTGAGTTAACAAGAGGAAAATATATTTCGCAAAAACTTTCTATAAAACAGATTTTATTCATTTGAAATATAAAATTTGTTCTCCCTTAAATCAATACTATTCCTAATAAATCGGTAATTTCATCCATAATTGAATCACCACTACAAACAAAAAAATCAAATTAGCTATTTTTAGCTTTTAATAATATTTCGCGAAGTTAAAAAAATTAATAGAATAAACACATTAAAAGGCGTATATATAGTTTTGTAAACCAAAATTTTCTGTACAACACATTTTTAAGTTTGGGGTAGACAGCGCTGTATAAGCTTCTCAAATTCCTGTTTACTAAGATTTAGATTGTGGATATTCTTCTGAACCTGGTTTAATCTCTTCAGTCTAAATTTTTCCTGTAAAGTAAGAACCGTATTAGACCATCTGTAAACCTATGCCAGGACAAGACATCGGAGCAAGCAGAAGTTGGGCAGAGCCCTACTTTTCTTGCCCCATGTCCTGCAAATGGGGTTTAGAGTATCCTCCGGGGATACTCTCTTCGCTTAATGATAGCATTAAGTCTCTTTTTAGTATACCGGACAGTATACTTAGAATGATTGTATACGCTAGGCAAACAAATCCATAGGCTATATATCCAATGTGCTAGCAATATAGATAAATATATATCTGGCTATCTGAATATAAGCAGTCTTTTAGCAATAACTGATATAGCTTTTTCCTTTCATCTCCTCAAACGTGAAAACTTTGAACACAATCCTTGACAGGTATTCCATAACCGGTTTGGTTGAGTTGTTAGGTTCCAATTCCAGAGACAACAACGTTTCTTTTGAGTCCCATTGGAAACCCACTTTCTCTAGTAGATCTATCTGATAATCCCAGATCGCAGATTTGCTTCTTAGAGTTTTTATTTTAGGAATACGTAGCATTAACTTTCTCCCTCTGGTAATTATGATCCCAAGATCATGTTCACTATTGAGCATCAGTACGACTTTGCGAACTTCCTTTCGCGTCAATTTTTCCAGTATTTCCTCCAAAGTCTTTGAAAATGGAGATTCTGGGACAGTAAGGTTGTTCAGCCACTTCAATTTTTCTTCAGCGTCTCTTATCCACCGTCCGTAAAGCTCCCTTAAATCTTTTTGGCCCGGCAATGAGCGATTCTTTTTATAATGGGCAATCTGTCTAATCAGGATCTGTTTATCGCCATAGTTGGGATCAAGAATTGTCTGCAATATCTGTAACTCCCTATTGACCTGCCCCAGCCTCTGTGCATAATGATCTGCTATCATATAATCCCAATCGTTAAGGCAGGTAGAAATAAACTTTTTTAGGTCCTTAGCCTCCTTCTGGTACAGTCCGATCAAAGTTTTCAATCTATCTAAATCATGCATAATATTGGAAGTTTACCAAATTTAATCATTGTTCACTATTAGTTGAGTAACCTCAAATAATAATATTCATATCCAAAAAATTGATTCACATCCATTGTGATGATTTTATTAAATTCGTTATATGACAGCAACTTACTTTAAAGCAAGAAAAGCATTTGACTTAAATCCGCACGCTTTTGAACTAGGAAACATTTTGGGCCTCAAAATAGGGTATGAAGACAATCATTTTCTTTTGAAGGTCTATGATCTGGAAGAGAATGTATTTCAAGATTATTATCAGTACCATCTGGATTATTACCTTTCCGGCGGAAACCGCTCGGAAAAAGATTTCTTTTCCCATGTGTGGCATATTGTTTCCGATAGGATTGATTATTTTAAGGGACAGGATCCATTCTCCTCAAAGCATTCCCTCCATATTTCTAACATCAGAAAACTGAATGAATTTTTGGATTTTCTCGCTCCACGAGACAAATGGAACATAAGGCCAAATGATCTGCTGATTAAGGAAAAGGATGAACAGATCTCGGGATTGCAGTCAGAACTCGAAATTCTGAGAAACAAACTGGCCGATCTTGAAAAATACGAGGTATCCGTCAAACCGATGGTACAGGACGAGCATCTTTCCACTTTTATCGACCTGCTCCAACAGATGAAAAACCTGACGCTTCCCAGTGGGAGAAAGTTACTGGTTAGCGACCACGAAAGCCCTTATTACAAAATGATATCGAAATATTTCGTCTACAATGGCAGGGATATACCGGTCAATACCGTCCGGAATTATTTTGTACAGAAAGATCCAAAAGATTCCATGAAAGGCGTCAAAATCCCCGATGACAAAAAACCGTTCCAGATAATCCCCATCAAATAGGCATAATAGCTATCCTGTTCGAATGTTGAACATGACCAACGGAGTCCAATGGTCATCCATATTGCTCCTTCGGCATCCAATTTTGTGCTAGCAGCAAGGCAGAGAAGCCACGCCCATATTATTCACAAAATTGGTATGCTATGGTATTTAACATCCTGACAAAAGAAGACTTACAGCAGTTCAAAAAAGAACTGTTAGAAGAGATCACACAAGTCCTACAACGAGAAAACTCGGGGAACAGCGGAGACAAGGAATGGCTCCGAAGCAGGGAAGTCAGAAAGAAATTGGACATTTCTCCCGGAACCTTGCAGAACTTGCGGGTAACAGGCATCCTCTCCTTTAAAAAGATCGGGGGCAGTATGTACTATCGCAGCAGCGATGTCGATAAAATGATGGAAGGCGGTAATGGCAATGGATAACAGTATGCAGGATCATTACTTCAGCTCATATTTGGAACAAACTGCGAAAGATAGCAGATTGCTTCCATCGCATATCGGACTGCTCCTGGCAATGTTCTATTATCACCAGAAAGAACGTCCCTGGGATTTCTTTCATTCCAGCCGTAAAAAGCTGATGCATTTTTCCCATATAAAGTCCATTGCGACCTATCATAAATGCCTTTCCGATCTCATCCTTTATGGATATGTGGATTACATTCCTTCCTGGCATCCGACAAAGGACAGCAGGTTCCGGTTTATCATCGACAATAATTCCGATCGTAATGGCTAAACAGGATGAAAACACACGGTCAGTCCGCTTCCCGGTAGAAGTGGATAGCCGTCTGGCACTGCTCTCCCGTAAACTGGGCAGGACCAAGCGGCAATTGGTAATGGAGATGGTCGATTATTTTTACAGGAGCAAGAAAGATCCTGCTGACCAGAATGATGAGGTGCTGAAAAAAGAACTCTCCAGCGGGGTAAGCCGTATACTTTCCTTTATCCGAAAACAGGAGACCGACCTATTGGTTCCCCTGTATTCCATGCTGGACGAACTTGGCGCTGTCACCAAACAGCAATCCAGTTTAATTGATCTGATTTCCGATGAACAGCAGCAGGCATCTGAATTTCTGAAAGCGAATACGGAATATCTCGGGAGTCTGGATAAAGCCCTTAAAAAGATATTTCTGGGCATTACACAGAGGCAGGAATTAAAAGATGGTTTCAGAAGGATCCTGGAACATTATATTGTCCAGCGGGAAACACTGGGCCGGCCAGTATCTGCCGCAAAAAAAGAGGAACTGGCAAGACAGGTCAGGGAAGCACTGGATAAGCTTTAGCCGCTATGTATATCAATATCACGGATTCCGAAACAGGAAACAACAAAGGTAGTTTTAGCGATCTTGTTGCCTATCTGGAAAAAGAAAACCGCCTAGCCGTTAATAAAAAACAGGAATGCTGGTTCAATGGTGGACGGAGCGATATTAAACCCCATGAAGTGCGCATCGGGATTGATGGCAATATTGCCAAACTGGGCAGGGAGGACAGTAAGTTCTTCCTGCTCAATATCAGTCCCAGCAGAAAAGAGATTGATTTCTTGCTCGCTACTTATGGTGAGGACGGTGCAAAAGAAAAATTAAAGGAATATGCGGCACGGATCATGGATGAATATGCCCGCAATTTTAAACGCCCCGGAATAGAAAACAATAAAGACTTGTTATGGTTCGCCAAACTGGAAAACTACCGCTACTATAGCCACAAGGACAAGGAGACCAAGAATGGTACGAGAAAAGTGGGGCAGCGCAAGGAAGGCCCACAGATGCACATTCAGGTCATTGTAAGCCGAAAGGACATTACTAACCGTATCAAACTGAGCCCTCAGAACAAATCACGGGGGAAGAATGTGGAACATTCCAAAAAGCTCGGGGAGTTTGACCAGATGGCCTTTAAGCAGTGCGGTGAAACTGTCTTTGACAGGATGTTTGGTTCTGATAGAGAACTGAAAGAAACTTTGCAATATGCGAATATCATGAAAAATGGTAATGCGGAACAGAAGGCACGGCTTCATACCTTTGACAGGCTTCTGGAAAGAGGGACTATCCCAAAAATGGAAGATGGCTGGACAGATAGGCTGCTTTCTAACTCTGCTCAGGACAGGTCTACCATACTTGGCGATATATTTTCCTCATTTGTCAAAAATGGTCCGGGACTTTTGGATGTGCTTCTTGGTCCCGTTCAGGAATTTGGCGGACAGAGTACGGTCACTGATGAAGAAGAAAGAAAAAGGAAGCGCAAAAAGAAAAAACGGGGACAGCGGAGATAAAAGACTCTTCTCCTTAATTCTGATTGAAGTGACGTTGTATAATAATCGGGCGGATGTAAAGAAAATCATCCGCAGAATCACTGATCTTGCTTTCCCGAACCGATACATCTAATTTTCTCAGTAAATGTAGATAGATATATGGTTTACTGAATATAAACAGAAACTTATATACAGTAATAGATATAAACACATATCTACTGTTACATATTACCGGAGATATGGATATCCATCGTTACCGCTTATGCAAATTTACCCACGATGGCACAAAGGTCAAGGGTATACTAAACGCCCCTACGCACGCATCCCTCGCTGGCGCCCTTGACCCAATTGTGCCGTCTTGCCTTTTGGCCGCTTAAGTGGTGACAATGGGATGGTATGTTCCAATTTTAATGCGCTTATAATGGGAGCTTTTGTAACTTCTATTTTAGCTGTGACATATATCGGTAATTGCATTATAGCATAGTGTAAAAAAATCGTTCTTTTGATATATCAATATTAAATAACCTAAACGTTAGTTATGAAAGAAATTTACAAAGTCTTAATTCCAGCCATAGTTGTTCTTGTTCTGAACTCATGCAAAAAAGATGAGAAGATCGCCATTGATAACCTTATCGGCAAATGGACAGTTGCAAATGATAATCCTACTTTTGTCTACGATGGTTTCGTTACGTACAAATTCAACTCGGACATGACCTGTGTCAAAAACATCTACAATGCGCTTGAACATCGGGATACTGCAATCTACAGAACCTATGTATTGAGCAATGATAAGACTTTAGTGACACTTTATGATAAAAATAAAATCTATACGGAACAGTATCGCATAAAAAAATTGAACAGCAAGGAAATGATTTGGGAGAACGCTTCTCCAAAAGATGGCAATGCGGATAAAAGATTGGTTCGATCTACCGACCAATAAATTTAGGAATGCTTATACATTAAATCTAAATTAACATTACGTCTATACTGATCCCGTATATAGGGAGTTTAGCTTTTTAAAATAAGTAGTGTTAAATAACAAACAAAGCCACCTTTTAGGTGGCTTTTATAAATCTATTTGATAAGGACCAGAACTAAATATTATTTTTGTCTCAACAGCTTTTCTTCCAATTCCGCAATATGTTTAAATTGCAATTCGGTAATTTGATCATTCTTCAAAACAAGATTCTTTAAAAGCATATTCTCGCTATCTAAATGTTCAACTTTTGATTTTAGCGGCGCCAACTCCTCTTCCTTATACTTTGTCATCGATTCATTTTCATACACATGTTTAAAGAAATCATAATCGAGAACTTCAGTGAGTTTTATTAACAAATCTGTATCGATGCCACTTCTTTTATACATGCTTGCGATTCCCGGCTTCGACATGTTCACTCTCTTCCCAAGCGCAGTTTGGGAATATCCTTTGGATTTTGCAATTTCTTCGACCTTCTTACCTAAATGAAAACTCATAAGACAAATATGGAGTACCAAGAAGGAAAAACTAAGAAGTGATCGAATGTTAATATTAACTTATCGAATGAAAATTATTTCTATCAATCAATGCTTTTTGTTATATTTGTTTCATATTCGAAAATATAGAAGTTATAAACACCTCATTTTAAACAATTTAAATGAGGCAGGCAATAACTAAAGAGTCTCGTAGTTCACAGTTTGACAGCCAGGAAGGCGAGGCAGTAAGGTTATGCCCATATCCATTAGAGTCCATATCTTTATGGCTCGAAATGGTATGGGTCTTACTGTAAGTCCATTTTCCTGGCTGTCACCAAAGAACAATGGCATGTAAGACCCAGCCATTTTTTCCGAGGCTCGCATAACCAAGACGAGCATGATTAAAAAGCAATTCCTCAAAAATATTATTACTGCCCCTGAATAGGACTGCAAGCCTTTTTGGCATCCCAGAAACCTTATACGATGGGCGCCCCGTAATAGGTTCAAATTTAAATAACACAGTTATGAACGTTATAAACCTATTTACAGATGAAGCTATTTTACAGCTACATGGAGCGCCTGTGCGTTTATATAATATACTATATATCCCTATGTCTATCTATAACGCCTGCCATATTAAGACATAAACCGGTATATGTCCGGCAGGTATTTTTATTACCGGTATTTTGTTTCATAATGTTTAGTAATGCCCGGGCACAGTCCGCTGGAGAGCGGACTGATGCGAGGGTAGACACTGAAATAAAGCTATCCATAGGTAGCGGATTACCGGAGGATTTTTGGATCAGAAAGCATCTTTTCTTTTCCGGTGGAGACACCGTGAGCAGGGATCTTTCTATGTACAAAGGGAAATTACTTATTCTTGATTTTTGGTATATAGGCTGCTCTTCCTGTCTCCTTGACCAGGCCGCAATAACAAAGGCCAAAGAGCGCTATAAAGACCGTATCCATGTCGTTATGGTAAATAATTTACCAAAGTGGAATGACATTGGTGCCTTTAGAAAATTCTACAGCGACAAAAAATATCTCCAGTTCGGGATGAAAGAGTTTGAATCGATCATTTATGATGATTATCTGTACAATCTCTTTGGCGCTTCCGCTTATCCATTATACGTCTGGATAAGCAGTTCGGGGATAGTGAAGATCATGACCAATATGAATCTGTTGGATGAAAGTTTTTCCATCCCATCAGAAGAGAGGAGAGATCACCTATGAAAAATACCTCTATCATATTGATTTTTATTTTCCTGACAAAGATAAGTCTGGGCCAACATATTGTCAAAGGGCGTGTCGTGGACCGGAACAAAATGGCTTTGCACGGTGCTACAATATCTGACAGAAATAATTTCATCTCTGTTGCGACAGATAAGGATGGGAGATTCACCTACATAAGCTCTTCGGATAGCGTTAAGCTGTCAGTACGCCTTCAGGGCTATACTCCTATAGATACCTTGTTAAAGAGCAAAATCCCCACCATAGAAATAATATTACAGCAGGAAAACCGAATGCTCGAAGAAGTGACCATCAATACGGGATATCAGAAGATTCCGAAAGAGCGTGCTACGGGCAGTTTTGTTGTCCTTGATGAAAAACTGTTGAACCGGAGGGTTTCGACCAATGTGCTGCAACAGATCGAAGGGCTTTCAAGCGGTCTGCAGTTTGACAACCGGACCGGATCTCCACAGGTGAACATACGTGGGATAAATACCTTGTCAAGCGGCCTTTCCCAGCCGCTGATCGTAGTCGACAATTTCCCCTATGAAGGCGATATTTCCAATATCAATCCTGCGGAGGTCGCATCTGTAAATATTCTCAAAGATGCTGCAGCTACTTCGATCTACGGGGCGAGGGCTGCCAACGGTGTGATCGTGATCAATCTAAAAAAGCCCGCTCAGAACGGCAGGCTGGAAGCCGCCTTTAATACCATAGTCGGGGAAAAACCGGATCTCTTCTATGCTCCCATAATGTCGAGCAGTGATTTTATTGATGTCGAACTTTTCCTTTATGATAAGGGATTCTATAAAAATGCGTTGGCAAACAGGAACAGAAAAACACTGGTTTTCTCGCCGGTAGTGAGTCTGCTCGAGCAGGTTTCTCTAGGGAAGACTGATATAAATGATGCAATGGCCCAGATAGAAAACTATAGAAACCAAGATTATCGAAAAGATCTAGGTGAAAAATTTTACCGTCCTTCTGTGACAAGCCAGTTAAACATGAACTACAGTTTTGGTGGCAAGGACAATATTTCACGCGTGGCTCTTGGTTATCAGCTGGCTTTCCCCCAGCAGGTAGGAAGCCGTAATGACAAACTAAATGTACGTTGGGAGGGTGATTTCAGGCCGACAGCTTCCTTAACGGTCCGGCCCCTGATGGCATTTACCAACAGTAATACGAAATCCAGCGCAGGCTTTGTCAATAATCCCATTGCAATCAGTGGGGGAAAGACACGGCTCTATCCTTATGCAAGACTATTTGACCAGAAGGGTTCCCCGCTATCGGTCCCCTATCAATTGAACAGTACATATGTGGATACCGTGGGAAACGGACTGCTTCAGGACTGGAGTTATACACCCTATGAGGAAATAGGAGCCTCGCAAATTGATGGAGAAAGCAGGCATCTTCAACTTGGGCTGGATTTAAATTACAGACTAATTAACGGACTTCAAGTCGGTGTGCTCTATAATTATGAGAATCAGCAAGGGCTCGGGACGACCAACTATTCACAGGAGTCATATTATACCCGCAATCTGATCAACAGGTATACCAGAATAGAAAACGGTGTGCCCGCGTATGCAATACCTTTGGGAGATATCATTAAGATGAACAAGCAGTCCATGGTCAGCCACCGGCTCCGTGGCCAGCTGAATTTTGACAGGCAGTTTGGCGATCATCATGTCGCCGCAATATTGGGAGGTGAACTTTCCTCAAGATCGGATAATGGGAGATCCTGGGGATATTATGGTTATAACAGTGAAAAGCAGATTTTCCAGCTGGTGGACTACGCATCACCAAAACCGATCTATGACGGGCTTTCTGCCGATACAAGAATCCCCTCTTATGAATCAACAGATAAATTGCTGAACCGTTTTGTTTCTACCTATTTTAATGCATCATATACCTATCTAGGTAGATATACAGCGAGCTTATCTGCACGAAAAGATGCTGCAAACCTTTTTGGTGTCAACACCAATGACCGGTGGAATCCCCTGTGGTCTTCCGGATTGTCATGGATCGTGGACAGGGAGAAATTCATGGATGCCCTGAAATGGGTCGACAAGCTTAAATTTTCATTTACGTATGGTTTTGGCGGAAATTCAGGAGGTGTGGCTTCCGGACTACCGCTGATCGAATATCAGCAGCGTTCGATAACATGGACCTCAGATCTGGCCAGGGCACGGGTAACCTCCCTGCCGAACGCCGATTTGAAATGGGAGAAGGTCAGGCAGACCAATCTTGGCCTTTCGTTCTCTTTGTTCAATAATTCAATAAGTGTGGATTTTGATTATTACTGGAAGCGGTCAACAGACCTCCTTTCCCCGGATAACATTGATCCAACACACGGTTTTTTCACCATGACCAAAAATATCGGCGTACTGGGTTCCAAAGGATTTGACCTGCAGCTGGGGGGAAGGGCCGACCGGGTAAACTGGGGATGGAACGGTCAGTTGCTTGTTTCGTGGAATACCAACAGGTTAATCAGCTACTATGGCGCTCCGATGGTTTCTTCCCAATATGTGACCAATACCGGACGGTCGATGAACCCCATTCAGGATTATTCCCTCTATCCGGTATTTGCCTATAGATTTTCCCGACTGGATCCTGCAAGTGGAGATCCTATAGGCTTTCTGGATGGAGAAGAGTCGAAGTCATATGCCCAGTTATTGAATCCGCCCCTATCTGAATTCCATTATTTCGGAACAGGCCTTCCTCCATGGTACGGATCTTTTAGAAATGCATTTAGGTACAGGGATCTCGGATTATCTTTTAATCTCCAATTTAAGGCGGGACACTATTTCCAGAAAGAAACGATCATGTATACCAACCTGTTCAATTCCTGGGTATCCCATGCGGATTATGAAAGACGGTGGCAACAGCCGGGGGACGAAAAAATCACCACTGTTCCTTCCATGGTTTACCCCGCGAATTCATCAAGGGACCGCTTTTACGCCTCATCTGAGCCCAATATCCAAAAAGGGGATCTGGTGCGTTTGCAGGATATACAGCTTTCATATGCGCTGAAATTGGGGAAATCCAGTCAGAGAAAATTAAATCTCTATATGAATGTCTATAATGTTGGCCTGTTGTGGAAAGCCGCCGATACAGCCCTCGATCCCGATTATTCCTTCATGCCACCATCACGGACTTATACTGTCGGGGGCAATTTAAATTTTTGATATGAGAAAAGAAGCAACTTTAACAACAGCATATTCTTTATTGCTGATATTGATAACTTTTTCGTCATGCAACCGTTTTTTGGACGCAAAGTCCGATTACCGTTTATCAACTCCTGAAACATTGGAAGATCTTAGGGCGCTTCTAGATAATGAGGCGATAATAAACCAGAATTATCCAGGCATGACCGAGACTGGTACCGATGATTATTATATCGATGAACCTCAGCTGGCGAGTGCACCGCCTTATCTGCAGCAGGCTTACGTATGGGGAGCAGAAGTAACAGCTACGGATCTTTCGAGCTGGACGAAGCCATATGAGGCAATAATGGTATCTAATGTTGTACTGGAGAATATAGAGCGTGTTCCGCGTAATGATATGACATCTTTCCGGCACATTTTTGGAGAAGCGAGCTTTTTGAGGGGATTTTACCTGTTTTATCTCACCCAGCTATATTGCTTGCCCTACAGTGCTGATGAAAATGGAGAACTGCCGGGGCTACCCCTGAAATACTCTGCGGATATTACCGAAAAGATCCAGCGGGCCACATTGTCGGCAACTTACGATAGGCTCATTGCTGACCTGAGAAATGCCGCATACTATCTGCCCGAAAAATCAGCCTATAAGACACGGGCAACAAAAGGTGCCGCCTACGCCGCATTATCAAGGGTTTTTCTATCGATGGCCGATTATCCAAATGCGGAAAACATGGCCGATAGTGCATTGTATTTCTATAATGAGATATTGGATTACGGAACTCTGGACGCGTCGGCGACTTATCCGTTTAAGATAAACAATACCGAGATGATGTATTTGGCTGAGGCTACAACAGGATGGCAACTACTGCAGACCGATGGTACTTTTGTTGATTCGCTCTTATTCGAATCCTATGCGGACGATGATCTGCGAAAATCTATTCTATTTACAAAAAATGGATCCGGTACCGTTACCTTTAAAGGGTTTTACACCGGCGAACCCGCTGCTTTTTTTGCAGGACTTTCAGTAGGTGAACTTTATCTTACAAAAGCGGAGTGCCTTGCTAGGAGAAATAATATCACCGGGTCCCTTGTCTACCTCAACACCTTATTAAAGAACAGATGGAAAAAGGATACGTATATGGCTATTCCGGCAATGGACAGATCTGAGCTATTGACGAAAATCTTCGAGGAAAGAAGGAAGGAGCTGATATATAAAGGGGTAAGATGGATGGATATCCGAAGAAGAAATAGATTTGACCGTGCAGGGATTATATTAAAACGGAAAATTAAGAAAGAGGGACACATTATTCAGTATGAACTATTACCAAATAACGCCTTATATTGTTATCCGATACCGGAGGAAATTATAGCCATGAGCGGAATGGAGCAAAACCCGCGGTAATCAATAACGACTATGCGGCATCGCATAGTCGTTATATCTGTTCATTTGGGAGAGTTTCTATCAGTTCTTCCTAAATGCAGTCACGGTACTATTGGTCGATGGTCCTCCGGGATTTGACAGAGAGGCTTGCGCAGCATTTATCTGGTCACGAACTGTCTGGCTGCCAACAGGTGCATCCATGTCCGGATGACCGTTACCATCGTCCGGTGCCTGAACTTCACATATTTTTTGATATGGCGTAATGCATCCATCCGATGGAGGCGTGGTAACATAGAGGGATTCATCAGTGGGATCGTCACTGGATGTTCCGTTAAAATACCAGGTCTGATTCACCAGACTCTTTGGCTCTGCTTTTACTTCTTCTTTTCTTTCCATCGCTTTTACAGCCACGAAAACACCAAATAATATAACCATTAAAGCTATACAGGCACGTAGCCCGTTGTTTTTTAAAGTAACCATAAGGCAAATTATGCACTTGAAGATGAGTGCGAACTTTAGTTTATAATACTGTTATTGTTTGTGCACTCCGGTTTTGCCTCACAGTTATGCGGTTGAGGGATCCTGTTTATTGGCCTACCGGTCTCCTTGAAACCAATGGGCCGTATAAACCGTGAACAGCGCAAATTTATTGGCGTACCATATTCTCCGAACATGAACTTTGGGCGGAACCACTCCAAATATCGCAGTGGTGCGAATCCCCTGCCATATCGGTATCATACGGAACAGCTCCGCGATCCTCATTGAGCGATCTGTTGTCTTACTTCTCGCTATTATTGTAGTCCTGTTCATAGTATATCTTTTATACTTTTATTTTTGCATCTCCTGAGATATGTTCTCCTAGAAAATAGCTGGTAGAAACCTTTAATACAAAGTTCAGGCTTCGGAAATGGACAGAAAAGGAAAAAACCGACAACTTTTGGCCGATTTTTATCAAAAATGTCCGTTTATTCCCTTTTTTGGTAACAAAAGAGATACATTAGAAATGATTTAGACGAGTTTAGCGGTGTCCTTCATTTCTGTAATAGCTGCGATAGGTGCGTGAAAAGCTGCCAAGATCCGTGTAGCCGACCATGGAACATACTTCTTTTTTGGCCAGCCCCTGTTCATTGATGAGCTTCCAGGCTTTTTCCATTCGGAGCCTGACACAATAGTCATAGGGTGTTGTTCCAAATATGACCCTGAACTTTCTGCGAAAAGTTTTATCACTCATCGGTAGATCCTTTAGCTGTGACTGGATATCAATTTCTGGATCTGTAAAATTTTTCAATATATATAATCCAGCCAGATAGATCCTGTCCAGTCCGGAGATGACCAGCATTTCATGGTAGCATTTTAAGACCATCGCGATCTTTTTGCGCATTTTGAGCTTGACGATCGCGATGTTCTGATCATTGAAATCCAGTATTTCATCGAGTTCTTTTCTCAGCATTCTCCCGATCCTCAGTCTCGGCAGGATACTGAACTGCCTGTCGGAACGTGCAATTTCCCTTAACGCTTCCCATAACATCCTGTAGGGACGAACAATTCTTTCTGCCCACTGGGGATCAAAGGAAATAACCAGCACTTTCACTACAGATCCTTTCATGATATCCGCATCATATATCTCTTGTCTGCTATGTGAAGGGTAAAAGCTGCTCTCGGTGGCCGTGATAACTTCAGTACCTTCGCCAGTCAAAAATCTGAGATTTCCCTGTATCGTAAATAAAAGGAACAACCTATCCTGGTCTACCTTAAACCGAAGGCTGACAGCTTCTTCCGTACGGAGCTGGATCAGTTCAATATGGTATTTTTTTAGAAGTAGTTTCCCACGGAGAACTTCTCCCTTTGGAAAAGAATACTTTAAGGACGATGTTGCTGACCTTAAAACACTTTCGGTCCAGTCTGCCGGGCAGCTGTTCATATCAAGTACAGAAAGGGGCACACTGGGAAATATGATATCAAAATGGTCCGTCATAAACGCAAAAAAATAATTGTTTCCTGTTTTATTTGGGCTGCTTTAGGAGCGCGAAATACATTAAATGTAGGATGTTACATTTTACATTTGCAAATTTTTTCGATAAACAGACATTTAACCAATATAAGTTGCACGATTTCCTCGATATCTGACTTTTTCATACAGCCTTTCTTCTGACCTAATAACTCCCCGCTTCATTTTCAGCAGCAAATTGGCTAGCTTTAGAAAGCTGTAAGTACCAATTAGTACGATGACGTGTCATTCAAATACCTGTAAATAGGCAAATATTATGGAGGAAAGTATATAGGTTCATAACCTGAACATCCATACTATTGATAGACAAAAAGCAATTTCTATGGGGACCAATAAGAAATGTAGGGAAACCGGAAAGGTAATATTTGCTTCCTGGATTGAGGCCCGGCTTGTCATGCTCGACCTTAAATGGAACTACCTTTTCAAAAGGGACGAAACAGGCCGCCGCATCAAGCACCGGCAGGGACGACCCATACAGCGGCGGGCATATTACTGTACATATTGCAGGGGGTACGACCTGACCAAATGGGAAAAATCAAATTTTAACTCCTATACCGAGAAAAAATGAAGAAGGGATAAAGCGGAAGAAAACCAGGAAATATAGATTGTCCGCCAAAGTCGATTTTTCGCTCTGCCTGATTCAACTCTAACTAGGAAGACTGAATAATAAAACGGCCACCTTATTGGGGGCAGCCGCTTAAGGATTAGTTTATGGGGATTGTTTGAAAAACAATAATAAATTACGCATTTCAAGGGAGTTTTCAAAACCCGGAATCAACAGCTTTTTATTTTCCCAGCTCCTTAATGAACCCTACAATTTCGGAAAGGGATTTGCTTCCCAGCCCATCCATATCTGCCAGCTTCTCATACGAACAGGCCATCAGTTCAGCTACTGTCATTATCCCATGCCTTTGAAGAGCACCCACAGTCTTTGCACTGATCTCCTGCCGGAAATAGTAAAGGTCGCTTTTAAGGATCATCTCATGGATATAAATGTTGTCCCCTAAAATCCGCTGCAATTTCATGGAAAGGTTCCGAAGTGAATTGTAATCCATCTTTCGAAGGTCGACCCTTGTTTTGACTCCATCCAGATAAATGTCAATTTCATGTTCTTTCATGGTTTCAGGCTATTTCGTTATGTATTAATGGCTATCAGTTATGACCGTTGTCCTGTTCAAAAATTAACATTTAAATTAGGCCAACTTGAATAATAATTCCAAATTTATTCGACCAACTGCCATTTGACCATATCCAAGAGTATGATTTGCTCGATTAATTAAACTTTTCGGACAATCCCTTCACAATTATATCTATCAAAAGTGCCCCCCATTGATAAAATCTTCTATCCCGACTACTGCAGCCCGAAAACTAAATCTCCATAAATTTTGGACTCATTTTTAAATTATTTATTTTAGCTATTCAAACCGTAATTAGGCCATGAAGAGAAACCGATTGATCCTTTTGTTCATTTTTCCCCTATTGTTTGTTTCCTGCAAAAAGGAAAATTCCGGGCAGGACATGACTGACAGCCTGAAAGGAAAATGGAAGTTAAAAAGTTATGAAACGACCCTTTCTACCGGTGATAAGAATGGGAACAGTAATGTTCGGACAGATAACCTCCCTTACGAATATCTGAGTTTTGACGGGCGTGACAGTGCTTCACTTCGGTTAACGGTACCGTATTTTATCGGTTCAAGTAGTGGCGGAGAATGGAATGCCCCGGGCGCAGATGTAATTATTAAAGATGGGAGCATCCAGACCGGAGAACCTATTTATTACCGCAAATATTATTATCAGCTCGCAGGAAACCGTCTCTTGCTCAAGGAAGCCAGGACTTTTGACCCATCCGCATGGGTAGAGAAATGGGGAAGCCCTGCGGCAGGAATTGTCGATTCCCTCGCAGATTATTACCCAAAGCTCAGGAAAGATATAGATTGGTGGGATATATCCGTCGATGAAAATTCATTAAAATTGCAGCAGGAAATCAGCTATAGCGGCAAGGATAGCTTTCGTTCCAAGGTAATAATGGTCTTTTCAAGAGATTAGAGAAGGGCCGCTATTTCTACCCGTATACTCTGCAAGAAAAAACTGAAAAACAAAAAAGCCTGCAAATATTTAATTTGCAGGCTTTTCTATGTGTTGACTTTTAGATCTGTAGCCCGTAGGGGAATCGAACCCCTGTTTCAAGAATGAAAATCTTGCGTCCTAACCCCTAGACGAACGGGCCTTTTAGGCAACTCCAATCACATTGTTGTTTTTGGAGTTGCAAATATAGACCTTAAAATCAGTATTCCAAAATTATTTTAATATTTTTTAAATAAGATCGAAACCGATATCTCTTCTGAAGTATTTTCCTTCAAAATAGATCCTGCCCGCATCTGCAGTGGCCTGTTGAAGGGCTTCAAACAGCGTATCTTGCAATGTGGTAACAGCAATGACACGTCCGCCTGCAGTAACGATCTTGCCGTCTACTTCCTTCGTACCTGCTTGAAATACGATGGATTCTTTGACATTTTCAATATTGGTGATCTCTTTTCCAGATTCATAATCTCCGGGGTAACCACCGGCAACCAACATCACTGTCACGGCTGTTTGAGGCGATACGGTATAAGAGCGTTGATCCAAATTGCCTTGAGCAACACCTTCCAATAAATCCAACAGATCCGATTCAATTCGTGGCAATACGGATTCAGTTTCCGGATCCCCCATACGAACATTATACTCGATGACATAAGGTTCCCCTTCCACATTCATCAAACCGATAAAAATAAATCCTTTATACGGAATACCATCCTTTTTAAGTCCCTCTACTGTTGGTCTGATAATGCGCTCTTCAACTTTATTCAAAAAAGTCTCATCCGCGAAAGGAACAGGAGATATCGACCCCATGCCTCCAGTGTTTAGACCTGTATCGCCTTCCCCAATACGTTTATAATCTTTTGCAGAAGGAAGCACTTTATACGAATTGCCATCTGTCAAAACAAAAACTGACAATTCAATTCCTTTTAAAAATTCTTCAACAACCACAACCCGGCTCGCTTCCCCAAATTTAGAATCTGCAATCATCGCCTTTAACTCAGCTTGAGCATCCTCTAGGGTCTCGCAAATCAGTACCCCTTTACCCGCCGCCAAACCATCCGCCTTCAGCACAATAGGTAATTTTTGCGTTTCAAGATACGCCAGCCCTTCGTCCAAGGATGTCGCATCAAAGGACCTCGAAGCTGCTGTAGGTACACCATGGCGATCCATAAACTGCTTTGAAAAATCTTTTGAGCCTTCCAGCTGAGCACCCTCCTGTTGCGGTCCTATAACGGGGATATGCTTTAAGTCTTCCCGGTTTAAGAAGTAATCATGAATACCTTTAACCAGGGGCTCCTCCGGACCTACCAGCACCATGTGCACATTATTTTCCAGAACGAAGGTAGCAAGAGCTGCAAAGTCAGTAACCTTAATATTTACATTCTGACCATACACCCCCGTTCCTGCATTGCCTGGAGCAATAAACAATTGATCTAAACGTGGACTTTTCGACAATTTATAGGCAAAGGCCGATTCACGACCTCCTGAACCGATTATTAGGATATTCATAACACAAAGATATTTTTTTTATGCTAATTTAAGGTATCAGTTGATTTTAAATGGGACTAATATTTAATTTATAAATTGATTAAAGGAAAAATATTTTCTAATTTTCATGAAACATTAGTCATATGTATCCTAAATTACTGCTTTTAATAAATTTCCTGTTATTCGCTTTATTGGCCCCGGCTCAGATCGACCAAACGCTACAAAAGCTAGAAACCTACCACGAACATCATGTGAAGGAAAAAATCTATCTCCATGTCGATAAAAATGACTATTCGGCAGGCGAAACGATCTGGTTCAAATTATACTGCACCACAGCTCCTTTTAACTATTTGAGCAATATCAGTAAAATAGCCAATATAGAATTGATCTCACCCACAAATAAAATTATTAAAAGCATCAAAATTCCGGTCACAATCGGCCTCGGCATAGGAGACCTCAACTTGCCGGATACACTGGAAGAAGGATCCTATCGAATTAGGTCATTCACCAGATGGATGCAAAATGACTCGACAGCTAATTTCTATGAACGTGTCATTCCTGTCACAAATGGCCGATCGGATAATGTAATGACGAAAAGCACCCTCATTAAAAACGGAACTGAAAACATCTTCCAGATCAATCTCAAAACCATCCAAGGAGCGCCCCTAATCAACAACAACATTAGTTATACCCTACAACAGAATAATAACAAAGAAAAATCTGGGCGATTAAAATCAAATGAAAATGGCACTATAGCACTTGAATTGAAAGATGACTTTAAGGGAGGAACGCTATCATTACAATTCCTTTCTCTAGACAAAAGACGTGTCTTAAAAAATTTTATCATCCCTGACCCAAACAGCCAAAATAGCCTGCAGATTTTCCCAGAGAGCGGTGAATTCGTCAATAACATCCTATGCAAAACAGGCTTCAAAACACTCACACCTACAGGCTTAGGAAAAAAGGCAAAAATAACCGTAAAGGAGGAAAACCAAACGACCATTGCCGAATTTGAAACCAATTCATTGGGAATGGGAAGTATCCCCCTACTGCTGCAGACAGGAAAAAAATACATAGCCACGGCATTTTTTGAAGACGGCTCTTCAACGAGCACTTCTTTGCCCGCTGTATTAAACTCGGGATATGTGCTAACTGTAAATTCAACACTAAAGGATAAGATTGCTGCCCAATTTTCCACGACGGATGATTTAGTCAATGGCGAAGAAATTTATTTAGTTGCCCAATATAATGGTCTTGTCTTCCATGCTGCCAAACAAAAATTAAATGCAGCAGAGGTCTTATTTAATATTCCGAAGAAAAACCTTCCGTCCGGTGTATTACAACTAACCATATTGACTGCGCAAATGGCGCCCCTTGCAGAAAGGCTTGTATTTAACTACAATACCGAATCAACGTTACTGCCCGTTTCAATAGCACTCAATAAATCTAGCTTCACGACCCGCGATAAGGTAATCGCAAACCTCAACGTTCACTACGACGATCGTGACACATCAAAAGTTGCAGCACTCTCGGCTTCAGTTGTCAATCTGAATAAGGTGGATTCTACAACAGACCGCTATTATTCGTCTATTGTCTCTGAACTCTTGCTGAAAGCTGATCTTCGCGGCTTTATCGAACGCCCTAATTATTATTTCGAGGATTTAACAAATATCAAGATTAACGATTTGGACAACCTCATGTTGATTCAGGGCTGGCGCAAATTGGATTGGAAAAGCTATGAAAATACCGCGCCCACATCGTTTCTTCCAGAAAAAGGACTTACGGTATCGGGAACCGTCAAGAAAACGGCCCGTAAAGCTGTTGTACCAAACGCTAAAGTAACCATTATACCCACAAGCAACATGTTGCTAAGTTTAGATACACTGACCGATGGAAATGGACGGTTTGCTTTTGACGAGCTGTTCTTTGCCGATAGTGTCAAATTTATTGTAACAGGCGATGGTCCCAAGGAGAAAAAAAGAGTGGATATTATCATCGACGAACCGCTTAACCCTTCACCAAATAAAAGTAAAGATCAACCACTGTTGATTAATGACATCAATACCAATCTGCTTACACAACTAAAAAATAGTCAGCAATTTCTTGGCGAATTGGAAGCAGCGGGCATTATCCAGAAGAGCATTCGATTGGAAGAGGTTCAGGTTAATAGGGTAAGAACAACTAAAGCTGACAAGAACTCCCGAAACCTGAATGGTCCGGGAAACGCCGATCAAGTCATATCTGCTGAAGATCTTTCCGCGTGTACAACACTGGAACAATGCCTTTCTGGACGATTAGTTGGGGTTATGTTTCGAAATGGTGTTCCGTATAGCACAAGGTCTATGGGATTGAATGGCGGTAACCCTATGCAAATTGTCCTTGATGGCATGTATATTGAAGCTGATCAAATTAATATGATTAATGTGGCAGATATCGCAAGTATAGAAGTGCTTCGTAGTATCGGCAATACGGCCATATATGGCATGTATGGCGCAAATGGTGTGATTGTGATAACAAGTAAATCGGGTGATGCGCTTTCTTCATCGTATACCCCCACAGGAATCGTCACAATTTTACCCAAGGGATTACATGTAAACCGAACTTTTTTCAAACCTCAATACGATGTGACAAACAAAAATGAACTGCGACGTGATCTAAGAACGACAATCGCCTGGGAACCCAATCTGATTACTTCCAAAGACGGAAAAACACAGTTTGAATTTTTCACATCGGATGAACCGGGGAAATATAAAATAATTGTAGAAGGAATAAACATGGATGGAAAAATTGCGCACTTCGAATATTTGATAGAGGTAAAACCACAATAGCAGCGCAAACAAATCGTTATCATTAAAACAAGAATATGCAACATATTAAAACTACAATAGACGATCATATTTTAAGTATTTTCCTCGACAGAGGAAAGTCTAACGCCATCGACACGCAACTATTGAAGGAACTGATCGATACCCTGGAAGCATCCCAACAGAATGAAGCTATCTATGGCACCATATTGATTGGAAAGGAAAACTTCTTCAGTGCAGGCCTCGATCTAATCACTTTATTCCAATATGATGAAGAACAAATTAGGGAGTTTTGGAATTTATTTTTAGAAGCGACATCACTTTTAGCTGCCTTTCCAAAACCGCTCGTTGCTGCAATATCAGGCCACAGCCCTGCTGGAGGGTGCGTACTCGCCCTTTGCTGCGATTACCGGATTATGGCCGAAGGTAATTTTGTAATTGGCCTCAATGAAATTCCTGTCGGGCTCATCGTCCCCGAAAGTATATTTGAGCTATATGCTTTTTGGATCGGAAAAAGGGATGCGTATCAGAATTTGCTCGAAGGGAAATTGCTTTCTCCCGTAGAAGCCAAAAATCAGGGACTTGTAGACGATATTGTTCCGTCAAATATACTCTTCAATACAGCAACAAAAAAAATAAAACAGATCACACAGTTCAACCAAAAAACCTGGACGACATCAAAACTGAACTTCCGAAAGGAAATAATCCTTAAATTGCGCGAGAATAGAGAAGAGACAATCCAGCGTATTCTCGAACAGTGGTGGCTTCCGTCAACACGCTCTATTTTAAAGTCAATCATCGAAAACTTGACTTCAAAGAAGTAATTTAAAACAAAATCATCATGAGAAATGTCTTTTTCTTTATTCTTATTTGTCTAACAGCAGCGACTATCTCCTGTAGAAATAACAAAAAAGAAGATAAAGCTGTAAAAATCATTCAGGATTCAGTTCCTGTGGATACGATACAAAAACGCGATACTCTTGAAAAAGAAGTAAAGAAACAGAACTCAGAAACATTGGAAGAAGTGCTCGAAAAACTTGCAAAGGCTTATTCAGAACAAGACAGCAAAACAATAAATTCGTATGTACATCCCAAACTGGGGATTTACATTATCTATCGCCCAGGCGCACTAGACTCTTATGTACATCAAAACAGTTTCAATTTTTCTAAACCCGTACCGGAATACCATGCGTATGAAAAGTTAATATACAAGGGACCATTGAAGTCAGGGAAACTACCTATTTTTGATTGTGGTACGATGAAATGGGACAAACTCGGATTCTATTATGATAGAAAAACTCGACCGAATGAATTGTCGCAAACGGCAAAATTCATGAATGAAATTCTTGATGCCAAAATAAATAATACTGAAATGCAGCGCCTAAGAAATTTAGAATCCAGAAGTTATAGAGCCATCATGACTTCTGATGAGCACGAAGAACCATTTGTTTTTCATGTAACAAAAGAAGGCGAAAAATGGTTTATTACAGTGATAGACCGCGCCTATGCCGGATGCGATGCATAATACTTTGTACATTTTAGCCATACTTAACGATAATGAAAAATTTAGATAAAGACATACAAAAGAAAATCGAAGATTGGTTAACCCCAAGTTTTGATGAAAGAACTCGACAGGAAGTTCAGGATTTAATCGACAGTAATGAGGAGACAGAACTTACCGATTCTTTTTACAAAGATCTGGAGTTTGGAACCGGAGGTTTGAGAGGCATTATGGGCGTAGGCTCCAATCGGATGAATAAGTATACGATTGGTAAAGCAACGCAGGGCCTGTCTAACTACCTCAAAAAACAGTTTCCAGACCAGGAGATCAAGGTAGCGGTATCTTATGACAGCCGCAATAATTCGCAGGCTTTTGGGCAGCTCGTTGCCAACGTGTTTGCAGCCAACGGCATCAAAGTGCATCTGTTCATGTCTTTACGACCAACCCCCATGTTGTCCTTTGCCATCCGTCATTTTGGCTGTCAGAGCGGTGTGATGCTAACGGCTTCGCACAATCCAAAGGAATACAATGGTTATAAGGCCTACTGGAATGACGGCTGCCAGCTAACTGCCCCGCACGACAAAAATGTAATCGAGGAAGTAAATGCAATCCGTTCAGTCGATGACATCAAATTTGACGGAAATACGCAAAATATCATTCCCGTCGGGGAAGAAATCGACCAGATCTATATCGATGCCAATAAAAAATTAAGCATTCATCCTGAAGCCGTATTAGCGCAAAAAGACTTAAAAATTGTTTTCTCTCCGATACACGGCACGGGCATTACCATAGTCCCAAAAATGCTAGCAGCCTGGGGCTTTGAAAATGTGTCCGTTGTTTCTGAACAGGCTACGCCCGATGGCAACTTTCCAACCGTAATCTATCCGAATCCCGAAGAAGAAGATGCCATGGCCTTGGCGAAGAAAAAAGGGGAAGAAATTGATGCCGATCTTGTGTTGGCAACAGACCCGGATGCTGACCGTGTGGGAATTGCCGTAAAAAATAACAAGGGACAGTTTCAGCTGCTCAACGGTAATCAGATCGGTAGTTTATTGATCTACTACGTTCTTAGCGCTAAAAGTGATCTTAAGCAGCTGGGATCAAATCCATATATTGTTAAAACGATTGTGACAACAAATCTGGAGGCAGACATTGCAGAACATTTTGGCGTGCCCTGTTATGAAACGCTCACTGGTTTTAAATATATTGGCGAACTGATGACCAAATTAGGCGATTCAGCAAACTATCTGGCGGGCGGGGAAGAAAGCTATGGTTACCTTGTCGGTGATCTTGTACGCGACAAGGATGCTCCCAACGCCTGTGCTTTTTTGGCCGAGATGACCGCCTATTTCAAATCAAAAGGCAAAACAGTCTATGAGGTGCTCATGGATATCTATAAGGAATTTGGCTGCTACCAGGAAAAACTGATTTCTTTAACAAAAAAAGGAAAAGCTGGAGCTGAAGAAATTCAGGCGATGATGTCGGGATTACGCGCTAATTTACCAACTAGCCTCGGAGGTGTTCAGGTTAAGGAAATCCGTGATTATCAACTGTCCCAAACCACCGATATGCGTACGGGCGAGGAAACTGCGATCGCATTGCCTAAATCGGATGTACTGCAGTTCATAACAGTAGACGGTGACGTGATTTCGGCGCGCCCATCGGGTACTGAGCCTAAAATCAAATTCTACTGTTCAGTGAAAGAAAACTTAAAGGATACCGCAGACTATGCCGATGTACAAAAAGCTTTAGAAGAGAAGGTAGACCGTATGATGAAAGATATTGTAAACTAATGGAAAAGTGGAAACTATTATCTTCTGAATATATCTATAGAGAACCTTGGGCAACTTTGCGAAGAGATGCATGCGAGCTCCCTGACGGAAGAATAAACGACCATTATTATGTGCTGGAATATCCAGATTGGGTAAACATGGTTGGAATTACCGAGGAGAATGAGCTCCTGGTCATTAAACAATACCGCCACGGAGCAGGCATTATTTCAGTGGAGATTCCAGCAGGAACGACAGAACCCGGAGAAGATCCCAAGAATGCAGCTGTGCGCGAGATGCTCGAAGAAACAGGCTATGCATTTGACAAGATGGAAGAGATCGCCACGCTTTATGCCAACCCCGCCACTAGTGGTAATATTACCTATACCTACCTAATGACAGGAGGTAAAAAAGTTCAGGAACAGGCATTGGATGAGCACGAAGAAATCGACGTCTATCTTATCCCACTCGAAGAGGCAAAAGAAATGCTATTGAACAACAAATTCAGTCAGGCATTACACACGAGCGCTTTATTCTACGCTTTCAATAAATTAGGCTTGTTATAAAACAAGCCTAATTTTATTCTGTTTTTTTCCTTCATACTTTAATTTTCACTAGCCTTTTGATTTTTGTACCTTTGCATCATGGCAAGAGAAATTTTTGAAACTAAGCGAAAGGCACTGAAAATAAATCTGAACCCAGAGATTTATGGAACTTTCGCAGAGATCGGTGCTGGACAGGAAGTCGCACGCAACTTTTTCAACGCAGGCGCCGCTTCAGGCACAATTGCTAAGACCATGTCCGCTTACGATATGGCATTTAGTGATGCAATTTATGGCGAAGAGGCCGATGGGCGATATGTCAGCAGAACACGTGTAAAAAAGATGCTCTCTCACGAGTTTAATCTTCTTACGCAAAGACTTCACGGCGATAAATATTGTAACAAAAAATTCTTTGCCTTTGCAGATACCGTAACGACACTCAATTTTACCAAGACCAATGAACCTCACGGTTGGATAGGGCTTCGATTCCAACACGAAGTTGGCGGTCCTACCAATGATATCATTGTCCATGTCAGACTCCTAGACAGCGACAACCAATTGCAACAAAAGGTATTGGGCATCATTGGTGTCAATTTACTATTTGCTGCTTATTACTACGCGGAGAATGTGCAGACGATGATTGAATCATTAGTTGACAACCTTTCTGTTGGGTCTGTAGAAATTGACTTGGTTAAACTCAATGGACCACTCTTTGAAAATGTCAACCAACGGCTCATTAACTTATATCTAATCGCAAAAGGATTTGCCAAAGCTGCAATTTTTCAACCTGATGGCAAAGCTGTACAAATCAAAGATTACCTGTACAAAAAGAACATTATTATACTCCGTACCAAATACCGTCAAAAATCTCTTCCAAACTTTGATCTTTTCAATCTTGCCGTTGAACAGTTCAAAAAAAACACGGGAGCCACATATGCAGATACTATTGTATTAATTGAGGTCCTCATGGGAAATGTCTTGGAAGATACGCATGAAATTACAGATCAGGATTTGCAAGAATTTGCTTCTAGAGCGGATGAATTATGTGCTACCGGAAACAATATCATTGTCAGCAACTTTAGAAGAAACAATCACTTGGCGGAGTTTATAAGTAACTTTAAGCCCAAACACATCGGTATTGCCACAAACGTCTACAATTTGAAGAATATTTTCAATTCCGATAATTATAATAAAGAACTATACACCAATGAGCTTCTCTCCTATATTTCGGGAATGTTCAATAAAAATGTGAAACTATACGCCTATCCTTACCTCCTTAAAAAAGAAAATAAGATTATTACCACGCATAATATGCCAGTTTCCGAAGAAGCCAAACCGCTTTTTGAATTTTTGATCAAAAATGGCTATATTATTGATATTGAAAATTACGACGAGAAATTTGTAAAAACCGTATAAGCGCACAGTATCTTTTAACTATTCATAATATAGCCCAATTTGTTCAATTGGGCTATATTATTTTTGCCCTACAATGAAGGCCGTAAAGGTATTTACCGCTGCCCCCGATGAGCAAAACGCTTGAGTACATCAACGTCATTCGGGCCGGTTGGATAAAGTAGCCTACTATCCAGTCTAAAAATTAAAAAATAGCGTATTAGCTGCCTACAAAAATTTCTTATAGATCGAATAGAGTATTTTAAGATCCTGATCACTCATGAAAGCGGTATGAACATCCTGCTGGATGTAGTGAATCTTAAACGCCTTGATTGCCGCATCGACATTGCTCACGTCGTATCCGATGATACGTAATGCCATTTTTGGATTAAAGTCTGCCGGAGGCGTCTCTAAATAGTCTTCATACCAAAAACCAAAGCCTTGATCGGCCAACTTTTTCCATGGAAAACGCGATGGATCGTTTTTCCGAGTTGGAGCCAGATCCATATGTCCTATAAAATTGGCCTGCGGAATCCTGTAGGTCGTCTTTAAATAAGTCAATAACTGCATCAAGGCATTTATCTGTGCATCAGTCCAAGGATCGGTGGTCCCATTATTGTCCAGCTCAATGCCGATAGAAGAAGAATTAAGATCCGTATCGTTGCCCCATTTTCCTAATCCAGCATGATGCGCACGAAAGAGATCATTGACCATCTGCACGACTTTTCCATCTCTACCGACCACATAATGGGAGCTTACACCTGCTTTCGCGGAATGAAATGTGCGAACGGTCTGTCCTAAAGAGTCCTGAGCTGTATGATGAATAACGACAAAATTGGGTTTACGGATACCAAAATTAATCGATGCAATCCATTGTTGATCGTTGACATTCACCTTCTCCAATTGACCGGTGACAGGGGATTGTTTGTATAGTTTTGAAAACTCTTTTGCCTGCTTCTTATATACCTTTTCAGTCTTCGCGTATTTCCCTCCGGCACAAGAGGCTAAGAAGACTGTGGTGACACAAAAATTGATGGATAATTTTAGTATGTTCATAGTGAAATGTTTCAGCACAAACTAAGACAAATTTGCCAAGAAAACCAAATTTATTCCTCGTATCCTGTCGCGCTGCAGATGCAAAACTTCTCCTTCTCCTGCGGAACAAAAATGGTTGCTTATCGCAAAAGTTAAAGCTGTTATTTGAGCGCACATATCAAATTACATACAAAAAGGGCAGTCCATTTGGACTGCCCTTTTCCATATAGTATCCGAAATTATGCTTCGGCGTATTCTTCAATAGATGGACACGAACAGATCAATGTACGGTCACCTTGAGAATCATTTACACGTCCTACAGAAGGCCAGAATTTACGATCTCTAACATATTCCAACGGATATGCAGCTGTTTGACGACTGTAAGGTCTATCCCACTCATCTGCCGTTACAACCGAAGCAGTATGTGGTGCATGTTTCAGTACATTGTTAGCTTGGTCCACGTCTCCTGCTTCAACCGCAGCGATCTCTTCACGGATAGCAACTAATGCATCACAGAAACGATCCAATTCAGCCTTAGACTCCGATTCAGTAGGCTCAACCATCAATGTTCCTGCAACAGGGAAAGAAACTGTCGGTGCGTGGAAACCATAATCCATTAAACGTTTTGCAATATCTGCAACCTCGATACCAAAGTTTTTGAATCCACGGCAATCTAAGATCATTTCGTGTGCACAACGTCCGTTAGTACCTGAATAAAGTACCGGATATGCATTTTCTAGACGTGCTTTAATATAGTTTGCATTTAATATTGCCGTTCTTGTCGCATTTGTCAAGCCTTCACCACCCATCATTGAAATATAAGCATGGGAAATAAGCAAGATCGATGCTGAACCAAATGGAGCTGCAGAAACAGCAGAGATACCCTCTTCACCAGAAGTCGAAACCACTTCGTGATTAGGTAAGAAAGGAACTAAGTGTTTCGCAACACCGATAGGTCCCATACCTGGACCTCCACCACCGTGAGGAATACAGAATGTTTTATGGAGGTTCAAGTGACAAACATCGGCACCAATATGCCCTGGGCTTGTCAATCCAACCTGTGCATTCATGTTCGCACCGTCCATATAAACCTGACCGCCGTTTGCATGAACAATTTCACAGACTTCAATGATCGACTCTTCAAATACACCGTGTGTAGAAGGATAAGTCACCATCAGTGAGTTCAAGTTTGCAGCATGTTCAGTCGCTTTCGCTCTTAAATCTGGAATATCGATATTTCCTAATTCATCACATTTCACAACGACCACTTTTAAACCTGCCATAGAAGCAGAAGCCGGGTTGGTTCCGTGTGCAGAAGCAGGGATCAAACAGATATTACGTCCATGATCACCACGGCTCTCATGGTAAGCACGGATAACCATCAGACCAGCGTACTCCCCTTGTGCTCCTGAATTTGGTTGGAAACTCATCTTCGCAAAACCTGTAATCTCAGCTAACCAGTCATTCAATTCGCCGATCATTTGCATATATCCAGAAGTTTGATCTGCGGGAGCAAATGGATGCAAACCGCCAAATCTCGCCCAAGTAACTGGCACCATTTCAGCTGTCGCATTTAATTTCATCGTACAAGAACCCAATGGAATCATTGAATGACAAAGCGATAAATCTTTTGCTTCCAACGATTTGATATAGCGCAACATCTCATGTTCAGAATGATAGCTATTAAAGTTTGGATGGGTTAAGTAAGCAGAAGTACGTACTAAATCGGCAGGAATTGAAGAACCTAAATTCTCTTCTAATGCATCGAAATCGACGTCATTCAATGTTTTACCTTGAATTTTAGCAAATACTTTGACGATCGTCTTAATATCTTCGTATGTGGTTGTTTCGTCGATAGCAATTGAAACTTCCGAACCATTATAATAGAAGTTTAACTCGTTATTTAATGCCTCAGATTTCAAAGCACCAGCATGTGCACCTAAGTCTACACGTAGTGTATCAAAATAAGCTGCATTCAATTGCGTATAACCCAACGACTGTAATGCTTGATCCAACAGATTGGCCAAAGCATTGATACGTGATGCTATATTTTTGATTCCTTCTGGGCCGTGGTAAACGGCATAGAAAGAAGCCATAATCGCCAAAAGCGCTTGTGCAGTACAAATATTTGACGATGCTTTATCGCGGCGAATATGTTGTTCGCGTGTCTGTAAAGCCATACGCAATGCATATTTGCCATTCGAATCGGAAGTAACACCGATAATACGACCAGGAATGTTACGCTTAAAGCTATCGCGTGTCGCAAAATAGGCTGCATGAGGACCGCCAAAGCCCATCGGTACGCCAAAACGTTGTGAATTACCAACAACAACATCTGCACCCCATTCTCCCGGAGGGGTTAACAATGCTAAGCTCATTAAATCTGCCGCAGCACATACGGTAATATTCTTACTGTGCGCTGTAGCTGCAAATGATTTATAATCAACAATTGAACCATCCGCTGCAGGATATTGAACAAATGCTGCAAATACATCATCTGTCAATTCTGATTCAGCAATAGCCGCAATTTTAAGTTCAATACCAAAAGACAAGGCACGGGTCTTCAATACATCAACCGTCTGCGCATAGGCATTGTCCGACACCAAGAATACGTTAGCATCTTTATTTTTCCGAGCTGAATACAGCATAAACATGGCTTCAGCTGCAGCCGTAGCTTCATCCAACAAAGAAGCATTGGCTATTTCTAAACCAGTAAAGTCACAAATTACAGTCTGGAAGTTCAATAAAGCTTGTAACCTACCTTGTGCAATCTCCGCCTGATAAGGAGTATACTGCGTATACCACCCTGGGTTTTCAAATACATTTCGTTGAATTACGCCCGGAAGGATTACATCGTAGTAACCTTGACCAATAAAAGATTTAAAAACTTTATTTTTCTCAGCGATTTCCGCAATACGCTTTAAATAGGCGACCTCAGACAATGCTTTAGGAAGATTTAAAGGTTTTGGAGCACGAATTTGAGAAGGGACCGTTTGGTCAATAAGTTGGTCAATAGACGAAACGCCTAATTTGGCCAACATTTCATTCGCTTCAACTGGACTTGGGCCATTGTGGCGATTTTCGAATTTTTCTTGGAAGTGTATATTGCTCATGTGTGCAAAAAGTTAACGCTTATAGATAGTTAGCGACATTATAATTAGGCAATTAACTCTCTTATAAACAGTCGTTTTTTGGATGAGCAAAGATAGCAAAATAAATGACTGAAAACGAAGCGAAAAAGTGGTTAAAAAGTCAGTTTTACTGGACTATTAAAATGCAATCGATTGTCTTGATTACGTTATTTTTGGAATAAACACAAACATACCGATTGATCATTATAAATATAACAAATAACCGCGCGATCACTTGCTACAATTTTAAAAAAAATGCGATTATATGGGGAGACGCTCATGAGTTTTTTCCTTTACATTACCATTCTTTTTTGCAATGCCAATGAATTTTCAATAAATTAGTATAAGTACCAATTGTAAAGTGGCTTCGAAATAACGATAGGTAATTTTCGCCAAGAAATCCTGATATCTACGACGTATTCCGTTATCAAGAAATCTTAACGAGGAAAACATTATCCAACGTGGGAAGCCCCTCTTTTGACAAATTATAAATGCTCAAAGAAAAAATGAATATCATTTCTATTTAACAATATAACAGCGAAATAACGATTATAAATCATGAGAAAGCAGGTAACAGACAGCGTCCTTTTAGTAAGGCCGGCTGTCTTCCGTAAAAATGAACAGACTGCGGTCAACAACTTCTTCCAAAAGGATATCGAAAATCTCAGTATAGAAGAAGTCAACAAAGAAGCGCAAGGAGAGTTTGATGCACTAGTACATGAATTGAAGTCACATGGAATTTTAGTGACTGTCATTCAGGACGACGAAAAATCAGAAAGTCCCGACAGTATCTTCCCCAACAATATTGTATCCTTTCATCAGGACGGAAAAATAATCTTCTATCCCATGTTCGCTCCAAATCGCCGAAAAGAACATTTATTGGATTTCGAAGGTCCATTGAAACAGAACGGCTATTACGTAAAACTGACCAAAGATTTGAGTGATGCCGAAAACAATAAACAATATTTGGAAGGGACCGGCGCACTTGTCCTCGACCGAGCCAACCGTGTAGCCTATTGCGCTTTGTCGGAAAGGGCAGACCGGGATATGCTCGATGAATATTGCAGGACCGAAAACTATACACCGGTTGTATTCCATGCTTTTCAAACGGTCAATGGACAACGGAAACCCATCTATCATACCAATGTCGTGCTCGCCGTAGGTGAAGATTTTGCCATCTTATGTCCACAGGCAATTGACGATCCGTCTGAGCTAGACACCCTCTTGAAGAGTTTAAAGGAGACAGGCAAGGAGATTATAGAGATCAATGAAAGCCAGCTTGAATCTTTTGCGGCAAACTGCCTCCAAGTGAGAAATAAATATGGGAATCGTTTTATTGTCCTGAGCAATCAGGCATTATCTTCACTGACTTTGTACCAAACCGCGCAGTTAGAAAAGCATGGTAAAATTATTCACCAGGATCTCCATGTTATTGAAACATGTGGTGGGGGAAGTGTACGCCACATGATGGCCGAAGTTTTTCTTCCAAAAGAAAAGGTCCTGAACTAGCCCTCAAGCATATGGATGCAGATAGGCTGCTTTTTTTTTAAACAAGCCTATTTTGCCTAATCAGCATGAGGTAATAGACAAATAGAATGCACCTAGGAGTGAGCAGTAGTTCCTAGGTGCGTTTTTTTTTCTAAAATATAGTGTTCTTATTTTTCATTCTTTTAAAACGAATACCGTAATCCCAGTTGGAATTGATACGGGTTACCCGAAGGTGATACGATACCAGAATTATTCACATTATAATTAAACTGTTGTTTTGTAACATCAAAAGGCAGCAATTTCTCTCCTGCGGCATCCTTTCCACCTAACGCATATAGATTTTGATTACCCAAAGACTCATTCACGCCCCAAGTCTTTTTGAATAAATTGGCAACGTTGAAAAGATCGCCCGATATTTCCAATGCGTGGTTTTTATATAAACTGAACTTTTTCGCAATTCTCAGGTCAATCAAACCGTAAAAACCATTTACACCACCATTACGTTCGGCTATTTTTCCTTCATATTTTTTGATAAAATCTTTCAGACTCTGACTCGCTTCTGGATTATTCAACAAATTATTCAGTCCTGTAATCAATTGTTTTGGCGTATTGGGACTGTTGGGATCAAAGATAAAGGCCAGATCATTGTCGCCCGCCACAAAGTCTCCATTTATATTTCCACCGGCCAATAAACTATATCGTGTACCGCCAATACCAGAATACCTTACTCCTACGCTGACACCATAAAATGTTGGGAAAGTACCGTAGATCACAATCTTGTTGCGGAACTGATTGTTGGAATAACTCATCTTGCTCAAATCGCGCGGATCGTCTTTCACAGCCAACGACAAGGTTGCTGTATTCGCCACGTTTCCGTTGAAAGACGTATTATCTTTAGCATCATTCCAGGTATAGCTCACGGATATAGAGCCATCTTTGTAATATTGATAACTCGCATCCAATACAACGGCAAACTGATTCACTTTTCCTTCAGAGTTCAATTCCAGCACACGTCCGAATTTATTGGAAATTCGGCCTTTTTTCCAATCTGGGGCTCCATCAACAATCGATGCTGCGGGAACAAACACACCACGGTTATCTTCATTTGTCAATCTGAAAAACGGATCCCGAACCATGTTACGATCTACATACATGTAGTTGTTGCGCCCTAAATTCATATACCCGGAAAGACTCGCTTTCAACTTTTCAGTAAAGAAATGTGTATAGGATACATTGGCCTTGTATACTACTGGAATTTTCGCATCAGGTCCATAGGTATTGATTGTAGGCACCTGAAATTGTGCTAAGGTTGGTGTCGTTGACGGATCTTTTCTGTACCCCATAAAATCAGGTGTGGGCACATCACTGCCACGAACATCCACTGTCGCAAAATGCTTCCCATCAAACGTCAAATTGTTGATTGTCATATAATTGTTAATATCAGACGCAAAGACACCTGCTCCTACACGAAAAAAGTCCTTTCGCTCTTCATTCACATCCCACGTCATCTGGAAACGAGGTTGTACAACAAAGGATTTTAACTTGTGATCTGTACGCACCCCTACTTCTTTCAGCAATTCCTCGTTTAATGGAGAGGTTGGATAATGTCCGTAATCCAATCTTAGGCCAGCAACTAGATCCAATCCCTGCGCCAACTTCGTTTGTAATTGTCCATATACACCAGCATTGAATATTTTACCGGCCACAGCGGGGTCACTTACCAAAGGAACCTCACGATAGTAAGCATATGGCTTCATGTCGTCGAAGTTTTGCATGGCTGTCTTTCCGTCACTCGGTCTAAAGTGAAAGCGACCATTAACTTCACTTCCATAAACAGAATTTGCATGGGTATACATCAAATCGACACCAAAGGTGTAATTGATATTGTCGGTACTATAATAAATATTATCAACAAGCTGAAATACATTGTTTTTAAATGATTCCTGCGCAAAACGATGTCCCCCCAATTGCAGTGTGGTCTTTTTATCTTCTCCAGCTACCTTGGAGACTGCATCTTCCACAATTGCACGGGGAATATTTTGACTGGGTAAAAGATCTCCGGGACTACTTTTTTGATAGGTATAAAGATGCTGTACTTTCAATTCATTCGTTACCTTTGGCGAAATGGTTGTACGTAAAGTTGCTAACAGACTATTATCAATGTTTTTGTCATTCCCGTAAGACTCATACAAGGTTATTGGTTTATTATCTTGTAAGCCTAACTTATTGTTGTCACTTGTGAAGTTGTTTCGGACCGTCAATAGGTTGTTTTCATTAATCTGCCAGTCAATTCGTCCAAAAATCGCATCAGACCCTCGCTTCTTATCAAATGCGCCATATTGCCGCTCATTGCCCAATCCGTATTTTTTACGTCCAATAGAGACAAATTCATCCAAGGTGGAGTTTGTCACATTAAATCTCTTCTCGTCGGCTTCAGAATTGATATCGGCAATAATCAAGGGACGGGCATCGCGCTGATGATCCCAAGCTACAAAATAATGCAATTTGTCTTTAATGATCGGCCCGCCCAAGGTAAATCCATATTGATACGTTGAGAAATCATTATTTCGTTTATTCCCCCTAATATCGTATGGACTGGACAACCAATCGGCCCTTGAATAAAGCCATGCGCTTCCGTGCGTTTGATTTGTTCCCTGTTTGGTAACCGCACTTACCGTTCCGCCGCCCGCTCTTCCGTAAGTCACGTCATATTGATTGGTAACCACTTTAAATTCCCGGACTGCTTCTATCGAGATGGAGAAAGGTGCGCCGCTACGGCTGGTTGTCGAACCTGCAGAAGTCGGGTTTTTCGCATTCATACCATCAATGGTAAAATTGGTAGATGAACCCAGCTGGCCACCGATATTATCTCCCTTGCTTAAAGGAGACAGATCCATCAGCGAAGTAAAATTGCGACCGTTAACAGGTAATTTGGCTATATCTTTCGCAGTAACCGCGGTAGCAGCACCGAGGTTCTCGATTTTATTCTTTAAGGTACTTATTCCTGTTAATTCAACCGTTTCTAATACATTGGACGTATTTTGGATAGGAATGATCAGGCGCACAATATCGCCTTGATTTAAATTAAATCCCGAACGAACCTGTTCCCCATACCCTATATAAGTGACTTTGATGGTATAGGGGCCGCCTAAAGGCAACTCTTTAAAGTTAAAATCGCCATTTGCATTGGTGGATGTCTTCGTTGTGAAGCCTGTTGATTCATTACGCACTTCAACCGAAGCGCCGTGTACCCCTTTGTTGCGCTCGTCTGTAATCTTTCCGGAAAACCCTGCTTGCGTCGTTTGGGCATAAAGACCAGTTCCAAGTGCAACAACACAGGTGGTAAGTAGAAATTCTTTCATTTAGTTGTTGATTTTTATAATGAAAGCAAAACTAAATTGAAACTATTAACAGAAACTAAACGAAGTATTATGAAATTATAAACAAAACATTTTAATACTTGTATACCTGAAATGCCATCAGTTTCCCGAAAAACAACCCGCTATCAGAACATGCAATAAAATTTTCATCCTTACGCTAATACCAACAGAAATTGAAATGAAAGTTCTTTCTTGGCAATCTCATCAAATACGACAGAAAAAAGTCAGCCGAAGCTGACTTCCTAATACAAAATTGTGAATTTAAAATCCAATGGATTAAAGTACTTGTAAAGATCCTTGAAGAGGTTATCGCCATGTTTAACGTAAAGTAAAGCGAAATTCTCAGATCTTTCCTGCAGCCCTCCTCCCGGGAAGAGTTTTTCCTTAACTTGATCAATATCGGTTAAAGCGTGTTGGTGATTTCGCTTCTCGGCTTTCAACAGCTTTTTTTCTAAATTATTGATCGCTTTTTTTAATCGTGCTTTTACTGCCTCCGTACTCGGCCCTAAACTTGGATCAATTTTATGGGTTCGCAACTTTATCTTACCAAAAATGGCATTCAGCTCCATCCATTCGTCGTTGAGATTCAGACGTTCTTTAGTATGGCGCCGTACATATTCCTTCTTCAGCACTTCTGCTGAACGAAAGATACTTTTGAAAGTAAGATCAACGCGAAATAACTTAGCCGCTATTTTATCGTCTGTTATCATCGCTGAATTGCGTGGTATCAAAATTGGAAAATCGACCTGATAGTGGTCAAAATTCGACTTTAATTGCATCCAATAGACCATTTCGGCTCCACCGCCAATGTACGCAAGATTAGGAAGTATAATTTCTTGATACATCGGACGCATAACCACGTTGGGACTGAACCGCTCGGGATGATGCTCGATTTCTTGCTCCAACTCCGCCTTTGTAAAATAAATATTCTGATGCAATACTTCGTATCGGCCATCAGCAGTGAGCACGAGACGTTCCCTAAATTCATCCGTTAAATAAAAGAAATTAATTTCACGTGCGTGTACTTGAGTAGAAAAACCCTTTGACTCCAACTCCTCCGATCGAGAAGTTATTGCCTTAAAGCTATTTTCAGAGAAGATATCTTCTTTAATAATCGGCTTAAACAGTTCCTTCAATGCCCGATCATCCGCGTCAATAATCAAAAGGCCGTATGACTTAAACAATTCATTGACCATATACCGCGTTGCATCGGCTAAACGATCATGGTTCAAATAGGCTTCTTCCACAATGCGTGTAAGCCGAGTGGAGTTTTCTGAAAGCCCTAAAATATTTGTATACTGCTTCACGGCGTCAACAATCGTCGTTGTATCCATTCTTCCGGTAGCAGAAACAGCGGCTGTATCCCAACTAATTTTCTTACCGAAGACTTTCGTATGGTTGATTTCTTCAAAATCGTGGTCTTCGGTCGCCATCCAATAAACTGGAATAAAATTTTTATCGGAATGTCTGCTCTTCAAATCTTCAGACAAACGAATGGCCGTCATGATTTTAAAAATAAAATACAAAGGCCCGGTAAAAATATTGAGCTGATGCCCGGTCGTGATGGTATAAGAATTCTGATCGAGCAACAGCGCTATATTGGCCGCTACAGCAGGAGAATCCTTTAATAGTTCACCATATTGCTTTTTAAGACGCTCAACAAGAATCTCCCGGTATTCAAATTTCTTCTTTTCGTTCAATTGCTTTTCAAAACCGGCCCAGGTAGGCCAATTCCCAACAAAAGGTTCTAAGGCCTCATCATGTGCCAAATAGGCTAATAAAGTCTTGGAGAAGCTATTTGTTTCACTATATTCAATATAAGTTGCCTTCATCTGCAAATTTTATTAATTATTCTCTGTTCTTAATTGATAACGGAAATCCCCAAAGGAAGCTGACATGGCAGTGCATCTTTTCGTTAAATAGAACCTATTTTCAATTTTAATCAGAAGGCTGAGTCACCCGTAAAACGACGGGATTTCTTGAATCTGATTTTAAACGGCTATAGATTGTTTAAAATGGGGATTATACGCTTACAAATGTATCGAGTTTGCGTCGACAAAATAGTGAATTTTCACAAAAAGCTTCTGTAGCTTTTAAATTATATCATTTTACTGACAATTGTCTAGAAACAAACGGGCCTCCTTTGAATAAAGGAGGCCCATTTGTTTCTATTTTCATCTATAAGCTTTTAAACTTATTTCCTTACAATTTCACCATATAGATCGAAATCTTCGGCACGGTCGATTTTTACCTGAACAAAATCACCAATACGTGCATAAGAATCTGCAGCAGGAATCAAGACCTCATTGTCAACCTCTGGAGAGTCGTATTCTGTGCGGCCAATAAAGTAATCGCCGTCGATACGATCAACCAGCACTTTATAGGTATGACCAACCTTAGACTGATTGATATCATAGGAAATCCCTTGCTGAACTTCCATGATCGCTTCGACACGCTCCTCTTTTACTTCCTGAGGTACATCATCTTCCAAAGTATGTGCGTGTGTTTTTTCTTCGTGAGAATAAGTAAAACAACCTAACCTGTCAAAACGAGTCTCTTCAACCCAATCTAACATCTCCTGAAAGTCCTGTTCAGTTTCACCTGGATAACCACAAATTAATGTTGTACGCAAGGCGATATCCGGAACTTTGTCACGTATGGCATTGACAAGATCAATCTGTTTCTGTTTTGTTGTACCTCTGCGCATAGACTTCAACATCGGATCAGATATATGTTGCAATGGCATATCCAAGTAATTACAGATATTTGAACGTTCATTCATGGCGTCCAAAATATCCATTGGGAACCCCGAAGGATAGGCATACTGCAGTCTGATCCATTCGATACCATCGACATCCGATAAATGACGCATGAGATCAGAAAGATTGCGCTTTCCATAGATGTCGAGGCCATAATAAGTTAGATCCTGCGCTATTAAAATTAACTCTTTGGTACCATTCGATGCAAGGAATTTAGCTTCTTTCACCAGATCGTCTATGGATTTGGAAATGTGCTTACCACGCATCAAAGGAATTGCACAAAAAGAACATGGGCGGTTACACCCCTCAGCAATTTTAAAATAAGAAAAATGAGAAGGTGTTGTCAATAGTCGCTCACCAAGCAATTCGTGCCGATAATCAGCACCAATGGAAGACAATAGATCCGGCAAATCGTTCGTACCGAAAAAAGCATCAACATTGGGGATTTCAGACTGCAACTCTGGTTTATACCGTTCTGAAAGGCAGCCGGTAACGATTACTTTATTGATTTTCCCCTGTTCTTTTAAATCCGAATATTGCAAGATGGCATCTATAGATTCCTGCTTGGCATTATCAATAAAACCGCAGGTATTGATCACGACAATATCATTCGCCTGTATATTTGATGCTTCATGAACAACTTCCATCTGATTGCCTTTCAACTGACCCATCAGAACTTCACTATCGTGAATATTTTTCGAACAGCCCAAGGTGACCACATTGACACGTGGTTTATTAACCGACGGGGCTGGTTTCGCGTATTTTGTCTTCATATGATTTGAAGGCAGACTCTATTTAAAAAGGGAGTCTACAAATTCCTTTTTGTTAAACAACTGAAGATCACCAATTTTCTCTCCTACACCAATATATTTCACGGGGATCTTAAATTGATCGGATATACCGATAACTACGCCCCCCTTAGCTGTTCCATCGAGCTTCGTCAAAGCTAAGGCGTTCACATCTGTTGCTTGCGTAAATTGTGTACACTGCTCAATGGCATTTTGCCCTGTTGAGGCATCCAAAACCAACAAGATTTCATGTGGCGCTCCCGGAACAACCTTTTGCATAACGTTCTTGATCTTAGTTAGCTCATTCATTAAGCCAACCTTATTATGCAACCGTCCTGCCGTATCTATGATACAGACATCTTCACCATTTGCGACAGCGGATTTTACGGTATCATAAGCCACTGAAGCAGGATCTGACCCCATGGCCTGAGCGACAACACGAACGCCAACACGCTCGCCCCATAATTTAAGTTGATCAACGGCCGCAGCACGAAAGGTATCCGCAGCACCCAAAACCACTTTGCTGCCAGCTTGCTTCAGCTGATGAGCCAGTTTGCCAATAGTTGTTGTTTTACCAACCCCATTAACACCCACGACCATAATGACATAGGGTTTATGCTCACCATAATTGAAATGTTCGAAATCAGCGCTATTGTTCTCTGCCAGTAACGTTTGAATTTCCTCTTTCAACAGATTATTTAGCTCTGAAGTAGAAACGTATTTATCTCGGGCAACACGGGCCTGTATGCGATCAATGATTTTTAAAGTCGTCGTAACCCCCACATCAGAAGTAACCAAAACTTCCTCCAGATTATCCAATACATCGTCATCTACAGTGGACTTACCAACTACAGCTTTTGTAATCTTGGATAAAAAGCCTTCTTTTGTTTTTTCCAAACCCTTATCTAGGGCCTGTTCTTCTTCTTGTGTTTGTGGTTTTTTCTTAAAAAAATCAAATAATCCCATGGAATGTGTAGTGAAAATTGATGTTCAAATATAAACAAATGTCCTAAACAAAAAAAGCCCTTTCGGTAGGATACCAAAACGGCTATTTTTATCGAATTCTTTTTAAAGAAAAACTTTAAAAAAGGAAAATACTACTCGTTATTTTTGAGCTGCTGCAACTACGTCTTTCACTTTATCGTTGTGAACCATACCTTCTTTGAAAGTATACGCGCCAGTTTTTGCAGATTTAGTAGTAATAATAACCTTTGTAAATTCTTTACCGCCACCTTTTTGTAACGATGCAACTGCTTTCTTTGCCATGGTATATTAATATTTTACTTAGCATCTCTTTCAAGTGCCAAGATATGTGACTTACTTAATTTCTTTATGAACAGTAACTTTTCTCAATACTGGGTTGAATTTTTTCAACTCTAAACGCTCAGTTGTGTTCTTTTTGTTTTTAGTAGTGATGTAACGAGACATTCCCGGAAGACCACTTTCTTTGTGTTCAGTACATTCTAAGATAACTTGTACTCTATTTCCTTTTTTAGCCATTGTTTTACTTTATTTTGAATCCTATTAGGATTGAAATTTCATGAATAATCTTAATGTAACAGGCGCGACAATCAATTAGATTGAGCCTTTAACGATAAATTTATTGATCGCTGCTGTAATCCCGTTCTTGTTGATAGTCTTGATAGCAGAAGTAGATACTTTCAACGTAATCCAACGATCTTCTTCTGGAATGTAAAAACGCTTAGTTTGTAAATTTGGATAGAATTTACGTTTAGTTTTAACGTTTGAGTGAGAAACGTTATTCCCTGTTAACGCCGCTTTGCCTGTTAAATCACAAATTCTTGACATGATATTATTTTTTTGTTGTCTTTATTACAATATGTTAATCCTTTGCACTCTCTGCAAAGAGTTTGCAAATATCTATATTTTTTTTTAGATAAGCAACAAGATAATTGGAATTATTTTTAAAAATAGTTCTACATAGGAAGGGTATCGGCAAAAATAAAGGATTTTATTGTATTATATTTGCTCTGTAAAGAAAAATAGTTTTCAACAATTCACATTTATGAACAAATATCTTCGCAAGGGTATAAGGGAAATAATTATCGGTGTCGTACTGGTGATAGGGGGATATTATCTCATGGAACAACGCTCTAACTGGTATAAGCTCGCTATGCTGATTGGAGTAATCGTATTTAGTGTCGGATTCCTGACTTTAATCTATCGCATGATTCGTAAGGTAGACCGAGATGCCCTCATGGAGATGCGTGAGGAAGGACATAAAAAAGATAAAGAAGGGAATGCTGAACAAAACTAGAGCTGTAGTCTTAAAAACAACAAACTATTCGGAAAGTAGTCTCGTTGCCCAGCTATATACCGAACATTTTGGCATGCAATCTTATCTTATTGCCGGAGCAAGGAAGCCTAAAGCAAAAATCAAGGCCAATATTCTCCAACCTTTACATTTATTGGAAATAGTCGCCACGCATAAAGATAATGGTTCACTCCAAAGGATCTCTGAAGCACGTCAAGTACCCGCACTGCAAGAAATACCTTATGATATCGTCAAAAGTTCGCTGGCTCTTTTTCTGAATGAAATACTTTATAAGATACTGAAGGAACAAGAACATGACAGCTACCTTTTCGAATTTATTCATCAATCCATACTTTGGCTGGATCAAAGTCATTCAAACCTCGCCAATTTTCATCTTGTCTTTTTAATAAAACTCACACGCTTCCTTGGGTTTTATCCGGCCAAATCGAAACAAGTACTCCCCTATTTCAATCTTTACGAAGCAACCTTTTCAAATAGTCTCCCCGAACACCCGCTTGTTTTACAGGAACCACATACGTCAATTTTTAGAACCTTAATTGATTCCGAATATTCAAATTGCGAGCGAATTAAAATGACCAGCTCAGATAGACAATTTTTGTTGGAAAAAGTACTTGATTTCTATCGCTTGCACCGTACAAATTTTAAAGAAATAAAATCGCTCTACATTCTCGAAGAGATTTTTCGGTAAGAGTTTTCGATTCAAGCCCTCCTTATAACCCAACGAGTCCTTATCCCTTAGAAATGAAAATTTTCATGGAGTAATTAAAGATCTCAAACCAAAAATACAAACTGAATATCTAGCCAATACATTCCAGTTAGCTATCGCCTTGTCTATAATAATTGATTTCTTGGATAAATTCTTGGTACATTTATTGTAACAAAACTGAAATAACATATAGTTTACTAACATAATTTTCACCAAAAAAAGTATTAATAATATGGAACTTAAAGAAGCCTTTTTAAAAGTTGTTCGAGACAACTATGCCAATTTTGAGGGTAGAGCCCGTCGAAAGGAATATTGGATGTTCTTCCTTGCAAATCTCATCATTAGCGCAGTATTTGCAATATTGGGACAAATTGCAAGCTTATTTACGTATGTCTCAGGCTTAGTAAGTTTAGCTTTACTAATTCCAGGGATAGCCGTTACAGTCCGAAGACTACATGACACCAATAAATCAGGCTGGTTTATATTAGTCTCCTTGATTCCATTTATTGGTTGGATTTATCTGCTTTACTTATTGGTATTGGAAGGTGACAAAGCATCTAACCAATATGGACCAGATCCTAAGGCCGCTGAAAATGCTATAAATCATCCTTTTAATCAAAGCCAAGATCCATTTGGTTCTTCTCGTACGCAAGACCCATTTGGAAGTTCACAAATTGGAAGTTCGCAGCCTTCAAATCCAACACCGCCAGCACCTGACAAGGATCCCTTCGCTTAGATTCTAAAACCTTATAAAAAAAGCTTTCACATTCCTGTGAAAGCTTTTTTTATGCTGTGTTGTTAATGTCTATGCTTTTTCTTTTGCTGCCCAGGAGCAAAATCACGAGCAGACTGCTCTCCGTAGTATTTTTTAGCCTGACCTGGCGGCATTTTTTTCGGACCTCGCCCATGGCTGTGGCCATGATGAGTAGAATAACATGCCGACATGGAAATCGCTATTACGACAGAAAAAATTAATAATAAAGTGCGTTTCATCTTAATCTCCATATTTTAAACACTTCGTTACAATTATCAGTCCAAAATGTTTAACCGACCATAACAACTGCTCCCGCACCTACTCCTTGGAATTGCCAATGCTAAGGATAATATCAATCCTGGCTCATGAAATACAACTGCATAAAAAAGCCTATGCTTTTCGCATAGGCTTTTTCACAATAAATATATCTTCAATCTTATTAGATAACTCTTACATTTACCGCATTAAGACCTTTACGGCCTTGTTCAACTTCGTAAGATACACTATCATTCTCACGAACTTTGTCTACTAATCCAGAAACGTGAACAAAAATTTCGCTCTCGCCTGAGTTAGGGATGATGAAACCGAAACCTTTGGTCTCATTAAAGAATTTTACTTTACCTTCTTGCATGGCACTATGTTATTAATTTCCCTAAAGGTATAGAAATAAAATCAAAAATTTTAACCTTTTTATTTTTTTTACCCGTTAAACTTTTTCATCAACTTTGGCTCCAATCTTGTAGCAGTGCGATAATAGCAATCGTATAATTAGAAAAACTTTAAGACAAAAAATATGAAAAAAATAGTATTAGGACTTGCCTTTTTAGGTTTTATGACTCAATTAAATGCGCAACAAATGGTTAATAAAGAGTTTGTATCCACGGTGGGACGTGCAGAAGAAGAAGTAACTCCCGACATCATCTATATCGATGTGACGCTAAAAGAGTTTTATGAAAACGGTAACACCAAGAAAAAAGTTGCAATAGACAAACTAGAAAAAGATCTGTTTGATTCGGCAACAAAAGCTGGTGTCAAAAAAGAAGATTTTACCATCCAAAACATCTGGAGCTACAATGTACCGGACAAAAAGAAAAAAGACACCGATATACTGCTTTCTAGACAATATCGTATTAAGGTAACTAACTTAAATAATTTGGATCAATTACTAGATGGCGTCGACAAAGCGGGTATCCAAAGTACTTATATCAGTGAGTATGATTACTCGAAGAAAAAAGAACTGGAAAAAAGCTTAAAAACTAAAGCAGTATTGGATGCCAAAGTCAATGCGCAGATTTTAGCAGAAGCAGCAGGGCAAAAAATCGGAAAGGCTATTGTATTGTCTGAAACACCGCAGCAGATTATCTTTGGCGTTCAGCCGATGATGCGCAATGCGATGTATAAAGGTGCAATGGAACAATCAGCAGATAGTGCTGACGGTGGCGGGCTTGACTTAAATATCAGACCAATGAAAGTAACAAGTGAGATCAGCGCTTCGTTCGAATTATTGTAATCATGCATCGAGAGAAAACTCCCGCAGATAAATTAAAACAAATTGACCAAGATTTCGGTTGGATAGACCGAATATCTTGGTTAATGGATAATCAGTTTAAAATTGGAGGCTTTCGGTTTGGCCTAGATCCGCTGTTAAACCTTATTCCCCTAGGCGGTGCGATAGCAGGCTTTGGTACATCTTTAATCCTTGTAATTGCCATGTGGCGTAACGGTGCCAGCCCCAAGCTCGTTATACGGATGCTTTTGAACATATCACTGGACGCGATTCTTGGTAGCATTCCACTACTCGGAAACTTGCTCGATTTCTTTAGCAAGGCCAACGAAAAGAACATCAAATTGCTCAGACAACACTATTACGAAGGAAAGCATACCGGATCGGGCATTGGCATCATCATCAGTATACTAATTGTTTTTTTACTCCTCATTTCGGTTACGTTATATCTTATTTGGACCTTTTTTTCTTGGGCTTTTTCGCTGCTTAATGGTATCTAATGCCAACAATTCCTGTCATTCTTCCGCTAAAATGGAATCCTTGGTATTTCTGGGGAAACAATGCCCTATATCTAATATCTATTTAATAATTTTGATGGCGATAGTTATCCCGTTATGACATCCAAAACTTAATCTCGAATTTAAAATGAGTAAAAAAAGAATATTTGCACTGATTTTGATCATCGTCATGCTGGCCGCAATTTTGACGAACCCCAGCAAAGAGGAACATGAAAAAATTGTACGTGCGAAAGCCGAACAATTATTAAAAAATCAGCTCCATGCCAAAGATAGAGAGTTTTTTGGCTTGGGAATGCAGCTCTTCGGAAATGACATTGTCGATAAATTTATTCAAACTTCGGTCGTGGTAGACAACTACTATTTGTTTTCTTTAACAAAAATAAAATGGCAGGGCACCGAACAGATCATAGGTGGAGGAGCTTTCAAACATATTTGGCTGAGCCCAAAAATTGATGAAAAAGCAGACGAAATTATTGCTGCATTGAAAAAGATCTAATATGCCTTTAGAAATACTTTACGAAGACGAATCTATCGTTGCTATCAATAAACCGCATGGACTATTGGTACACCGATCTTCTATCGCACGCGATGCTTCAGAGTTTGCGCTACAGCTCCTTCGGGACCAACTAGGAAAAACAGTTTATCCGGCACATCGTTTGGACAGGAAGACTGGAGGCATACTGCTATTTTCGCTAAATAAGGAGACTGACCAATATTTACAAAAAAGTTTTCAGGAGCGCAAGGTCGACAAAAAATACCTCGCTGTACTCAGGGGTTTCGCGCCAGCGGAAGGTCTGATTGATTATCCCTTAAAAAGGGACGATGGTACGGTTCAGGAAGCACAAACATCTTTTCGTTTACTTGCTCAAAGCGAGCTTGCCGTTCCCTTCGGAAAATTTCCGACGTCACGATACAGTCTCGTCGAAGCCAATCCAATTACAGGTCGTATGCATCAGTTACGCCGCCATTTCGCGCATATCTTCCATCCAATTATCGGCGATCGCCCGCATGGATGCAACAAACAAAATAAGTTTTGGAAAGAAACGTACCAAATGGATACCATGCTCTTACATGCGTCGGAGCTAACCTTTAAACATCCTTTATCGGGTGATGACGTACATATCAAAGCGACCTTGCAAGCTGATTTCGAGCGCGTATTGGAAATACTAAATCTCAACAACGTATGTTAAAATTGATTCTTGAAGCTTTCATGAGCATATCCGGTATCACCGCAGCTTCTGGTATTGTCTATCAGGATAGGCAGATCCATATCGTTTCTGACAATAGCAATTACATCTACAGCTATCACATCGCAGACCAAAAGTTGTCTAAAACGGTACTACGCCAGTCTGATCCGATGGAAAACATTGCTAAAGCAGCTAAATTGGATTTGGAATCGATCACTTTCGATGGAAGTCGCTATTATCTTTATGGTTCTGGTTCTACCCCAAACAGAAACCATCGTTTTATTTGGGACGGCAAAACAGTCCTCGAGGAAGACTTCAGTAAAATCTATTCTTCGTTAATGGAAAAATTCAGTATTTCCAAAGAAGACTTCAATATTGAAGGTGTTGTTCATGTAAAAGATAAGATCCTATTTTTTAACCGGGGAAATGGTCCTAAAGGCACAAATGCCATTTTAGAGTATCACCCGCTTTCTCCTGGCCAGTCCCGATGTATCCCGATTGAACTACCCAAGCTAAATGGCATCTCGACAGGCTTCTCAGATGCGACCCTGATTGGAAATGAAATCTATTTTATCGCTACCGCCGAAGACGCAAAATCGACCTATCTGGATGGAGAAATCGGAGGTTCCCTTCTTGGAAAAATACCTTCAGATCTTTCTGGCAAACCCGAGACATTCGAAATTCCCGAAAAGCACAAATTTGAAGGAATCACGCTGAAAGAAGAAACAGCCAACGGTTTAGTTTTCTTACTTTGTGAGGATAACGATAGCGACGATGATAACCTGACCGTCTATTCCCTTAAAGTCAACAATTAAATCGATTGTTCTAAAATAGATTCACAGTGAGGAATCACGTATATTTTATTAAATTTGCAGCTGACTAAAACTTAATTTTTATGTTAAAAAATACCGCCCTTTCGGAGACGCACATTGCTTTAGGAGCAAAAATGGTTCCCTTTGCAGGCTTCAACATGCCGGTACAATATACGGGCATTAATGATGAGCACGAAACAGTTCGTACAGGTGTAGGAGTTTTTGATGTAAGCCATATGGGTGAATTCATCTTAAAAGGTGAAAAAGCCCTGGACCTACTTCAAAAAATCTCTTCCAATGATGTGTCAAAATTATACGATGGGAAAGTTCAATATGCTTATATCCCAAATGAAACTGGCGGTGTAGTTGATGACTTCCTAACTTACCGTATAGACGATAAAACGTATTTTTTGGTTGTCAATGCGTCGAATATCGAAAAAGATTGGAACTGGATATCAAAGTATAATACGGATGGAGTAGAGATGAAAAATATCTCAGATCAAACTTCCTTATTTGCTGTTCAAGGACCTAAGGCTGCTGATGCACTTCAATCGCTTACCGATATCGAATTAGCTCCCATGGAATATTACACTTTTGCAAAAGGTACATTTGCGGGTGTAGAGAATGTTTTGGTCTCTGCAACAGGATATACTGGCGCTGGAGGTTTTGAAATTTATGTGGCCAATGAAGATGCGCAGAAAGTTTGGGACGCTATTTTTGAGGCGGGCAAGCCTTATGGAATCAAACCAATTGGTTTAGGTGCCCGCGATACCCTACGCCTAGAAATGGGCTTCTGCCTATATGGAAATGATATCGATGATCATACATCGCCTTTAGAAGGTGGCTTGGGCTGGGTAACGAAGTTTACAAAAGACTTTGTGAACTCTAAAGCACTCAAAGCGGAAAAAGAAGCTGGTTTGAAGAAAAAGCTTGTCGGTTTCGAAATGATTGACAGAGGCATTCCACGTCATGATTATGAAATTGTCGATGCCGAAGGAAATGTAATTGGACGTGTAACTTCGGGAACGCAATCCCCAACATTAAAAAAATCAATTGGATTGGGTTATGTGGATACAGCTTTTTCAAAAGATGGTAGTGAAATCTTCATTCTCATCCGTAATCAAAAAATCAAAGCAAAAGTAACAAAACCACCATTTGTGAAGTAATAAAAAAAAGCCTGCTTAAAGCAGGCTTTTTTTATTACTTCTTCTTTTGTTTTGCAGTTGGTTGTTGTTTTCCACTCTCCTTTTGTTGAATAAGCGACCGAACTCGTTTGCTCAAAACCACACGCAGATAGATCAATACGACCAAAAAGGCGATAGACAATCCTGTTACCAGCATGTTGCCGGCCTTATACCCTTCAAAACCACTGTAGATTAAAAATACAATGGCTAAACTTAAAACTATATTTAGAAAAAAATACTTTAACATATTATTTTTTTATTACTCCTAATACCCGTTCTCTCCATCCACCAAAGAAATAGAATGCCCCACCAACAATATTCAATAAAACAATCGTCAAAGCCATAACCATCCGTTCAGTATTGGAGATCGTTCTTGAAAGCATGATTTCCCGTAGAACCAAAATTACCCATATTAGCGATAATAAGATCGAAAGGCTTCCCAGCATAGGGAAAACGCCAAGGTTAAATATTCGCGCCAACATGGCAACGATATAAAAAGCAAGACTAAACAGGAAAGCTTGTTTAGTCTGATGCTCTAAATTCTTCATTTTAATAAACGTCTAACTCGGGGTCGATCTCCTCTTTCCAAGCCAATATTCCGCCCTTTAGATTTGACAGGTTGTCAAAACCCTGTTGTTCCAATAACATGATTGCCTGCGCAGAACGCTTTCCTGAACGACATTGTACGATCACTGGCTTATCCTTTGCGATCTTATCAGCCTCGATCAATATGCCCGAAAGCGGTATATTCAATCCATTTAGATTTGATACTTCATATTCAAACGGTTCCCGAACATCAATCAATTGAAAATCCTCCTTGTTATCGATTTTATTCTTTAATTCTTCTACAGATACTTCTTTCATTTTCAAACAATTTAATAGTCAAATATACTACATTTTTTCCGCCCGCTGTCCACTTATAGAATTTTCCTTATCTTCATGCAGATATTACTGAGCTTTATATGAATTCAATACCTAAAATTATTTTATCCTTATCTTTGCTGGCAATTTCGGCAATTACCTATGGACAACAGGTTATTTCCAATCAGGAACGCCAAGATGTTAGCCGTATACTGAATACCTTGGCTGCTGACGATATGCGTGGTAGATCTGCGCTCACAAAAGATATTGAAAAAGCAGCAGATTTTATTGCCGGCGAAATGAAAAGAATAGGTCTCACACCCTATGCAGAACAAAGCTATAGACAATCTTTTGAACTAGATAAAATCTCCCCAGTGAGCAAATCTGCAACGGTAAATAACCAGGTTATTCCTGCAGATCACATTATTTCACTTGGCCACCAGGTGGATTTGGAATGGGATAATAAAAGCGCTATAACTATTGTGAAAATAAAATCGGGGGATGATTTTTCCACAGTATTTAGAGAACATTCCTTGTCCAAAGAAAATACACTTGTATTGGTAGATCCCTCTTTTGAAAACTATTTTGTCCGTTTTGGTCAAATGCTTAACTCGCCTAAATTTATCGAAGATGCTACAGTACAGAAACCTTCAATTGTCTATCTCCTGACAAAGGAAATCCCGACAACTTATAAAATTCAGATTAAAAAAGCTCTTCAAAAATTTCCACTGTTCAATGTGGCGGGCATCATTCCTGGAAAAAGTAAGCCCAACGAATACGTCATCTTTTCGGGACATTACGACCATATTGGTATTCTTCCGGCTGTTGGTAAAGATTCCATTGCCAATGGAGCAGATGATGATGCCTCGGGCGTGACAGCAATGTTGACCCTCGCAGATTATTACAAAAAACAGAATAAGAATGAAAGGACTCTTATTTTCGTTGCCTTTACCGCAGAAGAACTGGGCATGTACGGCTCAAAATATTTTTCCAACCATATCGATGCCGACCAAGTAGTGGCCATGATCAATATGGAAATGATTGGAAAAGATTCTAAATTCGGCCCTAATACCGTGTACATTACCGGATACGATCAATCCAATCTGGGCCAATTGATGCAGGAGAATCTGAAAAATACGACCTTCAGATTCTACCCCGACCCTTACACTAAACAGAATCTGTTTTACCGAAGTGACAATGCAGTGCTAGCGGCCAAGGGGGTTCCGGCACATTCGTTCTCAACCTCCCAAATGGACAAGGATGAATACTATCATACTGTAAAAGATGAAGTATCTACGCTAAACGTTCAAAATATCATTTCCAGTATAGAAGCTATCGCGATAGGTGCCGCAGGAATTGTCAAAGGCAGACAAACACCTTCCCGAGTCGAAAAACTAAAAGATTAAGAAACAGCAGTCGCTTTGACCTCCTTCTGCATAACATAGTCGTTTAGTACATAGTCATAATAAGGAATATCGACGGTTTGAACCACTTTAAAGCCCTGCTTCAAATAAAAATGATAAGCAGGGTTATTCCTGTTGACATTCAGTTCAAGAATACCTCTTCCTTTTAGAACTGTTTTTTCTGAAGCGAAGTCTATCAGTGTTTTTCCGAACCCTTTACCCTGTACACCCGGCATCAAGTAGAGTTTTTCGATACGTACGCGATCTTCGAGCGTCTTCAATGCAATAAACCCTTGCCCGATACCATCTTCTTTCAATACATAAAAAAACTGACCATTGACCATACTTTCCGCAAGCCCTTCCACTGTATAATTTTTTTCCAGCATAAAGTCGATTTGATCTTGCGAAAGTACTTCAGCATAAGTAAGCGGCCAAATGATATAAGCCATATTGGAAATGCTTCTGATATCGCTTTGCTCCGCCAGTTCGATTGTTATCATGTGATCTTCTCTCCTATTAAAATGTATTTTACTTGGGAAAATTCAAGTATTAATAAGCCATCCTTTTCCATTTCGTATTCCTTATCATTTATCTTGATCAATCCCGTATACTTAATATCTTCGTCCTTATCAATGCCACCTATCAGAATTCGCTCACCTTCTGCCTTCCATTTGGTAAACCCTGTTGTCACAAAATAATAACGAAAGCCGTTGGAAAAGAGGACAATATTTATCTGCTCAAGATAGGCCCGATAATAGCCTAAATCCAACTGATCCGAAACAATATTTACCGCTTTATATTGATGTGCTATAAGGTATTCGATCGCAGCTTTTAGAAAAGCAACATCATAAGAAATTACCTTTAGGTTCTCCTGAGATGCGTTAATGGCACTTTTTGTAAAAACAATATCGAACTTATACCCTCTTGCGTCCAGTAAATCCATTGTTCCTTCTTCGATTAAAATGGTTGGGCTCCATTCCAACAGCTGGCCCAAATCCTCTTCATCAATAAGAAAAAGATCTTCAATCAGTAATGCCGGTTCCTGATTTTCGCGGACAATATGGTGCGATGACATAGGTTCTATTTAACAACCGAGCCTACGCAAGGTAATGTAAGCCATCAATCCCGTACTAATCTCCAAAGCAGCCTCATCCACATCAAAGGTCGGTGTATGTACAGCCGAAGAGATCCCTCGCGCTGTATTACCTGTACCCAAACGATAAAAACAAGCATCGATTTCCTGCGAATAATACGAAAAATCTTCCGCTGCCGGCCATAGATCTAGGTCAACAACGTTTTCCTTACCGAGATATTCTTCAGCAAAAGCACGCGCACTTTTAGTGAGTTCAGGCTCATTGATTAGAAAGGGATATCCTTTACGAACTTCAAATTCACAGGTTGCCCCCATGCTTTCGGCGATTCCAACAGCAATTTTCACCATTCTTTCGTGGGCTTCAGCACGCCATTTCTCGTCAAATGTTCGAAATGTACCTTCCAAATAAACCTGATCGGGGATAATATTTGTAGCCCCATTAGCCATTATCTTTCCAAAAGATAATACCGTTGGTGTACGCGGGTCTGCAAAGCGACTGGCTACCTGTTGTAAAGCGGTAATAATCTGAGCTGTGATTACAATAGGATCGATATTCTGATGGGGGTGAGCACCGTGCCCGCCTCTTCCTTTTACCGTCATAAATAATTCGTCGCATGAAGCCATATATTTACCTTCACGGAATCCAACTTTTCCCACTTCTATAAAAGGCATTACATGCTGTCCTATAATGGCCGATGGAGCAGGGTCTTGTAATGCCCCTTCTTTTATCATCAAAGAGGCACCACCTGGTAAGCGCTCCTCGCCGGGTTGGAAGATCAATTTGATTGTTCCTCCAAATTCAGCTTTTAGGCTATACAATATTTTAGCTGTCCCCAAAAGAGAAGAAGTATGTACATCATGGCCACAGGCATGCATCACCCCTGGGTTTTTAGATCCATATGAACGCCCCTCCACTTCTTGAATGGGTAAAGCATCCATATCTGCACGCAATGCAATTACTTCATTGGAAGGTAGGTCACCCGTGATTAAAGCGACAATTCCTGTATCGGCTTTAGCCTCATAGGGAATTCCCAATTGATCCAGCTGCGATTTTACAAAAGCCGAGGTATTGTGTTCTTCGAAGGAAAGTTCAGGATTCTGATGAAGATGTCTACGATTGGAAACCGTATCTTCAAAATATTGATGAGCTAGGGCCAGGACTTTTTCTTTCGTACTTGCCATAAAAGGTTGATTGATTTATTGATAGACAAAAACGTTCTCCGAAAATACAAAGACATTGTTAAAATATTGACGTAACTCGCGCATGAAGGCATTTGCCTCCGATCGACTTCTAAAATCTCCTACCTTGACGCGATAATTGGGTTCATCATAGGTGATATAAGTATCAATATCTTTATACATGTTTCGGAAACGTGTCTGCTCCGAAAACGCTTGATTTCTGCTCGAACCAGCAAATATCTGGACGCGAAAGCCTCTTACTTTGACCCGCGATGCCGCAGATCGGACAATGGGCTTAGCAGGTACTGCTGTCGCTTTGCTTTCGACAGGATTGATTCCCATAGCTGCCCTGAAATTTTGAAGCTGTGTAATCAACGTATCTTTGGTTACAATTACTCCACCTTTTTCCTGCGCCTTTACTTGAACAACAGAAAACAACACAAGTACATGTACGAAAATCAATCCTCTCTTCAGCATAGTTTAACCTTTCTTATCGATTAGTTATTTGCGCCGTGGCAATTTTTATATTTTTTTCCTGAACCACAAGGACACTCGTCATTGCGTCCAACCGTATTTTCATTACGAACAGGTTCTTTTGGTCCATCGTTCACATCTTCTTCACTCACGCCTGTAGGTGAAGTCAACTCCGCTTTTGTTTCAACAGTTTTCACTGGAGCCTGCTGCACTTGTCTCGCTTGCATGGAAGTCGGCTCTTGACCAGGGATCTCCCCTTTGAAAATAAAGCTTACCACATCCTTATTCATGGAAGCCAGCATTCCTTTGAACAAATCAAATGCCTCCATTTTATAAATGATAATCGGATCTTTCTGTTCATAAACAGCGTTCTGAACGGACTGTTTCAAATCATCCATTTCACGCAAGTGCTCTTTCCAAGCCTCGTCGATTAAGGCTAGAACAATTCCTTTTTCAAAAGACTTAAAAACTTCTTTACCGTTGCTTTCAATCGCTTTTTTCAAATTGGCCGAAACCTGAATGCCACGGATACCATCGGTAAATGGAATGACTACGTTTTCGACAATTTGACCTCTTTCTGCATAGACATTATTCAGAACAGGTACTGTCAAAGCACCAACGGCTTCAATTTTATGATGATAAGCATCGAGTGCATGCTCGAAAAGACGTTCGGTCAAGGCTTCAATTTTGCCTTGAGCAAATTCTTCTGCGGTAATTTCTGGTGTGATTGCAAAAATACGGATTACTTCAATTTGAAAATCTTCGTAGTTACCCTGTTCTTTCGCTTCAACGACAATTTCTTCAGCAACGTCAAAAATCATATTATTCAAATCCACATCTAAACGCTCTCCAAACAAGGCATTTTTTCGTTTTGAATAGATGACGGTACGTTGTGAATTCATGACATCGTCATACTCCAATAGACGTTTACGGATACCAAAGTTATTCTCTTCGACTTTGCGTTGCGCACGCTCAATGGATTTGGTCAACATACTATGTTGCATCACTTCACCCTCTTCGACTCCCATTTTCACCATGATGTTAGAAATCCGCTCGGAAGCAAATAAACGCATCAAGTTGTCTTCAAGTGAAACAAAGAATTGCGATGAACCTGGATCTCCTTGACGACCAGCACGACCACGTAACTGACGGTCAACACGACGAGATTCGTGTCTTTCCGTACCGATAATCGCAAGACCTCCAGCCTTTTTCACTTCCTCAGTCAATTTAATATCCGTACCACGACCAGCCATATTTGTAGCGATAGTCACCTGTCCAGGACGTCCAGCTTCAGCAACGATATCAGCTTCTTTTTGGTGTAACTTAGCATTCAAAACATTGTGTTTGATCTTACGCAGTTGTAGCATACGACTTAACAGCTCCGATATCTCTACAGATGTCGTTCCGACCAATACTGGACGTCCTGCATCGGTCAATCGTTGAATTTCTTCGGCTACTGCATTGTATTTTTCACGCGCAGTACGATAAATCAAATCTTGACGGTCATCGCGTTGAGCCACACGATTGGTTGGAATCTCAACTACATCAAGTTTGTAAATTTCCCAAAGCTCGCCGGCCTCGGTCGATGCCGTACCAGTCATACCCGAAAGCTTGTGGTACATACGGAAATAGTTTTGCAATGTAATCGTAGCGTAAGTTTGTGTAGCATCTTCTACTTTCACATTTTCCTTCGCTTCAATCGCCTGGTGCAAGCCATCCGAATAACGACGGCCATCCATGATACGACCTGTTTGCTCATCAACAATTTTTACTTTACCTTCATCAACGATATATTCAACATCATTTTCAAACAAGGTATATGCTTTTAACAGTTGGTTGATCGAGTGAATACGCTCTGCTTTAATTGAATAATCACGCAACATGTCTTCCTTTTTAGCGGCCTTCTCTTCCAAAGTCAACGAAGACTTTTCAATTTCAGCGATTTCAGTACCAACATCCGGTAATATAAAGAAGGAAGGATCTTCTCCAGTTGCTGTAATCAACTCGATACCTTTCTCTGTCAATTCTACTTGATTGTTCTTTTCGTCTATGACAAAATAAAGCTCCGCATCTACTTTAGGCATATTTTTATTTTGCTCCTGCATATAGTAATTTTCAACTTTTTGCAAGATAGAGCGGTTTGCACCCTCACTTAAGAATTTGATTAAAGCTTTATTTTTGGGTAAACCTCTATAAGCTCTTAATAGTGCTAAACCACCGCCTTCAACATCAGAATCACCAGCGGCCAATGCTTTTTTAGCATCATTTAAAACGGTATTAATATACGCTTTCTGAACGTGCACCAAGCGCTCAATACGTGGTTTCAATTGGTAAAATTCATGTTGATCACCACGTGGAATTGGACCAGAGATAATCAAAGGCGTACGCGCATCGTCAATCAATACGGAATCCACCTCATCGACCATAGCAAAGTGTAATTTTCCCTGTACCAATGCATCTGGAGTCTGAACCATATTATCCCGTAGATAATCGAAACCAAACTCGTTATTTGTACCATATACGATGTCCGATTGATAGGCCTTACGACGTTGTGGAGAATTTGGCTGATGTTTATCGATACAGTCAACAGACAAACCATGGAATTCAAATAATGGAGCATTCCATTCAGAGTCACGTCGAGCAAGGTAATCGTTCACCGTTACGATGTGCACACCTTGACCAGAAAGAGCATTTAAATAAGTAGGTAATGTTCCTACCAAGGTTTTACCCTCTCCCGTAGCCATCTCAGCGATTTTTCCGCTATGTAACACAATACCACCAATCAATTGGACATCGTAATGAACCATGTTCCAAGTGACTTCAGTACCAGCTGCCATCCATTTATTTTTCCAAATTGCTTTATCTCCATTGATGACAACATTTGGTTTGTAAACAGCCAGCTCTCTATCAAAATCGTTGGCAGTAACTTCTAATTCTTCGTTTTCCGTCAAACGTCTGGAAGTTTCTTTAACCACGGCAAATGCCTCCGGCAAAATATCCTTCAATACCTCTTCCAACTTCTTATCACGGTCTTTAGACAGCTTGTCCACTTGCTCGTAAATAGAAGTTTTCTTTGCCATATCGTCCTCATCTTCCTCCGCTTCCTTCTTTAGCGAATCAATTTCTTGGTCAATATCTGCGAGGTAATTCTTAATTCTTTCTTTGAAATCAACGGTCTTGGCACGTAACTCGTCATTGGTTAGATTTGAAAGCTTCTCATATTCAGCTTTGATTTGGTCTACCACAGGCTGAATTCCCTTGATATCTCTCTCGGATTTACTTCCAAATAATTTACTTAAAAACTTTAACATAATTTTTTTTCTATCTCAACTTAAGATTTTGTACAATAATGACTCCAAAGTAAAATTGCAGACAATTTGACACTAATCGGGCAAATTTAGTTATTAGATATGATATCTAACAGCTTAGGCCCATTTTTTTTACGTTATTTTTATTGAATATGTCAGTTCCCTAATTCTAACAGGAGGCCAGGATATATTTGTGTTCGTTTAGTGCATTTTACATGCTTTTTTGAACACAATATAAGGACCTATTGGTAGCAGCTAACTTATGACAAAAATAATTTCTTTTCCGAATGCGGTATAAAACCGAGTTCCTGAGCCTTTTCAAACATCTTGGTAATTGCGTTACGTCCTTCAATACCCAACGCTACTGAATATTTATTGACATAAAGTTCGATATGCTTGTACATCACCTCTTCACTCATTTCCTGTGCATGTGCGCGAATAAACTCCAGACCAGACTTCGGATTGGCAAAGGCAAACTCAACACTTTCTTTCAAGATTGTATTCAATGTATCTTTTACTTCTTGCGGCAGACTACGTTTTACGACAATTCCGCCAAGAGGAATCGGAAATTTTGTCGTTTTCTCCCAATAGTCCCCGAGATCGACAACTTTATGCAATCCTTTTTTCGCATAGGTGAATCTATTTTCGTGAATAATCAATCCTAAATCAATAGAACCATCCAATAAGGCGCCTTCAATATCAGAAAAAACCAGTTCTATTTTATTTTTCAACTCAGGGAAAGCCAAGCTCAATAAAAAATTAGCCGTTGTATATTTTCCTGGATAGCCAATTTTCAATTGATCGAATGCTTCCATGCTTTCTGCGCGTTCCAATTTTTGTTGAAGTAATTTCGCCATCTTTGGATCTTTCGTAATTAGCATGGGCCCCACACCAAAGCCCAGCGCACTCCCTGCATCGAGCAATTCATAGTCCTCAACAGCATAGGCAAAAGCATGATAACTTAGTTTGGTAATATCAAGCTCGCCTTGAAAAGCTTTTAAGTTTAAGGTCTCCACATCGTGATATTCCACTTCAAAATCCAATCCCTTAGTATCTATCTTATGATGAATCAATGCATCAAAAATAAATGTATCATTGGGACATGGAGAAAATCCTAATGTTAATTTCATGTTGTACAAATTTTTCCCATCAATCCGATGAGTTTTACAAATTTAATCAAACCGTAATTTTATGCGTTATCAGATAGATAATCATCGCCAAGAAAGTACTTGCAATAATTCCCTTTCCAAGTTGATCGTTTCCCGACCGATAAGCAAAACGTAATAGCACTAAATTTATCAGTACGGCTATGGTATAGATAGCCATAGGCTTCTCGGGTAAAAAGTGAAGTGCAAGATCCGTGAAACGTACCAATATATGAGCCAATACTGGAAATGCAGCACCGATACCCAAACCTATCCAAAAATTATTTTTCACGTTTCCGACTGCTACTCTTTTCTTCAAGATGGTCAAAACTCCACGAATTCAGTTCAGGAATGGCATGATGCGCCGTCATATCAAACTGTGTAGGAACGACAGATACATAGCCATTGGCTAAAGCAAAACAATCGGTATCTTCTCCTCTGTCCTGCAACACAAATTTACCTGTTGTCCAGTAATAATCGCGATTATGGGGATCAATTCGTTCATCAAACTCCTCCACCCAATGCCCTCCAGCCTGCCTACAAATTTTAATACCTTTAAAACCCGAAGTTTGTGGAAAATTGACATTCAGCAGGGTATTTTTAGGGAGTCCGTTTGCCAATACCTGTTCAGTAATAGATATCACATAAGGCCTACAAGGGCTAAAATCAGCATCACGGGAAAAGTTATCTAACGAGAAACCAATGGAAGGAATCCCTTCGATCGCTCCTTCTACCGCAGCAGACATGGTGCCGGAATACAACACATTAATGGAATTATTGAGACCATGATTAATGCCCGATACACAGATATCCGGCTTTTGACCTTTGAAAACTTTATTGACAGCCAGCTTGACACAATCTACCGGCGTCCCTGAACACTGATACATTTCAACCCCTTCATATAAATTGATTTTATCTAAACGTAACGGCCTGCCAAGTGTGATGGCGTGCCCCATACCAGATTGTGCAGAATCTGGAGCAACGACGACAACATTTCCTATTTTCTGCATTTCCTCCAACAACACCTTGATACCTGGGGCTGTGATACCGTCGTCATTAACAACTAAAATATTGGGCTTCATATGTAAATTATTTTTTATTCATCGGGTCATCGTGTATATCCACCTCATTGCGATATTTCTCTATCCCCATTTACGAAGTTAGTAAATCTGAAACCGAGATGTAAATAATATTCATACAACCACCAATTATTCTTTCTAGTTATGCGAATACTACCAACATCTTATCAAAATAACACCAAATCTACCATTAACCCCGCTATTTAATCATCTTTATAAGGTAGTAGCAGGGGGTTAACAGGGGTAAACCCCTGTTAACCCCCTGCTATCCCCCTGTAAACCCCCTGTTATCTCCTTGTTAATATAGGAATTGGTGGAAAGTTGTTATACAAACATCCGGGCGTTAAATAGGAGCTTGCTGAGCAAAAATAAAACCCCACGGTGCTACGACATCGTTTGCGTAACATTGTATCGTTATTGATAAATATTAGCCTTAAATTTAGCATTCAAACAAAAAAATAATTCAGTTATGAGCGTTAATTTTGAATCCCGCTATGCAATAGGGCCCAAAGAATACAAAACTTTAGACACACAAGGATTAAGAGAAAATTTTCTAATTGAAAAAGTTTTTGAAGCAGATAAAATTCATTTTGTCTATACCCACTATGACCGCTATATGGCTGGAGGGGCGATGCCGGTAAGTTCAAAAATCAAATTAGAGACCATCTCGGCATTATTAAAAGAACCTTACTTCCTTTCGAGAAGAGAATTGGGTATTATCAATGTTGGAGGAAACGGACAGGTAGAAGTTGACGGTGTTACCTACGATCTGAATACCAAAGAAGCGCTCTATATTGGACAGGGGGCTCAGGAAGTATATTTTTCAAGCAAAGATGCCGCGCAGCCCGCAAAGTTCTATTTAAACTCAACACCTGCACATTGCAGTTACCCTACTAAAAAAGTAACGAAAGAAGATGCAAATAAAATAGAATTGGGATCATTAGAGACGTCCAACCACCGCACAATTAATCAGATGTTATTAAACAAAGTGGTACAAACTTGTCAGTTACAGATGGGGATGACCGAGTTGAAGCCTGGATCGGTATGGAATACCATGCCATCGCATACACATGATCGTCGTATGGAAGTCTATTTCTATTTTGAATTACCTGAAGGACAGGCTGTATCGCATTTCATGGGGCCTATTGATGAAACAAGACATATTTGGATGCAAAATGACCAAGCTGTCATTTCACCGCCATGGTCTATTCACTCAGGGGCGGGAACTTCAAATTACACCTTCATATGGGGTATGGCCGGCGAAAATCTAGATTATGATGATATGGACAAATGTGCTATTACAGAATTGAAGTGATATGAAAAAATTATTCGTATTAAGTTTAGCGCTTGGGCTCTCAACGATTGCCTTATCGCAGAATAACAAAACAATTACCGTAAGCAACCCCAGTGCTAGCACTAGAATGGAGCTGGTCAGTATTCCCTATGCAACCTTCGAAAAACATTTCGATCTAAAGGGTGGTGTGTTTACAATTGTCGATAAGGATCAAAAAGAATTAGCTTATCAGCTTGAAAAATTAGGAAAGACCACAGCTCAAAACGTATTGATCCAGATCGCCATCCCACCCAAAAGTTCATTGACATTTGGCGTGAATGGCAATAAGCCCACCGCATTTGAATCCAAAACCTACGCGAGATATATCCCCGAAAGGAAGGATGATTTTGCATGGGAAAATGACATTGCAGCATTCAGAGCCTATGGAAAGGCTCTAGAGGGCAGCTCCGAAGATGCACAAGGTTTTGATTTTTGGGCAAAGCGGACCAATGATCTTGTTATTGACGAATGGTATAAAACCGGCGATTATCATGCTGATCACGGAAAAGGCTTGGACTATTATTCCGTTGGACAAACTTTAGGGGTTGGCGACGCGACACCATTCTTTGGCGAAGAGGTCGTATACCATAAACATTATCGCCAGTACGAGGTATTAGATAATGGTCCTTTACGCACCACATTCAAACTTATTCATGAGCCTGAACGTGTAAAAGGCCAGCAATTACAAGTTGAAAAAACGATTTCTTTAGACGCTGGCAGCCAATTGAATAAAATAAGCTATTCGGTCAAAAACACCACGTCGGGTTCCACTCCAGTTGTGGTGGGAATCGCTAAGAGAAAAGAAGAAAAACCTCAAGTTTTAAACGATGAAAAAAATGGGATTTTAGCGTATTGGGAGCCTGCCGAAGGAGACAAGATTACAGGCACTGCTGTTATTCTTCCAGATGTAAAGTATGTATTTAAGGATAGCCCGAAACAATTTTTACTAGCCACAACGGTCAAAAACAATAAACCCCTTGTTTATTTTGCAGGTGCTGCTTTCAACAAAGCTAGTAAAATAACCAATTTTGACCAGTGGCAGTCCTATGTCAAAACATTCAGAAATAATTTAGATCAACCATTAACAATAAAATATTCAAAATAATGTCCATACTGCAATCTTTTGACTTGAGTGGAAAAGTAGCCTTGGTGACTGGCTGCAAGAGGGGAATTGGCAAGGCAATGGCCGAGGCATTGGCTGAAGCCGGAGCAGATATTATTGGAGTCTCAGCGTCGTTAGAAATTGAAGGCTCGGCTGTAGAAAAATCCGTAAAAGCATTGGGCAAAAATTTCTATGCCTATCAGTGCGATTTTTCTAAGCGGACAGCGCTTTACAGCTTTATTGAGAAAGTAAAATCAGACCATCCAACGATCGATATTCTGTGTAACAATGCTGGAAATATACTCCGAAAACCAGCCGCTGAACATCCGGATGAATACTGGGATGAAATCATTGAAATCAATCAAAATGCGCAATTTATATTAACCCGTGAAATTGGGAAGGATATGATTTCACGTGGAACTGGAAAGATCATATTTACAGCGTCTTTATTAACGTTCCAAGGAGGCATTAATGTTCCAGGATATGCGGCCTCGAAAGGTGCCATAGGATCTATGGTAAAGGCTTTTGCTAATGAGTGGGCATCCAAAGGTGTCAATGTAAACGGATTTGCTCCAGGCTATATTGCTACGGACAATACCGAGGCCCTTAGAGAAGATCCCGAACGTTCGAGGTCCATTTTGAGTCGTATCCCTGCAGGCCGCTGGGGAACACCCGAAGATTTCAAAGGACCGGCAGTATTCCTTGCTTCCAGAGCTTCCGACTATGTCCATGGAACCATTCTTACCGTAGATGGTGGTTGGATGGGGAGATAAATGATCAATCCATAGTGGATTAGTTTGCTTTAAAAGTCTTTATCTCTCAAGATAAAGACTTTTTTTTCAAAAGTGTCAGTTTTCAAAGGCCATCAAGAACTTTCATGCCCGTTTTTGATCCAAAGGAATCATGAGAGTTTTTTACAGTTCTAAATCCCAGATTGCTAAACGATGCATTTGGATGTACAGAACCTATATAAACGCTATTGAAAGCTGCACAGCTATTTTTACTACACCACCAAGAGCCTCCGCGGGCATGGGCAACAGAACGGTTGCCATCTCTTTCAAGCCTTCCGGTGCAAAACTCAAAGACATTTCCGAAGATATCATAAAGCCCCCATGGATTGGGTTTGAATTTTCCAACAGGTGAAGTATAAAGATAACCATCGGAATAATCGGCTTTCAAATGATCTTTTCCATGCCAAACATTGGCATAATCGGCCATATTCTCCTTAGTGAAACCGTCGAAATAGGGGCCTTCGCTTCCTGCCCTAGCCGCCACCTCCCATTCGTCAAAAGAGGGCAATCTGCAATCCGCCCATGTACAATAGGCCAGCACATCTTTATAGGAGATACAGGTAACAGGGTGATCCATTTTGGTTTCGATTCCGCCGCGACTTATACCGTTGGGAAAGCGCCAATAAGCCGTGCTGTCGGGTAGCCAACGAAACTCTGGCAAGCCAGGCTCAAAGACCATGGCATTGTGATAGCGTTCTGCTAAGGTCTTATAACCTGTTGCCAGAATAAATTTCTCAAATTCAGCGTTCGTCAGCTCAAACTCCGAAATCCAAAAGGAATCAATATGTACAACCCTTTTGGGATTCTCTATACTGCTTACTTCACCCAAATGATAATTTCCTGCTGGAATTTGGATATATTTTCCAGCTTGCGCTTCACAACGGAGATATAAAAAAAACAAACCAATCACATAGAACAGCTTTTTCATAATCATTAGCATTGGTTATAATACACTTTCACGGCTTCTATACTATACCTCTTATTTGACCCTATTCATCATACTGCGATTTTTAAAACCGAATCGCTTATTTACCTTTTCTATAGTTGTAATAATTCAGGGCCCGTTTAAAGATCAAGGCCTCATTTTCTTTATTATAGTTTAGATAAGCGTAATAGTTGCTATTTTCACCATATAGCTTTTTAAAAGAAGTAGACGTTGTAAATTCCTGATATTTGCCACGCTTCATGAGTAACATCAGCAACGTCAACGCATCTTTATCTTTTGGTGTTTTCTTGGCATAATCAATAATAAAAGGAATCATTTCCCAAGCATTGATCTCCACTAGTGCATGCTTATAATTTACTCCCATTCGTTTGCTCCGGAGCACAGATTCCTGGATAAGCTTCATTACGGAATCCCTATTTTCATTTAAAAAATCAGTCTGTCTTTGAGACCAGGAAGTTTCATTAAAACCGTCCAATAATGTTCCAAATATTTTTTTGTCAACTTGAGTCTGATATTCAGGTATAGCGCAATTCTGCGCATATAGTTCTGCATGAATCATGGTATAGGTAAACTTTTCGCGCAGTGATAATCCGCTGAAATCTGTTGCTGGAATTGCATTTATACTGGCATCGGTTGTTTCGTTATCTTCCTCAGGAATAATCTTGGCAATTAATGCTTTTACTTTGGTCAGACCATAGGGTGGTATGGTCATTTTACTACGCATTTCAATCGCAGCAGGATCCATATAAAGGCCATTTTCATCCTCTTGAGCCGTTTGCGCAGAACCATTCATCCAACACAGGAAAGAAATAAAAAATAAAAGTCCCCTTTTCATAACGTATGATTTGTTGTATTTTAAAAATAAAGAAATTATCGCTACAAAAACTATTCCTTTTATATGCTATTATCTGCTAGGTTATGGCTCCACCTACCGTAATTACAATGATCCCATTCTAGATAAAAAAAAGCCCCAGATTTAATGAAATCTGGGGATAGTATATTTAATGTATACGTTTATATATTAAGAATATAAACCTTTTTTATCGATAAACTCAATCACCTTTTGGGGTGTAAAAAATTGAATATTTTTATTTTCTTTAATGGCTCTTCGTAAAAAAGTAGATGACAATTCCATTAATGGTGTATCCGTCAGTGTGATAGCTGGGTGGTCTTTAAATTTTTCAGTATCGTACCCAGGCCTTGGATAAACATAAATCTGATAATCACGCAAGATAATATCTGCATTCTTCCACTTTGCTAAAGAATCCAAATTATCTTGTCCCATGAGCAATACAAATTCCCTGTTTGGATATTTTTCTTTAAGATGTGTCAATGTATCAATTGTATAGGACGGTATTGGTAAATGGAACTCAACATCACAGACCCGCAGATGGTCACAATCTTCCAACGCTAGATTTAACATTTCTAATCGATCGTAGGGATCTGCCAAGGTAGATTTCTTTTTAAATGGATTCTGTGGAGAGACGACAAACCAAACTTCGTCCAATCCAGTAAAATTGGCCATATAATTGGCTATAATCAAATGCCCTATGTGCACTGGATTAAAAGATCCGAAGAACAAACCAATCTTTCGCATGAATTTATTTATTGATAAATTCCATTACAATATCTTCAGCTTCGGAACAGGCTGTAGCTAAATCAAAATTCTTTAAGATAACATCAAATTTATTGGCATAGGTAAGTTCCAATTCGGCCTTAGCAAAGCGTTCTTTTAATTTATCCTCGGAATCCGTTCCACGTCCTGTCAAACGTTCTTTAAGAACCTCCAGTGACGGCGGTTGGACGAAAATAGAAATCGCCTGTTCAGGAAATTTTGATTTTAAACGTAATCCACCAACAACATCGATATCAAAAATAACATGTTTACCTTCTTTCCAAATGCGTTCTATTTCCGAACGCAAAGTGCCATAAAATGTTCCTGAATATACTTCTTCAAATTCAATGAATTCTTGCTTCGCTACTTTATGTAAAAATTCTTCTTTGGACATAAAATAGTAATCTTTTCCATTCACTTCCTGTCCTCTTGGGTCACGGGTACTTGCTGAAATGGAAAACTCAATCTTATCACCATGTTTACTTAAAAGATCTCTTACTATTGTTGTTTTTCCAGCTCCCGATGGTGCTGAGAAAATAATTAATTTACCGCTCATTCTTACAATACGTTGAGCAATTGCTCTTTTATTTTTTCCAATTCTTCTTTCATTCTGACCACAATCTGCTGAATGCCGGCATGATTGGCTTTAGAACCAAGGGTATTGATTTCCCGACCCATTTCTTGTGAAATAAAACCTAATTTTTTTCCGTTTGAATCGGCTGAATCAAACGCTTTTAGAAAGTAGTTGCAATGGGAACGCAGTCTAACTTTTTCTTCGGTCACATCCAATTTGTCGATGTAGTACACCAGTTCCTGTTCGAATCTATTTTGATCAACATTTTCTTTGCCAATGGTATCATTCAAAAATTGCTCGATACGCTGTCTGATCAAAGGTATACGCTCAACTTCCAACAATTCTACTTCGGCAAGATAAGCTAAGATTAGCTCCGCGCGCTTTTTCAGGTCTCCGGCTAGTACATTTCCCTCATCCTCACGGAAGGTATTGAAGCGTTTGACGGCATCATAAAAAGCATCCATCAATACTTTAGCCTCTTCATCATCGACCGAATCATCATTGTTGGTAATTACCTCCGGCATATTTAATGCAAGTTCAAACAGATTGACATTCGTATCATTGAGTTCCACAGCAATTTGCTGCAACTGACTATAGTATTTTTTGAGTAAATCAGCATTAATGGAAGAAGCTTTAGCGGTTTGATCCGTGTATTCAACCATCACAGTCAGGTTCACTTTACCTCGCTCAATAAGTTTACTACATTCAGTACGCAGGGTCAATTCCTTGTCCGAAACGATTTTGGGCAAGCGAAGATTTAATTCAAGAAATTTTGAATTTAAGGACTTTATTTCGACACTATATTTGACTATACCGTTATCGGCAGATGCAGTGCCATATCCTGTCATGGATTTTATCATATGCAAAGGTATGACTTTTCAGTAAAAATTGAATACCCTAAAGGGATTAATTGCTGATACTCCCTAAATTAAGGCTCGTCTTATTTACCAATCGTGTTTAGCAATGATAACGACTAAGTAACTTTCATAGGGCTTTGCCCCTTTGCATTCGACATAACCAATTCCAATATCATATAAAGAAGCATTCCACTGATCCATACCCAATAAATGGGTACGGTGGTGATAGCCCGGAGACTCTTTTCCTATAATCAAAGCTTTAACCGCAGCTGTAGCGCTCGCTCGATTGGCAGCAATTGATTCAAAATTGTTTGCGCTTCGTTTTAATAACCATTCGGGATTAAGTTTATAACCGGCCTCTTCTATGAAATAATTAGGTCCGTAGCCCTCCGGCGATACGTGGTCAAAATACGAACGCTTGGCCATATCTTTTGCGCGATAAACTGCAACCTCTGCCAACTGTTTATTCCAATTGAGTTTAGTCCGTTTTATCTTCTGCAAATTAAAAAGGTTCAGTTCTTTCGTATACTTCTCTGGATTTGTACGAATGTTGTTCAATAGTTCATAGGCCTCCCGCGCTTGATGGTGATCGACAACAACACGCTGTGCTAAAGCGAACTGTGTAAAAAAAATGGTAAATGCTAAAACCAAATAATTCATACCTAAATAGTTATTTTTATAAGCTCGTGCTGCACAACTTTCTTGTATAAAGCAATAACCAGATCATTCACATTCCCACATTTAGATGCGAGCATGGATCAATCATACAGAAAAAAATGCCCCTTCAATGGTAAATACGAGTATACTGCCGATTTTATTTGCCTCGTTTACTCAAAAGCTTTTTTAAAACGATTGCTCGGCAATCAACCTTAGTACTTCTCAAGTAACAATAATTCGTACTTACCCTTTAACCTTAAAAGACGATATTTAGTATGCAACGTTTAATCTTTTTCTGAATTTTTAGCCGATAAAAACTGTACAAGCATGGGTAATAAGCTCATAAAAATAACGGCCAAAATAACTAGCGAAAAATTATGCTTGAAAAATGGGATCTGCCCAAAATAATAACCTGAAAGCGTAAAAACTAATACCCATAATGCGCCGCCTAAAATATTGTATTTACCAAAGGTTTTGTAGGACATTCTGCCAATACCTGCTACAAATGGTGCAAAAGTTCTGACAACGGGTACAAATCGGGCATAAATGATGGTCCTCGTTCCGTGCTTAGCATAGAAATTTTGTGTTTTTTGAAGATAAGAAGGTCTGAATATCTTCGATCCTGGTTTAAAAACCTTCATTCCAACATATTTACCGATTTCATAATTCACAAAATCCCCGGAAATAGCAGCAAGAATTAGGATCAAAATAATCAACAACAGAGCGATATGACAATCTGGACGAGCGACTATAGCTCCCAGAGCAAATAAAACAGAATCTCCGGGTAGAAATGGGGTAACCACCAATCCTGTCTCTGCAAAGATGATTAAAAATAAAATCAGGTAGGTCCAATTTTCATAACTATTGATCAGCTGCAAAAGATGCTGATCAATATGCAATATGACATCTATGAATTGTGAAACGATTTCCATTTTCCATATATAAAAAAAGGAGTCTTATAAGACTCCTTTTTTTGATTTGATTTTTTCTTTTATTAGCTCAAAGATTATGGGCAATACAGATAAAAAAATAATGATCAACACCACCTTCGAGAAGTTTTCGCGTATAATAGGAATATTTCCCAAAAAAAATCCAGCAAGCGTTATACCACCTACCCACAATACCGCTCCTACAACGTTATAAGTGATGAAGGTACCATAATTCATCTTTCCAATACCACCAACGAAAGGAGCTAGCGTGCGAACAATGGGTACAAAACGCGCAATAACGATAGTTTTACTACCATATTTCTCATAAAAAGAATGGGTTTTGGCAATCTGCTCGTCTTTGACAACTTGCTTACCGAAGAGTTTAAATTTTGTTAGGCGCATACCAAAATGCTTTCCGATAGAATAATTCAGGGAATCACCCGAAACTGCAGCTACTAACAAGATAAAAATCATCAGCCATACATTGAGATCATTTGGCTGTGCGGCTAGCATACCCGCAGCAAATAATAAAGAATCTCCTGGCAAAAAAGGCATCACAACCACACCCGTTTCCACGAAAATAATAAGAAACAGAATAAGGTAGGTCCAAGTCTGATAATCATTGACTATTTCTACCAGATGTTTGTCGATATGGAGAATAAAATCAATGAGATGCGTAATTAGTTCCAAACCGTGATAAAAATTAAGCGTTGTTTAACATAACCGGCATCACCAACATCAAAATATCTTCATGATCTTCCGATACTGCTGGAATCAATAAACCAGCACGATTTGGCGTACTCATTTCCAAAACAACTTCTTCACTCTCCAGGTTATTTAACATCTCGACGAGGAACTTGGCATTAAAACCAATTTCCATATCGTCACCTTCAAATTGACAGGATAAACGTTCATGCGCTTCGTTAGAAAAATCTAAATCTTCTGCTGATATATGCAATTCACTTCCCGAGATCTTCAAGCGCACCTGATGTGTGGTTTTATTAGCAAAAATCACCACGCGTCTTAAGGTATTTAAAAACAATAATCGATCTACGGTCAATTTGTTAGGATTAACTTGAGGAATCACAGCTGCATAATCTGGATAACGTTCATCGATTAAACGACAGATCAAATTAATATTGCCAAAGCTAAAGAACGCATTGGTTTGATTATATTCTATCGATACGGTAACATCATCGGATGGTAGTGACGATTTAAGCAATGAAAGTGCCTTTTTCGGTAAAATAAGGGACGCAGGCTTCTCAGCACCAATATCCGTTCTCGAGTAACGCACCAATTTATGCGCATCAGTAGAAACAAACGTGACATTTTTTTCTGCCAATTGCACCAATACACCAGACATAGCTGGTCTCAATTCGTCGTTACTGACGGCAAAGATCGTTTTACTGATAGCTTCTGACAAGATCGGTGCTGGCATCTGAATAACCGAACCATTATCGATGGAAGGAATTTTAGGAAAATCGTCCGCATTTTCTCCACTCAATTTATATTTTCCATCACCCGCACTGATCTCAATAGCCAAAGTATTCATGTCTACTGAAAATGCAACAGGTTGATCCGGCAAGGTTTTTAATGTCTCAATCAATATCTTCGAAGGCATGGCTACTCTTCCTTCTTCTTTTGCTTCGATCTGTAAAGAAGTAACCATACTTGTTTGCAGATCTGTAGCCGAAATAGTCAAGTTATTGTCTTTTATTTCAAAAAGAAAGTTTTCCAAGATAGGCAAAACAGTACTTGTACTGGACGCGCCATTGATAGCTTGTAACTGCTTTAATAAAATTGATGTTGATACAATGAATCTCATTTCCTGAATACTAATTATTATGTGCAATAATACACAAATTAATCAATATTTTTCAGTTTTATAGGCTGCTTTCTTTCCACATCAACAGATTTCAGTGGCTCAAATAAGCATTTGTATTTCAATCAATAAGCACAGCAACACAAGGATAGAAAGCAAATTCGGCCGGATAAATCACAATATTTATTACATTTGTATAATAGCGGTATTGTATGCAGTTTAAAGAGATCATTGGGCATAAAGACATCAAAGAACATTTAGTTCGCACGGTTAAGGAAAATCGTGTGAGTCATGCGCAATTATTTCTTGGTCCCGAAGGTTCGGGCAGTCTTGCTTTAGCCTATGCGTATGCGCAGTTTTTAAATTGCGAAAATCGACAGGAAACCGATAGTTGTGGCGAATGCCCCTCTTGTAGAAAATATAACAAGCTGATCCATCCCGATCTACATATGTCGTACCCTTTTATAGCCAAACACAAGGAAGACACAGCAACGGATTATGCAGACAAGTGGAGAAAATCCTTTTTATCCAATCCATACATGGGATTGGAGTATTGGCGCAGCCGATTGGATGCAGACAACAAACAAGTCAATATCAATATTGCCGAAGCTCATGCTATTATCAAGAAGTTAAGTCTCAAATCTTTTGAAGCTGATTATAAGGTTTTAATTATGTGGCTTCCTGAATACCTCGATACGCAAGGCAATGCCTTATTGAAGCTGATCGAAGAACCACCCGAAAAGACGCTCTTTATCCTCGTTGCAGAAAATCAGGACAAAATATTAAATACAATCATATCGCGCACACAATTGGTCAAGATTAAAAAATTAGATCATAGTGAGGTCACGCTGCATCTAAAGAATGTACATCAGCTTTCAGATCAAGAGGCAGCAGAAATTGCTTTTATTGCAGATGGAAATCTTCAGGAAGCAATGAACCTATTGCACGCGCAAACTAATAATCATTTTGGTATTTTAGTAAACTGGCTTCGTTTTATCGTCTCGGATGCTGGGACCAATATGATTTCCTTGGTGGAAGAAGAGCTATCAAAAATTGGTCGAGAAAACCAAAAAAGCTTTCTTTTTTATGCAATCAGTATGATGCGTCAAATCATATTGATCAAAGAGGGGCTTTCCAATCTCGTATTCTTACCGGCGAAAGAACTGGATTTTGTTCAGAAATTTGCCGTACATTATACCCTTGAACAAATTGAAGCAACTATAAATCTATTGGAGGAAACACATTATTTTATAGAAAGAAATGCAAATCCCAAAATATTATTTTTAGATTTATCTTTGCAGTTAACATTAATATACAAGTACAAAACGTTTCCGAAAGGAACTCAATATATAATATAGAAAACTATGGGATGTGGCAGTTGCTCATCCGGCGGAGGTTGCGGTACTACCACGGTAAATGGTACACCGGCAGGATGTCAGAACAATGGCTCTTGCATGACTAGCGGATGTAATAAATTAGATGTATATGACTGGCTTTCCGATATGGATATGCCTTCAAACTATAAACCATTTAATATCGTCGAAGTACGATTTAAGGGATCGCGAAAAGATTTCTTTATTAATGTAGACAATATCTACCTTGAAATGGGTGAGATGGTTGTTGTTGAGCCCTCTACAGGGGGCTATGATGTCGGCCATGTCTCCTTAACGGGTGAATTGGTTAGACTACAGCTCAAAAAGAATAATGTTACCCCTGAGATGGTGACAAAAAAAATCTATCGGAAGCCTAATGAGGTTGATGTTGAGAAGTATAACGCGGCAAAAGATCTCGAATGGGAAACCATGCACAAGGCGCGCAAACTCGCGCTGGATTTGGGTTTATCGATGAAAATATCCGATGTCGATTATCAGGGGGATAAAACGAAGGCTACCTTCTATTATACTGCTGAGGGTCGTGTAGATTTCCGCGAGCTCATTAAAAAAATGGCTGAAGCGTTTAGGATACGCATTGAAATGCGCCAGATCGGTATGCGACAAGAAGCCAGTCGCCTTGGTGGTATTGGTTCATGCGGACGTGAACTCTGCTGTTCAACCTGGCTAACAGATTTCAAAACGGTATCCACATCGGCTGCACGTTATCAAAACTTATCCCTGAATACATTGAAGCTAGCAGGACAATGCGGAAAATTAAAATGTTGCCTCAATTATGAATTGGATAGCTATATGGATGCACTTAAGGATATTCCTAATAACATAGACCGCATCGAAACGCTAAAAGGAGTCGCATATCTTCAAAAAACTGATATCTTCAAAAAACTGATGTGGTTCTCTTTTCCTGGAGCAGAAAATTGGATTGCATTACCCGTTCAACAAGTCAGAGAATTTGTAGAAATGAATAAGCAGGGCATTAAACCGGAAGCAATTTCAAGTGTAATGGATACTGATGAAATCAAAGAAGAAAAAAATATCAAGCACGATTACGAGAATGTAGTCGGACAGGATAGCTTAACCCGACTTGATGATCGAAATAAAAGAAAGAAAAAGAGAAAATCCAAAAGCAATACCGGTAAACCTGAAAATAAGACTGGACAAAAAGCTGAAAAACCCGAACAGAGTACATCAAAACAAAGTGGTAAACCTCAGGTAGCAAGCGATGCCGTTAGCCCAATCGCGAATAAAGACAGCAAAGAAGGGGCTAATAATAGGCCCAAAAAGCGTTTCAATCGTCATCGGAATAAAAACAAAGGCAGTAATAACAATAATACACCGAAAGCAGAATAAAAGAATATGCCTAATTTTAACCCATTAGGCATATTCTTTTATATAAATAGACATGAAACTCAAACGCACTCCTCTCCTCCTTGGTTTGTTATGTATTGGCATAGGGTATTCTTGTGACCAACCGTTTGTTATAAATGAAAATAAACCTATTGGTAATAAAGCTTGGCTAAATACATCATTGCCCAGTTTTCAATTTCATATCGCCGACAAAAATAAACGATATGATGTATTGATGGATGTCCGTCATACGCCAGAATATGCCTATTCCAATCTTTTTGTACTTATTTATCAACTAGGTCCAGATAAAAAGCAATACACTTTTCGTAAAGAAATAAAAATGGCCAATGCTGATGGAAAATGGATAGGAAAATCTTCCGGCAGCTTGTACAATAATCAATCCGTCATCCATACAGATTACCTATTTCCGGATACAGGAACTTATACTATTGCTATCGAACAGCACATGAAACAGAATCCGTTGAAAGAAATTACAGATGTAGGGCTAACCGTTGTTCCAAAATGATAACCTTATTACGATATCTATTATTTCCTTTTACGATGATCTATACCGTGGTAGTCTGGATAAGAAATAGATTATATGATCATAAGCTGCTTGTGTCGCGCTCTTTCAATATTCCAACTGTTGTTATAGGAAATCTTGCCGTAGGGGGAACAGGGAAAAGCCCAATGACTGAATTTGTGGTTTCTATCCTTAAGAGTCACTATAAAACAGCTATTCTCAGCCGAGGATATGGACGTCGTACAAAAGGTTTTTATCTCGTACAGACGGATTCAGTGGCCATGGATGTCGGCGATGAGCCCTTACAATTCAAAAATAAATTTCCAGATATTACAGTTGCGGTTTGTGAGGATCGTTGCACCGGAATTGAAAAACTTGAGTCCACTCATCAACTCGTTATATTGGACGATGCGTATCAGCATCGAAAATTATCACCGCTCTTCAATATATTATTATTTGATTTTCTATCGTTTTCATATCCTATGCTCGTATTTCCCACAGGAAATTTTAGAGATTTGCTTGTTGAGGCAAAACGAGCGCAGATCATAGCCATTACGAAATGTCCAATTGAACTGCCGACCGAAGACAAAAGACAAATAGAGAAGAAAATCAGGTATTATAACAAAGAAGCATTAATCGTATTTAGCTATATTGACTATCTTGAACCTATCGATAGTAAGGGAAGTGTAGTCGATATTAAAGGCAAAGACATTATTTTGGTTACTGGTATTGCCAAACCAGAACCTTTAGTAGATTATCTCCAAAAACAAGCAAATGTTATCCAACACATTTCCTTTGGAGATCACCATTCCTTTAACGAATCTGATATTAATAAAATTGTAAAATCATACCACAGTTCGACGAGTAGCAACAAAATCATATTGACAACTGAAAAAGACTTTCAACGTTTAAAACCTTTTAGAAAATACTTTACTGCTATTCATCTGGTTTACTTACCGATCGGACTTCGGTTTCACGACACGCTCCAACAGAAGTTGTTTTGTAAGAGACTGCATGATGCAGTGGCTCAAAGTGTTAATCAACCTTAAATTTTGTTAAGAGCAGCTGCTATACTAAACCTTTTCATCAAATTTATATTCTATATGAAAGCGGAGAAGCTCAAAAGTTCTTCTCGCTCTTTGATGAACAAATGATTGTGCCACGACAAGCACACGTGATATAAACTATATAAATGATGAAAAAGAAAATTTTAATGGCAGTAGCATGTTTATTTTTAAGCGCTACAGGTGTTGTTTTTGCTCAACAGCGTCAGCAACGTAGTCCAGAAGAACAGGCTAAAATGCGCGTAGAGCATTTAGACAAATTATTAAGCCTCAATCAAACCCAAAAAGATTCTATCTATAACCTTACGCTAAGTCAGGCTCAACAACGGGCTACACTAAGAAATGATGGTGGGGATAGAAAAGCGAATATGGAGAAATTTAAGCAACTTCAAGAAATGCAAGCTGCTAAGATCAAATCATGGCTAACTCCTGAACAAGTTAAGTTATTTGATGAACAACAAGAAAAAATGAAAGAAAGAATGTCTAAACGCTAGAGTTTTCAATGAAAGACAGGTCTTTGGGGTAAAAAGCAGAAAGGGCTATCCATTTAGGATAGCCCTTTCTGCTTCTACTTAAAGTAATCGACATTAAGATTTTAACTTTTTCATAATGTCACTCACGTAAGTTTTAAATTTCTTGTCAGTTTCAATTAAATCCTCTACGGTTTGACAGGCATAAATAACAGTGGAGTGATCTCTTCCTCCGAAGAATGCTCCGATCGATTTGAGTGAAGATTTGGTATGTGCCTTTGCTAAATACATCGAAATTTGCCTGGCCTGCACGATTTCCCGCTTTCTAACTTTCGACTTTACCATATCCACAGGAACTTCAAAATACTCACAAACTAATTTTTGAATAAAATCCATTGAAATTTCTTTGTGTGTATTCTTTACAAAATTCTTCAACATCGATTTTGCTAACCCCAAATCGATCTCTTTCTTGTTCAATGTAGACTGAGCCAAAAGTGAAACCATTGCTCCCTCTAATTCACGAACACTGTTATCGATCTGTGTGGCGACATATTCAACGACATTTTCTGGTAAGTCAATACCATCGGAATACATCTTCTTCTTCAAAATTGCCATCCTTGTCTCAAGATCCGGAATCTGAATATCTGCAGATAATCCCCATTTAAAACGACTAAGCAGACGCTCCTCCAAACCAGCCAAATCTTTAGGTGCTTTGTCTGAAGTCAAAATAATCTGCTTACCAGATTGATGCAAATGATTAAAAATATGGAAAAAGATATCCTGTGTTTTTTCTTTACCTGCAAAGTTGTGTACATCATCCATAATAATGACATCCATTGCCTGATAAAAGTTGACGAAATCATTGATTGTATTATTTTTCAATGAATCCACAAACTGTTGACAGAATTTCTCACACGACACATAAATGACCAGCTTATCGGGAAGATTTCTTTTGATCTCATTTCCGATTGCTTGAGCAAGGTGTGTCTTTCCTAAACCAACATCTCCATAAATCATCAAAGGATTGAATGAAGTACCACCAGGCTTATTTGCCACAGCATATCCTGCTGATCGTGCAAGACGGTTACATTCACCTTCGATAAAATTTTCGAATGTATAGTTTTGATTCAATTGCGGATCAACCTGCAATTTTTTCAATCCAGGAATAACAAATGGATTTTTGATATCTCTATTTAAAGATACCGGTACAGGGATCGATTGCCTTTTCCCCTCTGCTCCATTGCCATTCGATGGAAGATTAGTCGTATAAGGATGAGAAGCTGAAGACTTCTCTACTACAATATTGTATTCCAATCTACCTTGTTCTCCTAAAAATTTCTTTACGGTCTTGCGAAGAATTCCTACATAGTGTTCTTCTAGCCACTCATAAAAAAATAAGCTAGGCACTTGAATAGTCAAAACGTCACCTTCTAAACGGACTGCTTTCACAGGTTCAAACCAGGTCTTGAAACTTTGTGCTGGTATATTATCTTTGATAATCGAAAGACAATTATTCCAGACACTTGAATACGTTTTTTCCATTCTAAAATTGTTAATAAGTTGATTTACAATACGCGACAAAAAATATGTTGATAACTTTCTCTGAGAACGAAGATGACAAAAAAAAATCAGCTAAAAAACTAAAATAAAAAATAATTAATAAGATCTTATATATCAGAAATTTACAGTGTAAAATTGTGGAAAACTAGCGCTAAAATTGATCTCTAAAAATAATTATTAACATTCCAAATTTATTTAAAAAAAAGAACCAAAAGACGTGTAAACTTGCTACTTCCCGCTTCCTAAGGTGCTGATCTAAATTAACCAAAATAATAGCTATTTACAATCTTTGGTTCATATATTTTTAATAATAAATTCATAGGAATTTAAAGCCAACTTAACATCATCCCTAATGTACATTTCACCAAATTAATGGATACCTGTAAAATAAAAATCCGTATAAATTACCTGAAAGAAAAAACACATTGTAACATGTGATGTTCCTGATAAACGTAACACTTGAAAAGTAAAAAAGGANNTCCTTTTTTACTTTTCAAGTGCATAGGCTTTATCCGACCATTGAACTGGTCAATTTTCCGTCGCAAAGTTTTTTAGCTTCTGCTATAATTGCAGTTGCATCATAGTGTGCGTTCTTCCACTGAGCATTTTGTTCAGCATGTTCAATGATCTTATCTGGAATACCTAAACGAACCACTTGGCTGTGATATCCATGATCAGCCATAAATTCTAATATAGCTGAGCCTATTCCCCCCTGTAAACTTCCGTCTTCCACTGTAATAATCTTGTTAAACTTCTTAAAGACTTGGTGAAGTAGGGACTCATCCAATGGCTTGGCAAACCGGAGATCGTAATGTGCTGGGTGTATACCTAATTCATTCAAATGCTGTACAGCTTTGACAGCTTCGTTTCCTATAGCTCCAAAACTTAAGATAGCAAGTTCTTCTCCCTCCGTTATAAGACGTCCTTTTCCAATTTCGATTTCCATAAATGGGCGGCGCCAATCTGGCATAACACCATTTCCTCGAGGATATCTAATGACAAAGGGTCCTTTGTTCGGCAATTGAGCTGTGTACATCAAATTACGTAATTCTTCCTCGTTCATGGGCGCAGAAACAGTCATATTAGGAACACAGCGCATAAATGCGATGTCATAAGCCCCATGGTGAGTAGCACCATCTGCTCCTACGACGCCCGCACGGTCCAAACAGAAAACGACATTCAGATTCTGCAACGCAACATCATGGATCACCTGATCATATGCGCGTTGCATAAACGACGAATAGATATTACAGAATGGTAATAGCCCCTGCGTTGCAAGACCGGCACTGAATGTGACAGCATGCTGTTCCGCAATGCCCACATCAAAAGCACGATCAGGCATGGCTTTCATCATAATATTCATAGAAGATCCTGATGGCATTGCAGGTGTTATCCCGACGATCTTATCATTTTGTTCTGCAAGCTCTACCAGGGTATGTCCAAAGACATCCTGATACTTGGGAGCTACAGGTTTATCACTGAGCGATTTTTTTATCTCCCCCGTAATTTTATCAAATAAACCAGGAGCATGCCACTTGGTCTGATCTTTTTCAGCCAGCGCAAAGCCCTTTCCTTTAACAGTTACTGCATGTAATAATTTGGGGCCTGGTATATGCTTAAGGTCTTCAAGCGTTTTTGCTAATTTCTTAACATCGTGCCCATCAACTGGGCCAAAATATCTAAAATTTAGCGATTCAAAGAGATTAGCATTCTTCAGTAAAGTTCCTTTTATACTTTTTTCTAATTTCTTGGCAATGCCTAGAGCATTGGGGCCAACTTCAGAAATCTTAGTTAATACTGCTGCTATATCGTCTCTAAATCTATTGTACCGTTTTGACGTGGTAATACTTGTCAAATACTCCTTTAACGCACCAACATTGGGATCTATCGACATGCAATTGTCATTCAGAATTACTAAAAGATTGGATTTAGAAATTCCTGCATGATTCAATGCTTCAAATGCCATTCCTCCCGTTAAGGCGCCATCACCGATCACAGCGATATGCTGGCGGTCTTTTTCACCCTTTATCTGAGATGCAACTGCCATACCCAAAGCAGCAGAAATAGAAGTCGATGAGTGACCAACTCCAAATGCATCATACTTGGATTCAAAACGGTTGGGAAAACCCGAGATTCCGTTCTCGATTCGATTGGTATGAAATATATCGCGACGCCCCGTTAGAATTTTATGCCCATAAGCCTGATGACCGACATCCCAAATTAATTGATCATAGGGGGTATCCATTACGTAATGTAATGCTACCGTTAATTCGACAACTCCTAAACTTGCTGCAAAGTGACCACCATTAACCGAAACTTGATCAATAATAAATTGACGTAATTCCTGACTTAATTGTTCTAATTGGTCTTCCTTTAGCTTTTTAAGATCAGAGGGATCGTTTATTTTACTTAATAGTTCTCCAGTCTCAAACTGCATAGTATGCTATTTACATGATGTATACTCACAAAGTAACGACAAATTTATTTAATGTTTAAAATAAATCGCATTTACATATTGAGGTACAACAAATAAAATAGTGAATAGTTTGCATAAGCGTTACTGCAAAAGATTTTATATGTAAATTTGTATAAGATATGCAAGTAGAAGAAGGCTACGAAATCAAGCTTCCTCAATTTGAGGGACCTTTTGATTTACTATTATTTTTTATCGAACGGGATGAATTGAATATCCATGATATACCAATTTCAAAGATTACAGATGATTTTTTGTCTTATGTGAGCCAAATGCATGCGCTCAATATGGAAATGGCAAGTGAATTTATCTTCGTTGCCTCCACGCTGATGCGTATTAAAGCCAAAATGCTACTCCCTCGTCCAGATTTGGACGAGCACGAGAATGAAATTGATCTTAGGGAAGATCTTGTTCAAAAACTTATTCTCTATAAACAATTTAAAGAAACCTGTGAAGATCTTAGAATATTGGAGGAGGATCGTCTAAAATGCTATAGCCGAGGCAATATACGTTTCGATATCCAGCACAGACTTAAGCTAGATTCTAGCGGCGAAAATTTGGATAACTTCGATCTTTATGGCCTAATGATGATCTACGAGCAAATGATGTATCAATTCCGTAATCGTCCGCCAGAAGTAACCCATACGGTTGTCAAATATCCGTACACCATTGAACAACAAAAGAAAGCAATAGCCAAACTCATTGAGATTAACAAGAAATTGGATTTTCAGGAAATTCTTAAAAACTCAGAAAATAAAATTCAGTTTGTCTATAACTTTTTGGCCATTCTTGAAATGCTTCAGCAGCAGTTGTTACAGATTGAAGTAGGCCTGGGCTACAACAATTTCAATGTTGGTGGAAGAGATCCTAATGAAGAGGAAGAATTTATCTTAGAAACTGAAGAAGCATAAAAAAGACCCGTCTAAGACAGGTCTTTTTTTATTCTTTCTTCTTAAAAGCATTCCATCCTTGTGCTGTAATCGGATAAAGATTTCCAGATTTAGATATCATCTCACAACCTTCAGATCTGGGTGTCATATAACCAATAATACTGATGTCTGGCAGATTCTTAATTTTATCATGATCCGCTTGAGCAATTGTAAACAATAATTCGTAGTCTTCCCCGCCATTCAACGCGGCTACAGTCGGATCAATTCCAAATTCCCGCCCAGTATCGTAAGTCATCTGATCCAGTGGAATTTTTTCCTCGTATAGACGACAGCCTTTGTCCGATTGTCGGCAGATATGAAGAATCTCGGAGGCAAGCCCATCGGAAACATCCATCATAGCTGTAGGCTTAATTCCCAGATCAGCAAATAAAGCTACAATATCTTTACGGGCTTCGGGTTTTAATTGCCGCTCAACGATGTAATCTTTCCCTTCCAGATCAGGTTGTACATTTGGATTTTCTAGATAAATATCCTTCTCGCGTTCAAGCAGCTGTAAGCCCATGTATGCTGCCCCAAGGTCGCCAGATACACATAATAAATCTCCTTCCTGAGCGCCGCTACGATAAACGATTTGATCTGCATCAGCGTAACCTATACTCGTGACAGAAATTACTAATCCTTGTGCTGAAGCAGATGTATCTCCTCCAATTAAATCGACGTTATATTTCTTACAGGCAATTAAAGCTCCCTGATAAATCTCCTCTACAGCTTCCAATGGAAATTTTGAGGACAAACCTATTGAAAATGTAATCTGAGAGGCTATTCCATTCATTGCGTAGATATCGCTCAAATTGACCTGAACAGCTTTGTAACCTAGATGCTTTAAAGGAACATAACGAAGATCAAAATGAATTCCCTCCAAAAGCAAGTCAGTGGATATCAAAGTTTTCTTACCTTCAAAATCCAAAACAGCAGCGTCATCACCTATACCTTTAATGGTAGACTTCTCTGTCAATTCCACAGCTTTGCTTATATAATCAATCAGTCCAAACTCACCCATTTCTTCCAAATTGGTTCGTTCGGTATTGTCAAAATCAAACATGTTAAAAAGTTTAAAAGTTTATTATCGATAATGCCAAACAATCATCTCAACGATTGATCATACTAACATTACAAAACAGTTTTCACAATAAAATCTCACAGTTTTCCGCACTTGTCAAATCGTAGTTCTAGTTTCTGTTATATAAAAATAAAAACTCATGCTAGCTATCGAAAACCACTCTTCTATTGCTAATAACAATTATGCTAATCGTTATAGTCCCAAGCTCGCCGATATTTCCAGCATGCGTTCAATCGGACGCTGGGCACGTAGAATAACATCTTCAGGAAGAATAATTTCAGGCGATTCAAACTTAAGGCAATTGTATAGCTTTTCAAGCGTATTCAGCTTCATGTGGGGGCAATCATTACATGCACATGCATTATTAGGAGGTGCAGGAATAAAAGTCTTATGTGGACTTGCTTTTTGCATTTGATATAGAATACCAGATTCTGTAGCAACAATATAAGCCTGGGCAGTATCTGCTTGAGTAAATTTAAGCATGCCAGCTGTCGAGCCCACATAATCAGCTATCGCCAATATATGATCTTCACACTCCGGATGCGCAATAAATTTAGCCTCTGGGTGTTCGCTTTTCAAACGATCAATTTTATCTTGAGAAAAAATTTCATGTACCATACATGCACCGTTCCAAAGCACAAGATCTCGTCCTGTTTTCTTTTTAACGTATGCGCCCAGATTACGGTCGGGACCAAAAATGATTTTTTGGTCTTTAGGCAAGCTCTCTACAATTTGAACAGCATTACTTGATGTACATACAATATCTGAAAGCGCTTTCAATTCAGCGGTACAGTTCACATAGGTGATGACCAGATGATCTGGATATTGTTCTTTAAACTTCGCAAAAAGATGTGGTGGACAGGAATCCGACAGTGAACAACCAGCTTTGGCATCAGGCAAAATAACCTTTTTTGTAGGTGAAAGTATTTTAGCGGTTTCAGCCATGAAATGCACGCCAGCAAAAACAATTAAATCCGCATCTGTCTTTGCTGCCTCTTGTGATAGTCCTAGGCTATCTCCAATATAATCGGCTATATCCTGAATTTCAGACTCTTGATAATAATGAGCCAATATTACAGCATTCTTTTCTTTTTTCAATCGTTGGATTTCTTCAACCAGATCCAATGAAGGATCGATCGGAGCATCAATATAACCTTTGGCCTGAAGCTCATAATTTACAATTTCCATACGGGTACTTTCAACTTTTGTGAATGACAAAAATAAGCATTGTTGCATATATAAAAGTCAATTAAAAGCAAATTAATCTAATGATTGCAAGTGAACCTTCACATCAACAGAAAATAGTAGTTGGCATTAGGATATTAATAGTTGATAACCAATATATTGATTATTTTTTTGTTATAACTTGTTTGTATTAATTATCCGGATTTATGGATCTTATCAATTGCGAAATTTGGTCCAATAGCTGCTCTCCATCATGATTTGTATAAGCAAACAAGAAAGGAAACCGAAAGGTTCTTCAATACTTAAAGCCTTTATATTTAAAAATAATAGTTAAATTATTGTCAATAAAAAATAGTAAAGAAATCTCTTTTCAATATAAACCCTTCTACAATTGAATATAAAGCATATAATTAAGAGACATATGCTTTATCAAAAGCTCAGCGGGTTTATTGTAAACTATTTCCATGCCAGAAAATCGGTTTCGCCAACATTCCCTTTTCGTAGCTTAAGGAACGTTCTTCGCCATATTACAAAACAATGAAAAATATGGCACAAAATGAAGCTTTATTTATTAACATTTTATGCGACTATGGGATTTAAAGTCATTATAAAACCGATTTATGATGTGGATCTTGATCAAAAAATTTTTATTGAATTCTCAAGGGGTTAAATTAGCCAACAAGCAATGAATTTGAAACACTCAAAAGGATGAATACTAAATAGGCGCAGTGAAAAGGGAAAATAAGGCGCTTGACAATCGTCTGTAGCGCCATTCTTCGTAATAACTTCCATTTACCGCAACCTGCCTATTAAGCACTGTAGCATTATTAGCGCATTCGCATCGGAACTAATTTCAGATAATATTTAATATAGCTTGAACAGGAGCTTCAAATCGAGATTCAACTAGTTGCACACCACCTAATGAAAATTACGTCATAAAGTAAAGGCGCTAGAACAGCATATTTTGAAAAAAAACGCGCGGTGTGATAAATACTATAATCTTATAAAGAGAAACAATTGTAACCAGGTAGGAACTGGATCTAGGGAAATGCATATTTATAATTAACTCAATAAGAATTGAATATTCCCATATTTATAAAATGAATTTAATTATATGCTATTCTCACAGACTAATTATGAAAAATACTATTGTATTATCGGATTGTTGCCAAAATCGATATGATATTTTTTCCAAACAGACCCGCTGAGAATCGAATATTAGCAATACAATCTAATAGATGGCTATCTACTCCATTGTAAGGACGTTTAATATAAAAATTGAGCTAAATAAGTCCACACATTAAATATGCTATCAACAAACTTTAGCAAAAATCTACAAATAAGCTGGATTTCAAATACAAACTAGAAAAAAAATAATATAAAGTTAAATAAATGAATTTTAAGATTAATAAAAAAATTATTAGAAAATATCTTTAAAAGATCTAAAACACGCTTAATCGCTTAGGATTGAATAGGGGATAAAATTGCTATTTAAAATAAATCTATTTGACCTATAGGGCGTTTATTTAAAAAACAAACCTCTTTAGAATTCCTTATAATAAGAATTCTAAATCATCATCCAAAATACTTAAATCTCACCGATCGACTTTCCACTAGTTCCAAATAAAAATTAAGGCTGGGCAACAAATATAACAAGATTGTTTGTACTACAATAAATTATTCGAATAAATTATTTGATCTACAATTTCAATCCCTTAGTTGATCCATTTTACCTTTAAAAATCAAATTTTCAAATAAAGTCGTCTAGAATCTTACAGATATTGTTCAAAGAAGATTATAAGTGAATATTCAATTGTAAAAACGTTTATATTCAAATTTGGCGCCTACAGATTTGAATATAAAATCCGCATAGGACCAAACAGCAAAATAACCTTACTAGGAGCGCTTAAAAATTAAAAATTTCTATTCATAAATCCAAAATCTATCCATCTGGAAGCGTTTAATCTATTTGACAGCATGAAGAAGCTGTGCAAAAAGAATCTAATGGCCCAGAATTAGTTATTATACTTTTCGCTCCAAAAAACTATAAATAGACCAATATCAAGGCATTTAAATCAGTTTTTGATAGAAAAAAAATCAACAAATAATCATTTCGAATAAACTAAAGTGCTTTAGAATTCAATAAAACTCTCTATTTCCTTGAAAATTGGAAATATTGAAGGCTGATTGCATCAAAACTTACTTAAAAATAGTATTTCGCACGTCTTGTACAGCTTAGAATTCCAATAAATTCACAATTTAAATAAAAACTTAAAATAAGGAATTGTATGAGCGTTCGATTGCAAGAAATGCAAAAGAATTTCAAATAAAGCCTCTTAAGATCACGTTAAACCCATATCAAAAAAAATATAAAATAAATATTGCATTCTAAAGCGCTTAAAAAGCGTTTAGAATTATTTTTAAAAAAAATAAACTCAACTACAATCGCGTATTTCGATAGGGGAGTTTACGTTTTCCAAATATCGAAATGTAGAAGCGTCTAATTGAACTTTACAAAACTAAACAAAGATTTTCGAACGTATTCCACAATCTTTTTTTTCAATAAATACTAATTATTTTAAATAGAAGATCTCTTATTGTTTATTATGGTGTGGAAAAGTGGTATAAATAGGATTATTTCCATTTTGATTTTAGGTTTTTATAGAGTTTTCAACAATTTTTCAACAGATTTTTAAGATTAAATAGCTGATTTTTAAAATTGTAATTATTCATGTTTTTTATTTTCCATAATTTTTTGTTGAATAGTTTATGTTTAATAAATGTGGAAATCTCATGAATTTTGTGCGGAAAAGTTTGAGAAATTTAGTTGGAAAATAGGGGACTTGTGAATTGTTAAATACTTTTCATTTTTATTTAACCTTTTATTTACACGTTTTCCACATTTTTCGTTAATTTGAATTGTCACTTTTGGGGATAGTTTGTGAATTTAAAATATATGGCAGATAGAAAGGTCGATTTTTTGGTCATTGGATCAGGTATAGCAGGATTAAGCTTTGCATTAAAAGCTTCTCAATTCGGTAAAGTGTTGATAGTCACCAAGTCTAATGAGGATGAGTCAAATACAAAATATGCGCAAGGGGGAGTAGCTGCTGTTGTGGATAAGTCTGATAGCTTTGAAAAGCATATCGTTGATACTCAGATAGCTGGGGATGGATTATGTGATGTTGAAATTGTGGAAAACGTAGTGCGGGAAGCTCCCGACCGTATTGCCGAGCTTATTTCCTACGGGACGTCATTTGATAAGGAAGAATCGGGACTTTACGATTTGGCAAAAGAAGGGGGACATTCGGCACATCGGATCTTACATTACAAGGATATTACTGGCTACGAAATTGAACGGGCATTATTGGAGCAGGCACATATTGACCCTAATATCGAAATTGTAACACATTACTTTGCCATTGATTTAATTACGCAGCACCACCTGGGGGAATATGTAGACAAGAACAAAACGGATATTACTTGTTTTGGTATTTATGCTTTTAATACATCTTCCCATCACGTTGATAAGATTTTGAGTAAGGTTACGGTAATGGCTTCTGGTGGGGCTGGGCATGTATATTCGAGCACAACTAATCCAACCATTGCTACTGGCGATGGTATTGCGATGGTGTATAGAGCCAAAGGGAAGGTGCGTAATATGGAGTTTATGCAATTTCATCCGACGTCACTATATAACCCTAAGGACTCACCTGCGTTTCTCGTATCCGAAGCAGTAAGGGGATTTGGAGGTGTTTTAAGAAGGCTCAATGGAGAGTCGTTTATGGAGGATTATGATGAGCGAGCTTCGCTGGCTCCGAGAGATATAGTGGCTAGAGCTATCGATGCGGAGATGAAGAAGTCCGGTATTGATTATGTATATCTTGATATCACGCATAGGGATAAGGAAGATATTATCAAACACTTTCCGAATATTTATGAGAAATGTCTTTCTATTGGACTTGACATGTCCAAAGACTTTATACCTGTGACCCCTGCAGCGCATTATCTCTGCGGTGGAATTTATGTGGATGATTTTGGGCGTAGCAGTATTCTCAATCTTTATGCCTGTGGAGAGTGTTCTTCTACAGGCTTGCATGGCGCAAATAGGCTGGCTTCTAACTCGCTGCTTGAAGCACTTGTCTATGCCCATCGTATATTCTTAGATGCGACGCAATTGGTTGAAACAATCAGTCATATACGTGATGTTCCCGAATGGGATGATTCTGAGACTTCGCGTTCTAATGAAGATATTTTGGTGACTCACAATTTACGGGAATGTCAAAAGATCATGAGCGATTACGTTGGTATTGTCCGTTCTGATTTTAGGCTTGAAAGAGCGCTTAAGAGACTCCATCTATTATATGAGGAGACAGAGGAGTTTTATAGAAATACAAGGCTTTCTGTCAAACTTTGTGAATTACGAAATGTGATTCAAGTTGCTTACATTGTTACTAAATCGGCGATGTTGCGTAAGGAAAGTCGAGGTTTGCATTATACAACTGACCATCCGCGGCACTCGGAAATACTACAGGATACAATTTTCTAAACGTTATGGCGCTTATTTTACCCGTTTTGGATAAGTCACCGCAAATTGCTGAAGAGTGCTTCTTAGCACCTAATTCGACGATTGTGGGTGACGTTGAGATTGGACATCATTGTTCGGTTTGGTTTAATGCTGTTGTACGTGGTGATGTCAATTATATTCGAATAGGTAACTATACAAATATTCAAGATGGCGCTGTTATACATTGCACGTATAAAAAATGCGGTACTTCCATAGGTAGTTATGTAAACGTAGGACACCAGGCGATGGTACATGGCTGCGTTGTGGAAGATCACGTACTTATCGGTATGGGCGCAATTGTGATGGACAATGCTGTTATCGAATCTCATGTGATAGTAGCAGCTGGAGCGGTGGTTTTGGAAAATACGCGCTGTGAGTCGGGATTCCTATACGCCGGTGTACCAGCGAAAAAAATAAAAGCGCTAACTGAAGAACAAAAAGAATTGTTACAGCAGTTACCGCATAATTATGTTTTGTATAGTTCCTGGTTTTAACTTAAACAAATTGGCATCATTAAAATAATTTTTTATTTAGTGGCCTCAATCATTCTTTTTTGAGACCAATTAATGAAAAGGTATCTTTTTGCTCCCAGTTTGCTCGTATAGTGAATGTTTTGTTTAAGTATACAACAGGTTCTGGAAATGTCTTTTTTTCTACATCTCCAGTATCCCAGATACCATTACCGTTATCGTCGCGGATTACACGTAAACTGTATTTACCTCCTGGATATTGTTTATATACAACTGTCGGGTTATCTATGTCTACTAGGTCTAAGCGATAGACTTTGTCCTTTTTTTCATTAATCAATTCTACCAAGTAAGTTGTATTGCTATCCAGATCGGTGAAATCAAAAGTAAGATCGCCATAGTTCTCGCTATCGTCATAGGTAAGATCTAGTTTTTTCTCTTTATTTTGTTCTCCAAAATAGCCTGTAATGGCGCCTTCTGCGAATTCGATTTGGTACTTTTTGTCCTTTCTCCAATTATATCGAATATGATAGATGTTGGAATTGGCTGTATCTACTGCAAGTTGATAATTGCTTCGCACCAATGAATCTTCCTTGAACTTTAATTTTGTCTTATCTATATTTTTTATTGGTGTGAAAGCGGACACTTGAAGGTGAGTGATACGATCGACCCTCCCGTTATTTGGTGTAAAAATAGGATCTATTGTCGGTTCTATTTTTACGTTTCCTTTTCTAACCAGGATGGTATCAAGTGGCTTCTCATTTTCCATTAAGACCAACTTCAAAGAGTCTATTTTTAAATTTGGAATAAACAGGGTTGCAGAATCAGAAGTTTTTGCAAAGCGTATGATTTTATCTTTATTATTTACTTCATCATTAAGAATATTTAAATTGGGTTTTACTACTCTTCTATTAAAAATAAGTAGTACACTTCCATTTTTTTCAAATTTCTTTTCTAAAGTTCTAAACTTCTTTGGAGTGGCCTTGAATATTTCAAGATTAATGTTGCTGAGATCCCGCTCTAGTACGATAGAATCTTTTAAGAAACCTATTTCTTCGTCGGCACCATTGTAAATTCTGTCATTGTTTTTTTCCTGAAGTGCGTAAATGCGGTATGTTCCCTCCCTTAGATTATTTAGTTTATAATTGCCAGCTGTATCTGTTGTAGTAAATATATTGGCTTTCTTTTTACCAAAAATGGAATCTTGACTAATGGGGATCAACAAGACTTTAACATCTTTTTGTACCTCTTTAGTTATTGCACTTTTTACATTACCAGCTATGCTGAGCGAGTCAATTTTGTCTCCGGTAGCAAACACGTAAGCATAATTGACCAATGCATTTCCCGCATTATAATCGACAAGTCCTTTACCAAAGTAGATGCTATAAGTTGTATTCTTTTCAAGAGAATCTGGAAGGGTAATTTCAAGATTTTTTTTCTTGACTTTAAATTCCGGGTTGCTCCCCATATCGGGTGTCACACTAAATTCTTTTTGTTGATTGGCGAGTTTGATGTATTCGTCAAAAGTGATAACTATTTTTTTTGCTGTAAAATTCTTCGAAAAATTCGTAGGATTTTCCTCTAAGATTTTAGGTGGTATCGAATCTTTTGGCCCTCCGGTTGGTTGCTGTATACTTGCACACTGTATAGATAGGCCAATAAGCATGATAAACAAGCTTAAAATAAGTAATCTTGGCGTAAAGCTATTTTTTAGCCTTTTTGAGCTACTTTTATTTTCTTTTGAAGAATTGATCATAAAAAATAGAATATTGTCTTAAATCGTTTATTTTAAGCTTGTAGTTGTTTTATATTTAATAATTTGAAAATCAATTACTTAACTCATGTGAACCATCAATACGCTGATATCAGATGGTGAAACACCCGAGATGCGCGAAGCCTGACCCAATGTACGAGGTTTGACCTTCGATAATTTTTGTCTTGCTTCGATGGACAGTGAAGTTAACAAACTGTAATCGAAATCGGGATTTATTTCTCTATCTTCCATCTTTTTCATTCGGTTCACAATCTCTATTTCTTTTTCGAAGTAGCTTTCATATTTGAGATTGATCTCTGCTTGTTCTATAGTATCGTTATCGAATTGTGCTACAAATTGTGCGAAGCTTTCATCTCCTTTTATAATGTCTTGCATGCTGACCTGTGGTCTCGCGAGTACATTGCTTAATCTGGTTTTTTGAGCAAGCGCACTTGAGCCCACGTCGGCCAGCACCGTATTCATCTTTTCGAGGTTAGTGGAGTTCTGTTTCAAGTACTCGATAATACTATTAGAGTTATCTATTTTGTTCTCTACTTTTTTTAGCCTTTCCTCTCCTACTAGTCCCAATTTGTACGCTAATGGAGTAAGGCGAATATCCGCATTATCCTGACGGAGTAACAAGCGATGTTCTGCTCTTGATGTAAACATCCGGTAAGGTTCTTCTGTTCCTTTTGTGACGAGGTCATCAACCAATACACCGATGTAGGATTCTGATCTTTTCAAGATAAGTTCTTTATCATCATTAATACGTTGGTGTGCATTAATTCCAGCTAAGAAACCTTGTGCAGCCGCCTCTTCATATCCCGTAGTACCATTGATCTGGCCTGCAAAGAACAGGTGTTTTACCAATTGTGTTTCGAGTGTAAGATCTAGTTGCATGGGTGGAAAGTAATCGTATTCTATGGCGTAGCCAGGTCGGTACATTTTGGCGTTCTCAAACCCAGGGATGAGTTGCAATGCTTTTAGTTGTACATCTTCCGGTAGAGAGGTCGAAAAACCATTTACATAGATCTCTACTGTTTTGAAGCCTTCGGGTTCGACAAATATCTGGTGGCGGTCACGTTCCGCAAAGCGGTTAATTTTATCTTCTATTGATGGACAATAACGTGGTCCTAATCCTTTGATTCTACCGGTAAACATAGGCGATTTTTCGAAGCCAGTTCGTAGCATCTCATGCACTTTATCGTTGGTATATGTAATCCAACAACAACGTTGTTCTGTTGGTATATCTACATCAGTATAAGAAAATCTACCTCTTTTTTCATCACCCCATTGCTCTTCCATCAGCGCATAATTGAGGCTTCTTCCATCTATACGTGGAGGAGTTCCGGTTTTCATTCTTCCTGATTCGAAGCCGAGTGAGACAAGCTGCTCTGTCAAGCCAGTGGCTGCCTTCTCTCCTGTTCTCCCTCCACCAAATTTCTTATCGCCAATGTGGATGACACCATTTAAAAATGTTCCATTGGTTAATACTACAGCATCGGATTCTATTTCTATTCCCATTGAAGTAATGACACCACAGGCTCTACCATTTTTGACTATTACCTCTTTGACGGTATCTTGCCACATATCTAAATTGGGAAGAGATTCTAATTGTAGTCTCCATTCTTCTGCAAATCGCATACGATCGTTTTGTGTACGCGGGCTCCACATGGCCGGTCCTTTGGATAGGTTAAGCATGCGAAACTGTATGGTTGACTTGTCTGCGATGATACCCGTGTATCCTCCCATGGCATCTATTTCCCGTACAATTTGGCCTTTCGCAACTCCACCTATGGCCGGATTACAACTCATTTGGGCTATTACTCCCATATTCATTGTAATCAGTAAAGTTGATGATCCTAAATTGGCAGCAGCGGCTGCAGCTTCACAGCCCGCATGACCTGCACCAACTACTATTACATTATATTTTTTAAACATTTTTCTATTCTTGTTCCACGTGAAACGTGGTATTTATTTTATTTACAAATTTAAGTTTTCTTTACGTTCCACGTGAAACGCCTTATAAAATTTTACATAAAATCAGCAAGATATAACCACCTTTCCGATTTTTCATCTATCTCCTTTTGGATGGATTGAATTTCTTCAGCAAGGGAAGATAATCTAAGGTGATCTGTTAGTTGATTCAGTTCTTCAGTCTTTAACTTTATATTTTGCTCCAACTTTTCGATTTCCTCCTCTAATTTAGTATACTCCAATTGCTCTTTGTAAGAAAGCTTTTTCTTCTCTTCTTTTGCAACTGGTTTTATCTGTTCTTGAATACTTTTTCTCTGCCTTTCTTTTTCCAATTTCTGAACTTCGTCTTGCTCCAGTTTAAAATCAGCATAATTTCCATTATAGATTTGTACTTTTCCTTTTCCCTCGAAAATAAAAAGTTGGTCCGTTAATTTATCTAATAAATATCTATCGTGGGATACCAAGATAAGTACTCCCTTATAGTTATCAAGAAAGTCTTCCAGTACATTTAACGTGTCGATATCTAAATCGTTTGAAGGCTCATCCAGTATAAGGAAGTTTGGGTTCTTCATTAATACCCGCATAAGCTGAAGACGTTTTCTTTCTCCTCCGCTTAGTTTATTTACAAATCCAAATTGTTTTTCAGGAGGAAATAAGAAATGTGTCAATAGCTGGGAAGCCGTGATTACCTCTCCATTTGCCATCTCAATATAATCTGCGACATTCTTAACAACATCTAGTACACGGTCGTTTTCATTCACTTCCAATCCACCTTGTTTGTAGTAACCATATACAGTTGTCTCTCCAACAGCGATCACTCCTGTAGCAGGCTTTTCTTCTCCGGTGATTAAGTTTAGAAAGGTAGATTTTCCAGTTCCGTTTTTGCCAGCTAGACCGATACGATCTCCTTTTTTAAATATGTAGGAAAAATCCTGTATGATATCTTTTGCGCCATAACTTTTCGAAACGTTATCCAGTTCTAATATTTTAGATCCCTGTCTACTTACCTTCACACTGAGTTGCACGGAATCGTTTCCTTTTATTGCTTTCGATTTTTCTTCTAATTCATAGTATGCATCGATACGCGACTTAGATTTGGTACCGCGCGCTTGGGGCTGACGTCGCATCCATTCCAGTTCGCGGCGAAGAAGATTTCTGCTCTTCTCTACCATCACTGCATCGATCGCTTCTCTTTCCGATTTTTTCTCTAGAAAATACGAATAGTTTCCTTTATAATTGTAAAGGTTGCCCCTATCCAGCTCGCGGATTTCCGTACAGATGTTATCTAAAAAGTAACGATCGTGAGTGACCAGAAGAACGGTTTTATTTCCTGTTGTCAATAGCTTTTCCAACCATTCAATGGTTTCAATATCCAAATGGTTGGTAGGCTCATCCAATATATATATATCAGGTTCGTCTATTAGAAGTTTGGCAAGTGCCAGGCGTTTTCGTTGACCTCCTGAAAGACTTTTAATATCCTGATGGAAATCCATAATGTTTAAACGATTAAGAATCGTCTTAATATTATGTTCATACTCCCAGGCATTCAATGAACTTATTTTTTCTGTAAGATCTTCTAATTTTTTCTGATCGATATCGGTTTCCAATAACAGCTCCTCGTACTCACGGATAAGACGTTGTTGATCGTTGTCTGTACTATAAATAAAATCGTTGATTGATTTTAATCCTGTGAAATCAGGATCCTGTTCCAAGAAACCAATTTTTATGCCTTTTTCTTTTACAACTTTTCCTGAAGTTGGTAAGATCCGTTCGGCTAAAATGGAAAGTAATGTTGACTTACCTGTTCCGTTTATTCCAACCAAGGCTACTCGATCCCCTTTTTGAAGGCCGAAATGTAAATCTTTAAAAAGCCATCGATCATGGAAGGAATGGCTTACTTGTTCTGTCGCTAAAATACTCACGTTATATCACCCTAAAATATATTCAGTCAATTTACACAGCAAGATACTTCCAAGAGATTTCTGCTCTCGGTAGTATGCATGGTGTTGATAATCAATATTTTACTATATATTTGATTATCAGTTATTTATATATCAAATCAATAATCTTTTTGATTGCTGACTAATTTTAAAATATCGGGTGGCGTTCTGAACGAGGTTTAGCACATACCATTTAACAAATGACTAATTCAAATGGTGTCCGTATAACCAATAATTTGGAACGCTCGCAAAAATAAAGAAATAGTTTCTTATTCGATGCGAAAAAAGCTTCGTTGTATGATTAATTGGCAATAATGATACTGCCTTGATAAAATTAATTCAACGCGTAATCTGCGATCAGATTGAAACGAGGTATTTCAACTTGAAAGCTGCTGTTGTCTAGTGTCCGGATCATATTATAATATCCTTCCATAAATCCGAATTCGCTATTGAGATTGCAACCCGAAGTATATTGATGGGTCTGTCCAGGTTCAATAATCGGTTGTTCGCCCACTACACCATCTCCCGATACTTCTCTATAATCTCCTTTCGCATCAAAAATTTTCCAATAGCGGCTTATCAATTGAACCGTGTAATCGCTCAGATTTTCTATGCTAATATGATAAGCAAACATAAAATGCTCACGGTCCGGATTTGAATACTCCGATTGATAGATGGTTTCAACCGAGATTTTTACGCCTTCTGTAATTTGTGTGATCATTTGAATGATGTTTATTGTTGTACTAAATATGTATGCTAAAATACTAATAATGAGTTTAAAATTCGAAATTATAATCATTTTAAAAGGTTAAATAATGCTAAGTTTAAAATTAGTATAGTCAAATGGAGCTTAATTAGTACGTTTGTATTATGGCAAATGGCATATTATATTTAATTCCTGTTCCATTGAGTGATGATGCAGCTTTCCAGTCGTTTACTCCTTATTTGGTGGAAACGATAAATTCATTGGACGAGTATATTGTGGAGAATGAAAAAACGGCACGTAAATTTCTAAAACTTGCCGGTTTAAAAATTCCGCAAAGCGAACTTAAAATTCATGATTATGGAAAACATGCGCGCGATAAAGGAAATATCAATGATTTTTTTGAAGGTCTGTCACAGGGTAAGAATGTTGGTCTGATGTCGGAAGCAGGATGCCCCGGTGTCGCCGATCCTGGGGCTTCGATTGTTGCGCGTGCGCATCAGTTGGGGATTAAAGTTGTTCCGCTTGTTGGACCTAGTTCTATTCTGCTGGCTCTGATGGCTTCGGGTTTCAGTGGTCAGAAATTTGCTTTTCATGGTTATCTGCCGATTGATAAAATAGAACGAGCCAGAGAAATTAAAAGTCTCGAGCTGCAGTCAGGGCGTGATAAACAAACGCAGATTTTTATTGAAACTCCTTTTAGAAATAATCAGCTTTTAGCAGATCTGCTGAAAACCTGTAAGCCTTCCACCTTACTTTGTGTAGCATCGAATGTGACAGCTCCAGATGAATTCATTCAAAGCCTCACAATAGCTGAGTGGCGAAAACGAAAGGATGATTTTCATAAGAGGCCTACTATATTTCTTTTGTATGTTTGATGGTTCTCCCCTACCCTACTTATAGGGTACTATATAATAAGCGCTATAAAATTGCTAGAAATAGGTTTTAGGTTATTTGAACATTATGAGTGAGTACTTACATTTTATATTTTATCTTTCAATTTTATTTGAGGATAGGATGAATAGAATGATTCGCTGTAAAACAAAGATAAATTGATATAAATTATTCAAAAATATAACGCTATGAATTACTGTAGATTATTGTATTTAATGTTTTGTTTTTCATTATGTTTTTTAGGTAAAAGTCTTTATGCACAGTCTTCTACCTATGTAATAGTTCATGGCGCATGGGGCGGTGCGTGGCAGTTTAAAAATACGGCCATCGAATTAGAGAAAAAAGGAAACAAAATTTATCGTCCCACGCTAACTGGCTTAGGTGAACGTTATCATTTAGCAGATACTGCTATTAGATTGCAGACGCATGTGAACGATGTTGTGAATACAATTTTGTTTGAGGACCTTCATGATATCATATTGGTTGGACATAGTTATGGTGGTATGGTTATAACGGCAGTAGCAGACAGCCTTCCGGATCGAATCAGAAAAATGGTTTATTTGGATGCTATCCTTCCTAAAGACCAACAATCAGTAATGGATTTGATGCGGAAACCGGATACGGATAATGGACTTTTGAAATTTGAAAAGGATGGCTACATTCTTCCCTTTTGGGTAAAAGATGATAATAAGTTTCCGAGAGATGTCCCCCACCCTTTAAAAACAGTTACAGATAAGATTCATTTGATAAATCCGAAACGAAATAAAATTCCAACGACCTACATCTTAACGTATGAAGATGGCACAGCATTGGAGAAGGATGATTTTTATCCTTTTTACAAAGAGGCAAAAAATCTTGGTTTTAAAACGATCGAATTTGTTGGTGATCACAATCCGCAAATAAAAAAGCTGAAAGAATTAGTAGATTTGTTAGAACGTGAAAATAAATAAGCAATAGAAATTTCAATGACGCAAGAGGAACTAATAAAAGAATTAAGTAAGCCGGAGGTAATTTATACAGCCATGGCTATTGTAGCTGTACGTATTATTGTGTGGCTATTGTTTGCAAATACGATCCGGAAAACGTTAAAATTAGTCGCCAGTGAAAATCGATTAATGACCCCTAATCAATCTTGGTTGGTCGCAGTCCCTTTGGTGAATATTTATTGGAATTTTCAGGTCGCTACACGCTTTCGTGATTCGTTGATCAATGAATTCTATGACCGAAAAATTGCCGTTGAGGAGAATCCTACCTTTAGAAAGGGATCATTATATGCCTGGATTTATTTAGCAACAAATATTCCATTGCCATTATCTATTTCGGGCGTCTTAATCGTCATGCATTTTGTGACACTAGCTAATTATTGGTTTGAAATTAATGCCAACAAAAGAATTTTAGAAGAGCATAATAAATTTAGAGAAAAGGAGGTAATTGTAGACCATGAGAATTAAAGATGTCATTGACTATTTGGAGCGGCTTGCTCCTTTAGATTTACAGGAATCTTATGATAATGCTGGACTTATTGTGGGAGACGCGTATAAGGAGGTTACAAAAGTGCTCATTTCATTGGACTGTACGGAGGCTGTTGTACAAGAAGCTATTGATAAAGGCTGTAATTTAATTATTTCCCACCATCCTATTGTATTTAAAGGACTGAAGAAATTCAACGGAAAAAATTATGTGGAACGTACGGTTATTAAGGCAATCGAACATAAAATAGCCTTGTATGCGATTCATACAAACCTGGATAATGTTACGGGCGGCGTGAATACAAAAATTGCGACTAAACTAGGTTTGAAGAATCAGGCGATTTTGGAATCTAAAACAAATATTTTACGGAAAATGGTTGTCTTTGTTCCGAGAAGCCACGTTGAAGATGTTCGTCAGGCCTTATTCGATGCAGGAGCCGGAAAAGTCGGAAAGTATTACGATCAATGTAGCTTTAATACGGCAGGTTATGGTAGTTTTAGACCGTTGGCTGGTGCAGACCCTGCGATTGGAGAAGTTGGCATCCAAGAGCGTGTTGAAGAAACCCGGATAGAAGTGATTTATCTGAAAAGCATCGAGAGAAAGTTGCTTTTGGCGCTTTATGACGCCCATCCCTATGAGGAAGTAGCCTACGATCTGATTGATATTGCGAATAATGCCAGTGAAATTGGGGCTGGTATGATCGGAAATTTACCAGAACCAATGGATGAACTCGATTTTTTAGCTTATCTTAAGGAAAAACTTGGACTTCAAGTTATTCGTCATACAGCGCTATTGGGTAAAAAGGTTGGACGAGTAGCTGTCTGTGGTGGCTCAGGTGGATTTTTACTCGGGGCTGCCAAACGTTCGGGCGCTGATTTTTTTGTGACGGCCGATTACAAATATCATGAATTCTTTGATGCAGAAGGTGAAATCGTCATTGCTGATACAGGACATTTTGAGAGCGAACAATTTACGCAAGAATTATTGTACGACATTATTACGAAAAAATTTCCTAACTTTGCAACCTTAACAACAGAAATAGATACAAACCCTATAAAATACTACAGTTGATGGAACAAACCGTAGAACAAAAATTGAAAGCATTATGGCTTTTGCAAGCCATTCATACTAAAATAGATAAAATTCGCCAGGTTCGTGGTGAGTTACCTATGGAAGTTGCAGATCTTGAAGATGAGATTGCTGGTTTAGAAACTCGTATTGAGAAGATCAGAATAGACTTAGACGATTTAGAAGATTCGATCGTTAAGCGTAAAAACATGATTAAGGATGCCCAAGCTGCTATCAAGAAATATGAGTCGCAGTTAAATGAGGTAAAGAATAATCGTGAGTATGACGCTATTTCAAAAGAGATTGAAATTCAAGGTCTTGAGATTCAGGTTTGTGAAAAGAGAATTAAAGAAGCAGAATTCGAGATTCGCAACAAGACAGAAAACTACGATACTACTGTAGGTAATCTTGAGTATAGTAAAAACGAGCTTGAGGGAAAAAAGAAAGAATTGGAAACCATTACTTCTGAAACTCAAAAGGAAGAAGATGGATTATTGGCAAAAGCTACTGAAGCTGAGGCTAATATAGAAGATCGGTTGAACAAAGTATATTACCGTCTTCGTAATTCATTCAAGAATGGACTTGCTGTGGTTTCAATTGATCGCGATAGCTGTTCAGGATGCCACAATAAAATTCCTGCTCAAATGCAGTCGGAAATCCGCCAGCGCAAAAAAATTATTATTTGCGAACATTGTGGACGTGTTTTAGTTGACGAAGGTATTGTATTGGAAATCGAACAAGAGTACGGTTTTTAATCTTTCATAAAGTAAAGCCCTGCTATTTTTAGCAGGGCTTTTTTTTTTAATCATTTTTTTATGCAACTTTGTTGATATACTAACTAGGTCCACTGTGCAAAATCGTAGTTTTGTATGTGGTAAATTTTAACCTTAACATGTTTATGAATAGAACTCACTTCAAGCTAATTGCAGCATTTTTGGTCGGAACAACTTTTCTATCAGCAAAAGCGCAAGAAACCTTATTGCTTCGAAATCCAAGTATAAGCGCTAATAATATCGCTTTTGTCTATGGTGGAGATATTTGGATTGCAGACAAAAATGGCACTAATCCGAGACGACTAACAACCAATCCTGGTGTAGAGCAGAATCCGATGTTTTCTCCTGATGGTAAGAAAGTGGCATTTACAGGCAACTATGACGGAAATACTGACGTCTATGTAATACCTGTAGCAGGAGGTGAACCCAAGCGTATCACTTATCATCCCTCTTCGGATGTATTACGTGGGTGGCTTAACAATGATGAAGTATACTATACAACATCGCGAGATTTTACCTATGCTTTAAGTCCGCGATTATATAGTTCCAATATACAAATGTCAGGAATGGACAAGGCATTGATGATGCCTGAAGCCACGCAGGGCAGCCCTTCTGCGGATGGTCGCTATTGGGCCTATATCAAGAATACCGATCCGACAGAAAGAGACCGGGTAGCCTTTAAACGTTATCGGGGTGGCGGTATGCCGACAATTTGGATATTCGATACGAAAACCAAAGAAATAGAAGCAATTCCGCAAGTTAAAAGCAATGATGTTAAGCCACTATGGTTGGGTAATAAGGTTTATTTCTTGTCTGACCGCGATAAAATTGTTAATATCTTCAGTTATGATACCAAAACCAAGAAGATAGATAAATTAACAGATTTTAAAGACTATGATGTACGTTCACTCAATGGTAATGGCGCAGAATTGATTTTTGAATATGCTGGAACACTCAATACGTTGAGTTTAAGCAATAATAAAGTGACTCCGCTACATATCAGTGTAAACACTGATGTGATGTATAAAAGGCCGTTTTATAAAGATATCAAGGATGATATACGTTATGCTACGCTATCACCAACTGGTCAGCGCGCACTATTTGAGGCGAGAGGAGAGATATTTACAGTGCCAAAAGAAAAGGGGGAGGCTCGAAATTTATCAAATTCACCGGGTTCTCATGAGCGTTTTCCAGATTGGTCTCCAAACGGTAAATGGGTATCTTATATTTCAGACAAAAATGGGTCCTATCAGTTGGTGCTGACAGATCAGTTCGGAAAAGATAAACCATTATATTTTAATTTGGGTGAAACTAATTTCTATTTTGAGCCGACTTGGTCGCCCGATTCAAAAAAATTATTTTACAATGATTCGCATCTCAATCTGTATTATATTGACATCGCTTCTAAAGCAGTTGTCAAAGTTGCTGATGATAAATTAAGTGGGCAAACAGGGCGGGTATCTAATCATTTCCAGCCAAGCTGGTCTCCAGATTCTAAATGGATATCCTTTATTCGTACGCTGGAAAATGGAGTACCTGCTGTGTTCATGTATAACTTAGATACAAAGAAAACGCAGCAAATTACGGATGGTATGAGCTCTGCCCGCAGTACTGCATTTTCGCAAGATGGTAAATATTTATTTTTCACGGCGAGTACAAATACAGGTTTAACAAATTCTGGTTTACATATGTCCGCTGTACAGCGTAACGTAGATTATGCAGTCTATGCTTTTATCCTGTCGAGCAAAACACCATCATTCTTTAAAAACGATAGTGATGATGAGCAAATCCGTGAAGATAAACCTGATAAAAAGGAAGAGGGAGAGAATAATAAAAAGGAACGTGTAAAAGAGAATGATAAAAAAGCTCCTAAAAAGGATAAGAAGGAAGAGTATGTTGCAAGCAAGCCGGTTGACAAATCTATTCCGGTCGATTTCGATCGTATAGAAAATCGAATTGTTGCGCTGCCTTTACCGGCAGGTCCTTATTGGAACCTGAATGGTTTAGTACCTAATCAATTGACCTATCAACGCGGTGGAACGATTGGTGCCTATGATTTTAAGGAACTCGAAAATAAAACCTTAGTGGAAAATGCACGTAGTTATGTTATTAGTGCTGATGGTAAGAAAATGTTGTACCAAACGGGAAATGGTTTTAATATCGTAAATGCTGGGCAAAAAGTTGCTTCACCTACTGCTGGAGAAATCAAATTAGCTGGAATCCAGCAACTGGTGGATCCCGCAGCGGAATGGAAGCAGGTGTTCAATGAAGTTTGGTCAATGCAAAAGGATTATTTTTACGTGGAAAATATGCATGGCGCCGACTGGAAAGCAATGAAAGCTAAATATGAAAAATTCCTACCTTTTGTCAACCATCGTTCTGATCTTGGTTATTTATTGAATGAAATGATGGGAGAAATGGTCGTAGGACATAATTATATTTATCCAGGAGATCAGCCTTCTACACCTTCAGTTTCTGTTGGTGTGCTTGGAGCAGATTATACGCTAAAGAATGGTTACTATCAGATCGCTAAATTATTTACGCGCCTAGAATGGAATCCTTCTTTCAAAGCACCATTGGCTGAACCTGGATTGAACATCAAGGAAGGAGATTATATTGTTGCTGTGAATGGTATAGAATTGACTGAAGATAAAGATATCTATAGCTTATTTGACAATACTGTGGGCAAGCAAGTGATGCTCAAGATCAATTCAAAACCTTCATTGGTTGGCGCGCGTGAAGTCATTGTTAAACCGATTTCTTTTGGCGATGAAATGAACTTGCGTAGCATGGAATGGGTAGAGCGAAACCGTAAAAGAGTGAATGAATTGAGTAATGGCCAAATAGCTTACGTGTACATGCCGAACACCGGCCCTGAGGGGTATACTTATTTCAATCGTTATTACTTCGCTCAGATGGATAAAAAGGCTCTTCTGATGGACGAACGGAACAACGGTGGCGGATGGGTTGCTGATTATGTGATCGACCTCTTGTCTCGCGAGTTAATTGCCGGCTGGGGCATTCGTGATGGAAAGGGATTCACGACACCCGGTAACGGTATTTATGGACCGAAAGCCATGATCATCAATGAAAATGCCGGTTCGGGCGGTGATATGATGCCTTATATGTTCCGTTTTAAGGGATTAGGCAAATTGGTTGGGCGTACCACAATGGGAATCTTAGTAGGTATCAGCGGTTATCCTCCATTGTTGGATGGAGGCCGGATAACATCTCCAAATTTTGGTGTATATGATTTGAAAGGAAATTGGATCATTGAAAATGAAGGAGTTGCCCCAGATGTGTTTATCGAACAATTACCAAAGGATCTTTTAGAAGGTCGTGATCCTCAACTTGAAAGAACGGTAAAGATCTTGTTGGAAGAAATGAAAACTTATCCGTACAAAAATTTGCAAAAACCAGCCGATCCTATCCGGGTGAATTAAAATACTGTAAATATTAAGGGCTTTGATAAATTTCAAAGCCCTTTTTTATGCGATTGGATGATATACAATAGCAACTTTTGATGATTTTGAATGGAGCAGCATTAGGCTGAATATTGGCTTTACCTGCTTTTATTGTTATCTTTAGCGTATATTTAATACATATGTTTCCCGAACAAACTACTTCTCCCTTTCAATCTTTGTTGCGTTTGATCTTAATGGTCATCGGTTTTACATTTGTATCACAAGTTTTCTATATTATCCTGCTGTTCTTTTATTATAAGATGACCGGACAGGTGATTTCTATTGAGGTCATTATGAATGGTTCTGCCAATGAGATGCGATTATTGTTGCTAATGAGCAGTCTCGGATCTTTTGTAATTCCGGCCTATTTGATGAATATGTATGAAGGCTATGGGATTAAATATTTCCAATCCAGCTATATACCTAAGGTGGCACAGTTTGCCTATGTTTTATTTGCTATGCTCGCTTTTATGCCTCTTATGAGTCTGATCGGTCACTGGAATGAATCCTTACAATTGCCTGATAATATGCAATCGTTGCAACGTTGGATGGAGCAAAGTGAAAAGGATTCGGGAAATTTGGTTCGCGGTATTATCATGGAATCAGGTATTGTTGGCTTTCTGTTCAACATCATTGTACTGGCATTGATTCCCGCCATCGGAGAGGAACTGTTATTTCGAGGTGTTTTACAAAATATAGTCGGGAGATGGTTGCATAATCCCCATGTTGTTATCTGGATTGTAGCGGTTATTTTTAGTGCAATACATCTGCAATTTTTTGGTTTTATCCCCCGTATGCTATTAGGGGCATTTTTTGGCTACCTTTATTTATGGAGTAAAAATATTCTGCTAGCCATCTTTGGGCATTTTGTGAATAATGCTGGAGCTACAGTGATGTCATTCTATTATGCTAGGCTAGGAAAAAGCTATGATGAGCTCAATGCATTTGAGTTACAATCTTGGTGGATATATCTTGTAGCCTTCATTTTTACTCTTATTTTTGTACTCTTATTTTATCGAACAACGCAAAAAGAAAACAATGGAGAACGATTGGAAAAAAATTAAAACATATACAAATGCTATTCAGGCGGAGATAGTCAAACAAATGTTGGAAGAGCATGGAATTCCTGCCGTTGTTTTGAATAAGCAAGATTCTTCTTATCTATTTGGAAAAATTGAACTTTATGTCAACGAAGGATCTATCGAAATGGCTGAACGATTAATTGAGGAAGCAGAAGGGGATATTAATTTATGAAAACAAGAGCAATAACAGGAGTAATCTTTGTAGCTGTCATGATAGCAGCTACTCTTTTCGGGGCATACGTTTACTCCATCTTTTTTACATTGCTCAGTACATGGTGCCTTTATGAATTTTATGGGATCGTTTCGTCGGATGAACGCGCACCAAATAAGATGATTGGTATAGTCATGGCCTTGGTACTGTTTGTTGTGGGATCCTTAATCTCGATGAATCTGCTTGCGGTAAAATTTTTAGCACTGATTATTCCATTTATAAGTGCGACTTTTATTATCTCACTTTTTCAGAAGAGAACTTTTCCTTTTAATGATATTGCCTATACTTTTTTGGGAATAGCGTATGTTACATTACCTTTTTTCCTATTTTCCAAATTAGGATTTATGGAAGGAACTTTTAACTATGCGTTGCCCTTAGGTTTTTTGATCTTATTGTGGATAAACGATACAGGGGCATATCTCGCTGGACGAAGCTTCGGCAAACGTAAACTATTCGAACGGATCTCGCCAAAGAAGACATGGGAAGGTTTTTTCGGTGGATTGATTTTGGCAATTGTTGCTGCAGTGAATCTGGAGAAGTATTTTGGTTATCTACCGCTCTGGCAATGGATAAGTATTGCGGCAATTATCAGTATTGTTGGAACCTTGGGTGACTTAGTTGAGTCGATGTTAAAGCGTAGTTTGCACGTAAAGGATTCTGGAAATATATTGCCCGGACATGGTGGTTTTTTAGATAGATTTGACGGGCTATTATTAGCGGCTCCTATGGTCTATGTTTTCTTACTTTTAATCAATTGATTGTAATATGAGTCACATTCAAAATTCTACATTTGATTTTTTAACGGAATTGAAAGCCAATAATTCCCGGGAATGGTTTGCCGATAACAGAGCTAAATATGAGGCTGCATTGGCTGACGTAAGAAGCTTTTTAACGGATTTAATAGCGGCTTTAAGTGAGTTTGACCCTAAAATCAATACTTCCATACAGGCAAGTAAATGTTTGTTTCGTATTTACCGTGATACACGCTTTTCAAATGATAAGACACCTTATAAAAGTTGGTTTGGGGCAGGAATATCTGTTGATGGAAGAAAGCTACAAGGACCAGAGTACTATATCCATATCGGTGCAGAAAATTCATTTATAGCATGTGGCTACTGGCGTCCAGAAAAGCAACATTTAGAGGCAATAAGACAAGAAATTGATTACAGTGGAAATAAATTGGATGAAATTTTAAAAACAGTATTGACAGGTAGTAATATTGCACTTTTCAAAGAAGATTTACTGAAGCGTGCCCCTGCGGGCTATAGTGAGGATAATCCTTTCATTGACTTTATCAAATTGAAAAGTTTTGTGTTGGAAAGATCTTTAACTATTAAGGATTTATCTGCAAAAAATGCGTTAGATAATATCGTGGCTTCCTATAAAAGTATGCTTCCTTTCAAAGAGTTTTTACAAGAAGCCATCGATACGGATTAATTATTCGGGTAAGCTGATTTTGCCCATGCAGACAGCGGGCGAATCTTTAATTTGCGCTACATTGGATTTGTTGCCTACCAAAGTTTCATTTGCTAACAAAGCAAAGAGGACGGCCTCTTTTGCATCTGGATTGATACCTAATGTTGCAAAGCTTTCAACTTTACAGGTAGGTAAGCTCCTTTTGATGTAATCAAACAGCAATGGATTGTGCAGTCCACCACCACTTATATATACAGCCACATCAGATAGTCCTTCTGACTGCTTTTGGATGCCGTTGACCATCGCAAGAGCCGCAAAGCGATTGAGGGTTGCCATGACGTTTCCATGTGGAATATGAGTTGTTTTCGAACACTCTTGCGCCTTTTCGAGATAAGCGAGATTAAATAGTTCTGGCCCGGTGGTTTTTGGAAAGGGCAGTGTTAGAAATTCTTCTGTTAATAATTGATTCAATAGCGCATCATTTACTTGTCCCTTTTTGGCCATATAGGCATCTCTATCCATCTCCTGATTAAAATTAGCCTTCATGTATTGGTTCATCATTGTGTTGCCTGGACCGAGATCTGTTGCATAGGCTTTCAATTTTGTTTGATGGCTTGGGATAAAGGTGAAATTAGAAATACCGCCAATATTCAGTAAGAATCGATTCTCTGTTGTATGCGAGAAAAGTAGATAGTCGCCATACGCCGCCAAAGGTGCCCCTTCCCCTCCCGTAGCAACATGTTTCTGTCTAAAGTCAGACAGGGTTATGATGCCGGTATTTACGGCAATATGATCTCCATCGCCCATCTGTAAGGTACTATTAGGCCAGTTGCGGTCTTTGGTTAATGATTGGGGAGCATGGTATACGGTTTGCCCATGGCTGGCTATACAATCAATCTCGCTGCTTGGTATATTCCACTGTCGTAATGCTGTATTGATTAATTTGGCATGTGTGACTCCAATATAAGCATTGAGTCCCGAAAATAACTGTTGGTCGATATTTCGTTTTGCAAATACTTCACGGACTCGTGCTCTAAAATCATCCTCATACTCCATTGTAGCAAAATTCTCTAGCTGTATTTTTGTTGTTTTACCTGCATTTTCTATGCGGCATACTGCGATATCAAGACCATCCAGGGAAGTGCCAGACATCAGGCCAATAATGAGTCGCGCTTTCTTTCGTGAAATTTGGTAAAGTCTTTCGATTTGAGGATTCATAGCTTAAAATTAAGCACAAAAATGTTATGATGAATATCATTTTTGACAATTGAAGATATTTTGTAACTTCACGGCATTAAAAATCAAAAAATTAAATACAATGAATTTTCCAGCAGAATTGAAATACACCAAAGATCACGAATGGATTCGTGTTGAAGGTGATGAAGCAGTTGTAGGGATTACTGATTTCGCTCAACGTGAATTGGGAGACATCGTTTTTGTTGACATTAACACTGTAGGTGATGAAATTGCCGCAAATGAAGTTTTCGGAACAATTGAAGCTGTAAAAACTGTTTCTGATTTGTTTTTGCCTGTATCAGCTACAATTTTATCTGTTAATGAAGCTATTGATGCATCTCCTGAATTGGTCAATTCTGATCCTTATGGAGAAGGTTGGATTGTTCGTATTAAATTGAACAACGCTGCTGATGTAGATGCTTTGTTAACCGCTGAACAATACAAAGAAGAGATTAACGCGTAGTTTTAAAACTATCTATATGAAGAAAGGGACCTAATAGTCCCTTTTTTTTGTTCTAATTGATGGTTTATTGACTTTTTAATGTGGTCTTTATTTTGGCTTCCGGCATGTCTACATCGCTTATCATTTCAGTTGCCTTGGTAAGACAGGTTTTTTTATCCAAAACATAAAAACCTTGGAGATTGCCAACTTGGTTTGCATCAGGACCAAACATCTTTCCTTCCACATTTACTTTGTAACCAAGCTCATTTGCCTCTATTAATGTCATTTTGCTTTCTACCATTATTCCTGAATCATCAGATTCTGTTTTTGATGTCCATGAATCTCCGATGGTAACAGGTTGCTCAGGTAATACAGTGCTGATATTTTCGAACATACTTTTGTCAAACGGCATATTGATTCCTTCAGGTAATTTGATATCCGACGACTTACCAATTTGGTTTACATTGAAGGTTATATTGTTTTCTAGCAGCTTGCCTAAAGTCGCATGCATCTGCTTAGAAAAATCATTAGCTTCTGGATTTTTTGAGTCATATGACATGTCCATTCCCGCCATATTCATTTTCATATTGATTCCTGTGTATTTTAAATCAAATGCGAATAAATTATCTTTTGTTGCTGTATTGGTTATATCAAACCCCATATTGAGATCTGTAGTCATTTTTTGACCAGCGGCGTCGATGTCCATAGTCATACTCAGGTTTTGTGAAATTTTCTTTCCTGCATCCGGATTTACGCGTAGTGTATATTTCTGTTGTGCGGAAGCCGAGAGAACAAAGAAAGCAAATACCGCTATCAATGAGGTTATTCTTATTTTTTTCATATCTATAATTTTTATGTTTTTATCAGTAATAATTGGGCAATTTAAATATATAAAAAAATCCCTTCTACATGGTAAAAGGGATTTAGATTTTTATAAATAATAAAAATTACTTTTTGATATAAGATACTTCTTTAACAGCTTTTACAACTTTTTCGACGCTAGGCAGAGCCGCTTCGATTAACGTTGGAGCATAAGGAAGTGGTACATCGGCGCAATTTACGCGTATTACAGGCGCATCTAGATAGTCAAATGCACTGCGCTGAACATTGAATGCTAAATCTGTAGAAATAGATGCCAATGGCCATGCTTCTTCTACAATCACTAAGCGATTCGTTTTCTTAACAGATGCGATGATTGTTGGGTAATCAATTGGACGTACGGAACGCAAATCGATTAATTCAACGCTTACGCCTTCTTTTTTCAATTCTTCCACTGCAGGAATGACAACGCGAGGAAGCATTTTACCAAAAGATACAACAGTTACATCTGTACCTTCTTGGATAATGTTTGCTTTTCCAATTTCCAAGTAATATTCTTCTTCAGGAACTTGTCCTTTATCGCCGTACATCACTTCAGATTCCATAAAGATGACAGGATCTGGATCTATAATCGATGATTTTAATAGACCTTTAGCCTCATATGGGTTAGAAGGAACCACCACTTTTAAACCTGGCGTATTTGCGAACCAGTTCTCGAAGTTTTGAGAGTGTTGAGCTGCAAGTTGGCCAGCATTTCCAGTAGGACCACGAAAGACCATTGGAATAGAGAACTGTCCGCCACTCATTGAGTGGATTTTTGCGGCTGCATTGATCACTTGGTCAATAGCAACAAGTGAAAAATTGAATGTCATGAATTCCACAATAGGTTTTAAACCATTCATTGCCGCTCCAACAGCAATACCCGCAAAACCAAGTTCAGCAATAGGTGTATCAATGATACGTTTTGCGCCGAATTCATCAAGCATACCCTGACTCACTTTGTAAGCTCCGTTATACTCAGCAACTTCTTCTCCTAATAAAAATATTTTGTCGTCTTTACGCATTTCTTCGTTCATCGCTTCACGAAGTGCTTCTCTGAATTGTATTTCTCTCATCAGTTGTAAAATAGTGTCAATTTTTAGATTACAAATCTACTATTTAAAATTGATATTTTGAAGATTTGAACACGCTAATTGTATAGTTTTATGTCATTTTTTAATATGTAAATGACTTTCATATTAAATTTTTAAATATAAGTTGCTCAGATATTCCAATGTTTTTATAAGTGCCTTATTACTATTCATTATAGCTAACGGAATGTTCCACGTGGCACGGTTTCTTTTTTCTACGTAATTCGAAATACCACGAATCTCTATAACGGGAACAGCCATTTTGTCCGCAGCAAAGAAAACAGCAGCTCCCTCCATACTCTCTACGAGACTATTGGGATGGAGCTTTAGGATTTTTTCAATACTTTCTGTACGACCATGTACTTTGTTTACGGTAATGCCCTCCCCCTGCTTTAGAAATGGGAGGCGAAGCTCTTTGTCGGCTAATAAGCACGAGGAAAATCTGGACTTTCCGTAGCCCAATTGGTCTATTGGAATAAAGTTATGCCCGTCTTCTGCGCCAAGCTCAATAAATGATTCTGAAACTACTTGGATGACCGAACCTATTTCAACATGCCGATCCAAACATCCCCCTATTCCTATATTAATAAGAAGATCATATTTTTTTTCATGAAGTACTCTTCCTAGCGCAAAGGCTGTGGCTACCATGCCGACACCAGTAATGAGGGTATCGCATCGATCGTATGTTGATGCCACTTCCAGAAACGGCTGCAATTCAAATGATGTAGCCGCAACAACTAATATTTGCATGACGAACTTTTTTTGATGGAAAATTACGAATTATCTTGCATGCAAAAGTCTTTATATAACAAAATATAGTACCTGTTATTTGTCCAACTGACAGATTTGAGTTTTATTTATACAAAGGATGATTTGGTGTCAGCTAACGATATGATTACTGATAAGCTCAATGGAGCGTCATTGTTTTAGACATTCAAAAGTTAAGAGTCGCTATTAAATTATTATACATTAATATGGTTTCAATAGCTATTTAGTTTAGCTTTTAATTAGGGATAACAAAGGTTGAATCTAAACTAAACCTATTTAAATGCTAAATCATATCTAAAGAAAAATTACGTAAAAGAGCCAATATGGTATGAATACTGCTATTCTCCTAAAGCGTAAGCAAATGTTTGGTTTCAAATTTTTATCCATTCGTTGGCTAACAGGTTAAGACTTGGACTACGGAACTCCTATCGCTGTTGGATAAAGAATGGCAGAGGCACTTCATTATATTACGATATTCTGACGGCATTCCTCAAATTGAAATGTTAAAATTGCGCCTAAAGCCTTATCTTTGTATATTATGGTATTTATAACTCGTCGTGAACGTTTCTGTGCTGCGCACAAGCTCTATCGTGAAGACTGGAGTGAGGAGCAGAATGAACAGGTCTTTGGCCTTTGTGCCAATCCGAATTGGCATGGGCATAATTATGATCTTTATGTCACAGTTAAAGGAAATATTAATCCAGAAACTGGTTTTTTGATTGACCTAAAGATTATGAAGGAAATAATCAATGGTAGCATAATCGATAAGGTTGATCACCGTAATTTTAATTTAGATGTTGATTTTATGCAGGGTGTGATGGCTTCAACTGAAAATATCGCAATCGAAATATTTAAGATTCTAAAACCCTTGTTTGATGAGCAGGGAGTAATTTTACATAGTGTCCGTTTGCACGAAACAGAAAATAATTACGTCGAATATTTTGGCGATTAAACTTTAATACATTTAAATAGTAAAAACTATGAGTCAGCACTCATTTGACAACGAAGAGTTGGATGGATATATTAAGATCGACAAATACAATACTGAAAAGGTAGAACGAATCGCCTCTCATTATACCGATATATTGGCATGTCTTGGAGAAGATCCCAAACGCGAAGGTTTAGTAAAGACGCCAGAGCGTGTTGCGAAAGCGTTGCAATTTTTGACCCATGGCTATGATATTGATGCTGGAGAGGTGTTACGTGGAGCAATGTTTGAAGAAGACTATAGTCAAATGGTTGTCGTAAAAGATATTGAAGTCTATTCTCTTTGTGAACACCACATGTTGCCTTTCTTCGGTAAGGCCCACATTGCTTATATTCCTAACGGACATATTGTTGGATTGAGTAAAATACCACGTGTTGTTGATATTTTTGCACGTCGCCTTCAAGTTCAAGAGAGGCTCACTAATGAGATCAGGGACTGTATCCAAGAAACTTTGGGGGCGCTGGGCGTAGCTGTTGTCATGGAATGTAAACACATGTGTATGGCCATGCGTGGTGTACAGAAACAAAATTCTGTGACAACAACTTCTGCATTTACGGGAGCTTTTCAAAATGATGTAACGCGATCCGAATTTTTACGCTTAATCACAGCTGATCTTGCGTAAATTCTTTATAGTGCAATACTAAAAAAAGCCTTCTAAAATATCGTATTTTAGGAGGCTTTTTCTTTGGAGAAATTCTGATCTGAAATAAAATTTTAAATTGGAGATGTTGGGTTTTTATGCGTTTGAGGCAATTTTAAAAAAACGTCCTTTACAAAAGCTTTATTGTATTTAATTGATAATCAGGTTTTAGTAAAAAAAAGTTTTTATACTAAACATGTTTTTTGGTACCTTTGCGGTTATGGAAATTGTTGACAGCGATTTAGAGTCCTATTTGGAACATACTACAGACGGAGAAAATTCGTTACTGAAAATGGTAAATCGGGATACTTATTTGAAGGAAACAATGCCCCATATGTTGTCTGGACATTACCAGGGAAGAGTTCTTTCTTTATTGAGCAAATTGGTTGCTCCCAAGCGTATTTTAGAGATTGGAACTTTTACGGGATACGCAACTTTATGTCTCGCTGAAGGGCTGAAAGAAGATGGATTATTACATACCATTGATATCAATGCAGAGCAGCAGGAAAGGGTGCAAGGTTATTTTGATGAATCGCCATTTGCTGATAAGATCAGGTATCACATTGGCGATGCGGCGGTAATACTACCTACATTGAATGAAACATTCGATCTAGTATTTATCGACGCAGACAAGAAGAGAAATTTATTTTATTTCGAAACGATAATAAATCAAGTTCCGTCTGGGGGACTTATTTTGATTGACAATGTCTTATGGAAAGGTAAGGTATTGGATTCAAAACCAGACAACCAAACAAAGCAGATCATTGATTTGAATGCACGTTTAGCTCAGGACAAGCGCGTAGAAAAGGTGATATTACCAATTCGAGACGGACTTTTTGTATTACGCAAAAGGTAATTTGTGAACTAAAACATTCTTCATGAATTTAAAACAATTAAAAAGCTTTGTACTGGTACTAGCTTTGGGAACTTTTGGATTAACAAAGGTTTCCGCTCAAAGTAATGCGGCATATGTCGATAAGTACAGTCCAATAGCAAAAGAAATGATGGAGGAACATGGTGTTCCGGCATCGGTTATCTTAGCCATCGCCATGCATGAAAGCGGAAATGGTGGTAGCAGGGTAGCAAAGAATTTGAATAACCATTTTGGTGTCAAAGGAAAGAACAATAGTACCGTTATTCGGTCAGCTTACAAAGGTTATCGGTCTGTATTGGACTCGTACGATGATTTTGTAGGAATAGTGAAAAGAAAAAAGACTACTCAAAGTCTTTTTGATAAACATCCGGGTGAAAAATACGAAGCTTGGGTAAAAGCGATTGCTCGTTCAGGGTACTCCACGAGTAAAGGTTGGACAGCAAAAGTACTCGCTACAATTAGACAATATCATTTGGATATGTTTGATCATGATGCTAAGCAAAACAAATTCTCGTCAACTAAAAAATAAGCACTAAGCACAACATTACTGCATGAAGAAGTTTTTTTATGGCATGTTTGTACTCATGATGTTGGTTACATCATGTTCAAGTCGGAGGGGCACATTATCGTCCCCTAAATCTGGCTCCAGTTCAAAAACTTCTTCATCCCCTTCTGTTGGGCGGCCCACCATGGCGGGGAACGATTACATCAATCATTACAAAGAGGTAGCCATTGCAGAAATGAACAGATACGGTATTCCCGCCAGCATTAAACTGGCTCAGGCACTGCTTGAATCAGGTAATGGGAATAGTTATCTGGCGCGCGAGGCGAATAATCATTTTGGTATTAAATGTGGCGGAGTGTGGAAAGGAAAATCCGTAACCCGTCCTGATGATAATATTAATGATTGCTTTCGTGTTTATGACAGTCCCGAACAATCGTTTCGAGATCATTCTGAATTTCTGTTGAGGCCTCGGTACGCCGCGCTCTTTAAATTGGATAAAAATGATTATAAAGGTTGGGCTAAAGGCTTGAAAGCCGCTGGGTATGCCACCAATCCACGTTATCCTGAATTGCTGATCGAAATGATCGAAAGATATCATCTTGATCAATACGACCGCGGTGAATCGCCGCGTGAAAAAGTTGTTCGAGAAGAAACAGTGCAGGTAGAGATCGTTCAGAATGTACAAGAAGCTCCCCCCTCGGTTGTAAAAACAGAAGCCATCAAGAGCCCCGTAGCTATGCGTATCCATGAGGTTAAAGCTCAGGATACGTTGTATTCGCTCAGTAAGCTATATAATGTATCTGTCGATCAGATTAAGGCTTTAAATGGCCTTACGGATGATGCGCTATCTTTGGGTCAGCTTTTGGTTATATCTAAATAGTTATGCTTTAAAAGATGTTAAATATTTCACTTTTGTATCGCTATATAGTAGTTTTACGATAGTGATATTTATACGATATATTTTTCTACTTATTGCCATTGGGGCTTCCACTTCAGCACTTTTTTGCCAAGATAAAAAAGTGGAGGGTATTGTCTTTGATAAAAATACCAAACAGCGTATTGGAAATGTAAAGCTCGCCAATTTGCGAACAGGGGAGGTTAATTATAATACAATCAAAGGTGAATTTGTCTTTAATGCACAGTTAGGAGATCATATCGTAGCGATGAGTAAGGGGTACTTTTCAGACACACTTCTTGTAGATGAAAAGGGATTATTACTTTTTCATCTAGTACGCGAATCTTTTTATATCGAAGAGGTTCAGGTTTACGCACGCAAGAGTCCCGAAGAAATTTTGGAAAAAGCAAAAGTAGATTATGAAAAGGCATATCGTTTGGCAGGTTATGGTGATGTATTTTCTGTCGGGCCAAATGGTGCTGGTTTAAGCATCAATTCAATCTACAGTTTATTTAGCAAAGAGGCCAAACGAGCACGCCGATTGACTAAAACTATTGAAAATGACTATAAGGAAAATGTGATCGATTATAAATTTTCGAAGGAACTTATCAGTAAAGTAACTGGGCTGAATAGTGAAGAATCGGAGCGATTTAGAAGGATATTCAGACCCTCCTATTTCTTTATTCTTGCAGCAAGTGATTATGAACTGGCAAATTATATCAAGAATTGCTATTCACGGTATCAATTGAATCCTTCGCAATATTTTATTGAGCCTTTTCCAACAATTAATTTTAAATTAGTACCGTAAACAAAAAAATAGACGTTTTCAGAATGAAGTTATTTAATTTTGTCGGCATGGCTATGCTCTGCCTTTCTATTACTGGCTTAAAGGCACAGGATCTGAAAGATCTTAGAGCAAAACCAGATACTGCAATTTCTGTACAGAAAGAGCAACCTTTAAATATTAAAACCATTCGTCCTGTCGTTCCCAAACTGAACCTAGAAGTAGATTATTGGAAACATTGGACAAAATTTGGGATCAATTTAAATCAGGCATCATTTAATGATAATTGGAAAGGGGGCGGTGTAGGTTCTATTGCTGTTGGGTTGAATGCTAATCATAAATCGGATTATACCAGAGACAATTTCAATTTCGTGACTGAAGTTGATTTACGTTATGGAAAAATAAAGAACACCAATAATATTGCGAAGAAAAATAATGACCGTATATTTTGGGATAATAAGCTTTCCTATAAATTGTCAGCCAATTGGGCTTTGTTTACATCGGTGACCTTTGAGTCTCAATTTGACGCAGGGTATAAGTATAAAACGGTCAATGGTAGGGATACCATTGATTATATAGAAAATGCTTTTATGGCGCCAGCTTATTTGACGGAGTCTTTCGGTCTTGAGTACAAGCCCAGCAATGAGTTCTCGTTACGTTTTGGTACGGGTACTGCTCGTCAGACCTTTATTTTGGATGATCGTGTTAGACCTCGCTCTGGGGAGGGTTTTTTCGCAAAATATGGATATTATAAGGATCCAAACAATCCAAGTGTGGGTACCGGCGAAAGATTCGGTGTAAAGGAAGATCGTACTTTTGCAAATGCATTGGCATTCCAGTTAACCGCGAACTTGGACAAAAACTTCACAGATAAATTGAATGTAAAGGCACGTTATAATCTTTTTGCCGATTATGAGAAACTTTCCGATCCAACGCACCGTTTGGATGTAACCGTAACAGCGAAAGTTACCCGTGTAATCAATGTGAACTTGAATGGTATTATGATTTATGATCCGGATGTGATTTCCAAAGTGCAATTGAGTCAGTCCTTGGCCATGGGAATTGTATATAGTTTACCAAAATAATGATTAGACCTGTGTCAGTAGGAATATTACTGTGCTCATTGCTGTCTTTGGCAAGTTGTAAGTCGAAGGTACAGCCGGCGATTTTGAAACCTTTAATAACATCTGCTGCTTCTCCGGTGGTTTTGGAGCAGCAAATTGTGACGCAGCCGGATACCAGTTTATTGACACCAGAGGAAAGAAAGATCATCTTTTTACAGAAATCCGGAAGCCATTCTTATTGGCGTCAAGAAGAGGCTATTCATTATGATGTACGCAAGCCAAATTTTGTTATTATCCACCACACCGCGCAAGACAGCATCGGTCAGACAATTAAAACTTTTCAGATCCCGAGGACTAAAGTGAGTTCACATTATGTTATCGGCCGAAATGGAGAGATTATACAAATGTTAAATGATTATGTACGCTCTTGGCATGCTGGGGTTGCTAAATGGGGCTCTATCGTAGATATGAACTCATGTTCTATTGGTATTGAGCTGGATAATAATGGTCGAGAACCTTTTCCTGATGCACAAATTAATTCGTTGATGACGGTGCTGGATACCTTGAAATCTCGCTATTTAATACCGACAAATAATTTTATTGGCCATGCTGATATTGCACCGGCAAGGAAGAACGATCCAAGTGTGTTTTTTCCCTGGAAAAAGCTGGCGGACCGGGGTTTTGGAATTTGGTATGATGAAGGGCAGCTTGTCGCCCCCCCAGATGGTTTTAATGCGATAGATGCGCTTAAAATTATCGGGTACGATACGTCTAATCTTAAAGCAGCGATTGTTGCCTTTAAAAGAAAGTTCATTGTAAGAGATACAACTCCTGAGCTGACCATATACGATAAGAGCGTATTGTACAACATTTATAGAAAATATTAAACTTGTACGATCAATCGTTTTATTTTATTGTGGATAGATTATATCGTCTTCCAATTCGCTTTTTTTATTCCCAGTTCAAAGAGATAAGCGATCAGCATAACGGCCAGACAGCCGATAAGGTTTAACCATAGAAACGGTATTTTATCCATTAACCAAATACCAATTACGATCACTTCTGAAAGTATGGCGGCAATAAAAACTGCATTGCCCCTGATTTTTCTCATATAGAAGGCTACGATAAAAATACCTAGGATCGTACCATAGAATAACGAACCTAAGATATTGACTGCTTCGAGAAGATTACCTAACCTATTCGCATATAAGGCTACCAGGATAGTAAATATGCCCCAAATCAGTGTAAATAGACGAGACCATAGTAGGTCTTGTTTTTCAGATGATTTGCGGTTAATAAATCTTTTGTAAATATCAATTGTTGTGGTAGAAGACAGTGAGTTAATAGCACTTGCAGTCGATCCCATTGATGCGAGAAAGATAACTGCTATGAGCAACCCGATTAACCCTTTGGGAAATACAGTGGTTACGAAAGAAAGGAACACATAATTATTGTCGTTCGTTTCCGCACTGGGATTGTTTTTTTTAATCAAGTCTATGGTTCGGTCTTTAACCTGCTGCATTTCCACATTTAATTGGCCCAATGTTGTGCGAGCATGAGCAATACTTTTTTTGTCATCCTGCTCTAAGGCTATATTAAGCTGCTGAACTGCAGATTCACGCGTTTTAAACAATTCGTTATGTTTCTGTTCGAAGATTTTATACTCCGGAGCGTATTTACTTTCCTTGAGGTTTTTGACTTCAACTTGGTTAAAAAAGATAGGCGGCTGATGGAACTGATAATAGGCAAATACAAGTATTCCGATCAGGAGAATTGCAAATTGCATAGGTATCTTCAATAAACCATTCATAATTAATCCCATCCGGCTTTCTTTGATGGAAGCTCCAGTTAAATACCTTCCGACTTGGCTCTGATCTGTTCCAAAATAAGAAAGCTGTAGAAAAAAGCCTCCAATTAACCCTGTCCAAATTGTATAGTTATTGTTCAGATCAAAAGTAAAATCCAGCGCATTTGTTTTACCTGATTTTCCTGCTATATGCAATGCTTTTGAAAGGCCAATATCTCGTGGTAGCAGATGGATGACCAATATCCCAGCGATAAGTAAAGAGGCAAAAATAATGCTCATTTGGAGCAATTGTGTATGGGATACAGCTTTGGTTCCGCCATAAGTTGTATAGATGACAACAAAACTTCCGATGGCCAAGGTGGTCCAGGTCAGGTCAATATGTAGTATGGTCGATATGATCAGCGCAGGAGCAAATATGGTAATACCTGTTGAAATACCGCGTTGAATGAGGAAGAGAATAGCGGTGAGGCCTCTGGTTCTTACATCAAAGCGTTTTTCTAGAAATTCGTAGGCTGTAAATACTTTAAGCTTATGAAAAATAGGGATAAATGTTATGCAGAGGACAATCATGGCCAGAGGTAGGCCGAAATAGAATTGAACGAAACTCATTCCTGAAGAATAAGCTAGTCCAGGTGCAGAAAGGAAAGTAATGGCGCTTGCTTGAGTCGCCATTACTGAAAATCCGACGTGATACCAAGGTAAAGAACGATTACCCAGAAGGTATCCATCAATATTTTTTATGCCTCTACTCTTGTAAACGCCATACACAACGATAACAAAGAGTGTCAAAAATAAAACGATCCAATCTGCTGTACTCATGAATAGTTGTTCGTGAAAATGTACAGAAAAAGGATGAATACAAATAGCCAGATAACGACCAACCAATAGAAACGTTTCCAGCTATTCATCGTTGTTATCTATCGGAAGGCTTCTGAGGATAGATAACGCTATTAAAAATAGCCGCAATAACTAATCCGACAGCGGCACCTCCAAAGATGCTTAAAAATGTCTCGTTTGCAGTGAACCCAATTAATGCACCAAATACTACAGCAACTAAAAGAATGATTCCTTTTGCTTTGCCAGCATCAATTGTCGTGCAGCTGTTGTCAATCTGATTTTCCATTATTCTATTATTTTGATTTTGATAACAAATTTACAAATAATCTGTAAGCTCCGGGAATTCCAGCAGGTAATTGTCTGAAAAAAGACAGAGATGTATAAACAAATTTACCTTTTCCATAGGGTGCAACTAGTAATGATCCATTATGCAATGCCTCTCCCGGGTCTTGCATGGTAATAGGCGTACGATATCTTTTATCAATTTCTTCGGCAAAATATAGTCCCCGCTCCTGTACCCAGTGTTCAAAGTCAGCTTCGCTGATTTTGTTTGGGTAATTGAAAATGGGATCGTTTTTATCAAAATGTACTGTTGCTTTTTCGTCCGTTACCCGGCTTCTGCTGATACTAAAAGGAAAGGGACCAAAGTTTTTTGCTATCATTCCGTTATTTACATTGTATTGTTCTAGAACTGTCCCCCCCATTTTCACATACGCAAGTACTTTATTTTGAAGCTGTGCAATCTGTTTATTGACGTTGAATATTCGTACACCAAATATTACGGCGTCATAGGTGGAAAGATCTGCTTTTAACGCCTGCTCGTTACTTAGCACATCAACTTTTATACCAATGGAAACAAGCGATTCAGGAATTAGATCCCCTGCCCCATGAATGTATGCGACGTTCTTTACGTCGTTGATCAGGCTGATGTTGCTCATTTTTATAGCCGCATCTGGGAAATAAACGATATCAGGAATATGGTTGTAATCGATGGACTTTACCTCTTTCAAGCGTTCTTTACTATTAAAAATAAACCCAAGGGTATCTATGGAAGATTGCGTAGCATCGGATGGTTTTATGCTGATTTCCTTTGAGATTATACGTTCATTTTCTTTAAAAGATAAATCAAAAGATACTGGTAAAATTTCCCAGCCTTTTGGTATGTTTGGTTTTACGTGAAATGTAGTAGCGCCTATTTTTCCGTTTTTCTGAAAAGTCAGATTTACTTTGACCGTTCCGGCATTTTGTGTGAGCGCCAGAGAACTCGAACTTTTAGCGGTTAATGGTGGTAGGATTACGATGGGGTTGTAGATTTCACCACGGACAGGGTCGGTATATCTATACTTTATCAGCTGATTGATTGTAATAGGCTGGCCATTGATCCGAATCTCAATAGATACACTTGGAGCATCAGGATTTTCGGGATATCCAGTAAGATTAAAATCACTAATATTAAATTTACCTTTTCCATGCGGTTCCATCAGCCAGTAGGGTTGTGTTGTCCTATCGGCGATGATAAGCATAGTGTCCTTTTGCAATCTATTTGTTTTCAATGTATTACGAATGCTATTTCCGTTTAGCTGAGTCAGCTCAACTGTTATATTCGGACGGCGGACAATAATAGAATGATCCACTTTTATCTCCTCTCCCAAGGCATAGGATGAATTCCTAGCAACACTTTCGAACCAAATTCCACCACAAGCAAGAATCAGTTTTTCAACTTCCTTTTTCTTCTGCGTTTTCCAGTACTCATCATCAATTTCATCCAGTATGTTGTATAGTTTGATCAGTTCGTTAATGATCAATTCCGGTTTATCAATTTGATATATCTGATTAATGTGATCAATTAATGGTTGGACTTTATTGCCGTTTTTCACTCTTTTCCAAGAAGTTTCTACATCATCCAGTAGTGTCTTTTCCGCAGGTACACCGTCGACGAATTCAAAATATTCAATTGATGAGCCGCGTTGGCTTGCCGACCCGAAGCCTTGACTTTTGTGTGAAGAGCGGCTGTGGGCAGCAATCTCGCCATAAGAGGCTCCTAATAGCGTATTGTAATCTCCAATATCTATTTTTAACTGATCTTCACGAGTATTGTTTTGACCGCCAAAATTTGCGGTATTCCAAAGGAGACGTTTCGCCTGCCAAGGACTTACAAATTGAAGTTGCTCTGAAAATTGATTAGGATCTGCAGCGGCTTTAAAAGCTTCTTGCGCTAGAATAGCGGAAGCTTGATGATGGCCATGGCCACCCCTTGAATCGGGAGGAAAACGTGTAATAATTACATCGGGCCTAAATTTTCTGATGATCCATACGGCCTCTCCAAGAACACGTTTTTTATCCCAAAATTCGAAAGTTTCTTCTGGGGTCTTCGAGAATCCGAAGTCATAGGCAGAGGAAAAAAATTGTTCACCTTTGTCAATTTTTCGAGCAGCCAGTAATTCTTGCGTTCGTATCAAGCCAAGTTCAATACCCTGTTCTGTTCCGATCAGATTTTGTCCACCATCGCCTCTAGTTAACGATAAGTAAGCTGTTTTATATTTTTTTTCTTGGGCTAACCATGCAATCAATCGCGTATTTTCGTCATCGGGGTGTGCCGCAAAATAGAGTACCGATCCCAATGTGTTAAGTTTTTCCAGATTAAGTTTTATTTCAGCAGCATCCCACTGTGGGTTTTGTGCTTTAACGCTTGAAGTTGACAAGATACCCGCCAAAATTATGATAACAGAGATAAAAGGTCTTCGCATTTTTAAAGATAAAGATTTTGCTCAACAACAGATTGTTGATTATTGTAATTTTATTGAAAGCCTTTATAATGTTTGATTGATCCATATATATACTATATCGTACAAAGGTTATCATCCTGCTTAGGCTAATACAAAGTGTAGGTTTCAGTTATAGGTAAAAGCGCTGTAAAATCTTAATTATCGATGCTTGAACGAATAATATGGCATAGATAAAAAAAACGGAAATCCCAATCAAGTTGGAATTTCCGTTTAACAATTAAAATATTTTTTCCTGAAACGAATTTTTAGAGAATAGTTATTTTGTCGCTTCGCTCCAAGTGGCAACCTTTAACATAGTAAATATATGTAGAAAATATTGAGTTCTGTCAAATTACTTTAATTAGTTTTCCACATCGCTAAATTTTGTCAACATTTTAGTTTTTGGGAAATGTATATTACATTGTTACTATACGCTTAATAGACTATAGTGCCACAACACTTATTGTTTAATAGACAGACTGCTATCTTCATACCATTTAAATAACGTCGTAAGATTTGCTTAATTGTTAGGGCAAAGTGAAATTCATATTAATCGCTATACTTCAAACGTTCAAAAAAAACTTAGACACATTAAAGAAAGTTTCAAAATCATACTTTTAAGTAAAAGCTATTTATCAATGGCACCAAGAACACGTTTCATAAATAAATTTAACGCGTCTTTTTTAGAATGACCTTCTTTAATTAATTTATCAACCTCAACTGCTCCATAAAGGTTTGAAATCAATTCACCAAGAACGTCTAGTTCCTCATCTTTCAAGGGAGCCTCTGTTAATGCTTCAAGTGTCTCTATGGTCTCTAGGACGTAGTCCACATCATTTTGCTCGATGAATTCTGTTAAATGCTTAATTACTGGAAGTTTCATTGAATAATTCTACTAATGCGTCCAACTTATTTGTTTGTACTTGATTAACCAATTTACCATTCTTGAAGGCAGCAAAAGTGGGTAAATTATTCACATTTGCCAATTTACGCGATTCAGGAAATTTTTCTGCATCAGCGATTATAAAAGGCACACTTTCATTTTCGCCTGCTAACTTTTTAAATTTTGGTTTCATTATTTTGCAATTACCACACCAGGTAGCGGAATATTGAACCATAACAATATCGTTGCTATTTACAATTTCTTGTAAATTATCATTTTCTAATTCTTGTAACATGATTTTATTATTAAGGTGATTGATGGAAGTCAACAGGAATCAAGAGTGACTCCTGTTGACGAGACTTGTCGTCTTCGTTTTTTGTTAGTGTTTCGCTAAATAATCAGCTACACCTTTTCTATCTGCATTCATGGCATCTTTACCTTCTTCCCAATTTGCAGGACATACTTCACCGAATTTTTGTACGTGTGCATAGGCATCGATCAGACGCAAATATTCTTTCACGTTACGACCTAAAGGCATATCGTTTACCGACTCGTGAAATACACGGCCAGTTTCGTCGATCAAATAGGTTGCTCTGTAAGTGACAGCAGAACCTTGTGCTAATGTGCCGTATTCCGGGTGTTCGACTTCTTGAACATCTAATATTCCCAATATACTTGATAAGTTACGGTTTGTATCTGCTAAGATCGGGTATTCAACACCTTCAATACCGCCGTTATCTTTTGCTGTATTTAACCAGGCGAAGTGCACTTCATTTGTGTCACAAGAAGCACCGATTAAGATTGTATTGCGTTTTTCAAACTCGGCAGCTGCCTCTTGGAAAGCGTGTAACTCAGTAGGACATACGAAAGTGAAGTCTTTTGGATACCAAAATAAGAGCACTTTTTTACCTTCTTTGACTGCTTTTTCAAAAATGTTAATTTGTAAATTATCGCCTAAATAATCGATTGCATCTACTGTAATGTTTGGAAAACTTTTACCTGTAAAACTCATAATATATCTTTCTTTTTTTGTTGTTACAAAGATACGGCAACTACGGTCAAAAAGCGAATTGATTTTGCCAATACACTATCGTCAAAATCTATTTTGACTCGATTATAACAATAAATTTTTATTATAATAATGATACGTTAATCAAATGATCGGTAGATCGATTGAATACCTTTAAAAAATAAATAGATTAATAATGCGGCAGTTACAAATTTATGAACTCAAATAATTGCAGTTTTGCAAATCAAAACCTACTTTTGCGCTGTTCAATTTAAGAACAGCACAATGCTGGAGGGGTTCCAGAGCGGTCAAATGGGACGGACTGTAAATCCGTTGCTTCGGCTTCGAAGGTTCGAATCCTTCTCCCTCCACATTTTTTCTTTCTCACCAAATTCCATCTTATCGTATAAGTTTTAAGTTTGTTTGCGTGTTAATTATTGCAGATTACATGAAATCTTTTGATGAGGTTTTTGGGTATAGCCAACGTCAATGGCATGAATAAAGCTATTCCGTTTAGGTCAAGACTTTTCTAAGGAAAAAAAATCTCTCGATTTGAGACTTACTATTGACTTATTTACAAAATAAGATTAAGTTTGGCTTTTGAAATGGCCCCGTAGTTCAACGGATAGAATAGATGTTTCCTAAACATTTGATAGCAGTTCGATTCTGCTCGGGGCTACACCAAAGAATGCGATGGTATCCATCGCATTCTTTGTTTAATAGGCCTTTTATTTTGGTGTCAAAATTAAATCGTAATAGAATTGTCAATTTTTAATAATATTTCTATATTAGAATAATCAAATGATAATACAACAATTTTATCATGGGCTTTAATATAGATTGAATGGGAAAATTTTTGGTATGCCAATTTAGAAGGGTATATGCAGCTAATCCTGCTTTTTTTATCTTCTTTTCCATTTGGGTGGTTCTATTGACCTTTTTGGTAGCTTTTGTTCCCAAGGGAGATTCATTTCATTTCATAAACTCACACCACACTTTTTGGGCCGATATCCTCTTTACCATCTATACCTATTTTGGAGATGGTCTCTTTGTTATCGCTGTTTTTATTGCTTACTGTTGTATGCAGCAATGGAATTATGCTCGAGCTATACTTGGTACATATATCTTTTCGGGCGTCATCTGCTGTATGCTAAAAAATCTTTTCCATGCGGGTAGGCCTGCCAGTATATTCCATGGAGATCGAACATTCCATGTTGTCTCTTGGCTGCCTGTAGCCTACATCAATTCGTTTCCTTCAGGCCATACAACTTCAGCCTTTGCTATGTCAGCCACGATAGCGATTGTTTCAAAAAATAAATCTTTTGGGATCATTACCTTTGTTTTCGCGGCACTAACTGCATACTCACGTGTGTATTTGGGACAGCATTTTGTGATAGATGTTTGGTTTGGCTCGATGTTGGGCACGGTCACGGCTTGCTTTTATCTGCTCGCAATGCCCTATGTTTTAAAAAGTAAACGCATGTCATTTAGCCTAAGATTTCTCCAGATCAAGTTTTAAATCCAAATGTCGAGCAGCTGCCTCTTCGAAAAATTAGGCGGGGCTTGTTTCTTTAAATAAAGATAGTCGCCCTACCATAAAAAACATTAGTAGTCCGAAGCAGGCAAAAATACCGTAAGAATAGCGCAGGCTAAACACTTCGGCGATATATCCAATTAAAGGTGGCCCCATTAAAAATCCTAGGTAGCTGATGCTTGAAACCATAGCTAAGGCTACGCCAGAAGGTACATTTTTATTTTGTCCGGCAAGGCTATAGATCGAAGGAACATTGCAGGCTACGCCTATACCTACCAACATAAACGCGAGGGTACAGATGATAAATTCAGGGTAAATAACCGAGGTCATCATTCCGATGAACATTAACAGGCCACTGTATTGCAGCGTTCTTTTTCTACCTAATTTGCGGATGACCGCATCGCCAACAAAGCGACCTGTGGCCATCATGATCATAAAAGAAGCGTATCCAACGACAACGAATTTTTCGGGCGCTTGTACGATTTCTTTAAAATATACCCCACTCCAGTCAAACATTGCTCCCTCTGTTGCCATACTGAAAAAGCCAATTATACCAAGTTGAAGTAGTCCGCCTTCTGGTTTAGCGAAGAAACTGCGTTTTTCCTTTTGGGGAGATTTTCCTGGCACCAAATACTTGTGGTTGATTAGCGTATTTCCGATGACAATGATTAATATGAGTAAGAAATGGGAGAGCGTATTCAGTCCAAAGTTCATCGTCAATAAACCGACTAAAGCTCCAGTAAAGCCTGCGATACTCCAAGCGCCGTGAAAAGAGGTCATAATTGATTTTTTGAAAATCTGTTCGGTGGCAACTCCTTGGGTATTAACCGAAATATTACACATATTACCGCTTACCCCGAATAGGAGCAATATGGCCCCCAATTGCCAGGCATTCTGTGCAAACGGTATGGAACATAATACTAGGGCATAGGCAATGGGTACAATGCGTAATACACTAGCGCTACCATATTTTGTGACCAGTTTTCCTGAGAGTGCCATCGTGGCTAGTTGACCAACGGGGAGCATTAATAATATGGTACCTAATTGCCCTTCACTTAAGTTGAGATGTGCTTTAACAATTGGAATGCGACTCGCCCACGATGCAAACGCAATTCCCTGGCAAAAAAAGAAAAGTGAAACCGCGATTCTTATACGATGTCGCTTCTTATAAAGATCTTCTTCTGAGTGAGTTAACGTTGCGTCCATAGTTTCTGATTTGAGGGTGCAAAGTTAAGGATAAGTATTTCATTAAAGAATATATTGAGTCAAAAAATACGTAAACTTTTAGATTTCGAGATAGGTACGTTAATATGCTGCTACTTTATTGTCGGTCTAAGCAGAAAATAATTATGTGCGACACATTTGTTTTGACTTATTTTAACACGATCGGATTAAAAATCTTCTTTATTTCATGGTGGTTTGTTCACTACCTATTTTAACTTTGTATTGGCAAAAAATTATGAGCCTCCTAGATAACATGATAAAGAAACTATTTTTAAGTATACTACTGGCCTATGCTGGAACAGCCTCTGTTGTTGCCCAGCAACCCACATTTCTATCCCATCCGACACTAAGTCCCGATGGTAAAGAAATGGTATTTAGCTATGAAGGCGACCTTTGGAAAGTGGGCAGTCAAGGTGGGGTTGCTGTTCGGCTGACCGGAATGGAAGGAAGCGAGATCAATCCGCGCATTTCTCCGGATGGAAAATGGCTGGCATTCTCGGCCAATCAAAATGGTAATATGGACATCTATGTGATGCCGCTGGCGGGTGGAGATATTCGTCAGCTTACTCATCATGATGCTTCGGATGAAGTGGACAGCTGGAGCTGGGATAGTAAATCACTTTATTTTACCTCATCCCGTTATAATAGAATGAGTGCCTTTCAGGTTGCCTTGAATGGTGGAACGGCAACAAGATTGTTTCCCCATATCTTTAATTATATCAGCAATGTGGTGCCCACACCATCAGGCGAATTATTGTTCAATGACAGCTGGGAAGGTTATAGTTCAGTGAACCGCAAACGCTATAAAGGAGCTTTCAATCCAGATATTAAGGCTTATAATCCCAAAACAAAAGTTTTTCACCAGTATACGGATTATATTGGTAAAGATTTTTGGCCGACAGTAGACCAGAAGGGAAATATATATTATGTGTCCGACGAAAGCAATGGTGAGTACAACCTCTATCAAATAGCGGGAAGGGCAAAAACCCAATTGACCTCTTTCCCAGAATCGATCAAACGCCCGTTCGTCGCGGCAGATGGTAGTAAAGTCGCATTTGAAAAGGGGTACCAACTTTATATTTACGATGTCAATGCAAAGAAAACAATGCAACCTAGCATCGCCCTTAACCGCAACCAGGTCTTAGGAAAGTTGAAGGAGTTTAACATTTCAGGTAACATCAGTAATTTCGACGTTGCTCCGGACGGAAAAAAATTGGCGTTCGTATCCCGTGGGGAATTGTTTGTGTCGGATATCGAAGGAAAGTTTGTTCGTCAGATGCCAAGTCAGGGCGAGCGTATTATGGAAGTTAAATGGCTTAAAGACAGTAAAACATTGCTCTATAACCAAACGTATCTAGGGTATCAAAATTGGTTTTCACGCACAGCAGACGGCAAAGGTGAGGTAAAGCAATTGACAAAAGATCTGCGTAACAATCGTGACATTACATTTAATGCAGATAAAACAAAAGCTGTATACTTGAGCGGGCGTGATGAAGTTCGTATACTGGATTTGACAAGTTTGAAAAGCCAGACGGTAGTTAAGGATGAAATCTGGGCGTTTCAAAATTCTTCACCTTCATTTTCTCCGGACGGGAATTATCTTTTGTTCACGGCTATACGCAATTTTGAACAAGATATCTTTGTGCATAATCTGAAAAATGGGCAAACGACAAATTTGACAAATACAGGTGTTACGGAGGCTGCACCATATTGGTCTCCTGATGGCAAATACATTTATTTTGCGAGCAATAGAACCAAACCGTCCTACCCTACCGGTATGCAAAACTCAAGTATTTTTCGGATGGCATTGACCAACTTTGATCAACCTTATCGTAGCACAAAGTTTGATGAATTATTTATAACACCTGAAAAGAAAGATACGACAGTAAATAAAACTGGTGCAACTAAAAAGGAAAATGCTGCTAAGGATAACAAGAAAACTGGTGCCGACAAGGTAAAGTCAACCTCAACACCAGCTGCCGAAGTCAAGAAAGCCGTTTTGGTCCAATTGGATTTAGAAGGATTACGTGACCGAATTGAGCAAGTCAGTCCAGCATTTGGAACACAATCTGATCCTTTGGTGATACAAAAGGGAGATAAATCTTATTTGTTCTATTCATCCAATCACGAAGGGAAATATAGTGCATATCGTACCGTATATGAGTTGTTTACTCCATCCAAAACCGAAAAGGTCGCTGATGGAGGCATGGGCCAATTTGTAGAGGCTGCTGGTAAATACTTCGTATTGAGCCGAGGAACAATTCAGAAATATAACCTGGATCTGAATAAACTTGATGCGGTCACAATGAGTTTTAAATTCAATCGGGATCTTGAGAAGGAATTCAGTCAAATGTTTTACGAAACATGGGCCAATCTGGAGGAAAATTACTACGATAGTCACTTCCATGGGGTAGATTGGGTAGCTGTTAAGAAGAGATATGAACAGTATCTTCCAGGGATAAACGATCGGACAGATTTGCGTATCCTATTAAATGATATGTTGGGTGAACTCAATTCTTCGCATTTGGGTTTTAGTTCAATGGGGCAGGAAGAACGTAAACCGTTTGGTTTTGTGACGAATGAAATCGGTGTACTTTATGATTCCACTAACCCCTACAGGGTTAGCTATATTGTTCCAAATGGCCCGGCTGCAAAAAAGGAAGTTGATATTCGAGAGGGGGATGTCCTCGTTGCTATCAACGGAACAAAATTAAACACACAGGCCGACCGAGATAATTATTTCACCTGGCCTTCTTTGGAGGAAGAGATCCAATTGACCCTCGATCGCAAGGGAAAGGAAATCAATACAAATATTCGCCCGGTATCAAGTGTAGCTTTTAAAGATCTGCTTTATGACCAATGGATTAGAGACAATCGTAGTCGGGTGGACGAGTTGAGCGGGAGCAAGATTGCTTATTCCCATATGAAGAATATGTCTGATAGCGAGTTGCAACGCTTTTTGATTGACATGGCTGAGCAGGAGAACAACAAACAGGGGATTATTTTAGACTTAAGGTATAATACAGGAGGAAATGTTCATGATGAAGTTTTAAGGTTCTTGTCTCAGCGTCCTTACCTAAAATGGCAATATCGTGGCGGTAAGCGTGCACCACAAAGTAATTTTGCACCGGCAGCCAAACCGATTGTCCTGTTAATTAATGAGCAATCTTTGAGCGATGCAGAAATGACCGCAGCGGGCTTTAAGGCATTAAAACTGGGTAAAATCATTGGTAACGAGACCTATCGTTGGATTATTTTTACGTCAGCAAAAGGCTTAGTTGACGGATCAAACTATCGACTTCCTTCTTGGGGATGTTACACCCTGGATGGTCAGGATCTCGAGCAAACTGGAGTTGCACCAGATATCCTTGTGAAAAATACAGTCCAGGATCGGATGGAAAATAAGGATCCGCAATTGGAAAGAGCAATTAAGGAGATCCTAGGTTCTATAAAATAATGCTATTATCCACTAGAATTATTTCATAAAAATGGGCTGTCCAACTTTGTTAGACAGCCTATTCTTTTGCAACGCTTTTTTTTCCTGAATATATTTTTTCGCACCTAGTCATTTGTCGTATTTGCTATTCTTCGCTTTTCATTCTATAATTTAACTCATATAGTTCTGACGGATGTACTGTGGAGATTAGTAGCTGAATTTAAATGGTTTTTTATTTTTAAGTTTCTGTCTATTAGGTGTTAATGGGTTTTTTAATTTAATTTTGAAATTGCTAATTGTGTTGCATCCCTTCCAAAAAACTAAAGAAGAGATCATATGAAAAAGATTCTTTTAGCGGTAAAAAAGGCTTGCTCGGCAGATTGGGATAAGATGACTCCACAGGGGCAAGGCCATTTCTATGGTCAATGTAAGAAGATAGTTGTGGATTTTTCTTAGATGGTTGATTAGGAAGTTGTAAATGAAAAAATGAAATCAATGCATTTGGATAAACCGATAGCAATGCAAGTTAGGCGAATGATTATGGGAAAGATGACTGTTTCAAAAACAAAGTACAATATAAAGCGGAAGATCAATTAAACTCTAGGACTCTTTATACAGTCCGCATGATCATTACAAATGCATTAGCAATCTCCCTTGAATGTCATAAAAGTGAAAGAAATATTCTTTTCCACTTGATATTTTCTACGGTGAAGCTTACATTTGGATTATCGAATGACTTCGTAGCTCAGTTGGTAGAGCAACAGACTCTTAATCTGTGGGTCCTGAGTTCGAGCCTCAGCGGGGTCACTTTCAAAAAGCCGTTTTACGTGAGTAGGATGGCTTTTTTTGTTTCTAAAACGACGAGATAATTTACTCTTTTCAATTTTTAGCTTAATATTATTAGTAGCGTGGGAGGTTATAAAATTTGGCTATGAGATCCGCTTATTGAATTTGTCAGCGAATATTTTCTGCTAGGAAAACATAAAACTCTTTAATCTGTTATTAATTCAGGAAATTAATTGCGTAAATTTGTATTTCAGAAGATAAGCTTATGGAAGACAAGAAGATTTCGATATTGTACGTTGATGATGAAGAAAACAATTTGTTTTCTTTTAAAGCGACATTTCGGCTAAAGTATACTGTATTTACCGCCATTAGTGGCGCTGATGCAATCGATATTGTCAAAAACAATCAAATACACATTATTATTACGGATCAACGTATGCCAGAAATGACTGGTGTAGAGTTTTTAGAGCAGATTATTAAAATTAATGCTGCCCCTATGCGTATCCTTTTGACAGGATATACGGACATGGCTGCTGTTGTTGACGCCGTTAATAAAGGAAAAATCTTTCATTACCTCAATAAGCCTTGGAGTGAAGAGGAGCTTGATCAGACGATTCAGCGCGCTTATGATGTATATGCAGAACGTCAAAAGATTGTAGAGACAAACTCTCAGCTAGAGACTTCTAACGACCAATTGGAGTTTTTGTTACGCCAGAAGCTACTTTCGTAAAAATGAGATAAGTTTAGGAAAGTAAGCTTTTAAGCTTTGTTGATGTTTTCTGGCAGTTTGATGATAAGCTTTCCATCGTCTATAATGGTTTGTGAAAGCATTATTTGCTCGGTATGACGACTGTAAAAGTTGTTCCTTGATCGGGTTGTGATTGCACTTCAATTTTTCCCTGGAGCTTCAAAAGTGCATTTTGGACATTGTAGAGTCCAAACCCCATCCCTTTAGCTTGATCACTAGCTCTAAAGAATAGTTTGAATATATCGTCAACATATTCTGGCGATATCCCTATTCCATTGTCGCTCACAACTATTTTGGCTTTACGTTGTGATACCAAAACAGATAGCTTGACGAATTGATTCTCTCGCCCCTTACTTTGATATTTAAAAGCATTAGAAAGAAGATTATGTAAAATGAGCTCAAGAAGCGCCTTGTCTCCATTAAAAGTCTCCTTTTGATCCACTGAAATTTCAAAGGCTACATCTTTGTTTTGCGTATACATGCTGTAAAATTGACGTATATTGCCGAAGAGCTCTTCAAAATTTATTTCGGACAGCAGTAGCTCGCCTCTTCTTAGTAAATAATAGTCACGTAGGCTGTCAATATAGGCGTCTAAACTAACTAATGAACTATCCATTAGCGAGAGCAACTCATGAATTCGGTCTACGCTGTCAAACTCCAGTCCAAGTTTCACAGCGGAAAGAACTCCGGTCAAGGGATCACGAAGATCGTGGCTAACGCTATAAGCAAACTTATCTAATTCATCATAAGCCTTTTGTAGCTCGCGATTTTTTACTTCAAGCATGGAGTTTGCAACATAAAATTTATTTGCCTCTTCTATAGCCGAAACAATCTCTTCATTCATCCAGGGTTTACGAACAAATCTAAATATATGTCCTTTATTGACTGCTTCAATTACAGTTTCCATATTGGCGTAAGCTGTTAGAAGAATACGGATTGGCTTTGGAAAGTCTTTTTTTATGCGGTGTAAAAAATCAATGCCCATCTCATCAGGCATGCGTTGATCGCAGAATATGATACGGATATCCGGATGAGTATGAAGTATCTTTTCAGCTTCAGTTGTGTTCGATGCTGTATAGATCGTATAATCGTATCTAAAGTTCGCTTTAAAGCTAACTAAATTGTTGGCTTCATCATCGATATATAGTATTTCAAACTCCCTCTGCATAATTTTATTATATGGTTTTATTCCCTTACAAAAGATATGAAAAAATAATAGTTAATTGACTATTTTAAGTTTATAGTTACACTAATCATTCTGCTGAATTGGAATGATTAGTGTAAAACTTGTACCCTGCCCCACTTTTGAATCTAAAACAATCCGACCATGATGTTTTGCAATAGTATTGTAGGCAATGGACATTCCCAGACCAGTCCCCTCGCCGACGTCTTTCGTTGTAAAAAATGGTTCAAAAATGCGTTCATGAATTTCTTTTGGAATACCAATACCATTATCGGCGATTTTAATAAAAACTGAAGAATCATCGCTATAAACTCCGGTCTCAATATATATTTTTCCACCGATTTCGTGGTTGAATTTTTTATTTACAGCATAAATAGCATTTGTAACAATATTCAGAAATACTTGATTAAGTTTACCTGCATGACATTCTACTTTAGGCATATTTCCATAGATCTTATCAACCTCTATTGTGTTATTCAATAGACTATTGAGAATAACCATCGTTGATTCAAGTCCCTCATTCAGATCGGCAAATTTTAATGTATCCTCATCCACACGTGAAAAAATCCGTAAACTTTTGACTATTTCCGCGGTACGGTGAGCTCCATCGTGCATACCTTTTAATAAAAAATCCACCTCTGTTTTTAAATAATCAATATCTAGATCGTCTTTAAATTTTTTGATCTGAATTTGTTTTTCCGTATCCGATATACCCTCTTTAAAGGCAATACGTTCCACTTCCTCCAGTGTTTCCCAGATCATCTTTATGTCACGTTTTAATGGGGCAACGTTCGATGTGACAAAATTGATAGGGTTATTGATTTCATGGGCAACACCGGCTGTCAACTGACCAAGGGACGCCATCTTTTCAGCCTCAACAAGCTGAGATTGTGTTTCCTTTAGGTGCGTAAGCGTGGTCTGTAGAGACTCGTTAGATTGTGTCAATTCACGTGTCCGCTCATCCACTTTTTGTTCCAACACTATGTTTTGCTCACGTATTAATCTTTCGTTTTCTAATGAAATCGCTAATTCCCTGACTTGTGACGCTTCTTTCTCTTCTTTTAAGATATTGATACTATAAGCGAGACCGAATGATAATAGAGCCATTTCAACAACGGAAGCAATTTGTACAGCATTGCTTGTAAAATCGTTGTACTGTAGGATGCCATAGTCCTTTAGTAAGAATACTACTGAACCCAACAATAAAACCGTCCAACCATAAACAAAATATTTAGCGGGCTTATAGCCTCTTATCATCACACGATAGGATAAGTAAAGGACGAATAAAGACCCTGCTCCAGTTGTTAATTGCATCACTGTAAATGCCAGTTGTGTAAGGTTTAATAGCGTAAGAATTACACCAATGGCAAAGAGGACAATAAAAAAAGTGATCACACGCCGTGATCTAGGAGCATTTTTCGATAATTGGAGAAATGAATCTGCAAAAAGTAAGGCACATAATCCTGATAGACATCCAAAAATAATCGGCCCTTTTGTTGCGAAATATGTCCAATTTGGCCATAAATATTGAAAACTGTAACCTTTAATTCCCATTTGCGTTATTCCTGCACAGAGAACATATAGTACATAATATAGATAGCCCCTCTCCCGAACAGAGAAAAATAAAAATAAATTATATATTGCCATAATGCAGACGATTCCGATATAAATACCGCTTAATAAGCTATCATCATTCATTTCTTTTAAGAAACTTCGTTCGTTACTTAAATAGATTGGTAGAATGATCTGTTCGGTACTCTTAACTCGAATAAAAAATATGGTTTTCTTATTCCCTGTTAATTGAATGTCAAATGCGTAATTGGGTACCTTATATTTTCTAGCCGAAAAAGGGCGATGCTCTCCCAGCTTGATCGATTTATAACTCCCATCTGATGATGGTATAAATAATTCGACCTCGTCAAGAAGAGGATAGGCGATCTCGAGAAGGAGCTCAAGTTTATCTTTGCCCTTATTTATCATCGGCAACCGGAGCCAAATATCAGACGATGATGTACCTAAATTGGGGACTTTGCTTCCCAAAGATTGGAAGGATGAACCCGAAGTGTCTGCAAAATTAGGCTGTCCATTGCCTTCGTAGCGTTCTAGGCCATATCCGATCAATAAACGCTGCGTTGGGTGTTCTATAATTACCTCTCCAAAACAAGGCGAACTATATGTACAGATAAATAGGAAAATTAGATTAAGCCAGCATCTCATCACAATATGCTATTTTTTTGCTTCTGCGATAACTAAATTCATAGAGACAAGGAAGCAGCCCGCTTCGTCAGCTTGATCCAATGCTTTTTGAAATTCCTCCATCTCGGCGGTGCTCAATTGTTCTTTTTCGACCATTTCTAGAAGGATTTTATCTAAAAATAGATACCGGTTAGCTTCTTCTTTCGAGCGAGTAACCATACAAAATGTTTGCAATTCTACGTGTTTAAAACCTTGATTTAATAGATCAGAGGTTAATTTATTTCCGGCCCAGCCATTATTAACTTTTTCATCGGTCAAATAATGGCATATTTTTGCCTCAATACCGACGTGTTTACTATAAAATGTCAGACTATTCCAGATGGTCTCAACGATAACCAGCGGTTTACCCTCGATCAAAACACGGTGAACCTCGGCAAACATTTTTTGCGCCTCCAATAGATGTTGTACAACGCGTTCCATTCTAATACCGGAGATGGAATTGTCTGCAAAGCTAAGTTTGTAAACCTCACCTTGAACGAAGTCCACATTTTTTATGTTTGCAGCGCTTGATTTCGCATGCTCAATTAGGTTGTTATCATGATCTAAACCAACAACTAGTACGTTATCACCCAGCATGTTCGCCAAGTTGATGGCATCCATTCCAGTGCCACAACCAAGATCGACAACCACACCCTCTTTAATCGAATTAAAAGGAGTGTATGAATGTATTTTCAATTGTTTAAGAAAATCACCGGTATCCATCAAGTATCCGGCATTATAATGCTTATTGTCCATCACAAAATATTTAAATTACGATCATCTGGCCTATAGTCTAATGATGTATGTTTCAGATTTTTAATAATCTCATTTAGATCCCATTGATTCAAATTCGGAATATCAATTTGATAATGGATTTCAATTTCTTTATTCCGCAAAGTTTCTATGCGGACAATATTGGAATTATTACGAAGGGAAAGAATTGCATCTTTGTTTTCTTGATCGGCTTCGGTTAGGGTTTCTAGGTTTCGCATAATCATCACAGTTGCCAGCAGGTCTAGCTTAGGATAATAAAATGTACCATTATTTCCAACACTGGTGTCGATCCGGTAGCCAACACTTTCTGCCAATTTCACTGTATAAGGAGCGCATAAAGCAAATAGCGATTTAATGCCGACCTGTGTACTGATTGCAGCGCCAGCCCGTGTTAAAAATATGCTACCAATGCCGTATCCAGCAATCTCTCGCGAGTTCCATAGGCCACAACCTTCACCTGTTCCCTGTTGCGCATACTCATAAACTAGGTCTAAAATTTTAGCATCCATGGATCCGGTTGCTTGTTCAATCGGAAGAGGTTCGCTACCACCAGATACGTGTATGCGTACTCCTCCGTAGACTTTGTCGCCATCAAGGGATTCTACGATCAGGACGAATGATGCTGGATTATACATCCAGTCATTTTTGGAGGAAGTCACCTTCTTTACGCCTATAGCAGTTAATACATGCGCGTGTCCTTCTATGAAACGTTCACAGGTTTGGGGATCGTCAATAGCCCGAAATGCTCTTAGTCTTACTACTGGACGTCCTTCGTTGAATAATAATGCCACCGAATGCTTGATTTATCGTTTAAACGCAAATCTAATCAATTAAATGCAAAGCTGTTTATTCTTCAAATAATTTATATCTTAAAGAAATTATTTGCGCCTTTTAATGATGAAATTATTTGATTTTTTTCATCTACAAAAGGAAATATTGCCATTTTAACTGATTTCATCGAAAATATTTTATTGTCTTGTTAAATTATATTTTTGACATCATAATGTCCATCTAACAACATTAATGTTTCTGCAGGGTATTTTTATAAATCTGACCATCTTTCATAATTACCAAAAAGTTTTTATCTGGATCTGCCAACAGCTTTAGATCCTTGATCGGGTCGCCATCAACCAGAATGAGATCTGCCAGAGCTCCTTCCTCAACAGTTCCTAGCTTGCCGGGATATGGACTTCTTAATCCTGAAAGCTGTAGAAGTTCGCCATTATCGTGTGTAACCATTTTAATGATTTCAGCATTTGTAAACCACTTTTGAAGTCGCAATATAAAAACATTCTGCAATTTATTCAGATCAGGTTCAAAAAGGAAATCTGTACCCCAGGCTAGTTTTACGCCATATTTTTTAGCCATGGGCCACACTTTTTCCTGACCTTCTATGACAGGTTTACGCTTAATTCTTCGTTGCGGATCCATATCGGGTGTGTCTTCTACAAGATTTTGTAAGCTTAGCCAAATATTGTTTTTTGCGATTAGCTGCACCGTTTCTTCGTCAAGCAATTGTCCATGTTCAATACATCTTACACCAGCTTCGATCGCTCTTTGAATCGCTCGTGGTGTATATGCATGTACGGTCACATAAGTTCCCCAATCCTCTGCGGCTTCCACTGCTGCCTTCATCTCGTCGAGGGTATATTGAGTTACATCTACTGGATCGTACGCAGAAGAAGTACCTCCGCCTGCCATTATTTTAATTTGACTCGCTCCAAATCTTAAATTTTCTCTCACTGCAGTCAATACTTCGGCACGCCCGTCGGCGATAAATGTGGCACCATATCGTTCTGCACGAGAGACTACTCCAAAAAAGCGGCGTGATTTTTCTTCAGGAGTACGAAAGTCCCCATGCCCCGCCGTCTGGCTTATCGTAGCCCCAGATGGCCATATCCTAGGTCCCAAAAGTTTGCCCTTATCAATGGCAGCTTTTAACGGGAATATTGGACCACCGACATCACGTATGCTTGTAAAACCACGCATTAACATCTGTTGAGCCGAACTGCCTACTGTATTGAACAAAAATTCTTCCGATAAGTCATTTGTCATCATCTGTGGCATTGTCAAAGCGCCAAATACCAGATGTACATGGGCATCAATCAAACCCGGCATGAGTGTTTTGCCCTTACCGTCAATTCGAATGACATCCTTATCTTTCGCTTTAATAGGAGACGCGCTTATGTGTTGAATGGTGCTGCCTTCTATTAAAACATACCTTGGCGAAGTTAGCATTTGACTCGTAAAGTCAATCAGTTTGACATTTTCTATTAAAACCGGCTTCTCCTGACCTTGGATAGCTTGTAGAAATACTATACAAAGAAATAAAGTTAGTAATTCACTTAGACGCATAGTATGAAGAATTACGGTGATATATCATATGACAAATAAATTTTGATTTCAACGAACTGATGTCAGCTCAAAATGTATCTTCTAAGTTAAACTATAAATTTAATATATTTTAGATGTTTCGTCATAAATTTTTTCTCGACTCCTTTTTTTGGATAAATAGAAGCCAATAATACTAGCATTCATTAAAAAAGAGTTAATTTTATTCCATTATGATGTATAAAAAAATCAGTCAAAGTCATTTAAGTGGTGTAATTCCGAAGATCAGTACTAAAAAAGAGCTGTTCACCTTTTCTTTCTTGCTCGGTTTATCAGCCTATCTCTTCCTGATCGTTTTTCAACCATTTGGAACGTACAATTTTGATCATATCCATAAATTTGTTTTGTTATCCGGATATGGTGCAATATTATCTGCAGCATATGTACTAGTTTCTATTGCCTTACGTAAAATCGAAACTATTGCGATGGAGTTGTTTCGTATTACTCTGGTACTATTAGTAACAATTTTTTTTAATTTCATATATCATGGTTGGATTATTAATGGTGCTCCTCTACAATGGGATAACTTTCCTTATATTGGATTGTATACACTGTCACTTTATAGTCCAATTGGAACAATTTATTTTTTGCTTCGAATAAATAGATATAGTCCACATCCTATACAAAATAATCCGCTGAATGTTGGAATTCCGATAAATTTGGATGCGAAATCAAGTCAAGGGAATGATTGTCATTCTTTGACATTGGTCAGTATTCCAAATGGAAGCCAAACATTAACATTGAAGCCGGATGATTTTATTTTCGCCAAATCGATGGACAATTATTGCATGATCTATTTCAGAAAAGAGGATACACTTAAGAAGCAAATGATACGAATAACATTAACGCACTTGTCTCAGATTCTAAATATGGGGGCTATCCACCGGTGTCACCGATCATATCTAGTCAACTTTGAAAAAATATTGGTAAAGGAAAGAAATGCACAAGGTTTTTTGTTACGTTTTGCAGATGTTGACGATTTCGCCATCGTTGCAAGGTCTGCCATTGAATCCGTTCGACCCTATCTATTACCAACAGCCAGCTGCGCTATTGTCAATCATCCCTAAAACTTGCCATACACCACATAATTTTGTGTATTCCTAAACTGGAGCATAATTTCGCTTAAAAAAAAGATGAAAACTAAAAATTTAAACCTGCTCCTACTATTTCTTTTTTTCGGAATATATTTTATTCTTGATTATTTGTTCTTTTCAACACTGCAATCAACTCTGATTAACTATATTCCTAGCCGGTTTTTAGGGCATGTGTGCGCTTATTCTATAAGCGTTTTACCACTATTTTTGGGAGCAATGCTGCTTAAGCCAAAAGAATCAGATAAAATCTTCACAAAATTCGGGTTAAATGGTTCTTTTCTACAAGGGATTTCTTTTGGGCTAATGACAACCTTACCTATGTTCTTGGGTTACGCCTATATTTTTACCATAAATCGCAAAATAGATCCAAACACGCTATTAATAAATAGTGTATCTTCAGGATTCTTTGAAGAGATCATCTTTCGTGCCTATTTTTTTGGTTTAGTTTTTCGCTATACCCGACTTGGGTTCATTCCATCCATTTTTGCGACGTCATTCCTCTTTGCCTTACTGCACCTTTATCAGAGTCAGGATTTGGTTGAATTGGTTTTGATATTTGGCGTTACGTTCTTCGGCGGTATCCTTTTTTCGTGGTTGTATGTCGAATGGAAGTTCAATCTATGGATCCCGATCGCACTTCATATTTTTATGAATTCAGCCTGGATGATTTTTGATGTTGCTGACAATGCCGCTGGAAATGTATGGAGCAATTTCTTTCGTTTTTTTACTGTTTTTATGGCGATTGTATGGACGATCTTGCATGCGCGGAAAACGAATGCTGGTCTACAGGTCAAGTTGAGAAATTTATGGCTGAACAGTTAATTGGATATCTCATTTCAAAGGGCGTTTGTGGCTTTACATGTGTTGTTGCAAAATGACCCTCTTTAAGATAATTTGACCATTAGTTGTGGACAAAATAGCTGCTTTGGTGGCCCCAAACTCTTAAATAATCCCTGAAAACCAGTATTTTTTTTGGCATAAGATTGGCTAACTTGATGTTTATGAATAGACTGTTATTTTTGCCATTATTGCTCTTGATCGGATCAATCTTAGCCATTGGAACATTGAGTTGTGATCGCACTACAAAGGATAAAGGCACAGGTGCAAAAGATTCATCTATAGTTAAATTAGTAGCTGTAAAGGATACGATCACTCTTGCGCAATTCCCTCCTTTGCCAATTGATTATGAAAAGACGAAGGTTTTAAAAAACAGCTATGTGGTTGATCGGTCCGGCGTTGAACTTCATCAGGGGCCTGATCAGTCTGCGCCGGTATTGGGAAAATATCCCTATGGTACCAAACTCGATGTTATTGCTGAAGAAGGGGATTGGGTTGCTGTAATGGATCGCATTCAACGGGATTATAAAGGAGCACGAGGTGAGAAGGGTGATGTGACGCGATGGGAAAAGGTATATGTCGCAAAGTCGAAGCTGGGAAAACAAGACCAAATTACAATATCACCAAAAGATTTAAACCTAATCGTTTCTATTACGATAAATGGTCGAGAAACCTATTATGAAAAAGGACATTCTTTAGATGAATATCTCCGGTTAGAATTGATCGATGAGCAAACATTTTCTGCAGCTCGTAAAACTTCGAAAGACTACTTGATAAAGGATACCATGTCTTATTTTAAAAATGGGAAGGTATTGGAACTGCCTTTGAAAAATGGGGAAAAACTAATATTTAGGGATAAGGGTATCGATAGTGAATTGGAAGAGCGGTATTCGTATAAGGGGCATTATGATTTTCTAAATGCTTATGCAGTGGAAGGGAATTATTGGGAAAGTTCTGATGTACGCCTTTTTGATAAACAGGACGGTCATTTAATTGTGGAGTGTGGTGCCTCCCCCTTCTTTTCATCGGATAAAAATTACCTCATGACTTTGCTGGCTGATCCTTATGAATCCACGGGCGACTTACAACTCTTCCACGTGAAACAAGGTAAGGTTTCACCAATGCTTTTTGTCAGGTTTAAGGAGTGGATGCCAACTTGGAAGGAGGAACTGATATTTTGGGGGAAAGATGGTTGCATCTATACCGCTGCTAACCATATCAATGGTTATTGGGGGGATGAGGGTGCTTTAAATGAAAAAGCACAGTTTATTAGAATCAGCATATTACCGCAGTAGAAAATAGTTAAGCCCTACTTTTATTGACCGGAATACTTAGATTGTATTATTTTTCTGTTCACTAAAACTATTCTAACCTGTACCTGTTGTATTCATAAAATTAGATTATAGTTTGTAATTTAGCTGGATGAAATTAAGAATATTATCATTATTTACAATCATTTTTATGTTTTCCATGTGTTGTATGGCACAAGAGCAACCATGGAAGGAGCATAATAAATGGATTTGGGGACCTTCCGTAGGTTATCAGTATCAAAGTGGTAATTTTCTGAAAGTTTCAGGCTGGGGATTGTTTGCCCCTAATGATTTTCAATATATGAAAATTGATGCCGGCGCTAATTTTAGCTGGATGGGAGGTAAAGCAACTGTCATTCCAGAATTGGGGTTCACCTATTACCTAAATGATTTTGTTCTGTTCCCTTTTGTGAAAGCCGAACTCACCCCTTACACAATAACGCCTAAAGTCGGAGCTAGTCTCTTTTCTATTGTTGATCTCGGTATAGGTTATGGACTTGACTATAACACAAAGAAAAATTTTAAGCCAATTGATGGATTTACTGTGTCGGTCGGTGTCAATATCCCGCTTAATTTTCATATTTATTAATAGAAGCATGCAAAGTAAGATTCCCTATCTTTTTCCCGTTGTATTTATCTTATTGGCACTTATTGGACGTGTTAGAGCACAAGACTACTTAATCGGCCCTACCTTGAGCTACCAATTTCAAAAGGGAAGTATAATAAAAAGTGGAGCTTATTTTGCTTTTCCTCTTGTTGGTGATCATATTTTGCGAGCCGATGCCACAGCCAACTTTACCTGGACTCAAAAGAAATTTGCCGTCATCCCTGAGGCTGCGGTAACTTATTATCCTCAAACATATGTTCTGACTCCGTTTTTGCGTACAGAACTTAGTCCCTATACTATAACACCGAAAGTTGGGCTGAGCTTAGCGACTTTATTGGATATTGACTTGGGATATGGATTTTCAATCAATGACAAGAAAGATTATAACCCTATAAAGGGATTCGCAGTATCTTTACGATTCAGTATTCCGCTAAATTATAGAATCAATCTGTAGTTAGATTTCTTTGTGTCTCGTTAGCCTAATTAAACACTTCAAAAGCCTACTTTGCCAAGATCATTTTTGATTATGGTCTGTTTCTATTTTAATTTATTGTACTACAGTGCTAATCTCTTTTGGGCTAGTTGTCAAGCCACTTCTTGAATGCATTGACTCTTTCCCGTGAAACAATGAGTTCATCCGATGTATAGTGCTTAAGGTATATTTTCAACCGGGCATTGGAATGTACAGCAATACTTTTGATGGCATCAAATTGAACGATAGTGCTTCGGTTGATCCTGAAAAAATCTTTAGGGGACAATTGCGGTACCAGGACGTCCAGCGTCTGATCCAAAAGATAATTTTCATTTTCATTGGTATAGAGATAGGTGCCTTTGTTCTCACTATAAATACATTCAATATTCTGGGTTGTCACTAGTTTTATGTTTTGGCCAAGTTTTATTGTAAAGCGTTCCTTATAGGTGGGTAAAGCGTTCCTAAAAAAAGCTTCTAATGATATTAGGTCCAAATGGGTATTAGATCCCCTAAAATGAAGGAATTTTTCAATTGCATTTTTCAATTCTTCATCATCAATCGGCTTAAGTAAGTAATCAATGCTGTTTTGTTTAAACGCACGTAAAATATACTCATCGAATGCAGTGGTAAAAATAATAGCCGCACTTGGCTTAACCTGCTCGAGGATATCAAATGAAATCCCATCTGCGAGTTGCACATCCAAAAAAAGTAGATCAGGTTCAGTATTTGACATAAACCATTCTACAGACTCCTCGACAGTTTGCAGTACAGCAGATACCGTGTAACCCATGTTCTCCAATTTTCTTTGCAGTAGTCTTGCTGATGGAAGTTCGTCTTCTATGATTAATATTTTCATGGCTTGTATAGAATGCTTATTTGTCGTCGGATCTTTGTGTTCTTAATTTAGTGCGCGTTACAGCGGAAGAGTTTGGGGGTGGGGCGCAATTTCTTTGATAATCGGTAGCCCAACTGAAAACAGGGTATCGCTTTCCTCAATATACACGGGTAAATCGGAGAGTATTGCATACCGCTCCTGAATATTTTTTAGGCCGATTCCCGAGTGCCCATGGAGCACCTTCTTCTTTTGCAGATTATTGTCAACATAGAGGTAATCATTTTTGCGATAAATCTTTAATAAAAGAGGTTTTCTAAGTGAAATAACATTGTGTTTGATCACGTTTTCGATCAGTAGTTGAAGTGAAAGAGGTAGAATAAATCCTGTATGCTGCTCTTTATCGATCTCTAAATCGATCTGAATTCCCGCTTCGAATCGAAGGCTTAATAGATTCAGATAAGCTGTTGAAAAAGTGAGCTCATCCTGTAGTGAGACGAAACTTTTCTCTTTGTGCTCCAAAACATAGCGATAGATTTTAGAAAGATCAGTGGTAAACATGCTGGCCTTTTGGGGGTTTTCCTCAATTAAACTATTTAATACATTCAGACTGTTGAACAGAAAATGCGGATCGAGTTGATTCTTTAGCGATTCAAATTGTGCTGTTAGTAGTTGCTTTTCTTGTTGAGATTCCTTGATTTGATAGTCTTTGAACCTTTTATAAAAGTAGAGACCAAAAAAAATCATTGAAATGCACCATGATATCATCGCTGTTTGGAAGTAGTATGCAATGCGCTGCTGATGAGTAAAATTGTGAAAGCGTTGAGCGAAGCTTTTAGTAGCATCCGGGTAGAATAAGCCGGAGAAAAAAGCATTCACAATAAAAACGACTGCTATGGTCAAGAAGAAACTTACACTATAAAAGATAAGCATCTTTTTCCCAAAATCTTTACTGCTAGGGTATTTATTTCCTACCCACTTCGACAGATAATTATGGCCTAGGAAAAGAAAAAATCCGTATAAAAGGCCTCTAGCCATATTAGGGTGAAAAATAATGGATTTCCAAGGGATATCGTTATGGTCAAGCTTGGCCATAACCACAAAATAAGTGCTTACGACGAAGCTTGCCAATAACGCTTGTATAATTGCTTTAAACGGTGCTTTTTTCACGAAGTAATTAATTGCATTCTTTTAACAGTTGTTCTGCCCGATCTTTGCCCCATGATGGCGCAAAGGGAATGGAGACTTTTTGTTCATTGAATAAAGATAGTGCTTTCTTAACATCCTCACATTCTTTACGGGTATCCTGATTGAAATATTTTTTTGCGTTCATTTGGAATTCTGCGAGGCCCAATACTGCTCGTGGATTATTGGGGGCCAATGCAAGTGCTTTCTTATAAAGGGCTATGATGATAGGCGACAGTTCCCTGCCTTTTGTAATTGGATCGGTTATCATTAATGCTGTCTTGTTCATCGCCCGTAAAATAAGCCATTCAGGATTATTGTCTTGTGCAGTGCTGTTCAAAATATCTTCCGCAGATTGTATATATTTCGCTTGTGTTTCTTTATTTTTCTCTTTAAAAGAAGCAGTTGTAAACACCATTGCCTGGTAATACGCCGGTATCCAGTTGTCTTTTTCTACCTGTGAAATACGTTCCAGAAGAGCTGCCGCCTTTTGTGTCTCTCCTGACTGCCATAAGCCCATGGCCTGCCCCATGCTTTTTTCAAAATTGCTCTGTGCAAATGTTGTACTGCTTATTAAGCAGATAATGACGATAATAATCGATTTCATAATTTTTAGTTTAGTAGTAAGTATTTTTATTATTGTTTTTTCGAATTTACAGGGGTGAAGTTGCGTATCGTTGCTCTCAATTAAAAACAAATTTGGATGAACCGACGTATTTCCCTGATGAGCTGTTGCTTCCTATAGATTATCCAGTTGATTGTCTTTGTCGTTTTTACTGATCGTCCAGAAATAGCCAAGAAAAACAAATCGTTTGGCTGTAGGAACAATCGGTCTACGGTTATAAATTCCCTGTGAATTTGGTTGATCTGCATACTGATAGCCGTAGATAGGTGAAGCGCCGAGAATATTACTGACGGAGAAATGGATTATTTTTTGTTGGCTATAGAGAAATGACCAGCTCATGGATAGATTGTTATAACCCCTGATGTGACCATCCATAAAGGAGCTTTGGTTAGGATCGTTATAATTTCTGCCCGATACGTAAGCGTTCGTCAAACTGAGTTGTGAACGAAGGCTAGAAAACCAATATTTTCCAACGATATTAAAACTATGTTTATAAACATAAGGCGGAGTCACAGTCGACGGATAATTCGCTTCATTTCTCTTGCTGTCTGTGAAGGAATATGATATCCAGTACTGTAGATTTTTTACACTGCTGCTATTTTTGTAAAATAGGTCAAAGCCTTTGACATCTCCGCTTCCATTATTGCTATATTGGCTATTATATTGGGGCGTTACACTATTGTATTTAACCAAGTTGTTGTAAGTTTTGTGGTATGCTTCTAAGCGAAGTAAATGCCCTCCACGCACATAGAAATAATTTGCGATATAATGTTTGGCCGCTAACCAGTCAAGCTGAGGAGCATATTTTAATACTGGTGTAGGTGCCTGCTGATGGAATTTCCCGTAAGCAACAGAGAGCTGGGTATATTTATTTAACGCGTATCCCATCGAAGCCCTCGGTTCTAACGTTTTGTTGTTTTGCAAATTGGAAGACGTTTCTCGTAGACCGATCTTCCCGATCAAGTTTGGTAAGAAGCCAAAGGTCGTTTCAGTATATAGAGCAGTCATTTTGCTCTGGAATCCATACATATATTCAAGATCTTGCCGGTGGTATTCTTCTTGATAATTTGTGTCAAAGTATTCTATTCCCCCAATGCTTTTAATCTTATTGTTCCAGATTTTACTCAATGTTGCTTTTAAGTGAATGCTCTTTTCATCATGAGGTAGGTAAACCTCATCGTAATGAACCTTATCGGTCAGATAGCCTAGGCCCATGCCCGATTCGAGCGTCCAGCGGTTCCCTAAATTCTGGCTGAAGCTGATATTGGTATAGGCGTTGTTGGATTTCTTTTTCACCGGGACAGGGTGTGGGTAATTTATGTCTGCTTGGTAAAGCCCCATATTTTCGAAAGTGTAAGCGCCATAAATATTTAGAAAGCCTTCTTTAAATTGATGGCGATAAATCATTTCTCCAGTGGCATTTTCATAGGGTTTCGTCCAATTAATGTCTGGTGTAATAATTTTTGAATAGGGGCTTAGGTTTGTACAATTGCTGTTGAAGGTTAGCGAATTTTTGCCCCATTGTAAAGTATGCCCTAACCCTAATCCAACAGAAGATAGCGAAAGTTCTGTTTTGGATTGTTCTATCGTGTTTTCGGTGTTCAGGGCTAGAATGCTCGACAGTGCATTGCCAAATTCTGCAGAATAGCCTCCAGTAGAAAAATTCACTCCCTTAAACAACATGGGCGAAAACCTGCCCCTGACAGGAATTTCATTTGGGGTTGCGGTATAAGGTTGGGCAACTCTGATGCCATTAATGTAAGTCTGTGTTTCGGAAGCATCTCCACCGTGTACCATAAGACGTCCATTTTCTCCTCCAACCTGTGCTCCAGGCAATGTGGCCAGCGCGCTGATAATATTGCCCATGCTTCCTGCGGTAGTGACAATATCCAATGGACTCATTACCGTGTTTTTTCCGGAGCTATTGGCTTGTAGAACCCCTGCCTGAATCGTGACTTCCTGTAAGCGATTCTCACTTTCTTGCATTTGAATAATCAGTAATTCTTTTTGAGGTAGCTGGATAGGCCTGTTATATGTTGGGAGGCCCACAACAGACGCTTTAATGATTTTATTACCTTGTTCATTGGTCTCAAACACGAAATTTCCAAGCGAATCGGTGGTACCACCATCATAGGTGCCTTCAATATAAACATTGGCTAGATATATAGGTTTGCCGTTTTTGCCCAGCACTTTCCCTTTCAAGATGGACTGCGCCGATACGATTGTAATACTCAAAAATAGTAAGGTTAATAACAGCTTCATTTTTCTTTAATTTTATTCAAATATCCGCGGCTGTAAGTGTTCCTGCGAAAAAGAGTGGACGAAATGTCAAAATATCATGATGAATTGAGGGAACCCAATTTTATACTGTAAATTGGTGCCGAAAAGCAATGTTTGATAAAAGCAGTTTAAGGTATAATTTAAGACAAGAAAATACGAATAACTATTTTAAATGACCGTTTGTATGCTGTACGAATGTTGACTGTGTTGAAATTCTTAACGGCTATGATGTACCACTTGAAACAGCCCACACAGTTACCACTTTATAAGCTAAATGGAGAAATGGGGACGAGCAATTATTTTAAACTTGCTTTCGAAAATATTATAGCTTTTTTGATTAATACATAATATATCGTAAGTCGCGAAGCGCAGGCTCGCAGAGCAAGAGAATCGGTAACACCAACATGGATAATTTTACGCGTTTAGAACAACCAACAGGTCGGCTTATCACAGTCGATGACAAAGAATATCTTTTTTTTGGTGGAACTTCCTATCTTGGGCTGGCAACAGATAAAGCCTATACGTCTATTTTCATAGAAGGTATACAGCGGTATGGTATCAACAACGGCACTTCACGAAATAATAATGTGCAACAGGCCATATTTCATCAAGCTGAAGAATATGCGGCAAGGCGTTTTGATTTTGAAGCGAGCTTATTGCTCTCCAGTGGATATCTGGCTACTCAGTTTTTGATTAAAACATTGGCCGGCGAAGGAGAAATGCTGTACGCCCCCTCCTGTCACCCCTCGCTGTGGTTAGACGAAAAACCAGACGTAGCGGGAAGTTTTAATGACTGGGCCAATTCTGCAGTTGCATATATTAACCAATCGTCGCAAAAATCGTTTATTATTGTCAGCAACAGTCTCGATAATATGAAGCCGGAAATTTATGACTTTACTGTCTTTGCACAGATTGATCCAAGCAAGCGTGTGTTGTTGTTGCTGGACGATTCTCATGGAATTGGTGTTATACGAAAAAATGGCATTTCGTTCAATAAGAGCCGTTTTAATTTGGCTAATATTGAACTGATTGTTGTGGCTTCATTAGCGAAAGGTCTGGCAACAGATGCTGGGTTGATTCTTGCAGATGAGGAGCGCATCCAAAACCTAAAAAAATCTAATTTTTATACCGGTGCATCTCCGAGTTCACCCGCGAGCTTATATGCATTTGTACATGGAGAGGAGATCTATTTACGGCAATTCGAAAAAATGCAATACAACAGCAGTTATTTCAATGCACGTATAATGTTCAGATTAAATGCTGTGCCCAATTTTCCTGTCTTTTCATCAAAGGATATCAACCTTTATGAAAGACTAATGGCATCAGGTATATTGGTTTCAAGTTTTCCCTATCCGCTTGCTACAGACCCGCTATTGAACCGTATTGTGGTGAATGCACATCATACTGAAGCGGATTTGGATCGGCTAAGTCATGCTATTGGCATAAATTGAATTTTATCGCACAACTATAGAGTCAACATCTTGTAAATTAGCTAATTGTTTTTATTTTTGGAGTTTATTTTAGTGGTTGAAGAAATCTAGGGTCTCGTTAAATGATTGTAAATGTTTGGCTTTTGGAAGCTTATTTATCAAAAAAGTATTTAAATAATTTCCATTACTCATTTTAAAACAATACTTTTGCATCCCCAAACATTAGTTGGCTTAAGGGTTGAAAAATAAATAATTACAGTAAAATAGATATGACTAAAGCAGAAATTATTGCAGAGATCTCTACCAAAACTGGCTTAGAGAAGGTAGATGTTCAAGAAACCGTAGAGGCGTTCTTTAAAGTTGTCAAAAACGCAATGATCGGAGGAGAAAATGTATATGTAAGAGGTTTTGGGAGCTTCGTAGTCAAAAAAAGAGCTGAGAAGACTGCAAGAAACATTTCAAAAAATACAGCAATCATTATCCCTGAACACTTTGTTCCTAGTTTCAAGCCAGCTAAAATTTTCGTAGAGAAAGTAAAGAATGGCAATAAATAATCTTTAAAATAGATTAATATGGCAAAAACCAAACAGATAATAGTAATAGGATCAGTAGTAGCCTTGGTTGCTGTGCTTTTGGCGCAGCCTATTAAAGGTTTGGTGAACAAAGAAAAACAAACTGCTGCAGCATCTGAATCGAAGCCTTCCAATGAAATAAATTTGGAAAATATATCTTCGATGACAAAACAAGGTTTAGATGCTAGTTTAGTCAAAGAAATTTCCGATATTGAGGGCCAAGTTGCAAAAGCTTCTGGAGAGGATAAGATAAAGCTGTTGCAACAGTTGGCAGATAAGTGGGATGATGTTGCTAAACCAGCCCCTCAGGCTTTCGTGTATGAGGAAATGGCAAAGGTTTCACCCAAGTTTGAGTATTGGTTGAAAGCAGGTAACGCATATCGTGCTGCTTATACAAATTTGCAAGATTCTACTTTGTCGCACGCGTTGAATCAAAATGCTATTCATGCTTATGAGGCGGCGTTAAAAGCGAATACAAGTAGTTTGGAAGCAAAAACAGGATTAGGTGCCGCAATGGTATCGGGAACGAATAATCCCATGGCAGGTATTGCCTTATTGCGGGAAGTCATTGCTGCAGATCCTAAAAATTTAGAAGCAAATAAAACTTTGGGATTGTTTTCATTACAGTCCCGTCAGTTTGACAAAGCTATCGAGCGTTTTAAGACCGTTATCGATCAAAAACCCGATGCCGAGTCATACTTTTACTTAGCCACGGGCTACGAAAATATTGGGATGAAAAAGGAAGCTGTGACTGCTTTTCAAAAAAGTAAGGAACTGGCAGCCGATCCTTCCCTATCACAATTCATTGATCGAAAGATTGCTGAATTGAGCAAGTAATTAATTTATTATTTTATAATCATTAAAAAATTTAGCTATGCCAAGCGGAAAAAAAAGAAAAAGACACAAAATGGCTACTCACAAACGTAAAAAACGTTTAAGAAAAAATAGACACAAGAAAAAATAGTCTTGTGATGAGCTTTTAAATATCTTGGCCCATTTTGCTGAGATAGCTTTACGAAACGATCTACATATCTGTGAAGGGTATGTAGATTGTTTTTTTCGTAACAACGTTCTTTAAATGTTTAATCGGATACCAAAGATTGCGATAGGATATTGCATAGGTATCAAAAATGAGTAGCTTTTGGTAAAGGAATTAATTATCGATTCAACTCCTGATAAAGGGGTAACTATTGCTTTACTTCAAGATAAGCAGCTTGTTGAACTTAACCGTGAGCCCGCAAATAATAACTTCGCCGTTGGAGATATCTATCTCGGACGTATTAAGCGAATTATGCCAGGGCTTAATGCAGCATTCGTAGATGTAGGCTACGAAAAGGATGCTTTTCTACATTATTTAGATTTGGGTCCTCAAGTTCAATCTTTGCTAAAGCTTACCCGTATAGTAAAGAATGGCAGTTATCAAGAGAAACTGCTCAATAGTTTAAAACTTGAAAAGGATATCGATAAAGCTGGTAAGATCTCTGATGTCTTGAGCAAAAATATGCTCGTGCCAGTACAAATCGCCAAAGAACCCATTTCAACAAAAGGACCGCGTCTGAGTTCAGACCTTTCAATAGCAGGTCGTTTTGTCGTTCTGGTACCTTTCTCAAGTACTGTTTCCATTTCCAAGCGTATCAAAGGTAGTAACGAGCGCAACCGCCTCAAGAAGATTGTCGAAGGGATTAAGCCATCAAATTTTGGCGTGATTATCCGTACAGTGTCTGAAGGTAAGGGGGTCGAAGAACTACAACGCGACTTATTGGACCTGATCTCAAAATGGGAGCTATTTACCAAACGTCTTCGTAGTGCTGAACCGCCGCAAAAGGTTCTTGGAGAAATGGATCGTGCATCCACTATTCTACGGGATATTTTGACCGACGAGTTTTCGCATATTTATGTTAATGATCCTTCGATATTCGAAGAAACAAAATCATATATACACGATATCTCTCCAGATTTGGAGAAAATTGTCAAGCTTTACAAACATAAAGAGCCAATTTTTGATCATTTTGGAGTTGAAAAGCAAATCAAGGCAGCTTTTGGCAAAACGGTAACATTACCAGGTGGTGCGTATCTCGTTATTGAGCATACCGAAGCCTTACATGTTATCGATGTCAACAGTGGTAACCGCTCCGCTAATAAGGAGAATCAGGAAGACAATGCATTGCTGGTCAACATGGAAGCAGCAAAAGAAATTGCGCGACAGCTGCGTTTACGTGATATGGGCGGAATTGTAGTCATCGATTTTATCGATATGCATAAACCCAATCATCGAAAAGAGCTGTATACGTTCTTAAAAGAATGTATGGCGTCGGATAGAGCAAGACATACGATTTTACCACCAAGTAAATTTGGATTGGTACAAATTACACGTCAGCGTGTCAGACCTGAAATGAATATTGTCACAAACGAAAAATGTCCGGCTTGTGATGGGACAGGTGAGATCCGATCAAGTATTGTCGTGATGGATGATATTGAAAATAATTTGAAATTTATTCTTCAAGAACAAAACGAAAAAAAGGTGACCTTATGTGTTCACCCTTATATAGACGCCTACATTAAGTCTGGTTTGATTTCTAAAAGAATGAAATGGTTCATGAAGTACGGAAAATGGATTAAAGTAAATCCAATGACGTCATATTACCTAACTGAATTCCATTTCTTCAATGCGAAGGATGAAGAAATCAAGTTATAATAGAAAGAGATTAACGAAAAGGGTTAGTAGAGATACTAGCCCTTTTTTGTTTCTATACGGCTTCTATTTGTCTGTTTTTAAACCCAATGGATCATTATGCCATCTTTTTCCATTTTACGGAAATAAGTCATTTGCCGTTTAGCATAGCGGTGTATTTCGGTCTCCAGTTTTGTGGTGAAAGCAGTGTAATCGAGCTGTCCAAGCAGATGTAGCGAGGCATATTTATATTCCAGACCATAATACTGCAGTTGCTCGTGTGTGATTCCTTCGGCCAATAATTTCTCCACTTCTTCTAAAAAGCCTTCTTTCAACCGTTGTTCTAGTCGTTGGCTAATGTGCGAACGTCTAGTTTCCACAGGCGGATTTAATCCGATAACAATGCTATCTACTGCTTGTTGCTGCACGATGTGATCGGGGTGATTCTCTAAAAACGCTAATATTTCTATTGCTCGGATGATACGTTTTTTAGTCGAAAGATCGATTTGAAAGTTCACAGGTAGTGTATATTCCTGAAGACGCGCTAACAGCTCCGTCTCGGGATATGCAAGTAATGACTCCTTGAAGCCTTCGATTGATGGGATCAGCGCATAGGGATTTTCTTGGATTACACTTTGAATATATAAACCAGTACCACCACACAGGATGGTATGTTTTCCCTTTTCTAGAATGGATTGTTGGGCTTTACGGAAGTCAGCAATAAAATTTCCGAGATTGTAGCGTCTTCCCGGTTCATGTATGTCGATAAGATGATAGGGAATATCTTGGTATTCCGATAGGTCTTTTCCCGTACCGATGTCCATTCTTCGATAGATTTGGCGTGAATCAGCACTGATGATTTCAGCATCAATGTGTTGGGCCAGTTGGACGGCAAGTTTGGTTTTTCCAGAAGCTGTAGGCCCTAAGATAACGATAACTTTCTCCTTTGGAACAGCCTGCTGCTCCAAAAGAGAAAGTATAGGATTTAATCTGTCTATCACAGAACAAATTTAGTCCATTTTTCTGTTCCTTCGTTATTTTTTACGACAGTATCGATAAAAGCCATACCTCTTACGCCATCATATACTGTTGGAAAATCTTGTTGTTCAGGAGTAGGATTTTTTCCTTCACGTTTTGCAGTCACAGTCGCAGCAAAATTACGATAGATATTTGCAAATGATTCCAATAAACCTTCCGGGTGACCAGCCGGGACACGGGTGTTGTGTGTTGCAAACGAACTTAATGTATAGGGAGCACCATATGCATTTCCTGTACGATAAAGCTGACGCGGTTGATCAAGCATTTTAATGATCAAATTGTTAGGATCTTCATTAGCCCATTCCAATCCACCTTTTTCACCATAGATGCGGATGCGAACGGCATTTTCTTCTCCAGCTGAAATTTGGGAGGCCATCAATACACCTTTTGCTCCATTTTCAAAACGTAAAAGTACCGAACCATCGTCATCTAATAGACGGCCTTCAACAAATGTTGTGAGGTCCGCACATAATTCTTCGATTTTCAAACCAGATACATATTCTGCTAAATGCGCAGCATGTGTGCCGATATCGCCCATAACCAACGATTTACCAGAACGTTTTGGATCTGCGCGCCAAGCAGCACCAGCATTACCTTCGCGTTCTGTTAAGCGGCTTAACCAACCTTGAGGGTATTCAACAACAATTTTTCTGATCTTTCCGAAGTGACCTTCTTTGACCATCGCTTTTGCTTGTTTAACCATCGGATAGCCAGAATAAGTATGTGTAAGGCATAGTGTGCGGCCTGTACGCTCTACAGTTTCTTGTAATTCTTTTGCCTCTTCAACAGATACAGTCATCGGTTTCTCAACCACGACATCGAAGCCTTTTTCCAGCGCTAATTTAGCGGGAGCGAAATGCAGAAAGTTCGGTGTTACGATCGTTACGAAATCCATGCGCTCTCCTTCGGGAAGCAAAGATTCTTTCTCGATCATCTCCTCATAGCTTAAATACACACGCTCAGGTGCTACAAATAGGTCTTCTCCAGATTGTTTTGAAATTTGTGGATCAATACTAAAAGCACCACAAACTAACTCAATCTTGCCATCCATAAAAGCGGCAATACGGTGTACAGCTCCAATAAAGGCATCATTACCGCCTCCAACCATACCCATGCGAAGTTTTCTCTTCATAATGTTATTATTTTTTGATTATTTATTTTTCAAACCCTTACAGTGTACAATATACACAATTTAGCTTATTTTATGTATAAAATCATCTTGATGCTACCCATATTTTCCTTTAGAAAGCCATACGGATATTGTTTAATTAATGCTTTTAGCTCTTCTTTATTGCGATAAACATGTCTTTTTGTGTCTGCTACCCAAAAGTTGATCGGAGCTGTTACTTCTTTGACAACAAAGCCGATTTTTTCAAGAGAGGAGTGCTGACTCCAATCGCGATCAGTGAAGGTCATAATATCGCCAGGTGAGAAATCTTTGCAGAAAGCCTTGATCAATTTGCTTAACCCACCAATTACATTAAATCCCGCTTTGTTACAGAAGCGTATAAGCTCGAACGAACGATAGTCATCCTCCCTGTCCATCATGCGGCGTCCTCCAGAGAAGATAGCGACAGCGACAAGCTCACCCTTCTCAAAGAGTCCATAACGATATTTACCAGGCAGAGCAAGCTGTAAATGATGTTCCACGAGGAACTGTAAGCTTGTCTTTTTATCGATCCGTGCCACCACAGTCTTGCGTGCGAAGATAAATTTGTTGTTTTTAGTTCGCGAAACAATACGCTTGATAATGAGTTCAGACTTGCTTGCTAATAGGTCTTCATCAATATGAATACATGGTTCGGAAGTTTGGATCCTAATAGGCTTATTGTTAGGGTATAACAATATGGTTGTTGTTAATTCAAGGGAGGATATTTGTATAAATCCATCAACTTCAAAGAGTTGTAATGAGACTTCAAGCGCTTGCTCAAGTCTAAGCTTAAATTGCGTTGACAAATTTAAAAACGAAGGATCCATAAAACAAAAGTAACTTTTGTGGAAGTCTTCACGAAATATTCGATTTTAATAATTATCCGTACCTTTGTAAGCGAACGTATAATGGTTCTACAGCGTATCCTTAGTTAGTTTAAAAGCAGAGCGAATCCGGTTCAGAAATTATTCGGACATGAACCAAAATTTAATTGTGCAAAATTTCACTAGGTACGAAATGATCTTTAAGAACAAACGACGTGTAATGAACTCCTATAAATAGGAGTATCTGCACTTAAATAAATAATTATTTATATATGAAACTTCCGATAGTGGCGTATGGCGATCCTGTATTAAGAAAGGTCGCTGAAGAAATAGATGAAGACTATCCTGATTTAAAGAAATTGATTGATGACATGTTTGATACCATGTATGCGGCACATGGTGTTGGTTTAGCGGCACCGCAGATAGGCTTGCCTATACGTATGTTCGTTATCGATGCAACCCCTTTTGCAGAAGATGATGAAGAAAATAAAGCAATGCTCCAATCGTTCAAAAAGGTTTTTATCAATCCCATCATGGTAGAAGAGTCTGGTGAAAAATGGGCTTTCGGAGAAGGATGCTTAAGTATCCCAGATATCAACGAGGATGTATTACGTCATCGGAATATCCGCATTAATTATCTGGATGAAAACTTTGAGGAACACGAAATGGATCTCACTGGTTTGGCGGCGCGTGTTGTTCAGCACGAATATGATCATATTGAAGGAAAGTTGTTTACCGATAAATTGAGTACGTTGAAAAAAACGATGTTGAAAAGTCGGCTGGATGCCATTTCGAAAGGAAATATCCGCGTTGGTTATAAAATGCGATTCCCACAGCAAAAGAAAAAGCGTTAGTACAGACTAACGCTTTTTCTTTTATCACGTCTCCTTGTTTAGCGGCTGGAGTTTATAAGCACAAGATTCAATCGTTTCATTCTTCTTTACAATTTACTGTTGAAACCGAATAAATAATTCATCAGCATCTCCTACAGGTAATTTAAGCGGTGTAAGGGGGTCCACTCAATCCAGGCGAGGTAAGTATAAACGATATTTAACGGCTGTCATTCGTATAAAAAATACAACTGCAGCTCCGATAAAGGCTGCCCATGAAACATCGAGATCAAGATGCACCAATAAAATATATATGAGGCCACCACCTAAACAGGCGGTAGCATATACTTCTTTCTTAAAAATGAGCGGTGTCTCATTTAAGAGGACATCGCGTGTCATGCCTCCACATACTGCGGTAAACATTCCAAAGATAATGGCAGCATAGGTATTACTCTCGTAGTTGAGTGATTTTTGCACCCCTAATATGGTAAAAAAGCTAATTCCGATGGCATCAAAAAGTGTTAATGTACGATAATAACCATACAATTGTCTATTGAAAATAATGGCGATTAAAATTCCGATGAAGATAGCAATGAGATAATTGCTGTCATTTACCCAGACTGGGCGCAGATTTAAAAAAATGTCCCGCATAGATCCCCCACCAATGGCCGTAACAAAACCTAAAAAGGCCGCTCCAAAAATATCAATATCCTTACGTTTTGCTGACAGGGTACCTGATATTGCAAAAAATAAAGTGCCAAGCAAATCGCTTAGATAAAAATAGTTGGCATCTGTAATCATGGTAATCCTTTTAAGTAGTTTTCATTTAAGCTCCAGTTGGTGCCGCATTATAAAGAAGCACTCCCAATTGGAAAAATTTCCCTTCCCTGGACAAATTTAAGAGAAATTCTGATAGGTTAAATTCACCTGAAGCAAATTGCTTTTAGGCTGGTAGGGTCTTGTACATCCTCTAATCATAAGTGTTCGATGATCCACGCAATGGTGTCCGTATCGTAGATGGCATGTATAGATAACATTCAGATCTTCCAGAATTTCTTCTGATAAATACATTTGCAAAAAAATTACCATTGACATGCTGTTTTTTTTGGTTCGTTCCAATGGAAAGAGCGGAATGATGGATTTAGAATTTTAGAAGCGGAAACCTGTACTGAAATAAGGGTACCAGCCTTCATCCGATCTTGTCATCACAAAATGCAATGGAAGCGCATCTGCGACGATGTAATATACGCCCCCGCCCACACCTTGATGAAACTTACCACTATTATAGCCTTTTGCCCATACTTTACCAATGTCGTACATGCCCATGAGTCCGAATTCACCCGGAAGAACATAGCTCTTGACATCCTTTATTTTAAGACGTGCCTCCAAATTATTATAAAGCATCTGCTGTCCTGCAAATCGATATTGGCGAAACCCTCTAAGGTTTTCGTGACCGCCTAGAAATAAATATTGATAGAATGTAGGATTTCCGACGACTGCTCCCCCGCCCGTTCTGTTGGCGAATATAATGCCTTCATGGAGTACACTAAAATATCCAGTGATGGCAGCATTTAACTGCACCGAATTTTTTGAATACTGATTGAGTCCAAAATAAGAATTCAAATCGGCTTTGATATAGATTCCCTTACTTGGATTAATCTTTCGATTACGTGAGTCTTGCGTTAAAAAAGCATTGATACCTGCAAAAGCTTTGTCTTTGGTAATTGACAAGCTATCGTAAGAATGTAAAGCCTGAGGATTTAGAATAAATCGATCTTCATTCTCATTAGGATCTAAGTGATAAAATTGGATATGTGGACCTACGGCAACGTTTAGCGTGGGTGAAGGTTTCCATCTTAACTGTGGATTGATATTGAAGATATTAAATCTACTTCGGTAATATTTTGCACCATACTGCTCCTTTAAAAATGGGGAGTTATTTCCTACGCCGAAGAAATTCTGTGTGTTGTCGGGAGCTTTCGCTAAGGCATCGATAACTATATCAGCATCGCCGGCGGCAGCAGTCCATTCGCCTCTATAGTGAATTTTATATGCTCCGGTGCGAAAGGCGGTTGCTACGGTGAGCTGTTGCCTATAGCTAAAGGGGCTTTTTCTAAAGCCACGCTGATGTGTGTAAGCTGCTCCGAGTCCGAGGGAAATACCGTCGTCTGCATTATAGCCTGCAGTAACCAAGGGAAGCCAGGTATTGTAGAGGTTTACCGGAACAAATTGCGTGTTGATGCTATCTTGGGCATAATGAAGCTTTATTTTCTTCTTTTCACCGAGCATAACAGAATTTTTAGTGTTTTCGTAAAGCTGTATCCTTGATCTGCTCTGATTGATAGTATAAGTCTTTGGTGTGCTATCGCCTATAATTCTTAGTTTGATGGGAGATTGTGCATTGTCGATGAAAACAGAATCTTTTCCATCACCTAAATAGAGGCGAATCTCTTTTGTCAGGGTATTTTTGTAGGTTTTGTCCATCAAAGTTTTGGTGACTTTGCCTACTTTGTTGATCTTCGAAACTTTGACTTTTAAGTTTTTACTTCCGGTGCTCCATATTTCTACTTTTTCGTTTTTGTCGCTGAGATGAATATCGACAATGTTATTGATAAAATTGTAATACTCTTCCATCGCAGTGGGCAGTGCATCACGGCGGCTTTGAAGTGTTTTGAAGATTTGTTCTCCACGAATAGTAATGGACGACTGTGGGAGGCTGTGTACGGATTGCCATAACACCGAATCTGTGAGGCGTGTAACAAATTGCTTCACCTCTTTGGTCCATTCCTTGTGGGAGAGCTGGTTGCTCGGATGAGCATTTAAGAAGCGCGATTTGAAAAGAGAATAGCGAATGTCGGGAATGCCCGTTGTGAATCCTTGCATGACTGGATTGACGAATTGCTGATAGATGTCTTTCATTAGAAAACCTTGCGTGACACGCAGTGCCTGGTCGCGATCGCGGGGAATAGGAATATAGTCTTTATCCTGATCTGTGCTATCCTGATTCTCATCGTACCATCGCCATTGATCCTCATGTCGGTCCCAATCACTGACCAGCACATCCAACATCCTTGCGCGTAGGTACGCTTTGGCTTTAAAATTGTCGTCATTATCTTCCTGCAACTTTCGCACAGTTTTAGGACTATTGTCTGAATCTCCGAGCGGTTCACGCTCCTCCAGTAGAGCTACTGTATGTTCAAAAAGCGGAGCATATTCGCCTAATAGACTATCTTGTGCTACAACGCCAATGATGGGATGAGCATGTGCGACGTTTACCGCATTGGCCAAGGCAGGGATCATCAGCGCGGAATAGGGATGCTGAGCACTAGTGGCGTCATCCAATACATCCTGCACAAAGGTACCGTGTAATTCTTCCGGTATAAGGGATTCAGTTCTTTTATTGACCGATCGCAGCGCCCATTCCCTTCCCATAGAATCTATTAGCCTTAAAGAAACCGATTGCATCCCACCGCCTTGTTTAACAGGACGCAAACCGCCATATAATGTGGAAAGTTGAATCAAGGGCAGAGTGGTTTCTGCAGCCCATTCTTTGCGGTAGTTTTCGCCGAGGAAGAACTTTTTAAATTTACTGGCTTTACCATATTTTGCGTTTGCTATGACATTTATACTGTCCTTAATGAAGGTTTGAGCAAAGGGTGTGCCCTGATTCGTATGCAACCCTGTATGCTTTTGCTGTGAATAAGCATGACTAACAAGAAAAATAAGAAAGAATGGTACGACCTTTTGCATGCCTATTGTTTTTCAAATTTATAAATGATCCCTTTATCCTGATTGCCAGCTTCGCTGCTGACATAAAGATTCAGTTTAGAATCAAAGTTAATACCTTCGGGTTGAGGAAAGATCTTCCGGTCTAATGGAAAGAGCGATTTTACACGAAAATTCTCATCCGTCACAACAAGAGCTTTGTCTACCGAAGATAAGATGTACCACTCTTTACTATCCGCTTTTTTTGCTAAAGCTGATGGTTTAAAGGTCTTTTTGATTTTAGTATCAAAAGCACGAAGCTCATCAAGCTGAATTGAAAATTCTCCTTTCGGCTGGAATTGACTGTTTTCGTCAATTGAAAAGATGTATCCAGAGGTTTGTGGCTGCTTTCTATCGACCTTGCATTCCTTACATAATACATATGCCTGGTTACTTTCGCGATCGATAAAAAGCCCTTCGTATTCTCCTTTTGGAAGTAAATTCTTCTGTTCGAAAACATTTTTTATATTATCCTTTTCTGCAATAGGAAAAGAATATATGCTGCCATTACTCTTTAAGATAAAGAAATGTGTATTGCTTATCGAGATATCTTCATAGTCGCCATCTTTCCCAAAAGGGGTGAAGGTGACTTTTTGTGTGGGCTGGTTAAACTTATATAGAAAGCCCTGTTCATCCTGAATGGCATAAATATCATCATCCTGCCCCGGAAGAAAGGTGATCCCTGATATTTCCAGTAATTCGTTAGGTAAACTCATCTTGCTGCCCGAAGATAATGTGTAGGGAATGCTTAGTGATTTTTCAGCTTGAACATAAGCTAGCTTGTTGCTGTTTTCTTTGGTTGTATTATTTGGGTTGCAGGCAAGTAAAATAGCCGATAATAGACTTAAGATAGCAGTTGTATGTAGGGTGGTTTTTTTCATATTTCTATTAGTATGTTTTCATTTGATGCTTTCGGGGGCCTTTCAGAACAAATTTAGATACCATGTTTTTAGTCTCGGACTTTCAAATTACGTATGTTATTATGAATTACTTAATTGAATAGGTACACTGTTCCATTTTAGCTTTTAAATAATCAGGGATTTGCTGTTGCGAAACATTTTTATGCTGTGTTTCTATCGCTTGGTTTTGCCCCTTGTCATTCAGTAATGTAGCTTCGGTGTCGTCCGAAAACTGGATATCAAACATCTCTTGTATTTGACGTGCCAATGCCGGATCAAGCAGCGGAAAGCAAGTTTCTATACGGCGGTAAATGTTGCGGTTCATCCAGTCTGATGAGCCGAGATAAACGAGCGTTTGGGTCTGATATTGAAAAATAAATATTCTTCCGTGTTCTAAATATCTTCCTACAATCCTTTTCACGGTGATGTTTTCACTTAGTCCCGGTACCTGCGGTTTTAGTCTGCAGATACCCCTGATCAACAACTCTAGCTTTACCCCTGCCCTGCTCGCTTCATATAATTTGTTGATTAACGATTCTTCTTCCAGATTGTTTAATTTAATTTTTATTGTTGCTGGAGCTCCAGCTTGAGCTGCATGGATGGCTTGGTCAATCAGCTCTAAAAACGTAAGCTTGAGGTTGAACTGTGCTACTAGTAGATGGTCAAATGATAGTTCATTTGGGTTGTGGGGTTTCCTTCGTGCCGGAAGAAACTCAAATAGCAAATTTAATTCGTCGGTCAGCAGCTTATGAGAAGTGATAAGGAAATAGTCTGTATAAACCTTAGCTGTTTTTTCATTTAGATTTCCCGTACCCAGTAAAGCACTTTGTCGGCCTGCCTGACGTTTGACCAGTGCTATTTTGGCGTGAACTTTTAAGTTTGGGATACTGTAGGTGATTTTTACGCCGTTTTCTTTCATCAGTCGAGACCAATGTATATTATTAGCTTCATCAAAGCGCGCTTTCAATTCTACAAATACATTGACCTGTTTTCCATTTTTCGCTGCGGTAGCTAATGCTTGTGCAATACGCGAATCGCCTGCTATTCGGTATAAGGTTGTGTAAATCTCGTCTACGGTTGGATCTATCGCAGCCTCGTTAAAAAAACGCAGTATGGGGTCGAACGATTCATAGGGAGTACAGATCAACATATCTTCCCGGTCTATTTGATCAAAGATAGATTCTTCGAAATTGTTATCGGTATTGATTTGTAGTTGTTTCGGATACAAAAGGTTCTCTATTTTAATTGGGAATGAGAAGAGGTCCTTCAAGTTGTGGTAGTTTCCGCCTTTAACAATGCTACTTTTCCGTAGGTCGAATAAGGTTGCAAGTCTTTCAATTAGCCGCTCTGGTAGATTAGGTTGATAGAGAAAGCGCGTCGCATAGCCAAGATCACGTTTGTTGACCTCCGATTCGATTTTCTGTGCAATATCTCCTTCAAATTCGTCTTGAAGATTTAACTCGGCATCTCTTGTGATTTTAAAGGAATAGAAACTTAATGATAAATTTCGTATAGCCATGGGCAGAAATGCTTTGATTATATCATCTATTAGGACAACATATTTGCCGTTGTTGGTCTCGCAGGTGAAAAATCGACCAATATAGTTTGATGGGATATTTAGAAATGTTGCTGCTCCTGTATTTTCATCCTCAACGACGAAGTATAGCTGATTATTGTCTGGAAAAAATGACGTATCATCGATCGGGATAATTTGCAGATAGGAAGCAATTGTATTGAAAAAATAGTGTGCAGTTAGGCCCTTTATTTCTTCGGGGATAGCTTGGTTGTAAATAAAAAATATACTTTCTTTCGCTAATTCTTGAATAATATCAGTGAGTAAGAGCCCGAATTTTTCCTGTTGTTTGTGTATGAATTTTGACGCTTTTTTATATGTAGCGATGTCTATGTTAGGGATGAGCTCTTTCGGATTTTGTTTTATTATTTTTTTTCCAGCCATCAGTACAGGCATTCTAACGCGATAAAATTCATCCAGATTGGATGAAAAAATAGCTAGAAATTGCAGTTTTTCCAATAGAGGGACCTCTTGACGACCAGCTTGGTCAAGAACCCTATCATTAAACGATAACCAGCTAATGTCTCTGTTTATATAAAGATCTTTCATCATCATCCGTATACTTTTTTTGTTATAGCAGTCTATTTGGGAAAACATCGATACTTGATGTCGGTCTATTTTAAGCTAATGATTGAATTCATTGGACTTTTTGGATAAAATAAAAGAAAGTACATGAATTTTTGATTATGAGGAACTAAGTCGGTCTTTATCGGAAATTAAAGTAGGGTGGCTCCGATAAAAGAAACGACTGATATCACAAGTCCAAACATAAAAACTCCATATGCGTATCGTAGAAGTTTGTATTTTCGGCCTAATACCACACCTTGCGAATAAACATCCTTGGTAAGCATGCCATATAGAAATTCCGAATCGACCATTACCTTCTGCATACCCTCATTGTAGTCATCGAGTTTCATTTTGTAAAAATTACCAAAAAAGAGCAGATTGACTGATTTTTGTTGGATTTCGTCTTTTGAAAATTTACCGGATGGAATTTTAGGAATTGTAGAGAGTATAGCCATGACCATGGTAGCTACCACTGCAGTTGTTAATATAATTGTTGGGATAATAAGGTGTTCGTTTGCATCTAGTTTTCGAAATAAAACTGCAATGACGACAGAAAGGATTATAGAATTGACGGTTAATAAAATATTAGCCTTATTGTCTGCCATATCACTTAATCGTTGATTGTTTGATGAAGTAATCCGGAACATAGTCTCTATTCCGCGTTCAGGCTTGCCACTTTTCTCTTTGTCTTTCTTATCTTCTTTGTTTTTCTTGATGGATTTCTCTTGTTTTTTTTCCAGTTCCTTTAAATTCATCTCCTTTTTGGCATTAAGCTTTTGTTGTGCATATTCAGTATGGTAATGATGGCTCATTAGGAGTTTTATCGTACCGGCTCGCCATACATCTTTGTCAATCTCTTTTCCTAACACCGCTTCCGCTTCTGCTTTCATAAGTTTATTTCTAGTAACAAAATCATCACTTCCAAAATGAAATAAGTCAGCATCGCAGAGAATTTGCTCAAGCAGGTTTGTCGGATCCTGAGGCATTCGAGTTGCTAAAATACAACCTTTAATTTTTTCCTGTACGCCCTGCGGTACAGCTTTTTCTCTCAGAAATTCCAAGGCAATTTCGACACTTCTCTTTTCATGGCCAATGGCATTGTCGGATTGAACGTACCCAAGATCATGAAAGTAGGCTGCGCTAATAACAATAAAGTGCTCCTCCGCTCCTAATTGGTAATACCGCAAAATTTCCTCCGCCGCACTTACAACGGAACGTGTGTGTATCGTATTATGGAAGCAGTGGCAGACTGAAATATTTTCTGTAATATAATTTTCAGCATATTCTTCTACCTGTTTTAAAAGCTGAGCATAATCTATCATGGATCAATATGATTTTATTTCGAATAAAAGTATCTAATCTCTTTAATTTCTTAAAAATAAGACCTCCTTATTATTTATTATCCTACATCAAATTTACAGAAAAAAGAGCTATTCAGGTAGCGATTAATTCTATACGCTATAATAAATACATTATTGGTATGATCAGATGGGTAATCCAATAGTATTTCCGTATAATACATTTGCTTGATGAGAGGTTGCCCACATTACGGTTAGGTACGATGTTTCAACTAAATGCTTTATCGATTCTACTCGTCTTATTCCTTAGTGTAGAATTTGTTTACCTATAGCTTAGCCTTAGCTTAGGTTTAGTATAGGTTGTACCTATACTAAACCTAAACAAACCCTAACTAAACCCTAAGTAAACCCTAAACTAAGCTATAACATGGTAGCGTCTTTGATGCCTTCGATCGGCCGTCCTATATTACGCATTCGGCAGGCCGTTTAGACCGGCGCTGCCTGCGGCATACAACCTGCGAAAGAGACCACCCTGTAGTGCCCGTTGACAGTAATATAATTTGCTTCTACAATGCTGCGGTGCCGGCCTAACACTGCGCTGCCTGCGGCATACAACCTAAGCACGAGACCACGCTGCAGTGCCCGGTGACCGTAATACAATTTGCTCCTACAATGCTGCGCTGCCAACGCTGCGCTGCCAACGGCATGCAACCTGCAAAAGATACCGGTCATGAGTGCCGCGGTGCGCCTTCTACCGGCTTCGTCCTCCCGGGCCATTTTGTCCTGGCGCAGCTGCCTGCCGCCCGCCCCCCCGCCCGGGGCTTCTTTTATCTGCGCTCTGCCCCTGTAATTGCCTCCGGGAGGGGCCTTCTGAAAAATAATCTCCCATCCTTCCAGCGAGTTATGTCCAAAATGAAATAAATAAGAACAAAAGGCTTGGAAGTTTGTTTGTAAACTTCCTATCTTTGCACCACTCCGCAAGGGAGGGACGGTTGCTTCGAAAGAAGGAACCCTGAAAAAAAAAGGGTTTAAGAGAAGTCTGGCAGGATCTAAAATCCAGCTGGGTCTATTTTAAACGCGGAAATCGA
>DLST01000015.1:59089-302305 GCA_002500745.1 Sphingobacterium sp. UBA7855 | reverse complement strand
CCGACTAAGTTAGCAACTCCAATTTCGCATATATAATAATATCATTCAGAACAGTCCCGATGAGGTTCTCGTAGACGTGAGTAATATTATGGTAATTTCAGTTTCTCCAATAAAGTTCATTAGTGATTTAGATGATCTTTTTATGATTACTTTAATTCCTAGGACTGATTCTAATATCAAAAAATTTAATACTATCCGTATCAGGTAATATAGTGGGACAAAATTGAATAGTTAAATCTTAAGAGATGTAATTTATTTATCTGAGATACTGCTGGCCCCTCAAGGTAAAATATCAATATAATTTTTTGAATTTTTCGCTCTATTTCTTATTTTTAAAGTATAAAGCACTTGCAACTAAAACGTATATCAAACCAGTGAGTTATTCGGTGAGTAGGAAATGGAAGGTTTGTAAATAACTGATAAATAGATTGATACAAATAGGGTTCGATTCCCCTACGGGCTACAGATCTAAAAGTCAACACATATAAAAGCCTGCAAATTGAATATTTGCAGGCTTTTATATTTACTGAGAATTATAAAAAGGTCATTATATTGTTGTTATACAAAATGTATTGGCTTTTCGTGTGAGACGAATGCAGGCTAGGTAAACATCTTGTTATACCGTAAAAAAGGAATTTTCCACACGATTTTATTCTCAGGAGTCTGAACAGTACTTAAGGCCGTTATTTCGAGCCTGGATAAAACAAAAGGATAGACGAAGGAGGATTAAGTCAATATGATTTAAATTCTTAACTATGGCTATTAGCAAACAGTGTATTGGGATAGATATCTCAAAAGCGACATTTACAGCATGTGTGTGTCAGCGTTTAGGGGATGGAGAATTAACGTTCTCAAAGACGGTGGATTTTATTAACGAAACCAAAGGGTTCAACCAGTTTCTGCGCTGGGCTAAAGGAGTTGTTACACCGAATACGGAACTTGTTTTTTTGATGGAAGCTACGGGGGTCTATTATGAGAACCTTGCCCACCATCTGCACAAGATTAAGAAAAAAGTTCATGTTGTCCTTCCCAATACCTCAAAGCACTATTTTTCGAGTCTCAATATTAAGACCAAGACAGATGCTGTTGATGCAAGAATATTGAGTCAGTTCGGTGTCGAGCGGATTCATAAAGCATGGAACCCACCTCCAGTGATATTATTGCAGCTGAGAAATTTGACCAGATACTATGTCCAGCTTCAAGAGCAGAAAATTGCATTAGGTAACATCAACTATAGTAAAGACTGTTCGCATGATATCCAACCCTTTATCCTGAAGAGCAATAAAAAGCTGATTGCAGAGATAGAAAAGGAGCTTGGTAGATGTACCAAAGAGATCACCATGCTAGTAAAGTCAGATCCTGATCTGGACAAAAAAGTTGAGAAACTCTCAACAATAAAAGGGATTGGTATGATTACCATGGTGACCATTCTTGCTGAAACAATGGGGTTTGAACAGTTTGGTAGCGCTAAACAGCTTGTCAGTTATGCCGGATACGATGTGGTTCAGCGGGAGTCTGGAACATCGGTCAAAGGAAAAACCAGAATATCCAAGAAAGGGAATAGATATATCCGAAATGCACTGTATTTTCCGGCTATGGTAGCTTGTAGATACAATCCATCGCTAAAGGAAACCTACCTGAGAATCATCCAGAAGAAGTCATCAAAAATGGTAGGGCAGGTTGCCATACAGAGAAAATTATTAATCTTAATGTATACGATTTGGAAAAATGATACGGTATTTATAGAAAATTATAAAGTAAGTAGTCCCGATTCGAAAACCGAGACTACACTAGATAGTTCAGAAGTTGAACTTCTTTAGAATACAAAAATACTTTTTTGTCTAAATATTTGGAATTTAAAACAGTACCTTTTTTGTTTTTCAGTATCAAAAAAACTATAATAATTCCCAAGAAAAAAGTGAGTCATTTTCGCTCATTTGCTTACTACTGAGATATACTTAACGATCTTATGCGTGCGATTCTGATTATAGTAATTCATCCAACGATCAAGGTCGTTTTGGAGTGCCTGAATACTTCGGTATACCTTCTTTCTGAATGCAACTGCATAAAACTCATCATGAATAGTACGGTGGTAACTTCCGCAAATACCAGTTGTTTGAGGGCTTTTTGCTTTTGTTTTCGTATGATCTATATCTTCGATGGCTAAATAGAGCTGATATTCATGCTGGTCTTTTACTCCGCAGTATTCTGTTCCTCGATCGGTTAATATTCTTAATAATCTTAAGTCATATTGCCTTATTTTCAGTAAATCTTCCCTACCGAGTATTTATCCTAACTATTCCATCTGTTATTATTTTTCATAAGATAAATTTGATCCATCAGTTTTTCGGAAGGCATATCGCATCCATATCAAATAGGGGATTTGCCAATATAGTGGATAAGATGCAATGTACTTTCTGGGTTTAAAATGCAAATAGGTAATTTTTGTTAAGGATAGGGTATCAATAAATTGCCGTCCTTTTTTCATTGAGAACAAAACAATAATTGTAAAAATTGGTGGTAAAATCCCAAACAACAATATTTTGGGAGGAAACGAATTTGTATCCGAATTATATGTGTTTTTAAGTGTCAAAATGGCTTGAATGATTAACCATACTATTAAACCTACAATGATTTTAGTTGAGTTCTGTCGTGTAGTTGGAGATTTTGCAGCCTTAATAATCCAAGAGAATAAAAAGAGTGTCATGACGGTTGTCAATCCAAAAATTAAAGGAATGTGTATTGGTAAATTTTCTAACATCTTAGTCTAATCAAATTGCAAGGTATAAATATTTTTCTATCGCAAAGCTTTCCCTAAGACAAGAAATTGAAGACAGTAAAGATGTATGTTGATTTATATGAATAACCACCGAGCAGGTAGAAAGGGCAAAGGAAGAAATAAAAGGATTAAAGGCGCGAAAGGATAGGGATTAAAATAAAATCAGTAATATTTGTTATCCTTGTACTTAAAGTTATTATGTCTATTTGAAGATTTACTCTAATGAAAACCATTCTATTCAATATGCTGATGCTGTTGTTTATAACTTCCAAAGCACAGGAAGTAGATCAATCACTTTTTCGAGAATTAAAAGAAAAAGTCATTGACAACACTTATCCTAAGATTGATGCTGTTATAGTTGAAAATAACGACAATATAATTTTTGAAGAATATTTTAATGGTTTTAATAAAGACAGTCGCCACGATATTCGTTCATCTTTTAAATCTATAACAAGCCTTTTAGCAGGAATTGCAATCGACAAAAAACTGATTGCACTCAATGACCGTTTGGAACGGTTCTTTCCTGAACTGAAAGACGAGAACAAAAGTAACATCAGTGTTCAGAATTTATTAGAAATGCGGTCGGGATTAAACTGCGAAGAATTTTATGGTCTTGGACCCTATTGTGAAGATGAGATGGCTGAAACCGAAGATTGGGTGGCATTTTGTTTAGGTATAGATTTAGTTCAGAATCCCGGCATAAATTGGTCTTATAATTCTATCGTACCCATGCTTATAGGAGAGATTATTACAAGGGCAAGCGGAATGACAGTCATGGAATTTGCCGAAAGAAATCTTTTTCAACCTTTGGGAATCGAAGATTATAAATGGACTATTTCTCCGAGAGGTCAAGGTATGACCGCAGGTTCATTTTTTATGAGACCTATGGATATGCTCAAAATTATTAATTTGGTAAGGAATAAAGGGGATTGGAAAGGTAAACAAATAATTAGTTCGGCGTGGATAGAAACATTAACAGATTGTGACATTGTTATCGATTATTCGTTTACCCGATATTCCAGAATCCCCAATGCAATATATGAAAGCGCACGTTATGGTTTCTTTTGGTATCGAGAGCAATTAAAGCATAAAGACATTGATACAGAAGTTTTGTTTGCTTCGGGTAATGGAGGGCAGTATATGATGTCTGTTCCGGAATATAATTTAGCGGTCGTATTTACTGGAAGTAACTATGGTAATTGGAGAGGGAAGCTCCCTTTTGAAATTATGCTGAAATATATCATCCCTGCAATTGAAAAGGACAAGAAAATATAAGAATTAGAAACCAGCCTACTAAAAAACGATTTGACTTATACATACATGAAAGTAAAATTTATAAAAATATTCTCACTTATAACACTTACTTTAACCAGTGTCCAAGCTTTCTCACAGGTGATGGAAGACAGAAGAAAAGGCACTTTTAACCTTAACTACAAGTTTAATTTTACAGACGATAGCAAAACAAAAGAGCATATTCCTAACGGACATTCTCTGTTAATGAGTAAGACTTTCACGCTTGACAGGTTACTACTGGATTAATAAATCTCCACGGAAGCTGAACTCATGCAGATATATAATGGAAATCCATCAAAGAAAACGAAATGACAGAACTACCTAATTTTACAATCCAAGCTAACGGAGATATTTCAAAAGAGTTTTTGAAAAGAGGTATCCAATCTTTTCATCAAGCCACCCATTATATCCAAAATATGGATTATGGAAGAAATTCAAATAAAGACGACCTAACGACCATTTTTACTGATAACAAAGGAACTTGCAGTACAAAACACGCTATATTAAAGCAATTGGCTAATGAGAACGAGGTTAAGGATATCAAGCTTATTCTTGGAATTTTCAAGATGAATGCTTTAAATACGCCAAAGGTTGAAAATACCTTGTCAAAGAATCTTCTGCAATACATTCCCGAAGCACATACTTACCTAAAATTTGGCAATAGTTGTTTTGATTTTACTAAAAGTGGGGCATCGCCAAATGACTTTATAAATGACTTGCTTTTTGAGACGGAAATCCAGCCAAATGAAATTAATCAACATAAAATCGGAATCCATAAAGTATTTTTGGATAATTGGCTTCATAAAAATAGTAATATAAAGTATTCACTTGAAGAAATTTGGAGAATAAGGGAGCAATGTATTCAAGATTTGTCAGAATAGGCCGAATAACTCCGATATATACAATAAAGAATTTAAGAATGATAATCAAAAACTTGACTTTACGAACCAACAAACTTCAAGAGGTAAAGGATTTTTATTACAAAACTTTAGGTTTGGAAATCAATAATGAAACACAAGATACCTTTAGCGTAAAAATTGGTTGGTCAATATTGAAGTTTAAACAATCCACCGAGCCTTTTCTGTATCATTATTGCTTTTTAATCCCATCAAATACGTTGGAAGAGGCTTTAAAGTGGATGGAAGAACGGGTTGAGATTATTAAGTTAGAGAGCGGAGAAAAAGCGGTTGACTTCGAAGATTGGAATGCTGTCTCTTTCTATTTTTATGATGGAGGTGGGAACATTTCAGAATTTATTACCCATCATGATTTAAAGAATGATATAGATAAACAATTCGATATTTCTGATGTGTTGGGTATAAGTGAAATGGGTATTGGAACCGATGACATTAAAAAAGTAAATTCACTTTTAGAAGAAAAATGCCAAACAACGTTATGGAAAGGAAACTTAACGAGATTTGGTGCGAACGGTTCACCCGAGGGGAAATTTGTGATGGCTAATTATAATAAAAAAGAGACTTGGTTTCCGACACAGATGAAAATACAACCTGTTCCTTTTGAAGTAGATATTGAGAATAATGGTAAATTACATCGATTAGAATATACAGGTAGAGAATTAAGGAAAAGACAAAATGGATTGTACTAAATTCTCTCCCTTCCGCGCATTTGTGGCCTGCGAAACCCCACCGCTATTGGCCGTGACTGTTCTCGCTTTGGGCTGTTTATGGTGAATTTCTTTCGTGTCATGCGGAGTTTTCTTCTTTCTTTTGTCAGCCATAGAGAATAATTTTATTTTTTAGTAACTTTGGGGTAGTACCATTAAGATGTGCAGATATGGAAATCACAATAAAGATAGATAAGCGAAGCAAGCAGGCTAAAGTATTCTATGAATACCTTAAAACACTACCTTTTGTAGAGCTTGAAGAACCCCGTTATAATAAAGATACTGAAAAAGCAATAAAAGAAGCTAAATCGGGCAAGGCGACCAAAACCACTCTTGAGGATTTCAGAAAAGAACTTTACTCGTAATGTATCAGCTTGAACAGACTGGAAAGTTCAAAAAAGATATTAAACTCGCCAAAAAGCGTGGTTTGGATATGCGACTACTCGATGAAGTCGTTACCCAATTGGTTGAAAAAGGCTCGCTCCCATCAAAGAACAAACCGCATAAGTTGACGGGTAATTATAAAGGATTTTGGGAGTGCCATATCCAACCCGATTGGCTGTTAGTTTGGGAACAAGGCGACACCATAAGGCTCATTACGTTAACAAGAACAGGCACACACAGCGACTTATTTTAAGTCTCACTTGGATTGCCTAAAAAGAACCACGAAAAGAACCCCCGAATTTTAAAAATCGCCTTTTTTGTCATGATAAAGCCATATTTTTAATCCTTCTACGGGCTACAGATCTAAAAGTCAACAAATAGAAAAGCCTGCAAATTAAATATTTGCAGGCTTTTTTTGTGTGTAAAAAAACTTTATTGACTCCCGTGACAGTTTATGGCTTACCGAAAGAGGTCAGCAGAAAGCGAATGCGAGCCATCGAAAGCGAATTATAAAGTTAACCGCACAAAGGGTAAAACAAAAACTCTAAAGGTCTTGAACAAGAAACACTTTCCAAGAAGGTCAACATTCCGTTCATGATATTTATTAATAAACTGGTTGAGGTGCCACATATTTTTATCTTGATTTATAGGATATTGCCCTTCCTTATTGGATATGAATAAATTTAATTTATCAATTAGAAAAGGAAAGCCATGTCATATCTGCGATCAAAACTTACAGTTAACCAATACCCGACCAATTCCTGCCTTTTGCCCAGCATTGCTTGAACTTTCTTTGGGCGGGCTTCGGATCTGCCTCGGGAAAAATTCGAGGAAAATCCAAGTAAAAGCGGAATCCAATTCTATAGAAAGTAGGAATTAATAGGGAGTTAGTGATGAAAAAGTGCCCTGAAGTGATATCGCTACCCCCCCGTCGGACAGCCGTTGAAACCGCCTCTGGGTTTCTTTTAGAAACGTTTAAGATGGTTGGCACCCCTTGCACTGTCGAGATGCCCGTATATCAACGTTTTGGTTATAGAAACTGATTTTGTCTTCAAAAAAAATGAGCAGAATCAAAATATGATAGCTCTAGCCAAACTATTTGTACCGACACGAAGTTTTTTACATAACTAAATAGGGGTAGCTTTATGAAATGAGCATAATATAGTGAACATAAATATGCACAAAACACACAGCCCTATTAAAAGAAAGGTAAAAATCTAAAAATATACATATGAGCATCCCAAAGCCGAGCTACCTGAACTTTGATAAAAACGACTACCCCTGGAAGCCCAATATTGATTATCGCTCGAAACCAGACGAATACCGAGTTGGTAAAGGAGAACAGGGGGTGTTGATCTGTGAGCCATATAAATCGGAAATTGGTCAGCATTGGCGCTTCAAAACTGAGGCCATTGCCGAGGAGAGCAGTGAGAAGATTTTCAATTTATTCGAGGATTATCTAAAAGCGGATGACTTTGTTGGAGCAGACATGGCACGCAAATATCTGCAGATGGGATACACGCGTGCACGTCGCTACGCCAACTATAAAGGAGGGAAAAAGTACGATAAAGAAGATGATTATGCGCTATTGGAACGTGGAACGGGTGATAGGGAGAAGGCTGCAGCAGCAGAAGTGTTCTATAAACGATGGAAGCAGGCAGAAGCCAATGTGCAATACGGTTCGATGAAAAAACAATGGAAAGATGAAAGGGGTTAAAAAGCAAAATCTACCGCAGAAGATTTGCGCGACCTGTGGAAGGTCATTTACCTGGCGTAAAAAATGGGAGAAAAATTGGGAGGACGTCAAATATTGTTCAGAGCGATGCAAAAGAAAGAAGACATAGGAACCTTTATACCTACGCTGCAACATACTTAAAAACGATACCTAAAGTGTTCAATTAAAAACTTCAAGAAGCTTTTGTCTGTTACTACACTATGAAGCAAGAGGCAATAATTGAAAGCATCTTATCAGCTGCCGAAGCCCGTGGTCGCGAAAAGACATTCTGTCCTTCTGAAATTGCTAGGGAACTTTTTCCAAAGGATTGGCGCGCACATATGCAAGAAGTTGTTGATGTAGCAATTTCATTGCAGAAGCAGGGAAAAGTTTTGATCACCCAAAAGGGAAAGTCCATTGATATCAATCATATCAAAGGCCCTATTCGTATAAAAAAAAGTTAGCGGAAGCAAACTCAATCTGCTTCTAGAATGACCCATCGCTGAAGAGAATGTAGTCATGATACAAATCCGCATATTATTGAGATAATTCTATCCTATCAGAATCGTTACAATATCTAAATTTGATTAATCAATTATAGAAAGAAGAACCTTAGAGAAGCATTTAAAAAATCGAGTTATAAATTAATCATCCGTCGTCTTTGTGAAGACGCTAGTGCAGACCTTGGGAAAGGTATTGTTGGAGGTCAACATGAATTGCGGAAATCAAATAGAAAATTATTAGAACTATAAACTTAAAAAACCAGAAGACTTTGAAACTATTGTCGTAAAGTCTTTTTTTAGCTTATGATAGCTAATACCATTTAGCTTTTTAGAAAATAACCAATTATGTATACGTCAAAATTAAGCGTTCGCCCAATGATGGGGCGGGCATCAATTCGTTCGTCCTAAAATTACCCTAGAATAGCTGTTATGTATTGCTGAAAAGCGAAAGAATATGTATCAGATCGGTGAGTCTAGGATTCATGGAAGGTGATATACTCATGTTTATAAAAATAAACTCTAATCAATTAACAACCTTATGAGAACTAAACAGATAGCTGCTAATAATGGATTCCTAAATCGGTTGATTTGGACCATTACAGTGCTTATTTTGGGCTTTGGAAGCTGTAAGAACGACAATGTTGGCAGTATTTCAGAAGGGATGCCCTTTGATCCTTCACAACCGGTTGTTGTCTCGGACTTTGCACCTAAATCAGGTGGTATGGGGCAACGGCTGGTGATCTACGGAAAAAATTTTGGAAACGATCCAAAAAATGTACAGGTATTTATCGGGGGCAAAAAGGCTGTGGTGATCAATGCTCTGGGTGAATATCTTTATTGTCTGGTACCAAAACAGGCGTTTAAAGGGGATATCGAAGTGCGCGTGGGCGCTCAAGAAAAGCCCGTTATCGGTAAGGGACAAGAGCCTTTTGACTATCAGCGTAAATTGGTGGTGTCGACGCTGGCAGGTTATCGAAATTCACGTGGCGATGAGCCTTGGAAAGACGGGAAGTTTAAAGATGCTGATCAGACCAAGATGGCAAGTGGTTTTTGGCTTTCTTCTTTTATGAAGTTTGATCCGCTAAACCCCAAGCATCTTTGGATGACCTTCGATAATAATAATGGCCTATACCTGATCAATTTCGAGGATAGCACAATTACTAAAAAACGTTCGGATTTTGATCGTCCTCGTAGTGTCGACTTTTCTGTAGACGGCAACTATATGATTGTTTCGCAGGACCGTGGTGGGGAAAATGATGAATCTACCTTGTTGTTTTCGCGAGCAAGGAATTTCCTCGATAAGGAAGTCCTGACAAGAAGCAAACAATGCAATGGTGCATCCATTCATCCCGTCAATGGTGAAATGTACTTTAATAGCTACGCGAAAGGGGAATTTTACCGCTTTGACCTCAATCAATATTTCACAGATAAGACAACAAAGGCAGAGTTTCTATATGTTATTCAGGATCCACAATGGGAGTACCGGGCTATCATTCATCCCAGTGGAAACTATGCTTATATCTTGGTGATCAACCAGGGTTATATGATGCGTGCCGATTACAATTGGGAAAAGAAACGTTTTAACCAGCCTTATCTGGTTTGCGGAAAAGTTAGGGAATCGGGGTACAAAGATGGTGTGGGTTCGTCCGCTCGTGTCAATGAACCATACCAAGGTGTATTCGTGAAAAATCAAACCTACGTAGAAGCGGGAAAACCTGATCAGTATGACTTTTATTTTACGGACCAGATGAATCATGCGATTCGTGTGCTTACACCAGAAGGGGCTGTAACCACATTTGCAGGTCGGGGAAGCTCAAGCCTCAATGGCAACCCTTATGGTTATGTCAATGGCGATTTGAGAGAGGAAGCGAGATTTGACCGCCCATCGGGAATCGCTTACAATGAGCAAGAAGGAGCTTTTTATATTGGCGACCGCGAGAATCGACGCATCCGTAAAATCGCGTTAGAGGATATGGATGAAAATAACCAAGATTAACCTGTGATAAGATGATGAATAAAATAGTACTTACATGTATGTTACTCCTCTGTGCCACTTTCAGTGCGCTGGCACAGGATGTTTTGGAAGTAACGGGTGTCGTTGTGGACGCCCAAAAGGCACCAATTGTTGGTGTCAGCATCTTTGTGAAGGATGCGCCGGGGTTAGGAACAACAACAGATAATAAAGGGAGTTATCGGATAAAAGTAGAACGATACAAGACGCTGGTCTATTCATCTGTTGGTTACAAAAAGCAGGAAATACTGGTAAAAGATAATCGCGTTATCGACGTGACACTGAATGAATCGGAGACCAGTGTGCTCGATGAAGTTGTCGTAACCGGGACAGGTACCCAAAGAACACTGACATCGACTGCCGCAACCAGTAGTGTTGACGTCAACGCTATGAAAGGAAATCCAACATCGAGTATCAGTAATGCTTTAATTGGAAATGCGCCCGGAGTTTTAGGTATGATGCAATCTGGTCAGCCAGGAAAAAATATTACCGAGTTTTGGATCCGCGGTATTTCAACCTTTGGTGGAGGGGCTTCTGCTCTTGTTTTGGTTGATAATATTGAGCGGAATATCAATGACATCAATATCGAAGATATTGAAACCATTAATATCCTGAAAGATGCCGCTGTGACCGCAATCTACGGTTCCAGAGGGGCAAATGGTGTCGTTTTAATTACAACAAAGCGCGGTAAAGATGGTAAGATCAGTATTAATTTTAAAGATGAGAATATCTATAATAGCCGTACCATTACACCTGAATTTGAAGACGGCGTTACCTATGCTAATCTATTGAACGAGGCACGTATTACACGAAATTTTGCCCCGATTTATCAACCTGAGGAATTGGAAATACTACGTTTGGGATTGGACCCGGATCTCTATCCCAATGTAAATTGGAAAGATTTATTGCTCAAAGACGGCGCGATGACTTACCGGGCGAATCTGAATATGACAGGCGGTGGAGCCACAGCACGTTATTTCCTTTCGGGAAGTTATATCGATGAAGGTGGTATGTATAAGACCGACGAAACGCTACGGAATGATTACAATACCAACGCAAATTACAAAAGGTATAATTATCGGTTGAATACAGATATTAACGTAACCAAAAGTACCGTGTTAAAAATAGGTATTGCCGGCTCTCTCAATAAAAGAAATAGTCCAGGTTTAGGTGATGATGATTTTTGGGGTGTGTTATTCGGATATTCTCCCATTCGCACGCCGGTAATCTATTCAAATGGTTATGTTCCTGCGATTGGAACAGGAAATCAGACCAATCCTTGGGTAGTTGCTACACAGACAGGATACAATGAAAATTGGCAAAATAATATACAGACCAATATTTCTATTGAACAAAATTTTGACTTTATAACTAGAGGGTTACGTTTTAGGGGAATTATTGGATATGATACCAATAACGATAATACGATATCCCGACGCAAATGGCCTGAGCAATGGCGGGCAGAACGCGCCCGTGATGAAAATGGAAATTTGATCTTTACGCATATTTCAAACCCGCAAGAGTTATATCAGGCCAGCAGTGCCAGTGGCGAGCGACGCGAATTTTATGATATGATGTTTAACTATGATCGTAGTATCGGGAATCATACTGTTGGCGCCGTAGCCCGTTTTACCCGTGACGCACTTATTCGCACAGTCAATCTTGGTGATGATATTAAAAATGGAATTGCAAGAAGAAATCAGGCCTTAGCTGGCCGGGTAACTTATAACTGGAAGTCGCGTTACATCGCTGATTTTAATTTTGGCTATAATGGTTCGGAAAATTTTGCTCCGGGTCGACAATATGGTTTTTTTCCTGCGGTTTCTGCAGCCTGGAACATCGGCGAAGAGCCATTTGTGAAAGATAATATTTCGTGGATGAATATGTTCAAGATCCGGTACTCCTGGGGAAGAGTAGGTAACGATCAGTTATCCGGTGGCGCACGCTTCCCTTATCTATCGACAATCAGTGAAATCGGACGTTTTGAAAACCAGGTATGGATTCCTGAAGGGGGGTATCAGTGGGCAGACTATGGTTTCGACCGATACTATGGCGGAATGAAATATAGTCAGGTATCTTCCTCTAATGTGACCTGGGAGATGGCGACTAAAAAGAACCTGGGATTTGATCTGGCGCTTTTTAAAGATAAGATAGTTGCTAATTTAGATTTCTTCAATGAGGAGCGTACGGGCATATATATGGCTCGAAATTATTTGCCTGCGCTAGTCGGATTAGAATCTGTACCAAGCGCGAATGTGGGAGCGGTAAAATCAAGAGGTTTTGATGGACGTCTACTATATAACCAGAAAGTGGGCGAAGTCAATTTAACTGCCAGAAGTAATATTACCTATAGTAAGAATGAAATCACGGAGATCGATGAGGAATATAACGTGTATGGCTATCAAAACCAAAAAGGCTATCGGGTTGATCAGGCAAAAGGACTCATTGCTTTGGGGCTATTCAAAGATTATGACGATATCCGTAATAGCCCGAAGCAAACATTTGGCAACTATCAGCCGGGCGATATTAAATATAGGGATGTTAACGGCGATGGCATCATCGACGACGGTGACCGTGTTGCTATTGGAGCGACCAGACGTCCGAATCTAGTTTATGGTGTAGGGGCGTCAGCAAGCTGGAAGAACCTGGATATTAGTGTGCACTTTCAGGGATCTGGTAAATCGACGTTCTTTACCTATGGGAAAACAGTCTATGCGTTTAGTGAAGGTGAATGGGGACAAGTGTTGAAGGGGGTAATGGGCGATAACCGTTGGGTTTCGGCTGATATATCCGGAGATCCATCGACAGAAAACCCGAATGCTTCTTATCCGAGGTTGAGTTATGGTCCTAATCCAAATAACTTTAGAGAGTCAACCTTTTGGTTGAAGAATGGGCAATACCTTCGTTTGAAAACCTTGGACATCGGGTATACCCTGCCCAAGCAAATGACCAACCGGATAAAAATCAATAGCATCCGTTTGTTTTTAGTTGGTTCAAATTTGCTGACCTGGTCAAAATTCAAACTTTGGGATCCGGAGCTAGCGACGCCGAGGGGCGAAGATTATCCATTACCTAAATCGTTTACATTTGGTATCAATGTCAACCTATAAAATCAAGAAAGATGCAAAGAAATAAAATATGCATGGCCATGTTGCTTGTGCTAGGAGCAAGTTTTGTCTCATCCTGCAAAAAGGATTATTTGAAATCGGATCAATATTTTAAGGATCGACTTAATATAGAGAAGACCTTTAAAAGTAAGGTATATTCGGAAGAATGGTTAGCGCATGTATTTGAGGAGTTTAAAGGCGAGAATGCTGATGTTGCCAGTAAAGGCATGACGCCGCATTGTTTTGCGGACGACATGTATTACGGTGATCGAGATAGAGATTATGATCCCTCAAAAAATGAGCTCTCCTACAATATGTTCAAAATGGGCCAATATACTGAGAGTGACAAGCAGGGCACATGGACGCAATCCTACCGGGGCATTCGTAATGCGTCGACCTTCATTCAGAACATATACATGAACAGTGAGATGTCGGCAACTGAAATTTCGGATTATCGTGGGCAAGCACGATTTGCACGGGCTTACCTTTATTGGCTGCTGCTCCGTAAATATGGCCCCATTCCGCTGTTGCCGGATGAAGGACTGGATTATACCGATAGCTATGATGATCTGGCGATTCCGCGAAGCACCTATGAGGAGTGTGCAACCTATATCAGTGATGAATTGCTACAGGCAGCTAAAGAAATGGAGTCTTTAGGGATGAAGCGCGGACAAGACGGCTCTGCTCGGCCAACTGTTGGGGCGGCTTTAGCTGCTCGTGCCAAAGTGTTACTTTATGCCGCTAGTCCATTGGCCAATGGTAATAACTCCGGTTATGCAGCATTATTGGTCGATAAACAGGGCAAACGCTTGCTTTCCGCAGAATTCAAGGAAGAGAAATGGGCGAAAGCTGCAGCTGCCGCACGAGACGTAATCGAGCTCGGCGTGTATAAGCTTTATACAGCACCTTTTCAGGAGACTGGTGACGATGCCACCGTCAAACCTCCTGAAGATCCCAATTTTTCAGCTAAAAGCTGGCCCGAAGGGTGGGCAAATATTGACCCCATGAAATCATATGCACAGGTTTTCGACGGTACGTTGTCTGCCTCAGGCAATCCTGAACTGATATTTACCCGTGGTAGCAACCAGCCCAACGAAGGGATTGACCAAATGGTTATTCATCAATTGCCGCGCTCGGCGACAGGATGGAATACCCATGGACTGACACAGAAACTCGTTGATGCGTATTATATGAGTGATGGTACAGATGTACCGGGTAAGGATAAGGAAATAGGTCGAGGTAATGGCTCAAACAGAAGTACGGGATATGTTACTCAGGACGATTATAATGCAAGAAAATACCGACCACTGCGTGCAGGTGCTTCTCTGCAATATGCGAATCGTGAACCGAGGTTTTACGCTTCAGTAGCTTACAGCGGAAGTTTTTGGACGCTGCTGAACGAGACAAAAGAGGAAAACCGTAACAAGCAAGTGTTTTATTATAGTGCAGATCCCAAAGGCAATGGCTTTAACTCCGCCAATGGATATTGGTTGCGTACAGGTTTTGGGGTTAAAAAGTTTGTTCACCCGAGCGATACTTACGAAGGTGGTGTTGGATCACGTGTGGTTCCCAAGGCAGAGCCTGCAATCCGTTACGCGGACATATTATTGATGTATGCCGAAGCACTGAATGAATTAAGCGGTTCTTTTACCATTTCATCCTGGCGTGGGGGAAGTTATACGATAAGTCGTGATATCGCTGAAATGAAAAAAGGTATTCAGCCTGTACGGATCCGCGGTGGAGTTCCCGATTACGCTGAAAGTGTATACAGCAGTAAAAATGAACTGCGTCGTACCATCAAGCGTGAACGTTTCATCGAACTGATGGGCGAGGGACAACGTTATTATGATTTACGCCGCTGGATGGATGCTCCAGTGGAAGAAGCCTTACCGGTTTATGGCTGTAATGTCTTGATGAATGAAAAAGAACGTGATCTCTTTTACCAACCGGTTGCGATTTGGACACTGAAAACGACCTTCGCAGACAAAATGTGGTTTTGGCCAATCAGCCATACAGAACTTAAACGCAACAAGAATTTAACACAAAATCCTGGTTGGACTTATAATGATTAATCAATTATAAAATTTATGAAAAAGTCAGCTATACAGCTTTTGTTCCTGATGGTGTTATTCGCCTGCAACGCCTGCAACGACGAATGGAAAGAGGAGCAATTTGAACATTATGTCTCATTTAAAGCCCCTTTGGAAAGTGAGGGAGTCGCCAATATTTATGTCCGTTATAAAGACGGACAAAAAACTACGTTTTTACAGCCGCTGGAAGTGAGTGGATCGACAACAAATGATGGGGATCTTGACGTACGTGTAGGGGTGGATGCAGATACCCTGGGCATATTGAATTACCAACGTTTTCAGACCAGGCAAGACTTTTACTACAAACAGCTGGATAACAGCTATTTTTCTATTCCTCAGACAGTGAATATAAAATCGGGGGAAAATACAGCATTGATGGCTATTGATTTTTCGTTGAAAGGAATTGATATGGCCGAAAAGTGGGTGCTTCCGCTGACGATTTTGGAGGATCCTGCTGCTAAATACAAAATCAATCCCAGAAAACATTATAAAAAAGCATTACTACGTGTCAATCCATTTAACAATTATTCAGGAACGTACAGTGGGACAGCGTTAAAAGTTGTGATGGATGGGCATGAAAGTGAAACACCGATTGTGAAAAGTCAAATAAGAAGCTACGTGGTTGATGAAAATACCATTTTCTTTTATGCGGGGAATATTGATGAAGATCGTAAAGACAGAAAAAACTATAAAGTCTTTGCAACGTTTAATGAAACAGGCGGAGTGACCTTTAGAGCCGAAAACCCAAATATGAAGTTTGCTGTAAAAAAAGATGCGAGTTATACTATTTCGGAACAAATGGATGCTGTTCGTCCTTATTTATTACATCGTTATATTACTTTAAACAATGTCGACTATGAATTTACCGATTATACCTTAGTTTCTACTACAGCGATCAAATTCAAGGTCTCTGGGTCATTGATCCTTGAGCGGCAGTTAAATACACAGATTCCTGATGAGGATCAATCGATAGAATGGTAATTTCTACAAACCATTTTTGATGCTATTGGTTATATCTTGGATATAAAAATAGCATTATGATTGGTATAGTAGGTGGACTTGGTCCTTATAGCGGCCTAGATATTACAAAAAAAATTATTGATGAAACAGCGGCAAGATCCGACCAGGAGCACTTGCCGCTATTATTGTTCTCTTGTCCTCATTTGATCCCTGATCGGAAAGCGTATTTATTGGACACATCCAATGAAAATCCCGGAAAGGCCATCGCATCGGTGTTACGGAAATTGGAAATAGCGGGCGCGACCATAGCGGCAATTCCGTCAAATATCGTACATGCAGAGCCTATTTTTTCTTTCGTTAAAGCGGAAATTGCGCGCACAGGAAGTGCATTGCAACTATTGCATATTGTGCATGAGACCGTGCAATTTGTGCACGAGAACTATCCTGATACTATGGTGGGTGTTATTTCTACTGCAGGAGAGCAGTTATATAGTTTATATCGAGCGGCTTTTATTGAAAAGGGCTTTGATGTCGTCACGCCAGAAGGAACGGAGCAAGAAAAGGTAAACAATGCAATCTATGATGCTGAATATGGAATAAAAGCACAGCCTGTGCCGATAGCCAATAAGGCGAGGGAGGATTTATTATCGGCCATGGATGACTTGAAGAAAAAGGGAGCACAAGTCATTATCTTGGGATGTGCAGAGTTACCTTTGGCTATTCCGGAACGAGATCACAATGGTATGATTATCATAGACCCGAATAGAATTTTAGCGCGTGCGCTCATTCGTGCGGTCGCTCCGGATAAATTAAAGCCATTGTAATCCACCCTGCTGAAAATTGTTAAGTTATGCACCTGCATTACAGCCAACAAAAATAAATGTTGGCTGTAATGCTACTTTGCCGACTTTCAGATCTTGCAGAAGCTACTCTTGATCATTGGTCTCTTCTGCTGCTGATATTTTCTGTAATAAACTATTCACTTCGTCCTCTGTCGCCGTTAATTTGGCTTTACAGACCTGAATAAGGTCTGAGGCTCTTTTAATCTTTTCGGCCAGTTCATCAATGTTTGTTGAACCATTCTCAATTTCCCTTACAATAGTTTGTAACTCGTTAAAGGCATCTGTGTAGGTATAATTCTGTTCCATTGTGCTATGCTTTCTTTAAATTTTTTTACCAATTGCTAAATTATGCACCGTCTTCGTCTAATTCCTGTTTTGAAAATTTATCCGTCGCTGTGCTTAGCAATTCTCCATCTTCGAGTATGGTTTGTATGACATCGCCGGGTGATACTTGTGTAATCGACTGCAGCAGTTTTCCATTCACCTTGGTAATTGAAAAACCCTGTTTTAATAATCGAATTGGATCAGCCAGCTGAATAATTCGCTCGGTATGCGCCAGCGCTGTCTTGTGCTCGTAAAAGCGCAATTTTATCAAGGCGCTAAGCTCATGCTGAAATTGCTGAAGGGCCGTTCGAGTGGTTTGTATTTCTCTTTTTCCGACCCATTGAATATGCGTTGCCGTTTGAGATAGCACGTTGCGCTCTTCTTTAAACCGAGTAGCTATAAGTTGCTGTATTCGCTCTGCTGCCTTATCGACCGGAATAGCGAAATTGTGAAACTTTTGGATCAAAAAGTCGGCGAGCTCACTGGGTGTGATCGCATTCTTATAAGCGACCATTTCGCTGACCGTATAATTTGTTGAATGTCCAATGCCGGTTAATACTGGAATGGGAAACATCGCGATAGCCCGAGCCAGTAAATAGTTATTATAACTAGAAAGACCGACTTCACCACCTCCGCCCCGGATAATGGCAACGACATCGTACAAACTGATTTTTTCGCCAATAACGGCAAGTTGGTTGATAATAGAAGGCACAGACTTGTCACCTTGTAATAATGCGGGAAAGAGTGTGCATTCGATGCGGTAACCCCAAGGGTTTTGATTGATAATCTTGTAAAAATCAGAAAGCCCTTTGCTCGTTTCCACTGAAATAATCGCCAGTCGCTTCGGAACAGCCGGGAAGTTCAACAGTTTATTCGACTCATAGATTCCTTCTGCCTTCAACTTTCGAATGCTGTCCAACTTCTCCTTTTCAAGTTCGCCTAATGTAAATGTCGGATCGATGTCGACGATGCGCAGGCTCAATCCGTACATCGGATCATAGGATATACTTGCCTGAAATAACATCGTAATTCCTTCTCGTAACGGTTCCTGGGCAATCTTGAGAAAACTGTTGTTGATACGGTGGTAATCGGTTTTCCATAAGATCGACCGCATTTCAGCGACAATCTTACCGTCCTGCTTTTCGACTAACTCGGGATAACAATGGCCAGAATGGGTATAATGATTGAGCTTGTTCATTTCCGCTTTAATCCAGTACAAACTCTTATACCGTTCTGCAAGTGTCTTTTGGATACTGCGGCTAACTTCCAGTAAGGAAAATATGGTTTTATCTTGAATCAATTCTGGCATTAGTCAAACTTACAGAAAAAACCTTCAGGATGCAATCTGCAACTGAGTAATCAAAGATTAGTTGAAATTCGCTTAAAGATTCTTGTGCCACTAAGGTTAAAACAAAAAGGCATTTTAATCCAGAGACTCGTTTAACGTAACAAAATTGATTTTTTTTAACCTCACTGTATTCCTTGTTCATTTAATTCGTATTTTTATTTGATAGAACCTAAAAAATGATAAAAGCAGAATGAAAAAAGGACTTTTTGGGGTGTTATTTGCAGGTTTGTTCTGCATTAGCCCTCTGTTTGCTCAATATAAATCTACTATTAAGAATGAAACGATACTGTTTAATAACCGCGATCAGTTGCTGCCTTTGAAAAATCTAGATCGGCTTCGCATCGCTGTTGTTGTTCCCAATGCAGTAAAATATAGTGTGTTTACAGAACAGTTAGCCCGTTATGCGGACACTAAAGTTTTTGATTTTAGTAAATTTGATGAAAATATAAAATACTATAATACTATTATTGTCGCTGGAAAGGAAGACGACTTGGATGCAGATTGTCTCGCCCAGTTGAAACAGGCTGTATTAAACAACAAGAAAGTCATCCTTTGTCATTTTTTCGAAAATGAAAAAAGCAAAAAGGGGCTAACTGAGCGCATGTCGTCTGACTTGATCGAACTATTAGCCCCGTTTTCAGAAACTGGACAACGTCACGTCGCAATGTCAGTTTTTGGTGGAGTCCCAATCACTGCCGGTGATGTCAAAACTACACAGACAAGGCTGCAGTACGGCTCTGCGTCAAGCGCTCATCTGAATCTGGGGAAATTGACCAAGAAAATTGATGCTATTGCCCAAGAAGCCATTGATAAGCAAGCGACACCTGGAGCGGTTGTCATGATCGTTAAAGATGGACAAGTTCTGCTGGAGAAATCTTATGGATTCCATACCTATTCCAAAGATATTCCAACAAAAACAAATGATATTTTTGATCTGGCATCTGTCAGTAAGATTGCCGGCACAACACCTGTCATTATGCGCCTTACTGAGCGGAATGTGATTAATTTGGATAGTACCATGGGGCATTACCTTTGGCAGGCAAAGTATACCAATAAGAAGGATATCAAGCTTCGTTCCGTCATGTTGCACGAGGCCGGTTTTACACCCTTTATTCCCTTTTATAAATATCTTAAAGCTGGAGACGTTGTTTCAGTTCCAGGTGCTAACCATCAAGTAAAAATGGCGGACAATAGCTATATCCTCAACAATTATTACCGTGATTTCATGTGGCCAGAGATGTTAAAATCTCCGGTAAAGCCCACAGGAAACTATGTATATAGCGATATCAGCATGTATGTCATGAAGGAAGTTGCAGAACATCAGACTGCTGAGCCACTTCAAGATTACGTCCAGGAAAACTTCTATAGGCCATTAGGGATGAAGCGCGCTGGTTATCTTCCAAGAATACGTTTTGCTAAAGATGAAATTGTTCCTACGGAACAAGATACGTCTTTTCGGAAAACATTGTTAGAAGGCTATGTACACGATCAGGGTGCGGCAATGGCGGGGGGTATTGCCGGGCATGCCGGACTATTTGCTACCGCAAACGATTTGGCAATCTATGGGCAGCTGTTATTAAATAGAGGTGAGTATGGTGGAGAGCGTTACTTTAAAACGGAAACAGTTGACTTATTTACATCCAGGCAATCAACAAGCAGTCGCCGGGGATTAGGTTTTGACCGTTGGGATCCCAATCCTAAAAATGAGTATCCATCGAAGTTCGCTAATAGCTCTGTCTTTGGTCACACAGGCTATACAGGAACATGTATCTGGATTGATCCGCAGAATCAATTGATTTATATCTTTTTGTCCAATCGGGTACACCCTCAGGTGAGTACCAAGCTTTTGGATCTGAATATCAGAAGCAGAATTCAGGATGCTATTTATGAATCGATCAATGAAAGTCAACGATGATCAAGAGCCTCATGTTGCTAGGGCTAGCTATGACAGCAGGGAATACGATTGGATATTGCCAAGACTATAAGCAGCTTCATCGCGATCTGGTGGTCGTAGATGGACACAATGATGTGATCTATGAATCCATTTTTCATGGGAAAGATATTGGTCAACGGTTAAAGACAGGTGCTACTGATTTGCCGCTGTTGCGGGAAGGTGGTGTCGATGTGCAGGTATTTGCGGTATGGTCCGATGATGCAAAATGGAAAACTGGCGCATTCAAGCACGCAAATGACCAAATAGATGCCTTGGAAAAAATGATTGCGGCAAATACCGATAAAATAAGTCTGGCAAAGTCATCACGAGATATCGATTCGATATTAAAAACAGGGAAAATTGCCGCTTTGATCGGTGTGGAAGGTGGAAATATGATTGAAGAAAGTCTTGATAATCTTGAGCGATTGTATGCCCGTGGTGCCAAATATTTAACCTTGACCTGGAACTATAATTTGTCTTGGGCAAGTTGTGCCGCGATGGAATCGGATGATATGGATTCTAAAGATAAAGGGTTGACGGAGATAGGTCGAACAGTTATCCGCAAGATGAACGAACTGGGCATGATGGTTGATTTGTCCCATAGTGGCGAACAGACCTTTTATGACGTGCTGGCTGTATCGACGAAACCAATCTTGGTTTCCCATAGTAATGCCTATGAATTATGTCCACATTTCCGAAACCTGAAAGATGCACAATTGGAGGCGCTGAAGAGCAATGGGGGTGTGGTTGGTGTAAATTTTTATTCGGGTTTTTTGGATCCTGCCTATGATGTGAGGCTTACGAATTTATATCGAAGTAAATTTGGTGATCATGGGACATCAAAACTGAGTACTTGGTCTATGTATGAAAACTTGCCAAAGGAGCTTCAGCGACAGGCGGATGCTCCATTGTCGAAATTATTGGATCATATCGATTATCTGGTCAAAAAAGTTGGTATTGATCACGTTGCGGTAGGCTCAGACTTCGATGGCATAGAATCCTCACCGCAAGGTCTGGAAGATGTTTCTAAGTTTCCGCTATTGACTAAAGCACTGCTGGAGCGAGGGTATTCACATGTGGATATAGCGAAGATCATGGGACAAAATTTCTTGCGGATCTTAAAAGAAAATGAAGAATAAACACTTCTTTTTTTTTAGGTTTTTCAGTAACGTTCCGGTATACATGCCGCATTATTGAAGTATGCGTAATAGCTTGGGTAAGATGTAATGCGTGCGACCATATCAATACGCTTTTAACGGCTATAAATTTGTAAATTCGTAGCATGGCAAAATCAAAATCAGCATACTTCTGTCAAAACTGTGGCTATGAATCTCCCAAATGGATGGGACAATGTCCTTCCTGTAAGCAATGGAATAGCTTTGTTGAAGAAGTGGTCGAAAAAGGGAGTTCAAAAGTCCCCGAATGGCGTAGTTCTACAACTGGTGGCAATACGAAAAGGGCCAATAAAGCAGCTATTATTCACGAAATTGTTTACCAAGATGAGTCTCGAATATCCACGCCTGATCAGGAGTTTAACCGGGTTCTTGGCGGAGGCATTGTTCCGGGGTCACTGGTGCTTATCGGTGGAGAACCTGGGATTGGAAAGTCAACGCTAATGTTACAGTTGGCTTTATCTATTCCACAAGTCAAGACACTTTATATTTCTGGGGAGGAAAGTGAGCAGCAGATCAAGATGCGGGCCGAGCGATTATCACAATCATCCAAAGCGAATTGCTATATCCTGACGGAAACATCCACGCAAAATATTTTTAAGCAGATCGAGACGGTACAGCCCAATGTCATTGTTATTGACTCGATACAGACATTACATTCCGCACAGATTGAATCCGCTCCGGGTTCGGTTTCTCAGGTTCGCGAATGTACCGCAGAATTGTTGCGGTTTGCCAAGGAGACGAGCACTCCCGTCTTTATTGTGGGCCATATCACCAAAGATGGATCGATTGCTGGTCCCAAGGTTTTAGAGCATATGGTGGATACCGTTCTCCAATTTGAAGGCGATCGTCACCATGTCTACCGAATTTTGCGCGCCGTAAAAAATCGCTTTGGATCGGCTTCAGAACTGGGAATTTATGAAATGCAGGGGTCGGGGTTGCGGGAAGTGTCCAACCCTTCGGAGATTATGATTTCGCAACGCGACGAACCGGTTAGTGGAGTTTCCATTGCATCCATGCTCGAAGGGATGCGGCCGATGATGATCGAGGTGCAGGCACTGGTCAGTAACTCCGCATTTGGTACAGCACAACGCTCTTCCACAGGGTACGACACGAAACGGTTAAATATGCTTTTAGCCGTTTTGGAGAAACGCTTTGGCTTTAGGCTGAGCGCACAGGATGTATTCCTGAATATCGCCGGTGGACTGCGCGTGGAAGATCCTGCAATCGATCTAGCCGTAGTCGTAGCGATTATTTCTTCACAACAAGATATACCTATTCGCTCCAATCTGACTTTTGCAGGTGAGGTTGGCTTATCGGGCGAGATCAGGGCTGTAAATCGAATTGAACAAAGAATACAAGAGGCTGAAAAGTTGGGTTTTGATGGTATATTTATTTCTAAATTCAATACCAAAGGCCTCGATGCGAAAAAATATAATATTGCCATTCGGCCTGTTGCTAAGTTAGAGGATATATTCAGTGCCTTGTTTGGTTAGTAGAAGCGCATGTTGTTTGGTTAGTAAATAAGCGCCTAGTAAGGATTACGGGATAGAGTTTACCCATTAGTTTGTGGAGTCCCCCTTTCGCTGTAGTTTTTTTGAGAAACACGGTCGTCGTTAAACCTAAAAAGACCATGCCTTTAAAAGTGCATGGTCTTTTATTTGAATTGATCAGCTATAGGTTACTTTTTCAATACTTCTTTCAATTTTGCACGTAAGGCATCACCGTGTAAATTTTTCGCAACGATTTTTCCATTTGGATCGATCAATACATTCTGGGGAATAGATTTTACACCGTATAATGTTCCGACATCATTCTGCCAACGTTTTAGATCCGAAACATGTCTCCAGTATAGTTTATCAGCATGAATGGCCTTAATCCAGGAGTTGCGGTCCTTATCAAAGGATATTCCCAATATTTCAAAGTTTTCACCTTTGAATTGTTGGTATGTTTTTACAAGATCTGGACTTTCTACTCGACAGTCGGGACACCAGGATGCCCAAAAATCAAGAAGCACATATCTCCCTTTAAAATCCGAAAGTTTGACAGGGTTTCCACTGGTGTCATTTTGGGTAAATGCTGGTGCTATTTTTCCAATTTGCACCGTTTCTAACGTATTTAAATACTCTTGAAACTCTTTCCCTTCACTTGAGTTTTTTACAGTATTACTCAAAGAATTATAAAGTGCCTGCAGCTCTGTGTAAACAGGATCATAACCTCCGACTCTACGCAAGTCAACCAGGGTTGAAATAGAATCGGGCGCAGCCTTAACACGAGCGATATACTCTTCTTTGGTAAGTTCCTTTTTTTGCGCTGATCCGAAGAATGGCAGCATCAAAAAAAGTAGTGTGATGTATTTTATCATATTACTATTCTTATATATATTTACAAATATAAGAAAATCCACTAATTTGGTAGATTAATTAAATGTCAAAAAATGAACTTCAACCTAAGCTCTAAACTTCCCCATGTCGGTACGACGATTTTTACCCAAATGACCATGCTGGCCAATGCGCAACAGGCCTTAAATCTTTCCCAGGGTTTTCCCGATTTTGAGGCTGATCCGAGATTGGTAAAATTGGTTACTGAGGCGATGCAAAATGGATACAACCAATATGCACCAATGATCGGAGTACAGTCCCTACGCGATGCAATTGTCAAAAAATACGATCAGATTTATAACATTGAAGTCGATGCAACGGAAGAATTAACCATTACCTCAGGGGGGACGCAAGCCATTTTTACGGCTATTGCTACCGTAGTTAGACCAGAGGATGAGGTTATTATCTTTGAACCTGCATACGATTGCTATGCACCAACAGTCGAATTGTTTGGCGGTAGGGTTGTGCCCGTCCGATTATTGGCGCCCGATTTTCGGATTGACTGGGATTATGTCGCAACTTTAATGAACAGCAAAACGCGGCTTATCATTATCAATAATCCGAATAATCCAACGGGGAAAGTATTGGGTAAAGAAGAACTGATTAAGTTGGGCTCTGTGTTGGAGGGGACTAGGATCCTATTGCTTAGCGATGAAGTATACGAGCATATTGTGTTTGACGGGGCATCTTCGCAGTCGGTACTGGAAATACCCACTTTACGTGAACGCAGTTTTGTTGTCGCCTCATTCGGAAAGTTGTTGCATACTACTGGCTGGAAAATTGGCTATTGTGTTGCACCACCGCAGCTGACGCATGAATTTAGAAAGGTCCACCAATTTAATGTTTTTAGTGTAAATGCACCCATGCAGTTTGCTATTGCTGAATATCTGGAAGACATTAGTTATGTCAAGGGACTATCCAGCTTTTTTGAGCGTAAAAGAAATTTACTGAAAGATGGGCTAAAGGGGTCGCGCTTTACAATTCTTCCGTGTGAAGGGACTTATTTCTTGAATATAAATTATAGCGGTATTAGCAATGAAAAGGAATTTGAATTTGCTTGCTCCTTAACAACACAACATAAGATAGCGACAATTCCCCTGTCTGCATTTTATAAAGAAGTGACAAATCAGCAGGTTTTGCGCGTTTGTTTTGCGAAGAAAGATGAAACATTAGCAAAAGCGATCGAGATTTTGAATCAAATTTAATGCTATTTGTATGCTAAAAATACAGCTAAAAGGTTTTATTTAAAATATTGCTAAGAAACAATTACTTTATTAAAATTTTACTTCAACTTGAGTCACTAATTTTATAAATTTGTAATTCACGTTTATCAATATACCCATAAAAAAATGGCTAGATTAAATTTATTGGAAGAGACACGCTTCGAAAAAGTCCCTGTGAGCGTCTATCCAGATCAAAATTCAGCTTCGAAAAACGTTGCAAATCGTATAGCTGAAATTATTCGTGCAAAGCAAGAGAAAGGTGAGAAGGCTGTTTTAGGCCTTGCTACTGGTGCCACACCGGTAAAGGTTTACCAAGAACTGATTCGCTTGCATAAAGAAGAAGGTTTAAGCTTTAAGAACGTGATTACCTTCAATCTTGACGAATACTATCCTATGCAACCTGATGCCGATCAGAGCTATGTTACCTTTATGAACAAAAATTTGTTCGACCACGTAGATATCGATCCGGCAAATGTAAATATTCCAGATGGTACCTTAGCGCCTGATCAAGTAAATGCTTTCTGTGCGGCTTACGAGCAGAAGATTACAGCGGCAGGAGGTTTAGATATTCAATTATTAGGTATCGGCCGTACAGGCCACATCGGGTTCAATGAACCAGGCTCTGCGCCTAATTCAGGCACACGTGTGGTCACCTTGGATGATTTGACTCGTCGTGATGCTTCCCGTGCTTTTGGTGGAAAAGAAAATGTACCAACAAAAGCAATTACCATGGGAGTCGGTACAATCTTCAAGGCAAGAGAAATCATTTTAATGGCTTGGACCGAAACAAAAGCTGAGATCATTAAAAAAGCCGTTGAAGGTGAAATCTCCGCAGAGATTCCTGCAACTTATCTTCAATTGTCCGACCATGTTGAATTTGTATTGGATGAAGCCGCAGCTTCGTTGCTGACACGTTTTGATCTTCCTTGGTTGGCAGAAGACGTTACTTGGACGCCTTCGCTCATTAAGAAAGCTGTTGTTTGGTTAGCGTTAGAAATCAAGAAACCCATCTTGAAACTTACTGATGAGGATTACAATGCACATGGTATGGCGAAGTTGGTTACAGAGACTGGCCCTGCTTATAATATTAATATCCGTATATTTAATGAACTTCAGCATACGATCACTGGATGGCCCGGAGGTAAACCCAATGTCGACGACTCCCAACGTCCTGAGCGTGCCAATCCAGCTAAGAAAAATGTGATTGTATTTTCTCCGCACCCTGATGATGATGTGATCTCCATGGGAGGAACATTTATTCGTCTGGCAGATCAAGGACACAATGTCCATGTTGCCTATCAGACCTGTGGTAACACCGCTGTTTGGGACGATGATGTGGTACGTTATCTGGAGTTTGCCGAAGATCTCGCTAAACAGATCGGAGCCGACTCAGAGGCTGTTCAGATTGGCCGGATTTACGATGAGGAGCGAGCAATTTTTGCAACAAAAAAACCGAATCAGATCGACACAGAACTGGTCCGTAAAATCAAAGCATTGATTCGTAAAGGAGAGGCTATCGCGGGAGCTCGTTTGGTAGGATTGCCGGATGAAAATATCCACTTCCAGGATCTACCTTTCTATGATAGACAGAAGTTTTCGAAAAATGTATCTTTCGAAGATGATATCCAGCAGACAATGGAGTTATTGCGTCATGTAAAACCACATCAGGTATTCGCTGCAGGTGATTTTGCTGATCCGCATGGTACACATAAAGTATGTTTTGACATTTTGTTTGAAGCATTAAATAGATTGAGCAAAACAGATGAGTGGACCAAGGATTGTTGGTTGTGGTTATACCGAGGAGCATGGCATGAATATCCAATTCATGAAATCCAAATGGCCGTTCCTTTATCTCCACAAGAAGTTTATCGCAAGCGTTTGGCTATCTTTAAGCACCAGTCTCAAAAAGATTTACCTGTATTCCCAGGCGATGATCCACGTGAATTCTGGGTACGTGCGGAAGATCGTACGAGCGAAACAGCAGCTTTATACGACCAGTTGGGACTGGCGAACTATGAGGCTATTGAAGCCTTCGTAAGATGGAAATTTGATTAACACGTTAGTTCGTATACGCGAGACTATCTATAAAAAAAAAATCCCTGCTTTAAGATCGAAGCAGGGATTTTTTTTATAAAAGCCTTCAGTATTGGTTCAAAAGTACGCTATAAGTAGAATAGGGCACTTTGTAAACTAGTAGCTGATTACATCGCCTGATCGTCCTTTGGCATCATATACTTTAAATACGTATTTCTTTCCAGGCTGGAATGGTATAGGGCCATTCACTATTTTGGATTTTTGTGTTGGTGTACTTCCGTTGTCGCTACAATAGACTTTAAAACCCGGGTAATCGGTATTGATAAGGAGTTGGTTGCCCTCCTTCCTAATTCCAATTTTTGGAAGTCGATAGGTATAGCCTCCATTTATCCTATCCAGTTTTCTCAATTCATCCTCGCCCAGTTTTTTGATAAAGGCAGTATACGATCTACGATACGTAGCTTCGTCAAAAGAATTTCCTTTTTCCCAGGCTTGTTCTGGGGCCCAGGCGCGATCGGCGATGGCGATTAAACGTGGAAATATCATTTCTTCGAGACGCTGGTCAGTAGAGACCTTTTCTGACCATAATGCACCTTTGATCCCGAGGAGATTTTTCTTCCCTTCCGCTGTAAGCTGTTCTTTATTGGTGTATGCTTCTGTTTTAAGATCTTTTCCTGTGTCATCCTTTCTTAAGTTGATGAAGAAATTTTCAGGGGAGAAGGAATAAGTTCTATTCAGATTGACAGTGCCTACCCAACTATGTCCCGGATCTGCAAAGTCACGATCCCATGACATATCCAGGTAGTTATTTGCTGCACTCGTATAAACAACTTTATAGCCTGCATTGGCCAATCGATAGGCGAGGTCTTCCTGTCCTTGTCCGGGCAGATTGTTCCATACATTTAAATGTATGCCGGATTTTCCCAGATCCGCATTTACAACCATGCCATTTCCTTTGTTGCGCATGCCCATCTCTTCCCACCCCGACATCGTCAGTCCTTTTTCTTGAACTAGGGCATTAATCTTGGAAATATACAGCGGCCATACGTCGAGTACATTTGCGATATTATTTTCCTTCATAAAAGCCAATATTTTTGGCGATTTTTCCCAAACACCACTCGGCGTTTCGTCACCTCCCAAATCGATAATTTTCAATGGAACCCCAGCTTGATCGTGTATGGCTTTGATTTCATCGATCACCTTGCTTAGAAAATGATACGTTGATGGTAGCGCAGGATTCATAACATTATCATTCCAGTTTTGTGCAGAGTTGTAAACGGATTTGTCTTCTGCATCATCCAGTAAATATTCTTCTGCTTTTTGCTTATCGCCAAGTTTCGAGTAATGGTCAAAGCGTGCACGCATGGCTTTGATCGCTGCACGAGCATGGCCAGGGGTTTCCACCTCTGGGATCACATCGATGTGTCTTTCCTGAGCGTATTTTAAAATTTCGATATAGTCAGTCACACTGTAGAATTGATGCGGCTTGGTCGTCGCTCCAGATCCATAAGCAGGCTGTATTGCTTTACCATCGTCAAAAATAGCCGAACGGTTGGATCCGACAGCTGTTAGTTCAGGGAGGGATGGAATTTCTAGTCGCCACCCTTCGTCGTCAATGAAGTGGAAATGGAACTTATTCAACTTATAAGCTGCCATGAGATCCAATATTCTTAAAACCTCGGCCTTACTGTGAAAATTACGGGCAGCATCCAGCATAAATCCGCGGTATCCATAGCGTGGGCTATCTTCAATATTGCCGTGCGGTAATGCAATGGATTTTGTAGCTTTATTCCACTGACTATGAGTAATCAATGATTTTAATGATTGAATGGCATAGAAAGCACCAGCTTTATCTGAAGCTTCTATTTTTACACCATCAGCGGTAATCGATAAGCGATAGGATTCGGGTTTTAAGGTGTTAACTTTTACGATTTCAATACCGCGCTGCGGGCTAGTTGAAGCTGTTAGCTTAATACTTGAATATGTTGAAAAGAAATCTGTCAAAAATCTCGCTTCGCTAGCAAATTCATTAGCTACAAAAAGTTTTGTACCTGTCGACACATTAAACTTTTCGTTGATGTTGACACTAATGTGGCTTGGTAAGGGGATGATACTTTGTGCGGTGACACCTTCTAAGAGCTTGTTTTGATCGTATTTATATGCGAAGTAATCTGTTTTTTCAGCTTCCGATTGAGGAGCAGTTTTAACAGCAGAATAATCTGAAATATTGGTGGCAAGCCCAGTCTGGTTATTTTTTAGGTATAGACCAATGGGTCCATCGGTGTAATTGACTAGCCCCGTCGTTATAAAATCGATGTGGACTGTATCTTGCGCATTTAATACAAAATTATTTTTCTGAAATCTGACCTGAAAGAGATCGCCGTTTCGGTGGTCTATCGCAAAACGTTTGTCTACTTTTCCAGGATCAATAGATCGGATAAAATTAAACCAAAGGCTCCAATCGTTAAGTTGAACAGCACTTGTTCCTTTGTTTTTTAAAATTAGGGTGGATACCGGATTTTTACGGATATGCTGTCCTTCCTGAACCCTCCAGGTGATTTGCAGTTGATCTGCGATTGCTCCAGTTTTTTGGGCATAGGCCTCCTGACTTAATAAAGCAAAGCCCAGTCCAGCATAGAGTAGCGGTTTTTTAATTTTTTTAAAATTAGTCATGTTGGTTACTTTTTCAATGACTTTAAATATAGCTATTCTAGCGAGTTAAATCATCTATTTCAAAAAAAATGAATAAAAAAAATAGAATAATTTTGACAGATTTACAAATATTTCTATATTTGCACACCGAAACAGAAAACGGCCCGTTCGTCTAGGGGTTAGGACGCAAGATTTTCATTCTTGAAACAGGGGTTCGATTCCCCTACGGGCTACGAGTCAAATGATTAAAAAAAAGAGCTTGCAATTCATGTTGCAAGCTCTTTTAATTTTAGGACTTTTATTAAATCCTTTACTTTATTCTCGCACAATAGTACAGTGGAAAGAACCGAAAAAATTACACGTATTTAGCCCTGTTGGTAATTAAAATGTAACATATTAATTTTACTTTTAATATTCCAAATAATAAAATCTTATGAAGGCACATACGTACGAAACACAATCGACGATTACACCAGAAAAGGCATTGGATTTCTTAAAGGAGGGAAACCAACGCTTTGTTAATAACCTGAAAGCAAACCGCGATCTTCTCGAACAGGTGAATGCTACACGCGAAGGGCAGTGGCCATTTGCTGTCGTGCTGAGTTGCATTGATAGCCGCACATCAGCAGAACTTATATTTGATCAGGGATTGGGCGATATTTTCAGTATTCGTATTGCAGGAAACTTTGTCAATCAGGATATTTTAGGTTCGATGGAATTCGGTTGCAATGTAGCGGGATCAAAACTTGTTGTTGTGCTTGGTCACACCAAATGCGGGGCATTAAAAGGAGGATTGGACGCTGCGCAGATTGAAGGAATGGGGATGGACAATCTAAACCACTTAATTAATCATTTTGATCCGATCATTAATGAAGTGATAGACGAGGGTGAAGAGCGTTCGTCAAAGAATAGTGAATTGCTTGAAAAGCTCAATCAGCAGAACATTAAACATGCGATCAGAGACATCCGTAGGCAAAGCTCAACTCTACGTAAACTTGAAGAAGAGGGTAAAATTAAAATTGTCGGAGCAAACTATGATGTTGAAACCGGTAGTGTAAGTTGGTTATATTAACGTTAGCATCGGTTTTCGATCATAGTGAAATAGGGACCGCCGTATCTAACTCATGAGAAGTTAGATACGGCGCCACTCTAATTAAAAACGAATTATTTTCTGCCTAAATTTCTTACAATCGTGCATCTACTAATTTCCGATCAAGTATACCTTTGATATCAAATACAACAGAATTTTCCTTTTTCAGGTTGCTTAGATCTAAGTGTAAGAATTCTCTATGGCCTACAGCGAGTATAACAGCATCATAATCACCAATTTCCGGAAGAGTTGATAATAATTCAATATTGAAATGTGATTTTACGTCCTCCACATTAACCCAAGGATCATATGCTTCTACCTTTAAGCCGAATTCCTGAAGGTCGTGAATCATGTCAATAACCTTACTGTTTCTTATGTCAGGACAATTCTCTTTGAATGTAATACCTAATACCAGCGCTTTGGCTGCATCAAATTTGATGTTTTTCTGAATCATCAGCTTGACCACTTTTGAAGCGATGAACGAAGCGATCTGATCATTTACCTCTCTTCCAGATAATATAACGTGGGGATGATAACCCAGTTGTGTCGCTTTTTGAGCAAGATAATAGGGATCTACCGATATACAGTGCCCTCCGACTAATCCGGGCTTGAATCGGAGGAAATTATATTTGGTACCCGCCGCATCCAATACATCTTGGGTATCTATCCCTACACGATCAAAAATCAGGGCAAGCTCATTCATAAATGAAATATTTACATCACGCTGCGCATTTTCGATCACTTTGGCAGCTTCTGCTACCTTAATTGAGGGCGCTAAGTGGGTTCCGGCCTCAATAATTTTTTTATATAAGCTATCCACGGCTAATCCTGCTTCTGGGGTACTTCCTGAAGTCACTTTTACCACTTTCTGAAGCGAGTTAACTTTATCGCCGGGATTAATCCTTTCAGGAGAATAACCCACATAAAAGTCTTGATTGAATGTTAATCCCGAATATTTCTCCAAAACCGGTATACATTCCTCTTCCGTACAGCCGGGATAGACTGTCGATTCATAAATAACAAGATCGCCAGGATTTAACAGTTCGCCAATCATTTTTGATGCTCCGATTACTGGTGATAGGTCGGGTGAATTATAGCGGTCTATGGGAGTTGGGACTGTAACGATATAGACATTCGCATCTGAAATATCTGCAGTAAGATTACTCGCATCATAACCCTTACTTTGATTTGATGTAACAAACAAATCTCTAACACGAGCAAGTTCTTTCTTATCAGTCTCAAGGGTACGGTCAACCCCCTGTTTAAGCTCTTCAATACGTGTTTTATTGATATCAAATCCAATCACCGGGAAAAAATCGGAAAATGCTATTGCCAATGGCAACCCAACATATCCTTGGCCGATGACGGCAATTTTTTTTACCTGAAAATCTCTCATATATAGCTGTAAATATACGTTCTTTGCATTAATTTTATCCCCTTGTCAACCAACCTCTACGTCCCGCCGTTGCTATCGCATATGGTGTAATCCAAAATAAACTGAAAGCATAGAATATACTGTAGCTATAAGCCCAGAAAGCTTCTTTGGCATTTGCATTTTTAGAGGCAAAGAAATATGCCTGGATACTCGAGAATATTAAAATACCTACCAATGTTGAACTCAAGAACATCAATGGATAATGAAATACCGTCCAAAGCATAAGCAATAGCAATGGATAAGATAACAATACTTTTTTCCATTGCATAAGCAATAAGATACGCGCTCCCCATTTAGGACCTTGACGGAAATTTTTAAATGCAAATTTACTCATGGCAATATTCTCACGTACATTACTTCTTTCCCAACGGATAAACATCTTGTATAGATTTTTATAACGTACAGGTGTGTCCGTATAAACATATGCATTGGATTGAAATAAGACATGATATCCTTGTTTCAAAATCATATTGGTCATCGCACGATCTTCACCGATATCAGATGGCTGCCCCATAAATGTTTGATTGATCCAATCTTCTAAACAGTTCATGACAGCTTCTTTGCGGTACCCCGAAAGCGCTCCTGGTGTACACATGACGGTACCCAACATACTTTGTGCTGAACGTACAAATTCGAAGCTAAATACGAAGCTAACGTTGAGCATACGTGGAATGATTGCTTTTTTGGTATTTAACACACGCACATTTCCAGCTACCGCACCACACTCTTTATTGGTTACAAAAGGGCTTGCCATATTTCGTATGGTGTCCTTTTTTACAATTGAGTCACTGTCCACTGTAATAAAGATCTCTCCTGTTCCTAATTTAAAACCACGGTATAGGGCATGTCTTTTACCCATGTTCTTAGGCTGTTTATAGATGTCTACGCGGTCACCAAGTTCTGTTTTGGCACGTTGTATCCACTCAAAAGTGTTATCCTTACTACCGTCGTCAATGGCGATAATTTGCAATTTTTTTTCTGGATAATCGCTGTTTGCCAAGCTATGTAAAGTATCGTATACCAGTTGTCCTTCATTATACGCTGGCACAATGATAGTACATGTAGGCAGTTCTTCGTCAGACACCGATGCAATTGGCTTATATTTCCGATGGAGTACAATCAGAAAAATTAAAAAACTGATAGCAATAACGGCAAGTAATATACCTAATCCGATCACAAATGTACCGCCGATACTATCTAAACGTTGGAAACGTAACGCATCAAAGTCGGGTTGAAGCATGTATACGCCAAAGACCGACGCAAATAAGATGAAAAATGTTGCTCCAACAATACCATACTCTTTAGGACCAAAGTTACTTTCTTCCTCTTTGCGAACTTTATTTTCAGATCGCTTTTCTGCTGCATTTACATCATATACAGCAGGCTGCCATTGCTTGGTCATCTGCTTGGATACGATCGAGTTTTCTTTCATGTAATTCATAACCGTTCTATTTTAGATACACATTCGTTTTTTCAATCTTTAATTTGATATCGCTTCTGATATCTTTTGTAATGAAAATATTACGATTCCATAAACGCAAAACACATGCCTTTATTTTGTGCCAAAAATCAGGTTCGATCTATTAATGTAACGTTCTTGATACAATATGTTTTGATTCAAAATGTTGATTATTAATGGTTTATTTTTTAATTGTTTAGGATGTTACGTGAAATGTGACATCAATTGAATGGATAGATTTTTAAGATTTTTTAACATTTATTGGCTTTTTTTCAATGTATTCTGTCAGTATTTGTAGTTGACTGTTTACGAAAGGGGGCACTTTAACAATTGAAAAAAGAATGAAAAAAAAAAGACGCTCGCTAATGCGGGCGTCTTTCGGGTCATCAATTTTCTAATTTTTTACCCGCCAAATTCCATGAGGTAATTTTTCAGGAAATCATTGAGATCACCGTCTAACACAGCTTGTGTATTGGATGTCTCGTAATTTGTCCGTAAATCTTTAATTAACTTATAGGGATGTAAAACATAGTTTCGAATTTGGGAACCCCATTCGATTTTCTTTTTATTCCCTTCAATAGCAGCTGTAGCTTCCTGGCGTTTACGCATTTCAATCTCATATAGCTGTGATTTCAATAAACGCATCGCATTTTCCTTGTTTTGCAATTGCGATCTGGATTCCTGATTCTTAATAATAATACCCGTGGGCTTGTGGTGTAATCGAACTGCGGTTTCCACTTTATTTACATTCTGCCCACCTGCACCACCAGAACGGAAAGTATCCCATTCAATTTCAGAATCTTTCACATCGATCTCAATATTATCATCGATCAAGGGATAGACATAGACTGATGCAAAAGAGGTGTGGCGTTTTGCGTTGGAATCAAATGGGGAAATCCGGACGAGCCTATGTACACCGTTTTCTCCCTTGAGGTAGCCGTAAGCAAAATCACCCGATATCTGAAGAGTAACACTCTTGATGCCGGCTACATCACCTTCCTGAGAATCTTGCTCGGTTACTTTATAACCGTTTTTCTCACCCCACATAATATACATCCGCATCAGCATGGCAGCCCAGTCGCAGCTTTCAGTACCGCCTGCACCGGCAGTAATCTGTAAGATTGCATCCAGCTGATCTTCTTCAGCACTAAGCATATTTTTAAATTCTAGCTCCTCGACTTTTTCTAAAGCGAGTTGATATTGGTCGTCCACTTCCTTTTCGCTCGCATCGCCCGATTGGTAGAATTCATACATGACATAGGCGTCTTCAACCGCCGCTGCAACTTCGTCGAAGTGGTCTGTCCATACCTTTTGGTTTTTTATGGCCAGAAGTATTTTCTCTGCCGCTTTGGAATCATCCCAAAAACTTGCTTCAAGCGTAATCGCTTGATCTCTTTCTATTTCTTCTTTGCGTGCATCGATGTCAAAGATGCCTCCTCAGGGAAGTCACACGATCCCTCAAGTCTTGAATTTGTTCTTTTGTCATATCCGCTAAAGTATAAATTTTAATTAATAAATTCATGCCCCTATCAAGAACTTAACGTTGAATATCCGTTGGTAAATAGGGATATGTGACCTTTTTTTTTTAGTTTTGGTATTGACAGCAGAATAAACCTTCATTTGAGGAGCTACACTCCGTGTATTATAGCGATCTAGAAGGCTCTTATTGATGTTTAAAACAAATATTTTAGTAAGAACAGATGTTTCCAAAAATTAACTTTACACAGACGCAAGCCTTTAAGGATCTTACCCAGCATTTTGGATCTTTATTTGGGCCATATAGTAATGATTTAAAAGATCTACGCCAACTTTTTGCAGAGGATTCTGCACGCTTCGATAAATTTTCAATAGCATTTGAAGACATTCTTTTAGATTATTCCAAGAATAGCATTACGGAAGATACGAGAGCACTTTTGGTGCGTCTGGCTGAGGAATGCGGTCTTTCTGAGGCAATAGAGGCGATGTTTTCGGGCGAGCGTATTAATGTTACCGAGAATAGGCCCGTGTTACACACGGCCTTGCGGAACCAGTCTGATCAACCCATTTTCGTGGATGGTCAAGATGTGATGCCTGATGTTAAACGTGTATTGGCGCAGATGAGAGCTTTTACAGAAAATATCCTATCTGGTCATTGGAAAGGATATACGGGCAAAGCGATAACCGATGTGGTCAATATCGGGATTGGTGGTTCAGATCTCGGTCCCGTAATGGTAACAGAGGCCCTTAAGGCTTATAAAACACACTTAAATGTACATTTTGTTTCCAATGTGGACGGGACACATATTGCTGAAACTTTGAAAGCTGTAGATCCTGAAACCACGTTGTTCCTGATTGCTTCAAAGACGTTCACCACACAGGAAACGATGGCCAATGCCCATACAGCCAAAGACTGGTTTTTGGCAAGTGGCGCTCTTGAACAAGACGTCGCTAAGCATTTTGCGGCATTGAGCACCAATACACAAGCAGTACAAAGCTTTGGAATAGATACCCAAAATATGTTTGAATTTTGGGACTGGGTTGGCGGGCGTTATTCGCTTTGGTCAGCAATAGGTCTTTCTATCAGTCTGGCAATAGGTTTTGATCGTTTTGAGGAGCTACTAAAAGGTGCCTACGATGCCGATGTTCATTTCAAAGAAACTTCTTTTGAATCCAATATTCCGGTCATATTGGCGTTGCTTGGTGTATGGTACAATAATTTTTTCCAAGCAGAAAGCCATGCAATTCTTCCGTACGATCAATACCTACACCGTTTTGCTGCCTATTTCCAACAAGGTGATATGGAAAGTAATGGAAAATATATCGATAGGAATGGCGAACAAGTGCACTATCAGACTGGCCCAATTATCTGGGGTGAGCCTGGTACAAACGGACAGCATGCGTTCTATCAATTAATCCATCAGGGGACTAAGTTGATACCATGCGATTTTATTGCGCCTGCGAATAGTCTTAATCCTATTGGAAATCATCATCAATTGTTGCTGTCCAATTTTTTTGCGCAGACCGAGGCGCTAATGAATGGTAAAACAGCGGAAGAAGTGGTTGCCGAACTCAAGAAGGCTGGGAAATCAGATCAAGATATAGAAGCACTTAAAGCTTATAAAGTTTTTTCGGGGAATCGCCCAACGAATTCCATTTTATTGAAAAAAATGACGCCACGTACATTGGGAAGACTTGTTGCATTTTATGAACACAAGATCTTTGTCCAAGGTGTGATCTGGAATATTTATAGTTTTGATCAATGGGGCGTTGAACTAGGTAAACAGTTGGCCAATCAAATCCTTCCGGAATTAAATGATGACAACAGGGTGTCAAGCCACGATTCTTCTACCAATGGACTGATCAATGCGTACAAGGCTTGGCGGGATTAAAATTTCTGCGATCTGATGTAGATCATGGGTGAAACATAGGAAGCGGGGCTGTTCAACGTTGGACAGCCCCACTTTTTTTTAATTATGGGTGTATTCGACCACAATATTTTTCAACGATCTAATTTGTATAACTGTTACCATCTGATTTTTTGGATAACTTCATTGCTATACTTTTTTATGCTGTATTCGGATAGCATTTAAAATCGCCAAGAGTGCGACTCCGACATCCGCTATAACCGCTTCCCAAAGTGTTGCAACACCACCGGCACCAAGGATCAAAACAATGACCTTTACGCCCATTGCCAAGATTACATTCTGCCAGACAATATTGCGGGTTATTTTTCCGATTTTTATAGCCGATAAGATCTTGTTGGGCTCATCGTTCTGGATGACAATATCAGCTGTTTCTATTGTCGCATCAGCACCCAGTCCACCCATTGCGATGCCTACCTGTGCTAACGCAACTACTGGTGCATCATTCACACCATCACCGGCAAAGGCAACATGGCGCCCCTGATCGAGCAGTTGTTGTACATGGCTAACCTTATCCTCGGGGAGGAGGTCACCATAGGCCTCGTTCAGTCCCAGCTCTTTGGCTACCTCGTTTACTACCGCTGTTTTATCGCCAGATAACATGACTGTATAAAGACCTTCCGCACGCATCGCCTGAATAACGGCCTTCGATCCTGGTTTAATCCGGTCTGCAACAGTTATATAACCTGCATATTTGCCGTCGATGGCAAGCATCACAATGGAATATACCATTTTCCTCAAATCATCCGGGTAGCTAATGTTATATTTGTCCAATAGCTTGCTGTTGCCTGCTAGTGTTTGCTTTCCATTCACCGTAGCACAAAGTCCATGACCTGCAATTTCCTGAATATTTTCCGTTTTTAGGGCTGTGCTGCCTGGATTATAGCTGGCTATCGCCTTTGCAATGGGATGTGTGGAATGTACCTCTATTGCTTTTGCATAATCCAATAATTCTTGGGGATCTCCATTGACTGCAACAACCTCCGTTACTTCAAATACCCCCGCTGTGAGTGTACCTGTTTTATCCATTACTACAGTATCAACTGCGGTAATGGCATCGAGGAAGTTGCCTCCCTTAAATAATATTCCGTTTCGGGAGGCTAAGCCTATGCCTCCAAAATACCCCAAGGGGATAGAAACAACCAGCGCACAGGGGCAGCTAATCACCAAGAAGACCAAACTCCGATAGAACCAGTCCTTAAAACTATAGTCTTGCACAAAGCATAGGGGCACAATAAGTACCAATAGAGCAAGGCCAAAGATTATGGGGACATATACTTTAGCAAATTTGGCAATAAACAACTGCGTTTTGGATTTACGTGCTGTAGCATCTTGTACCATTTCGAGAATTTTGCTCAACTTGCTATCCTCAAATTTGTTGGAGACCTCGATTTCCACAACCGTTTCCAAATTAATCATCCCCGCAAAAACCGTTTCACCCCTATATTTTGTGTCAGGTTTACTCTCTCCCGTCAAAGCCGCGGTATTAAATGTGGCCTTCTCTGTGTTTAACTTACCATCAAGGGCCACCTTTTCGCCTGCTTTTACCAAGATGGTGTCGCCAGGTAAGACAGTTTTTGGATTTACTTGTTGTTGTTGTCCATTTCGCACTACAGTCACAGTATCGGGACGGATATCCAATAGTGATTTGATCGATTTTTTGGCATTGTCTACGGCGGTGTCCTGAAACCATTCTCCGATTTGGTAGAATACCATCACCGCAACACCTTCTTCAAATTCTCCAATAGCGAATGCACCTAAGGTCGCCACAGTCATCAAAAAGAATTCATTAAAAATATCCCCCCTTTTTGCCTTACGGAAAGCCATCAGGATAACGGGTATTCCCGCAAGCAGGTAAGCGATGCTATTTAAGGCCAAACTGATTCCCGACGGAAGAGTGATCTTGAAAGCATATTTCAGTAGAAGTAAAGTAAGCAGGATGAAAAGAGCGATGAGCAACTTGCTCTGTGCAATCCACCAAGGCTGCTCCTCTGTGGTGGAGGAGTGCTCGTGTGTGGCATTGCTATGCTCGTGGTTGTGTTCACACATATATTAGCGTTTCTTTTTAAAAATTAAATTTAACGATTTCTGCCGTAAATAGCGAGCGGATTGCAGATAGGGATGTGGTATTAATAGGCTGAGGTTAAGAATAAGAAATAAAAAAGGCGTTCATATCAATTGATTTGAACACCTTCAACTACGTAATATAATGTATTTTAATCTTTTGATATACTACCAACAATCATTTCTAATAGGGCAACGACGATGGCAAATAGCGCGGCAGTCCAAAAGCCATCTACATCAAATTTTGAACCGAGTAGCCAATCTGACAGCAGAACCATCAATACAGTAATAATAAAGGATACTAAACCCAGCGTTAGCCAATTTAACGGGAACGTAAATAACCGTAAAATCGATCCTACAGTTGCGTTGACAAATCCAATCACAAGTCCGGTAACAATGGCCCAGCCAAATCCAGCAACATGAGCGCCCGGGACAAGCCAGCAGGCAACTGCCACGACCAACCCGGTAAGTAGAAGACTAATAATAAATTTCATAATATGTGCTAATTTATGTAAATAGTTAAAAAAGAAATAATATGATTATAATGTTGCAAACCCAATGCCAAACTTTATTTATCGAATGAATTCTGGGTATTGCGAAGAAAAGGCTTTTTATACGGGTTAGCGGCTGAATCGGATAATCATTTTTTATTGGTAACTAGCTGTAGTTTTATATTGAATATATGCGGGCATAGTAAATATTTCTTATCTTTATTTATAAAGAATTTATACAGAGCTTCACATGCTCATAAAAATAATAAACCCATGAAGAAAATTATGATGTCATTCCTAATGTTGCTGATTACAGTAACATTATTTGCGCAAACAGATCCCATCATCGGAAAATGGGAAAATCCAAGTGGCGAAGGCCGTGTTGAAATTTACAAAAAAGGCGATAAGTTTTTTGGTAAACTGTATTGGCTCAAATTTCCAAACAACGAAGCAGGTCAGCCAAAGAAAGATATAAAAAATCCCGATAAAGCACTACAGGGCAGAAATGTACAAGGCCTGGAGATCTTGACCAATTTTGAAAAAGATGGCAGTACCTATGTTGACGGAAAGATTTATGACCCCAAATCAGGCAAAACATATAGCTGTAAGATGACGCTTAAGGGGGATAAGCTTGATATCAGGGGCTATATGGGCGTGAGCCTGCTCGGACGTACAGAGACATGGAAAAGAATTCATTAAGAATTGTAACAGCCGCAAAATCGGCATAATCCGCTAGCAAGCATAGCTGCGGTCACGGCCAAAAAGGCAATTTATTCCATAGCAGTAAATTGCCTTTTTGGTTTTGTGCGGGAATTACAGTATTTTCATCCCTACAAATCCTAATATTAGCTTTATGGCCGTAAAAATGTCTTATGTTGAGAATGTCAAGCTTGCACTACAGTCTATTGTAGGAAATAAGCTGCGCACATTTTTGACAGCACTGATTATTGCCATAGGAATGATGGCTCTTATAGGGGTGCTGACCTCGATAGATGCCATGAAGAATTCCCTGACAGATTCCTTTTCATCGATGGGGTCAAACTCTTTTAACATCCGCAACCGGGGGCTCAATGTTCGCATCGGGAATGAGGGGACGCGCTCCAAAGTCTTCGCTAATATAACCTATGCGCAGTCCGCTCGATTTAAACAAGATTTTCACTTTAATGCGTTGACATCAGTTAGTGCCAATGTGAGCTGGACTACGACTGCAAAATTTCAATCCAAAAAGACAAACCCCAATATCGGCCTGATAGGTACCGATGAAAATTATCTACAGACCTCGGGTTATGTTATCAGCGAAGGCCGTAATTTTTCCACTAGGGAGGTAGAAACCGGCAGTGGTGTTATTATCATCGGCAGTGAAGTCAGTAAAATGCTTTTCAATGAAATCATTGATCCCGTGGGGCAGTTTATTACCGTTAACAATATCCGTTATTTGGTTATCGGGGTATTAAAAAGTAAAGGTTCCTCTGCGGGGATGGGGGGAGATAGGGCATGTTTTATTCCGCTGATCAAGGCAAGGTCGGTGATGCAGGGTGCCGAGCCGTCCTATGTGATCACGGTTTCTTCCAACGATCCGATGCGATTGGAAGCGGCCATTGGCGAAGCTACTATCGTGTTTAGAAATATTCGTGGATTGGCCTCCAGGCAAACCAACGATTTTGAAATTACCAAGTCCGATGCGGTTGCCCAGATGCTGATGCAGAATATGGCAATGGTCACTTTAGGAGCTGTAGTGATTGCCTTTATCACCCTTGTAGGGGCTTCAATCGGATTGATGAATATTATGCTTGTTTCGGTCACCGAGCGGACACGTGAGATCGGCATACGTAAGGCAATCGGTGCAACACCGAGTGTTATCCGTAAACAATTTTTGATGGAAGCCATTGTGATTTGCATGATCGGTGGTGTTGCCGGAATTTTTATAGGTATTCTGATCGGTAATATCCTAGCCCTGCAGCTCGGTACATCTTTTATAATACCGTGGGGAGCGATTATTATGGGCTTTGCGGTATGTGGACTCGTTGGTATGTTGTCGGGTTATTACCCAGCCTCAAAAGCATCTAAACTGGATCCGGTCGATGCGCTCCGATACGAATAACCTATCCCTCTGCTTTCAGTAATTTAATTGCTTTTAGGAGCGATAAGAAATTACTTTTAAGAAACATAAGACCTTTTGTTACACGATGGCTTTTACGCTTGTTCGTGTTTTTTTTATTGGCGCTGCAGAGCGGGGACAAAAGCGCATTTTATGCAATCGGTTTAATATTACCAAATCATTGATTTGGGATAAATTCTCCGTGAATAACGTTCATCTGGGAAGGTAACACAAGTTATTCCAATGAAAAAACTGTAATATTGTACAAAAAATTAAAATCGAATTATGTACACAACATTACAACCAGTTTTAGCAAAGGAATTGGAAGCAATCAAAGAAGCGGGATTGTATAAACAAGAGCGCGTGATCGTTACCCCCCAAGGAGCAGACATCAAAGTGAGTACAGGACAAGAAGTTGTCAATTTTTGTGCGAACAATTATTTGGGTCTGTCTTCGCACCCAAAAGTAATTGAAGCTGCTAAGAAGGCGATTGATACCCACGGTTATGGAATGTCTTCCGTACGTTTTATCTGTGGTACCCAAGATGTGCATAAAGAGTTAGAAGCAAAAATTTCTACGTTTCTCGGAACAGAAGATACTATTTTATATGCAGCAGCATTCGACGCGAATGGTGGTGTATTTGAGCCGTTATTTGGGGCTGAGGATGCGATCATTTCTGACGAATTAAATCATGCCTCTATCATTGACGGTGTTCGTTTGTGTAAAGCACAACGTTTCCGCTATAAAAATGCAGATATGGCTGATTTGGAAGCACAATTGCAGGCTGCGTCCGGCGCTCGACATAAAATCATTGTTACAGATGGCGCATTTTCGATGGATGGATCTGTCGCTCCACTGGATAAGATCTGTGATCTAGCAGATAAATACCAGGCGCTCGTGATGATCGATGAATCGCATTGTACCGGTTTTATCGGAGCAACTGGACGTGGTACACACGAGCTTTTCAACGTGATTGATCGCGTAGATATCATTACAGGTACGTTGGGTAAGGCGCTAGGCGGTGCTTCTGGTGGTTTCACTTCTGGCAAAAAAGAAATCATCGATTTGTTACGTCAGCGTTCACGTCCCTATTTATTTTCGAATACTTTAGCACCCGCAATTGCAGGGGCTTCTGTAGCGGTCTTGGATATGCTGAGTGAGACAACGGCACTGCGCGATAAATTGGAATCCAATACAACTTATTTTCGTGAAAAAATGACAGCTGCTGGATTTGATATCAAACCAGGTTTCCATCCAATCGTGCCTGTGATGCTGTATGACGCAAAATTAGCGCAGGAATTCGCATCCAAGATGTTAGACGAGGGAATTTATGTGATCGGTTTTTACTATCCTGTTGTACCTCAGGGAAAAGCTCGTATCCGTGTGCAGATTTCGGCAGGACATGAAGTTGCTCACCTGGATAAAGCAATCGCCGCCTTTACCAAAGTAGGTAAAGAATTAGGTGTAATTAAATAAAATACACATAGTTATAAATTTTGTGGTGCAAAATGTTTATCTTTGCACCCTAAAATTTTATAAAAATATTCTTGCTCAATGCAAAACATTAGAAACATTGCGATCATCGCTCACGTCGACCACGGTAAAACTACGCTTGTAGACAAAATTTTATATTTTACCAATCAATTCAGAGAAAATGAAAATGCTGGTGAATTAATCCTAGACAATAATGATTTAGAGCGTGAGCGCGGGATCACTATTGTATCTAAGAACGTATCAGTAACATATAAAGGTGTTAAAATCAATATCATCGATACACCAGGTCACGCCGATTTCGGTGGTGAGGTTGAACGTGTATTGAAGATGGCCGATGGGGTAGTACTATTGGTAGATGCTTTTGAAGGTCCAATGCCTCAAACACGTTTCGTTACAGGTAAAGCTTTAGGCTTGGGTATTAAACCTATCGTTGTTGTCAATAAAGTCGATAAAGAAAACTGTCGTCCTGAAGAAGTATACGAACATGTTTTTGACTTATTCTTCAACTTAGGAGCTACTGAAGAACAATTGGATTTCCCGGTATTATATGGTTCTTCAAAACAAGGATGGATGTCTACAGACTGGAAAAATCGTACCGAAGACTTCACTGACTTATTGGAAGCTATCATCAAATATATCCCTGCTCCAGAAGTATCTGAAGGTACTTTGCAGATGCAGGTAACATCATTGGATTACTCAACTTTCGTCGGACGTATCGCTATCGGTCGTGTGGCTCGTGGTACAATCAAAGAAAATCAGCCGGTTTCTTTGGTGAAACGCGACGGAAAAGTTGTAAAATCAAGAGTTAAAGAGCTACAGGTATTTGAAGGCCTGGGCCGTATTAAGGTATCTGAAGTACATGCAGGTGATATCTGTGCTGTAGTAGGTATTGAAGGTTTCGATATCGGTGATACAATCGCAGATTTCGAAAATCCGGAGCAATTGGAAGTTATCAGCATTGATGAACCAACAATGAACATGTTGTTCACGATCAATAACTCGCCTTTCTTCGGTAAAGAAGGTAAATTGGTTACATCACGTAACATCTACGATCGTTTACAAAAAGAGCTGGAGAAAAACTTAGCACTACGCGTAGTTCCTACGGAATCTCCAGATGCTTGGTTGGTATACGGACGTGGTATCCTTCACTTGTCCGTATTGATCGAAACAATGCGTCGTGAGGGTTATGAGTTGCAAGTAGGCCAGCCACAAGTTATCATCAAAGAAATCGATGGACAAAAATGTGAGCCAATCGAAGAACTGGTTGTTGATGTACCTTCTGATGTCTCAGGAAAAGTAATTGAGTTGGTTACGCAACGTAAAGGTGAGTTGTTGATTATGGAAGCTAGAGGGGATATGCAACATCTTGAGTTCTCAATTCCTTCACGTGGTATCATCGGTTTACGTAACAACGTATTGACAGCAACAGCGGGTGAAGCTGTTATGGCGCACCGTTTGAAAGGTTATGAGCCTTGGAAAGGTACAATTCCTGGTCGTTTGGCCGGTGTATTGATCTCTTTGGATACAGGTTCAACAACTGCTTACTCCATCGATAAATTACAAGACCGTGGTCGTTTCTTCGTAGATCCAGGTGTGGATGTATACGAGGGACAAATTTTAGGTGAGCACATCCGTGACAATGATTTAACAATCAACGTGACAAAAGGAAAACAGTTGACAAATATGCGTGCTTCTGGTTCTGATGACAACACCCGTATTGCACCGGCAATCAAATTCTCATTGGAAGAATGTATGGAGTATATTCAAGCCGACGAGTATATTGAGGTGACACCACAATCAATGCGTCTACGTAAAATCTATTTGACTGAAAACGAGCGTAAAGTTAACGCGAAGAAATTTCAATAGTCAATAGTAGGACATTATACATAAAAAGGCCATCGAATATTTTATTCGATGGCTTTTTTATGTACTAAAGAAAACCGAACTGCTTTTTAATTCGCAGGAATATAATCAGCCATAATACGTAACTTTGTGTGAGATAAGGATTATTATGAGTAAACAGGTGGAGCATACTCCAAAAGAATATATTCAGATAAAGGGAGCAAGAGTTAATAACTTAAAGAATATTGACGTTGATATCCCTAAAAATAAACTAGTTGTTATCACTGGAATGTCGGGCTCAGGAAAATCCTCCTTAGCCTTTGATACGCTTTATGCTGAGGGCCAACGACGCTATGTCGAAAGTCTCTCTTCCTATGCCAGACAATTTATGGGGCGGATGAACAAACCGGAGGTGGATTACATCAAAGGTATTGCTCCAGCAATTGCCATTGAGCAACGTGTCATTACCTCCAACCCCCGCTCGACGGTAGGCACATCGACGGAGATCTATGACTATCTGAAGTTGTTATATGCCCGTATCGGAAAGACAATTTCTCCTATATCCGGTCGTGAAGTGACGAAAGACAGTGTGAGCTCAGTGGTGGATTTTGCGCTGAATTTAGGCGATGATACCACTGTGACGCTTCTTGCTCCGCTCATTCCCTCTCATGGGCGTAAGTTAAAGGAAGAACTTTCTCTACTCTTGCAGAAAGGTTTTGTGCGTATTTTCTACGGAGATCGTATGCAGAAAGTTGAAGCTGTGATAGAGGACAAGGCCATCGCCAATAAGGACCTCCAAGATGGAGAAGTGCTTATTGTTGTCGACCGCGTGCGTATTGAACAGGATGATGATACGGTAAATCGACTTTCTGATTCTATCCAAACTGGTTTTTTCGAAGGTAAGGGTGAACTCTATATGGAAGAAAATGGTCAGCGCCATCATTTCTCCCATAAATTTGAACTCGACGGAATAACATTTGAAGAGCCTACTCCCAATTTCTTCAGTTTTAATAACCCTTATGGTGCCTGTCGCCGATGTGAAGGTTACGGTAAAATCATTGGTATTGATCCCGATCTTGTTATTCCCGACAAAAGCCGGTCGGTGTACGACGGCGCAATAGCACCTTGGCGAGGAGAGAAAATGGGCGAGTGGCTACAAAAGCTTGTTAAAAGTTCATTAAAGTTCGATTTTCCGATACATCGTGCCTACATGGATCTGACTAAGGCGCAAAAGGAGCTCTTGTGGACAGGAAATAAATATTTTGCTGGTCTTACGCAGTTCTTTGAAGAGCTCGAATCCCAGACCTATAAAATTCAATACCGGGTGATGTTATCTCGCTATCGTGGGAAGACAGATTGCCCAGACTGCCGTGGCACACGATTACGGAAGGATGCGACTTACGTGAAAGTTGGCGGAAAATCCATCACAGATGTTGTATTGATGCCTTTAGAAGAGGCGCTGGAATTCTTTAAAAATTTGCCACTGGTGGGTAATGAACTGGTCATTGCCAAAAGACTGCTGGCTGAAATTAATAACAGATTGCAATTTTTGTGCGATGTTGGATTAAGTTACCTAACCTTGAATCGGCTTTCAAATACGCTTTCAGGTGGAGAGTCGCAGCGAATCAATCTGGCGACTTCCTTGGGAAGTTCGCTTGTAGGTTCTATTTATGTATTGGACGAACCAAGTATCGGTCTCCATCCGCGTGATACACAGCGCCTGATTTCTGTACTGAAATCACTTCGCGATGTGGGTAACACCGTGGTTGTAGTCGAACATGAGCAAGAGATGATGGAATCTGCGGATTATCTGATTGACATCGGACCTGAAGCAGGTATTCATGGCGGTGAGATGGTCTTTGCGGGTACCTATCAGCAGATTCTAAAGGATGGTAAAAGCTTGACCGGTCAATACCTGAGTGGAAAAAGCCGGATTGAAGTCCCTAAGAAACGCCGTTCGTGGACCAATAGCGTTACCATTAAGGGTGCCCATGAAAATAATTTGCAGGGAATTGATGTACAATTTCCATTAAATACGTTCACTGTCGTCACCGGTGTTTCGGGATCCGGTAAAACCTCGTTGGTGAAGCGTATCCTTTATCCTGCATTGCAGAAGTCTATTGGCAATTACTCCGGGGAACAAACGGGTATTTATGATGCGATTGAGGGAGATATTGCCCGAGTTGAACAAGTTGAAATGGTCGATCAAAACCCGATTGGCCGTTCGTCGAGGTCCAATCCGGTCACGTATGTGAAAGCTTGGGATGAAATCAGGGCTTTATATGCCAGTCAGGCACCAGCTAAAGCTGCCGGATTGAAACCTGCTGCATTTTCATTTAATGTTGAAGGTGGACGATGCGATGTCTGCCAGGGTGAAGGCGAAGTTAAAATTGAAATGCAATTTATGGCTGATATTGTTTTACCCTGTGAGGCCTGTGGTGGAAAACGATTTAAGCAGTTTGTACTTGATGTACAGTACAAAAATAAGTCGGTCGCAGATGTTCTCGAGCTAAGTGTTGATGAAGCGATCATATTCTTTGCAGACCAGCCTAAAATATTGGCCAAACTGCAGCCTCTACAGGATGTCGGACTGGGCTATGTTAAACTCGGTCAATCGTCGAGTACCCTATCGGGAGGTGAAGCCCAACGGATCAAGCTCGCTTCTTTCTTAATCAAAGGAAATAATAGCAAGAAGACACTCTTTATCTTTGATGAGCCAACGACAGGCTTGCATTTTCAGGATATCAAAAAGCTCTTGAAATCATTTGATGCATTGATTGCTTTAGGGAACAGTATCTTGGTGATTGAACACAATATGGATATGATTAAATCGGCCGACTGGGTCATTGATATTGGTCCTGAAGGCGGAAATAAAGGCGGTAAACTCGTTTTTGCGGGTCTTCCCGAAGAACTAATTCAATGTAAAGATTCTTATACAGGGCAATTTTTAAAAGCACATTTAAAAGATTAAACCCTACTTTAGCCTGTGAAATTGATAAAACAAATAGTTTAATACTTAATACGATTATGATTAAAAGATTTTTTTTAAGCGTCGTCCTTGGAATAGCAGCGCTTTCGTCCATGGCGCAGCAGCCGGAAAAACCAAAATTGGTTGTCGGCCTGATGGTGGACCAAATGCGGTGGGATTATTTGTATCGTTTTGCCGATCGATATGGCAATGATGGTTTCAAACGACTTTTGAAAGAAGGGTTCTCCTGCGAAAATACATTGATTAATTATATCCCGACCTATACGGCTATTGGGCACAGTTCGGTCTATACAGGATCCGTTCCCTCCATACATGGGATTGCGGGTAACGACTGGATTGAAGAACAGACCGGAAAGAATATGTATTGTACGCAGGACGACAATGTAGTCGGTGTAGGTACTACCGCAAAGGAGGGGCAACAGTCTCCACGCAATTTGCTTGCATCTACTGTAACCGACCAATTGAAATTAGCCTCTAACTTTAAATCCAAAGTCATCGGTATTGCGATTAAAGACCGCGGAGGGATTTTGCCGGCAGGGCATTTTGCGGATGCGGCCTATTGGTTTGAAGCAAAATCCGGTGATTGGATTACGTCCAATTTCTACATGGACAAACTTCCAAAATGGGTGGTGGACTTCAATAAGAAAAAATTAGCTGAGAAATATCTGAAAGGCGACTGGAAGCCGATGTACGACATCAGTACATACGCTGCCAACAGTATTGCAGATGACAATATCTATGAAGGCAAATATCCGGGTGAAGAGAAACCCACGCTACCTCGCGCCACTTCCAAATTGATGAAAGACGAGGGCTATGAGCTGATCAAAACCACGCCAATGGGCAATCAGTTTACATTGGATATGGCCATGGAGGCAATCAAAAATGAACAGATGGGTAATAACCCAACTAACAATACCGATTTTCTTTGTGTGAGTCTCTCTGCTACAGATTACGTAGGACACCGCTATTCATTGACAGCCGTGGAGATTGAAGATATGTATCTGCAACTTGATAAACAACTTGCCGAATTCTTCAAATACCTGGATAACACCGTGGGCAAGGGTAACTATACGTTCTTTATGACAGCAGACCATGGCGCTTCTTATAACTCAAGATTCTTTATGGATATGAAAGGCAATGGTGGTTATTTCTACTCCCGTCAGATTATCACAGGTCTTAATAAGACGCTTAAAGATAAATTTGGACAAGAGAAGCTTGTAAAAAGCATGATGAACTATCAGGTTCATTTAAACAATCAGTTGATTGATTCTTTACAATTGGATCGCGATAAAATAAAAGAGACCATCATTCGCGAGCTTCGTCATACTGAAGGGGTGGCCTATGTTGCTGATATGGAGAAGGGTGAAAGCCTGATGATTCCAGCGCCTATTCGGGAAAAAATGATCAATGGTTATAACTTTAAGCGCAGTGGTGCTATCCAGATTGTTTGCGAACCACAATGGTACGATGGTACGCCTCGCTCAACAGGTACAACCCATGGTACCTGGTCTGCATACGATTCCCATATTCCTTTGGTATTTATGGGCTGGGGCATCAAGCCTGGCGTATCCAATACAGAGGTACATATTGTGGATATTGCACCTACAATTGCAGCACTTTTGCACATTACCGAACCAAATGGCAGTATTGGAAAACCTATCACTGCGGTATTGGGGCAATAAAAAAAGGCAGTAGATACGTTTCCAGTATAGCGAGGTGAAACTCGCTTGGGTGATTATAGCTGGTCTACCCATGAAATGGTGAGGGTTTTATTCTATTGAATAAAAAACGTAAATTTGCGATTCAACAGGGGGTTAATAAAGTATGCTTTCCAAAAAAACAAAATATGCAATAAAGGCACTGATGGTGCTTGGTCGTAACTACGGTAATGAGCCTATGCAAATCGTAAAGATTGCGCAGGAAGAGAATATTCCCAAGAAATTTTTGGAACAGATTCTGCTCGAAATGCGAAATGCCGGAATTCTCTATAGCAAGAAAGGTGCTGGGGGCGGGTATAGCCTCAATAAGGCGCCAGAGGATGTTTTCTTATCGCAGGTTATGCGCTTGATCGATGGACCCATCGCGTTGCTGCCTTGTGTGAGTTTAAATTTCTACCGCTCCTGCGAGGAGTGTACCCAAGAGCATGCCTGTGGCATACGCGATACATTCGTTGAGGTAAGAAATGCCATGTTGCAGATATTGAATGATACGAGTATTGCCCATTTAATCAATAAGGAAAAAGAATTGAACTTAAATGTAGATTAAAGGATATAAAATATTTTTTTCATTTTTAATGGAGGCCTGACTTATTTGTCAGGCCTCTTTTTTTTATCATTATATTTTTGGAATACAGTGTTTTAAGCTAATCATTTTTTCAAAATTTAAGGTCTTTTTAATTATATAATTATTTAACATTATTTTACGAATTTTCCGTAGTATTAGCGGTATATTTACCTGACAATATATAAACGTTAATTTATGAAACTAACCTATTCCCTAGTTTTGTTTCTTTTGCTAGCTATCCTAAGTACGAAATCCTATGCACAGCATAAGCTTTCGGGTTCGGTTGTGGATGGCAAGGATCTTGCAAAACTACATCAGGCTTCAATCGCACTGCTTAACCCCAAAGATTCGGTCTTGATTACCTTTGGTCGGACAAAAGAAAATGGAACGTTCCAACTCGCAAATCTGGATACAGGAACTTATAAAATGGTCGTTTCCTATCCCCAATATGCAGATTTGGTAAGGGATATCCAAGTCACTGCCGGAGACTCAGACATTGGATTGGTTAAACTATCCAAAGCAGCCCTACTATTGGAGGAGGTGCAGGTGAATGGCAAAATTCCGGTGGTTATTAAAGGGGACACCATCGAATACGATGCCGGTAGTTTCAAAGTTGATAAGGATGCCAAAGTTGAGGACCTGTTAAAAGTATTGCCCGGTATTACGATGGATGGATCTGGCAAGATTACCGCTCAGGGCAAAGAAGTGAAAAAAGTACTGCTCGATGGGGAGGAGTTCTTCGGTGATGATCCCACGTTAATTACTAAGAATATTCGGTCCGATATGGTCAGTAAAGTGCAGGTTTATGAAAAGAAATCAGACCTCGCCGTTCGAACGGGGGTAGATGATGGGGAGCGCACGCAGACCATTGATATCAAACTCAAAGAAGATAAGAAGAAGGGACTATTTGGGCAAGCTGTTGCCGGAGCGGGTACGGATCACTATTACGGCGGTAAAGTGATGTTCAATAAGTTTAAAGGTTCGCAAAAAATTGCCGCGTATGGCATTCTTGCCAATGACGGTATGGTCGGACTGGGCTTTGAAGATAGCCAGAAATATGGCGTTGGGGGAAGCAGCAATGTACAGGTGATGGAAGGTGGAGGTATTATGATTACCTCGGGTGGCGACGGTTCTGATGGCGACTGGGACGGTACGTATTCTGGTGGAGGAGTACCTCGAGCGATCAATATGGGAGCTAGCTATTCCGATAAAACCAAAGATGATAAGCACAAGATCAATGTCAACTTTAAGCGTAATCAGATCCGTGTAGGTAACACCAGTACCTACAATGCGCAAAACAATCTGCCTGAGCGGGCGCAGGTAGACAATAACGTGACGCGGTCGGAGAACGAAAGTAAATCCAATACCGCTAACTTGAGGTATGATTTGAAGTTGGATTCGATGTCCGATTTGACCGTTAATATGGGATTTGTGAAATCGAGCCGTGATAATTTCTCTTTTTCTGATGCTGATCAACGTACATTGGATGGAGTCTTGATCACAAAGACGACATCAAAAAATGATTTGACTGGTGATCAGGATCGATTTAACGTCAATGCGATGTTAACACGCCGCTTCAGAAAAGAGCGCCGTTCTATCACCTTTAATATGAGTGCAAATACGGATCAGAATCGTTCCAAAATCCAATATTTCTCTGAAAACATCTTTCAAAGTTCAGGTGATACGACCCTGATTGATCAATTTAAAAATGATAAGCTGGCCAACAATACCTACAGTGCCTCAGTAACTTATTCGGAGCCCTTGTCAAAACGAATGACTGCCGCCGTTGGATATGCATTCAACAGCAGTAAATCGGAAACGCTGAATCAGTCTTTTGATAAAGATCCCGTTACAGGTGAATATACTGTGCTAGATCAAAATCTATTAAATGATTTTGATTTCACCAGTTTGAAAAATGCAGTGAATACTTCGCTGAATTACAAATCGAGTACGTTGACTGTCAATGTAAGCAATAGGGTGGATTTTGAGGATGTGAAGAGGACCTATAACAATCTAAATACAGCATTACAGCGCAATCAAACGTCAGTTAATCCGGTTTTCTCGGTTAATTATAAAATCTCGAAAAGTAAAAATATCAATTTCCGTTACAGCGGACGTACCAGTCAACCTTCTTTGACGCAGATAGAGCCCCTAAAACAAAACGCCCAGCCGCTTATTGAATATCTGGATAATCCAAACCTAAAAGCCGGCTTTAACAATTCGTATTCAATTGATTACAACAACTATAAGCAGTTGAAAGATCAGAGCATCTATTTTTATGTGAATGCCGATCAAGGTAAGAATAGCATTAACAATAGCGTGCGCTACGATTTGGACAGAGGTACACAGCAGATTTCCTATGTTAATATTGACAAGGACAATTGGCGGATGTATGGTGGTAGTGGGTACAGTTTTGTCCTGCAAAAAAAATGGGGACTGAAAATGAATCTCGGGATGCAGGTACAGTACAATAGTCAATTTAGTTACCTATCATCGTATACCGAGGAGCCAAAGCTCAATAGAAATCAAACGTGGAGTGTTTCACCGAATATCGGTTTTAGTCGCTACAAGGCAAATAAGATGGATTTGTATATTTCCATCAGGCCAGGTGTTCAGCAAATGAATTCCTATTTGCAGCCCGAGTTAAATCGTTCCACTTTTACTTTGAGGACCTATTCCGAGCTCACGTATTACCTGCCAAAAGATTTCAAAATCTCCTTAACGACCAATCAAAATTATCAGGCTGCTACGAAAACTTTACAGTCCATTAACGTTGTGAACATGAATGGTTATGTTTCCAAAAAACTATTGAAAGATAAATCGTTGGAAGTGCAGGTGTTCGTCAATGATATTTTAAATAAAAATAATGGCGTGTACCGTTATCAAAACGGAACGTCATTTATTCAGACGAGCAACGACGTATTGCGCCGTTATGGCATGCTAAAAGTAATCTACAATTTTACATCAATGAACCGTCCATGATAAAATTATCCATTTTTTTGTCCAGCGTTAAGGTGAATTTTAATTCTGATAAGCTCCATCTGGTCGATGGAAAAATAAAATTATTTACAGATGAAAGGAGATATCAAATGAGTAACTATACGAAATTGATGATTTGGGTTTTGTTGCTGTGCATGAGCACGGCACAAGCACAGCATGCCTATTTTCCGAGCAGCGGAATAGTGACCTATGAACGGAAGTTTCATGTGCAGAACTTCTTGAAGCGTAATTACCTCAACAAACCAGATTTAGATACCTGGGACAAGTTAACGGTCGACAATGCCGTCAAAAATGGCCCTACAGAGGTGGTGACCCATCATATGTTAAAATTTTACGATCATGAAACTCTATTTGAGACCATTCAGGAAGACTATCCTCCGAGTTACCGCAGTGTCACTCGATATCAGCCCATTCTTGCAGATTCAAAAACTTATATCAATTTTCAACAGCAGGAGTTTCTCAAATTGCTTCCATTTGGTGATGATCAACTTTTACTTAAAGATTCATTGCCTGCTGTAAAATGGAAGTATACTGACGAATATCGAAATATTGCCGGATACGACTGTCGAAGAGTGAATGGAATTGTGCAAGATTCGGTGTATGTGGTTGCTTTTTTTGCGGGGCAAATTCCTGTTCCGGGTGGTCCGGAACTTATTCATGGGCTACCAGGGCTAATCATGGGGGTGTCCATTCCAAGTATGAACGTCAATATGTTTGCAACCAAGGTGGAAATCACAAATGCTCCGGTTTCAAATGTGCTCACCAAGAAGAAAAAAGTGGTGGCCGAATCTCGAGCAGAGATCCTGAAAAAGCTGAGAGACACGGTTTACGATTATCTGGATGAAAAGGATTTTAAGAAACGTATGCAGAGCATATTCTTTTAACCAGCGAACTATGCTAAAGGAGAAAAGATAGGCTACTACCACAAAGTGGTGGCCTCGAAGTACCTATCAAGAATAGCCTATAAAAAAGCCTGTCCACACGAACAGGCTTTTATTATACATGTCCGGCGTTTGCTATTAACGCACCGTACTTCCTACTTTAATTGTTGTCTCTGGTTTGACGAAATCCAGTCTACCATCGGCATCTTCTGCCATAAGGATCATTCCCTGCGACATAATTCCTTTTATTTCCCGGGGTTCAAGGTTGACCAATATGGACACCTGACGGCCCACAATTTCTTCAGGGCTAAAGAATTCTGCAATACCCGAAACTACCGTCCGTGTATCAATACCCGTATCGATGGTCAACTTCAATAATTTCTTTGTTTTGGCAACTTTTTCAGCTGCTGTAATGGTTCCGACACGGATATCCATTTTAACAAAATCGTCGAAGCTGATATTTTCTTTTGCAGGAGCAACTTTGGCGTTGTCGGCTAGGTTTTTTGCTTTCGCTGCTGTAAGCTTATCAAGCTGCAAGTCGACCTGTTCGTCTGTTATCTTTTCAAATAACAGTTGTACTTCACCCAATTGATGCCCCACCTCAATCAACACATCTGAACCTGCGTCATTCCAGTTCCCCTGAGGAAAATTGAGCATTTCAAATAATTTGGTTGCTGTTTTAGGCAAAAACGGCTGCGCAAGGACAGCAAGGTTCGCAACGATCTGTGCCGCTACGTTTAATATTGTTTTAACCCGTTCTTCATCCGTTTTGATGATTTTCCATGGTTCCTCATCCGCAAGATACTTATTGCCAAGGCGGGCAACATTCATGAATTCTGCCAAAGCTTCGCGGAAACGGAATTGTTCTAAAGAAGATTTAATAGAAACCGGATATGATTTTAATTCATCCAATACCGCTTGGTCTACCGTAGACAATGCAGCTCCCCTCAATACCCTACCATCAAAATATTTGTGGGAAAGTACCATAACACGGTTCACAAAGTTGCCCAAGATAGCTACCAGCTCATTGTTTATACGGGCCTGGAAGTCCTTCCAGGTAAACTCAGCATCTGATGTTTCTGGTAATATAGACGTTAATACATAACGCAATTCATCCTGTTTGTTTGGGAATTCCTGTAGATATTCATGTAGCCAAACCGCGTGGTTTCTAGAAGTAGACAGCTTATCGCCCTCCAGGTTAAGGAATTCGTTGGCCGGAATATTTTCAGGCAAAATGTAACCGCCGTGCGCATGAAGAATAGCGGGGAAAATAATACAGTGGAAGACAATATTATCTTTTCCGATAAAATGGATCAATGTAGAATCATCGGCAGGGTTTTCATGTGTTTTCCAATAGTCCTCCCAGTTTTTGCCATGGTCTAATGCCCACTGTTTCGTTGCAGAGATGTAACCGATAGGCGCATCCAACCAGACATAAAGTTTTTTACCCTGTGCTTCTTCCAACGGCACATCGACACCCCAGTCCAGATCACGGGTCATTGAACGCGGTTGTAAACCCGATTTAAGCCAAGACTGGCATTGCCCAAACACGTTGGATTTAAGGATATTTTTCTTTCCTTCGATCAGCCATTTTTCAAGCCATGGTTGGTATTTATCTAAAGGAAGGTACCAGTGCTTTGTTTCTTTCAATACCGGTGTTTTTCCGCTCAATGTCGAAATCGGATTGATCAGGTCTGTCGGGCTGAGGGATGTGCCACACTTTTCACATTGGTCGCCATAGGCACCTTCGGACTTACAATTTGGACAAGTACCTGTAATATAGCGGTCGGCCAAAAACTGGTGGTACTCCTCATCGTAGTACTGTTCGGAAAATTTTTCGACAAATTCGCCTTTGTTGTAAAGGTTCAAGAAGAAATCCTGCGATAACTGGTGATGTATAGGTTCTGACGTACGGTGGTATATATCGAAAGAAATCCCAAACTCTTCAAAGCTTTCTTTAATTTGTTGATTGTATTTGTCAATGATTTGTTGCGGGGTAATGCCCTCTTTTTTTGCACGGATGGTAATCGCCGCACCATGCTCATCCGAACCACATACATAAACGACATCTTTTTGATTTAGACGCAAATAGCGGACAAAGATATCCCCAGGGATGTATGCTCCAGCAAGGTGTCCAATATGTAAAGGACCATTGGCATACGGTAATGCCGATGTGATGGTATAACGTTTTTTATCTAGAATACTCAATGCTTGAACGATATTAAAGTGTGTACTTGTTTTCTTTGGCAAACTTAGATAAATTGCTGTTTATATGCAATATAAATGCGTATCATATCAAACAATCGCAAAAATATTATTCCAAATAGCGGTAGAAAACTCAGATAAATTTACGTTTATTTGTAGGGATAAGCACATAGTTTTCCCATAAATTTTTTATTAGGGTCTAGCCTTTGTGCTTCCGGTTGTTTGATCATTAGCGATAAAAAGATGTCCAAAATACCTGATTTTCTGAAAGTAGGCGATAAAGTAGCGATCGTCTGTCCTGCGAGTTTTATTCGTGGATCTATTGATGTAGGCCTCAAAACATTGGAGAGCTGGGGATTGGAGGTTGTGGTCGGAGCGACTGTCAGCACATCGTACCACCAGTTTGCCGGACAAGACAGCTTACGAGCAGCTGATTTGCAGTGGGCACTGGACGATCCATCGATTAAGGCTGTATTCGCCGCAAGGGGCGGCTACGGTTGTGTCCGGATTGTCGATGAAATCGATTTCTCCAACTTCGAAAAACAGCCCAAGTGGCTGGTCGGTTTTAGCGATATTACGGTATTGCATAGTCATATTCAACGGAACTTTAAAGTAGCCACAATACATGGACAGATGCCCAAGTCTTTTGAGACGGGAACAAAAGCCTCTTTGGAAACGCTAAAAAATGCCTTATTTGGTTATAATATGGATTATAGCTATGAGCAGCGCGTCTATCCCAATCGTGCAGGTGAAGGCCGAGGAAAATTGGTCGGCGGAAATTTAGCCATCTTACTCTCTGTGCTTGCATCTGATTCGGATGTCAATTACAAAAATAAGATTCTATTTATTGAAGATGTTGGTGAAGCTTACTATTCTGTCGATCGCATGCTGTGGGCATTGAAGCGTGCGGGAAAACTAAAAAAATTGAGCGGTCTTATTGTCGGCGGTTTCTCTGCCATGAAGGACAACGACCCTGCTTTTGGCCAAAGTGTGGAAGAAATTGTGTGGGATAAAGTTAAAGAATACGATTTTCCGGTAGCGTTTGCCTATCCGGCAGGTCATATCGATGACAATCATGCCCTCGTATTTGGCCGAAAAGTGGCATTGAAAACCACGGCTAATGCTGTTCAGCTAACTTACTTGTAGGTGCAGCTGAACAGCATTTAGCTGCAACACCTATTCTGATTAGCCCGAATGTACCGGAATGACCATCATTGCAGCCTGACTCTTCCAAGCCATCTTTTGTGCTAAACTGGTATTGAAAATTCGGCTTAACAAGCCCTTGTCGCGGTGGAAAGTAACCATCATATCAATATTATTTTCGTTGATGTATTGGTTAATGCCCAGGGCAATGTCTGTATGAAGGATATAACTATACAGGGGATTGTAGGGCGCTAGCAGATCTTTCATGATCGTTATTTCAGCATTTACAGCTTTATTTGCAGGATCCTCTTTGGTGACATGTACCACATATACCTCACTTTTACGCAATACTTCAGATGCATTGATCAAAAGGCGGTTTAATTTTAGTTTTACTTCCTTAAGATTTGAGGCTATCAATATCTTTTTCGGTACCCTAAGTTCGGCCCGTGCGGGAACCACCAGTAAAGGTGTGTGACAATTTTCGATCAGCTTGAGCGTATTGCTTCCGAGTAGTAATTTCTTTAAGCCGCTTTTACCTGCGGTACCAACGATCACGAGGTCAATATCCTCCTCTGCACAAGTACGGTTTACGCCGTAGCTTAGTTCATATTCTTCGAGCACAGATTTCCAAGCTATCCCTTCCGGAAAAAGCAGCATCAGCTCCTGTTGCCAGGTATTGAGATCCTTTTGTTTCTCCTCTAGAATTTCTGAATTGCTGATAACAACAGGTTCGGTACCTACCGTAGGGATTACTTCGTACGTATGGTACAAGACCACCTTTTCAATGCCCCATAGCGGAGCCAATTGCGCGGCGTATCGAGCAGCGGCAAAGGCATTGTCCGAAAAGTCTGTTAACAAGAGTAGGTTTTTCATCCTTATTAGTTATTTGTGTATCACATCATCCATTTGTGTATCACATAATCCATCGCTAAGCTATTACCGACTTAGGTCGTGTTTTCTGTTGCAGCTCACCGTTTTATTATCGATTATATAGCTATTAAATTACACATAAAGTATTAAAAATGCAATAAATTTATTCCTAGCATAGCGCTGTGGAGCTTTTCAATTTAAATAATTTCATTAATTTAGGGCGAGTGGTTTTGTTCATCTATTCATAATTTAAGCGTTTTATATGGCAATTTGGAATTCATTGAGTAAGTATAGGGATACAGGTCTTTTGGTTTTGCGCATTGGATTGGGCGTGATGATGATTATGCACGGTCTGCCCAAGTTACAAGGCGGCCCCGATCTTTGGGCCGGCGTAGGTAAATCAATGGGCACGATTGGTATTCATTTTATGCCTACATTTTGGGGATTTATGGCGGCAGTGACCGAAACTGTTGGAGGGCTATTTTTGTTGTTGGGTCTTTTTTTTAGACCAGCAGCACTATTGCTTGCTTTTACAATGGTTATCGCTGGATTAATGCATCTTTCCAAAGGAGACGGTATCTCTGGTGCATCTCATGCAATTGAGCTCTTTTTTGTATTTTTAGGACTTATACTTATCGGTCCCGGTAAGCACTCCGTTGATAAAAAATAAACGGTTTTCCTAGAACGATATACGTTATTGAAGCCACGATTCCTAAAGGATTGTGGCTTCACTATAACGAGCACTTTTCACTTTCATTGCGATGGTTTTATGTGAAAATATATTGTATTTATGATCTATCCATGGGAATAACCAATAAGTTGGCGGAGCCATTCCAGGCGATCTTTTTTGATATGCTGCTTTTGAATAGGCTAGATAATAGTCCCTGCTTTTTATGGAATGAAAGGATGAGATCAATGTGTTTCTCTTTTGCATATTCTTCAATACCGACTGCAACATCGTCGTGACTAATGTAGTCATAAATCGGATGGTATTTGTCCAGGCGCTCATGAAGATGCTTTAATTCCTGCGCCAGGTCTGCGGCAGAAGCCTCTTTTTTCGCAACATTCAAGACATATAGTTTTGCTTGGAAGGTTTCTAAAACTTGATCCAAATTAAATAAATCCAGTTTGCGATCCACCTCTTTCAGATCCGTTGTTGCCAGTACATTTTTAGGGACGGCCGGATCTACCTTATGCGAAACGATCAGCATTGGTTTAGGGCATATATCCATTAGGGTAATGGCATTGCTTCCTACCAGAATTTTAGCAAAACCTGTCTGACCTGTAATACCCAATGCGACAAGATCAATCGCTTGGGCACTACATATTTCTTGAACGCCCATCGGTAAATCAATGTCTTCCATTTGATAGGATAAGGCTACTTGCGGTGGGAACAGTAGTCTAATTTCGTCGAACCAGTCTGCAAGTTCCTTTTCTTTGGCCGCTTTTACTTCTTCATTGACAACAACAATAGGTTCATTGTCGACGACGGTAACACTATTGTACGTGTGATATACAATTACCTTTTGCGTTTTCCAGGCTTCTGTACAGAGTGCAACTTGCTTTGCTGCTAGAAGAGCATTTTCTGAAAAGTCAGTTAACAGGAGGATATGTCTCATGATATTCTTTTTTATACGTTTAACTTGACAACCTACTGCGCTATGGTATCCCGATCCTTTGCTTAGCGATACGCATTGGATTATTGGGCGTCATATAGCGGCGGTAGATTACCAAAAACAATCAATGTAGCGATAAGTTACAAATAAAACGTGAATTTAATGTTAAGACCCCTCCAAAGTGATGAGTGTCATAAAAAAAGGCAACCCTAATCAGGGTTGCCTTGCCATTTACTTTACAGTTTTAGTTTTTGGTGAAATTACATCGGCTTTTTCGTACCAAAGTTGATGATATAGTCGGTCATCACTTTTGCACTTTCGTCTTTCACAAAATCCAGATCGATTTTAGGCTGTGACTTGCCTTCTTCCCAAGCTGGTTTACCCTGTAATTTCAATAAAGCGTTGATGCGATCTCTGTTTTTCTTGAGGTTGTCATCTTTATCTTTTTTGAATTTGTTGAATTCCAATGGAATTTTGACATCCTCATCCTTTTGGGCTTCTTCAATGTCCTCTTTCAGATATTTATATTCCAATGAGTTTTTGATACGTGCCTCATGCATTGCTTCCAATTTTTTATCGATCGCACTCAGGTCAGCTACTTTTTTGAAGTTGCTTGATTGGATTTGATCCCAAGGCAGTGCTGATTTTTCTGAGCTTTCGCCAAATTTCTCTGCAGAAAACTGAGAAGGGAATACGATATCAGGTGTCACACCTTTATGTTGTGTACTACTTCCGTTAACCCGATAAAATTTACCCAATGTAATATTGATCTGTCCATACTGAGGAGCGCCTTCTGGGGTGTCCGGGTCTTTTTCACCCGATGCCTTTAACAGCAATCGGCTGGTCGGGCTGATCACACGCGACATGTCTATTGCCGATTGCACTGTGCCCTTGCCGTAACTTTGAGATCCTAGGATAATCCCTCTTCCATAATCTTGGATCGCACCAGCAAAGATTTCAGAAGCCGAAGCCGAGAAACGGTTGATCATAACGCCCAGTGGACCATCCCAGGAAACACCGGCATTTTTATCTTCTTCAACATCAATGTTATTTTTTGTATCTCTCACCTGTACAACAGGACCCTTGTCAATAAATAGACCTGTCAAATCAATTGCTTCAGGTAAAGAACCACCACCATTAAAGCGCAGGTCGATAACCACCGCATCCACTTTTTGTTGTTTCAGTGTGTCTAATATCATCCTAACATCTCTCGTTGTGCTCTTGTAATTTGGGTCACGTCTTCTGTAAGCCTCAAAATCCATGTAGAATTTAGGGATGTTGATGATCCCCACTTTATACATTTTTCCGTCCGATCCTTTGACGTTCATGATTTCTTTTTTTGCAGACTCTTCTTCAACGACGATTTTCTCCCGTACAAGGGATACAATCCGTGGGTGAGAATTCATTGGCTGGCCTGCAGGAATAATTTTCAGGCGGACGATTGTTCCCTTTGGACCTTTGATTTTTGCTACAGCAGCATCAAGTCTCCAGCCAATAATATCTTCAAATTCACCATCTTTTCCCTGCGCTACAGCGATGATTTTATCATTGACGTGAATGCTCTTGTCTTTGAAAATAGGTCCGCCGGGGATAATTTCAAAGATGCTTACCGCTTCATTATCGATGGATAATCTTGCACCAATTCCTTCAAAAGTATTGGCCATTCCCTCATTAAATGCCTGGGCAAAAGATGGATTAAAATAAGAAGTATGTGGGTCTACAGCATCTGTCAACGCTTGCATTACGATCTGAAAAGCATCGTTTGCGTTGGTTTTTTTTGCCTGAGAGATCAAATTGACGTAGCGTTTTTTTAATGTCTCTACCTGTTTGGTCTTTGCACTGTCGGTAGATTTTCCACTGGCAGTTTCTAAGTTGAGCAGGTCATATTTCACCCGTTTACGCCATTGGTCGTTGGCCTCTTCTGCCGTTTTGAACCATCCTAATTTTTCACGGTTAGGCTGGTAATACTCGTCTTTCGTATAATCCTGTTTTTTGCCGATTTCTGAAAGCGCATATTGCATTCTGTCCAGGTATCTCTTCGAATACACGTTGAAAATATGGAAAGCAGCTGATAGATCTCCATTTTTAATGTCCTGGGCAAGATTGCTTTTGTAGGACTGAAATTCATCAATATCCGACTGAAGCAGGTAATTTTTGCCTTGATCCAAACTTTTGATCAGATTATCGTATATAATGCCCGATATTGAATCGTTCATTTTGACCTTTTTGTAGCTTGCATTTTCCAATAATCCAGAGACTTCCTTGGCGATGATCTGATGCTGCGTGCTTGGTTTAAGCCCTCCGTCATCAGGAAGTGCAACTCGTGGTTTTGAACCACAAGATACAATGGATACAACAAAAAGTGCAAATATGAGTTTTCTAAACATATTTTCGACGGTTTTATTAATCATTCTTTTTAAAAAATATTCAGCTTTTTTTGATAAGCGTGCTAAATTTAGTGAAATTCATAGCACATTACCGCAGAATCTAAAAATTAATTTGATTTATCTTTCAATATTTACAAAAAGCTTAATGTCGCTCTTTAAACTGCTCTTTCAGTAGACCAGCAGAATGGGTAGATTGTTTTATTTATACAGTTCATTTTTTAACTGTGTATAGGCTTTGTACGTCTGATCAGCCGATGGATAGTCCTTTAACACAAGGTATACTTCGCCGAGTTTGTCCAGTATCGCCAACGACAGTTGCTTATTATTTTCGTCTGCGGCCAACTCTGCGGCCTGCACAAACTCTTTGATTGCCACCTTAAAGTTACCATCCTTTTGTTTGGAGGAGGCTAGCAAATATTCAATTTCTGCGAGTTCGCTACGTAGTTTTTTCGCATTCGCCAGATCTCGGGCCTGCAGCAGAAACCATTGGGCTTCGGTATATTTATGCTGATTAAAATAGATTTCCGCAAGCATTTCCCAGGCAAAAATCTTTCCCTCATACGCTTTGGCTTTATTGAATAGTGGTATCGCACTGCGAATGATGTTATTTTCGGCCGTTTTATATTTTCCCTGTCCCGCTCGCGCCATAGCAATTAGAAGCCAGGCGTTTGCCTGTTCCACATAACTTTTGCTCTTCATCACGTACGTATGATAGTTTTGTGCGCTTTCTTCGGCTCGCTCAAAATCCCCACTGTACAACTGAAAATTGCTGATATTTAAATTAATGGTTGCAATATCATCCCTGTTATCGGTGCGGTTAGCCAAAGAAAGTGCCTGATATAAAAATGCCGATGCATTGCTGCTGTCGTTATTTTTAATGGAAAATAAAGCGGCTTCATTAGCTAAAGCATAGCCTGCCGTCCAATTTTCCACTTTCTTTTGCCCTTCAATTGCATCGTTCCAGGCGTTGGCAGTCGCTGGCATCGGATTCATTAAGTAGTTGAAATGTCCAAGGTTATTGGTGCTTCGCAGCTGCAGTAGCAAGCGCTGGAGTAAGAGTTGCCTCGCAATTTCTTTGCTAAAAGATTTCTTTTCAGCATAGTTTTCTGTAAGTATTTCATTGGCTGTTTTAGGTGGAGGTAAGAAATACACTTCTGGTCCGATACCCTTAAACGAAGCATCGTATTTTTTAATCGCGCCCGTATAATCTTTTTCTGCATTTTGTGCCACGGCCCGACGCGGTATATTCATGAATATGGTCAGGGTGGTCAAGATATAAAACCAGTATTTTGTCATTCTCATTGATGATTACATCACAATTAATACTTACTATTAATTTCACTATTGGAGCAATTCAGCGTTGTTTTTGGACAACTTTCAATACTGCTCATGCGCTGTCAAAAGCAAATGATTACATCACAATTAATGTTTACTATAAACTTCACTGTTGGAGCAATTCAGCGTTGTTTTTGCACAACTTTTAATATTGCTCATGCGCTGTCAAAAGCAATTTACATAAATAATAGAGCAAATATGACTAAAAATTGTGTGAAAAAATGTTAAAGCGTCAAACTAAAATATTTAGTCCCTGTGCTATTTTTAATTTATAACTTTGTACTATGGCGACACGAATTCCATTAGCAGAACGACTTAGACCACGGCAATTGAGCGCTTATGTGGGGCAGCAGCATATTGTCGGCCCCGACGCAGTGCTTTATCATGCCATTCAGCAAAAAAATATTCCTTCCATGATTCTTTGGGGGCCACCGGGGGTGGGTAAAACGAGTTTGGCCTTACTGATCGCCAAAGAACTGGATCGACCTTTCTTTTCATTAAGTGCAATTCAGGCGGGGGTGAAGGATATCCGTGAAGTGATCGAAAAGGCCGAAAGGCTGATGAACTTCAACCAAGACCAGCCTATTTTATTTATCGATGAGATTCACCGTTTCTCCAAATCGCAGCAGGATTCCCTATTAGGAGCAGTTGAGCGCGGATTGGTGACACTTATTGGTGCCACCACTGAAAATCCATCGTTCGAGGTTATTTCGGCCTTGCTCTCGCGATGTCAAGTGTATGTATTGGAGCATCTTTCCGAGCAAGATCTCATTGGTCTGATCGAGAAAGCATTACATGAAGATGAATACCTGCAGAAACAGGCGATCGTTGTTGAGGAGTATGAGGCACTCTTGCGGCTGTCAGGTGGCGATGCACGTAAATTATTAAATGTGCTGGAGCTGGTGGTCAATGCGGCCATACTGCATCGAGAGCCGATCACAAATGCCTTTGTCCTGAAACAGGTACAGCAGAATATGGCGATTTATGACAAAGCAGGAGAGCAGCATTACGATATTATATCCGCCTTTATCAAATCCATCCGCGGTTCGGACCCAAACGCCGCGGTATATTGGCTAGCGCGGATGATTGAAGGTGGCGAAGATCCATCCTTTATTGCACGGCGGTTGTTGATTTTGGCTTCGGAGGATATTGGCAATGCCAACCCGAATGCCCTGTTATTGGCCAACAACTGTTTTCAGGCGGTTAACGTGATTGGATGGCCCGAATCGCGTATTATTCTTTCGCAGACGGTGATTTACCTGGCTACCTCGGTCAAAAGCAATGCTTCTTATGAGGCCATTAATAAGGCACAGGCCTTGGTGAAACAAACCGGTGACCTATCTGTACCCTTGGCTATCCGTAATGCCCCAACAAAGTTGATGAAAAACTTAAATTACGGTGCCGAATACAAGTATTCACATGCCTATCCAGGAAACTTTGTTGTCCAGGAATTTCTTCCGAAAGAAATCAGTGGCGTCAAATTATATGAACCTGGTAAAAACCCACAGGAGGAGAAATTACGGCAAAGTTTACGGGATAAGTGGAAGGAGAAATATAACTATTGATTCTGGCATAGATCTAAGTACACAGGCCGCGCTGTGCAAAACTTGATCAATAGACTTGTCGGACGATAGGAAAAAATTAGCGTCAATAGCATACTAAATTAGTGTCAACACTATAGCAAAGGCGAGCTATAGAGCTCGCCTTTGCAACTATGAATATGGAAATTTTAGGATTTTGTAGCAGGTTTGTTTTTTAAGGCAAATGTGCTCTTAAGCGGCATGGCACTGGCTGTACCGGTCGTAGGGCCAACAATGCTGTTATCGGATAAGTCCGTGCGGCCGTTGGAAGGTGATCCCGTAGGTTTTTTACCATTCGTATTTTCCTTTTTTTGGTTTTGCAGCATCTTTTTAAAGATGAGTAGGCCGATGATGCCCAAAGACAACCAGAGCAGATCCACCAGTAAAATATCGTTTGCTCCTGCGCGATAAGTTTCCCAGATCCAGTTCCCCGTTTTTACGCCATTCACCATTGGGATTGCAATAGACAATATTGAGCCGAGCAGCAGTGTTTCTAAGTTTGTTTTTGCGATGTTGCGCCGGATCACATAAAAAACAGCCAGAGCCAGCCAGCTATAGAAGTACACATGGAATATAAACGACTGATCTACTTTCGTCGCCAGCTTGACTGCAATAAAGCACATTGCTGTAATTGGAAACATCGTCAGGCAGCTCGCCATAAATACATTGGCCGCCCAGAAATTAAAGACGCGTTTGCGTTTGGGAATATTATTTTTATCCCTTGCGACCAGCCAGATCAGAATACCCGATATGATCACAAAACAGCCCATGATACCCAATACAAAATAGATAATCTTGACGGGGTAGCCACCAAAATCTGCCAGATGTAGTCGGTAAATAAATCCCTTCATATAATCTAGATAAGAACCATTTTCCGCCGCCGATTTTTCAAAGAGGATTTTATCATCGGCCACCCGATAGATAATTTTCCCTGAACCGGCAAAGTTTTTATCGATATCGGCATCATATAGCGCTACCACATGCATGCTTTTGTCTCCATAATTTTTGATAAAGATGCGGTTCATATGGCTATTTGGCCATTTGCTTTCCAGCTTGTCCAAGAAGTTACCCATGGTGAAACTAGTGTTGAGCGGCTCATACAAATACGTATATTGTGTATTGTCGCTATAGCCAAGGGCTTCATATACTTGATCCTCCTTTCCATCATAAAGATATTTGCTAAACGGAATAATCAATACCGAGTTTACGATCAGTACGATTCCCGTCAGGGCATACATAAACTGGTAAGGGAAGCCGATCACACCAAGGGCCGTATGCATATCGGTCCATACCGTTTTCCATTTGTTTCCGGGTCGGAAGACAAAGAAGTTGGATTTGATTTTATCCCAATGGAGCATTAGACCAGAGATCAGCGCAAAGAGGAAGATAAACGATACCAACCCAGCAAGGGTGTAGCCAAAGGGTCTGCCAATATTGATCCCAATTTGGTTGAGCGGCGCTAAGAAGTGAAGACGATACAAAAATTCACCCATGGTATAGCCATCGCTATAATCTGACGATTTTTTAGTGGCCAGGTCATAAGAAAAATACATCGAATCTTCGTTTCCACGTCGCCCGCGGCCACGTCTTTTCTTTTTTTCATCTTTGGCCTTTGCATCTTTTACCGCTGCACCTTTATTTTCGGTCGCCAGTCGTTTCTTTTCGGCCAATTCTTTTTGCGCCGCTACAGCTTTTGCTTTATTGGCCACCAAGGTATCCTGTGATGCGCCGATATTGACATAACTCGCATGACCGTTGTGCTGCATGTAAAAGGTGATATCCCTTCCTTTCAGTTCTTTAATCTGTGCAATAGAATCCAGGAGATGATCAAAAACCATATTTTGGTAGCTTTCACCTTTGTCGGACTCGTTTTTTTGCCAGGCATTGATTTCATTTTTAAAAAAAGAAAAAGATCCCGCAAAAAAAATCACATACAAAATGGCACAAATGATTATCCCAGAGATTGTATGCGTATTGAAGTAGATATTATAACGTCTTAAATTCATGATAAGGTTATTACAGGTACATAAAGATGCTATAGCATACAGCGATCAGAAACAGGTATATGCCCCATATCAGCCAACCACTTTTTGACAGAAAGGCGACGAGCAATAATATTGCCCAGGCGATAAACCCCGTGACGTAAGCCGTAATTAAAATGTCTGTTTTATCGCATATTTTTGTTAGGCAAAGGTGGAAGTATAGCATCACAAAATAACCTCCAAAGAAACCAGCGGTCAATTTGAGGAAACGTTGAAAAGGAGAGCTTAGATATTTTTTATTGGCAGGCATATCTTAAAACACAAAAAGTTCAAAAAACAAAGAAAGAAGCAGGATAACGGTCAGTTGTCTCCATTGAAAATACCGATAGGGCCACAAAAGCACGATGAGGCTGAAGAATCCCATGGTATATGCTCCAAAGGCCAATGTTCCCGAAAGGACCCCCTGCAAGTACATGGTCCATATCCATGAAAGACCGAGTATAACCATGGCCAGTAACCTCGAGCGGCTCTTATTTTTTGCAAGTGCGACCATGAAAGATGCACCTGTTTTTATACGTACCTTTTCGGATGAGCAGTACCAGCAAAAGCTTCCGGCGAAAATAAGTAAGAGTAAAAGCGTATACATTGTTGACTATTTATAGCGATTAAAAACCACTGCTTTTATTTAGATTCATTTTAAACTATGCAAATATATCAATTAAATTTGTTCTAACAACTCGTCTAAAAATTATTTACTCTTTAATAATCCCTTCTTTTATATACGTATATATCTCATTATAAGTGTATTTTATTCAATTTAACAATAAGCGTTAATTGAAATTATTATTTGTAATAAATCTAAATAAATTTATATTTGTGCCGTCAATGAAAATAGTCTCTTTCAAATGATCGCTATAGCACTGCGTTTTTTTAATGAGTGACTATTTAAAAGGCATGATAAACAACTGAAATTATTACCAAACGAACATGTTTAAGTCTTCCTACATCGTTATTATATTGTTATTCGTTTTCACGAACTCAGTCCAAGCACAGCGCACCATTACAGGTTATGTGAAAGATTTGTTTGGAAAAGGAATTGAAGGTGCTACCGTTAGTATACTGGGCACAGAAAGCCGAACCTCTACAGATTTGGATGGGTTTTATAAGTTGCGTGTAGACATTAAGCCACCCTATACGATAGAAGTAACTTCTATCGGTTACATTGCACAGAGCGCACTTTTAAAAGGCAATGAGAATTACAAAGACATTCAGCTCAAGAGAGATGAACGCGTTCTTGAAACGGCCAATGTTAGGGGGCAGACCGAAAACCAACGTCGAGTTAACGAAATAAAAAGATCGGGGTTTAATGTCAGCGTGATTGATATGAACCGATACGCCAATCAGACAGCCAATGTCAATCAGATTTTACGTACTGCGCCCGGTGTCACGATTCGTGAAGATGGCGGACTGGGATCCAATTTTGTGTTTCGGATCAATGGGTTGGCTGCAAAAATTTATATCGACGGTGTTCCTATGGATGATTTTGGGCCAGCAATGTCGTTGAATAATATCCCAGTGAATCTGGTCGACCGCGTCGAGATTTATAAAGGTGTGGTTCCGGCGTTTTTAGGCTCCGACGCCCTTGGTGGTGCAGTCAATATTATTACAAAACAACGCAATCGTCATTTCCTGGACTTAAGTTACAGTTATGGGTCCTTTAATACGCACCAAGCATCTTTAGTGGGCATGTACACCAATCCCAAAAGTAAGCTTTCGATTCGTACAAATGCTTTCTATAATTATTCCGACAACGATTACAAGATGTATACGGAGGAGAAGTATGGAATCCTTATTCAAAAAGTAATCGATAATAAATTTGTCACTATTGACGAGGCCAGACGTTTTCATGACCGTTATTATTCAAGTATGGGTCAGATTGAGGTCGGGTTGCGGGATAAAAGCTGGGCCGATCAGTTTTTCGTAGGACTGACGTATTCAGGTAACAATAAACAAAATCAACTCGGCGCCACAATCAACAAACCTTTTGGTGGCAACTGGACCGAATCGGCTTACATTATGCCGACCATTAGCTACAAAAAACAAAACTTTCTAATAGACCGCCTTTATGCCGATATATATGCCAACTATGGTTATGACATTACCCGCAACAGGGATACGGCAACCTATAACTATGAGTGGGGTGGCCGTCCAATCACCAATTCTACCGGAAATTCCACTAACCGAGAGAAATATATAAGGGATAATACCAGTAGTTTACTTGGAAGAATAAATTTGAACTACGATTTTGACGAGAGCCGCACGCAGAGCTTAAACCTAAATTATAATATCAGTACCAATGACCGTCAAACCTATGATAAAATCTTAAATCACAATACTTCGGGATTACCAAAAAATATGATTAAACATATTGCTGGTCTAGCCTGGCAAAGTCAGTGGTTTGACAAACGACTGGTTGCCAACCTTGCCTTTAAGTACTATGGGATAGATACCTACCAAAAGATTGACGAACGAAAATACGACGATAATAATCAATACGTGAGTGGCGACATCGTCACACAAACAAACTATTTGGGCAATACGGGCTACAGTATAGCTGCCCGTTATCGGATATTCGACGATGGTGGCGTAAAGTTCTCTGCCGAAAGAGCCTATAAATTGCCCGAGATGACAGCAATATATGGTAACAATTTTAATATTCTTTCCAATTGGGATCTAAAGCCCGAGAATAGCGACAATCTCAATGGCGGTTTTTACTACAATACCTTCTTTAACCAAAACCACTTTATCAATCTCGATCTCTCCGGTTTTTATCGCTTGGCAAAAGACTATCAAAATACACGCATTGTAACAGACAATGGACAGGACAAATTTCAGTACTACAACATTCCGGGCGTAAAGATCTACGGCGGAAGTTTCGAAGCACGCTACGGGTATAAGGATATTGTTACTGCCACCTTCAATGGTAGTTATGACCGAGCCATCGACAATCAGAAATACACCAACGAAAATAATCAACAAGTGAGTGCGACTTATGGATATCAGATCCCAAATCGGCCATGGGTCTATGGTAATTTGGATTTGGGTTTTGCACAAAACGATTGGTTCAGCAAAGGCAGCCGTACACAGATCAACTGGACGACACAGTATACCAAATGGTTTTACTTGAGCGACAGCCATTTGGGCTCGCTGGCTTCCAAGAATTATATTCCTACCCAATTGGTACACAGCTTGCTGCTTAGCTATTCCTGGAACCGCAACCGCTATAATATCTCGGGTGAGGCGCGTAATATCTTTGATGAACGCGCTTACGACAACTTCCGTCTTCAAAAACCGGGGCGCGCATTTTATGTAAAACTTAGAGTTTCAATTTTATAATTAATAAAATAACATTTATAATCATGAAAAAAAATAGATTATTTGGTTTTTGTGCATTCGCTGCACTACTGCTCGCTTCTTGCAAAGATAGTCCGAATGTGCCTGAGGTGACAACACCCGAACCGACAGAATATTCGGTATGGGTTGCTACGGCAAATGGATCCTATCTTTTAACGACCGATGAGATTATGAAAGATACCTTGTTATCGCCGGCCAACAATAAGGGCGTAGACATTACCGGCAACTTACCTCAAGCCCGCTATGCCGGTTACGCGTACATCTTTAATGGTTATTATTACCTGTCCAACGATGGTACACGTTTCAGTAAGCACCAATTGGTACAAACCCCGCAAGGGCTTCTATTCAAAGAAGTAGATAATTATGCGTTTCCGAGTGATTTTTACCTTGGAAAAGTTGCCAGCCAATTTAGCACAAACGACGAAATTGTCTTTACAAGTACAGGAGCCAGTGATGCCAACCTAGAGAAAAAAATATTTGAAAAAGATATTTATTTTATGAACACAAAGGATATGACGCTGAATAAGACTTTAAAAGCGCAGATCCCGATGTTGGATTACACCGTATATAAGAAAGATGGAACGGTCGATCCGACGATCCTCAATGTGACCAGTATGCGCGTTGCTGGAGGCAAGGCCTATTTTGGATTTTTCTACTACGATTCCGATTATAAGCCTGTCAACACAAAAGCTTACGCCTATATCTGCGATTACCCAAGTATGGCCAACGGTCATATCATGAGCGATGACAGAACGAGCTATGTAGCTGGTCACTGGCAGCGTGAAAACTATTCTTTTCTTGATGATAACAACAATCTTTATCTTTTGACGCGTGGTAAAACAGATGGTACTTTTGCGATCTTGCGTGTCAATAATGGACAGACGGAATTTGACAAAAGCTACTTATACGATCTGAAAGATTATGCCGTAAAAGGCGGTGATCTCGCTTGGTTGGGAGACGGTAAAGCGTATATCAGGCCATATGTTATCGATGTGGCCAATAAGAGAATCGTTGCTAACTTGGCCGAAATGACAGGTGGCGACCCTACGACCACTATCAACTTGATTCAAGATGGCAATCTCTATACCGCCGTAAAAACGCCCGCATCCAAGTGGTTTATCTACGAATATAACATTAAGAACAACAGCGTTAAAAAAGGTGCTGAAATTGATCCTGGAGTAACACAAGTCTATCATATCAATAAACTGAAATAACTGACAGTTCTGATGTGTTAAAGGATAAAATACCCTATAAATATGAGTAAAAGTTTTAAAAAAGATAAAANNTTTTATCTTTTTTAAAACTTTCTCTAGGATGGGTTGTTATTCTAACGTTTTTCAATAGGTAGTAAACACGCTGGCACTCCCCATGGCTAGCGTGTTTTTTTTATTGCAGATAGGATTAAATTTTTTATGTTTGTTTTACACATGTTTCAACTATGAAATTAAAGACTTTAATCCGAGTGGGGAAGTTTGTTGGTATCGCACTGACAGGGCTGGTTGTCTTTTCCTGTAAAAAGGATAACCCTAAACCTGAGCCAGAACCCGAGCCCGTTATTAACGAGCGTACCGAAACGCAGTCAATAAAGGATGATGTTTATAAATATTACAAGTTGTATTCCCTTTGGGAAACGTCCATTCCCGACTACACATCCGATCCATCCAAGTTTACCGATCAATATGGTTCTGCCGATGATGTACTTGCCGCACTCAAGCGATTGACTCCAGCACATGCGGCCTATCCAGGTGGCGTATTTGACCGATTTTCGTATATTCAAGGCGTTGGAGGCTATAGTACAGGAACCCGGGGTGCAAATCCCCTCAAGATGGACACACAGAATGGTTTTGGTCTTTTCTTTCAATTGGGCACTACTGATGAGAAAGTTGCACGTCCTATACTATACTTCGTAGAGGGCGGGTCGCCCGCTCAAAAAGCAGGTTTCCGGCGTTCTGATATGATTTCCAAAATAGGTGATGACGCAAATTTTTCTGTGCCCGTTACCTGTAGCGGGGAAGGAGATAATCGGCGATGCCAGGTGAGTGATCAAACGGCGCTTGATAACATGATGAGTCGTTTAAATTCCGCCTTAGACGGTGGTTCCATGAAACTGGAAGTGCTGCGGCAGGACGGCAGCGTTTTCACAAAATCAATAAATTATGGCAACGAATATGTCGTCAACCCGATTTATAAAGATACCATCTTTGAAAATGCAGGGAATAATATCGGTTATCTTGCTTTATCCTCCTTTGAGAAAATCGAAGCTAATAATGATAATCAACAAAATATAGATGCGGTTTTCAAAAAATTTGAAAGTGGTGCCAAAGACAACCAAAAAATAAGAAGTCTAATTGTAGATCTCCGTTATAATGGTGGTGGTTATGTGGATGCGGCAGTGTATATTGCTGATAAGATTGCTGGGACAATTCCGGGTAAGCAATTGATGTTGACCTACGAAACGAATACGTATTTAAAGTCAAGTGCTGCCGGAAGTTTAAGGAATGATTTTCTTGACACCTATTTCAAAGGAACAAGTTCACTTCAACTCAGTAAAGTTTATTTTTTGGTAAGTGAAAATACAGCATCTGCTTCCGAAATGCTAATCAATGTGCTTAAGCCCTATCTTCAGGTACAAGTTATAGGCTCTTCATCCCGTACTTATGGCAAACCAGTAGGATTTTTTCTTCAAGATATCTTATATAAACGCACTCTAAAAGCGGAATATTGGCCTGTTTCTTTTATGTTAAGAAATGCCAAGGGTGAGTCCGAATACTGGGACGGACTTGTTCCCAATAACGCTAATGTGCCAGACGACGTATTTAACGATGTGGGGGATAAGAGAGAGACCATGTTGGCCACAGCGCTGAACGATGCTGCGCCAAGTATTACCACCAGAGCTTCCATCAATAGGGTAAGTATAAAGCGATATCGTATGCTGGACAATGGGGTGATAAACACCCGGCCAGATCGCGGCATGATCAAGAAACGTTAATGAAGCAATATGTATTGTAAAAATTTACTGGAGCCTACTGCAGGCGTACAAATTCCTGCAATGTTAACTTCTCATTTTTATAACAAGGCGTTTTTCCGCTCCACGGTGTCCCATAAATGGCCACTCTTTCCGCTGTGATTCTTTACTCTATACCCAGTGCGCGAAGCAGCTTTTTCTTTTCATCCGAATCTTTTAGCGCATGGACATGATACTTTGCATCTAACAGGTTTGCGGCAGATTTTTTAGCGAGATAGCGATCGACATAGTGTGTTGCATGTTGCCGTATAAATGTGCGGCAGTCTATATTAACACTGATGCCCTTGTCAAAATTGCCGTAGGTGAGCCCTGTTACAGCATCATTTGACGAGATGGATTTGATGCTATTTTTGTCTAATCCGCTGATATTTAATGTTAGCGCATGGTAGTAGAAATCCGCTTTATTCGGTAATTTGACGTTCACGATCAACTTATTCCCGTCGATACGGCTGCTGACCAGGCTGTTTTGTCGGTTGTAGTTGTATTCGTAATACTCCTCTTGTGAAGGAAACCACAAGATGTCCTTGCCGTCTTTTCCATAGGTATCGTTGAGCCAGAGCAGGAGCTGAGCCCAGTCCTGATCCGTTTCGTGCACACCAATATGGACTGCCTCGCGGTTAGCCACATCTTTTGCGGCAGCATCGTTGACCAGCTTTTCTACCTCAGCAGCGCGATTGACAAATACCCGGGCCAAAGTCTTTTGGTTTAGGGACGAATTGACCTGGTACGGGATGAGCTTATCGGCGCCGGTCTGTGCCGTCATGGTCTGAATTGCCGGAAAGCCAAGTGCCGCCTGTAGGTACGATTTATTTCCATTGGGCTCGGCCAAAAACTTGATGTTTCGTCCATTCAATCGTTTATTAGTGATTTGTTGTGCCTGGTCAAAATGCTTGATCAGCGAGTCAACAGTGTTGACTGCGGTGGTATTGAGGTCGTGGAATGCAATGGCATTTCCATCGTTAATCATTTCGATCACATTATTCCATCGAAGTCCAGCTTTCATATAAAAGCGGAAGAAATTTTCCGTAAAGCCTTTCTTTACGACTGTTGGGTCATCCATAAAGGCCCATTCCGGGGCCAGCGTGGTGGTGAAATGGAACCTGACCTCATTGCCAAAACCATCCGTGCTGCCCAGTGTTTTGCCCAGCAGAAAGCTGTTTGGCGGCATATCATCGGCTTCCAGGTGTTCGATATCAAAATAATATTTCCGTTTGATGTCCGAGCGATCAATCTGTTTACCATTAATGGCTGCCCAGGTCATGCTGAATGCCGATTGCTTACAGTCGTCCTGTGTCAGCATAAATAATAAGCTCTTGTTATATTTTAGTGGCGGAATGTTTACAATTGGCGTTTCTGTTATCCCGTGTCCAGGCTGAAGTTCGATGATGATCTCCGCTTCCTGTCCCGTCTTTTCGTCAGCAAAAGGGTAGACGTATCGGTTTGCATTTTCGCCGTTATCTGGAGGTGATACTTCTTTTCCATCTTCGCGCTTACTGCCTTGGTAAAGATCTTTTTTTAGGCAAGAAGACAATAGGCTACATCCTAGCGCAATAAGGATAGCTTTTGTGTAAATAATTTGGCGCATGCGCAAATATAAGCCTTCTTATTGGATTAACTATTTCGTTAAATAAAAAAAATAATACGATGATTGTCTACTACACTATTGTGTAGCGAAAGGAATAGTTTTTACGTTTGTTACAATAGACTTTTTCAAAGTCCCGTTGAATAGCGAATCAATTACAGTAGAAAAGCCAATTCAGGAAATATTTCAATCATTTAATTAAATAGTTTTACTAATTTTGCGGCAAATACCGCGGTGTCGATGAAAAGAATAATATTATGGTTATGCATAGCAGGATTTGTGGGTACAGTACACGCACAGACCAATCCTGCCAATATAAAAGTAGACAATCTAAGTGACGCACAGATTGAACAGTATGTTAAACAGGCCGCTTTAATGGGATACGACGAAAGTCAGTTAGATGGCTTTGCACGTGCACAGGGCGTTTCAGCTGTCGAAGTTCAAAAATTAAAAGAACGTCTGGCGAATATCAAACGTAAAAAGCAGCAGCCAAATCCTTCACAAGGATCTTCCGGCCAATCGCGCAATACGCGCAGCACTGGCCGTCAGGTAGATGGTTACTCCAATGCAGATTCTCTGCAAAATAAGCAGACGAATAGAAGAGATTCGATGGAAAATGAAGAAGGCAAGCTCAAGATCTTTGGCTCAGACCTTTTTAAGAATAACGCCATCACCTTTGAGCCCAATCTGCGTATGGCTACACCTAGCTCGTATATTATTGGTCCAGACGATGAGATCTTGTTAGATATTACAGGCGATAACGAAGCCTCCTATCAACTTCCCGTAAGTCCCGATGGAACAATTAAAGTAGAATATGTCGGTCAGATCAATGTGGCTGGTTTATCCATTGCTGCAGCAAAAAGTAAAATAGAACAACGTTTGAGCGGTACATACCCTGCAATACGCTCTGGAAGAACGCAGGTGAGCGTTAATATTGGTAACATCCGTACCATCCGTGTTACCTTAACCGGGGCAGCTACAAAACCGGGCACCTACAGTTTACCTTCTTTAGCAACGGTGTTTAATGCCCTGTACGCCGCAGGTGGTCCCAATAAAAATGGTACCTACCGCAAGATCCAGGTGATCCGCGGCAACCGCGTGATCAGTACGATCGATGTGTACGATTTTTTAGCCAATGGCATTCAACAAGGCAATATCCGTTTACAAGATCAAGATATCATTCATATCCCTGTTTACGGTGCCAGAGTACAATTTGAAGGCGAAGTCAAGCGTCCTGCCATTTTTGAGACCGTACCTGGCGAATCCCTTTCTGATATCTTGCGTTATGCGGGCGATTTTACCGAAAATGCCTATAGTGCCAAGGTTAAAGTGTTGCAGACCACAGGCCGCGAACGCAGTGTACAAGATATCTATGCTGATCAGTTTGCAAACTACACCCCCAAAAGTGGCGATCAATATATTGTAGAACCTATTTTGGATCGTTTTGCCAACCGTATCAGTGTGTTAGGGGCCGTGTTTCGTCCCGGCATATTTGGTTTAGAGCCAGGTATGACGTTAAAGCAAGTGTTGGAGATGGCCGATGGCGTGCGTGAAGATGCTTTCTTGGAGCGCGGCATCATCAATCGTCTTAAAGCAGACAATACGTCCGAATTGATCAATTTCAATGTACGCGATGTCCTTGCAGGAACTGCAGCCGATATTCCATTAAAGCGAGAAGATAAGATTGAGATTTCGTCCATCTTTGATTTAAGGGACGAATATAAATTTACTGTACAGGGTGAGGTCCGTTTTCCGGGTGATTTTCCGTTTGCCAGCAATGCAACGTTGGGCGATCTCATTCAGAAAGCAGGCGGATTGACCGAAGGTGCAAAAAACGCCCGGATAGAGATCGCACGCCGTATCAAAAACTTAGATGTGACCGACCATCGCTCTTCACAAACTGTATTGGTTGATATTAAAGATGGTGTGCTTACAGATCCAAATATGACGCTGCAACCTTACGATGTTATCTCCGTTTTGGGCGATGCTGGTTTCCGCACCCAACGTCAGGTAAAAATCGAAGGGGAAGTATTATATCCGGGCTACTATACGATTATGCGTGAGGATGAGCGTATTTCAGATATTATCAAGCGTGCAGGCGGTTTGACTACGTATGCTTATACCGAAGGTGCTTCATTAAAACGGACCGGCATGTCTAAACTCAACGCTGCTGAAAAGAAAGAAAAAGAACGGTTGAAAAAAGAGTTGGAAAGAGATAGTTTAGATACCGAGGAAAATGACGGTAAGACAAAGAAATATACAGCGGCTGAAGAAGAAAATGGTGATAATTCAAAAGCAAAAAGTAGTGCTTTAGCAAAAGTATCTCAACAAAGTACTTCAGACTCAGATATCGAGCCGAGCGATCTGGTTGGTATTGAACTGAATAAAATCTTAGAAAAACCTTACGAGAAAGGTGACCTTTTGGTTTTGGATGGCGATATTATCAACGTGCCTAAGGAGTTAGAAACTGTTAAGGTTGTGGGTGAGGTGTTGAACCCAAACAATGTGGTCTATGTAAAAGGCAAGAGCCTAAAATACTATGTGAACCAAGCAGGCGGATTTACAGACAATGCGTTGAAGAAACGTGTTTTTGTACAATATGCGAATGGCGCCGTAAAAGGGAAAGATGGTGGCTATCCCGAAGTTAAGCCAGGCGCTGAAATTGTTGTTCCTAAGAAAGCACCTAGAGAGCGCATGACTGCACAGGGTTGGGTAGGATTAGGTACTGGAATTGCTTCCTTAGCAGCTATTATTGTTTCTTTGTTGAGATAAGTATTATATGATGGACGAGATAATTATCAAAGAGAGAAGTAAGGTTGGGCAATTAATTACTGATGTGCAATATTGGATTAAATATTTGATTAAAAATTGGTATTGGTTTTTAATAATGGGAATTTTGGGAGGCGCAATTGGGTTTATGATAGCATTTGCAATGCCAAAATATTATATCGCTAGCACAACCTTCGTTCTTGAGGCTGGCGAAAGTGCAGATGGTGGAATAGGAAAATATGCTGGTATTGCATCTGCAATGGGGGTAGATTTTGGAGGTACCGGTGGAGGGATATTTCAAGGTGATAATATCCTTGAGTTATATCGATCGAGAAAAATGATTGAATCGGCATTAATGACGGATGTATCTGATTCTTTGGGAGGTCAAGTAATATCATTGTACTTTATAGAAAAGGGCAAAATAGAGGTATGGAAAAAAGTAAATCCGGAATTGCTCGATATAGATTTTAAAAAAGGCAAACAAAAAAGTGAATTTTTACAAAGAAAAAGAGATAGTATAATCACATCAATTGTAGATGACATCAACAAGAATTACCTTTCAGTTACTAAACCAGACAAAAAGTTGTCGATTATTAAGGTTAATGTAAAGTCTGAGAATGAGCGATTTTCACTTCAATTTAATGAGGCATTAGTTAAAGAAGTGAATGAATTCTATGTACAAACTAAAACAAAAAAATCTACTGATAACATAAATATTTTGCAATCGAAAGCTGACTCGGTGCGAGCGATTATGAACGGTGCGATCTCGACTGCAGCTGTTGTTATAGACAATACTCCAAATTTAAATCCTACCAGACAGGCAAGTAGGATTATACCTACACAGCGTGCACAATTTTCTGCTGAAACCAACAAAGCTATTTTAGAACAGATAGTTAAAAACTTAGAAATGGCAAAAATGTCTTTATTAAAAGAAGCGCCCCTACTTCAAGTCGTGGATCGGCCAGTCTATCCTCTTTTTATAGATAAATTAAGCAAATTGAAGACTGCTTTATTTTTTGCTATACTTTTTTGTTTTTTTACAGCAGCTGTTATTGTTTTTAGGAGATTGTATTTAAATATAATGAAATAATAAGATGAATATATTGGATTTGATTGGTAGAACAGATGAGCTTTTTGCGAATGATATTAATAATCATGAAGATATTTTGTCAAGTTTAGTGTCATCGTCTAAATTCTTGGTAATTGGCGGAGCAGGTTCTATAGGACAAGCTACGACCAAAGAAATTTTTAAGAGAAATCCGAAGAAGCTTCATGTTATTGATATTTCTGAAAATAATTTAGTTGAGTTAGTAAGAGATATACGGAGTTCTTATGGTTATATAGATGGAGACTTTCAGACATTTGCACTTGACATCGCATCTATTGAATATGATGTTTTCTGGGAGTCGGATGGCATGTATGATTATGTATTAAATCTATCAGCGTTAAAACACGTTCGCAGTGAAAAAGATCCCTATACGTTGATGCGTATGATCAATGTTAATATCTTAAATACTGATAAAACTTTGGAACAATCTATTAGTAAGGGGGTTAAAAAATATTTTTGCGTATCTACAGACAAAGCTGCTAATCCGGTCAACATGATGGGCGCCTCTAAAAGAATTATGGAAATGTTCTTAATGCGTAGAAGTAAGTATATAAACATTTCTACAGCACGTTTTGCGAATGTTGCTTTCTCAGACGGCTCTCTATTGCACGGTTTCAACAAGCGGATAGAAAAAAGACAGCCCATAGTTGCTCCAATCGACATTAAGAGATACTTTGTTACTCCAAAGGAATCTGGAGAACTTTGTTTGATGTCCTGCATATTTGGTGAGAATAGAGATGTTTTTTTTCCAAAGTTAAGCGAGGAGCTTCATTTAATCACCTTTGCGGAGATCGCGGAAAGATATCTTAATGCGATTGGATATACACCCTATCTGTGCCAAGATGAAAATGAGGCTAGACAACTAATAGACATTTTACCTCAACAAGGAAAGTGGCCATGTTTATTTTCTACGAGCGATACGACTGGAGAGAAGGATTTTGAAGAATTTTATATGGATAATGAGATGCTGGATTTGGATAGATTCGAAAATTTAGGAGTAATAAAGAATGATTTAAACATTGAAGAAGGTAAGTTAAAGCTTTTCGAATCTACAATTTCGGAAATGAAAGAAAGCGGTAAATGGACAAAGAATGAAATTGTTAATCTGTTTTTTTATATGATCCCTGACTTTGGTCACAAAGAAATAGGAAAATATTTGGACGCAAAGATGTAGACAATGGATTATATCAAAAAATTTAATTCTTTTGTGAGGGAGCAATATCATACAGATGGTTTTATCCCTCTACATGAGCCTCGTTTTAGAGGTAATGAAAAAGCATATGTGCTTGATACAATTGACTCTACATTCGTATCCTCTGTAGGGGCTTACGTCGACGAATTTGAACGAAAGTTGGAAAGTTGCACTGGAGCTATAAAGGCTGTAGCTGTTGTAAATGGAACAGCAGCTTTACAAGTGGCATTACGTCTGGCGGGTGTTTCTAAAGGTGATGAGGTAATTACTCAAGCTCTCACCTTTGTAGCAACCGCTAATGCGATTTCCTATAATAATGCGATCCCTGTTTTTTTGGATGTCGATATCGATACTATGGGATTGTCACCAGATGCTGTTCGAAAGTTTTTAGATGATTATGCGGAGTTGAGAGGAGATGGCTGTTACAATAAATCTACTGGAAATAGAATTTCTGCTTGCGTTCCAATGCACACCTTCGGTTTTCCTGTGCACTTAGATGAATTGATTTCAATTTGTAATAAATGGAGAATTCCTATTGTTGAAGACGCTGCCGAATCTTTAGGAAGTTATTATAAAGGGCGACATACTGGTACGTTAGGGCACGTTGGTTGCTTCTCTTTTAATGGAAATAAAACCATTACATGCGGCGGCGGCGGCGCAATAGTTTCGAATGATTTAGACCTAGGCTCACAGGCAAAATATCTTACAACTACCGCTAAAAGGCCTCATCCTTATGAATTTTTTCATGATGATCTAGGTTATAATTTTAGAATGCCAAATTTGAATGCTGCTTTAGCTTGTGCTCAAATAGAAATGCTTGAGTCCTTTTTGAACGATAAACGTAAATTAGCCATTGAATATGCCGATTTTTTTAAACCTTTCGAAGTAAATTTTCGAATGGAATTAAGTGAAACTAAGGCTAATTATTGGCTGATGTGTGTAGAACTAAATGATAGAGCAGAAAGAGACCGTTTCTTAAAGGAAACCAATGATAAAGGAATAATGACGCGTCCGATATGGACCCTAACATATAGATTACCAATGTATCAGCATTGTTATCGCGATGAACAATTCAATGCTGAATTTTTAGAACAACGCATAGTTAATATTCCGAGTAGTGTACGATAAAAATGATATATCAATAATTGGTTATTCCGGACATTCATTAGTGATACTTGACGCAGCTAAGGAAGCTGAAATATTTATATCAGGTTACTGTGAGAGAGAAGAGAAAATTTTTAATCCTTTTAATTTAAAATATTTGGGGAATGAAAGTAATGGAAATTTTGATTGGAACATCATAGATAAAGTTATTATTGGAGTTGGAGATAATTATGTACGAAAAAACATTGATGAACTTTTGAAATTCCATCATAAAGAATTAATCACAATCGCCCATCCTTCAGCATATATTAGTTCAAATGCTGAATTGGGAGAAGGGAATTTTATCGCTGTGAACAGTGTGATTAATGCATTCTCAAAAGTTGGTAATAACTGTATTATAAATACAGCTTGTGTAATAGAGCACGAATGCATTATTTTCGATTATGTACATATCGCACCTGGTGCAATACTAACCGGGGGTGTTACGGTTGGATCATGTTCTTTTATTGGAGCAAATGCAGTTTTAAAAAATGGCGTCAAAATTGGTGAAAATGCCGTTGTTGGTGCAGGTAGTGTAGTGCTTCATAATATTCCAGATAATGAAGTATGGGTAGGCAATCCAGCTAGAAAAATTAAATAATGAAAAAAAAGACTTTAATTATTGCGGAAGCGGGAGTTAATCATAATGGTGATATTAATAATGCGTTCAAATTAATTGATGTCGCAGTTGAAGCCGGAGTAGATTATGTTAAATTTCAGACCTTCAATGCGGATAAATTAGTATCCAAGGATGCTAAGAAAGCAGATTACCAGATTCAAAATATGGCAGGGGAAGAGGATTCACAATATGAAATGTTGAAAAAATTAGAGCTCTCTCTTCAAGATCACGAAATATTAATAGATTATTGTAAGAATAAAGGAATACATTTTTTTTCTACAGCATTTGATATAGATTCATTACAATATTTAAAGAATATAGGATTAGAGCTAGTAAAAATACCCTCTGGTGAGATAACGAATCTACCCTATTTAAGAAAAGCTGCAAGGTTGTTTCCAAAAGTTATATTATCAACAGGAATGTCAACAATGAAAGATATTTCTTGTGCTGTTGATGTTTTCAGAGCAGAGGGTATTACTGATTTAACTATTTTACACTGTAATACTGAATATCCGACCCCGATGGAAGATGTTAACTTGAAAGCTATGTTAACTATTGGTAGACAATTTAAAACGGAAATTGGCTATTCGGATCATACGTTGGGCATCGAAGTTCCGATTGCAGCAGTGGCTTTGGGAGCTTCTGTTATTGAAAAACATTTTACCTTGGATAAGACAATGTCGGGACCGGACCATGCTGCGTCATTGGAACCTCAAGAACTTATAAATATGGTGGCTTCTATACGTAACATTGAGAAAGTTATGTATGGAGACGGCATTAAAAAGCCGTCAAAGTCTGAATTTAAAAACATTGCAATTGCGAGAAAAAGCATTGTTGCTTCAAAAAGAATTAAGAAAGGCGAACTATTTTCGGATAATAACTTGACCGTTAAAAGACCTGGTAATGGCATTTCGCCTATGTGTTGGGATGATATTATAGGAAAAATAGCCATGCGGGATTTCGACGTTGATGATCAAATCGAGATTTAGATGAAAAAGATTTGTATTGTTACTGCTACAAGAGCAGAGTATGGCCTTTTAAAGCCATTGATGGATTTAATAAAGCAATGTGAATATCTTCACCTGCAAACTATTGTTACTGGAACTCATTTATCTCCTGAGTTTGGGCTAACTTATAGGCAGATTGAAAGTGATGGCTTTCATATCGACGAAAAAGTCGAGATTTTACTGTCTTCTGACACTGCTACAAGTATTGTAAAAACTATGGCATTGGCTCTAAATGGCATGTCAGACGTTTTACCACGTTTATCTCCCGATCTATTAGTAGTCTTGGGGGATAGATATGAGATGCTCGCTATAGTATCCGCGGCAACAATCTTTAAAATTCCTATAGCGCATTTACATGGTGGCGAAGTTACCGATGGGGCCTATGATAATTCTATACGTCATGCTATTACAAAATTAAGCCATTTACACTTCACATCTACAAATGAGTATCGTAACAGAGTAATTCAAATGGGTGAAAATCCAGAACAAGTGTTTAATGTTGGAGCTATCGGTCTTGATAATATAGAAAAGTTGAAGCTTCAATCTCGACAAGAGTTAGAGAATGAGTTGAATATTAAATTTCTCAAAAATAATTACCAAGTAACTTTTCACCCCGAAACTTTAAGTTCATTAAATGCGAGAGAGCAATTCCAACATCTATTGAAAGCAATAGATGAGCAACAAGATAGCTATTTTATATTTACGAAATCAAATGCAGATACCGATGGACGAATAATAAATGAGATGATTGATGATTATGTCGCTAAAAATCCGAATAAATCGATAGCTTTTACTTCATTAGGATCATTAAGATTTCTTTCCTTAATAAAGGAATGTACTGCAATTATTGGAAATAGTTCTGCCGGTATTCTAGAGGCCCCATCTTTATCAACTGCTACTATTAATATTGGAGAAAGGCAAAAAGGTCGCATTCAGGCAGATAGTGTAATAAATGTGGAGTGCAATTTTAGTGATATTAATAGAGGTTTTCAAAAGGTTAAAGACCCTATTTTTCAACGAAAGCTAGATGATATTACAAATCCATATTTTCAAAAAGATGTAGCAGAAAACATTTTAAAAATTATTCTAAAGTCTGAAGTTTCAATTGTGAAGCATTTTAATAATATTTTATGAATAGTAACGTAGATAAACATATTATAAATAAACGTTGTTCTGTAAGAGACGCACTTATCAAATTAGACCTAATATCGCCCTCCTCGATCTTGTTTGTTGTAGACGACCGTAATAAGTTATTGGGGTCCTTAACCGATGGCGATCTTCGTAGAGGATTTATAAAGGGATTAGGTTTCGAAAACAGTTTACTGGAATTTATACAACCCAATCCAGTTTTTATACGTGAAAAAGAGTATGATTTAGGACAATTGGAGAGGTTCAGAAGAAATCTACTTAAGATTATTCCAATTATAGATTCTCACGAAATAATTGTAGATATTTTAGATTTTAGTTTAAGAAAAACTTTGATTCCTGCAGACGCGGTTATCATGGCTGGAGGTGAGGGAAAGAGATTGCGACCTCTTACAGAAAGTACACCTAAGCCATTGCTCAAAGTTGGAAATAAACCGATCATTGAATACAATATAGAAAGATTAAGAGAGGTTGGAGTTAATACATTTAATATAAGTATTAACTATTTGGGTGAACAGCTGATTGAATATTTCAGTGACGGTAAAGATAAGGGTATTGATATAAAATATATACGTGAATCTAAACCACTTGGAACGATTGGTTCAATTTTGCTGGTCGATCATTTTAATCACGACGATATTATCGTTATGAATTCTGATTTATTAACGAATATAGATTTTGGGGATTTTTTTAAAACATATAAAGACTCCAATGCTGATATGGCTGTTGCTGCAACTTCTTATCACGTTGATGTGCCCTATGCGGTTTTAGAAGTTAACGAGACGAATACGGTTTTGTCTCTTAAAGAGAAGCCAAGATATACATATTATTCAAATGCGGGAATTTATATCCTGAAGAAAGATTTACTTGATATGATTCCACAAAATAAGTTTTTTGATATAACTGATTTAATGGATCGGATTATTGAGATGAATTTAAAATTGATCACATACCCTATTAACGGATATTGGTTAGATATTGGAAAACATGAAGACTATAAGAAAGCACAGGAAGACATTAAGCACATAAAATTATGATGATTCTAGATAATTTACAATGTGATCTTTCTGTCCCCCAATTGGAGGAAATACTCATAAGAAGATTGGAAAACTATTTTTTTATAGAAGATGAGGAAAAGTATATTATTAATAAATATCATTATAATGTATTGAATAAAGTTGCACGCTGTTTTTTAAAAGTTGAAAATAAATATTTTATTAAGGATGGTCGACCATACTTTTCATATATTCATTCGGGTCAATATTTAATATATTTATATTTGTTTTCTAATGAATTAGCAAAACTTGGTCATCCCCTAAAGGAAAAGCTTTACTATTTAAATAAAGTAATGCATAGTGTTGATATATACTGTGAAGTGGAGCTACCTAAAGTGTTCTTCTTTGAACATCCAATAGGTATGGTATTGGGGCGAGCCATTTATGGAGATAATTTTTTTGCAATGCAAGGTTGTACTGTAGGAGGTAATAAAGGCAAATATCCTATAATAGGAAAGAATGTCAAGATGTTTTCCAATAGTAAAATTATAGGAGAATCAATAATTGGAGATAATGTCTGGGTTGCAGCTAATGCATATATAAAAGATACAGATATTCCGTCAAATTCAATAGTTTTCGGACAAAGTCCAAATTTAATTATTAAAGGATTATGAAAGGTTTAATCACAATATGTGCAAGAGGAGGCTCGAAAGGTATTCCAGGAAAGAATATTAAGTTAATTGCGGGAAAACCTTTAATAGGTTATACGGTTGAAACAGCTATCCAGTTTGCTAAAGTTCAAAAAGTTGATATTTTTCTTTCTACAGACTCAGAAGAAATTAAGAATGTTGTTGAATCTTTACAATCTCAAGAGATCGACATTTCATATACACGACCCGCCTCATTAGCGAATGATGATGCGGGAAAGCTTGATGCTATTATAGATTTAAAAAATTATGCTGAGAGATTAAAAAACTATAAATATGATTTCGTTATTGACTTAGATGTTACATCCCCGCTTCGAAATGTTGACGATCTACGTTATTCAATCGACCAGCTTTTCGAAAATGAATCAGCTTTAAATATATTTTCCGTTAGTAAAGCTAATAGAAATCCATATTTCAATATGGTGGAAAAGTATGACGATGGTTTTTATGGTTTATGCAAATTAGGGCAGTTTCTTACAAGACAATCTGCTCCTGAAGTTTTTGAGATGAATGCATCATTTTATGTGTTCAAAGCAAAATTTTTTGAACAATTGAATAAAACGGTAATCACTCGGAAGAGTTTGGTTTATGAGGTCCCACATTTATGTTTTGATTTGGATCATCCTATTGATTTTGATTTTATGTCATTTTTGATGGAGAATAAGAAGTTGGATTTTGATTTTAATTATTTGCCATGACAATACTTATTGTGGGGCTGGGATCGATTGCAATGAAGCACATTAATGCTATTCAAGAGTTATTGGGAGACCATACTATATATGCTTTACGCAGTCAACGGTCTGATAGAGAGGGTAATAATGAGGGGGTGATTAGTATTTATGAGATTTCACAAATCAATATGGAGTCTATTGATTTTATTATTGTATCAAACCCTACAGCATTTCATTATGAAACGATAAAGAATTTAACGTATTTCAATAAGCCATTATTTATTGAAAAACCTTTATTTTCAGAAGTTAGTAAGAAAACTGAAGCCTTAGTTGCAAGTATCTCACGAAAAAATATCTTAACATATGTAGCTTGTAATTTGAGATTTTTAGATTCTATTATAGAGATTAAAAATATAATTAAAACGGAAAGGATAAATGAAGTTAATGTTTATTGCGGCTCATACCTACCAGAGTGGCGACCCAATATGGATTTTAGAAAAGTTTATAGCGCGCACAAAGAATTAGGAGGGGGAGTTCATATCGATCTAATTCATGAATTAGATTATATTTATTGGTTGTGGAGTGAACCTTTAGAAATGAAATCATTCTTTTCAAATAAATCTTCTTTAAATATAACCTCATTCGACTATGCAAACTATTTGTGGAATTATAAAGATTTTTCAGTATCAATTATTCTAAATTATTATAGAAAAGACAGTAAGCGTACCTTGGAGGTTATAACTGACTCTGGAACATACCTAGTCAATCTTCTTGAAAATACAATAACTAAGAATGGTGCTATTATTTATTCATCAGCTCAAAGAATTCCTGATACTTATAAATCGCAAATGAGCTATTTTGTTGATAGCGTTTTACATGCTAAAGAGTCATTCAATACAGTACAGGAAGCAAATAGAATTTTAGAACTATGTATAATGGATTAAACAATAAAGTCATAATTTTAACAGGTGCGGGAGGTTTGATTGGTAGGGAAGTTTTGAAGCATTTGGCCAAAAATGGTGCAAAAGTTGTAGCGGTTGATCTAAACCCAGTACCGGAGTTTAGCGATTTAGCTCTATGTTTAGATGTAACAAAAGAAAGAGATATTGATGCATTAATTAATGCTACAATAGCCAAGTATGGAGAAATTGATGGTTTAGTTAATTTGGCTTATCCGCGCACATTAGATTGGGGAAATAGATTTGAGGAAATTCCTTTGAGTTCTTGGCAGAAAAATGTAGATATGCAATTAAATTCAGTTTTCTACATTTGTCAGAGCGTCCTTAAAGTTATGAAAAGGCAATGTCGAGGTGCTATTGTCAACATAGCATCTATATATGGCGTAGTCGGAAATGATTTTACGTTATATGAAGATTATGGCGGAACTTCTCCTGCGGCATACTCCGCTGTAAAAGGCGGATTGATTAATTTTACTAGATATTTGGCTTCATATTATGGAAAATATAATATTAGAATAAACTGTGTGTCTCCAGGGGGCGTCTTGGATGAAAAAAATCAAGATCCATCATTTATTCAAAAGTATAGTCAAAAATCACCTTTAGGTCGGTTAGCTAATCCATTTGAAATGGCTCCTGCTATATCTTTCCTACTATCTGACGATGCATCATTCATTACTGGGCATAATTTAATGGTAGACGGTGGATGGACGGCAATCTAAATTAAATATATGAAAAATATAGTTGTAATTGGTGCAGGACAATTGGGCAGCCGACATGTTCAAGGGTTGAAATTAGGAGGGTTTTCTTTTAATCTTTATATTGTTGATCCCTCTACAGAAGCTTTAGAAATAGTTAGCAAAAGATTTGAAGAAATAGAACTAATTGACGAGATAAAGATCCCTCTTTCTTTAATGACAACAACAGACTTACTTCCTTCAAAAATAGACTTATTGATAATAGCAACAAGTTCTATTCCTCGATTTAATATCTTCAAATTGATCACTGACGATCACACCGTTCATAATATTGTATTTGAAAAGTTTTTATTTCCAGATATATCCCATTATGATACGGCTGAGGAGATTTTGGAAAGTAAGCAAATCAAAGCATGGGTTAACTGTCCCAGACGATACTATAATTACTATAGAGAGATAAAGAAGTTGATTGAAAATGATCCTGAAGTCGTGATGCGCGTTGAAGGTGGTGAATGGGGGTTAGCATGTAATTCGATACATTTTTTAGATATTTTTTCATTTTTAGTTAACGAGCCGTGCTTTGTTGCTAAAACTGAGCTAGATAAAGGTGTAATGGATAGCAAACGAAAAGGGTATGCTGAATTTACAGGAAGGATTGAAGTTGAAACATCTCAAGGCGCGCGATTAGTTTTAATAGCTGAGAGGAACTCAAATGTTGCCCCTAAAATAACGATAGAGACATCATTAGTAAATTTGACGATTGATGAAGTAAATAAAGTAATGATTGTCGATGACAAGATGACTGGCACAAAGACGACAAGAGAGCTTGATGTTTTATATCAAAGCCAACTAAGCGGAATGTTTGCTGCAGACATTTTGTTACGTGAGAAATGTCTGTTAACCAGTTTTAATAATTCATCTATATTACACAAAGTATTATTAAAGCCTTTTATTGAACATTATAATAAAGAATGTTCAATAACCGGTAATTATTGCCCAATAACATAGTTTTATGAAAGATATTTGGATTATTGGAACAGGTATTATTGCACAGGAATACAGCAAAATACTCTTTGATCTTGGTGTTAAATTTACAGTAATAGGAAGAAGCCCTATAAATGTTGAGAAATTTAATTCCTTTTATCCTTCCACAGCAGTCGCTGGAGGGATAAGTAATTATTTAGATCAACAGCCTTCCCTACCAGAAGCAGTGATTGTAGCAGCAGATATAGAATCTCTGTTTTCTATAAGTAAGGAGTTGATAGAATTTGGAGTAAAAAAAATATTAATCGAAAAGCCAGGCGTTCTTAATTTAGAGGAGGGCGAGAAATTACATGGAATATCTAAGAAGTATCAATGCGATATTTTTATAGCTTATAATAGAAGGTTTTTTTCATCTACGATCAAAGCGAAGGAAATTATTACTAATGATGGTGGATTATTATCATTAGCTTTTGATTTTACAGAATGGTCACATATAATTGGAAAATTGGAGAAGCCGAAAGCCGTTTTGTCTAAATGGTTGATAGCAAACTCTTCACATGTAGTTGACATGAGCTTTTATTTGGGGGGATTTCCAAAAGAAATAGTCTGCTTTCATCGCGGTGGGCTGCCATGGCATACTTCTGCATCTCAATTCACTGGCGCTGGGATAACAGATTACAATGTGGTTTTTTCGTATCATGCAAACTGGGAGTCTCCTGGACGTTGGGGCATAGAACTGATGACTAAAAAGCATAAGATCTATTTTAGACCCTTAGAGACGTTGAGTATACAGAAAATAGGAAGTGTCGAAGTTGAAGATGTATTTTTAGAAAGTGAGTTAGATAAAACGTACAAACCAGGATTTTTTTTACAAACAAAAAAATTTATAGAGGGAGACTTTGCGGAATTATGCTCTTTAGGTAGACAAATTGAATTTATGAGTGTGTTAAATAAGATAGGCAATTATTAATTTTTTTAGTGTGAAGAATCAAAAGGTTACAGTTATTATTCCTGAGCATAATCGTCCAGAGCATTTGAAGAGACTATTAGATTATTTTTTGAATTTTAATTTTCCAATAATTGTAGCGGATTCATCGATTGAGAAATTTAAATATCTTGGAAGTTTTGAGGAAAGAATATCATACTATCATTTCCCCAAAGAAGAGCTGGGGAAAAAATTGTATAATTTGGCTGATAAGATCTCCACTCCATATGTCGTTATGTGCGCTAATGATGATTTCCTAATTCCCGAAGCAATAGAGCAATTGGTTGATTTCTTGGATAATAATAACGATTATAATTCTGCGCAGGGAATGTTTATTGACTTCTCAATAAAAAATAATGAAATAATTAGAGGGCTACGATATAAATCTACTTCAGATATTGACCTTGATGATACAGATGGATTAAAAAGATTATTCCGATTACAATCAAATTATTTTCAATACTATTATTCAGTAATTCGAACAGAAATTTTCAATAGAGTTTTTGAATCCATAAATCACTTTAGCACATGCGAAATCAGTAATTTATGCCTATTGGAGTCTTATATGTCTTCTTACATAGCAATTAATGGAAAGCATCGGATACTTCCTATATTTTACTCTGTTAGGGAAAATATCCTCAATTCAGCTGCAAGTTTTACTGATACTATTCCAGACGTGATATTTAAATCGAAGTATAGGAAACAGTATGAGTCTTATTTATCAAATTTAGCATATGAACTTCACAGTGTTGATAATATTAGTATTGATAGAGCATATGCAAAAATTAAGCAATCGGTAAAAATATATGTAAAAAGTATTCATCCTGATTTTTATACCTTTAAAGGTATGTGTCTTTTTTCGATTAAAGTTAAATTGAAAGGAATTTGGAAGCATTTTAATGATAAAAATATTGTATTAGTGAAAAGTGAAAGGCAGGTCGACTATTTTCCTTTTGACGATGAGGCGTCTGTTTTGCAATGGGATAGAGTAAGGGGCTACATAATGAAATATCAACATATTTATAAAAAATAATTTTGTCAAATTTTAAAGAAATATTAGCTCATGGGAAGAATTATTTGATTGCAAATCTAGCAACCAAAGCACTATCTTTCATTTCAATACCGGTTTACACCAGATTGTTAACCACAGAGGATTTTGGGATTGTAAACGTTTTTTTGGGGGTTGCAGGTATATTAAGTAGCTTACTTACATTATGTACTGATCAATCCGTAAGTAGATATTATTTTGATAAAAAAAGTGATGACGATTTTAAAGGATTTGTAGGCACATCAAGTATTTTATCAGGTCTAATATTCTGCTTAAATTCATTGATTTTAGTAATAAGTTTGGACCAAGTGGCAAGCGTCATTGGTCTTTCACGTAACTTGACTTTGTTACTAATACCAGTATCCTTTTTTAATATTTTAGGACTAACTTTCGAACAAATATATACTGTATTGAAACAAAGTAGGAAGATTGCCATGTCTTCATTGATAAGGGTGTATGTATCTTTCGGGTTAGCAGTAATATTAATTTTAATTATGAATGATCATAAATATTTAGGACAAATAGGGGGATTACTGGCTGCGGGAGTGTTAATGAGTTTTATTTGGGTCAATGGAATTCGTAAATATTTTGTAACCGCTTTTAATAAAAAACATATACATTATATTTTAAAATTTTCTGTTCCTCTCATTCCTTATGCCTTAAGCGGAATTATTATTGAACAATTCAGTAAAATATCATTGGCGAAAGAAGTTAATTTGAGTGAAGCCGGATTTTATAGTTTAGCATTAACTATTAGTGGAATAGTAGGTATTATCACTGCAGTAACGCATCAAGCGTGGGCTCCATATTATTTTCAATATATGAATGCGAAAGATTTTGATAGTCATGATAGTGATATTATTCGAATATTTAATATTACTTTATTGAGTGGTATTTTTGTCTCTTTTTTCGGATTGGAGATCGGCAATTTTTTAGCTAATAAGGCTTTCATTTCTTCTCTATATCTTATACCTTATTTTGTGTACGGATATATTTTTCATCAACTCGCATATGTATATATGCGCAATTTTTCTTTCGTTTATAAAACATATTATTCTTCAATCGTCGTCATTGCTTCGGGATTGTTTAATGTATTGCTTAACTTACTTTTGATACCAAAGTTTGGACAATTGGGCGCGGCTTTTGCATTTTCTATTTCCTATTTTATGATGTGTTTCTCCTCTTTGTTGATTAATAAGTATTTCATCAATTGCCATTATACAGCTATTAAAAAATTTCTATTGCCACTATTGATATTTATCTGTTTTAACTTAATGTCTCATCCTTTTTATTCGAAAGACATATCATTCTTTTATATTTTAGTTAAGTGTAGTTTATTTGTTATTTCTGCATTTATATTGTTTTATGCAGACCGCCACTATCTTCTAAATTTTATTAAAAGAAATAAAAAATAATATGGTTTATATATTCATATTGATATGGACTTTGTTATTGGTTGTAGTCTACGATATCTACACAATAAAAATAGGTAAAAGATCTTCATATCTTGTTACCTATTTCTTATTTGTATTTGTAGCAGGGTTAAGTTTTCGAGTAGGTATTGATGCTATGAGATATGCCGTTGAATATAAAAATTATCCTACCCTACTTGCACTTAGAAATTTCGATTTTAACAATGCAAATGATGATCCACTATGGGTATGTATTGGAGCATTATTTAGGACATTTTTCGATGATTTTATATTTCTGCATACTTTTCACGCTTTGTTAGTCAATCTCAGTATCTTTATATTGTTTTGGAGGTATGGTAAATCTCCGTTTATTTGCATTGTCTTATATTTTTTATCATTTTACATTTTCTTTAACTTTGAGACTTTGAGAGAATCATTAGCGGTTGCGATTTACATTCTTTCCTTTGATTTTTTGTTAAGGAAAAGGTGGATTCCATATTTTGGCGTGTGCTTGATCTCATTTTTCATGCATTCTTCCGCTATTTTTACATTTTTAATACCAATTCTTCTTTACTTCTTGCGAAAAAGAAGTTTAGTTCCATGGTTACTACTAGTATTATTTGTTGTATTTATAGGAAGCAATATTAATACCTTTGTAGTTGATATTTTGCCTCGGTTGGCTTTAAATGAAAGAATATTATACAAAGCAGGTGTATACTTTGGTCGAGAAAGTATCGGAATTTCCACGGGTGTTCTATTGAAAAATGTGGTTTTTCCACTGACTATTTTAGTACTTGATATGCGAGTCTCCAAATCAAATTCTGATCTCATTGTATTTGCAAAGCTATTTTTACTGATAGGCTTCTTAAGTTTAATTATACCAGTATTTGATAGGCTCCTAAATTATATAATAGTGTTTTATGTTATCTATACTGCGAATGTAATCACTTTATTTATACAGAAAATATCTGAAAGATCCGTACAGGCTGTGGGTCTTCTGTTATTTATTTTATTTTTTGCTATAGGTCCTTTATCTTGGTTTTACACGATTGATGATAGGATAGGAGAGAGGAACTACAATAGATATTATCCTTACAGTGGTTATCCATTTAATAAGGAATTTTATACACGTGAAAAATTTTATAATAGTGGAAGCTAAAAACATGACAAAGAGTGCTTATATAATCTCTAAACCATTACAATATATTAATGCTTCTAATATAGAAGATGAGAATGAAAAAGATTGTATTTTGGTGAATTATTTTAATGATGTACAGGGCTTTAAAAAGAGGATAGAAGAGCTTTCTAATTATTGGTCGAATGTTTACTTGGTGGACAATACTTATTCTGCTATTATCTTTGTTTTAAGAAATAAAAATAAATACAATAAGTTGTTTATTGATTCAGATTACGGGATTTTTTTGTACTTTTTGCTCTATTTTTTGAACGGGATAGCAATCTTTACATATGAAGAAGGATATGCATCATATAACTATATTAGAAAACCTGATTCGATTCTTTCAAAATTTAAAATCCTTATCTCAAAAATATTCGGAATTAAAAATTATGTTGGTGGTCACCCATTGACTAAAGGAATGTATTTATACAATAAGGAGAAATTTGAAGGTAATATAAAGACATCTAAAGAAGTTCTTTCCTTTCGTAACCCTTTTTTTAAACATGTTTTTAAACTGAAAGAGATAAATTTAAATATTTTTGATAGGTCTTATATTGGGGAGTCTGTACTTCTATATTTGCCTAATTATTTCTTCAATACTAAGGTAAAAGATTATTTAGAAAAATTTAAGGGATTTTATACTATGGTAAAACCCCATCCTTACATGAATACTGAAAAGGTGGAAGAACTTCACTTATTTGAGAAGATCATTCAAACTAATACTGCCGCCGAGATCGTATTAGTTAAGTTAGTTCGCGAATGTGGTAGGTTAGTCATTATTCATGAGGGGTCTTTCGCAATTGAATATATTAAGTTTCAAGATAATTGTACATTAATTGACCTCAGATAGAGATGCATAATTTGCTAAGGTCAGTTAGAGATTAAAAAGATTACCAATGATAATTTATTTATAATGAGGGTTTTTCAAATATCGAGTGAACTAAATGTGGGTTCCGTTGGTCGTATTGCTGAACAAATTGGAGAGGTGATTTTGGCTGAAGGCGGAGAAAGCTTTATTGCATATGGTAGGGAGTCAAAGCCATCTAAATCATTCATTTATAAGATAGGGAATAAATTAAATGTTTTATATCACGTACTTTATACAAGAATAACCGATAGACATGGATTCGCTTCCAAACATGCAACTCGCCGATTGATTCGTAAAATCAAACAGGTGAAGCCAGATTTAATTCAGTTACAACACGTACATGGATATTTCATTCATATTGGCCTTTTGTTTGAATATTTGAAGGAATCAAAAATTCCAGTTGTATGGACATTTCATGATTGCTGGTCATTTACAGGGCATTGTGCTTACTATGAGTATACTGGCTGCGAAAAATGGAAATTGCAGTGTTTCGAATGTCCATTAATAAATACCTATCCAAAGTCAATCATCGATAACTCCGAATGGAATTTCAAGCGCAAGAGAGAGTTATTCACATCAGTAGAAAATTTAACTATAGTTCCGGTTTCAAATTGGCTGGGACAAGAAGTAAATAAATCATTTCTACGAGATAAAAGGGTGAATGTTATTCGAAATGGTATTGATTTAGAAATGTTTAAGCCCTCCTATTCCTCTGCCCTTATTGAAAAGCATGGACTAAGATCTAAGTATGTTATTTTAGGTGTCGCTAATCCTTGGTCTGAAAGAAAAGGATTGCAATACTTTATTGATTTGTCGGTGAACTTAGGAACAGAATTTCAGATTGTGTTAATTGGTTTAAATGATCAGCAACTTAAGAAGCTCCCCTCTAATATTATTGGTTTAAAGCCAACTGAGAGAGTGGAGGAGCTAGCAGAGTACTATTCTTTAGCCGATGTTTTCGTTAATCCAACATTGGAAGAAGCTTTAGGCATGACTAATATAGAAGCTCAAGCATGTGGAACTCCTGTTGTAACGTTTCGCTCAGGGGGCGCACCTGAAACAATTTCGGAAAGTACGGGTATTATTGTCGAAAAGGGAGATACTTCACAATTATTGCAAGCAATATTAGAAGTTAAAAAAAAGGGTAAAGATTATTATAGCAAAGCCTGCGTAAAAAGGGCGGAGGAATTTTTCAACAAGGTAAATTGTTTTAATAAATATATTAAACTTTATAAAGATATTCTAGAAAGGAATTAAAGAAATGAATAGACTGTACCAAATATGTACAAAAACAATTATGGATACAACAGATCCTAATATTGTTTTTAATGAAAAAGGAGAAAGTGACTATTATACCAATTTTAAGGAAAATATTGAGCCCAACTGGCATACCGATGAGCGCGGATATAATGAATTGATGCGTATTGCGGACCGTATAAAGAAGACCAGTAAGAATAAAGATTTCGACTGCATTATAGGTTTAAGTGGTGGGCTCGATAGTTCTTATGCAGCATATGTTGCTAAGGAAATTATGGGGATTCGGCCTCTAATATTCCACGTTGATGCAGGGTGGAACACTGATAAAGCTGTTGGGAACATTGAAAAATTGATCAACGGACTTAATCTAGATTTATATACCGAGGTGATAAATTGGGAAGAAATGAAAGATCTTCAGGTGGCTTTTTTGAAATCGCAAATTGCGGATCAAGACTTGCCTCAAGATTATGCTTTTTTTTCAGGTTTATATAAGTTTGCTAAGAAACATAAGATTAATTATGTCCTTACGGGCGGGAACTTTTCTACGGAATGTTGTCGTGAACCTGAAGAATGGGGGGGCTTTCCTGGTATTGATACGCGATTAGTTAAAGATATTCACGGAAAATTCGGCAAGCGCAAATTAAAGACATTTCCTTTAGTTGATATTTTATCTTATAAGATTTATTACAAATATGTCTATGGGATGGAAGTTTTCAAACCGTTAAACTTAATTCCTTTTACCAAAAAAGGTGCTGAAAATTTGTTGTCGGAAAAGTTTGGCTGGGAATCTTTTCAACATAAGCATCATGAGTCGAGATTTACAAGATTTTATGAAGACTATTGGTTGCCGAGGAAGTTTGGCTTCGAAAAGCGACGTGCACACTTCTCTTCTCTTATTTTAACAGGGCAGATGACGCGCGAAGAAGCTTTAGAGCGAATTTCAAGACCTGAATTATCAGAAGAGTTTCTGCAAAAGGAATTTGAATATGTCGCTAACAAATTAGACTTAACAAAACAAGAATTGCAAGAAATTTTTGAAGGTGAAAACAAAACCTTTAGAGATTATAAAAATAAAATAGGCATTATCAAGCTTGGAGCTACGGTAATGCAGAAATTGGGAATGGAGAAACGCTTGTTCAGATGATTACTTTAATTGATTACGGAGTTGGAAATATTAATGCTTTTGTAAATGTGTATAAAAGAGTTGATGTACCTGTTAAGATTGCTAGGACCAAAGCGGACCTCATTGGGGCGGAAAAGTTAATCTTGCCCGGAGTAGGACATTTTGATCATGCGATGAACCAACTTAACCGTTCAGGGATGCGAGAAGCGCTTGACGAGTTGGTTCTTGAAGACAATGTGCCAGTTATTGGTATATGTGTAGGAATGCAAATGATGGCTAATAGTAGTGAAGAAGGTCAAATGGAAGGGCTAAAGTGGATTGACGCGAAGGTAAAAAAGTTCGATGAACGTAAGATTAATCAGATAACACGATTGCCTCATATGGGATGGAACGATGTAAAACCTACTAAAGATGTCTTATTGTTCGAAGGATTGGAAAATAATGCTATTTTTTATTTTTTGCATTCTTATTATTTTGAATGCAATCGTTCAGAAGATGTTTTGGCGACTACGACTTATGGTGGTGAATTTGCATCGGCGGCTTATTTTAAAAATAGATACGGTATTCAATTTCATCCCGAGAAAAGCCATCACTATGGTGAAATATTATTGAATAACTTTTCAAGAATATAGAGATTTAAAGAGATGTTGAGACCAAGAATAATTCCCAGTCTACTTATCCAGGATAATGGGCTTGTAAAGACTGTAAATTTCAAAAATCCGAAATATGTTGGGGATCCTATTAATGCAGTTAAGATTTTTAATGAAAAAACGGTTGACGAATTGGCAATTTTCGATATTGATGCAACTGTAAAAGGCCAGGAGCCTAATTATAGTTTAATCGAGCGCATAGCAAATCAATCTCGCATGCCTTTATGTTATGGTGGTGGAGTTAAGACTGTTGAGCAAGCACAACGAATATTCAGCCTTGGTATAGAAAAAATTGCTTTATCTTCATCGGTGATTCACAACCCTAATCTCATCACTCAAATTGCCGAACGAGTGGGCTCTCAATCGGTAATTGTGGTTTTAGATGTGAAAAAAAAGCTTTTTGGTGGGTATGAGATCTATACACACAACGGTAAGAAGTCTACTGGCATAAACCCGTTTAAGTTTATCGAAGAGGCTCAAAAATTAGGCGCTGGTGAAATTGTTATTAACTCAATCGATCAAGATGGTATAATGAAAGGCTATGATATGTCTCTCATCGATAAGGCCCGGAATAGCACATCGCTTCCGATGACAGTTTTGGGAGGAGCAGGATCATTAGATGATATTCAGGCAGTTATTAAACGACATAACATTATTGGTGTCGCCGCTGGTAGCCTATTCGTGTTTAAAGGAGTTTATAAAGCGGTATTGATCAACTATCCATCAAAAGAGGAGAAAGAAAAATTGTATTAAGATTAATAAAATAATGGAGATAAGAAATAAAGTATTGTTAATCACTGGTGGGACTGGGTCATTTGGCACCGCTGTATTAAATAGGTTTTTAAATACAGACCATTTCAGGGAAATTCGAGTTTTTTCTAGAGATGAGAAAAAACAGGACGATATGCGTAATTTGTATAAAAATGACAAGATCAAGTATTATATTGGAGACGTAAGAAACTATACTTCTGTTGATCCTGCTACTAGAGGGGTTGATTATATTTTTCATGCTGCTGCCTTGAAACAGGTGCCTTCGTGTGAGTTTTTTCCCATGGAAGCGGTTAAAACAAATGTTGAGGGTACGCAAAATGTTATTCGTGCGGCTGCTTTTAATGGTGTTAAAAAGGTTATCTGCCTGTCAACGGATAAAGCGGCTTATCCGATCAATGCGATGGGGATATCTAAAGCGATGATGGAAAAAGTTGCAGTCGCTGAAGCCAGGAATCTGAAAGAAACGATTGTTTGTCTTACGAGATATGGGAATGTTATGGCTTCACGAGGCTCTGTTATTCCTTTGTTTTTAAATCAAATTCAAAGAGGACACGCAATAACGATCACCGATCCGAATATGTCCCGGTTTTTCATGTCATTAGAAGATGCGGTTGATTTAGTTCTCTTTGCTTTTGAAAATGGAAATGCTGGAGATTTATTTGTCAATAAAGCGCCAGCTGGGAATATAGGCGATTTGGCTAAAGCATTATTAGAACTAACAGGCAAGAATGTTCCGATTGAAATAATTGGCACTCGACATGGAGAGAAATTATATGAAACATTATGTACGCGTGAAGAGATGGTCAAAGCAGAAGATATGGGTGATTTTTACCGTATTCCAGCAGACAATAGAGATTTAAATTATGCAAAATACTTTTCAGAAGGTGAGCAGAATATTGCTAAAGTGGAAGACTATCACTCCCATAATGCGAAACAAGAAGGGGTGCAAGGGCTGAAAAACTTAGTCTCTAAATTGCCTATAATCCGTAAAGAGGTTTTCGGAGAAAATATTATGGATTATCCTTATTAATGTACATTTATGAAGAAAGTAGGAATTACAGGGCAAAATGGATTCATAGGCAGCCATTTGTATAATACGTTAGGTTTGTTCCCAGAAGATTTTCAGCGTATAGATTTTTATAAAGAATACTTCGAATCAGCTTCTCAACTTGATGAATTTGTTTCATCTTGCGACGTTATCATACATTTAGCAGCAATGAATCGTCACGAGTCTGAGCAAGCTATATATGATACTAACGTTGCACTGGTTCAGAGGCTAATCGATTCTTTAAAAAGAACAAATTCAAAGGCACATGTCTTGATGTCTTCTTCCACCCAAGAAGAGCGCGATAATCTTTACGGTAGATCTAAAAGAGAAGGAAGGTCTCTTTTTAAAAATTGGGCTTTAGCTGCAAAAGGAACATTTACAGGACTTATAATTCCAAATGTTTTTGGAGCTTTTGGCAAGCCCTATTATAACTCTTTTATAGCAACATTTTGTTATCAACTTACTCATGGAGAAGTTCCAGTAATCGCAACAGATAGTGAGGTAAGTTTAATTTACGTTCAAGAATTGGTTGATCTTATGATCAATGAAATTCGTTCGGGAGAAAGTAAATCGGATTTATATGTTGGTCCAACATCTGTAAAGCGGGTTTCTGAAGTTTTGAGCTTGTTGGAGTCCTATAAAGATCGGTATTTGGATATGGGAGAAATTCCGGTACTAAATGATCTTTTTGAACATAATCTATTTAATACTTATCGTTCATATATTGATTATAGTTCAAAATTTCCTGTGAGCTTGACTAAGCATAATGATCAAAGGGGAGCTTTTGTTGAGGTAATACGGCTAGGAATCGGAGGGCAATGTTCTTTCTCAACTACGGTGTCTGATGTTACAAGAGGCAATCATTTTCATACGCGCAAAATAGAGCGATTTGCTGTTATAAAAGGGAAGGCGTTGATCCAATTGCGCAAAATTGGAACCGATCAGGTAATAGACTACTACTTGGACGGCGAAAGTCCAGCCTATGTCGATATGCCGATATGGTATACACATAATATTAAGAATATAGGCCAGGAAGACCTATATACTATTTTTTGGATTAATGAACCATTTGATCCAGCTGATGCAGATACTTATTTTGAAATTGTATAGTACATTGATATATGAAAAAACTTAAAGTAATGACTGTCGTTGGGACGCGACCAGAAATTATAAGATTATCCCGAGTAATAGCGGCTTTAGATGCGTCTGAAGCTATCGAACATATTCTTGTACATACAGGGCAAAACTATGATTATGAATTAAATCAGATTTTCTTCGAAGACTTGAAGTTACGGAAGCCGAACTTTTTTTTAGAGGCGGCTGGAACTACTGCTACAGAAACTGTAGGTAATATTTTAATTAAGATAGACCCTTTATTGGAACAATTACAGCCAGATGCTTTTCTAGTTCTCGGTGATACAAATTCGTGTCTATGCGCAATTCCGGCAAAGAAACGACATATTCCTATTTTTCATATGGAAGCTGGTAATCGTTGTTTTGATCAACGAGTGCCCGAAGAAACCAATCGTAAGATTGTCGATCATATATCAGATGTTAATTTAACATATTCTGATATTGCTCGCGAGTACTTATTACGTGAAGGGCTTCCTGCAGATCGCATTATAAAGACAGGATCTCCAATGTTTGAGGTGCTTAACCATTATCTACCTCAAATTGAAGCCTCTGATGTATTAAATAAACTCGGGTTAGAAAACCGTAATTTCTTTGTTGTTTCATCACATCGTGAAGAAAACATCAATGATCAACGTAATTTTAATAATTTGATGGTGTCTTTAAATATGATTGCGGAAAAGTATAATTTCCCCGTGATTGTTTCGACACATCCGCGCACCCGTAAAATGATTGACAGTATGGAGATTTCAATGCGGCAAGAAATTCAATTCTTAAAACCCTTAGGGTTTCATGATTACAATGCATTACAAATGCATTCATACGCATGTTTGTCCGATTCAGGTACAATATCTGAGGAATCATCGATTTTAAATTTTCGAGCTTTAAATCTCCGTCAGGCGCACGAACGTCCTGAAGCCATGGAGGAAGCTTCTGTTATGATGGTTGGGTTGTCTCCTGAACGGATTATACAGGGATTGCTTCAATTGAAGCTGCAAGATGTGGGACAAATAAGAAGTATGCGCAATGTGGCAGATTATTCAATGCCTAATGTTGCTGAGAAGGTGGTCCGTATTATCCTTTCCTATACAGACTATGTTAAACGTGTTGTATGGTCAGAACAAATTTAGTAGTGAGTAAAAACAAGAAAATTTTAATTCATAGTTTGGTGTTTAGTCCAGACGGTGTATCGACTGCATATCTATATAATGATATTGCGAAAGGGTTTCAGAGTAAAGGTTATGAAGTAGTTGTATTGACCACCACTCCTCATTATAATGTAATTAAAGATGAGATCGAAAAACAGCCGATAAAATGGAGGTGGTTTGGACTTTTTGGAGAAAGTTATTTTAATGGAATTAGGGTATTGCATGTTCCTCAAAAAAAGTTTAAATCATTGTTAATGCGAATTTTATGCTTTGTTTATTGGCATATCATTTCTTTTTTTTTAGCTCTTAATGAAAAAAATGTTTCTGCTATACTATCGCCGTCTCCACCTTTAACAATTGGGTTAATTAATTTATTAATTGGTCGTATTAAAAGTTCGAAGGTTATTTACAATGTTCAGGAAATATATCCAGATTTTTTAATAGAGCAGCGAAACTTAAAATCCAAAGTCATTATAAATTTCTTAAAATGGATGGAGCGATACGTATACAATAAATCAGATGCTATTACCACTATTGATGAAATTTTTTATAATACTATTAAGAGCCGTTTCGAAGATCAAAGAAAATTGCATATAATTCCAAACTTTGTGGATATAGACCTTTATAAGCCATTAGATCAAATTAATCTAAATTCTACTATATTTTTGCAAAATGATCATATTAAGCTAATGTATGCTGGCAACATCGGCCACGCTCAGGATTGGGAACCGTTGTTGGCTTTAGCTTACGAATTGAAAGAAGAACCGTTTGACTTTTATATTATAGGGGAAGGCGTATTAAAGCAAGATTTGGAAAATGATGTAAAGAAGAATGGTCTTATGAACGTTCATATTCTACCCTATCAAAGGCGCGAATTGATGCCCCATCTTCTTGCTTTTGCTGATATACAATTTATATTTATGTCGAAGGAAATGGAGGGGCACGGGTTTCCTTCAAAAGTTTATACTATTATGGCTTGCGAAAAACCGCTATTAGTATGTTCCGGTGAAGGCTCTCCAATAGTCAATTTCCTTAGAAACTACGATTGTGCAAAAATCATTACGCAAAATACTTTACAAGATAAAGTGAATACGATGGCTCAATTTCTCAGAAGTTCAAAAATGCTAGATTATAAAAAAATGGGACAAAATGGATTACATCATATCAAAGCTACCTATTCAAAGGAAGTTGTTGTCCAAAAATACATTGATCTTATAGATCGATTAATTAAATAGCGAATTCATTCTACTATAGCTAGTAGGCTTTTTTGTAACATTTTATTTATTAATATCCACCTTAGAATAAATTTAATGTTATGGCACTGTATTCGCTATGTAAAAATTATATTTTTTTTGTAGCGAATTAAGATGTTTATCCGTCTTTAAATAAAAATTAAAATTATTATATTTGCACAGCTTTATGTGACTCACTAATTATATTTTATGACTTATATTTTTACGCTGATAATCCTTTTTTTGCTAGAGTTAGTATATCTGAGGATTGCTAATAAGTTTAATATTATTGATAAACCCAACGAACGTTCTTCGCACACGAAGATCACCATACGCGGCGGAGGTATTATTTTTTATGCCGCCTCGATTATATATTTTATTTCTTCCGGTTACCAATATCCTTGGTTTTTTTTAGGCTTAACGCTATTAACCTATATCTCTTTCCTAGACGATATCAGGGGTGTACATCCAAATTGGCGTCTAGCAGTACATTTTACATCTGTTTTGTTAATGGTCTATGAGTTTGGTGTCTTTAACTATCCTTGGTATTATTTGGTATTGGCTTTTGTCTTTACGATAGGTGTAATCAATGCCTACAATTTTATGGACGGCATAAACGGTATGACTGCTTTTTGCACCTTGGTGATGGGCAGTCTTTTAGCCTATGTAAATACCAAGATCAATTTTATCGAGCAGGACTTCCTTATCTATACGTTATTGGGAGTTGTTGTTTTTGGATTCTTCAATTTCCGCAAAAAGGCAGCGTGCTTTGCAGGTGATGTCGGCCCGGCTGTATTATCTTTTATGTTATTATTTGCATTGGGCAAATTGATTATGAAAACCGGAGATTTTACCTATATCCTTTTTCTAGCTGTTTATGGTATAGAAATAGGTTGGTCTGTAGCGCGCCGCGTTTATCAAGGTTACCATATTTTTGAGCCACACCGTACGTTTTTGTTACACATGCTAAGTAATGAAGTAGGACATAGTAGCTTAAAAGTTTCTGTTGGATACGGCTTAGTCCAATTGGCTCTTGGTGCTGCTGTGATCTATATTGTACAGTTTGGTGCGTCCATTCAGTGGGCATTCGCTATTACGATACTTGGTGGGCTCAGTGCCTTTTATCTTACCTGGAAGCAACATATTTTTAATAACTATTATATCAAAGGGGAGGAGCGCTATGCTATTCGTCACCGCCGATTAAAACAGCTTAAAGCGCATAGAAGAAGGAAGAAAGCTCTTGCGCCCCAGGTTAAGTTGGCACCAGAAGCAAAAGTTATTGAAATGCCGCAAAAAGAGGTTGCAGGTACCTTAATGCAACGTGGCGTGTGATTTAGCACGCGGAGTTTGGGTAGAATTAAAAAAGTAGTAATTTTACCTCAACTTTAGAAGAGGGGACTATGCAATCAGGATTAAGTTTTACCGCAATAGATTTTGAAACAGCCACAGCGAATCAGAACTCGGCTTGTGCCGTTGGGCTGGTCGTTGTTGAGCAGGGAATTATTGTGGATGAATTTTATTCTTTAATACAGCCTCCTCAAAATCAATACATGTGGCAGACTACGCGTGTGCATGGTATCCGACCTAAGGACACCGCACAAGCACCTACCTTTAAAGATATATTTCCTCAGATTTATCCGTTTATTAATAATCGCATTATGGTCGCGCATAATGAGCTTTTTGATCGCGGGGTGCTTCGCAAAACCATGAATTATTACAACTTACCTTACGACCAACTTGGTTTGCAGGAAAAATGGGAATGTACCTTTAAAATTTACCAAGGTAAAGGATTTAAGCCCGCTCGTTTAAACGCCTGCTGTGAGGTGCTTGGTATTGAACTCAACCACCATGAGGCACTTTCTGATGCGCGAGCTTGTGCGCACTTGTATATTCGGCATCATGAGATCGGAATGGTACTGTAAATAAACGATAATTATTGAACCAAATCTCCCTCCGTTTGTTATTAGATATATCTTATCTTTGATAGATGAATACAATAAATTTTCTATTCCATTAAAATCAATGTGACTATGATGAATATTCCAGAAAAAGGGATGCGTATAGGTATTACGTTCAGTGCATTCGATCTGCTGCATGCAGGGCATATCAAAATGTTGGAAGATGCAAAAAGACAATGTGACTATTTGATTTGTGGATTGCAGACAGATCCGACACTTGACCGTCCAGAAAAAAATAAGCCTGTTCAGACCGTTGTGGAGCGTTATGTACAGCTTAAAGGATGTAAATATGTGGATCAGATTGTTCCCTATGCTACCGAACAGGATCTCGAAGATATCTTACGTTCCTTTAATATTGATGTACGGATAGTCGGTGATGAATACCGCGAGAAGAACTTTACGGGAAGAGCATACTGTGAGGAAAAAGGTATTGAGCTTTATTTTAATAGCCGAGATCACCGTTTTTCCAGCTCTGGCTTGCGACGGATTGTGGCAGATGCCAGCACAGAACATGAACCTGCGCTAAAAACTATCTAATGCACGCGCATCAACCTTTTAAGAACAGATTGTAAGATGAAAATTGGAATTACCTTTGGCGTGTTTGACTTACTGCACGCTGGCCATATTATGATGCTTGAAGAAGCAAAAAGAAATTGCGATTACCTGATTGTCGGTTTAAATACGGATCCATCAGAAGTCTTTCCCGAGAAAGCAAAACCAACACAGACTATTGTAGAACGTTATGTGCAGTTGGAAGGCTGCCGTTATGTGGATGAAATTATCCCCTATGAGACCGAACAGGATTTGATTGATATCATCAAAGCCTTTCCGATTGATATCCGTATTATCGGTGAGGAATATCGGGATAAAGATTTTACTGGGCGCTCTTATTGTGTGGAGGAAAATATCGATATCTATTACAATAAACGCACACACCGTTTTTCCAGTGCAGGCTTGCGCCGGGTGGTTGCTGAAAAAGAAAGCGAGAAAAAATAAAGATTATGAGCACTATCATTCACGTTGTTTTAACCGGTGGTGTAGGGAGCCGTCTATGGCCACTTTCACGGAAAAGTTACCCGAAGCAATATCTTTCGCTATTTAAGGATGGATCATTGTTTGAAATGACTGTAAAGCGCAATCAAACGTTGTGTGGACAGGTGATTGTGGTTGGAAATCGCGACAATCATACCTTGAGTAGGGAGGTGATGGAAAACAATAAGATTGATTACATCGATATTGTTGAAGCAACCCCGCGCAATACCGCTGCTGCAATTGCCTTTGCTGCCTTTGCGGCGCAACCAGACGATATTTTGGTGGTTACACCGTCTGATCATGTCATTGTGGGTGATGAAGCGTATGCTGCGGCCATAAAAGAGGGCGTTGAAAAAGCCAATAAGGGCTATATCGTTACCTTTGGTATTCAGCCAACCCGACCTGAAACGGGCTATGGCTATATTGAATATAAGGAGGACAAAGTATTGTCTTTCCGTGAGAAGCCAAACCAGGATACGGCAGAGGACTTTATTGAACGTGGCAATTTTCTTTGGAATTCGGGCATGTTCTGTTTTCGAGCAGATACCTTTTTGGCAGAACTTCAAAATTTTGAGCCTAAAGTGTATGCAACAGCTTATAACGCTTGGAAACATCGTCAAAATGGTGAGCTCGATCTTCAGCTTTCGAAAGATATTCCATCAATTTCCATTGACTATGCAGTGATGGAGCGCTCCAAGAAAATTCGCGTGGTTGCTACAAGCTTCCAATGGTCAGATTTGGGCTCTTTTGAATCAATGTACGATTACTTAAAGCAGACAGGTCACTCTGTAGATGAAAACGGCAACATGGTTATCGGGACGGATATCTATACTGCATTTGTGGGATTGCGCGATAGCATTCTTGTTCATACCAAAGATGCGATCTTGGTATTGCAGAAGGAAAAATCCCAAGATGTTAAAAAGATTTACAATACGTTAGAACGTCATCAGTCGAAGTTGATTGATTAATGGACGTCATCATGTTCAATTAAATTGTAGTAAGTTTGATAAGTTAATTCGGATTTACCAAGTGGTGTTTTAAAGGTAGCACCATTATTCTATAACAAAGTGAGCGCCCTGTGCTCACTTTGTTCTCCAGTACTTTAACACCCCATCAATGGAATCTTTCTGCAATAATATTGAGAGATTAGAGCTCGAATGATATATTGACTTTGCCTCCCAATCCCTTTTCAACGAAGTCAAATAATGTTTTTAGTGTAATGTTACCGCCGTTATTTTCAATTTTCGAAATATACTCACGTTTTTTGTCAATTAGTTGAGCAAGCTCGGACTGCGTAATATTTCTTTCTTCACGTGCTTTTTTAAGCAGCAGACCAATTTTAAAAGATTCAAAATCTCTATCTAGTTCATCTCTTCTCTCGGTGCCTACTTTCCCGTAAACATCATCTTTAATATTTTTCCAGTTCTTAGTTTCCATTTTCTCTACCTTTTTGTTCGTAATACTCAGTCATGATACTTAATGCTTTTTCAATCTGATTCTTTGGAGTTTTCTGAGTTTTCTTTTGAAAACCATTCATTAGGACAACGAGCTTATCACCATCAAAAAAAGCAAAACACACGCCATATATTGGATCCAAGCTGAATCCTAGCTTCATATAATCCGTCAGTTCCTGTTAAATGTTTTAAATAATTACTCGGAACCCGTTCGAGCGTTTCTATTGCTTCAATTATTTTAAAAATTTTGTCCTGTACCTTTTGTGGCTGATCCAAAAGGAAGTCTTCAAAATAATTTTTAAAAGCGATTACCTCTCTAACTCTCATTATACAAAGGTAATTTAAAAGTTACTTTTTGTCAAGTTTTTAAGCGTTTCTTCTTACGAATTTCTCCCAAACACTTTGTATAACGTCTCTCTCTTTAATGTATAGTATAACAGCTGAAATCACTAAAAGGTCTGTCCTTCCGATAGGCCTTTCTTGACCTGTTGCGGGATAATTTTCAATTGTCCCCCATTTGTCCCCTTCCCATTTTCGTGTGCTATAGACGATTACCTTATTTTTGAGTTCGCCTGTTCCTATTAATTAACTATTTTATTATGGCAACTTTTATAGCACTCACGGTACTTGTTTTGAGTTTCATTTATCTCATCTTAAAGGCAAAACAAAAGCAGAAGCTCTTCAACGAGGTTGTTTCGATGGAGGTCAATTACCTGTTTCAGGACAGACCGGGGCAATATAGCGGCGACTACCGGACAAAAAGTGGCGTCTTTGTTTTTCGTACGCAATCGAAAGACGAGGCACTTAAAAATTTGGTGATCAAGGAGGTCAAACCCAGCCATCCTGCTTTGGTGGTCAATCTGGAGCAGATTGTGGTGGTGCCTTTTGATAAGAAGAAGGAAGGGAACTCCGACGTATCCGTCCGCTTTAAATTGCTCAAAAAGAAAGGTGAACTCAGCACCTTGGAAGGAAAAGGAATCCGCGTATCGGGTGTGTTGAATTTTGGAAAAAGTAAACCAAAAACATTCAGTACCGTATTGAAGATCGGGGAGCTTTATCAATCCAAAGATCCACTTGATCAGACGACATAATTTGCGTAATTCTTATTTTATGGGAAAGGGTTTGCTTCATTGCAAACCCTTATTTTTTTGTCTCAAAATTTAAGCAGATGCTGATGTTCGATCGCCCAAGATAACAGGGCATTATTTTCTTCATTGAGATCCAGTTTTCGGCAGATGCGGTGTCTTGTATTTTTGATGGTATATGGACTGAGGAATAATGATTCGGCGATGTATTTGGTGGTATGGCGGAGCGCAATGAGCTTAAGAATATTTAACTCGGCGGGAGTCAACGTCTTCAGCTTTTCCACCGCCTGGTTTTTATCCTTCTGTTGCTGCAGGCGCTGGATCACCATATGCGTGCCTGCATAGAGGCGATTTTCTCCCAATGGCTTAATGATATAGTTTTCTGGACGGAGGACAGCTGCGCGATCTATGCTACCTTTAGATTGATAAGAAGTGATAAAGATTAGACTGAAATGCTTTGCTGCTGTATATTTTTCCATTAATTCAATACCATCCAGCCGGTCGTTGAGCTGTATATCGCAGAGCACCAAATCGGGTGTGTTTTGTTCCATATACTGATCCACTTCATCCACAGTAAGTGCAATGTGCAACTCCAGGCCGGTGTAAAGTGAATGCAATTGATATTCAATAAATCGGGCAATGATCATTTCGTCTTCTACAATTAATACTTTTAGGCTCATATGATATTGTTAAATTCAAATAAATATTTAAATCCATTTTGCGGGTTGATGGCCACCGTCCCCCGTATTTGGCGTGTTAGATCCCTTACGAGGCCAATTCCGAACGAAGCTCTAGGTGCAGGAGCTTTCGCGCCGACGCCATTATCCTCAAACCGCATGGTCGTTCCCCATTCATTTTTGAGTATACTCAAGTAAATCGACGGTGCATCGACTGTACCCTTCGGAAAAGCATACTTATAGCTATTTGTCAAGAGCTCCGTAATGATGAGCGCCAAGGGAATAGATGTTTTGGTGGTGACCAACCAGTCTTGGCTAACATCGACCTGGATCGCTATCGTTTCTTCGGGATCATGCATTTGTCTCAGGTAGTTAACAGTTTCCGTTACTAAAATGTTCAGTTTCAGCTGACTATTCTGATTATAGACCAGTAATTGGTTTACCAGCATCATGGCATGTATTCGGTCCTGCATGGACTGTATGGGCTGCATATTTTGGTTACCATGATCGGAGCGGTACAGGCTCCCTAAACTATACAGCAGCTGGAGGTTGTTTTTAACCCGATGGTTGACCTCATCAATAAGGGTTTCGATATAATGGTTTTTCTGAAGCAATTGAATCTGCTGCTCGTAGAGGGCATCATTGGCTTTTTTGAGCTCTGCTGTCCGCTCCAGTACGATGGTTTCGGTGGTTTGGTGATGTTCCAGTTCAGACTTGCGTATTTTCAGCCGAATGCCGATCAAGAGGATCATGGTGATGCATAAAACAAAAAACTGCGTCATGATAGACACATATTGGATGGACTGTTCCTTCAAGATCAATCCACAATAAATCAGTATGCTGATGCCGATGACGAGAAAAATGCCCGAGTAGATCAGGAAGCGTTGCATCCTGTCTATCTTTTTCCAGAGCGATATAAATAAGTTCGAAAAGAAGAGCACATATAGCACCCCCACAAACAGGTTCACAGAATTGCTCTGTTTAAAATTGGCGAAACAATAGTTATTCATAAAGTTGAATATAGACGTCATTACGACCAGCAGAATGAGCCCAAGCATCAGCTTATAATACTGGCGGCTTATTTTCTTCAGATTTAGGAAGGCAATTGTCAACAGTGAGAAGCTAATCCCGGCCAGATTTCTAAATACCGAGACCAGGCTCCACCCAAGCTGCGGATTATTGGGAAAGAAGAGGTCTACAAATTGATTTTGCAGCCCATAACTATAAAATCCGATAAATAGTAAAAAGCAAAAAATCCAGATATAAGGCCTATAGCGCGAAACGAGCCATGCAAAAGCCATGTAGAGCAACAATACAATAATGGCTCCCTCCATAAAAGCATGGGTAAGATTGATGCCTTGCACTTTCTTCAGGTAGTCCTTCTGTGTTTGTAAGCGGAAGTCATAAAACGGTGTATACCCTTTAATGTGCTTGACCCGCAGTAAAATGGTATAAACTTTCTTGCTGTCTAAATGAATATTAAAATGGTCACGCCCTCCTTTAGGGGATAGCGTTGCTTTTTTACGAAATAAGCCGGCGCTCCTTCGCTCGATGATTTGTCCTTCCATACCGATGAGCGCCATGTCGACGAACGTTAGGTTATCAAACGACAGCACATAATCGCCCGTTAAGGCATTTTCATCCAGGGAAATTACCTTTTTTAACCAATAGCTATTTTTATCCTGGCTTTTTGCCGGTTTGAATTGTGCGAGCGGTTTGAACAGTTGTTTATTGGTGTAATAATAGATGGGATCCGTTTGGTTTTCTTTTTCCTGGGCGATGACTATAGGAGATTCACTGGCCATATAGGTGCTTAGGATAGCCCTATTATGTGAAACGATTGCTTCCATCCCATAGTGAGTGGCGATTATGCTCAGCAGCAGTAATAGGATGATTATAATGTTTGGTCTCATATAGCAAAACAAAATTGCATTATTTTTCAATAAATAATAAGGTTTTATTTTCCTAATTGTAAATAAGACCCTAGGGTCTCTATTTTGGAGGGTATTTAGTGTTTATTTTTGCTTTACGCATTTGATATTTAGAAAGAATGCAGACCATATGTTGATTCCGATACAGTATTTATTCGATTATGATTTACTTATATATAGCTCTGTTAGCTGCGACTATGTTTGCCCTATTTAAGTTTTTTGCTTCAGGAAAGAAGCCAGATGATGTCTCGTTAAGTGTTTATTACCGTTTTCAGGAACATCCGGGACAGTATAGCGGGAGGCTCAGTTCGACCCATGGCGCGTTGGTGTTTCGAGCCGAGCGTTTTCACGATGACCTGCTTAATATTGTGGTAAAGGATGTCCGTTCTACCGATCAAAAGGTTGAAGTGAGGCTGCAGCAGGTGCTCGTGTTACCTTTTAAAGCAAACCAGCAAACCTCGTCCGAAGTATCTGTCCGTTTTCGTATTGCTTCTGATAAAGCGGAGCGCGTGGATTTGACCAAGTACAAGGTTCGGGTGAATGCGGTGGTAAGCTATCAAAATGGCGAAAAGAAAGCCTTTAGTACGGTTCTTCCCATGATGGGGGTGTATCATATTCATTCCGAGAAAACGGAAGATTATATAAATAAATAATTTACGTGTTTTTATTCCATATTACATACCTATTTAACCCGAAGGGACCCTGCTTGCCGGGGTTTCTTCATTTTTGGTCATGTTCCACGTGGAGACGCACTTTGCTCAATTATTCAAATTTCTTTTTAACAGCTAATTCCGCGCATATTCCTATCTTTAACGATTGAAAGCAAGGGAAGTTAAAAGGAAAATCGAAAAGCAATAATTTGAGTTGATTATATGAAAGAAATAAAGAAAATAGCTTGCATTGGAGCAGGATACGTCGGCGGACCAACGATGTCTGTGATTGCACAGAAAAATCCAAGTATTCAGGTTACAGTTGTCGATCTGAATAAGGACCGCATTGAAGCATGGAATGCTGCAGATTTGAGCGGGCTGCCGATATATGAGCCCGGGCTTGATGCGGTGGTGGCAGAAGCGCGTGGAAGGAATCTGTTTTTTTCGACCGATGTTGAAAAGGCGATCGACGAAGCCGATATGATTTTTATATCCGTCAATACGCCTACGAAAAACTATGGTAAAGGGAAAGGGCAGGCAGCAGATTTAAAATATATCGAATTGTGTGCGCGGCAGATAGCCCAAGTGGCCAAAGGAGATAAGATTGTTGTGGAAAAATCGACCCTTCCTGTCCGTACCGCTGCGGCGTTAAAGAGTATTCTGAATGATACGGGCAATGGGGTGAATTTTGATATTCTATCCAATCCGGAATTTTTGGCCGAGGGAACCGCCGTGGCAGACCTACACCAGCCTGATCGCGTATTGATCGGGGGGGAGAATGAGGAAGCTATTCAGGCGCTCGTGCAGATTTATCAATCGTGGGTGCCGCAAGAGCGGATACTCACCACAAATTTATGGTCTTCTGAATTGTCCAAATTGGTGGCCAATGCATTTTTAGCGCAACGGGTTTCTTCGATAAATGCCATATCCGAGCTGTGTGAAGTGACAGGTGCCAATGTGGATGAAGTATCGCGCGCCATTGGACACGATAGTCGTATTGGCCCTAAGTTCTTAAAAGCATCGGTGGGTTTTGGGGGATCCTGTTTTCAAAAGGATATTCTCAATCTGGTCTATATTGCGCGGAGCTATAATTTGACCGCTGTTGCCGATTACTGGGAACAGGTGATTATTTTAAATGATCATCAGAAATTGCGCTTCGCTGAAAAGATTATTCAGACGATGTACAATACGGTCAATGGAAAGAAGATTGCCTTTTTGGGCTGGGCTTTTAAAAAAGACACCAACGATACCCGCGAGTCTGCTGCAATATACGTAGCCGATCACTTGCTGGATGAGGAAGCGCAGCTTGTGGTGTATGATCCGAAAGTAACTGCAGAGCAGATTTATAAAGACCTGGATTATCTAAAAACGAGATCTTCGGAGGATAATCGTCGCTTGGTAACTGTTGTCAACGACCCGTATGAGGCGTTGCAGGATGCACATGCGGTGGCTGTATTGACGGAGTGGGACGAATTTAGAAGTTATGACTGGAAGGAGATCAAGCAACTAATGAAGAAACCGTCATTTGTGTTTGATGGACGGAAGTTATTGAACAGTGAGCAGTTAAAAAACTTAGGTTTTGACTATTATGCGATTGGTAGTTAGTAAATTGATGATTGTTTAACACTAATTTAATTTGATAAATAAAAGCAGATTGAGTACTTTTGTTACTCAATCTGAACTATACCATGCTAGACACGTTAATTACATCAAAGACGCGATTGAAATTACTGATTAAGTTTTTTGTCTCGGCTAGCAATCAATCCCATTTGCGGGGGCTGGCTGACGAATTTCAAGAATCGACCAATGCCATACGAAAAGAACTGAACCAACTGTCCGAAGCGGGCTATTTAGAAAAAAGTACAGCTAAAAATAAAATACTATACCGTGCCAACACAAAACATTCGTTATTTGCTCCCCTTCAAAAATTAATTCATACCTATTTGGGGATTGATGATATTGTAGATAATATACTGCAGAAAGCGGGCGATATACAGGAAGTTAGTTTGGTTGGCGACTATGCGGAGGGCATAGATTCGGGAAGAATAGATGTGTTAATTTTGGGGGAAAATCTAAATCAGGCATATTTATTGCTGTTAGCGGACAAGGTTGGAAAAAAATTGGGAAAGCAGGTCAATCTTTCTTTTCAGAAGACTATTGAAGAACAACGTTATATTATTTTATATACAAATCATTCTACCATATAATTACTTCAAAAGATGAGTAAAATATTAATCACCGGTGGGGCCGGTTTTATAGGTTCAAATCTCGTAGAACATTTTTTAGGTAAAAACCATCAAGTGGTGGTGTTGGACAATTTTGCGACAGGTCACCGTCACAATATTGCGCAGCACGCAGACCATCCAAATTTTACCATAATTGAAGGCGATATTCGGAATAATGAAGATTGCCAAAAAGCTGTTGAAGGGGTAGACTATGTATTGCACCAGGCCGCTTTGGGATCGGTTCCACGTTCGATTAAAGATCCTCAAACTTCCAATGAGGTCAATGTAACAGGTTTTTTAAATATGTTGGTTGCAGCACGCGATGCTGGTGTAAAGCGTTTTATCTATGCCGCTTCTTCGTCTACGTATGGTGATTCTGCAAGTCTTCCAAAAGTGGAAGATGTGATTGGAAAGCCACTATCTCCCTATGCCATTACCAAATACGTGAATGAATTGTATGCAGATATTTTTTCGAAAACCTATGGTTTGGAGACGATTGGTTTGCGCTACTTTAATGTATTTGGCCGACGTCAGGACCCAAATGGTGCCTACGCTGCAGTGATTCCATTATTTGTAAAGAAATTTATGAACCATGAGAGTCCTGTGATTAACGGTGCAGGAGATTATTCGCGCGACTTTACCTATGTCGATAATGTGATCCAGATGAATGAACGTGCAATGACAACAACCAATCCAGACGCCATTAATACGGTGTATAACACGGCTGTTGGCGATCGTACCACCTTAAATCAATTGGTTGGCTATCTAAAAGAATTTTTGACCGCGTACGACGCTGAAATTGCAAAGGTTGAAATTGTGCATGGGCCGAATAGACAGGGTGATATACCACATTCGTTGGCGTCGATTGGCAAAGCCCGTCAATTATTAGGCTACGAGCCTACTCATGTGATTCGTGAAGGATTGAAAGAGGCTGTGAAGTGGTATTGGGAGAACTTAAAATAATAATTAATCAATTTAAAATAGACAGAAAAATAAAAATGAAAAAAATAGCTGTAATTGGTTTAGGCTATGTTGGCCTTCCTTTAGCCAGATTATTTGGTACAAAATTTCCTGTAATCGGTTTCGATATCAATCAAAAGCGTATTGATGAATTGCGCTCGGGTAAAGATTCAACTTTAGAAGTGGAGGATGAAATACTTCAGGCTGCATTGGTGAGTGATAATCCTTTTTCTACGAATACGATAGGTTTGTACTGTTCCAATCAATTATCGGATATTGCAGATGCAAATTTCTATGTGGTAACTGTACCTACCCCGGTTGATAAAAATAACCGCCCGGACTTGACACCGCTATACAAAGCTTCTGAAACAGTCGGTAAAGTATTGAAGAAAGGTGATATTGTCGTATACGAATCCACCGTTTACCCCGGTGTTACAGAAGAAGAGTGTATTCCAGTTTTAGAGAAAGTTTCCGGTTTAAAATTCAATGAAGATTTCTTTGCAGGTTATTCCCCAGAGCGTATCAATCCAGGCGATAAGCAACATACCGTTGAGAAAATATTAAAAGTGACATCTGGTTCAACAGCTGTGATCGGGGCTGAAGTGGATGCTGTTTATAAAGAAGTAATTACCGCAGGTACACATTTAGCACCATGTATTAAAGTTGCTGAAGCCGCTAAGGTGATTGAGAATTCACAACGTGATATTAATATCGCTTTTGTGAATGAATTAGCCAAAATCTTTAATATTTTAAATATTGATACGCATGCCGTATTGGAAGCAGCAGGTACAAAATGGAACTTTTTGCCTTTTAAACCAGGATTGGTAGGTGGACACTGTATTGGTGTAGATCCTTATTATTTGGCGCAGAAAGCGCAGGAGCATGGTTATCACCCGGAGATTATTTTGGCAGGCCGTCGTTTGAACGATTCGATGGGCGAATATGTCGCTTCTCAGGTTGTTAAAACAATGATCAAAAAAGGAATTAATGTTAATGGTGCCGAAGTATTGATGCTAGGTGTAACATTTAAAGAGAATTGTCCTGATGTTCGCAATACTAAGATTGTGGATGTGATCCGTGCATTAGAAGATTATGGAGTAAAAGTTGCTACTTATGATCCGTGGGCCAATCCATCTGAAGTGAAACATGAGTATGATTTAGTGTGTAATACGACGCTCAATGAGGGCGAAAAATATGATTGTATAATTTTAGGGGTTGCCCATAATGAATTCTTAGATTTAAATTTGGATTCGTTGAAAAAAAGTAATGCTGTGGTATATGATGTAAAAGGCATAATTTCTGAAAAAGCGGATAATAGATTATAAATTTAGGGGATATTCTTATCCCCAATTTTTAGCTTTATGGGAATTTTAAAAATGATGAAAAGCGAAAAAAGTTCTTTAATGAAGCTTTTTCGTTTAATGGAATATTCTTATGATAGAAGAATTCCTGTTTTACCTTCTTTTTTAATGAAATTCATACGAATTATATATTCTTGTGATTTACCAGTTAATTTAAAATTGGGTAAAGATGTTGTTCTTAAGCACAATGGTCTTGGTGTAGTTATACATCCTAAGGCTGTTATTGGGTGTGGAACATTAATTTATCAAAATGTTTCAATAGCGGGTAGAAATAATAGAGGAGCTCCAATCATAGGGGAAAATGTTTTTATTGGCGCAGGAGCTTGTATTTTGGGTGGCATAAAAATTGGAAATAACGTATCAATCGGAGCAAATTCCGTTGTGTTAACTGATATTCCTGATAATAGTGTTGTTGTCGGTGTTCCAGGGAAAGTAATAAAAACTAATTTGTAGAGATAGATGTTAGGAAAAATTACAAAATCTAAAACTATTAAAAGTTTATTTTGGGTAGCATTAGAAAAGTTTGGATATAGCGGGATTTATTTTATATCTACGTTAGTTTTAGCAAGATTACTTACTCCGACTGATTTTGGAATAATAGGAGTGTTAGCTATTTTTATATCATTTTCTCAAATGATTGTTGAATCGGGCTTAGGCGGGGCATTAGTAAAAAAGGATGTTGTAACTAGAGAAGATTATAATACAATCTTTACATTCAATATTGTTTGTGCGATAGTTATATATTGTATTTTATTCGGCCTTTCTTCCAAAATAGCATCTTTTTATGGAAAACAAATCTTAAGCCCTATCACAAAGGTTATAGGCTTAAATATTATTATATCAGCATTTACTCTAACGCAGCGTGTTAATCTAATTAGGAAACTAGATTTTAGAAAACAGTCGGTAATTAGTATATCGGCACTAATTGTAGCTGTTTTTTTTTCCGTCTTGTTAGCAATCAATGGTTATGGGGTTTGGGCTTTAGTCTGGCAGCAAGTTTTTTATAATTTTTTCTATTTTTTATTTATATTTTTTATTGTAAGATATAAGCCATCGTTATCATTTAATAAAGAGTCGTTTTTATCGATGTACGCTTTTGGAGGGAAAATCTTCCTTTCCTCCCTTCTTACCGTATTATATAACGAAGGCATTTCTTCGATAATAGCCAAAGTTCATAATCTCGTGATGACCGGTTTTTATTATCAAGCGAAAAAATTAGTTGATTTTCCCGTTAATATATTTAGAGCCTTTGGTGATAATGTGGTGTTTCCCATGTTGAGTAAAGTTAACAATATAGATTTTGGCAGTAAAGCATCTCAATTGATGAAAGTTATTCTAATTATTTCTCTTCCAGGTTTCATTGTGCTATACTTTTATTCTACTGAGATTGTCTATATTGTATTAGGGCCCCAATGGTCTAATTCGGTTAAAATGTTGGACGTATTAATTCTCAGTTCGGTCGCGTTCATAATAGACGGAGTTAGCAAAAATATTTTAAAAGCTACCGGAAATGGATCTGCAATACTGAAATCAGAATTTTTTAAAAGGTTGATTGGAATTGTACTAATTCTAATATTTATCAAATATGAATTGCTTATTTTCCTATATTCCATTGTAATAGGAAATTTTTTTGGATGTTTCATTAATATGTATTATGTAAACAAAGAAACATCCTACTCTTTTAAAAATCAGCTTTTTGATATTTTACCAGTAATAATAATATCAATATTAGCAGGGGTAATTGGTTACAAGCTTTCGTATTTATTGCAATTATCGTCAACTCTACATTTGCTTTTAGGAAGCGTAATCATTGGAATTATGTATTTAGGTGCAATAGCCCTTTTTTATAGAAAAATTGTATCTTTTAAAAGTCTTTCAAACAACATAAAATGAGTGTTTCATCTATATCTCTAACTACTAAGCTTTATGGAATTGCGATAATTATATTTTTGCTGTCAATAATTTTAATGACAAATGCTGTTGATGGCTTTTATCATTACACATATATATTATCCTTTTCTTTTTCGATATATTTAGCATTCCTGGCAAAAAAAATATTGACCTTATCTCGATATCTTGTATTTTGGATAATACTTTTACAGCAGTTTTTAAGATATGTTTTGATTCCAATTCTAGTTGTTGCAGGAAATGAAATTCCATTTGGAGGGACTTCGTACAACGTTAATATAGCTATTTTTATGCAAGTAATTGAATTGCTTGTAATAACTATCGCTTTATATTCAGTGAATAAATTTCCACCGGTACAGAAGAAGAGCTATTTCGTGAATTTAAATATACCTTTAATAGCGGTATTAATATTTTCGATAATTTTAATGGTAATCAAGAGGGAATATTTTGAAAGATTGAATTTTATCTTCAGTTTTAATACGTATTTAGAAGCTAAATTAAATAATGAGATCGAAAAAGCAGATGCCATTATGGGTATTATGTTTCCGACAATTAGGATATTCATAATATTATTTTTATTTAGCGTAATTAACAAAATTTTTAAACGAGATCGAAACAAATTCATAATGTGCTTAATCATTATATTTTTCAATAGCACATTAATTCTCGGTACCAGTAGATTTAGTATAATCTATTCCACATTACCACTTATTTATTTGTTGATATTGTATTTTCCTAAGTACAAAAGGAAGTTGCTAGTAACGACGGTTATAATGTCTATATTTGTTATAGGCATATCTTCAATAAATAAATATACCCGAAAAGATAGAGAGGCTTCCGCTAGCGATTTTCTATCATTCTTTCAAATGAACGCTTATTTTAGTGGAGTTGCGAATTATGCTATTGGGATTGATGCTTATGACTCAAAAAATGTAACTCTTACTGATCATTTTTATTACTTTATCTCTGATGTTAATCAAAATCTACCTGGTTTAGCATCATTGTCGGATAATGCTTTTAAAACCAATATAATTTTCAATGATACCCTATATGGTAAGAGTCAAAGTTATGACCAAATTGTTCCAATATCTATTGCAGGGTTATTTCATTTCAGTTTTTGGTTTTTTTATATATATTGTTTTATTCTAACAAAGTTGGCGTTTTTTTTTGAGCGAAAATCAAACAATGAGGTGTCTTCTATAGTAAAAGCAATTTATGTTGTATTGGCGTTTAATTGCTCAACCCTAATGATGATTAATATTGGATCTGTAGCAGCTACGATGTTCATAAACATTTTATTTTTCCTTCCATTCTTCAAAACTATTTCAAAATTAAAAATGTGATGAGGTATATTTTAATTTTATTTTTTACTGTATGGTCATTTATTTTAAAATCTCAGGTCCGATTAGATGATTTTGAAACCATTAAAAAGAATGAATTTAGCCAAGCTATTGATTTATCGTCCTACTTGCCTAAAGGTTATTCTATAAGTGGAGATAAAGACTATACAAAATATTTACAAAAAGGATTAGATGAAAATTTAATTGTTTGCATGCCAAATTTTCCTATCCTAGTGAATTCAAATGGTATAAAACTTAGGTCTAATCAAAAAGTGCTATTTCAGCCCAATAGTAAGTTAGTCTTAATTGGTAATAACTTAGAAAGATATTCCATCTTAGAAATTTATAATGTAAGTAATGTGAAAGTATATTTTCCAAAAATTCAAGGTGATAAACATTATCACCTCTCTTCATCTGGACAATGGGGAATGGGACTTTCAATTATTAAAAGTTCCAATATATTTATACAACAGCCTAATATAGAATCTTGTTGGGGGGATGGGATTTACTTGGGAAATAAGGATGGTAAAAATGTTGAAAATGTTACCATTTTGGGAGGAGTTATCTCTGACTCCAGAAGGAATGGTATTTCAATCACCTCAGCTAATAATGTTTTAATTAAAGATGTTTATATAAAAAATACTGGTGGACAAAGTCCCGAAGCTGGAATAGACATAGAGCCAAATAGTTCTAATTATCTATTAAAGAATATAAATCTAGTAAATATAAATACAGAAAATAATAAAGGATATGGTGTGGTTATCTCAACGGGATTATATTCTGGAAGTAGAAATAGATTCTCTATTAATATCGACGGTCTGAAAGACATACGTTCCGATATTGGTTTAGCTTTTATTTTGACGAAAGGTAATTTTAGTAGATACCGGGAAAATATTTCGGGAACAATAACAATTAACAATTTTTATTCCGCGAATAATAGAAAGGCTAAATTTAGAAATTTCTCTGGACAAAGCCATTCAGTAGATTTAAGAGGAGATTTCTATAAAACACTTCAATCTGTGGATTTTCCTAAGGAAATGTTGATGAATAATATAAAGATTAATAAAAGCTTTATTGTAAAATGAAAATATTATTTTTAGAGGCAGTTCAAAATTTTGGAGGAGCGAGGAAAAGTACTTTAGAACTTGCTAATAGGTTGAAAAATGACGGCGAAGATGTTCTAGTAGTTGATTTATGGGGGTCTTGTAAGCCTTTTATCGGGGAACTGAATAATTTAAGACTGGACTATAGGATTGTAAATAAGCGAAATAGTCCTATAATACTTTCAAGTGGAAATCCGTTTGAAAAATTTACAAACTATCTAAAGTATTTCTTTATATCGAGGAATGAAAAAAAAGTGATCGCTAACTATATTAGAGAATTTCAAGCTGATTTAATTGTGGTCAATAATTCTAAAACCTTATCGCTTTTAAATAAATCGAAACATTATAAGATTCTTTTCTTTGCGAGAGGATGGTTCCTTCCTCAATCTGTATCTTATTTTCGGAAAATTCTATACCGAAAAAAAGTCGATTTGTTCGCCGCAGTTTCACAAGCTACGCGTCACGCTATATTTGCAGGAGGCTTTGCTAAATTAAAAGACATATTTGTATGCCATAATGCTATAAACTTAAATGTGATCGATGAAATTCGATTAAAACATATGAATATGTATGGTGAAAAAACTCATTCTTATATCGATAGCGGTGAGCTTGTACTATTGCATTGTGGAGGATTTTTGGAATCTAAAGGGCAATTATTAATGTTACAGATAGCAAAAACGTTAAAGTCTAGAAAAATTCATTTTAAGCTAAAAATGGTTGGAATAGTTTATAAGGGAGAAGAGTCTCAGAAATTCTATTTATCTGTATTAGATTTCATTCAAAATAACGATTTAGAAAATGAGGTGGAAATTATTCTCAATCAAAATGATGTATTGAAATATTTTAATGAAATGGATATTCTATTACATCCTTCAGATACTGAAGGCTTACCGCGTGTTGTGATGGAAGCTATGGCATTTGGAAAACCTGTTATTGGAAACCCAGTTGGTGGAATGTTGGACTACGTTCTAAATGATTTTACAGGCTATTTAGTTAACCATAATAACATTGATGAGTATGTAAATGCTGTTTTAGATTTATACTATAATAAAGATAAGTATAGTTTTATATCCAAAAATTGCTATGAATTGGTAAAATATGGATTTACAGAAGAGAGCCAATTAAATGATTTTAGAAATATTTTGAAAGTTGTAAAGCATGCATAAGTTTATTACAGTCTATACTCCTACATATAATAGGGGATATTGCCTTGGGCGGCTTTATGAAAGCCTGATTAATCAAACTAATAAATCTTTTATATGGTTAATTGTAGACGACGGCTCAACGGATGAAACGCGAAAATTGGTACAAAAGTGGATTTTAGAAGGGCTATTAGACATTGAGTATCATTATCATGAAAATAAAGGTAAAATGGAGTCTCTAAATTTCGCCCATTCTATAATTAATACAGAGCTGTGTACATGTGTAGATTCCGATGATTATCTAACTAATGATGCAATTGATTTTATTAAAAATGCTTGGGATAATATTTATGATAAAAATGAAATTGCGGGAATTGTCGGACTGGATTCGTATAGCAATGGCGAAATTATTGGAACGAGTTTTCCTAAAGATTTAAATAAATCGAGATTTTCTGATTTTGAATACAAATATCATATAAAAGGGGATAAAAAATTTGTCTATAGAACTGCCGTTATCAAAGAATTTCCCCCTTATCCAAATATAAACGGTGAAAAATTTCCTGCTCCCAGTTACCTATATCGGCTAATTGATCAGAAATATTACTTAATGTTATATAATAAAGTTTTATGTATTGCAGAATATTTGCCTGACGGGTTATCACAAAATAAATTTTTGCAATATAAGAAATCAGCACATTCTTTTCTTTTTTATCGAAAAGAGGTTATCAGATTGTCAAAATTTTTTATTGAAAGGTTTAAAAATTGTATGCATTATGTTAGTTTATGTATTTTTTTAAAAAGGAATCCGTATTGCAAGGATTTGAATCCATTTTTGATAACAATTAGTCTTCCATTTGGTATAATACTTTTTTTATACCTTATGAGAACAAAAAGGAAGGGTTTAGTAGGTAATAAATAATGCACTTTTTGATGTCTAGTAGAATTAAGATTATTTTGACATGTACACATTCTCTAGGGGCTAAGTTTTTAGAGGGACAACTTATCTATTTGAGAAATAAAGGTTTTGAAGTGCATGTTTTATCTGCACCTGGGAAGGAAATTGAAAATTTATGCTTGCGTGAAGAGGCAAATCTAATTTCTTTCCCATTTCAGCGTGAAATTAGTATTATAAATGACCTCAAAGCAGTTTTTCGACTGATAAAAATTATTAGGAAAATAAATCCAGATGTAATCAATGCTGGTACTCCTAAGGCAGGATTCTTAGTTTGTTTATCTGCTCGAATAATAGGATTCTCCCCTTTAATATTTACATTAAGGGGATTGAGGTCTGAGACATTATCTGGTTTTAAGAGGAAATTAGTCAGAGCTATGGAAACTTTTACGTGTACTTTGGCAGACATAGTAATACCTATAAGCCCTTCTTTGAAAGATCATGCTATCACAAATAAAATCTTGAAACGAGAAAAAGCTGTTGTGCTCGAAAGAGGAAGTAGTAATGGGGTTAATGTAAATAAATTCAAAAGAGTCTTCTCAGCTTTTGAAAGAGAAAATCTAAGGAGAAAATTTAAGATTGGTAAGAATGATGTTGTTTTCTCTTATGTAGGAAGAATTAATAATGACAAAGGAATTCCTGAACTCTTTACCATGTTTAAGGATGTTAATAAAAAATTTCAAAATGTAAAGTTACTGTTGGTTGGTGAATTTGAACTTGAAGATTCTATACCACTTGAATTGAAGCAAGAGTTAGAATATCATGATAGTGTGATAATCATACCATATCAACAAAATATCAAAGATGTTTATGAGATTATAGATGTGCTTGTTTTGTATTCTAAGCGCGAAGGTTTTGGTAATATATTAATAGAAGCTGCGAGCATGGAGATTCCTGTTATAGCCTCAAATATTCCTGGATGTATGGATGCGGTTAAAAACAATTATAATGGTTTTTTAGTGAACAATGATTTGGAATTAAAAGAAAAGTTGTTGTGCTATTCAAATGATGAAGATTTGAGATTGAATCATGGTAATAATGGTAGAATCTGGGCCGAACAGAATTTTAGATGCGAAAAAATTTGGGATTCACAAATTGAGTTGTATAAAAAGTTGATTAACAAAAAATAAAGGATATGATTGCAGTTTTTGGCGGTTCCGGTTTTATTGGCAAACATCTTTTAGATAGTTTAAGAAATTGCTCTGAACATTCTCTTCGTGACATAGATTGGAGGGAGAAATTACAATTGAGCAATCCTGAGATAATAATTAATCTCGTTGGTAAGGCGCATGATCATAGCGGTAACGCTTGTGAGAATGATTTTTATTTTGCGAATTTCGAACTTGTAAAATATTTATTCGATGGGTTTAAAAATTCTAAGGCTGGCTTATTTATTCACATTAGTTCTTTGGCAGCAGTGGAAGAGTTTCAATCAGATTCACCATTGCGTGAAGATAGTGTTTGCAATCCTATCTCTTGGTATGGAAAAAGTAAAAGAGCTGCTGAGGAATGGTTAATGGAGCAGAAACTTCCTTTTGATAAAAAATTAATTATTCTTAGGCCTCCAATGGTTCATGGCGTTGGAGATAAGGGTAATTTAGGACTATTGTATAAATTTATTGCTAAAGGAATACCTTATCCGCTTTCAGCTTTTGATAATAAGCGATCTTTTATTTCGACCGGAAATTTGTCCTTCTTTATTAAACAGATAATAGAAAATCAGCATCTAATTTCGACAGGAATATATAATGTTGCAGACGATGAATATGTTTCAACTAAACAGTTAATCTATTTAATGAAAAAGGTGACAGGCAAGAGAACTTTAACGATTGCGCTTCCGAAGGTATTGATTAGATCATTAGGAAAAGTGGGAGATATATTGGGTAGTCCATTTAATACAAAACGTATTAAAAAACTTACGTCTAACTTGTTAGTATCAAATGAAAAACTTAAAAGTGTTCTAAATATTGAAAAGCTACCCTTTACTGCAGAAGAAGGACTGGAAATCACTATTGAATCATTTTCGAAATCTTATAATAAATGACTTATTTATATGTTTTAATTAGCCTTTTAGTTCTAGAATTGGTTTACTTTAGGCTCGCGTCACGTTTCAATATCATCGACAAACCTAATGAAAGGTCATCTCATACAAAGATAACTCTTAGGGGGGGCGGGATTATATTCTATTTTGGTACCCTTATTTATTTTTTTAATTCAGGTTTTCAATATTATTGGTTTTTCATCGGATTAACCATTATGACATTAGTATCTTTCTTAGATGATATTTATACATTATCTAATAGAATTAGATTGCTAGTTCATTTTTGTGGTGTATTATTGATGGCCTATCAACTACAATTGTTTGTTATGCCATGGTTTTATCTTTTTATAACATTTATAGTGGTTGTAGGAGTAATAAACGCTTATAATTTTATGGATGGTATAAATGGTATTACCGGTCTTTATAGTCTTTCTATCACTTTTTTATTATTCCTCGTTAATAGACAAGAAAATTTTATAGATCCAAATTTTTTAATATTTACTTCATTAGGTTTAATTGTATTTCTTTTCTTTAATTTTAGGAAGCAAGCTCGATGTTTTGCGGGGGATGTCGGTTCTGTCGCGATAGCATATATTTTGATATTTGGTATAGCTTTATTAATTATAAAAACTCAAAAAATAATATATATATTATTTTTAATTGTATATGGTGTAGATACGTTTTGGACAATAATTAGTAGATTATATAAAAAAGAAAATATTTTTGAAGCTCACCGTTCACATTTATATCAATATTTGGGAAATGAAGCAAATTTAAACAAATTGGCTATCTCGTTTTTCTATGCATTTATTCAACTTATTATAGGCTATTATTGTATAATATTTTCTAACAAAGATGTTAGGAGCCAATATGTATTTAGTATCGTCTTGATTATCGTAATTAGTGTTATTTATCTGATTTCGAGAGCACTAGTGGTGAGAAAATTTAAAATTAAATAGTTTAATATATGAATGAGATTGTTTCAATTAAAGGTGGACGTTCGAAAGATTCCAGAGGTGAGATTAGATATGTCAATGATTTCGATATGACTAGTGTGAAACGTTTTTATATCATTAAAAATTCGGATACTATTTCAGTGAGAGGGTGGCGAGGACATCGAATAGAACAAAGATGGTTTTATGTTATTTCAGGGAGTTTTTCTTTTAAAATTGTTAAAATTGATAATTGGGAAAGTCCATCAAAAAGCCTACCCATACTAACCGAAGAGTTAAAGGTTGATGATATGAAAATATTAAATGTTCCTCCAGGACATTGTGTGGCTATTAGAGCTTTGGAACCAGAAAGTGAATTATTAGTTTATGCAGATTATCCGTTAAGTCATGCTTCTCAGGATGATTATGTGTGGGAAATAGATTACTTCTGTTAATCGTTTTTTATGTATTCAATTTGAATTAAGTTTTAAGTTGCCTTATTATAAATAAAAAATATACTTTTGTTATCATAATCAAAAATTTAATATTGCATGTATCTAATTTTAAAACATAAATTACTAATGAGTCTATTTATTGGATTTATAGTATTGTTTAGTTCTTGCGGATCTAGGAAGAATATGGTCTATTTTCAGCAAGACTCAACACAATTCAACACGTTATATGATCAATATATTCCGAAGATACAAACAAATGATATCTTAACTATTGTTGTAACTGCTGCCGATCCTAAAGTTACAGCTCCATTTAATCCATTAAGTACAATGTCAACAACTAATCTAACTCAGCAAGTTGATATGGCATTGCGACCAACTTATACAGTTGATAATAATGGTGACATTACATTGCCAATGTTAGGGAAAGTTCATTTAGCTGGTTTGACAAAAATTGAGGCTATAGAGAAAATTAGGAGCGAATTATCGCAGTATATAAAAGATCCCGGGGTAAATATAAATTTTAATAACTTTAGAATTTCCGTATTGGGAGAGGTAGCGCATCCTGGATCATTTATAGTTCCTACAGAGAGAGTGACAGTATTAGAAGCGCTTGGAATGGCTGGAGATTTGACAATAAGAGGGGTTAGGCAGAACGTTATGGTTATTCGTGAGGCAGATGGTCAAAAATCAATTCATAGGTTAGATTTAACACAAAAAAGTGTATTAAATTCTCCTGTATATTACTTGGCTCAAAATGATGTTATATACGTTGAACCGAATAGAGCACAAATCAATAACTCTAAACTCGGAGCTAATTCCAATATAATTATATCTATAGCTAGTTTATTAATTACAGTTATTTCAGTGCTGACTCGTTAATCTTATGCAACAGGAAAATATAAATAAAGAAGTTGAAGATATCAATCTAAGGCAAGTATTTGAACAATACGCTTTCTATTGGAAATGGTTTGTTTTATCAATTACAATAGCCGCTGGGTTATCAATTGTATATCTGCGATATACTGAGAAAGTATATAGCACAACAGCTAAAATTTTATTAAAGGATGAAAAAAGTGCTTCTGCAGGAGAGTTAGCAGGTATTGCAGAATTGACAAATAGTATCGGATTCGGCGGAAGTAGATCGGCATTCGTTACAGATCAAATTGATGTTTTATTGTCTCGTCGATTAATGAGAAAAGTAGTTGATGAGCATCATTTGAATGTGATTTATGCTTCAAAAGGTAAGATTCGTTCAACAGAGGTTTTGGAAAAGGACATGCCTTTCGCAGTAAGAGTTCATGGGGATCAAGATACCGTTGCGATAAACATGGAAGTAAAATTTAAAAATAATAACCATTTTATAGTAACAGATGTAAAGACAGGAATTAAAAAAGATTGTTTATTTAATAAAGTTCTAAAAATAGGAAATAATGATTTTATTTTTGAACGTAAAGCTAATCGTGTGTATAATCCTGATAATGAGTATACTGTAGCTTTTATAACTACAGATCAAGCTATAGACGCGGCTTTGGCTTCCATATTAATAACACCGAATAAGGAACTTCAATCATATGTGGTTAACTTTTCCATGTTATCCACTATTAGTAAAAAAGCAGAATTAGTATTAAACACTTTAATTGATCAGTACAATTTAGATTTAACAAATGATAAGCTTAGGATGACACGTGCAACATCTGATTTTATCAATAAACGTCTACTTCTAATTTCCAAGGATCTTTCTGGAGCAGATTCGCAAGCAGCAGAATTTAAATCAGCAAATTCGATGGTCGATATGGCTACAGAAGCTGGGGTATTTTTAAATACTGCTTCTGAAAATGATAAGAAGCTTCTAGAATATCGTACACAATTGGGATTAGTTGATCATATGAACAATTACATGAGAGCCCAAGAAGTTGGAAAATTACTACCGTCCAATATCGGACTTCAGGATTTATCTATAACCTCTGCTATAGGATCATACAATCAACTTGTGCTGGAACGAGATGATCTTTTGAAATCTGCATCAGAGAAGAACCCGACTGTAGTTGCTCTTAATGAAAACATAATTGAAAGTTACAGAAATATTAGTCAATCTTTACAGAATTATCAAAGAGTGACTAGATTAGCATTGAATAGTCTTCAGCAAAAATCCAACGAGATTAAAGGTCGGATTAGCTCTATTCCGAGTCAGGAGCAAGGATTTAAGAAAATTTCTAGGCAGCAACAAATTGTAGAATCATTATATCTTTTGCTGCTACAGAAGAGGGAAGAAAGCGAAGTTAAAGCAGCGGCCACTCCAGATAATTTAAAAATTATCGACGCTTCATATACGAATAGAATCCCAGTTTCTCCCAAAAAATCAATAGTTCTATTGGGCGCGATGATTTTAGGGTTTATTATACCCTTAATAATTCTTTATATAAAATTTTTATTGGATAACAAGATTCATTCTCGAAAGGATATTGAAGATATTGTTGGTATACCTGTTTTAGGGGAGATACCTACAGCTGAAGATACAATTGTACACCTAAATGATCGGTCGTCACTAGCAGAGGCATTTCGTATTTTACGCACTAACATGAGTTTTATGTTTGGAGCCGAAAATAAGGAGGCTTCTAAAGTGGTTTTTGTAACTTCTACAATCTCTGGGGAAGGAAAATCTTTCGTAACTACCAATCTTTCTCAGATTCTATCCATGTCAGGGAAAAAAGTGCTTTTAATTGGTGCTGATATAAGAAGCCCTAAAGTATTGGATTATTTGGGATTATCCCATTTGCAACATACAAATGTGGGTATTACTCAATTTTTGATTAATCCGGATATGGATGTGGATAATATCATCATTAAAAAGCCTGGGAACTATGATTTCGATGTGGTCTATTCCGGTTACATTGCACCCAATCCTGCCGAATTATTGATGAATGGTCACTTTGACGATGTAATTAAATACGCTCGTGAGCATTATGACTATGTATTGGTGGATACAGCACCAGTAAGTTTAGTAACAGATACCTTGTTGATCGCACATAATGCTGATTTAACGTTATACGTGTCTCGCGTAGATTATTTAGATAAGCGCTTACTTCAAGTGCCACGTGAGCTATATGTAGACGGCAAATTGAAGAATCTTGCATCTGTAGTCAATGATGTTGACTTTGCCCGTGGTTATGGCTATGGCTACGGTTACGGCTATGGTTACGGCGACAAAGGAAGCAAGAAAACGGGCTTTGCGAAAGTTTGGCAAGACCTGAAAGATCGCTTAAATATAAAATAAAGGTCTATATTAACTAATTTTGGCCTTATTGTTGTTGAATCCCAAGTCGTAGAAAACGGCTTGGGATTTTTTATTTGATATCATTATTATAAAGACTTAAGTCGTTCTTATTAATATCTTAATACATTCAACCAAATGAAAAAACTTCTATTATTAAGTGTTACTGTCTCATTTTGCATACTATGTAGTTCTGTTTCTGCGCAGTTCTCCAGGCCAGTTAGTATCGGCGCAGGAGCTGGAGGGACAATTAATCTTACAGACATGGGTAATGTAGAGTCAAAGTTTGCATTTTATGGAGAGCTTGACTATCTGATCACACCTTTTATTTCTGTCGGGGTACATGGTGAAAAGGGAACAATAGCCGGGAACGGGTACGAAAGCGAATTTAAGAATCGGTATTTCGCAGGAAATATTAACGGAAAAATACGTGTCGGTCAATTTTTGGAAGGAGCTAAGAATTATAGTTATTACACCTTGCAGGCAAATACCTTATCACGTATTCTTGCTAATGTTTACGTTGGTGCTGGAGCCGGCTTAGTAAAGAATAGAATTGCAGCACATCTATCATCGCAATATCGTAAAGCAATATTGGATCAGGGTGGTGAATTTTCAGATAAATTCGGACAGATTCATTTTGTGGTTCCCTTAAATTTGGGGATAGACATTCCTTTTGGGCGTACGTTATATGGACCACAATGGGCAATCAATGTCAACTATCAACATACTTTGACCTTTAACGATAACTTGGATGGTATTATCAATAAGAATAACGATCAATATGGCTTTGTGTCTGTAGGTGTCAAATATGCATTGTTCAATCGTAAATAGGCCAGTTTAATATCTAAATAGAAAAAATAATGAATATAGGTAAGAAGTACAATGGCAATCGCCTGCTGGGGCTTTTTTGTTTATCGATCTTAATCGGTTTTACGGCGTGTAAATCGAATACGGCGATGTACAAAGCGCCAAAAGTAAATGCGTTTAAAGGCGGAAAGTTACCGCCTCCTCCTGGAATGGTGTATATTCCCTCGGGAACCATTTTGTTCAAAGGATCATTGGATAGCGGAAACGTCGGGAAAAATGTGAGTGTGAGTGCATTTTTTATTGACGAAGCGGAAGTTACCAATAAACAATACCGTGAATTTGTTAACTGGGTGGCGGACTCGGTTGCTGTAACCGATTATTTAAATGATGACCAATATTTTTTGGATATTGCAGGCGAACAGGTAGGACAAAAGCGGATCAATTGGGCGAAAGTAAAAAAGATATCACCAATTTGGAAAAGTAACGATCCTGCTATCCAGGAGCGTATCGCCCCTATGCTTGAAATGCAGGGGAATAGACGAGCACTCAATCCGGAGATGATTAGATATCGATTCTCTTACCTTCAGTCGAAAGGGAATGTAAAAAAGAAATATGTGACGGATACTGTGGCTGTAATGCCCGTTGAAGACATTTGGACAAAAGATTTTCCGAATGCGCAACTTGCATCGCTAGATGCGAATTACTTTACCCACCCTTCTTTTGATTATTATCCGGTAGTGGGGGTTACCTGGAGACAGGCGCGAGCGTTTACCGACTGGCGTGCAAATGAGATGGCCGCTACGGTATTGAAAAATTCCTATCTTAATGGCTATCAGCTTAGCTTGAGCCTACCCACCGAAGCACAATGGCAATATGCGGCATCGGGTAAATTGGATCCTCAGGATACAATTGCGGGATCGCGTATGACGATTGATGGAGCAGAAGGAAAAAAGAAATTGGCGGTCAATTTTAAACAGGGTGAGGGAACGTATTCCCGTGATGGTGCCACGTTTACGCTTCCAGTGAAATCGTATATGCCGAATGCGTTTGGTGTGTATAATATGGCTGGTAACGTATCGGAGTGGACGCTCGATGCGTATAGCCCTTCTGCAGTGGTTTTTGTGAATGACTTAAATCCGGCTTTACTGTATGATGCTGATGAGAAGGATGGCGATGCTTTGAAACGTAAAGTGGTGCGCGGCGGATCTTGGAAAGATAACGGTGAACAGTTAAATAGCGAAACCCGAAATTACTCGGTAGATTATGAACCACATTCTTACATTGGTTTCCGTTGTGTGATGTCGGCATTTGAAATGCCAACCGTTCAAAGTAAAACACGTAAGTATTAATTCGCTGTTGTATATATAAAAATCGATAACGATGAAAAAAGAAATAGTATTGATAGCGGCGATGGCTTTTGGAATTGGGTCATTGTTTGCTCAACAGGAAACCACAATAGATACTGTGCCGGCACAGCAGCGGATGTTGCAAACGGGTGCCTCAACGCCTATCCCTGCAGGAGAGGTAATCCAGGATACCATTCCATTGGAAGATGGCTTTTACCAGGCCAATAGTATGGAGGATGCGGTGCCTTTTGCTTACCCCGAGGTGAATAAAAAGAATATCCGGTTTTACAAGCGGGTATGGCGCGATATTGACCTTAAGGATGAAAAGAATAATCTATTGGCGGTACCAGGTAATTCATTGATTGAAGTGATCATGAAAGCCATTGAAAAGGGAAAATTGTCACTCTACAGTCCGGATGATGATTCGTTCAAAGGAAGATTAAGTGCTCAAGAAGGGTTGGCTCGCTTTGCAGATAGCGTGCTGGTTCCAATCTTTGACGGCGAGGGTAATCAGATCGATTCGAAAATGGCGCTGAATGAATTTGATCCTGCGCGCGTAACCAAATTTAGAGTAAAGGAGGATATTTTCTTTGATAAGCAACGTAGCCGATTGGAGACACGCATCATTGGCGTGGCACCCTTAATGAATATCACCACTTCAGCAGAATTAGCAGAATCTGTGGGGGCAACACCGGCGTTTTGGTTGTATTTCCCACAATTGCGTTACAGTTTGATACAGGTCGATATTTCTGATCCGGATAAGGGTCTGTATGATATGACCATGGACGATTTCTTTGTACAGAACAAATTTGCAAGTACAATCGTGAGGGAATCATCGCCGGGTATGTTGCAGAATCTGAAAGATACCGAAAATGGAGGCCAACAGCTGGACGGTAAAAAAGTGGAGGAAAAGCTCGATGCCTATAAGAAAAGGTTGTGGAGCAATCCTAAAGGCGTAAAGGCAGAAGAGCTTGAGGGAAATAAGTCTGAAGTAGAGACAAAAGAAGAGAAATTATAATAAATACGATAAAGTAGTAGTGGTGCCTCTCTTTAGAAAAGATGAGGCATCACTATTTTAGGGTCCTATAGGGTTCTTTTTAATCAATTCTTCATGGTTTGTTCATGGGAAAGGATAAATAATGGCATATGTTTTGTTATTTTATGCTTCTATTTTCCTATAAATTCTCGAACGCAAAATATGAAATTAGTCCTTCAACGTAAGAAGGAAAGTATCTTTTAAGGCATATTTAAAACAACAAACAAACAGATAAGATCAAATCGTCATGTTAAGAAATGAAATGTATTCGCAAAAACCCATTCTAGTCATCTTGGCTGCAGGAATGGCCAGCCGCTATGGGTCGGCAAAACAGGTAGAATGCTTTGGCCCCTTTGGAGAAAAAATTATAGATTATTCAATTTATGATGCGATAAAGGCTGGATTTGGAAAAGTCGTTTTTGTGATTCGGGAGGAGTTTTTGGAGGTAATGAAAACCAATGTAGGGGATAAGCTGCCAGACTCCGTTGAAGTTGCCTACGCCTATCAGGATTTTGACTTGAAAAAATTTGGTGTGGATCGCGTCGTCGAACGTCAAAAGCCTTGGGGAACAGGACATGCTGTAATGAGTGCCGAGCAAGAGGTGGATAGGCCATTCTGTGTGATCAACGCGGATGACTTTTACGGCTATGATGCCTTTCAGAAAATGGCTGCTTTTTTACAGCATCAAGCCAATGATACGGAAATGGCATTGGTTGGATTTGAGGTTGGGAATACCCTTTCTGACTTTGGCTATGTCTCGCGTGGTGTATGTGAAGTAAATGCTACGAACCATTTACAAAGCGTTACGGAAAGAACTAACATTTATCGAAAAGACAGCGATATCGTCTACGCTCAGGAAGAGAAAGAAACCGTATTACCTGGCAATACACGGGTGTCGATGAATTTTTGGGGATTTACGCCTAAAATATTTGAAGTTGCACGCGCATTATTTCCTGATTTTGTGGAGCAAAATCACGAGAACCCAAAAGCGGAATTCTTTATCCCTGATTTGCCGGATTATATGGTAAAACAAGGCATTGCGAACTTTTCTGTTCTTCCCACCGATGCAAAATGGTTCGGTGTGACGTATAAGGAAGATAAGGATCAGGTTCAACAAAGTATTCATCAATTAATTGAGCGTGGAGATTATCCGCAACGCTTATGGCCAGAAAAGAAGGTGGTTGATGAAAGCATTTATCTGGATTTTTAGATAATACTATTTCTTTATGTATCAGGTAAAGTTCTCCTATATATTAAGAGAACTTTTACCGTTTATATGCCAACTTATTGGTACATTTACGCAAACTTAAACCTCGAAAGGGAATTTTAATAGATTTTAAATGAGTAATTTATGGAGGGAGGGCTTGTCCGTTAACAAGCCGCGTTGGGTCATTCTTTTAATAGATATGATCATAGTAGTGGTATCCTTTCTTGCCAGCTATGTGCTCATCTTCAAACATAGGGGCGGCGTTGAGCCGGATGCGTTGCGCATACAACTCATTTTGGTCTCCACCATTTATCTGATCTGCTTTCTTTTACTGGGAACATTTAAGGGGGTTATACATAAAACCGGCCTCCGTGAATTGCAACGGATGGTGTTTGCGATCGGACTGGGCTATTTTTCTTCGGTCCTTGTATGTAAGCTATTGGAATGGACGCAGCCTTCTTTCTTGCATGAAGCTTTCCCTTTTTCTGATACTCAGCTGCTTTTTCATGCGCTGATAGCGGGATTCGGAATGACGTTTAGCCGTGTGTTTTACCGGGCGTTGTACCATGAGCTGATGTGGGGAGGTAAGGATAACCGTATTCCAGTGATCCTTTTTGGCGCCGGAAATATGGGCAATACCACCTTTCACTTTATACATACAACATCGCGTACCAAATACCGCATTGTGGCCATTATGGACGATAATCCGCATCGTATCGGTAACCGTATCCAAGGCTTTAGAATCCACGATATTAATAAATTGAATAAAGAGTTCGTCAATCGGCATGGCAATGCAGCGGAATTGATTGTTGCTATCGACAATCGGTCGCCTGAGCGCTTGAATAACGTTTTTAAGCTGGCGGAACCGATTCCATTAGTCGTCAAAATTATTCCGGATACGGCACGTTTGTTGGCAGGAGAGGTGGCAACCCGCCAGATCCGAAGCTTGCGCATCGAAGATCTACTGGGACGAAAGGCAATCGATCTGAACAACCCGTCCATTGCGGCAGAGATGAAGGATCAAATTGTATTGGTAACGGGCGGTGCGGGTTCAATTGGTGGTGAACTGGTGCGTCAGCTTGCACATACAGATCTTAAACAGCTGATCGTGGTGGATCAGGCAGAATCTGCGCTGTATGATATTCAGCAGGAGCTGAGCGCGTCGGCAAATTTTGACCGTTGTGTGTTTATGGTAGGTAATGTCAGGGATGCGCTATTTATGGAGACGCTGTTCCAGGTTTACCGGCCAACCTACGTCTTTCATGCTGCAGCATATAAACATGTGCCGCTGATGGAGGCCAATCCTTACGAATCGATTCTAACAAATGTATGGGGCTCTTACAATGTGGCACAATTGGCGGATAAGTATGGTGTCTCTAAATTTGTGATGGTGTCTACAGATAAAGCCGTGAATCCGACAAATGTGATGGGAGCAACAAAACGTGTGGCTGAAATTGCGATATCCACCGTCAATAGCAACTCCAAAACCAACTTCATCATCACGCGCTTTGGCAATGTATTGGGATCTAACGGTTCGGTCATCCCACTATTTGAAAAGCAGATGCTCAAAGGGGGACCGCTCACCATTACCGATCCAAATATTACCCGTTATTTTATGACCATACCTGAAGCCTGTCAATTGGTGCAGGAAGCCGCAGTAATGGGTAAAGGTGGGGAAATATTTGTCTTTGATATGGGTGAGCCGGTCAAGATCATAGATCTGGCCAAACAGATGATCCGTTTGAAGGGCTACAACTACCCTGAGGATATTGATATTAAGTTTGTCGGTCTACGCCAGGGTGAGAAAATTTTTGAAGAGCTGCTGGCGAATGGCGAAAACACCGAGAAGACCTATCACGAAAAGATCATGATCGCAAAAGTGAATACACCGGATCTGGACGTACAAAAAGCAAGAGTAGAGCAATTGTGTGCGCTGGCGAAAACCGCCGATCCGAATACCGATAAGATGAAATTGGTGCAGCTGGTGAAAGATATCGTGCCGGAATACCGCTCTCAGAACTCTGTTTTTGAAACATTGGACAAATAGCCATTTCTGAAAAGGAATGGCTTTTTCATTTTAGGGATGCTATATGCTAAAAAAACTCCCCTTTCATCGCTTTTATTAAAAATCATTTTTTGGGAGGAAAGTAGTGAGACGATTCCTATTCTTCATACATGTCTAGAATATTTTTAGCAGTTGATTTTAATTCATCAATCAATCTATTGGGCGCAATGACTCTCATGTCATTTCCAAAAGATAACAATTCCATAAAGAAATCGTGGGTGAGGAATAGTTTCAGCCTCACACGCACTTCTTCATCACTATCAATAAGCAGTACTTGCGATTCGTGTAGAGGTAATGATTTAATATATTTCCCTTGAAAAGGATTGAATGATAAAATGACATCCTCCGGTTTGTCTCTATTTTGGCTGATGATACCGAAGCAGTGTCTATAATGCTCATTTACATCAAAATTTTTCGGAGATTCAAATCTCTTTTTCAATATCTCCAATTCCTTCAGCCGGTCGAGTGCAAAACTTTTGATCTGTTCGTTTTTGAGGTCTTTTGCCAACAAGTACCATCTATTTTTAAATTCCTTTAAAGCAAAGGGCTCAACATGACGGTCAGTTAATCCGCCTTCCCAATATTTTTGATAGACAAACTTGATCTGCAACTGGTTTTTAATGGCATGCAACAAGCTATAAAGATGCTCCGTACCCTGTGGTTTTCGCTTTTCAAAGTGGATATGATTCGATAATCTGTCCGTAAGATTCAAGGCATTGAATGTGTCGAAAGCTTCCAATATCCGTTCGTTCAACTCGGGTTGTTCTTCTTGATCAATGTAATACACCTTCCGTATAAAATCGTATTGGATATCGATATTATAAATGGAGAATATATCTTTTCTGTCCCGCTGAAATGTACGCATAGATATATTATAATCATATTCCTGTATCTCCGACTCCAAAGCCAAGTAGTCCGCTATCTCGATAAACTTAGCCGGACGCTTTCTTAGTTTCTTAATGATTAGGTTGTATCTTGCTATAGCTTCTCTTTTTGACATGTCGCACTGTTTTATTTCTAAATAATATTTTAACAAGTTAAGAATAGACTGTGACATTATGTGTCGTTCTCTTACTGTTTATTCCGATTTTCTTGATAAAGCATCACATAAACTATGACTGACCCAACGGCTCAATTTTAGAATGACCTTTAAGCTTAATATGACGAATACTGAAAGAATCACCCATGTATACCATTGTAAGTTAGTGCCAGGCTGCATAGTCGGTTCTATCTCCACGATCAGATGGACACCAATTATTAATAAAAATGAGCTCGCTCCGCTTAAAATTAGCAGGAAGATAACGGCAGTAACAATTCCTCTCATGATAATGTTTATTTGATGATGAAGTAAATAATCTTGTATAACACCGAACAGGTAATCCACAGGACAATTAAGCCTGCTATACCAAGTAGAGGCAATGCCACAAAGAAAGACATATTCATAGCGTTTGCTATACCCATCATGACTGTTAGAATGATGGGTGATGGAAGAAGGCAGATAATGACAGCAATCCATTGCGCTATATTTTTTCGCTTATCCATTGTTGTCCTCCCTTTCTTTTTGGCTGGAATTATTGTCTTTTTGGGCAGCTTCATTCTCAAGCCTCTGTGTTTCTTCTTTTATACCCGCCCAAAAACCTTTGGACAAGAGGAGCCAGCCAAGGATATAGCCTAAGATACCCAGTGCCCATTTATTCCACGAAAATGCAGTGGCAAATGCCAAGCCAATGGCGAGTCCTATAATGCCATTGATTAAGGCTTTGGCTAAGATTACAATTGATTTCATAAATATTATTTTGTAAAGCTTGTTTTATTATGAAAGCAAAGATGCAATGGGATTAGGACAGGAGATGTCGTGGTTGGTTATTTTTCTACAGTTAATCTTGGAAAAATGAATGACTCAGATAAATGGTGATTTGCTGATTCTCATTGAGGGAATATTCCATTGGAGAAGATGATTCCGTCATACTGTTGACCTAGAAAATGCTAAAAAAATACTAGGGAAATCAGCAAAAAAATCAAACCGCCCGTATTTGGCGGTTTGTATAAAAGCTAAAACCACCCTAAAGTCAGGTGTAAACCGTGTGCTATTATTAATATTATAGCTCCGATATTAATTAAAATGACATCCCAATATTCCATTTCTTTCATTCGCGCGAGGACGAAAAGAATAAATGACACCCCAATAAAAACGGTAGATGTCGTTGATATTGCACTGCCCCAGGAAATCCAAGTTAACGCCACTGTTGCAATAACAAGGCAAAGCATAAGATAGAAAGATTTAATCATTTACTAGTACTTTTATAATATGTTGAAGTTTTTTGCTCTAATTAACTTAACCCACAAATGATTAAAAATCTAGCTCTAAAGTGTCTTGATTGCCAAATTCTAATGCCTTCGTCATTTTGACAAAGTCATTTAATGGGTTTTTGACTATAATACCGCTAATTAGCATTAAAATAGCCATAATTTTCTCTCGATCATTTTCTTTTTCTGCCTGTTCAAGATTCCTATATAAAGCACTTAAACCAGTTTCACGTTCAGCAAAAGTTGTTTCCAAAGTATTTCTTAATTCTTGAAGTTTACCTGAATAGATTTTTATCCGTTCATCAGATTCAATCTTAAGCTTCTTAAGCTCATAATTCATCTGTCTACTTTCTTTCCAGAGTTCTTCAACTTTATTAACGTCAAATGAACTAATTACGTTTATGGTTTTATCCACAAGTGCACTTGCGATGCGTTTTTTTGCTGTTGTTTTATTATTTTCCATCATCTATGATTTTTGCTTTATTTATGTTGTTATATTCATGGCATATTTGGAGTAATAGTTTTACATCCTCCCAAAATTCCTTATCATTTTTCAATTTTTTTCGATTCGATTTTTGATTCAAATAGGAAAAAAGGTCTGAATCCCCAAAAACCTTTAGTCTCATAGGGTCATAACGCTTTATGAACAATTTATTGACCTTATCTAAAGATTCTATAATTTCATTGATTCTTAATATATTCGCCTTAATAGCTAAAAAACCTTTACTGGTATTAAGCATTGCATTTTCTATCTTGTTTTTTGCTTGTTGTACCTCAAGACGTTTTGAAGAAACTTCTTTATTTAATCGACCAATTTCAGAAACGAAGCTTCCGATTAATTCTAATGTTAATTCGATACCATTCTCTATTAAAGTATGCTTATTTATTTCCTTTTTGTTATCAAGTACATTAACTATAGATTTGCCTACTTTTTCATGCACGTCATCAAAAAATGAACTGTCACTGAAAGATTTGATGAGCATTTTTTCATCTTGAAACGTTTTAATACCGTCAATTTCTATTTTTGTTATCTTGTCGTTGATTATCTCACTACCCTTACTGCTAATCTTATCTTTGATGATAATAACCATTTCTTTCGCTAATGAAAGATTTCTGAAGACGTCCATCCTACATTTTGCCAATAATATTTCTGCATCATTATGATAATCCATTGCATCTCTAAAATCACTCTGTGTAGTAAGAGCGACCTGTTGTAAAGCAGATAAGCGATTTACTTCGTTTTGAAGTTTAGAAGATTTCCCTAATGTTACAATTGATTTAAAAAAATTACTGACTTCTGGGCCTTCTGTATTTATACTTTTATCGTTTAATATTTCATGGATTGCTCGATCAGCATTCTTTATTTTTGTTGAAATTTGTCTTTTAATTGAAAGATGTTTAGTGACGGAATTTTTCTTATCCCCTAATATAAGGTCTGTTTCAAAATGGCGTTTATAAATAGTGTTATTCTGCTTATAACAAAAAAATGGAATTAAAAAAATATCCTTAATAAGTAGGCAACCCATACAAAGAAATACAATCTTTGAAAGAATTGTATAGGATGAGAAATCAAAAATAACAGTTGGAAATTTAAGATACACATAAAAAAAATTTGCATTTAATATAATGAAAGATACAAGCAAACCCCAATAGATATATGCTTGTTTTTTTTGTCTAAGATATAAGTGATGAATACCAAATAATCCACTTAACAGCAACAAACCATACGATATACGTTTGCTAAAAGGTTCCTTTCTATTTACGTCCAAATATTTGTTTTTAAATAAACTCCCTAATAGAATTACAGTAGACGCAATGATTCCAAAGAGTTTTGCATAATAATACCAAGGTATATTTTCGTGTAGATACTCTATTTTACGAGTTATAAAATTAATATCAGTACTTTGTAAGTTCGATATATGCTGTTTTAAGATATTTTCAAGCCTATTCATTTCTATTTAAATTGATTAATTTTACCCATTCAACACTGCCAACATTTGTTTTACGTAGCCATCATGTCTAAACCAATTATGCGCCCAATTGGGCACCATAAAGATATAGCCGCAAGGGTCTTCGTGTGGTGCACAGTCCAACTCGTTTCCGATAATGTGACTTGCTTCTTTTACGGATACATCAAGTACTTTGGCAAGCTCTTTCCGGAGAAGATTGTAAGTGATATCGCGAATTATCCGTGGTGTTATAGATTTACTTTTTAAAGCCGCGGCTGAAGAAGGATCTTTTTCTAAAAGCATTTTGAGTTCTTGAGCATTTGGTGTTCTAACAACAGGTAATAGTCGTAATCCCCAAAAACAATACTCGCCATTTACCTTGAACATACGAAAACCCTGTTCGCTGTTCCGGCGGTTACACGATTCCGCTAATGCCCAAACTTTGGGATTGTTGATTCCATTCAAAATTTCAGGGATAATTGGCTGTCGCCGCAGTAGGCCGTAGGGATAACCTTCGCTGTTGATGCCACCATATCCTTCTGGGATATCGTTGTCATCCACAATACATGCTTCTACTTGCACTATGCCTGGCACGTTTGGGTATTCGGGATTATGTTGAATAAATTGTTGTTTCATCCGTTATAATTAGATTGTTAGATAATTGCCGGCATATGTTTTCGTGTGTTTTCTCAAGGTGTAATGTCTCGGCAAAAAGCTCCTTAAAGTTTTCCGTATTTTTTATTTATTCAAAATTACTCCATCACTACGCCAATACGCGTCGTCCTCTATTGTCAAAATTTAAAATTTCAAAAAAGTCCAGATGCTTTGAAAAATAATAAGCTAACACTGCTTAAGGTTAATAAGCTTTGATTACTAAAAGGCATCCAAATATATGAAATTATTTACAATAAAGTATTGAAATAACTAATTGAGGGGTTATAAGAAGAGCGTCGAGAATAATAGGTGGCAGAGCACCGCTGTACGATTACACGTACACTTATGCATTCAGACGAATAGAAACTGTATAGGCCTTATAAAGGCTTATTAGTTCTTTCCAAAAGCTACTTATCATTAGGTATTTGGCATTGAAAGATAAGCGGGAAGAAGGCATTGCAAGAACTTTGGTGTTTAGAAAAAAATAAGTTTACCTAAAAATCTATTATACTAATTAATCCAAACTCGTTAAAGATTTCTGTGAATTTTAATGATAGAGTTGCTCTAACAAAAAAAAACTCCCCACACATCAAGTGATGCGAGAGGAGTACCTTCTAGAAACTAAATATATTACGAAAAAAATCTATTTTTATGTAGATGGGGTTGACTCTTTTTAGTAATAAAGCGCCCTAATAAATTAAGGCGCTTCGCTAGATGTTGGTATATTTCAACCGGCTGATCTAATATAGAAATAATTTTTAGAAATTGAAAAAATTATAAAAGATTTTTGATCTTTATTTTTGCCGTTTTGGATGCTACTTTAGGTTAACCCAATTATTGGACGCTCGCCATCACCGTAAAAGTAATCAAAAAGTTGACTAGGTTGAATTTGTGATATTTTTGCTAAAGCATACACTTGATAGGGATAAAAATCGGTTCCATCATTTGCACGTCGGATTCTGCTTATTCGACTTCCACTGGCGCCAATTGCGGATGCGATCTCACCATCGGTAAGGCTAATACCTGAGATAAATTTTGCGAACTTAGTTAGATCTTCTGCTGGGGATTTCATGCCTGGATACGTGTAGTCGTGAAATAAGTCTTCGCAAGCAATATTGATATCCGCGTTAAGTTCTTTCAAGACCAAGTAAAACATAAGTCCAGAAAAAAGATCACCTCCATTTCTTGCAATGAGGTCTTGAATTGTATCCTTTTTATCTTCTTTAGCAACTTTGCTTAAGTTACATGATCTAATCAATTCATAAACATATTTTCTAAATTCTTTAAATTTAATATATTTATAATCAGGCTCTTCTGTATTTTCTTGAATCGTATTTTTCATTGTTGTATATAATTGACTATATTTGTGATATAATCAGTTTTCTGATTGAGTCTCAGAAGTGAAAACGACGAATTTTCCAACGACACGAGACGTAGGGTTTGCTAACCCCCATGCTTTTTGTATTTTTACAAAAAAAGGGGATGGCTCCCTATTGGATACCGTGTCAAAGGCTCTTCGTCGTGCCTCACTGCTGGTTGAAGATAGTGGGCCATCCTCTTTATTTAGCGCTTGACCTTCCCCTTCGAGACTCTTGTTGATAACCCAACTTGTAAATTATGAGACAAAAAGAGTCATTTACCACAACAGAACGACGGCAGATCAAGGATCAGTTGAGTCAGCTTGCAGTATCACTGCTCATCAAGAACAAATACTGCCCACCAGAATAGCTTCTTAAAAGCTTAAAATCAACAATGGTCGATAGCCCCTGGGTATCGAATGGATATAAAAGCCGTAATGGCTTATTTATCGCATACCAATTGTTGATTTTACCGGCCTGTTTTTTTTAGATCCACGCTCTAAAATTGAACAGCCCCCATCTCTTTTATCTTCGCACTTTAAAAGTAAGGGTTTCCGATTTCAAAAGCAAAGATTTTAGAAAAACACTGTTATAGAAATTCTATAAAAAAGGTCGGTTTTTTATTTTACCAACGGACGCGGTATCGTCTCTATCAAATTACGTGTAACTGTCCTGCACTGCGCCCGATAACCTATTTCTTATTTTTTCACCGCTGTGACCTGAGCCCATTCAGGCTCCCACAAAAACTGATTTCGGTCGGACAGGGAGAGCTATGCGCTATGGTCACAGCTAAAAACTAAACACATGAAAGCCATTTATGAAGATCTCCTGCATCTCGACACGCCATTTTACGAGATCCATGAAGACAGTTACGATCCATTGAAATGTATCGAAAACTTTTGGGATCATTATTCGCTAGTCACGATACGCGAAAACCTCTACGCATTGGATCTCAAATGCAAAACCCTCGGCGAAGCTACCGAAAGCAAATTGGAGTCTCTACAACAAACGTTGTTTTTGTCGGATATTTTGCGCGCGCTAATAGCCTATTTCCTGACGCATAGCGGTCAAATTGATACGGGCCAATTAAAACTGTCAACTCTGGAAGCGAATATGGAGGAACTCCAGCTGACCAAAAAAATCAACGATTTTTTTCAATCCATTAACCAGCCAAATCTTTAAAATGATGAAATCAACAATATACAATCTGTACAAAGCCTTTAAGAGCAAACGAGCACTAGCGATACTGCTGTGTTTGGTTTCTATGTTTAGTTTATCGGCCCAGACGCCCCGCCAGGACAGCGGGGCGGATGGGTCTGATCCAGTGCGTCCAGTACTCGTCGGAAATAAATTACCTCAAGATTTCTGGTCCCGAAAAGTGAAAATCTATAATCAAGGGGACACAGCATTCGTAGAACTATCTAAGTACAAAGGCAAATCTTTTATTCTTGACTTTTGGTCTACTACCTGCGGCGCCTGTATCGCTGCTTTTCCAGACTTAGTCGAGCTACAAAAGCAGTTCGGGAAGGAATTAAATATTTTGTTAGTAAACTCCTACGGTGAAAAAGATACTTATCAACGGATACATAATATGCCTAATGATATCCTTCGAACAAATGACCTTACCTCAATATATGCTGATGATTATTTGATTAAGCTGTTTCCGCACGATGTATACCCATTTTATGTTTGGGTAGATGCCAATGAAAGAATAGCGGCAATAACACTAAAAAGATTGGTTGGTCCGGTATCTGTTAACTCCTTTCTAAAAAATTATTATCGCTATGACACGAATAATTAGCTCCATCCTGGCAACTCTTTGTTGCTTTACTGTATTTGCTCAGGGTAGGTACAGTGGGAAGGTTATCGACCAGAAGATGCATCCAATTGCTGACGCGAATATTAAATTGGTGGGATCTGCATCAATTTATCGAACGGATTCATTGGGTAAGTTTGAAATAAGCAGTATAGTTACTCCACTTACAGTCTCCGTGTCAGCAATCGGCTTTGAAACCCAAAAGGTCAGCTGGAATAGTTATAGTGCAAACTTGATAATTTCGATGCAGACCAAAGAAAATAAACTGAATGAAGTGCAGGTGAACACGGGATATCAAATTATGCCGAAAGAACGGTCCACGGGTAGCTTCGGAGTGGTATCGAATAAAGACTTCAATAAAATCCCGAGCAGAGGGATCTTGGACCGTATAGAAGGTAAAGTTTCCGGACTGCAGTTTGATAGAAGGAGCGGAAAATCGGTGTTAAATATACGGGGGATAAACACCTTTTCTGAAATAGCGGCCCAGCCCCTCATCGTGGTCGATAATTTCCCTTACGATGGTACATTGGACGATCTTAATCCTAATGATGTGGAATCTGTCTCCGTATTGAAGGATGCGGCAGCTTCCAGTATATGGGGATCTCGAGCAGGAAATGGCGTGATTGTCGTGACCACCAAAAAGGGAAAGGTGGGCGGTAAGCCTACTATCAATTTCACAACAACAACAATGGTCAGCAGCAAGCCTGACCTATTCTATAACAAAGTGATCAATAGTAAGGATTTTATCGATGTGGAACGTTTTCTATTTGATAATAAGTATTACGAAGATGCATATAATAGCGCCTATAATCAAACGACGATATTTTCGCCTGTTGTGGATATGTTGTATGCAAATAAAGCGAGGCGCTTGTCGGATATTGATCTGAATACGCGATTGAGAGCGCTAGAGGGTAACGATTATCGAAATGACCTGATGAAATATATTTATCAAGCTGCGGTCAATCAGCAGTACTTTTTGGATATTTCCACAAGTAATGCAACCAATAGAAACCGCTATTCGGTAGGCTATGATCGCGGGACAGGGGATACAAAAGGGGCAAATAATGACCGGTTAACCTTGCGGGCCGTAAATAGCTGGCAATTGGGGCAAAAGTTATCCATAGAGAACACGCTTTCCCTGATCAATGGTCGAGACCGAATGTTCTCTTCAACGCCACGTTATCCTATGGTTCCCGGTGGTGGAAAAAATACGTTGTATCCTTATGCTTCATTGGCTGATGGGGAAGGAAACTTCCTGTCGATTCCGAGATTTTATAATCCATCTTTTCTTGAAAGGGCAAATGCTGACGGTCTATTGGACTGGAACTACCGACCTTTAGCGGATCGGGATAAGTCGACTTACAAGGCCTGGAATAGGCACCTTTATTTAAATTTTAACTTGCATTATGACATCCTCCCGTTCTTAAAGGCCGATTTGATATATGGTTATGAGCATAGTAATACCAAATCAGAATCGCTTTCGGGAGAGGATTCTTTTGAGGTGCGGGATTTGATCAATAAGTATACGCGAATTGTCAATGGGGCAAAGTTGTACGATTTTCCATTTGGAGCTATATTGCGCAATGCTGACAATGAGATGCAATCGCATCGTGGAAGGGTACAAGTGAGCTTCAACAAGTCTTTTGGGGGCGACCATGTTTTGAATGCACTGATCGGTACAGAGCTGTATACCAGAAATGCCGACCAGCGCTCTTCGGGATCTTATGGTTACAATGCCGAAGTTCTCAGCCGCAAAAGCATGGATTATAATGCTATCTATCAGCTCTACGGTGGGCTCGGCTACGGGTTTATGACGCCCTTGGATTCGTATGCAGGAACATTGTCGGGAACCGTTTCCATGTATTTTAATGGCTTATACGAATACAAGGGGAAATATGGGCTTTCTTTTTCTGCGCGAAAGGATGCCGCGAATTCCTTCGGGACGAATGTCAACAGCCAGTGGAATCCACTATGGTCGGCAGGACTTTCTTGGCAGATAGCAAAGGAAAAATTTATGAAAGAGACCGATTGGATAGATCATCTTAAACTGCGGTCAACCTTCGGTTACGGTGGTGTACAACCTTATGGGGCACTCAATAAAACTGTAATCGGCTACGTCGGTAATTCAAATTACAGCAATTTGCCTTATGCTCTGATTGGAAGCCCGCCAAACCCGGGACTCAAATGGGAAACGGTACGTACCTTAAATTTCGGAATGGACTTATCAATCTATGGTGGAAAATTAATGGCTAATCTAGATTATTATCGGAAGAAGTCTTTTGACCTGCTTTCTGATGATCCCTTAGATCCGACTTCGGGTTATTTGCTGTTGACAAAAAATGTAGGTCAAATAGCAACGCATGGCATTGATTTAACGCTCGCCTCAAGCGGTAGGTTCGGAAAAGGCTACTGGCAATCTTCCATTAATTTTTCCTATAGCAAAAATAAAGTGACTGATTATAGAGGGACAATCGGAGCGACAAACCTGTATCTGGATGGTGGGAGGACGCTTATGCCGTTATTGGATAAATCTCTGTACCCTGTTTTCTCTTATAAATCCGCTGGGCTGGATCCGGTTAATGGCGATCCAAGGGGATATAAAAATGGCGAAATATCGAAAGATTATCAGGCCCTGACGACAGATTCATTGCAATACCTAAATTACCATGGTACAGCCTTACCGCCAATATACGGAGCATGGAATACTACCATAGGCTATGGCAAGTTTTACCTAGATTTTAGTCTGCTCTTTAAATTTGGACACTATTTTAAGAAGAAATCCATTGTCTATGGTAGTTTATTTGACTCTTGGGATGGACACGCTGATTTTGCCAAGAGATGGCAGCAGCCGGGGGACGAATTGACGACAACAGTTCCATCGATGCAATATCCCAACGATAGTTATCGCGATCTGTTTTATCAGCATTCTTCCAATAATATCGTCAAAGGTGATCTCATTAGGGTGCAAAATATTAGACTCGGCTACAACTTTGGCCTAAACGACAAAAAGATCAAAGGCCAACTTTACATTGGAGCAAATAACGTGGGATTGATCTGGCGAAAGAATAAGGAAAATCTCGATCCTGATTATTTGGATTTGCCTGCGCCGCGCGTAATTTCAGTTGGTGGGAATATTAATTTTTAATACTTGTGTCATGAAACAATATATTTACAAACTACTCCTAGTAAGCCTATTTTGTATGGCTTCCTGTACTAAATTTCTAGAGGATAAAACAAATAAAACAAGCACAGTGCCATCCACATTGGAGGATATGCAGGCACTCCTTGATGCAGGTAATCAGCTCAATTTGGGGAGTTACCCTTTTTTGCTCGAAGCTTGTACAGATGATTTTTTCGTTTCGGACGCTGGTTACAATAGGCTTTACAATTTTGAACAACAAGTGTATACATTCCAAAATCCAGCGCTCTATGGAACAGTTGAAAACATGGTTGTGTGGCGCAACGCGTATAAGGCTATTGCTGTAACAAATACGGTGCTGGATGGACTTCCTGATATTAAAATTTTGAAAGGGCTTGATCCTTCTAACATCAAAGGACAGGCGCTTTTTCATCGCGCATTGATGCATTTTACTCTTTTGCAGCTATATGCTGCTCCTTTTGATCAGAAAGGTGATAATAATGGGGCTGGCATACCGCTCAAGTTGACTGCTGATATCAATGACAAAACCAAGCGGTCAACAGTCGGGGAATGTTATCGTTCGGTTATTGAAGATTTGGAACAAGCGAGTGACTTGCTGCCACATGAACTGGGTATACTGACAAGACCCAACAGGATTTCAGCCTTTGCTGCACTTTCACGCGTGTATTTGGCGATGGAAGATTATGTGCAAGCAAAAAATTATGCGGATAAGGTATTGGGCAGTTATAAGACTTTGATGGATCTCAATACAATGAATGTCGATGCAGCTTATCCTTATCCAGCGATGAATGCTGAAACGTTATTTTTTGCATACTCAAACGGCTCGACCATGTTTATTGGGAGTCGAGGGTCGTACTTGACAATGGATTTACTTCAACTATATGAAGCGCATGACTTGCGACTTCGGGCAAACTATAAAAAAGGAACAGATGGCTTCTCTACATTTAAAGGGCAGTATATGGGAACGGGGGCAGGGCTCTTTTTTGTAGGTATGACGACTTCTGAAGTATTATTAAATGCCGCTGAATGTAACGCACGATTGGGAAATGTTACCAGCGCATTGGAACAGTTAAATTATCTGTTGCAAAATCGGATTGAGAAGCAATTCTTTGTGCCTGTAACAGAAACTAACTCAGAAGCTTTGTTGAAAATAATAATTAGGGAGCGGCGTAAAGAGTTGGTTCGTAGAGGGCTAAGGTGGTCGGATTTGAGACGGTTGAATAAAGACGAACGTTTTAAAAAGGAAATTGTCCGTGAGGTAACCGTTGACGGTAAAACTGAACAATTCAAACTCTTGCCCAATAGCAGCGGTTACATTTTTAATATTCCAGCTGAGGTTAAAAATATGACCGGTATGGAATAATCATTAGAAAGTAGCGAAGGATAGTTCCCTCGCTACTTTCTTTGAGCTATAGCTTGAATTAAAACGGCCTAAAATCAGTGACAGTTTCATTCGGTGTTTTACTACTATTGGCAGTGCTGATGCGAAGCGCGATCGTTGTTGGGGTAGATGATCCCGGCGGGGTAACAAGCGCCGTCATATCGGGTTGTGATGGATTTGATGGATTTGCAGGTGCATTGATCTGGCATATGGTCTCGCTTCGTGTTCCGCATTCATCGCTTGGTCCCAGGCTGTATTTGCTGGGGTCCGTAGGAGAGTCTGAGGATGTGCCATGGTATGACCACACCTGATTCGCCGCTACTGTTTTTACTTCTTTCTCTCCTTTAACTTCTTTTTCACTTTTAATACTTTGCGCATTCGCGCTGAATGAAATTCCTAACGCCATCACACCAATACTCATGGTGCTGATGAATCTTTTTACTAATGTTCTCATGTTTTTGTTTTTATATGGTTATACTTTTGCTTATCCTTATTATCCTCCTGGATCGGCCGTGGAGTTGTTCCTGTTGACCGGCCGGGCATCTCCCTGTCCTCCGATCTGTTGTCTTATACCAAAGTTAGCGCAGTGATCAGCCATAGATGTATGACTTTTGGGGAGCTCGATGTATGGTTTTTTGGCGATGATGCCCCGTCTCTTCTTTGCGGTTGTATTTTTATTACTGAATGGTAGCGCTCATTTTTGAGACGAGAGGTCTGATTTCAGGGGCGAATGCCGAATATGGGGGATGGATAGGGATGTTTCATACCAAAGTTTCTTCAGTGATCAGCTATAGATGTATGACTTTTGGGGAGTTCGTCGTATGATTTTTGTCGATGATGCCCCATCTCTTGTCTGAGGTTGTATTTTTATTACTGAATGGTAGCGCTCATTTTTGGGACGAGAGGTTTAATTTCAGGGGTGAATGTCAAATATGGGAGGATCTGCCTGCAGCTGCTAAGGACTAGGTTCCCGAAAAAAAAAGGTTTTCAAACTGTAAAGAATGAAAACCTTTGGAATGGTAAGATCTTAACCTGATAAATTCTTTAGATTAAATCATTGGGATCACCATCTAAATTTCTATCATATCTAGCACGTACACGTCGGGCACGCTCGCGCTCCGCAGCAAATTCATCTGCCTTTGATCCCGGGCTATAAAATGTATCTTCATTAAAATGTGGATGTTGATAAAAATCGTGGTCATATACACCAGATCCTACCGTAAATCCGACATCACCTGTTCCCTCATAAATATGGCGAATTGATAATTCAGTATCCGGATCCAGGTAATTTTCACGGTACGCCGGTAGTCTGGTCAGACGGTCGGGAGTAACCGGTACCACCACGACTTCACCATCATCGGCCGGATTATAGCGATAGTCTGTAGCAGGTTCCACGGGATCGATTTCATCTACCGTTAGTATGCCGCTGCGTTCGATGGGCTCCACGGTACCCGTTTCATCATTACTCGCCTGTATACGCTTCCCGTCATAAAGTGCAGCTACGCCAATGGGCACCAATATCTTTTTGTCGTCTTCAATAGGTAAATCTGCATCTTTCAGGTCAACAATAATATAGCGCACTTGTTGGCTTTGAGGGTCAAAAAGGAGGTCATCTACCTCACCTAGCGATTGTCCGGCCTGATTTTTCACCTTCCAGCCTCTAATATCTGGTTCACCATCAACGATTTCATAATCGCTTCCTCCTAATTCGATCAAATGGTTGTATTTTTTTTCTTCTAATGCCATGTCTTTAAATTTTTGAGTTCAAAACTTTAGGTTTCTATTTATTGCGAAAAACCACGATTTCTACATTTCGGTTTTGATTTTTTCCGCTTGCGCTTGCATTGGCAGCCACAGGAGCATTTTCTCCACGTGAATGTACGCTTACTTTGCTTTGGTCAATTCCACCTTGACTAACCAACCAGTCCTTCACGGCAGTAGCACGTTCCATGCCCAGTTGCTTGTTGTGGGATGCCGTGCCTGTAGAATCCGTATTCCCAAATACGCCTACGTAGGCACCTTGAAAGTCTTTATTCAAAGCCGACGAAATTTGTTTAAGTTTCGCTTCGGAATTGCTTTGTATGGCGCTTTGGTCAGTGGCAAATAATATATTTTCGCCAAGCGAGTAAATGGTATAGCCATCACTGGAGCGTACGCGAATATCTTTGTCCGTGATATTCGGGTCCGAAGATTCAGCACTATTGAAATCTACTGAATTCCAGCTCGGTTCCGTTGTTGCAAGGGTATCTCCGACCATATCGCCCTGATCTGTTACCATGCCGGTGCTGTCCCTGGCATCAGCGACATCGGATGCACTGTTATTACGATTTACGAAAAACAAGATTATTGCCAATGCAATAAGTGCAAGCAGAAGCCAAAGCCACCATGGTGCTCCGCTTTTAGGTTTTACTTCTAAATGTGCCATATAGATTTTATTTTTTCTAGGAGAACACCTAATATCTATCTTCCGTTTTAAAAGTTTTTTTACGGCACATACAAAATAGGGGCTACCGCTAAACTTAAGGGAGGATGTAAAACGGATGGAAGATAAAAATTTAGATTAAAAATTTGATTTTCAAATATAAGTGTTTTCTTCACATTATCTAGGCAAAACCGGGTTTTGCTTAGATACGGGATTATTAATAACCAACTTATAACCAATGTCTAGTATTGAGAATATAATTTTATGTATCGATTTAGGGGGCACGCACTGTTCGGCCGATCAGTTTTTGCGACCGATTGGCAGAAGATTATTGCTTTTTCTTTCAGATGACTTTCTTGCTTTTATCACAGAGGGTAACACTACATGACTAGCATTATCTTTTGTTGGTTTTTCTATCTGCTTTAGCAATAATTTTATAATTGTTGTTACTTAGTTCCTCCGAGGGCTGACGTATGGCGGTGATCGTAAAGGCTACTTTAGAGTCAACAGCTAATTTTTCCATCGTCTCTTTGTAACCTAATAATCGTTCATGCATTTGGCTTTGTGTAGATTCGAGTGTAACAAATCCAATCTGACGAAACCCTTATCATATAGATGCATACAAGCTTCAATCATTGCTTCCTTGTTGTTGGTTCCGACAAAATCCACACCTTCGACCGGATCCCGGTCAAATAGAACAATTGGGATATGTTCATCCATGTATCCATTATCGTTCAAAGCTATTAGAATCTACCGGCATTGTTGTTGAAAAAGATGTAGTTTACTGTATCAAAGAAAAAAGCGTGTCCAGAAGAAATCGGCAAGGTCGTAAAGAGATTCAATGTACTTCATAATCTTTTCTGGGGACATCATGGGGTCGAAGCTTTCTCTGTCAAGATGCATCAGGTCAACTTCGTGATTAGCTTTTGTTTTTCGGATTTTCCGTTATTGATTTATCAGTTGTAAAATATTATGACTAAATTAGTGTAGATGAAAATTACAGCTAATCTTCTGGTGTCTATTCTAGAGCAGTCCCATAGTGCGATTGCAATTTATGATAGCATAGACCTAAATATTGCTTTTGTTAGCCAAGGTATGCTGGATATCTGGTGTGTGGATCGCTCTATCCTGGGGCGTAGTTTTTGTGCATGTTTTCCTCATTTTAAAGAAGAAGGTTTTTCATCCATTTTGAAAAACGTATGGAAAACAGGAATTGTCTATCAGGCTGAGAATACACCCGCAAATATTGTTCATGAAGGGACGAAGACACTGCGGTATTTTAATTTTGAATATAGGCCATTGCTTGACGAGGAGGGGGAAACCTATGCTATTTTGCATACGGCAAGCGATGTGACTGACCGACATCTTGCTTACAAAAATGTGGAAGAAAAGCAAGAGCAGCTTATGTTTAGCCGCGAATTGGACGTGCTCGCCAGCACATTGGCACATGATCTAAAAAATCCATTGTCTGTTTTGAAAATCGGGAATAGTTTTCTGAGCAAAAATGTGGGTGTTTCGGTTAAGGTAAGTGAAAGGTGGTTTGAAGCCTTTGCGGCATCTATTCAAAATATAGAAAGTATTATAAATCAGACATTGCAGCTTGGCAAGATACGCAGTGCCGAGAAAGAAGTCACCTGTGTGGCAATGGATAAAAAAATAGGGAATTGTATTGATGAAATTAAACTGGTATATCCCGACAAACAAATGGAAATCAAATTAGGAGATCTATTTCCTTTGTATACGGATGGCGGAATCGTTTATCAGGTTTTTATAAATCTAATTGGTAATGCCGTTAAGTATGCAAAAAAATCAGGCGAGTCTTTTTTGCATATTTACAGTGAAAAAGCTGATAAAGGAGTAGTATATTATCTCGAAGATAATGGTATTGGAATTCCGGAAGACGAGTTGCAGAAGGTTTTTCTTACAAATGAACGGGCGAGCAATGCTTCCAAGATTGCTGGAACGGGAATCGGACTGGCATTGGTTAAACATCTAATGGAACGTATCGGTGGGACGATTCACTTATCGAGCGAACTTAACAAAGGTACCGTAGTTCGCTTATTTTTTCCAGTTTGATCGCGAACGTCAGGAGTTTAAGGCACCGGTCTTTCTATCGAAGAAATCGAAAAACTGTAATCAAATACTTTTAAAGTTTATAGATATTTATTTTGAGCCATTTCCGGAAGGGAGTGGCTTTTCATTTTAAAGATGATCTATGCTCAAAAAAACTCCCCATCCATCGAGTGATGCGGGTGTCGAACTGTCCCCCGATTTTATCGTATCTCGAAGAAGGTTTAAATAAGATAAGCCAGATGCATATACCGGAGCATGCTGGAACTTAGACTTGCAAATTGAAGCCCTTCAAAAAGCAGGTTGCGAGAAAATCTTTGTGGAAAAAATATCAGGCTCGACAAAGAATCGACCTGAGTTAGATAGGATGATCGAACAGTTTAGAGAAGGAGATGAACTGTATGTTTGGTGATCGATTGGGTAGAAGTCTAAAACATATTATTGATTTGGTATTGTCGCTAAGTGAAAAAGGTATCATCATAAAGCCCAATGCAATATCATGGATGTATGATTTTTAGGTACGTAGTTGTATGGTTTTTTGACGATGATGCCCCGTCTCTTGTTTGAGGTTGTATTTTTATTACTGAATGTTAGCACTCATTTTTGGGACGAGCGGTCTAATTTTAGGGGTGAATGCCGAATATGGGGGATGGATAGGGATGTTTCTTTATTTATAAGCGCTCGGGCAGATGCCCGTCTGTTTCCGAAAAAAAGCTGAAAAATTCTGCTGGGACCCATATCCGCAATAGTTTGAAACTTCCTTGACCGAATGCCCTGCAAGAAGTAAATCTTTTGCTTTTTGAATTATAAGCGTGTTCCAGGTCTGTCTGGGAGTCTCACCATAGACGGTTTTGTACAACTTATCCAATTTACTAATGTCAATCTTTAGCTGGTCGGCAATAACCTGTATCGAACAAGTGCTAAAAGTCTGCATAACCTGATCCCTAATCATTCTCTTGGCCCTTTCGGCCAGGAACTGATCGGGATCTATCTTTTCATAGTGTTCAAAATTTTTGTAGATGGCGATATCAAATAGGTCATAGACAAGTTTTACAGCCATAGCTTCATTGTCTTTATGATAATTGAAAAAATGCTCTTCAATTCTAGATAGCTGATAGCTTGTCTTTTCTTTGATGGGCCATATTGCACTTTGATAGAGTCGTTTCTTGTCGCGGCGATGTGCTGTACTGAATTTAAATAGAAAATGGTCTTCTTTAAATATGGCTGACCGGATATATCCTATATCGACCAGAACACCGTAGATCAAATATTCTCCCTGCACCAGAAGCATTTGCATCTTCCCTTTGGGAATGTAGGCAAAAGTATCATATCCAGCAGGCAGCTGCAGGTGACTATTATTTACTGCATGTTCTATTTTAATGGTCGAAACGGAATGTCTATTATACAGCAGATGATAATCGGATTTATTGGTTTGCACGGACAAATGAAATGTTCTTTGCACCTGAGCCTGCACGCGATAAAATATGACGCTATGATAATCAATATATTCTTCTATCAATTGGATGTTCGCATCCTCATAGCGCTGTAGCTGGGAATCGGGCAACTTAGGTGAAAAGGCTTTTACTTGCCTGGTAAATTGGGCCACCTCGGGCAAGATAAAATGAAAAGTTTTGATCATTGGATATACGGTCAATCAGGTTTTATAAAGGGCTCAATCCACGTTTATAAAAGTAAAATCGAGGTTTGAGAAGTGGCTAAAAAAATGATAGATGACGTATTTCTGAGGAAATCATGCAAAAAATTAGGGATATCTGACCTCTTTCCCTGTTCTTTAGTCCATCACTGTCAATTTGCTTTCTTTTTTTGTAACCTATCATTCTTTTTCTTTTTTTGAAGGATTTCAGCCACATTTGATCGTTAGCTCATACAATTTTAGTGCATGTACAGCCAACGGGAGTGGCCTGACCCGTATCGTTGCAGGCCGGTGTTTAATTCAAATCAACATGAACGAGAACATGCAGACAAGTGATCAGATCGTCAATCTAGGGTTGACTTTGTCTCAGATGATGCAGCTATTTCCGGAAATGGGAGATGTTGTTGACGATGAAAAATGCTGGGTAGAAATACCGTAACCTTAATTCAGCATCGCTTTCTTCCTGGAGGCGATGCTGTTGACTGATTGAACAAGAACCTAATTTTTTTTAAACCACAATTTAAATGAACAATAACCAATTGACCAAACCGTTTTGGTTTGCCAACGTATGGAATTTTTTTCCGGAATTTACTGTCGAAGATCTTGAACTAAATTACCTGAGATGGAGCGCTTACCGACAGTCTTTTGCCAAGATGCTGCACCCCGTCCAACTGGACCAAATGCTGGATGCCAGGTGTTTTGAAATGCTTCCAACTGATCTTACCGGTATTGTTATCTCTTTTCATTATGGCCCATACCGTCTGATACCGCGCTATCTGCTTGCGGCAGGCTATAAAATTACTGTATTGGCTTCGCCCAATATTATTAAAAAGGAAGAGAAAGAGACTGAACAGCTGCTGCAGCTCAACAATCTCGAAGCAGACAGCCTGCGCTATATCGATGCTTCAAGATGTACCGTGCTCAAAAATATACTTTCGGACCTACATGAAAAGCGTTTGGTCCTGGTATACCTTGACGCGGACGAAGGGGCAAATCGCTTGGCTGCCAAAGAGCCCCGGGCCCTGTTTAAGGTCCCCGTCGCAGCTAGTAGACTGTATTTCCACGCGAGTATAACACAGTTTGCCTTCCGGTTTCAATTACCTCTTTCTTTTCTACTGATGGAAAAAAATGTGAATAATGGCCTGTGGAATCTGGCTTTATCAAAAAGGCTGCGCTGTAAAAGAGCGGAGCAACCTACTGGATTTATGAAGAGGTTTAAGGGACAATTAAACAAAGTGATCACTAGGATCGTCATGAAGGATTGGACGGCATGGGAAAACTGGCCGTTGATTCATATTTATCATCCGGATGTTGAGGATAGAATGGTCGTTTTACAAGATGCACTGAGGTGGGTAATGCCTATTTATGTACACGAGCGTGCTTTCTTTTTCGACGTGAAAAACCGGGAATTTTTCGAACTAAAAAACGAGAAACTTGCTGAAAGGGTAAAAAGTATGAAATCAAGTAAATGAGTTGCTGTATAATTTCTTGATAAGGATGATGTTTCCTTTTAGCGAAATATTATTTTTAATTAATTTATTATTTACGTTTTGTTTTTTGTAATTTAAGTGTTCAAAGTACATTAATTATGGGGGAAAAATAATTTCGCCAACGTTTTAAAGAGGAGATAATGGAAGATAGACGGACCAAAATAACCCAGTTTTTCACGCGTAGATACATCTTATTTTTTATCGGAACAGGATTCTGGCTGCTGCTGCTGCTCAAAATGAATATTCATGTATGGCATCGATTGACCATGCGGCATCTATTGGCCTTGACCGGACCCTACCTGTTTTCATTTACGCTCTATTGGCTTGCCATAAAAGTATTCCAAATGAGCGGTTTATATGGCAAGCTGCTCGTGGTTTTGTTGACTGGTGGTTGGTACTACCTGAGTATGGACTTTTGGGTAAATTATACCTATTCATGGCTCCCGGCGCATGGTGTTTCTTTTATCGGTAAACTGACCGATTACCATTTGATGAAATTTCATAATCGTATTGCGATAGGCAATTTATTGGCACTGGGGACAGCCTTGCTTGTACATATCGTTTATAACTATTGTTCTTTTCGGCTAAGATTTCAACGGCTCACAATGGAATTGGAGGCCGGCAGGCTGGCGGGACGTCTCTCCAAGCACTTTGTGAAAGAATGGATCAAGATCGCGCAGCAGAATAAATTGCTGCACCGAAACGATACCCTGGAACTATTCCGATATATCATCGCAGTGACAGCAAACCGAAAGGTCAAAGTAGCTATTGCTGAAGAATGGAAGCAGCTCAAGGTGATGGCCTCGTGTTTTACAGACCGCCTCATGCTATTTAAGGGGGAAGAAGTGCTCCTTGCGGCCGATTGGAGCCGCTCTATCATTGCTGCATCGATGCTCTCGTGGTTTGAAAATGCGCTGAACTACAGTCCGCCGGGAACACAGGGCCAAATAATCATGGAATGGACCCGGGTAAATGGTCAGTTGCATTTCCAGATGATCAATTATGTCTGCAGAAAGCGCTCGGAAGGGCATACAGGGGAGGGCAATAAGTTGCTTCGGGAACTATTTGATGCGGTATTGCCCGGAGCTTATCGGATTGAATTTCGGGAACAACATGCCATTTTCAGTGTCCAGCTAACGCTGCTCCACAACTACCGGAAAGCGATTTAACTGAGTATTTTAAAAAATAATAGCGTATGCCAATAATCCCTATTCTTATCGTTGATGATTTTCGACCTGATTCTGAGAAACTAAAAGCTCTTTTAGAAAAAACAGATTTGGATCTGCTAATTGATGTGGCGGATAATAAAAAAGATGCGTTGCAAAAAATCCACTCCAGCAAGTATGATGTACTCTTTATGGATATTGTGCTGAATCGGAGCGCTGAGGATACTGTGCTCAATGGAATGGATCTTTATGAGTCTATTGATGCGAAGAGAAGACCCGAGGTCGTATTTGTGACGGAGCATGAAGCGTTTTCGCTGCGCTCTTATCGTTTGGATGCAGCGGACTTTATGCCCAAACCGGCTACATTTGCGATGGTCTGTAGGGCGCTAGAAAATGCTTTTCGACGTTTGGCTGTTCCGATCAATCTCACGTTTAGGCCACAACCTGAATTTGCCTTTATCGAAATGTCTGATAAAATGTGTCAAAGAGTTCAGTTCAGTGATATTTATTTCGTGCAGAAAGTGAAAGGGGACAATGAACTGGCTTTTTTCGAAAGAAATATGCGATTGGATGGGTTTGGCAAACCAGTGCCGAGAAAGGCAAAAAAGACCATAAAAGAAATTGTCGATTTTCTGCCGGCAACCGAATTTGTTCAGGTGGATCAATCGACCCTAGTCAATATGAACTTTATTGTTTCCTTTTTGAAGAATAAAATTGTGATGAGTGAGGGTCCTCAGCGCTCGTTTGCCGTGACCCGTAGCTATATCAAGGAACTTCGGCAGAAGCTGCACGTGTTTGAATGAGCAGACGGATAAGTAGGGAGGGATGAATTAAACTGAATTAATAAACCGAATGATAGTTTAAATAAACAAAGATTATGGAAAAATTTTTTGAAGAAGTTCGATCCGAATTACGCGCGCTCGTACAGGCTGTGCAGGTAATCGCCACGGAAGCGCAGCATTTAAGCCAACACCTGGCCGATAGCGCGGTGGAAATATTGGATAATACCGATCTTAAGGCATTGCTGCATATACGGGATACTAAATTGGGGCAAATCAAAGGCCAGCTCCCGATTTACAATCTCGACGGCAAAGATTATTACTTTAAAAATGAGATTGCAGCTCACATCAGGGCAAACCCCAAAAAGCAGAAATAGCAAAGGAGATCTAATTGCCCGGATTTTATATGGACCGGATCTGGGCAATTATGTGCTTCACCCTAGCCTCGCACAAGAAACATACTACAACAACTAAAGGATGACCCTTTCTAAGCCCTTGTTAAGCACAAGGATAACACAAGCCAGGGGCATCTCGCCGCCGCATACCGTTGGATGGATATGTTTAATCGTTTTTACACATTTTTCGTCAGATTTAACCGTATTTCCCCGCATCTGTCTGACGCTATTGACATCGCTTGATTTCGAGTGCATATTTGTATCGTCAAGGCAATGATGGGCGCCCTTCGTTTTGACAATAGACAGATTATTTAACATTTAGAAACAAACGTAATGGCAAAATCAAAAGGTAATATCGTCATGGAGGGAGCATCGGGGACAGTAGGCAAGATGCTCGTATTCCGGCAACGTGGCAATCAGACAATCATTGCCCGCAGACCGACTTTTCAAAATAAGAAAGCACCCACAGTTAAACAGCTTGCTGTACAGAATCGCTTTATTGATGCATCGTTGTACGCCCGTACGGCGATACAGGATCCGGACCTAAAGGCGGCTTATCAGGCTAAGGCAAATATTAATCAGACGGCCTATAATGTAGCCTTTAAAGATTACTTTACGGCACCGGTCATTCGTCGTTGGGACGATAGTGGTTATCAAGGCAACGCCATGGATCAGATCTTATTTATGGTGAAGGACGTGATGAAGGTGGTGAAAGTAGAGGTCGGAATTTTCGATGCAAATGACTTGGAGCTGGAGGTAGGGATGGCGCAGGACATGGACGGACAAGGGATATCCTGGATGTACCAGGTGCAGGCCGATAATCCGAATTTCGAAAATGCGAAGTACCGGGTTACACTGACGGATACGCCCGGGCATGAATATATGTATGAATTAGTATATGGCAATCCGTAAGGTATGGAGCTGACACTAAAACGTTTTCGGCAGGGGAATAATAGTACCCTGTCCGAACTCTACATCGACGGAACCTTCCAGTGTTATGGTCTTGAGGACACCGTGCGCGATGTAAAGATAAAAGGTCGGACAGCTATTCCCGCGGGAACCTACAAACTCGGGATCAACAGGACGGGCGGGATGAATACCGCTTACAAAAAGCGTTTTCCGGATATGCACGAAGGTATGATCGAGATTAGGGCTATCCCCAATTTCAGTCTCGTTTACATCCATATCGGCAATACGCATGACGATACGGAAGGCTGCCTGCTGGTCGGAACCTATTTTCATAAAAGTTATGACGACTGGGGGGTATATCAATCGGCCGAAGCGTATAAACAGTTGTATAGGACAATTATTGAACAGGTAAAAATTGGGCAGGTCATCTTAAAAATCGAGAATAAGTTTTCGCGATAGGGCTGATCAATAACACGTAAGATCAATGAAAAAAATCGTAAATAAAATCGCAAAGGTCCTGCAGGTAATTCTGCTGGCACCTGTTAAATTGCCAAATAAGGCGTTGAATGTTGTTAAATATATCGCGCTAGGGCTTGGCATTGTGGAGTCCGTTCTGGAAAAAGATACGGACAGACCTGCGAATGAAAAGACAGCTGCTTCGGCAGATTTGCTGGACGGGAGCCGACAGGACGATGATTTGGACAAGGATAAAAAAGCGGTCGAACGGATCCGCAGGAAGGGGGGAGCCGATGCGCTGGAGTGATATTAAACTTTCTACCATTGGTGGAACCGTTTGTGGGGTCTGGGCATCATTTTCAGTGGGCGGGCTACTGTACAGTGCATTGACAGCACTTGTGGGGACACTCGCCAGCTTTTTGTTGAGCCGGTTGTTAAATCGTATATTCAGGAGGAAATAGAAGTTAGGCATCTGCATAAGCAGGTGCCTATACCTTTAAAAACAGGTGCCCTTACCTCATTTTGTAAATCGCTGTATTGGGAAATGATTGTATTAATATATGAAGCTCATTCCTTAAAGAGTGACCAGAGGAAATTTTATCATATCATAAAATCACATTCGTCAGATTTGATGGCCAAGCGTAACTAGTTATCAAAATTCTATCAAACGCTTTTATTGAGGCAAAAAGGAGACTAAATTGATGCGCTAAGATTACCTGATACTTAAACCAGATCAATTTTCCTGTTTCAGATGTTCCATTTCTTCGATCAGCTCGCCTGCTGTCTCTTGCTTCAATACCCTCATGACATAGATCTCATTGACAAAATTGACAATAGCGACCAAGATGGGTGTTGCAAAAAGTAGGCCTAAGGGGCCTGTGAGTGTGCCCATCAACAACTGAAAAAAGAGCACCATAGCAGGCGGTAAAGACAGCATTTTCTTTTGAACAAAAGGTGCGAATACTGCAGATTCTACAATTTGAACGCCAACAAAAATAGCGATAATATACAACGCCGTTGCGGGGCCATCCAGCAGACCGACCAATGCAGCTGGTACGAGTGCCAGTGTTGGACCTAAATTGGGAATGAAGGTCAACAGTCCTGCAATCAAGGCCAAAATTAACCAAAGGTCAATACCTAAAATAAGCAACGAAATCGCGGTAAGCGTAAAAACAAAGAGCATATCCAACAGCTGTACTTTCAACCATATCTTCAGTTGCTCACCTACCTTATCTAACACCGTTTCGACGGTTTGCTTGTTTTGATCTGGAAAGAGGCTGAGGATGCCGATCATATATTCTCTGGGGGAGATCATAATAAATATGCCCAAAAATAGGAAAGCGTAAAGGTCTCCAAAAAAACCAAAGGTACCACTGAATACCTGCGGTAAATGCTGAATGACGGTATTCATCTGATCTTCGGCACTGTCAATGTTGTCGATCAGATAAGAGCCCCAGTTTGTATTGGCAAGGTAACGCTGTAAATTGTCAATCATTTCGGGTAATGTGGCAGCAAGTTCTTTATATTGGGTTACCGCAGTATTGCCAATAAAATAGGATATGCCACTACAGAAGACAACCACCCAAACGATAGCGAGCAACAGGGATACCTTGGTATGGCAGCCTGTCCATTGCCTTATTTTGGCAGAGATGGCATGAAAAAGTATAGAAAATAGTATTCCACCGAATAGCAAGAGTAACAACGTGGTTGCTTTGACGAATAGAACGGTCATCATCAAAAAAAGTAAAACAACGATACACACTGCTGCGGTTTTTTTGTAAATAGAAGTCATAGGCAATTTGAGCATAAAAATGAATTTGTTTTCTACGAAATACGGATGATTGAAATAAAGAGTGACCTCTACAGATAACATGCTACCGTTAGGATTTGTTTCAATAGATCGTAAAAGGTGGTGTTATTTGATGGTTTGGCATCATTTAGTTGTGCAAATTTCTCAGAATTTCTTCGAATTTTTGCACGCCAGGAAAGCCTGTTAGCTGATCTTCCAATTTTCCATGCTTATTATAAATTAAATAAGTTGGAATCGATGAAAAGTTCATTTGTTTTTGTAGTCGTTCCATTTGTGCTGATGAGAGATAATAATGATATCCTGCTATACTTTTGACTTGATTGTTCCACAAAGTCCGTGGAGAGGATACGTCTGCTATATAGACAAAGACGACATCTTTATATTTTTCTTTTACCGGTTTAATTTTGTCCATAGCACTTATACAAGGTCCGCACCAGGTGGCCCAAAAATCAATAACTATACTTTTAGCTGGATATTTTTTTATGATTTCGGAAAGTAAATCCCCCTTGTCGAGACGAGACCAGTCATAAACTCGTCCTGTATCCTGAGCAATCCGGAGCGTGTTGATATTATTTTGGTACAAAATATAATCAGAAAACGATTGGTCTTTAAAATATCCAATAATATCCTTAGTTTGTTCATCCGAAAGATATTTATTTCTGGCGATTTGATCCAAATAGGCATTTGCTAACATAATATCATAGAAATAACCTCGAGAGTATCCTAATAAGGGATTTAGTATAGCGACAGTCCTATTCATCCAATCTTGTAATAAAATATGATCTGTAGTAGGCAAGTTTAGCACACTATCAGCCAAAAGGGATTTGGTTAATTCATTATAATAGTTTGATAGTAGGTAGTCTTTATTATTGAGGTCGAGGTCCCTCAAGAAGGTGTAGTAGTCTAAATTAATTTTATTTTTAATTTTGGCTTTTTCTTTATCCATACCCGCATTCACATTATCCAGATACATCCCATTATTTGGATCCAATAAGAACATTCGGGCGTATACGGTAGCATATGTTCTTTGCAAACTTTTTTTTGAATCTTCAGCTAAAGGAGCATTGTTAATCTTATCTATCTTTTCTCTCATTGAAGACAATGCATTATCGCGATAGGTGTTAGGTTCAAATACATATTTATCTGAAGTATGATTATCGTTGAATATGCTTCTAAATAGATTTTGTATAACTTTTGTTTCCCGAAATATCGTCTTGTAGGGGCCATTATACTGAATATCAGGTGGGGCGCTAGGTTTGAAATTAAAAATTACTTGGGTAGAATCATGTGGAAGAAGAAATATGTATCGCTCGATACTATCTATTTTCAAAATCGCTGATGTCAGCTTAAATGATGGAATTTTTAAGAGCGTATCAGCATTTCCCAAAATAGGAATATTGATATCATAATAGCTGGTCAAATTACTAGTCAACGTTAATTTGAAAAATCGTGGCTCTTTACTCGTGTTTCCTCTTATTTCAAGTTTAAGATACGACTCTCCGAAACTCTCCCCATTTTTTTCCAACTTATTTTGAGCATTTACATGAATCGTAATGGCGCAAATTAAGGAACATAAAAGTATTTTAAGACAAGTTCTATTTTTCATTCGATTATCCATGATATGGAGATTATTTAGAGGATATTTTTTTAACATTCCACTCAAAACGTGTTCCTTCAGCACCAATATAAAGCGGGTTCTCCATTTTGTCCAGTTAGGGTCTCATGTCTCAACATCGATAATACTATTAAATTGCATATTTTTTGCGATTTGAGTAAACTAGCTATATAATTTTTAATCTTTTATAATTTTAAAGATAGTTATAATCGCTCAAATCTATTATAGATGTGATTATTTATTTTCGTCTATACTCATCAACTTCGATATGAGTATCCTTTTGAAAAAAGTTGATAACGTAGGCAAAGAGAAAGGCAATATGGAAGGAGGGCTAGAAAGCATCATCGAGATGCTTTCCAGCTTTGAAATAATTTAAATTTTTCCGTTAAAACGGTAGAAATATCGCTATACAGGGTTTCATCAAATAAAATATCATTTAAAAACTGATCTGTGGCGCTAAAATTCTGCTCATAAATCTGTTCAAAAACTTCAGCCTGATTTAAAATCTCTAATATGATGGTGCGAATGTAAAGTGATACACGATTACCTTCAGGATCTTTTAGTATTCTATTTGTTGTAATATGATATAAAAAACTGGAGAGCTGATCAATATCTACCAGTTGATTTTTCCAAAGATGATTCTTGAGGTGATGTTCAACAAAATCCAAAATTGTTTCGGCATCTCCTTTTAGGGGCAACTGATATACATCCTCATTCAGTTGTAGAAACCTGCTGTCAAATAACCATTTGATAATTGAAGTGTGTGCTCGTCTTAAAAAAGGAAAGTTCTCAAAATCATTCTTGCGATCATAGAAAACTCGGCTTACAATTTCTGACTCTTGACGTATTGATATCCAGCTATTATAGGATAGCTGATTTTTTGAACTTTTGGTATAGTTCAAAACTAGTTTTTTTTCTTCCGCTATGGACAATTTATAACTCCAGGAATCATCGTTAATATGCACAGGGGGACCCATTACCATTTCTGTTTCTTCCCGAGATGCGCTCGGTGGAGGGAGTACATCCCAAAAATCTTTAGGTTTGGGATCAGGATGTTTAACAGAATGTTCTCTATGCGTAAAAATGATGCTGGATAAGTAAGCTATAAATTTATAATTGTCGTTACGGGGACTAATTGGGGGTTGAAAATGATCATTAGTAATATCGTAAGCAAACCAAAATGATATATTCAATGATTTACAAATAATGCTTTTTGTCCCTTGATTGCTAGTGATTGTTTTTGGCAACTTTCCTAAACCATGACGTTCAAAAAACTGTACCAAAGAGGTGTCTGTTGAGGCTAACCCAACTAATTTGATTAACTCGCTCTGTTTAATTCCACTCATAAAAATATGTTTATACTTTTAAACAATCCATTATTTAACTTAAGAACTAAATTATTTGCAGCGGATACACGCATCATATCGAATCTGAAGACGTGCAAGCTCTTTATTTAATGAATACAATAATACAAAATGTCAAGTTCACCTGAGCTTGTAATCTATAATTGGTAAGGTTGAATTTGTATTTGGTATATCCCAAGCGATTTTCTCGCGCATGCTAACAATACTGTGGCCACATGTAACTATTTTCATTAAATAACCCTTTTTGCATGATGTATATTCAACCGTACTCAAAATGTTTCTTTTTAAGTTGAAATACTAAATATATTAGTTTTTTATTATTATTTGCTATCTTTGTGTTGTTAACCAGTTGATAAATCAAGATGAGCAAAAGAACAAAGCGGGTAGATGATCCCTTGTGCAAATCTATCCTGGAGCAGACATTTTCGCATTTTTTACGATTTATTTTTCCGAATGCTGATGCTATTTTTGATTTGAGCAAACCCTTCGATTATCTGGACAAAGAGTTTGAGCAATTATTCCCTCCAGAAAGTAATAGCAAGGGAGTCCGTTATGTAGATAAGCTCGTAAAAGTTTTCTTAAAGGATGGTAGCGAACAGTTTGTGCTGTTTCATGTGGAGATACAGAGCAATAAGGGTAGAGGAGATCTGGCCGAACGCATGTTCCGTTATTTTTATCGGATATGGGATCGTTACAAAGTGCCAATTACAGCTATTGCGATCTTGGCAGATGACAACAAAGGTTATCGGCCGGAGGTCTTCACCCAGGAATTTATGGGAACATCATTGCGCTACGACTTTAACAGTTACAAGATCCTCCATCAGGATGAGTCATTATTAAGAGCCAATGAGAACCCATTTTCTGTCATAGTCCTAACCGCACTTATGGCCATATTAAACAAGAAAGTGACCGATGAGGGATTGAAAGAAATAAAGCATGATCTCTATGATGAAATGATGAAAAGGGACATGGATAAAGGCACTCGCCAGGGGCTATATGATTATCATTGATTTAATTTTTTTAATAGGAAATGATGCTGTAATGAGCCATGCTCATTACGGTTCCTAACTTATTATGTAAGTTTTGATAATGAGGAAGTTTTGAGTATATTTCCTCAATGATTAGTTCTCAATGGCAGAGGAGAGATCGATAAATTGCTTTTTGTATGCAATTTATCTAAGTCTGAAAACGAAATAAAAACAAAAATAGGAAGGAGCGATACTATGGGTACTCAAGAATATTTATTAGATAAGGCTGAAAAAAAGGGAATTCAGAAAGGCATTGAAAAAGGCAAGCGCGAGGAAGCTATTGCCATTGCACTGGAGTTTAAGAAAATGGGTTTACCTATTGCTGATATTGCTAAAGGCACCGGTCTTTCTATCGAAGAGATCGAAAAGCTGTAATCAAATACTTTTAAAGTTTATAGATATTTATTTGAGCCATTTCTTAAAGGGAGTGGCTTTTTCATTTTAAAGATGATCTATGCTTAAAAAAACTCCCCTTTCGTCGCTGATAAAAGGGGAGCAACTTTATAAATCTTAATTATGAAAAATCTTATCGTTAATAATAAAGCGCTCTAACTAATTAAGACGCTTCTCTAGATTTAGGTATGCTTCAAACTGGATAATTAATGTTAGCGATGTCGGCTAGAACTACAGAGTAATTAATTATTTGACAGATCGTTTTTAGTTTTATTGTTAATGCTTTTAGTTTATAAAATCGAGAGAACAATTGATATTAAAAATATCAGAAAGTAGATTTCCCTCAAGTTCGATATTTCCTATTTCGATCTCATTTGATATGAAATAGTCTTCAATTGACACATCGTAGGTATGCAGGTAATCAATTATTTCATTTAGAATGAACGTTAAATAATATCTTAAATTGGAAGCTATATGTTCGTTGTTTGTATTGGTTGCTGCGTCATGAATTATTTCGTTTCGTAGGCGGTATATTCTGGTAAAGTGTATTTCAAGGTTTACTTTATGTTTGGCGAGATATTTTGTTGCTGATAATCTCCCACCATTTTGATTAAACCACATACTCAATTTCTTGGTCCTATAGCTCAATAATGGATATTGGGTTGATAATTGTGAATCGATTTGTGCATATAGTTCAGTATTGAGGAAATTATTTAATTCATTGGTGAAGGCTGGGATCTTTTCTTTGTCTTCTGTACTCAGTTGATTTATATCTTTTAGAAGGGCAAAGCAATTTCGTTTGACATAAGCTCTAGCGTGTGCATTTATAAAATGATCTTTTATTCTATTAATCGTATTTTGACCTTCATAGTTTGAAAAAAGATATTCGAGTCCTATCCAATAGTTTATAAACTTATGTTCTACTTCAGTTGATTGGTTCCCGAGTCTTAAATATCTAACAGCAGATTTAATTTTATCTTTCGTCTCATTCGAGATTGAAGTGTTATTCAATATTACAGGCATTTTACTCGTAAACTGCTGATAATGATCCATTGCGGCTTTATACTTTCCATCTAAAATGTTGACATTGTTTTGGAATGCCCCAGCCGCAGGATTATGGTTATCGACAACTAGAACACGGTTATGAATATTTAGATACTCATCAGATAGCCCAAGATTTATTACATCTAAGTATTCGGATAGTATACTTCTAGCCCTTTTTAAGGCAGATAAATAATCTGTAGCAGTCACAATGCATTTTAGGAATTTTCTATTTGGGTGTTGGGAATTAAAGTTATTGAATTCGCCACGGCGATTAGCTGTCAGTTCTATTCCTTGAATGGTATCTTCTAATTGAAATCCTTCCGACACAATATCAGTAATCGCATCGTATACCTTAGTTGTCGTATCCATTCTGAATATAACGGTAAATTCCTTAGGTGGGTGGTTTATTTTTTGTTCAAAAAGATCAAAATGTGTGTCAAACACTTCATCCTGAGTAAGAGCATTTACAAAGATGCCGTATGCAATTTTATAAAGATAACCTTTAGAGTAACCAATAGCTATTAATTGGCTCAATAAGATATTTAATGTGACATCAATCCTCTCCAATACCTCCATTGAATTTTCATTTATAGCAATTAATTGTTTTAACCCCGCAATTATATTGGATAAATAGTGTTCATTTTCTTTTTTTAGCACATTGAGGCACGAAATTACTTTAAGATAATTGTGTTCATCTATATTTTTAAATATAGTATTTAGATATTTTTGTGATATACTTCCGAAATTTAAATAGTTGGGATCTAATGCAAGAGATTGTATACATTCATCAATTAAGGCATATTTTTTTACTTCCTTAGCTTTGATGGTGTGAAAATGTTTTATTCTCCCATTCTTGTATTCCTGCAAGCAATAGAGGAGTTCTTCCATTACCGTTAATGGATTATGGAGTCTGACTCTATAGGAGTCTATTGTTCCCATATATAGCATTTCAACAATTTTTTCAATGAAAAAGCGTTGAGTTACTGTAAGCTCACTATTTTTGTGATTGATTACTTGCATTTTAAAAAAAGTTGTATCTTTGTAATAGGTTTTATAATTTGAGATAAAGATACGTTAAGTATATCAAAGATAAAAAAGGAAGACTAGGTTATCTTGGTTCTGGATACAATTCCGCAATATAACTCTCTTCCTTAGATATTGTGAAGGGTTATCATTTAATGGTAGCCCTTTTTCTATGCCTTGCATTACACCTACAATTCTAGGATAAATAGTATAATAATTCAGACTGATCCGCTATTTCCGAAAAGGCGTGGCTTTAATTGAATTCAAGTTTTCTGTAATCTATATTGCAAATGCACTTGAAATGATTAACTTTATGGAAACCAATGTCTTATTTATGAAGTTGTCATTACTTTCTTTTTTTCTTTCTTCTTTTTAGCATGTGCTACGGCACAATTATCTACCGAAAAAATGCCGACAGACGATCCAAATGAATGGATAATGCAGCAGTTGGGTAAAGCTAAAGTGAAAAAAAGCCTTGCTTCGTATAAAAAGAATTTTTTTCAATTTGATACTGTGCGCATCATCGGATTTATCGAAGATTATAGTCCTGCATTGGAATTTACAAGTGGTATTATTTATAGCAGTAATGAGTTGACCCGTGAAGATTATCCTACCACTGTACAGATTTATCCGGATGGCCGTTTTGAAGCAAGTTATTTGGCGACAAACCCAGAGCTTGCTTATATTAGATTTAAAGATGACCGCTTTGATTTTTATATCGAACCCGGGCAAACACTAGCCTTAAGATTTAAAATGACTACAGACCAAAATGTAGAACTAATAGGTTATGAAGGTCCGCTTGCTGCTGATAATCGGCAGTTCAAAGATTTCAATTGGGGGAAGAATCCACGCGTCTTTTATCAAGGTCTGGAAAAAATGTTGAAAGAGAATACTATTTCAGCAAACAAAAAGCTGGTTGTTGCGGAATGGGATTCGGTGATTTTATAGGGCGCTTAGACCTTAATGATCCGGCTATTTTGACACAAAATGAATTTTCTACCTTTATCAACCGATTCGAGTATTCGACACTATTTAGTCGTGATGCCTTAAATGGTCGACGCCCAAAAGACTTCTATTCTGTATTGGATTCGGCAAATCGAAAAACTAACCCTACTATAGCCAATACGTTGGTCTCAGAAGTTGCAAAACTACGTACATTAAAATCTGCATTAAATGGTGCTGCCGATGCCGCCGCGATAGCAAAGACTACTGATCAGTTGCGGGCCATATTGACGAACAAGGATTTAAAGGGTGAAGCGCTCAGACTGGCAGACCGTGAATGGAAGTCCAGAAACGGCTATGTACTACCCCAAACCGATGCCGCCTCTGTTTTTAAAAAAATAACAGATAAGTATCGTGGTAAAGTCGTTGTTGTGGACTTTTGGGCACAGTGGTGCGGTCCCTGCCGATCGGGTATCGAATCAACGCAGGGGAAACGCCTAAAACTCAAAGATAATCCGAATGTGGCGTTTGTTTTTATAACAGATAGTGAAGGGACTCCAGATATGGAGTTTTATAAGGACTATATTGCTAAAAATAGCATGTTTGAATCTTATCGGGTTTCTGCCGATGAATATAGGGCATTACGCGAATTATTTAAATTTAACGGAATTCCGTGCTACGTACTCATGGATCCGGATGGCAGAATTAGAAATGATAATTTTCAAATGCATAACCTGACAACTGAACTTCCAAAAAATTATCCACAGCTGTTTACGTATCAACAGATGCAAGGAACTGAATAAGCTGAGAACTCAAAAATGATTGGATCAAGGGTTTAGTGTAAAATTGAAGAGCCCAGCCTGTTTACTAAATCAGACTGGGCTCTATTCGTTTAAATCGATTCGTTGCGCTCTTTAATAACCTGGATTTTGTGTCAGACTATTGTTGCCGGCAATGGCCTGATTGGGTACGGGAAAACGATTCAGATGGGCCGAAGTACTTGGATTATGATCCCACCATTTTTCTGTGGTGAATGCTTTCCATCGGATCAAATCGGTACGCCGGCGTCCTTCGCCTAAAAATTCAATACTCCATTCATCCAAAATACGGTACTTGTCAATATTGGCTACAGTTACGGGATTCGGATCCTGCTCTTGTGCAAAATTCCGTTTTCGGACGGTATTGAATAGTGCTGCAGCTTTTTCCTTATTTCCTAACCTGAATTCACATTCGGCAAGCATATAGTATATTTCAGACAGTCTGATAATCGGCATATCTGCACCCCAACGCAAGGTATTGTTGGCAAGATTTGGGATAGGTACCTTCACCAAACGTATACCGGTGTTTTCCTCGCCTTCGGACATCTTTGAGGGCAGCTGGTCGATGGAACTGTATTTTTTCCCAGGTCCAACTTCTGAAAAGCGGCCGACTTGGTCGACAAAGTCCAGGGGCTTATCTTTATATTCTTCACCCCCAACAATGGCCTCGCCGCTAGGGGTCTTATGGGGGCCTACGATAAACATACCTTCGTATTGGTCTGTGCCGTGGTAGACATAGGGTGCTTTGCGGAGATCGCCTTGGTCGAAAGTTTCAAAAGGTGAACCTAGCTTAAAGTCTGCTGCGTAAAGGGAGCCGTTGGGTTTCTTGGATGGAGTTAGGTGGGCGCCATTGTTGCCGCCCATATCTTGGGCAAAGAACTGCCTGGTGTTGTAATGGTAGAAATCTGCATAAAACCAATTGTACTCCAGCATCTTGAATTCTGACGGCATAGACCAAATCATCTCGGGCGACTCATTGTTTTTAAATCCATGTACGCCGTTCCATTTGGTATCCAAGCTGTAGTCGCCATAAACTTTATTGACAATATCCTGAGCCAACTTTTGGCTTTCTGCGTACATGGACTTCCCGATATAGGCCTCTGCATTGAAATAGAGCTGTGCCAGCATGGCTGCAGCGGCAGCTTTGCGGATAGCCCCCTCTTCTCTGTCGCCAGCCTTCTTTGCCGGTAGGTTCTCGATAGCGGCTTTGAGCAGCTTCTCGATATGGGCAAAGAGCTCCTGATCGCTATTGCGCGGAAGGGATTCTTGATCTAGGGATTCGAAAATAGGCATACCGCCAAAATAATCCAGCCCGCGCAGATAGAAATAGGCGATCAAGGCATCCAGTTGGGCCAGGTCTGCTGCTTTACGTTCTTCCGTAAGTGTAAATTTGCTATAGTCCAGTTTGCTCAGGTCGCTTTTCGCATCAAGCGCCAAGGCAACCCCCATCAGCGTGCCGCGCCAGCTGCCCCAGACCCAGTTGTCGTCCGCCGTCCAACGGTGGTAATGGTAGCGCTCATTCTCGCCCCCATTATACCAGTGCCGCCCTTTGGTGGTGATGGCAAAATTGTCGGCTGTGTATTCCTGCAAGCGCCAGCGGTCTTCGCCCATATACCATTTGGCATGGGTAAATGGTCTGAATAAGGCGGCTTTGATGTCTTTTTCACTTTTAAAAAAGGTGTCCGGTGTGACCGAACTATAAAATTCTTGATCCAATTTGGTGCATCCGGATAGCAGTAAGGCTACGGATAAGGTGGCTATGGAAATATATTTTTTCATGTTTGTCCTGCTAGCTTTAAAAATTTACTTGTAAACCCATCATAAAAGTCCGTGTCTTGGGATAGACATTGCGCTCTTCGAAGCCCGGTTCGAGACCATTGATATTGACTTCTGGATCTAGCCCCGTATAGTTTGTAAATACAAAGAGGTCGCGTGCGGTGGCATATATCCGCATGGACTTTAAGGGCTTGATCCAATTCTGGTTAAAGCGGTAACCGATGTTGAGTGCGTCAACCTTAAGAAAGGTGCCTTTCTCTAACCAGTAATCACTCAGCTCTTTTTCTCCCTTGATATTTTTATGTTTGTCGTAGGCTTCTTCCAAAACATTCTGACCTTTTACATTAGGTAGGCTATAGTACATGTTGATCATATTGAACACATCGTGTCCGATCCAGCTGCGCATGTAGATACTGGCATCCCAGTTTTTATAGCTGAACTGGTTGTTCCAGGAAAGCTGTAGTGTTGGAATGGCATTGCCGACAAATGACTTGTCGCCTACCGTTTTATTCCGGTCGCGCACGTCAAATGCATTACCGTCTTTATCGTATAGTTTCCAATAACCATCGTCGGTAAATCCTGCAAATTTCCAAAGGAAGAAGCGGCCAATGTCCTCGCCGGGATATAACCTCACCGCTGACCCTGGTGAGCCGGGGGCCGGGAAGTCCTTCCGGTCGGTAAAGGTCTGACTACCCCATAAGGTGTTGAGCCTGCTTTTATTATGCGAACCCACTAGGCTTGTTGTATAACTGAAATTGTCGTTGTCTACGGCTTTGAAGTTCAGTTCAAACTCGTACCCCGTATTTTGCATACTACCCACATTCATGGTTGTCCGATCGTGGATTGCTGGGGGCTGGGATACGCTGATGTCGAAAATCAGATCATCGATCTTACGTTTGTAGATATCAAAACGGCCACTTAAGCGATTGTTCAGTACAGAAAAGTCCATCCCAAGGTTGTATTCTTTTTTGACCTCCCATTTGATATCTGGATTTTGGTTGTGCATCACACCGTATGTCCTGAACCATTTACCATCCTGTAGAAACCAGGTGTCGGCACTATACATCCGTGTTGCCACTTTTGCATCGAAGCCTTCATTGCCCGTTTCGCCATAGCCTGCCCGGAGTTTTAGGTCGTTGATAAAATTAACATCTTTGAGGAAGGGCTCCTGTGATATGCGCCAGCCTGCGGAAAGTCCGGGAAAGAAGCCCCATCTGTTTTTAGGTGCAAATTTGCTCGATCCTTCGTATCGTGCTGTAGCAGTGAGGATATAGCGGTCTAGATAAGAATAATTGACACGGCCAAAGAAGGCGGCAAGTTTGACCCATGGGTTTTTCCAGGATCCAAGACCTGCCCGACCGTCTGGTAAATAGGTTCCTGTACCCATGTCGTTGTCGGCAATACCATCCACCGGGAAATTGGAGTTTTCGGCAGAAAATCCTTGTCCATTGAAATCTTGATAGCTGTAGCCTGCTACAGCGTTTAAGGAATGTTCGGCCCATCGGTTGGTGTAATTGGCGGTCCACTCAAAGATGCGGTCATTGAACCGGCTGTAATATTGCTTGGCAAATCCATCCACATTATTTTCCCGCGAAATGCGATGTTGCGCTGATCGATAATAGTTGCCATGCTCGCTGTTGTTTTTTACGCCGATGGTCGCACTGGTGGTCAGGTGTTCTGTGAGGTTCAATTTTAAGGTCGCATTGGCCAACAGGTATTTGAATTGCTTTTCATCGCTGCGCAGGCGCGCCTCAGCGACAGGATTCCAGGTGTCATATCCTCCCTCCAATACATTGTATCCGCTCACATCGTTGGCATCGTAAGGTGTTTGGGTGGGATTGAGCACCAGGGCCATATTAAAAATATCATTGTTGTTAAAGATGTCTCCGTTAGATCCAAACGCTTTCACCTGGTTGTAGCTTACATTTGTATTTAACTCCGCAAAGCCGTCGAAAAATTTGAAGGCGCTGTTGATCCGCCCACCAATTTCCTCACGTTTGGACGTGATCGCCATCCCTTTGGCGTCGCGTTTGGTAAAGGTGGTATAAACATTGGCGTTTTCGGAACCACCACTGATGTTGGCGACCTGCCGATGGCTGAATGGATTGTTATTGGTGACTTCATCATACCAGTCTGTACGGTGTCCGAGGTCTTCACCGAGGCCATATTCGACAAATTTCTCTGCCGATAATACCTGTGGACGTTTGCGGATGGTTTCGACAAAGTATTCGGACGTAAAATTCACTTGCGCCTTGCCAACCTGAGGTCTTTTGGTGGTGATCAGGATGACACCACCGGAAGCACGTGTTCCGTAGATGGCTGCAGCGGAGGCATCCCGAAGTACGTTGATGGTTTCAATATCTTCTTTCGCAACGGAATTGATGTCGCCACCGGGGACACCGTCAATAACCACCAGGGGACCCTGTGAGGCATTGACCGAATTGACCCCACGCAATTGAAGTGAGATGCCCGCATTGGGGTCTGTGCCGTTGTTGGAAAGTACACTGAGACCGGGTACTTTTCCCTGAATCGCCAAGAGCGGTGATACAGCCCCCGCAACCATGTCTTTCTGCTTGATGCTCGATACGGCGCTGGTCAACTCTTTTTTGTCCAAAGTACCGTAGCCTACAACAACAGCCTCTTCGAGCTGCTGCGTGTCTGACAGCAGTTGTACATGTACACTGGAGCTGCCATTATAGGTAATTTCTCTGGCGGTAAAGCCGATCATGCGGATGATAAGGACGGCATTTTTCTCGACATTGCTGAGTGTAAACGCGCCATTGGCGTCGGTGGAGGTACTGATGGTGCTACCCTTGACGGAGACAGTGGCACCAACAATGGGGTTGCCCTGCTCATCCTTGACACTGCCCTTGATTGTAGTTTGGGCTTCCTGAACATAGGGGGCATGGGGCAATGCGTAAGCGGCTCCAGCAGATAAACTGCTGCTGAATAGCAATAATTTAGTAGCCACTTTAAAACTGTTCATTTTAAAATTCATGTGCTAATGTTTATTAATAAGTGTATTGGTTGTTTACGCTGAAAGGGATAGTCGCAATCTTTTTAGCATGGTCAAGATGCTTTTCGGACTCCAGATAACATCGTTATGTTCAAATTCAAGATACTGCATATAATTGGTGTGATTTGAACCTTAAATGTACAGCATAGAAAGGAGAGGTATTGCCTGTTGAGACAATATGAGGATACTTTGAGACGATTTGACGCAATGAAGGGGGTATTGCCTAAAGTGCGTAATAGTTGATGGACTACTTATCTAATGCCAGCTATTGTTCAACGGGTATCGATCGTAAAACATCCTTTGTTAGAGGTTTTGGAAGATAGGAGAGCACCATGGTATTGTCTGCTGCGCGACTCTGGTCTCGTAAATCGACGGAAGAAGTTAACATATGTATGCGCAAGTTGTCCTTATTGGGAAAATCTAGCATCGCTTCCAGAAATTGCCAGCCATCCATAATCGGCATATTGATATCCAAGAAGACGAGATAGGAATTTTGCTGATTTTGTTGTATGTAATCCACCGCTTTCTTCCCATTTTCTAAAATGACCACAGTCGCATCGGGATAGACACTAGCAATGATTTTGGTATGTATAAAATTGATGACAGCGTCGTCATCTATGAGTAGTATCTGTTCCATTTTAATGATGAATAAGGTTTGTTTTAACAGTGATCTGCGCAATCACATTATCTAATTCTTGTGCGGAATCCATAATCAGATCCATAATTTCATCGGGCGATTTTCCGCCACCATCTAATTCCTTCGAAAGGTAAATTAGGCTCATGATCCGTGTTAGTGGGGCCCGGATGACGTGCGATTGCAGCCAGGCGATTTCACGGAGTGTATCGTTCTGTTTCTTAATTTGATCCATAGCCCGGCGGGAAGCTGTAATGTCTTGTATCGTGCCTTCAATTTTAACGACCTTCCCCGTTTCATCGGTCACTAATCGCACTTCCTGATGCACCCATTTCAACTTCCCCGATAAGGTAATGATTTCATGCTCAAAGCTTTTGATACTTCCAGACTCCAGATGAAATAAAGGGTCATCCTCGAGCATATACTGGTCTTTGGGCTGCAAAGTCTGCTTGATATTTTCTAAGCTGGGGATAAAGGTGCTAGGCGAACAATCATAAATTTTGTACATCTCATCACTCCATTCCGTGATATCCGAATCTATAGCTCTAAACCAATAGCCTAGCTTAGCAATTTTTTGAGCCGTCTGTAATTGTTCATAAGCTGTTTGTAACGCGTGCTCGGCAAGCTTTTGTTTGGTAATATCCTTCCCGACAGCAACAATCGTTTTGGATTCTGCTGCTACAGTAGCCGACCATTGCAGCCATTTCAATTCACCGGCGGATGTTAAAAACCTGCCCGAGAAACGCTCGGTGATATGGCCGCTGATTAATAACGATAACCCTTCCGCTAAGCGCTCTCGATCATCGGCATGGATGAGGTCAAACATTGGTGTAGCATATAGATAGGTTGTAGGATAACCCAGCAGTTGGCTGAAAGCTTTGTTGCATTTTTTGATATAACCATCAAAACCAATAACGCAAAGGGGATCTGAAGAAATATTGAAAACATTACGATATTCTTCTTCTGTTACTTTTTGTTTGACAAGTGGGCCAAGCCTTTCGCTGACATTGGTCAGTAAATTTATCTTTTCGACAAGATTCTCTGGCGCAGACGTCGAAAAACATACGATGCAGCCAAGAAATTCATCGCCATACATAATCGGTAGACCGATGCCCGTGGAAAGCCCCACCGCCCTGGCCGCTTCTGCGCGTAGAAAATCTTTATTTGCGCCGATATCGTCCCAAATAACCACCTTTTTTTCTTTCCAGACCCTACCTGCAAGCCCGTCTTCTTCCGTACAGGAAGTCAATTCCTGTGTCTGTTGGTGGAATAGCGCAAACTTACTTTGCTGCAAGGATTTTGAGACAAGGTGTAACTCGCTGTGGTCTGGAGCGACCAGCCATATTTCGCTCACACGTATTTTGGGGAGCAGTACAAGCCGCTGAAGGGCCTGATCCAACGAGGATACCAAGGAAAAAGACTTCGCAAATGTTGACGTCAGTTCGGTAAAAAGATCATTAACAATTTTCTCTTTTATTTCGGCGGTAATTTCATGGGTGGTGGCGATAATACCCTCAATCAATGGTGTATCGAGGTGGTTTGACAATTCGGTTTTAAACCAGCGCAGATCGCCGTTTGCATCGGGAAAACGATAGGCATCAATGGACACAGACTGCGACTCTGTTATTTTGCTAAGCTGCCCCATGACGTGGGGAGCATCTTCTTCATAGATGTAGTCAAAAGCATTTTTGCCCAGGAAAGCTTCGGGTTCAATGCCCAAGACGTTAATGGAGGAGGGGGCTACATATTTGTATTTGCCTTCGAGGTCGATTATAGCCACAAGATCACGTCCATTTTCGATCAATGATCGAAACCGTTTCTCGCTGAATGAAAGCTCCTTGTAGGCCTTGTCTAAGTTGCGTTCTTTCTCATAAAGCTCGGTCAGGTCGGTGGCGGTAACGATTTCGGCTTGAATGCCGTAGAAATTGATGGTGTTGCCTTTAATCTGTACATACATGATGCGACCATCACGTTTCTGATGCCGAAAAATACTTTTCTTAAATTTTTTTAGTCGGCTTTTGGTTCTTTCTACAGCTTCCTCCAATTTTGGTATATCCTCTTGCGGGCGAATATCCTTGATTGTCATCTGCTTAAACTCTTCTTCGCTATATCCGTATTGATGAATGGCTTCTTTATTTACAGCAAGAAAACGTAATGTATCTAGGTCATAGATCCACATGGGTAGCGGGACTAGGTCGAATATGGCTCGGTCAAAATCGGATCTTTCGGTAGTTACACTAAGCATATAGATACATGGGTATACGTTTTACACAGTAAAAAGTTGTGTATCTAAATATAGCAAAAAAATAGATAGGTTACATCAACCGCGGTGTACTTTCGCAATGAGTACCGTCAATACAGGTGTTTTGACGGTACTCATTGCGAAAAAATCGTATATCTGCATCGAATTTGATTTTCGGCATTACCAATCTATGGTTCGGTTGTCGTCTTCGACAACAGTCCACGATTCCTGTGGTGCTACACTTTGAACGGGCTGAGGCTGAGATGCTGCTGCGATTCCTTGCTCTAACGCGATTTCCAGTGTAAAAACTTGGGGGCTTATATAATTTTTTTTCTTTGTATTTTTCATGACATCATTATTTTTATCCGTATAATCAAGCATAGAAATTAACTACATGTAACCTTTTTTCTACCGCTACCTGCTCCGACCATGGAAGTTTTACCTTGTACGACTTGCGTTATTTTGACCGTATTGGAGGCTGGATTCCAAGGCACCGTATTAAATGAACCTGCAGTTAGTACCAAAGGATATAGCTCGCCACCGGAACTTTTACTACCATACATGCTTACTTTTCCTTCGCGGCTGATCACTACACGGATAAGTGGATTGGTGGCGGTGCCTACCATGGCGTAGATTTGCGGAATTGTACCTCCGGCTGTATTGATGCCTCCATGCAGACTACCATCTTCAAAGGCAACATTCTTGGGCGCGATGGCTATATTGGCTTCGAATTGTATTTCTTGAGTAGCCAATGGGATTCCATTTACCTCCATGTTGAACGAATTGTCCATCTCTAGAATGTCAAATACGAAACCATAATCGGCTCCTGGCGCCGTCAAAGTTTGTTCTACAATCGATCCATTTGGAACAATAGTGCCGTTCACATTTGCTCCACCCCCGGAAGCAAGGTAATTCCAATTCAGGTTGGCTCCTCCGGTGACCTCTTCCGTACAGGTTTTGAAGGTGAGGTTCAAATTGTAACGCTCTCCAGGTGCAATCCTCAATCCTGTAAACGATACATTGTTCTTCGTTTCGCCATCAATGGTTATTGATCCAAAATTGAACACCCCATTGGTTTCTACTGGATGAATCAATAGCGATGGGACACTGGATACTGTACGTAATCCTGGACCGAGTGCCGGGAATACAACATTTGAAGTAGATGTTGATCCGTTGTAGGTGATGGAACCGTCTGCTAACTGCAGATTTGCGCTCGGATGTGTGGGCCCGATGGTTGTTGTGCCAAGTTGGGTAATTGCTCCCGTCATTTCAGTGTCCATACTTAGATTTGTTGTCACCTCGCTATATTGATGCCTTAGAACCACGTCGATCGTATTATCTCCAGATTGAACCGGTAGCTGCTGTTTAAAATACATCAGGTCTGCACTGATGTCGGCTAACTTCGCTGTATTTAGATCGTCCGGTGCGGTTATTGTGGGTACTGTAGTGGTACTATTGATGGAAAATGCTACAAAAGTGTAGGTATGACCAGCATCCAACGCTATCTCCTGATCATTATCTACCTGGTTTGTATATATTTTCTCCGTCACATATTTGCCGGCATCATTATAGACAACTATTTTGTACTTCACATTTTCTCCAAGTGGTGAACGCTCTTCAGTAGCAGCGGCACGAGGCGCCGCTGATGCCCGCAGCGGACTGCCATATCGGGTTAACGGCACTGGAGACAATGTGGCTTCAATAGCACTTGATGCTGTTAAAGCTACCCGAATTGGCTTATCAGACGTCGACGTGTGGATGCTCTTGTTTGATTTTGATGTGATGGTAACTGGATTTTCTACACCCAAGAGGTGAATACTCACACTCGCTTTTCCAGCGAATGAAACACTATCCTTAGTTTCTTTACACGAAGTAATGATCATACTGGTCAATGCTGCAAATGACAGCATTCCAATACTGCAAATGGTTCTAAATTTAAATGACATTTTTACCTTCAGTTGATGTGTGCGACCCCCGTTGTTCCCTAAATTCTTGTGGAACATGGAATAGGGAAAATTTGTACAAAAAAACTACAAAGTCTATCAATTAACAATTTCCATGGGCTTATATACCTATAACTTGCTATGGATAGGATTGTGAATAGCAAAATTTAGGTATATGGTCACTGCCAAAAGAAAGAGTTCGTTTAAATGAATTACCTTTGGCGGATTTTTTATTTGAAGGAACTGTGGTAATGAACAATTCTAAGCATGCAATAATATTGGATGATCATGGGCTCTTTGCAGATGCTTTTTCGCTGCTATTGGAGCGCTATACCTTATTTGATTTTGTTAAAACTTGCAACGACGTAGCGGACTTTTTTACATTTTTGAATGCTTTTAATCGGGAAAGCATGGTTATATTTCTGGATTATTACCTCCGAGAAGGAAATGGGCTGTCGTTGTTATCGGAAATTAATAGAATCAATAAAAATGCAAAAATTGTATTTTTAACAAGTGCCATGTCGCCATTGCTTATTCAGACTTTGAAACGGTACAATCCGGCGGGTATTTTAAGTAAATCCTGTTCGGTTGGTACATTAAAACAATGTATCGAAGATGTGGCTGCGGGGAAGTTATTCGTGGATCCTCTTTTCCAAGAAATCCTCGATCAGCAAGAGGGGCAGCAGCTAAATTTTACTGCAAGGGAAATAGAATTGTTGAAACATGTCGCTAATGGCGAAACAATCGCAGCGATTGCAGAGAAAATGTTTTTGAGCCCCCACACGGTGATAGCGCATCGCAGAAATATGATGGCTAAAGCAGCGTGTCAGTCGATGACTCATCTGGTGACGCTGGCAAAAGATCATGGCCTTTTATAGCGCCAACCGTTAAAGATCATGGGCAGAAGATTGCAATTCAAAACTAAAGATAGCGCCTTTACCATCGATACTGTGGATCTGGAGTTCACTCTGACAAAGGGCTAAATAATAGATACAGAGCTTTAAGCCCAAGCCGGAACCTTCTTCATCGCTTGTTCCGTTCAGTGAAATAGGTTTCGCATCTGAATAGATTTTATCTCGTACATGTTTAGCGATGCCATGCCCCGCATCAGCAACGGAAAAAATGACACGGTCGCCTCGGGCATTTGTTTTGGCTTGAATGACTATCTTTTCCCCTGATCGACTAAACTTAATGGCATTATCTACCAAATTACGGACGATAATATTGATCACTTCGCGGTCGGAAGAGATGGCAAGTGAGGCGTCACAATCAATTGCTGCTGTAAGCTGCTTTTCGCTTAGTCTTCTTTCGTAAAGTTTGACGATATCTTCAAAGAGCGCTCTTATATTGAAATTAGCTACCGAAAGATGAACTGTATGCAAATGCTGAATAGCCCATAGCAACAGATTATCGATATGAATGGTTAAGGTATCAATTTCATCATAACAGGACGATAACAATTCTCTCGTTTGGGACTCCGAAATAAGCCCATCTTTAAATGGCTTAAGGATATATAGTAAACTATTTATTGGCGATCTGATATCGTGTGCTATAATCGAGATTAACGATTTTTTGAATTTGTTTGCTTCTTCGAGCAGGATGACCTGCTCCTCGATAAAGGCATTGGTGCTCTGGAGCATCTTGTTATTTTTCTGGGCCTGCTTAAAATTTTTTATCAGGAGGAAGCCAATGACTGACATGGATAGGATAACAACCAATGCGATGACCAGGATGGCGTTTCGGCGCGACACCTTGGCGCTGTAGACGGCCTTTATATCGCTTTGTTGTTTTTTAAATTTGAATTCTTCTTCCTTTCGTACCAATTCTTCTTTGTTTTCGTTGCTGTACAACGAATCGGATGCAGCTTTGTAGATTTTATAAAATGCCAGCGATTGGCCGAAATCCTTGTTTCTTTCATAAAACTCGCTTAGCCTTTTTGATGAACTCTGCAAATAATATAATTGTCCATGCGATTGCGCTAAGCTTTGGCAGGCTTTGGCATAGCTGACGGCAGTTGCTGTATCACCGATTTGGAAATAGGTTTCGGAAAGATTATCCAATAAACGCAAGTATTCTGTCTTCTCTCCTGTAGATTCCAGGGTTTGTTTCGCTTTTAAGAAGTGTATAAGCGCATTTTTTAAATCTTTCATTTCGAGAAAAAGCGCCCCCAGAGATTGTTGTGCATTCCCTATTGCCTTACGATTTTTTTGCGTTTCAGCGAGTTTCAGGGATTGAAGATAATTGGCTTTTGCTCGTTCAAAATCTCCTTTATTGAGGAAAATATGGCCGATATTGCCGAGTATAAATGACGATTTTGAGGTGTCGCCCATCTGCTCATATTGCTGCTGACTACGGGTATAATAGGAAATTGCACTATCCATCATAAGTTGATAATGATAGACCATCCCGATATTGTGCGTTGCGTGGGCTTTGACTTTGGGCAAATTATAGTTGTCAGCTCCGTCCAATGCTTTATTTAATTCTGCTAATGCATCTTTGTGTTTTCCGAGGGCAATATAGGGCATAGCTAAATTGCTATATATTTTAACCGCACGCTCCATATTTCCAGTTTCCAAAGCGATTTCTAAGGATTTATTGTACTGCTGAATAGCCTCATTATAGTTGCCTGTTTCATAGTAACCTCTACCGAGATTGCGAAGAGCATCAATTTTTCCTGCTGTGTAGCCTACACTATCGCAAGTAGCTACTATACGTTTGCTCATTGTAATCATTGAATCGGGAATACTTGACCATAAGCTGTTTGCTCGCGCATTGAGGCTATCAATCGTGGTGGTGTCGATCTTAGAATTACTGTTGGCCGCTTCCGTACCAGAATTGGAGCAAGATACCGTAGTAATTAGGAAAAACAACATCAACAGTGTGACGACTATTCCAAACCTCGACTTTTCATTCGATAAATATTGCATTGCCCGCAAAGATAACAAGATGCCTGCTCATGTGCCGGCATTAAATCGTAAAAAAAAATGCTGCATAGTGATAATGTTAAACCGCTTCTGAATTTTTGTTGGGTAATTCTATTGTAATCATCATGTTGTATATTGGTGGAGCGGTTCCCAATAAAAAAGAGCTGCCCAATCTATTTGGACAGCTCCTGATCTGTATGTGATTACCGCGTTCGTGCGGAAATTAATGGCAGGCTACGGGCTTGGGGTAATCGGCTTGTGCCATTCCTTTGACCAGTTCACCACACTTGCGCATCGACGCTGCGTACGGATTTTCTATCGCCTTGTCGTAACTCAGCCAATAGCCTTTTTCCATAGGGCAATACTGCAGGTACATCGCCTCATCGGTACATTTCATCGTCTCCATAATGGTAAATAGGGATTGTGTGACTGCAGAAAACGACGCTTTCATAGCCTTTAGGTCTTGTGCGGCTTTGAGGCTGGCAGCATCGGCCTTCATGGTTTGACTTACTTTTTTCAGACGCATCATGTCGTCGAGCTGCAATCCTTTCAGTCGAAAGTTCTGCACTTCTTTTTCCAGCTGAACGGCATGTGCTTTGCCGCTGGCAAAGTTTTCATTCTGGATGTCCTTTTTTACTTCCATGTAGCTTTTAAATAGTCGGTCACGTTGTGCCTGTGCGACATCTTGTCCGTGGCTTGCTTGACAGGAAATCATGAGAAGACTGATCAAGCAGGTTATGTAAATTCCTTTTAGTTTATTTTTCATGCTCTTATTTTCTTTTAAATGGATAATGATCGCTCGAGTAAGCTCGGTTTAATCTTTATTTATTTGGTTTTGAATGCGTTTTATTTCGAGCAACATCAGTTCCAGGTGCTGTTTATTTAGTGGATCTGTCTGTTTTGCGGCAAGTTGATTAATTTCGGGCACTAAGGCGCTCAGGTAATTCCGCACATAGAGCTGAACATCACTGCGCTGTGCCTGTGAAATGATATCGGATCCCTGTCCAACTTTGGGATTGATGATCTGATTGGCTTTTTCCAGAAAAAAGCGTTGTTGTGCACGTTTAAAGACGGCAACCCGGGGATCGCCAGCGGGTAAGGTCCAGATCGCTCCACCCATATCGTTTAAATATTCGTTGAGGCCATAGGGATTTGTACTGTTGAAGGACTTCATGTACACATTGTAGAGCATGCCTGGACTCATCAACATGTTCAGCATCTGTTCGTGCTGCTCGACGATTTCTTTGTTGGCATCTTTGCCGATCAAATCCTGGATGTCCTGCGGATATAACCATAGGGGTGGGGTGAATACATGGTCATTCACATACTGCACGGCTGCTTTGACTTTTTCTCTCGGAACTGCTGCATAAACGGCTCCCTCCTGGCTACGTACTTTCTTGGTTATGTGCTGACTACCGATGTTTTTGAGGACATGGTAAAGATAACGGTCAAACTGTGCGCGCACCGATTTGTGCATATCCTTGAGGTTGCTGTAATCATCGCCGGGTTCATTCGTCCATTCGACCAAATTGGAAACCACTCTTTTTAGGTTTTTGATTCCATAGTTGCTTGCCAATACGGCATCATCGCCAAGGTCTTCTCGTTGTGACCGTGGGTCTTCATCGTTCCCTTCGCCGCCAAACCAAAGCTTGGGGTTGGTTCTAAGACTGTCTGTTACTTGTTTGCTGAGGTAGAGTTGCTCGTCTTCACCGCTCGTAAATTGGGGTAGATATTGGTACCCCCATTGGATGGCCCATTTATCGTAGCTGCCGATGCGTGGATAGATGCCGGCCAGGCCTACACCGTCTTCGGGCTGCGCCACATAATTGAAGCGTGCATAATCCATAATGGATACGGTATGCCCATTTTTTTCTACCCACTTTTTGTCGCGCAATTTTTCTACTGGCGTTTGGCTGCTTGCTCCCATATTGTGACGGAGGCCCAAACTGTGCCCTACTTCGTGCGACGATACAAAGCGGATCAGTTGCCCCATCACTTCGTCGTCTAGCTGCATTTTTTGTGCAGCTTTGTTCAATGGGCCCACTTGCACCATAAACCATTGCTGAACGAGTTTCATGACATTATGATACCAGCCTACATGGGCTTCGATAATCTCGCCACTTCTGGGATCGGATATGCGTGGCCCATAGGCATTCGCCTTTTCGGAGGCAAAGTACCGGATCACAGAGAACCGTGCGTCTTCGAGGCTCATGGTGGTATCTTGCTCGGGCCATTCTTTGCCGACAATGGCGTTTTTGAAGCCGGCTTGCTCGAATGCCTTATTCCAATCATTGATGCCGGCAATGAGGTAGGGGCGCCATTTTTTTGGGGTCGCCGGATCGATGTAATAAACGATCTGCTGTTGAGGCTCGACCAATTCGCCTTTTAAGTAGCGTTTTAGATCTTTCGCTTGGGGCTCGAGACGGTAGCGCTGTATAAAATTAAAGGCTTTGGACCGTTGGTCTTTATCGGTAAAGAGGACATACTTGTTGGCAAAATACCCTACGCGGTCATCGTAAATCCGTTTTTTCATCGGTACTTTTGGCAACAGCACCATCGATGTGTTGGTAGTAAAGGTCAATGAACCTGTTAACATGGCTGCTGGCGTACCTGATGTGGAGCTGTAGGTTTTGGTGGTCTTTACTTCCAGATTGATGGGGAATACCTTCATATCTGTAATGAAAGAACGGTCGTCTGCCAGGGAGGATAGCTTATTTTCGCTTTTTATCTTGCTGTCGAAGGAAAGGGCGGCGTTGTCTTTTCGAAATAGATCGGTCACCTCTACCAAATAACTGTTGCTGCCTGCCTGTAGTCCTTTGATATCTAAGATAGCAAGGATAGGATCTTCCTGCGACTGGATCAATGCGGTACGGATGGCATCGTTTTCTGGCGCATCCTGCCTGTAAATCGCTGCCCGCAGCTGTATACGGTCGCCCTGGCCTTTTTCGAAGTAAAGTGTCTGCTCATTCAGCTTTTCGCCGCCATACATCGGAAATCCCTGTGGTGCCGACACCAGGCGGGTTACGGTAAGGAAATAGCGGTTGAGCAAACTATCGGGTATTTCCAGGTACCACTTCTTTTCGGATTCGATAACATTAAAAACGCCTGAGCGGGATATTCTTTTTTTATTTAAAATTTTACTGTAGGCCTCATAGAGGTCATTTTTTGTTTTCAGGGTATCTGTTTTGGCCGCTGTCTTCGTATCGGTCTTACTAGCCGTTTTATCGGCTTTCTTTTCCAAGGGTTGCTGCGCTTGGACTATACCGCCAGACAAAAGCAGGGCGAGGGTACTTAAGATAATTTTGTTTTTCATGTGTTTGTTATAGCATCTATTAAAACGGTACGGCTTCGTCTGTATTTAACCGTAAGTTTGGGTTTAACTTCATGGCGTCCAATGGAAACGGAATGATGTACATTCTGGAGTTTGGCGCCAGTGTATAGGTCTTTTGCTCGACCGTCTTATTGACAATCGGGAAGACACGGACGAGTGTTTTGGCATATTCTTTTTCGAGATTTAAGCGTTTCAGATCAAAGAAACGGTGGTATCCGATCGGCAGCTCGCGGCGGCGCTCGTTAATAACCAGATCCATCGCTTCCTTGCGTGTCGTCGGAACGGCCAGAATGGCCTTGTCGCCTTCAATGCGGGTTTTGCGTAGGCTATTCAATAGGCTGATGGCTTTGGCATATTGATCTTGACGGGCATAACATTCGGCCAGCATCAGGTAAATTTCCGGTGTTTTTAGTCCAACGGTGGGGAAGAAAAATGCGGTATACTTGACGTTGTAGTAACTTGCTCCGGCGCCGATATCCAGAAAGCTGGCATTGGTCTTGGTGTAGAATAAACTAAAACGCTTGTCTTCTTTATCGAACATGCTCGTCAGTTCGGGACTTAACATGTAGCTGTACCCAAAGTTCATTTCGGTGTAGCCATTGATATACATGTAGCTCAATACTTCGGGATTATTTTCGGCGATGATCGGTGTCTTGCTTGGTCCGCCCAATTTTTCATATTGTACCAGATCAATGAGCTGTCCATTCAGCTGCATGGCTTTTTCGGCTGCCGCCTGTGCTTCGGCAATCTCCCTTTTGAAAAGGTGCACCTTGGCTTTCAATGCATAAGCAAAGGCCAGCGATGGGTGATAGGGATTGTTGGGTTTCTCTTGCAGATGGGGTATGGCGTCGTCAATATCTTTTTGAATAAAATCGTATACCTGCTGTACCGTCGACTTGACTGGTTTGGCCTCCAGGTCGTATTTATCCATGATGCAGACACCACCGTCCTGCGCTGCCGTGCTGGCATCATAGGCCTTGGCGTAGACATTGATGAGGTGGAAATAATCGAAAGCTCGAAACATCTTGGCCTCGGCTTTAGCCAGGGTCTTCAATTGGCTATCGCCCGGGCTTTCATCCACCAGGGAAATAATCATGTTCCACTGTGCAATGTATTTGTAGCACTGGTTGTAAAAGCTCGATGAGTTGAGTTGACTGACCCTGTCTTCCTTTTCCTGAAACAAAAAGTTGATGGTATTGATGTTGGGCGTCAAACCGATAACATTGGATTCTTTGAGGTATTGGTCATCGACCAGGTACTGAAAATTATTGACGGGGTAGCCTCTATTGGGGTAGGCCACCAAGTCGTAATAGTCTTGTGTGGTACGCACCAATTGGGAGCCTTTTGGTGTAATGTCGAGGTATTTATCGCAGGCGGAAAAGACTACTAGAGTCGCACATGCCGCCATTATAGTTTTTAAAGTCATCGTAGATTTGGGTTAAAAAGTGATTGAAAGTCCCATCAGGAATGATTTGGCCAGGGGCAAAGTGCGTGTACCACTATTGAGTGAATAGGATTCTGGATCGATATCATTGCCGGCGGCGCTCCATGTCCATAAATTATTGACCTGCGCCGTTAACCTGACGTTTTGCATGCCGGCTTTATGGGCCAATTGTTTTGGCAGTTGATAACCGACCGCGATGTTTCGCAGTTTCACATAATCTGCCGCAACAATCTGCTGATCGCTATAGCGCCATAGATTTGATAAGGTGCTCGCGCCAGTCCGTAGGTTGTCTGGATAATCGACCATCAATCGGGGATAATCGTTGGTGGCTCCTGCTGCCCAGCGGTTCACCAGACCTGCGTTAGTCAGTTTATCGCTTGCGAAGTCGATGGCATCTTTGCGCAATTTATGTCCACCGGAGAAGACAAACATGGCCGAAAGATCAAATGCTTTATAGCGCAGACGCTGATTGATGGATCCTGTATATTTTGGAAACAGTGTCCCTAAGTTGACCAATGCATCGGGTGAATTGATACCGTTGATCTTTGTAGGGGTGCCATTATCATCAAAAACCACATTGGATTCGCCGTTTTGATCCAGAAAGTAGGGGTAACCATTCACCATGCCGGCGTAGCGATAGGCCATGATGGAATTGTAGCTGCTGCCTTCAAAAAAGTAATTGCTAGGCGAGCCAACATAGGACTGCGCGGTAGCGGTCAATCCATTCACTTTCTCGACCTTATTTTTGTTGAAGGAGAATACCAGTTGGGTGCTTGCTGTCAGATCTTTCTTTTTGAGCCACACGCCATTGATGTTAAACTCGATTCCTCTGTTGCGTAAGGCCCCATTGTTGATAACGCGTGAATTGGCTCCGACGGTTGGGTCGAGTACTGCGCTGATCAGCAAATCGGAGCTGTAGCGATTATAGGCATCGATAGTGGCGGACAGGCGGTTGTCTAACATTGAAATATCTACACCGAAGTTGGTGGTTGCTGTTTTCTCCCAGCGCAGCATGGGATTGGGCAACGATTTTTGCTCGAGATACTGCAGGTAGGGGAAAAGCTTATCGGATTTCCAGGTGGCGGTACCATAGCTGGAACTTTCTTGATCCACATTGCCGGTAATACCGTACGTGGCGCGCAGCTTGAGCGAGTTTAACCATTCGCTGTTTTTCATAAAGTCTTCGTTGCTGACATTCCATCCTGCTCCGACAGACCATAACGGGCGGTATTTAAACTTGGGGTCTACGCCAAAAAGATCGGCCTGATCAACACGGATACTTCCGGTTAGGTTGTATCTGTTGTTATAGGTATAGCCGGCATTGGCATATAGCGAAGTGAATCGGTGCAAAGTTTCTTTTTGCGCACCGCCATTCAAGTCACCTAAGCGGACATTGCCTCCATAGATATAACTCGTTACCCCTGTTTTACTTAATGTGGCCCAGTCGATGGTGGTCGATGTCAAGGTTACGGGATTGTAGCCCACAAGCAATTGTTGGATAGGACGCGGTGTATGCGACTGACGCATCTCGAAGCCGGCGAGGGCGGTTAGCTGATGCTGGCCATATTGGCCAAAGGTGTTGTCATAGTTAAATTGATTGCGGAACGTATAGTTGTACCGTTTGGATTCGAATTGATAGTAACGGCCTCCTGCTGGCAGGTTCTTGGTGTATACGCCTGTCGCTGCATTGTAGCTGACCATTGCATTTGATGCGACACGCATCATGTAGCTGTCTTCGTCGTAGAAGCTTTCACGGGAAGTTTGCCCCAGTTCATAGGAAAACTGTGTTTGAAAAGAGAGTCCTTTGTAAATGGTGGCCCGCAACGCTGTAAATGCGCGAAGATTTAAATTCTTTCTGCTCTCGATGCCTTCGCCCAAGGCTTCAAGCACATTAAAGGCGGTACTTTTTAGATTTGGGTTTGCGGCAATCTGTTCTGCTGTCTCGCCGTTAATGGCCGATCCGGGTCCGACGGAACTTGAAAGGTCAACGTAAGGTGCATACACGAGGTTGCCATTTTCATCTTTGATGCGTGTATAGCGAGGCTGTAAAAATACATTATTGTAATCGCCTTCGGTTTCTTTATTGACACCGTAGGTGCCGTTCAGTCCGACTGTCGCATTTAACCATTTGGTGACGTTGAAGCTGGATTTCAAATACAGGTTGAATTTCTCATTCTTCTCGTGCTGCACTAGCCCCTTTCCTTTATCGTAGTTGAACGAAACAAAGGTGTTGCTTTTGGACGAATTCTGTGAGATGCTGGCGTTATACCGTTGGCGTGATTCATTCTGCCAGACGTTGTCTGTAAACTCTTTAATATAATCGTTGTTGCGCCAGGTATTGATCGTCGCATCGCGTTCTTGCGTGCTAATGGCCCCGGTAGATTCTTTTCGGAATAGATCGTATAACGGTGAATAATATTTTAGACTTCCACTACCCAACCTTCCGTAGTAATTGAACAAAGACTCGGTATTCGCATAGCGCGATCTTTCTTTGTTGTAGACATCGATTTCATAGTCGATCAGATCGGATGTGCTGGCGTAATGCATCTTGGCGATATCCGGTTTTTGCGTGATGAACTGATCGACATTGAAGTTGACGGAAACTCCTTGGCCTTTTCCTCTTTTAGTGGTAACGACAATAACGCCATTGGCTGCCCGGGCGCCATAGATGGATGCTGCTGTTGCGTCTTTCAGTACGGTAACGGACTCGACGTCATAGGGGTTGATGTCGCTCAGGGTAAGCTCGGTGGGTAAGTCGTCCACGACGATAAGTGGATTGGTGGTGACCTGATTGGAATAGGTGCCGATTCCGCGAAGTACGGGACTGTCTGCAGCGGAGCGCGTAGGGTTTTTGATATAGGTCAGTCCAGCTACCTGGCCTTCGAGCGCAGAAACTAAGTCGACGTTGATCTGTTTGTTTAACTGATCATTGGTGACTGTGGTATATGCTCCAGGGCTACGCTCTTTGCTGATGCGCTGATATCCTGTAATCATAATTTCGTTGAGCATAGACTCTTTTGCGCTCAGCATGACCCGTACCGGCCGCGCAATTTGATCTGGACTGAATCGCATCACTTTTTCTTGAAAAGAGACGTGGCTGAAAGACAATTGGATGTCTGCAGGGTTGGCAACACTCAATTCAAAATCGCCATCTCCGGAACTCATCGTCTGGCTATTGTCCTGTAGGTTGTGGATTGAAACGCCGGGGATGGTATTGCCCAGGCTATCAATAACCTTTCCGCGCACGGGCTGACTATTGGTGGATGCCACTTTCCGATAAAGGATGATGCGCTTGTTTTCCAGACGGTAACTGAAGGGCTGATCCTTAAACAAAATGGACAATGCGTCCGCAACGCTCGAGCGTTTGAGGTTGACACTGATCGGGCGGGCCGATTTTAACAGATTCCCATCGAAAACAAATTCGTAGCCGTAGCGATCCGATAGGCTTGTGATCACTTCTTTGACATCGGCATTTTTAAAATTTAACTGAACCTGTTGAGCTTGTAGTTCGTAAGGATCAATCATGCTCATCAAAGCAATTCCAGCGACCACACTCAAGTATTTCCGCAAAAATACCGGTCGCTTTGGGGTTAGGTAGGACATGGTAGATGTAGGTTAATGTAGTATTTAGTTGTTAAATATGTATTGTTAAAAGTGAATTGTTACGCGTTAGTTTTTAGACGTATTTTTTAAGCTGATTTTTTTATTGTTCAATTGGAAATGGAGGCCGCTTGCTTCATTTAAGAGACTTAGCATTTCCTGTAATGGTATATTTTTTCGGACTTTCATATAAATCGACCGGTCGTTAGGTAGCGGGAGGGTATCGACTTCGACACCATACCATCTGGACAAATCAGCTAGGATGACACGGAGCGACTGATCGCGGTAGTCAAAGTAGCCTGCGGTCCAAGCGGTAGCTTGCTTTAGCGCTACCTGCTCCTGATGTATTCCATTGTGGTCGGTGATGGCTGTTTCGCCCGGATGCAGCACAATGCGCTGAGCGGTTCCGGATTTGCTCAGAGCGATCCGTCCGGACAGCAGGGATGTGGTGACCTGTCCGTCGCTCGCATAATTTCGTACGTTGAAAACGGTGCCCAGCACTTCGACGTTTGCGGCTCCGGCATGAACGGTAAATGGTCTTTGTGCTTGGTGAGCTACATCGAAATACCCTTCTCCTTCTAGGGAAACTTCTCTTTTGGCAGCATCAAAAGGAACCTGAAAGGTGAGGGTAGATGCCGCATTCATCGTAATCTTGGTTCCATCTTCCAGAATAATCCTAAAGTCGGAATTGGGGGTGTAGATGGTTTGCAGACTTGGGGTTTTTCCCGTTGCGGTGACTTTTACCGTTTGACTGTCGATGCGGGAAAATGCAATTTCGCCGATCTGCCATGCCGAATCTGTTTTTGGTAAAATGGCGATTTCTTTGCCAGACTTATCTTTCACATATAAGGTGGGTGCTGATGGTGCCGCAATATCGGAAGGTGCCACGCGCTGTGCGAGGTAAAACCAGGTGGCCAATCCGGCGACCAGGAGAATGGAAGCGGCTGCCCACCACTGCTGTTTGTAGCTTAAACGAAGCGGTTGTTTGTTCGGTTGGTTTAATCCATCTGATTGGTTTAGCCTATCTTCTAATCTTTCTTTGATACGGGCAATATGGGGCGCAAAAGGTTGATCGATTTGATGTTGGTCAATATCGATCGAGGACAAAGAAGTGAGCTGTTCGAGCTCTTCGTCGCTGGCATGTTCAAAATAGTGGAGCAGTCTATCGAGGTCGACACGATTGATACTTCCATCTAAATAGTTCTTGTAAATATTTTCTATTTTTTTTGCCATATCTATAAGTTAATACGCAACTTATTAGCAAAAACACTATCGTTGTGGTGTTTTTTTTAAAAAAAATAGAATGTGACAAGAATTGCTAAAATCTCGTCATAATGGTCTTGCACAAATTGGCGGATATGTTGGTTGGATTTGACCATGGCATTACTCACGGTGGATACAGAAATATGCAATTGCTTAGCAACCTCTTCGTAGCTTTTCTGCTCTATTTTGCACAGCACAAATATTTCTCTTCTACGCTCACTTAGGGTGTTGAGCGCTTTTTCTAATAATGCGGACTGTTTTTCTTCGATATCAACTTCTTTTTCCATCAGGTAGAGCTGCTCGAAATGCTGGTATAAATTTTCCTGCATTGCGGCTTCTTTCGCTAATTTTCTATACCAGGAGATCACATCATTTTTAGCGATTGTAAAAATCCAGGATTTAAAACTTCGCGTGGGGTCAATGGTCGATCTTTTTTGCCAGACTTTGAGGAATACATCCTGCACGATCTCTTCACTTACCTGCCGATCTTTGACCATTCGAAAAATAGTGGAAAATAGGGCATGGCTATACTGATCATATAAGGCAAAAAAAGCTTGTTCGTCGCCATGGGAAAGCGATATCAATAGCTTATTTTCTGCAGTAATATCCATAGTAAACTTTTCAACAGTCAGATTCTATGCGGATTGAATCTGTAACCAGCTGTCAAATTTACAACTTTTCGGCTGAATACTTCCTATTGCGGGCAATAGTTTTCAGCCGACAGTATGCTATGCAGTAAATTTGGATAGGCTGAGCTTATAGCCTTGGATTATCTTTTTCTATTTGCTCGTAGAGCTCAATGATTTTTTTGCGGAGCTGGATAATTTGATCGTCCTTTTGTTGTAGCTGTTTGTTCAGGATGCTTATTTCGTTGGTGTAATCTTTAACGTCGTCTGTATCTGAATTGGATACCAGCTGCAACAATGTCAAATTAAATAACTTGGCGATTTGATTTAACCGAGAGAGGTTAAGATCTGTAATCCCTGTTTCCATTTTTGAAAATGCAGGAATTGAAACGTCCAATTTCTTTGCTACATCTTGTTGCGTCCAACCTTTTTGTTGCCTGAGTAATCTGATCTTTTTGCCTAGTGTTTTCATTTGAAGATTTGTAATGGGTTAAGGTACGAAAAAAAATGCATAAACAATTTTTTTGGTGGGGTATTAAAAAAGTAAGGGCTTAAATCTGTATAGGAAACAGACACTCGGCAGGGCTTATTTTTAGTTTGATTATTGATTTTAAATTTGTTATACTTGCCATGAGGGTTTCCAGCTCTTGTCTTGATGAAATAGACCTAAGTGATAACATAACCATTATTTCATGTAAGATTAATATTAAAAAGAGGAAATTAGCGAAAAATTATTACCAGCTTTTATGTCTTGGATTGGATTTATACAGGGTAATCGAAGTTCATTTGAGGAAATCTACGATACTTATATCGACGATTTGTACAGCTATGGTAAGCAGTATCATTATGATAAGGATACCGTGTTGGATTGTATCCACGACCTTTTTGTGCACTTATTTGATAATCCAAAAATAGCGAAGGACGTTCAGGTGAAATATTATCTTTTCGCTGCTTTGCGGCGGAAGCTGCTGCGGTTGAAGGTGAAGACTGTGGCTGTCGACTCGCTTTCGGAAGACATGTATTGGACGAATAGCCACGAACTTGATCTCATCAACGATGAGGTGGAAGCCGGTGTCGTGAAAGTAATCAAAGAAAAGGTAGATGCATTGCCGAAGCGGCAGCGGGAAGTACTTTTTTTGCGCTATTACCTCGATTTTTCCTACGACGAGATTGCGCAGATGATGGGGGTAAATGTGGAGACCTGCAGGACATTGACCTTTCGGGCAATCAAGCAATTAAAAGTGGAATTGAAGCCCGTTGAACTTTTTACTATTTTTTATTTTTTTTTAATAGATTTTAGTCTATGTTTTTGAAAATTATGCTCTATAGGTATAAAAGCATAGTTTGTGAAAACCAAGAAAGAAAAATTTAAGCACATATTCAACCTCACGCCAGAGCAGGGCCTGTCGAAAGAAGATAAGGCAAAGCTCTTTGAGCGGATTGTCCGCAGTACAGCCAAAAAACGTACGCGTAGGTTGCTTTTCTATGTTGGACCGCTCGCAGCTGTGGCCTGCCTGTTAGTCTGCTTCAAGCTGTTCTTTCCAAGGGATGCAGCAATGGAGCCGAAGCTTGATATCGAAAGGATAGCATCCATCAGCCAAACGTTGAATACACACCAAGATAGCCTCCAGCTTATTGCTGTTGATCTGCATACCGAAAGCCATGCGATTTCATTTTTGAACGTAAAGGGTTCATCTGACATACTCGATTTGATGGGGCCTGAGCCTAAAGCTGCTACACCTCAATACCATACCCTATTTGTTCCCTACGGAAAAAGACAGGAGTTTACATTGCCAGACCATTCCAAGGTATGGCTCAATGCAGGTTCATACCTGACCTACAATCCGGATATGCTGGGCAAACCCCGCGAAGTATACCTCAATGGCGAAGGGTATTTTGATGTCGCTCATACGGGTACAACTTTTATTGTTAGAACAAAAAACGCGTCTGTAAAAGTATTGGGCACCAGCTTTAATCTATCGTCGTATGAAGAGGATAAAAAAATGGCTATTGAATTGATTACGGGCAAGGTCGAACTGAGCAGTCCGCATTTCAAAGACATCACCATGGTGCCAGGTCAATTGATTACTTATGATCTGCAACGGCAGAAAGTCATCGTGGATAATAAAGCGGAAGGGAATGAAATCTTATGGACTAAAAAACAGCTTGTACTGGACCGTCTGTCTACGAAAGATCTGATCAAAAAATTGGAACGCATTTATAATGTGCAGATTCATGCTGACCCATCCGTGCTGGAAAATGCAACGGTCTATTCTGGCAGGATCAATCTGGATGTTGATATACTGACTTCTTTAAGTACGATATATGCGCTGAGAAACTATAGGATAACACAAGTAGAAAAGGAGGTGTGGATAAAGAACAATTGATTACTAACCATAAAATTGGATAAAGAGGAATTGCGGTCCCCTTTATCCGTTTAAATTAAACGTTTCTAAAAATTTAATTTCATCAAAATTATGAAAAAAAAACAGGTGGGACAAAATCTCTCCTCTAGACAATTATTGTCACCTAAAATTAGGTATAATATGAAGATAGGATCCCTTGCCATTACAGGAGTTTTACTTTCTGTCAGTGCACTCGCGTTTCCCCAGCGAATAACGCTCAAAATGAAAAACGTACCCTTGAAGCATTTTCTGCAATCTGTTCAAAAACAGACTGATATTGCGCTGCTTTACCCTGAAAATTTGTTAGCCGACAAACGGATAAACGTCGATCTTTACAAGGAGGAGCTGGTGCCAGCTTTACGGCAGGTACTCCGGAAATTTAATCTGACGATTGCACAGGGGGCTGGGCAAATCACTGTCATACCCGACCTGACTGCCCGCAGTCAGCAATTTAACAGACCGGTTGTTTTCCAGGAAAAAGTAACTGTCAAAGGACGCATTTTTAATACGGCTGAACCCCCTGTTCCTCTTTCGGGTGTTACGGTAGCTGAAAAAGGCGGGATAGCCACGTCGGTTTCGGACGATGAAGGTTATTATTCGATCACGATAGCTAAAGGGAGCAGGTTGTCGTTTTCGGCAGTTGGTTTCTTGACCAAAGAGGTGCTGGTAAATAAGACCGAAGCGAACCTTACGGTATCGCTTAAGGAAAATGTCTCGGATCTGGATGAGGTGGTGGTCGTGGGGATGACGGAAATGCAGCGAAAACATATAGCCAGTTCTGTCGCCTCATTGGATATTAAATCCAATATCGAAGGAAAACCTATTACCAATCTTTCGCAGTCGCTGCAGGGCGGTGTTACGGGACTTACCGTTCAGCAAGGCTCAGGCCTGCCGGGGGGGGATGCGGCCAGTATTAAAATACGGGGTATTTCGACGTTAAATAATTCGGATCCGCTGGTGCTTGTCGACGGCGTACCTATGGATATGAATCATATCGATCCGGTAACGGTGGAGAGTGTAACCATATTAAAAGATGCGGCTGCAGCAGCTATATATGGTGCCAGGGCGGCGAACGGCGTTATTTTGGTGACTACAAAACGCGGGAAAGCGGGGCAGATCAATGTGATCTATGATGGTTATTACGGACAGCAATCTCCGACAATCCTCCCTGAATTTGTGGATGCGCCTACTTACATGCGTATGTATAACTATGCGCAGGTGGCCTCCGGAGGGCAAATATTGTATACGGATGAGCAGATTAGCAAAACCGAATCTGGGGAAGATCCTATCAATTATCCGAATACCAACTGGACGGATATTGTTATCGATGATTATAGTCCGCTAACCTCCCATTCTTTAGCTGTGAGCGGTGGAAATGATGTTGCGCGATTTGCGGTAACGGGCAATTACATGTACCAGAAAGGGATGTTGCCGCTCAACAAGATGGATCGCTTTAATATCCGTGCAAATACCTCCGTATCGCTTTCGAAGCGGTTTTTGATTAATCTGGATGTTTTGGGTATCAGACGGAATACCTTGTACCCAAACCGAACCATCGATAATGGGGGGAGCAGAATCTTGGACGACCTTTATCGGCTGCCGCCTACGGTACTACCCAAATATCCTCAAGAGGAGGGATGGCCAACCATTTATGGTCGGTATGCGGACATCGTCAATCCATTGGCTTATGAAGAGGTCGGCGGTACCATTGGATATCAATATGATCAGGCAACAATCAATCTACAGCCGAAATGGTCGATTACTGATAATTTAAACTTGCGGGGGCAGTTTAGCTATAGACTCAATAGTGATGTTTATAAGCAAAACCGGGATAATTTTTATTTCTTCGATTATTATACCAAACAGCTGGTACAGACATGGGCCGTGCAGCGGAATGCATATTCGGAGACCAGAAACACCTATTATTATTTGAGCGGCGCGTTGGATTACAACAAGACTTTCAAAAAGCATAATCTCTTTGCCATGGGTGGATTTTCTGTTGAGAAATTTAATGAGGGGTATTGGAAAGAATCGTCGTTGGTGTCGAGCTATGCGAAAGCAAATTATTCGTATGACAACCGCTATCTTGCCGAGCTATCCTTTCGTGCTGATGGTTCTTCCAAATTTGGCCCTGGAAAGAAATATGGTTATTTCCCGTCCATCGCATTGGGGTGGAACCTCCATAATGAAGCATTTTTTCATGTGGATGCGATCAGTAATCTGAAGCTGAGGGCCTCGTATGGGCAGCTGGGTAATGAGAATATCGGTTTATATCTGTACCAAAATCTTATCAATGCGACCAATGGAACAGAGTCTGTATGGGGTAATCCAAACATTACCTGGGAAAAGGTGAATATCCTGGATGTGGGCTTGGATCTGTCGGTTTTCAAAAATAAGCTTTCTTTAACCTTTGATTATTACGACAAAAAAACGAAGGATGTGCTTCTGAAACCTACTGTGGCACCCTCCGGCGCTATTGGTTCGGCTCCTTTGAATGCCGGTAAGGTGAGCAATACCGGAATGGAACTGTCGCTGAATTATAACGATAAGCTCGGCGATGACTTTAGTTTTTCGATAAGACCGGGCATCTCTTACAATAAGAATAAGATTACTGAACTATTGGGTGGTCCGTACTATTCGGGTATCTCGACGAATGAGGTGGGGTATGCTATAAAGAGTCATTATGGTTATGTAACGGATGGTATTTTGCAGTATGCTGATTTTGCTGCTGATAAAAAAACAGCATTGGTTCCGGCGCTCGCAGGCGAAGGCCCGGGCGATATCAAGTATGTTGACCTTAATGGCGACGGTATGATTGACGAGAGCGACCAAAAAGTGATCGGTGACCCTACGCCGAGGATCAATTATTTTAGTAATGTAAGTTTCAGTTACAAGAACTTCGATTTTGAGTTTTTGTTGCAGGGGGCAGGTAACCACGACTATTCGGCGAATCTCGGGGGTAAATCTGCCGGTTACTTATGGCATCCGCTGAATTTGAGTGCCTCGGGTGGTATCCCGACAACCTATCGGGCGGCGAATACCTGGCGCGAAAATAACCAGGATGCCATCTATCCTCGTTTGCTGGCGAATCCGGCAAATAACGTGCTACGCAGTGACTTTTGGTTGTTTAATGCGAAGTACCTCCGTGTCAAATTTATTCAGGCTGGGTACCGATTGAATAGCGCCTACCTCAATAAATACGGAATTAAAAATGCGCGCTTTTACATCAATACGCAAAATCCTTTTCTCTTTACCAAATTGAAAATGGCTGATCCGGAGTCGCAAGGGGGATCGTGGACCTATGGTATAATGCGTATATTTTCTGTTGGGTTAACGGCTAATTTCTAATAAACATGAATACAATAAAAACTAAGATAAAATTACTGAGCCTACTTGTGGTGGTCTTGTCAACTAGCTCATGTGAAAAATTCCTGACTATCGACAGTCCGGACGGTGTATCGGACGAGCAGTGGTGGAATACAGAAACAGATGGGTATAATGCCTTGGGAACTGTTTATGCGGGAATACCGGGGGGCAGTTCTGGGCGAAACATCATGTATTATGCTGGACTTACGGACGAAGCCGTGCAGCGCGGTGACTTTAAGGGTGATTACGACGGTTTCACGCGCGGTCTGGCCTCTAGCCGCTGGGGGGTGTCGAATAGCTTATGGGCAGATGATTATACGTGTATCCGTCGGGCCAACAGGTTTTTGGAAAACATAGAAGGGGCTTATATTGATGCCGAACTGAAAGAAAGGATGAAGCTGGAGGCTAGGGCATTGAGAGCGTATTATCACATGGAATTGATGTTGGTGTTTGGTGATATCCCCTTATTGACCCAGTCTTTGACGCCGACGGAAAATCAATCTTTTCGAACCGCTCAAAAAGAGGTATATGATTTTATTGTAGCCGAATTGAAGGACTGTGCTGCCAAGCTGCCGGCAAGTTATGTAAATGCTGATCGGTGGCGGATGACAAGCGGTGTTTGTCTGTCGCTGCTGTCGCGACTGGGATTGTACTATAAAGATTTTGAACTTGCGAAGGCTTCGGCAAAGCAGGTGATCGACTCCAAAGTATATAAACTCTGGATCAGTACGACAAATAAAAATGACAGTTATTCGGAGCTCTTTAGCTACGCGGGTGAACTGAATGATGAACGGATATTTTTTAAAGAAAATGGCTGCGCGAATGCCTGGACATCTTTTGCTCCTTTTGGTATCGGGGGCGAAACTTATCTGTCGCCCACGAATACGGTAGTCAATAATTTTGAAACCAAACAGGGCAAGACCATCCAGGAGCTTGGACGTGACTCGGTGCTGATCTATCAGCGTAATCCAAATTATAAAAACAACAGGGATCCACGGTTGGCAGCGTCGGTTTTTTCACCGAACGATAAATTTCAGAACCAATATACCCTTGATCCTTTTTATAATCCGACAGATAAAATCGGTGAAACGAAGTCTACTGCCACAGGGTATTGGATAAAGAAATATATTGATGCCAGAGATCGTCAGGCTAAGAGCGGAAGTCTGGATTTTATGATCATACGCTATGCTGAAATATTGCTCAACTATGCGGAGGCAATGATAGAGACGGGGCAGTGGAGCAATGCTGAAACGCTTGCTGCGATCAATGAAGTGCGGGCAAGGGCAGCGATGCCTGCGGTTAACAGTGGGATATACGGCACGCAGGCAAAAATGCGCGAGCTCATCCGTCGGGAGCGTCAGGCGGAACTTGCTTTTGAAGGAGGCCGTTATTTCGATATCCGCCGTTGGGGGATCGATGAAGCTGTAATGAACGGTGAGGTCTTTGGGGCCACAAACCCTAAAACAGGAGAACTTGTGCGGGTACAGAGCCGGACGTACAAAAGAAATCGCGAGGGCCTGTGGCCTATTCCAGAGGCTGAGATCATTGCAAATCGCAATATGGTGCAAAATCCAAATTATTAATATTTGATACTGATGAAAAAGAAAATAAAGATCGTTTTGTTGTGCCTGCTCCTGCTGCAGGCTGTTGTGGGCTTGCAGGGATGCCGCAAGAACTATAGTCCAGGTGATTGGAATTTGCTGCCGGCGAAAGAGCCGGAGCAGCCCCAGGAGCCCGATGATACAGCTACCAAAAGTTTGAAAGTGATGTCGCTCAATATGAATGTGGGTACAACCGTTGCGAACTTTGATGCTATGTTGGATCTGATTAAAGAATATGATCCTGACCTATTGTTTTTGCGGCAGGTGGATAGTGCGACGACCCGGGCGGGGAAGGTAGATCGTCCGGCTGCCATCGGGAAAGCATTGGGTATGGTATCCTATTTCAGGAAAAATATAGATTACCAGACGGGGGGATTTGGGAATGCCGTGTTGTCCAAATTTCCGGTGAAGGAGAAATATAGCCAATTGTTGAGTCGTGAGGAGGGGAGTACGGCCGAGCTTCGGAGTATGGTGATGGTTAAAGTGGAGGTGCAGGAAGGGCATGCACTGTATTTTGCGGGCACTGAGCTGGATCCATCGGTTGCCAATAACCGGGCGCTTCAAGTCGTTGACTTGCTCAATGCGACGGAGAAATTGATGCAACCCGTGATTTTGGTCGGTAATCTCAATGAACAGGAGTCGGCCAATGGTCCTGTACTATCTTATCTTAAGGGCAGCTTTACCTTTGCGTGTTTAGGTACTGGATGTCCCTGGAATGCACCAAAAGATAAACCCACAGGTGTATTTGACTATATCACCTTTAAGAATACGGACGATAAGCTCCAACTCAGTAAATATGGCCCTTTTTCTAAATCGGCCAATAACTTTCTGCCGATGACTGCAGAGTTCAAATTAAAACTTCCTAAATAAATTATACCATGAAAAAAATAATTCTTGGGGCGATGGCCCTATTAAATTTAATGAGCTGCAGTGGGGATGAGAAATTAGATCTTACGCCTCCTGCAAAGAAGAAGTTGGTCACCATGACGTACAATATTCACCATGGGGCACCTGAAAATTCGGAGGTAGTCAATCTGGCTAATATTGCTGCGGTGATAAAAAGCAGTGGAGCGGAAGTTGTTGCACTTCAGGAAGTGGATGTCAATGTGGCACGTTCGGGTAAAGTGAATCAGGCTGCGGAGCTGGCAAAGCTACTGGGAATGGAATATCATTTTTCGAAGTCCATTGATTATAATGGTGGTGAATATGGTGTGGCTATTTTAAGTAAGTATCCGATGACCAACAAGCGGCGGGAGTTGCTGCCCATGCCGACATCGGGCGAACAACGCAGTATTGCTGTGGCCACGGTGACTCTGCCCGATGGCAAAAGCATTGAATTTGCATCGACGCATCTGGATCTGAATGTGCCTAACAGGACCGCACAGGCTGAATTTCTGAACGAGCTGAGCACTTCGTTAAACAAGGCGCTTTTTGTAGGGGGAGACTATAATGCAATACCGTCGAGCAGCGAAATGGTCAAACTCAAAGAGCGGTTTACTTTTTCTTGTATGAGCAGCTGTCCGCTTTCATTCCCGGTTAAGACACCGACGAAAGCTATTGATTTTGTTTTATTTAATGCTCAGGCCGCCAGTAGCTATACCTTGGTTTCATCCGTTGCGCTGACCGGTCAATATGCATCAGATCATTTGCCTGTATCGGTTGTATTTCAATACGATTAAGAAACAGCCAAGAGCGCTGGATAACAAGAAAGATTTGGCGTCAGTAGTAAGAAAGATTAGGCCCTGATAAAGAGAAGATTGAGACGTTGATTATGAGGATTTGGCGGCCTAGTAAAAAGGGTGCAGTAAGGGAGTCTTGTATTGGACTCCCTTTTTTATGTACTGATGTAGACTGCTTTTTTTTATAAAATTTTTCATGCAAAACCGATTTTGCCAAACGAAATGGGTTTGAGATGTGTTTACTTTATTGTTGTAAATCTGCAAAACAGGCGGCGCAGATGTGCCTGAGTTATTCCAACGAACTATTTATAAATAATGCTAACTATTAAACAAGATGCGATTTTGGCTAAATGCTAAATCGTTTTTAAAACCAACAATTATTAAACATGAACAATGTTGATTTAAAGACAGTGGTGCGCTTGACTGGGAAATCCAGGTTGTTTTTCTCACTGATTGTGCTGGCCGGTACGATCAATCACGCCCAATCGGCTCCGAAGGTCATTTTGGAGAGCAGTTTCCTGAAGGAGACAAAAACTAACCAACAACAATTAACAGGTAAAGTCTTGGACAGCAATGGAAAGCCAATTGCAGGTGTAACGATCACCGTCAAAGGAACATCTAAAAGTACACAGTCTGATGCATCGGGAAGTTTTACGCTGGATGCGAAGGCGGGGCAAGTACTGGTGGCGACATCGATCGGCTACAAAACCAAAGAAGCCTTTGTGGAGAACAGCAGTGTTTCGATTCAAATGGAGGCTGATCAGAGTCAATTGGATGAAGTGGTGGTTGTCGGATACGGTACACAACGGTTAAAGGAGGTTACTTCCTCCGTTGCGCACGTGAGCGCCGACCAATTTCGTCAAAGTGGTGCGCGAAATCCCTTAGACCTTATACAGGGTAAAGTGGCGGGCTTACAGGTGTCGAGAAGCGGTTCGAACCCAAATTCAGGCGTGGCGACGCAATTGCGCGGAGCAATTTCTGTGACGGGAAGTGCGAGTCCCTTATTTGTAATCGATGGAATACCTGGCGGAAATCCGGATCTGCTCCAACAGGATGATATCGAGTCTGTGGATGTATTGAAAGATGGATCGGGCGCGGCGATATACGGTACCAGTGCCAACGCCGGTGTCATATTGATTACGACAAAGCGAGGGAAGCCAGGAAAATCGGTATTTAACTATTCCAATTATTTTCGAAAGGAATTTGTCTATAATAGACCCGATTTTTTGACCCCACAGGAATTTAGGGACAAGATTGCATCGGGGGAATTAAACCAGCCGGATTTTGGCCATTCAACTGACTTTTTTGAAGATTTGATCAACAAGGATAATTTTTCACAAAATCACAATCTATCCCTGTCTGGTGGCAATGAATCTACCACGTATCGGGGTAGTGTAAATTTCAGAAATCTGGAAGGTATCGCCAAGGAAAATTCGCGGAAGGAATATACGGTGCGCGCCAGCATCAACCAGAAAGGTTTGAATGACCGATTGAATGTATTGATGAACATTGCAACGAATACCAACAATGCGAATCTGTTAGGCGGGGGCGGCTGGGAGAGTGAGGCCACTAAAAATCCTACCTTGTCAAATTTTAATGACGATGGGTCGTATCGTTACGACCGTACAAGTACAAATGAATTTGCGCGCTTATTTACGGAAACCAGTTACCGGAAGCAACAAACTTCTTCGCTGGATGGAAAGGCGGATCTTAGCATCATCGAGGGGCTAAAAGCCAGTGTGTTTGGATCGGTGCAACGCAATTCGTATATCGATGGTGCCTATCGGGCATTGAACAGTGAGGCGTCTATGGAAGATGAGGATTATCCAGGTGGCGGCTATGCTTCTAAGTCGAATTTGCTGAATGAGCGGTATGCGTTTGAGCCCACACTCCAATACAACACAACCGTTGCTGAGAAACACAGCATAACCGCATTAGCTGGTTATAGTTATCGTTATGAGAAAGAGGAGGGGCAGAGTGCAGATAATAGGGGGTTTATAAATGATCGTTTTCATGAGGATAACCTTTCGGAAGGGCAAGCATTACGCGATGGTCGTGCCAATATGGACAGCTACAAGAATGACAATACGTTGATTGCTTTTTTTGGACGGGTAAATTATACGTACTCCGATAAGTATATGGCTCAGTTTATCCTTCGACGAGAAGGTTCTTCTAAATTTGGTGCAAACAATAAGTGGGGAAGTTTTCCTGCCGTATCTGTAGGCTGGAATATCAGCAATGAAGACTTTATGCAGGATGTTGATTTTATCAACAATTTGAAGCTTCGTGCGGGTTATGGAGAAACGGGAAATACAGGGTTTTCCAATAACGCTTCCCGATTGACATTAGGGGGTGGCGGAAAGTACCTATACCCCGACGGAGCCTACCGGGAAACCTACGGTCCTGATCGTAATCCCAACCCTAACTTGCGTTGGGAGACAAAAAAGGAGACGAATATCGGTGTCGATTTCACGTTATTCAGCAACAAACTTTCGGGTTCGATTGATGTTTTTCAGCGTAAAACCGTTGACCTGTTGGATACGTACACGACCCCTCAACCACCTTACATACGAAATAATATCTATTCCAATGTAGGTACGCTTTCTTCCAAAGGTATTGAATTGGCGCTCAGCTATCGCGCTATTGAACGTGACAATTTCAAATGGAATATGGACTTTACAGCGAGTACATTAAAGAATGTAATGGATAGTTACTCGAATGATATTTTTACGGTCAAATATAAGGAGTTTGGGGACATTGGCGGAGCAGGTGCCCTAGGCAACGCATTTACCACCTATGAAGGACATCGCATCGGCGAGTTTTTTGGTAAACGATTTGCCGGATTTGATGCGGATGGGAAATGGCTGTTTTATAACCGAAATGGAGAGGCGGTAAGAAATGATCAGATCAATAATTCGCGGGATGATCTCAACGCTTCGGATTTATCGGTGATCGGCAATGCTGTACCCAAATATTACCTTTCGTGGACAAATAACTTTTCCTATAAAAACTTTGACCTCAGGGTGTTTATGCGTGGTAAATTTGATTATGACATCTTAAATACGACTGCGCTTTCGTATGGTAATAAAGTGTGGTCGGGCAACCTGTTAAGAGATGCTTTCACCAAATACAAAGACATCGACGATACCTATATGTATTCGGACTACTACCTCGAAAGTGGAAGTCACTTAAAAATTGACGAAGTCACCTTGGGGTATCGATTTAAATTAAAAAATGACAGCTGGGTAAATAACTTGCGCGCTTACATGACTGTACAAAACCTGGCAACGATAACCGGTTACTCGGGCAACGATCCGGATTTCGTATTGGATACGGGTTTGGGGAATGAAGTGAATGGGCAGCGCTTGGGGATTGACAGCCGCGGTCCTTATCCGAATACGCGGTCGCTTTTGTTTGGTGTAAATTTTAGTTTCTAACTCCTATGAAAAATATTGTTAAAATTTTATTGCTGGCGTGCGTCGTAAGTGCGTCAAGTTGTACAAAATTGGATGAAAATGCTTACGATGTCATTGTAGCAGAGGATTTTTATACAAATAAGAATGAAGTAATTTCTGCTGTATTGCGACCATATACCCATGCCAACGCTTGGATATCGCCTTCGGGACAGGATGGCTGGTGGCGTCCGGCCGAATTATCCGCCGACCAATTGGCCTGGCCAACTAAAGGACGGCATGGAGAAGATAATGGCAAATGGAAGCGGCTACACTATCATACCTGGACAGTAGATGAAGGGGGGGTAAACAATGCCTGGGTACTGATGTACTGGGGGGTAGGCTTATGTAATAGCCCCATCGATATCCTCGAAAAATCTGATGTGGCCAGTATGGGGATTACAACGGATGAAAAAAATCAATACATTGCCGAGCTTAAGCTTTTGCGCGCGTTGCACTACCTGAAGCTGATGGATCTTTTCGGAAATATTCCGATAACCACAAAAGCGCCGACTACTGCGGAAGAACCCCTTCCGGAGCCCTCTTCTACAAAAGAAGTGTTTGAGTTTATTGAGAAAGAAATTCGAGATAATATTGACTTAGCCCCAAAACTATCGCGTGCGATGTTGGGTCGGGTGTCGCAGGCTACAGGGTACGCGATGCTAGTCGAATTATATTTAAATGCTGAGAAATGGTCTGGGCAACCAAGATGGGACGACTGTATCGCGGCAGCAGATAAGTTGATATCAGGTGAGGGAGGTGGTTTGAATGGCGCCATGGAATTAGATCCGAATATTAAGGACGCTTATGTTCCGACGAATGATCTATCCAAGGAAACCATTTTTTCTATCGCTTACGACTACAAAATAGCGGATTTTTCAGCGGGTTTTCCGAGTGAATTTTATCATTTTGTGCAGAGTGAAATCTATGGCGGCGGCAGAAACGGAAATAATGGGATTGTGTTGGTTCCCGGGGTTTTCGGTCAGTATGCAGCAAATGATCTACGGAAAAAGGAATGGTTTTTAAGCGGTCCGATGGTGAAATTTGTGGACGGTAAAATTGTTGAAGGATCGGAAGAGTATAAGGGTGAACAGCTTGTCTTCGTCGATTATATTCGTCGGGCAAAATCGGGGGGTACATCTTCTACCATGAGTGACGGTGAAGAAAACAGTGGAATCCGATTTAATAAATATAAAATTGGTAATAATGTAGTCGGGACGGTCAATGGTGTTAAAATACCTGTTGACGAAAATTACAACAATACCGATTGGAATGTCTATCGATTGAGCTGGATTTATTTTGCGAAAGCCGAAGCGCTGATGCGCAAAAGCGGCGGTACGGCTTCACAAGATGCAGTTGATTTAATTAATATGTGCAAAAAACGGGCATTTGCCGATGCAGACTGGGCGGCAGCACAGTATAATACGAGTACGCTGACGTTAGATGAGCTTTTGGTGGAGCGTGGGCGTGAGTTTATTTTTGAGGGGTTCAGAAGGCGTGATTTAATCCGTTTTGGTAAATTTCATACCGCAACGTGGTGGGATCATAAACCTACTGCTGAAAACAAAACTGTGTTTCCGATACCTCAACAGCAGATATCGATGAATCCCAACTTAAAACAAAATCCTGGTTACTAGGTGATTTAGATGATGGGCGGTGTATTTCTACGCTGTAGGGATACATCGCTTTTTTGTTTCAATTGGGGGGTGGCAATTTTCATTTGAATAATGTTATTATGTTAGGGGTACCAGCAGAGCTGCGGTACCCCATACTATAAAGGGATAAAAGGGACAAATTAGTTTTGACGTTTAATGCTGATGTTTAGATAGCGATTGTTGTCATATCCGCTCAAGGCATTGACGATAACGACACCGTATTTTTCGTCTGGGGTCTTAAAGTAGAACATGCTGCCCACTTTAAGATCATTGAGGGAAAGATTTGTCGTTTTGCGGGAAATTGCATTGTTCTGAATAACCGTTCCAGATGTTAAGGTGTTTAGAAATGTGGAGGCCTGATTGGTCTGTATACCGGAGAAATAGGTTGCCCGGCCTTTCCCGGATAGATCGGTAAAGTCGAAAGCTTTAAAGGGGATCGGACTGGCTTGTAGCGAATAGATATTATAGGAATAGGTAATGGCACCATTGGCTTCTACTTTATAGGTGCGATACATCCCCAGATCGATTTTTCCTGTATTCGCTTTGGCCTCAGCATAGGTATATGTTTTCCCTTCCATCAGGTCAATAAAGCAAGCGCTGCTTTGCGCTGTGCTATCTGGCATATAGAGCACGCGATTGTTCAGATGGGCGTAATCTGATACCACATTATAGGTCACCGAAGTATAGCCATCGCCCATAAATACGCCTTCGCTGTCTACCGCCATTATTCGAAAGGTGGTAAGCCCTACCTTATCGGCCTTAATTTTATAGACATAGCGGAAGCTTCTTTTTTCGCCGTCTGCCAATGGTATTTTGAGTGCTGCTGCACCGGCACCATTGTAAAAGATCCATACTTGATGCATGTCTTTGGATGCTGAGCTGATCGTGAAATCGACATAGATGGAGTCTCCGGAAGCAACATCCTTATACGTACCAATACTAAATTCATTTTCTTGGTGCAGGGTCACTTTAACATCCGTAAACTGATTGAAAATATTGTCACCTTCCCGTTTGCAGGAAAGCAATATGCTGAAGAGGATAAGGAGCAATAAATATTTCTTTTTCATAATTAGTTGTTTAGTGGATCGAATGTACCGCCTTCATAACCGATTGTTTGCTCGAGCAGTGGCGAGGAGCTCATAAAGGTATTTGGTAGTGGGTAGAAATAATAATAATCGCGGAAAGCAAAGGCTCCATTCGCGCTTTCTGTACGTAAATTGTAGGGATATTTGAAGTAATTTAATACGGTATCTCTATTATTCATGTCCAAACGCTCGCGATGCATGATCCCGGCAGCGTTCTTTGCTTCTAATTTTTTCTTTAAAGCATCGGATTTGGTTTCGAACAGATACGTTTGGATCGTTCCTTCGAGGGTATGCATGCGACGGGTCCGTCGTAGGTCGTGATAGCGCTTGCCTTCAAAGGCGAATTCAATTTGCCGTTCGTTCATCAGTAAATCGCGCATCTGTTCTTTGTTGGCAGCAAGGGACAAACCGTAATCGTACTTCCCCTGTTCGATGCCTGCACGTTGCCGGATACTACGTACCAGTTCTTTAGCGAGCGCCAGATCGCCTGTTTCATTTGCTGATTCAGCATAGTTCATCATGACTTCGGCAAATCGAATTTCAATCCAGTCCATACCATTGCCGCCTATGTCATTGAAAATGCCCACAGATGCGGATGAAAGTGATGGATTGACAAATTTTTTGCAATAAAAGGATTTTATGGAGGATTCTCCGTCTGCATTGGTGTAGTTCCACTGTTTTCGTCCGGTCTTGCCGCTCAATGGCCAGTCTGCACCGTTATACACAATGGTGTTTTTGAATCGTGGATCTCTGTTTTTCCAAAAAAGCGCGTCATCATACAGGAGGTTATTCCCGCTGGCGGGTGTGCCATCTTTCATGCGATAGGCTTTGAGCAAAAGGGTGGTCGGAACATAATAATCTGCTGGTGCTCCGCCTTCGGAAGCGGGGCGCGATGCGCGTTCGACAATAGTGTAACGCTTAGGTGATGTGGCAGAATAGGAACGAAGTAGTACCGCTTCTGTATTGGCTATGCCTTCTTTTAAAAAGATTTCATTATAGTTGGGCATTAAGGCCCGCCCAGCAGCTTGACAGAGTTCATAAGCTTCTTTGCTTGCCTGAAAAGCAGTTTGCCACCGTTGTGCTTCATAGGGATGGGAAGCATTGTCGGTTGGATTAAACTGTGGACTGGCCCAATATAGCAGTGCTTTGGCTTTCAGTGCTGCTGCTGCTGCTTTGGTAATCTTACCTCGGCCAGTGCCATCGTCCCAGGTTACGCCATCTAAATTGGTCATTGCAGCATCTAGGTCGCTGACGATTTGTGTAAAGCATGCTTTGGCGGATACCCGACCACTTAACTCCAGTTTGTCTGGATTTTGGGGGTCGAGTACAAGGGGCACGCCACCGTAAAGCCGTGTGAGCTCAAAATACACTATGGCGCGTAGGGCATAAAACTGTCCTAAAAATTTCTTCTTAACTTCTGGCGGCAGGCTTCCTGCTGGAATATAGGCGATCGCATTGTTGCAGCGTGCAATGTCAAAGTAGCGGTTGTCGCCAATATTGGTGCCCTGGTATTTGGTGGCAATGTATTTGACATCATTAAGGGTAATTTCGCCACTTAGACCCAATACTTTTTTGCTGGCTGCATTCGTTCCCGAAAAGTAGTTTTCGTCACTGGCATAGTGCATCTGCATATCGTTTGTTGTGACTTCATGCGGATGGGAAGGCATGATCATGCTATAGGTACCAGCCAGATAGTATTCAATGGCACCTTCGTTGTCCCAAATGCGGGCGTCCAGACCGCTATGATCTACGAGCTCAAAAAAATCATCTTTACAGCTCTGTGTCATCAGGGCTGTACTCGACGCCACCAATAAGGCGATTATGTATGTAAAATGTCTTTTCATGTCTTTAAATTTTAAATACCAAAGTTTAAACCAAAGGAAATCGTACGGATTGTGGGGTAATTGTACAAGGAAGAGGAATAGGGGTCGCGGTGTTTAAATGGTGCGACAATCGTCCATAGGTTATTACCCGACAGCATCAGCTTGAGCGAGCGTACATTGATCTTATCTGTAAAGGTTTTAGGGACACTCCAGTTGAACACCATATTGTTGATCCGGATGGTTGTGGCATCTTCTGCCCAAAAGGTAGAATTCCACTTTTTCATCATTGCAGCATCGTCATATCGTGGGAATTTTCCATTGGGGTTTTCCAGCGACCAATGGTCTTCCCAAAAACTCGGAACATTCACGAATGCAGTAGGAGCGGTCATGGCTTGGGACTCATAAAATGCTTTTCCGCCAAATACGGCCCTGAAATTGGTGTTTAAGGAGAATGATTTATAAGCCAAGCCAACGGTGATCCCTGTTGAAAAAACCGGCGATGTATTATCAAACATGGTGGTTAGGTCTTTTTCGGTGATCTTCCCATCGCCATTGGTGTCTTCGTATATGGTCCAGCCGACCTGCGGTACTTTGCCATCGATGGTATAGTTGGGGTTTTTGACCAAGAAATTATCGACTTCCTGTTGTGTGCGCAACATATCTTGATAGATCAGTCCATAATTTGAACTGTTGTATTTACGGGAGTCTGTCCCCATTTCCACCTTCCAGTCTGGATAGGAGAAATCCCATAGTTGGAATTTGTTGAAATACATTTGGGTGGTGTAGCTTGCCGAATAGCCAAAGTTCATATTTGTGGAAAGTTTGAATCCGTTGGAGAAGGTGTTTTGGTATCCCAAGGAAAATTCGGTACCCCAGCCTCTTCGTTTCTGGTAGTTGACGACTGGAGCTTTGAATCCGGCGTACATCGGGAAATTCTCGTCGTTACCTTTGTCAAATACATCGTACGAGTTTCGGAGATAGTATTCGAACCCAAAGCTCAGTTTGTTGTCAAACCAGCGGGATTCTATTCCGAAGTTAAACGTACGGTGTTTCTCCCAGGAGATATCGGGATTGGCAATAATGGTTGGGTTGAGTGATGCGACGGGTGTTTCGCCGTAGAGATAGCCTGTATTGACGAGGTCGACACTGAACCGTTCTTGCCATAGTCGTGCTAATACGCGATCTTCACCTACCAGTCCATAGTTGGCTCGTAATTTTAAGTAGCTGATATAATTGAGGTCTTTAAAAAATTGTTCATCACTGACCACCCAACCCGTCGCTACCGTGGGGAATACCCCCCAGATATTACCTTTCGCAAAATTGGAGGAGGCATCTACACGTGTAATCACCTCAAGGAGATACTTTTTCTTGTAATCGTAATTGAGCCGTCCAAAGAAGGATCGTTTGACGGCTTCGGTAATTGAACGGTCGGACCGCGTGAAAGTTGATTGGTCAAATGCCCAATATTCATCTAAATTTAGCAGCTGCTGATTGGTCCAGTAAGCTGATAATCCTTCTGCATTGGAAGCCGACTGTTCTGCACCCACCATGAGGTCAAGACTATGCTTTCCAAAAGTATTTCCATATTGTAATACGATATTTCCCTGGTAACTATTTCCTTTGCCCAAGGATGGTAAAATCCTTGTCTTGCTACCATCCATACGAAACACTTTGTCTACGGTGTTGGTGTAGAGCTTGTTGTTGTTGCCTGTGCGTACAAACTCGTATAGATCGTAAGCTGGGAGGTATTCTTGGCCACTGGAAGATGTTCCCGAATTGGAGATCTGTACGCGGGCACTGAATCCTTTGAGGTATTCTGGCGCATAGTTTAGGGAGGCGTTAATGCTATAATTTGCGTTACTGCGTTTTTGGTAATAGCCTGAGTTGATAATTGCCAGTGGATTGGTATTGCTATTGGCATTGATGTTACTGAAGTTTACCGGTAGGCCATCGATCTGTATGGGTACCCATTGCGGCGTCGTAATCAGGGTTTGATAGAAGTTTTGATCGCGGTCGTCGGATAGGCTATTTTGGCTATTGGTCTTTGTATTGTTTACATTAAACGCAACATCAGCTTTTAAACCATCAATAATTTGTGTGTTGAAGCCGGATCGGAAGGAGTATTTCTGTTGGCTCATACCTGCATAGTTACCGTCTTCTTTTTGATAGCTTCCGCCTGCAAAGAAGGTTATCTTTTCACTTCCGCCGGAAATGGATAGGTTATGGCGTTCCATTTTAGAGGGTTTCCAAAGTTCGTCATACCAGCTTTTATACGGATTTGTTTTTAAATAAGCTAAGTCTTCATCCGAAAAGAAGTCTGTGGGTTGGGCATTATTGAGTGTGTAGGTTTCGTTCAATAATTTGGCGTGTTGATAGGCTGAAAGCATTTTTGGCTTCACGGTAGCGTCTGAGATACCGAGGTAACCGTTGTAGGTGAGCTGTGTCTTTCCTACTTGCCCTCTCTTGGTGGTGACGAGGATAACCCCTTTTGCTCCGGAGGCACCATAAATGGCTGCCGATGCGTCTTTAAGAATCGAAATGTTTTCTACCATGGATGCATCCAGGTTTTCAAAGACATCGGATGATGAAATAATACCGTCAATAACATACAGTGGCTCATTGGTTACTCCTTGCAATTTGGCTTGGTCTGAGGCGAAAGCATTACGAACGTTAAGGGTAACTGCTGCGCCTGGCCTGCCCGAAGACTCACTGACGCCCAATCCTGCAACGCGGTCGCGTAAGGCTGCGGCAATGTTGGCTGCCGGGATGTCCTGGATTTCTTTTGGGTCGACAGAGGCCACGGCCCCCAAGACTTCGCGTCGTTTTTTTGTGCCGTATCCGACCACGACAACCTCATCTATGCTGGTATTGGATTCGAGTCGGATTGTGATATTGGTTTTGCCTTTCGTGTCTATTTCTTGTACTTTATAGCCCACATAGCTCACAACAATAACTGTATTGTCTGCAGGAAGGTTGATATGGAACACGCCATCTTCTCCTGTTTTTACGCCGGCTTTGCTGCCTTTAACCAGAATAGTTGCGCCGTGGACGGGCTTGCCGTCTTGATCAAGCACACGACCGGTGACACCGGCAAATTTTGTGGATAATAAACGTGGCGAATTTGTTGTTGGTAATGCAAAAACCGGAGCTGGCGAGAGCGCAAGCAGGGGGTAAAGAAGCTTGATACTCCGCTTTAGCACGGATTTTTTGAAAAATCGATAATTCATACATTTAACTTGTTTATAATAGGTTTTAAAAAGCGTTTTAAGGCAGATTAATTGGTTATCGTGCAAGCCTGAACAAGTTCGTATTATCCACTATTGTATGTGGACGATATTCCATTAAAGAATCGTTTTGTAACAGGTTTGTTGGGTAATGATAGCGGTAATTTTTTAATCAACTGTCCTGAACTGTTGGCTTGGCTGTAAATGTAATGAGCGTACTTAATTAAAAACATGTTTTGGAATGGCCCAAATAAAGGGAATATATATATAAACTTTTACTAAATATTTTAGTTTTTTTATTATTATATTTGTATTAATAACCAAAAACTTAAATGATCATGTCAAGATTAAAATTTATTGGTAAATATGTTGATCCCAGTACTGACTTTGGCTGGAAGCTTTATTTCGGGCGAGAGGAAAATAAGATTCTTTTAATCGAATTCCTCAATAGCTTATTTGAAGGTGAGAAAATAATTTCCGATTTATTTTATAAGTCTATAGCGTATGACGGTGATCAAGAAGATATGCGAAGGGTTGTTTTTGATTTACATTGTGTCGGTACAGATGGAGAGATATTTATTATAGAGATGCAGCAATTATTTCAGGAATATTTCAAGGATCGCGCTATCTATTATACGTCACGTTTGATTAATAAGCAATTGTTAAAGGGGAAGAAGAGTAATGATTACTGTTTACCTGTGATTTATTTTATAGGGGTTTTAGAATTCAAACTACATGGGGAGAATGAGGCTTTTCTTTTGCGGAAGACTGATCGTCCTTATTTCTATGATGTCGCATTATGTGATAAGACAACGCATGAAATCTTTTGAAGGTCTCGCGGAAGGAGAGCATAAACAGGCTTTGGAATCTGCTCGAAAGATGCTAGCGAAGGGCTATAACAAAGCGGATGTTAGTGATATTACCGGTCTTTCTATTGAAGAAATTGAGAAACTTAAAATGGTTTAGTCATTTTGATCTAAGATCTAATAGGTGCATGGTTTTTAAGATTAGTTAATAAGAGATTTTGTCTTTATATAAGCGATGTATTTCTACTGTAGGAAATACATCGCTTTTTTGTGTCTATCACTTTTTTATTGTTGGCCCATGTACAATGAGTTTGCCGTCATCTGTAATTTCCATCGGGTCTATAAAAACCAGTCGTTGATGCCCTGTTGCTTCGGTGCGGCCATGATAGACACAATACCGCTGCTTGCCATCCCGCGAATAGGCCATACTATTGTGACCAGTACCTGTTACCAGCCCGTTTTTTTGTAAAATGGGATTGTTTGACGCTTTTTTAAATGGACCTAATGGACTTTTCGAAGTGGCATAACCAATTGCATAATTTTTGCCATCGAAATTGTTTGCTGAATACATCATGTAATACGTGTGGCCTTCTTTAAAGAGATAAGAGCCTTCTGTCCACCGCCGATTTACCTCTCTGCTGGTTACCGATCTGCTCTCCCAATCGTCGGAAACACCCATTTTTAGTGGCGGACGCAACAGTAACTTTGGCTCGCCAATGATACCGGAAAAATCAGGTTTAATTTCTACACCATACACCCAGCTTTCTTCCACTTTGTCATACCAGCCTTTGTTTTTCGCCCAGGTGGCCACCTCACTTTCGACCGGATGTTTGTAGCAGCATCTGGAATAATAGAGGTAAACCCGGCCATCTTCAAACCAAAGGTTGGCATCGATAATAGGATAGCCGGGATCAAAAATTGGCCGGTCATAGCAGTCGATAAATGGCCCCGTGGGCTTATCTGATACGGCGACACCGATTCTGAAATTCTCAAGTTCTTGCGTCGGGTTATCTTTCCATTGCGCACTGTACAGCATGTAGTAACGGCCATTCCGCAGGTATACTTCAGGGGCCCAAAATGCGTCTATTCCCCAGCCATTTTTATTGTCGTGATGATAAACCTGCCCTTCAAAGGTCCAGTCCTGCAGGTTGGTGGATGAATAGGCTCCAAAGCCTTTGTCTACATCGCCGCCGGTGCCATACATATAATATTTCCCATCGGAATCCGTCAGGACGAAAGGATCACCGAAAGCGATTGGTAAAGGATTTTGTATTACGGTCTGTCCCTTTAACACAAAAGATAATAGTAGGATAAATAACAATAGGGGAAGTGATCTTTTCATCGTCATGTATAATTGGTGTTAAATTCTTCAAAAGAAGTCAAAATTTCATTCCATTTTTGCTCAATCTTTTGTCGTTTTGTCTCAAAGTAAATAGACTTAGCTAACAATTTCTTGATTTAAACCGTCCTGTCCCATTTTTTGTTTGACACAGCTATCTGCTGTCCGCAGTGTCATCACATTTGCTCTTGTCATTTTTTGGTACATTTGATTATATTTGAAAGAACCGATTGCCAACATAGATTATGTCTTATCCTACTTTTTTTGTTTGGCTGATCCTGCAGTTTAGCGTGGTTGTTTGTCATGCCCAATATTATTTCAAGCACTATCAGACGCAGGATGGACTTCCTCATCAGGCTGTTCGCTCCATCTTGCAGGATGGCAAAGGCTTTATGTGGGTAGGTACACGTGCAGGTCTGTGCAGATTTGACGGCTACAATTTTAAGCTTTGCGAAAATAAAAATGATCCTTTTAATAACATCGGCAACAATGTAATCAATACCTTGACCGAAGGGCAGCCAGGAATACTATGGATTGGCACAGGAAAGGGAATGTACCGGTACGATACCATTGGTGAGGTGATATCGCCAATAGACCTGATCCCTCAGCTATATATCGAACAGGTCATAGCCAATGGGGATGATATCTGGTTTATCGCCAATTCGTCGCTATGGCGCTATAGCATAAAAAAGAACGTGGTCAAAAATTATCAGGTGCAGACTACGGCTTTATTTTTGGATGGTGCCAAAAATCTGTGGACGGGTAATAAGCAGGGCGAAATTCGTATTTTCGACCCGCGTGGGGTGCTTGTGAAAACCATGAAAACGGTGAACTTGAACAGGCCTTCAAATATGAATACCATTAGTGCTATTTTTCCGCTTGATGACGGTGCTGTGCTCGTTGGATATTTTGGGTCTGGGCTTAAGCGCTATGATTTGGATAAGCGAACAACGGCGACGATTGTGCATAGTGTAAAGGGCGATAACGCTATTTTTGTACGGGATATCTGTAAGGGAAATAATGGCGATTATTGGGTCGCAACAGAATCTGGAGTATATATCTATAATCCCAACATCAAAAAATGCCGCCACCTCGGCAAGCGCGCTGATGACCCGTATGCGATGACGGATAACGCGGTATATAAGGTGTGCAAAGATAAAAGCGGGGGGATGTGGTTGGGTACTTTTTTTGGTGGGCTGAACTATTGCTCGCTTGAAAACGCACGTTTTCGGAAATACTATCCTATTGTGGGACAGAATTCGATATCGGGATATGCTGTCCGTGAGCTAGTTCCTGATCGGGATGGTCAACTCTGGATTGGCACGGAAGATGCCGGTCTCAATAGGTTTGATCCACAAAGGCAACTTTTTAAGCACTATCCAACAACAGGTGAAAATGCACTTTCCTATCCGAATATCCACGGTCTGCTCGCTGTGGGAAATGATCTTCTGGTGGGGCCCTTTCATCGGGGATTGGAGATTATGGACATCCGGACAGGGCTAATCCGTCAGCAGCATCGTGCTATCGGTCTGCCCGCTGAATCTGGCAACGATTTTGTTTTGAGCATCTTTCAGACAAGTGACAGCACGATATTAGTGGGTACAGCTTATGATGAGAACGCCGGCCTGTTCAGGTACGACCTCAAAAGAAAGACTTTTGATCGCATCAATCATATCCCTGGCCGTCCTTATGTGCTGAGCATCCGGGAGGATAGAAATGGATTTATTTGGGTGGGCACCATGTCGAACGGTGTTTATTACTATCATCCCAAATCGGGTGTACAGGGGAATATCCGATTTGGGAGCAGTACTAAAACAGGTCAGATTCCCGAATTTCCGGTATATGGTATCCACGAAGATAGCATGGGGTCGATGTGGTTTGCGACGGAAGGTGGTGGGCTGATCCGCTTAAGTCGAGACCGAACGTCAACTAAAAGATACGATACTGCAGCGGGATTTCCGACCAATGTGTATTTTAGTATACTGGAAGATGATTTTCAAAACCTTTGGATAAGTTCTTTAAAGGGGCTTTTGTGTCTGGATATCAAAACGGAGACCTTTAGAAACTATCATCAAGCCAATGGATTGATCACTGATCAGTTTAATTTTTGTTCGGCTTACAAAGACCGGTCTGGTAGCTTGTATTTTGGGTCAGTAAAAGGGCTGATCGCCTTTGACCCCAAAGATTTTTTAAACACTGGACCGCGCCCGGCTTTATTTATTACTGGCCTGGAGATAGATAATAAAGCTATCCATCCTGGTATGGATAAAAGCCCCATCAAACGTTCGGTAGTGTATCTCGACAGTATATGTTTAGCTTATAACCAAAATAACTTCAGTATCGAATTTGCTGCGCTCAATTATGCTTCTCCGGCGGTTACCAGATATGAATATATGCTGGAAGGGTTAGCTCAAAAACGAACAATTCTTGCCAGCAATAGAAAGGCCTATTTTACGGATATACAACCGGGCAAATATATTTTCACTGTGCGGGCGAAAAGTAATACAGGCAGCTGGAGGAGTATTGAACGTAGGGTTGTCATTATTATAAAGCCGCCATTTTGGAAAACCTTTGCCGCATACAGCTTTTATACTTTACTGGTAATCGTGCTTTTGGTTTTGATCGCTTTATATTACCATCGATGGACTATTCGAAAAAATGCAGCGAAACTTATGCGGTTTGAACATGAAAAGGAGCGTGAAATTTATGCGGCTAAAATTGAGTTTTTTACGCATATCACGCATGAAATACAAACCCCATTAACGTTGATCCTCGGGCGGGTGCAGGGTATGTTACGAAAGATTACGGATGGTGACACTATTCGTAAAAACTTGTTGCAGGTTGAAAAAAATACATTGAGACTGACCGAACTGACAGCGGAATTGTTGGATTTTAGAAAAACAGAATTGCATCAATTTGGGCTCAATTTTGTGAAAACAAATATTGTTGACTTATTAAAGGAAGTGACTTCTTCTTTTGAACAGATCGCCGAACAGAATAATATCCGTTTGAACAGTACTTATCCCAAGGATGATGTCATCGCTTTTGTCGACCGTGAAGCCACGGTAAAAATATTGAACAATCTACTCTCTAATGCTATTAAATATGGTCTTACGTACGTGAATGTGCACCTGGCAGATCCAGATATCGAGAAAAATAGCTTTAACATTGCGGTGGAAAATGATAGTGAACCTATTCCTGATAAATATGCAAAAAAGATCTTTGAGCCGTTTTTTAGGCTAGAAAATAGTCTTGGATTTGGAACCGGGATTGGTCTTTCGCTGGCCAAGTCGCTCAGCGAGCTGCATAAGGGTACGCTCCAGCTTATTGAAAGTGGCGGTAGCCTTGTTGTATTTGAATTGGTGCTGCCGCTACGGCAGGAAAGGGAGTTTGAACTTAGCAGTTGGAAAAAAATCAAATAATTATGAGACAGCACATATTGATTATTGACGACAATTTAGAAATTCTGGAATTCTTGTCTGAAGAATTGAATGAAAATTATTGCACACACACCGCTGACAATGGTGAAAGTGCAAAACTTATCTTGGATAGCGAAATGATTGATCTGGTCATCTCGGATATTATGATGCCGGGAATAGACGGTTTTGAACTCTGTAAATTCATCAAATCGAATCTCAACTATTGCCATATACCGGTACTATTGCTGACTTCGAAAAATAGCTATACGGCGCATATTGAGGGGCTTGAAGTAGGGGCCGATGCGTATGTACAGAAACCTTTTCCTTTGGAGCTTTTATTGGTGCAGGTAGACAATCTGCTAAGAAATAGGGTCAATGTAAAAACTCATTTTGCTCATGCTCCGTTTGAAGATGTCCGTTTGCTTGCGCCATCGAAGCTGGACGCTGAGTTTTTGCACAAGCTGGATGCTTATATCAAAAAAAACTTTAGGTATCCGGAACTTGGTATTGATGAACTTGCTGAACATATGTTGATGAGCCGGCCTACATTTTACCGAAAAATAAAGCAGCTTTCTGCGCTTTCGCCCAAGGAGCTTGTCGATAAAACGCGTTTAAAGAAAGCGACTGAACTCATGGCGCAAAATGAATATAGTTTACAGCAGATCGCAACCCTAGTAGGGTATAGTTCACAGAGTATCTTTAATAAGAACTTCCAAAAATATTATAAGGTATCTCCATCGGCTTACCTGAAGTCAATGCCGAGATCATGATTCAATATAACTATAGGGGATTAAAAAGGGGCAATCCAATAATTTTGGACTGCCCCTATAGTTTCAGTAAACATCATTTAGGGTATATTAATCACTATTGCGGAATATGCCTACTTCCGCCAGGCCGGGTTGCTGTTGATTGTCGTACCCTGACTTAGGGATAAGTTTGAAATAGCGAAATTGCTTGGTCTGTGCAAGGTCGATAAACTGCCGCAGGAGATTGACATCGCTCAAGGTAAAGGTGCCCAGGTTTTCCCAGTTTTGATTGTCATTGCCGACATGAATTTCCAATTCTTTGATCTTTCTGTCGCCATCTTTTTGATGGATTACAAAACCATCTACGGGTTGGGCTGCTCCGATGTCGATGGTAAGGTAATGGTCGGGGTACTTTGTTGGATTGACTGAATAGCGGGTTATCCATATGGAGTTGATATTGTCATCGATCACTGCGGCAGCCACCCGGTTGTTATTGGGTTCTTCGGAACTGAAGCCAGCGACCGTCCACCCTTTCTTGGAATATATTTTCCGCCATTTTTCTCCTGCTGGACGCTTTTGTTTGAGTGCAGGATTGGCCGGTAGACCGAAGTTTGGGGAGCCATCTGTATGCCAGGAAAATCGCTGGATGTAGGGTCTGCGTGTGGCATTGCCGTCGTTGGCTACATTTCGTGCGTGATAAATCATCCAGTTTTCTTTTCCATCAGGAGATTTAAAAAAACCGTTGTGTCCGGGACCATAAATGCTACTTTCGGGTCTCATGGAAAATACGGGATGGTTGCGTTTTGTCCAATCTGCTGCCTGTAGTGGGTCTCCGTCATCTTTTAGCGCGAGTAGGCCTAGGCAATAGCCGTCGGACCAGTAACCGCTGCCTGAATAGACGATATAGACTTTGCCCTGTGGATTGATCAACACCTGGGGGCCTTCGTTGATTGGATTTCCGTTTTTCTCCCATGCGTAGGTGGGCGTGGCAATCATGACCTTTGGTCCTGAGATTGTCCAGGGGTTGCTCATGGGCGCTATATAAATGTTTTGAGGCGGTGCGCCGGCATTCCCGCCCGACCAGATCATATACATCTTTCCGTCATGCCGCAAAATGGTTCCGTCAATGGCCCATTCGCTTGTGCTATCGGAAATCTTACCTTTCATTTCCCAGTTGCCCTGAACGGGGGTGGGAGAAGAATTTTCGAGCACATACATTCTGTGGTTGGCATTGCTGCCATTATCTGCCGCAAAATAGAAGTACCATTTACCATCGATTTCATGCAATTCGGGTGCCCATAAATTTTTTGAATAGGGCTGATCTGCAGGAGGGGTATAGACTTCATATCGACGTGCGGAGGCGAGTTCGGACATGCTTTTGGTTTCGAGGATAACGAGCTTGCTTCCCTGAGTATAGGTATAATAGTAAGTACCATCTTTTTGGATTACCCAGGGGTCGGGACCTCCGGGCATGAGTGGATTGGAGAAGGTACTATCTACCACTACTGTATCGTCTGCAGTAGAATCTACAGGTTGGGTATTGCTTTTTGGGATGGGCTCTAACTCGTTTGTAGGATTGGTTTTTTGACAGGCAGATACCCATAACATGCTGCTCATCATAAAATAAAAGGTCACGGTCATTCTTTTCATGGAAGTGTTTGTTTAAAGATTTTCAATTGGATTGCATCGTTTGTTTGATCAGCATTTGCCCGGATGTATGCTACCACTGTATGGCTTGGTCTTCATCGGGAATAAGGGTGTTGCGTGATCGTTCCATTGTCATGCTTCCTTCTGCGCGGTAGCGCACGGGCACACCGGGCATGGTGGTGATATCGTCATATTTGTATTTTAGGTTGACGGTGCAGTACTGTTTGACCAAATATTTTTTGGTGGCATCTGCGATTTCCCTTAATTGGTACGTAGGCTGCCCGAGCATTTCAAAGTTGATGGATTTGTCGGCGGCATACACATGAAGGGTACCCGATTTGATACCGTTAACATCTTCCGAGGGTTCCATAAACTCCATGATAATCTTGTAACGGCTACGATCTTCTGATTTCTCTTCCAGCACTCCGGCGTAGAAAAATACTGCTTTTTCGTCTACCACCCACGATGTTCTGACGCTAGATACAAGTGGGTTTTTAGTTTGCCCGTCGGCATAGACATTCATGGATGTGGCTGAATAATTGCCCGAATAATTATTAAACGGTTTGACATAGAGCAATGCTTTGCGCCATCCTTTGCGCTTGTTGGTCACATAGGAGGGGTCTTCCTGAATGGACAGTGGAAGTACATAGCGTTCGACAAGATCGAGGTTGTCAAATTTAAATTTGATCGGATAATTTTCGGTATGTGCTCCTTTGGGAATCAGGCAGCTCTCCTTGGGCAGTTCAAAAAACTGTTCGGGAAGCTGTTTAAAATATAAGTCTTTGCGGTACTGATATTTTTCCTGGTTAAAAGTGGCTAGTGTATCGCTATCTACAGCTACCTTGACATAGCGGTCTTTGTCGTTCTCGCGGGAGCCGCTCAGTATGATAGGCAATTTGTAGGTAACTTCGCCGGTCTTGTTGTAGCGCAGATACACTTCAGATACACCCTCACTTCCAATTGGGGCTTTAAAAGACACCATCTGTGTATAGAGTTCTTCCTCCCATTCATCGTTGCACCCCGTTTGGAACAAGGCCAAGACTAGGGTTAAAATATAGATATAAGGATTTTTCATGTGTTTTTTTTTAAATGCTTAAATAAGTATGCAATGTCGATTGCGGTATTTTCTATCTAATTCTTTTTGGCTGGTTTAACTAATCGAAAGAAGGCCATCCCGGTGCCTGCGTCATGCGTCTGTTTTTGCGGAGCTCATCCCAGTCGACGGGCCAGAAGTACATTTTTTTAGAAAATATAGTCTGGAGTTGTGGTACGCGCACAGGGGTATAGAATAGGTCGGCATTGTCTTTGGTCATATACACATTGTAGCCGTAGATCTGTTGTGCTTCATCTATTGGAGCATCTTTCCATCGGCGTAAGTCATAGTAGCGCTGATTTTCGCCCAGCAATTCGATCTGCCGCTCACCTTTGATTTGGCGGCGTAACGCTGCCTGATCGGTATATATGGCGTTGTCATAATTGGGCACTCCGGCGCGGATACGGACCATACCTATACTGTTTTTCATCTGATCGATATTTCGAGTGATCTGATGTGTAGTTTTGCCGTCCCAGCTAGCAACCATATAGGAACCATTGATCTCATTGAGCGCTTCGGCATACATGAGTAGGAGGTCGGCATACCGTATGGCAATCTCCACTTTGGGGTATATCTTGCCGCCATTGCCTGTGGCATTATCTTTTGGGTTGACAAATTTCATCATGCCTATCCCCGTAGGTAGCCAGCGGTCTCCATTAATCATGCCCTCATTTTCACCCCGATAATAGAAGATCTGCTTGTTGGTGACATTGGATAAGTTGGAGGTGGCGCTAGACATGGTCCACAGCGTACCACTATAGGCCACTGAAGCGTAAAATCGCGGTTCACGATGGGCAAAATCTTTCCACACATTTTCCAGGAGTGGCTTGAATTGATCGAGTTCAGCCTTCTGCACAAACATATTTGTTCCGTATTTCTGCCGGATTTGCTGTCTATTAAATGTGGTTCCGTCATTCATGGTGTAGGCATCACACTGTTTTAAGGTAATGCCATGGCAGTTGTATCCGCCGCCCACCTGGGGCATCTGATGCCTTGTCAGCGCGATAATGCCGTGGTTTTCATCCGTTTGATTTTCGCCTCTGGTGAAGATCATTTCTGGATTTTCGGCCGCATATAGATCACCGTTAAATACGGCGCGATAAGATTCGAAGGGATCAATATTGGCCCATCCTTCGGGAAAGTTCTTTTCGGAGTATTCGGGATGATGTGGGGGGGTGATGGTGGCTGGATAGTCGGTAGTACCTTTGGCTTTAAAATCGGCTGTATACAGCTTGTATGCATTTAAATCGATCACATCTTTGGCCGCCGCTGCTGCACGGGCCCATTTTTCTTCGCTGTATTGTGCCGAAATTAGCGCCCGGCCTTTATCATCCGTAAAGTCACTCATTTCTGCATTACCATTGGCCAGGGGGCTTGCCGCAAACAATAATGCTTTGGCGCGTGTGGCCAATGCTGCTCCACGTGTAGGACGGGCGATGTTGCGGTTGTCACGCTTCAAGGGCAGATCTTGCGCTGCCAGGGCCATTTCTTCGGCAATAAAGGTGGCGACTTCATCGTAGGTGTTGCGCGGGTAGGCTAGTTTGTCATAGCTTTCGTCGTAGTCTACACCTTTATCTGGCATAATCGGTACTGGACCATACTTGCGTAGGAGTAGCCAGTACAGGTAGGCACGGATAAAGCGTGCCTGCGCCTTATAATCTGCTACCTGTTTTGGCGTGAAAGTTCCGCCTTCAGCCATGCTATGTATCATGACTGAGGCTTGACGGATTCCGCCATACGACTGTGCCCACGATTGGCGCTGCCAGGTATAATCGTACTCTCCAAATTTGAATCGCCGGTACTCATCGCCGTTGCCTCCGGCGGATTCATTGTAGAACATATCGTCCGAGTAGTTGGAGATGGTATAATTTCGGTGGCCCATTTCGAGGTTGTAGTCCAATAGTTTGTTGTAACAGTTTCCGAGCCATTGCTCCGTATAATCCTTGCTTTTAAAGATGCGATCTTCGCTCTGTCGGTCATCAAAAAAATGCTCGACATCCAGGTATTTGGAGCAGGAGCTGATGGATAGACATAAACTGACGCTGAGCAGCAAGGGTGCGAGTAGTGTTATTTTCTTCATGTTTCTATCGTTAAAGGTTGATGGTAAGTCCGAGGGTGATTGTTTTGGCCAGTGGATAGGCTTGGCCATTGGAACTGTTCATCTCGGGGTCCCACAATTTAAATTTGGAGAAGGTCAGCAAGTTGGTGCCCATGGCATAGAGCCGTGCCGATTTGATGCCTATTCTTTTTGTGAATCCGTTGGGTATGGCATATCCTATATCGAGGGTTTTTAACCGTAGATACGAACTCTCGCGGAGCCAATAGGTTGAAGCGCGGTAGTTATTGGCGCTACCACCGTAACTGAGTCTGGGGTATTGAGCGTTTACATCTTCGTTGACGCCAAGTATCCAGCGGTTTGATTCGACCACATCGGTCAGTATATTTCCCCAGTCGCCCTGGCTGAATGGGTATACGGTATACCCATTGATAAAGAAGGAGGATTTTCCGGCACCCTGGAAATGTACGCTGGCATCAAATGATTTGTAGTTTGCTGATAAGCCAAAGCCATAGACGAGGTTAGGATAACGCGTAGCGCCGATGGGTAAGATATCGGTATCGTCGATTTTCCCATCGCCATTAATATCTTTGTATTTAATATCTCCCGGGGCGGTACGGCCAAAGTTTTGGGTGGCACTGTTTCGGATATCTTCATAGTCTTTAAAAAGTCCTAAGGCGATGAGCCCTTTGTTTTGATTGACCCGAAAGCCTGAAAGGGTGGTGTATGGGTAGTTGCTGAACTGATCGTCGGCTTCGAGGATGGTGTTTTTACTGTAGGTCATGGTGCCGCGCGCCGTTAGACTGAGCTGATTGATCTTTTGGGTAAACCGTATCTGACCGTCAAAGCCTTCGGATCGTGTAGAACCGACGTTGGCTCTGGGATCTTGTCCTTGTAGGCCGACCACAAAGGGGATATATTTACGTTCCATGTATATTCCATCACGTTGTTCATGAAAGTAGTCGAGCTGTCCACCGAATTTGTCATTGAAAAAAGAAAAATCAAGTCCGAGGTCGTGTTTGGTGGCAATTTCCCAGGTAATGGAATTGGAGGCTATACGGGAATAGGTGAGTCCGGGGTAGAGATTTTTGCTTTCGATATCGCCCCAATTGTAGCCGAGAGTTTCATCGGTGCTGAAAGAAGCGAGATACGGGAACCTTACGGGCATGGCGTCGTTGCCGACCTTACCAAAGGAGTACCTGATCTTGAGCATATTCATCCAGCTAAGCCGCTCTTTGATGAACTTTTCTTCGGCTATATTCCATGCTCCGGAGACGGCTGGAAAGAGGTCGAACTGATGGCCTTTAGCGAAATTCTCCGATCCGTTATAGCCGAAATTGAAGTCGAAGAAGTAGCGCGACTGGTAGCCATACGTAAACCGACCTGCGAGCCGCTGATTTCGGCGTTCTATGCCCTGCATGATATCCTCGCCATAATTGGAGGTGTTAACGCGTTTTTCTTGTGTATACTGTACTACTCCACCGAGGGTATGATCTTTGAGTTGTTTGTTATAGTGCAATTCACCTTGCATGGTTTCAAAACGGTCGCCAGTGGCACTGGAGCGCTGGGTGAGGAGCTGCTCTGTAATTGTTCTTTTAAGTACAAGTTCACCGTCGGAGTTGCGCAGCCGTTCGGCCATCCAACCTTCTGGCCACTTCATCCTGCGGATATTATTGTTGTTGTTGATGTCGTAACCGAAGCGTCCAACAAAACGTAATCCCTTGGTCAGCACATCTAGGTTTTGCTCTAGTGTAACGTTGGTTTGCAATTTGTTTGCCCAATTTTCAATATATCCCTGCTGTGTGATCAACACCCAGGGGTTCTGCCTTTCTGCTCCACCTCTGGATGCAACACGTCCATCGCTGTATTTAATAGGAATAGAAATGGGGTTCTGCCCCATGAGTGAAGCCCAGATTTCATCATAGGTGCCACCGGGGAGGTTCTGTTTGCCCAGCGAACCGCTGATACCCACGCGTAGCAAAGTGGATTTGGTGAGGTTCATATCGATATTGGCGCGGTAATTCCATCTTTTATAATTGGCGTTGGTATTATAATTCTTGAGGTTTTCGTCGGTTTCGTACATTCCGCCTTCATTGATGTAACTTCCGGAAACAAAGTATCTTGCCAGTGAACCGCCACCGTCGAAATTGAGCGAGCTACGTTGTGTAAAGGCACCGTCCTTTAAAAACATATCCATCCAATTGATGTCGGGATATAAATCAGGATCGAGTCGATTTTTGATAAGGAAGAGTTCCTCGTTGTTGTAAAAAGGCTCTTCGTTGCGGGTGATGCGTGATTCATTCATGAGGCTTGCATAGGTATGTCCATCGACATAACTCGGCGTAAACGTTCGTGTATTATAGGAGGCCTCGTGTTTGCCGTTGATGCTCACGCGATCTGTTTTCCCTTTTTTTGTGGTGATGAGGACAACACCATTGGCACCCCTGGAACCATATATCGCGGTTGTGGAGGCATCTTTCAGAATCGAAAATGATTCGATGTCCTCGATACTGATTTCGTTAAGGCTACGCTCGAATCCGTCGACAAGGATTAAAGCGGAAGTGCCGGCGCCAAATGTGGAGATACCCCTTATCCAGAATTCGGACATGTTGCTTCCGGGCTGGCCGCTAGACTGCATGGCCATTACACCGGCTACATTTCCTGCCAGTGCATTGGTGATACTCGAGGTTGGAGTCTTTAGTTGCGAAAGGTCGACGGTAGTGACTGCACCGGTGACTGTGGCTTTCTTTTGTGGTCCGAGGGCGGTGACGATAACCTCGTCCATCGCTCTATGGTCTGCTTCTTTTAGCAGGATATCTATTTTGAGGTCATCCTTGATTAATATTTCCTGTTTTTCGTAACCGAGCATGGCAAATACCAACCATTGGTATTTGGATGCTTTGATGGTATAGTTTCCTTTGTTGTCGGTGGCTGTTCCAAGTCCGGGTTGGTCCTTTATGGTTACCGTGACGCCGCTAAGCGGTTCCTTCGCCTTGTTGCTGACAGTTCCGGTGATGGTGACCGGAATGCGCGAGCCATTCTGAGCATGGTTGAGCTTAACGGCGATCAGCGCCAGTAGGAGCAATAGAATTCTTTTTTTCATTGGTTTATTATTGGTCAATACGCCTTTGGGGCGCAATCTTTAGGTGATAGCGTACGTAATGGATCTGTCTGTATATTTTAGATTTCGCTACTCGATCGATATGGTGCGGATGCGTTTATTATTGCGCTCGGCGATGTAAAATATCTTACGTTCTTCATCGTAGGCAATTCCTGTGGGATCGGCAAACCGGGCTTCCTTGCGCGGATCACCATCAATATAGCCGCCTTTACTACCATCGGGGGTGGGGCTACCTTTACCTGCGAAAGTGCTGACCACAGCTGTGGGGGCTAACGTTCGGATACTTTGATTGTATTGGTCGCAGAAGTAAAAATCATATTCATCGGCCTGTCCTGCATAGTCGGGGTTTTTTACGAATACACCTTGATAGGCACGCTCGATTCGGGCAGAAGTGCCGATGGCATCGACATCGCCTTTGGCTGTAGGACTACCGGCAAAGATAATGGGTGGTTGCAGTTCTCGGGTCGTCCAGTCGTACACGCTTTTATAGATACAGCCGTAGGAAACGATGTATGCATAGTTGCCTGTTGGATGAAAAAAGATCAGCGAGCTGCTATTTGTATTTCCGCCAATTTTAAAGAGCTCCTTGGGTCCGAGTTCGTTGAGTAAGGGGTCAAATATAGCCTTTTTGATAGCTATACCTGCGTAGCCATTGTAGAACATGTTATTGTGAATGGGGTGTGGGGCGCATGAATAGGCGGCAGGATCATAGAGATAAGGATGTACCCGGCGGTAGTTTTCGGAGCGGAGGGAATAGGCAATGGCGACCTTGGTTCTGGCTGTCAGATTCTGGTTGTCATCGGTGAGGAATAAGGTATCGGTATTAGCACTTAATGTAGTCGTCTGCATTTTTGTGAAACCGGCCTGTCCATTGGTAATTAGTGTGGAGACTGTTTTGGTTTGCAGGTCTACGCGGCGGACGGCTCTGTCCAGTTCGGTTACGAAGAGTGCATTGCTTTCGGGCTCGTAGGTTATATACGCTGGATAGGCAAATCTTGCCTCATCAAAATTACCATCTATAATGGATGAGTTGCCGTTTTCATCCACATTACCGACAAGCGTGCCGACGGCGGTACTTTTGGCATACTGAAATTCATCGGGGAAAACATGTTCGACTGCTTCTCCGGAGTTTCGGGTGATGACGACTTTGACTTTTCCAGAGCTGGTGTACCGCGGGATCATGCAATAGATCTGACTCCCATTTGATCCCACAACTTTGAGTTCCTGTTCACCGATAAAGACTTTGATTTTGTTGACATCGCTGCCGAAATTACTTCCTTCAATATACAGCCTTGTGCGGACTGCTCCTTTTTTAGGGGCAAAATCGGTAAAAACGGCCTTGCCTGAAATACCTTTGTCTGGATCTTCACTAGCACCTTCTTTTTCCTTGCAGGAATTAAAAAGGAGACCGAAAATCACAGCTAAGCTGAGGTGCATGAAATGCTTTTTATACTTTTTCATCATTCATTCGGTTAAATTCTGCCGATTTTCAAACTACGTGAAGTATGTGTTTGATTTTCTCGAGATTCGCGTTTGTGGACAGCGAGAATTAAGAGTAATCGTGAATTTGGTTTATAAATTGGTTTATCTAATACTGCTAATTTCGGCGAATGCGCAATATCAATCCATTCAATCTTTTGTTGATTTGTCTCAGGCCGCGCGCGCGGCTAATTTGTTAGGATACTGGTATATGCGTTTTTTACAGCTATTTTTTAATTTTTCTTTGTGTAAAGGAGTGCAATAATGGCATTATTTCTGTTGCGTAAATTTGTTTAGAATTCCCATATATTTATTGATACACGAAAACTAAATTTTTGTTTATGCCTTTTGATGAGCACCTTTTGCTTTCGGTACTGGAGCAGTCTCCGCTAGCTACGGCTATCTATGATAGTGCGGACTTGAATATTGCCTTTGCCAATCAGGCGATGCTGCGTACTTGGCATGCAGACAGCTCGATTATAGGACGTACTTTAAGTGCTTGCTTTCCCAGTTTTGAAAAAGAAGGATTTTCATCTATTTTAAAAAATGTTTGGAAAACCGGAATTAGCTATCGGGCCAAGGATACACCAGCTGATATCGTATCCGGCAAAAATATTATCAGACGATACTTTGATTTCGAGTATAAAGCATTGCTGGACGAGAAGGGAAATACCTATGCTATACTACACTCGTCGTGGGATGTTACCGAAAGAAAGCTTGCCTATGAGAAAGCGGAGAGCCAAAAGGAGCAAATCTCTTTCAATAGAAAATTGGATCTCTTGTCCAATACGCTTTCCCATGATTTAAAAAATCCATTGTCTATTTTGAAGATGGGAAACGATATGTTGCGTCAAAAGGATATCAGTTTACCGGAACATGTTCAGCAAAAATGGTATGAAAATATGCGCGGTGCGATAGAGAATATTCAGTCTATCATTAACCAAACTCTGCAGATCAATAAAATACGTGCTGTCAATCCCATTAGGGAATGTATCGAGATGGATAAAAAACTTGTCGAATGGATTGCTGAAGCTAAGCTTATTTACCCCGAATCGCAGTTGGCGTTTAGATTGGGGAATCTCCTCCAGCTGGAAGCAGACTGTGGTGTGGTGTATCAGATTTTTTTTAATTTGATTGTTAATGCTGTAAAATACGCCAAGCAGACAGAGCAGGATTATCTTGCTATCTATAGTGAAAATACGAGCAAAGGGACTGTCTATTATTTGGAAGATAATGGGATTGGTATTCCGGAAGAAGATTTGGAGCTTGTATTTAAAGCGCATGAGCGTGCGAGCAACACTGTTGAAGCGCAGGGATCGGGAATAGGGCTTTCATTGGTAAAGGAGTTGATGGAGCGTTTGAACGGTACTGTTAATCTCTCCAGTAAGCCAGGTAAGGGAACGGTTATTCGCTTGTTTTTTCCAACGCATTAATGGATGTATGTTTCAGCTGTTTGTTGAATGTTGAGATTTTATTTGTTTTAGGAAGGAAGATGTTTCTAGCCGACTGCAGCTAGAAACATCTCCCCAAATAAGAGGAAACGCTATTTTTGTGCTGCGTTATTGTGCTCGTACACAGCGGACGTTGAATCCCTGTAATTTATTTAGCGAGGCAACCTCTCTTGTAGTTAACGAAACCAATTTCGTTGAAGAATGTTGCCAAGGTAGATCAGGGGTGACACTATCAAAGTAAGACACGGTAGCTCTTTGTGATAGAACACGTCCCAAGTTTCCATTTTCAGCTGAAGTAAGATAATACATATATACATATACGTCTCTGTTCCCACCTGTTGACGTTGCCTTAACCTTATGATATAATGTCATTCTAGAGCTTGCAAGTGCGCCGTTTAAATTTCTGTAACCATTAAACATCAGCATAAAATGATCCGAATAATCGTTAAACTTACCATAGGAAGCTGACTGTAGTTCATCTAGCGCCCACATTTGATTTGCGCCGCTATAACCATAGATTGAATTGATATAATTTTGTTCCTTGGTAACGGCCCATTGATAGAGGGAACTCTTTCGATTTGCAAGCGTTGTCATCTCATCCAAATTTGGCATTCGCCATAGTCCGGCAGGATAAACCAATGCACAGGGATCACCGGACCCCGGTGTTCCAGTTGGCGTTAACGACATCCAATTCCAATAGCCGTTTTTCTCCGTATCCATTGCGTTACTATTATCTATCCAATGAATGGAACCTGCATCTGGCCTAAACTTATAGCGGTCTAATGCTCCAGATCGCGAATCGTAATATAGATCTGCCCGTGCCCAGGAAATTCCTGCAACCCGAAGAGGAGATTCTATCATACGGGCTGCAAGCCGATATTGATCTCCTGCTAATGGCATGAAACTCGCATTGTTAAAAGTTAGATAGGTATTATTGTCCCCATACGTTCTTGTTTTCACATTGGTATTGGTAGGTAGAAAATGTACATGGGGATCCATTGCAATTTGAAAAATCGGCTTTAAGGTTAAACTATTAGCCGCAATGGTTGTGCCCGTAGGAATTACCGTATAAACAGATAATGTTTTTACAAAGTTGTCCGTAGCAGTATTTTTATTGGTTATATGACTTACATTGGCTGTTGGAGTAACTGCGGTATGACCAGACCATGTTCCGGTCAGGATATTTAAATTTGCAGAGCGGATTAAACTAGTGAAGTTCGCTCCAGTACCTGTTCCTATGTCTAGTGATTCGAAATTGGTGATTCCACCAAATATCCCTCTCGAATCGATATCTACATCCAATCGGGTCGTTTTACGTTGAAATGTGATGTTTAAGTAATTTTGTCCTTTAGTAGCTGTAATAACGCCAGACGCATATATCACATCCTTATTGGCCAGTGCGGCTGCTGAGATGGTATTGTTGCTGATTGTTGGAAGGGTTGCTTCATTAATCGACACTGCGATCCATCGGTAGGTCGTTCCCCCGTCGACCTGAATATTGGGATTAGTACCCGACACCGCTTCGACATCTTTTATCAATGTCGTACTTGTTTGATCATAAACCATCAAACGATATTTAATTCCACTTGGCATTAACGTTAATGCAGCTTTCGGAGCAACCGCAGTTTTATTTAGCGTATCGACAGCATCCCTAACTACAGCTTTTTTTGCGGACATTCCTTGTGTCTTTATGACTTCCATGCTAACCAGTGCATCTACAGTTGGTGTAGTGACTAATTTTTCTTTATCGAGTGCAACAGGATGCAACGCCGTTTCATTCGTTTTACCTATAGGTACCCCCAGTTTTGCAACTGCTACAGTACCCTCATCGATTCCATCGATTTGAAATATCAATGTTGTTTCTCCTTTTTCTGAAACCTCTGCTTGATCACGTTTTGAACAAGACCCCAACATTGCAGAACAAATGCCTAAGACTATCAAAGGCCATATTAATTTCTTTGTTTTTTTTATCGCTGAATTCATTATATACTTTCCAATCTATTTTATAAAAACGTCGAGTAATTTTACATATCGAAATCTTTGCTACCAGAGACTCCCTTATCATTCCAGTCTTGGGTAATGGGCTGATCTGGGTGATAGACATCGCCCGGCCTAAGTATAGCTGAGCTTTTCGCGATCCCTTGTTCCATCGCTATTGTCAGTAAAGTGATTTTTGGAGGTACATAGGTTGTCCTCAGTCTTTTTGTTTCTTCCATTTTTACGATTTTAATTGCTTGTTTAATAATGCTATTTATTCAGTTATTATCACTCGGATTTTACGATGCTAATGATTAAAAAATATATTATTTAATCCATTTCAAAGTTGATCAAAAGAGATATGCTGGTCAATATGGCGACCCCATAAGGAACTTTTCATTTTTAGAAAAAAAATGATTGAGCAACAGTGCTAAATCGTGAAAATGGTTTTTATACTTAGGAAGACCGATTATTTTATTAAGAGACTAGTTTTTTTTTTGGACATTTTCCTTTATAAGACATCTTATTTCTATCAATGGAAATTGGTTTTACTAAAGAGCAACGATCACACCGGAACGATGTAGCTTGTCCACTACAGAAAGTAAAGAATAACAGGCAGTAAAATTATTTTTTTGCTTATGTACATGAATTGGTGAAGCACTGTGTTGATATATACTGCTGTACAGTCTATTTAATCATCGCTGCAAGCCAATTTTGTTTTTGCGTGGATGACTGTATTTCGTACTGGGGGCGTTGGTAAGAAGTCTGTTGGACTTGAGATTAAACTGCTTGTAGATAACGGGGTAGTAATTAGGTCTCCAGATGGGCAAGAGCCCAAAAAAGAGGGCTAGGATGGTATAAATCTTGGCTTGCTGTTTAAATTAGTATAAAGTAAAGCCCAGTTCAATAAAGCTGGGCTTTAGCTTCGTTGTACGGCTCTATTAATTTGCCGTTAAAGCGACAGCATTGAGCTGGCGGGATGTTCCGTCAGGACCTACTGCAACGATATTGTCGAAGATTACGCGGGTGCCCGGTACAATTCCATTTAGTGCCGAAGACATGCTCGAACTCAGCTGCCCTCCGGATGTCGATAATACGATGGCATCAGCCCGTGGTTTGGCAATGATCATCGTAAACTTGGTCACCCTGAAGGTAGCGTCGAAGTCAAAGTTATCCAATTTCGCGAACAGTGCATTTTGTGCTTTAAGCGCCACGGTAGCCATGGATCCACCTGTTTTGCCCGCAAATTTGGCAATAGGGTCTGGGATGCGTTTCACACGGAATTCGGTCGAACTCAATGTCTGTGTTTTTCCAGGTGCTACCTCAGCAGAGACGGAAATATGTGCTGTGCCCGGAGCGCTTACCTTCACATTGTATTTGCCGCCACCGGCACTTGAAATGCTGCCTCCGCTCATGCTGACACGGATTTTATCGGCTGGCGTTCCTGGGGCTGATACCGAAATAGGATTATTTACACCAATATAGAGTACATTCATCTTGTCGGGTGATACAACGGCCGAAGGACGTGCTACTTGATAGGTCTGTACAGGGGTGCGATATTCTTTATATGATCCGTCGGTCTGTTTGACTTTGATCACGCCGGTCCAGGTATAGATTCCTTCACGGCTGGTATTGACTGCATATACCCCTTTTCCATCAACTACTTGAAGTGCTGATCCATTGACCGAGATTGCGGGTTGAGATTTGGAATCGGATGCTGTCAGAAATACTTCTGCTTTGTAGGGCTGGCCCTGTACTAAGTAGGATGTTGGGGCAACAGCAACTGCTGCAAATTTATCTAGATTGACCACCGCCTGATCCATTTTGCCCAAGATAAGTTTAACTACATCAGATTCTGCATTCTGCGCGTCTGTTTGTATTTTCGTTAAAATGGTCATCGCAGCGGTTAAAGGGGTGCCGCTACCGAAATTGATTTCCTCCCATGATTTTTTGCCATTAACGGCTTTTTCTGGATCTTTTGCCTCTAAAGAGAATGATACCATCTTTTGTTCTTCGGGTGTGAGTAGGGCCAGTAATTTTGTGCGCGTAGCATTGATTTTATCTTTTAATACGGTGCCTTTTTTCTCATTGATCATGAGATTTGGGGAGATGTCTTCATTTTCACGCTGTGCTAGATCGCCTTTTTCTTCGTCATATCCACCGCCCTGTTTGACAAATTCTTCTTTTAGAGAGGCTATATACTGGTTGAGTTCGCCGATAATTGCCTGAGCTTTTTTTGCCTTGTCATAGATGGGCTTCGCACGTGCGGGCTCTTCTTTCAGCTTGGTATTTTCAAATGCAGTGAACAGCTGCTGTACTGCTGTGCTGACATTCGATTTGGATGTTTCGAGACTGTTGTTGATATTTTTGAATGCATCCAAGATGGAGTCTGGTACATTGAGCGCCAATAAGGCGAGCAAGACCAGATAGAGGATGCCTATCATCCTTTGTCTTGGAGTTTCTCTTCCTAATGCCATTGTTTTTGATTTAAGTAATACATGAATTAATTACACACGCGGCTGATTCATCGCGCTCAGCATATTGCCGTAGATGGCATTCAAGGCATTCAGGTTTTTAGCAAGCTTGCCCACTTCATCTTTAAATGCTTTGGAATCATCCAGCGATTCGTTGAAGTTTTGCATGGTAAAGCTCAGATTCTCATAAAACTTGTTCATCGATTGTAAATGGGATGCCGAATCGCGCAATTCGCGTTCGTACATCTCATTCAGCTGGCTTAGATTTGTTGTCAAACTCTTTACCTGCTGGTGGTAGTTGGACGTATCGCCTGAAGTATTTGACATCGCGACAAGGTTTTCGGAGGCTTTTTCGAAGGCGATGCTCAGGTTGTCAAACTTGGAAGTCGCTGTTCGCAGCTTATTGGTGAATTCTTCTGTTGCTAATGAGACATCGGAAAGCTTATTTATGGCAGATACCTTTTCACTAAAGTCACGTAGGCCTCGGCCTAGATTTTCGATGCTTGCTGGTTCGATATTGGCATCGGCAAACATTTTGTCTAAAGCTGCAGTTGCTGAGGGGCCGGCCGGCTGGGCGACAACAGTTTTCGCTCTTTGTGGCAGTTCACCATTAAATTTTTCGTCCAATTCAGGATAGACACGGGTCCAGTCTGGTTCCGGTGGCGGCGGATTGAACCCCATTAAAAAGAAAAGGAAGGCTTCTACCCCTAAACCGATTCCGATCATATAATTGGCTGTGGTGCCGCCGATATGTAGAATTTTAAATAGTACCCCGATGATGACGATACTCGCTCCCCAGGATATGGCCACATTCAGCCATCTAGAATTGTCTTTTTTCTTGCTCATTGTTATCTCTATGTTTTGGTTTAATTTTTCTTGGAAAGTTTATTGTGCTAGTTTATTTCCATCATCAATAAACGGTATCTGTGTTTTCTATAGTAGATCGCATGCTGATGTACATATTTTGTTAGTTGCCTTGCAATAGGCTGTTTAGGCTCAAAAAACATACCAAAAGGTTATTAACAATGGTCATGTTTTTGGATAGCTGAGAATTTAGATATGATGGTGGGATTGTTAATCATATTATTGGACTGTGTATCATACCAATTGGGTTTTCTCTCTAAATCTAATTTTGTGTTGTATGGTATGAGCGTAAAATATGGGAAAAACAAAAAAGGTTTTCAATCGGGGAGATGAAAACCTTTAAATAACCAATTATAAACCTATTAAGGTGTTGTAAATATAGCTTTTTTTGTTTTTATTTTAAAATTTTTAAGAAATTTTTGTTTCTTTTTGATATTTATAATGTTTTTAATGCTTTTAAAAACGATTTATACCAAACAAAGATGATTTTTTATTGAATTTTTATGGATTTTTTCATGATTTTATTAGATTATACTAGTTTTTTTGTGCTTTAAAAAGTAGTTTTAATTTTTTTTGTCATTTTTTTTGTCATTTTTTTTGTTTTTATAATCGTTTAATAGTACGATTCCTATGTAAAGATCGATTTTGAAATACGGTTTGTGGCAATATGGAAATGTATTCTAACTCATGTTTCCTTCTATCTTTATTAAAATAATGCAAACGTTAGCCCTTCTTAACAGTTATTCTTTTATAGGAACAAAACGTATACACAGATAAGAAAGCATGATGAACGAAACATTAATCCAACTTTCACAGCAATGGCCTTCATGGCTATGGAATATTGCATTAATTCTAATTTCATTTTTGGTCGGTTTTTTGATAAAGCTGATTTTTATACCGCTTTTGCGAAGGCAAGCGATTCAGCAGGAGTCTTACAGTGTATTCCGTTCCTTTGTCAAACGATTTAACCGTATTCTGAGTGTTTTTATACCTCTGATTTTATTTAACAGTTTGCTGCCGTTTGCTCAATTTAACGAAAGGACGCTACGTGTTGTTAGCAAGACTAATGAACTTTTACTGGTCAGTTTCTTTGCACTAGTATTGATACAAGGGATCAAGGTTTTTGAAGATTATCTTTACCATCGTTTTGATATCAACAAGGAGAATAATTTGCGTGAAAGGAAGATCAGAACTCAGATCGTCTTTATCCGAAAGGTGGTTGTTACGCTGATTATTGTGATTTCTTTGGCAATTATTCTGCTAAGTTTTGATAGTATGCAAAAGATTGGCGCGGGTTTGTTGACAGGCGTAGGTGTGGGCGGTATCATTATTGGGTTTGCAGCACAGAAGTCGCTCGGGAATTTGCTCGCAGGCTTTCAGATCGCTTTTACGCAGCCCATTCGCATGGATGATGTATTGGTGGTTGAAGGAGAGTGGGGGCGTGTTGAAGAAATTAACCTGACCTATGTGGTTGTGAATATATGGGATAAGCGCCGCTTGGTATTGCCCATTACTTATTTCATTGAGAAGCCTTTTCAGAACTGGACGCGGACTACTTCTGAAATATTGGGAACAGTATTTATCTATACAGATTTTACGGTACCTGTACAGCTCTTACGTGAGAAATTTACCACACTACTTTCCGGGCATCCGCTTTGGGATGGTCAGGTCAATGTGCTTCAGGTGACTGATCTTAAAGAGCGTACCATGGAAATTCGGTGTCTGATGAGCTGCCGCAATTCGGGTCAGGCTTTTGACCTCCGCTGTTATATCCGAGAGGAAATGATTGCATATATCCATACAAATTTCCCGCACGCGTTATCTAAAACGAGGGTAGACTATGAGGAGAAGGTGTAAAACGATTTTTAACGGTCTAAAACCAATCGAATACAATCATTTGATGAAATCTGTATAATTTGTTTAAGTTTGTTGAAAATGTTAGCCCTAGCGATATGCTGATTTTCTATATTTTAGTCTCGAGTATATTGATTATACTGAGTGTATTACCCTTTGTCCAAAGCCAACACTGGGTCTTTCGGGTAGCTGAGTTCGTCAAATTGCAGTTATTGGTCTTTCAGGTGCCCACCGTTACGCTGGGTTTTTATTTGGTAGGCGATGATCCTTGGATTTGGTGGCTTCAGGGTATACAGTTCACTATGATTGTATACCATAGCTATATATTGATTCGCTATACCAAATTTTGGCGCAGAGAAACGTATCAAAAGGGTGATGGTGCATCAGATAGCATTAAGGTAATCTCTTGTAATATACTGCAATTCAATACAGCGTATAATCGCTTTATCGAGCTGATTCAGAAAGAGAGGCCTCATATTTTTTTGACCATGGAAAGTGATGCTGGATGGGAAAGAGCCTTGCGTGTATTGGAAAAGGATTACCCTAATTATGAGAAGGTAACATTAGACAATACCTATGGCATGCATTTTTATACTAATCTGAAAATCAATAAAAGTCAGGTGCATTATTTTGTAGCTGATGATATTCCGAGTATCGAGGCCGAACTGGAAACTCCTGATGGGCATCGGTTTGTTTTTTTTGCTGTTCATCCACCGCCACCAAGTCCAACAGAAGAAGAAAATAGCAAAGAGCGTGATGGCGATCTGCTCAGTGTCGCAAAGCGCGTAACTGATTATAAAGTGCCCGTCGTTGTTACTGGAGATTTTAATAACGTGGCTTGGGCAAAGTCTTCGCTCCTATTTAAAAAAACAAGTAAATTAATCGACGCCCGTATCGGCAGGGGTATACTATCGACCTTCCATGCGAATTATTGGTTTTTCAGAGTGCCGTTGGATCTTTTATTCCATAGCCCAACTGTGTTTATTGATAAACTGTTTACGTATCCGTCTATAGGCTCTGATCATTTTCCAATAGGTTGTACATTCTTTATTGACCACTACTCAGAAGAGCAGGCTGAGGCGATCGAACATTTGGAAATGGGGGACATGTCTGATGTGAATGAAATGATTGCTGCTGGTAAGCTTGAGGAAAGCGATAATCGAAATTCTGATAAGGAATAATCAAAGCAGAAATTTGGGACGAGGTTTCTTATAATGAAAAAAAAAGAAGGAAATTTGCCTGAAAATGTTTAATTTACGGTAATAATCAAGACAACCGAATCCAATTCATGGAAAGAGAACATTCTCACCCTTCGACTTTAGGTTATTTGACGTCAGAACAGCTCTTGTCGAATACTATTGATTTTTTACGTTTTCCGCTGATTGTTGGAGTGGTTTTTATTCATACGGATTTTTCAAATATTATCATTCAAGGCGCGAGACAGGTTGACATTGGTCAATTTGCTGTTTTTGCACAGGTTTTTTTTCTCTTTTCGAAGCTTGTGTTTGAGGTATGTGTGCCACTTTTCTTTTTTATCTCTGGTTTCCTTTTTTTTTATGGTACGGAGTCTTTTTCGTTTTTGGATTATTTTAATAAGTTAAGAAAGCGGATAAATAGTTTGCTGATTCCATATATTTTTTGGAATTTGTTGGTATTACTTTTTTTCTTTTTTGCACAAACCTTTTTTGGGGAACTATTGTCGGGCTCCAATAAGCCTATAGTTCAGTACAGTGTCGCCGATTGGCTTTGGTCTTTGTGGGACACTTCCCATGTGCATGGGCAGGCAGCAAAAAATTTACCTATCAATTCGCCATTTTGGTTTATTCGTGATCTGATGGTGGTTGTACTGCTATCCCCGATCATTTACTTTGTAATTAGAAAGTTGGGTATATTTGCCGTGCTGATAACTGGGGTAGTGTGGGTTTTGAATCCCTATTTTTACCTGCCAGGATGGAGCAGTGTATCCTTTTTTTTCTTTTCAGCAGGGGCTTATTTTAGTTTATATAATAAGAACTTTGTGCTTATCTTCAAGTCCTTTTTACCCTGGCCTTTGCTATGTTATATGCTATTGATCGTAGCAGCGTTTTATGGATTTGGAAAGGGTGGGTGGAGCTATTTGTATTGTACCAATGTATTGTTGGGTTTGATATCTGCGGTAGCTGTGACGGGCTACTTTATTGAAAAGGGTAGCTGGTGTCCAAATCACTTTTTGGTTAGTGCAAGTTTTTTTATATTTGCTTATCACCGTTTGCCATTGGTATTTATCATCAAATTTTTGTTTAGTTGGCTTAAGCCGCAAACGGATGTTATGATGCTGTTTATATATTTCGTTTGTCCAGCCTGTGTTATTCTGTTGGGCTTGCTGTTTTTTTGGGTTTTAAGAAGGTTATTGCCCACCTTTACAGCTTTTATATGTGGAGGTAGATTATGATGAAAAAGCGGAAAACTCGGATCCTCTTGGCCGTCACATTTTCTATTTTGGTAAGTATTGGACTTTTTTACCGATTTTATTATCCGCATAGTTCGACGCTGCGGCGGTCAGAATTTGTCTTTACTGATTTGATCCGGTTAGAATGTACAGCAGTGAAGAACCAAGGTGCTTCCAATACCTGTTGGTCTTATACTGGGAACTCCTTTCTTGAATCAGAAATGATCCGAATGGGTAAAACTCCTATGGCGATTTCGCCGTTGTATACGGTCCGGATGGCCTATCTGGAACGGGCGCGGAATTACCTCCGCCTGCATGGTGGATTAAAATTAAATGAGGGTGGGCAGCTTCATGATGTGATAGACATGTTGCGCCTGCATGGGGCGATGCCGACGGCTGTTTATACTGGCGTTAAAGCGGGGAATCGCCCGGGTAATTTTAAACACATGCGCGCTATTTTGAACAGCATACTGTCTGGTATGGTAAAGGCAAGAGTCCTGAAAAGCAGTTGGGAGCGCGATATCGAGGCTGTGATGGACGACTATCTGGGGAAAGTGCCTGATCATTTTGACTACCAGGGTAAAATATATACAGCGCGTAGCTTTGCTGATGAGTTTATAGGCATTGATCCGGATCAATATATCCATATTGCCTCCGTTACCACGGCTCCTTACTATAAATCTTTTGTTTTTTTGATTCCCGACAATTGGTCTTTCAGTCAATTTTATAATATACCTATGAAAGAACTTACCGCTGTCGTTGATGGGGCTTTAAAAAAAGGTTTTACGGTAGCGTGTACAATCGATATTTCGGAGCCTGGTTTTTCCTGGCCTTATGGTATCGCTTATGTCCCTCAGAAGTCAGCGTCGATGATGACAACGGAAGAAAAGAGGTATCAATTTGTGCGGCCGCAAGCCGAGCGCAAAGTTGACCCCTTGATGCGCCAAGAGGCATTTGATGCATGGGAAACAACAGACGATCATGCGCTACATATTATAGGCTTAGCTAAAGATCAAAATGGGAGAGAGTACTATTTGGCTAAGAATTCTTGGGGCAGGGGCAATGCCTTCCGGGGATTTATATATCTCACGAAAGAATATTTATGCTATAAAAGTACAGCCTTAATGGTTCATCAAGATGCCCTTGAGACGTCGCTAAAAAAATCAGTTGGTGATCAGCTGAATAGATAAGCGTATGGTTTTCCCAGATTATTTGTTGAATCTAACTGCTCAACTGCTGTTCTTTTGTCCTGCTTCGATTTTGGTACATGCTTTCCAGGTAAGTGCCTAGGGAGCGCGTGCGTTCCGTATCAACATTACTGATGTAGCGCTGAAACATCTGCTCTGTACTATGTCCTGTTGCATCCATTAGTAAGGCCGTCGGAATTTTACCATAAAAGTTTGTGGCAAAACTTCTTCGCCCAATATGGCTGGTAATGGCCTCACATTTTGGGATAAGCTGATCTGAGGCGCGAAACCCTTTGCGCTTTCTAACTTTTACCAATGTAGTAATGCCTGCTAGGCGAGTGACTTCCTTGATTTGTTCATTATATTTTTGGGCAGTCATTTTGTGAGGGAAGCTGTGCCCATTATTTGACATAATAATTAATGCAGTTGGGTGTAGTGGGAGTAAGATGCTTTTCTGTGTTTTTTGCTGGGTAAAGGATAAGCAGGGCTTGCCATCTAGAATTTCCATCATATCGAGATTGAAATTCATAAAATCAGATACGCGTTGCCCTGTGTAGCAGCTAATTATCAGCCAGTCTTTAGCGGCTTTTAGATGAGCTGGTACGTCTACATTTTTTATGGTACTAATTTCGTCTTCATTAAGGCTTATGGCACGGTTTATTTTCCGGACCTTGGGAAGTTCTAACTCATAAACAAATGTTCTGACCCCTCTTTTCTCCAGAAAATTAAGTACTGTTCGTACGAAGTGAATTGTGCGGTGGATCGTACTTATACTATAGTTTTCCGCTTCGCCATATGCAATAAATTGCTGTACAAATGTGCTATTCACTTGCTCCAGCATAAGATATTTCTTCTGATAGCCTTCAAAGCGTTTTAATAAGCGGAAGAAAACCAGGTATCGTTTGTGCGTGGTTGGGGTAATCAGGTGTATTCGGCTTTTGATAAAATTGTCTACACTTTGTAGCAGTCCTCCTGCTGGAAGTGTAAGTTCTGAGTCTGTGCAGCATTTTTTGACCAATCGGTTGATTGCCCGTAGTGAAAATTCCTTTTTATTAAGCTTTAAGTCAGCAATATATGATGCTATTGTAATTTTTAGCGCATCGAGCTTTGTATTTAGCTTTTTAAATTTCTTTAAATAGATATTGATGGGCCTTTGCTTTTCTTGATCCCATTGAGATGGAATAATTTTTAAAGGAGTTTTAATCAAGAATTGCTGTTGTTGCTCGTCAACAAATGCAAGGTAGATGAAAGATATTGAAGTAGGATTCAATAAAGTAAAATTAAAAATCATGAGGTAAACTTTTTGCTATTGTCTGAGCATAAAGATACTAGATTATACAGATTAGTCTAATTCAGACTA
>DLST01000015.1:0-59061 GCA_002500745.1 Sphingobacterium sp. UBA7855 | reverse complement strand
TAGTCTGAATTAGACTAATAATTTACAATTAAAATAGCTCGTACAAGTTTGTAGAAAAAATTATAATTGACCTAAATATGAGTAGTAAACAGAGATATATCGCGCCTAAAATTGAAATGCTTTTAATTATACAGGAAAGTTTCGACAAGTCAATGTACATGTGTTTCAATCGTGAATTTAAGCACAGCCATCGTGTAGATTATAAGGTGTCAAATTTATAATTTAGCAATCACCTCCATGGACAGTAAATTAAAACTTGCATTTGTAGATGATAATGTATTGCACGTGAAAGTAATTGAACATTTGGCTCGCGAAATGGGGAACTATGAGATGCTATATTCTTGTCACAATGGAAAGGAGCTTGTTCATCTCCTTGAGAAGAGTATCGATCATCCAGATGTGTGTATTCTGGATTTGCATATGCCGGAGATGGACGGTATGGAAACGGCTCGTTTATTGCGACGTCGGTATCCGATGATTCGTTTATTTGGTTATTCTGCCAGCGAAAGTGCAGATGAAAAAAAGAGATTTTTGGATAGTGGTGTAAAACTTGTTTTTTCAAAACAATCTCCCCGAAAGATGTTGAACTCTATCTATCATTATACTATGCTCTGTGAAAATCTGGATATTATTGATTTTGAGAAGAATTTGTTCAGGAAATGGAATTTTGTAAATCAGTTATAGGAAAAAAAAAAAAGAGCGGCAGTTTGATGTGCTTCATCTCGCTGAATATTGTAGTCATCTTAGTAAGAGGCTGCACAATGCTTCGGTTTTTTCAATTATTCGTACCTGCTCGCCTGTCCGTATAAAAATTGGTTGATTGTCCTATGATTTTGCTGCAAACGAACTCATATTCATCGGACCACAATACGAAGTCGAGCTTGCTGAAGCTAAAGTTGCAGAAGGATACTTGCTGTGGTTCACAGCAGACTTTTACGAAAGGTCGAAAGATGATACTGAAATACTGCATTCGGGATTATTTTTTGGAAATCAACCTTTTCTGTCAATGCGTGAATGCAGATCATATCTGGTTTTTAAGAAACTTATCGTGGCGCGTTTGCAAGGATGTACTGGGGATTGTGCAATCGATAGGATGGTTGCGCATCATTGCTTTGAATCTTTATTACTAGACGGGTATCAAAAAATGCTAACGTTGGACATAGTGCGGTCATCTGTAGAGACTACATCTATTCAGTCATTTAATAGATTTTCCGTGCTTTTACATAAGCATTACCGCGAGCATACCAGTGTACAATATTATGCGGACCGTATGCACCTTTCGCCACGGAAGCTGACGGAGTTGTGTTTGTCTGTTAGCGGTAAATCGGCTAAATGTGTCATATCGACTGTTGTCACTGAGCAGGCTTTGCGCTATATTCAGCATACTAATCTGTCGATATCTCAGATTTCCTATGAAATGGGATTCTCGGATGAATCTAATTTTCGCAATTTTTTTAAACGACAGACAGGCAACAATCCGCTTTCCTTTCGTCTGATTTAATTAGGGGAGTCTATCCTTGCTTTTTCGACTCTTTTTTAAAGTAGAGGTAAGGGCGTCTACTGGCTGGCATTCTTTGAGCTAATTTCGGTAAAGCCCTTTTGTTGAGCAGCCCACTGCCTAAATGCTTTAAAAGTAAGGCGTATAATCTCTCGGGAGTGAAATTTATATGATACTCTTTTTTAAAATCACGGATCATCGTATCGATTGTTCTTGGGGTCTCAAAGTAATTGGATTGGAGGATAATATTGGCAATGAGTGCTCGCTGTCTCCTGTGATGCTCGCTCCGATTGATTCTTTCATCTATAGGTAATTTGGAGTTTTTTAATTCTCCATTTACAATAAGGCGTTTTTTCAAGTACATCAAATGGGGCAGGTTTTCTACTTCAATTTTTAACGATAAAGCTGTATCAAAAAAGTCTGAAAGCTTTATAGTAAAAGGTAAGCATATTTTTGATAGACTGTCTACAGATAGTGAACTGTTTTTACGGTAAGCACTCCGGATAGTTGATGTGGAAACATTAGCCAGACTGGCAAGGCTCTCGATGGTCAGCCCGGTTAAATTTATGATTTCCAGTATTCTTTTTGAAATTATCTCTGCTAATTGCTGATCTGATATTTTTCCCATACTTAATCTTTTCACTGCAATTTTATCTAAAGAGCGTTTTACAATACGATTTAGTCAATACCTTTGAATAGGTACACTAGGGTCTAATGCGGCGTTTTTTGAAAACTGATGATCAAAGCTAGTTGAATAAAATGAATAATGGGGTGTAAAAACTGTGGATTATCGTGTGCAAAATCTCTATTTTGCGCAATTCTATTTTCTGTAACTGGCATTAGACTTGATGCTGTTATTGCTCTTCGGGGGGGAGCTGTCGAGTTGGCTGAAGTCAACGGCAGTCTCGAGCAATACCGGCAGCAATGGCTCACACTATTAAATAAACCCTATTTGCCTTCATTGCTCCAAGGAATACATCCTCAGTTTAAACCTTCTTTTTTGGAAGATTTTCCAGCGAATGGAAAAACAACACTGAATGATGGCTTATCGGGAACAACGGATTATAGTTACAATTGGCTATTATTTGATAGTAAGGATGTAGAGATTACTTTTCCTTTTTCGAATGAAAGAATGGCTTCGCAAATTCAGCTTAATTTTCTATTGGATCCGGCACATTATCTATTTTTTGGAAGTTTGATTACTTTTTCTGTTCATATTACAATTTTTTATCTTTTCAAGTTATAATGTATATAGATCTATAATCTGGTTAACATAATTTGTTCAAAATGAGGGTGGATGGTGATAATGGTTTGCCTGATAGATTAGTTGGTTAGGAAACAATTTGCATGCACATCTGTAGTTCAAACTTATTTTAAATAATTTCTTGTTTGTTGTTGTCCCTGCACCTTTTATAGTTTTTTACATGTAGTTGGTGATTGCCTGCTTGGGAATATGTTTAAGGGTTCATGTTATATCAGGGTTATACTTGAAGTGCATTTCAAGGTTTGAAAATGCATTTTTTTGTGTTCGGGATTTATTTGCTAAATTGCTCCCTATTTCAGCATTACGAAATGGTTGTCAGGCCTTATATGCAGTAAATAATAATTATGGAATTTGGAGTTCAGCGGGTCATTGGTGTAGCGCAGGAGCCTTCGGAAGTAACGGATGCAACAGCAAAAGAAAATTATGTGGTTCTTTTTGTATCAAAGGGCGGTTGTAGTATACGGATCAATAATCAGATTAAAGAAATTGAAGAATACTGTCTGGTGTTGATTCCGAAGGGGATAAAAATTGAAGCTAACCCAGATGAGTCCCGACCTTTTCTAATTATTTATTTTTCGGAAAGTTTTTTTGCCCGTACGGCGGTTGATACTGCTTTTCTGCGAAACTTCAAATCTTTTAATACAAACGAATATAACTACCATGTGTTGCGTGTGCCTATGGAGTATGCAACCTACTATGAATTTGTGGGTATGCAGCTTAAACTATCTAAGCAGAATTATAATCAGGTGATATATCGCGATTTGGCTCACAATATTGTTAAACAAATTGTACTCTTAGCTGCGATATATGCTGAAGATAGACAGTCGGATGAACTGGTGGGGCAGAGTGCAGATATAAAGCTCGTAAGACGTTTCCAGGAGTTGGTAGAGCAGTATGTAAAAAAAGAAAAACGTGTAGCTTTCTATGCTCAAGAGCTAAATATCGCAACTAAAAAACTAACTAACTTAACGAAAGATGTGCTAAGGGCCACGCCAAAAGAGCTGATCACCGAAGAGTTGCTTCGAGTGAGTAAAAAGCTGATTACTGAATCATCACTCAGCATTAAGCAGATTGCTTGGGAGCTCGGTTATGCAGACGTTAATAACTTTAGTACATTTTTTTTAAAAGAAACGGCCTTGACGCCAACTGAGTACCGTAAACGTTGGCAAGGATAATATTCCTAAAATATCTTTATTTAACTATAACCTAGTTTTGTAGTTTTCTATGCGACAGTGTAGTTGAACCACTACAAGATTTGCAATTTATACTGGACTTGCGCATTTTGTCATTTACTCACTAAAATTAGTTATATCTTTGCTTCAAGCAGTTCGACATTAATAGTATTGTATAAAAGCCAAATATTAAAGTCCTGTCTCGGTCGACTGATAGAATTGTTTAACATTGATCTATTATTATTTAATTATGTGTAACATAAAAAGCTTTAATCTCTTCTTGGTGGGTCTTGCGGGGATTACGCTCTTCGGGGCAAGTTGTTCGAAAGTAAAGGATTTGTACAACGATACTACTGCAGGCTCCGATTCTTCATCCTTATTTCCTGCTGGCGTTAATGTCCCAACTGATTTTATGTGGAATTCGACACGCGCTGTCGATGTGCGCGTTGCAGTTGACGATAAATTCAGCGGTAAATACTTTTATCGGGTGGAGTTTTTTGATAATGATCCGACGTTGGGTAGTGGGGCGAATGTGTTGGCTGCGGGTCAGGCAAAATCCGGGCAGGATTTTGTTGGTAAGCTCATGATTCCAACACTCGCAAAATATATTTATTTAAGAGAGACTTCTCCACTTGGTGTTGCCGCAATCAGTATGATTGAAGTGGGGCAGCAAAATGCGATCAATGTGGGTGGCATCAGCGCGGGTTCGGCTAGTAAAGCGAGTGTTTTGCGCGGCGCTAAGACGAGTACGACGTTGGCAAGTGGCAGCTTAAGAGCGGCAGCGGTGGAAGCTACACCGGTTGTAGTTCCTTCCGATGCAATAGCGCTATCGGGCAATTCAACTATTTCTGTCGAGTCTAATAAATCGTATGTAGTTAAATCTGGTGTAACCTTTACAGGTAGAATCGATGCGAACAATGGTACTAGCAATGTAAAAATTTACGTGCAGGGGTCATGGAAAAATACAAGTTTTGAATTGAACCTTGGAAGCAATAACGGACTTTATATTACGCAGGCGGGTTCCATTGACCTCGTTAATGTAACGCAGAATACGGTGGGTGGCTTTGTCAACTATGGATCGGCTTCACTTTCCAAAATGGAGACAAAAAATAATACGCTGTATGTCAATTATGGTACGCTTACTGCGGATAAAGCAGATATCACTAATGGTAATTTTACCAACTATGGGGTGGCTACAATCCAAAATCTGAGCAGTACTACAAACGGTACGGTGGTGCGTAATGAGGGAACGCTTACTGTACAGAACGCTACCTTGACGAATGCAACGTTGGAGGCTGTTTGTCATACAGTAATCAATTCATTGACGACCAATGGTGCGACAATTTCGGTGGCTCAAGGCGCTCTATTAAGTTTAGATAAATTAGATGCCGGTGGTACGAAAATCAATTTAGCAGCAGCTTCTATTTTGGATGTGAAGACTTTGGCTAAATTTAACAGCCAGGCGAGCACCATGACTGGACCGACTTCGGGTCAGGCATTGGCCCGTCTCAAAAAGGTTGATGTAAGCAACCAGTGGATGGCCATTACGTATGGTGGTAACTTAGAGGTAGCTTGCTCAGATCATACAGCTAACGCACAATGGAGTACATATTATGTGGTCAATAGTCCAGCGAAATTGGTCCCTTACGATAAGTCGACCGTAGTGATTCAGGGGACTTCTTGTAACGCCGGTGGTAATAACGCTTCTGGTGGCAATCCGACAGACCAAACTGTTACTGAGGTTAATTTAGGTACTTATTCGTATGCATTTGAAGATAATTGGCCGTCGATTGGGGATTATGATATGAATGACTTTGTGGTGGATGTAGCAATTACGAAAGTGCAGAATGCAGCTAATAAAGTTACTAAGGTTAAATTGATAAATAAAATTAGATCTGTTGGGGCTAAAAATAGATTAGCTGCAGCTATTCAGTTGGATGGAGTATTAGCGACTAACGTAAAATCCGTAAAATATTCAAATACAAACTTGGTTGGACAGAACTTACCTTTAGGTTCAAATGGTGTCGAGTCTAATCAGAAGTACGCCGTGATTACAATTTGTGATGATGCGCACCGTGCCTTTGGTATTTCAGATACGCAATTTATTTCTACGGTAAATGGTAGTTATCAGCCTGTTGAATCCGAGGTTGTCATAGAGTTTACTACACCTTTGGATAATTTTACATATGCTGATTTGAACTCATTTATTGTCACAAATGGATATAAAGTGAATTCTCGAAGTGAAATTCATTTGGTTGGATACAAAGGTACAGATAAAATGAACAAAGCCTTGGTTGAGAATCAAACTTCAAAAGGACGACTTTCTGCTAATGATCCATTCAAATCATCTAAAGGGGAGCCTTGGGGATTATGTGTTCCAGTATCTTTCATTTATCCAAATGAGTATAAGAAAATAACTGGAGTTTATCCGAAATTTGAAGGATGGGCGTTGAGTGGCGGTTCTCAGAATCTCGATTGGTATTTGAAGTAGAAAGAGGTCGATGCTAGGGGAATAAAGGAAACCCATTCGATAAAGAGCCTCGCTTTTTGAGGTACTTTATCGAATGGATTTTGATATAGCATCCACAATTTGTCTGGTTACTTATAGTTAAAAAACGTAGCAAATTCATGAAAAAGAAGATTGTAATAATTGATGATAAGCCGGCAATAGGTCAGTTAATTACGCTATACCTAAATGCGGATTATGACTTTCGCTTCTTTAATAATGCACTAGATGCTTACAATTGGTTAAAGGCGGGAAATGGAGTAGACCTTATTCTATCCGATTACACAATGCCTGAAATGAATGGCTACGATTTATTGTTGATGATCAAGCAAAACGAGTTTTTGAAAGATATCCCTGTTATCTTCTTGTCCGGTGAGGATAACTCAAATACGCGGATCAATTTGCTCGAGGCGGGAGCTGATGATTTTATTTTGAAACCTTTTAATCCACTTGAGTTAAAGTTACGGATTAAAAAAGCTTTAAAATAATGCCTCAATATAGTGATTATATATATTTTGGTGATAATATCGAAACTTTTGATTATTTTCATAAACAACTCCAAGATATTTTGGGTGTTGATTTGAAGTTTTTTAGCTCGTTCGAGGCCATGGATATATATTTTCAGGAGCAAAAAGATCAAATTTTTTCCGTTGTGTTTTATGAGAAGGGCAAAAGCCTTGTCAAAGACTTAGGGCAATTAACGAAACTGCTCCTACACAATAAGGATACTTTGCTTGTTTTGGTTGGCAATGATCTTTCCCGTTTTGAGAAACAGTCTTATTTTGATGCTGGAATTACGAATACGATTAGCCCCTCCGCACAACCGGATGTCTTTCAATCTGTGAAAAAATACATCCATTTATTTTTTGAAGCTACCGCTCAGCGTGAAAAATTTGAAATTGTAACACCTTCTTTTCCTCAAATTGGTATTCCTTTTGGTAAGAGGATATTCGATATTGTTGTATCATCTGTCTTAATCGTATTCCTTTCTCCACTTCTTTTGTTCGTTTTTTTTGCAATCAAGTTAGAGAGCAAGGGATCAGCAGTTTATAAGTCCAAAAGGGTTGGTTCGGGTTATTTTATGTTTGATTTCTATAAATTCAGATCAATGTATCCGGATGCGGATAAGCGACTGAAAGAGTATATGGCTCTAAATCAATATGCGGATGCTACACAGCATGTTGATTCATTTCCCCTCACTATACAGAATGATGAAAATACCTTGGATTTTACGTTAGATGATCTTCGTGATGTTCTAATTGACGATGAAGTGATTGTTAAAGGGTTTGATACTGGAAGTAAGCAAAAAAAGGCTGCTTTCTTTAAGTTGGAAAAGGATCCAAGGGTAACTAAGGTCGGCCGTATTCTTCGCAAATATAGTCTAGATGAACTTCCGCAGTTATTTAATGTTCTCAAAGGAGATATGTCCATTGTTGGTAATAGGCCTTTGCCTTTGTATGAGGCGGAGATGTTGACAACAGATGATAGTGTTGAGCGTTTTATGGCTCCCGCCGGAATTACGGGATTATGGCAAGTGGAAAAGCGAGGAGATAACGGAAGCATGTCCGATCAGGAAAGGATTCAGCTTGATATAGATTATGCAAAGCATTATTCGATCTGGATGGATTTGAAAATTCTGTATAAAACATTTTCTGCATTTATCCAAAAAGCTGATGTTTAGTTTATCGATGATTTTACTTTAAATTGAACTGATGTTTTGGGGCGGTACAAGCCTTTTATTTAAGAACTAGGGAAGAATAATAAAATAGAAATATAATGGGGCCATGCCCTCATAAAGTTTTGTATGAATATGAAGAAAATTATCCCAATATTTTTGTTCTTTATCACTTGTGGTTTACTCAGCCATGCGCAAAATGTACTACAAACAGCCGGAAGTTTAGATTACACTAAACTTTTACTTCCCTCACTTGAAGAACTTTTTGAAAATGCTAAACGGAGCCCAAGTGTAGAAATGTTTGAATCTAAGATGATGGAGCAAGATAATCTATTGAAATCTGAGAAAAGAAGCTGGTTAAAATACTTTAAGGTGGGGGGATCATGGCAGTATGGAAATATAGGTGTTAATTCCATGTTTACAGATCAAAATACGCCTTTGTTTTATCAGTATTCTGGAGCTAAGCAGAATGCTCTTTTTGTAAGTAGTACTGTTTCAGTGCCTTTTGATGACGTTTTTGATCGGTCGAATCGTGTCAAAAGGCAAAAGATGCAGCGTCGTTCAACAGAATTAGAAATGGAAAAATGGTTTGACGAACAGAAGGTTCGCATCATTGATTCTTATGTTAAATTGACCAATGCAATGTCGATATTGAAAAAGAAGACAGAAAATTTAACATTAACGGAAGCACAGCTTAAAACTGTGGAGGCTGATTTTGCTAATGGGCATGCAGGAATTTCGGATTTAAACGCAGCAAAGAAAATGGAAGTGGAAGCATATGAGGCTTATAAGTTGACTGAAAGCACGATAACCGCTGAACTTTTGCATTTAGAAATTTTAAGTAGAACAAAAATTATCAGCAAGTAAAGATGGGTATAGTAATTTACATTATAAAGTCCTTGTATAGGTTTAAATGGTGGCTGATCGTATTGCCATTGCTGGTCATGGGAATTGTTATCTATTTCACGAGGAATATGAATAGACAATATGAATCCGATATGACCATTTATACAGGTATCATTTCCGCTAACGGGACTGAGCTTAGTCAAGATGGTAAGCAAGACTGGAATATCCTTAAAAATTCATTGTTAAATGTCATTAACACCATTGGTTCAAAAGAGACTATGCGCGTTGTGTCGTTAAAGCTGTTCGCCCGAACCATGATCAATGGCGACCCTGAACGAGACAATGTTTATATTTCAAGTGCTCATTTTCGTCAATTGTTGGATATTACACCTTCGGCAGTCAAAAAATTAATTGATAAAACGTCGGAAGAACGTACTGTCGAAAATTTAAAAAGGTACGAAAAAATGGATGCCAAAAACTTTGTTTATGGCTTATTTAATTGGAATCATCCGTATTTTAGTTATGGTGCACTTAGCAAAATTGATATTAAACAGATTGACAACAGCGATATTCTTCATGTTTACTATGAGAATAATGATGCTGGGATCACCTATCAAACATTAAATATATTGAGTGAAGTTTTCGCAGATGAATATAAAACCCTTCAATATAGCAATACCAATAATGTAATAAAATATTTTGAAGCGGAATTGGCAAGAATTGGAAAGGATTTATTCATGAAAGAAGATTCTCTTACCAAATTCAATGTTCAAAATCGCGTTATCCATTATGATAAGCAGACTGAAGCTGTTACAATTTTGGACAAGGACTATGAGATCCGGAAACAAGATGCGCTATCTGCACGTAACAGAGCGCAGGTGAGTATCGCTCAATTAGAATCAGGCATTGATGCAAATATTAAAAGTATTAAAAATAATGCGCAATTTTTGGCTAAAATGAATGATATATCGGACTTAAACTATTCTATTTCTCAAATTGAGTCCTATCGTCCTGATTCATTGAAAACTACAGTCACCAATTCGGCGTCAACACTTGAGGGACTTAAATCGAAATTGAGAAATCAAGAACGGGATTTCCGCAATTTTATCCAGGAATATTCTAGTCAAAAATATACGAAAAATGGCTATCCGAACGCAAACTATGTTGCACAATGGGTAGACGAATTATTAAAATTGGATCAGGCGCAGGCGGATATTAAAGTGGTGGATGATTTTAAAATTGAATTGGATAAAATGTATTCGCATTACTCTCCAATAGGTTCATTACTTAAACGTCAAGAACGGGGTATTAATTTTACTGAACAGAGTTATCTTTCGGTTTTGGGAGGATTGAACGCTGCTCGCCTTCGGCTTAAGAGTCTGGAAATGAGCGCTGCCACATTAAAAGTAATTAATCCTGCAACCTATCCACTTAATTCCAAACCTACCAAGCGTAAGATGCTGGTTATGGGAACCTATTTTGCTACTTTGGTGTTTTTATTGGGCTGTATCTTGGTTTTGGAATTGCTCGATCGAACTTTACGTGATAAGCAAAGGACTGATCGTGTCACAAAAGGGAATGTGATAGGTGCATTTCCGTATAAAAAAATGGGGCGCTATAGTGAACAAATTAAAAAGATGGCATCAAAATCATTAGCAAATCAGTTGTTCGGCTATTTTAAACGTGGAAATGCAGTCAATTTTATCAATGTATTGAAGCTAGATGAAGCGATTGATAGTGGGAATGTGATGCGCTACATCAAAGAGGAATGGGAAACGATTGGTCTTAAAGTGGGGATACTGGAAGAAGCCAAAGACTTTAATGCTAAATCACGAGAATTTTTGATTGAAAATACACTATTAGAACGCATCAAACAAGGGGGAAATGATTTTACGCTTGTAGGCCATACAAGTTCGTTTAATATTCCAGTACCTCCATTCTATCTTGCTCAGGCAGCAGTAAATCTATTGCTACTGGATGCAGAGTCTGCTTGGAAGGAAGAAGATGATGAACTCTTCAAGGAGCTTGCTTTACGCAGTGGAACAGTACCTGTATTAATCTGTCTAGTGAATGCAGATCGATTCGCTACAGAGACATTTACGGGGATGTTGCCGCCGTACAGCTTTTTAAGAAAATTGGAATATAGATTTTCTCAATTGGGAATTACCGCATCTAAAGCTTAGGCATTACGGTAGAAGGAAATGACAAAGGAAGTTTTATTTGATAAAATTGGCTTAAAATTGTTAGCTGTCCTTGGATGTGCGCTGATTACTTTTTTGGCCATATCAGGGGGGCTACTGCCTAGTGTTGGGATTGCGCTGGCTCCTTTTCTTCTATGTTTTCTAATAATTTGTATCCGGAATCCGTTTATCAGCTTTCTTTTCTTATTTGCTGTGTGCTTTTTTATTATGGGATTATTACGTTATGTACGTATTCCTGTACCACCCAGTATTATGGTAGATTTGGTGATTTTATTTAATTTTATAGTAATCGCATTAAATCATCTTTATCGAAATTATAATGCTAAGTTGAAAATACCGCTCTATCTCTTTATTTGTCTAGCTTGGGTAGGATATTGCATGGTTGAAGTATTTAATCCAGCGAGTATATTTGGTAATTGGCTGGCTTCGATCCGTAGCCTAGCGCTCTATCTTTGTTTATTTCAATTTTTAGTATATTATATATTTAAAGATAAATCTCAGCTTAGGTCATTTTTTATTTTTTGGGCGATTTTAGTGCTTTTAGCCGCACTAAAAGCTATTGGACAAAAGTTTATCGGCTTTGATACGGATGAGAGAATTTGGCTTTACACGCTGGGGGCTCACACCCACCTCATCTATAGTGGCATCCGCTATTTTTCTTTTTTTACCGATGCCGCTAATTTTGGTTGTCACATGGGGCTCGGTATGGTTGTTTTTTCCATTTTGTTTATCTATGAGAAAAGTAGAAGTATTCGGGTTTTATACAGTGTAGTTGCTGTCCTAGCGATGTATGGCATGTTGATATCGGGGACCCGATCTGCCATGGCCATACCAATTGCTGGCTATGCATTTTATATTCTGTTATTAAAACGGTGGCGTCTGGTCATTTGGGGATCTCTATTATTTACATTAGTCTTTGGCTTCCTATCTTTAACCAATATTGGAAACAGTAATGCTGATATTCGAAGGATGAGAACAGCTTTTCAATTTAAAGAGGATGCATCTTTCAATTTGCGGAAGGAGAACCAGGCTAAAATGAAAACGTTTATGCGTAATTATCCAATTGGTCTGGGTTTGGGGTCTGCCAAGAATGCTAGTGAGGGGGACCTTTTGGATGGGCTGCCAACAGATACTTCTTTTGTCTTTATTTGGGTAGAAACTGGAGTGATAGGATTGATCCTCTATGTGTTGATTTGGATTTCATGTCTAACGATTTGCTTTTATTTTGTTTGGTTTAAACTGAAGGATCCAATGCTCCGCGGGTTTTGTAGTGCGTCAGCAGCAGGAATTGCAGGCATGATGTTAGCGGGGTATGGAAACGAAGTTTTGCATCAATTCCCAACTGGGGAGACTATATATATATTGATGGCTATGGCAATGTTATGCCCATATTTGCAGCAGAATGAACAAAAAGTCGCATCCTAGAATTTCCTTTATTACTGTTAATTATAATGGTGTAAACGATACATTGAATCTGTTGCAAACGATCTTTGATAACGTCAGCAGCTTTTGTTTTGAAGTAATCGTCATTGATAATGCTTCAGATAGCAATGAATTTGAGTTAATCTTGCAGCGGTATCCATTTGTAAAGGGTAAGTATTTGTCTAAAAATCTGGGATTTGCGGGAGGAAATAATATTGGGCTTGAACTTGCGTGTGGTGATTATTTATATTTGATTAATAATGATACATTGTTACCTAGAAATGCCGACTTACAAATTCAAGCCATGATTTCATTTTGTGAATCAAACCCGAATGTAGGGGGGCTATCTCCTAAAATAATGTATCACAATCCTAGTAATTTGATACAGTTTGCAGGAAGTACACCATTGACACCTATCACTATCAGAAACAAACAAATTGGATACAAGGAAATAGATTATGGTCAATATGATAAAATTGCTCAAATTCCTTATTTTCATGGTGCCGCAATGTTTATTCCTCAGCGTGTAATCGAATATGTTGGCTGCATGCCTACGTGCTACTTTTTGTATTATGAAGAGCTTGATTGGTCCACCAGTATAACCAAATATTTTCCATTGTATTATTTCCCTAGTGCTCAGATTTTTCACTTGGAAAGTGCTTCCACTGGAATCGATAGTCCACTTAAAACCTATTATATTACACGAAATAGAATAATATTTGCCTATAGGCAAAGAAAATATATTTTGCGGGTGATAGCACTGAGTTATTTGATTTTAATTGCTTTTCCAATGCATTTGTCTTTACTTTTGTTTAAATTGAAGTTTAAACAATCTGGTGCGATGATTAAAGGAGTTTTGTCTGCCTGTCGCTGGATTGTTGCGGGACATCGTTAATTAATCTATATGTGTATACTTATAACAGTCTTTTGGTATATAGACTTTTTATTTTTCATAGCCTTTGCTTTGTGGGTAGGCTATGTCGTTTTATTTGCATTTGCATCGAGAATAAAACCGAAAATTAATTTTCCGCAAGCTGAACCATTAGCAAGATTTGCCATATTGTTTCCGGCCTATAAAGAGGATAATGTTATAAAGGAAAGTGTTATTAGTTTTAAGGCGCAGGATTATCCAATTGATAGGTTTGAAATTGTTGTCATTTCTGATGCTATGGAAGATGCGACAAATGACCACCTTCGGCGATTGGGTGTTTCGCTTATACATCCCACTGGAACAGAACGTTCGAAAGCCGCAGCATTAACGACAGCAATGTCTCAATTGGATGCGCAGTTATTTGATGTTGTTGTTGTAATGGATGCGGATAATATTGTTTTTCCTGACTTTCTCAGTAAGCTCAATAATGCTTTTACTTGTGGAGCAAAAGCAATTCAAACCCATCGGACAGCTAAAAATAATACAACAGCAACAGCAATTTTGGATGGTGTGAGCGAAGAAATTAACAATTCTATATTTCGCCTGGGGCATGCTCGCCTTGGTCTACCTGCAGCATTGATCGGATCGGGTATGGCATTCGACTTTAATTGGTTTAAGCAGCGAATAGTACAGATCAAATCGATGGGGGAGGATAAATTTTTAGAATATTTTTTGTTAATGGATAGAATAAACACTACCTATTTGGAAGATGTTGTCATTTTAGATGAAAAGATTCAGTATAGTGATGATTTTTCTAAACAGAGGCGGCGTTGGATCGCTTCACAAATTGATATTTTCTGCCATGCTATTAAGCAGACGCGTAGCGCAATTTTTACCGGTAATTGGCCTTTAATAGACAAGATTTTTCAATGGTCCATGCCACCTCGCATTATAATGCTTGGGATCATTCCTTTGTTTTTTTTGGGATCTTTATTTGCGTCTGATATTTCTTCCTTTAAATGGGGTTTTTTAATTATTTTGTATGTAATGGGTTTAGCTTTGGCAGTTCCAAAAAAGTTGTACACAACACAACTTCTGTGGGCAATATTTAGCTTGCCGCGTATATTTTTAGCGATGATGAGCAGTATAATCCATTTTCGTTCGGGACGATCGACTTTTATTCATACGGAGCATGGTGCTTTACCAAATAAACAGAAGTAGCATGAAATTTACGGTATTAAAGTAATGAAGCTGATATGGGGCTAAAAGAAAAAATAATGCATTCCCCTCGTTTAAAACGTTGGTTGCATACGGTATTAATGCATCCTGTTCGAACGCGTCCGAGATGGTATTTGAGACTATTTCAGTTTTTATATGTACATAAGGGACGAGGTGCTGTTATTTATAGTAGTGTGCGTAAAGACTTGGTACCGTTTAGGAAATGTCAAATCGGTTCTCGGACTGTTGTAGAATCTTACTCTTTAATCAATAATGCAGTAGGAGATCTTATTGTTGGAAGTAATTCACGAATTGGTTTTGGAAATACCATAATAGGCCCTGTAAGCATCGGTGATTATGTGCAAATAGGCCAACATGTGTTGATTTCGGGACTCAATCATAAATATGAAAATATTAATGTAACGATTGCAGAGCAGGGGATCGAAGTCTCTCCTGTGAAGATTGATCATAATGTATGGATAGGTGCAAATGCGGTGATTTTGGCAGGAGTTACAATTGGTGAACACTGTGTCGTGGGGGCAGGTTCGGTGGTGACAAAAGATGTCCCTCCATATTCTGTAGTTGTTGGAAACCCAGCTAAAGTTGTTAAAAAATGGGACGACCAACAAACAAAATGGGTAAGAAATCATGATTAATCAGCCTGAAATAACTATAATAATGCCCGTTTTTAATACCGAGGCATATGTTGATAGCGCTGTTGAGAGTGTATTGCGCCAGACCTTTGAAAGTTTTGAATTGCTATTGATCAACGATGGTTCTACAGATTGTAGTCTTTCACTTCTGGAAAAATGGGCTAAAAAAGATGCTAGGGTACGGGTATTTTCCCAGTCTAATCAGGGCTTGTCTGGAGCTAGAAATACTGGAATAGCGCATGCAAAAGGAAACTTTATTTATTTTATGGATAGTGATGACCTTATCAAGAGAGATACATTACAGATCTGTTATAAATGTTGTAAAGAAAATCACTTAGATTTTGTATTTTTTGACGCTGAAACATTCGCTGATGGGATCCAAGATACAACTCTGTCAACTAGATTCAATTATAGCAGAATATATATAGAGCCAAATGTGCTTTTATCGGGAATTGAAGCTTTTGAAAAACTTTTGGAGTACGATGAATTTTTTTCTTCTGTATGTCTTCTTTTTATAAACAGAACCTTTTTAACTAGAATAGGACTTCTGTTTGAAAAAGGCATCGTGCATGAGGATGAATTATTTACAACAATTTTGTTTATGGAAGCTCATAAAACCAGCTATATACCAGCTACTTTTTTTATGCGTCGTCTGAGGAATGGTTCTATTATGATGGTTGATTATTCCTTGAAAAATATAAACAGCTACTTCATTGTGGGGAATAGATTGTTGGATTATTCCAAAAAAAATGCGAAGATGCGTGATATTGTAACTATTTACCTTAGTGCTATGATAAATGCCGCAGTTTGGAAAGCTTACAAAATGCCACTGAAATATCGACTTACTGTTTTTGTGGTCTGTATAAGACGCTGGCGAAAGTATGTTAAGATAAAGACACTATGCGTATTATTATTTAAAAAATATACACGAAGTTAATGGAAAGTGCCAAGCAGCAGGTTATATCTGGAGTTTTTTTTACTGCGATAGCGAAATATGCAAACTTGATTATTTCTCTTGGTGTTACTGCAGTTCTTGCACGTCTTTTGTCGCCTGAGCAGTTTGGAGTAATCGCAATTGCTATGGTTATTATAGCTTTCCTGAATTTGATTGCAGATATCGGGCTGTTTCCTGCCGTCATTCAATATAAAAATTTGACAAAAGATGAACTTGGTAATCTCTTTTCTATATCTTGCTATTTGGGAGGTTTCTTAGCTCTAGTCCTTGTTTTGATTGCCCCTAAAATAGCGCAGTACTACGATCAGCCCATACTTCAAAATATCATTAGGCTATTAGCACTAGGCCTATTTTTTACAGCAAGCTCAGTAGTGCCCAATGCCTTGTTCTATCGCGAAAGGATGTTCAAATTTATTGCCATCAGAAGCTTTACTATTCAGATCATTTTGGGGGTGGTGTCAATAACTGCTGCTTTTTCGGGGGTAGGTATTTATGCACTTCTGATTAATCCTATTTTATATAGTATACTTCTTTTTATCGTTTCCTATCTACATTTTCCATTGCCTTTTAAATTAAGGGTGTCTTTGGACGAAGTAAGGCCCATTCTACGTTACTCTATATTTCAGTTTTTATTCAATATCGTAAACTATTTTAGTAAAAATTCGGACACATTGCTCATCGGAAGATATCTGGGTGTGCATATCTTAGGCTATTATGACAAAGCCTATCAATTGATGTCCTTGCCGTTGCAAAATATCACGCAGGTAATTACACCGGTGATACACCCGATCTTGAGTTTGAAAAAAGGAGATAAAATGCAACTTATTGTCGCGACTGAACAACTTGTATCTGTATTGGCCTTAATTGGATTTCCTCTCACGGCATTCCTTTACTTTGCCGCCGAAGATCTGATTTATGTATTTTTTGGAGCGCAATGGAAACAAGCAGTTCCGGTATTTCAGTTATTGAGCTTAACTGTGGGCATCCAGCTCATTTTATCTTCGTCAGGATCGATTTTTCAAACAACCGGAGATACGAAGTATATGTTTTTCTCAGGATTACTTTCAGCCTCGCTGAATATAGGTGGGATATTATTGGGTGTTTTCTATTTTAATGCCATTGTGGCGGTGGCTGCATGTCTTGTAATTACAAATTTTATTACATTCCTATTTACCTATTTAATCCTCTATAAAAAAGTTTTTAGTAGAGATATGCTTTCTTTTTTTTATCTTTTAGCAAAGCCAGTTTTAGCGGGTTTATTATTGACGTTTTTACTGTATATATGTAAGATCTTTTTTATAACTGATACAATATGGTATAAGCTGATTATTAAGATATGTGTGTCATCTGCTTTTTTTATTGCTTTTACCTGGTTTGGCGGATATAGATCTTATTTGGAGTTATACTTAAAAAGAGGACGTTAAGACTGATCATCAGACCGTTAATTGGCCCAACATCACAATCTATGGAATTAAAAGTTTTATTTCTCGTCTTTCATGGCTTTAGTGCCCACAATGGTATTAGTAAAAAGATTTTTGGGCAGGTTAGAGGACTCCAACAATGCGGAGCAAATGTCAAGTTATGCTATTATGAAGTGCTAAATAATGGGCATCGTGCATGGATTGTAGATAATGAAGTGATTGCGGATTTTGGAAAGGGGATTTTTGCAAAATTAAGAAAGAGATGGGACTTTGATGAATTAACCGCGTATGTGCGTAGAGAGCAGTTTGATTTAATATACATGCGTTCTTATCACAACTCGAGTCCGGCTATAATTGGTGCATTGAGAGAATTCAAAAGAGCTGGAGCGAAAGTAGTCGTGGAAGTTCCAACATATCCTTATGATCAAGAATATACTCGTTTTATCGATAAAATTGTACAAATGCCGGATCGGTTTTTTCGAAGATCCATGGCTTTGGTATTAGATGGTATTGTGACATTTACTGAAGAGAATGAAATTTTTGGTGCAAAGACAATCAAAATCTCTAATGGGATTGATCTAGATGAAATTCCGCTACGAATTAAAAAAGCTCGAAATGAGGAGGAGATTCATTTGCTGGGGGTGGCGGAAATTCATTTTTGGCATGGATTTGATCGTGTGATAAGGGGGTTAGGTGTATATTATAATCGAAATCCGAGATGCCGAGTCTATTTCGATATCGTTGGCAATATAAGTGGAGCAAGGGAACATAATGAAATATTTTCCGCTATCGAAGCGGCGGGAGTACAGCAGTATGTTTTCATGCATGGTGCTCTTTGGGGTGAGAACCTTGATGTTATGTTTGACCAGGCAGATTTTGCTATCGGTAGTTTGGCCAGACATCGTAGTGGGATAACGTACATAAGAACTTTAAAGACCCGGGAGTATGCAGCGAGAGGGATACCTTTTATGTATTCAGAGATAGATTCTGATTTTGAAAATAAGCCTTATATTTTAAAGGCTGCGCCGGATGAATCGCCTATTGATATTGATCAAATTGTATCCTATTGCTTGTCTAAAGATTGGGAACCATCACGCATTAGAGATGATGTTTATGAATTATCCTGGAGGAATCAAATGAAAAAAGTTTTAGAACATTTAAATTTGTACCGATGCTATCATTCCTAAATAAATTTAAGGATAAATTTCATTACAATATAATAATAGAATGGTACAATATGTTGGAGCTTCTAACACGGAGGAAACAGCGATTATTACCAGATGTTATGACAATTGATGAAACTATTCAACATATTATTTCCAAAAACAGTTCTGTTAGTCGATTTGGCGATGGTGAAATGCTCTTGATAGGTGGTGAGGGAATTCGTTTTCAGCATCCTGATACCGAATTGTCTAAACGATTGGCCGAAGTCATTACGAGTGATCTTACAAACCATATCGTATGTGTGTCAGATGCATTTGTCGGTTTGGAAAGATACAATAGGCGTGCGCGTCGATTTTGGCGTGCGCATTTTTATTTGTATGGTTATTTGTGGGATAAATATCTCAAGCAAGGTAAAAGGTATGGAAATACCTTTATCACGCGCCCGTATATTGATTTCCTAGACCAGAAAAAGTCAATTCAATGGTTTAATATGTTAAAGCAAATTTGGGAAAAGCGGGATATCATTTTCATAGAAGGAGAAAAAAGTCGCTTGGGAGTAGGTAATGATCTGTTTAATAATGTCAAAAGTGTCGGTCGGATCTTGTGCCGGTCAAAAAGTGCATTCGACCAATACGATTTAATTATCGAGGAGGCAAGCAAATTGGCTAAAAATAGTCTTATCTTGATTGCCTTGGGGCCAACAGCGACGGTATTGGCGTATGATTTATCCAAATTAGGTTATCAGGCGATAGATGTCGGACATATTGATATTGAATATGAATGGTTAAGGATGGGCGCTAAACATAAAATCAATATAACGTCTAAATATGTCAATGAAGTGATCGGCGGCGATCAGGTTGTGGTAAAGGACGAGGATCTATATCAACGTCAGATTTTAAAAAGGCTGTTTTGAGGGGATGAAAATTTTGTATTATTTACCTTCACTGTATACATCTGGAGGATTGGAACGTATTATCATTTTTAAAGCAAATTATTTTGCTGATCATCTACCGAATGTGGAAGTGGTTTTAATGACATCTGAACAACTAAATAAACCCACCTTTTTTCCGTTGTCTGAAAAAGTGAAGCATGTTGACATTGATGTGCGTATTGATTACCCTTTTGACCAGTCGCCTTTATTGAAAGTGCTTCGTTTTCCTTTTCTTTATCGTCGATTTAAAAATAGGTTTCTACAAATTCTGCGACAAGAAAAGCCAGATATCGTAATTTCTACGATTAGGCGAGAAATTAACTTTTTACCATTGTTAAATGATGGAAGTGTTAAAGTGGCAGAATTGCATGTCACTAAAGAGTTTTATCATCCAAATTTTCCTAAGGGCCTAAATGGTTTTTTGCGAAAGAGAAAAGATACTATAAGGCTTGAAAAGCTAAAATTGATGGACGCGGTCGTTTTTCTTACAGCGCAAGAAAAAAGTTTTTGGCCTGAATTATCAAACGTACACGTGATTCCTAATCCGATAGTTTTGCGACCTAGAGAACAGTCTTCTTGCCAAGCAAAGCAAGTTATTGCAGTGGGGAGGTATGTTCCTCAAAAAGGATTTGATCTACTAATAGAAGCATGGCGCATTGTAAATGTCCGCCATCCAGATTGGGTTTTAAAAATCTATGGTGATGGTAGTCCAGTTGAACTTCAAAATGAAATTAATCGTCTAGGCTTAGAAGAAAGCTGTAGATTAAGACCTAGCACGACCGCTATTGAAAAGAAATATTGCGATAGCTCTATTTTTGTGCTATCTTCACGTTATGAGGGGTTTGGTATGGTATTGATTGAGGCTATGGCATGTGGATTACCTGCTGTTGCATTTGATTGCCCCTCAGGCCCAAGTGAAATAGTTCGTGATGGTGAAGATGGATATTTAGTTGAAAATGGAAATATAGAGGAATTAGCCAAACGAATTTGTGACTTGATAAAAGACGATCTACTTAGAAAGGAAATGGGGAAAAGAGCACAGCTAAATAGTGCTCGGTTTCAGGTTGAAAATATAGCAGATCGATGGAAAGACCTATTTGATTCTTTTGGTAAACACACTAAAAGTGATTAACTATATGAAAAGGAGACTTAAGCTAGCTTACATTATTCCAGGTTTGTTTTATCCGAGTGGAATGGAAAGAGTGCTTACAGCAAAGGTAAATTATTTCGTCAGAGAGTTTGATTATGAGATTCACATTTTTGTTACCGACGGAAAAGGATCAGCGCCTTATTATGCCTTAGATGAAAAAATACAATTGCATCACCTCGATATAAACTTTGACGGCATTTTTTCGTTACCGTTATTGAGAAGGTCATGGAGCTATTGGAAAAAACAGCGCTTATTTAAGCGAAGACTCGAAGAAGAGTTGTGTATTATAAAGCCTGATATTACGGTGTCACTATTGAGGCGAGACATCAATTTCATTCATGAATTAAAGGATGGTAGTTTGAAGGTTGGCGAATTACACTTTAATAGGTTGGTATATCGTCAGTTTACAGATACGAGATTTCCAGGCTTTATAAGGAGAGGAATATCTAAATTATGGCAGGCGCAGCTCATTAAAAATTTGAGAAAACTTTCAGCTTTTGTTGTGCTAACGCATGAAGACGCGGGCTATTGGCACGAACTTAACAATGTTTCTGTAATCTCAAATCCCTTATCTTTCTATCCTGATGAAGCGGCATTGCTTAATAACAAACAGGTGATTGCTGTTGGAAGAATGACTTATCAAAAAGGATTCGATTTGCTGATTGAGTCTTGGCAATTAGTCTCTAGAAAGCATCAGGATTGGATATTAAAAATTTATGGTGGTGGAGATCAGGATATATATATGTCGATGATAAGGAAGTTGGGCCTGTCGCATAGTTGTTTTTTGGAAAATGGAACCTCTTCAATTGCTGAAAAATACAATGATAGTTCGATCTTTGTATTATCGTCAAGGTATGAGGGATTCCCATTGGTTTTGGGGGAGACAATGGCTTATGGCGTTCCACCAGTATCTTTTATGTGTCCTTGTGGCCCGAAGGATATTATCATTGACGGGGAAAATGGATTACTGGTAGAGAATGGTAATGTTAAACTGTTGGCTGAAGGAATATGTTTACTCATTGAGGATGATGTGAAGAGAAAAGAAATGGGAAGAAATGCAAGAAGGGATGTTAAAAAATTTGATTTGGAAAATATAGCAAAACAATGGAAAGAACTTTTTGAATCTATACAACCGGTAGAATGATAATGATATGAAGAACAAGTGGTATGCGAAATATTTATCTGTTTATCAGGTTACTCCAGATCAAGTCTCTCAGTCTACCATCGATACTATAGCGAACCAGCTTAAAAAATTTGAAGTGATAGAACCTTTGGTCACGATCTCAGTAATTGCATATAATGAGGATAAGAATTTATGGGCCTGTTTGTGGTCGCTAAGTGATCTAAAATCCCGTTATCCTATCGAAATTATTGGAGTGAATAATAATTCGATTGATAAAACGGAAGAAATTTTTAAAAAATCGGGTATCAGATATTTTAATGAGCAGAAAAATGGATGTGGTTTTGCTAGGCTATGCGGGTTGAACCATGCGAGGGGGAAATATCATCTTAATATCGACGCAGATACACTTTATCCAAGCGATTATGTAGATGTGATGGTGAGTGCATTAAAAGAAAAGGGTGTGGTGGCTGCAAGTGCTTCCTGGGGCTATATTCCAGATAAGGATCACAGTCGATTTTCGCTATGGCTATATACGTGGGCGCGAGACATTTTTTTATTTGTCCAGTCTATAAAGAGACCCGAACTTAGTGTTAGGGGATTAGTGTTTGCTTATCATACTGAATTAGCCCAAAAAGTTGGGATACGTACTGATATTATAAGAGGAGAGGATGGATCTTTAGCATTAGGTTTGAAGAAGTTTGGCAAGATAGCTTTTGTTCGCGATAAAAAAGCAAAAGCAATGACAGGTTATGGTACTCTCTCTGCGGATGGAACCTTATTCAATAGTTTTAAAGTTCGTTTGAAGAGAGCATTCAAGAATTTCTTATTGATTTTCTCCAAATCGGATAGTTACAAAGATGAGGATTCAAATTTAATTAAAAGTGATAAGAGGAAATAGGTAATCTATTTAATACAAATGAGTTTGAATATTTTCTTTTGGAGCGCCCTGTTGTTGGTGCTATATACCTATATCGGTTATGCTATCGTAATTTTTATACTAGCCAGGTTATTTCCATACCCCATTCACAGAAAGCAGGGGGGGCAAAACAGTGAGGGAAAGCAGTTTCCTCCATTGACGTTATTTATTACCGCTTATAATGAGGCGGAAATTATCCCTGAAAAAATGTCAAATTGCCTTGAACTTGATTACCCAGTAGACAGGTTACATATCCTATGGGTTATAGATGGGAGTACAGACCAAAGTCGTGAGCTATTGAAACAGTATCCGATGGTTGAGATTATCGGGTCACCCCTTAGGAGAGGCAAAACCGCTGCCGTTAACCATGGTATGGAATATGTTAAAACTCCAATTGTTGTGTTTAGCGATGCAAATTGTTTGCTAAATGTAGAGGCTTTGAAAATTATTGCCGACCAATTTAGTGATCCAACAATAGGTTGTGTCTCTGGCGAGAAAAGAGTGGCTTTTAGCAGTGATGATACTGTTTCATCAAAAGGGGAGGGAGCTTATTGGAAATATGAATCGCTGCTGAAAAAGTTAGACTTTGAGTTCTATTCTGCTGTAGGAGCTGCAGGAGAATTATTTGCAGTGCGAACAGAATTATTCACTTCGATGGAAGAAGATACCTTGTTGGATGATTTTATGCTATCAATGCGTATTGCACAACAAGGCCATCGGATTGCCTACACATCCAATGCCTATGCTGTCGAGTACGGGTCGCTAAACATGGAAGAAGAAGGTAAGCGGAAAAGACGTATTGCTGCAGGTGGATGGCAGTCTATAGGAAGGTTACTTCCGTTATTAAATGTGTTTAAGTTTGGGAAGCTGAGTTTTCAGTATATTTCACATCGTGTGCTGCGGTGGTCTGTCACACCTTTTGCCCTTTTTGCTCTCTTTCCCTTGTCGGCCATTCTTGGATATCGAAATTCATCATCATTCAATGTGTTTTACGTCATTTTTGCGCTTCAGTGTCTCTGTTATCTTTGTGCGGCTTTGGGATATGCGCGGCGAAATAATCCCAATAGTTCGAAATTATTTTATATCCCGTACTACTTTTTGTTTATGAACATCAATGTGATGCGTGGAATTTACTATTTATTTAGCAGGCGCTTTGTTGGCGGGTGGGAGAAATCTCAAAGAAAATAAACCTATGAATGTTATGGAGAAAAAAATATTACATGATTTAAAGTTCTTGGAGAAGATACTGAATATAACTTGCGATACATTATTGTTAATCAATCGTGATAACATTTGCGTGGATGCAATAATGAAAACAAATAATCCAATTCTAAATCCTGACGTCGATGTGATTGGCAAGAATATTTTGTCCCTTTTGCCCCAACCGACATCGAGGCTCATTGAACAGGAATTTGCATTTTGTCGTCAGACAGGGGAAACCTCCAATCTAAATTACGATCTTCCAACAGATGAACAGATGTATTATTTCAAATTTCTGATTCACAAATTTGATGACGAACATTTAATTTGCCAGTATCGGGATATTACTCAAAGAAGTAATATGAAATACCGTCTTAAATCGGCTCTTACCGCACAGCTTGAAGTGGGAAAGGTCGCCATGATTGGCCATTGGACCTATGATCTGCAGCGTCAAGAATTAATACACAATGGTTATTCTAATTTACACAAAAGAAATCTGGAAGCACCTGAGAAGATCACTTTGGCACAGTTACTGAATTATGTCCATCCAGATGACAGAAAAGGAATGGAGACATTTCTACATAATGATTCCATAGAGAATAGTACATTTGAATACCGTATAAAGCAATCTGGTGTTCCCATCACCTATGTGCGGGCGACAAAATATGCCAAACGCCTTGAAAACAATGTATGTATAATAGAAGGTTTTTCGCAAAATGTAAGTGATTTCATTAAAAATAGAAATGAACTTGAAATGGTGCTTGCGGTAGTTGATAATGCACCGTATAGTATTTTTGCATGTCATAAAAATGGTAATATGGCTTTTGCAAATAAAGCATGCCGGAAGCAAAATGGTCTGAATGAACAGGAAGATATAACTGACTTAAAGATCTTTGAATGTCTGCGTGAGTTCACCACACAAGAAGCTTGGGATTTATCGGTGCAAAAAATCATTTCTGCTTCGGGTTATTATCAATACCGCTGTGATACGCTGTATCCAGAATTGGATATTATCGGTTCTGAATGCAGTTCGCTGATGATCAAAAATGGCAATGGTGAGGATATTGTCTGGACCATCAAGCGCGATATCTCTGATCAGCTACGTTATGAAGAGCAACTCTTGCGCTCAAAGGAAGCAGCAGAGGAATCCGAACGATTAAAGTCTGCCTTTATCTCCAATATGAATCATGAAATCCGTACTCCGCTTAGTGCCATTATGGGTTTTGGAAGTATTATTGCAGATACGCCAGATCCTGAATTGCGAAAGGAATATGGTGAGCTCCTCAACGCTAATAGTAGCCAGTTGCTGCGGTTGATAACCGACGTGCTTGAAATGTCACAAATGGATGCAGGTAGCGTTAGGCTAAAGAATTCGGATGTGTCTCTTAAGGGAATATTAAATGAATTATCAATGAGTTTCCTGCCCAATGATGAGCAGCCAGCGATAATTTTTGACATTCCAGAAAGGGAGGTTGTGGCGAGACTGGATCGTGGTCGGGTCATTCAGGTTCTGGTCAATCTTATTAATAACAGCTTAAAATTTACACCGCCAGAAGGTGCTGTGCATGTTGGTTACACTCTAAACGATGATCATATAGTGTTTTATGTAAAGGATAATGGTATAGGCATAGCCAAGGAAAATCATGCATTGATCTTCAATCGGTTTTATAAGATTAACTCATTGGATAAGGGTACAGGGTTAGGTTTGGCGATTTGTAAGGGTATCGTTGAGCAGATGAATGGGCAATTAAGTGTCGAGTCGGAGCTTGGAGAGGGAGCAACTTTTAGCATAAGATTTCCCCTAATTGAACAGGTTTAAATAATATTTTATGGCGCAAGAGTTTGAATTTAGACCGTTTAGTATAACCGGCGCGTTAGTTAGATTTGTAGTTGTTATCGTAGCGCTGCTTACCTCATTGTCTTTTTTAGCGTTGTTTATCTCGCCACAGACCACTGTTTTTTTTCAATGGCTTGGTGTGTTATTGCCAGCGCTTGTCTTTAGTAATTTGCTTTTCCTTATTATTGGCCTTTACAGGCGCAGTTGGTATAGTATTTGTCCGTTAATAGCAATATTGGCTAACTTTCATTATTTCGCAAAGATAATTCAAGTAAACTCGACTGAACAGAATGAAACGGCAGACATACGCTTAGCGTCGTATAATGTCCGTGAATTCAAAATGATTTATAATTTATCTTCCATGGAACAGATTGCTTCCTATATTGAATCACAGCAAGTAAATACGTTATGTTTACAAGAGGTGCCGGCCGACTGTTCGGTGTCGAAATTGAAGGAGGTATTTGGCCAGTTTCCATATTTAATAATGACAGAAAGCAATTCAGGAAATAATCAGCTTGCTATCTTAAGCAAGTTTCCTTTGGACTCAGTTCAGACTGTATCATTTGAGGAACGTCCGAATTGTGCGATTTTCGTCGATCTTTCCTTTAAAGGTGAAAAGATCCGAATTGGAACTTGCCATTTGCAAACGACAAATTGGAACCAGGTGAAAGGAAATCTATTAGCTGCCGAAAATGTAGTGGTTAAATGGTGGAGTGCAATTAAAACAATGTCGGGAAATTTCAGGTTGAGAGGTGCCCAGGCAGATTGTTTAAGAAATATAATCGATAAATCACCTTTTCCTACACTTATTTGTGGAGACTTCAATAACAGTCCTAACTCATATAGTTATCATAAAATTAAAGGAAATCTAAAGGATGCGTTTTGCGAAGCGGGTAATGGATATGGCTATACCTATGCCTATTTAATGAAGCTCTTCCGGATTGATTTTGTTTTCTTTTCCGGCAATGAATTCCGGGCTATAAATTATAGTACAGGCAATGTTGACTATAGTGACCATCTTCCTGTATTAGTTGATTTAAAGATAAATTGATATTGTATAATATTTTTGCTACACAAATTATTGCAGCAATTAATAACGTAATATTGGTTTATGAATGGTAAAGAATGATTGGATCCTTCTATATAATATCTAATTAAGTTATAATGATCTATGGAAATTGATTTTTCAACGTATAATATTCTCATCGTAGAGGATTCTGAGTTAAATCTTTTTGTATTAAAAGAAATCTTAGAGCGCGAACATTTCACCGTATTCTCTGCTTCAGGTGCTAAAGGAGCATTCGAAAATTTGGGAAATCATCGGATTGACCTTATTTTAATGGATGTTGTCATGGGCGAAAAAAATGGATTTGATCTGACAGCGGAGTTGAAATCCATGGAACAGTATAAACATATTCCGGTATTGTTTATTACGAACTTAAAGTCTGCTGATGATGTTGTGCGTGGATTTGATAGTGGTGGTGTTGACTACGTTTCGAAGCCTTTTAACAAAAAGGAATTACTTCAACGTATCAAACATCAGATCAAGCTTATTGAATCGGGCAATACGATTGCCAAACAGACAGCACAGCTTCAGGAAGCAATATTAAACCGGGATAGAATGTATGCTATTCTGGCACATGATCTCCGAAGTCCAATATCTTCATTAAAAATGATCTTAAATATTTTGACCATGAGCCCCGAAAGCAGTAATACTGGGTATGCCGATATGGTCAATACTGGGAATGATATCGCTGAGCAACTTTTTAGCGTTTTGGACAATTTGCTCAAATGGACTAAAAATAGCTTGGGTGTACTAAGTTACATGCCCCAGGAAATTGAGTTTGATGAAATGGTTAAAGGTGTAGTTGAGACGCTACAACCGACAGCCAAGTTGAAAAATATCGACATACAGTTAACTTTAGAGTCTAGTTTGCAGATCTTTTTTGATGTAGACATTATGAAAAGTATGTTGAGGAATCTTTTGATCAATGCGGTGAAGTTTAGCCACGAAAATTCCCTGATCAGGCTCAATTTATATCGCGATAAAGATGATGCTGTTGTCGAATTTATCGATACAGGAGTGGGAATGAGCTTGGATGCACAGCGTCAGTTACAAGACCAAATTATGGAAGAGGGTAAGATTACGCCAATGCGGGAAAAAGGTAAGGGTTTGGGACTGTGGGTTGTTTACCATTTTATCCAACAAAACGGTGGGGCCTTCTTTTTCGAATCGGAAGAACATATCGGCTCACGTTTCGGCTTTCGTGTTCCATTGCTGGATAACCCGTCTAACCATTAAAAATTCACAGTATAAATTACTAATTTATGTATAACCTAAAAAAAAGAGTATTAGTATCGGGAGGAGCTGGATTTATAGGTTCACATCTGTGCGAACGTTTGCTTAAGGACGGGAACGAGGTCATCTGTATGGATAACTTCTTTACTGGGGATAAATCTAACATCGTTCACCTATTGCAAAACCCTTATTTCGAGCTTGTGCGGCATGACGTGACAGAACCTTTTTTAGCTGAGGTGGACGAAATATATAATCTTGCCTGTCCCGCCAGTCCAGTTCACTATCAGTATAATCCGATAAAAACGATTAAAACATCCGTTATGGGGGCAATCAATATGCTTGGACTTGCAAAACGGGTAAATGCGCGTATTTTACAGGCCTCTACAAGTGAAATTTATGGCGACCCACACATCCATCCACAGCCTGAGAGCTATTGGGGAAATGTGAATCCTATTGGTATTCGTTCCTGCTATGACGAAGGAAAGCGATGTGCCGAAACATTGTTTATGGATTATCATCGGCAACACCATATTGCGATAAAGATCGTTCGGATTTTTAATACCTATGGTCCACGTATGCATCCACAGGACGGGAGAGTAGTATCTAATTTTATTATGCAAGCCTTACAAAATAAAGATATTACCATTTATGGAGAAGGCAGTCAGACCCGAAGTTTCCAGTACGTAGATGACTTGGTAGAAGGAATGATAAGAATGATGGCTGCAGAACCCTCTTTTATCGGACCAGTAAATATCGGTAACCCCAATGAATTTACTATATTCCAATTAGCGGAACAGGTGATCTTACAGACTGGCTCAAAATCGCAGATTAAGTTTTTGCCATTACCTCAAGACGATCCACAACAAAGGAAGCCTGATATTGAAGTAGCCAAAAATTGCCTGGACTGGAATCCCAAGATTCAACTTGAAGAGGGATTGTCGAGGACAATAGACTATTTTAAAACATGTTTATAAAAAATTTATAGTGATTGTATTTCCCGTTTATACAGCGATCACTTGACCTTTATGCTGATCGATATGATCAAGGAGTGATTCATTTAAGATAGGTGAAGTTCTTAACATCTCACGAATCGGGTATTTCTCAACTATATTTTTTAAAGCGTCAAGATGGCGTTGGTGATGAAGGTCGGTTCCGACAAAATCATACATACCGGATTTCAATAGGGTCATCGCGATAGCTTTGACATCAACCCCATAGTATCGGCTTAAGGAAAGTAGATTTAACTGGAGTAAGCAGCCTGCATCTTTGATCTGCTTATAAATGTTAAAATTGCTATGGTAATAATTATAACGTTCAGGATGAGCTAGAATAGGTTTGTAACCTAATTTTTGTATATTTAATATGGTATGAAACAAAGCTTTCGATTCGGATAAATAAGACATTTCAATCAATACATAACCGCCTGGCATTACGCATAGTTCATTTTCACGGATCAATAAAGAAAGATTTTCATCAATCATATGTTCAGCCGCGCCAAATATATCCACATCATTGCCGGATTTCTTTAATCCCGCTACCAGTGAATCTTTCGCATGTTCAATACTAAATTTGGTGTTCTGATGTACGCCGGCCATGATATGTGGAGTACAGATAAACTTTTTAAGGCCTAAGCGCTGCAGTTCCTGAATATAATGTAGGGATTGTTGCACAGAGTTACTTCCATCGTCAATACCTGGTAACAGATGGTTGTGCATGTCTACTTGTAAAAATTCCAACTGCGCTAAAGAGCGGATTGATGAAGTCTTTTTCCCAAACAAATTACTAAAAAATCCCATGATGCAAATCTTATTATTGTTGTGCAAATAGTGTAGTAAAAGGACTGGTGTTTCAAGCTATATAAGTGAAGGGTAAGTTACAAATTCCTTTCCATGACTACGCGGTACCTATTACAAACAATATGCCAATAATTACATCGATATGCATAAGGCCGAATGATATGCTTTAAACCTCCGGCAAATGACATTAGAGAATTATTTTTTATCAGTCTACATATGTTAAATATGATGCGCTGTGCTATTAATTATACTCTATTCATGCCATTATTTTTTGAATGTAACAGTTTCGGTATAATAGTTGCTTAGTCCACGATGATAAATCAATCGATAGGGTTCTTTTTAATGATATTTTATCGTAGGAGTAATTTGAGTGCGAAAATTTAACTATCTTGCATTTCCTTTATAAAATATTATAACAAAGCCATATCAGATTGTGTCCGTTTGTCGCAGACACGGTCAGTAACATTTAATAAAATAAGAGAAAAAGCTATGATGGGTTCTCTAGGAGATTTAAGAAGGCGCCTGAGAAAGGACAATCCAAGATGGGTCATTTTAATGATCGACATGTGGTTTGTGTTTGCAAGCTATGTGTTTTCTAATTATGTGGTCAACAACTTCAAGGGAGTATTTGATATCGAATTGATGTTAAAAAAAGTTGTTGTTATATTGCCCATTTACCTCTTGATGTTCTTATGCTACGATACCTTTCGAGGAATTGTTCGACAAACTGGCATTCGAGACACTATTAAAATATTTAAAACGGTGGGATCTGCCTATATTCTGCTAATGGTTTTCACGTTTATTATCAAAACTATCTTTAATAAAGGAACTTTGGCAGGAGATTATCTCAGATTGTCGTATGGCGTATTGACGATGCAGGCTACAATTTTGCTGGTCATTATGGTAGGGGCGCGTGTAATCTATCGGACTATTTATGAATATCTTTTTCTGCCAGGTAGGAAAGGGGAGAATGTATTGATATTTGGTGCTTCGAGACCAGGGCTAGTATCATTTTCTTTATTAAAGGAAGACCAGCGGACGAAGTATCAGGTGGTCGCCTTTGTTGAAGATAAAATATCACGGATAGGTAAGCGCTTGGCAGGTTTAAAAATTAAAGATATTACCGAAATTACGAAAGAATATGTGGAGAAATGCCATATAACTCAAGTAATCATTGCGGTTGAAAATAACGATCCCGAACGGCTTGAATATGTCTCAGATTGGTTTCAAAATCTTGGGCTTGAACTGAAAATAATGCCACCGGCCCGGATATTACTTAACTCCGGCGCCAAACGTGAAATTCGACCTTTAAAGATAGAAGATTTATTGGGACGTAAACCGATTAAGTTGGATCATCCAGAAATTGAAGACGAAATGCGCGGTAAAGTTATCTTAGTAACAGGTGCCGCTGGATCTATTGGTTCGGAATTAGCTCGGCAGATTGCAAGACGGCATTATAAGAAATTGATCCTTCTTGATCAAGCAGAGTCCGCAATTTATGATGTACAGCAATCCATTAAGGCTACTTTTGCTGAGCATTTACATTGTGTCGTTGGGGATGTGCGGAATTTTGCATTTATGCAACGGATATTTGACGAATATAAACCTGATTTGGTTTTCCATGCAGCGGCTTATAAGCATGTTCCATTGATGGAAGCTAACCCTTACGAGTCCATCCAGACTAATGTATTGGGAAGTAAAATAGTTGCGGATCTCTGTATGCATTATGGTACAAAAAAGATGGTCATGGTATCCACAGATAAAGCCGTAAACCCTACCAACGTTATGGGAGCCACCAAACGTATGGCTGAGATTTATGTAAGTAGTTGCAGCGGAAAATCTGATACGAGCTTTATTATCACTCGGTTTGGCAATGTACTTGGTTCAAATGGCTCGGTTATACCGCTATTTGAAAAGCAGATGGCCGATGGCGGTCCATTGACGTTAACTCATCCAGACATCACACGTTTTTTTATGACTATTCCTGAAGCTTGTCAACTTGTGCAAGAAGCGGGTGTAATGGGAAAAGGAGGTGAGATTTTTGTATTCGATATGGGCAAGTCTGTTAAAATAATCGATTTGGCCAAAAGAATGATCAAACTAAAGGGGTACCGTTACCCTGAGGATATTGATATCAAAATTGTTGGATTGCGCCCAGGAGAAAAAATTTATGAAGAACTTTTGGCAAACAATGAAAATACTGTGAAAACACATCATCCAAAAATCATGATTGCAAAAGTAAATCATGATGAGCTTTCACTTAAAGCGGATCGTATTAATGCCATCTGTCAACAGATTTTGGATGCCGATACACTACTGCCTGATTTTATGGGGCTTGTCGCTGCGATGAAGGAAGTCGTGCCAGAGTTTAAATCTCAGAATTCGGAATATGAAGTGTTGGACACGGTCGTAAAGAAGAAAGAAATTGAATTAGTTCATGAGAAACCCATAGAGGTACCCGTATATTCTTTGGTAAAGAATGTGTTGTAAATTTTATTTTAAGTCCAGTCCGACATTTAAGCAAACCGAATATAGCAANNTTGCTATATTCGGTTTGCTTATGGATTAAAGCTTGTCAATTTACAAAAATCATCCTAATTTTAACGAACTATTTAGCGAAGTTATCACTTGTAGGCGAATGGTCTAAACTATCGAGAGTTATTATATGAATAAAACAGTTTTAATTACCGGGGGAGCCGGATTTATAGGTTCACATGTTGTGCGTGAGTTTGTGCTGAAGTATCCAGAATATCAAATTATCAATCTGGATGCATTGACCTATGCCGGCAATCTCGAGAATTTAAAAGATATCGAGCACTTACCAAATTATACTTTTCTTAAAGCAGATATTACAGATCAGCAGCTCATTGTGGATGTTTTTCAAAAATATCAGCCAAATGGAGTTATCCATCTGGCAGCCGAGTCTCATGTTGACCGTTCGATTGTTGATCCTACAGCTTTCGTGATGACCAACGTGATTGGAACTGTCAATTTATTGAATGCAGCCAATGCAATTTGGAAGGATAATTTTGAAGGGAAGCGTTTTCATCACGTATCTACCGATGAGGTATTTGGTGCGCTTGGCGATACGGGATTTTTTACTGAAGAGACAAAATATGATCCTCATTCACCTTATTCCGCTTCTAAGGCAAGTTCGGATCATTTTGTCCGGGCTTATCATGATACCTACGGCTTACCTATTGTTTTAACAAACTGTTCAAACAATTATGGACCTAATCATTTTCCTGAGAAATTGATTCCGCTTTGCATTCATAATATTTTAAATAATAAGCCTCTCCCGGTTTATGGCGATGGAAAATATACCCGCGATTGGTTATATGTAATTGATCACGCAAAAGCTATAGATCTCGTTTTTCATGAGGGTAAAAATGGTGACTCATATAACGTCGGTGGATTCAATGAGTGGCAAAATATAGATCTGATCAAAGAGCTATGTAAACAAATGGACGAGAAACTGGGACGTGAACAAGACTCTTCGATGCAATTAATTACTTTTGTTAAAGACCGTCCCGGACACGATTTGCGTTATGCAATTGATGCAACCAAGATCAATAAGGAATTGGGATGGTATCCTTCGGTAACGTTTGAAGAAGGCTTGTCGCGGACGATAGATTGGTTCTTGTCTAATCAGGAATGGCTGGAGCATGTGACATCGGGCGATTATAAGAAATATTACGACAATCAATACAAAGACGCATAAGGATGACGTATACCGAGACAAAACTGAAAGGATGTTTTATACTTGAACCCACAGTTTACGAAGACGAAAGAGGTTATTTTTTTGAGTCATTTAATGAAACAAAGCTAACTGCGATACTTGGTTATAAACCTCATTTTGTTCAAGACAATCAATCCAAATCACAGTTTGGTGTTGTGAGGGGGCTACATTTGCAGGCCGGCGATCATGCTCAGGCTAAGTTAGTTCGAGTCGTTGAAGGGAGAGTGCTGGATGTTGCTGTCGATGTTCGTCCGGGATCAAGTACCTTCGGACAACATATTGCTGTAGAGCTTTCAGCTGAAAATAGAAAACAGCTATTTGTTCCGAGAGGTTTCTTACATGGCTTCTCTGTATTATCAGAACATGCAGTTTTTTTCTATAAATGTGATAATAACTATCACAAAGAATCGGAAGAAGGAGTAAATCCTGTAGATTTTGAATTGGCTATAAACTGGCAAATACCTCATGAAGAAATGACTCTCTCACAGAAGGACAAGGAAGCACAATCCTTTAAAAAATTGCGCCTGAAATTAATTTAGATGATATGCGAATTGTTATAACAGGAGCTTCAGGTCAACTTGGTTCGGAACTAAAAGATCTTTTGCTGTATAATACAGTATATGAGTGTTATTTCTTAGATCGAAAGCAATTGCCATTGGATCAAATTCAGATCATACAGCAAATTTTGGGTATGTATCAGCCCGATTTGATTATTCATGCGGGAGCATACACAGCGGTGGATAAAGCTGAGACGGATCAAGTTACGACCAATTTGGTCAATCATTTGGCTTGTGAAGAGATTGCTCAATACTGCCGTCTTCATAATACCAAACTTATAGCTATTTCAACAGATTATGTTTTCGATGGGTCTTCTGCTTCTCCTTTAACTGAGCATGCGACCACTAATCCCATCAACGTATATGGACAAACTAAGCTTGCGGGGGAACGTGCCATTCGGAAATGGCATCCTCAGGCAATCATTATACGGACTTCCTGGGTGTATTCTTCCTACGGTAAAAACTTTGTAAAAACCATGTGTCGCCTAATGACCGAACGAGATGAAGTTAACGTAATCAGCGATCAAATAGGAAGTCCCACTTATGCAAAAGATCTAGCCTTGGTAATTTTGAAAGTTTTGGATTCCGTCGAATGGAAAGCTGGTATTTACCACTATAGTAACGAAGGCGAAATTTCGTGGTATGACTTTGCTGTAGCAATACGTGACTTTCGTTCGTTCGACTGTGAAGTCAGGTCAATTCCAACAAGTGCATATCCGACCCCTGCTCGTAGACCGATGTATTCATTGCTTGATAAATCAAAAATAAGAAGTACGTTTGGAATACAAGTTCCAAACTGGAAAGTAAGTTTGGGCACCATGCTTACTGAAGAATTTAAAGATAAATAGATTGACGATAACAAGAGGCTTTGTCGACGTTAGTATCGTAAAGTCTTCTTCACTAAATAACGTGAAAATGAAAGGAATTATATTGGCTGGCGGTTCAGGCACGCGATTGCACCCACTGACACTTGCTGTAAGTAAACAATTGATGCCCGTATATGATAAACCTATGATATATTATCCGTTGTCTACCTTGATGCTGGCCGGAATACGTGAAATTTTGATTATATCCACTCCACAGGATCTACCTAATTTTGAAAAGTTATTAGGTGATGGTTCACAATTGGGGTGCCGTTTTGTATATAAAGAGCAACCTAGCCCAGACGGGCTTGCGCAGGCATTTTTGCTGGGAGAGGAATTTATTGGTGATGATAAAGTAGCCCTGATTTTAGGGGACAATATATTTTACAGCTCTGGACTTTCAAAGCTATTGCAATCTTCTTCAGACCCTGATGGCGGAGTGGTCTTCGCCTATCCGGTGCAGGATCCGGAACGGTATGGAGTCGTTGAATTTGATGAAAAAAATAATGTGATTTCTATTGAAGAGAAGCCACAATCGCCTAAATCGAATTATGCTGTTCCGGGAATTTATTTTTATGATAACGAAGTGGTTAGTATCGCAAAAAATATTGCACCTTCCCCCCGTGGAGAACTGGAGATAACAGATATCAATAAAGAGTATCTTCGCCGCGGTAAATTAAAAGTCGGAATTTTTGATCGTGGTACAGCTTGGTTGGATACCGGAACGATCCAGTCTCTCATGCAGGCAGGGCAATTTGTACAAGTAATAGAGGAGCGGCAAGGAATGAAAATAGGGGCAATAGAAGAAGTTGCCTACAGAATGGGTTACATTGATAAACAGCAGCTACTGAAAATTTCTGCGCCACTCTGTAAGTCAGGCTATGGAGAGTATTTGAAAAGAATTGTTAAAGGCTCTTAACTATCCCTAGATAACATTCTGCNNGCAGAATGTTATCTAGGGATATGAAGGGTAAATGTACTTCCAAAACCTTCGCTGCTCTCCACTGTAATCGAGTAGCCCATTCGGTTTGCAAACTCATGGCAAAGCATTAAACCGATACCAGCACCCTTTTCTTCAAATGTGCCTTCTAAACTAGTTTGTTGTTTCTGCATACTTTTAAGTGCGGTAATTTTTCGCTCGTCCATTCCTACGCCCTGATCTGTAATTGATATAAGAATTTCACTATCAGTTTCACGCTGATTAATAATAATGGATTTGCCACTAAAGCTAAATTTGATAGCGTTGTTAAAGATATTCCGAATGATAAATTCAAATCGTTTAAGATCACTACGAATGGTCAATTGCGGAGAAATACGAACATCTATAAATAAATTTTTTAGATTAATCCGATCAATGAATAATTCCTCACATTCTTTTACAATTTGTAACGGTACAATTTCCTGCATGTCAAGCTTTTCGTTCGCCATTTGTTGTGAAGACCAAACGAGTAAACTGTCGAGCATTTTAGATGCTGTAGTGACTTGATTACCAATAGTAATTAACATGTTTTTGATTTCGTGAGCTGGAAGATCGACAATTTTTGATACAGAAAGTAGCGCTTGAAAAGTTGATAAAGGACTTCGAAGATCATGGGATACGACGGAAAATATAGTGGATCGAAATCGGTCTGCCTGCACCAGTTCTTCATGTTGATGTTTGATCTCAGCAGCTTGATGATCGACCTTTTGTTTCTCTTTCCGTAATAGCCGATTCTTTTTGACCAATAGCAGGACCATCAACAAAATGATCAAAAGAACAAAAAAGGTGGCTAGCCACATCAATTTTATCCAATGTGCTTCACGTTCGATGGAAACGTTTTTTAATAATAGATTTTTATTTTCAAGTTCTTTCTTTTCGCTGTCATATTTCTCCCGAAGTTCTTCCCTAATTCTGACGCGTAAGACTTCAGCATCTTCATGGAACTTTCGATCCGAACTATCTTGATCGCTGAGAATTAAATGTTCATCTTGCTCTTTAACAGCTTTCGCTATTTTATCAAAATCACCTTGAAGTTCTTCAGTTAAATTGCTAAGCCCACTTTTAGCAATGATGTTTTTAATGAGAGCAACTTCTTTTGTAGCCAAATCAAAGCGTTTTTCTTTGACGTAAATATTTGCACGATTGATCCTGGCATAACTTTCACCTACGGGATCTTTTTTCTTTGAAATAATGTCGATGGCAAGATCGGTATAGTATGTACTCCATTCGAGTTTGTCTGCTTTTAGGTAAAGATAGCTCAATAAAATGTAGGTATTGAACAGGTCAACATCAGGTGCGTTTGCTTTACAGAATTCGACTGTTTTAACTAAATAATCGATCGCATTGGATACATCTTTCTTTTGCTCACCATTTAGCGCTTTCTGCGCATAAATGTTGCCTATATTGGTCGATATGTTTGCACGGTTTCGAGTATCATGAATTTCTTTGGACAGATCTAATGCGCGTTGGTAATATTTTAAGGCTTGTTCTGGATCATAACTCTTATTAAATACATTGCCAATATTCAAGAAAGAAAGCATCATCCCCTTTTTATCATTTCGCTCTTCTCGTCTTTTGAGAACCTTAAAGTGGGTTTTAATACTTTCGTCAAAGTTGTTTAATTTCAGGTAAATAACCCCTTGGAGGTTGAGCAAGTCAATTGCCAATGCGTCAAATTTCTTTGTTTCCGCCAGATCTAGTCCCTTAGATACAATCTCCTGCGCGTCTTGAGGAGTACTCTTATAAATTTCTGATGCGACTTTGTAATAGACTAATATGCGAGCAGAATCACCACTAACTGTTTCGAGCTGTTTGTTTACTTTATCTAAGCCTGCACTTTGCGAAAATACATAGTGCGAAGATGTCAAAAAGAAAGTGGTAAAGAAAAGTAAGTAAATCCGGTTCATTTAGATTTTTTTTCAAATATAATTAAGATTCTGATAATGTAGACATCGTAGGAAAATTTGGTTTTCGATGGATAATAATGTTGTGATGTATATTTAGAAAAGTATGAAATATGAGCTTCTGTGTTATAAGATACAGTTTATACAGTTTTTTTAGAAAATTTCGGCTAATATCTTAAATATAGGCCGCCTTAATGAGGTCTGACAATCTGCCAGAAACCGCGTATATTTGCAGCCAAATGTTGGAGTCCAAAAGAATTTATCAAATCGATCTGTTTCGATTTATTGCAGCATCAGCAGTAGTGTTTTATCATTATATGTATCGTGGGGCTGCTGCTGGAAATATGTCTCTTTTACGTTTTGATGGTGTTGGCGACTATTTCAAATATGGCTATCTGGGCGTCGACCTATTTTTTATCATCAGCGGTTTTGTAATCGCTTTCTCTATCAAGCATCTATCGTTACGTAAATTCTGCTATTCTCGATTTAAGCGCTTGTATCCGATGTATTGGATTTGCTTGCTGCTGACCTTTGTGATTACCTATTTTTTTGGCGCACCGCGTTATCATGTAACTTTTAGTCAGCTACTGGCCAATCTGACGATGACGCAGAAATTATGGGGACAAGGTGATGTAGATGGTGCCTATTGGTCACTCTATGTCGAGTTGAAATTTTACGTAATTATAGTCTTATTCCTGATTCTAAATCAATTTAAAAGAGTAGGATTAGATTACCTGGTTTATTTTTGGCTGCTATTGTCAAGTCTACGCTTTTTTTTCGGGCCGTCCGAAATATATGATGGACTCCACGAGTTTTTTATACTCGATTGGAGTGCCTACTTTATTGCGGGAATTATATGCTGCCAAATGTTTTTGCATGGCGTAAAAGTCAAGCATGTGATCACCTTACTTTGGTGCTTGTACATTTCGATCGACGGCGCTATTGGTCGGATTCACTGGCTGGAGCGTACTTTTCATAGTGATTTTTCTGCTGATATCATTGGGATCGCCATTGTTGTGTTTTACTTACTTATGTTACTGGTTTCCTCTAAAAAACTTCAGTTTATTAATTCGTCCAAGTTTGTTAAAATTGGCATATTGACCTATCCCTTGTATTTAATCCATCAGCACATAGGTTTTATCATTTTTAATCACCTCTATCCGTATTTCAATAAATACGTGCTCCTTTCAGCTGTTGTAATCCTGATGTTAGCACTTGCTTATTTCTTAAGTAACCGTATTGAACCGTGGATCGTTAAACGTTTTAAGAATTAAATAAGCAGCCGAGCGTAGAAGCTATAAAGGAAATATTGTCCGCTGACTAGAAGACAATATTTCCTTTATAGATCAGCAATTTCACTGGCGATATCCTTGAAACTGCTTCTGCGGAACAGCTGGCTTCGAGCAAGGCAATATCTGCACTATCTCCGACTTTGGGCCATTGCATATTGCCTTTATCGTCCAAAGGAGTGGGGCCAGCAGTGGCCAGCTTGAGCATGCGAGATAAGCCAAATTCAGTTGTTTGGCCATACACCTGGGCTGCAAGATTGGCCTTTTGTAACACACTGCCCGTACCAAATGTATTCCAATGGTCTACAATACTGTCATTTCCCGTCATCACCTCAACGTTGTTTTCCAGTAACGTTGGGATTGGCATAATTAATCCGCCGAATGGAATTGTAGAAATGATGCCAATTTGTGCGTCGCCGAGTTTTGCTGCGATTTCTTGTTGTTTGGATTTTTCTAACCGACTCAATACAAAACAATGGCTGAGGTAGGTCTTACCTTTGAGAACTGGGTTCTCGTTCACTTTGTTAATTAAGTATTCTACAGTTTTTAAGCCTGATTCACCCGATTCGTGCAAATGAATATCAATGCCCTTGTTATGATCTAATGCCAGTTGAACCGTAAAATCCATTGTTTTTTCAATAGCTCCATCAATGGAAAATGGGTCTATTCCACCGATAAAATCAATATTGGTTTTGGCGGCTTCCTTAAGGTATGGCACCGAGTCAGTATAGTATACACCGTGCTGCGGAAAAGCAACCAGTTCAGCCCCGAATCCATCTTTCTTGTTTTCCAGTGCCAATTGTAGCTTACTTAAAGCGTCTAGTTTGGATGTCGGTTCAATATTAACATGACTGCGTGCGAAAGTAGTACCGTTACGTTGTAATAGTTCGATCAGTTTTTCTGCTTTATAGGTTGCTTTTTTTAATAGTTCAGGTAGAATTTTCTGTTCGAGGGAAATCATACCTTTTACACCCCCGGCCCTTTGTCTTACTGCCTGCCACTTGTCACCATAATAGGTTTTGTCCAAATGGATGTGCATATCGCGGAAAGAGGGTAGCATCAAAAGGCCTTTTGCATCGATAGCATCGGAAGCATTACTATTGGAGCTTATAGCCTTGATCTTGCCGTCTGCAATCTGAATAGAAAATAGGCCTGTCGTTGTTGAAATCACATGGCCATCAGTATCGTACTCAAAGCCCGTTTCTAGCAACACATTTTTTAATGTATAGTTTTTTTCAATCGTGGAGTTGCTCAATAGATTTTGGTTCACCATTTTATGGCGGTTTTGTGCAATTAAAATTGCTGGTATAAGTGTCGAACCTGCAAGTGCGAACGTAGAGTTTCTAATAAATTCCTTGCGGGTAAAGGCCATTGATTTCATAAGCGCATAGTTGTCTAAAAAAAAGTATTTGGTATCTGTAGGTTACAAATTTATAGGACTCTGTGCTATTTTTGCTGGGAGATACCTGCCTTTTCTTGTGTAATTTATCTATTTTTCATTTTCCTCTTAACAAACTTGATGTCTCCCCCGCTTGAAGATTGTCTCTAAAGTCACTGGGACTGGTACCTATCTGCAGTTTAAAGAAATTCGAAAAATAAGCCTGATCTGCGAATCCCAACTCAAAGGCAATTTCTTTGATGGACCGTTCGGAGCTTTGTAAAAGCCTTTTCGCTTCAATGTTTATTCGTTGGTGGATAAGTTGTGTAGCTGATATTTTCAAATGCTTTTTACATAGGATATTCAGATAATTAGCTGAAATATTAAGTTTTTCGGCATAAAATGCTACCATTTTCTGTTCCCTGAAGAATTCGTCAATCAGCATGTTAAACTTAGCAAGTCGCGGAACAGATTGATAAACCTTGAATTCGGTGAACGCAGACTCTGCCTCTCGACTTACAATCGCAGCAATGACGCCCGCTCGGGCACTAATTAAAGGAATAAGTGAGTTTTCTCTTTTCAATTCTTGTTTGACGGATTCAAATTCATAAAGTAATTGTGCAAAGGAATCTGCAGTGAGATCAATGACAGGATGGTTTTGATAATTGGTAAAAGAAAAGCGAAAAAAAGGTGCAAAATGTTCAAAGAGAGGGCGCTCAATCATGAGTTGGTAAGCTACAGTATCGGCATAGATATGCCATTTGTGCATTTGGCCTGGAAAGAGAATATGTACCTGATGATCTTTTATCCTATAGTCGATAGAATCGATGGTATGTACGCCAGAAGCTTTATGAAAAAGATTAATGATGAAAAAATCATGCTTATGCGGTGTTTCGATAAGCCGTTCGCCATGGAGTTCGTTAAATAGGAGCTCTTCTCGTCCCGCTGTCTGTTCTTTTCGGAAACCATCCAGACCAATAACTGGCACCCAAATTTTTAAATTTCGCTTTTCCATAGAATCTTATCAAATCTAAAATACAAAATACCTTCGAGTATTTGGGCATACGTGGTATTATAGGGCTTTCTTCCAATTGGGGATATCGTTATTAGCAGGATTGTTAGTTAAAATCGGGAGAATATCGGCTAAAATAAACCTATATATAATGAGCTTTTCTGATTAATTTTATAAATGTCAGGGTGACATCAATCAAGAGTGTCCGTCGTGTAGCTAAGCACACTCAATTGAGGCGGGCAATACTTAAACCGATGATTATGAATACACGAAATAGATAATATTATGAAAAGATATAAATTACATGTGGCAATACTTCTTACGATTTTTATCAAAACGATAGATGTCGCGGTAGCGCAAGGTGGAGATCAGATATTGGATGGAATTGGTGAGACAGGAATGGTGGCCCGTTATGTCTTTGATGGGGATCTAAAAGATTGGTCAAGGAATGGTCTGCATGGTAAATTTCAAGGCGAGAAGGCACTATTTGTCGCTGATAAGCAATTTAACAAGGTATTGTCTCTAGCCGGAGGAAAGGATGATTTTGTCGTATTACCGTCGAACGTACTCTCGGATTTGGAGTCTATTAGTATAACAGGCTGGTTGTACTTGAGGGCAGCGCAGCCTGAACAATATCTTTTTGACTTCGGACAAGATCTTGCGAGGCATTTTGCGGTAACACCAACAGGAACAGCGCTAAAAGCTGGATATTTAGGTATTATCTCTCAAAAGAAGACTGAAGTAAAAAGTGTAGCCTCTCCTGCGGTTCCGTTGAACAGATGGGTGCATCTGGCCATTGTGGTCGATATTACTACAGGCTCTTTACAAACGTATTTGGACGGAAGGCCCGTTGGAGAGGTCAAAAATATTCCGCAGGAACTGAGTACAGTTTTTGGACAGCCGGGAAGCAAAAGGAAAGTACAGATTGGAAAGCCCCTATTTGGCAGCAATTCGAGCTTAAATGCTTTGCTACACGATTTCAGGATCTATCGGGTGCCCCTTAGTCGAACTCAGATTGCCACGATATATGGCAATGCATTGAAAGGTGTACACGAAGATACTAGCACCAAAGGCAAGCCCGAGGATGATTTACCTAGATTTCCGATGAATAAAGCAGAGCTGTATAATGCCTATTTAACTGGAGTCGCAGATGTCAGCGTGGAAACGGAGGTTGGGGAATTGCCGCGATTGCCTAATTATGTCGTTGGTACTTATAAAGATGGTATGGTAGGGCCGAAAGTACGGGTGCTATGGCCTTCTCCAACTGATAATAGCACAGTTTTGCAGCAGACAGCCTACACGATAACTGGACGCATTCCAGGAACGGATCTTAAACCAAAAGCAATTGTTAGTGTCAAGGGAAAGATAAAGTCTAACATCCCCCACCTAAAATTGGAACCTTTCCATTTGGATCAGGTGACTCTCAATGTAGACGAAGGGCATCATCACACAAAGTTTATTGAAAACCGTGATAAGTTTATGGATACATTGGCTAAATCAGATCCCAATTCTTTCCTTTATATGTTTCGTCATGCTTTTGGACAAAAGCAACCAAAGGGTGCAAAACCTCTGGATGTATGGGATAGCCAGGACATCAAATTACGGGGTCATGCAACGGGACATTACCTAACAGCAATTGCGCAAGCTTATGCCAGTACAGGGTATGACAAAGCCCTTCAATCAAAATTTTCAGGTAAAATGGATACGATGATCAATGAACTTTACGCTTTGTCAAAATTGTCTGGGGTGCCGAAGCAATCGGGGCAGGCATATGTCGCTGATCCGGCGGCAGTGCCTGTTGGTCCTGGTAAATCAGCATATGATTCTGATTTGAGTGATGAAGGAATTCGTACAGATTACTGGAATTGGGGGCTGGGATTTATCAGTGCCTATCCTCCCGACCAGTTTATAATGCTTGAACATGGAGCAAAATATGGCGGTCAGAAGAACCAAGTTTGGGCACCTTATTACACCCTGCATAAGATCTTGGCCGGTCTGATGGATGTATATGAAGTAAGCGGAAATAAAAAAGCATTAGAAATTGCACAAGGCATGGGTAATTGGGTGTATACCCGTTTAAACAATATACCAACCGAAACATTAATCAACATGTGGAATACCTATATTGCAGGTGAGTTTGGCGGGATGAACGAAGTGATGGCAAGGTTGTATCGTATTACGGGTGAACAGAATTATTTAAAAACCGCCCGTCTATTTGATAACATCGATATGTTTTACGGTAATGCAGCACATACACATGGTCTGGCAAAAAATGTGGATACTTTTAGAGGATTGCACGCCAATCAGCATATCCCACAAATTGTGGGGAGTATGGAGCTATACCGTGTAACAAATGATCCGCAATACTATAAGGTAGCCGACAATTTTTGGTATAAAGTCGCCAGCGATTATATGTATAGCATTGGTGGTGTGGCGGGGGCTAGGAATCCGGCCAATGCCGAGTGTTTTATCAGTCAGCCGGCAACATTATATGAGAATGGGTTTTCTGCGGGGGGACAAAATGAAACCTGTGCAACCTATAATATGCTGAAATTGACGAGTGATTTGTTTATGTTCGATCAGCGTGCAGAGCTGATGGATTACTATGAACGTGGATTATATAATCACATTTTAGCTTCGGTTGCGGAGAATAGTCCCGCAAATACCTATCATGTTCCTTTGCGTCCTGGCTCAATCAAACAATTTGGAAATGCAGATATGCAGGGGTTCACCTGTTGTAATGGGACGGCTATAGAGAGCAGTACCAAATTGCAGAATACGATTTATTTTAAAAGTAAAGATGATCAATCATTGTATGTTAATTTGTATATCCCTTCTACCTTGCAATGGAAGGAGCGGGGGATTAAGATAGAACAACAGACAAATTTTCCAAAAGCAGATCATACATCGTTGACCATACGGGGTAATGGCAAATTCGATCTTCGTGTTCGGGTACCAAGTTGGGCGACGAAGGGATTTTTCGTTACTGTGAATGGGGTTGACCAAAAAATTGCCGCCGATCCTGGAACCTATCTTAGCATACAGCGCAACTGGAAAGATGGTGATGTGGTCAACTTAAAAATGCCCTTCGATTTCCATCTCGATCCGGTTATGGACCAGCCGAACATCGCAAGCCTATTTTATGGCCCCGTTCTCTTAGCCGCTCAGGAACGTACTGCAAGAAAAGATTGGCGTAAAGTAACTTTCGACGTAAAGGATATTGGTAAATCTATAAAAGGAAACCCAGAAACATTGGAATTTTATATAGACGATGTGCTTTATAAACCGTTTTACGATACCTATGGGCGTCATTCGGTTTACTTGGATGTGAGTCTAAAGGAACAGTAAAAAAGTACACCTTGCCATTTTCTTAAGCTGACAAGGTGTATTTTTCTTGACACTAATCTTCCTCTGCATGCAGTTCGAAAGACAGCTTAACGAGGTCTTGACCTGCAAACTTGGTTTCATAATTTGACAAGTTCCAGTCAGTACGGGTAACTTTTGCCTTTGTGCTGGCATCGTTAAATTTGCGAAGTAAAAAGACTACATTTTTTTCGCCTTCATTATCTTTTCCTGCTGTAAAGTACGTGATAATTCCTGTTGTCTCCGTTGCTCCATTGACTGTAGAGCCATCGCCGTAGGCAGTTTCTTTCGTTTGAAAGATTGCTCCGCTTCCTGTACTGCTATTCGGATTTAAAATAAAAGAACCACCTATAAGGAACGCCTTATAGTAGTCTGCTGTTGCTTTATTGATAATGTATTGCCCCTGGATTTCTTTTGAAGAAGCATCAAATTGTTTTAATTCAATTTTATAGATACCTGTTGGATGAAGGTGAGCATGTCCTCCTGCCAATGCTGTTCCCTTGTCATCAAAGCTGATAGCAATTGGTTCTACCTTTTCTTTGTCGGCAAGATCATGGAAATGGTCTCCATGGGGTGTTCCAGCTACTTCTGTGAAGATAAGTTTAAAGTTCGGTTTTACATCGGCGGCCGTAATCGTTAATGCTGATTCTGCTGTAGTCGCATTTCCGGCTTTGTCGGTTACTGTAAAGTGAAAATGATAGGCTCCTGCGGGTGCATCCGCCGGAACATCGATGTGTTCATGAAATGTCGCATTTTTTACACCAATGTATTTTCCATCCGTATAGGCTTTTGTAAACTTATACTGACCGCCACCTTCTTGATGAACCTCAATTTCGATTTTAGCAATCAGTGCTTCGGCAACAATATCACCTTCAAGATGAAGATCTGATCCCGCTTGGACAGTTTTGTTATTGCCACTGCCGATTTCAAGTGTGCCTATCTGGGGTTTTGCAAGTGCTGGGATTTCATCGTTGTCTTTCTTACAGGACGATAGGAAGCCTAAAAGAATTGTACTTAACAGGAAGAAGAAGCGAATGTTTCTAGTTTTCATGTAAAATGGATTTAATTAAATTGAGTTGATAAATATGTATGGTATTACTCGAGTATACGGATGCTGATTCCCTTCTGGCTGCTCCATCCCGCCAAGTCAGTCACCTGAATCATAAAATGATAATTACCCGGATCGATATCTGCTGGCACATCGATTTTTAATTCGGCATCATATTGCTGTGGCTGCCCCAGAATATTAACTGTCTTGACCAAAGTGAAGGGCTTGATGGGCGTTTTGATCGCCTCAACCGTACATTCGCCGATTTCAGTGCTATGCGAATGATGGTCAAAATTATGGTGTACGTCAATGCTATAGCTCCCGAGCGCGACGTTATCAGATAGCTTACTGCGGAAAGTAAAACTTGTGCCCCGTTTAATTGTGCTGCATTGTTTTGGGAAAGCCGTTTCCGAATCGATGGCGATGGTCGGTTTTTCGGTATCAATGCTTTCCTTATCTTTTTTACAGGCAACGGCCATCGTAAGTAACACCGCGATAAGTGTATATTTTTGGACTGTTTTCATAGGAGATAGTTTCAATTTTAAATTTTTATTCATTCGTATATCTTTTATTGGTATGCATGTCTGTGTGGCGCTCGGTTATTCATGTGTCTTCGTTAAAAATTGTGTAAGAGTTCCCTGTACGCTTCGATTTACGTAATTCATTGCGATCAAAGGTTTATTTAAAGATGCTATCTTTCGTTAATGTTATTTTTATTCTTTATTCACGGTGGCTCATGTTATGATCGGGACTGTTTTCCAAAGGGAACTCCAATGGATAGGATAAAATTCCTTCCCTGTTCAGGCAAAGAGATCAGCCGATAAAAGCTGGTATGATCCATATATTTCTTGTCAAAGAGATTTTGAACCTGTAAGCGTAATTGAAGGACAGATCCCGAAAACCGAAGTTGTGTTCCTGCCCGGAAGTTGAAGACCTGATAAGCTGCTGTGGACTCTTCTGGTGGAACAACGTGATACTGCGCTGCTGTCCATTTGCAATCGACGGAAAGGTAGGTCTCTTTAAAATGTTTGCTATTTTTTGCTGTCCAGCTGATGTCCATCAACGCTGAAGGTGCCGGAGAGAAAGGAAGTGTATATCCTTTCTTTGCACCCGATAGTTGTTCCGATCGAACATATTCACCCAATAATTCTACTTTCCATCGTTTCAAAGGCTGGTAGCTAAGTTTCAATTCTGCTCCATAACGGCGAACACGGCTTTCCATATATTCAAAGATTTGATTGCCGGCACCATAATATTGATCGTAGCTTGACGTGGGATTGAGATAGATATAATTGGAAAAGTAATTAAAGAATGGCGTAAAGGCGACAAAGACTTTTCTGGGACTCCAGGTCAACGATAAATCCAGTTGATAGGACTGTTCGGGAGACAATGATTGATTGCCTCTTTCATAACTGAAGTAGTGATAGTTTACACCATTGGCGCCAAGTTCCTGTGCAATGGGGGCCCTGAAACTTTTTCCTACATTAATTTTTGTTTCTAGATCTCCGAATTGATGTGCCGCTCCTATAGACCAAACCAGGCTATTGAAACGACGACTGAGCGCCGAAGCCCGAACTATTCTGCCCGACTGATTATCTTCCAGCTGTGATTCGAACCAATCCCGATAAGGTGATGTCTGAATATGGCTGTAATCGTAACGCAATGCCCCATATAGCATGGTTTCGTCCGCGAGTTTGTATTGATCATAGACGAATAGGCCCATTGCCTTTTGGCGAAAACTGGGGATAAGGAAGCTCCAACCATCAATACGGTTATCCTGATACTCTCCATTTGCGCCAATGGTAAGTCGATGTGTGGCCAAATCAAATTGGTCTTTGACAGTGATACTATAGACCTGTTTCTCATATAACCTTTCCAAATTGATGGGAATAGTCATATCTTTTGGATAAACAGGTGGCATATAACCATGCGCGGTGTAATTGTTATATTCTTGCCGGTAATTTTTCTGATAGCCCAGGTCTATCCAAAGCTTATGCTTATCCAGATCGATAAAGTTGCGGTTAATAAGTTTCAGGTGATTGACCGTCTGGCTTGGGAAACCAATGTCACGACTGGATTTGTCATAAAGTACTGTATCTACGCCCCTTGGTTCCAAGCCGTGCGCATTGGCAAAGAAGCCAAACTTTGTATGATAATTACTCAGGTAGAAAATCGAAGAAAAACGATCTGATAGATATCCGCCGCGTAGTTGAAAATGTGTCTCTCGTCCCGCAGTGTTACGAACATGCCGATCTTTCAGGCGTACCGCATAATTGTAAACATAGACTGTATCTGTGGGGACACGGTAATCGCCATATTCCAGATGCGTGAATCCGCCTCCAAATACCCAATTCCCTTTTCGGCCCTGTGTTTGTAGCGATCCGCCAAAAGTCGCGTTGTTTGACTTTGTCAATAGGTTAAACTGCACGTTAAAACCTGTCTCCTGTAGTTCCGCTGGCGGTGATAGCCGAATGACACCACCAATGGCATCTGAGCCATACAAAAATGAGCTGGCCCCCTTTAGTACCTCGGCACTCCCTACACTGAATTGATCGATTTCCAATCCATGATCCAGTCCCCATTGTTGGCCTTCATGTTTAATGCCATTTTCTACCGTGGCCACACGATTAAATCCGAGCCCTCTAATCTGCGGTTTAGACTGATTGGCACCTATGCCTATGGCACTGATGCCGGGAAGTCTGCTTAATGTCTGCATTAAACTTCCCGCCTGGTATTTTTGTATAGAGTCGGCAGTCAATAGCTGGATCGATAATGCTCCTTCTGCTGCCCGGTGATAACGTCGCCCTCCAACTTTTACTTCTTCAAGCTCGATACTCTTCTCCTGTCCATAACATGGGAAAAATAGCTGTTGTGCTGCGATAAGTGAAAAAATGATATACCTATTCATCTATGTGGATTCGATTCGTAAAGAGTAATCTGTGCAATCAATATGTATTACAATTAATATGTATTGCAATTAAGTTGCAACAAATATAGGAAAAAAATTTTAAAAGCAATATAGTTGCATTATAATAAACAGAATTGACTGTATGATACAGTGGCAAAGTTTTTGTTGCTTTTTGGCGCCTAAAGAGTATAAAAAGCATGTTTTACAAGTAGTACATACGATGATATATGAAGTTAAGTGAAGAGTATTCTATTAAAGTTGCTGCATTGCAATCGGCTGAACATCAATTGACAGTTGACCTTTCGAAACGAATTACGCCCGATATATGGCTTGATGTCCTGATTTATTTTGAGCACAACTTGGAGCAGTCCAGTGTGGCTGCACTTTACGATGCATTGTTTGAAAAAGGAACTGATTTTGCTGCAAATGTCTATTTGAACGATGAGGATTATACTTTTTTTATCGATAAAATCAGAGCAATATTGGAACGCTATGCCACTATAAATCCGCAAGCATGGGTCGAGTTGGGGCTACAACATGTTTTATGTCGCCGGCATGCTGTAGAAAAGGAAAAAGCCTCGTTGTATTTAAATAGAGGTATGGAGGCTGGGGTTAAATGGGCGAGACCTCTTTATTTATATTATAATTATTTAGGTGTGTTGGCTGATATTGACCGGGAAACCGCCAAAGCTGAACTTGAAACGCTTGCTTTGGGAGGCGATCTTTATGCAACCGCGTATATTGCCCATATCGATGTATGGACCGATAAATTTGAAGAAGTCTTTGATCGAATTCAGGTGCTTAGACACGCTCAGGAGAAAAAACTATTACGCCATTATTATGAAGTTCTGCAATTTTACTACGCTCGTAAAGACAATAAAGCCAAACGCCTGGAGATCCTGGAAGAGGGTATCGCCTTGACCGATTCCCGATACTGCAGGTTTGTTCTGAATGATATAAAACGCGCAGATGCAACTTCTTCCGTTGAACTGGAACGTCTTATACCAGAATATCACGAATTATTTGAATATGGAATGATGGACGCTGCAGTGCAGATAGCGCTCATCAAACTTCAGGGATTAAGTAACGATAATCAGGTAAAGGAGGATTTCGAGCAGCCACTATGGTATTTGCAGAAAGCATACGACTACAATAATATTTATGCAGGCTATCGTCTTGCCTGTCTTTACCTCTATAATGACACACTTCAGGATATTGAAAGGGGCCTGTCTTTATTGCAGCTACTCGACCAGCGAGATGATTATGTCGAAGCGCAGGTTGAACTTGCGGAAATACTGCTAGAAGGAAGATTCCTGCCGAGAGATGAAAAATCCGCCTTTCAGAAATTTAGTGCACTGGCACAAAAAAATATTGCCTATGCGAAGTTGCGCATGGGCAATATGATAGAATCTGGCTATGATGGAATAGATCCTGATTACAAGGTAGCTTTTGCCTATTATCAGGATGCCGCAAAAGATAAACTCCCGCAGGCTTTATATCAGGTCGGCAGGTACCTGAAATATGGCATTCATGGCGAAGAACCTGATTTGGCAGCTGCAATCCCTTACTTCGAAGAAGCGGCCGCTTCTAATAATGTTACTGCACTGACGGAAATGGGATTAGCGTCCGAATTGAAGGCCGAACCAGACTACAAATTGGCTTTTGATTATTTTTCACGTGCAGCTGATCTGGGTTACCCTTATGCTTATTATCTGAAGGGAATTTATTTAGAAAATGACTATCACCAGACAGGCGCTCCTCAGCCAGCAGCTGCTTTTGCCGCCTTTGAAACAGGTGCTAGCATGCAGGATTTAAATAGTATATATGAACTAGCTCGATGTTACCGTGGTGGCATAGGTACGGAAATAAATCTAGATCGGATGATCGATTTATACCAACAGGCTGCCGAGCGAAACCATGTGCAGGCGTTGACTGATCTTGCCCTTTGTTATGAATATGGTTATGGGCTGAGCAAAGATGCTTTTAAAGCACAAGAATATATTAAAAAGGCGGCTGATTTAGGTTTTCCGTATGCAATCTACGTCATGGGAAGATACTATTTGACCGGCCTTGTGAAACAGGATGTGCCCCTTGGTCTTCAATTGCTGGAAGAGGCTGCACAAAAAAATGTAGGTGAAGCTTTGTTATTGCTAGGTGACTATTTTTTCTTCGACTACGATCAGCGTGAAGAATATGATACAGGCTTTGATTACTATACGCGTGCTGAGAAGCTTGGATATTTGACAGATGGATTGGGTATGTGTTATGAGTTTGGTATCGGAATAGAAGCACAGCCAGCAAAAGCATTTGAGTATTATAAACAGGCCGCAGAGCGAGGAAATCAGGAAGCGATCTATCGACTGGGCCGCTGTTTGTATTTCGGAATAGGTACGGAGATCGATAAAACAGCTGCTTATAGCCAATTTATTGAAGTAGCACAACAAGGAAATATTTATGCCTGTTATTTTGTTGGGTTGCAACTGCTGGACGGAGAAGGTGTACCGACAGACCTTCATGACGGTATTGAATGGCTGATGAAGGCTGCCGATGCTGACCATGCTGATGCACAATATAAACTGGCCAACTGCTACCTCATGGGAGATGGCGTGGAAGAAAATGAAACGCTTGCCTTGGAGTGGTTTGAACGGGCGGCAGATAATGGACATGAAGAAGCTATTCGATTGACAAAGAAAACGAGAAAGTAACAAAAACATGCAGGAAGAAAAATCATATTCCTTTCAGGTAAACTTGAAAGGAATGATCGCGCTGCTCTCAGAGCACCTTTATAGCGATCCCAACACATTTATTCGGGAACTGCTTCAAAATGGGGTGGATGCAATTACAGCATTAAAACACTTGGATGAACATCATCAAGGAAAAATCAAGATAGAATTACCAAACGTTGAGCAACCTAAATTTATGTTCCAAGATAATGGAATAGGTCTCAAGGAGTCCGATATCCACCAATTTTTGTCGGTTATTGGCGAGAGTTCGAAAGGTAAGGACATCAAGGATGCACAGGATTTTATTGGAAAGTTTGGCATTGGACTGCTCTCTTGTTTTGTCGTCAGTGATGAGATTATTGTGGAAACAAAATCGGCGCTTGAACAGCAGCCCTTACGCTGGACGGCTAGAGCTGAAGGCGACTATAAGATTGAGCGCCTGAGTGATGATGATATTCCTGTGGGAACGAAGGTAATTTTAAGCCCCAAAAAACAATACAATTATATTTTTGAAGCGGACTATTTCGAGAAGAAAATTAAGTTTTATGGAGATGCACTGCGAGAATCCATTTCAATCGTGGTAGGAGGTGTTGAAAAGATCATCCATAAGGATGAACCTAAATGGCTTGCTTCAACGGTTTCGAAAACAGATTTGTTAGCGATAGGGAAAGAGCTGTTTCATGTCAATTTTTTGGACGCAATTCCATTTGAAACGACTGCAGGAAAGGCAAAGGGTGTATTGTATGTTTTACCTTTTCGTACGCAATTTAGCAGCAAGCAACGTCACCGTATCTATTTGAAGCGCATGTTTCTCGCCGAAGAAGATCAATCGATTTTACCAAACTGGGCATTCTTTGTCCGTATGCTTGTTAATACGGAGGAACTTAGTGCCACCGCATCGCGGGAGTCTCTGATGAAAAATGATTTGCTGCGGCAGGCGAGAAAGGAAATTGCTGCCGTTTTGAAGACGTACCTGCAGCAAGTGAAGAAGATTGATTACGATATTTATATACGTATTATCCAAACGCATTATCTTCATTTGAAAGCATTCGCCCTTGAAGATCCCGATTTTTTAGCAATCTTTTTGGCGGATATTCCGTTCGAAACCAACCGTGGACAACGAAGCTTTCAAAATATAATTGATTATCAGCAACAACTCTATTATTGCGCCGACTTTGAAGATTTTAAACAGATTGACCGAATGGCTGATACGCAGGGGATAATGCTTATTAACGCTTCTTATACGTTTGATACCGAGCTACTCCGTAAGATCAAACAAAAATATCCCGAGTATACTATTACAGAAATGTCGCCCAATCAGCTACTAGAGACCTTTCAGCCGATTCATGAAGACGAGCATCATCAATATTTTTCTTTTCAGAAAGATGCACAACGCATTTTGGACGACTACAACTGCATTTTGGAAATTAGACGGTTTAAACCAGTTGATACGCCGGCCATTTTTACAAAAATGGACCAAAATAACGTGGAAAATACGATTAGCCAATTGAAGGAAAATGCAAACCCCTTTGCGAAGGTACTCAAGACATCCAGGCCAAATAAGATCCAGAATACATTATGTTTAAATGCCGATAATGCATTGATCACTACGCTAATGGATATAAAGGATGCGTATATGCTCCGTTCAGTGATGGAAGTCCTGTATGTGCAAGCGTTGATTTTAGGCAAGTATCCGGTACAGGAACGTGAAATGAAAGTCTTGAACGAGGCCCTGAAGAACCTCATTGTCATGGGACTGGATAATTTCGTGAATCTTTAAGCCGTTTTTTTACGTTTCTCATCCGGCCATTAGAAAAGTTGTTTATAACGGAACTATAATTCATTAAAAGAACACAATAAAATAGAAATGTATACACTTAAAATTCAGAAACTTCGCAATCAAGTTGCGCGAGTAGATAATACATTGGAGAAAGTCAACCTATTAACGCAGGCTATTCGGATTGCCGATGAAAATCAAGATATTGAATGGGGATATGAGCTCCGTTTAGATTTAATTAGCGAAGAGATCGATCTTGCTTTTTCGACCGAATCTTTACCTGCTTTTGCTTGGATACTGCAGGCGTATGATGAAAATCCGGAACGCTTTAACGAAGAGGATTTCTTATGGCAGTATAAATGGATGATGGCCGAACTATATGACAATCCCGCGGTCAGCCGTGAACAGATAGAAGCTGCTCTAGGCGACTTTGAACAACGGTTGATCCGTAATGGTTATGGTAAGCGCGCCATATACAACGAGGAACTCAGTGATGCCCTGGCGCAAAAGGATCTGGCTGCTGTTGAAGTGGCATTGACGAATGTGAATGCTTTGCAAAGAGATGATATGAGTGACTGTGAAGCATGTGAAATGGATGCAGAAGTATCAGCAACATTATTGCAGTATGGCTATGCCCCAGCAGTAGAAAAAGCTTTGCCACTCATTGAAGGACAGTTCACCTGTTCACATGTTCCTCTGCGTACTGCCGTAAACCTTGCATATGAAGGTTACAAGCACGGAGATGCTGAACAAGCAGACAGAATGGCAAAACTCGCAGAAACGGAGGTGTTTAAGAAAGAGAAAGATTCCGCAATATTAATATCAGCTATTAAACTAGCAACATATTTCTCGTATACCGACCTCGGGAAATCCAAGGAATGGATCGAACGATTTTTACCCTGGGCCGATGGACCCGAAAATAGGTCCATGTTTCAGTTAGCGTGCTACGTTTGTGAAGCCATGAAAAATTTTAGAGCTGACGAACATTTTATGCTTGAGCTAGGGCAGCAGCATAATCTTTTCCAAGGTAAAACTAGCTACACAGCTAGCGAACTGGCCGGGCACTATAGGAAATTAGCGCATCAACTTGCGGAGCGGTTTGATCAACGTAATGGCAATAACAACTTTCGCAATCAACTAAAAGCCTTATAGGTCTCAATATCTTCAGAAATCCCTGATTTCCGTGATGGGATTGCGCTATGTTTGAAGTTATCTTTGTGTAAATGAGACTCAAATACTAAAACTTAAACTAAAAATAAATCAATATGATTAAACAGATGATTACTGGCGTATTGACCGTGGCGGTTCTGACTATGTCGAGTTGTGGGTCAGGAGAAAAAGATCCTGTAGCATACAATAATTCGATCATTACCGTGATCAACGGAAGTGAAAAACATGTGACGGACATGAATGCAGCAATGAATAGCTCCGATTACACCAAAGCTGAACACGTGCGCACAGCATGGGAGAAGTCTTTAAATGATGATATCAAGAAAGTAGAAGACCTTGGTGATTTTAAAGGTGATGCAACATTCCAAAAAGCAGTGCTCAATGGGTTAAACGGCTACAAGAAGATCGTAACGGAAGATTATCCTAAATTGATTGAGCTTCGCAAGAACAAAACATCCGATGCAGCGACAGAATCAACCTTACTTGATAATATCAATAAAGCATTTGAAAATATGGGTAATGGAGTCAATAAAGCTTCAGCAGAATTTGAAAGTAAATATACCAGTTAAAAGCATTCAATTAACAAAAACAAAAGCCACATCACAGAGAAATGATGTGGCTTCATTTTTTGCCGTGCAGCTATTGTTGCTTGATAAACACGGGATCCTAAAATCTTTGCGGAGTATTGTAGGACAGCACCTGACAAAACAAAATGCTAACAAATGTTAAAACTCCTTAGGCTGAACTTGAATTTCATATTTTTATGTAGTTTTACGTGAAGCTTAGCGGAGAGTAACAAGTATAAGTGAATACAACCAAAGAGTTTATGCGATCAAAAACTATTGACAAAAACAGATTTCAATGAAAGCCATATCAATTTTAACTGCTGTGATTTTGTCTACCTGCACCAGTATATTCATGACAGCTCATGCACAGGAAGTCGCAAAGAAATTAGATTACGTAGTGCTTATTACAGCAGATACCCTTTATGGAAAAATCTCCTCCATCAAGGATCACAAACTCAAATTTGAAAATCAACAGAAAGAGAAACTAACTTTTACCCCAGATCAGGTATTTCGTGCTTACTGGGAATCAAAAAGAAAAGTCTATGCACCCTCTTATGTCGAAAATGGTTTGGAACCTGTTCAGGGAACTTCTCCACAAGTATTTCAAATAGGTCGATATTATACAGAGGAGCCAACTTTTGCTGAAGTGTTGGTTGATGGAGAAATAATGGTTTATTATGTGTCTAATTTGAATCTCGGTGGTGGCGGCGGAATGATGTTTGGTACAGGCGGTGGAGGTACAATGTTATCCATTGGAGTCAGTAAGTCTAAATATGCCTATGCATTAAAAAAGTCAACCGGTGAGGTGATTGAAATAAATAGCAATACGAATGGACTTTTTAGCAACAGCAAAAAGAAGCGGGCAATTGCTTTGGGACGTTTGATCAATGACGAACCGGAGCTATTTGCTGAGTTTGAAAATGAGAAGAAGTATGATTATGATCTTTTTATAAAGTACGTTATGCGCTACAATGAGCTTCAACTTTCAAAAACCTCTTCCGAGGAGAGAAAGAAACTTATTATTTATTGATATTTTTTTTTAATTACTGATTCTGCAATTAAACGAATTTATGATACTTACAATCTTTATTGTACTGACTATAGTTGCCGCTTACGGCTTTTGGTTGCTATTTGAAAAAGCAGGCCGTAAAGGCTGGGAGGGAGTTGTGCCCGTCTATAGTCAGTGGATCCAATCACGTATCCTGGGCAAGAAGACCTGGCAGCTGATCCTTTTGCTGGTTCCGATCGTCAATATTTTTGTCTTCTATAATCTCTACCTCGATTTTATTCATTGTTTTGGTAAAAGAAGATTCTGGGAAAACTGCGCCGCAGTGCTGGTCCCTTTTATCGTTCTACCTCTTTGGGGCAAGGATAAAAATGTGCAATTTCTAAATGGGCTATACACCAAAAATCTGAAAACAGTGCATGCCGAAGGTCGCGGGGCGACAAAGGAAGCTGAGTTGGAAATTGCGCATGAATCGTATATAGACTATAATAAGAAATATCCCTATAAAAAATCAATGGTGCGTGAATGGGCCGATGCCATTGTTTTTGCCACTGTTGCTGCCACGCTGATTCGTGGTTTTTTATTGGAGGCATTTATGATTCCTTCAGGTTCTATGCAGCAGTCGCTCCTGATTGGAGATTATCTCTTTGTCAGCAAATTGAATTATGGACCCCGTATTCCAAATACACCCATAGCTTTCCCTTTTGCACATCATACCATGCCACTTACAGGAGGAAAAGCATTCTCTGAGCTTATTAAAATTCCTTATAGGCGATTGCCCGGATTTCAAGAAATAAAAAGGAATGATGTGATCGTATTTAATGCCCCTGCCGGCGATACAGTCGCTGTGGAAAATCAAGATATACCCTATTACGATTTGGTACGTAGTATGGGGCGTGAGGCAGTATATCAACAATTTACGATTCAAACTCGTCCCGTTGACAAAAGAGAACATTTAATTAAGCGATGTGTGGGAATGCCCGGAGACAAAATCAGTATGAAAGAAGGTGTCTTGTTTGTGAATGACAAGCCAGGCTTTGTAGCGCCAGAAAGTCAAATGGATTATACGGTTATCACTGATGAGACAGGTCTCGACGAACAGCGCTTGAAAGATATGGGAATAGAAGTTTCTGCCATTCAGCCCGGTGTGTATCTCATCTTTTTAACAAATGACCAAGCGGCTATGGTAAAATCTTGGTCGAATGTCAAATCCATGCAAATGAACTTACGCAAACCTGGAAAAGTCGAAGCAAATACCTTTCCGAACGACCCTCAGTATAAGTGGAATTACGATAATTTTGGCCCGTTTGTAATTCCAAAAAAGGGAATGGCGATTTCCTTGAATGCTCAGACGTTGCCGCTCTATGAGCGAGCCATACGAGTGTATGAAAATAATCGGCTTGAAAAGAAAACGGATGGGCTTTATATCAATGGAAATCGAACAGATTCCTACACCTTTAAAATGGATTATTATTGGATGATGGGAGATAATAGGCACAATTCGCTCGATGCTAGAGACTGGGGATTTGTTCCTGAAGACCATATTGTCGGAAAAGCACTATTTACCTGGATGAGCTGGAATGCAGATGGTAATGGGCTTTCAAAAATACGTTGGAATAGAATTTTTAAAGGTATTCATTAACAAAGAAGGAATACTCAAAGCAAAAGGGGAAATGAAATACTACAATCATTTCCTCTTTTATTTTTTACTGGTGTTTGTAAAGCAACGAAAAACTAATCTTTTGCTGAAGGTATTGATGCCCTTCAGCTGCTTCCTACCCCTATTTAATCCCACCGATATCTCTTTGTATAGGCAACTGATAGTCGACTGAGCAGAGGCAGGCTCCATTGTTCGAGTCAAGGTTAAAGCCAGCAGTCTAAAGGCCAATAACCGGGACGAGAATTGCTTCGACCATCAATTTTCCTTTAGCCATTGACGAATGTTTTGTGCAATCGTTTGTTTCGATTACGCAATCGATATGTTCCGCTTGATGAAAAAGCCTGCTGAGGTAAGATAAATTGGATAAGAAAGATGTGCGATCTTGAATTTCCCAAAAGAGTGAGTAACTTTTAGGGAATTTTTTTGTTTCAAGCAGCCCGGCTCGTTTTCGACCTGGATTAGCCCTTGCATCGATTGTAAATATTTGTATAATAGACTGTAATATTACCTGGAAGGTAACGGTAGCTATCTTGAGCGCATCCCGATTGTATGCCTGAATCGGATTCGGTGTGGAGCTAATACGTAGATAATACAGTTATCACCTTCTTTTCCCTTAGTTTGGTTTTTGTTTACCTATAGCTTAGCCTTAAGTTAGGTTTAGTTTAGCCATAACCTATACTAAACCTAAACTAACCCTAACTAAAACCTAACTAAACCCTAAACTAACCTATAACATGATAGCGTCTTCGATGCCTTCGATCGGCCGTCCTATACTACGCATTCGGCAGGCCGTTTAGTCCGGCGGTGCCGGCCGCCCCGTTTTCCCACCCGGAGCACCTTTTATCTGCGATCTGCCCCTTAAATTCCGCTCCGGGAGACTGCTTCCCAAAAATAATCTCCCATCCTTCCAGCGAGTTATGTCCAAAATGAAATAAATAAAAACAAAAGGCTTGGAAATTTGTCCCCAAACTTCCTATCTTTGCACCACTCCGCAAGGGAGG
>DLST01000019.1 GCA_002500745.1 Sphingobacterium sp. UBA7855 | reverse complement strand
TATTTTTAGGGGAGATTACAACTGGGGCTTTCAACATCGTTTTACATTGAGAAAATTACCGATTATGTACTGGTCGATGGCAATGTGCGCTTATTGAACCTTCTTTCGATCGGTATGTTGGTCATTCTGATTTTTCAGTTGCTCATTGGTACATTGAAAAGTGTCATGGTCTTGCAAACGGGGCAAAGGATTGATAAATATCTGATTTTAGGTTATTATAAACATTTGCTGAGTCTCCCGCAACGCTTCTTTGATACAATGAAAGTGGGCGAGATTATATCGCGGGTTAACGATGCAGTCAAAATTCGTGCTTTTATTAATGATATAGCTATACAGGCTGTCGTCAATTTGCTGATTGTGATCTTTTCCTTCGCGCTTATGTTTACCTATTTCTGGAAACTGGCCTTGATCATACTGCTCGTTATCCCTTTTTATCTAGGGGTCTATTGGCTTTCCAATAAACTGAACAAAAAAGTAGAGCGCCGGATGATGGAAGAAGGGGCCGAACTGGAATCTCATCTGGTCGAATCGCTCAATTCGGTCAAGACCATCAAGCAGTTTGGGATTGAAACTTATTTTAATAGCGGTACAGACAATCGGTTTTCGCATTTATTGAAAACCATTTATGCTTCGGTGATGAATGGCTTGTTTTCCAGCACCTCTGGCGAGTTATTGTCGCGGTTATTTACCATTATCCTCTTATGGGCCGGTTCATACTATGTGATCGAGCGCACAATCACACCTGGAGAATTACTCTCATTTTACGCCTTGATCGGTTATTTTACTGGGCCGGTGACGCAATTGATCGGCATGAACAAGACACTGCAAAATGCATTGATTGCAGCAGATCGCTTGTTTGAAATTATGGATCTGGAGCGTGAAGAATCAGAAGAGAAATTACAGCTTACTTCGGATCTGGTTGGGGATATCGTCTTTGATAATATACGTTTTTCTTACGGATCACGGGTAGAGGTATTCCGAAATTTTAGTTGCCGGATACAACAAGGCAAGATGACGGCCGTGATCGGGGAGAGTGGAAGCGGGAAGACTACGCTAGGAGCGCTTATTCAGCAGTTGTATCGACTACAGGAGGGCAAGATTTCTATCGGTCAATACGATTTGAACTATATTTCGAAGAGTTCCCTTCGGGAACGCATTGCCATTGTGCCCCAGCAGATTGATCTTTTTTCGGGTAACGTCGTTAGTAATATTGCCGTCGGAGAGGATGTTCCCAATTTTCAGCGGCTGTTGCAGGTAGTCAATGAATTGGACATGATGTCTTTTATTGAAAAGCTTCCAGCTGGTTTTGAAACCCAGCTTGGTGAAAATGGATCCATGCTATCCGGTGGACAGCGACAACGAATTGCCATTGCACGAGCATTATACCGCAATCCGGATATTCTCATTTTAGACGAAGCGACTTCGGCTTTGGATACTTCAACAGAACAGGTAATCCAGCGAGCATTCCGTCGCTTTAAAGATTCGGGTAAGACAATGATTGTGATTGCACATCGGCTGAGTACGATCGCTGAGGCCGATACCATTATGGTGCTTAAAGATGGAGTACTTATCGAACAGGGCGAACATGAGGAATTATTAACCCAAGAGTCTGCTTATAAGGATATGTGGAAAAAGCAATCGATCGTGTTAAACTAACTGTTGTTTTTTATTCAATGATGAAAAATTATCAAAGATGTAGGATAAAGTGCTGGTTTATTTATTTAGCGGTACTGTTATCTACGAATGTACTGGCGCAACGAGCCTGGACTTTACGGGATTGTATTGATTATGCAGTGACTCATAATCTACCGATAAAACAGCAGGATATCAAGGCTGAGATAAAAGTGCTGGATCAGCAAATGGCATTGCGGGAACGCTTGCCAAGTGTGAATGGCTATGCAAATGGGTATACCACTTTTGGATCATCACAGGATGTGTTTGGTACGATTCGGCGCAATGACAATCTGAATAGCAACATGGGGATCAATGCGGAACTGACCCTATATCAATATAACTATTTTCGAAACCAAGCCAAGAAAGCGGCTTCTGAAGCGGAACAGGAACGTGTCGAAAAGGAGATATTGAAAAGAAATCTTACTGTTCAGCTGATGGAAGCCTATCTGCAGACATTGCTGGCTCAGGCACTATTGGTCTCACAGGATTCGGCCATGCAATTTTCACAGCAGTTACTGGATAAAGCCGAGAAAAGTACGGCGGTAGGGGCAACAGCTGTGTCGGTAGTTGCCGAAGCAAAAGCCAATCTGGCGCGAGAGAAACAGCAATACCAACAGTATCACAAAGATCGGCGACAGTCCTTGCTTAAGTTAGCCCAGCTGATGAACTATCCGGACTATAGTAACTTAGAACTGGCTGTCCCAGTAGTGGAGAATGAGCTCCTGCAAGGGCATGCTTTTTCGGATTCATCAAGCCTGCGGGAAGAAGCTTTTGTGCATAATCCGGTATTTGCTAAGCTTCGAAGTCAAGCTGTTGGACTTGAGGTCGAGTCCAAGTTAGTTAAAGCAGCGTTATTTCCGACGGTAAAGGGATCCGCTGGTTTAGGAAGTACCTATTTTAATGCTTTAAAAGCGGACAATACGCGATCTTTTTTTGTACAAAGCAAAGACAACTTTGCCCAGCAGCTCGCTGTGACGGTTTCGGTACCCATATTTAACAAAGGCAAGACTAAACGCCAGTTGAAACAGATCGAATTTAACAAGCAAAATATTCAATTGTCAGCCGACAATGAAAGGCTCGCTCAACAGCAGATCTTAGACAAGCTATTGCTTGAATTGAATGAGAACAGAAAGCAGTATGGTATTGCGATAGAGGCGAGCATGGCAACTGCGCAATCATTGGATTACACCTTGCGGAGTTTTGAAGCGGGCAAGGCATCGATCTATGATGTCAATACGAGTAAAAGTAATTTGATTAAAGCGGATTCGGAAACGATCCGCAGCAAATATAATGTGGTGTTCAATCAGCTCATGCTGCGCTATCAGATTTATGGATCGATAAATTAAAATCTTTATGAAGCTATTCCAATATATAGACCGGATTAATTTGTTGGACAAGTTGATCCGCCAGAGACGGACGGGGACACCTACTGAATTAGCAAAGCGGCTGGGAATATCTGTTTCTCGATTGTATGCGATGATGGATGAGCTTAAGGGGCGAGGTGCGCCGATAGAGTATTCTCGGCAGGGCTATACGTATTACTATGCTTATGAGTTTATGATTTCAATTTTGTTGAAGATGGAAGTGCTGGGCGAAGATAAACTCCGCCATATCTCGGGCGGTGAGAATTTTTGTTCAACTATTTTATTCACTACTGTTTTTGTGGAGTGAGCGAATGTAATTTAGTAATGTTGATCAATGAAAGCAGGAATTCGAAAAGGCTTATAATAGAGTAGGAGCTAATTTTATAAATAGAAAAAAAATGAATATTTTAGAATTACAAAATTTAAGTCTCGATGAATTAACTTTAATTAATGGTGGATTTGGTAATGATTATTCGATGCGGCCTTCTATGGATAGTGTTCGTATATGGGGTGATTTTGCACATGGTTTTTTTGCAGGTTTAATGGGGTATTAAAATGAAAGAAAATTTAATGATGAATTTGGAAGAATTAACTTTAGATGAGTTGACTGCTATTGATGGAGGGAATGAAGCATATAATGCGGGATATGAGATTGGAAAAGGGATAAGAAAAGGATTGGAAGCTATTGCCTTAGTTATTGCTTCATTATAATGTATTTTTGGATCAAGGAGGGTGTAAACTGAACTGTG
>DLST01000017.1 GCA_002500745.1 Sphingobacterium sp. UBA7855 | reverse complement strand
GAAAGAACGTTCTGATCTGTCAAATGATCTTGGACCGTCATTTCTGTCGGTACGTTTGAAGTTATCTCTTTTGTCAAAAGAACGCTCTGATCTGTCGAATTTATTGAAGGAATCTTTTTTATCAAAAGATGTTGAAGAATTATTTTTATCAAATGGACGCGATCCTCTACCGAATGATTTTTCTGAATTATCTTTTGAACGGGAGGAATTATTATCTTTTTGGAATGATGGTCTGTCTGAGAATTTTTTAGATCCGAATGATCTATTTTCACGATTATCATCTTTTCTGAAAGATCCTCTTTCAGAAGAGTCGTTTGACCCGTATGATTTTTTTCCGAAACTATTGTTCTTGTCGCCTCTAGATTTGAAGCTGTCTGAGTTGCCTCGTGACTTTCTGGAGTTGTCATCACGACTGTTCCTTTTATTGCTGAATGGCATTGTGTTTTACTAAAAATGTGAACTGCAAAGTTAGGTATAATTTTGGGTTTTGCGAAAAAATCCTTATCTTTTTGTCTTTTGCTGAATTTACTTCATTTTTAGGCTAAAAAAGCCGCCTTAAAGGGAGTAGGAGGTAACTATTTGTTTTTTAAATAAATAGTGTTTACCTTTGTACCCTTGAATTTGAACCAAGCTATTTTTTGATCGATTAGACTCGTGGATAGGATAGCATTAAGGGAGTAAATGATAAGAAAGAAAGTTTTATGTAGTAGCGTAATTTTGTTTGCTTTATTGCTGTCGAAATTATACTCAACCCCACACAACAACGCTTCGAATGAAGGTAAGATCGCCCAATCGAAGCTCATCTTAATTCCAGCTCATTCTGGAAAAGATGACGAGAAGAAAGAAAAAGTCAATTCGTTGGAATCTTATATGAATTCCTTGACATTTGCCGAAGATTCCTTACCTATGGATCGTCCGCTTGTGGAAAGTAAATTGCGCAAATTTTTCAATCGATTCTCGTTTAAAAAGACAGGATCTTACGATATGCATAGAAAGGCAGAGACCTATTTACCAATGATCGCTAAGATCCTTAAATCACATGGTATTCCGGAGGACTTTAAGTACATTCCATTGGTGGAAAGCGGACTTAGTAAGGCTGTAGTCTCCTCTAAGGGGGCAGGTGGTTATTGGCAATTTATGCCCGCAACAGCCCGTTTGTATGGATTGCGAGTCAATGGTAAAGTCGATGACCGGAAAGATCTTGTTAAATCAACGCATGCTGCTGCCAGGTACCTTAAATATCTGTATGCCCAATTTGGAAACTGGACTTTGGTGGCTGCTGCATACAATGTCGGTGATGGTAGTCTAAAGGGCTCCATCAGGAGGCAAAAAAAGGATGACTATTTCGCGTTGAAGTTGAATAATGAAACGGGTTCGTATGTATACAAGCTTGTTTCAATGAAGGAAATTATTGAACATCCGCAGAAGCATGGCTATTCGCGTTATGCGAATAAAGAATTGGAAACCTTAGATCAGGAACCGAATATGCTGTAAAATCAGCTGAATTACAATAATGCCTGCAGTGCAATAGAAAAGGCTTTNNAAAGCCTTTTCTATTGCACTGTGTTTTTTAAGTCGTATATGGTCGAAGCATTTTTATCTTAAATCGACTATATCGAATCCTTTGTAGTCATTCTTGTTAAATACGAATAGATTATCTGAAAGTGCCTTATTGCCCTGTTGTGATGCTAATGTATAGGTATAGCGGTTTCCACTTTTATCAAATATAGTGGTATCGTAGATCAAATTTGTTGCTTTATTGATGCGCAGCTTTATCTTTGAATAGTTTTTTTTGCTATCCACTGGCGTTAAATTCACGACATTCAATGTAAGTCCATTGACCTTTTCGGCATTGGTCAATGTATACTTAAAACCAGTCGTATAGAAGCTAAAGATATTTGTTGCGTTGATCTCATTGGTCGAATTGCTGGCTTCTGAAATTTCAACTTCTTTTTCAGCTTTCATGATATTCCACTGTGTTTTGGCGTCTGATATCAATACTTGATTTTTGGTGTTCACCTGATATTTGTTGTTAGCCTTGTCCAGGTATAGGGTTCCAGCATCTGTATGTGATCCTCCGTTCGCTTGTTTAATAAGCAATGAGAAGTTGGCCTGTATTGTTTTGTATGTATTGTACTTTTGGCTCACTTTTGTCAATAGCGCCTTAGCAGCCGCATCATTTTGTGCATAACTGTTTTGACTGTATATCATTAATAGCAGCCCTACAATAAACCATAATTGCTTTTTCATTTTAGTTGTCCTTTTTTAACGTCTCCAAAAATTGTTCTAATGAATACTCATCTGGATAGAGCACTTCGCGTGCTTTACTACCTTCAAATGGACCTACAATTCCTGCAGCTTCCAATTGATCGATGATTCGTCCTGCTCTGTTATAACCCAATTTTAATTTACGTTGGATTAATGAAGTTGAGCCTTGCTGATGCATGACAATCAATCGGGCAGCTTCTTCGAACAATTGATCGCGGTCTTTGGGGTCGAAATCTGTACTACCAGAACCATCACCGTTTTCATCTACGTATTCTGGAAGCATAAATGCCGAAGGATAGCCTCGTTGTGCACCGATGTAGTCGGAAATCTGTTCAACTTCAGGTGTATCGACAAATGCACATTGAATACGTATCAGATCACTTCCCGTAGCCAGCAGCATATCACCTCGACCGATCAACTGATCAGCCCCGCCTGTATCTAGAATAGTCCGTGAATCGACTTTTGATAAAACACGGAATGCAAGACGAGCAGGGAAGTTGGCCTTAATTGTACCGGTAATGATATTAACAGATGGTCGCTGGGTCGCTATGACCAGGTGAATGCCCACTGCACGGGCTAATTGGGCCAAGCGCGCAATTGGTGTTTCTACCTCTTTTCCTGCTGTCATCATCAAGTCGGCAAACTCATCAACAATAAGAACGATATAAGGTAAGAATCGATGACCCTCTTCAGGGTTTAATCGGCGATTGATAAATTTTGAATTATATTCCTTTAAATTACGTACCTGAGCATTTTTTAACAAATCATAACGCTGATCCATCTCTATACACAAGCTATTTAGTGTGTTAATTACTTTTTTAGTATCGGTAATGATGGCGTCTCCGTCATCAGGTAATTTCGCAAGGAAGTGCCGTTCAACTTTTTTGAATAAAGAGAGTTCCACTTTTTTAGGGTCAACGAGTACGAATTTGAGCTCAGCCGGATGTTTTTTGTACAGCAAAGAGGTCAGAATGGCATTAATACCGACTGATTTACCTTGGCCGGTAGCACCTGCAACCAAGAGGTGGGGCATTTTCGCTAAATCTGCAATATACACTTCATTGGAGATTGTTTTACCTAACGCAATAGGCAGATCCATTTCTGTTTTTTGAAACTTCTCTGTAGCGAGTACCGATCGCATGGATACCATCTCCGGATTGGAGTTTGGTACTTCAATACCGATAGTTCCTTTTCCGGGCATAGGCGCAATAATACGGATGCCTAAAGCAGCAAGACTTAAAGCAATGTCATCTTCTAGATTCTTGATTTTTGAAATCCTTACCCCTGGTTTTGGTATAATTTCATACAAAGTTACCGTTGGTCCGATGGTTGCTTTAATGCTTTCGATCTCAATGCTATAGTTTCTCAGGGTATCAACAATCTTGTTTTTGTTTGCTTCGAGTTCGTGTTGATTGATTGTTATTTTACCCCCACCATAGTCTCTCAATAAATCCAAAGTTGGGTGTTGATAACCCGAAAGATCCAATTTTGGATCATATTGTCCGAATTGCGCCACAAGGTCGCTGGCGGTAATTTCTTTTTCTTCTTTGATATCTTCGACAACCAGACCTGGCACTGCTTCGATTTCGAGTGATGTTTCAGGTTCTTTTTGCGACGGAGTCGCTACAGCTGGCGGTTGGTATTCACGTATTAGCGGTACCTCCGCGTCTTCGAATTCTTCATTCGGCTGGTCAATTGTAAAACTGATAGATGGTGTATGCTCTGTTCGATCCATCGGACTATCATCAAATGATAGTACCACTTTATCTTTTGGATCAATCTGTACATCAGGTATTGGTTGATGGGTAAATGCAGGGCGTTGACGCTCTTCTTGTACTTCCTTTTCGCGGGCAGATTGAAAACGCTCGTTGATGGATGTCGGCCGTTGGATGGATTCCCGTACAGATTGGATGGAATCATCTTCGATATGAATTTTGTTCCTTAGGTTTTGTGTAGCGTATTCATCTTCGTCCTCCTGATCTATATCTCCCGAAAACGAACTGGATTTTCTGTTGCTGAAAAGAACAAATTTGAAATCTAGGTTGTATAATAAGATTAATGTGGTGAGGTATGCAAAAGCTAATATACAGCCAACGCCGACAATGCCAACTTGTGCTTCCAATAATTTATTGGTCCAAAAGCCAAATTTACCCTCGAGCATATGCGGAGTGTCGGCCATAAATCCATGTAAGAAGCCCAGTGTTACGGAAATAAAAACGATGGCAATAAAGGAATAGACCACAGTACGGTACAATGGTAGCAAAGATTTTTTAAACAACAAGCGATAACCTAAAATAAAGATTACTGGGATAAAAAGAAACGATGCGACGCCAAACCATTCGTACATGAACTGGTTGGCAAGCAATGCCCCAAATTTCCCTAATTTATTATCGACAACAGGTAGATCCACCGCTTCGTCATTAATCTCTTCTACAGACCGGAATAATGTAGACCAGCCGCCATTGGTTTTAGCGATATAACTTTGATCGTCTTCCCAGGTAAATAGATACGAAACGAAAGCTGTGGCAAAAGCCAATGAAAGCAAGATCAATAAAATTCCTAATATCTTGACCGCTTTTTGCTGTGCATCAGAATAATCTGTTGGCACAGTGTTTTTTAGACTTTTTTCTTTTTTTAATGTTGTCGATTCCTTTTGAGAGGCACGTTTGCCGGAAACTGAATTTCCTGTCTGCCTAAATGTATTTCCTTTGTTTGACATTGAAAAGCTCACAATTATACTGCTTACAAACTTAGTTATTTTGATAGTATTTAAGGATTCCTATGATCTATTATTTTAAGTTTGTCGTTTTTTATGCATGAATAAATTTAGATGTCGCTAAAAAGCGTGATAGGTATAAGGACTAGCAAATACTATGCCCTGCAAATGGGTCGGATAAAAGAATGGTGAATAGCTGTAATGGATTGTCGTACTTTCGATATTCTTGGAGTTGCAGTAAAATATGTAGTTTTACGAAAAAATACAAGAGATAGCATGAACACGTTTGAGATACGTAAAGCGACATTAGCTGATAAAGAACGAATTTGGGAGATCATACAGCAGGCGATTGCCTTGAGGAAGGAACAAGGCAGCAGGCAATGGCAAGATGGGTATCCGAATGAGGATGTCGTACAATCGGATATTGATAAAGGATATGGCCATGTCGTTGAAGTAGCGCATAGGATTGTAGGTTATGTTGCAATAATTTTTGATGTGGAGCCTGCTTATGATGATATCGAAGGGGAATGGTTGAGCAATGGTCCCTATGTCGGTATACACAGACTTGCCTCGGCGCAGGATCCCCATATAAAGGGTCTGGGAACGGCTATTATGCTGGGGGTTGAGGAGATTGCAATTGATCATTCGGTTTATAGTATCAAGGTAGATACTAATTTTGATAATGGCGGTATGTTGCACGTGTTTCAAAAATTGGGATACCAATATTGTGGTGAGGTGCATTTTAGAGGTGCGTCACGTAAAGCTTTTGAAAAACTATTAAAATAAAATAACCAGACCTATTTTTTTAACGGAATAAAAATGGCTTTGGATTGCGTAAAAAAGTCCCTTTTGATTTTTTCAAAAGGGACTTTTTTATGTTTATGGATTATTAAACCAGGATATTGCTGATCACTAATCTGCGATAATCAGGTAATAATTCTTTTTACCGCGTTGTGCAACAATATATTTATTGTTTAGCAGATGATTGATGGTAATGGAGGCTTCAATATCCGTAGCTTTTTCTCTATTGATAGAAACTCCCCCGCCTTGCAGCATTTTTCGGGCTTCGCCTTTTGAAGGGAATACTTGAGTCTGAACAGCCAGTAAATCAAGAATATTGATGCCTGTAGCGAGATCTGTACGAGCGATCTGGAATTGCGGAATACCTTCAAATACTTCCAGAACAGCCTCATGATCTAAATTGTCCAAGAATTCCAACGAACCATTTCCAAAAAGAAATTCAGAAGTTTTGATCGCTGTTTCATAAGCTTCTTCCGAGTGTGTGCGAATGGTGATATCTTTTGCCAATGCTTTTTGAACTAAACGTAAATGAGGGGCAGCATCATGGTCTGCAATAATAGCCTCTATTTCGTTTTGAGGTTTTAGCGTAAAGATTTTGATCCAGTTTTTAGCATCATCATCGGATGTATTCAACCAAAATTGGTAATATTTATACGGAGAAGTTTTCTTTGGATCTAGCCATACTGCCCCAGATTCTGTCTTTCCAAATTTTTGGCCATCCGCTTTTTTGATCAATTGTGTGGTGATGGCATAGGCTGTTCCTTGATCCTGACGACGAATCATTTCACTTCCTGTTACGATATTACCCCATTGATCGGACCCACCCATCTGAATTTTGCAGTTGTGGTGCTTCCATAGGTAATAGAAGTCATATCCCTGAATCAATTGATAGGTAAATTCTGTAAATGAAAGACCATTGTCGCCTTCTAAACGTTTTTTTACAGAATCTTTTGCCATCATATAGTTAACGGTAATCATTTTACCAATATCACGGATAAAGTCCAAAAATTTAAAATCTTTAAACCAATCGTAATTATTAACCATTTGGGCATCATTTTCACCTTCTCCAAATTCGAGAAATTTGCCTAACTGTTTTTTCAGACAAGCTACATTATGCTGTAGGGTAGCTTCGTCCAACAAGTTACGCTCTGCAGATTTGAAAGAAGGGTCTCCAATCATCCCCGTTGCGCCTCCAACCAAAGCCACCGGCTTATGGCCCGCATTTTGGAAGTGGATCAATGTCATGATTTGAGTTAAGTGTCCTACGTGTAGAGAGTCTCCTGTGGGGTCAAAACCGATATAACCAGCGACTTTCTCCTTATTTAGTAAGTCTTCAGTTCCCGGCATAATGTCTTGTAACATGCCTCTCCAACGTAATTCTTCTACAAAGCTCATTGTTAAATGGATTTAATTTTTTAATTTACAAGATGCAAAGATAGGAGATTAAGCGTATATTGAGCGAATAAATCCGTATAAAACCACACGCTAATAAGCTGGTATGAATTTTTTATCACATTTTTATTTTGAGCGGTTTGCCACTAACCCCGAACGTATTGTAGGTGGATTGTTACCCGATCTATTAAAGAATGCTGATAAATCTTTTATGCTAAAGCCTCGTCAGTATGAAGATGAGCTTTTGAATAACCCTTTATTGGAGCAAATGTATATCGGTTGGAACCGTCATATTGAAGTGGATCGACTTTTTCATAATTCAAACTATTTTTTTCATCATACCCATCAGCTCAAATTACAAATTCAGCCTAGTTTGGTGGGAATGCCTATCCGGCCTTCCTTTATGGCACATATTGGCCTAGAGCTTTTGTTGGATCATATACTCACACAAAAGAGCGCTGTTTCCATCGATAAATTCTACGCCGCGCTAATACATGTCAACCAAGATGCCCTGCGAAAGTTTTTGGCAATAAATCAACTTCATGACATTCCGAAGTTTGAAAAATTCTATCATCAGTTTATAGACTGGAAGTATATTTACGACTATGCGAAAATGGAAAAAATTGCAGGTGCGCTTTTCAACATTTGTAAGCGATTGTGGCATTTTGATGTTTCAGCCGAGCAAAGACATCTTTTGACAGAACAGCTAATTTCCTATTTGCATACACGGTTGGCCGATTATCAGGAAATTTACCAGTATATTCAATATGAGCTGATGGACTTTAGTTAGCCTATCAAAAAATACCAATAGTATAAGACCTTGAAAATATTTATTTTCGCATAATTTTAAGTACCAAAACTAAATTTACATGTCACATAGACTTTTTCGGAAGAAAAGTGTTGATCAGATTCTCCATGACACTCAAAAAGAGGAGGGAACAGGCCTTGCAAAGGTGTTGGGTGTAACAGATCTGGTTTCTTTGGGTATCGCCGCCATTGTTGGAGCTGGAATTTTTAGCACAATCGGACTGGCCAGTTATGAAGGTGGGCCTGCAGTATCACTTCTCTTTGTTTTTACAGCTTTTGCCTGTGTTTTTACGGCATTGGCTTATGCGCAATTTGCCAGTACAGTTCCTGTTTCGGGCTCGGCGTATACCTATGCTTATGTGGCATTTGGTGAATTGTTTGCCTGGATCATCGGTTGGGCATTGGTTTTAGAGTATGCGGTTTCGAATACGGTTATTGCGATTTCGTGGTCGCAGTATTTTGTTTCCATGCTGGAGGGCTTTGGTGTTCACATACCTCCTTGGTTATCCATGGCTCCAGGCTACGCGTACGATGCTGTGGACAAAATGAACCAGCATGGTGCGTCTGCCTTAACTGCAATCGATCAGCATGGGTTAGATGCTTTTAATAGCGCTCCACGAATCGGAGGGCTACCTATTATTTTCGATTTACCAGCGGGGGTCATTACATTTTTGGTCACATGGTTGGTTTATATCGGTATAAAGGAATCTCAAAAAGCGAGTATGATCATGGTGATGATCAAAGTTGCTATTATTCTAGCGGTAATATTTGGTGGAATATTCTTCATAAAGCCCGAAAACTGGACTCCTTTCGCACCTAATGGCCTTAAAGGTGTACTCGGAAGTGTTGCCGCTGTGTTCTTTGCCTTCATCGGATTTGATTCGATATCGACAACTGCCGAAGAGTGTAAAAACCCACAGCGCGACCTGCCTAAAGCCATGATTTATTGTTTATTGATTTGTACAGTACTGTATGTAGCCATAACCTTGGTATTGACAGGAATGGTCAATTATACAGAATTGAATGTAAAAGATCCGTTGGCTTTTGTTTTTAAATACGTCGGCTTTGATCATATGGCGGGAATTATATCCGTGACTTCCGTAATTGCCATCACTAGTGCCTTACTGGTATATCAACTGGCTCAACCAAGAATCTGGATGACCATGAGCAGGGATGGTCTGTTGTGGAAGAAATTTGCAACGATCCATCCCAAATATAAAACGCCTTCTTTCGCTACGATCGTCACGGGGTTGGTGGTAGCCATCCCATCGTTATTTTTTAAAATGGACTTCTTTGTGGATCTGACGAGCGTGGGTACCTTTTTTGCCTTTATCCTTGTTTGTGCAGGCGTATTGTATATGGACTATTCCGGCTTATCTGCAAAATCGAAATTTAAGGTTCCTTATATCAACGGTAAATATGTAGTGGGTGGTGGACTGTTGATTGCTATTGTGCTCATTTTTATATACGGCCAGGGAACGGTACAGGAATGGAAATCGCTGTCGGCACTTGAAATTATAGAACATAAAATGCTCGTCATTATATTTTGGCTGATTTGGCTCGGGCTAAGTGTTTACAGTTTCAAAATGAGCTTTTCTTTATTGCCTGTCGTTGGTATCCTGATCAATTTGTATTTGATGACGGAATTGGGGGCTAGTAATTGGATTATATTTGTGATCTGGCTCGTGGTCGGCTTGGCTGTGTATTTTATGTATGGCTATAAGCATTCTAAGTTAAACAAGTTGACGGAAGTATAACAGCTGAAATCTTATTCAAAAAAGGAGCTATTTTTCGTAAGATAGCTCCTTTTTTATATCCTGTATGTCGTTATTAGAATCTCCATAGGAGGATCCGACTTACTTTGTTGCCTTGTTCCATGCGGATTACCTCAGTCTCTTTTACATTTATTTTTTTTAGTTTGTGCTGTAAAAAGCGAATATCTTCACGATGTGCCACTAAGGTCGTGAACCATTTTACTTGATCTTTGTGGAACTGGCTTTCAAAGATCATGCGTGACAGAAAGGCTTTTTCACCACCATCGCACCATAATTCGCTTCCCTGTCCAGAAAAAGTTTGTGTCACCGGTTTTTCGTCTATTTTAGCATCTTTTATACCAGTAGTTTTGCGGATGGATTGTTGTAAAGCTTCGGTTTGAGAGCTAAAAAACGGCGGGTTACAGATCACTACATCGTATTTTTCACCTGGAAGGATGATATCTTTGAATATGGCCTTTGGATTATTTTGCAGGCGTATTTGTATGCTCTTTTTTAGGCTCATGTTTGTCCGTGTTATCTCGATAGCATTTTTATATGCACTCTTGATAATTTCGGAACCTACAAAGCTCCAGCCATATTCCTGATGACCGATGATCGGGTAAATACAATTGGCTCCAACACCGATATCGAGGATATGAATATTTCCGCCTTTTGGAATTTCATTGTTGTTGTCGCGCGCAAGCACATCGGCGATATAATGAATATAATCAGCGCGGCCGGGAATAGGAGGGCAAAGATTCTCTTTGGGAATGTCCCAGTGTTGAATGTGATAGTATTTCTTTAGAAGCGCCTTGTTTAATGTCTTCACGGCATCAGGATTGTTAAAATCGATGGATTTTACATTGTAAGCGTTTGCTATTACAAATTCCTTGAGCGAGGGTTCTACTTTGCTCAGTTCTTCAAAATTGTAGTTATCGAGATGTCTATTTCTAGGATGTAATTTCTTTTTTGGATTAGCGTCTGCCATGATGTATTATTTGCAACAAAAGTAATGCAATTCTATTGAATAAAAAAGGTGATGCTTTAGCATCACCTTGAGAAGTATTAATCTTTTCGTATGAGATGGACTTCTGAAGTCTGTGGAAAATTGAGCGGTACGCGCTCTATGGTAACAAAACTAGAATCCAAACCAAAACCTTTTTCTTCGGATAAGCTCATTTTTTTGAGGTAACCATAGATGTCCATAATAACCTTTTCTATCCAAGTCATCTGATTGGTTTTGGAAAGTACTTTTTCTAAAACAACAAATTTAAAATCGCCTGGTATATTATGTTTACGTAAGGTGTCGTACTGACTAGTGATGTCAATTTCACCTTTTTTCACCATTTCTTCCACAACTTTTCTAAACAATAAACTGATGCGTTGCTCTTCTCTAAAACCAAGTTTGAAATCAATTCGTATTAACTTCCCAGGGATAAGTTGATCGATCGAATATTCTTTGGTGTGTGGATGATCCATCACGTCAACATGTACCAGCCAATATACGTCGGCCCGCTTTGGTTTTTTATTTATAATGGAATAAATAATTTTAGCTTCTATCTCTGATTTAAAATTTGCGCTTGTTAGGTACACCAAATGTGATGCATATGGTGGCACAGATTTGTCTTCACTTAATTCTGAGATGATGGGGTAATATTTGTTGATATTGATAAAGTTGACATAGCGATTTTTAATTTTTCGCGCTGTATACCAACAGTACATTGTTACGAATAATGCCGTGGCAAGCATCAGGGTTAACCAGCCACCATGAGCAATTTTTACCCCATTTCCTACTAAGAAAGTTAACTCGATGACAAAGTAGGCGATCAAGAATATAGCAATCACTGCACGATTGACTTTTTTCATCGACAGAAAATAACCCATTAAGACCGTCGTCATCAAAACGGTTAGATTGATAGCGAGACCATAGGCTGCGTCCATTCGGCTGGATTCTTCGAAAACCCAGATGACAATCATACAGCCTATCCATAAAATTAAATTGATGGAAGGAACATACAGCTGTCCTTTATGTTCGCTTGGATAGCGGATAGCAACTTTAGGCCATATATTCAATCGTACTGCTTCCGAAATTAAGGTGTAAGATCCGGATATCATGGCTTGACTCGCTATGACAGCAGCAATTGTCGCTATAGCGATACCGTAGCCGATAAACCAATCGGGCATGATCGAATAGAATGGGTTTGATCCACCTAGAACACGTCCCTCTTGCGTCAATAACCAGGCACCTTGTCCGAAATAATTTAATATCAGCGTGATCTTTACATAAATCCAGCTAATACGGATGTTGTTTTTACCACAGTGCCCCATATCCGAATATAAAGCCTCGGCTCCGGTAGTACATAAAAACACCGCGCCAATCAATAATAGCGAATGCGGGTAAGTAATCAGAATATGAAAGGCATAATAGGGATTGATTGCTTTCATGACTTCGGGTGCAAGGTGAAGATGGGATAAACCAAGCACGCCAATAATTGAAAACCAGATGGTCATCAACGGCCCAAAAACCTTTCCAACAACGGATGTTCCAAATCGCTGAATTATAAATAATAAGGATATGATTGTAACAACGATAGGAACTGTAGGTAATCCAGGGAATTTGATGTCTAGACCTTCAATAGCTGAAGATATTGTGATGGCAGGTGTGATCATTCCATCAGCCAATAAGGTGGCAGCACCGATCATCGCCGGGAAGATTAACCAAGGTGCGCGCTTACGTACCAAAGAATAAAGGGATAAAATGCCCCCTTCACCTTTATTGTCTGCCCGTAATGTAATCCAAACGTATTTAACGGTTGTTTGGAGTGTCAGCGTCCAAAAAACGCAGGATAGTCCTCCCAAGACCAGGTCTTTTTGGATGGCTCCTTGTCCCATGATTGCTTTGAAAACGTATAACGGGGAGGTTCCTATATCTCCAAAAACAATTCCTAAACTGATCAATAATCCGGCGAAACTCACCTTATTGATACTGCTGTGATGACTATTGTCTGCCATTTATCAAGTATTTTATTTCAAAATATACTGCAAAAATATACTTTTTGCCTGTACTTTAAGTAGGTACATTTGCTGCGCCAAATTTTAGCATTTCCTTTGACATGCGCAAGAGCTGTTAAAATTTGTTAAAAGAAACTTGGAAAGGCCCTTCTTGACAAAAAACTTTTAAACAAAATACTAACTTTGTTGTTGATAATTCAAATAGTTAGCGTTATATTTGATTAAACCGTAACCAGTATTTGAAGTCTAATTTAACACTATGGGGAGAAATCTACTTAAAGCAGCTTTTTTGACACTATTATCCGCACTGACATTGTGCAGTGGGGGGGCAAGGGTGTATGCAAAGTCTCCTTATGACCATACTTTTTCGCAACATATTTGGGACGGCAATGAGGCATTCGGAGGTGATAAAACGATCAAGGAAACAGAGAAACTGATCAATAATGTTAAGGTATTCTATAATCCAATTGCAGAGCAAATAAACCTTTCTTTTAAATTGGCAAAATCTTCGGGTGTTTCTATCAAAGTTATGGACGCATTGGGCAATGAGATTCTTCAATTAATGAATGGTAATCTGGATTCAGGAATTCAAAATCTTTCTTTTGAGCATGGCGGAAAATTAACCACAGGATTTTACTTCGTAAGGGTAGTGGCTGGTTCTGAAACTGTTGTTAAAAGATTTTCTATCCGATAAGGAGACAATTGACAAGATAATTCGTTAGTATACAAAAACAGCAGCGGGANNTCCCGCTGCTGTTTTTGTATAGCGTTTATTTGTGGCTTTAGTCTTGTAATTCTTCGATCCAAAGGCCATCATCTTTAATGATTTTGATCAATTCGTCCAAGGCATGTGCAGAACTCACATTTTTCTTGACAACCTGCTGGCCTCTATACAACGTAACTTTATCAGGTCCCGCTCCCACATAGCCATAGTCTGCATCAGCCATTTCACCAGGACCATTCACAATGCAGCCCATGATACCAATTTTTAACCCTTTTAAATGGTTCGTGCGGCTTCGAATCATCTGGGTAGTTTCTTGTAGATCAAACAAGGTTCTGCCACAACTTGGGCAGGATATATATTCTGTCTTGGATATTCTTGATCGCGTTGCCTGCAAAATTCCGAAAGATAATGAGGCTATGTTTTCCAATGCTGTTGCCGGTGAATCAATCCAGATTCCCGATCCTAATCCATCGATCAATAGCGCGCCTAGATCTGTCGATGCATAAAGCTGTATTTTGGAAATAGGTTCTTCGGGATTCATATATTCACCAATAGGGCCTGAGAAATCTTCTTTTGGATAGGAGCGTTTAATAATGACTGGATTGTTGATGCCTATTTCCTGCAAATTACGGAAAAATTGTCTTTGATCTGCCATCCCGTGCAAGTAATCGGTTTCCACTATAAATACGACAGTTTTGTCAAGCTGTAAAGATTCAAACAATGGGGTCAACAAATCTGAATTGCAGATTTTGACCATATTCAACACCGTATCTTTATAGTCCGCTGCTACAAATTGTGCTAAGGTAAAGAGGGGATGGATGTTGGTTTTATCAGCAAGTTGGAACCAAGTGTCGTAGTTATAAATCTGTTTCAGGTTGGCCGGCATAGTGAAAGACGGTAAACTATCTGCGAGATAAACAAAGTCTACAGACTGCTCGCCCATGTGATATTTATCCAATAGGATATCATAGCGATAGCCAACTTTGGTAAGTATCTGGGCGTCTTTCAAATTTTCTTTGGAGATATCAACGACAATCCTGGGAACTAAAGCCCCCCCGATGAATGTATTTACTTCTTCGCTGGTATAAGGGACAATGGGTGTGTCTGTGGATAGTTGAATAATTTCTTGTTTGGGCTGAAGCTCGAGGTTTGCCTGCCGTTTGCTATATCGATTGACAAGAGCTATTGCTACGGGGGCTTCGCGTTCGGGTTCTTCGGTTAACGATACGCGTACAGTATCTCCCAGTCCATCCTCCAACAGTGTTCCAATGCCGACGGCAGATTTCACACGGCCATCTTCACCATCTCCGGCTTCCGTTACTCCGAGATGTAGCGGGTAGTTCATGTTTTCGGAAACCATTTTTTCGACCAACAAACGGTAGGCTTTTACCATGACCTGCGGATTGGATGATTTCATTGAGATACAAAGGTTATAAAAATTCAGGTCTTCGCACATCCGGATAAACTCCATGGCCGATTCAACCATGCCTTCAGGCGTATCGCCATAATGGCTCATAATTCTGTCGGATAAGGAACCATGGTTGGTGCCAATGCGCATGGCTGTACCATTTTCTTTACAGATATTGACAAGTGGAGCAAATTTATGATAAATGCGCTCCAATTCAAGTTTATATTCAGCTTCGGTATACGACAGCTGATCGAATTTTTTCTTGTCCGCATAGTTTCCGGGGTTGACCCTTACTTTCTCTACGATACGGGCGGCTACCTCGGCAGCATTGGGGGTAAAATGAATATCAGCAACTAAAGGAACATTATATCCTCTTCGCCGGAGTTCATTCTTTATATTGGCTAAATTTTGTGCTTCTTTTATACTGGGAGCGGTAATACGAACGTATTCGCAGCCCGCTTCAACCATCCGAATCGTCTGTTCAACTGACCCCATCGTATCCATGGTATCTACCGTTGTCATACTTTGAATACGAATGGGATTATCGCCACCCATTGGAGTATCACCGATTTGAATTTCCCTCGTTTTCCATCTTGAATAATCTACCTTGGAATTGCAATAGATTCCAGGCAATGTCAACATATTACTTGTGTCCATATCTAACACAAAGTTAACTTTTCTTGACTAAAAATCGGCTGTCAATTAATATCTTCTAATTTTTATTGATGCAATACCACCGTTGATGTCAAAATCGAATTTTTGAGTAGCTGTGTCGTAATTTATCGATTTTGCTTCTCCTTCACTTTTAAGGAAATCGCCCTCATAATCTGTAGAGGATAACGCATTATCGCTTGTAATACGGCAGGCCGCATTTTTCGGAATCATGATTTCGATTGATGACGCTCCGGCGTCCATCGAAATCTTTGTTGTAGCCAGTGGCTGACCCAATTTTAGTTTTAAACTTGTTGCACCGGCATCGATATCTAATGCCTCTATTTTATAGGGGGAAAGATCCAGCTTGGCATCAATCGCGCCGACATCAAAATTCAGGTTCCATACGATGTTGGGGTTTAAAGCAATAAAAGTATTATTATTTTTGCTATTGAAATCCTTGTTTTGGAATTTCCCTTTTAAATTGATGTCAACTTTTTCGGTAGACTCTCCATGTACGGTTACGCCCAGTAAATATTCTTTTGAGGTATTATATGCCGAGAAGATCTGTGACGTCGTGCTGCTATCATTTCTTAATGAGGTGGCGCCTAAATCGAGATTCAAGGTAGCACTTTGGATTTTATTGTTCAGTGGTACGTTGAGCTTTTCCGTTGTATAATTCGTTTTATCATTTGGATCATCATTATATTTGACGCCAAGGGTTTTACTCTTTAATAGCTGTGTTAATAGTGGTTCCTTAGGTGTCGATAGGCCGATGTATGTCAGGAACCCTAAAATGACCACGGTAGAGCCAATGGCAACAAATTGTCCAACCTGTTGATCTTTGGGTACCAGCATACGAATTCCGGCAAGAACGATAAACAGCGGCCAATATCTAAAAATACCGGCCCAATTGAATGAAATTGTGTCAAGCTGTGACAATAATAAGACAACGCCTATAAAGAGAATGGTGATACCAGTTGTTATTCTTCGTGTATTCATAACTAATTCTGTTTGTTAATATATCTCAAAAGTAATTCGATTTGGGAGATACTGTATGAATGTTTAGGCTATTATACATAAAAAATCGGTAAATGTGACTAATTGATCGGTAAGTAATTTCGTTTTTCCATTACTTTTTGGCTTTTTGCTTGTTTATATATTACCGGGAATTAATTACCTTTAATGGATATCTCGGCTTAATATAGTCTTATAATTGACGTAATACATTGAAATTAAATAGATAACATGATCTTTCATCACATTGGTGCCTATCTCATACTCCTCAAATCAGTATTTAAAAGACCGGAGAAGGGGCGGATTTATTGGAAGGAAACCGTATTGGCAATGACCGATATTGGTATTGGCTCGCTCGGCCTTATCGTCATTATCTCCACCTTTATTGGTGCTGTTATGACCATGCAAATAGCCTTTCAGATGGTTTCGGACTTGATACCTAATTCGATTATAGGCTCTATCAATCGGGATTCGAATATCTTGGAATTGGGGCCAACGATATCTGGCTTGGTTTTAATGGGAAAAATTGGTTCGTCCATATCTTCACAGATTGGCTCTATGCGTGTTACAGAGCAGATTGATGCCTTGGAAATTATGGGGATCAATGCTCCTGGCTATTTGATTTTGCCTAAAATTTTGGCTGGTGTGACCATGATTCCGATGTTGGTTATTATTTCCATCGTGTGCGCCTTGGTGGGCGGCCTATTGGGGGGATCCCTTTCGGGAGCTGTTACGCAAGCAGATTATATTTTGGGGATTCAAGATGGCTTTAATGGTTTTACCGTAACGGTGGCACTTGTAAAAGCGGTGGTCTTTGGATTTATTATTACATCGATTTCTGCTTATAAAGGATATCATGTGAAGGGTGGGGCTTTGGAAGTTGGGCAGGCGAGCACGGAAGCTGTAGTGGTAGGCTGTATTACCATTCTAGCGGCGGATTATGTAATTACGGCACTAATGCTTTAAAAAGATTTTATGATTCAAATCGAAGATATTAACAAGTCGTTTGGTGATAATCATGTGCTGAAAGGTATCAGTGCGAATTTTGAACCCGGTAAAGTGAGTTTGATTATTGGTGGTTCGGGGTCGGGAAAGAGCACCTTATTGAAGTGCATCGTTGGGTTGCATCAACCGGAAAAAGGAAAGGTCATTTTTGACGACAAAGATTTTACTCGGATGAATTTTGAAGAACGTGTCCCCATTCGTAAAGAAATAGGTATGCTTTTTCAGAATTCAGCATTATTTGATTCGATGACTGTCGAACAAAATATTATGTTTTCTTTGGATATGTTTACGGACATGTCGAAAGCGGAGAAATTGGACCGGGCAAATCATTGTCTAGAACAGGTTAATCTGGAGGGACGGAATAAGCTATTTCCTGCCGAGCTCTCAGGCGGGATGAAAAAGCGGGTAGGGATTGCGCGTGCGATCAGTATGAATCCCAAATACCTTTTTTGTGATGAGCCTAATTCGGGTCTAGACCCTGAAACTTCTATTGTTATCGATGAGTTAATTTTGAAGATAACTCAAGAATTAAAATGTACAACAGTTGTTGTTACGCATGATATGAATTCTGTAATGGGAATAGGGGAATATATTTTGTTTCTTTACCAAGGGGCGAAGTTTTGGGAAGGGTCCAATAAGGATATGATGCGCTCGGATGTGAAAGAATTAAACAACTTTGTCTTTGCAAGCCCATTGATGAAAAGTGCTAAGGCCTCGATGGGCGAATAACGGGTGAGATTATTGTTTTAGTGTGTCCGATTTTAGGCGCTGATCGGGGTTAGGATCATGCAGATTTCTTTTCTATTGAAATTTAGCTTAGTTTTGTCGGAAAATTTTGATTTTGGCAGCAACAAATATACAACTATTGACTCCACAGCATTGGAGAGACTATGAACTCATTGATTGTGGTGATTTTGAAAAATTGGAACGCTTTGGTGATTTAATTCTGGTCAGACCTGAGCCTCAGGCTGTATGGCCTAAGGCGTTGAGTGAAGCAGATTGGAACAAACGTTATCATATCAAATTCAAAGGTCGTTCGGCTACTTCTGGAGAATGGTTGAAGAAAAATCCGAAGGTTCAGGACCGTTGGCACATCGAATATAAAAATAGCGATGTGGCTATCAAATTTAGGTTGGGCCTGACATCTTTTAAACACGTCGGGATATTTCCGGAACAGGCTGTAAATTGGGACTATATTTCAGAATCTGTTCGTTCATTTAAGACGGAAAAACCGAAGGTTCTCAATCTTTTCGCATACACGGGAGGAGCATCTTTAATAGCGAAAGCTGCTGGTGCGGATACAACTCACGTGGATTCGATTAAACAGGTTGTGACCTGGGCGAATGAAAATATGGAAATTTCCAACTTGGATAACATTCGTTGGGTTGTTGAGGATGCGTTAAAGTTTGTAAAGCGTGAACTGAAAAGAGGTAATACCTATAATGGAATTATTTTGGATCCACCAGCTTATGGACATGGGCCGAAAGGTGAGAAATGGAAATTGGAAGACCACATTATGGAAATGATGACAGAGGTTGTTCAACTATTGGATCCTCAAGAACATTTCTTGATTTTAAATACCTATTCTTTAGGTTTCTCTTCGGTTATTGTGGAAAATTTAATTAAGACTGCTTTTCCGAAGGTTGAAAACTTAGAAATAGGCGAGCTATTTTTACAAGCAACTGCAGGTCCGAAACTTCCACTTGGCGTATTTGGTAAATTCCGTAAGATAGCGAAGTAATACGGTCAAAAGATTTCTGATAACAAACACGGGGCGNNCGCCCCGTGTTTGTTATCAGAGACAATTGTTTTAATATGCATCAGGCGCATTACATATGGATATCCTTCAACCGTAGCGATGCGAGTTCCAGCTGCTTTGGGATGGCTGCAATGATGTTCTGCGGGATATGTGATAAGTGTTGAGCTAGCTCATCATAGTAAGCAATCCCAGCTTGTAACTGCGCTTTAAATTTGGCTACATACTTTACCTTTTTATCATTAATGATGTTTTGATTATCTGTTACATATTTTTGAATATGATCAATGTACAGGTTGAGTTCGTTGATCAGGACAAATGGGCGATTGTTATTTTCAAAGACTGAGATACGGCCATAGATATGATCGATCATTTCCCGTAAAGTGTATTGTTTTTTAAACCAAACAAGATTTGGACCCGGACAAATGGCGACGGCGGTCTGTTCTTTAGTCTTCTGGATATTGTATTTAAGATAGGCAGGTGCTGCGAGTCCTTCACAAAGACAGGTCTTTTCGGTAATGGCCTCAAAAGCTTTTTCGTATTCAGCAGCAGACAGGTTTTGTTGTTTTAGTTCCTGTATCTTTTGATGTTGATATACGCGTGATGCGGTGCAGATGGGCTTGTCACCGAACTCGGTGTTGGAAATAAGATACTCTTTTTTGCAGGGGCTTCCAGGGCGGCCTTTTTTAATTCGTTCTACTCGTAAGTGCTCAGCGCCACTTTTTCTAAAGTTGTTGAATGGAATGCCTAATGGAGATGCTCCACTGCAGTAGAAGTCTTCTTTTTCGGCAAGTTCCAATGTTTTCAACGTTTCTTGATCTACCGTAGTTGCTTCGGGTACCATTAGGAATGGAGATCCCCATCCTACAGCGTCAAATCCATAATAATCTAAAAAAAACTGATGTTCTGAAGCGGTACCCACCCCTCCTTGAACGGTATATTTGATAACGGGAGGTATGGTTAAAAAGCGCTTTTGAGCATTCCAATATTCTTGGTATATCTCGAAAAGTTCGGCTTTTAAACTTTCTTTCTTTTCTTTGAATTCTTGAAGGATTGGACCAAGAAGAAAGCCATCCGTTGCGAAAGCATGTCCACCACAGTTCAAACCGGATTCTATTCTGAATTCAGATACCCAAACCCCTCTTTTGGCGAGATATTTTGCCTGAATGAGTGCCGATCGGAAATCGCTTACTTTGAGTGTTACCTTTTTGTCGAACATACTTTCATTATCAGGGAAGAAAGCTGGCAATTCAGCAAGGTAAGCATATAGGTGTGGATTCATTCCAGCGGAAAGGATAAGCGAAGAATGAAGATTGGAATTTGCAAAGCCACGTAAGGCTGCTAGTGCATCCGAAAATCGCTCGTCTAATACCTTACCGTCTTTATAGTTTATCTTGTCAACTTTGGACATGATATTAACATCAATGTCACCCGGCTTTAGATAAGTGATCAATAAATCTTGGAGTTCGGTCTTAATGGCCAGATTTGTTTCCATCTCCATAGCGTGATACAGCGGCTTGGAGGGATGTGAATCTGGTAGAAGCTGAAAGTATTTTGCCAATTCTGAGCCTTTTGTAAAGGGTTGATGTTTTAAGGCTGTAATTTGTTTATTGACCACAAATTGTACCAGATTGAGGTATGCTGTGATTCTATTTGCCCGATAATCTTCTTCAGATGTGCGGATTGGTTGATAGGGGATTTGATATTCTCCACAGTAATAGCAGCGCATGCGCTCGATTAGTTCATCGTCAACGATAGACATCACGGAGGAGATTCCGTACTGTGCAACCTTAATTGCTGAATCGATCGAGAAAGCTAGGCCTAATACGGGGATATGAAAAGTATGCGTCATTCTTAAATATTTCTTTTACGAAAGAATGAAGAATAACGCTAAAAAAAAGTAATGATTGTTTTATGGGGATATGATTGTAATCACTATTCAAATACAATTGTTTTGTAGTCGTTGCGCATGACACGATCCTCGCTAAGCAGGCGAATTGCACGGCTTAAAACGGCTTTTTCTATTTCCTTTCCAGCAGTAACCATGTCTTTCACCGTGTAGGTGTGGTTGACATGCCGTATATCCTGGACGATGATCGGACCTTCATCAAGTTGGTCGGTCACGAAATGCGCTGTGGCTCCAATAATCTTAACACCTCTTGCATGTGCCTGTTTGTAAGGGTTGGCTCCGATAAATGCCGGTAGGAAGGAATGGTGGATATTCACTAATTTATTCTCAAAAGTTCCAACAAACGCTGGTGATAAGATTCGCATGAATTTAGCTAAAATGATATAATCGAAATGATATTGTTGGATTTGTGCTATCAGTTGTTTTTCGAACGTTTCCTTTGTCAGGTTTTCATGTGAGATACAGTGAAAAGGAATGTCGAATTTTTCTGTAAAAGAGCGTAGCGATTCATAATTGCCAATGACAGCCTGCACTTCGGCTCCCCAAGTTTCGAAATGCTGTCGTACAAGTATGTCTGCAAGGCAGTGATGCTCTTTGGTCACCAAGACAACAATCTTTTTTCGGGTATTGGGGTTGATCTGTATTTGAGCAGAGGGAGGAAGGACCTCAGCCAAGGAGTCGGAAAGCTGTTTTTGATCCATTACTAGACCGTTACAGACTACACGCACGAAGAATTTATTGGCTTCTTCATCTACATATTCGCGCATGGTGACAATATTGAGCTGATATTTTGCAAGCGTGTTTGAGATGTTGGCGACTAGTCCAACGGCGTCTTGACATTGGATCAAAATTAGGGTTTGGTTGTGCATGAAATTTGGTTGTAGGTTATTGAAAAAAAGCGGGCTATGTTAACCCGCTTTTTTTGTTAGTTCTTCTTCTAGGTCAACTTCAACACGTAGATTTTCGACGATATGTTTTTGTCTATCGGGCGTGTTTTTACCCATGTAATATTCTAATAACTGTTGAATCTTATTGTCTTTGGACAAGATAACAGGATCAAGGCGGATATCTTTTCCGATAAATAAACCAAACTCGGAAGGTGATATTTCACCCAGACCTTTGAATCGGGTAATTTCGGGTTTAGCTCCTAATTTTGCGATTGCTTTTTGCCGTTCTTCGTCGGAATAGCAATAAATTGTTTCCTTTTTATTGCGGACACGGAAAAGGGGCGTCTGCAAAATGGAAACGTGTCCTGCTTTAACAAGGTCTGGGAAGAACTGTAAGAAAAACGTTAATAATAGCAAACGGATGTGCATTCCATCAACGTCGGCATCGGTAGCGATAACGATATTGTTGTAACGTAATCCATCTAGACCATCTTCAATATTAAGTGCATGTTGCAAAAGATTGAATTCTTCGTTTTCATAAACAATCTTTTTGGACATTCCATAAGAGTTAAGCGGCTTTCCTTTTAGGCTAAACACGGCTTGAGTCTGTACGTCGCGTGATTTGGTGATCGAACCAGAAGCAGAATCCCCCTCGGTAATAAACAGTGTCGTTTCTTGGTTGCGTTCATTTTTATCGCTAAAATGCACTTTACAGTCACGTAGTTTACGATTATGAAGAGAGGCTTTTTTTGCCCTTTCGTTGGCCAATTTTTTAATACCCGCGATGTCCTTGCGCTCGCGTTCGGATTGCAGGATTCGTTTCTGAAGGGCATCTGCCGTAGCTGGATTTTTATGCAGGTAATCATCCAATGCTTTTTTTACAAAGTCATTAATGAAGCCTCTTACAGTCGGGCCTTCAGGACCGACACTTTGGGAACCCAATTTTGTTTTAGTTTGAGATTCGAAAACAGGTTCTTGTACTTTGATGGCGATTGCTCCGATGATTGAAGACCGAATATCCGATGCGTCAAATTCTTTTTTGTAGAATTCGCGGATCGTTTTGACGAGTGCTTCACGAAATGCTGCCTGATGTGTTCCCCCTTGGGTTGTATGTTGTCCGTTTACGAAGGAATAGTATTCCTCTCCATATTGTTGTCCATGTGTCATGGCAATTTCAATGTCTTCACCACGCAGGTGAATAATTGGATAGCGCATGGATTCGGCATCAATATTACGTTCCAATAAGTCTTTTAGACCATGCTCGGAAATAAATTTCTGATTATTGAAATTAATCGTAAGCCCAGAATTCAGGAACACATAATTCCAGATCATGTTTTCAACAAATTCTAGTCTGTATTTATAATTCCGGAAAATGGAGTCGTCTGGATAGAATGTTACCGCTGTGCCATTTCGTTGCGTTGTTTCTTTTTGTTCATCATTGACTAATTCTCCCTTAGCGAATTGAGCGATGCGGGTAATATTTTGCCGATAGGACTGTACGGTGAACTGACTGGACAAAGCGTTCACTGCTTTCGTACCGACCCCATTTAAACCGACGGACTTTTGGAAAGCCTTACTATCATATTTACCACCTGTATTGATTTTAGAAACAACATCAACAACAGAACCAATTGGAATACCACGTCCATAATCGCGTACGGAAACTTTATTCTCGTTTACCGTGATATCAATCGTTTTACCAGCTCCCATAACAAACTCATCGATGGAGTTGTCAACGACCTCTTTCAATAAAACATAAATACCATCATCATAGGCCGAACCGTCCCCCAACTTTCCAATGTACATTCCCGGACGAAGGCGAATATGCTCTTTCCAATCCAGGGACCTAATGCTGTCTTCGTTATATGTACTCATAAATTTATGTTGAACTTAGCTAGCAAAAGTAAAAAAAATAAACTACGATAAGTAGTCTAAAAGGCTAAATTTTTTAGATATCCCCAGTTTATGTCCAGATGATGAAAATTGCTGGTTTGCCGGGAAATGTTTACATTTAGTGTAAGTAATTTTAAAGCGAATAATTTATGGGATTATTTGATAAAATCAGGAATGAGTTTGTCGATATTATCGAATGGGTCGATAATAGTACGGATACAATTGTGTGGAAATTTCCAAGGTATCAGAATGAAATAAAAATGGGTGCACAATTGACCGTGAGGGAAGGACAGGCAGCCGTATTTTTAAACGAAGGTGTGGTGGCTGATGTCTTTCAACCCGGTCGTTACGAATTGACAACCCAAAACATGCCCATCATGACTACCATTAGGGGGTGGAAGTATGGATTCAACAGTCCTTTCAAAGCGGATGTTTATTTTGTGAATCTTCGTCAATTTGTTAATCAGAAATGGGGTACCAAAAATCCAATCATGTTGCGGGATCCTGAATTTGGACCCATTCGACTCCGAGCTTTTGGTAATTTCTCCTTTCAAGTGAAAGATGTTACCGTGTTCATGAAACAGTTGGTTTCAACAACACCGGTATTTACGGTTGAAGATATCACAGAACAGCTTCGAAACATTGCGGTATCGAGAGGGATGGATGCTATTGCTGAGTCCAAAATTCCTGCATTGGATCTTGCATCCAACTACGATGAAGTTTCAGCCTTGATACAGCAGAAAATTGGAGCCGATTTTGATGAGTTGGGATTAAGTTTAACGAAGTTTTTAATAGAAAATATTTCTTTCCCAGAAGAAGTTGAAAAGGCACTTGATAAGCGAAGTAGCATGGGCGTTGTTGGTAATCTTGGAGCATATGCTCAATTTCAAGCTGCTAATTCGATGGAGAAAGCTGCTGAGAACCCAACTAGTGGAGGGATCGTAGGTGCTGGATTTGGTGCGGGACTGGGAGCGGGAATGGTTGGTCAAATGGGAAATGTCTTTCAACAAAATAGTTTTGATGGAAACAATCCAACTGGAGTAGGGGGTGCAGGTGCTTCTGCTACAACAGCGGGGCCGCCGCCGCTGCCTAAAAGCGTAGCTTATTATCTCGCGATTAAAGGAAAACAGGAAGGACCGTTTGATCATGAACAATTGAGTAGCCTTGTCCAGGATGGCACGCTAAATACGGCTACCCTCGTTTGGAGAGAAGGACTTGAGAACTGGATTGAAGCTGATAAGGTGAGCGATTTGAAAGGACTTTTTTCACAGATTCCGCCTCCGATACCAGGAGTTTAGGAAAGAAACGCATGACTGTGTTGTATGAGTTTTGAAGAAAAAACCTCCGAGATAGAGCAAGGATTGAAATGTCAGGGCTGTGGTGCAATTCTGACTTATCAGCCCGGTACTTCCTATTTGGAATGTTCCTATTGTGGAACCAGAAATGAAATAGCTGATCAGTTGCCAGAAAATGGGCGTATTGAATCAACGGATTATAAGGTCTTTGGAGCCGCGATGGAAGGACTCGAAGATGAACGATATAGTTATTTAGCTGAGGTCGTGCATTGCGGCAACTGTGGTGCAAACTCGCGTTTGAATCCTCATGTTACGGCAGATTTGTGTGCCTTTTGTGCATCACCATTGGTCATTGACCATCAGCAAAAACGTATTGTAAAACCGCATGGTGTTGTTCCTTTTGGTGTTGACTATAAAAGTGCTTTTGGGCTATTGACGCAATGGGCTGGGAAGGTATGGTTTGCACCGAATGACTTTACGCGGATTTTTAACGCTAGGAATGACCGTTTAAAGGGGGTATATATTCCTTTTTGGTCCTATGATGCAGAGGTGAATTCTGATTACATCGGCTCGCGTGGTGAGTATTATTATGTGACAAGGACGAGGCGTAATTCGGATGGCGAAACAGAAGAGTACGAAGAAAGACGAACCAACTGGTATCCAACTTCAGGTACTATTTATAGCCAATTTAAGGATATTGTTATTTCTGGATCAACCTCCCTTCCGGAAAAGTTTTCCGAAAAGATCGGGCCGTGGAATTTGGGCTATCTAAAACCTTTCAATGAGCAGTATCTGAGTGGTTTTATCGCAGAAACTTTCAGTGTAGGTCATGTGAAAGCGGCAACAACTGCCCGAGCGATTATGGACCGGGAAATCGAGCGACAGGTTGAGAATGACATCGGTGGCGATACGCAGGATATCGATTCCATTGATAGTGATTTTAAATCCATTAAATTGAAATATATTCTTTTGCCCGTTTGGTTATCTGCTTATCAATACAAAGGAAAGAGTTATCAGATCATGGTTAATGCATTTAATGGTAAAGTGTACGGGCAACGACCTTATAGCTTTTGGAAAATCGCTTTTTTGGTATTGGCGATCATTATTGTTTTGTATCTCTTGAGTTTTATGGGATGACAAAAAAGGTTATATAAAAAACGCTGTTCTCTTAGTTTGAGAACAGCGTTTTTTTATAGGCTAAAAGGTGCCTATTTGTTTAACGATAGTAGAAATCCAATGGTAAAGTTGGCGTCCCAATCAAAAACAAAGGTATCGCAGTTGGTCGCATCTTTAATTGCTTTATAAATGTTAACACCGCTTTTTGTTTTTATTTTATCAGTGTTGTAGGAAGCTGGGTCATTCAAAACGGTAAAACGTTCTTCACCTTGGCGCGTTTGCGACGCAAGTTCAAATGGAACGCCACCGATGATAAAACAAACTTCTCTTTTATTTTCCGGAATCTTTTCGCCTAATTTTTTTACTTCTGCATAGACAGCATCATCTTTGAGATCTTTCTCATAGTACTTTGCGCCGGGTGCTTCTACAGATTTTGTATCGCCATCGATCCATGAAATTTTTGTATTACCAGACCCGATGTCAACAACAAATGCATTGTCTTCATATGCTTTTGGAAGGACCGATTTTAATGCAAGCTTTCCTTCTTGCTCTGCTGTAACCAAGTTGACCACAAAGCCCATTTTTCTAAGTTCGCTGCTAATGATAGTTGTTTTGGGTTCCTTTTGCGCTCCAGAGCTAATGACGAAATGTATATTTTTCGATTTAACACCTTTATCCAGCATCATGCCGATATAGTCTTTTAATCCTTTGCGAATATCTTCGGTATTTGCCAATCCTTCATAAGCAAAAGATTTTCCAAAATCTTTGGAAACGATTTCCCAACGATTCTCTTTATCCATATTGACGACGAAGGAATTGAACCCAGAGGCGCCCACTTCAACCACTCCTTTGTATTCACCGTCAACAGGCTTTTCAGGTTGATAGTTGAATGATCGAGTGTCTTTCGAGCCCGATGAGTGGTTTGAATCCGCATTTTTGTGACTAGTTGAGTCTGTTTGTACAGTAGGGTTAGCATCAAATTTGCCCGATTGCATTGCCCAGTAACCGATTGCCAAAATAGGTAAGGCAATAATAATTGCTTTAATAGGCCATCTTAATCTTGCCCATGTTGATCTTTCTTCCATAATGTTGAAGTAATATAATTTTATAGTTAATCAAGTAATGTAAATCCTTTATCCACTTTCTCTTCGGGCTTGAGCTCATAGCTAGCGTCTGTCATCTGCGTTACATTCAAAACCTTCAGATTGCGCTCGTCTACTTTGCGGATGAATTCTTCTAATTCACCCTGCGTTGGCGCTCCACCGACAGTGATGTTGTTGTTTTGATCCAGGAAATCCAAATTGGACCGGATAGAGGCTATATTTTGGCTAATGGCACCTGTTGCGGCATTCATGGCCTCTTGAAATGCCCAGCCATCTTTGATATTGAACACATCAGCAAGGCCGTCGGTGGCATTCTTCATTTTTTGGGTCGCTTCTAGCTTCTTCGAAATGATGGAAATGCTGCTATCTAAGGTGCTAACATAAATTCGGGCGGCACTTTCATTGTCTTTGAGTACTTCCAATACTTTAGCAAACTGATTGGCATATTGGACATAGCTACGCGCATTTTGCTCTTCTGATTCTCCTTCTTTTCCCAATAGAAAGGCTTTAGTACGCGTTTCCTTAGCATCTCTGGCATAAGCATTTGCTTTTTCTGCGTTATTTTTACTGGCTTCTTCTTTCGATTTTTCGTCGAGATTAGCTGCTTCCGCTGTAAAACGTTTGGCATACGTATATTTTTCTTCCGCAGTCTTTTGTGCTGTTTCACCACTTTGAATCATATCAATGCGGACTCCATCGACATTGCTAATTTTTTCCTTTACTCGTTTCAGCGTGTCTTTTGCATCTCTTGACAGCAATTGTAAGGTTTCTATTGGGTTATTTCTAATGATGGATTTTTCACCTTTAAATAGTAGGACGGTTCCCAATCGGTGCAATAGCGAAATGATCTTTGGCGCTAGCAATAATAAGGTAATCAGGATAATACTGAATATCACAAAAAGTATACTTTTTCCGGCATATTCCAGCATAATCGGTAAATATTTGAAAAATGCAAAGGCTCCGCCAAGTAAAAGCGCCCAAAAGAAAACTTTTGATGCAGTCTTTTTTGCTTCTGGAGATTGTAGCTGTGCAGGCAGATGATCGCCCAATACTTGAAATATCGGAAGTTGCGTCTTTATCTCAGCGGGAATGTTAACATACTGATCTTTTCTTTCCATTGATTTATTTTTATGTTATCGATTGATTAATCATACGTAGTGCAGCGTTGATTTCGGTAACAACCTCATCAACGGCCGCGTTGCCGATGTTTATTTTTTGTTCAATATCTTTAATTCTGGGTGCGTACTTTTCATTAATCTGTCCCAAAGCGAGCTGTTTTTTCTGTAGGTCATCTTGCAATTTGGCGATATTCTCCGTTATTGTTTTGATTTCAGTGTTCAGATTTGCAATCTCCATGGTTCGGTCCTGTTCAGTCTTTTTCTTTTCAGCCTGTTTTTGTTCCGATTCTTTGGCAATGGTTTCTTTCAGTTTATTAGCATAATTTGTGCCAGTTGCTACTAGTTTATCCTTAGTTAACGAACTGTCTACAAATTTAAGTGATGTATAAGCTGCTTTGAGTGTGTTTTCCTCCACTTTTCCCATCGCTGCTGCAGCATTCCATACCTCAAAAAAGTCTACCCCTTGTTCATTTAGTTTTTCCAGAATGGCATAGACCTTTAATTTCATTTCTTTAAGGTCGGTAGTTCCATCGTTGGCCGTTATCGGGATTGGAGGAGGTGTTTTGCCAGTTGTTGGCGTAGCAGGAGAATAGGATGGTTCCTTATAAGGGGTGTTTGGAATAGCATTTGGTGCAGGCGCCAATGGCGTTTGTGGGCGCTGGCTTTGCTGGGGTTGATCATCTTCAAAAATTAATTTTTTCAGACTGTTTAATATACCAGATCCTCTTTTAGTGTCGTCGTTGCTCATCATATCATAGTTGCTTATATCTTTACTAAAATAATAAAAAATACTATTCTCTTCTAATGAATTGCGCTATGGAATAGCTGAAATGGCCACCGGGGTATGAGAGCTTGCAAAGAAGCGACGAAATGCATCTGTAAGGGAGTGAATCAGCTGCTAGGGCATTATGTTTGGGGTAAAAACAAAGATTCCCAATTGTTGATTGGGAATCTTTGTTTTGGCGGTAACGGTCCTGTGGGACTATTACCTGCCAAAATCGTCCTGTACGCGAACGATATCGTCTTCGTCAGAAGGGTTGTTGGCATCTGTATGTTGCCAAATTTCTGCTAAAATACCGAAGCCGTCCAATCCAATTAAACGGTGGCGTTGTCCTTGGCGCAATCGGATTGTTTCGCCTTCTTTCAATGTAGATACGACAGATTCTTCATCTGTGTCAGAAACCATAACCCCTACGTTACCTTGAATAACACGCCAGATTTCAGCCCGGCGGTGGTGGTATTGCCAAGATAGTCTTTTATCCGGCGCAACAATTAGAATTTTAGGACTTAATTTTCCGGATATTCTTAATTCTTGCACATCCATTCCGCCGAAATATTCATCGGCAAATTCCTGTGCCTGCGTTTCGTCAATGACGAAAAATCCGCCCCAAGGACGCGCTGCATCTGATTTATCGATACGAAAACCTTTGGAAGTCAGCATTTCCTGTACATTTTCAAACAATGCAATTTTATCTATAGCCATATTACAATTCTAAAAATTTGTTATTCGTTAATTTAGCAGCTAAATATAAAAAAAATCTATTAATAATTTAAGTTAACCGTTTTAGCAATATTTACATACCAACTATAGTTATTTCTTTGGTCGTGCTCAATAGCTATGTGCCAGGTAAAGTTAAAAATGAAATTGCTAATTTTGTGATCAATCTAATTTCAGGATATGTCAAACTTTCAAGTCGATCGGGAAAATACTGCATTTATGCAGGCTGTTGCTTTCGTTAACCAAACGAATCAAAACGTATTTATCACAGGGAAGGCAGGTACTGGAAAAACGACGTTCTTGAAGTATATCAAGGAGCATAGTTACAAGAAGATGGCGATTACCGCACCTACTGGCGTTGCTGCGATGAACGCAGGCGGAACGACTTTGCACTCTTTATTTTGGCTTCCTTTTGGAACTTTTATAGAAGATTATGAGTTGCGGTGGGACGAGCAGGATAGTCATATTTACAATAAATCCCGTCTCTTCAGCACGATTAAACTGACGAAGCAACGCCGGGCGATTTTGCAGGAACTTGAACTGTTGGTGATTGACGAGGTGTCGATGGTTCGCGCAGATACATTGGATGCGATTAATGTTATCCTTCAATCTGTTCGTCGCGATATGCGGCCTTTTGGAGGATTGCAGGTGTTGTTTATCGGAGACTTGTACCAGTTGCCACCTGTCGTGAAAGATGCCGAGTGGAATGTATTAAAAGATCATTACTCTTCTGTTTTCTTCTTCAATGCCAAGATATTGAGAGATAATCCGTTGGTAATGTTAGAGCTTAATAAAATCTATCGTCAGCAAGACGAGGGTTTTATTTCCATTTTGAATGCCATACGAAACAACCAGTGTACAAGTGAAATGCTAGCGACCTTAAATGGTTATTATCAACAGGACTTTGTCCCAAATGAAGAGGAGCAGTATATTACATTGACCTCCCATAATCGAAATGCGGATGAAATAAACGGAGCGAAGTTGGCCTCATTATCGGGGAAAATGTTAAATCTTAAGGCTGTTGTCAAAGATGATTTTGCGCAGGGTTCCTACCCCGCTGAAGAAACGTTATCCTTAAAGATAGGGGCACAGGTGATGTTTATTCGAAACGATTCGGGAGATGAGCGTAAATATTACAATGGAAAGATTGGTACGGTAAAGGATATCGATACGGTGCAGGGCACAGTAACGGTTACATTTCCTGATGGCTCTGAATCTGTAACGGTAAAAAGGGAGACCTGGGAGAATATCCGTTATAATTATGATAAGGGACAGGATCAGATTAAGGAGGAGATTTTAGGTACATTCTCACAATTTCCGCTTCGGCTCGCCTGGGCGATCACTATCCATAAAAGTCAGGGATTAACATTTGAAAAAGCAATCATTGATGCGGGTACCTCTTTTGCAGCAGGTCAGGTTTATGTTGCATTGAGCCGTTTAACGAGTTTGGATGGACTTGTATTAAAGTCTATCATTCCTTCTTATGCCATCCGTACCGATTATCAGGTTGTTGAATTTGCACAGCGCGCGCAGGCTCAGCCTGATATCAATTCGATTCTGGAGCAGTGCCAACGGAATTACCTTGGTCAGATTTTGATGCACGGATTTCGGTGGGATGGCTTATTGGTGGAGACGTCTGATTTATTGAAGTCGCTCGAAGAACGTAACATTGATGGTAAGGAACAAGCGGTATTGTTTTTTCAGCAACTGGTCAAGCACCTGCAGATGCAAGAGAAAGTTGCCCACAAGTTTATTGTTGTGTTATATGATTTGTTACGTGATAAAAATGCAATTGATTACGATGTTATCTGTGAGCGTTCTACCGCGGCAGTCAATTGGTTTTTGCCAAAAATGGATACCGATCTGATTGATGCGCTGAACAAACATATTGAAGAATATCAGATACGGAAACGTACCAAGAAATATATTGACGAGTTGAAAGTGCTATTGCTTGATTACAAGCGAAAACGCGAACAGTTGCAGCATTGTCTTCTTATTGCTGCTACACTATCCAAACGAGAAGATTTTCAAACGGCGATGTCGGATGTAGCTGCTCGTGTGAAGACTAAAGAGAAAGATGATTTGGCTGCGCAAACTGCAGATGAAGAAGGACCTAAAAAATTAGATACGAAAGAGATTTCTCTAGAAATGTTTAAGGATGGAATGAGCATTGCTGAAATAGCAGGTAAGCGCGGGATGGTTGCAGGCACGATTTACGGACATTTGATTACCTTTGTAGGGACAGAAGTGGAGGCTACAGAGTTGATCGAGCAGGAGAAGTTGGATCGTATACTAGATGTGATCCGGACAAACCCAGATAAATCATCTTCTGAACTTAAAATGCTTTTGGGGACAGATATAGACTATCCAGATATTAAAATTGGACAAAAAGTTTTGGGATTGTAGGCAATAAGGATTTATGATGTATATTTGTAACAAATATTGTGATGTAGTTTGTTGAGCGTCCATTGATAACCTGACGATTTCTTATGGAAGACAAGAAAGATCCTAACAAGTGGCTTGTGTTGACAACTATTTCGACTCAGATGGTTTTTACCATTTACGTATTTTATTTATTAGGAGATTGGTTGGATGGCAAGTTTCATAGTGATAACCAATTATGGATGAAAATCTGTACCCTTGCTGGGATTGGGATTTCTCTCTACCAGGTCATTAGACAAGTGAATCGATTAAACGATAGATGATAGTATATTTAAAGCAGGCACTTATTTTATTTTTTGTTGCGGTATTGGTATTTGCCCTTCATTTCTTTTTGTTAAAATCTTTTGATGGAATACAAAATCTAGATGATCTACATTTTCCATTGTATGAAATATATGTTTTTCAATTGATTTTATCGATTATTATTATGGCAGGAGTGACTTACTTTTCGCAGCAATTTCCACAATATGTCGGTTTTATTTTCTTAGGATTATTGACGTTAAAATTCGTCCTAAATTATCTGTATATCCATAGCGGCCTAGCAAAACCACAGGCCGATATTTTAAAATATAACTATTTGATCGTTGTCGTTTTATTCCTTTTTTACGATGTGGTATTTGCTTATAAGGCTTTAAACAAATCCTAATGGAGAAAACGATAGTTTTTTCAAAAAAATGTAATATTAAAGTAGCTTTTATGCTTTATATGTAGTATTTTCGCAAAAATTTTAAATAACATAATAGTAGTATCGTGAGTCTTAAAAGAACACTTCAATTTTTAGCAGTTATTCTGTTTGCAGTTGCGCCATTTTTAACAAAGGCCGATGAGCATGCACACGGAGAAAAATCGCAGGCTGAGGAAATCAATAGCCATATTGAGCATCACTTACAAGATGATTATTATTTTAGCTTCTTTTCCGATGAAGAGACAGGTAAACACTTTGGCTTTTCATTGCCAGTTATTTTGATTGACAATGGCTTGAAAGTTTTTATGGCTTCTGCATTTGATCACGGTAATAAGGTTGCTGAAGTTGATGGTCAATACTATGCATTATACCATGGCAAAATTTATAAGACCGATGCTACTGGTAATTTAGGTGGTCATGAGTACCGCAAAAATGCCGACGGTAGTTATGTTATGACTGTAAACGAGAATGGGAAGGAAGTGAAAAAGGAATTTGAAACTTCTTATGTTGTCGGTTCTCATGAAATTCACGATGCTGTCGATTTTCATCCTACAGTAGCGATGCCTTTGGATTTCTCGATCACAAAGAGTGTTGTAGGTTTATTTCTAGCTGCATTTTTAATGTTTTGGGCATTTATAAGCTTGGCTAAAACCTATAAAAAGGGTGCTAACAACTTACCCAAAGGTGTAGGACGTGTATTAGAACCTTTGGTTATCTATGTGCGTGATGAGATGGCAATTCCAAACATCGGTCATCGTTATAAAGAATTTATGCCCTATTTATTGTCTGTATTTTTCTTGATCTGGATTTTGAACTTAGTTGGTTTGACACCACTAGGATTTAATGTGACAGGTAACATTACAGTAACATTATGTTTGGCTCTTTTTACTTTTTTAATTGTAAATATCAAAGCAAACGCAAACTATTGGAAACACATTTTCTGGATGCCGGGTGTTCCTGTTCCGTTTAAATTCGTTTTGGCGCCAATTGAAGTATTGGGTTTGTTTACAAAGCCATTCTCTTTGATGGTTCGTTTGTTTGCAAATATTACAGCTGGTCACACGGTTGTGATGGGATTGATTGCGATTGTTTATTTATTGCAACACCAATTGACAGTAGTGGGTAGTATCGGTGTTTCCATGTTCTTAACAATCTTCTTGATGGTTATTGAGTTATTGGTTGCCTTTTTACAAGCATTTATTTTTACGATGTTGTCATCCTTATTTATCGGTATGGCTGTTGAAGAACATCACGATCATTAATTAGCAAATTTTTTAATTATTCAAATCATACATTATGTACAATTTAATTGGAGCCGGTTTAATCGTTATCGGTGCAGGTTTAGGTTTAGGTAAAATTGGTGGTTCTGCAATGGAAGCTATCGCTCGTCAACCAGAAGCAGCATCTAAAATCCAAACTGCAATGATTATCATTGGTGCCTTACTTGAAGGTTTAGCATTCGGTGCTTTATTATTAGGTAAATAGTCACAACGGTTTTATGATATAACCTGCAACGGTTGGTTGCAGGTTATATTATTCCTGAATCTTAAAAAATAAAAATTATCATTATATAGTATAACAATGGATAAATTAATACATTCGTTTTCGTACGGTTTGTTTTTTTGGATGGTCATCGTCCTTGTAGTTATTATCTTTTTATTAGGTAAATACGCTTGGAAACCAATTGTTGATGCCCTAGACGAACGTGAAAAAGGTATTGCAAGCGCTTTGGAGGCAGCTGAAAAAGCTAAATTGGAAATGGCTCGTTTAACAAATGAAAACGAACAATTACTGAAAGAAGCACGCGCAGAGCGCGACATTATCCTTAAAGAGGCTAAAGAGCTTAAAGATAAGATCGTAGCTGAGGCAAAAACTCAGGCACAGGCTGAAGGTGCAAAAATGATTGCTCAAGCGAAAGAGGAGATCAATGAACAAAAGAACAAAGCTTTGGCTGAGGTTAAGTCACAGGTTTCATCTCTGTCTTTGGATATTGCTCGTAAAGTGTTAAACAAAGAATTTGAGGACCAAGGAAAGCAAGAAGCTTTAGTAGCAGACTTGCTTAATGACGTTAAATTGAACTAATCCGGTCACTCAAATTACGAAATAGAATTATGTCAGTATTTAAAGTAGCATCGAGATATGCGAAGTCATTAATTGACTTGGCAGGCGAGCAAGGCTCACTGGAAACAATCAAGACCGATATGGATTCATTCATTGCGGTTTTGAAATCCAGTACCGAACTGCAAGCTGTTTTGGCCAATCCTATTGTCCCTTTGGATAAAAAGAAAAACGTATTGGATGCGCTATTTAAAGATAAGATCAATCCAAATATCTTGGCGTTCTTTAAGATCATGATCAATAAAGGTCGTGGTGAGATAGTATATGCCACGGCTCAAGAATTTATTCGTGAGTTTAATGAGGTGAAAGGAATTGTGAATGCTACAGTTACATCTGCAGCGCCACTTTCTGAAGCTAATTTGGCGGCGATGAAAGATGTACTTGCAAAAGAAACCAATGCTCAAGTAATATTGGTCAATAAAGTTGATCATAATTTGATCGGTGGTTTTGTAGTCAATATTGGCGATCGCCAGATTGACGCAAGTATTGCTGGTAAGTTGAATAAATTGGAAAGATATTTGAATCAGAATAATTAGTTTTTTCTGAGATTTGAAGTAAAATAAATCAAAAAACCCCTTATAATAATTAAAATGATAGAGGTAAGACCAGATGAAGTTTCGGCAATTCTAAGAGAGCAATTGTCGGGCTTTAAATCAGAAGCCGAACTAGAGGAAGTGGGTACCGTACTTGCTGTGGGTGACGGTATTGCTCGTATTTACGGCTTAACTAAAGTTCAGTCCGGTGAGTTGGTTGAATTTGATAACGGATTACAAGGTATTGTATTAAACTTAGAAGAAGACAACGTTGGTGTTGTACTTTTAGGTCCTTCTGATGAAATCAAAGAAGGAGATACTATTAAGCGTACCAACCGTATTGCATCCATCAAAGTTGGTGAAGGCTTGTTGGGACGTGTTGTAAATACTTTAGGTCAACCAATCGATGGTAAAGGACCTATTCAAGGTGATTTGTATGAAATGCCTATCGAGCGTAAAGCTCCAGGTGTTATCTACCGTCAGCCGGTAACTGAGCCATTACAAACAGGTATCAAAGCGATCGATGCGATGATCCCAGTTGGTCGTGGTCAACGTGAGTTGGTTATTGGTGACCGTCAAACAGGTAAAACCGCTGTTTGTATTGATACAATCTTGAACCAAAAAGAATTCTACGATGCAGGAGAACCTGTATTTTGTATCTACGTTGCCGTAGGTCAAAAGAACTCTACCGTTGCGAATATCGTGCGTACATTGGAAGAGAGAGGTGCTATGGCTTATACAGTAGTTGTTGCTGCATCTGCTGCTGATCCTGCTCCACTTCAGTTCTATGCGCCTATGGCAGGTGCTGCTATCGGCGAATTCTTCCGTGATACAGGCCGTCCGGCATTGATCGTTTATGATGATTTGTCTAAACAAGCGGTAGCTTACCGTGAGGTTTCGTTGTTGTTACGTCGTCCACCGGGCCGCGAAGCATACCCAGGTGACGTATTTTATCTACACAGCCGTTTATTGGAGCGTGCAGCGAAAATCAACTCTTCGGATGATATCGCACGCAACATGAACGATTTACCAGAATCAATCAAACATTTGGTGAAAGGTGGTGGCTCGTTGACTGCGCTTCCGATCATCGAAACTCAAGCGGGTGACGTTTCTGCTTATATCCCAACCAACGTAATTTCAATTACAGATGGTCAGATCTTCTTGGAGTCTAACTTGTTTAACGCAGGTATCCGTCCAGCGATCAACGTAGGTATCTCTGTTTCTCGTGTAGGTGGTAATGCGCAGATCAAACCGATGAAAAAGGTATCTGGTACACTAAAGTTGGATCAAGCGCAGTACCGTGAATTGGAAGCTTTTGCTAAATTTGGTTCTGATCTAGATGCTGCTACTAAATCTGTCTTGGATAAAGGTGTTCGTAACGTTGAGATCTTGAAACAAGGTCAATACTCTCCGGTTTCTGTTGAGAAGCAAGTTGCGATCATTTATATCGGAACTAAAGGTTTGTTGCGTAACGTTCCTGTAAATAAAGTGAGAGAATTTGAAGAAGAATTCTTGACTCAATTGGAGCAACGTCATCCAGAAGTATTGTCAGCTTTTAAAGCGAATAAGTTCTCCGATGAATTAACTGCAGTATTAGAAACAGTAGCTAAGGATTTAGCATCAAAATATTAATAGTAATGAGTATTTGGTATTGAGTCTATCGATAAGGCTCGATACTCAATACTAGGTACTTAATACTTAAAACAAATATGGCAAATTTAAAAGAAGTAAGAAACCGGATTACCTCAGTATCATCAACACAGCAGATCACGAAAGCTATGAAAATGGTTTCGGCTGCTAAATTGAAACGCGCTACTAACGCTATCTTACAATTGCGACCATATGCGAATAAACTAAGAGATATTTTGGCGGATGTTTCTGCGAGTGTTGAGGGAAGTAATTCTCCTTTTACAGTGGATCGCGAGCCAAATAAGGTGTTGATCGTTGTTGTTTCTTCTAACAGAGGATTGGCCGGAGCATTCAACGCAAATGTTATCAAAGCAACGAATAACTTGATCGCCAACAAATATGCCGAGCAACATGCGAAAGGAAATTTGAGTATCATTGGTATTGGTAAAAAGGGTTATGATTTCTTTTCGAAGCGTAACTTTAATGTGGTAGCTAATCACTCTGATTTGTTTTCTGATTTAAATTTTGGTTCTGTATCCGTGGTGACTGAATTTATCATGGAACAATTCAAAGAAGGTAATTTTGATCGTGTTGAAGTGGTTTATAATCAGTTCAAAAATGCAGCAGTTCAAGAGTTGACTGCAGAGCAGATTTTACCATTATTACCTGTAGAAGAAAACAAACAACATACGCATAAAGCAAAAATAGAAGCTGAGGTGGATTATATCATCGAGCCTTCCAAAGAGAAGATTATCGAGGAGTTGATTCCTAAAGCAATCAAGATTCAATTATACAAAGCTGTTTTAGACTCGAATGCTTCTGAGCATGGAGCACGTATGACAGCGATGGATAAAGCGACAGAAAATGCAGGTGATTTATTAAAATCATTGAAGCTATCTTACAACCAGGCACGTCAGGCAGCAATTACAACAGAATTGACGGAGATCGTATCTGGTGCAGCAGCATTATCAAACGGATAATTTTTTTATTCGGAAACACATAGAAAAAGGTGCTGATCATATCATATGATCAGCACCTTTTTTTAATCAACTAAATTACCATCGAATCAAGGCCGAGCCCCAGGTAAACCCTGCTCCAAAAGCTGCCAAGCATACGAGATCACCTTCTTTAATCTTTCCTTCTTCCCAAGCCTCGCATAGTGCTATCGGTACAGAGGCTGCAGTGGTATTCCCATATTTCTGAATGTTGTTGAATACCTGATCTTCCCTTAATCCGAGAGTTTTCTGTACAAATTGCGAAATGCGAAGATTGGCCTGATGCGGAATCAATAAATCGATATCACTGGTTTTTAAATTATTTTTTGCCAGCGCTTCGTGAATGACCTCAGGAAATTTGACAACAGCTTTTTTGAAGACGGCCTGGCCATCCATATTTGGAAAAGCAGTTCCATCTTCGAGCATCTCTTTGGTCATCAATAATCCGCCCAATTCCTGATCCGGCCATTTGGGCATTTTATCTAGCCAAATTCCACTGGAAGCTCCGGGGTAATACATCGCTAGCTTTTCGGCTTCGGCTCCATCTGAATGTAAGTGCGTGCTCAGGATTCCCTTGCCATTTTCGGTTGTAGGCTGCACAACTACTGCTCCAGCACCATCGCCGAAAATCACTGAAACGGCTCGTCCTCTCGTAGAAAAGTCAAGTGCAAAAGAATGTTTCTCCGAACCAACCACTAATACATTTTTGTACATCCCTGTTTTGACAAATTGATCGGCAATAGAAAGGGCATATATAAAACCAGAACATTGGTTTCTAATATCCAGTGCCCCGACCTCCTTCATCTTCATTTCCCGTTGCAGTAGAACGGCGCAGCCCGGAAAATAATAATCTGGTGATAAAGTGGCAAAGATGATGAAGTCGACATCTTCAGATGTAATATGGGCTCGTTCGATGGCAATTTTAGCCGCTTCGACTCCCATTGTTGTGGTGGTCTCGCCTATTCGGTCGGCATATCTACGTTCTTTAATTCCTGTTCGTTCTTGAATCCATTCGTCACTGGTATCCATAAAGCGTGTGAGATCGTCATTGGTATAGACGTTTTTTGGAACGTAATAGCCAATTCCTGCAATTTTTGACTGTAACATAATAAATTCTGCTAATTGATTGTATTCTTCCCTTTTATAATATCGTTAATTTAAAAAAAAATATTCTATTTTTGCAGCATGGGTACCCAAACTGCTGAAGAAACCTTTACGTTAGAAGAGATTTTAGCCTCGGTCAAAGAGTCTAATCGACTCATTTTATGGAATGATGAAACCAATACGTTTGAACATGTGATTCACTGTTTAATTTATCATTTGCAATATACCGAAAAGCAAGCCGAGAAGATTGCCTGGAAAGTACATACTGAAGGAAAATGTGCTGTACTGGAAGGGAGTTATACGGAGATGGAAATCTATCGCAAAATTTTGAAAGCAGAAGGTTTAACTGTCTCTGTAGAATAACTTGCCATTCTTTTGTTACCGTAATAATATGGTTACGCTTCGGTTTTGTCTATAAGTTTTAGTTTTCTTTGTAGATCATAACTATAAACTAAGCTGAAGCTCTCATGTTGTTTAACGCTAAATCGTTTAAATCTTTTTTATTTGTATTCTTTTTACCTGTTGTTCTTTTTGCTCAAACAGGTCAAATCAAAGCTATTTTAGTCGATAGCGCAACCGCTAAGCCTATATTATCTGCAAGTGCCGCACTCATGGATACGAAAAATAATACCTTTGTCAAAGGCGGACAGTCTGTAGACCAAGGATTTCTCTTGTTATCTGATATTAAACCCGGTAAATACAATATACGTTTTTCCTATGTCGGCTATGAAACAAAATCTATTGATGCTGTAGAGATCTTAGGAGGAAAGAGTAAAGATCTAGGCCGCATTGCATTGAAGCCCATAGGTAATATCTTGAATGAAGTGGTGGTTGAAGGAAGGGTTCCAGCCATGCAAATTGGTATAGACCGTAAAACGTTCAATGTAGGCGAGAGCTTGGTCAGTGCTGGCGGAACTGCAACAGATGTATTAGCTAATGTTCCAACCCTACAGGTTGATCAGGACGGATCGGTCAGTTTGCGCGGATCAAGTAGCGTAAAAATTTTAATAGATGGACGTGAGTCCGCTTTAGCCGGAAGCGATGTGACATCGTTGCTTCAAAGCCTACCTGCTAATTCAATCGATAAAGTTGAGGTCATTACCAATCCCTCTTCCAAATACGATGCCGAGGGACAGACTGGGATCATCAATATCGTTTTAAAGAAGAATATCAGAACCGGATTAAATGGATCTATCAATACCTCTGCCGGGTCCTATGATAACTACATGGCAGGACTCACCTTGAATTATAGGGATAAAAAGTTTAATTATTTTGGATCTTATAATTTCAACAAACGCCATATGGTTGGAAGCGGTGCCGTTGATAATATCTTTAAAAATAACAATAGTGAGATATCCAATAATTCGGAATCATCAAGAAAGGGTAATAGTCATACGATAAAAGCTGGAGTGGACTATAGTCTTTCCGATAAGACTTCCTTGAGCCTTTCTGGTAATGTGAGCATCAGGGATAATAACCGTGGTGAGGACCTATGGTACCGTTATTTTAATCACCCAACCTTATCTGGCACGAGCACTAGAACATCTCGCCAACTCGAGGATGATTTAGGCTATGAATTTACAATGGATTTTAGACATCAATTTAAGCGATCCGGTGAAGAGCTGACCGCTAATGCAAGCTATGGACGCGATAAGGAAGATGGCACAAATGTTTTTTTACAGGAGTTTAGCTCTGGGACATCTAGCACAGGCCGAAATAATGTCAGTTCGGAAGACGGTAAAAATATCAATATACAAGCGGATTATGTGCTCCCTTTTTCAGAAGATAGTAAATTTGAGGCAGGTTACCGTTCGCAAATCAGAAAGTCATTCGATACTCAATTCTCGGATACGTTGTCGGTAGCTAATGGTAACTATCTGCCAGACTATGGCATCAGCAATGATTTTGATTTTACGTCTACTTTGCATGCCCTCTATGCCAACTACCAAGGGAAACTATCGGATAAAATAGGTTATCAAGTAGGTTTGCGTGCTGAGCAATTTAACTTAAATTCTACTTATTTTTCAAAAGACCCGACTGTTATCGACAAGGAAACTAAGGCCAGTCAAGATTTCTTTCGTCTCTATCCAACCTTATTTTTAACATACAATGTTGGTGATGAAGGTGATAAAATCCAGTTCAGCTATTCTAGAAGAGTTCAGCGAGCGAGAGGTTGGCAAGTCAATCCATTCTTGAATGTTTCAGATGACATGAACAGACGGCAGGGGAATCCCAACTTGAAGCCTGAAGATGTTCACGGCTTTGAGTTGAGTTTTGCCAAAACCTTCGGTAAGGTGAATTTGATTTCTTCTGCGTACTTCAATCATACCAATGAGGTGATGCAGCCTTATGTTTATTTTGTGGACACCTTGAGCAGTGTGACCTACAGCCGTTGGGAGAACTTGACAAGTAGAAATCTCTCCGGATTTGAATTTATTTCTAAAGTCAATGCAACTAAAGATTTTGATTTTACATTCAATCTTAATCTGATCAATATCAATTTTAAGGCGAATGAGGCTTATAATGTTAAAGCATCCAATGGTTTTGCATACAATACCAACTTAACGGCTAATTATCGTTTTACGCCAACGTTTTCAGCGCAAGTTCGTGGTGAATATAACTCTTCGCGGGTGATGGCACAAGGGAAAATGAACGCTATGAAAGGTGTTGATATTGCATTGAAAAAAGATGTGCTAAATAAGAAGGCATCTATTATGTTCAATGTTAGAGATGTATTTAATACTCGGAAAATGCAGGGCTTTACTGAGACACCACAATTGAGTTCTAATTTTGAACACCGTTGGATGAAAAGAATGTTTACTTTGTCGCTTTCCTACCGGTTTGGTAGCCAAGATTTAAACAAATCAAAGAAGAGGGTGTCAAATACAAACGAAGTAGGAGAAGGAGAGGAATATTAAAAAATATTGATCTTTATAATCCCAAATGCTTAAATTTAATTTTAAAAAAAACTTAAACTAAAAAGAATGAAGGTATTAAAAACAGTTCTTGCGGTATCGGTGATTGCTTTTTCAGCACACCTTAATACGGCCATAGGGCAAACAAAAAAAGAGGTTCCTGCATACAAAATCTTAGATTTACCACGTGTAGATATCAAAAAATTTAAAAAGAATAAGGCTGGAGCTTATGTTATTTTTGATGGTACTTCTATGGACGGCTGGAGAGGCTATGATAAGACTGTCGTCCCTAAACGATGGGTGATTAATGAAGGTGCAATCAAATTTGATAGCCAAGCTAATCTTGGAAAGGAAGAAGGAGGAGATTTGGTATTTGCTCATGATTTCAAAAACTTCGAATTAGAAATGGAATGGAAAGTTGCTAAAGGGGCAAATTCGGGAATTTTCTTTTTAGCCAAGGAGGTGGAGGGCCAGCCGATTTATATATCGTCTCCAGAATGTCAGGTTTTAGATAATGAAAATCATCCTGATGCTAAAATGGGTGTGGACGGAAACCGAAAATCGACATCACTCTACGATATGATCCCGGCCAAGCCGCAGAATGGTAAACCTTTTGGCGAGTGGAATAAGGTGAAGATCAGAGTTAACAATGGAAAAGTAGAGCATTTTCAGAATGGTGTAAAAGTCGTAGAATATACATTGTGGGATAAATCATGGATTGATTTATTGCAAAAGAGTAAATTCAGTGAAGAAAAGTGGCCTTTGGCTTTTGAATTGTTGAGCAATGTTGGTGGCGATACTAAGTCAGGGCTTATTGGTCTCCAGGATCATGGAAATGATGTATGGTTTAGGAATATTACGGTAAAGGTATTAAAATAAGAAAAGCAGCTTTAAGCTGCTTTTCTTATTTTTTAAAGTATCGATTGCAATTCTTTTAAATCGACAATCATATGGGTGACATCTTCCGGCTTCTCGATGTTACCAGGATTAAAGAAAATGGCGTCCATACCGGCATTTACAGCGCCACGTATATCGGCGTCAAGGTTATCTCCAATCATCAATGACTGCTGAGGTTGCGCAAAAGCTGTCGTCATTGCAAATTGAAATATTCGAGGATCCGGTTTGTTTATGCCGACTACCTCTGAAATAAAAATATGTTTGAAATATTTTTTTAAGTCGCTTTTTTCCAATTTTGTTTCACACGCTTCTTTAAATCCATTGGATATCAAGTGAAGATTATAGCTGTCACCTAGATAGGAAAGCGTTTCATGAGCATTGGGAAACAGGTTTGTTTTTTGGGGACAGATAGCGAGATATTCTAATTCGAATTCCTCAGGAAACAATTGGGGATCCACACCGAGTTGTGTAAAGGTATCGGCAAACCGTGCTGTCCTGAGTTCAGGTTTTGAGATCTTTCCATGATGATAAAGTCCCCAAAGCCGATGATTGTTGATTGTATAAGTTTCTATAAAACGGGTGGACGACTCTTGATTAAACAAGCGATCAAACCTGTATTTGAAATATAACTCGTGAAGACTTTCTTCGGCATTTTTATCAAAATCCCAAATCGTATGATCCAGATCGAAGAAAATGTCTTTTTTTCCCTGATTAAACATATGCAAAACTAAAATAAAATCGTCTGAAATACGAAATACTATCCGTTATTTGATTGTTAAATTGCTAGAAAGCCTGTTGCAGTGAAGATATATTAGGGGTATAGTAATGCTTTATTAATGTTGCATATCGCTTAATTTTCTTCTTTGTGTCATAATCCTTCGGATATTTCCGAATACCTAGTTGAATACCTATTTTTGTCACATGAAGAAAGCGCTGTTACTCTTTTATTTTCTATTGTTTTATGCGGTTATGCAATTGATTTGGTGGGGGGTGATGTTTGTTCGATTTGACCCCAGCAAGCAGAACATGATCATTGGAGAAGGGATTTTCTTCCTAATTATTTTCTTATGGGGAGCATGGCGGCTAAAACGACTCGTGGAAAGAGAGCAGAAATTATTGCAGCAACAGCAAAACTTTCTTTTAGCCATTACACATGAACTGAAATCACCTTTGGCTTCGGTCAAACTGTATATTCAAACGATTTTGAGGCGTGATTTGGATAAGGAACAACAGCAGACGTTCTTGCGTAATTCACTAAAGGATATCGAGCGTTTGGATGATTTAGTAGAAAATGTGCTAATGACCACCAAATTGGATAGCCGCAATTATAGTATGCCGAAAGAGGATTTTAATTTTACTTCTTTGGTAGAGCAGATCGTTGACAGGCTGCAAAAGAATTCGTGCAGTTCACAAGTTTTGAAACCTTATTTGGAAGCGGATATTATTATTCATGCTGATAAGTTTGCGATTAGTAATGTGGTGACTAACCTGATTGAAAATGCGATTAAGTATTCACCCGCATGTGCTATGGTGGATGTGAAATTATATACGGAGAATAGTAAAATAATTTTTTCTGTTGCTGACCATGGTATTGGTATCAGCGATGAAGAGAAAAAGCTTATCTTTAATAAGTTTTATCGGGTGGGCAGTGAGGCTACACGGAAAACCAAAGGCACAGGTTTGGGGTTATATATCGTGAAAACCGTGTTGCAGAAACACGACGCGACCATTAAAGTTAAAGATAACACTCCTAAAGGGAGTATTTTTGAAGTAACATTTGAAAGAAATGCAAAGTAAACAAAGAATATTACTTGTCGAAGATGAAGAGCACTTGTTAGAAGCTATCAAGTTAAATCTCGAAATGGAAGGTTACCGTGTCACTACGGCCACCGATGGAAAAAAAGCACTAAAAGTCTTCAAGGAGGAGCGTTTCAACTTGGTTGTCTTGGATGTGATGATTCCGGAAATTGATGGATTTCAAGTTGCTGAAACTATTCGACTGCAAAATACAGAAGTTCCTATTATGTTTTTAACTGCCAAAAATAGCAGTGAGGATCGGATCACCGGTCTTAAGAAAGGAGCAGATGACTATTTGGTGAAACCTTTCAACTTAGAAGAGTTGATTCTGCGTGTTGGAAATTTAGTTCGCCGCGGCATGAAGCCTGATGATTTGAAAGAACTAAATTCTTATCAAATAGGAGATAAAACGATCTATTTCAATTCGTATGAGCTGCATCATGCGGATGGTACGATAACGTCTTTAACGAAAAAGGAAACTATGTTGTTAAAGCTGTTGATTGAAAGACGTAATGAGGCGGTATCAAGGGAGCAAATATTGGAGACCGTGTGGAACTATGATGTTTATCCATCTACACGGACAATCGATAATTTTATCTTGACGTTCCGGAAATATTTCGAGCCTGATCAAAAACACCCAATTTATTTTCATTCTATCCGTGGTGTTGGTTATAAGTTTACCGACAATAATGCCTAGGTAATAAGAGATGATGACAATTAAGGCTAGAATAGCCGTTATTTTTATCGCTGCATTATTTTTGGCCTATGGGGTATATCATGGTCATTATCAGACCGCTGTTTTGATAGCTGGTGGAATAGGCTATTTGATTTGGAGCCATTTCAGAGAAGGGTCTGTTTTCCTGGCAACACAGGCTTTTCACAGACAAGATTATGAGAAAGCAAAAAAAATGCTGGCTGAAATTAAGAACCCCGATGCGTTGCGAAAAGGTAGGCGTAATTTCTATGAATTTATGATGGGAAATATTGCGCTGAAAGAAGAGCGTGTCGATGAAGCGGAATATCATTTCCAGTTAGCATCACGTCTACCTTGGAAAAAAGATAATGAAAAGGGCATGGTTATGATTAATCTAGCAAACATAGCACTTAGAAAGTTTGATTACGAAAGAGCCAGAGCGTATACAGATGTGGCCAATAAATTGCATCTGACGGCTAGACAGAACAGCATTATTACAAAAATAGAAAACGAAATTTCAAAACATTTATAGTGAGTACTACTTTACAAAACGACTTATTGATTAGGGCTGCATTTTCGCAGCGGACAGAGAGACCTCCTGTGTGGATGATGCGTCAAGCTGGGCGCTTTATGAAAGAATATTGGGATATCAAGAATAAATATTCCTTTCTGGAAATGTGCAAAACACCCGAAATAGCCGCTGATGTCACTATGCTTCCAGTTGATTTATTGGGTATTGACGCTGCTATTTTATTTTCTGATATTTTAGTGACTGCCGAAGCAATGGGCGGCGATCTTTCCTTTGAACAAGGTGTAGGACCTCGTTTTTCTAATCCTATTCGTTCTGTAGAGGATGCAGAAGCTTTATCCGTTAACTGTCTGGATAGATTGCAATATGTTGCTGATGCAATAAAGGTCATTCAGCAACGTCTTGATAGCCGTATTCCTTTGATTGGATTTGCAGGAGCACCGTTTACAATTTTAAGTTATTTGGTGGAAGGCGGTTCTTCAAAAGATTTTAAGTTAACAAAATTGATGTTGAATAATCAGCCTGAGTTGGCACATATGATTCTTCAAAAGATCGCCGATGTTACTGTTGACTATCTGAACATGCAGATCGATGCAGGTGTTAATGCGATTCAACTATTTGATAGTTGGGCTTTGGCCTTATCATGGAATGATTACCGTGATTTCTCACATTATTATAATAAACAGATTATCTCAAGATTAAACCGTCAAAACATTCCAGTGATTTCATTTTGTAAGGGGTCCTCTGTTTTTGCACCGATGATGGTCGAAGCGCAACCTGATGTGATATCTATTGATTGGAATGCAGATTTAAAAAATATAAAACAATCCCTACCACAGGGGATCGCTGTCCAAGGAAATTTAGATCCATTTGTTTTGTATGCTGATAAGGCCGTAATCAAAAGGAAGATTACAGAACTGTTTGAACGTATGCGAGGTGAAAATGGGTTTATCTTTAATTTGGGGCATGGTATTATGCCAGACATCCCATTTGACAATGTAAAATATGCCATTGAAGTAGTGAAAGAATTTCGCTATTAAGTATGGTCTCTTAAATTATATAGAACGACTTGCGAAAGCGAGTCGTTTTTTTTTTGCGCCAGGTCTGACCTCACGCGTGGATAGTCTACTTTTGTATATTGGATGTAACATTTATACAAATCATAGTTGTTGGTGACAATTGCTCTTAACTTTTCTTAATTTTGTAATTATGATCTATTTATATGCAAAAGCTGTTCACATTATCTTTGTAGTATGTTGGATGGCTGGATTGTTCTATATTGTCCGACTCTTCATCTACCATACGGAAGCTAAATCTAGGCCTGCGGAAGAATATGGAATTTTGCATAGGCAGTTTACTGTAATGGAAAGTAAGTTGTGGTGGATTATAACCACTCCAGCAATGTACCTCACTGTAGTCGCAGCACTTGTTATGCTTTATATGAATCCGGGTTTGCTGAAGATGGGCTGGATGCATGTCAAGCTCACTTTCGTTTTAGGATTGATACTTTATCATTTCTCCTGCCAGCGTATTATGTTTCAACTACAAAGTGAGTCGTCCAATTGGTCTTCAACAAAATTGAGGCTATGGAATGAACTCGCTACCGTTTTACTATTTGCGATCGTTTTTACAGTAGTTTTAAAATCGGCCCTGAATTGGATATTCGGCGTTTTGGGACTATTAATTTTATCAGTTGCGCTGATGATGGCTGTAAAGCTTTATAAAAAGTATCGCAACAAAAATGTTGGGCGAAAAAGTTAAATGCTACACGTTCTTAATCCTTTGTAATTCTTGAGAGTCGAAGGATTATAAATAGCATAGGATTATGTATAGAAAAATTCTAATTATGCTCTTGTTGCTGATTGTAGCAGTAGCAGGTTTTGCGCAACGGTACAGGTCTTTGGGCGGTACATTAAATATCTACTCTGCAGATGTACCCTTTTTCCTTTATATTAATGACATTTTGTATAATAATAGAGCTTCAAGCGATGTCAAAATATCTCATTTGAAGAATAGGAGTTATAATTTGCGTATTGTGTTTGCCGATCGGCAGCGCCGCACATTAAATGGCACCGGAATACAACTTGTCGATAGAAATGGGCAATTTATGGACGTTGTGTTTTCTGTCAGTAACAGAAGAGGAAACAAGGGGATTATTTTAGAATCCATGCAACCTATTGATCGTTATGGCAATAGTAATTATCGTAACGATTTACGTTATGATAATCAGGATAGCTATAACGATGAACAGTATGATGAACCATATAGACAATCGGAAAGTCGTGGCGAATTGCCGGCCTATAATCGCAATGGCTATGATCATGACAGGAGCAATGATAAACAGAGGCAGCCGGAGGAATCCGAAATTTATCGTAATGGGATAGATCGCCCTCATGGAAATGCTAAAGATGAAGGAAATGGTCAACCGGATAAAGAAGTATTCCTTAAAACAGATTCTAACCGATTGAATGACCTATTGAATCAGAAAGAAAATGATCAGGATAAACTCGCGTTAGCTGCTCGGGAGTTACAAAACATGCAACTTCGTGTTTCCGAAATTGCCGATTTAATGGAATTGTTTATATGGGATGATAATAAGCTCACCTTTGCTAAATATGCTTATCCAACATGTTTGGATAAGCAGAATTATGAGCAAGTAGGGGAGGCCTTATCATTTAGTTCAACCCGTGAAAAGCTTTTGGATTTTCTAAAAAAATAAAAAGGAGCAATTTGCTCCTTTTTTATTCTCCGCCGAAACAGATATATTTTAATTCCATATATTCATCTAAGCCATGTCTTGATCCTTCACGACCGACTCCCGATTGTTTTACCCCACCAAAAGGTGCTGCCGCATTTGAAATAAGACCTGTATTGACACCGACCATACCGGCTTCAAGTTGCTCAGCTACCCGGAAACAGCGATTGACATTTGTACTATAGAAATAAGAGGCAAGACCAAATTCAGTATTGTTGGCCATCGCTATGCCATCTTCTTCTGTTTTAAAGCTAAAAAGGGCACAGACTGGGCCAAAGGTCTCCTCTCTGAATATAAGTGCTTCTTTTGGAATGTTCGTCAGCACAGTAGGCTGGAAAAATAGGCCTTTCATTACATTACCTCCAGTAGCCAATTCGGCACCGTGATTTATGGCATCCTGTACATGATGTTGTACTTTTTCTAAGCCTTTTGCATTGATGAGTGGGCCGACCTGGACACCTTTATCAAGTCCATTGCCAACCTTTAGTTTACTAACGGACTGGGTAAGTTTCATTGAAAACTCATCGTAAACATCTTCTTGAACAAGAAATCTATTAATCGATACACATGTCTGCCCGGAATTTCTAAATTTACCGGCGAGAGCACCTTCTACAGCAGCATCAATATCAGCATCGTTAAAAACTAGGAATGGGGCATTACCGCCAAGCTCCATTGATACTTTTTTGATGTTCGAGGCTGATTGTTCTATAAGCGTTTTTCCTACTTCGGTAGATCCTGTGAAAGAAAGCTTTCTCACCAGATCGTTCGTCGCTAATTCTCTTCCTATCCCGGAGCTATCCTTTCCTGTAATGACATTAATCACCCCCTTGGGAACGCCTGCCTCTTCAGCAAGTTTCGCTAATGCGATCGCTGAAAACGGTGTTTGTGAAGCTGGTTTGAGTACCACTGTGCAACCAGCGGCCAAAGCAGGCGCTACTTTACGGGTTACCATCGCTATAGGGAAATTCCAGGGTGTAATTGCCGCGACCACACCTACACCCTGTTTAATTGTCATCATCCTGCTACCTTTCTTCTGGGAAGGTATCGTTTCACCGTAGGTTCTTTTTGCTTCTTCTGAAAACCACGCTACGAAAGAACTGCCATAATCCACTTCAACTTTAGATTCGCTTAGTGGTTTCCCACTTTCCAACGTCATGATTTCTGCAAGATCGTCCTTATGCTCTTGAATTAGATTGTACCATTTACGGATGATATCAGAACGTTCCACTACAGTTGTATTTTTCCAGCTTTTCCAAGCTTTGTGAGCAGCATCTATTGCCTTACTGCAATCTGCCACTTTCAAATCGGGTAATGAAGCGATAATCTTTCCTGTAGCAGGATTTATTACGTCAAAAGTGTGTTTTGATGTAATAAATTTCCCATTGATATAAGCATTCTCAATTAAAAGTTTATTTTTCATCGATGTAAATTTTATTGTTACAAGTATAGTTTAAACACCTCAAACTGAAATTCTGTTCAATAATTTATTTCACGTTCAAATGAATCTTTCTCTTTCAGCTTTTGAAGGTATCTTACAAGACTCATTTTTGCCAAACCATTGATAACGGTTTTTAGCAAAATAGTCATAAATCGCATCTCTCCATCCAATGGGTAAAATCTTCAGTAAATAACATATGGTGTAGGGGAAACCCAATTGCTTAATGATTTTAAGAATAGCTTCACTTTTGATAAAACTACCTTCAGAAGATAAATAAACGATTGAATCAATGTCTTTAGGGATGTTTTTAAGCGTGGTCCTACTAAATTCAGACTGAAGGGAACTAAATAAGAATTTTTTTTTACGATCTATTCTTAATAGCATTTGAACAAAGCGATTACAAATCAAGCAATCCCCATCAAAAAAGATGATATGTTTTCTTTGTTGTTCCATATGTTGAAGTTACTGCTATTTATTGATAGTACTGCCATGAAAGGATCATAAAAAGGCAGGAGTTACTATGACAAGGGCGTATATGAGTGAAAAAAGCGGTACTTTTTGAGATACCGCTTTTTCGAGATTGTTCTTATAAATTTTTCATGATCGTATGCCCCATACGATCCCGTTTGGTTTTTAGATATTCTTCGTTAAATGGATTTGCCGTTATTTCAATAGGTACATTTTCTACAACTTCAAGACCATAACCTACCAAACCCGCGCGTTTCGTAGGGTTGTTTGACATAAGGCGCATTTTTGTGACCCCCAGATTTCTTAAGATCTGTGCACCTACACCATAGTCTCTTAAATCGGCCTTAAATCCTAACTGTACATTAGCATCTACTGTGTCTAATCCATTTTCTTGCAATTTGTATGCGTGTAATTTATTGATCAGTCCGATACCTCGTCCTTCCTGATTCATATACACGATGACACCTTTACCTTCCTGCTGGATCATTTCCATGGCTTTGTGCAGCTGCGGGCCACAATCGCATCGGCAAGACCCAAAAATATCTCCTGTAACACAAGAACTATGCACACGTACTAAAATAGGCTCGTCTTCATTCCAGTCTCCTTTGTAAAGCGCTAAATGCTGTTCGCCAGTATCTTTCTGCGTAAAAGCTTTCATTTTAAAATCACCATATTGTGTTGGCATATTAACGGTGACTTCTTCATTGATCAGCGAGTCGTGTTTAAGGCGGTACTCGATCAGATCTTCAATACTTACGATCTTTAAATCGAATTTTTTAGCAACTTCCAGAAGTTCGGGAAGCCTAGCCATTTCGCCGTCTTCTTTTAAAATCTCAACCAATACACCTGCAGGTTCAAATCCTGCTAATCGAGCCAGGTCAACTGAAGCCTCTGTATGACCAGTACGACGTAATACGCCGCCATCTTTTGCTATTAAGGGAAAAATATGACCTGGCCTACCTAATTCTTCGTAATGAATATTAGGATCAATCATTGCTTTAATTGTTTTCGAACGGTCTGACGCTGAAATTCCTGTAGTACAACCATATCCCTGCAGGTCAATGGAAACAGTAAAGTTAGTTTCGTATACCGCTGTATTTTGACCTACCATGAGATCAAGGTGTAATGCATCTGCCCTTTCTTTCGTTATCGGAGCACATACCAATCCGCGCCCGTGAGTGGCCATAAAGTTTATGATTTCAGGAGTGGCATTGCGAGCAGCAGTGACAAAGTCTCCTTCATTTTCGCGGTCTTCGTCATCCACTACGATTACTACTTTTCCTGCTTGTATATCAGCGATCGCTTCTTCGATCGTGTTTAATTTGAAATCCATTTATTGATATATTGTAATTGATACAAAGTTAGTGTAGAATCTAAATTTATTTATAATAGCCCTGTCACAATCTAATGTGATTCTTTTAAATTATTCTTTTTTGAAAACTTTTCTTTTATCCATTTCCACGCGGCTTCTACTTTTAACTTGTATTGATCAATATCAAATAAAGCGGAATCTGTTGTCGATTTGTACGTTAGAAAAGCAGCAAGTGGTGTTAATACAATGATCGCCATCCACATACCCATACCTGATGATATCGCGCCATCTTTAGCCGTTTTTTCTGCTACCGTCGAAATAATATGATAAATTAGAAAGAATATAATGGCCATAACTACAGGAAGACCAAGCCCTCCCTTTCTGATAATAGCACCAAGTGGCGCTCCGATCGCAAACAATAAAAGACAGGAAACAGCAAGGGTAAACTTGCGATGCCACTCAATGCGGTAGCGGATATCTTTCGATTTGTAATCTTTAAATTCAAGCGTACGGCCATTCAGATCTTCCTTCAGATAATTCAACTGGTTTAGTGCATTCATCGTGACCTGTGAACGTTGTTCTTGAGGTACAAGATCGGCAATCAGATTTTTAAAAGGCTTGATTTTAGCTTCTTTAACTTTGGGCTGTCCAGGTTGATTGGCACTAAAATATTTCGAGTAAATATTATATCGCGTATCTAATGTCCGGGAAATTGCTCTTCCCATACTATCTAACTTAATATGGTTCGAGTCGATATACATATCCAATTGTTTCAAATTTAACATGGCGTGGTGGCTCTTGAACAGGTTTTCATCTGTTTTACCCTGTTGAAAGCTTCCCATATCAAACTTTTGCTCAGTTTCTTTGAATTTAAATCGCGTAAATTGCTGCCGTGGATCGTAAGTTTTGGAGTTTTTAGTCCGTGCCTCTTCGTAACGTATACCATCCTTAAGTTTAAGAATCATATAATTGTTGTCGGGAGAATTGTAGATATAGCCTTCTTTTGCCATAAGTACATTATTGGCCGTATTGCCACCGCGGTGATCGTAGATCATCAAGTCGTAGAGAATTGTTCCCGTTTTGTTTTTTCCCCGGGCGCGGATGGAGTAACCTGGGATAGTATTGTTAAATATTCCGGGTTTGATAAGGAAATCGGCCTTTTTATTACGTACATCTGTAAGTAATGTCCCCATTTTCAGATTCACTACAGGAAGAATGTAGTCGGAGAAAAGAAAAGAACTTGTTGCGAAAATTCCGACGAGTACAAATAGCGGAGTCATCGCTTTGCGCAAAGATACGCCCGCAGCCTTAATAGCAACCAATTCATAGCTTTCACCCAGATTTCCAAATGTCATAATGGAGGAGAGTAACATGGATAAGGGCATTGCCATTTGAATTTGAACAACGCATTGATAGCCAATCAACTCCATAATCGTATACCATTCGAAGCCTTTTCCAATCAAATCATCGATATACTTGAATAGAAAAAGCATCAATAGCACAAACATCACAATGAAAAATGTGACAATAAATGGTTTTATGAAAGCTTGAAGAATAAGTAAATGAACTTTTTTCATCCGTGACGCTAAGCAAATCGATGCCTTTGCATTAAGGCATCTCTACACCAAAGAACTCCCCTAGGAGTCCTTGGTGGATTATATTGCAAAGATAGGCTTTTTTTATGCACCTATAACACTCTGAAGATAGACTATTGAATTTTTCCAAATTAATTTTCTGTTTTCAAGATCTTCTTCTTTAGCGAAATCAGTTATTTTGAGAGCAACATCATTTGTTAGTTCATCTTGGTCGATCTCCAGATCGAAATAATAGGGATCATCATCGAGCCATTTAAAGCGTACAGATTTGTTTTCTTTCGATGCTACAATTTTTGCTCGGTGTGGTTCATCATCCCAAATGAAAGTATAAACGGTGTCTTTATAGTTTACATCATCTGCAAACCATTGTGCCAATTCGTTTGGTTCTTGCAAATACGGAAATAAAATTCTAGGTGAAGAGTTGATGATATATTCTAGTTGGAATTTTATTTTATCTGCCATATAAATGTTTTTTTTAATATTAGTTTGTTTAAATCAAAAATAAGCTATATTTGCATTCCCAAAATGGCGGGGTAGCTCAGATGGTTAGAGCGTTGGATTCATAACCCAAAGGTCGGCAGTTCGATTCTGCTCCCCGCTACAAATCTCTTCCAAAGTTGCTTTTTATTGCATAAACTTATTATTTGTAATAATACATATTTATTTTGTTATTGCAAGTTTTTTTATGAAAAGTTGACTCCTTATTTTGATAAATATTACCTTTTTGGTACGATCAAAGTTTTAGAGGTTATGTACTTTTTGTAGACAATAAATTTACTTGGTTAAAAATGAGTTTGTTGCGCTTAAAAGACGGTTTTTATACCAGATAATTGGTAAAAAAATAAAAAAATCTTTTGAATTGACACATGAAGTGGTATATTTGCATACCGAAACGGCGGGGTAGCTCAGATGGTTAGAGCGTTGGATTCATAACCCAAAGGTCGGCAGTTCGATTCTGCTCCCCGCTACTAGAAGCATCAATCTCTTTAGGTTGATGCTTTTTTATTAAAAATATCTCATTCTATTACAAAATACCTTATTTTGGTGCCTAGAGGAAAGTGTAGCCCTTTTTATTGCCTTATGGATAATAGTTATTTTTTTCACGCCCTCTGAATACTGCTTGCCTCTTGAGATGTTCGGCTAATGAGATTGAGCGTTTTCAGCAAAAATGCCTGTTCAAGTGTTATTCCTTGATGGTAGACAATTTGTAGTTTTATCAATTGTCGTCATAAGCAAGGCTTTTCCAATCTTCTTTCTTTAAATACTTTAACATCAAAAAGAATATGATCCATCCGAGTCCGGCTAAGATCCAAATTAGCGTTTCGAAATGGAAGATTGTTTTATGTAAGAAGCCCAATATCCCCAAAAGACCTAAGATGAATAAATTGGTTATTGCTTTAGAATTGGATTGGTTCGCTTTTGAAAACGGGTAGTTTTTGACCATAAAAAGCATAATCAAAATGCTTTCAATGCCGCCAACTGCAGAAGATAATAGGAGATCATTAATTGAATTGAGACCAAATAAGGGGATACAGATACATAAAAACAGGACGTTAAAAGGTAAAACATACTTAATGAGACAAGCCTTAAGAACACCGGTCATCAACTGTCCCGGCTTGTGGATGGGAGTCGTATAATAGATCCAAGCTGCTTTATACTTGTTGCTTTGAGTAATAAGCTGGAAAACGGTTAACATGGTGAGTAATGAAAGATAGAACATAACAATATACAGGCCCGAATCCCGAATTTTTAATATCTTGTCCGCCATTGGGAGCTCTTCTCCAGTACGTATAAATAAAAAAGTAAAGTAAATAGGCAAATAAGCCAACGAAGGATAGAGCTGTTGTTTAAATTCTCTTGTTTTAGCACTTATCAGCCATACAATGCCAAATCCTGCCTCTTCAACTGCGGATGAACATACTTTCGCGGATATCCATTTATATACAGGCTGTTTAGATCCATGATTCTGCTTCAAAGGCAAATTTTCATTGGGGTAGCTGTCTGCGCTTGCCAATGCTGCTATTTTTGAATTAAATCCACGAGAGAATAACTTGATACAGGCATAGATACCTGCAAAGGGAGTGAGTGCCCCCAATATGGATAGTATGATAACCGGTAAATTTTGGTCTCCAAAGATCAAGGGTTGAAAAGATGCAATCCATGTACTCGGAAATATCCAAAGAAATCGGAGCTGTCCCATCGTCAAATGAGATTGTACAATAGATTGAATCAGATTTGGGCCAACATAATAGGACAGGAAAAGAACCAGTGAGAGACCTATCTGTATATAAGTAATAGCATCTTTAAACTTTTGAATGGGCAGGTATTTTATACTGATCAGGTAAAATCCGTTGACACCGATGAGAGCGACTAAGGTGCTGAAAATAAGCTGTAAACATAAAACAAGGACTGAAGTAATATGCCAATCAAATAATACATAAACAAGTACTGGTGCGGTTAGGGCAATTATTTGGTTAGACAGCTTTATTGCGATAAAAGTTAATCGTGCAATCGATAGGGTCCTGTCATTAACTGGTCGCGGCAAAATGATGTAATGGTCTCGGGTATCTAATAATAGAGGTGAAAAATCAGTAACCAATGTAATACTCAGCATACTGATAAAGGTGAGCAGCATGATAGAAACAGCTAAATATCTATCTGGAATCGACACAAGTATGACCATGAATACCAAGCCAATCATCAGATACACAACAGATTGTAAAATCGAAGACGATGAGGAGGATTTATTCTTTCTACGTCTCCGAAAACTAATAGGTTTTCGGTCCTCTAAAATGATTTTTGTTTGTAAGATGATCTTAAACTGTTCAAAATTAATGCCTAAGCTTTTCCAAAACCCTGGAAACAGAAGAATAAACTTTAAGATGAGTTTTTCCATGCTATTGAATTGCTCTAATGATATTGGAGACATCCAATGTGTTGCTGCCATTATGTGTTAATTTTGCAAATATATGCTCCAAAGATTCGTTAGCTTCTGTTTTTAGCTCTTCAATTGTACCATCCGCAATAATGCTTCCCTGGTTTATAAGTAAAATCCGATCGGATACTTTTTCGACAACATCCATCATATGGGAGCAGTAGAAAATTGTTTTTCCTTCTTTTGCAAGTAAGGAAATAAGTTCCTTAACAAAAATAACGGCATTCGCATCAAGTCCAGATAAGGGTTCATCCAGAACAATAATTTGAGGGTTGTGAATAATTCCTGAGATCAAGAGTACTTTTTGACGCATTCCTTTTGAGAAGGTGTCCATCCTATTATTCGCGTTTGATTCAAGACCAAAAGCAGTCAATAACTTTAAGGAACGTTCCAGAATACTATTATTTTCCATTCCATAGAGCTTACCTACAAAATCTAAATATTCAATTGGAGTCAGTACTTCATATAATTCAGCGTTCTCGGGAACATATCCTAACATTGTTTTCACGGCCAATGGATCTTCTTGAATGTTGATACCATTAATTTCTACAGTGCCTGTAAAATCTTCAATTAGTCCTGTCAATATTTTAACAGTGGTGGATTTGCCTGCCCCATTTGGGCCAATATATCCGATCACTTGGCCTGGAAATATGTCGAGGTTGATTCCTTTCAAAATTTCCTTCGTTCCGTACGATTTTTTGAGGTCAACGATCCGGATGAGCGGTAATATACTTTCCATATGATAACAATCTTCAAAGTAAACTTACGTAAAAATTGGGAGTTATGGTTACTGTTGAGATCGTTATAATCTGTATTTTTTAAATTAAAGATCCTTATTTCAAAAATAGAAAAAGGGACCTTTTGGTCCCTCACAATGATTTTTTTTTCGGAAACTATCTGTCATTCTTAGGATATCCTTCTTCATCAAGATCATCTCTCAAATCTTCTTCATTCTCTGCTAATTTCTTGTCTAAAGGAGATAACCGTTCATGATCAAAAGTCTCAATTCGCATGTTCGCCTGATCCAAGTCTTCGCCCTGAAGTTCATCTTTCGAAGCATATTCATCGCCCACAAATGGATTTGAATTGTCATAGGTTGAATCATCATCAACAGCACCCTCTGCAATAGTGTCGTAATCAGCCGGATGAGCATAATCTGGATCGTTACCGTCGACATCCATTTCATAACTGTCAAGGTCTTTGTTAAAAGTAAGATCCTGTTCTTTATCCGGATAGTCTTCTTCAACTTTCCCGTTTCTATATTCTTTTTTTGACATAATTCTGCTAATTTTTATTCATCATTAAAACAGTTCATATAAAAAAAAGTTTGGATTTTACTAGACAAAGTGGGGGCTCAAGTGCTATCAGAATATCAGTTGAATACCAAAAAGATAAAGTTTCATTTAAAAAGGGCAGAACATGTTAGTTTTAGAAGAAGCCGTTCAGCTTAGTCCAAATTATAGTCTCCATGGTATAATTCAGCATGATAACTTATCAAATGCTATTTTTAGCTCTCTTATAAGAGCTTGGTGTAACATTTCGTTTTTTCTTATAAAAATTAGTCAAGTGACTCTCATCGTTAAATCCAAGTTCTTCTACAATTTGTTTCATGCTATAGGTATTGGAAGCTAACCTGTCTTCGATAAGTTTAATTCGAATATCATCGATATACGTCTTATAACTCACAGCATATCGCTTTTTAAAAAATGCACCAAAATAATTAGCGGAAATTTGAAACTGATCGGCGATTGACTTAATTTGTAATTTGTCGGGAAAATAAATGTTTTGCTGAATATATTGATCGATTTCTTGAGACATTTCATAAGATGCATGAATAGGCAGGCCCAGGTCTTTTACAATATTTTCCACTAAAGCAAAAAGAGACATAATTTGGTGGAATATGAAAATAGAAGTCGTTGCGTCCTCACGGTCATATTGATGTATTAGGCCGAATACCTGCTCCGTCAATTTTTTATTTTCTTTCTTCAGCGATAGGCTCCTATTTAAAAATGTCTTCGAATTGAAAATTTCCACCGGACTGTAAGAAAGTCTGAAATTTTGCTGTATAAAATGAAGATCTTTAAAATAGGAACTGGAAAAATAGAGGACGAATACCATTGCATCTTTCTTAGTTTCAAGTGTTTCACAGGTCTTATTCAAAAAGAGTAAATTTCCTTTTGAAAATTTCAACTTATTTTCTTTAGACAGGACCGATCCCTCCAGTATATATACTAAAGCGAAATCAAAGCCTGTTTTATTTAGTTCTATTTTTTGTTTTTGCTTGATTTTCTGAGAAGCGAAAGATAAATCCGTCATATGTACGATGCTGCTGAATAAATACCAACTACAAACCTAAGAAAAATAGAATAAACACTTAATTTTTCCTTTTGTTGTAATGCAACAATTATGAATTTACATCCACGATAAAGTGTAAATCATTTGTTGTTCTTAAAATATTATTAGGTGCTTTTTGCGTTTCGGGTCATCTTTTCAATAGAATCCCATTGATCTTCGGGAATAATATCCAAACCATTAAACTCTCCTGCTCCTTTAAGCCACTCTCCACCATCTATAGTAATGACATCACCATTGATATAACTTGCGTAGTCAGATACTAAATAGGCCGCGAGATTAGCAAGTTCCTGTAGTTCACCCAAGCGACCCAAAGGGATACGTTTGGTTGGGGAGAGAAGTTGGCCCAATTCACCAGGCAACAAGCGTTCCATGGCTCCGGAGGTTTGAAATGGGCCTGGTGCGATAGCGTTTAGTCGTATCCCTTTTTTTCCCCATTCCACAGCTAGCGAACGGGTGAGTGCTAGAACTCCAGCCTTGGCAGTTGCAGATGGTACTACATATCCAGATCCAGTCCACGCATAGGTTGTGACAATACTCAGTACAGCCTTATTTTGTTCATTTTGCGAGATCCACCTTTTTCCCAGCGCGAGGGTATAATTTATACTCCCTTGAAGGACAATTCCAATGACAGATTCAAAGGCTCGATGGCTTAAACGTTCGGTAGGGGAGATAAAATTTCCAGCGGCATTATTTATGAGAATATCTATTCCACCGAAATGCTCATATCCATAGGAAACGACGTGTTCAACATCATCATAATTGCGAACATCCCCCGCCACAGCAAGACATTTTGCCTGATGTTTTTCTGATAATTCTTTTGCTGTCTGTTGTATAATATCCTCTTTGCGACTTGTAATCAGACAAGAGGCTCCAAGCTCAAGAAAGTAATCTGTCATCGCTTTTCCTAGCCCTGTGCCACCACCCGTGATTAATATTCGCTTTCCTTTTAGTGCGTTCTCCTTTAACATGCCCATATGCTGTCAGTTTTTTATGTGTCCTTAAGTTACATAAAATTTAGAAATAAAATAAAAATGGATTTAAGCGATAACAGTTGGGAACTGGATGGAGGAGATATAAATAAAAACAGGGGCTACTCGATGAATAGCCCCTGTTTTAAAATGTTTCCATTTCTAATAATAGAATAGCATGGAAATATGCTTATGCGCCTAATTGTACGCGTTTGAAAGCAGTTACAGTCAATCCTTTAGAAACAGAATCTAAGAATTGCGCGATGTTTTTAGAAGAATCTTTTACAAACTCTTGGTTTAACAAGGTTGTATCTTTGAAGAATTTGTTCAATTTACCTTGAGCAATTTTTTCAGCCATTTCAGCTGGTTTTCCTTCAGCGATGATTTGTTCTTTTGCAATAGCGATTTCACGCTCGATTGTGTTTTGATCAACACCGTCTTTATCAATTGCAATAGGGTTCATTGCAGCAATTTGCATTGCCACATCTTTACCAGCTTCTTCAGCACCAGCTGCATCAGCAGAAAGACCAACCAATACACCTAAACGGTAGTTACCATGAATATAAGCGATAACTTTTTCAGCAGTGATTGTTTCGTATTTAGAAACGTCAATTTTCTCACCAATGACACCAGTTTGCTCGATTAAAGAATCAGCGATATTTTTGCCATCAAGTTCCAAACCTTTTAATTCTTCCAAAGAAGCAGGTTTATTGTTTAATGCGATATCTGCAATTTTTTCAGCGAAGGCTACGAAGTCTGCGTTTTTAGCTACGAAGTCAGTTTCACAGTTAACTTCAACTACAATACCTGATTTGCCATCAGCAGTAGCTTTAGCGATGATAACACCTTCGTTAGAGTCGCGATCCTGACGGCTAGCAGCTACTTTAGCGCCTTTTTTACGCAAGTAATCTACAGCAGCTTCAAAGTCACCATTAGACTCAACCAAAGCTTTTTTACAATCCATCATACCAGCGCCAGTTTGTTGACGCAATTTGTTTACATCTGATGCAGAAATTTGTACTGACATGTTTATTTCTTTTTGTTATTATTTACGACTAAAATTTGTACAATATTAACTTAAAAAAGGTTAAGCTAATATGAAGTTTAACATTCTTACTAAACGGGTTCTGTTAAACAAAAAACCGGACAGATAGGCTAGTTCAAGAAAAGTAAACTTTTCCAGAAACTAACGCTACGCCATCCGGTTTGGAATAAAAATATTATTCTCCGTCTTTCGCTTTGCGAGGACGTTTAGCTTCTGAAGCTTCACCATTATCAGCTTTTGCTTTAGCAGCAGCAGCATCTTTTTCAGCTTCTTCTTCTTTGTCGCGTTTGCGCTCGTCCAAACCTTCTTGGATTGCTTGACCAATGATACCTGCGATTAAGCTAATAGATTTGCTAGCGTCATCGTTTGCAGGGATTGGGAAATCAATGTTCGAAGGATCAGAGTTTGTATCTACCATTGCAAAAGTAGGGATGTTCAATTTCATTGCTTCAGAAACAGCGATGTGTTCTTTTTTCACATCGATGATGAATAAAGCAGCTGGCAAACGGTTCAAATCAGCGATACCTCCTAAAAGATTTTCTAATTTGATACGCTCACGTTGAATCATCAACTTCTCTTTTTTAGACAATACATCGTAAGTACCATCTTTTTGCATTTTGTCAATGTTAGACATTTTTTTGATAGACTTACGAACTGTAGCGAAGTTTGTAAGCATACCACCTAACCAACGCTCAGTCACGAAAGGCATGTTAACCTCTTTTGCTTGTTGTGCGATGATCTCTTTTGCTTGTTTTTTCGTAGCTACGAATAAAACTTTGCGACCTGATTTTACGATTTGTTTGATAGCTGATGCAGCTTCTTCTAACTTCGTAAGTGTTTTGTTCAAGTCAATGATGTGGATACCGTTGCGCTCCATGAAAATGTACTTAGCCATTTTCGGATCCCATTTACGTGTAAGGTGACCAAAGTGCACACCTGCATCCAATAAATCTTGATAAGTAGTTCTTGCCATTTTTTGATCCTCCTTTGATTAACGTTTACTGAATTGGAATCTTCTACGAGCTTTACGACGTCCTGGTTTCTTACGCTCAACCATACGGTCATCACGCGTTACTAAACCTTTAGCACGTAATGCAGGTTTAACTTCTGGGTTAAGCTCAACCAATGCTTTTGCGATCGCTAAGCGAACAGCTTCTGCTTGACCTTTAACACCACCTCCGTTAACGTTTACTTTTACATCAAAGTTTGCTAATTCACCAGCTACGTTCAAAGATTGAGTAGCGATGTATTGCAAAGGTAATGTTGGGAAATACTCTTTGTAGTCTTTACCGTTTATGATTATGTTTCCGCTACCAGCAGTTAAGTAAATGCGGGCAACAGCAGTTTTTCTTCTTCCTGAAGTATTAGTTGTTGACATGTCGATTCTCCTTAAAATTTAACTGGTTTTGGATTTTGTGCTTCATGCTTGTGCTCAGTACCAGCATAAACGTAAAGGTTCTTAAACAATTGACGACCTAAACGGTTTTTAGGAAGCATACCACGAACAGCTTTTTCAATGATGCGCTCAGGGAATTTAGCCATTAACTCTTTAGGAGAAACAAAACGCTGACCACCTGGATATCCAGTGTAGCGTACGTAAACTTTGTCACCTAATTTGTTTCCGGTCAATTTGATTTTGTCTGCATTGATAACAATCACGTTATCTCCACAGTCTACGTGTGGGGTGAATGTAGGCTTGTGCTTACCACGAATTACTTTCGCGATGTTGCTCGCCAAACGCCCCAAAATCTCTCCTTCAGCGTCAACAACGATCCACTCTTTGTTAACGGTGTTCTTGTTGGCAGAGACAGTTTTGTAACTTAACGTATTCACTTGCTTTTGTTTAAATAATTTATTAAAAAATTTTTCTTTCCCTTATCTCAAGGGTCTGCAAAGGTACATCTAATATTCTATATTTTAAAATCTATTTTACTTATTTTGCTGAATACGAGTCGAATTTATTACACCACCCGCTAATCTCAATATTTTTACAACTACCTCGAATGAATATTGTTACATTAGTTAGTATATTGCAGGAACAAATTTTTAATTATTTAGCGGAAGTAGATGAGATTTAATTTTTTGAATGAACGATTTTTAAGTTTTATTGGCGTGTTCCTTTTGGTCGTGAATTCATTGCACGCGCAATCACAAGATAGGAAAACAAAACCATATGATGCCCGATTTAAAAATGTGCAAGAGATATTGAAGCAAGGCAAAATTGGACCGGGTATGGATTCTCTTGACGCTATCATCGCAGACTTTCCGCAGGCAGACGATATCTATTTTACTAAAGCGATTCTTCTTGCTCAGATGAGAAATCAGGATGGAGCGATTCAAGCCATTAAGCAAGCGCTGGATATTCAGTCTAAGCCAGAATATCTGAGTTTCGCGGTCGACGCATTTAAAAGTAAAAATGATGCAGACAGTGCATTGATTTATCTTGATAAGCTGATTGATCAGGACGATAATAACACCGCGTCGCTTAAACGAGAACGCATCATGCTTCTTTTTAATGGCGGATATAAAGATGTGGCTTTAGAGTACTTTTATAAAACTAAAGAAATTGCTGGTTCTTCAGATACGTTGGATATGGTCGGTAGTGTCTTGTTGAATGATGCGGGCAATTATAAAAGTGTCATAGAGCTTTTAAAGCCCTGGGCAGATAAAGGGACTTCTTTAGCCCAGGTGTATGGTCAGCTGGCACAAGCGTATAATCTTTCCAAAAACTCGAAGTTAGCACTGGAATATATCAATAAAGGAATTCTCACCACAAAAGAAGACTTTCTCTATTTTGACTTAGCCGATCTATATCGATTTGATAAAAAGCTCAAGTTATCCCTTGATGCGCTCAAACAGGGGTTTCAGTCTAAAAAGATAGACTTTGCTGATAAAAATCGGATAATAATGACTTTATTAAATCCCAAGGGGCCTTATACACCGGATCAATTACTCGAACTGGCTAATATCCTGGTGGAGGTTCATCCGCGGATTGCTGAAAGCCATATGGCAAAAGGACAGGTACTATGGCTAAAAGATGATAAAACTGCTGCCCAAAGCTCTTTGGCAGTAGCGGTTAGTATGAACCCCTATCAGATCGATGCCTGGCGAATGTTAATGAGCTTGGATATGGATAAAGGTGAATTTGATCAGGCAATCGCTCATGGTGGAGAGGCTTTGCATTATGTGCCCAATAACGCTACAATACTCTATTTTACCAGTATGGCTTATCTGATGAAGAAGGATATGGAAAATAGTCGGAAGTTTATGGAAGCAGCATTGAATAATGCACAGGAGGAATCTCCATTCTTACAGGCAAATATCTATGGCGGATTGGGTGATATTTATAACTCGCTCAAAATGTATAAAGCCTCCGACGCAGCGTACATGGAAGCTATCCGACTCGATAGTACAAATGTGACAGCAATGAACAATTTAGCCTACTATTTGTCGTTAAGAAAGGAACGACTTGATGAGGCTACGAAATATGCTGCTATGGCAACAGATTTGCAACCCAATAATGGTACGTTTGAGGATACTTATGCTTGGGTGCTATTTGCCGATGGAAAATATGACGAAGCATTGGTTTGGATTCAAAAGGCATTAAAAAATACTATCCCACAAACTTCGGTGTTGCTGGAACATTATGGTGATATTCTGTTTAAGTTAGGGAAAAAAAGCGATGCCGTTAAACAATGGACTTTGGCTTTGGAAAAGGGAGTGGATTCGGATGATAATAAGCTGAAATTGAAAAAGAAGATTGACACAAAAAGTTATGTGGAATAAAATTGTTTGGGCTTGTGCTGTAATGGTTTTGCTCTCTTCCTGTAGTTCGAAGAAGAGGATGCTGAAAGAAGCTGAGCTGAGGGCTCAAAACGAATTGACGATAAAGGATAATACCAGAGAGGCAAAGAAAAATAGTTTACGCCATCTTTTTTTGAACAATTTGGATTATTCGACTTTTTCGGGAAAGGCTAAAATGAGGCTTGATTTGGGAAAGGACAATTATGACGTCAATTCAACTATTAGAATAGAGAAGGATAAGCGAATCTGGATTTCCATTTCTGCTACATTGGGTATCGAAGTGGCACGTGTTCTAATAACTCCAGACAGTGTTCAGATCCTCAATAAGTTTCAAAGTGAATATATGGTTAAGCCTTTTGATTATCTATACCGTTTCGCCAGTTCCGATCTGACGTTTGGAAACTTACAAGACTTATTGCTGGCAAATCTGTCTGTGGATCTCTTATCTGATATTGATCAGGTAAACTTTAAGCAGGATTCAATGTCGGTTCAGTTGGACGGTAAACTCAATGAGTTGGATTTTTTGTATAGGTTGAATAATAACAATAGGCCTTATCAATTTAGATTAGCCCAACTTTCAAAGAAACAATTATTGGAAGCTAATTATGGCGAATATGCTTTGGCTTCGGGACAGGAATTTCCGATGCTTTTAAAAATGATCATTTCTGACGGCCGCCAAGAAATTAAGACAGAAATTAATTTTAACAAAGTTACTTTTAACGAACCTGTCGAAATGCCTTTTTCAGTATCGTCGCGATATAAAGTAATCCGATGACAGGCTGTCTATATCCTTTAGATTTATTACTTTCGCAATTAGTTTGCTAAAGTAGATATGAAGTCATAAGTTAGAAAGATGGCAAACACAACAAAATAGTACTGTAAATGAAGTTTAAAAAGACAATACTTGGTATAGCTGTTTTCCTATTCATGATTGGGATTTCATCGGCACAAACTCGAGCTGAACTTGAAAAGCAACGTGAAAAGCTCAATCGTGAAATTGCTGAATTACAAAATACGGTCAAAGAAATTGCAAAAGAAAAATCATTGACCCAACAACAAGTGACAGCATTGAGTAAGCAGATTAATTTGCGCGAGCAGAAGATAAATACCATTACTTCCGAAGTAGCTGTAATTAATAGACATATTAATGCCAACACGGCTGCAGTGAGTAAATTAAAGGCCGAATTGGAGAAGATGAAACGTGACTATGAGAAAATGGTTATGTTTGCTTTCAGAAATCGGAATGCATACAATAAATTGATGTTTATTTTTGCATCGAAAGATTTCAATCAAGGGTTTAGAAGAGTAAAGTATTTACAACAATTCAACGATTCTAGAAAGCTGAAAGCAGCTGACATCGAAAATACCAAGAAGCAGATCGAACAGAAAATTGCTCAGTTGCAAGCTGACCGCAACAAACAGGTTGCTTTAATGAAAGAGCAGGAAAATGAGAAGAGAACCATATCGCAACAAAGATCCGTTTATTCAGGGCAATTAAGTGAATTGATCGTTACAGAGCGTGGCGTGAAAAAAGATATTACGCAAAAACAAAAAGAGGAGCGTCGTATCAATGCAGCCATTAAGGAAATCATTAGAAGGGAAATTGAGGCTGAACGTCGCCGGGCTGAAGCTGCGCGCCGTGCGGCTGAAGCTGCAGCTGAGCGAAACCGTAAAGCAAATGAGCCTACAACGAATACAAAAAATAAAAATGCCGCAAGTTCAAAAAGCAGCAATACCGCGCGAAAATCAGATTCTGAAGTCTTACGTAGCACACCGGAAGCTGTTAAGCTTTCGAATGATTTTAGATCTAATCGCGGTAGTTTACCTTGGCCTGTTTCCAATGCGAAGGTTATGCAAGAGTTTGGTTCAGAAAGTGTGGGTAGAAATGTCAATTGGGATCATGAGACGGTTAAAATACAAACCTCGAGCGGTGCAGCTGTGAAAGCAGTATTTAATGGAGAAGTGTTAAGTATAGTTTCAATGATGGGGCAGCGTATTGTCATGATTAAACATGGGGAATACTTCACAGTGTATATGAATTTGGCAGGTGTAAGTGTTTCAAAAGGACAAAAAATAAGCACAGGTCAAACCATAGGAACAGCTGACGTCGACTCAGATACTGGGGTTCCGATGGTAGAGTTTTCTGTATTACAAGGAACGACACCACTCAACCCGATGTCATGGTTGGCTAGATAAGAAATAATTACTATATTTAATAATTATCCTTACATTTGTAAGGAGAGCGAGAAATTTAGTTTAAAAGAATTGAAAAACAAGAAATTATAGTTATGTCAACATCATTATTAATCATGGGAATCGGGGGGCAAGAGTTAATTGTCATTGTAGTAATATTGTTACTATTATTTGGTGGCAAGAAGATTCCCGAATTGATGCGCGGGTTGGGTAAGGGCGTTAAGGAATTTAAAGATGGCCAAAAAGAGGACTCTCCAACAGAGAAAAAAACTGAGGTAGAAGATAATAAATAGGGGAAGTTTAGATCCCATATAGCATGGATACGATTTTGCGAGGAGCAAAATCGTATTTTGTTTTATACTCGACCTAAAGCTCAATAGGGCGAAAACCATTTTTATACTAAAACCCATTTCTAAGCGTTTAGATTATTGTTGATTTTTCAGTAGATCAATCAAACTCGGATTTAACAGTAAATTTATGATCGGAAAACAGGCGTTAATTTCATTACTCGGAGGGGTATGCTTTGTGCTACCGCTTAAGGCCCAAGAAAGCGCTGTAGAAGGTATGAAAGAAGCAGCACAAAACTTCTTTCAAAAAAGCATCGAAAAGGAAAAACAGGAGATTTACCAATACCTAGATAGTATAAAATCTACGGGGAATAACGGACAGCAGCATTCGGAAATAACAGATGAAGATATACAGCTGGTTCGGAAATTGAAGGCAATAGAACGGGAGGTCCCGCTAGACTACTCTCCTCGAGTAAAAGAACTCGTGGCGAAATACACCTCAGACAATTATAATCCTTATATGTGTAGAATGATGGGATTAGGACAATACTATTTTCCATTGTTTGATAAAATTTTGGATGAGGTAGGCGTACCACGCGAACTTAAATACCTAAGTGTAGTTGAATCATCCCTAAATCCGCGCGATATTTCCAGTGCAGGAGCGACAGGTTTATGGCAGCTAATGTATTATGAAGCCAAAACTTATCACCTAACTGTAGACAGTTATACCGACCAGCGTATGGATCCGATCGCTTCCAGCTATGCAATCGCAAAGATTTTAAAAGAAGCCTATGAGGAATATGGCGATTGGCTACTAGCAATAGCATCCTATAATGGTGGTAAAGGAGCTGTTAGCCGCGCAATTCAACGCTCAGGAAAGGATAAGGCAACTTTTTGGGATGTTGCACCTTATTTGACACAACAAACTCAAAACTATATCCCTAAATTTATCGCTATGACCTACGCGATGAAGTATGCAGATGAAAATAATATCAATGCGGCAGATACCGAACTTTCATTAAGAACGCAGATCTTGGATATCAATAAACGAATTTCATTGAGCCAAATAGCAGATGCATTACAGGTGTCCAAAGAAACATTACGCGCATTAAATCCTAGTTTTAAGAAGAATGTATTAAATGGTACCGAGGATGCCCCGTTGCGGTTAGTTTTACCTGTAATCGACAAGAAAATCGCTATAGAAGAGTTATATGCAGCACTCAATACGCCAGTGGCCCCTTCAAATGCAATCCAAAATGAAAACCTAGTGCAGACCCTACTCAACGGAAAGTATAAAGTGAAAGTTGGCGAAACATTCGCTACCATTGCTGATAAGTTTGACGTGACAGTTCAGGATATAAAATCGTGGAATAATCTGCGCGGTAATCAAATTGTTCCTGGTCAAAACCTACTAATAAAGAAGGAGGATGATTTTGTAAATGCAAAATTAGCCCGTAATACAGAACGATCTGCAAAGAAAAGCCAGCAGCATGTAGCCAATACCGTACGTACAGCCTACTATGTCGTAAAGAAAGGCGATACATTATCTGAGATTGCAGATAAAAATGGTACTTCAGTGGGGCGGCTTAAAAGTGAAAACAATTTGAGCGGCAGCCGGATAAAACCAGGTATGAAATTAAAAGTCTCAAAAAAATAATAGCATGGTTTAAATTAACCATGCTGCATCCTCTTCATTGTCAAATTCTTCGAGCGTAACAGTGACGTGTTCCCGTAATATCGTGGAAAGCTTTGTACCATAGTAATCGCTAAATATTGGGAACTTATGGTGGCTTCTATCAATTAATACAGCAGTTCTCATTTTTTTTAGCGGTACATTCAAAAATACCCCTAGCCCATAAGCTAGTGCCCTGCCACTATTGAGTACATCGTCCACAAGGATAATAGTCTTGTCTTTTGCGATGTCAACAGCTAAGTCTGTGTTTGCGCTCAATGACCTGCTGGTCTTGTTCATTGTAACCTTAATCAATAGAATCTCTTTGTCCGAAATGTCCTGCAAAATTGCTTGAAGACGTTGAGCAAATACATAGCCCCGGTCAGCAATACCTACCAATACAAGCGTTTCATCTTCAAAATTGTCTTCCAATATTTGATAGGCAATCCGAATAGATTTTTGTTTTATTTGTTCTTTATTTAAGATAAGCGTTTTCTTTGAAGACATAATAGTATTTCCAATGATTATTGGGTAAAAATAGGATATTATATTGTATAAAAAAAGTCCAAAACGAGTAAACGCTTTGGACTTTCTGCGAGTGAATCTACTCTAATTAATTCAATTTATTATCTTTCTCTGCTTTGATTATCTCCGCAGTAAGCGTTCTATTATCTTCTGGTAAGCGACCTCCGTTGTAATAATAACGTCGCCAGTATGGCTCATCTAGGTTGCTGATCATGACACCTTTACTAGAAGATGCATGTGCAAATTTATTATCTCCGATATAAACCCCTACATGGGTAATACTTCTACTTCTTATTTTGAAGAATACCAAATCACCAGCTTTAAGCTGATTCTTCTCGACAGTTTTTACTTGAGAGTACTGATTTCTGCTATTATACCCCAGCGATGTGTTGAACACTTTGTCGTATAATTCGTAAGAAAATTTTGAACAATCAATGCCTCTCTTTGAATCTCCTCCTAAACGGTAAGGAGTACCTAGCCATTCATAAACAAATTGATAAAGTTTGGTGTTTGTTGTTGCTGATACTGCAACTCCCATGATTTGTGAAAAGTATTCCTTCGCTAAGTTGTCAGGATCTGATTCTGGTTTGGAGTTTCTGTTGGTTTGTGCCTGCGACACTAGACATAAGCCGATAAATAGCATTGACGCTATAAATTTCTTTGTTTTCATTAAATCGCTTTTTTGTACAACATTTAACTTTTAAAAATTGAATACTGTCATCTATTTTGGACAGCACTGTTGCGAATATAATACAATAACAGTTCAAGGTCAAATTTATTTTCACGTATTTAACGAAATTTTAACAATTTTAACATCTTCAAGGATGTATTTATACCTGTTGAGAACGATTTTATCTGATGAGTTCCCGTATTTATCAAGAGTGGCACTTAGGCGATTTCCACATGCTTACATGATGATAAAATACCACCTCAATGAGGGTGTTGTTGTGAATCTTAAAAAAAATATTAATTTTCTTTGGTAAAGTGTTAATATTTGTTCTATATTTACAAAACATAATTAAAAGCAATGAACACCACTTCAATTATTACGTCGATTATTATTACCACCGGGATAAAACTCAGGAGGAAGTAGTTTCATTGTATATAATTGTAGACACAATATTTAGAAGCGCTTTCCTCAAAACAGGAAAGCGCTTCTTTTTTATCGCAAAAATCATCAATCTAAACAAACAGTATAAAGTAGCATGAAAGTCTTAAAATTTGGAGGTACATCAGTCGGTACTGTAGAAAGCCTAAAGGCAGTCCTAGGCATCGTAAAAAAATCGTATGATGCAAAGGAAAAACCATTGGTTGTGTTGTCAGCTATGTCGGGTGTGACAAATTTGCTCACTCAGTTAGCTGAGGACGCTGCAGAAGGAAAATCCTTTTCAGAGGGACTGAAATCCCTGGAAGATAGACATTTTGCCGTAGTGAAGGAACTTCTGGCTGTAAAATATCAAAATCCTGTATTTACGAAGCTGAAATTATTTTTTAATGAAATAGAAGACCTTCTTCAAGGAATTTTTGCACTAAAAGAGCTGAGCTATCAAAGCAAAGATTTAATCTTAAGCTACGGCGAGCGCTGTTCGAATTATATGGTATCTAAAGTGATGGAACAATATATACCAGAATCTTTATTTGTGGATGCTTCTCATTACGTGAAAACTGATTCGAACTTTGGCAATGCGCATTTAAATGAAACATTGACCGAGCAATTGGTGAAATCACTATATATATCACATGGCGATAAATTATTGTTTGTGACGGGTTTTATCGGTAGTAATGAAAACGGGCGTATTACCACTTTAGGAAGAGGCGGTTCAGATTATACAGCCGCTATCTTCGGATCCATATTAGACGCGGCAGCCATTGAAATTTGGACAGACGTAAATGGCATGTTGACAGCAGATCCCCGCATTGTAAAAAAAGCTTTTTCATTACCTGTTTTATCATATACCGAGGCCATGGAATTGTCTTACTTTGGTGCTAAGGTGATTTATCCTCCTACCATGATCCCTGCTTTCTTAAAGAAAATTCCGATTGTGATTAGAAATACCTTTGAGCCTGATTTTTCCGGAACCGTCATTCAGTTTGATAGCGGCAAAACAGCGCTACCAATAAAAGGAATTTCCTCTATATCGGATATTTCGGTTATCAATCTAAGTGGTTCAGGTATGATCGGCAAGTCGGGCTTTAGTGGAAGGCTTTTTACCTTATTGGCTAGAGAGCAAATCAATGTTGTGTTAATTACACAGTCATCTTCCGAACATAGCATCACATTTGCTGTAAACCCATCTGATGCCAAACGCGCGATACAATTGATCGAAGTGGAGTTTGAATTAGAGATCCAGGCCAATAAACTCATCGTGCCAGCGATTGAAGATAACCTTTCAGTCTTAGCCATCGTTGGCGAAAATATGAAAAAGACACCTGGTATGTCCGGTCGATTATTTGCTGCGCTAGGAAGGAATGGCATTAATGTTCGCGCTATAGCACAGGGCTCATCTGAATACAATATATCTGTTATTATAGGTAAGGAAGACCTGTCGAAGGCACTTAACGCTGTACACGACGCTTTTTTTGCTGAACTAAAGAAAACCCTTCATGTGTTTAATATCGGTACGGGTAACATCGGCGCAACTTTATTTAAACAGTTGGAAAATCAACATGATTTCCTACTGGATAAAAATGATATCGAAATTAAAGTCGTCGGAATTTCGAATAGCCGTAAGATGCTTTTTAATACCGAAGGTGTTGATTTAACTAATTGGTCTAATGAACTCGACAAAAATGGAAATGAATCAGACTTGGCCCTGTTTATCGACCGGATGAAGGCACTCAATCTGCCCAATTGTGTTTTTATAGATAATACCGCGAGCAAATTACCGGCAACCTATTATGAAGATATCTTTAAATCCAATATTTCGATCGTTACCTGCAATAAAATTGCGAACTCAGGTAAGTATGAGCAATATAAAACACTCCGCGATACCGCTCATCGTCACGGTGTAGACTTTTTTTATGAAACAAATGTAGGCGCCGGACTACCAATCGTCCGCGTACTCAAAGACTTGATGTTGAGTGGTGATCGCATCGTCAAGATAGAAGCTATTTTATCTGGAACAATCTCGTATATCTTCAACAATTTTAAAGCTGATGCTTCTTTTTATGATGTTGTTAAACAAGCACAGGAACTAGGATATACTGAACCAGATCCAAGGGATGACTTAGGCGGTATTGATTTTATGCGTAAAATGCTCATATTAGCTAGGGATGCCGGATATCCTGTCGAAGCCGAGGACGTAGACCTAGGTTCAATACTTCCGCCGGCATGTTTGAAAGCTGATTCCGTAAATGCGTTTTACGAAGAATTGCAGCGCGAAAATGATTATTTCGAAGCCATGAAGCAGAAAGCGGAAGATGAAAATAAAGTAATACGCTACATCGGAAAATTGGAAAATGGAAAAGTATCCATTGCGATTCAGTTCGTTGATGAAAACCATCCTTTCTATGCATTATCGGGTAGTGACAATATTATATCATTTACAACAGAGCGCTATAAAGAACGTCCTTTAGTAGTAAAAGGTCCGGGGGCTGGGGCGGAGGTAACAGCTGCTGGTGTATTTGCCGATTTGGTCAATGTTGGAGCATAAATACGATTCAAGGAAAATAACAATTACGTGATGGCTAATAATTTAAATGTAGAATATCTGAAAGATAAGATTATAAATTTAGACAGCATGCTGTCCGAAGTTCGTGTCTTTGCACCTGCAACTGTCGCCAATATGATCTGTGGTTTTGACATACTGGGCTTTGCGGTTGAGGCGCCAGGCGACGAGGTAGTTATGCGACGCACAGCACAACCCGGTGTAACTATTCGTAAAATTACAGGCGACGATGGAAGATTGCCGCTCGATCCAGGTAAAAATACCGTTTCTGCCTGTGTCCAGTATTTATTACAGGCGCTGAATATTTCTTCAAAGGTCGGTGTGGAAATTGAATTACATAAACATATGCCTATCGGATCGGGATTAGGTTCTAGCGCAGCCAGCACCGTGGCAGGGCTTTTTGCCATCAATACTATGCTGGGTAACCCCTTGACAAAAGAGGAATTATTGCCATTCTGTGTCGAAGGCGAGCGCTTGGCCTGTGGTACGGGGCATGCTGATAATGTGGCCCCGGCACTCTATGGAGGCATAACGTTAATTCGGGGAAATGAGCCTTTGGATGTGATATCTATACCTTCTCCTAAAGAACTTGTCGCTGCAGTCGTTTTTCCACAGGTCGATGTTCCCACACGCGATGCTAGGCAACTTATTAAGGATAAAGTACTGTTAAAAGACGCCGTCACCCAGTGGGGTAATATCGCGGGATTGGTAGCTGCTTTGTTCAAAGAAGATTATGATCTTATTGCACGAAGCATGAAAGATGTTCTTATCGAACCGACCCGAGCTATTTTAATCCCCCAATTTTATGAAATGAAAGAGATTGCTCTAAAACACGGTGCCTTAAGTTTTGGTATTTCTGGCTCCGGACCATCAGTTGTGGCAATAACGCGAGACGAGAAAATAGCAGAGGATATCGCAGACAAAATTCAGACTCATCTCAAAGAAAACGAAATTGATAGTTTTGGATATGTTTCTCGTGTTAATGTAGAAGGTCCCCGAATATTAGATCAGAAGTTATTTACAGCATAGAGGCCTATCGAATCTAAGGTCAATCCATATTTTAACGCTTAAAAAGATAACAAAGTGAAATATCCATGTGAAAATATCAATTTAAATTAAAACAGGATGTTTCATATGGCGTTTAAAAAAAGAATATTACATATGAAATTTTATAGCACAAATAATAAAACATTAAAAGTTTCCTTTAAAGATGCGGTCTTCAATTCGCTACCAGCAGACAAAGGATTGTATATGCCGGAAGCGATCCCTCAATTGGATCCATTATTTATTAAGAATATTCAGCAGCATTCTTTACAGGAGATTGCATTTGAAGTCGCTTACACGCTCTTGGGGGATGATATTCCCAAAGAAGATTTAAAGCAAATCGTGAACGACGCGATTAACTTTGATGCTCCCGTAAAATTTTTGACCGACAACACAGCTGTGCTCGAACTTTTCCATGGGCCTTCTTACGCCTTTAAGGATTTTGGGGCTCGATTTATGAGCAGAGTAATGGGGTATTTTTCGCAGACGGATGACAAATTACTGGATGTGCTTGTTGCGACCTCTGGTGATACTGGTGGAGCTGTTGCCTTGGGATTTTTGGGTGTTGAGGGAACGCGCGTAACCATCTTATACCCCAAAGGTAAAGTGTCCGAGGTTCAGGAATTGCAATTGACTACAAATGGACAAAACATTCGTGCAATTGAAGTGGAAGGTACATTTGACGACTGCCAGGCATTAGTGAAACAGGCTTTTAATGATTCCGAACTAAATGCCGTCTTACGCTTGACTTCAGCCAATTCAATAAATATAGCACGATTAATACCCCAGACATTCTATTACTTCTATGCGTACGCGCAATTGAAGTCGCAAGGAATCAATGAGGTCGTATTTACAGTGCCGAGCGGTAATTTTGGTAATATTGGGGCAGGCCTATTAGCATATAAAATGGGGTTGCCTGTCAAACATTTTGTTGCGGCAACAAATGTTAATGATACCGTACCCAGATTCCTTTCATCAGGTTTATATGAACCCCTGCCTTCAGTACAAACATTGAGCAATGCGATGGATGTTGGAAACCCGAGCAACTGGGTTCGTATACAGGATATCTTTGGAGGAGATGTGAACGAATTAAAAAGTATGTTATCTTCCTATACTTTTACAGACGAAGAAACAGAAAGAGGAATGCAGAAGTTATTTGAAGAATCGAACTATATCGCCTGTCCACATACAGCAATTGCATGGCTTGGCGCTCGTGCTTATGCAAATGAATATCCTGGTCACTATGCTTCGGTTTTCTTATCTACTGCTCATCCCTGCAAATTCCCTGATGCAATCGCTGCAGATGTGTTTGAAAAGATAGTTCTGCCTAAAGGAGCAGAAGATTTGCAAGGAAGGGAAAAGTTAGCTGAACCTTTAAAAGTCGATTTCGAAGCATTTAAAAAATATCTAATCAACCATAATTAATCGTGAGGGCTCCTTTAGGAGCCCTTTTTGCTTTCATTAACAAATAGCGGTTCTTTTATACGTAAGGAATAATTTAAAAAAAGTACGACCTGTTTAGAAAGAGCGATGTTTATCCAGAAAGTTTCGTCACGATGTCGAATTAATACGTTAATTTTGCAGTAATGAAATCAGTTTATTTGAATAAGGGTAAGGATAAAGCTGCGTGGCAATTGCATCCTTGGGTATTTTCTGGAGCAATTAAATCATTGTCCGATAAAATTGAAGATGGCGAAGTTGTTGGTGTTTACAATGCTGAACGTGAATTTATTGCCTATGGTCTATTTCACAATAGCTCGCGCGTAGCCATTCGTTTATTGGAATGGAATCCTCAAACGCAGATTGACGCAGCGTGGTGGCGTTCACGCGTCCAAAAGGCTATTGCGGCACGACAGCATCTATTGCAGAAAGATGTGACGAATACTGTTCGTTTAATCTTTGCTGAAGCAGATTTTCTTCCTGGACTTATTGCAGATAAATATGCAGATTTTATATCTATCCAGGTTCACTCCGTTGGGCTTGAGAAAGTTAAATCAATTATTATCGATGAATTGAATGTTCTGCTGCAGCCGAAGGGAATTTATGAACGTAGCGATCTGAAATCCCGTGAACATGAGGGACTACCCGATACCAATGGGCTTTTGTATGGAGAACTTCCACCAGAATTTGTTGACGTTGTCGAAAATGGTATCCATTATAAGGTGAACATTATTGATGGACAAAAATCCGGATTCTATTGCGATCAACGAGAAAACCGTCAGCTCACAGCCAACTACGTTTCGAATAAGCGAGTCCTGGATTGTTTTTGCTATTCGGGTGGCTTTACATTGAATAGCCTGAAAAACGGAGCATCAGAAGTAATTTCCGTAGATAGCTCTGCGCTGGCTATTGAAACCCTGGAAAAGAATATTATTGAAAATGGATTTGAACCCAGTCGGCATAGAGCAATATTGGCGGATGTAAATAAGCAATTACGCAAATTTATCGATGCGGGGGAAAAATTTGATATGATAGTCTTGGACCCGCCTAAGTATGCACCATCACGATCAGCCTTGGAAAGAGCATCTCGAGCCTACAAAGATCTCAACCGCCGCGGTTTGATGTTGTTAAATAGTGGTGGTTTGTTAGCAACATTTTCTTGTTCAGGCGCGATGGATATGGATACCTTCAAACAAGTGCTTGCTTGGGCAGCGTTGGACGCAGGTAAAGAAATTCAGTTCATCAGACAGTTCCATCAACCTGAAGACCATCCTGTGCGCGCCTCTTTTCCCGAAGGAGAATATCTGAAAGGATTGTTGGTCCGCGTATTATAATTTATTACATGGAGATAATTTGGGTTGGTTTGCGAAAACCAACCTTTTTAATTTTTAAACAACGTCATGATACAAGAAAAATCGAGTAGACCTATCTTTTCAATTTTATTTGCCGTAAGCATGGTGCACCTTTTGAATGACATGATTCAGGGAGTGATACCAGCGACATATCCCTTGCTCAAAGAAGAACATCATCTGAGCTTTTCGCAGGTTGGGATGATCACAATGGTTTATCAGATAGCAGCATCAATATTCCAGCCTGTTGTGGGCTCATTTACAGACAAACATCCTGTTCCATATTCGCAGATTATCGGAATGTCTTTTTCTCTGCTTGGTATGCTTTTATTTTCAAAAGCAAACAGTTATGAATGGATCTTATGTTCTGTCTTTCTCGTGGGGGTTGGATCCTCAATTTTTCATCCCGAATCGTCTCGCGTAGCTTACATGGCGTCAGGTGGAAGAAGGAGTATGGCGCAATCTATTTTTCAGATCGGTGGAAATGCGGGGACGGCTATGGCCCCAATTATTGTCGCCTTTTTGATTTTACCGAGAGGACAGCAGGCAATCGCATGGATGTGCTTATTCACAATCATTGGCCAATTTATATCTTATTATATCGGGAGTTGGTATAAAGAAAAGCTTCGAAATACAGCTAGATCGACGAAGCGAGCGATACGCGTGCCAGATTTACCCAATGGGCGTATCGTTATGACTGTGATTATCCTCCTACTGTTGATCGTATCAAAATATTTCTATATCGCAAGTATCACAAATTACTTTCAGTTTTATACCATCAAGAAATTCGGAATCAATGAAGTGGAAGCACAAGTCTATCTATTTTATTTTCTGATAGCCGTTGCGGTGGGAACCCTACTTGGAGGAGCATTCGGCGATCGATTTGGCCGAAAATATGTTATCTGGTTTTCTGTATTGGGCGTTGCACCATTTGCATTGGCATTACCGTATGTCGGACTTACTATGACAGGGATATTGATCGTCATGATCGGATTAATTTTATCATCAGCTTTTCCAGCGATTATTGTTTATGCACAGGAGCTATTGCCGAAAAAACTAGGCATGGTTTCAGGTTTATTTTACGGCTTTGCATTTGGAATGGGCGGAATAGGATCAGCTGTGCTAGGTTGGCAGGCAGATCACACTTCTGTCGAGTTTATTTATCACTTATGCTCTTATCTTCCCTTGATCGGTATCGTAGCTTATTTTCTTCCCGATCTGCAAAAAACGCAATACAAAGAGATTTAAACTTGAAAATAAACAATAGGCAATTGTGTCGTCTGTTAAAAATAGCGAGCGAATGTGCAGTACGCTATCCGCTCGCCATTTTTATTTAATGCATTCCATCCATGCCGATGCCATCATCTGTGCGCCAGCAAGTGTAGGGTGAACACCATCTGCTGCCCAGTAGGCGCCAGGAGCATTCTTTTGAGCATTATCAAATATTTTTTGATAGGGAATTAAGATCCCCCCAAATTCTTTTGCTATATCACGGGCAGATTCTTGATAAGCCAAGAACTTTGGATACCAAGCATCAGTAATATGGCCCACCCCTTTGACAGCAAAGGGCTCTCCAATGATGAGTTTGACATTTGGAAGCTTTTGTAGCGTCTCCTGCAATAACTGTTGATATTGGGATTTATATTCATCAACTGTAGTTTTTGCTCCCCGATCAATCGTGCGCCAGAAGTCGTTTACACCAATCAGAATACTCAATACGGTTGGTTTAATGGCCAATGTGTCTTCCTGCCAACGCTTCTGTAGGTCCGGTACACGGTTGCCACTGATCCCTGTGTTATAAACTTTGAGATTCTTTGCTGGATATTTATTTAAAAGTTGACTAGCAGCCAATAAAGCGTAACCGTGACCCAACGCACCAGTGTCATTGGCATTCCTGTTATTCCTATCCCGACCCACATCTGTAATGGAGTCGCCCTGAAATAAAATAATGTCGTCATTATTTAAACTTATTTTTGACGCACTGGCTGTTGATTCATGGGCGAAAACTTCGTTTCCTAGTAAACTGGCGCTACTCAAAAGACCGGTGCCAAGGATACTTTTCTTGATAAATGATCTGCGGTTCGTATTCATTATTAGGTTTTTGTTTATTATGAGGATTTATTATGTTTAAAGTTACATACTTTTAAGCATACTTTTCCAAACCTTTTATAAGGATGTTACACGCTTTTTCGATTTCAAGTTCGGTAATCGTCAATGGCGGAGCTACACGCAGGGCTGTTTCACAATGCAGATACCAATCAATCATTACCCCATTCTCAGCACAGAACTTGCTCACATTGTAAACCTGATCAAAAGAGTGCAGTTGAAGACACATCATAAGACCTAATCCGCGAATTTCTTTGATCGCAGGGTGATTGAGCTTTTCTTTGAATAAAAGAGCTTTGCGCTCTACCTGCTCAACTAAATTTTCTGTTTTGATGACCGCTAACGAAGCGCGAGCCGCGGCGCAACTCACAGGGTGGCCACCAAAAGTGGTGATGTGCCCAAGCATAGGATGATCTTTAATAACATCCATCACTTCCTTTGCTGCAACAAAAGCACCCAAAGGCATACCGCCACCTATACCTTTGGCGAGCATCAAGATATCCGGAACAATACCAAAATGTTCAAAAGCGAAAAGACGGCCTGTCCGGCCGAAACCAGTTTGAATCTCATCAAAGATCAGTAAGGCACCAGTTTCATCACAGCGTTTTCTGACGGCTTGCATATAAGCGATGTCTGGTACCCGAACACCAGCTTCCCCCTGAATAGCTTCGAGTATAACAGCAGCAGTTTGTTCCGTAATCTTTGTTAGGTCTTCCAGCTCATTAAACTCGATAAAATCTATTTCGGGTAGGAGAGGAGCATAGGCGTGACGATACTCGTCGTTTCCGATCAGACTGAGTGCACCCTGTGTGCTGCCATGATAGGCTTTTTTTGCAGCGATAATCTGCCTCCGGCCAGTATATTTCTTCGCTACTTTCATGGAACCCTCTACCGCTTCAGTTCCGCTGTTAGTGAAGTAAACAGATTGAAAATGAGCAGGGAGCTCAGCGAGTAATTCCGTTGCAAACTGCACTTGAGGAACCTGCACAAATTCACCATAAACGGTAACATGTAAGTATTTATCCAATTGTGATTTTATGGCCTCCAACACTTTTGGATGACGATGGCCTATATTGCTTACATTAAACCCGGAGACCAAATCCATATATTCATCTCCATTGGGGCCATAAAGGTAAACACCTTCAGCCTTTACCACTTCAACCAGTCTAGGGGAGCTAGATGTTTGAGCAGTATTCATTAAAAATAATTCTCTGTTGCTTAACATGATTTTACAAATGTCCGAAAATAAAAAAGAAGTCTTTAAGACTTCTTTTTTATTTTCAAGATTATTTTCTTCTATTCTGCAGAGACTTGTAAAGATGTTCCCTAAATTCTTGCTCAACTTCGAAAAATTGCGATGCCCGCGCGGTGCCTATCACTTTGGCAAATTTAGCCCGGTATTCCTTTTTGATTTCCACTTCCTTCGCATCGTATTGTAATATATCTCTCGAACCATTTCTAAAGCTGTTTTTAGGAGCACCACTTAACTTTTCTTTTCTGATATCCCAAAGTGTCTGACTATACTCGTTATAGAGTGGGAAGAATTGCTGAGCCTCTCTTGTCGTCAAACCTAGTTCTTTAGTAATGTAAGCTATTTTTTCATTTTCTATAGCTTGAAATCGATTTTTGTCTTGTGCAAAGCTCAAGGCAATAGAAAATATACTAAAGAACAATGTTATCCATATGTATTTTTTCTTGAACATCATTATAAGGTATAATTTAGATAATCTTCTATTTCTTGTTTAGATAAATTGCTGCCAAATCCCTTAGTAGGGAGATTAGCTTCATCAGTATACTGAGACATATATATCATATCATCACCAGACGCTGAAGCCGCAAGGTAATTGATGATTTCTTGCTTAGGAATTTCAGATAAATGCTGGCTCAGTTGCTCCTCTGTGATACCATCTCCAGCAACAGCATCTTGTGGTAGATATTGATATCCCCAATATCCCCCGATACTCAGCATCGCCGCAAAAGATGCAGCAACAGCGTAACGAGCATACCATTTTTTCGGTTTGCCTATGCGATGGATAGGTGTAACATCTTTTTCAACCTCCTGAACAGCGTTAATAATTCTATCTGAAAGATTCTCAAAATAATGTGGGGGTACATCAAAGTTGGTAGTACCGACAGTTTCTCTTAATTTTTCTTCAGCAATTCGCGATAAAATAGTCGATTCAAGGGTTTTCTCATAGTCCACTGGTGCCACAAATCCGTCTGTAAGAACTGCATCCTTCAATTCACGTTCAGCTATCCGCGAAAAAATAGAATTTTCAAGGATGCGGTTGTAATCATAAGGTATAGCAAAACCATCAGATGAAACTTTTTCTTTTAATGCGTCTTCTGAAATTTGGCTGAGAATAGATACTGAAAGTTCCGAACTATAATTTTCAGGAATTTCGAAACCATCCTTAATAACGAGACTCTTTAAATTATTTTCCGCGATTTTACACATAATGGTCTCAGATAGGTTGTCAAAATACCCTTCTGGAACCTCAAAGACGGTGTCTTTGCTTTCAACCAATTTGACTTGCGTAATTATTTTTGATTCTAGATCATTGAAATAATTTTCTGGTAAGCCAAATGGATTTTTACGCAAAGATGCTGGAAGATTGTTAGGCTCCAGCCCATCGTGATATGTGCCATTTTCCTTCATAGTATCTTTTAGAACCCGATTTAGCCAAAAGGTTTAATCATTGTTGTTAAAAAAAGCTTCAATTTTTTTGACGGCTAAATGATATGAAGCTTTAAGCGCTCCAACACTTGTTCCGAGAACTTCTGAAATCTCTTCATATTTCATGTCTTCAAAATACTTCATATTGAAAACCAATTTCTGTTTCTCCGGCAAGGTCAACAGTGCCTGTTGTAATTTCATTTGAGCTTTGTCGCCGTTGAAGTAGTTGCCATCAGCAAGTGTTTCAGCCAAATAAGCAGTCGTGTCGTCATCCAACGACACGTTCTGCTTTTGTTTTTTCTTATTTAAGAAGGTGATGCATTCATTTGTTGCAATGCGATAGAGCCAAGTATATAGTTGAGAGTCTTCTCGAAAGTTTCCAAGATTCTTCCATACTTTCACAAAGATATCCTGTACAACATCGTCCGCATCGTCATGATCGATGACCATTCTTCGCACATGCCAATAAATCTTCTGTTGATATTTCTTCAACAATAAACGGAAAGCTTCTTCTCGCGTACTCTCTTCAGCGAATTTTGCTATAATTAAAGCGTCATCCATATATTGACCTGCGTAGTATTGTTATTTTCTTTTGATTACTTTTTGAGCCGCTGCAACAATAGCCGCTGCATTCAAACCGTATTTCTCCATCAATTGAGCAGGAGTACCTGATTCCCCAAAACTGTCATTGACAGCAACATACTCTTGTGGAGTAGGTAACTCCCTTGTTAGTACCTGAGCCACGCTATCACCTAAACCACCAAGACGATTATGCTCTTCTGCCGTTACCACACATTTCGTTTTGGCAACAGATTTCAAAATAGCCTCCTCATCCAAAGGTTTGATAGTATGGATATTGATAATTTCGGCGTTAATGCCTAATTCCGCCAATTTCTCACCAGCTTGGATAGCTTCCCATACAAGATGACCTGTAGCAATAATCGTAACATCCGTTCCTTCATTTAATAATATTGCCTTACCGATCACAAATTCTTGATCAGCAGGAGTGAAGTTAGGAACCACAGGACGGCCAAAACGCAAATAAACTGGACCTTCGTATTTAGCTACTGCAATAGTAGCCGCTTTTGTTTGATTAAAATCGCAAGGATTGATCACCGTCATTCCTGGTAGCATTTTCATCAAACCAATATCTTCTAAGATTTGGTGAGTTGCACCATCTTCACCCAATGTCAAGCCCGCATGCGATGCAGCAATTTTTACATTTTTGTCAGAGTATGCGATCGATTGGCGAATTTGATCGTAAACACGGCCAGTAGAGAAATTTGCAAACGTACCCGTGAATGGGATTTTACCGCCAATAGTCAACCCGGCTGCAATACCCATCATATTTGCTTCCGCAATACCGATTTGGAAAAAGCGCTCTGGAAACTCTTTAATAAAATCGTTCATTTTTAATGAACCAATCAAATCGGCACATAACGCAACCACATTTTCATCTTGCTTTCCCGCTTCCAATAAACCCGCTCCGAATCCTGAACGTGTATCTTTTGACTCTGTATAAGTATATTTTTTCATTCTAGTAATCTCCTAAAGTTTCTGTAAGCTGATTCAACGCCGACGCCAATTGTTCGTCACTTGGCGCAACACCATGCCATTTGTGAGAACCCATCATAAAATCAACACCGCTACCCATTTCAGTATGCATCAGAATAATGACTGGTTTGCCTTTTCCTGTACGTGATTTAGCTTCTGCTAAACCTGTAACAACAGCATTCATGTCATTGCCTTTAGCAATTTCCATCACATCCCAGCCAAAAGCTTCCCATTTTGCACGAAGATCACCAAGAGATAATACTTGATCTGTAGATCCGTCAATTTGCGCTTTGTTGTAGTCAACAGTAGCAATCAAATTGTCTATTTTGTTGTGTGGCGCATACATTGCAGCTTCCCAAACTTGGCCCTCCTGCAATTCACCATCACCCATTAATACATAAACTAGATTATTGTCTTTATTCAATTTTTTTGCCTGTGCGGCACCAATTGCAACAGATAATCCTTGGCCCAAAGATCCCGAAGCAATACGAATGCCCGGAAGGCCCTCGTGTGTTGTTGGGTGACCCTGAAGTCTGGAATTGATTTTTCTGAACGTTGCTAATTCGCTCACTTCAAAATATCCCGCATGTGCCAATGTACTATAAAATACAGGAGAGATGTGTCCATTTGACAGGAAGAATAGATCTTCTCCTTTTCCATCCATGTCAAAGGAAGGATTGCGTTTCATTGCATTGAAATAAAGCGCCACAAAGTAATCTGTACAACCTAACGAACCACCTGGGTGTCCTGATTGACAAGCGTGTACCATACGTACGATATCACGTCTTACCTGTGATGCAATTTGTTCTAGTTTGATAATATCTGCACTCATTTTTTTTGTTGGTTTCACAATTGGTCGTAAAGTTAACTATTTTTAAGCTAGATGCTTGTTAAAAAATGAATTTATATTGACTTATAACCGAATCTCAAGCCGCTTTAGAAAAATGTTCGCAGGATAACACTTAAAAAATGCTGTTGTAGCCAGGGAGTTTTGCCTACCTGACCAGTATATCGATACGCTGGATATTTTCAGACCTTTTGCATTACCGGACATAAAAAAAGGATTCAGCATTACTCATGCCGAATCCTTTTTTTATTATAAGTGTGAAGCTGAGATTACATGGCTTCAGCAACAACTTCAGTCACTTCCGGAACCATGCGCTTCAACAATCCTTCAATGCCTGCTTTTAAAGTAATTGTAGATGATGGACAACCGCTACAAGAACCCTTGAGTTCAACCGTCACCACACCTTCATTAAATGATTTATAATGTATAGCACCGCCATCCTGTTCAACAGCAGGTCGCACATAATCGTGTAAAACTTGTTGTATCTTAATTTCAGTTTCGGTGCCCTCAAAATCCACTTCTGTGTCGTGGTGTACCGTTTTTACAGCAAGTTCAGACTCTACAGCCCCTTTTACAAAATCTTTCAACAAAGCTTCAACGTCTTCCCATTCTGCATCTTCCGTTTTGGTAATAGTAACGAAGTTACTCGCGAAAAATACACCATTTACAAAATTAAATTTGAATAATTCAAGTGCAAACGGTGAATCTTGTGCTGCCTCTTTATTTGGAAAATCCACACTACCGTTGATCAATAACTTATTGACCAAAAATTTCATGGTTGAAGGGTTGGGTGTAGATTCTGTATATACGTTAATCGTAGCCATGTATTATCTATTTTTTATTCTAAGCAAATATATATCAAAAGGAGCTTTATTAAGGTCATTTATAAGTAAAAGCTTATAAAGTGACACCCGTATAGTTAGCAGGACTGATCGCTTTCAGTTCTGCTTTAACTTTATCGGAAACATGAAGCTGATCGACAAACGTTGCGATTGTCTCTTTCGTTACCCGCGTGTTTGTGCGTGTAAGATCTTTCAGAGCTTCGTACGGTTTTGGATAGCCTTCTCTTCTTAATATGGTTTGTAATGCTTCGGCCACAACAGCCCAGTTATTTTCAAGGTCATCAGCCAATGCCTGTTCGTTTAAAATCAATTTACGTAAACCTCTCAATGTCGATTTAACGGCAATGAGCGTGTGCGCAAATGGAACACCAATATTACGTAAAACTGTCGAATCTGTTAAATCACGCTGAAGACGTGAAATCGGTAATTTAGCGGAGAGATGCTCGAAAATAGCATTTGCGATGCCCAAATTTCCTTCTGCATTTTCAAAGTCAATTGGGTTGACCTTATGGGGCATAGCAGATGAACCGATCTGTCCTGCAGTGATTTTTTGTTTAAAATAATCCATCGAAATATAAGTCCAGATGTCACGGCATAAGTCGATTAGGATATTGTTTATGCGTTTTAAAGCATCGCAACTCGCCGCAAAATTATCGTAATGTTCAATTTGCGTTGTGGTTTGTGATCGGTCTAAACCCAAGACATTGTTGACAAAATTATTTCCAAAATTGATCCAATTGGTTTCCGGGTAAGCAACCTGATGCGCATTGAAATTACCTGTTGCGCCACCAAATTTGGCGGAATATGGAACTTGGTTGAGTAGTTGTAACTGTCGCTCTATTCGTTCAATAAAAACATAAAACTCTTTGCCCAATCGAGTTGGAGATGCTGGCTGTCCATGGGTACGGGCCAACATCGGAATACCTGCCCATGTCGTCGCTAATGATTTTAATTCATGAAGTAACTCGTTAATCGCTGGCGAGTAGCTTTCTTTTATGGCTTCTTTCCAAGAAAGCGGAATAGCTGTATTATTGATATCTTGGGAAGTTAAACCAAAATGAATAAATTCAAGGTAGTCTTGTAGGCCTAATTTTTCAAATTGGTCTTTTAGAAAATATTCAACGGCTTTAACATCATGGTTCGTAACTTTCTCTGTGTTTTTGATCCAAATAGCATCTTCCTCAGAAAAATTCCTATAAATATCACGCAATTTCTCATTTAGACTTTTGTCAAATTGTTGCAATTGGGCAATACCTGATTCACCTAATGCAATAAAATATTCCACTTCTACGCGTACGCGATATTTTATTAAAGCAAATTCAGAAAAAAATGCTGAAAGTTCATGAGTGTTATTGTAATAGCGTCCGTCGATAGGAGTAACTGCTGTTAAAGATGATAAAGCCATAGATTGAATGATTTTTTGGCAAAGGTAAAAAAATGCTTGGAGCTTAGCAATTTAATTGGCACAGATATAAAAAAAGCCTCCTTAGTGAAGGAAGCTTTTTTATAAAGTCTAAATTCTATTTCAGAAAATTAGTGAGCAGCTTTAGTTGAATCAACTTTAGCCTCAGCTGAATCTACAGCTGATTTTGCTGAATCCACAGCAGTTTTTGCTGAATCTAATTGTGTGTTAGCTGAATCTAAAGCAACATTAGCTGAATCAGTAGCAGCATCAGTTGTTTTACCAGTTTCACCACATGATGCGAAAGCTAATGTTAAAGCTAAACCTAAGAAACCGAATTTGAATGCGTTTTTCATTTTATTAAAATTAAATATTTTTAAATCTTGTTATTTAGGGGTTAATACCGTTATATTAAAAAGGTAACCCCAGATTTTTCTCTTTTTGAAAAAAGAAAGACCTTTTGTTAAAAAAGGCCTTCCAAAAGCTTTATTCAGTCCTAAATTATTTTTTAGTAGCAGCTGAATCAACTTTAGCAGCAGCAGAATCAACTTTAACAGCAGCTGAATCTACGTGGTTAGCAGCTGAATCCAAAGTGTTAGCAGCTGAATCAACTAAAGCAGAAGCTGAATCTGCAGCACCTTCAGATTTTTTCTCTGAATTGTTACAAGATGCGAAAGCTACAGTTAAAGCTAAACCTAAGAAACCGAATTTTAATGCGTTTTTCATTTTCTAATTTTCTAATTTAAATTGAAATAATTTTCTTTTTCATCTGTTAATACACGTAACCAAAAAAGGTAACCCAAAAAATAATCTTTTTTTAAAATTTTATATAAATAGCTGATTTTAAGATGTTTAATTTATTTAAAATAAAATGCTATCCCAAAAGTCTCGGCTTGTGTCATCCCTTAGCTTAACAAGGGCTAAGAAAGGGTGATCGTTGTGCCGTTCTTGTGTGTTTGTTGTGCTGAGCTTGTGTGTTTGTTGTGCCGTTCTTGTGTGTTTATTGTGCTGAGCTTGTGTGAACTTATTTTTAGCCAGTCTGGGGATAAGATGGTACTGATAACAAACAATTTTCGATTATTTTGCTTATTTTAAGAAGTAAACGCTTAAAAAGAAATTGCAATATGTTTGATAAAGTAAAGAATATAATGGATTTGGCAAAATCAATAGACTTTGGCAAATTGGAAGAAATATCGAAGAAAGTGGATTTGGGAGCAGTAATGGATGCTGTATCAAAAATGGATGATAAACAGCTGCATGGTTTAATGAAAATGCTGAGTGCAGGAAAAGAGAAAAAAGAATTACCTCCTATTAATGGTGACTTCTATGCGATGGATAGTAAATTGAACGATACCGACCGAGCTTTACAATTGAAGGTGAGAGAATTTATGGAGACCGAAGTCAAACCAATAGTCAATAAATATTGGTTGAGAGATGAATTTCCTTTCGAAATCGTACCCAAACTAGCAGCTTTAAATATTTGCGGCTATACATACAATGGGTATGGCTGTATGGGCGGAAGTTCTTTGATGGAAGGAATTATAGCAGCTGAGATAGCGCGTGTGGATGCTTCTGTAGCAACATTCTTTGGGGTACAAAGTGGTTTAGCAATGGGGTCAATTTATCTTTGCGGATCTGAAGAACAAAAGCAAGAGTGGTTGCCCAAGATGCAGCAGATGCAGGTGATAGGCGCTTTCGGATTAACAGAACCTGAAGTCGGCTCGGGAGCCGCGGGCGGATTGACGACAACTTGTAAAAAAACAAGCGAAGGGTGGGTTTTGAATGGTCAGAAAAAATGGATCGGAAATTCCACTTTTTCCGATCTCACAATTATATGGGCTAGAGATCTCGATGATGGAGAAGTCAAAGGTTTTATTGTACGGAAGGATAACCCAGGTTTTTCTGTCGAAAAGATCAAAGATAAGATGGCATTGCGTATTGTTCAGAACGGCCTTATTACTTTAAATCATTGCATCATTCCTGAAAGTGACCGCTTACAACAGGCAAACTCCTTTAAAGATACAGGTAAGGTTCTTCAGATGACGCGGGCTGGAGTCGCCTGGATGGCTGTGGGCTGTGCTAGAGGAGCCTATGAAAATGCATTGGATTATACCCGAAAAAGGAAGCAGTTTGGTAAGCCAATCGCCTCTTTTCAGCTTATTCAGAATCACCTGGTTGAAATGTTATCCAATTTGACCGCTATGCAAACGCTAGTCTTTAGGTTGTCTGAACTTCAGGACAAAGGCGATTTAAGAGATGAACATGCTTCGCTGGCAAAAGTGTTCTGCTCTTTGCGTACGAGAGATATTGTTTCCAAAGCCCGTGAAGTGATGGGGGGCAATGGTATTTTGTTAGAGTATAATGTCGCGCGATTTCTGGCGGATGCAGAAGCAATTTATTCCTACGAGGGAACAAAAGAGATTAATTCACTCATTGTTGGTCGAAGCATAACGGGATTTAGTGCTTTCGTTTAGCCGCCTTCCGGCTAGCTTTCCGTTTCCCGCTGTAGAGAATGACTAAAAAGGGCTTTGTTAGCAGCAAAGCCCTTATTTCGCTAAATTAAATGCAGCCTGAACCTGGCTATTTGCGTTTAAACCGCATTATGGCGATATCTCCCATCACAAATGTTAGGGTATTCTCGCTGATACTGTATGTGTTCACCTTTTTTAAGGTAGAGAAAAAAGTTGCTTCACCATTCCCCTCGCATGCCATTTTTGTTGACATAATTGGGCCGAAGCTAATACTATTTCCATCGGTTTTAAACGTCATATTATAGTTGTTACAGCTACTATTGCCATTAACCTTCCCGCTCACCGTGTCAAAGATCATTGTTGGTTTACGGTCGGGATATAGACCGTCGAAAGCAATGCGTGCGCCTGATATATAATCAAGTTCCCAAGTTCCAGTAAGTTGCTGCTCATTGTTTTGGATCAACTTAAATTTTGCCAATGGAGCCATTTTAGCTTTGTTCAAGCTAAGGATACCATTGTTCACAGTGTAGTTATCTGCAGCGATCAGGTTTTTTGATAGTGCTTGTTCGATTGACATATCCGGACAGGCCATCATAGTTGACATTCCCTGAGCAAATTTAATTTTTCCATTTTTGGATAGTATTAAGTCTCCTCCGATGCCATTGCAGCCTCCACTTGCACTGTAGCGTTTTTCCTCCAGTTGCAGGTAGGGCATTTTACCGTTGATTTGATCCGCTACGGCCTGACCATTGATTTCAATTAATTGCCACTTTTTTCCGACGACAGCTGATGTTGAACTGTTTTCACTTTGTTCAGTTGATTTCTTGTTGACGACAGAACAACTACCAAGGCCAATACTTAAGATGGCCAATATTGCGATGTTTTTAAAGTTCATATTTTAATTTTTAACCTATTAACATCCCTTTTAACGTTTGGTTTGGCAAAGTGCTACAAAAGTTTACAAACAAATAAGGCTTCCAATCTGGAAGCCTTATTTATCAATCGAATAAATGTTACTATTTATTTTTATTTTGTTGTGCCTGCTGTTGAGCACGCATCATTTCTTCCATTTTAGCCTGGAAACTTGATTTTTTTTCTGCTTTTGGATTCTTTTTGTTCTCCTCCAATTTAGCTAATATTTTCTCATCGTTCACCATGCTGCGGATTACCAATTGCGTCAAGAATGTAAATAAAGCACTCAAGAAGTAATAGTAATTCAAACCAGCAGGGAAGCTGTTCAACACAAAGAAGAAAATCAACGGCATGATATAGCCCATGTATTTCATCTGACCTGTAGCGCCTGATGTAGCATTGTTATACCAAGTGGTCAACAACGTTGTTAAGGTCATCAAGATACACATCAAAGAAATGTGGTTAAACGATCCAAAGATAGGAGCAAAGGTGAATAGCGTATCATAGGTTGACATGTCCTTCATAAACAAGAAACTCTGTCCTCTCAATTCAAACAAATTCGGGAAGAAATAGAAGAATGCAATTGTAAAAGGCATTTGCAATACAAGCGGAAGGCATCCACCAAGTGGATTGACACCGACCTGTTTGTACAATTTCATTTGCTCCTGTTGCATCAACATTTGGTTGTCTTCTCCGACTTTTGCTTTGATCTCGTCCAGCTGCGGTTTCAATACACGCATTTTGGCCATAGAAACATAAGATTTGTAAGTCATTGGGGAAAGGATCAATTTCAACATCAGTGTCAATAACAGTATAACGATACCGTAACTCATATGAAAACCATCCAGGAAGTTGAATACCGGTACTGTAATCCATTGGTTGATCCAGCGCATAGGGCCCCAGCCCATATTGATGATCGATTGATAATCATTACCCTCCGCTTTCAGCACATTGTACTGGTTAGGACCAAAGAAGAAGTTCAACGAATAGTTATTGTCCCTATGGTTATCAAATGCTAATTCCGCGTTCGTATTGTAAAATTTGATGACATCCGTTTCAGTCGCATGTTTTACATCCACTTTAGCATTCACAAAACCATCTTTCGCGTTCAAGATACTTGAAAAGTAATGTTGCTTAAAAGCAATCCAATCCACTTTTTTCTCCAATGCTTCGTCAGCGTCTTTTGATTCTGAAAGATGATCTACCTTATTGTCTTCTTTATAGTAGAGGGTCGATTTTTGTCTTTCAGACTCTATATTTTGCTCCTTTTGTCTTAACGTGGTATTCCAGTTAAGGGTTAACGTTTTTTGACTTTGTGGAACTAAATTCTGTATCCCTTTTGTATGGATGTCCAACGCTACATTATAACCTTTGCCGGCAATGGAATAAACATATTCAATGTATTGGTCGGCATTGTAATTTAGTCTGAATTTTACCGATTGTTTTCCTTCACCAGAAACTTGGATATCCGAAGATTCTGTATTGAAGTACAAATCGTTTGTTGCCACGTTTTGACCCGCTGCATTAAACAGAAAACCAAATTTATTGTCCTCGCCTTCAAAAAGCATCAACGGTTTTCCATTGAAATTCTTTTCACCTTTTAATTCAACAGATTTAACTTTACCGCCTTTCGTGCTGATTTTGGCAATGATTTTCTCATTTTCAATCGTGATTACTTTTTCGGTTCCAAATTTTGTGGCACCAAAAGGCTTTTTCAGTTCCGCCGAATCAGCAATCACTGCTGTTTGTGCTGTTTTGGCTTTCGCGGTAGAGTCACTTTCAGCAGGAAGTCCTTTTTCTGCACGCGCTTTAGCCTCTTGTCGCGCTTGTTCTTGTTTGATTTCTGATTCTGAAGGCTTCATCAGGTAAAATGAACCAGTGATGATAGCAAACATCAGGACCAAACCAATTAGGGTATTTCTATCCATTTTTAATAATTAAACTTAATTAATTGTATCCTTCTATTACTACTTTGATTTCTTGTTCGCCAAAGCAGCGGCTACAAAGCTAACAAAAAGTGGGTGAGGATTTGCAACAGTTGACTTTAATTCTGGATGAAATTGTCCGGCAACGAAAAATGGATGGTTTTTCAGTTCCACAATTTCCACTAATCCAGTCTCGGGATTGAAGCCTGAAGCAATCATTCCGGCCGCTTCATATTGCTTCAAATAGTCGTTGTTAAATTCATAACGGTGGCGGTGTCTTTCAGAAATTTTTGTTTTGCCATAGATTGCGAAGGCTTTAGTACCTTTTTTAATTTCACAATCGTAAGCACCCAGACGCATGGTACCACCCATATTGGTGATGTTTTTTTGCTCCTCCATCAGATTGATAACCGGATTAGTCGTGTTGGCATCCATCTCAAAACTGTTGGCATCTTTCAGTCCCAATACGTTTCTTCCGAATTCAATTACCGAACATTGCATCCCTAAACAGATCCCAAAGAAAGGAATATTATTTTCACGTACGTATTGGATCGCATTTAACTTACCATCCAAACCGCGTTCACCGAATCCTGGAGCAACCAAAACGCCGTCCATTCCTTTTAGCTTTTCAGCAACATTTTCTTTTGTAACACTTTCGGCGGCAATGTAAATCACTTTTACTTTACACTCATTTGTTGCGCCTGCATGTATAAATCCTTCGGTAATGGACTTATACGCATCTGGAAGTTCGACATACTTTCCAATCAATGCAATATTGATTTCATTTGTCGGGTTTTTAAGCTTACCTAAAAAGTTTTTCCAGTTGTCTAGATCAGGCTCATTTTTGTTGGAAAGTTTCAGTTTTGTTAATGCCGTTTTATCCAAGTTCTCCTTCAGCATCAGTAAAGGCACATCATAAATTGTAGAAGCATCGATGGATTCGACTACCGCATTGATATTGACATTACAGAATTGTGCTAATTTTTTACGGATTTCCTGGGATAATTTATGTTCTGTACGACAAACAAGAATATCAGGTTGTACCCCATATTCCAATAATGTTTTAACAGAGTGCTGAGTAGGTTTTGTTTTCAGCTCGCCAGCAGCAGCCAAATATGGAACCAAAGTCAAATGGATAACCAACGAATTATTGGCTCCCAATTCCCAACGGAGTTGTCTTACTGCTTCCACGAAGGGTAAAGATTCAATATCACCAACAGTTCCTCCTAATTCGGTGATCACAATATCATATTGACCAGACTCTCCCAGCAATTGCATTCTGCGTTTTATCTCATCTGTGATATGCGGAATTACTTGAACGGTTTTTCCTAAATATGCACCTTCACGTTCCTGTTGGATAACGTGTTGATAGATGCGGCCTGTTGTGACATTGTTTGCTTGTGAGGTAGGGACATTCAAGAAACGCTCGTAATGACCCAAGTCAAGGTCAGTTTCGGCACCATCTTCAGTCACATAACATTCACCATGTTCATATGGATTTAATGTTCCTGGATCAATGTTAATGTAAGGATCAAATTTTTGAATGGTAACTTTATAGCCACGCGCTTGGAGAAGTTTAGCAAGGGAGGCAGCAATAATACCTTTCCCCAACGACGAAGTAACGCCGCCCGTAACAAAAATATATTTAGTCATAACAATTAAAGGATTTTCAATTTTATGTGGTCAAAATGACCAATAATAGTTGCTTTATGTACGGGATACAAAGGTAGCAATTATTATTAAAAATTAGCATTGAAGATTGCTCTAATAATTAAATTAAAAATAAATATTACCCCGGCTATCTATAGTTGTCTTTAATGTAGGTGTTGTTTTTGACTTGATTTCAACACGATAGAAATTATTACTATTTGAAAATATGATGTCATATTTTTTCCGCTCATTCAGAATTTCAGGATATAGTTTGCTCAGTTCTAGAATAGATGTCGCATAGCGTTTTTTATCGTTTCTATAGATTTGTTGTAAATAAGAAATATTCCACGCCATTTTTTCAAGAGATAAGAATTGCTCGTCGATAAATAGCTGAGCTGCACTATCGATAAATTTGATATGCCCCCATCGTTCAGGATAATGCATGTTAACAAGCCCAATAGGAGACCATACCCAGTTCTCCTCGGCAAGAGTCTTTCCAGTATCGTCTTTTTTCTTGCTATACGTTGTTTCCCTATTATCATAATGCCATTGAACGCGGGAGAAATTTATCTTCCAGATCTCATTGGCCTTAATCTGATCTCCTTCGCCAAAGTATTTTAGACTTTTAACCGGTATCTTCATTTCCACCGTCCAATATTCATCCTTATCTTTTGGGTTGTTGATTGTGCCGGCATGATAAACGGCACTTTCAATATCTTTTGTGTCCCAATTTAGATTAGCCTTACCACCAAAGCGATACGGTTTAGTCATCAAAAGATCCATGACCGTATTTAAAGCATTTACTTCAATCTCTATATATTCCGGAGATAGTAAATTTGGCTTAATAAAAATCTCAAAGTCATTGTCATGATAAATGATGGTGTCCTTTTGTTTTAAATATCCTTTAATATGAGGCTCTTCGAGCTTAGCAAATATGTATAGGTTTTCCTTGTCCCAGAGCATCTTGACTTTTGTGTCAAATACAGGATGAGGTTTTTGTGATCCCTCAATATCCTTAAATGAATCTGTCCATACGGCTTTAGACCACGAATCTTCATTGTCTCTTCCATCTATAGTAATAACATCAGTTATGGGTTGCACATAATACACTTGAGGCTGCGACTGTAATTGAAGAAATTCATTTACATTCCGCTGTGCGAAAGCAAAGTTCGGATAGATAATAAAAATAAGGATAAAAGAGATAGTTCTCATCGATATATAGTTTAATTATTCGTGCCAAAAATAAGGTGGAGATAATATGGTATTAAAAGTAAGTAAAATGTTTTAGCGCGGCAAAAAGAGCAGGCTATTTTAAAGAGCAAGATATAATTATCCTAAATTTATTACAGAAGGAAGTTGGTGATTAGGCTTGGGAATTAAAAAGAAAATCTATAGAGCATAAAAAAAGGCTTTGAATGATTTCAAAGCCTTTTTTTATGCCGTGGTAGTCGTAATTAGATTCTTTTCGATTTAATACGAGCAGCTTTACCAGTAAGGCCGCGTAAATAGAACAATTTCGCGCGACGAACTTTACCGTAGCTGTTTACTACAATTTTTTCAATGTTTGGTGAGTTTACAGGGAAAATACGTTCAACACCTACACCGTTTGAGATTTTACGAACGGTAAAAGTAGCGTTAGCACCTTCGCTGTTTAATTGAATTACTACACCTTGGTACACCTGTACACGCTCTTTATTTCCTTCGCGAATTTTATAATGAACGCTGATGGTATCTCCAGCTTTGAAAGCGGGAATTTCATTCTTTACTACCGCTTGTTCTTCTACAAATTTTACTAAATCCATGATTTCGAGTAATTATTAACGATTTATATCCTGTAAAAATCGGAATGCAATATTACGACTTATTTTCTGAATATAAAAATACTTTTTTAAAAAACTATTGACTGATATTCAAATCGGATGCAAAGATATGAAAATGAATTGGATAATTTAAAGATATTTTGAATATTCCTTTACGTGTCATTTTAGCTGAAGTTTTCGACGAGTAAATGCTAGAGAAGATATTGCTCCTGTAAAAATAGTATGCAATCAATCAGTTGGTTAATGATTATTTTTTGGCCGACTGTTGACAAAGTCAAAAAATGATTAGATATTTGTGCCACACAAAACAAAGGTGATACCTTTTCGGGGTGTAGCGTAGCCCGGTATCGCGCCACATTTGGGATGTGGAGGTCGTAGGTTCGAATCCTGCCACCCCGACTTAAAAGCTCGACATTCGTCGAGCTTTTTTTGTTGTCTATTATTCGTCCCGCAAGCTTTTTACCGGATTAGCTACGGCTGCTCGAATGGCCTGCCAGCTTACCGTAATCAGTGCGATACCTATTGTTATCAGTCCCGAGAGTACAAACAACCACCATTGGATTTGGATGCGGTAAGCAAAATCTTCCAACCATTTGTTCATGACCAGCCAGGCAATCGGCGAGGCAATTATCAAGGCAACTAATACGGGTTTTATAAAATCTCTGGACAATAACGTAGTAACGCCCGATACCGAAGCGCCCAGCACTTTTCGGATTCCGATCTCTTTGTTTCGTTTGGCGGCCGTAAAGGAGGCTAAACCATATAAGCCCAGGCAAGCGATAAATATGGCCAATCCGGAAAAAAGATTGAGTATACGTTGTTGCCTCAGATCGGTTTTGTAAAGCGTGTCGAATTTCTGATCCAAAAAGCTGTATTCAAAAGGGTATAAAGGAGCTACTTTACCAAATGCAGTTACAGCTTTTTCGATAACATCGGGATAATCGGTTAATAAGGCAGTGGCATAGGGTGCAGATAAATAAGGAGCGCGGTCTTTGGTGTTGTCAAAACCACGCATGACCCGATAAATCCGGTCACCTTGGCTGTGAAACTTATCAAAACTAAACTGATTGGCAATAAATAGGAATATCATTGCACAGACGGTGATGCCTATTGTTAAGCCAAGAATATTGATAAAGGAAAAAACTTTATTTTTAATAAGGTTTCTCCAGGCGATTTGGAAATAGTTCTTTATCATACTTTTCTTTATAAGTGTTCATTGTGACCTTATGGTAATCAGTCCTGTTGAAGGATAGCCTGATTTCTATTTTTGAAAAAATGTTCAATGGATCAATTTCAAAAAAGCTGTCAAAGGGTTAAAGTGTTTTTAATCAGTAGATTGTGTGTTTTATTTTTGTGATCTGAGTGTTTGGATTCGAACACTTCATGTTCATATCCGAACATGCTACAGTTGATAGGTCAAAAAGATTATGATTAACAGCTGAGCGCCTTATAGAAGTAACAGCTATTGGGAATAGCATTGGGTTTGATTGTGTAAAGGAGCGCTATATGTGGTTCAGGCAAAGAGTATGTCGCAATGAAACAATAGGTTAGTTTAATTTTGTAGTTTTCATTTGCAAATAAATTGTAATAAACGTATATTTGTGCCACACAAACAAAGGTGATACCTTTTCGGGGTGTAGCGTAGCCCGGTATCGCGCCACATTTGGGATGTGGAGGTCGTAGGTTCGAATCCTGCCACCCCGACTTGACGGGACAAAGTAGAAAAATCTATTTTTGTCCCGTTTTTATTTTGTCGTAACTTTTTATTAATCAGGTTGATATACTGAATAAATTCGTTGCGCCGAGTGGTTCGAACTTTGCTTTCTTGAAAAACGACTTTTTCAGGATAAATTGAACCAATATCCTTTCTTATTTCAGATATACAACTATCTTTTAGCGCTTCCTTAATTTCAAAAACCTTTCTGACACCCCTTTTAATAAGACTTTGAACATTGTCAACATCGTTATTAAGCCTTGTCAATTGGGATTCCAGAGTTGATATTTTCGTACTGTACTGTGATTTCATATCACGGTAATCGTCGGGGTCTATCTGACGGGTTGCAAGAAGATCCCTTGTGTGCGAAAGCCGACCTTCATAATCTTTTATCTGAAGCAGAATCTCCTTTTTTTCAAATTGAACTTCATTAGTCTTATCTAAATATTCCTTAGTGATCAGCTCCTGATAGAAAGCCGTATCATGAATCGTCGGGACGAAGCTCATAATATCTTCCAAAATTGCATTGTTTACTACCTCAGCATTTGTCCGATGCTTACATGTGCCAACGCAATGGTAATAGGAATAATATTTTGTTCGTCCTTTTGACTTGCTTCCTGTTAACAATTTGTCACATTCAGGACAGGTTAAAAAGCCCCTCATGGGGAACTCATCCACTGTCTTGATCTTTGTGCGGTATTTCCTTCCACGCCCATCAAGGACATCCTGTACTTCATAATACAGATTTTCCGATATAATGGGTTCATGTTGGCCCTGAACGAAACGGCTTTCTTCGTCTTTGAATTGAGGTATGAAAATCTTACCGCAGTAAAGTGGGTTTCGTATTACCTGCCAGAACGCGTTTTTGCTACATTTTAATCCCTTTTCTTTAGCCTTCTTCCATATCTGTTCCGTATTAAACATACCTTTGGCAATCTCTCCAAATGCCCACTTTAATATCGAAGCATCCGGCTCCAGCGGAGCAATATATTTTTTTCCATTTTCCTCCGTCCTGTTAATATAGGCCACAGGTGCCAGTCCCATATACCGGCCCTCTTTCCGTGCCCTTCTCATACCATGAAAGACATTTAATGCCCGTCTGTCATTTTCTACCTCCGGAGCGGCAAGATAAAACGCCAACATCATTTTATTTTCCGGTATCGAAAGATCCAGTGGTTGTTCTATCGCCTGCGGTTCCACACCAAGAGCACGCAGCACGTTAATCATCTGGTAGGCATCTCCCGCATTTCGGCTGAACCGATCCCACTTTGTAAACAATATCAAGTTAACGTTGCTCTTTCTCTGCTTTAGACTTTGCACCAGACTTTTCCATTGAGGTCTGTTAAAGGATTTTGCAGAATGATCTTCGTAAATAACATTCCGTATCATTATGGAATGGGTCTCGCAATACTTGCGCAGCATCTCTTCCTGGTTTCTTTGTGAATAGCCTTTGTCGGCCTGTTCGTCCGTACTTACCCGAACGTACAAATCAGCGATATATACCATCTCTATCCAAAATTTATAACAATTAAACTTACTTAGGAGTAATCTATTAATCTTTAATATACTCCTTGAATATTTACAGCCAACCCATCAGAGAAGACAGGAAAACATATTCGCCACAAATAGGTGTCACATTGTGGCATTGATTGGCTTTCATTGGCACTAAGTTAACTGTTTTTGATGAAATACGGGTTAGGTAAATCAACATAATTTTCATTTAAAGCGATCTAAATCAGTGAGTTTTGTATCTGTGACAGGATACAATAAGATTGATCAAAAGCACAAAAAAAGCATCCCGAAAAAAGATGCTAAAAAAAAGTATTCTAAAAATATAGACCATCACATTTCTTTCTGAACAGCAGGCCGCAAATTAAAGTCATAACTATAGCTAAGTGCTACATTTAATTTTCCAATTGAAAATCCATTGCCATTAAAGGTTAGTTTTTCAGGATATATCATGTTCAATATTGCCCGTACATCTTCGTTGTTGCCTTCCGTCAATATCTTGTCCAATCTCATAAGTTCCAGCAGGTCTAAAGAAAGAAGTCCATCTAGACATGGCACCTTTCCGTTAAGACTATCCAGCTTTGTATTCAATTGTTCTATCGTAGAACTGTATTGCGCCTTAAAATCGTTGTAGTCTGATGCTTCTATCTTATCCATTGCCAGAAGATCCCTAATATGGGCCATTCTTTTTTCAAATTCATTTATTTGACCCAGAATTTGTTTTTTTGAAGCTTGGATGTCGCTTGTCATTTCATGATAGGCTTCAGCGATTATCCTGTAATAGACGGCGTGTATGTCCTTTTTCGGGATATACTTCTTCAACTCATCATTAAAAGCCTTTGTTACCCGTTCAGCGTTGACCCGGTGGGTACATCCACGATAACAATGATAATAAATATAATATCGGTTTCTTCCTTTCGACTTACTTGCAGTAAGTAGTTTCCCACATTTTGGACATATAAGAAAACCCTTTAAAGCAAACTCCCGCTGCGTCTGTATTTTGGGTCTGTATTTTCTTCCACGTCCATCCAATACTTCCTGCACACGATCAAACAATTCTTCTGAAACAATCGCTTCATGCTGACCCTCTACAAAATAACTTTCCTCATCCTTAAATCGGGGGATGAATATCTTTCCGCAATACAAGGGATTTCTGATGAGTTGCCAAAAAGCATTCTTGCTGCATCTAAGTCCTTTTTCTTTAGCCTTCTTCCAAATCTGTGCGGTATTAAAAACCCCCTTTGCTATCTGTTCAAAAGCCCATTGCAGAGTTGATGCGTCTGGTTCTTTTGGTTCAATGTACTTATTGCCTGTTTCATCAACCTTGTTCTTATAACCTACAGGGGCAAGCCCCATATAACGTCCTTCCTTTTTTGCCCTTCTCATTCCGTAGAATACGTTAAGAGCCCGACGGTCATTCTCCACTTCAGGTGCGGCAAGATAGAATGCCAGCATCATTTTGTTTTCCGGTATGGAAAGATCTAATGGCTGTTCTATTGCCTGCGGCTCTAAATTAAGATCACGAAGTACATTTATCATCTGATAGGCATCACCTGCATTGCGGCTGAATCGATCCCATTTTGTAAATAAAATCAAATCGATCCGGTTCCTGTTCCTTTTAAGATGTGAGATCAATTTCTTCCATTCCGGTCTATTGAACGACTTTGCTGAATGATCTTCATAAATGACATTACGGATTTCGATAGCATGGTTATCGCAATACTTACGTAACATTTCCTCCTGGTTCCGCTGTGAATATCCTTTATCAGCTTGCTCATCGGTACTTACACGCACATATAGATCAGCGATAGGTTCCCTGTTCTTTCTCATCTCTCCAAATATTTTATGACCACGATCCTGGCTAGCTTCTTTAAAAACAACAACACTTTTGCCGCGTCCTCATGACTCATACCTTCTGCTTCTCCATTAAGCATCTTAACGAGTTTTTCAGGGGTCATTTTGCTGCTTGAAGCGCTGTTGTTCATCTTTTTCACTACTCTTGACAATTTTGGAAGTTTAAATTATCAAAGAGTTGTGCCTGATGATAAGAATTGGTATCCAGAGGTAGTATTTGTCCAGCAGTGGCACCCTTTACCTCCATATTTCTAAAGTTTTCAGTCAACTTTTGCCTCATCTTCTGAACCGCATTCACTGCGGGAGTTTCTAATAGATTATTGTAATTACCGGTAATTCATTTTCCACAAGAACCGGTAAAAAGGCAGCCAAGTTAACGGGCGGCGGCGATGGCGTGCGCATAATGTCTTCACTTCGTTTGCCACCCTTCGGGACTTATAGCACGCCCTACGCCTTATTCCACCCATTGTTTGACTGCTTTCTTTTTTCCGGTTTTTCTTTTGGAAAAATGATTTGCGAAGCGAGGCGGAGCAAGCCACAGCAGGAAAAAGAGAAAAGCGAACAGAACAAAATGTAAAACTTTTAAACAACAGAAATCATGAACATCACAGGAAGACTGACAAGGGATGCGGAAGTACGCACAACGTCAAACGGCAAACAGGTCGTAAACTTTTCAGTAGCGGTAAACGACAGCTACAAAACAAAACAGGGCGACAGAGTAGAACAAACCGCCTTTTTCGACTGCTCATTTTGGCTAACCCCAAACGTAGCGAAGATGCTCACCAAAGGACTATTGGTAGAACTATCAGGCAGGGTAAGCACAAGAGCGTGGGTAAGCAAGGACGGAGAACCAAAGGCAGGTTTAAACTTCCATACCTCCAATATCAAACCGCTTGGAGGTGGCAGAAAGGGTGAAACGATACAAGCTACCACAGAAACAAGTAACAACGGTACAGAGGATGACCTCCCATTTTAACAATAAGTATTCAATCCTTCATTTTCAAACAATTTAAAATTTCAAAATCATGGCACATAATATCAATTTCAACGAGAAAACAGGACGTTATTCATTCTTTAGCGTACAACAAAAGGCATGGCATGGCTTGGGGCAAATTGTAGAGCAATACCCGACAAGCGAAGAAGCTATAAAACACGCAGGGTTAGATTATGAGGTTGTAAAATCTCCACTATTTACCAAAGGTTCGGGTATTACTGAAACGGCTAACGGTATAGAGATAGGCAGTAACGAATTGGAAGTACCCAACTATTTTGCCAATATCCGTACCGATAACAATGCAGTATTAGGCGTAGTGGGCAGAGATTACCATATCGTACAAAACCGTGAAGCCTTTAATTTCTTTGATGCTATCGTAGGCGGTGGCGAGGGTATTCTGTACGAAACCGCAGGAGCGTTAGGTAATGGAGAACGCATATTTATCACAGCCAAACTGCCCGACTATATCCGAGTAGGCAATAGTGATGACGTGACCGAGAAATATATCTTCCTCACGACTTCGCACGATGGTAGCGGAAGCATTACCGCAGCGTTTACGCCTGTCCGTATCGTATGCCAAAATACCCTTAACGCTTCACTTCGCAATATGACAAATGTTGTCCGTATCAAACATACTTCAGGAGCAAAACAGCGTATCGAGAACGCTCACAAGATTATGGGATTGGCGAACACATTGAGCAATCAGTTAGAGGACATTTTTAACGAGTGGACGAAAGTAAAGGTAACAGACCAAGAAGTAAGAAAATTAATCCAATTGGCACTCTGTCCGAATAAGGAAACATTGGATTTACTGAAAAAAGGTGCGGAAGATGAAGTGTCCACCGTATTCAAAAATGTTGTACAGGATGCCTTTGCATACGCTATGACGAGCGATACCCAACAGATGGATACTACGTGAAGCACTTTCCACGGAATTTTCCAGCAGACTGAATAATTCGGTTCCCTGTATTTTTTGAACTATGGCTATCGCTGTTTCCTTTTGAGATGGCTCCAATTTCTCTTTTTGAAGTAGCATCCCCACGGTGCTAAGTTCATCGAAGGTAACTCCCTGGGCTAAACCGTTATCGCCTACGGATATTCCATACCTGTTCCATTCTTCTTCCTCTTCCTCCAAGTCAGGCATATTGCTGAAAACTTCGTCCAGTTCTTCCTGCGGAATCTGAATATTTACACTTTCATTTTGGTCGTATTCAATGTCTAAATTATCGGGATTAACCGCTGGTTCTACAATATGGCGTTCAGAGGCGGTGTTTGGCACCGAAAGTCTTTTTTCCAGTTTTGGCTGCCCCATAATATCAGGCAGATGAGGATTTGTTTTTTCTTGCATTCGCTTTTGCTTTGTCTTTTTCCTAAGAGCAATCTTATCCTCTAAGAGCAGGGCAATGACTATCAGCAGACATATCACAATTACAATTTCCATAACTAAAAAATGGGTTTATACTTTTCGTTAAAACTTTTAGTGATCTGCTCGCCAAATTCCTGAAAGTGGTGCTCCAGTACATTGTTCAGATAAGCATAGATCGTCAGCTTATCCTCACCGATAACCTGAACGATCCGGGATAATTTTTCATGAAAGTCGGGCTGGATATATACCGTTTTGCCATCGCGGGCATTCGTTTCGGTTTTTTTGAAAAATATAGTTTCATAAGCTGTATCATTCACTTTTTTGGCTCTGCTGCGCTCTTTTATTGCAGTTTTTTCCCGCATTGTTTCTGCTGAAGGTTCAAGTTCCTCAACTGGAGGTTTTAATCCTTCCTTTTTAACGCCATCGGCCATCATATCCATCATCAGCTCTTCGTTGATCTCGGGGGTGACTTTTCTTTTATTATCTTTTTCCATCGGGTTATAATTGAATAATGTTTAGAAATTCTGTCATAAACTGGTCTAACCGGCAAGTCTTCATCAGATTTTTTTCCGGAGGCATTAAAGTGGAGCGGAAAACCGATTTGGTATCCATCTCGCTTTCTTTTCTGAAACGGGTACTGTTCATGATGCTGCTCCTCATCAGGCTAAATCCCAACTCATCAATAAGCTTGTTATAGATGGCGTATAAAGGCGAGCGTTCACGGCCATCGACCTGGTTCCAGAACAGGTTGATGGTTTCAATAGACGTTTCTCCTTTTTTCATAATGACATCCCGCATCAACTGCGTAAAAATGAGCGTGCTTTCCATTACTACACGGTCAGCGGTTATAGGCGTGAAGATGTGGTGCATCCCTGCAAGCGCTTTCAAAATACCGGGTGTGTTTACCGTTCCGGGAAGGTCAAAGAAGACGACATCTATGGGAACCGTTGCGGATTGCAAAAAGTCATGTGCTGCCTCCAGTACACCTTCGGCTTTATGCTGCATGATGGGATAGGCCCTTTTGTTGATGGTTGTAAACTGTGTATAGGCCATCCTCTTTAGCACCTCGTTTTCCATGACCATCGCCAGGTCCCGGGTTTTCATTTTCACTAAGCTGTGCTGTGGAAAATCTGCATCGAATACGGCAACATTATAGCCCAGGCGATAATGCAGCGTACTGGCGGCAAGTGCCGTAAAAGTGCTTTTGCCCACACCTCCCTTTTGGGAGGAAAAGGCAATGAATACGGGTTTGTTTTCTGTTCTCATTTCTTACTGTTTTTAATTACTTATCCTTACTTATCTACGCAGGCAATTATGCCGGTAGTTATCTTCCTCTATCTGCATGCAGGTGATTTTGCGGCTACTTGCTCACCAGGTTGCGCCTGTATTTCCCTAATTGACTACTCCGGTATGTCAATACAATTTCAGGTAGCGATGTGCATAGCGGGATACCTGTTCAATTACATTTGCGCATCGGTATATATGCTAATCTGCAAGCAGTTATTTACCGGAATACCTGCATTTATATCTATGGGCAGGATTAACTGCTTATGTATATTCTCACTTTGTTATCTGCATCGCTGCGTAGATAAATACAGCCGTAACTCAGAAACTACCTGCCAACATCTCTACCTACCTACATCTGATTACAGGTACAAATAAATGCAGTTACCTATGTGCTTTTATGAGAGTGGTAGTGTTTGGCGTGCAAAGGCGGTGTTTGTCCGGGTATTGCTTAGCAATACTCTCCAAGAGAGGGTTTTACTTTGTAAAATGAATTTTTATAACAGGCTTATGCAAAAGCATCTTGGTAAATACGGTAATAAGTTGAACGGCCAAGAGCCGTTTTTCCCTGTTTTATTTAATCCGCCCCCAGGGCGGATTTTTGTGTTCACCGGAACACGGCAAGTTGTGTTTTGAGGCACTCGAAACCGAGTTAGTGCCTCAAAACAACTTGCCCGCAGGGGCTTAGAAAGACCTTCCGAAGTCAGGGTTTTTGTGTGGATTTAAAAATGGATTTATGATGAACGAGAACACTAACAAAAAACGGAGTAAGGGCGGACGGAGAGCTAAGACCGACCCAAGCATCCATCGCCACGTTTTCCGTCTTACAGAAGAGGAAAACGCCAAACTTTTATCGCTTTTTGAATCATCGGGAATGCCCAATAAAGCAAAGTTTATCATTTCTCTGCTGTTTAGTAAGGAAATGAAAGCGGTCAAAATTGACAAAGGGACGGTTGATTTTTATATGCGGTTAACGTCGTTTCACAGCCAATTCCGATCCGTAGGCGTGAATTATAATCAGGTAGTGAAGTTGTTGTACCGACATTTTTCGGAGAAAAAGGCGGCAGCTTTTCTGTACAAACTAGAAAAACAGACGATTGAAATGGCAGTATTATGCAAAAAAATTGTTCAGTTAACAGAAGAATTTGATACAAAACACCTGAAAAACAGCATTAGAAATGGTAGCGAAAATCGGAAGAAGCAGTAATCTATACGGTGCTCTGGCATACAATCAGTTAAAAGTGGAGAAAGAAAACGGACAAATTCTGTTTACTAATAAGATAATTGAAACATCAAATGGACAGTATTCGGTTGCACAATTAAAACAATCTTTCGAGCCGTATCTCGTCGCTAACCGAAATACAGAAAAGCATACGTTGCATATTTCACTTAACCCTGATCCAAAAGATGAAGTAAGTGATGATAGGTTTAGGGGAATGGCCGAAATATACATGCGGGAAATGGGTTATGGCGAACAGCCTTTTGTGGTGTTCAAGCATACTGATATAGACCGTAGCCATATCCACATTGTATCAGTTTGCGTAGATGAAGGAGGGGTGAAAATTCCAGATAAATTCGAGAAAAGACGGTCTATGAAAGTGTGCCGAGATTTGGAAAATAAGTATAGGCTGATACCGGCCACAAACAAAGAGCACCAGCAGAATGATAGGATCTTCCGTCCGGTTGATTATCGGGCGGGCGATGTAAAGAGTCAGATTGCTTCAGTTGTCCGCCACTTGCTTCAGTATTACCAGTTTCAGACTTTGGGTGAATATAATGCGCTGCTTTCACTATTCAATGTAACCACTGAAAAAGTAGAGGGCGAACTACATGGTAAAATGCAACAAGGTTTATTATATATTCCATTAAATGAAAAAGGAGAAAGAACCGGACATCCGTTCAAGGCTTCTCTGTTCGGCAAGAATGCAGGGTTTCCAGTTTTAGAATTACATTTTGCGAAATGCAAAGAAAAGTTAACAGACCACCCCATAAGGCCAACCATTAAAGCAGCGGTAACCATTGCCCTGAAATCAACAAATGACGAGATGGCTTTTAAAAGGAAACTAACCGAACAGGGCATTAATGTCATGGTACGTAGAAATGACACGGGACGTATTTACGGGATAACATTTATTGACCACAATTCCAAAACGGTTTGGAACGGTTCAAGATTAGGAAAAGAACTTTCTGCAAATACGTTTGATGATTATTGGAACAATAACATCAAACCGAAGATTAATGAGCATATCATACAACAATCAAAAATATACCGATTAAATGATACGGTAGAATTACCAGTGGAAAAACCTCATCAATTATTCGACTTCCTGAATACTTCTGAAAAACACGAAGAGGGCTTAATTGAAGGATTCGGCGGGTTGCTTCCCGATGCACAAGGCGAAGATTACGACGAGCTGGCTTTTGCAAACCAGATGAAGAAAAGAAAGCGTAAAAGGCCTTTAAGTCACCCGTGATTTATTCTAAGTTTTAATTAGAACTTTTCATCAACGGAAATATGAGATGAGCTTTTAAGAAAAGGTATTTGAGCTTCCTAGTAAGGTCACTGCGGCGTTTTCTTTTTAATTTTGTATTATAATCAATAGAATAATAAAATGGAAAATACAGTGAAAGATATATTTGAGCGATTGAGAAACGGTGAAACCATTCTGCCAAGCGACCCAGAAGCCTATAGAATGCGTGAAGCTTCGTTTCTTACCAGGAAATTGATGGTGCAGATGAATAATTCGTCTGACTCAACAGAAATCAGGGAATTGTTAAGCCAGATTACTGGTAACGAAATAGAAGAAAGCACAACAATATTTCCTCCATTGAACATCAATTATGGGAAGAACACCAAAATCGGGAAAAACGTTTTTATCAATTTCGATTGCACAATGCTTGATTTGGGGGGTATTGTCATAGAAGACAATGTTTTGATAGCTCCCAATGTTAGTTTATTATCAGAAGGGCACCCTATCTCTCCAGAGGATAGACAAGCACTTGTTCCTGGGCGAATTCACATCAAAAAGAACGCCTGGATCGGTGCGGGAGCAACCATATTGCCAGGTGTAACCATTGGCGAAAATGCAGTAGTTGCTGCCGGAGCCATTGTTTCAAAAGACGTTCCGGACAATATGGTCGTAGGCGGAGTTCCAGCAAAAATCCTTAAGGGAATTTAAGAACAGCGAAATGAAAAATAAAGAGAACAAATATGATATTGACGATAATAGCTTGGGCCTTAATGCTCATTTCTATATGGTATATTCCATATAGGTTGCGACAACTTTCCGTTGTGCGTAAAGTATGGCTGTGGCGGTTTGCGGTGGCTTTGATATTCGGTGCATATATGCTCATCCTGAACAAAGGGATTTACACCAATGACAACCCCTTTACAGCCATATTGTTTAATGTGCTTGGTTTTTTTCCTGCTCTTGACACATCCCCTGCAATTACTGAAACGATTGCCCAAACGTCCGATCGGGATCATCGGCATTTCATTATCCGCCATTCTTGTCGCTTGGGGATTTGTCAATGCCTTATCATTTACCACCACCTACCATCACCTGCCCGTTACAGGATTAGATAGGGCAGTTAAAATCATTCACTTGCCCGACATTCATTTAGGAACGCAAAGGGGCGAAGCGTATCTGAAAAAAATATTGCAGGTAATCGAAGAGGAAAAACCGGACATCGTACTATACAATGGCGACCTAGTAGACAGCGATATTGCACTCAAACCCGAACTGTTCAACCTTTTCAAGACTGTAGAGGCCGAGCAGTATTTTACCACAGGCAACCATGAGTTCTATATGGACACGGATAAAGCGTTGAAGTTAATCGAAGATGCAGGCATAAAGATCGTACGAAGTGAAATGATAGAAACACATGACATACAGTTGATAGGCTTGGAGTATATGAACGCAGACCGGGAAACATACGATGCCCACATTGTGAACGACCTGACCATTAAGGAAGAACTGCCAAAAATCGTCAGGGACAACAACAAGCCTACGGTTGTGGTACACCATAGTCCGGTAGGTATGCAGTATGTAGCCGACGGCGGGGCTGACCTGATGCTTTCAGGGCATACGCACGCAGGCCAGTTCTTTCCCGGCACTGCCATTATCCGGTACAGATTTCCCCTGTCTAAAGGACAACACCAAATAGACGAAACCACGCTATTGGTATCACAGGGAGCAGGAACCTTTGGTCCGTGGATGAGATTGGGAACATTTAACGAAGTACAGGTCATCAACCTTGTACCGAAAACTTAAGTAAGTTGAAAAACGTTTAACATTTAAAATATAAAACTATGGCCGAAAATAAAAATACAACAGTACAATTTGGCGACCAGTTCAAAGGAAAGGTTGCGTTTATTACAGGCGGTGCAACAGGGATTGGTTTTGCAACTGCACTTGCTTTTGCAAATCACGGAGCAAAAGTTGTCATTGCAGGCAGGACGGAAGCCGACAATGAAAAGGCTGTAAACACTATCAAGAAACAGGGCGGCGATGCGATTGCCGTGACCTGCGATGTACAAAAAGCCGATGATATAAAAAACGCTTTGGGCAAAACAATAGAAATCTTTGGCAAACTCGACTTTGCGTTCAACAATGCGGGTATTGAGCAGCCGCATTCTCTGTTGGCGGAAACAAGCGAAGAAGAATTTGACAGACTGGTAAACATTAACCTGAAAGGCGTCTTCCTCGGTATGAAATACGAAATCCCCTTATTGTTGAAAAACGGCGGGGGCGTAATTGTAAACACTTCTTCCGGTGCAGGTGTGAAAGGGTTTAAGGATCAAGCTGTTTATGCCGCTACGAAGCACGCGGTCATCGGGATGACCAAATCTGCCGCGCTGGATTATGCGGCTGATAAAATCCGCATCAATGTTGTTGCTCCGGGCATTATTGATACCCCGATGATGGACAGATTTACGGGTAACACGGATGAGGGTCGCAAAAACGTTATCGCCCAGGAGCCTGTAGGCAGAATGGGAAAACCCGAAGAGATTGCTAGTGCAGTGCTCTGGTTGTGTACAGATACAGGAGCATTTGTCACTGGCCATACGCTGGTAGCGGATGGCGGTCAAACCTTATAAAATAACGTTTGTGATCAGATAGATATGGCTTCGCCAATATCAGAAAAATAAGTAGGCAGGAATCTAAGCAAATGGCAAGAATTTTCATAACTGGCTCTTCAGAAGGACTTAAATAACTGACGAATAACACTTATTCTAAAATAGCAACATTTATAAAAAGAAATTATATGAATACACAGATTGTAAAAGCGTTTGGGACAGAAGCTCCCACCGAAGATTTAAAACCGTTAAGCATCAAACGCCGCGAAGTAACGGCAAAGGATGTGGAAATAGACATCTTATATTGTGGCGTTTGTCATTCTGATTTACACACTGCACGCAACGAATGGCACGGAACGGTTTACCCGAACGTACCCGGACATGAAATTGTAGGACGTATTACGAAAGTGGGCGACAATGTTACCAAATTCAAAGTAGGCGACCTTGCAGGAGTTGGCTGCATGGTGGATAGTTGCAGAGAGTGTGAAAGTTGTAAGGAAGGATTGGAGCAATATTGCGAGGCCGGAAATGTCCAGACCTATAACGGACATGAGAGATATTTGAACGAGCAAACCTTTGGTGGCTATTCTGAACGGGTAGTGGTGGACGAAGACTTTGTGTTACATATCCCTGAAAATTTGGATCTGGCAGCGACAGCCCCGTTACTATGTGCAGGCATTACCACCTACTCGCCACTAAGACATTGGAATATCGGTGTAGGAATGAAAGTGGGTATTGTCGGCATTGGCGGATTGGGGCATATGGGTGTAAAAATAGCTAAAGCTATGGGAGCGTATGTGGTGGTAATCACGACTTCCAGTTCAAAAATAGAAGACGCCAAACGTTTGGGAGCAGACGAGGTAATACGCTCTACAGATGAAGAGCAGATGAAGAATAATGCTGGTACGCTACATTTTATACTGGATTGTGTATCTGCTCAACATGATATAAACGCGTATCTGGCCTTGCTGAAAAGGGATGGGCAACTTACGCTTGTCGGTGCTCCTGAAAATCCGCTTCCCGTTGCTCCATTCAGCCTGATACCCGCACGTAGAAGTTTTTCAGGTTCAATGATCGGGGGTATTGCAGAAACGCAAGAGATGCTTGATTTCTGCGGACAGCATAACATTGTATCTGATATCGAACTTATAAAAATGCAGGATATAAATTCGGCTTATGGACGTCTCTTGAAAGGCGATGTTAAGTATCGTTTTGTTATTGATATGGAAAGTTTGAAAAATTGATGAAAAAGGATCTGCAATAGATCTAAAAAAACGCAATGTCTAAAGTTTGATATGTGACATTATTGCTGTAAAATATGTAACATAGAAACTTTTTTTAGTGGTTACATTTGTACCATGTGGAATTAAAGGGTGACTTAGAGCCCATCCTTAGTCATCCACATTGGATTAAAGGAAATAACAGTTGGTTTTAAGTTAAATTATAAAACACAAATTCATGAAAACACAGATCAAAAAAATTTTGTTTGCAGTCCTCACAGCAGGTCTTTTTGCATTGACGGCCTGCAACCAGACCAGGAAGGACGCGGCACAGGAAAGCATACAAACCGGCAAAAAAGAAACTGATTTTATTTTTCCAAAAGGAGAACCGGGTTCCAAAGATCTATTTACCGGAAATGCATATCCTTTTGGATTGGTCAGCGAAGATTCCATTTACACGACAGTCGCAGGCAATGTTTACTTTGAACCCGGTGCAAGAAGCAATTGGCATACGCACCCTTCCGGGCAGATATTGATTATTACTGATGGAGTTGGTTACCACCAAATTAAAGGACAACCTATAGAAATCATCAAAAAAGGTGATGTTGTCAAATGTCCGCCCAATGTAAAGCATTGGCATGGGGCCAGTCATGATGTGGGTTTACAGCAATTGTATATCGTCCCCAACACAGAAAAAGGAATTGTCGAGTGGATGGAGCCCGTTACAGACGAAGAATACAACAAGGCTAAAAATTAAGGTCAATCATCCGTTTTCCATCGGCGGGTATTTTAAGCCGTCCGCAAAACCGAACGTGTTCGGAACAGGCGGATACCTGATGCGGTGCTTTGGCTTCGCTATGGTCCAGCGGACTTTTTTATCAGTGATTCTCTTTTTGGCCGTTACAACGGCACTAAAATAGAATCAGCAAAAACAAAAGATATGAATAATAAAACAGAACTTCAGAATAAAGAGATCAATCACTCTACCAACCGCCGGGACTTCTTAAAGAGTGCCACCTTTTTTGGTGCGGCCGCCTGCGTTCCTGCGGTGTTGGTACAAGGATGCACGGAAAAGAAAACAACACCTTCAGCCGAAAGTAAAGATAAAAACAGCATGCCTATCATTACCGAGCGTCGTACCCTGGGAAAAGGCAGCGCCGCTATGGAGGTTTCGGCTTTAGGGTTTGGGGTAATGGGAATGAACCACCACCGGGGCATCCACCCCGACAAAAAAGCAATGATAAAGCTGCTCCACCAGATTGTGGAGCGTGGTGTTACCTTTTTTGATACGGCCGAGAATTACGGGCCGTTTACCAATGAGGAGCTGGCCGGAGAAGCATTGAGCCAGTTCAAAGATAGAATTTCTATTGTTACGAAATTTGGCTACAATTATGACGGAAACAGGATAAATGAACCCCGAGGCGGACTAAACAGCCGCCCCGAACGTATCCGCGAGATGGTGGAAGCATCTTTAAAACGCCTAAAAATTGATGTGATAGAGCTGCTGTACCAGCACCGCATGGACCCCAATGTCCCCATTGAAGACGTGGCAGGAACCGTGAAAGATCTTATTGCCGAAGGAAAGGTAAAGCGTTTTGGCCTTTGTGAGGTCTCGGCAGAAACGATCCGCAAAGCACATGCTGTGCAGCCCGTTACGGCCATACAGAGCGAATATCATCTGATGTGGCGTGAAGTAGAAAAAGAAGTGCTGCCCGTATGTGAAGAACTGGGTATCGGCTTTGTTCCGTATAGCCCGGTAAACCGTGGTTTTCTCACCGGTGCCATCAACGAATATACCAGTTTCAATTCGGGCAACGACAACCGTAATATCCTGCCCCGGTTCACTCCCGAAGCGATACGGGCAAACCTTAGGATTGTGGAAGAGCTGAATAAATTCGGACGTACAAGGGGCATCACTCCCTCGCAGGCCGCATTGGGATGGTTGCTTCAAAAGGCTCCGTTCATCGTTCCAATTCCCGGAACGACCAAACTCTCCCATTTGGAAGAAAACCTGAGAACAGCGGAATTTACTTTTACCCCCCAGGAATGGAAGGAACTTGAAACGGCAGTGGCAAATATTCCTATCGTCGGTGACCGTTACCCGGCCTCCGAACAGCAAAAGGTGGAAAAATAGTGGACCGGTACCTAGTACAAATCGGTTGCGATGGGACAACGTAGCCGTTATAAAACCGGATAACAGTATGAAGGCATCATTTTTGAAATAATTTTAACAACTTAAAAGAGGATAGCAATGAAACAATTAACGATAATAATGATGGCCATCCTGACGGCATTAGGAGCGTGCCAACAGCCGCAGAAAACGGAAGATAAGAAGGAACAACCTCAAAAATCAGAAAAAATGGATAACGCAGAAGATACCTATACATTCAAACTGAATGACGGCGTAACACGGGAGAAGGTAACGTTCAAGAACCGTTACGGCATTCCGGTAACCGGAGATTTATATACACCCAAAAACAGAGATAACCAGAAACTTCCCGCTTTGGTAGTAAGTGGTCCTTTTGGTGCAGTCAAGGAGCAATCCTCCGGTTTTTATGCAAACGAGCTGGCCTCACGTGGTTTCGTGACCTTAGCTTTTGACCCATCATTTACAGGAGAAAGCGGCGGGGATGTCCGGAACGTAGGATCGCCCGATATCTTTACCGAAGATTTCAGTGCGGCCGTTGATTACATCGGTCTGTTGAAGAATGTTGACCGAAGTAAGATCGGCGCAGTAGGTGTATGCGGGCTGGGCGGTATGGCCATTACGGCGGCAGGCAGCGACAGCCGTATCAAGGCTGTAGCTACAGCTTCGATGTACGATATGTCACGGAGCATCAGCCGCAGCTACAAAGACAGTTACACAAAAGAACAACGCCAACAGGTGATTGATTACATAAGCCAGCAGCGCTGGGCGGATGCCGAGAACGGTAAACCCGCGATAGGCTTCCATGAAGTACCGTTTGACGATAAAGGTAGCCTGGTAAAGGGAGATCGCGTCCTTCCTGAAACTTTGCCTGAAAATCCAGACCCGGTTCAAAAGGCATTCTTTGATTATTACAGGACACCACGTGGCTTCCATCCACGGTCTATCAATTCCACAACAGCGTGGACGGCTACCACACCGATGTCCTTTTTCAGCTTCCCGATGATGACCAATGTGGATATGATTTCCCCACGTCCACTTATGCTGATTGCGGGAGAAAATGCACACTCGCGCTATTATTCGGAAGATGTTTACAAACAGGCTTTGCAGCCGAAAGAATTGGTCATCGTCCCTGATGCCGACCATGTGGATTTATACGACCAAAAAGATAAAATCCCGTTCGACAGACTGGAAAAATTCTTCAAAGATAATTTGAAGTAAACAAGGTTATACTGCATAAGTTAAATAAGACCGTCTCATTTTTGGGCGGTCTTATTTTTTTTCTTTGATTTATCGGCCGGTTCCTGTAACCGCTGCCTGTATTCGCTTGGGCTTACTCCCAATAGCTTTTTTACATATCGGGTAAAGAATGAATAGCTCGAAAAATCCATTTCATCGGCTATTTCGGAAATATTCAGGTTCTTATCCCGAAGGAGGACTAGAATCCGCTCCCTGGTGTAACGCTGTATCCACTGCGAAGCTGTAACACCCGTATTGGCTTTGCAGATCTGGTTCAGGTATTTGGGTGTAATATTTAATGCATTACTATAAAAACGTACTTCGCGTTCCTTCATGCAGTGTTCCTCCACCAGTTGTACAAATCTTTCATACAATGTTCCCGACTGCATCGAACGCCTGCGCCGATCCAGCTGTTCCGCAAAGATACTCCACATCTCCAGCACAAACAGTTGCATCTGTAGCTTTAATGCTTCGTTGTAAAATCGATGGTCCGTATCCTCAAATCTATCATTAAGGGATTGAAAATTCATTAGAATTTTTTCCCGGTCTTCCTTATTATCCGGATGCAAAATCGGGCTTATCCGGTGATGGACAATCGAATCTATACCCAAGGTAAGGTTAGGAAGATTGTCCAGTAAGAAGTCCTTTTCCACAAACAGGGTAATTGCCATGAAATTTTTAGACAGCGATAGCTCCGAAACTTCACTGCCTGCCAGCAAAAAAATAAACTCGCCCGCCTTGCAGTGGAATAGCTGACCATTGAACCTGAATTTGACGTTGCCGCGCTGGCAGTAGATATGTGCATGATAGCGGGACTGGAAGCCTTCCGGGAACTGCTCCACCGATGTGGTTTTCAATAATATTATTTTACGATTTTCTTCTGCCTGCATCTTAAAATTGTAAAAAGTCCGCCTAACAAAAATAGGTAATATTTGACAAAATACCTGTACAATTTATAACATAAAGAAAGTGTCGGCTTGGTAATTTTGTGCCTGTTATTTATAAGCAAGTATAAAAATGGAAGAAAATAAAACAATAGAACAAAACATACAGCCAAAATGGGGGGCTGTTTATTCAATAGCTCTTTCCGTAGCAGGTTTAATCATTGCAGAGTTTCTGCCTGCAAGTTTGCTGACGCCAATGGCATCAGATTTAGGCGTTAGTGAAGGAACGGTTGGGCAGGCAATATCCGTGACGGCTGCCGTTGCCATGATCGCGAGCCTGTTTACCGCACTGCTGACCCAGCGCATAGACCGGAGGTGGGTGCTGATCTCTTTCAGCGTATTGCTGATGCTTTCAAACCTCATAGTTGCCTATTCGCCAAACTTGTTCATTCTTTTAATCGGCCGTGTGCTATTAGGTATAGGTATTAGCGGTTGTTGGGGAATGATGGCAGCAACGGCGATGCGCTTAGTGCCAAAAAACCTTGTTCCCAAAGCACTGTCCATCATCTTTGGTGCAGTATCGGTTGCGACTGTTATTGCTGCCCCGTTGGGCAGCTTTCTGGGTATGCACATCGGGTGGCGGAATGTATTTCTGATTACCGCTGTCATAGGTGTAGTTGCATTTATCTGGCAGTTGCGTTCGTTACCATCTATGCCATCAGGCGGTGCCTCAAAATTGAGTTCCCTGTTCAGGATATTTGACCGTCCTAAAATCAGACCGGGTATGACAGCTACATTTTTTGTGTTTATGAGCTACGCCATCTTTTTCTCCTACTTACGCCCCTTTTTGGAGAACATCACCAACGTTCACGGCAATACGTTGACACTGGTATTACTGGCATTCGGAATAGCCAACTTTTTTGGCGCCACCTTTTCAAGATACCCCCTGCAATGGAATATTCACCGTTCTTTAGTCCTTGCGGCGCTGTTTATGGGTATATCCGTTTTGGGACTTATGCTATTTGGCGAGCTGACCCTGATTGCAGTAGTCTTGGTATCGTTATGGGGATTGTTCTTTGGCGTTGTACAGGTGGGCTGGACGGATTGGCTGACACGCACCGTTCCCGATGAGGCAGAAAGTGCAGGAGGTGTACAGATAGCCATTATACAGCTGTCCATAACCATAGGGGCTTCCGCAGGAGGGCTAACATATGATATAGCAGGAACCAACGGGATTTTCATCTTCAGTACGCTTTGCGCATTGGCAGCTTCATTTGTAGCGATGCTCGGGTTCAGGACAAAAGTGATAACCTTAAAACCAAAACCGACAACACAGTGTAACGACATTTTAATGCATAGGTTCGATAAGTGACATTTTACCTGAATTAATTGTAACAAAGAAGCAGGATTTAGTATCGACCTTTGTATTGTGTTCAAGATGATGAAGCATTCACACACTTACGGTACAACATTAACAGCGACAAAATTTAATACGATGAAAAAATTATCAATCATAATAGCAGTTTCCCTGATGGCATTGGGGACAGTATTTGGTCAAACATCAACAGGCCAAAAGCAAATGAACAATCAGGAACATTATACTTTTAGGTTAAGCGATAAAGTAACCCGTCAAAAAGTAACCTTCAAAAACCGGTTTGGAATAACCCTTTCAGGCGATTTGTACACGCCTAAAGAACAAGGAAGCCAGCCACTCGCAGCGCTCGCCATTAGCGGGCCTTATGGAGCGGTAAAAGAACAATCGTCGGGATTATACGCTAACCAGATGGCAGAACGTGGTTTTGTGGCATTGGCATTTGACCCGTCTTATACGGGCGAAAGCGGCGGCGAACCACGTCACGTATCGTCTCCAGATATGAACACGGAAGATTTCAGCGCAGCCGTGGATTTTCTCGGCCTACAGGAAAACATTGACCGGAGCAAAATAGGCATCATCGGTATCTGTGGCTTCGGTGGTTTCGCTTTGAATGCTGCCGCTGCGGATACCCGTGTAAAAGCCGTTGTTGCCTCTACCATGTATGATATGTCGCGAGGTATGTCAAAAGGCTATTTCGATAAAATGACGCCACAAGAACGTAGCAAAGCATTGGAAGAAATGAACCGGCAACGTTGGGAAGATGCGAAGAATGGAACGCCTGCCCTGCCTCCCAACGGATTGGCCAGCATAGCAGACGATGCCCAGCAGTTTGTAAAGGAGTATGCTTCCTATTATAAAACCCAGCGCGGCTTCCACCCCCGTTCCATCAATTCAAATGGAGCATGGACAAAAACAAATGCCCTGTCCTTTATGAATGCCCCGCTATTAACCTATATCAAGGAAATTTCGCCCCGGCCAGTCCTGATCATTGCAGGTGAAAAAGCACACTCCCGTTATTTCAGCGAAGATGCGTACAAGGCCGCAGCCCAGCCCAAAGAACTGCTGATTGTACCGGGTGCCGTGCACGTGGATCTGTACGACAGGTTGGATGTAATCCCCTTTGACAAAATGGACAGGTTTTTCAAAGAGCATCTGAAATAAACACCATTCTGAACATATAGCGCAAGTTGATTTATAGCCAACGGCTAAGCGTTCCCAAAAAGAACGCTCCGGGGTATTGTTTGCCCAATACAAAGTAAAAATTAAAGATATTGAAATGAATAGTCTATCAAAAAATACAGTAGCCGCCTTCTTGTCAGCTATGCTTCTTGCCTCTTGCGGAGGCACTGAACCCCCAAAGGAAGAAGCGCAGCCTTACCCCGTTGTTGAGGTAGAAAACAGGGATGTCCAGGCATACCAGACTTACCCCACCTCCATTCAGGGCATCAACAATAACGATGTCCGTGCCAAGATACAGGGCTATATCAGCCAGGTGCTGGTCGATGAGGGACAGCGTGTAAGCAAAGGACAGGTAATGTTCCGCCTGGAAACCAACTCCCTTTCCCAGAATGCCAGTGCCGCCCAATCGGGCGTTGCTGCGGCACGGGCACGGGTAGATGCCGCAAAGGTGGAGGTAAACAGGCTGAAGCCTTTGGTCGAGGAGAACATTGTCAGCAACGTGCTATTGGAAACCGCCCGGGTAAACCTTTTGCAAGCCCAGAGCGAACTGGAGCAGGCAAGGGCAAACCATAAAAGCATCACTGCTAATGTGGATTATTCGGTCATCCGTGCGCCGATAGACGGCGTAGTCGGCAAAATCAACCTGCGCTCGGGTGCTTTGGTAGGGCCAGCAGACCAGACCCCGATTACAACGGTTTCGGACGTTCGCGAGCTATACGCTTATTTCTCGATGAACGAAGCAGAATACATGGATTTCCTATACGAAACAGCAGGAAACGCTTTGGAGGAAAAATTAAGAAACGTCCCTGCTGTCGAGCTGATGATGGCCAATGGCAGGATATACGAAGAAAAAGGTAAAATCAGCGCCGTAACAGGTCAGATAAATCCACAGACCGGAAGCATCCAGTTCCGTGTTTCCTTTCCGAACCAGCAGCGTGTGCTTACCAACGGGAACAGCGGTACCATCCGCATCCCCAAAACATACAAGAATGTACTGGTCATTCCCGAAACGGGAATTTTCGAGCAACAGGGCAAAGTATTCGCCTTTACCGTTCAGGGCGATACCGTGAAGCAGACAGAGATAAAGCAGATCAGCAGGATAGACAAACTTGTATTGGTAGAAAGCGGATTGAAACAGGGCGATAGGATTGTAGCAGGCGGCGTAGCAAAACTGCGTACCGGCAACGCCATTAAACCAACAAAAACGGTTACGGACAGCATTATTAACAACATTCAGCCCGTATTCTAAACTTATGATCAAGAAATTTATAGAGCGTCCGGTATTCTCTGCCGTTATCTCGATTATTATAGTCGTATTGGGAATACTTGGACTGATGGCACTGCCCATGACGCAGTACCCCGATATCGCACCGCCTACGGTAAGGATAACGGCAAACTATCCGGGGGCTGATGCGATGACCGTTATGCGGTCGGTCATTACGCCCATTGAAGAACAGGTAAACGGTGTGGAAAATATGACCTACGTTTCCTCATCGGCAACCAATGACGGTACGGCAAGCATCAACGTGTTTTTTGAGCTGGGAACAGACCCCGACATTGCCGCTATGAACGTTCAGAACAGGGTAAACAGGGCTTTGCCTTTATTGCCGCAGGAAGCTACCCGTTCGGGTGTGGTTACCCAAAAACAGGAAAACTCGCCATTGATATTCATCAGGTTCTATTCGACCAACCCGTCATTCGACCAAGTGTATATCGAAAACTATATCAACATCAATATCATTCCGGCAATAAAAAGAATCAAAGGGGTTTCGACAGCAGAAATACACGGTGCTAAAAATTATTCCATGCGTATCTGGATCAAACCGGAGAAACTTTCAGCCTATGGATTGCAGCCCGATGATGTGATTGCAAAAATCAATTCGCAGAGCCGGGAGGCCGCGGCCGGTCAGATCGGGACCAACGCTGGGCAGGCCAACGAGTATGTCATCCGTTACAAGGGACGCTTTGACAGCGAAGATGAATACGGAAACATTATCATCAAGGCATTGAGAGGCGGACAGTTTTTACGGCTGAAAGATGTTGCCGATGTATCGTTTGCCTCGCAGAGCTACGCTGGCGTGGGCGAAACAATGGGCCATGTGAACGGTGTATTCGGCGTGTACCAAAGTCCGGGAACCAATGCGCAGGAAGTGAACAAAGCGGTTTTGGAATACCTCAAAAGCATTGAGCCCACTTTGCCCGATGGTCTGCACTGGCTGAACGACTATGACCTCAATACCTTTCTGGAGGGAGCTGTTGACCAGGTCGTGGTCACGCTTATCGAAGCATTTCTTTTGGTATTTCTTGTCGTGCTTCTTTTCTTGCAGGATTTCCGTTCTACGCTTATTCCGGCTATTGCAGTTCCGGTTTCGATTGTAGGTAGTTTCTTTTTCCTGAACCTGTTAGGTTTCTCACTGAACCTGCTCACGCTTTTTGCCCTTGTGCTGGCCATCGGTATTGTGGTCGATGATGCCATTGTGGTGGTCGAAGCAGTACATGCTAAACTGGAAAAAGGAAAGCAAACTGCCCGTTCGGCAACTATCGAAGCGATGGGTGAAATTTCAGGAGCCATCGTTTCCATTACCTTGGTATTGGGTGCGGTTTTCGTTCCGGTAACGTTTATTACCGGGCCCGCAGGTGTTTTCTACCAGCAGTTCGGCATTACGCTGATGGTCGCCATCTTTATCTCGGCGGTCAACGCACTGACCTTAACGCCTATGCTCTGTGCCCTGTTCCTAAAGACCGACCATACGGACAAAGCATACGCCGATAAAAATTTCGTGCAGAAGTTCAACCATAAATTCAATACGGCATTTAACCTCACGACCCAGCGATATGCCGTTTTGGTCAAGCGACTTATCAAGACAAAATGGATTGTAGGCGCCCTGTTCGTTGCAGCCTTTGGTTTGCTTATCTGGGCGAACAGTTCTATGCCGAAAGGCTTTGTGCCTTTGGAAGACAGAGGGGTGGTTTTCATCAACGTGGAACTGCCGCCGGGTGCTTCGATGGAACGGTCTTATGCCGTACTGAAAGAACTGGAGGAAAAGGTAAAAGATATTCCGGGTGTGGCACGGTTCAGTATAGCCACGGGAACCAGCCTGTTCTCCGGTACGGGAAGTAACAATGCTACGGCCTATATCCACCTTCCCCCTTTTGAAGAGCGGAAAGGAAATGAAGAGTTGAGCCTGAATACGGTTATCCAAAAATTGAATGAAAGGGCTAAAACTATTCCCGAAGCCAGCTTTGTGTTCTTTGGCCCGGCGAGTGTACGGGGATTCGGAAATAGTGCCGGGTTCTCCATGGTATTGCTCGACAGGGGTGGTAACGATATAGCAGCTATAGACAAGGTTGCCCGCAGTTTCATTGCTGAACTGGAGAAACGGCCGGAAATTGATTTTGTTCAAACGCCGTTCAACGTCAGCTATCCACAGTACGAAATGCTGGTCAATGCGGAAAGAGCAGAAGAAAGCGGCGTGGAAGTTTCCAGTATCCTTTCCGCAATGCAGGGATATGTGGGCGGTTTCTATGCGGCAGACTTTACCAAGTTCGGCAAACAGTACCGGGTCATGGTGCAATCACCACCGGAAACGCGGATGGATGAACGGCTTTTGGAACAATTTACGATACGGACGGCGTCGGGAGAAATGGCTCCGATATCCCAGTTTGTTTCGCTGAAACGGACCTATGGCCCGCAGGTGGTCAACCGTTTCAACCTGTTCACTTCGGTACAGCTTGAAGGGGCAAATGCTCCGGGCTATAGTACCGGAGATGCCATCAAAGCATTTCAGGAGGTAGCCGCACAAAACCTGCCAGCCGATTATATAGTGGACTATGCGGGTTTGACAAGGGAGGAAATTGCCGTGGGCAATCAGACCCTGTTCATTTTCCTGCTCTGTGTGATGTTCATTTACCTGTTGCTCTCGGCACAATACGAGAGTTTCATACAACCGCTTACGGTCATCTTTTCTTTACCGTTCGGTATCATGGGTGCCTTTGTAGGGCAGCATCTTGCAGGATTGGAAAACAACATCTATTTCCAGGTTGCCCTCATTATGCTCGTAGGCCTTTTGGCAAAGAATGCGATTTTGATTGTTGAATTTGCGCTGCACCGCAGAAATAAAGGAGAAACCATTGCGGCTGCCGCTATCAATGCAGCCAAAGCAAGGCTTCGTCCTATTCTGATGACCTCACTGGCTTTTATTGCAGGTATGCTTCCGCTTGTATTCTCTTCGGGAATGGGTGCGGTCGGAAACCGCTCCATCGGCACGGGAGCAGCAACAGGTTTGCTGATAGGAACGGTATGCGGCGTATTGGTCATCCCTGTCCTGTTTGTTATTTTCCAATGGTTGCAGGAAAAGGTAAAACCGATAAAGTCAAAAGAAATTTCGGCCATAGAACCGGACAATGTTTAACGATAAAAAATTGAAGTTTTGAAAAATATAAGAATTGCAAAATGGCTCCCGCTCGTTGCGCTGTTACTTACGTTGCAGTCCTGTTTTGTGGCAAAGCAATATGAGCGGCCACAAAACACACTGCCTACGGTAGACCTGTTCCGAAAGGAATACCAGCAGGTGGATAGCACCAATATGGGATTGATAAAAAGGGCGGACTTTTTTACTGATCCTGTTCTTCAGGCGCATATCGAAACCGCCTTACGGGAAAATTTGGGTATGAACATTGCTTTGGAGAATATAAAGGCAAGCCAGTCCCATTATCTGCAATCGGGCAAAGCATTCCTGCCCTCGGTCAATCTTGGGCCTGCGGCGGGTTATACTACACAATCGCAGAACACGCAGTTTGGACGGTTGATCGGGGAGCGTAACCATATCGTTCAGTATGACCTGACAGCCTCGCTTTCCTGGGAAGCGGATATTTGGGGCAGACTGACGAGTTCCAAAAGAGCGGCTTTTGCCGATATGCAACGCACCATAGCGGGTAGGCAGGCATTCCAGACAACGCTGATCAGCAATGTAGCTTCATTATATTACCAGCTATTGGTACTGGACGAACAGAAGAAAGTAACCGAGCATACCATTGAAACACGGACAAGATCGTTGGAAACCTCTAAAGCGTTGAAAAAAGGGGGGACGCTTACCGAAGCGGCGGTAAAGCAGAGCGAAGCCCTCATATACAATGCGCAGTCACTTTTGGTCCAGATCAACAATCAGATTGAAATTACCGAGAATGCTTTTAACCTGCTTTTGGCAAGCGAACCGAAAACCGTTGATCGGGGAACATTGGACGGGCAGCAGGTGATAACGGATTTATCTGTAGGAGTACCGTACCAACTTTTGTCGAACCGACCCGATGTACGCGCCGCAGAATATGAATTGATGCGAACTTTCCAAATGGTCAATGTAGCGAAGGCCGACTTTTATCCAAGTTTAAGGCTGACCGCCAGTTCGGGTTTTCAGAGTATTGATATTGACCAGCTTTTTAGCCCACGGGCAATCTTCGGTAATGTAATTGCCTCATTGACACAGCCATTATGGAACCAGCGGAAACTAAAGACAAGGCACGAAATAAGCCTGGCAAACCGGCAGGTTGCCTACCTCAATTACCGCAAGTCTATTTTGAATGCTGGCAAGGAAGTATCCGATGCGCTTGCCAATTACAAATCAAACAATCAGATCGAGAAATTAAAAGTAAAGGAACACGAAGCGTACCGCACGGCTACGCGATATTCAGAGCAACTGATGAACCACGGTCTGGCAAATTACCTCGAAGTGTTGCGGGCGCAGGAAAATGAATTGAACACGCAGATTAATATCCTTGACGCAAAATATCAAAAGCTAAGTTCCATAGTACAATTGTACAGGGCATTGGGCGGTGGCTGGGAATAAGTTAAGGCAATCCTGCCGATACATATCGTTGGTAATGGCTCATGCAATTACCAGCGGTTTTGGTTTTCGATACAAACAATATGCTGGTATAGATTAACGATTTAAAAATAACCATATGGATAAATTTTACAATGAAACCTATCTTAAATTGGAAACAGCAATCCAGGAACTGGAGATTGAAACCGACTGCCCGATAAGAAGAATAGAATCAGCTATGCAGCTTATCATTCAAAGCCTTGCTGATTTAAAGAAGTTTGTAATGAAAAACGACTTTAAGAATATGGAGGAAGAAATCCATTTTTTCAAGGTTCAGAAACCTGTTATTGTTTCAAAGCTGATTTACTATAATGCCATTTATAAAATCGAGGCAAAAAAGCCCTATGAGGCAAAAAGCGTCAGGAAGTATCTTAACAAAGAACTCAAAAAACTGAAAAGGTTCTTTGAGAACAACATTGATTTTTATAAGTACTACCGTAGCAACAATTCGTTCCTTGACGATAAGTTTTTTGTACGGGGAAAACACGATATAAGGCTATGGCTGGATACGTTCTATTTCGAGGCAGACCATCGTTTTTCTACTTCACACGATTATAAGGTTGCCAAGATAATTGCTAATGACCTAATACAAGTTTATTTGGAAAACAGGCTGAATAACATCAATCTGAAAAAAGGTACGGATAATTCTTCGCTGACTTGGACCGAAAGCAAGACTGATCTAATCGAGTTGATTTATGCTTTACATACACATGCAGTTTTTAACAATGGAAATATAGACATCAAAGTTATCGCCGCCTCCTTTGAACAAGTATTTAATATCGAGCTCGGAGATTTTTATCATACTTTTTTGGAACTAAGGAATAGGAAAAAAAATCCCACGAAGTTCCTTGATCTACTACGAGAAGGTTTAATAAAGAAAATGGATGATTAAGATGAAAAATAAGGAGACGGAAAATGGCTGTTGTTAACAACCCATATGTAAGCGACCTCATTCGACCGAAAATTGAGAAAACGATACACCAAGAATAACATACAAGATGAAAGGGGCTAATCCTAAGACGTCACCCTTTTCGAATAACGCTCTCAAAGTAAAAATATAATGACAGAAGCTATGTCTTAATGTGTCGTAACGAAAGAATGACTCTAGCCAAATACCGCCACTCACCGCCATTGGCTGCCACTTCTTTATAGCCGTTTTATATAGCTCATAAATTCACGCCCGAACATTTATTTTTTTTAAAATGCAGGGAGAAGACGATTTAAGAGGGCTCGCCAAGATAATGGCTTTTATGCGTGCGGTCAGTATTCTATTGGTACTGATGCACCTTTATTGGTTCTGCTACGGTTTCTTTTTAGAACGTGGTTGGACCTTGGAAGTAATCAACAAGATATTAGCTAATTTCGACAGAACGGCTGGTCTGTTTTCACATACCTTATATACCAAAGCATTCGCTTTGCTTTTGCTGGCTTTAAGTTGTTTGGGAACAAAGGGCGTAAAGAATGAAAAGATAACCTGGTCTAAAATTTATGTGGCTTTAGGTGTTGGTTTTGTGCTGTTCTTTCTAAATACGCCACTATTAAAGCTATCTCCGGTCATAGGCACATTTCTTTACATGCTGACTATCGCATTAGGATACATATCCCTGCTCATGGCAGGGGTATGGATGAGCCGTCTCTTGCGCAATAATTTGATCGACGATGTTTTCAATAGTGAGAACGAAAGTTTTATGCAGGAAACCAAGCTGATGGAAAACGAATATTCCGTTAACCTGCCTACTAAATTCTGGTACAATAAAAAAGAGCATAACGGCTGGATCAATATTGTTAATCCTTTCAGGGCAACGATTGTGCTGGGTACACCAGGATCAGGTAAGAGCTATGCGATTGTAAACAATTACATCAAGCAGCAGATCGAGAAGGGCTTTTCGATGTATATCTACGATTTTAAGTTTGACGATCTTTCTACTATTGCCTATAATCATTTGCTGAAGCATAAGGATAAATACAAAGTAAAACCAACATTCTACGTCATCAACTTTGATGACCCGAAAAAAAGCCATCGTTGCAATCCCCTCAATCCAGATTTCATGACGGATATTTCGGATGCTTATGAAGCTGCTTATACCATCATGCTCAATCTTAACAGAAGCTGGATACAAAAGCAGGGTGATTTTTTCGTGGAGAGCCCAATTATTTTGCTCGCAGCGATAATATGGTTTCTGAAAATTTATGAAAATGGCAAGCATTGCACGTTCCCACATGCCATTGAGCTATTGAATAAAAAGTATTCAGACGTATTTACCATTCTAACATCATATCCTGAGTTGGAAAATTATCTGTCTCCATTTATGGATGCCTGGCAGGGTGGAGCACAGGACCAGTTGCAGGGTCAGATTGCGTCAGCCAAAATACCATTGTCCCGAATGATCTCTCCAAGTCTTTATTGGGTAATGACCGGCGATGATTTTTCATTGGACATCAACAATCCTAAAGAACCGAAGATTTTATGCGTCGGTAACAACCCAGACAGGCAAAATATTTATTCCGCGGCATTGGGTTTATATAATTCACGCATCGTAAAGCTCATCAATAAAAAAGGACAATTAAAAAGTTCGGTTATCATAGATGAGCTTCCTACAATTTATTTTCGCGGACTGGATAATCTTATCGCAACTGCCAGATCTAATAAGGTGGCAGTTTGTTTAGGATTTCAGGATTATTCGCAATTAACCCGCGATTACGGTGACAAAGAAAGTAAAGTTATCCAAAATACGGTAGGCAATATTTTCAGCGGACAGGTAGTTGGAGAAACTGCCAAAAATCTTTCCGAGCGTTTCGGTAAAGTATTGCAGAAACGCCAGAGCCTTACCATCAACCGTAACGATAAATCAACGTCCATATCAACGCAACTGGATAGCCTTATACCTGCTTCAAAAATTTCTACCTTAACACAAGGTATGTTTGTGGGAGCGGTTTCCGATAATTTCGATGAACGTATCGAGCAGAAAATCTTTCATGCCGAAATAGTAGTCGATAATGAAAAAGTAGCCGCAGAAACTAAAGCCTATCAGAAAATACCTAAAATACGATCATTCATAAGCGAGGCTGGTGCTGATACAATGAAACAACAAGTTGAAGCCAATTACAAACAGATTAAGCATGACATTGTACTGATTATCGAAAGCGAACTGGAGCGAATAAAAAACGATCCCGATTTGCAACATTTGGTACAGCAGGGATAATATTGCTTCCGTAATATGCTAACAGAATAGATAATTTTCGCTTTTCTACGTTATAATTTATATATTTTAGCATCAAAGGAACTTTCCGGATAAAAACGGAAAATTTAACCGGTAAAGTTTATGGATAATAACCCACAGAATGTATCCTTTGCGGATCTCACAGAACCACAAAAGATATAGCATATTTAGAATGTCAATGATTACCCTTATTCTGCGATTGAACAATCCACGCCCTCGGTGGGAGTGTACGACCGAGCTGCGAAACTTCAAGCTTTCCCAGGTTGCGTGTTTTCATTGTAATTCCATTTTTCACTACGCTCGATCATTCAATCTTCTTGTTTTTTAGCTTTTTGATCCCGTTCAGGAGAGGTTCCCGAAGTTTTTACTTATTGCATTATTCCTGATAGAAAGCCACTAAAATCAGCGTCTTTTTAACCGGATGAGCCTGACAGCACATCTTTATGAGCCGCACAGCCATACAAGCCTACAGAATATTAGGTATTTTTGTTTTATATTAAGGATAAGATAATGGTACAAAATGAACTAATACGGTCGATAAATTATTCGGGAATTTTTGTGTCCTGTTTTGCACAACATGATACAAAGACAATCGAATCAATCCCTAACCACTCCCTCAATTACGTCTGTTCCGGGGAACAGGTCATTGAAACAGGGAATGACAGACTTGTCGTGGAATCCGGTGAAGCCGTTTTTGTAAAGAGGAACCACAAAACCAAAATTTTTAAAACCGGAAAGGACGGTGAACCATATAAAGGTATCTCTCTTGTTTTGGACAGGAGCGTCCTGCGGAATTTTTATAAGGAACTGGACAAGAGCAGTATTCCAAAAGGCATAGAGATGTCGGATGACAATGTTTTCAAGATCGGTCGTCGGGCAGATACAAAAAGCCTGTTTGATTCGCTGACCCCCTATTTCGATGAAAACCTGAAACCTACCGAAGCGGTGGCGCACTTAAAGTCGCTGGAGGGGATCTATGCACTGCTGAATACGTCGGAGCAATTTTACCGGATACTGTTTGACTTTGCAGACCCCTGGAAAATTGACTTGCTGGAATTTCTTGAAGATAATTATAGGGACGACCTTAACATGGAGGATATAGCACGGTACACAGGAAGGAGCCTTGCCACATTCAAGCGTGACTTTAAGAAGATCAGTAGCCTAAGCCCTCAAAAATGGCTTATAAAAAGAAGGTTGGAAGCGGCTTATTTATTGTTGCAGGAACCCGGTAAGAAAGTACAGGAAATATACCTCGAAGTTGGTTTTAAAAACCCATCCCACTTTTCAAAAGCGTTCAAAACGCAATACGGCATTGCTCCCACCGAAATAAAAAAGGAAGAGGCCTAGAACTAACAATCCTTTTGGGTGAGCTTTTCAGAACATCTATTTGAGCCTGACAGACATGCATTTGAGAATTTGTATGGCTATTTTTGTTATATCAGCAAGATGTCGGATCAGACATCGGCTGGCTAACAAGTTGAATTTATATAATATTAATTGTCATGGATAATAACATTAAAGAAAAAGTCATTGTAATCACCGGTGCCAGCAGTGGACTGGGAGAAGCAGCGGCAAGACATTTAGCAAACGAGGGTGCTTTGGTTGTATTGGGAGCGCGGCGTAAAGACCGGATTGAAGAATTGGCAAACCAGATAAACAGCGCCGGAGGTAGAGCGATTGCCCAGGTAACAGATGTTACTAAAGCAGAAGAAGTAAAAGCACTGGTTGAAAATGCCGTCCAAACATTTGGCCGTATCGATGTTTTGATAAACAATGCAGGGGTCATGCCCGTATCACCTATTGACCGTTATAAAATTGATGAATGGGACTTAATGATCGATGTCAATATTAAAGGCGTATTATATGGTATTGCAGCGGCGCTACCTCACATGAAAGAACAAAAGGCAGGACACATCATCAACCTTTCTTCGGTAGCCGGCCACAAGGTATGGAATGGTAGCGCAGTTTATTCCGCAACCAAGTCTGCCGTAAGAGTATTGTCGGAAGGCTTGCGTCAGGAAGTCACTCCCTACAACATTCGTACAACTATCATATCTCCGGGGGCACTATCTACCGAATTGCATAATACGATCACAGAACCGGATGTTGCACAAGGTATACAGGACGCCGTGAAAGAAGCTTCGCTTCATCCCGATGCATTTGCACGGATAATTGCATTTGCGATCAGCCAGCCGGATGATGTAGATGTAAATGAAATTTTATTCCGCCCGACAAAGCAAGCATTATAGCAGATTACAGATAGTTTTATAAAATATACGGATATGAAATATACGAACAGAAAAAGATTCAAGATAAGCAGATCATTGTGTATCGTAGCTGCACTATTCAGCAGTTTTTTATTGTTAGGTCCCACCTATGGTCAACATGCTCAAAATATGAAACAAGAGAAATATATAGATCCCCCTTTTATTGCCCGCACCTCCAACTTCATGGGGCTGGGGTTCCGTCTTACTGCCGATGAGGCACAAAAACTACTCCCTGCTGGTGTTAAGGCAAAGGCCGATGAAAATGGACTGGTGAACGGTGGTCTGGAGATTTATAGCACAGATCAGGTTTATGGAGTTGAAGCCTATACGATCGCGTTTTTCACCGTGGAAGCAACAGTGAGTGAAAACAATAATGCAAAGGAGGGTAACTGGGTTGTCTGGGGCGCTATAAACAACAAAGCGGCTTTAGGCAGTTTTAAACATTTTTATAATCTGCCCCATCGCTATGTAAGCAATATATCCCTTGAAACGGATGGCGCTGTACATAAGGCAAAAATCGGTGAAGGTGCTCAGGGATTTGAACTAACGCTCAAAAAAGACCCTGCAAAACCTGTCAAAGCCACAGGAAAGGCTGTGCTGTTGAATAGAACTGCTGATAATCAGTTCATCTCGGTTGATATCCCGTGGCTGGCTGAAGGAGCGCAGGCAGATGTTGTATCGCTCAGATTCAATGCTGGAAATGACGCGGTACTGAAAATATTGCAGCAGGCAAATGTTATTTATTCACAGGTGAGTTCAAACGCGTTCAGTTACGCTAAGTCAACTAAGTAGAAATCTGATCTCATCAGGGATCTTTACAAATTCCGTACGAAGAGCCACCAGTTCATTGGTCAGTCTATCCACACTGATAATGGACGGTAAAGTTTCACCCGTCTTGGGATTGGTAAGATTGACTACTCGTCCCATATTGCCTGTTTGAAGCAGGTTGCTCTTATCTTCTTCGCTAAACTTGTGTCCAAAAAATTCAAAGTTCAGGTTAGGTTCTTTGCGGATGCCGTGAATAGCAACTACGGGTTTGCCATCTTCACCAGCCTGTAATGACAATCGGGCATCCAGCCTGGTAATGGCAGTGCCAAGATTAAGGCTAACGGGTACAAGCTCGTTGGTTTTGTACCCTTTTAATAATGGTTCAAGCAAATTCTTTTTTTCCAGAAATTCTTTGCTCAATCCAAGGTTGTTCATGGTTTCCCAATCAATCTGTTCCGGCTTGTAGCGGTATTCACCGGTTTCCGGTGCTGTCTGTGTTGTTTCCATATTATTTTGATTTTCTTGTTTTTTATCCTGACCTGGTTCCACTTTCACTTCGTGTTCTTTCATCAATCGTTCTCCCTCCGGAGTGGGATTATTTACCTGCTTCTGCATCTCCTTTGCTGTGTCAATAGCAGTAGGTGCGGGTACTTTGAAAAATGAAAAATTAGTAGGGTTCTTTAGCTGACTGAAAAAATTGGAAAAGAAGTTGGAGAAGAAATCACCATGCTTATCCACACGCATAAACTGATTTTGGTTTTTCTTTGTAGGTTCAACGGTTTCCAGCTTGCCGTTTTCATCGATGCTCTTTACAGCCTGGATTTTCTTTTTCTCTTTATCAAAGACCAATAGTATGTCAGATAGCTGTTCGGGTGTACCCCGCTTATTTGTTGTTTCTTCACTCATGATCCATATAATTTAAAGTTCAATGCCGAAAATAGGAGAAGCCTTCACTGGTTTGCACCAACTGGCATCCATTGGCAGTATTTGTCACCCGTTGGCTCTTGGTTTTGGCAATGGAGCCGTAAAACTCTCCCGGACGAATTGATGTACGTCGGATAGTTTATAATACAGTTTCCCACTGATGGTATAATAGGGGAGCTTTCCGATAGAGCGATAGCGTTGCAGAGATCGGTTGCTTATTTTCAACATTTGGAGCAAGTCCTGATTATCCAGCAATTCCTCACCGTCAATGCTGTTACGTTTCTTTTGCATGTCCTCTATGTGCCCGCCAAGAATGTCGAGACGATCCATGATGCGTTCCATCCACGCTACAAATTCCATCCTGTCAATATTCATAAGGAAATGCTTTAAGGGTTGGATAACTAGAGCTGGTGCCTTCCAGCTTTTTTATGTATTCACCAATTGCCTTGATGCGGTAGATCAACTGCTGGCGAGCTTCTTCTTCATTGGGTATTATTTTCATTGCACAAGTCTTTAATGTTTCCTCTGCAAAATTGAAAAGAGTGGTAGGCTTTGTCCGCCAAGCCTTGCCAATTGGAAATGCCGATTTTTGAAAATTTTTTCAATTTGAATAATGCACTGTGTTAGAATTTTTTACTTATTTTCAAGCATACATTTAAACAGAGAAAGTATATTTTGCCAATTGGCAGGTATGGGCATAAAAAAAAGCAGCACAAAATGTACTGCTTTGAAGGCATAGCTTTGTTTATCTCATTTACTTAAAGGTCTTTATCCATATATTCTTCAAGTGATGTTTTGAGCTGGTCTAAAAATGCTGTTCTTGAACCCGCACGTGTTTTCATTCGATGGAAGGCATGGTGCAGGTCTCCCAGCGGAATACGGAAGAGTATTTGGAACATTAGGCTTATTTTTCGGATACCGATTTTGCCATGGGAAATAACACCGGCGGCATAAAGCGCATACACCAATTCGATAAGAGCATTTTTGCTATCTGTCCAAAAGACATCTTTTGTGCTTTCTGGATTTTTCAAAACTAAATCGGGATTTTCATCCGGATTGATTTTTGTCAGAAGGTAAGTGTAGAGTAATTCGTTAGAGATGATTCTTGCTACCTTGTAATCAAAGAAGGTTGAGAATGCCGGATCAATTTCAAAGACGATGCTGTTCAGCCCGTCATGATAATTTATGTGCCCTCTTTTAAAATAGGTATCGTCCCGATCAGTTCGCCCAGAACGATAATATCTGTAGAAATCCGAATTGCAAACATGCTCTACATATTCCCTTTTCAGGTTTGCCAGTTGAGCCGAAAAATAACCGTAATACATTTTGCCATTACTGACCGGACAAGTGGTTTCTATTCGATAGACCTTATTGTAGTAAATTAATTTGCCGAGTATTTGAGGTTTGATGGTTCGGAAAAAATGTACTTCTTCATCATCGTTCTTGAACCCCTCTTCACTAATGAATTTTTTGACAGAGAATAACAAATCCTGTAGGAACAATGTCATCTCATACGCTTCGTCAATCAGCCTCTTGCTTTGTGAGGAAATCTTATCCTCTTTGTTGTGTATTTCTAAAATGATGTTTTGTAAAGAATATTTCATAAGCTCGTGATTTTGTGAGAACTACAAAACTCGCTGGCATGTATTTCCCTAATTAAATCACAAACATTAATATTACGAATGAAAATATTCCCCAAGTTGGGTATAACTTGGGGAATATTCTTACTAAAAGCCCTAAAATAATATGCGCCGCTGGCTTTGCACCTAATTCAAATTTCTGTATTCGTTGGGTGTCATTCCTGTTTTCTGCTTGAAAAGTCTGGTGAAATGTTGCTGATATCTGAACCCCAGTTCATGGGATATTTCACTAATCGCCTTTGTTGAATCGAACAATTTTAACTTTGCTTCACCAATGACTTTGGACTGAATATAATCCAGAGCTGTACTACCGGTTTCTTTCTTAATGAGGTCTCCGAAATAATTTGGAGAGAGATTCAACTGATCTGCACAATAAGCCACACCCGGCACGCCGAGAAACTGGGGCTTATCCGAGTTGAAATACTCATGAAGGAATTTTTCAAAGCGAATGAGCAAATCCGTATTAACCTTATTACGCGTTATAAATTGGCGATCATAAAAACGCATACAATAATTTAGCAGCACTTCAATATTCGAGACGATCAGTGTTTGGCTGTGCTTATCGATATTTTGATCGATTTCGGTAGCGATCTTTTGTAAACAGTCAACTATGGTCTTTCGTTCCTTCAATGACAAATGCAAAGCCTCGTTCACCTCGTAGGAAAAAAAAGTATATTTTTTAATAGTAGCCGCAAGTAGAGTTCCGTTAAGAAGGTCTGGGTGGAATACTAAAGCATAGCCGGAAGGCTTTTGGACGATTGAATTGTCGATGCCATATACCTGCCCCGGCGATACAAAAACCAAGGTCCCATCCTCATAATCATAAGGCTGACATCCATAGGTCATATTTCCACATTTTACTTCTTTCAAGAACATGGTATAGAGACCCATATATCGTTTGAAATGTCTTGTTGAAGGTACTTTGCTGAAATTGATGACATTGACCAAGGGATGCAAGGTATCTACACCTGCAAGCTTATTGTATTCTCCTACGCTGTTTATTCTTTCCACTTGTTCCATACATGTGTTTTTTTATGTAACAAATTTAAACAAATGAATTGGGGAAGCTTTCTGATAATAACTAAATCCGTAAAACTGGTAAAAATATCTGTAAAATATATAAGCAATGTTTCTTAATTGGAGCTAACTTTATTTCAGGATTGATCCATATGATGTTACGAGCAGCTGCTATCTCTAAAAGAAAAGACAACCCAACGAATGGATTTTTTTAATTGCAAGGAATTGATAAAAGGAATATGGATTTACAATATATTTATCTCGATTACAATGCGACAACACCATTGGACAGCAGGGTTCAGGACGTCATGATCCCTTATTTTAAAGACTTCTACGCCAATCCAAACAGTTCCCATTTATTTGGTCTGTCCGTTCAGGAGACTATTGAGGAAGCAACCGAAAATCTTGCAACGGTATTAGGTGGAGGCCCCAATAATATCCTTTATACTTCCGGCGCTACGGAAGCCGTAAATTTAGCCATCAAGGGCCTGATACCATCTGAAAGAAAGCATATCGTAACACTTGCCACGGAGCATAATGCTGTTTTAGCTACCTGTTCATTCCTGGAAAATTTTGGCTACCAGGTTACCTATCTACCGGTGGATCCTGCGGGAATGACGGATCTTGAGCTCCTTACCGATGTTATAACCGAGCAAACTTTACTGGTCTGTGTGATGCTAGCCAATAACGAAACAGGCGTCATCCAGCCAATAAAACAGATAAGTAAAATAGCCCATGAAAACGGAGCATTGATGTTATGCGATGCTACACAGGCTATAGGGAAATTACCAGTAGATGTGCTAGAACTGGAGGTTGATTTTTTACTTTTTTCAGCACACAAATTTTATGGGCCGAAAGGCATTGGTGGACTGTATGTTTCAAATGGAACTAGAAAACGGCTTACCCCCCAGATTCACGGAGGCGGGCAACAAAGGGGCTTACGAAGCGGAACCCTGAATGTGCCCGGAATAATCGGAATGGGCAAAGCGGCAGAAATTGCTGTTGCAGAAATGAGTTCCGATTGCGATCGTATTGGTCAACTTCGCAACAGGTTGGAAGAGGCGCTGCTTACAATTCCAGGCACACGTGTAAATGGACACGCTCAACACCGGCTCTGCAATACAAGTAATATTTGTTTTCGGGGCGTTCCAGCCGAACAACTTATTATGGCTCTGGGTACAATTTCCGTAGCAAGCGGCTCGGCCTGCTCAGCAACGGTCACTAAGCCATCGCATGTTTTAAAGGCGATGGGGTTAAGTGATGAAGATGGTATGTCATCTATCCGATTCAGTTTGGGGAGATTTACCACGGAGGAAGAAATCTCCAGAACTATTGAGGCAGTCAGGCTGAGTGTAAGCAAACTAAGAATGTCCAATTAGTTTATTCATGAGGTTTGTTTTCTTTAACCTGAAAGACATGGAGAACCTGTGGAAACAAAGCTGCCATACTCTCTCTTACACCGCCCGGCGAGCCAGGAAGTGTCAGCACGAGCATATTTTCCGCAAAACCTGCAATTCCTCTCGAAAGCATAGCGGTCTTTATACGCTGTTGTCCGTACTGCCTTGCCGTTTCCATGATCCCCGGTATTTCTTTTGTGATATAGGGTGCAATTGCCTCGGGAGTTACGTCTCGTGCCGATAGTCCGGTTCCTCCTGTAAACAAAAGTAAGTCCAAGTCTTCTGCTCTATATTGTTCCAGTTGTTTTTGGATAGCTTCTATTTCATCGGGAACGACAGCATATCCAATGCTGCTCATTCCGTATTCTTCTAACAATTCTACCAACAGTTTACCTGAAACGTCCTCTTTTGTTCTTTTATGAACGGTATCACTGCAAACCACAACAGCAACTTTTAAATTCTCCGTCGCTATGGCAGGATTGCTGCTCTTGCCCCCTTTTTTCTCCAGCAGGCGGATATGCTGAATTTCGACACCTTTATCAATGGGCTTTAACATATCATAGATCACCAGTGCAGCTACAGAGGCACCGTGCATGGCTTCCACTTCAACACCCGTTTTATAGATGGTGTGGACCTCTACTTCAATGTTGATTTTTAAGCCTGCAACCTGATAGCGCACGACGGCATACTCGATGGGTAGGGGGTGACAATCAGGGATCATGTCGCTTGTTTTCTTTATCGCCAATAATGCCGAGGCTCTGGCAAATTCAAATATGTCTCCTTTAGGAACTTTTCGTTGCTCCACTGCCGTAATGGTGGCGGGATTTGAAACCTGGATCGTTGCTGTAGCAATCGCCTTGCGCAGCGTATAGCTTTTGAATGTAATGTCAACCATATTATTTGTTTACTTTCCATTGATGGGTGTCATCCCAAAAAATTTCTTTTCCCCAGACCGGCAATTCGTTCTTTATGCGCTCCACAAGCTCTTCACATGCCGAAATAGCCGCTTTCCGATGGCCGGAGGAGGTGAACACAAAAAGGCATATTTCACCTGCCTGAACTGTTCCCAGGCTATGGTATACGTGCATGCATGTTAGCGGATATTTTTCAAAGATCTCTTCCCTGATATCTGACATTTTATCAAGTGCCAGATCGTCGTAGGCTGTGTATTCAATTGCGCGGACGGTTTTGTCGTCGATTTGATCAGACCGGATCTGTCCGAGAAAAATACTGTGCGCGCCGATCTTAGTTTTGGAGGAATGCGCAGCAATGCTGTCAGCAATCAACAATGGAGGGATGGCACCCTTTACGAATATGTTCTTTTTTCTCTTATCCATTATAATATTTTCCCAAGGCTGTTACGCCTCCTTCTAAATGACTGATACGATAATCCGTTCCCAATTTTTTCAGCAGTAGTTCCCCTGCTATATGACTTCTCTTACCTGATTGACAGACTACAATTACGTGGCTTCGATCTATATTTTCGATGTTATCCGGAAGTTCCTTCAATGGGATCTGTATATGTTTGAAAGGAATTTTGGGTAATTCTTCCGTATTCCGTACATCAATAATAAGGACATCATCGTTCTGATCCATTTTTACGAACTCTTCTGGACTTATACCGCGGAGCAATGGTGCTTTTATCCCGCAATGGTAACCATAATCAAACGCTTTAAAATCGGACAAAGATGTCGGGAAGATCGCCTCTTCTGCTAAAGTGGGTGGTATGTCCAGAATCATCGAACGATTATCCAATAAGTTGATGGTCATTAATTTGTTGCAAAGCGGCTGACCAATTCCTGTAAGTATCTTAATGGCTTCAGTTGCCTGCATCGTACCGATTATCCCGGGCAGTACGCCTAAGACGCCTATCTCATTACAATCCGGAGCATCCAGCGGATTGGGAGGGAAAGGAAATAAGTGTCTATATGTTGTTGTTCCACCTTTCGCATCGTCGACATTGAATACCGCAATCTGTCCTTCATACTTATAGATTGCGCCAAAAACCAGGGGTTTACCTAAGAGCATGCATAGGTCACTTAGTAGATGTCTCGTCGCAAAGTTATCCGTGCAGTCCAGAACGAGATTATACCCTTCAACCACTTCGACGGCGTTTTCGTTGGAAAGATGCAGCACATATTCCTGGACCTCAATTTCCGGATTCAGGAGCCTCAGCTTTTCTGCGGCAACGTCGGATTTATAAAGGCCGACTTCGTGCGTTCCGAACAAAACCTGACGTTGCAGGTTGCTCAGCGCGATACGGTCATGGTCTATAATGCCGATCTTGCCGACGCCGGCGGCAGCCAGATATTGCAGCGCAGGGCAGCCCAGTCCGCCTGCACCAACAACCAGCACGCTGGACCTTAGTAGTTTGTCCTGTGCGATCTCCCCAAATCCGCTTAGCCTGTAATGCCTCGAATAACGGTCGTTTCTTTCCATTTGCTATCCTCCTGAATATGGCGGCATAAGGGCAACCACATCATGTTCCATTAAAGCCGTGTTTTCCCGAACGATCGTATGGTTTACCGCGATCAGCAACTTGCGCTCAATCAGCTGAGGCTGTTGGCTGTAAAGTGTATTAATTAACGTCTCTGTATCTGTCGATTCCATAAAGAATTCCTGAGAAAGTATCTCGGTAAGTGAGCCAAATGTCCGTACTTTTATTTTCATAACTTTACCCGTAAAATTTTGATTGTCCGTAATTCCTTCACGTATCGTCTACCTGTTGCCCTGTCTTTTGCTGAGAGCAATGCGAGTTGATCTTTCTGCTCTCCAGCTGAGGCTGCTTTAATATTGGTCACGACCAGCACACTGTCCCCAACAGGGGTATTGAACAGCTCATTCCATGACAATACCACTTTATAACCATCCGTGGCGATACATACAATGTAATATTCGCTGAGAACCTTTGGAGATTCCGCTCCGAAAGTCGCGTCCTTTAATATATCTTTCAATAGTACACCTTTTATATCCTTTAGGGTTGAACGGTACGCTCCTGCATGGTTATATATGCGAAGGCTGTCCACCGACTGTTCCGGGAAGGCTGCTATCTTTTCGAACGTAAGTGTCGCCGTTTTATTATCAGACGTTGTTATCGCGAGATTTTTAGCGTCCTGGGCATGAAGTAATGCACTGGACAGGATTAAAAGGGCTGTTATAATCGTTTTCATCTATTTATTTTTATTATGCTGTTGTGAACAATAACTTATAGGCAGCCACCACAAGCACGGTTGCCAGTACATATTTAAGGCCGTCCTGGTTCAGTTTTTTTGAACCGACATATGCCCCCAGGAGACCACCTGCGAATGCAACACTGATGTATATCCACATATCGGCATTGAAAGTGATCCCTTGCGTGAGCATACCGCCCAAGCCCGATAAGGAGTTTACAAAAATAAAGGCAGCACTGATGGCAGCGGTCTGTTTCTGGTCCGTCCATTTCAACAGGATCAGAAACGGTGATAGGATAATCCCGCCACCAATGCCGATCATACCGGACAGCAATCCGACAATGGCACCGATAGCCACTGCGCCAAGAACATGATAAGGTTTCAGTTCGTCCTGCCCCGGACTTCTGAAAAAGAAAAACCGGATAATGGGAAACAAGAGCAACACACCAAGTAAACGTTTATACAGGTTGTCGTCCAGTGTAATCATGCCTCCGATAAAGGCCATTGGTACCGATGCTGCCGCAACGGTAAAAAAGAGGTTCCTTTTGAAAAAATGCCCTCTGTAATATTGGATAAAGGAAGTTAGGGAAACAAACAGGTTCAATACCAGTGCCGTTGACTTCATTTCCTGCGGTGCTATCCCGTACAGGGCCATCAGAGCCAGATAACCACTTGCACCCCCATGTCCTACGGAAGCATACAAGAAGGCTACAAAGAAAAGTATAACGTAGAACCATTCCATAGCTATAATTTGTAGATAAGGTTACTGTAAAACACACGGCCTGGTTCGTAGAACCCTTCGGTCAATGTATAATTCTTGTCGAAGATATTGTTTACTCCACCTTCGAGCGAGAACCACTTCCAAACTTTCAGTTTTACGCTGGCATTGTAGAGCGTAAAACCCGGCGATTCTGTGCCATAAGAAGTACTGTACCGGTTTGAGTTATGTTCCATATTGGCCTGTACACGAAACCTGTCGCGCAGTTCATAACCTGCCCTGAAGATCACTTTATGACGTGGTACGTCCATGAGGTAAATTTCCGGATTGCTGATATTGTTCCTCTTGATGAAGGTATAGTTTGATCCGAGAGAAAAAGCCGGGCTGACCGGATAGTTTGCTGCAACTTCAAATCCCATGTACTCGCTGTCACCGGTGTTCTGCAATTGATTGAGCCACATGTCCGCTTCTTCATCGTACTGTACATTGTTGACCATAAGTATGGTCCTGCTGATCTTACTGTAGAACAAAGAGCCATCTAAAAGCAATTTATTAAACAACCTATTGCTGTAGGTCAGGTCATAGTTGACAGACTGCTCCGCCTTAAGGTCGGGATTGGGAATCGCCGTACCCATCCGGTAAGAATAGCGGTCCTTTGGTGTGGCAAACCGTGTCTTTTTACCAACAGAAAGATTTAGCTCTTGATTGGCCTTGAGTCGATACTGTACGGCCCCTTGCACATTAAAGGCATCATTGGAGTTAGGCGGATAATTACTGATCTCATCCGAGTCGGCATTATAGTTCTGTGCTTTTAAGCTTCTTCGGTTGTTGTAGCTCACTCCGGCAGTAAGATCCAGCACTTTAGTTATTTTGAAGCGATCTTCCACCGCAAACGTAAAATTTCCGTCATTCATGCTCCTTTGTGGCTCACCAACATTGTACTCCCTATGAACATCTTGTTTATATTGGACAGAGGTAGAAAGAAGATTGCGTTTACTTGTCTGATAGTCATGCTGCACGATACCGCCTATGGTATAATCGTTATAAATGCTGGTAAAGGCATAACCGCGATCCATTGTTGTAAAAGTAGCGTCATCCCAGGAATTCAGCAGGTTTTTGAATATATCATAATAAATCCGTGTTTTGATAGTTTGCTTTGAATCGATCGTTGTATTGGAAAGGAAATACAAACTCTGTTTGTCCCAGTTTGGCCATTCCCAAAACCTAGGCCTGTTTAATTGGTTGTTTTCTGTATCGCTACCTGCGTAAAAGGGATTTCCTTTGCTGCCCCGTTGATAACTGTATGCAAGGGCATATTCTGAGTTTTCAGTTGGGGTGAAAGCAACTTTGATATGGTATTTCCGGTCGTTCTGATAAGAATTGTCTCGCTTTCCTCCGTCTTCAAATGCTGTTGGGGTGAATTTCTTTGACATCGGAAAATAGTCCCGGTTCAGTTGGGAAAATGAGGCCTGTACATAAAAGCGGTCCCATTTGGTCCCTACATTGAAATTGGTCCGGTATCCCCCGGAAATATAGCCCGTAGCTCCCTGGATTTCCAACGCTTCCTGAGGTTTTCTGGTAATGACATTTATGGCGCCACCCATAGCATTCGGGCCATACAGTACCGAAGCATTTCCTTTGGATACCTGAACTTCCGATACATCAAATGTAGTAAACCTGCCCAGGTCGACCATGCCATCATAAGGAACGTATACCGGGATGCCGTCGATGAATAAAGGAACCTGCCGCAGATCAAATCCACGGACGTTAACCACGCTTTCGTTTCTTGCCCCGATAGAGGTGAGTGTCACGCCCGGTAGCAGGTTTAATGCAGCGGCCACATCGTTTTTACCGTATTTTTGGATCTGCTCTGCGCTCACAGTATTCACGTTCTTTTGACCAATGACGGTTACTTCCCCCAGTTTAAAGACATTCTTTATACTATCCGTTTCTTCCGGAGACTGCGCCCAGGATTGCTGGATCGATAAACATAAAAATGCAGGTAAAAGAACTTTTAAATTCATGTATAGTGTACAAGGGTTTTATAATAAATAAGCTTCCATATCAGTGCCTGCTAAAATCACTTCATCTTTTTCCGGAACAACGATCAGACAGTTTGCCTGTGCGAATGACTGCAAACGGTAAGATTCCTGGGCATGTAGCGGTGTTACGGAGCCACCATCATAACTGCCTTTTAAAAAATGGGTAAGCCCGGCCTTCTTATGGTAATCATGGCTGATCGGTGCCTTGATCTTCCTTATATGGTTGGGAACCTGCATGATCTTTTCCAAAGCAGGGGCAACATACAGATAGAAACACGTCAGTGCCGAAGAAGGATTACCCGGAAGCCCGAAGACTAGTTTTTCCTGTCTCGTGCCAAAAAAAAGTGGTTTGCCAGGCTTTTGACGTATACGGTGAAAACGTTGCTCAACACCGCATTCCTTTGCTGCTGTAGTTACAAAATCATATTCGCCAACACTGACACCACCGACTAATAACAGTACATCCAGGTCTTTAAGTTCCGTTTCGATGGTTGCCTTTAGCTGCTGCACATCATCAAGGACATGGACGATCTCCACATTTTTTATGCCCAGCTGACTTAAGGCACTGCAAAGCTGATAGGAATTGGATTCGTACACCTCCCCAAAACACAGTGGCTCTCCCAAAGGTTTTAATTCATCGCCTGTAAGGATAATGGCAATCCTGGGAGCGGCGTAAATATCCACATGCGTGCAGCCAATACCGGCCAGATATCCTATAGCGGCAGGTGTTAGGAGGCAGCCAGCCCGTATCGCCACTGCACCTGCATTTACTTCCGAGCCTTTTTGCCGAACGTTATCGCCTAATTGAAGTGTGTTATCCATTATCTGAATGCTTCCTTCGTGGGTCACCTGTACCTTTTCCTGCATTACCACGGTATCAGCGCCTATCGGTAACGGAGCACCGGTGAAAATGCGCATCGATGCCCCGTGTGATAGTGTTTTTTGAACAGTTGAACCCGCAGGGATTTTATCTGATACCCGTAGTTCCAGCGCACGTTCCCCATGACGTAGGGCATAACCATCCATGGAGGATTGGGGAAAGTTAGGAATGGCATGCTGCGCAATGACATCTGAAGCCAAAGTAAAGCCCAATGCATCTTGTATCGGCACAGCAGTACTTTTTTTTGGTTTTGGCAAATAAAAGTCGATGATGTCTTTTGCCTCATCTACGCTCACCATCGTTTGTTTTAATCTGCAATAGTCTTCTTTGGTATCAATGTCAAACCGCGCTTGCGCAAAAGGAAAGATTGCCATGTCCTCCGGGTGTTTGTTGACTACCTTTTTTGCGCCCTCTTGACCGTCCAGTGACAGCAGTTCATCAAAATATCGTTTCGAGAAAAGAACGGGGACACCCCATGTTCCGGCAAAGCCTGTTGTTATAATTCTTTTTTCGGTCTCTTTGGCCAGTACTTGAAGTTCATGAAAGACATTGGCATTTATAAAGGGTTGGTCACAGACGGTTATGATACACTGTTCCAGATCAGGTTTTACCTGTAACAGAGATTGAAGCCCTGTTCTGATCGAACCAGACATACCGTCCTGCCAATCGGGATTGATGACCATTTCGACTTTTGCTCCTGCCAGTTCATTTTGAATGATTTCATGGGAGGCTCCAAGCACAACAATCACCTGGTGATTAGGATTAAGCAATGCTTCATCGGTTATACGTCTCAGCAAACTCTTGCCTTCAAAACTGAGAAGTTGTTTAGGTGTTCCGAGCCGGGAGGAATTTCCGGCTGCCAATATGATTATGCCTGTTTGTTTTTTCATCCGCCAATAGTTATCATGCTCCGGTTCTTTAAGGAATCAGCCTCTATATTTTTAAAATCTTTACTTAATTGTCCACCCAGGGATTCCGCTTTGGATCGAATGCACTGCTGTATCAAGGAAAGTACATCCTCTCCGTTTCGCAATGCCGATAGCAGATCCGTTTCCTCTTTTGAAAAAAGACAATTCTTAAGTTTTCCGTCGGCCGTTAGGCGCATGCGATTACAGCTCCCGCAAAAAGGAGCCGTCATGGTACTGATAATAGCTATTTTTCCCAGATGACCTGCTATGGCAAAGGGTTTGGATGTATCATTGGGTTTGGGCAGAACAGGTGCAATTTCGTAAACAGTAGCTATCCGCTCCACTATTTCGTTCAAGGTAAGCACCTGGTTGCTTGACCAACGGTTTCCGCTGAAGGGCATAAACTCAATAAAGCGAACCTCGATTGGATATAATTTGGTCAGTTCAACAAAATCCAATATTTCATCATCGTTCAACCCTTTCATTATGACCACGTTTATTTTAGTCTGTATTCCCTGGCTTAACAGCAAATCAATATTGCGGCGTACCCGCTCAAAATAATCTCGCCTAGTGATCCGGATAAATTTTTCTTGTTGTAAGGTGTCCAAACTGATGTTAATACTGCTAAAGCCAGCATCCACGATCTGGGGCAACATATCATCGATACGTATGCCGTTGGTGGTCATGGTCAATTCAACAGGTAGTTTGGATAAGATGCGGATAATTTCGGAAGCATCTTTTCGAACGAGTGGTTCACCGCCTGTTAGGCGTATCTTCGTTACGCCATTATCCACAAAAAGTGATGCCAATTTTTCGATTTCGTTGACCTGCATCAGTCTGGTATGTGGTGTAAAGGCATATTCTTCTTCCGGCATGCAATAAAAGCACCGCAGATTACAGTTATCCGTGAGGGATATCCGTAGATAGTTATGGACGCGTCCGAAGTTGTCTATGATGTTGCTATTCATGGCAGAATTGAAATGTCGTCGTGTATCTTGGTGTTCAGCAATTTAAGTGAGCTTCCCTTTCTTCCGCTCAATATGGTCTTAATTTCCGATACGATCGAGAAGGCGATTTCTTCCGATGTTTCCGCCCCGATATCCAGACCCATTGGTCCGAATATTTTTTCTTTTTGTATTTCGTCCAGTGCTATTCCCTCTGATCCAAGCTCATTGAACATACGATGCAGTTTGGTTTTTGGACCGAGAACCCCAATATAGGGTGTTTGGGCTCCGATCAGCGACTTTAATACCACCAGATCGTAATGGTAATTATGGGTCATCAGTACAAAAACTGTAAAGGGGTCTATTTTCACAAGATCTGCAACTTTATCCGCTGTTGAAAGAATAACGCGTTTAGCTGTTGGGAAACGGTTTGGAAGGGCGTGCGTTGCCCGTCCATCGATAACAGTGGTTTCCCATCCCATTATACCGGCAGCTTCCACCAATGGCTTTACATCATTTCCTGCTCCGGCAATAACAAGATGTACTGTAGGTGCTATATATTCCACAAGAGCTTCCATCTCATGGCCCCCCCGGATAAGTTTTTTCAGGTGGCTCTGTTTTTTTTCTTTAGCCAAGTTTATATCATCCCGCAACATAGAAAGATCTATGTCTGGCGAAGAGCTTACAATAGCTTTTTCTTCACCGGATATCAAAACAGTTCCTTGTTGCTCATTTCTATGTTTTGTGGAAAACAGTGTAACAACAACAGTTTCTATTCTGTCTGTCTGAAGCCTCTTCAACATAGACACCGGATTGCTGGTGTTATTGGCGTCGATATATTCAAACAGGATATGGACGATGCCATTGCACCCAAGCTGTATCCCAAATACTGCGTCTTCATCGTTACTTGTGTCGTATGTAATTAATTTATTTTTTCGCTGCTGAATGGAAAGTAAGGCTTTTCGTAGCGCGTCACCTTCAAGACACCCGCCACTTATCGCACCTGTTAAATTTCCGTCCTCTGTCACCAGCATACGTGCCCCGGGCTGCCTATAGGAGGACCCTTCCACCTTCACGACGGTAGCCAGGCTCATCCGGAGGTTATTGTTAACCGCTGCTTGATATGATGCAATTATTTCTTTGATCTCTTTCATCCGTTTTTAGCTCTTCGTTCTCTGACTTTTTGTCTTCGCTTTGTAAGGTATCATCAAATTTAAACGATTCCGATTTCATACCTCTGCTAATCAGTGATATTGGTAAAAAAAACCGTGAAATCGGTAAAAGTAAAGGAACGTTGTTTTGTATTTTTGTAACAGCATGGTATACAGTGATGTAACGGAAGTCTATTTCATCTGTATAAAAAGAGGTGATGGAGTAATGCACGAAGAATTTCCATCTTGATCAAGAAGAATTACACTATCACAATCGTAAAACCATTTACCAACGATCTAGTATAAACAATTATCATGGCAATAACAAAATTGAAAATCAACAATAAAGAATACAGCGTCGATGTTGACCCATCCACTCCTTTATTATGGGTACTAAGAGACCATTTGAATTTATTGGGTACTAAATACGGGTGTGGTGTTGCCTCTTGCGGAGCCTGCACTGTCTTATTGGGAAATAACGCCATCCGTAGTTGTTCAATGCCTCTTTCCGCAATAGGTGAGCAGCCCATAACGACCATCGAAGGGCTATCGGAAGACCTTGGTCATCCACTACAAAAGGCATGGGAGGAGCACGATGTTCCGCAATGTGGCTATTGCCAGGCTGGACAGATCATGAGTGCCGCTGCATTATTGAAATCAAACCCCAATCCGACAGATGCCGATATCGATGCCGCGATGTCCGGCAACCTCTGCCGCTGTGCGACCTATACACGAATAAGAGCTGCAATTAAAACAGCAGCAACATATTAGTACATTAAAGAAAAAGACAATGGCCTTAATAAAAACGACAGTAAACAGACGTTCATTTCTTAAAGCAACATTATTGGCAGGCGGTGGAATGCTTCTACATTTCAGCTGGCTGGCCGGATGCAAACCTGTAGGCGATAAAGCGCTTGAAGTGCCGGAAGAGTGGTTTGAGTTGAACAGTTACATCAAGATCGGAGAAAATGGTGTGGTGACGCTTTATAATCCCAATCCCGAATTTGGACAGAATGTGAAGACATCGATGCCTATGATATTAGCAGAAGAGCTGGATGTTGACTGGAAACAGGTTATTGTGGAACAGGCTGATTTTTATCCAGAGCGTTTTGAACGTCAATTTACCGGTGGAAGCCAATCGATCCGACAAGGTTGGTCTCCCTTGCGCATGGCAGGTGCTACTGCCCGACAAATGCTGGTTCTGGCCGCCGCAACTAAATGGAATGTTCCGGCTTCAGAAATTACAACCGAACGGGGCATGCTGATGCATAAAACATCTGGAAAGAAGGCCGGTTATGGAGAGGTTGCCTCTGCCGCAGCTGCGATCCAGGTTCCTAAAGAAGTAAAACTTAAGGATGTTTCAGATTTCACGATAATAGGTTCGTCCAAGAAAAACGTCGAATTGTCAAATATCCTCAGTGGAAAGCCGTTGTTCACGCTAGATTATAAGGCAGAAGGTATGCTCATTGCCATGATCGTGCACCCTCCGGCATTTGGGATGAGGCTTAAGTCTATTGATGACAGCGTAGCCAAAACAATGCCTGGTATTAAATCCATCTTCGTTTTCGATTCGCTTACAAGCGATATAGCACAGACTTTCTTTGATACAACGAGCTTTACCAGGTTTGCCGCGATAGTGGGCAACAGCACGTGGGAAGTTTTACAGGCTAAAAAAGCCTTGAAGGTAGAATGGGAAGAAGAGCCTGAACGTGTCTTTAAGAAGAGTGCCGCCTGGTGGGAACTTGACGGTCCAGCCGTAGAAGCAAAATACCCTGCCGGCCTGGAAAGTACGGATGTACACCGATCGAAAATGACAGAACTTAGCAAAAAACCGGGGAATATTCTTCGCCGAGACGGAGATCCGGAAAAGGCATTTGCATCTGCCGAAAAAATCCTTGAACGCACCTTTACAGGCCCTTTCTTAGCGCACAACACAATGGAACCCGTGAGTTGCTTTGCACACGTAACAGCAGACAAAGCGTCATTTTATGGGCCAATGCAGACGCCTGAGTTTCTTCGGGCAACATTAGCTAAGCGACTGGGGCTGCCAAGAGAGAACGTGCACATAAAACTTGCTCGAATGGGAGGAGGATTTGGTCGTAGAGGTTATGGACATCATTTTATAGAGGCAGCAGTAATTTCCAAGCAAGTGCAGGCTCCAGTAAAGCTTATCTATACCCGCGAGGACGAGATGACTGCGGGTATCTATCGCCCAGCTTATAGTGTTACCTATCGCGCTGCATTGGACGAAAAAAACAATCTTCTCGCTTTTCATGTGAAAGGAGGTGGACTTTCCGAATCTCCCGTACACCCTAGCCGATTTCCGGCGGGCGCAGTGGACAATTATCTTGCCGAGAGCTGGACCTTACCCTCCAATATTACAATTGGTACTTTTCGTGCCCCGGGGTCAAACTTTATGGCTGCCGCAGAACAATCCTTTCTGGATGAGCTGGCGGCTGAAATGGGTAAAGACCCGATTGATTTCCGGTTGGAGCTTTTGGAGCGGGCAAAGAAAAATCCGGTAGGCAAAGACAATGATTATGACGCTGCACGTTATGCAGGTGTTCTGGAGCTGGTTCGTGATAAATCAGGCTGGAAGGAAACACCTCAGGGAGTCCACCGAGGCGTATCGGCCTATTTCTGCCACAATAGCTATGTGGCTGAAGTTGTTGATCTGATCCTGAATAATAACACCCCAAAAGTGGAGAGAGTAGTGGCTGCAATCGACTGCGGAATTGTCGTGAACAAAGATGCAGCGATAAACATGGCCGAAGGCGCGATCATAGATGGTATAGGAAATGCGCTGTACGGTGAACTTCCGTTTAAGGATGGTGTTCCTCAGAAAAACAATTTTACCACTTACCGGATGATCCGGATGAATGAAGCGCCAAAGGCAATTGAGGTCCACTTTGTACAAAGCGAGCAGGAGCCTTCGGGACTGGGAGAACCTCCGTTTCCTCCGGTATTTGCTGCTGTAGCAAATGCGCTTTTTAAAGCGAGCGGCAAACGGTTCTACAATCAACCTTTCATAAATGAGTTAGAGAAATCGACCTAACGGGGAGTGAAACTGTATCAGTTCCCCTAGATTGATATAAAAATAGAAACGTAAAGGGTTAACTTGTATAAATTCCCGGTTATGAAAAGCAACGGTATTTCAATAATATTTACAGTACTAACTCTGCTTCTTTTTGCTGGCTGTAGTTCAAAGATGTGGACTGACAAAGCCCGCACGTGGTAGGTTTATAAAGCTGATAGTAAGAGTTCCAATTATTCGCCGCTTGCTCAAATAAATATTTCTAATGTGGGCAAATTACAACCTGCCTGGACATTTAACATGAATGACAAGCCGCCAGGATCACAGCCCGGAACCAGTCAATGCAACCCCATTATTGTTGACGGCGTATTGTATGCCACTTCCGCCAGTCAGTGGGCATATGCAGTTGATGCTGCTACCGGGAAGCAATTATGGGCCTTCGATCCGTTTAATGGAGGAGAAGGTGCTGAAGTAAACCGGGGCCTTACTTATTGGGAAAACGGCGATGATAAACGGATACTGTTTACTGCTAACAACTTTCTTTTTGCACTTGATGCAAAGACTGGGAAATCTTTGGCTGGCTTTGGACAAGATGGGAAAGTCGATTTGAGGGTAGGTCTTCGGGATACCAGAAAAGATTTTTATGTCTCCTCAACCTCTCCGGGTATAGTTTATAAAAACCTGATCATTATGGGATGCCGCGTCCCCGATATTTACGGCGCACAACCAGGATATATAAGGGCTTATGACTGTGTGACGGGAAAATTAGTATGGACTTTTCATACGGTGCCGCTGCCCGGAGAACCCGGATACGAGACCTGGCCTAAAGATGCCTATAAAGTTGTCGGAGGGGTCAACAACTGGGCGGGCATGAGTCTCGACTCTAACAGGGGTTTTGTTTTTCTGGCACTCGGGTAGCCATCGTATGATTTTTACGCAGCAGAAAGAAAAGGCGCCAATCTATATGGTAATTGCGTATTAGCTCTCAATGCTGCAACTGGCGAACATATTTGGCATTTTCAAACTGTCCATCACGATATATGGGATTATGATTTACCAGCCCCTCCGGCCTTAGTGACCATTAACCGCGATGGAAAAGCAATTGATGCGGTGGCACAGATCACCAAGCAAGGATTCGTTTTTATCTTGAACAGGGAAAACGGAGAACCATTATATCCTGTCGAGGAACGAAAAGTTCCTGCCTCCAATCTTCCTGGAGAAGAAGCATGGCCAACGCAACCCTTTCCGGTAAAACCTAAACCATTTTCGCGCCAATGGATCACTGAAGCAGACCTGAGCAATTTTTCAAAAGCAGATCATGATTCGTTAATAAAACAATTCAGGTCACTTCGCTACGAAGGATTATATACACCTCCGGATTTAAAAGGCACTTTGCAGTTTCCTGGTACCCGTGGAGGAGGAGAATGGGGCGGTGCAGCTTTTGATCCGGCTACTACATTTCTGTATATAAAATCCACTGAGGCGCCGGACATTCAGACAATCGTAAGAGGTGATAAAGTAGCGGGCGCTTCAGGGGAAAACGCCGGGCAAGGCGGGCAACTGGCAACTTTCCAGGGTAAGGCACGTGCCGACCAATTCGTTAATACCACAGGATACCGTACATGGAAAGACCCAAGCGGTAACCCGGCTATTAATCCACCCTGGGGCACCCTGAGTGCACTTAACCTCTCAACAGGAGAGTATGAGTGGCAGATTCCGTTTGGCAATGATAGCCTGCGACAGGAGAAGGGTGTGCCTGAAACCGGACAGGAAGGTAGGGCTGGCCCAATACTCACAGCAGGAGGGGTCATTTTTATTAGTGGTACGGCTGACAGGAAATTAAGGGCATTGGATAAAGCAAGTGGTAAACTTCTTTGGCAAACCACATTGCCTGCTCTTGCCAATGCAACTGCTTGTACCTATTGGCCAAAAGGAAAGCAATATGTCGCTCTTTCTGTAGGCGGCACCAAGGAGAATCCTTCCGGTTCCATTATGGTTTTTGCATTGCCATAAAATGGATATAAGGTGATTTGAACTGCCGGTAGTACTTAACTACATGTTTATATTAATTCAAATTCCTGTATTCGTTCGGTGTCATTCCTGTTTTCTGCTTGAATAACCGGGTAAAGTGTTGTTGGTATTTAAAACCTAATTCATTGGATATGCTATTGACCGATTTAGAATGGTCGAATAATTTTTCTTTAGCTTCCTCTATCAGTTTTGACTGGATATAATCAAGGGCTGTGCTTCCTGTCTCTTTTTTAATAAGATCACCAAAATAATTAGGAGATAGTTGGAGCTCTTCTGCACAATAGGTAACATTCGGTAAGCCTAACAGATATGGCTTATCGGATTTAAAATAATCCTGGAGCAAACGTTCAAACCTGACCAGAATATCTTTATTGACATTGCTTCTTGTGATGAACTGACGGTCATAAAACCGCATGCAGTAATTCAGTAACACTTCAATATTGGAGACAATAAGCGTTTTGCTATGCTGATCAATATTCTGTTCTAATTCGTATCTAATTTTATTGAAACAATCGTTTATAATTGTTCTTTCTTTTTTGGATAAATGAAGCGCTTCGTTCGCTTCGTAAGAAAAAAAAGTATACTCTTTAATTCTTTTTCCTAAATGCGTCCCTGCAATCAGGTCCGGATGAAATACAAGCGCCTTGCCAGATGGCTTTATGATTTCCCCTTTACTGTCAATGCCATATACCTGTCCAGGTGAAATGAACACTAACGTTCCGTCTTCGTAATCGTAAGGCTGGCAACCGTACTTTATATCGCCGCATTTGATATATTTTAGAAAAACTGCGTAAATACCCATATACCTTCGGAAATATTGATATGTTGGTATTTCATCGAAGTTTACAACACTAATAAGGGGATGTAGCGTATCAACTCCTGCTATATCATTATAGTTTTTCACGGTATCTATTCGTACTATTTGTTGCATATTTTAAGGTATTACAAAAGCAATTTAACAAATCTAATCATGTATTATAGTCATTATCAGTAAAATTGGTAAATAAAACGGTGTTATGTATAAGCTACATAAACGTATAAGTTAGGAAATTTGTAGATAACGTTTTAAGAAGCTAAACCAGCCTAGTGTGGCTGAAAATGTATCAGAAAAATGAGTTCAAAAAATGAAAGATATGCGTTTGATAAGAGAACAATTTAATGAAGGGGAACGCCCCTTTAATGGACCCATTTTGGCTTAACGATAATGTACTAGTCCAAGACAGTCTATTTGCTATTTACAGTAGAGCGGCTATATGGTATTCTAAAAATATAGGATGACCGACACGGTAGTGGAAGTTTCAAAAATGTTCCGTAAAGTTGGTAGGCTATATCTTGGAAGTAAAAGAAGGAAATTACATCTTCATGAATAGACAAAATATCGGTAATAAAAATTATAAATAAAAATGAAAAATATGAAGTACTTCGTTATAACGCTATTCGCGTTAACCGTTTCTTTATCCTTTATTGGATGCAGTAAGGATGACGATCCAGCTATAACTGACCCCGTGTCTAATAATAAGCTAAAAATTACCATTGGGTCATCCACTTTTACAGCAACGTTGTATGAAAATGCAACAACAAGTTCTTTCAAGGCATTGCTCCCCCTAACTCTTAATATGAGCGAGCTGAACGGAAACGAAAAACTATATGATTTTTCAAATAGTCTGCCTTCAAACACTGCTAATCCTGGCACAATACAGAATGGTGATATTATGCTCTACGGTTCAAGAACGTTGGTGCTGTTCTATAAAACATTTTCAACCTCCTACAGCTATACGCGAATTGGAAAAGTTGACGATATATCGGGCTATGCTGCTTCACTTGGTGCCGGAAATGTTTCAGTAACATTTGAAATGGATTAGCGAAAAAAAATAGTTATAAATTATGCGGGGTAACGATTTTCCTTATCGGCATTAATGGGCTAAGGGGCATCCCTTTTAAAGAAGCTTCCAGCTATGGATCTTAGGTGCGCCTATAAAATGAATTTGAGCTTTACAGTAAGACAAATTGAGCCTGACAGTAATACCCCTCTCTGATGTTATGGCTACTTTTGTTGATTAGAAATTAATTTGAGATAGATGTTATGGAAAAGATAGATAAATTACAGACGGTCAACTACTCTGGCATATTTCTGTCCTGTTATTCAGATCAAAGTGAGAAATGTATCCATGCCGCACCTGAACATATATTGGTCTATGTGTATTCCGGCGAGCAGATCATAGAGGACAGGAACAAAAAAATAACCATTTCTGCCGGGGAGTGTGCTTTTATCAGGCGTAACCACCGTCTGATAATGCATAAGCACGGTAAAGGGAAAGAAATGTATAAAGGCATCTCACTCACATTTAAACGCAATGTGCTCCGCGAATTTTACAGTAAACTTGACAAAGATGGAATCCCTAAAAAGGTTTCTGTTTCTGATAGGAAGGTTATAAAAATCCATCCAAGGGCAGATATAAAGAGTCTATTCCAGTCCCTCACTCCATACTTTGATGAAAAGCTGAAACCAACGGAAGGTGTAGTGCAACTGAAGTTGCTGGAAGGTATTTATGCCCTGCTGAACAGTTCAGAGGATTTTTTTTCCATTCTATTTGATTTTGCTGATCCCTGGAAAGTGGATATACTGGAATTTCTCAATGAGAACTATATGGATGACCTGACAATGGAACAGATTGCTGCCTACACAGGCAGGAGCCTTGCTACATTCAAACGTGATTTCCAGAAGATCAGCAACCTCAGCCCTCAGAAATGGTTGATTAAAAAACGCCTGGAAGTAGCATACGTTAAATTGAAAGAAGAAGGCAAAAAAGTACAGGACGTATATGTTGAAGTGGGATTTAAAAATCCATCGCATTTTTCGACTGCTTTTAAAAAACAATATGGTGTTCCACCCACCGAAATATAAATATAGAAAGTTCGAGAGGTGAGTTGAGCTTTATGGAAAAGTAAATTGAGCTTCATAGCAATGCTTTTGCGAAGTCTGCTTATTAAATTTGTAATGGAAGTGTATTTTAGAAAATGCATGAAGGAAATTATAGATAATCAATATAATGGAAAGAACCAAAACTTTAGCAGCAGCTCTCGGGTTTATCATGGTGATAGCCTTTACAGCGTGTGACAATAAAAGATTAAAATAAAATGGCAACAGAAAATAACAATTCTATATTTCCCCAGGGAGACCCACTGTCGGATGATTGGTTCAGCGGCAATGCCTTTCTAAACCCACTAGTGGACAAAGACAGCAACAATGATTTTTCTGCTGGTGTAGTTACCTTTGAACCTGGTGCCAGAACTCATTGGCACAGCCACCCAAGAGGTCAGGTACTGATCGTTATAGAGGGAGAAGGCATTTACCAGGAAAAGGGCAAGTCTCCTCAGACGATTAAAAAAGCTGATGTGGTCAATATCCCAAAAGATACAGAACACTGGCACGGCGCCACCTCAGATACAAAGATGGTACATATTGCCATTACCAATTATGTGGATGAAACAAATGTAGTGTGGTTAAATCCGGTTTCGGATCAGGAATATACCGAAGCCAATAAAATACGATAACAATGAAAAGTACTCCCCGTTTATTACCCGCATTTTTACTGTATATTTTGATAGTTTGTACAATGAGCAATTTACAGGCACAGGAAGTTACGCCTGCCGCAGGAAACCTAACCGCCAAGCAGCAGAGCCTTGTCAGTATTTCGGCACTTACGGCTGTCGGTAATCTTGAACAGCTCAAGGAACAATTGAATATCGGACTGGATTCCGGACTTACTATTAATGAGATAAAGGAAGCGTTGAGTCAGCTATATGCCTACTGCGGTTTTCCCAGGAGCTTGAACGCGATACACACTTTTATGGAAGTGGCCCGGGAAAGAAAAGCAAAGGGCATCGAAGACAAACAGGGTGTAGCGATCACCATGCACAGCACTACGGGAGACAGGTATGAAAAAGGGAGGAAAGTGCTGGAGACACTTACTGGGGAACCGCAAACTAAGCCCGCGCCCGGTTTTGGAGAATTTGCTCCTCGTGTTGATGCATTTTTAAAGGAGCATTTGTTTTCCGACATATTCGATAGCAAAGTGCTTACCTACATGCAACGGGAACTGGTAACGATAGCAGCGTTGGCATCTACACCGGGTGCAGAATCCCAATTGCAGTTCCATATCAATGTGGGAAAGAATACAGGACTGACGGAGATACAGTTGAAGGAGCTTGCAGATCTGATAGAACAGCAAGTTGATAGGACAAGGGCAAATGCAGTAAGGAAGATTATCTCCGTGCCAGCGGTTTCTGTCTCCGGAACGGACATGATCGTGCGTATTTCAGAACTAGAAATCCTACCCGAATTTTTGGAAGAGTACAGGGCCATACTAAAAGAGGAAGCTGCCATTTCAGTGAAGATTGAGCCGGGAGTCATTGCTATATTTCCAATGTATCAGAAAGATAATCAGGCACAGGTACGAATCGTAGAAATCTATGCCGATAAAGCTGCATATCAGTCACATTTGCAGACAGCCCACTTTCAACATTATAAGACCAGTACCGCGAAAATGGTTAAGACACTCAAGCTGGTAGATATGGACAATATCGATACAGAAGCCATGTCGGCGATTTTTAAAAAATTAAAATAAAATGAAATCTGCATTTTTAATACCCTTGTTGTTTCTCTCTATTGTAAGCAGTGTTTCAGCCTGTGTTGTCGACAATAGTAGTCAGGATGACCAGAGGGATAGTATAAATAGATCAAAAGGCAGTATGGAAACCATTGATATAAAAATTAAGGTTGGCTCAAAAACCTTTAACTGTACTTTGTTGGACAACAAAGCCGCATGGTCATTCAGCGAGATGTTGCCCCTGACCATTAAAATGACCGAACTTAATGGAAACGAAAAATATTTTGACCTTCCCAAGAGCTTGCCAACCAATTCCTCAAATCCGGGATCAATTAAGAACGGAGATTTAATGTTGTATGGTTCCAGAACACTGGTACTTTTCTATGAGGGGTTCTCTACTTCATACAGTTATACAAAATTAGGTGCTATAAATGCACCGTCTGGATTGGCTTCGGCTTTGGGGGCAGGAAACGTCACGGTGACTTTTGAGAAGAAATAGTAATATGGTAGTATGGTGGTCTTGTTTTCGAGTATCCCCTGTTTTGCAAAATCAGTGAAATTGGTAAAACATTCCGTGTTTTGTATAAAAATCGTAAGCTCATAAATGAATACCTTTATAAGGAGAAGCTATAGATAGGCCAAAAATGTAGGAACAGGCCTGCAAAATGATACAATAATTGGTCTGTAGTGAAATTAAACGAATGATGTGTATTTGTCTAATAATAAGATAGCTAGTGTTAGTAAAGATATAATGAAAATGATTTCAATGGTATTGAGTGCAATTCTCTTATTCGGTAGTTGCGGAAAGTCTTCGGAAGAAGCTGATACACCGATTGGAAACGGAGACCTCATCGGAATGACCACGGAGGATTGGGATGTTACAGTGGTAAACTCCGAGTTGAACTACCCGTGGGAGATCAGGATGTCATCGGAAGAAACTCTTATTATCACTGAAGCTAATGGTACGATAGTGATGATTGGAACAGACAGGACCTGGCGGCGGTATGAAGTAGGTACATCCAAGCCCGTGGTCCATGATGGTGGCAGCGGATTGATGGGGCTTGCATTGTCCACTGATTTTGCCCAAAGCGGAACAGCATTTGTTTACTACACCTACAATGGCGGATCAGGGCTTACCAACCGCATAGTGGAATTGAATTTCAATGGTTCCTCATGGAGAGAAACGCGTGTTATACTTGACGGCATACCCGGACATCGACTTTACAACGGAGGCCGACTTGCTATTGGTCCGGACGGATTTCTTTATGCTACAACCGGATGGCTACGTGACCAGCAAGCCCCACAGGGTCTAAACAGTCTCGCAGGTAAAGTCCTTCGGATGGATCTGAACGGTGAGCCTGCGCCCGGCAATCCGTTTGCCGGTTCTTATATCTATTCATACGGGCACAGGAACCCACAGGGACTGGCATGGAATCCTGATGGGAGGCTATACATTTCAGAACATGGTGAATCGGGAAATGATGAAATCAATATTATTACCGCCGGGGGAAATTATGGGTGGCCTCTCATTCAAGGTAGTGCACAGCGGGAAGGTATGATTGTACCTTATATCAACTCCGGTAACAGGGCTTGGGCACCGGCCGGTATCGCCTTTGCAGGTAATCGTCTGGTAGTTGCGGCATTGGCAACAAGAGCCGTTTATGTTATGAATGAAGAAGCAAGAACGCTGGAGCAGATTTTTACAGCTGGGGAACGGGCACGAGCTGTTCTTCCTCAGGGGGATGGTCTGTACATCATCTCCACCAATACTTCTCCACAAGCAACAACCAGCTCCGGCATTGCAGACAGGTTGCTCTTTATACATCCCAAAAATTAAAGATGGATAATCCCCTCAAAGAGGGACTCAAAAGGAATAGGAAAACAAAATATAAAATTGATAGTTTTATGTTATATTAAACTGATACGTTTGACAAGTTTGATGTCTTCATAAAGGCGATATAAAATTAAACTTGTATTTAACAGAGATGTACAAACAAGAACCAGATAAACAAAAAATAAATGATTTCACTAACGGTAAACAAAAAGGTACACTCATTCGATGCCGATCCTGAAATGCCTCTATTGTGGGCCTTAAGGGATATTTTGGGCTTAACGGGAACAAAGTATGGATGTGGCGTTGCCCAATGCGGCGCGTGTATCGTTCATTTAGATGGAGAAGCTGTCAGGTCTTGCGTAACCAAGCTGAAAAGAGCAGAAGGCAAACGCGTTACCACGATAGAGGGGCTTTCCGCAGATAATGACCATCCGGTACAAAAAGCTTGGGCGGAAATAGATGTACCTCAATGCGGATATTGCCATTCGGGCCAAATTATGGCCGCGGCTGTATTATTGCGTGAGGTAGCGGACCCAACAGATGAAGATATCGATCACGCGATGGCAGGAAACATTTGTCGATGCGGCACCTATCTACGTGTAAGGAAAGCCATCCATCTTGCTGCAACAATGCAAAAAGAATCTCAAGGGAAGTAGCCCTTTGTACTAAACTAAACTAAAGTAAAAATGTCCAGAATCATTAAATATAGTATCATTTCCCTACTGATGGCATTCGCCGGTTATTCGGTTTACAGCAGTATAAGGTCTACGCCGAATATTCCGGTTGACAGAATTGAGAACTCCAGGAAAGACAGTATTGTTTCCACTCAGGCGTTTAAGAAAGTCTATGCTGTATTAATGAGTCCACGATGTATGAATTGTCATCCAGCTGGTGATGTTCCTTTGCAGGGTGATGATAGTCATTTGCATGAAATGCTTCCACAAAGAGGAGCAGATGGAAAGGGCGTTCTTACTATGAAATGCGCCAATTGCCATCAGCCGGAAAACAGCCCTGGTCTACATACCCCTCCAGGACATCCAAACTGGCACTTACCTCCCTCGGATATGAAAATGGTGTTCGAAGGAAAGACGCCGTATGAATTAGCAAAGCAGCTGGTCGATCCTGCACAGAATGGGAATAAAAATATAAAGCAATTGATAGAACACGCCGATGACGGACTGGTGGTACACAGCTGGGATATGGGCGGAGATCGGACCAAACCACCCATGAGTCACGCCGAATTCAAAAAAGCGTGGATTACTTGGCTGGAAAATGGCGCTTATGCACCTGAGGAAAAAGAGCTTAAAAATAAATAGGATCAGTAATCAAAACAAACTTATGTCTACTGAAAAGGAATCAATCAATACCTCCCGACGTAATTTCTTAAAGACGGCGGGACTTGGCACAGGGGCTCTTTGCCTTGGATATTTATTTCCTGCCGGTGCTCAAATTATAAAAGCATTCTCGCCTGACAACCTGGAGGATGCTAAAACCGTACAGTTGAACGCATGGATACATATTGACACCAATGGTAAGGTAACTTTATTTGACCACCGTGCCGAAATGGGACAGGGCTCATACCATTCGGTACCACAGATCATAGCTGAAGAACTCGAAGTTGATTTAAACGATATTCAAGTTGAGTTTGCACCAGGTGATCGCAAGAAATATGGCGGACAGATTACAGGAGGTAGTTCCACGATTAGGGGAAGTTATAAGAAACTATTGAATCTGGGGGCCACAGCGCGGATAATGTTGATACAGGCAGCTGCCAGCCAGTGGGGAGTAGCCGTTTCGGAGTGTTTTGCGGAATCGGGCCATGTTGTGCATAAAGGTACTGATAGAAAATTGAATTACGGACAATTGGTAGAGGCTGCATCCAAACTGGAACCTCCACAGAATGTTAAATTGAAGTCTATTTCTGAGTACAAATTGATTAGAAAACCTGTTCGTAGGATTGATACACCTTTAAAGACAAATGGTAGTGCTGTGTTCGGCATCGACAAACGGATTCCCGGAATGCTATTTGCCGCAATTGAGCGTAATCCCAGAATGAGGGGCAAACTCAGTTCGTTTGATGAGACGGAAACCATGAAAGTGAAAGGAGTAAAAAAGGTATTCAAGGTGCGTATGAAGGTTCACAATACCTGGCGGGAAGGTGTTGCTGTAATAGCCGACTCGACCTGGGCGGCGATAGAAGGAAAAAAAGCCCTGAAAGTGGAATGGGATGACAGCGGTTTTGAGCATATGAACAGCGCGCAGATCTACGAGCGACAAAGAGCGTTGCTAGCCTCCCAGGAAGGTTTGATATTCAGCACAAAGGGGGATACCTCGGCTCTTTTAGCCGCGCAGCAAAATAAATTGGATGTGCTCTATGAAACACCATATCAAGCTCACTACGCTATGGAGCCGGTGAACTGCATTGCGCACTGGCAGGGTGACACCGTTGAAATATGGGGGCCGATCCAAGCTCCCGAAATGGTTCAGGATACTATATCGCAAGAGTTTGGTATTCCTTGGCAGAACGTAAAGGTTAATATGACTTTTCTTGGCGGAGGTTTCGGCCGTAAGGCTTTTATGGACTATCCCTATGAAGCGGCAGTTGTGTCAAAAGAATTAGGTGGCCCGGTTCAGGTCGTGTGGACACGCGAGGACGATGCTACACAGGGGCCTTATCGACCAGGGATTACGTATCGCTGCGAAGGACTGCTGAAGAATGGGAAAATGGAGGCAGTGAAGGTGAAGTTATGCGGACAAAATATCGGACATTTTAGTAGCGACGATCGTACAAAGGCAAATGGTAGCTCCAGTGAAGGATTTTTGGAAGCCTATACTAAATCGATTCCGAATCTGACCATTGCCGATGTGCCATTTGAAACTCCTATACCCGTTTTATGGTGGCGTTCCGTTTACGCTTCGACCAACGGATTTGCCTTTGAAAGTTTTATGGATGAAATGGCTATAGCTGCGGGAAAAGATCCCCTCGGGTTTCGTAGAGAACATCTGCCGGATGAACGGGTACACAAGTTGATCGATAAAATGGAGGAAGTATCAGGATGGAGATCTCGTGGTTCCAACAAGGGTTATGGTGTTGCAATCACAGAATGTTTTGCATCCACGGTAGGTCAGGTCGTGAAAGTCTCACGCGATCCAAAAGGTGGGGTTAAAATCGACAAGGTTTGGGTTGTGATGGATTGCGGTTGGTACGTAAATCCCGATATCATCCACGCACAGATAGAAGGCAGTGTCATCATGGGGCTAGGAGCGGCAACGATGCATGAAACAACCTTTACAGACGGCTTGGTTGACCAAAAGAATTTTTACAACTATAAAATGCCTAGGATTATGGATGTGCCACCCATTGAGGCTTATATTGTCGAAAACGAAGAGAATGCGGGTGGAGTAGGAGAACCAGCGCTACCGCCTTTTGCACCGGCACTTACAAACGCTATTTTTGATCTAACAGGTAAAAGAATAAGAAAACTGCCTTTCCGCTTGAGCGACGTTTAGTAAATGTATTTGTAAGTTGTTCAAGATGAAAAATAGGATGAAATATTAAACATCCTATTTTTTTGTGTTGAAAAAGATTTTAAGGATTGTCAGTGAAAACGAATGTTGTATACGGCGTTTCCAATTCGTTACTTCAGAGTTTCGGCGATCAATGAATAAACCAGACCCAGGTTATATCCATTAATTAAGGAGTATCCTCACAAATGTTTAATACAAGTCTATTTTACCGTCTCTTCGTTTTCAATAATGATCATCTCCAATTATTTCTTTTTCAGATTAATATTGGTTGTTCCGCATGCACATCTCATTGTGTCTTTTTCGCCTCTTTCCGGCACTAGGTACAAAACAGAATTACAACCTTCTTCTGTACAACAGAAACCATTGATTAGTGCTTTAAAGGCAGATGCAACTGGTTCAAAGTCTTTCCCTTCAAGATTTGCCCACTCGTTGTAATGGATAGCTGCATTGGTCTGCCATTGTTCCAGTTGAGAATTTGTGATCAGAGTTTTAAAATCTGTTTTCTGTTGTTTCAGTTTTTCTTCAAGTTCCGTCTTACCCCATGAATTCGCAGCTTTTACACCTTCATCGAGTAGTTTTGTGAATTGTGAAGTCGCAGCGGGCAATAGATCACCTAACATGAATTGCGCATCACCCCGGAATTCAACACGAGCTCTTAGCTTGTGGCTGATATCTGCTGAAATGTATTCCAGATAATGGCGAAGTAATGACGCCGCGCTTCTTACGTCGTTTTTGTTTATGTAGTTATCTATTTCCCCCCAAACATCTTTTTCGTTCCACTCGTTTGGGCCATTGTCAACATCCCATTTTCTGAATTGCATGTATCCGCCTGCTTGTACCAGACCAGCCGTTCTCATGTGTTTCAGCCAAACATCATCATGTGTGGTCAGTATGAATTGGGTGCTCGGGAATTTCTCTCTTAATAATCTGCAAACTTCCCTCCGGTGCCCTGTATCTACAGACATCAAAACATCGTCGAGCACTGCGAATTTAAAATTGTCGCCTAATATATGTTGCATTAAAGCCAGATATAAACAGAGCCCCATACCATCTTGATGGCCTTCGCTGTGATAGGCGCCCGGCGGGAAATAACCCCGACCATAAAAGTCTACGTTAAAACCTAGCTTTCCAATCGATGGAGTCAATTGGGCTGTAAATGTAGCCTCATCATCACTATTTATGAAACGGTATAGCTCGGTAAAATTGGCTTCTACTTCTTTGTACAGTTCTTCGAGTGTTTGGGTAACAACATTTCCAAAGGTTTCAAAAACTTTTGTGCTGATTTCCGATTTGTCTTGCGCTTTTTTAAAATTAGAGGATGCAGTCCTATAGGCTTCAAGTTTCTCCTGTACGATTGTTAGGTAATCACGGGCAGCGTCTTGTTTCGAGGGATCTGGTATTGCTTTAATACGTTTTTCAATTTCGTTCGTGATATCTTCTACCTCTTTCGGTATAGAGCCGTAATTTTCAAGCGCAGCTAATAGCTCTTCAACAGGTAAAAAGGACTTGATAGAGTTAGCACATTTATGGATATCAGTCAAATAATCATCCAATTTTGAAGTATCAACGATGGGATTTAATAAGGCACCCAAATCTTTTACCGGCCTGATATCTAAATATAATTGTCTTAACTCTTCTATCAATGCCTCCAAACGAAATTCGATAGCAGAACGTTTTAGGGTTACTGCTTCAAACATCTTCAGCTTATCCTGAACTATAGCTATGAGCTCATCCAAGCCAACTTCTGTGTCACAGGCAGGGCAACAGTCGCTGTCTATAAATATTAGTGTATCCCTAAGAAATCCTTCTCGGTTTAAGTTTTTTAAAATAGTACTGTCGCTTTTCAGGGCTTCAATACTTTCAATAATTTCCCGTAAATCTTTGCCTTTACCAGAATTATTATACGCTGTAAATGTGTTCTTTAGTTTTGTTAGGACGTTTATAGCTGCTCCCTTTACGATGTTGGCAGTTTTTGTCGCTGTTTGAGTAGTTAATCCGTCTTTGAAAGAAGTAGTTGCCGTTAATTCAGTGAGGGGAGGTAGTCCTAGCGCCACTCTTCTGACATTAACCGCTTCTAATACTTTTTCGGACGTGAATTCGGTGATATTTAAAGCAGTCAATAGGTGGCCTTTGGCATCCTCTTTTTGTTTTTTTAATAGGGGTATTTCCCGTTTATCAGCATTTGCGATCTTTTGCAGTGAAGTTCTAAGGTTCTCGACTTTCTCCAATCTCAGTAACGCTTGAACCTCTTTTGCTCGATCTCCCGGAGTTGAAATAACATATTTGATGAGTTCACGCCTGGACAAAGTAAATTCAGGATGTTTCCTCACTTCATCAAGAACAGTAACGATTTCGGGCGTAGTTGGCTTTATCACCGGATTATTGATGTCATTTACATTTCTTTCGATAGCTACTTCTTTGTTCAACGAAGGAATAAATACCGTAATGATTACTTTTGACTTTGCGGGGTTGCTTCTGCTGTCAACATGTGGTGCGTGCTCTTTTAAAGAAATTCCTCCCGTTCCGCTGCCCGCAAGTCTGGAAATATCACCTGTCAACCCAAATTCCAATGCATCTACAATGCCACTTTTGCCTGTTCCATTCTTTCCACAGATGGCGAAGTTTTTCTTCTTGAAATCAATTTCGAGATTTCTTATCCCTCTGAATTCAACTATCTCTATTTTCTTTACCAATATCATATTTCAGGATTTGGGATCATAGCGGCACGGAGTGATTGTTCGGAGAAATCGCCCTTGGTAATTATAGTTTCCTTAAGCTGGTCGGTCACTGATTTTGGAACTGTAGTTTTTTCCAGTTCAAGTATCAGCTGATTGAAGATTTTCTGTGGTATATCTACCTCGTTCTGTTTGGTTTGTTGCGTCAATTCCATATACAATAATAATAAATTGCAATGTAAAATTCTCATTTAGCTAGTTGATTGCAAGGTGGTTTAAACCTTTTGTTCAGCTTAGTCAAATACCTTCAAGTTCAATTTAGGCTGGTTACAAAAAATCTTCACAGCGTTTTTGAATCTCAAATCATATTTGCAATTGCTAAATTACTGGAATATATCCGTAGGAGGTGTGGTGATTTAGTTGAAAAGTATCTAAGATTTACTTCATTTCATGACGGAGTTCAATCAGAGCTGTCTGAAAAATGCGTTATGTTTCATTCAAGAATAGTAATTTCAAAAACCTATATAATCATCATTTTTGGAATACCAATTTTCTTAGATCTTCTAAAAAATGGTTCGAAAATTGTCCCGACAGGACGACTAAAAAAAGCTCTAACGAAAGTTGGGGCTTTTTTCGTTTTGGTACAGCGTGACGATCTCGAGTCTTTAAGATATGCTATTGCTCAATCTGTAGGAGGTTTAACCAATTCTGCTTTTTAAACGAGCACTGTTTTAATCGTTTGCTCGTGTATTTATTTTAGGCAAATTAGGTGGTGTGAAAGTAGTTTTTATACAGAAATTGATCGGGGTGTTAAATCTTTTATAAATTATTTTGCAATAAATCAGTTTGTTAAGTTTTTTGTTAAGAATATTCTTGAAAGATAGCTGTATTTAATGTACTTTTGTGCCACACAAAACAAAGGTGATACCTTTTCGGGGTGTAGCGTAGCCCGGTATCGCGCCACATTTGGGATGTGGAGGTCGTAGGTTCGAATCCTGCCACCCCGACTAAGGAAGCTCTAACGAAAGTTAGGGCTTTTTTTATGTCTATTTTTAACACTATATCCTTGTAAACCCGCCGCTAAACATTTAAATTGCTTTAAATTTAATGTGAATTCGAATATAAACATAAATAATATGAACAGAAAAGCGGCATTTCTTTTAGGAATTTTGGCCTCTTGTGCATTACCGCAAGTAACCTTTGCTACCCATTCAATCGGAGAGTCTTTCCATTATCAACAGGATGTAGAGGGTAAAGAGCTGATAGGGCGATGGGATATCGAAGTGGATGTCAACGGTACACCAGCACCATCCTGGTTAGAGGTGAAATTGTCAGGCTATAGAACGTTAGTCGGTCACTATGTGAGTACTTCGGGGAGTGCCCGACCAGTTTCTCATGTGTTTTACGAAAAAGGAAAGTTTAAATTTTCCATCCCCCCGCAATGGGAGAGTGGTAAGATGAATTTGAGTGTGGAAGGCGAAATTGTTAATGGTGTTTTGGAAGGAACAATAACAGAGCCGGATGGCAAAACATATCGTTTTAAAGGTATACGCGCCCCAGAACTGAAGCGTAGCGCAGCAGTCAAATGGGGTAAGCCCATTCAGCTGTTCAACGGCAAGGATCTGACCGGATGGAAAGCCACAGGCAAGACAAATCAGTGGGTGGTGAAAAACGGAATTTTGACTAGCCCGCAATCTGGTTCTAATTTGGTCTCTGAGCAAAAATTTGAAGATTTTAAATTACATGTTGAATTTAAAATTCCAGCAGGAAGCAACAGTGGTGTCTACCTGAGAGGTCGATATGAAGTTCAGATAGAGGATAGTCCCAAGGATGCACATCCAAATGCGGTGCTTTTCGCAGGGGTATATGGCTTTTTAGCTGCCAATGAAATGGTCAATAAAGGAGCCGGACAATGGCAAACATTCGATATTACACTTATTGGACGTCTCGTAACGGTAGTTGCAAACGGAAAGACAGTGATCAGTAACCAAGAAATCCCAGGCATAACTGGTGGTGCATTGGATAGCAAAGAGGCAGAGCCAGGACCGATCTATTTCCAGGGGGATCACGGCCCAGTTGAATTCCGTAAGGTGATTATCACACCAGCAATAAAGTAATAGCAAACATCACACTAAGGCTTCCTGAATTGCATTGCCCCCAAAAAGTTAAACACTTTCTGGGGGCATTTTTAAATTCCTATAACAACGACCACAATATCTTCATTTTGGTAGGATGTATAATAACGTTCAATAGACCCATTATCCTTATATTCCTTCAATTCTTCAAAAACCATTTTTTTAAGCAATCCTTTTCCCTTACCATGAATAAACCTTATTTCGTTCATTTCCCAATAAATAGCTGCGTCTAGATTAGATCGCATAAAATCAATGGATTCCTGTAAGAGTTCCTCTGGTGAATAATCTTCCCAATCATCAAGGAAGGCATCGGTATGTAAGTCAACAGTAGCTGAAGGTTTGCGCATTTCTTAATATTTTACAATGCTGCAAAAGTATAATAAAACGGCGACTTAATAAGTGAAGTCGCTTATGAAATAAATTGCTTCGGCAAATTTTTCATGCCATTTCTTGATAATAGCTGCAATTTCATATTCTTCCTCATCGGCATGGCTTAGCATCAATGATTCAATCGACTGTAGTAACTGCTTAACATCAAGAAAATACCCATCAAAATCCCGGAATGCAGAAATTGTGTCGCGAACCAGCAGCATCACATCGTGGCGAAGTGATATCCTATCGTAGCGCGAAGAAATTCTATCCAGCAGCCATTCCTTTTGGAAATTAGAATCAATATGTCTGTTGCACGCCTGATTGAAAAGTAGTTCAGATTCAACGAGTTGATGCTTAAGGTCATAAATAGCTTGTTGGAGCTCTTCAAAAGTGCTGATAATTTTCTCTTGGGTCTCCATATTTTTCGATACAATTGCCATGATAATCTACTTGAAATGATATACAATTGATTTTTAGCTGTTTAAATAAAAACCTGTAAGGTAAATACAAATACGTAAGCAGAATGTTTTTAATGTTTTAATTTGCTTGCATGCGTAACCATTAGTTTTACTCTTCTTAACCTTGGTATTAGTCTAATACAGAGAAGAGCATAGGTTATTTGCTATTTTTTTACGTTATTCGCATAAACGAAAAATAGAATAATAAAATCAAATGAGGGAAAAGGCGATTGGGAATTATCAATTAGAAATCTGTTCAAATTCCGTAGCGTCAGCTATAGAGGCTGAAAAGGGTGGGGCAACCCGCGTAGAGTTTTGTCAAAATTTAGAAAACGGGGGAACTACACCTTCGTTTGGCCAGCTCCAGTTAGTACGAAAATTGGTTAACATTGGCATTCATGTGCTTATCAGGCCACGTGGAGGGGACTTCCTTTATACCGAGACCGAGATTTTGGAAATGATTGCAGATATTGAAGTATGTAAGCAGTTGGGGATGGATGGCGTTGTGATCGGTATGCTGAATGCAGATGGTACGGTCGATAAAGTCAATACCTTGCGGTTGGTTGAAGCTGCACGCCCCATGCACGTTACGTTCCATCGCGCCTTTGATCGCGTAGAAGATCCTTTCCGTGCTTTAGAAGATGTTATTGATATGGGGATAGATCGTATTCTGACATCAGGTTTAAGAAATTCTGCTTTCGCTGGAGTTTCATTACTCAAGGAGTTGGTTCAACAAGCCAATGGCCGTATTGTGATTATGCCGGGGGCGGGGGTCGACGCGTCCAATATTATTCACATTTTAAAAGAAACGGGTGCAGTTGCGATACACAGTTCGGCGAAAGAGTTGCATGTATCAGAGATGAGTTTTAAGCAGACACAGGTTAATGGAATGGATGAAGCACAGTGGATGAGCTCAAAAGAAAAAGTCCACCAAATGGTGGACCTATTAAAAAGCCTTTAAAGTATAACTTTAAAGGCTATTAAATTCTTCTTACTTATTTAGCTTCTGAAGCTAATTGATTTAAGATAGCATCGTTTTTAACGATTTGGTTGCTAGCTTTCATTTTTGATCTAGAACCTAACTCTACGTTAGTTCCTAATTTCAAAAACTGAACTTCAACACGTGAAACAGTTTTATTTCTTCTATCTTTTCTTTTTAAACGTGTAACTCCCATTTTGATAATATTTTTATTGTTTAAAATAAAACGAGGTCGGAAGCGGATTCGAACCGCTGTAGGAGGTTTTGCAGACCTCAGCCTAGCCACTCGGCCATCCGACCCTATTTTTTTCCTTTTGAAGGTCTGCAAAAATAAAACTTATAATTGGAATTAAAAAATCTTTATGATAAAACTTTTGAGTTTTTAAGCATTGCTCTGAAAACCAAGCTTGTATTTTCAATACGTAGCCTCTAGCGCATGTTGATGAAAATGTGTTTAACAATTTAAAGTGACTTTTTGCCGCTTTACCTCAATAAGGTATCCAGCTTTTTACGAAAGCTTTTTAGATGATCATTAACAACATAGTAAGTTGAAATTTATTCCACCAATTGTCTTTTTTAAAGGACATTGGTAAATGGAGGATTTTTGATTTTTTTTGTTTTTTTAATTTGAAAATGAACATATTATATATTTTGGAATAGATATTGCAAACAACGTTGTCAGAAATCTCATACAGGAAATATATGAGAATAAAAGAAAAAAGAACAAAGTAGTTAAATTGGGAAACATGAAAAAATTATTATTATCTGCAGCAGTTTTATTTGGATCAATGGGCGCATTTGCACAAGGAGGATTGGGGTACGGATTACGTGCGGGTGTAAATATTCCTAAATATTCAATGGACAATGGTAGTACAAAATCTATAACAGGATTTTTTGTGACAGGTTATTTGGATGCACCAATTTCACCAACGTTTTCTATCCAGCCCGGATTATCCCTGCAAAATAAAGGTGGAAAAGAATCCATCGGCGAAGGCTCGAGTGAAAATAAAGTAACTGTTATGTCTTTGGATATTCCAGTCAATTTAGTAGCTAAATTTCCTACTGGTGCATCTGGTAATTTCTTTGTAGGTGCAGGACCATATGTTGGTTTTGGGTTAAGTGGTAAAACTAAGCAAACTCTCGCCGGTGTTACAACGGAAGATGATATTAAGTTTGGCAGTGGTTCAGGAGACCAAATGAAGCGTACCGATTTTGGTGTGAACTTCTTAGCCGGTTATCAATTAACGAACGGATTTCAGATCAATGCTGGTTATGGTTTAGGTTTGACGAACCTATCACCTAATGTTGGTTCGGCTAAAAACCGAGTTTGGTCCGTGGGTATCGGTTTCGGACTATAAGAAATATAAGTACTTAAACTTATTATGAGGAAAGAGTCCCTGCAGTTGTGGGGACTTTTTTAATGCATTAAACTTAAGTCGACCTAAATTGTTATTTTTATGCAAAAGATAGCTGTATGAAAAGATTTCTTATTTTACCATTCTATGTGAAGTTGGCCTGTGTACTTATTAGTATTCTCCTGTTAGGTTATTTAGCAAAGATTGGCGATACGATCCTTGTCCCGATGATCCTGGGATTGCTATTCTCCCTACTTTTGATACCGTTGAGCAATTTCATGGAATGTAAACTACGCTTCCCTCGAACGTTAGCGGGCATTTTAAGTGTAATATTATTTTTCGGAGTTTTGGGGTATGGGCTTTTTCTATTAGCTTCCCAACTCACACTTCTGAAAGAAGATTTTCCAGCATTTAAAGAGCAGATCATGGATGGTGCGAGCAAACTGCAAAGCTGGGTCAGTGAACAATTTGGCATAAGGCACAAAGAGCAGATGGAATTTATCAATAAGACGGCCTCGAAATCCGTGGATTCTGGTACGCTGTTTTTAGGAACGGCATTGGTTTCACTTTCCTCCATGTTTATATTATTTGTTTTTACTTTCCTTTATACGTTTTTCCTCCTCATCTACAGAGGGCATATCGTGAAGTTTCTGCTATTTGTCAATCGTGTCGAAGACAGGCCCATTGTGGTCGATGTGGTACAGCAGGTACAGTATGTGGTGAAAAAGTATCTTATTGGTTTATTGATCCAGATGAGCTTGGTGTCGCTTTTGGTCTTTATTGTTTTGTCATTGATTGGTGTCAAATATAGTTTGCTTTTAGCATTGATCACAGGGGTGTTCAATGTACTTCCCTATGTCGGTATTTTTTCCTCTATACTTATTATTTCCATTCTTACTTTCGCGACATCATCGTTGACGCATGTGGTTTTGGTCATCTTAGCGTTGATTATTGTACACATGATTGATAGCAACTTTATTGTCCCTAAAATCGTGGGTTCAAAAGTTAAAGTAAATTCATTGTTTGCGATGTTGTCTATCATTATTGGTGAGATGATATGGGGTATTTCTGGGATGTTTTTAGCCATTCCTATTTTGGCGATAGTAAAGATTGTGATGGATCGCATTAGAGAGCTTAAGCCCTGGGGATTTTTACTGGGAGAAGAAGATAGTAAAGATGAAGTTTATAACGATATGTATGCAACATTACATAAAGAACTTCCACCCTTGAAAGATATTAATAGCGATATAGAATAATATTTTTTTATATTATTTTTGCGAACTATACGAGCTTATAGTTAACAAAAGTATTTTATGAAAAAAACGTTATTGACCACATTAGCACTTGTGGTCGCGGTAGGGCTGAAAGCCCAAATGTCTTTTGGCTTTCGTACAGCTGTCAATTTCGCAAAAGAAGTGAATTATTCAAATTATGGTAGCTCTGCCTATCCGCCCATAAAAAGGTTGCACGTTGAAGCGCATATAGAGTTACCACTAAGCAATAGTTTCAGTTTGCAACCTGGATTGGCTTTTCAGCAGACAGGAAGCAAAATAAGTACAGGTTCCCTAGGTAATGAAATTTTGATGGATGGATGGCGTAAGATACAGTATTTTGGAGTTCCTTTAAATTTAGCGTATTACTTTCCTCAAAATAATTTTGTCCAATTTTTTGTAGGTGGAGGACCATATGCAAGTATTGCTATCTCAGGTAAAGAAAAGTTTACTGGGACTGTTGATAGAGTCAAATTTGGAGTTACGCAAAATAGCAATGAGATGAAGAAGTATGACGCTGGGTTAAATTTTTTGGCAGGATTTAAATTGGCAAATGGCTTTTCGGTCAATGGTGGGTACGCATTGGGCCTTTTAGATATCAGAACGAGTGATATATCCAACACATACAACCGTATATTTTCCATAGGAGTTGGCTATCAAATCTAGTTGTGGTAAGTCATAAATGAGTTTTCCTTGTGTTTTATAATGTACCGATACTTCAGGTACTGTGATTGGATAAAGAAAGGCTTTTATTACGAAGCGCACTTTTTTGTCATTGAATGCAATCAATCGCATATTGATTTCTACTTCAAGGCATAAGGTTAGCTCAGGTTTCGGTAATGCCTTAAATAATAGGAGGGCGAAGTGATCTTCAACATTCTTTTGTAAGCACACAATTGAAATTGCTCACGTGCTTTTTTGTTAACGTGTGGTAGGCCTATCATCTAATATTTTTTTAGAATATCTTGCAGAGATTACTATTTTATTGTATTTAATTAAATTATGTTGTATTTTTGTTCATTATTTAATCTATTTTTAATGAAAAGAAAATTACTATCAATCGCTGCGGCATTATTGTTTGTTGCTGGAGCAAAAGCACAGACTTCTTATGGTTTAAAGGCTGGTGTTAACTTTGCTAAGTTTAAGGTTAGCCAAGGTAATGTGAATTATACTTCGGACGCTAATACCTCATTTTATATCACTGGATTTGCAGATATGCCAGTCGCGCCGAACTTTAGCATACAGCCCGGCGTTTCACTTCAAGGTAAGGGAGGAAAGGTTTCTGCTGGTGAGTTTGATTTGAATGAGGATGCTAAAGATAATCTGATGTATATTGAGGTTCCTGTAAACTTAGTATATTATTTTCCTACCGGAGATGCTGGAAAAGTGTTTTTGGGTGCAGGTCCTTATGCTGGGTTTGGGGTTCACGCAAAAGCTAGTAAAGGAAATTATAGTGAAAGCGGAAGTTTTGGCGATGCCGGTATAAAGACCTTCGATGCTGGGTTAAATTTATTGGGTGGTTACAAACTAACAAATGGTTTCTTAATCAATGTTGGTTATGGACTAGGATTAACAAATATGTATAAAGATATCGAAGGGGTTACTTCTAAAAACCGCGTATTCTCAGTAGGCGTCGGTTACCAATTCTAGTCAAAAAAGTATAAACAACAAAAAAGGGCTTTTCTTACGAAAGGCCCTTTCTTTTTTCAGTGATTGAAATCTATCACACTTTGATTTCTACTTCAACACCTGAAGGCAATTCAAGTTTCATCAATGCGTCAACAGTTTTAGCGTTTGATGAATAGATATCCAACAATCTTTTGTAAGCACACAATTGGAATTGCTCACGTGCTTTTTTGTTAACGTGTGGTGAACGTAATACCGTATAGATTTTTTTCTCAGTAGGCAATGGAATAGGACCACTAACAACTGCACCTGTAGGTTTTACTGTTTTTACGATTTTTTCAGCTGATTTGTCAACCAAATTGTAATCGTAAGATTTCAATTTAATTCTGATTCTTTGGCTCATTTTTATTTATTTAAAATGACTGCTAATTAGAGCTATTCACAACTAGCAATCGGTGTTTATTTAATATTTGATTAAAGAACAAAGACAAGCTACAATAGTACTCCATCTTTGTTCCTCTATCTAGGGTCTATATTATTCTACAGAACCTTTGATTTTACCTTTTGATTTTGCAATCACCTCTTCAGCAACGTTACGAGGAGCTTCTTCAAAGTGATCAAATTCCATTGTAGATGTTGCACGACCTGAAGTGATTGTACGTAATTGAGTTACGTAACCGAACATTTCAGAAAGTGGAACCAATGCTTTGATTACCTGTACACCATTACGTGAATCCAAACCTTGCATTTGACCACGACGACGGTTTAAGTCACCCATTACATCACCCATGTTTTCTTCAGGTGTTAAAACCTCAATCTTCATGATTGGTTCCATTAACACTGGAGAACATTTAGGCAATCCTTCACGGTATGCTTGACGAGCAGCTAATTCGAAAGACAATGAATCTGAATCGACAGCGTGGAATGAACCATCAATCAAACGAACTTTCATTCCTGATAATGGGAAACCTGCTAACACACCATTTTTCATTGAAGTTTCAAATCCTTTTTGAACTGAAGGGATAAATTCTTTAGGAATTTTACCACCTACGATTTCATTAACGAATTGAAGAGGTGATTTTGTTAAATCGAAATCTTCATCCGCTGGAGAGATAACAACTTTGATATCCGCGAATTTACCACGACCACCTGATTGTTTTTTGAATACTTCACGGTGCTCAGTAGTACCATTGATAGACTCTTTGTAAGATACTTGAGGAGCACCTTGGTTAACCTCAACTTTAAATTCACGTTTCAAACGGTCGATCAAGATCTCTAAGTGAAGCTCACCCATACCAGAGATTACTGTTTGACCAGTCTCTTCGTCAGTTTTTACAACAAATGTTGGATCCTCTTCAGCCAATTTACCAAGACCAATACCTAATCTATCAACGTCAGCTTGAGTTTTAGGCTCAATTGCCAAACCAATTACTGGCTCAGGGAAAGTCATAGACTCCAATACGATAGGAGCTTTTTCGTCACAAAGTGTATCACCAGTTTTGATGTCTTTGAAACCTACAACAGCGCCGATATCACCTGCCTCAATGAAAGGGATAGGGTTTTGTTTGTTCGCGTGCATCTGGAAGATACGAGAGATACGCTCTTTGTTTCCTGAACGTGTGTTCAATACATAAGAACCTGCATCTAACTTACCAGAATAAGCACGGATAAAACATAAACGACCTACAAATGGGTCAGTCGCGATTTTGAAACCTAAAGCAGCGAATGGTTCGTTTACAGATGGTTTACGTAATATTTCTTCGCCTGTATCAGGGTTAGTTCCTTTTACAGCCTCTACATCAAGAGGAGAAGGCAATAATTCCATCACCAAATCCAACATGGTTTGAACACCTTTGTTTTTGAAAGATGAACCACACACCATAGGAACGATAGAGTTATCCAATACAGCAGCACGTAATGCATTTAAGATCTCACGCTCAGTCAATGAATCTGGATCTTCGAAGAATTTCTCCATCAAAGTCTCATCATAACCAGCAACAGCTTCTAATAATTTCTCACGGTATTCAGCAACTTCTTCCAACATATCATCAGGAATAGGAACTTCAGTGAAAGTCATTCCTTTGTCGTGTTCGTTCCAAACGATACCACGGTTGTTGATCAAGTCAACTACACCTTTAAAACTATCTTCAGCACCGATAGGCAATTGCAAAGCAACTGCATCAGAACCTAACATATCTTTAACTTGTTTTACAACTTTCAAGAAGTCAGCTCCTGAACGGTCCATTTTGTTAACGAAACCGATACGAGGTACTTTATAACCATCAGCTAAACGCCAGTTTGTTTCAGATTGAGGCTCAACACCATCAACAGCTGAGAACAAGAATACTAATCCGTCTAATACACGTAATGAACGGTTTACTTCAACCGTGAAATCCACGTGTCCTGGAGTATCGATTACGTTTACTTGGTATTTGCTACCACGGTAGTTCCAGAATACAGTTGTAGCAGCAGAAGTAATTGTGATACCACGCTCAGCTTCTTGCTCCATCCAGTCCATTGTTGAAGCACCTTCGTGAACTTCACCAATTTTGTGGTTTACACCTGAGTAATAAAGGATACGCTCAGTTGTTGTAGTTTTACCAGCATCGATGTGAGCAGCGATACCGATATTTCTAGTGAATTTTAAATCTCTTGCCATAATATTTTTAAGCAACTGGCCATACAATGGCCTTATGTGTTTAAATGTAATGTTAAATAAGTACACCGACCTTGATAAAGGATTGTTCTTTTATCGGAGGTCGGTGTAATCATATTTTTTTGAATGTCTTCAAAATTAGAATCTGAAGTGTGAGAACGCTTTGTTAGCTTCCGCCATTTTGTGCGTATCTTCTTTCTTCTTAACAGCAGCACCTTCACCTTTAGAAGCTGAAATGATTTCTCCTGCTAATTTCTCGAACATTGTTTTTTCACCACGTTTGCGAGCGTACGAAATTAACCATTTCATACCTAAAGCAATTTTACGGTCTGGACGAACCTCCATAGGAACTTGGAAGTTTGCACCACCAACACGACGTGATTTAACTTCAACAGCAGGCATAACGTTGTTTAAAGCTTTTTTCCAAGCTTCTAAACCGCTTTCTTGTGTTTTTTGTTCTACTAATTCTACTGCATCGTAAAAAATAGAATAAGCGATGGATTTTTTACCATCTACCATCATATTGTTTACGAAACGTGTTACCTGAACGTCGTTAAACTTTGGATCAGGTAAAATGATTCTCTTTTTCGGTTTTGATTTTCTCATTTTTCTTTCCTCCGTTTAATTATTTCTTTTTACCTTTTGCTGGAGCTGCAGCTGCTTGTCCTGGTTTAGGACGCTTAGTTCCGTATTTTGAACGACGTTGGTTACGACCTGCTACACCTGAAGTATCTAATGCACCACGGATGATGTGGTAACGCACACCTGGTAAATCCTTAACACGACCACCGCGGATCAAAACGATCGAGTGCTCTTGTAAGTTGTGACCTTCTCCAGGGATGTAAGCGTTGACCTCTTTACCGTTTGTTAAACGTACACGAGCTACTTTACGCATTGCTGAGTTTGGTTTTTTAGGGGTAGTAGTATATACACGTGTACATACACCTCTTCGCTGTGGACATGAGTCCAACGCTGGTGACTTACTCTTATCAACCAGAGCTACTCTACCTTTTCTAACTAATTGTTGAATAGTAGGCATTTACCTGTTTTTGTTTATAAATTTTGTACCTAAATTATTTTAAGTTCGCAAAGATACTGATTCCCTTTTGAATATGAAATAGTTACTATATAATATTTAGATTATTTTTTCGAAATAGGACATCTAATTCGTCATTACGCTATCCTATCGCTATGCGAACCTCTTTTGTCCTAAAATATAGACAGTCATATGCTAGTAATTGGTATATCCTGAATCAACAATAATTTTGGAACAATAGCTGCTGCGGATCTGTTGTCCCTTGGTTTTACACTTAATAACAGTCTTTTGCCCGAAATTATTTTTCTACTTGTTTCCAAGTATATTGCCTAGTCTGCATGTTTTTGCGTGCTGTTTGGCAAAGCATTTGATAAACACGGATAAAATTATTTAGTAAAAACAGATAAAGTATTCAAGTTATGAAAATGAAAATGAAATTAATGTATGCGGTTGTATTGGCCTTGGTAACCTTCGCTTTTGTTGGATGTTCGAAAGATGATGATAATACTATGCCATCGGAGAATAAAGGGGCTCTTAAGGTTACAGTAACAACTTCTTCATCTTTCACTGTTGACGGAGGAGATGTGTCCGTATCCTGTGGGTCTGCGGGAAGCGATGCAAAGCCACAAACGTGGACCGTCAATGGAACTGCTGGAACAACAGGTCAAGTATTGTATTCGGTTGAAAAAGAATATTTTCAAGGAGGTAAAACTGCTATTTTGGAATCCCCTGCTAATTATTTGACTGCTAGTGTAAATATTTCTGCATTCACAATTAAGCAACCGTTCACACTTACCTACAAAGTTGAGCAGGGAGGGAAAGTAATTGTGGAGAAATCTCAAGAAATCAAGTCTGGTGTAACTCCTGTATCAGTCTCATTATCCTATTAATATGTAGATTTTCTGAGATGTTTCTATAAAAAAATAAGATGTTTGTTTTTTATAATAAAAGTGCTGGATTTCTATTACCCTTTTGATGTCTACTATATGTTAAGTTGGTCAAACTACAGCATGAAAAATAGAAAATAAGAAAAGGGTGTTAGTTTTCAAAATTAACACCCTTTTCTTTTATTAACTCAACAACGTAAAATCAATCTGCCTCTTATCCAGATCTACTTTCTTCACGCGGATCTGAACCTCATCACCCAACTGGAATTTCTTTTTCTTCCGTTGTCCAATGATTGCATAGTTTTTCTCGTCAAGCACGTAAAAATCATCGGTAATATCGCGCAAGCGTACCATACCCTCACATTTGTTCTCTTCGATCTCCACATACATACCCCATTCGGTCACGCCCGATACAATACCGGTATATTCGGTGCCAATCTGATCCTGCAAGTATTCCGCTTGTTTGTACTTGATGGATGCACGCTCGGCCTCAGCCGCTTTTTTCTCCATTTGGGAAGAATGCTCAGCCATCTTTTCATAATGCTCCGCATTGATCTTCGTGCCGCCATCTAAATAAAACTGTAATAGACGGTGTACCATCACATCGGGATAACGACGGATAGGGGAGGTGAAATGGGTGTAATAATCGAATGCCAACCCATAGTGGCTTGTCTTCTTCGTTGTGTAGATCGCCTTGGCCATCGAACGTACGGCAAGCGAAGTCAGCATGTTTTGCTCTTTGCTGCCTTCTATTTTAGTCATCAAAGCGTTCAAAGATTTGGCCGTTTCCTTATCAGTCTTGATGGTCAATTTATGGCCAAACCGTGCAGCAAATTGAGAGAAGGTAGTGAGTGTTTCTGGATTAGGCACATCGTGAAAACGGTAGACAAACGTAAGCTTGTTTTTTCCGCGCCCTTGCTTACCGATAAACTCAGCAACCTTACGATTCGCCAATAACATAAAATCTTCAATCAGTTTGTGGGCATCTTTACGGACCTTGGTGTACACCCCCGTAGGTTTGCCATTTTCATCCAACGTGAATTTTACCTCTTCACTTTCAAATGCAATTGCACCATTTTTAAACTTCCGCTCCCGAAGGATATAAGCGAGTTCATTTAATTTCAGAATCTCTTCGCTGAAATCACCCGATCTCGTCTCGATCACCTCCTGCGCCTCTTCATAGCTAAACCGTCTATCCGAGTGAATCACTGTGCGTCCAAACCATTGATCGTGTACATTAGCTTTCTCATCCAGTTCGAAAACTGCTGAAAAACACAGCTTATCTTCATGTGGACGTAACGAACATACACCATTGGAAAGGCGCTCTGGAAGCATAGGAATAACACGGTCTACCAAATAAACCGATGTGCCGCGACTGAATGCTTCTTTATCTAATTCTGTATCAGGCACCACAAAATGGGAAACATCAGCAATATGAACACCAATCTCATAATTGCCATTCTCAAGTTTCTGAAATGAAATTGCATCATCGAAATCTTTTGCATCTGCGGGGTCAATGGTAAAGGTCGTCACGTTTCTAAAGTCACGTCTTTTTGCAATTTCCTCGTTGCTTATTTCTTCCGAAATCGTATTGGCTTCGGCTTCGACTTTTTTCGGAAATTCCAATGGGAAGCCAAAGTCGGCCAAAATCGCATTCATCTCGGTATTGTTCTCTCCTTTGGTGCCTAAAACGTGTTTTACCGTCCCAACAGGGTTTTTGCTCCCGCTGGGCCAGTCAATAATCGAAACCACTACTTTTTCTTTATCCTTAGCACCATTCAGGTTATCCAAGGGAATGAAGATGTCGTGCAACATCTTGCGATCGTCGGCAATAAAAAATGCAAAATTATTGGAGATACTGATGGTTCCCGTAAAATCCGTCTTTGCCCTTTGTAGGATTTCAACCACTTCACCTTCTTTTTTACGGCCACCTTTTCTTTTTTCAAAAGTATGTACCTTAACGATATCGCCGTGTAGCGCCTGCCTCAGCTTACGTGGAGCAATATAAATGTCGTTTTCAAATTCGTCATCAGGAATGACATAAGCAGAACCATCGGCGGTCATATCGACCTTCCCTGTGACATACACTTTGAGTTGCTTCAGATTGAATTTGCCTCTATCGACTTCAATAAAAAGCCCGTTCCTTACATTATCATGTAAAATATCGGCGATAGCGACTTTAGAGTCGTTATCTGTGAGGTTCAATTTAGAAGACACTTGTTTATAGTTGAGCGGCTTGTTGTCTGATTTTTCGAAAATATCGACGATCAGTTGTGTCAAGACCTCTTTATATGGATTTTCTTTTTTTGTTTTCATCCAATTTTTTTCTTAATTATTATTTATTTAGTTGTATCGATCCTCAACAACCTTCGGCTTTCCGCTAGCTGCCTGCGTTAATGGATCGCACAAAGCCAGCTTCTGGAACGCAGCGTGAGAGTGTCGGATAGCAAGATCGATATTACTACAAGGTACAAAAAAAACAGCAGTTGGCATGACAATAACGAGCTAAACGGAGCATCTTCCGATAGCTGATGTATAGACACTTGAACCGACAAATAGTTTTAGATTCGTATAGCCTGATTTATTTTTTGCAATGATTGCACACACCAAGCGCATTAACCGCTATGGCTTCGAGACTAAAGCCTTCAGGTATAGATACCTTCGGTAAAGTCATATCTTCCAGACAGTACACAGAATTGCACACCCGGCAAATAAAATGTACGTGTTGGTCGTGGTGATCATGTTCTGAACAGTTTGTCGAACACATGGCATATGTGGCCGTACCATGTAAGTCAAAGATTTTATGGATAATCCCTTTCTCTTCAAAACTGGCCAGTACGCGGTATAATGTAACACGGTCAATATACTTGCCCAGTAATTTTTCCAGCTCCGGCTGAGAAATAGCCGAATCTTTACGGGAGATAATTTCAAGTACCTTCAACCGTGGCTGGGTAACTTTTAAACTATTTCGTTTGAGAATTTCTGGATATACAGTGTTGGAATCTTCCATGGATTTTCTTCGTTAAGCCTTAGATCAAATACAAACTAAGAGAAATTTATGGTCATTTACAAGTTTTAAAAACTGTCTGACGAATTTATTCATCGCACTTTTCCCCTTTTACCCTTCGCTGGATGAAACAAAAATTAAATCTTTTTCACTAGTCAGCCGAAGCTTTGATAAGACAAAAATACGGAATCTGATAAAATAAAGAAAACCGATAAGTTTAAGATTTGTGTCATCTTACTTATCGGTTTTGACGCTATATGGAACTATAAATACCTTATTTTCCTGCAGCTTTAGCGTGATCAGCTAAAAATGTAGCCAAACCGCTATCTGTCAATGGGTGCTTCAATAGGGAAAGGATCGCCGACAACGGACCTGTCATCACATCAGCGCCAATTTTAGCACATCCTAGAATGTGCGCACTGTGGCGTACAGAAGCCGCTAATATTTGCGTTGGATAGTTGTAGTTATCGTAGATCAAACGGATATCTTCAATCAGCGCCAATCCATCTGTAGAAATATCATCCAAACGACCGATGAAAGGAGATACATAAGTTGCACCAGCTTTAGCTGCCAATAACGCCTGACCCGCTGTGAACACCAATGTACAATTTGTTTTAATACCCTTTTTGCTGAAATATTTAATTGCTTTTACGCCATCTTTGATCATAGGAACTTTAACGACAATCTTATTGTCAAGAGCCGCCAACGCTTCGCCTTCTTTGATCATTTCCTCATAAGTAGTAGAAATAACTTCTGCACTTACGTCGCCATCAACGATCGCACAGATCGCTTTATAATGGTTGATTACGTTTTCATCACCGCTAATACCTTCTTTAGCCATTAAACTTGGATTGGTCGTTACACCGTCTAATACGCCTAAATCTTGAGCTTCTTTGATTTGTTCTAGGTTCGCTGTGTCAATAAAAAATTTCATTGTGTATTGTGTTGAATGATAATTATTTGATTATTCTTTTGTTCAAAATAACAGTACAAAGTTATCGATTATATTCCACTATTGAAGCATCGATTTTCACCTATTGCATCATTATCTTTGCAAAAAAAGAATCTCTTCGGCTAATTTTTTGTTATACTTTATTATAGTATTATCTTTAATGTATGCAGGTTTTCCGTTCGCTCCAATATAGAAATTTTCGTTTACATGTTATTGGACAGGCAATTTCCCTGATGGGAACATGGATGCAGCGTATAGCTATTAGCTGGTTGGTCTATGAAATTACGGGCTCTGTATTCTGGCTCGGTTTTGTCCAGTTCATCTCTTTATTGCCTTCGCTCATTCTTTCGCCATTTATTGGGAGTTTTGTTGATAAGCACAAAAAGTATAAATTGGTTTTGATGACCCAAATTGGTCTCATGATTCAGGCGGGTATTTTGACTTTGGTGGTGTATCTGAAGTGGGAGAGTGTGTTATGGCTTTCCGCATTGGGACTTATACAAGGGATCATTAACTCCTTTGACGTTTTGGGACGACAGTCCCTTATGATGCATTTGATTGGAGATCGCAAAGATCTGCCGAATGCCATTGCCCTGAACTCAACCATTTTCAATGGCGCACGCATGGTGGGCCCCGCAATAGGAGGGATTTTATTAAGTACTTACGGCGAACTCGCCTGCTTTGCACTTAACTTTATTAGTTTTGTCCCTGTCATCATTACGCTATTGATGATGCGGGTCGACGAAACTCATGCTCAGCTGAGCAAGGGGACCAATTGGGAAGGCTTGGTCGAAGGTTTTCGCTATCTCAAACGGTCGCCACATATCTCTTCGCTGATTATCATCATGACCTTTTCCAGCCTGATTGTCATTCCCTACACGTCGTTGCTACCGGCCATAGCCAAAGAAATGTTTCACGGTGATGAACGCACCTTTTCCTGGTTTGAAAGTGCAGCTGGATTGGGAGCTATGATTGGTGCCTTTAATATGGCACGTTTAAAATCTGGTACCAATTTGCGGTATCAGGTGATGGGAGCTGCCGCACTGATGGGCATGGCATTGTTGCTTCTAGCGCATTCTAGCATGCTTCAGATGGCGCTCGTATATGTCATGTTGGTATCTTTTGCGATGATGATGCAAACGTCAAGTATCAATACCTATATTCAGACCCACGCCATACCGATTTATCGTGCCCGCGCGATCTCTTATTACGTGATGGCCTTTCAGGGGATTTTCCCGATCGGCACATTGATGATCGGTTCGCTGGCCAGCTATTGTGGCCTGAGGATAACATTATATGCGATGGGCGGGCTAGGTATTATGATAGCAGTCGTTTATTACGCTTATCTCCGGTTCCACATCCAAAAACGTTTATTTAAGCTTTAGCTTTCGGCTCCGTAATTTTAGAGTGCGCTTGGCATAATCGATGACAGCACCATAGTCTGCAAAAATATCTCCCCCCAATACGCCAATCACTGGATCTAGATTCATCTGTTCGTAGGCATAATTAATGGAACTTAAGTCCAATACCGCAGTGTTTAGTTTGTTGATCTCCCATTCGCCAATTTTCAGGCTTGGAATTGCTAGGTTAAAGCTTTCCATTGAATTGGTACCAAGCCCTGTCGATAGTGTTTCAGATGGTTCAAGCTCCAATTGATCCTCTAAAAGATGGCCCAATTGTGTTTTATCAAATACAGTTTTAGAAGCACCTGTATCAATCACCATCTTGAATGAACGACTATAAATTTCTACATCAACCAAAATGTGTGTGCCTTGGCCTTGTAAATCCAATAATTGAAATGGTACTGTTGTCATACCTCCAAACATAGCCAAAAAATCCATCAAAAAAGAAACTTTCCGCCGCCTTTTCAACGTTTTCAGGTAGGGACGCAGGTTTACGACATGGAAAGACACTACAGGAAAGATAATAGATCTGAAGGAGAGGAGGCAGCGAAATAGGCTGTTATTCGCGTACAACAGCCTATTATTTTGTCGCCTATAGGGCTTTAATTTCTTTTAATACATTATTCATGTTGCGGACTGCTTCCGCGCTTTTGCGGAATTTTTCTTCGTCCTCTTCATCCAAATGAAGTGGTACGATCCGATCCCAGCCTTTTTTATTGATGATAACGGGTACGCCAAGCGTAATATCTTCTTGGCCAAATTCACCTTCCAAATAAACGGATGCCGTAAATAATTTGCCTTGATCACGGACAATGCTTTCAACAACTGCAGCAGTTGCCGCGCCCGGCGCATACCATGCTGATGTTCCGATTAGGCTGGTTAATGTAGCTCCTCCAACCATGGTTTTGTGGATTATTTCATTCTGCTCTTCCACGGTAAGGAAGTCAGTCACTGGAATACTGTTCCACGTGGAGTGCTTAATCAGCGGAATCATCGTCGTATCGCCATGACCACCAATGACTATCGCATTAAGATCCGCAGCGGAAGCATTCAATTTATCACTTAATTGATATTTAAATCGGGCCGAATCCAAGGTTCCACCCATACCGATAATCCTATTTTTGGGTAAGCCACTTGACTTCAAGGCCAGATAAGTCATGGTATCCATTGGATTGGAAACGATGACAATGATAATATCAGGAGAATGTTTCACTAAGTTCTCCACAACCGACTTGACGATATTCGCATTTGTCCCGATTAATTCTTCACGTGTCATTCCAGGTTTACGTGGAATGCCCGACGTAATCACAGCAACAGTAGAACCAGCAGTTGAAAGATAATCATTCGTTACCCCCTTGATTTTTGATTCAAAACCCAATAAGGCTGCGGTTTGTGCCATATCTTGCGCTTTGCCTTCTGCAAAACCTTCTTTAATATCCAACAATACAATCTCCTCTGCGACATTCCGACGGATTAAATTGTCCGCTGTAGTAGCTCCTACAGCTCCAGCACCAACAATAGTTACTTTCATATGTACTTTATTTGTTTATTTATGCGCTAATTATCCGATCAAGCCCAGGTTGCCTTATGGCAGCTTTATGCCATATAGTATATCCAGCCTATCCTCATCCGTGCTTGTATCTCAATGCTGCATGGATATTTCCTGAACATGTATTTGGATCAAAAAATAATTCTTGAATTTAATCAATTATTGTCAGTAAATCAATGCCGGCCGTGGGAATCACTCGTTTTTTGACATAATAAAGGGTACCAGGATTTCATCCTGAGTTAAAAACACCCGATAACATCGTTCCAAGTGTATGACCTAGGTAAAATGACCACAAAAAACAACAGGCTTGAATGAATTTCAAGCCTGTTGTTACTAGGGCATAAACCGAATCGGTCGCCTAGAATGGATAGCCGATGGCTAAGTTGAACATCAAGTTGTCTTTACGCCATTTAGAACTTCCAAAGTCAATATCGCTAAAAACCCAACGTTCTCCTTTTGGAAGATAGGGGATACGGAATGGTATGGACATATCGGTACGGACAATCAGGAAAGTGAAGTCGAAGCGTAATCCCGCTCCACCGCCAACTGCTAATTCATTTAAGAAATCTTTACTAAATTTGGCGCCTGGCTTGTTCACATCCGCTCGCTGCAACCAGACATTTCCCGCATCAATAAAGGCTGCCCAATGCACAAACCCCGCTAATTTTGCTCTATATTCCGTGTTAAGTTCCAATTTAATGTCGCCCGTTTGATCCGCAAAGAAAAGTCCATTGCTCAACTTTTCAGGGGCAACTGTTCCCGGACCAATAGCTCGGGCACCGAAAGCACGGATACTATTAGGCCCCCCAACATAATACTGTTTTAAATAGGGAAGGGAGCGGGAATTGCCATAAGAATAGCTCAAACCCAAACTTACCCGCGAAGCAAGTTGTGAATTCTCCGATAACTTTAAATAATGTCTACCATCGCCACTGATCTTGATATATTGTGAGAAATAAGCGTCAAACAATTTGAACGTTTTCCCTTTATTAAAATCTGCTCCTTTGATCAGCCCAAGTATGTTTCCCGACAGGTCCAAGTTGCCTTTGAAATAAAATGTATTTTTCAAATGCTGCTTCATGGTGTTTTGAAACGTAAAGTTGTAGTTTGGACCAATGGTAAACTGCGGGTCTATGGCATGTCGCAATGCAGGAATGGTATCCATTTGTTTTTGGTAGTTTTCCGAAATGCCTTTAGGCTGAACATAAGTAATCTCCATTAAAGCGAGATCATGCTGCTTCTCTTCAGACTCTTGCCAGATATAACCGTAATCCAATGCGATCGAATTTAGTGTATAAGCTTTGCGGCGATTTAAAAACTCATAGCGCCCCTTGATATAAGTCTTCGGAATAAAGCGCCGAGATGGCGAAACTTTTCCAAAAGGAGACAATATGCGAGGAAAAGTCAATGTCGCCTCCATCCCGTAGCGGTAATAACTCGAATTGAGGTCGGCCGATCCTCCCGTCTGGGTCTCATAACCGCCGAATACATTAAAGCTCAGTTGCTCGGCACCTTTAAATGCATTTCGTAAGGTCCAGTTGACATTCACCTCAGTACCATTGTATACCGAAGCCATTTTGCCTAAAAGCTCCACCCGAAGCGACTTTTTGGGTAATGGGGTCAAGTAATAGTAGACATCCAGCGCGTTGGGCACTTCTTTGCTGTCGACAAAATTGTTTTTTACAAATTTCCAGCTATTGAGATTTACCAAATGACTGATGGTCTGATTGTGGGCATTACGGTTGTATATATCGCCCGGTTTAAAGAAGATATGGTTCGCAATAACAGGCTTCCGGTAAAGATGCTGACGGTCTATAAAATAATAGCTGCTATCGTATAGTTCGGCATTCCGCGTTGATCGCTGATAACCGGAGCTTGTTTCCGTATAGTTCGGGAAAATGTAAATTTTATTGATCTTGGATGGGACTTTCGCCTGCGCCGGTGTCTCTTTTTTAACTGTAACATACATATCCACCTTGTTATTCCGGTTCGAACTGTCTACCTGAACCAAGATGTAATCTGGGCTGAAATAATAATAGCCTTTATTTTTAAGATCATTATCGATGCGGTCACGCTCATTTAAGATAACATCTAAACTGTAGTTCTTTCCTACCTGTAAGAGACTTTGGTCAGAACTCGAACGAATATCTTTCCCTAATTGACTGTTGCTGTCAACATCAAATGTAACGGACTGTATGCGATATATCAGATTGGGCTTGGCAGTATAATTAATCGTTGCTTTTTTGTTTTCAACTAATGTATCGGATCTCACCTCCGCATTAAAGAAACCAAAATTTTCAAGACGGTTGCGCAATAGATTTTCATTATATTCTCGATTGACATCCCGCAACAACACCGGTTCTTCACCAATTTTCTTGAAGAATTTTTTTATGATGTTGTTCCCGACTGAATCTCCAGCCATATTATTAAAATATAGCTTGAAAGGTATGCCTGCCAGTCGTTTATTCGGTTTGGGCATCAGGGCCTCTTCCAGGCGGGTTGATATCTTTTCTTTGTTTTCCTTAGAAATGGTGTCCGACTCAACGATGACATTCCCCTTCACATATAAGCTTTCTCCTTCTTTCAGATTTTTGGTTGACGAACAGGAGGCTATGAATGCAACGAATGTTACTATTCCAACACTATACTTTAATCTAACCCGCATGATAACTCCTTTCCTCATCTTCATTTTTTATAGCTGTTGTTCTGATGGTATCTAAATTTGATTTTGGACCATTGCTTGTTGGTGATTTTTTGCCAGAGTCCAATTGCTGTTTACGCTTCTCTTGTTCTCTTTCCTCCATACGTTTTCTGTATGCTGGACTATGTAGCATCAAACTGTCACGGATGACGGTGCGAACGCTATCACGATAGACTGAGTCGGTTTCCATGCGCTCCACATCGAACCGTTTTCTGAAACTCTTGCTGTTCGTATCATAGTACTCTTTAAGTTTTTTTGAACTCATCCAGATTTCCTTAAACCTGTTGTAATCCATATTGATGATAAATCCAATGCCTGTCTCTACATATTGACCCTGTAGTGTGACCTGATATTGATTCTTACGGTATACCCGTGCAAAATAACGGCCGTCTTGTGAAAGCTGATAATCCAATTGGATATCTCCCGCGATATTATTGGCAGTCTCTCCAGGTCGCGTGTTTCCTTCCACTTCAAAATTAGAACCAATAGTAATTTTTAAACGATCATTTAAGAGCATTTTCGATACACCTATATTCAGGTCCGTACGGGTTTGTCCCGCTCCGGTAGCATAATCTTCTTCTGAGGTTAAGTTAAAATCCAGTTCTACTCCTGTAATAAGTTCGGAAGCCAAGCGGTTCAACTGACCACTCAGGAAGGAACTGATACTATTTCTCACAATAGCTTCGGTACCACCACCACCTGAAAGACTCTCAAATGGATTGGTCGACATAAAGCGCCCCAACACAATCAATGAAAAGACCTGCTTGTTGAGTTCAGACGGATTTTCACGTAGCGTCGTCAATGCATTGTTTACCTTGCTGATTACATCTTGCGAAACAACCGAGTTGTTTTCGTCCAGGTCAATATCAAAATTCAGTTGCGGCTGAAACAATTTGTCTGTAATCTTTAGTAAGACATTGAACGGAATACGTTGCTTATACAGATTGGCATTTTCTGAACCGAGTTGCGTCGCTACAAGCTCTAAAGTCGGTGCTTTGGTCGTATATGCTGCCGTGATATTCAGCTGGGCATCCAATGGATCGCCATTCCAGGTAATGGTGCTTCCTTTGCGGAACGTAAAATCTTTCTTCACAGGGCCAAAACTAAATGAATAGCTTCCTTTGTCAACGGTAAAGGTTCCAGACAAAGTTATTTTGCTACTGGCATCGATACCTGCATTCAGCTCGGCTTCTCCCTGTATATTCAGGGCATCCTGTGAACCGGCATCCAAAAGGATCTTAAATTTAGCATCCTTATCTGTTTGAAGGTTGAGGTCCACATCGATCCCCGTTAAACGGGTGACAGTCATGGAATCTAATTTGGCAAAAACATTCGCTCTTGTTGTATCCCGCTTATCAACAAATTCAACCACCCCTTTACGATCGGCCATCCCTGGATCATCGTTTGGCATGACAAAGGTAAAATCGGTATCATCCAGCACTTTGATTGTACCGTCCACGATAGGCTTATCGAGATTTCCGCGAATGCGCAGATTCGAAGTAAGATACATTTTACCATAGAACATGTCATTATCGCTTTGTGTTGAATTGAGCACTTCAAAATTGTCCGTATTGACGTTGAGATTAAAATCAAAATCAGTATACGTTGTCGTGGCTATGGATCCTGTCAGCTTGGCAATATTTCCCTTCTTGTCTTCTAAGGCAAATTTGGGAAAGGTGATGCCCCGCTCATCTAAATGAATTGTTTCATCTTTGGCTTTAAAGAGTGCATTTAGCATGGCAATATTAAATTGTGCATCTTTAAATTTAACATCGCCCTTAATGAGCGGTGTAGATGGTGATCCTGTTATTTTCAATTGGCCTTCAAGATTTCCTTTCGAATCTTTAAGATATCCGAGGCTGAATGCTTGCACGGTCTGCATGGAAAGCGGCGCAATATCTAAGGTGAAATCTAAGCGAGCTTCTCCCTGAGGAGGATTCACAAAATCACCATTTAAGACAACGTTGTTGCCATTCTCGGTAATGCTTATATTGGCATTGTACGTATTTTCTTTCTCATTGTTAACCTTAATATTGACATTCCCAACGGTATCCTGTCCGATGTAAAATTTATTGATAACAAGATCCGATACAAATACAGGGCTGCTCTCCAGACGTGATATGGTCGCCTGACCATTAATTCCACCCCCGAGCTCTACTGTTTCGCTCTCCAGCATTTTACTTAATGTCTCAATCCGGAAATTCTTGAACGCTATGTTTATCGGTGAATTAAGGACACTATCTTGTGAAGATATACTAAGCTCTTGTCCCTTATTGCTTAAGATAAATTCATTGGCCTGGATCCCTGTACTTCCAAATCTGAGCACATTGTTTGGATTTATTGTCCATTTGTCGTAATTCAGCATTAAGCCATCCTGCAGCAGGCTAAAAACAAATGCCCCATTATCAACACGCATATTTGCGCCAAGATGATACTGTTCTTTCTCTTTCTTATCTTTTATCCAGAGGCCAAAATCCAGATTGTTTTGGATGACTTTACCACTGAATACGGTATTCACTAGTTCAATATTGCTTACCTTAATTTTATTGATCAATGCCGAGTAATATAGTGTACTGTCGAGTGTATTGATATCTAAGGTAACGTTATTTATTTCAGTGCCATTATAGATTATTTTCGGTGCATCCAGCTTGGCGAGAATCGTTTTTGATTGGCTGTTGAACATACCATCCAAAGTGATATCCGACATTGCTGTCAGTTCTGGTAAGAAATCTCTAATGAACTTCGTTCGGGTCAGCTGGGCTGAAAACTCAATGTTCTGTGGCTCGTATTTTGGTACTTTAACAGCTTTTCCCGGCTGGTAGTATACCTGTAGGATATCTTGAATAGCATTCTGCAATTCCAGAATTTTATATTTACCAACTAGATGAGCATTTAAAAAGTCAGATTTTAATAGCAATAAATTACGGCTGGTATCGGCTTTTGCTATAAGCGAAATGCTGTCTAAAGAATAATATGCACCACTGTAAAAGATGGAGGAATTGGTAATATGTGCTGCACCATTTAAAAAATTTGGATCGGCTGAACTGAAATTTCCGACGAGTTTACCCTGGTATTTGAACTCATCGTCCATCAACTTTAAATTTTTAAGATTAATGGTATCTACCTGAAGCTCAAAATCCACCTGTGGATACTTAGACTTCATATTCGCTGTTGCATTTAACTTCAATTGAATATTTGGATCAGGGCTAACCACAGCGGCTTTAATATCTCCTTTGTCTGCGGTCAGGTTCATGTCGATGTTCTGATACCGATAACCCATGGCGTCCATTCGGTTTACTTTACCATCAAAGTTGGCTACAAGCTTTTTAGGATCGGTTCCATGACCTTTAATTTTCCCCTCAAATGAAAGTATGCCTAAGGTACTGTCCATTTTCATGATCTTACCAATGTCAAAATCACGGATACTTACATAAGCGTCGTAGGTCGTATCGCGACCTATCATGCCCACTTTACCATTAAACTTAGCCGTTCCTTTTTCTGTTACCAGCGAAAGATTGGTGTTAAAGGCGTTCATTCCACCTTTAAAAGTTCCGGTGAGTCCGATCGTATTGGGCAATTCAATTCCGCTAGGCAGCATTTTTTTTGAAACTAGCTTCTCGATATCCGAGCGTCCGGTAGTCAATTTTTTTAAATTAAGATCCATGGACATTTTATCCACCTCGGGAAGCCCCCTTAAACGTAGGCTTGCAATGAGACGTGTATTGGATAAGGTTTGAAAATCAATTGCTGGAATATTCAGATCATTTAACTTACCCACAACACGTCCATCGATAGCAAATTTTTTGTCCATCAAGGGTTTCATCACCTGCATGGTATCCAAAAAAGGGGCAAAATAGTAAATGTCGCGCATATCGACATGACTCTTTTTGATGGTTGCATTGACGTAGAGAAGTTCCGGTTTTTTGGCAACAATATCCAATGATGGATAGGTGACTTTTACGTAATCCCGTAGGAGAGTACGTGGAGTTTCGGCATACAGATTTTTGATTTCAGCACCGGTATTTGTGTACTTAAAATCTCCCTTTAATTGTTTGATCACAAAACCCGAGTGATCTGACGTTATGAGTTCTTTCAACGATCCACTGATTGAGTCGGCACTGTAGTAAAGATCACTTAAGCTGGTTTTCATACCCGGAATCTTCATGTTAAAGTAATCAAAACCCTTCATTCGCGCCTGATTGTCGTCGCGGTAAGCTAAACTTGTATTATTGATCTGAATATCTTTGGCCGATACAATCCAGTTTACTTTGGTCGTATCTGCTGTAGATTTAGCTGAGCTGTTTGCTTTTTTTAGAACCTTTCCAAAGAGCACACTGTTGTCCGAACCGTCGAGGCTGATTGTTTGAATATCCACAACTTCTTTGTTCAGGTCGATCTTGTTAATGTCTGCGTGAAGATTTTTGACATAAAACTTGGTGTTCAAGAGGCTGGACTGATCTTCATAACGCACGAAGATATTAGTCAAGTCTGCGATCTGTATGCCAACATCAGGAAGCAATGTGGTTGTTTGAGCCGTTTTATCCGTAATGCCAAAGTCCTCAACAGAGGGCGCCGCGCCGTCAACCATCGGCCGCCATTGTTTTATGGTAGCACTCAGACCATCGATCTTCACTTTGGGAAGATTGAAAGCCATATTTTGTGTCAGATCAAACTTCTTGATGTTGGTATTTAAGCTGTTGAGATATACGTCAGCGCTGGTTCCAATCACATCATCGGTATAGACAATATGAAATTTATCAAATTTTACTTTATCGAGGTTGAATAGGAGTGCTGAACTGCTGTCGGCAGTTGGATTGCTTTCTTTTTGTGATGCAAATGCTTTGACAATATAATCAAAGTTGAACGAACTATCAGGTAATGTACGGCGAATTTTCGCGGTGATACCTTCTGCTTCTATACTTTGAATTTCAACCGTATTTTTTAGCAGTTTCAGCATATTGATATCTACCGCTATCGATTTTCCAGCAGCCAATGTATCCTTGCTTTGGTCCGCTAAATAGATATCCTGTAAAACTAGTTTCTTCGGAAAATCGATATTGATGTATCCTATTTTAACGGGGGTGCCGATTTTGCCTTCAACATATTGAGTTACTTTTCCGGCAATATAATTCTGAACCGATGGTAGTCGAATTAGAAACACAATTAGAATCGCAAGCGCAATTATTACTCCAATAATCCACAAGATTGTTTTGAAAGCAACTCGGGTAAATCTGTTCAACGTATAATTTGATTTAAGTATCTATTAATAAAAATTAAAACGGGAAAAAGTTACATCAAATAATTGACCAAACCAGTATAGCTACATAAAGTTTTTTATTTTTTAATTTTATGTTAATAAAAACATTTAATACCTATTAATTTGTCAAAAAATAGGTATTAAATAACAATAAATCTGCTATGCTGAATGAGCTCGTTTGTCTAACAATGAGGCAATCATACAAGCAATTTTTTATACTTTCCCCAGTTTTCGAAAACTACCCAAACCCAGATGATAAAAAGTACAGCCCAAATAATTAATCCCTGTTGACTATAGAAAATCATATTATGAGTAAAAATCCCAATAAGAATCGGGAAGATGATCAAAGCACCCAACGTTCGTGTCTTTGTGAAAATAAATAGTAAACCGCCAATGAGCTCGATAATTCCAACCAGTGGCATTAGCCATTTTATAGTGTTAAAAGCCTCAAATACCTTTTTCATGTCCATATCCATTGGTGGAGCAGGCATATAATGAAAAAGTTTATCCAGACCCGCATGAATGAATAGCAAGGCGAACAAAACACAAAGTATATTTTTTAAGATTTTCATAGCAGGCAATCTGAGTTGATTAGTTCACTGTTATTGTGGTTGGTGGATCCGTACTGTTGTCTCCGTTGTTGTTGTCGTCCTTTTGGCTATTGCGTTCCACAGTAATGGTACACTCTGTAAGTAATGCTGCTACTGCTCCAATCGCTGCAAAAACAGGCGCTAAGATCAAACCTATCGCTCCAACCGTCACAGGAAAGCTCATGATCTCCTTTCCATGCTTGTCCGAGATAGTAATTTTGTTTACGTTGCCCTCCGCAATAATTTCTTTGATTTTCTGCAAAAGGTTTTCACCGTTAATCTGAAATGTTTCTTTAAATCCCATATTAGTATAATTTAAGTTCACTATTATAAAGTTATTCATTTTTTACAGAATTAGGATAAACTTTCCGGTATTGTTCCACTCGAAGTCAATTTTAAACTACAGCGGAATCGCTTGCGAAAAAAACCTACCTTATTTATGAAACTCTTTTAGAGAATCCTTGAAATGATACAACCAGTACTAACATGGGAATTTACCCCGCTTACCGTTCATAAATCAGTGATACCAGCTCCAGTCTTCGCACGCTCATTTGTCGGATATACTTCGTACTCGTACGGTATTTCTTCGGTCACAACCGAGCAAGCACCGAATAAACACCGAGCAAGTACCGAACGAACGCTGAAGATAGGCCGAAGGAAGGGCGAATTTCGTGTTAACAAAAAAAGGTCCCGTGGATTACACGGGACCTGATCAGCTGTATTGTTTAGGTATTATCCTAATGCCAGTAAACTTTCTTGCAAGATTTTAATCTTAGCTTCTGCATCCGCTTTTTTGCTTTTCTCGTTTTCGACAATTTCAGGTTTAGCATTTTGCACAAATCGTTCATTGGAAAGCTTTTTGTCTACAGATACAAGAAAACCTTTTAGGTATTCCAATTCTTTCTCGATACGCTCACGTTCAGCATCCGCATCAATATTATTTTCCAACGTAACATAACATTCGTCTTTGCCGGCAAGGAAACTTGCTGCACCAGTTATTTTCTCGGAAACAAAAGTCACACCCTCCAAGTTTGCAATCTTGGTGATGATAGCAATATATTGCTCCAGGTTGACGTCCGATTGTTGATTGATCGCTAACGGTAAAGCAACTTTAGGGGAGATACCTTTAGAATTGCGAATATTCCGAACTTCCGAAATAATCTGTTGAGCGATAGCGAAATCTTTGATCAGTTGCTCATCAAAATCATTCGCTGTAGGATAAGGGGCTACGATAATGCAATCTTTCTCGTCTTTCACACCGAACAGTTCGTCATGCCACAATTCTTCTGTTAGGAAAGGCATGAAAGGATGCACCAATGTGAGGATACGTTGAAAAAATGATTTTACTGTTGCTAAGGTTTCGCCAGAAATAGGGCAGCCATAAGCCGGTTTAACTAATTCTAGGTACCAAGCACAGAAGTCATCCCATACCAATTTGTAGGTTGTCATCAATGCATCTGATAGACGATAGTGTTTGAAGTTTTCTTCGATATCGACCAGAGCTTGATTTAACCTTGCTTCGAACCAAGATGCCGAAATCTTATCTGAATCTGAAGCCGGAGTAGCTGTAATTTCCCAGCCTTTAACCAAGCGGAAAGCATTCCAGATCTTATTGGCAAAATTACGTCCTTGTACACAGAGTTCAACATCGAATGGAAGGTCATTACCTGCCGGAGCAGTCAATAACATCCCCATTCTAGTCGCATCGGCACCGTATTCGTTCATCAAATCAATTGGATCAGGTGAGTTTCCCAGCGATTTGGACATTTTGCGGCCGAGTTTGTCCCGTACAATCCCAGTAAAATAAACATTTTCAAAAGGCAATTGTCCGCGGAATTCATATCCTGAAACGATCATACGTGCTACCCAGAAAAAAATGATGTCTGGGGCAGTGACTAAATCTTGCGTAGGGTAATAGTAGTTGATTTCTGCATTTTCTGGTTCGTTTATACCATTGAAGACTGAAATTGGCCATAGCCAAGCTGAAAACCAGGTATCAAGCACATCCTCATCTTGACGTAGATCGGTCAATTGAAGCGTTGCATTACCTGATTTTTCCTGCGCTAATACAAGTGCTTCTTCAACTGTTTGTGCAACCACAAATTCTTCGTTGCCCTCGCCATAGAAATATGCCGGTATTTGGTGGCCCCACCACAATTGTCTTGAGATATTCCAGTCGGTCACATTCTCCATCCAATTGCGGTAAATATTTTTGAATTTTGTCGGATGAAATTTGATGGTATCATCCATGACATTATCCAAAGCCGGTTTTGCAAGGTCTTCCATTTTAAGGAACCACTGATTGGAGATTTTGGGCTCGATCACCGCACCTGTTCGCTCTGAAGTCCCAACATTATTGGTATAGTTCTCGACTTTTTCCAATAACCCTTTTTCCTCAAGCTCTTTCTCAATTTCTTTCCGGACTTTAAAACGATCCATACCAGCGTAATGCAGGCCATTGTCGTTTAGTTTTGCTTCATCGGTAAAGATGTCGACAAATTCCAAGTTGTGCTTTTTGCCGAGCGCATAGTCGTTTACATCGTGTGCTGGAGTAACTTTTAGACAACCGGTACCAAACTCCAAATCTACATATTCATCTTCAATGATGTTCACTTTTCTGCCTACGATCGGTACAATGACTTGCTTTCCTTTTAACCAGGTGTAGCGTTCATCGTCGGGATTGATACAGACCGCTGTATCACCAAAAATTGTTTCGGGACGGGTTGTTGCAACAACAATGTATTGATCAGTACCGTCAACCTGATATTTTAGGTGATATAATTTACCATTTTTCTCTTTATAAATAACTTCTTCGTCGGAAATATTTGTTTTTGCTTCCGGATCCCAATTGACCATGCGGTAGCCCCGATAAATCAATCCTTTATTATACAGATCCACGAATACGCGGATAACAGATTGATACAATTCTGGGTCCATCGTAAAGCGCGTGCGATCCCAGTCACAGGAAGCACCAAGTTTTTCCAATTGTTTCAGAATAATACCACCATATTTCTCTTTCCATTCCCAAGCGTGCTTTAAGAAATCTTCGCGGGATAACGATCGTTTGTCAATTCCTTGTTCTTTCAACATAGCGACGACCTTGGCTTCAGTAGCAATGGAGGCGTGATCCGTACCCGGTACCCAACAGGCGTTTTTTCCTTGCATACGTGCCCGGCGAATCAAAACATCTTGAATGGTATTATTTAGCATATGCCCCATGTGCAACACCCCAGTGACGTTTGGAGGAGGCATCACAATCGTGTAAGGTTCACGTTCGTCTGGGGTAGAACGGAAAAATCCGTTCGCTTTCCAATAGCTGTACCATTTTTCTTCAGCTTCTTTTGGATTATAAGTTTTCGCTATGCTCATTTTAAATTTTCTATTCAAACTTTTAAGGAACACAAAAGTAAGTATTTCTATGTTATTTTCCTTAGGTATCAGCTGATCTTGTGCTCAAACAAAAAGATGCTATCCATCACGTATCGGCAATTCATTCAAACACCATCCTCCTTCGGCAGAAGAGTTTGCTATTTATGCGGTATTCTATCTCAGGGATACTTTATAATTTTTTAATCTTTTATTCATATTACTATGTAATTAGCCTGTATTTCATTTAAATTAATGTAAATTTGCCTGTTTTATTTTTACGCGAAAGAATGCAACGATTTGCTAAAGAGTTGAGAGCTTTAACACAGTATTTTCTATTCTGGTTAATGATCTGTTTTATAGATAGATTGATTTTTGTTACTGCTTTTTTTGAGAAAATTGGTTTTTCCAATATTACAGAGGTTTTCAGAATTTACTATCATGGCCTCAATCTGGATTTCTCGGCTGTTTCTTATATATGTGCACTACCGTTCCTTGTGTATTGTATATTAAGTTTTTTTCCAAAGCTCAAACCCAAAAGACGGATCTTGGATATCTATACCATCATTGTGCTGGTTTTGTTTTTTGTGACAAGCTTTATCAACATCAATATCTATCGGGAATGGGGCGACAAGATCTCCAAACGCGCTATCGATTCTTTTTTGGCCTCACCTTCAGGGGCTGTAGCTTCGGCAGAAGCCACACCGGTATTTCTCCCCATCGTCGGCATGCTGATCGGCATATTGTGTGGCTATTTTTTGTACCGCTGGATGTTTAAAAAGGTATTCTTTTTCAATATCACATCTCCGGTCGGTAATATCTTTAAATTGGTCGTCGGAATTTTTGTCCTCTTCACATTTATTCGCGGTGGTTATGGGCGGGCAACATTAAACCCCAGTAAAGCTTATTATTCGGAAGATACCTTTTATAACCATGCGGCAGTCAATACGCAATGGGCTTTTTTACGCGATTTCTTTGCTAAAAATACCAAACTGAAAAACCCATATAGTTACTATAGCGATCAGAAAGAGATCGCAGAGAAACTACGGCCTGCCTTTCAGCATCAGCCGGATTCGGCGGTTCAGGTGCTTACAACGACTCGGCCCAATGTGGTCTTTATTATGTTAGAAAGTTTTGTCGGCGACCTTATCCAGTCCCTCGGGGGGGAGAAGGGAATTACACCACACATGGAAGAGTTGATCAAAGGGGGGATTTTGTTTGACCATATTTACTCTGCTGCTGATCGATCTGACAAAGGAATGGTGGCGATATTGAGTGGCTTTCCTGCACAAGGGCCTGAAAGTATTATTAAATATATTGATAAGCATGAAAATATGCCTGCAATTGGGCAGGAGCTCGATCATGCGGGTTACGAAACATCTTTTTACCACGGTGGACAAAGTGAGTTTTACAATTTTAAATCGTATATGCTCACCCATGGGATCGCTAGAGTTGTCGATAATGCTAATTTTGGCTTGGATGCTGAACGTGCCTCTTGGGGGGTATACGACCATGTGGTGTTTAATCGGATGATCAAGGACTTTAAAAAGGAAAAACAGCCTTTCTTTTCGACGATCTTTACCTTGGTCAACCACGAGCCATTCGATTTGAAAAATGGTTATAAATTTGGCAATGCTACCAATGCAGATAAGTTTAGAAGCACAGCATATTATACGGATTCAGTGGTGTATGACTTTATCGCTAAAGCCAAAAAGGAAGCTTGGTATAAGAATACTCTTTTTGTTATTGTAGCTGATCATGGACACCGCCTTCCTTCAGAAAAATGGGAACTATTTCATCCCAATCGGTTTCATATTCCATTGATTTTTTTCGGAGATGTTATCAAGCCTGAGTTTCGGGGGAAAATTTTCAGCAGAATTGGCAACCAGACAGATTTAGCTGCAACGTTATTGACACAATTGAAACTTCCAACCGAACGTTACCATTGGAGCCGGGATTTGTTCAATCCAACCACACCTCAAATTGCCTTTTATAATTCCAAAGATGCCTTTGGAGTAATTACTCCAGAGCAAGCGGTTTCTTTTGATAACGTGGGAAGGATAATCAACTATAGGTCGAACAAGGAATATCCAGTAAGCAAAACAGATAGTTTGTTGAATATCGGTAAAGCGTATTATCAAGACGTATATCGTGAATTTTTAAAATATTAGGACTATGAAATTAAAGGGAGTACTTGCACCGTATTTTGCTGTCGCAATTCGTTTTATCTTTCTTTTGGTCATTTATGCGTTGTTAAGATTGGGGTTTTATGGCAGCAATGCCTCCTTATTTCCGCACGTCGATGCGGGTAAGCTCCTGGTGATGTTTGCCGGTGGTGTGCGTTTCGACATTGTAGCACTGCTCTATTTAAATATTCTTTATATTGTAATGATGACTGTCCCGGGACCGTTTAAGGATAACCGGATTTATCAGCAAGTTGCCAAATGGATATTCGTTGTGGTCAATTCAATCGGAATAGCCTTGAACCTGATTGATTTTGCCTATTATCCCTTTACACTCAAAAGAACCACGGGCACAGTAATCGATCAATTTTCAAATGAATCTAACTTGGTGAAGCTAGCCTTTGATTTTTGTTTGGACTATTGGTATCTTATCGTACTATTGGCTCTTATCGTGTATGGCCTGATGAGATCCTATCAGCTTATTCAGCTGGAAAAGATCACGAAATATAACTGGAAGTCATTTTTGATCCAAGTACCTTTGTTTCTATTGACCGCCTTTCTTTTCATCGGCGGGGTACGTGGAGGATGGGCCCATAGCACGCGTCCCATTACGTTAAGCAATGCCGGAGATTATGTGGAAACTCCAGAGGAAATGAATATCGTACTGAACACGCCATTTAGTATATTAAAAACATTAAAGGCTGTCAGTCTTAAACCGGTGCATTATTATTCCGAACAGGAGCTTCAACAGGTATACAATCCTATTCATCTACCCAAAAAGGAACAGCCTTTTACAAAGAAGAATGTCGTCGTTCTGATTTTGGAAAGTTTCGCAAAAGAGCATTTTGGTGAATTGAACAAAGATATTCAAGGTGGAAAGTACAAAGGTTACACGCCTTTTTTGGATTCATTGATCCGCCATGCGTACACTTTTACAGATACGTATGCCAATGGGCGTAAGTCAATTGATGCATTACCATCCGTGATTACCGGCATTCCTTCGATAGGTGAACCTTTTGTACTTTCGATATATTCGGGCAATGAAACCACGAGCTTAGCGAAGCTGTTGGGTAAGAAGGGGTATGAGACGGCATTTTTCCACGGCGCACCTAATGGAAGTATGGGATTTTCGGCTTATATGAAATTGGCCGGCATTCAGCATTATTTTGGTAAGAATGAATATAACAATGATGCGGACTTTGATGGCATATGGGGAATTTGGGATGAACCTTTTTTACAGTTTGTAGCAAACAAGATCAATACTTTTCATCAGCCATTTTTCGCCAGTTTCTTCTCATTATCCTCACATCATCCCTTTAAAGTACCCGAAAAATATCAGGGAAAATTTCCCAAAGGACCTTTGCCTGTACAAGAGCCCATCGGATATACCGATAATGCGCTGCGCGAATTTTTTGCCACAGCATCTAAAATGCCGTGGTACAACAACACCGTGTTCGTGATTTGTGCAGACCATGCTACTGTAAGCTACCTGCCGGAATATCAGACCACAGCTGGAGGCTTTCAGATTCCTATCATATTCTATGCGCCAGGCGATAATCTGGTGGGTAAAGCAGATAAGCTGGTGCAACAAATTGATATTATGCCGACGATTTTAAATTATCTGCACTACGATGAACCGTATTTTGCATTCGGGTCGGATGCTTTCAAATCGGGTAAGGATAATTTTGTGCTTAATAATAACTCAGGAAGCTATAACCTCTACTATAAAGATTATATGATGTCGTATGACGGCTTGAAAGTGACATCATTTTACGATCTAAAGAAGGACCGATTGATGAAACAGGATCTGCTAAAACAGCATCCCGCTGTATTAGATACGATGGAGACCAAGATGAAAGCTTTTATTCAACAGTATAACAACCGTATGATTGAAAACAAGCTAACTTTTAAAAAATAGCATCTATTATTTGCAGGACTTAAATCGGATGATTCTGTCGGTAATAATTAGAAGGAACTTGGTATAATCAGGTTCCCAATTAGCGATGCAAAACGGTTTTTGTGACTTTGGGCTTTTAGATAGCTACATCGGATATGAAGGTATAGCAGCGCTATTGTTCCGATCAGAGCGAGCAGATGGGTTCGATAGGTATAAATTGGCTATCTTGCTAAAAAAAAGACCCATGCCGCAAAGCATAGGTCTTTTATATTTCCAATTTTATTGAGGTTTAAACACCCAACAATAAACGAGCTGGATCTTCCAATAATTGTTTTACACGAACCAAGAAGCTAACTGATTCACGACCATCGATGATGCGGTGATCATAAGAAAGTGCAATATACATCATTGGACGGATCACCACCTGACCATTTTCAGCAATAGGACGTTGGATGATGTTGTGCATACCCAAGATTGCCGATTGTGGCGCGTTGATGATCGGCGTAGACATCATTGATCCGAATACACCGCCGTTGGTAATTGTAAATGTACCACCGGTCATTTCATCGATCGTTAATTTGTTGTCACGTGCCTTACCCGCTAAAGCAGCAATTGCTTTTTCGATCTGCTCCAATGACATGGCATCTGCATTACGAATAACTGGAACTACCAATCCTTTAGGGGCAGAAACCGCGATTGAAACATCTGCGAAATCAGAATATACAATCTCGTTATCCTCGATACGTGCATTGACAGCAGGCCATTCAGCTAACGCAGTGGTTACTGCTTTAGTAAAGAATGACATGAAGCCAAGACCAATACCAAATTTCTCTTTAAAAGTATCTTTATATTTGGCGCGTAAATCCATGATCGGCTGCATATTGACTTCATTGAATGTTGTCAACATCGCTGTTTCATTTTTAACCGCGACTAAACGTTTTGCGATCGTTTTACGTAAGGAAGATAATTTCTCACGACGTTCATTTCTAGAACCAGCGACTGGGGCAGCTGGTGCAGCAGCAGCAGCAGGTTTTGCCGCAGGTGCTGCAGCTTTAGCAACAGGTTGAGCTTTTTCGGCATCTTCTTTTGTGATTCGTCCTTCTTTACCTGTTCCTTTTATTGTAGAAGCATCAATTCCTTTTTCTCTTAAGATTTTTGCAGCAGCAGGAGAAGCTGTACCAGCAGCATAGCTATCTGGATCTTCGTCTTTCGCGGCAGCCGCTGGAGCAGCAGTTGATGATGCTTCCTTAGCAGGGGCAGCAGCTGGAGCTGAATCGCCTGTAGGGGCATCACCCTCTTCAATTGTACAAACAACAGCACCGATTTCTAAAGTATCACCTTCTTGTGCAATGATTCTTAAGATACCTGCTTTTTCAGCTGGTAATTCAAACGTTGCTTTGTCTGATTCCAGTTCGGCGATGTTTTCATCCATCTCCACATAATCGCCATCTTGTTTCAACCATTGTGATAAGGTTACCTCCGTGATTGATTCACCTACGGTTGGTACTTTAATTTCTAAGCTCATATATATTGTTATTTATTGACAATTGCGCCCTAGCTATAGGACGCAATTGATTTTAAATTGTTTTTATTCGAATGATTTATTTAAGATTGCTGCTTGTTGTGCAACGTGTTGTTTCATGTAACCCGTAGCTGTACTTCCACTTTCTTTACGGGCAACAAAACCTGTAAATGCAATTTCAGTACCCATGAGTTTACGGCAATAATAAGACCAGGCGCCCATGTTTTCGTTTTCTTCCTGAACCCAGACAAACTCTTTTGCTTTTGTGTATTTTTTGCGGATTGCTTTCAATTGATCTGTAGGGATCGGAAACAACTGCTCGATACGAACGATAGCAACATCTTTGCGCTTATCCGCCTCTTGTTTTTCTAATAAGTCGTAGTACACTTTACCAGAACAGAACAATACGCGTTTAACATCTTCTGCTGAAACATTGACATCGTCGATTACCTCCTGGAAAACACCTTCTGTAAAGTCTTTTAAAGGCGACACGACTTTCGGATGACGCAACAATGATTTTGGTGTAAATACAATCAATGGTTTGCGGAACTCGCGAACCAGTTGACGACGCAACAAATGGAAGTAGTTTGCAGGTAAAGTACAGTTGGCTAAGATCATATTTTCATCTGCGCATAGCTCCAAGAATCTTTCGATACGTGCTGAAGAGTGCTCAGGACCTTGACCCTCCATACCGTGAGGAAGCATCATCACCAATCCGTTGGAGCGTTTCCATTTCGTCTCCGCACTGGATAGATATTGATCTACAATGATTTGAGCACCGTTATAAAAATCTCCGAATTGCGCTTCCCAAATGGTCAATGAATTGGGGTTAGAGGATGCATAGCCATATTCAAAACCCAAAACAGCGTACTCGGAAAGTAAGGAGTTATAGATGGAGAATTTATCGCCCCCTTTCACATGAGCTAGAGGAACATATTTTTCTTCTGAATCTTCAAGCGTCAATACCGCATGACGGTGTGAGAATGTGCCGCGTTGCACATCTTGTCCCGAGATACGTACACGGTTACCTTGATCCAATAATGTCGCGTAAGCCATCAATTCGCCCATTGCCCAATCGTATGAATCCGTATCGATCATTTTGGCACGGTCTTCAAATAAACGCGTAATCTTACGGAAGAATTTTTTGTCAGCAGGTAAGGTTGTAATTTCTTTTGCTAATTTCAAAAATAAATCCTTTGCAACTTTGGTTTTATCGGATGTTGTTAATACTTCACCCTTTTTAGCAGGACGCAATCCTTCCCATGCACCTTTAAACATCGGAATCTCTTCAGTCAATACCTCAACTGTTTTAGATTCCTCAAATTTAGTCTGTAGTGCAGCTTTAAATTCCTTCTCGATAGTTTTGGAATATGCTTCGTCAATACTTCCTTCGGAAATTAATTTTTTAGCATAAACTTCTTTCGGGTTGGGATGCTTATCGATAAGTTTGTACAACAATGGCTGCGTGAATTTTGGTTCATCGGCCTCATTATGTCCAAATCTTCTATAACATAAAAGATCGATAAAGACGTCAGTTTTGTATTTCTGACGGTACTCTACAGCTAAATTGATGGCGTATACCACTGCTTCAGCATCATCACCGTTGACATGGAATACGGGTGAAGAAGTGATTTTTGCAACGTCGGTACAATATGTACCCGAACGGGCATCCTTGTAGTTTGTTGTAAATCCGATCTGGTTGTTGATGACAATATGTACAGTACCACCAGTTTTGTAACCATCTAGTTTAGACATCTGGGTTACTTCATACACGACACCCTGGCCAGCAATTGCCGCATCACCATGGATGATGATCGGTGCAATTTTCGATGAATCACCATCGTATTTGAAGTCGATTTTCGAACGTACCATACCTTCTACAATTGGATCTACCGTTTCCAGGTGCGAAGGGTTAGGAGCCAAACTTAGGTGAACAGATTTGCCATCGTTGGTTTTGACTTCAGAAGAGAAACCCAAGTGGTATTTTACGTCCCCACCAAAGTTCACTTCGGGATCGTCGGCATAAGTCTTACCTTCAAATTCAGAGAATACTGACTTGTAAGATTTACCCATAATATTGGTCAGTACATTGAGACGGCCACGGTGAGCCATACCAATAACAAATTCCTGAATACCGATTTCTGCTCCTTTTTCGATAACTGAATCTAGCGCAGGAATTAAACTTTCGGCACCTTCAAGTGAGAAACGTTTTTGACCTAAAAACTTAGTACCCAAAAAGTTTTCGAATACGACAGCATGGTTTAATTTGTTTAAGATCCTCTTTTTGGTATCTAAAGAGAATTTAGGCATGTTACGATCCGCTTCCATACGGTCCTGTAACCATTTAATTTTTTCTGGGTTACGGATATATTTGAATTCTGCACCAATGGAACGGCAGTAAGTATCCTCTACCAATTGACGGATGTCTTTTAATGTTGCTGGACCTAATCCTACTTCAACACCGGCATTGAAAACCGTACTCATGTCTGCTTCAGCAAGACCAAATGTCTCCAATTCCTTGCCAGGATAGTATTTACGTCGCTCACGCACAGGATTTGTGTGTGTGAATAGGTGGCCACGATCGCGGTAGCCGTTAATCATGTTCAGCACGTTGATTTCTTTCAAAACGTGCTCAGGGGTAGCTTCACCTACTGAACTTGTTGTTCCACCAGCATTTTGACCGAAATCAAAACCTTCAAAGAATTTTTGCCATCCGAAATCTACCGATTGGGGATCTTGCTTGTACGATTGATATAAGCCATCGACATAAGCCGAATCAGCATTACTCAAATATGTCAGATTGTCCATTTACAATTAAAACTATGAAATTTGTCAAAGTTATGAATAAAAAAAGAGTTTCTAATACTGAAATTGAATAATTTAATCAATAAATCTATCCAATTCTTAACATTTTTAGCACGACTTTAAAGGAGATTCCGGGGTGCTAAAAAGACCTTTTCCGTCGGAATATTTATTTCCGACGAAGATTTATTTAACCATTATTTCATCCAGTTTTGGAAGCCCATTCGGGAAATGAGTTTTAATCAATTTTTGCCAATCCAGTGCCTTATTATCCTTTTCACTCGTACCTACGCCAGCGACATGAGACCACTGTCCATATACGGTGGCAGGAGAATAGTCCAGCAGGTGCTCCTCATACCAAGAAGCTCCACGAAGCCAATTGACACCGTACTCATGCACCAAATAGCTGGCTGCAATAAAGCGTGCTTGATAGGGAATGTAGCCCGTCTTCTGCAATTGAATCATCACACTATTTATAAAATCATTTTCTGTACGGCCTGATTTCCATTTATCAAATCGTTGGTCATCGCCGTCTGCGGTTGGAAAACCCTGCGGTGCACTGGTAGTAAAGCCTTGCGATTTAAAAAATATATTCGGATATTTTTTTAGCATAAACCTAAAATAATCACGCCAAAGAAGGATGTCAATAATCTTCTCAAACCGTTTGTCCTTTTTACCTTCACCCAATTTTTTGATATTTTGATATAAGAGGATAGGGGATAAGGCGCCTGAGGCAATAAAAGGACCGAGGATGAGTGGATCCTGATCCGTCTCTGGGTAGGTTGACAATAACGCATGCATAATACTGAGTGCGGTGTCTTCGCCTCCGAGAATGTAAATGTCGTCAACAGATTTGATCTCCTCCGCTGAATAACCTAAGTCTTTCAGTGAGGGAATTTTGGTGTCCTCTAAATGGGGTGGCGTAAGGAAGTTGGTCGGTAATGGAATCGGTTGCCGAACTAAACTTTCCCGCTCAACTTTTTTCTTGAAAACAGAAAAAGCATTGGGTATATCCTTAATTGGAAATGGAAGGTCTTCTTTGTGATAAAGGGTATGACCGATGAAATGACGGAGATTTATTTTGCTGCTCCAAAGTCCACTTTCTACTTTTTCGGAAATAGAGGTCTCCCGAAGAGCTACTTCGCGGTGGTGATAAACTTCGTGAACTTGATACTTTTGTGCGATTCTAGGAATAATGTCCTCGGGCTTGCCCACATAAGTCAACAAGTCGCTACCATGGCTCTTTAATTTTTCTTTTAGTGCCGTAACCGCTTCGATAACAAAGGCCGCCCGCAGCACACCAGTCTTCAAGTTGCCAAACTGATTTCGGTCGAAATATCGCGGATCAAAACAATATACGGGGATAATAAATGAACTTTTTTCAGAAGCTTGATAAAATACTTCATTGTCATGAAGTCTTAAATCATTTCGAAACCAGATCATTGTAGCCCTTTTGTCCATAGAGGTGAAGATAAATACTTTTTAGTGCAGCCTATTTTCAGAAGATTTACAAATATATAAGGATATTGTATTCTTGAAAGTATTAATTGATGAATTGACAAAAAAAGGACAATGACGGTTGTCATAAAGCTGTTGTAGGCTTTTTTATCGGAAAAAATAAAAATTAGTGTTAAACTTATTTGGCGTTTTTCTGTTCTAAAATCAGAGTAAACACAGCTTACTAGCGGGGTAGGATCATGTTTCATGGCCAATATAGTGAGAACGAATTATAAAATCGGGATGGTTTCATAGCCATAAAATAGAGCATTCGAATGAAAAAGGTTTTAATCAGCGGGCTAAATACCTATTTGGGACGACGGGCATCCTGTTATCTGCAATCCAGCGATTTTGATGTGACGGGATTAGTCCGCAACTTATCTCTTTTTAATAGGATCGTGAAGGAACAGGTTACGGCTAAGCTCTTTGAACTTGACCTCTTGCGGAAAGGTGAGGCTTATGAGAATTTTGAAATCTCAGATATTAATTTTGGAATTTATTTTACTCAAGTCCCTTCGCTGGATAATGATATACAGCTTCAGCTTGAATTGCTCGGTCTGCGCAATTTCGTGGAGCTTTGTAAGCGGGCAGGCAATAATCGTGTTATTTACGTCGCGCGGCTAATGGACGAAGATTTCCTGGAGCCCGTGCGCAATCTTTTTGAAAATTTACGTGTACAATATACCATTGTGATCAAAAGCAGTGTGGTGGGAAAAGAGAGTGTACTGAACCGAATATTTGCTAAGCTTGCCCGACGGCAAACTATATTTTATTGGAATTGGGTAGCTTCCCTAAAATTTAGACCACTTCCCCTGCTCGATGTATACCGTTGGCTGCGGGAAATGCCTTGGGAAAATAATTTTATATCCGAGGTCATTTACCTTGGCGGCAACGAGGAAATGACTTTTAGAGGCTTATTTTACCATTTTCTGAACTGCTCTTCCGAACGCCCCAAAAAAGAGATAGGTGTGAATAAATTCTTTGCGAAACTGCTGTTAACACGATTGAATGATATCAATAAAGAAGATATCGATGAGTTTAGAAGAGTGCTTTATTATGAAAAGAATGTCGATAATACAACTTGGCAGAAAATACAGGCATTTGAATTTACCCCTTTGAAAACCTATGTCTGTTTAGACACCTAATGTACCTTTCAGGGGATTCAGAACAATCGTTTTTATCGCGGTTTTTCAGACAGGTGTTTTCGTATGTTATAACTGTTTTTATCCTGTATAATCAATAATTCTGTTAAATTTGTGGATTGACGTGGTGAAACAGATTTAATATATGGGATACAATAGTTTAGAAGCATGTGTTGCGGATCTTGAAAAGCATGGACATTTGATCCGTATCAAAGAAGAGGTTGATCCTTATCTCGAAATGGCTGCAATTCATATGCGGGTATTTGATGTTGAGGGACCGGCCTTGTATTTTGAAAATATCAAAGGTACCACATTTCCTGCGGTATCCAATTTGTTTGGTACGTTAGAACGTTCGAAATTTATGTTTCGCGATTCGCTGGATCACTTAAAGAAATTGGTGGATGTTAAAATGAATCCTGCAGCGGTGCTGAAAAATCCTTTTCAATATATTGGTTCATCTATGACAGCGTTAGGTGCCCTACCTTGGAAAAAGAAGTCGGGTGCTCCTATTCTTTATGGAAAGACATCCATTAGTAAACTTCCGCAGATTGTCAACTGGCCCATGGATGGTGGTGCTTTTGTGACGATGCCGCAAGTATATACCGAAGATGTCAGCAAACCTGGTATCATGCAGGCTAATCTCGGGATGTACAGGATTCAGCTTTCCGGTAACGATTATCTACCGGATCAGGAAATTGGTTTGCATTATCAGCTGCATCGCGGCATAGGGATACATCAAACAAAGGCAAATGCACTTGGTAGACCTCTAAAGGTGAGTATTTTTGTCGGTGGCCCCCCTGCACATCCCTTAGCTGCTGTAATGCCATTGCCGGAAGGACTTTCTGAGATGATTTTCGCGGGCGCATTGGGGAATAGAAGATTCCGTTATTTCTATGACAACGAAGGGTTTTGTATTTCAGCAGATGCTGACTTTGTGATTACAGGTACTGTTTATCCGAATGAAAATAAGCCAGAGGGTCCTTTTGGTGACCATATCGGCTATTATAGCCTGACCCATCCGTTCCCATTGATGAAAGTACACAATGTGTACCATAAGAAAAATCCGATTTGGTCTTTTACGGTTGTGGGGCGTCCACCGCAGGAAGATACCAGCTTCGGGGCTTTAATCCACGAAATTACAGGTGCTGCCATTCCACAGGAGATTTCGGGCCTTCATGCTGTTAACGCTGTTGATGCCGCTGGGGTGCACCCCTTGCTTTTCGCCATAGGTTCTGAACGATATACGCCTTATCAGCGTGTGGATCGACCGCAGGAAATTTTAACAATAGCCAATCAGATACTGGGTAAAAATCAGCTCAGCCTTGCTAAATATTTGTTTATTTCAGCACATGAAGATAATCCGCAATTGGATATATATGATATCCCGGCTTTTTTGGGTCATATCCTTGAACGTATAGACCTTACTCGGGATGTTCATTTTCAGACCAATACGACTATCGATACGTTGGACTATTCTGGAGATGGATTAAATGCCGGTTCAAAGGTGGTTTTTGCTGCCGCTGGTACAAAGAAAAGAGCATTGGGCCGTGAATTGCCGGCTGGTTTTGACCTGCCGCGACCTTTCAATCAGGCAAAATTTGTCCTACCTGGTGTGATAGCGATCGATGGACAGGCATTCTCAACATACGAGAATGAATCGAAAATTATCGAAGAATGGTGTCGCGCTGCCGCTGCAAGCTCCTGGGAAGGTTTTCCATTGATCGTTTTATGCGATGATGCGAACTTTACCGCTGCTACTGTCAATAACTTTGTTTGGACAACGTTTACCAGAAGTAATCCTGCATTTGATATTTATGGAATTGATAGTTTTACAACATTTAAACATTGGGGTTGTGAAGGTCCTTTGATTATTGATGCGCGAACAAAACCCCACCATGCCCCGGCTTTGATCAAAGACGAAGCGGTGGAAAGACGTGTGGATCGGCTTGCTGCAAAGGGAGGCTCACTTCATGGCGTTATTTAAGAGCGTTTGATGCCTGTTCATTCAGGTTTATGATGGAGAAATTCAATTCGAATAGATTTTAAAAGGTATAACATCAAGATGAATACAGCAGAATTATTGATTAAATTAAAAGGAAGCGAATTACAGTTTCAGGAAGTATTGGCGCATATTGCCGATCACTACAGCTATAGTCCCAGTGCATTTCAGAATGGGACGCTGAAAAACTCAAAAGAAGAAAATCAAGGCAGTGCAAAAGTTTTCTATTTTGCGCAGTTGCATAATCTTTCCCAGGAAGATACATTGCGCCTTTTTGCCGAGCATTATCAGCATGTACTCGATAATCCGGACGGAGATGGCCATCAGAACATTCGTCAATTTAGGACAAATGGCTGGGATGGGATCCTGTTTGAGGAAAAAGTACTGGTAGAAAAATAATAGATTTAACGTGGTAGCGGCAAAAATCGGAGATGCCTGTGGAATGGCCATTTCAATTTTGTCTTTTCAAAACTGCCACAACAAGATGTTTTACTGTGGGTAGCATAGGTGCTACACGATAACGAAACCAAGCGAATAGAAAGGGCAGTAGGGATAGATGACTGCCCTTTTTTGCCAATGTTATCTGATGAGCAGTTGGCTTAAGCGTTACTTTCGCAATCTTCTTCTTTATTTCCACCAAAGTAAACCATCCAGCAAATGCCGAACTGGTCTTGAAAAGCGCTGTATAGTTCGGCAAAAAATGTTTCTCCGAGCGGCATTTCGACCAACTTTGCATCGGTAGTTAACGCATCATATAATGTTCTTGCCTCTGCCTTGCTTTCACACATGAGCATGACATAGCTGTTGTTTCCTTGAATATAGTGTTGTCCAAAAGCGGGAACAACATCAGCGCCCATCAGCATGCTATCTCCATTGATGGAAATGGCGGTGTGACAGATTTTATTTTTCGCTTCGTCTGGAACAGGAGGCATTTGTGGATCAGCAGGAATATCCCCGTAGCGCATGTAGCCGGGGTTCTTGGTGTTGAACACTTTTTCATAAAAATTGAAAGCTTCTTCGCAGTTTCCGTTAAAATTCAAATAAGCGTGTAATTTTGCCATAATTTCTGGTTTTGAATGTCTATTACTTTTTGGGCTTCCTATATTCCATCCTGCTATCCTATTGAAGCGGATTACATGTAGCCAGGAAAGCTCGAGTAAAAATAACCTGAAACCTGTTTAAAAAACTTGTCCTGAGACAAGTTTAAAAAAAAGAGCACGCATGTCAGGAAAAAGGCCAATTCCCTTGCGCAATTTCTTTGCGGATACGACTCAAAGAAGTATCAGTAATACCCAGATAAGAGGCAATATGCTTGAGTGGTGCTTGCTGTATCAATAGAGGTTTTTCTTTCATGAGGTGGAGATAGCGCGCCGTTGCCGGTTCGGTAATCATCGCAATCGCTCTATTTTTACTGTGAACAAGCTCGTTGGCCATCCAGGATCGGCCCCATTCCCTAAATCCAGGAATCTGATGAAAGAGCTCCTGAAAATCTTCGAATTTTATTTTCCAAAGGCGGGTTTCCACAAGTGCCTGAATATTTTCAACCGTTGGACTACGTTGAAAAAAGGACGCCACTTCAATAACGACCTCCTTGTCAATACAAAATCCGGTAGTGACTTCATTACCATCGTAATCATGTAGAAAAGAACGTGTGAGTCCTTGCTCAATCAGGTAGTAAGCATTTGAAACCTGCCCCTTGGTCAATATAAAGTCGCCCTTTTTGACCGTTATGGCCGTATGTTTTTCTGTGATAGCAGTCAATTCCTCTGCTGTGAGCGCTAGCGCGCTGTAAAAGGTTCTGATTGGATCCATATCCGGGTTATTTGATTATAAGTCCAATGTAATCATAAATGTCTAGACCACCTGCTGATCTTTTGTGTGATTATTTTAACCAAACATGCGTTTCATTGATAATTTTGTTTGTTTTGAAAACTATTTTTAATAAAAATATAAAAAAAATTGAAAATTATTGTGAAAATAGTTTTTAATTGTTTTACTTTGTATCAATAACATAATGTAAAAACGAAATCTTTAAAAAGTTCATAATATGTGTGGAATTATTGGCGCTTTTGAATTAAAGCAACCTGCAAGCTCATTGAGATCTCAAGTATTGGAAATGTCAAAACGTATTCGTCACCGTGGTCCTGATTGGTCGGGTATTTTTACTGGCGAAAAAGCGTTGTTGGCACACGAGCGATTAGCTATCGTTGATCCTAAATCGGGAAGTCAACCTTTGTACAGCCCGGATGGTCAAGTTGTACTGGCAGTTAATGGCGAGATCTATAACCACCATGAATTAAGAAATAGTCTTCCTGATTATGAATTTTCGACACAAAGTGATTCTGAAGTTGTGTTGGCTTTATACTTAGCAAAAGGGCCTTCATTTGTTGACGAATTGAATGGTATTTTTAGTTTTGCACTATATGATTCGCGTGACGATTCTTTTTTTGTTGCTCGTGACCATATGGGGATTATTCCCTTATATTATGGTAAAGATAAAGAGGGGCAGCTGTTTGTCGCATCGGAATTAAAATCACTGGAAGGTTTCTGTGAGACGATCGAACAATTTCCTCCGGGCCATTATTTGTATAGTAAAACCGGGCCAGTTCCGCAGCGCTGGTACCAACGCGATTGGGAGAGTTATGACACAGTAAAAGATAACAAAACGGATATCGCTGTTTTACGCAAAGGATTGGAAGATGCGGTGCATCGTCAGTTAATGTCAGATGTGCCCTATGGTGTACTGCTCTCTGGAGGTTTGGATTCATCTGTTATTGCTGCTGTAACGAAGAAGTTTGCGTCTAAACGTATTGAGAGTGACGATCAGGAAGATGCATGGTATCCTCAATTGCATTCTTTTGCGGTAGGTTTGAAAGGTGCACCAGATTTAATTGCAGCAAAAAAAGCTGCTGATCATATTGGTACAATACATCATGAAATTAATTTTACGATTCAGGAGGGATTGGATGCTATCCGTGATGTAATCTATCACTTGGAAACGTATGATGTGACAACAGTCCGTGCTTCGACACCAATGTATCTATTGGCGCGTGTAATCAAATCGATGGGAATTAAAATGGTATTGTCTGGCGAAGGTTCGGATGAGCTTTTCGGTGGGTATCTCTATTTTCATAAAGCACCCAATGCACAGGAATTTCACGAGGAAACTGTGCGCAAGCTGAAAAAACTTTATCTATACGATTGTCTACGGGCAAATAAATCACTTGCTGCCTGGGGAGTAGAAGGACGCGTGCCTTTCTTGGATAAAGAATTCATGGATATTGCCATGCGCATCAACCCTTCCGATAAAATGATTCGCGAAGGAAGGATGGAAAAATGGGTTGTACGTAAGGCGTTTGAAGACTATCTGCCGGAGAGCATCGCTTGGCGCCAGAAGGAGCAATTTTCTGATGGTGTAGGCTACAGCTGGATCGATACCTTGAAAGAGCAGGCTGAAAATAAAGTTTCTGATCAGGAATTTGCCGAGGCTTCGACGCGCTTCCCGATAAACACACCGAAAAATAAAGAGGAATTTTTATATCGAACAATTTTCGAGTCACATTTTCCTTCAACAGCGGCAGCTCAAACTGTTCCTTCAGTAAAATCTGTTGCATGTAGTACGCCCGAAGCGTTGGCATGGGATGCTTCTTTCCAGCACCTGAACGACCCTTCGGGTAGAGCGGTGGCTTCTGTGCACCAAGAGAGCTACGAAAAATCGAAAGTAGAAGCTGTGTAACTAATCAACCTTCATATCTATATTTTTAGTAAAGCCTGAAAAATATCTTTTCAGGCTTTTTTTATCCCTTCTTTTGGCATTTCCGGAGGAAATAAAAAGATATAATTGAGCTGCTCTAAAATAATGTGTGTTTTTAAATATTCTTTAGTAATTTTCGGGAACACCAATCACCGGATGCTTTGGTTTTCCAAATTAATTACAGACCAACGTGCCGTCTTTTTCGGAAGTTCCTGATTGGAGCCAATGGAGAATGTACGCGGGGTAGATCACACGTGCGGTGTCTGTTTGTGAACGGATAATTATAAAATAACTAATAATAACATATGAAAATAGATGCAATGATACCATTCGGAATAAAATCTTTGGGATTAGCACTTCTTTTATGGAGTACTCCCCGCGTTTTTGCTCAGGATAAGGAAGCGATGGTCTCGTCGATTGTCCAGGAAGCAAATGCAAATTCGCAATTGGAAAAGTATGCATTTGAGCTGATCGACATGATTGGTCCTCGCCTTGTTGGGAGCCCACAAATGCAACAGGCGCACGACTGGGTTGTTAAAAATTATAATTTGCTTGGAGCGCAGGCCCGTAATGAGCCGTATGGCGAATGGCGTTCTTGGGAACGGGGCACCTCCCAGGTGACGATGACCTATCCGCGTGTGAAGTCCTTGGAAGGTACACAGTTGGCTTTCAGTCCGATGACAAAAGGGAAGGGGGTCGAGGCAGAGCTGGTGACTATGCCTTTGTTTCAGTCTCAGTCCGACTTCCAGTCGTGGCTTAGAACTGTTAAAGGGAAAATTGTGCTTATCGGCATGAATCCATTGTCGGGGCGTTCAGATGCCAACTGGAAGGAATCTGCTACAGCTCGAGGATACGAAAAATATCAAACCTTAAAAAACGATCAGCTAAAAAGGTGGGAGCGCAGTATGATCTACACGGGAAGCACTCGTCGGACATTGCCTTTAGCATTGGAAGAAGCCGGTGCAGTTGGTGTCATAGATTCTTACTGGACAGAGTTGCCGGGTATCACGCGTATTTTTGATGCAAAATCTAAACAGATTCCCGTCTTTAATGTGGGATTGGAAGATTATGGTATATTATACCGTATGGCAGAACATGGTGTCAGACCCCGGGTGTTGCTTCAGGGGAATTCCAAAGAGCTTGGAATATCAAAAACTTATAACAGTATCGCCGAGATCAAAGGTAAGGAAAAACCCAATGAATATGTTGTACTGTCGGCACATTTAGATTCGTGGGACGGGGCCTCTGGCGCGACAGATAATGCTACCGGTGTGATTACCATGATGGAGGCCGTCCGTATTTTAAGGAAGGTTTATCCGGATAATAAAAGAACAATTTTGGTTGGGAACTGGGGGAGTGAAGAGCAGGGGCTAAACGGTTCTTCCGCATTTGTCGAGGACCATCCTGAACTTGTAAAAAATATACAGGTGGTGTGGAACCAGGATAATGGAACAGGTCGAATTGTTCGTATTGGGGGCAGTGGTTTTGAAAAATCTTACGAATACATTGGTCGTTGGCTACAATATCTACCTGAAGATTTTCGCAATGAAATTCAAACGAGTTTTCCCGGTATGCCAGGAACCGGAGGAAGTGATCACTCTTCTTTTGTTCAAAAAGGAATTCCGGCGTTTGGACTTTCTTCGACTTCTTGGGACTATGGTAAAGTGACCTGGCATACCAATCGCGATACCTACGATAAGATTGTGTTTGATGAGGTGAAACAAAATGCCATTATCGTTGCGATTTTAACTTACCTAGCCTGTGAAGAACCAACTTTGGTCTCCCGGGAAAAAATCACATTACCTATCGATAAAGATGGTAAGCCGGCAGCATGGCCAACGAATCTTCAGTCGAAAAGAACAAGCGGCAATTAGTCATGAAACAACTTATATTAATTTATCTATTTCTCGTATGCGGTCTTTTTTCTTTTGGACAGACTTCATTTGTCAATTTAGAAAACTACCGGACCGAGTGGCTGATCCTTCGTGAAAATGACCGATCTCTGGTGGGTATTCGTAGTTTCACATCGAACGCTGTAAAGTATTACCTCACGGTAGATCCTACGACACTGCAAACGCGTGTAGTAGGTGGTCGATCGGTAAGCATGGTCTATAAAGATGCGGGTGAGGTTAATAAAAATTTAATGGGTTCTGTGTATGAAAGCTGTTTTTCCTTCGTTAGAAAAACGGAGAATAACTTACAGGATGCTGGTCTGAACTTTAGCTTTCCTAAAGAAGCGGGTATTAATTTGACAATCGATTTATGTCCTTCACATAAGTCCTTGGATAGAGTTATTTTTGAGGATCTTCTATTGGCGTTTAAGGGTGTCGATGCGACTTTGCCATTGGCTGTTTCTATTTCGGGGAAATGGATGCTGAATCATAGGGCTGATCTGGACTGGCTTAAGTCGTTGGCAGGAAAAGGTGTCAAGATTACTTGGGTCAACCATACGTATGACCATGTCTTTAACAATCAACCACTGTCGTCCAATTTTTTGCTTTCTAAAAATACGGATCTAAGATTTGAAGTGTTGGAAAATGAAAAATTGATGCTGAAGAATGGCCTAGTGCCTTCGGTGTTTTTCCGTTGTCCGGGCTTGGTTTCAGATCGCCGAATTATTGAAAGCCTGATATCTTATGGTCTCCTTGCCGTTGGATCGGATGCCTGGCTGGCTAAGGGGCAACAGGCGAAGAATGGCAGTATTGTCCTGATTCACGGTAACGGAAACGAGGAGCTTGGGGTACATGACTTTATCAAATTACTTCAGGCAGAATCGCAGGCAATAAAGGCGAAGCATTGGACATTATATAGTTTATCTGAAGGTTTGGATGAGGAGCCGCATTAACTATTGAACAACTTGTTTTTAAGGATCGCCTTTCCCTTGCGTAGCTGGATAGCGTGGTAGATACTTGGGATGTCGTTAGACCATTTTTTGAGCGTGAGGATAATAGCAATAATTTCCAAACGTGTAAGAAGGCCTAACCAGATCGTTAACTGAAATAAGATTGTTGATTGGCAATGTAGTAGTAATTCGACTAAAAGGGCGAATAAAAACAGCGTCCAGATCTTCGCTCCAATGGAGTGTGTTGCAATTTCCTTTTTAAATTTTGCAAAGCTAATGATGTAGGTTAATATCTCTGATCCTACCAGGATCAAAATCAATGTAGCATTATCCTTAAAAAATTGGGGACAGCTCAGGTAGGTTACCAGTGAAATACAGGCAAAAAACAGAAGATCAACACTGGAGTCCCATCGGCGTAACAGCGTGGTAGAAACAGCTAGCCTACGGGCAATAATGCCGTCAAATATGTCGCTTAATAATCCTATTACAAGAAATGAAATTGCATACCATTTAAAATGATCCACTTTGAGCAAGTAAAAAAGTAACAGCAGCAGGCCTAAGACAAGGCGCAGTATAATGAGTGTAAAAGGAATGTTCTTTTTCAAAGCCTGTGATAATCGGTTAAAGTGTTGTCATTAAAGATACGTATTGTACATTATAAAACAAAAAAGGCATCTTTCATATGGAAAGTTGCCTTTTTTATTTTTCTAGCTTGCCTGAGTTTTAAGATGGATTTTTGAGGTGTTGATTAAAATAGTCTGCAATTTTTTCGTACATATGGATACGGTCTTTCCCCATCACGTTGTGTTCATGAGTCGGGTATAGAAAATAATCTACTTGCTTTCCGGCTTTAATACAGGCTTCTAAAAACTCCATGCTATTCTGTTGAACAACAACTGGGTCCTGTGCGCCGTGAATAATCAATAGCCTTCCTTTCAGCTGATCCGCTTTATTGAGCAGTGATGTTAATTTATAGCCTTCTGGATTTTCCTGTGGAGTGTCCATGTAACGTTCTCCATACATCACTTCATAAAATTTCCAGTCGATGACTGGACCTCCGGCTACAGCAGCCTTGAAAATGTCGTTGTGGTGCAGCATGAAGGAAGTAGTCATGAATCCACCGAAGCTCCAGCCAAAAATACCCATGCGTTGTTGGTCAACAAAGGATTTTGATTTAAGGAATTCAATTCCTTTCATTTGATCGGCCATTTCATTTTGGCCGAGGTTGCGATGAGTAGCCGTATAAAAATCCCGACCTCTGTAATTTGTGCCGCGATTGTCCATGGTGAAGACGATATAACCTTGCTGGGCCATATACATGTCGAAGTAACCTGCGCCGCCTAACCATTTGTTGGACACCAACTGGGAGTGTGATCCGCCATATAAGTAGTACATGACCGGATACTTCTTGGCCGGATCGAAATCGTTGGGATAAATGATACGTCCCGTCAAAGGATATTTTCCATCTGCAGAAGTTAATTGTACAAATTCGATTTTAGGATCATTTATTTTCCCGGTAAAAGGGTTTTCAGCATTGACTAAGGTTGTTTCTTTAGCAGATTTGACGTTCTTGATCTGAATTTTATTCGGTGTTTTTAAGTTGCTGTATTGATCGTAGATATACTTGCCGTCGTCACTTAAGGCAGCATGGTGCATGCCAGATTCATGTGTTAACTGAATTGTCTTACCTGATTTTAGATCAACTTCGAATAATTGACGATCCAAACCATTATTGGTTACGCCGGTATAACTTACTTTGTTGCCATCGGCCGAGAAGTCAAGCAATGTTTCCATGACGATGTCTTTATAGCCTAACTTTTTAATCAAATTACCGTTGGTATTGTATAGGTAAAGCTGATTGTAACCATCCTTGTCGGATTGATAAAGGAATTGATCTGGTTTGTTTGGTAAAAATGTCAACGGGTTTTCAGGTTCCACCCAGGTTGTTGCAGTTTCTCCAAATAATGTTTTGACCAAGGAACCGTCTTCAGCACTATATTTGTTGACTTTAAGGTCATTTTGTCCGCGGTTAAGTAGTCCGACGTAGATGTATTTTCCTGAAGGATCCCAAGTAACCATGGTTAAATACTGCTCTGCATGCTCACCGGTTTGAAGTGTTACTTTTTGTCCACTGGTGGTATTGTAAACGACCAAAGAAACTTCTTCTGATTTTTGCCCTGCCATTGGGTACTTTATCCATTTGATGTCCGCAATGCTGGAACTCCATTGTGGTAAAGGATAATTGGCTACCATAGTTTCATCTTTACGGTAGTAGAGCAGTTTGTCATTCTGATTGTTCCACCACATTCCTTTCTTGATGCCAAATTCCTGACGGTGTGTGTAATCGCTTCCATTGACAATCCCTTTATTGCTGTCATCGGTTACAGCAGTAATTTTGCCATTCTTGTCGATGATTTCAATGTTGTTTTCGACTAGGTAAGCGATTTTAGAAAAGTCTGAACTTACCTCACGATTCGCACCTTTGTTGTCATTGCCAATAAAGCTTTCAATAGTTTTGGATTGAATGTTGTACGTTACCGCGTACGTTTTATCTTTTCCTTCAACTTGGAGTAAGAGCGAATTTCCGTCAAGCCATTTATACCCATAAGGAAACATCCGAAGACTGAATGAGTCATTCGGAATAGCCGCCTTTAAAGCGGTTTCGAGGTCCGTTTTTGATGCCAGAGTTGTCTCGCTCCAATTGTTTGTTGAGCTTTTCGATAATAGATTCTGGTATGATTTATCGAGATAGGAGATGGTGCTGGATTTTGGGATCCACGAGGCACCAACTATCGATGTCGGTGCGTAGGTGCGGGGGCCAAAGACTGTTTCTTCTAAATTGAGGTTGCGTTGCGCATAGCTACCTAAGGAGCTTGCCAACAAGAAGAATAGCGCAATTCTTTTCATTAAGCTGTAATATTTTGTGAAAGTTTATTCTAAACGGCATAAGTGAACCCGTTCCAACGGTTATTTTGCGCTATGCTCTACTCACATCGGACTAAGAGGTCTGCTGTGGGTAAAAAATTGACGCACAAAGAACGTATTATATTCCGTTTTGTTTTACTATTTATAGGGCTAAAATTAGGGAAATAGCCCTATAAAACCTAATACAGAATTGTTGCTTTCGTAACTAAAATTGTTTCCTGCAAACCTCTACTTCTTGCTGCTTAGCTACAGTTTACGTAGCCATATGTTTCGGAATTGAACCAGATCACCATGATCCTGTAGCATGATTGGGCCTGGACCGTGGCTTACCTGTTTGGGCAGCCCTATATATTCTGTCGTACCGTCTATTTGGGTATTGTTTTGCACTAATACGCCATTATGTAGCACGGTTACAGTTCCTTTACAGATTAATATTCCATCTTTACTGAATTGGGGGGCTTTGTAAATAATATCATACACATGCCATTTGTCTGGCACAATTACCTGCGCCAGTGGTGGGCGCTGTTTGTAAAGACTTCCTGCTCCACCGTTGACATAAGTCGGATTGTTGTTGTTGTCCAGTACCTGAATCTCATATAGTCCTTGTAAGAAAATTCCACTATTGCCTCTTCCTTGACCCTCACCTTTGATTACCTCGGGGCTTTTCCATTCCACATGCAGTTGAAAATCGGTAAAATGTTCGTTGGTCTCAATGGCTCCAGCTCCGGGTTTTACTTCAAGTACATTATTGTTCACCGTCCAGTTGGCTTGCCCTTTTTCACCTTTCCATTTACTGAGGTCCTTGCCATTAAAAAGGACAATGGCGTCGCTCGGTATGCCATGATCGATTGTTATGGTTGGAGGGACAGGACTGTAATATTCCGTGTCAGAGGGTTTCATATTGGTCTGGGCATATAGCCCTGTCGCGCCAAATAAGAGTGTCAATGCTATCGCTGAGGATAAAAAAGCGTTCATTTGTTGGTTTTTTGGTAATGGTTAAATATACAAATAATCCCTGTTGTATGGAACAATTTCCTTAGGTTTGTGCATGGCAACCATTTTACAGACAGTATCACTGAAAGAAGCGCGATTCTATGCACCGATAGGGTATTATGAAGAGGAACAGGTGTTAGGTAACGAATTTTTTGTCTCTATTGACGTATGTTTTCCCTTTCTGAATTTGGAGACGGAGGATTTGACAAATACGCTCAATTACGAGGAACTTTATCAGATTACTGCCAGCGTAATGCGACCTAAACGAAAATTGCTTGAATCTGCTGCGTCAGAAATATTGGATCAGATTCGAAGTCGGGTATCCCATGCTGTAACGATAGAAGTCGTCATACGAAAATCAAATCCTCCTTTCGGAGGCGATCTTGCCTGCTCACAAGTCAGTCTTAACTATTTCAAAGATTAAAAAATAAACTGGATCAGCCGTATGTCGTCTGAAAGATTTAGTTTTAGCAACAGTTATTTGGATGTCTTAAAAGTATACTATGAATATTTTTGATCTGGTCATTGCTGATAAAGAAAAGATTGCTTTGGAAACGGTTTTCTTACAGAAAGAAAGTCGTCAGAAACTTTTGCAGCTCATCAAAGAGCATCGTTATATCAAAGAGCTTGCGCAATACGGCCTGCCGGTCAGTAATAAAATTTTACTGCATGGTTATTCTGGCTGTGGAAAAACCACAACGGCCAAAGCGCTGGCAACTTCGCTCGACAAACCCATTTATGTGTTAAATTTGAGCAATCTTATTTCGTCTCGTATTGGGGAGACTTCGCAACACATGAAGCAGGTCTTCGACAAAGCGGGGCGCGAAAAGGCCGTTTTTGTTTTTAGACGAATTTGACCAAATTGGTAAAGCACGGATTAGTGAAGAAAAGGATGTGGGTGAAATGCGCCGCCTCGTGAATTCTATTATCCAACTGATCGATTATTTTCCTGCTGAAGCGGTATTGGTTGCTGCTACGAATCATCCTGAGATATTGGACACTGCTATCGTTCGACGTTTTCAGCTTCGTCTGGCGTTTGAGTTACCGAACAACGGGCAGTTAGATGCCTATTATGATAAACTGTTTATGCCATTCCCACAGTATGCTGAAGTCGTTCCCCGGCGTTATGGGATTTCTTATGCAGAGGCAAAAGATTATATTTACGATGCTGTCAAATCCTTGGTCATCGCAGCGCTAGAAAGCGATGAAATTTAATGTTGTTTTAAAATGGATGTGTTATCTTGCTTTTCTAGACGCCAAGCTGATGTGTGCCGTTGTTCGCATAATGTGTAAAATATATAGACAAAATGGCATTTATTTTTAGTTATAAGTGTCATTTTGTCTTTAAAATAGGTGTGGTACGCAAATTGAATAATTCCTTTCAAATAGTTAGAACAAAAAAGCTTAACAATAAAACAAAAAATTAGGAGGACAAAAAAATGGCATTAATTAAATTCCCATCAAAAAGTTTAAATACTGATGCAGTAAATCCGTTTGTAAATACAGTATTTGATAATTTATTCAACGATAATTTTATTTCAGATCGTTTGGTTTCTCGTGTTCCAGCGGTAAATATATCAGAAACCGAGAAATCTTTCAAAGTCGAAATGGCTGCGCCAGGATTAGATAAGTCTGATTTCAAAATCAATGTAGATAAGAATCTGATTACGATTTCGGCAGAGAAAAAGGAGGAAAGTGTCAGTGAAGAAAAATTATACAGTAAAAAAGAATTCAATTATTCGTCGTTCTCACGCTCGTTTACTTTGCCTGATACGGTAGACTACAGCAGTATTGAGGCTGCGTATGAAGGTGGGATATTGATTTTGACTGTAGGCAAGAAAGAGGATGCAATTATCGCTAAGCGTTTAATTGAAGTGAAATAATTAATAAGCATTGAATCGCATATCCGATTTTGAGATGATCAAAGGAACGATAGAAGAAGGATAAAGGAAAATAGTTTTTAGGTTTAGTTTATGTTTTCATCCCTTGGAACCTCATTTGTGTTCCAAGGGATTTTTTTCTTTTGTATCAGTTTGCTGTTATATCTACTATAGATTATTCTGTCTCTTCATATTTTTCAGCTCGGGGAATTTTGGCGAGAAGGGGCGCTAGTTCTTCTGGCAATTTTGTTAATTTTCGTTTTTGAAGGTCTAGCCATGCTCCATCGACATGAACTGTGCAGCAGCGGGTTCCGTCCGAACGAAATACCTGGTGCATAAATGAAAACCGGCTATTGTTTTTGTTGTATTTCGTCAATTCCACTTTGACCTGTACATATTCGTCCAAATGGATTTCTTTAAAATACAGGAGTTCTTCCCTAAATAGTATGGGACCGATATGGTATTCCGCAAATTTATCGAGAGAAAACCCCATCTTGTGCAGCATATTACTGCGGGCCTGTGCACAAATATCAGCGTAAGCAGAATGGCGCATATGTCTATTTGCATCGATCTGCGCCCAAATGATCTGACCTTCATAAAATATATTTTCCATAATCTCTAGCGATAAGTCTCATTTTTAATAACAATTTACATATTTTTAAATAAAGCTGTAACATTTTGCATGTTTGCTATACTTATTACCTAAACTAAATTTAATAAAAAGTCGCTAGGTGAACCCATCGGAAATAGAATTTCTTAGACTGATTGATGAGAATAAAGGTATTCTCGTTAAGGTGAGCCGTATGTATATGGATGATCACGATGGGCGGCAGGACCTGTATCAGGAAATCGTCTATCAATTGTGGAAATCCTACGGAACATTTAAGCGGCAGAGTAAATTTTCAACATGGATGTATCGTGTTGCCCTTAATACGGCCATGGTATTCTTAAAAAAGGAAAAGAAGCATCAGATTTACGATGCGTTGGACGAACGGCATGACGCTGCTGATGAAGGTTATGACGCTGATAAAGATGAGCAATTAAAAGTTTTCTATCAGGCAGTCCAGGAACTGAATGCAATCGAGAAAGCGCTGATCTTTTTGTTTTTGGAGGGCCAAAGTCATCGGGAAATTGCAGAGAATTTGGGTATATCGGAGGTGAATGCCCGGGTGAAATTGAACCGTACAAAAGAGCGAATTCAACAGATCATTAAAAAATATAACTATGAATTTTGATGAGTTAAAGAAGTCTTGGCAGGAACAGCCGACAGATGAAGATTTGCAGAATCCAAATCTGAAGTACTACAAGGAGGTAGGCAATATTATGGGCAAGCTGCGCAAGAACATCAAGCGCGAGTTTATTTCATGGTTGTGTTGTATGTGTTTTCTATTTTTGGTACCCATATTGCCCATTTATAAGATCGAAGGTTATGCAGCATTTGCCTATTACTTTTTTATTGTACAGATATCGTTATCGAGTCTTCTATACTATCGAAGATTTTTTTACTTGGTAAAAAGTACAAAGCAAATCGAACTGTTGGCCTCTAAAGAACATTTGCTTAAAACGTATTACGACTTAAAGTATGCCGTTGAGACGTATCGTATTGCAGCCTATGTGATGATCCCACAGGCGTTGTTTCTTTATCTGATCATGATCGCCCAGAACCGAACGAGTGTATGGTTTGATCGGTTATATCATTTCAAGGAGACTTTTGCAGCAGATCCTCATTTTATTGTTTGGATGATCCTCTCGGCAATTGTTGCTATTGTTTTGGTTGTTGGTGTGACGGAACTTATGATTCGCTGCTATTATAGTCGTTACCTCGTTCAGATCAAAGATAAGCTGGATCAATTGGAGACGGAATAAAGTTTCACAGCAAACTGTGTTTTTTGCGCATGGATATTTCGTATATTGTTATCGAAATCCAAGATCCGTTATGTTTAATCCGACAAAGAAGTTACAGCGCAGTTCGCAGATCTTAAGTATATTGGCCAAATATGGTTTTAAAGACGCAATCGCTCGATTGCCATGGAAAGGGTCTAGAGCGTCAGTAGATCATCCTATTGACGTCGATACAGTTAGTGTATATGCGCGTATACGCATGGCGCTTGAGGAGCTAGGTCCGGCTTTTATCAAGCTTGGACAATCTGCTTCGACCCGGGAGGGGCTGCTGCCGAAAGATTTGGTGGATGAACTTAAGCGCCTGGAGGATAATGTTCCGCCTTTTGAAGTCGACATTAAATCCTATCTTGCAGAAGAGCTGCAACTGGATATTGACGCGTATTTTCAGGAGATTGTGGCCGAACCGTTTGCTGCAGCGTCTATCGCTCAGGTGTACAGAGCAACCTTATTAGATGGCACCCAAGTGGTGTTAAAGGTGCGACGCCCGGGTATCGATGAGCTGATGCGCAGTGATCTCGCACTCATGCGTGATATTGCCAAAATCCTGACCATGTACAATGATGTGCTGGAAAACCTTAATCTATCTTTGATTGTCGAATCTTTCTCCATGACTTTGCAGGAGGAGATGTCTTTGGCAATTGAACGACACAATATTGAGCGGTTCGCTAAAAATTTTAAGGGAAATAAAGATATTAAGGTGCCGAGAGTTTACCCCGAACTATCGTCTGATCGTGTGCTTTGCATGGAGTATCTGGATGGTTTTAAAGTTACCGATGTGGCAGAAATCAAGCGGCGGGGAATGGACGTTCAATTGCTTGTTAAAAATGGGATCAATTTGTATCTCGAACAAGTTATTATCCATGGTTTCTTCCATGGTGATCCGCATCCAGGAAATATGATGGTAATGCCAGATGGGCGAATTGCCTTTTTGGATTTTGGAAATATGGGTAAATTATTGGGCATAGACCGTAGACTGCTGGAAGAGTTTATTCAATCGGCCATATCCGAAGATGCTGTCCGGCTTGCTGACGTGATTGAAGATGTCGCTGTCGTCAGTCATATACCAGACCGGAATCAGTTTGAGCGCTCGCTTTATGAGATTTTTGATATGATCGACAATGTGTCACTTGGCGATCTTAGCTTAGATTTATTATTCAATAAACTATGGAAAATTATTGGCGACAATCGCCTGTATTTTCCAGAGTATATCTATCAGTTGATGCGGGGCATCTCACTGATGGAGGGGATAGGGCGCCAATTATATCCTGATCTCAACATTATGGAAAGCATTAAGCCATTTGCGCGGCGAATTATGATGGAACGGCTCTCTCCGCAGGCCATGTTCAAAAAAGGAAAATATAAAGTGGAGTCCTTTGTTCGTGATGTGGAGAAACTACCAGAAGATATGCGTGCGCTTGTGCGCTTATTCCGGACCGGGAATTTTACCCTCAACCATCGTTTGATCAGTGCCCGATCTTTCAATACGATCTTAAGAAAAGGTGTCAATCGTATCGTCATTGGCATTATGTTTATGTCGCTCAATTTGTTGGGCGGAATGATCATCGTAGCGCGAGTTGAACCGAAATGGTGGGGAATCCCAGTTTTTGCCTGGATATGCTTAGGTTCGGCTTGGGTTTTTGCAGTCTATTTATTTATTGCCATGATTCGGGCAAAAGACAACGATTAGTGGTATCGAAGATGGTGTTTTAGTGAAGAAGGATGGTTGGGAATGTAGCTAAAGAATAAGATAGGAAATAACAAAATATGGAAATTAATCTAACTGGAAAAAAGGCTTTGATTGGAGCGAGTTCAACCGGTATAGGTGCCGGGATTGCCCGAGTGCTTGCCTCTTGTGGCGTATCGGTAACATTAGCCTCCCGAAATGAGCAAAAGCTACAGCATGCCTGTGAAAGTTTAGACCGGTCTAAAGGGCAGGTACATCAATATTTGCTGGTGAATTACAACGATCACGAAGCCTATAAAAAACAGATAGCACATTATTTTGAGTCGAATAAGGTTGATATTTTAATCAACAATTCGAATGGACCCCAAGCAGGAACCATTGCTCAAAAGCATCTTTCAGAATATCAGGACGCTTTTGAGCTCTTGTTTCAAAATCACTGCTACACGACCGGATGCGCGCTGCCCTATATGCAAGCTAACGGATATGGTCGTATTATCAATGTTTCTTCTTCTACGGTGAAGGAGCCCGTTTCTAACTTGGTATTATCCAATACTATCCGTACGGCATTGGTTAGTTGGAGTAAATCGCTGGCGGAGGATGTTGCCAAAGATGGTGTGACTGTAAACAGTATCCTGACAGGACTATTTGATACCGACCGCATACAGTCGCTAACCGATCTGGATGCACAACGTTTGGGCATATCGTATGATGAGGCGCTGCAAATACGCTTAAAACAGGTTCCGGCACAACGCCTGGGTAAACCTGAGGAATACGGCTATCTTGTCGCTTTCCTTTGCTCAACCTATGCAAGCTATCTTACCGGTGCCAATATTCCGCTGGATGGCGGTCTGTTAAAAGGTCTGTAAAAAATGATGGCTATCTGATATCAAATCGGATAGCCACCAAGTTTGTGTGATTTATTATTTCCCAATTAATTTAACACCAATTCAGTGTTTACAATGATATCAACATCCGAAGCAACAGCTTCTACACCCGAAGGTAGTTTATCGTTGTATTTCAAGCCAAAGTCGTGGCGGTTAATTGTTGTTTTAGCAGTGAAGCCTGCACGTGTTTTGCCCCAAGGATCGGTAATGATCCCCCCATTTTGAGTTACCTCGAATGTCACTTTTTTCGTTACATCACGGATTGTTAGATCCGCTACCATCACATATTTTCCTTTTACTTTTGTATTTTTAAAACTAACAGACTTCAATGTCATTTTAGGGAATTTTTCCGCAGCGAAGAAATCGTCAGTTTTTAAATGGTTGTCACGGGCAGCGACACGAGTATCGATACTGTTGACATCAATAGAAAAATTGATTTTGGCATTGTTAAAACTTGTACCTGTTGCAGTTTCAACTGTACCTTCTACTTTTGTAAAATCACCATCGACAAAGCTGATACCTAAGTGCTTTACGTCAAATCTTGCATTTGTATGCGCTGGGTCTGCAGACCATTTTACTTGTGCTACAGCAACATTAATCATTAATACTGCTACTGCCAAAACTTGGAAAAATCTATTCATCTTATTTTCTTTTATTTATATAACTGAAATATGTTCAAATTGTTTGTTTGAACAAACTTATGCAAAGTTGGTATAAACTTGGAAAGAAAAAATTGATGTAGGTCAAGAATTTCGATTAGGCTTCAAGAGCTGTCTTTTTAGGCGACTAAGAAACTCCTGTGTGACGCCGAGATAGGATGCTAATTGCATATTTGAAATCCTAGGGTAGATTTTGGGGTACCGCTTGATAAAATCAAGATATCTCTCCTGAGCAGTAAATCCGATACTCGAAATGATGCGATGTTGGGATGCTACCTGTGCACGCTGTGCCATTATCCTAGAAAGTTTTTCAAAGATTGGATGGTCTTTGTACAGTTTGTCTTTATCTTTTTTTGAGAGGGTAAGCACAACAGCGTTTTCTAGCGCCTGGATGTTTTGTAGTGCCGGCTCCTGATAGTTGAAGCTCGCAATATCACCAATCCACCAATCTTCAATCGCAAATTGTAGAATATGTTCTATCCCGTCGGCAGTGATATAGAATGATTTAAATAGACCGCTCACCACATATGCTTCATGATGGCAGATTTCACCGGCGCGTAGAAAGTACTCTTTTTTCTTTATTTTTTTGACTTGATAACGTGAAACGATGTCATTCAGTTCGTCCTCTGTGACATCAATACGTTGTTTTACAAATTCTCTAAATTGTTCCATTTGGCTGTAAAATACAAAATTTTGTAAAGCTAATTTTAGATGCGCTAAGATTCCTATCAACACCTACATTAGAATAGGGGTAAGTTGCACTAGCTTAGCTTCATATTTGAATAAAATTTTTGTTAGATCTACATTTCTATGTAATATTTGTCTTGCTGGCCCCTTAATTTAGCTAATTTCATCATTAATTGGTATATTCTGTATAAATTGAAATATTTCGATTACTAAACTAGCACTGTGCCGCATGAAGTTTGTCGCCCCCAACACGCTCGAAAATGATCATGTTTTATTGAGGATCATGGACCCATCGGATTTCGAGGCGCTATACCAAGTTGCCAAGGACCCGCTGATCTGGGAACAACATCCCAATAAAGACCGTTGGAAAGAAGATGTTTTCCGCCAATTTTTTGAGGCTGCTTTGGCAAGTAAATCAGCTTATTTGATCTATGATAAGAAGAATCATGCATGCATTGGCAGTACACGGTATTATGGGCTTGACCAGGTTGGGCAATCAATTTTTGTTGGATTTACCTTTTATGCGCGCGCTTATTGGGGGGGGGGCATTAATCCTTTGGTAAAAGAGATGATGTTTGACTTTGCTTTCAATTTTGTGGACAGCATTTTTATGCACGTTGGTGCGGAGAATTATCGTTCGCAGAAGGCTGTGGAACGCTTGGGGGCAATCAAAGTCGCGGAGCGGACCGTGAGCTACATAAATGAACCTGAAAGGAAGAACTTTGAATATGTGCTGAAGAAATCTTCTTGGCTGCGCGCCAAGAGATAAGGCGATTATTATCCCTTGACGCCGCTAAGAATACTTCCTATAATGACAGCTAATACGATCAATGTAATGATGATATAAAGCTTGTCCTTTTCGATTACAAATCCAAATAGTGAACCAATCACCCGTACAATAGGGGTGAAAATTAATAAGAGGACACCGAGCTGTATGATTTGGGGAACATTTCGGCTCAATGCGCCAGTAATGATTCCGGTAATTGTGGTATTGGAGTTTCCCTCACCGACAAAATCGCTGTAATTCGGTACAGTTTCTTGTCCATGAACGATGAGGTAAAGGATGCCGCCCAGGATGAGAATGGAAGAAGCGATAACAACTCCTGTTCGTAAAATTTGTCCGACGAGTAGCGAGATATCTTTGTCTCCCCAATAATTTTTGGAAAATACGTGTTTCATTTTGATTATTTGTTTTCCTTCTTCCTATAGGTGAAGGATCTTACACTATTATTATGCTAATTGCGTAACGTATGTTTTTTAAAATTTATGCTGGAATCCGTTGAAAATCATCTCTAAGGCCACGAATGTTATGGCGACAGCGAAAATGATACGTAAAGTCTTTGGATTCATACGTTTTAGGAGCTTAGATCCTGTAATGGCGCCGCCTAATACGCCTAAAATTACCGGAAATGCAATACCGGGATCCATATAACCTCTTTGCAGATACACCACTGCAGAAGCTGCTGCGGTAACACCGATCATAAAGTTACTCGTTGTTGTACTGACTTTAAATGGAATTTTCATCATGCTATCCATTGCAAGTACTTTAAGGGATCCGGAACCGATCCCCAATAAACCGGAGATAACGCCCGCCACACCCATCAATGAAAAACCTCCCACAATATTGGTTAGCTTGTAGGGGATTAATTTCCCCTCAACTGGATAGGTACTGTTTAGCTTCAGTTTTTCAGCTAACGGGGAACCGCCAGCGTGCGCGTGCTCATTTTTCTTACGTACAGTCATCGCTGCAGAGAAGATCAGTACAAAACCAAAGATTATGGCGATGGTATTGGTCGGCATATAAATGGCAATAACAGCGCCAATGACCGCCCCAATGGTGGTAGCGATTTCTAAAAACATACCTAGCCGGATATTGGTAATGCCTTCCTTGACATAAGCTGTTGCAGCACCAGAAGAAGTGGCGATTGAAGCAAGCAGGGCTGCTCCAATGGCATAGCGAATATCAACATGAAAGAAGAGTGTTAATAAAGGTATCACAACGACCCCACCCCCTAAGCCTGTCAGCGATCCTAATAACCCTGCTACATAAGCACCTAAGAGAAGGATGATTGTAAATGTGAGAATAGTCATAAATATATTATTTGTTTTGATCCTTAACACACAAATTGTTTTAAGGAAGGTAATTTATTGCAAAATTAAGGGCTTTTTATCGCTTTTTAAATTTAAAAGCCGCAAGAGATACAATTGTTACATCGATACTGCCTATGCAATTGGCATGGGTTGTTATCGCTTAGCGCAGTATCGATGGTGTTCATTAATTTGATAAATTGTATATAAGCTATAGACAACACTATTCGGCTATTGTTTGCTGAATCTTTTCTTTTCTATTGAAGATATCATAGATGATCGGAAAAACCAGCAAGGTCAATATGGTTGCTGAGATTAGTCCGCCGATGATCACGATCGCCAGTGGTTTTTGTGATTCCGAACCGATACCCGTAGATAGTGCAGCTGGTAGGAGTCCTATAGAAGCCATCAATGCTGTCATAACCACAGGTCTTGTTCGCGATTTTACACCTTTATAGATCGATTGGTCATTCGGTAGTCCATCTTTCTTATTCTGATGAAATTCTGAAATCAGGATAACTCCATTCTGAATACATATACCGAATAATGCAATCATGCCTACGCCTGCTGATATCCCAAAATTCATACCTGTAACGTGCAAAGCTATAATTCCGCCAATCAGTGCAAAAGGAACGTTTGCTAATACGAGCAAAGAGTCTTTGATGTTACCAAACAAAATGAACAGTAAGAAGAAGATAAGAAACAGACTGATCGGAACCACCTGAGCTAAACGGTGTGTAGCACGTTGCTGATTTTCAAATTGCCCAGTCCAGCCAATGGAATACCCTTCCGGAAGCTTAATTTTACTAACCTTTTGTTGTGCTTCTGCAATGGTGCTTCCTAAATCACGGTCACGGATGGAAAATTTAATACCGATATAGCGTTTGATGTTGTCGCGATAGATAAAAGCAGCACCGTTATCTTTTTCAATGGTCGCGATACTTTTCAACGGAATTAATGTGCCATCACCACAGGGAACCATCAGCTGCGCAATGTCTTTTTCTGTTTTACGGTATTCGGGAGCGTAGCGCAGGCGGATATTGAATTTCCGTTCGCCATCGTACAAGATTGAGGCTGTTTTTCCTCCGAATGCCATTTCGAGCACCGCCTGTGCATCGGCCGGCAAAACGTTAAACGCTGCCATACGGGTTCGATCCAATACCACACTCACTTCGGGCTGGCCAATATTGAGAATAATACCTGGATCTTTAATTCCTTGTATACCTTTTATTTGTGCATAAACTTCTTTTGCAAGATGGTCTAAAGTTGTTAGGTCGTCACCAAAAATCTTGATTCCGTTTTCAGCTTTAAAACCAGCAACAGCCTCAGCAACATTATCCGAAATAGGCTGTGAGTAGTTGTAAGTAATGCCCTGGTATTGTTTGAGTTTGTGGTCCATTTCATCAATCAGCTGATCCATAGTGATCTTGCGTGTCCATTCTTCTTTGGGTTTTAGCGCTACAGCAAACTGAACAAAACCAAACCCGTTAGGATCTGTACCATCGTTGCTCCGTCCAGTTTGGGAGAGTACACCAGTGACCTCAGGGAAGGTTTCCAACGTACTTTTTAATAGTTTGGTTGTTTTAACCGATTCACGTAAAGAAGTACTCATAGGCATCTCGGCAGTAACCCAAAGGGATCCTTCGTTTAATGTCGGTAAAAATTCTGTTCCTAAAAATTTTGCTGAAAACAAGACTGCCGCCAATAAAGTAATTGCGAGGATCATGCTCAGACGTTTGTTTCTAAACGTGAAACCAAATCCTTTAGCGACGACGCTATTCCAGAATTCCACAAAAGGATTGTGGCGCTCCCGCACATTTTTATTGAGCAGAATATGTGATAAAGCTGGAACGAGCGTTAAGGTAAAAAGCAGCGCTCCCAATAAGGCAAAACCTAGGGTGAAGGCTAGTGGCGCAAACATCTTTCCTTCTACCTTCTGGAAGGAAAAAATAGGAATCAATGAGGTAATGATAATCAGTTTGGAAAAAAAGATGGCTTTTCCCAATCCCGTTCCTGTCTGTTTGATCCAGCCAGCTTTGGCCATCTTGTTGAATTTTTCCATGCCAAGTTTGTGTGCCTTATGGTCCAGCATGACAAATATCCCTTCCACCATAACCACGGCACCGTCGATAATAATACCGAAGTCTACCGCGCCCAAAGAAAGCAGATTGGCACTCATTCCGGCTAGTTTAAGGCATAGAAAAGCAAAAAGTAAGGCGAGTGGTATGATAATGGAAACAATAACTGTGGTGCGCCAGTCTGCCATAAAGAGCAGTACCATCAAGGTGACAAGCACAATACCTTCGATCAAGTTATGCATAACGGTATGTGTCGTGAAATCCATGAGGTTGTCACGGTCATAAAAAGTTTGCATCTTGACGTCCTTGGGGAGGATTTTGTTGTTAAGCTCATCTATTTTTGCTTTTACAGCAGTCAATACCTCTCTTGGATTTTCACCTTTGCGCATCACGATGGTTCCTGCTACCACATCATCATTCTTTCCAAAACCGGCTTGACCCACGCGAGGCATCGCGCTTTCTCTCACTTCAGCCACATTCTTGACGAATACAGGATTTCCCTTTTGATTGATTACGGTCATATTTTCGATGTCATTGATTGAGTTGACTAAACCAATACCGCGTACTACATAGGATTGACCGCTTTTTTCGATGACATCTCCACCGACATTCAGGTTACTTTTGCTCACGGCATCAAATACCTGTAAAGGTGTCAGATTAAATTTGTCAAGTTTTATAGGGTCCGTACTGATTTCGTAAACCAAATCTTGTCCGCCAAAAACATTGATATCGGCTACGCCGGGGACACCCCGCAGCGCCCGGTCAATGACCCATGTCTGTAAAGTAAGGAGGTCGCGTGAATTGCGTTGATCGCTGTGTAAAGTATAGCGGAAAATCTCTCCTGTAGGACCGTAAGGGGGCTGTACATCGGGATCGACATCGTCTGGCAGGCTCACAGACCGCAAGAGGTTATTGACTTGGTTGCGGGCAAAAGTATCGTCGACACCATCATCAAAGATGATTTTTACAATGGAGAGGCCAAACATGGTCGTGCTGCGTATACTCGTTTTCTTTTGTACCGGGCTCATACCCAATTCAATCGGTGTAGTCACAAAACGTTCGACTTCCTCTGCACTCCGACCATTCCATTGGGTAATGATAGTTATCTGTGTATTGGTAACATCCGGAAATGCCTCAATGGGCATACTTTTAAAACTGATAAAACCAGAAATAGCCAAAATACCCACCCAAATAAAGGTAAAAGCTTTATTCTTTATGGAAAAGGCAATGATATTTTTAATGAATTTGTTCATTCGTGTAAATGCTAAAACGGATTAATTATTCAGTGCTCTATAAATCAAAAGTTTATTGTTTACAACAACTTTCTCTCCTTCCTGTAATCCAGTAGTTATATAGGTTGTTTCTTCGTTTTGCTTAATCGGCAGGATTTCACGAATCTTGATGTCATTTTGAGATTTGTAAACCAACACGAAATATTTGTTTTGATCGAAAATGACTGCGTCCGAAGGAACAGCTAGCGCCTGTGTATTGGATCGATGTGCTACTTTAATTGTGGCCTTACTATCTGGAATAAGTAGTCCATCTTTATTGTCGAGTACGACACGGGCCTGCATAGAATTGGTTTGCGGGTCGATAATCTTAAAAATTTTGTCGATACTACCTTGAAATTTTTTGTCCGGATAACTCAGCGTTGACACCACGGCAGGCATGCCCATACTAATCTTTTCAATATCTGTTTCATTGACATTCAAAATCGCCCATACATCTTTTGTATTGGCCACATCGAAGATGTTGTCGCTTCGGTCACTCCGCAGTTGCATGTCCTTATTGATATTTTTTTGTACGATATATCCATCGATTGGGGATACCACCGAATATATATTGCCGCGTCGAACATTATAGATCTGACTGACGGCTTCTGAGCGGCGGAGCTGCTCTTTGGCTTTAGTTAATTGTCCTTTTGCTTCCAGCATGTCCTTATCTGTACTCAGTTTACCTGTGTACATGTCTTCCGCTACACGGTAGTTTTTTTCTGCGAGCAATACATCGGTTTTGGCATCCGAAAGATCCTTTTGTATACCGGCGACTTCCGTACTTCTGATTGTGGCCAATACCTGACCTTTGTGTACATAATCGCCTAAGGATACATTCACGGAGACCACATTACCGCCAACGAGTGGGAAGATATCGATGTAATTGTTCTGATCAGCAGATATTTTACCAAAGAAATTGAGTTCTTCGCTCACATTTTCTTTTTTGACGGTTGCAAAACTGGTCGATTTTAGCATCGTTTCGCTCATTTCGAAACCTTTGACAACGGCGGTATTATCCGTTTCTTTATGATTTTTGCAAGAGTAGAGTAGCACTACTGCTACTGTGGCTGTGAGAAGTTTTTTAGTTGACATGAGTTGAATTGAATATAGAAGTTTGCGCCAGGTAGTTTAATTGTTCGGCATTGAGAATAATTTCCTTTTTCATATCATATAGCTTCAGCATGGATATGCGGTAGCTATCCATAAAATCAGTGAATTCCACCAGGGAGATGTTACCTTTTCTGAAATTATTGAATACGCCATCGTAGACGACCGCGATGTCGTGGAGGTCGTCAGGTGTAATGGTAAAATACTGATTGTATTGGTTTTGCCAAGACAGGTAATTGGATCGGATCTGTGATTCGAGCTGCTGCCGTTGGACTTCAATATTCTTCTTTGCTTCTTCTTCGGCATATTTTGCCTTGATTACATTTCCTTTATTTTGTTTCCATAGCGGGAGTGGAATTGCTGCTGTTAAGTTGATTTCATTGCGAAAAGCACCTGAGTTTTGACTATAGGCAAGCCCAAGATTGATATCAGGTGTATTTAGCGATTGTTGCCATGTTGTAAATAACTGTGCGCTTTCCGAAGTTTTTAACGCAAATTGATAATCAGCATTGTTTTCCAGCGCCAATTGATAGATTTTGTCTAAAGGCATTGTTGGTTTTACGGCAAGTACCTGATCCGCTTCTTGATCGGTTAATTTCGGTAGTACGTCTTCCTGACTGGAGATGAGTACACGTAATTGTTGTTGTAAGTCAATGCTATTGTTAATCGCATTTGTTTTTTCGTTATTGAGATCGATAGCCATTGTTTGAAGGCGAACTTGATCTTTTAATGAAATGTTTCCTTTCTTACCTTGTTCTTTGTATGCCGTTAGTAGATTATTTAGATAGTCAAGCTGAATTTTGATATCCGCCAATTTATGCTGTTCAAAGTAGAGGGAGTAAAAGGTTGTACGGAGCTGTGCATGAAGACTTGCCAGCAATTGACTAAATTGTAGCTTGGAAAGTTCGACATTCGATTTGGCGAATTCTACTTGATTTTTCTTTTTTCCACCGAGATAAATTAATTGCGATATACTCGCTTCTTTAGAAGGACCGACGTGGAATACCTTTTTGTTCTGTGGATCATAGGCGTTAACATTCATTTCAAGCTGTGGCAGATCCCATATTTTAGCTTGTATGACGTCTGCCTCAGCCTGGCTGATGTCATATTGTTGGGCGAGTAGAGAAAGATTGCTCTTTACAAATGCTGCTTCGCATTCTCGAAGCGTCATTTGCTGTCCGGCGATATCGCCTTGCTTTTTTATAAGTGTACTTTCATCCATACGCACATGATCTGTTTGCGGTGGTCTCTGCTGGGCAAATGCCATACCATTGAAAAGCAATAAAAATATTAAAGGTTTCTTTGTCATATGTTTCAAAACTGATGTAACAAAATAACTGGTCGAACATTAAAGACCCCTTAATAAATGCTTAAAAAAAGCTTAAAAAAGCATGTTTTTCAGGTAGGGAAGAAGCCTAAAGCATCGGTTAATAAATGTATGTGCTTATTGCCTAATGGGCTTCTAGGTAATTTGGAGGAATTTTTTCAACTAACCTTCTTGGTTGAGAAACAATTTAAATAGTAATACAAAAGTATGCGTAGATTGTTTTCGGTCCGCTTGATATTCAATTGTCGCATGATGCGATTCCATGATGCGTTGAACAATGCGCAGTCCCAATCCAGATCCTGTTGTCTCACTCGCATTTTCTCCGCGGCTAAATGCATCAAAAATTCGCTTTTGGTCGCTGGTACTCAAAGCTGGCCCCGTATTACTAACAAGCACTTTTAGTTCTTGTGCTGATTCTAGCATTGTGACTTTCACCTCCCTGTTGTCTGAGTAGAGCGCAGCATTCTTAAATAAATTTACAAAAGCGATTTCAATCAATTGGGCAGAACAAAAAATGCTGAGTTTGGGGTCGTCAGTTCCGCTAATTGAAAAATCCAGCTGAAGGTCGGGATATACTTTGGCTACTTTTTCATAGGCCGTAAATATAATTTCATCGATTCGCTCTTCTTTATAAGTCATTTTTAAACTTTCCGAATCAAATTTTGAAAGGAGCATAAGCGAATCTGTGACTTCTGAGAGGTGCAATGTTTCTTTGGATATGTTACGTAATACCTGCCTCACCTCTTCGCTTAACTGGTTCTGATGGTACAGATTTTCAAGTTGAAAAGACATTCGTGCAAGTGGTGTTCGTAATTCGTGGGAAGCACTGGAATTGAATTCTTTCTGCGATTCGAAAGCAGTAGAAAGGCGTAATAACATCGTATTAAATGCCCGGGTTAGTACAGTAATTTCGTCGGTATTTCCTGTGTAATCAACAGGTTTAGTGAGTCTACTGGCATTAATCTGCGTAATATTGTCTTTTAATTTATCGAGCGGAATCAACAGGCGTTGGATCAGATTATAGCTGAATACCCACACTAAAGCTGCACTCAGCACAAATAATATCGTGAGGACAAGCGCTAGGTGGTCCATTTTTTCATTTCCGGAATAATCCTGTGCTTTTACGATAATATAGTAGGGCGATCCGTTAATGCGATAATATTTGGCAAATGTCTCATATTGGTCCTGGTTGTAGAAGATTTGCTTTTCCTGATCGAGCCTATTAACAATTGATGCGCTCCATGTAACGGTTTGGTCCTTAACAGTGCTAAAGACTAACTGTTTGTTTTTGTCGAGGATGATAACATCTTCATAGAAAAGGCCATCTTCGTCATCGTGAAAATAGTTTTTGTATGACTGGCGGTTGAAATAGGGGTTACTGGCGATATAATGGGAAATATTGTCTAATTTATCAATCAGTCGCTGGCGAAATTGATCTTTCCGAAAATCGAAACTAGCATAGTAGATAATCAACATCGCCATACCGAAAAGGACGGAGAATGCAATACTAAAGCTAATCGCTATTTTCTTCTTTAAATTCATTTTTCTGCCGATAGGTAATAACCAAAGCCAGGTCTTGTATGGATCAGTTTATTTTCAAAGTTTTTATCAATCTTCTTACGTAAAAAGTTGATATAAACTTCAATTGTATTCTGTGTTGTCTGAAATTGATTTTGCCACACTTCTTCCGATATATGTTGCTTGGACAAGGTACGACCCTTTGCCTGTGCCAGGATAAGCAGCAGTTGAAATTCTTTTTGAGTAAGATTAATTTCTTCATTTGCACGTAATACACGGGCCTCATCAGGATAAATGATCAGATCATCGACTACCAATGTTTTTGTTTCATTGCTTTCGCTATGTTGTTGCCGACGTAACAGGGAATAGATGCGCATCAGCAATTCATCTAAGACGAAAGGTTTAACCAGATAGTCATCAGCAGCCCGGAGAAATGCCTCCTTTTTATCATCTATATCATCGTATGCCGAGAGAATAATAATTGGTGTAAGGGCGTCATGGCTTCTTATCTTTTTACAGATTTCCAATCCATTGATTTTGGGGACATTGATATCTAATAGATAAAAACTATATTTTTTCTGGTGTGTTTTGGCCAAGAAATCAATTCCATCAAAGGCTTGATCACAGGTAAAGCCCTGGCTTAATAGAAAAGATCGGATCTCTTTCGAGAGTACCTTGTCGTCTTCGAGCAGCAAAATGTCTACCATATTTATATCTGTTGTCTTTTCGTAAAAATAAACAAATTTTTGTCATTCAATCAAAGAGATGTTTTGTTCGTAATTATGTTGGTAACATAAGATTTACACGAAGAAATGTGAAACAAAAGGAAATCTAAGTAGATTCAAATCGAAATTATAAATAAGTATTATGGAAAGCAGAAGAGAGTTTCTGAGAAAAACTTTGCTATTCTCGGGAGCAGCAGGAATTGCCAGTTTTATGCCTGGTTCAATCCAAAGAGCCTTTGCAATAGATCCTGAGATGGGAAGTACATTTTTGGATGCCGAGCATATCGTTATCCTTATGCAGGAAAATCGATCTTTCGATCATACGCTTGGGACGCTTTCTGGAGTTCGGGGTTTCAATGATCCACGGTCAATCCGCTTACCGAACGGTTTACCCGTGTGGTATCAAATGGATAAAGAGGGAAAAACGTATGCTCCTTTCCGATTAAACCTGAAGGAAAGTAAAGTGACCTGGATGGGTTCTCTTCCACATAGTCGTGCAAGTCAGGTGGATGCCTTTAACCAAGGTCGTTACGATCATTGGCTGTTATCGAAGCAATCAGGAAATAAACAATATGCGGCTATGCCCTTAACATTGGGGTATTTTACTCGTGAAGATTTGCCCTTTCATTATGCCCTAGCAGATGCTTTTACAGTATGTGATCAGAATTTTTGCTCCGGCATGACCAGCACCACGCCGAACCGTTCTTTCTTCTGGACGGGGAAGATTACAGAAATGAAAGATGGCTTGCAAAAGGCAAATATTAGGAACGACGATTTTGCGTACGGTAAAATGACTTGGGAAACTTTCCCGGAATTGCTTGAGAAAAATGGAATTACCTGGCGTTTTTATCAAAATGAGACAAGTTGTGGCGGAGGATTTGCTGGAAAAGAAAGGGCATGGTTGTCAAATTTCGGATGTAATTTACTAGAGTTCTTTCAAGCTTATCACGTTAAATTTAAGGAAAACTATATCAGAAATCTGGAAACTCAGGTTCGGGATTTGCCCATGCAGATTTCCAAGTTGGAGGAGAAGTCTCCTTCTTCTGAGGAACAAGCGATAAAGATACGCGCTGATATTCGAAAAAAAAGCGAGGTATTGGAACGAGCCGAGAAGGAACTCAAAGAATATAATCGGGAAAATTATAAAACGTTAAGTGATTTTGCTAAATCATTGAATGAAAGAGCTTTTACGGTAAACAAGGGCGACAATAATTACAGGTCGCTTGAGTCCTTGAATTTTAAGTGGAAAGGAAAAAAGGGGACGCTGGAAGTTCCGAAAGGGGACGTTCTTTATCAATTCCGGAATGATGTTGATACCGGTAGATTGCCAGCCGTATCCTGGCTGGCTGGTCCGCAAAATTTTTCGGATCATCCGAGTGCTCCCTGGTACGGAGCTTGGTATGTATCAGAAGTTTTGGAAATTTTAACGAAAAAACCTGAAATTTGGAAAAAAACAATTTTTATCATTACCTATGATGAAAACGATGGTTATTATGATCACGTAAAGCCATTTGTTGTTCCTGATTTGACTAAAAAAGACACCGGGGCATGCTCTGCTGGTATTGATACGGAGGTGGAAATGGTACGTTTAGCCAAGGAGCTGAAGCAGGGGATATCTAAAAAACAAGCGCGTGAAGGAGCTGTGGGTTTAGGTTTTCGTGTGCCCATGTATATTGTTTCGCCCTGGTCGCGGGGGGGTAAGGTGTGTTCTCAGGTATTTGATCATACATCTACTTTGCAGTTTTTGGAATACTTCTTCAATAAAAAGCTGAACAAGAATATGCATTTGGAAAACATCAGTGCATGGCGTCGAACGATCTGTGGTAATTTGACTGCAGCCTTTACACCTTTTACACAGCAAAAAGAGCAGATCACTTTCCTAGACCGCAATCAGCACATTGAAACGATATACCATGCGCAGTTCAAAGATCATCCGCGAGGCTTTGTTGAGGTCAAAGATCCTGAACTTGCGAAGAGAAAGGTCTGGATCCCAGAATTTGACCGTATACAGGAGCGTGGGATTCGTAAATCCTTAAATTTGCCTTATGCGCATGATGCAGTTGGCTATGTGAAAGATGGGCAGTTTTGTCTCGTGATGACTGTAGACAACAAGCTTTTTGGAAAAAGAACTGCCGGCGTAGCCTTTAACGTGTATAGTCCCCTAGAATGTCGTAATGAACAAGGCGAAAGTGAAACTTATAGAAATTGGAATTTTGCGGTGAAGGCCGGTGATCGTTTGGAATACCAATGGGACCTAGCAAAGTTTGAAGGAGATTGTTATGCTTTCGAACTGCATGGACCAAATGGTTTTTATCGTAAATTTTCCGGGGAGAAGGGGACAGCAGCAATACAAGCCGCGGTAGCTCCGGAGCTTAAGGCCCTGACACAGGTAGCTACAGGAAAATTACAGCTGAAACTAAAGAACAATAGTGACCAGCGCGTAACAATAGCTGTTGAAACCCTCAACTATAAAAAATATGCCACAACAAAAGAAATCGCCCCGGCCGAGGAAGTTATATTGATCCTGGATATTGAAAAACAAGGTAATTGGTATGATATTGCAATAAAGCCTAATGGAGACAATAATCCAATTATTCAGCTCGCCGGGCGCTTGGAAACAGGGACAGAAAGTACAACTGACCCCTTATTAGCATAAATTATTCTTTCTTCTGCTGCTTACCGCTGTTGCGGGGAACTGTATGTTCGGGTCTTGACCATTTGGGTCTTTCTCCAAGATCGTGATAAATTGCCATTTCTTTTGTGACGGTTTGGGGCTGACTTTTTTTCTCAAACGGCTGCTGTGTGACCAGACCTAATGTTTTAAATAGGTCAAGGTCTTCGTTGCTGTCGGGATTGGGGGTGGTGAGTAGTTTATCGCCAGAGAAAATCGAATTGGCTCCTGCGAAAAAGCATAAAGCTTGTCCCTCCTTACTCATATAGGTTCGTCCTGCCGATAGGCGGACCTGGGTTTTGGGCAATAAAATCCGCGCCGTAGCAACCATGCGTACCATATCCCAGATGGATGCGGTTTCCATTGTCTCCATTGGTGTACCCATTACAGGCACCAGCGCATTGATCGGCACCGATTCGGGCTGTGGGATGAGTGAAGCAAGGGTAATCAACATGGCAGCCCGATCTGCAATAGTTTCGCCCATCCCAATGATGCCACCACTACAGACTGTGATATTTGTTTTGCGTACATTTTCGATGGTCTGCAGGCGATCATCGTAACTTCTGGTGGAGATAATTTCCTGATAATAATTGGCAGATGAATCGAGGTTGTGGTTGTAGGCATACAATCCGGCCTCAGACAACCGTTGGGCCTGATTTTCGGTCAACATTCCTAGTGTACAGCAGACTTCCATGTCAAGTTTGTTTAAGGTACGAACCATATCAAGTACACGGTCAAACTCATGACCATCCTTCACATTACGCCAGGCGGCTCCCATGCAGATCCGAGAACTACCACGAGCTTTGGCAGCCATGGCTTGCTGTTTGACCTGTTCGACACTCATCAAGCTTTCTGCTTTTACATGTGTATGGTAACGTGCAGCTTGTGGGCAGTAAGCGCAGTCTTCGGGACATCCACCTGTTTTTATTGAAATCAATGTAGATACCTGCACTTTATTTGGGTCATGATATTTTCTATGTATTGTGGCAGCATCATATAGAAGCTCCATTAACGGTTTGTTGTACAGGGCGACAACATCTCCCTGCGTCCATTTTCGTTTTGATTCCATGTTATCCATCAGTTTTGTTATAAAATCGGTTCTATCTCACTAAGTAATGTTTCGACATCCTATTTAAAGATGTTTTTTTATGATGATTACAAAGATTATAGATTAAATTTTAACTTTGATCGTCCGAAATAAACATAATGAGTAGTCCGGTTGGTATAGCTTTTCATTCCATTATTAAGATTGACCGTCGCAAGGATGACGCTGTCTATCTACAGATTGTGTATCAATTTATTAATGCCATTAAGCGAAATTTTTTGGAGGATGGAGATTTGTTGCCTGGAAGCCGAAAGATTGCAGATGAATTGAACGTGCACCGAAAGACTATCGTAGCCGCACTGGCTGAATTGCAGGAGCAGGGCTGGGTGAACATTGTACCCAATCGAGGTACTTTCGTGAAAAATCCCGAACGTATTGACGTTTCGACATCGACCATTGGTGCATTTAGGCAACCACCTCACTTTGCTCCTTATACTTTCCGAAAGGAGCTGATATTGGATATGCCTAAGTTGGAAGCTACAGCGAAGTATTATTTTACGGATGGCACACCAGATTACAGTATTATTAGTGCTGAGGAACTGGTCCGTTTTTACGCATCAATGGTTAAACGCAAAAAGAAAACTGATGACTTTCCGACCACTACAGAGGGGAATCTGTTTTTTAGGGACCAGTTAAGTTATTATTTGAACTTGACCAGGGGATTTCATCTTTCGCGGAACTTCGTGTTGCCAATTGCCAGCCGTGAGCAAATTTTTTCCATTTTATCCCGATTATTAATTCGTCGTGACGATGTTGTGCTGGTGGAGAATTTAAGTTATTTTCTTCCCAATATGATATTTAGTCAAGCAGGAGCCAAGCTGAAGACCGTTCCGGTAGATGCGGAGGGTATGATCGTCGATAGGATCGGCGATCAATTTAAGCCCGGCGAGATAAGATGTGTTTATCTCAACTCCAGATGTCAGTATCCAACGACGGTTAACCTTTCCGAAAAGCGGAAAATTCAACTGTTACAACTGGCCGAGCAATATGACTTTATTATTATTGAGGATGATGTAGATTTCGAATCGTCCTTTTTTAAAACAAAAGGGGAATCGCTTTTTCGGAAAAATGCAGGCAACCGGGTGATTTATACTGGTGCTTTCGGAAGTTTCTTTGCCCCCGGCTTCCAAATGAATTTTTTGATCGCACCTCAGGATCTGCTAGAGGAGGGGAAAAAATATCTGAATATATTTGGGAAACCGAATTTTATGATTGAGAAAACATTGGGTGAAATTATCCATCAGGGTGATATCTTTCGTTATCAGCGCAAATTTCAGAAAACAATTTCAGAGCGCAAAGCGTTGTTTGGGGTGTTGTTGCTGCGTTATTTTGAAGATGAGGTTACTTTCACAGTTCCGGAGGCTGGACTGGCTTTTTGGGTACAGTTCAAACCTATTTTTTCATTGACTGTTTTACAGGAAAAGGCACGAGACAAGGGATTATTAATACCTAGCAGTTGTCTATATCAAAATAGGATGGTTACTGCGTTGCGATTGGGTTTTGCTCATTTAGACGAGCAGCGTATGTCGGAAGCAATTTATTTGTTAAGGTCGGCGTATAGGGACTTGATGGACATTAACTCATAAAATTTACAAAGCATATGTGCAGCCAATGTTTGCTTTTGTAACACGAAATTCGCGTTTGCTCATTTGGCTAATCATTTTGAGGATGTCAAGAAAAAGCCCAGCAAAGAATGTCTGGGCTTTGAGATTATATAAGGGGAATAATACTTGCTTAAAAAGTGAAGACCTAGTCTTCATCGGTGATAATATCATCACCATCTAATTCGAAACCTTCTCCGAGGAAGGTATGCTCTAGTTCGAATAAATCTGAATCTTTAATCATTTTATTTTTTTTGATATTCAAATTTACTACCCTTATTTAAGCTTATCATCAATATAAAATGAAGTTTTTGTTAAGGGTTATTATATTTTTTTGAGTACGACATCCAATTTTTCTGCTTGTATAATTCTGCTGAAAAACTCTTTTAAATCAAAGTATTCTTCGGGCATAAATAAGGGTTTGTTTAACTGTGTTGCCGATTCGATAATCAGAACATCCGGCGCTGTATTATTGATTTTGAAAATATATCGAGCAGCACGCTCAGGCAGAGCCATACTGATATTTTTTAACTTACCTTCTGATGGATAGGAATAGCCTTTTGGCAATTTGATTTCCATGTAGCTTTCTTCTTGAATTAAGGAACCAAAGTCAATTGGGTAATTCCGCTCTGTTAGATTGAAAGGATTTTTAGACATTTTGGTATCAATATAAGGGTTGAAAAGAAGCTGATCATTTTGCAAGGTTGCAAAATTTTTAATCTCAATTTCAAACTCCTCAGTTAATGGTTTATCAAGTGATTCCCGGTTAGATACTTTAAAACTGTTGATTCTGATGCGATTATTTTCTTCATCTATTTTTTCGTAATATTCTTCTTCCGAATTGCTTCCTTGAAGACGCTCTCGCATTTTGGACGCACCATAACCATTCCGTGATGTTATCCATTTTCCTTTTAGTTCACCATTTTCAGATAGTTCACCGTAGAAAAAGTTACTGTAAGTGGACGGAAGATTTGCATCGAGTTTTACCCAGTCGGATTCACCTTCAAGGGGAATCGATCTTCCCTGATAGTTGACACATTTCATCGGAATATTTCCAAACATTTCATAGGGAGAGGTGGCGTCCAGCAGATAGTAATTTTCACCTATTTTTACTTGTGCAATCACGTGGTTGAACTCTGATATTGCGGGTGAATAAAGTCCGGCATATCCATTGTCACGCGTAGATAAGATCACAGAGGTGGCTTCTAATTTCGCGTAGCGTAAAGCATTGACAAGTCCGAGGTTGATATCTGCACTATTGCCTGTTCTTTTTTCAATGGCATCTTTAATGTTTTTTGCATAAATTGAATGTTGATTGTTCCATTTTATTTGTTTTTGAAAATAGGAATACAATCGTGCCGCTTTTTCGACGTCATCTTGTGCGTTTTGTAATATAGGGTCGATAAAATCTTTCAACGCACCTTTTCGCTTTATCTGCCCACCAAAGCTTTCACTTTGTACCAGTTTATCTCTGACATTTTCCCAAGTAAGCGAGAAGTCTTTTGTTGTTCCCATTGGAACACTGTATCGACCGAGTTCGAAGAAAATAATTGATCTAAAGTTTTTGGAAGAAGTCATATAATCTTCGGCATGGAAAGCTGGAATATTTTCCATGGTATAGATCGTTTTACTTCCTAATATTTCTCCGACTTCAGAATATAGACCTGTATTGTAATTTTCTACTTTTCTGTTACTGACGGCCAGCCCTCCTTTTAGATTGGCTTTGTAATGACAGATTTCGGGAATGCGCGTAACGTACTGACTATAAAGTTTCGGAAGGTCTTCCTGAAATTCCCAAGAATTCAGGTTAAAGATGAATGGAGATTCCGTACGATAGCGGTATTCAATAATTGTACCTTCTTGAACCTGTGGAATAGCTGCTTTCGTTACTGCATAATTTTCTGAGGAGTTTTCGTAAAATATATTTGCTTTGGTCATCTCTGTTTCTACAATTTTGTCACCGACAAGATGATAGGATGCCCCCTTGATGTCCATAAGAACTTCTCGCTCAGTTCCGCTTTTGTATAATGGAATGCTGAAGTTTGCATAATTATAGGCTTCTTTGTTTAAGATTTTAATGCGTACATGTTTGAAAAATTCAACAATTAAACCTTTATTCTTGTTGTAGTTGACTTCAGCTGATCCATATTCACGTAAGACAAAGGCATTTGCAGCCGTGTCTATTTTGTCCATATGGATGGCAAAATCTTCCTTTTTTATTTTACCGAATGAAAAATCTTGTGCTTGTACGTATAAACAGCTAAGCACGAGTAGGCCAGTTAAAAAACTTTTCATAAAAAATGACTGTATGGTTAATAATTATAGCGCTAAAGTAGGAAATAATTTTATATCAAAATCACTTTGCCGATTAATTTGGTGTAAAAATTAATGCTTTAAAAAGTTTAGTCTGTTTTTGTGTTTAGAAATATGCTGTACGTATCTACAGCGTGAATTCTAAGGTTAATGTAACATATCGGTAATCTTCTCCTTTCCATTTGGGACCTGAAAGTATAATTTCCTTGGCTTTGGCATCCAGGTAATCATTTGCACTTTGTAGAATACTAATATTTGTTGGAAATCCGCCCTTATCAACATAGAAGCTTATGCGTACGGTGCCTTCGTAACGGCTTTTGGCTGTTTTTTTCTTAATATAATTGTTGAATGATCTCCAGCCCCAAACGGGTTCAGCACTTTTTGATTTGCGTGAAGACATCGTGGTGACGACGACTTCATCCAGTGAGTTGCTGGAGGGCTGCAATCTGATTGTGGTATTTTTACTGCGGCGCATATTCACTGCGACGGTATTATAACCTAGCGCCACGATGTCGACGAGTGAATCCACCGAGCTTGGTTGGATGGTCGCCTGTCCCTGCGCGTCAGTGTTGGTCGCCAATTTACTATTGGGTTGAATGATGGTAACTCCTGAAAGAGGTAAGCCCGTTTCTTTGTCGCGAACGGTGAGTTGAAGGGGTATACCTCCTTGTTGTACTGACGAAATCCCCGCAGCTTTGCCAGCAAGTGTATTATTGAAACTCGAGCTTCCTCGCATCATCGTTTGAGAGGACTCTCTTTGCATTGCCATCGGTGTATAGCCAATCACGGTCGCACTGTCTTGAGGTCTCAGTCCAAATACAGGACGATCGCTATTAAGACGTCCTTCCATCTCTTCCAATGATTTTACACGTAGGGAGGGTTCGCGCGATAAAATCGCGACCTCCTCTTGTGGATGTTCTTCACGAAAACGGGGACTGTTGTTATCTGCCAATTGTGGCGAACGATCTTGCGGTTCGATATTTGATTTGATATCATCCGTGGCCGTGGTAGAATCTTCGCCCATAACCGTTGTTTTTGGCTTATCCGGGGTAACGTGTACGTCGGCAGTACGTTTTGTCTCAGATCTATTTTTTTCCTGCTGCCAGAAAAGTAAAAGACCTACTCCCAAAACGATTACTGTTGAGGCGGCAATGGCTAGTCTTTTCCAGTCCAATATTTTAATTTTAGCAGCCTTATCCCTTTTTGCACGTTGGCTAATCTGCTGATTGATTGCTGTAATTACGGTTTTATTTTGATCCATCTCTATACCCATCAGCATATCCGCCAACATGGGGTCACGCTGTGCCTCACGCTCAAGAGCGTACATCTCTGTAGGAGTTAGTTCACCGTTGACGTATTTCTTTAAGTATGCTATGTCGTAATTACTGTTGCTCATTCCAAGCCTCCATGCAATTTTTTAAATTCCGTTTTCCATTTTGGATATAACTCTTTACTTCGTTCAAGCTATAACCGGTAGATTCACTGATCTCTTTGTAACATTTTTCCTCTAAAAAGAAAAGTCTGACCGACTGTTGCTGTTTTTCTGGCAATTTGTCCAGACAGCCTTCCATGGCTGTTAATTGTTCTTCTTTTTCATCATATTGTTCATACTGATGCAGGTCTCCCGGAAATTTCACAAATTCATCCAAAGAAATTTGAGATTTGTTTTTTTGAGACCTCAAATACATCAGACAATGATTTTTGCTTAATACATAGAGCCATCTTGGAAAATCTTTGATTTCTTGCTTGTTGACTTTATATATTAATTCCTCAAAGATATTCATGACGGCATCTTTGCTCAATTCGGAGTCTTGGAGATACCTTAAGCAAACATAATATACCATTTCGGTATGTCGCTGGTATAGATCGCCCAATACCTGAAGATCCATGGACTCCTGATAGCGCAACAAGAGCTCGTGGTCTTGTGGTGTATCTATTTTCGACGACTTAAATGCGGACATTATATAGTCTAAAAGTATTTTTTTTTTCTGGTTTATGGAAATTTAATATTTCGTGCATCCCTTGGCAAAAAAATGAATGTTATGAGAACAATACTTTTTGTGATAGGCTTGTTGCTATCCTTGGGTGGATACGCCAAGAACGGATATGAAGTTAGCGGTAAGGTGGTTGATGCATATACGGGAATTGCTCTTGCCGGAGTGCAGGTAAGCAATGTCGTAACTAAAGAGCAGAGCCTGACTGATGATAAAGGAAATTATCGCATCCAGGTTCGGGATGGTAAAAATACCTTGATTTTTAGTTATGTCGGATATCTCGAGCAACGGATCGCGGTCAACCATCGCTCAAAGGTTGATGTGGCGTTGTTGCAGCAAAACAATACACTGGATGAAGTAGTGGTGACCGGATATGAGCGCAAAGTGAAGCGCCAGACGGCACCGATGATGCATGTTAATACAGCCTTGTCTGGACAAGTGTCAAGTTTGTATATCCGAGGGACGGCATATATGCCTAATCAAAACCAGGAATCTTATCGGAAGGTAAAGGAAAATAAGTTTATCAATCCGCTTAAAGAACCTTTATCAACGTTTGCGGCAGATGTTGATGCCGCCTCTTATAGTAATGTACGTCGTTTTATAAATTCGGGAAGTTTGCCTGAAAAAGATGCGGTACGCGTTGAAGAAATGATCAATTATTTTCAGTATGAGGTGGCTGGACCTAAACATGGTGAGCCTGTAAATATTGTCACTGAATTGACGAAGGCACCCTGGAATAGTGCACATCAACTTATGCGCGTAACGTTAAAAGCGAAAGATATGCCCACGGCAAAGCTTAAAGCTTCCAATTTGGTGTTTTTGATTGATGTTTCTGGATCGATGATGGGGCCGGGGCGTCTGCCTTTAGTAAAAGCTTCGTTGAAGATGTTGGTTGATCAGCTTCGTGACATAGACCATGTGGCTATTGTGACGTATGCCGGCTCGGCAGGGGTAAAATTGGAAAGTACGCCTGGTGATGAAAAGATGAAAATAAAATCGGCTATTGAGGAGCTGGAAGCAGGCGGGAGTACCGCTGGTGCAGCGGGAATTAAGAAGGCTTACGAAATTGCCAAGCAACAATATATCAAAGGTGGAAACAACCGAATTATTTTGGCGAGTGACGGTGATTTCAATGTTGGAGAGTACAGTGACGAATCGATGGAAGAATTGATTGCGAAAGAAAGTAAATCAGGCATTTTCCTTACGGTACTCGGTTATGGCATGGGGAATCTTAAGGACAGTAAGATGGAAATCCTTGCGAACAAAGGTCATGGAAATTACGCTTATATCGATAATATTTCGGAAGCGCGAAAGGCGATGGTGACCGAATTTGGGGGAACGTTGTTTACTGTTGCTAAAGATGTAAAGATTCAGGTCGAATTCAATCCAAGTTATGTGCAGGCCTATCGCTTGGTAGGATACGAAAATCGTATGCTGGAGGCCGAGGATTTTAATAATGATCAAAAGATGGGCGGTGATATGGGCGTAGGCCACGTGGTGACAGCCTTGTATGAAATTGTACCTGTCGGTGTTGAGTCGGGAATGGTCGGAACGGTAGATCCATTAAAATATCAGCAGCATGCAAATGCTGCAACCGGACGTAGAAATGCTGAACTGGCAACAGTTAAATTTCGGTACAAAGAGCCTGAAGGGCAGAAAAGTAAGTTGCAGCAAAAGGTGGTAGGGACTGCGGTAACCGAGTTGAACAATGTGAGTGACGATTTACGTTTTGCAACAGCGGTAGCGGAACTTGGTTTACTACTTCGTGATTCTGATTTTAAGCAAAAGGCCAATTTTGACCAGCTGATCGTGCGCGCAAAAGCTTCCAAAGGAAAAGACGAGGAAGGTTATCGGGCTGAATTTATCCGTATGGCTGAAAATGCGCGAGACTTATTGAGATCGAAGGAATAGATAGGAAGAGCATATCTAAAACTATTTTCAGCAGCGAAAACCGAAAGGCTGCTGCTGAAAATAGTTTAGTTTTGAGGATCATAGATAAAAAAGTAAATAAAATCTATATTTTTAAGCCATAAATAAAAGGAACGTACTTTACTCCTGAGAGTGATGCTACATACTGTTCTGCGCGGGTGATAAATGGGATGGATTGTTTTGGTGAATAGCGATCACTTGTAAAGGAATCGGCCTGGCTGTCGATGTTGAAGTAAATATGCGAGAATAAAAAATAATAGATAAATGAAAAATTTCTTCTTGTGCTTTCTTTTGGCAATTGGTATAGTAATACCCACAACAGCCCAAAAGGCGGGTTTGAATAAACAGCAGACGATGGCCTATATTAACAAGCTGTATAAAGTTGCTTACCATTATAAAGATACAAAAATTGATACGGTGACGGTAGATGGGAAAGTGCTGACAGTCTTTCTTTCCAGTGGCCAGCATTTTCGAAGTGATATTGCGAAATCAGATGTACTTGTCATTGCTAGGGTAAAATCAGGTTATCAAATTCGATTCAAGTCGTCGCCAAGCACGGATGAAATTTTATGGGCTATCCAAACAGAAGATGACGCCAAGCGTCTGAAAAATGCGCTGGAGCATCTGATTAAAATCGTAAAAACAGAGAAAAAGATAGATCCTTTTAGTAGTTAAGTATTTTAGATGCTTTCTGGTCTGATGAATACAAGAATGTTCGGCAAGGTATGCGCTTGCGTTTACGCGAATAGATTCGTGTAAATACGTGCTATAATTTATAATTCTTAGGTTGCACAATAAAGCAGACCCGATGAAAGATCTGCTTGAATTGATATGTATTAGAAGTTGGCTGCTACGTTAAACCAGTATTAAGATCAATAATGGAATTAAGGCGACCATAGAAAACATCAATGTAGTACGCTTTTGCAGATATAAACTTATAGATAAGATCAATTCACTGTTTTCGCAGCTTTCTATTTTGCCGCCATTAGATAGCGAAGAGGATTTGATTTCTACAACTTTTCCTAGCTCATCTTCAATTTGCCATGCGGTCATCCACCTATTTTTAGGGCTCCATGTGTATTTTTTATTGATCAGGCTAATGGTCGCTTTACTCTTCCAGGAATTGTATTCAATATCACCGATCAGCTCATTGTTTTGATTTCGAATCTCTGTGTATGGATTGAAAAGCCCTTTATTTATGAATCGATACTTGTCTTTATGGATAGAAACATGCGCATCTAAGTTCCAATCAATAGATTCGAGGCTACCGATCACAGCATCATTGCAATAGAGGATAGACTTTGTTCCGAATAAATTATTTTTCCAGTTATAAATTGATTTCTTTTCCATTACTGTGTATGTTTATATGTTGATTTTAATTTATTAGTAGCCTATCAGCTCATTTTGTTACAGCGCGTTGAAATATTTTTTTGCGGAAGTTTTTGTGGCAGCATTCACAAGGCCTAGTATAGGGTAAGTGCACCAAAAAATCCCTATTTTTACAAAAAAAACAAATTGAATTGACACATTACGAAAAGTCGAGCCAGATCAGGAAAGAGATAAATCAGTCCTATCAGCAGCTAAAAGGAATATACCCCATATTAAGACGTCAGAACAGCATTGGAATGTCCATATTTGCAATCGCAATCCTAGCGATTCTCTTTGTATCGATCGGTTGGTATCGCGCAGTTGTACCGACATGGTTAATGATAATTAGCAACGCATTTTTTATGGGCGTATTGCACGAGATTGAACACGATCTAATTCATTGGCTATATTTTAAAAAACAGAGAGGTATTCATCATTTTATGCTTTTTAGTGTATGGATTTTAAGGCCATTGACTGTCAATCCTTGGATTCGCAGAACCTTGCACCATCATCACCATAAGTTTTCGGGTACGTTGCACGATGTTGAGGAGCGTAGTGTGACAAATGGAGAACGTTGGTCTCTAAAGCGTCTTTTAACAACTCCGGATGTTGTATTAGGAGGACTTTTTCGCCTTCATCGAATGTTTAGCGATATGGATAAGGAAGTCGTAAATGGAAATCTAAAATTAGAGACTTCTTCTAAACTAAAACGAATTATGTTTTTGAGCATTGTTCCCGTTACGATTTTTGCACATGTGGTATTATATCTCTATTTCGCAGACTCGCTAATGACTTGGTTAAATGCATTTTTCGAGTTAGATTTGAGTTTTCCACAGTATGTTGATAACATGTTAATAAGTTTTGATGGGTTAATTTATGTTATTCTTTTACCAAACTTGTTACGTCAATTTTGCTTACACTTTATTACATCAAATATGCATTACTTTGGTGATGTTGAAGCAGGAAATGTCATGGAGCAGACACAGGTACTGACAGTTTGGTGGACTTTTCCGATGCAATTGTTCTGTTTCTTTTTCGGCTGGACCCACAGCATTCATCATTTTGTGGTTAACGAAACCTTTTACGTACGGCATATTGGTCGTAAGGCAGCTCAGGATATCTTACGTCGATATGGTGTTCGTTTTAATGATTTGGGAACATTTAGGAGGGCAAACCGTTTTCGTGAACTTTCCAAAAGAGAAGTTTAGCGCTTTTCTCTAGTTTTTTTACGGTAAGTTTTAAAATTTCCATGTTGTCGGTAAACAAGTGTTCCCTCTTCGCAATAGTTTGATAGGTAGACGGAAAACTTATTACTCTCGCTCTTATCAACTCCCAGTTCAATCAATACATCAGAAACACGTCTTTCGGTGTCAAAAAAATCGGATTGATAGACGAGACTATCTAATTTTTTGCTCAGTGTAATTCGCTCTTGCGCCTCTGGAGGTAGCGAATATGGCGATTTGAATATAATATCATGTTGAAAAAAGAGTGCTGGTTGAATTTCGAGACTGCGGCACAGGGTTAAAAAATTTGTGAACGTTAGGTCTTTACCTTTTTCAATACCGTTAAGTGTTCCTGTTGAAATACCCGTTATATGTGATAGGTCGCGCAATGAGTAATATAAATCATTTCGTTTTGCTCTAAAGCGTAACCCAATCTTTTCAAGTAATTGTTTGTCTTCGTCCGTCATACAACGAATTGAATGACAATTTGCGCAAAATATCGTTTATTATTTTGATTAAAAATTTGTATTTGATTTGTTTTAATCTTATGTTTGTTATAACGGCCTTTCATAGGGAGGAAGGGATCTATATACACCCTACATCACCGACCCCATGTTAACTAGTCTGGAACAGGATTAGCTTATCAGGCGGGGATATGGAAAAACAACAATATAAATTGAAACTATCATTCTACCGGCATTGTTTACTGCGGATTTGTTGTGTCGAGTTTATTTTATGATAGTTGGCTAGCATTTAATTACGATGTCAACTGTTGGTCCAGCCAACAGCATATCTACCGTTCTTGAAAAAGCAATTTCCTAGCTTCGGTTCCAAAAAATCCGTCAAATTATGCCGAAGCTATGGAAGTTGTCTATTGGCGGAAGTTCTTTATTATTTTCCACTCATAAAATAATATATGATATAAAATACGATCAATAGGCATACCGCGATAATAAGTGTGCGCTTGATGTTTCTGCCAGCTGGTAAATCATCCTTTTCTTCGACGGCCACTTCGGGTAGTTTCTCCTCCTGCTTGTGGTCGCTATGTTCGGGCGTATTATACTTATTTTCCATAATTAAAAATGTTAATTTACATAACTAGAACAGTGCTGATGGATAAATCGTTGAGTTTGCCTTATAATTTTAATTGGATAATAACTCCTTTATGAGCTGTTATTTTGTATATAATATCAAATAAAGGCATTAAAAGATTGTGTTTTTTCCAGTATTTACATACATTGCAGATACATTTAACACAACACCCTAAATAATCTCTGAGCATTGCGTTTGCAGAAGATTGTGCGTTGGATGAAGTCTATAAAAAATAATTGAGCATTAAATGAAAAGAAGAACTCTTATCGGAACATTGGTAGCTGGATGTATGATGTTGGCTATTACTCCAACATTTGCGCAACGAAAAGCTGCAAAAAAGGAAATCGGTCTACAGTTATACTCTGTACGTGAAGAAATAGGGAAGAACCCAAATTTCGACCAGATTCTGCAAAAAATCGCTGCGTTAGGCTATACAGGAGTGGAAGCTGCTGGATATAAGGATGGCAAATTATATAATTTGAGTCCACAGGAGTTTAAAGCAAAAGTGGAAAAGGCGGGAATGAAGGTAATTTCATCACACGCAACGAAGACTTTGTCAGAAAAAGAGCTATCTTCTGGAGATTTTACGGAATCTTTAAAATGGTGGGATGAGTGTATCGCTACGCATAAAGCTGCGGGAATGAAATATATTGTTACACCTTGGATGGAGGTTCCTAAAACACTAAAAGATCTGGAAACACAATGTCGCTATCTGGATGCGGTGGGCGCCAAATGCCGCCAGCAGGGAATCGTATACGGATATCACAACCACTCACACGAATTTAAAAAAGTGGAAGATAAAGTGATGTACGATTATATGATCGAGCATACAAATCCTGAGAATGTATTTTTTGAAATGGACGTATATTGGGCAGTAATGGGGCAGGTCAGCCCTGTGGATTATTTTAATAAATATGCGGGTAGATTTAAAGCATTACATATTAAAGACCACCGTGAAATTGGTCAGAGCGGTATGGTGGGATTTGATGCGATTTTTAACAACTCAAATGCGGCGGGATTACAATATATCTTTGTTGAGCTGGAAGAAACCCGTAATGATATCTATACTGGTCTACAGCAAAGTATCGATTATTTGAAAAAGGCCCCTTTTGTTAAAGCAAGCTATTTAAAATAAGAAGTGTCGGGAGAAAATTGACGCTGTTTCGACAATAATCCGTTTGATTGATTTATTATTTTTCGGTAACTTGAAGATCATAAAAGGGAATTTTTTTTCATTTAAAATTGGATGATATGAAGCGGATTATTGTTGCTACAGATTATGCTGAGGAGGCAGAGCATGCCTTAAAATTTATTATGGAAGTATTTGCTGGAAAAGAGTATGAACTCGTTTTATTTTCCCTTCAAAATCCTTCCATTCATGCGATGAACGCTCGGCTTTCTCCCGATTCTATGTTTAAAATAGTTGAACATCAAAGCAAGATTCTACAGCATAAAGCAGATGCTATTACAACTCAGAGTGGTGTTGTGGCTATTCCATATCTTGCTGCAGGTCTATTTTACGATCAAATGACCAAATGTATCGAAAAGACGGGGGCCGATTTGTTAGTGATGGGTATGGCTAAACGTTCTTTTGATCAGGATATGCTTGGTAATACAACAACTGCAGCTATTAGCAAATTAAAAATACCAATCCTTTCAGTTCCTCTAGGTGCAAAATTTACTGGCCTTCAGCATATTCTTTTTGCCTGTGATGTCGTTCGTGGTGTGCAAAAAGAAATTTTAGAAAAAGTGAAGGATTTTGCGAGTGATTTTGGGGCAGTACTGGAGGTACTCAATATTCGTAAGACCGTTGAGCAGCTGAATGAAGAAAAAGGAAGGGAAACACGGGAGGCCATCAACGATGTGATGGGAATTGTAAGTTATTACTACAAAAATGTAACCTCCAATGAGGTTGTAAAAGCCATTCGTGACGAAGTTAAAGAAAGCAATACGGATCTGCTGGTTATGATTCCCTATAAGTATGGTTTTTGGAGTTCATTGACCCATCGAAGTAAGACTCGTATGATGGCATCGGGGTTGGATATTCCATTGCTGACGATTTCGATTTAATCTTTTAACACCATTGGCCCTGCAGAACTAAGTTCAGAGGGCCTTATTTTAGTTTGGTATATTATAGAATTGGTAATATTTTGTCCCAAATCTGCTGGTAAAATTTATTATCTCGAATAATTCCCTTATCCAGATCATAATAATTTGGTGATTCAGAACTACCTCCCCTACGACGTTCTATTAGAAATATATTGAGGACTATCTTTGAACTGCCCCCTTTTAACGGGGTTATCAAAAAATTTGTAATTATTTTTTCACCTTCTTTATTGCTAAGCAGCTTCTTGTTTTCAAAGTAAGCACTGGTCTGAACGAATCCAGAGGATCGATCCAATTGTGAAATAAAATACCCGCCATCTTGAAGCGCTTGTATGATTTTGGTATACGCCGAATCGCTTGCGATTGTGACGGTTTTTGTCCGTTCAGGGTTTTGGGCCAACAAAGGGCTGGAAAGGAAGAGTAGTTGAGCGATCGCCAGCAGAGAGATTTGGATTGAGCGTTTCATATGACAGGATTATAAATCTTATGTTGTTTAAGCCTTAAGTTAACCATTTATTTTAAGTAATGGCTTTTACTTGTAGGACATTGTCTACTTAATCCTTATTCCCAGTATCTTTAAGCTTCGCTCTTCCTGATCGAGCGTTGCAATATTGGGTAAATTGGCCCATTCCTCGAATCCCATTTTCTCAAACAACGCGATGCTGGCAAGATTGTGCGCGAAGATAAATCCCAACAAGGTGTGTACGCCGAAATCCGCTGCTTTGTCTATGCAATATTGTAGAATCTGTTTACCCAATCCTCGGCCTCGGTGTTGTTCATTCAAATAGATACTGATTTCTACTGTGGCATCATAAGCCGGACGACCATAGAACGATTGGAAACTGACCCAGCCAATGAGTTGATTATTTTCATCTTCCACCATCCATAAAGGTCTTTTCAAAGCGCTGTGTTCATCAAACCATTTTTGTCTACTCGCAACAGATACAGGTTCGGTATCTGCTGTGACCATACGAGAGGCAATTGTTGAATTGTATATCTCTACGATGTAAGGTAAATCTTGTTGTTCGGCGTTGCGAAATTTTAATTGATTCATGGATTTTATTGTTTAATTGCTGTTCGCTGTTGTTTTTTGCTCTAATGTCCAAGCTAGAAAGTCTGTCATGACGTCCTTCCAATGTGGTTTTTTGTAATCGGGCCTACCATCATTCTGAACTTCAAAATAATTATGCTCTAGATTGTAATATCTTTTTATCGTCAGGTTGTTTTTGTGATTTCTTATAAAATAGAGTGGTGCTAGATCATTTAATTCAGCTACAATGTCTTCTGTGCCGGAGACCAGATAGATTGGGTAGTCAAATCCCAATAGCTCATCAATAACAGGTTGTGAAAATGACTTCCAGGAGCGCAAATTGGGATTGTTTTTTAATTTCTCCGGGTTGTTGGCATCTTTATAAAACGCATAGGTTTGTTCAATTTTTTGAGAGGCTTGTTGCCAGGTAATTTTTCCTTTTTGGACATCGCGCTTTGCTTGCCGTATATCTTGGTCTATCCGCCCAAACAAATTTGTCCCTGATAAACCCAGTTTGCTGACTTTTTTATATTTATTGGCTAGTTTGGCGGCTACATGTCCTCCTTGGGAGTGTCCAAATACTGTTAATTGCGAATTATCTACCCAAGGTTGTTTGCTCAGGTAATCTAATACGGAAACTGCTCGATTCACATAATTATCGAGATAGTCTGCTTCTTGATAAGCTCTACTAGGGATATTTTTATCTTTAGAGTCGCCATAATACCAATAGGAATCATTAAGCTGCGATTCATCGACGATAACAGGCGTTTCTGACATGGAAATGACGATGAGATGGTACAATTTTATGATATCCTCGTAGTTAAAGTTGGTTAATCCTCCCCCAAAAAGACTTAAACCTTCTTTTTTATAATTAAAGTATAGAGGCATGGGTAACGATCCCTGACAAAACAAAAATAGAGGCTTTTTGCTTTTTGGAGCTGGATCAATGACTAAAAAATCAATGTTACCGTTTGGAGTTTCAAGTGTAAAAAGAGTTGATTCATTGTTGATAACGCTTGTTTTCTGTCCGAAGGCAGCCTGTGACATTAATAATGAACAGATAAAAAAAATGAATTTCATGAAGATCAGCTATCTGGTATACTTGTTATTGCCAAACTTATATAAATTGAATTTTATATCCAATAGCATAATATTCATTTAGGAGTGATTTGCATGTAAATAGAATCTCTCGGAAAGGGGCTGGAGAAGACGTCTTTGTTGTTATATGTGACCACTGGCTCTAATTTTATTTTTGCATGCGGTGATATTGTATCATCTCATTGAATTTTTGGTTTAGCTGTTATAATCTCTTTGATCTTATATCGGCTCTATATCACTTATCATCGGTGGTAAAATCGGATTTGGATTATCCAATAGTTAGGTTATCTAGCTTATAATGCATTTTATCTAGGTCAAAATACAGTTCGTCGAGATTTTTTCTAGATACTCTCTGATATAAATACTTTTGGCCAATATTAACTTTTATCATTCTAAATGAAGAAGCTATTTATTTTATTTTTGGGCGGTCTTTTCCTAGTCTCATGTAAGAATCAAGGAATCGAAGCTGATGCATTAAACAGGGACGAGTATTACATACCATTGGGTGAAAGTATTAAAGTCGCAGATTCTCTGCATTATTTTATTTTAGGAGATGCTAATAAAAAGGCGTCTACTAAATCCAAGATTGGAAATACCAATGCCACTTTAAAAAAGGAAATTCTATCGGAAAATGGGACGCCATTAATGCGTGTTTTTAATTACGGGAAGGGGGGATTTATCATTTTGGCTGCAGATCGTCGGGCTAATCCGGTATTAGCATATTCCGATGAGACAAACTTTCCCTCCGATACTTTACCAGCCGCAACGGAAGCATGGTTATATGAAAATAAACTTCAGATAGAAGAGTTAAAATCATGCACAAGAGAAAATGTGAATGGAGAAAACCTTTTGAAAAAGGGGAATTATGTCAAGCTTTTAGGAGGGGAAGTTCCAACAGTTAATGTAAAAAGAGCATCTATTGAAAAAGTCGCTGGATTTTTCCCTCCGGCAGGAGGATGTGAACCAACGGGATTTGAAAAAGGTCCACTTTTGCAGACAACTTGGAATCAATCTGGCGGCTATAACAATTTAATGCCTGATATGTCTTGTACCCCTTACTCTTGTAATGGAAAAGAGTATACAGGCTGTGTAGCTACAGCAATGTCCCAGGTGATGAGATATCATCAATATCCTGCTTCATATAATTATAGTATTATGCCAAATGCAGTTTCAAGTTATTTAGATGTTTCATCAGGAGCTAATGAAATCTCTAAGTTAATGAGAGACGTAGCCAATTCTGTAGATTCACAACCGGATTGTGATGGCACAGGTGCTGCTTCTAATCTAAATGATATTCCATACGCCTTAGAAAATACTTTCGGCTATTCAGTCACAGCGACAGCAACTGACTTTAATTATAATACCGTAAAAAGTGAAATTCAAACCAATCGTCCAGTAATCTTAAGTGGATATAAGGATAAAAGCGGCTTTATTTTTCATACATTTAAAGGAGGCCATGTCTGGGTAGCAGATGGTGTTCGTGGTGGTACAAGCTGTGGTGAGCAAAATCCTGATGGTACATGGACAGGTGGTGCTTCCTTCCTGTACTTTCATATGAACTGGGGTTGGGGAGGTTCAAACAATGGATGGTTTGGGTTCGCTAGTGCTGATGCAGGCGGAGGTTATAATTTCCAATATAAAAGAGGTATGGTTTATTCAATTAAAAAATAACGACAATATGTACAAATTAGGATTACTATTGATACTATTTACTTTATTTTCTTGTGAAAAGAAGGAGGAAAAATGTTGTATGAATGTTGAGAGCCAAGTATTATTAAACTTGACTAACGAAGATAGTAACAATATTTTTGAGTTAAACGAAGGGGCAAAAGCGCTCAATGATCTGGATTTATATTATGTTGATAAATCAGGCAATCGGGAAATTCAAAACCATTCTAATCTTGATATCCCCAAAAATATGCAAATTATCGATTGGGAAGTGCCTAAACAGAAAATATTAAAAGTCTTTGGAAATCTTACTCCGCAAAGTGACGGTTATGCTGAAAGTATATTAGTGGTAAAGGGATACTTGGAAGTTTCAATAAAATTAAAAATAGAAAGCACCGATTCCTATAAAGGTTATTCACAATTATTGGTGAATGGAAAGGAGATTTCAAAAGGTCAACTTGGACGTCCTATTTCTGTTAAACTAACTCCGTTGTCGGAATAGGACTTCCCAAAATTAAATTTCATAGTTAGGGTTTTAGGTAAACCACCATTAGTTTATTTAATGGTGGTTTTTTATTTTATGTAGAATAATGCCATTTTATAACCTTAATTAATGAACATAAAATATAACATCGTGTAGATTGGGTGTTTCGTATGGGTCAAAATTGAGTTGGTCGAGATTATTTATTTATTTGGTGAATTTGATGTAGTTTTTCGGAAGTTTAGCCAAATATGAAACAACATGAAGAGAAATTTGATCAAAATCCTAGCTTTTTTGCTTGCGTTGATTTTCAACGTGCATCCTATTTTCGCTCAAGGAGTTGAAGAAAATCCTGAAGTTCGAAATTATTTGAATAATATGTTCTCAACCTTGGATAAATCTAAGGTTCCAAATGGATTATTAAAAGATTATGCTTTCGACTTAACTGATTTGGATAAATTTACGGGTGCAGATCTTAATGATAAAAATTATGTTGATAAAGAAATCTACAGTTATCTTTTAAGAACTATTAGATCTTCTGCTGTAGGAACTAAACCATTTGGGGATGTCAGTCAAATCCTTGTATCCCAGCAAAGTGTTGGCACCAATAATGTTGTATCACTTGGTGGATTGGCTTATCAATATAGCTACATTAATGAAAATGCTATTTCAGATCAATTGATCAATTATTCTAATGGTAAGGTTTCTGATAAGACAGTTAATGGTGTTTGGAAGAATCCCTATTCATCAAAATATGTTGTAGGTTTTGCTCCTCATGATAGTATTTTCAAAGCAAATTTACTCACCTTCAAATTAAATAGTAATACCTGGTTTTCTAATTTATCGGTAAGTAAAATAGAGATTGATTACGGTACTGGCTACAAAGTAATAACTGTTGGGGGAAGTTTGTCAGCATCATTTACTTCTGGTGGGCGCAAAGAAATAAAAATGCGTGTAACGTTAACCGATGGACAGCAACTTGTATCACATTCTTCAATTCAGGTAAGTTCCGCCATGTCGCTGAGAACATTTTCTGATCCCGACCTAACGTCCTATAAAAAAATATTTACGGGAGCGGCTTATAAGGGGGTAAGTACAACAGCAAGAGTATTTGTAAAGACTAGGAACGGCCAAATTCGTGACCCATTTATAATAGTGGAAGGTTTTGATCCTATTCTAGGACATGAATTTGGGTCCCAAAGAATGGATAATACATATCCATATCTTCGTGCAGACATTCAGGCTAATTATGATATTATTTACGTAGACTGGGCACAAAGTGAACAGTATATTCAAGCAAATGCTAATACATTGAAAGATGTTATTCAATGGGTAAATAGTCAGAAGCAACTTTCAGGAAGTACTTCAGGCAATGTGGTAATGGGATCAAGTATGGGAGGTCTTGTTGTTCGGTATGCTCTTAAGACAATGGAAAATCAAAATCTTACCCACCAAACTTCGGTCTATGTCAGTCATGATGCCCCACATTTAGGAGCTAATATTCCAATCGGAGCACTTTATGCATTACATGGAATAGGTAGTTTCTTGGAAAATCAATTAAACTTAGGTAATATCTATAATCTGGCTACTGGAACGCCTCTTGAATATATGCTTAAGCAGGTTCATTCTCCCGCTGCACGCCAGATGTTAGTAAATTATGTGGATTTTGGTGGCAATTTAAACAATACAGATCATAATTTATGGCAGCAAGAATTAAACACTCTAGGCTTTCCGCAAGGTGATCCCAATAGAGCATTTAGGATGATAGCACTTGCTAATGGTAGCTATGCCCAAGGAACTATTCCTTCATCTTACCTTACTGCAAATGCCACTGCTAGCACTGACCTATTGGATGTTGCAAATATAATAACTGGAGGTATGTCTGCCTTTTTTGTCGGCAGTGTATTAAATGATTTTTGGGCGGGGGCGTTATCTTTGGTTCCCGGGAAGAGTACAATAAAAGGCACTCTTGAAATTTTTCCGGGCACTTCAGCTGGCAACCGTGTAACAAATCTCAACTTTAAATTCATTAAAAAATTCCTTTGGACAGTCCCTGTAACAAGGACCATTTTTTCTTATGAAAAAAATATGCATAGTGGTCTTAATTTTGATGCTTTTCCAAGCTCTCAATTCATAACAAATAGAAGTCTTAATGCCGATGAACCATTTGTTCCTAAGGTGCCGATTCTGGGGAGATATAGTTATGCTGTAAGTACATCTGAAAGTATTCCATTTGTTCCAACTTCCAGTGCTTTAGCAGTCGGAGGAGGAACAAATGCTCTCACGGCCGCTCTTTTTACGACAAAACCAACTTCAACTAGCACTCCTTTTGGAGGGAATTTTAGAATTCGTGAGATTAGCTCTGGTTCGCATATTGCATTATCGGACGAAGAAGTTAGCTGGTTGTACGCTCAACTGAAAATGGGTATTGATGGTCCTAAACTAGCTAAAACTGGAACCCAATATAAAGTGATAAACCCATTAAGTGGTTCAATTATTTGGAGTACCTCCAACTCAAGTATTGCCACGATAAGTTCTAGTGGGATATTAACTGCTGTAGGTAAGGGGATAGTGGATATTAAAGCAAAGGTTGGAACAACTGAAATTTCTACTCGGGTTGCTGTTGGTATACCGCGTTTTGTTTTAGCAAATGTGAAACGTGACCCTGGTTTTTATACGATTAAAGCTAATTGTATTGATACAGAACCAGGGTATGCTGAATTTCTATTAAATAATAGGGATTTGATTGTTTATCAATGGGGGATAAAAACAGAAAATCAGTCAATTCAATGGACAGACAGTGAATCTTCCGAAGTTAAATTGAGTACGACAGAAGATACCGAAAACACCACCATATATTTAAAGATTAAAGATTATAACGGTAATGTCAGTAGTCCAATATTTGTAAGGATTACAGGCTATGATATCTATGACGTTGGCTTTAGGACATTCATTTTAAATAAAAATGGGCAACTTTTTACCGATACAGGATATGAGCTATATTATGAAGGGACAGGTATGCCTCTGGTTTTCAGGAGTACTTCTTTTGATGAATTTAGTAATGCGGAATGGAGTCCATTAGCGGGAACAATTATCAATGATCAACAGACACAATGGGTTGTGCCATGGTATACTAGCTTCTACATAAAGGATATCATCACATTGGAAGAAATAGAGCGGATTAAATCGACTTTTACAAATGATCAGGTGGCAATTTATACTTTTTATTTGTTGAACTATGATGGACAAATTATCCAAAAGACTCCGCTATCTGTTATTTATAAAGCAAACTATCCGAATCCATAAAATTTATACGTTAAAAGATGATTTTGAAAAAGAATTATATCTCAGGCTTACTTTTCTTAGTAATATCCTTCTTTTGGGGATGTGATAAAAAAGGCAATCCTTTACCATCAGAATTGAAGTTTAGTGCAAAGTTGAATGGTATGGATTTTTTAGATCAAATGCCAATGGTAATTCCTCCTGGTGCTCGAAGGACTCCAGTACTAGAAGTGGAATATTTTGGCACTGATAAAAGTTATTTTCAAGTAAGGTCCTTTTTAAAACCTGTTGATCAGAATAATAAACTTGGAGATTTTTATTTGTTGATAAGAATTCCATCAAAAGAACAGCTGTCTGTGGGTAAGGCATATACATTCGATATAATTCCGGGGAAAGATATATTAACTGGAATTGATCGGAAAATTTATGAGGATGAAAATCGGTTATTTACCTCAATTTCTTCTTCTACTTTTAATATCGACACCGACTATTACGGAGTCGGCACTGTTACATTTACTGAATATGATAGTGTAAAAAATAGAGCAAGAGGTAAAGTAGATTTGGTGTTTCCCTATCACGATTCTATTACTCAAAATGATGAACTTGAATTAAATGGGGAGTTTTTCTGTTGGATAAATAAATAATTTGAACTATGAAAGATATTAAATTTTTGACATTATGTGTTTTGGCAGTGTCACTCAGTTTTGCTTCCTGTAAAAAGGAAATTTTACAAGATTCTAATAATGAAGGAAAAGCACTTAAAGGGAAGCAGGTTACTTCTCAGGATAGTTTAGAAACTTTATACATGATGCAATCTAATCTTGAACTTTTATTGGCAGATAGGATTATTTCTAAATCCAACGGATTTGTACTTGATATTTCTAAACAAGAAGCTGTTGAACTAGAGATTCCTGATGATCTATATCAGAGATATCAGGATAAAGTAAGTGAACTTAACAAATCTATAATAACTAAATAATTTTTATGAAAATTTCAAAATTAAACCTTGTAAAAATGTTGATTTTGTCTATGGTGGTGGTATCCTCCTGTAAGAAGGATGGAATATCAGGAGATAGCCCGAATCAAGAAGACGTAAAGTTGAATTATGAGTTGAAATACACTGATCAGCAACTTAAAAATTGGAAGGAAACGGGAAGTCCATTTTTGGAAACTCAACAGAAAAATGCTTCGAATACCAAAATAGAAAAGCACATCCCTTCCCAAGGAGGCGTGTTTGATCCTATTCCTGTCGGAACCAAAGCGTATGGACCACATCCATATCAGAATAGATATTGGTCAATGGTGAGGTTAAAATTGGCAATTCCTAACATATCAACCCCTAATTCACAGCTTAGGTCTAGAGTCGTACAGGCCATTAACGAGATCCAAGCCAATACGAATGTTCGGTTCTATAATGCATTCAATGACCCTGTCACTGATCCAACTTGGGGATTTACATACCCTAACGTCCACATTCATGTTTCAACTGATGCAAAGAGGGGCTCTTCATTTATTGGGTTGCAAGGCGGAGAACAATATATTTACTTACCAATCACCGCTACAAAAGAATTTATAATGAGAGCGTTGGTAAATGCCGCAGGGATGTACAATGAACAACAGCGTAATGATCGAGATACCTATGTAAATATCAACACTGCTAATGTCGATCCTGTTAATCGCTATCAATTTGACAAGATCACCTCAAACTTTTATAGTATGGGAAGTTTTGACTTTAATTCAATTACTCTTGCTGGGTCTACAGAGTTATCTAATAACGGTCAGAGAAGTATTTGGAAGAAAGATAATACTGATATTGTAGCTAATACTACGTTATCTGACCTGGATAGAGGCTTTTTAAATTATTTTTACCTTCCATATATTGCCAGGACTGATACATATAGAGAGTTAGCCACGACAGTGTATGATGGTAATAACAACATTCTTACAGCGCAACAAAGAGCTGATCTCGAATACTATATAAATAACGGAGCTTCTAATCCAGGCACTTCAGGTAGAAGTCCTATCGTTCCATGGTAATTAGCATGCATAAATTTATAGATCTCCTGTTGGAAAGTACAGGAGACCTTTATTAAGTAGAACTATATGATTAGGAACAACATTTAAATAAGTTAAATCAAGGATCCAAGTTCTTTCGGCTCCTTTTTAATACGGTTAAACATGAGATTTATACTAAGTTCTATAATATTTGTGTTTCTTTTCTTTTCGTGTAAAAAAGATGATCCTGTTGAACCTCCAAAAATTAAATACGATCATACGATTATTGTCGTCATGGAGGCTAACAATAATTTAAGACAATACGCACTTGATAATATTAATGATATGGAAATAGCAGCTAATTCTTTTAAAAACGCTGCTGTTTTAGTTTACCTCCGTTCAAGTAATGATGAAGCAATTCTTCTTCGAGTGAAATTTGATGAGGACTTAAAAGTAATAGCTAGCGATACGATAAAGAAGTATACCATTTCAAGTAGTAGTCCACAACAATTGAATATGGCAATCAATGATAGCAAGGAATTATTCCCTGCAGAAAGCTATGGATTAATTTTGTGGTCTCATGCGACCTCATGGGCACCACCTATTTCAAAACGGATAGAAACACGGTCGTTTGGGGAAGATCAAGGAAAACAGATGGATATTATTGATTTGAAAAATTCAATTCCATCAGGATTCGAATACATTATATTTGACGCGTGCAACATGGCAAGTATAGAAGTTCTTTGGGAATTTAAGGAAAAGGCGAAATATATTATTGCATCTCCAACAGAAGTATTAGCAAGTGGCTTTCCTTATAGAAAAGTATTACCTTATCTTGCCTCTAAGGAGCCTGATTTAATAAATGTTGCAAATCAGTATTTTGAACATTATAGTTCTTATACAGGTCAAATGCAATCTGCATCTGTTACATTGCTTAACACAGCAGAACTTTCTAAACTTTCAAGTTTATGTGCTGATCTATATTTAAAAAATAAGTCGGTTGGTATACCAATTAGGGTTAATGTCCAAAGATTAGATTACACAGCGGATTTTCCAGTGCCTGCATTTGATTTTGTAAATTATCTGGAGGTAAATTTTCCTCTTTCGGAGCTTGATCCTATTAAAAAGCAGATGGAGAAAACGATTATTTATAAGAACGCTACAGATCAATTTTTAGGAAAGCCAATTAAGGCTTTTTCTGGATTCACCTGTTTTATTCCAGAATCTGAGGATTTTTATTTAAACTATTATCGTACCCTTAATTGGTATAAAGATAGTGGTACTAATGTGTTATTTTAGTTCTTTAGATCTTCTCTTTGGTGGATGACCTTTTAAGAGAAGATCTAAATACAATTTATAATGTAAAAGTTCCTTTCAAAGATGTTCTACCTCCATTTTCATTTGGGATGGTGAATTCTATTATTCCAGAACCTTTAGCATTGCTTGGGTTGCCTCCATCATCAAAATGTGTGAACATGATGTAACCTGTCCCATAATAGTAGATTTTATCATTATCAGAGTATCGAATAAATGCATTGTCCCAATCATCAAAATATCTGTTTCCCTTTTCAATTTGGATTCTTTCTTTTCCAGCATTTGGCTTTATTTCATATTTCTTGTTTAAAACAACTCCTCCGTTTACGGGACAATAGATGGTAATGTCAAATCCTTTGGGATTTTCACCTTTTGTATATGGAGAGGCAGATAATGTGAAGTTTTCCTTATACTGCTGATACGAATCAGTTGGTGGGGGATTGTAAGTTAGAAATGGGCTATTAGGTGCTCCAGGTGTTAGAATTATATGTCTTGCATCTACATAAGTAATCCCATCTTTCTGTATTTCCAGTTTATTTGAACTAGGTAAGAGATTACCGTTTTTGTCGCAGGAATATAGTCCAATGGAAATGATTGTTAAAAATAATATTATCGTCCTCATAATTATAATGTTTTGATTGTCAGTTATACGGTTTGAACCTACATAATGCTACAGTTATTAATTGTTTGATTATTTATTAGTTTTTATGAATGACTTTGTATGGCAAAAAGTATTTATTGTGGATTATTTTGTCGAGGATTTCCCTAACGTTATATGGGTCAAAATTAAGTTGGTCGAGAAAATTTTGTGAATCGTAAATGTTTCAATATTATTATTCTGTAAAAGTATTTTGATAATCGCTTATCAATTTGGAACTTCTAAGAAGTTTTCGATGAAATTCTGGGTGAAATATCTAGGTATTAAATGTCTGATTATTTTTTAACCTTAATAAACACTATTATGATTAGGAAAACACTTAATTTGAAAACTCTATCATTATTGATGATAGCTTTACTTTTGTCTTGCAGTAAGGATAAGATAGCTGACCAACCAAAACATATTCAAGAAATAGCGAAGCAGACTAAAGGTGAATTTATTACCCTAGAGTCTGGGGCAACGGTTGAAAAACGTGGTGAGAATTATTTTATCGAAGGTGACATCTTACTGACACCTAGTCAATTTGAATTGATAAAAACGAATAATTCTTTTGAAGCGGTTGCCAAAGAAGATTTGGATCAACCTTATCAAAACGCTTCACCGGCATCTTCGGGTAGATTATTTAGAACAAATCCCAATACCAAAAGTGTTGGTGTTCACCCAAATGAAAATAGAATGTGGGCTATGGTAAGATATACTGTAAATTCCAATGTCAGCGCTGGAGCAAGGTTAGCCATTAGTGCCGCTATTCAACACATTGAATCAACAACAAATATAAGGTTTTACAATGCAACAGGTCAGCCGACTTATGATTCTCAATGGGGATTTTATTATCCCTACATCGAATTCTTTCATGGTACTTCTACTAATCCTAGTGCTTGGAATGCAGAAGGAAATTGGTCAACTGTTGGGAGATGGGATGCCGTTAAGAATCCAGCGACACAGGGTCGGGGAGATGCTGGTCAATGGTTAAGCCTTCAGCAGGATGAATCAATGGGGCCTTTTTTGCCATCTTTTTCAGTTCCTATGGGTGTTGTGGCGCACGAAATTATGCATGCCATTGGTTTATACCACGAGCATACTAGACCTGATCGCGACAATACCATTACTGTCCATCCTGATAGATGTAGGCTAACTGGTGATGATTATAAAACGAATTTTGATAAGCGGACAGGGAATTATTTTATGTTTGGAAGTAGTGTTGATCTAAATTCAATTATGATGTATGGTATGACCGATTTCGCTAAAGATGCTAATTTTCCTGTGATTACATTAAATGCAGGGGGGACTTATCCTGTTAATAGAACTGCACTATCAGATTTGGATAGGGCGTATGCTAACTATTTCTATTTACCATATATAGCCAGATCAGACGTTTATAGAGAATTGGCTCCAACTGTTTATAAATCTGATAATACTGTAATGACTGCTCAAGAACGATCGAGTTTGCAAGCATATTTGAATAATGGTAATCCTAATCCTCCAAATTGTTGTAGGTTAACAAATAATCACACAAATTTATAATAAAAGAAACCCGTATTTTACTTACGGGTTTCTCTTATCTTTTGTATTTGATACTTACCACAGGATCACTTTTTCCATTCCTAATAATCATTTCGGAGTTATTCAGAATTTCACAATTCAAGGAAACATAAGAGTTTTCCTGTCCTTTTTCATTTGGTATTTTTAAAAATAGTGAATCCTTCTTTTTAATAAATCCTTTGTATATTGATGGTGGAGTATTTATCTCAATATTTGCATTTATGCCATTATATTCATAAGCTCCAAACATAGTATCGGCATCCACTTTATAATCAGTATAAAGGCGAAGAACATTACCATTTGGAAGTTCTTTCCAATCTTCATTTCCCTTTTTTATAGCAGTTTCTTTCCAGGCATATTGGTTACTATACATGGGAGGATCTATAATAGGAGGCTCGATTTCATTTTCTTTACAAGATTCGTTAAAAATAAAAAATGCTGATAAAAGAAGTAATTTGAATGAATTTCTCATTTTTTTCTCGTTTGATTAGTAATTATTTAAACGATTATTGTCTAAATAATGCTACACCAAGGCATTCTCTGTGTTTGGTAAATCTTTGATCGAGTAAAAAACTACTTTGATATAGTTCAACTCTGAGTTCGTCGAGAATATTTTCGATTGTTTTTAATAAAATATATACTTACTGCGATAACTGAACCTTTAAAAATCAAAATGAAACCAAATAGAATTGACCTCTTCCCAAAAAACTGGAGTATTTAAAAGTAGGGAATTTGGACTTGAATTACTAATTTTAAAAGGGAGGAAAAACGATGAAAAAATCAAAGTTTACCGAAGCACAGATCGCCTTTGCGATCAAACAGTCCGAGACAGGTACCCGTGTGGAAAAAGTCTGCAGAAAAATGGGTATCAGGGAAGCTACCTTCTACAACTGGAATAAGAAATACGGTGGCTGGGGGTATTGGAGCTGCGTAAGCTCCGGCAATTGGAAGAAGAAAATGCACAGCTGAAAAAGCTCGTGGCCGATCTTAGGACAAACGGATGCTCCAGGGTGTATTAAAAAAAAGTTTTAAAGCCTTCGCAGCGTAGAAGCATGGTTACCGGATTTATTTCTGATTATCGAATTTCCCTACGCAGAGCGTGCGAGATATCTCTGCCGAGCACCTCAATTTGGTATTATAAACACCATAGATCAGATGACAGTCCATTACGCCTTCGCATAAAAAGCATTGCTGAATCACGTGTCCGTTACGGAATAGAGTGAATCGTCGTTCTTTTGAAACGTGAAGGCCGGCGGGATAATACAAAACGGATTTATCGAATTTATAAGGAACAAGGCTTAGATCTACTGGTGAAAAGGCCCAGACGTTGCCGTGCCGCTGCTCATCGATCCGAGAGACCGGTTTTTTCCAATTTACATGACTGCTGGAGTATGGACTTTGTCGCTGATGCGCTGTTCGATGGCAGGAAAATCCGCTGCTTAACTATAGTGGATAACTATAGCCGTAAATGCATGGCTATTGAGGTTGGATAGAGGTTTAAAGGAAATGACGTTTTTTCTGTTTTGGAAGAGCTCCGACTATTCCAACAGGCAATACCCAGAAAAATCCAAGGGGATAACGGATCGGAATTGCGGAGCAATCATGAACACCAAATAAAAACAAACACAGGTGAATAATTTATTTCCAAGGAGGTCGATAGATGGGCATATGAGCATCAGGTGAAATTGGTTTTCTCCAGACCGGGAAAACCAACAGATAATCCGTATATTGAGTCATTCATTGGAAGTTTTCGGGACGAGTGCCTAAATGCGCATTGGTTCCTGTCATTGGAAGATGCGAAGGAAAAAATTGAAATCTGGATGGAAGAGTACAACACCTTCAGACTCCACAGCTTTTTAGGGGATTTGACTCCTGAAATGTTTATAAAAAAAAAGAAAACAGCAGAATTTTCTACTTTAGAAGACGCCTAAATATCGGGAGAGGTCATTGATCAGTGAGGCATAGTACTGACTAAAATTTATAACCAATCAAAATATGTTTATTAAACCTTAGTGTTAAATATTCTCGTCGAACAGCAATTTGACCTTGACAAACTTTTGAAATACCACAATATTTTAAAATGTAATGATTTGATATCTCTAAGCTTACCAAAAAAGCTGAATATTTTTTTTTAATTCCTTTATTTAGAGGCTGTTATTTTTTACGAAAATTATTCTTGTGTCATGTTATGTATCGATTATCTTTCTTTAAGATCTTTCTTTATTATATTTAGTAAATTTTTGACTACATATTGAATAAAAAGATATTAGTAAGTAAACCAATATTACATGAGAAGTGAAGTTATTTGGGGGAAATGGTATACGCCTTTCGTAAGGGTGATCGTGCATATAATTTTTTGGATGTTAGTCTTTTTTACGTATTATTTTACTTATAGAAGGCTAGGAGGGAACTATATCTGGATTTTAGTAGCAAAAGAACTTTTTGTCACTACATCCTTGTTCTATTCCGGTATTTGGCTTATTTCAAAATGGATAGAAAAAAGAAAAGTACTTCACCTCATAATATTTATAATCCTATCATATATCTGGTGGTTAAATATTACTTATTTTGCATGTGACTTTCTTACTGACTTTAAATTAAAGGAAGGTAGTGGCATTTATAAGTATGTGAAATTTTTTACCAGTGATGGATATTTCGGTATTTATCGACTTAAAAAATTTCCTGGTGCATTTCCTGATTATTTAACCCTTGTATCCCTACCATTAACACCAAAATTGGTTAAGCATCTTATTGTTCAAGGCAACAAGATGCTCTTATTAGAAAAGAACCAGGCAGAACTCGAACTTGAAAAAGCAAATTTAGAATTAAAGACTACTAATCTTGAATTAGATAAAGCAAATCTGGAACGAGATAACCTTAAGATGGAACTTGAAATTCTTAAATCTCAGATCTCTCCCCATTTTTTATTTAATACGTTAAATAGCATATATAGGCTGGCTGAAAAAGGAGAACCCAGTACTCCTAATACCATAATGAAACTGTCTAATATGTTACGGTATTTGCTTTATCAGACCAATGATGATAAAATATTCATCGCAAAAGAAATTCAGTTTTTAAATGATTATCTGGACCTTATCCAGATCAGATTTGGTAATGACATAAATCTGAATTTTAATATAGAAAAGATAAAGGAACCTTATCGAATAGTCCCATTAATGCTATTGCCTTTTATCGAAAATGCGATCAAACATGGACCAGAAAGAAGCAGAGCAGATGCATGGGTTGATGTTTCATTAACAATTGATTCAGGTGTATTGAAATTTGTAGTTGCTAATGGAGTAAATAAAAGCAGTACTGAACCACCAAAAGGTGGCATTGGATTGAAAAATGTTAATAGGAGACTGGAACTTCGATATAAGGATAGATATAAATTAGACATATCTGATAATCTGAATAGTTACACTGTCGTACTTGAAATTGAATTGTAATAAATCTTGAAAAATGATTAAATGTATTGTAATTGATGATGAACAACTGGCACAGGAAATACTCGTGTCTCATTTAGAGAAAATTCCCGATATAGAAATTGTGGGAGTATTTAATAATGCATTTGATGCAATGAAAGTGTTAAGATCAAACGAAATAAATCTGGTATTCTGTGATATTCAAATGCCTGATTTGGATGGTGTTAATTTTCTTAAAAGCCTTAAAAATCCTCCTTTATTTGTATTTGTTACTGGTGATCCATCACATGCTATCGAAGGATATCAATTAAATGTCTTAGATTATATACTTAAGCCATTTGGCGTAGATCGTCTTTTGCAGACTATAGAAAAAGCCCAGGCGTACTTAAACCTGGAGAAGGGAACCAAACCGGAACTGAACTTTCTTATAATTAAAGATAGGTCAAATATTATCATTACACCTTACGATGAAGTATATTCAATCAAGGCAGATAAGGATTACGTATGGGTTGAAACATTGGAAAAAACGTACCATGTGTGGAAAAAACTAATGGAAATGGAAGAATCCTTGGTCAATGCAAAGCAGTTTATCCGAGTGCACAAATCTTACATCATTAATCTAGATTATGCTAAGCAAGTTGAAGGTAATATAATAAAAATGAGAGGCAGTTTGGACGATGTGCCAATTGGTGGTCAATATAAAGCAGAATTGTTTAAACGTTTGGGATTAACGGGAGGTTAATAGCTTTTTAACATTCAGTTCTCTTGAACTCACAATTTAAGATCTTAACAAGGAAATGGTAAATTACCATTTCCTGTTCTCTTTGTTTGGTGAAGAAAATTCTATTCAAAAGCATGTGTGTTAGAGAGCCAATTATTCTTAAGTTCATCATTTGAAAATCTTTATTCTTATTGCATTTCTCTGCGACTAAAGTCATTTGGGCCTTATATTCATTGAGTATCGAGCAATAATTAGTGTTTTCTATTTTCATAAATGAAGAGATTTCATCCTTCTTTTCCCGGAAATTTTTGTCCAGTTTGTACTTTAATTTTGGTACAGTGTCAAATTCCTTAAGAAAACGGTCTCTCCATAAATTAAGCAATGATATTTGTTCAGCAATTGTATAATTGAATGCTGAAAGAAGATTCTTCGTCATTCCTAATGCCAGCTTCCATCTAAGGCTTTCACCTTCACGTTTAATATAGGGTAATAATTTGGTAATCGTTTCACTCTCTAAGTGGAATATAGATTCGCAATTTTCAATGTTTGAGAAACCATAACGTTCAAGTTCCCGTTCATAAGTATCAAGCATGAACTTTGAAATGCGGCGACTTTTAATTAATGGCTCCAAGATATTGTTGATACTTTTCAAGACTATTAAAAATGTACTTTCCAATTCTCCATTTAATTGAAATCGTACGCGGAGATGCGGTTCTGGATCGGTATATCTGATATAAAACCATTTTTGAATTTTATCATGTTGCTTTAGCCCTTGAACTATCCGTTGCAATTTTTCTTGAATGATCCTATCGCTTTCTCTTTCACCACAATAAATTTTGAGATATAGCCATTCGCTTCCCGGAACAAATGTTCGCTTAATATTACTTTCGGACTGAATAGGCAGGGTAGAGGAACCTCTAGTGGAATTTCCAATAATTGGAATAATCACTTCATTGGACAATACTTCGCCGTCAGAATTAACAACTGGGCTACTAAATTCATCATAAATATTTTCAATTAGCCTTAGATCCTTATGATTCAATTCTTTTAAAAAGATCTGTTTCCCGATTTCGTTACCTAGATCAATTAAAACTTCATTGTCTCCATTGGCGATTAAAACTTTTGTAGGAAGCTGGTATTTTTTTATAAAATATTCGATTTTTTCATTAGCATCCCTAAGATTCAAAGTCCTAAATTCTATATTTGGGATATGCCATTCGGCACGGGAAAGCATAAGATGCTTATAGCATATTCTGGGAAAGAAATTTTTTTTTGTATTTGGATGCCAATCCCAAGAAATTTTAATGGAATTTTCTTGTTGTTGAACATCACATAAAAATCTATAAATAGTCATTCCATAATGGAAGTTATGCGCGCTGCTGAGTCTAGGAAGTATACGTTTATTTAGATTTTTTGATCTTAAAATTACCTTTCCGTTTACTGTTTTTAAATATATATCACTTAATGGTATTGTATGATCCTTATCAACGGCAGCTTGACCAATAATAGGAATTTCATATTCGTATAAACTTGGCCTTGCAAGAATGTTTCCGGCATTGGATTTAGGATAAAATACGATCTCTGCCAGAATAGTTTCATTTAATTGGTTTTGTTCTTCTCGTGCAAGCTTTAAAAGTTTGGTCTTTAGTGTCTCATCAAGATATGAAAAACGGGTTAGCAACGGTAAAGACGATGAGCCTCCACAACCTTTTAAATGAAATCTGAAATCCTTAATATCAGATTTTGTTTCTAATAGGTTTCCGAATATATATAAGCCAAGGGGTAACTTGTTTTTTTCTGAATTATTCTTCGTCCCAAATATCTCAAAGTCTTTTTCTTTCAGTTCTATTGAACGTTTACTATAATCTGGCTTTTCAGAATACTTTTCTACAATTGATTCAACAAATTCAGAATAATCGGGGATATTGTTTGTTTGACTGCCAATTAGTCCATTTAGCAGTGGGAGTTCTCTTTCTAAAATTGAGGCTTGAGTACCATATCCAATACCTTGTTCAAAATCTAAAGCCTCCATCAAGGGGATTTCCTGATCTCCATATCGTGAGTAAAATTTCTTTGTGAAAAGTTGTAGATCGTCAGCTTTTTTATTATGATTTAAATGTATTAATTCGAATATCTCGCGTATTATAATTGAAATTTCAATATCATTTAGATTGCCTTCGGTCATTTTTCTCATTGAATCCACTTGGAACAAATTTTTGGGATCTTTGTGAAATAAACTCGAAAAATCTTCCTTGATAATACATTTCGATGAGCTGATTCCCTCTGACTCACTGTTCGCTAAAATTTCCGAAAGTTCAATAATACTATTATAAAAATTTGTTCCCTTAGATATATTAAGGGCTCTATTGAAAAAATGATCTAAGCTATCAACTGTAGTAATAGGATCAGTTTCTGGTATGAGAATTTTATGCTCGATTAGCTCAAATATAAATTTTCTAGCCTGAACTTCTGTTACCCCAAACTGTCCGATAGAATTTATTATTTGTTTGATTGTTTGCCCGTTGCTCGTATTGGCAATTACTGTATTAATTAAAATGTTTGAGTTAATCCTCGACCAGTTAAATTTTCTGTCAGAAAAATGCTCTGTATATTCGATGTATGAGAAGTTGTCGCCATTATTGATGAGCGTTGAATTTGGATAAAAGATTATATTCTCAATCGTAATTTCATCGTTTAATAACTGTTTATTTATTATTTCCTGGCTCGCATAATCCAAGCGGTATTTAGAAAGAAACTTGTTGTTTAAAACAAGTTTGGTATTTACATTTGAAATATTCCCGATTGAAATAGATGAAAACTTTCCAAATGGAGTAGGGCGGTTAGACATTCTACTGATGTATTTATATATTGACGGCAATATATTCCTAGTTTCCTGTGTAAAGGGTTTGTTTAATAATGTTTCTAATTGATTGAAAAGGTCTTGACTGGCTATAGCAATTGCATCAAGCAACTGTGGATCTTTGAAAAATTCAACGATAAAATCCCAAAATTCCAATTCAGTCTTGCAATTATTCACTCTATCGAAAAAGCTAATTGGCAATCTTGGGTTTCTAATTATAAAGAAATCTGCAGGTTTAACAAGCCTATACATTAGTTACCTTAATATTTTTTAAAATTTTGTCTATACATTTATTGAAATCTTCGAAAGAAATCGGCTTCAATAGTTCATATATTTCCCCATTGGGAATTTCTCCATTATAGTGGCTTATTGGTGTAGCAGAAATTATAACAAAAATTGAGGACTCTGGAAATTTTGAATAATTGAAATCATTTTTATCTCCATAAGGTATAACTAAATCAAGGAAAATTATTGTAGGAGAACAAATTCTTAGTAGACTTTGGATTTCTGATCGCTCGATAGCAGTTCCCATAAGGATTAGATCATTCCTACGACTAATATAGTCTTGTAGCATCTCAATCGCTAACGCTTCATCTTCAATAAGTATACATGAAAAACCATTCTCCATCATGTTAAATTTTAATAAATAATCATTTATGAATAGGAAGTTGTCATTGTGACTGTACCAGTTTGTTCAGTCTCGTCAAAGATTCCTTTACCTGTACTATTTGAATAATCCGCACTTCCGATAATTTCCTTTTCGATTTTTAAAAATTGTTCAATTTCTGAATTTGATAGTTCCATAATTTTTATTGTTTAGTGACTAATATTTTTCACTAAAATCTGCCTACTATCCACTCGAAAAAAATATTCTCGTCAAACTCGTGTTTGACCATTATAAACTACCTATTTTACCCTATTTCTTTGTTTTATAGGCTTTAAGGGCATTTTTTCTATGTTTTTCCAGTTTATCGAGTAATTCCATTGTTTTGGATAGGTGAAAATTGAGTTTGACGAGAAAAGTTGGTTCGTGACTCTTTATGTGTTATAATAATTGACAATGAAATGGAAGCGGATTACTTCATCATATAGAATTTAATACCCATGTCCATAAAGATCATAGTGATCGGAAAGAGTTAATCCCCAATGAAGGCGTTCTAGCGCCCTTAATTAAGCATTTACTGGAGTCGAAGATGGATAGCGAGCTGGGAAGTCACCTCAGGAAGATAAAGCGTCTGGACAATCCAACCTCTATACGATTTTAGTATGATGAGCAGGTGCGTAAGACAATCTATACCACTAATCCTATTGAAGGAATGGACCGTCAGATCCGAAAAATAACGAGTTCTAAATGTGCATTCAATGCTGAGAATGCTTTTATGAAGCTGATTTTTCTGATAACAAAACACATCTCTAAGAAGTGGAGAAAGTCAGTGTATAACTGGGGCTTGAACATATCCCAACTTTACATTAAAATTGGGGATAGGCTCAAAAAAGGGAAAAAGGGGAGAGAGGTGCTGTGAACCTTATTTTTGCATAATTCGTGACCTAAAACTAAATATTTTTGTTAAAATTTTCGAACTCTAATTGAATATGCTTCAATAGCTTGGCTCATAGTTTTTTATGGGCATAAAAAAGGAGATACTTTCTATGAAGTGTCTCCTTAAGCGGGGTCACGAGAGCTCAATAGAACCTTTAGTACCTTTATTAAAGTTTATAAAAAGGATAAAAACAGGCAAATAGAATTATATGGGTTATCCTATCTAGTTCTATTTACCTGTTTTTTGTTTAACTAAATTTTGATATAATAAGAAATGTAATTTTGTTTTCTATTATCAATATAGTGATCGTCATTGGTTTTTGTGTGCCATTTTCTTTCTTAACCACTTCCGCAAGGGTTCATCATACCATTTTAAGCTCGCATATGCCAAAATGAGACTACCAAATAGAATGACAATTGCATATGGCCAGGCTTTATTAATAGTAACACCGTTGTTATTACTGATCCATGCAACATAAAAATATACCAGAGGGTAATGTACCATATAAAGCGAATAAGAAATGTCTCCCAAAAACCTACATAGTTTATTTTCAGTTTTGTTGAGTTTACCAGCTCCTGCACCAAGATAAACAATAAGTGGAAATAGCAATATAATGCAAACCGATTCATACAATGCATTCATCCACAGTTTTTCGTCGCCACCAATGCGTGGCATATACAAAATGATTGTAAGCAGGAGTGCACACCATAATAATGCATTCTTAATTTTTACGGGTTGAGCTACCCTAGCCATCAGAAGTCCCGCAAAGAAAGGATACATAGTACGGATAAAACCAATTCTTACGTGTTCGACATTTAGGGTCCAACCTCCGCTGACATCTCCATTGGGACTGGTTATCGCCATGTGGACAAGTGCTACGCCCGATATCGCTACCAAAAAATTGACAAGGATCTCTCTGAGAATTTTCGGACCCAAATAGCGTATAGGAAATTGGCAATATATTCGAAGAAAAGTGACCATCCGACACTATTTAGTGGATGCATTTCCTGCCAACCCCGTATATCAAGAGTTAGGGGAACAGGGAATAGGGTGTATCCGATAAACATCACCAACAATAGTTTCCATAAAGGGACAGTATCTATCAGTGGCCATATCGCTGAATCTGTGAAATAGAAACCGATTGCCCCCAAGGTCATGCCCAGCACAACCATGGGTTGCAGTCTGGCAATCCTACGCTTAAAGAAATTCGCCATGCTCATCTCCTGCCATCTGTTATCGTAGGCGTGACTGATCACGAAGCCGGATAGCAGGAAGAAAAAATCCACCGCCAAATAACCGTGGTTGACCAATATGTCCAGATGCCCTGTCGCCAGCGGTTCTGCAAGATGAAAGGTAACGACTACAATTGCTGCAATTCCTCGAAGGCCGTCCAATACCGGATAGTACGGTTTAGGAGATTCTATCATATTTATTTAATTTGACTTATTCGGATATTCTTCAATCTGCTTTATTTCTTTCCTTTTTTTGATATTTAAATACGCTCTTAAAGGTTCATCGACCCAACGCAGGGCAATGTATGCAAATACGATAAGAAACATCATCCCAGCAATTATAACAGTCGCCATCAATGAAGTCGACGGCTTTTCTTTCTCAACAAAACGTATCCGTCCTACAAAGTACATATTGCCTTAGATCGCATTAGGCTTTAGCTTTGCTGTATGAACAACTTAGAAGAAAAGCGCGAGCGTATGCTGTCTATGATAGCAGAGTGGCATCGGAGCGGAAAAAGTAAGAAAGCTTACTGCGCGGAAAATGGGA
>DLST01000016.1:32385-334191 GCA_002500745.1 Sphingobacterium sp. UBA7855 | reverse complement strand
TAGTTAGGGTGAGATTACAATTATACTTGCTGATTAGTCTCGCGGAAATATCCTCTATTGTTTCACTATTTTTATAGTTGTGTAATATTTCATAAAGCACGTCGCTAATTGAATATGTATTACCATTGTTTAACAGTAAATACTTTCCTTCCTCTATATCAGCTTGCAACGAATATGTGATCATATATAACATTATCTTTGGGTAGGAAAATAATAATGGAAGCAGACCATATCTAATGGTCTGCAATTCCTAAAATTATTTAGCTACTATTACCATTCAATCGTACATGTAACCTTCAGGCAGCCATCTTCGTATCCAACTTCGACTGAAACTTTTTTTGCTACCGCTAACTCCAATCTTGACTCCAACTGTTCCATAGAAACCTTCTCCAAGAACAATGCTTGATTTGATGCATTCATATTTTTTAATTTAGATTTAAATCCTACTCTATATGGTTTTCGGATACCCCATCATTCTATTGGCCAGAGAATAAGTCTTTATTATATTTAGTAAATAATTTTATAGTACAGGGCTAATGCTATAGCCTTTAGCTTTTAACTCGTCGAAAATGTTATTACGACTATCTAAGACACAGGTAATATCCAACGTAAATAACGCACCACCTTTCACCCTATCGATCAATGCTGAAATAGCTTTGATACGGTTTTTCGCTATAGATTCATCTTTAAATTTGGAACTCAGGAAAGAACTCTTGTCATAAAGTGTTTTAAGTCCTTTTAAATCCTCTTTCTGATAAAGAGCAGCTTTTGAAACAATTTCGCTGGAAATCACAGAAGTATTATTCAATAATTGCAAGATCTCCGCCACATAATACTCTGTACCAAAAGATTCCAAATAATCAAAGGATTCATGTATATTGAGTAGTTCTTTAATTGTAACACCATATTGATCTGCATAACTTCGAAAGATTTCTTGTACAACATTAGGGGTATTACAATTCGGAGTTGCTTTTTTCATTAAAAGATTATAAATAACCAACGGCTTTAATCTGTTCAACACCTTTTCTTCCATGTTTCCCTCTGCCATTTTACTTTTTAATTTTAAATAATCTTTGGCAGGCAGCAATTTTCTAATCGGGTCATCATCTTTTTTTAACAGAAGAAGTTGCTCACTCATACTGTCGTATTTCTTATTTCCAACAGCACTTTCTGTATAATAAGTCTTTACCTTTCCAAGTAATCCGGAAGCCTTATCTAAGACAGATGGAGGTACTTCACATACGCCTCCAGTGGTTAAAACAATATATGAACTTTCCTGACTTCCATTTTTAGAAATTTTCCAAACTAAAGAGCTGGAGCTTATTCCTTGTGCTTCTGTCCTTAGAAACAGACTGAACAACGCTAAAACCATAAGGCAACTTTTTTTTAACATGTTATTTAAATTTTAATTATACATTCTTTTTTCAAATTCTTTTACTCGGTCATCTTGTGGCATCTTTTTTCTATACTTTTTGCTACCGAAATTATATACAGCTCCGATAGTGTAAAATCTACTTTCCGGTTTATTTCGAGTGTACATAACCAATCCGCGGTAATCCATAGTTTGAGTATTAATCTTTGAATTAAATATATCTGTAGCATTAGCACTTAGAATCAACTTATTCTTTAAAATAGCTTTCTTAAATCCGATACTAACTGTAGAAATTCCTTTTGTTCGATAAATACCCGATGAATAGGGCCCTCTACTAAAAGCACTTATTTCAAAATCCCAGGAGTGCCCTAGGTCTAGATGACTTTCCAATTGTGCTAAATAGGACCATGATTTATTGGAGGCAATCCCTGAAATATCCAAAGCGTTAAATTTATAAAAGCCATATCCACCGCTAAAATTTAAATCCCACCATTTTGCTATTTGATATGGAAAGTTTGCAAAACCATAAAACAGATCGGCATTTGGCAAATTATCATAAGTTGAAATAAGCCCACTATTTTCACTGGGAAGATACACGGGAGATATAACATCATTAGTACGTGTAAAGCTAACACCAAAAACAAAAGATCCTCGATAAGTATAAGTCAATTCCATATCATGATTAACCTGAGGCTCAATATTGACATTTCCTACAGAAGTGAAATAAGGATTAACATAATTTTTAAACGGATTGACGATCTGGAAACCAAATTTATCTAGGTTCTTTCTATAGTTAAAATTTAAGACGTTTTGGCTTGAAATAGCATATTCCAAATTTACAGTTGGAAAGAGATAACTAAACTTTCGCTTATTTTTCATGTGCTCTGAACGCAAATCATTGCTAATTGACATTTGTTCGGCTCTAACCCCAATATTAAATTCCAAAGGGCCGAAAATAGAATTCCAATTTAAATAAGCCGCAAAGTTATTTTCATTATATAGAAAATCATATGTCCTAGCATCATCCCTAATCCAGTTCCCGTTAAGTTCCAACTCCCAAATCGGTATGTTTTTAGTAGCCGAATTTTGGATTTTAATACCTGCTTCCAATTTCCCCAAAACCATCGGATGAGTATAATCTAAATTAAAAGATCGCGTATTTACAGTAGAAGGCTGTTTCCCCTTTATATGATTAAACGTATCTCCGTCTACTAATATATCTTCATTTAACTTTCTATCCTGATTGTACACATCGAAATTAAATATCAGTTTTTTACCTAGAGAATCTAAATTTAGATCTAGATATCCATTAAAATAAGGATTGATAGTTTTAGCATCCTCTAAGCCTTGTGTAAATGCCTTCTGTTCATTGGCCTCCGAACGACTAATTGCAATATTTTCAGTCCTTACTTTTCCACGGTTCCATGTTCCTCTAAACTGAGTACCAATTTTAATCTTATGATTTATTTCATAATCAATACCTGTTCTAAAATTATTTACAGAGCGATGCCCTAATTCATAACTATCTTGCAAAATAGACAATGAATTAGCATTAAACTTTGAACGACTAGTGCTATTTCCATATTGTTTTTTATAAGAATAATCATAGGCACCATACACTCCTATTTTCTTATTGCCATAGCTAAAATTCCCCCCCTCATTGTGACGAATGTGATATCCAGAGCCAACAGCAAGATTAACAGATCCATTAAATCCTGTTCGATCATTGCTCTTTAAAATAATGTTTACTACTACCCCACCATCACTGTCATACTTTGCAGAGGGATGGGGAATTATTTCAACTTTATCTAATTGACTGGCGGGCAATCCTCCTAAAAAATTAGTAAGTTCAGCCCCCGTCAAATTCGAAGGCCTACCGTTAATTAGAACTTTAATAGATTTCATTCTAAAAGTTAGTTTATCATTCTGTTCAGTTACACCTGGTGCTCTAAGTAAAATATCATAAGCCGAATTACCAGAAACAAGAGCACTTTGCTGAACGTTAAGTATAATTTTTCCTTTTGTGAAGTTTATAAATTTCTCATCTATTTGTTTTTCAATATCTACTACTTGAAGATATTTAGTATCCGATTTCAAAGTATAATGTAAGCCGTTATTTTTAAAATTCCCTTCACCCCTTAATGAAATCGTATCTATAATAGAAACAAACCCTAGACAAGAAATTTTAATTATATAATTGGCAAAGTTCAGATCATCTATTTGGAATATTCCACTAGTATCCGAAGATGTTTTGTAAGAACGTCCCCCATCTAACTCAAAAAAATTGATTGTAGCCCCAGCTACCGGCAAAGAATTATCTTCGTTATACACTTTTCCCATCAACTTCTTATTAATTTGCGCTGAAATACTATCATCCATTAAAAGCACTAAAATCATCACCAATAATAACTTATATAAACAGTATTTCATTCTTTACCTTGTCAATAACACTAAGTTAATTTTCCCCACTATATAAAAACAGTAGTGAAGGGAAAACTTGAAAAAAAATTGTTCCCACCAGAGATATGACGAAGATTGTCGTCTTCTAAAACTTCAATCTTCACCACAATAGAAATCATAAATTCAGAGCTGTAATAATATGTTAAGCGTTGTCTAGAATAAACAATTGGTGCTTCCTGCTCTCTCAGCTGGTCAACCATCACATATAATCTAGAAACGGAAACACCTATTCTTAATGCCAGTTCAGCGGGTGTACCTGTGCTACGTTGCCTGATTAACCTATCCAATAAGTTAATTCGGTTTATATATTTAAATAGTTGCATATTAAAATTGTTTATAATCCCAGAGAATAAGTACCATTGTCTACTTGTATATATTGTATCCAACAATATATGGCTCTTATCTATATGCCTAAATTGAACATTATCCATAAAATCCACCACAACCTGAGGTTGTATTTTAAAATTTATTAATTAACTTACAACGCAAATTAATAGTGGTTAATGAAATTTTTCGATATATTCCCAACTTTCACCGAAGCGCCATATTCCTATATTGTCGTACCGATTATATTGATATGCAGCATAATTGGATTTTATAACAAATCGTTTTTCCACGCACTGGTCCTGCACCCCTACGAAATAGCAAGAGGTAAGCGTGTTCATACTTTGCTTACCTCTGCATTAGTTCATCGAAATTGGCGGCATTTGTTGTTTAACTGTATGGTAATTTTTGGATTAGGATATGATACGTTTGGTAATTTAAAGCAAGAATCTGGGATCACCATCGCATCGCTAGTCACCCCATTGCTATTTATCATGATGATTATACTTCCAAATTTATTCCAATATCTACAAGAAAAAGGCAATTTCATCCACACGTCTATCGGCGCATCTAACCTCACATTTGGCTTATTTGGATTCAGTTTTTTGTATTTTCCTTTACAACCAACACATAGTTTCATTATTCCTTTTATTAACAATAGTGCTCAGTACTGGCTGGCTGTTTTGCTTTTATTATTTTTTTTATTAAAAATTCCTAAAAGTAAAATCAACAAAAGATTACACCTTTTAGCCTATCTGACCGGATCACTTTTAGCAATAATCGTTCGACCTCAATCCTTTCTTGAAATTCAAACTGTTTTCAAAATTTTCCTTTAACCTAATAGACCTGTTTTTAGCCATTCCCAAAAATTAGTTCTCTTCTCATCCTTCCTTTCCGAACCCCCACCTCCAATTTCTAACACTTCATTTGCATCTAACTCGCTTACATTAATTTCTTCCAATTTTTTTTCCATAATATTGTGATTTTTATTTCCTCAAAATTCATGGAAAAGTGGCTTAGCCACCACAACCTAGGGTTATAGACTATAACTAGAAGTTTTAACATCAAAAAACTTCACAACTATAAGTTATATTTACTAAATTAGGATTTCTAAATTTTGGTATTGAAAAGAATGGCAAGAGAGGAAATCGGAACAATTATTAGACAGAAAAGAGAAAGTCTCAAGATATCGCAAGAAGCCGTTGCATTCGTTTTGGAGATATCACAGGCTGCCTATTCAAAAATAGAACGCAATGAGACTAAGCTAAAGGTAGAGCAGGTTTACAAGATTGCCGAATATTTTGGTATTACCATCTATGAGCTTTTACCTCCTGCTTTAGCCAGTGACATAACAGGAGAAAATATCTTTGGCCTAATCTATCATTATAGCAAACTTCTTGCAAAGAAAATAATTGCCTTATTTCAAGGGAAACGATCTCAAGGTGAAGTCTAATCCTTAATTACACTTCGCCTTATTTTTTAATAGACTTCAACACCTTATCCAATACTGGATCTTTCCCCTTGACAACATCATCAACACTCCGTACAACAGGAACATCCGGCATGACACCCCTTCCCTCTTCTAATACTTGATAATAAGGTTTGACCTCCATTAAGCCAAAACGCCAACGCAGATGGGAGTTTGGAAGTTTCAGCACAGGAAGAGATCCGGCAACTGTTCCATTGGCAGCCCCACCAGTTTCCTCCCCCACAAAAACAGCCTGCTTCCCAACTTTTAGATTTGTAGCAATTAAACTCGCTGCAGAAAAAGTCCCGCCATCAATCAATACAAATAAATCACCGCGATAGCGATTGCCTTTTGATTTTTCACTTTTACTCCCTGTAAGGTGGGTATAATTTCTCCCATCTTTGGAAAAGGTCTTTGTCCAGGATACAACCGCACTAGGTATGATAAATGGCGATAAAACGGGATAAGACCAGCCCGGCAATCCTTTTACCTGATAAAACGGCAAGTTGAATTTTGAGGTGATAACTGCAGGCTGAACAAATTGGAATTTATCCTCTTCCACTAAGTAACTGTATAGTTCACGGACATCGGACAAATGTCCGCCCAAATTTCCACGAAGGTCCAAGATCAGGTATTGTACCGAATTAAGCTCCAGCCGATCAAAAATTCTTCTATAGGCTTCTTTTGGACGCCCATACGAAAAGTCAACCACTTTCAATAAAGCAACACTACTATCGCCTTTAACAGGAAAAGAGAGCTGTTTACTCATTCTTTTTAGATTAGCATTATAACCAAAGATTTTACGCTGCTTTTTTAGATCACTTTTCTTCTGATCAGGTTGGCTCACTTTTTTCACTGCCGTGGTCCTTATCCCTGATTTAGCCTTTGTATCGACACTGTCAAACCTTCTGACCACAGTCCGCTGATATGTACTATCGGCGCGAGAAAACAAAACCGAAATAGAATCTTTATACCCCAGTTCCAATTGGTAATACCGCGGTAATAAACGCTCGAAAGCCTGATCTATAAATGTCGTATTATAGCCGTCCGACGTAAAGGTTGGACGATATTTAGTGTACAGATTTTGTGGTTGTATACCCTCAATAGAAAGAATTTTAGAGCCTGCTACCAAACTTGAATCTAACGTTCCATTTTTTGAGAGATAGAGTGTATTTTCCTGCCAATGAAAGCCCAGTTGTGAAAAGGGACCTTTACTTTTTTGATAACGGACTTTATCCTTACCTTTTGGATCAAATTTAGAAATAAGGGGACTCAGCGTCATATGCCCCTGCCGAACCTGGGCCAGTACAGATGCTAATGCCAGCTGAAACTGATTGGGCAATAAGGGTTGGCGGATCGTCCGACGAAGGCTGTCGAACTTAACCTTTAACTGATCTTCCCGCACATACAGAAACAGGTCTGGATGCATTTTCCATAAGTTATGCTCGACATAGTTGATATCTTGCTGCATAGCTTCCACCGCCAGGGGAGTTTCGATAAATCGATTGTACTTCTCGACATTTGCACAGCTCAGCAATGTCAGCACATACACCAATACGAATAGATAAATAGTTGGCCTTTTCATTTGCAGTAAGATACAAAAAAAGCCTTCCAATTTTCATGAAAAGCTTTTCTCTATCGTTAATTACTAATCTTACTCTTTTTCTACTTGCATGTAGTTTAGTTCAAGTGGCGTCTTACGACCGAAGACTTTCACCATCACGATTAATTTCTTTTTATCTTCGTGGACTTCTTCGATTTCTCCGGTAAATCCGTTGAAAGGACCATCGTTTACTTTCACTGTTTCACCCACATAGTAAGGAACGTTAATGGTTTCACCTTGTTCGGCCATTTCATCCACTTTACCTAGGATACGATTTACTTCTGCTTGGCGCAAAGGAACCGCATTACCAGCTTTATCTCCCAAGAAACCAATTACGCTATTGATATTTTTGATGATATGCTCTAACTCACCGTCAAGAGCTGCTTCTAATAATACATAACCAGGATAATAGTTACGCTCTTTAGCAACTTTCTTACCATCGCGCATCAAGTAGTATTTTTCCATTGGAATCAACACCTGAGGAATCAAGTGCTCAATACCTAAACGGCTAACTTCGGCATCAATATATTGCTTTACTTTCTTTTCTTTACCACTTACAGCACGAACTACGTACCACTTTAAACCTTGATCTGCCATAAATAAATACGATTGAAAAATTAAGAAGCAATACCGTACAAGAATTCTAACCCTACGCTTGAAGCTTTATCCATTACAAAGACTACCAATGCAATAAGAAGAGAAGCAACAAGTACAATAACAGCTGAACTTTGTAACTGAGACCATGTAGGCCAAGTCACTTTCTCAGTGATCTCTACATAAGAGTCTTTAAAAAAATCAAGTACTTTTGCCATTTTAGTTTATCTGTTTTTATAAGCACGGGCACCAGGACTCGAACCCAGACCAAAGGTTTTGGAGACCTTCGTTCTACCTTTAAACTATGCCCGTGTATTTCTTACTTTGTGATGCAAATATAGTGTTTTAAACCACTTTCTGCAAATCTTTTTTCACTTTTTTTTATTCTAATCCGATAAATCGCTTATCGAAAAAATAAGCTAATCAACCTGAGTCGATTAGCTTATTTTATGTGATTCTAAATCTTAATTTAAGACTAGATAATTTCAGTTACCTGACCAGCACCTACTGTACGACCACCTTCACGGATAGCGAAACGTAGACCTTTTTCCATTGCAATCGCAGAAATTAATTTCACACTGATTGTAACGTTATCACCTGGCATAACCATTTCAGTACCTTCTGGTAAAGAGATTTCTCCAGTTACGTCAGTTGTACGGAAATAGAATTGAGGACGGTATTTGTTGAAGAATGGTGTGTGACGACCACCTTCAGCTTTTGACAATACGTAAACCTCTGCTTTGAAATGATCGTGAGGAGTTACTGAACCTGGTTTACAGATAACCATACCACGTTTGATATCAGTTTTCTCAATACCACGTAACAATAAACCTACGTTATCACCAGCCTCACCGTAATCTAAGATTTTACGGAACATCTCAACACCTGTTACTGTAGATTTCAAGTTCTCAGCACCCATACCTAAGATCTCAACTGGATCACCAGAGTTGATCACACCTCTTTCGATACGACCTGTAGCTACTGTACCACGACCTGTGATCGAGAATACGTCCTCTACTGGCATCAAGAAAGGTAAGTCAGTCAAACGTGGAGGAATTGGAATGTAGTTATCAACAGCATCCATTAATTCCATGATTTTCTCAACCCACTCAGGCTCACCATTCAATGCACCTAAAGCAGAACCTTTGATTACAGGGATATCATCACCAGGGAATTCGTAGAATGATAATAACTCACGAACTTCCATTTCAACTAAGTCTAACAACTCAGGGTCATCAACTAAGTCAGTTTTGTTCATGAATACTACTAACGCAGGAACACCTACTTGGCGAGCCAACAAGATGTGCTCACGAGTTTGAGGCATAGGACCATCAGTCGCAGCAACTACGATGATAGCACCGTCCATTTGAGCAGCACCAGTTACCATGTTCTTAACGTAGTCAGCGTGACCTGGACAGTCAACGTGTGCATAGTGACGGTTAGCTGTAGAATATTCTACGTGTGCAGTATTGATTGTGATACCACGCTCTTTTTCTTCAGGAGCAGAGTCAATTGAATCAAATGAACGAGCTTCTGACAAACCTTTATCAGCCAACACTTTAGTGATAGCAGCTGTAGTTGTAGTTTTACCGTGGTCAACGTGACCGATAGTACCAATGTTTAAGTGTGGTTTACTACGGTCAAATTTCTCTTTTGCCATGTTTATGCGAATTAGTAATTATAAATTATTTCTATTTGTTATATACTCTTGCTTAACTTTTACACAAGTACGAGCCAAAGATGGGATTTGAACCCACGACCTCTTCCTTACCAAGGAAGTGCTCTACCCCTGAGCTACTTCGGCTTACTAAAAAACCTTATTTACGTATTAATGCCCCCACCTTTAGATACATTATTATCAAAGAAGATAGAGACTAAATTTAATACTTGAAAAATTTGAGCGGAAGACGAGGTTCGAACTCGCGACCTATAGCTTGGAAGGCTATCGCTCTACCAACTGAGCTACTTCCGCTTAATAATTAGAAACTAGAGTAAATCTAACACCCTAATTAAAATAAAGTGTGGAGGGAGAAGGATTCGAACCTTCGAAGCCGAAGCAACGGATTTACAGTCCGTCCCATTTGACCGCTCTGGAACCCCTCCAGACCTGTAACTTTCGTTACATTTAGAGCCTCTTATCGGAATCGAACCAATGACCTACTGATTACAAGTCAGTTGCTCTACCAGCTGAGCTAAAGAGGCTTCTAATATCTTTATTTAAACTTACATTCTATCAACGTCTGACCAAGTATCTCTACCTTTTCAGCGAGTGCAAATATCGAATTTACTTTTGATTTCTGCAAGTTTATTTTTTATTTTTTTTCATTTAAAAGAACTAAGCAAACTTTCGTTGTTTTGAACCGTTGTTCCCTTGTTTGCTGATGCAAAGATAGACACAAAACTCACTTTACAAAAATATTTATCAAAAAAAAAAGACAGTTTTTGGCAATTATACTGATATGCAGCACAATAATTTTTGATTGCATATTTACCTGTTTTGGTTATTTGGCTAATATACTATCTTTGGGCATGCAAATTTTACCGCAATCACTTTCAAAACTTACCCGATACTCTGTACTATTTACGGTACTTTTAATGGGATCGGCCGAATTGAAAGCTCAAAATATTATTCAAAAATTGAGTAAAAAATTTCTTTCCGCTGAAAGAGATTCGACACGTTCCGGTAGTTTTATGGTTTTACCGGCCGTTGGTTATGCGCAAGAAACGGGAGTTGAATACGGCCTGGCCAGCGCGTATAATTTTTATCTGGACAAATCTGATCCCAAAATCCGCACCTCCACCGTCATGGCCATGGGAACCTTTACATCCAATAGCCAGTCCAACTTCAAACTACAGACCGATCTTTGGACTAAAAACAACGACTACCATCTGATTAGTGAAATACGCTACCGCAATTGGCCCTTTAACTATTATGGCGTCGGTATGGACACTTGGAAAGCAGATGAAGAACGCATTGATCAAAAATTATTTCGCGTCAAACTCGAAGCTGAGAAAAAAATCAGCAACGGCCTTTATTCAGGTATCAACATTCAATACGATAACTTCACCATTCGAAGCGATAGTGCCGATCGCATTTTCAACCATTCCGATCTGATTGGGAAGCGTGGCGGACAACAGCTACTCGTAGGTCTTTCGCAATTGTTTGACAATAGGGACAACGTTTCTTATACAACAAAGGGGTATTATGCTAAATTGCGGCTGGCCTATGCCCCAAAGTTATGGACAAGTACTGATTTTACGGGGGCAAACCTCGATGTGGATCTCCGTGGCTTTATTCCCCTGCACAACCAAGTCACAATGGCCCTGCAAGGAATCTTTCGTTCCACATTTGGAAAAACTGTCCCATTTTACAATTACCGTGAGCTCGGTGGAGACATGATGATGCGCGGTTATTACCTCGGACGTTATCGAGACAAGAATTATCTTGCCTCACAGGCTGAACTGCGCTATCGCTTTCATCCACGCTTTGGCATCGTTGGATTTTCAGGACTCGGATCCACCTTTTCCAAGGAAAATAGCAGCCGATATGTCGCAAGTTACGGTGGTGGTTTACGCTACTTCTTTAGTCTCGAACACAATAGCAGCATACGCTTTGATTATTCTTTTGGTGAACAAAGACCCGGAGAAAAACGACAGTCGGGTTTCTATCTGTCCCTAAGTGAAGCTTTTTAATACACAAGAGCATCTATACATGTATGGATGCTCTTGTGTATTCTTGCCTAATGACATCCACTTTTTCCCCTCATCTCTACTACCCGCAAACTTCAGCTAAAATAGTTGGTGCCCAACGGAACGCAGTAGATGACTGACCATCGACAGTCAAAAAGAGGTCGGAACAGCAGCCTAAATCGGAACAGCAGGTTAAAATCGAATCAGAAAATTCTCTTTACGCTGTCCTTTTCTAAAGTAAACTAACCCAATTCGGTATAGATCTATTGTAACTACACTATGATCATCCTCCTTCAGCTTATTCCAATAGGCTTCCCTTTTCACTGATAAATGGGGCTCGTTTATAATTAATAGATCTCGATCCCCAACATTTTTCAAAAAATTCAGGTCAAGATCGTCCTGGTCAATATAATAAATATGCCGGTACGCATAACGTCCACATTGATCGTGCAAAAGACTCCTATAACTTTCGCACGGATGATCGGCCCAATAGCTAAAATTGTCGTAAGCAAATGTCCTTAATAATCGATCGATTAATGCATACTTTTTCTGTTCTACCTTGCTCTCGTTTTGAATAGTTTGTGGTAATTCTGAAACGCTCGCTTTGGATGTCTTTTGATAAATTACTTCGTCTACCAATTTATAAACAAAAGGAGAATGGGTCCCATGGCGACTATGGGATACAAAATAATGTCGCCAATACTTAAGCATGTAGTTCATTTCGCTGCAAACATCGCTAAATTTTATGATTTTTCACATGGAACATTAGGTTTTAGTTTGCAGGAATGATCCCCCTAAAACTGGAGAATAAAAACACTTCCTTCTCCTTCCGTACTATTGAGAAAAATAGTTCCCTTGTGCAAAAGCATAATCTGTTTGCTTAGGGTAAGGCCGACCCCTGTACCCGTTTTCTTCGTTGTAAAAAATGGTGTAAAGATCTGCTCCTGAAGATCGGCAGGAATTCCTGCCCCGTTATCTTCAATCCGAATCTGCACCTTTCCGTCTACTTCAAGAGCAGATAAACTAATATAGGCTTCTACCCTATTTTTAACCGCATCTATTGCATTCAACATTAAGTTGATAATAACCTGCTCGATCAAATTGACATCGGCAGATAAGATTAGCCGTGTATTTTTCAGAATAATATCAACATCAATATTTTTTTGGATCAAGGTTGGTTCAAGCAGCTGATAGATATGCTCAAATAACTGCGAAATTTGGATCGGCGCTAGCTGAGGCTGATCGACCTTATTGATCATACGATAACTCTTCGCAAAATGTAAAAGTCCTTCACTACGGCGTTTGATGGTGGAAATACCTGTTTTTAGATCATCAATATCTTCCGCCCCTTTAAAATGGTCCAAACGACCGTTTAAGGTTTCAGCAAGTGAGCTGATTGGAGCGATGGAATTCATGATTTCATGTGTCAGTACACGTAATAACTTGTGCCATGCCTTTGTCTCGGTCTCATCAATTGCTTCATTGATATTTTGGTATACCACAATGCGAAACAAAGCATCCTGTGTCTCAAAGCTTGAGCTCTGAATCAATAGCTTTATTTTTCCTTTACTCGACTGAACGGACTCCATCTGCTGCTGTCCGTTTTCAAGTAACATGGTTTTTTCATAAAGATCGGTGTTTTTTTTCTTCAGCCCTGCGATGTTTCCGAGATGTGGTAAATGGAATAGTTGTTTAAATGCATCATTGACCCACATCACCTTTCCACTATCCCTTTCATAGAAGATGATCGCAGAATTCAACATATTGATTACACGATCCAAGTACTGATGCTGAATTTCCTGTTTGATGCTGATATCTTTATAGGTTTCGTTAATCTGATTAAAAGCAAGGAAAAGCTTTCCTTCCACAGATTGGGTATTTTTCACCAAGAAACGTCTTGTAAAATCACGGTATTTGACGGCTTCAGAAAATTCAATCAATTGACGCGCTAAAAAATTATATTGTGCATATAAATTAAAACCGAGATAAAGCATGACGCAAAAGATCAAGGCAGCCTGCACATATTCGCGCTTTAGTAACAGATAAGCACTTAGAAGAGCCGCGATCAGCAGTACTACAATCTTAATCGCATTTAGAATTTTTCCGTGCCGCATCGACTAAATATCATATTTTTCCAAGCGTCTATAAAGTGCCGCCCTCGTAAGCCCCAATTCTTTCGCTGCTTTACTAATATTACCATTATAACGCTCAATCGCTGATTTGATCGCTTTCCGTTCAAGTTCTTCTAAATTTTGACTGCCAGGACTAGATTCAACGATACGGCTCTCCATTTGCTGTTCAATTGGCGAGAAAAAAAGATCGTTACCAGCGATACTAAGCTGGTCGGCCATAATAACAGCGCGCTCAATACTGTATTGTAGTTCGCGTACATTTCCTGGGAAATGGTATGCGGTCATCTTCTTAACCGCATCCGACTCAAAACCTTCAATCCTTTTATTGTATTTTTTTGAATAGATATCGAGAAAATGATCAGCCAATAACTTGATATCCTCTCCTCGTTCACGCAAGGGCGGTACCTGAATTTCAACGGTATTGATCCGATAAATTAAGTCTTTTCGAAAACGGCTTTCATCTGCAAGTTGTTTCAATGGAACATTGGTTGCGGAGATCAAGCGTATATCCACCGATATTGGTTGATAGGAACCCAACGGCGTCACTTGTCTATTCTGCAGTACAGTCAACAGTTTAGCTTGTTGCTGCAAAGAGATATTGCCAATTTCATCGAGGAACAATGTCCCGCCATTCGCCGCTTCGAACCGCCCTTGACGGTCTTCACGTGCATCCGTAAATGCGCCCTTCTTATAGCCAAAAAGCTCGCTTTCAAACAATGATTCTGTCAGCGCCCCGACATCAACCTTAACATAAGTCCGATCGGAACGCAGTGATCTTCGCTGTATGGCTTGAGCAATCAGGTCTTTCCCGGTCCCATTTTCACCTAATATTAATATATTGGCATCTGTAGGTGCAATTTTCTCCAATTTATATTGCAGTTCGTCCATCACAATGGAATTACCAATCAAATCAGGACTGCTCACACTACTGAGCAAGGAATTTTTACTTTTCTTTTCTTTATTTTTTGATTCGGCAAGCGCGCTTTCGATCGTTGTCAATAGTTGCTCATTTTCCCAAGGTTTCACCACAAAATCTGATGCTCCTTGTTTCAGCGATTTTACAGCGAGATCAACAGCTCCATAAGCGGTTATCATAATGACATGTACCTGTGGAAACTTTTCTTTGATCCGCGACAACCAGTATAATCCCTCATTGCCGGTATTAATCGTACTTTTAAAATTCATATCTAAAAGCACCAGATCATAAGGTATCTTCTCCAAATGTGCGATAAGATTCTCCGGATTAGGCTCGACCTGAATATGGCTGACTTTAGGTTTAAGCAAGATTCTCGCTGCCGTTAGTAAGTCCTGATCATCGTCAACCACTAAAATTGATGCTTTTTTCATCTTTTTAAATTATGATTTTCTTTATTTTAATGGAATTAAAGAACTTGCCAAACGCTATGTGATTTTTCCATGTCTGCTAAAGTATGAAGATACTAAGATAACTATAAATTCAACGAGCCTGCATAATAATCATTGATATATTTTTGCAATAGCCATTCATACTGCTTGACGACCAACTGAATCTGGCTGTTGTCGAATTTATTTTTCGCCGTCAAAAAAATCACTGAATTACTGTTTCCCAATTCGAAAACTACCTTGGCAATACGAAAAGATTCCGCGTAGTTTTCATTTTGACTACGCAATTGTGTAATCATGTTACTTGCATTCTGCAAGTTAAAAACAGCATTGGAGGTCGCCGACCGCAAAACATTTTGCTGGATCTCTTTTTGAAATCTAGCCGTCTGCAGATCTAATTTTGCCAAGCGCACGTTGTTATAAACTTGCAAATGATTAAAAATCGGAACAGAAAGATTGAGCGATATATACTTTCCTACGTTATTACGCATTTGTGACCAATACGTCCCTTGAATCCCCAATTTCGAATAATTTGAGCCTAAACCGGCGCTCAGACTCAAGGACGGATAATAGTATGATTTCGCAATCTTAATATCCCGCTCCGCCACTTTGATCCGATAGTTCAGTGCCTGTATATCGGGCAATTGATCAATAGCCATTTCATAGAGCTGTTTCGCGTCCAGTCGTTGCCCGCTCTCTTTTATTCCAAGATTCTCCAATTGGCCCAATTGATTTTCATCCATATTGAGTAAGGCTGCAAGCTTCACACGACTACTATATAGTAACTGACGATTATTTTCAATCGTATTGACATCATTTGCCAGTTGTCCTTTTAAATCAAAGTAATCTCCAGGATTAATTGCACCTTCCTTATGCATACTCTCCGCACGTCTGACCTGTTCTCGGGTTACTTCAGTCTGCATTTCCGATTGCCGCAATATATCCTGAGCAGTTAAACTTTGAATATAAGCAGTAATAACATCCAGTTTTAAGGCATTAATCTGTGTATCAAAAGTCAATTTACCGGCGGTCTTCGCGTCGGCGCGCATCCGTATATCGTGAAATAAGCGAAACCCTCTAAATATAGGCAGGCTTGCGTCTAAAGAAAAATTCCCTGTCGAATTGTTTGATGAAATATATTGAAGGGTCGAATTATCCTGAGATCTTCCAGATGTCAGACTATGCTGTAGGCTTGCATCTACATCGGGCAATCTATTCGCTTTAGCCTGGGCTAAATTCACCTCCGCACGCTTCACATCGAGTTCATTCTGTAATAAGGTTGGATTGGCCTTTATAGCCAACTGTATACATTCAGCTAAACTCCGTTTGGAAATTTGCTTATCGTCAGTGCTTATTATCGTTGTTGTTTGCGCCACTTTTTCTGGTGGCCGCCGCTCAGTCTGCTGCGCCTCGGTCTTGGCATAACTCAATAAAAAGCATAATGTAGTATATATATAGACTCTCTTCATATCCATTTTTTATTTTGTTGCTGACCATCCCCATGCCAAACAAATAAAGCACTAAATATCAAAATGATATAAAAAGTGAATTTTGAAAAATGTTCGTTAATGAACAGTCGGTGTGCGTAGTTGGACAATCAAAATTCACAAGCGTATCAATAGGTCCATGATGGATATCAAGTTCGCCTTTTACTCGTTTATTCTACGGATATTCATCGGTACTTTCTCGGAGTTTATTCGGTTACAACCGAACAAGATCCGAAGGAACACCGAATAAGTACCGAACAAGCTCCGAACAAAGTCCGAATATGGTATGACTCGGGTGGGAATGTGCGATACTAAAATAGGTTTCAAAACGCAATAATATCATTGAAAATATTGCATCTTTTGATCAAATCGAGCGAGAAAATCATCGGATGAAATTTTACTCAATTAAACACAACCTGTAGTTAGATTTGTTTTTTGCTCAAACCGTTTCAGTTAGCACCATCGACAAAAAAGACACCGTTGTACGCCTTCGTACAAGAAGTGTCCGCTATCGAACACCTAACTTAAAACTGAACAAAATAAGTATATATCAATCAATAGATTACATTATTGGCACAGCTTTCATAGTTACATACAAAATTGATATTAAATTATGGACAGACCTTTAGAAAAGAAGAAGTGGAATAGCAAACGTATCATGACTATTGTGGGGGTTGCTGGCTTAGTTGGATTGATCAGCGCCAGCTTCTATTTTACCTCCGGCAAAAGCAAACTGAATGTTGAAGCTGACCGCATCTCTATTGTCGAAATAAAAAATGGAAACTTTCAAGAATTTATACCGATAAATGGCACCGTGCTTCCTATTAGTAGTATATACCTCGATGCTTCTGTTGGCGGACGCGTAGAAGAAAAATTTGTAGAAGACGGGGCTATCTTAAACAAAGGGGATGCAATCATGCGTCTTTCCAATACCGATCAGGAGCTTACTTTAGTACAACAGGAAACGCAAGTGTTAAATCTATTGACACAGTCCCAGATTGCCCAAACCAATGCCCAACAAGCTTCTATTAACAACCGCAACCAAATGGCTGATGTGGAACAAGCCTATAGAGAAGCAGAACGTGTCTATAACCTCAATAAAAAATTACTTGCTGAAAAAGCCATTGGAACACAAGAGTTCGAAAAATCAAAGAACGAATATAACTATCAAAAAGAGCGGGTCAACTTGACCAAACAGATTCTAAAACAGGACGAGATCTCCAATGCGCAAAAAACTAATCAGGACAAACAAACCTACCAACGTACGCAGAGCGCATTGGAACTGATGAAAAGGAAAATTGGTGACTTAATTGTTAGGGCACCCGTTGATGGACAGTTGACTTCCTTCGATGCAGAAATTGGACAAAACAAAAATGCAGGTGAACGATTGGGACAAATCGACGTTTTAACCGGGTTTAAAGTTCGCGCTGATATTGATGAACACTATATCAACCGAATTTTCCCTGATTTACAGGGAGAGTTTGCTATCGGCGATAAAACCTACAAACTCCGTATTAAAAAAGTGTATACACAAGTTACCAATGGTCGTTTCCAAGTTGACATGGAATTTATCAATGATGTTCCCAAAGGGATCCGTCGTGGACAAACTTTGCAAATACGTCTAGCGTTAAGTGACGAGACAAAAGCATTATTACTGGCAAAAGGAGGATTCTATCAACAGACCGGCGGTAACTGGATCTTCAAATTGGATAAAAATGGAAGCACAGCATATCGTGTAGATATCCAACTTGGAAGACAGAATCCCGAATATTATGAAGTCATCAAAGGTCTACAACCTGGAGATAAGGTTATCGTATCGAGCTATGAGACCTACGATAAGGTGCAAGAGCTAAATATTAAAAAGTAACATCACCTTTATCTACGACCATAATTATGATTAAAAACTTTATTAAAACCGCACTTCGCAACCTTTGGAAAACCAAAGGTTACAGCTTTCTTAATATTTTCGGATTGGCGGTCGGAATCGCTGCGGCTTCGTTGATTTTTTTATGGGTTGAAAATCAGTTGAATTTCAACGATAATTTCGCCAACAAAAAGGATATCTACATTGTCAAATCAAAACAGACTTATGATGGAGCTACCTATGTTTTTGAATCTACCCCAGGACCTTTTGCCCAAAGCATCGCGAAAGAAATCCCAGGCATCAAGCATGCAGTACGCATAAGCTGGAATTCGCCCATGTTATTTTCTGTAGGAGACAATAATATATTTCAAAATGGTGTATATGCCGATGGAAGCATCGCTGATGTGCTATCCCTTGCATTTCTTGAAGGGGATCGAAAGACTGCCTTTGATCAAGTCAATAACATTGTATTATCAGAAACTGCAGCGAAGAAATTATTTGGCAACCGTCCTGCCTTGGGAAAAACAGTCAAAACAAACAATAGTGAGCCATTTATTATTGCGGGGGTAATCAAGGACCTCCCCAAAAATAGCAGCTATGACTTTCAATGGCTCATCCCTTTCAAAAAATTTGAAGCAGGTCAGGATTTTCTAAAAAATTGGGGGAATAATAGTGTTCAAACGCTAGTGCAGGTCGAAGATAATGCCAACGTCGATCAGATTAACAAGCAGATGATGGATTTTGTCAAACACAAAACCAATGGTGAAGTCACTTTCTCACAGAATTTTCTCTATCCGATGGAACGTTGGATTACTTACAACCAATTTGATAACAGTGGTATTGAAAAAGAAGGTGGTATTAAGAATATACGTCTATTTACCTTTATCGCTTGGGTTGTTCTATTAATTGCCTGCATAAATTTTATGAATCTCGCAACAGCAAGATCAGAAAAAAGAGCAAAAGAAGTGGGTATGCGCAAAGTGGTTGGTGCAAGTCGCAAATCGCTCATTATGCAATTTTTGGGAGAATCCCTTGTTTTGGCAATTATTTCCTCTCTTGTTGCTATATTACTAATCTATATCTTCATCGGGCCGTTCAACACCATGATAGGCCAGGATCTTCAGGTTACTATTTTAGCCCCCTCACACCTGCTATTTTTAATGACAATAACCTTAGTATGTGGATTATTTGCAGGTAGCTATCCCGCATTTTTCCTTTCGGCATTCAAGCCGCTTTCAACGATCAAAGGGGCAAAACAGAAGGCTGGTAGTGGAAGTCTCGTCCGTAAAGGGTTGGTCATCCTACAATATACAGCCTCAGTTGTGTTAATTATCTGTACCATTATCATCTACCAACAGATTCAGCACAACAAGAACAGGGATCTCGGTTTTGATAAGAGTCAGGTATTAACAACAGCGCTACAAGGTGATATGGCCAAACATCTGCCGCTCATTAAGAATCAATTATTAGCAACAGGAGTTGTGCAAGAAGTCGGTGTCAGTGATATGAGTATCCTCAATATCAACTCCAATACGTCCGGTTTTAGCTGGGATGGAAAAGATCCAAATGCCAGTATATTGATTGGCATGTTACGTTCTGATGAGGGTCTTATTCCGGCTTTAGACTTAAAGCTTTTTGACGGTAGAAACTTTCATCAAAATTTTGTAGGCGACAGCACATCGGTTGTCATCAACGAAGCATTTGCAAAACTGATCAAAAAAGATGGCCTTGTGGCCGGTAACATCATCAGCTACGGTGAGGAAAAGTTTACTATCGCCGGTGTCGTCAAAAACTTCGTTTATAACAATGTGTATGCCGATCCTGAGCCGATGCTGTTTCTACCAATGAATAGAGATAATGGCATCATGACCATTAGGACAAAAGCTGGAGTAGATTTACCAGATGCCATTCAACAAATCGAGAAGGTCATCGTCAAAAATAACCCTGGCTTCCCTTTTGACTATAAATTTTTAGATGATAGTTTCAATAGTAAGTTTAAAGCTGAGCTTTTTGTACAGCAACTATCCAGTGTATTTGCACTGATGTCCATCATTATATCCTGCTTAGGTCTATTTGGTTTAGCTGCCTTTGCAACCGAGCAGCGTGCCAAAGAAATCAGTATCCGCAAAGTACTGGGGGCTTCGGTATCAGGACTTATCCAGATGCTCAATCGGGAATTTGTCATTCTTGTGGCAATATCATGTATTATTGCCTCTCCAATTGCCTGGGTCATTATGAGCAAATGGTTAACCAACTATGTACATCATGTGCAGATTTCCTGGACTATTTTTGTGATCAGCGCCTTGGCAGCAATTGTCATTGCCTTGTTGACCATTAGTTCACAAGCATTTAAAGCGGCAATAGCAAACCCGACCAAAACATTAAGAGATCAATAAAATTTAAACGAGTTTAATAATAAAACAGTAACCGTCCAAAGCAATTTCGCTAAGGATACAAAAACATAAAAATCATGAGCACAAAAAATATGATCAAGATCACAAACCTTCAAAAGTATTATCGCACTGAAGAAGTGGAGACCGTCGCATTAAACAACCTAAACATTCATGTCAAAGAGGGCGAGTTTGTTGCTGTAATGGGGCCTTCGGGCTGTGGGAAATCGACATTACTCAATATCATTGGTCTACTGGATGATTTGGATGAAGGAAGCTATCTGTTCAATGAGATCGAAGTTGCCAAATTCAAGGAACGCGGTCGCTCAGATCTTCGCAAACATAACATTGGTTTTGTGTTCCAGAGCTTCAATTTGATCGATGAGCTAACTGTATTTGAAAACGTGGAACTTCCACTGGTTTATACCAATGTTCCAGCAGCAGAACGCAAAAAACGTGTAGAAGAAGTTCTGGAAAAAGTGCAGATCATGCACCGCCGCAATCACTTTCCACAACAGCTTTCCGGAGGTCAGCAACAACGTGTGGCCGTTGCTCGTGCAGTTGTCAATAACCCCAAACTGATCCTTGCCGATGAGCCTACGGGTAACCTCGATTCCAATAACGGTAATGAAGTGATGCAGCTTCTGACTGAATTGAACGAGGCCGGCACAACCATCGTCATGGTAACACACAGTGAGCACGATGCAAAATTTTCTGACCGTGTAATCCGCATGCTAGACGGACAAGTGATTATGGAAACAACATCGGTATAAGACAACTCATACATAACCAAAATATTAATCCTAATAACCTATAGATGATGAGCACGATTAAATTAATTTTCAGACAACTATGGCGCAACCGTCTTTTCACATTTCTGAATGTATTTGGGCTTGCCATCGGAATAAGTGCCTGTTGGCTTATTTTCCGTATCGTCAATTATGAATTTAGTTTTGACCAGCATCATCCAGAAAGTGAGCAGATTTACAAGGTCCATACCTCCTATGAGGAAAAGGATAAATTAGATCATTTCGATGGTGTTCCTGCACCATTACCGGCATATATCAAGGAAAACTTTGTTCATGTTGAACTGACAGTACCCATCTTTAAACAATACTTCGAGCGTATCAGTAATAATGGTGGCGCGCAGAAAATAGAGTTTGAAGATCAGCCCGAAATCATCGGTACCACGGGAGACTATTTCAAAATGACACCTTATGTTTGGTTAGCTGGCGACAAAAGGAATATACTAAAAAATAGCCATGAAGTCATCCTGACAGAATCGCGGGCTAAATTGTACTTCCCAAATACGTCAATGGACCAAATCATAGGACAGACTTTGTCCTATGATAGTACATTATATAATGTCACCGGTATTGTAAAAGATTTAGCGCTTCCAAGCAGCTTTTTGGGCAAAGAATTTATCCGGATTCCAGAAAAGGAATGGGACAGTACAAACTGGAGTAATTCAAATTCAAATTGGCAGCTCTTTATTAAGGTAAAATCATCGGCTTCTCTTCCTAACCTCATAAAGACAGCCGATAAAAAGGCGTATGAGATGACGCATGCCGAATTTGACAAATTCGGATTTAAAATGCATGTAAATACAGTACCCTTAAAAGACTTACATTTTACTTCTTTCGCCCAGAATAGTGTGGATAAGAAAATCATATTTGGACTTATTGGCATTGGTATATTCCTCCTCCTATTGGCCTGTGTCAATTATATCAACCTGGCTACTGCACAAATTCCTCAGCGGGCGAAGGAGATTGGTATTCGTAAAACATTGGGTGAAAGCCAACAGAGGATCAGCAAATCCTTTTTATTGGAAACCTTTTGCATTACGGCTTTTTCGGTACTTTTATCATGGCCTTTACTTATTCTCATTCAAACAGTTTTAGCATCCTATATTCCCGATCAGCTCAAGCTATATCCAGACCCCTTTGGCGTATCGCTATTTTTAGCAACACTTACCATAACGATTACCTTAATTTCCTCATGTTACCCAATTTTACTGACAAATAAAGTCAAGATTGTTGAAGTCATTAAAATCTCGAATGCGCAAACGCTCAAATTTGGCAATCTTTCTTTTCGAAAAATGCTCATTGTTTTTCAATTTTTGATTGCCCAGCTATTCGTTATTTCAACTTTCATCATTGGTCTACAGTTGAAACATGCCCTACAGAGTAACTACGGCTTCGATAAGAATGCGATCATTACCCTACGTTTCCCGAGTAAAAGCTATCAGGACAGTAATGTTGATCCTTTTGTTTTCAAACAAGCGATCAAGCAGATCGCAGGCGTAGAGCAGGCTTCCTTGGGGCATCTGCCCATGAGTAGCGAACATTGGGGAAATGCCTTGTTTGCAAAAAGTGATACGGGACAGGTACAAGCCGATGTACAAATGAAGTTTGTCGACCAAGATAACTTTAAGCTCTATAATTTTAAAATGCTTGCTGGCCGCCCGCTGCAATTGGCCGATACGAGCACAGGCATCGTGTTAAACTTAGCCAGCGTTCAAAAATTAGGTTTTAAATCTGCTGAACATGCTGTAGGGAGCTTTGTTACGTATACAGATAAACAGCGTCAGATTGTGGGGGTGACGGACAATTTTCATACAAAAAATCTCCATGCAGCCATTCAACCTGTCGTCATGCTGAGTTCCATTAAAAAATGGGAATTAAGCAGAATAAGTATCAAACTCAACACTAACTCAACTACCTGGCCGGAAACTTTAAAACAGATTGAGAAAGAATGGAAAAAATACTATTCAAAAGCCCCATTTAAATATGATTTCTATGATCAGCAAATCAAAGAACTTTATAGCAGTGATCTAAAATTCTCGAAGATCATCAATCTATTTACGTCGACGACAATTCTCATCAGCTGCCTGGGATTGATCGGTTTGGTTACGATCACCACGGTACAACGTACAAAAGAAATTGGTATTCGAAAAGTGTTGGGAAGTACAGTACTGGGAATTATTGGATTATTATCAAAAGATTACGTCAAACTTATACTCATTTCTATTTTGATTGCTACTCCAATTGCTTGGTGGGCGATGCACAAATGGTTGGATGATTTTGCGTATAGGATAGATCTATCCTGGTGGATGTTTATTATTCCGGCTGCCGCAACCCTACTTATTGCATTTTTTACAATGAGCTACCAATCCATAAAAGCAGCACGTGCAAACCCGGTCGATAGTTTAAGAGATGAGTAAAAGCTGGAATATAAGAAACTAATTGATTGTCAAACACACTGCAATTTAAGAAATTGAGCTATGATCAAAAACTATATAAAAATAGCCTGGCGCAATATCTCTAAAAATAAAGGATATTCGACCATAAACATAATTGGATTAGCAATAGGATTAGCCTGCTGCCTATTAATAGCGATTTATGTACAAAATGAATTGTCTTATGACAAATACCATGTGAATAAAGATCGAATTTATCGCATCGTCCATGACTATAAGGGTGTAAGCAGCACCGAGCAGCATCAGATCTGGGGCAATGCACCCGTCGGTGATGCCATCAGGGCTGATTTCCCTGAGATAGAGAAGGTCGTTCAATTTTCAGGGCAAACCTCTATCCTACTCAAAAAAGGCGATAAAAGATTCCAAGAGGAAAATGTATTTTTCATGGATTCAACTGCTTTTGATGTCTTCAGTTGGAAGGTTTTGGCCGGCGACCCTCAGTCAGCCTTAAATAATGCCTATTCTGTTGTATTAACAGAGAGTACAGCCAAAAAATATTTCGGCGATCAAAATCCCATTGGCAAGACGCTTGAGGGAGGTTTAGCCGCGGGCCGTGCTGACGCAGGTCTATACACGGTAACAGCAGTAATGGCCGATGTACCTCCCAACTCGCACTTTACGTTCGATGCACTGCTCTCGATGAGTACCTTCCGAAAAGCTCGGCCAGACGTATTTAACAAAGAAGGCTGGGATTATGTGGACTTCTACACGTACTTTCTCGCTTCAAAAGACTTTGACCCTGTAAAGTTCAACCAAAAAATACCGGAGTTTCTCAAGCGGCATCTCCCTGCAAACGAAAACCGCAACGCAAAATACGATTTCCATATTGAGCCACTTCTGCAGGCTTACATGCACTCGTCTGCGGATCGTCAGCCCGGTCCCAATGGAAGCTATCAGAATTTATACATATTCAGCATTATTGGCGGATTTATATTATTGATCGCCTGTGTGAACTTTATGAATCTGGCTACATCAAGGTCAATGGAAAGAGCAAAAGAAGTCGGCGTCCGAAAAACCATAGGCGCGAGCAAAAGCAATCTGATCTTTCAGTTTATGTCTGAATCATTGGTCCTTGTATTTGTCAGTAGTATTTTGGCTATACTGCTCGTTATGGCTTTTCTTCCCTTTTTGGAAGCATTTTCAGGCAAACACCTCAATTATTCGTCCCTGCTAAACGGGACGACCTGGGCAATATTCCTATCCACTACCGTTTTTACGGGGCTACTTGCAGCCAGCTACCCCGCATTGATTCTAGCAAATTTCAAACCTATTTCAGTGCTTAAAGGAAGTTATAGCAACAGCAAAGGTGGCACATTATTACGTCGCGTATTAGTTGTTTTTCAATTTTGCCTTTCCATTGCGCTCATTGCAGGTACTGTCGTCGTCTTTTCTCAATTAGATCAATTGCAGCACCGCGATCTTGGATTTCAAAAAGATCAACGACTTGTCATTGATTATAATTTCGATGATAAGGTAAACAATAACCTGGAAGCGATAAAATCGACACTTGCAAAAGATAAAGATGTGCTGTCTGTCACCGCATCACGCACGGTACCCGGAACATTTTTTCCAAATGCCGGAACCGAAATCATGTCAGCCAACGGAACAATGACTTCATTTGCTCCTTTTTTATATGAAGTCGATGTCGACTTTATTCCTAATATCGGTTTACAAATGGCCGCAGGGCGCGCCTATTCCAGAGATTTCCCTGCCGATACAGCTCATTCACTTGTTATCAATGAATCTGCTGCTAAACAATGGGGATACTCCAATCCACAAGATATTATTGGTAAACAATTTCGTCAATGGGGAAGAGAGGGGACAGTTATTGGTGTGGTGAAAGATTTCAACTACCTTTCTCTACACCGTAAGATTGAGCCATTAGCGTTGCGCCTTGATCCAAGCGGCAGCCGATATTTAACCTTGAATATCCAACATGTAAACCAGCCTGAGACCATTGCAAGAATCGGCAAACTGTGGAATGAGCTTGTACCAAACCGTCCATTTTTATATAGCTTTCTTGATGATAGCTTCAATCGACAATATGAAGCGGATTTTAATTTTAGAAGACTTTTTACAGCCTTCTCTGGACTGGCACTTTTCATTGCCTGTCTGGGATTATTGGGACTTGTGACGTATACAGCCCAACAGCGTACCAAAGAAATCGGCGTACGGAAAGTTCTCGGTGCATCCATCTATCATTTAATCCTCCTGCTCTCTTCCGACTTCATCAAGTTATTGGCTGTAGCCCTCCTCATTGCCACTCCCCTATCTTGGATGGCGATGAAAAAATGGCTGGACAACTTTGCTTATCACATTGAACCACAATGGTGGATGTTTGCCTTGGCCGGTTTCGCCGCCATTCTGATCGCTTTATTTACGGTAAGCTATCAAACACTTAAAGCGGCCAGAGCAAACCCGGTAGACAGCCTAAGAGATGAATAACTAGCGTCAATTTTAGTCAATCACTACGCTTCTGCTATGAACAATCTTTTATTAGAACAGGTCATCAGACAACTTTCCAAACACACACGATCATGATAAAGAACTATATAAAGACAGCTTGGCGAACAATCAGGGCAAACCGATTTTTCAGTATCCTTAATATCAGTGGACTGGCCATAGGTATCTGTGTATCGCTATTGTTATTCGCCTTTATCCGACAGGAACTAAGTTTTGATACTATGTATCCTAAAGCTGAGCATATCTACCGCGTCTACATGAAGCTATCCGCAGCATATAATGAGGAGAAAATGCTTACACTCCCCAATGCGGTGGGACCAACTTTAAAATCCGACATTACCCAGGTGGATAATATGGTGCGTCTGGTAAAAGACGGTTATGGTGCAACGGCTTCAATCGGCACCGGGAATGATAATTTCTCTGAAAAACAATTGTACTTAGCAGATTCGACGCTGTTCTCGATATTTGATTTTCAATTTATTGAAGGAAATGCGCGTACTGCTTTTTCAAATAGAAAAAGCATCGTCCTATCCCAATCGTCGAAAGAAAAACTATTTGGAAAACAGGAAGCCATTGGCAAATTAATCAGTATCAATCAACAGGATACCGTACAGGTCACCGGAGTCTTCAAAGATCTTCCAGCTAATAGCACATTAGATTGTAACATGGTCATGAATATTATGGATTCATGGATGGGGCAAAATGTATACTGGAGCAATGCGAGTTACGAAACTTATATTCTATTGAAAAAGGGCGCAGATCCAGGCTCTATTGCGCAAGAAGCTACTAAATTGATAGACAAGTATGTCGAAAAAGACAACCAATATTATACACAATTTTTCCTACAACCGTTATCAGCAGTACACCTCTATTCAGCAGATCTTACAAGTGGAGTTACTACACGTTCTGGAAATATAACCATCATTAGAACATTATCAGTCCTTGCCCTTCTCGTGATTATAATTGCATGCATCAATTATATGAATCTTGCGACAGCCAAATCACAGAAAAATGCAAAACAAGTTGGAGTCAATAAAGTACTTGGCGCTACCCGTCGGCAGCTCATTATCCGTTTTTTTGTAGAAACGGCAACAATTAGTCTTTCCGCTATGCTTATTGGGCTCGTCCTTGCCATCATACTTATTCCTGCGTTCAATTTGGTCGGTAAGACCGATATGACTATTCAGCATCTGCTGAATTGGAATATGTTAGGAATATTGGCTATAGCATGGCTAGTCATTACGTTGGTTGCAGGTAGCTATCCTGCATTATTCCTTTCAGGCATTAAATCAATCTCTTTAATGAACAAAGGATACAATAAACAGGGGCAAACAATATTAATCCGACAAATATTGGTTGTATGCCAGTTTTCTATTTCGATCGTACTGATTATTGGTATCAGTATTATGCTTGCCCAAATAAGCTTTATCCGCAATAAGGATTTAGGGTATCAACCTGAAAATGTTGTGTCTATTTCAATTCGTTCTTTAAAAAATCAAGAAAAGTTAAATACCCTTGGCCAACAAGTTCAAAACCTGACCAATACGGTAGCCACGACTTTCGCACAATCGATACCCGGATTCAATGAAAGTGGTAAATCAACTTATAAATTTACGACTGACAAGCAGGGCTTACCCACACTGAGCTGCGTCACCTATGGCAAGACGATCAATACTTTAGGACTAAAATTACTTGCGGGTACAGATTTACCAAATGTGATCGGGCGTACAGACTCAACGTGTTATGTATTGATCAACGAAAAAGTAATGAAGTTTTTAGGTTATAAAACACCCGAAGAGGCAATAGGTAAACATATCGTTACAGAAATGAGTGCGACTAATTCCATCATATCTGGTGTTGTTCGAGATTTTAATTATGCCAACCTAAAATCTGAGATCGGTGGATATACCTACTATACAATGAATGCTTCTTCTGAATCTCCTCGGAATTTATTGATCCGCTATAAAACAGCAGATCTTCAGTCGTATATGGAGGAGATAAAAAAAATCTACACAGCTATTGCTCCCGATGCTGCATTTGATTTTTTCTTTTTAGACCAGCATGTACAAGATCAATATGATAATGAAATTCGTTCATCCAATGTCATGACTTTGTTTTCATTTTTGACCCTATTTATTGCCTGCCTGGGTTTACTAGGACTAGCTGCCTATACAGCTGAATCAAAGAGTAAAGAGATCGGCATACGTAAAGTTCTTGGTGCAAGTGTCGGTAGTATTATTCATTTGCTGTCCGCAAACTACATCAAATTGATCTGTATAGCATTTCTGATTGCAGGACCAATTGCATACTACTTATCAAATAGCTGGTTAAATGATTTTGTTTATCACATCGATATGCCGTGGTGGGCATACGTAGTCGCTGTCCTGACAGTGACAATTGTCGCATTTATAACAATTGGATTCCAAACTTTTAAAGCTGCATTACTAAATCCTGTAAATAGTTTGCGGGACGAATAGCAACACTGGAATATCAAATTGGGGTTAACAAAAAACGAAATAACAATGATTGTAAATTCACTTAAAACAGCGTATCGTTTCTTAAAAAAACATAAGTTGATCACGTTCATCAATATTACTAGTCTCGCTATTGGGATTACGGCTACGTTGGTTATTTTCCTCATGATTCAATACGACTATAGTTTTGATAAACATGTACCCGGTAAAGAACGAGTGTATCGCGTAGTTAACAATGGGGAATTTAAAAATGCCGGTGTCTACGTCCCATTGGTTCGTACGATGAAAGCAGAACTCCCAAACTTAGAAGCGGTAGCGCCGATCTACCATAGCCATATCCAAAAGCTGAAAGTTTCGCTGGCTAAGGACAAATTCCAGACTTTCCCGAAAGAACAGAAGATGGTATTCACTAACAGTCAATATTTCGATATTTTCCCTTCAAAATGGTTGGCTGGCAGTCCTAAGGCTTTGAATTTATCCGGAAATATCATCCTTACGCAGAAAACATCAGAAAAGTTTTATGGAAAAGAATCGCCGGCAAATGTGATTGGCAAAACCATCTTCTATGCGGATAGTATACCGCTTCAGGTCGCTGGAGTGATTGAAAATCCGCAACATAATTCGGACTTCAATTATGAAATCTTCATTGCCGATGCGACGATCCCTATTGACAATAACTTAAAGAACATGTATAACTGGGAAGCTTGGAACAGCATCTCCGACTCCCATCAAGTACTTATCAAAACAAAAGCCCACAGCAATCCGCATCTGCTGGAGCACAATATTGCTAATCTCCTTAAAAAATATAAATACAAAGAAGGAGAAAAGATCCGCGATAAGCTGGAACTGCAAGCCTTGGCAGATGTACATTTTGATACGCGATTTAATTATGATGCGACCCACCCGGAAGCACTACGCAACCTCATTCTACTGGCCTTATTCCTCTTGGCGCTAGGAGCGGTAAATTTTATCAATCTATCCACTGCGCAATCCATCGAAAGAGCGAAAGAAGTGGGTATTCGCAAAACCCTGGGCAGTTCTAAAGCTACATTGATCAAGCAATTCTTAATAGAAACATTTCTGATAACCTTATCGGCGACATTACTTGCAGTTCTGTTGCTCCCTTTGTTTTTACATGTCTTCGAAGGATTTATTCCGAAAAACCTGAGCGTAGACCGCTTAGACAAAGCCGTTATTGTTTTGTTCCTATTCGGGCAATTGATCTTAGTCACTTTACTTGCGGGATTCTACCCTGCCTGGGTACTGACAGGATATGCGCCAGTGCTGGCGCTCAAAAATCAGCTTGGGAAAAACACCAATTTATCCCGAAGTGCATGGATACGCAAAGCGCTGACCATCTTTCAGTTTGTCATGGCCCAAGCGTTCCTTATCTGCGTACTTATCGTTGTTCGCCAAATCAATTACGCCACTCATCGAGATATGGGGTTCCAGAAAGACGCCATTGTCAATGTTTACATTCCTGGAGCTTTTCAAAATTCCGCTAAAGGCATCATTCTCAAAAATGAGCTCCAGAAGTTAAAAGATGTCAAAGCAATCAGTTTTGGGAACATCGCTCCTGCAATGAACGGTTGGATGACTACTGCCATCGCTTACGATCAATCGCCCGACAAGGAATCCTTGACTTTTGATAGCCGCTCTGGTGATGAAAACTATTTAGAAGTTTATCAGATTCCGCTTTTAGCAGGAAGAAATATACGCCTATTGGATTCAACCAGGGAAATGTTGATCAATAGAAAAGGTCTTGAACTGCTAAATATCAAAAACCCAGAAGATGCCATCGGTAAAACCTTTGAAAATGGAAATAGCATCATTGTGGGGGTAATGGAAGATTTTGACCTTGCTTCAGCGCGACAAGGAGTTAAACCCGTTGTTTATACGGGTAGCAAAGATGGTTATGTACTCCATATTGCATTGGATCAATCGCATCCTGAAAACTGGAAAAATGCTATCGATAAAATAACGTCCAGTTATAAATCGGTCTTCGCTGATGATGAATTGGATCTACGATTTGTAGACGAGGTAATCCAAAATTTCTATACCCAAGAGAAGCAGCTTTCTAAACTTTTATCCTGGGCAGTGGGACTCTCTGTAACCATCGCTGGACTGGGTTTATTTGGACTAGCAATCTTCACGGCAAATCAACGCACAAAGGAAATTGGAATCCGTAAAGTATTGGGGGCATCTGTTTTCCAGATCACATTCCTACTGCTTCGAAATTTGCTATCACTGGTTGCGATAGCCTGTCTAATAGCTTTTCCAATTGCCTATTATTTTATGCATAATTGGCTTAATGATTTTGTCTACCGAACGACAATCAGTCCCTGGATTTTTGGGCTATCAGCTGTAGGATTAATTGCTTTTGCAAGTCTTGTACTTTCAACCAAAAGTATATTTGCAGCAAAAGCAAATCCGATAAATAGTTTAAGGGACGAATAGAGCGGTTGATAAATAACGAGTAGCTTATAATTAAATACCAAACAATAAAATGATTCAGTTATTCCTAAAAACAGGACTTAGAAATTTAAAACGCAGTCCCCTCAATACAACAATAAATATTTTGGGATTAGCACTGGGGTTTACTGTTGCTCTGATCAGTACGTTATGGGTGCTGAAACAATTTTCTTTTGATAAGCATTACCGCAATTATCAACATATTTATCAGGTCATGATGACCGGAACTTTCAACGATGAAAAATCAACTGATCGCTCTACGCCTATTCCTTTGGCCAAAACGATTGTCTCTGATTTTAAAAATGAGATGCCAGATGCCACTTTGGTCACCAATCTAGAAAGCAATAATCTTAAAGTAGGTGATAAAAAATTAAATGCTCCGGGGTTTTACGCCATGGGAAAATTTGCCGAATTATTTTCTCTCGAATCTGTAAAAGGAAATAGTACCACACCGGGCAATCCATCAACCATCATAATTTCAGAATCTTTAGCAAAACGACTGTTTGATAAGGTAGATATCATCGGGAAAACACTTCAATTGAATGGCAAAGAACAGTATACTGTTCAAGGTGTTTATAAAGATATTCCTGAAAACAACACTTTTTATGGCTTAGATTATGTATTGCCGTTTGTCGATTATCTTGCGAAAGACCAAGGCATAGAAGACAGCTGGTCCAGCTGCTTTTTTAGCACTTTCGCCAAAATCGACAATGCTGCCTTTGTTCCCGCGTTGGAAAACAAGCTGACAAATATTATCAACAAAAAACTAACGGATATAAAACCTGAGATCCTCTTACATCCGATGTCGAAATGGCATTTATACGATTCATTCAAAAATGGAAAGAACGTAGGTGGACAAATTCAATATGTATGGATGTTTGGGTGGATCAGTATATTCATTATGTTGCTGGCCAGTATAAACTTTATCAATTTAAGTACTGCAAGAAGTCTAAAAAGAGGAAAAGAAATCGGCGTTTTAAAATCTGTTGGCGTCAATCGCAGCCATCTTATCACTGGCTTTCTTGTGGAATCCATCCTCGCGGTAGCCTGTGCTTTTTTGATCGCCGTTCTATTGGCTACAGTACTGTTGCCTTGGGTCAATACAATCACCCATACGAACTTACATATACCCTTTATGGATCTTCGATTCTATGGCTACTCCTTAGCAGGAATAGGCGTTATAGGTCTTTTAGCAGGTATTTACCCTGCGCTATTTTTATCGGCATTTAATCCTATTCTTGCTCTTAAGGGTAAAATCAACAGCCGAAAAGGCGGATCAAGAAGTAGAAAGGCAATGGTCATCGTGCAATTTGCGATTTCTATTTTCCTGATGATATCCACTTATCTGGTGATCCAGCAACTGCGTTACACAAAGGATCGTCCTATGGGATATAAAAGTTCCAATTTGCTGAATATTACTTCCTCTAGTCCTACAATCATTAAAAACTTTAACGTGCTCCGGAAAGAACTGATCGAGCAGCGATTAATTCAGGATGCGGCACTTTCCTCCAGCTTTGTCAACCGTCTTTCGTTGACCGGAGGTGGATTTAATTGGCAGGGAAATGACAGCAAAGATGGTGCTATTATGGGTATCTTTACCGTTGATGACAATTTTGCGAAGACTGTACAATGGGATTTTATACAGGGCCGTAATTTTTCAAAAGATTTTAAAACAGATTCAACCGCTGTTATTTTGAATGAGGCAGCTGCTCAATTTATGGGCGTGACAGACCTTAACAGTAAACAGCTTTCACGTGCCGGTATTGATTATCATATTGTGGGTATTATCAAGAATACACTTTCCGAATCCCCTTTTAAATCGATTACGCCGACAGCTTATTTCCTCAAATTTTTACCAAAGAACAAGATCACGCTGCAATTGAACGAAGGTCAAGATGGTAAGCAGGACTTAAAAGCTATTGCGGAAAGCTTCAATCGTATAGATCCTGATTTGATTTTTGATTATACCTTTACGGATCAGGAATATGCCAAGCAGTTTCAACAAATGGAAATGATCAAGAGCTTAACAAGTTTATTTACAGGACTGGCCATACTCATTTCCTGTCTCGGTCTATACGCCTTAGTGTCCTTTCTTACGGAGCAACGTGAAAAGGAAATCGGTATTCGAAAAGTATTGGGTGCTTCAGAACTTGGCTTGTGGCGACTACTTTCCACCGAATACATTTGGCTCACGGGCATCAGCTTTATGCTTGCATCTCCCCTGGCTTATCTGTTGATGAAATCGTGGCTCGAAGACTATGTCTACCGCATATCAATTACATGGACGGTGTTTGCTATCACAGGCTTAACCGCACTAGTCATTACCCTATTAACCGTTAGTTACCAAGCGATTAAAGCTACTTTAGCAAATCCCGTAAAAACCCTAAGAAGCGAATAATATTAATTTGTTCGGGGACGGACACTGTACTGTCCGTTTCCGAACATTTAAAACCACCACAAAAACACATCAAAAACCTAAAAATCAATACATTATATTTATGGCAGACGAATTGAATTAACTGACTTTGCTATTTGTCTAATAACACAGCCTTCTACTAAAGCGAACTATGTGACAAGAATATAGCCTAATTAACAGTCTAAATACGCATAACCATGGTAAAGAATTATTTTAAAATCGCTTCGCGAAATATTAGAAAAAACAAAGGATTTTCTCTTCTAAATATGTTTGGACTTAGTATAGGAATAACATGTTTTCTATTATTGGCGGCATATATATACCATGAATCGAGCTATGAACGTTTCTTTCCCCACGCTGACCGCCTAGCTTATATTAGCCTCACCTATAAATCACCCAATAGCACCGAAGAAGTAAACTCTGCCGTAACACCAACAGGCTTAGCGCCTACATTGCAGGCTGAATTTCCGGATGTAGAACAAGCAACCAGATTCTACAGCTATTCCAAAGGCGGCAAAATAGAATCCAAAGAAGCACTAATAACTGAAAAAGGCCTGCTGTATGCTGACCAGAATGTTTTTAAAACGTTAGGTTATACCTTTCTCGAAGGTGATTCACAATCAGCCTTGGCAGAACCAAATCAGATTGTCTTGACAAAAAAACTCGCAGAGAAATATTTTCCCAAGCAGTCGGCCATCGGTCAGACACTATCCATTGACAAAGTCAACTGGAAAATCACAGGCATTATCGCAGACTTGCCCACGAATACACAGCTGAACTTCTCCGCACTCCTTTCCAATAAGGGATTAGAACGCTACAAAGAAATAGCATGGTCTTCTGCAAATGATGTAACCATAGCGCTCTTAAAAAATAAAGATCAGTTCAGCTTGATCCAACAGAAATTGGATCAAATGACTAAATCAAAATTCGCCGAAGCGACAAAACAAGGCTATCAATTTCGATTTATCCTGGAAAAGCTGACCGATATCCATCTCCACTCCAAAGCAGCAGGTACAGGAAACATCACTTATATCTATATTTTAATGGCATTAGGTGCTGCGCTTATTATTTTAACCTGTATCAATTTTACAAATTTGGTATTAGCACATGCGCTTGAACGTAAAAAGGAAATCGGTGTCAAGAAAGTACTAGGTGCTGCAAAGAAAACGATATTCTTTCAATTCTTCTTTGAATGTAGTATCATGGTCTTTCTAGCTGTTGGCTTTAGTCTTTTGACAACTGTACTCTTATTACCGGTATTTAGTTCGTTTATGGGCGCTGAGATAAAATTGACGATATGGGCCGATCCCCGCTTTTATGCAGTTTTGGCTACATTTATAGTGTTTATAACTCTGCTTTCGGGCGGCTGGCCAGCCTATTCCATAGCAAGCTCAAAACCTATTTCGATTTTTAAACGAAAATTGACTGAAAAACAAAATGGTATATCTCTGAGTAGAGTACTCGTTACTTTTCAATTCAGTATCTCTATATTTTTTATTATCTGCACCTTATTCGCCGGTAGGCAGATGGATTTTATCCAGTCTAAAAACACCGGATTGGATCGCTCTGATATGTTGGTCATTGATGGCCGAGGATGGCAAAATAAAGAAAGGCAGCTATTAAAAGAAAAGTTAATGCAGCTCAATAGTGTCCAGGGCGTTACCGCTTCGTATGACAATCCTGTCAATATCCAAGGTGGCTACAGCGTCAGTGAAGTAGAAGGCCAACCCAATGATTTTGATATGGATGTCACGGCAATTCCGATTGAAAAAGATTTTGTTTCTGTTTTTCACATTCAGTCTGTAGCCGGTGAACCGCTATCAGATACGGATATCTTACGTGCACAGGATACAGTCTCACCCGAATATGGTTTCGTTGTAAATACGCTAGCGGCATCCGCTATGGGGTTTACACCCCAACAAGCAATTGGAAAGAAAATCAACCTAAACGGGCGTAAAGGAATGATTAAGCAGGTGGTCGCAAGTTTTAACTTTGCTTCGCTACATAGTGAGGTTAAGCCGATCGTACTCTTTCCAGAATATGATTATTTCGGCAATATTTTTATTCGACTCAATCCGACATCGCCGGTGAAAGATGCTCTTGCGCAGATAAAAGCTGTTATAAAAGATATTGATTCAAAAAACAGTTTTGAGTATCACTTTCTCAATGATGATTATAATAAGTTATATCTCAAAGATCAGCAAACAACACGAGTAATGCAGTTATTTTCCATCATTACCATTGCTATTGCCTGTATGGGACTATTTGCATTATCGGCCTACGCCGTGCAACAACGTTTTAAGGAAATAGGAATACGTAAAGTATTAGGTGCTTCAACAATCAAAATTGTCCAGATATTAAGCCTCGACTTCATGGTTTTAGTCTGCTCTGCCCTGCTAGTTAGTGTACCATTGGGATGGTATGCTATGCATCGCTGGATTGAGAATTTTGCCTATCATATTACGTTGGATTGGTGGGTATTTATATTGGCTGGAATCAGCGCATTGTTTGTATCATTTATAACCATCAGTTTTCAAACTGTAAAAGCTGCGATTCTGAACCCAGTTGATAGCTTAAGAGACGAGTAATTATTAACGTGACTAATTAACTAATACATCCGATAGATAACACCCGAGAGACTCTGTAAATTTCTCTCTTGCTATTTATCGATAATCGAAACAAAAAATGCTTAAGAATTATATCAAAATAGCTTGGCGTAACCTTTGGAAGAATAAAGGTTATTCCGCAATCAATATCATTGGGTTGTCCATCGGCATGACTGCCGTATTGATTATCGGAATATGGATACAAAATCAATTTCAATTTGACAATTTTTATAGCAATAATACCAGTCTTTATAAACTTTGGAACAAATATGAAGACGAGGGAAAAATTAAACTTCAACAAGTTACGTCGGGCCTCGCATCACCAGCACTGGAAGCTGAATATCCAGAGGTAGAACACGCTGCACGAATTTATTGGAGCTCCAATAGATTATTGTCTTTCGATGAGAAAAAAATAAAATCTAAAGGAAACGAAGTTGACCCCGCCTTTATACAAATGTTTGATTTCAAAATCCTTAGGGAAAATAACAACAACGCGTTAGGAGACAATAAAAGTATTGTTCTCACGGAGAGCCTGGCAAGAAATATCTTTGGCGATGTCGACCCCTTGGATAAAATAGTTATGCTCGACGATAAAGAGCCTTATAAAGTAACTGCTGTAATCGCGGATTTGCCGAGCAATACAAATTTTGATTTTACCTATTTAATCCCCTTGGCTCAACCGGAGAATTACTCTCCGAATTGGACTTCCAATTCATTTTACACCTTTGTGCAGCTGAAAAAGGGTGTTGATATAGAAGCTTTCAATGAAAAACTGATCGGTTTTATCACAAAAAAAACGAACAATATCTCAAAAGGATCGCTTTTCCTATATCCTTTGTCAAAAATGCATCTTTACTCGAAATTCGAACAGGGAATACCTGTGGGGGGAAAGATAGACCAAGTCAAACTGATTGGTGGTATTGGCCTACTAATTTTGCTGATCGCCTGCATCAATTTTATCAATCTCAGTACGGCAAGAAGTCAGAAAAGAGCAAAAGAGGTTGCGGTTCGCAAAGTGGTGGGCGCCCAACGTTTCAACCTGATTGCCCAATTCCTTACTGAATCGGTCTTATTAGCACTTATTTCTGGACTAATCGCTATTGGTATGGCCATCGGTATATTGCCCTTATTTAATAAAATATTAGACAGGCCTTTATCATTTTCCTTAACAGATCCAATCATCTGGATATCGTTAGCCGGATTCACATTTTTTACAGGCACATTGGCCGGATTATACCCTGCCTTTGTCCTATCTGCATTTAAGCCCGTTAAAACACTGAAACCGATAAGCCACTCCAAAAAGTTTGTGTTGAATTTTAGAGAACTACTGGTCATTTTCCAATTTGGTATTGCGATCATACTGATTATAGCGACTATGATTGTACGACAGCAAATCAATTATGCTGCGCAACGTGATATCGGTTACAACAGTTCACAGCTGATCGAAATACCAATGGAAGGTAATATGGAAAAAAATTACGAAGCAATTAAATCGGAGCTGATCAGCGCCAACATAGCGCAGTCGGTGACACGCACCGGTTGGTCTATCACACAAAATGCATCGAATACGAGCGGAGGTTTTCTATGGGAGGGTGCTACTCCTGAACAAGGCAATAAAATCGTCTTCAATCTTGGAAAAACAGAAAGTGATTTTGTGAAGACGCTTGGATTAAAACTTATAGCAGGCCGAGATATCGATTATAGTAGAATGCTAGCTGATAGCTCGTCAATATTGCTCAATGAAGCTGCCATTAGAGAAATGAATCTCAAAAATCCGGTTGGCAATTACTTAAAATGGGGCGATAAGACATATACGATTGTTGGTGTTATCAATGATCACATTAGCGGATCTCCCTATAATCCCGTCTCTCCATTGTTAATATCTGCGAACAAAAATTGGCTATTTAACATGGTTATTCGGGTCAATGTTACATCATCGTTTAGCGATCAGTTGAATCAAATTGAAAAGACGCTTAAGAAATTCAATCCAGCTTATCCTTTTGAATACAAATTCGTTGATCAACAGTTCGCTTCAAAATTCGGCGATCAACAACAGACGGCTAAGTTAGCATTTATCTTTTCGCTATTAGCCATATCCATTTCCTGTTTAGGTCTATTTGGACTTGCATCGTATATGGCCGAATTGAAAACAAAAGAAATTGGTATACGCAAAGTACTTGGTGCATCCGTCTCAGGAATTACAGCAATGTTATCTAGAGATTTTGTCAAACTTGTCGTCATTGCCATTTTAATTGCATCTCCTATTGCGTGGTGGGCTATGAATAAATGGCTTCAGGATTTCTCCTATCGCATTGAAATACAGTGGTGGACATTTAGTTTAGCTGGAGCCTCCGCCATACTGATCGCTCTCATTACTGTCAGCAGCCAAGCAATTAGAGCTGCAAGCAGTAATCCGGTGAAGGCATTAAGAGATGAATAGCGGCTAAGTACAGTTAATAGATAAAATTAGGCTTTTAAATCAACTTTAAAAACAAATAGAGGGAAACTATAATTATGATAAGCAACTACATCAAAATAGCATGGCGCAACCTAATGAAGAATAAATCGTTTTCTATGACTAACATCATCGGGTTGGCAATAGGTATGGCCGGAGCATTGCTTATAGTGCTTTGGTTACAGAACATGTTGACGATGGACCGCTTTCATGAAAAGGGGAATCGCCTCCATGTCTTGAGTAATCGTGATGAATTTAAGGGCGATAAATCGGCCTGGGCATATACACCTAAAATATTAGGGCCCTCATTGGCCGCTGATTTCCCAGATATCGAAGCGTTTACACGATACAATGAGGGACACGAATTTTTAACGACATTTAAAGAAAAGAAGCTTATTGCAAACACAGTTTTTGTCGATCCCGGATTTTTCAAGATGTTCTCCTTTCCTTTTATGAAAGGCGAACAGAATGTTAAATTTGATCACCCAAAAGGTGTTGTTCTTACTGAAAGCTATGCAAAGTCGCTGTTCGGCGATGAGGATCCAATAGGCAAATCGGTTAGAATAGATTCGGTCAATCAAGTTGATGTACAAGCTGTTCTCAAAGATATCCCGAGTAATTCAAGTTTCAGATTTGACATACTTCTTCCTTTTGAATATGCAAAAATAATTGGTTATGTGGATGACAACTGGAGCAATAATTCAATAAGTACTTATGTCTTATTAAAAGATGGTGCTTCTTTAACAGCATTTAATAGTAAGATCAAGACCTATTTAAGGGATCATATCAATGCCAGCAATAAGGCAGAGGGTCGCTTATCAGCGAAAAACACAGGGGAGATTTTTGCTTTTCCTTATCCCGATTCTTTTCTGTATAACAATGGTAAAGGTGGAAATTATACTTCGGGACGGATTGATATTGTCAAGCTTTTTGCGTGGATCGGTGTTTTTATTTTATTAGTAGCCAGCATCAATTTTATGAACCTAAGCACAGCACGTTCTGAGCGTCGCGCAAAAGAGGTTGGTGTCCGTAAGGTAATTGGTGCAAGTAAGGCAAGCCTAATGGCTCAATTTCTCGTTGAGAGCATGCTGATTAGTTTAATTGCGATGGTTCTCGCAACTTTACTCGTCTTTATAGTGCTGCCCTTTTTCAATGATCTTGTTGGTAAAAATCTTAGTCTTTCCTTATTGAGCCTACAGACCTGGCTTTTTCTACTCGCATTTGCACTGTTTACAGGGATATTAGCAGGTACTTATCCAGCCTTTTTCCTTTCCTCATTTCAACCGATCAAAACTTTGAAAGGAAAATTTGTTTCGAAGAGTAAAGGGTTTAACATTCGTTCAATACTCGTTGTTATACAGTTCAGCCTCGCTATTATATTGATTATCGCTACAGTCATTGTGGCAAAACAGATCCAGTATACTAAACAGCGCGACCGCGGCTATAATGAAAATGGTTTGCTCTACAGCAGTATTAAAGGTGACTTGGAAAAGAATTATAAAATCCTCCGGGACGAGCTTTTGGCCAGCAATGCTGTTGTCTCTGTATCGAAGAACATGTCGCCAGTAACAGACTTTTATAGCAATGGTTGGGGATTTACGTCCGGTACACCGACCGAAGAGGACAAAAGAATTTCTTACAACCGCTTTAGTACGGACGCTAATGCGGTAAAAAATCTTGGTCTCACTTTGATTCAAGGGCGTGATATCGACATATATAAATTTGCAACAGACAGTACTGCATTAATTTTAAATGAGTCTGCCGTTAAAAGTCTTCATCTTACAAACCCTGTAAATAGCATTGTGGATGGCGATGGCACCAAATGGAAAGTCGTTGGCGTTGTCAAAGATTTTATTATGGGATCGCCTTTTGGGGATAAAAAACCTATGGTTATTTTGGGCCCAAGGGCTTGGTTTACAACGATTCATTATCGTTTAAATACAAACAATAACATCGCAGACAACTTAAAAACAATTGAAACTATCTTTAAAAAATTCAACCCAGATTACCCATTTGAATATCAGTTCATTGACAAAACCTATGAACAAAAGTTTAAGGAAACAAAGGCTATAGGTACATTAGCGCTGGTTTTTGCAGGATTGACGATCTTTATTTCCTGTTTGGGATTACTGGCACTGATCGCGTACATGGCGGAAACGCGCATGAAAGAAATTGCTGTTCGCAAAGTTCTTGGTGCAAGTGTCACCCAAGTAACTTCTTTACTTTCAATTGATTTCATCAAGCTTGTCGTTATCGCTATTTTTATAGCGACGCCTATCGCGTGGTGGGCAATGGACAAGTGGTTGCAAGATTATAGCTATCGAATAGCGATCCATTGGTATTACTTTGCCATTGCTGGATTGATGGCCATTTTAATCAGTATGGCTACTATAAGTTATCAAACGATTAAGGCCGCTTTAGTAAATCCCGTTGATAGTTTGCGTGATGAATAAAGATAATTTAATTGATCCACTATGAACAACTCACTGTCCGATATCGAACAGCGAGTAAAAGAATCAAAAATGCAATCCGTTAATGATCAACAGGATAATTACTTGGCTAAACATTTGTATTCTTAATTTTTCAAGTAGAGCACAAGGTATCAGCAGCTCCACGAACAAAATAAATTCATATTTTAAGACAATGAACTTTACAAACTTCAAGATTGCTTGGCGAAATATCGGAAAGAAAAAAGTGCAAAATCTGATCAATTTAATTGGATTGACCTGCGGTATTACTTTTCTACTACTTGTGAGCGCCTATGTATGGGATGTACATCAAGTGAATAGCAATATCAAAAATATTGATCGGCAATTTTTGTTGCAAAGCAAGTATAAGAAAGAAGGATTTGGTATTAACTTAACTACATTAGGGGCACTCCCAAAAGCTTTATATGAGGAGTATCCCAATCTGGTCTCTAATTATTATCGGATTGATGGATTGACCGGTATCGTAGCAAACGGTGCGACAGTACATGAAGAAGGCATGTCTCTTGGAGATCCCAGTCTATTGACGATGTTCGGATTTCATATTCTGGCGGGCAATGCCAATACGGCTTTAAATAATCCCTTTTCAGTTGTTATAAGTGACAAAGCAGCCATAAAATATTTCGGGCATGTGGATGTACTCGGCAAATCGCTACAGATAAAAAATTTCAAGGGTGAAAAGCAGGATTTTGAAATTACAGCAATCATCAAATCCGATGTTCAAAATGCCATTATGGATCTCACAAAGAATATGCATGCCGACATATTTTTACCGATCATCAATGAGCAATTCTTTGGCCGATCGATAGACAATTGGAATAACCCTTATATTGCCGGTTACATCGAATTGAAACCAGGTGTAAGCTTGAATCGTGTAGATGCCGCCATTGAAACGTTGGTAAGAAAAAATACCGATAAGGAATTTTCCAGTGAATATAGCCCTGATCTAAAACCATTGAAAACTTATTATTTGGATGACAACCAAGGGGCCGTCCGTAAAATGATACAGACGCTGGTTTGGACTGCCATCTTCATCTTGATCATGGCCATCATCAATTTCGTCAATTTTAGTATTGCTCAGCACATTACGCGATTAAAGGAAATCGGTGTTCGAAAGATGATGGGATCATCTCGCATGCAGCTTATTAGACAGCTGATGACCGAATATATTCTGATTGTGGCCATAGCAGCATTGATCAGTCTTCCAATTTATTTCATCACAAGTCCAATCTTCGAACATGTCTTGATGCGCAAGCTACCCTCGTTGGTGGAATTACCGATTTACTTTTTTGGTCTACTGGTTATAATGACGTTGTTCATTGGTCTATCAGCGGGGCTCTATCCTGCCATTAAACTTTCCAATGTCGCAATACTTCCGGCAGTCAAAAGCCAGTTTTCGACGCTGGGGGGCAAACAGCTGGTCCGAAAAATTCTTTTGTTTTTTCAATTTGGGGTAGCCTTGCTCCTGCTTGTCTGCACCTTAATTATTTCCAAACAAGTGGATCTATTTCTCCATAGCAATCTAGGCTACAACAAAGACTACTTATTAACCGTTCAGGTACCTAGAGATTGGTCCGTAAATGGTGTTCGCAAAATGGAGACCGTACAACAGGAACTCAGCCAACAGCCAGAAGTAAAATCAATAAGCTTATCTTATGAAACTCCCGGATTGCTTGGGTCCAATATGCAGCCTGCCTTCGGGACGACAGATGACAGAGAAATCCAGGTACAACGGATTACAAGTGATAGTCATTTTTTGGAAACGTATGAGATACCACTAGTTGCTGGAACTTTTCTCCCTAAAAACTATGTTGCCAATGCGAATAACAATCCAGTTGTTATCAATAAAAAGGCCATGAATGATTTTGGTTTTAAAAATGCCGAGCAAGCTATTGGTCAGCAAATTGCTCTGGCTGATCCCAGTTACAAAATGACTATTGTGGGCGTTGCAGACAATTTTGTTGCCAATTCACTTCATCAGGCCTCTCCTCCTATCGTCTGGACAGATGTACAGGAAAGCTTACAATATCGATACTTTAGCATCCGTTTACAGCAAGGCTCCCTTTCCAATGCAGTACAACAACTCGAAAAAAAGTGGAAAACGTTGTTGCCCGATGCTCCATTCGAATATCAATTTATGGATGAACGTATCAAAAATTTATATGAAACTGAGCTGCAGTTGCATCGCGCTTCCCAGATTGCTACGGTTGTTTCGCTGCTGATTGTTGTATTGGGACTTACCGGATTAATATCGCTTTCCATCCATCTGCGCAATAAAGAAGTCGGCATTCGTAAAGTACTTGGGGCTTCCCTAGCACATTTGATGTTGCTCTTTTCGAAAGAGTACTACGGAATCTTCCTATTTGCGGCATTAACGACAGTTCCACTGAGTTATCTATTGATGCAATACTGGCTGCAAAATTACATTATCAGAATAGAAATCAATGCGTTTACCTACTTGTTACCATTGGGGACTTTGATTGGTTTGCTGAGTTTATTGGTGGGCATTATTGTATTTCGATCAACTCGGTTTAATCCCGTTGAAAAATTACGAGATGAATAATTTACGAAACCAATCCATATTAACCCTATGATAAAGAACCATCTTAAAACCGCCTGGCGGACATTGATGCGCAATCGTATCTATTCGCTATCAAACCTCGTTGGTTTAACGATTGCCCTGCTGGTTTTTATGCTAATCAGTTCACTTGTCGTTGATGAGCTTTCCTACGACAGACAATGGAGCAACTCCAAAGCGCTCTACAGAATGCGAATTGTGCCCAAAGAAACGCAGAAAGGATTCACAAACAATAATTCGGGAGCTCCTGAAGGTATCTCTGCAACATTAAAAGCTCATTTCCCAGAAGTACTTGGCTATACTTCAATCAATTCATTTTCACCAAAATTAACAATAAACAAGCGCTCAGGGCAATTTACCGAAATCAATACGCTGGAAGTCGACAGCGGCTTTTTCCATCTTTTTGATACAAAAATCATCGCAGGTAATCCGAAACAGGTTATTTCCGGAGCAAAAAATATCACATTGACAGCTTCTGGGGTACAAAAATACTTCGGTGGCAAAGACGTGCTCGGTAGCACATTCTACAATAAACCTCAAGAAGGGGAACCCGAAGCTTATTATGTTAATGCCATTATTGAGGATATGCCCCATAACTCTTCCTTCCAGGCAGAAGCCTTCGTGCTGATGCCTAAGGTGAATGAATTCAATCCCGAAAAAAGTGGTTCGTTACAAACACAAATTCTATTGCTCAAAAGTACAACTGATGTTCAAAGTTTTTCAGACAAGATAAACAAGTGGTATAATACGCAAAAACTAGGTGATTGGACGAAAGAGCACAATCTTTTTATTGAGCCCATCACAGATATACACTTGCGAAGTATTACAGGTTGGGAAAACCCGATGCAAGACATTTATCTGCTAGCAGGAATAGGGATCTTGATCCTTGTATTGGTCAGTATCAATTATATCAACTTGAGCTTTGCCCATGCACTCAAACGCACACAGCAGATCGGTATACGCAAAGTACTGGGAGCAAGCCGAAAAAATGTGATCCTACAAATGGGCCTAGAGAGTACCATACTCTTTGCCGGCTCTTTTATGATTGCATTTTTGAGTTACGTGCTTATCAGTCCTGCATTTGAACACTATTTAGAACATCCATTGACCATGAGCTACCAACATTCCCTATTCATGTTTGTTGGATTGCTATCCATGTGGATCATTCTGGGCTGGCTTTGTAGCCTACCTACGGCCTTGTCACTATCAAAAACACGGCCGTCCCTAGAACTTCGGAAACAGCTTTCTTTCTTCAAGCTCCCGCTAAATATGGCATTTACCAAAGTGCTGGTGATTGTACAGTTTGCCATTGCCATCGTCATAGCGATTTGTATGGTGTCCATGCGGGCACAATTGCATTACCTGTACAACAAAGATCTTGGCTATGCCCCCAAAAATCTCTTGACCATCAATTATACCTCCTGGGAGGGAAAAGATCAGGCGTTCAAACAAGAGCTATTAAAACATTCGTATATTTCTTCGGTCAGTCTCACAAGCTGGACGCCCTTTAGTGGCAGTGTAGATTTTAAAACAGTAAAAGACCCTATCAATCCGAACGAAGAACTCCCAGTTGTATTTGTCTATGCGGATTATGATTACATCAAAACAATGGGTATAAAGCTCCTGAATGGCCGGCCTTTAAGTGCGGACTATGCGCTGGATAGGCCATTTACGGATTCGATACAGGCCGGGCAACAGGTCTTTACCAATATGCTCGTTTCCGAACAGACCGCCCAACGGCTGTCTTTAAAACTTAATAAGAGCAATGAGCCTTTAAACAATACACCCGTAGGCATATTTAAAGAGTTCAACGGAGCAAGTCTAAAGTTTCCGATCGGTCCTTTTGCGATTAAAGCGCAAAATGAATGGGAAGGCAGCTGTATGCTTATCCGCGTAGAAGAAGGTAAGAAAAAGGAAGCTTTAGCACTGGTAAACAGCACCTGGAACAACTTTTTCCCTAACCGGATAGCGCAGATCAACTGGCAGGAAGATCAGGTACAGCATCAGTATAACAAAGAGAAAAAGCAGTACCAACAATTGGCACTTTTTACAGGAGCTAGTATGCTGATTGCTATCTTAGGGATCGTAGCCATTGCCATTTATACGTTAGAACGAAGAGTAAAAGAAATTGGTATCCGTAAAGTGCTCGGTGCTTCGGTAAATACGATCACCTATATGATTTCCAAATCATTTATTTTACTCCTGCTGATAGCAATTCTGATCGCTTTGCCCATAGCATGGTGGTTTATACACAAATGGCTGGAAAACTTTTACTACCATATCGATGTTCCGATTGCTCTCTTTGTTTTCACGGGATTGTTTATGGGTTTGACGACATTAACGATTATTGCTATCCGGATATTCCAGACAGCCCGCATCAATCCCGTAGATAGTTTGCGGGATGGATAAGAAAAAATAAGCCGTAGTTGTGCAAATTTAAATCGAGCAAACTGTTATTTAGCTAAAGGGAATGAAAGTTTATAATTGGTGTAAGTTTTTTGAATTTTCGCTGTTTTCATAATTGGTACATTGAAACAATATAGATTTTCGATACAAAGAAATAGAAAATATTGCAAAAACAAAAACATTTGTATAAATAAAAATAACATTATCTATATTTATCTATACAAAAGGACAGATTATTAAAATAAAAGGATGACAAAACTAGGCGAATTTCTAGCGAAGAAATCTGTGAATAAATCCCAGATTGCCCGCAAAACAGGATTGAGTAAAGCGAGAATTAACGAATTGACCATGACCGAGACCGCTAAATTACGTTTAGATGAAATGTATTTGATTGCTCTAGCCATTGATACAGATCCGGCCAAAATGATGCTTGAACTTTGCGAACATCTCCAACTGAAAGAGATTAAGGACTAGGATACCTTCCTAGAGCCCTTTAATAAGATGATCTGTGAGGTATTGTACGAAAAACTGTTAGATATCGTACAGCCTCAAAATGGCTGAGCAATAATTACACGGTCTACGTTAAATTAAAGCCGCATCGGGGAGATATCCGCATGGTTTGGACTTTTGCAATCGTCGCATTGTTAATTCTTTTGATTGCCTGTATCAATTTTATGAACCTATCGACCGCCAATGCCGCTACAAGGTCCAAAGAAATTGGCATCCGGAAGACAATTGGTTCGACAAGGACATCATTGATCGGACAATTCATGCTCGAGGCAATTTGTTATAGTGTATTGTCTTTGCTTGTTGGTCTATTGTTGAGTTGGTTTTTGTTGCCCATATTCAACAGTCTCGCCAATAAGTCCCTCACCATCCCATGGACATCCCCTTACTTTTTCCCATCTTTATTATTGGCAATACTGATTATCGGCAGCCTGGCCGGAATCTATCCAGCTTTTTATCTATCCCGATTTAAACCGATTGCCGCATTGAAAAATAAGACCACCGGAGCCAAATCTTCATTATTCAGAAATGGGCTTGTCGTCTTTCAGTTTGCGACGTCAATCATCCTTATTGTAAGTGCCTTGGCGACCAATCAACAGATACGTTATATCCTTGAAAAAGATTTAGGTTTCAAAAAGGAACAGGTCATTATCCTCCGAGGTATTGGTACATTGGGGAATCAGATTCCAAGCCTTAAAAATGAGTTGAAGTCCATTGCAAATGTAAGTTCCGTTTCCTTAGGCGATTTTATTCCAGTTCCCATTGATGGTGCCAAAAGAAACGGCAATCCATTTTGGAATGCGGGCAGACGGGAGATCGATATGGCGACACAGGGACAGTTCTGGGAGATTGACCAGGATTACTTGGAGACCTTCGGATTGCAACTGACCATAAAAAATCCCATCGGAGCAAAAATAACCAATGGCGATACCTGGACAGTCGTTGGTGTTGTGGATGATTTTATTTTTGAGTCGCTGAAAGGTAAAGGATACGCTGGCTTATGCATGGTATTACGGGGGTATCCCTCACTTTTATCCATTAAAGTTAAACCCGAAAACCTACAGCAGACCCTGAAAGGAATGAACAGTGTATGGAATAAATTTTCACCCAATCAAAAGATCAATTACAGTTTTTTGGATGAGAGCTTTGCTTCACTTTATAAAGATGTTGAACGGACGAAAAATATATTCAGCTGTTTTGCAATCGCCGCCATTTTTGTAGCTGCCCTCGGTCTCTTTGGACTAGCCACCTATGTGACACAACAACGGACAAAAGAAATCGGTGTGCGGAAGGTGCTTGGCGCAAGTACGATGAGATTACTGAAACTGCTGTCTGGAGACTTTATAAAATTGGTGTTTGTTGCCTTCGTCATTGCCACACCTGTTGCGTGGTGGGCAATGAGCCAATGGCTAAAGCGCAAAGAATGTTCGATTGTGAACGAAAACTGTCCGAAATCGGACATCCAAAAACAAGATAATTACAACATAAAATACTTATAACAAAACAATTACAACACTGGCAAGGGGATTGCATTTTTCAATTAGGTGAAATAGTCAGTATTGGTTTAAACATGCACTTCCAGCGTAAAATGGCACAAAATGATTTCAAACTGGCTTGGCGTAAACTTGTAAAGAACAAAGGATTTACTCTTCTAAATATAATTGGATTGACACTGGGTTTTACCGGTTTTATTTTTTCCTATCAATACATCAATCGAGAGAGCAGTTACGATAAATGGAATTCACTTCAGCTGTTCTGGTGGTCGTTTTTGATCTCAATATTTTGCATATTTATGTTGATATTATTTTCCATCAGCTTTCAATCTATAAAAGTTGCAAAAACAAATCCAGTAGACAGTCTGCGGGAAGAATAATAAAAAAGGAATAGAACCAATGACAGTCTTTACGCTGCAATCGATTACCTATTGTGGCTACTAGAAAAAATATAAATGCGAATATCTAAGATCTCAATATTAAAAAATGATACAATTAAAAAATTTATTCAAGTGGTATAATGTAGGTGGTACACGCTCATTCGTCCTTAAAGATGTAAGTCTCGATATCGCTGAAGGCGATTTTATCTCCATCATGGGGCCATCGGGGTCTGGAAAATCGACCCTGCTGAATATTATCGGTATGCTTGATGAACCTGATGAAGGTGAATATATCTTTATGGGAGAGAATGTATTGGAAATGAAAGCGAAAAAAAGAACGCAGCTTTACCAGTCCCATATTGGCTATGTATTTCAAGCCTATCATCTCTTGGATGAATTGACTGTATACGAAAATATCGAAACGCCCTTGATCTATAAAGACATTTCAAGCAAAGAAAGAAAAGCCATTGTGGCCGATATGCTCGATCGTTTTGGCATCGTTGGAAAGAAAGACCTATTTCCAGCGCAGTTATCTGGGGGGCAACAACAGATTGTCGGTATTGCACGTGCATTAGCAGGTTCGCCTAAATTATTACTGGCCGATGAACCTACGGGTAATTTAAACTCCAAACAGGGTGAAGAAATCATGGATCTATTTAAACAGCTCAACGATGACGGTGTGACGATCATACAAGTAACGCATTCGGAAAAGAATGCAGAATACGGTAAAAGAGTTGTCAATATGCTGGATGGTCAGCTCAAATAATTGTACGCCAATTTAACCTAAATAATCCCTGCCCGGTGAGTAAATTACTGGGAGGGGGATTTTTGTATACTATTTCTCGAATCAATTTTTTAACTTCGTTAGGATGAATGAGAGAGAGTTGAAATCGCTAATATCCCTGTTGGACGACACCGACCAACAGATTATTCAGGAAGTGGAACACCAGTTAAAAAGCCAAGGTCCTGAGATTGTACCCTATTTAGAAAAATTTTGGGAATCGAGCTTCGATCCCCATATACAAGGACGTCTGGAAAATATCATTCATGAAATTCAATTTGATCAGACCAAAAACGAGTTACAGATCTGGAACCTGAGCAACTCATTCAATCTACTGGAAGGATTAATTATCCTCAATAATTATCAATATCCTTCTTATGAAAACCATAAAATTGTTTTGGCTATAGAAGACCTCAAAACTGAGGTATGGCGAGGCCTGCATTACGACATGACTCCGCTGGAAAAAGTTAACCTGATGAACCACGTTCTTTTTGGGTCTTTCGGCTTAGCTGGGAATACAAAGGACTATCATCACCCACAGAACTCCTATATTGGTCAGGTACTGGACACAAAAAAAGGAAATCCCCTAACCTTATCTTGTATCTATAGCATCATTGCACAAAAACTGGACATTCCGATCTATGGCATTAATTTACCAAAGCATTTTGTGTTGGCGTATATGGATATGGACGAAGAAGGGAATGAACAAGTTTTATTTTACATCAATGCATTTAACCGGGGTCAGGTAATGCAAAAAAGTGATGTGAATTCATTTTTGAAGCAACTGAACCTAAGTCCCGATAGAGCGTTTACCTATCCCTGCGATAATGCCACAATCATTAAACGTGCTTTACGAAATTTGATGTCTGCCTACGAAGAGCATGAAAGTTCAAGCAAGCAACAGGAAATCAGAACACTGTTTGAACTGCTTGCTTAAACTATTTATTAAAAATTTGTAGTCGAACGTCCATCCAAAAAGATATAATTTGGATTTAGACTTCCGTACGTTTTCGCTGTGATATTGGGTTGTATGTTGCCTTCTTCTAACAATGGAAAGCGTGAAATTGTACGATTCGTTAGATCAGAAACATAAAAGAATTTTCCTTCGTTGGCCCGATCATCAATTGCTACTCCCCATGGTTTTTCTAAGCCCGTATTTGCGCCACCGACAACATAATCAGGTTCGACATCTGTTTTGACTGTAGTCCCACTAAACAAAGCGGTTGGATTTTTAAAAAATAACACTTCTTTACCCGATGTTACCGCGAATAAGCCCTTATTGGGTGCATAAGATACAGGGCCCAATTGTGTTCTTCCTTTGATATAGACTTTCATCATAGGCTTGAATTTATCTGATTCAATAATTGTATCACGCGCCTGATTAATCAATTGTTGTTGAAGATTGGCATAAACAGCAAATCCACTTCCCTTACCCGAGCCGTCACTATTAAAACCTATAACTACTAACTTATCATTGTTATCGCTACCATTGAGCAAGGTCATCGAACTCGGGATAACAGTTCCCAGATTTATCTGCTTGTCAATAATAGGGGCCCCACCCTTGGAGCCAACCTTCCCAGAAGGTGTACTAATGGCATACAACATGGAGCTACCGGCTCCACGATTTGTCGCGGCTAAAAGAAACGGAATCGTCGTCGCTGAAGTAGCACTATTTTGTTGCGAAAACGTGTAGTAGGCCAAGCCTATGACATTGGTAAAACCACGGTATCCAATTGCGCCTGAAGTACCAGGAATCCCATAGATATCATTTGCAAATGGAATAACTTGTAAAAATGTATCCTGCGGTGTAATACTTGCCTGGAAGACGGCCTTGGCATTCGCATCAAAGAGAATCGGCCCGCCCCCTTTAGCCGGAGATAGATATTGATAGATATTATCCAAATTGTTGGTATCTGCTGGGTCAACAATCATCATATTCTTCAGGGAAGAATTATTCGGATCATAATCCAAAAAGGAAATATACAATCTCGATATCTGCGTGATTCGTCCTTCGTTTGTAGGTTCATCATCCAATTTCTTACAGGAGACAAAACCTATAATACTGATGAATACTATAATAATACAGGATTGAAACGAAAATTTCATATTTTTTTATTAAAAATAGTGTATTGCGTTAAACATACAAATCTACTAATATATGTAGAATATAAATGAATTTATATGATTCTTTTAAGGGCAACCCCTTCAAAGTAAAACGGAAATATTTGTCAATTCGCTACTTTTTGATTAAAATTGCCTTTGTTTTTGTTAGGATATACGATTATGGAAAATAAGGAATTTGTAAGGGAGAAATTGACGTTACCTGGAGAAGGTAAGAAATTACTTTTACACTCCTGCTGCGCTCCTTGTTCTGGAGAAGTGATGGAAGCACTTATTGCTTCAGATATCGATTTTACGATTTATTTTTACAATCCAAACATTCATCCACGCAAAGAATATGATTTACGCAAAGAGGAGAACATTCGATTTGCCGAAAAACATCATATTCCTTTTATTGATGCAGATTATGATGTAGACCATTGGTTTGATTTAGCCAAGGGGATGGAACAAGAGCCTGAGAGAGGCATCCGCTGCACAATGTGCTTTGATATGCGTTTTGAAAAAACAGCGGAATATGCAGCTGCGAATGGCTTTGATGTGATTTCAAGTTCACTGGGCATATCTCGCTGGAAAAATATGGAGCAAATTAACGATTGCGGTTTACGTGCGGCTTCACGCCATGAAGGTATGGAATATTGGACCTTCAACTGGCGTAAGAAAGGTGGTTCGGCCCGTATGTTGGAAGTCTCCAAGAAGGAGAAATTCTATATGCAGGAGTATTGCGGCTGCGCTTATTCGCTGCGCGACACCAATAAATGGCGCATGGCAAATGGGCGCGAAAAGATAGAGTTAGGCAAAAATTATTATGAATAAGCCCTATCATTGGTCGGTATAAAGCTTAGCCTTAGAATATTTAAAAAAATATTTCGATCCTAATGATTTTATACATACCTTTGCAGGCTCAAATGCAAGATTGTGAAACATCTAAAACAATATAGAATTCCCTTTTCGGGGCTCAACGCTGGAAAGCACAATTTTGAGTTTGACATTAATAAAAAGTTCTTTGACTGCTACGAACATTCAATTGTAAAAGATGGCAATCTGGCAGCAGAAGTTGAGTTGCAAAAACAGGAGAACCTGTTGATATTGCATTTTGATATCCAAGGTGAAATTCAGTTGACTTGTGATACCTGTTTAAAAGAGTTTATGTCACCGATTTCAATTCAAGAGCGGATATTAGTCAAATTCACGGATGAAGATTGGACAGATAATACCGAAGAGGTATTGATTTTATCCAAAAGCGACCATGAGTTGGATATAGCTGAGCTATTGTATGAATACATTAATTTAGCTGTTCCCTATATCGTCAAATGTGAAGAGCAGGGACAAGGCATACAATGTGATCCTGAGATGCTCGCATTATTCACAAGCGAGCCAGAATCAGAGGAACAAAAAGAAGAAGAAATTATCGACCCACGTTGGGAAGCATTGAGAAATATTAAAAATAACTAAAACAAGAATACGAGATGGCACATCCAAAACGTAAGACTTCTAAATCAAGAAGAGACAAAAGAAGAACACATTATAAAGCTGAAGCTCCAAGCTTGACAGTATGTAAAGAAACTGGCGCAGTTCATTTACCTCACCGTGCATATACTGTAGACGGAAATTTGTACTACAACGGTAAATTGATCATTGAAAATACAGCTGTTGTCTAAGGTAAACCTTTCATAACGCCAAAACATCCCAGACAAGCACTATTTTAGAAATTTGCTTTACTTTGGGATGTTTTTTGCGTATTATTGATTTACTAAATAATAACGGATGAAGATTGGTTTAGATATTTTAGGAGGAGATTATGCTCCTAAAGCAACGATAACAGGTGCTATTGAAGCACAAAAGCAGCTTACTGGAGACCAAAAAATAGTCCTTTTTGGTAAAACTGAAGAGACAAAACAATTAATCAATCAAGCCGGAGGGAATTCATCTGACTTTGAATATGTTGAGGCTCCAGAAATCATTGCAATGGGTGAACATCCAACCAAAGCAATAACTCAAAAACCCAACTCAAGTATTGCGAAGGGATTTGACTATTTAAAAAACAAAGAAATCGACTCGTTCGCTTCTGCTGGTAACACCGGCGCTATGCTCGTGGGCTCGATGTTCAGCGTTAAAGCTATCCCAGGCGTATTGCGTCCTGCTATAGCATCCATCGTTCCCAAATTGAAATCAGGCTTCGGGATCTTATTGGACGTCGGCGCAAATGCAGACTGTAAACCAGAGATGTTGAACCAATTTGCAATCTTGGGAAGTGTCTTTGCCGAGCATGTGTTCAATGTATCCAACCCTAAAGTCGGATTATTGAATATCGGAGAAGAAGAAGAAAAAGGAAACATCCTAACAACCTCTACCTACCCCCTACTAAAAGCCAACGACAAAATTAACTTTATCGGAAATGCAGAAGGTCGCGACCTGTTCAGTGACCATGCGGACGTATATGTCTGTGATGGATTTACAGGAAACGTCGTCTTGAAACTTGCAGAATCATTTTATGTAGTAACGTTGAAAAAGGGTTTTAAAGATGATTTTTTCGACCGATTCAACTACGAACAGTACGGCGGAAGCCCTATCCTGGGAGTAAATGCTCCTGTCATTATTGGCCACGGTATTTCGACACCTGAGGCCATTAAAAATATGGTTTTATTTTCAAGAGATATGATCGAGTCTAAGTTCATTGACAGCATCAGATCTATTTTCAATTAGAATATTTATGTCAAAGATTCACGCCGCAATTACGGCTGTAAATGGTTACGTTCCGGATTACATCCTAACCAACAAAGAATTGGAAACAATGGTCGACACTAACGACGAGTGGATCGTTTCCAGAACGGGAATCAAAGAGCGTCGCATCTTAAAAGGCGAAGGGCTTGCTACTTCAGATCTTGCTGTACCTGCCGTTCAAGGTTTATTGAAAAAAAGAGGCATAGCTGCTACAGATATTGATCTTATCATCTTTTGTACCAGTACTCCAGATATGCTGTTCCCTGCCACAGCTAATATTCTTGCCGATAAAATTGGAGCGACCAATGCTTGGGGATTTGATCTTCAGGCTGCATGCTCAGGATTTTTATTCGGTTTGAATACGGCAACGCAATTTATCATTGCTGGTACACACAAAAAAGTACTCGTTGTCGGTGCAGACAAAATGTCTTCGGTCATCAATTATCAAGACCGCAATACCTGTATCCTATTTGGTGATGGTTGTGGTTGTGTACTACTGGAACCTAATGAGGAAGGCATGGGTATACAAGATGCAATTTTAAAAACCGATGGTTCTGGGGGACAATTTTTGAATATCAAAGGTGGAGGTTCACTCAACCCTGCCTCACATGCAACGGTAGATGCAGGATTGCACTATGCCTATCAGGAAGGCCGTACTGTATTTAAATTTGCGGTAACCAATATGGCAGATGTTGCGCACGAAGTGATGGTCAAAAACAATCTTAAATCTGAAGATATCGCGTGGTTGGTACCTCATCAGGCCAATAAACGTATCATTGATGCTACAGCAGAGCGGGTGGGATTGCCGGATGAGAAGGTCATGGTGAACATTCAAAAATATGGCAACACAACAAGTGGTACAATCCCTTTGTGTTTATGGGAATGGGAATCGCAATTGAAAAAAGGAGATAATCTTATCCTTGCCGCTTTCGGCGGTGGTTTCACTTGGGGATCCATCTATTTAAAATGGGCGTATTAATTGTCCATTTTATGGTATAATTTATTACTTTTGACAGTTAGAATTTTTTAGAAACAAACAAAACCTAGAATACTATGGGTATGGATATCAAACAAATTCAGGACTTGATTAAATTCGTTTCAAAATCAGGTGTGAATGAAGTCTCGATTGAAGAGCAAGATTTTAAAATTACAATAAAAACAAATCAAGAGCCTACGTATGTAACAGCTTCTGTTCCTGCTGCTGCCCCTATCGCTGCTCCTCAAGTTGCGCAAGCGGCGGCACCAGCTCCTGTAGCTAGTCCTGCAGCGCCAGCTACAAATGCAGATGCAAACTTGATTACAATCAAATCACCAATGATCGGTACATTCTACCGTTCGGCAGGCCCTGGCAAACCGTCTTTCATCAATGTTGGTGATGATATCAATACAGGTTCTGTATTATGTATCGTTGAAGCGATGAAATTATTCAACGAAATTGAATCTGAAGTTTCAGGTAAAATCGTTAAGATTTTGGTAGAAGATGCTCAACCTGTTGAGTTCGACCAGCCATTATTCTTAGTTGAGCCTAAATAATTTACAATTGCGTAAATGAATATATGTAGCCTCTAAAGGGCTACATTTTTTTGCAAACTTCATAATACAAGACAATGTTCAAAAAAATATTAATTGCTAATAGAGGAGAGATTGCCCTGCGCATTATCCGTACCTGTCGTGAAATGGGTATCAAAAGTGTTGCAGTATATTCTACTGCTGACCGAGATAGCCTACACGTAAGATTTGCGGATGAAGCCGTTTGTATTGGTCCCCCGCCAAGTAGAGATTCTTACTTAAACATTCCGAATATTATTTCTGCTGCCGAACTGACAAATGCTGATGCTATCCATCCAGGATATGGTTTCTTATCCGAAAATGCGCGCTTTTCAGCGATATGTGCAGAGTATGGCATCAAATTTATTGGTGCTACGGCCGAACAAATCGAGAAGATGGGTGATAAATCCCGTGCTAAGGATACCATGAAAAAAGCTGGTGTTCCTACAGTGCCCGGATCAGAAGGTTTAATCTCAAATGTAAAAGAAGGTATTTCATTAGCCAATGAAATCGGTTATCCGGTTATCATCAAAGCAACTGCTGGTGGCGGTGGTCGTGGGATGCGTATCATTTGGAAAGATGAAGAATTCGAACCAGCGTGGGATTCTGCACGAGTTGAATCAGCAGCAGCTTTCGGTAATGACGGAATCTACCTTGAAAAATATGTGGAAGAACCTCGTCATATTGAATTTCAGATTGTAGGTGATCAATTTGGCACTGTATGCCACCTATCTGAACGTGACTGTTCAATTCAACGCCGTCACCAAAAATTGATCGAAGAATCGCCATCTCCATTTATGACTCCTGAGTTGAGAGCAGAAATGGGTGAAGCTGCTGTCAAAGGCGCCAAAGCGGTGAACTATGAGGGCGCAGGTACAATCGAATTCTTAGTTGACAAACATCGTAACTTCTACTTTATGGAAATGAATACCCGTATCCAGGTAGAACATCCAGTAACGGAAGAAGTCATCAACTTTGATTTGATCAAAGAACAGATTAAAGTGGCAGCAGGAATTCCGATCTCGGGAAAAAATTATGAACCGCAGATGCACGCCATTGAATGTCGTATCAATGCAGAAGATCCTTTTAATAACTTCCGCCCTTCTCCAGGTAAGATCACGAACTTTCACTCGCCAGGTGGGCATGGAGTACGTGTAGATACTCACGTATATTCAGGATACACGATTCCGCCTAATTACGATTCAATGATTGCGAAATTAATCACCGTGGCACAAACACGTGAGGAAGCAATCAGCACGATGGAACGAGCACTCAGCGAATTTGTTATCGAAGGGATCAAAACAACCATCCCTTTGCACTTAAGATTGATGCGTGATCCTAACTTCAGAGCAGGTAATTTCACGACAAAGTTTATGGAAACTTTCGATCTAACTGAATATCCTGCAGAAGATTAAATAAAATTATCTTTACACACATAAAAAATACCATTCTTTACAATAAGAATGGTATTTTTGTTTCCAAACAATTTTTATGAGTACACCTAATTCGAAAGATCTTATACAAGCTATTAAAGATAAAGGGAAGAACATAGAAGCAGAGATGTCGTTCTTTGACCACCTTGAGGTTTTAAGATGGCATTTAGTCCGTTCAGCAATTGCGATCTGTATCTTTGCAGGTATTGCTTTTACATTCTATGATTTCGTATTCAACGATATCATCATGGGACCAAAGAATCTAAATTTTTGGACCTATCGCATGATGTGTAAAGCAGCCGACGCTTTCAATCTGGCAGACTTTTGTGTAAAAAAAATTCCTTTTAATATCATCAATACTGAACTAGCTGGTCAATTTATGCTTCAGATAAACTCCTGTTTATTGATGGCCTTGATGATGGGTTTCCCTTATCTCCTTTTCGAAATTTGGTTATTTGTAAAACCCGCATTAACAGACGTAGAAAGACGATCTGCCCGTGGGTTTGTATTTTATGCTTCGCTATTGTTTATTTTAGGGGCACTTTTCGGATACTATATTGTTGTACCATTATCCATCAACTTTCTAGCAAATGTATCGCTGAGTGATGAAATTGTCAACCAAATTACCATTGATAATTACCTTTCGACGATTTCAACCCTAACATTGGGTTGTGGTATTGTTTTCTTACTTCCGATACTGGTATTTATTCTATCTAAAATCGGTATTATGACTCCGGAATTTATGCGAGCCAGCCGTCGTTATGCAACAGTCATTATTTTAGTGATAGCAGCGGTTATTACACCTTCGGCAGATGTTATTACCATGCTGACAGTTGCAGCACCAATGTTCCTATTATATGAAATCAGTATTATGGTTTCTGCGGATGTTAAAAGAAAAAAATTAGCACAAGAAAAATAAAATAACAATAAAAATGAGCAGCGTAAAGAAAATTGCAATTGGAAGTGACCACGCGGGTTTTGAGTACAAAACAGCTTTGGTAAGCTTTTTGAAAGAACTGGGGTATGAAGTAACAGATTTTGGGACAAATTCTCCAGACTCAGTTGACTATCCAGATTTTGCACATCCGGTTGCATCAGCAGTAGAAAATAAAGAAGTAGATGCCGGAGTTTTAATTTGTGGCAGTGCAAATGGAGTTGCTATCACAGCCAATAAGCACCAAAATATTCGTGCTGCTATTTGTTGGTTAGAAGAAATTTCCGCTTTGGCGCGTCAGCATAACGATGCAAACGTAGTGTGTATACCAGCACGTTTTATCGATCTTGAGCTTGCTAAAAAGATTGTCAATACATTTATAAACACAGCATTCGAAGGCGGACGTCACGCTAATCGGGTAGACAAAATCGCTTGTAGCTGTTAATAAATTAACATATTTTAAGATGCGGATGAGAGGTAGTCGATACTTTTCATCCGCTTTTTTTTATATATTGCGCAGATACTGAACGTACTCACATCTATCTGCAGGCAGATAGCGGCTGCGGAGCCTACTAAAAACTCAAGATAAAGCTCAAAAAACTAGGAACAGTAAAAAATAAACAATGAAAAAAATATACAACCTGCTATGGATTGCATGCTCGCTGATCAGCTGTGCTAACGCACAGGACGTTAACAGCAAATATGCGGAGGAAATCACGGTAGAATCTACGCAAAAACATCTGCGCACTTTAGCTTCTGTCGATTTTGAAGGCAGAGGAACAGGGCAAAAAGGAGGACGCCTAGCGGCGGAATATATAGCCAATGAATTTAAAAAGTATGGGCTTACTGCACCTGTCAATGGATCTTATTTCCAACCCCTGCAGCTTATTCGAAACAGCTTCAAGGTAAAGCAATTTAGTATTAATGATAGACCTTTTCAACATGGCAAAGATATTTTTGTCATTGGCAACAATGAAAACAAGTTTTTCGAGAGTAATGAAATCGTTTTTATTGGCTATGGTATTGATGATCCCAAATATTCAGATATCGCTGGCATGGATCTCCACAATAAAATCGTTATGTTGATCAATGAGCATGAACCAATGGATGAAAAGGGTAATTCATGGATTAGCAAAACAAAGACTCCATCTAATTGGTCGACAACCAGAAATAAAAAAGTTAAAGAAATCCTCAAACACAATCCTAAGATGATACTTGCTATTAATAGTCAGTTATCTCAACTTTTGGAAGATGCCGGAGACCGAGCTACAGAAGGACACTATAACTTGGCTATAGATCAACCCGCACCAGAGAGGTCGCCTATGATCCCAGTTGTCAATATTACTGATCATGCGGCCAACTATGTTTTGAATCTAGCACGAACCAACCTTGCCGCTGTAGTTTCAAAGATTAATCGATCTGGACAACCAAGTTCTTTTGTTATCCCTACTAATTTTAAAGCAGAGTTTGGCACCAATGCCACTACCCTTACTGACCCAAATATTCTTGGTTACCTGGAAGGGACAGATAAAAAAGATGAAGTCGTGGTAGTTGGAGGCCACTATGACCACGATGGAATAGATTCCAAAGGAAATATCTTCTTTGGGGCCGATGACAATGCCTCGGGCACAACAGCCGTCCTTGAGTTGGCACGTGCTTTTTCAAAAGCTAAATCTGCTGGAAATGGCCCTAGACGCAGTATTTTGTTCATCACCTATGCGGCAGAAGAAAAAGGTTTACTGGGTTCCAAATTCTATACAGAAAATCCGGTATTCCCATTGAAAAACACCGTTGCCTGCATTAATATTGATATGATTGGCCGTGTGGACGACAAACATCTCAAAGGTAATCACGATTATATCCATGCGATCGGTTCAGATAAATTGAGCTCGGAGTTATTTCAGATCAATAAAAACGAGAATGAAAAACATACGAAAATGGAGATCGACTACACCTATGACAATCCAAAAGATCCCATGCGTTTGTATTATCGTTCAGATCATTACAACTTTGCAAAAAAAGGTATACCCTCAGTCTTTTATTTTTCCGGATTGCATCCGGACTATCATACACCTGCGGACACCTATGACAAAATCAATTTTCCCTTGATGGTAAAGCGCGAGCAGCTTGCATTCTACACGACATGGCAAATTGCCAATCGGGAAAATCGTCTTGTTGTGGACACGAGTAAAGAATAAAACCGAATTATCCGATGTAAATAAAATTATCTGAACGTACAAAAAAAAGCAGGTGAACGAAGGTTTACCTGCTTTTTTTATACCGTAAAATGATCTCCAGAATAAACATTTTATCGGTAATTATTGTTAACTTTAATACAAAAAACAAGTATAATTTATGGCTTTTGTAGATTACTATAAAGTGCTTGGCATCGATAAGACAGCCTCAGCTGATGAGATCAAAAAAGCATATCGAAAACTGGCCCGTAAATACCATCCTGATGTCAACCCTAACGACAATGAGGCCAAACAACGATTTCAGGAGATTAATGAGGCTAACGAAGTATTATCCGATCCCGAAAAGCGCAAAAAATATGATCAATACGGTGAACATTGGCAACATGGAGAGGAGTATGAAAAAGCGCAACAACAATACCGGCAGTCCCAATCCACCGGTGGAAATCCATTTGGTAGTGGCGGATCTTACGAATACACTGGAAACTTTGATGATGGGCAATTCTCCGATTTCTTCGAACAGATGTTTGGCAGCAGACGTGGCGGCGGGCGCCAAAGTACATTTCGTGGACAGGACTTTAATGCTGAACTTAGCTTAACCTTACAAGAAGCTTACACGACACATCAACAGACCTTCAATATCAATGGGAAAAGTATCCGCATCACGATTCATGCCGGCGTGGAAGATGGCCAGAAAATCAAATTGAAAGGATATGGCAGTGAGGGCATCAATGGTGGACCGAAGGGAGATCTCTATATCACCATTAACATCATACCAGATGCTCGTTTTAAACGTCAGGGAAACGACTTATATACAACACTAGATATTGACCTCTATACTGCTGTTCTGGGCGGTGAAGCAACTTTAGATACGTTCGGAGGCAAAATAAAATTGAAGATTAAAGACGAGAGTCAAAATGGTGCAAAAATGCGTCTTAAGGGAAAAGGCTTTCCCTTGTATCGCAAAGAAGGTGAGTTTGGCGATCTATATGTCACATTGAATATACAAATGCCGAGCAATCTGACTGCCAAAGAAAAGGCATTGTTTCAACAATTGAGGGATTTAAAGCAATAATCTTATGGAAACAACACTGATAAAAGTCATAGATTTCTGTCAATCCAGAAAGGTTGAAATAACTTTCTTGGAAACGATGGTGGAATATGGTCTCATACACATCGTCATTCAACAGGAAGAACAATATATTAATGAAGACGATCTTCAGAAACTGGAACGCTTTTCGAATCTCTACTATGAACTTGATGTAAATCCTGCGGGAATTCAAGTGGCAAGCCATCTCTTAGAGAAAGTTGAACAGCTCCAAAATGAAATCTTGCATTTAAAGAATAAATTGAAAGCCGNNCGGCTTTCAATTTATTCTTTAGAATTCGACATCCCGCTCTGTATTCACCTTAGTTTGCCAAATAATCTCGTCTTGCAATGTGGTATACAGAATTTCATAGTCCCCTTTACAGGTGACAAAAGACCCATAAAAATCACCGGGCTTCATCACGCGGTAAACAACCAATCTTCTTTTCCCCTCAACCAAACCATAGGCTTTCATTAACATATAGCCTGTTTGATTTACCTTTTCTTCAGGAATTTTATAATCCAAATGTGAACGGCTACTGCCATCATCAGGGCATAAAATTTCTGTGCGGCTCGGGGTAAATTTATAATGATCGCGATACATTGCTACATTCGACATAACAATGTCCTTTGCCCACGCGATATCTGTAAAATCCTCTGGAACGATAAAAATAAGAGACACCATTTTCTCCTGCCAAAGTCGTCCATTAACAGGAATTACAAAATGAAGTAATTTTTGTCCTTTAAAAGTTGTCGTCGTGTAAAAATATCGCCCTTCCTTATTTTGCTCCCGTTGAAAAGAACTTAGATCAAATAAATGATTTTTCTTTCCTTTTACATTTGGCGAATTGTTAACAATTGCAAGCATATTGTAGCGATATTTTCCCTCCAAATGTCCAGAAAATAGCACGCTGTAGGCAGTGTCCGAATAACGCAAGTGGCGTAAAACCTTGCGAAAACTACGCGTAACTTTATCGGCATTGATTGGACTATTATTGCCTTGCCAATTTTTGCTCTCCATAATATCATCTCCTAAAAATACGGTGAGCTCTTTATTGAGATTAACAAAATATTCATCTCCCTCGACAGAAAAACCGTTAGGAACGACCTGATAAGATTTACATGAAGAGAGCGTCGCAAAGGCGATAATGACACAGAAGAAACGGATGATTATGGGGTGCATCATGTAATACCTGGTGTTTTATTTTGCTAGATTAAGACGAATGGGCAATGTATAGGCAACCCGTACTGGTTTACCACCTACAAGCGCCGGTTTCCATCTTTTTGCACTTTCCATAAGTTTCATCGTTGCTTCTTTGGTGCCATAACCGATATCCTTTTTAACGTTAATATGGGATAAGCTACCATCTATTTCAACAATAAAATTGACTTCAATCATACCACTGACATTATGTTCCACAGCCTGTTTTGGAAACTGAAAATTATTGCCTATCCAAATCATAAATGACTGCATTCCCCCTTCTGGAGCTGGCTTCACTTCGACCCGATCAAAAGAAATAGTATCCAATTGTTCATTGAACTGTAGGTGGCTACGCTTTGTTTGTTTAGGCGGGTAGGTCTGATGATCGAATGCTGCCACCTGCTTAACACCTGACTCAACAGCTAAAACCATTCCTTTTGCCCTGCTCGTATTAAATATCATGGTTGAAGTAAGTACAACCAGGATGATCGGTAAGATAGATACATATAGCAGCTTATATTTACCTGCGGATTTATTCTTAAATAACATCATAATTCTCTTCTTTAAAAATGAATGATTTGAAAACTCATGTGTCAGCGGTAGCTGATCTACCTGTAATGCATGAGCAACCAACATTTCTGCATATGCTACTCTATCTGTCGAACAGATTTCATCTGCGATACATTCGTGCTGGAACTTTAACTCCTTTTGAAAGAAATATAAGATAGGATTAAACCAGTTGAAGATTTTCAATAGTTCTATTAAAAGCAAATCATACGAATGCCGCTGATCCACATGAACACGCTCATGAGATTCGATAGCGCTTCTATTCTTAATCGCTTCGCCAATGAAGACCTTATCGAAAAATGAAAAACTTAAATAGTCATGCTTCTGAGCTAACGTCTTTACCAACATTATTCCTCTCCAAATAAAAAAGCCCGCGCTAAAGGCAACACCAATCCAATACACGCAAGTCAAGATGTATATCAAATAAATAGGTTGCTCTTGCGGACCACCAATGGCGATATCCATATAGGTAATCAAATCTACATGCGGAATCTCATATTCGACTATCTCTATATTTGGCAATTCGATAAAGATTCCTATAGGAGCCAATAAGGAAAACAGGGCCATTCCAATCAAATAAATTCGATTCCATTGAAAAAAAGTCAGCCTTCTAAAAATCAGTTTATAGAGTACAAAACTGATAATCAATGAAATATTGACAATCAATAAATAAATCATAATCAAAAAGTTTATAAAGGTTTTGGTTGTTATTTATTACGTTCAATTATAGACAGGATTTCATCAAGTTCCTGAACGTCTAATCTATTCTCTTCCAAAAAATAAGAAAGCATCCTTTTGGGGGAATTATCAAAATAATTGGTTAGTAATTTTCCTGTAATACCTTTCTTATATTCATCTTTTGAAATCTTAGGTAAATATTGATGGCTTTTTCCAAAAGATTCATGCGTCACAAAACCCTTCGTTTCGAGAATACGAACGATGGTCGACACTGTATTGTAGGCAGGTTTCGGTTCTGGCAATCGATCAACAATCTCTTTGACAAAGCCACGCCCCATGTCCCAGAGCTCTTTCATAATTTGCTCTTCAGCTTTCGTTAATTCTTTAAAATCTTCCATAACTTTTATAGCATAAAAAATACTGTTATAATAACACGTCATCTAAGTTAAAACTAAATATTTAGTTTTACAACTATATTTTTAGTTTTACATTTAAAACACTGATAAACAATACTTTTTATTAAAGATTCTAATTTTTTGAATTTATTCCTCGAAGTTCTTCTTGCGTGAAGCTTTCAGTTGAGCTTGTCGCTTTTTTCTGTCTAACCTTTTTAAAATACTTGAATAAGGTATTTTTGTTTTCTTTCGGGCCTTTATTGGTACAAGCGCGGACTCCAAAATGCGCCTGAAGCGATCGACTGCAATTTCTTTATTCCGAATCTGTGATCGATCGATATCACATTCCAGTTGAAATATTCCATATTTATTTATGCGATTTGCCAAAACTGTATAAATCATCGCTTTTTCTTCAACAGAAACAGCTGTGGAAACCTCGACATTCCACTGGAGCAATACTTTGGATGACACCTTGTTTACGTGTTGTCCGCCTGCTCCGCCTGATCTGGAAAACTTAAATGTTAGTTCGCCTATTACTCCTTCTAAATTCATTTTTCTTTAAATGCTTCTTCTATCTTTTCCATCTTTTTTAGCAAAAACCCCAATTTTTCCACTTGATCGCGTTGTACTTCGGCAAGTTCCTGCTCTTTACGGATAATGAGATGATCGATTTTCTCATGCAATTCCCTAATTTCGAGCTCAGCTTTTAGGTTAACCATATAATCATTTCTAGCACGTTCGCGATCTTTATCTTCCTGCCTATTTTGACTCATCATAATAACGGGAGCCTGCAACGCTGCCACACAGGACAGAATCAGGTTAAGTAAAATAAAAGGATAGGGATCAAATCCTTTATTATTTAACCAGTAGATATTGGCTATGATCCAAACGATTAAAAAAAAGATAAAGGAAATAATAAAGACCCAGCTTCCACCAAATTCAGCCACTTTATCTGCGACTTTATCCCCTAAGCTGACCGGTTCATTTGTATCCCCATCCAAACTCGCACTAATGACCTTATTTTCCTTAAAGCTATTAATTACCTGTTGATCCAGTTGACTTAACTGCCCCGACTCATCCCTTAAGAATTCGGATATATAAGCTTCTTTGAACCGTGTCAACTCTGTGGAAGCGATATATTTATCTTTGCCAAAGCTCGGATACTCTTTTTTTATCAGCTTAAAAATTGGCTGTCGAATTGAAGCCCCCAAAATACGTTGTTCAGAAGGAAATTGCTGTCCTGAAATATCACTTATAAAGTTATCCATATACCAATTAAATGTCTATTTAAAGATAGCGCTTTTTAACCAATCAAAAAATTCACAAAACTATGGCAATTGGTTTCTGTTATTTTACGCATAAATAGTCGAAATTTGCAGCACAAAATTTAGGAGTAATCATCTTCAAATTTTCGTGTGGCCATGAAATAATTGAAGAAGATAATCGTCAGATGAAATAGCAATATCGCATATATTTAGACGAAAATAGTTGGAATACTAACATGAGGTTCACGGAACCCTTTAAAATAAAATTGAACAGTGCATACTAGTGATGCCGTTAAATATACGCTCAGACATAATTACGCAGATGAAAATAGGAATTGTTTGTTATCCCACCTTTGGTGGAAGTGGTGTAGTTGCAACCGAACTCGGAAAGGCTTTGGCCGCTAATGGACATGAGATCCATTTTATTACCTATCGACAACCTGCACGACTGGATTTCTTCTCTGAAAACCTATACTACCATGAGGTAGCTGTTTCGCAATATCCGCTTTTTGACTTTCTACCCTATGAATCTGCATTAGCCAGCAAACTGGTAGATGTTGTTCGTTTCGAAAAGTTGGATTTGATCCACGTCCACTATGCAATCCCACATGCATCGGCGGCATTTATGGCAAAACAGATCTTGCTTACTACCTATGGCATTACTATTCCAGTAGTAACCACCTTACATGGCACAGATATTACGCTAGTGGGTAAGGACAAAAGTTTTAGTCCCGTTGTTACATTCTCCATCAATCAATCAGATGGCGTAACTGCAGTATCACAGAATCTTAAAGATCAGACGCTGGGATACTTTGACATCACCCGCGACATCAAGGTGATCCCAAACTTTATTGATTTGGACAGGTTCAGCAATAAAGACCGTTCACATTTCAAAAAAGCGATTGCTCCGGGCAATGAACGGATATTGGTTCATACCTCCAACTTCAGAAAGGTTAAAAATACGGAGGATGTCATTCGTATTTTTAAGAAAGTACATGATGTAATCCCTTCGAAGCTTTTAATGGTTGGAGATGGTCCCGAGCGTCGAAATGCCGAAGAGCTTTCGAGAGAACTTAATGTATGCCAAGACATACGTTTCTTGGGTAAACAAGATGCGGTGGAAGAAATACTGTCCGTATCGGATCTTTTCCTAATGCCTTCCAGCTCGGAAAGCTTTGGACTTGCAGCACTAGAGGCCATGGCCTGCCAAGTTCCGGTGATTTCTTCTAATACGGGTGGTTTACCTGAACTGAATAAAAATGGTGTCACAGGATTTCTCAGTGCGGTGGGCGATGTGGATGACATGGCAAAAAATGCAATCTATATTCTGGAAGATGGTGAGCGTCTACAGAAATTTAAAGAAGCAGCATTAAATCACGCCAAAGAATTCCAATTGTCTAATATTATGCCTCTTTATGAGCAATATTACCAAAAAGTCATTAATCAAACCATAAAACCACAATAAATATCACTTTAAGTCTTAGGGGATAAAAAAAATATTTTATCTTTGACCTTTGGAAAATTTCCAAAAAAACAATTATGAAATACAAACGTATCTTATTAAAACTTAGCGGTGAATCCTTAATGGGTGACCAAAGCTATGGTATCGATATTAACCGTGTATCGCAATACGCTAATGATATCAAAGAAATTCACGATCAAGGTTTAGAAATTGCAATTGTTATCGGTGGCGGTAATATTTACCGTGGTTTAAGCGCTGAAAAATCAGGAATGGACCGTGTTCAAGCAGACTATATGGGCATGCTTGCCACAGTCATCAACAGCATGGCACTGCAGGATGCGCTTGAGAAAGTTGGGAAAAAGACACGTTTGCTTACTGCGATCAAAATGGAGCAAATATGTGAACCTTTTATTCGTAGAAGAGCCGTTCGCCACTTGGAAAAAGGCCGTATTGTTATTTTCGGAGCTGGTACTGGAAATCCGTATTTCACAACAGATACCGCTGCATCTTTACGTGCGATCGAAATCAATGCAGATGCTGTATTGAAAGGAACACGTGTTGATGGTATTTACACTGCTGATCCGGAAAAAGATCCTAGTGCAACAAAATTTGAGGAAATATCATTCACAGAGGTTTATGAGAAAGGATTAAATGTCATGGACATGACTGCCTTTACCCTTTGTCAAGAAAACAAATTACCGATCATCGTATTTGATATGAATAAACCAGGCAATTTATTAAAACTTGCTAATGGTGAGCATGTTGGAACTGTGGTTAAATAATTAAATCTGTTAAAAACGTAATCTTATATGAACGAACTAATTTCAATTGAATTGGACGATTGTAAAGACAAGATGTCCAAAGCAGTTGCTCACACCGAATCCGAATTAACTAAAATTCGTGCCGGTAAAGCTTCTCCATCTATGTTAGATGGTATTTCAGTAGACTATTATGGTAGCGCCACTCCACTTTCACAAGTGGCAAACATCAATACAACTGATGCACGGACTATTGTCATTCAGCCTTGGGAGAAATCGCTTATCAACGCAATTGAAAAATCTATCACAGACGCTAACCTAGGCATCAACCCGCAGAACGATGGTATCGTTATTCGTCTGAATGTCCCCCCTTTAACAGAAGAAAGGAGACGTGATCTAGTTAAAAAGGTAAAAGAAGAAACTGAAAGAGGCCGTATCGGTATTCGTAACATCCGTAAGGATGTCAATGAGTCCATCAAGAAATTAAAAAATGATGGTGCTTCAGAAGATGAAATTAAAACTGCCGAGGGTGAAGTCCAAAAGTTAACTGACGCATTCATTGTAAAAGTTGATAAATTGGCTGAGCTAAAAGAAAAAGATATCATGACTGTTTAGGTATTCCTACTTCAATGGAAAAAAGGTCTGAAGGTATTCAGACCTTTTTTTGTAAGGTCATCCGACAGTATTGCCTCCACTAACTCACCAAAGACCATCCTTATCCTCTTATAAACTATTGTTTACAAATAGTTAGAATTCTAAACTCAACACATCTTTCAAAATATTCCCTGTTGCACCATTGATTTTTAAACAAATAATTGTACATTGTACACTAACAAGTAATCAATTATATGATGAACAATTCTCGCCGTCAATTTTTGAAGCAAGCTGGAATAGGTATTTCGGCAGCTTATCTGGTGCCCAACTTTATATCCTGTCAAAATAAAGCCGGTGCAATCAGCGACAATCCATTACAGAATATAGGCGTACAGCTTTATTCCATTCGTGATTTGATGGATAAAGATCCAAAAGGATCGCTAGAACAAATTGCCAAAATTGGGTACAAACACGTTGAGCTCTATGGTATCGACGCGGCGGCCAAGCAGTTTTGGAAATTGCCCTACAAAGAGCTGAAGAAAATATTAGATGACAATGGTCTAAAAACACATTCAGGTCATTACGACATGGCCAAATACCTGAGTAAAGTCCATACTGACAAAGAGGACATCGCTGTTTATTTCGATGCGGCAAAAGAACTTGGTCAAGAATATGTAATTGCTCCCGTAACACCAATGTTCGATCTTAACGCATTGAAAAAAGATGATTATCTCTATGCTGCGGAGCAGTTGAATAAAGCTGGTGAACAGGCTAAAAAATTAGGTTTAAAAGTTGCTTATCACAACCATTTCTGGGAATTTAGGGATCTAGGCAATAATACGACGGGTGAAGAGGTAATGCTTGCATTTACCGAGCCAGACCTGGTCGATTTTGAATTAGACCTTTTTTGGGCAGAAAAAGCTGGTAAAAACCCGATATCTTTGTTTGAAAAATTCCCCAACCGTTTTAAATTGTGGCATGTCAAAGATATGGATAAAACAAAATCCAATCCTATTGAGTGGCCGAAAGATGGAAAATTGCCTATCGAGCAAATTTTCAATGATATCAAGTATACCGAAGTAGGAACAGGCAGCATCAATTTCCCTGAGATTGTTAAAGAAAAGAGCAAATCAGGACTTAAATATGCCTTTGTTGAACAAGATAATATTGATATGCCCAATAAGATGGAAAGTCTTAAAAAGAGCTACGATTATGTTCAGGCAAATCTTACAAAATAAAAAAGGGAGCAATGCCCCCTTTTTTATTTTGTAAGAATGTCAACTTAGAATTCGGTATCCTCAACTTGCACAGCTGTCTCAATTACTTTTCTCGCTAACTCTTCTTTATAGTCAATAATATTATTGCCGATTACTTCATCACTTGTACCTAGAATCTGAGCGGCTAATATACCCGCATTCTTCGCTGCATTCAAAGCGACTGTAGCTACAGGAATGCCATTGGGCATCTGAAGGATAGAAAGCACAGAGTCCCATCCGTCAATTGAATTCGAAGATTTGACAGGGACACCTATGACGGGTAAATGTGTAATAGAGGCTACCATTCCTGGTAAGTGCGCGGCTCCGCCTGCCCCAGCAATAATAACTTTCAAACCACGAATTGCGGCATTTTTAGCGTAATCAAACATACGCTGAGGTGTACGGTGTGCTGAAACAATCGTTACTTCAAACTCTACACCGAGGACTTTTAGAACATCGATAGCATCCTGCATGACCGGAAGATCAGATTTACTCCCCATGATGATACCAACTTGGGCTTTATTATTTACTGACATAGTCTCTTTTAAGCTTTAACTTTTAATATTTCTTGTACTTTTCTCGCATTGGAGATTGCTTTCTCCCGATCGTCATTGATAATGCAGACATGTCCCATTTTACGGAAAGGCTTTGTATATTTCTTGCCATAAAGATGGATATATACACCTTCCATAGCAAGTACCTCTTCAACACCTTCATATTTAGCCAGCCCTTCATAGCCCGCTTCACCCAATAGATTAATCATGACTGTATTCGTCCTGCAGCGCGTATCCCCCAGAGGTAGATTAAATATGGCTCTTAAATGTTGTGCAAATTGCGACACATAATTACCCTCAATGGTCTGATGGCCACTATTGTGTGGACGGGGAGCCAATTCGTTAACTAAAATATCGCCATTTTTTGTTAGAAACATCTCTACGGCCAATATTCCGACAATTTGTAGATCTTCTGCGATTTTTTTTGCGATCATCTCGGCTCGCTGTTGTATTTCCACACCATATAAAGAAGGAGCGATCAAAAATTCAACTAAATTTGCTTGTGGATTGAATTCCATTTCCACCATTGGAAAGGTAGAAACTTCTCCTTTATCATTCCGGGCAACAATAACAGCAATTTCCTTTTCAAAATCTACCCATTCTTCAATTAAACTTGGCTCCTCAAAAGCCTCTTGAATATCCTGCTGTGTGACAATTTTCTTTACACCCTTTCCGTCATATCCGTCCCGACGTAATTTTTGGATATAAGGAAGGCTTAGTGGAGCGTTCATCATATTATCCTTATTGGATATCAATTGGAATGTAGATGTCGGAATATCATTTTGTTTAAAAAATTGCTTTTGTAAACCTTTATCCTGAATTAGACGAATGATACGTGATTGCGGATAAACGATCACTCCTTCACCTTCCAGCTTTTCCAGCGCATCTACGTTTACCTTCTCAATCTCGATCGTAATCATGTCCAAATCTTTACCGAAATTATAGACCGTTTCAAAATCGCCCAATGATCCACATTCAAATCTATTGCACAACTTGCGACAAGGAGCATTCTTATCGGGATCCAATACATGAACGTTTACATTGTAATTAATGGCTTCCTGGATTAACATTCTTCCCAGTTGTCCACCGCCAAGAATACCTAATTGCAGTTCGCCATAAAAATCTTTTGCCATAATTGATTTAAATCTTATAAATTTTATTTTTTTAAGCTTTCTCTTTGAACAGCTGTTCTCCAAGTAAGCTTTCTTTGTCTATTTTTTTTTGCAATTCAATAAAAGCTCCGATCAGCGCTTCGGGCCGAGGTGGGCACCCTTGAACATACACATCTACAGGAATAATTTTATCCACTCCTTTGACGACATGATACCCATGTTGCCAATAGGGACCACCACAATTTGAACATGACCCCATTGAAATAACATATTTGGGATCAGGCATTTGCTCATATAATTTCTTAATGCGATCAGCCATCTTGAAGGTAACGGTTCCGGCGATAATAATCACATCGGATTGCCGAGGAGAAGGTCTTGGAAAGACGCCCATCCGATCCAAATCGTAGGTAGATGCCATTGCTCCCATCATTTCTATGGCACAACAGGCAATACCGAAACTCATCGGCCACATGGACGACAGCCTTGCCCAGTTGAGTAAATCATCTAATTTGGCAACAATAACACCATCATTTTGCAATTGACTATCTAGACTCATGCTTTATTCAGGTTTTTTAAATCGCGGTTTAAAAGCTGGTTTAGGAACAGAGACGACTTCGTTTGCCGTTACTACTTCTCCAACTACTGTTTCATCTGCTACCGCTACATAATCGCGCAGCTGATATGTTTTATTATTTAAGCTCGCATAGGCGCTATCTGGGATATATACAGGAACCTTCGGTAACGACACTTTCGGCTTAACCCATTCCAAATCCCCCCTCTTCCACACAAACACCAATCCTAGAATTAAGACACCAATAAACATGCCCATTTCGATCATAGTAAACCATCCCCATCTTTCATCTGCTGCAATATATTCCGATTGTCCAAATACAGTAGCCCATGGAAAGATAAAGATAAGCTCCACATCAAAAAGTAAAAAAACGAGGGCAATAACATAGAAGCGCGGATTGAACTGAACCCAAGATGAACCAATTGGTTCCTCTCCACATTCGTACGTACCGGATTTTATGGGATTATTCTTTTTAGGAGAGATTAGACGTGCCAGGAAAATGGTCGCACAAACTAACAGCGCCCCTATCAGAAGAATGATAAGGATTTTGCCGTATTCCGATAATTGCGCGGGGTCATCCATAATGATTACAAATTTAACAAATATTTTGTTCACTCGGGTGAGGAACTTGAAATTACGAATTATTTCTTTAAAAACAGATCAGATCCAACAAAATCAAGCAGAAGTGACGCTCAATATCTATCTAATCCGACTCACCATGTAATTATACGTTCGAGCGGATGAAAGCATGATCATCCAAGAATTAAATCATAAAAAAATAGGGCACCGTAATGATACGATGCCCCTCTTATGATGTAACTATTCTCTAAAAATTACATTTTTCCCGGCATTTTGGGCATATTACGCATCAATTTAGCAGCCATTGCTGGATTAGACATCTGTTTCATGACTTTACGCATATCACCAAATTGTTTCAATAATTTATTCACTTCATTAATATCAGTACCTGATCCTTTTGCAATACGCAAACGACGTTTTTGATCAATGACATCTGGATTTTCACGTTCGAAAGGAGTCATAGAGTCGATAATTGCTTCAATAGGTTTGAATGCATTATCGTCGACTTCAATATCCTTCATTGCTTTACCGACACCAGGGATCATTCCCATAAGGTCTTTCATATTACCCATTTTCTTAATCTGTTGAATTTGGGATTTAAAATCGTTGAAATCGAATTTATTCTTACGGATTTTCTTTTGAAGCTCTGCAGCCTGTTTCTCGTCAAATTGCTGCTGCGCCCGCTCTACTAAGGACACCACATCACCCATTCCCAAAATACGCGAAGCCATACGATCAGGGTGGAATACATCCAGTGCATCCATCTTTTCACCCGTACCAATAAACTTAATAGGCTTATTCACGACAGATTTGATAGATAATGCCGCACCACCACGTGTATCTCCATCTAACTTAGTCAGGACTACTCCTGTAAAGTCTAAACGGTCATTAAATGTTTTTGCGGTATTAACTGCATCCTGCCCAGTCATTGAATCCACAACAAATAGAATCTCATCAGGCTTTGTAGCTTCTTTAACTGCAGTAATTTCTACCATTAAAGGCTCATCTATTGCCAAACGACCAGCAGTATCAATAATTACAACATTGTTCCCATTACGTTTAGCTTCCTCAACACCAGCCTTTGCAATAGCAATAGGATCGTTAGATTCACGATTCACATAAACGGGTACCCCTACTTGCTCTGCAAGTACTTCCAATTGATCGATCGCAGCGGGACGGTAAACATCACCGGCAACCAATAATGGCTTCTTATTTTTTTTATCTTTAAGATACAACGCCAACTTACCTGAAAACGTTGTTTTACCAGCACCATTTAACCCCGCAATTAAAATAATTGTTGGATTTTTCCCAGTTTCAAGCTCCGTAACAGACCCGCCCATCAAAGCAGTCAACTCATCGTTCATGATCTTTGTCAACAATTGGCCTGGCGATATACTTGTCAGTACATTTTCACCTAAAGCTTTTTGTTTAACATCGTCGGTAAAAGTTTTGGCAGTTTTATAATTCACATCGGCGTCCAACAACGCTTTGCGAATTTCTTTCATCGTTTCTGCAACGTTGATCTCGGTAATACTACCTTGTCCTTTTAATACTTTAAAGGCCCTATCTAACTTATCTTGAAGATTTGAAAACATAAAATCTGAATCTTATTCTATATAAACAGCAAAGTTAAAAAAATTGTCTATAGTAACCTCATTAACACCCCATAAAAAATGCGACTATAAAAAATAATCGCATTTTTGGCAAGATAAAGTGGCCATACCTGTATTTAATCACTTCTACGACCACCAAATAATATAGAGGCGTAATATAAAAGAGTCACCAGTGCGCTTAACGCCGCTACGACATAGGTCATCGCCGCCCATTTCAAGGCATCTTTTGCTCCCTCATGCTCTTCGCCATTATACGTTACACCCGCATGGTTTAACCATTCCAGTGCACGGTTTGATGCATCGAACTCTACAGGTAAGGTAATAAAAGAAAAAATTGTCGTAATAGCCAATGCGCCTACACCCACAGCTAAAAGCCAGGGGTTACCACCTTTGGAAAAGGCAAACAACATAACGCCGAGCATCAACACCCAAGATGTCAGTTTGGAAGCGGCATTTACCATGGGCACCATAGCCGAACGAAATCCCAACCATTTATAGGCTTTCGCATGCTGTACAGCATGACCGCATTCGTGCGCCGCCACTGCTGCAGCCGCAACACTACGACCACTGTAAACCTCGGGACTTAAATTCACGGTCTTATCTGACGGATTATAGTGATCTCCCAAACGATCTGGGATAGATAACACCTTTACATCATATATACCGTTATCATTTAACATTTTTTGCGCAATCTCAGCTCCGGACATCCCATTGTTCAATGGCATCTCAGCATATTTCTTAAATTTGTTTTTGAATCTTGTTTGGACAATTAGGCTCACCACCATTATCCCAATGAATAAAATCAAGTACATAGCTATTTAATCGTTTTTATAGTTATTATATGACTATCAAACCTTATTCCAGTTCTTGAAAAAAGGCGTTTCCATAAACTCCTAAGATAATAAAACTCTTTGATCTGACAAAAAGAACAGTTTCTTCTGATCTCCACATGACATATTTACCTCACGTCTTTAAATAAATACCATCATATCAGGTTTGAAATAACCTCCGCGCGTTCCAACAATACACGAGAAGCCGCTCTTAAAGTAGTTCTTTCGGAAATAAACCAAATCAATTGGAGGAAAAAATAATCAACGAATGCTTTTTAAAAAATTACTTTTGTAGGTTGGAATTATAGTTGTATAATTGGGCAGTAGATAGAGAAGATGGATCATAAATAAGGGCGTTAATCGCCCTTATTTATTACAAATACCCCATCTGTAATGTAAGATCAGTACCTTCGATCATCTTACGTAAATTACTTAGTGCGTAACGCATTCTTCCTAAAGCTGTATTGATACTTACTTCGGTGATTTCTGCGATATCTTTAAAACTCATATCGCAAAAGTGCCGCATAATGAGCACTTCTTTTTGATCATCGGGAAGCTTTTGAATCATTTTCTTCAGGTCTACATCGACCTGTCTTTTTAGCATCTTTGACTCAGCACTTTCATCGCTAAATTCGAGGACCTCAAAGATATCAAAACCATCAGCGTTTACAATATTTGGTGCCCGTTTTGCCTTTCTAAAAAAGTCGACAATCATATTGTGTGCTATACGAATAGCCCAAGGCAAAAATTTACCTTCTTCGTTATATTTTCCTGATTTTAATGTGTTGATGATTTTAATGAAAGTCTCCTGGAAAATATCTTCAGCAAGATATTCATCCTTTACTTTCATATATATAGAGGTATAAATTTTCGATTTATATCGATTCAACAATGCCTCTAGGCCAGACTCTTGGCCACCGACATACATTTGGATCAACTCTTGATCGCTTTTACTTTTTAAAAGTCTCATACGTCACTTACTTTTTTAGCAGTTCGCAAATAAATTATCAGTTCTGTGTTAAAATGTAAATGTTTGTCGTATAACCTATCCTTTCTTATTGTAAAACAATCAATTAATCACAAATCAAATTACAGCAAAATAAATGAGTAATCAAATTATTACATTTTATTTTAAGACTTTTTAACATTTAAAAATAAGTTTCCTTTCCACATTTCCAAAAGGACGCTCCTAAAGCAATTCCTCCTTTACAAGAGGAACTAGATATAACAGTATTACACGAGAAGCACAACAGGGTAAACAGGGCATTGTATAGTCCGGAATTAATAGGAAGCTAATAGGGACCTCATTCGAATGAATCCTTATAAGATCTGTTTAGAGTACGATTCCGATAAGTATAAAATTCCTATGATAAGTTAAGTCGAAAGGTACTTATACTGCAAACAGGACATTGAAAATAGCTTTAGGAAAAGGAATAAAAAAAGCGGAAGCACCGCATGGTACTTCCGCTTTTTTCATTCGTAGAGGAATGTCTTATTTATACAATGGGAACTCAGCCATCATTGCTTTTACTTTACCATGGATCAAATCCAGTTGAGTATCGTTAGACGCATTTTTCAATGCCTCATCGATCAATTCACCGATTTGTATAATTTCATTTTCTTTAATACCACGTGTTGTAATGGCAGCTGTACCAAAACGTACGCCTGAAGTCACAAAAGGAGAACGTGTATCGAAAGGAACCATATTTTTATTTGTTGTGATACCTGCTTTGCCCAATACAGCTTCAGCTTCTTTACCAGAAATATCTTTGTTGCGAAGATCCACCAACATCAAGTGGTTGTCTGTACCGCCAGAGATGATCTTGTAATCTCTTTCTACAAAGAATTGTGCCAATGCCGCCGCATTTTTCTTCACTTGAACGATATATTCCATATAATCATCAGATAAAGCCTCACCGTATGCGATCGCTTTCGCAGCAATGGTATGCTCCAAAGGACCACCTTGTGTACCTGGGAATACAGCCAGATCCAACAATTGCGTAATTGTACGAATTTCACCTTTAGGTGTTTTGATACCCCAAGGATTCTCAAAATCTTTACCGATCATAATCATACCACCCCGTGGACCACGAAGCGTTTTGTGTGTCGTTGTCGTAACGATATGACAATGTGGAAGTGGATCATTCAATAAACCACGCGCGATCAAACCCGCAGGGTGAGAAATATCAGCCATCACGATAGCACCAATTTCGTCTGCAACTTTACGTATACGTGCATAATCCCAATCACGAGAATACGCAGAAGCACCACAGATGATCATTTTAGGTTTTTCGCGAAGTGCTGTTTCTTCCAATTGCTCATAATCAATTAGACCAGTATCTTCTTTTACACCATAAAATAACGGTTGATAGATCTTTCCAGATAGGTTCGCTGGTGAACCGTGTGTCAAGTGACCACCATGAGATAAATCAAGGCCTAAGATTTTGTCGCCAGGTTTGATGGTCGCCAAAAAAACAGCGGCATTTGCCTGTGCACCAGAGTGAGGTTGAACATTTACCCATTCTGCGCCAAATAATTGTTTTGCACGATCAATTGCGATGGTTTCAATCTCATCCACAACTTCACAACCTCCATAGTAACGTTTTCCTGGGAGGCCCTCTGCATATTTATTTGTCAACACTGAACCAGCAGCTTCCATGACTTGTTTTGAAACAAAGTTTTCTGAAGCAATTAATTCAATACCCTCCTCTTGGCGTTTAAGCTCATCAGCTATTAAATTAAAAATGGCTTGATCTCTTTCCATTGTTTTTAAATGTTGTAAAGTAAATTTTGTAGTTTATTTTAATGCCTCAAAGATAGCATATTCCATAAAGAATCTCGACAAAAAGCCATATTTTATTAAATGTTCTTAGAAAAAAGGCCTTATTTATGCAAATTACCTAATTATCTAAGAATCCGTCTACTCCAATAATTGACCGAATAAGCAGACGAGAAACTGAATGTTTAGAAAATGTCAAAAAATCCCAGTCGAGTGTTTTGCCATCAAAAAAATGTATTTTTGTATTGGATCGGCTAAAAAATTATTATAATGAGTACAGAACATACAGCAGTTGCTCCTGTTTCGTTGACAGAAGGGGCGATCAAGGAACTGAATAAATTAAAGGATCAACAAGAAATCTCTGATGATTTTGGTTTACGCATAGGTGTCGAAGGTGGTGGTTGTTCGGGAATGAGTTATATCTTGGGCTTTGATCAAAAAAAGGATGGTGACAACGAATACGAAATCCAAGGAATTCGCATCTTTATGAACAAAGCTCATGGCTTATATCTTGCAGGAATGGAAATCGACTTTAAATCAGGGCTCGATGCACGGGGCTTCACATTCAATAATCCGAATGCAACTAGCACGTGCGGATGTGGAAGCAGCTTCTCAGCTTAACAACATTTATTTACGAATAAACTAACAAAGGGACTGCCATGGGTAGTCCCTTTGTTGTAGCAGCTATCACCATCCTGTTCGCCATTTGCCGGAAGTTAGATGCTATACAGCTCCCTTCAACTTAATGATATTACCACTACATAGCCCTCTTTCATTTTCCATCATAAATCACTAAATTAGCGACCTTTAGAAAAGAAGCATACAACAGTCTGATGTACAAAGAATATAAGCAGTTAAATTTACCCGAGATAGGTAAAGAGATTTTGACCCGTTGGGAACAGGAAAAAATATTCGAAAAAAGTATCAATAATCGTCCTAAGAGCAAGACCTATACATTTTTTGAAGGTCCGCCTTCTGCAAATGGAATGCCTGGAATTCACCACGTGATGGCACGTACGATTAAGGATATTTTCTGCCGTTACAAGACTTTGAAAGGTTACCAAGTGAAACGAAAAGGCGGCTGGGATACCCATGGTCTGCCCATTGAACTTGCCGTCGAAAAAGCTCTTGGAATCACAAAAGAGGATATCGGCAAAAAGATAACCGTAGAACAATATAATGACGCTTGTCGTAAAGAGGTAATGAAATATACCGATGTATGGAATGACCTAACCACCAAAATGGGCTATTGGGTTGACCTTGAACATCCTTATATTACTTACAAGAATGAATACATCGAAACCTTATGGTATTTATTGAAAGAACTTTACAAAAAAGGTCTTTTGTACAAGGGTTATACGATACAACCTTACTCTCCGGCAGCAGGTACGGGATTGAGTTCGCATGAACTTAACCAGCCCGGCACCTATAAAGATGTTAAAGATACCACCATCGTTGCCGAGTTTAGACTGATCAAAAGTCAGCTTCATCCAGCGATAGAAAAATTAGTTGACGACGATGCGGAGGATGTAGCATTCATTGCCTGGACGACCACGCCATGGACTTTACCGTCCAACACAGCCTTGGTTGTAGGCAAGAAAATAAATTATGTTAAAATCCGAACTTTCAATAAATATACTGGTGCTCCTGTATCTGTCGTGTTAGCGAAAGATTTGATCAGCAAACATTTTAAAGCGGAAGGAGAAAATGCATCCTTCCAAGACTATAAATTGGGCGACAAAGTAATTCCTTGGGAGCTTGCAGCAGAATTTGTAGGCGAAGAACTTGTTGGCTTGCGCTATGAGCAATTGTTGCCCTATATCACCAACGAGGACTTACAAGAAAATGCTTTCCGCGTTATTCCAGGTGATTTTGTTACCACCGAAGATGGTACTGGTATTGTCCACGCTGCTCCTACTTATGGTGCGGATGACTTTCGTGTAGCAAAAGAACATGGTGTACCGGGCATCTTGATAAAAGATGAAAATGGAAAAGAGGTACCTACTGTTGACCGTACTGGACGTTTTGTAAGTGAAATCACCGATTTTGCCGGAAGATTTGTCAAAGAGGAATATTACAGCGCTGAGGAACGTTCAAAAGAAGACTTCAAACCCACAGACGTGTTGATCTCTATCAAACTAAAAGAGGACAACAAAGCTTTCGATGTCAAAAAATATGAGCATACCTATCCACATTGTTGGCGTACAGACAAACCTGTTCTATACTATCCATTAGATAGCTGGTTTATCCGCACAACAGCAGTGAAGGAAGATTTGGTAGCATTAAATAAAACCATCAACTGGAAACCTGAAGCAACCGGTACCGGCCGCTTTGGAAACTGGTTAGAAAACCTGGTAGACTGGAACCTTTCTCGTTCGCGTTACTGGGGAACTCCACTTCCTATCTGGCGTTCAGAAGACGAAAATGAAGAAATTTGTATCGGCTCCTTACCTGAATTAAAGTCCTTATTGGAAGCTTCTCTGAACTCAGACGTCTTGTCTGACGATGAAAAAGTGAAGAATAAAGCTTACCTGGATAAATTCGACACCGAACAACTGGATCTTCACCGCCCATATGTGGACGATATTGTCCTTGTTTCTGATGCCGGACAAAAGTTATTCCGCGAACCTGATCTGATCGATGTTTGGTTTGATTCAGGTGCAATGCCTTATGCACAATGGGGATTGGATCACGAAAAACTAGCCAAAGGGGAAGAGTTTCCTTTTAAAGCTGGATTCGATCATGCATACCCGGCAGACTTTATTGCTGAAGGGGTTGATCAAACACGAGGCTGGTTCTTTACCTTACATGCGATTTCTACGATGATGTACAAATCGGTTTCCTTCAAAAACGTGGTTTCCAATGGTTTGGTATTGGATAAAAATGGAAATAAGATGTCCAAACGCCTGGGCAATGGTGTTGATCCATTCTCAACGATCGATCAATACAGCGCCGATGCAACACGCTGGTACATGATCAGTAACGCGGCACCATGGGACAACCTTAAATTCAATATGGAAGGGTTGGATGAAGTTCGTCGTAAATTCTTCGGTACTTTATATAATACCTATGCCTTTTTTGCACTGTATGCCAATATCGATAAGTTCTCCTATTCAGAACCCGATATTGCTTTGGAAAAACGTCCTGAAATTGACCGTTGGATTATCTCCTTGTTAAATTCGTTGACCAAGGAAGTAGACGAATACTTAGCGGATTACGAGCCTACAAAGGCTGCGCGCACTATTCAAAACTTTGTCGATGAACATCTCAGCAATTGGTATGTCCGTCTTTGCCGTCGTCGTTTCTGGAAAGGAGATTATACAGAAGATAAAATTTCGGCCTATCAAACACTTTATACCTGTCTTGATACGATTGCGAAACTGATGTCGCCAATATCACCTTTCTTCTCGGACAGGTTATTCCTGGATTTAAATTCAGCAACAAATAAGGATCAAGTTGAATCTGTTCACTTGGCGAATTTCCCGGTCTACAATGAAAGTCTAGTCGATAAAGATCTGGAAGAACGTATGGCTTTAGCACAGGATATCTCATCGTTGACACTTTCTTTACGGAAGAAAACTTCCATCAATGTACGTCAACCATTAAACAAAATTTTGGTTCCGGTACTTGATAGTGTTTTCCAAGTAAAGGTAGAGAAAGTAAAAGATCTGATACTTTCTGAGACCAATATTAAAGATATCGAGTTCATTACAGATACCACTGGTATTATTAAGAAAAAAATAAAACCAAATTTTAAAGCTCTTGGCTCGAAAGTTGGTAAGGATATGAAGTTAGTTTCTTCGTCTATCCAATCGTTGACTATAGATCAAATTAGCACGTTGGAATCAACAGGCGAATTAGCCCTAACAGGTACGCCATATACGATTCTACTGAGCGATGTTGAAATTATAGCTGAAGACGTTGAGGGGTGGCAGGTAGCAAATTTAGGTAAATTGACCGTAGCATTAGATATACATATTACCGAAGAATTGAAAAAAGAAGGTCTATCAAGAGAATTGATTAACCGTCTACAAAATCTAAGGAAAGAAAAGGGATTGGAAGTCACCGACAGAATTAACGTAAAGTTAACAGCTGCTTCGGAAGTGATCAATGCTGCCAACGAAAATTTATCGTATATTTGCACCGAAATTCTGGCCGATTCATTGGTATTTGAAGATTCACTAACTGAAGGAGAGACCATCGAGATCGATGGCAAAGAACTTAAGGCATTAATCCAAAAAAATTAAATTATGGCAAACAACAACGAGAAAACACGCTATAGCGATTCAGAATTACAAGAATTCAAAGATATTATCCTAGACAAGCTTAGAATAGCAAAAGAAGAGCTTTCCTCGTTGACCGCAACGCTTAATAACAGTAATGCTAATGGTACCGACGATACTGCTGGAACGTACAAAACATTGGAAGACGGTTCAGCTACTTTAGAAAAAGAGCAAACTAATCAATTGGCTGCTCGTCAAAAGAAATTTATCGACAACCTTGAAGCAGCGTTGGTGCGCATCGAGAACAAAACGTATGGTATTTGTAGAGAGACCGGAAAACTGATTCAAAAAGAACGTTTGAAAGCTGTTCCACATACGACGCTAAGCATCGAAGCGAAAAACAAACAATATTAATTTTAGGCATTAAATATATGGTCTTTGCTTAGGCAAGGACCATTTTTATAACACAATGAAGGGTTATACAAAACCGATCGCACTTATTGTCGCGATTCTTTTATTAGATCAATTGTCGAAGATCTGGGTTAAGCTAACCATGACAATTGGACAAAGCCACCATGTATTGGGGAAATTTTTCCAGATTCATTTTATTGAAAATAATGGAATGGCTTACGGCATGGAATTTGGCGGCGATTATGGCAAATTGTTTTTGACAGTATTTCGCATTCTTGCCGTAGCGGGCATTGGATACGGCCTACATTACATGATCAAGAATAAATATAATCGAGGCTTTATCTTAAATGTAGCCTTAATTCTTGCTGGTGCGCTTGGAAATATCATCGATTCTGCTTTTTACGGTGTCATCTTTAGTGAAAGTACCTGGTATGATAAAGCGAGTCTGTTTCCGGCAGGAGGAGGATACTCATCCTTTCTTCATGGAAAAGTAGTCGATATGCTTTATTTCCCATTAATTCAAGGCAACTTCCCTTCTTGGGTGCCCTTTTGGGGCGGTGAAGAGTTCCTCTTCTTCCGACCCGTATTCAACATTGCCGACTCGGCAATATCTGTTGGGGTGGTTTTGATCCTGTTATTTCAAAAACGGTATTTTAAAACAGAAAAAGAAGAGAAATCCAGCATCCACAGTGAAATCGTTGAAGATTAACGAAATATCCCTAAAAGCCTTGTTAATCTCAAGGCTTTTATTTTTATATAGATAATACCTGAAACTAATTAAACATCGCTATTAAAATGAAAAACATCAGCTTACTTCTGATACTCTGCTGCCTAATGGGAATCAAAACGGCGCAAGCACAACAGATTGAAGTTTCAAACTTAAAAAAACATATCTACTTCCTCGCCGATGATAAAATGCAGGGACGGGGAACAGGCAGTAAGGAAGTATTCAAAGCTGCAGATTATATTGAAAAGGAATTCAAAAAATACAAGCTTGAGCCTAAAGGTGAAAGAGGGTACCGTCAATCCTTCAAAGCCAAAGTCTGGAAAGTAAAAGTTGCAGACAGCATTCGCAATGCAGATAATATCATTGGATATATTGACAACGGCGCTGACTTAACAGTTGTTATAGGCGCACATTATGATCACTTGGGAACAGGTCGTCAAGGAAGCTCAAAAGATTCCTTAGGAGTAGGTAAAATACACAATGGAGCCGACGATAATGCATCTGGTACGGCCGGCCTATTGGAACTTGCACGTTACTTCAGTAGCAACAATGAAAAAGAACCTTACAACTTGCTGTTTATTGCTTTCGGAGCGGAAGAATTAGGATTAGTTGGTTCCAAATATTTTACAGAACACCCTACCCTACCCCTAGACAAAATCACAGCGATGCTCAATATGGATATGATTGGTCGCTATAATCCTAGCAATGGCCTTGCTGTAATTGGTTATGGAACAAGTAGCCAATGGCCAGTGGTATTTAAAGATATCCAGGCACCTATAAAATTTAACCTAAGCCGGGATGGGAATGGCGGCTCTGACCAAACTTCATTTTACAAAAAGAATATACCCGTATTGTTTTTCCATACGGGCGGACACCCAGACTACCATATGCCGACCGATGATGCAGATAAAATTGATTATAACGCATTAAAGTGTATTTTGGATCTAGAAAAAACTGTAATTGAAAATATCATGAAACAATCCCGTAAAATGGATTTTATATGGACCAATTAAAACAAATAAAAAAGCGGATTCACGTCTAGCGAAATGTGACAATTTAACTTTTTGCCTGAACGAATGCTACATTACAAATAGATAGGCCGCTTCGTAGAAATACACGAATAAACTAAACAGCGTACTTAAGCCCCTCCAAACGAGTCTTGATAAACAGCTGCTTGGATATCATTTAATTATTGTTGATGAAAAAAATTCTAGTGACAGGATCCAATGGATTCCTTGGCCAAAAGGTGGTTGATTTACTGGCTAAAAATGTCCAATATGATGTTGTTGCCATTTCAAAAGGACCAAACCGCAATCCGAATCAAGCGGATTATGCTTTTTTTCAGGTAGACTTATTGGACCGTAATCAATTAACAGATTTTTTGTCTGCACAAACTTTCGATGCAATCGTTCATACTGCAGCTATGACGAGTGTAGAAGCTTGTGATGCAGATCGAACCGCATGTCAATCGCTTAACGTCGATCTCGTAGCCTTTCTGGCTTCCTATTGTACTACACATCAGACCCAATTGGTCCACTTATCTACGGACTTTGTATTTGATGGCAAAAAAAATGCGCCTTATGATGAATCAGATCTTCCCAATCCACAAAGTGAATATGGGAAAAGTAAATACGCCTCCGAACAAGTGCTTGTAAAATCGGGCTGTCATTATGCTATCCTTCGCACCATATTAGTCTATGGGATCAATGCTGACCCCAATCGTTCGAATCTCGTATTATGGGCCAAAAGTAAGTTGTCGCAAAATGAACCCATAAAAGTAGTCAATGACCAATGGAGAATGCCTACCTTTGTGGATGATTTAGCTAATGCTTGCCAACTCGCGATTGACCGAAAAGCGCAGGGAATATTTCATATTTCAGGAGCAGAATTAATGTCGATCAGTGAGGCTGTCTACAAAATTGCGGACTATTGGCAGCTAGACAAAGGATTGATTTCGGAGATCAGTGCTGCCAGCATTGGACAGGCGGAAAACAGGCCACGGCAGACAGGCTTTGATCTGACTAAATCTAACGCTGAATTGGGTTATGTGCCGACATCATTTATGGATGCCTTGGCAATCATAGATAATCAATTCAAAACGTTTGGAAGATAATGACAAATAATGATATGATAGAAAAATTTGCGCGAGAGTCATACACTGAGATGAACGAATTGGTATTACCCAACGACACAAATACTTTTGGGAATTTGATGGGTGGCCGTTTATTATACTGGATGGATATCTGTTCGGCTATTGCTGCTCAAAAACACTGCAGCAATGTCGTCGTAACAGTATCAGTGGACAATGTATCTTTTAAGCGCTCCATTAAACTCGGTGAGGTCGTCACGATACAAGCTCAGGTAACGCGTGCATTTAATAGTTCTTTGGAGGTACGCATGGAAATTTTCGCTTCTAATTTACCGGAAGGCACCCGTGTAAAAACCAACGAAGCGTATTATACCTTTGTTGCAGTTGATGCGGATAACAACCCAAAAGCGGTGCCTGTTTTAATTCCGGAAACAGAGTCAGAACACAAAGCATACGAAGATGCATTACAACGAAGAGAATTACGTCTTATTCTCGCGGGGAAATTAAAGCCTGAAAATGCAAAAAAATTACAAGCATTGGTCAGTCTCTTTAGCCAAAAGAACTGATGCCTAACTTTGATTGTTCAGTTCACATACTGTTTGAAAAAGGCAAAAAGGGAAAACGATCGTTTTCCCTTTTTGCATTATATCAACATATAATAGCCTGATTTATTCGAGGTACCTTAATTGTTACCAAGCGCTAAAATCCGATCAAATTCTTCTGGCTTCAAAGGCATGACAGACAAACGTCCTTGTCTGACCAAAGCAATATCCTGCAACTGCTCGTCGGCCTTAATGGTTTCCAACGTAACGGATTTCTTCAGCGTCTCAACAGGTTCCAGGTCCACAACAACCCAACGCTCATCATCTGTTGTGGGATCTTGATAAAATTCCTTGACGACTTTGGCCACGCCCACAACTTCTTTTCCTTCATTGCTATGGTAGAACAGGACCAGATCCCCTTCTTTCATCGCTTTGATATTATTCCTAGCTTGATAATTGCGAACACCGTCCCAGAAGGTGCGTCCATCTTTATTAAATTGCTCCCAGCTATATTTAAATGGTTCAGATTTTACTAAGAAGTATTGCATGGTGAAATTTCTGTTAAGCGTTAAAAACTATTGTTGTGGCATTAAAACTTCCATTTTATCTGCAAAATGCGCACAATAATCGCGCAAGTCGCCAATAACTTTTTCAGCCATCGGATCACCGCCTGAAGAACGGATAAAAGAGTCGCCCAATGTTTGAAGCGTTTCATAGAAAAAACGTTTCATCTCATCGTAGGGCATATCTTTAGTCCAAAGGTCAATACGCATTGAATTTTTATAATGTGAATCCCATAGGGCTAAAAACATCGCTTTTGCAGGTAATTCCTCCGCGTTATTTCCATCTGTAGAAGACCACATGATATTTTCAGGTACGTTGTTTTCATCTAACTCTACCTGTAATTTTATTTCAGCTTTTTTCATTTTAATATTATTGAGCTATTTATTTTGAGCTATGTTTTTTGAAACAGGAACTATATTTACCATCGATTCACAACCTAACCCATCTTTATTTTTAATTTTACCTCTTACCCAAAGGTTACTTTGACAATTAAACTGGTGACACAAACGACGGCCAAAAATGCCAATTGTAATAACCACATTTTTTTATTTGGCTTTACAAAGACCCTAAATACAATATCAATGACGGTCAATATCAACAACAATAAGATAAATGCGCCCCAAGTAAATAAGGCCTTTTCATCATTGTGGTTTTCCATAATAAACCAGGCAACAAGGGATGCACTAGCGATATTTAGTGGTGTAAAGCGCACAATAAATTAACGTTTTTTAAAATTACGATTTGTTCCTCCCGATTTTCCGCCTGCAGACTTACTTTTACTTTTTGCTTTTGGTTTAAATCCAGAAGCTCGTTGTGCCTCCCGCACTTCTTTCTGTTTGATAACGTATTTCTTTTCGTGAAAAGCGCCTTGAAAATCTGGATCATCTTTTCGTTTTTGATTGTCAATCTCGCGCGCGATGTCTTGTTTTTCATGAAAAGGTGTTTTCTCTATAAAGACTTCTTCTGGGATTGGATATACAGGTATACTTTGCTTGATTAACTTTTCTATTTTGCGAACGTAATATTTCTCAGCCTCATTACAAAACGTAATGGCATCACCTTCATTAAAAGCGCGTCCAGTACGTCCAATACGATGCACATAATCTTCTATAACAATAGGTACTTCAAAGTTGATCACATGGCTTACATTAGAAACGTCTAGTCCACGCGCCGCCACATCCGTTGCGACTAAAATACGAATATTACCTTCCTTAAACGCATTGATGGAGTTGATACGTGTATTCTGACCTTTATTGGCATGGATAACACGAACCTCATCTTTACCGTATTTACGTTCCAAAAAGTGGAAGACATTGTCTGCTACCTGCTTGGTTTTACAGAAAACAATCAGTCGACTAAACGCTTCATCATCTTTCAGAAGATGCTGAAGTAAATTCAATTTTGTCTTTTGGTTGGGAACGACATATAGCGCCTGACTTACCGTCTTTGCTGGTGTAGCTTGTTCGGACACCTCAATAATGGTAGGAAACGCCAAGAAATCACCTGCTATTTTCCGCACAAGTTCACTCATGGTAGCCGAAAACAATAAGTTCTGCCGTTTCCGGGGTACGATTTCCAGAACACGATGAATCTTACTAATGAAACCCATATCCATCATCTTATCGGCCTCATCCAAGACCAAAAATTTTAGTGATTTGACACCAATATGCCCTTCCAGGTACAAGTCCAAAAATCGACCTGGTGTTGCAACGATAATATCCACTCCTTTTTCGAGTGCTTCTATTTGAGTTTTTGGCCCTAATCCACCATAAAGTACCACTGATCGTAAATCAAGATAAGTAGAAAATAGTTTAATATTTTCTTCGATCTGCATGGCCAATTCTCTCGTTGGTGTTAAAATCAAAGCACGCGCATCATTTCCTTGCGCATACTTTAGCTTCATCAGCATCGGCAACACAAATGCCGCCGTCTTTCCAGTTCCCGTTTGAGCGATTCCCATCACATCCTGTCCGGCCAATATTGGTGTAATTGCCTTTTCTTGGATTTCGGTCGGCTGTTGATACCCAGCCTCCGCTATCGCATTTAAGATCTGTTTATTGAATTTAAAATTTTCAAATGATTGCTGCATCTTGCAAAGATAAGGAAAAGAGTCCATTTGGTTTTCCTCACCGATCAATACGGCACACATTTACTTTTAATTGACATAAAAATTGGTGAAAAGCACATTATAAAGTCTAATATTTTGGTTTTTAAGAGAATTAAAGCATTTTTGTAGGGTATAAACAAACTTTTTATCAGGTTGATATGAAAAAATTATGGATGTGTTTGTTGTTCATCACAACAAGCTTTACTGCATTTGCCGACGAAGGGATGTGGTTTTTAATGTATTTGAAGCGTCTGAATGAGTCAGATATGCAAAAAAAAGGACTTCGTTTAAGTGCCGAAGAAATCTACAGCATTAACCACTCTAGTCTAAAAGATGCAATTGTACAATTTAACGGCGGCTGTACAGCAGAAATCGTTTCAGACCAAGGCTTAGTATTTACCAACCACCATTGTGGATATGGCGCCATTGCTGAACTATCTACGCCAGAAAATGATCATTTGACAAATGGCTTTTGGGCGAAATCCAAATCTGAGGAGCTAAAGCCAAAATCTTTGTCGGTTCGCTTTTTTGTTCGTATGGATGATGTTTCAAAACGAATCTTAGGTTTGGTGAACAACAAAATGTCTGAAGATGAGCGAAAAAAAATCATTGCTGCTGAAATTGCCAAAATTCAAAAAGAGAATAGCGAAAATGGCAAGTATGTAGTTGAAGTAAAATCGTTCTACCAAGGCAACGAGTACTATTATTTTGTATACCAAGATTACAATGACGTTCGGTTAGTAGGAACTCCTCCAAATAGCATCGGAAAATTTGGTGGTGATACCGATAACTGGGAATGGCCACGTCATACTGGTGACTTCTCAATTTTCCGTGTCTACGCTGATAAGAATGGTAATCCTGCAGAATATGCACAAGACAATGTTCCTTTGAAGCCTAAGCATTTCCTACCTGTCAGCTTAAAAGGTGTTCAAGAAGGAGATTTTGCAATGATTTTAGGTTACCCAGGTCGTACAAACCGTTGGATGCCTTCAGGAGGGATCAACCAAAATGTAAAATTCGCTTATCCAGCTTGGGTAGAAGCGTCTAAAACCGGTATGGATGCCATGAAAAAATTCATGGATCAAGACCAAGCTGTCAAATTGAACTACGCGTCTAAATACTCTCAAGTAGCAAATTACTGGAAAAATCGTCAAGGGATGATTGACGCTTTGACATTACATAAAACAGCGGAAGCAAAAGCAAAAGACGAAGCGAAATTTGACAAATGGGCAAATAAAACTGCAAACAAAGCCGAATATGGAGATGTCATCACGACAATCAATGAGTTCTATGCAGCAACGAACGATAAGGCTAGACACGACAACTATTTGATGGGCATGTTGCGTTCCAGTGCGATTGCTGCTCTTCCATATTCAATCGGATCTGGATTAGAAGTATATGCTGCTGGGGACGAAGCGCAAAGGAATGCAATTCTCCCACGTTTAAAATCTGCAATAGAGGCAGGTTACGAAAAGATTTACATGCCTCTTGAAGAGCAAGTATTAATTGACGAATTGAACCTTTATGCTAAAAAGGCTGGAAATATAGCGCCATATATTGCTGAATTGGCTGCAAAAAATAATGGCGACTTTACGGCTTTTGTTAAAGAATCGGTGAAGAACAGCATCTTCGCTTCGGCTGAACGTCTGAACAATTACTTGGAAACTCCTAATGCTGAAATCTTAGCGAATGATCCATTATATAAACTTTCTTCAGCATTACTCAACCGATACCGTCAAGTAGATCCTAGCTGGAAAATGCAAGACGACAAATTTGAAGGTGCTTATCGTAAATATGTTGCTGGTGTATTGGCTTCGAATCCAAAAGGAAAATTCTATCCGGATGCGAACAGTACTTTACGGTTAACTTACGGCTCGATAAAAGGCTTACCAAGCGATCCGCGTAACGATGCTGATAAGAACTTCTACACGACATTAAAAGGCACCATTGCGAAGTACAAAAAAGGTGACGAAGAGTTTGATTTACCGCAACGTCTGATTGACCTGTATAATAATAAGGACTATGGCCGCTATGCAGACAAAAAGGGATATTTACCAGTAAACTTCCTAAGTGACAACGATATAACAGGAGGAAACTCCGGTTCACCCGTAATAAATGGCAATGGCGAATTAATTGGCCTAGCTTTTGATGGTAATATTGAAGCAATGGCTGGAGATGTTATCTTTGACCATAAGTTGCAACGTACAATTTCAGTTGATATTCGTTATGTATTATTTATTATCGATAAATTTGCAGGAGCAACCAACATTATTGACGAACTAAAGATTGTTGAATAGTTTTTTCAGCTTTTTCGATAAAAAAAAACGAAATTTATTTTCTATTTGATTCGTTTTTGTATATTTAAGGAGTGTTTAGGAAAAACCATAAAAACTAAAATTATAATTATAAAAAAATGGAAAACTACGTAAAATTAAAAGAGTTAGTAGCTTCTATCGAAGCTGATGCAGACAAGTTCTTCAACAATGGTAATTCTGCCGCTGGTACACGTGTACGTAAAGGATTACAAGAAATTAAAACTTTAGCACAAGAAATTCGTAACGAAGTTACTGCTAAGAAAAACGACGGAAAATAGTCTTTTTCGGAGTTAACATAAAAAAGGCCTTTCTAATGAAAGGCCTTTTTTTTTGGATGATTGGTGAAACGTTGCATACGATCTTCCACTCATAAACTTTGATATCTTAATAATCTTCAAAAGGAGCCTGCGGTCCATCTTAGGTTTTTTCCGTCCATGTTTTTTACTTTGTATTAACAGGTTAGCTGACACAAATTTAATAGCACTCGATTCGATATTAGTCGCGAAGATATTTTTATTCTACTCGGAAATAGCTAAACGAAAAATTATTCCGGGTTATCACAGCAAAAACAAACAGCTCGTCAAGGGAAGAGCTGTTTGTTTTTGCTGCGAGTTACGAATACTCATTATATTATTGAAACAGAATTTTGGAATGTTTACAAATTACCAAGTTCCATAATAAATTGAACGGTTTCTTTATTCATGTGTTGCGATAGGACACTCGTCATTTGATCTGTCATCGCCTTTCGAGTCATCCGCTTCACCTTTGTATTCTCAAATTTCTTTTTATCCATCACAACCGTGTTACTAAATTCTACTTTCGTTGCAAAATAAGAGACATGCTGACTTGGTACCACTAAGCCTAAAATCATACCAGGGAGACCGTTGATAGATTCGGGACCGCCACTGATGGGGATTTCATTGCAATAATATCCAATAACATAAACAGAGTCAGGTGTAATCCCATTGGCTCTCCTACAATTGTAACTAGCGATTTCACGATACTCATCAGTGATTTTCCATTTGATACGCTTCATAGAATCTTGAACGATGATCTTTTCACCAACGATATCATTGTATCTTAAGAACGATCGGTTCACCATGTTTGAAAGTGTTGCCGCGTCGAAGTCTAACGCAAACATCATAATATACTGCTTTATCTCCGCGTCCAGGCTCTCATCTTTTAGCGATTCGAAAAACGTCTCCGTGGTATTGAATTTCATTGACTTCTTTAACACGGCACTTTCAGGTAGCCTAGGCACTATACGTTCAAAAAACTGTTTAGAATTTTCATCAGCCTTAGCGATGAATTTTTTATTGACGATATTCTTCATGTACATCGTTTTGTCGTAGGAAATAGTCCCAGCTCGTCCAAATAGCACGTACTGCGCTTTTAGACCTAGGGCAGAGCAACAGAAAAGGAGAAAAAAGATATATTTTAACATTGTATCTTGCTTAATATTTTATAAAAACATTTTTGTAAAATCCCATGATAGTTTAAGCATATAATATCTGCGTATCGTATCATATCGACGTTGCGTAAAGACTGAAGTCGATGCCGAACGACTAAAGCCCTTGTTTTGATTAAGAACATCGTTGATTGTAAAATCCAGCACCAATGATTCATTTTTAAGGAATTTCTTACTCACACCCGGATGCAACAAAAACTGCTCAAACTTCTCATCGAAAGCTTTGGTGGCCGCCTCGTAGGAATAGGTGTAATTGGTATAAACCTTAAATGTTTTGTTGAAAAAATACTCCACACTTCCGTTTGAGGAAAATACAAAACCATTACTGTTTGTATTACGCTCCAAACTTGATTTCATCAAACGGTACTGGGGACTAAGGTTCAGGTCAAAATTTAAACCTGTTTTGGTATCTCTTTTAAAATTATACGTAAAATTAAAGTTCGTGGTATTTACTTTATTCAATTGGTGATTGAACATATTATAGTTGTCACTCATATTTACATAAAACTGTGGCGAGTTGGAAAGGCCAAGTTTTTTGCTCAACTTAAAATAAACACCAGACCATACGTTCAGCGAAGTATTTGTCTTACCATCAACATTATTCCACGTATATGTGTTGATCCCGTTCAATGTATCAATATTTTGTGTTATCGGGTTCTTTTCGGTAGAAATATTACCACCGATATACATATAGTTTCCGGTCAGCACGCGAAATGAGTTATAATTCAGATTTAAGGAATTTTTAAATGACGGCTTTAAATTTTCATTCCCCAGATAACGATTAATCTGGTCGGAGTTATCTAATATCGGTTGGATCTGACTCAAGGAAGGCAATTGGTTTTTACCAGTATAGTTCAGCCATAACCCCTTACTTTTCGTAAAAGAATAGCCTGCACTTACATTTGGATTGTACGTAAAGTAACTTCTTGTAATCCCCTCGTCTGTATAGTTATTGAACTGTTTCAATTTATCATTATTAAAATTATTGGCCACAGTAAACTTAAACTTTTCACTTGTATGGACTATAGCAAATTTGTATCTGTTACTACTTCTATCGAAATCATAATTATTACTGAAACGACGATCGAGTTGAGTATAATCGCCATCATCATCTTTATTGAATGACTCCACAAGGGAACTACTGTTACTTTGCTCAATTCCTGTTCCAACCACAAGGTTCCAGCTATTGGTTAAGGGTTCAGTATAGGAAATTGAAGCACTTAGCACATTACTTGTATTGTTACGTACTTTACTTTGATCGGTCGTAGAATCTGTTTTTAGGCTATAATTTTTCAGGTCCGACTTTAAATGTCCAGTACCTTTCATCTCATTTCGTTTCCATTGACCATCAAATGTAAAGGAGCGTCCTTTTTTCTTGAACTTATGGGTGAAATAGGTACTCAAATCAAACTCATTAATGTTATTTTTAACCAATTCACTTGTACTTTCAGCAATGGTCGTATCTGCATTTTGACTAAACTGATACGCCTCACGCGTATTATTTGACCAAAGATTTTTTCTTGATGCTCCCCCCTTTATGGTTAAAAGGTTTAACGAATCTAATTTGAGATCATATTTCAGATTGGCACGATGCTGATCATTTTCAGAATCGACATTCTTCACCGATTTGTTATTGATCAAACCGGTCATAATCGTTTCATCATTTCCATCGCTACTCAATCTTCCATATTTATAGTTTATGTTGACTGTATGTTTGTCCTTATCAAATTTATCCGAGAAGTTAACGCCTGAATTTATGGCACGTGGCACACCGATAACTCCTTGTCCAGAAAAAGGGTCCGTAAAATTAGACCAGCTCATCGATCCGTCATCACCATAGGATACACCTGAATCACCACCATACTTTTGTGCATCCTGCCAATTCATACTGGTAGTACCATTATTACCAAAAAGACCGTAAACTGATATTTTTTGCGAGCCCTTAAACTTGTTCAACATCAATTGCCCCATATAGTAATCGTCGGTTCCACCGCCAAGAAGCGCTTTTCCGAACATACCATTTTTGGAACCTTCTTTTAGCTTTACATTGATCGTTTGCTCACGCTGACCGTCATCCACTCCTGTTCGCTCGGCCTGTTCCGATTTTTTCTCATAAACCTGAACTTTATCGACCATATCCGATCGGATATTGCGTGTTACCAACGTCGGATCATCGCCGAAAAATTCCTCGCCATCTACCAATACTTTTTTTACTGTTTTACCCTGTGCAGTAATTTTTCCAGATGCATCAACCGTGATACCAGGCAACGCTTTCAACAGGTCTTCAACCTTTGCATTCTTCTCCACTTTAAAACTGCCGGCATCATACTCAGTGGTATCCCCTTTGATGGTAATTGGGATACGGCCAGTAACAATAACTTCTTGTAATAATGTGGCTGTATTCGTTAGACCAATAGCCAATTTGGAATAGTCCACACCGGATTTGATCTCCGTATAAAAATCACCATACTTGGGATAACTCACAATGAGAATATAAGCTCCTGTATCAGGCTTGGTCAATGAAAACAGACCATTTTCATCCGATCGGGTAAAGCCGGTCAATATGGAATCTTTAGCAGTCAATAGCATGACTGTTGCGTCTGATAACTTTAGTTGCTCCTTTACATCACTTATTTTTCCAGCAATCTTGGATTGACCTGAAGCCAAACCAGGGATAGCAAAAATGAAAAACAAGAGCATTTGTAAAACTCTCTTCATAAAATTGTTGGATAGTAAATTAATATCAATATATCATTAGTAGATAAAACTAATGTTTTGTTACAGTAAAATTAATTTTATTTTTAAAAAACCAATTTGACCCCTTAGCTGCGCTAGATGAACGAAATATAAAGTCCAATTCGCAAAAAACTTAGACTATGCATATTCGACAAAAAAGATCGTTTACTATACCTGATAATGCCTCTTTTGTTGCATATTGATCAATCGCCACAACTGAAGACAGAAAAAGCATATCAAAACAGCAAAAGATAACTGGCCACCAATCGCACTATAATTTTTAAGATCCGGGGCAATGTCTGCAACTTGAATTTTGGCCATCAGATAATTATTGAACATCATGCCACAAACAGTCCCAAGAAGAAAAAATGTAATCGCATACTTTTTATTTGACAGGGCTTTCTCTTTATCTTTCTCAAGCGCAGCAATACCGTTCATGATACGTTGTTCAAAATCATCAAATGGCATTTCTATTTTACTCATTTGCATAACTTTCTTGAATTTTTCCTGTTCCTTATCCATAATACTCCGCTTTTTTAATTAACTGACTTAAAATGATCTGCATATTTTTACGGGCCCGGTGCAAGATCACTTTGGTATTCGCTAATGTCCAGCCCATAATCTCTTTAATTTCATCCATCGACTGTTCTTCGAGATAGAACAACCGTAATGCAACAGACTCTCGAGCGGGCAGAATAGTGAGTGCATCGTTGATCATTTCTTTTCTTTCGTGGTCGATTATTTCATCCAATACGGAATCTTCATGCGACATGTCATGGTGGGTTAGATCAAAATTGACCAAATCCAGTTTCTTATGACGAATGGCATTAAAAGCAACATGCACAACAATTCGGTAAAACCATGTACTAAATTTCGATTTCCCTTTAAAGGAAGACAGCGATTGATAACATTTTATAAATGTATCCTGAACGACATCTTCTGCCAAATGCTCTTCCTTTACAATAGAAAGAGCGACAGAAAATGCCATATCCTTATACGTTTTTATAAAATAACGATAGGATTCCACATCGCCTGATAGAACTTTTCGAATATAGATTTCATCCATTAGCGAGTTAAATATCGCGTTTTTTATCCAATCGGTTAGCAATTATCATTGCAACACCCGCAGAAATAATCAAAATTGCGACGGCAAGTGAATCTGGCAAATCAGTATTCATGTAGTTGTCCAAAATTCCCACAATGAATAATCCTATCCCTATACCAAGTACCAAAATCCCGGGCTTTTGCCAATCTAGTGGCTCTCTTTTCTTATTTTCACCTGGAATATGTACAGCCACGCTCCGATACCGCATAATAAAATAAACACACAACGTGATACATGTAAATAGTCCGATTCCTAAAATGGCCCCTACTGTTTGCTTTTCCATAATTATTTGAATTAGTTTTTACATTAGTCGCAACCATCCCCGAAAAGGTTACAACAAATTGAGTTAAATGTGTTGATTTGTGTAAATTTGTTTCAAACACAAACAATATGCAAAACATTAAAGAATATGTAGAAGCAAACAAACAACGATTTTTGGATGAGTTGTTTGATTTATTGCGTTTACCATCAGTAAGTGCCGATCCTAAATTCAAAGGAGATGTCCAAAAAACTGCTGAATTTGTTGCTGAGAAATTGCGTGAAGCCGGAGCCGACAATGTAGAAGTTTGTCCTACCGCTGGTAATCCAATCGTTTATGGAGAAAAAATTATCGATCCGGCACTTCCCACAGTGTTGACATATGGTCATTACGACGTACAACCCGCTGATCCATACGAGTTGTGGGATACCCCTCCTTTCGAACCGACGGTCCGTGATGGTAAAATTTATGCACGTGGATCTGCCGATGATAAAGGTCAGTTTTACATGCATGTAAAAGCCTTTGAATACATGATTAAAAATGATGCTTTAGCATGTAACATCAAATTTATGATTGAGGGTGAAGAGGAAGTAGGCTCAGTCAATTTGGGTACATTTGTTAAAGAAAATACAGAGAGACTGAAAGCAGATGTTATCGTTATATCTGACACCTCGATGATCAGCATGGCTCAACCATCGTTAGAAACTGGCTTACGCGGCCTTTCTTATGTTGAAGTTGAAGTTACGGGGCCTAATAGAGATTTACACTCGGGCGTATATGGTGGAGCAGTAGCTAATCCGGCCACGATATTAGCGAAACTGATTGCATCATTACATGACGAAAACAATCATATCGCTATCCCTGGATTTTATGATGATGTTGTCGAATTGACGGCTGAAGAACGTAAAGCTTTAAATGAAGCACCTTTTGACATTGAAGAATACAAAACTGACCTGGGTATCCAAAATATCTGGGGAGAAAAAGGTTTCACAACATTAGAACGCACCGGTATTCGACCAACCTTAGAAGTAAATGGTATTTGGGGTGGTTATATCGGTGAAGGCGCCAAAACAGTACTTCCATCAAAAGCGAATGCGAAAATCTCCATGCGCCTCGTGCCAAACCAAAACTCTCACCGTATTACGGAGCTTTTCAAAAAACATTTTGAAGCTATTGCACCAGATTATGTGAAAGTAGAAGTTAAACCTCATCATGGTGGTGAACCTGTCGTCACACCGACCGACAGTGTTGCTTACAAAGCGGCAGAAAAAGCCCTACATGACACCTTTGGTGTCAAACCTATCCCAACGCGTGGTGGTGGTTCAATACCAATTGTTGCTCTTTTTGAAGAAGTATTGGGTTTAAAAACAGTGCTTTTGGGCTTTGGCTTGGATAGCGACAACCTACACTCGCCAAATGAAAAATATGGTATTGAGAATTACCTCATGGGAATTTCAACAATTCCATTATTTCATAAATATTACGCAGAACTCAGTAAATAATTTAGTTTTTCATTCGATAAAGGGTTATTTTTAAATTTTAGAAATAACCCTTTATCGTTTTATGGATTTCGATTTTCGCTTAATTGTTTTTTATACTGCAGCGCAGCACCTTAATTTCACCAAAACTGCTTCGGCACTCTTCATCTCGCAACCGGCAGTAAGCAAAAATATCCAAGAACTGGAAAAGAGACTCGGAATACCGCTTTTCGAACGAAAGGAAATAATCTCAATCTCACTGATGCAGGTCAAATTTTATATAAATATGCCCAACAAATTATAACACTTTATAATCAGGCTGGCCAAGAAATACAGGAATTACAGGAAGGAAGAAAAGGGAATCTGGTTTTAGGAGCGAGCACAACCATATCCCAATATGTTTTACCTGCTCTACTTGCCGATTTTCTATCGCAATATCCCAACAATCGTATCCAATCTTTTCAATCCAACAGCCGCAGTATTGAGGAACAGCTTATCGATAGAACATTGGATTTAGGTATTACGGAAGGGTCTACCGACAACCGGGCCCTAAAATACATTCCTTTTATGAAGGATGAACTCGTCTTAGTCACAAATAGCCAAAACCCATTATTAGCTCAATTGAAAAATCTAACATTATCCGATATTACACGCTTACCTTTGGTACTACGCGAGCAGGGCTCGGGTACACGAACAATTATAGAGAATGCACTAAAAGATAACCGCATCAATCTATCCGAAGTACAGATAGAAATGATCTTGCCTTCAACAGAGAGTATCAAAGGCTATCTTGCCCGTCGCAATAGCTTTGCTTTTTTATCGATTCATACAGTTCAAAAAGAAGTGTTAAATAATTTATTGACCATTGTCGATATCCCGCAATTGACAATAGAACGTTATTTCTATTTTACCCATTTATATGGAGGACTTGCCGGTACGCCCAACCAGTTTCTGCAATTCTGTCTACGGCAAAACCTCAAGTTATAACCAAATGTTATGTCTCATAAAAAAACTTCGTTTTAATTACAGATTAGAGGCGCTTAGATTTGTAGAAATGAATTAGCGTAATGGATTATAAGAAACTTACAAATCACTTAAAGGCACTCAGCTGGATCATTGTAGCGTTGGTGATTACCTGTACAACTTTATGTGTATTTCCGTTAAAATATGAAGAACACCATAGGCAAACAGATGCTATTGAAATACACAACGATTCCCTTATTATGCACGTTTCACAGTTTAAGAAAATCGCTTTCAAAGATAATCCCGAAGGTAAAATGGCCAATTATGGTGAAAAGCTCATCAAAAATACATACGATTATTTCTATGATGGGGAGGTCAAAATTGGAAACAAGCTTGCCTGCAGCAGCTGCCATCTCAATGGGGGCACAAAGGCTTTTGCTGCCCCTTATGTCGGGCTCACCAATGTCTTCCCAACGTACATCGCAAGGGAAAATAAGGTTGAATCACTTGAAGAGCGCATCAACGGTTGCTTTGAGCGAAGCATGAACGGCCGAGCCATTCCTGAAAATAGCAAGGAAATGAGAGCCATTATCACCTATATCAAGAACATCAGCGTAAATACCGTTAATAAAGGTCGGTTAGCAGGCCAAGGATTTATAAAAATGGATATCCCCAATCGTGCTGCGGACTTGAAACATGGTCAATTGGTCTTTGAGAATAAATGTACAAGTTGTCATGGAAAGGATGGTCAGGGACTACCTCAAACAGCGGGAAAAGGGTATCAATATCCTCCCTTATGGGGTAATGACAGCTACAATGATGGTGCTGGAATGGCACGATTGCTTACCGCGGCTCGTTTTATCAAAGCCAATATGCCTTTAGGCGCAACTTATGATGCACCTCAGTTGAAAGACGACGAGGCCTATGATGTCGCAGCATATATCAATTCTTTCGATAGACCACAAAAAACAAACAAGCAATTGGACTATCCTAATCTAATTAAAAAACCAAAAGATAGCCCCTATCCACCTTATGCCGATAACGTTAGTATAGAACAACATAAACTCGGACCTTTTAATTTTTAAACATAAATACCCCATTAAATCAATAATAAATATGAAAAAACAATTTACAATCGCTTGCATTCTAGTAGTGATAATGACTATTCAAGCGAAAGCACAGGACAATAAATTGTTGCTCAATAACCATCATTACAGCGGTGCCGTTGCAAAGAAAAAAGCGTACAAAGCCATTTATCAGCTGGACAGCAATGATCCAAAAACAATCGAAAAAGCAATTCGCAATATTAACAATGTCTTGAAAGATCCACGGTTAAAAGGACGTTTACAAATTGAATTGGTTGCATTTTCCGGTGGTACCGAAGCTTACCTAAAAAAGAACAGCCAATATGAGAAACCTTTGAAAGACCTGGTCGAAAAAGGCGTTATCGTAGCGCAATGCCTCAATACGTTGGAAGAGAAACATATTGCCAAAGAAGAACTATTTGATTTTATAGGCTATGTGCCTAGCGGAAATGGTGAATTAATCTTAAGAGCAAATGAAGGGTGGATTATCGTTAAACCATAAAGTATAATGAGAAATTTTCTATTGCTTGGTCTAACAATAGCATTATTGAGGGCCCATGAAATTAAGGCACAAGAACATCGTTTTGATCCCCCCTGGAATAATCCACCAGAATCGGCTTTAAACTTTACGGTCCCCGGGATAGACAATATTCCAGATTTATATGGTGATATCGAGAATCCGCAGCTTACTGTCTTTTTCGCGGGCAATCAATTTATGGTTGTCGATGATCTACTTGCAGCATTCAAAAAAGAATACCCACAATACAAACGTATTTTTGTTGAAACCCTGCCGCCGGGCATTTTAGCTAAACAGATTAAAGGCGGATCAATCACGATAGGCAATCTACGCATTACGCATAAGCCTGATATTTACACAGCGAGCAAACGAGCGATAAACGAGATGGCAGATTACTTCAGCCACACACAGGTTTACTGCTACAACAATATCTGTTTGATGGTTCCAGCAGGAAATCCCGGCAATATCAGAACATTGAATGATCTGGGAAAGGAAAATATTCGTATCAGCATGCCTAATCCCCAATGGGAAGGAATAGGTGAGCAGATCAAAGCATCCTATAAAAAAGCCGGGGGCGAGCAACTTGTCAAGAAAATCATGGATGATAAGGTCAAAGATGGCAGCACCTATCTGACCAAGATCCACCATCGCGAAAGCCCCATGCGTGTATTGTATGGACAGGCCGATGCAGCTCCCGTTTGGGCTTCTGAAGTCGTTTACCAAAAATTAATTGGCCATCCTGTCGAAGGCATTCCCATTCCGGATGCTCAAAATACAACGACAACTTACGTCGCTGCAAAGCTTAAAAACGCACCCCATGCGCTGGCAGCAGATGACTTTTTAAAATTCATGCACTCACCAACGGCCAAGAATATTTACAAAAAATATGGTTTCACAGTAGACTAAAAAGAAAATGGGTAATTAATTATCCATTTTCTTTCTTTACTTTAGGTCAAAATTAGTTGACTTGTATGATCCTATTGTTCAAAAAAATCCATCGGTATTGGTACTTTATCAGCGTTCTACTTGTTTTTCTTCTGTTTTTCCCTTATATCTATTTTTTAGCGCGACGTCCCGAAAAAAACTATGCTCGGATCGCCCGTATGCGGCGTTGGGTATCGGTTGGTGGTTCGGCCCTAGCTGGTGTATTTTTTAAGGTGAGCTATGAATCAAAAATAGATTGGAACCGTTCCATGGTATTGTGTCCCAATCATACTTCGGTATTGGATATAACGGCCCTCACCTATTTGTGCCCCGCCCCTTTTTCATTTATCGGAAAAGCGTCATTGCTTAAAAATCCGGTTACACGTATTTTTTTCAAAACAATAGATATCCCGGTCACTAGAAAAAGTAAAGTATCGTCATTCAAAGCCTTCCAACGTGCCAATGAAATCGTCCGAAATGGCAGAAGTGTCGTTATCTTTCCAGAAGGAAAAATCGATGATGGTTTCCCCCCGCAGATTCACGCATTTAAATCTGGAGCCTTTCGTATCGCAATTCAAAATAACGTTCCCACGGTACCTATTATCATCGAGAATGCTTGGGATATCTTTTTCGATGATGGATCAAAAAGGGGATCTCGACCAGGAATTGTTAAAATAAAAGTGTTCAATCCGATAGAGACCAAAAATTTTAACGATGATAATGCGGCAGAATTGGAGAAAGTGGTCTATGAGAAAATGCATTCCTATTGGATTATGAAGAATAAATCGTATTTTCATAACCTAGAGAATCTCCAAAAAATATGTCAGGAAAGATCTTAATCGAAATCAAGGATATTGCCAGAGAATACCAGATTGGCGCTGAAACAATTCATGCCTTAAGCTCCGTAACGCTCAATATCCATAAAGGAGAATTTGTCGCCTTAATGGGGCCCTCGGGCTCAGGAAAATCCACGTTAATGAACATTCTAGGTTGCTTGGATACACCAAGCCGAGGAGAATACATCCTCAATGGGATTAATGTGAGTGACATGACTGACGATGAACTTGCAGAAGTAAGGAACAAAGAAATTGGTTTTGTCTTTCAAACTTTTAACCTATTACCAAAGAATACAGCACTTGAAAATGTTGCGCTTCCCCTAATTTACGCGGGCTATAATAAAAATAGACGTGAGGAAAAAGCCACTGCAGCGTTGGAAAGTGTTGGCTTAGGACACCGTATGGATCATAGACCTAACGAACTCTCGGGTGGACAACGACAACGTGTTGCTGTTGCAAGAGCATTGATCAACGATCCTTCCATTATACTTGCCGATGAGCCAACAGGAAACCTTGACACCAAAACGTCCATTGAGATCATGGGCCTACTGGAAGAAATCCACTCCAAAGGTAATACCATTATTCTAGTCACACACGAAGAAGATATCGCATTACATGCACATCGTATTGTACGTATGCGGGATGGCTTGATCGAAAATGATTATCCAAACCCCGACATCAAATCCGTGTCACCAAGACTGAATGCGTTAAACGAAAAGGGAAGTGATTTCGAGAATATTTAAAAATATTATAAAGCTATGAATCAACAACTTACACCAAACAAAAAAAAATAACACGCAATTTACTTGCTTAAGTTAAATTAAATCATAGTTTTGCGAAAATAGAGAACTTAAATTGTTTTTATATGTATTGGACATTAGAATTAGCTTCGCATCTAGAAGATGCACCATGGCCAGCAACAAAAGATGAATTAATCGATTACGCTATTCGTTCAGGTGCACCTGTTGAGGTAATTGAAAACTTACAATCTCTTGAGGATGATGGCGAGCCATATGAAAATATCGAAGAAATTTGGCCCGACTATCCAACAAAAGACGATTTCTTCTTCAATGAAGATGAATACTAAAAAATAAAAAACGCCTTTAAAATAAAGGCGTTTTTTATTTAGGGCTGCTCTTGCCGTTGGTAGACGATACAGTGTAGCTTGTATGCTGTTTCAAAAGGTTTTTATTTTATAGTTTAATCCATTTTAATAAAGACAAGTCTCATAGGTATGAAGATTAAATTAAAACTATTATTGTTTTTGTTTATAAGCTGTATAGTTATCCAAAGCTCATTTGCACAAGAACAACAAATTGGCAATGAAAATATTGTTGTTTTAAAAAGGTTTGTCCATCGATTACATGATCCTACTCTAGCTACCGATGTTATTTTAAGTCAAGACCTAATAACATCAGAAAAACAAGAGAACGATATGCAGGAGTACTTATTGGCGAGTATTGATGAAGTCAGGATAAATATACAAAGTAAGGATATTAATAAATTGGAATATCTGAGCTTTGATCAAGCGGGAAGGAAAGAAACAAGCGACATAGATCTCGAAGGTATTGATCCGCAGCAAGTTTACTTTGTCAAATATCTCAAACGTTTTGTATTTGCTGTAGTCATTCGTGATAAAAAGATTGCATCGCTCACATTAGTCTCCAAAGGCAATAACAAAGCTCATTTTGTTTTTTATTAATTTTCGTTGTGCGCCTATTTTACGAGAAGTCTATGTGTCCTTCGCTCAAATTTCGCCGTCAGGGCAATGTTAACACGCTCTTACTAAACTATACATTACAGTGTATTTGTGAGCAATATTAAGCTAATGATGCTTTCTTAAAAATTTTTCAATAAAAACACTTGCATTTTATAATTCTATCAACCATATTTGTATTAATAAAAATAACAATGAAAATAACTGTATCAAATAAAGCTTGGTGGTGGCACAACGAATAACGTTGTGGCAAACTCCTATTGCATTATTTGATTAATACATCAAGATATGATGGGCTTGCCTAAATAAGGTAAGCCTTTTTTTATTTAAATTACCATGAAAGAAATTTTAGCGCATTTATTTGAATACAAAACATTTTCTAGGCAAGAAGCCTACGAGATTCTAACCAACATTGCCATGGGCAAATACGACAGTCATCAAATTGCGGCATTTATGACTGCTTATGGTATGCGCAGTATTCGCGTTGAAGAGCTTGGCGGGTTTAGAGATGCGATGTATGATTTATGCCTCAAGCTGGATTTTAACGGTTATGATTTAATTGACCTTTGTGGTACAGGTGGTGATGGTAAAAACACCTTCAATATCTCAACAATAGCATCTTTTATCACAGCAGGAGCTGGTTACCATGTCGCAAAACACGGTAATATCGGGGTATCTTCGAGCTGTGGTTCATCCAATGTCATGGAATATCTAGGCTACCAATTCAGCAACGATAAGTCTGAACTTCAACGCCAGCTTGATGAAGCCAATATCTGTTTCCTACATGCGCCATTGTTTCACCCTGCTATGAAAACAGTTGCCCCGATACGTCGTGCATTGGGTATTAAGACTTTCTTTAACATGCTGGGACCATTGACAAATCCTTCCAATCCTAGATTTCAGTCCGTTGGTGTCTTTAGTTTAGAATTAGCAAGACTGTATGGTTACCTATACCAAAATACCAACAAACAATATTCCATTATCCATGCATTGGACGGTTATGACGAGATATCCATGACCGGTGATTTTAAGGTAATCAACAACCAAGGAGAGAATTACTATAGCATGGAAGAGCTTGGTTTTACCCCAGTCTCAGCACAGGAATTGACGGGTGGTGAAACGATAGCAGATGCCGCCCAAACATTTTTATCTATATTGAACAATCAGGGTACAGATGTGCAGAACAATGTTGTTTTGACCAACGCCGCATTTGCGATTAAGACCTTTAACCCCGAAAAATCTTTTGGCGACTGTTTTTATGAAGCCGAAAGCTCATTGATGGGAGGGAAAGCTTTGCGCAGTTTCCAAAAACTAATCAAAAAATAAAATGGCGGTCAAAGTAAAAGTTTGTGGCATGAAATATCACAATAATATAGCGGCTGTAGCTTCTCTGGAAGTGGACTATATGGGATTCATATTTTATGATCAATCCAAACGTTATGTTGGCGAAAACTCTTCCATATATATAAAAGAGCTTGAGAACCTAAACAAGGTTGGAGTTTTCGTCAATGCAAGTCTCTCAGAAATTCTTATTAAAAAAACTGAATTTAAATTAAATGCAATTCAGCTACATGGAGACGAATCTGTACAATTCTGCCGCGAATTAAAAGAAAAATCAAAAGCTACGATCATCAAAGCTTTCGGAGTTGATCAAGATTTTGATTGGATAGCTTTAGATTCTTACGCTAATACTGTAGATTACTTTTTATTTGATACGAAAAGCAGTTCTTACGGTGGTACAGGATTACAATTTGACTGGTCCCTCCTGGATCAATACAAACTGACTACCCCCTATTTTCTCAGCGGTGGTTTGGATCCCGAAAATATCAAAACAGCGCTAGAAAGAAATGATCCACGGCTATATGCCTTGGACTTAAATTCAAAATTTGAAGTAGAACCCGGCTTAAAAGATATTGAGCTATTAAGCCAAAGTATAAATACTATAAAAAAATGAGTATATATCAAGTCAATGAAAAAGGATATTATGGTCCCTTTGGAGGAGCTTATATCCCTGAGATGCTCTATCCAAATGTGAAAGAGCTACGTGAAGAATATCTCAAAATTATCGAAGAAGAGAGCTTTCAGGAGGAATTTAACCAACTGCTAAGCGATTATGTCGGACGTCCTTCTCCATTATATCATGCCAAGCGTCTATCCGAAAAATATGGAACTACGATTTACTTAAAACGGGAGGATCTGAACCATACCGGAGCGCATAAAATCAACAATACCATTGGCCAAATTCTATTAGCGGAACGCCTGGGTAAAAAGCGCATCATCGCGGAGACAGGCGCAGGACAGCATGGCGTTGCCACAGCTACCGTTTGTGCACTGAAAGGGATACAATGTGCAGTGTACATGGGAGAAGTTGATATTCAACGTCAAGCTCCAAATGTAGCACGCATGAAAATGATGGGTGCCGAAGTTATTCCTGCGACATCGGGCTCCAAAACGCTAAAGGATGCTACCAATGAAGCTTTGCGAGATTGGATCAACAACCCTGTCGACACCCATTATATCATTGGGTCGGTTGTGGGACCACACCCTTATCCCGATATGGTTGCTCGCTTTCAGTCTATTATTTCTAAAGAAACGAAAAAACAGCTCTTGACAAAAACAGGAAGAGAAAATCCAGATATCGTATTGGCTTGTGTTGGAGGAGGGTCCAATGCGGCAGGCATGTTCTATCATTACTTAGATGAAGAATCGGTTCAATTGTATGCCGTAGAGGCCGCGGGTCACGGTGTTGATTCAGGCGAATCCGCAGCTACAACAGCTTTAGGAAAAGAAGGAGTCTTGCATGGAAGTCGCTCCCTCCTCATGCAGACAGCAGATGGCCAGGTCATTGAGCCGTATTCCATATCCGCTGGACTCGACTATCCCGGAATCGGCCCGCAGCACGCCTGGTTATTCAAATCCGGTAGAGGTAGCTACGTCAGTGTGACTGATGACGAAGCCATGCGTGCTGGTCTTGAACTTACACGATTAGAAGGTATCATACCGGCTATTGAAAGTGCACACGCGCTCGCTTATTTAGAGAAAATTCCTTTTAAAGGTGATGAGACCGTCGTTATCTGTCTTTCTGGCCGCGGCGATAAGGATCTGGATAATTATATGAAATACTTTGATTTTTAAGTCATGAATACAATTGAAAAAAAAGAAGGTAAACCCCTTTTATCGATATATTTTACAGCTGGGTATCCAACATTGGACAGTACAATAAGTATTGCCAAGAAATTGGAAGAGGCCGGAGCGGACTTTCTGGAAATTGGTTTTCCCTATTCCGATCCGGTTGCGGACGGACCTGTCATTCAGCACAGTTCAGAAATTGCTTTGGCAAATGGTATGACGCTAGAAAAGTTGTTCGACCAATTGAATGACCTACGTGAACATATCAGCATCCCTGTATTTCTCATGGGATATTTTAATCCTGTATTACAATTCGGTGTCGAAAAGTTTTGTGAAGCATGTAAAAATGTAGGTGTAACCGGAGTGATTATACCGGATCTACCCATGGATGAATATGAAGACTTTTATAAAGAAACATTCGAGAAAAATGGAGTTGCCAATGTATTTATTGTAACACCACAGACATCGACGGAACGAATCAGAAAAATAGACAGCCTTTCAAAGAGCTTTATCTATTTGCTTTCTTCAAATGCCACAACCGGTAAAACACTCGATGTCGGAGACAATACAGCAGCTTATTTCAAGCGGGTATATGACCTTCATTTAAAAAACCCATTGATCGTCGGCTTCGGTATTTCTGATAAAACAACTTTTCAAAAGGCAACTAGAGATACTGCAGGAGCTATCATAGGTACTGCATTTGTTAAACGCTTAAAAGATCAGGATTATATCAACCAAATCCCCGCATTTATCTCGTCCATCAAAGCTTAATCCACAAGCTAAGAATTAGCAAAATGTTATTTTTTTAATAAGCGTTCGATCTAAAGTCTTTTTTCTTGGATCGAACGCTTATTTTTAGGACAGTTTTTGAAAATATATTTTTTTCAAAGCGAAAAACTTTGCTGCCTTGATGCATCAAGGAATAAACAGCCAGTCAATCAATACTGATAACTATGGATACTCGACGAGATTTTTTAAAGAAAGCAGCTATGCTTGCTGGAGGGGCCTCTCTCTCCCATGTTATTCCATCCGCTATTGCGAAGGCGATGGCCATAAATCCAGCCTTGGGCAGTACATTTTACGATGCCGAGCACGTAGTTTTATTAATGCAGGAAAACCGTTCTTTTGATCATGCCTTTGGGACACTGCGTGGTGTAAGAGGTTTTAATGATCCTCGAGCTATCCGGCAACCCAATCGGAATAAAGTCTGGTTTCAGACGCAAAAATCCGGAGAAACATTTGCTCCCTTTCGGTTGGATATCAAAGATTCAAAAGTTACCTGGATGGGTTGCCTGCCACACAATTGGACCGACCAAACCGACGCAAGGAATAATGGTAAAATGAACAGATGGCTGGATGTCAAACATTCCGGATTTAAAGAGTTTGCCAATCTGCCTTTGACTATGGGACATTATACCCGTGGAGATATTCCTTTTTACTATTCACTCGCAGACTCTTTCACCATTTGCGATCAGCACTTTTGTTCAAGTATCACCGGTACTAATCCCAATAGACTTTACTTCTGGACTGCTAATATCCGGGAAAATCTGACGGGAAAAGCCTTGGTTTGGAACGGTGACTCCGAGTTTAGTGGCAAGGCAACATGGACAACCTTTCCCGAACGCCTTTCGGAATTAGGTGTAGACTGGAAGATCTATCAAAATGAAATTTCTTCGAGCAGTGCCGGATATAGTGGTGAGGCAAACAGCTGGCTAGCCAATTTTGGCTGCAACCCAATGGAGTACTTTCCACAATATCAGGTCAAATATCATCCGCGCTATCGTCAGCTCCTGATATTAAAAAAAGAAGATCTCGAACGCAAAATCAGTGAAACAACAGCTGCCGAAGCACTTGAAAATTTAAAGAAAAATCTCAAACATACGCTAGAGGAACTACAGTTATATACCGCCAAAAACTTTGAAAAGCTCGATGAACGGACAAAAGATATTCATCGCCGTGCCTTTGTTAATAACAGCGCACAACCTGAGTATATGGAATTGGAAACAATGCATTATCAAGATGGGGAGCAACAGCGCGAGTTACAGATCCCTAAAGGGGATGTTCTGTATCAATTCCGAAAAGATGTCGAGGAAGGTAAACTTCCAACCGTATCATGGCTAGCTCCACCGCAGCTTTTTTCTGACCATCCTGATTCTCCTTGGTTTGGCGCATGGTATGTCAGCGAAATTATGGACATTCTTACCCAAAATCCTGAAGTTTGGAAAAAAACTATTTTTATACTTACGTATGATGAGAATGACGGGTATTTTGACCACTTTGCACCCTTTACCGCACCAAATCCTGATGATGCAGAAAGCGGAAAAGTATCCGAGGGAATAAACCCTGCGTTGGAATTTGTACGCCGCGATGAGCAATATTATCCTGAAAGCGGCAGAGCAAGCAATATCGGTCTTGGCTATCGGGTACCGATGATCATAGCTTCTCCATGGACCAGAGGCGGCTGGGTTAATTCGCAAGTGTTTGACCATACCTCCAGTTTACAATTCCTCGAGAAGTTTATTAACCACAAAATCAATAAAAATATAAAAGAAACTAACATCAGCAGTTGGCGGCGTACCGTATGTGGAGATTTAACTTCGGCATTTAGGCCTTACCATGGCGAAACCATTAACAAACCGATTGTGCTAGAACGGGAACCTTTTATCCAAGAGATTCACCAAGCCAAGTTCAAAGGCCTTCCCATGGGCTTCAAAGCGCTCAGCGCAATGGAGATCAAACATATAGAGGAAGACCCCGGCAGTTCGCCCTATTTCCCGAAACAAGAAAAAGGACTCCGAGATTCGTGTATCCTTCCTTATGAACTTTATGTGCATGGCGAATACCAACCCGAAGGGAATTACTTGGTCACGTTTGAGGCTTCAAATAAAATCTTTGGCGAGCATTCCGCGGGCTCACCTTTTACAGTCTACCATGCTGCTAGCTACAAAGGAGAAGTTGGAACCTCAAGAAATTATGCTATTTCTCCAGGAGACAGTATAACGGACCTTTGGTCACTTAATGACTTCGAAAAAGAAATATATCATTTCGAAATTTACGGTCCAAATGGATTCTATCGCGAATTTAAAGGCGATGTGAATAATCCACATGTGGTGATACGATGCTCGTATGAAAAGTGTAAAAACGAATCAGCATTTAGTGGCCGTTTATCTTTCTCCTGTACAAATCATGGAAAAACAGCTCAGCAACTTATATTCGAAGATGTCAGCTATGGTCAGAAAAAAAAGAACGTGGAACTTAAAGCTGGACAAACTATCATCATACATTTTGATTTGGCTAATCAACACTTTTGGTATGACTTCCAACTCACTTGCGCCGGCTTTCCAAACTTTGTGGAACACTATGCCGGTCGTGTCGAGATTGGAAATGCAGGCAAAAGCGATCCCTTATTCGATCGATAAATAAAGAGAAGGGCTGTTCAAAATGACTGGATAGCCCACGTTTACTTGACTTTGCTGCTGACACCCACAATATATTCCAAGGACCTTACTAAACAGCTTTACAGAACGATTGATCTCGAATACAACATACAAGAATACGGCTACCTTCAGCAGAGCTAAAGCACATTCAAGTCATAAAACTACACGAAAAGAAGATCCAATCATTTATTCCTGTATACGACGAGCGAGATGGTAGAATCCCTTGTATAAGAGTACTGCCCCAACAATCAAAAAGATAGCTAATAAGTATGAGCCGACCGAATTGATAAATAATACATACATAACTCTGGTAATTTTTGGTTTTTCATTTGTTTCTACAAGTTATAACATTTATCCAAAATTTTACAAAAAAAAATTACATATTTTCTCTATTTTTGCTTCAATGAAGAAAATTGCACTATTTATCGGCTTATTTTTCTATTTGCTCGCAGCAAGTGGTGCCTCACTGCATCTTCATTTTTGCCAAGGGGAAACAAAAAGTGTATCGTTATCGGAAAGCCATAATATGGCCTGCCCTCTTTGTGCCAAGTCTGCAAAAAAAAAGCAGAACCACTGTCATGAAACAGGAAGCTGTAAAGATGTTAAGATCGAAGCACAAAAGGTCGATCACTTCAGCCGAGTAACACAAAATCTTGATTTTAACACTTTTTCTCCCGCAATAGTTACGCTTCATTGGATACTTAATTATTATCATTTCTCTGGGGAGGAAGACGATTTTTCTAAACTAAAGTATACCGATTTTGCGAGCGACAATAGACAGACCCCACCTGTTTTTATTCTCAATCAAAATTTTAGAATTTAATATCACCTCTTTTCACCGAACACAGTTCATTTTCTTGAATTGACCGAAGTCCAATATAGTTTTTATATTTCGTGAGAACGGCAGACTGTCATTCCCAACATTGATCTTTCCGTAGCTTGTCACGGAACAAAAACAGTGGATTTTAAATCATCAGCAAAAATAGTAGAACTGAAAAAATAAATCCGTACCCCTTGAATGTGGTTGCGCGGTATCATGAAGGTAAAAATTAAATGCTAGTTGAAGCAAATACTCGTAATAAAGCAATGAATCAATTTTTCAAAAAAATATATACAATAACCATCCTATTTTTCGTTTTTCTGACATTTGTACAAGCACAGACCGACAGTACGACAACGCTTACCGTAGCTGGGAATTGTGCCATGTGTAAAAAACGCATTGAAACCGCAGCGAAAATGCATGGTGTAGAAATGGCCGTTTGGAATGCAAGCGATAACTTATTGCAGATCAAATATAATCCTCAGAAAGTCCAACTGGAATCTATCAAGAAAAATATTGCTCAGGTTGGCCATGATGTAGACAACTTAGTTGCTACTGATGAATCCTATGCTAAGCTCCATGAATGTTGTATGTATCCGCGATTGGAAAATGGGAAAATACCCGAAAAAAAAATGGTGACGACCGACAATCACGATCATCCACATACAGTAACCGGGGTTGTGGTTGAAGAAAACCAAAAGGGGGATCTTAAACCCATTGTTGGCGCCAATTTACACTGGACAAACCTTCCGACCAAAAATACAAGGACAAACGAAAATGGTGTTTTCAAATTAGACCATAAAGAAGGATTCGACCAATTGGTGGTAAGCTACGTTGGAATGAAACCTGACACCATCACCATCAAAGATCTGCATGAAGTCATTATGATTACAGCAAAGGGTAATGTGTTGATGGAAGTTGAGGTCAAAGGAACACGTCGTTCAAACTATATTGACCGTATGACACCTGCACGGTTAGAAGTGCTCACGGGAAAAGAGCTCTTTAAAGCAGCTTGCTGTGATTTAAGTGAAAGCTTTGAAACTAACGCTTCTGTCGATGTCGTCAATGCTGATGCTGTAACGGGTAGTAAACAGATTCAAATGCTCGGCCTGAGTGGTATTTACACCCAATTAACTGTCGAAAACTTACCCGGCCCGCGTGGACTGGCTTCTCCATTAGGCTTAAATTCTATTGCAGGAACGTGGATTGAATCAATTCAAATAGCGAAAGGCATAGGTTCCGTAGCTAACGGTTTCGAAAACATGGCCGGACAGATCAACGTTGAACTGAAGAAACCTCAAAATTCGGAAAGATTGTTTTTTAATGCCTATGCGAACAACATGGGCCGCACAGATGTAAACTTAAATCTTTCCCAAAAAATTGGTCAACATTGGTCGACGGCAGTTTTATTGCACGACAATTTTATGTACAATAAGTCTATGAACTTTAGTCACAACGGGTTTAGAGATATACCTGTAGGCAATTTATTCTCCGGTGTCAACCGCTGGTTTTATGAAAATGGAAAAGGGCTGATGGTACAATTTGGGGTTAAATATCTCAATGACGACCGTACTGGTGGGCAGATTGACTTCAACGAAAAAACTGATAAGGGAACCACAAATCGCTATGGTTTAGGATTTGATATTGAACGCGTAGAAGGTTTTGCTAAAATTGGTTACGTGTTCCCCGAAAATAAGCACCGTAGCATAGGTCTCCAACTCGCAGGATCAAACTATAATCAGAAAAGCTATTTTGGGCTTAATAACTACGATTCGGAACAACAAAATGGCTATGCCAACCTCTTATTTCAAGATATTATCGGAACTGTTGCACATAAATATCGTGTTGGAGCATCCATTAATTATGACAACTACACCGAATGGTATTTAAAAGATAAAAACTTCAAACGCAAAGAGGTTGTTTCGGGTGCATTTGCAGAATATACCTATAGTCCATCAGAAAAATTTGATGCTATAATTGGTCTCCGCCAAGACTACAACTCCCTGTATGGATGGTTTACAACACCACGCATCCATTTACGTTATGCACCGATTTCGGGAACAACAATCCGGGCTAGCTCAGGAAAAGGTCAACGTACAGCAAATATATTTGCAGAGAATACGGCCGTCTTGGCAAGTAGTAGAAAATTGATTATTCAATCGCCTAATATATACGATAAAGCTTATGGCCTACAACCTGAAGTCTCTTGGAATAGCGGAATAGCGATAGACCAAAGTTTACAAATATTTGGTCGCGAGGCTTCGGCATCCGTTGAATTTTTCCACAACAACTTCTCTAATCAGGTCGTGGTCGATTACGAAAATCCCCGAGAGATCAATTTTTATAATTTGAATGGAAAATCTTTCTCCAATAGTTTGCAAACAGAATTTCGCTTGATGCCAGCTGCTCATTTTGAAACGAGGTTTGCCTATCGCCTACTTGATGTGCAGACTGATTTTGAAAGTGGCAGAAAGACCAAACCCCTATTGGCTAAACACCGCGGCTTTGTCAACCTAGCCTATAACCACCATGCTGGCTGGAGTGTAGATTATACATTAAATGTAGTTGGACAAAAACGCATTCCATCAACAGCAGAGAACCCCGTTGAATATCAAATACCTACAGCATCAAAGGCTTACGCAACAATGAATGCACAGATTAGCAAAACGTTTGGGAAAGAGAAAAACCTCACCGTTTATGTGGGCGGAGAAAATCTGTCCAATTATTTTCAACGTATGCCAATCCTCGCAGCAGATCAACCCTTTGGAAACTATTTTGATACGTCGATGCTTTGGGGTCCATTAACAGGACGCATGTTCTACACCGGTGTTCGTTATTTCATCAAATAACAACTAAGCTAAAAAAATCAAATCTTAATAAAAAAGCGGCAAAAGCCGCTTTTTTATATTAACTTTTTCAATTCTTGATAGAGCTTTGCCGTAGGTAATCCGACTACATTATTATATTCTCCCTCTATTTTTTCTATGGCAATTAATCCAATCCATTCCTGTATTCCATAAGAACCAGCTTTATCTAAAGGTTCAAATTTAGTAACATAATATTCGATTTCATCCAGATTTAATCCATAAAAATAGACTGTCGTCTTTTCTACAAAAGTGCTAATCTTGCCTTTCCACAAGATCGCTACTGCAGTCAATACCAAATGCTTCTTACCAGACAAATTTGTCAAGGTTGCTATAGCTTCCTGCTTATCTTTCGGTTTACCCAAAATTTCGCCCTTATCAGAAACGACAACCGTATCGGCACAGATAATCAAACAATCTACCCTATTCCTAAATGCTTCGGCTTTACAGATTGCTATTTGACGAACAGCCTCTATAGCTGAAAGATTTGGATCAACAAATTCTACTGTCTCCCTTACCTCAACTTCGAATGTCAGGCCAAGCCCTGCCAATAACTGCTTTCTCCGTGGGGATTGAGAACCTAATATCACTGTAGTATTTTTTATATTTTCCAACATTCTTATATGCTTTTTATCGTTTCATCCTCATACCAATTACCCTGCACTTTCATTACTTTTTCGATCATTTCACGCACAACTCCCTTACCCCCACAAAAGCCAGACACATAATGTGAAATTCCCTTAATTTCTTCTACTCCATCCGCTGGCGAAACAGCCACGCCAACTGCTTTCATGCAGCTGAAATCAGGAATATCGTCCCCGATGTACATCAACTGGTTTAATTCCAACTTGTAAGTATAAGCAAGTTCGCTCATTTTTGAAAGCTTATCACTTACTTTTGAATGTACTTCAGTGATACCCAACCCTTTCATACGCTTCTCAACACCAATTGATCCACCGCCGGTAATTATAAAAATCGGATAACCTCTTTTGATTGCCAACTGCATCGCGTATCCATCCTTAATATTAAAGGTACGCAATTGATGTCCGTCTTCATTTACCTGCACGGTTCCGTCAGTCAACACACCGTCCACATCCAATACAAAAGCCTTTATCGATTTAAATTCGGTCAATATCATAAAAATATATTTTTGTAAATGTAAAGCATTTCTAATAAATAATTCGAGTAATGACGGCAATCCAATGAACAAGGCTGTCAAATAATTATCCAAATTAGTCGAAATATCATTTGTGTGTCACAACATAGTTGTATTAGCAACTTATTGGAAAAAATATTTGGAGGCTACTGCATATTTACTGTATCTTTGTTGAAGATAATTAAAGGTTATCTCACTATGAAACACTAATAGCAACCAATCAAAGACGTTATTCACGTTTTGATTGCAAAAGATAAAAAAACAATCATTTTAGTTTTCATAGTAAAAAAAACGGCAACTAATTTAGTTTAGCGGCCTGTAAAAAGTCTTTTCATAATTTAGGTTTATAATTGGTTAGTAACGAACCCTGGTGCCCATCATCAGGGTTTTGTTTTTACACGCATTTCTTCCTGTCCAGATTGACTGAATTATTGGCTCAGTACACAGGTTTTGAAATTGATTCATTATCACCTTAGTCCAAACTTTTTTATATGATGTTATTTTTCCCCTTATATCAATAACCGTCGTGATAATCAAATTGTATGCAACTTGATACCAAGTTACCCCTAATCTCATTATTCGGCCAATTTTTAGACAGTGATCAGTCATTGTTTTTTCAGTAGCGACTGAGTAAGCAATGAAGAAGTACTGAACGAGCAATGAACAAGCAATGTTAAAAGGGCGGATTTGAACACCGCTTGATCTGCGTATGATGGAACTAAAAAATAAGACGCAAACATGCCATGCTACACATCGGTAAGAAAAAACGGCTGTCGTGTTGGCATTGATGCATTTGGCATGCCTCTGGAATTTTCTATAGCGCTGTTTCTATTCCAGCTTTTGATTAATAGCAAGTTTTTTTGTTATTTTACATATATCTTTTTCCCCAGGTACAATCAAAAAACATTACCTACAGAAAAGTAAAACGATAAACTCATTCTCACATGAATCGAAAAAACTATAGAAAGCAAATTACCCTAGGAGTGATCATTTCTTTTTTGCTTATATTCCTTTCAGCCCTATATTTTTTCATATCGCTGCATCATAACTTAAATAACGAGCGAACTATCGTTCAAATCGCCGAAAATAGATTTAATACTATTAATGAAATTAAATCAAATGTAGACGAAGTAAATGATGTCAAACTTGATTACCTGAATAAGAAAGATGCTTCGTTATTTATTCCCTACAAATTGGAATTAAGAAAAACCGATGAACTGCTCCGTTCATTAAGTTTTAAAGATGATTTCTATCATTTCCCATTGAACAAAATTGAAATATTACGCAAAGAAATTTCAGCATTTTATAACTTTGAGCAAGATATTGCAGATACAAGAGAAATTCAATTTAGATCCAATCACATTCACGAACAAAAAGCCTCTATATTGGGCCAGATTAATCTAATATCAAAAGATTTATTGGATCAACGAGCAGATCTTTTAGAAAAATCTAGAAACGACCTGCAAATAGCCCAATACATTACCTACCTGTTCATTGCTATCGGTTTAAGTGGATTCTTCTATATCCTTTCCAAGATTTCTTCTATCTCAAGATTTCTAAGGGCGACCGTGAAAAGTCAACAGGAGTCTAACAGCAGTCTTCAACTATTGCAGGAACAAACAAATAATGATAACTGGATTTTGAATGCAATCAGTAGCATCGATGAACAGTTACGTGGAGATTATACAGACAAGAAAATTGCTGAAATAAGTCTACATGCTATTGCCTCGTCGACTAGAGCACTAGGCGGAACAGTTTATATTTTCGACGACAATTATCAGGAATATCAGCTTTGCCACAAAATCGGCATTTCTGCAAAACAATATATCAAACAAACTTTTAAGGAAAATGACGGTATATTAGGCGAAGTTGCAAACAATCATGAAGTTGTTAAAATTAAAGATATCAACAACAAGCACCTTTTATTAGAAACCTCATTGGCAGATCGGGTAGACACTGAGATTTATATTATTCCTTTTTCTTATGAAAAACATTGTGTCGGTATCATGGAGATATGCTGCCCCGTTATTAATAAGAAAGACGAAAAACTGCGGTTTAGCTTTTTAAATAAAGTAAAAGATAACATTGCCGTTATTATTAAAGTAGCCCAAACACATGGAAAGCTTGCGGATCTTTATGAGGAGCTTCAACAACAAACCGAAGAACTGGAGACTCAACAGGAAGAGTTGAGAACAACGAATGAAGAGCTAATACATAAAACACATTTGTTAGAAGCCTCTGAAGAAGAACTTAGAGTGCAGCAAGAAGAACTTATCCAAACGAATAATGAGTTGGATGAGAAAGCGAAGTTACTCTTCGCCCAAAACGAAGATCTGGAAAAAGCCCGTCAGGCGATAGCCCAAAAAATAGAGGAAGTAGAGCTATCTAGCAAGTATAAATCTGAATTTATGGCCAATATGAGCCATGAACTGCGGACACCACTTAATAGTATTCTCATTCTGGCCAAATTACTTCAGGATAACAAAAAGAAAAACCTCAATGAGGATCAAATAAAATATGCTTCTGTTATTCATAGTGCCGGCTCAGATCTTTTACATTTAATCAATGAATTATTGGATTTGGCAAAAATAGAATCCGGCAAAGTTGAGGTAGAAAAAGAGCGTATCAGCACCAACTATCTCGTAAATTATATTAAAGATTTTTTCAGCGATACCGCAGCCTCAAAAAATATACGGTTCCTACTTGATGTAGACTCAAATGCTCCACAAGAATTTGTTGGCGATGAGCATCGTATACAACAAGTCATTAAGAATTTGTTATCGAATGCATTTAAGTTTACAGGTGAAAGAGGAGAAGTTTTTTTTGGAATAAAAGCTGACACACAAAATCTTATTTTTACGGTCAGAGATAATGGTATTGGAATCGCCCCGGAAAAACAAGAGCTTATCTTCGATGCTTTTAAGCAGGAAGATGGTTCAACAAGCCGTAAATATGGTGGCACTGGTTTAGGTTTATCGATCTGTCGGGAAATCGCCAATTTATTGAAAGGCAAAATAACCTTATCCAGCAAAATCGGTGAAGGTAGCGTCTTCATCTTTAGCATTCCGCTAGAACAGGAAATCCAAACCCCGTTAGTAAAAGTATCATCTATCGACAATGAAAATAATTATCCACCGCTAATGCGGAATGAAACTAATGTCACTGCAAAAATTCAAAGGATAGAAGACGATGGAAAAAACAATAAATTGCTGATTATTGAGGACGACTTTATTTTTGCAGATATTTTAAAAGACTACGCCGAGCAAAATGGCTATGATGTTTACATCAGCTATGATGGAAAAGATGGTTTACAAAAAGCTGAAAATTTACTACCTGCTGCAGTAATACTAGATATTATGTTGCCAAAAATGGATGGTTGGGAAGTACTTCGTAACCTCAAAAAAAATGATAACACCAAGGATATTCCAGTACACATGATGTCGGCAGGAACATTTTTACATGATGAACCTATTTCTGCTGGAGCCATCGGCTTTATGTCCAAACCAGTGTCAGAAGAATCGCTAGCCGAAACTTTCTTAAAAATAAAAGCATCAACAAGTCATCCATTGAAAAAAATTCTTTTGGTGGAAGATCAAGAAATCCAAAGCGATTTTATCAAACAATCGTTGGAAGAACAGCATATTCAAATTTTTCAGGCCTTCAGTGCGGGACAAGCACTCGATTTATTGAATCAGGAGAAATCATTTGATTGTATCATTATGGACTTAAATCTCCCAGACCGATCAGGGATTGAACTCCTAAACGAAATCAAATCGAACAGTCAATTTAAGAATTTACCAATTATCATCAATACGGCAATGGAACTCAGTACAGCGCAAACTTCTGAAATACTCCACCATAGCCAAGCCATGGTGCTCAAGTCCGCCAAGTCAAACAACCGTCTGATTGATGAGGTAAATTTATTCTTAAATAAAATTCGCAGCAGTAAACACGAATACACCATGTTCAACAACTCTGGAAGTGCTGTAATTGCTGAGAACAATTTAGCTTCCAAAACGGTACTACTAGCAGATGACGATATGCGGAATATTTTTGCCCTCAGTACGGCGTTTGAAAGTTATGATATGAAGATTGAGATTGCCAACAATGGTCAGGAGGCATTGGATATCCTTAAACGAAATGACCAGATCGATCTTGTTTTAATGGATATTATGATGCCTGTTATGGATGGTTACGAGGCTATTGAAAAAATAAGAGCAAACAAAAAATTTACGAATATTCCTATTATTGCTGTCACAGCAAAAGCAATGAAAGGTGATCGCGAAAAGACGATTGCTGTTGGCGCAAACGATTATATTAGTAAACCGATTGACGTCGACAAATTAATATCCTTAATGCGTGTATGGCTGAGTTAACCGTTAAAAATGTGGCAATGATCAGTTTTGAAGAGTTAGAAGAAATTATTGATATAGTCAAAAATCTCCATGGGTATGATGTATCCGGTTACACCAGAGCATCTCTTAAAAGACGTGTAACGAGAATTATGGAACTCAATAAATTTAATCTACAGGAATTGAAATCCAACTTGATCAACCAACCCGGATTCAGCACCTATTTCCTTCAGGAAATCACCGTAAATGTCACAGAAATGTTTCGGGATCCAGATTTTTATAAAGCTATCAAAACAGACGTGTTCCCCTATCTTGCAACTTATCCCCATATTAAAATTTGGAGCGCAGGTTGTTCGACCGGTGAAGAAGTATATTCGCTAGCCATATTGTTGGAAGAAGCAAATCTTTACCAACGTGCATTCATTTATGGTACTGATATTAATGGGAAAGTGCTAGAAAAAGCAAAACGCGGTATTTATTCTCTTGGAAAAGTGAAAGAATACTCGGAAAACTTTATCAAAACAGAACCCAGAAACTCATTGTCGGATTACTATACAGCAATGTACAATGCCGCGACAATTAATAATAGTCTCAAAAGAAATATCCTTTTCTCTATACATAGCTTAGTATCCGATGGAGTTTTTAATGAATTTCAGATGATTACCTGTCGTAATGTATTGATTTATTTTGATACTGAGCTACAAAATAGAGTCTTGGATTTATTCTATCATTCACTCTGTCACCTGGGTTTTCTCTGTTTGGGGGCGAAGGAATCTCTGATCAACTATAAAGATGCTGCCAAATTTAAGATCGTAAACAAAAAAAATAATATTTACCAAAAAATTGGGTAATAGAAAATGGAAAGAAAGATTCTTTTGTTAGCGGGCTCTGCAGGTGGCTTCAGTGTGATTCTAAACATTCTTAAATCATTAGAACACCCTATACGCATACCTGTTATTGTCATTGTACACAGAAATCCTAAATACGCTTCTACTATTGAAGAAACACTCTCTAAAGCGCTCGTTCAAAAAATAAAGACTGCTGATGATAAAGAAGCAATAGAAAATGGCACTATTTACTTTGCACCTGCTGGTTATCACCTATTAGTTGAACCAGATTATAGTTTTTCTTTGGATATCTCTGAACCTGTTCAATACTCAAGACCTTCAATTGATGTAACTTTTGAGTCTGTAGCTGAAGTATATAGAGAAAACTGCATTGCTATATTGTTCTCAGGAGCAAATCAAGATGGCGCACAAGGATTACTCATGATAAAACGATACGGAGGAAAAACTTTTGTACAAGATCCTACCACTGCTGAAGTGCCTGTCATGCCCGAAGCAGCTATTCAACTTGGAGCACAAGAAGGTATTTTGACCATTCAAGAAATTAAAGATTACATCAAGCAGTTGACATAAATAGTATTTAGATTTGCTGTAATGAAGAAGATAAATATATTGATTGTTGATGATAAAATTGAAAACATTATCAGTCTAACAGCCCTGTTGGAAGACATAGAAAATATAAATATAGTATCAAGTACAGATCCCAACGACGCTTTAAAAATTTGTTGGAAGGAGCAAATTGATTTAGCACTCGTTGACGTGCAGATGCCAGACATCAATGGTTTTGAATTCGTTTCCATTCTAAAGAATAATCCGAAAACTAACCATATCATCACAATTATGGTAACGGCTATTTCTAAAGAAGATAAATACCTCTTACAGGGGCTTAATAGCGGAGCTGTAGATTATCTGTATAAGCCTCTTAATCCAGAAGCTACTATAGCAAAAGTAAAATCTTTCGTTCAACAACTACTGATTCAGCAAGAACTTAAAGAAAAAAACATTGCTTTAGAGGAGTCTAAGCAAACTATTCTTAAGGCTAAAGAGGAGGCCGACCTGGCCAGGAAATCCAAGGAAACATTTTTAGCCAATATGAGCCATGAGATTCGTACTCCTATTAATGGTATTATGGGGATTACACAGATGCTAAAAAACTCCCAGCTTACCTTAGAACAAGAAAATTGGATCAATAAACTGGACTCTGCATCGCAAAATTTGCTGAATATCATCAACGACATACTGGACCTTTCCAAGGTTGACTCAGGAATGATGAAGCTTAATATGGAATCCACATCAGTACATGATATTACAGATGACCTCAACAATCTCTTTATTGATAAAGCCAACTACAAAGGACTGAATTTTTCAATTGATGTCGACGATCGCATCACCAGTTATTTTCTGACAGATCCATTGCGATTAAAACAAATATTAACCAATTTCATTTCCAACAGTTTCAAATTTACCGCTGAAGGAGCTGTCCTCTTAAAAATCCAACTCCTATCAGAAGACACCCACACTATTTGTTTACGGTTTCAGGTGATTGATACAGGAATTGGCATTGCAGAAGATGCCCTTGAAAAAATATTTATTGCTTTTGAACAAGGCGAGGATAGTATTACCAAAAAATTTGGAGGTACAGGATTAGGTCTCGCCATCGTAAAACGGATTGCAGCATTGCTTAACGGTCAAGTCTTTGCCTCGAGTGAATACGGAAAGGGTAGCGTGTTTTCATTTGAATGTAATTTTGACAAAATCAAAGATAAGCCTGTAGAGAAAGAAACCCAGGTACTCTACACAGAATTACCGAAGTTCAATTTCCCGATGGTTTTAATTGCTGAAGACAACGAACTGAACAGTTTCATGTTGGCGAATATCCTCAAAAGCTGGAATTGCAATATCACTTTGGCAACCAATGGTCTTATTGCCCTAGAAGAGATTAATCAGAAAAAAATCGACCTGGTATTTATGGATGCACATATGCCATTGATGAGTGGTTTTGAAGCGATCAAAGAAATACGTCGAAACGCAAATCCGGTAATAGCCAATATGCCCATCATTTCGATTTCGGCTTCTGTGTTGCAAGCCGAACAACAGGAAGCTCTTGATGCTGGAGCAAATGAAGTTGTTGGAAAGCCATTCGATCCGATCAAGCTATATAAAACAATTGATACTTTATTGTCAAAATTGAAATGTTAGTTTCAATTTATCAATGAATTGATTACTTTTAGAACATAAACAATATGTGTTGATGTTGTTTGTCATAAACGTATATCCAGAAAGGGGTCAAAGTTTATAATAACTTCATCATTAAACCGCTGAAGGCAGTGGAAATGCCTATAACAAATAGAAGATAAACAAACAATCATTCAAATGAAAAAACTTTTTATGATACCAGCAGTTGCAGTTGCTTTATCAATTGCCTCTTGCGGTGGAAACAGTGACAAGTCTGAAAAATCAACGAGTACAGAAGCGGCAACTTCGACAGAAGGCCAAGCAACAGAAACAGTACCTGGTATTGAAAACGTAGCTATTTCCAACAGCCTATCTTTAGAAGGTAACGATCAAATGAAATTTGACAAGGATTTATTCCGTGTGAAGGCAGGCGAACCTGTTGAATTATCTTTCAAAAATGCAGGTACAATGCCTAAAGAGTCGATGGGGCACAATGTAGTTATTTTGAAACCAGGGGTTGATCTGCCCACTTTTGGTGCAGAAGCAGCTGCAGCTGCTGCAGACGAATATATCCCAAAATCGGCTTTATCTTCAATTGCAGCCCACACCAAATTGTTGGGACCTGGAGAAACTGATAAAATCACGTTTACACTCGAAAAAGGAGTCTACACCTTTATCTGTAGCTTCCCTGGTCACTATGGTGTCATGCAAGGCAAAATTGTTGCAGAATAATAACCAAATAAGAAAAAGGTATTCAAAAGATGAATACCTTTTTTATTTATATTCCCTCCCAAACGCCTATCATTTTTGTTATGGTGTATAGTTTCCCGCTATTTATCAAATAAATGTAAAGTAAGGCGCTTTAGTCACAAATCGTAAGTTTTGATTTCCTATCCCGTTAATAATCATTAAATTTGTGGTACAAAAAAATAAAACGTAATCAATGCAATACGACGTAATTGTAATCGGAAGTGGTCCAGGTGGATATGTAGGAGCTATCCGTTGTGCCCAATTAGGATTAAAAACAGCTGTTATCGAAAAATATAGCACATTTGGTGGTACTTGTCTTAACGTTGGATGTATTCCTTCTAAAGCGCTTTTAGATGCTTCGGAGCATTACCACAATGCTGCGCACAATTTTGATACATTCGGCATCAGTTTGAAAGACCTGAAAGTAGATATGGAAAAGATGATTGCTCGTAAAGACGATGTCATTGCACAAAATACTGCCGGTATTACCTTCCTATTCAAAAAGAATAAAATTGACAGTTTTCAGGGTATAGGTTCATTTGTGGACAAAAACACAATCAAAATAACAAAAGCAGATGGTTCTACAGATCAGATCACTGGTAAAAATGTAATTATTGCGACCGGATCGAAACCAACTTCATTGCCCTTTTTGCCGGTTGATAAAAAAAGAATCATTACCTCTACAGAAGCGCTAAACCTAAAAGAGATACCAAAACACCTTATTGTCATCGGTGGAGGTGTGATTGGTTTGGAATTGGGTTCAGTTTACGCTCGTTTAGGTTCAAAAGTTTCTGTTGTTGAATTTGCAAAATCCATTATTGGCACAATGGATGCTGGGTTAGGGAAAGAACTACAGCGTGTTTTGAAAAAATCATTGGGAATGGAGTTCTATTTGGGCCATAAAGTGACAGGAGCTTCCGCTAATGGCGATGTCGTTCATGTAACGGCAGAGGATCCGAAGGGACAAGAAATTACTTTAGAGGGCGACTATTGCATCGTAGCGGTTGGTCGTACGGCATATTCAGAAGGGTTAGGATTAGAAAATATCGGCATTACTGTAGAAGAAAGAGGTAAAAAAATACCAGTTAATGCACACCTTGAAACAGCCGTACAAGGCGTCTTTGCTATCGGGGATGTAATCACTGGAGCGATGTTGGCCCATAAAGCTGAAGACGAAGGTGTATATGTCGCGGAATACATCGCAGGTCAAAAACCACATATTGATTATAATTTAATTCCGGGAGTGGTTTATACGTGGCCGGAAGTTGCATCTGTTGGAAAGACTGAAGAACAATTGAAAGAGGCTGGTATTAAGTATAAAGCAGGATCATTCTCTTTCAAAGCCTCTGGCCGTGCAAAAGCTTCTGGCGATACTGATGGTTTCGTAAAAGTACTCGCAGATGCCACAACCGACGAAGTATTAGGCATACATATGATTGGTCCACGCGCCGCAGATATAATTGCGGAGGCTACGGTAGCCATGGAATACCGCGCATCTGCAGAAGATATCGCACGTATTTGCCATGCACACCCAACCTATACAGAAGCACTCAAAGAAGCTGCGCTAGCAGCGACAGCAAATCGAGCAATACACGCTTAGGCGTTAATATAAATTACTTAGGGGGAAAAGGAAACTTTTCCCCTTTGCCTTAAATAGCTATACACAATGAATTTTTATACAAGAAAATGGGTCAAACCCGAAGACCTAAATCCTAACGGAACATTATTTGGGGGAACATTGCTGCGATGGATAGATGAAGAAGCGGTAATCTATGCTATCGTTCAACTTGGAAACCCAAAAGTCGTTACAAAATTTATTTCGGAAATAAACTTTGTAAGCTCAGCAAAACAAGGTGATATTCTAGAACTCGGCATTGAAGCCATTAATTTTGGAACAACATCCTTAACGATGCGCTGTGAAGTCCGCAATAAAATATCCAAAAAGACAATTCTATCGATCGAAAAACTGGTATTTGTAAATTTGGATGAGGATGGGAATCCCGCACCTCATGGCAGGGATAGCATCACTTATGCTTACATGGGGATTGAGAAAACAGGAAGAGATGATTAAACATCTCCCTGTTGCTCTTAAAATTTGTGTCTCTTGTCAATAATAGACAGAACTACTATTCGTCTTACAGATCGGCTTTTGTTCATTTCAATTTTCGATCTCACTCGCTAAGGAGATTCCGGCATCAATATACTGCATTACGAGCAGACTAAGACTTCTGTCTTTTTCCTTCAATTTCCTTTTTTAGATCCAATTCTACCCAAAAGCCAAAAATAGGAATCAAAGAAGCGAAGAAATATTTAACAGCCTTCAAGATAGGCCACTTGTATTCTACGGTAGACATAATTAGCATAACGACAAAGATAACGACAAAAAAGCCATGAATGGACCCTGCTATTTTGACTGCTTCGGGAATTCCAGCGAGATATTTCAGCGGCATAGCAATGAAAAACAAGCAAATTGTGGAAATAGCTTCCCACAGTGCAATCTGTCTAAATATTCTTAACATAATGATAAACTGTCTATTGTGAATTCCAAAAATAAGACTCTCTATAAAGATTAACTATTATTTTTACCGCTTTGACTAAGATGTGACATATACCTACAAACAGCGACAGTGTTTTATCAGATACTGCCAATTTTACAATAAATTGTTCAGTTTCATCAGAAAAAATGCGTACTTTTGAATGAATATAGGCTTCATATATCTTGGTATTTGAAGCTATAACACTCAACTACAGAATATTTATTTATATGAATTACGACATCATTGTAATCGGTAGTGGTCCAGGCGGGTATGTTGCTGCCATTAGAGCCGCTCAGTTAGGGTTCAAAACAGCGATTATTGAACGCGAATCATTAGGCGGAATCTGTCTAAACTGGGGCTGTATCCCTACAAAAGCATTATTGAAAAGTGCTCAGGTATTTGAATATTTAAACCATGCCGCTGATTACGGCATCAATGTTCAAGGTGGTGAGGCCGATTTTGAAGCTATCGTCAAAAGAAGTCGCGGAGTTGCTGAAGGAATGAGTAAAGGTATACAGTTTTTGATGAAAAAGAATAAAATCGACGTTATCAATGGTACTGCAAAAATTAAAAAAGGTGGTAAAATCGATGTGAAAGGAGCCGACGGTTCTACTAAAGAATATTCGGCAAAACATACTATCCTAGCGACAGGTGCACGTTCACGTGAATTGCCTAATTTACCTCAAGATGGTAAAAAAATCATCGGTTACCGTCAGGCAATGACACTTCCTAAACAACCAAAATCTTTAGTTGTTGTTGGTTCAGGAGCTATCGGTGTTGAGTTCGCTTATTTCTATAATGCTATCGGAACAAAAGTAACTATCGTAGAATTTATGGATAGAATCGTTCCTGTTGAAGATGAAGAAATTTCAAAACAATTAGAGAAAAGTTTAAAGAAACAAGGCATCTCTGTTTTAACCAAGTCAGAGGTTCAATCTGTTGATACATCAGGTGAGTTGAGCAAAGTTTCAATTAAAACCGAAAAAGGTGTAGAAGTGATCGAAGCGGAGGTTGTATTATCTGCTGTTGGTATTGCGCCAAATATCGAAAATATAGGGTTGGAAGAAGTTGGTGTAAAAACTGATCGTGGACGTGTTGTAGTAGATGATTACTACAAAACGAACATCGAAGGAGTATATGCTATCGGAGATATCGTTAAAGGTCAAGCCTTGGCTCACGTTGCATCAGCAGAGGGGATAACTTGTGTTGAAAAAATCAAAGGTCTACATGTTGAACCGATCGATTACAACAACATACCCGGCTGTACCTATTGTTCCCCAGAAATTGCATCAGTAGGTTATACCGAAAAAGCTGCCAAAGAAGCTGGTTATGAAATTAAAGTTGGTAAATTCCCTTTCTCAGCTTCTGGAAAAGCTTCCGCTGCAGGTGCAAAAGATGGCTTTGTAAAAGTTATTTTTGACGCTAAATATGGTGAATTCCTAGGTGCGCACCTAATCGGAGCTAATGTTACAGAGATGATTGCGGAAGTTGTTGTTGCCCGCAAATTGGAAACAACAGGTCATGAAATGATTAAAACGATCCATCCTCACCCAACGATGAGTGAGGCGATTATGGAAGCTTGTGCTGATGCTTACGGTGAGGTAATCCACTTATAGTATTTGCAACAACTTCATAAAACTAAAAAGGGGNNCCCCTTTTTAGTTTTATGAAGAACAGATAAATCGGATTACATAACTAGCCTCGACTTAAAGACGATCTGTTGGTCTGGGGCTTCAGGATTATCTATTCGATCGAATAGGATTTCTGCTGCTTTCCGCGCTTGCATTCCTGGAAATTGTTCAATACGTCCCATTGGTGGATTTTCCATATATTGCCATAACGGATAATTTGCATAGCTGATAAAAAAGATATCTTGGTTCAATACAAGACCTTTCTGCCGCGCCGCTTTCATCAAGTCAAGTGTTACAAAATCATTAAAAGAAATGATCGCTGATGGTCGCTCAGGCATCGCAAATATACTATCCATAGCGCTTTCATTTCCTTCCGTACTCAAATCAGTTTCGATAATATTCTTATCAAGAATATCCATACCGTTTCTTTTCATAGCAGATAGATAGGCAACTTTTCGATCTTCACTCGCGGGCAATGTTTTCGGTCCGTTTACAAGGGCAATAATTTTATGACCACAAGCTACGAATGCATCGACAGCTTCGTTCATACCAGTAGAAAGGTCACTTTGTACTTTACTAATATGGGGCAAACTCGGTACACAGTCAAAGAAGACAACAGGAATATCCGAAGCACCCAATTTTTCGATAAATTCCAAATTAGTCGTCTTTTTACCAATTGACATTAAAATTCCATCGACACGATGGTTTTTAAATGTCTTTAAGATCTGCTCTTCACGATCGGGATCGTCCAATGATTGTCCCATTAGAACAGTATATCGGTGCTCAGATGCAACATTTTCAATTTCACTGATAGCAAAGGAAAAAAAAGGTTCAGACAAACTCGGCAAGATGACAGCGATAGTAAATGTTTTGCGCTGTTTGAAGAATATCGCTGTTTGATTGGGTTCATAATTCAATTCTTCGGCCATCTTTTTTACCCGCATTGTGGTTACCAATCCAATACTTGGATGATCATTCAATGCTCTAGAAACTGTTGAAGGACTGATTTTCAGCTTCTTGGCAATTTCTTTTATCGTGGCAGGCTTGTTCACTTTATTCATAAATCCAAGGGCTTTATATAAAAATAGGGCTTTTATATCCCTAATCATAATTTTTTTCAACAATATTGACTGCGATTATAATGGCAATATCGTCTCGGTAGATTAAACAAATATACTTACTGTGAACTTATTCTACAAATTGAATTGCGCTTGGTTCAACAGTAAACTCATTCGCAAGGAAGTCCAAAGGCGCAATCCCCCTAAAAATAAGTTCATCCAAAAAATACACTTTTATATCATTCTCATATTCGCCCCAGTCCACAAATTTTACTTTATTGAGCTGTTCTAGCGGATTTCCCTTTGTTAAAATACATATCTGCTTACCTTCAGCTTTTAGCGCTTTAAATAGCATATTAATGTGATCAAACAACTGTAATCGCAGTGGCAAAATAGCATTCACATGAAGACGCTCAAAATTCTCTTTATATTTTTTGTCAAATCCAAAGGTTTGTTGTGCACGTTCAAACAATAAATCTTCTCCTTGACGCTCGAGATGATCTTTCATAAATTGAATCAATTCTGCTTGAGCGGGAACCGTCTCAGTAAATTCTATAAAATTAGCAAAAAGGTAATAGACTTGTAGTAGGTAATCTTTTTTAGCGAAAATAACATCATCTAATTCAAAAACATAAACCTTTTTTTCTTCTGGAAACATCATCTATTAAAACTTAAAAACATGAACAGCGCCTACACCGATTAAACAAAACAATAACATTGGCAACGCAAAATAAGAGGCTACTTGGATACACAAATTAGTGCCAAATCCTCTCCAGAATCAGAGGCAGCAAACAAGCCATCCAATGATCTTTCAAAAGTTGTTGAGTCCAATAAATCTTTACCCCTGGAAAGAAGTCTATAAGGCAGGTCTGTTGGAGGGTTTTCCATAACAGGTATTGTTTCAAGCAAATCCTTATCCGGAACAAGAACGGAGATGTGATATTCCTCAAATAAAACTTTGGCAGTGGACAATGGTTCGAGCTCAAAACCACCCAAAGGCAACACATAGTTAACCTCTTGGTCTAAACTTAATTTAAGTATCTCATGAGCAAAAGTAGGAAGAAGACCTTTTGGAATTTTAGCATATTTCCCTGAGGCTAAAAGCAATTCGGGAATATCTTCTGAACTGGCATATAATACTTCGAAATCAGCGCCTAGTTTTTTTGCTATACGCATCGCCAAAGGCCTAGTCCCGAAAGTTATGAGTATTTTTTTCATTAAAACATACTTATTAATCCCGTTATTTCAGGATGTTGTGGATCTATTATACGACTACACCATCACGCATATGAATCGTTCGATCCGAAATGCGAGCAAGTTCCTCATTGTGCGTAACGATAATAAATGTTTGCTGAAATTTATCTCTAAGATCAAAAAACAATTGATGTAAAGCGGCTGCATTTTCAGAGTCGAGATTGCCGGAAGGTTCATCTGCCAAAATAATGGAAGGATCATTAATCAGCGCACGAGCCACAGAGACACGTTGCTGTTCACCACCAGACATTTCAGCAGGCTTATGGCCAATACGATGGGAAACTCCCAATAACTCCAACAATTTTTTCGCCTTTTCCTCTGCCTCAAGTCTTCCCTTTCCATGAATAAAAGCAGGAATACATACATTTTCTAAAGCAGTGAATTCAGGCAACAAATGGTGAAATTGAAATACAAAACCGATATGTTCGTTGCGAAAAGCACTTAACTTTTTAGCACTCAATTTTTGGACATCTACACCATTGATCAAAACCGATCCCTGATCGGGTTTATCTAAGGTACCGATAATGTGCAGCAAGGTACTTTTTCCAGCCCCCGATGCACCTACAATACTAACGATTTCGCCCTTTTCAACAGCGATATCAACACCTTTCAAAATCGGTAATGACCCATAAGCTTTGTGAATTCCTTTGGCATGTAACATCATAGGGCAAAGATAACTAAATTTACGATACAACGAGTTTGAATAAATAAGCTGTTATTTCTCAATTCCAGCCATTTTATTTTGTCTAAATGTCAAAAAATAGATAAAAGAGCGATTTATCACTTGTCTTATCCCCCAAAAAATTATATTTTTACGCCAAATATTTTTGCAAATGAACATTCACGAATATCAAGGAAAACAAATACTAAAGAGCTTTGGTGTGCGCGTACAGGAAGGTATCGTAGCAGATACTCCAGAGCAAGCTGTGGAAGCGGCCAAAAAAATGAAAGAAGACTACAACTCTGATTGGGTTGTTGTCAAAGCTCAAATTCACGCTGGTGGCCGTGGTAAAGGTGGTGGTGTCAAGTTAGCTAAGAACTTAGATGAAGTCAAACAAAGAGCAACTGACATCATTGGTATGCAATTAGTAACGCCTCAAACTGGACCTGAAGGTAAAAAAGTAAACAAAGTTTTGATCGCTCAAGACGTTTACTATCCAGGCGAGAGCGAAACAAAAGAATTCTACATGTCTGTATTATTGGACCGTGCTAAAGGACGTAACATCGTTATGTACTCTACGGAAGGTGGTATGGATATCGAAGAAGTTGCAGAAAAAACACCGCACTTGATTTTCAAAGAAGAAATCGATCCAAAAGTAGGCTTACAAGGATTCCAAGCACGTAAAATTGCCTTCAATCTTGGTCTTTCTGGTGCTGCGCACAAAGAAATGGTAAAATTTGTTGCTGCCCTTTACAAAGCATACGATTCTACAGACTCTTCTATGTTTGAGATCAATCCTGTCTTGAAAACTTCTGACGACAAGATCTTAGCCGTTGATGCGAAAGTAAATCTTGATGAAAACGCTTTATACCGTCACGCAGATTACGCAGCTATGCGCGATGTAACTGAGGAGGATCCAACAGAAGTTGAAGCTGGTGAATCAAACCTAAACTACGTTAAATTAGATGGTAACGTAGGTTGTATGGTAAATGGCGCTGGTTTGGCAATGGCTACCATGGATATCATCAAAATAGCCGGCGGTGAACCTGCCAACTTCTTAGATGTAGGTGGTACGGCTAATGCTGAAACTGTAAAAGCTGGTTTCAATATCATTTTGAAAGACCCTAACGTAAAAGCAATCTTAATTAATATCTTCGGTGGTATTGTTCGTTGCGACCGTGTTGCTCAAGGTGTAATTGATGCGTATAGCGAAATTGGAAACATTCCAGTTCCTATTATTGTTCGCCTTCAAGGTACGAATGCTGAAGAAGCGAAAAAATTAATTGATGAATCCGGTTTACAAGTCTATTCTGCAATTTTATTGAAAGAAGCTGCTGAACTAGTAACGAAAGTATTGAAAGGATAATTCCTTGAATCATCATAACAAAAAGCGCGAATTATTTTTAATTCGCGCTTTTTGTTATTACACCGCATCTCATGAAGCCCCCGTTATCAAAGTTATGTTTCATTTAGAAATGAAATATATTTCACTTCCTAACCGTCTAACTCCACCTGTTGTGATTTCAATAATATATTTGCCCTATGAGCTGTAATACCCCATCGTGAATTGAATTAAATCAACATTTATAGCCAATAAACCAACAGAATAGCGTATTTTTGTATTGCTTTTTTAACAAAGCATCTTTTACAAGTCAATCTCCAAAAATTAAGATGGAACACACAAGAATAAAGGAACTATTGAATGCCACAGAATTTGGCAAAGAGGTCGTTGTTAAAGGTTGGGTCAGAACTTTCCGTAACAATCAGTTTATAGCAATCAATGACGGTTCGTCAATCAATAATATTCAAGCAGTTGTCGATTTTGAAAATACACCTGAGGATATCTTAAAGCGTATCACCACTGGAGCAGCAGTCCGCGTAAAAGGTCAATTGGTAGCATCATTAGGTAAAGGTCAAAAAGTTGAGGTTAAAGCTACTGAGGTAAGCATTATCGGCGACTCTGACCCCGAAAAATATCCGTTACAACCCAAAAAGCATAGCTTAGAATTTTTACGTGAAATTGCACATTTACGTTTCCGTACCGGGACATTCAATGCCGTATTCAAAGTGCGTAATGCATTAGCATTTGCGGTACACAAGTTTTTTCAGGAAAACGACTTTGTTTACATGCACACACCGATCATCACAGGTTCGGATGCCGAAGGTGCTGGAGAAATGTTTCAGGTTACAACCTTGGATTTAAAAAATCCGCCACGCAACGAAAATGGAGATATTGAATTCAAAGAAGACTTCTTTGGAAAATCAACCAACCTTACGGTATCGGGCCAATTAGAAGGTGAGCTTGGCGCCATGGCATTTGGAAACATCTATACGTTCGGGCCAACATTTAGAGCGGAAAACTCAAATACAACACGTCACTTAGCCGAATTTTGGATGATCGAACCCGAAATGGCTTTCTATGAATTAGAAGATAATATGGATCTGGCCGAGGCTTTGCTGAAATATGTCATCAAATACGCTTTGGAAACTTGTCCAGAAGAAATCGAGTTCCTCAAAAATCGTTTGCTGGAAGAGGAAAAATCCAAACCTGCTGCAGAACGCTCAGAATTAAACCTTGTTGAGAAATTAAACTTCGTATTAACAAACGATTTTGAACGCGTTACCTATACCGATGCTGTTGAAATCTTAAAGCGTAGCAAACCAAACCAAAAGAAACAATTCAAGTATTTAATTGATGATTGGGGAGCTGATTTACAATCGGAACACGAGCGTTATTTGGTTGAAAAACACTTCAAGAAACCTGTTATCTTAACCGACTATCCGCGCGAAATCAAGTCCTTCTATATGAAGCAAAATGAGCCGGACGCACAAGGAAGAAATACAGTCCGCGCCATGGATATTCTTTTCCCAGGCATTGGTGAAATGGTCGGTGGCTCGCAGCGTGAAGAGAATCTTGATCGCTTACTCGATCGCATGGCTGAAGTTGGTATTCTTGCAGAAGAAATGGAGTGGTTCTTGGATACGCGCCGTTTTGGATCGGTACCACATTCCGGATTCGGCGTAGGGTTCGAACGCCTTGTTTTATTCACGACGGGAATGACCAATATCCGCGATGTCATTCCGTTCCCACGCACACCGAAAAACGCAGAATTTTAATCTAAAGAACAACAGCCAAAACAAAATATTTTGGCTGTTGTTCTTTTAGATATAGCGTATCTGAATACAGATAGTAACCATTGCCCCATTGGCATTCTTTAATAGGGCTTGAGATTAAACCTAATTCAGGTACTTAACAAAAATAGAAAATGCTTATTAAGATATATAACGACAACCCCAACCCCAAGGCAGTAGAACAGGCGGTTGATATTCTTCGCCGTGGTGGTGTAATCATCTATCCGACCGACACCGTATATGGTATTGGCTGTGATATCACGCAACAAAAAGCCATAGAACGCGTATGTGAAATTAGAGGACTAAAGCCTGAAAAAGCAAATCTATCATTTATATGCTATGATTTAACAGATATTTCGCAATACACAAAATCCTTCGATACCTCCGTTTTCCGTGTACTGAAAAAAGCCTTACCTGGACCTTTTACTTTTATTTTTAATGCAACAACTAAAGTCCCTAAGCTCCTAAGTTCCAAAAAGAAGACAGTGGGTATCCGTGTTCCAGACAATAACATTGTTCGTGAAATAGTCAAACAATTAGGCAACCCTATTGTGACAGCCTCCATTCACGATGAAGATGAAATTATTGAATATTCTACTGATCCCGAATTAATTCACGAAAAATACGAAGATTTAGTAGATGCTGTTATAGATGGCGGTTATGGCGATAATATAGCATCTACCGTGGTCGATGTTACCGAAGGAACTTTTGATGTCATTCGTGAAGGAAAAGGTGATTTGGAACAATTCCTATAAAAGCCAACTTGCAATAGAAATTCCCCTGATCAACTATTTGCAAAATTACCAACAGCAGCATTGTTGGTAATTTGTGCATAAACTACACCCATAAACATACTTACCAACAAAAACAGCTACTTATTAACACTATAAATGTTAATAAGTAGCTTATCAGCATACAGGTATTAACAGAAATTGTGCATAAGCACACGTTTATTAACACCCAATTGTTAACAACTAAAACCAATAGGAATGAAAAACTGACGAAATGTTCAAAACTAGAAGGTTATACACAGTAAAATGTGAATAAGTTAGCGATCATCGACAAATTTCCTAACTATCGTGTTTATAAAAAAACGATACTAACAAATTCCTGTGGAAAGTTAAGAACCACCCTCTACCCTTCTTTTAATCGCTATGTTGAAAAGTTCAAATCCACGTTTTGTCTCTACCAGTAGTTTTCCCAGAAGAGGAACCAACAATCCAGAAAAAAATTCACCTTGGACAAATCTAACTTGTGAAGCTCCCACTTGTTCTAACCTAAAATAATGCTCGCCACCAAAAATACCTGGAAAGAATAAATCTCCTTTCCAACGCAGCTCGCTATGCTGTTCAATAGAAAGGAATATTGGATTCATTTTGATCTTGAATCCGTTTGGTTGTTCTAAAAGCACTTTACAGCGTTTTCCGACTACCGGTTCCGTTTCAAACTGTTTGATTGTTGGGCTCCATTGGGAATAAGCCTTAAATTCACTTAATACCTGCCAAACCTCTTCTGCTGATGCATCAATGAGAATACTCGTTTCAATCTTTTTCATTGTGTTCTTTTTATCGCTGAAACGACAAAATAGCTCCATCTTCTTCATCCGTCTTCATATAACGATAAAGCGTATGTGATGCTATCCTAGTTTCGTCTTAATTTCAATTATTACAGTTGCATACAAACTATTCCAAGCTTATTACGAACCGTATACACAAAATTTTGCTTACGTGTTCGATTAATTAAGCTGTTCGTTAACAGCTACACGACAAAACTAGAAAGAGACAGGCAGGTCGCTCTTGACTTTTATCAAGAACTTATTTTTGTTCGAATACGACTCAAGGTTTCTGGGCTCATACCCAAAACGGAGGCGATATATTGAAGAGGAACTTGTTGGAATAATAATTTATGTTGTTCAAAGTATTGGACATATCTCTCATCCGCCGTTAGACAAATGAAATCCGAAATGCGCTGCTCCATAGTACAAAAGCATTTGGCTAAAAAAGCCTTCTCAAATTTATTCCATTCCTCAATTTCGGATTCCATCCGCTGGTAATCGGACTTTGACAAACGGTATACCGTACAATCGCTAATGCATTGGAAATTCCATCTGGAAGCCCTGCCAAAGATGAAAGAAGTTAGATCTGTCACAAAATGATTCGTTGTACCTATCCATTGCGTAAACTCTCCTTTTTTTGACCAAGCATATTGACGGATTAATCCGGATTCTATCACAAACAGGTTGGAAGAATAATCGCCCGCCTTGATCAAATAATCACCACGTTTTAATTCAATACGCGCGAAGTTTGAGAAAAGTTTTAAGGCACTAGCCTCAGAAATAGGGAAAAAATCTTGGAAGAGTTGATCAAACATGAAAAGAGATTTTATAAAATCACGACTTCTTCAATAATGACGTGACCTACATATTCATTTACCCTCCCTAAAATTTGTCGTCGCATAAGCGCCAATTCATTTTTAATAACAGCAGACTCGACACGTACAAACAGTTTTTTATCACGAACATATAGCTGCTGAGTGCGATTAGCAATAGCTCTACCGATCAATTGAGGCCAAACGGAAGCGATCGATGTTTCGTCAAATTTCCTTCGCAGTTTATAAGCCTCAAGAAGACGTTCAACTCCCTCCTTAATCGTGATATCATCGCTTGACCGAATAAATTCCAGGCTTTTCTTAGCGTGCTTCTTATACATTGACTTGTCCTCCTACAATATCAAATATACGAACAGGACGGTTGATTTCCTCAAATATTCGCTCAATTCTTTTTGAATCTGTATCGGTTAGGAAAATCTGTCCAAAATCATCTTCGGAAACCATTTGCATCAATTTGTGTGTTCTACGATCATCTAGTTTATCGAATATATCATCCAAAAGAAGCAGAGGCTTAAAACCCTTTTTATGTTGCAAATAAGAATATTGAGCAAGTTTTAGCGCAATTAAAAAAGATTTTTGTTGCCCTTGAGAACCAAATTTTTTCAAAGGCATTCCACCGTGAATTGTAAATATTAGATCATCCTTATGTATACCCTGCGTGGTACGTTCTAACATACGGTCACGCTCCAAGTTCTTTTCCAAAATACGTAAAAAAGAATCAGTCATTAAAGGCGATTCATAGTGCAATTGTACGGACTCCGCGTCTTCAGTGAGGAACTGATAATGTCGGTCAAACTCAGGCTGAAACTCCTCCATAAAGGATCTTCTTTTTTGAAAAATAATATTTCCAACTTCTTCAAGTTGAAAATTAAGAATTTCAATTAGTCCAAGATCAAGTACACTAGTTTGACGCGCTTGTTTAAGAAGGCTGTTACGTTGAGCTAAAAACTTATTATAAATAATCAGCGTATCTAAATATTTATTGTCTGTTTGGGAAATTACATTATCCACAAACTTTCTACGTTCTTCACTCCCATCTGTGACGATGATACTATCGTTTGGGGAAATCATCACCAAAGGAAACAAACCGATATGATCAGCCAATCTAGGATAATCCTTCTTGTTTTTTTTAAACTGCTTCTTTTGATTTTTTTTTAGGCTACAAGATATAAAATCACTGGTTGATTCTTTATTAAACTCTCCCTGTACCATAAACCAGTCGTTACCTGACTTGATGTGCTGTGAATCGATCGGATTGAAATAACTTTTACAAAGGGATAAATAATGAATCGCATCCAAAAGATTGGTTTTTCCAACCCCATTATCACCTGTAAATGCATTTACCTCAGGAAGGAATTCCAAAGATGATTCCGCGTAATTTTTGAAATTTAGAACAGAAAGTTGCTTGAGCCACATGGCACAAAGATACGCTATTTGAATTGCTAAAAATTATTTAATTTCCTCAAAATCGACAAACTCACCAGCCGTTTCTGTACCTTTACGTTCGACACCTTCTTTTGGCGGAATGTAATCTACATGCACCTTACCTTCGGGCTGCGACCTTTTGGCTTGCTCTTGGCGTTGACCGTTAAATTCATAATAAAATGTTCCGCCTTGCCCTTGGCTATTATATGCTCCACCCTGTTGCTGCGCTTTTTTCATTAACTTCTCAGCTGCTTTGCGCATCGCGAAAGGTAAAAATAATTTAAATAAGAATCTTACTACAAAGTAAACAGCGAATGCAATAAGTATAAATTTTAAAAATGCCATAGTTCGTTGTTATTTTATCAAATTTAACCAATAACTCGGAAAATTGATGTCTTTAAAATGTCAGATAAGAATTTATTAACACATTTTAAGATTTTCCTAATTTCTCTTTCGTTTCCCTAATAATCCGGTAGAGCTCTTCTTGGCGTTGTGTGCCCAAGACATAAGTAAGGCCATTTTTATCTGTCAGAAAGACAGCATTTTTACCACCAGCAAAGAATTTAATTTTACCTTTTGTATGCAGATTGTAAACTGGGTTATTGAAAAAGAAAGTGCTATATGGTGCCTTTTCAATCTTTGTGATAGAAGCAAGATCTATTTTGACCACCCGGGTAGACCAAAGCCCGCTAATAAGAATGTGATCTTCAAAGACCTCCGTACGGAACAATACCATATACATCATTACGATAGATGTGATGATAATACCTACCCCGACAATAAAAAACAATTGACTGGATATCAAATGATCCAAATTCAGATAAAATGCAGTAAAGCAAAAAAGTACAAGCACCAAACGCACACTTATCCAAACACGGTCACGACCTAAATATTGATTTTCCGAATAGAGTACACCTTCTTTCATTTATTTAAGATTTAGCTGTCAATTGGGAGACTCAATACCATTGCTTGGTTATATTTCAACCTATCAATAGCATCGCTTCGCTTCTATGGTTTTCACAATCCACACTATACTGGATTAGCTTCATAGAAACACCTTGTACGTTCTCCAAAAACAGAGTTTTTTTTCTAATTCAGCGGCAGCATTTGTCGCTAATCAGTTCTGCAAACTAAAGTAAGGACTTTTTTTGTATTGGAGGTAATTTTATAACGATTGTCTATCCGATAATTTGCTACCCAAAGAATATCTCCGTTTCCATTCACCACGATCGGAATATTATCTTTTTCAAATAAGCTGATCTTCTTATTGATAAAAAAATCGCTCAGCTTCTTACGGCCTTCCATACCTAAAGGATAAAAGCTATCGCCAACTTTCCACGATCGAATCGTGAGAGGAAAAACCAATAAATCATACTCCAGCTTCGCAACCTCTGTCGCTTGGACAATAGTTACATCTGTAGAAACCTCAGCATGAAAGCAATACTGCTTCCACTCCACGGTTGAAGTTTCGGAGGTAATCAACCCCTCATCAGCAGAAACAAATTCCTTCTCTCGAATAAAAAGTTCATTTCTGTCCAAGAGCATATGGTAGCAATCAGATTGAAAAATACGCCCCGATTCTCTTACCCATGCTTGTTGGAGATCACTTAATATCGCCTTTGAGAAATTAAAGGGCGAGAATAGCTCATAGAGCAGTGGTAGATTATCAAGATAAGGTTCTAAATCTTCTTTCCGAACCTCCCACCCAGCGCCAGTAGGAAAAAAAAGCAGTTTGCGAATAGGCTCTACAAATTGCTGCAGCAGTTGATAAGACTCTTTAAAATGTTGGATATTCTGCTCGAAGACCATTTCGAAATCTGGCTGAAGCTTTTGAAAATGCGGAATAATATCAATCCGTATTTTATTTCGGGCATATTTTGTTGAAAAATTGGATTGATCATCTCGATAGGAAATACCGTACATATTAACAAAATGTTCAATTTCGCTGGCCTTTAGGAAAAGTAAGGGTCGAATGATGCGCTCCCGGACAGGGAGAATACCCTGAAGTCCCTGAAGACCAGTTCCGCGACAAAGGTTTAATAGAACCGTTTCGATATGATCATTCAGATGATGAGCAACTGCAATTCGATCGAAGTCCATTTCATGTCGCAATTTCTCAAACCAGGCGTAACGAAGTTCACGGGCAGCCATTTGAATCGAAATCTGTCGCTCTTTCGCATAGGTTTTTGTATCAAAATGCCGCACAAATATCGGGACATTATTTTCCGTGGCGAACGTTCTAACCAATGCTTCGTCCGCATCAGAATCCGTACCCCTCAATTTAAAATTACAATGTGCAATAGCAAGGGTATACCCCGCTTTTACAAACAGATGTGCCATAAGCATCGAATCCTTTCCTCCACTCACTGTAAGCAATACCTTATGATGGGGCATCAACAAATGCTCCTTTTCAATATAGCCCTTTAGTCTTTCCAGCACATTCATAGAACAAAGTTAAGGTATATTTTATGTCAAAGATAAATTCAAGTCTTAAAATTTGTGAAATCCAGTAAAGTAGCAATTAAAATCCATATTTTTGCCCATGTGAAACAATACATTTATACACTTATTGTATTTATTTTAACTGGCTTGTCGGTCCAAGCTCAGAAACAGGATGAACTAAAGCTTCTTTCATCATCCCATATTATTACTGGAAAAGACGGCAATATTTTGTTTTACCGTCCAGTCTATGAACATGTGGGTTCAACGCTATCCTCAGATAGTGGCTATTTACATAAAGACAACATTGGCAGACAATTTTTTGAAGCCTTTGGAAACGTAATCATTACTCAACCCGACGGTACACAGATATTCTCCAATAAATTACATTATGAAGCAGCAATGCAACTCGCTACACTTACAGGAGCAGTTCGCATGGTCAGCACCAACGGCTCCATACTGACGACCGACCACCTTGTCTATAATATGCGAAGTAAAATCGGTAATTATTACAGTGGTGGGCGTATTCTGTCAGGAAGCGATACAATTACAAGCCAGCGAGCTACTTATTTCGAAAATACAGGGGAATCTTATTTCAATCAAAAAGTTGTGGTCCGATCAACCAATGTAAAAGTCTACACGGATTCCATGAAATATAATGGTAATACACGCATTACTGATTTCTATGGGCCTACCAATATCAAGGGAAATAAAGGGGAAAACTTATATACTGAAAAAGGCCGATACCATATGGCAACGGGCCAGGCTTATTTCTCTAAAAACAACCTCTACACAGAAGGGACAAAGTTTCTTAAGGGAGACAGCCTATTCTACGATAGACAAGTGGGAATCGGTAAAGCCGTAAAAAATGTGGTCTTTGTTGACACCTTAGACAAATTTTATGCCTACGGAGGATTTGGCTTGTACAATGGAAGGAACGAATCCATCACAATGACTGATAAGCCGTTGATCATTTCGGTTGTCAAAAAAGATTCAACACAAAAAGATTCTGTATCTTCTTTGTCTCCTGCTCCACAAAAAACAGGGCAAGAGCTCAAAAAAGAAACTAAAGAGTTAAAGGAAATTGATAAAGATAGACAGAAAGATAAGCTCAAATCAAATAAAACTACATCGCAAGTTGCTCTAGAAGAAAAGGAACGTCCAGGTAAAAATATCAAAAGCGGCAATAATAAACCACTTAAGACTGATTCACAGGTAGATTCTGTTTTTATGACAGCCGACACGCTCTTCTCACAGATGATATTTCGCCGAGATTATATTGCAAGAGATTTTAAATTGAATCGTGAAGGTGGGGCGATTGAGGACGACAATGAGGTCGATTATGGTGACCAAGATTCCAGCTCAACAACAGTTGATTCCACAGGTACATTAGAAAACATAAAAGATGGCATTCACAAGGGAATCGACAGTTTGCCTAAAAAAGACAACAGCAAACCGGTTCTTGAAAAGAACATTAAAAAAGTACAAGATACCCTGACAAATAAGAAACCGATTGCAGCAAAAAAAACACCAGCTATTGTCGGTGATCAAAACAAGATAGAAATTGAAAAAAATCTTAAGGCTGATAGTTTATTGCGTAAAAAAGCGATCATCCCGAAAGGCGGTGAATCCGATAAACTGATGGGAGCAGCTTTAAAAAATGCTCAACAGGGTAAACGAGATTCTCTAACACAGGATACGGCCAAAACACGGATTATAAAAGCCTACTATAATGCGCGACTATTTAAATCTGACCTCCAAGCCGTAGCAGATTCTATGTATTATGGTATGCAAGATTCCATGTTCAGACTAATGGGAAAACCAATGATGTGGGCCGAAAACTCACAAATCTCTGGAGATACCATATTCCTACAAGTAAAGAATCAAAAATTGGACAATTCACTACTTGTCGGTAACGCTTTCATGGTAAACGCAACAAGCGACTCATTAAAATTCAATCAGATTAAAGGTCGGAAGATTACCAGCTTTTTCACCAATAACCGTATGGAACGTCTGTTTGTTGATGGCAACGCTGAAAATATATTCTACAATATTGATGAAAAGACCAATGTAACCACAGAGCTTGTCCACGATCGAAGTAGCCGCTTCAAGATCTTGATGGAAGATAATAAGCTGAAGGAATATGTATCCATCCGGAAAGTAGACGGCAAGGTCTATCCTATTGCTGAAGTCACGGCCGATAAGGAATTTCTTCCGAATTTCACTTGGCGACCTGAAGACCGGCCTAAGTCAAAAGACGATTTATTAAATCGAAAAAGAGACCTTTCAAAAGCTTCGTTTACGGTTCCTACTGCGCCAGAAGGTGAGGAATCAGGGACAATGAAGTCTATTAAAAAAGGCGATAAATCAACGACCCCTCAAAAGGGTGCCGCCAAGAAAGCTGATGGGAACGAAACGCTCGAGAAAGAAAAAGCGGTGGACGCTTCAAACAATAAAACAAGCGCTGCCACCAAAACAGCTAAGCCATCGGAAACAACAGGTAAAGCTAACAGTACGAAAACAAATGTAAAGACTGCAGCCGACAAAGCAACTGCAAAGTCCGACTCAACAACAAATAAATCGGCGATAATATCGGCGCAAGATAGTACACAGACAAAAGTAAAAACTAAATAACCGCCAATACCAAGTCGCATAAAAAAGCAGCGCAAAACAAATTGTTTTGCGCTGCTTTTTTGATTTAAGCCTATCTGCTGATCCTCTCAGAAGCGCTCATTCCTTATCATTAAATAAATAAAAACTTCTATTTATAACTCAAATCAGATCGTAACTAACTTACTTCGTTCTTAAATATGCAGCAAGTTTGCCCACAGCAATCGCACGATGGCTTATGCTGTTTTTTTCAAGGGCAGTCATCTCCGCAAAAGTCTTGTCATAGCCATTAGGGATAAAGATGGGATCATAACCAAAACCATCAACACCTCTACGTTCCGCAATAATTTTACCTTCAATACTTCCCTCAAAGAAGTGCTGCTGCTCATTCAAATATAGTGAAATAACTGTTTTGAATCTCGCTGTACGATTGGGGTTATCGCCTAAATTTTTCAGGACAAGATCAATATTCTTTTCCATATCCCTCGATCCTGAATAACGTGCTGAATAAACTCCAGGCTCACCATTTAATGCATCAATTTCTAAGCCTGAGTCATCTCCAAAACAGTAAAGACCATATTTGTTCACCAAATAGTCCGTTTTCTGCTGGGCATTTTCCTCAAATGTTATACCTGTTTCTGGAATATCATCCTGACAGTCAATATCGTTTAAACTCTTAATGACAAAAGCATCCCCCACGATCGCTTGGACCTCTTCCAATTTATGGGCATTATTGGTTGCAAACACTAATTCTAGCATCTTCTTCAAATTTAGTTTTTGTTTGTTATTTCGCTTTATCTACCGTGCTCCTCACTTTGCAGTGGGCTACAATTTTTCCATGAAGTTACACCTCCAAAAATAAGCATTACCATATATATATTCTGTAATAAAACTTATAATTGGCACTATTAACCCAATAAAAATAATGAAAAAGTTTTCTTTAGCAGTTTATCTACTGCTGACCTTAGTGATGGTGTCTCCATGCAGTACATTTGCACAAAAAATGAAAGTTCTTTCTGGAGATTTTGATTTCGTCGGGATACCCAATACTAATGACAGAATAGCCGAGGGTTACGCTAAAACTGCAAAGTCCCTTGCCAAATTAATAACAAAGAAGATTAAATAATAGATGGGGTTTAGGAGCTCACATTCCCTCTTAAATCCCAATTTTATTCATAACAAGTTTCTGATAAAAAAATCAAGAAACAATAAAGGTCTTAAATTCGTTCCAAAACAGCTTCTTTTTGTTCACATCAACAAACATCTCTTCAAAACTGAACGTATTAAAAACCGTCGCAATACGGCCTTTCATGTAGGAATTATGTTCAATAAATGGAAGTTTCAAAGATGCGGGGTCAACACCTAACAATATAATCTTATTTGGTTGGAAAAACTGCATAATGCGCTTAAAATCATTCGGGTTATGGGGATTTGCCAAATTGAGTACCGCAACGGTCTCTTTGGTCAATTTCAAAGCACCAATTGTCTTCTCAAAAGCATCAAGGGCTGCTGGCGAGAAATAAGGATACTGCTCATAACGTAAAATAAAGAGTATACCTTGTTCTTTACTTCCCTGATAGATAAACTCACCACCCAATACCTCCAGATGGTTAACAGTATCGCCGCCCCTGCCGGACTCAATAGCTACAGCGGCTTTCTCTGCACCTAAGCCCACGGCCACATACGAGGTATCCTTCATTTCCGATGATGCTTGTACAACAGCTACTTGCGCATGAGCACCGTTCTCCTCCTGCATAGGATGCGTATACAGATCTGCCTGAAAATCAAAACCATTTCCAAAGATTGTTTCATCCATTAAGGCCTGAAGTGCAACGGGATTATCTGTTGTAAGATTGCTCATCGGGAAAAGAAATATTAGAGAGTAAAGATAAAGAAGAAAAGGGAAAAGAAAAAGGAGCGAAGAATCGCTCCTTTCTGTATGTCAAAAAGATTAATGACCTAAGATATACGAGAAGATTAATGGCGCAACGATTGTCGCATCAGATTCTACGATAAATTTAGGAGTATCAATATCTAATTTGCCCCAAGTGATTTTCTCGTTTGGAACAGCACCAGAGTAAGAACCATACGAAGTTGTTGAATCCGAAATTTGACAGAAATAAGCCCAGAAAGGTACTTCTTCCCATTCAAGATCTTGATACATCATCGGAACTACACAGATTGGGAAGTCACCAGAAATACCACCTGCGATTTGGAAAAATCCAACACCTTTACCTGCTGAGTTGTTACGGTACCACTCTGTCAAGTAAATCATGTACTCAATACCAGATTTAACCGTACTCGCCTTCAATTTACCTTTGATCACATTGGAAGCGAAGATATTACCTGTCGTTGAATCTTCCCATCCTGGACATACAATTGGTAAATTTTTCTCAGCAGCAGCAACAATCCAAGAATCTTTTGGGTCGATTTCATAATATTGCTCCAACACACCAGAGTTAACAACCTGATAAAGAAACTCATGTGGTAAGTAACGCTCACCTTTAGCCTCAGCAGCATGCCAAACATCTTCAAGATGTTTCTGCAAACGACGGAAAGCTTCCTCTTCCGGAATACAAGTATCTGTCACACGGTTATAGTGGTTATCCAATAACTCTCTTTCTTGCTCAGCTGTCAAATCTCTATAATTCGGGATTCTTTTGTAGTGTGAGTGTGCCACAAGGTTCATCACATCCTCTTCCAAATTAGCACCAGTACAAGAAATAAAGTGTACTTTATCTTGACGGATCATTTCTGCCAAAGAAACACCCAATTCGGCGGTAGACATTGCACCTCCCAAAGAGATCAACATTTTTCCACCATCCAATAGATGTTCCTCGTAACCTTTTGCAGCATCTACTAATGCAGCTGCGTTAAAGTGACGGTAATTATGCTCAATAAATTGAGAAATAGGTCCTTTTTGAGTACTCATGATATTTTCTAACTTTTATAAAATAATAAGTACCGCAAAGGTACTGAATATAATCTATTTCGTCCCAATAGAGATTCAAAACGCGTATAGAACACATTTTTTTTAAAGCCAACTAAACCTACTTTCTCAACAACTTAGAGAAAAACAAATAGGCCGCTACCAAAAAGATAACAATAATAATCAGCACAACAATCTCTTGTATCCCTATTCCCCAGTTCATACTATTCATCATTTACCACAATTTAAATGATCCATTTCTCACAACGGTCTAAGAACCCTTGGTCTATATCGGCCCCGATACCAATTTCGTCTGAAATATGTATTTTGTATCCGTCATACTGAATACCACCGATAACAGGATCCTCCAGATGGCCAACCATACACGTGTCCAGATCAAAAAACTTGACATTTGGTGCAGCATACGCGAAATGTACCTTAGCAGCCAAAGCCAATCGAGATTCCAGCATTCCTCCGATCATACAAGTAATGCCGTATTCCGCGGCAATATGATTAATTTTTAAGGCCTCTTGAATACCTCCTGATTTCGAAAATTTAATATTGATATAATCGCAAGCATCAGCTTTACAGAGACGCTCTGCGTCATGGTGAGAATAAACAGATTCATCCGCCATCACGGGAACAATAGTTTCTGTGCGCAATTGCGGTAAATATTCGTCATCCCAGGTACGCATTGGTTGTTCACAAAATTGTATCTTAAAAGGTTCCAGCCCCTGCAAAGCTTCTATTGCCCCCGCATAAGACCAGCCTTGATTTGCATCCACGCGAATAGGCATTTCGAATCCAACAGCCTTACGTATTTCACGAATGCGTGCAATATCCGTTTTTGGCTCCTTCCCCAGTTTAACTTTCAACATGACCGCACCTTCGTCTTTTAAACGCTTTGCCTTCAGCGCCATCTCTTCCGGAGACGCAATTCCTAAAGTGATATCTGTCGTAATTTCTCGTTTCGTTCCCTTTAGAAACTGATAAAGCGGTAGACCAGCACGTTTGGCGGCCAAATCATACAAGGCCATATCAAAAGCCGATTTGATCGTTTTGTTACCGGCAATATACAAATCCAATTCAGCCAAACGCTCTTCTATGGCCAAAGGATCGCGCCCCTTCCAGATCTTTGCAAAATCTCTTGCCAGAACTAAGCAAGTATCTTGTGTTTCTCCAACGATCATCGGAAAGGCAGAACATTCGCCCACACCATATAAGTTGGCGTCAGTATGAATGCGTATAAACGTATTCTGAGCATAATCCATCGTACCAGTCGCAATCACAAAAGGTTCCATTGGAATACTCAATCGATAAATTTCAATTTCAGTTATTTTCATCTTTTTCTCTTTACTTAAGCCATAGTGATACCGTATAAAGGATATGCAATATTTTGCCTAATTTATATATATTATCGCAATCTTGGGATGTGTTTCCCATATCCCGCAAAAAAATATTGCCAAATCACGCATATTTAAAGTCTGCGTAAACAGTTATCAACAGCCGTAGATATTAAATACAATATCAGCAACAAAACACTTCAAAAGAAATGATAAAATCAAATTAAACAGATTTTCATTAGAATATTTACAATATTTACGTTTTTTATTCCTATATTAGCAATGTATAATATTTGAAAAGGAAAGATGATTCAACAAAGACCGAAAACGGAGGGCCTCTACGACCCTAATTTTGAGCATGACGCCTGTGGGGTAGGCTTTGTCGCCCATATCAAAGGGAATAAATCACACGCACAAGTAAAGGATGCATTGACCATGTTGGAAAACATGGAACACCGCGGTGCTTGTGGCTGTGACCCAGAAAGTGGTGACGGAGCAGGTATCATGATCCAACTTCCGCATGAATTTTTATGGGAAGAATGTATCAGCTTGGGTATACAATTGGAGGAGCCAGGTTATTATGGCACAGGTATGGTTTTTCTTCCTAAAGAAGAAGACATGAACAAAATATGTCGGGATTTAATTGAAGAGGCGGCAGTAGAGAGGGGTATGAAATTCCTTGGTTACCGTCCAGTACCTGTCAATCGTGAAGGTATTGGACCAACAGCGCTCAGTGCGGAACCCGAGATTGTCCAATTTTTTGTCAGCAGACCGGACGGCGTTTCAAACACTGAAGAATTTGAACGCAAGCTTTTTGTATTACGTCGCCTGATCATCCAAAAAGTTAAACAACAACAAGAATACCCTCTCCCACTTTACTTTGCATCCCTTTCTTGCAAAACAATTATTTACAAAGGTCAATTAACAACATACCAAGTCGGAACCTATTATCTCGATTTACGCGATCCTCGTGTAGTATCTGCTTTTGGCTTAGTTCACTCGCGTTTTTCAACCAATACATTCCCTTCATGGTCACTCGCACAGCCTTTCCGTATGTTGGCACACAATGGCGAGATCAACACCCTGACAGGTAACCTCAATTGGTTTTATGCAGGCATGCGTGCATTATCATCGCCTTACTTTACAGAAGAGGAAATGGAAATCCTGCTTCCTGTTGTAGACCGTGGTCAATCAGACTCTGCATGTCTCGATAATGTTGCCGAATTGCTTTTACATAGCGGCCGTAGTTTAACCCATGTCATGTTAATGTTAGTTCCTGAAGCTTGGGATGGCAACACACAAATGGATCCGTTAAAACGTGCTTTCTACGAATATCACGCCACATTAATGGAACCTTGGGATGGTCCTGCAGCACTTTGTTTTACCGATGGTAAACACATTGGCGCTACATTAGACCGCAACGGCTTACGTCCACTTCGTTATGCCGTAACCTCAGACGACCGTGTCGTGGTTGCTTCTGAAGCAGGTGCACTTCCAATCGAAGAATCTACCATCATCAAAAAAGGCAGACAACAAGCAGGCAAGATTTTTCTTGTCGACATGGAACAGGGCCGTATCCTTACCGATAAAGAAGTAAAAGATCAATTGATCAATCAACAACCCTACAGCGATTGGTTGGATAATTACAAAATCAAGCTGGAAGAATTGGAAGAACCTCGTGTAACCTATACCTATCTTTCCAAAGAATCTGTTTTCAAATATCAAAAAACATTTGGTTTCTCTCGTGAGGACCTGGAAACTATCCTGACCCCAATGGCGCTAACAGGATATGAGCCGACGGGCTCAATGGGTTCCGATGTTCCGCTAGCCATTCTTTCCGATCAACCACAGCATATCTCAAGTTACTTTAAGCAATTCTTTGCCCAGGTAACCAACCCACCAATAGATCCGATTCGCGAACGTCTGGTCATGAGTTTAGCGACTTTCATTGGTAATGCAGGTAATATCCTGATCGAGGACAAGAAATTCTGTCACTGCGTAACCTTACCGCATCCGATTTTGACCTCCAAAGAACTGGAGAAATTGCGTTCCATCGATACAGGTTTATTCCAGGCAAAAACCATTCAATCTTACTTCCGCTCGGATGGCAAACCCGGGGCATTAGAAGCAGGTTTAGAGCGCCTGTGTCGCTATGCTGATGATGCTGTACGTGATGGTTTTGAAGTCTTAATCCTTTCGGATCGCGCAATCGACTCCAAACATGCTGCGATCCCTTCCTTACTTGCTGTATCAGCTGTGCACCACCATTTGATCAAAACCGGAAATCGCGGCGCAGTAGGTCTAGTGGTCGAAGCCGGTGATGCTTGGGAAGTGCACCATTTTGCCTGCTTATTGGCATTTGGTGCCACTGCGATCAACCCTTATATGGCACTGGCAAGCATCCGTACCATGAAGGAACAAAACACCTTAGATACAGAGCTCACTTGGCCAGAATTATCCAAAAACTACGTCAAGGCCGTCAACAATGGTTTGTTGAAAATTTTCTCCAAAATGGGGATCTCCACATTGCAATCCTACCACGGAGCACAGATCTTCGAGGTACTCGGCATCGACAAATCCGTTGTTGATAAATTTTTCTGCGGAGCAGTCTCACGTATCGGCGGCATGACATTAGATGATCTTGCCAAAGAAGCGCTCTCAAAACACTGGCGTGGATTTGAAAAAAGCCGTACCCCGCAAAATCTATTGCCAGAAGGCGGTATTTACCAATGGAAACGCCGCGGTGAGGGCCACCTTTGGAATCCTGACACGATTCACCTCTTGCAACAGGCCTGTCGCACTGGAGACTACGCAACCTATAAAAAATACGCGCAGAAAATCAACGAGCAAAAAGAACATATGTTTACCCTTCGTGGATTGTTGGACTTTGCAAAACATCGCAATTCTATTCCATTGGAGCAAGTAGAACCTGCTAGTGAAATTCTAAAACGTTTCGCAACCGGAGCGATGTCCTTTGGGTCAATTTCCCACGAAGCGCATAGTACCCTTGCCATCGCCATGAACCGCATCGGAGCAAAATCCAATACCGGTGAAGGTGGAGAGGATGAACTGCGTTATAAACCACTCCCAAATGGAGATTCCATGCGTTCAGCAATTAAACAAGTTGCCTCGGCTCGTTTTGGTGTCACGTCCAATTACCTGACACAAGCGGACGAACTACAAATCAAGATGGCCCAAGGTGCCAAACCGGGAGAAGGTGGTCAATTACCTGGTCCCAAAGTGGATGCCTGGATTGCAAAGACCAGACACTCTACACCGGGTGTCGGCCTGATTTCACCACCACCCCATCACGATATTTACTCCATCGAAGATTTAGCCCAGCTGATCTTTGACCTAAAAAATGCCAATCGTCAAGCAAGAATCAACGTAAAATTGGTCTCTAAAGCAGGTGTTGGTACCATTGCTGCCGGAGTTGCAAAAGCGCACGCCGATGTCATCCTCATTGCAGGTTTTGACGGCGGTACAGGCGCATCCCCAATCAGTTCAATCAAACATGCCGGTCTTCCTTGGGAATTAGGCCTTGCAGAAGCGCATCAGACACTTGTTAAAAACAAATTGCGCAGTCGCGTCGTGCTTCAAGCTGATGGTCAGGTAAAAACAGGTCGTGACATCATCATTGCTACACTATTAGGAGCCGAAGAGTGGGGTGTGTCCACTGCTGCCCTAGTTGCCGGCGGCTGTATCATGATGCGTAAATGCCACCTGAATACCTGCCCTGTAGGTGTTGCAACTCAAGATCCAGAACTGCGTAAATTATTCTCCGGAAAACCAGAAGATATTGTCAACTTATTCACTTTCTTGGCAGAAGAAGTGCGCGAAACAATGGCGTATCTAGGCTTTCGCACCATCAACGAAATGGTTGGACGAGCTCAATTCCTAAAAAAACGTGAAAATATAGATCATTGGAAAGCAAAGAAAATTGACTTTACCGATATATTGCACGTAGAGCGAAACGAGCCTGGGCAATCATTATACAATACCGAGGAGCAGGATCACGGTATGGCCATGATCTTGGATTGGGGCTTATTGAAGCAGTCTAAATTGGCTCTTGATACCAAAACACCTGTATTTGGCACCTTTAAAGTAAAAAATACAGACCGTACCATCGGAACAATGCTGTCTAATGAAATATCAAAACTCTATGGTTCTGAAGGCCTACCTGATAATACCATCAATTTCAAATTTGAAGGTTCGGCCGGACAGAGCTTCGGCGCATTTTCGACCAAAGGACTTTCATTTGAGTTACAAGGTGAAGCCAATGATTATGTTGGAAAAGGGCTATCAGGAGCTCAGCTAGCCATCTATCCCGTTGCAGAAAGTGCTCTTGTACCGGAAGATAATATCATTATCGGTAACGTAGCACTATTTGGTGCAACATCAGGTCATCTATTCGTCAACGGACAGGCCGGCGAACGCTTTGCTGTACGTAACTCAGGTGCAACAGCGGTAGTTGAGGGTGTTGGTGACCATGGCTGTGAATACATGACTGGGGGCCGTGCACTGATCTTGGGCGCAACAGGTCGTAACTTTGCTGCCGGAATGAGCGGCGGTATCGCATGGATCTACGACATTAACGAAGATTTCCGCGATAATTGTAATCAGGAAATGGTTGACTTAGATCCATTGGAAAGTGAAGACGAAACCGCAATCATTGCCTTGTTAAAACGTCATATCTTGCTGACCAATAGTCGCAGAGCAGATTTCATTCTACAAAACTGGTCGAGAGAAAAAAATAAATTCATTAAGGTATTCCCAAGAGAATACAAAAATGTCATTCGTCAAAAATTGGTTGAAGCATAATATAGGAAGCACAAATCATGGGAAAAATTACAGGTTTTAAAGAATTTGAGCGCGTGCTTCCACCAAAAGAAGCTGTCGAAGCACGCGTACAGCACTTCAAGGAATTTAACAAAGGTTATTCTGAGAATGAACTTAATAAGCAGGCCGCGCGCTGTATGGATTGCGGTATTCCATTCTGCCATTCAGGCTGTCCATTGGGCAATGTTATCCCTGAATTTAATGATGCTGTATACGATGGAAAATGGGAAGAGGCCTATCAGATTTTATCCTCCACCAATAACTTCCCCGAATTTACAGGCAGAATATGTCCGGCACCGTGTGAGTCGGCTTGTGTACTGGGTATACATAGTACTCCGATCACTATTGAAGAGATTGAGAAACATATTATTGAGATCGCTTTCAAAAAAGGCTATGTCAAAGCGCACAAAAGTTATTTAAAAACAGGCAAACGCGTTGCTGTGATCGGCTCTGGTCCTGCAGGACTTGCCGCTGCAGCACAGCTTAACAAAGCAGGACACGATGTTGTCGTCTTCGAACGTGATGATCAGGTCGGAGGATTACTACGCTACGGTATTCCGGATTTTAAATTAGAAAAATCAGTGATTGATCGTCGTATCCACCTCATGAAAGAATCTGGAATCGAATTCAAGGTGAATACAGAAGTTGGCAAAGATACAAGTATTTACGAACTAAAAGCTTATGACGCTATTGTATTGGCAACAGGATCAACTGTACCCTGGCATATGCAATTACCGGGACATGATGCCAAAGGTATCCATTTTGCAATGGACTTTTTGACCCAACAAAATAAAGAAGTGAGCGGAATAACGATCGAACAAGACCGCATCCTGGCAACAGACAAACATGTTATTGTCATCGGCGACGGTGATACTGGATCAGACTGTATAGGTACATCCAACCGGCACCGTGCAAAAAGTATCACACAGATTGCCCGTAAACCAACGCCATCTAAAGAAAGGCTAAAGAGTAATCCGTGGCCAATGGATAAGCTTACATTTGGTACATCCTCTTCGCAGGAAGAAGGCTGTGAAAGACTTTGGGCTACAGAAACCCAAGAATTCGTTCAAGATGAAAATGGACATATCAAAGCAGTAAAAATCAAAGAGGTTCAATACGAAGTGGATGAATTCGGACGAAGAACCCGCTTAGGCGAATCCGAAATCCGTGAAATCCCGGCAGATCTCGTATTACTGGCTATAGGTTATCAACATACTGAACATACGCTCTTAGAGCAGTTAGGTGTACGTGTCGATGAAAAAGGAAATATCCTTGCAAATGACAAAGACTACCAAACGACAATTGATAATATCTTTACTGCCGGAGACTGCCGTAAGGGACAATCCTTGGTTGTTTGGGCCATATCCGAAGGACGCGAATGTGCTCGAAAAGTCGATGAATACCTAATGGGTTATTCAGAGCTTGAAAGCAAAGACTTCCTGACCACAATAAATGCTTAAAAGTAGGCCGCGCTCGCCAAAAAGTTCATACAAGTGGTATACTAAGCCATCGTATAATCATTAGCGATAAGAGCAAAAGCGTGGAAAGTATAAAATTATAAAAAGGTCCGTTGAGAATTTAACGGACCTTTTTATAATCAGGCATTAGTCCCTATTTCAGTGGGTCCTTAAGTTTAACAAAATAAATGCTGTTTTTATCTACAGTCTTTATGTAAGGCAATATTTTCGACTCATAGAAACCTTTTCCAGTTACCCCAAAATCATCATCATTACATACCGCAATCAGAGATGGATGAATAACAGCCAAGCCTTCTGCTTTATCATGCGGATACAATTCCTTGATGTCAGTCATTAAATCGGCAACCAACGTTTTATTGACTGGTTTAATATTATATTTAGCCAATGTAGCCGCGTCTTTGAGTTCCTCGACAGTTTTACCGTCAAATAATTTCCCATTTACGGTATTATTCGCATCCGAGATATCTGTTGCGCCAGAAAGATCTATTTTATAAATTCGCTTAAATACAGTAGAACGAGTTGCTTCTGTCGCGTATTCCCCATCGCGTTCCAAGACAATAAATGTTGAATTGCTCACGGCAGCGATTTCACTCACAGCTTGCAAATCGCTACGCTCCATCATATAGACATATTGTTTCGTGGCGCCGCTCGCAATATCCAGCGTAACAATACGGATTGCCAACGAGTTTTTAATCGCATCTTTCGATGGATTATACAGTGGAAATTGCATGATACCGACTAGAGTCTTTCCATCTGGGGTAATTGTCAAACCTTCCATTCCGCGATTAGGACGACGTTTGGCAAATACCAAAGGCAACTTTTTACCCGTAGACCACGGATTAATCCGTTCGATTTCTTTTCCCGAAACGTCAAAGTGAACAATATGTGGTCCATATTCGTCACTGACCCACCAAGAACCATCCGCAGCCCTTGCTAGTCCCTCGGAATCGATTCCATTCTCACTTTTCCCTAGATCTTTACCATCAACCCCCAATGCTTTTTCCCCAGAACCACCCTTTCCTTCAGGATTTGGCAGACCATTCAATTTCAAGCCATCTTTATTTTTTAATTCGATAACAGACTCCAATGTTAGCGTATTATCCTTTAACCTAAATTTACCGATCTGTGGTGCAAATGCTGGAGTAGCAAATACTTTGCTATCACTTTCAGTTCCATCAATATTCGGTCCCCGATCAGTTAAAAGATAAAATATGGATTTATCAGTAGGATCTTGAACCATCGATGACCCATAGCCTCCATTATACACTTTTATACCATTAATATCACTTAATACTTTTGGATCTGTTGCTATTGCCTTTTGGGGATAGGTCAATTCCACAATCGGGTCAATAATCTGCGACACATCATCTTTACTACATGAAGCACACAATAGGGCCATCCCCAGTACACTGTATATTTTTTTCATCTGTTCAAATTTTTAAATAATGCTTACTGCTGTTCAGGTTTATTCGAATAACCAAATTTTATTCCTCTCACCTTGCATCCCTGATAAAACAGTACGGTTAATCTAAACGATCTATGCTTGGCCGGCTGTCCGAATACTGCTGCAAACATAATGGCCAGATATTAGCCAATCATTAACATAAGTTTAAATAAACTACATCTATCGCAAAAATCACCCTATAAAAATTAAATACCCGCGGTTATGGAATTTTGAATTTTCCTGCATCACTAGAAAAATAAAAGCTAATTGAGCCGCGAACCATCGATGTATTCACGGACCTCACCTACTAAACATAGAAAGATGAAAAAGATCATAATTGCCCTTTTCATAATTTTGGTATTTTCCAATGTGAATACGAAATCTCAGATCAGAACTACACGCGAAATACCCCGTTTAAAAATTATAAACGACAATGGCCAGCAAAACAAGGTGATGTTGGCAGACCTCAAAGTAGATGTCGTCATCTTTGGAAATATCGCCAAAACGACAATGACAATGATCTTCGAAAATAAGACCAATCGCGATCTCGAGGGCGAACTGACATTCCCCATGCCGGAAGGCGTCTCCGTAAGCGGTTATGCCTTAGATATTAATGGGAAATTACGCCAGGCAGTTCCAGTCGATAAAAATAAAGGTACCGAAGTATTTGAAAGTATAGAAACACGTAGGGTCGATCCAGGACTATTGGAAAAAGTCGAAGGAAATAATTTCCGAACTCGGATTTACCCATTACCAGCGAATGGGAAACGAACCGTTCAGATCAGCTATTCGGAAAATCTGACAACGGCATCCGATCAGGCTCGTTACTATCATTTACCCTTAAACTATACGTCCCCCATTGAAAATTTCGTCTTGGATATTCATGTCTATCAGCATACACATAAGCCAGATTTCACAGAGAAACCAGATGGTTCTCTAGCATTCTCTCAACACAATAACAATTACACAGCTTCTTTACATCAACAACAGTTTAGATCCCAGCGAAATTTAGTCATTCAACTGCCAACAGACAACAGGGAAACATCAGGTCTATTTCAGGCAAATAATGACAATACCTTTTATTTTCTTGCCAATGCAAGCGTCAACTCCGTAAAACCTGCTCAGAAAAAATGGGGGCACAGCATTGGAATTATATGGGACCGTTCGCTCAGTAGTAAAAACAGAGATATCGAAAAGGAACTCGCGCTATTAGATCTCTTCTTTAAAGAAAACCCCAATATGACTGTTGATCTTGGCTTATTGGATATTCAATTTGTAAAAGGGCATACCTTTCAGGTAAGTCAAGGTAATTGGAATGATCTCAAAAACTACCTCAAAGGAATTGATTACGATGGCGGTACAGATTATAGCCAAATAAAGGCAGGTGTAATACAGGCCAGCGATTACCTGCTATTTAGCGATGGCCTTTCCACATTTGGTCAAAGTGAAATTAGCCTTGAAAATCCAGTCTATTGCATCACTTCATCCAATGGATCAGACTATGGTGTCCTAAAACAAATCGCCCAGAAACATATTGGAAAGATGATCAATTTAACCAATACTTCAGTAAATCAAGCGTACAATAATCTAAATACGATAAACCTCATCTATCTGGGGATAAAAGAAAAAAATGATTTTGAGGAAGTTTATCCTCAAAAAGGTACCCCAATACAAGACAATTTTTCTATCGCAGGCTTAGGGAAACACCCAGGAATGAAGCAGCTCACAGTACTTGTAGGAGATGGGCAACAAGCACCACAAGAGATTAGCATAGCACTGCAACCAGATCATGGCGAAATTGACCTACAACAGATCTGGGCGCAAAAGAAAATCGAAGCATTGGATCTTCAATACGACAACAATCGTGAGGACATAGAAACCTTGGGTAAACAATTCGGAATCGTGACGCGAAATACGAGCCTAATTGTACTGGAAACCGTAGAAGATTACATACGTTACGCAATAACACCTCCAGAAGAATTACTCCCGCAATTTAATGCACTCCAAAAAGAACATGCAATCGAACGTGAAGAGCGTGTAGCGAATCTCTTAGATAAGGCCGAAAATAGTGCAGAACAACTGCGCTCCTGGTGGAAAACCGATTTTCAGCAAAAAAAGAAATACCCACAGCGTAATAGATTGATTCCAATTCCCGAACTTGCCGTTGCTGAAGAAATCGCCAACGCAGCGGATCCTATTACACCTATTCCGTCGCGCCCTTCAGCCAGCCCCGTCGCGACAGCACGAGCCGAAGAATTCAGATCATCAGATGCCGCCAGTGAAAAAAGATTGTCGGTTGGCGGCAATTCAAGCACTGCCCATGCAGCAACCAGCGAACTGGCAATGGCGACCTTATCTGATGACGCTCTTCAGGAAACAGTTGTTGTTCAATCCTTAGAAGGACGTGTAGCTGGCATACAAACTGCCAACACCATCGCTAACATACGCGGAAAAATCAGCATCCCCGAAATCAAAGAAGACCAAGCCTATTTGCAGGACCTTATTCAATCCAAAGATCCCTACAAAAGCTATCTTCAACTTCGGAATCAGTACATGGGAACACCAACTTTCTATTTTGATGTTGCAAACTTCTTTTTCAAAAGAGGAGATCGAGACAAAGCCTTACTCATCTTAAGTGCACTCGCAGACTTACAAATTGAAAATGTAGATCTGTACAAAACCATCTCCTATAAGTTACGTGAATGGGGAGATTACGACAATGCACTATTCATTACAGCTAAGGTATTAAAATGGCGTCCTATGGATCCACAAAGTCACCGCGATTATGCCCTTGTCTTACAGGACAAAGGTATGTTCAAGGAAGCATTAGAACAATTATATGGGATTTTAACCCAGAGCTACTCCCCGGAAGCTGCCGACCGCGATGACGGTATTGAAGAAACATTGGTTATGGAAATCAATAATCTCATTAAGGCAAACAAATCGGCAGGCCCTACCCTAAGATTGGACAAAAAATTGATTGCAGACCTACCGGTTGACATTCGAGTTGTCATCAACTGGAATTCACAAAACACGGATATCGACCTTTGGGTAACGGATCCAAATCAAGAAAAATGCTTTTATAGTAATCCTGCCACAGCCATTGGAGGAAGGCTCAGCAATGACTTTACTGGCGGCTACGGTCCTGAACAATTTTTATTGAAAAAAGCATTGAAGGGAAAATACAAAATTGAAGTTGATTTCTTTAACGATGGTTCCCTGACCCTAGCAGGTCCAGCAGCCGTCATGGCTGAAATCTATACTTACTATAGCAGTGGAAAGCAGGAACGAAAAATTGTTACGATCTATCTGGACCGCAATAAAGAACGCAGTGTAGGGATTGGCGAGTTTTCATTTCAATAGATCAACAGCGACAGCAGATGATCAAAAGTCAAATAAACCTGTTGAAAATTGAATCTCCGAAACGATGCTGTAGAGTAACACGTATAAATCAAATAAGTCGGGTGCTGTCTAAAAAAGATTGGATAGCACCTGATTCAACTAATGCAATTTACGGATAACCAAATCTTTTTGTCTATTTTCCAATTTAGTCTTTACATAAGGGTAAGTGAATACCGCCCCCAAGACAATACAGGCTCCAAGATAAAAGCCACCGCTCATGGTCTCCTTCTGTCCAAAGATCAACATCGCCAAGAGAATACCATAAACGGGCTCCAGGTTTGTTGTCAGCGCAACAGTAAAGGCTGACAGCTCTTTCATGACGGCAACACCCATCACATAAGCAACAGCAGTACAAACCACCCCTAACAATAAAAGATAGATTAGATCTTGCTGTCCCAATCGCATTTCGGCATTAAAATCTCCTGTAAATAGCATCAATATGCTGATCCAAAAGCATGCCCCCATCATCTCATAAAACGTAATCAGTGTAGGACTAGATTTCTTAACCATCCGTGCATTGGCAATAGAAAATATACTCGCACAAAATGCACAGCCAAGCCCGGCCAAAAGACCAATAAGGTAATGTGTCTCAAAAGAGAAGATGGTATAAATACCGATAATGATGACCAAACCAACAACAATGTCCAACAGCGCAATGCGCTTTTTATTTATAATAGGTTCCAATATTGCCGTAAACAATGTCACCGAGGAAAGTGTTACTAACGTCACTGAAACTGTAGAAACTTTAATCGAATAGAAAAATAGTACCCAATGCAACCCGACAACCGCTCCAACCATAAAAAATTGGAGAAACTGTTTCCGCGAAACTACTATCGACTGCTTGGTTACCAAAAAATAGATCAACAGCGCGATAGACGCGATTGCAACACGATACCACACTAAATGAAGGGCAGATACGGAGATCAGACTCCCCAAAATCCCGGTAAATCCCCAAATAAGTATGGTTAAATGCAGAATTAGAATATTCCGATTTAATTGAAATTTAGTCATATTCTCTAGAATACATGTGTATAGAAATGATGAGCAATACCTACTATTCCCCTTTAAAAGGCAAGCTCATTGAAGTTATTGAAAACTGAACAAAAATTATTTCGGCGCTTTAATCGCCAAATATATTGCTACCAAAAAGAAAGTAACATTTGGAATCAATACGGCTATCAACGGTGGCAGTCCCCCTTTCAAAGAAAACATAGTTGCAAACTGTATAAAGACGATATAAGTAAAACTTAACGCGATACCGATACCCAGACTCAATCCTATACCCCCACGCACTTTCTTGGAGGACAGTGCCACACCCATCAAAGTCAGTACAAAAGCGGAAAATGGATACACATAACGCTTGTATTTCTCAAGCAATAAATCGTTCATCACCCCGGTACCACGGATTTCCTCTTTACGGATCCGAATATTTAATTCGTGTGTATCCATGGCGGTAAACATATTGTCACGTACCTCAAAATCCGAAGGTTTCATATCCAAGGTTGTGTCTTTAACAGTACCTTTATCCATGCGTTCATGTAGTCCATTGATAATACGATTGGTATACCCTTCGATCTTCCATTTTGTTGCCACCGAGTCCCAGGTAATACGGTCAGCCATCATTTTCTCCTTGAGGGTATCCCCTTTAAAAATTTCAAGTACAAAGCCGTATCCTGTTTTGGTTGTATTATCAAAATTGTCTATATACACATAGCTGTTTTTGTCCAATTGCATGTGAGTAGAAACCCTCGAATTATCCTTGGGTGGCTTTACATAGATATTTTCAAAATCAACCTTCATTTTATTCGTATTCGGAATAATAAAAATGTTGAATACCAAAGATATGGCAAATATCAGGGTTGCAGCGATCATGTAAGGACGAAGCAAACGGTTAAAGCTATACCCGGCGCTTAGAATTGGGACAATCTCAGTTTGGTCCGCCATCTTGGACGTAAAGAAAATTACCGCAATAAAATTGATCAATGGGCAAAGGAAGTTCAGATAAAAAGGAATGAACCCAGCATAATATTCAAAAATAATCTTATCTAGAGGAGCATGATACTTTAAAAAATCATCCAATCGTTCGGACACGTCGAAAACCACCATGACAACAGTAAATATGGCCATAGTGAATAAAAAAGTACTTAGATACTTTTTAATAATGTAACGATCGATTAACGACAGCATTTCCTTTAACTTGAACGAGTTACTCTTATAAACGTTGATCCAATATTTTCACCATTTTGTTTTTCCAATCGTAGAAAGTTCCATCAATGATTCGCTCCCTAGCCTGATTAACCAACCAAAGGTAAAAATGTAAATTATGCAAAGATGCAATTTGTGCTCCAAGAATTTCTTGCGATTTAATCAAATGTCGAAGATAAGCTTTTGAATAAAATTGATCTGCATGCAAATCGCTTTCCACTTCTATTGGCGAAAAATCATCTTTCCACTTCTCATTTTTGATATTGATAATCCCATTTTGTGTGAATAGCATACCATTTCTAGCGTTGCGGGTTGGCATGACACAATCGAACATATCCACCCCTAAGGCAATATTTTCAAGAATATTCACGGGCGTACCCACCCCCATAAGATAACGTGGCTTGTCATGCGGCAAGATATCGCAGACAACCTCGGTCATCGCGTACATTTCTTCCGCAGGCTCCCCTACCGACAATCCGCCAATCGCATTCCCATCACGATTAAATGAGGCAATAGTCTCCGCAGATTTTACTCTTAAATCTTTATAAACAGAACCTTGAACAATTGGAAATAAAGTTTGATCATAGCCATAAAGCGGATCCGTACTATCAAAACGATCTACACAACGTTTTAGCCAGCGATGTGTCATATCCAAAGAACGACGTGCATAATTATAATCACATGGATAAGGTGTACACTCATCAAATGCCATAATAATATCGGCACCGATAATACGTTGCGTATCCATGACATTTTCTGGTGTAAAGAGATGCTTTGATCCATCAATATGAGAACGAAAGGTAACCCCCTCTTCTTTAATCTTACGTACTTCCGTCAATGAATATACCTGATAACCACCCGAATCGGTCAAAATAGGACCATCCCAACCGTTAAACTTGTGCAATCCACCCGCTTTATTCAATACATTCAATCCTGGTCTTAAATACAAATGATAGGTATTACCCAAAATAATCTGCGCTTCAATATCATTCTTCAATTCATGTTGATGAATTGCTTTCACTGTACCTGCCGTACCAACAGGCATAAAAATAGGTGTTTGAATGGGACCGTGTGCAGTTTCGACAACACCTGCACGTGCTTTAGACAGCTTATCTTGTGCTTGTAGCGTAAATTTCATTAATATTTTTCCTCTGAGACTATTTCTATTTTAAAGGATGATCGACCATGAACATGGCATTATTGACTGTTGGACTAAAAACCATAAACCCTTATTTCCAACAACTTGCAGATTAAAAAAGCTTCGTAACTTTCTGTATTGCTGCCCAAGCCCGGATTCATCCCTAGAATACGTTGCAAAAATACTATAAAAAGATTTGCAAACAGGATGTTTCAAAAATAAATTATCATTTTTCAGCTGTAAAAAAGTTGTGGAAAGCACTTATCTTTGTGAGCTATGCTTGACCTTCACGTATTTTTGGCCAATCTCCCCTATATTGCTTTCGGAGTATTGGGCCTTTTTCTATGTATACAATTATACTACATCTTATTTGTATATAGTAAATTGAGCCGTTATCAAATTGAACCGATACAGGAAGGAACGGAATTCCCACCGCTATCTGTAATTATTTGTGCACACAATGAACAGGATAATATCGCCCAATTCCTCCCGGAGATAATGCATCAAGATTATCCTAATTTTGAAGTAATCGTTGTCAATGATTTTTCGACAGACAATACACCTTGGATATTGCATGAATTCGAAGCAAAATATCCCAATTTAAAAATTGTCGATATCAAAGAACATATCCGCCTAAAACATGGCAAGAAGTTCGCCGTAAGTATGGGTATCAAGGCTTCAAAACACGAGATACTGGTGTTTACCGATGCAGACTGTGCACCACAATCCAATCAATGGCTTAAAGAAGTCGCAGCTGCTTTCAGACCTGAAACAGAAATTGTACTCGGCTATTCCCCATATTTTAAGAAAAAAGGGGTATTAAATCTATTGATTCGATTTGAAACCAGTCATACGGCCATGAGCTATTTCTCCTATGCCCTGAAGGGGAATGCTTATATGGGGGTCGGTCGGAATATGGCTTACAAAAAAGATCTCTTCTTTCGAAACAAAGGGTTTGCAGCCCACATGCATATTAAATCGGGCGATGATGATCTATTTGTCAACCAAAATGCAAATCCGGTCAATGTCAACATCGTACTGTCGGCAGGATCCATTGTCTATTCCGAACCCAAAACGACTTGGAAAAGCTACTACAAACAAAAAGCAAGGCATTCAGGTGCATCTACTATTTATAAAAAACGTCATCAACGCATGCTGGGAACCCAGCTGCTATCCGCATTCCTGTTTTACATAGCAGTCATTGCGACCACAGTTGCTTTCCCAATGTACTGGTATGTGCCTTTGAGTGCCTACCTCCTTCGGCTTATTGCACAATGGATAATATTTAACAACATCTATAAAAAACTAGCAGTAAAGGAACTGATTTGGTGGTTGCCTTTGGTAGACTTCATCTACTATTTCTATATTTGCATCAATGGTATGTTCAGCAGAAAAAAGAAAAAAATAAGCTGGAAATAGTTCACATTTAAAACATCACACTTTGAATCCAACAGTCGATATCATCTATAATTATTTTCCAAAACTGACTGAAAGTCAGAAAGAGCAGTTTGCAAAGCTAGCCGATTTATATACGTTTTGGAATAGCCAAATCAATGTCATCTCGCGTAAAGATATTGATAGCCTCTACCTACATCATGTATTACACTCGCTGGGTATCGCCAAATTTGTCCAAGAGTTTACACCTGGAACACAAATTTTGGACGTGGGGACAGGAGGGGGCTTTCCGGGCATCCCAATGGCCATTATGTTTCCAGAAGTCAAATTCCACTTGGTCGATTCGATTGGCAAAAAAATAAAAGTCGTACGGGAAGTTGCAGCCGGATTAGGGCTTAATAATGTCGAAGCGGACCATATCCGTGCCGAACAGCTGGACGACAAATATGACTTTGTGCTATCAAGAGCGGTAACAAGACTCGCTGAATTTACACCTTGGATAAGAAACAAGTTTTCAAAAAAAGATAAAAACGGAATTCCCAATGGCATTCTTTATTTAAAAGGAGGCGATCTCACTGAAGAAATCAAAGAATCCAAACTTAAAGCAGAATTACATCCACTGTCAGATTACTTTAAAGAAGAGTTCTTCGATACAAAATATTTGGTCTATGTACCGATGTAGTTAAAGCTTGGCATTACCCATCGGAAACTGAAGCCGCTTATGGATTATGTCTACAGAATCGAGGTAGTTTCTTAAACACTGATGGATATAAGCGATCTTCTCATAACGATCATTCTCTCGAAGCCATTTTAAGGAAGGCTCATAGTATATCCTAAATTTGCGCAACGAATCTCCCGACAACTTACTATACTCCTGCGTTAGCGGATACCATTCTTCCCGGATCAGATCCTGATGGTATTCCTTTTCAAACTGACGCTGGAGCTTCCTTGAATTTCGTCCCTTCCGGCTAAATTTATTATAAAGCTTGTTTAGATTGACAGCAATCCCACCTCGATGGGGAAGGGTAACCATATTTTTCGTATCGCCCCAAAAAAAGATGGATTTATATTCCTCCTTTTTTTCACCCCATTTATCCCCTGCTGATTTGCGTTTGATCGAAACAGTATCCAAACGAAGCGTATCCCGTTTACTTCCTCTTTCCTCAATAGTATCCTGATCATAAGAAACTATTGGATAGGCAAAAATACCCTGCCGACAAAATGAAAAATAGAAACAAAAAAACAATAAAGATAGAAATGCGATCCGTACCATATTTACAATTGATTAACTAAAACTAATCAATTGTAAATAAAATTGAAAAGTCTTTAACCGCCTTTAACTATCTTTAACTAAAAAAGTTAATACCCTAACTCTCTTTTGATTTCAAGGCCAATGAGATTGACTTCCTCATCCATTCCGAACATAGGTAGTTCTGTCTCTGGATGCAATTTTAACCAGTTGGTATCATTATCTTTAATAATCTTGACGTATTCCGTGCCATCTTTAAAAATAACATATGTATCCTCTTCCTCAGGGAAGACAGAATAAACTATATCTCCCAATTCAATATCAAAAGGTTCTTTCATTTCCATCGTTAAAATATTTATTATTCGAACAAAGTTACCAATTCCTCTTCGCTCTTCCCAAAATAGACCGATATTTCCTACCATATTAAACCTGGTCCCTACCCCTCTTATCGATATTGCTTAATTGGAACAAAAAATACAGTGCTCCGAGCAATTCTAACAAAAAGTACAGCAGCTACTTATATTTTTCTTATCTTTAAACAAACCCAATTATGAAACTAATTTATCCCATAGCTTTGACGCAAATCAAGGGCATTGGCCCTCGAACGGCACGTAATATCATTGAACAAGGACATAGTCTAGCCGATGTGTTCACCTATTCAAAACGAGAATTGATGCAGCTTCCTGGAATACGGGAGTCAATCGCTGAAGCAATATACAACAAAAGTTATATGCCCGCCTGCGAAAAAGAACTTGCTTTTATCGACAAACACCAGATACAAGCCTTGTGGCTGGAAGACGAAAATTACCCAAACAGACTTCGCCAATGTGAAGATGCTCCGCTTGTTGTCTACTATAAGGGCAACCAGCCGCTAAACAGTTCGAAGATCATTAGTATTGTTGGTACTAGGCATGCAACCCACTATGGCCAGAAAATATGCGAAGATCTGCTGGACGCCATGAATGGATCCAAAGACACCTTGATTGTTAGCGGTCTTGCCTATGGTATAGATGCATTGGCACATCGCAATGCATTAAAGAACAATCTACCTACCATTGCCGTATTAGGACATGGCCTCGATCGAATTTATCCAGCATCTCATCGTGAGCTTGCCGCGAAAATGTTAGACCATGGCGGCTTACTGACAGAATTTACATCCAATACCTTACCCGAACGCGGTAACTTCCCTATGCGCAATCGAATTATAGCTGGAATCGCCGATGTCACCATTGTCGTGGAGGCAGCCAGTAAAGGGGGGGCTCTGATCACTGCAGAACTGGCCAACAGCTACAACCGTGATGTATGTGCTTTTCCAGGTTCCATTTATGAAAAAAGCTCCGAAGGCACCAACTACCTCATCAAAACCAACCGTGCTCATATGATTCGAGGACTTCAGGATCTTGAATACCTCATGAATTGGGAAATCACCAAAAAAACTGCTGCACCACAGCTTAGCCTCCCTTTAACACTGACGAAAGATCAGCAACTCCTGTTTACGCTCATTCAACAAAAGGGACAACTCGAATTAGATCACTTGATTGAACTTACAAAATGGCCGCAAAGCAAATTGGCACTAATCCTACTGGAACTCGAAATGCAATCATTCATTCATGCCCTGCCTGGCAAAAGATATAAAACCGTTGGAATGGTAGAAGCGCAGAAAAACTGATACACATTCCCAAAAAAGCCAAAGGCCGGTGCAATTCAACGCACATGTGAAGTAAAAAGAAGGACATGCTACTTTCAATAGTATAAACTAAACCAAAAACAAACAATTAATGAACGAAAACAACACAAAAAGTATCTGGAAAGTCATCGGCGCATCCTCCATGGGCACACTCATCGAATGGTATGACTTTTTTATCTTTGGGAGCCTATCGATCGTAATTTCTACCAAATTCTTCCCCGCGGAAAATCCAACAGCTGCTTTCCTTTCCACATTAGCCACATTTGCGGCTGGATTTGTCGTTCGCCCATTTGGGGCACTATTTTTTGGCCGACTGGGTGATATTATCGGTCGAAAATATACGTTTATGGTTACCTTAATGCTCATGGGCGGAGCAACATTTCTCATAGGCTGTATTCCAAGCTACGAAAGCATCGGATTTTGGGCACCCCTGCTCGTTTTGATCCTTCGCCTGTTACAAGGTCTTGCCCTCGGTGGAGAATATGGCGGCGCAGCCACCTACGTGGCCGAGCATGCGCCTATAGGGCAACGAGGATACTGGACCTCCTGGATACAGACAACGGCGACATTTGGCCTATTTATATCACTAGTCGTCATCCTACTGACCAAAAGCTTACTCACCGAATCACAATTTGACATCTGGGGTTGGCGGGTTCCTTTCTTACTCTCTTTAGTTATGGTGTATGTCTCCTACCTGATTCGTAAAAAAATGAAGGAATCACCCGAATTTAGCAAAGCTAAAGCAGAAGGTAAAACAAGTACAAATCCTTTAAAAGAAAGTTTCGGCAACCGATATAATCTCAAATTTGTGCTGCTCGCACTATTTGGTGCCGCCATGGGTCAAGGTGTTGTTTGGTACACCGGACAGTTCTATTCCATGAGTTTCATGAAAACAGTGATGCACCTACAATCGGATCAGGCAGATACCATTCTTGGGATAGCCCTACTTTTAGGGACACCATTTTTTGTCGTATTTGGATGGCTCAGTGACAAAATTGGACGAAAGTGGATTATGCTAGGCGGTATGTTACTCGCTGTATTGACCTATCGCCCAATCTATGAATCGATGTACCAACTTTCCAATGCAGCGCACAAAGTCAAACTGAATGAAACAGTCGAAAGTCCTACGGTTACAGAAAAGACAGAAATAAAATCAGTTGTCAAAACACAATATGACGACGGAACCGAAATCACCCGCGCTAAAACAATACACCAATCAGGCAAACTAAAAGGCCAGCAAACAGTCACAACAACTGTTCATATTGCCAACTGGAACTATATCTACCTCATTCTCCTCATCTTTATTCAGGTGATTTATATTACCATGGTATATGGACCCATTGCAGCCTTTCTCGTCGAACTGTTCCCGGTAAAGATCCGCTACACATCCATGTCTTTGCCTTACCATGTTGGAAACGGAATATTCGGTGGACTCCTACCCGCCGTATCCACCTACTTAACTACCAAAGCCGAAGTAGCTCAGACACCACAATTTTATCTGGCGGGACTATGGTATCCGATTATTATCGCAATGGTATGTTTTATCATCGGCAGTATTTATATCAATAACAAATCAACTCCCACTAATCATGAATAGTATCAAAAAATTACTTGGCATACTCTGGATTACTTTAGCGCTATTTACCGCTTATTTTTCCGTTTTTGAACTGGCACTGCCAAAGATTTCCACTGGTCACCAGGAAGATGTCGTATTTGGAATCATTATCCTAGGTATCTTGACACCGATTATCTCCATTGGACTTGGCCTATTTGGGTATTATTCCCTATTGGGAGAATATGATCAAAACAAAATGTAAGTGTTTTTCATCACTTCAAACAAATTATCACCATGATAATCAATCGCATAAGATAAAATAGCATTTTTTCTTTCGTAAAACTGTTTTTTTTTCTACTTTTGTGACGGGTAAGTCTTCTACGACCAGCTCCCATTGACTCCCCCAGGTTGGGAACAAAGCAAGGGTATTTGGTTGAGCGGTGCGATAGGAGTAGCTTACCCTTTTTTTGTGCCCTAATTTTTGGCTGACTTTCCACTTCACAATTAATTTCAATCTAATAATCAGCTCAATGTCTTATAGATCCCAATGCTGGCCCCTGTCCAAGTAGTAATAGAAAGCCTGTTAGACAAGGCGTTTTCATCGCTTGGCCTATACATTCAACATAATTATAATTGTATATAAACTCAAATTTATATAAGTTTGTAATCGAATAAGAACTATCGTATGAGTTGGTTTAAAAGAGAAAAAGCTGGTATTAGCACAGCTACCGCTAATAAAAAAGAAGCACCTGATGGCATGTGGAACAAATGTCCCACTTGCAAAAAGCCATTATTGCATCTTGAACAAGTAGAAAATGACTATGTTTGTCAATATTGTGGCCACCATTTAAGAATCGGCTCCAAAGAATATTTTTCAATTTTATTTGACAATAACGAATTTACCGAGCTATTTCCCAATCTCAGTTCTGGTGATCCATTAAAATTTTTCGATTCAAAGCCATACCCTGAACGTTTAAAAGAAAGCCAAGCCAAAACAGGCCTTAAAGATGCTTTACGTTCTGGCCATGGAAAAATGAATGGTCAAGACATCGTTATTGCTTGTATGGACTTTAGTTTCATCGGCGGATCAATGGGATCTGTCGTTGGTGAAAAAATCGCGCGTTCGATAGATTACTGTATTGAGCATAAAATTCCATTTATGCTAATCTCAAAATCAGGTGGTGCACGCATGATGGAAGCTGCATTTTCATTGATGCAAATGGCTAAAACTTCGGCTAAATTAGCATTATTGGCAAAGGCAGGACTTCCTTACGTTTGTTTATTGACAGACCCTACCACAGGAGGAGTTACAGCATCTTACGCAATGTTAGGTGATGTGAATATCGCAGAACCGGGAGCATTAATCGGATTTGCAGGACCACGTGTCATTAAAGAAACAATTAAAAAGGATCTTCCAAAAGGATTCCAGACTTCAGAATTCGTTCTTGAGCATGGATTTTTGGATTTTATTGTCGACCGTAGACAGTTAAAAAACAAAGTAGCTACTTATCTTAAATTAGTCGGATAATTAATCCTCCAAAAGATAAAACAGAAAGCGGTACCAAAACTATTTTTGATACCGCTTTTCTCTTTTTAAACACGATCAAATAGGCCTACCTAAAGATATTGCCAAAATGCCCATAGCCTTCTCCCGGTCAAATAGTCCGGTTCACCTTCCTTATCATACGCTTCCCGCTCAAAAGAAATATGCAGATAAGCGCCATGAAAATCTTTCAATTGAATAAAGCGAAAGACAAATTCAATAAGATACCATACATAAAAGAAGAGAATACCCAATTCAAGCGCTTGACGCAAATGTATACGTTCATGACGGATCAGATTCTCGTTGCATTTGAAAGAAGTGCTTTTTAAAAAGATAAAGGGATAAATAGTAATTGCATTCGCTCTCCCAAAAGAAAATAAATTTGTCCAAAATTTGCTAACGATAACCATACCTAATACTTTAACCCTTTTCACACGAATCAAACTTATAAAAATTTACGCTTACCCACAATAATTAGCGATTACATATAGATTAGATTACTTTGTTCGCTTTCATTGAGTCACTACATAAGATGATCTCAAAAATTTCTTTTTGAATAGGAATTTTTATTAAGTTTGCTATAGATTAATTGTGAAGATATGCCGTACAAAGAGCGTGAAATAAATAAATTGTATTATACTATGGGAGAAGTTACAGAGATGTTCGAAGTAAACGCCTCCCAAATACGTTTTTATGAGCGTGAGTTTGATATTTTACAACCTAAAAAGAATAAAAAAGGTAATCGCCTTTTTACGCAGGAAGATATTGCCAATTTAAAAATTATTTTCAATCTGGTTAAAAACAAAGGTTATACGCTTCAAGGAGCACGCGATTATCTGCGAGACAACAAATCAGAAGCAAAAGAAAACCAGCGCGTTATCGACTCACTTGAACGTCTAAAGAGCTTTCTTGTTGAAGTTCGTGATTCATTATAACAACCCTATTTACTGCAGAAATCCTCTTGTTGAACAGAGGTCCCCAAGAGCATACGTAGCAACACTGTCTATAGAACAAAGACGATGCATCTATTTTTCAAAACGTGACATACCAAGATAAATAGACCACGGTGGATCTTCTGCTGGAAACAAATGGTAGCCGCTTTGTCTAACGCCCATTCAGCTCAATTACCTCAAGATTTTCAATTTTATCCGCATGAATGTCAAATCGCATCAATGTGCGCACTTTATGCCAGCCGTGCTTTCCTGCTGCCCCAGGATTGAGGTGAAGGCATTGTATTTTGGGATCGAACATCACCTTTAAAATGTGTGAGTGTCCTGTGATAAATAACTTTGGAGGATTTTTCATTAATTCCCCCTTAACACGCGCAGCATATTTCCCTGGATAGCCACCAATATGCGTCATAAAAACGTCTACTTCCTCACATCTAAATCTCAAATCTTCGGGAAATTGCAGACGAATATCCTGGCCATCAATATTTCCATACACGCCGCGTAATGGTTTAAAAGAAGCCAGCCGGTCTGCAATAACACCTTCACCAAAATCTCCGACATGCCAGATCTCGTCGCAGGCTGCAAAATGAGTAAATACCGCTTCGTCTAGAAAAGAATGTGTATCCGAAAGTAATCCGATTTTTGTCATAACCTAAAAAGCTAAAAAATAAGGGGCCAATACGCTGCGATAAGCTGCTGAATAAATACCCTTCCCTGCGTATATAACAAACTCACGTACAGCAACCGATTCGACAGGCTTCCGTTCAAATGTAATGATCTTACGGATGACGGATCCACCTTCAAAAGAACTTATCTGAACTTCAGCACAACAATAAAGAGCGTGCTCTGCTGAAATCTTCATCAGTATATCTGCCAAAGCAGTAGGAACGATCAGAATTAATTTCCCCTGATTCGATAAGCGTAAAGAAGCGAAATCCAATAATTCAGCAAAAAAATCCAGGTCAGCATGCCGCGCGAGCTTCTTTCGATCGTCAGGATTATGGAGTGAATCGGTATAAAATGGTGGATTCGAAACAATCAAATCATAAGGCTCTGCCATTTCCATACGCTGAAAGGCACAGGCGTGAAGCTTAAGCCGTTCACAAAAAACGGAATGACGAAAATTTTTATCTGCCATCGCAGCAGCTAAAGAGTCCATCTCGACAGCCTCTACCCAACTGTGCGCAAACCGTTGAGCCAACATCAATGCAATGACTCCCGTTCCTGTACCGATATCCAGAATTCGACCTAAAGTCCCCGCTTCCAACAATGAAGCCAATAATACGCCGTCTGTGTTAATCTTCATTGCACAATCAGACTGATCAACCTCAAATTCTTTAAATCGAAATATCGACGCCATAGACCAAAGATAAAACTTTTAAAGCCGTTGGCGCAAACAAACGAATATATCCTGCGATTTATTTACTAATTTAGTCTGCAATAAATCTAGATAAACCATGAGTATCCGCCAGCTTGCTTTTTTCATGTTGATCATCAGTAGCATCCTTTCCACCACACGCGTGCATGCACAGGAAAATTGTGAACGATATACGGTTGAAACCCTTCCTTTGTTGACAAAAGCCTTAAACAACAATGAATTTGAAAAAATTGTCCCCTTACTGAACACTATACAAGCAAGCTGCGGCATCAACGAATATATACAAAGACTACGCATCCTAATACTCATTATTGAAAAGAAAAATAGCACGACAGCGATCGACCTATACTGGAACAATCAATTTGATAAGAGCCTGCTCCAGAGGCTCGATGCAGCAGATCAAGAAGATTTTACTACCCAATATGAGCAAAATAAAGCAAAATTCCATTTCTATCCATTACGCCATCCACTAGATAACCTTATCAAATTAAGAGCAAAAGCACTACTTGCATCTGATAATTATACATTAAGCGGCCAGGAAACAAATATCCTTCATCTCTTTGCCGATACACAAATTGAAGAAATTCCAGACAAACAAGCCAATACACAAAGTGATGAACAACGATTTCCAACCCCTAAAGGATATAAAGACCGGCATAAGGCCAAACTAGGCTATGTACCTTCCATTGGCGTGATGAGCCCGCTAGGAGGAGGCAACAAAGTGTTCGGTACAAACGTAACGCTCGGATTTATGCTGATGAGCTCGCTGGAAAGGAAATTGATCTTTGAAGGAGGTTTAAAGGTACGCATCAACGCAAACGATCGCAATATCGACTATAATTATGATGGATCAGAAGTAGCAGTCAATTCATCAGCGACCGCTTTTATGGGAGGTGCTGTAGGCTATAAAGTTTTTGACAACGACAAATTCATCCTGATTCCAAAAGCCATACTAGGTATTGATATCACAGATACCGGCATTACAGAGAATACGTATTCTTCAGGCTATTATGATCCGGATGGTTATTATTATGATGGTGGATACACAGAAAATATGGTTACCATCAACAATATTCACCTCGGACTTGGTCTTTCCTCACTATTTCGCATGAAAAACCAAAAATACATCGGCTTCGAACTAGGCTATCATTACGCACCGTATGACGCAAGTAGCAAAGTACTGAGCCCCATCCAAGCCAACTACGGAAGCTTAGCATTATGCTTTAGATTTTAAGAAAATGTCGGTAATCCAAAATGAATAAGTCAGTATATGCTTGTAAAACCAAGATAGCACGCTACTGTGCTATTCCAATCGAAAAATAAGCCCTATTTTAAGCATTACTCAGAGTATGATAAGGAAGATTAATGCTTTAGCAACCGCTGAATTTCATCCAGTTTCATCAATGCTTCGACCGGAGTCAGCGAGTTAACATCCAAATTATTCAACATATCCCTAATCTTGTTTAGGACAGGATCATCAATCGAAAACATCTGTAACTGATAAGCCTGTTTCTGGATCTTACGCATACTATCCTTAATCTGCTCTCCACCAGTACGCTCCTGCTCCAACCTCTTTAAAATCTGGTTAGCGCGATTGAGCAATTTTTGCGGCATCCCTGCCAACTTGGCTACATGTATACCAAAACTATGTTCTGAACCTCCCGGCACAAGTTTCCGCAAGAAAATAACTTTATTATTGACCTCCTTTACGGTGACGTTATAGTTCTTGATACGATCCAAAGAAGTTGTCAGTTCATTCAATTCATGGTAGTGAGTCGCAAATAGTGTTTTTGCTTTGGCAGACGGGTGATTATGCAAAAATTCCGCAATGGCCCAAGCAATAGAAATTCCATCATATGTACTTGTACCACGGCCAATTTCGTCCAAAAGAATAAGACTGCGGTCCGATAGATTGTTCATGATACTCGCAGTTTCGTTCATCTCGACCATGAAAGTAGATTCTCCAGAAGAAAGATTATCCGATGCTCCGACACGAGTAAAAATTTTGTCAACCAATCCAATTTTAGCCTCTTTGGCAGGAACAAAACAGCCTATTTGTGCCATGAGTACAATCAATCCGGTCTGACGAAGCAGTGCTGATTTACCCGCCATATTAGGCCCCGTAATGATAATTATCTGTTGTGTCTTCGGATCTAAAAACGTATCATTCGTGATATAATCTTCGCCCACCGGTAGATTTTTTTCGATGACAGGGTGTCTTCCACCTTTTATATCTAAAATCTTGCTCTCACTAACTTCTGGTTTCACATAATAATTCTTCTCCGCCACAACAGCAAAGTTGAGTAGTACATCCAGCTTAGCAATCAACTGTGCGTCCAGCTGAATAGGTTTAATGTATTCGGCGATCGAAATCAACAGCTCAGCATACAACCTACTCTCTAAAGCCTGAATCTTTTCTTCGGCTCCAAGAATCTGTTCTTCATATTCTTTAAGTTCCTCCGTAATATAACGCTCAGCATTGACCAAGGTCTGCTTACGTATCCAAGTAGTTGGAACTTTGTCTTTATGTGTATTAGTAACCTCCAGGTAATAGCCGAACACATTGTTAAACGCAATTTTTAAGGAAGGAATACCCGTGATTTCAGCTTCCCTTTTTTGGATTTCCAGCAAATAATCCTTTCCTCCAAAGGCAATTTTACGCAATCGATCCAGTTCCGCATCAACCCCATCCGCAATTACACTTCCTTTATTGATGGCAACAGGTGGTTCTGCCTGAATCTGCAGCTCAATTTGCTCACGGATAGCAGTACAGGCATCCAATTGTCCCGAAATCGTACGCAGTGCATTTGCATCTTTGCGATCTGTAAGTTCTTTCAATTTCTCTATAGCAAATAACGCACGCTTCAACTGCACGATTTCCCTGGGATTCGCTTTCTGAAGCCCGATCTTTGAGATTAAGCGTTCCAGATCGCCTACTTGTTTGATCTGGCCAATCAATTCATCCCTTAGATCGCGGTTAGCGAAAAAGAAATCCACAACATTCAATCGCTCCTGAATACTCTTTTTATCTTTCAAGGGCATTACAATCCAGCGCTTAAGCAAGCGCGCTCCCATTGGACTAGATGTATGATCCAATACATCCGATAACGTGACTGCATTTTCATTCATCGAGCCGATTAATTCCAGATTGCGAATCGTAAAACGGTCCAGCCACATGTAACGGTCTTCTTCGATGCGGGCAAGCGTAGAGATATGCTGCAAGTTACGGTGCTCGGTTTCATTGAGGTAATGTAAAGCCACACCAGCGGCGACAATACCCGTAGACATACGGTCAACTCCAAATCCTTTCATCGATGAAACTTCAAAATGTTTCAATAATGTTTCAGTGGCATAGTCGCCCGTGTAAGGCCATTCATCTAGAAAATAGGTGTAATACTGAGTTCCAAATTGCTCGATAAAATCCTTGCTCTGTTTTTTGGAGAGAATAATTTCTGTCGGTTTAAACCCTTGAAGCAATTTATCGATATAAGCGACGCTTCCCTGAGCAACTAAGAATTCACCTGTTGAAATATCCAGAAAAGAAATTCCAATCCGTTCTTTTTCGATAAAAATTGATGCCAAGTAATTATTGGACTTCTGTTGAACAATATTGTCATTGTAAGAAACACCAGGGGTGACCAGCTCTGTCACGCCACGCTTAACTATTGTTTTCGTAGCTTTCGGATCCTCCAGTTGATCGCAAATAGCCACCCTTTGACCAGCACGCACCAGTTTCGGAAGATAAGTTTCCAACGAATGATGCGGAAAACCAGCCAATGCCGTTTCCGATTCCGAGCCATTTCCACGCTTCGTCAAAACAATACCCAAAATCTGAGCAGCCTTAATTGCATCCTCACCAAATGTCTCGTAAAAATCGCCAACACGGAACAACAACAACGCTCCAGGATACTTAATCTTGATCGCATTGTACTGTTGCATCAATGGGGTTACTTTCTTTTCTTTTGCCAACTTTTAAACTCAATTTTTATGAAGCGTAAAAATAGGATAATAACATCGCTTTGGCAAACGATACACTCAACTTCTCAATAAAATCATTTCCATTAAACAAGAATATAAGCTAAGTTTGTAAGCGAAAAAAATTAGTCATGGCCATCAAAAGAACTGGTAAACAAAATACGTCCAGCACACAAAAAAACACCTTCAAAAAGAATTCATTTAACCCGTTGAAGTCAATAAAGTCGCCCATACTACGTATTCTCACACGAGTAATTCTCTATTTTATCGGTATTACACTGTTTTGGGTCATTAGCTTACGTTTTATCAACCCTCCAATTACTTGGCTGATGATTCAACGCGGATTCGAACTGAAAGAACAAGGAAAAGGCTTCAAATTGGAAAAAAATTGGTTGGATTACGATGAGCTGTCCGATAACCTCAAGTTAGCCGCTATTGCAGGAGAAGATGCCCATTTTATGACCCACTGGGGTTTTGACTTAAAGGGAATTCAAAATGCCATTAAAAAAAATGCACAAGGCAAAAAACTGCGTGGAGGAAGTACCATTAGCCAGCAGGTAGCTAAAAATGTATTTCTATGGCCAGGAAGATCTTGGTTGAGAAAAGGATTCGAAACCTACTTCACCGTACTTATTGAGACCTTTTGGAGTAAGAAAAGAATTCTTGAAGTTTATCTTAATGTAATTGAAATGGGACAAGGGGTTTATGGTGCTGACGCCGCGGCAGCATATTACTTTAGCAAGACCGGGAGCAATCTTTCCAAAAAGCAAGCTGCCCTAATCATAGCGATATTGCCAAATCCCAGAGAATGGGATGCACGCAACCCTTCCACTTATGTCAATAGACGTGCAAACGCAATTGCAAAATACATGCACCATTATACCATTCCTGAGTAAGCGGAGAAACATTACTCTGGCGAAGGCCATGAATGTCACAAAAAATAGGCAGTTTTTTAAACAACTAAAGGCCATAGTTCAGTACTATGGCCTTTAGTTGTGATTATAATATGAATTATTTGAAAAGTCGCTTGTGCCAACTCCTGTGGAAAGGTACGGCCCAGGCATTTTCCATTTGATGCTCCTGCGTAATCGTATTATCAAATACTAATGTATCATCATTGATGATACCATCATTCAATAACTTTTCAAATCCATCACGGCTCACTACAGCGATCCCATGCTCCGACTTGTAGGCGAACTGCATACGGTCGAATAACTGAATATTATAGTTGGATTCAATACCTTTTAAAAAGCGCACCGAACTGTCGATCGAGCAACCAGACGCAGCGGCAAATTCTTCGTCTACTTTAAGAATCACAAAAAGTCCATCACGCAATTCCGCAGAAGCCGAAAGCGGCTTTCCATGTACTTTCCACTGTTCGGCAAAAGCCATCAACTCAGCCGAAATCTGCGCGCTTTCCTCTTGCGACAAGATGCGATCAGCCTGATAAATCCAAATACGTTTCATAAATAAAACTCCCTTCCTTGCTTAAATTAACCAATATAATAAGGAGAAATCATCCAATAAACAATTACTCCTGTAATAGCAACATATAACCACATGGGATAAGTAATACGAGCTAATTTCTTATGTCGTTCATAAGATCCCGATATACCGCGTACAAATGTAAAAAGTACAAAAGGAATAATGATAATAGAAAGCAGGATATGCGTGATCAGGATGAAAAAATAGATCGGTCTCCAAATGCCCTCACCCCCATACTTTGTTTCGATCGAAGTCATGTGATAAGCAACATACATCGCCAAAAACGCCAAAGAGCAAGCGATACAACATTTGATCAGACGTTCATGCAACGACTTATTACCCCTTTTAATTGCAGCTACAGCCCAAAAAAGCAATACAGCAGTAATGCCATTGATCGTAGCATAGATCGGAGGTAAAAATGTAAGCGGCTTCACATTATAACCCAATTTCTGCAAATTCACTGTAAAAAGGATAGCGACTACTATTGGAATTACAATAGATAGTAGCCAAATCCACTTACTATACTTTTTCTCTGTGTTGAGACTTTCTTCCATAATATAATTACCTCTTTTGTTCTATTGTAGCTGGATGGTTTCGGATTTCCTCGACCAATAATAATTTAATTTCATCCTCAAGACGATCAACATCAGTCTTCACATTGATATCGTATATTCCTCTTATTCTGCCTTTGGTATCGAGTAACAGATAATTTGATCCGATAATAAATGGCTTGCTCCCCTCAGGGTTGGCCATCGCATCCTGTAAAAGACTTTCTTTCGCAAATTTAAAGATATCCACAGAAGGCTTCGTCACAAAAAACCAAGATTTGGTCCAGGGCTTGTAAACTTTTGCATATTTTGCCAATACCGCCGGTGTATCATAAGTAGTATCAACGGAAATCGAATACAACTTAACCTTCTTATTCTGAATAAATCGATTAGCAATCTGATCAAGTCGCTTAATCATCGTTCTCGATAACGAAGCATCCCTAGAATACATCAGATGTACCACAGAAAGCGTCGTGTCATTATCCAATAGATGTACCTTTTTACCATCGTAATTAACAAAATCAACCGAGGGTACGGTATGATAAATTGTGTCAACAATGTCCCTACCCCATTTCCGATGCGTAGTGCCGGGCACTTCCTTCTTTCCAAAAATTGGCAAAGAAGCATAGGTGTTCGAACCGCTTTTATTCAGTACAAAATATAAAAATCCTGGCAGTAAAAGAATTACGGCCAGGATCAATATAGTTTTAATACCTTTCTTTTGTCCAGTATTATTATTCATTCACTTTATCTATTTATTGGGAAATAATTGATGTTCTTGAAAAACGGAAGCCAAATGCCCCCCTTCCACAAGCATCAAAACAATAAAATAAATAATAAAAATAAAGACAATTCCAACGGTAACGATAAAGCTCGATTTTTCGAATTTTAAGTGCATAAAGAATGCAACGATATAATAAGCTTTAACCAAAGTAAGTACAATGTAAATGGTATTTACCAATGCACCCTTCGCTAAGATTTGCCAATGGTGCACAAAGCCCAATGCAATTAAGAACTCTAGACAAGTAAGCGCTAAAAGCACGCCAAATACTCTCCAAATGGCTTTTTTATCCATCCCACCTTCGTGAGCATGCTCTCCATGAGCGATATTATCTTGATATTGTGACATAGCTATCTAAAATTATTTATTGCGTAATTAGATTAAGTAGAAGAATGTAAAAACAAATACCCATACTAAATCCACAAAGTGCCAATACAAACCTACTTTTTCGATCATTAGGTAAGAACCGCGGTTTTCAAATGTATTATTTAATGTCATACATAACACGATGATATTTAAAATAATACCTACTGTAACGTGAAATCCGTGGAAACCAGTAATTGTAAAGAACAAGTTAGCAAATTGTAACGCGGAAGTATAGGAAATATCGTGTGTGAAATAAGGTAATAATGCTGTTTTGATAGCATCACCTTCCAATCCAGTTGCTGGATTTTTACCAAACCAAAAACCCATGTGGTGCAAGTGAGTCCACTCAATAGCCTGACAACCAACGAAACAGATACCACCCAAAATAGTCCACAACATCCATTTAACTACCTCATTCTTTTGGTTACGGTGGCCTGCCTCAACAGCCAACACCATCGTCACCGAAGACATAATTAAAATGAAGGTCATCAAACCGACGAATACCAATGGCTGACCATGCTCCGCAATTCCAGGGATAGATTGGAAGATCTTATCTGGATCAGGCCAGGTTGGATGAGAAAAGCGTTGCGCGCCATAATAAACCAAAAATGCAGAAAATGTGAAGGCATCCCCTACCAAGAAAAACCACATCATGATTTTTCCATACTCTAAGTTCCAAGGTGATTTTCCACCATTCCATGGACCAGTTTTTACCTTATCCAATTGCGATACTGTTGTACTCATTGTTTACTATTATTGATTCAAAAGTAAGAAAACATATATATAAATCCATAAAAGATCGAGAAAATGCCAAAAAATACTGGCAAGATCCATGCGGAAAAGATTGCCGTCTTTAGGAAGTTTGTTAATTCCTATAATCGCGCCAATCAAAACGATCAAACCCGCAATAATATGCGCCAAGTGCATCCATATAAAAACATATACAAACGATTGCGATGCATTGTTATTCACAAAATAAACACCCCTATCGATCAATACATTCCAAGCATGAACTTGCAAGGCAAAAAATACGACTCCCAAAATAAAAGTTGCTATCAAAAACAACCGCTGTTTGGAACGCTCACCATTTTTAGCCGATCTATGCGCTAAAAACATGGTCAGACTACTCACCACAATCACCAGTGTACTATACAAAAGTGCGTTAGGCAACAAGGTCTTAATGCCTTTGTCCACACCACTCGCTGTATATACTATGAAACCACTGGATAACGCGGCAAACATCATGAACATACCCAACATACCCAACCATAGGTTGAACTTTTGGGCTTTTCTCTGTACTAACTTCTCGTCAGTTTGTGCTTGTATATCTAACATTATTTCAACGGAATAAAGTTAAGCAATAATACGAGTTGTGTCACAGGTAGATAGATAAATGAGGTAAACATCACTTTCTTCGCCGAAGGAATATCACAATTCTTAAACAGCAAATAACCATAATAACCAAACATCAATCCACCAATTACCGATACAACCGTAAACCAAATCCCACCAAAGCCAAAATGATACGGTATAAAACCTGCTGGTATCATAAACAATCCTGTTAAAAATACCATAAAGGCAGATATCTTATCACGTTTTGTCGTCGGTAATAAGCGAAAGCCCGCTAATTTATAGTCGTCATCCACCACCCAGGCTATTGCCCAAAAATGCGGAAACTGCCATAAAAACTGAATAGCAAACAATACAAAAGGAATAATAATAATGGCCTCTTCGTTATGTCCACTATAGTAGGCTAAATCATCTTGCGAAAAGGCTGCATAATATCCTATCAACGGAGGAAATGCACCCGGAAACGCACCGACAAACACTGCTATTGGCGATTTTCTTTTTAGAGGTGTATAGATAAACGCGTAAAGAAGAATACAGAATACAGATAGCAAACCCGCTACGAAATTCAATCGAACAAGTACCAGGGTCCCTAATATGCCCATAAAGACACTCAATACCAAAGCTTGTCCAGTTGTCATCCGGCCAGACGGCAAGGGTCTGTCTTCCGTACGTTTCATCAGTTTATCCAAATCTTTTTCAATAATCTCGTTAAAACCATTGGCAGACCCTGTTACCAGAAAACCACCTAACGTCAACAATAACCAGTTGATCCAGACGATATCACCCTGTTGTTTTGATCCGATCAAAAAAGCAATTGAGGCAGAAAATACCACCGTCAACGTAAGTCGCAACTTAACAAGCTTTTTAAAATCTGAAATAAATTCTTTCATAACTAAAAGAGACCTCCTACTATCAGTGTAATTAAACACGTCATTTTAAACATAAACATCCCGATTGCAGTAATTAGTGCCGTTGCTTATTTAACAATAACAACAAGTAAAACTGCGCTCCAAATAAGAGCGTAGCCACCACCAAATGTGTTGTCTGTGCAAAGGCAGGTATTGCAAATCGAGCTAAAATAATTCCTGATAGCATTTGGATACCCACTAGAATTAGTGCAATCAAAGCAAACTTATATTGCTTAGATCCCGAATTAAAACTTGTGCGGACCAAAAAGAATAATACGATAACTAAAATCAAAGAACAATATGCCAACCAGCGATGTAATTCAAACTGTTGGCCGATAGTCGTTATAAAATCAGTTCGGGCTACTGTGGAACCAGTTAACATATCAACCTCTTCCCGAACACCCGTACCGACAATCACTTGTGTTAGCATCAGTAAAATAGAAGCTATAGCAAGTCCTTTTAATATACCCAAAGAACGATTGACCAGTAGGCTTTTGTTTCGTAATGTAACCGCTTTGAAATAAGTATAAATACTAATGCAAACAATTACAATAGCCAAAAGCATATGCACTGTAATAATCCAAGGCATTAAATTAGTCGATACAACAATTGATCCTAACCACGCCTGAAGGACTACAACAAAAAGATTGATCACTGACCATACAACGATCGAACTTCGTAATTTTAAATAGGTGAAAGAATAAATCGCTGTCAGTAACAAACAAAATCCAGAAACAACACCAACCAACCGATTAATATATTCCGTCCAGGTCTTTGCGACATTAAACTCTTCATGCTGCAAAATACTCTTATCGGTACGGAGTTTGTAAGCCATTTCCTTATCCCCGAAAAATTCTACAATCTTCGCGAAACGTTCGTTCTTCTTTGCTCTTCCTTCAATATAATGCTGTTCATATCCTTGAGGTAATTGAGAAATATCTGTGGGAGGAATAATACGGTTAAAACATTTTGGCCAATCTGGGCATCCCATACCTGACCCTGTACTCCGAACCACTCCTCCAGCAACAATGACCAAAAACAACACAATGATCGTTATAAAATTGGTCTTTATAAATCGCTTCTCCGCTGCTGGAAACATAATATTACCCCTACCTCTTAAAAAATACAAACTTCTATAAAATAGAGTAGGATCGCTCCTACTCTATTAATAAGATTCTATTAGTCTTTTCTACCATTTTGAGCATTCCATTCTGATTGGATGCGCTCAGCTTCTTCATCTCCTTCAAAATCATGAGCCAAGTTAGAACTCATGGTTTCAGAGAAAGGAACATCTTGAGGAATAAAATCCTCACTATGACCCGGCTTACTGTAATCGTAAGGCCAACGGTGCACAGTTGGAATCTCACCTGGCCAGTTACCATGAATATGTTCTACCGGAGTAGTCCATTCCAATGTATTCGAGTGCCAAGGGTTTTGAGGCGCCTTTTTACCGAAGAAAATCGATGTGAAGAAATTCCATAAGAATGCTACCTGACCTAAGGCAGCGATAATCGCAGCCCAAGTAACCAATTTATTTACAGAAACCCACTTCGCCATGAAAGCAAATTCTGTAAATGCATAGTACCGGCGGGGAACACCATCAATACCCATAAAGTGCATTGGGAAAAATACCAGATAAGCACCTATGAAAGTCAACCAAAAGTGTAAATAACCTAATTTTGTGTTCATCATACGACCGAACATCTTAGGATACCAGTGGTAAACACCACAAAGCATACCGAAGATTGACGCCGATCCCATTACCAAGTGGAAGTGGGCAACAACAAAATACGTATCGTGTAAGTTGATATCTAACGCTGCATTACCTAGGAACAATCCTGTCAAACCACCAGAGATAAAGAAGGATACCAAACCGATAGCAAACATCATTGCAGGAGTGAAACGGATATTACCTTTCCACAATGTTGCAAGGTAGTTAAATGCTTTTACAGCAGAAGGAACTGCGATAATCAGTGTGGTAATCATAAATACACCACCCAAGAAAGGATTCATACCCGTTACAAACATGTGGTGCCCCCATACGATAAACGATAATACAGTGATACCGATTAACGAATAAACCATGGCATGGTAACCGAAGATTGGTTTACGAGAGTTTGTAGCAATAACCTCAGATGTTAAACCCAAAGCTGGCATAACAACGATATATACCTCAGGGTGACCTAAGAACCAGAACAAGTGCTGGAACAAAATTGGAGATCCACCTTCGTTTGGCAAAATCTGTCCTTGAACAACAAGATCAGATAAATAGAATGACGTACCAGCAGCACGGTCAAAAATCAGAAGAACAACTGCTGAAACCAATACCGGGAATGACAACATACCCACGATAGCAGTTAAGAAGAACGCCCAGATTGTCAAAGGCATTTTCCATAAGTCCATACCCTTTGTACGCATGTTCAAAATTGTACTTACATAGTTAATACCACCGATCAACTGTGAAGCTACAAATAAAACCATACTCACCAACCACAGGGTCATACCTGTTGCAGATCCAGCGATAGCGGTAGGAACAGCCGATAGCGGCGGGTAGATTGTCCAACCAGCAGAAGCAGGTCCACTTTCTACGAAAAACGATGCAACCATAATTACCGATGCTACAAAGAACAACCAGTAGGACAACATGTTCATAAAAGGAGATGCCATATCGCGTGCTCCGATTTGATATGGAATCAATAAGTTACTAAAAGTACCTGATAGACCAGCCGTCAATACGAAGAATACCATTACGGTACCGTGAATGGTTACCAAGGAAAGGAAAAACTCCGGTTTTATACGACCACCTTCAGCCCACTTACCTAAGAATACTTCTAATATAGGGAACTCTTTATCCGGCCATGCTAATTGGATACGGAATAATACTGATAAAAGCATCGCAAAAACTGCCATGATGATACCAGTGATCAAGAATTGCTTAGCAATCATCTTGTGGTCACCCGAGAAGATATACTTTCTGATGAACGACTCCTCGTGATGATGGCCGTGCGAATCGTGATGTTCAGCGCTATGCGATATTACTGTACTTGACATATTCGATTTTATATTCAAAAATTCTTAATTAGTTCAAAGATGCTGTAACTTGTACACTATCCTTTTTCACGTTAGCTGTTTTTCCACTGAACTCTTTTTGCAAATCCTCAGTAAAATATTTATTTTGTTTAGCTAACCATTCTTTATATTTCTCCTCTGTTACGACAACAACTTTCTTCTGCATATTGTAGTGACCAGATCCACAGATCTTATTACACAACATGACGAAGTCATAGTTATAATCACCCAAACGGTCGCGCATCTCTTCTGTCGTTACAGTAGGTGTGAATTGGAAATAGTTGGTCATCCCTGGTACCGCATTGATCTGAACGCGGAAATCCGGAATGTAGAAAGAGTGAATAATATCTTTTGAAATGATATGGAAACGTACAGGTTTATTGACAGGCAACCAAATTTCAGATCCTTGAATATCATCCCAAGAATTTTTATCATTAAAATCAATACCGTATGGATTAGTTGGCGTCGTCATTTTATAATTACGTTTACCAATAATGCCATCTGAACCAGCATAACGAACATTCCATTGAAACTGCTCACCAAGAACCTCAACCTGTAATGCTGACTTTTGAAGATCTTCAGGAATATTTGTGATCGATCTCCACGTAAAGAAACCAAACAGTACCAATACTGTCAATACGACAGCAGGGACAATTGTCCACAATTTCTCGATTGCATTGTTATGAGGGTAATAGTAAGCTTGACGTTTTGCCCGCATACGGTACAAAAATGTAAACGTCAGCAACAGAATGTGTGTAATAACCAATACAAATGTTGTGATCGCTGTCGTAATGATAAACATGGTATCAATACGCTCGCCATGCTCCGTCACTGCTGAGCGCCAATAAGCTGCTCCCCAATGTACATAGGACCAATACACACCATAAAGAAATACGACCAAGAAAATGAATAACAATGACGATTGAAATGTGTTATTCGCAAACGGATTATATTTACCGTTCATTTTTCTTGTCAGTTCATAGATCGAAAGTACTTTGCCAATTACGGCAACCACTGTACAGATAACTAAGAACAACAACACATAATATGTGAAGTTTTTATAAACCTGAGGGTCTATCTGCTTCACTTCTTCAACAGCAGGAGCAGCTGCACTAGCTTCTGTACCAGAACTAGTAGATGCAACAGCAGCAGTACCTGCTGCCGCTGTTGTATCTTTTGCAACCGAATCCGTCGCTGCAGGGGCCGCTAACGCTGTAGTTGCCACTTTTGCAGAATCAGATGCTACTGTATCTTGTTGACTCGCCAGGATAGGATTTGCAAAAAGCAACCCTAGAGCAAGCACAAAACCCGAGATGGATTTGAATCTATTATTTAATTTAAAGCTCATTTCTTTTATAACGTTTTTTACGTAACCTTCCTTTAAAAGTGAAACTATATTTGGTGATGCAAACTCTCGTCCAACAAAGGATGATTTTTAGGCACCAATGCCTGCTTGCTTAATTTGCTAAACACTAAGAAAGTGAACAAACCTAAGAAACCAAGCGCAGTTCCGATTTCAATGACACCAAATCCTCTGTGCTCTGCTACCGTACCTGGCATAATCATGATGTAATAATCAAGCCAGTGACCAGCCAATAATAGAATACCGACGAACAACATGACATTTTGTTTACGTTTCGCATCGCGGTCTACCAACAATAACAAAGGTGCCACAAAGTTAATGATAATACTTAACCAAAACCAAGGTTTGTATTCCGGTTCCCAACGTTTGTAGAAATAAACTGTTTCCTCTGGCATATTTGAATACCAAATTAACATGAATTGCGCAAACCAGACGTAAGTCCAGAAGATCGAGAAACCGAACATCAATTTACCCAAATCGTGCAAATGATTTTCGTTTACCCAGTTCATATAACCCGCTTTTTTCAATACAACAACAATGATGGTAATACATGAAATACCACTTACCCACATTGCTGCAAAGTTATACCATCCGAACATCGTCGAAAACCAGTGTGCTTCTAAAGACATCACGGTATCGAAAGACCAGATAGGCGTGGTAAAACCGAAAATAACCAAGAAGATTGCTGACAATTTGAATGACTTTTTATAAGAAGCCAATCCGCCTTCCAAATCTTCCTTATAAGAAAGCTTCGCAAAAATAACTGCAAATATGCTATATGTACCCATAAATACTACTTGACGGATCAAGAAGAATGGAACATTTAAATAAGCAGACTTACCTGCGATGATAGGGTCATAATTTGTACTATGCGGATCAGTGATACCGTCTGCATTCCAGTGATGATATAAATTATGTGTAGTTAAACCTAAACCTACAATAACCAATAAAATCAATGAAGCAATTGGTAAAACACTCGCCATAGCCTGAGGTATACGTACCAAACCTGCAGACCATGCAGATTGGGTCACATATTGCAAGGCAACAAAGAATGTTCCAGCTGCGCATACACATGTAAAGTAATAACCCATCAATAACAAGTTGGCATAAGTACGCTCTACAGTAACGTGATCGCCCGAAAGCAACCCAATAGCTACAGCAGCTATACCTAGTACAACAGCGATCATACTGAACATTTTAGCTTTGCCAGCAAACTCGTATCGCTCGTTGAAATTATAATCGTGATGATGACTGTGAGTTCCCATTTATATATCTGATGTTAGATTATTTCTTTTGTAATTCGTGAACATACATAACAACTTTCCATCTCTCCTCTGGAGATAATTGAGACGCATGTGATCCCATGGAGTTGTGTCCGTAATAAATTGTATGGTAAATTTTACCATCAGTCAAGTCAGCCATCAAACCACCTCGTGAAGAGTTCGCCGCATCTGTGCGCTGATAAGATGGTGGCGGCGGAAAGTTCTCTAATTGACGGGTACCTCTTGAATCTGTCACGCTACGATCTTTGGTGATAGGACCATCACCTTTACCCTCTACACCATGGCATACAGAGCAATACGTAGTGAACAAAGCTTTACCTTTTTCAAGATTTTCGGCATTTACGACCAAAGGACTTTTTACTTCTCTTCCGGCACGCTCATAATCCTCTAATGTATTGGCATACTCAAAACGAGTAAAACCGATAGGATCTGTACCTTTAGGAGGTGTTTGTGCTGTTTTACCATCAGCAAAATTCGCATTAGGTTGATCCGGATTGAAAGCAAGCGGATCGTACATGTTACGAGAAAACTCTAAACCTGTACTACGAGTTGTTTTGTCACCACAAGAAGAAACAAGTGCTGTCAATGCCACAGCGGCGCAAAGCGTTCCAAGTAAATTCTTCTTATTCATAGCTAACATATTTTCTATCATTGTACTTAACTTCAACAGCACCAGCTTCTTTCAATAAGCTATCGATCAAAGCGTGATCTGTATTTTCATTGGCATCTACTGCAAGGATGAAACGGTCATCTGTTGCTCTCAAGTCCATTACACGAGGTGCACGTCCAGGGAATAAGTGGTTACGGAAGAAGAATGTAGCAACCATACCCAAAGCACACAATAAAATCGTAACCTCAAACGTAACCGGAACAAAGTTCGGCATACCAAAAGATGGCTTACCACCGATATTCATCGGCCAATCGTACGCCATTGTATAATACAACAAACTAAAACCTAATGTCGTTCCTAATGCTCCAAAGCAAAATGCTGCGATAGGCAAGCGAGAAGGTTTCACACCCAGCTTTGCCTCGATACCGTGAATAGGCATCGGAGTAAAGCAGTCGTAAATACTTATATTGTTTGCTTGCAATTTGTCGATCCCATGCATCATATCATCGGGATCCGCAAAACTACCTAATATATATTTTGTATTGCTCATTGCTGATTATTTTCTAACTGATAATTCTTTAATCTCTTCTTCTGTCACTGAATCATATTTCTCCAATGATTCTTGGAAGTACTTCACTTGTTCGTCAGGGAATGCACCTTCTTGAGCCAACTTAGTTTTATGTTGTAATGAAGATGATTTCAACAACAATTTCACTTCGGCGATAGCAATACCCGGTAAGAAACGTAAGAACAACAAGAACAATGTAAAGAAAAGTCCAATCGAACCTACAAAGATCCCTACGTCTGTCCAAGTTGGGTAGAACATTGCCCAAGATGAAGGTAAGTAATCACGGTGCAATGAAGTCACGATAATTACAAAACGTTCAAACCACATACCGATGTTTACAACAATCGATAAGATCCAAGAGATCGGAATACTTGTACGGATTTTTTTGAACCAGAATAACTGTGGAGAAATTACGTTACACGTCATCATCGACCAGTAAGCCCAGGCGTATGGACCCAACATACGGTTCTCGAACGCATACATTTCGTATTCTGAACGAGAGTACATGGCGATAAACAACTCAGTCAAATAAGCCACACCTACGATAGAACCTGTTGTCATGATAATGATATTCATCGACTCAATGTGGAACATCGTGATGTAGTTCTCAAAGTTCATTACTTTACGTAAGATCAACAATAAAGTCTGTACCATCGCAAAACCAGAGAAGATCGCACCTGCCACGAAATATGGAGGGAAGATCGTCGTGTGCCATCCAGGGATAACCGAAGTGGCAAAGTCCATGGATACGATTGTGTGTACAGAAAGTACCAACGGCGTGGAAATACCAGCCAAGATCAATGACACGATTTCAAAACGTTGCCAAGTCTTAACCGAACCATTCCATCCGAATGATAATACCGAATAGATTTTTTGTTTTAATCCAGTAGCACGGTCACGAATTGTCGCGATATCCGGCAACAAACCACAGTACCAGAATACCAAGGATACGGTGAAGTAAGTCGAGATCGCGAATGCATCCCATACCAAAGGAGAGTTAAAGTTTACCCAAAGTGATCCAAATTGATTTGGAAGTGGGAAAATCCAATACGCCAACCAAGGACGACCCATGTGAGCAACAACGTATGTCGCCGCACAGATTACCGCGAAGATCGTCATCGCCTCAGCGGAACGGTTGATTGAATTACGCCAGTTCTGGCGGAAGATTAATAATACAGCTGAAATCAACGTACCCGCGTGACCGATACCTACCCACCATACGAAGTCGGTGATATCCCAAGCCCAGCCTACAGTTTTATTCAGACCCCAAGCGCCGATACCTGTCCAAAAGGTATAACTAACGCTAACTACCCATAATAAAGCACCCAATACAGCTACGGTAAAACCAATCCACCATGCTTTATTTGGTTTATTTTCAACCGGTAGTAAGATATCATCCGTAATTTTTGCATACGTAATGTCCTTACCGGTCATTAATGGTTCTCTTAATATTGATTCGTTATGCGATGACATAGTATTTTTATTTCAAATATTGTACAAGATTACGCCTCAAAAGTGTTTCTAACTTTTGTCATATAACCGATACCCGGTTGAACATTGATTTCCTCAAGTACGTAATAAACACGCTCGTTGCGTAATGCTTTGGATACTTCTGATGCTGGATCATTGGCATCTCCAAAGATGATTGCATTTGCCGAACATGCTTGTTGACAAGCCATTTGGATATCGCCATCTTTAACTTTGCGATTTTCAATCTTAGCTTGCAATTTACCTGCTTGGATACGTTGGATACACATTGAACATTTCTCCATTACCCCACGTGAACGAGTAACAACATCAGGATTCAATACCAATTGTGTGAACTCATTGTTCAAGTAGTTGTCAAAACGGGAATCATTCCAGTAGGCAAACCAGTTGAAACGACGCACTTTGAAAGGACAGTTGTTCGCACAGTAACGTGTACCAAAACAACGGTTATATGCCATATGGTTCAAACCTTCTGAAGAGTGTACTGTTGCCAATACTGGACAAACCGTCTCACAAGGCGCGTGACCACAGTGTTGACACAACATCGGTTGGTGAACAACAGTGACATCTTCGAAATCTAAATCAGCCGAAGCTTTCGCAATTTCCTTCTCTTTCGTAAGATCTTGATCTTTTCCTTCGATCGTATAATAACGGTCAATACGTAACCAGTGCATCTCACGACGACGGCGAACCTCATCACGACCGACAACAGGAATATTATTTTCCACGTTACAAGCTACTATACAAGCACCACACCCTGTACATGCGTTCAAGTCGATCGCCATCACCCATTTGTGACCTGGTTGCTCGTATTTGTTCCACAGATCGTAGGTTTTGTGATTATCTGTAAAGCGTCCTGCCTCCGAGTTAGGATCTTTCAAATATTTCGCAAATGTCGTCTCACGAATAACGTTACGACCTTCGATCGTGTGGTGTGTCTGTGTTTGTGCCAATTGGTAAGTACCAGACGCTTTCGCTACAGTTGCTTTTGCAACACCTTGCACAGTACCATTGATGATAGAAGCAAAAGGGAAAGCATTTTTACCAACTTCGTTACCTGCTTTACCTACTTTTGTACGACCGTAACCTACAGCAATGGAAACCGTTCCTTGTGCTTGTCCAGGTTGTTGTACAACCGGCAATTCCAATTCAACACCATTTGCTTTTACAGTCACTTTACCGTCTTCACCCAATCCTAACTTCTCAGCATCTTTCGGGTTAAGGGCAGCATAGTTATCCCAAGTTACTTTAGAAACCGGGTCAGGCAACTCTTGTAAGTAAGCATTGTTGGCATAACGACCATCGCGAAGCGCAGAAGGCTCATAAAGTTTCAATTCAAACTCACCTGCAATCGCTTTGCCTGATGCTTCAATTGCCGAAGCCGCTGCTGCAGCATTTCCTGTAAATGCAGGAGCTGTTGCCGCTTTGGCACCTTTATATTCAAAACCAGTCTGCAATACAGCATCCCAGTTTTTCGTAGAACCTGCTAAGATTTGTGTAGACCACAAGTTCTTAACAAAGTTGTACATATCGGTATTATTTCCAGCCCAAGTCAATAAGCTTTGCTCAACTTGACGTGTCTTGAAAACAGGATTAATCGTTGGTTGGATAATTGAATACAACCCTTCTTTTGGATTAGAATCACCCCAAGACTCTAAGAAAGTACTCGCTGGAGCGATAGCAGTCAATTCAGAAGCTGTTTCATCCGCACGCTGCGCGAATGACAACGTGAAAGGAATCTGCTTCAATGCAGCTTTTACATCCTCTGCTTTGAAGTAATCGTAAACGGGGTTGCTGTTCAAGAAGAACGCTACACCAACTTGGCCAGATTTCGCAGCAGCTAAGAACGCCTGGAACGAAGAATCCGAACCTTGGTATTGTTTAGAATAGTTATCCAGGTCGATGATGGTACCATAAGCGCCTAATGCAACGTTAATTGCATTAACCAACACCTGTACATTGACATCATTAGACCCTGCAACAACAACAGCTGCGCCTTTGCTATTCACCAATTCTTTAGCCGCTAATGCGACACCTTTTTGAGCTTTTTTGTTTGCAGTTGCTCCAGCCAATGATTGACCAGTAATTGCATTATATAAAGCGATTAACGTAGCACCCTCTTCCGAAGGTTTGATAGCGATACGAGCGTCAGCATTTGTACCCGTCATGGAAAGACCAGATTCAAACTGCACGTGACGTGACATTTTTCCGTTTTTCAACGATTTATAGTCACGATTTTTAGCGTATTGTTGTGTATGCTCCTCACCTGCCAACCAAGTTCCTAAGAAATCAGCCGCAACGGAAACAATCACATTTGCATTTTCAAAATTATAAGAAGGAACCACTGCTCTACCAAAAGAAGCTTTATTTGCTTCAATAATACCGCTGTATGATACAGCATCGTATTGTACATGGTTAACCGTAGGGAATTTCGTTCCGAAAGCAGCAATAGCTGCCAAAGTTGAAGGACTGTTTACCGTATTAGAAACGATCGTAATTTGTTTACCAGAAGACGCCGCAGCATTTAACGCTTTAACAACTTCCCCATCCAATTTAGACCACTCCACATCTTGACCTTTCAATTGTGCCTGTTTCAATTTGGACTCATCATATAAATCCAATACAGAAGCAGCAGTCGTTGAATCCAAACCTTGGTTCAAACCAATTGCATTCGGGTTAGGCTCAACATTGATCGGACGACCTTCACGAGTTTTAACCAAGATACTTTGACCGTTGAACGTCGAAGCATAGTAGTTAGGGATACCTGGAGTTACCTCTTCAGGTTTAATCAAATAAGGAACTGCCTTATGCACAGGAGTACGGTTACAAGCCGCTAAAGAAACAGCACCCAAACCAAATCCTAATGCTTTCAAGAAGTCACGGCGAGGAGTTTTTGTGCTCAAGCCAGCTTCATTTAATACATCTTCTACAGGAATAGACTCGGCAAACTCACCCTTGCTTCCTTCAACGAAAGCAGGAGTTTGATTTAACTCTTCCAAACCTTTCCAATATTTTTTATTGCTATCCATTTAAGCTGTATATAAGATTGCGTATTTCAAATAATTATTAATAGTGACATTTACCACACTCAAGACCACCGATCATGGCTGCAGTCATTTTTTCACCCTTCTTAATTCTTTCGTGTGCTTTAATCAAATCTTCATAGTACTTATTATCTGACTTGATATCTGTCTTTTTGTGACAATCAACACACCATTTCATCGTCAATGGAGAGTATTGGTACACCTCTTCCATATTCTGAATTGGACCATGACAAGTCTGACATTCCACACCAGCCACTACAACGTGTTGTGAGTGATTGAAGTAAGCAAAATCAGGCAAGTTGTGGATACGAATCCATTGAATTGGCTTCGGATTATTACCGTAAGTACGCGTATCAGGATCCCAATCCAATGCACGGTAGATTTTAGCAATTTCCGGAGAAATTTCACCATCATAATGCTCTGAAGCAGTGATTGTATTGTGACAGTTCATACATACGTTGGCCGATGGAATAGACGCATTTTTAGATTTAAATGCTCCACCGTGACAGTATTGACACTCAATTTTGTTAACACCAGCGTGGATTTGGTGCGAGAACTTAATTGGTTGAACTGGCTGATAACCTTGATGAACACCAACGTTCCACATTGTTTTCCAACCGCCTACAGCTAATAACGCAACCAACATCAATACCGTAAAACCAACCAACTTTTTGTTCTTAACGAATGCTTTCGCAAACTTCACAAAACGTTGGCTATCTTCAGGCTCCTGTTGAGCAGCAATAGCTTCTTGGTTTTTAGCAATTACATTTTCTAAGGTACGGATCACACGATTCAACACCACGATAACCACTACAGCCAAAACAACAACTGCGATCAAGCCCAAAATCATGAACATAGACGCGTTATCATCTTTAGCTCCAGCGCCACCAGCAGCAGCCTCTTTCGGTTTCTCCTTAGACGCATCTGTGATATACGCTAATACCGACTTGATCTGATCGTCAGATAAATCAGTAAAAGAAGTCATCACAAGCTTGTTGTTCTCTTCGAAGATTTTAATCGCCTCAGCATCTCCAGACGCAATTAAAGCCTGAGAGTTCTTGATCCACTTGATTAACCAAGCTTCGTCTTTCGTCTCTGGAATCCCTTTCAAAGCAGGACCGACCACTTTTCTGTCAATGGCGTGACAGGATGTACACTTAGATTTGAAGATTTTTTCACCTTCCTTGACATCTTGCGCATGCAACGTCGTAACGGCAAATAATAGCATCAAACTCGTTGACACCACCCTCGCAAGGCTTCCCAAAACGGATGAGATAGTTCTCATATTTAGCACTTTATACTATTTATTTGTGAATGTAAAAAATTAACTCCCATGGTTAAAGGAGCCACTACCCCCCTAACAATGCCACAAAAGTATGATTTATTAATAAATCGCTGACAATTTTGTGACCTTTAATATCAATTTATAATCATTCTAAACAATTGCGTTTAAACAAGGATAAAATAACATTTCGCTATTAAAGTAGTTCCATCGCTACAACTTTTCATTTGGATAGCCACTCAAATATAAGACAATTCCATGACAGTTTAAAATAGCTAAAGACGCGGCACTATGATTTATATAAAAGGTGTATTTTTAGTACCAATTGCGTAACTTTAAAAACGGGGATCGATAGCCCTTCAGAGTAAAAATGAAAGCATAAAAAAAATTCATTAATATATCAGCTCTGCATATCTCTAAATATAAACAAACACAAGAGCGATGAAAGAAAACAAAAAATACAATCCGTTGAGTAAAGAAGAGGAATATGTTATTGTACATAAAGGAACCGAGCGCCCATTTACAGGCGAACTTTTAGACAATAAGTACAAAGGAACTTATATCTGCCGCCGTTGTGACAGCCCATTATACCGTTCGGAGTCAAAATTTGAATCTGGCTGTGGCTGGCCAAGTTTTGATGATGAAATTCCTGGGGCAATTACAAGGATCACCGATGCCGATGGTCGCCGCACTGAAATCCTTTGTAGTGATTGTGGCGCGCATTTAGGCCATGTATTCCTCGGAGAAGGCTTTACGACAAAAAATACGCGTCACTGCGTTAATTCTATTTCAATGAAATTTGTAGCCGATCCTACAACGTAACTTTTACTTTTGTCGACTCCCGGACCTTCAGTTCACAAGGCAACACCATTTTACGTGTTGCTTTTATTTTGCCTTGAAGACGAAGCAACAGAATATTGATCAGGTTCTCTGCAATATCCTTGATCGGCTGCGAAACCACGGTTATTGAGGGTTCGACCAATTTAAAGGCTGTATGATCGTCAAAAGCAATCACGGCAGGCATCGGAAAGTTATACTTTTTAGAAGCTTTCAGACCAGAAATAGCCAAATAGTTTGTTGAGAACAATACAGCATCCAGCCTATTTTCGCAGATAAACTCCCGCAACGCTTCCATGGCCTCTTCGTCCGATGCATCCATCTGGATCTTTTGAATAAAACTTTGCTGCTTATTATTGTCCATCGCCTTCAGATATCCCTCAGCGCGTTCCTTCATCTGGGTCTGATCAGAATAGAGCGATACAAATCCAATACGTTTATACCCCTGTTGACACAAATGGTCACTTGCATCAAAAGCCCCCTGAAAATTGTCGGCCCCAACATAGTCTGTTTCAAGCCCGGGAAAATACCGGTCAAAAAGGACTACTGGAATATTATTCTGCTGCAACTGCTTTACCGTATCTTCCAGTCCATCGGATGGGGTAATAATAAAACCATCTACCTGTCGATCGTAAAACATCTGGATTAATTCCTTCGCTTTTTCTACATCATTGTTCGTACTACAATAAATAATGCGATACCCCTGCTCATAGACCTTACTTTCGATCAGGCGTGCTATATTACCAAAAAAAGGATTGGAAATATCTTCGATAATCAAACCCAGAATCTTCGTCTTCCCCGTGCGGAGACTCTTGGCCAATTCATTGGGTTTATAACCCACTTTTTTGACATAGTCCAGCACCCGTTTAGTCAAAGCCTCACTAATACGCTTTTCTTTGGCCTTATCATTTAATATAAAGGACACAGTAGTGACAGAAATCCCCAACGCCTTTGCGATATCACTGATCAGAATACGTTTCTTCATGTAGTAGTAGTAGGTTTGTTAAGTTTTTTATTTCGAAGATTACTAAAGTAAAAAATTTAACGACAATTTACTAAAAATAATAATAAAATTGCGCTAAAAGGTTTTATTTACTAATTTTAAGCAGTTTTCAAATACCCGAACAAAACCTATGACAGGAAATAAACTACTCAAAACAGTGTTGGGCACACTAATTTTGCCATTTTGCGCGCAAGCCCAGCAAAATCTCACACAATATGTCAATCCCTTTATTGGGTCTGCAGACCATGGCCACGTCTTTGTCGGCGCCAATGTACCTTTAGGTGCAGTGCAACTAGGCCCAACTCAAATTCCACAGATTTGGGACAAGTTCAACGGATGGGATTGGTGCAGTGGCTACAATTACAAAAGCCAGGAAATTTTGGGTTTTACCCATACCCACCTAAGCGGAACAGGTATCGGCGACCTCAACGACCTGATGATTGTTCCTGCTAACGGAAAATTACAATTAACACCAGCGGAATTCAACAAAATGAGTACCGGTTATGGATCTTCTTTTAAAAAGGAAAATGAAGTCGCCAAACCTGGTTTCTATAGTGCTTATTTGGATGACTATCAGGTGCAGGCAAATTTGACGGCAACAGAACGAGTGGGCTATCATCAATATCGTTATGAAAAGACGGACAATGCCCATATTTTGGTCGATTTAGGTTACCACATCAATTGGGATAAACCAACAGACACCTACCTCAAACAGGTTAATGATTCCACCTTCGTTGGTTACCGCTTTTCAACAGGATGGGCCACCGACCAAAAGTTATATTTTGCAATCAGAACTTCACAACCGATTCAAAAAGTAAGATTTTTCGACGGAAAAGAGGAAAAATTAGGCCAAACGACATTCAAAGGACAGGCAATCAAAGCGGCTTTATTCTTTGATGCTGTTAAAAACAAAACCATCGAACTTAAAGTCGGTATTTCTCCGGTAAGCTCGACCAATGCCCTGAATAATATCAACGCAGAGATTCCAGGCTGGAATTTTGAAAAAGTAAAGCAAGAGGCAGATCAACGTTGGAACAAAACATTAAATAAAATCCAATTCGAAGCTGATAAAGACACAAAAACCATCTTCTACACCGCACTATATCATACCTACTTTGCACCTACGATTTTTAATGATGTAAATGGAGATTATATGGGCACCGATAAACAGGTTTATGAAAAACAAGATTTTGTCAACCATACCGTATTTTCCCTTTGGGACACCTACCGTGGCCTTCATCCGCTGATGACCATCTTGGAAGACCGCAAAATCAACCAGGACTTTATCAAAACCATGTTGGCAATCTATCAGCAACAAGGTAAACTACCCATGTGGCACTTACAAGGTAATGAAACCAACACGATGGTTGGATTACCTGCTATTCCAGTCATTGCCGATGCCTTCCTAAAAGGGATCATTGACGAGAAAGATTATCCATTGGTCTGGGAAGCAGTTAAGACAACAGCCATGGGTAATGACCACGGACTAAAATATGCGCGTGAACTCACCTACATTCCGATAGACAGCATGCCGAATGAATCTGTCGCCTGGGCCCTTGAGTATGCCATCGCAGACTTTGGTGCTTACAAAATTGCGGAGAAACTTGGAAAAACCGAAGATGCCGCTTACTTCAAAAAACGCTACAAACTATATGAGCAGTATTTTGACAAGGAAGTAGGTCATTTTGTCGGTAAAAAAGCAAATGGTGAATTTCGGAGACCTTTCGATCCATTGATGGCTAAACACCGCGAGAATGATTATTGCGAAGGAAATGCATGGCAATATACCTGGCTGGTACCTCAAGATGTCAAAGGTCTGATCAACCTTTTCGGTGGCGAGGAGAAATTTTTGAAAAAGCTGGATTATTTTACAACCATGTCATCCGATCTTGGTGGTGAAGCCTCTCCAGATATTTCAGGACTGATTGGCCAATATGCGCAGGGCAACGAACCAAATCATCACATCCCTTACTTGTATGCTTACGCCGGGCAACCTTGGAAAGGAGCAGCGTTGGCACGTAAAGCGATGACTGAATTTTATACAAACAGCCCTGCAGGCCTTTGTGGAAACGACGATGTAGGCCAAATGAGTGCCTGGTATGTCTTTTCAGCAATGGGTTTCTATCCACTGAATGCCATGAGTGGTGTTTATGTCTTCGGATCCCCGATGATGCAGCATGCGAACATCAATTTACCAAATGGCAAAACAATGGCAATCGATGTTAAAAACCAAAGCAAAGCAAATCAATACATCAAATCGATCAAATTGAATGGCAAACCATATTCTAAAACGTTCATTACCCATGCACAGCTTTTAGTAGGTGGACAGATGGAAATCGAGATGAGCGCAACACCAAACAAAAACTTTGGTAAAAACAAAGCCGATTGGCCTTCAAGCATTGACAATAATTAACTGAAAAATTGTCAGTAAAACATTACTGGATTAATATTTGTTAATACCTTAATAACATATTTAAGGAGAAACAAAACATGGCAGATTACAAAAACATCAATATACAAGATATCCCCGATGGAGGTGATAATCCAAAAGACTTCTATGAAACTTTTAAAGAGCGTTTAGAAGACTTAGAAACATTTCCAAAGGACTACACGTATAAATTTATCTTACCAAAAGATCAGGATCACTTCAATCAGATCCAACGTGTATTTGATGAAACAGGTGCTCGGTTTGATTTTAAGGATTCCAAAACAGGTAAGTATACTTCAATTACGGTAAACTTGAACGTAAAAGACGCCGACCAGGTGATCTACTTCTACAAAGAAGTCGCGAAGATCAAAGGTGTTATCATGTTATAAAATAAACAAATCAGGCTGTNNACAGCCTGATTTGTTTATTTTCATTCACCTACAAAGACATCCCTTCGATAATGTTGGCGCTCATCGCACTGATATTAAGAATCAATTAACAACTAACTAACTATTTACCCTAAATTTCTGGCTATTGATTTCTGGCTGTCCCATAGTATTACACATATGGTATTCAATTCACACCTATAGCCGGAGGTTGATCACCCACCCTATCATAGCAATTAAAACTTTAACAAAAGGTTTGAAAATAGCTTGTAAAGCGCTATATTTATCCCGTTAGTTTAATATATTTTATGAAAAGAATCTTATCGGCTATCCTATTATTAGGAGTGGCCAGTGTTGCCTATGCGCAAACCCCGGTTGACAACCAAAACGAAGGTATTAAATCAAAAAAAGGTAGTTTCGTTACCGAACTGAATTTCAACCCTTTTAAAGGAAATCTCAGCTTAAACAATGCACTAAATCAGATAAAAGGAAGATATTTTATCCAGGACGATCTTGCTTTGCGATTGGGAATTGGGATTGACGTACTCGATTCCGCCGCAAATTATGGTAACCCTTATGGTACAAACGGCTATTTTAATTCCAATAACAGAAAAAGTACAGCACTTGATGTCAATTTTGGTATAGAAAAGCATTTTAAAGGCAGCTCCAGACTGTCGCCCTATATTGGCTTTGACGTCTCCATAGGTTCAAAAACCACCAAACAGGAACTATCGACCAGCGCCTATACAATGAATTTAAAGAATGCCTCGATGGAGGTAATCTATCAACAGACCAACAATGGATATTATACATCGATGCAGTTGGTTCCAAATGGTTATACAAGATTTGGAGGCTACGCAGTTGCGGGATTTGATTTCTACGTATCCAAAGGACTGTTTGTTGGATATGAGTTTAATTTAGGCTATCTACACACAAAGTATAAAAAACCTGATGTTACAGTGATCGGCACTGACCCTGGTTATGGCTCTTATATTTCCGAAAACAAAACCAAGACATTTAAAAGCTCTTTGGTGAACGGTGTCAGAGTAGGATATTCATTTTAAAAACGATAGCTAATTGATTATTATGAAAGGAACTAAAATACTTTGTATTGTTTTTATCTTGTTATCTGGAGTAATTTTTTCCTGTAAGAAAGATGATTTTACGCCTCCCGCTGTGCAGACCTTATCGGTTACAGCACTATCATCCACCTCATTTGAGGTTGTTGGAAACATTGGGAAAACAGGGAGTGAGGAGACTTTAGAATATGGCTTTGTTTATAATTCAACGCAAGAAGTCGGGGAAAATAAGGGTATAAAAGTTTCATTGGGCAAAGATGCTAAAGAGGGAGAGTTTCGTAAACAGATTAGAGTGGACAGTGCATTATCTTCTAACTACTACAATACCATCTGGGTGAGATCCTATTTACGGGATGCTAAGGGTACTGTTTTTGGGGCAATGCTGAATATCAATCTGCCAAGTCCTTCGATGGGAGACATCACACCAAAAATGGCTATGTCGGGCGACATTATCAAAATTGTGGGAACATTTTTCGATGCGACCATCAACAATACCGTTGTTACGATCGGTAATGTCAGAGCTAAGACTGTATCAGTAAGCTCAACCGAAATAAGCGCGGAGGTACCTAGTGGTATACAAGCCAGCCATGGTAATTCTGTCAACGTTTCTATAAAGATTGGATCCACTCCAGCCGGCAATAGTTCCTTACAGATGCTAGCAAATTATAAAGATTTCTCGCCCAAATCGGGTCCTGTGGGCTCAAAATTGAAATTTACCGGAGATAATCTACCCGATTATTATGGCAGTTCAAACATTCAGGTTGAAATGGGAAATCAACTGATTAATCCCACGTATTATTACTCAACAGTCAATGTACCCTTCACCGTCAAGGAAAGTTCAGATCTTGCGATAACCATTAATGGAAAGAAAAAAGTATTAGGAACCTTCACCGTCACTCCGCCAGTGATCAGTGAGCTTTCGCCCGAGTCGGTTTATCCGGGCCAGGCTATCCTAATTCGAGGCACTAATTTTCCGACAATGAGCGATGGTAGCGAGGGACGCCCTTTAGTGAAACTAGGTACAGGAAGTTACACGGATGTCTCATTCTCCGACAGAAATACTTACCATTACACTATACCTGGTAATATTTCGGAAGGCGATCATTCCCTTTATTTGAAGGTAGGCCCCCACGAAGTACAAGCTCCAAGAAAATTAAAAATTATGGGTTATTCAGCCACGAGCTTTGCTCCTAAGTCAGGAAGTTCATTGCAGCTGATCAATATTACTGGGAATTTTATTTCAGGAACTTGGTATACGGTATATTTTGGTTCAATAGAAGCGGGTGGTACAGCCACTTCTGCTACAAATCTGCAGGTAACTGTTCCTTATGGTATGCCCGAAGGTAATGTAAAAATTAGCATTGAATTTCCAAACAAACGAGTCACTGTTCCTGGTGACTTCGAGATCGTGGGTCCTTCCTTTACTTCCTTCAATCCGACATCTGCCGTACCTGGAACAGTTTTAACGATCAAAGGATCGGGATTTGTCCAAAACTACGATACCGTTGTCAAATTCGGTTCAATAGCAGTATCTCCCAATAGCGTATCTTCCAATACCATATTGGTAACGGTACCTTCCAACGTGTCTCCGGGCGCAATGAAATTAACCATCGTTACAGCTGGACAATCTGTGACACATAAAGATAATTTCACCTTATTGGACAAATAGTATTCGCTTGAATAAGTTCCCGATATTCATTGTTGAATTTTCTTGAAACGAGTAGAACATAAAAAAGCCCGCTTTATGCGGGCTTTTTTTATCTATTCAGTAACAGGTTATTCCTGACCGGCACCAGCTACAGGAGCTTCGCCAGCAGGTTTATCCTGTTTTGGCTTGTCTTCTCTTGGCGGGCGTGGCAATAATGCTTTACGTGAAAGCTTCATCTTACCTTGTTTGTCAATATCCAACAATTTTACAGTGACTTTATCCCCTTCTTTGAAGATACCGTCCATTGTTTCAAGACGCTTCCAGTCGATTTCAGAGATATGCAGTAAACCATCTTTACCTGGCATGATTTCAACAAACGCACCAAATGCCATGATCGATTTCACCTTACCTTCGTAAGTTTCACCAATCTCTGGTTTAGAAGCGATTGCTTTAATACGACCTACGGCATCATCGATAGCGGCTTTATTATCTGCGAATACTTGAACAACACCTTTGTTATCAACTTCTTCAATTGAAATCGTAGCACCGGTCTCACGTTGCATCTCTTGGATAATTTTACCACCTGGTCCGATTACAGCACCAATAAATTCTTTATCGATCAACAATTGAACGATACGTGGCGCATGAGGTTTGTAATCTTCACGAGGAGCATCAATGGTTTTCTTCATCTCGCCTAAGATGTGCAAACGCGCTTCTTTTGCTTGATCCAACGCTTGCGTCAAGACCTCCCATTTCAAACCATTGATTTTTAAGTCCATTTGACAAGCAACGATACCCTTTTCAGTTCCCGTTACTTTAAAGTCCATATCTCCCAAATGATCTTCATCACCCAAGATATCCGATAAGATCGCATATTTACCAGTTTTCTCATCAGAAATTAATCCCATGGCAATACCCGAAACTGGCGCTTTTAATTTCACACCAGCATCTAAAAGCGCTAATGTACCAGCACATACCGTTGCCATAGAAGACGAGCCATTCGATTCTAAAATATCAGAAACCACACGGATAGTATATGGATTTTCATTGTCTGCCGGAAGAACCTGTTTCAATGAGCGCATCGCTAAGTTACCGTGACCAACTTCACGACGACCCGGACCTCTGTTAGGTCTGACCTCACCTGTAGAGAATGCAGGGAAGTTGTAATGAAGAATAAATTTATTGTAACCGTTGATAAAAGCACCATCGATCATTTGCTCATCATCTTTAGCACCCAAAGTAACCGAAGTCAATGATTGTGTTTCGCCACGAGTGAACACAGCCGAACCGTGCGCAGCAGGCAAGTAATCTACTTCAGACCAGATTGGACGAACTGTACGTACGTCACGACCATCTAAACGAATTCCTTCATCCAATACAAGATTACGAACAGCATCATACTGCACATCGTGGAAATATTTCTTAAACAAGAACGCTGTATCATCATCCAATTCCTCAGGCATTGTTGCTCTATATTCTTCTGCAATCTTCGCGAAACTTTCAGAACGGTCATGTTTGGTAGATGCTGATTTTGCAATAGCATACACTTTATCGTAAGTAGCTGCAAAGATTGAATCTCTCAATTCTAAATTTTCTGGTTCATGATTGTATTCACGTTTAACTGTTTTACCAACCAGATTCGCCAATTCCGCCTGAGCTGCAACTTGCTTTTTGATTGCCTCGTGTGCAAAAGCAATGGCTTCAACCATTTCAGCTTCAGAAATTTCCTTTGCTTCACCTTCAACCATGCCAATATCTTGTGCAGAACCAGCAACGATAAATTCTAAAGTTGCTTTTTCAAGTTCAGATAATTTTGGATTGATCACCAATTGACCATCAATTTTTGCTACACGAACTTCTGAAATAGGACCATTGAAAGGAATATCAGATACTGCGATCGCCGCAGAAGCAGCCAAGCCTGCTAAAGCGTCAGGCATAATATCTTTATCTGCAGAAATTAAGCTAATCGCCACTTGAGTATCTGCATGATAATTTTCAGGGAACAGAGGACGCAATGCACGGTCTACCAAACGGGAGATCAACACCTCATAGTCTGACAATCTAGCTTCGCGACGTAAGAAACCACCTGGAATACGGCCAGTTGCCGCATATTTTTCTTGATAATCTACAGATAAAGGTAAAAAATCGACACCAGATTTAGCTTCTTTAGCAGAAACGACTGTCGCTAGCAACATCGTATTGCCTTGTTTTAATACTACAGCACCATCAGCTTGCTTTGCCAATTTCCCTGTAGACAATTCGATCTGGGTGCCATTACCCATATCGATGGTTGTTTTAATTTCGTTGTAATTCATTTAATCTTGTTTGCGACATGCTTTTCGTCTTGTTGGCAGCATGCCAATATTTTAAATACATTAGATTTCAGCACAAAGGTAAATTAAAATATTAAGATTAGTGCAATTAACAGCAGGCTAAATACGCAAATACTATCTATCAATTCAATTTTTATTTTCGTTTCCCAAAATGTGCCTTATACCTTACACAAGCTGAAAAGCTGCTAGAATCGAAGCTGGATTAAAATCTATCTCATTGAGCACATTTGACCGATAGCTTCCCTTTTCCAGATACAGCATAGTAAATCCCACAAATATTGAACTACCGACAAAATCGTTACATTTAATGGTCAAGTTTTTTGCCGGTATCACATTCTCTTTATACTTAACATCGTATTCCCATTCTACCCCTTTTATTTCTGTGAGTTCAAACTCATCAAAATCAAATGAGAAGGCATGAAATTTGAATACCACTGCATTGCATTTGTCAGGAAGGACCAGCGCTCTTTTGATATCAAACTCCGGGAATGATATTTTAAGATCTTTCTTCTTGTTCATGGAAACTACAGGATCGATAAAAAAATAATCGTGCATGTGGCAGTTTTCATTGAACTGAAAATTCACCAACCTATCCAATATGCTGTTGCTCAGTGTACGGCTACCTTTATCCGAATCGAGGTTGGTCTTTATTGCACGATAGATCTGCCTATTTAGCCGATTGCCCATCTGCCCGTCATGAAGCCCTTGATGTATTTCGCCAAAACACATCCGCATCAGTGCACCGGCACGGCTTACATTTCCAAAATCCTTACCTGCCCGCTTCGTATCTTCCGTCTGTTTGACACGATGTGGCCTGCTCTGCAGGTAGTTTTTGTTACCAACTTTTCTATTTACCAGTGGGCCAACTAGGCCCCTGATAAATCCATTATCATTTATTCCCATACCTAAAGATACCACTGCGAGCATCTATAATCAAGCATGTTGTTGATTTTTAATAAATTACAAATCCGAGTAAAATGACAATTATAAATATTGCAATTTTCAAGGGACTTTGTTGCAAATTGCTTATGGACAAGTTCGCCCCAAGTTCGTCCCGCTCCCGACTTGTAAAAAACATACAGGCACAGTGAGAGCAGCTTAAAAGGTGGACTCAACGTGGACTCACTGTACACTCAAACTGCTTACAGGGCGAACTTGGCAATAACTTGGTCTTAACTTGCCCCCTATCAAAGGGCTCTTCCAGCCGAAGCCCGAAGCTAGCGTAACCCATCCCGCTATATTCCATTTCTTATTTCAATTTTCTGTCTTTTTCGACTAATATTGTATGGCTACGCTATCACGCTTATCCTCGGGACAGAAGCTGACCATCCTTTTAAAAATGTATACATTTATTACAATACTTCGCTAAGAAATCTGTGCCGAATTTTGCTAAAAAATAAGAATACCTCATTTCTGTATAAACACAAAAAAGCCATCCAAAAATTGGATGGCTTTCTTAACACCTTTGTATAAAAGCTTATTTGATAATATCACGTAAACCTAGACCTTTAATGATCGCACGGTAACGGTTGATATCTTTTTTGTAAAGATAAGCTAATAATGAACGACGTTTACCTACTAACATTTGTAGGGCACGTTGTGTACCGAAATCTTTTCTGTTTTTTTTCAAGTGCTCAGTTAAGTGAGCAATTCTCTTAGTGAATAAAGCAACTTGACCTTCAGTAGATCCTGTGTTTGTAGCTGATCCAGCAAATTCTGCGAAGATGTCAGCTTTGTACTCTTTACTTAAATACATTTCCTGAATAATATTAAAGCGTTAAAAATTTTATTAATTGGCTGCAAAGATAGCAAAAGTATTTGGTTGCCAAAATATTTAACAAGCAAAGTTTCAGATGCTATTATACCTTTACATAGATCTTTTTCTTATCCAACCAATAGCAGATTACCCACATCAACGTCAGAAAGCAGAGCGAATAAACAAAAGAGCCAACTTCCGGGATTCCAGGTATTTTCGCGCAAACATATTTATAGAACCAAGCGAAAGCATCAATATATTGTTGTGTACCGTCATCCTTAACGCCGTCTGGGATACGGAATAGTCCTAAAAAGCGCGGAAGAATACCGCTCAATACAAAGATGAATAGCGGATTTTTACCAAAAACATCAAAAAATTGTGTCAATTTATTTCTTACACCCTGCACCTCGATAAACCAGATCATACCACCGATCGTCATGGTTGCCAAACCAGTTGTATAGAGTACATACGAACTTGTCCATATTTTTTTATTGATCGGAAAGCCTAATGCCCATATCCACGCCAATACGACCAAAATAAATCCGGTCACAAACATCCCCGCCAACAATTTAAAATGCGGTTCGTTTGAAGCGGGAACTTTCCTCCACAGCCAGTCCACCTCACCTTGTTTTTTAATAAATACACCGACTAAATATCCAAACACGACCTGTACTATGGTAGGCAAGGTACTCATCAGGCCTTCAGGGTCAAATGGCACCCCCTCCCCTTTGTAGACATGCGGTAAACCCAAAATGGCGATATCATACTTTGTACCAAACCAGCCGTCCAAGCTATAAGGATCTACCCCACCCGCAATAGCACAAATTGCCCAATATAACAATAGTATGATTGCAGAGATCCAGATAATCGTTTTTTCTTTAAAATAATAAGCAAGAATTGATGCAAAGCAGTAGGCCACAGCAATACGTTGCAATACACCGAAGATACGGATACCCCGACTTGGATCAGTTCCGTCAACCCATTGTTTAAATACCAGTTCAGCCCCCTCCCACTTGACAAAGGGCCACCAGTTTATAAACAGACCTATGGCAAAAATCAAAACTGTACGCTTAAGGACTTTTTTCCAAAAGACAGCTGGACCAGCTTCCTGCAACCGGGGTATCACAAACGACATGGCATTACCGACTGCAAAAAGAAAAAAAGGAAAAACCAGGTCTGTAGGTGAGCAACCATGCCATTCTGCATGTTTTAGCGGTGCAAACATATGAGCCCATGTCCCCGGATTATTCACCATAATCATCAGTGCCACAGTAGCTCCACGAAAGACATCCAAGGAGTAATAGCGTTGTTTCATAATCAGATACTATAATTAGAAGGTAAATATAAGCTATTTGATATTCACTTTTATGCCTAATTTACAATTAAGGAGCATAAACAGGAGTTCTTTAGTGACAAGCTTGTTACAATGATTAGCAGCTTTCATCGCTTTAAAAACTAAGAAAGCCAAACTTTTTAAAAAAAAACAAAAAGTTTTTGGAACTTACTTTTTTTTTAACATATCTTTAACGAAAGTTTAACCGACTTCTACCAACCATTCATTTACAATGGAAAACGAGATATTAATAAACCTTTATGTTGAATCGATGCTATCAATTGCTGATCTTGCTAAAAAGATAGCAAAAAGCACTCCCTCTGTAACTAAGGTTGTTAATCAGTTAATTGAGCAAAATATAATTGTTGAATGTGGATTTGCAGAGTCAACTGGTGGACGCCGACCGATTCAATACACCATAAACGAAAACTCAGACAACTATATCCTATCAATCGCATGCGATCAGTATTTTACTACAATCTCGATTTCTGATTTGCAGAATAAGGTGATTGCAGAATATCGCGATATAGCGGTAGAATTAAAGGAAAAATCCTCGCTGGATACCATATTAAAGCGTGCGGAAGAATTATTACAAAAGTCTACAATATCACTTAAAAACTTCATCGGCATTGGGGTGAGTATACCTGGATTTGTCAACAGCGAATTAGGCATAAATGAATCTTACCCCAAAGCTCATGGTCTATATAATCTTAAGCGTAATATCGAGAAAAGATTTAATATACCAACTGTGATAGAGAATGATTCTCGATGTATTGCGTTGGCAGAAAAACAATTGGGAATAGCAAAAGACATCACGAGCTCTTTAATTATTAATCTTAACTGGGGTGTTGGACTGGGAATAATCATCAATAACACTATATTTAAAGGAACAGCCGGATACGCGGGTGAATTTAGCCACATCCCTTTAGCAGATAACCAAATGCTCTGTTCTTGCGGCAAAAGGGGTTGCCTAGAAGTTGTAGCCTCACTCAATGCTGCTATAAAATATGTCGAGAATGATATTGAGAATGAGCAATATTCAATTTATAGCACTTTTATAAATAGTAACGACAATAAACTCGAAGCATTGTTTGATTCGATCAGAGTAGGTGATCAAGTTGCTATAAATAATATAGGAAAAATTGGCTATATGCTTGGAAAAGGTATTTCGACCTTAATTCATATTTTAAATCCGAAACAGATATTGATCAGCGGCCGCGGTGCTGAAGTTGGTCATATATTAGAACCGCATATTCAAATTGCGCTAAATGAATTTTGTATACCTGAGATTGCTAAAACAACACATTTAACAATCTCTGAACTTCATAAAGATGCGCAAATAAAAGGTACAATGTGCCTTGTTGTAGAAAACCTAATACACCGAATATTTAAATCTAGTTACACACAAATTAATCAGTAGAATATGAGTCTATTTTACAAAAAAACTGCAGGATTAGCGCTATGCACACTTTTTAGTGCGACATCGCTTTATGCGCAGCAAAGCATTTCTGGAATAGTTTCAGATGCGAAGGGACCTGTATCCGGGGCAACAGTTTCTGTAAAAGGAACAGCTCGCGGTACGCAAACCGGAAGTAATGGGTCGTTTACGATCCAAGCATCGCCGGGCGAAGTCTTACGGGTATCTATTGTTGGATACAAATCCCAAGAAATAACTGTTGGTTCTTCAAAAACACTTAATATCAAATTAACGGAAGATGCATCCGCTTTGGACGAAGTTGTAGTAACAGCAATGGGAATCAAAAGAGAGGCTAAAGCTTTAGGCTATTCTGTTAGTACAATCAAAGCGGAAGAACTAACTAAAGCAGGAAACACAAACTTTGGTTCCGCACTATACGGTAAAGTCGCTGGTTTAAAAATTACGACAGCGCCGGGGGGAGCATCTAGTGCTGTAAACGTTCAAATCCGCGGTATTAACTCCCTAAATTATCAACGTCAACCACTTTATGTTGTCGATGGTGTAATCATTCGTAATGATGAACAATACGGATCTAAAGGCGCCAACAATAACAACTATTGGGATGATCAACGTATCCGTGGTAATGGTATGTTAGATATCAATCCCGCTGACATTGAGAGCATGTCGGTTTTAAAAGGATCTGCAGCAAGTGCACTATATGGCTCTGATGCAGCAAGCGGGGTTATCGTAATCACAACAAAAAAAGGTATTAAAGGAAGAGGATTAGGCATTGATTTTAACTACAACGGCTCAATAGAACGTGCAGCATTCTTACCAAAATTCCAAAACATCTATGGTCCAGGATACGACGCCGCTACCAATGTAGCGAATGGCGCCACCGAAGAAGGTTGGATCACCGATTCAAAATCGCCATCAGGAAGACGCCCTTATTTCCGTTCTTACGGTAACTTCGGTCCAAAATTTACTGGTGAAGAAGTAAGTTGGTGGGATGGAACCACAAAAAAATATGAAGCGCGTGAGAACAACTTTAGAGATGTTTTTGACACTGGCTACAATTCGAACATTAACTTTGCAATTTCCAACCAAACAGACAAGGTGAATTATCGCCTAAGTGGTACGCGTATGGATTACAAAAGTACAAGTCCAGGTTCGAAACAAAGCAGAAACACCTTTAACTTAAATAGTACGGTAAAGATGCACGAGAAACTATCATTGGATCTCGTAGCTAACTATACAAACACAAAAACACATAATCGCTCGGCGTTACTCGGACAGGTATTAGGATCCTATGGAGGTTTCTTTAGTCGTACAGAAGATATGTCGGTTTTAAAGGAGAAATACCAAACTTCCGATGGGTACAAATATTCAGCATTTGGTACTGGACGCGACGAGGATTTTAAATACACTATTCGACCATACAATTTGTTAGATTATTTCTGGTCTCAATATAAAAACAGTTACGACGAGACAGAAAATCGTTTACTAACAAGTGCCACTTTAAATTGGGAAGTCGTAGATCACTTGAAATTAAGAGGTCGTATCGGTAATGATTTTACTTCCGCAGCGATTACCAATAAACAATATAATGAATATGCAACGCGTTATAACTCCACAACTAACAGTTCGGGTGGATTTAGTACTTCAAAGGGGATATATTCTATATTATATGGTGATGTATTGGCTACCTATGCAAACAAAATTAACAGTGATTGGGATTATAGTGTAAGTGCAGGCTTCCAATCTAGGGAAGAAAACTATGACGATCAATCTTCGACTACACAAAGTGGACTAGTAAAAGAAAACTGGTTTAGTATCAGCAATAGCTATGCCCCAGCAACAACAACGAATGATCGTAAGAAAAAAATTAAATATGCTTTTTTCGGAATGGCCAATATTGGTTATAAAGGATTTGCTTATTTAGATGGTACTTACCGCTCGGAATATTCCTCAACCATGCCTCCAGGAAACAACAACTACAAATATGGTTCGGTTAGCGGAAGTTTTATATTTAGTGATGCTTTCGATATAAAGTCTGAAAAATTCAATTTCGGTAAATTACGATTATCTTACGGTATTGTAGGAAATGATGCTGGAATATATGCTGCAACTATTGCAAACATTCAAACTCCTCTAGGGACGATTAATGGTTCTGTGCCTTCACTAACATACAGTTCTAAGTATGGCAATTTAGCACTTATGCCCGAGATGAAATATGAATGGGAGTATGGTTTAGAATTAAAATTTCTAAAAAACAGACTAGGTCTAGATATCAGCTACTATGACAACTATATCGACAAACAAATTATCGATTTAACGAAAGAAGCATCTGTAGGGGCTACGCTTCAAGCAGACAATATAGGACGCATCTCTAACAATGGTTTAGAAGTTTCATTAACGGCAACTCCTATCCAACATGAAAACTTTAGCTGGAATACGCGATTAAACTACTCGTTTAATAGAACAATGGTGGATAAATTAAGTAGTGGTGGAGATATGCTAACGTTCTATAGTGCCGATGAAAATTCTCTAAAAGTTGTCGCCGAAGTTGGCAAAAAATTAGGTAATATTTATGTTTATGATATTGCTAAAGATGAACAAGGCAATAATCTAATTTCCAATGAAGGTTACTACGTGATTGATAAAACCAAGTACAAATATGCTGGAAATATATTACCCAAAGCAATTGGTGGTATGACGAATACATTTAACTATAAGGGTTTCTCATTAGATTTCACAGTAGATTATCGTTTCGGAGGTAAAATGGTTTCTGAAAATCAAAAATATGCCATGGGAACAGGTGCATATGAAAACACTTTGGAATACAGAGAAACTGGAGTTACGTTAGATGGTGTTAATCAAAATACCGGTAAGAAAAATGATGTACATCTGAGTGCAGCAGATTATTATTTGAACACCTTCGCATGGGGGGCAGATTCGTGGTCTGAAAAAGGAGCTGTTTATGACAACTCGTTCATTAAGATGCGGGAACTATCTGTAAGTTATCGAATTCCATCTTCAGTAACACAAAAGTTGAAATTGAACAATCTTAGAGTATCATTATTAGGAAGAAATCTATTTTACTTCTATAGAACACTTAAAAACATAGATCCAGAATCTCCAGTTGGAAACCAATGGTGGTCACAAGGAGTAGATGTCGGGTCTAACGCTGCAACAAGAAGTTTTGGATTTTCATTGAATGCTAATTTTTAACCGTATTAATCATGAACAAATCATTTTATATACTATTGATTTTAACGCTATCTACCCTAGGGTTTACTGGATGTAAAAAAGAATTGGAAGATGCGTTTAATAATCCCGACCAAACGACGGAAGCCAGTATACCTGGGTTTTTCACCGATTTGTTAAATAACGATAGAGTTCGCCCATCGTATTGGCATTACAGAACATTTATTCTATCAAATCAAGCCATATATACACAAACCGCTTCCTTTATACCGAGCAATACGATGTATCAACCAAATGATAGTTATTCCTATGGCTATTGGACAGATTTTTATGCTCCTGGAGTTCTTGGTGTCTATAGAAAAATGGAAGCTGCCTATAATGCCCTAACACCAGAAAACCAAGCTAAAGAAGAAATTTTCCTTCAGGCTGGAAAAGTTGTTATGTACGACGAAGCATCAAAACTAATCGACAATTATGGCGACATTCCATTTTCAGAGGCAGGAGCTTTACCGTTAACAGGTATTTCTAAAAAAGCAAAATTCGATGATCAAAAAGAGCTATATTATTCTTTTATAGATAATTTAAAAGCGATTAACACGTATTTTAGCAAAGCAGCAACGAATGGTGATTTTTCGAAATTTGATATTTTAAATAGTGGTGGTATTGACAAATGGAGAAGGTATGCCAATTCGCTTCGTCTACGCTTATTAATGCGCATCTCAAATGTTGATGAAAGTAAAGCGAAAACTGAAGTTTTAGAAATGTTGAATAATCCCAGTACATATCCACTGGTAGACGGTTCTGCTAATGCAAATTATTTACCTGGCACCACTGATATTTTACTTCAACCGTTAACAACTTATACGGGTACATTACGCCAGGCATTGACAGAAGGAAATAATCAATATGCTACAGATTTTATGTTGAATAAAACAATGAAACCGGCAAACGATCCGCGTATCCCTGTATTTTACGACAAATTCGGTGTTACTAAAGACAATGTGTTTACTCCAAATAAGGAGTATAATGCTATGCCTATAACATTTACCGAAAATGATATTCTAACAAATTATCAGAAATATGCTGTATTGGATTCCGCAACATTCTTTGATAATGCTAAACTACCAGGTATTGTTGCAACAGCGTCTGAGACGAATTTTGCTAAAGCCGAAGCGCTTTTAAGATGGGGAAGTGATGCTGATGCAAAGGTAGCGTATGATTTAGCGCTTAAACAGTCTGTTACTTTTTATTATTATCTAAATAATTTAAATACATCGGGGTTGAAAACAGAAACCAAACCTTCTGATGCTATAATCGCAAATTTCGTCGAAAATTCAACGGCAAAATATGCTGGAACCTCGACAGCAAAATTAGAATTGATTTTGACGCAAAAATGGCTTCACTATGGATTTTTGCAAGCGCAACATGCGTGGTCGGAGTATAGAAGGACGGGATACCCCAAAATTACTGTCCTAACAGCAGGAGCTGCAAATTATTCGACTCTTCCATTAAGATTTTTATATCCTACTGGAGAGATTTCAGTTAACTTTGAAAATTATGAAGCTGTTCGTTCAAAAGACACCAGAACAACCAAAATTTTCTGGGACGTTAACTAACGCCATTTCACGCTTAATTATAGAAAGCCACCTAAGGTGGCTTTCTTTTTATCACTTTCACTATATTTATACATGCAAAAACTAAAAACCATTATATCCACTGCGTTGATCGCTTCAAGCGCAACACTTGCGTTCGGCCAGGCACATAACGTATCTGCTGGCTATCATAAACCGACTGATCCTTTAGTGATTGAAAATCTCGAACAATGGCAAGATATGAAGTTTGGACTTTTCATGCACTGGGGAACGTATAGCCAATGGGGAATTGTGGAAAGCTGGAGTATCTGTCCCGAAGATGAAGGCTGGACGCAACGCAAACCTGAACATGGTAAAACCTATTTTGAATACCTCAAGAACTACGAAAATTTACAGACCACCTTTAATCCTACGGATTTCAATCCACAAAAATGGGCCGATGCCGCAAAAGCTGCCGGCATGAAATATGTCGTCTTTACGACTAAACACCACGATGGATTTGCCATGTTCGATACCAAAGAGTCGGATTATAAAATCACTTCTTCCAAAACACCATTTTCGACAAACGCAAAGGCAAATGTGACCAAAGAAATTTTCAATACCTTCCGCAATGACGGTTTTAAAATTGGTGCTTATTTCTCCAAACCGGACTGGCACTCGGATTACTACTGGTGGTCCTACTTTCCACCAAAAGACAGAAATGTAAATTATGACCCTAAAAAATATCCAGATCGCTGGCAAAAATTCAAAGATTTCACCTACAATCAAATCAACGAACTGACCTCAGAATACGGCAAAGTCGATATCCTTTGGCTGGATGGTGGCCAGGTACGCCCTTTAGAAACTGTCGATAAATCTGTTGACTGGCAACGGACCATCAAAATGGATCAGAATATCGACATGGACCGCATCGGTAATATGGCGAGAAAAAATCAACCCGGCATTATTGTCGTAGATCGTACTGTACCCGGAAATTGGGAAAATTATGTTACCCCCGAACAAGCGATTCCTGAACATCCTTTGGATATTCCATGGGAAAGCTGCATCACCATGGGAGATTCGTTCAGCTATGTTCCCAACGATAACTACAAACCAACCAAGAAGCTTGTCGAAACTTTGGTGAAGATTATTTCCCGTGGCGGAAACTACCTATTAAACATAGCGCCCGGCCCTAATGGAGACTACGATCAAGCAGCTTACGATCGCCTGAACGAACTGGCTGACTGGATGAAAATTAATCAAACTGCCGTGTTTGCAACACGGACGATTGCCCCGTATCACCAAGGTGACTACTACTACACCCGAAGCAAGGACAGTAAAGTGGTCAATGTATTCCATCTCTCTGAAGGTGATACTTACCAACAGCCCAATGAATATATTTTCGAAGTACCTGATAATTTCATTGTAAAAAAGATCGCTATTTTAGGTCATAAAGGTAAATTGGACTGGTCTCAACGCGGTAACCAAATTACGTTGAGAAGCCCTGCTACACGATTTAACTATGCTACTGCAATCCAATTGCAAAGCAAATAGAATAAAGTTGCGCTGGATTTAATTCAGCGCAATTTTATCATTTTACAAAGTCAGCAATTATGAGTCCAACACCTGTACATTTTGGCCCCCAAAACTTCTGTACAGGAAAAAGAAAATGATACTTAAACCAACAATTCAGGTTTTTAAACCGTCAATTCTAATGAGAAAAATCACCTTACTTTCGACACTATTTACTTTGCTCCTATCTTCTTGCGCCACCTACAAACCGCAAATTCTCCGTTCAGAACAAATTTTCCACGCAGGTGAGGTTCCATTCAAGCAATGCCATGCCTCCACAATTCAAGTCATCGGAAAAGACAGCTTATTGGCAGCCTGGTTCGGCGGCACACACGAATCTAACCCCGATGTGGTTATCTGGAGCTCCTTATATCACCATGGGCAATGGCAGCCTCCTGTACAGATTGCAGATGGAATCCTTGGCGACAACCGCTTCCCAACATGGAATCCGGTCTTCTATCAATACCCCCACAGTGACACCCTCTCATTGTATTATAAAATAGGGCCCAATCCCAGAGAATGGAAAGGTTATGTCAAACATTCGCTAGATAAAGGAACAAGCTGGTCAGCAGCGCAACAATTGCCTGAAGGTATATTGGGGCCAATCAAGAATAAACCACTCACCTTAAAAAACGGATTGCTTCTCTCCCCTTCCAGCACGGAGTCCAAGGAAGAAATCTGGAAAGCTCATCTAGAAATCAGCCGGGATCATGGCCGCTCGTGGTCCATCAGTCCGATTCGCCCTGATACGAGTGTCCAGGTGATTCAACCCAGTGTCATCCAACACACAGATGGACGCATTCAGGTGCTCTGTCGAAGTAAAGAAAATAAGGTGATGGCAGCATTCACAACAGATCAAGGCCTTACCTGGGGACCGTGGCAAGCAACCAATTTACTCAATCCAAATTCAGCAACTGATGCCATCCGTTTAAATAACGGTTTATTTATGATTGTCTTCAATCCGGCCATCGCTGGCAACGACTGGTGGGAAGGACGCACAAAACTGCATGTCGCCATATCGAAGGATGGTTTACTATGGAAAGATGTCTTAACCCTTGAAGATGGTGTCAAGAACGACGAGTATTCTTATCCAACAATCATTCAGGGCGCCAATGGCCTCATCCACATCACCTATACCTGGAATAGGAAAAGTATCAAGCATATTGTGCTCAAATAAGTTGCGAGGTGTAACATAAATGGCAGTAACTTCGTTATATGCTAAAAACCAAGTTATGAAATCAATATCAAAAATATTAACATCATTAGCATGTATCGTATGCGTAGGTTGCTCAAAGGAAGCTGCTAATCAAAACCTGTATCTCGAGGGAAGTTATTCCGGAAAATTTATAGTAAACTATAAAAATCAGGACCAAACCTTCACTGGAGACGTAACTGTACGGTTTAAAGCGGACAGTTTCTTTTGTACAGCAAACAAAAACAGATTTCCCGCAGGTGGCTCAGGTACATATGAGATTGACGGCGACCAAATTATTTTCAAAGATAAGAATTTTTGGACAGCAGATTTTGACTGGGCTTTAATATTGAACCACAATTACACCTACTTAGTGGATGGAAACGATCTAACTTTAACAAAAGCTCCCTATCAAAATAATAGCTATATCTATAAATTAACGAAGGATTAATTAATAATCCTTCGTTAATTCCAATGTTCCCTTCAACCGGATATCATCCGAAGATGCGCCGACCAAAAGTTTAAACCTGCCTTTTTCTGTCTTCCATTCATTACCTGCATTCCAAAGTTTGAGGTCCTCCTTGGTCAATTGAAAAGAATAACGTTCTTTCTTTCCTGCTGTAATATTTCGACGCTCAAAACGCTTCAATTGCATGACCGGTGTCACCACCGAACTCACCTCGTCCACAACATATAACTGAGCAACTTCATCGCCAGCTATTTTTCCCGTATTAGCAATATCAAACGACACCGTACACGTAAAATCATGCTCAGACTCATTCGAAGAAATCTGTAAATTGGTGTACTCAAAATTGCTGTAGCTCAACCCATAACCAAAAGCATACAATGGTTTGGCCGTCATTTCTACATAGTCATGATGTTTGGGTTTTGTATGATTGTAATGTACTGGCAGCTGCCCAACCGACCGAGGTACTGAAATCGGTAATCTTCCTGCCGGATTGTAGTCGCCAAACAAGACATCTGCAATAGCCGAGCCTCCTTCCTGTCCCGGATACCAAGCGTTCACAATCGCAGGCACATGTTCTGCTGCCCAATTCAAGTTTAATGGTCTCCCCATAATTGTTACAAGTACAACGGGTTTTCCTGTTGCCTGTATTGCCTGCATCAATTTGATCTGATCGCCCATCATATCCAGCGAAACGCGGTCAAAACCCTCTCCACTCTCCATATCACTCACGGTATTGGGGTCCACATTCGCTGCTCCGGTTGCCTGATAGGAGGTTTTGAAATCACGTGCGCTTGAACCTCCTAAAACTAAAATCACCGCATCAGCCTCTTTAGCAGCAGCTACGGCGCCAGCGATATCCGAATGACTTGTATCCCGTATTGCACAGCCCTTAACATAATCAATTTTGGTACTTTTACCAACTGCAGACCGGATTCCCATTAGTAGGGTCTGAATTTTACCTTCGGCCTGTGGCGCGGTATAATCGCCCAGCTGGTTATAGGCATTGTCAGCATTCGGTCCTATAACTGCTATTCGTTTCAACGATTTACTTAAGGGTAAGAGTTGCTGATCATTTTTTAGCAAAACAATCGACTCGCGGGCTACTTGCCTCGCAAGCATTTTATTTTGTGGTGTAGCGACTTTTTGAGCAACTAATTTCTCATCCACATAAGGTTGATCAAAAAGGCCAAGATTGAACTTCATCCGCAATACACGGGCAACTGCTGTATCGAGAACAGCAGATTCAACAAGCCCTTGCTGCACAGCCTTGAGCAAATTTGCACCATAACCAGTCCCGCTTAAATCAACATCCAGTCCCGCATGAATACTTTGCGAAGCGGCGTCTTCGCCAGTAGCAGCAGTAGCATGACCGCCGTTGAGCCCCGATATGCTCAATAAATCCGACACAACAAAGCCGGCAAATCCCCAGTCTTTACGTAAAACGTCTTTTAGCAGCCAAGGATTAGCTGAACACGGAATACCGTCAATACTATTATATGCGGTCATGACCGACCCAGCGCCTGATTTTACAGCACGCTCAAAAGGCGGAAGGAAATATTGCCGGAGGCTACGCTCGCCAAATGAAACAGACTCACCATTATGCCCACCATCTGGAGCAGCATAGGCGACAAAATGCTTCAATGTACCTATTATTTTATCGTGCTGCCCTAGCTTCTCACCCTGAAAACCACGGATCATTGCAGTTCCCATCTGACCGATCAGATAGGGATCCTCCCCATAGGTCTCTTCGGTACGCGACCAACGGGGGTCTCGCGCTAAATCAAGCACAGGACCATATCCGTTTTTACCGCCCACTGCATAGGTCTCCTTAGCGATCGTCGCTGCCATATCCTGAATCAACTGCGGATTCCAGGTACTCGCTTGCCCAATAGCAGTAGGGAAAACGGTTGCACCAATAGCCATATGTCCGTGCGGCGCCTCCTCAGACAATAACAACGGAATCCCCAGTCGTGTACTATCCACCATATAACGTTGGATGGCGTTTGTAGCACGCGCGGCTTCTATCGGACTCAGACCATTCAATAAGGTTTTTTGTGTCCAAGGATCAGCGCGCAATGTCGCCCACAATAACCCAATATGTTGCTCTTTCGCTGCTTTCCGTAATTTATTGCTAACCGTTATCTGCTTTCCATCTTTCGTATACATTTCCCAGCCAAGCAATTTACTCAACTGCCCGACCTTCTCCTCCACAGTCATTCTTCCCAACAGATCACTTACCCTCTTTTCGGTAGGCAAAGTATGGTTTTTATACGGAAATTGTTGGGCTTGAAGTGGTGGACAGAGCCATGCTCCCATTGCGGCCAAAAGTAATATACGGACTTTCATAAATGGATTATTGTTTTTTTATTTCTGTGCTTTATTATGGTCCGGATTAGCACAGCACTAGGCTATGCAACCGGTTTCCAAAACACTAAATTAACGATTTAGCATCAATAATCAAGTTAAATTTTGATTCCCCTTAGAGCACTTCACGCCACAGACCTGGCTGGTCGGTCTGAATAAGGCGCACAAACGGATATTTTTCCAATAAAGACCGATAAGCCATGCTTCCGTCCTTCGCCGCCTGATCGTCATATTCCCCCAAACTATTCATCCAAAAATAAATGCCTTGTTCGCGCAGCCGGTTTAGTTCTTCGGTTTCTATAAACGACTCATCAAGGTGGACAACCGTCGTTAATCCCATCTTGAGTATAGCCGCTAGGTCAGCCATGCTACGTGCTCTGGGGAACAGCGTGATCGTCGGATTGAGTTTGTAAGTCTTCGGCATGTCTTTGTAATCGTAAAGGAAAAACAATACTTGGTCTTCCATCCCCTCCTGTGCAATAAGCGTATAAGTTGTCTTGACAAATTCTTTCCGATCTTCTTTAAAATCCAAATCCACGAGGATTTTCCCCTTTGCTACACGCAAAGCTTCTGATAAGGTCGGAATAACATGTTCCGATTCGCCTCCATGAGCTTGGGTGCGTAAGTGGAGCTTTTGAAGCTCAGCATAAGTATGCTTGGCGACCTCTCCTTGTCCCGTTGTCGTACGGTTCACTGTTTTATCATGCATCAGTACCAGTACACCGTCTTTGCTTGCCCGTACATCGACCTCTACGACGGAAGCTCCTTGCCGAATGGCCTCTTCAATCGCAGCAATGGAGTTTTCCGGCTGTTTTAAATGAGCGCCCCGGTGCGCTGCAATGTGAACACTTTTTTGATTTAACTTTTTAATCAAATCAGCTGATTGACCATATAACACTGTGGTCAAACTCACTATCATTCCCAGTAAGATAGTAGAAAATAAAATCTTTTTCATTGCTATATAGCTATTTTTTTTAAGCAATCTCTTTTTGTTATACCGTATAAACCAGCCATCTCGACGCAGATAGATCTTAATCTTTTAATGGATTGAATCCCGCAATTAAAATAACGGAAAGTCTTCCGGTTTGAATGGATTACTTTCCGTCATTTTCGTTTATTTTTTAGACAACTCGAATGAATCAAACAGCTGACCATTCAGCTTGTAGCTTGAAAAATACAGCTTATTGTTATTCAGTTTAATGACCTGATAGAGTTGCGTCTGTGAGGTTGCCCGATCCATCCAGCGTTCGGAATCTGACTCATACATTTTCGGTCCGGCTACGGATAAAAGGTAAATAGGACGCTTTTTACCAAGTCCTCCGCGTGCATAGGTATGATCATGTCCCTGAAGAACCAAATCCACCCCATATTTCTCAAAAATAGGTTTAAAGCGTTCTCTCAAGATGGTGTTGTCACGATTTTTAGCCGTGGAGTATACGGGATGGTGCATCACAACGATGTTCCATTTTTTTGGTGAGGATGACAACACTTTCTCCAGCCATTTTTCCTGTACTGCTGCCGCGGTGGAGTCTAGCATAATCAACTGAGAATTTAGGGAAATCATACGCAGATCCTGATAATCCAAATAATAAACAGCATCCTGCATGTCCTCAGGGCCATTCTTAGGCAAGTTGAACTGTACGTTCCAATGCGGGTCAAGTACAAGCTTCCCAAGCGAGTCGCGACGGTACTCGTGATTCCCCGGTGTTGGAACAGCAGGGACCATCTGATGAATAAATCCCGCGGCCTCATGCCATTCTGCCCACTCTTCGTCGGCATTCGAACGATTGATCAGGTCGCCCGCATGAACAATAAAGCGTGCATTCGCCTCCTGTTGATAAGCACGACGGATGGCACGTGCCCATCGTGACCGTAGGTCATTCTGTGCATCGCCCAAATAGATAAACGAAAAGCCGCCAGAACGCTCTGCAGTTCTGAATTGGTTCCAGGGACTCCAAATGGTGCCGTCTCCAACCCGATAGGCATAGACCGTTCCGGGTTTCAGGTCACGGAAGGTTACCTGTCCATAGGTGTCGGTTTGTTGCCCTTGCTCCAGAGACACTCCTATTCCCTGTACTGATATCGCTTTTGCTTCAAGTTCAGGATTACTCAGTTCTTCAACAACCTGACCAATCATTTTAGTCTTATCCGCGTTGACGCGCCACGACACAGACTGCGTTTGGCTGGGATCATCGGACCAAGTCAATGTAATCCGGTCTGGCTGTTTATACGCGTTGGTGGTCTGGCTTTTCCCTTCCAATAAAGTACAGCAAACGCCGATAACAAGTAGAATATGTTTTATTTTCATTTTTATATTGATTTTATAAGCGATTGAACCGCTGGTTATAATGACTTTCATTTTACGATCAAGACTTACCAGGGCTTGTTTGTTCCTTGCAATAACCAAGGTTTTGACCAGGCACTATTTTCATTATCTGCCTGTGAATATGCTGTCTTCTCAATGCGCTTTAAGGCCTCTTCTGCATTTTTTTGATTCACACTCATTTCGGTTTGCATATAAGGCACACGCACCGGAAGTTGTGTACGAATGGCTGCGGGGCCGGCCTTTAGAGCGGGGTACCCTGTGCGACGATAATCAAACCAGGACTGTGCGGCAGTTGACCAGCTTGCGATCCATTTTTGTTCAATGATCTGCACTTGCGTATTTTCAAACGCCACCCCTTTCTGACGAATATAGTTGGAATAGTCTGCACCCCTTCCCCAGCTTGCCAGAGATTCCTGTATAGCACGCTCATAATAGGTCTTCGCTGACTCAGGCAGCCCCCATCCTTTCCAGGCTGCTTCAGCCAAAATAAAATTAACTTCGGCAGCAGAAAGCAAACGTGCTTTTAACAAACTTCCCTTCGCCGAACGATAGCTATCATTCAGGTAAGAAACATGCGGATTGATCGAGGTCTGCCCGGGCGTTGGATTGAGGTTGTAGGCTGAAGGGTTTTTAGATACACTTGGCGGCAGTCCGACATACTCCTTATCGGTATCCACGGGAACACCTTTGACGACATCTGGCGATACAATCCGAACACCATTAACGATCTTATCTGTACCTGCGGGCTCATTGCTGCGGATCTCAATGGGTATGTCTACCTTTCTTGCCCAAACCGCCAAACGGGGGTCGCCAAGTTCCTGTAGTCGGTCGACCAGTGTTGCACACATTTTCATTCGTCTAAAATTACTTCCACTGGCATCATAAACCGTATTTGACGGCCAGGAGTCATTTGCATTATTTCCAACAAAATCCATCAATACATCATCAGTGGTACTCGTAATAATTGGAAATTTATCGGGATTGGCAACAATACTTTCAATCCCCTGTTTGGCAAAAGCAGGAGACTTTTCCGAAAGACGCATATAATACCGCAAAGCTAATGAGTTGGCAAATCGCCGCCATTTTGAAGCCTTTCCGCCAAAATACACATCCGCATTCGCTAGTACCTCATAAGAGGCATCTGGCCGCGACAAGAGTTCATTAGCTTGTAATAATTCGTCTATTATACCCCTGTAAATAACTTCCTGTCCGTCATATTTCGGAAAATTATAGACTGCATCTCCGAGTTCCGCCTTCAACGCATCTGTATAAGGCGCATCCCCCCAGAGATCAGTCACCAATCCGAATAAGTAAGCGCGCATCACCAAAGAAACTCCTTTATGGAAATCCAGTCCTAATTTCTCCGCCCGTCTGCGCATAAGCTCATTGTCCCGTAAAAATCCGTAATAAGCATCCCAACTCAAAATTCCCCCAGTCCATTCATAATCATTATGTGAGTTGAACCAGGCATCTAATTGAGTATGCTGCATCACTCCGCCAAGATCTGAGAAACTCAATTCATTGTATTTCTTTGCCGCCCCTGTTAGTATTGTTGGCAGCAAAAGATTGGGATTTGCATCCTCTTCACTTACGCCGTTCGGATTAATATTAAGTTCGGTCAGATCTTTACAAGCTGAAATATTCCATACGATCCCAAGGCCCACTAACGCCATGGTGAAGCGCTTCAACTGATTTTTCATTTATGTCGTGTATTAAAATGTCACATTTACTTTAAATCCAATAGGCATCGACCAAGGGGTCACGTTATAGCGTTCAATCCCCTGCTTGAATCCAATACCAGTTTCCGGCTGAAAGGCCATTTCCGGATCTATACCCACTTTCGCTTTGGTCCATAAGATCAGGTTACGGGTATAGACTCCCACACTACTATTCTCTATTCCGAGACGTTTCAGCCATTTTCCTGATAAATCATAGCTAAAGGACAGTTCCCGAAGCTTGATAAAAGAAGCATCAAATGTCGCTGCATTCATAAAATCCCAAGGGTAATTATCTGAATAAGCGATATATTTTGTTCCTTCACCACCAAGATTCTCTGTATATCCGGTAATGTTGCCTTTGGCATCATATTGTGCGATAACGCCCGGATTAAACACCCCAAAATTGCCAACAAGACCACCCACACTGATCGGATAACCACCATACTCTTCGCCTGGTCCTCCAACAATGGGATATCTATTACCTTGCACACGGACAAGATTATTATCAATCAAGTAATTCCGCAACGTTTCGCCCGTCATTCCAATAGGATTGATCATCTGGTCAAGAAAGCGCTGTGTCGTCAAGTTAGATTCAAAATAGCGGTAGGTCTGCGACATGAACTTGCCTCCAAAACGCATATCCGCAGCGATATTCATTGTCCATTTTTTATAGCGAAGACTTGACTGCAGGCCCATCGTGAAATCGGGATTAAAATTTCCGATTTTATTGCGGCTATTGTTTATCCTGACCGCCTGCCACGAACCATTTTTATTTAGAATTGGAAACCCGTAATAAGGTGATGACTGATCCTCCACGGTCACTAACTTAGAATCATATAGATCCCCGATCTCTTCTCCCACGTAGGTACGAGCGCCCCCCCGGCCGTCAGTCCAAAACGTATAAAATTCTACTCCTTCAGAAAGTTTGTCGATACGAGTACGATTGCGGTGCCAATTGACACCAATATCCCATGTCCAATTTTCCTTGGCGATAGGTCGCCCGGAAACAGCAAGTTCAATACCGCGGCTGCTCAACAGTCCGGCGTTGATATTTTTGGAGTTAAAGCCGCTTGACCCCGGAAGCGTTGTTGAAATAATTTGGTTTTTGTTTTCCAGTTTATAATAGGTTCCTTCAAACTTCAGTCGATTATTCCACATGCCCAGATCCAGTCCAAACTCGTAAGATGTTGCAATTTCGGGCTTCAGATTAGGAACCAAGAGTGACCCCGAGCGGGTTAGTCGCAGCACGTCACCCCAGCTACCGGGATTACTCAGTACATTGGAGAGATTATAGGGATAAGTATCATTTCCCACGCGCGCAATACCAGCTCTCAGTTTTGCCAAATTGATCGTTTTAGGCAAAGAAAATACCTGGTTGGCCAACACACTTAGAGATGCCGAAGGATAAAAATAGGATCGATTGTTTACAGGTAAGGTGCTGGACCAGTCATTGCGCCCAGTCACATCCAAATAAACCATATCCCGATAACTTAGATTGACCAGTCCGTAAACACTGTTTATAGCTCTTTCAGAAATTGTGCTGTAGAAATCCAGGTTCAGTGGACTGATATTGGCCAATGTGTAGAGCCCCGGTGTGATGAGTCCAGCGCCATTCTTTGACGTGTTTTGCACCGATTTTCCTCGGTTATAGCGCAGATTTCCACCCAATGAGCCTGTGACCTGAAAGGCATCCAATTTTGTAGTGTAAGTTGTCAGAAAGTCGATGTTCTGCTCCATATTCATTAAATTGACAATACCATAGGCTCCTCTCGGTTCGTTGGTGTAGCTGTAAGGGATTTTTGTCTCCCTATTTTCCCAATAAATATCCGTTGCATACCTGAGCATTGCAGTCCAGTCTTTTTTGATAGTCCAATCCAACCTCAGGTTGCCAAAGACGCGGTCTCTTGTAAACGCATTGTTCACCCCATAAGCAAGAAAATAGGGATTATTATGATTACCAATAGACTGCGAACGTTGTTGAATCTGCTCCTGTCCCGGCAGCCAATAATCCTGCAAGTCTACTATATTGATATGTGGAGCAACTTCATAGGCCGCTTGCATCGGATTGGTTCCTCGGTTTCCCGCTGGCCTATTGTTGGAGTTATTTCTACTGGCATCCAATGCCAGGCCCAATGTCAGGCTGTTGCGAAGGCGCATGGTCGAATTAACATTCAAGGTGTTTCTGAACAGATCCGAATTGGGAATAATTCCTTTATTGGCCATATTGGAATACGAGAAACGATAATCCAATTTTTCGCTTCTGTTGCTTAGGGAAATTCCATTGGTACTTGTGACCCCAGTCTGGACAAAGTTTTTGATATTATCTGGGTATGCTTTTAGTTCCGTAGGAATGGGCTTACCGTTCTCGTCAAGTGGACTATTCCATTGCACAGCTTTATACCCCTTATCCAGTGCGGGGCCTACCATAACACTCGACTCTTCCTCGATCACCAAATTACCAGGCAGATCACCGGGTCGCCAAGGTAAAGTACCACTGGCAAATTTGTTGTGCAATTCAATAAATTTATACGGGATATCAAATACTGTGTTACTAGTCACGGCAATGGTCATCTTCTCTGCATTCTTACCACTTTTGGTGGTGATCAGCACCACACCATTACCTGCACGTGAGCCGTAAAGCGCAGCTGCACTTGGCCCCTTCAAGATGGAGATATTGTCAATATCTTCGGGATTGATGTTGGCAATTGCATTACCATAATCCACTTTATTGTCGTCACCGATCTGACCGATATTATTTAAACTGTTCATCAAGGGTACACCATCCACTACAAACAGTGGCTGGTTGTCTGTACTGAGCGATGACGCCCCCCGAATCACCATATTCACGCTCGAGCCAGTGGGCCCTGTCGCGCTAATGGATACGCCGGGCACCTTACCTGCCATACCAACCAAAAAATTATCATTATTTACGCGATTGATGTCTTCACCTTTGATTTTACCAACGGCATAACCCAATGAGCGGTCCTGACGTTTGATTCCCAATGCAGTCACGACCACTTCATCCAATTTGTTGTCATCATCGTTTAAGATCACTTGGCGTACAGCTGCTGCACCAGCATCGAGCTTCAGATCAGTCAATTCTTTTGGTTCATAGCCGATGTGGGTTATCAGCACATTGTACACGCCCGCAGCCAACTTGATGGTTACTTCACCATCTGCATTAGACAAAGCACTTTCTCCCGTGAGCGGAATACGCACAGAGGCTCCGCGAATGGGTTGTTTGTTGCGATCGACCAACTGTAATTTCAAGTCATACAGCTCTTGTTTATTTCCATTTTTAACAAGTACAACTCCTCCTAAAACTCTTTTTGATTGAATGTTTGTTCCTTTCAGGATATACGCAAGAACTTCCTCAAAACTTGCATGCTGAAATGTCTTTTGTGCAATTGAAATTCGCTCTAGCTGCAGCATTTTTCTATCATAGCCAATGGCTTGACCTGTTACTTTTGAAAGTTGTGCTATTGCCTGAGCGGCATTACCATTCAAGAGATGGATAGTGATAGTATCCCAATGTGCAGCGCTACCCCGATCCAGTACCCTAGCCTGGCTGTCGACGACGGCACAAGACACCAAGGAACAAAGCGCAAGCTTGGTGGCAAGTCCGGTAAGCTTAATTATTTTATACATATATTTGTATGAATGTTTTAAACATGAATATTCAGGTGCTCACTGGTCGATTTAGCGGTTTGCCAGATGAGCACTTTTCTTGAGCAGATAAAGGATGCTGATCTGCTCCTTACAGCTTATTTGTACAAGATTATTTCATTTTTCTCCCTCCTAAATTTGATTTGATGAATGTTGCAAACGATAGTCAGCACCTGGTTCAATGACTCTACATGCGGTATCATCAGCGAATAGTTGAACGAATCGGTATTCAGATTGTCGGTATGCAGCATAACGCCGAAGCGGTTATAGATTACTTCTTTTAGTTCCTTGAAGCCGATGTTATTCAATTGCATACCACCTTGTGTCCAAAGACTGATGTAAGCTGGATCACTATCGAAAGTTTCAAAGCCATTATGAGCTACGTTGTACCGGACGGCCTTACCTGCCGTAAGGATATGGTTCGCTCCATTTTTGGCATTTAGAACACTCACCCGCCCCGTTTTTACTTCGACCGTCACCTGTTTAGTAGACATCGAATTGTTGACGTTGAATGATGTTCCTAGTACTGCAACAGAAACGCTGCCTGTTTCTATCTTAAATGGATGTAAAGTATCCCGTCTGACCCGAAAGAATGCTTCCCCTCGATCTAAAAAGAATTTTCTGTTTGATGCAAAATTCTTACGATCGTAGCGGATACGTGTATTTCCGTTTAAAAAAATGGATGTGCCATCAGGTAACTGAATTTCTTTCAACTCGCCGGCGTTCGTAACCGTTTCCATCAATAATGCGATCGTTTCTGTCCGCTTCCGAGAAAGCGACATCGGGTTGTGCTGAAAAAATAGCAGACTGATGCCTCCTACGATTAAAATAGCCGCTGCTGCTGAAAGCCAGGAAAATTTTCTGACCGGTATGTTAGCCACCTTCTTTGCCCCGACAGGTGCTTCAGCTATTCCTACACGAATAAATAAGTCTTGTTTGATTTTTTCCCGATGATTTGCATCGATAAAGGAATTAGTGTCTTCATTTGAGATGGACTCATACCAGTCGTCCACATGACCTTTTTCCTCCTCAGTCAATTTCCCTCCGAGATAATCTGTTATGATAAGTTTAAAGCGTTCTAAATCCACCTGCAATAATTTTTATAAGAATACAGGTCAGAACATCGAAAGTACTTTAATTAAATATGTTCTTTATATTAAATAATCATAAAGGAGATAGCTACCCGCAAGCAATAAAAATACAGAATCATGGTCTGCAAATCTTTGCATTAATTCACGGCGCATGATCTTTTTGGCTTCCGACAAATAGTTTTTAACGGTCTGTTCTGCGAGATTAAGTTCCTTGGCAATTTGTGTTATTGAATAATTGTCAGAACGCATTAGATAGACTGCTTTCATCAATTTAGGTAATTTGTCTATCGAATCATCCACAATAGCCTCCAGCGCCTTATACTTGGCAAAGGCCTGGCTATCCAAATTGGAAAAAGCTTCCATGCGTTCCATTGATTTCTCCAGGACCTGTTTTCGTACACGTTCCGAGGCGTAGTAATTCAGTATTTTGTTTTTGAGGGCTTTGTGGAAATAGAATTTCATATCGGAGTATTCAGTACTCACGAGCGATCGTTTTTCCCAGACGTGGATAAATACTTCCTGCACAAGATCCTTAGCCTGATCCTCTTCCCGAAGATGACGAAAAGCGACGGTGTATAGATCCTCCCAATACCGCTCAAAGAAATAGGCAAAGGCAATGGAGTCACCTTCTTTAAAGCGCAGCACATAGTGGTTATCAAATTTGGCTTCGGTAGTGTTCACTTCGCAAAGATAGCCCCGGTAGATTATCAAAATGTTAATTTAACGGGAAGCTTTTATTCGAATGTACTCCACTATTTGAATAAACTGCGCTATTTAAATACACACCGCTTGGTGTTTGTAAAAAAGCATCCTAAAAATTGTTAATAAACATGTTAACTCTCTCGTATTGAGCAGATTTTTTGTTAAAAAAAAGATGGAGCCTTATTTAGCACGATTAGGCATTCCAGCTAAAAAGGGAACAGTTAAAATGTGAACAACAATGTTAATTAACTTGTAACCAATGGACTTTATGTTAACAACCACTTATAAGCAAAACACACGAAACTTTCCTGTAATGAACCCCATATCCAGTTGTTTTTACCTGCATAGAACGAATTTTTAACAAGGGACATTTTTTAATTCACTTTACTAAAAACGATGCCGCTCAGGAAAACAATATCGTTAGGATGTTGCTATCCGAATACAACAATTCCAAACTGAAAGTGTATATTCACAAGAGTTGCTACACTATCGCAGCTAAATCGGTTAAAAAACCGCAAACGGATTGATCAGGATATTTTGAAGATTAAAAACTACGGTCGGAGATGAAAAATGATGAAAAGAAATTGGTCGGTACTATTGCTCATTTTATGGTCAGTGATTCGGATGCCACCGCATTAAGGTCATTGTTATGTTCATTGACCTATCAGCCCAGTAACATTAGAACCGAACTTATTCAATTGTTGAACAAATGGCAAAACAAAGCAGCTGGAACTGTATTTCCCGGGGAAGACCTCTGGCCAGATTTTAAGCAACTTCTGGGAAGCAATCCCGATCTCGGCGTGGCACTTATCGATGGTAATAAAATTGACAGTATCGCCAGTTTTTACGAAGAAATCAATGCCGTCTACATGTCCCATGAAAGTTGGAAGATAGGTAGTCTAGATGGCTTTGACGATTTGCTGTACGGAGGATTTGGTACTTTTAAAGAGGCGACTTCACATGCTATTGTCTGGAAAGATATTGACCACAGCAGCGCATCACTGGGCATCGAAACCACTTTGCCGTATTACCAGGGAAAACTTGGCACACAATCCCCATTTAATCAAACACATTTTCAAAAAAAAATAGAGGAACTAAAAGCGGGGCAGGGAGAAACTTATTTTGACATCGTTGCCGAAATCATCCGGTCTCACCACAAGATCACCTGGATCTATAAAGGACATCCCCACCACAAATCGGTCTATTTATAAAATCTAAACTTAACATGATGAAGCATCTGATCAAAATAACTTTTCTGCTTATTCTATTATCCCATCAGGTTGCAGACGCCAGTGAACGCCTTAAAGTAGCCGTTGCAGGGCTCAACCACGACCATGTATTCTTGCTCCTAAATTTATATCAGGATAAGCAAGTGGATATTATCGGTATTGCTGAACCGAATCAAACCCTATCAAACAAAATACGAACGCAGTATAATTTACCTGACGCAATCTTCTATCATGACTTACCCAGCTTATTGAAACAAGTCACACCGGATGCAGTACTGGCCTACAATCCAACCAATGAGCATATCGACGTCGCGGAGACCTGTCTCCCACTCAAAATCCCAGTAATGGTAGAGAAGCCTCTTGCGACCACTCTTTCTGACGCAAAACGGATCGCACATTTATCCAAACAGTTCGAAACACCCTTTTTGGTAAACTACGAAACGACCTGGTATAAAAGCAATCAGAAATTGAAGGAATTGGTGGATAACGGTGAAGTTGGACAAATCACACGTATGCTTGTAAAAGACGGGCACGAAGGTCCAAAGGAAATTGGATGCAGCGATTACTTTCTGGATTGGCTCACTGATCCGAAAAAAAATGGCGGCGGTGCAATCATGGATTTTGGCTGTTATGGCGCCAATCTGATGACCTGGCTCAAAAAGGGAGAAAGGCCAATTTCAGTGACAGCCTTTACACAACAGCTCAAACCTGAGGTTTATCCAAAAGTCGATGACAACGCTACCATCATACTAAGCTACCGTGACGGCAGCACGGGTATTATTCAAGCTTCCTGGGCCTGGCCATACAGTGTGAAGGATCTGCAGGTTTTTGGCACAAAAGCTCAGCTCTACGCCAAAAATGACAAAGAACTTCTAAAATACAAACAGCAGAATGATCCACCTAAACCTGTATCGACTGCGATCCCGTATTTTGAGCATCATATTGCCTATCTTGAACAGGTTCTGAAAGATGCCGTGCCACCAGAAAATGATCTCGGATCAATCAATAATAATGTCATCGTAGTCGAGATTCTGGAAGCTGCAAAACGATCGGCTAAAGAAGGAAAGACCATCGTTCTAAACTAAGCAAGGTCAGTAGATAGCTAATCTACCGACCTTGTGTGTACTATTCGATTAATAACCTGGGTTTTGATACATGCGTGTCGGATCCAGTTTATATTCATCAAAAGGAATTGGATAATATCGATCTTTTGTCGAGATATTGGAGATTTTAGCATTTCCATAATCAGCCTGGCTTTTGGTCTTGAAATAAGTCACCAGTTCCTGTGCAGTATAATTACGGATCAAATCAAACCAACGTTGGTTTTCAAATGCCAATTCTACACGGCGTTCATGCAAGATGGCCTCTTTTAAGGTTGGATATTTACTACGGTAGCTCGTATTCAGCATAGCCGTTGCATAAGATGGCAATCCCGCACGTTCACGTACCTGATCCAAAAGCGCGATAGCTTCCGCATCTTTACCCAAGTGATGTTTTGCTTCTGCCAACAACAACATCACATCGGCGTAACGGATCAATATCCAGTCGTTTCCACCCCAACCATTGGTACCGGCAGCGTCACTGTTATCTCTAAATTTGGTTACAAACCAATCGTTAACCTGTGTATTCGCTGCAAACTTTACCGAGAAGCCTTTTCGGATATCGTCTTGCTCGTAATCTTTAATCAGATCTAGTTTTGCAACTTCGCCAGCACCTGTAGCGTTATAGCGTGAATTGATGGTCTCCCCCCGCGCCTGGTAATTACGGGCAATACTCGAGCTATAGTTTTGGTCACCTTGTTTGTACTGAATCTGAAAAACAAGTTCTTTACAACTATTTTTCTTGGTCACATCGAAAACATCGGCATAAGGAATTTCGTTTAGTTTACCAAAAGTACGCATTTGGTAAGCCGCATTGAGGTACTGTTCTGCTTTCGCAAAATTTTCTGCACTCCCCGATGTTTGTGTCGCACCCAAAGTGAGGTATACTTGTCCCAAAATTGCATTAATGGCCGCTTTAGACGCTCTGCCAATAACGTAATCTTTTTGTGTATTGGGAAGATTGCTGGACAAAGCCTCGGTCAAATCTTTAATGATCTGCTCGTAAACAATTGATTCTTTCTGACGAAAAGCCAATTCATTTGCTTGTTCTTTACTGGTCACCTGTACCGTAGATAATGGTATATCTCCAAATTTACGTACCATATGAAAATATAATAATGCACGAATGAATTTCGCTTCCGCAATATAACGTCCTTTTAATTCCGCACTTGTAAAGGTCACCTCATCAACGTGCGAGAGAACAGCATTACAGCGACTGATTGCGGCGTACATAGCCGACCAATGTGTCTTGAGGTAGGTATTGCTCGGCAGCAACGAAAAGTCATTGAATTGGAAAGGCTCCCCGGCATTGGACTGATTATCATTACGTCCACTATTATCCGAACGTTCCTCATTATACAAAGTACTCGATTCCCCAAGTGTGCTCCCCGAACGAAGGGACTGGTAGAGCCCATTGATGGCCAAAAGCACATCATTCTCTGATTTGAAATAATCATCGATTGTGACAGCATTGGGATTTTTCTGATTCAAGAAATCTTTGGTACATGAAGACAATGCCAACAAAACAAAGGGTAATATATATCTTTTTTTCATCCTGTTATTTTTTTATTTTTTACCAGTCCATATAACCCAAGGGTGCTCATAGGACTGCATGTTACTATACTGAAGCTATTGACATAGGTTTTTGCTTAATATTTCCGCTGTACAAATAGCTCCTACATACTGCTATTAAAAAGTGACTTTCACGCCAAGGTTATACGACCGCACCAATGGATAAAGCCCATAATCCACACCCGGAGTCAAATTACCACGCTGATTGTAATCCGGTTCTGGATTGTAGCCTTTGTATTTAGAAATCGTAAATGGATTGTCTACAGTAGCGTAGACCCTTAGCCCAGAAAGCGTTAATTTTTCTGCCAGACCTTTGGGAAGATTGTAGCCCAAAGCAATATTTGTCATCCGCAAGAATGAACCGTCCTGCAGATAAAAATCAGAAAGACGGGTACTGTTACTTTGCGTACCGCCACGCGATGCCCGGTATACTTTACCATTTCCCGGATTTTGCGCTGAACGGTAGCGTCGTGCCACATCGGCATATTGATTGCCAGAGCCTTCCATATTGTAGAGGTAATAATCATAGCCATCCAATACTTTATTTCCTTGGGAGCCATTAAATGATGCCCTTAGATCAAAAGCCTTATAGCGCGCATTAAGAGCAAAGCCATAGGTGAAGTTAGGATGCGGATTGCCGATCACCCGTTTATCGGCATCATTGACGATACCATTGCCATCTACATCTTCAAAATAAAGATCTCCGGGTTGTAGCGGAGTTGTTGAAGCCGCTGAAGGTGCCACAGTTTTATAATTCTCTTCAGTTGCAACACCAAGAACTTTAAAGCCGTAGAACATACCAATTGGGCTTCCTTCTTGCGTAATATGCGTTAAGTAAGAGCGTTCAGCACCATTTGTCAATATTGTAGAAGCCCCACCAAGATCGAGCACTTTATTTCTGTTGACATTGATATTCCCGCTCAATCCGAGCTCAAATTCATTTTTACGAATCAGCGTAGCATCCACCTGTAAATCAAAACCTTTATTCTGCACCTTCGAATTAGGGAGATTGGTTAAGATCGTTGTTGATCCAGACACAGCAGAAAGTGGTTGGTTGAATAGTAAATTGAAGGAACGGCTCAGGTAGAAATTGGTCATAATGTTGAGGCGGCCTTTCAACAAACCGAGATCGAGACCAGCGTTGTATTGCGAGGTTGATTCCCAGCCTAATTTTGGGTCGAGCAGATCACCTGCTGTATAGGAAGTCTCCACTTTATCGCCAAGGATTACACCCGCCGGCGAGTTGATAACGGATAACGCGCGATAATCACCAATATTATTATTTCCACTACGTCCCCAGCTCGCTCTTAGTTTGACCGTTGACTGTTGTCCTAACCAATCGGTATAAAACTCCTCCTTGGAGAGCGTCCAACCACCTGAAACCGACGGGAAGGTTCCCCATTTATTATTTGGCCCGAAGCGCGATGAACCATCGGTACGGATGGAAGCTGAAAGGAAATACTTCGAATCAAAGCTATAGTTTACGCGGCTAAAATAAGACTGGAGCGTTGTGATGCGTTTGAACGTATCGTCTTTTAGCAATTGGAAATTAGAAGGATCGGCTCCCTTGTCGGTAATTTCTCCTATAGCATTGTTATTAAAACCGTTGGCTCTTACACCTTGATAATCGTAATCTGTTCGTTGAGCCGAATAACCTAACAATGCGGATACCTGGTGCTTCCCACCAAAGGTCTTGTTGTAGTTTAACGTTGTTTCCAGCAATTTGTCCAATTCATTTTTTGTCTTGGCATCTGCATAAGCAGCAGAAATGGCCTGCGGTGAAAACGGTTTGTTGTTTCCATCGGATATACTTGTCGGACGGAAATAATCATACTTCTCGTCATAAGTAGACAATCCACCGTTTACTTTGAGATTTAGACCATCCATAATGGAGAAATCAGCAAAAGCATTGTATAAACCTCGCTTTCCACGACGGTTATTTTTAATCTCAGTGACATAAGCCAATGGGTTTTCAGGGTTCTGGATACCATAATTATTGGCAGAAAGATCGGCCATCAGGTATTTGGCATAGGTTCCATCTTCATTATAAACTGGCAGTGTCGGCAGATAGATTAGAGCTGCCATAGACGGACTTCTATCGTAACGGCCTGTCGTCACCTCGTTATTGTCGTTATACGTAAAGGATACATTAGCGCCAACGGTCAACCTCTTGCTGACTTTGCTATCGATATTGGCGCGGAAATTAAAGACTTTCTGATCCGTCCCAAGCATGATACCCTGCTGATTTTGATAAGATCCACTTAGGAAATAGCGATTTTTTTCGTTACCGCCATAGGTAGAGAGATTATGACGTTGGAAAGGTGCATTACGGTATAAAGCATCCTGCCAATCGGTATCGTATTTCGCTTTTTTTGCTGTACCAGACGCAAAGTCATAGTAATCTTCAGGAATACTTACTGAGCCGGCATTTCCGACATTGGCAATACGTGTTTTATTATCATCAAAGCGTCTACTGTCGCTCCAGGCGATCCCTTTCGTAGCCAGAAGGTCTTTATAGGAATTGTTACGACCATCAATCAGGAGATCAATAAACTGCTCTGAATTTAAAACATCGATTTTCTTGGAAAGCTGACCAAAGCCACCCAATACTTCGTAGTCTACATTACTTTTACCTTCCTTACCACGCTTGGTTGTAATCAATACAACACCGCCCGCGCCTCGCGAACCATAGATGGCTGCAGAAGCGGCATCCTTTAACACATCGATAGACTCAATATCATTGGGGTTGATATTTAAATTGTTGCCTGCTGGATAACCATCAATAACATATAGTGGATCCGAACCAGCGTTAATCGATCCCATTCCGCGGACACGCATTTTGGTGCCATCGTATGGGGCACCACTTGTCTGCATGACTTGTACACCTGCTACTTTACCAACCAATGCCTGGGATAATTTTGGTGCGCTCAAATTAAGTTCCTCGGCCTTAACGCTAGCGATCGCGCCAGTGACGTCCGACTTTCTGATCCGCTGATATCCGATAGAGATGGTCACCTCTTCCAGTGTGTTTTCATCGGTCTGTAGGAAAAATATCTGCCCATTGGATTGACTGACAGTTTGCACGAGTCTACTATACCCAATAAAGGAAATACTCAGATTATCGCCCATTTCAGCTTCGATCTGAAAATTTCCTTTTTCGTCAGACTGAACAGATTTTTTACTCTTCAAATTTTGGACGGTTGCTCCAGCGACAGCACGTCCTTGGGCGTCGACGACACGACCTTTTACGATTCCTTGTACATGCGTAAATTGCGATGGGGTTAGTGTGAGCGGTTTGGCTTGAACAGCGGGTGAGCTTGCTGCGATGGCACATAACAACCAAAAGACATTGTTGGCTTTAAATTTCATAAGTAGCGCATTTGATTTATGGGTACAAGATTACAAATGCTATATGAAGGCAGGGTCAATAAAACGTTAACAGTTTTTAACTAAACCGGGTTAGCAAGCTATGAAAACTTAACAAAAGGATAACAAAAAGCCTAAGATTTATTCCTAAGCTTCCTGCTAACAAAGCTATAAATCAATAGAATCAGAAGATATAAAGTAGCAGAAAAAAGAATATTGCCGATCAATTTTAGAGGTTCAAATTCATGGTATCCAACCTGCTCATTAAGATCTGGGCTATAACCGCTTCCTTCCCTATAAAATATCCAGGGAAATCCTACCGTTAAATTACCATCGACGTACAGTTCATTGCGATAGAAACAAACTGTCAAAATAGCAAAAACACCAATAGTACCAATAAGCACTTTGAATAATGCTGGCACTATTGATGTTTTACGTTGTTCAGGTTTTGCGTGCATGCTACAATATAGCAATTCATTTTCATTGCATGTTATAATCACTATAGGTACCTTACCATTGACTAGCTAGGTCTACACATTTTGATGTATTTTACAAGGTTGATCAAATTTAACATAAAATTATACTGTATCCTTACCTTCATCTTCTTTCATAATACTATGAATACGATCCTCTAAAACTCTTTTATGCCAAGCATCTAATAGCGATCTTGTTTTTCCGACAGGGTCTCCCTCGTTTGTATCCATCATTTTCACCCACTCTTCTGCAAATTCCCCATATTCAACGATACTATTTTCGGACTGCGTATATTGGATCAAATATTCCATCGCAAATACATTAGCCCAACGGTCGGGGTGTATTGGATCGCACATATACTCAGCAATGTCAATTTTATCAATAAATTCCTGTACAACTTCTTCCGCTGTGAAATTGAAAAGGTCGCAAAATTGTTTAAATGCTGGTGTTAATTTAATATTTTCTAATGTTTTCATATTTATTCATTTAAAAAGTGATCAATGGCTTCATCCATATCGTACCTGTCTAACTACTTTGATGCAAGTCCTCCTTTATAAAAAGACAAGTAGCTTTCCACAATTCATTTATAACTCAAACTCTTCATCTTTGGATTCCAAAATACGATCGAGCCAGGCCTCATACAGCGCTATTCTTTTATCGAGGTCGCGATAAAAAAAATAGCGTTTATTGAGTTCCTGTAAATCCATGATAAATCGTTTAAAAAAAGGCGTATGGCGATATTCCCAATCAATAAGATCTCCATAACCATCATGGACACGATGAATAAGTCCCAAAACTGGATTATAGGTAGCTTTATCCAGGTGCATTGCTGCTAAAAATTCAGCTGTAGAGACCTGTTGCATCATGGTGTTGATATAATGCGATGGATGAATACAATTTATTATGCAAGTCAGCAGAAAATCCTTGCTCAATTTAAAGGATATGTTTTCGTTTAAATAGATGCGGTCTTTAAGCCGCACTTTAGTAGCAAAGAGGTCATAGATCTGTGCAGTGATCTTACGGCCTTTATTTCTGCGCTCGCCCGTGCTATAATTTCTATTGATTGCCAATTTTACCTGACGTCGCAATAATTTCACCGCCATTTCCTTTTCGTTCTTTTCGAATTCAATTTTTAAAGGATTATCGCCTTTAGGAATTTTATCGTTGATATAACGTACGGCTCTAGTGGCAATATTATAGCTTGACTTATCTGTAAAATTTTGATCTATAAAAGAGTAATGATCTAAAAACAATTGAATAAAAGCTGGTGCAGTGATGCCAAAAAGCTCACATATCAACCGAAAATTTCGAGGTACCTCTAAAGGTACTCCAGTAATATCTTCCATATTTTTTTATTTATGTTCAATATAGCGGAAGCCAAAACTTTTGGCTTTAGTTTTACGCAGCGGTGCGCTTCCTTTCTTTCCTACGAAAACCTCAAGTTCCCGCATCAAGCTTTTCACGCGGATATTTTCTTCGAGGTATTTTTCCGTATAGCGCCAAATTTCCAGCGGCGTTCTGTATTTCTTAAAATAATCTTTTTGGATAAGCTTATCCAAAAGGAGTTCCACGGCCATGCAATCGCTTGTATACTGTTCAGCTTGTGCTGAATATTCGGGGCTGATTTCTTCCATTAACTGGAAAAAAGTTATGGTTTCTACGGCATTGATAAAATATTCCATTTGGTAGTAGCGGATACCTTTTTCTTCCCAAATGGAGAACTCAAACGGATAGCTGATTTTATTATCCAATTTACTGATATCGAATTTCCTACGGTTGAAAACCCAATTCAGGTGGACCATAACTTCAAGATTTCCAGCCGGTATTTTGAGTTCTTCCACTTCCTTAACATAAGTCTCCTTTTGTCCCATTAAGAAAGCCATTTCTTCGCGAGTAAAACCGCAGCTGATCCGATTTAATATCAGGAGATAAATAATACCCGCATAGTACATGGAAAATTCTGCGCGAAATCTCTCTCTGCCAATATCATTAATTAAATGATGCATACTCCCCCTTTCGATTTCTCACGACCAATCCATTTTGCTGGATCAGTACATACAGCACATTTTTCAAATGCCATGGATAAATCTGGAGATTAACCATCACCGTTTCCTCAACTTTCCGAAACAATTGCCAATGAGCTGTGCCACCAGCTACAAACTCCACCTTCGATAGTCCAACAATATTTTGTTGTACATGCAATCCAGTATAAGTATATCCAAGCTGAAAATCTTGTGTACGCATCATTCCTTCAAAAGATGCTGTTTGTGTAGATACTTTTTTGATCATCATAGTGTACAGTTGGTTATTCAAATAATTTAAGCAACTCTTCTTTACTGATCGATTTCATCAGATTTGTTTCATCTAAAATCAGTCCTTCGGATAGTCGCTTTTTACTTTCCTGTAGTGCTAAGATGTGCTCCTCAACGGAATCCCGACAAACAATCTTATAAGCCATCACATGCTTTTCTTGCCCTATTCGATAACAACGATCTATCGCCTGTGCTTCGGCAGCAGGATTCCACCAGGGGTCCAAAATATAGACATAGTCGGCAGCCGTTAGATTTAAGCCGGTTCCTCCCGCTTTAAGGCTAATGAGAAACACACGGCATTCGTCCTCGTTCTGAAATCTTTCGACCGCATTTTGCCGCTGATCTTGATTCATCTTACCATCGAGGTAGGTATATGCTATTCCTTTCGTTTCGATGCGCTGAGCCACCAATTTAAGCATGGAAGTATACGACGAAAAGATTAGCATCTTATGATTTGGAGCCACTTCATCCATGATCTCATCAATAAAATCCAGTTTAATAGATTCATGCCCAAAGCCACCATCTTTCATCAGAATGGGCGAGTTGCAAAGCTGTCGTAGTTTTTGCAGCGCCTCGATCGCCAAAAATTTGGATTTCGTGGAATCAGCGCTATTCAGATTATTTTCAATCTCTCCCTTGAATATTTTCCGGACCTTATCGTAAATTTTCCTTTGCTCGGGAAGCATATCCATATAGAGAATTGTTTCGGTCTTTTCAGGAAGGTCCAAAGCAACCTGTTTTTTTGTACGCCGAAGAATAAAAGGTTGGATCATCTTTTGGAGGCCGAGGACAGTTTCTTGCGCTGTATTTTCATCTTTGATCCCCCGATAGGTGTTATTAAAATTACCATAAGTTCCAAAAAAACCCGGGTTGACCATACTCATTTGTGCATAGATATCCTCCACGCCATTTTCAATAGGTGTTCCTGTCATCGCTATTCGATAGCAAGATTTTAGCTCAGTAAGCGCTTTAAATCTTTTTGAATTACGATTTTTTATCGCCTGCGACTCATCTAAAATCATGTAACTAAAGGACTGGGATTTAAGAAAATCAAGCTCCATCATAACTGTTCCATAGGTCGTAATCAAGATGGATTCGTTCTCTATTTCCGTGATTTCCCTCCTTTTTTGTCCATGATAAATAGTTGTCCGACGATTTGGGGAAAATTTCTTAAATTCTGCCAGCCAATTGAATAGCAGAGAATTGGGTACAATAATAATTGAGGGGGCTGCCTTTGGATTATTTTGATAGAAATATTCCAAAAGCGTTATTGCCTGTAAGGTTTTCCCTAATCCCATATCATCAGCCAAGATACCGCCCCATTGAAAATCGCTTAAGAATACCATCCAGCTAAATCCGGCCTGTTGGTACGGGCGCAACTCTGCCTGGATCTCTTTCGGAACATCCAACAGGGCTATTTCATCCGTATTTAATAATTTCTTTCGACGTTCAGCTAGGCTATTTTGAATAATACGAGGATCAATTCGATCCAGCTGTGTTTGGAAAGATAGCAATTGGGCTGAAGTGAGTTTAAGACAGTCGGTTTCAACCACCGCATAATTAAACAGTACATCAAATAATGCTTTATCTGAAGCTTTGATATATCCGAAAGATTGATCCGCCAATTGAATGCTACTGTAGTTGTATACGATCTTTTCTTCAAACTCTCCCGGTAAATAGGTCGTTGTTCCAAATTTGAAAATCATGTAAATGGAAAATACATTATTGTCCTGACGAATATCCAATACTTCCCATTTCAGTTGGTGCGGCAGCAGATAAGTTCCCTTTGAAATATTGTTCAGTATAGTTTTGTACCCCTTGCTCTTACATTTTTTTATAAATTCATTCAGTCTATTTCTGTTGCTATACGCCTGCCATTCCAAGCGCTTTACCATCCTATTGCTGCAACTTTTCAAATTTGGAAACTGTGTTTCAATAAAGGTATTAAACTCATTCTCGCCAACAAGATCTCGCTCAGTATATAGGCAGGTTCCATTTTCCGATTTTAAAATCAAGTTTCCTCCATATGGAATTATATATTCTTCCTTTTCACTCAGCATAGCTTTCAATTCGAAATTTAATTTATCGTCGTCGTCTTTCTCCACCGCAACCTTAAATTGAGACACTTGATGAGCGGTATTAGAAATAAAAACTGTATCCTTTTTTAAAGGTTCAAGGTCTATATGAAAGGATGTTGACAATGGAATCAACATACGCGTAAAGAAGTCTTCATAGTCTCTCTTTAACACCGTGATTTTAGTGGAAATACTGTGAAAGAAACGTAATAGAAACTCCTTTTGTAGATTATCAACAAAAAGACACTCATCTTCATTTAGATTGATAAAGAAGAAATTGGAACGACATTCGGATGTATAGTCTTTCAACTCTTCTCCTTTGTAGACAAGAATTAACGATAGAAGCAGGTGATCGCTGTATTCTTTCAAATGAAATTTCAGGCTAAGATCATCGCCCGCCAAAATCACATTCCGATAAGTTGTACGATATTTGGCTGGATATTTAAAGTTTTCGATTGTGGTTTTAAAATTATTCCTATCGACAAAGGCAACACGTAATCTTTGATCCAATTTTCTTTCCAAAAGTTTACGCCAAGCACTGATAATAAAATCCTTCTCCACATGATCAAAGTCATTTCGTAAGTCATCTTGTTCCCGATCCCTTATTTGTCTCTGTGGACTTTTGGAAAAGGCTAAAATCTTACGACATAAATCGATTTTTAACACATCACTATCAGCAAAATTCGTCAACCCATTACCCAATTCTCCTAAATAATTTATCTTACCGTCTATTTCAAAAGGTATTAAAAAGGGCAGTCCGTCCACCTGACGCTCTGTAGGAATAACATACATAAAATCCGGAAAAGGCTCCCCAGTCTGTCCCAGCCATCGGTTTTCAGATGCTGCATGTAGCAATTCCGATTCAAGCTCCTGGTGTTCGAAATAATTATATACCTGACCAAATTGCTTATGGTTTTCAATACAAACCTTATCATTGCGGTAATATAGTCTAGAAATACCCAATTGAAAGAACTTATGCTGACTTTCGGGCAGGATGGCAATATCTTTTGCATATAAATCATGTAAGAATTTATTACTGAGTAAAAACTTACGATAAAGCCCAATAATTACATAATCACACGGACCATCATGACGCTTTTTACAATCACACTTAACCTTCAATCCGACTTCTTTGATCTCGAGATCGATTTTGAGATATTTGTTTTTATAATTTCCTTTTCTTCTTAGAGAAAATGGCCATTTAAACTTGTTGACTTTGATTATCCTAACGCTGTAACTGTAAAGGCTGAAATCTTCCAGTGGTATTTCTCCTTTATAGTGCTTAAGAAAGTAGTCTGATGAAATATAAAGAACCTCTTGGTTTTCCCAAGGAATAATAAAGCTATTCTTCTCTTTGTCAGGTATAATCGGAGCAACATCTGTTGCTAGCCCCAGATTTTCAACACTATTTCCCATAAATTCTTCTTTATTGCTTATTGCACCTAACCTCTGATTTTAGCTCCATATACCGTATGCTCTGATCACAGAGATCGACAAAGAAATCTGTAATTTCTCTCGCTTTTGACCTGAAGTAGTCCATATCAAGCTGGGCCAATTCCAGAGGAAGCTCGTAGACCCTGCCTTTCATCTGTTTTAATAACTCTGCATTCAATATTTCTTCTACATCACCTCTGGCTGTAAAAAATTCCTTGACTTTTTTATCACAGATGCAAGTCCAATCCACCAGATCCGCCATAGTTACGTACATCGGTGCATAACCGATCCGTAGATAGAGATAACTGTAAAGGCCGATAGAGGTCAGCTGATTTAAAAATAACACGGCCAATTGCGGACTTGAAAGACCATCAAATGCAAAAACATCAACAAGATCTTGCATGAGTTTTGAATTCCGAGTCCATGAAATCGAAGTCTTAGATATGGTACTCTGCCAATCGACAGGCACAACCGAATAAGTTGGTTTATAACGCGGATGCCGGTAGAGGACAACGGATTCATTCCATATGGTATGGGAGAACCGGCTGCCTTGGCTTAATTTTGTCTCCAAGAAGTCGGTATTCAAAAAAGCTACAACTGCAGTAACTTGACCATAAGCGACTTTTCGAAAATGACAGTGACCCAATTTCTTTTTTATCACAACAAGGTAGATCTCGGCATTTCCATTGTCCTGCTGCGGAAAATCAAACAACCCCTTTCCATGGGCATCGCTGACATAGTAATTGATCAACATGATTTGCTCGGGATTATTTTCCTGACAGAGCTGACGCAACATCTCCTGTATATCGCCCTGATACCGTGCTGGCCAGGGGAAACTATGAAAGTCTGCACCAACGTTGACTTGCTCCTGTTCCTTCTTTTTGGCCAACTTGCTCTTTTCCAGTTCTGCTTGAGCGGCGGCTTCTGCTTTCACAAGCACATCGTATTCAGCCTTTAAGGCATCTGTAAAGTAGCGGAACAACTTTTCTATCCCAGCCTGTAATACGATGCAATGATCATATAGTTGCGAAGCATCGACAGCCGAAATATCCAGATCTCTGTTTTGATTAACCGCATTAAAAGAATTATCCAATAATGCAAAACGCATCTTATCTTCGTCTGTCTCTCCCATAAAGACAGATTTGAACGTCTGGAAATGGGTATGCAGATTCCGAATGCGACTGTCAAGACTATGTACGTTATTGCCCTTCCCATCCACCATTACCTGAAGCAGTTTCAAATGACTTTCCAAACTTTGGTGAACCATAAATAATGCGCGGGGATAATTAGCGATTTCTGCAAATGTTTGTGCTCCCTGTAAAAACTCCGCGGATACAGCAATCGTCTTTTCATAATACCTTTCCGAGAGATCCAATATGCCACGTATTTCCTTCCCTTTACTAAGGATAGAACTGCTTCGCGAACAACCAAAAATCTCATGCTGAGGCAAGACTGCATAACAATAAAATAAGCTTCCAAGCTTTATTTTATTCTTTAATTCTGGCGCGAAAATCAATTCAAATGAAATGTTCTCCTGATCGATCAAGCACAACTCCACAATCGGTTTTAGCACTTTGTGCGAAAGCCCACTCACGGGTTTAAGCGCTAAAACTAAATGATAGGATTCCTTATCGAGAAATTGATATTTAACGAAAAAGGCACGATCGAGATCCATACGCTGAGAAAGCCTATCAATAATTAATCGGCTATTAATTTCCATACTAAATGATTTAAGGTTAAACAATTAGCGCAACAAAAACTCCCAACAGATCAAACTGTTACAGATCATTATTGCAAATAATCAATACTTAATTTGTAAAAAAAATAGTATAATATCCAAGGGGACTACATAGGGTTCAACACGTTTTAATATACAGACGTTCGCCCCTTGGCTTTTTAGGAAATACCAGCATTTAAATCAACATGTATTCAAATCATTCATTTAGCGAAAAAGTGTTTCAACGTCGCTGGCAATAAAGACGGAGAAAACACCTTGTTTTCCGATTATAAGAAAAACAAAATAGAATACATTAATATAGTTTATATATACAAATATATAAACAAACAAGACCAAATCAAAATATTTTTTATCATTTAAGTTTTAAATAAGGGATACGGGCCTGTACATAGACAGATGACTATTTATTTCTGGCTTTTACAAATTATAAATATATGCTAAGAATTGTAAACACCTCACGAAACAATTCCATATTTCTACTATTTTTAGGATATTCAATTTTTAAGCTTTCAGAAAATACACTATTTCTTAAATTGCATTAATTTTAACAACCATATCCATGACCAATACCAAATTTTTCCTCATCTTTTGTCTTGTTTTCATTGTTCGACCAATATATGGTCAAACCACCTGCAACTGCTCACAGGCACTTAAGCAATTAATTGTAAAAATAGAGAGCGAGTACCCTGGTTTTCCAGAAAAGACCAAGCAGAATAAGGAACTGTATCAAGCTAAAAAAAATATATTGACGAAGAAAAGCTTGCTGGTTTCAAATTGGACTTGTACGCAACTTTTGCAGGAATATCTTGACTTCTTCCACGATGAACACATTGTCTTAGATGATCTTTCCAAAAAGAAAAATGCTCCACAGACAAGTACCGAAAACCCAAAGGTAGAGCCAGAAGACGAAATAAGTTCAAAATCGATCAGTCCCGATATATTTTATATTAAAATCTCAAGCTTCGGGTATGAAAACATAGCCCCTTTCAAAGAGCTGATTGAAAAAAACAAAGAAAAGATCGAAAACAGTAAAGGACTTATTATAGATGTGCGAAACAACGGTGGCGGAACGGACGATGTATACCAGCCGCTGTTGCCTTATATCTTAACTAACCCGATCCGGATTATGAGTGTTGAGTTTTTTGCGACACAAACCTTAGTCAATGGGTTGCGTGATTATGCCATCAAAAATATCAAGCAGGATTCTCTGAATGAAGTAAAAAGAATTGACGAAGATCTTCGGGAATACAGGGAGAATATTGGAAAATTTGTCCTGTATGGTGACAAGAAAGTGATCATAGATACAATTGCTATTAATAAAAAAAGTCCGCAACAGGTCATTATCCTAGCCAATAGAAATGTAGCCAGTTCAGCGGAGAATTTTTTATTTAGTTCCCGCCAGAGCAAAAAAGTAAAAATCATGGGAACCCCGAGTATGGGTGCCCTTGACTATGGCTCTATACGTGAGTTCAAATTTGGTTGCGACAACTACCAGCTCCTTTTGCCGACCTACCGATCTACTCGACTACCACAATATCCGATTGACAATATAGGTATACAGCCCGATATCTATCTGGATGAATCCATTACAGACTGGATCGATTTTGCGGTGCGTTACATCAATGAATAATCAATAATTGCAATAATGTATAACGTTGGCGAGTATGAAAAATATCTTAAAAATGGGAATAATAAGTGCTTTGATAGGTCTGCTCTCTTCCTGCAAAGAGCAAGTGAGTCCTTTGTCTGAAGATTACTACAAAAAGAGCGGTGCGATTTATTTTATACCGGGCGGAAACGGTTTTGAACGAGGTTCGAGAAAGATGGTTGTCGATCTGGCAAGTCTTGCTGTGATCAAAGAGGTCTATGCCCCCGATAAAGATCGCATCTATTTTATGGGATGCCCGCAAATTAGCGCTACTCCTTCCCGATATCATCTGTCCAATCAGCGGTTAATATTACGCGCCAACAGGCTATAACTTACAATATACGGTATTGAAATTCCTTAGTTTATTCGGTGACTAATTCGTCCTATTTCATTCTGGGCAGGTTTAACTACGACCATGCGATCTGGGCTTATGATTGGTTATATATAGATAAAGATGACAACTTATTGGATACCATCAAAGCCCCGAATTTCTATATCCTCGATCAGGTGGGTAATTTGGTCTGGCCAAACAAATACATCTTAATCACCTCGAATGCCATGGGAAAGAATTGGAAGACCGGAAGAGGAATATAAAGAATAAAAATATACCGCCCAATTTCAGCAGAAATCCCCAACATTCATTTTAATAATAGACGACATATATGCTTTAAGATTTATTAACCTTAAAGGAATACTGAGTTATTAGCTTTGTCCAACTAAAACTGATTTTGTGAGCGAATTATTAATAGCATCATTGAAGCAGGGTGATCACTTTGCCATGGAACAGATTTTTAATCTGTATTGGGAAGCCATATTTGATGCAGCTTTTAAGAAAATAGGTGACGAAAATATCGCTCAGGACATTACCCAGGAAATCTTCATTTCGCTGTGGGAAAATCGCGAACAGGTCATCATATCTGGCGGTTTGGCAGCCTACCTACATGGCGCAGTAAAATTTAAAGTAATCAACCATTTTCGGAGTACAACGGTTAAAGATGTTCATAAAGCCGAATTAGCTACTTTAATGAACCAGCAATATGCAGATTCAGCGGACGACCTGCTCATCCTTAAAGATGCACAGCAAAAAGTTGAAGAAGCTTTAACACAACTTCCCGAACGTATGCGACTGGTTGTCACCATGAGCCGAAAGCAAGAAAAATCGATCAAAGAAATTGCCAGCGAGCTGGATGTCTCCGTACAAACTGTCAAGAACCAAATTACCTCGGCGATGAAACTGCTCAAAAAAAGCCTTTCTTAACCCCTTCTCCCATTTTATCTGCGTGTTAACGATAAATTAATATACTCCTAACATTTCTCGCTAGTACCATTTCCCATTTGAAGTGACATGTATTCAAATGATGGAAGAAAAAGCAAAGCAGCTACTGCAAAAATATTTAAATGGAGAGGCCAGCGCCGCCGAGATTAAACAAGTCGAAGATTGGTACGCCCAACTGGATAATGCAGTCAAAAAAATCCCACAGCAAGGCAAAGCAGCACTGCGCGAACAATTATTGACCAATATCCAATCCAGTATTTCGGAAAAGGAAAGTAAACGACCTTCCCTGCTATATTCACCTGTATTCAAAATAGCGGCCGCTATTTTAATGATTTCTTCCATAGGACTTCTTTATTGGAAAGTAAATAATCAACCTATCGCACCATCTGCGCAGATCGTCACCACAACCCTTGCAGGTGAACATAAAAAGATTGTATTGGCAGATGGTTCGGAAATTATTATGGAACCATCTTCAAAAATCAGCTATCCAAGTAAATTCAAGGGAAATATCCGCGAAATAGCACTTACTGAAGGGGAAGCCTTCTTTGCTATTGCCCACGACGAACAACACCCATTTCAGGTGCAGCTTGCATCCAAGCTAGCGGTTAAAGTATTGGGTACCTCCTTTCGGATAAAAGCTTATCAGGCTTCCGACCAAGTCGAAGTCACCGTCGCTACCGGTAAGGTGGCAGTACAGCAACAAGATAAAATCTTAGGTATATTAACCAAAAACCAAAGTCTACGTTACAGCAAAGAAACCGCACAATCTTCGCGTAGCTTGGTCGAAAAAAATACAGCTGTCGCCATAGCGTTTGATGGAACAAACCTCCAAGAGGTCGCAAAAAAACTGGAATATATCTACAACATTGAAATTATCTTAAAAGATACATCGCTTAGATCTCTCAAAACAACAGCCACATTCAATAGCACACAAAATCCAGCAGAAATACTGGATATCATCTGCAGCCTACATCACCTTAAGTACAGCACGATTGAAAAGGATAAAGTATTTAAAATCCACAAATAATGTCTAAAAATTTACCTAAAACATCTTAGTCACCATGAGCAATTCATTACCTAATCATTACAAAAAAATGAAAACACCTGCATTCAAAAGAGAATTCTCTTTTTATCGGATCATGAAGTATCCCTGCATTGCATTTTCGATTACTTCGGTATTCTGCAGTTCACTAATGGCCTCACCCGGTATGGCCCAACGTTTGGACAAAAGCAGTGTAAACATCAACATAAGCAAGGGCGAGAAAATCGATTTGATTCTTCACAAAATCGAAAGTCTTTCGGGCCTTCATTTTGTTTACAATCCCGAGCTATTGCAAAAACGGAACACAGTTTTAAGCGGTAGCTTTAAAACCGAGCCTGTTCGTTCCCTCTTGAATAAACTTGGAATCAATGCGGTAGAAAAGGAGGACTATGTAATTTTGAACACCCAAACAAACATCAAGGCAGACCGCATCGTGACAGGTTTTGTAAGAGATACATTGGGAGCTGCCATCGCAGGTGTATCTGTAAAAGTAGTGGGTACGCAGGTAGGAACCACAACAGATATAAAAGGTGCATTTCGAATCGAGGCTGCACCGCAAGCTGTAATTTCTTTTTCGATGGTCGGATTCCATTCCAAGGAAGTCGTAGTCGGCGAAAACGAGGTCATTAATGTTACACTAAGCGAAGAACGTTCGACCTTATCCGAAGTTGTCGTCGTAGGCTATGGAACGCAGAAAAAAGAGACGTTAACAGGTGCTGTCAGCTTGGTATCACTTGACAAATTATCGTCTAGATCTGTCAACAGTGTTGGCGAAGTATTGGCCGGTAAATCGCCAGGCGTTATTGTTACGAATGAAGGTGGCGATCCGACATCCCCCCCACGTATCAATATTCGGGGTGCCGGTGGTATCAATGGTGAAAGTGTACTCTATGTTATTGATGGTTCGATCTTCTTAGGTACTCCACAATTAAATCCCAACGACATTGAGTCTATTTCCGTATTAAAGGATGCATCGGCAGCGATCTATGGTGCCAGAGCTTCTGGTGGTGTGGTATTGATCACCACGAAAAAAGGAAAAAAAGGACAGATGCAAATTAGCGTTGATGCCAAGTTAGGTCAACAAAGTGCATGGCGAAAATTACAGCCTTTAAACGCCGAACAACGTGCCGAGGTCGCTGCAACAGCTGCAAAAAATGGTGGGACGACCATCTTACCAGCTTTCGATCCGGCGAAATACCCAGAAGGTTTAGTGACCAAAACAAACTGGATGGATGAGGTATTTAGAAACGCGACATTGCAAGATTACAATGGCGCAATTAATGGCGGAAATGAAAAATCTAATTTTTACCTAAGTTTCAATTACCGCAAAGCAGAAGGTATTGTACTCAATACGAAAACGCAGCGTTACAACTTCAGGATAAACTCAGAGCATCAAGTTACACCATGGTTAAAAATAGGTGAAAATCTTTCCTATAGCAGTACCAATGGAAATGGCGCTAATACAAGCAGCGACTATACAGGAGCGCTATTGTCGGCCATTTATTATCCAACCAATGGAACACCTTATAATGCCGATGGTAGTTTTGCTGGTCTACCGGGTCCATTCCCTGGCGATTACGGTGATATCATTAATCCTGTTGCCGAATTAATGCGCATCGATATAAACAATCCGGTCAATGTGCTGGTTGTGAATCCATACGCCAACATCCAGTTGGCAAAAGGCTTAACTTTTAGATCCAACTTAAGCATTACAAAATCGAACATTAGATATAAAAGCTTTACACCAAAACGTCCTGAAATAGGTAAACCCGTTTTGAGCAATAGTCTGGTGGAAAGAGCGAATGACGCAAATGATATCCTTGCCGAACAAGTCCTAAATTATAAAACCAAATTTGACCATCATCAACTTGATTTGACCGGAGGTTATAGTTTTCAAAAAACCAAAAGTAGTTATTTGAATGCTTCAGGAACCGGCTTTGACGACGAATCCAAGCAATACAGATACCTGAATAACGCGAACACAATACAACCGTCGGAAAGTGGTTATGGAGCCACAGCACTTTCGTCTCTTTTCTTACGGGCAAACTATAATTACAATGAAAAATACTTACTCTCCTTAATTGGTCGAAGAGATGCTTCATCCATCATTCCATTAAAAGAAAATAGAGCGCGCTACTATTATTCAACATCTGCCGGATGGGCTCTACACAAAGAAGATTTCTTGAAATCTGTAGAATGGTTAAACGAGCTTAAAATAAGAGCAAGTTACGGTAAATTGGGTGGTCTAGCCAACCTAAACCCACTGGATGTTAATCCTCTTCTTATTCGCGCCGATGCCTATTTCGGTGAAAACCCAAAATTACAAAATGGATATGCTCAGAATGTATTACCCAATATGGATATGCGATGGGCTGAAAGTAAACAAACAAATATAGGTTTAGATCTTGGAATTTTGAACGGATTGAGCTTGGTAGCAGATTATTTTGTCAAAGAAACCAATAAGATGATCTTAACCAAACCTCTTCCGGGAACAGCGGGTTTGAGCACACAAACGATTAACGGTGGTATAGTAAAAGATAAAGGTATTGAACTAGGACTAACGTATAGTAGTGCTAAAAATAAAGATTTTTCGTACTCAATTAATGCAACCCTAACCAAATTGACCAACAACGTTCAAGAATTGGCACCTGGATTGAACAATATCGCAGTAGGTACTAATTTTAGAAATGAGCTAGCTCCGTTGACAATTACTGTTGGCCAACCTCTTTACAGTTACTACGTATTAAAGACCGATGGTATCTTCCAGAGTCAGGCAGAAGCTGATAACTACAAAAATACCAATGGACAAAAAATTCAACCCAATGCAAAAGCGGGCGATTTCAAATTTGTAGACATCGATGGGAATGGTTCGATCGGACCTGAAGATCGCTATTACGCCGGAAGTGCTTATCCTGATTTTTCTTACGGTCTGAGCTTCAATGCGAATTACAAAAACGTTGATCTCAATATTTTTGCACAAGGTGTACAAGGAAACAAATTGTTTAATGCCATCAAAAGAACAACCTACAGCGCGAGCGGTCCTTCGTACAACAAATTAGTAGGAATCCTCGATGCATGGTCACCAGAAAACCCGAATGGGAAAGTGCCTATTATCTCAAGCTCAGACGCCAACGGAAACTTTAATGCATCAGATTTCTATATCGAAGATGGTTCTTTCCTTCGTATCCGAAATGTCACATTAGGGTATACACTTCCAAAATCTTTGACTGACAGATATAAACTCGGAAACGTGAGAGTCTATGCGACTACGAACAACTTATTAACGTTTACAAAATACACTGGTTTTGATCCGGAAATTGGTATGGATAACAATGGACTTGATGTCGGACGCTACCCACAAGCCCGAAGCTTTATTTTCGGTCTAAATGTCAATTTTTAATCTTAGCAGAATGCCAATGGGATCTAAACGAAGGCGACCTCATTCAAGTATTATTGAGTTTAAGATCTTATCGATTATTAAAACGAGAAAAATAAAAAGGATGAAACCGAAAAATAATAGTTGTCATTCACAGACGGACGATTTTACGCAGGTTTTATCAGTCATTAAAAAAATAAAACGATGAAAACGAATATTAAATACCTTGCAATAGCAGCAGTAGCACTTTTTGCATCGTGCGAAAAACAGTTGGATATAACGCCTGAGGGCTCTCCTTCCGCGCAGAATTTTTGGAAAACCGAACAGGATGCCATCAAAGCGGAGGCTGGTATGTATCAAAAATACAATGAAGAGGATTATTACGGCCGCGGAATGTTTTGGTTTATTAATGCCAGTGACGACATGGTAACAGGACGTAACAAACCGGAAGCCGACAATATCAAAAATTTCAACCGCAATTATATCGGTGGTGGTTATACCGAATCGCAATGGAGCATGCGCTATGCGATTATAAAAAGGGCCAACGATATTATTATCCATGTTCCCACTATAAGCATGGATGAAGCGCGAAAGAAACAGATCATTGGCGATGCCTATTTCAATGCAGGTCTGGTTTATTTTCAATTGGCGGCAAACTATGGTAACGACAAGGCGGGGGTGCCTATTGTTACACCTGAAACAGATGCTTCTGTTCCGGTAGCCAGAGCCAATAACGTTAACGAAAATTACGATTACATCACTTCACTACTATTAAAAGCGGCCGACAACCTTCCCTATTTCTCAGACATGAATACCTCAGATTACGGTAAAGCGCACAAAACTGCGGCATGGGCCTATTTATCAAAAGTATACCTGTACAAAAAGGACTATACCAATGCGGCCAAATATGCAGATATGGTGATCAATTCGGGCAAACATGATTTACTGCCTAATTTTGTCGATGTGTTTAAAGCGGCCAACAACTGGTCCAAAGAATATATCTGGTCGGTGGTCTGTACGCCAAATGGTGGCGGTACTGGATGGGGAAGTAAGCTTCCTGGAGTTATGCTCACCAACAAGGCCTGGGGAATCTACAATGGCTGGGGCTATTATCTACCGACCAAAGAACTGTACGATTCTTTTGAATCTGGCGATCTACGCCGTGAAGCAACAATCTTGAAACCTGGGGACAAATTTCAGTTTTTCGGCAATGAACGCACTTTCACAAAAGACGGCGGCGCTACATCCAATTACCAATTCAAGAAATACATGGAGCCGTTTTCCTATAAAGACCCTATTCCAACACATGTCAATCCAAATGGAGATAATGGCACTACAGATCTAAATGTTCCATTGATGCGCTATGCCGAAGTACTATTGATCAAGGCTGAAGCCGCCATTAATTTAAATGGCTCCGGTGCTGGCGATACTGAATTAAATAAAATCCGCAAGAGAGCGGGCTTGTTGGCAAAAAGCGGAATGACGCTTGTAGATTTAAAACGTGAGCGCCGCAATGAGCTTGCTGGGGAATGGGCAGACCGTCACCGCGATTTGGTCAGATGGGGTGATGCACAAGCTACCTATGCTAAACCTCTACACGATTTCGATGGTACGGTCATTTGGCCAGCTAGAAATTTCAATCCGCAAGTACATGACGTGTGGGCTGTTCCACAACGCGAGATCGACAACAGTTCCGGTGTCATTAAACAAAACCCAGGATGGTAAAAAACAATAAATTAATGTGGCTGCTATTTGCAGGCCTAAGCATTCAGTCGGTTTCTGCACAACAGAAACTGACTGCCAATGCCGGACATAGTCATAATGATTACAAACAGCAAATCCCGCTGTTGGAGGCTTATTATGCTGGAATGGGCTCTATCGAAGCGGACGTCTTCTATCGCAATGGAGAGCTTTACGTTGCCCATGAAAGCGGTGAGATCAAACCAGGGAAAACGTTAAAAAAACTTTACATCGACCCTTTAATTGCTTTCTTTAAGGAGAACGGGAATAAACCTTATGCCAAACCTGAGCAGACCTTGCAGCTCGTGATTGATATCAAGGAAAATTACGAACAGGTACTGTCTAAATTGTTGGCCGATTTGAAGGGCAACGAATCTATATTCGACCAGCAGAAAAATCCTTCCGCCATTAAAATTGTCGTCAGCGGTGAAATCCCACCGCCCGAAAAGTTCGACAATTATCCTTCGATGATTTATTTTGATGGCCGGCCGGAAAAAGACTATACGCCGGCACAGCTCAAACATATTGGCATGATCAGTCAGGATATTAAACAGTATTCAGTCTGGAATGGCAAAGGGACCCCTACTCCACCCGACCTTGAAAAGATGAAATCTGTGATAGACAAGGCGCATCAATTGGGCAAGCCCTTTCGTTTCTGGGCAACAAAAGACAGCCCCAATAGTTGGAAAGAACTTGGTCACATGGGTGTAGATTGGATCAATACAGACCATCCTACTGCGCTTAAGAATTTCTATTTAAACAGCGCTAAAGTCGAATATGCAAATCCAAAGGCCTACGTTCCTTATCAGCCAACCTATAAAAACGATGGCGCCACGAGCAAGGTCAAAAATGTTATTTTACTCATTGGTGATGGCATGGGTTTGGCTCAAATACAGGCAGGTTTAAGTGCCAATTTTGGTCAGTCCAATATTATCAACATGAAACATATTGGTCTTTCGCGCACCGAAGCATCCAATTCGGATTTTACCGACTCTGCTGCAGGAGGGACTGCCTTGGCTACTGGACATAAAACCAATAACAGGTACATCGGTGTGGATGCCAATGGTAAACCCATCAGTTCGATTCCAGATACATTGGCTCATCATGGGATCAAAAGTGGCATCATCAGTGTCGGGGATATTACCGATGCCACCCCTGCGGCATTTTATGCTCATCAGATCGACCGGACTATGTCGGAGGAAATTGCAGCAGATTTTAAAAATAGCCATGTGGATATTTTAGTGGGTTCACGTCGCGAAAGCTTTGTTAAAAACAAGGATAATACATTAATGCAGCAACTGATTGAAAAAGGTTATCAGCTTCAGCAAAATTTAGATGATTTCGAAAAAGCGACATCGGGCAAACAGCTGGTGCTCCTGGCGGATTCTGCGACAAGAAGAATACTCGATGGCCGGGGAGAAATGTTAAAAACTTCGCTCTCAAAAACGATTGAGCTTTTGTCTAAAAATGACAATGGCTTCTTTATCATGGCCGAGGGTGCACAAATTGACTATGGAGCCCATGCCAACGATCTCCCCTATGTTGTTACCGAACAGCATGACTTTGATCGGCTTGTCGGGGAAGCCCTAAAATTTGCGGACCAAGATGGTGAAACACTCGTTATTGTCACTGCAGATCACGAAACTGGCGGACTTTCCCTATTGGATGCCAATTATAAAAAAGGAACGATAAGAGGAAATTTCAGCAGCGATGACCACACCAACATTATGGTACCTGTCTTTGCTTATGGTCCCGGCGCACAGCATTTTATTGGTATCTACAACAATACAGCAGTTTTTAAAAAGATTATTCAAGCGTATCGGTTGAAATAATCCATTTGAAGCCTTCATACAACGCAAAACCCCTCGGTGTTTATACCGGGGGGTTTCATTTCTATAGTTCATCAATTTGAATGGCCGCCTTGCCGCGGATCGCATGCTTAGAACAGCGACTTTGAAAGCCTTTGCGGTTTAATCTTCATTTTATCGGGATCAAATTGCTTGGCACTTATCTGCCAACCAGTTCTTTTCCTCCGCATTAAGATGCGTCGACAATTGATCGTAAACCCATTGATTATAATTATTCAACCAGGCAATATGTTTCTTATCCAATAGGGACTTCTCGATCAAATCAGTTGCGATATAACATATTGTTAATGTCTCAAAATCTAGAAAATCGCCAAATTCAGAAGAACCTGCTTTACGGGTCAACACTAAGTTCTCAATACGGATCCCATGTTTTCCTACACGGTACAATCCAGGCTCTATTGAAGTAATCATGCCAGGTTCAACCGCAACATCGATTGCCGCCGGGTTAAACACCTGTGGCCCTTCATGCACATTCAGAAAAAAGCCTACTCCATGTCCGGTACCATGCCCATAATTGCGTAATGTTTCCCACAATGGACGACGCGTTATCGCATCGATCTGATAGCCGCGTGTTCCAGTCGGAAAAATGGCCTGAGAGCCTTCTATCGTTCCTTTGAGTACCAATGTATAATCCTCCTTTTCCTCTTGGGTCGCAGCACCGAGGGATACTACACGTGTAATATCTGTTGTGCCCGTTTGATATTGCCCTCCAGAATCTACCAATAGCAACCCCTTAGGCTCTAACATATAGTTTGATTTTTCATTTGCCGAATAGTGCGGTAAGGCACCATGGTCCAAATATCCGGCAATTGTGGTAAAGGAGACGTCAACAAAGCCCTCTTGACGCTCGCGCAACTCGCGCAATTTATCTGCGATAGATAATTCGGAAAGTTCACCGGAAGAAACATTTTCTTCCAGCCACTTAAAGAAACGCGTCAACGCTACGCCGTCTTTTACAAACGTATGGCGATTATTTTCAATTTCAATTGTATTCTTAATAGCTTTTAAACTCGTCGAAGGGTTTGTTTTTTCAACAATTTTAACCTGTTTAGGTATGCTGTCAAAGACGGCAAAACAGGTACGTTTGGGATCAATAAGAATTGACGCCACATCCAATGCTGAAATCGCTTTAAAAACATCTTCATAGGGCGCCACTCGCACTCCATACGTTTTCAGTTGCTCCGTCGCCTCAGCGCTTAGTTTCGATGGTTCGATATAAAGTGTACTATCTTCGGTTGTAATCATTACAAAGCCCAAAACAACAGGGTTACAGGGCACATCCTGACCACGGATGTTTAATAACCAGGCCAGGTCGTCCAAAGATGAAATGAGATGCGCCGCCGTTCTATTCTTTTTCATTTCGGCACGAACAGCTTCAATTTTAGAAACGGTAGATTGTCCTGTCGCAGCTTCATTTAATAGATAAGCCTTCGCCTGGGGCAGCGCTGGACGTCCTTCCCATAAGGAGGACAGCAGATCAACATGACCATCTACTGTAATGTCCAAGGGCTCTAGGGTATGCTGAACAGATTGTGCCACCAATAAAGAAGCGAGATTGCCGTCAAAAGCAACTTTAGCGCCAGCACCCAGCTGCTCTCCCAACCAATCCGCGTATTCTGCGGCTCCCTGTGCTTTCAATTTCACCAGTTCAAAACCTGTTCCTGCCAACTGCTCTGCCGCTTGAACAAAATAGCGAGAATCGGTCCAAAGTCCCGCAAAATCCTGCGTGATAGCCAAAGTGCCTGCGGAACCTGTAAATCCGGATGCCCAAGCAATACATTTGTAACGTTCTGGTAAATATTCACTAATATGAGGGTCTGATGACGGGATAATATAGCCGTCGATTCCTTGAACCTTCATCGCCTCACGAATAGCAGCTAATTTTTCGATATGCTTCATGTCGTTTATACAATTTTATGCAAGTTAGGATTTTTTAGGGGCGAATGCCTAACTTTAAGCCAAATAAAACAAACGAATACAGCGAACGCTTTCCCCTAAAAATAAGGCAGTGTTCAAGTCATCATGATACATCCGACGAAATATCCATGATTGCCTGCACGAATGTAGATAGCCGTGTTTCGTCGCATGTAATTCAGGATATGAAAATATACCATAGGACAATAAAAAATAGGATATATGAACCAATTTGTGCTAAGTACGATAGCTTTTTCCACTTACGCGTTAACGACCGTTACCACTCCACTATTTGCACAGGATCTTCGCAGTAAAATCCAAGATGCTTTTACACAGTTTCAAAATCAGGAAAGCCTCAGGAATGGTTTGAGCTCATTGATAGTTTTCGATGGAAAAACAGGACAAACGCTATTCGCAGCAAATGAAAATATCGGACTGGCGACCGCCTCCACCATGAAGGTAATCACTTCGGCAACGGCATTGGACTTCTTGGGCAAGAATTTTCAGTTCAAAACAACCCTGTATTATACCGGTGAAATCGACGAAAACGGTATGTTAAACGGAAATATTATTGTGACAGGTACGGGTGACCCCACCCTTGGCAGCGCCCGCTACCCAGAGACTCAAGCAACAACAATACTGAACAAGTGGCTTGCAGCAATCCAAAATGCCGGTATCAAAAGTATAAATGGCGCCATCATCGCAGATGACAGGCTTTATAATGGGAACCAGCTTCCAGGGGGCTGGATCTGGACCGATATGGGGAACTATTACGGTGCGGGAATTTCGTCACTCAATTGGTGTGAGAACGCCTTTGGCGTAAATTTCAGTCCAAGCAATAAGGTTGGCGCCAAAGCGGAGATCCTGAGCTATACCGCTCATGTTCCCTACCTGGAAATTATCAATGAAACAACTACGGGTAAAGCAGGAAGTGGCGACAATGTATACGCCTATGCTGCCCCTTATTCGACCAAGATATTTGTCCGTGGTTCGTACGGACAGGATCTCAAGAAAACAATTGAGCTCTCTTCGCCAGACCCGGCCTATGATCTCGCTTATCAATTAAACGAAGTCTTAAACAATAACGGTATTTCTGCCAGCGAGCTACCTGCCACCGGGACAAAGATGGGTTCGGTCGATGTTTCAAAAAAACAAACCCTGGATATCCACCTTTCCCCAACCTTAGACAAAATTGTCTACTGGTTTAACCAAAAGAGCATTAACCTCTATGGAGAAGCCCTTTTGAAAGCCATCGCTTATACAACAGCGGGTAAAACAGGCACCGACGATGGCGCCTATTATATACAGAAATATTGGAATGCCAAACTAGGCATAAAATCCAGTGAACTTAATAGCATGGATGGCTCTGGTCTATCACCTCAAAATAGGGTGACCACAGCTGCCATGAATAAGATTATGCAATATGCACAAAAACAAAACTGGTACCCCGCTTTCTACGAAAGTCTTCCCACCTATAACAATATGAAGATGAAAAGCGGAACAATTGGCGGCGTACTTGGTTATACAGGTGTGCATACCAATAAATCAGGACAGTCGTTTACGTATACTTTGCTGGTCAACAACTATTCAGGACCGGCTTCTATTATGCGGCAGCAGATGTTTAAATTACTGGATGTCCTGAAGTAACATATTATTGTCTAATAATAATAAGATATTGGTAAAAATTTTCAATTATCAAAAAGAATGATAGATTTGTAGCCTTAAATTAATAAAATCGTAATGAGTAACACTAATCGTAAACAGGCAGCATTAAATTACCACGCTATGGGTAGACCTGGTAAAATAGCTGTTGTTCCGACCAAACCAACAAATTCGCAAAGAGACTTGTCATTAGCATATTCTCCTGGTGTAGCGGAGCCATGTTTGGCTATTGCTGAGAACAAAGAAGATGCATATAAATATACCGCAAAAGGAAACCTTGTTGCCGTTATCAGTAATGGTACAGCCGTATTGGGTTTAGGCGATATCGGTGCCCAAGCTGGTAAACCAGTCATGGAAGGTAAAGGTTTATTATTCAAAATTTTTGCCGACATTGATGTATTTGACATCGAAGTGGACACCAAAAATGTCGATGAGTTTGTCAACATTGTCAAAGCATTGGAACCTACTTTTGGAGGTATCAACCTGGAAGATATCAAAGCACCGGAATGTTTTGAAATCGAACGCCGTCTGAAAGAAGAAATGAACATCCCTGTGATGCACGATGACCAACATGGTACGGCAATCATCTCCGGTGCAGCATTGATCAATGCCTGTGAAATTATCGGTAAAGATATTTCAAAAGTAAAAATCGTTGTCAATGGCGCTGGAGCAGCTGCAATGTCATGTACAGCAATGTATATTTCAGTAGGTGCTCGCAAAGAAAATATTGTGATGCTGGATAGCAAAGGTGTAATCCGTACGGATAGAGAAAATCTTGACAGTATGAAAGCACAATATGCAACAGATCGCGATATTCATACCCTGGCAGACGCTGTCAAAGATTCAGATGTATTTATCGGTCTATCGGCAGCAGACGTCATGTCGGCAGAAATGTTGTTATCGATGGCTCCAAACCCAATTGTATTGGCGATGGCAAATCCAAATCCTGAGATTGCTTACGATTTGGCGATGGCAACACGTAACGATATTATCATGGGTACGGGTCGTTCAGACTATCCTAACCAAGTAAACAATGTATTGGGTTTCCCTTATATCTTCCGAGGTGCGTTGGACGTACGTGCAACTGCTATCAATGAAGAAATGAAAATTGCGGCAGTACGTGCGATTGCTGACTTGGCGAAACAACCCGTTCCGGAAGAAGTTAATCAGGCTTATAATACCAATAACTTAAAATTCTCAGAAGAATATATTATTCCAAAACCTACAGATCCACGTTTGATCACGGAAGTTTCTATGGCTGTTGCGAAAGCCGCTATCGCATCAGGTGTAGCAAAGACCGTAATAGAAGATTGGGATCAATACAGCGATGCGCTACGTAAACGCCTTGGTAAAGATGATGCGATCATGCGCAATTTGACTATGGCTGCTAAAAGAGATCCTAAACGTGTTGTTTTTGCGGAAGCAGACAATTATAAAACACTGCGCGCGGCACAGATTGTCAAAGAAGAGGGCATTGCGGTTCCTATTCTTTTGGGCCGAAAAGATAAAATCGAACGCCTAATTAAAGAATATGCTTTTGAATTGGATGGCCTCGAAATCATCGATCCCATTGCTGAAGTAGATGGTGAAACAGAGCGTTCCAAGAAATTTATCGAGCACCTGTACATCAAGAGACAACGTCGCGGTATATCGAAATATGATGCCCGTAAGCTGATGTATGACCGCAACTATTTTGGAGCCTCTTTAGTGGAATTTGGCGAAGCTGATACCTTAATCTCTGGTATGACCAAAAATTACGCGAATACGATCCGTCCGGCATTGCACGTGATCGGGGCTAAACCAGGAAGTCGCGTCGCAGGAATGTATATGATGTTAACCAAAAAAGGACCAATTTTTATGGGGGATACAACGGTGAACGAAGATCCAACTGCACAAGAATTGGCCGACATTACCTTGCTTTTGGATAAAGCCGTTAAGCGCATGAATATCCAGCCACGTATCGCTCTATTGTCGTATTCTAACTTTGGTTCAAGTGAAGGAAAAACGCCTACAAAAGTAAGAGCTGCAGCACAGATTCTACACGATCAATATCCTGATATCATTGCTGAGGGTGATTTACAAGCAAACTTCGCATTAAATAGCGAAATGCTGACAGCAAACTTCCCATTCAGCTATTTAAATGGAAAATCAGCAAATACACTTGTGTTCCCTAACCTAGAATCGGGGAATATTGCCTATAAATTATTGCAAGAAGTTGGTGAGGCGGAAGCTGTAGGGCCGATTCTTTTAGGTATGAACAAACCCATCCACGTTTTGCAGTTGGATAGCTCTGTACGCGAAATCGTCAATATGGTTACCATTGCCGTCGTAGACGTACAGACACATCTTAAAAATTTATAGAATAGCTTAAAATCTTCCTATATTCGTATACTATGTACGAATATTTCAACGGAAAATTAACATATAAAGCCCCCACTCACGTTGTTATCGATGTGAGTGGGATTGGCTATTATGTCCACATCTCTCTTTATACCTTTTCTCAAATCAAAGATCAGGAAAACTGCAAATTATTCATTTCACTTCAAGTTCGGGAAGATTCTCATACACTTTATGGCTTTGCAACAGAAGGTGAGAAAAAACTATTTGAAAATTTGATCTCTGTTTCGGGTATAGGTCCCAATACAGGTCGTATGATCCTGTCGTCAAACACACCAGATGAGATCCAGTCTGCCATTGTTAATGGGCAGGTCGCACTGATTCAAAAGATTAAGGGAATTGGTCCTAAAACAGCACAACGTCTTATCTTGGAACTTCAGGATAAATTAAAAAAGCAGGGATTCGAAGCTTTGGCAACATCTATTCAGTCCCAATCCATACCGGACGAAGCGCTATCCGCACTTGTTATGCTCGGGTTCAACAAAGCCGCGGCAGAGAAAGTATTAAATACCATTCTAAAAACAGACAGCAATCTTTCTGTAGAGGATATGATCAAATTAGCACTGAAACGACTTTAATGCAGATACGTTTTTGCTGAACTAATCCAACAACAAACATCGGATCACACATACGTACTGCATATGCTGTAGCGAAAAAGACATAAAGGAATCTTAGCGTTCATTTATGTCTTTTTCCTAACCTCGGTTTTGCAATACTTCGCGCCCTATTAATGGTTCACTTTTGGGACAGCACCAAGGTAATGAGTACCACTTTTTCACCAATAATATTGCATGGAGGGCCTCTCTGGTAGCGAACATATATAGATAGCGCTTACATATCGAAGTCTTCTTCAAGCATCTAAAGCAACGCTTAAAAATACGACATTCGTCTAGACTTCTGAAAATCCAATAATGATCTAGATCTGGACTTCACTGATCGGTATATTGCTATTTAAATATCTGCAAAATAAGGTCAATTTTTTCTTAAATAGGTAGCGTTAATCAGTACACAAATGGGTAGTTTTGTTATCCCTTAGTTATTATTAAAGTTTAATTTTTATAATTTTAATATATAGTTCATTCCTGTTTTAGAGCTAATTATAAACTAAGATAATTAAATTATGAAAAAGAAACTAAATTGTATTGCTTTGATAGCATCATTTTTGGTTTTAACTACCTCCTGTTCAAAAGATCTCATTCCAAGTGGAACTGTTGAGCCTAACTCGGGACTTAAAGGCCTAAAGACATACACATTTAAACCTACTAGATCAATCTTTCAAGTTTTGGGAAGTACAATCGGCAATAATGTGATCCAGTTATTGATCAATCCAAGTCCTAATGGCGTATCTGATTTTATTGCACAGAATGTAGGCACATTTACTGCGAGTGATCCAGGTTTGCCGATTTACTATACTGCAAAATAGCTAAAAGATATCTCGACGTTTAAAACGACGTTTAGAATTGACCATTAAATATATTTTATGATGATGAATACAACATATAGAGAAAAGGGTTTAGGGATTTTAAGTGTATGTTTACTAATGGCATGCTTCTTATTCTCATGTAAGAAAGATACTCCAGATGTTCCTGAGAAGAAAAATGAAAAATGGAGAACCCAAGCTAAAACCGATAGTGTGGGGAATCAATACTATGTGGTAAATACACTGGACAATACATTAGAGATTAGAGTCGATAATAAGGATGGGAAGACGATCTTTTCAGAAGTTTGCCCGACTATTGATTCTACTGAAATACCTAGTGATATGCGCAATTTGATTGTTGATTTGGTTGCTCCAAATAGGTTTATTAACAGAGATCAAGCGTCCCTATCTTTGGAGATAGTGCTTGATGATCTAGAGACTAGGAACAAATACATCCAGCTTTTGGCGAATATCGATCTTGACAGCAAAAAGTTTTATACAAAAAAGTATAAGGTAGAACAGCCTCTGGATTGGGCTTATGTAACCTTTCCTTATTCTTTAGTGCAGTGGTATGGTAATTCGTTGTTGGTCCGGGAGGGCACGGATAAAGACCTCAATAGAGGCGGGGGATATATGGGGTTGGGACAGCGTGGTACGCAGTTGGTCTGTTATGAGCGAGATTTTTCCATTCGTTATACGAAGGATATAGATGCTTCTGATGCTTACTATCCTTCTGGTAATTTATGGAATATTCCTATTAACAACTATGAATATATGCTGTTCTTAAATGACGGCTATGTAGGTCGGATGCAAATAGTCACCAGTGTCGAGGACAAATGGGCTGGAAAGCAGGCTGTGATCTGGCGAGATAACCTAAAGGAGACAAATAATATTCCGGCAGATTATTCCATAAAAATTACTGATTATAATATTCAGAATAATGTAGTAAGTGCTAGTTATAACATTTATGATGAAAAAGGCCAATTAAAGGAGAAAAGGACCCGGAAATGGTCAATTGGTAATGGAATGCCGTTAGGGAGTTAATTCATGTTTCCTGTATGCCAGGGAGACCTATGCCTATCAATTCTTAAATATATGAAAAGTAGAATGAACTATTTTTTTAAAAGGATCACTAAGTATGTTCCTTTGTTATTGATGCTATTTTCAATAGTTAGTTGTTCAAAATTCGAATCTGACTTTGACAGCGGAAACGGTAAAAACGCTTTGGATCAATTAAGATTACCGAAGATCCAAGATTTTACCGTTAGTTCAAGATCTAATCCGGAAAATAATGTGTCCGGCAAAAGATCAGCAGGAGGGAAAAGAGCAGACTTGACTACTCCTCCTGATGAAGATAATCCCTTTAAGCCAAAAGCAGGCTCAGGTGGTTATAAAGATAGTCCCGGTATCATTGTTAATGGCAGTAATGCTCCAACGCCTGATCCAAATAAATTATATTTCTATCAGAAATATAAATCCCAGATGTTCACTATTACAGATCAATCAATGGAACTCAACATTTATCCCGGTGCAATATTAAAGGGATAGAGTATAACCAAGGGGGATATCAGGTTACAGCTGATTTTATTGCGAATCTGGTTGCTCCAAATCATACAGACGCAAAGATTATGTATACTGAACATTATAATAGGCAAATGCAGGATGGAACTTCAAAAATATTAGAAAATTACAAATTGTATGATGAATATCATCCGCCTGTTATCATTAATGGTAAAGAGATAAGTCTTTAGCTGACGATTATTGTTGTGACCCCTTCCGGCAAAAGAAGCGACTACATTCGGGTAAACATTATCAACACAAAGAAATAATAACATTCGCCTGATGTGAAAGCGCTAATATTCTCTTAACTTTGAACAGCGTATTAGTGCTTTTTCATTTCATGCAGGTTGAGACATGACATGTACTGTAGCTTTCTGAGCAAGCAAAGCATGTTTGGCAGTATAGTCCTCATAGCAAATGCATGATTATTTTTTTAGATAGATTTTTATGGCAGAGGATTTACAAATAGCTAAAGGTAGCAAAGAAGAACAATATCAAAATTTACTTCCTCAAATTGGAGGATTACTGCAAGGCGAGCCTAATCAAATTGCCAATCTGGCTAACATCGCTGCTGCATTGAAAGAACAATTCAATTTTTTCTGGGTTGGTTTCTATCTTATAGATGGAGATGAGCTGGTATTAGGTCCATTTCAGGGACCTGTTGCATGCACGCGTATCAAGAAAGGTCGTGGTGTCTGCGGAGGAGCTTGGGCACAAGAAAAAACATTGATTGTTCCGGATGTGGAGCAATTTCCGGGACACATTGCCTGTAGCTCACTATCGCGATCAGAAATCGTGCTACCCGTTTTTAAACAGGGACAGATTATCGGTGTGCTGGACGTTGACAGCAGTGAATTAAATAGTTTTGATGAAGTCGATGAGCAATACCTTAAACAGATATTACTGCTTTTAGACAGCGAATAAATAAGCTCCACAACCAACGAATGAAATAGCATAAGTATCGGACTAGATTTGAAAAACAAACCGTATACTTATGCTATTTTTTTACAATTCAAGCAATCGATAACTGTTCATAAAAAAAACATCTGATCGATACCTAAAAACCAAATCCGACCTGTAAAGTAAAACGGTGCAGGTCATATTTTTTATCTATTTGTGTTCTTCCATACCAGATATCAATTTCTGGCAAGCTTGCTGAGGGTCGCGTATACGTGTCCTTTCGGCTATAGTGTTGATACCGATATCCTGTTGCCAATGACCAATATTTCGCCGAATTATTAAATTTAAAGCGCCAACCCAGCTGTGGGTTTATCAGCAAGCCGCCCCGATATTCATATTTTAAATTGTTCTCGACTGCATTTTTATTCAAGGAAGTAAAACTATAGCCTAAATCCAATCCTGCAAAAAAACTACGCTTTCTTTCAGGAAATTCTACATAATTCACTTTGGCTGAGACCGGAAGAAACCATTTTGATCCTTCGCCGTCTACTGGATACCTATCCACCCCTGTATTTAATCCCAGAGCGATATTTTCATGGAGCTGCAGCCCATGGAATGTATGCAGGCCAAATCCAGATTCGAGAAAGGCAGGACCATAAGTTAAAACCGAAAATTCATTATGATTTGTATATTTTTTTGTTTGGGCATCAACAGTTAAATAACCGAGAAAAGCCAAAATGGCTATTGAAAATCTTTTCATATCAGAATAATGAAGCTCTTGGAATCGTTTTTTAATTGGAACCAATAATAGGAATAATGCTCAATTCCTTAAGTTTGGCTTTATTGCTATAATCATATTGATGTACACCTTTTTCTGCAACAACGATTAGCGATTTTGATCCGGCGATCACATCTATGCTCGTCAGTTCTTTTTGAGTTTCGAGAAGCTTATTGCCTATTTGGCTGACATCACTGGCATCGAATGACTTCAATCCGAATTTTCCTTCACAAACATATAAGGTTTGGTCTGAGAGCGCCAAGCCATGGGGATTCTCCAACGTGAAGGTATTTTTTAACATCGGTTTTGTCAGGTCTTGGATGTCGATAACTTCCAATAGATTCTGCTGTCCACCACATACTACGCCAGCCCGTAAAGTTACAAAGGCATATTTCTCGTTAACTACCACAGGATCACAAGCACGAATATGCGAATAACGCGACAGCTCTACGGGAGCCGATGCTGTGGTGATATCATAAATCACCATACCTGTATTGGAGCCTATAAATAGGTTGTTTTTAAAAGGAAAAATTGTTTCGATACCAGGGCCTATCTTGATGTCCTTTACATAGGCAGGTTGACTCGCATTCTGTACGTTAAAAAGGTGTAATGTCGTTTGATCTACAGCATATAAATGTTTATTAGCAATGGTAAATCGCGCCATAGATCCGCCCTGCCCCGATCCCGAATTGGTCTCGTAATAAACATTATCTTTTCGGTCATAGGGTGAATATTTATCTTTTTGGCTATAGCTTACAAGACTATCTCGGTATCCTGTAATGATGCGATCTGTAGTATTATTGATATAATCCATTTCAAGCAAGACCTTAAACACGTCCTTATTTCGTGTCAATAACTTGGGTGACGCTGGATTTTCCAGATCGAAGGTCAACAGATCTGTAAAACTATCAGCATACAGCTTTCCATCCAGAACCGCAAGATCCACATTTCCAGGAATACTTAAGAACGCCATCGCCAGAGGTTTTGACGGATCTACATTATTAAAGATATGAATGCCTTTCCCTGGTTCATTGATTAACAAATAATCTTGATAAATATAGATCTTTCCAGCTTGAACAATAGCGGTAGGGCCGCTTACGGGATTCGCTTTAGCCCGTATACTTTCCATTGTTTCAAATATTGGCACGCGAGCCAGATACATTCCCTTACTTTCGATCTTATCACAGCTCGAAAGCGCTATACAACCCAATAAGATAATCCAAATTCTTTTCATAAAATATAACTATGAGGTCAATTAAGTTTACAATCTCTATAGTTAACGATATACTTATGAATTCGCTACAAACAATCTAATTTTTTTTTCTACCCGGATAGTTTGCTTTTCCGGATCAATCTTCTATAAATGACATTCCCAGACTTTAACGAGTTTGTCATCGCTCACACTAAAGAAATATTTCCCATCTTCAGACCATACTCCCGCATTTATAGATAAATGATGGCCATCCTGCATTTTCTCTCGGCTCATATTTTTCAATAAGGCAAAGTCATCTACTGACCAGAATTTTAACGATTTATCCCGACTGACAGTTGCAAAAATTGGCGCTTTTGGATGGGGATATATACCGTATACGGTAAAAAGATGAGGTACAAAGGAAAAATTACTCGTCAATTGATTTGGGTCTGAAATCACCAATTGCGCATCCCGTCCACCACTTAGCAATTTATTATCGATAAAAGCCAAAGACGTGGCGGGCATACTATGCAATTTTGAATCAGTAATCATATGAAAGTCGGCACTATCCAACATATAAACTTGCCCATCTTTATCGGCCAAAGCTATTCGTCCAAGTCCTTCGTCAATTGCAATTGCCCGAATTGTTGTCGAGGATATACGTTTTTCGTAAATATTTTTATAGGTTTCCAAATCAATGACATACAATGTTCCTTCTTCACCTGCCGCCAGCAGTTCATTTTTCCAAGGCATATGGACCAATGAAAAGATAGCTTTGGTGCTTAGTTGTATGCTTGCTACAAGCTTTTGTTCTTCTACATGTACAAAAAGCAGCTTACCTTCGCGCAATGCGATGGCCAGAATCGGTGTTCCCGCTATCATCCGTAAAGCGTAAACCGATGAACTTACCGCACAGAGAATACGCTTAAACGCATTGTTTTCAATATCCCATTCCACAACACCCTTGTCGTTACCGGCGGTAAAAAAAGTGTGCGGGTGATAGCCTTTTTCTACACAAAAAATAGGGTTTTGATGTCCTGGTAATGTTGATTTTAATGTAATATCCATAGTAATTTCGCTAAAACTCCTTCTCTATCCAGATCGCATAGTTGATATCCATTTTTTATGCTGTAGGATTAAATTTTCCGCCGACTGAACTGTGATCCGCTAACGATCAATACAGCAATACGAATTGTTCGCCGGTAGAAACAAGAAGTGCAGTATATCCACAAATATACTGCACTTCTGAGATTCTTTTGTCATCTTAGCTTAAAGCCTGCTGACCACTTCTGATTTTGTTCAACGGCAATCCCATTGCCCAAACACCTATTGATGTCTGCTTTCCAGATTTTTCGCAATTGTTTCTAAAGAAAATCCTTTCTCCCGCAACAATACGATCAAATGAAACAATAAGTCTGAAGTCTCATTGATAAAATCAGTATCAGTTTCGGTCAAAGCTGCAATGACTGTTTCAACCGCTTCCTCTCCCACCTTTTGCGCAATCTTATTGATGCCACGAGAACGCAGACGGTTAACATAAGATTCGTCTGACGGATGCGCATACCGATTATTAACAATGCGCTCTAGCTCCAACAGAAAATTTTGATTAAAGTCTGTACTGAAACAACTTCTGCTCCCTGTATGACAAGTAGGCCCCATTGGGTCTGCTTTGATCAAAACGGTATCTTTATCGCAATCAATATGAATGCTTTTTACATTCAAAAAGTTACCACTCTCTTCGCCCTTTGTCCAAAGGCGATTTTTGCTTCGGGAGAAAAACGTGACACGTTTCTCTGCTTGAGTCTTCTGCCAAGCTTCCTCATTCATATAGCCCAACATCAAGACTTCCAACGTTTGGAAGTCCTGCACAATCACTGGAACGAGGCCGTCACTTTTTGCAAAATCTAACATGATTTTAGTATTTCAATTTTTAATTATTCTCGAAGAGCCATGGGCTCCTGTTTAACTTCTCAGGACTTCATTCAGCAAGTGTATGACGTACTGCTCTTTGATCATTGGTCTTCAATCCTGTTTCCTATCTTACGACAATTCCATTTTGCTGCAACGTAGCTTTAAGATCCGGAATCAATATTTCGCCATAGTGGAAGACAGAGGCCGCTAAAGCAGCGTCTACGTTAGCTTGTTGAAAAACATCCACAAAATGCTGTTGATTACCCGCACCTCCAGAAGCTATAAGCGGAATATGGATCTGATCATTTATGGTTTTTAAAAAGCCATTATCAAAGCCATTTTTTGTACCATCATGATCCATCGATGTAAGCAAAATCTCTCCTGCTCCTCGCTCCTGTGCCTCAACGATCCATTCTGATGTATTCAACTCGGTCTTTATACGTCCACCGCTCAAATACACAAAATTTTGTCCTTCAATAGATCGGGTATCTACCGCTACTACAACGAATTGTGCACCAAAAGCAGCTGCCATTTCATTAATCAAAGCCGGATTACGTACGGCGGCTGAATTGATGGAAATTTTATCTGCACCTGCATTCAACAGGATATCAGCATCTTTAATTTCATTGATACCACCGCCGATTGTAAAAGGAATATTGACTTGACGTGCGACCGCTTTGACTAAATCAATTGTTGTTTTACGACCCTCATGTGTCGCTGTAATATCCAGGAAAACGAGTTCATCAGCTCCCTGTTGGGAATACGCATAGGCTAGCTCAACAGGATCACCCGCATCACGCAAGTCTACGAAATTGACGCCTTTTACAGTTCGCCCGTCTTTAACATCCAAACAAGGAATAATACGTTTTGCAAGCATGCTAAAATCTGATTAACGATTTTAAATTCCAATCTTTGATTTCATCGATCGAGATTCTATTTTCATAGATTGCCTTTCCAACAACTACAGATTCTACTCCACCCAATTCCTGAAGTTTCTGAATATCATCCATTGAACTGATTCCACCAGAAGCAATGAGCTTGATAATTGGAGAATGGCTCAACAACTTTTGGTACAATTCCACACCAGCACCGCCCAATTTACCATCTTTACTAATATCGGTACATAAGAACCTAAAGAATCCCAATACCAAGCATTTATCAATATATTCGATCAATTTGATTGGCGAGCTTTCCAACCAGCCCGAATATTTAATAACTTCATCCAATACGTCGATAGCTATTACAATGTGATCCGCATACTTCACTTTCCCTTCGTTCAAGGTAGCCAGTTCTTCCAGAAAAGAAGGATTTGTAATGGCCTGGGTTCCCACAATGACACGATAAACACCAGCATCGACCAGTTCCTTTACCTTTTCTATACTTCTGACACCACCTCCATATTGAATTTTCATTTCTGTTTTTTGGATGATATCAAATAAGTAGGCCTGATTACTGAAGTCTCCTTTTGCTCCGTTTAAATCAATGATATGAACCAGCTCAGTACCATTTGCATGATAGTTTTCGATCTGCTCTTCTAAGCTGATTGCATACGTTGTAACGTCGTCATAGTTGCCTTCTCTCAGACGGACAACCTTTTTGTCCAAAACGTCTATTGCTGGAATGATATACATAGTTGAATGTTTTTAGTCAATTTAAATAGTTGAAAAATTGAGCAATAATTGCTCACCTGCTTTCCCGGATTTCTCGGGGTGAAATTGCACACCAAAGAAATTATCTTTGGAAATTGCCGCTGAAAAAGGCTGTCCATAGACACATTTTGCAGCGGTATACCTGTCATCGAATTCAATGAAATACGAGTGGACAAAATAAAAATAAGTCTGATTTTGAATGTGTGCAAATAAAGGATTATTTTCTTGTACAGAAACGCTATTCCACCCCATATGTGGCACTTTACCTGCCTTTTTGCTATCAAAATGAAGGGTTTTCAAAGGAATTAACTTTAACATTTCTGCATTTCCCTCTTCTGAAAAATCAGTTAGCAATTGCATTCCTACACAAATGCCCAACACCGGCTTACGCAACGCCTTGATAGAAGGCACGAGTCCAGACTCGTGCAATTTATCCATCGCTGCACCTGCATGCCCAACTCCTGGAATGATAATCCGATCGTACAGATCGATCTCCTCCGCCGTGTTGATCATCCCATAGGAGAGTCCTACCCGATCTAATGCCGCTGTTAAGGAAAAAATATTCCCCGCACCATAATTAATAATTCCTATCATTTTACAATACTCCCTTCGTACTTGGCAACTGCATGTGATCAGCATCGCGTCTCACCGCTTTCTTGATGGATTTAGCAAAAGCTTTGAAGATTGCTTCGATCTTATGATGCTCATTTTCGCCTTCTGCTTTTATATTTAAATTCGATCGCGAAGCGTCCGAAAAGGATTTAAAGAAATGAAAAAACATCTCTGTAGGCATATCGCCAATTTTTTCCCTTTTAAAAGCTGCATCCCATACAATCCAGTTTCGACCACCAAAATCCAATGCAACCTGAGCCAAACAATCATCCATCGGTAATGTATACGAATAACGTTCAATACCGCGCTTATCACCAAGGGCTTTCAAAAATACCTCCCCCAAAGCGATACCTGTATCTTCGATGGTATGATGTTCGTCTATATGAAGATCCCCTTTCGCCTTAATGGTCAAGTCTAATGCCCCATGTCTAGCCAATTGATCCAACATATGGTCAAAAAACGGCAGTCCTGTCTCAATGTCTGACTTACCCGAACCGTCCAAATTCAACTGAATAAAAATATCTGTTTCGTTAGTCTTACGATGATGTTCGGCGGTACGCGTGCCCAATTTAAGAAATTCATATACGGTCTTCCAATCTGTTGTTTCTAAAGCTATAACAGTTGAATCGATCGCTAAGTTTTCCAAAGCACCTAATTGATCGTTAGCACGTAGCCAAATTGCCTTTGCGCCGAGGTTTTGTGCCAGTTTAACATCGTTTACACGATCACCAATAACAAAAGACTGGCTCAAATCATATTTTGATGCATCAAAATAATCCCCCAACATACCTATCCCCGGCTTACGCGTGTCTGCATTTTCATATGGAAAAGTTTTATCGATATGCTCTTTGGCAAATACCACCCCTTCCCCTGCAAACGTATCAATCACAAAACGATGGACTGGCCAGAAATTTTCTTCCGGATGGGAAGACGTTCCTAAACCATCTTGGTTGGAAACCAAGATCAATTCGAAATCCAGTTCCTTTGCGATACGTGGCAGATACTGCAAGGCACCAGGATAGAATTTTAATTTGGCAAAAGAATCAATTTGTTCATCTTCTGGTTCCAAAATTAATGTTCCGTCTCGGTCTATAAACAGTACACGTTTTAAGTTATCAGGCATAGTATTATTTATTGATTTGATTAAGTTTTTCTAATAATGTTTGATTTTCAGCCGGTGTACCAACAGTGATCCGCAAACATCCGTCACATAATTCGACTTTAGACCGGTCCCTCACGATGATTCCATATTGAACCAAATAGTCGTAAACTTCCCGAGGTTGATCCATTTTGACCAAAATAAAGTTAGCATCCGAAGGTGTAATATGATGCACATAATCCAGTTCAAGCAGTTCGCGCACGAGTTTTTCGCGTTCCGCTACGGTTTCTTTGATCCAGTCATTGACTTGATCCACCTGATCCAAAGCTTCCAGTACAATATCTTGTGTGGCCTGGTTAATGTTATATGGAGGTTTAATTTTATTGTAAACAGCTATAATCTCCTTACTCGCAAAAGCCATACCCAAGCGTAAGGCTGCCAAGCCCCAGGCTTTGGACAATGTCTGCAACACAACTAAATTGGGGTATTCTGCCAATTCTTGTGTAAATGATTTTACAGCGGAAAAATTGATGTAAGCTTCGTCCACAATCACCAGCCCCTGAAAATTATTCAGGATCGTTTCAATGTCCTGACGACGGATTGAGTTTCCGGTTGGGTTATTCGGAGAACAGATAAAAATTAGTTTCGTATGAGCGTCTATTGCATTGGCAATACCCTCCAAATCCAATTGATAATCTGCGGTAAGGTTGACTTTCCTACAGGCAACATCATTGATGTTGGCAGAAACTTCATACATACCATAGGTTGGTGGAACTAAAATCACATTATCCACACCGGGCGTACAAAAAGCACGATATAAAATATCAATTGCTTCATCGCTTCCATTTCCCAAAAAGATATTTTCTGCTGGTACGCCTTTTATTTTAGAAAGCTTTGCTTTGAGTTGATGTTGGAGAGGATCTGGGTATCGGTTGTAATCATGGCTTAGTGGGGATCCAAAAGGATTTTCATTGGCATCGATCAATATGGATGCCTCCCCTTTAAATTCATCTCTTGCGGATGAATAAGGTACGAGCTTCTTAATATTTTCCCGTAATAGATTGTTTAAGTTGAATGGATTATCCATTATAAAAAAATTAGAGCCGTAAACTTAGATAAATTGTTCATCATATGCAATATAATAAGCAATTATTCATCGGAGCGCTTATTTATACTGAAAACCATGTACCCTCTATCGAAAGCTCTGTATTGGGGAATACCGACCTCGCTTCTTCCAATAATGGCTGTAAATCTCTATATCGTGCTGAATAATGACCCAACAGCAATTTTTTGGCATGGGTTTCTTTTGCTATCTCGCCGGCTTCAAAGGCTGTTGTGTGAAATGTCTCTTTAGCACGATCCACCATATCATGTAAGAATGTAGACTCATGATACATGAGATTTGCTTTCTGAACAAAAGGGAGATAATCTGCTGTACGTACCGTGTCCGAACAATAGACATAGCTGCGCGACAGTGGTGCAGGAAGACTTAACTCATCTGCAGCATATACTTTACCGCTTTCGTCGACATAATCCATCCCCTTTTTTATCACAGGATAATAAACGGTAGGAATATTCAAGGCTTGTACCACATCGGCAAGTAAGGTTCTTGCCCGCGGCCCTTCATCAAAGCGAAATCCCGTACAAGCAATTCGATGTTTGAGCGGGAATGTACTGACCCTTAATGTCCTATTCTCAAAAATAACACCCGGTGCGTCAGGTGAAATTGGATGAAAAACAAGGTTATAGCGTAAAACAGTTTCAGAATGTAGAAACTGTAAGTCTAAGATTTCTTTTAACGCGGCAGGACCATACAGATGGAGATCACTTTTTCTGCCGACAAGATGCATGGATGACAGCAAACCCACCAAGCCCAAATAATGATCTCCATGTAAATGGCTAATAAATATATGTCCGATACGATTGCTCTTGATACCATATCTGCTGAGCTGCATCTGTGTGCCTTCTCCGCAATCGATCAAAAACAATTGCTCATTAAAGTTCAACACCTGGCTGGTCGGATGACGATCAAACATCGGCGTCGCTGAGCTATTTCCTAATATCAGAACTTCAAACTTCATATTAATCCTCGATTGCCCCCCGATATTCAGATTCCAGTTCATGCGCAAAGATTAAATCTTCAGCAACCTTTAAAGATGGTGCAATCTTTAGCGATTTGTCCAAATGCGAAACACGAACCATATCCATTAATGTAGGACAGAGATTTACCAAAATGAATATGCCACCAACCGATTGACACAACCGATGTGCGAGTACCCCTAAACGGATCCCCACCTCGTCCGTCTGCTTAACGTGGATCATATCCAAAACAATATTCCGTTGTCCAATCGTATTCCGCAACAAAAACTCTCCTTTGAGTTTAGCTGCATTATCCGCATCTATCACATCGACATGAGGTTCTATGACAATATAGCGATCGTGTTTATCAATGGTATACTTCATGAGTTGATCTCCTTTATTTGAGGATACAATGTACTAATAATTTAGCGCTTTTAAGGCGTTTGCCACATTTCTTTCTACCCGTTCAAGCACATTTTCCTGTTCTGGGTAAACAAACTTTTCTCCGACAATATGTTCGTATAGTTCAATATAGCGCTCAGAAATGGAAGCTACAATCTCATCCGTCATTTCTGGAACAGTTTGTCCGTCCTTTCCTTGAAAACCGTTTTCGATTAACCATTTCCGTACAAACTCCTTTGATAGTTGCTTTTGTGGCTCATTTCGATCTTGGCGTTCTTGATAACCTTCGGCATAAAAATAACGCGAGGAATCCGGTGTATGAATTTCGTCAATCAACACGATTTGACCATCTTTTTTACCAAACTCATATTTCGTATCCACCAATATTAAACCGCGTTGTGCTGCAATTTCAGTTCCTCTTTGGAATAAAGCTTTGGTATATTGCTCGAGCTGAACATAATCCTCTTCGCTTACGATGCCCTTATTCAAAATATCAGCACGTGAGATGTCCTCATCGTGTCCGACCGCTGCTTTCGTTGTCGGCGTAATAATAGGTTCAGGCAACTTGTCGTTTTCCTTTAACCCTTCTGGCAATGATTCTCCACAAACTTCACGTTTACCTGCCGCATATTCACGCCAGGCATGGCCAGATAAATAACCACGGATAACCATTTCCACTTTAAACGGCTCACACATTTGGCCAATGGTCACACTTGGGTCCGGCACAGATACCACCCAGTTTGGAATAATATCAGCAGTAGCCTTTAAAAATTTGGCTGCAATTTGATTCAGAACTTGCCCCTTATACGGAATAGGACGTGGAAGCACCACATCGAATGCTGAAATACGGTCGGAAGCTACCATTGCCAAATACGTATTGGCAATCGTATACACATCACGTACCTTTCCTCTGTAAAAAGCAGTCTGGTTTTCAAAATTAAAATTTGTTTCTTTTATAGCATTCATGTTCAAAGTAAAATACACCTGTAAATAATTATTATAATCTGCGAATGGCGCCTTCATGCCAGGCAGGATTATACAGCATTTATTTTATGAGCTCGCTGTACTCATTTATTTCTAGCGGAAAACAACACCTTACTTTCGGTATCAGCCTATTAAATATCGCCGTATGCTTCTAAAATGCGGCGCACCAATTTATGCCGTACCACATCTCCACCGCTGAGGTGAACAATATCTATCCCTTCGATATTGTCTAATAAGCGAATCGCCGTTGACAATCCCGACTGATTTTTCTTCGGCAAATCCACTTGTGTCATATCACCAGTAACAATAAATTTGGCCGTAGGCCCCATCCGCGTTAAAAACATCTTCAACTGCATATCTGTTGCATTCTGAGCTTCATCCAAAATGACAAAACAGTTGTCGAGCGTACGTCCCCGCATAAACGCCAATGGTGCCACCTCGATGGTGCGGTTTTCCAAATAACCTTTGAGTTTTTCGGCAGGAATCATATCATCCAAGGCATCATAAAGGGGTCTCAAATAAGGATCTACTTTTTCCTTTAAATCGCCCGGAAGAAATCCCAGATTCTCTCCCGCTTCAACAGCTGGCCGCGTCAAAATGATCCTTTTGATTTCTTTATTCCGGAGTGCCCTAACAGCCAAAGCAACGGCAGTATAGGTTTTTCCCGTTCCTGCCGGTCCGATAGCAAATAAGATATCATTTTTGGAAATACTATCCACCATCTTCCGCTGGTTGGGGGTACGTGCACGTACAATCAGACCATTAGGCCCATATACGATTGGTTCGGATCCAAAAGCAGCATTTTTGGAAGCGAGTTCCTTTTCCTGTTGAGCGGCAGAACCTGCACTTGCTCCCAGCAGATTTTCAAAATCCAACAAGGTAATGTTGTTAAATTTCTCCAAATGGGCCACAACTTCCTGAAAAGAGTGTTCAAACAGGTCCAATTCCTTCGCATCTCCTAGCACTTTCATTTCACTTCCGCGAGCTACAATCCGCAGTTTAGGGAATTGCTTCTTCAAATAATCGAAGTGCTCATTGTCTGCTCCCCATAATATGGGCAAATTCAGACCATCTAATGCAATTAGTAATTCGTTCAAATTTTATCTATTTAGAATTAATTAGATTGTAGCCATTACACAATATCATTGCTGTATAACACTATTCAAAATTAACGTATTCTAACGAAACCACCAAGAATATAGCGCGTACAAACAACGAGAATAAGAATGCATATTTGGAGGGCAATGTCTAAGGTGCAAACATGTCAATATACGTGAAATTTATGCTATGTCGGTGTATATCAACCGAAAAGAAAAGATAATCAAAATAAGTTCTCCAATTAGCTTTACAAATCACCTGATAAATAGTAATTTTGTTCTCTATTTGGATAAATTACGGGGTATATTTTACGGGAATTCGACAGCAATTCAATCTAGGATTTAGATTATAATGGCAGTAATTACATTAACAACAGACTTAGGACATAAAGATTTTTATCAAGCAGCGCTAAAGGGGAGTCTTTTAACGCAGTTATCTGATGCCAATATTGTTGATATTACTCATGAGATCCCAGCATTTAATATTCCTCGAGCCGCTTTTGTATTGGGAAATGCTTATCATTATTTCCCCAAAGGGACTGTCCATATCATCGGGATCAACACCTTATTTCATGAAGAATCCAGGTATATCGGCATGAAATATAATGATCACTATTTTGTTGGAGCCGACAACGGTATCTTCAGCCTATTGTTGAATGGCAATGAGCCGCAAGAACTCTACGAACTCAACTTAATGCAGGATTTGCGGTATCTACATTTTCCATTAGCAGACATTCTATCTAAATCTGCTTGTCACATCGCAAAAGGCGGAAAACTCAAAGATGTCGGAACGCCAATGCAACAGCTGATTGAAAAAGTGACCTTGCAGCCTATCTTTGATAAAGATATGATTAGAGGCAATGTCATTTATGTGGATGCCTTTGGCAATGCCATCACCAACATCTCCAAAGATTTATTCAATAAGGTACAGAAAGGACGGCAGTTTGTACTCTACTTCAAACGCAATGAAACCATCACCAACCTTTCCTGGCACTACAACGAAGTAGGCGAAGGGGAAAAACTGTGCTTATTCGGCATTTCCAACTATCTCGAAATCGCCATCAATAAAGGCAATGCAAGCCAGCTCCTTGGACTTCATGACGATGACTCCAACGTAATTCGCATAGAATTTAAGGATTCCGTATCGTAAAACAATTATCAAGCGTCAACCCGCGGTCATCGCTACTAGTAATCGCTTCGCTATCTGTTCGCAACTGCTTCGCCCCTTATTCGGGGCCGCTCCACGCTGCGCCCACTGATTGCCCACCTTGGGTCCACTGATTAGGTGGACAATCAGTGGGCCCAAGGTGTAACCAAGGTAGCCAATTTCCGAACAAAGGGCGAACAGATGGCGAACGAAGGGCGAAGTCAGCTACGACCGGATTACAAGCACGATAATAAAACAAAATCTTACCGCAAACGTTAGTTTTAAATTAGATATTTGATTATACAAATTGTTCAACATACATGAGATCTATAAAACTACTTTTTCTGCTCACAATTCTATCCGGCTTCCTGAAACAAGTCAACGCTCAAACCAATCCAGATTCCAGCGCTTACGAAGTACAGCGGAACCATGTAAACGAACTACTCAATGCCCGACAACAGAAATTTGGTGCTTATGACACCAGTCTGACCAAAAAAACGGGCCTTTTTGGTCTATTTAAATCAAAAGGAGACATGCAAAAGAGTATCGACATCCTTAAAGATATTGTGATTACCGATAATAATATCTTTCTTGAAACACAAAAACTTCTTAAAATCAAAGATTTCGAAAAAGACAAATTTCAGCAGCTGGCAATAGATTATGACAAACAGGTTTCTGCTTACATCGGCACCATTAGCAAGCTTCAGAAAGAAAACGAAAAATTGCGTAGCCAAGTTGACAAAACATCAGGTAATGGAGGTATAAGCACTATTCTCCTTTATATTGCTTTACTTGTAATCGGGGTCTTAGGCTATCTACTCTACACGGCCAAAGCTAAACAATCCGTGCAAAGCAAGCCTTTACGGAACGACAAAATATAGGATACAATAGGTAAATGCCTGGATTGACACCATAGCCAACAAGTTAAACAGCCATTGGATAATAAAAAGTCAGCCTATTGGTGAAAAAATTGACTATAGTATGATAGCAAATTGTTTTTAATCTCGTTACATTTGTCCTCGCAACAAAATTTGAAGTAGCGGATATGGCAAGAGGATTCAACAGCGGCAATAAACAAGAAGAGGATCTACCAAAACCAAAATTGAATAAGGAGCTCCTGTTGAGAGCTGCAAAATTATTGACCTATTTAAAACCTTATCGGTTTAAATTTGGAATAGGCATGTTTTTCTTGGTATTATCCAGTTTAGCCATGTTAGCTTTCCCAGCGCTGCTTGGGGCAATGATCGATGCTGCTCAAGGTAAGCAAAAATATCTCTGGCTTCCTCCAGAAGTATATTACATCGGTGGCATTGCATTTATTATATTATCTTTTCTGTCAGTCGTTTCTTTTTTTCGCATCCGTATTTTTGTTGAAATTGCAGAACGTACATTGGCGGCCCTCCGCAAGGATACTTATCTAAAACTGATTTCCTTACCGATCGAATTTTTTGCCAACCGTCGTGTTGGGGAATTAAACAGCCGGCTGTCTGCAGATCTTTCGCAGATCCAGGATACCTTGACCACCACACTAGCTGAAATCCTAAGGCAGTTGATCAGTCTTTGTTTTGGTGTTTTCCTATTGGTTTGGGTATCGCCCAAGCTTGCTCTCATGAATCTTTGTATTTTACCGATCATCGTTGTGGCGGCCATCATCTTTGGAAAATTTATCCGCGAACTATCGAGACAGGCCCAAGACAAAATGGCTGAATCAAACAGTATCGTTCAGGAGACTTTATTAGGGATCAGCAATGTGAAGGCTTTTGTCAATGAATATTTCGAGTTCAACCGTTATAGCAGACAGATGGATTCTGTCGTCCAACTTGCCGTCAAAGGGGCAACTTTTCGGGGTGCATTTGCTTCATTTATCATCTTCTGTATTTTTGGGGCAGTAATCGCTGTTATATGGTATGGAGCAGCATTAGTTGCTATCCACGAAATGACTGTCGGCGACCTGACGACCTACATCCTATACTCGATGTTTGTTGCAGGATCCATGGGCAGTTTTCCTGAACTCTACGCCAATATCCAACGCTCCTTAGGGGCAAGTGAACGCATTTTGGAAATTTTGGATGAACCTCAAGAAAACCTCAATGTGAAGCCGAATTGTAAAGAAGTTCACCAAATAATGACCGGCAAACTAAGCTTCAATCATGTTTCCTTTGCCTACCCAAGTCGTCCCGATATTGAAATTCTAAAAGACATCAACTTTACAGCCCATGCAGGAGATAAAATTGCCATAGTCGGACCAAGTGGTACAGGAAAATCAACAATCGCTTCATTGATCTTACAATTCTACACGGTCAATACAGGTGAAGTCTGCTACGACGACAGACCAGCATCCGATTTCACATTAAGCGATATCCGTAATCAGGTCGCTATTGTACCGCAGGATGTATTGCTGTTTGGAGGAACTATACGCGAAAATATTGCGTATGGCAAACTCGATGCATCAGAAGACGAAGTTATTGCCGCTGCTAAACGTGCCAATGCACACCAATTTATCCTGAATTTCCCGGAAGGCTATAACACGCTCGTTGGGGAACGTGGCGTTAAACTCTCTGGCGGGCAACGCCAGCGAATAGCTATTGCACGCGCACTGTTAAAAGACCCTGCCATTCTTATCTTAGACGAGGCCACTTCATCACTAGATTCAGAATCTGAGCGCCAGGTACAAGAGGCATTGGAAGAATTAATGCGCGGACGTACTTCGATTATCATTGCGCATAGATTATCTACCATCATCGATGCCGATAAAATTATCGTTGTCGAAAACGGCATCGTATCGGAAAGCGGCACCCACTTTGAGCTGCTCCAAAAAGAAAGCGGCCTCTATCAACACCTCTACAACCTCCAATCGAAACAGCAAAAGATCGATATGTAAAATTTTGTTAATTATTGATTCTTTTTAAACAAAATCACCCTGTGATTGTTCATTTGGTATCATACTTGATTATCATTTGAATATATAACAAAATAGAGGAATTATGAAAAATAGCAAAAATGGATTAGTAGCATTTGCTTTGGTAGGATTGGCTGCGGGAGCTGCTGCATGGTATCTTTTAGGAACTGATGACGGAAAAAAACAGTTAGATCGTGCAAATGATGGCATTAAGAGCTTAACTAAATCATTGAAAGATCTTTCTAAGAAAGAAGCTAAGAAAGCACAAAAATTAGCCAATAAAGCTTCATCTGAATTAGATAATTTAAAATCGAAAGCTCAGGCTGCCTTCAACAAGGCGACAGAGGATGCGGATGCACTAAAAAACAAGGCGAAAGAAGCTGGCAGAGAAGCTTTAGAACACGCTAACGGCGCAGCTCAAAACTTGGCAAGCAAAATCGATGATACAACTGATGCTGCGAAGTCTAAAATTTCTAACGTATAAGTAAAAATAACGTCTTTTTTAGGAATTGATGTTGCTGGTCACTATCGTGGTTAAAATACATTTGTATCTTTGCTGCATATGACGTTGATGCAACAAGTAAAAACTTTAATTCGGAAAGACATCATTCTGGAATGGCGTTCAAAATATGCTATTAACGGAATTCTACTATATGTCGTATCAACTGTTTTCGTCTGCTATCAAGCATTTAAATCAGTTGATACGACTACTTGGAATGCATTGTTTTGGATTATTATGCTTTTCGCTTCAATCAATGCGATCAACAAAAGCTTCGTCCAAGAAAACCCCAACCGTCAACTGTACTACTACTCACTAGTTGATCCTAGAGCGATCATTTTAGCAAAAATCATCTACAATATGATGGTGATGATACTATTGGCTACCATCGCCTATTTTGTGTATTCAACCATTTTCAAAAATCCCATCGGCGATCCGATACTCTACTTCTTATCGGTCATGCTCGGAAGCATTAGCTTTTCCACTGTATTTACCATGATTTCTGGAATTAGCTCCAAAGCAGGAAACAACAGTACGCTAATGGCAATACTTAGTTTTCCAGCAATTATCCCCCTATTGATCGTCTTAATAAAGCTATCTCGCAATGCAATTGAAGGTTTGGAAAGAGCTTCAAGCAGTAAAGAAATAATCGTATTACTCGCAATTAATGTAATCACCATCACTATTTCTTTGTTGTTATTTCCGTACCTTTGGCGAGATTAAATAGAAGCATTGACGAAAAACTAAATTCAATATAACCATGAGAAAAAAATGGTGGAAAGTATTAGCGGTAGTGATTATCTGTGGTGTTATTATTAATGGGCTTTTAGGCCCTGTTCCCCGTCTATTTATCCTACATGAAAGCATACGTAATGTCTATTTTCATGTTCCGATGTGGTTTGCTATGATTTCGATGTATTTGGTTTCTGTAGTATACAGCATTAAATACCTCAATACCGGAAAACAAGCCTATGATCTAATGGCTATAGAGGCCGTAAACACGGGTATCACGTTCTGCTTTTTAGGACTTGCAACGGGTATGCTATGGGCAAATATCACCTGGGGTGAGCCGTGGCCAAACGACCCGAAACTAAATGGCTCTGCGATCGCAACATTGATGTATCTCGCATACCTTGTTCTCCGAAATGCATTGGAAGAAGAACAAAAAAGAGCGAAGATTTCTGCAGTATACAATATTTTTGCCTTTCCGATTATCATTGTACTTATCTATATCTTACCCAAACTAACAGATTCGCTACACCCTGGTAGCGGGGGGAATGGCACATTTGCTGATCTTCAAATGAGTAACGAACTACGCCCGACCTTCTACAGTTCTGTTATTGGATGGATTTTAATAGCCACCTGGATCTGTACTATGCGCTATAGGGTACGCTTGCTCGAAAAGAAAGATTTAAATGCATAGAATTGAATGCTAATCCGATGCTTTGTTTCTAAAATAGAGAAATCGGCTAAAGCTTAATCCATAAAAAACAGGGTATTATATAATTTAAACAACGTGTATCGAATCTTGTATAACACTGAAAGCGATACGAATAATTTTTTAAACAAATGAAAAAAATAACATTGTCAATCGCCTTACTACTCTTATCGACTTTGAGCACATTTGCACAAGATGATGTCGAAATGGCGACTGGGTTACGTAGCGAAGGTAAGATCTACGTTGTTGTATTGGTCATGTTGGTCATTTTTCTAGGTTTGGCTTTCTTTCTTTTCTTGCTCGATCGCCGTATCAGCAAATTGGAAAAAAAGAATAAATAGCACATATTTATCAACACCATGATTATCAGTCAGTTTAGAAATTATTCACCCATTAATATTTTATTTCTATCGCTCGTAGGCTTTGTGCTATGCTTAGGAATATTTTTGCACCTTCCGGATAAACTTGACTCTGTAATTTTTGAACCTGCATTGGGCAATCTATTGGGAGAAAATAATTTAATCAACCTTTCTCCTGCTACCAATGTTTTTATCACGCTGATCTTAACCATCTTCCAGGCGACACTACTCAATCGCATCACAAGCCATTTTAACTTACTCGGGAAACCTAGCTTTCTGGTCGCTTTGATGTACATGACATTGGCCAGCCTGTTTTTACCATTTTTAGTGCTATCTCCAACGCTGATCTGTAATTTTATTTCGATATGGATGTTAAGCAAGTTGCTCTCCTTATATCGGCAGACGGATGTTAAAGCCGAAATGTTTGATCTTGGTATGATTGTAGGCATTGGAAGCTTGGTCTACTTTCCATTCTTAAGCATGTTTGGCTTACTGTGGATAGGATTACTCATTTTCAGACCTTTCAACTGGCGCGAATGGATCACCCCTCTACTCGGCTTGGCCACGGTGTATTTTATCTTGGCGGTAATCTATCTTTGGATGGGCAAAATGGAGCAGTTTTATACGATTTGGCTGCCGTTTACGTACAAATTTCCTACGGCTATCCGTATTCAATTAGTCGACTATCTGGTACTTGTACCGGTCATCTTTACTTTAATACTCTTCTTAATGGTCTTAAAAGACAACTTTTTTAAAAGTGTCGTGCATATTCGCAAGTCATTTCAACTGTTGTTCTTTATGTTATGCCTGGCGGTAGTGTCATTTTACTGGAATAAAAAACTAACTGAAGCCCATTTTTTACTTTGTGCACCTTCTATCGCCATCTATATGGCTTACTATTTCACTTATGCCAAAAAGAAATGGTTTTTTGAGGTCGTATACGCCATTATAACACTCACCATAATCTACTTTCAGTTTTTCTAAAACCCTGTACAATAAGCGTTTAACCTTTTTTAACAAAATCGGCTTAACAAGCTCGCAAAAATTGAATAGTTTTGTATGCGATTAAAAGCAAAGAACATTTAATATCAGAGTCAAATAACTCGAAAATTTCACTAAAACTAAATAAACATTAGTTTCTCAATTTTATAGATTGACCATGCAGAAACGCTTTACAAGCTCTCTAAGAAATAAATCACTCCAACTGTTGTTAGCAGGGGGAATTTTAGCTAGTTCTACTACCGCATTTGCCCAAAAAACGACATCCGCATCACCCTACTCTCAATTTGGACTTGGTCAGATGCGAGAGGATTTATTGCCACAATATAGAGGTATGGGGGGTGTGAATACCGCTATCCGAAGAATCAATGGCGTATACAACACCAACCCGAGCAATCCTGCATCTTACTCTGCCACACAGTTTACCACCTTTGATGCTGGTCTATATGGCAATTACACACAATTAAATTCAACAACCAGATCAGATAACACGGCTGACTTTGCCTTTAGCCACATCACCATGACTTTCCCCATGAAACGATTTGGCGGGATCAGTTTGGGTATTCTTCCCTACTCCGATATTGGTTATCGGACATCTTCAACAGGAACTTCAAATGCTGATCCTTACACGAAAGTTTTCACCGGCGAAGGTGGTTTGACAAAAGCCTATGCTGGTTGGGGGGTACGCATCGTGAAAGGCCTAAGTATCGGTGCCAACATGTCTTATCTATTTGGAACCTTAAATGATTATAGCCGTGTAGAATTTCTCCCTTCATCGGGAGCATTGAATACCCAGCAACAGAATAAACGCGAAATACAAGGTATTATCTTTGATTATGGTTTACAATACGAGCAACCATTAAATAAGGAATATTCACTGACCTTTGGTTACTCTGGTTCATTGAATAATGATATTAAAGAGAGAACAACAATATTTAATACGAGAACTACCCCTTCTTCTGATCCGGACAACCAAAATATCCCGTTGGACAGTACCTTTATTTCTGACCGCAGTAGCAGACATTTGACCCTTCCACTGAAGCATAATGTCGGTATCACGCTTGCGCGTAGCAACCGCTGGTTAGTTGGTGCTGATTTTAAATACGCAGATTGGTCGAGATTTCAGACTAGAAAAGGAGAAAATGAGCTTCGCAAGAATTACGGCGTAGCGATTGGCGGTCAAATTACCCCCGATGTCACTTCGCTTAGGTATTTGAACCGAGTAGATTATCGGCTTGGATTTAGATATAACAAAACGCAATATTTCCTAAGTAACCAAAATATCAACGATATGGCTGTTACTGTTGGTGTTGGTTTCCCGTTTGCAAGAAATCAATTTTCGGGAGCTTTCTCTAAAATAAACTTTTCAGCAGAATTTGGGCAAATGGGCAAAATCAGCAATAGCCTCTTACGTGAACGTTATATTAACTTTAATATAGGCTTTACCTTAAATGACCGCTGGTTTAGAAGAACACAATTTGATTAATCCGATGGTACGCAAGACCTTTGCTTCAACCATAATCCAAAATATATCGCCCCTAGTAATCGTATCTTTACTAGGGGCGCTCTCATTGACCTCCTGTGAACCTGATTTAAAAGAGGTGGACCGGATTGCCAACATGAAAAAGGAAGAGGCGGTCGACATCTCACGTCATGTAGACATCATCTATAGCGATTCGACACGGGTAAAAGCCAATCTTACCGCTCCTGAAATGCGTATCAAACACGATAGTACCGAAGTATACGAATTTCCAAAAAGCATCAAAATCATCTTTTACGATGACAATTTAAAGGAAACGCAACGCATCACCTCCGACCACGCCATTCGTAGGGAAAAAGAGAAGACGACCACTTTCACAAAAAACGTTGTAGTAACGATGGCTGACGGATCTATCATCAAAACTGAAGAAATCATCTATGACGAAAGTCAAGTTGATAGCAACAGCAACAGGATATTTTATAATCACGTTCCGATAACGGCTTTCTTTCGCGATAATCGGGGCAACTTACAGGGGTCATCATTTACTTCAGACAAAGATTTCAAACATGTCAATATAGCAAATGCCACTGGCTACACCATTATCACCAACAACAATCTATTCCCTTCTTTGGGAAAATAATAGGGTTCAAACCTCCCCTATCGATCGTTTGTTTATACGATTAAGTCTTTTATAACGAATCTATTAAACAAAAAAGGAATAAAGAACTCCGGTTTATACAATTATTTTTGAAATTTGTTTTGCTACATTCAGGAAAATATTCCATTTTTTTTTATAAAAATTGTATCTTGCACCGCATTTTGCTATGCTATGCATAAATTAACGAAATACAAGTATTTACACAATATAAACACAATAAGCAGACTATGGGATTAATGGGCTTTTTGCGTAACAAAGCGGGTGTCATCTTGACCGCAGCTATGGCTATCGCAATTTTAGCATTTTTACTAGGCGATGTCGTTCGGGGGGGAGCTCCTTTTTGGGCGAGACATCAAAATCGTGTAGGGGAAGTCAACGGAACTGAAATTGAATATCCTGCGTTCAATCAACAAGTTGAACAAACAGAAGAAATGTTCAAACAACAAATGGGAGGCGCAGTGACTCCTCAAATGAGAACATACGCTGTTCAACAAGTTTGGAATCAATTTTTGTCAAGAGAGATCTTGAAAAAAGAGATTGAAAAAATCGGTTTGACTGTCGGTAAAGAAGAGTTAAATGATTTAGTAAAAGGGCCAAATCCTTCACCTCAAATCGTTCAAGCTTTTACTAACCCACAAACGGGACAGTTTGACCATAGTCAATTGATGACCTTCTTAGGGCAGGTGAATAATAATCCTGCTGTCTACGATCAATGGAATACCCTACTTGAAGGCGTCAGAGATGAACGTTTAAGCAGCAAATACGGCGAGTTGCTTTCCAATAGCGTATACGTTACTTCATTGGAAGCAAACGAAGAATACCAAGAGCGCAATAAATTGGCAAACTTCAAGTATATTCTTTTAGATTATGCTTCTGTCAAAGACGCAGATGCTAAATTGACGGATGCTGATTACCAAGAATATTATGATGAACATAAAAACATGTTCAAAACGCAAGAAGAAACTCGTGCAATTCAATATGTAACTGTAGATGCAAAACCTCTTGCTAAAGATTCTTTGGCGGTGAAAGAGACCATCAACAAATTGAAACAGGATTTAATCGTTGCCAAAGACGACTCCCTGTTTGCTTCGATCAATTCTGACAACAAATATCCGTTCACGTATGTGAAAAAAGGACAGTTGAGTCCTTCTTTGGATTCCGTTGTATTCAACGTTGCTGCTGGCACAACAGTCGGACCTTTTTTAAACAACAACGCGTATGAAATCGCAAAAGTTGTTTCTACGATCGTAAGTCCTGACTCCGTAAAAGCATCTCATATCTTATTGGATCCTACAGCTGAAGGTGGTGTTGATAAAGCACTGGCAAAAGCTGACTCGATCAAAGGTTTGATTCAAAAAGGAGACAATTTTGCAGCGCTTGCAGTTCAGTTTAGCAAAGATCCAGAAAGCAAAACAAATGGTGGTGAACTAGGGACATTCACAAGAGGTCGTATGGTTCCTGAGTTTGAGAATGCTGTATTCGAAGGAAAAACAGGTGATATCAAAGTTGTGAAATCGCAATTTGGTGTGCATATTATCAAAATTGAAAAGCAAACAGGAAGTTCAAAATATGCGAAAGTTGCCATTATTGATAAAGTGATCAGCAGTGGAAAAGAAACGTTGAACAATGCGCATAGCAAAGCAACAGCATTCTTATCTGCCGCTACAGCACAGAACTTTGCTCAGGAAGCGAAAAAACTTGGTTTAGAAGCAAAAACAGCTTCACGTGTAACAGCGATGGACAATGTATTAGATGGTAATGAAGCACCGCGTGATTTAATTAAATGGGCTTTTGATGCTAAAAAAGGCGATATCTCGGACAAAGTATTTGAGACTGAAACTTCTTATATCTTAGCAAGTCTGGTTGATATACAACCTAAAGGAACACTTTCTTTGGAAGCCGTTAAAAAAGATATCGAGCCTGCAGTAAGAAATATGGTTAAAGCGAAGATTTTGAAAGAGAAATTTGACAAAGCTTTAGCAGGTGCATCTTCTATCGATCAAGTTGCTCAAAAAGTGGGTAAATCAGCGATTAACGTTGAAAATGTTGTCTTTGCAAACCCAGTTATCCCTGGTGTTGCATTGGAAAACAAGGTTGTTGGTACCGTTTTTGGACTACAGCCGAATAAACCTTCCAAAGCGATTGAAGGAAGTACAGGAGTTTATGTCGTACAGGTAAACGGTTTTACCAATCCTGCCGCTATTTCCGATATCAACGGACAAAAGAAACAAATGCTTGCAGCTAAAGCACAACGCGCGTGGGGATCTATTTTCCGCGCATTACAAGACAAAGCTGAAATCATTGACAATAGAGTGAAATTCTTTTAAAAGATTTTTAAGTAAATTTGTAGCCGGACGAATTATCGTCCGGCTTTTTTTTGATGTAAATATGGATATTCAAACAAATATTGTCAACAAAGTTGCGCAAAGTGGGTTAGTCACAGTTGACTTGGCCAACTACCATCCACAAGCAGACAATGTGGTATATGATATTAAGGATAATCTCTTCCATGGCTTGATTCTTAAAGAAAAGGATTTCCGCGAGTTCATTAAGACAAACGATTGGTCGCAATATGCCGGTAAACATGTAGCAATTACTTGTAGTGCAGATGCCATTGTGCCTACCTGGGCTTACATGTTATTGGCCAACAAATTGGAACCTTATGCAGCAACAATCATCTTCGGAGACGCGGATGAACTATTACGCATGCAGTATGCTGCAGCTATTGAACGGATTGACATGGAACAATTTCGGGATCAGCGTGTAGTAGTAAAGGGCTGTGGCGACACCTTTATTCCAGAGTCTGTATTTGTACAGTTTACGGTAAAACTAAGCAAAGTGGCAAAAAGCATTATGTATGGCGAGCCTTGTTCTACCGTACCTGTATTTAAACGAGTACAGCCTAAGTAATCCAATCACACCGATGTATAAGTCATTGTCTATGAACGTCTCATTTAATCCCAAAAGTTAAATTTATTTGAATGAAATTAACATTCCTTTTCAAACAAATTTCGTAAACTTACCTACATGAAACTTATATCGACTTTGCTCTTTTACTTATCCGTGGTAGTAAGTACTGCTTTTGCTCAAGAATTACCGCATTTAAAAGAATCTGCATTTAAAGGTGGGGAGAAATTAAAGTATAAACTCCGCTATGGTTTTATTTCCGCCGCAACAGGAACATTAACTGTTGAAGATACAAAGGATGGAGCTGGAAACCCCTCCTTTCATTTATATGCAGCAGGTAAGACTGCAGGTGCCTTTGCGATATATACGGTGCGCAATGAATACAATTCGTATATTAACAGTAAAACATTTTTACCGTATTATTATACCGAAAACATTCGCGAAGGTGGGTACAGAAGGAATGATAAGGTACGCTTCAACCAAGCGACAAATACCGTTGTCGGTAATAAAGGAACATTTAATTCGAAAGTAGATCAAACTTTTGACTTACTTTCTTCCTACTATTTTGCGCGCAACCTGGATCTGTCAACGGTTAAACCGGGAGAATCTTTTAAGCTGACTTATTTTCTGAATGATGAGATTGCTACCTTAGGCATACAATATATTGGAATAGAAAAGATAAAAACAGAATTAGGCACATTAGAGTGCCTCAAATTCAGTCCCGAAATCAAACCGGGACGTATATTTAAAAAAAATAGCAAGCTTTATTTGTGGGTAACCAACGATGGCAACCGTATTCCGGTCAAAGCCAATGTCGATATTTTAATCGGCTCAGTAACGTTAGAATTACTGGAAGCAAGTGGATTAAAGTACAAATTGGGACAACGAGCAAGCTACTCAAAATAAGTAGAATGATTGAAGTAGGAAATGTATTGGTACACGAAGATCTCATCAACAATGACTTTGTGTGCAATTTATCAAAGTGCAAAGGAATCTGTTGTATAGAAGGCGATTCGGGCGCCCCGTTATTGGAAAATGAAAAGGTCATCTTGGAGGAGATTTATCCTAAAGTAAAGCCTTATATGACAGCGAAAGGTATTGAAGCGATTGAGGAGCAAGGCAAATATGTCATTGATGTCGATGGTGATCTGACGACTACCTGTGTTGATGGTAATAAAGAATGCGCCTATGTAACCTGGGAAAATGGCATCACAAAATGTGCTATTGAAAAAGCTTACGAACTCGGCGAGATCCATTGGCGAAAACCTGTGTCGTGTCACCTATACCCTATACGGACAACACATTATCCCGAATTTGACGTGCTTCACTATGATCGTTGGCATATCTGTAAAGATGCCTGTTCATTCGGGAAAGAACTGCAGGTACCTGTCTTTAAGTTTTTAAAAGATCCGCTAATCCGCACTTACGGTGAGGAATGGTACAAAAATCTGGAGAAAGCAGCCGAAGAGTTGTCATAAAATCACTATCTTTAAGCTTTAACTATTTTGGTATTTCACCCTAATTCATGTCAAAATTAAGAGAGATTCAACGTCCTATTGTCGATGAACTTGAAGCGTTTGAGAAAAAATTCAAAGCTTCGATGAAAAGCTCCGTCCCCTTGTTGGATCGCATTACACAATACTTGATCAAACGTAAAGGCAAACAAATGCGGCCGATGTTTGTGTTCTTTTCAGCGGGCATATGTAACGGAATTAATGAATCCACTTACCGTGGTGCTGCTCTTGTAGAGTTGTTGCACACGGCATCTTTGGTACATGATGATGTGGTGGACAATTCCTACGAACGTCGAGGATTTTTTTCAATCAATGCACTATGGAAAAATAAAATTGCTGTTTTGGTGGGTGATTTTCTATTGTCAAGAGGTTTACTCCTTTCCGTAAAACATCAGGATTATCACTTACTAAAAATTGTATCTGAAGCTGTTGAACAGATGAGCGAAGGTGAATTGCTTCAGATCGAAAAGGCTCGTAAACTGGATATTGAAGAGTCTATTTATTTTGAAGTGATCCGAAAAAAAACAGCCTCGCTAATCGCTTCTTGCTGTGCTTGCGGGTCGGCCTCGTCAAATGCAGATCAGGAAACAGTAGATAAACTTCATCAATTTGGTGAAAAAATTGGAATTGCATTCCAGATTAAAGACGATTTGTTTGACTTTGGTCTAGATGACGTCGGCAAACCCCTCGGCAATGATATCAAAGAGAAGAAAATAACTTTACCGCTCATTTATGCATTACATCAAGTTACTGCCAGCGAAAAACGAAGAATCATTAATTTAGTTAAAAACCACAATGAGGATGCGCAAAAAGTTGCTGAAGTCATTGATTTTGTCCGTAAGAGTGGTGGGTTAGCATACGCGACAAATAAGATGCTGGAATACCAACAAGATGCATTTCGAATATTGAAAGACTTTCCAGACAGCGAATACAAAGTCGGATTGGAGCAATTGGTAAAATACACAACAGAAAGAAAAAAATAAAATGAGTCACGAATTAATGTTTTTTGGTGGATTTCTCATCTTTATTGCGCTTATGCTTGCAATAGATCTTGGGTTATTTTCTAAAGGCGACAAACCTGTCAGCCTGAAGATGGCGAGTATTATGAGTGCCATTTGGGTTTTATTCTCCTTAGGCTTCTATTGGCTGCTACGTCACTATGGATTTGAACTGCACAATATCCATGATTTGAATCACCTCCAAGAGGTCATCGCCAAACATCACCACGATATTAAAATTATTCCCGGCGATCTAGCAGCCAGTCTCGATGTCTATAATAAGAATCTTGGCCTGGAATATCTTACTGGTTATGTTGTGGAATACGCCTTGTCAGTAGATAATATCTTTGTTATGGTCTTACTGTTTACCTCTTTCGGTATTCCAGAGCGTTATTACCATAAAGTTTTGGTTTGGGGTATTTTGGGCGCAATCATTATGCGTTTTCTTTTTATATTCCTTGGTGCCACCCTTATTGCTAAGTTTGGCTGGATTCTGTATGTTTTCGGCGCTTTCCTAGTCTTTACAGGTGTCAAAATGTTTATTAACCGCAACCAGGAAGAGGAAGTCGATCCACAGAATCACCCGGTCGTTAAATTCGCTTCGCGCTACTTTAAAGTAACTCCGAAACTAGATGGTGGACATTTTTTCCATGTCGAGAACGGTGTAAAATACATGACTCCGCTCTTTCTCGTATTGCTGGTGATTGAATTTACCGATCTCATTTTTGCCGTGGATTCTATTCCTGCGATTTTCTCCGTTACCAAAGACCCCTATGTCGTATTTTTTTCGAACATTTTTGCGATTCTAGGCTTACGGTCAATGTTTTTCCTATTGGTCAATATCATACACAAGTTCCAATACCTCAAAGTAGGTTTAGCGTTTTTATTGGTCTTCATTGGACTAAAGATGCTGCTCCACCATTGGTTGGCTGAAGTTGGCTTTACGACAACACATTCACTTATTGTTATTATCGGTATCCTCGCTTTAAGTATTATTGCTTCGCTACTTTTTCCAAAAAAGTCTTCCATCGCGGATTAGGCGAAACGGATTGAAAAAATTATGCTTATCGTGGTGAAATGTTGTAGCAATCGGCAGCACATGATAGACTAAACAAAATATAATGGTCAGAATAAAAATTCTGACCATTCCTATTTAACCTTAGAAAACTTTCATAATTTTTCTGTCTAGCAGTACATTAACATAAAAACAGAAGATTTTTCAGCACAATTATTTTACAGAGGAATTGATCTTACTCAATTTTATTTATTTATTTTAGCACCACATTAAATTAACAACATACTAACTATGAATTGGAATAAAACGATTGTACTAGCCGCTTCACTTTTTGCAGCGTCTTTCCAAGTACAAGCACAAGACAATTTGATCAATGCGCTAAAAGCAAATCAAAATGACAATAGCAAATCTGGATTTACCTTTACTGAAGTCATCAACCTAGGCAACACATCCATCAAAAATCAAGGTTCATCAGGTACTTGTTGGTCTTATTCAGGTAATTCTTTTCTAGAGTCTGAAATGATTCGTATGGGTAAAAAACCGGTTGAGATATCTCAGATTTATACTGCGCGGAACACATACTTAGACAAAGCACGTACCTATGTACGTCTTCATGGTGGATTATCATTGGGCGAGGGCGGTCAATTCCATGATGTATTGAACTCCTTTCGTAAATACGGGACAATGCCGCAATCTGCGTATACAGGTCTCCACTACGGTACTACCCGTAACAACTTTGGCGAAATGACTTCTATGTTGGACGCTATGTTGGGGGCAGTAGTGAAGGGCAAAACATTGACACCAAACTGGGAGAAAGCCTATACCGCTGCCATGGATTCATACCTTGGAGAGGTTCCTGAGAAATTTGACTATAACGGTAAATCCTACACACCACGTACCTTTGCAGATCAGGTAATCGGTATCAATCCAGACGACTATGTCGGTATTGCTTCCGTAACCGATCATCCGTATTACAGCCAGTTCGTATTGCTGATTCCAGACAACTGGTCATTCGACCGTTTTTATAACGTTAAAATGAACGATTTAACGGATATCATTGACAACGCTTTACAAAAGGGTTATACTGTGGCTTGGGCAACTGACGTATCTGAAAAAGGTTTCTCCTGGAAAAACGGAGTTGCTTATGTACCTGAAAAACCTTTCGAGGAAATGACAGAGCAAGAAAAATCAACCATGTTCGTGGGTCCTAAACCGGAACTAAAAGTGACAGCCGAAGAAAGACAAAAAGCTTTTGACAACTGGCAAACAACTGATGACCATGGTATGCACATTGTCGGTCTTGTGAAAGATCAAAACGGAAAAGAATATTACATCGTTAAAAACTCTTGGGGCACAACAAATGACTACCACGGTTACTTATATGCCACAAAAGAATTCGTACGTTACAAAACAACTTCTTTGATGTTACACAAAGACGGCCTAACAAAAGATTTAAAGGCTAAGATAAATATTAAATAGACGATTTATCAATCCGCAAAAACACCTCTGAAATTAAAACATCCGAGGTGTTTTTGTTTTCAGATTAATTTGATAACTTAAGCATAATTATGAATCTTTTGTTGAGTGAGTATGAGAAGTATAATCGCATTGTGCCTTACGATTTTATTCGGGAATTTGGCTCATGCCCAGACTAAGGGTGTGAAATTTATAAATGGATTGAGTTGGAAACAACTAAAGGAGCGCGCAGAAGCTGAAAACAAATTTATCTTAATGGAGCTATTTGCGACCTGGTGTGGTCCATGCCAATACATGAGTAATGAAATCTTTCCACTAGAACAGGTTGGACAGCCCATCAATCAAAACTTTATGAGTGTTAGGGTACAAATGGATTCCACAGAATCTGACAATACCAACGTCAAAAAATGGTATGCCGATGCGCGTGCTATTTCTAATGAATATAATATTCAATCGTTTCCCACATTTCTTATCTTTAATCCCAATGGACAAGTTGTACATCGCATTGTTGGAGCAAGCGATGCGCCTGAATTTGTCGGCCATGTAATGGATGGGCTAAATCCCGAAACACAGTATTACACCCTGTTAAAAAAATTCGATAAAAGACCGCAGGACATCTACACGGCAAAGCAGATGCTAAAAGCAGCGAATGTTGCCTACGATGAAAACACTGCGCGCAAGGCAGAAAATACCTTAGCAAATTCATTAGCGACAGATGAGTTGTTCAAAAAGGAGAACGTGCATATTCTATTAGCTGCAGCAAAATTTACCAATTCCAAAGCTTTTAATCTGATCCGGAACAATAAAGAAAAAATAGATATCCTATTAGAGTCACCCGGTATTGCCAACCGTACGTTGGCAAATGTTGTCGTCAACGAATTATTCCAGATAAAAATAGACGCCAAGCACGAACCTAACTGGGATAGTTATCAAAATGAACTGACGGCAAAATATCCGGACATCGATTTCGTTCCGATGTTCAAGAAGATTAGAGCACACTATTACCTTCAGGTGAAAAATTATGTGGCGATGAAGAATACCATCAATGATTATCTATCATCAGAAGATTTTACGCCACATCAATTAAACACTTTTGCCTGGACTATCTTTAATAACAGCAGCGATCCGGCCTGTATTGAATCCGCACTAAGCTGGAGCAAAAAATCGATCATTGAAGATCCGAGCAGCGCATTCTTAGACACCTACTCCAATCTACTCTATAAAAAAGGGGAAAAAGAAAAAGCGATCAAGTGGCAAAACAAAGCCGTCGAAATGGCCAGTGAGGATGATCGTCCGATCTATCAAGAAACGCTTGAAAAGATGATGAAAGGAATAAAAACTTGGGAAAACTAAATGTAACCATAAGAGCCTATCCTGATCATCCATAAAGACAAAAGTCCCGATCCAATTAAGGATCGGGACTTTTATTTCGATAGCAACCTCATCTTGAAGCTTCGAGCTGCCTGTTTACTTTAATGTCTTTATTCCCATGTTCCAAAGTGCAAAAGCATATTTATCCACAGTACTATTGATCAGAACCTCTGTAGACCTTCCAGCACCATGACCGGCTTTTGTCTCAATACGGATCAATACAGGATTATCACAGGCTTGCTTTGCCTGAAGCTCTGAAGCAAACTTATAGGAATGCGCCGGCACCACACGATCATCGTGATCTCCGGTAAAGACCATTGTTGCCGGGTAGCAAACGCCAGATTTCACATTATGCACCGGCGAATACGCTTTCAGATAGTCAAACATTTCTTTGCTATCACTGACCGTACCATAATCATAGGACCACCCTGCACCCGCCGTGAAAGTATGGTAACGCAACATATCCAAAACACCAACCTCGGGAAGAGCAACTTTAGCAATTTTGGGATCGATTGTCATTGTCGCCCCAACAAGTAAGCCACCATTGGATCCTCCGTTTAAAGCGGTATACTCCGGTGATGTATACCCATTCTCCTGCAGGTAACGGGCTGCTGCAATAAAATCATGAAAGACATTCAATTTGTTAAACTGCCTACCACCATCGTGCCATTTCTGACCATATTCGCCGCCCCCACGGAGATTCGGAACAGCATAAACACCACCATTTGCTAACCACACCGCAACGGAAGTACTAAAGCCAGGGGTTAAGCTGATATTAAAGCCCCCGTAACCATACACAATCGTCGGGTTTTTACCGTTCAGAGCGATCCCCTTTTTGTAGGTAATAATCATCGGAACTTTCGTACCGTCTTTGGATGTGTAGAACACCTGTTTAGATTCATACTGATCCGAGTCAAACTTTACTTTAGGCTTGATATAAAGTGTAGCGCTTCCAGAATTTACGTCAAATTTATAGCTCGAAGACGGTGTAATGTAATTTGAAAAACCAAAATAGATTTCTTTTTCTGTCTTTTTACCCGAAAAGCCACTCGCTGTACCAATGCCAGGCAATTCTATTTGTCTAATCTTCTTACCGGTATAATCGTATTGGATCACAACAGAAACGGCATCCTTCAGATAATTTGCAAAAAGATACCCCCCTCCAGTACTGATCGAAAGGACATTTTCAGTCTCCGGAATAACATCCTTCCAGTTCTCCTCTGCAGGATTCTTCAAATCTACTTTAACCAAACGGTTGTTGGCAGCCTTATAATTTGTCTCCAGTAAGAAACTGTCCCCAATATTGTCAACGACATTTGTATTGGCATCAAAATGGTCCTGTAAGCAAACAATCTTGCTATTCGGCTGCTTGAGATCCTGATAATACAGTTCATTTCCCGTCGTCGTATTTGCTGCGGAGATAATGAGGTACCGTTCATCATCTGTCAACGAAGCACCTACATAACGCCTTGGTGTTGCAGAACCTCCAAAAATCAATTTATCGTCAGACTGTGCTGTGTTTAGTTCATGGTAAAATAATTTATGTTGGTCTGTTTTTTCAGAAAGTTCAGACCCTTTTGGCTTATCGTAGCTTGAATAATAAAACCCATCATTTCCTTTCCACGCGATACCGGAGAATTTAACATCTACGAGTGGGGCTCCCACAGGTGACTTATCTTTGGCATTCAGTACAATGACTTTCCGCCAGTCCGATCCGCCTTCAGAAATAGAATAGGCGACTAGGCTACCATCTTTAGAAAATGAAACGTCCGCTAATGAAGTCGATCCATCTTTCGAGAAGGTATTCGGGTCCAAAAAAACTTCCTCTGTACCTTTATCCCCTAGTTTACGATAAAGCACCGCGTGCTGCTGTAAGCCATTATTTTTAAAAAAATAAGTATAGCCCCCTTCCTTAAAGGGTGTTCCTATTTTTTCATAATTCCATATTTCGGTTAATTGATCCTTCAGTTTTGTGCGGAACGGGATTGCATTCAAATAATCAAATGTGACCTTGTTCTCAGCCTCTACCCAGTTTTTTGTTTCCGCTGAACGATCATCTTCCAGCCAGCGATAGGGGTCTGCAATCTTTTCCCCCCAAAATTCATCCACGACGGTCCCTTTCGTTGTCGTGGGATATGTTAACCGTTGTCCATAACCAGTTGTCGCCGTACCTGCCATACCTATCATCATGAGGATAAGACCAAAATTTTTCTTTTTCATAAAATCGTATACTTGTTTCAACCAACCTAAGTTCAATTCACCTAGTATCTGAATATTTGAGTTGAATATAAACAAATTTATCGACCTCCTATGCTTCTCAGGCTGTATTTATCTTGGAAATCTTACTTTAAAAAGTGCGAATTCATCGTTAACTGACGACCACAATAGGGTACGAAAAGTGCTACAACAAGATCGTTATCCGTCTATCAGTGATAGCGCAAACGATAAAACACCCAATAGCATTTGCTTATTTCTTAGCTGCATATTTCTAGGACCGCAGAAATTTCTTTAGATTTATTTAAATCTTGATTTACTAAAACCATGTTCAAAAAAATCATATATCTTTTAATAGGAATTTCCATGCTGCAAACGGGCGTCAGCAAGGGTCAACAACTACCAGTGGACCAACAGTATAGAGCCACCCCGACCAAGATTAATAATCTTGTGCACACCAGGCTGGATGTACGTTTTGACTATACAAATCAATTCCTCTACGGAAAAGAGTGGGTTACATTGCAACCCCATTTTTACCCGACAGACTCCCTCCGCCTCGATGCAAAAGGAATGGATATCAAACAGGTGTCTTTGGTTAATGACCAGCAGTTAGTCCCATTAAAATACAGCTATGACAACAACTCGATTTTGATCAAACTCGACCGCAAGTATCTCGCAAAAGAAAAGTACACGATATACCTCGATTATACTGCAAAGCCCAACTTATTAAAAGCACAGGGAAGTGCAGCAATCAATGATGCAAAAGGACTTTACTTTATCAATCCTGATGAGCGTACGCCAAATAAACCGCGCCAGATATGGACACAAGGTGAAACCGAAGCGTCTTCAGCATGGTTTCCCACCATCGACCGTCCAAATCAAAAGACCACCGCCGAAATCTCGATGACTGTCCTTGATAACTATGTGAGTTTATCGAACGGAGCGTTGATAAACCAACAAAAGAATCAGGATGGTACACGCACGGATACCTGGAAAATGGATCTACCACATGCCCCCTACTTGTTTATGATGGCCGTTGGCGATTTCAAAATCTATGCCGATAAGTACAATAATATCCCTGTTGACTATTACCTAGAGCCGAAATATGCGCCCTATGCCAAGGACATTTTTGGGAAGACGCCGGCCATGATGGACTTTTATAGCAAAACGCTGGGTGTCCCTTACCCATGGAATAAATATGCACAGATTGTTTGTCGTGATTATGTTTCAGGTGCAATGGAAAACACCAGTGCAACATTGCACGGTGAACATGTACAAAAGACGAAACGTGAATTGTTGGACGATAATCAGGAGGGAACGATCGCACACGAACTTTTTCACCAGTGGTTTGGCGATTTGGTCACCGCAGAATCTTGGTCCAATCTGACCATGAATGAATCTTTCGCTACTTTCGGCGAGGTTATCTGGCGTGAACACGACGGAGGTAAAGATCGTGGCGATAAATCGAGGTTTGAAAAACTCCAGTCTTACCTTAACACGACTAAAAATGGAAAGAGTGCAGCTTTAGCACGCTATTATTATCACGATAAAGAAGATATGTTCGATAACATCAGCTATGCGAAAGGATCATTGATTCTCTATGCCCTAAAAGCACAGATGGGGGATGAAGCATTCTATCAATCGCTAAAAAAATATTTGACAGATAATTCTTTTAAAACCGGCGAACCGCAACAGCTCCGCCTCGCTATGGAAGAGGTGACTGGCAAAGACTGGGCTCCGTATTTCAATCAATGGTATTACAAAGGTGGGCATCCAATTTTGAAGATCACGACAAGAACTGGAGAGAACAGTGTCATACTGAACGTAGCCCAAATTCAAGATTCTACCGTGCAGACATTCCAACTTCCATTGGTCGTCGATATCTATACAAAAAATGGAAAGATCAGACAGAACTTCCAACTCAACAAGCGGAATGCTCAATTGATGATTCCCGTACCTGCTGCTGTCGAATTTATCGATATTGATCCCGAAAAAGTGCTCGTTGGTCAAATTGAAATCGATAAGTCAGCTGCCGACTATCTGTATCAATATGAGCATGCACCTTCCTTTGCCAACCGCGTCGGTTCGATTGCCTACGCCTCAAAAAATCCGACAAATACCATCAGCCAGCAAATCCTAACAGCAGCTTTAAAGGATACCGATCCCGACCTTGCTGCAACAGCAATTCAAGGTCTCGATCTAAGCAATCCCGCCGTCCGCAAGTCAACAGAAAAAACAATCTCGACACTTGCAGAGCAATCCGAAGCCTCTGTTATCCGCGCCTCTGCCATTCAAAAGCTTGCGCAGACTAAAGACAAAAAATACAAAAGCCTAATTCTGAAAGCTGTAAACGACAAATCCTATATGGTTATCGCAAGTTCAATCATGGCGATAAAAAGTGCTTATCCCGATCAACTTCAGCAGTCTTTGAAGCGCATTGATCCCGATGCCACGGAATATCTAAAGGCGCTCATCTCTGAATTATCTAAATCATAGCAAATTATATTGTGGAGGCGAATTTTGTATTCGCCGCCATTTTTTTTAGTTTTGGCCACATGTCAACAAGAACAAAAATTTATTTTGCCTCCGACTTTCATCTTGGATCGTATCCGTTGGAACGTTCACGGGAAAGGGAGCTGCAAATTATACAGTGGCTAGAACAGATCAAAACAGATGCTGCACAGCTCTATCTTGTTGGTGATATTTTTGATTTCTGGTTTGAATATACCACGGTTGTTCCGAAAGGTTACATCCGCTTTTTGGGTAAATTAGCAGAAATATCGGACCTGGGCATTCCCATTACCCTATTTAAAGGGAATCACGATATGTGGATGTTTGATTATCTTAAAGAGGAATTGAACGTAAAAATCGTAGACGATGAATTGGAACTGCAGCTCAATGGCAAAAAGTTCTATATTCACCACGGCGATGGTTTAGGTTCGGGAGACTATAAATACAAAATACTCAAAAAAATATTTCGGAGCCGCATCTGTCAATGGTTATTTGCACGTTTACATCCAAATCTCGGCATTGGAATCGCGACACGCTGGTCAAAACATAGCAGGCTTTCGAATAATGAGGACGAAAAGTTTTTGGGTGAAGAAAAAGAATGGCTAATTGGCTATGCGAAGGAAGTTGAGTCCATACAGCATCACGACTATTATATTTTTGGACATCGACATCTTCCCTATGACATTAACCTGAATGCCAATAGCCGCATCATAAATTTAGGCGAATGGATAAACTACCATACCTATGCGGTGTGGGATGGTGAAACTTTACGTTTGGAGAAATGGGCGGGCAGACCTTAATTTCGCTATCCGATTGCCTGAATGGTTATCACTTTCTTTCGGTAGAAAGCACTTCAAAATTGGAGCAGCTTAGTAAAAAGATCACAGTCAAAAGAAATACCCTATTGATCGAACAGGACAAAACGCAAAAAGACATCTATTTTTTGGCCTCGGGTTTAGCCCGGGTTTATTACGAGACGCCCAGACGTCAGATTACCCTTGATTTTGTTTCACCCGGTGGAACACTCATTTCCATGAATAGTTATGTGCATGATACCCCAGGTTACGAAAACATCGATTTGCTGGAAGACAGTGTTGTTTATCGCATTAACCAACAACAGCTTTTTGAGCTCTATGAAAATGATATCGCGATTGCCAACTGGGGAAGAAAGATGGCTGAACTCGAATTCATCAAGGCCGAACAACGAACCATGTCCAAGCTCTTTAATACTGCCCAAGAGCGCTATGCCGAGTTACTTCAAAAATATCCCCAATATATCCAGCGCATCAAACTGGGTTACATCGCCTCCTATCTTGGTGTCAGTCAAGTTACTTTAAGTCGGATTCGAGCGAATATTCATGCAAATTTTTAACATTTGTAAAAACTATTATCACCCAAAAGAAGGAACTTTGTCTATAAACAAAGAAAAGGGTATGAACTGGATATTTTTAATATTGGGTGGATTATGTGAAATTGGTTTCACCACCTGTTTGGGCAAAGCGAAAGATGCAACGGGGACTGGACAATGGCTTTGGTATGGGGCCTTTGTGGTCTTCCTTTTTGCGAGTATGGGCTTATTGATCAAAGCTACACAGACACTTCCGCTAGGTACAGCTTACGCTGTTTGGACTGGCATCGGTGCCGTAGGAACAGTTTTAATGGGAATCATTTTCTTCAAGGAGCCAGCAGATTTCTGGCGCATATTCTTTATTTTCACACTCATTGCCTCTATTGTGGGACTAAAAGCAGTTTCCTCTCATTAATAGCCGGCTAGGTAGTTTAAAAGCAACAAAATTTCCTTACTTTTGTACACTCAATAGTAACCTAGGGCATACATTCCTAGAAGAAGCATTTTTGAAATATGTTAGACAAATTACAAGCGATAAAGGAAAGATGGGAAGAAGTGGAAGCTGAATTGAGCAACCCTGAAACCATGCAAGATATGAAACGTTTTGCCAAATTGAATAAAGAATACAAAGATTTGGGCAAGATTGTGGATCAGTACCATATTTACAGAAATATGGTCAGCAATATTGACACTAATAAGGACATCATCATGAACGAGAAGGATCAAGAACTTCGTGAGATGGCTAAAGAGGAATTGGATCTTTTATACGTAGCAAAAGAAGAAAAAGAGGAAGAAATTCGCTTAATGTTGATTCCGAAGGATCCTGAAGACGCGAAAAACGCCATTATCGAAATTCGTGGGGGATCGGGCGGTGATGAAGCAGCTTTATTTGCTGGCGACCTCTATCGCATGTACACCCGTTATTTTGAGACGAAAGGTTGGCGTAATGAGGTCATGGATGTTACCGAAGGAACTTCTGGCGGTTACAAGGAGGTAATATTAAAGGTAATCGGTGAAGACGTTTATGGACAACTGAAATACGAATCAGGTGTACACCGCGTACAACGCGTTCCAGATACTGAAACACAAGGTCGGGTACATACGTCCGCAGCGTCAGTAGCAGTTCTTCCTGAGGCGGAAGATGTGGATGTTGAGATAAATCCAGGTGACATTGAATTACAGACGTCCCGTTCGGGAGGTGCCGGTGGACAGAACGTCAACAAGGTAGAAACAAAAGTACAATTAACACATAAACCGACGGGTATCGTTGTTGTTTGTCAGGTCGAACGTTCCCAATTGGCCAACCGTGAGTTAGCGATGGAGATGTTGCGTAACAAACTTTACGAGCTCGAGTTGAACAAAAAGAACGGCGACATCGCCGCAAAAAGAAAAACATTGGTATCAACAGGAGACCGTTCGGCAAAGATTCGTACCTATAATTACCCACAAGGTCGAGTGACCGAGCACCGTATCGGAATGACAATGTACAACTTACCGGCAATTATGGACGGTGATATTCAAGGAATTATCGATGCACTGCAATTTGCAGAGAATGCAGAGAAGATGAAAGACGGCCAAGTAGATTAGTTTTTTTTCAAAAAATCTTTGCAGATACGTAAACAAACGCTATATTTGCACACCTTCTGAGGAGAAGGGTTGAGGTCTGGTAGTTCAGCTGGTTAGAATACATGCCTGTCACGCATGGGGTCGCGGGTTCGAGTCCCGTCCAGACCGCTTCAAAAGAGAGAGTAATCTCTTACGTTCTTTAACAAAATAAGTTTTTAAGATTTTTAGGTCTGGTAGTTCAGCTGGT
>DLST01000016.1:0-32328 GCA_002500745.1 Sphingobacterium sp. UBA7855 | reverse complement strand
GAGTCCCGTCCAGACCGCCAACAAAAAAAGCATCACTTATAACTAAGTGATGCTTTTTTTTTGCTTTGATAAGCCTACTTCCACTTTTTTAATTCGTATTGACAAGCGTCCGCAGAATCGTGCAGTTTTGAGAATCCGCCGCGGATCTCCTAATTGCGTTGTGCTGACGAAAGCCATGTATTGTGTGAATAAAAAAGCCAGTATGCTGTCGTTGCAGCATACTGGCCGGTATACATCAAATTATTTATTTACTCCGCTATCACTATAAATTCAGCACATGATGCATAATCATCACCCCGTTGTGCGTTAAGCCCTGTAAAACGGATATAACGTCCCTTTACAGGCCTCTCAAATCGAACCGTTTTTAGTTTTTTATTCCGTTCAAAAGATCCCGACATCACGTCTTCCCAATTCTTGCCATCCTTGCTCACTTGAATTTTGTAATCCTTAATATCACCATTCGGCCCATCCTGTCTGGGTAGGAAAGTGAACCCTTTAATTGTTTTGTTACTTCCAGCGTCAAAATCAACCCAATGCGGATATTGAGCTACCGTTACCGAATACATCGTATGCCAGATCGAAGATGGATCTCCATCCAATAGATTCTTGGCATCACCTTCACCAGTTTCCTGACTTGAAGCAAAGACAACTTCCATTGGAATAGTCTCGATTTTTGTGTATTGTTGTGTTACCTTTAATTTCTCATTATGCTGATACCAAGCGGTTACGCTACCACCGGCCCGTAAATCAAAGGGTGCTTTGTAGATACTTGGCTTTGCGTTGTTCAAACTGTACAATACAGGCTCACTTTTATTTCCTGCTAGCATGGAAACCTCACCATTGGAACTTCTCACGATTGATATTGGCGCATCTCCTGCAGTCGCTACCTGAACCTTCTCCATCATATCATGGTTCTGAATCGGACGGATAATAAAGCCCATAGACGTAGGCACCGCTTTCACTCGGTCTTTTTCCAACGGAGGCCCTTGTCCGCAGCTGTTGCCACCCAATCCGGTTACCGCGGCATCAAGATGTACGTGCACGCCCGAACTCTTTGGCAATTGGTAAGGATGTGGTGCAAACGTCAATTCAAGCTCACTATATTCCAAAGCCGAGGTTGCTAAATGTTCTTTCGCAACAAAAACAACTCCCTGTCCATTATTCGTTGTCAATGCTGCCCAACGCACATCTTCATTGTTGCTCATACTTTGCGGATTGGGCCACGGCACAAACTGATCTTTAACGGTGCTTCTGTGCATTTCAATAAATTGAGCAGTCTTCCGGTCAGCATAATTGTTGATCGGTCCACGGCCATAATAACTATAGTTGCTGTATTCAGCAGGCAGTTGCAAAGAATAGCCCAGTCGCGCTAAGACAATACTCGCATTATTAGATGTAATACTCGAAGATAATTCTATGGAGCCATCCTTATAGATGGTCCAGATCTGATTGCTTGTGAATTTAAAGTCGTCCTTACCAAAAGGTTTGTCTTTGTGTGCTTTAAGGGTGTAGGTTCCCGAAGTTCCACCTAACAAAGACGCACCATAAGGCGCTTGCGATTCAACTGTAAATGCCAATACAACTGTTCCATCTTTCTTGGTATAGCTATTTGACGACAAAACCTTATGTTTCAGGTTATGTAATCCCTTTTCAAACCACTGTTGGTAAGCCCAGTTGTCATTGTCAACCGGGGCACGTAGTGCATCCAATTTTGGCCCTTCGCCATCGAGGATAATTTGTTTACCGGCATACGTTAGATTATATATTGAGCCTGTTTTATTATCAAACTTCGCGATAAACTGATCTCCCTTCACCACCTGCAAATCACCTTCTTTGGAAAGTACCGGAGCTCCCCCTTTTGCAACAGATGAAATCAGCGGTTTCTTTTCAGCAGCTTTGACAAAAAGCTGTTCCTCCATCTGGACAAAACCTTTTGTTGCCCATGGCCTATCTTCATGGAGTATAAATTGGACTTTCACAAAATATTCCGATCCAGCATCTAACTGTGCGTAATTTATCGGCAATACAAACTGCTTGCGTTGGCGCGCATTAGGCAAATCCGCCGTGCTGATCGTGCCTTGGCTATTTGTGACTTCTACACCGTCTTTGAATAACGACCACTGTACCTGATAATCGGATAGGTCCTTAAAGTAATTTTTATTAAATAGTTCAATTTTACCCTGTTGCATATCAACGGCCTTTACGCCCGCATTTTGGTATACTTTCTTTACCTCATAATACTGTGGCTTAGGTTTCATATCGGCAAAGATCAACCCGTTATTGACAAAAGTTCCATCATTGGGTTTATCCCCAAAATCACCACCATAGGCCAAAAAGCGTTCTCCTGTATTTTTATCGTAATAATACATCGCCTGATCGATCCAATCCCAGATGGCTCCGCCCATAAAGAAGTTTGTCGATTCGATGGCTTCCCAATAATCAATTAAGTTACCAACAGCATTCCCCATGGAATGTGAATATTCAGAGATATGGTAAGGATACTTTAATTTATAGGTACCTTTTACAGCACCTCTGACCCAGTCAATTGACGGATATTGGTTGGATCCCATATCTACGATTGCATTGTTACGCTCGTATTGAACAGGTCTTGAAGTATCGATTTTCTTGATGGCCTGATAGGCTGCCACAAAATTATCGCCGGGACCAGCTTCGTTTCCTAAAGACCAAATGACGACAGCCGGATGATTGATGGTCGAATGCACCATTTCGATATTACGGGCCACATGTGCATTCTTCCATTCAGGAACATGCGAGAGAGATTCTTTTCCATAATAATACTCGTGACTTTCAATATTGGCTTCATCCTCCAGATAAATTCCATATTTATCGCATAGGTAATACCAATAGGCAGGTTCTGGATAATGCGAATTACGAACGTGGTTGATATTGGCCCTTTTCATCAATTTTACCTCAGCTTCCATCTGTTCCCTCGTCACCACTTTCCCATGCTCCGGGTTGGTCTCGTGCCTGTTGACCCCTTTTAGCTTAACTGTTTTGCCGTTGATATAATAATAGCGTCCAGCCAGCCCAAATTCATCATCCGCGGCCTTGGTATCTTTAATTTCAACCTTTCTAAATCCAACATAGGTGGAAACAGTTTCAACAGTTTTGTTCTTCTTATCCTTCAATTCAGCCACCAAAGTATACCGATATGGTAACTCTGCCGACCATTTATTTGGATTCTTCACATTCAACGTTGCTGTGATGCTGTTGGAAACTTGACCATCGAGGACTGGCACAGCTGCAGCTGCTTCTGCCTGGTCTACAAAGGTATTCTCGTCACTATATAGCTTATTCTTATAGAGTGAATAAACGAGTTTATAGCCTTCAGCTTTTCTATTGCCAAGATTGCGTACCGTACTCGTAATTTTCAAGGAACCATTTTCGTAATTGCTATCCAAATCTGGAATAGCCGCCAAATCACGAATCTGCACCTTTGGCGTTGAAGTCAGGGAGACATCACGAAATATACCGGGCAGCCTAAACATATCCTGAGCTTCCAAAAAAGAAGCATCGGAACTACGATAGACTTCAACAGCCAACACATTGTCAGCGTCCTTTTTTAAGTAAGGTGAGATGTTGAAAGACGCAACGTTTCTTGAATTTTTAGAAAAACCGACATACTTGCCATTGATCCATAGGTAGAAAAAAGAATCCACACCATCAAAATTGATAAATACCTCGCGGCCGTCCCAGTCGGTGGGGACTGTAAAGTTGCGTCGATAAGATCCAACTTCATTACGATAAACATAAGTCGTCCAATCTTGGGCTGGTGTACGCATGACCCCACCTTTCCAATCACCGACCTTTACCTGATGATGAAAGATAACGCGCTGGTTGGTATAAATAGGCACGCCATACTTTAAGCTGCCATCCTTTTGTATACCAAAAATATTCCAGCTCATGGGCACAGGCACCGATTCCCAGCCACCAACATCATATGTAGGATGATAAAAATCCTTCGGCCGCTCCTCCGGAGTCTTCACCCAGTTGAATTTCCAGGATCCATTGAGCGAAATCCAATAGTTACTGTGCTCGGGAAGTACTTTTCTTGCACTCTGCACGTTTTTAAAAGAATAGAACGAAGCATGTGGCAGTTCTTTATTTAGTGATAATAGTTGGGGAGATTCCCACTCATTCCCTTTTGGAGACTGTAATGTTCCGTACTGAAAACCGTCGATAGCGGATGTGGTGGTCTGCCCTATCGTGAAACTTGTGTTCAGGAATAGCAAGGAGGCTAGAATCGTTGAAAAAATAAGAGATTTTCTTAACATAATGTCGTTGAACAATTTAGACTAGGAAACCAAATGTAACTTCATTTTGGAGTAATAACAAGCAGATTATGAAAGCACTCGATTGCGAAACTTTTTCGATACAATCGAAAATCCTTTCGCTCAATTTCGTGTGCTTCATCAGTCGAGGGTAGTTCTTCTGGCAGCTATGCAGCAAAGCAAGTAACAACATCAAAAAAAGATGCAAAGGAAACTTGCCGCGCTAAGAAATAGACCGTACTATTCCAATAAAAAACAAATGCTTTCGGTTGTCAGTAATAAGCAGTATTTTTGGATAGATTTCGCTTTAAACAAATAAAAGTTGGCGTTTGAAATTATTTCGAATAATTTTATTTTTCAAAGGGTTACAATTTAAGCATTAAGGTATTAATAGGTGAGTAAATTCAGTAAATCAGTCCTGCTAGAAAATGATGAGCAAATCATTGAAGGCATCAAAGACGGCAACAGCTTGGCGATAGATGCTATCTATAAGCGTTACTATCCGTCTATAAGCCATATGATCTTGCAAAATAATGGAAGGGAGGATGAAGCGAAAGATATCTTTCAAGAAGCTGTGATTGTGCTCTACGATAAAGTTTCCAAAGGGAACTTTGAGCTCAGCAGCAAACTTAAAACATATCTCTACTCGATTTGCAGAAGGCTTTGGCTTAAGCAACTCAATCGTGCTGGTTTTGGCAATAGTGACATTCGCGGTTATGAAGATTCCTTATTTGAGGAAGATGATCTACAACAGCATCAAGAACTTGAAAAAAAGTTTGACCAAATGGAGCTTGCCTTAGAGAAAATGGGAGAACCCTGTAAGACAATCTTACACGATTTCTACATCTTAAACCATTCGATGCAGGATATCTGTGAAAAATTTGGTTATACCAATACAGATAATGCCAAGACTCAGAAGTATAAATGCCTGCAACGGCTGAAAAAAATATTTTTTTCAACAGATTAAAATTTGAGTAACACCATGGGAACAATGAATCAAAAAGAATTTTTCGAATTAGCAGATCAATATCTTCGCGGCGAATTATCGGCCGAGGAACAAGCTGCATTTGAATCTTTCTGTGCTGAACACCCCTCCTATGCTGCCCAATTACAACAACACCGCGAATTTGTTGCCCATATGAAAGAAACTAGCCATCGGATAGATTTCAAAAATGTATTGGCACAATCAGCAAAAGAATACCATAAAACCCAAAGTAAAACGACTAAGGTCGTACCAATGAAGCAGTCAACGGTGATTTCTCTTTGGGAACGTATCAAAGCCAGTTCTTTGGTCGCTGCAGTAGTCGCGGTATTTGCGGTATTTGGCACATTATGGTTGAGCGGTTATTACAGCAACCTCGAAAAGGCTTCTTCCGATTACAGTGCATTGCGTAGAGACATGAACAATGTCAAAAAGAACGTCAATGCCCACAATGCTGCAATCAAAGATATCAACGACAAAAAATCAGTGAAAGGTGCTGAAAGCCAATTTGGCGCAACAGGCTTTATGTTGACAACAGATGGTTATGTTGTCACTAACTACCACGTTGTTAGTGGTGCAGATTCGATTTACTTGCAAAATAATAAAGGCGAATCCTATAAAGCACAAATCGTACATACTGATCCTAGCAAAGACTTGGCTATTTTGTACATCGCTGATAAGAACTTTAAAAAAGTTAAGAGCTTACCGTACACATTTAAAACATCAACTTCAGATCTTGGTGAAGATATCTATACCATCGGCTTTCCGCGAGATGAAGCCGTATATGGTCAAGGATACCTAAGTTCATCAACTGGTTATGCCGGTGATACCATCGCGTATCAGATTTCCGTACCAGTCAATCCAGGTAATAGTGGCGGTCCTGTATTGGATAGCAGAGGTAACGTTATTGGTATTATTTCTGGAAAGCAACGTGGAATTGATGGTGCAGCCTTTGCAATCAAAACAAAATCAATCTTGAATGCGTTAGCAGAGATTCCAACGGATTCTTTGGTTACAGGGCTTAAGATCAACAAAAAGAACAGCTTGGCGGGTTTACCAAGAACAGAACAAATCAAGAAAATGCAAGACTATATCTACATGGTTAAAGTCTATTAACTGCATTTGAAACCAAATAAAAAAGGCAACGTTGAAAAAAACGTTGCCTTTTTTTATGGGTAATTCCAGACGCCTCAAACTATAGATTTGGTTGGGGTGTTGTTCTCAAATATGGTTTGATCTCTTTATATCCTTTCGGGAATTTCGCAGGAATGTCTTCAGTCTTTATCGCCGGAACAACAATAACATCTTCCCCATGCTTCCAATCTGCAGGTGTAGCTACTTGATAATCTGCCGTTAACTGTAAAGAATCAATAACGCGTAAAATCTCGTCAAAATTACGACCTGTTGAGGCTGGATATGTCAGGGTCAATTTAATCTTTTTATCAGGCCCTATAATGAATACCGAACGCACAGTAGCTGTTGCAGAAGCATTCGGGTGGATCATATCGTATAATTCGGACACATGATGATCTTCATCGGCGATAACCGGGAAATTCACTTCTGTATGTTGTGTCTCATTAATATCCTTGATCCAGTTTAAGTGATCGTTTACATTATCTACACTCAGCGCAATGGCTTTTACCCCCCTTTTGTCAAATTCCGATTTTAACTTTGCTGTGCGCCCCAACTCTGTGGTACATACCGGAGTATAATCTGACGGGTGTGAAAAGAAAACGACCCAGCTATCTTTAATATAATCGTGAAAGTCTATTTCACCAATGGTTGTTTGCGCTTTAAAATTTGGCGCTTCATCTCCTAATCTTAAACTCATAATCTTATTTTTTTAAAGGTGTTTACATTATATAGTCTACAAATATAGTAGATTAAATTTAGCAAACAAGTAATTCTTCATTTTTTTAAAGTAATATGAAAAAACTAAGGTCAACTTATCCACCGTGCAACTAAGAAGTATCTTTTTATCTGCGGCTTGAAATGTTCTGAACGGATGATGTGCACTCAAAATCTGTGAAAATTCTACGATCTCATTATCCCCTCGGGTTAGCCCGAAAGGATAAAAAAGTTATTCGCCTAATTACTATGCTTGCATAATATATATTTGTATATTTGGGTATAGCTTTACATTAAGCTTCTAAATTGATGATGTGCTGGAAAAAACTTTTTGACAGCAAACCGTATTAGATAACTAGTTATCGGTTTGGTAACTGATAAACCAAAAATAGGAATACCATGAATTTTGAATTAAGCGAAGAACATAAAATGATCCGCGACGCAGCGCGGGAATTCGCCCAGGAACTAAAGGCTGGGGCAATAGAACGCGATGAATCCGCTAAATTTCCCACTGATTTTGTCAAACAGATGGGCGAACTTGGATTTATGGGTATCATGACCCCCGAAGCTTATGGTGGGGCGGGCATGGATACGTTGGCCTATGTTCTTGTTCTCGAAGAAATTGCCAAAATTGATGCCTCTGCGGCCGTTATTGTCTCCGCTCACAATTCCCTTGTATTATATGGACTTCATGCTTTCGGGACGGAAGAACAAAAACAAAAATACCTGGTTCCACTAGCAAAGGGGGAGAAATTGGGTGCATTTGCGCTATCCGAACCCGAAGCCGGGTCTGACGCCTCGTCACAACATACAACTGCAGAAGATAAAGGCGATCATTATCTACTAAATGGCACAAAAAACTGGATCACGAATGGGGGGCACGCCGACATCTATCTTGTCATTGCACAGACACACCCTGAAAAAGGGCATAAAGGAATCAATGTTTTAATCGTTGAAAAAGGACTGCCTGGATTTACCATTGGCCCGAAAGAAAACAAATTGGGCATCCGCAGTTCAGATACGCACTCACTCCTATTTTCCGATGTTCAGGTTCCCAAAGAAAATCGTATTGGAGAGGATGGCTTCGGATTTAAATTTGCGATGAAAACCCTCGATGGCGGTCGTATTGGCATCGCAGCACAGGCCTTAGGAATAGCTGCTGGTGCCTATGACCTTGCTTTGGCGTACTCAAAAGAGCGAAAGACCTTTGGAAAGCCGATTTCGGACCATCAGGCCATACAGTTTAAATTGGCCGATATGGAGGTCGAGATCGAGGCCGCTAGGCTTTTGACATATAAAGCAGCCTGGACTAAAGATAAGGGACTTCCCTACGGTAAAGAAGCAGCAATGGCCAAATTACATGCGTCTGAAGTTGCCATGAAACACACGGTAGAAGCTGTACAGATCCACGGTGGCTATGGGTACGTAAAAGAATATCATGTTGAAAGGCTAATGCGTGATGCAAAAATCACGCAAATCTATGAGGGAACCTCTGAGATACAACGCCTGGTGATCGCCCGAGAGATCTTGCGGTAGCATTCCCTTAAAACAATGGCTGCAGTTGATGTACTGTCAGCCATTGTGTAAGCATACTCACTTCCAGTTTAATAACTGACAGCTCCTGTTTATTTTCTCTGCTAAGCGCAGTATCGTTCATATTACAACTCGAAGTTTCTATAGCAATTCAATAATAAACTTAGCAGACACTTCGCTACCCTAGTTTATAGTTTTCAATTTATCATCAATCATGGCTAAATACTGGTAATCCTGAAAGGCAAAGCTCGCCGTTTCAGCCATGGCTAGATTCAAAATTAACTTTGCTTTACGAAGCAGATTTTCCTGGCTGCCATCTCTGGCATTGAGACCGTCAAACAACAGGGTCAGCGCAAGTGGATGTAATTGTTGCGCATCCAGGTCATTTTTTGCATAAGTTGTGAGCTCATCTTCGGAAATACTCAAATAAAAACTCCGATCCCTTTCAAAAAACTTCTGATAAGCTTCGGCAAACTGGGCCGGATCTTCTGGTTCAGCAAAAGCATCGTAACCGTCAATCCATATCCGCAGAAACTTCCCAATGTCCTCCACCCAGCGTACCATCAAATCTCTTTTAAAACTTATTCCCATCGTATAGATCTATTATCGAATCTGACCGTTCCCACGGACAATCCATTTCTCTGTAACCAACTTTTCCAATGCAAAGGGTCCCCGTGCATGTAATTTTTGAGTAGAAATTCCTATTTCAGCCCCAAGTCCAAATTCTCCGCCATCTGTAAAACGTGTCGACGCATTGGCATACACCGCAGCGGCATCCACTGTATTTAAAAACTGTTCAATATGAAGTTCATTGGAAGAGACGATGCACTCCGAATGTTTGGAAGAATATGTTCCAATATGTTCCAGCGCTTCATCCAAACCGGCAACGGTTTTTACCGAACATTTCAAATCTAAAAATTCCCTTCCAAAATCCGCCGCTTCTGCTCGCTTTAAATTTGAAAAATTTTCATGTTTTAGTACCTGATAGGCAGTCGCGTCAGCAAAAACTTCAACTTGGGCCTCTTCGAGATACGGAGCCAGTTTAACTAAAAATTCCGTTACAACATCCTTATCGACCAAAACTGTATCCAAGGAGTTACAGACAGAAGGTCTAGAAATTTTAGCATTTGCGACAATCCTCGCTGCCATATCCAAATCTGCGGTACAGTCGACATACGTATGGCATACTCCTGCCCCTGTCTCAATCACAGGTACCTTGGCATTTTCCCGCACAAAATTGATCAATGACTGCGACCCACGCGGGATGATAATATCCACATATTGGGTAGCTTCCAATAATTCCGAAACATGCTTCCTATCCACAGGCAACAGTTGCACAATAGTTGTTGCAATACCATGCTGTTCCAAGATATCATGGATGACTTTCAAAAGCACTTCATTGGTATGTAATGCATCGGAACCACCCCGCAATAAGCAAACATTGCCCGACTGAATACATAAAGCAGCGACATCTATCGTCACATTAGGCCGCGATTCATAGATCACACCAACAACGCCAAGCGGAACCGTGATCTTTTCTATTTCTAATCCATTGGGTAATTGCTTTTTCAATAATAACTGATCTGTTGGGTCTGCCAACTGTGCTATCTGCTTGACACTGTCGGCCAAACCTTTTAGGCGATCACCATTGAGCAAGAGACGGTCTTTTTTAGGATCTTCATCAGACATGCGGTCCAAATCACTTTTATTGGCCTGTAATATAACCGACTCCTGTTCGACAAGCGCATCTGCAATAGCATTTAAAAGCGTTATTTTGGTTTCAGATGCTAGCTTCTGCAATACATTTTTAGCATTGGCTGCTGCCTGAAGTTGTTTTATAATGGATTCACTCATAACAAGACGATATCATTTGCGTGTGCAATTTCTATATTTTTTTTACTGGACTGAGATAAAGCGGACGAATCCATTTTCGCCCGGGCAACGGCCACAGTTAAGCCGTCTAGATTGACAATATTTAACACTTCTCCCTTTTCAAAATGCTCGACGATGCGAGTAACACCGACGGCCAGTAGACTTTTGTGCTTTAATAACGCTTCCTCTGCTCCGCGGTCAACCATCAATTCTCCTTTAATTAAACTCCCGCTCGCAAGCCACTTCTTACGGGATGATATTTTTTTGCTTTCAGGTAGACACAAGGTACCAGTCTCATGTTTCACTGCTTTCTGGATGGCATCCTCAGTTTGCATGCTAAAAATTACTACAGCAATCCCCATCTGATTGGCCAATCGGGCAAAATTCAATTTCGAGGTCATTCCACCCAATCCAACGGACGACTTATCTTTTCTCGCTAAGCCTAAGATATCCCGATCAATAGTTTCGATTTGTGGTATAATTTTATTGTTTGCATCCAACACGCCGGGTACGGAAGTGCTGAACAGCAATTTTTCAGCCCCAAAACCAACGGCAATTAATGTAGCCAGTTCATCATTATCTGAAAATTTCAGTTCCTTATTACTCACCACATCATTTTCATTGGCGATGGGAATAACGTTGTTCCGCCACAATTCCTCGTAGGTATTTTTCAATTGCAGAAATTGATCCCGGTTTGAAAAATGATGTCGCTCACATAGACTTTGAGCCAACGAAATTTTAAACGGTCTGAAGTAGGTTGAATACGTATTAATCAATATGGGGTTACCGATGGCGGCAGCGGCTTTCCGTTGCGATAATGTCCCCGTATAACTGGGGAGAAACCGTTTACCAGCCGCTACAGCACCCGAAGAGACCAAGACAATATTGTATTTCTTTTGTAAGGAAGCAATTTGCCTAGCGATCTCCAAAACAATACGTTCATCAACTTCTCCCTCTTTCGTGGTAATAGAAGCCGATCCAAATTTGACAACAAGAATTGGCTTTTTCATTTTTTAGTACGCTTTAGTTTAGATTTGAGCACTAATTTACTGAGAAGAATTTGATTTACGCAAAATATGTTAACAATTGAACAAGATATTTTACACAAAAAAAACTACTTCGCCCACAAAAAATAGGCATCTGAAAACAAAAGCTCCTTTAAAAGGAGAACCGTTCCTCATAAAGTTTTTCGAGCGAGAACATCTCATCACGGTATTTGGCAGCTTCCAAGAAATCCATTTCTTTCGCGGCTTTATCCATTTTTTTACGCACATTATCGATCGCTTTTTTCAGATCCTTCTCACTGAGATACTGCATGACAGGATCAGCTGCAACAGCCTGCGATGGATCCGGTTCGACATAGATTTTAGGTTCAATACCGGAGAAATCGGCTACAGAAGTCTGTTCTAAGATCTCCTCTCTTGTTTTGCCCACAGTACGCGGTGTAATGCCATGCTCCTGGTTATATTTCATCTGCTTGTCTCGGCGACGATTGGTTTCATCGATCGTCACACGCATACTGTCGGTTATTTTATCGGCATACATGACAACCCGTCCTTTATCATTCCGGGCGGCACGACCGATTGTCTGGATAAGCGATCGTTCAGAACGCAAAAAACCTTCTTTATCTGCATCGAGAATAGCAACGAGTGTGACCTCGGGTAAATCAAGTCCCTCACGCAGTAAGTTTACGCCGACCAAGATATCAAATTCACCTAATCGAAGGCCGCGTAAGATTTCAACCCGCTCCAAGGTTTTAATTTCCGAATGTATATAACGAACTTTTAAGTTCAGCTTGGTCATATATTTGGAAAGTTCTTCTGCCATACGTTTCGTCAATGTAGTTGCCAGCACACGCCCACCTTCTTTGATGGTCTTATCCACCTCTTCCAAGAAATCATCGACCTGATTGATTGCTGGCCTCACTTCAATAATCGGATCTAGAAGCCCCGTAGGACGAATCACCTGTTCAACCACCACACCTTCTGTCTGTTGCAGTTCATAATCACCAGGGGTAGCTGATACATAAATTGTCTGGTTTGTCAAAGATTCAAACTCCGGAAAGTTTAAGGGTCTGTTATCCAAAGCCGCAGGCAATCTAAATCCATGTTCCACTAAGGAGACTTTTCGTGATCGGTCGCCACCATACATGGCACGCAATTGAGGTAAGGTCACATGGCTTTCATCAATGACCAATAGATAATCCTCCGGAAAATAATCCAGCAAACAGAAAGGACGCATTCCTGGCTGCCTACCGTCGAAAAAGCGGGAATAATTTTCTATTCCGGAGCAATAACCCAGCTCCCGCATCATCTCCAAATCATAATTGACACGCTCCTCCAAACGCTTTGCTTCGAGCATTAAGCCCTCACCTTCCAGTTGGGTTTTGCGCTGCATCAGTTCATCTTGAATAGCCCAAATCGATTCTTTAAATTTTTCCTTCGGCGTAACGAAAAGATTTGCCGGAAAAAGGGCTAAATCCTCCATTTTATGGAGCGTTTTACCAGATACCGGATCTATCTCACTCAATTCATCAATTTCATCCCCAAAGAAGGACACACGAATTGCAAAATCCAGATACGCTGGATAAATATCCACAGTATCTCCTTTAACGCGAAAGGTACCCCGTTTAAACTCTGTAGTTGTGCGTGAATATAAAATTTCTACTAATTTATGCAGAAAAGCATTTCTCGTAATCGTCATCCCTACGCCGAATCGAAAGATAGAACGGGAGAAATCCTCTGGATTTCCCATACCATAGATACAAGACACAGAAGAAACCACAACGACATCACGACGCCCCGACATCAAAGCGGAGGTGGTGGCCAAGCGCAACTTTTCAATTTCTTCATTAATTGCCAAATCCTTCTCGATGTAAGTGTTGGTAGAAGCAATAAAAGCTTCGGGCTGATAATAATCGTAATAGGATACAAAATAGTTGACTGAATTATGTGGGAAGAACTGCTTGAATTCACCATACAATTGAGCCGCCAATGTTTTATTATGGCTTAAAATCAATGTTGGCTTTTGCGTTTCCTGAATCACATTGGCCACCGTAAAGGTCTTCCCTGATCCCGTCACCCCCAAAAGCGTTTGATATTGCTCTGCCTGCTCTACTCCAGCAACCAATTGCCGAATGGCTTCTGGCTGATCGCCGGTCGGCTTATACTCTGATGTCAATTCAAATTTCATATACTTCCTATTTCTTAAACAAAACTATCTCGGCCTTTTCCAGCAAACATTGCACCAGTAATAGTTTGAGCGGCAAGCACAAAACTGTTCTTTTTAAACCGATGATTTTTAAATCTGCAAACAGGACGTTTTTTCGAGATGCGATCCAGGCCAAATCCAGCAGTGTTGCAAAACAAATTTACTAAAAATTTTACCATTTTAGCGCAAACGATAATAATCCCGCAGATGTTATTACTTTCAATTGATTATTTATTATCTTTAGCTTCACTGAACTAGCACACACGTCATGGTTACTATTCTATCTACCCAAAATAGCATTGCAAATCATTTTATCGCCGAGTTGAGAGATATTCATATTCAACAGGATCGCATGCGTTTCCGCCGGAATTTGGAACGATTGGGTGAAATTTTCGCTTATGAGATCAGCAAAACGATGACCTATACGCCCATTGAAGTTGAAACTCCGCTGGGTGTGGCCAAAACTCAACTCCTGATGGAACAACCCGTACTGGCTACGATTTTGAGAGCAGGCCTTCCTTTTCATCAAGGACTATTAAATGTATTTGACCGCGCCGACAATACGTTTATTGCCGCCTATCGACATACCAAAAAAAGCGGCGAGTTTGAGATCCACAAGGAATATGTAAATACCCCCAATTTAGACAACCGCACCGTGATTGTAGTGGACCCCATGCTGGCAACAGGAAAAAGTCTCGTGTTATGCTGCAGGGATCTCTTGGCCGAATATGACATCAAGGAATTGCACATTGTTGCGGCCATCGCTTCCGAAGAAGGAATAAATCATGTGCAGGCTTTCATTCCAACAGCGCATATTTGGGTAGGCGATGTCGATCACGAGCTGACCTCCAAAGCCTATATTGTACCGGGCCTCGGCGACGCTGGAGATTTGGCCTATGGTGCAAAACACCACTAATGTGGATAAATTATTTAAAATTAAATTAACACTTAGCTCATTGAAATTCAGTAAATTTATGTCAATGATGAAGTTGAATTTAGTTATATCTAATTTATATCGCTATGAGATGGCAAAAATACAATGGCGAATCCATTCGCTCCACAATTTTCGATGCTGTTGAAGAAGTCATAAAACGCGAAGACGCCCTCGGGAATAAGCTCAAAGTTTATATCGGCACCGATTCCCAAGTCAAGCGGGGCATCATCGACTTCGCAACAGTCATCGTCTTTCTCCGGGAACATAAAGGGGGATTTATGTTTATCCAACGGGACAAAAGGCACCACCGAATGAGCATTAAAGAGCGGATGCTGCTCGAAGTGCAAAAATCCATCGACATAGCCTATCAACTCTGCCCCCTTCTCGAAAAACACAAAGTGGACCTCGAAGTCCACGCCGACATCAACACCAATCCAAATTTCCAGTCAAACGTCGCTCTAAAAGAAGCCATGGGCTATATTATGGGTATGGGATTTGTCTTTAAGGCCAAGCCGGAGTCTTTTGCCAGTACCAACTGTGCCAATAAACAGGTTCAATAATCGACTATTGGATAAACAATTACTGACTATTGGCTGGACTTTGTATATTTAGGGTGTAATTTTTAATGCACCACATGCAGGATTTTTTTCAGCAGATTGCACGTCAATTTGCCCAGACCTCTTGGCTCGAATGGTTAGGTACACTGACAGGCTTTCTTTGTGTTTATTTGGCCGCTAAGCAAAATATATGGAATTGGCCGATTAGTATCATCAGCGTGGCGTCCTATGCTATTCTGTTTTATGATGCCAAACTATACGGAGATACTGTATTGCAATTCTACTTTTTGTCTACTGCTGTTTATGGCTGGTATTATTGGATAAAACGGAAAGAGGAAAAAAAGAAACCCATCGTCAAAGCCAGCAAGGGGCAGTTGCTCCTTTGCTTACTCGCAATCCTCTTCCTAACCCTGTCAATCGGTTACCTTCTCGATAGCAAGACTAATTCCGATGTTCCTTATATTGACGCTTTCTGCACGTCCGTAAGTTTTGTTGCTCAATTTCTGATGACACGCAAAGTGCTTCAAAACTGGCTCTTATGGGTATTTGTTGATATTTGTTATATCCCGCTCTATATCCACAAAGACCTTATGCTGACCGCAGTACTCTACCTTGTTTTCACGCTCATCGCTTGGAATGGCTATCGCGATTGGCAGAAAACCTATAAAAATTTTGCGTAATATTGCCTATCAAAACGATCGATGTGGGAAAAGATTTCATAAAAATTGCCGTTGTTGGCCCCGAGTCCACCGGAAAATCAACGATGGCACAATTTCTTGCCAAGGAATTTCAGACAGTATGCGTGCCCGAATATTCACGTTATTATTGCCAAAGCCTCAACAATAAATACACCTTACAGGACGAAGTCAATATGTTTTATGGACAGGTCGCCTTGGAGGAAGCGCTGATCCCTTTAGCACAAGGACAGCTCCTCATCTGTGACACGACCTTCCTTACCGTAAAAATCTGGTCTGATTATTTATTCGGCCATACTCCAGCGGAAGTGACCCATAAAATTCAACAACATCGCTATGATATATATTTACTTATGGATATCGATCTTCCCTGGCAGGACGATCCACTACGGGATTTTCCCGAACAGCGTGAACATTTCATGGGGATCTGGAAAAGTGAATTAACAGCTCTTCGTGCACCATATCGCATTGTGTCGGGGCTCGGTGAGCAACGCCTTGAAAATGGACTTCATGCGGTAAAAGATTTTCTGACATTGATTTGAGACAAGTGTCTTGACGAAGCTGCCTTTTACAGCTATATTTGTACAAATGAAGTAGAACTTATGGAGCCTGATCCGATCTGGTCAGGGATAAAAAGTTTATCATTCACAATTGAAATAGAATATTAACATTTTACTTAAGAAATAATGTATCCAGAATATTTAGTAGCTCCAATGCGTCAAGAATTAGTTGATGCGGGATTCGAAGAATTAAAAACACCTGAAGCAGTTGATCAGGCTATCGCATCAGAAGGAACTGTTTTTGTGGTTGTAAACTCTGTTTGTGGTTGCGCTGCAGCAAATGCACGTCCTGCTGCAAAAGCCGCTGTAAAAAACGAAAAACACCCAGCAAAATTGGTGACTGTTTTCGCAGGTATGGAAACGGATGCAGTAAACACTGCACGTAACTACATGTTGCCTTACCCTCCATCTTCACCAGCAATGGCTTTATTTAAAGACGGGAAATTGGTACACATGATTGAAAGACATATGATTGAAGGTCGCCCGGCACAAATGATTGCTGACAATTTAGTTGCAGCATTTGACGAGTACTGTTAATCACGTATTTTGATTTTTGAATTAAAAAGGCTGTCCAAGTTATTTGGATAGCCTTTTTTGTCTATTGGATAATTCGTATTTTCATTACTTTTCCTGCACGTCCCCTTTCAAAACTTTACAGATGGTCTCCTGTCCGAACTTTCAGCGGCAACTCAGCATAGGCGCCTCACGTAAAGCAATTCGATCAGCTAAAGCAACTCGATCAGCCAAAACCTCAAGTCCGCATATCCAGCAGACCTAGCCCCAAGTCTAGTTTCAGTTTATTAAAAGCTTTTTCCTATTTTTAGGTTATGAAAACCTTCCCAATAATCATTTTTTTATTCTGCTTGACGATCATATCATGTTCACCGCAAACGAAAGTGGACCTTATTGTTTATCATGCGCAAGTATATACTGTAGATTCGGCTTTTAGTACAGCACATGCTTTTGCTGTCAAAGATGGTAAGTTTATTGCCATTGGTTCCGATGAAGAAATACAGCGAAAATACAAAGCAATAGAAAAAATTGATGCACAGGGGAAGGCCATTTATCCGGGATTCTACGATGCCCATGCGCATTTATTTGACGAAGCCGAACTAATGGATCAAGTTGACCTAAACGGCGCCGATTCTTTCGAGGAGGTTATTCAACGTGTCAAAAGCTATCAACAAAAAAACCCGGGCAAAACTTGGCTGATCGGTGGTGGCTGGGACCAAAATTGCTGGAAAGATAAAACTTTCCCAACCAAGGACCTACTCGACAAAGCTTTCCCTGATATCCCCGTTTACCTCATACGTGTAGATTATCATGCGGCGGTTGCGAACTCCAAAGCACTCGAATGGGCAAAATTAACAAGTATCCCCATCATTCGCGGTGGTGTGGTCGGCGGGACTAATAATACTCCCAATGGTCTCTTGATCGACAATGCAATGGATCTTGTCAATAAGACAATTCCGGTTCCGAGTGAAAAAGAATATCTAAGAATGCTCAAGCGGACGCAAGACTCCCTCCTTTCCGTTGGTCTTACCTCCATTGTTGACGCAGGTTTATCAAAAGAAAGACTCGATCTGCTCAAGAAATACTATCGGGAAGGGCAGTTGAAAATTAGAGATTATGCCATGATCCTAGGCAATCCTCAAAATATAAAGTCATTTATCGATCAGGGTTTCTATGAAACAGACCGTTTCGAGATCAAAGGATTTAAACTGCTTGCCGATGGCGCATTGGGATCCCGTGGTGCCTGCCTCCTCGCGCATTACCATGATGCCCCTACACATGGTTTTTTACTTCATAGCCCTCAAGAATACGAAGCAATGATCAAACAGATTGCCGAAAGTAAATTTCAGGCAAATACCCATGCCATAGGCGATTCGGCCAATCGTATTATCTTAGATATTTATGGCAAATACCTCCACAATAATGGCGATCGTCGATGGCGAATCGAGCACGCTCAAATTATATCGCCTGCAGATTTTGATAAGTTTCGAAAGTATCAAATCATACCATCTGTACAACCCACACATGCAACCTCCGATATGTACTGGGCCAAAGATCGACTCGGTGAAGAACGCATGAAAGGCGCTTACGCTTATAAGCATCTGTTGAAAGAATATGGAAAACTCGCTTTGGGGAGTGATTTTCCGGTCGAACATTTCAATCCCTTATATGGTTTCCACGCAGCAGTAGCCCGCGTCGACAAAAAAGGATATCCTAGCGACGGATTTCAGATCCAAGACGCGATAAGCCGTGAAGACGCTTTGAAAGGAATGACAATCTGGGCGGCATACTCCTGTTTTCAGGAGAAAAAAAGAGGAAGTATCGAAGTAGGAAAAGATGCCGATTTTGTTATCCTCGAAAAGGATATCTTGAAAATCCCGAATGAGCAACTGCGAAATGTAAAAACAGAACGGACAGTAATTGCAGGTGAGACTGTGTTTAAAAGATAACAATAGCGCATATGCCTAAATATGTCTACTAAGCTTATATTACTACCCATACAACATAGTTAACAAAAAAAATCGCTAACAAATCAAACATTTCTTCACCTGCAGCAACCTCCTCTAGGGAGGATTACAAGGAAAAGTTTGAATAAATTTTAATGATTACGAATATTTCGTATATTTACGATATAAACATACATTTATGAAATATTCATTACCACTCCTATTATCCTTAGCGACGCAGCTGTTATTTGCACAAGAGCGTACTCCAGCAATCGCTAAAGTACATTACGAATTCAAGCATATAAATGATAGCACCCAACGGGATCAATTTATACGCGATGAAACAGTCGTTTACCTGAATCAACAGGCCAGCTACTACACGTCATATTCGTCCAAGCGCATGCAAGATGAGGTCAAAAAACAAATGGAGGGCCCCAGTTTCGACGGTACACTAAACATTACTACGCGCTCGACACCATCGAGCTCCTCCTATTTATTAGACGCCAATCAAAACAAAATGACCGAAGTGGTCAGCGTTGCCAGTGACAATTTTGCCATTCCACAAGCTTACCCTACTCAAGATTGGGAAATACTGGGTGACCGCAAAGAAATTGGTGGCTACAATTGCCAGAACGCAAAAACAACATTCAAAGGCCGAACCTATATCGCCTGGTTTACAACCGAACTGCCGTTTCCCTATGGTCCGTGGAAACTCCATGGTCTTCCTGGCCTAATTCTGGATGCCCGTGACACAAAAAATGAGGTGATTTTTGCTTACGCCGGATTCGACAAAATTGAGGATGGCAAAACATCGGTGGCCCTGCCGCAAAACGCCATCGTCAGTACTGCAGAAGAGGTAAAAAAAGTTCAGGAAGCCTTTAAGGCCAATCCACAAGCTTATATGCAAGCCCAATCGGGAAAAAACAGAACCATCAGTGTAGGTTCATCGGGAAGTATGGTTGCAGTTAGATCCAGTTCCGGCACCGGAGGAGGCTCCCCTGCTGGTGCTTTGGATCCGTCAAAAATAAAGAGTTTCAATATTTCAAGAGACGATAAGTACAAACCTTCAAAAGTTACCAACAATCCGATAGAGCTGACGCCTTAATGAAAGTATTTTTATGTTTATTTATAGTCGTTTTGCTTGGGCAAATAACCTTTGCCCAGCAAACGATTAGTGGAACGGTCCAAGTGGATAAGACGCAACATCCCGTACCCTTTGCCAGTGTCAACATCCTTTCAGACAACAAAATCATCGCTTTCAAACCGACAGATAAAGAAGGGCGTTTTACAATTACATTAACAAAGGACTATGCAAGCCTCTACCTGCAGATCAATCACCTTACTTACGAAAAATTTGAACTCAAACTTGGCACGCAGACATCCAATCTTCGGATACCCCTCGTACCAAAAACCAATCTACTACAAGATGTCATTGTAAAGAGCAAACCTAAAGTAAGCCGTTCAAATGATACGATCTCCTACGACGTCGGATCTTTTGCCAAAGAAGAGGATCGAAATATAGGCGACGTAATCAAACGTCTTCCGGGTATGGAAGTTACCGAATCGGGTCTTATTAAATACCAGGACAAAACCGTTTCTAAACTTTACATTGACGGTGACGATCTATTGGAAAATCGCTATGGTGTAGGTACACGGACAATCCCGCATAAAATGGTAAAGGACATTCAGGTACTCGACAATCACGAACATTATAAAGTCCTTAAAAATAAAAGATTTACAGACGACGTCGCCATAAATCTCGTTATCAAAGAGGAAGCAAAGCTAAAACTCACTGGGCAGGCCAAAATTGGCGTCGGTACGCCCAATCTCTATGATCCTGAATTGAACTCAATCCTATTCAACAAAAAAGTTAAGATGTTGAATGTCCTCCGCGGTAATAATACCGGCAATGATCTTTCCGGAGATATCATCGGCGCCAATCAGTCCTCTTTACTGGCCAAGTTTGGCAGCTCGCCCATCAACAATCTCCTGGCGACGAGCACAACAGGCAGTCCAAATATTCCTAAAAACAACTATTATTTCAACAATACAGGTTCGCTAAACACCAATAACCTATATAACCTTAAAAATCACTGGCAGCTAAAATCAAATATTCAGGTTTTATACGACAACGATAGGCAAAATAATGCCTCAAGCACACAATACCTGCTCGATGATGGCGACGTCTATTTTAATGAGCAAAATCAGCTGAAAACAGCGCGATGGCTTGGCGCAGCCAGACTTTCGGCATCCACCAATACGGAAAAGAAATATGCGAGTAATGCCTTGTCATTTGAGTATGAAAAAAAAGATATAACAGCATTGTTGGCAAACTCCTCAGGCCAGATCGAGCAGTTCCAAAAACACCACATCAAGGGATTCAGCAACTTGTTTAGCTATATACCCCAACTTAAAAACAATGACATTATTGCAATCAACTGGTCTTTAAATTATGGTAATAAACCACAGACTTTACAGATCTATCCCGGTGTTTTTCCAGAAATACTCAACGATAGCATTACCTATAAAAGTAGCCGCCAGCAAATTGAAATTCCTTCCTTTTTTACGGAGATCAGTACAGGTTATCGCTTCAATAAAGGCAGAATCAAACAATACTATCAAATTGGCTTCAATACAGATCGCCAACACTTCAACTCGCTCCTTACAGTAGAGGATAATGATCAACATATTCGAGCATTGGGCGATAATACCCGTAATGATCTGCATTGGAGCAGGTCCCAAGCATTTATTACTCCTCAATATTCCTGGAAAACAAATCGGTTTGAAACCCAGCTCGACATTCCGGTCACCTATTTATTTACACATTATGAAGACATCAGTCATCAGCTGTCCACGTCCAAAAATTCCGTGCTGATCAATCCTAATTTAAAAGCGAGATGGCAGGTTTCTCAAGAAGACTATCTTCAATTTAACTATCAATTTGCGCAGGACATTGGCAACATAGAAGATATATACCGCGGTGCGGTATTACGGAACTATAGAATGCTTAGCCAAAATAATGCAGCGCTAAATGAATCCAAAAAACATACATTTAATCTCAATTATAATTTAGCCCGTACCCTAAAAGTATTATTTGCAAATGCTGGTATTAGCTATTCAAGATCGCTTTCCAACACGATATTATCTTCCGTTATAAAAAATAACATCACCGAAAATATCTTGGTCAATATGGATAATCTGCAGGAGCGCTGGTCTTCTCAGATCGGGTTCGATAAATACATTTTCCCTCTGGCAAGTACCCTCAAACTAAAAGGAAGCATTTCTTACTTCAAATACAATCAATTGTTAAACAATGCACTAGTACCAATTCGAAGTATGAGCTATCAATTTCAGCCTAGTATAGAAGCTAAAGTCTTTAAATCTTATAACATTTCCTATTCTGGACTATTTAATTGGAGCTGGAGTAAGCAACAGGGCCTGGACAATTTGATTCAGAATAAAACCACCACAATGATGCATAATATAGGCTTTCCGGCTAGCCCCTTCAAAAACGGCTTCATGCGGCTAAACCTACGCAATCTTGCTACCTTTCAAACAAACATGAAGAATGCAAGTTACACATTCTTAGACTTTTTTACGCGCTACAAGGTCAACAAGTGGAAAATGGATGTCGAATTGGAAATGAATAATTTGGCCAATATCAAAAACTACCGTACTTATCTGATGACGGCCAACATGATTTCCCAGCATGAATTTGAACTTCGCGGAAGAACAATTTTACTCCGCACAGTTTTTAACCTTTAAAGCATCAGAGCATCGGAAAAAAACAATTGCGTTCGGCTATTAAAAAAGAAGCCTGAGTAAAAAATCACTCAGGCTTCCTTTTATATCTTGCGAAAAAGTATTCTTCGTTAAAAAACTTTAGAACCGTTTCCTATTGCATATCGAATAGATGTTTCTCAGCATGATAAGAAGAACGAACCAACGGTCCAGACTCCACATACTTGAATCCCATTTCTAAACCAATTTTCTGATATTTCTCAAACTGTGCAGGTGTAATCCATTCGATTACAGGATGGTGTGCTTTTGTAGGCTGTAAATACTGACCCAATGTCAAAATATGCACCCCAACGTTATATAAATCTTGTATTGCCTCGATAACATCTTCCTCAGTTTCACCTAAGCCAAGCATAATGCCTGATTTTGTACGGAGTCCTGCCTCAGAAATGCGACGTAGGCACTCAAGTGAACGATCATATTTGGCTTGAACACGAACTTCTCTTGTCAGACGACGAACCGTTTCCAAGTTGTGTGAAACAACTTCGGGGCGAACTGCGATCACGCGGTCCAAATTATCCCATTGTCCTTTAAAATCTGGCAAAAGTGTTTCCAACGTAGTTTCAGGACTTTCTCTGCGGATAGCGTTGATAGTTTCGGCCCAAATAATTGAACCACCATCCTTTAGATCGTCACGATCTACCGAAGTAATGACACAGTGTTTAACCTGCATCAACTTAACCGAATTTGCCACCCGATTGGGTTCATCCAAATCTACCGCTAGCGGACGGCCAGTTGCTACCGCACAAAACGAACAAGAACGTGTACAGATATTTCCCAAAATCATGAAGGTTGCCGTTCCAGCACCCCAACATTCGCCCATATTCGGACAATTTCCACTCTCACAAATTGTATGTAATTTATGCTCGTCTACAAGACTTCTGACATGTCTATATTCTTTACCAACAGGCAATTTGACACGCAACCAATCAGGCTTGCGCTGTGCAGGAGTTGCCGGAATAACTGGAAGTTCAATCATACAACAAAGTTAAGGATTAAAAATGTAATTTCTAACCGCCAATTTGTTGGTTTTATATCATAAAAAATGACCGATTGTAAGCGGTAATGCAATAATGAAACAAAAATTAAGATATTTGTGTTGGTTATCATTAATCTAATAACAAAACTATGCGACTGAGCCAATCTTTATCCATATTGTTACTTGGGGGTGCCTCCATCTTTGCTGCACAGGCCCAAACCAACTTTGACATTATACCCAAACCTTCGAAAACCATATTGGCTACAGGGACATATACGATTCCTACGCATGCCCCGGTCATTGTTTCAGATGAGTTTCAGCAAGCGGCCCAGCTACTTACTGAACATCCTGCCATTAAAAGTTTAACTGTTGAAGTACTCAAGAAAAATAAAAAAGCCCCAAAAGAAGGCTTTCGCATTATTAAAGCAGTCGATGCAGATAATTTGAGTAAGAGCGCCTATTCCATCCAAATCGATGAGAAAGGTCTCCTACTGAGGGCATGGAATGTACCCCAGGTTATCAATGGGATTTACACACTGGTTCAATTGGGTTATCTACAAGCTGATCCAAGTAAAATAGCCTATGCGACAATAGTCGATGAGCCCCGCTTTGCTTATCGTGGCTTACACCTTGATGTGTCACGCCATTTTATGCCGCTATCTTTTGTCAAAAAGTATATCGACATCATGGCTATTTATAAATTCAATAACTTTCATTGGCATTTAACCGACGGCGCCGGATGGCGGCTCGAAATCAAAAAATATCCTGAATTGACGCAAAAAGCTGCCTGGCGCACGCATACAAGCTGGAAAGATTGGTGGAATAATGGTCGCCAGTATGTAGACAAAGGTACGCCAAATGCCAGCGGTGGTTTCTATACGCAGGAAGAGGCTCGCGAATTGGTCGACTATGCAGCCCGCAAAGGAATCAATGTCATCCCTGAGATAGAAATGCCCGGACATTCGGAAGAAGTATTGGCCGTCTATCCCGAACTCTCGTGTTCAGGAAAACCCTATAGTCAAGGCGAATTCTGTATTGGAAATGAAAAAACCTTTGAGTTCCTAAAAAATGTCTTAGATGAAGTCCTTACAATATTTCCTTCTCAGTACATCCATATCGGCGGTGATGAAGCCGAGAAAAAGCATTGGGAAACCTGCCCAAAAGATCAGGCGCTCATGCAAAAAGAAGGATTAAAATCTGTCGATGAACTGCAAAGTTATGCGATCAAGCAAATGGACGTATACTTGCAGTCCAAAGGAAGGAAACTGATCGGTTGGGACGAAATCCTGGAAGGAGGACTCACTGAGGGAGCAACGGTTATGAGCTGGCGCGGTGAAGATGGCGGCATAAAGGCTGCAAATGCCGGTCACGATGTCATCATGACCCCAGGATCACACCTCTATTTTGATTCTTATCAGACAGACCCTCGTACACAGCCTGAAGCCATCGGCGGCTACCTGACTCTGGAGAAGGTATATTCCTATGATCCAATTCCAGCAGCGATACAAGGAGATAAAGCCAAGCATATTCTTGGTGCACAGGCCAATATATGGACAGAATATGTCCCTACCACTGAGCATCTCGAATATATGGTATTTCCACGGGCGCTGGCATTGGCTGAGGTCAACTGGATCAACAAAGATGTGAAGAACTGGACAGACTTTCAGCGACGCCTACAATCACATTATAAGCTATTACAGGATCTGAACGTTAACTACTATCGTCCTTCCTATAATGTGGCTTATAAGGCAACATACAATGCTGCTAAAAACAACAATAAAATCACGTTAACAACAGAACAGCTTAAAACAGATCAGATTCGATATACGATAGATGGCAGTGAACCTACGATCCAGTCAACACCCTATACGGGGCCATTTGAATTGAGCTCAACAGGACATATCAATGCCGCTTATTTTCAAGATTCGATCAAAATCGGACCTACCCTATCCTTTGCTATTGATATCCACCGTGCCATTGGAAAAAAAGTAACCTACAATTCTCCATGGTCGGGGTATCCGGCACAAAAAGATTCGACCCTAACCAACGGAATCATGGGCGGGCTCTCCTATCATGATGGCCAATGGCAAGGATTCACGAGCCCTATTGATGTTGTTGTCGATATGGAGAGAAGAGAAGAAATACATTTAGTAGCCATGAATTTTATGCAGCTTATTGGACCTGGTGTGTATATGCCCGGAGAAATGGAAGTGCTGCTTTCGGACAATGGCCGTACTTTTAGATCCGTCGGAACGATCAAAAATGACATCTCCGATAAAGAATCAAAATTGACTTTTAAAAGGTTTGAGCTTAAGCTGGACAAAGCACAGCAGGCGCGTTATATAAAAATCAAGGCAAGCAATCCTAAAAAGGGCTTCCTGTTTACCGACGAAATAATCGTTTATTAAACAAAATCAAACACGCTTATCCGAAACGAGTTGGAGCACATGTCACTTATGTTTTTCAACTCGTTTTCCCATTTTAAGCCACACCTTTCTAACAAACCAAATGTTTTTTTTAAATATTCTTAAAATAAATACTAAGTTTTCAAATTTTAAAATGTAACTTTGCACTCCGACAAAGCAGTCGGAATGACCCTTCCCCATGAGCTATTTTTGATTGTCTTTGCTCAGATTTACAATAGGAAATTTAATTTTTTGAACTAGATATAATGCCAAGAAACACTTCCATTAAGTCGGTTTTAATCATCGGATCAGGTCCCATCGTTATCGGTCAAGCTTGTGAATTTGATTATTCTGGATCTCAAGCATCCCTTTCATTGAAAGAAGAAGGTATTGAAGTATCCATCATCAACTCAAACCCTGCAACAATCATGACGGATAAAGTTGTTGCGGACAATGTCTACTTACTTCCATTAACTTGCGAAAGTATTGAAGAGATTTTGCAAAAACACAACATTGACGCTGTACTTCCTACCATGGGTGGCCAAACAGCTTTGAACTTATGTATCGAAGCTTCCAACCTAGGCCTTTGGGAAAAATACAATGTAAAAGTTATTGGTGTTGATGTTGCTGCCATTGAAAAAACTGAAAACCGTGAAGAATTCCGTCAATTAATGGTTGATATCGGTGTGGGCGTTGCAACATCCAAAATTGCGAACTCATTCCTTGAAGGTAAAGAAGCGGCACAAGAAATTGGCTATCCGCTTGTTATACGTCCATCTTATACTCTTGCAGGTACAGGAGGTGGATTTGTTCACAGAAAAGAAGATTTTGACGCAGCCTTAAATAGAGGTTTACATGCTTCACCAACACACGAAGTTTTGGTAGAACAAGCGGTATTAGGCTGGAAAGAATTTGAGTTGGAATTACTTCGTGATACCAACGACAATGTTATCATCATCTGTACCATTGAAAACTTTGATCCAATGGGTATCCACACCGGAGACTCAATCACTGTTGCACCGGGCATGACATTGTCAGACAAATGTTATCAAGATATGCGTAATCAAGCTATTCTGATGATGCGTTCAATTGGTACATTTGCAGGTGGTTGTAACGTTCAGTTCTCTGTAAACCCAGAAAACGAAGAAATTATTGCCATCGAAATCAATCCACGTGTATCACGTTCTTCGGCTTTAGCTTCCAAAGCAACGGGTTATCCTATTGCAAAAATCGCTGCTAAATTGGCGATCGGTTACAACTTGGATGAATTGCAAAATCAGATCACGAAAACAACATCCGCATATTTTGAACCAACATTAGACTATGTGATTGTTAAGATTCCTCGTTTCAACTTCGATAAATTCAAGGGAGCAAACAAGGAATTAGGATTGCAAATGAAAGCAGTAGGTGAAGTCATGGCTATCGGCCGTACATTTATCGAAGCTTTACAGAAAGCATGTCAATCCTTGGAGACTGGCCGCGCTGGTTTAGGTGCCGACGGTCGTCAATGGAGAAACCTTGATGAAATCATGGATAGTCTGGAGCATCCAAGTGGTGACCGCTTGTTCCATATCAAAGATGCTTTCGAATTAGGCGTTCCTTTGGAATCTATCCGTAAGGCAACGCGTATCGACAAATGGTTCTTAGTGCAGATCCAAGAGTTGGTACACCTTGAACAAGAATTACGTCGTTATCAGTTGAACAATATCCCACGCGATTTCTTCATGACCTTAAAACAAAAAGGTTATTCAGATGTACAGATCGCATGGTTACTAGGAAATGTAACAGAGGATCAAGTTTACGACCGTCGTAAGGAGTTAGGCATCAACCGTGTTTACAAAATGGTCGATACTTGTGCCGCAGAATTCCCTGCACAAACACCATACTACTATTCGACATTCGAAGAAGAAAACGAATCCATCTCTTCAGATAGAAAGAAAATCATCGTTTTAGGTTCAGGTCCAAACCGTATCGGTCAGGGTATCGAGTTCGATTACTCCTGTGTACACGGTTTATTGGCGGCTAAAGAATGTGGTTACGAAGCGATTATGGTCAACTGTAATCCGGAGACTGTATCGACAGACTTCAATATGGCTGACAAATTATACTTCGAGCCCGTATTCTGGGAGCATGTACGTGAGATCATCGAATTAGAAAAACCAGAAGGTGTTATCGTTCAGTTGGGTGGACAAACGGCTCTTAAAATGGCTGAGCGTCTAGAGCAACTTGGCGTAAAAATCATCGGTACTTCATTTGAGAATATGGACTTGGCAGAAGACCGTGGCCGTTTCTCCGATCTATTGAAAGAATTGGAAATTCCATATCCAAGATACGGTGTAGCAACTTCAGCAGAAGAAGCATTACAAGTTGCAAACGAAGTCGGCTATCCAGTATTGGTTCGTCCTTCTTACGTATTGGGTGGACAAGGCATGAGCATTGTTATCAACGATGAAGATTTAGAAAAAGCTGTTGTCAACTTGTTGAAAAACCTTCCTGGAAACCATATCCTGATCGACCACTTCTTGGATCGTGCAGAAGAAGCTGAATCAGATTCAATCTGTGATGGTGAAGATGTACACATCATTGGTATGATGGAACATATTGAACCTGCTGGTATCCACTCAGGAGACTCTTCAGCTGTATTGCCTCCATTTGGCCTATCACAAGCTGTTCAGGATAAAATGGAAGAATACTCCATTAAATTAGCAAAAGCATTGAACGTAAGAGGTCTATTAAACATTCAGTTTGCTGTCAAAGGTGAAAATGTATATGTTATCGAGGCTAATCCACGTGCATCACGTACGGTTCCTTTCATCGCTAAAGCTTATGATGTTTCTTACATCAATATTGCAACTAAAGTTATGTTAGGCGCTAATAAGTTGAAAGACTTTACAATCGAACGTAAGCTGAAAGGATTTGCAATTAAAGAACCTGTGTTCTCTTTCAATAAATTCCCGGAGGTAGACAAACAATTAGGTCCTGAGATGAAGTCAACGGGTGAAGCAATTCGCTTTATCAAAGATCTTCAAGATCCTTATTTCAGAGAATTGTACAATCAAAAATCAATGTTTTTGAATGCACAATAAGACATATCAATCAACTAGAAAAGGCTTGCAAATGCAAGCCTTTTCTAGTTGATATCTTTTACACAGCGGAACCCTACATTATTTGTAGGACTGTTGACCTCTCCTTTTCCTCTGCTTCCGGCTTTATACCTTTCGCAATATTGATCATTACAAAGAAATGACCCTCCCCGCTGAACGCGTTTTTCAAGATTTGGTTCCTGCGGATCATAAGAATCTTGTGGTCCTTTGGGGTTAGCCGTTGTACTATGCTGATAATAATCGGGTCTATAAAAATCAGCACACCATTCCCACACATTCCCTTCCATATCGTACAGTCCCAACGCATTTGCCTGAAATGATTTTACAGGCGCAGTCCCCTCAAAACCATCCTCCTTTGAATCTTGTACAGGAAACTTTCCCTGGTAAATATTGGCGGTCCATTTACCATTAGGCTTCAAGTCCTTGCCCCAATAATACAAGTCATCGTTTGCATCTTTACGTCCTCTAGCCGCATATTCCCATTCCGCTTCTGTCGGTAATCGTTTGCCTGCCCATTTCGCGTAAGCTGTAGCATCTTCATAGGCAACCTGGACAACCGGATAATTCATTTTGTCTTTTATCGAGCTATTGGGTCCTTCTGGATGCTGCCAATTTGCACCAGGGACGTACACCCACCACATCAGATAATTATTTAATGAATTCAGTTCCTTGGGTTTGGAGAATACGGCTGAACCAGCGACTAACATTTTAGGATCAACTCCTGGAAAATCTTTCGGATCAAGCTCTCGCTCAGCAACAGTTACATAACCTGTCTCCTTTACGAACTCTGCAAATTGCGCATTTGTGACCTCGTGTTCATCCATATAAAATGAATTTAGTTCAACCTGATGTAAAGGCTTACTATCTTCAAAATTCGAACTTCCCATCAAAAATTTACCCCCTTCGACTAATATCATCTTGTCCGTAGTCTTACTTTTTAACTGAGCAATTTGGGATTTTATCATCCCTGCGCGCGTCGGTATATTTTCCCCAACACAACAGGAAAGTGTATCCTTGGTGGAAAATAACGATAAACAGGTCATTAGGGTTAGATTGAATAACATATAATTAAAGATAAACATAAAAGGGGAACATTAAAAAGTTCCCCTTTTATAATTACTTACACACCGAGCTATACACCCAATTGTATATTTTCATTTTTCGCTGATCTAGAACGGATAGGCGTATTACCACCGCCTTTCAACGTGATTTCTACCGGCATATTATTTTTCCATGCACCCTTTGTGAAATCCGGCACATCAACTGTTTTACAGTTCTTTTCTACAGATTCGAAACTCAATGGCACGATACAGCTCCATGAAGCAGCATCATAAACATCCTGGTCCAAAGGTAATCCATTACGCAAACAGTCAATCAGACGCCAGTCCATCATAAAATCCATCCCACCATGTCCACCTACCTGTTTTGCCTGCTCTCCAATATATTTTACCAATTCTGGTGTGTATTTATCGTACAGTTCTTTTAATTTCTGCTCTGAAATGAATTCATGGCCAAACGCAATATTTTCTGTCGGGTATTTTTGAGCAAAACCTTTCGTACCGCTCAGTGTATGTAATCTGGAGTAAGGTCTGGGAGAAGTAACATCATGCTGCAGCATAATCGTTTTCCCTTTTGCGGTACGGATAAGTGTTGTATTCATATTTCCGCGGTATTTCTTTCCGACAAACTCTTGATAAAAAGAATCTTTGTTGGCTAATTCTTTTGCCTTTTCACCCATCATAAAATCATTGGAAGACATGGCGACAAGATGATTCATTTTATCTCCTCTATTGATATTAAGGCATTGCGCCACAGGTCCCAGTCCATGTGTAGGATATAAGTTTCCATTCAGCTTTATATTCTCTCTCAAGCGCCACATGTTATCATAACCATTTTTTGCAAAATTTAGATCCAATAAATCATGGATATAAGCACCTTCTGCATGGATAAGTTCACCAAACAAGCCTTGACGCACCATGTTCAACGTGAGCATTTCGAAGAAATCATAACAGCAGTTTTCCAACATCATACAATGCTTCTTAGTCGCTTCCGAAGTCTTCACGACCTCCCAGCAATCTTTTATTGTCAATGCTATTGGCACTTCACAAGCCACGTGATTGCCCGCTTTCATTGCAGCAATACTCATGGGGCTATGATAATCCCAAGGGGTACAAATGTATACGAGGTCAAGTTTCTCTTCCTTCAACAAGGATTTCCACCCATCTTCCCCTGAATACGCTTTCGGAGCTGCTAGACCTTTCGATGTAACGATTTTTGTTGCGCGCTCAACCCGATCTGGATGTTTGTCGCAAAGTGCGACAATTTCGCAGCCTTCAATGTACGACAGTCGTTCAACAGCTCCAGGGCCACGCATGCCAAGTCCAATTACGGCTACTCTGACTTTATCAATTTTTGGAGCTGCATAGCCGCACATATTAAACGACTCTGCTGCCGTATTGGCATTGACCAAAGTAGGGAGTGAAACAGCCAGTGACGACAATATTCCGGCCATTTTTAGAAAATCTCTTCTAGAATCCATAATTTAAAGTTCATATAAATTTAAAGGGACCAATTGGTCCCTCTAAAAAATCACCTATTTTAAAACAAACTAAACAGTCAATAGAAAAATCCTTTTGGATTAGATTTATAGTTGGTTCTTATGCAGGAACCTATCTCTATGACAATAATAGGCCACTTTTTTCGAAATAAAAAATGAAATATGAAAGCAATCGTTTGCTCAATTTACACAAACGATTGCTTGATAAGTTATATTTATTTATAAAAGATCCCTTTGTCAACAACTGGATATAGCAATGATAATAGAACATAAAAGAGGATCGTCACGGGACCCAAAACAGGTAAGGATGGGAAAAAGTACACGGTAGATGGATAGCCTCCGCTGGACCAGCCTCAACATCTTTTAGCGGCAGCAGACAAATCGAAGTAATAAAGCAATTATGAAATGTAAACGATTGTCCAATAGTAATGTTGCAGGATAGCGGCGGTTTCGGAGCAGCTGTCGCTGGACCGGGCTCTCCGACGGTCCTGTGCTGCGATAACCATAGTCGGAAGATAGGCAATAGCCTCTACATGGAAATAC
>DLST01000008.1 GCA_002500745.1 Sphingobacterium sp. UBA7855 | reverse complement strand
CAGAACGTTCTTTCGACAAAAGAGATAACTTCAAACGTAACGACAGAAATGACGGTCCAAGATCATTCGACAGATCAGAACGTTCTTTTGACAAAAGAGATAACTTCAAACGTAACGACAGAAATGACGGTCCAAGGTCTTCAAACAGAAAATTTGGCGGAGAGAGAAGTCGAAATTTCGATGAAAACAATAACTTTGGTGAAAAACAATATATTAAACGTCCAAAGAAGAAGACTGCGGAGTCAGAGGATGACGGCTTAGTTCGTTTGAATCGTTACATCGCCAATGCTGGTATTTGTTCAAGACGTAAAGCAGATGAACTTATCTCGGCTGGTGTCATTTGGGTAAATGGAGAACCTGTTACCGAATTGGGTACTAAAGTAGACCCGGCAACAGATGAAATCCGCTACAACAACGAACGCTTGAAACGTGAGAAAAATGTTTATGTTTTGTTAAACAAACCAAAAGATTATATCACAACTACAGACGATCCCCAAGAGCGTCATACGGTGATGGAACTTGTTTCTAAAGCAACCAAAGAAAGAATCTATCCTGTTGGTCGCCTTGATAGAAATACGACAGGACTGCTTTTAATGACAAATGATGGAAGCCTTGCCGAAAAGCTTTCGCACCCGCGTAACAGCATCAGCAAAATCTATAATGTCGAACTAAACAAAAGCCTTACACAGGGCGATTTTAACAAAATTAACTTTGGTATCGAATTAGAAGACGGTGTGATCAAACCGGACGATTTGAGCTATGTTCAAGGTGGATCAAAACGCGAAGTCGGCATCCAGATTCACTCAGGAAAAAATCGTATCGTACGCCGTATTTTTGAATCTTTAGGATATGAAGTAGTTAAATTAGATCGTGTGGTATATGCCAATCTGACTAAAAAAGACTTACCTCGTGGCCGTTGGAGATACCTAGAAGAACGAGAAATCGTGCAATTAAAGCACCTACTTTAATCGCTCAAGAATATAAATAAAAATAAAGGACGGTCATTCAGTTAACCGTCCTTATTTTTTTATATTTGCTCTTTAAAATAAAAAACTAATAATATGACTGATCCGAAAACACTCTCTTCCGTTGCGGAATTCCATAAAACATTCCAACATCCCATCCTTGACACGCCTACCATTCCATCTGAACAACGCTGCGCTTTAAGGGTATCGTTGATTGCTGAAGAATTAAAAGAATTAGAAGAAGCCATCCAGGATAAAGATTTGGTAGAGATTGCAGACGCACTATGTGATATCCAATATGTACTTGCCGGCGCAGTATTGGAATTTGGCTTAAAAGATAAATTCTCTGCTCTTTTTGATGAGGTTCAACGTTCTAACATGAGTAAAGCATGTAAAGACGAAGCGGAAGCAATTGCTACCCAAGAACACTATAAATTGAAAGGAGTAGAATCATATTACAAAGAAGTTGATGGCAAATTTTTAGTATTCAGAACTGCTGACAACAAAACTTTAAAATCCATCAATTACTCTCCAGCAGATCTAAAAACGATTGTTGAGGGCTAAATGAAAAAAGGAAAATAGCTCTTCACTTTTTGGTTTATAAGATAAATAAGTAAGGCTNNAGCCTTACTTATTTATCTTATTTTACGTTCAAACCATCGGTTCAATGCACGTTTTACAAACTATAAAAGAAAGAATATAAACGCTAAAAGAGACTTCCCTGCACAACCTGACGTGCCTCCAAGCCTTTATCTATCGCAGTTTGTATATGTGACTTCGGAAAGCCCCAATTTGGTGCTATCAACAACTCTTTGTCTGCAATCCCGAAAATACGTTGAATAATCAGATCAGGCCGTAATCTTGGAATCAATTTGGCTAAGAAATCAGTATACCCTTCTATTGAGAAAAGTTCAAAAGGTTCCCTTTTATACTTTACCCCCATAATAGAGCCTTCTACAATATGTAAGTGGTGCAATTTTACAAATTTAATCTGTGGAAACCGGTTAATCTCGTCTGCATACTTTAACATCATCTCTTCCGATTCCCATGGAAAACCAAAGATTGTATGTACACAAATCTCTAGCGGTGTATCCTTTAACATATCCATTGCCTGAATAAACTCATCGTGCGAACAGCCTCTATTAATTTTCTCCAGTGTATCGTTGTAGATAGATTCCATTCCCATTTCCAAATCTACATCATAACGATCCGTATAAGACTCCAATAACGCAATCTTTTCAAAATCCAAACAATCAGGACGTGTTCCCACAGAAAGACCTAAGGTATTTTCAGGATCAATGCTTAGGGCCTCATCATACATCATTTTTAGTAAATGAGTCGGCGCATACGTATTCGTGTTTGGCTGGAAATAGATAATAAACTTTTCCGCACCATAGCTATTGCGCGCTCTTTCGATCCCCGATTCCACCTGTTCCCGTATCGATGGAATTTTGCGCGCTGTATCCGGCGTAAAAGAATCAACATTACAGTACGTACAACCGCCGTAGCCCTTACTGCCATCGCGATTGGGACAGGTAAAATTACCATCCACAATCACTTTAAACACTCGTTGTCCGTTATATTTTTGCTTTAAATAAGCCCCGTAATGATTATACGGTTTAACTCCGTTATCCAATAATGTACCCATTGCCATGCAAAGTTACTCAATTAAAATCATAAGTTACCATTACTTTCTTAGGA
>DLST01000010.1 GCA_002500745.1 Sphingobacterium sp. UBA7855 | reverse complement strand
CTGTTCTTGAGTTAATACCTTCACGTTCAAGGAATAAGGTAAAGGAGGTGACCATGGATATGGCGCCGAACATGGCCAAGGCAATCCGTAGATGTTTCAGGAATGCCAGGCGTGTGATCGATCGTTTCCATGTCCAAAAGTTAGCTTACGATGTAGTGCAGGAACTTCGTATTAAGTATCGATGGGAAGTATTGGATGCGGAAAGCAAGAAGATAATGGAATCGCGAAAGGGAGGAACCTCATATGAACCCGAGTTGTTGCCTAACGGTGACACGCTCAAACAGCTACTGGCTAGATCCAGATACCTCTTGTTCAAGCATACAAGCCGATGGTCCGAAAACCAGAAACACCGAGCTGAATTGTTATTCATGCGGTTTCCCAAGCTAAAGCTGGCTTATGATCTTGGAATTGCCCTGGGTGACATATTTAATAAATGCAAGGAAAAAAGGTAGCATTTACCAAACTGGGACTGTGGCATAATCAGGTTGAAAATGCGGGCATTGCTTCGTTTGAGAGTGTAGCAAGATCCATTGCAGCGCATCATCAATACATTCTACACTACTTCGACAATAGAAGCACCAATGCTTCAGCAGAATCTTTCAATGCAAAGCTCAAAGCTTTCAGGAGTGTCTTTCGCGGCGTAAGGGACACCACATTCTTCCTATATAGAGTAATGAAATTGTATGCTTAAAAACTTTACCCCCCCCAAACTTTCGGTATGATCCGTGATAATTCATTGAAAAAAGCCTATAAAGCAAAAAAGCCCCTTTCCTAATGTAAAGAGGCTTTGCGTACCCGGAGCCGGAGTCGAACCGGCACGGTTTCCCACTGGTGTTTGAGACCAGCGCGTCTACCAATTCCGCCATCCGGGCATATCCGTTTGGGATGATGCAAAAGTAGGTTTTTTCATGTAAAAGAGAAAACTTTTTGAATAAATTTACCTTATAAATAAATATAAAGCTGAAATTCAGCCGAATAATTTTGCTTTAGTTACTCAGATAGCTTGCTCTGACAGTAATATTCGCCGTTTTTTTCCTTGAGGTTGTATTAAACACCCCTCCAGAGGAATATTCTTCGTTATCATTTTGACCAGTTATCTGAAAAATTCCAAGATCGGCCTTTACGAGGTTGCCCAAGTCAGCGTTGGACTCTGTTGCAATATTATTAGCACGCTGATGTGCATTTTTTGAGGCTTGCGAAATAAGTTCCAATTTGAGATCTTCCAACTTAGAATAATAATAATTAGGTGTGCTCGAACTGAGTTCAATTCCTTTAGATATCAACGTGGATATCTCTCTTGAAGCATTATCCACCTTGTTCAAATCTTTTGATTCCACACTGACGGTTTGAGACAACGTATATCCAGAAAAAGTATTGTAACCATTGCCCTTCCCATCGGTATGGTATTCAAAATCCTTAGCAATGTTAACCGCTTCAAAACGGATCTCGTCGGCTTTCACACCTTGTTGAACTAAAAATTCACGAACCAAATCACGATCTGTTGCCAATTGAGCAGAGGCTGCACTCAACTCGAAATTTTTTCTGCTAAAAGTAGCGCTCCATTTGACCAAATCGGACTCAAAATCTTTTTTGGCATTCCCATTTACGGTGATCGTCTGCATAGATTTAAACTTGTATCGGTATGCCGATCCCACGATCCAGGCAGTGACTACGATTAAAAGCCCCAAGATAACTGAAGCGATAACAGCGGATGAAGATTTCATAACCAGTTTTTTATGTTTACGTAACAATGAATATACCAAAAAATCAATTGTTTTTTATTTTTTATAGATAAATTGCGACAAAAAGTATTAAAATATGAATAAGAGAAATATCTGTATTCCATTCTGTGTTTTAGCAGCATTTGCTGCCAATGCTCAAAAGAAACCATTGGATCATACAGTATATGATAGTTGGCAAAATATTTCTTCGCCATACATCAGTAAATCCGGTAAATTTATCCTATTTCAAGTCACCCCCCAAGAAGGAGACGGTCAACTTTTTTTAAAAACAAAAGATAGCAAAGAAATCGCCCAAATTCCTAGAGGCTATAATGCGAAAATAACGGATAATGAAAATAATTTAGTCAGCTTAATCAAAGCCCCTTTTGCAGCCACCCGCGAGGCTAAGATCAAAAAGAAAAAAGCTGAAGATCTTCCAAAAGACTCACTTGGCATTTACAATTTAACGACCTCTGCCCTTGTTAAATTTCCGCAGGTAAAATCCTATAAAATTTCCGAACAGAACAATAATTTCGTTTCTTTCCTTTTTGATAAAGAAGTAACTGAGAAGGCCATACCAGATGCTGCCACAAATACTGGTTCAACAAATAAGAATAGTGATAAAAAGAAAAAGACGATTGCAACCCTTGCCTTATACGATTTAAATACTGGAGATTCCGTCCAATTCTCGGCGGTAGATCAGTATGAATGGAATAAATCAGGGTCGAAAATAGTTTTCTCCAAAAAGACAGATACGAAAGACAGCCTCTCAAAAGAATCTGGTGTATACCTTTACGAATTAGCAACCAAAAAGCTCAAAAAGATATCAAATGGGAAAGGCAATTACAAAAACTTCAAGTTTGACGAGTCGGGCGATCAGCTCGCTTTCTTAGGGGACCTCTCAACTGAAAAGGCACTACTAAAAAATTATAGGCTTTATTATTATACAAACGCGATAGATACAGCCGAATATCTTGCTACAAAAACCAGCAATGGCATACCTAAGAACTGGTCCGTTAGCGGAGATGGGGAAGTTCGTTTTAGTAAAAATGGAGAGAAGTTGTTTTTTGGAATAGCACCAATACCTCGTGTCAAAGATACTACCTTAGTGGATTTTGAGCATGCGAAAGTGGATGTTTGGCATTGGCAAGACGACTATTTACAACCTATGCAGCTGGTAAATCTAAAGAAAGAACTTGCAAAAAACTTCTTAGCGGTAACGTACCCCAAATATAATCGCACAATTATCCCACTGACAGACAATACGTTTAATTCAACCTCTCTTACCCCAGATGCAAATGGTGAATATATTTTGGCGCGAACTGACTTCGGCAAACGAATTGAAAGCCAATGGGAAGGTAGTACACGGGATGATATTTACCTGGTTTCGACGAAAACAGGAAATAAAGAATTAATTCTCTCAAACTTTTCAGGAAATGCGATTATAAGTCCCGATGCAAAATATATTGTATTTTTTGATCAGGACAAGGCAACTTGGAATTCCTACCACATCAGTTCAAAGAAAAAGATTGTGCTGAATGAAGGTATACCCGCATCGTTCTCCGATGAAGAAAATGATATGCCTACCACGCCGCAGGGCTACGGAATGGCTGCATGGACTCCAGACTATAAGGGGATATACGTCAATTCAAGATATGATATCTGGTATTTTAATTTAGACGGCTCAAACAAATCTATTTTAACCAATGGTTATGGTGCGGCGTCACAGACAACATTCCGTTATTTGCCTTTTAGACGAGAAGAGGACCGCAATCAAGCCACAACGCTCGACTATAAAAAGGGCGGCTATCTGACATCCTTCAACCACAAGACAAAAGAATCGGGTTTTTATCAGTTCAAAGGACAACGTAATGATCCAAAAATTCTCCTGATTGCACCTAAATCTTTCAAGAACATTAGTGCCTCCGCAGATCAAAAAACCATCCTTTACAGTAAAGAGGATTATATAATGTCTCCCAATCTGTATACAAATAACGCAAAATTCAATGATGAATCTCAGTTATCCAATATAAACCAGCAACAAGCTGACTATAATTGGGGGACAGCCGAATTAGTTCACTGGACCACGCCTGAAGGCAATCAAGCAGAAGGTATTTTGTATAAACCAGAAAATTTTGATCCGGAAAAAAAATATCCGATTATCGCTTATTTTTACGAAAAGCTCTCCGATGGTTTATACACCTATCAGGCTCCTGCACCTACCCCATCGCGTTTAAACATTCCTTATTTTGTTAGCAATGAATATTTGGTCTTTGCGCCAAACATCAGTTACAAAACGGGACACCCTGGCAAATCCGCGGAAGAATACATTAATTCAGGCATGAAATACCTAGCTCAAAACAGCTGGGTTGATAGTACGAAAATGGGGATCCAAGGACAAAGCTGGGGTGGCTATCAAGTGGCACATCTGATTACACGGACGAATATGTATGCGGCCGCTTGGACTGGGGCTCCCGTCGTCAATATGACCTCGGCCTATGGCGGAATACGCTGGCAAAGCGGCATGTCACGTCAATTTCAATACGAACATACACAAAGTCGTATCGGTAAAACGCTATGGGAAGCACCAGAACTCTATATTGAAAATTCACCATTATTCCATTTAGATCAAGTAAATACTCCTGTTGTCATCATGGCAAATGACAATGATGGTGCTGTGCCATGGTATCAAGGGATTGAAATGTTTACCGCATTGCGCCGATTGAAAAAACCTGTATGGATGTTGAATTACAATGGTGATGAGCACAATCTGATATTGCGACAAAACAGAAAAGATATACAAATTCGAGAGCAGCAGTTCTTCGACCATTTTCTAAAAGGAGCTCCTGCACCCAATTGGATGAAGAAAGGGATTCCAGCCACGGAAAAAGGAATAGACTGGGGGCTCGAATTTTAGTACAAAACAATAAAAAGGTGTGATTTTTAGAAATCACACCTTTTTTAATACCAAAAAACCCTGTTTGACAGATTATTTTTGAAAAAACATCAAAAAAAATTTCAATTTTTAACAAAAACACAATATTTTTGAAAAACAAAATCAACAAAACTGTAATTTAACTACAAAATACAAATGTCGAACCTAAGATTCAAAGCAGTAGAAGCAGCGGGCTCACGCCAAATCGCTTCATTTGAAAAAGTTGAAACTAAAAAAGCAACTGACATCTACGGAAAGAATGTTTTTTCCGTAAACAAAATGAAAGACTACCTTCCTAAAAATTCATATAAGGAGTTAGTTGCATCCATTGAAGAGGGCCAAATTATTTCAAGAGATTTAGCTGAGCATATCTCACAAGCGATGAAGACTTGGGCACTTAATCACGGTGTATCACATTACACGCACTGGTTTCAACCCCTAACTGGTTCGACTGCTGAAAAACACGATGCATTCTTTGAACCTGATGACAACGGTGAAGCCATTGAAAAATTTACAGCTGATGCATTAGTGCAACAAGAACCAGATGCATCGTCATTTCCGAATGGTGGTATCCGCAACACGTTCGAAGCTAGAGGTTATACTGCTTGGGATCCATCTTCTCCAGCTTTCATCTATGAAACAGGAGCTGGTAAAACACTCTGTATTCCTACAGTTTTTGTTTCTTATACAGGGGAATCATTAGATTATAAAGCACCTTTGTTAAAAGCAATCAATGCTGTTGATAAAGCAGCAACTGATGTCGCTCAATATTTTGATAAATCTGTTACCAAGGTCAATGCCTCTTTAGGTATTGAACAAGAATATTTTTTGGTTGACCTTTCTTTGTATAATGCTCGTCCGGACCTTCAGTTAACTGGCCGTACGCTATTTGGACACATGTCCGCTAAAGGGCAGCAATTGGAAGATCATTATTTCGGTGCCATTCCAGAACGCGTATTGGCTTACATGGTGGATTTGGAAAATGAAGCTTTGAAATTAGGTATTCCATTAAAAACTCGTCACAACGAGGTTGCTCCGTCCCAATTTGAATGTGCGCCAATGTATGAAGAGATCAACTTGGCGATCGATCACAACCAATTGTTAATGAACCTCATGGAGCAAGTAGCTTTAAGACATAACTTCAAAGTATTGTTACATGAAAAACCTTACTCTGGTGTTAATGGATCGGGCAAACACAATAACTGGTCGCTAATCACAAATACAGGTATAAACTTACTGTCTCCCGGTAAAACTCCGAAGAATAATTTGATGTTTTTGACTTTCTTTGTTAACACCATCAAAGCAGTTTATGAATATGCTGACTTAATGCGCGCTTCTATTGCGAGTGCAAGCAACGACCACCGTTTGGGTGCAAACGAAGCTCCTCCAGCAATTATTTCAATTTTCTTAGGTTCTCAATTGGATGAACTTCTTGAAGAAGTTGAATCTGCTCGTGTTGCTAAAAAAGTAAAAGCAGAGGCAAACTTATGGCATGGTATTCCTAAAGTTCCTGAATTAAAATTGGACAATACAGACCGGAACCGTACCTCACCATTTGCTTTCACTGGTAACAAATTTGAATTTCGTGCGGTCGGCTCCTCGGCAAATTCCGCTTTACCAATGACGGTATTGAATGCAATCGTTGCAGCACAATTGATCGAATTCAAAACAGAAGTTGATAAACAAATCAAAAAAGGCACTAAAAAAGATCTCGCGATCTTAAACGTTGTCCGCAAATACATCAAAGATTCAAAAGCGATCCGTTTTGAAGGTAATGGATATAGCGAAGATTGGGAAAAAGAAGCCGAAGCTCGTGGTCTTTCTAACATCAAATCGACGCCTAAAGCATTAGATGTTTATGTAAAAGAAGAATCTTTAGCGCTGTTTGAATCATTAGGTATTTATACCAAACGTGAATCTGAAGCTCGCCACGAAATTTTGCTTGAAAACTTCTATAAGAAATTACAAATTGAGGCACGTGTTATCGAAGAGATGGTTAACAACCAAATTGCTCCTGCATGTTTCATTTATCAAAACGAATTGATTGAAAATGTCAAAGGATTAAAAGACCTTGGTCTAGCGCAGTCAGCATTTAGCTCTCAATTGAACTTTGTAGAACGTATTTCAACACACGTAAATACCATTCTGGAACAAGCTGAAGCAATGCGTCAGGAACGTAAAAAAGCAAACCAAATTGATGACGTACGTGAAAGATCAATCGCTTACGATGAATCGGTTAAGCCATATTTCGATGTGATCCGTTATCATGTCAACAAATTGGAGAAAATTGTTGATGACAAAAAATGGCCTCTTCCAAAATTGAGAGAGATCTTATTTTTAAGTTAAAACAACATCGCAATAAAGAGAAGGGGGCATTCTAAAAGAGGATACCCCTTCTTTTTTATATGCTTAACAATGAATTTAGAAGAATATTTTCCCTACTCGGCGATTAATCCCCTTATCTTTAGCGCTAGACCGCTCCCATCAGAGGCTTATTATAAAAAGCTCATATGACCGTTAGAGTTGGCTATGTACGGTCATCTTTATATCAAGCGAACGCAAAGGCCTTCTACGAGCAATTGTTGCTGAACGTCACACAGCAGGGTTCAAGGCGAAATTTGATTAACATGAATTGAATCAAAATAAAAATCTACAAAATACACAATATTCAAAACAAATAAATTGTATATACAAAATATTAAGCATAATATTTGTATTTTTACAGCGAAAATTAGTAAACTGATTGATGAGCATTGAATCGTTAAAGAAAAGATTCTACCTTTTTTATATCCATATTATCCGGTTCATCCAGGGTGAACATACTGGCGATGCTTTTCGCAATGTATCTATCAGCATTTTGCCGAGTTTGGCGATCTATCTATTGGGCGCACCGGCAAACGTAGCCATCGGTATTGGGGTGGGATCATTATTGACTACATTAACTGATCCTCCAGGTAATCGGAAAGATAAATTTTCTTCCGCCCTTGTTTGTATTCCCACTTTCTTTATTGCTTCGCTTTTTACAGCCTTTCTTTTTCCTTATCATTGGCCGCTGGTTATTTTATTGAGTTCGGCAGGCTTTATCTGCACTTTTTATGGAATTTTCGGCCCTCGTTATGCCGCAATTGGGAACATGACATTGATTCTGATGAGCTTTGTCATCGGCATGGCCCCTCAGCATCCGCTTTCAGTGAGCTTAGAAATTACCGTAGGCGCCAGCATCTATTATTTCTTTAGTCTATTGCAGGCTTACATACAACCCTATCGCTCTTTAAAACACGCCATGGCCAATGGGTTTCACGGTTTATCTCAATTTCTATTGGTACGTTCAGAATCTTACGATCCGGATATTCCGCTGGACTTGACTTACAGCCGCGTAGGAAAAATTTATGGCCAGATCAGTGAACAACAGGAGCAAATCAGATCGCTCTTATTTAGGGAAGAAAAAATCATTAGCCAACGCTGGCACAAAAGCAACTATTGGCTTAGTCAAGTGTATGGATTAATTGATTTACACGAATTAATTATTGCACTGGATCATGATTATGATGCCATTCGAAAAAATTTGCTGGATACCGGCAGCCTTCCGCTAATTCGTCGTAGTATAAAATTACTGGCCTTGGAAATCGATAGTTTTTCGCAGCCTAATAAAAGGTTTCGCTATGCAGAGCAGCTTTACGACAACCACAGTAAAATCAGTGCACTGTTGTCGGATCTAAAGGAAATCCAAGAACAACAGACTGCGCCAGCAAATGGTATTCTTGCTTCCATCATCCGCAATATTGAAGCTATTATTGAAGTTCTCAAACGGATTCAAGTTGCTTTTTATCAGAATCAAGAAATCAAAAACAAAATTGACACTAATGAGTATCAGCAATTTATCAACCGTCCATTGCGTAGTTTAAATGATATCAAGAGCAGACTCCATTTCCATAATCCACTTTTCCGTTTTGCACTCCGTATGGCGGTTCTCTTCGGAACAGGTGCATTGATAGGTATTTCTTTTTTGGATTTTAAATATACCTATTGGATCTTACTCACTATTGCCATCGTTGCGAGACCTGCATTTTCAATGACTAAAACACGTAATATAGAACGCATACTAGGTACATTTTCGGGAATTGCCGTCGGTATACTCTGTTTGGTCTGCATTGACTTTCTGCCTGCTCTTCTTCTCATTGCCGCTACTGGGTTATTTGGATTCTTCTTATTCAACCGATCAAATTATATGGTCAGTGTGATCTTTATTACGCTGGGCATAGTCATTGCATTAAACTTATTTGAAGGAAATATTAATATCATTTTAGGCAGTAGAATAATTTTTACTTTAGTTGGTGCGCTGCTGGCAATAGCGGGCTATTTTTTGATACCAGTACGCCAAAGCTCGAGCATGGTCCACTTAGCAAAAGAGGTCGCATTGTATAACCATCATTATTTTCAAATTATCAACAGACGCCTTTCCGACGATCTGCAAAGTTCGTTCGACATTCGGCTCGCTCGAAAAAAGGCACAGACAGCCATGGCTCTCTTTTCCGAAGCAATCAATCAAATGAAAAAAGAACCTGAGCACAAGTGGGTCGACTGGTCTCATATCCATCATTTTCAAGCACTCTCCTATCGCATCAATTCACATTTGGTTGGTCTCTCCATATCCTTAGGTCGAGAGGCGAATCATGAAATACAGCAGGGTATCCACGGTAGAATTAATGCTTTGAAACCTCTTTTAACCGATTTAGATCAGCTTGCTGAAAATATCAACTTTACTAAAACATAAGGCCAAACGATGCATTTATGTATCGCTATTGGATAACGAATATGCGATTACAGCTAGGGAGGCAGTTCTCTTTTAACTAAAAAAAACGTATTTCTTTTGCATTGATAAAAAAGAAGTTTATATTTGTGTCGTCTTCGAAAGAAGATTTCTAATCAACACCTTCCTTAATCAGTAGGTCTTGATTTATAAAGAAGTGGCGAGAGACTGGCTCAATGACCCACTGGCAACCTTCAATTTGCTTGAAAAGGTGCCAATTCCTGTCCAAAATAATATCGTTTTGGAGCATATAAATGATATAAGACAATGCTTATTAAATTACTGAAATCCATTAAAAATTCAGGTTCAATAGAACTGAACCTTGCGAACAGCAAAAGTGTACTACATCGTAAAAAAGTATCGATGCGAATGCGTATGCATACACACTTCACTGCTTGTTAAAAATCATTTCCTTTTTCTTGGATAACGATTGACAGACCTTCCAAGTAGGTGTGTATGCTTCTCTTTTATCTTTACAAATTCTTTTTTTGAAACCTTAAAATCTAATATATTATGTCTTCTAACAAAAATTTAAAATTCGAAACACTACAGGTTCATGCTGGCCAGGTCGCTGATCCTACCACAGGATCCAGAGCAGTTCCTATATATCAAACAACATCTTTTGTATTTGAAAATGCAGAACATGGAGCCAATCTATTCGCGTTAAAGCAGTTTGGAAACATTTATACCCGGATCATGAATCCAACTACGGATGTATTTGAACAACGGATTGCAGCTTTAGAAGGTGGTGTTGCAGCAGTCGCAGTTGCATCTGGTCAGGCAGCGCAGTTTATTGCATTAAATAATATTCTTGAAAACGGCGACAATTTTGTTGCAGGGTCCAACTTATATGGAGGCACATTCAATCAATTCAAAGTTTCATTCAAACGGCTAGGCATTGAAGCTCGTTTTGCAACCGATGCTGAAGCTGATAAAATAGAAGCGCTCATTGACGATAAAACTAAGGCTATCTATGTCGAAACAATCGGAAACCCGAGTTTCAATATTCCTGATTTTGAAAAAATCGCCGCTGTAGCGAAGAAATACGATTTGCCATTAATTGTTGACAACACATTTGGAGCTGGGGGTTATTTATTTAAACCATTAGAGCATGGGGCAAACGTAGTCGTTGAATCGGCAACGAAATGGATTGGGGGGCATGGAACCAGCATTGGTGGCGTCATCGTTGATGGGGGTAACTATAACTGGGGGAATGGGAAGTATCCACAATTTTCTGAACCATCCGAGGGTTATCATGGATTGGTGTTTTCAGATGTTTTTGGTGAAAATGGCCCATTTGGCAATATACAATTTGCAATTCGCGCGCGTGTAGAGGGATTAAGAGATTTCGGACCAGCGCTCTCTCCTTTCAATTCATTCTTGTTATTACAAGGCCTTGAAACATTGTCTCTACGTGTACAACGGCATATCGACAACGCGTTGGAAATCGCTAGATGGCTTGAGGCCCATCCTCAGGTAGAAAAGGTAAATTATCCGGGATTAAAAAGCTCGCCGAGTTTCTCAAATGCGCAAAAATATCTTAAAAATGGATACGGCGCAGTGCTTTCTTTCCAGCTAAAAGGCGACGCAGCCCAGAAAGCCAACGACTTTATCGACAGCTTAGAATTAATCAGTCATTTAGCAAACGTAGGCGATACTAAATCGCTGATTATTCATCCAGCTGCAACGACCCACCAACAATTGAGTGAGGACGACCAAGCGAATGCGGGTGTGTTCAAAGGACTGTTGCGTCTGTCAGTCGGAATAGAACATATTGATGACATCAAAGCAGATTTACAACAAGCTTTTGATAAAATCAACTAATTAGACTTTCGGCTATAAAATTTAAACGTAAAATGAGTAAGCATATTTATCTGCACCCAGAGCCTTTTGTTTTTGAAAATGGACGAGAGCTTACTGATTTACAAATCAGTTATGAGACGTTTGGCCAACTTAATCCAGATCGCAGCAATGTGATCTGGGTATGTCATGCCCTAACGGCCAATGCAAATGTCTTGGATTGGTGGCCGGGCCTTTTTGGAACCGATGATTTATTTGATCCGAACGACTATTATATCATCTGCGCCAACGTTATTGGGTCGGCCTATAATAGTAGCAACCCATTGTCTATTAACCCAGCCACTGGACAGCCTTACTACCTATCTTTTCCTGAATTTACAGTAAGGGATTTGGCCAGTGCACACCAGTTTCTTGCTGACCATTTGGACATTAAGTGTATTAACGTTCTTATCGGGGGCTCATTAGGGGGGCAGCAAGCATTGGAATGGGCGGCTTCCAACACGATCTCAATCGATCATTTAATCGTCGTTGGCACAAATGCTGTTCATTCACCATGGGGTATTGCATTCAATGAGAGCCAACGTCTTGCCATTACAACCGACCGTACCTTTTACGCCAACCATCCTGATGGCGGAGCTAAGGGACTAAAGGTGGCACGTTCAATGGCATTGCTATCGTACCGTAATTATACAACCTATAGTAATACACAGAGCGAAAATGATCAGAATAAGCTCGGCGACTACAAAGCGTCATCTTATCAAAATTATCAGGGGGAAAAATTAGTAAGCCGCTACAATGCTTACAGCTATTATTTCCTGACGAAAGCAATGGATAGCCACAATTTGGGGCGCGGCAGATTGTCTATTGAATCTGCACTATCAAACATTAGCTGTCCAACATTGGTATTGAGTGTCAATACAGATTTATTGTTTCCTCCACAAGAGCAACAATTCATAGCACAGCATATTCCCAATGCTCGTTACGAAGAGATTGAATCAACCTATGGTCATGATGGCTTTTTGATCGAAACAGCAAAACTAACAGAAACTATTAGCCTCTTTCTGAGCGAGCACAAAGTGTATGCTGCTGAATTAGTATAAGAGATTGAACAAAATAATAAGAGAATATAAGAAGAGATATGAGCAATAAATTAACAATAGGGATGTTTGGATTTGGTGTTGTAGGCCAAGGTCTTTATGATATTATCAAAACCAAAAATCTTAATCTGGAGATCAAGAAATTTGTCATTAAAAACGGCGATAAAAAACGCTCCCTACCAGCGGAGTTGTTTTCTACTGATGCGGAGGCAATTTTAGGTGATCCAGAGATTAACACTGTTGTCGAACTGATTGATGATGCCGAAGCAGCATACCAACTAACTGTTCGCGCACTGAAATCGGGAAAAAATGTGGTTTCTGCCAATAAAAAAATGATTGCGAGCCATTTGGAAGAGCTAGTTGATATCCAGCATGAATATGGTACAAGCTTATTGTATGAAGGTGCTGTTTGTGGAAGTATTCCTATTATCCGGAATTTAGAAGAGTATTATGATAATGAATTGCTCCACTCTGTTAGTGGCATTTTTAATGGATCTTCCAACTATATCCTATCTAAAGTTTTCAACGAAAACCAGCAATATACAGATGCTTTAAAGAAAGCGCAAGAACTTGGTTTTGCAGAGACAGATCCAACCCTTGATGTAGGCGGATTTGACCCAAAATTTAAAGTATGTATTGTTGCTTCCCATGCGTACGGGATCTATGTCAAACCAAACGATGTCTTTAATATTGGTATAGACAAATTGGGACAGCAAGATATTCGTTTTGCTAAAGAAAAGAACCTCAAGATCAAATTGATACCAACAGCGAAAGAGATCGACGGAAACAAAGTTGTACTTTACGTATTACCACGCCTAGTAGGCAAAGACAGCATGCTTTATAATGTAGAAAATGAGAACAATGGTGTATTGGTAAAAGCAGCCTTTGCAGACGAACAATTTTTCTATGGAAAAGGAGCCGGTGGCCACCCGACGGGCTCTGCTGTGCTATCGGATATCGCTGCCCTTCGCTATGGATACCGCTATGAATACAAAAAACATTTAGAATCCAGCACATTAAATTATAGCCAAGATTATTTAATTAAGGTTTATTTGAGATACACCGATGATGCACTGATTGAAAAGTTAAATTTCAGTGAAATCACAGAACGATATTACGCACCAGATTTCAAATATGTCATAGGGCATATTAATCTTCAACAAATCGCAGCTCACAAAGCCGATTTGGATCAAGAAGGCAATTTTATTGCTGAAATCGCGTAGGCAATCAACAACCAACCTACCTTGAAAATAGCCCCGAATGGGGCTATTTTTTTATTGCTTAAATTTAGTTGCCTTTCAACTTGAGGTCTAAAATCCCGCCTTCTACCAGACGTTCAAAAGGCAGCTGCCAACCTTTCCACAGGCGGTTATTCAACCGAACCTGATCAATAATATAACTATTGGCCTGCTCCTTCTTCACCTGAATGATAAATTTATTTTTTCTTAATTTCTCCGGCAATTGTATCGTTACCCGATCAAAAAGTGGCGCGCCAATCTGAAGCGCGGGCTTCTCGGTGGTGAGACTTCGTACGTCGAATAGGCCGATACTCGACAAGACATACCATGCGCCAAGCTGTCCTTGGTCTTCGTCTTGTCCGTAGCCATAACCGTGTATTGCATCATTACCATAAAACTCATTGCAAATTGCCCGTACCCATTTCTGACTTAAATCAGGTCTACCAGAAAAATAGAACAGCCAAGAGATATGCAGGTTCGGTTGATTACCATGATTATAAAGACTTTCAATCCCTGCGAAAGCGTCAATTTGTGTACCACCTCCAAACACATTCTTCTGCGACACCGTAAAAATACTATCCAACCGCTGATTAAACAGATCCTTTCCAACCAGTTTAACCAATTCCTGTGGGACATGCGGAACATAGAAGGTATACTGCCAAGCATTTCCCTCCTGAAATCCACGCCATGGTTCATAAGGGTTAAAGTTTGAAATAAATCGCCCAGTACTATCCCTTGGTCGCATAAACTTCGTTGCGGTATCGTACAGATTACGCCATCCATCGGATAATCCCTGAAATTTAATGTAGTCTTTTTGGTGCCCCAATGATTTTGCAAATTGTGCGGCTGCACCGGCAGAAAAAGCATATTCCAAGGTATGCGAAGCACCAAAAGGAGATCCATTGGTCATTAATTCGGGACTGCCATTATCATCTTTTATATACGGAGAATAACCTTTACGGACAAAAACGCACACATCTAACTTCCCCGCTCCAGGCAGACGGTCTTTCCCTTCCAATTCATTTTTGCGCACCGCAGCATAGGCAAGATTCACATCATAGTCACGAATACCCACATTATACGCCGCTGCAATTGCCAAACCTGTAAAATTAGTCCCTACACCCGAAACGTATTTACTGTTGGCAATACCGTCTCCTAGCCAACCGGCATCGCGATAGACCAACAATTGACTCTGAATCCAGTCGTTGTAATAGTCCGGATAAGCAATGGACCATAACTGTGTCAAATTCCAAAATGCGCCCCAGATCGCATCGGTATTATAATGATGATGAATAGGTTGCCCCTGTTTATTTAGAGCAATCTGCCCTACCGAGCCGTCATTTTTGGGATACGCACCATTGACGTCGCTTGCAAGCCCACGACCAAGTAAAGCATGATACAATCCAGTATAAAATTTAATGCGGTCGTCCACTTTCCCCCCTTCCACCAAAATTCTTCCCAGTTCACTATTCCAGGTTTGCAAGGCATTTCTCTTTGCAGTATCAAACGACATATCCTTTGCCTCTTTAAGCAAATTCAGTTGTGCATTTTCCACAGATGTATAAGACAAGCCGGTTTTGACTTCGATAGATTCCCCTACTTGGGTATCAAATTTCAGGAACACGCCGGCCCCCTTTCCTTTTATACGGCTATGTTGATCGAAAGTCGTGGAATCGCTAAATGTTCCATAAGATTTAGGCTGTTTGTTTATCTCCGCGAAGAAAAACATCTTAACATGAGCACCCTGCTGATATTTTTGTACGTATACAGGATTGGTAACCACATATCCCCAGACGTGCTGTTTGTCATAATTCACTTCAGCATCAACGACCGGGCCACTTTCCCCCATAACATGGCCAATATCGAAAATAAGGTTGGCTTCTTCAGTTTTTGGGAAAGTATACCGATGAAAACCGACGCGCTTGGTTGCAGTGAGCTCCGCAAGTATATTATAATCTTTTAACTTGACGCGGTAATAGCCAGAAGTAGCAAACTCATCTTTCTTATCGAAAGCAGAACGATAGCCGCTTTGTGGACGATCAAGTTGACCAGGAGTTGTCTTCAATTTTCCAACGGACGGTGCAAATACCACTCCGCCTACCTGGAATTCGTGAAAATTAGCGAATCCTTCTATTGACCCATGCCTATCATCGTACCCCACAGCTTCCCAGCCTGACTTGTTCCCATAGCTTCCATTTGTGCTCGGCGCTAGCTTAGCCATTCCAAAAGGTACTGCTGCTGGTGTATAAAAGAAATACCGGCTATGAACGGATCCAATATTAGGTTTTACAAAAACGGTTAAATCTGTTTTCTGCTGTGCAAAAACAGCCGTCGTACTAACAAATAAACTACAAAAATAATAAATGATATGCTTTACCATTGTTTTCAATTAGGTTCTACAGCAAACTTACAAAAAAATATAGTATGTATAAACATGAACTCAATTTTCTTACACGATTTAACTACGGGAAAGGCCTCACCATAATGCTTAAATTTGTAAAATTTTAAATACTAACCAAATAAAACGTTATTAAAGCTTAAATACTGACATTTTTCCATAACTTTTATTGTACATACATACTAAAATATAACCAGTAAATAAATTCAAAAAAAATACGCATCAGACGGCTGATCTTCGATCAAACCCCTGAAGTAGATGAAAATTAACCCTGAAATAGATACAAATTATTGACAGATACACTTGTCAAGCCTAATTAATTACAATAAAACCACAATGAAAAAAAACACCCCATTTTTTAGTCTAATACTTCTGTTACTCGGAACCCAACTATCAGCACAACAAATAAAACCCGACAGTATAACTCAACTTAAGTTGGCAAAAAGCATTCTAGCGGATCAAAACTTAAAATATGTCGACAGCCTTGCCCGAGAGGTCATCAAAGAAGGTTTCAATGCGGGAAGTGGCTACTCACAGATTTGGGCCAGGGACCTCAATACATTTATTGAAACCGCCTTGGAAGAGCGGTCCCAAGCGGACATTAGAGGGGCCATTTTAGTATTCTTTCAGATGCAACAGCCCAATGGTGAAATGGTAGACGGCTATGTCCTTAAAAAGGATTTTACCTGGCACGATGATACACCTTATTATTCAGAAAATGCGCCCGGCCATGTTGGATTTAAAAATACAGTAGAAACAGACCAGGAAACCTCACTTATCCAACTGCTTGGTAAATATATCCGGAAAACAAAGGATTACAGTATCCTGGAGGAGTCTATCGGTGGAATTTCCGTCAAAGATCGAATACAACTCCTATTGGATTATTTGAAAAGAGAACGGTTCAACCACAAGTATCAATTGCTTTGGGGTGCGATGACCGCAGATTGGGGAGATGTACAACCCAACGATAGCTTTGGTTGTGACTGGAATGAGCTCTCCAATGAGGCGATCGATATTTATGACAATGCGATGTTTATTATTGCATTGCAGACATTGATTGATATTCAGCCCAACGCTCCGAAGGTGACAGAATGGAAGGGATTAAAAAAGAGTCTCGAAACAAACAGCAGACGTCATCTATGGGATAAGAAAAAACAAAAATTCATCCCTCATCTCTATCCTAAAACATCCCCTATCCCAAAAGGATTTGATGAAAATACGATTCATTATCATGGAGGTACCGCCATCGCGATAGAAGCCGGGTTACTTTCCGCTTCAGAAATAAAAACAGTCAATACGCAAATGCTGGAAAACGTCAGGTTATCGGGCATGCCGAGTATTGGATTGACCTTATACCCGACCTATCCGGTTGGATTTTTCATCGGAGGAATGGCTCAGCCTTACCAATACCAAAATGGTGGTGACTGGACTTGGTTTGGCGGACGGATGATCCAGCAACTTGTTTTAAACGGCTTTTATCAAGAAGCCTACGCAGAACTTCAACCGATGATCGATCGCGTTGTGAAAAACAAAGGATTTTACGAATGGTATGGTCAAAATAATGTCCCTAGCGGATCAGGGAAATTCAAAGGTTCAGCAGGAGTGCTCAGTAAAGCAATAGCGCTCCTAGAAAGCTGGGCAGAAACTACCGTAGAAAAGAATCATTAAAAGAAAAGAATAAATAAATGAGCTATTCACTCATCCTATCGTCCTTTTTGAATGGATAATAGGATGAGTGAATTACTTAATAATCTCTTCTGCTTTCAACAGTATAGGTAAAACTTTCCGCACGGTAGAACCCTAAATTATATTCAATTGGCTTTCCAGATTGGTCAAATACAAACCGCTTGCGGGACAAAATAGGATCACCGATATTAATCTCCAATTTATCCGCTATAAATTTATTTGCAGCCATTGCATCCAACTCTTCCTGAGAAAGATCTGCAACGACATGATAATCTGCTTCTAAGATTTCATATAAAGGTCGCTTAAAATCTTCATCGCCGTTTAAACCTATACGCGGATGGAAATAAGAGATAAAATAAACAAATGGGTCATCTTTCTTTCCTCTCAGACGTTCTAGTTTTAACAGCTTCTGATCCTCATCTACATTAAAAAACTTCGAAACAGCTTTATCGGGAACAACCCAGCTGACGTGAAGTTCAAAATTCTTCACCTCAATCCCACGATTTTTCATCTCTTGTGAGAAACTCAACCAATTTTTGGATTTTGAACTGAATTTAGAACTAGCCACCTTCGTTCCTATCCCCTTCTTTCTAATGAGCAGCTCCTCATATACCAGTTTATTGATCGCTAAACGCAAAGTAGAACGGGAAATTGCCAATCTTTTTGCTAATTCAATTTCATTGGGTAATAATTTCCCCTCTATATATTCAGGCTGCTTAATTAATTCGCGTAACAAATTCTCAGCTTGTATATGCAGCGGGACAGGACTTTTATGATCTATTTTTAAATTCATCATTTGGATTGCTTGTGCTAAAATAAGATTTTTTGCATAATTAAAAAAATAGGCATATGTTTGTATGTATATACATATTAATATAAACCGCGGATGTCAAAGAGATTTATCATCATTTTATGTATCGTTTCACTTGGAGGACTCCTTTTCGGTTTCGATATGGCTGTAATTGCAGGTGCTTTGCCGTTGGTGAAGCAATTTTTCGGACTATCTCCTGCTCAAGAGGGCGTGTTCGTCAGTTCAGCCTTGCTAGGCTGTATTGTTGGTGTATTTTTCACAGGACCATTAACAGATAAATACGGCCGAAAACCCGCCTTTGTTACTGCGGTCCTGCTTTTTTTATTCTCAGCAATTGGCTGTGGATTCAGTCCTTCTTACAGCATATTGATTGCGAGTAGAAGCATTGGGGGCCTGGGTGTTGGAATAGCCTCAATTGTTGTGCCCTTATATCTTGCGGAAATATCGCCAAGCAAATTTAGAGGAAGATCAGTCACCTGTTACCAGCTCGCTATTACATTCGGTATCCTATTTGCCTATATCAGCAATTACCTGATTCTTGAATATAGTTCCGCACAGCAAAATGAACTGTGGCGAACTATGTTTTTAGTTGGTGCAATACCGGCTTTGTTGTTATGCGTTGGAGTTTACTTTATTCCTGAGAGTCCACGTTGGCTTTCTAAAAATGGACGAAACACTGAAGTTGCAGCGATCAGTGCCACATTAGGATTATCGGATATACAAGAGGTCAGCCATGTTTCCTCGAAAGGAAATCTACGTGATCTGTTCTCTCCCATTTATCGCAAGGCTTTTTTATTGGGCTTATTCCTCCCTTTATTTTCACAGCTCAGTGGAATCAACGCAATTGTTTATTATGGTCCGAGCATATTGCTTGAATCAGGTATTTCATTAAACAATTCCTATCATGCCCAGTTATTCTTTGGAGCCGCCAATGTGCTATTTACTTTCTTCGCAATCTGGAAGGTTGATAATTGGGGCAGACGTCCCTTATATCTTTTGGGAACTGTAGGTGCTACCGTGAGTTTGCTGGTTACTGGTTATCTTTTTAATCAAGGTCAAGTCAATAATATCGCATTGATTATCGCGATACTTTCCTTCTTATTTTTCTTTGCTTTTTCCATTGGCCCACTAAAATTTGTCGTCGCAGCCGAAATCTTCCCAAATGCCATCCGGGCTCGTGCCATGGGTATCAGTATTATGGTGATGTGGATTTCTGATGCGATCGTGGGACAGCTAACACCCATTCTTCTCGCTTCCTGGGGCGCCCGCTATACGTTTTGGTTGTTTGCATTTTTCTGTGCCATCGCATTCCTTGTTGTACTTGGATTCCTTCCAGAAACGAAGGGCAAACCTTTGGAGGAGATCGAAAAATTCTGGATTGAAAAACACAACAAAAAATCAACAAACAAGTAAGCAAAAGCTATTTATTCCAACATCATTCATTTGCAATAAAAAATTACATCAATATGTATTCTAATACTCAAACAAAACCTTTTCAGTACGAAATCGCGCCGACGTTTCCAGTTCAAGGATCCTTATCAAATTCTTACACGGATCTTGTTGCACATCTCATTACACATAATATACATAGCATTGATGGTTTTGTAGGTGTTAACTGGGGCACAATCATCCCTAGCCTGAAGCAAGAATTTGAAAAACAGGGCGTAGCCGCACGATTTATTACGATGGATTCTGCTTTAAAATCGGAATCAGCCATCCAGGATATTGTCTCCCCCTACCTAGGCGGCAATGACCCATTGTTCGGAAAAAAGGCCGGGATTCCGCTCATTGAATACTTTGATACTAAAAAGCTAACAGATTTTCAAACAATACGAGCGAGCTCCGATTCCAAACAAGGTGAGTATACCATCTTTTATGGTCCTGGAGCATCATTAGTCGATACGTCTAGTCAGCTGATGTATATTGATCTGCCCAAAAATGTGCTTATTCAACGCATGCGTGTGGGCGCAGCTTTAAATTTAGGCTGTTCAACACAAACCAATCAAAAGGAAACCTACAAACGTTACTATTTTGTCGACTGGGAAATATTGAATAGACATAAAAGATCCATCTTGTCCCGTGTCGAAATTCTTGCCGATCAACAATCGTCCCACAGCTTACCATGGATTACGGGGAAGGATCTACGCGATACATTGCAAACCATGTCCCAAAGTTACTTCCGCGTACGACCAACTTTTGAACCCGGAGTATGGGGTGGACAGTGGATGAAAGAGCACCTTACAGGTATCGATCAGGATGTCAAAAACTATGCGTGGTCCTTCGAAATGATTGTCCCCGAAAATGGTATTTTGCTCGAAGCGGATGGACATACTCTCGAAATTTCATTCGATCAATTGATGTTTCAAGAAAGTGCCAATGTACTCGGTCATGCACAGCAACGTTTCGATGTTGAATTTCCAATACGCTTCAATTTCCTGGATACCTTTGATGGCGGCAACCTATCCATTCAATGCCACCCCAGTCCAGCTTATGCAAAAGCAGAATTTGGAGAAAACTTCACTCAGGACGAATCATATTATATCGTTGATAGAAAAGAGGATGCGCAAGTGTATCTAGGCTTTCAGCAATCCATTGATACAGACAAATTTCGCTCAGCTTTAGAAGAGAGCTTCCATAGCGGAATAGCGATGGATATCGAGCAATACGTTCAAAAATTCGAATCCAAGAAACACCAGTTATATTTGATTCCACATGGTACCGTACATTCTTCCGGCGTGAACAATCTCGTGCTCGAAATCAGTGCAACACCTTATAATTATACCTTTAAAATGTACGACTGGGTGCGTCCCGATTTAGATGGGAAACCACGTCCATTAAATATTGATAGAGCATTCGCTAACCTCAATTTTAGCCGGAAAGGTGATGTCGTAAAAAACACACTGCTAGCTCAGCCCAGTGAAAAAATCCTTGATGCGCAAACAACAAGAATACATTTGCCAACGCATGAAGATCATTTCTACGATGTTTTTAGATACGAATTCGATCAGGATGTTTCGATTGAAACGCGGGGACAATGCCATATCATGATGCTTGTCGAGGGTGAGGCAATTGAGCTCACGACAGCAAATGGCATGAAGAGGGTCTTCCATTATGCCGAGACTTTTGCCGTTCCTGCTGCTGCTGGGTCCTATACATTGCGTAATTTAGGAAACGGTAAGGCAAAGGTTATCCAATCTTTTGTAAAAGAATCCAAATGTTAATCAAACCATTTATTATAAACAAACAGCACAATGAGAACTATATTTTTTGCATTATCTTCATCGCTCCTATTACTGTCCTGCCAACATGCTGGTGGTAAAGTTTCTACGAACAATTTACAAGACAGCATCCAAAAAGATAGCAGCTTCCATATTGTCAAAGATATGGCTACGAACATCATCAAAAGCGGATTCAATGCGGGGGATGGATACAGTGAGGTATGGATTAGAGACTACAATACATTTATCACCTTAGCAACAAAAGTACATCCCCATGAACAGATCAAAGATCAACTGGCTTTGTTCTTTAAGCTACAAGGTTCTGATGGTAATATTGCCGATGGTTTTGTCAAAAAGTCCAGCTTAAAAAATAGCGTATCGGACTATTACACAATCACCAGCACCTTGGCTCCTGATTATGCTGCACATAAAAACACGGTTGAAACAGACCAGGAATCTTCTTTAATTCAAGCGGTACACAAATATATCGTTGCAACTAAAGACAAGGCTTTTCTAAATGAAAAATTTGGTGATGCAACTGTAAAGGATCGCATGGAACATGCTTTACAATTTTTATTGGACAAACGTTATAATGCTACTTATGGTTTACTTTGGGGCGCAACTACGGTTGATTGGGGTGACGTTCAACCTGAACACGATTGGGGTGTCCATCTCGATGAAAATTCGCATATTGCTTTGGACATCTACGACAATGCAATGTTTTTGATAGCGCTTGACAATTACATGGATCTTTTCCCTGAGAAAAAAGAAAAATGGAAAAAAATCAGAGCTTCCATAGCAAGTAATACCATGAAACACCTTTGGGATGAAAAGAACCAGAAGTTTATTCCCCATATTTATATCAAAGGCTCTCCATTTTCGGCTGATTTTGATGAAAATCAAATCTATTATCATGGCGGAACAGCTATCGCTATTGAGGCTAAATTGCTCAGCAAAGAGCAAATAAAAGTTTCATTGGATAAAATGATTAAAAATGTAAAGGACGCTGGTGCAGCAACAATTGGACTTACTGTTTACCCAACTTATCCGACAGGCTCGTTTAAGAACAAAGGCATGTATCCTTACGGTTATCAAAATGGTGGGGACTGGACCTGGTTCGGTGGGCGTATGATTCAGCAGCTCATTAAAAATGGCTTTCAACAGGAAGCTTATGCGCAAATACAGCCGATGCTTGCCCGTGTTATCAAAAACAAAGGATTTTATGAATGGTACACAAAAGATAACAAACCAGAGGGCTCTGGAACTTTTAGAGGTGAAGCAGGCGTGCTTTACGATGCTATCGAATTACTGGAAAATATAGAAGCAAAAAGATAAACATGAGTTGTTAATTATTGCAAAAGCTATCGTGTATAGACCCAGCGAAAAATTGGACATTCAACTGTACGCTGAAATTTATTAAGGCATAGCAACCAAATCCTTCATGATTTTAATAAATTGTGCTCCGCAGGAGTTACCGGCAGTGTTTCAACAAATATACGCCCTTTTCTTCTAAACACTTTTGAATGCAAGTTTATCCTCTACCTATAATCACTTTGCATTCGCTTAAAGGCAATTACGTTGGAAAATTAGAATTATTTTAGCCGTTGGACAATAGTGAGCCTAAAAATGTCTGCACGATACTCAATCGCACTGCTTATCAATCTCAATAGCATTTAGAGCGAAAAAAAAGCGTTTCAAAAATTAATTGAAACGCTTTTTAGTATGCTAAAGCGACTGCCTAGGCGAGTTCGATCAAAAATTCTTCTTTTGGAAGTCTAAACTTTTTCAATTTCAACAACCAATCTTCCCCTTCCATACGATATCCCAAAGGGAGCATGGTCGCGCTCTTCAATCCAAGTTTGTCCAATCCTAGCAATTGATCCAACTCCACATTTGAAAAACCTTCCATTGGTGTGGCATCAATACCTAGTTCTGCCGCTTGTGCAATTGCCAAACCAAAAGCAATGTAAGCTTGTTTTGCCGCATGTGCAGCCTGCTGCTCTTCGGTAAAAGTCGCCAATTGTGCTTTTAAGTTATTCTTATATTCATCTGTTGTATCAAGTGGTAAACCACGTGATGCATTCATTTGGTCAAAAGTACTATCAATTCGATCGTCCGTATATTTATCCCACCCTGCAAATACCAGCAAATGCGAACTATCAGCAACAATCTGCTGTCCCCAGGCTATGGGTACTATTTTTTCTTTTAATTCCTGATTTTTAATCACGATTACACGAAACTGCTGAAGCCCAGAGGAACTGGGAGCCATTCGCGCAGCTTCCAAAATCTTGTCTACATCTTGTTGAGCGACCTTTTTCGAAGGATCGTATTTTTTTGTGGCATAGCGCCACTCCAGATTATCTAATAACGCCATTTTTGTTCTAATTTAAATGATCGATAGCAACTCATTAAAAGTTATGTAAAGATACATAAAAAATCAAATGTCTAAATATCAAAAATCAGGGGGTGAAACTGTTGACTAATTTTCGTTATTTAATTGTCGTATATTTGCTTTTATCGGAATTAAATCGCAGTTTTAATCGAATTAAATTAAGAACTTCATATCGGTTTATATTCCAATAGAACCACATGGTGTGGAAACAGATTTTACATGCTTCACAATAAATAGTAGCGATGTCCATAACGAATGAAACCGAATTAACAGGCATGCAAAAAGCGAGCAATGCTGTTGCAAAGACGTTAAAATCCATGATAGAATATGCTCAAGTGGGAATGTCTACGAAAGAGCTTGACGAATATGGAGCCGAAATATTACAAAGCATGGGTGCAAATTCTGCTCCAGCACTTACGTATGGATTTCCTGGCTATACCTGTATTAGTATAAACAACGAATTTTGTCACGGAGTACCGCATGCGGAAAGGATACTGCAAGAGGGTGATTTGATTAATATTGATGTATCTGCAGAGCTTGCCGGCTATTGGGCTGATAATGGATGTTCCTTTGTTATCGGAAAAGATATACATCAACATGAAAAATTAGTAACAGCGTCCAAAGAAATTCTTCAAAAGGCAATAAGTAACATTCGAGGCGGCGTAAAAATAGCAGACATTGGACATCTTATTGAAAATGAAGCTAAAAAAAGAGGTTATAAAGTTATCAAAAATCTTGGTGGACATGGTGTGGGAAAAAGTCTGCACGAAGAGCCTAATGAATTGCTGAATTATAAAAATCGCTTCGATCAACGCAGATTTCGTAAAAACACTGTGGTTGCTATTGAAACCTTTATCTCAACAGCTTCTACGTACGCGACTGAACTCAGTGACGGCTGGACAATGGTTGGCGATAAGGGCGGGTTCATGGCCCAGCATGAACACACGATTCTGATTACTGATGGCTCTCCTATTATATTAACGGCAGAAAATGCATTTTTTTAGTGCGCAATAGCTAGATACTGTTAAACCATTTTAAATAATTTATTGAAAGCGACTAAAATGGCTCATTTCTTCTCACCAAGAATTTAGCCTATCAATAGTTCATAGACACTCAGCAGAACCTGAGCGATTATAAAAAAATTAGGGGCTTCTCGTATGAGAAAACCCCCAAATAATATATTTTTTATGGCTAAAATTATTAATAGCAAGTTCAACAATATCGTTTAAGTGCTACTGTAGTAAAGATAGATTTTACTTTTCAAGAAAAAAGTGATGAAAATCACTTTTAAAAAAATTTTTTATTTCCATTGTAAACATTCCACCTTTTGCTTTACTGAAGGGTAAAGAATATGTGGCCGGACATTCCTTCCGAAATCTCACGTAGTGGCAATACTACTAACATGGAATCGACTACTCGCGGCATAAATGTTTTACAAAATTTGGCTTAAAAATTCAGCAACAAAAGCTAAATTCGCTACATATACTCATCGCATACAAATGAAAATTTGAAATTGGAGCTATCATGACATTGAAAGAACTACAACACAGTAAAATATATGGTGCGAATAATGGTGGAACGCCATTAATTGTACTTCACGGTCTATTCGGAATGGCAGACAACTGGGGATCCTTTGGCCGTGGTTTCGGGGAGAAAAGACAGGTACATTTACTCGATCTACGTAACCATGGCCGTAGCTTTCACAGTGACAACATGTCAATAGAAGTGATGGTAGACGACCTTCTTACCTATATAGCGTCTATCGGAACTGATAAAATAGTACTTTTGGGGCACTCTTTGGGTGGAAAAGTGGCCATGCAATTTGCTATCGACCATTCAGAAAAAATTGAAAAACTGATTATCGCTGATATAGCACCCAAAGCTTATCCTCCACACCATGAAGATATCTTCGATGCATTGTCTGCTGTAGCTATCACGACGTTAGAAACCCGAAAAGATGTGCAAGATACGATTGAGCAATATTTAAGTGACCCTGGCGTTATCCAATTTTTATTAAAGAATGTATATATCAGAGAAGATCGAAAATTAGATTGGCGCTTTAACTTGGATGTTTTAAAAAATAAATATACTGAATTTATCACTGTAGCGATAAAATCAGGAATATATAACGGTGCCACTTTATTTTTGGCGGGCGAGAAATCAAGATATATATTACCGGAAGATAGGATAAAGATCAAGGAACAATTTCCAAATGCCGAATTTAAAACTATCCCTAATGCAGGTCACTGGGTTCAAGCCGAAAATCCAAAGGTATTTGACGCTTTTGTCGCCGAATTCTTAGATCAGTAAATTCATAAAAAGCCAATATCTATACCTATTCGCCAGTTAGTAAAACCCGACGTGCTGGATAGACATTGGCATTTTTATTTCAAAGCCTTTGAGTAGGTTTTTATAGCCCTATCGCGAGCCATTTTGTGATCTACCATAGGCTGACAATAATCTGCAGTACCTAAATCAGGCACCCATTTTTTTATATATTCCTGATTTTTATCAAACCTATCCGCTTGGAGAGCCGGATTGAAAACCCGAAAATAGGGTGCAGCGTCACAGCCACTCCCGGCGGCCCACTGCCAGTTGCCATTGTTGGCAGACAAGTCATAGTCATTTAACTTTTGAGCGAAGTAAGCCTCCCCCCACCTCCAGTCGATCAACAAATGCTTGCAAAGAAAACTTGCCACCACCATCCGTACACGATTGTGCATATAGCCTGAAGTATTCAATTGTCGCATGCCTGCATCGACCATGGGATATCCGGTTTCTCCATTGCACCATTGCAAAAATTCCTTTTCATTATTCCGCCATGGTATAGCGTCGTATTGCTTTCTAAAGGATTCGGTAACGACATGGGGATAGTGATAAAGTATTTGCATAAAAAATTCGCGCCAGATCAATTCAGATAACCATGTTGCATTATGTTTTAATGCAAATGCAACACATTTACGAACACTAATGGTTCCAAAACGAAGTGCTATCCCCAATTTGGTGGTACCCTTTAAAGCTGGATAATCGCGAGTTTCATCGTAGTGATCTATGATACTGGCATCGAGATGCGGTTCTTCAAAAATGAGGTCTGTTTCTAAAAAACCCATTTGTTTTAACGGAATGATTTGCTGCTGTTTTTGCTGAAAGAAGAATTCAGTTCCATAAGTATAGGAACGATAATCATCGGAGCGCAGTTTCTCCCGCCATTTTTTTGCATACGGTGTATACACTGTATATGGCATTCCGTCATTCTTTAAAATGTCTCCCTTATCGAAAATTACCTGATCTTTTATAGCTTTGAAATGAATCTCAATCGATTTGCAAAATTCGAAAATTTCCTTATCCCTACGAATTGCCTTCGGCTCATAATCTCGATTACAATAAACTCCCTGGACATCAAATTTTTCAGCCAATTCTCTAAAAATATCGATAGGTTTACCATAAAATGTATTTAAAGAGGCTCCACTTTTTTGCAGTAAAGCATTGATATGCGTTAGTGCTTGATGAATGTAATGAAGCCTGCGGTCGCTTTTGTCTTCCAATTGCTCCAAAATATCCTCATCAAATATGAATATGGGCAATACAGGGAATCCAATCGTCAGCGCGCGAGCAAGCCCGCTATTATCGTCCAAGCGTAAGTCGCGTCGAAACCAAAATATAGTAACTTTATTTTTTTCCATAAAATGACGGATGTTCCATTCCCTAAGCATAGCGAACAACTGTTCGGTACTAGACAAACTAAACCATCAGGAGTATTAAATATTATGCCTGATGGTTCAGCGTTTAAAAATTGTATTGGATTAGTTTTTCAGACTTGCCATATCGATAACAAACCTATATTTAACATCACTTTTCAGTAACCTGTCGTAGGCGTGATTAATATCCTGAATTTTAATGAGCTCAATATCAGATATAATATTGTGTTGACCACAAAAATCAAGCATCTCCTGCGTTTCTGCAATTCCACCGATCATCGACCCTGAAAAGCTCTTACGCGCTGGAATCAGACTAAAAGGAGCGACGGGTAATGGATGTTCTGGAGCACCAACAAGCGTCAGTGAACCATCCCGCTTCAATAAACTTAAATAGGCATTGATGTCATGCTGTGCCGAAACGCAGTCTAAAATGAAATGTAATGTTCCCGTATGCTCTTTCATTTGTCGTGCATCGGTTGATAAGATAACTTCATCAGCACCTAAACGTTTGGCATCGTCGACTTTCGAAGCAGAAGTTGTAATCACAACCACCTGAGCTCCCATCGCTTTCGCTATTTTAACCCCCATATGTCCCAAACCGCCAATACCAACTATACCAACTTTTTTTCCCGGTCCCACATTCCAATGTCTCAACGGGGAATAGGTAGTAATTCCGGCACACAATAAAGGAGCTGTTGCTGCGAGATCCAAATTTGCAGGGATATGGAGCACAAAATCCTCATCCACCACAATGCGTTCGGAATAACCACCAAAAGTCTGTTTATTGAGGTGTTTATCGTGTCCATTGTATGTTTGGATATTTCCATTTTCACAATATTGTTCCAGCCCTTCTTTGCAACTTTCACATTCTCGACAACTATCTACCATACAACCTACGCCAGCTAGATCACCGACTTTAAACTTGGTTACAGCATCCCCAACTTTAGTAATTCGTCCTACAATTTCATGGCCGGGTACATTTGGGTAAACAGTCCCACCCCACTCGTTTCGCGCTGTATGTAAGTCAGAATGACAAACACCACAAAATAAGATATCAATCTCGACATCTTTTCCACTGGCTTCACGCCGTTCGATAGCCATCTGTTGCAGTTCGGCAGCTGGTGCGCTTGTGCCAAACGCCTTTATTGAAAATGTACTCATACTTGATAAAATCGTTCTATAATTTTTGAATAAATGACTAAAATCCCCTATATCGCCTAAATCCATCCACGCGATAAAAATAACCATTGGACGTGAAAAATGTTTTGCAGGAATTATTTTAAAAGTAAAAAGTAACTTTTAAATTAGCATGATTAGAAGTCTTAAATCGAGGTTTCTTTACAACTCATTAGATACTGGGCTAAACAGCACTATAAATTCGAAAAGCGTTATAAACCAAATGCGCTAATCAGTGTCCTCAACTTGTACAAACTGCATTGCCAAACCTTGTTTCTGACATATAGTTAGAATAGAGAATTCCAATCGACTACTTATTCGAAGGACAAGCAAAAATTGGTTGTCATCTAACATGAGATCAATATTTTTTATCTCAGGAAAACGCTGATAGAGAAAATTATAAATCTCGCTAGCTCTCCATTTTAGCTTGCGTGACAACGAATAAACTACTTTATACATATTTAGATTATTTCAAAATTTTAACGGCAATTTGTTGTAGCTGATTGTTCAAAAGGTGCATCTGCTTTAGTTCTTCAATGTCACGGGCTAGTCGAACTTTTTTATTTTCATTTTCCAGCGCAAGAGCGAGCCCATCCAACCGCTCTACATCATTGTTGATTAATAAATAACAATCTATATCTGGATCCAACAATCCTGTAATCTCAGTACGGCCGGGTTGCTCTGTCTCCACCATAATTAAAATACACCTTTCTGATGCAACGCTCTTTACCAACTCGCCCACTTTCGCATTTAATTCCATAGCATTTTCCCAATCTATGTTTTTATTAAAACAGTTTAAAAATCAATATAGACATATTTTGTATTTATGTCGAATTTGAATACAAAAAAAACAGTACCTATATTCCTTACTATCCAAAAATTTGCCATACGATACAATCATTAGCGAAGGCCTTTGACGCAGATGCTTATCAGCCAGGAAAGTTTAGCTTCAAAATCTGGAAAACGGTCAAAGAGTAAAACTTCCTGTTCAAAACAACGCGATGTGGTCACTAACATTTCCGATAAGAATAAGATGTCTTGTTCACCAAGCGGCTGAATTTCTTCTTTCTTAATGGCTAATTCAATCATTTTACGGATCAGCTTGATTTCATCATCCAACATGTAACGCGTTTTTGAAACCATCAAAGCTGGATCTGACTTCATGTCTTCAAATGCGAGATGAAAACGCTTAGTGATTAAGTTAATTTGGCGCAATTTTGCCTGTAAAAAACCAACTAGGTTATCTTCCAATGAAGCGTTTCTATGGTATGTTTGACTCGCAACCTGAAATACCTGTTGACACAAATACTCGGCAATTGCATCGAACACGTCCATTTTACTGGTAAAATAATAATACAACGTGCTCCGCCCCTTTCCACAAGCTTTTGAAATATCCTGCATAGAAACTCTTGCAAATCCATATGTTTCAAACACTTTCATGGAAGATAGGATAATTTCTTCTCTAATATTTTCCTGTTGACCTGTCATTGTTCGACAAACATACAAAAAATGTCGAAAAAAAGCTATATCTGGTATTTTTTTATTATTACTACTGATTTCCTATAAACGGTACATTTGTTCTGTACAGTCAGTGTGCTTTGGCGAATTGGGAAACCAAAATAGTTTTAAATCGGGTGGATTTATCAAAAGGCTGCCTATCTAACCTTTTATACGTCTATTCATTGACATTTGGAATATAATCCGGTAGATAAACGTTTTCCCTTCTCATCGTTTGGATATACTTTTTACCGTATATCTCCAAGCGGATATCGACAATTTCAGTGATCGCAGGTTCATTGTCTTTATCTTCTCCGAATGAGAAAATCTGTTCTTCCCGTCTATTTTTTTTAAGTAAAAAATAATAAAAATCTTCACTTTCCCAACCTTCTATACTGCCCCCGGCATCATTCTGAAGCTTTAGTCTTTTGTAGCTTTTTTGTAAATAGCGGTAAATTTTATTAAAATCATCTTTATTTTTTAAGCTCTTCATCGCATTTAGGTAAGCAAATTTACCACTGTTATCTTCCGCCATCGTTAGGGCAGGAAATGATACTCCGTTTAAGAGTGCTATGGTATCTTTTTCTTCATTGTAAGAAACAGTGGTATAACGATACCCAAAATTTTTGACTGGCTTTAACTTCCGTGTTCCCCAAGCTGCGGTAGACTCGATATAAAATAACGTAGGCAGACTCCCTTCTGAATTAAAAATAGCAAGCGTATCCTTTTTAAATATGGCGGTTTCAAAGACTTCTTTCAACTCTTTCTTATCCATACTTTTAACGTCCGCATGCAGCAACTCTTCGCTCCTCTTTATTTTGGGGCCATAAAATTTGGATGCATTAAAGTTTCTATCCAATTTTTCAAGTATCACCCGATCCGGATTTTGCGATTGACAGGAATACAGCACACCAGATAAAACGATCAGACAACATACACTATAATATAAAAAATGAAACGGCTTCATCGAAATTGTCATTCAAATTATTTTTTGGGTTATGATCTTTACTGCGACGTAAAGATCTTCAAACTAAAATAAATTTGTATTCATTTGCAAATGAAATTATGCAGGATTAACACCTTTTGACTTTTAGCAGTGCAGCGAAATCCAAAAGTACATCGTCGTACATCGTTCCCGTTGGGTCCAAGTTGAGTCGACCAGATATGGTCTGTCCGCCCCTGTTTAAACAAATAAAGGTTACTAAAATCAGAAAAATTTGATTTTAGTAACCTTTTACTTTGAATTACTTGTTCCTATAATTTTATAATCAATCATTGAGTAACAACTGATCGATATATTCCCTGATCTCTTGGGGTAACATCAGATAAACCGAGGTTTTCAGATTTGCTTTACTTGGTTCACCATCGATGAAAATATTCTTAAATCCTTCATTGAGCCATTTCCCCTCATCTTCTAGATATCCATGATATTTGCTATTTAAGTTCTCAATAATATTATTATCGTTTCCCATGCTTTCCGTCATTTATTATATGTAATCTGCATCTGAAATATTCGACAGGGAGACATCAACTTTGGTGCCACTCCTCCTTAAAATTTTTAAATTTAGCTATCCAATAGCACATTTAAAGTTTTCTTAATATTTACATATGCTAATAGAACAAAACCACTAACAACTATATATCAACACATTACGATATCAACACATTACGACCCTAAAAAAACTAGCTATATTGCTTAAGTCGATATTATTCGCAATTTTTAGTATTGAATACCGTAATTTTGTATTTGAATGTTTTTCAAACCTTTTACTTATGATATTAATAGCAGTTTTATTTCCTTGGTTATCGTTTTTTTTACGTGGTAAAATTCTAAGTGGTCTTCTCTGTTTGATCCTTCAGATAACTATACTTGGTTGGATACCCGCAGCCATATGGGCGGTTGCGTCTCGTGTTGACGGGAAAAACGAACAGCGCATGCGCAAATTGGAACGCAATATCCGTAATTACCGATAAAACATCAGGGCTCCGTTATTCGGTAAGCCGAGCATCATTTAGATTCCAAAAATTGTTGTACTTGTTTTAATGTAAAATCAATCAGTGGTCGTTGACACCGCCATTAAAATCAGTCATCATATAGTTCCCATGATTAGCTGGTAAAATAAGCAGTCGCGCATGCGGAATCCGCTGAAGCCCCTCTCTTTTTGTATTTCCGGATGCTGCTATCAGCTTTTCGAACTTGTATGGGTACATCGTCACAAATTTCAAACGGGTTGTCGCTCCATTGCTAAAACCAAAAAACGAAGCTTTGCCGATGGAAAGAAAATCTAGAACGGCCAAAACATCTTTGGCATCCTGCTCGAATGTTTCAGCTGAGGATCGATGATCGGATCTTCCATGATTTTATAGATCTATCAAAATCAACTGATACTGATCATGCAACCTTTTTACAGTCTACTTAAAATCCGAAAAACCGGAGGATGCACCACCATGAATCAGTACGAGAGGTTTTCCTGTGCCAAATATCTCGTAGTAAAGTTTTATCCCTTTAGCAGGTGCATAAGCGCTTTTCGATTCTATTTCACGCATAATTTATACTAAATAGTCTATATTTTTATCAATAGCACACGCTTCTACAGCGATTTGTTTTCTATAATTTTTTAAAACTCAACAAGACCCCATCGGTAAAAGACTTTTGCAGGTCCAAACTTGTAAACAGATCAGGGTCGAAAGTTTCTATCTACACCGGTTTAAAATCATTCCGTTTAATGTACTGAGATAAAAGGCAACATTGAACGATATCACAATATTGATAAACTATACAGAAATTCGACTTGTCCTATGACAATATTGAAGTACGCTAAACATTTTTCTGCGATACTGTAGACATACACTTTATAGCTAATTAAAGGATAAAAATCTCACGTATTGGGTCGGTAAAGAATAAACAGATGACTGTGGTATATTTATTGTAAGAACGTCATGGAACATATAAAAACCGATTCAAATGAGAAAATTAGCATTTATAGCAATGAGTCTTGTTACTTTCACGGCCTGTAATAATACTCCCAAGAACAATGAATCCAAAGAAGCAGTTGATCAAAACAAGGAAGAAGCAACCCCGTCGATCGGCGGCAACAAGGATGAGCATGGTTGTTTGGTCGCGGCAGGACAAACTTGGAGTGAGATCAAACAAGGGTGTATCCAGGTCTTTAATGTTGGCTTACGCCTAAATCCAACGGAGAAAGAAGAAGGAAAAGCTGTCATTAGTGCTTTTGTGGTTCTTAGCGAGGATAAATCAAAGCTAGAATTATTCTTACCTGATGACAATAAAAATACCATTATCTTGGATAAAGTTGAGAATGATATCTATCAGAAGGATAGCTATAGATACGATGCTAAAAAATCAGCGCTTTATGTGGATAATACGATCAAGTACACAGGTGATGTTGAGTAGCCCAAAAAGAAGATCTCGTTTTAATCCTATATCAGCACAAGGCCTGCTGTATTAAATTCCTGAATGCCACAATAGTTATTCTGAATCCATTTTGCTTGGAATAACTATTGTTCAATTCTATTAGTTTCAAGTGTACTATTGAACTATTGGCACAATTTGTACTACATATGGCCCTGAGTAATGATTCCCTATCATTTTATTCTCATTTACAGTAATATGATATTGGCCAACATCTTTAAATCTATAGGCAAGCTCTTGGCCGAAGGGGCCATCAGCCGAACCATTGGGCAGAAAAAGCTGACTAATTCGTACATTGGCTGTATCCATGGGAGTTTTTATTTTGATAAGAGCCGAATCCGCCTGATGGACTGAAATGAAAATAGTATCTGTTTTTCCTGATACCATATTCATTTCCTTAGATCTTCCACCACCAAAAAACGTTATGTTAGAAGGTAATTCCTGTGCCTTGTGCTTAGATTCATTTGTACTGAATTGTGGTGGGCGATCAGGAAATTGACAAGCTCCATAAATAAAAATTGCCAACACATTCATGATCAATAATCTTAATTTACCCATAACGTTTTACTTAAAATAACAAAAGTTATTAGATTACGGTTTTTAGTTACGACAACTTTTTCTGTACAAAACAAACGCTGAAATTGAATTTGTTACATCGTCCACAAACTCCATTTTGATTTGATTGCATGTGGATTTAGTTCTCGTATTTTTTGATAAAAAGCATAGAAATTCCTATTCCAAAGGGAATAGTTATGCGTAAAACTAAAAATGGACTGTCCCTTGCTATCCAATTGAACGACGACTTGCCAGATATAGTGATTATTAATTTGAGTCGATGTCCTACGAAGCTCAATGATATCCACTAACCTAAAGGATCTACCTGCTCCGTCTCTTCGACCGACAGCGTAGAAATAATTTTCATCAAAAAAATAATCTTCGTCACTTAGCAGATTATCTTCTATACCAAATAAAAAGGGACGTGATGACAGTTTTCTTAATTTATCTGTCTCAAAATGATCATTCATTTCATAGCTTTTTTTAACACTGTATAAATATTTCTTAGCTACATTTTTCCTATATACTGCTATCGACACGACAACGATCAACACACAACTGATAACCAAAATGATGCCTTTAGAATTCATTTATTCCACAAAAAGAAATTAACTTATACAAATCAGATAGAACATCGGAATTCCCCCTTCATCTTTCTCGATAGCATCTAATCCTTTGAAATAGATGTAGCCACCGACTTGTTTCTGACCTATTTGTTGTTCAAATTGATACAGCAAATCCAAAGCCGTAAAATGTAGTGGATGTGAAGACCACATGAGACAACACTCAGACGGAATGATTACCATTCTGCCATGCAATATTATTCCAAGGACTTCCTTTCTTTTCTTTAAGATACCCAATATACCTTTTCAAGTAAGATTTCCCAATTTTACTGTTTACACCAACTTGATCTTCTCCTTTCAGGAAATAATCGGAAAATTGCAACCAATCAATAAAATGCTCTCTCGCAAATAGTGACAAACTCTTGAGAACATTTAATGCCAAAGGTTTTGGTAAATATTCAACGTCCGTTGCGGATGTAGTAATATGACTTACGACAGCAACAACAAAGGCATTTACCCCTGATTTGGAGATATCCCAAATGGACGTATCGATTTTGCCGTTTTTTCCCTCCAATGCGGTCCCTGTCTTTTCTATCCCAAGTAACGTAAAGTATGAACTCAACATTTCAAGACAAGTTTCTCTATCTGTTATACCAAAATCTCTCTTTAGCAATTTGATAAAATCACTTCTATATTGATCAACCCTTGGATAATTACCAAATTGATATAAGTGAATCGGATAACTACCATCATCTCCGGTACTTCCGAATACCGTAAACCAATCCCCAAAAACAATCACTCTAAATGCGGCTCCTAGCGCGTTACCAAACTGTTCTTCATAAGGAGTATTCAGAAGTATAGCGTTATCAGGTACTAAACTTCCCGCCATTTCTCCCTCTTCGGCTTTCAAAGTTAGTTCATCTTTGGCTTCATTTACACCTTCATTTGCCGCATTAAATAATTCTTTCAAAAATTTAAACATAACGGTATTGATATTAACTACGTAAAAGAAATCTTACTTACTATATTTTGCTAACAGCGCATAATCGTACGGGATTCTCATGGACAGCTCGCGTGCTTGCCAAATATCCCCTTCGGAAATCTGGTAGAAATCATAGGCATTTTTCAAGAAATTCTTACCGTTTGGAGCTTCAACCCAATCTTTCTTCTCTCGATTGTAAAGTAAAATCATACAACTTACACAGCGATAATTACCTGCTGTTTTTGGGTTTTCAAAACAAGTTCCAACTTTAATATTAATCTTTTGATTGATTATCACATCGGTCAATTTACGATCTGTGAAATGAATTAATGCAATTTGTGCGTCCTCATCATCGGGTCGTAACTTTGCTATTACTAATCGCCCTAAATCTGCCTTTTTAATTTTTTCGATTTCTAAAGCCCTAAATTCAGGCGATATGCGATTCGTATCGACCGGATATAGTTCATCTTCGGCAGCCGTCACTTCTGTCGTCGTTACTTCGGTGGCTCCGGAAGCCAATAGCTGCTTATTTTTTTGGTAATTTTCCCAATCTGCTGTATCGTAGCTAACCCACTGCTGTATCTTATAGAGTAAGGTTTCCCCCTTATTGACTTTTATAAAAAACGCTGCAATTAAAAATGAAACCAGCAATATGAACAGGATAATGAGGACTCTTTTCAAACTAAAAATATTTAATGAAGTATTTAAATCTGTAAAATCGTGAAAACATATCCCATGTTTTCATTGATCACCGTAAATCTGCACATAATTATTCACCCCTTAAATCCGGAACCCATATTAGGTCAAAACTTGGCGATATTTGTAGCTTAATAATAAATATTTGAAAACAACATGACAATTGTTGATTTTAAATATTTTAGCCAATTAAATACAAGTAGACTGTATAATTTCCGTATTTACTAAAGTAGGTCATAGACATCAAGAATAAAACTGAAATACATTGATACCAAATTGTATCTCATAACAGTTTTAAATCAAACACTTTCAAAAGTTAGAATCCGATTACTGTCTGATCTTCCCTTTGTTGTCCTTGAAAATGATAAGAAAAAATGACCAGCTTATTGCATCCAAATATGTCAGCAAGGCCTTGATTAAGTAACCATAAGCATAGATAGCCTCTTTGACATCAATAAACTTAATTTGCTCCAATAATAGTCTGTTCAGATCACTGAAGATAAGTATGAGTAAGATCAGACAAATAGTTTAAAAATATATAACAAAGTTGTCAATATATTCATAAAATGCTTCATAAAAAAGAAGTTACAAGGATCAATCCACCTTTATTGTTTAGCCAGAATGAGCTTTACAACTTTTTCAATAGGTCGACCAATCACGGCTTCACCATCCTTTACAACGATAGGTCGCTCAATTAAGATCGGATACGCTAACATCGCATCGATCCATTGCTCATCGGTCAAATGATGATTTTGGAATTTTTCCTGAAAAACAGATTCTCCTTTTCTGATAAGTTCCAAAGGTTTTAAATTGAGTTGCCCCAATAATTCAATCAACCGGTCTCTGGTTGGAACATCATTTAAGTACTCCTGTACTTCTATATCCACAGCTTGATGCTGTAGCACTTCCAACGCATTACAACTCTTGCTACAATTTTTATTATGATAAATTTTAATCATGGCCATAACATGTAAAGGGTATCTTTGTGATAAAGAAAAACAATTATTGGATACTGCAAAAATACGAACAAGATCACAAACAGTTTAAATAAAATACCATTAGCTAACAAAAAATTGGAATTCATTTTTGAGAAACTGATCCATTTATGACCTAGGATTGTTTCACTTTTTTTAATTTAGTGATATGAAATCAGCCGAAAGTGTAACAGATTTTTACAAAAGGCAACCAGGTTTAACTCATCTGGATTTGCCGCTAAATAATACGGGAATTGGGCATTTCAATGTTTTCAGCAGGGAATCCTGTACTGTCGTATCTCCGTACAATCGCCGCGATTTTTATAAAACCTCCCTTATCATAGGGCGTGGAAAACTATATTACGCAGATAAGTGGATACAAATCGATAGACCTGCCATGTTATTTGCGAATCCGGTTGTTCCATATGCTTGGGAGCCCGAATCCTCAGAACAATCCGGATGGTATTGCGTATTTACAGAGGAATTTATACAGCATAGTGAACGGATAGAAAGTCTAAAAGACTCTCCCCTGTTCAAGATAGGTAGCAATCCGATTTATTTTCCGGATGAAACACAATTAGCAGAAATTTCTACAATCTTCCAAAAGATGATGGTTGAAATGAACTCGAGCTATATCCATAAAGATGATATGTTGCGAAGTTATCTACATCTTCTAATTCATGAAACGATGAAATCGAGTCCCGCAGCGAGTTTTGGATCTTATACCAATGCATCGACTAGGGTATCGGGATTATTTCTTGAGCTGTTAGAAAGACAATTTCCAATCAATACCCTTCACCTTAGCCTGCAATTGAAAAGCCCTGCAGATTATGCGCATGCGCTTTCGGTTCATATCAATCACCTCAACAGGTCGGTAAAAGAAGCCACAGGCAAAACCACCAGTACACATATTGCAAACCGTGTGGCCCAAGAAGCCAAAGCTTTGTTGCTGCATACCAATTGGAATGTATCGGATATTGCCTACAGCCTAGGATTTGAATATCCATCCTATTTTACCAATTTCTTGAAAAAGCAAACCGGGATGTCTCCAAACCAAGTCCGAAGCAGTACTGTTTGAATTGTATAACAATCTGTTTGATTGTCTTAACTCGCTTCGTTTGTTCCTTATGTACTTTTGTATTGAACAAAATGTAATCATTATGAAATATAGAAATCTTGGAACAACAAATGAAAAACTCTCTGCGATTGGATTAGGTTGTATGGGAATGAGCTTTGCTTACGGACCTACGGACGAAAAAGAGAGCATTGCAACATTGGAAAGAGCATTGGACCTTGGCATTAATTTTTGGGATACCGCGGATATGTACGGCAACGGTGCCAATGAGAAACTTATTTCAAAAGTGCTTGTTCCCAACCGTGACAAAGTTTTTATTGCAACAAAATTTGGGTTTCGCTTTAAAGATGAAATAGCAGGTCCAAGTGGTACGGCAAACACTTATTTCGATGGCTCGCCCGAATGGATAAAATTAGCGGTAGAAAAAAGTTTAAAACGCCTTAGAATCGACACCATAGATCTTTATTATGCGCACCGCGTAGATCCCAATATTCCTATCGAAGAGACCGTAGGCGCTATGGCAGAATTGGTTAAAGAAGGAAAAGTGAGGTATTTGGGTTTAAGCGAAGCATCTCCCGCATCAATCATTAAAGCAAATGCCGTACACCCTATAGCTGCTTTACAGAGCGAATATTCGCTTCTTACACGTGATGTAGAAAAAGAAATCTTACACACCGTAAGGCAGTTGGGGATAAGTTTAATTCCTTATGCGCCTCTAGCGCGTGGATTATTTTCCAATTCTTTAAATTTAGAAGATCTTGCTTCGGACGACTTTAGAAGAACCTTACCTCGAAATCAAGGTGAACATGCGTTGAACAATGCACATTTAGTCGCCGACTTCTCCCTACTGGCAAAAGATAAAAACTGTAGTCCTATACAGCTCGCTTTAGCTTGGGTGCTGGCACAAGGAAATGACATCATTCCTATTCCAGGAACTAAAAAAAGAAGATACCTGGAGGAAAATGTTGGTGCCCTTGATGTACAATTATCGCATGATGATTTAAAAAAAATAGATGAAATACTTCTCAAATACCCTAATATTGGAGCACGATACAGTGAAGGTGCTATGGCTTTAGTCAACCATTAATCCATTTTTGAGATTATAAGTGGCTTGCCAGCGTCACTTATGATCTCAAAAATTGTTTTCCACTGATCCAACTTTGTCGTGTTGTCATAATACACTATAGGAACAGATCCGATTAGTATGTATTAATTATCGGGAATAGCAGTACGCAATGAAAAATAGAAAGAACTTCCTGCGCCATAATCACTTTCAACACCAATTTCGCCACCTTGCGCTTCTATAAACTCCTTACTAATACTTAAACCAAGTCCTGTTCCACCCTTTTTGGACCCTGGCACACGGAAGTAACGCGCAAATATTTTATCCAAATATTTCGGCTCGATCCCTTGCCCACTGTCGGTAACGATAAACTTTGTTTTAAGTTCGCTGTTTTCCACCGCTATACGAATAACCGAATCTTCATGGGAGTAACGTATCGCATTGGAAAGAAAATTTGTAAGAACCCAGGCAGTTTTCTCATTGTCAGCAAATATAGCTTTCACATTGGGGTCTACCTCGATAACAAAGTGGATATTTTTTTGATTCGCAGCAAATTGATTTGCCATGATAGCATATTCAATAATAGGCTGTATTTCTGTCGTATGTAAGTTAATTTGAATAGAACCACTTTCAACCTGCGTCATATTTAACAGTTCACCGGTTATTTGAAGCAAGCGGTTAGAATCATCTTTTATTCCATTTAACAACGTGAGCTGCTCGGTATTCAGATGACCTATTTGCTCGTTTTCCAACAATTGGACCCCCATTTGAATCGCCGCAATAGGCGTTTTGAATTCATGCGATACGGTACCGATGAAGTTTGTTTTTGCAAGATCAAGTTCCTTAAATGGCGTAATATTCTTTAGGATAACCACCTGCCCGATAAACTTTGGTTCAAGTTCACCTGTGGGCAAAACATTGATATCGATAACATCTTTTTCAAAATAGCTTTCTCTATCGTCTGCATAAATTTTAACAGCATTTTTTTCACGTTTTTCTACAGGAAGAAAAAGATCTTTAAAAATATCCTTAGCGAGATCATTTTCATCTGAAACCGCTAAAGCAGATCTTCCGAGAAGTTGATCTTTATGTAGATTTGTGATGCGAAGTGCTTCCTCGTTGACAAAAATAACACGTCGCTCTTCGTCGAAGCCTATCACCGGATCATGCATATGATCAACAAGAGACTCTATTCGTCTTTTTTCCTTTAAAATTTTTTCAAGTTTACTTTCAGCATATTCTTCCAATTTCTCTGCCATGGAATTAAATGAAGCGACGAGTTCCGCAAACTCACCTCCGCTCTGTACCTGAATACGCTCTTTGTAGTTCTGTCCTGCAATCTGTCGAATACTCGCTGTCAATTTCGCAATGGGGTCAGCTATATTGGACGGCAAATTGACCAGCAATATAAAAGCAATGATAAAACAGAGCGCCCCGGCAAATGAAATGACCAAAATTGCATGTTCGGCAGTGCGATCCGCAACAATACTCTTCCGAGAAATTGCCGTCATATTTTGTTCCATTAACAAGGCAATATCCTTTCTGATAGACGAGACAATAGTAACATCTAAGGGCTTATCTTTCAGTTTTAAAAAATGTTTGGCAATTGCGTTTGTTGTTTGCTGCTCTCCGACTTCAGTAACATTTTTCCGTTGTTTGTCAAGATTAATCTGGAAATTATTAAAAGCAGCTTTTTCAACAGGAATTTCCTCCAATGCCAATAACATATTCTTGGCGTACAGCAGCGTATTGTAGTTCGCTGTCAGTATATTTGCGGTATCCTTTTTTAACCGGTTTACATACCAACCGCTTAGTGCGGCAAGTAGAAAGATCATGAGAAAAAGTGATCCTACACCAAAGGTAAGTTTCGTTTTTATTTTCATCTTATTCACAATTTGTCTTTATCATTAAGACAATATAATCAGGTCGATGTCTTCGGTCGACAGTTGTGCCAGCAGTTTGCTAAATGTATCCTTAGCAAGTAACATCCTTAAAAGAGATAATCGTGGTTTTCCAATGCAAACTGTGGTGATCTTGCGGAGCTCGCACAAAGCGATGATCTCTTTTGTCACACTATGACTTTCTACTTTGATAATTTCTCCACCAAGTTCTGTCGCCAGTTTGAAGTTATTGATCAGGTGCCGTTGTTTATTTAAAGCTATCCGGTCTCCGCGCTCTTTTGGCAACTGTACATAGAGCAAAAACCAACTGCTATTGTAATATCCTGCTAAACGTGCTGTTTTTCGGATGACGTTTTTTGCTTTTATTTCATTAGAACTTATACAAGCAAGGAAACGCTCCTTTCGCACCCATCGTTGGGGTTGAACTTCAATCTCTACTTTGCGTTGAACCTGGGAGGCAACTTCTTTCAACGCCATTTCACGCAATTGTAAGATATGTTCGCTTTTAAAGAAGTTTTGAAGCGCTGCCTGAATTTTTGACGCGTCATAGATCTTACCCTCTTTTAGGCGAATGATAAGCTCTTCTGCAGTAAGGTCAATGTTAACGACTTCATCTGCGGAATCAATAACACTGTCGGGAACACGTTCTTGCACTTCAACGCCTGTAATCGCTTTGACCTCCTCATTTAAACTCTCAATATGCTGGATATTAACAGCGCTGATTACATTAATCCCCGCTTCAAGAATCTCCATAACATCCTGCCACCTTTTGGTATTTTTACTGCCTTCAATATTGGTATGTGCCAGCTCATCGATAATGACAACCTCGGGATGTGAATTCAAGACAGCATAAAGGTCCAGTTCCTCCAACTGTTTGCCTTTGTAAAAAAGATGGCGTCGGGCGATAAGGGGTAGACCGTCGAGCAATTGATGTGTTTCCTTCCGATTATGTGTCTCAATATAGCCAATACGCACATCGATTCCTCCCTGTAAAAGGGTATGTGCATCCTGTAACATGCGGTATGTTTTTCCAACCCCTGCACTCATACCGATATAAAGTTTGAAGCGACCTCTTTTCGATTTCCGAATAAGGTCCAAAAAGTGTTCAGCGCTTTTCCTCTCTTCCATTTTTATTGCCTTTCATTTCAGAAGGTTCCTGCCGATGCAACACACGGCAGGAACGATTGTTTTTAAAAACTAACAGTAAGTGCTGTTACAGCCGTCACACTATTTTTCACCAACTTATTTGTCCGATCAAGGAAAATAGCATCTTTATTTGTGAGATTACGTAGTTCCGTACGCCAAAGAACATTGGGAAGAATGGTATAATCTGCATTTAAAGAATAGCCAAACGTTTGAAAACCTTGCTCTGTAGTCGTAGAAACGATCACACCATGCTTATCGTTGTAATATTCTCCTCTTGCTGTTAAGCTAAATTTTTCGGTCGTCGCGTATCGTGCAATTAACACTGGGGTGTACCATACATTGTACTTCGAACTACCTTTTGCTTTTTGTTCAGCTCCAATATCAAATCCGAATGTGATTCCCAGCTTTTCGTTCATTTGATAAATTGCATAAAGGTTATGAAAATAGCGCATCTGTCTGGCGCTATCCGCTTTATCACTGCCTATAAAAGAACCACTATTGATGGTCCATTTAGCTGTCGGTTTATAGACCAATTGATGCCCAAATGCTGGTAAACTGCTACCGTCCACCCGTTGAATCCGCTGCCATCCGTTTAAAATAAGCCCACTTAAAAATAGTTTTCCCGATGCGGATGTATAGGATATTTTTGCTCCGGTTTCAAAATAAGGTGAATTATCCGCAAAAATACTCCTTGTTACAGTCCAATTATCCTTTCCTATAGCGCTTTCAAAGCCCAAATGGGAAGAAAATATGCCAGCATCGATCCATAAATTATGTTTTTTCGAGATACGAACGCCGGCATTCGCTTCGTAAATATTTTTTAAGACACCGGGTTCCGCACTGTAGTTCGCATTCATATATGTACCGACACCTAAAGCAAGATTTGCACGGGTATTTATTGTTTCGTATGTAGCTTTTAAAAGTGCCAAGTTTATGTTTACTTCATTCGTCCTATTGTGACTATATACAAAGCCTGGGCGTGTATTTCCAAGTGGATTGTTAAAGTCCCGAAGGTAATATGCTTCAAGGTAACCACTGATAGACAATTGGGTATTTTGAGTTGTATCTTGCTGCGCAAATAATTGTGTTACCCCTGCAAGTAAACAGACCAACATCGCTAGTTTTTTCATGTAAATTGTTCTTATAAAATGTATATCGATGACCCCTCAGGTCAATTTTATTTTTCAGCCATCTTGTCCAAAGCAATATTTAGTTCAAGGACATTGATTTTGCGAGGTCCAAACATATTCCATAAAGGCGTCTGAACGTGGGCATCAACAAGAGACTGTAGGCTATTTACCGATATACCTCTCGCTTTCGCAACACGATCAATTTGTATTTTTGCGGCCTCGATGGAGATATCTGGATCCAAACCACTCCCACTGGCTGTAACAATGTCTACCGGCACCTGTTCGCGTTTTACGGTGGGATTGTGGACTAAGAACGTATCAATACGGACCCTAACTTCCGAAAGATATTCCCCATTAGAGGGCCCTTTGTTACTTCCTCCCGATCCTGCTGCATTATAACCAACAGCGGAAGGACGCGACCAGAAGTAATCATCACGCGTAAAGGCCTGTCCAATATTTCTGTAATACTTTTGCCCGTTGTACGCTAGCATTTCCCCTTTTCCATGATTAGGTGCTATTTGCGCTATTGCCCATACGAGGGCTGGATATACCACTGAGAGCAGGAGCAATAAAACAATTGTAATCTTTATTGCCGGATATATATGTGTTTTCATCTTTGCTTTTATTATTAAAAATGTATTAGATAAATAGGGAAACCAGTAGGTCTATGACCTTGATACCAATAAATGGAACGAGTACTCCACCAAGTCCAAAAACGAGCAGATTTCTCCGTAACAGTGCGCTTGCACCTATAGGTTTGTATGCGACTCCTTTCAATGCCAAAGGAATCAGTAATGGGATAATAATTGCGTTAAAGATGACAGCTGATAGTATGGCACTTTGTGGACTACTGAGCTGCATAATGTTTAAACCTTGAAGTTCGGGTATTGCTGCAATAAACAAGGCCGGAATGATAGCAAAATATTTAGCGACATCGTTTGCAATACTAAACGTCGTTAGCGTACCTCTGGTCATCAACAATTGTTTACCTATCTCCACAACCTCAATCAATTTGGTTGGATCATTGTCGAGATCGACCATATTTCCGGCCTCTTTTGCAGCTTGTGTACCGCTGTTCATCGCTACACCAACATCGGCTTGTGCAAGTCCCGGGGCATCGTTTGTACCATCCCCCATCATGGCGACCAATCGCCCGTCAAGCTGTTCTTTTTTGATATAGTTCATCTTGTCTTCGGGTTTCGCTTCGGCGATGAAATCATCCACTCCCGCTTTTTCGGCAATATATTTGGCCGTTAACGGATTGTCTCCTGTCACCATAACAGTCTTTATACCCATTTTTCGCAATCGTTCAAAGCGTTCATGAATCCCGGGTTTTATCACATCCTGCAATTCTATGACACCGAGTACTTGTTCATTCTCGGCTACGACCAATGGCGTTCCCCCATTTTGAGAGATAAGCTTTACGCGTTCCTCTATTTCCTGAGGAAATAGATTTCCAGCCTTTACAATGATATTTCGAATAGCATCTGTTGCACCTTTACGAATACGTGTCTGTTCAAAGTCTATTCCCGAGCTACGGGTTTCGGCGGTAAACTTAATGAATGCCGGGTTTTCGACCTTATAGCTCGATGGGTTGACACCAGCCAATTCGACAATTGATTTCCCTTCTGGTGTTTCATCGGCCATGGAGCTCAATGTTGATGCACGTACCAGCGCTTCCTTCAGGACACCATCGGCGGGGTAAAAATTTGTCGCCTTACGATTTCCGATCGTAATGGTTCCAGTTTTATCAAGCAACAAGACATCAATGTCACCCGCCGTTTCAACTGCCTTGCCACTTTTTGTTATAACATTTGCACGAAGTGCACGATCCATTCCCGCGATACCAATTGCCGATAAAAGACCACCTATTGTTGTTGGAATCAGACAGACAAAAAGTGAAATAAACGAAGCAATGGTGATACCAACATTGGCATAATCTGCAAATGGTTTTAAGGTCACCGTTACGATAATAAATACAAGTGTAAAACCTGCCAAAAGGATGGTTAAGGCAATCTCATTAGGTGTTTTTTGGCGGCTTGCCCCTTCGACCAATGCGATCATCTTATCCAAAAAGCTCTCCCCCGGTTCTGTCGTTACCTGCACAACAATTCGATCGGACAAAACCTTGGTACCACCGGTAACTGAACTTTTATCACCTCCAGCCTCGCGGATCACCGGTGCTGATTCTCCGGTAATTGCACTCTCATCTATTGTCGCCAACCCCTCAATAATCTCCCCATCCAATGGAATTACATCACCAGCCTGACAAACAAAAACATCATTTTTTTTCAATTGAGCGGATGAAACCACCCGACCATCGCGCAGGGTTGCCGGAGTTTCCTCTCGAGTTTTCCGAAGACTATCTGCTTGCGCCTTACCGCGGGCTTCGGCAATTGCCTCAGCAAAATTTCCAAACAATAAGGTTAAAAATAGAATAAGAAATACCGTAAAATTATAACCAAGTGTACCTTGTGATTTTTCCCCAGTCATTATCCAAAGACAAACGACGGCCATAATCAGCGTCCCGATTTCCACGGTAAACATCACTGGATTACGGAACATTATTATAGGATTTAGCTTCACGAAAGATTGCTTTAACGCCTGTTGTACAAGTTCTTTCTGAAACAATGTTTGTTGATTGCTCATTTTTTGAATTCTTTAATTTTAAGTACTACATGGAAAAATATTCCGCAATTGGACCCAATGCCAAGGCAGGGAAGAAAGAGAGTGCTGCAATAATCGCGATCACAGCGAATACCATTAAACCGAATGTACTTGTATCTGTTTTTAGCGTTCCCTCCCCTTCAGGTATAAATTTTTTCTCAGCCAATAATCCCGCAATAGCAATTGGCCCTATAATCGGTATAAAGCGGCCGAGTAACAATACGATGCCTGTCGAAATATTCCACCAAATTGTATTATCTCCAAGACCTTCAAACCCACTACCATTGTTAGCTGCGGATGAAGTATATTCGTACAATATTTCGCTAAAACCATGGAATATAGGGTTATTCAATGTAGAAGCACCTTGGGCTGGAAACGCTGTCGCAAGTGCTGTACCGACAAGGATTAGAAAAGGATGGGCAAGAGCAACAATCATAGCGATTTTCATTTCCCGCGCTTCAACTTTCTTACCCATAAACTCTGGTGTGCGCCCCACCATCAAGCCACTAATGAAAACGGCGAGTATAATAAAAATGAAGAAATTGAGTATCCCCGCGCCTACACCGCCATAAAAAGCATTCACCATCATCGCTAGAAGTTCGTTCATACCAGATAAGGGCATGTAACTATCATGCATAGAATTGACAGAACCCGTCGAAATCATCGTTGTAACAATACTCCAAAACCCCGATGCCGCTGCACCAATACGTATTTCCTTTCCCTCCATGGCGCCCATAGACGTGTCAATACCCATCTGCGCAATCGCTGGATTTCCAGCCATCTCCATTTTTATATTTGGTATTGTCAGGATGATAAACCCAATGGTCATCACACCAAACATCATCCATGAAAATTTACGCTTGCGAATAAAAAAGCCGAATGCAAATATCATCGCCATCGGGATAATAAACTGGGCAATCATTTCCACCATATTGGTCAAATAATTGGGATTTTCAAATGGATGCGCACTGTTCGCACCGAAAAAACCACCTCCATTTGTACCAAGATGTTTAATTGGGACAAAGGCAGCTACCGGTCCTCGGCTTACCTGTACGGTATCTCCAGCGACAGTAATCATACTGTCCTTACCTTCGAAAGTCATCGGCATGCCTTGGAATACGAAGATGGCAGCAACCAAGACAGAGATAGGCAGTAAAATCCGGGTGCAAGACTTCACAAATAAATCGTAAAAATTGCCCAATTGTGTTGTTGTCTTATCCCTAAAAGCTTTGAAAATAACCACTGCTGCAGCCATTCCCACGCCTGCGGTCACGAATTGAAGAAACATGAGCCAAATTTGTCCTAGATAGCTCACTCCTGATTCACCGGAATAGTGCTGGAGATTACAGTTGACCAAAAAAGAGATACTGGTATTAAAGGCCAAATCAGCAGTCATTCCGGGATTCCCATCTGGATTTAAAGGCAAATGTGCCATATTCATCAGGATAGCCATGCTCAACAGGAACCACAGTAGATTAATTGTCAAAAGAGCAACGAGGTGCTGTTTCCAAGTCATCTGGAAGCTAGGATTAATTCCTGTCACCCGATAAAAAAAACGTTCCAATGGTTGAAACAATGGATCTAACCAGGTTTTTTCATTGCCATATACCTTAGCTATATATTTCCCAAGGGGAAGTCCGAGTAGTAATGTTACGGTGAACATCACTATGATTCCAAGAATCTCTGTATTCATTTCTTTAGTTGATTTGTATAAAAAGTGTATCATGACCAATCGTCATCTAACCTCAAGCTCTTCTTTTCGCTATCTAGCACGAAAAGAACTGACTGAGAGCGGGATTTCATCGTCGACGATAGAGAATGAGTAATCTTATTATTAAAATTTTTCTGGCTTTAGAAGTACATAACAGATATATGCAAAAACCAGTAGTGCTACAATAAATAAAGCTGTCATTTACTTTGATATTAATAGATTATGAATTTGTTGTCCTTTAAGGCCTCTAAAAATGGTGTTGGCAGCTGAGCTTCGATTACCGCCCATGCATTGACCGAACTGATGCGCCGAAGACCTCCTAAAGATCTTACAAAGAGATTTTCCAGAATGTATTTGACGTAATGGTTTCCTCGTCCATAAATCATTCCGAGGAAATGAATATGCTGGCAAATTTTGTCCGTATTTTGCAATATAATTAAGCTCCGAAGGTGATTAATAACGGCCTGTAGGGCTCCTGCAAAATTGTGATTCCGTAATAGGAAACTAATCTCTGATCGGATTTCCTTATAATGGAGCGCCATATACAAACCTGCACCGTATTGATTTAATTTTTTCATGTTGTGCGTAAAACTATACTTCAAAATCTAACCGATATAGAGTTGAAAAATCATTGCAATAATCAACACCACTACTATGATCTTCGCTATACGGTCTCCCGCTAAATTATGTGCGGAACTTCTGCCTTTATTTTCTTGCTTCTCTTTCATATTATTTCTTTCATATTTTGCCGAAAAAATCGACCATTTTATAGAATAACCAGAAGAACAAAATTCCAGTTATCACGAGTATGATTGTTATTACCATTGTTAAATTTTATTAGTGAATCGCGATTTCATTTTGTTAAACTCAATTACATACCAGCAGCTTTACCGATCGTCTCCCGCGGAGGACTCTTGCTACATACTTTTCTTTTCCGTCCTGTTTTCATATTTACATTCATTTGTCCCAATAAGCCAAACAGCGTTCCACCATGTGATAAAACATCATAAAACATTATGAATCAGATGATATGAAAAAATAAGTCACAAAATAGAATTGGAGAATCCTATCATTTTGATAAGGTTATTTTATCAAAATGAGAATGACTATGCTGAAAATGTGATAAAATCATTATAATGTGTACCTTGTCATCTATGCTTGAAAGGTGACCAAAAAAGTATAGACGGCTTGAGCCGATTTATCTTTTAAAATGATGGGCCAGCACATTTTAAAAATTCATGAATGAACGGGAGAATAGGTGAACCTCGAGTTAAGTATTAGCAGAAGCACTATGTAACAAATTTGCAAAGGAATATGAAATCGTCTCCAAAAGTTCACATTAAAAATTATTTTAGGAAATACATATTAGTTGGGAAAACGTATTAACGAGACACTTATACAAATAAAAACAATGATAAACTTAAACCTTTTCAAAAAAATCACCTTATGGGTCTTTCTAGGCTGTATTTTACTCTCCTGTCAAAATGAAAAAAGCAGTCCCAATACATTGACAGAAGAAGAGCAAAGTAACGGCTGGCAACTTCTATTTGATGGTAACACGCTCAACAATTGGCATACCTACAATAATAGCAAAAATGCGCCTACAGCCTGGGTCGTTAAAAATGGGACTATTTACTGCAATCCAAACAGTGAAAGCCAAAAATATGACTTGGTATCGGACAAAGAGTATAAAAATTATGAGTTTAAGTTTGAATGGAAGCTGGAAAAAGAGGGAAATAGTGGTGTTTTTGTCAATGTACAGGAAAGACCGGATATCAATGCGACCTACCATTCAGGACCAGAATATCAATTGTTAGCAGATTCCCATCCTGATTTTGATAAGCCGCTAAAGCGTTCCGGCTGTCTTTATACATTTCTACCGCAGCAGAACTTTGTCAATATTAAAGCACAGGATGATTGGAATGAATCGAGTATTATTCAGAAAGACGGAAAGGTAAAGTTCTACCTGAATGGTAAAATCACTGCTGAAATGGATTTTAATTCCGCTAAATGGAAAGATTTGGTAAAACATAGTAATTTCAAAGATTATCCGGAGTTTGGTAAACATATTAGTGGTAAATTGGCACTACAGGATTGGTCCAGAGGCGTATCGTTTAGAAACTTAAAAATAAAACCATTGTAATTAAAAAGTCCTATTGTCGTTATAGGTTAAGCAATAGCTATCGAGAAACAGCTGTTCGCTATGGGGAGGTATCTCTAAACTAATGTAAAAAGATGAAACCGGTAGTGGTTTCATCTTTTTTATAACTAGATTTTTCAGTAACCATATTAGGATAAGGACGCGCAAATAAACTTTAAAAAGGTACCACTAGCGCGAGGAAAAAGGTTAGTATGGGTGCTAAAAAACTTCGTCGACAAGTTCTTTATTAACCATTGCTCCAGCTAGGTTTCCTGTAGCAACAGCATTTGCCACCGAACGCATCATACTAGAATTATCTCCACAGGCAAAAACTCCTTCAAGTGAAGTTTTTTGAAAATTATCTATTTTGATATGTCCCTGTTCCGTTATTTCACAACCTAGGGCGGCAGGAATAGCCGAATGTTGCCTAAAAGGAATGGCAGCATAAACAGCATCGAAGGCAAGTTCACGACCGTCTTTTAATTGCACCTGCTGAACCCATCCATTCTTGTGCTGGATTTTACTTATTTCTTCTTCAATGATCGAAATACCGTGTAACTTCAGTTTTGCTTTCTGCTTAACATCAAAATTAGCCTTACCAAATGTCAATAGCGTTAAGTCGGATGACAGATTGTGAACCAAACCTGCAAGGTGAAGAGCTCTTTCACCATTGGCCATAATAGCAGTTTTTCCTTTTCGAAATTCATAACCGTGACAATATGGGCAATGGATAACCGAAATTCCCCAACAGGCTGAAAATCCTTGTATACTGGGCATAATATCTTCCACACCAGTTGAAAAAATGAGCTTTTTAGCCTGAAAGACGTCTCCATTTTCGATGGTTATTTCATACCCTGTAGCTGTCTTCGTGCCGCTCACAGCAAGCCCTTTCTGAAACTTGACACTCGGGTAGTTCAGAACTTCTTCCCTTGCTTTTTTCGCTATACTCAGCGGCTTTTCACCATCATGCGTGATGAAATTGTGGGAGTGCGGCGTATGTCGATTACAAGGCAACCCACTATCGATAATCAACACATTCCGCAAGGAACGTCCTAATGCCATCGCTGCAGAAAGTCCGGCATAACTTCCCCCAACAATAATTACCTCAAAACTTCTTTCATCTTTCATATATACATTATTAAATATTAATCCTCTTCTGACACAAAATAAATTAGAAACGATAATTCTCTTCTAACGCTCTAATTTCCAGTAATCCATATGGGCCGAGTTCTCTGTATCAATGGTATTAACATCGTAAAGTACATGTTTACTCCACCAGATATGGCAAATCTATCTTTGCCTAACCTATCTGGTACAAAAATGGATTAAAAGTCAACTAAACGAAGATAGCACTTTTCACTATTGCAACTATGTAGCAAAAAACTAAATGCAATTAAATTGCAAATAAATTACAATCGGATTAATTACTGGGATCATGGTTATATATCAGTATTGAAAACCTGTGCTAGGCTTAAATATCTTTGCTGATGAAAATGAATATCATCAAAAAACAAAACATGAAAACGATAAAGACATTTTTAGCAGCTTCATTATTTCCATTGCTTACGATACAGGCCAGCGCACAAAAATTGGATAAGATGCTTTGGTTTAACGAACCGACAGAATGGAACATCAAAGACAATTCGCTGTCGATGTTTGTTACGCCTAAAAGCGATTATTGGCGTATCTCTCATTATGGATTTACAGTAGATGACGCCCCCTTTTTCTATACGCTACGCGGGGGAGAGTTTGAAGTCAAGGCAAAGATCTCGGCGAACTACCAAACCCGCTTTGACCAAGCAGGTCTCATGTTGCGCATTGATCAGGAGAATTATATTAAAGCAGGGATAGAATTTGTGGATGGAAAATACAATTTGAGTACAGTCGTTACGCATAAAACGAGTGATTGGAGCATTATTCCAATAGATAAGGAAATCCCTTTTATTTGGATCAAAGCAATACGTCGATTAGATGCTGTCGAATTTTTCTATTCTTTTGATGACAAGGAGTATATCATGATGAGGAATGCCTGGCTGCAGGATAATCACCCTGTTATGGTTGGTTTAATGGCAGCTTCACCAGACGGCAATGGCTTTCAGACGAAATTTGACTATTTTACGATCAAACACCTTGCAGATCAACGTCGAAGCAAATGGCTGAAAGAGAATAATTGAAACTAAAAAATATCGACGCCCGTCTAAGACAGCCGCATAGACGGGCGTTATCTTAAATCTGTTCAGTATCATCCTGCTGCATCGTATTCAACACACTTACCGCTTCATATGAATTTCGGACGCGAAGCTTTTGGAGTATATTTTGGCGATGACGATTTACTGTATTTATACTTAGTCCTAGTTTTTCGGCAATTCGCTTGCTAATCATTCCCTTCTTAATACAGCTTAAAATTTCCTTCTCTCGTGTGCTAATCGAAGTTTTCGCACCATAACCTTCCTGGTGATAAACAACACCTGTCACTTGATTAAGAATATAATTTCGTAGATTGGTGGATGTTTCAATTTCTGGCAATACGGTATAACAGCATAAAGCCAACTGTGGAAATTGGGGTCCTGGAGTGTCCAAGTAAAAAATCTGATGGGACAGCTGCATGGTTTGCCCCTCCCTCCCTTCGACCCTGAGGATACTGTTTGCTTGATAATTGCATCGCTCCGCTGTATCTATCTCTTTGACCAAGTTGAGAAACTGAAGCTCCAAAGCATGTTTAACAGCCAAATCATCAGGATAAACACGTTCGAGAAGAAAATCCTCCCAAATACTATTTATTTCAATCTTCTTGTCATTTTCGGGAAGATAAAGCCGGTCTGCAAGTTTACCAATATAGGTATAACTCCAATTCGCTGTCAGGTCACTCAGTACAGCTATACCGTTATGAATGTCGGCAAAAGTCTTCGCGTAACTCTTATAGTGTTTTAGCACAGATAAATCAATGCTGCTATTTCGTAGTCTACGCTCCGAAAAATTCCTATCTAAATTTTTTTTGATCTCCGATTTCATTTCATTTCACACTTTAAAAAGCTTCATTTTAGACATTTAAAAAGAAAGTCCAACGCGAAGATAAGGCAGGGTTGCTTCTCTGCTAAAGCCGACTACCCCCTGAATCGTGAGTAGGTCTCCGGGCATAAAATAAATCCCACCTCCATAACCCATATGCCAGCCATTCGAGTTTTCTTGACTCATCCATACCCTTCCAATATCATAAAAACCAATTGCCCCGACAGTACCAGGAACGATATAAGAAGAATAGCTAAATAATTTAAATCGCATGTCGAAATTATTATAAAGCGCTGTTTTCCCAGTAAACCGTCGGGAATTATACCCTCTTAAGCTCATTTCCCCTCCAATTTGCGCATGCTGATAAAAATAGGGATCTCCCCATACCGCATCAAATCCCACACGGTTGGCGAAAGTAATATAGTTTTGGGCAACCGTTTTGTAAAAACTCATGGAATGCTGCAATTTTGTATAGTTGCGGCCCGCCCCTCCAATTTCAGCATTCCAGCCTAGCCTGGTATGTACGTGTACTCCAGATTTAGGATTAACAATATTATCACGTGTATCATAATCTATCCCGCCAGTAAGCCCAGTGAAGAAATTACTTCCATAGATAGGTTCCGTTGGATATTTTTGATGGAATTCCTCAAAATAACGTCCAACATTATTCGATTCTTTACTCGTGTAATATTCAGAAGAAGATCCATAAAAAATCTTCAATTTAGGTTCTAGGTATTTTTCCAGAAAAATGTCACCGCTCACAAGATCAAATCGATTCCGGTAATATGAAATGCGCTTTGAATCAGATTTATCAAAAATAGTATTGTTCCCATATCCAAAAAAATTACTCAGGTTTTTGGGACCAAGGGACGAAAGATGAATATAAAGATCATGTCCTGCAATGAGATCTTTGTAATTCCCTTTGTAATCAAACATAAATGATTCGCGACCGGTCAAATAACTGCCAAGAAATTGGTGCCGATAGGCATAAGGCTTCTTTCTGAACCCCTGATTTTCGATCATATATCCCAGTCCAAAAATAAGTCCACGATCCACCCCATAATCTAGGTTAAAAACGACGCCTTTACGATCATAGATAAAATTTTCATAGTCAAACTTATGGACAGCGCTGTCTTTGCTCAACTTCAGATGAATAGCATCATCAACCTTCATATTTCCCGTCATCTGATCTTTACTATCATAGATATACACTTTGCTGCCATTGGCAAATTTATCCGTTGTACGGTAGAGATTCTGTCCTTCCCCGCCAATTAGCCGGATCTTTATGGGCGATTTACCTGATCCATGTAACTTATATTCGTCAGCGCCAGATATGCCATATATACGGACTTCTTTAGTCTGATCAGGTAAAAAAGTACGCTTTACTAATTTTCGCCCTTCGGTCCCATCTTTTTTCTTGTTGTGGATATTAACTGTAACTGAACCATCTTTATTGAAATCAACATCTACAAATTCAGACTTGGAAGACAATGGTAGTTCAACCACACGCGCCAGAAATCGGTAGTAGGTCAATCCACTTTCCATCAAATCGTCCCTTCTTGAACGAATATTTGTTTCCAATTCTTTCGCACTCATTTTCACAATCGTATCAGGCATCGTTAACATGGCTTGGTGAATCAACGAATCCGTCAATGTCTTCTGCACCAATTGAATTTCATCAATCCATTCCTCTTCTGTAAGATGAGTAAGAAAAAAATGATCAAAAGTACTCGCATTAAAATTCCAATGGGGCACATTACGGATATGCGGACTAAATGGCTGCAAATGAGCCTTCAACCATTGATAGGAAAGTAATGTTGGAAATACACCCGAAGTTTTATAATATACCTTATCCCGATCCCTAGGGACAGGCGTATAGATTTTTTTACCTTTTTCTTTTTCAGGATCCCAACGCCAGTTATCTTGATGGCGATCCCAGTCACCAAGCGTAAAGTCGAGCATCCGGGCGCGTAACGTAAGCTTTTGATCAATTTGCGTATCATTATCTTCTAACAGCTTACGCATGACTTTTACAGTATTATCTGTTTTTTTATCCTCAAAAGGCGTACGCGCCTCAAACATATAGGGCCTATTTTTAAAGACTTCTCGATACTCGCCTAATCTAGGGTCGTCTCCTACAAAAACAAGTTCCGGCGAAGCTGAAGGAATACTCAATGCTTTATTAAATGGCGGTACAGTCAATGCTCCAAATGGGTGATGTATCGAAATCTGATCTTGTACAATATCTTTTGCAAATGTCTTTCGGAGGCTTTCCGGGAGACTGCGTTCAGGGTATTTCTGAATGGACCTGAGAACCCACTCCCTACCCGAAGAATCTACCAGTCGAAGCGACTGGGTCTGCATCCCGCCGCCCAACTTGACGATCTGAAGGCCACCTCGCTCTGTAGCGAGATCCATCACACGCATCTTAACAGGAGTATTGTATAATTTACGGTAACTATCTCCAAGCCAAAATCGATGCAATAATCCCACTCGGTCATACTCAGGTGCGATCACCGTGGTAATACTGTCCACACGCTGCGCATGCGAATTAAAAACACAGCAACAGGCAATTAATGTAAAGATTCTTCTCATTTTATCTATGTCGGGTCTCCGAGAAATCAACAGTCGATATAGACAGAATGTTGGTGGTCTCGATGTCTAATTGGGATAAAGTTCACCTTTTAAAGCAAAGAATCAAAAAATTTCAGTTCCTTTTTTAGAATAATGCAGCTATTTCAAGGAGACTTATGGCGGTTAGTTCGAAAGATTTCTGCATCTAACTGTATTTTTATTTAATGACTTTTAAATGTCAATAAATAAAAATAAAAGTATCACTTTTGCTTAACACTGTTAAATTATTTAAGCATTAGCATGGGTAGCAAAGAACGCATACAACGGCTCAAAGATGAGAATAGAACCAATATTCTAGATGCTGCGCTCCAAATCGTCAAAGAAGAAGGATGGCAGGCTTTGAGTATGCGCAAAATTGCAGATATCATTGAATATACTGCCCCCATGATATATGAGTACTTCGCCAATAAAGATGCTATTTTAATGGAGCTTGCCAGCCAAGGGTATCTCTTGCTAGCTAAAAAAGTCAAAAAAGCCAAATCAACTGAAACCGATCTCGAGAAGCAATTAGAGGCAATGTGGTTTAGCTATTGGGATTTTGCCTTTGAAGAACGCGAATTGTACCAATTAATGTTTGGAGTAGGAACTGCCTGTTGTGGTTTTGAAAAAACATATAAATGTGCGGAATCTCACGGAAAACTTATTAGCGATGTCATCCGAGAAATCATGAAAGCGAAAAATCCATCCGAAGAATTGATCTGTAGAAAGTATTTCACCTATTGGTCGATCATACATGGACTGGTCTCGATCAATCTGGTGAATCAGGGAAATGGTGACACAACCAATCAAGAGGTCTTAAAAGATGCCATTTATGGTATCACTCGCTCGCTAACTGACTAATTTTTTTTACAGCAAAAAATACAACGTTAAAAAATCTAACACCGTTAAATATACCAAAACTTCAATTTTTAATATCACATGAAAACAAATTTATCACCAAGTCTTAAAAGGATTTACGTTCCAGCACTTAACAGTGTTAAACGAATTAATATCGTAAAGACTGCATACGTGCTCAGTGCAATCTTTCTATATAGTTGTTCAACAGGCACGAGCAAACCCATTGATCCACCACCGGTTAACCTTCCGGTAGTTACCATCGAGAATGGTAATGAGACGGTTTATCAAGAATATCCAGCAACTATTGAAGCTTCGGCCAATATTGAGATCAGGCCACAAGTAGAAGGGATTTTGGAAAACATCTATGTCGATGAAGGCGCTAAAGTAAATAAAGGTCAGGCGCTTTTTAAGATTAACGACCGCCCCTATCAGGAGCAATTAAATCAAGCGAAGGCAAATTTGCTAGCAGCAAAAGCTTCCTTGGAAAACGCCGAGTTAGAAGTGGAAAAGAAAACAAAGCTGGTGAACACCAAAGTACTGACAGACTTCCAGTTAAAAACTGCAATTAGCGCACGTAACGCCGCTAGGGCAAATGTACAACTGGCACTGTCGGCGGTTGAAACGGCGAAAATCAATGTCGGATACACGCTAATACGGGCTTCAGCCGAAGGCTACATCGGTAGATTGCAGCGCAAACAAGGGAGTTTAGTGGGACCTACAGACTCCCAACCACTTACAGCATTGTCAAATGTAAGAGATCTCCATGTCTATTTCTCATTGGGAGAAAATGACTTTATCGCATTCAAAAACAATACAGAAGGTAGTAATTTACAACAAAAGCTTCACAACCTCCCTCCGATCAGCTTAGTTCTTTCGGATCAGACAATTTATGATCAGAAAGGAAAAATTGATATGGTGGATGGCCAGTTTGATAAAAATACCGGTGCGATTACCCTCCGCGCGACGTTCAACAATCCGGAAGGGGTTTTACGTAACGGAAATACCGGCCGTGTAAGGCTACAGAAGAAGTATGCACAAGCATTATTGGTACCTCAACTTGCTACCCTTGAAATGCAGGATAAAATCTTCGTTTACACCGTTGGCAAAGAAAATAAAGTTGTTCAACAGCCCATTACTGTCATCGGAAAAAGTGGTGCAAATTACCTCGTAAGCAAAGGGCTGAATGCGGGAGACCGAATTGTCTACAAAGGCATTGACCTGCTTCAGGATGGGCAGAAAATTACGCCACAAGCTTTATCAAGAGATAGCATCAATTCATTATAATATTACAATCACATGCTTAAGAAATTTATAGAAAGACCTGTACTTGCTACCGTTATCTCCATACTACTTGTCATATTGGGGGTGATTGGTATCCTCAAACTGCCATTGCAGCAGTTTCCCGATATTGCACCGCCGGCAGTGCAAGTAACGGCATTATATCCCGGGGCAAATGCCGAAACGGTCCTTCGTGCCGTAGCTCCCTCACTCGAAGAGTCAATCAACGGTGTTGAAAATATGAGCTACATGAGCTCTACCGCCAGTAACGACGGTTCATTAATGATTACTGTATATTTTAAATTGGGCACTGACCCTGACCAAGCTGCTGTGAACGTCCAAAATCGCGTGGCTCAAGCAACCAGCCAATTGCCGGCTGAGGTTGTACAAGCCGGAATCACCACGGCAAAACAGCAAAACAGCTTGATCATGGTATTGGATCTCTATACGGAAGATCAGAGTAAATACGATCAGACCTTTATTACCAATTATGCCCAGATCAATATTATTCCTGAACTGAAACGGATACCCGGCGTGGGACAAGCATTGCCATTTGGTGGTAGCAAAGACTACTCCATGCGTGTATGGCTCAATCCAAATCAAATGGCGACCTATAAACTAACGCCTGAGGAAGTAATGGCCGCCATCCAAGATAAAAACGTTGAAGCTGCTCCGGGTAAATTCGGCGAGAGCAGCCGTGAAGCTTTTGAATTTGTGATCAAATATAAAGGTAAACTCAACCAACCAAGTGACTACGAAAATATTATTATCCGCTCCAACACTGACGGTTCAGTACTTAAACTCAAGGACGTCGCTCGTGTCGAACTGGGATCCTATACTTATGCGAGCCATACGCGCATCAACGGCAAAGCAGGATTGAATATTGGGGTCATGCAGCTGGCAGGTTCGAATGCAAATGAAATTCAGATCGCGATTCAAAAATTCATGGAGAAAGCCTCTTTAAGCTTTCCGAAAGGTGTCAAATATCTCGTTTTATACAACACAAAAGATGCACTTGATCAATCCATTGATCAAGTAAAACATACGCTCGTTGAAGCATTTATATTGGTATTTTTAGTTGTCTTTCTATTCCTTCAGGACTTTAGATCGACATTAATACCAGCGATTGCAGTACCAGTAGCCATCGTTGGAACATTTTTCTTCATGCAGCTCTTCGGCTTTTCAATCAACCTATTGACCTTGTTTGCCCTGGTGCTTGCCATTGGGATTGTCGTCGATGATGCAATTGTGGTCGTCGAGGCAGTGCACGCCAAGATGGAACATGAAAATCTCCCACCTAAGCTCGCTACAACATCTGCCATGAGCGAAATCACCGGGGCAATTATCTCGATTACATTGGTGATGTCTGCCGTATTCCTTCCCATCGGCTTTATGGAAGGTTCTACCGGAGTGTTTTACAGACAATTTGCTTTCACGTTGGCGATTGCTATCGTTATTTCAGCAATTAATGCCTTGACACTAAGTCCTGCGTTATGTGCACTCTTCTTAAAACCAACGCATCATGGTCATTCTGATGCTAAGAAACTTAATTTCAAGGAACGTTTCTTTGCTGGATTCAATGTTGGATTCGACCGGTTGACTAAAAACTATTTAGGAAGTCTGCGCTTCTTGATCCGTTACAAATGGGTTGCATTTGCAGGATTGGCGATTACCCTACTTTTGACAATATTTATGATCCGTAAAACACCTACTGGATTTATTCCGTCGGAAGACCAAGGATTTATTGCCATTTCTTTATCCATGCCTGCAGGCGCTTCTTTAGATCGTACTTCAGGGGCATTAGCCGAAGCTGAGAAGCAACTTCAACATGCTGATTTTACCAAGACTTTAAATGTACTTGCTGGTTTCAATATTTTAACACAATCCACAAGTCCTTCAGCGGGTGTTGCATTTATCCTCCTTAAACCACATGAAGAACGTGGTCAGATAAAAGACATCAATGCGATTATGGCCGATGTGAATCAACGCCTGGCAAATATCAAAGGCGCAAATTTCTTTGTCTTTACCTTCCCTACAGTACCAGGGTTCAGTAATGTTGACGGTTTGGACATGGTTTTACAGGACAGAACCGGCGGACAACTTGGAAAATTCAGTGGCGTAGGCCAAAAGTTTATTGGCGAACTGATGAAACGTCCTGAAATCATGATGGCTTTCACAACCTTTAAAGCGGATTATCCACAATATGAGCTCCAGGTTGATGATATTAAAGCAGAACAACTGGGTGTAAGCACAAAAAGCATATTAAAAACCATGCAAGCCTATTTTGGTAGTGCTCAAGCTTCAGATTTTAATCGTTTTGGAAAATACTATCGTGTGATGGTCCAAGCTGATGCCAAGGATAGAAGTGAACCAACTTCAATGGACGGTATTTTTGTAAAAAACAGATTAGGTGATATGGTTCCCATCAATACATTAGTCAAATTAGAACGTGTATATGGACCCGAAACAGCATCGCGTTACAACTTGTTTAATTCGATTGGCATAAATGCAATACCAAAACCCGGATATAGTTCCGGAGACGCTATCCGTGCAGTTGAGGAAGTTGCAAAACAACAATTGCCTACTGGATTTACCTATGAATTCTCAGGTATGACCAAGGAAGAAATTGTCTCCGGAGGACAGTCTACATTGATTTTTATTCTCTGTCTGATATTTGTTTACTTCTTGCTTGCGGCACAATATGAAAGCTACATCATTCCATTAGCGGTTATTCTCTCCATTCCGACCGGCATATTTGGCGTCTTTGCAGCAATTAGCTTCACTGATATCGCCAACAACATCTATGTACAAGTCGCACTTGTCATGTTGATTGGTTTGCTGGCCAAAAATGCCATTTTGATTGTGGAATTTGCTATTCAAGGGCGCAAACAGGGGCTATCGATTCCTAGCGCTGCACTTAAAGCCGCAAGATTACGTTTGAGGCCTATTATCATGACTTCCTTAGCCTTTATTGTTGGTATGATTCCAATGATGACAGCCGTAGGTCCGTCTGCTCAAGGAAATCATTCCATCAGTATTGCCGCTGCGGGTGGGATGTTCACCGGAGTAGTTTTAGGGCTCTTTATTATCCCGATTCTCTTCATTTTCTTCCAATTTATCCAAGAGAAAATAGCTGGTGTCCCGAAGCAAAAACAGTATGAAAGCGAGACCGCTTCGTTGGAAATACCCGTGCATACAAACAATTAGTATATCATGACAAAATTTAAATATATGAATAGTAAAGCAAAATTACTGACGGTTTTCATCTTATCTTTTGTCGCATGGTCTTGCAAAACAGATAAGTTGGTCAGCAATCAACACCTTGCCCCCAATTTACCCGAGCAGTACCGCGACCAGGCTAAAGCTCCGCAGGAAACTAGCATTGGCTCTATTCCATGGCGTGATTTTTTTAAAGATCAAATCCTACAGACATTGATTGACAGTGCAATACAACATAACTTAGATATGCAGCTAGCACTGAAAAACATAGAAGCCTCTCGACTGAGCCTGAAACAAGCAAAAGCGAACTATCTTCCCTCAGCCCAACTACAGATCAGGGGAAATAGCACCAACCCATCCAATAACAGTATGAATGGATTGAGCCTCGGACAGTTTTTAGGCCAACATCATGTGGAGGATTATACGGCATCCTTAGGTTTATCCTGGGAGGCCGATCTATGGGGTAAAATCAAAAATCAAAATAGCGCTGCTTTAGCTTCCTATCTACAGACAGAAGAAGCGAAAAAAGTAATTCAAACCCAATTAATTGCACAAGTTGCACAAGGTTACTATCAACTGCTGATGCTATATCAATTGCGTGATATCGCCAAACAAAACTTGCAATTAAGCGATACAACCTTACGCATCGTCCAGCAACAATATGAAGTTGGTGACATTACGCTGCTTGCGTTGGAACAGGTTGATGCGCAGCGGTTGTCTGCAGCTGCCTTAATCCCCGACTTTGAACGGCAGATCACTATTCAGGAAAATGCCATCCAGATTCTTAGCGGAAAACTCCCGCAGGAAATTAAAATAGCGGAGAAATTGTCGAATATTCAATTCCCCGAAGAATTAGCAACTGGCGTCCCAGCCGATTTGTTAAGTCATCGTCCGGATGTAAAACAGGCCCAACTAGCTGTTACAGCTTCACAGGCCTATCAACAGTATGCAAAAGCGCGCATGTATCCTTCCTTGGTTATTAGCGCCGAGGCAGGAGTAAATGCTTTCAAGGCAAGCAATTGGTTCAACTTACCGGCTTCATTATTTGGTGCAATTTCAGGGAGTATTACGCAGCCAATTTTACAGCGGAAGGAATTGAAAACCCAATATGAACTGGCACGTGTCGAACAAGAAAAGAACGTATTGATTTTCAAGCAAAAAGTAATCTCAGCAGCTGGAGAAGTTTCCGATGCTTTAATTTCAATTCAAAAATTGAAAGAAAAACAAAAGATTACTTCGGATAGAACTAACCGGTTAAAAGAAGCTACAAAACATGCGAACCTCCTATTTGAAACTGGAATGGCCACCTATCTGGAAGTGATAACGGCCCAGAGTAACATCTTACAAAGCGAGCTTGAGCTTGCTCAAGTAAAAAAAGCGGAGCTTGCTGCTGTTGTTGATCTTTACCGGTCCTTAGGGGGGGGATGGAGCAATAATTAATACTTTAAACAAGCATTTTCTAATTTTATTTATACATATCTGGTAGATGGGGACCCTAGGGTCTCCATCTTTTGTTTGTTCCAGCATTATACGCCTGAGAGCATCAAATTGATATTTCAGTAGGGGCTTTATACGCTTCAGCAGAAATTTGTCGTCCAATACTAAAAGGAATTACGAAATTTGCATAGATTTCACCGATACACATAAGTTAAAAGAATGCAGGATATAGCGATCTATAAAAACGATAAGACTCTAATTAGTACAAATAAAAAAAGGCTGATATTTACCTTTCTGTCCTTTCTGCTTATTTATCTCGTCGCCTATATTATTGATCCTTTCTCGAGTTGCTGGGATGGCTACTTTCAAAGAAACATGTTCGAAATACTCGGCGAGTGGACTTTTACGATCATCTACAGCTTTATCATATCCGAATTCAGCATCATTGTCCATGACAAACTTGACAAGTTTTTAACTTGGAAAGATAGCCCTACGGAGCGACTACTACTTGAAACCGTCATCAATCTCTTGACGGTATTATTTATCAACTTACTCTTGGAGTACCTCATCTCAAAATATTACGTTGGTCCCCAAAATGTTACTATAGCCCCATCATTGGAGGAAAAAAGAGGCATGATACAAAATATTACAATTAGTGTTTTGATTGCGCTCATGATAATGGGTATCAATATCGGTAGTCATTTGATCACCAACTGGAAAAATGAGTCCATGCGTGCAGCAAAGCTCGATCAGGTCATTCTAGAAACAGAACTTCAATCGTTAAAATTACAAATCGACCCTCATTTCGTATTTAATAACCTGAGCGTACTCTCAGAAATCATTCTCGAAGACCAGCAATCAGGTTACGAGTATGCAGAAAACTTCTCCAAAATATATCGCTACCTTCTTATCAATTCCAAAAAGGACATTATCTCACTCGAAGAAGAACTCAACTTTCTAAATTCATACATATTTCTCATCAAAAACCGATTTGGCGATGGGGTAAACTTCGAAATAAACGTTAACCCCGCCAAACGCAATTTCCAATTGCCTCCTCTTACCTTACAGTTATTGGTAGAAAATGCATTAAAGCATAATCAGACAAATAAGAGAAAACCGCTGAAAATTAAAGTCTACACCAACGCCCAGAATCAACTTGTTGTTGAAAATATATTAATTCCTATTGAGAATGTATCCGAATCATCGGGAATCGGAATTTCAAACATCATTAAAAGATACGATTTGCTATCCAACTTAAAACTGCAAATAAAGAATGATGGCAAAACATTTAACGTTATCCTCCCACTTTTAGCGCAAGCATAATGAATATAACCAAAGTATTAATCATCGAGGACGAAAAACTCAATGCCGATCGTTTAAAGCGACTTTTGAAAGAAATAAAACCATCCATCGTTATTTTGGATGTACTTGATAATATTGCGGATAGCATCAATTGGTTTAATAGCAATGAACTTCCCCACCTGGTCATGATGGATATTCGTTTATCCGATGGCTTAAGCTTTGAAATATTAGAGACTATAAAAATAGACTGCCCAATCATATTTACAACAGCATTTGACGAATACGCTGTGAGGGCTTTTAAATTCAATAGCATAGATTATTTGCTCAAACCTATAGAAAAAATAGAGCTGGGAAATGCCATCCAAAAACTTGACTATCAAAAAGATCTCCAGATCAACCAACAACCGCTTCAAGGTTTATTGGATTTTATCTATCCAAAAGATTTTCGCTCACGTTTTCTAATTCCATTCAAAGACGGTTATAAGACCATTCTCGTCGAAGAAATATTATACTTTTACTCCGAATTTAAACTTACCCATGCGCAACTCAAATGTGGTACTGTCGAAATTGTCCCTCAAACAATGGAAGAACTCGAACAGCAATTGAATCCAAAAGTATTTTTTCGCGCCAACAGGCAATTCATTATACATATAGATGCGATCAAAAGATTACATAACCACTTCAACGGAAAACTAAAAATAGAAATTAAAAATAACGATCAAGTGGAAATCCTTGTGAGCAGAGAAAAGGCTCAACTGCTAAAAAATTGGTTAGACTATTAATGCTAAACTGATCCGCTTGCTCCTTTTTTCCTCAGAAAGGTAAAGTAAGTTTTCGCGATGAAGAAGGGAATGCCAATCGATCAGACCAATATCTTCAACACAATTGGATCGTACCATTTAATATCGTAAAATTCAGCTCATCACTGATACGTTTCAGTAAGCAATTGTAACGTCTCGGTAGATTTCTTTGCCTTATGGCTTAAAAGAATTCTTTTCTTTGTTTCATTATAAAATGATAAAATGGCACAAAGAACGATGACTTTAAAACCTTTCCTTACACTTATTACAGCAGCAGCATTATTATCGTCCTGTGGAGGCAACCAAGAACAACCGCAAGAGCAGGCAGTTACTGTTGACTTTATCGAATTATCTCCTACCCACGCGGAGACCGAAAAAAAATATCCTGGTACATTAGAGGGGACCGTCAACGTCGATATCAAAGCGCAAGTAACGGGATATCTGGATCAGATTTATGTCAAAGAAGGAGACTATGTATCCCAGGGTCAACCCCTTTTCAAAATAAAAGCTGATGTCTACAACGAACAAGTAAACAACAGCAAGGCAGCTTACCAAGCTGCTTTATCGGCAGAACAAAACGCAAAATTGGAGATTGAAAAAATCAAACCACTTGTTGAAGGTAAAGTGTATACCGAATTACAGTTAAAAACTGCAGAGGCCAATTATGCCGCAGCTAAAGCACAGGTAGCGCAAGCACAAGCTGCACTCGGTTCATCGCAAATAAATGCCAAATTTACGTTGATCAATGCACCAGTGAGTGGTTATATCGGCCGTATTCCTAATCGGATCGGAAATTTAATTACCGCAGCAGATGCGACACCGTTAACAACGCTATCTGAAATCAATACCGTAAATGTGTATTTTTCATTGAGTGAGGCCGATTTTATAGCCTTTATCAAAGATCAGAATAACAAATCATCCAATCAACAAGCAACGCTATTACTAGCTGATGGAACGGCATACAACCATTCGGGGAAAGTAGAATTAGCCAGTGGTAACATCGACAGAACAACCGGAAGCATGGCACTTAAAGCAAGTTTCACCAACCCTGATAAAATTCTCCGTTCGGGTGGTTCAGCCAAAGTAATCTTGAAAAAAGCGCACGAAAACGTTTTGTTGGTCCCTATGGCGGCTGTCAAGGATATTCAAGATCGCTACTTCGTTTATGTTATTGGCGAAAAGAACAAAATTTCCATGAAACAGATTGAAATTGCGGGAAATACCGCCAACGCCTATTTACTTAAATCAGGACTTACAGCTGGTGAAAAAATCGTTATGAATAGGATTGACATGCTTAACGATGGAATGCAAGTTCAACCGACTAAAAAATCCACCATGTAACCAGATGGAGCGTAGATAGCAACGACAGAGCTGCTGAAAAAGTTCCTTTTTAAATATTTGGGAGAAATCCAGGCAATAGCAATCATGGCAAAAGCTGCAACGTCCAAAGAGCGGTAACACGCCTATACGTTCCGTATGCACTTTTAAAAAATGGTACTAAAAGCTGTATAAAAATTATACTAAAATGTTAAAGAAATTTATTGACAGGCCAGTTTTGGCAACTGTTATATCGATCATATTTGTCATACTGGGGGTCATCGGTCTTTTTAGGCTGCCCCAAACGCGATTCCCGGATATCGCCCCGCCCACGGTCCAAGTTACCGGAAGCTATCCCGGAGGAAATAGCGAAACAGTATTGAGATCAGTTGTTACACCCCTTGAAGAACAAATCAATGGTGTGGAGGACATGGAATACATTACATCGACTGCAAGTAACGATGGTACATTCTCGGTGCGCATTGTCTTTAAAGCAAGTGTAAACCCAGATCAAGCAGCCGTCAACGTGCAAAACAGAGTACAACAGGCTACTCCGATCTTGCCACAAGAAGTTGTCCGAATGGGATTAACAACCTCCAAGCAACAAAATAGTATGATCATGATATTTAATATCTATACAGAAGATAATAAAAAATATGATGAACTATTTTTACAGAATTATGTGAACATCAACTTGATCCCACAGATCAAGCGTGTTCCCGGGGTCGGTCAGGCGATGGTATTTGGTTCCAAAGACTATTCGATGCGTGTATGGTTGAATCCGCAAAAAATGGCAAGTTATGGACTTGTGCCGCAAGAAGTTATTGCTGCAATTTCCAAACAAAGTCTGGAATCTGCACCTGGAAAACTAGGTGAAGAATCAAATGCACCTCTTGAATATGTTATACGCTATAAGGGGAAAAAGAATCTTCCAGAGCAGTATGAAAACATTATCGTTAAAAACAATAATGTCCAGATCGTACGTTTAAAGGATGTGGCACGTATTGAGTTTGGCTCGATCAGCTATAGCGGTAATTCCCAAAATAACGGTCTCAATACCGTTACCATCGGTATATTCCAGACATCAGGCTCCAACGCCAATGAAATTGAAATTGGAATCGACAAACAGATTGAAATAGCGCAACGCTCATTCCCTCCTGGAATCAAAATTTTTAAATTGATCAGTACCAAAGAGCGTTTGGATGAAAGTACAGCTCAAGTACGTTCGACATTGATTGAAGCCTTCATTTTGGTTTTCCTCGTTGTATTCTTATTCTTACAAGACATACGATCGACTATTATTCCAGCAATTGCAGTCCCTGTAGCTATTGTAGGTACCTTCTTCTTCCTGCTCGTGTTGGGCTTTACCATCAATATATTGACGTTATTTGCCCTCGTACTCGCCATTGGTATTGTTGTCGATGATGCAATTGTCGTTGTCGAAGCAGTACATGGAAAGATGGAGACTTCCAATTTAACAGGTAAACAGGCTACCCATAGTGCCATGAGTGAAATCACAGGAGCTGTAATCTCCATTACCTTGGTGATGTGTGCAGTTTTTATTCCCATTGGATTTATGACAGGTTCATCGGGTATGTTCTATAAACAGTTTGCCTACACTCTTGTGATCGCCATTGTGATCTCTGCGATCAATGCCTTGACGCTGACACCTGCACTATGTGCATTATTACTTAAAAATACACACGCCGAAAATCAAGATGGACAGACCCCAAAAACTGGGTTTTCTCAGCGTTTTTTCAAAGCGTTTAACGCAGGCTTCGAAAACTTGACCAACCGATACGTTGGTTCATTAAAATTCCTGGCAAAGAAAAAATGGATTTCCGCACTTTTGATCCTGGCTACAATTGGCGTTGCGGGGTACCTCATGACAAGCACTTCCAAAAGTTTCGTACCAATGGAAGATGATAACTTTGTCGTATACAGTTTGGAAATGCCCCCAGGAACGGGACTGGACCGAACAACAAAAGCAGTAGAAAAAATCGAAAAACTACTTGCCGATATCCCTTCGATTGAAAGCCATACAAGTATTACTGGATTCAATATGATCGGTAACAACTCCAGCGCAGCCTATGCGACAGGATTTATACGCTTGAAAGATAAAAAGAAACGTGGTGAGATGAACGATATTGATCAGATTCACCAAGTGATCTCACAAAAATTATCCAGTGTCAAAGAAGGTAACGCAATGGCATTTCGCTCCCCTCCTGTTGATGGTTATGGTATGATGAATGGCGCGGAACTCGTTTTGCAGGACAGAGCTGGTAAATCGCCGGTAGAGCTCAAAGCAATGTCCGACTCCGTTATTGCGCAGATTATGAAACAACCGGGAGTGCAATTTGCCTATACCATGTTCAGAGCAGATTATCCACAGATGGAGTTAGAAGTAGATGAAGACAAAGCGGCCCAACTTGGTGTAGATGTCAGTGAAATGCTTTCGTCCGTTCAAACTTACTTTGCGGGTGACCAATCATTGAATTTCAATCGTTTTGGTAAATTCTATCGGATAGCAGTTAAAGCGGATGGCATTTATAGAACCGATAAAGAAGCATTCAACGAAATATTTGTCAAAAATAACCTTGGCCAAATGGTCCCTGTGAATACCTTGGTCACACTTCGTAAAGTGTATGGTCCTGAGTCGGTAACCCGTTATAATTTATACAATTCGCTCACGATAAACGTTGTTAGTACGCCTGGTATCAGTAATGGTGCGATCATGGAAACATTGGAGAAAAATGTATTGACCAAGTTACCGGGAGACTACAGCTACGAATGGACGGGACTTAGTTTGGAAGAGAAGTCATCAGGCAATCAAACCGTACTTATCTTAGCATTAAGCTTGCTATTTGTCTATTTCTTACTATCAGCACAGTACGAAAGTTACTTATTGCCTCTTGCCGTCCTGTTATCCATCCCAACAGGTATGATCGGCTCTTTCCTAGGAACACATGCTATTGGGTTGGACAACAATATCTACGTCCAGGTCGGCTTGATCATGCTCATCGGTCTTTTGGCAAAAAATGCCATTTTGATTGTTGAATTTGCTTTACAGCGGAGAAGAGCAGGCTCCTCACTCATTGATTCGGCTTTAGAAGGCGCAAGAGCTCGTCTACGCCCAATCTTGATGACTTCATTGGCTTTCATTGCGGGTATGGGCCCCTTGATGTTTGCGACCGGCGGAACGGCCACAGGCAACCATTCCATCAGTACAGGAGCAGCAATGGGTATGTTAAGCGGTGTTATCCTTGGCGTAATTATTATACCATTACTGTACCTGGTGTTCCAATATTTGCAAGAAAAAGTTTCGGGTAAAAAACTTACGGACAATACAGTACACAATACAAACGATTAAAATGAAAAAATTTCATCACTATATAACAATTTTCGCAAGCACTACCCTGTTGTTGTCTGCATGCAGCGTGGGCAAAAAATACACCCGTCAGGAGATAGCAATGCCCGAAAATTTCAAAAACAGCGAGGTTGTCGTGACGTCTGATACGCTACAGCTATCCTGGCGTAACTTTGTACAGGATCCCCTGTTGACATCACTCATTGAAAAGGCTTTGTCCAATAATACGGACGTCAATGTAGCACTCCTGAACATGCAACAATTGGAACTCGCGTACAAGCAGTCTAAGAAAGGATTACTGCCAACAGCTGATTTAAGCATTGGAGCGAATAGAACCTGGTTATCGAGCAACTCCTTGAATGGCTCACTGAGCGACCAATTTATTGGGACACCCTATATGGACGATTATAGTGCTACGCTCAGATTGTCTTGGGAAGCCGATATATGGGGAAAGGTAAAAATGCAAAAAGAGGAATCCTTGGCCAATTTTTTTGGCCAAAAGGAAAATTTATCGGCCCTGAAAACCCGGGTTATTGTACAGGTCATCCAGTCCTATTATAATCTGATTGCTTTGGATGAACAGCTTACGATTGCACAAAGAAATGTTCAATTGAGCGATAGCACATTGAATATGATACGTTTGCAATACAACTCATCACTGGTCAGTTCGCTTGCTGTGGAGCAAGCCGAAGCTCAGAAGAAAACTGCTGAATTATTGATTCCCCTAGCCCATCAAAATATGGCGGTCGAAGAAAATGCACTGAGCATTCTTTGCGGAGGTTTCCCCGAGGGCATTCAACGTACAGCAAGTTTAGATGATACGATTGTTGGAGCCGGACTTGCCGCAGGGGTACCGGCCGAACTATTAAGCCGCAGACCAGATGTCAGAGCAGCTGAATACGCTGTTGTGGCTGCGACAAGCAGAATGGGACTCGCTAAAGCAGCAATGTACCCCTCCATAAGCTTGACTCCGTCCATTGGTACAAACTCCATTCAATTTAGCAAATGGTTTGATCTACCGGGTTCTATTGTGAAAACAATAGCAGGGAATATTGCTCAACCGATTTTTCAGAAAGGGGCCTTGAAAACAAACTATGAGATATCGGTCATCGAACGCGAAAAGATAGCTTTGCAGTTTAAACAGTCGGTTATGGTCGCAGTTTCGGAAGTTTCGGATGCCTTGGCAAAAATCAAACATACAGAACAGCGCCTGCAACTTATCCACGCCAAATCAAATGCCCTCGCAAAAGCCACCGCTGATGCGGCCTTACTTTACAAAAGTGGGATGGCAAACTATTTGGAGGTGATAACTGCCCAAAACAATGCACTTCAAAATGATTTGGAACGTATTACAGTAAAACGGGAAAAGCTCAACGCAGCCATAGATCTTTACCGTGCACTGGGTGGCGGAACAGATTGAATGGTGAAGAAGACAGGTTAAAAAGAAAAAATGCGTATCATTTTCAACAAAGCCCTATATTTATCAAACGGTTTGGCTTTTGATTCCTAAACCGTAAAAACAGATCTAACAATTTATTATACATACATTAAATAGATATTACCTTTATGAGCAATACTGATACTGAACAAAAATTTGTTAACCAGCAGATCCAATACCTTGAGTTTGTATCAAGCGACCTTGAACGTTCCAAAGCATTTTATACGACGAGCTTCGGTTGGGAGTTTACAGACTACGGGCCGGAATATACATCTTTTGGAGGAAAATATGTTGATGGTGGTTTTACACTTGGTGCCCCCAGAAATGGCAGTATTCTCGTCGTTATCTATGCCGACGATCTACAGGCTACGCGTGATCAGGTTATCCGTGCTGGCGGCACGATATTGCAAGATATTTTCAGTTTCCCGGGCGGAAAAAGATTTCAGTTCCAGGATCCTGATGGATATGAATTAGCCGTGTGGACTATAGAATAAAAATATACATTTTATTATAAAGCCCCCATGTTCTTCTGATATGGGGGCTTTATAGTCTAAAACTAAGCCTTTTTAGCTTTCTGATAGTTTTTATTTTTATTCCTATTGAAACGCTTCTTCTTATGCTGCGGATTTTTTTTGCCAGGGTTGTAAATAGGTCCCGCTTCAAACCCCTCAGGCAATGGCAGTTGTTCAATCGGATAACCTATTAAACTTTCAATCTGGACGAAGCGATTCTGGTCCTTTTCATTAACAAAGGTAATGGCCGTTCCTGTGGTCGCTGCCCGCGCGGTACGCCCGATACGGTGAACATAGTCTTCCGGATCTGGTGGAACATCATAATTAACGACCAAACTGATCCCCACAACATCGATACCACGGGAGATGACATCGGTACCCACCAGTACCCGTACCTGACGGGAGCGGAATCTGCCCATGATATCTTCTCTTTTCGACTGCTCGAGATCCGAATGGAATCCCTCGGCATCAATTCCTTGCTTCTGTAATTCCTGAGCAAGAAGTTTGACCGTGGTCTTTTGGGATGCAAAAATAATAACCGATACATAGTTCGGATCCTTCAGTATCGATTTTAGGAGCTCCATTTTCTGTTGATCATAGACAAGATATACACGTTGATCAATTCCTTCCGAGGGTTTGGAAATGGCAATATTGACTTCCACAGGATCTAGTAGGATTTTTCGGGCAAAGGACCTGATTTTTACTGGCATAGTTGCTGAAAACAAAAGCATCTGCTTTTTCCTCGGCAGATAACTTACAATACGTAAGATATCGTCTTGAAATCCCATATCCAACATACTATCGGCTTCATCCAAAACAAAGTGCTTTAAGTGAGAGAGATCAATCTTCATGGAGGTAAGATGGCTTATCAACCTACCCGGCGTAGCAACAATGATATTTACTCCCTCTCGTATAGCGCGCTTTTGCTGCTCGTACCCCATACCGTCGCCCCCACCATAGATGGCTATGGATGTTGCACCGGTATAATAAGACATGCCCATAATTTGCTGATCGATTTGCATAGCAAGTTCCCGGGTGGGAACAAGGATAATAGCAAGAATGGATTCCCTTGAATCCCGCGCTATCGCATCGAGGATCGGCAACATATAAGCCGCTGTTTTACCTGTACCTGTCTGTGCACAGGCAATCATATCTTTTCCCTCTTTAATAATCGGGATGGTCTGTTCTTGGATCGGCGTAGCTTCCTCAAACATCATACTTTCTAAACCTTCTTCCAAAGCTGGAACAAAGCCAAATTCATCAAATCTCAACGTATTGTTTTTATTGTTGTGCCCTAAATTACTAAATCTAATTCATAAAACTCTAAAATTAATACCGATAGCTCGTTACTTATTCCAAACAACGTCGCCGTTGGACTAATCCACGCAGAAATTAGGAATGAAGTTGCAAGCCAAACATAGCATGTTTCTGTAGATGAAATTAATCGGTAATCTGTTTTCTGTTTCCAGATGACACAACACTCAAAACAGTATAACCAAGCATGCCTGAGCAAAAAGAAGCGATCAGCACAGCAAACTTTGCTTCCTCAATTAATATGGTATCATCAAAAGACAGTATCGAGATGAAGATCGACATCGTGAAACCGATTCCCCCCAATAAGCCTACTCCAAAAATCTGTTTCCAGCCAGCCCCTTCCGGTAATTGCGCAATATTCAGTTTTTTGGCGATGAAACAGATCAAAAATATACCAATTGATTTACCAGCGATAAGACCGAAGATAATACCAATCCCCAATTTTGAAGTCAATCCACCAATCATTTCCCCATGGATTGGAATAAGCGTATTCGCAAAAGCAAATAATGGAATGATAATAAAATTGACAGGTTTGGCCAAAAGATGCTCCAATTTTTCCAGGGGGGATTCTTCCGCGTCCGGTGTTGTTGGCAACGTCATGGCAACAAGCACACCCGCTATTGTAGCATGAATGCCAGAATGGTGCACAAAGTACCAAATAAATAGACCCGGAATAAGGTAAGCCCATATCGCTTTAACGCCCAGTTTATTCAACACGATCAAAAACAGAAAGATGCCTAAAGCAATAAATAAATAGGTCGCATGAATACCATTGCTATAAAAGATCGCAATCACCAATATGGCAAGTAAGTCATCAACAATGGCCAGAGCAGCCAAAAAGATCTTAAGACTGGCAGGAACTTTATTCCCGAGAAGCGTGATAACGGCTAAAGCAAATGCAATATCCGTTGCCATGGGGATACCCCAACCATGTACAGTCGAGGTGCCCTGATTCAAAGCAAAATAAATGATGGCTGGCAAAAGTGCCCCCCCAACCGCAGCCAAAATGGGCAGGATTGCTTTACTTGGCGATGAGAGTTCACCCTCTACAATTTCACGTTTTATCTCGAGCCCCACCAGTAAGAAGAAAATAGCCATCAAACCATCGTTGAGCCACAATAGCCACGAATATTTTAAATGAACATGATCGCTCTCAAAGCCTACTTCCTTGTTCAGGAATTCCATTACACTGGCATACAAAGGTGTATTTGCAACGATCAATGCTAGAATAACACAGGAAAAAAGTATAATTCCACCTGCAAAGCTGGATTTTAAGAATTCTCTAAAGACAGTTAAATTGATAAGTTTTGACATGATTTGAATATCTAAAAACGCTTACAAAGGTTGACAAGATACGATTTTTAGGACCATTTACCGAATTCGAGCGACGATATCCCGGGCTATATCCAATCTAACTACCCTTTTATTTTTCGAACCTAACAAATCAAATGGGAGAAACAGAGGTTATGCATTAAAATTTTATGAAAATTTGTTTATTTTTTTACCGAATTAATTTGACTTTGTTGCAAAAAATACTTAGCTTGCTACTATAGTTAATAAACCGTTTATTATGTGCAAGAAGTGGATTTTCATGGTGCTTCTTTTCGTAGCAAATTTTACATATGCGCAGACGACAGAGGATAAAACCCAACATTCAGGTTCCCATTACATTATTTTAGCAATCATCGCTATCATTGTCATTGTTTATATATTATACAGGAGGCAAAAGAGGAAATTTAATGAATAAGGGNNCCCTTATTCATTAAATTTCCTTCCACATCCCCTTCACTTCCCATCAAACTTTCAATGACTCAACATATTAATCACGAATCGGTTCATTCGTTTGTGCTAATCGTTGCGATCCCGTATTTGCCGGACATGCAATATCGTCTGCTGCATCGTATACAAGCTTCTTGCCATTCAATTTTGTAATCAACTCTTGAGGGACATACACCTGAACTTTGGTAATCGCATAACCACTTGGAAAATAGCGAACATAATAACCATCGGGGTGAAGCGTCCAAATACCACTTGGCACGTCCGTACGAGGTTCAGCCATACCAGCTAAGATTGCATATTGTTCAAAATCAGCGTACGAATAGTTTCCTGAGGAAACTAGCTGCCGAATATTATTTTCCGCTTCAAAGATTGTCTGTACTGCAGGAGGCATTTGGTCTTTTGCCTTTTGGACAACATCGAATGGCAAAACGCCGAGCGCACCACCTTCCAAATGCAAAATTTGTTCAGCTGTAAGCAATTTTAAGGCTGTCTCTTTCACCGGACCCGAATAATCAATAAATTTTGTCTTCGCTATGATCGTCCACAATAGCATCTGTATATCAGATTGTGCAACTTCCGGGTGCTTTTCAGCACTTTTCAAAATTGCAATGACCACTTCTCTCTTCTTGCCCAATGTAGGTGCATACATATATCCATCACCTTTCGAAGGCGCATAAGTACCTGCTTTCAAGCAATAGCTCTTATTGGTCATTTCAAAATGTCCAGCCTCCAATACGTAACCATCATTGCCATTCTTTTGCAAATTTTCTAAAGGTTTATAAACAGCCGTATTTTGAAAATCGGGCATTTGCTCCCCCTTCCTATTTACATCCTCAAAACTTGTACTAATCGCTTCTGGTTCCTTTAGCAGTTTATCCAAACCCAACATTTTGCTTCCCTTGGAAGCAACGGCTTTGCTTGCCTTATCCAATAGCCCTCCAAATTGAGCCGAGGCTCCTTGGATATTAAATAAAAAAGCAACTGTAAGTATAACGACACCGGTTATTCTATTTCTTTTCATAATTGATTTCATTTCAGCTCTTGTCCACAAAAAAGAAGCCAATTTAAATCACCAACACAATATTTATAATTTATTAATTCATTGTTTGCACACATTACCGGATTTCACACGTCATTTCAACGATCCTATTCATCCATTGAAATTTCACAGCAAACAGATTTTCAAAAGAAGCTAAAAACAGTTGATTTCCCCGACATTACTCTCCTCAATTTCTCCTGAAACTGATCACCGTAAATAGTTAAAAATACAATATTAAAACGTATCTTTGCAGCATGATTAATGTGTCAAATCTCTCCCTTCGTTTTGGTAAACGTGTACTATTCGAAGATGTCAATCTAAAATTCACACCTGGAAACTGTTACGGTATTATTGGCGCTAATGGAGCGGGTAAATCTACTTTCTTAAAAATTATCTCGGGGGAAGTTGATCCTTCGACAGGTTCAGTGGCATTCACGCCAGGCGAACGCATGTCTGTTTTAAGTCAGGATCACTATGCTTTCGATGAGTTTACTGTTCTTGAAACTGTCATGATGGGTAACCAAGAGCTTTACAAAATCATGAAAGAGAAAGATGCCATTTACATGAAAGAGGATTTCTCTGATGCCGACGGCGAACGTGCCGGCGAATTGGAAAGTCTTTTTGCTGAAATGGATGGATGGAATGCCGAATCAAATGCCGCAACTTTATTGAGCAGTTTGGGTATTAAAGAAGAACTACATTATAAGTTGGTTTCTGAAATCGACGGTAACCAAAAAGTCCGCGTACTTTTAGCGCAAGCATTATTCGGTAAACCCGATATTTTGATTCTCGATGAGCCTACCAATGATTTGGATATTAATACCATTGCATGGTTAGAGGATTTTTTAGCGAGTTACGAAGCAATCGTCCTCGTTGTATCCCACGACCGTCACTTCTTGGATGCTGTATGTACGCATACAGTGGATATTGATTTTGGTAAGATGACAATCTATACGGGTAACTACTCATTCTGGTACGAATCTTCTCAATTAGCGTTAAAACAACGTTCTGATCAAAACAAGAAAATGGAAGATAAAGTAAAAGAACTCCAGGAATTTATCCGTCGGTTCTCTGCCAATGCTTCCAAATCCAAACAAGCTACTTCTCGTAAAAAAGCCTTGGATAAGATCAATATTGACGAGATTAAACCATCCAACCGTAAATATCCTGCCATCATGTTCAATACCATGAATCGTGAACCAGGAGATCAAACGCTACAAGTTGAAGGATTAAGCAAAACGGTCAATGGCGAGGTATTCTTTAAGGATATCACATTTATGATTAATAAAGGCGATAAAATCGCTGTTCTAGGTCCAAATTCATTGGTTACCACAGCATTTTACGATATTATCACTGGTAGAGACACCGATTTCGGCGGCGAATTCAAATGGGGCGTTACCATCACTCCTGCCGATATGCCGATTGAAAATGCCGCATTCTTCGAAGGAAAAAGTGATAATTTAGTGGACTGGTTGAGAGAATATACAACTAACCCAGAAGCAGACGAACAGTTTATAAGGGGATTTTTAGGGAAAATGTTGTTTTCCGGTGAAGAGGTTATGAAGAAAGTATCTGTGCTTTCGGGAGGAGAAAAAATGCGCTGTATGTTCTCCCGGATGATGCTTCAAGGTGCCAACTTCCTGATCTTCGATGAACCAACCAATCACTTGGACTTGGAATCTATCACTGCATTGAACAATGGAATGTCTGATTTTAAAGGATCCATGCTGTTCACATCCCGTGACCACGAATTGACTGAAACTGTTGCCAATAGAATCATCGAATTGACGCCGAAAGGTATCATCGACAAATTGATGACTTACGATGAATACATTAATAGCGATGTAGTGAAAGCACAACGTGAAGAAATGTATAAATAAGATAATTTATCCCAATTTAATAAAGGCTCCATAATTCATTTTATGGGGCTTTTTTGATGTCCATTAAAAAACACTGAGGGGTTCAGTGCTAATCGCGATTGATATGAAAGAATTGAGAAAGTTTTACTTTACTGAACCGAAGGTTTGACAACACGCCAACCTAATTGTAAGGACACCGCACAATGGTCGGATAAATCTTGGCCCTTTTCGTTTTGAAAAAGCTTTTTTTGAACCTGATAATTCTTTGCCTCAAATAGCAAAAGATGGTTATTGCGATAGTAAATTTTATCAATACCTTCGCAATCCTCTGTCAACTCCAATGCTGTTTTCGCTTCAAAATTCACTTTATGCCCGGGAATATCACCTTTGTTGCGTAAACTTACCCATGCATCTACCAAACCTAAGTCCTTCTGAAAAGAACCGATGTTATCCAGCTCGTAAGCATAATGTGCATTAAAGTCACCCATAATCAAAAGTGGTCTGCCAGCCGAATACTTTTTGATATAGGCTTTTAGCTGATTTATATTCTTCTGCCGGGCAATCGTTGCATTCTGATCATCCTGCGCTGTCGCATGTACATTATAAACATCAATAAATACTGCCTTGGCCAATTGAATTCGAGCATAAGAAAAGCCTTTAGGCGTCAGACAATCTGCACCATTGCAATCGGTCCAGCTTATTCGCTCAAACTCTACGATCGGATATTTTGAAAGTGTACTCAGTCCGTCTCCAAAAGGTACTCCACCCATATTTGCCGTTCGGTAGCTATGCTTATTTTCGCTGTAAAGAAACTTGTTGTAGTTAAAATCCTCCTGTACATTGACAATATCAAACGCATTGATCCGATTGCCGATCGACCTAATACTGGAAGACCGCTCGGTTACAGCACTGGAAATCAATTCAGGAAGGCCAGCTATATTGTATGTTAACAAATTTAGCTTTCCGTATGTCGCCTCCGGCATAGCTGCATACACCGAATTACTGAACTTCGGCTGTTGTTTTGGCTTCAACTTAAAACCCAACATGACACCGGCAGACGCACAGATAAATAAGATGACAATCTTTCGAAAACCCTTGGGTCCAATTTTTTTTTCGAACAATAGATCTAATAGCATGGACTGAATATTTTGTTCACTCCAAAGGTACTCCACCCACATTAGCTCTGTTATCATATTCAATTAATTCTACTTTTAATAATTATACACAAATCATTAAAAGCTAATAATTTATAAACACTATAATGACAAAAGGTTAATACCTGCATAGCATAGGGGTTAAAGCTTTCAACTATTTTTATACAACCCCTAATAAGAATAACATGAGAAAGGTAGCCTTCTTTACAGAGATACTCGTCGAGGATTTTGACGGTGCATCACGGACAATGTTTCAGTTGATAAACCGTATAGACCAGCAGAAATATGACTATTTCTTTATTTATGGCGGCGGCCCTACGCAATTTCGAAATTTCCATTCTTACAAGGTTCCCACATTCAAAATACCGGTCAATGACGATTATTGTCTCGCTATTCCACAGCTTATTAAAAAGAAACTGGAGCTCGCCTTAGATAAATTTGCTCCCGACATGATCCATATTGCAACTCCTTCCCTTTTAGGTTTTTTTGCTTTAAATTATGCCAAACGGAAAGGTATTCCTGTCCTTACAATCTATCATACACACTTCATTTCATACATCGCCTATTATTTCAAAAACATATTACCCTTAGTCAAACCGACTGAACAATGGATAAAAAAAGCAATGAATAACTTTTACAATAAATGTGATATTGTCTATGTACCGACCAAATCCATTCTAAATGAATTACAGCAGATCGGCTTACAACAAGAAGGATTAAAGCTCTGGCAAAGAGGAATAGACACAGCTCTGTTTAACCCCCAAAAAAAGAATCTATCTCAACTGCAGACCATCACAAAGAATGACAAACCAACAATCCTTTTTGTCAGTCGTATCGTCTGGGAAAAAAATATTAAAACGCTTATTGAAATCTATCAACAGATACATGCCCAAAACCTCGACTATAATTTCATTGTTGTCGGTGAAGGAACAGCCAAAATAATTGCGATGCAAGAGATGCCTAAAGCCATTTTCTTAGGAAAGAAAAGCCATGATGAGCTCGCAATTTTATATGCTTCGGCCGATGTCTTTGTTTTTCCGTCGGTCTCAGAAACGTATGGAAACGTCGTCGTCGAAGCATTAGCATCCGGACTTCCTTGTGTTATCGCCAACGGCGGAGGCTCGGCGTCCTTGATTCAGCACGGAAAAAATGGATTTAAGTGTCAACCTGAAAATGCGGCTGGATATGTTTACTACCTCAAAAAAATTCTCTCCGACGCAAGCTTAAAAAGTAATCTCGTCATTGAAGGTCTATCCTATGTTGGGCAACTGGATTGGAATAGACTAGCTGGACGCTATTTTAATGACATTGAACTATTGATAGACAAAACACAGGAAGTCGATTTGGCATGGGCAAATTAACAAACCCAAGCCAACTCATCAAAGGTGTTTTTTTACTTTTGATTCTGGCGTCCATCACGATCTTTTTAGCGAAAAGCGATTTAAATGCGTTGAAAAAAGAGCTCTCCTCTGTTGGTTATCGCTTCATCGTTATTTTGTTTACAACTTGCGCGGCCTATTTTTTAGGTACATTAGCTTGGTGGATATGTTTAGGCCCTGCAAAAAAGAAGGTCAATCTGCTCGAACTCTTTGCCGTCCGTCAAATCGGGGAAACCGTTGGACTATTCAATCCCACAAGCATTATCGGTGGCGATTTATTAAAGGCACAATTGATAACCCGTTATGACATTCCTTTAAAAGAAGGATTAAATTCGGTTGCAATATCCCGTATTACTGCCGTACTGTCTCAATTGACACTCTTTTTTATTGCTATGATTTGGTTGATATTTTCTCCTTTAAAAAATGAAATTATACGCTACGCAGGCCCAGTAATTTATATGATCTGTCTATTTTTATTTCTTTTGATGATCTTGATACTTTACTGGTTAATAGCTGCAAAAATTCCCTCACAAACCAAGGCTTCAACAGCAACACCTTTTGGAAAAGCACAAGCGCATGTTCAATCACTACTTTGGAGTGTAAAAGACTTTTATAAACATCAAAATAAGGTTTTTTGGTATTCTTACTTACTTTTTGCACTACATTGGATTATTGGCAGCCTTGAATTCTATTATATTCTAAAATTTTTGGGTGTCGCAGTTCTACCAATACATGGTTTAATAGTAGATATGAGTGTCATTGTGCTGAAAAGCATCGGTGCTTTTATTCCAGGGCAACTGGGTATTGAAGAAATCGCCAATAAGCTCCTACTCCATATGATCGGTATTACAGGAGGTAGTATTTGGCTCAGTGCTTCATTATTACGTCGCGGCCGACAGCTTATCTGGGTAGCGCTGGGTTTTATATTTTATCTATGCATCAAAAAGAAACCAGTTCATGTCCCCATCTGAAATAGAAATACTATTTGTCAGCCACAAATATCCCCCAAGTGTTGGCGGTATGGAAAAGCAAAGCTTTGAACTCATCAATACCGCAGCTCTTTACTTGAAGGTACACACCTTAGTCTATGACAATAAGGAACCTCTTTTAGCCTTCTTCTTCCAGCTGAATCGCCGCATTCTCGCCAAAATTAACGATAACCCCGGCATCAAGCTTATCCACTTTAACGATGGATTAATTGCGTCCTTAGCCTCTTTTCATAAAGGATATACCCATTTAAAACGTGCTGTCACGCTTCACGGTCTGGATATCGTTTTTCCACTTCGTTATTTTCAACGTAAGATCATACCGCGGTTTAATACATTTGATCAGCTTATTGCGGTGAGCCAAGCTACCGCCGCCGCCGCCCAGTTACGTGGTATCGATCCATCCAAAATTATTGTTATACCCAACGGTGTAGATCCGATACACTGCTCCACTCAAAACAATGAACCAACCTGCGAAAGCAGGCCCTATTTTATCACTTTGGGACGCCCTGTTAAGCGGAAGGGCTTCTCGTGGTTGATGAAACATGTCATCCCCGCGATTCAGTGCGATTTCAAATTACTAATGGTGGGGCCATTCGATCAAAAACCGACATGGAAAGAACGCCTATTGCAGCTTACACCAAAAAAGATAAATCATTTAATCACCCTATTCCTAGGATTTCCCACCGATCAAGGGGCCATCCGAAAATTACTGAAAGCATACCCCGAAAAAATTGAACATCTTGGAAAAGTTCCATTCGAACAACTGCAAAGCCTTCTGACCAACGCACAGGCCTTTTTGATGCCCAATATTGAAGTGGCCGGTGATATGGAAGGCTTTGGGCTCGTCTGCCTAGAAGCTTCCACAGCAGGCACAATTGTTGTCGCCGCCGAATTAGAAGGAATTACGAGCGCCGTTACACACAATTACAATGGGCTTGTCCTGCCAAGCGAAAACCAACACGCATGGATCGAACAACTTCAAGCCATCTTAGCAGATCCAGTCCACTATAAAAAGCTAAGCCTACAATTTAAACAGAATACCTTAAAACAATATAGCTGGGATATTATGGCTAGATCCTATTGCCAATCATTTGCAGACTTAGTTACAGCAGCAGATAAATAATTGACCGTAATACCGCATCAAGTTGACTGCATCTGTCATCCACGCGGAAAAGCTCTTCAAAAGGCTTTGTTTAGAGAACTTGCTTGCTTGGTGCATAAAAAAAGTCCTTAAAAAGTTAAACACTTTTTGAGGACTTTTTAATTGAACGATAAATTGTTCTTCACGGATGGTGCACTATGATAACAGCGCAGCAGAAGAATCCAATACTAATGTACACTGGACATATCGATCTGTGTTTTCCCTTGTTTGATCATCAATACAAAAGGAACACAAATCAGAAAGACAACCCCGAGATACAAAAACACATCCATATAAGATAAAACGGTCGCTTGCTTCATCACACTCATGTCTAATATTTGATGCGCTTTGGCAAGCGCCTCATTAGGCGAAAAGCCTTTCGACTGAAAACTCATTTGCAATTGTTGCACCCGTTGTTGCACATCAAATTTACTTGGATCTAAATTGGCAACCAGGTCAACACGATGTTTTTGGCTATCACGGGCAATAAATGTCGTGATCAAAGCAATTCCAAATGAACCACCCAACTGGCGCATCATCCCTGTAAAGGCAGCACCTTCACCAATTGACTTACCATGTAATGTCGATAGTGAGAGTGTCATGACAGGTACGAACAACAATCCTAAGCCAACTCCACGTAGAATCAGGGGCCAAAACATGTGCTCAGATCCCGTATCATTGGTCATGAGACTGTACATCCAAAAACAGAATCCAAAAAAGATACTAAGCCCCACGGCAACCATATATTTTTGAGGAACACCATTTTGGATCATCTTTCCTATAAAAGGCATCATGATACCGGTCATGATCGAACTTGGCAACAATAACAAACCTGCGTCTGTGGCCGTCCATCCCAATATCGACTGGGTATAGATTGGAATAATAAAAGTCGAGCCGAATAAGCCAAAACCGAGGATAAAGCTCATCACTACACCCACCTGCAAATTCTTATCCTTCAATACCCGCAAGTTAACAATGGGTTTGTCGTACACCAGTTCCCGCCAGATAAAGAATAATAGTCCGAAAACAGACAAGATTGATAGGCCTAAAATCAATGGATCGTCAAACCAATCATCCTGCTGTCCGTGCTCCAAAACGAATTGAAGAGAACCGATAAACATGATTAAAAAGATCATACCAAACCAATCCACCTCCTTTGCAGATTGTTTTTGGCTGTATTTGGGGCTGCGTACAAAAGATAAGGTCAACAATGTAGCAATAATACCTAAGGGCACATTGATATAAAATATATAAGGCCAGGAGAAATTATCGATAATATATCCACCTAAAGGAGGACCTAATGTAGGACCAATAATAACCCCCATACCATAGATGGCCTGAGCCATACTACGTTTTTCTTTCGGATAACTTTCTGTAATGATGGTTTGTGCTGTTACCAACAAAGCTCCACCGCCCATCCCTTGTATAAAACGAAATGCAACAAGCTCCCAAATATTGGTCGCGTTACCACATAAAAATGAAGATACCGTGAATATGATAATAGACGCAGCAAAGTAATTTCTCCGTCCAAATTGTTGGGACAACCAGCTGGTCATCGGAATCACAATTACGTTGGCGATCGCGTACGCGGTAATAACCCAAGCGACATCGGTCAAGGTCGCCCCCAACGAACCTTTCATGTCGTTCAGAGCCACGTTGACGATGGTTGTATCCACGATTTCCAACAGCGCACAAAGCACCGCTGTAATCGTAATTACAACACGTCGAAAACCATATTCAACCAGACTATCTTGTTGATTTAAATTTTCCATAGTTATTGAACATGCACATCTACGTCAGCATTCATGCCCGGTCTGAGCAAAGCCACATTTTCTGCTTTATTGTCTTTTGTCAATTTGATTTTTACAGGTAAACGCTGAACAGTCTTCACAAAGTTACCAGTCGCATTATCTGGCGGCAATAAAGAAAAACGCGATCCTGTCGCCGGTGAGAAAGAATTTACTTCACCTTCAAATTCGATATTAGGATAAGCATCCACTTTGATTCCCACCTTTTGACCAGGCTTCATTTTTTCCAATTGCGTCTCTTTAAAGTTGGCAACGACCCAAGTTTCAATATTATCGACAATGTAGAACAAAGATTGACCTGGATTGACCATTTGACCGGGCTGAACCTTAATGTTAGACACCTGCCCATCAACCGATGCAAGTACCGCGGTATAAGAAAGGTTCAATTTAGCCGCCTCAAGCTGTGCATTCGCTCTTTTTATATTCGCCTCAGCAACAGAAGTTTGTTTTGAAGCCACTGTAGTCTTACTGACGATTGCATTACGTTGCGACGCACTGGCATTGCGTTGCTGTTGCAAAATTTCAACCTGCTTGTCGGCTTCCAATTTAGCCGTTAATGCCTGCTCGTACTGCTGTTTCGTAATGGATTGGTTATTGTATAAGTTTTGGTAGCGGATATAATCATTGTTTGCCTGTTTCGCACGGATACGTGCTGCTTCAATGCTGCCTAAATTCGATTGGATCGTTGCATCAGAGATCGCTACATTTGCCGAAGACGCAGATACATCTGCCTTTGAAACATCAAAGCTACTTTGAGCTGCTGCCAAGGCTGCTAATGCCTCGTCCACACGAACCTGATAGTCTTGACTCTCAATGGTAAATAACGTATCCCCTTTTTTAACCAAATCATTGTCCTTTACGTAGACTTTTGAAATGAATCCACCAACACGGGGAATAATCGGACTCATGTTTTTTTCTACTTGTGCGTCATCAGTCGTTTCGTGCGCCTGACCATGCAAGTATTTATAGCCACCGTAAGCCCCACCGAAAATAATGAGTGCAGCCAAAACAATGGTGAATTTCTTATTTGTACCTTTTTTCTCAGGTGCGTTTTCTATTGTATTTTCCATGTCTAGATTAATTGCTATTTGATGTTTAACGACCCATTTGCCAATAGAAGGTCATAATATTTTTCGATTGTGTTTGCTTTGCTGATCGCGAGGTTTATTTTACTTTGAAGTTGCTGTACATCTGCCGTCAACAAATCATCTGTATCTGCAATACCGTTGTCATATTTATCCTTGGTAATACGATAATTTTCAACTGCCTGATCCAGCGCCTGATGATATACTACATCCTGCTTCTGTGCCAACATGTAGTTTTCGTTGGCCTGCTGTACTTGAACTTTTACCCTGTCATTTAATAGTTCAATATGTTCATCGATTTCCTTGATACGGTTTTTTGCCACATTCACTTCCCTTTTATTTTTGTAAAGCGAACCGATATCGTAAGAAACGCCGATGCCAACCATGGCAGCATTCGTAACGGTAACCACCTTTTGAAGACCAAAAGCATTGTATCCAGCAGTTGCAGCAACAGTTGGCATGGCAGCCGCTTTTGTGACTTTCAGCTGATCTTCAGCAACCAAACGTTGCGATTCCATCGATTTTAGATCTGAGCGCGAGGTTTTTGCTGCATCATATGATGCTTTTAAGCCCAAATCCACACCTGTGACTTCGCCCAAATTGATCTGATCCAGTTGGGTATCTTCATCAATTTTCAAGAAGTTAGCCAATTGATAATTCAGCACCTTGATATTTTTCTGTGCTTCCTGAAGCGAAACCTGATAGTTTGAAAGCTGCAGTTCTGCTTTTAATAAGTCATTACGTGCGATCAAACCATTATCCAACATTGCTTTAAAATCCGAAACACGTTGCTCCGACTGCTTGATATTTTCAGCAATCAACAAATTTGTTTGCTGAGCCTTATAAAGACTCAAATAAAGATTTACTGCACGTATAGCCAATTGTTCTTTGCTCGCTACAGCATTGTATTCCTCAGCTTTCAATACATCCTTTGCAATATCAATGCCGCCCTTAATTCTGCCACCGGTATAGATTGGCAGGCTTACCGAAGCCTGTCCTAACCACAATTGATTTGCTGCAATATCCGGCGTAGCCCCTCCCTCACCCAATGCCAACTTTAAATTCACATTTGGAGTAGTCATGGCCATGTATTGTCCACCCAATTTTGCGTCGGGAAGTTGCTTTGATTTGGCAGTTTCGACTTCGAGCTGCCTTCCGAATATCTTGGTATCAGCGGACTTCGCTTCCACGCTTTGATTTGCGGCCAAGTGAATTATCTCTTCCAAAGTCATATGCTTATTGTCTTGTGCCAACAAACCCATGGGACTTAGAAGTAATAAAGCACTTAAATTGGCCAACTTATTTTTCATATGTCAATAAAGCTTTAATTGTTTTCTGTATAAATTCTGTCAAAGTTGTTTCTATATAATGTGCGTAATCTTTATCATTATTGATATGCAACTGATCCTGTAAAAAGCTATGGTTCATCTGGAAATTCATAAAAGTTCCCATCATCATCGAGTGAATCAAAATTGGATCATACCCCGCTTTAAATACCCCCTGAGCAACCCCATCACTGATGACGGAAGAGATCACTTCTAAATTGTGTAATTTGAGTTTCCTAAAAGCCTCAGATATAAGCATCCGTTGCTTTAGTGAACTTTCGATGGTAATAATGTGATATAGCTTTCGGTGAGAGTTCATCGATTTAATTGATCGATCCACCATCGCATCAATTTTATCCAACGCATGATCAATACCCGCAAGTTCATCCACATTGATCATGAAATCGGGAACACGCCATTCAAAGAAAGTATCCAATAGCTTGTCTTTAGAACCAAAATAATAGTTGATCATCGCCACATTGACATTCGCTTCATTGGCGATATCACGGACGGAAGTTCCATCAAACCCTTTTGTTGCAAAAAGACGCTCTGCTGCTAGCAGTATATCAATCTGTTTTTCGTTAAATTCCATTATAAACAACTACCTCTTTAAAGATACAATCGCATCTTAAGCAACGAAACGAATCGCAGTGCTATTAAATGCGGGACAAATTTAAACAAACGTTTAATTTAAACAAATGTTTAATTATTAAATTTATGTAAAAAAAAGACACCTTGACGGGTGTCTTAGAGCTGAGCAAGTCTGTTTGTTTATTTAATACTCGGTTTGGCTACTTAATTGAGTATCCGATAGATCATCTCTTTGAGAATCTCTGCGCTATTAAAGTTACTTGGAACATTAACACCTTTCGATTTTAAGTCAGTCTCTTTTAGAACATTGAGCACGTCGAACGTTTTTCTACGGTTGTAATTTCTTGCCGCAAGTTCATATTCTTTCAAAAAGAATGGATGGACACCTAATTCTTTTGCGGCGACGGTCTTATCAATAAGATAATGATATTTTAGAATTTTAGTAAAGTAGGTCGCCACTTGACCGATGACCATAACCAAAGGATTATTTTTGGGATTTGCCACAAAATAGTCGACAATCTGATACGCTTTTAAGGCATTCCGTTTTGCTAATGCAGTATTTAATTCAAACACGTTATAATCTTTAGAAATACCAATATTACGTTCGACGTCATCCGTACTCACTTCCTGATTTTTGGGAACATTGAGCATAAGCTTATCCAGTTCATTGGATATTTTGGACAAGTCATTACCGAGATAATCTGCAATCAGTACGCTAGCCTGGGGATGAATACGCCAACCTGCGTCTTTCATGTAGGATCCGATCCAGGGCGCTACCTTATCATCATAAAGTTTAGCAGCATCAATCACCAATCCTGCTTTCTCAAAGACTTTGTAAATTTTTTTACGCTTATCAAATTTGCCATGTTTATAGCAAAAAACAAGAATAGTCGTTGGCGTAAGATGCTCCAGGTACTTGGTCAACAGCTCCTCGGTATCGGACTTCCATTTTAACTCTTGCGCCTCTTTAATAATGATAACCTGATTATCGCTCATCATAGGATATCGTTTAGCCGAATTGACTATTGTAGACATATCAACATCCTTTCCATAAAAAATGGATTGGTCAAAGCCTTTTTGGGCGTCGGTCAATACCGTCGCTTCAAGCGCTTCAGCAATGGTGTCGATAAAATAGCTTTCCTCCCCCTGCAATAGATATACGGGATTAAAAACCCTATTTTTAATATCGGATAAGATCGGATGTATGTTCATATGTAAAAACGCGCGTGCATGAGAAGCAAAATTACAATTTTAATAGCAAATCAAACCGGAACTTCCCAAAGTTATACTTTTATATCTCTGTTCATTACTTAGCTTTGCAGTAATTGACTGCTTTAAAGGCGAGAAAATGCAGCTGGCAAACTAGCGCGGTTGGTTTACTTCTTTGCCGTAGAAAGACAGAGTTTATAAAAAAAACAGCATATTTCCGAACTAGGCAATTTATTAGTATTACCAAAATTTTAGTACATTTGTTCATGTTTTCACCCACTCCACTGAACTTACCTCCATTTAAAGCTAAAATATCCCAAAAAAACAATGCGATTTACATTTTTGATGAGCTCAGAAAAAAGAATCTGGTCTTAACTCCAGAAGAGTGGGTTAGACAGCATTGGATAAACTATCTGTCACTCAATAAAAATTACCCCAAATCACTGATGAATATCGAAGGCGGATTAAAATTAAATAACCTTCAGAAAAGAAGTGATCTGTTAATTTACAACAGCAATGGACATAAGATCGTTTTGGCCGAATTTAAGGCACCGCATATAAAAATTACTCAACAAGTGTTTGAGCAAATTGCAAATTATAACACCGTTCATCGCATCCCCTACTTAGTAGTGAGCAATGGCATAAATCATTACTATTGTAAAATTAATTTTAAGACTGAGTCCTATGAATTTTTAGAAGACCTCCCCAGCTATAACGAACTTGGCTAAGGAGCTATGCATGAAACACATAAAAAGGGAGGTAGTCTATACCTTAATCGCCAGGCGGTGAGTCGAGCCCACAAAAAAAATGTAAAGTAGATGTAAAACATCTTTTCAATTTATTTGATTTATAAAATATAGTTTTATATTAGTCCTACAGAACAGAAAAAAATAAAAAGATGAATATAGATAAAAACGAATTCAGAAAATATGCAGTAAAGCATCACCGTATTGGAAGTCAACACGTTGACAGCTTCATTGCTCGCACAGAGACAAGCATTCCTACAAATCTTACACCATACATTGTTGAAGAGCGTCAATTGAACGTTGCACAGATGGATGTATTCTCACGTTTGATGATGGATCGCATCATATTTTTAGGCAGCGGCATTGATGATCAGGTTGCCAACATTATTCAGGCACAACTTTTGTTTTTACAGTCAACCGATGCACAACGTGATATCCAGATCTACATTAATTCTCCAGGCGGGAGTGTGTATGCTGGGCTGGGAATTTATGATACCATGCAATATATCACGCCAGATGTAGCAACAATCTGTACCGGTATTGCTGCTTCGATGGGAGCTGTGCTTTTGGTTGCTGGTGCGAAAGGGAAACGCGCAGCGTTACGTCATTCACGTGTTATGATTCACCAACCTTCTGGTGGCGCTCAAGGCGTCGCAGCCGATATGGAAATCAACTTACGTGAAATGATGAAATTAAAAGAAGAATTATACACCATTATTTCAGATCATTCTGGACAAACTTACGAATGGGTAGAAAAATCTTCTGATCGGGATTACTGGATGAAAGCCAATGAGGCGAAAGAATTCGGTATGATTGATGAGATTTTACTTCCTAAGAAGGAGAATATTAAATAACAATGGCAAAGAATAACGATAGAGACATTCATTGTTCGTTTTGTGGGATAAGCAAAAATGAAGCTCAGATGCTCATTGCAGGCAACGGTGCACATATCTGTGATAGATGCATCCAGCAGGCAGGCGAAATCTTAGCAGAAGAATTAAAACAACGAAAAAGCAAAACATTACAGACTGCATTAAAGTTGATCCGCCCTTTTGAGATCAAAACTCACTTGGATCAATATGTGATCGGTCAGGATGATGCAAAAAAAGTAATTTCGGTAGCAGTTTATAATCACTATAAACGTTTAAATCAGAAAGTGGATAAAGACGAAATTGAGATCGAAAAATCGAATCTAATTATCGTTGGAGAAACAGGTACGGGTAAAACATTGTTAGCAAAGACAGTTGCTAAGATATTAAACGTACCATTTTGTATTGTAGATGCGACAGTGCTGACAGAGGCAGGTTATGTTGGGGAAGATGTAGAAAGTATTTTGACACGCTTACTTCAAGCAGCAGATTACGATGTAGCGTCGGCAGAGCGCGGAATCATCTATATCGATGAAATAGATAAAATTGCACGTAAAAGCGATAATCCTTCTATTACTAGAGATGTATCAGGTGAAGGTGTACAACAGGCTTTGTTGAAGATTCTAGAAGGTACAGTGGTCAACGTTCCACCTCAAGGTGGTCGGAAGCATCCTGATCAAAAAATGATCGCGGTAAATACTAGTAATATACTCTTTATCTGTGGCGGTGCATTTGATGGTATCCAAAAGAAAATTGCAAACCGCTTACGTACACAGACAGTAGGTTATAAAATGAATGAAGACGAAGAGGAAATTGATTTGAATAACTTATACAAATATATTACTCCTCAAGACTTAAAGAACTTTGGTTTGATTCCAGAGTTAATAGGGCGTCTACCGGTATTGACTTATCTGAATCCGTTGGATAAAGAAACTTTACTAAGCATTTTGACTGAACCCAAAAATGCATTGGTAAAGCAGTATAAGAAGTTGTTCGAATATGAAGGTATCGAACTAAAATTTGATCCTGATGTTTATACCTTTATTGTCGATAAAGCAGATGAGTTCAAACTCGGAGCTAGGGGTTTACGCAGTATCTGTGAAGCCATTATGCTGGATGCGATGTTTGAGATTCCATCAACAAAAGAGCAGACGGGACAAAAAGCTTTGGAAATCACCCTGGAATACGCGAAGAAAAAATTCGAGAAGTCCGATTTGAAAAAGCTTAAAGTCGCTTAAAAAAATCCCGTTCAGCTGAACGGGATTTTTTTTTAAAGAACTAAAAATCTTATATTACAATAATAACATCCCCATAATGGAGTGTTTATAGGAATATAATAGATTCGAAAAACTAAATACAATGACTATGACAAAAAAGAAAAGTGCCAAAAGTACCGTAAATAGTCCGATAACACCAGGTTTAAAAAGTAAAGAAGAAATTGTAAACAATTGGCTTCCGAGGTATACGGGAAGACCTTTAGAAGAGTTTGGAGAATACATTCTTTTGACAAACTTTTCTAAATATATACAGCTGTTTTCCGAAATGCATGATAATGCGCCCATTTACGGTGAAGATAAGCCGATGCAATCGGTCACTGCTGGCGGAATCACTATCATCAACTTTGGTATGGGAAGCCCTATGGCCGCAACCATTATGGATTTATTATCGGCTATTGCGCCAAAAGCAGTACTATTTCTGGGTAAAACCGGTGGGATCAAGAAAAAGATTCCAGTGGGTGAATTGATTTTACCGATTGCTGCTATCCGTGGCGAAGGAACATCGAATGATTATTTCCCACCCGAAGTCCCCTCCCTGCCTGCCTTCGCTATGCAAAAGGCTATATCAACTACGATAAGGGATCATCAACGGGATTACTGGACAGGAACGGTATACACGACAAATAGACGAGTCTGGGAACACGATAAGGCCTTTAAAAAATATTTGAAATCAATCCGCGCGATGTGCGTTGATATGGAAACCGCAACGATATTCAGTGTCGGTTTTGCCAACAAAATTCCTACCGGTGCTTTACTGCTCGTTTCGGATCAACCAATGGTTCCGGAAGGAGTTAAAACATCTGTCAGCGACGTAACCGTTACAGCGAAATATGTAGAAGCGCATATTAGCATAGGAATTGACGCTTTAAAACAACTTATTAATAACGGGCTGACCGTAAAGCACCTAAAATTTTAAGTATCCATCTTAATAACATCATATTTTCCTCCGAGGGAAAATATGATGTATCCCTTCCCTAAAAAACTCATTATCAAACAGGTGAAACTATTAATCATTAATATTGATTAATAATTCAAGAATTACTATCTCCAATTGGAGATGTTAACAAATGTTAATCTTCACAATAATTAAACTATTTGACGTTTATATTGTAATATTCATATTACACACACATATATCGTAAAAATTAATCAATCATTGTGAAGAAAAAAACATTATCTATTTTCAACGTATCTCTATTGATTTGTTCAGCCTTAGCCACTCAGGTAAGTTGTTCTTCAAGTTCTTCAAAAGAAAATAAAAGCAAAGAAAAAAGCGTAGCGTTACCGGTTTATACCGTAAAAAAATCAGATGCAATTACCATCAAAGATTATTTGGGGACAATTGAAGGTAAGGTAAATGTAGAAGTTCGCCCCCAAGTTGAGGGACTACTTCAGGAAATTTATGTTGATGAAGGCTCCTTTGTACAAAAAGGCCAAAAGCTATTTAAAGTTGATCCTTCCACCTATCAGGAAAACCTCAATAACATGGTCGCTACAGAACAGGTCGCTAAAGCCAAACTTAAAAATGCACAACTTGAAGTAGACCGGTTGAAACCGCTTGTTCAAAATGATGTTATTTCCGATGTCAGACTTTCTTCTGCCAAGTCAGATTATCAAGTTGCCAAGGCAACACTTGACCAAGCTATCGCGGCCGTACGCTCAGCGCAGATCAGTAAAGACTTTACGGTTATAACGGCACCCGTAAGCGGATACATTGGCCGGATCCCAAAGCGTATCGGGAATTTGGTATCAAAGGGCGATAAAGAACCTCTCACCTATCTTTCCGATATTCAGGAAGTGTATGTTTATTTTTCCATGAATGAATCTGATTTTCTGTATTTTTCAAAAGCACAGGCAAAAAAAGATAGCATAGAGGGTAAGAAATACAACCAAAATCAAAAACTTGTATTTCCTGAGGTGACTTTAGTTCTCGCTGATGGTGAAGAATATGCGAAAAAGGGAATAGTTGATGCGGTCAATGGCCAGATCAACCGTACCACGGGAGCAATCTCCTTACGCGCCACCTTTCAAAATCATGATAACATTCTCCGATCTGGAAGCAGCGGTACACTTAAAATCGCTGAAATTAAGAAAGGTGTTCTCCAAATACCTCAGATTGCTGTAAACGAATTGCAAGATAAAACCTTTGTCTATATATTGGACCAAAACAATAAGGCACAGAAACGAAATATCCAACTTTCGGGCAAAAGTAAAAACAACTACATCGTCGATTCAGGTTTAAATGAAAACGATCGTGTTATTACTAGCGGCTTTGACAAATTGACCGACGGTTCACCGGTAACCCCAATTTTACAGAAATAATTATTGATCGTTTTTACATGCTACTTGTACCCGTGAAACTTTACGCTGAAAGTAGCATGTTTAAAATTCTATATATATGCTTAAAACATTTATAAATAGGCCCGTATTGGCCACGGTGGTTTCCATTATATTGGTTATTTTAGGCTTAGTAGGCCTAAAATTGCTGCCCGTATCGCGCTTTCCAGAAATTGCCCCACCCAGCGTGCTTGTTTCACTCAGTTATCCTGGAGCGAATGCTGAAACAGTGGCGAAAAGTGTTTTATTACCTATCGAAGAAGCCATCAATGGTGTAGAGGATATGACTTACATCAAATCCTCTGCTTCCAACTCAGGCTCTGGAAGTGTGTCTGTATATTTCAAAACAGGAACCAATCCAGACATTGCGTCAGTTAATGTACAGACTCGGATTTCCAAAGCCATTAGCTCCATTCCCGCGGAAGTAAATGAAGCGGGTATCACGGTCATGCCGAGGCAAACCGGTGTCATCATGACAATCAACTTATACTCCGATCATAAAGATAGCGCCTATGACGAAACTTTTCTACAGGCATTTGCACAGATTAACCTGATGCGACCCTTACTGCGCGTAGATGGAGTAGCTCAAGTGTCCCGCCTAGGGGCTAGGGATTACGCCATGAGACTTTGGTTAAACCCCGAAAAGCTCGCCCTTTACAACTTGGTTCCACAGGATGTCACTGACGCAATAAAAGATCAGAACTTTGAGATCGCCCCTGGTAAATTTGGAGAGACCTCAGACGAAGCCTTTGAGACGGTGATCCGCCATAAAGGGCGCTTCACGACGCCAGAGGAATTCCAAAATATTGTAATAAAGACCAACGAAGATGGATCAGTACTTTATCTAAAGGATGTCGCAAGAATAGAATTCGGAGCGACCAATCTAAGTAGCGATAATAAGGTAAATGGACATCCGGGCCTAACCCTCAATCTAACACAGACTAGTGGTTCTAACGCTCATGATATCGATATTGCCGTCAGAAAAGTACTCGAAGAACAATCAAAAACATTTCCAAAAGGCATACACTACGAAGTGACATACTCGGTAAGGGACCAGATCGACGAATCGATCAATCAAGTCGAACACACACTTTTTGAAGCCTTTATCCTCGTATTTGTTATTGTATTTATTTTCTTACAAGATTTTAGGTCTACCTTGATTCCAGCTATTGCAATCCCGGTATCGTTGGTAGGAACGTTCTTTTTTCTGCAACTCTTTGGATTTTCACTGAATGTCCTAACCATGTTTGCCTTGGTATTAGCCATTGGAATTGTGGTTGATGATGCAATTGTTGTCGTTGAGGCGATCCACGAAAAAATGCACAGCACAGGATTAAAAGCCCGAGCTGCGACATTGTCGACGATGTCCGAAATTACAGGTGCCATTCTGTCAATAACGATGGTCATGGCCGCCGTATTTTTGCCCGTTGGCTTTATGGAGGGGCCGGCTGGAATCTTTTATCGACAGTTTGCTTACACGTTGGCAACGGCAATTCTGATTTCAGCACTCAATGCATTGACCTTAAGCCCTGCACTATGTGCACTCCTGCTTAAAACGCCACAACATCACAACGATCAAAAAACCAGCAAGATAAATCAGTTTAAAAATCGCTTCTTTAAGGCGTTCAACACGTCTTTTGATAGACTTACTTTACGGTATGTTGCCGTGGTAACAGTCCTTATCAAGAACAAAAAAATAGCTTGGACAGGTTTAGTTTTGATTACTGCACTCGGCGCATTTTTTATGATAAAAACACCTAAAAGTTTCATTCCGACCGAGGACGACGGTTTTATTACATACAATATCGCCCTCCCTCCTGGTGCCTCATTGAGCCGGACGACAGAGGTACTTCACCGTGCCGATAGTATTCTAAAGAAAAGGGAGGATATCAATGGAATGACGACAGTTTCCGGTTTTAATGCCCTAGATGGCAGTTCAAGTCCGGCATTTGCTGCTGGTTACATTACCCTAAAACCACACGCCAAGCGTGAGCATATCCAGAATATCAATGCCTTTATGGATACCATCAGAAAAGATCTATCCCAGATTAATGAAGCCACGTTTACAGTGTTCCCTCGCCCTACTGTGCAGGGTTTTGGGGATTTTGCCGGCATTGAAATGGTTCTTCAAGATCGGATGGGTGGCGATATCAGAGACTTTAACACCATTGCCGACACATTTATCAACCAATTAAATACCTTACCAGAGATACGAAGCGCTTACACAAGCTTCAAATCAAACTTCCCGCAGTATGAAGTCAATATTGATGCTGTGAAAGCTAAATCCCTGGGCGTCGATATCAAAGATCTTATGTCCACCATCAGATCTTACTTTGCACGTGTACAAGCGAGTGATTTCAATCGATTTGGCCGCCAGTATCGCGTTTATGTTCAATCGGATTTTGATTTCCGTAAAGATCCCGAATCCTTCAATTCAATTTTTGTAAGGAATAGCAAAGGTGAAATGGTTCCTATAAATACCCTCCTGACCTTAGAAAAGACGGTGGGGCCCGAAACCATAACCCGTTATAATCTGTACAATGCTATCGCTGTAAATATCACCACAGCCGACGGTTACAGTACAGATGACGCTATGCAGGCTATCCAAAAAATGGCCGATAGCAATCTTCCTGGGAATTATGGATTTGAATGGACGGGCATGAGTTACGAAGAGAGCCAATCTGGATCCCAGACTGTGCTGATTTTTGCACTTAGTATTCTTTTTGTATACTTCCTGCTTTCGGCTCAATATGAAAGCTATATCCTTCCGTGGGCAGTACTTTTGTCGATACCGGTAGGATTGATTGGCGTTTTCGCTGTCATCAACCTGGTAGGACTTCAAAACAATATTTATGTTCAGGTAGGACTCATCATGCTTATAGGTCTTTTGGCCAAAAACGCAATTCTAATTGTAGAATTCGCAGTCCAGGAGCGCAAAAATGGTAAGAGTATTGTCGAAGCGGCCATCAATGGATCCAAGCTTAGATTAAGGCCTATCTTGATGACAAGTTTGGCATTTGTAGCCGGTCTAGTACCACTGATGTGGACTGTAGGGCCATCAGCCATCGGCAATCACTCCATCAGTTTCAGCGCCGCCGGCGGTATGCTATTTGGCGTAGCGTTTGGTATCTTCATCATCCCGGTATTATTTGTCGAATTTAAAAGCTTGGATGAAAAACTACATGATAAATTAGCTAAACAAGAGGAAGAATAATGAAAAACATAAAAAAATACATTTTGGGAGTCGGTATAATCATAGGCATATTAGGAATGATGAATGCTTGTAAAGTAGGAAAAGATTATGTGCAGCCCAAAGTAAAACTTCCTGAAAATTTTCGTGGCGATACACTGGACCTCTTCGGAGACACCTCCAGTATGGGACTAATTCATTGGAAATCTTTCTTCCATGATCCGACGTTGAAGTTATTAATTGATTCTGCGTTGTCAAACAATTTTGAGATGAGGACCGCCTTACTAAATCTGCAGATTTCAAACCGGCTATTATCCCAAAATAAGGCAAATTATCTACCGAGTATAAATGCAACGATTGCCAATGGAAACCGGACTTGGCGATCGCAGGATTTTGGCAGCGGCCCACTGACCAAATACTATGATCAAAAAGGTGAAAAAGCACCGCAAGATATGTTCGTCTATCAGTCAATGTTTGGCTCAGACATTAACTTTAGCTGGGAAATAGATATCTGGAAGAAGATAGGAAGCAAACAAGAGCAGCTATTGGCCGAATATTTGGATACGGAGGAAGCAAAAAACGCTGTACAAACCTCCATTATAACTTCGGTAGCAAAAGGCTATTTCAATCTTCTGATGCTTGATGCTAAAATAGAAGTCGCTAAGCGTAACGTGCAATTAAATGATAGTACGCTCCACATGATCAGGTTACAATATGAAGCTGGTGAAATCACCGCTTTGGCGATCCAACAGACACAATCTCAACGTCTATTGGCTGCATCCCTTGTGCCTGAACTGGAAAAAGAAATTGTCATTCAGGAAAATGCCCTTCAGACGCTCACCGGAAAATTACCAGACAGTATCAATAGAGGTACTTCTTACGAACATCTCTTCGCCGAGAGCAAAAACATCTCCCTCGGTTCTCCATTAGAGATTCTTCGCAATAGACCTGACATTCGATCATCTGAGCTCCAATTGATGGCTGCCAATGCGAACGTTAATATCCAACAAGCCATGCGTTATCCATCCTTAACTATTGGTGGCGTATTAGGCGTTAATAGCATGCTTCCAAAAAATTGGTTCCATATCCCTGGAGCATTACTCGGCGGAATAACTGGAAATTTGACCACACCTATTTTCAAAAACAGAACATTAAAAACACAATACGAAGTAGCCAAATTGGAACGAGATAAGGCCGAAATTCAGTTTCAGCAAAAGGTTGTGGAGGCAGTAGCCGAAGTCTCTAACGCAGTTGTTACAGTAGACAAACAACGTGAACAATTATCTCTGGCAAAAGAAAGAGTGGATAATGCGCAACTTGCGGTCAAAAATGCGAACCTACTCTTTAAAAGCGGATATGCTACTTACCTAGAGGTGATTACAGCGCAAAGCAATGCATTAAACAGTGACCTCGATCTTGTGGAGTTAAGACAGCAGCATTTGGATGCATTTGTAGATCTTTACCGCGCGCTTGGCGGAGGTTGGAGATAAAGATTTAAAACTTTACTTTTGTTGTATGACTCCAGAGGAATTACAAGAATATTTTAGATCCAAAGATCTGCCTGATACGCTAGAAATACAGCAAGACATGCAAGTCTTTGACGTTCAACGCTTCTTAAGCACAAGCTTTATCCATGTAAGCTTATGGAAAAAAGACTTAAGTAAATGTCCGTCCTGGATTAGGTTGTTAAAATTCAAGGATGCTTTAGAAACCAAAGAAAAAGCCTGACAGATGTTAGGCTTTTTTGTGCAGCTTTTTATATTCAAGAAGCAAGTTGTTTCATTAATAAAGGCATCTGCTCCTTTGAAAAAATCTCTTCTGCCCCAGCGTCCCGCATTTTCATACGTTCATTTTCATCACTGCTCGATGTTAGACCGAATATCCTGACGGAAGGGAACTTTTCTTTCATTATTTTAGCCGTTTCTATTCCGTTTAGCACGGGCATATGTAGATCCAGTATACATATCTGAGGAAGCTCATGTCCGTTGTCATGGAGGTAGTCAATTAAGTCCATCCCATTAGAAGCACAATAAACCAAATTCAATAAATGAGATTGAGTCATAGCACGCATCAGTATATGATGAATTAAAGCATCATCAGCATAGACAATCGTACATTTATTTTTTATATCCATTTGAAAAAACCGTCATTTAGTAATTATAAAAATAATATTATATAAATATGTAATAAAATAAAAAATAAAGAAACAATTTAGTGGTAATAATGTCATTATTCAAGTTTTATTTCAAAATGCCCACTATTAATAACTCAAAGTCTTTACATGAATTTATTCAAAAGGACATCATAGGCAGCAAAATTTTCAGTATCAATAGTACGAGAAAAGATTAAATAAAAAAGAGCGGAAGATAAGTAAAACACCTGCTAAAAGTCATCTTCAATAATTTCGGCCACTCTTCCTATTTGGCCGTCCATCAATCTCACTTTAATTCCTCTCGAATGATAAGAGGATGAGGTCAACAAGTCCTTCACAATCCCCTCTGTAAGATTTCCAGTACGTTGATCTTTTTTTAAGATGATATTCACCAACATACCAGGCTTTATATCTGCTCTATTTCTTCCATCCATGACCAAACTTAGAAAATTTGTTTTTCAAATGCAATACAAATAGAGAATTTATTGTTGTAAAAATCTTCATCCTAAGGCTTAAATATATACGATGAAAACATATAAAGGGATAATTCAGCTAGCAGATAATTATAGAACGTGAAACCTTCTTCTTTAATCGTACCGATAACATAGAGTAAAGGGGGGCCAAATTCAAAGCCCCCCTTTACTTTATGAGATACATGCCGTCAGCTTCGGCTGGCGATCGTTTGAGCTATTTAAATAGCTTAAAAATATCGTTTCCGAATATAAATACCATTAAGGCCAAAAGAATAAAGAAACCAACCATCTGCGCCTTTTCCAGAAATTTTTCGCTCAATGGCTTACCTTGTATCATTTCAATCAATAAGAATAATACGTGACCACCATCCAGCGCTGGAATAGGCAATAGGTTCATAAATGCCAATGCCATCGACAACATTCCGACCAAAGACCAAAAACGGATCCAATCCACCTCAGTACCAAACAAAGTAGCTATACCAATAGGACCCGATAAGGCTTTATCAGCACGCACTTCGCCTTTGAAAATTTTGCCAAATCCTTTGGCATTATCGGTAATCACTGTAAAAGCCTTCTTTGCACCAATTGGAAATGCTTCTGTCAAAGTATATTGCGTTGTAAAAGATTTGATGGAATAATCACGGTTAATACCAAACCCAAGCATGGCATCTGCAGGGACATTTCCTTGCAAGGAAACTTCATTACCTTTGCGTACGACTTTAATTGTTACAGTTTTATTGATATTCGCTTTTATCTGTGCTCTAAATTGGTCAAAGAAAGGAACCTGTATATTATTTACGGCAATAATGCTATCTCCCTTCACAAAACCCATTTTGCTCGCCACTGAACCTGGCGCTACTTCCGCTATGCTGGTCGTCTTAATTCGGGGCTCAATAAACTTCTCGCCTTTTTTGTCAGAAAGCGTATTTAATAAATCGGCTGGAACTTTGACATCTTCAGTCACACCACCACGTTCAACAGCAAGGGTAACTCCCCCCATCAATACTTTAGAACTGATCAGCTCGGAATAATTTTCGACACGGTGACCATCAATTGAAATGACTTTATCTCCAGCTTTCAAGCCAATGGACTCCCCAATAGATCCCGGCACAATACCGTTTACAAGCTGGTCCATTTTGATATCTGTATTGCCCATTTTAAAAGTCAGCATCCAAAAAACGATAACACCGACTACAATATTGACAATAATACCGCCCAGCATAACAATTAAACGTTGCCAAGCTGGTTTTGACCGAAATTCCCATGGCTGTGGTTCGCCCTTCAATTGCTCCGTATCCATCGACTCATCGATCATCCCAGCAATTTTGACATAACCACCTAATGGTAACCAGCCAATACCATATTCACATCCTTTATAATTGAATTTAAACAATTTCACTCCCCAAGCATCAAAGAACAAATAAAACTTTTCTACCTTGATACCAAATGCACGCGCTGCTAAAAAATGTCCTAACTCATGTAGAACAATTAAAATTGACAAGCCTAGAATCACTTGTCCGACCATAATTAAAACACCCATGTATGCTTTTTAAATTTAATCTTTGATTATTTCCTTTGTTATTAATCTTGCTATACGATCCGTTTCCAGATAATCATCCAACGTTGGGGCTGCAATAAATTCTACTTGATCCAGTGTCTGTTCAATCACATCACTCATCTCCAGAAAACCAACTCGATCTTTCAAGAACGCATCTACAACCACTTCATTAGCGGCATTCAAGACGCAACTTCTATTGCCACCGCTCCGTAAACTCTCATAAGCAAGAGCCAGGTTTCTGAAGGTTTCCAAATCTGCTTTTTCGAAACTGAGTGTTGGATAGTCCATAAAATTAAAACGCTCAAAATTATTTTCGAAACGTGCTGGGTATGTCAACGCATATTGGATCGGCAATTTCATATCAGGCACGCCCATTTGCGCTTTCATAGAACCGTCTTGAAACTGAACCAGGGAATGGACAATAGACTGAGGATGTACAATGACATCGACTTGATCTATGGACAAATTGAAAAGCCATTTTGCTTCAATGACTTCTAAGCCTTTATTCATCAAAGAAGCGGAATCAATGGTGATTTTGGCTCCCATAGACCAATTGGGATGCTTCAATGCTTGAGCCTTGGTAACACAGCGAAGCTCAGCTCTACTTTTACCTCTAAAAGGCCCGCCAGAAGCGGTAACGTAGATTTTCTCTATTGGATTATGCTCCTCTCCGGTCAAACACTGGAAAATTGCCGAATGTTCTGAATCCACAGGTAGCATTCGAACGCCATATTCACGCACCAAAGCCATAATCAGCTCGCCAGCGACAACCAGCGTTTCCTTGTTAGCCAAAGCGATATCCTTTTTGGACTGAATCGCTTTCACAGTAGGCTTTAATCCGGCAGATCCAACAATTGCATTCAAAACAATATCAACATCTTCATATTGAACCACTTCAACCAACCCCACTTCACCTAAAAGAACAGCAATATTATGCCCTTTTAGGGCATCCTGGACATAACCATATTGAAGGGAATCCGTTACAACAACTGCTTTGGGCTTAAACTCCAAAGCCTGTTGAATTAACAATGCTGCATTGCTACCACATGTCAAAACGACTGCTTCAAATTTATTAGGAAAGGCTCTTATAACATCCAAGGCTTGTGTGCCTATACTTCCCGTTGCCCCTAAAATGGCAATTCCTTTTTTATTCAAAACCTTTGTTATTTATTAAAATATATTTTTTAAAATCTCTGGGTCCTCTCCACCATGGTAATCGGCCATCATTGAACGATAAGCTACCGAAACGACAATACAAGCTAAAGGTACAACCAAAAAAGAACTAACGAGGTTCAAAATAATAAAAATTATGTAATATTCTAGAAAATTAAAATACATCTGCAGCAAGTGAAAGAAAGCAAACACAGCCAAAATCAACAACAGTTTGAACACGTTACCCTTTGTCAGTGCGAAACTAAAACGCAAAGATTTGAAAGTTCCCGCGTGTTTATCAATAATGAAGAACGGATAAAATGCCACTCTTATGATTAGGAGAAAGGTCAATATGGCTGCCACAAAAACGACAAACATTGTAAACTTGCTCATCAGCTCTACACGGTTTTCACCGTTTTCAAACAAATATAGGAAGGGTAAAGAAACTGCTCCCAATAACATTAAGAGCATTATTGAAAGCACCATAATACTGAGCATAGCTCCGAAAAAGTAAACCAGTTCTTTTGAACTTGGGATACATTGAATCAGCTTCTTATCATGGTTTCCATCAATCAGACTCAAAATATACTTAAACAAAGTCATGTTCAATCCGAAATACATTACCATGAAAAAAAACGCCATAAAACCACTCAACACTACATTGAAATCACTAATCGATGTTGCGAGATAATTGGAGAGTCCAGAAGTCACAAATAACAGAAAACAAAGCCCGGCAACAGAAAAATAATGCTTTTTCAGCAACTCCAATGACTTATTAAAAACCTCATTAACGGCAAAAGTACTTTCCTTTAGGAATTGAATCATTTGATCTTTAAATAAACTTCTACAAAGATGCCATATTTTTTAATTTTCAACAATTTACACACACAGAAAAATCACTTTTTTGTGATATTTAACATAAAGAAGAACCCGATAGAGCATATTTGGCAGCGTGAATGAATGAAAATAATCCAAAAAATAAAAATCCCCTATCGGACTGATAGGGGATACTTTATTTCTGCCTTACTTAGAGTTATTTAAACTCTTTTGGAAGTGGCTTTTCCAGTAAATATTGATAGTAAAAACGCGCACGTTCATTAAAATCATATTTACTTTTCGATCGGTCAAATCCATGACGGCTTCCAGGATAAATCATCAATTCGAAAGGAACATTTCGATCAGTCAATTTATCGACCAGCTGGATTGTATTCTGCAGATGTACATTGTCGTCCATATCGCCATGCATAATGCGCAGCACACCTTTATAATGATTAGCATAAGTCAATACAGATCCGGCTTTATAGCCTTCAGGATTGTCCTGTGGTGTATCCATCCATCTTTCCGTGTAATGACTATCATAGAGATCCCAAGAGGTAACCGGTGCGCCAGCAATACCAAAATCAAATACATCAGCCGCCTTCGTCATTGCCAAACAAGTCATATAGCCACCATAGCTATGCCCGGTGATAAGTACTTTGTTTTTAGCGACCCAAGGTTGCGATTTTAACCATTTAACAATTGTCGAATAATCAATAATTTCCCAGTGACCAAGATTGCGGTGCATATAAGCAACACCTTGTTTACCAAAATGACCAGATGCCCGGTGATCTGCAGAGACTTGAATAATTCCTTCATTGGCCCAGTACTGATTGGCCGTTCCTTTCCAGGTATCTTTTACCGTTCCCGCGTCAGGCCCACCGTAAATACTGAAAACAACCGGGTAAACTTTTGATTTATCAAAATTTGTCGGATAAGTTATTGTTAGGGGAAGATCGAACAGTCCGTCATCTGATTTAAGATGTAAGTATTCGGTTTTACCGTAGGTATACGAGGCAAAATCAGCAGCTTTACTATCCGCTAGCTGACGTACGACCTTACCTTGATTATCCAACAAAGCGAACCGATCGGGTGTACTCACATTGGAGTATTTGGTAATAAAATACTTGCCGTCAGGCGATACATTCACATCGTGCGAGTATTCACCGAACGTCAGACGTTTTAAGTTTTTACCTGAATAATCCACGCGGTACAAATCAAAACGCGCTGAGTTTTCTTTACGTGCGGTAAAATAGATCACCTTATTTTTTTCATCAATCCGTTTTAATTCCGTTACCTGCCATTCGCCGGAAGTAATTGGATTGACCAATGTTCCATCCAATTTATAGAGGTAATAATGCGCCCAGCCTGTCTTATCCGATTTTAGGATATAATATTTGTTGTCCGCCAGATACGTGATACGCTCATCGTGATCCAAATTGATCCATGAAGCCTGACGCTCATCATAGATTTCTTTTTTCGAACCTGAATTCGGATCCACTTGATAAAACTTCAAATTGTTCTGATCCCGGTTCATCCACTGTACCATCACATTTTTACTATCAAAGGCCCAATAAGGCTGGCCAAAATACTGATCGTCTTTCTCGTTGAAATCAGCCCAGGTAACGTTGCCCCCTTCGAGGTGAACGATTCCTACCTTCACTTCCGGATTTGGGTCACCGGCTTTGGGATATCTTGTCTCCTCCAGGTAACCATGCTGGCCTTTGGACGAATAAATCGGAAACATCGGAACCTTTGTATCATCGAACCGCATAAATGCTATCTTACGACTATCTGGAGACCACCAAAAAGCTTTGTACTTTGTCGGACGCCCAAGAATCTCTTCGTAATACACCCAAGATGACCAACCATTGTAAATGACGTCAGTACCATCATGTGTATATTGCATCTCTTCTCCGGACGCCACATCCACGCTGTATAAATTACTTTTGCGCGTAAAAGCCACGTATTTACCATCTGGTGACAACGTTGGGTTCTGTTCGGCAATATCAGGCGAATTGGTCAGCTTTTTTACGGCTCCATCACTGCTTTTTAGGAAGATATCGTTGCTATCGATGTAGACAACTGTTCCATCTTTAGCAGGAATTGTATAAATACTTCTTTTGCCTGATTTAACGTTGACCTGATACAAATGACCATCGTTTACATCATTCTCCAGGTAAGCTGTCCCGTCTGCCCAGCCCGGATACTGATTGGTGCGAACTGTCAAAGATTGCTTTTGCCCCCAGGACTGCGCAAAATCCAATTTCTTCTGCGCAACACCAGTCTCGTGCACAAAAAAAACGATCGACGCACCTAAGAGTACTCTTGATACCGTATTCATTACTTTTTGGATATGTTTATTATTATTTGGGCTAAGATAAAGAATTGTGACAAATAACGATGATTTTGCCTGTAACAAGCTTAATTCACATGCGGTATATCCTGTAGCTTATCAAAAGTTGAAAAATAGTGCGGGTTATTGATTAAAGACGATGCTCAAAAAGGTTTAGCTGTATACCTTCTTTTGGAAAATCATTTTCTTCCACAAAGTTGGATATTGAAACTCCCAATAGCCGCACCTTGTTTAGCAGCTCAACCTTGTTTAACAAACGATGTGCAGTGGCGTAAATTTTGTCTTCGGAGTCGAAACTACTTTCTATGGTCGTGCTACGTGTAAGTTGAACAAAATCCGCATACTTAACTTTTAAAGTTAACGTTCGTCCAGAAACTTCCTTTTTGCCGATACGTAACCACAACTGTTTACAGAGTCGATGCAAAATGCTATTTAATTCTTCAAATGCTTCTACATCCTCTTCAAAAGTATCCTCAATACCAATCGATTTACTGCTGCGATTAGGAACAACTGGACGGTCATCGATACCTCTGACAATACGGTGAAAAAAGTGACCTGTCTTTCCAAACCAACGGACCAGATCATCCTCACGCTGTTTTTTTAAATCGAGCCCCGTAAAAAGACCCAGTTCGTGCATTTTCTTTGCAGTCACTTTCCCGACGCCAAAAAATTTATCTACAGGCAATGACTCCATAAACTTAACAATTTTAGAAGGACCGATAAACGTCAAACCATTGGGTTTATCCATATCTGAAGCAATTTTCGCTACAAATTTATTGACAGACACACCAGCCGACACCGTTAAGTTCAGTTCGTCCTTAATAGCTCCTTTAATCGCTTTGGCAATATCGATTGCCGAACCAATGCCCTGTTTATCCACTGTAACATCTAAATATGCTTCATCCAGGGAAAGTGGTTCAATTAAGTCAGTATACCGTAGAAAAATCTCCCTGATCTGATACGAAACCTGGCGATACACATCAAAACGGGGATAAGTGAAGATAATATGAGGGCACAGTTGCAGAGCCTTTCTTGAACTCATAGCAGATTTGACACCAAATTTTCTTGCTTCATAGCTCGCTGTCGCAACCACCCCTCTCCCATCTGGAGATCCGCCGACAGCGATTGCCTTCCCCCGATATTCGGGAAAGTCGCGCTGATCTACAGACGCATAGAATGCGTCCATATCTAAATGAATGATCTTGCGATATATCTGGTCTGAGTCCATTGGACAAATTTACAAAAATTAGCATAACAGCACGTACGAAGGATAAAGAAACTAATAGAATTAGCATCCAACAAATCACCTTTTTCATTGACTTATAGTAAAAACCACTAGCATTTATGCGGTTCATTATTTATCTTTAGATCAAGTTTTACAATAGGGTATCGAAGAATACATTTTTAACTGCTTTACAAATTGTTTGAAACCATTTTAATTCAAATACATAATGGAAAATTTACCTGAACAACAAAAGAAGAAATCCGGATTAAAAAAATTTTTGCTCATCCTGATCCTCTTTATCCTCGTCGGAGGTGGCTCATATGCCTACTGGAAATATTATTATGTATTCGGTGAGGGTGTCAAGTCTGGCTATCTTAATTACGCTGTAAGAAAAGGTAATATTTTTAAGACATACGAGGGCAAGCTCATACAAGAAGGATTTGGAAGCATCAAAACTGGAGGAATAGCCAGCAATCAATTTGAATTTTCTATCGAAGACGATTCAGTTTTCCAACAATTGGAGCTCAACAGTGGAAAATATTTCGATCTACGTTACAAAGAGTATCATGGAGTACTTCCTTGGCGCGGAAATACTGTCTATGTTGTTGACAAGATTGTTAATATGAAATAGAAACTTCGCTGTATGGTCAGCGAAGTTTTCAGATGAGCGGTCGAAATCAGTTGTATGGTGCTGTTATAGATACGCCAAAATATATTAGTTGCTTCACGCTTGTGCCAGAAAGACGTCGCGGACGATCAGTTTATCTTTGAAATAACTTTTCAGAATCGTTCCATCACCGTGGAGTGTCCATACTTCCCGAGGATCAACCATTTTGATATACTGGAGAATGTCGTTCCAGTCCACGTGATCGGATATATAGAGTTCGATATCATTCTGTGCCTGCAGGCGCTTCCAGCCCGAAGCGAACGCCCGCAATACTTTGGTCGCTCTGAAGTAGCTATTAAATGTCATTGGGGGGACCAGATAAACTTTATTCTGTTCGCCCTGTTTCATTTCTTTTCTGTTGTAGGGCTCGTAGGACAATTTCTTTAACCCTTGCTGATCGTAAAGGCGATGGTACGGCAGTATACCACTATGCACGAGCACTTTTCTATCCGGACAATACCTATTGATCAAATCGGTGATCCGCTGTGCCTTTCCTAGCACATATGTACCCAACAGGATATTACTCGCATGTCCATTTAATTTTTTGATTTCCTCGGCTGGGTCAGGATGGATGACAGCTGGATTTGCAAAGGTACTTTCGGTAATCAATACATCAGCTTGATGCATTTCGATCGGTTCACATGTTTCATCCAACTGTAATTTATAATCCCCGGTATACAAATATCGCAAGCCCATATACTCCATAAGAATCTGTGCCGACCCGAGAATATGTCCCGCCGGTATTAACGTAATCTCGACAGCACCGAGTTTAAAAGAACTGTTATATAATTTAACCTGATAGGAGTCTTTGCGATTTTGCTTATAACGGTGACTCATAAACAAAGTTGTCGCATGGGTAGCATACACATAATCGTGCCCTGAGCTCGCATGATCGCCATGGGCATGAGATACGACATTATGCATAACCGGATTGCTGGCATCGATAAAAAAATCACCGTAACGACAGTAATAACCTTCTGGCTTTCTGACAAAGAAGTCAGGCAATATTATAGACATACTATTATTTTAAAAATTTTTGATGTAGATTCCACACTTGTGGCAATAGTGGTGTGGTACCATCGTTAACGATGACGAAGTCGGCCAATTTTAACTTTTCTTCGTCAGAGAGTTGCTTATTAATTCGCTCCATGACCTGTCCTTCCGTAACCTTATCGCGTTTTATAACACGTTGAATACGAACGGATAAAGGTGCCGTAACCAGAATAGTATAATCAAGATCCTTATAAGAACCGCTTTCAAAGAGTAAAGCAGCCTCCTTGAGTGTATAACGGGATTTTTGTTGTGCTGCCCATTCCTTGGCCTCCTGTATAACGATAGGGTGTATAATTCCGTTCACAAGTTCGAGCTTCGCGCTGTCCGAAAATATACGTTGAGCTAAGAAAGCTCGATCCAGCTTCCCGTCCGGATAAGTCTCCGCTCCAAATTCCGCGATTAAGCGCTCTTTAATCCGAATATCGGTATTCATCAGTTTTTTAGCTTCCTCATCCGCGTTATAAACCGGTACTGCCATGGCTTTAAATAGCTTGCAGATAAAAGTTTTACCTGATCCAATTCCGCCTGTTATTCCAATCTTCATGAAAATATCGTTATTTACGTACAAAAAAGTCTACATTTTGCGGCACAATACTGATTATCTGACAATATTCAGGAACTTTGGTCAATAAAATGGGTAAGTACTGTACCTGATTCTTCTCCCAATCTGAAAGGTCTACCACTGCCTCGAAATCGCGCGAAGTATATCTATTGTAATCTTTCACGGACATCAATACCGTGACAACAACTTTACTTGGACTAAGCCTGACCGAACTATAACCTTGTCCATTTTCCACCTTGACAGGTAATTCGATTATTTTCTCGGTCAATTCACCTACTGGCATCAGCACCTCAACAGACGTTGGATAAACATTGATATTCCCTTTTTGATTTCTCGCCAGATTTGCAACAGTTCGTACATCAGTCTCCACGTCTTTCCCCCGGACGGTATCGGTTTCCCAGTACTCAATTGCCGAAACATCCTCGTAAGGCCCGGTGATGGTAACATAAGCTGGTGTAACTTTGGTTTCAGCGATAAAACCGTATCCCCGTTTAAATGAAATATTAGCTAGAGGATTTACAGGCACTTTACGTTGTGTCTGTTTCGAAAAATCAAAAAACAAGGTATCGGGACTGACCGACACGACCCGCTGTTCATGTGGAAATTGCCGATTTATAAATCCTAGCTGATTAGAAAAAACGACCCAATCTTTGGTTTTTAATGAGCTTAGGTCGACCTGAACTTTAGGTGTTTCCAAAGTAACTTTTGAAAATAAAAATTGCCATCCCGTCATTTCCAGCTTAACTTTTACAGTATCAGACTGCTGCGGGTGGAACGCTCGTTTCTCTGGCAGATTAACGTATTCAATTGCCGCCTTGACGGATACAGTATATTGGTTGGAGATCGAAAATAATAGCCAAGCTAACAACGAAATTCCAACACAACGTATGAAGATATTAATCTTGCGTCGTTGGATCTTATTTATTCGAACTGTATTCGCCATGATACAAACTTAATCAATTTGCGTAAAAATCAGCCCATAGGTAGATAAAAACTTACGTGCTGACGGACAACTCACTTGCCACCAAAAAAATCCATGAACACCTTTGTTAAGGAAGAGCACTTGACTGTTCGTAAGGGAAGACACCCTCACCCAACGTAAAAAAACAATCGCATGCATCTATTCAAATAAGAGGTGCTTAAAATTTGGTCAAAACGAAAAGATAGGTTGATAGCTCAAATAAATAGTACAATTCAATAAAAATTTAAAATAAAACATTAAATAATAAGTGTTTTATTTTAAATTTTACTAAATTTGTACCAATCAACAAAATCAATTATGAAACCATCCAATAACAACACAGCGCGATATCTCTACTATCTTTCCTGCATAGTAATGGTATTTTACATCCTATTTTTGGCATCAAATTTATTTAATTCCGGTATACCGGCCGCAGGTAGTGGCCTCAAAGCTTATGAGGTTCGTAATGTTAATATTATACCCAAAGACACAAATAGCCAAGCAAAACAACCAAAGAATGTTTCTCAAGCATTGGATCACTGGTTCAAGGACACATTGATCATCAGTCCGTATCAAGGCAAGGGCTTAGTTCAGCTGAGATTTCAATCCCCGAGAGAGTTACTTTCATTCTCATCTATTCTTTATCAAACCGCACAGTTGTTTTACTGGATTCTAATCGGTTTATTAATTCTCGTTGTTCAGAAACTTTTTAAATCGTTCAGTAATAATACATTTTTTACCGATAAAAATGCTTCACTAATCGTTTTTAGCTCATTCTGCCTAATGCTTTTGCCTGTTATGAGATGGATTACACAGGAATTTTTCCTTAATTGTATTACAAAATTAAGTTTAAATAATTCGAACTATGTGCTACACAATGGAGCACATCTTTTCGATACAGAGACAGTTATTGGTTTAGTATTATTGGCTTTTGGCGCAGCTTTTAAATCAGGTGTCGCTTTACGTAGGGAGAATGAATCCTTTATTTAATTAAACATGCCCATTATAATTAATTTAGATGTTGTCTTAGCTAAGCGTAAAATGTCTTTGACAGAATTATCGCAGAAAGTCGGTTTGAGCCTTGTCAATCTTTCCATCTTAAAAACGGGTAAGGCTAAAGGTGTCCGATTTGAAACCTTAGAGGCCATCTGCAAAGTACTGGACTGCAAGCCCGGAGACATTCTTGATATGGAATAAAGAAAAAAGATACAGAACAGTATGGTGCCAAATTTCTCTTATCTCAAAATTAAGCTAACTTAGAAACATGCAAACCCTATTTTTACAGGAAACCGCATCAGAAAGTGCCGTGTTCTAATGAAACCGACAGCTTCATTGCATTTTTCTCTTTTCATTTATTGTGGAGTAGTCTAAAGCATTTTTATGATAACAATATATTAACGCTCTTAACAGTCGGTACTGTTAAGAGCATAATAAAAGCCAGTTTTCGTAGAAAACTGGCTTTATTTCTTTCTCGAAAAAGCTTATGAAGCGCTCTTCTCTGTGTTGTTAACAGCTTTAGAAGCATCTAACGCGATTGCTGACTTGTCAAAACGGATTTTTACACCCGAACCTACGTCTACTAAGAAAGTCGTGTCTGATACTTCTACAATACGGCCGTGAATACCAGCTGTCGTTACTACTTTAGAGTTTACACCAAGTTCTTCAATATATTTTTTGTGATCTTTTTGCTTCTTCATCTGCGGTCTAATCATGAAGAAATAAAATACCACGATAATCAAAACCATTGGTAGAAAACTCATCAAATTGCCACCCGCTGCTTGTAATAATACTGTGTTCATTTGTAATTATATCTTTTAATAATGTGTTATTTCGCTAATACTTCGCCTTTGAGCTGCACCGTTGTTAAGCCATTGGAAGCATTGGATTGAATCGTAATGATCTTCTGCTGTTTACCAACTTGTCCTTCACTATTGAAAGTTACATGGATCTCAGATTTTCCACCTGGCAAAATAGGACTTTTCGAAAACTCAGGCTGTGTACAACCACATGAAGCAGTCACTTTCGAGATAATAACAGGTGCATCACCCGAATTTTTCAACACAAAGGTATGTTTTACCTGTGCGCCTTCCTTTACCTGACCGAAATCAAATGCAGACTCTTCAAATTCTACTTTTCCCAATTGTGCCGCTGCCTTAGAAAGGCTATCTGCAGCTGCTGTTTCAGTCGCTGTCTTGGTTCCTTCTTCTTTTCCCTTTTGTGCATTTCCGCAAGAAAATAAAAGTACTGCCGACAACGCTAAAACTGAATATTTGCCAAAGTTTTTCATTCGTATAAATTATTTATGCGCGTTTGGTTTTAATCTTTTAAACCGCGACCTGCCTTCTGGATTCTTCCCTGTTGATTCAGATCGCTCAATATTTTATCTAAGATACCATTAATAAATGTATTACTTTTCAATGTACTGAATACCTTAGAAATTTCAATATACTCATTTATTGTTACTTTTACAGGAATCGATGGAAAATTAACCAACTCACATATTGCCATACGCATCAATAATGTATCCATTAAAGCAATACGATCTGACTCCCAATTCTTGGTTTTCTCCGAGATAAGCTTTTGATACTCATTTGTATTGCGGATTGTTTTACCCAACAATGCAATAATATAGTCGCTATCATCATTCCAATTTTGCGTAATTTCTGCAAGTTTATTTTTTCGTGGATCTTCAGAACTAAAATTCTTAAAAGTCTTCGCGATCAAAGCCTGCAATACTTCTTTATCCACCGGCCAGTTGATGAATTTTTCTTCAAAAACCTGCTCAATAACCGGCGATTTTAAGATGATCTTTTTAAAGATATGCTTGATGATATCCTTTTCCGTACCGATCGAGCGATCTTCTTGTTGCAAGTACTCCAAATAAGCTTCAGAATCCTTTAACTGCAAAAATACAGTGCGCACGATCTCCGGATCAAAGCTCCAGGAAATCTTATATTTTTTGACACCTTCCCCATATTGTGGATTTTGTCTCAATGACTCAATAAAAGTGTTTGTACTTAACTTGGTCGTTAAAGACAAGTCTTTTTCAGTTGGTAAAAACTTATTAGCCCTACCCTCTGCATCTATTAAGACATAATCAGATACTTCATCTAAAAGATTCAGTGTCCATATATACATCTCATAAACTTCATCCACATTTTTTAATAGTGCTTTCTCAAATGTTTTGATGTCTTTATCTTCTGAAAGACTGTACGCATAAAGCGTTTGCACTACTTTTACCCTCAGGTGTCTCCTGTTTAACATAGTAATTTAAAGAACGATTTTTTTATAAAATAATAAATAAGAACGATTTTGGGATGAAGACTATCGCTTGATTTTTTTAATATCTTGGATACGCTTCTCCGCGATGCGATTAGCCGCTTCAAAAGTAGAAATATTCTCTTCTTTTGATTTTTTCAATACGTCTCTAGTCGCATTATAAATATTTTTGATCACAAATTCAGTGTGATCTACGCCATAATTTTGAATTTCTGAATAACAGCCAATTAATGCACCGGCGTTGATCAAATAGTCAGGGGCGTATAATATACCTCTTTCATGAAGGATAGAACTTGTAACATGTTCGTCTTTCAATTGATTATTCGCCGAACCGGCAATAACTTTACATTGCATTTTCTGCGCGGATTCTGGATTTACCGTACCACCTAATGCACAGGGAGAATATACGTCAAATTCGTGATCAAATACTTCACCGTAAGGTATTGGCTCAGCTTTGTACTTGGCCGCTACTTTCAACATTTTTTCTTCCGTAATATCGCTGACATATACACGCGCATTCTCTTCACGTAACATTGCAATTAAACGCTCGCCAACTCCACCTACGCCATGCACAATAACTTTTTTACCAGCAACATTTTCCGATCCGTATAATTCCTTTAAGCAGGCTTTTATACCGAAATAAACACCTTGAGCAGCGAAGATCGAAGGATCACCGACACCACTGCCATGAATTGCTTTTGGTAAACCAGCAACATGGTCAGTTTCGGTATAAATATGTTCTAAATCGCGTTGTGTGGTACCTACATCCAAAGAAGCAATGAAATTACCATTCAATCCTTCAATAAACTGGCCAAAACGGCGCAATAAAACCTCAGATTTGTCCAAACGGCTATTCCCAATAATAACAGCACTACCACCGCCTAAATTCAATCCAGTGATGGCTGATTTATACGTAATGGCCTTGGATAAACGTAAAGCATCCTCAATAGCTTCTTCTGTACTTTCGTATGGTAACATACGAACCCCTCCTATCGCTGGCCCTAAGGTTGTGTCATGGATCGCAACGATAGCTTTCAAGCCCACCAATTCATCATTACAGAAAAATAAGTTTTGATGGCCAGACTGGCTCATCAATTCAAAAATAGAATTTTGAGATGTTGACATAAAATGTACTACTCTAATTTGTTTTAATTTTTTAAGGTACTTGATGCAAAAGTAGGAAAATTATTCGTTGTGCATAACAACTTTTTTTATCCAAGACTTAACATTTGATTTCCGAATGACAGTAAATTCACTTAAATCGTAAAGCATTTTGATGAATTAGTCCTACTTTTGTATTCGTAATATGAAGGATCTCGCCTACTTAAATAAGTACTTTTATAAATACCGCTGGAAACTGGTTCCAGGGGTTATTTTTGTTATCATCTCCAACTATTTCGGGGTATTGCCTGCAAAGGTAATCCGCGAAGCATTTGATTTGGTACAGGAAAATATCTATCTATACCGTCTATTTGATGGTTTCGACAGACAGGAACTCATCTACCAGGTATTTGGCACCAGTCTCCTATTTTTTGGTTTCGTCGTTCTCCTACTTTCGCTCTTGCGGGGCATATTTTTATTCTTTATGCGTCAGACGATCATTTTAACGTCGCGTTATATTGAATACGACCTCAAAAATGAGATCTATAATCATTACCAAGATTTAAACTTCGGTTTCTTTCGGAAAAACAATACCGGAGATCTCATGAGCCGAGCCACCGAAGATGTCAATCAGGTACGTAACTACCTCGGACCCGCCATCATGTATGCGATCAATACCGTAGTTTTATCGATCATGGTCATCTATGCGATGTATAGTGTCAATGGACGCTTGGCTACTTATGCATTGGCGCCAATACCGGTCCTATCGGTTATTATTTTATTTGTCAACAAGATTATTAACAAGCGTAGCTTAAAAATACAGAAACAACTGGCGAAGCTTTCTTCTTTCGTGCAGGAAACTTTTGCAGGTATCCGCGTCATCAAGACCTATACCAGAGAACAAAATAAAATGCAGGAATTTGAGAAGGAAAGTACCATTTACCGCAACACGGCTCTTGATCTCGTCAAAGTGCAGGCTGTTTTCTTTCCGCTTATTCTATTGCTTATTGGGCTTAGTACGGTAATCACCATTTATATCGGTGGAATTGAAGTTGCCAAAGGAACAGTGACTGCCGGAAACATCGCTGAGTTTATCATCTATGTCAACCAGTTGACTTTCCCGGCCATGTCTTTGGCTTGGGTTACCTCATTGGTACAACGTGCTGCGGCCTCACAAAAACGCATCAACGAATTCCTTCAAACGGAATCTCCTATTGTTAACGGAACAGCTACCAAAGAACTCGCGGGTGAGATCAAGGTTGATGGAATCTCCTTTACCTATCCGGAAACAGGTATTCAGGCGATTAAAAATATATCGTTCCAAATTCCGGTTGGCAAAACACTTGCTATTATCGGAAAAACAGGCTCCGGAAAATCCACGCTGGCCAACTTACTCCTTCGGATGTATGATATCGACAAAGGAAGTATTCATTATGATAGTCTAGAAATTAAAAACCTTGATTTCAAAAGCTTGCGCCAACAAGTTGGATTTGTCCCACAAGATGTTTTCCTATTTTCAGATACCATTGCCAATAATATAGGCTTTGGTTTAGACCACTTTACACAGGAACAAGTGGAACAGGCCGCCAAAGATGCCGCTGTATACGACAATATCATAGCTTTTGAAGATGGATTTGAAACCGCCGTTGGGGAACGTGGTATCACCCTCTCCGGTGGACAAAAACAACGGGTTTCCATCGCACGCGCTTTAATTAAGGAACCCAAAGTATTGATTTTTGATGACTGTCTTTCAGCCGTGGATACAAAAACAGAAGAAACAATTCTTCGTTCGCTAAGCCGCATCATGAAAGGCAAGACCTGTATTTTTATTGCCCATCGAATCTCGACAATCAAGAATGCAGACCATATATTGGTGATGGATCAAGGCGAAATTGTAGAACAGGGTACACATGCTGAATTGATGGAGAAAAGAGGTGAATATTTTGAACTCCATGAAAAGCAATTACTGGAAAGTGTCGAAGGATAATTAAAATATCCCTGAATTCAGCTAAAGGATAGAAGGGATATCTCTCCTAAATTTGTCTTAAATATTTAAGTCAAACATTTTACAATAAAGGATCATGGAGAGAACCCCTATTCAGAAAGCTACGTCAAATGACGGAAAAACAATTGCTATTATTTCTTACTTAACCATCATCGGCCTTGTTGCAGCCATCATCATGAACAACAAGGAAAAGACTGCTTTAGCGCAATTCCATATCCGACAAAGTATAGGCATTTCAGTAACAGGAATGGCTTTGGGACTTTTACGTTTTGTTCCAGGTATTGGCGGAATCGCCATTAGTATTGTTGGATTGCTCCTACTTATTGCTCTTATATTAGGATTAATATCCGCATTTTCCGGAGAGCGGAAACCACTCCCCTTCATCGGTGAAAAATACCAGGAATGGTTCAATATGATCTAATAGGCATTTTCAAGACATGGAGCGCCTTCCCATCAAAGATGCTCCATGTTATCGTTTTTTATGAACATTCTAGCTCTAATTGAACATAGCGCATCTTTAACTGGCTTTCATATCCGGCACCGTTTTCTCCTCTTTAAAAAACAGGGCAAATAGCAAAAGACAAAAACCAGAAATACCTGCCGGAATAAACCAAAGATATTCCCAAAATTGAGCAGCATAAGCTGTTTTCAGGTAATCTGAAACAGCACCGGCAACCCAAAATCCGATCAGCATCCCAACACCATACATCGCAATGGTAATAAGCCCCTGTGCAGAAGCTTTGTATTTTTCACCAGCAATTCGATCGGTATAGATCTGCCCCACTACGAACATAAAATCATAGCAGATGCCATGCAATAAAATTCCGAATAGCAATAAGAATGACCGTTCCTGTCCGTCGCCGTAGGCAAAAAACAAATAGCGAAGTGCCCAGGCCGCAATGCCCAGTAAAATCATCTTTTTATACCCCAAGCGTCTAAAGAAAAATGGAATCAACAACAGGCAGATGGCTTCGGAAAATTGCCCCAACGCCATTTTTGCTGTGGGGTTCGGTATTCCGGCGTTGACCAAAAATGGGTTCGCATTTTGATAATAGAACGAAATGGGAATACAGATGACAATTGCTGTTACAAAAAAAAATCAGAAAACTCCGCTGTTTTAAAAGCTTCAATGCATCCAAACCAATTGCGTTTCCAAAATCAAATTTTTCATCCCTGAGTTTCACCTGAGGTGGAGTTTTTGGCAGGGCCAGACTAAAGCATGCCAGTAACAACGAACAAACCGCGCCCATAATAAAGGTATTATGCAGGGCACCTGCCTGTATCGATTCGGGAGCATCCCAACGGAACAAATAACTGATCACTAGTCCCGAACAGATCCAACCGATCGTTCCCCACACGCGTACCCCCGGAAAATACTTCTTCGCGTCTTCAATATGCCGGAATGCCATCCCATTGGATAAGGATAGCGAAGACATGTAAGCCATAAAATAAACAAATACATAGGGATAAAAATGTGTCGCATCGGGTGCCTGCGACATCCCGTAAAGTAGTGCAGCTCCAAGGAGATGTAATGCTGAAAGTACCCGCTCGGCATTAAAATATCTGTCGGCGACAAAACCCACAAAAAAAGGAGCAAATACAGCACCAAGGGATTGTGTCGCAAAAATATTTGCGACCTCCATACCCGAGGCATTTAGCGATTTAATAAGGTATGTTCCCAAAGTTACAAACCAAGCCCCTTTCATAAAATATTCTAAAAACATCATCAGGGACAATTGCACGCGTAATACTGGTTTCATCTATTAATTGGTGTTGGAGGTGTTTGTTTTGATTTATTTCATCGGTTTTAAATGACCACATAGACACCTTATATTATTGATATTCAAAACAATATAGAGAGACATGATTACTGAAGTAACGCGCTCGTTGTCCTCGAGTGACTATCGATTAATCAGGCTATTGTCTTCGGTTGTCATTGCTCTATACAAGCTCAAATAGAACTCTATTTTATTCTTAAGATTCGGGCAATGCATCTCGCATAAAATTAAGCCAGTTCTTGCTGGCAATCTTTTCAAGATCGGTGTTATTATACCCCCTTTTTGACAAGATGCCAAATACTTTTTGGATATCAGCAATCGTTTCCAGATCATAAGGACACTGTTCACGGCCAAATGCGCCGTCTAAGTCGCTGCCCACGCCAACATGATCGACATTTCCTGCCAATTGACAAATATGATCAATATTGTTGGCCATGATATTCATGGAGCAATTGCTTGTTTTAGGATCGGATACACCGCGGACCCAATTCGGCACCATCATCCAAGCATCGAGCGCTACCCCGATCACTGCTTTTTTCTTTACAAGAGCCTTGATCATTTCATCACTGAACTGCCTGTTATGGTCCACAAACTTGCGACAGTTATTATGGCTGGCCCAAATCGCACCCTGATAGCGTTGGACAGCATCCCAAAAAGCATCATCATTCAGGTGTGTCGCGTCCAATATCATCCCCAATCGCTCCATTTCTTCCAATAACCTTATTCCCTGCTCATTAAGCTTACCCGACGAGTCTGTCCCATTGGCATATCGACCCGGTCCGTAATGTGCTGGTCCAATCGCTCTTAAACCATAGTTATAGGCTGTTTCGAGATAGCTGATATCTACAATGGAATCGGCACCTTCCAGACTCAGCAGGTACCCGATTGGCTTATCGGCATGATCGCCATCATCTGACCAGAGCGCCAAATGTTGGTCCAGATCAGTTTTTGTACAGATCATTTTCATTTGTCCATCGGCTTCCATTGCTTTATACCATGCAAGCTGCCCTTGTGTTTGTGCCCATGCTTGTTCCGGCGAGTACCAGCCTGGCAAAGCACTCTCGGGTTTTACAAAACGGGCGATTTGTGTCGCAACAACCAAACCAATATGACCACGACGCAATTCGTCAAAAGTGACTGTCGCCTTAGCCCGATCGGGCTTGTCATACATCCCCTTTTCCCTACGGTTCAGTTCAGTAATCGGCAACCGAAGATCCCGATTCCATTCCATGGCGTTCATACTCAAATCCAAATGTGCATCGACCAGAAATGGCATTTCAAATTCGTACATATCAATAATTTATTTTTTTATTTCGCGCATAAACAGTCCAAATTTGATCTGCCTGCCGTTCATGGACAACTTGAAGTTCGCCATAACAAGCTACTGTCGGACAGATATGCCTTGGCACGGCATAAAGGGCATCGCCGATATTAAATTGTGCAGTATTGGAAACTTCAACAACCAAATGCTCTTCACTCTGCATTTTTATTTCGCCTATACGGGGATCGAAAAACTTGACGCGGGGCTGCGGCGATTCACATGCAACTGATTTATACCCCAGATCCAAACAAAGGTGCTTGTGATCAACAATCGAGACGACACGCGTCAGAAGTATCGCCGCAAGCATAAAATCCTGTTCTTCGTAATTTTCGGCATAGCCGAAATCCCAAAACACAAACGTTCCGGGGCTGCATTCTACATCGCTTCGTTCGGCATGAAAAGGGAAACTTGGCGAACCGCCAATAACTTTAGTCAACGGTTTAGAAGTAGACCCCTGCGCCATAAGATAGGCGGTTTCGAGTATACTATACGAATGTTGGGATTGCTTTTCGCGAAGTTTATAATCTTTGTCATGAATATGACCGTCATAACCATGCACACCTACCAACTGAATACCTTCCAAAAGATGGATATCCATAATGAGACGCTCAATACCTTCTAAAGCTACTCCTGTACGGCCCATGCCAATATTAACATCGAGATAAACAGCGCTGCGTAAGCCTTTCGACAGACTACGCTTTGAAATCTCCTGTGCTGCATCGACATGATCCACAAGACAGGCAAAATGTGTCTCTGGAAAGGCGGTTACAAGATTCAAAAAACGATCTATCTTTGGCCCTACGAGCTGGTATGCCAGCAAAACATCTTTTGCACCGATAACACCCAATAGTTCAGCTTCTGCAATAGTTGCACACTTAAACTTTGTAATCCCCTTATCCATCATCAGTTGGCATACTTCCCGACACTTGTTCGTTTTGATATGCGGCCGCAATCGATCAGCCCGCCCATGCACAATATGTAAAGCGCGATCTATGTTCTTGACAATGCGATCAGGGTAGACCAGCAAAGCTGGCGAATCGACCTCATCGACATCATGTATATGGCACCAAGTTTCCATACAATTCCGATTAGTATAACTCAAATAATGCTTCGATTTCTACGGGAATATTATCGGGCAAAGAACCAAATCCAACTGCACTACGTGTTCCAATACCATTCTCTTCTCCCCAAACCGCAGCGAATAGCTCACTACAGCCGTTAATTACGCCTGGATGATAAAGAAAATCCGAGGTACAGTTGACCATACCCAATACCTTGATCACACGCTTGATTTTGTTTAATGAGCCCAAGTTGGTTTTAATGGTCGACAACATAGTTAGACCAACTTGTCTCGCCGCAAGTTTGCCTTCTTCAGGACTGATATCACTTCCAATTCGACCGATAATTAATGTAGCATCATCTTGTACAGGACCATGACCAGAAAGATACAGGTACTTGCCGTCAATGACGTATGGTTTATAGACACCTTTAGGTGCCGGTGCTGGTGGGAATGTCAAACCTAATTTTTCGAATTGTTCATCTGCGTTGTACATCTTTAACGATTTTAAAGTTTAAAATAATAGCTAATATAAAATTAATTGCAATAGTAAAACAGCAAGCAGCCCAACAATGGAAACAATCGCCTCCATGATGGACCAGGAAAATAAGGTATCCGTTATGCTAAGTCCAAAGTACTCTTTAAATAGCCAAAATCCGGCATCATTAACATGGGAAAACATCAAACTGCCGGCTCCTATCGCCAACACCATAAGGTTGGGATCCACTTTTCCCCCTGTAACAATCGGTAGCAGCACACCAGCGGCCGTTAAAGCGGCTACTGTGGCCGAGCCGACACAACCTCTGATAACAGCTGTAATTAACCAAGCCAATAGTAGCGGTGAAATCGACAGCTGCTGCAGGGTATTGGCCAATAATAGACTCACACCACTATCCTCCATCACCTGTTTAAAGATTCCCGAGCCAGCGATAATCAGTAGGATCATGGCAATATCTTTCACTGCAGATTCATAGATTTTCATCACATTGGCCATCGATCGCCCCAATTTCAATCCTAATAAATAGGTTGCTACACCGACCGCAATAACCATAACAACGGTAGGGTTACCGACGAATTTCAATCCCTCCTGCAGCACTATATTGCTTGTATGATAGCAATAAGGAAGCAATGTAAATAAGACAATGAGCAATACCGGCAGCAAGGCAACGGCCAGACTTACCCCCACTGTCGGGCGCGGATACTGCGCTGACTCCGAATGATCTTTCTCGCGGAAAATTGATTCCTGACTTGCCCGTATATTTTTGAGGCTTCTTCCAAAAATTGGCCCACCCAAAATAATAGCGGGTATGGCGATCAAAAGACCATAGATAAGTGTCAGTCCCATATCAGCGTGAAACAGAGCAACTAATGCAACCGGGGAAGGATGCGGCGGAATAAAGCCATGTGTCACAGACAGGGCTGCCAGCATCGGTAATCCGATATATACTGTCGGCAACTTATAGCGGTAGGAAATCGAAAATATCAAGGGGACTAATAAGACAAATCCGATTCCATAAAATAGCGGTATTCCAACGATAAAACCCGTCAACATAAGCCCCCACTGCAAGTATCGCTCTCCCATCAGGCGGACCATTTGCTCAGCAATTATCTCAGCGGCCCCACTTTCAGCAACAATTTTCCCCAACATTGCGCCCAAAACAATGATTAAAGTTAGGCTTCCCATGACGCCTGCAACACCTTTTTCAACTGTACCCACCAACTGTGCCGGTGGAATACCCAAACAAAGTCCGCTGAGTAGGGTAACAACTAAAAAAGCGAGAAAGGCATTGATCTTAAAATAAGTTATGCAAAGGATAAGCAAACAAATGCTGATTACAATGAGGAGTATAGTCATTATATCATAATTAGGATTCTCTCAAATGCAGAGATTACATATTATTTTGGTCTAGTAAATCGTTTTTTCAATTTCAAAGTAAGGATATTTTTTCATTTTTTCTTAAAAAAAGAAAAATTAGTATAAAGCAGAAAGGTATGGCTTATTACCATACCTTTCTTTTTTCATGATCTATTGCCGTATTTTATCAACTATCTGTCAAGGACTAAGGATGCTGTTATTTAACTTTGCTTTTTCGGAATCTCTTTAAGAATTTCGAGGATAAACCTCCAAAACTTCTGCACGGAAGAAATGGAGACGCGCTCTGCTGGCGAATGTGCTCCTAAGATTGTGGGACCAAAGGAAATCATATCCATTCCAGGGTAGTTTGTACCCAAAATACCACACTCAAGTCCAGCGTGACAGGCTACGACTTCTGGCGCTTCACCGTGTTGTACCGTGTAAATGGATTTTAGAACTTCCAAAATTTCAGAATTCGGATTAGGGGCCCATCCGGGGTAATTACCCGAAAAATCAACCTTAAAATTACCGTGTTCGAATGCAGCCTGCAAAGATTGGGCTAAATCAAATTTAGATGTTTCGACAGAAGATCTCGTTAAACATTTGATGGAAACCTTTTCGCCTCCGACTTCAACTTTAGCAATATTATTGGAGGTTTCTACTAGGTCTTCAAAATCGGCACTCACACGGTATACTCCATTCAAGGCTGCATAAACACTGTTGATCAGGTTTTCCTGCACGTTTACTGGAACTACTGTTGCATAAGCAGCATCAGTTTGCTTTACGACAATTTCCATAGCCGGTTCCGTTGTGGCAAATTCCATTTTAATATCCTGCGCCAATTGAGTCAGATTCTGAACAAAGCTGCTTGCCTTATCCTTGACAACAACCACCTTAGCAACGCTTTCTCTCGGAATAGCATTGCGGAGGCTTCCGCCTAAAAGCGACGCAATTCGAAGCCCATACTGCTGATAAGCTTTATAGAGCAAGCGGTTCATCACCTTATTTGCATTCGCGAAACCTTTATGGATATCCATTCCGGAGTGTCCTCCATGCAGTCCTTTCACCGTAAGTTCAAATGATAGCATGTCAAAAGGACAAGGTTCTGCACTATACGACTGTGTTGCCGTTACATCAATCCCTCCTGCACAGCCAATATCAATCTCGCTGTCATTTTCGGTATCTAAATTTAACAGGATTTCGCCCGAAAGCACGCCACCTTTTAATCCTAACGCTCCTGTCATTCCGGTCTCTTCATCAACGGTAAATAAAGCTTCAATAGCTGGGTGCACAATAGCAGATGATTCCAAAATCGACATGATTGTCGCGACGCCAAGACCATTATCCGCGCCTAAAGTGGTGCCGTCTGCTTTTACCCAGTCACCATCCACATACATATTTATACCTTCGGTATCGAAATCAAAAACAGTATCGTTGTTTTTTTGGTGGACCATATCTAAATGCGACTGCAATACAATCGTTTTACGATTTTCCATTCCTTTAGTAGCGGGCTTTTTAATAAGCACATTTCCAATCTCATCTACGCTCGTCGCCAACCCTAGTGATTTTCCAAAGTCTACCATAAAAGCAATTACGCGTGCTTCTTTCTTTGAAGCTCTTGGCACCCCATTTAGCGCAGAGAAATTCCTCCAAATTGCTTTCGGCTCTAACGTATCTAAACTATTTTCAATCATATCTTAAAATTTTCCTAAGCCAAAGGTACTCGATTTTTATCAGATATCCTTTGATTATTGACTGGGAATAAAAACAAAAGACAGGCGCCATTCGTTCTAATAAGGATGTAAACATGAACATAATATTATGCATAAACCAGTACAAGTTGAACGAAAAGATATTTACTTTAAGCCAGATAAAAAAAGAGTGCTAGCACGTTTCTTTTTTTTAGGAGATGATCGCACAATCAAAGTCATTAAACGCATCTTATCCCTTAAAGAATCGCAGCGGAAAGAAGTCTTTGGGCAGGTCCTGCGGAGCTATACGAAAAGGCATCGGAGCATTGTTCATATCTTTGAACGAAATTTTGACCGGGTAAGCCACTTATTAGCAAAGATTCCTTTTTCAAAAGAGAAACTAAGTCATATTGACAAGTTACTGATTGGCTCTTACTTTACCATGGAGTATTCGATAGAGTCTGCGGCGTTGTTCAATCCGTCCATAATAGAACATCCGGACCAGACAGAATTGTTTAAAGGGGAAAAACGTGTTATTCTAAGTTTCAGGGCCACTGGCGAAGGCCATGTCTCTTCCATCGTTTTTCGCTCGGGCACATTGGATGTTAACAATAATATTCATATTGACTATGTCGGTAGTTTATTGGACAAACCTATTCAGGTCAAAAATCATCGTTATCATAAAGAATCTTTCTTAAAGAAAATGAATGAGTTACATGCCGATCCCACTGAAGTAAAGTCTAAACTGGAGGCAAAACTGACAGATACCTTTACTTACGAGGAATTGAAGCGGTATATTGATGAAGTGCGCCATGATAGCGAGGAAAACCTTGAAAATGTGACATTTTTACAGCAGGCATTCTGGCTCGCTTCCTCGCATTATGAAATGACATTCTCCTGGGACACTTCTATTTCAGAACGCGTGATATTTCCGCTCGCTGACACCGAAAAAAGAGGTATTGAAGATGCCCGGTTTGTGCAGTTCAAAGATGAGAAGGGTGAGAGCGTATATTATGCAACCTATACCGCCTATGACGGATTTAGCATTCTCCCTAAGCTATTGACCACAAAAGATTTTTACCATTTTAAAGTGAAACCTATCTATGGTGAAATCGCCAATAAGGGTGCCGCATTATTTCCACGAAAAATAAACGGACGATATGCCATGCTCTGCCGCATCGACGGTGAGAACAATTATATTGCTTACTCTAATAATATTAATATATGGCAGGAAACGGCAATCCGCATTCAAGAGCCCGAATATCCATACGAATTTGTGCAGATTGGTAATTGCGGGTCGCCAATAGAAACACAATATGGCTGGCTGATCCTTACCCATGCCGTAGGGCCAATGCGTGAGTATGTTTTGGGGGCCTCCCTTTTGGATCTGGATAACCCCCATGTTGAAATTGGTCGCCTACATAGCCCCTTGATGACACCAAATGATGAAGAACGAGAAGGATACGTACCTAACGTCATTTATTCTTGTGGAGCGATTGTACACAATGACTACCTCATTTTACCGTATGCAATGTCTGATTATGAGTCCACTTACGCAACTATCAAACTCGAAGATTTACTACTCGCTATCTTAAACCCTGATCGGTATCTTTAAAAGCACGATATACTTCAATATAAGCTAAATAGAAACACAGGGTGCTTTCAGCCCCTTGGTTTCTATTGATGCCATACGATTCCAAACCATCGCAACAACCCTTGGTCTCCTCGTCATAAAGTCCAAGACGAAGATCATTTTCTCCCAAAAACCAGCGAAACGAGGCAATCATTCGGTTAAAATAGATTTTCTTCTTCGTCAGTTTAAATGCTTCGCGATACATAAATACCATCGCCGTTACATCAAGAGGCTGCTGGCCAAATTTGCTGATATGCTTGCCTTGCTTGGCCCATTCCTGATTTCCAACCAATGAAAGCGTGCCATTTTGTATGGTTATGCTTTCGAGAAATTTGAGTGTAGATAGTCCTAAATGTTTTATTTTATCATCGTTTAAAAATGAACTTGCGGCCAACAACGCATAGGGCAATATCGCATTGTCATAAGTCAATACTGATTCAAACCATTGCCAATGTTCATCAGAACTGGCGTCATATTCCCACACCAACTTACCAATAAGAGTACGCATCAACTCTATCATTACTTCATCGTTGGATTGGTCATGCAAATATTCTGCAATTCCCAATACGGTATATGCTATCGCACGGATGGAGCGCAACTGACTGAAATTTGGCACAGCTCTAAAAAATAATTCGCGTCCCAATTGATAGTAGCTAGTCAATTCAGTTTTACGAAGAAGTACGCCCAAGGCCCATATTGTCCGCCCAAAAGAATCTTCCGAACCAACGTCATCGAGAAAATTATGCTGGAAATCCATAAAATTATGAAATAGTCCATCTTCGCGCTGGTGATAATAGATATAACTGAGGTAAGTGGAGATACGACGATCTAACTTCTTATCAGCAAAATCATCTTGAGCCAATAAGGTGAGTAGAAGTGCTCTGGCATTATCGTCGATGCAGTAGCCTTCTTTGTAGTTTGGCAGTGAATACGTTGCATGCTGCAAGATACCGACTTGATTAGTAAGTCGATCAATATGCTTCCAACTGAATTTGGGCATTTCATCTTTTGTAAAGGCTACATTTTCTTTCAGGCTGTCGGAGGTTGGAATGATTCTTTCCAAAACCCGCGTATAACGAAGGCCTATATTTTTCCAGGTTAACTCTCTTCCGAACGCGCTCGCATTTTCTCTCAATGTGGTGCGATAATCTAAATTTGAGAACAGATTTTTAAGCACTTCAGCCATTCCGGCTGAATTTTTAAATTCAACCAGTACTCCTCTTCCATCGGCAAGCAATTCCTTGGCATGCCAATAAGGAGTAGACACTACCGCTGCTCCCGCTCCGATGGCATACGATAATGTCCCACTGGTAATCTGCGCCTCGTTAATATAAGGAGTGACATAGACGTCGCAGGCGCATAGATACTCGACAAGATCGGACTGGCTGACGAAGGAATTAACAAATCGGACATGTTCCTCCAAATGGTAGGCTTCTACTAGACTGCCGAGATACTCCCGATATTCCTCCCCCGAATGCGCCAATACATTCGGGTGTGTTTTACCAACGATGAGGTATACTAGATCAGGCTCATTTTTGACCACTTCGGGTAGAGATTCAATCACCATTTCAATACCCTTATTTCGTCCCAAAAAACCAAAAGTTAACAGAACCTTCTTCCCTGACAGGCCTTTTTTAAACTTTGCAAGTTCATGATCCAAGGTAAATTCTGGCACTCCGTGATGTATTAATACAACTTTTGTCGTATTGACCCTATAAATATTTTTGAGTAATGTTATCGCATAATTGCTCATCACAGTAACAATCGAAGCCCGCTTAACAATTTCAATAAGAATAGCTTTCTCATCGACATTCGGCTTTTCCAGGATGGTGTGAAAATTAACCAGTAATGGAATATGCAGTGCATTGATCAAGGATAAGATATACATCCCGCTATTACCACCAAAGATACCGTACTCGTGCTCCAATATCACACAATCGTAACCGTTTTCATTAATATAGTTGGCCGCTTCGATATACGACAGCTGAGCATGTTGGTCTATTTGGAAAACAACTTCATTGGGATATACATAATCCCGGTCCGCAACAGCAAAAACATGTTGTGTCAATTCCTCATTATGCAGCGAAACAGCCTGCAACAAATCTGATGTAAAGGTGGCAATACCACATTCTTTCGGTAAATAGGTACTTATATAAGCGATCTTCATTGCAATAATAATTATTGGATAAAGCCCAGAACTAGGCTGAAGCAGATGTGTGCTACATTATCTAAATGCTTTTCGGACGAAAATTGTTTTGTCACATAGGGAGGAATTCAAAGAAAAGGTACTTGGGGGGTGAATCCCCTATGAACGGTCGTTAGATTAGTATTGTATTTAAACATCAATTTGTCTATGTTTGCCAACTAAAAGGAAGTACTGAATGAAATCACCAAAAGAAAAAATGATTGCCGGCCTTCCCTATCTTGATTCGGATGGACAGTTATTTAAAGATAGGCAATACGCCAAAGAAGAGCTTAAGCGATTTAACGATTCGGAACCTAAACAAATCAAATTTAGAAAACAGATTATTCAGAAACTATTTAACGCAACAGGACATCGTTTTTTTCTTGAGCCTCCATTTCGTTGTGACTACGGCTATAACATTACTATTGGTGAAAACTTTTACAGCAATTATAGTTGCACTATTTTAGACTGTGCTCCAGTTACTATCGGCGATAATGTACTGTTTGGACCCAATGTGAGCCTATTCACCGCCGGTCACCCCCTTCATTTTGAAGCAAGAAATCAAGGCTGGGAATTTGCGCTTCCAATCGTTATCGAAGATAACGTATGGATAGGTGGGCATGTTGTTGTCAATCCCGGCGTGCGGATTGGAAGAAATTCGGTGATTGGCTCTGGATCAGTCGTTACTAAAGATATTCCATCAAACGTCATAGCGGCTGGCAATCCTTGCCGGATCCTTCGCCCGATAACTGAATCGGATCGAATCGACTACGTCGAAAGTTAGTAAAGCCACACATGCTGGATGAACCAGGAGCACCCTATTATTGTATTTACTGACCTTGGCGAATAAAATTACCTTAGCGCTAATGAATAGGTGACGGTGGTATCCTTTTGCTTTACCGCATCAAAACCGTTCTTTTTCCAAAAGTGCTGTTGATCAAGAAGGGCTTCGGCTAGCACAATTTTACCATTAAATGTACCTATAAATCGTCTAGCGTAGCCTAATAATGCCGTGCCTATCCCCTGCATTCTAACATGTGGGGCAACGGCAAGAAAATGGATGATGTAGTTATCGCCGAGAGAAATCAGGCTGAGAACACCAACGACATCATTTCCATCGTAGGCTGCAAAATGCGTGGCTTCAAAATCGCCATCTAGCATTACTTCACCAAGCTTCCCCTCGGGAGAAAAGACTTCTTTTCGCAGTTTCCAAGTTCGGGCAGCAAAAACTTGCTCAATGTACCAATCCATCATACTCCTGTTCTAATCCAATCAGTGCACTGGAAAGATAGTTGATTGTGTCGGAAGGCAACAAGGAATAGACTCCAATCTTCTCTACCGCAATATCTGCTGCACGCCCATGGATATATACACCCATAATTAGAGCTTGTTTGGATGAATACCCCTGTCCTAGAAGCGCTGCGATGATACCTGTCAGGATATCGCCACTGCCACCCGTCGCCATCCCAACATTCCCTGTACTGTTGAAATAGAGTGCCCCATCGTTCATAACCATCATGCTATTGGCCCCTTTAACCAGCATATAAAATTGGTGTTTGACGGCGAAAGCTTTTACTTTTTCCATCTTTTCGAAATCATCCTTCCAAGGACCCAATATTCGACTAAGCTCTTTTGGATGTGGAGTCAATATACTGTCTGCCGGTACAAATGCCCATAGATCAGGATCTCGAGCTAGAATATTCAATGCATCGGCATCTAATACCAACGGGGTATTACTTTTAGTAGAAATAAATACCTTTAAGGCATCAATAGTATATTGCGTTGTACCCATACCAATACCCATACCAATAGACTGATAACTCGTGATGTTGGGGATTTGGGTAATAAAATCCGTTTCAGGATCTGTCAAGATCATTGCTTCGGGCACAGCAGTCTGTAAGATCGTATGGCCACAAGCGGGCACATATGCTGTGGCTAAACCGCATCCGGCGCGAAGGGCTGCTCGTAACGCAAGCTGCACAGCTCCCATTTTACCCTTACTCCCGCCAATAATCAACGTATGACCAAATGTCCCTTTATGATCAAATTTCCGTCGCTTTCGATAAAAAGAAGCGACAAGGAGCTGATCAACATAAAAGAGATCAGTTTCTGTTTCGTCAATGGCCAGCCGACTGAGATTGATATCCAACACCTTAAAGTCTTTGACATACCATTGGTTTTCCGGCAGTAGCAAGGCGAGCTTGGGCGCCTGAAAGGTAAACACAAAGTCTGCCCTAACAACTAGAGCATCAGGCGGCGTATTTTTATCCGCTAGAAGCCCAGAAGGCATATCCACTGAGTATATTCTTGCACCGCATCCATTTATACTCGAAATAATACCATTCCATTCTGCTGTGAGGACTGTATTTAACCCATAACCAAACAGGCAATCCAGTACGATTGCATTGGAAGGAATATCCACTTGCTCTTCGGGATTGATCTTTTGGATTACCTGGTTGGACAAACGCTTTTGATTAGCAAGATTGTCAGCGGAATACTCCTCCACATCGACGATGTAGACCTTTACCATTGCCTGCTCTTGATTCAATAAGCGAGCAAGAACCAGGCCATCACCACCATTATTCCCTTTGCCACAAAAAATGTAAAATGTTTCACGCTCCATCCGGGAATGAAGTCTTTTAACTTCCTCGAAAACAACAGTTGCAGCACGCTCCATAAGATCCAGGCTGTTGACACCTTGATCTTTTAATGTTTCGCCATCGATGCTCCTCATTTGCTGAGCGGATAGTATCTTCATCGTTCTTCTTATTTTTATTGAAAGTAACTAATCCTGAGATCAAATAAAAATATCAGTATACTTTTTGGCTAAGGATAGTGATGTACATGCAGATCCAAGCTTTCGCTGTCAATGAGCGCTTTCTATTCACTTGCGGTGACCTGCTTCACTCCTCCAGTTCGTTTCAGGGTACCCCATGTATTTAATTCTCCTTTAATGGCTTTTTTGACCGACTTAAATAAGACGAAGTACATCAATTGGCGCCAGAAAAAACGTTGTGGAAACAAATAAATTAAGTTGACGAGCTTTTCTCCTTCCAATTTAAACGCAATAGCCGCAAAGCAAATATCGACGGCAACAAATAGGAAGTAATAGAACATCACCTGACCAAAACCCGTATGCAATGAAAACAATCCGGCAATTCCTGTCCAGCTGATACCATTTACCTCACTTAGGGAGAAAAGACCGCTTACCAAGGAGAACAGCATAAATATGTCGGCCAAAGGTGCAAATAGCGGAAGAATAATCTGAAAGATCAGGATATTGGGCATTCCAACCATACCAAAATAGCCGTATCTCGGATTTAATAAGGTCTGTTTATTCTTCCAAAAACTTTGCAATACACCAAAACTCCAGCGGAATCTTTGCTTAAAGAGCATGCCAACCGTATCTGGCGCTTCGGTATACGCGATTGCTTCTGATGCATTACGAACGATATAGCCGGCTTTTAATATACGCATGGTTAAATCACAATCTTCCGCCAGGGTATCGGTTGTAAATCCCCCCACCTCCAAAAGAGCGGATTTACGAAAGGCGCCAATTGCTCCAGGCACTACCGATATCATATTGAGCAGATCAAAGGCTCGTCGATCCATATTCTGTGACGTGATGTACTCGATCGATTGCCAATGCGTCAAAATATTATGTACATTACCGACCTTCACACTTCCGGCAACCGCTGCAACCTGGTCCTTATTAAAATACTTCATCAATTCTTTTAATGCATTTGTCTTTAGTTGCGTATCGGCATCGATGCAGAGCACAAACTGCGCTTGGGATTGTTGGATACCATAGTTAAGCGCAGAAGCTTTGCCCCCATTTTGTTTGGTAAACAGCCTTACTTTAGGATGGTCGCCATACACCTTACTAACCAGCTCAAACGTTTTGTCTTTCGATCCGTCATCCACAAAAACCAATTCATAATCTGGATAATCCAAATTCAAAAGACTTTTTATCGTCGCCAGTACGGTTATTTCTTCATTATAGGCAGGAATAATAACGCTCACCTTGTCTTGAGGATCAACTATCAATTGGGAATGTTCCTTTTTACTCCTTCGCTTTTGCCGGATTGCCAAATAAGCGATCATTGCTGTTCTAAAAATTGCCAATACAATCGCAATGGAAAAAACCAGATTCAAGAAGATGTTACCATAAAACAAGGTTCCTAAGAACAAGCGGTTGGAAGATCCACTAAATCCCGAATCGGAAGCATTTTCAACAGGTGGCATCAATTCATCTCGTTTTTTGCCCATTAAATCACCAATCGTTGCAAATTTATATCCATGAGATTTAAAATAATGAATAATACGTGGCAGGGCGGCTATGGTCGCTTCTCGATTGCCTCCAGCATCATGTAATAGGATAATGTTTCCATTATCGCGTTGTTTGATGACTTCATTATAGACTTCATCTGCTGTACGGCCAGGTACCCAATCGTTGGGATCGATGTATTCGCCAATATTGATATAGTTCTCTTTACGACTCTGGGCCACGGGCAGAATTTCGGCCACCGTCTGTGGTTCGGCATCCGCATTAAAAGGAGCTCTGAAAAGAATTGTACTATGACCGGTTATACATTCAATGATCTTTCGGGTCGCGTTCAACTCGAACTTAACACGATTTGGCCCTATTGTGGACATATCGGGGTGAAAAAAAGTATGGTTACCGATTTCATGTCCCTCCTGGTATTCGCGACGGACCAGATCCATATTTTTCTCAGCCATCATACCCACAAGAAAGAAAGCTCCCGGAACACGTTCTTTTTTTAAGATGTCCAATACTTGTGGCGTATAAGTAGGGTCAGGCCCATCATCAAATGTGAGCACCACCGTCTTGTCTCTTTCTCCAAAGCGCTTAATAACGTAATTGCTCGGTGTTTTTACATACACTTGGTCCTGAATCATTAGCGTCGATGAATCGTAAGTAAATTTAACTTCCCCAGGAACCGGGCTATTCACCAAATCCAAAATCTCCCCATCGCCAATATATTGAATCCCTCCAACAAGGATTTGTTGTATCTTTCCAAAGTCAAATGGATCTTTCTTTAAGCTTTCTTGACTTAATGATCTTGAAATAAAAGACCATAAACGGGCGTCTTCACTACCTAAACGCCAAAGAGCAATACCGGCTAATCCCCAGTCATCTGCTTTACGGATAAGATTAAAATAGGTTGCTGCATCTGTGAAGTAAACATCATGATGCATTCCTCCTCCGTCGGTATAACTAAAACTTAGATTTGCCGATTCGGGATTAAAAGCAATCTTGGCATTGTAATTATGCGCCAAAATGACTGCATTATCATAAGTCAATGTCTGTCCAACACTACCTTTAGGCCAATCATAGCCATAACATGCCAACGCCAAAATTACCTTGTCCGCATTGACCTTACTACAGAGCTCATCGAGATTTTTTTCGACCCATGCCTGATGGGAGATAGCGCCTGCATTACTTTCAATGGAATGCTGATCATAGGCCATTAAGATTATGTAATCATTATATTTCTGCAAGGCAATCGGGTCGTAATCATCATTTTCGGGCGAAATATCCTGCGACACAAGAAGCCCCTCGGTATGAAACACGGTATAAATGTGAGCCATAAAATCATTTAATGACTTCCGGTCGTCCAATTGTAAGTTTTCAAAATCAATATTTACTCCCCCAAAACCATCTCGCTTCACTTTTAACAGAATATCGTCTATAAAACGTTGTTGTTTTTCTGGATCAACTAAGATTGCTTTTACGGTTTGCCCGTCAAAATCGTTACCACTAAAATTTGAAATCTGTGCGATAGCTTTACGCTTATACTGATGAATAACCTTGAGCGCGGCAGTATCCGCTTTATCTACCACCGTATCCTGATTGGGTACTGTAAAAAATGACTCCATGGCGACCATATCCAAATGACCGATGTTGCGGCGTAAATCAGATAGGGACTGCTCACGGACTTCGTTTGACCAGGAACTGACGTAAAATCCCATATTGATCCTACTTTTTGAGCCAATATGTTTTAGATGCTTGCGATCACGATCATATTTGATTTTCTCCAATTCGGATTTTAAAATGGTAAATTCCTTGAATTGTTTTGATTTCTTTAATCTGGCAGTAGACTTTTCAGTCAACGGCGTGTTGGTATTAATTATTGGGAACGGAGGAATCTGGATCTTACCTAATGTATAAATTACACCTATAACACCAATGATCAAACCAATCACCAATGCCCTGCTCATCCAAGAAAAAGCGTACCAGCGCTTTTTGCTCGACGTCTGAAAAATCTGTTTTTCTGACATAATAGTATTCTCATTAACTTCGGCTAAGCTACATCAGAAAATGATCCAAAGAGCAAATCAATAGCTTAAAAATTTCTTAATTTTAAAGCCTTACTCTTCTCCCGATTTCCCCATAAATTTAAGTATATTCGTTAAATTGTAATATACTATGTAGAACTATGAGACCACTAACTATACTCATCCCCTTGTTCTCTTGTCAGGCTTTTCTTGGTTGTGGACAGCCCAATATCACCGCATCGAAAACACAAAGTATCGATTCGGCATCCAAGGAAGCTATACGGACGGACGGATACCAATTTATTGACCCTAATGGAATGACCATTAAATCACGCTTTCTATTACCAGAAGGATTCAAAAGGCTGCAATACAAAACTGTTGCATTTGGGAGTTTTCTTGAAAATCTCCCACTTTATTCTATCGATCAGGAGGTACATTATTACAATGGAAAGATTAAACGTAGAGAAAACATCTACAATAGTGTTGTAAAACTGCACATAGGAAAACGAGATTTACATCAGTGCGCCGATGCAATCATGCGACTCAGGGCGGATTATTTATACGGACAAAAGCGCTATAAGGATATAAAATTTAACTTTCTCTCGGATGGCAAACCCCGAGCGTATACAAACTACGCAAAGGGAGACTACTCCTACCCGACCTATTGGAAGTACTTGGAATACATCTTCGCCTATGCAAATACCGCTTCGCTACACGACGAACTTCATCAAGTAAACACTACCCAAGAAGTTAAAATTGGAGACACTTTTATTCAAAAAGGATCGCCTATTGGCCATGCAGTTATCGTTGTTGATCTGGCCAAGAATAATAGCGGAAAAACAATTGTGCTACTCGCCCAAAGCTACATGCCAGCTCAAGATATACAAATTTTAAACAATTGGAATGATAGCAAACTCAGTCCTTGGTATGATATAGATCAGGACATAATAAAAACTCCTGAATGGACATTTTATCCAAAAAACCTCAAAACTTGGGAATAGCCTAAAGCGGTTGCAATCAAACTAAACTCTTTGGCTGGTTGCTAGCAAAACTTTGCCAACTGCGGTAAGCGGCTATAATTTTGTTCAAAACAGCAACATAACCCATTACACCATGAGTTTAAGATCATACCAAAAAAGCTTTCGGCAATGCTTCAAAAAGCGGCCGTTAGCCAATTCAATAATGAGCTCTTTAAAGGAATAATTCTATTGACTAAAATGCATATCCTTTCAAATAAAGCTTGATAATAACACTAAACATTATGATGGCAGACTTGTCTTCAAGGTAATGTTGTGTCGACCTGTGCTTATTAAATAAGCACAACTAAACCTTGACATAAAGAACATAATAAATATGAAAATAAGATTTTTATATAAAAAAAAAGTATCTATGACACCCTAACCTCAATTTATACAATAGTCTTATATACGGATAAGTTACATGAAGCATGAGAAACAGTCATGATATCGAGACAGGTATAACAATGAGGTCAGTCCCCATACAAACAATTGAAAATAGTACACATTTTAGTTAAGCAGCGTTGTAAACAAGGAAAATGATTACATTTTCTAATAGCTTATCATTCTTTGACCGCCCTTTCTCCGTCTTTCTTTTGGATTAAATTTTAAAAAAAGGTTAATATTTACTGACTATAAAGGTGATTTTACATGATATTGCATACCGTCGCAAAAATACCGAAATAAATAATTATTAATATCTAAAAAACAATATTTTACGTAACTTATATAAATAGAAAAATTACCAATTAAAATGACATATAATGCTTATTTAATACAATAAAAAGATTGGATAAAATTTTATCCAATCTTTTTACTGTATTAAACGGCATCGCTCTATAGCGATCAGTTATATCATGCCCCTTTAAACTTATCCATGCTGCATTGATATAGATCGATATAGACGACATGGGTCGTCGCAATGTATTTACTTTCGATTAAGCAGGCATTTAGCGCGATCTAGAGCAATAAATGGAAATTCAAGCAAACTTATAGCGGCGGGGAATTACAATGAAGCCAAAAAGCCTCTAAATGGCAATATAGATGAAAAGACGCTTAATCAATAAAAATTTTGCCTATTTTTCCACATAGTTGATTCAATCAGAAGGACCAAATATACTGTTGCCCTAGGATATAGCTTGTAATAGTATTTTTAATCGATTTAAGACAGTATATTCTATTCCTCTACCTAATACACCACCAATAAATAGAATAGCACATACGAGCTAAAACAGCTCAGTCGAGTAATGGCAATTACAAAAAGAAAAATTGAAAATAGAATTCTTCAAATCAGTAAAAATGAGCTTAAAAATAACAGACAATACATAAGCGACATATTAAAAACATAAATAGATATAATACAATTAACTATATAACAAAACATAAAGTTACACATCATATAAATACAGCTTATAAATTAATAAGATTCAATTTTCAATGAAGAACACAAAGCATTTTTGTATATTTAAATTTTAAAAAATTTTATGAGCTACGAACTTTCAGCATTGCCATTCTTTTTAAAAATAGAGCTCAAAAAGATCAGGAGGACCCGCAATGTAATCATCGGAATTTTCCTCTCTATATTCGCCTTTTGCTACGGATTTTTCCTGTCCGCCTTTTTTCAACATTGGCTAGGCATTGAAGACAGACTTACATTTTTCTACAAATCACTCCCTACCCTATCGATTCTTTTCATTTATTTAGGTTTTATATTTGGACTTTTATGCTGGGTAGTTTACAGGAAGAACCAAAAATTTATTCGGGTACTACAGGATCTAAACAGCGAGGACCTTGCTACCTACGAGCAATACACCAAGCGATTGACCCGCATCTTTTCAGCGATAGCACCTTATGTTTTTTTTAAAAATGAGATTCTATTTTTCCCGCTGATCGGAAATAAATGCATTGAAATTGATCAGATCCATCGCATTGAAACGAAAATCATACGCAATTACCGGGGCCCTAATAGCTACCGCGTCTATTTTTTCAATGAATTCAACAAAATCCACCAGGTGACTATGAATCAAAAAGGCGCTTTTGATTTTATACAAGAGCAACTTCTTAAGAAAAATCCAAACCTGGATGTTGTTGCACGGAATGATTAAATACAGGGGATCTCAGGGATTTTTTCGGGAGAACAATAGGAAAGGTCAACACTACCCTTGATAAGATTTTAGACCAATAGCAAAATGCGCTAACCGAAGGCGATCAATCTTTCGCTTCTAGTAAAAAAGCTATTCGGGTATATAGTCCACATAACGACCAGATTCAGCAACTTCTTTGATTACCTGATTGCGCTCTTCAATAAACTTTCGCATATAACGTGTTAAAAAGAGAGATTCCGCAAATTTTCCCAGAACACCAAACGGTGCTTCGAAATTAAAAATATCGCGCATGATTATTTTTCCATGTTCAACTTCTTCGAAGAAATGCTGATGTTCCATGGAATAAAACATCCCGTGGACCATTTTATCTTCAAAAAAATAAGGCCGTTCCATGGCTGTTATCCGCACAGTTAACGTTTGCCTGACCCCGAAATGTCTTGCACGCCACCTAACCTGCTGCCCCATCTCGATCAAACCAGTCGTCACCCCTCCAATTGACTCCTCTCCAGTCTTCTTTGCAGAATACTTATGCAGATCAATACTACGTGCCAGGTCGAAAACCACAGACAAAGGAGCCTCTATAAAGGTATCAAAAATAAGCTGCGGCATAATGTCCTGTACTAAATTTTGTGTGAATTTCGTGAAATTAGCGGACATCTTTGGAATCGGTTGCCAAAAATTGTATAAATTGGACCTGCGCTATCGGAATGGCTACAAAAAAAACAACAATAATGGTAACACTTATTCAATTCGAAAAGTCAGATTTCACACTATTTAAATCGTGGATTGGATCAGCGCGTGAACTCTTACAGTTTGCAGGCCCTTATTTTGCTTTTCCGATTACCGACCAGCAACTTGAAAAATACATTACAGATCCAAAGCGACAAATCTTTAAAATAACTGATACAGCAACTAAAGAAATTATTGGTCATTGTGAATTAAACTTCGAGCGGAATACCCCAAGACTTTGCCGTATTTTAATTGCGAAAAGCTCTGACCGGAATAGAGGCTATGGCAAAAGCACTGTAAATGCACTCCTGAAGCTACTTTTTATAGACGGTAACTATGGCATAGCTGATCTAAATGTCTATGAATGGAATGTCAATGCCATTCGATGCTATCAAGAAGTAGGTTTTCGGATCAACGAAAACATTAGTTCGGAAGTATCCATTGGGGATGAAACCTGGAAAAGCCTCAACATGCAGATTAGGAAATCTGAATGGAAAACTAATGGGTAATATGAAAGCTGTGCAAAAATGAAGCTTATAACCGTATAATAAATCCTATTAGTACGATAGGTCAGCTTCCTGCGCAAAGTATTTGTACATGCAAAAAAAACCTTTGTTTGACTTCAACAACTTTGACATCAAACAAAGGGCCTTACTATCATAAACACCTGAAATTTGCAGTGTTTTTTCTTCTAGTATTCGATCAAGACTTCAGTCACTTGCGCGCCTTGCTTAGCACTCTTAAATTTAAACTTCACTTTCTGATTCAAATTCAATTTCTGCCCGACCAAACGGTCGTTGAAATAAACAGATTGCTGGGTTTCGTTGTCTCTGATGAATCCATAGTTGGAATCGTTATTATAGTGGACAACTTTTCCAAAGGAATACTCATCATGATGATTTGAGACCATACTTGGACTCTCACCTTCTTTCAATTTTATTGCAGGTCTGTCTGAGATATTCCCATTTTCATCAACATAAGCAAACAATTCTTCCAAAGATTTTCCCTTGTCATTGTTTGTTTTATTGAATTCCTTTTTCTCATTTTTTTGCTGCTTCTTGAGTAATTTCTTTTTTTCTCGTTCTTTTTTGTTAAATGTGATTTGGCTTTTGCTCATTCAATATCGATTAAAGTAAATGTTCCCGTGGAGGTTTCGGACCTTTAGAGCTTCGTTGAAAAGATAAAAATGCGATGTATTCTAAGGAGATAATTGCAAATATACGAAAAATTCTTTAAAAATGCATATTGCCTATCCTTATTCGCTTTGCTGGCCCACGACAATAGGTGTTTTGCTTTAATTATCAGTAGATGGAAAAGTAGTGCGAATTAGACAAACATGACAGTGAGCAAAAAATTAAAAATTACATAAAACAAAACGTCCTTTAAGACGTTATTTTTTAAAAAAATTATGGAGATAAAAAACATTGAGACAGACCAAAGAGGTAATTTCGTTGCAGAGGTTGAAAATAATGAAGCCGGAATTTTAGAGTATACGTGGCAAAACGATCATGAATTTTCGATTGACCACACGGAAGTGCACGAAGAATACAGAGGAATGAGTGTAGGCAAAAAATTAGTACTGGAGGCAGTTGACTATGCACGAAAGAACGACGCTAAAATTGTTCCCAATTGCCCATATGCGAAAGCAATCTTTGAAAAGACAATAGCGTTTCAAGATGTATTAGCATAAAAAAGCCGTTTTATCTTTATGATAAAACGGCTTTTTTATTGGAAAGTGAATCTGGTTAGACCACAATATTGATTATTTTCCCTTTAACAAAAATAATCTTTTTTATGGCTTTCCCATCTAGATGACGTTGTACATCGGCATGTGATCTGATGATATCTTCGATCGTCTTTTGATCTAGATCGAGCGCTAACGATAGATTGAATTTCATCTTTCCGTTGAAGGATACCGGATACGCAAATTCTGATTCGACTAAATATTCCGGTCTAAATATAGGGTAAGAAGCAGAAGAAAGTGTACCGGCTTCATTCCCTAATAGCGTCCACAGCTCTTCCGTAATGTGGGGTGCATACGGTTGGAGGGTGATAATGAATTGTTCCAGTATCTGTCGCTTATTGCATTTTAAATCTGTTAAGTCATTCACACAGATCATAAATGCAGAAACCGAAGTATTGAAAGAAAAACGCTCAATATCGTCTTCCACCTTTTTAATAATTTTATGTAAGGCTTTAAATTCTGCTTTTGTAGGCTCTTCGTCGGAAACATTGAAATTACCCTCTGCATCATGAAACAGACGCCATACCTTACGTAAGAATTTATAAACTCCTTCTATACCATTAGTATTCCAAGGCTTAGCTTGCTCCAAAGGCCCCAAAAACATTTCGTACAGCCGCAGTGTGTCCGCTCCATAAGATTCGATAATATCATCTGGATTGACAACATTGAATTTGGACTTCGACATTTTCTCCACCTCGCTACCGCAGATATACTTGCCATTCTCCAATACAAATTCAGCATTTGAAAAATCAGGTCTGAAGTTTTTGAATTTTTCTAAATCCAACACATCATTTTGTACAATATTTACGTCAACATGTAACGGTATAGTTTTATATTCATCTCTCAGCCCGTAAGACACAAATTGATTTGTACCTCTACCCTCTTCATCCAACACACGATACACAAAATTAGAGCGCCCTTGAATCATTCCTTGATTAATCAATTTACGGAATGGCTCTTCCTCGTTCTGGTAGCCCAAATCTTTTAAGAATTTATTCCAAAAGCGCGAATACAATAGGTGCCCGGTAGCATGCTCCGAACCACCGATATATAAATCTACTGCTTTCCAATAGTCTACAGCTTCTTTGGACGCAAAGTCACCGTCGTTTTTCGGATCCATATATCTAAACCAATACCATGAAGAGCCTGCCCATCCGGGCATTGTACTCAATTCATACTCATATTGATCTTCATATTTCCAACCTTTTGCTCTTGCTAAAGGGGGTTCGCCTGATTCCGTTGGCAAATATTTATCAACTTCCGGCAATAAGAGAGGCAATTCTTCTTCTTTAATTAAATAAGGTAATCCATTTTTAAAGTATACAGGCACGGGTTCGCCCCAATAGCGCTGACGTCCAAAAATGGCATCCCGCATACGGAAGTTTATTTTCGCTTTACCCAATTTGATCGCCTCCAACTTGGCAATTAAAGCAGGTACAGCTTCTTGATAAGTCATACCATTGATAAAATCGGAATTAATATATTTCCCATCCTTATTGGGATCAGCTTCTTCTTCAATATTTTGAGTATCTGAAATAGGAATAATAGGAAGATCAAAGTGCTTAGCGAATACATAATCCCGTTGATCGCCACTAGGTACAGCCATGACAGCGCCTGTTCCATAACTGGCTAATACATAATCTGCGATCCAAATCTGTACGTCTTGTCCCGAAAGTGGGTGCTTGGCATACGAACCCGTAAAAGCCCCTGAAACTGTTTTCGTATCGGCCATACGATCCAATTCAGACTTTTTGGAAGTTTTCTCAATATAGGCACTTACCTCGGATTGTTGCTGAGGGGTAGTTAATGCTGATACCAATTCGTGCTCTGGAGCTAAAACGACAAATGAAACGCCAAAAATAGTATCTACACGTGTCGTAAAAACTTCGATGACCGTATCTAATTGTGGTACGGGGAATTTCACGGAAGCACCCACCGATTTTCCGATCCAGTTACGTTGCATTTCTACCAAAGGTTCGGGCCAATCAACCGTATCCAACCCTCTCAGGAGCCGATCAGCATAAGCTGTGATCCGCATAGACCATTGCATCATCTTCTTTTGCTCGACGGGATATCCTCCACGCTCAGAAACCCCATTGATTACCTCATCATTCGCTAATACAGTTCCCAGCGCAGCACACCAATTTACTGTACTTTCTCGTAAATAAGCAATCCGGTACTTCAGCAATTCACGTTGTTGTTTTTCTTCATCAAAAGATTTCCAATCTTCAGCGCTAAATTCCAAAACGTCCTCATCAGCAACCGCTGCAATAGCAGCAGATCCATTTGTAGCAAACCTCGCCATCAACGTTTCGATCGGTTCGGCTTTATCCGATTCTTTATTATACCAAGAATCAAATAATCTCATAAAAATCCACTGCGTCCATTTGTAATAGGAAGGATCTGAAGTACGCACTTCCCGGCTCCAATCAAAAGAGAATCCAATGTTATCCATCTGTTCCCGATAACGATTGATATTGACTTCAGTCGTTACGGCTGGATGCTGGCCCGTTTGAATCGCATATTGCTCCGCAGGAAGACCAAAAGAATCATACCCCATCGGATGCAACACATTAAAACCTTTTAAACGTTTATACCTTGAAAAGATATCCGAAGCAATATAGCCCAGCGGATGACCAACGTGCAACCCCGCTCCGGAAGGATAAGGAAACATATCCAATACATAGTATTTTGGCTTTTGTTGCGTATCAGAAGTTTTAAACGTTTGATGATCCGCCCAAAATTTTTGCCACTTTTTCTCTAATGATTTGTGATTATACTCCATTTTTATTCTTAAGGAATTTTTATGACTGGCGAAATTACGATTTAATACTGAAATGTGATAAAAGTTTTGTAGTTTGAACAATAAATTATAGTATTGAAAAGTTAATTAAGCATAGGTAGAAAACAGGGTTCGAATTGATTTTTATCAAAGTAATTACAAGATTAATTCGAAATCTTCCACTCAAATAGTTACTTTCGCAAATAAATTTTCGCTTATTATGTCAGAATACGAATTAAGCACACAAAAAAGAAAAACAAAATCTGTATATGTATCTACGGTTATTAGTATCGCTCTAGTGTTATTGGTAACAGGTATGTTGGGATTGCTCTTGGTGCATGCTAAAAATCTTTCGAAATACGTTAAGGAAAATATCGTCTTAAATGTCATCGTGAACGATGGTACGAGCGAAGGTGATGTTCTTTCATTGCAAAAAGATCTCGAGAAAGACACCTATGTGCTTCGTACCGAATATATCAGTAAAGAGTTAGCAGCAAAAAATCTAAAGGAAGACCTTGGCGAAGATTTCGTACAGTATCTGGGGCATAACCCTCTTTTACCTTCATTGGATGTTTATATGAAAGAGAATTATGCCAATACAGATAGTATTAAAACTTTTATTGAAAAAATCTCCAAAAACAATAAAATTAAAGAGGTGGTTTATCAGGAGTCTCTGATCGACATGGTGAACAAAAACGTCCGGATCATAGGGGTGATTGTACTTGCATTTGCTGTTATCCTGCTAATTATCGCAGTCGCTTTAATTAACAACACGATACGTCTTGCTATTTACTCCCAACGTTTCTTAATTAAAAGTATGCAGCTTATTGGGGCTACTAAAAACTTTATCCGTAAACCATTTATAACGTATGGTATTATTCATGGTTTGCTCGGTTCCTTGATCGCGATTCTACTGCTTATTTTAACCTTGAAGTTTGCGCAACAGCAAATACCTGAACTGGTATTTTTACGTAACTGGTTTGAATTTGCTGTGATATTTTTAGGAGTAATCCTCATTGGGATTCTCATTTCGGGACTTAGCACTTATTTCGCAGTAACAAAATACTTAAAGGCACAATCTAACGATTTATACAGATAAAAAATGGCTCAAATAAAGAAATCTACTGAATCAGTTAATAAAGGTTCATTTGTATTCTCCAAAATAAATTACCAACTGTTTATAGCTAGCGTATTAGTTGTAATCATTGGATTTATATTGATGTCCGGTGAAACCGATATTTATAGCTTTACCAAAATTACATTGGCGCCGATTGTTGTTGTTCTCGGTTTTGCAATAGGTTTTGCAGCAATTTTATACCGTCCCAAGAACAAATCCAATTAAAGTATAATCTTAATTCTAAAAGATGTCTATTATTGAAGCGATTATCCTTGCTATCATTGAAGGATTAACGGAGTTTTTGCCTGTGTCTTCGACAGGCCATATGATCATAGCCACTGCCTTAATGGGTATACAGCCCTCGGCATTTGTCAAGTTATTTACGATTGTCATCCAGATGGGAACGATATTGTCCGTTCTGGTATTATACTACAAGCGTTTTTTTAAATCGCTCTCATTTTACTATAAATTGATCATTGCGGCTATTCCTGCATCCGTGTTAGGGTTGCTTTTTAACGATTATATCGACTCCCTATTGGAAAGCCCGCTAATGGTCGCGATCATGTTGGTTGTAGGCGGCTTAGTATTACTGTTTGTTGACAGGTGGTTTAACAAACCTACAGTAGAAGATTCCGACAAAGTTTCATACAAACAAGCTTTTATGATTGGGGTGTATCAATGCCTTGCATTAATCCCCGGTACCTCAAGATCTGCTAGTACCATTATCGGTGGTATGGCCGAAAAACTGACACGTAAAGCTGCTGCAGAATTTTCCTTCTTTCTTGCCCTGCCGATGATGTTTGGTGCTTCTGCTGTAAAGCTGTTAAAGTTCTTTAAAGAAGGGAACACCTTTAATGGGGAAGAGCTCAATTTGCTTATTATTGGCAATCTAATTGGTTTCGTTGTCGCAATAGTTGCGATTAAATCTTTTATCGGCTTCTTGACTAAATACGGTTTTAAAGCATTTGGTTGGTATCGAATAATCGTTGGTGTCATTATTCTTACCCTCCTACTTTCGGGTCATAGTTTACAAATTATTTAAAATCTTTTGATGGAAAATATAAAGGTTAGTGAAAACTCAGCGAAGTTTCATTTTGCTGAAGGAGAAATGCTGTTGATTGATAAACCTTTGACTTGGACTAGTTTTGATGTGGTTGGTAAAATCAGAAACTCCATCAAGCCGTTAAAATTAAAAGTCGGTCATGCAGGAACTTTAGATCCGCTTGCGACCGGTTTACTGATCGTATGCACAGGCAAATTCACAAAGAAAATAGATAGTTACCAAGCCGAAGACAAAGAATACACTGGAACCATTACATTGGGAGCTACCACGCCTTCCTATGATCTGGAAACAGAAATTAACGAAACATTTCCTATCGATCATATTACAGACGATATGATAATGGAATCTGCAAAAGCATTTGAAGGCGAAATTCAACAATTTCCTCCTGCTCATTCGGCTATAAAAATCAATGGCGAACGGGTCTATGAAAAAGCACGCCGCGGTGAAGAGGTTGAAATAAAATCCCGTCAAGTTCGAATCAATAGTTTTCTTATTGAAAAAATTGAGCTTCCCAACGTGTATTTCCGCATATCCTGTTCAAAGGGAACATACATTAGATCCTTGGCCTATGACTTCGGAAAATCCTTACAGAGTGGATCACATCTAAGTTCTTTGAGGCGTACCAAAAGTGGGGATTATTCAGTAGAAAATGCCTGGAATTTAGAAAAACTTATCGCGGAAATAAAACGTCATAAAGAGATCATTAAATAACTCTATCAACCCATTTTATTGATACTTTATCTTATTTTTGCAAAAACTCCTATAAATGAAAATCTACAGAAGTTTAGATGATTTCTCACCTATTGAAAATGCAGTTGTAACCATCGGCACTTTTGACGGTGTTCATATTGGCCATCAAAAAATATTGGCTCACTTAAAGGAAGCTGCTCATAAAATCAGTGGAGAGACAATTTTGCTCACTTTTTTTCCACACCCGCGTTTGATTATCAATCCAGATGATGATAGTTTGCGCTTAATCAATGATATCGAAGAAAAGGTCAGTCAGCTGAGTAAAGTTGGCATTGACCATTTAATCATAATTCCCTTTTCCCGTGATTTTTCCAATCAAACTCCAGAAGAATATATTAGTAATGTCCTTGTGGGAAAACTTGGTACAAAAAAAATTGTAATAGGATACGATCACCATTTCGGAAAGGATCGACAGGGAAGTATGGGCGATTTAGAACAGTTTGCCTCCATATTTGATTACAGTGTCGACGAAATTCCCGAGCAGGATATTAATGATATTGCCGTATCCTCCACACGGGTACGCGAAGCACTTATAAAGGGTGACATAAAAACGGCAAATCTATATTTGGGATATCCTTTCGAATTGACAGGTACTGTGATTAGAGGAGACCAAATCGGACGTACAATTGGATTTCCAACGGCAAATTTACAGGTTCACGAACCGCATAAACTTATACCAGCTTATGGGATATATGCTGTTGAGGTCTATATCTACAATCACATCCAAAACATTACTACTGGGGAATACAAAGAAGAAAGCCCTATTTCAATTGCTAAAGGAATGGGGTATATAGGAACTAGACCCACCGTCGATGGTATGAACCGAGCTATTGAAATCAGCCTCTTTGATTTCGATCAGGATATTTACGGCAAAACACTGCGTGTAAAATTCCTTCATTTTATCCGTCATGATGAACGTTTCGAATCGTTAGAAGCAATGAGAGAGCAGATCAGATCAGACGAAGCCCAAATTAGAACTCTTATTGGTTAGAATGGAGTAATTAATTATCAAATAAAAAAGCGGAAAATTCCCGCTTTTTATTTGATAAGAGCTTCGATGCCTAATCGATAGCTGTCCAAACCAAAACCACAAATTACGCCTTGACAGTTCTTCGCTAAAAACGAATGATGGCGGAATTCTTCTCTTTGGTGGACATTACTGATGTGGACCTCTACAACAGGAGTTGTAATAGCTGCAATCGCATCGCCAAGCGCAACGGAGGTATGTGTATACGCTCCGGCATTTAATACAATTCCATCAAAGTCGAAACCAACCTCGTGGATCTTATCGATTAGAGCTCCTTCTGAGTTGCTTTGAAAATAGTGCAGTTGCAAACTTGCAAACTGCTGTTTAAGCGCTTCAAAATAGCTAACGAAATCCTGGCTACCATAAATTGATTTTTCTCTTACACCCAATAAATTCAAATTTGGGCCATTCAGTATAAGGATCTTTTTCATCGGAATATCATTGTTATAAATCATTATAAATTGCCCGGAAACTTGAGCGAAGTCCGAATGAGATAACGCCAGATTTATTGACGATAGGCGATTCATATTTCGCTTTTGCATAACGTTGGGTGTATCCGAGCTCTAGACGAAGATTATACTTTGGATTAAGTACATAGGCTGCCTTCGCGTCTGCATAATAGATAGTATTCTTTATACCTTGTGCAATATGATTGCCATATAAGTTTGGTATTGTATTATAGGACTGAAAGATGTTCCCTCCCATGTTACTTCCGTCGGGTAGATCCAGCCCGTTTTGAGTAAACATTCCCTGTACCGAAAAGTCCCATCTGTCCCATGCATAATTAACTAGGCCAACAAGCTCTCTAAAGTTTGCGCCTTTTGGATGCGCCAATGGCTCGGCGTTGTTACTATAGTTTGAATACGATTTAAAGTGCGCGTAGGTATAGGGTCTAGCTGTATTGTATTCGGCTAGAAAGTTTAAATTCTTTACGCCAAACATATCATACCCTCTTACACCAAGCTGTGCACCCCATTTATTATGTGCGTATCCATTTCCTGCAAAAAATTCTTTCGCCGTAAACTCTCCTAACAAGAACTGGCCATATGCTGTCAATCTATATGGAAGCTTATACTTGGAAGTTAAGCCCAAAAACATTTTATCCGGCGAAGTCGTATTGTTACTTTCGACAGGGCGAATAAAGATAACTGGACTTAGGTAACTAAAATCAAACCCCCTTCTTCCTCCTTCATCCTGCGCGGCCCAAACAACGGATTGGAAAAAACCTACCGATAATTTATTGGTTACATTCCAATCCAAATATTGAAAAGCCCCCCATTTCTTTCCATCTCCCAAACGGGTATTATTTTGCCCCTCCATAGGATATGTGCCCGTTAAATCTTGTCTAGGGTGTGTTGGATCATTCATATAGGCCCAAATTGAGGTGTATTGAACATTTCCTATCGTTCCGGTCAATTTAAGATGGGCATAGTTCGAAGAAAAGTCGGACAGAAGCATGGAGCGATAACCATCTCCAATGAAGTTTTTATCGTAAGCCAAAGTAGCCTGGATATATTTATGTGCGTCATAAGTCATGCTCGCTGTAGCATACATCCAGTCCATTTTATTTTTAGACTGAAATTTCGTATTTCCTTGGCCAGGAACAACTTTATTCGCAACAATGTAGTCATCCAGATATTTGGGAAAAACTGCTTGGCTTTCAAATGCTGACGTATTGAATGTAAACTTGTTCCCCACATTTAATCCCACCTGAAATCCTCTACTATTCATCCAAGTACGCCGTTTATCGCCTAGCATATCTTTTCCCATATAAAGATCTGGTAAAAAATCAGCATAGAACGTATAATCGTCCTTCTCGACTTGGATAAGATGCTCATTAAAAATCTTGCGCATAAACCAGTTGGACGATGACACGGGTTTGTTAGATTGAATTGAATCAAACTTGGCTAACAATAAAGAGTCTTTAATAACGAAGGGTTTAGCAGAAGTATGGATCCTGGTTTCCGTAGAATAAACAGCTTCGTTCATTTTCTGATAAAAATGATACGAATAAGGCTGGCTCTTAATTTGGGCAACAGCTCCTAAGGAAACACCTACTCCAATGCTAGCCAACGCCAATCGAAGTAAATTATTGTTTTTTGTTATATTAAGCCTCATAAAATTTTTTAAAAGATTGTTTTTTATAGCAAAATGCATTCCTAAACGCAAATTAACCGAATAAAAATGACTTAATTCACATCTTTGGTCAATTTTATAATGCTAAATCGTATTTGCTATTCCTTTTATTCAAAAATATTTCTATCTTGCATGTTAATAAATAACCTTATATCATAAATAAACAGTCCTATAAGCATGAAGCGTAGAGCATTTATCCAAAACGCAAGCCTGTTAACAGCAGGTGCACTAACCAGCAAATTTTCATTTGCTCAAGAACATTCTTTTCCTACAGTCCGTACCGTCAAAGAGAAGAGGCTTTTTTCGAGTAAAGTAATAGAAGATGCAATTGTAGAATTTCAGAAAAATGTTAAAAATAAGGAGCTGTCGTGGTTATTTAATAACTGTTTTCCCAATACTCTTGACACCACAGTCTTCCCCTATGTTCAAAACGGAAGAAACTACACGTACGTCATTACAGGAGATATAGACGCCATGTGGTTACGTGATAGCAGTGCGCAAGTATGGCCCTATCTTCCCTTTATGAAAAAGGATAAAAAATTACAGGATCTGATTGTTGGACTAATCCAAAAGCAGAGTAAATGTATCAATATTGACCCTTACGCGAATGCATTTTATAATGATCCAACCAAAAAGGGCGAATGGTTTAGCGATCATACAGACATGAAACCAGGGATTCATGAACGGAAGTGGGAAATCGATTCGTTGTGCTATCCAATTCGATTAGCCTATCATTACTGGAAAGAAACCAAAGACAGTAGTCCATTTAATGAGGAATGGCTGGAAGCCCAACATAAAATATATCAAACTTTCGTTGAGCAACAACGAAAAGACAGCCTCGGTCCTTATAAATTTGAGCGCACTACCGCAAGAGGATCAGATACGTTGCAGGTTGATGGTTATGGATATCCCGTGAATCCGGTTGGATTGATCTGTTCTAGTTTTCGACCTTCGGACGATTCTACCGTATTCTCGTTCTTGATTCCCTCCAATTTGTTTGCAATTGTGAGTCTTAGACAATCTGCAGAGATATTGAAAAAAGTCAAAAATGAAAAGGCACTCGCCGATAAAATGGAAGCGCTCGCAAACGAGGTAGAAGCAGCAGTAAATAAGTACGGCATAATAGATCACCCAACACTAGGTCGTATATATGCCTTCGAAGTGGACGGGTTTTCAAGTCATCTGATGATGGATGATGCCAATATTCCCAGCCTACTGGCCTTACCGTACTTAGGGGCTGTCGATATCAATAATGAAGTTTATCAACGTACGCGTAACTTTGTGCTGTCCGATAAAAATCCATTCTTTTTCAAAGGAACGGCAGCAGAAGGAATTGGTGGTCCTCACATAGGCAGAGATATGATCTGGCCGATGTCCATTATCATGCGCGCACAGACCTCGACAAGTGATGAGGAGATTCGTAACTGTATTAAGACGCTGGTAAATACCCATGGTGGAACCGGATTTATGCATGAATCTTTTCATAAAGATGATCCTAAAAAATTCACAAGACATTGGTTTGCCTGGACGAATACATTATTTGGCGAATTAATTTGGAAAATATATAAAGAGAAACCATCTTTGCTACAATAAATCTGAATCTTGTAACGCACTGTTATAAGTGAAGGAATATATAACAGTGCGTTATGAATAATTTAAAAACTTCCGGTCCTATTGGTATTTTTGATTCTGGTTATGGCGGTCTCACCGTATTTAAAGAAATTCAACACCTTTTGCCTCAATATGATTATATCTATTTAGGTGACAATGCTCGTGTTCCCTACGGTACACGATCGTTTGAGACCGTTTATAATTACACCAAACAATGTGTTTTTAAACTATTCGACTTGGGATGTAACCTCATTATATTGGCCTGTAATACAGCTTCAGCTAAAGCATTAAGAACCATTCAACAAAATGACCTTCCCCCCGGAAAGAACGTACTCGGAGTAATTAGACCCACTACCGAAATGGTTCATAATTTTACTAAAACCAATAAAATTGGTATTTTAGCAACTACGGGTACAGTCAATTCAGAATCCTATAAAATAGAAATTCACAAATTTAACCCTGAAATTGAGGTTTTTCAACATGACTGCCCTTTTTGGGTGCCATTAGTAGAGAACAATGAAATGAATACCAAAGGCGCTCATTATTTTGTCGAAAAGGATATACGGGAACTGTTACAACAATCGGCTCAGATTGACACCATAGTGCTTGCTTGCACGCATTACCCGTTATTATTGCCTGTAATAGAGAAGTATGTACCAAACCATATTCAGATTATCTCCCAGGGTCCCATTGTCGCGGCTAGCTTAAAAGACTATCTGAATAGACATAAAGAAATTGAGATACTTTGTTCCCAAGATGAACAATTGACATTCTACACGACTGATGACCCGCATGATTTTGAAAGCAAAGCAACGATATTTTTTGGAAAATCAATAGTCGCTAGCCATATAATCGTTTGATAAATTCGAAGATACCAATTTTAAAATTGAAAAATTTCTAAAACTTTTACGCTGCAATTTTCGTTATTCTGTCAATAAAAGGTGAATAAAATGAAAAAGAACTTTATAACCATTGCATATAATCAGGATACACAGCATTGCGAATCTAAAGAGTTTTCAAGTATTCAGGAAAGTGCGGAGTATTTTAAAACGTTAGAAACTTCTGCAGAGCCCAATTACCTTCCTGTATGTACTTATAATTTAAACACCAATACGATTTTGGATATAAGTGACTATTATGTCAACAAGGATAGTGAGCTACAGCAGATCATAAATAGTTGCCTTTCGGAAAGATAATGTCGAGTTATAACCGTCTGTCAAAGGATCGGTCTAGATCCATATGTCTTCATTATGTTATGTACTCATCTTATTTATAATATTACATCCCTTTAAAATAATATCTCGTTAATTTTTAATATCTTCAAATCGATAATCAAACCAAATAACTTACTGATAATGAAAACCAAATTGACTATAAGCCTTTTAACAGTATCATTAGGATTGACGGCATGTAATTCAAGTCCTGCTAGTTCGGCTTCAGGTTCGGATAGCAGTGCGAATGCTCCCGTGGATACAACGAGCTATCCTGCTGTAGAAACACAAAAGGCAAACACAAATTATAAGCCGGCATTTGCTGGACAAACTAGAATTCAGGGTGCGAAAACTACCACACCTTATGAAGGTAAAGTGATTGCAGAGGGATTAAAATCACCTTGGGGCATTACCGCAATGCCTGATGGCCGATTATTGATATCAGAAAAAGAGGGCGATTTTAGAATTGCAACAAAAGATGGTGAATTAAGTGAACCAATCAAGGGTTTACCTCCCGTCAATAGTAGCGGGCAAGGAGGACTTTTGGGTGTACGACTTGATCCAAATTTCGAATCAAACCGCATGGTATATTGGGTTTTTTCCGATAACACAGCGGCCGGAACATTAACTGCAGTTGCCAAAGGAAAATTATCGGCCGACGAAAAATCCATAGAAGGTGCTAAGGTGATCTATCAAGCAACTCCTGCTCATAAAGGCAACTTGCATTATGGCGGACGCATTATATTTGACAAAAATGGAAATATTATTGTCAGCACAGGCGAAAGGTCTGATTTAGTTACAAGACCTTTGGCTCAGGATTTAAATGCAGCATTAGGAAAGATTTTACGTATTACCACCGATGGACAACCTGCCCAAGGGAACCCATTTTTGGCCAATTCGAATGCACGTCCTGAAATTTTTAGCTATGGACATCGCAATCCTCAGGGACTCGCCCTACATCCGGAAACTGGCGATCTTTGGGAAACCGAATTCGGTCCACGTGGAGGTGATGAATTGAATAGAATTGAATCTGGTAAGAATTACGGGTGGCCAACAATTACATATGGCATCGAATACAAAGGGGATAAAGTTGGTGAGGGTATACAGCAGAAAGATGGCTTAGAACAACCTGTTTATTACTGGGATCCTGTCCTCTCCCCTAGTGGAATAGCTTTCTATACTGGCCAAAACATTCCAGAATGGAAGAATAATCTCTTCATTTGCGGACTAAGCAGTATGCATATCGCTAGAATTATACTAAAAGATAACAAGGTGGTTGGAGAAGAACGTCTACTAGGTAATGAAGGACAGCGATTTAGAGATATTACACAGGGTAAAGATGGGGCTTTGTATGCTATAACAGACCTCGGAAAATTATATAAGATTGATAAAAAATAAATGAATTGATGTAGAGCAACCCTTTTCCACTGGGTTGCTCTTTTCAATTAGACATAAATTCCCATTCACAAATAACCCCAGTAAAGCAGGTCTTTATTTAGCCAAAAATGGCAAATAACACAATTTGGCTCGATTATTGTTTTATAATAGCGTATCAATAAATTATTATATGGTTAAAAAAGAAAAAATGAAAAAATTATTAGAGATCAATCCTTTGTCGTTCTACATGACTAACTGGGGATTCGTAAACAACGCTACCCCGAAAACTACGCGCAAAACCTGCCAACCTTCTCCAAAAATTTAAGCGCTTTAGCTTAAATACTTCAATCAAATTTTCATTAAAATCATCTGCTGATATCCTCCATACGGATATTAAGTAAGAGATTTATTTCTTTTACTAATAATATCCGTATAGCGGGGTATCAACCTATGCAAAAAAAAATGCCAATATGATCACTATAATAATACAAGCAATCATAATGTATTTATTCAATTGGCTATTTCTCTCTCCTTCATCACTTTTATAGTGGTAATCTCGTTTATTTGGCAAATTCATAAGCTTGTTTTTAATCATGATGAAGTTAACAACTTTTTTCCATATTATTCGTGATGATAAGGCTCGCCTTTCATAATGGAAAAAGCTCGATATAGCTGCTCTGTAAAAAACAATCTGATCATTTGGTGGGAAAATGTCATTTTGGATAGTGAGATTTTTGACTTCGCTCGATCATAAATTTTTTGATCGAAACCATAAGGCCCTCCTATAACAAACACCAGATGTTGGACACTTTGTATCATCATCTTCTCCAGATAAACAGAAAACTCTAAAGATCTAAATTCTTTTCCATGTTCATCCAATAAGACAACAAAATCTTGGGGCTGTAGCTGCTTTAAAATCAAAAGGGCTTCTTTGTCTTTCTGCTGTTCAGCAGAAAAACTTTTAACATTTTTGATGTCGGGTAGAACAACAATATTAAAGTTGACATAAAACTTTAATCGCTTCGTATATTTTTCAATTCCCTCAATCAGGTATTTTTCATCCGTCTTACCTATGCAAAGTAATGTTATCTTCATCTAGACGTTTTATAAGTGTTTGCAAAAAATTTCGCTTGTCTTTTTTCCGACAATTTTAAATCGAATCACGACCTTTAGCCAAGCCCTAAAATCTTAATAAATTGGGTATGTGTACAAATTAAGTAAACTTCTAATTTATTTAAAATAAACCCAATCAAAAAGGCAAAAATTGTACTCCAACTATTCCTATATTCATTCACTTTTCATCTATTCTGCATTTAACAAGTGTATCAAACAAACCACACAATACAGAAAATCGGCGATACTAATACCCTACCTCGATAACAACCCCTCCACATCAGCAGTATACGGCACATGCCGTTTTAAACGAAAAAACCGAATTAAATCATTCGGTTTTTTCTGTTATTTAGGAATACTTATGTAAAATTAATCGCTAAAATGGCGCATCATCAGGCATGTCGTTCATTCGAGATGGCATCGTAATACCTCCACTGAAGCCACCAGCACTAAAATCATCAGCAAAGTTTGGTGACGGATTCAATGCTGAAGCAGAAAATGTGGACGGTGAATCGCCGAATCCATCTCCACCACCAAGACCCGAAAACTCATCTTCTAAATCCACAAACTTTACAAATTTACCCACAAAGCGAAGTGGTACAATTCCAGTCTCCCCATTACGGTGTTTTGCAATAATAACTTCACCGACACCGGCAGTAGGACGCCCCTCTTCATCTTCTGTCAAACCATAATATTCGGGTCTATATAAGAAAAGAACCATATCCGCATCCTGCTCAATAGAACCAGACTCCCGTAAATCGGACAACATAGGACGCTTACTATTTCCTGGTCTTGACTCTACGGCACGACTCAGCTGCGACAATGCAAGCACAGGAATATTTAACTCTTTAGCCACAGATTTCAAAGCACGGGAAATACTACCGATCTCTTGTTCGCGATTCCCCCCACCTTTACCTTCAGCCTTTCCATGCATTAGCTGCAGGTAATCGACGATCACCATTTGAATATCGTATTGTGCCTTTAAGCGCCTACATTTAGCTCTAAATTCGAACACGTTCAACGCCGGCGTATCATCAATAATAATAGGCGCATCCGTTAAACGACCAATTCGCGAATGTAATTGTTGCCATTCATGGTCAGCAAGATTTCCTTTTTTTAATTTTTCTTGCTCAATTTCGGTTTCACCGGCAATAAGACGATTGACAAGCTGAACAGACGACATCTCCAGCGAGAATACAGCAACGGCTTTACCATGCTCCACAGCGGCATTACGCGCTACAGAAAGTACAAATGCGGTCTTTCCCATCGCTGGACGTGCCGCAATAATAACAAGATCAGAAGGCTGCCAGCCGGATGTCATACGATCCAGTGCTGTTAAGCCAGAAGGCACTCCGGTTAAACCATCTGTACGGTCGCGCAGCATCTCAAGATTAGAAATCGCCTCACGCATGATATCGTCCATTTTTCGGGAATCTCTCCGTAAGTTATTCTGCGCGATATCAAATAAGCTTTTCTCGGCATGATCCAAAAGATCAAAAATATCTGAGGTTTCATCATATGAACTATTGATAATTTCCGTAGAAACCTTGATAAGCTCACGCTGAATATATTTCTGTGAAATAATACGTGCATGATACTCAATATTAGCTGCCGAAACCACGCGATCTGTCAATTGCGTAATATAATAGGCACCACCGACCATTTCAAGAGCCCCCATCCGTCTAAGCTCCGAGGTAACGGTTAATATATCAATTGGAGAAGTTTTTTGAAAAAGACCGAAAATCGCTTCAAAGATCTTTTGATGTGATTCTTTGTAGAATGATTCCGGTTTGAGAATATCAATAATTTCGCTCAGCGCATTCTTTTCAAGCATTAAAGCTCCCAAAACAGCTTCCTCAAGATCCACTGCCTGCGGCGGAAGTTTACCCAAACCACTCACCAAATTATTTAATTTGGTACGACGTCCGCCGTAATTACCCCGTTTGTTATTATCCGTGTTATTCGCTTCAAAATTACTGTCGTTCATCATGATATTATATCAGAAATATAGCTTTGCTATCCGTATAAATTGTAGATAGGATAACAAATGTATAAAAAATAAAATTTACAACCATGCGTAGTTTCACACAGCGAAATTCAATGATCATTGCCAAAACCCTCAAAAGCTTTGAAGGACACAGATTTACACAACATCTTTTCAACAATGAATGTTGAAAAGATGTTGAAAACAAATAATCAACACTCAAAGTCAGTACATTAGAAAATGTTAATAACTTAAGCTGTTGTGAATAAGCAAAATGCTAAAAAATAAATCTATGACCATGACTAGCATCAAAACAAACCGACTTTCGTATGAAAACAAATCCCTCTTTAAGCACTAAAAAATACTCATATATCGTATATTTGTAAAATGACGCACGACTCTTCAACATTAAAACCCTATAAAGATACCAACGACGGTAAGAAAAAACAGGTAGCAGATATGTTTGACAATATCTCTCATTCCTATGATTTTTTAAACCACTTCATGTCTTTGGGTATTGACATTATATGGCGCAAAAAAGCCATCAATGCCTTAAAGTCCATAAAACCGCAACTGATGTTGGATGTAGCGACAGGAACCGGTGATTTTGCATTGGAATCAATTAAAATCTTGAATCCCAAAAAGATCATTGGGGTAGACATATCACAAGGAATGCTTGAGGTTGCCAAGAAAAAAATTGCAAGTAAGGGCCTCGAGAATCAATTTGAAATAGCACTAGGGGACTCCGAGAGGCTTCAATTTGAAGACAATACGTTCGATGCTGTTACCGTAGCGTTTGGTGTCCGGAACTTTGAGAACCTGGAAAAAGGCCTATCAGATATATACCGTGTCTTAAAACCCGGTGGAAAGGCTGTTATTTTAGAATTTTCGAATCCAAAGAAATTCCCTATTAAGCAGCTGTATAATTTTTATTTTAAGTTTATCACACCAACTATTGGAAAATTCTTTTCAAAAGATTCCAGTGCGTATGAATATTTACCAGAATCTGTTGCTCAATTTCCAGATGGAGAAAAGTTCGTTGCCATAAACAAAAAAGCAGGTTTTAACGAAACAATCGTTAGACCACAGACATTTGGCATCTGTACGATTTATATTGCTACAAAATAGCGACATCTACGAAGTGGTATTGAGTCAAATTGGATTAATTTTTTATAACAACGAGTTACACTATATGACTAAAACAGTTTTTATTACAGGAGCAAGTTCAGGCATCGGTCAAGCTTGCGCCGAAGTTTTAGCAAAAGAGGGTTATAATCTTTTACTTTGCGCGCGCAGGTTAAACCGTTTAGAAACATTAAAAAATACATTGCTCGCTTCCTACCCTACAATTCAAATCCATATTTTTGAACTTGATGTTCGAAACCAAGAACAGGTTGCGCATCAAATTGATGGTCTGCCAGCAGCATGGAAAAAAATACATATACTCATCAACAATGCGGGTCTAAGTCAAGGATTGGATCCCATCCAAGATGGTGATATCGGCGATTGGGACAGAATGATTGATACCAATATCAAAGGCCTATTGTATGTAAGTAACGCCGTGATACCACTCATGGATACTGAAAACGGCGCTCATATTGTTAATTTGGGATCTATTGCGGGAAAAGAAGTTTATCCGAATGGAAATGTGTACTGTGCCACCAAACACGCTGTTGATGCGTTGACGAAAGCTATGCGTATTGATTTGCTACCTCAGGGGATTAAAGTAACCTCTATCGACCCAGGAATGGTGGAAACAGAGTTTTCGGAAGTTCGTTTCCATGGAGATCGCGAAAAAGCTAAAAATGTTTACAATGGTGTACAACCCCTTACAGGGAAAGATATTGCCGAAACGATCCTTTTCGTCATTACCAGACCGGCACATGTCAATATCAACGATCTATTAATAATGCCTACAGCGCAAGCAACGGGCACCATTGTCAATCGAAAATAATTTAAATATCATGTCATTAGAAATACAAATAAACCAAGACATTAAAGCGGCAATGATCGCAAAAGACACGGCAAAATTACGTGGTTTACGTGCAATTAAAGCAGCTATCCTATTAGCAAAGACAGAAAAGGGTCATGCCGAAGATCTTAGCCAGGAGGCAGAGATTAAAGTTTTACAAAAACTTGTAAAACAACGTCGCGAATCTGCTGAAATTTATAAAAGTCAAAACCGCGAAGATCTTTATGAAATTGAAGTTGAGGAAGAGAAAGTAATTGAGGCTTATCTACCAAAACAGTTAAGCAAAGAAGAAGTAGAAACCATAGTCAAAGCAATTATCGCCGAAACAGGAGCTTCTTCCATTAAGGATATGGGTAAAGTGATGGGCGCCACTAATCAAAAGCTTGCTGGACAAGCAGATGGAAAAACCATCTCTGAAGTTGTTAAAAGTCTTCTTGCATAAAACGCTCAAATCAATAGAGTCAAATTAAATTGGATATGTCTTTCCAGCCATATCGATTACATAATTTGACTCTGTTTTTATTTCAATTATGGCTTATCAGTGGAATCTAAAGAGTTTTGACGAACTCAACACGAATGAATTATATCGTATTTTAAAGCTTCGAATGGAAGTGTTTGTTTTGGAGCAAGAATGTTTATATCCTGAATTGGACGATAAAGATTTTGCTTGTCTACATCTGTGGACAGAACAAGATGATCGTATTATGGCATACACGAGATTAGTTCCTCCGGGCATTTCCTACCCACAGGCTTCCATTGGTCGCGTTATCGTCGCCGAGGAAGCGCGCGGAACCGGTCTGAGTAAAAAATTAATGATGCATTCTATCGAATCGCTCTATAAAGAATTCGGTGAAGGTGAGATACAGATAGGCGCGCAATTTCATTTAAAACCCTTTTATGAAAAATTAGGATTTAAACAAATCTCCGAGCCCTACCCCGATTATGGAATCCTTCATATTGATATGATTAAACCCGCAATTTAGTAAATTTAGGCATGCAAAACGTTGTTATTATCACAGCCGCCCTATTTGGCGGCCTCGCTATTATCCTAGGTGCATTTGGAGCCCATGCATTCAAAAAAATCCTATCTGCTGAAAAACTGGAATCCTTTGAGGTCGGCGTTCGATATCAAATGTATGCTGCGCTAACCCTATTGATTCTAGGATTCAATTTCCACTTTGAGCTTCAGTCTGAACGAGTAGCATTTTATCTGATCACACTAGGAACTCTTTTATTCTCTGTAAGTATTTATTTTCTATCGTTTGCTGAATACTGGAAAAAGAATCTAAAGTTTCTTGGCCCAATTACGCCGCTCGGCGGATTATTTATGATCGCAGGCTGGGTTGCTATTATCATTCGCTTTTTGTAGATTTGAAGTAAATACGGCAATGATGTCTGCCCTGAACCGCCCTAATAAGCTAATGACGTCTACTATTTTTATAAAACAACAATTTATATAAAGTATAGACTTATGGCTATGGCACATTCAAATGAAAGCAATCTTCATTTTCTTCTTAAATGGATTATCTCTTGTAGTGCGATAGGTTTCATCGTAGGATCTATTTGTGCATTTTTTCTCTTTTCCCTCAATTGTGTAACGCAGTACCGAGAAGCTAATCACTGGATAATTTATGGACTTCCATTAGCGGGATTTGCCATTGCATTGTCCTATAAGTATTGGGGCAATACATCAAGCAAAGGAAATAACCTGCTGATTGAAGAATACCTTCATCCCCAACGCCGCATCCCGCTTATCATGGCGCCTCTTGTCCTATTCGGAACTTTACTTACACATCTGTTTGGGGGTTCTGCAGGTCGTGAAGGAACTGCTGTACAGATAGGTGGAGCGGTTTCCGATCAGCTTAATCGCTGGTTTGACTTCGATAAAACTGAACGTCGCATCTTAATTTCGATCGGCATCACTGCAGGATTTGCCGCTGTGTTTGGTACCCCGCTCGCCGGAACGATATTCGGTCTGGAAGTCCTACTCATTGGGAAAAAAAGATATTTCGGTATCCTTCCCTGTTTATTTACCGCCTATCTTGCGAACTTCAGTTGTCAATTATGGAATATTCCGCATACCCATTATCCAATTCATGATGTTATTCCTATATTAACGTTGACCAATATTGGATTTAGTCTCATCGCAGGCATTCTATTCGGTATCACCGCATGGCTTTTTACATTTACCAGCGACTTCTTTAGCGTGCAATTTAAACGAATTAGAGCAACGCTACTAAGGCCTGTGATCGGCGGTATTGTTTTGGTACTCATTGTTACCATATCTCACAGCAGCAAATATATTGGACTTGGCATCCCGATGATTCAGAACGCATTCGTTGATCAGTCGAACTATTATGACTTTTTCATCAAGTTACTATTGACGACTTTCACCCTTTCGGCTGGGTTTAAAGGCGGAGAAGTCACCCCGCTATTTTTTATCGGGGCAACTTTAGGTAGTGCATTAAGCACCATTATTCCACTTCCCATCAGCCTTCTGGCTGCAATGGGCTTTGTAGCCTTATTTTCAGGCGCTACAAATACCCCGCTCGCCTGTATTGTCATGGGCTATGAATTATTTGGGAGCCAAACTATTTTATTTATAGCAATAGCATGTATAGCCGCGTTTATCTTTTCAGGGAAAAAAGGAATTTATATTGCGCAAAAAGGAGGTTTAAAGGAAAAACTCTACCGAAGACTAAATTTATAAACAGGATCTGTGCTTACAAGTTCTATACGTATAATAACTATAATCAATATGGACGAATTTAACTACAAATGTATCGCTCAGGAAATGCCCTCTATAAAGCAAATACAAATGAAAGTTTTAACGGAAGAAGTTTACTACTAAAATAAGAAATTATTCAATAAAAAGAGCCTTAAATGAGCGGTATAATTTAGGCTCTGGATGGTTAACTTTAGTATCGAACTATAGTAACTTTCCCTGCAAAAAGAAAGCAGCGACAGTGAAATAGATGATTAATCCCGATACGTCCACAAGCGTAGCAACAAATGGTGCCGACGCTGTAGCAGGGTCCAAACCGAATCGACGTAAAATAAATGGAATAAACGAACCTGATAGCGTTCCCCATAGCACGATAAACAATAGGGAAACTGCTACCGTAAAACCAATTGCAATCCAGTAAGGACCATAATCATATAGGCCAAGAAAATGCCAAGCCAGTATACGTAGAAAACCAATCGTACCCAATATTCCTCCTAGAATTAAACCCGAAGAAACTTCACGCTTCATCACATACCACCAATCCTTAAGCTTCAATTCACCAAGAGCCATCGCACGGATAATCAAAGATGCTGCCTGTGACCCTGAATTACCACCACTGGATATAATCAAAGGAACAAATAGAGCCAATACAACGGCCTTTTCCAATTCTCCTTCAAAAAATCCCATTGCCGACGCTGTAAGCATCTCACTGAAAAACAAGATGATCAACCAGCCTGCCCTTTTTTGAATCAATTGAAGCAAGGGCGTTCTCGTATACGCCAGATCCAATTCTTCCATACCCCCAAATCGCTGTATATCTTCCGTATCCCGATCTTCGATTCGGTCTAACACGTCGTCAAATGTGACAATTCCGACTAATACCCCAGCTTCAGTAACGATAGGCAGGGCACTTCGATCATATTTTTGAAAAATTTCAAAAGCTTCTTCCATAGGTGTTGATGCTTTAATCGCAGCAAAATTATAGTCAATCAGATCAGAAATCTTTGTTGACGCATCCGATAGCAGTAATTGACCAATTTTCAAATCGTCGATCAAGACATTTTTCTCATCAACTACATAGATGAAGTTGAGCGTCTCAGCCTTTCTCCCGAACACCTTGATATGCCGAAAGACGTCGTCAACAGTATAATAAGGACGAACCTGCACATACATTGGCGTCATCAGGCGGGCAATACTATCCTCCTTGTAACCGATCAGTTCCAAAGCCATCTGCTTCTCCCGCTCATTCAAAAGATTGATCAGGTATTTAATTAGATCATCTGGAAGTTCCGAAAACAGATCATTTCGGGTATCCGGCTTCAGATTATTCAGCAATTCAGAAAGTTCATGTTCTGTCATTGATTTGATCAACGTGTACTGAACATCCAATTCAAAAAAACAAAAGATTTCTAATCTATCCTCCAAAGGATAGTTCATAAATTGCTGATGTTGTTCCCCTTTATTTAGACGCGAGATTTCTTCTGCGATATCGGCTGGGTGTAATGCTGAATTTTGTTCCATTGGAAGATAATTAATGGATTTACGGCAAAAGTAGCTTATTTTGTATTATTTCCAACAAATAGAAACACTATTTTTTAATGATAGTTCTGGCTAATACGACCCTAAATCCCCTACTACTACGTTAATGGATGTATTTGGTTTAATATCGCTATAGATTTTACAATAGCTTAAAAATTAATTAATCCAGGCGGTAGTTCTATTGGCTCTAGGCCCGGCCTAAAAAGCAGCGCAGCCAAATTACCTTGTAGATGTATTTTTCCATCATTTACATACAACCAGCTACCTTCACGTAAACCAATGACGGGCTGCATATTCAATTGATGAAATTCCTTAATCCGCGTTTCTCTCGTTTCCCCTCTATGTGTGGACTTTGGATCTGGATCCAAGTAATGTGGATTGATATTAAATGGTAAAAAACCAAGCGCATCAAAGCTAGGCGGATAAACAATAGGCATGTCATTTGTAGTTCCAATAGTCAGCCCTGTTAAATTGGAACCGGCTGATGTGCCGACGTATGGAATTCCCTTTGCTACTTGTACACGCAATTGCTCGACCAAATCCAGTTCATATAAGGTTTTTAACAGTAAAAATGTATTCCCACCGCCAATAAAAATAGCCTTGGCATCCTGAATAGCCTTCTTCATATTAGGAAACTCATGTATTCCCCTAACCGTTACCCCCTTATCTTTCAACGCATCTTGCACTTTAGCGGTATAGGCATCAAACGAAATTCCAGAAGGTCTCGCAAATGGAATAAATAATAATTCATCGGACTGAATAAATTCTACAAAATCGTGCTTAATATAAGCTAAAAAATCACTACCATGAATCGTGCTTGTACTTACGACCAATAACTTGTACGCTGGATTAACCTTCATATCCTATCATTAAAATTTTAAACAAAAAGTACCTTTGGTTTCGCCTATTTCGAAGCCAAAGGTACAAGTTTTCATTCCTTACTCTATGTTATTTCTTATCGGCAGTCTTTTTTTCTGTACCCACCCTTTTATTTTCTTGCAGCGCTTTATATAAAAGATATTCGATCTGCCCATTAACACTTCTAAACTCATCTGCAGCCCATTTTTCCAATGCTTTGTACATCTGGTCGTCTAAGCGTAGCATAAAGTTTTTCTTATCCGCCATTTTACTTCGTTTATTGGTACAAAGTACCTGTATTTACAATTGGTGTCGCTGCTTTTTCTCCACAGAGTACGACCATTAAATTGCTGACCATCGCCGCTTTTTTCTCGTTATCGAGCTCTACAATATCTTTTTCAGATAACTTATGTAGGGCCATTTCCACCATTCCGACAGCACCGTCTACGATCTTTGCCCTAGCGGCCACAATTGCTGCCGCTTGTTGCCTTTGGAGCATAGCACCTGCTATTTCGGAAGCATAAGCCAAATGACTGATTCTCGCCTCTTTAATAATAACCCCGGCTGGAGCCAACCGATCAGACAATTCTTGTTCAAGAATATGATTGACTGTATCCCCACCTTCACGTAAAGTGATCTCCGCTCCTTCATCTTCCAAGTTATCATACGGAAAGCTTCCGGCCAAATGCCTCACTGCAGCTTCACTTTGCGTGCGTACATAAGAGGTATAATTACTGACATCATAAGCAGCTTTATAGGTGTCTCCTACCTGCCATACAATCACTGCTCCAATCTCGATTGGATTTCCCATCTTGTCATTTACTTTCAGTGTCTGTCCCTGTAAGTTATCCGACCGAAGACTTATTTTAATGGTCGAATATAAGGGATTTACAAAAAACAGACCGTTTTCTTTAACCGTACCTACATATTTTCCGAAGAAATTGAGTACACGGGAATGATTGGGATTAATAATCATCAGTCCTTTAAGGATAAAAAAAGTAGCAATCATCAACGCTACTCCCAATACGACATACAGTGAACTTTCCTCGACGTTGGCAAATGAGAATATCGCTGCTACAAATGAAAATACCGCTATCAATAAAGCTAAATAGCCTGACATGGGTTTAATTAGTTTTTCCATAATTTGTTAATATATTTTTGATATCATTTTACTATCATAAATATACTATACTATTTTTAATTTTTCAAATGAAATAGTAAAATTTATATTTTTGAATATGCTTAAAAAATCTTTTCTACCCATCGTGAATTGCACAACCCAAACGCTCATACTTGGCTCGTTACCAGGAGATAAATCATTAGCAGAAAATGAATATTATGCACATCCCCAAAATCGATTTTGGAAAGTCATTGAATATCTGCTTAATGCACCTCAGCGGATAAGTTATACAGAGCGGATAAATATCTTACTCAGAAACCATATTGGTCTTTGGGATGTTTGTGCTGAAGCCTCTCGGCCTGGAAGCATGGATTTAGCCATACAAGATGAACGCCCCAATCCGATTGCTGAGCTGCTAGAGACCCACCCTAAAATCACACAAATTATTTTCAACGGGCAAAAAGCATACAGTTTATACTTAAAGCATTTCAACAAAAGAGAAGACATTATTTACCGATGCTTACCCAGCACAAGTCCAGCGAACGCAAGATGCAATCTCGAAAATTTGATTGCACATTGGCGGATAATAATAAGTGATTAAATTACACGAATAAGATTCATTAATTCAGTCCTATTGCTTATTTTTGCCGTAAGATGTCAGATTTAAAATACAATCAACGCGGCGTATCCGCAGGGAAAGAGGATGTGCACAATGCGATAAAAAATATAGATAAGGGTCTGTTTCCCAAAGCATTTTGCAAAATAATTCCAGATATTTTGGGGGGAGACCCAGACTGGTGTAATATTATGCATGCGGATGGTGCTGGTACCAAATCTTCATTGGCTTATGTATACTGGAAGGAAACTGGTGATATTTCAGTTTGGAAAGGTATCGCACAAGACGCGATTATCATGAATATTGATGACTTACTTTGTGTGGGTGCCATCGATAACATTCTTTTATCGTCCACGATTGGCAGAAATAAAAACCTCATTCATGGAGATGTGATTGCTGAAATCATTAATGGTACAGAAGAGATTCTGGCGGAACTTCGAGGTTTGGGAATCGGCATCTATTCTACTGGTGGCGAAACGGCTGATGTTGGCGACCTTGTTCGCACCATCATTGTTGATAGTACAGTAACCTGTCGGATGAAACGTGAAGATGTTATTTCAAATCATCGCATCAAAGGCGGTAACGTCATTGTAGGCTTAGCATCGAATGGACAAGCAACCTATGAACAGGCATACAATGGCGGAATGGGTTCCAATGGACTAACTTCTGCACGTCATGATGTATTTAACAAAAAAGTAGCTGAAAAATACCCGGAAGCTTATGACCCGGCTGTTCCTTACAATTTAGTTTTCGCCGGAAGTCAAGATCTTACAAATGAAATTGAAGTTGAAACAGGAGAAAAAATAACCGCAGGTAAGCTAGTCCTTTCCGCTACACGTACTTATGCGCCTGTTATCAAACAGATACTAGACAAGTACCGTTCGCAAATTGATGGAATGGTACATTGCTCAGGTGGAGCGCAAACAAAAGTCTTGCACTTCGTCGATAATGTGCATGTCATCAAAGATAATCTTTTCCCGATTCCACCTCTTTTTGCATTAATACAGAAAGAATCCAATACAGACTGGAAAGAAATGTACAAAGTATTTAATATGGGACACCGTATGGAATTATATGTACCTGAATCGATTGCATCGGATATCATCGCCATTTCAGAGTCATTCGGGATTCCGGCTCAAATCATAGGCCGTGTAGAGGAATCTGCATCCAAAAAAGTAACTATAACCTCTCCTTACGGAGAATTTATCTACGAATAAAAGATTTTTATCCTTGTCCCCTACATACCTAGGAGACAAGGATTTTATTTTCAATTTGGTATACATGAAAGAAAAACTTCTTGTGGGCTGGAAAGAGACCCTTGATTTACCTGAATTGGGAATATATGGTATAGAAGCAAAAGTCGATACCGGTGCGGCATCGTCGGTACTACACTGCAATTCATACAAGATCATTAATGAGGATGGTCAAGACTGGATCATCTGCGAACTGATCATAGATTTTGAGACAAAAGAGACAAAAACACTAAAGTTAAAACTCTATCGAACAAAACTCGTAAAAAGTTCTTTTGGCCAAGAAGAAAAGCGTTACTATATCCGTACAACAGCAACATTATATAACCAGGTATTTAGCATTAAAATCTCCTTTAGAAATAGATCACAAATGACCTACCCTATGCTTTTGGGTAAAAACTTCTTAAACAAAAGGTTTTTGGTCGATGTTTCCAAAGAAAATCTCTCCGTGAAGGCCTTGGCAAAATAAAAACAAATAGCCAAGCTATTTTGTTATCTTAGCACAAAATATACTCATTATACAAATCGTGAAAATTGCCGTATTATCGACAGTAAAGAGTTTATACTCTACTCGTCGTCTCGTAGAAGCCGCACAACAAAGAGGACACGAATGTGTTGTCATTGATCACAGCAAGTGTTATGTCGGTATTCAGCAAGGTAAACCAAGTATCCATTACAAAGGTCAGGATCTGAGTGATATTGACGCCATTATTCCCCGAATAGGCGCATCGGTAACATTCTATGGATCTGCCATCGTTAGACAATTTGAGGTCATGGATGTCATTTCTGCGAATCCCAGTCAAGCCATTACGCGATCGCGAGACAAATTAAGGTGTCTACAAATTTTATCCGGTGCTGGTATCGGTCTACCTATTACAGGGTTTGCACGTACGGCTTCCGATGTAGACGATCTTATCAATATGGTTGGCGGAGCCCCATTGGTCATTAAATTATTGGAAGGAACTCAAGGCATCGGTGTAGTACTTGCCGAAACTAAAAAAGCGGCCTCTTCTGTTATTGAAGCGTTCTACGGCCTGGGTAACAACATCCTGATCCAAGAGTTTATTAAAGAATCAAAAGGCTCGGATATCCGGGCTTTTGTGGTTGACGGCAAAGTTGTTGGCGCGATGAAACGTACTGCCAAAGAGGGTGAGTTTAGGTCAAATATCCATCGGGGTGGCACTGCCCAGATTATTCGATTAAATAAAGCCGAAAGAGAGACAGCAATCGCTGCTGCCGCGCAATTAGGACTAACGGTTTGCGGTGTGGATATGATTCCTTCTGACAGGGGCCCTCTGGTATTGGAAGTAAACTCATCTCCAGGTTTGGAAGGCATCGAGAAAGCGACAAAAAAAGATATTGCCTCAGAAATTATACAATACATTGAGCGACAATATGAAGCAAAAAGGGCTCAGATGCCTAAAGTCGTTAAGAAAAAGAAGAAAAGAGAAAGTAAATTGTAATTATAAAAAATACTTGAACGATGGGCTAATGCTTTTGTATTAGCTCATTTTCTTTATTCACTATTTCACTTTCATAACCATATTATCCGCGCCTTCAGTAGACACTTTTACTTGTCCAGTTTTGTTCTTCGTAGACTTATAATGGACATGGTTTTTGACTCCCTCAATTTGAACAGTCTCTACTGAACCAATATTAACCATATTGTCTGCCCCCTCTATGGTCACCGTTGTGATGTCATTCCCTGTTACAGTATTCCCCTTCCCCTCAATAATCAATTTACTCACATTGCCACGGATCACAACTTTATTGTCAGCACCTTCTATTTGTACAATCTCCCCCCCTTTGGCCTCTATCGTACGATTATTGTTCACCCCTTCAATTGAGATAACTTTTCCCTGCTGATTAACCACATCGTTCGTTAGAGCCTTGGAAACTGGCTCTTTGGCCGCCATCACCAAACTTCCGGTCAAAAGAAGCGAAAATCCGAATATAATCGTTCTTAATGTCATAATGCTATGTTTTCTACAGCTCTACAAAAATCAAACCTAATTTCAAATCTAAAAGAGCTATAACTTGTAAAATACAGCGTCACTTGCATCAAGAGTATAATTGGGGGCAAGAACTAAAATGAAACACAGCATTGTATTGGATATACTTGTCACATAGCGTACGAAAAAAGATACAGTAACGATCATAACAAAAAAAGGAGCCTAAAAGGCTCCTTTAATATCTCTAACAAATTGACAGCGGATTAAAAACTCTATTTTACTGCGTCTACAACTGCTTTGAAAGCTTCTGGGTTATTTAAAGCTAAGTCAGCTAAAACCTTACGGTTCAAACCAATGTTTTTAGCGTTTAATTTACCGATCAATTGGGAATAAGAAATTCCGTGTTGACGAGCTCCAGCGTTGATACGTTGAATCCATAAAGCTCTAAACTCGCGTTTTTTGGTTTTACGATCGCGGTAAGCGTATTGTAAACCTTTTTCTACTGTATTTTTAGCAATAGTATAAACTTTGCTACGTGATCCAAAGTAACCTTTTGCAAGGCCTAGGATTTTTTTGCGTCTTCTTCTAGAAGCTACTGCGTTAACCGAACGTGGCATATTTTTAAAATTAGTTTGGTAGAAGGTGCCATGTATTTCAATGAACTTACAACCTTATACCCGGTTAAAAAATTATTATTAATAAAATCGAATAAAACTTATTTACCGATAGCAAGCATACGTTTTACGTTGCCCATATCGCCATCAGATACATAACTTGTTTGTGTTAAGTTACGTTTACGTTTTGTGCTCTTTTTTGTCAAGATGTGGCTTTTGAAAGCGTTTTTTCTTGCAATTTTACCTGTTCCAGTCAATTTGAAACGTTTCTTTGCGCTGGAATTGGTTTTAACTTTTGGCATAATACTTATAAATTTTATATCAATCTGTTAGAATTCTTATTATTTTTTAGGAGCCTTTGGAGCTACTGTTAAAAACATACGTTTACCTTCTAATTTAGGTAAAAGTTCTACTTTACCGTAATCTTCTAAAGCCTGAGCAAAGCGTAACAACAAAATCTCACCTTGATCTTTGTGTACAATAGCACGACCTTTAAAGTGTACATAAGCACGAACTTTCTCTCCACTTTCTAGAAACTTAATCGCATGCTTCAATTTGAACTCAAAATCATGCTCACCAGAGTTAGGTCCGAAACGTATTTCTTTAATAACAGTCTGTTTTGCATTAGCTTTGATTTCCTTTTGTTTCTTCTTCTGTTCGTAAACAAACTTACTGTAGTCGATAATCTTACAAACCGGCGGTACAGCATTTGGCGAAATCTCCACTAAATCAAGTTCCAACTCATCAGCCAACTCTAACGCTTTGCGCGTAGGGAAAACTCCTTGCTCCACATTATCTCCTACCAAACGTACCTCAGGTACTTTGATTAACTCATTAATGCGGTGATCTGGTTCTTTCTTTCTCATTGGTGGTCTTGGACCACCGGGTCTTTTTAATGCCAAATGTTTAAAAATTAAACGGTTATTTCCTTAATTAATATATCTCTAAATGCCTCAGCAGTCATAGTTCCTAATTCCACTGAGCCATGTTTACGTACAGAAACTGTGCCATTTTCCACCTCTTTTTCCCCTACAATCAACATATAAGGAAGCTTTTTCACTTCGGCGTCTCTGATTTTTCTGCCCACTTTCTCGTCACGTAAGTCTATCAGTCCGCGAATATCGGAATTATTTAGCGAATTCAAAACATTTTGAGCATATTCTTCATATTTTTCTGACACTGGCAAGACTATAAATTGCTCAGGAGCAAGCCATAATGGGAATTGTCCAGCACAATGTTCGATCAATACAGCCACAAAGCGTTCTAAAGATCCGAAGGGTGCACGGTGAATCATCACAGGGCGATGTTTCATGTTATCACTTCCTGTATATTCCAACTCAAAACGCTCAGGCAAATTGTAATCGACTTGTATCGTACCCAACTGCCATTTACGACCTAAAGCATCCTTCACCATAAAATCCAATTTTGGACCATAGAAAGCAGCTTCACCATATTCTACGACTGTCGGCAAGCCTTTTTCCTCCGCCGCTTCAATAATTGCAGATTCAGCCAAAGCCCAGTTTTCGTCAGTACCAATATACTTCGTACGATTCTCAGGATCACGTAACGACACTTGTGCTGTATAATCATTAAAGCCTAAGGCTCCAAAAACATAAAGTACTAAATCGATTACCTTTTTGAATTCATCTTTAACCTGATCTGGACGACAAAATAAATGGGCATCATCTTGAGTAAACCCACGAACCCTTGTTAAACCGTGAAGCTCACCAGATTGCTCGTAACGATATACAGTACCAAACTCAGCAAATCGAACCGGTAAGTCCTTATACGAGCGTGGTTTTACTTTATAAATTTCACAGTGATGCGGACAGTTCATTGGTTTTAACAAAAACTCCTCTCCTTCGATAGGAGTCTTTATGGGTTGAAATGAATCCGCGCCATATTTCTCATAGTGTCCAGAAGTCACATATAACTGCTTATGTCCGATATGCGGCGTAACAACGGGCTCATACCCCGAATTTAACTGTGCTTTCTGTAAGAAGTCTATCAGCTTTTGGCGTAATGCAGCTCCTTTAGGCAACCAAAGAGGCAAACCTGCACCAACTTTTTCAGAAAAAGCAAAAAGTTCAAGTTCTTTTCCCAGTTTACGGTGATCACGCTTTTTCGCTTCCTCAATAAACTTCAAATATTCTGTAAGCTCCGATGCCTTAGGGAACGTAACACCATAAATACGTGTCAACTGTTTGCGAGACTCATCACCTCTCCAGTAAGCACCGGCAACATTCGTCAATTTAATCGCTTTGATAAACCCAGTATTTGGAATATGAGGACCGCGACATAAATCTGTAAATTCCCCCTGTGTATAGAAAGTAATCTTTCCATCTTCCAAGTCTTTGATTAAATCTAGCTTATACTCATCTCCTTTTTCAGTAAAGTAAGACAATGCATCCGATTTCGAAACAGCTTTACGTTCAAATGTTTCTTTCCGTTTAGCCAGCTCCAGCATCTTGTCTTCGATCGCTTTAAAGTCATCAGACGAGAATTCACGATCACCAAAATCAACATCGTAGTAAAATCCGGTTTCAATCGCGGGACCAATACCAAATTTAATCCCAGGATACAATGCCTCCAAAGCCTCAGCCAACAAGTGTGCTGAAGAATGCCAAAAAGTGGATTTACCTTTGGTATCATTCCAGGTCAATAACTTGACAGTAGCGTCATTTTCAATAGCACGGGCAGAATCCCACACTTCACCATTTACTTCGGCAGCAAGGACGTTTCTTGCAAGCCCTTCTGAGATTGATAACGCAATCTCTGCAGCAGTGATCCCTTGTTGATAATCTCTTACGGAACCATCCGGTAGTGTAATTTTAATCATTTACAACTATGATCTTTAAATTGTTAAAAAATAGAAAACATAAAACAACATGTACAATTATGTTATTACACTTACGTTTTCAATAAATAAATTGTGTCACAAATTTAGTAAAAATTCTGATAAATAACATGACTTTGTGCTGAGCGCGAGCTATACGTTTCCCACCCCTCCTTTCACCACCACCCATCATTTAAATCCGTTATACATCTCTGGTCTCATTATGATTTTTCTCTTGCGCATGCTATTCAAACTCGATTGGGACTTCCTTTTTATGGCCAAGAATGAACTTTCACGCTTTAGAATAATTTTTGATAATTGCTCTATGCCACTTTAAGCATTAATAGGGTATTAACAAGGGGTTAACAGGGAGATAACAGGGGGTTAACAGGGGTATACCCAAGTTACCCCCCTGTTATCTCCCTTTGAAAGGAGTGTTTTCTCGCTGTTAGTATACTATGTGATATCTATTTGACTCGCTGTAGAGATTACCATTACCCTTCCAAAAACGGTTTGCTGTAATTAATCTGATAAATAAATCCAGTTGTGAATTGAAATGACTAAAAAATGATAGTGAGTTAATAAAAGCCAATTGACAAATTGAGCATCTCATTAATATTTGCTACTTTTGCAGACTGAAATTTTAACTATGTCAAATCAAGTACCAGAAGACGGAACACTATTGCCCTTGATGGAGGAATTTTACACTATTCAGGGTGAGGGCTACCACACCGGGACTGCTGCTTATTTCATACGATTGGGGGGCTGCGATGTGGGTTGCCATTGGTGCGATGTAAAGGAAAGCTGGGATGCTTCTATACATCCGCTTACAACAGCAGATTCGATTATCGAAAACGCAAAGAAATATCCTGCCAAAACAGTTGTCATTACAGGTGGAGAACCACTTATCTATAATTTGGATTACCTAACGAAAGGGCTTCATCAGGAAGGTATTAAAACCTTTATTGAAACCTCTGGTGCGTATCCACTGAGTGGTGAATGGGACTGGATATGTTTATCGCCGAAGAAATTCAAAGCGCCTCGCAAAGATGTATTAGAAGCTGCTGGTGAACTGAAAGTGATCGTTTTCAATAAAAGCGATTTCGCATGGGGAGAAGAATACGCACAACTCGTTGGACCAAACTGCAGATTATATCTTCAACCTGAATGGTCAAAATCCAAAGAAATGACCCCTTTTATTATTGAATACGTAAAAGAAAATCCGAAATGGGATATTTCGCTACAAACACATAAGTTTTTAAATATTCCCTAATAATTGAATTGCTTCTCAATTAGCGGTTACAAAAAAAGGCTTTCAATAGTATGAAAGCCTTTTTTTGTAACCGCTAAACATAGATGGTAAGGAATTAAAATTACTTAACATAAGCATTTAAGAAAGTATTTAGGTCCATCTTCTTCGTTTCTTCGCCCTCTTTCTCGCGAATCAAAACATTCCCGACGTGATCAGCATCTAGAAATAGTAGATTCGCTTTTAATATAATCTTTCCATGTTCATCCAGCAATCCAATTTTTCCATTTTCAGAGAACATCAGATAATTGTCCAAAAATTTACTGATGTTTTCTTTCTTATCGAGCAGAATTTTTCCTTCTTCTGTGACCAATCCAAAATTACCGTCTTTTTGGAATATGGCAATTTTTTGATTTGCTGGCGTCAGCCAGTCAAATCCTTCTTTATTTACCTTTACCCCCTTCTTATCCAATAACCAAAAATAATTATCTTTATCTGAAACAATGGCAGTTTGCTCACTAAAGTATGCTAAAGAGAAAAGAGAGCAAGGCAATACTTCTTCTCCTGCCATGCTTTTTATACCATAATATTCATCATTGGTATTTTTATCCTTAACCATCGTCCATTTTAGTGATTTATCCAATGGGAAAGTATCTTCAAATAAACCGACATCTTCTGCCTGGCTATCATTATCTCCGCCGGAGATATCAATAACCTTCGCGTTTTTAGGCAATTGAAAGTCTGCAACAAAAGATGTATTAGCCACTTTTGTTGTTTCGAAACCAAGCTCATTGCTTTCACCTAAAGACAATTTAAGCACACCACCAGGCAAATCATTTATAAATGGAAAGGCAGTCAAATAATAAGTCGGTACTGCTTCCGAATACCAAACGGTTGCGATAGCCGAATCCGCATTGTTTTTGAAAAACAACTTTGCTTTTTTACAGGTGATGCCCGCTATTGATTCTATTTCGTCCATATCTTGTAGCTGCACATAAGGGCCTTCGGATTCTTCCGGCTTTACACCAACAATCTTATAAGATGGATGATATGATTCAGCAGTGACGACATCATCTCCTGATGAATACGAATAAGTTTTTGCTAACTTTCGATTTAAAACAGCATGGGCTTTTCGATTCACTATAGTGGAAGAATAATCGGCATCGGCCAAAACCTCTACATTCCGATAAGCCATTTTTCCTTTCAAAAATGGCTCATAAAACTCCTTTGCAAATTCTGGAACTTCATTTTCAAACTTTTCAGGCGACATTTCACCTTTAAAAACCAACTCCATCTGCCATTGCTTATCTTGCGCATAAGTTGTCGAAATTGATAATCCAAATAATAGTGCAACTTTGAGTAAATTATTCATAAGAATGTTAAATATGTAGCTAAATAACAAAAGACAGACCAAAAAGTCTATTTTTTAAGCTATTTTTTTATTTAAGCGCTTTGTTGCTATATATTCTATCGCAATATTCACAAGATAGTTTATGAAAAAGCACTACAACTTTATCATCAATCTAGTTTTCACAGCATCATCGCATGCCAAAGCGATTCGCAGACTGTTGATAGCATCTTCCATTGAATCAGTAAGATCCAAATTCTCTAAAATTGCCCGCAGAAAGAATAGCTGCTCCCGATTACATAATTCTTGATGATCAGGCTCATCCGATAAGTTAATCCATTCATCGGGCTTCTTAAATTCATTGGCTGAATCTAAATCACTATAATGTATTCTTAGGCTTTCCGTCTGTGTGTGGGAGGCGACCGAATCCGATTTCCCCTCATCGCTGGCTTTGTTAGCGACAATGGAAACTGCACCATTTGGTCCAAAAACATCTTTTACAAAAAAAGCGTTCTGACTCACCATTGGTCCCCATCCAGCTTCGTACCATCCTACAGAACCGTCCTCAAAATGCAACTGAAGTTGCCCATAGTTATAGTTCCAAGCTGGAATCTCATCAGTTAATCGTGCACCTATTGCAGATACATACAATGGTTTTGCGCCCACCATTTGACACATGACATCAATATAGTGGACCCCGCAATCAACAATGGGACTTAAGCTAGACATTAAATTTTTATGCACATCCCACATATATCCATGACTCTGTTGATTGAGGTTCATACGCATAACAAGTGGCTTTCCCATCGTTTTAGAAATCTCGATAAACTTGATCCAGGATGGATGGTATCTCAAGATATAACCAACAACCAATTTTCTATCGTATTTTATTGCTGCATTCACTACCTGCTGTGCTGAAATTACGTTTTCAGCTATAGGCTTCTCGATAAAGACATGAGCCCCAGCTTGAAAGGCTTTTATAGCATAATCTTTATGTGTATCTGGATAGGTGGCTATACACACCGCATCCGGTTTCGTTTCCTGAAGTGCCTGTTCATAAGACGAGAATAAGCTATAGTTTCCTCCCAATTCTTCATTCAGCTTACTTTTGCTCTCTCCACGAGCCACTAGACCTACAATTTGAAAGCCATCTAAATCGTGGTAAGCCCTTGCATGAGATGCGCCCATATTTCCACATCCAACAACTAATATTTTAACAATCTGTTGCACCATTTTTTTTCATTTTATATTATCTCTTTAATCCATCTAAAGCGAATGCTGCTCCCGTTCCCAGTGCAGCCCCAGCCAATACATCGGTAGGAAAATGTACGCCCAAATACATCCGTGAATAACCAACACTACTTGCCCATAAAAGGGAGGGAGCGACGACGTACCACTTCGAATAGGCACGTGACAAAGCAGATGCGGTAGCAAAAGCGGAAGACGTATGCCCAGAGGGAAAGGAATATCCACTAGCTGTACGAACCGAGATGAAATTAGGATATTTTTTAAAAGGCCTACTGCGCTTAAACAAATGTTTCAAACCCACATTCACCAAAGCAGTTACAGCCGTACTGCTAGCAACATACAAAGCATTCTGACGCATTATTTTATCATCATTGACTGCACCGGCAACCAGTAAACCGACGGGAACTGCAATCTGAACATAATTATTGATATCAGAAAGCACTTTAAATGTTTGTGTTTGCGGCACAGTCCTGGTTTCAGCAATCGACTCCAATATCCGGATATCTAATGTAGAAGCAGGTATTTCCTGCGCTACAGCACCGGTATACGAACAATTCAACCAGCAAACAAAAATAAAAACTAATCTTTTCATCCAGTAATTAATCTCTCTATTTATAATTTCTTCACCCCCTAAAAGTAAGGAAATTTATGTGAGTTGTTACCTTATTAAAGACGTTTAAATTTGAATCAAACTCATTACTGGTCTGTAAAGTATACTAAACTGTATACTCCAAGCCATCAAATCAGTATGGTCATACGCCAAGATTTGGCATGTAGTCGACACTCGTTATATTTACCATTTATTTTTGTATCCAAATTAGAATCCGTTTAAATAATAAGCCTGTTTAGATGACAATTTTAAAATGATGGCCTTGGATTTCCAATTAATTTACTATACATTTGCTTACAGTTATTAATACAAACATGGTTTATACTTACGTACATCATTTTCATTTCCATCATCGCCGTTGTGGCGATATGTTAATTTAATGTGTTCTTACGTAGAATACCTTCCCTCTTGTTTGATTTCTTATTATTAATAATTTACTGCTAACATTATAAAGCGTTGAAAAATCTTAAAATTGCTATCCAAAAATCGGGTAGGTTAAACGAAAAATCTGTTCAATTACTGAAAAATTGTGGTTTAGACTTCGAAAACTACAAAAGTTCTTTAATCACCACTGTAGGTAACTTCCCGTTGGAGATATTATTTCTAAGAGACGATGATATTCCGGGTTATGTAGAACAAGGCATAGCCGATCTCGGTATAGTCGGTGAAAACATCATTGACGAGACTGAATCCAAAGTAGAATACGTCAAGAGGCTCGGTTTTGGAAAATGTACATTGAAATTAGCTATCCCCAAAGATAGTAGCATTGAGGACATTAAAGACCTTAATGGTAAAGCAATCGCGACCTCTTATCCAAATATACTCAGGAACTTTCTAAACGAGTACAATATTAATGCAGACATCCGTTTGATATCTGGCTCCGTTGAGATTTCCCCAGGCTTGGGCCTTAGTGATGCAATCTGTGATATCGTATCTACGGGTGGAACGTTAAAAAGCAATGGTTTAAAACCTTTTGCTGATGTTAAAAATTCAGAAGCAATTTTGGTGGGAAGAAAAGGATTAGAGGGTAATGAAGTTTTGACTGAATTAGTACAACGCATCGAATCTGTTCTTTTAGCAAAAGAAACCAAATATGTGGTATTGAATGTCGAAAAGAAGAATTTGCCAGCTATTACTTCTTTACTCCACGGCGTTAAAAGCCCTACGGTTGTTCCACTGGCAGAAGAAGGCTGGGTAGCCGTACATACCGTTATCACCGAAGATGACTTTTGGGATAAGATCAACAAATTAAAAGCTGAAGGTGCCCAAGGTATCGTTGTGATGCCCGTTGAAAAAATCATTCTTTAAACTTGATGCACTTATACAACCATGCTAAAAAACTATGATTACAAGACGTTAGGAAAATCCGAAATCCAACAACTGGTTGCCAGAAACACGGATCCGAACAATGCAATACAGGAGGTTGTTCAGGAAATTATTCAACAGGTACGCCAACAAGGAGATATCGTACTACGCGAATATGCTGCTAAATTTGACAATGTTGAACTTGAGCGACTGTATTTGGACGAGGAAGATATCGATGCGTTGGCATCTACCATAGACCGTGATCAGCAAAGAGCACTGGAAATTGCTTTTCAAAATATTCATAAATTCCATAGTACGCAACTAAAAAGAGAACGCACTGTTGAAACCATGCCAGGCGTAAAATGCTGGCGGGAGGTGCGCCCTATTGAAAAAGTCGGTCTCTATATTCCTGGAGGATCAGCGGTCTTACCTAGCACACTTTTAATGCTTGGTATTCCCGCAAGAATAGCTGGGTGCAAAGAAATTGTCGTTTGTTCTCCCCCCCAATCCAACGGAAAAATTAATGGGTTTGTCGCTTTTTGTTTAAAATTACTGAAGATAAATAGAATATACTTGGTTGGAGGTGCTCAGGCTGTTGCTGCTATGGGATTTGGAACAGAGACAATACCCAAAGTCGATAAGATTTTTGGCCCTGGAAATCAATTTGTCACGAAGGCAAAATCCATTATACAGGGTCTGGCAAATGTTAGCATTGACATGCCTGCCGGCCCATCCGAAGTATTAGTCGTCGCTGATGATTCAGCTAACCCGGCGTTTGTTGCCGCCGATCTTTTGGCACAAGCCGAACACGGCGTCGACAGCCAAGCTGTCTTGGTTGCAACTTCTACAGCTATAGTTGATGCGGTCAACACAGAACTGTTAGCCCAATTGGCGGTCTTACCGCGCAAAGAACTTGCTGCAAAAGCTATTGACAATTCTTATGCAGTCACTGTTGATAACCTTCAGGAGGCACTACAATTTTCAAATGATTACGCTCCAGAACACCTTATTTTGGAAACGGATCAATGGGAGTCTTTAACACGCTATATCAGTAACGCTGGTTCAGTATTTCTAGGGCACTTGACGCCCGAAAGTGCGGGTGATTATGCTTCGGGTACAAATCACACGCTGCCTACCTCGGGATATGCGCGATCCTACTCGGGTGTATCGGTGGATTCTTTTGTAAAAAAAGTTACTTTCCAACATATTAGCGAAACTGGGCTCCAACACATTGGAACTGTAGTTGAAATACTTGCTGAACTTGAAGGTTTGCAGGCGCATAAAAATGCAATTTCCATTCGAAAAAAATAATAAAACATAGACCGTTTAAATCACAAAAAGGGCTTTACATTGTAAAGCCCTTTTTGTGAAATTGATCTTTCGAATGTTTCGGAATGGATTTTATACACTACCTTCCAAAGGTGTCATAATTATCCGTTGCATATTTTTCAAATCTCGTCAATAAAGCTATATTATCTTTTTCCAATGGACTCAAATCTGCATTCACATCTTTTGAAATAGGCACATACCAGTCTACAGGCTCAAAAAATTGGCGAATGCTTGGCTTAGTAAACGCATAGCCATGACGGGCAAAAATCGTATTCCGAATAATCTCCAGATCCAATTTCTTAAGATTTTTCAGGTCTTTCTCGGTCAACTTTTGTTTAGATGCATTGACCGTAAAAACTGCAGGGGATGCCGACCGATAATATTGGATGACGTATGTATAAGTTGAATCTCCATCTACATCGGTTTCCTCTTTTCTCTTTTCGTTAATCCAGTCAACCAAAGTCCCATTTTCCTCACCCTGATTTTTCAGCATCAGATTAGGATTATATGCGAATTGCTTTTTCAACAATTTAAAGCTTCTCTTTTTAATCTTTACCCCTTGGTCATATGCGGTCCAATTGCCGATTAACGTATCGTGATCAAGCTTGATTTCAAAACGCCCGTCGGACTTTTTGTCGCCGGGCTCATCCAATAATAACCGGATATCGGCACCATTTTCCTCCAATTTCCCCACAAAAGGACGCAGATTTCCTTTAACCATATTCTGTCCGAAGATATTACCTTTATCCGTAATTTTTTTTATGGTCAAATTTATCTTCGGAGAATAATCTGTAATTGGCAAACCGTCTCCTTCTTGCAGTGTATTTTCATCAACTACAAATTCTCCCACCCAGTTGCCGTAGAGTTCCCTATGTACCTCATGCTCAACAACAACACTGTCCTTTGTCCCATGGGCTTCATTCTTTTTAATTTTCCCGTCCTTGCAGCCAACTATTGCTCCAAGCATTACTATTAAATAAAGGTTCTTCCTCATAATTTTTGATTTTTTTGATAAATAATAAATTCTGCCAATAACAAATTTGGTATCCATCCCAGCCATGCGATAATCTGGTAGACGTCCAAGGGATTGGGCTGAAACAGGTACACTAAAGCAAGCTTCCAAAAACGTAGCGTAAGTGCTGAACAGGTTAAGGCAAAACTACGGATCATAAAATCGCGGTGTTTATTGAATTTCCGGTGACTCGCCAAACGAACTGCCATCCAGGTGAAATAAAACCATCCAAGCCCCAATAATTCAAATGCAATGATAGATGTTAATCCGCCATTTGCCACGGATCCAATAAGCAAACCTGAAGGAGCGGCAAAAAGCAAAATGGCGAATACATACAAATACCCGATACTCCGATGAACTCGCGGATATTTATTTAATAGATAAGTATTAAACTGCGTAAAACCCGCAGGCAAGGCAAAGATAGCTGTGCAAACATGGACATAAAACACGTAGCGATACCACCAAAATTCTTCAATTTCCGTTTGTTTAATCATCAAGAAATTTGCGTCGAGTGAGAAACCACGATAGCGAAGAGTGATTTCTGCCATTAGCAGACAGCTATAGGTAAAAATTAAAAGCCAAAATCCCTGCAATATCGAAAATTGAGCTTTTTTAAACATATCTTCTCCTTAATTGCTTCGGATAGCTTCCACGGGATCCAATCGAGACGCCATTAAGGCAGGAACAATGCCCGATATTAGCCCAATAAAAGTAGAGAGTGAAATTGTCAGGATAACCATTTTCAAACTAACGACGATAGCAACACCAGTCGCAGCCTGAACAAGAAATGCTAAAAAATATACAACGATCAGACCTATCCCTCCCCCCAAGAGGCAGAGCACGATAGATTCTATTAAAAACTGCGAAAGAATAAAGAAATTTTTGGCTCCCAGCGCCTTTTGAATTCCGATGATGTGTGTACGCTCCTTAACGCTAACAAACATGATATTGGCAATACCGAAACCACCGACTAGGATTGAAAAAATACCAATCGAAAAACCCGCAAGATTAATTATTCCAAAGAGCTGATCCAATGCACCTGTAATCATTGTTGTCTGATTAATAGAAAAATTTTCCTCCCGCTGAGGAGATATACGACGAATTGAACGCATTAATGTCTTTGCTTCACTCTCTGCCTCGGCCAGTGTATAGTTCGGTTTAATAACCATCGCTATACTTGGTGAAAAATTATCATAATTGACCAAATTCCTCGCGAGCTCAAATGGAATAAAGGCGGTATCATCAGGTGAGGTATTGATTAATACACCATTTCCTTCTTTCTTTAACACGCCAATAACTTGAATTTTTCGGCCTAGCATATTGATATATTTGCCAACCGGTTCATCATTAGGAAAAAGTCCTTCCGCTATATTGGCTCCCAATACAGTCACGAGGGCGCCCCCCCTCGATTCACTTTCGGCAAAGTAACGGCCATCTACGATATTTAAATTTTGAATATATAGGTTTTCGTAGGTAGCGGCATTAACCGATGAGCCCTGTGCAGAATTACTTTTATATTTTATTGTCGTATTGCCGATATTGATCATATAAGCCATATATTCAGCAGTCGTCATTCGGCTTTTTAAATCCAGATAATTATTATACGTGGGTTCCGGTCTATTCAAGTATTTCCACCAGGGGAAATTTGGTCCTCCATCCCAAGGCCATTTTTCTATGTAGAGAGTCTTGCTTCCTATCTTCTTTACTGATTCCTCAATATTATTCCGAAGTGTATCTACTGCGGAGAATACGCCAATAATCGTAAAAATACCAATGGTCACACCCAACAGCGACAGTAAAGTGCGTGTACGATTGTCTTTTAATGCTGAAAAAGCAAACTGACAACTCTCCAATATCAATCTAAAAAATTGCATAATTTGTATTCTAAAATACAATATAGTTTTGATTTAATGTCAAAATCGTTAAAAATATCTACTTAATTAGAATTACCGCCTGTCTATACCCAAAAAAGTTATAACTTTGTATGCTTTTTGCAGCCTAATATTTGGTGCACTGTAATGCACTAAAAGGTAGACATTAAAATATATATCATTAAAGATGAAGTTATCTCAATTTAAATTCAACTTACCAGAATCATTACTTGCTTCTGAACCTTCTGAAAATCGTGACGAATCGCGCTTGATGGTCCTACACAGAGATAGTGGTAAAATTGAACACAAAATTTTCAAAGATGTATTGGATTATTTCGATGACAAAGATGTCATGATTTTAAACAATACTAAAGTTTTTCCAGCGCGTCTTTATGGTAATAAAGAGAAAACTGGAGCTACGATTGAAGTTTTCTTGCTGCGTGAATTGAACAATGAGCTTCGCCTTTGGGATGTATTGGTCGATCCTGCACGCAAAATACGTGTTGGCAATAAATTATATTTCGGCGATGAAGACTTACTAGTTGCTGAAGTCGTGGATAATACAACTTCAAGGGGCCGTACGATCCGGTTTTTATTTGATGGCACCGATGAAGAGTTCCGCCGTAATATCGAGATCTTAGGTGAAACACCACTACCTAAATACATCAAGCGTAAGGCTACACCAGAAGACAAGTTCCGCTACCAAACTATTTACGCAAAAAATGAAGGTGCTGTTGCCGCTCCTACGGCTGGACTTCATTTCTCTAGAGAATTAATGAAACGCTTAGAATTGAAAGGCGTTGATTTTGCAGAGGTTACTCTTCACGTTGGTCTTGGAACTTTTCGTACTGTCGAAGTGGAAGATTTAACTAAGCATAAAATGGATTCTGAACAGTTCATCATAACTGACGAAGCTGCAAAAGTTGTTAATAGAGCTATAGACAATAAACGTCGCGTATGTGCTGTAGGAACGACTTCTATGCGCGCAATAGAATCTTCTGTTTCTGCTGACCATCATTTAAAAGCAGCATCGGATTGGACAAGTAAGTTTATTTATCCTCCTTACGATTTCAGTATCGCTAACTCCATGATCACAAATTTCCACACACCAGAATCCACTTTGCTAGTGATGATTGCTGCGTTTGCTGGTTATGAAAATGTAATGAATGCATATGAAGTTGCTGTGAAGGAAAAATATAGATTCTATAGCTATGGCGATGCGATGTTAATCGTTTAATCCTATGTTTAATAAAAAAGAAAATACGTGGATAGTCTCCAGCTATCCACGTATTTTATAAATCTTAACTTTCAATAACATGAACTTTGTCATAATCGTTGCAGCCGGAACAGGAAGCAGAATGAATAGCGACCTTCCTAAGCAGTTTGTTTGTTTAAATGAAATGCCCATTGTCATGCATACAATTAATCGATTTTGCCAATGTAAGATTGTATCGGAAGTAATACTAGTAATCAGTGAGGTAATGGCGGAATTCTGGAATGAACTATGCTTGGAGCATGAATTTACTTCACCTATCCATCTCACTTATGGTGGAAGAACCCGATTCGAAAGTGTTAAAAATGGAATTAATTATATTGAGCAAAATTTTAAAATCGGTTCAGAAGATTATATCGCAGTACACGATGCGGCTCGTCCTATCATTACTGAAGACCTTGTAAACAGAGCATTTGAAGGAGCCTATGATCATCGAGCGATTGTATTGGGGAAAAAGAGTATTGAATCCGTCCGGATGGGAGATGTTTCCTTTAATTCGGCTGTAGATAGGAATCATATTTGGTTAATACAGACGCCGCAGGTATTTCATGGAGAGTTACTATTAAAATCGTATCAGCAAGTGGAAGATCCCCTTTTTACGGATGATGCGTCTGTGGTAGAGAAGATGGGCAACAGTATCGCTATTATAGAAGGTGATGCTAAAAATATAAAGATCACCTATCCTCAAGATCTACAAATTGCCCAGCTCTATTTAAATTTGATTTGAAATCTATTACGCATTACCGCGGATGACACGCAATAATACCACAATAATTGCAATCACCAAAAGGACGTGAATAATGTTATTGCCAGCTGCATAACCTCCAAAAAAACTTATCGCCCAAATGATGACCAAAATAACAGCGATGATATACAGTAAATTTCCCATTTTCTTTTATTAATTTAATACCTAAATCTATTTTTATAGGTATAACAAAGAAAATGGAAATATAGTTTTATAATAAATAGATTAGCTGATCTCCAGCTGTAACCTGTCGTAGGCCAACAACATGTTTTCGGGCAATTCTTTCGAAACAATTTCATGCAACCCCATTCGGTGTCCTATATGTGTAAAATAAGTTTTATCTGCCTGAATATCGTAGGCAAATTCAATCGCTTCGTCCAAGGTTAAATGCGAAATATGAGATTCTTTCTGGAGTGCGTTTACAACAAGTACTTTAACACCTTTCAATAGCTGCCGTGATTCTTCACTGATAAATTTTGCATCGGTGATATAGGCAAACTCTCCGATCCTGAAGCCCAAGACTGGCATTTTGTAATGAAGCACCTCGATAGGCATTATTTCCTTCCCGAACAAAGGCAAAGATACACCAGCCCCTATCTCCTCCAAATCCAACCTCGGGGCTCCAGGGTATTTCGTTTCAGTAAAAGCATAATAAAATTCGCGCCTTAATGCTTCGTGTAGATCAGCTGTACCGTAAATGGAAATAGAACTATGCTGCTGATAATTAAATGCCCTTACATCATCCAAACCAGCAATATGATCTTTATGTGGGTGTGTCATTAACACAGCATCTAAGTGCATAACTTTCTCGCGCAACATCTGATACCTAAAATCTGGACCAGTATCGACCACTATTGTATGTTGATTATACTCAATAAGGATAGAAGAACGTAATCTTTTATCACGCTGATCTTCAGACTGGCAGACCTGACATTGGCACGCTATGACAGGTACCCCCTGGGATGTTCCGGTTCCTAAAAATGTAACTCTCAAGCTATAATTTTTGATTTCAATACCTCTTCATAAATTGGAAGAAGCTTCTCAGAAATGGCCTCCGAATCAATTTCAATATCCAATAATATGTTCCACAATGACTGGATTTTTATTTCAAGATTCGAAAACTTATTGACTACTACAACTTTTGTCGTTTGCAACATACAAGCACCTGTACGGAATGACCCCTTTTCGTACCTAACTTTATACCCTTGTTCCTTAAAAAATTCCTCCAGCTTAGTTAAGCTGCTTTGTGTAAACGGCAACAAAATCTCTCCTTCTTTTAAAATTCTTCCTCAGTATTCCAAACTTAGATAAATTTGATTTTATATACAAATAAAATAACCGTTAGCGATCAATGGGCCAATTTAAGAAGTTCATTACCGAAAGTATCCCAGCTATATTTTCTTTTTTCGTCTTTAATATTTGTTCTAAATTGTTCTTCTTTGTTGTAATGGTAAAAAGAAAAAATGCATTCTGCGATTTCCTCTGCTTTGGGTTCAACAACATAACCAACATAACTATCTTGAACCAATTCGGGCAACCCACCGACATTACTCACAATCATTGGAAGATCAAAATGATAAGCAACTTGAGTGATCCCACTTTGCGTAGCGCTACGATAAGGTAACACGACACAATCCGCGGCCGAAAAATAACACCCTACCTCCTGATTTGGAATAAAATCGGTATGCATAAGAATAAACTCTTCGAGTTTATACTTCTTTATAAGATCCAAGTATAACGCAGGGTCATCATAAAATTCTCCAGCAAGCAACAATTTAACCCCCATCTCACGCAGCCTGACATCGTCTAAAGCCTGCAACAAGATATCTAAGCCTTTGTATCGACGAATAAATCCAAAGAACAAGATCACTTTCCCCTCTTGATCAATGTTAAGTCGTCTACGAGCTTCCTTTTTACTTTGCTGAGTGCCATAGTTATCGTAAAGGGGATGAGGAGTATACACCGCAGGCATTTTCGGGCTTAGCAATTTGAGGTCCGACAGAACGCTTTTGCTCATGGTGAGACAAGCATCAACAGATTTCAAAAAGTACCGAATCAATAGCTTATCCCCTAGCCGCTGTTCATGGGGAATTATATTATCAGCGATACATACTATTTTAGTATGCCTATTCTTACGAACCTGTCGCTGGATAGTACCCAAGCACGGTCCAAAAAAGGGCATCCAAAATCGTACGATAAGGAGATCATATTTAGCATTTTTAAGTTCCTTGCCCACACTAATCCAATTAAATGGATTGATGGAATTTATTTTTGTTTTGATATGAAGTCCCTCTGGCGCAGGCTCATCCGAGTATTGTGACTTTCCCGGAAAAAGAAAATTTGGATACTGCAGACTGAACGAGTAGATATCCACTTCATGACCTAACTGCTGAAAGTGGGATGCTAACCGTTCATTAAAAGACGCTATCCCACCACCCCTCAGTGGGTAAGCAGATCCTAAAATCACAATACGCATAACCACTTAAATGACTTTCTCAATTTGATAATTATTCCGATCGGAGCTGCTTCTAGAGACTAATTCTGCTAAGAAACCTGTCAGAAATAATTGCGTGCCCAAAATAATAGCTGTTAGCGCAAAGAAAAACAATGGTTGATCTGTTATGTCCCTAAAAGGTGTTCCGCTGGCAATACTTATCAATTTATGGCAAATTAGATAAATAGATATAAATAAACCTGCCAGAAAACTAATAACGCCCATACCCCCAAAAAAATGCATCGGCCTCTTTGAAAACTTACCAACAAAAAATATGGACAATAAATCGAGGAACCCTTTCACAAAGCGGCCAGGACCGAATTTGGTTGTACCGTATTTTCGTGGATAATGCTGTACGATCTGTTCTTCTATATTTGTAAATCCTGCCCATTTTGCAATTACAGGTATATAACGATGCATTTCACCATACACTTCGATATTTTTAACAACCTCCTTTTTGTAGGCTTTTAGACCACAGTTAAAATCATGCAGGTTGTGAATGCCAGACATCGACCTTGTCACACCATTAAACAATTTGGTAGGTAAGGTTTTGGTTAACGGATCATATCGTTTTTGTTTCCATCCCGATACTAGGTCAGCCCCCTTATTTATGATTCGGTCGTACAATTCAGGAATCTCATCGGGACTATCCTGAAGATCAGCATCCATTGTAATAACGACATCACCTTGTGCAGCAGCAAAACCCACATTTAATGCTGCAGATTTTCCATAGTTACGTCGGAATTTGATAGCAGAAATATTCGTGTTGTTTAACTTTAACTCTTCGATAACCTTCCAGGAATGATCTTTACTTCCATCATCAACTAAAATAATTTCGTATGAAAAATGATTGGCCGCCATAACACGGTCGATCCAAGCTGTCAATTCGGGTAAGGATTCTTCTTCATTAAACAAAGGAACAACAACAGAAATATCCATGTGAATGTTAATCATGCTAAAAGTATAGTGTTAAAATAGTAACAAAGGTATTACTTTTTCAGCAATACCTTGTAGGAACAGTTTTATTTTGTTAGGCACTAAATGGTGTCCTGTCTAATCGTTAATCTTTCTCGCTTTGTCAAAGCTGACAGTAACAATGCAAAAACAAATTGAAACATCAAAGTGATTGCCAACCCCTTAAATATTTGTCCTAAGGTAATTTTGCCGATAGAATCAACTTGTTTTTCAAGCTCCGCTATTTTTGAATCGATAACTTCGTCGGGAACATTATTCTTTTCCATATACTCAATGGTTACGTTAATGGTATGAGTTACAACCTTTTCTTGTAACGTTGGATTAACGAAGTTAACATAGAGCTGTGTACCGATCGTGGAAATAATAGTGGAAATAGCAAGCATCATAAAGATCGATTTCAATGCTATTGAAAAATTCCAGTAACCACCATTTGCTTTCCGAAGAGCGAAAGCGAACAAGGCAGCAATAATAACGAAAACCCCTGTATTAACGATAAATGACATCGACATTACACCCCAAAAGGAATTTAAGTCTTTGACAATAAACAGGACAATTAATCCTAGGATAAAAGAAATTATTCCCAGTATGACACCATAGATAATACTTTTCTTTTTGTCGATTACCGCATCAAATCCTACATTACTTGGGTTGATTAAATCTGCCATAAAACTATTTATTATAATAAGTACTCATTATTTGGTAAAGGGCAATATCAAAAGCCTTATTGGAAGACGCTTCAGCATATTCCTCAAATTGCTTTTCAGAGGGCTTGAATTCACTAAAAAAGCTCATAATGGGATAGAAAAGTTCATAAACCTCGCTTTTCGGATTTATTCCTTTACCGACTTTCGCGATTTCAGCATATGGACTATCTACCACAATTTGGTTAGCAATAATATCTTCATAAATTTCATGCTCGTCTTGAAACTCGTCTTCATCAACTAGTAAAAACTCTTTTAAGAAGTCATCCAATTCAGGTTCAATCTCATCGTCTTTACATTCGCCTAAATAAAGAAAAATATTCAACAATTCCGTTCCACGATCGATGGTTTCATCTTCAATCGCTTCCCATTCTTCTGAATCCAAATAATCATCTTCCAGCTTCAATACATCGTTAGAGAAAAAATTCATCAATAAAAGATCAACATATACTTCGCGAAGTTCGTCAAACAAAGGATAGTCATCGAAAGACTGATCCAACAGTTCTAACTTTTCCAAATAGCTTACTTCGTTGTTGAATACGCGAATAATCCTTTCAAGAAATTCCGGTGCAGTCGAAATTCCATCAACCTTGCCATAATTTAATATACCTGCCTCAACGGCTGCTTTAATATTTGCTTCCATGGTTTTTAATCGTTTTTAATAATTTGACTATTGTTGATGACCAATTCGACAGCACCGTTTAAGGTCTTTCCGAATAAAGGTGAATTTTTTGATTTGGATTTATTGGTTTTCTCATCGAAATTCCATGCTTTCGATGCGTCAAATAAAACAAGATTGGCTTCTGCTCCCTCTTCAATCTGAGGTACTTCAAGTCCTAAAATTTGCCTTGGTCTGACGGACAGGCTATTTACAATTTGTTCTTCGTTCAATCCGGCACGAATCAACAGCGGCAGCACTGTCTGCAAACCAATAATGCCATTTTTGGCAATATGGAATTCGACATTTTTGAATTCTATTTCTTGCGGTGTATGTTGCGAGACAACAGCATCAATAGTTCCATCCTTGATTCCTTTAAGTAATACCTTAAGATCTGCTTTCGTTCTTAATGGGGGGCTAACCTTGTAATTGCTATCGAAACCAACAATATCTTCGTCAGTAAACACCAATTGATGTGCGGCAACATCGCATGTGACTTCAAGACCTTTAGCTTTTGCTTTTTTTATCAGATCAACAGCTTCCGGTGTGCTTATGGAAGCAAAATGAATAGGAGCTCCTGTATATTCTGCTAAATAGAGATCGCGAGAAACCATCAATGATTCGGCAAGGTTTGGAATACCCTTCATACCTAAATAAGTACTCATAGCCCCTTCATTCATCTTGTTTCCTCCTGCCATTGACTCATCTTCAGCATGCGAAAAAATTAATCCATTAAACCCCTTAGCATACAACAATGCTCTGCTCATTAGTCCCGCTTGTTGAACACTCCTATTTCCATCACTAAAAGCAACAGCCCCGGTTTGCTTCATATCAAATAATTCGGCCAATTCTTTGCCTTCTCTCTTTTTGCTGATAGCACCAATAGGATGTACATCCACAATATTTCCTTTCGCAGTATTGACAATTAAGGCCACTTCTGAACGGCTTTGAATAGGTGGCTCAGTATTGGGCATCACGGCTACTCCAGTAAAGCCACCTGCAGCAGCTGCAGCTGTTCCGCTTAAGATATCTTCTTTGGTTTCTAGCCCGGGCTCTCCAAAATTGGCATGTAAGTCAAAAAAACCAGGCGCTAAAATTTTTCCGGAGCCATCAATGGTCTCACGATCTTTATCCGCTAATTTGACAGATTTTCCAATCTGTGCAATCTTTCCCTCTTCAATAAATACATCCACTTGCTGCTGATGAAATTTATTACCAGGTAAAATTACTTTAACAGAAGTAATCAATAAGCTTTTCATATATGATTGTGATTGAAATTAAAAGGGTACAAAGTTTTAATCGAAGCACATAGCTTGTGCATTGTGAACAGGTAGAAAGGCGCTTTATCACTATAAATCATATAGCTATAAATAACTTTTTCGCTTGATGCTTGTGATTGCTTCATTTCGAGAAACAAAGTTACAAAATACAAATTTATTAAAGAACATTAAAAATAGATTTCGGCAACGATTACCTAGGAATTTTCTCCCCATTGATAATGCTTAAAGTCAAATCCAGCAAGACTCAAAATACGATCAACAACGGTTTCTGCTACTTCTTCAAGCGTCTTTGGCAAACTATAAAATGAAGGCGATGCCGGACAAATGATGCCACCTGCCTCTGTCACCAATTTCATATTCTGAATGTGAATGATACTTAAAGGTGTCTCACGTGTAACCAAAATCAATCGTCGTCGCTCTTTTAAGATGACATCAGCAGCGCGTGTTGTCAGATCTGAGGATATGCCATGCGCTATTCGCGACAATGTACCCATCGAACAAGGACATACAATCATGGTATCATAGCGAGCGGACCCCGATGCGAAAGGAGCAAAAAAATCTCCTTTATCATAAAATTTAAAAGGTACATCCTGGTAACTTTCATCGCCTAATTCCGCACGCCATACATCCTTCGCATTATTCGACATGACAATACCAACTTCAGCGATTTGTGTTTTTAACACCAACAGCTTTTCAAGTAAAACTTTAGCATAAATTGAGCCACTAGCTCCCGTAATGGCTATAACTATCTTCCTTTTAGACATCTCTTTTAAAATATAAAACAAAGCTATAAAAAAAGGGTCGTAGTGAGAAACACCCGACCCTACATCTACCTATGAAAAACATGCCCTTGGGAGGGGCTTAACAAAAGTACATCTACTTTTTAATTTACGGAAATATTATGTGCATTACTACACATTTGTGTATATAAAAAATTAAAAAATACGCTTTTTGGGCTTTTTCGATCTCCATACACCTTTTAAAAAAAGCGCACCTCTCACTTTTAATTCGGATATGGAGCATCATAAATTATCAATAATTTCTCCAATCAAACATTTATTGTCATGAATAAAGTTTATTTTAGTAAAGAACTTAGACAATTAACAAACACATGAGCCTCTCCATTTTAGAACAATACATAGAACAAGGAAAAAGCAACGACATAGATCTGTTATTGATTGGAAATCCCGAACTTTTACAGGAAACAACAAGTCATGGAATTTCGCCCCTTCTATTAGCATGCTATTACAACAAACCTCAGATCATAAGGGTACTTTTACAACACACTAAGTCCATGACTGTACATGAGGCTTGTGCAGCAGGATTAACATCCTATCTTGAGGCTATTATTTCGCAGGTCCCTTCTGTTATCAATGAATGGTCATCGCAGGGTTTTACGCCATTGACCTTAGCTACATATTTCAACAAAGTAGACATTGTTCGTCTATTGCTATCCAAAGGTGCAAATCCAAACACCGTAACCAAAAATGAACAGCTCACTACAGCATTGCATATTGCCGCCTCAAACAACAATGAAGAAATTGGGAAATTGCTTATCGATGCGGGCGCGAATGTCAATGCCATTCACGCCACAGGCGAAACTCCGCTTCATTTTGCTGCCCAATATGGTAATATCAATTTTATTGTTGCCTTACTTGAAAACGGAGCAGATACAAGAATAATCAACATTTCAGGACTATCACCAATGGATCTGGCGTATGAAAAAGGCCATAAAGAAATTGCAGAAATTTTAAAGAACTAGTTACCTTTTAAAATCTCCATACCGATTCTGCAATGAAGACAACGTTTCTTATCGCAGTAAAACTCCTTCAGCTGCAACATTCCTTGCGTCTTGCCTGCGTCTTTAACATCCCAATTATGTTTAGCAAATCGCCGCACGATATTATTATTTTCAGCAGGAAGCTCCTCCAATAACTGTAAAGCCATTTCAATATAGGACTGAATGCCAAAATATTTTCCATATGAAAAAAGGAATACAACAACCACATTAATAACCAGAAGATCAACAGTTTCTTTCCCGATCCAAGCACTTTTTTTAGCTTTTTCTTTTGTGCCTAAAGAAAAACGTGATTCCCAAAAATCGCTTGAAGATTCAATTTTAAATAATTTTCTCGCCGCCTCCAAACTATCAACGCCCAAAAGCTTTGCCACCCCCAACTCATTCTTACTAAACAAAACCGCTAATTGGGCAATCCGCCGTTCGGGGAAATTATAGGGTCTCATTCTCAACCTCTTCCATACACCAAAAACGATTTCAATATCGTGAATATGCTGTTGGTATTTAAATTCGTCTACTAATCGCTTCACATACCCACTAGTTGGTTTACCAAGCAATAAACCACTGATACCAAAAAAAATAGCTTCCGTTTTAAATAAGTTTGAACGGTATTTTTTTAGAATATGCAACGGCAGTTTTTCTCCGAATTCCTGAAAAGTATCTGCGTTAACTTTTAACCCCATAGATCTACACATCCATACCCAGAAGGTTTTTTCCCAATCATTGTCAAAATGTTTCAGAAGTACGAAAATCCGCTGAACTTTCATTTCCAAACGCTCAATTGACAGGGTATCCAGCCACATTGATTTTTTTAAGATATTGATAGGCCCAAGCTGATATTCGCATGGAATCCAGCTTTTGGTATCCATCATATTGGCATATTTTTCTAATAGATTTTTATCTACATAGTCCGAAAGTACTAACGTAGGAATAGACGTTCCATCACTTCGGTAGATAACTTTATCATTTTTCCAAACCACATGTAAGATCACGTTATTGTAAGTAACATCTTCTTGATGAGCATGGCGGTCCCAATCTGATGATTGAACATGTATTTCTACATGACCAAACCAATCCCTATCTGCATATCTAATGTGCGACATGAGAAAATCGGGGCCAGAATCTGTATTGTATTGTCCCACTTGAACGACGGCTAGGGACCCACCATCAGTGGAATTTAACCCATTTGCACGGAATAGCCGAAGTTTCCAGATAAACTGCATTAAGTTTTCTGTAACTAACATAATTGTATTTTAAGAATTCAACTAACCGGCTATGGCTTATAATTTCCTAAATATACAAAAATTACTGTTTCTTATAGATCTTTAAAATATCATTGGAAACTAATTTACTTTCGAGCAATTGCCCCTTGAAGAGAGGAGCCGTAATCCCGCTCAATAAATTCGTTTCAGATTCGAAGACCCTGGCCTCATCCCACAGGCCCGCATCTATAAACATTTGCAGGGTTGCTCGCCCGCCTTCTATGATTATAGATTGAACATCCATTAAATAAAGTTGATAAAGAATATTTTGCGGTAGATATAGACCATAATTTTCAAGCTCAATATACTTCACATTTACTGTCCATTCTGTCTTTTTAGCATTGAACACAATTGTATCAGCTTGCTCATTGAGAATATTGGCATCTAGCGAAATAGCAAGATCTCTATCTAAAAGAATACGCAATGGGTTTTTGCCCTGCCATTCTCTTACGGTCAGACTGGGATTATCTACGATTGCAGTATTTGTACCGACCAAAATAGCATCCTCTTCTGCTCGCCAACGGTGAACCAACTGTTGGCTTGCAGCATTACTTATCCAAATCTGCTTACCTTCTTGCCCTATAAAACCATCCTTGGTTTGTGCCCATTTTAAAATAACATAGGGACGAAATTGACCGATACGGGTAAAAAATCGACGGTTGAGCCATATGGCCTCTTTTTCCAGTAAACCAATTTCAACCGCAATACCAGCTTCCCGTAGTATTTCTACTCCTTTGCCATTGACCTTTGCGAAAGGATCCAAACAGGCTATAAAAACTTTCAACGGTTTCAGCTCCGCAATCATATTGGCACAGGGAGGTGTCTTCCCATAATGCGCGCAAGGTTCAAGGCTGACATAAAAAGTACTTTCTGCGATAAGCCGTTTTGCTTCTTCCCCATACTTTTGCATAACCTGTTGTACAGCATTGACTTCAGCATGCGGTCCACCATACGGAGAAGTATACCCTTCACCAATAATTTTACCGTCCAAAACAATGACAGCCCCAACCATTGGATTGGGACTCACTGAACCCGCCCCCATTTGGGCCAGTTCCAAACAACGATGCATATATTGCCTGTGCATATCCATAGATACAAATCTATGAAAATCGTACCTTTGACACATGGAAATACTTCAAGATTTCGAATTATTATTTCAACATGAGCTTCAGGAGTTATATGAGGAGGATGAAATAAAAGCAATATTCTTAGTGGTTGTTGCCGAAAAGTTTGGGTTAAATAGAACCAATTATCAATTGAGAAAAACAGCTATCGTCCACGAGGCGGATAAGGCTGAAGCACTTAGCATCCTTCAGAATTTAAAAAAGCACAGACCTATACAGTACATACTCAATAAAGCAGATTTTTATGGTGAAGTTTTCCAGGTCAATGAATCGGTCCTCATTCCACGCCAGGAAACTGAAGAACTTGTCGATCTGATCATCAAAAACCACAAATCTTCTCAAAGCCTAAAAATTATAGATATCGGAACTGGATCTGGCTGCATCCCTATCATCTTAGCAAAGAATCTTAATAATGCCCAAGTAACCACGATGGACATCTCAAAAGAGGCGATAAAGACGGCACAGGAAAATGCTAGAAATTTAAAAACTCAGGTTCAATTTATCAATGCGGATATATTTGAATGGGAATACATTTTCTCCGACCAACAATACAATATCATTGTATCCAATCCGCCCTATATAACCCCGGGAGAAAAGCAGCATATGAATCAAAACGTATTGGCTTATGAACCTGAGCTCGCATTATTCATTGAAGAAAGTGCTCCCCTCATTTTTTATGATGTTATTTCATCCTTTGCACTGAAACATTTAGCTCCAGATGGAGATCTATATTTTGAGATCAATCAGTATTTGGGTGCAGAAATGAAAGATCTTATGATCAAAAAAGGATTTGAACAAGTTATATTAATCAAAGATATCAATGGAGCAGACCGAATAATCCATGCAAAAAAAGCGCGATAAAAAATAATCCGTTTATTTATTAAGCAGTTAAGCCCTTTTCGTCAAAATTTGCGCGCAATAATTTGGCATATATCAAAAGAAATTCTACCTTTGCATCACTTTCAAAAACAGAAAGGATTCCGTAGCTCAGCTGGTAGAGCAATACACTTTTAATGTATGGGTCCTGGGTTCGAATCCCAGCGGGATCACAAAAGAAAAGCTAATCGCAGGATTAGCTTTTTTCGTTTAGTACCCACCTAATTTACGCAAAAACGATTTGTTAAAATGAAAAACTAAAAAAAAAACGAACTTCTCGTTCATAATGGTTTTCTTGATCTCCATTTGAAAACATGTTTTTTATCTTATCTTTATAATTTCAAGAATTTACGAGGTCAATACATTAAAAATAGTAACCGATAATTCAAGAATAATTCTAGCGCTATCTTACCATCGTATTGACGCTAGAACATTTGTAATCAATGAAAGAGGATCGAGCACATGAAGAGATTTACGTTAAAAGAGATTGGCCAACAGTTAAACCTATCTCCAGGAACCATTTCCAAAGCACTAAACGATAGCCATGAAATAAGTGCAGAAACAAAAAAGCTAATCTTAGATTTTACGCAGAAAATCAATTATATACCAAATTTTTCCGCAAAAAGCTTAAAAACGGGGCGTTCAAACACATTAGCAATCATTGTTCCATTTATCTCAAGCTCTTTTTTCTTTGATTTCTACGAAGAGATCTCGCAAATTCTATCGCAGACGAATTATAAACTGATTCTATTGCAGACTTTTAACGACGAGAAAAAAGAAAAAGAAGCGCTGGAACTTTGCATACAAAGCAATATCGAAGGAGTGATCATTTCCCCTGTGAAAAATGATTCAAGCTTATCGCTTTTGTTTTATATGATGGAGCAGGTTTGTCCCGTTATTATTTTCGACCGAATAAACCATCAGCTCGATACATTCAAAATCGGAATCCAAAACAACAAGGTCATCTACCAGGCAACAGAAGAAATGATCAAAAACAGAAGAGAAAATATCATTCTTTTACTATGTAAAGATATTGGCGGAAATGTAAGCCGTATAAAAGGATATAAAGATGCACTCTTCAACGCCGGCGTACCCTTCAAAGAAGAAAATATTATAGAAATATCCTATTCCAGCCCCAAGGACAATATCGATGACGAATTGGAACGCAAAATAAACACGTTATTAAATAAGCCCTCCGCTCCAAATGCACTCCTCTCAACGACAGACACCTTGTCATTAAAAGTTTTGCACATATTAAATAAATTGAAGGTGAAAATTCCTGATGACATGAACTTAATTGGCTTTAGCAACACCCCCTTTGCCAACAGTCTCAATCCATCTCTAACAACAATCACCCAACCAACACAGCTGATGGCAGAGAAATCGGTAGAACTCCTCTTGCAGATGTTAAAGAAAAAAAACAAAAAGAATTATTTTGAATTCGAGACGTATTTTTTGGACTGCAGTATCGAACACCGAAAATCTACATCATCCCTTTAAAGAAAAGGTCAAAATCCCACTAGGGAATTTTGACCTTTTCAGAAAATACCGATCTCTACTATTAACGATCGACCGCAACATCCAACAATTAAACCCTACTTAATCAATGATCGCAATGCATGGACAGGCAAATCTATTTTAGTATCATTGGATAGATTCCCGTTCAATGTTCCCCATTGCAAACTATCTAAACGGACAGATGATTTCCCTTCAGTTTTGATATTCAGAAGACCAACTTTGGCTTCAGGTCCTTTCCTATTGAAATAAACTTCTGAATTGTTTGCCACAATATCTGCACTTTGATAATTCGTACGCGGAAGTCCCAAAACACTATTCGTCGTGTTAACAAATAAACGACCAACAAGAGAATTCCCCTTACTGTCCGTCCCGCCAAGATCATCAATAGTGGAATTTGTCAGGTTCAGGTTCAATGTATTTATAACGGATTTCTCCGCAAGGGAAAATACCTCAACGCTATCACCTACAACAGTCAACTCGTTCAACTTGGCGGACAACTCGTTGATACCCGCATTTTTTAATTTTAAAATCTTAAGATCAGGTGAAAAAATATAGATTGACTTATAAAACCCCTCTCCTCCTGATAAAAGATCTAAGGTAAGATTGCCAGATTGATCGACATTCGCTTTCACAAAGTCGGCTTGACTTTTATTAACTTTAACCATAAACTTATCGCTTTTCACCCAATACAACCCTACACCGCTTGCATTGGTACCTACAATATAAAGCTTATCGAAAGCTGCCAAGGGGAACGACCGGTAATAAACATCCTTTGCACCTGGCTTAGATACCTCCTGCTCAACATCAGCATGATATTTTTTCGCATCCACTCGATTTATACGAACAAGGTAGGACGCAACAAGCATCGGAACCGCGAATAAGCCTATTGCTAATCCAATTATTATTTTTGTACTTAATTTCATGACTCATTTTGATTAAAATTCTGATTAACAAACCGTCTATAACGTTGCTCTAACTCATCCAGACCGATTTCCAATAAATAAATATTACGAAAAAACAAGGGAAGATCTTCTTCGAGAAAAATTGCCTTTCTATATAACTTCACATTCTTCACCGATTCTTGTGTCAGAAAAAAACCGATCCCGCGCTTATTGGCTATAATTTCTTTCTGCTGCAACATATCGTAGGTCCGCATAACAGTATTGGGGTTAACCTCCATCTGAATTGCCAATTCCCTTACTGAGGGGAGTTTTTCATCCACTTTCCAGGTCGCTAACAAAATATGATCACATACATACTCAGCAATCTGAAGGTAAATGGCTTTATTTGCATTGAACTCCATATCAAATCTCCTTTTCTTTTAACCTTAAAAAAGCAACTGCCCAAATCATTATGGTAAGCAACACTCCTACAGCGCCGATCAATGCAAAAATATGATTTGAATCAGACCAATAGTTATTATCCATTGTACCTACGGTATCCTGGGTCTGAGTCTTCATTAAGTAAACAAAAAGACACATCCAAACAACACAGTAAAGCACAAGAAAAATAGCCGTCTTGACATATTGATAGTTTTGGTAGACGATCCCACCAAGTAAGAAAATTGCATTCAGAAGAATTGGTACAAAACAAAAATAATAAGCCGGCTCAGGGTATTGAACCTTATAAAAGTACTGCCATAGATCCACACTGACCGTCTCTCCTGATTGCTGTACTTCATTTACAACCACAGAACCAACGCTCCTCAAATAAGAAACAAATGCCAAATCGATCAAATAAAAGACCAATAGGTATGAACCAATACTCACGACAACCGTATAGAATAAGCTGACCAGAAACTTTTCCAATTGTGACGCCGGAATCATCAGCTCAAAAATCGCCCGGGTCTTTTTCCCTAAATCAGCAAAATAACTGCTCGAGATAACCGTTACAAAAAAGAGTCCCAAGATACAAAACAACGGTGCTCTGAAATTTAGCAGCGAATAAATAGTATTCTTTTTGATGTCATCATAATTTGATCCCAAATTAACTGCATAAAAACCAAAAACTACCCCGGCAATAATCCCTATTGACATCAGATAAATTCGTCCAAAACCAATCCATTGTCTTCGAATCAGTCCAAAAAAACGCGTAGCATTAAATAGATTTGACATATTCATCATGTTTAATAAGGTCCGTAATTTTTTCCTTGCACTGTAACACTGCATTAAATAGCAACTCCAAATCCAGTCTCGAATCTTCTACCGCCGAGTTTGGGAGAATAACATTAAAACCGCCTACTCCTTCTTCGGAATAGAGTGTATCCAAAGGCAATTCTCTTACTTTTTTAAAGCATAAACGATCAGTAATCACATGCATCGGAGCATTAAGTGCAACCTTATGATCATCAAGCAAAATAACAGCATCAATAAGATTATCCAGATCACGCACCTGGTGTGTGGAGATAATTACACATCGATCGTCAGTAATGGCAGAAGCCATGATCTTTCGAAACTGAACCTTAGAAGGAATATCCAAACCATTCGTTGGCTCATCCATAATGATCACTTTTGTGTTAGACGCTAAACCGAAAGAAATAATATATTTCTTTTTCTGTCCATAACTCATGTTTGCTAATTTTTGGTCAATGGGAATATCGAACTCACGAATAAGCTGATCAAAATATACCTGATCGAAGTTGGGGTAGAACCCTGCATTAGCCTTCAGAAACTGTTCTGATTTTACGGCAGGGAGATAAAACTCTTCGGGAATAAAACTAATCTCTCTTAACAAGGAAGGTTCCCTTCGATTAGGGTTATGCCCCAGCACATCAACTCGCCCCGAAACAGGATATACCAAACCGGCAATATTCTTAAGCAAAGTTGATTTACCAGCACCATTCTTCCCCAACAAGCCATAGATATGCCCCTGCTTCAATTCAAGATCCATATGAAGAAAGAGTGGCCTTGATTTACTATAGCTGAAATTTAGATTTTGGATAGTAACCATACTACTGTATTATTTAATTAATACACCAATATAGAAACGAATTTTATATAATTCCAAAAATATTTTAAAAAAATACAGGGAGGGTTTTGCTTAAGCTCAGGCATTACTTTATTTTAATAGCGCCAATCGGGCATAGGATAATATAAACATTCAATTTATGTAATAAACAGAATGCAATGAAAAACAAACACTTATTTAAATACATTATGAAATTCATAATAAACAAAAAGCAACTTTAACGACATGCGTTATCCGTGTTAAAAAGCTGAAAAACTTACAACTATCCGCCAAAACGAAAATAACCCCATTCTAAGCTTAAATAGATTAAAACCACACAAACCCCTTTAGAACAACAAACAGCACCTCAGAGAGGCTAAAAACAGCCAAAACCAAAACATACAAGAGTAGTATTGATCACTCAATACGAAATACCTTTGTTCTTTCAATCATTTGAACCGTGTGTTTGGACTAGTTAATCGTTATTCTCCACCTGACCGGCAAACAACAAATTATACGTTACACCAGTATTAACCAAGAGTTAAACAAAACACAAAACAAACTAATAATCAAAACAATAAAAAACTTATATAAACAATAAATATACATAAATATAACACCCCTTGAACAACATATTAGTCAACTGATGACAAACAGCCGTTTATTTTATGCGATGCTATTGCTTAAAATAGCTTTAAATCTATTTTATTACCATCTTTGTCTGCATGATGAATTACATTTATCCTTTCATTCTAGCGATGCATTCTTTATGGAGATGGGAGGTATTGATTGTACTAACGATTAGTCTCGTTAACTTTTTTTACAAAAGAAAAAAGGAACTTCCATTCTCCCCTACCGATCAGTTTCTTGTAAAAATTACGGTTAGTTCTTTTTATATTCAGCTAGTTTTGGGTTTTAGCCTTTATGTACTGAGCCCCATCACACAGTACTTCCTGCAACATTTCGACGAGGCTGTTCACCTCAGGCAAATTCGCTTCTTTGGCATGGAACACAGTAGCATGATGATTATTGCCGCAATCTGCTTAACATTAGGTGCCCTTAAAAGCAAAAACGCCGATACAAACGATCGACGTTTTAAAATATTATTAATCTGGTTTGGACTAGCTCTCCTGATCGTCCTTAACTCCATTCCCTGGGAATTCTCGCCGCTGACAAGCAGACCTAGTTTTCGATCATTTTAATTAGCTATTTTGCCAGTTGGCTTTTCTTTTATTTCGCATTGCATCCATTCCTTCTTTGAAATCATTGGTTTTACGTAAATCTGCCAAGCTCTCCAAGAGAAAGTTATACTTATCATCATAATCCCGCTCTTTTAATTTTCGCAGTGTTACAAATCCCCGTGATATAGCCAAGGGAGCATTTTCCAGAATCGTCCTTTTCAATTCTGTCAATACTGTTTCGTCGGGATCCAGCATGCCATACAAGATTTCCTTGTCCAAAGCCTCCGCAGCAGAAAAAGACCGACCACTGATACAGAGATCCATCGCTTTTCTTTCAGGCATATATTCTGTAAGCAACGCCAACACCTGAAATGGAAAAAGTCCAATTTTCACTTCAGGCAAAGAAAAACGTACATGTGGTAGAGCAAATAAATACGTACAGGATAATGCTATCAAAAAACCACCTGCAATAACATCTCCCCTAACAACACAGATTGAAGGCTTATCTAAACAGGCAAATATTTCTGCCAGTGACTTTTCAACCTTGGGAATTGCCGAATTTCCAATATCTAATGTAGGGTCCTCAAAAGCTTTAAGATCCATACCGGCACAGAACACCGGACCTTCAGCCTCTAGTTGTACTAAACGAACATCAGGATTGCTATTCGCCAGATTCAATGCATAGGCTATTTCGCTCACCATTGTCGGACTAAAAGCATTTCTTTTATCCGAACGGGCTAAGGTCAAGTTGAACACATGCTCCTCAACGTGCACTTTAATAAAATTCAGTTTTTCCATCTACAAAATCATTTGTCTGAAGCTATGCTCCAATCCGATTATTTCAGCATCAGTCCCTCGTCCAAAATAATGCAACAACAGCTCTGATGGTATATTACCAACCAAATCATCTTTTGCAAATGGACAGCCGCCATAACCCAGTAATGCGCCTTCAAATTTACGGCAACCTGCGATGTAAGCTGCTTCAACCTTTGCAAGACTCTCCTCTCGCCTTGCATGAAAATGTGCGCCTACTTCCAGTGTTGGAAAACGAGCTTTAACAAAACTAAATAATGCTGAGATCTGATTTGCATTGGCTTCTGAAGTTGTGTCTGCCAAAGAAAACTCCCTAATGCCAAGATCGCCTAATTTTCCAATCCACTCTTCTACCAAAAGCGGGGACCAAGGGTCACTGTATGGGTTTCCAAAAGCCATGCTAATATAAACGACCAGAGATTTATGCTGCGAGTCGGCCAAAGCTTTCATTTCTTTTACCTGCTGATAAGAAGCCGCCAAGCCCATATTGGTATTTCGAAGTTGAAATGTTTCCGATATTGAGAATGGATACCCTAAAAAGTGGATTTTTTCCTCTAGAACCGCTTCCTGCGCACCCCGAAGATTGGCGACAATCGCCAACAACTTCACTTTATCATTCGTTCTGATTCCTTCCAGTACTGCTTTTGTATCCGCCAACTGCGGAACTGCTTTCGGCGAAACGAAAGATCCACAATCAATAACATCAAACAGCCCACTTTCGATTAACGTATTGATATGTTTAATTTTCTTATCTGTCTTAATAAAGTTATGAAACCCTTGAACAGCGTCTCTTGGGCAATCAACCAATACAACTTGATCCCTCATCATATGCTATAAAATATCTTTCTCAATCTCTCTAGCGATCACCATTTTCTGAATGCTTGAAGTCCCTTCACCTATTGTACATAACTTGGCATCTCTAAAAAACTTCTCGGCAGGATAGTCCTTTGTAAATCCATAACCGCCAAAGATTTGTACAGATTCATTCGAGACGCTAACGGCAGCCTCCGACGCATAAAGTTTAGCCATCGCACCAATTTTAGAAACACGATCTCCATGATCCTTTAAATAGCCCGCCTGCCTCGTCAACAGTTCACTGGCTTCCACCTGTGTAGCCATATCTGCAAGCGCAAAAGAAACCGCCTGAAATTCGTAAATCTTTTTTCCAAACTGCTCACGCTCGTGCGCATATTTCAACGCGCACTCGTAAGCTCCGCGTGCAATACCCAAAGAAAGTGCCGCAATAGAAATACGTCCGCCATCCAATAGTTTTAAGGCCTGCACAAAGCCCTGCCCTTCTTCACCGATGAGTTGATCCCGATGAATCCGACAATTATCAAAAAACAGACAGGCAGTTTCTGAGGCACGCATCCCCAATTTATTTTCTTTCTTTCCTGCGGTAAATCCAGGTGTACCTTTCTCAACAATAAAAGCTGACATCCCTTTTTTATCTCCCTTAGCCCCCGTCCGCGCAATAACGACAGCAACACTAGAACTGATGGCATGCGTAATAAAATTTTTAGAACCATTTAACACGTAGTGATCACCATCTCGCTCAGCAAATGTCGTCATTCCACCAGCGTCCGAACCAGAACCTGTCTCTGTAAGTCCCCAGGCACCGATCCATTCAGCTGTCGCCAACTTTGGAAGATAACGTTTCTTCTGTTCTTCACTGGCAAAGCTTAATATATGATTTGTACATAACGAATTATGCGCCGCTACGGAAAGTCCAATTGAGCCACACACCTTGGAAATCTCATCCAAAACGGTAATATACTCCTGGTATCCGAGTCCCGATCCACCATATTCTTCAGGAACGATCACACCCATGAAACCGTGTTCGCCTAACTTTTTAAAAACTTCTATTGGAAATATTTGGGCTTCGTCCCATTCCATCACATAAGGTTTGATATGATACTGTGCAAAATCTCGTGCACTTTGTCTAATCATATCCATTTGTTGTTTATTTTCAATAAACATAAGCATGAATATTAAATTTACAATCGGTAATTCAATTCAAATATATCAAAATATTTAGGAATAAAATTGCAAATATTTTAAAATTTTATTTTAAATTTATCTAAAAATAAGAAATTCTTAATTCAACAGCTTTTTAAAACCAAGATTATAAATTATGAAGGAGCTACTCGCATTACTTCGCCAAAAAAGAGAAAATTTAAAACTAGGTGGTGGCATCGATAAAATAAAAAAACTGAAAGAAAAGGGCAAAATGTCAGCTTGGGAACGAATAGAATATCTACTGGACCCAGACCGAGAATATCTGGAAATAGGTATGTTTGCCGGCGAAGGAATGTATAAAGAACATGGTGGATGCATAAATGCAGGCTGTGCAGCGGTACTGGGCTATATAAAATCCAAACTATGTGTCATCGTCTCTAACGATGCAACCGTAAAAGCAGGAGCCTGGTTTCCTATTTCTGCCAAGAAAAATCTACGTGCACAGGAAATTGCCATGGAAAACAATCTTCCAATTATTTATTTGGTAGATTCTGCAGGCGTATTTTTACCGATGCAGGATGAAATATTTCCCGATAAAGAACACTTTGGCCGCATATTCCGTAACAATGCCCGAATGTCTTCCATGGGTATCCCTCAAATTGCAGCAATCATGGGAAGTTGCGTGGCAGGCGGTGCTTATCTCCCGATCATGTCCGACTACGCCTTTATCGTCGAAGGAACAGGCTCTGTATTTTTAGCAGGCCCATACCTGGTCAAATCTGCGATAGGTGAAACCGTAGACGCTGAAACACTCGGCGGAGCTTCTACCCATTCGGAGATATCCGGCGTGACAGACAATAAATTTCCCGACGACCAAAGTTGTTTAGAGGCTATAAAAAATGTTATCGATAAAATAGGTGGAAATCCAAAAGCTAATTTCAACAGAAAGAAAAGCCTTCCTCCAAAAACAGATCCGAGTAAAATAGTAGAGATTCTTCCCGAAGACAGGACAAAACCTTATCGCATGCAGGATATCTTGAATGCAATTGTAGACGCAGATACTTTAGAGGAATACAAACCCGATTATGGAAAAACCATTGTATGCGCCCTCGCACGTGTAGACGGTTGGGCTGTCGGCATTGTTGCCAATCAACGTGAAATTATCAAAGCCAAGAAACCCGGCAACGCAATGGAAATGCAGATGGGAGGGGTCATCTATAGTGATTCAGCAGATAAGGCAGCGCGCTTCATCATGAATTGCAACCAGCAGAACATTCCGCTTGTGTTTTTTCAGGACGTCACTGGATTTATGGTAGGAAGCCGATCAGAACAAGGGGGGATTATCAAAGACGGAGCAAAAATGGTAAATGCAATGGCCAATTCCGTAGTCCCAAAATTCACCTTTATTGTTGGAAATAGTTATGGCGCTGGAAACTATGCGATGTGTGGAAAAGCGTATGACCCACGACTAATCTACGCTTGGCCTACCGCCCAAATGGCTGTCATGAGCGGTGCCGCTGCGGGCAAGACACTGTTTCAAATCCAAGAATCAGCTTTAAAAGCCAAGGGTCAAGAAATCAATGAAGAAGAAAAAAACAGTCTCCTTAAATCCATCGAAGATCGGTACAACGAGCAACTGAGTCCGTATTACGCTGCTGCAAGATTATGGGTTGATGGAATTATAGCGCCTGAAGAAACACGAAAAGTCATCAGCATGGGAATTGAAGCTGCCAACGAAAAGCCTATTCTAGAACGGTATAATGTAGGTGTTATACAGGTCTGAGTGAAGTAAAATTAAATTAGAAAACCCCTCGGATGATGAAGTTTATCATTTGAGGGGTTTTCTAATTAGGTATTTTTATAGCATACTATACTTAAGATCTTCTCCAGATTTTACTGATCGCTTCAAAGTCTAACAAAGATTCTCTGTTCCGCATAATATCTACTGACACCGCTTTTTCTACAGCCATTCCCGAAAAAATCTTCTTAATAGGCAGCTCCAGTTTTTTACCGCTTAACGTGTAAGGAATAGCCGCTACCTGAAAAATATCGTCAGGCACATGTCGCGGACTATATTGCTGCCGAAGCTCCCGCTTAATCTCCCCTTTTAACGCATCATTCAATAAACCATTGTCCAATTGAACAAAAAGCAACATATCAGATGATCCATTTTCATGATCTACACAGATAACCAAACTATCCAAGACCCCTTCGGTTCTATTTAAAACATTATAGATCTCTGCAGTACCGATACGTACGCCACCCCGGTTCAGTGTCGCATCTGAACGACCGTACATAATTATGCCATCATGTGCAGTGATCTTAATCCAATCACCATGACTCCAAACACCGCTATATTTATCAAAATAACTATCAAAGTATTTTTTATTCGCCAAATCATTCCAAAAATAGATGGGCATACAGGGCATGGGAGCTAAAATAACAAGCTCTCCCACCTCTCCATAAAGATGATGACCATGCTCATCAAATGCTTCTATCTTAGCTCCTAGGGCGCGACATTGAATCTCCCCTGCATAAACATCAAGCAATGTACAGCCCGAAAGAAAGGCACTGCAAACGTCTGTACCACCACTTAGCGAGACAATTTGACTCTCTGGAAACTGTACATTTAGCCATTCAAACACATCTGGTGGAAGTGGTGAACCTGTCGACCCTATTGTTTTAGGCTGATAAGCCAAGGATTTTAAATCTTGATCCTGACAGGAGATGAGATAAGCAGCACCAACGCCAAAATGGTCCACCTTGCTTTCCCTTGCAAACTTCCATAAACTTAATTTATCGGGATAATTCGTAGCCCCATCATATATACACAATGTATTTCCCATTAAAAGGGCCGAAAGCGCATAATTCCACATCATCCATCCAGTAGTGGAATACCACATGAATCGATCCCCGTCTTGCACATTTTGATGCAGTCCAAGTGCTTTCATATGTTCTAGCAGCATACCGCCAACTCCATGTGTAATGGCTTTGGGCTTCCCGGTTGTTCCCGAAGAATACAAAATCCATATTGGCGCGTCAAAAGGCATTGCCGTAAATTGGAGCTCAGCTTGAACAAGATCCTTTTTCAGAATCTCTTCCCAAATATTGTCATCAATCAAAACACAAGCCAGTAAAGATGGTAGCCGCAGAGAAAGCTGTTTAATACTCTCTGCTTTTTCAAAAAGACGTCCATTATAGTAATAACTGGAATTTGCGAAGAGCACTTTGGGTTCAATCTGCTCAAAACGATCCTGAATACTCGCCTCCCCAAAATCGGGCGAACAACAGGACCAAATAGCACCGATGGAATTAGCAGCTAAAAATAACGCCACAGCTTCAATGCCATTAATCAATACACCAGCAACGCGATCTCCACTTTGTACCCCTAGTTCTTTCAAATAGACCTGAAGTTTAAGAACCATGGATTCCAACTCAGTCCATGACACCTCTCTTTTAACTTGCTGTTCAGATTGAAAGATTAATGCCGGACGCTTTTCCGTTGTGTTTCGAAATACGTGTTCAGCATAATTCAAGGTAGCCCCAGCAAACCATTTTGTTCCGATAAAGCTTGTAGGATCTGCTGGCGAATCAACAATAGTTGTAAAGCCTGAATGAAACTTTATATTAAAATAGGTGGCTATACTCTTCCAAAAACTAGCCAGTTCCGTCGTAGACCATGCCCAAAGCTCCTGATAGGATGGAAAGAATAAGCCATGCTCCTTCTCGACATATTGTTTAAACTTATTGATCTCAGATTGAGATTTTTGCTTTTCTGTTGGGCTCCAGAGTAATTTCCCCATAATAGTTAGCTATAAAACGGTTATATCCAAACTTAGATAAATTTACGTGTATATGCAATTTTAAATATTTCTGGCACAGCATATTTTTGGATTAAATACGAATGCTCAATTATAGCACTTCAATAGCTGTATTCATTTCTATCGGATGCCCCGTGCACAACAGTATTCTTCCTTGTTCAACTTCGCGGTCTGTTAACACCTCATTATAGTCCATTCTTACTTTTCCCCTTGTACATTGCGAAATACACGTACTACACATACCGGATCTACAAGAATACGGCAACTTAATTTTATGCTCCAGCCCTATATCTAAAATAGATTTATTGTAAGGCACCTCTAGATGATAAGTTTTACCTTGAAAAGATAGTTCGATGGCATAGGTTGTTGTATCGACTTCCTTTTCGGTCTCATCATCATCATCCTCTTCATTTTCGGGCAATAGAAATGTCTCTCGTTTTATCTGATTGGAATCAAACCCCATCCCCAAAAGTGTAAAACGACATAAGTCCATATAAATCACAGGACCGCAAGTATAAAACAAAGCATCTTCCTTATTTCCAAACAAATGATCGTTAACGATAGCATGTATATAGTCTCTATTTAACCTGGCTTTCATCAAGTATTTACTATTGGAGTAAATCCACACAATAGTTAAGCGATCAGGAAATCGATCTGCCCAGTGCTCCAATTCCGATCGGAACGGTGTTAACTCCAGCGTACTATTACTGTAAATTAAAACTATTTTGGACTTACTTTCAGCAAGGAGCGCTGTTTTCAGAATAGCATACAAGGGTGTAATGCCAATTCCTGCAGCAAACAAAAATAAAGTCCGAACCTTTTCTGCTTCAGGTTCATATACAAATAAACCTTGAGGTGCCATTGCATTCACGATATCCCCCTCCACAATAGTATGGTGGAGCAGTCGGGATATTTCTCCATTTTGGACACGCTTAACAGTGATACTTAAGGGCTCATTATTATCAGGCGAACTATTAAAAGAATAAGAACGACGTACCTCACGATCACCAAACACAAAAGAAAGTGTAATAAACTGCCCAGCTTTATAGGAAGGATAGTCTCCTGCTATAGACTCAAGCTGAAAAGTAATGTTATTATTAGGTTGGGGGATAATTTTTGAAATCCTTAATGCATACATAGCTCAAAATTACATAAAAATCATAAATTATAAGTGCTTTGATAAAATGGACACGACTCGAATACCTAAGAACTACATAAACTTATCCCAAAACAATTCAAGCACAACGAACAATATATTAGACTGCCACGACCAGTCAATGCGACATGAGTAAGTGTCCAATCAGTGTTGAGAGCGAATGCATTACGTCTTCAAGTTGACTTAAGCTACTAAGCACCAAGTAAGCAACTCCATTGTTAATACAATCTATACTATATCTCAATCCAAATTACAATGACCATGATTCACATCTTAACAATGGTACTAATCTCAAAGACTATGGCAAGGGATAGGTCGTATTGATAACAATTTTATTGTATTACAATTAACAGACAATTGGAGAACAATAATTGCAAAATTTCACGTTATATTTATATCAAAACTAATCACAATAAGATTATATGCAAACACGCAGAAACTTCCTTCAAAATGCAGCAAAGGCGACACTTGGCATTGCTGTATCTGGATCAATATTACACGATATTGCCTCCGCGAAAGCAACCGAATTAAATGCCGCTACATTAAAGTTTTCCCAAGTCAAATTACCGTTCAATTATGCCGCTTTGGAGCCCAATATTGATGCTTTGACGATGGAAATCCATTATACAAAGCATCATATAGCGTATATCAATGCTATTAACGAAGCCATTCTTGCTGAAAATATCAAAGAAGCCTCAGAGGAGCAACTTCTAGCAAACATATCTAAATACTCTCCAAAAGCAAGAAATAATGCTGGTGGAGCTTGGAACCATAACTTTTTTTGGGAAAGTCTGTCCGATAAGCCGAGTCAGCCCTCCGAAAAATTATTGACCATGATCAATAAGACATTTGGTTCTTTAGATAAATTCAAAGAACAATTTGCCGCAGCAGCAACCTCACGATTCGGTTCGGGATGGGCCTGGTTGATTTTGGATGACTCAGGTAATTTAAAAATTACTTCTACTCCAAATCAAGACAACCCTTTAATGGATGTTGCAGAGGTAAAAGGTATCCCCGTTTTGGGTCTCGATGTGTGGGAGCATGCTTATTACCTGCACTATCAAAACAAAAGAGCTGATTATATTAAAAATTGGTGGAATGTTGTGAATTGGAAAAAAGTCAATGAAAGGCTAGCATAAAAAAAAGCTCGATTAGTAAAAATCGAGCTTTTTTTATATCCGTTATGAACAACCTATCCTAACTTTTCTTTTAATTTGTTGACCTGAAAATCAACTAATTTTTGGAGTGGTCCAGAAGCGATCATCTTCATCATCATGTTAAGATCAGCATCTATAATAAAGGTTGCTTTTGTAACCGTATCAGCAACAACTTGCAATTCCCAACGAAGAGTAACCTCAAAAGGCGCCTTCTCCGAAGGAACCAACTTAATGAATTGATTCTCACTACGCCCTTCTACCTTAAGGGCCAATTTTGCCATGTTCTGTATTGTAAATCGAGCTTCGTCCGTAGTCGAAGACCAATTATAAATATTCTCCGGCATCAACTGTTCATGATTGTTGAGATCCGCCAAAAATGCATACACCTCGCTGACATTTTTGTTGATTTCTGTTGTGTTCTGAATAGTAGTCATAACGATAAATTAATCCTTTTTATTGAAAACTGTCTCCCCAAGTAGACGGGTTCAATCGCCACTTTTTCAAGATCTCAATATCCTCTTCCAATACATAACTATTTTCAGCAGCGACCTGAATCAAAGCATCATAATTACATAGACTGAAATAAGGACATTTCGCATCGGCAAAATTATCAGTAGCTTGTTGCAATCCATAAGTAAAAATAGACACTAACCCAACGACATTGCAGCCAGCTTCACGTAACGCCTTTACAGCCACTAAACTACTTTTACCTGTCGAAATTAGATCCTCAATTACAACAACACGTTGACCGCTAACTACCTCACCTTCGATTAAATTTTGACGACCATGATCCTTAGCTGAGCTTCTAACATAAGAAAATGGCAATCCCAAATCCTGTGCTACCAAAACTCCTTGTGGAATACCTGCCGTAGCAACTCCAGAAATCATATCCACTGATCCAAACTCTTCTTGAATAAGCTTAGAAAGCTTTTGACGAATGTATGTACGAATCGCAGGATGAGATAAAGTGATACGGTTATCACAGTAAATTGGAGACTTCCAACCCGACGCCCATGTAAAAGGACTTTTAGGTTGCAATTTTATTGCTTTAATTTGCAATAAGGATTCAGCAACTTTTTGTTCAACCTCATTTAAATTATTCATGGCGCAAATTTATAAAATTTATATGAACGAAAGCCTGCTAATTTTAGCAGATTTCGTCCCATCGAAAACTAAAAACCCACAAACAGTTAGTTTTCAAGAGATTGACCTCCAAAAACTTTTCAAACAATCTGAAATTGATAAGGTTCCAAAAACATATCTCTACATCAACAAAGATTTTGAAACTGTGTTTCAAAACTTAAAAAACAAAATGAAGATTATTAAGGCCGCCGGGGGGCTGGTTAAAAACGGTGATGGAGATTATTTATTCATCTACCGCCTCGGAAAATGGGATCTTCCTAAAGGCAAAGTGGAAGATAATGAGAAAATGCGTGAGGCCGCAGTGCGTGAAGTCGAAGAAGAATGTGGTATAAAAATTGACTATTTAGGGAAGAAAATTACGACCTCGTATCATACTTATTTTTTGCGTAACGGTGAATTCGTTCTAAAAACAACAAATTGGTACGAAATGGGTGTTAACAAAGTCCCTAAATTAATACCGCAAACAGCTGAAGATATCACAAAGGCAGAGTGGCGTCACGCAGACCAATTTGAAGAGATACGGACAAATACCTACCCAATTATCGAAAATATTATAAAAAAAGCAAAGTAACTTACCTTTTTTGAGTTTTATTTGACACGAGTAAAAATGTTCATACTTAATTTTATATTATGGAAAATATAACAGGAAAAAGAGCCTTAATTACAGGAGGAGCTCGAGGATTGGGAAAAGCTATTGCTTTTGCATTGGCCAAAGAAGGTGTTCATATCGCCATTACAGGAAGAAATGAATCTAGTTTAAAGGTTACAACTGCTGAGTTGGCTGAGCTGGGTACTGAGGTTACTTATGCTGTTTTTGATGTGTCCGACTATACTGCCGTACAACAGGAAACTCAACGACTTACAGAAAGTTTTGGAAAGTTTGATATCTTGATTAACAACGCTGGTGTGTCATCTTTCTCCACTGTACTTGACATGGATATTGCTGAATGGATATCCATCATTCATGTCAATCTATTGGGCACATACTTTGTTACAAAAGCAATTCTTCCACAATTAGTTGAGAAAAATCAAGGTGATATTGTTATGGTCTCATCTACTGCTGGATTAAATGGAGCTGCAACCACCTCTGCCTATAGTGCTTCAAAATTTGGCGTGATCGGCTTTGCGGATTCGTTAATGCGCGAAGTAAGGAAACACAATATTCGCGTCTGTACGCTAATGCCAAGTACTATTGCTTCTGATATGTCCAAAGACCTTGGCCTAACAGATGGCAATCCAGAAAAAGTTTTACAGCCTGAAGATTTCGCAGAGTTGGTTGTAACCAACTTAAAGCTACCTAGACGAGCTATGCTGAAATCGGCTTCTTTATGGTCTACAAATCCGTAATGATCGAAAAGAAAATGGTATGGGCTAAATAAAAGCCTTTAAGAGGCTTATTCTAATATGTATTATATGTATTAAGGCAGGAGCGTTCTTTACTCCTGCTCATTTAAACAAGGAATTATGAGTCAATTATTTTCACTAATAAATATCGGAAATATACTATTAAAAAATCGCTTGGTTGTTTCTCCGATGTGTCAGTATTCAGCAACAGATGGGTTTGCCAATAATTGGCATCTAGTACATTTGGGGCAGTTTGCAGTCGGTGGTGCCGCCGCAATAATCCAAGAAGCAACAGCTATTACTGCTGAAGGTCGAATCAGTGCGGGAGACCTTGGAATATGGGACGATTGCCACATCGAAAAATTAAAAGAAATAACTACGTTCATCAAAGAAAATGGCTCTGTTCCGGGCATACAGCTAGCGCACGCTGGCCGCAAAGCCAGCAATAATAAACCTTGGATAGACCGAAAACAACTTTCACCAAGCGATCCTCAGGGTTGGCAAACAGTGGCGCCATCGCCCATCGCCTTCCATGCGGGAGACCACGCACCACAAGAGCTCAGTATTGCCGCAATTGAAATATTGATTGAACAATTCGGAGCAGCAACGAGAAGAGCGATTCAAGCCGGTTATGAAATTATTGAACTCCACGCTGCACATGGATACCTGATCCATCAATTTCTTTCCCCATTGAGCAACTTGCGTAGGGATATTTATGGTGGTACATTCGAAAATAGAATCCGTTTTCTTGTTGAAATCGTAAAAAAAGTAAAACAGGCAATAACAACTCAAAATTTATGGATCCGTATTTCTGCGACAGATTGGGCCGAGAATGGGTGGGATTTACAACAGTCTATTTCTTTATCAAAACTATTGTATACATTGGGCGTAGATCTCATTGATGTTTCTAGCGGAGGTTTAGTATCGCATCAAAAAATAGATATTAAACCTGCATATCAGCTCCCTTTCGCCACTGCGATTAAAAATGATACGGAGAATAAGGTGGGCACTGTAGGCTTGATCAAAACAGCTGTTGAGGCCTCCGAGATCATTACAAACAAACAAGCTGATTTAATTTTAATCGCTCGGGGATTTCTTGACGACCCTCACCTTCCCTTACATTTTGCGAAAGAATTAGCGGCTGACATTGCATGGCCTAAACAATATGAAAGAGCAAAATAATTTTCAAGATAATACCAAATGTTTTTTATCATATAAAGGAAGAACTGTACAAAAGGCGCCGACCTATAAGTTTCTATAGATGAAATTAAACCTCAATAAAATACATCATATTGCCATTATATGTAGCAATTATGAGCGTTCAAAAGAATTTTATACCGACGTACTTGGCCTGGAGATTATACAAGAATATTATCGTAAAGAACGTGATTCATATAAACTGGATCTCAGACTAAACGACAACTATATTATCGAACTTTTCTCTTTTCCCTCGCCACACAAAAGACTTAGTTTCCCGGAAGCTACAGGTTTAAGACATATTGCGTTTGAAGTAAATGATCTCGACTTGGAATTAAATAAGATAGAGAAAGCAGGCATATCACACGAAGGAATCAGAATAGATGAGCTAACAAATAGACGCTTTACATTCTTTTTTGATCCTGATCAGCTCCCAATAGAATTATATGAGGGGTAAAAGAAGGCGGCATTGATTTTATTTAATCAATGCCGCCTTCTATTTTATGCTTATATCAAATCAATGATTATAATTTACGTTTCACTTCAACTTGTTCGTAAGCTTCAACTATGTCTCCTACTTCAATATCATTGAAACGGTCAATATTTAAACCACATTCGTAACCCTGTGAAACTTCTTTCACATCATCTTTGAAACGCTTCAAAGATGCCAGTTTACCAGTATGGATAACAACACCATCTCTAATTACACGAATATCATTGTTTCTATTAATTTTGCCCTCGCGAACCATACATCCCGCAATCGTACCAACTTTAGAAATTTTAAATGTTTCCCTGATTTCAACCTCAGCAACAATTTTCTCTTCAAATTTCGGAGCTAACATACCTTCCATCGCAGACTTGATTTCATCAATCGCATCATAGATGATCGAATATAAACGTACATCAATTTGCTCGTTCTCAGCTAACTTACGTGCATTTTGTGTTGGGCGTACTTGGAATCCTATAATGATTGCATCAGAAGCAGAAGCTAACAATACGTCCGATTCAGAAATCGCACCCACTGATTTATGAATAATGTTAACTTGAATTTCATCAGTAGACAATTTCAATAATGAATCTGATAGTGCTTCGATAGAACCATCCACATCACCTTTAACGATAATATTAAGTTCCTTAAAGTTACCGATTGCTAAACGACGACCGATTTCATCTAGGGTAATGTGCTTAGTAGCACGCATACCTTGTTCGCGTTGTAACTGAAGGCGTTTGTTGGCTACAGTTCTTGCTTCAGATTCACTCTCAAGAACATAAAGCTTATCCCCTGCTGTTGGCGCTCCTGACATCCCCAATATTTGTACTGGAACAGACGGTCCCGCCTCTTTGACACGTTCACCCCTTTCATTAGTCAATGCTTTAACTTTACCGGAATGCGATCCCGCTAATATAGGATCTCCAACGCGTAATGTACCACTTTGTATCAATACCGTTGTTACGATACCACGGCCTTTATCCAAAGCTGCTTCAATTACTGAACCAACAGCACGTTTTTTCGGATCAGCTTTTAGATCTAACATCTCAGCTTCCAATAAAACTTTCTCTAATAACAGGTCAACATTTTCTCCCGTTTTTGCTGAAATCTCTTGCGCTTGGAACTTACCACCCCAATCTTCAACCAATATATTCATCGCAGAAAGCTGCTCGCGAATTCTATCAGGATTTGCTCCAGGTTTATCCACTTTGGTAAATGCAAATACAATTGGCACTCCTGCCGCTTGCGCGTGGTTGATTGCTTCTTTTGTCTGTGGCATGACAGCGTCGTCCGCCGCAATAACTATAATAACAATATCAGTAACTTTGGCACCGCGGGCGCGCATAGCTGTAAAAGCTTCGTGACCAGGAGTATCCAAAAATGTGATTTTACGATCATCTTCCAATTTTACCGCGTATGCACCGATATGTTGGGTTATACCACCGGCCTCACCAGAAGTCACGTTTGCCTTACGAATGTAATCCAATAATGAGGTTTTACCATGATCGACGTGTCCCATTACCGTTACAATAGGCGCTCTCGAAATCAAGTTTTGTTCAGTATCGGATTCTTCAAGCTCAGCAGTTTCTTCATCCTCAGGTTTGATAAACTCGACTTGATAACCAAATTCATCCGCTACTATTGCTAAAGTTTCAGCATCTAAACGTTGATTAATTGACACAAACATACCCAAGCTCATACAAGTTGCAATAATCTGAGTTACTTGAACGTCCATCAAGTTAGCTAATTCGTTTGCAGTTACAAATTCTGTAACACGCAATACTTTTGCCATCATTTCTTGTTCCATTGCAGCTTCTTCAGCATGTTGGGCAACATCATCACGTTTCTGTCTTCTCAATTTGGCGCGCTGCGCAAATTTCCCCGACTTACCTGCACCACTTAAACGAGCAAGTGTCGCTTTAATTTGGTCTTGTATTTCCTTTTCAGTAGGCTCTTCCTTATTCTCAACAGGTCTTCCTTTTCCTCTGTTGTCAAAACGATTTCCATATTGCGGTCTAGTCCCTTGACCTGGTCTGCCTGAGTGTTGGTTATTTCCACCACCTTGACCTGGTCGACCTTGTTGATTTCCCGTTTGTCCTTGACGATTGTTAGGATTATTGTTATTACCATGATTCCCACCACGATTACCTTGTTGATCCCGATTGTTGGGATTATTACCATCACGTGGCCCACGGTTTTGATTATTAGTACCATGACCTTGACCCGCGTTCGGATTAACTGGCCCATTTGGATTCGTCCGCTTACGCTTACGTTTCTCGTTATTATTTCCAGCATTTGAAGATGAAGCCACCGGTTTGTGGGAAGGTCTCGCTGTTGGCAATTCAATTTTACCAACCACTTTAGGACCTGTCAATCTCTCTGCGCGAGCAGAAAAAATATCATCACCTTGTTTTTTTACAGGCTCCACTATTGGAGTTACTGGTACAGCTTTTGGCGCTGTTTCTTCTTTTTTCTTATCTTCTACCTTCACAGGCTCAGTTTTTGTCTCTACAACCGGAGTTGCTTTTACTTCAGTTTTATCTACTTCCGGCTTTTTGATCTCTGCTTTGGGCACTACAGCTTCTTGCTTATTTTCAGTAACCTTTAGTTCTTCTTTTTTTACTTCAACACTAGGCGCTTTCACTTCGGCATCCTTCTTTTCTTCCGCCTTAACTTCAGCTTTTGTCTCTGCAGGTACTTGCTTGGTATTTTTTGGCTCTTCCTTAACAGGTTCTTCCTTCTTTACCTTATTTCCGCCTCTACGTAAAGCGTCAAGATCAATTTTACCAACAACCTTCATACCACCTTGATGTGCAGGTTCCTCCACCTTTTCAGGAGTAGCTTCTTTAGTAGATGGAATTTCTACCGTATTCTTGACCAAGATTTCCTTAGATTCATCGTGATCTTCGGTATCCTCACTCTTAGATGATTCCTTAGGAGAAGCGGACGGCGACTCCTCACGACGAATTTTGCCAATAACAATTTGTTTAGCTTCATCTTTCAGTGATTTGTCTCCCTGAAACTCTTTTAACAGCACACCATACATCTCTCCGTTCAATTTAGTGTTAGGCTTTGCTTCTACATCATATCCCTTTTTCACTAAACATTCGACGGCGGTATGTATCCCGATGTTGAGTTCCTTTGCTGCTTTAAGCAAGTTTGTTCCTTTTCCTTCAGTCATCTATAATATAAACTATTTTAATATAATTACAAAAATATGTTTTTTTCCATCCATAAACAATTTATTCCGAATGTTAGATAGAAAAAAATTAACAAGCTGAATTTTATTCAAATTCAGCTTGTAAAATACGTACAATCTCGCGAATTGTATCCTCTTCCAGATCTGTACGTCTCACTAACTCTTCCTCACTAAGAGATAGCACAGATTTCGCTGAATCCAAACCAACACGTTTTAATTCATCGATTACCCAGCTTTCAATCTCATCGCTGAACTCTTCGATATCAACATCTTCATCGAACTCATCATTCTCACGATAAACGTCAATTTCATAACCGGTCAATTTTCCTGCCAATTTAATATTGTGTCCACCTCGCCCAATTGCCAACGAAACTTGATCGGATTTTAGGTATACCGCTGCAGTTTTATTTTCTTCATCAATTTTGATTGAACTAATCCTGGCGGGACTCAGAGCCCGGGCAATATACAAGGAATGGTTTGTCGTAAAATTAATAACGTCGATATTCTCATTACGCAGTTCACGTACGATACCATGAATACGGGATCCTTTCATACCCACACAGGCTCCTACCGGATCAATACGATCGTCATACGATTCAACAGCAACTTTCGCTCTTTCTCCAGGTTCGCGAACGATTTTTTTGATCGTAATTAAACCATCAAAAATTTCAGGTACTTCCAGTTCAAACAAACGTTGTAAAAACGCCGGTGCGGTACGTGAAATAATAATCTTTGGATTATTATTCATCATATCAACTTTATGTACGACTGCCCGTATACCGTCGCCCTTTTTGAAGTAATCGGCAGGAATTTGTTCAGACTTCGGAAGAATTAATTCGTTACCATCCTCATCAAGTACCAAGATCTCTTTTTTCCAAATCTGATACACTTCACCAATAACCAACTCTCCTTCTCTATCCTTATATTTTTTAAAGACCTCATCTTTTTCTAATTCCAAAACTTTCGACACAAGCGTTTGGCGAGCCGCTAGAATTGCACGGCGACCAAAACTTTCCAAGGTGATCTGTTCAATAAAATCATCACCCACCTCTAAGTCTTCGTCGTGTTTTCTAGCTTCAGCTAATTCGATTTCAAGATCATCATCTTCTGAAAATTCATCTTCAACAACGACACGAGTCCTCCAAATCTCCAAATCCCCGTTATCTGGATTCACGATAACATCCACATTTTCATCCGTACCAAAACGACGACGGATCATACTACGAAAAACCTCTTCCAATACTGTGATAACAGTAGGTCTATCGATATTCTTAAACTCTTTAAACTCTTGAAAAGAGTCTATAAGATTGATGTTGCTGTTACTCATTATTATTAAAATGAAATTACCACTTTTGTTGCTTTTATTTGATCAAAAGGAAGTTCCTTTTCTACCTCTTGCGCTTTTTTACCTTTTTCTTTAACTTTCTGAAGAACATTGATGTTCGTATCATCCAGCGCCACTAAGGTCCCTTCAATTTTAGTATTATCAATCAACTTAACCTGAATCGTACGACCTATATTCTTTTGATACTGCCGGATATTCACAAAATTAGCATCGATACCTGGAGAGGAGACCTCTAAACGATAGGCATTATCAATTACATTTTCTTCTTCCAAATGAAAACCCACATGACGGCTAACTTGTGCACAATCGTCAATATTAATACCTTTATCCCCATCCAAAAGAATCTCTAGAATTTTATTTGGATGCATCTTCACGCTGACAATAAATAAGTCATCGCGATCCGCTATTTTCTCTTCTATGAGTTCAACAACTCGTTTCTCTATATGCTGCATTGTTCTTTCTCTACAAATGCTATTTAATTGAATTAAAAAAAGGGGGCAAAACGAGCCCCCTTCCTTTCAGATATGCAAATATAGCACTTTATAAAATAAAAAACAAATATCAATCAAAATGCTAATAATATTTAACTACTTTGAGTTGTCAACAACTGCGTTAATCGTTTTCTGCATTTGTGCCATCATACTCGTCAATGTTTCCATTGTCGGCTCAGGCGTCGGTTCAGGCAGCTGTGTACTTATAAAAGCCTTCGCCTTCCACACTTCAAGTATATCTGCCGTCTCAACCCAATAAGGCTCATATGTTTTGTTGTCAGAAACGAGCTTCAAGCCTTTATCTTCTTTAAATTTAAAAGCGATACGCTTATAGACCACGCCATCTTCCTTCGATACGACTACGTATGTACTTCCAGGCTTTATATCATGCCAGTTTTCCACGTACTCCGCCACGACAATAGATCCTGACGGCAAAGGCAACATTGAATCACCCTTAATTTCAAAAGCGCGAAACGTGCCCTGACCAAACATTGGAAGTGAAAACTTAGGCAGCTCTGCAACATACTCCGGATCGCCATACCCATTTAAATACCCAGCACTAGCCTTTACAGGCACAAGTTCAATATTCTCACGGTTATCCGTATCTACAGTAACGCTTAGCACCCTTAAATTGGATGCATTACTTTTTGGAACTGGCTTCCACTTGTCGTCAATAACATCGTTTGCCAGTTCATCCATAGTCAACCCATAGAATTCAGCAATCTTCTTCAACAACTCATATTTAGGCTCAGCCCTATCTTCCTCATACGCCCCGACAGACGCTCGCTTAATTTCCATAATATCAGCAAATTGTTGCTGTGTAATTTTCTTTCCTTTTCTAAGGAACTTCAGATTGGACGAAATATTTGACATGTTATTTTTTCAAAAAAATATTTTGCAAAAACTAATTTTATTAGTAATATTGTGCCAATAAAATTAGTAAATATATTTTAAACGTCCAAATAATTTAGCATTATGAGCAATTTTATTCTATATATAGCGACAGATAGTAATCGGAAACGATTCGAAATTGGCCTCAGCACCAATATATTCACTACAGTAATGAAGCTACAGCAATCCAACAGTTTTATCTTCAATCAAGGCTCAAGCCTCAATAGAATAATCTATACGGAAGCTTTTACAAGTTTAGAGACTGCAAACAAAAAGATAGACGAACTACAGCATTTTACAGCCATGCAGATTGAAAGACTTATCCGTAGATCTAATCCCAACTGGAATAATCTTTTCCCGCAGCCACACCCAGATTGCGCCAAAAGAGGAACAAGCTACGCCGCTTAGCAAAAAAGCCACCTGTATAAAAACTAGGCGGCTATTTCATATTTTTGAAGATGAGTATTAAAAGCGGCTATTTATTTTGAACAGGCCCATCTTCAGAAAAGGATAATTTGTCACTTTGCAAACTATCCGAATCACCTTCAGTATTGTTACGATCAAGTTGATCAATATTATTACGTTCAAGTTGACCTTCTTCACCACCCTCTTCTTCCGGCCCGATAAATCCTTCATCAGTAGGCAACTCTAACTGAGTAGAATCCATCTGCTCTGGTTCAGGATCACTGTAACGCGGAGTTTCACATTTGTATGATTTTGTAATTTCAACAGTCGGGCTTGGAAACTTACCCATAGTGTATCCTAAATTCTTATCTTTATAAACGGATTCGAGGTAAACTCCGAAAATCGGCAATGCAGTACGAGAACCTTCTCCGGTATGCGAATTCTTAAAGTGAATGCTCCGCTCGTCACACCCTACCCAAACACCTGTAACCAAGTCTTTTGTTACCCCCATATACCAGCCATCTACATATTCAGAAGAAGTACCTGTTTTCCCTCCTATTTCATTTTCTTTTGTAAATAAATCCCACTCCCACAATCCTTGAGAAGTACCACCTGGTTCTTCCATCCCACCACGGAGCATATACGTCATTAACCACGCATCTTGCTTATCAATGACCTGTTTACGTTCTGCCTGGAACGTTGCAATCACATTGCCATCATGATCTTCAATCTTAGAAACCAGTAAAGGTGTCACGCGCTCACCATGGTTCATCATTGTTGAGTACCCATTCACCATTTCAAAAACAGAAACATCATTGGGCCCCAGCCCCACGGAAGCAACCGGATTTAATTTACTCGTAATACCACAACGGTGAGCAGCATCAACAACTTTCGAAGGCGTGACAATATCAGTTAACTGAACTGTAACTGAATTGATGGAGCGGGCCATCGCGTGCCGCAAAGACATCTCACGGTAGGAGAAATTCCAGTCAGCATTTTTAGGTTCCCATATCTCAACAGAATCACCTTTATCAATCTTGATGGTAACAGGCTTATCCGTAATTTTATCACAAGGCGACATTCCCGATTCTAAGGCTGCTAAGTATACGAAAGGCTTAAACGTAGATCCCGCCTGCCGTTTCGCTTGCATCACGTGATCATACTTAAAGTATTGATGATTTATTCCACCAACCCATGCTTTAATTTCACCTGAATAGGGATCCATTGACATCATCCCCGCATTCAGCATCATCGCATAATATTTCAAAGAGTCCATTGTAGACATCTCCCTTTCGATCTTACCTCCATCCTTCCAGTTATAGACTTCCATCTTCTTTTTCTCGTTGAGGAAATAAGAGATACTATCAGGAGAGTTGGCGTACTTTTTACTCAAAAAAGCATAATAAGTAGTCTTCTTAGCCAAATTATCCAAAAAATTAGGAATAACTTTACCTGACAAATCGCGCCATGGCTCCTGTCCATTCCAGGTATTATTTAAACGTTGCTGCAATTCTACCATTTGCTTGGCCACCGCTTCCTCAGCATGCTTTTGAAGTTTAGAATTTATAGTGGTATAAATTTTCAGCCCGTCGGTATAAATGTCGTAATTATTTTCCTCTGACCATTTCTCCAACCACTTCGCTACAGCGGTACGTAAATAAGAGTCTCCACCAGCATTGATATCTTGACTATTTGTATTCAAAACAATCTTTTCTTTAATCAGACTGTCAAACTCTCCTTTTTTTAAGAAACCACTTTTATACATTTGACTTAATACAATATTTTTTCGCACAAATGCATTTTCAGGATTTCGAATTGGATTATACAATGTAGTACCTTTTAACATCCCTATTAAAACAGCCGCTTGGTTTTGAGTCAACTGATTCGCTCCTTTTGAAAAATATCGTTTTGCAGCCGTTTCAATCCCATAAGCGTTATTACTGAACGATACAGTATTCAGATACATTTCCAATATCTGATTTTTAGAATAACGCTGCTCCAGCTTGTAAGCTGTCATCCACTCCTTAAATTTAGTCACCACCAATCCGGCAATAGGAAGACGTGTCAACAAACCACCCGACTTATTATAACGAGTACGATAAAGATTTTTAGCTAATTGCTGCGTGATTGTACTTGCACCACGCTTATCTCCTTTTAAGGTCGATAAAATTCCCGATCCTAAACCAAAAAAGTCGACACCCTTATGACTATAAAAACGCACATCCTCGGTCGCTATCAAAGCATTCGTTACTGTTTTTGGGATACTGTCAAAGGGAATTGGATTTCTATCCTCGTCGAAATACCGGCCAATTAAAACACTGTCCGCGGTATACAACTCCGTTGAGATATTAACACTAGGCATAACAATATCCTTTTTAGTCGGAGAATAACCGAATAGCCACAGAAAATTCAATTGTATAGCACAAACCAATATAATGACAAAATATATTGCTATAACGAAATAACGAAGAAACCTATTCTTAATACGTTTAAACATAAATGGAAATTTACCTTATATTCAACACATCCGACCAGCAAAAGGTTTTAACTCCGCCTGACATGCCTTTCTATCTTTTTCAGGGGCTAAATATACAACTAAATAAATCGCTGTAATCAACTATTTACATTTTTTAACAATAAATGGTATGCGCAAAATAACGTAGAAATCGAGCATAACTCGATAGGTCTAATTTCCCTTTTTTAGCCGTCTTCCACAAATATTATACCCCTTTTTTATTTATTATCGATTTTATTTTAAAATAATAATGATATTTGTTTAAATTTAGATGTAAAAAAGTCAACTATTAGCATGTTAAAACAAACATTACAACAAAAGCTATTACAGAAATTGTCTCCGCAACAGATACAGTTTATAAAATTGTTGCAGGTTCCGACTGTTTCATTAGATGCAAGAATCAAGGAAGAATTAGAGGAAAACCCTGCGTTAGAAGATGGTAGCTTGACTAATATGACCGATCCTATAGAAGAATATCCTGACAAAGATCCCGATGATAATTTTGACAATGAAGAGGGATTCGACTCAGACGACTTTAGCTTGGAAGACTATATCCAGGAGGACGATTTTAAAGATTATGGTAACGGCTATGAGTATGGCGATGATGACGATGATCGGAAAGAAATGCCTGTCGCAATCCAGCATTCGTTTTATGAACAGTTACAACAGCAATTAGACCTGTTGGCTTTAGATGACAAACATTTTCTAATTGGTCAACAAATTATTGGCAGCCTTGATGACGACGGATACTTACGCCGTCCTATTATCAATCTTGTAGACGATCTAGCGTTTGGCCAAAATGTAATGACTGAAGAAAATGAAGTGCTTGATATCTTAAAAGTCATTCAAGATTTTGAGCCTGCCGGAATTGGCGCCCGGGATTTGCAAGAATGCCTTTTGATCCAGCTGCAAAAAAAAGACACTCAAAATCCCACTATTAAACTTGCTATTAAAGTGGTAGCAAACTACCTTGAAGAATTTACCAAAAAGCATTATGATAAATTAGAAAAATCATTGGGCATTTCGTCGGAGGATTTAAAAAATGTAGTGAATGAGATCCTAAAACTTAACCCAAAGCCTGGAGACTCTGGCGCAGTGGCTGGTAAACAGCTTCATATTATCCCCGATTTCCATATTAGTAACAATGATGGTATTCTACATTTGACTTTAAACGGCCGAAACGCACCCGAGCTCCGTATAAGCCGTGATTACCAGCACATGTTCGAGCATTATGAAAAATCGGATCAAAGGGATAAGAAAATGAAAGAAGCTGTACAATTCGTCAAGCAAAAACTTGATTCAGCAAAATGGTTTATTGATGCAATCAAACAACGCCAGCAAACCTTACTCAAAACAATGAACGCCATCATGGAATACCAATATGATTATTTCCTGACCGGTGATGATCGAAAGCTAAAGCCCATGATATTGAAAGATATTGCGGATAAAATTGACATGGATATATCAACAGTGTCGCGGGTTGCAAATTCAAAATATGTACAGACAGAATTCGGCACTTTTCTCCTAAAATCATTTTTCTCCGAAGCTATCCAAACAGACTCTGGGGAAGAGGTATCCAATAAGGAAGTTAAAAAAATATTGGAGGAGTGTATTTCAAAAGAAAATAAGAGAAAACCACTAGCTGATGAAAAGCTTACTGAGATCCTGAAAGAAAAAGGCTATAATATTGCGCGACGAACGGTAGCAAAATATCGGGAGGCATTGAATATCCCTGTAGCAAGATTACGAAAAGAGCTCTAAGAGCTCTTTTTGTTTTTACCTAAAGACCAAATCCAAATTAAGAATAGTATCTTTGTGCTTGAATTAAATAAGCATTAAAGAATGAGCAAAGTAAAAGTTGGAGTTGTACAGATGAGCTGTACCGCAAGCAAACAAGAGAATCTCGAAAAAGCTATCGCTAAAGTAAAAGAGGCCGCTGCAAAAGGTGCGCAAATCGTGTGTCTGCAAGAACTATTTACCTCTTTATATTTCTGCGATGTAGAAGATTATGACAATTTCGCATTGGCTGAAACCATCCCTGGTCCATCCACCGATGCACTATCGGCTATCGCCAAGGAAGCTGGAGTCGTCATTATCGCTTCATTATTTGAAAAAAGAGCCGAAGGACTTTACCATAATACAACCGCCGTATTAGATGCGGATGGCTCATATTTGGGGAAATATCGGAAAATGCATATTCCAGATGACCCCGCTTTTTATGAAAAATTCTATTTTACGCCGGGTGATCTAGGCTACAAAGTATTCAAAACACAATTTGGCAAAATAGGAATTTTAATCTGTTGGGATCAATGGTACCCTGAAGCTTCTCGGATTACCGCCTTAATGGGCGCTGAAATTTTATTTTATCCTACGGCTATCGGATGGGCAACTGATCAGGACGAAGAAACTAACAAAGATCAGTATAACGCATGGCAAACCATACAACGCTCCCATGCAGTTGCTAACGGCGTTCCAGTGGTAGCTGTTAATCGTGTTGGATATGAACAGAATGGCGCCATGAAGTTCTGGGGCGGAAGTTTCGTAACAAATGGACAGGGAAAATTGCTTTACCTAGCTTCTCATGACAAAGAGGAAATTGAGGTCGTCGAATTGGACTTAAATGAATCGGATTATTTTAGAAAACACTGGCCATTTCTTCGGGACAGAAGAATTGAGACATACTCACCAATCACCAAACGTTTTATTGACGAAGACTAATATTGCATATACTCGCCATTTCGGTTGCAAAGGTACATAACTGTGCCGAGTTGAACTGAAATGGCTTTTTTAATCCCCGCAAAATAAGTATGGAACAGAAAAATACATTTACGCAGACCTATTTTGACAATTCCCCCAAAAAACAGGGGTTTTCATTTCCTCCAGAATGGGCTAAGCAAGAGGCCTTATGGCTGAGCTGGCCACACAAAGAGGAATCATGGCCTGGAAAAATCGAAACGATATACAAACCTTATTGTCAATTCATTAAGGCCGTATCCGAAAGCCAAAAAGTAAGAATTAACGTCGCTAATGAGGAAATGCAAAATTTTGCTATACAGGCCCTCAAAGACGTGACGAAAGATTTTAGCAATATCGAATTCTATTACAATCCCACTAATGATGCTTGGTGTAGAGATCACGGCCCTGCTTTTGTTATTAATCCGTCAACAAATCAAAAAGCAGTGGTTGACTGGGGGTATAACGCGTGGGGTGGTAAATATCCGCCATTTGAACTTGACGACATCGTTCCAACTCGTATTGCCCAAAAATTGGATCTTCCTTTATTTAGCCCTGACATCGTCATGGAGGGAGGATCGGTTGAATTTAATGGTGCAGGAACAATTATGACAACAACGGCGTGCCTATTGAATAAAAACCGAAATCCGCACTTAACGAAAGAGCAAATAGAAATCTATTTAAAAGAATTTTACGGTCAAGAACAAGTGTTATGGCTTGGTGATGGTATCGTAGGAGACGATACAGATGGCCACATTGATGATATTACACGCTTCGTCAATGAAAATACAGTACTAACAGTTGTGGAAGAAGATCCTTCAGATGAGAATTACCAGATTCTTCAGGAAAACCTGGAAATGCTCCGTTCATTTAAACTCTTAAATGGAGAATCTCTGCATATCATTGAGCTCCCAATGCCCGCCCCTGTTATTTATGATGATACAAGATTACCCGCTTCTTATGCTAATTTCTATATCGCCAACGATGTTGTTGTTGTGCCAGTCTTCAACGACAAAAATGACCAAAAAGCACTGGACATTATCCAAAGCTGCTTTCCTAAACGTAAAGTCATTGGAATAAATTCGGTCGACATCATTTGGGGACTGGGAAGTTTCCACTGCCTGAGCCAGCAGGAACCAGCGATTATTTAAACGAACTGCCCAAAAATAGAAATTCCCCCATAAAGTTATTCAGTTATGGGGGGAGTTTTAATTAAAAAATCAGAATGGTATTGAACTCAATTCGTATTAAACAACAATCACGTTTACACCAGCTTTTTCCAATGATTCTATAAAACTTGCATTAACCTTATCATCTGTAATTAGCATATCAATTTTTTCAAAACCACAAATTCTCCCAAAGCTTCGCCGACCAAATTTAGAAGAATCTGCAAGCACCACCACTTTTTGAGCAGTATCGATCATAATTCGATTTAATTGTGCTTCCTGAGCGCTTGAAGTTGACACACCATATTCCAAATCGATACCATCAACTCCCAAAAACAATTTGCTACAATAAAAATCTTTTAACAAATTTTCAGCATATTTCCCTGTTACCGAAGTAGATGTCTTGCGAAGCGTCCCTCCCAGCTGCATAATTTCAACGGAAGGATATTTTATTAACTCCATAGCAACATTCAATGCCGAAGTTACTACAGTGATATTGCCTTTTGGAACAATCTGCTTGGCAAGCGACTGCATCGTCGTGCCAGAAGCTATAATGATAGAGTCGTTTTCCTCGATCAGCTCAGCTGCTTTCTTGCCAATCCTGCTTTTATCATCCGAACGAAGTTTCTCTTTTTCGAATACAGTACGGTCAGTCGTATACGGATTATATTGTGTCGCCCCGCCATGCGTTCTAAACAACAATCCACTATCTTCCAACAAAGTCAAATCCTTCCGAATAGTTACAGAAGAAACTCCCAATTCTTCACACAGATCAATGACTTGAACTACGCCGACTTCTTTTAATTGTTTTAAGATATATTGATGTCTCTCTACATTTGTCATGGCTTTATATAATAAGCTGTTAAAATAATAAATATGTTACTCGGTTTGTTTAAAGGAAATCCTGATATCTGAAAATGATCCGTGGCTATCGACAAATTTCAGCGTATAGGACCTTTTAAGTGAATTTAACGTAAATGAATTTGCTTCACAAGGACTAAGGTTAAATTAATCAATTTATTTAATTTTCTCCACCCAGACAATCAAAATTTCTTTTTCATTTAAAAAAAGAAAGATCAGACTAAAACTGCAATGGGTCAGGTAAAACAAATTGATAGTCCAGCTCTTCTTGCAGCAATTCTCCGCTCACTATTTTCTGAGTCGTTTCAGCTGCTTCGAACGCGAGAGGCAAAGCATAACCATATTTTTTTGCAGAAGCAAGAATGACATCTTTTTTCTTAGGATGTAAGGGAGCAACAACATTATAAACGGTATGTTTCAGTGTGCGGTTAGTGGTCGCTTCCAGCAGAGCGACAACATCCTCAATATGAACAAAATTAGCAGGCTGCTCTCCAGTGGTACAGATACGCTCAGAGAAATATTTTGCAAAGACACGATTCTTACCAAATAGGCCTCCTAAACGATAAACAACGGTATTGGCCAATTCCAACATATACTCTTCAGCCATCAAGAGCTTTGGTGCAAGCTCAGCCTTATTCGTAAAAGATTCATCAAACACCACATCTTTAGCCGGATAAATTCCAGTAGAACTTAAAAAAACATGCGCTTGCCAACTAATCCGGCTAAAAAATTGCTTGATATTAGAAAATCTATTATCAAGCATTTCTGTGCTATTTTTCTGACTTGCTGGTATACTATTTAACACGAAGTCAAATTGAATGGGCATACCAGCCTCTTCCGGAAAACTTTCTCCATCAAAATCAAGCATAAAAGAAAAAATACCCTCAGCTTTTAGCCGATGGTATTTTTCATCTGTTGTTGTGCTTGCCCAGATCTCATGGCCTTGATGCTTCATGTATACCGCAAAAGACTCTCCAAGCCAACCACATCCTAAAATGAGTATCCTCATATTGCAAACAATTAATAAGCTTTAGCAAAAAGCACACGCCTACTGGAAGGTTTGCCGGTAAATATACAAACCCCTTGCTCATCCTTTGCATCCAAAGGAATACAACGAATTGTTGCTTTAGTTTCTTCTTTTACACGCTTTTCCGTTTCTGTAGTCCCATCCCAGTGACAGGAGATAAATCCACCTTTACCTTCCAGTACTTCTTTAAATTCTTCATAAGAATTTACTTCCGTATAATGAGAAGTTCTGAAATTCAATGCTTTTTGATAGATATTTTCTTGTATTGTATCCAATAACGTACTAATCGTACTGGCTAGGCCCTCTTGAGCAACAGTTTCTTTCGTTTGTGTATCACGACGGGCCAATTCTACTGTACCATTTTGCATATCTCTTCCACCGACAGCGACGCGAACAGGTACTCCCTTTAATTCCCATTCAGCAAATTTAAAACCCGGACGCTGTGTATCGCGATCATCATATTTTACCGAAATATCTTTCACCCGCAGTTCAGTGGTTAACTGATTCACAAATACATCAATTTGCGCCTTTTCTTCCTCAGTCTTAAAAATCGGAACAATCACAACCTGAATCGGGGCCAATTTCGGTGGCAATACCAACCCTTGATCGTCGGAATGGGCCATAATCAATGCGCCCATGAGTCGGGTAGAAACACCCCACGAAGTTGCCCATACATGTTCTAACTTGCCTTCTTTAGACGTAAATTTCACATCAAATGCCTTGGCAAAGTTTTGGCCAAGAAAATGGGATGTCCCTGCTTGCAATGCTTTACCATCTTGCATCAATGCCTCAATACAATAGGTATCCAATGCCCCCGCAAAACGTTCATTTTCTGTTTTCCTTCCACGGACAACGGGAACAGCTAAAATCTTTTCTGCAAATTCAGCATATACATCAAGCATACGTTCTGTTTCCGCAATAGCTTCCTCTTTTGTGGCATGTGCAGTATGCCCCTCCTGCCATAAAAACTCAGCGGTACGTAAGAAAAGACGTGTTCGCATTTCCCAACGCACCACATTTGCCCATTGATTGACCAAAATAGGGAGATCACGATACGATTCAATCCATCCGCGATAAGTATTCCATATAATCGTTTCTGAAGTTGGACGCACGATCAACTCTTCCTCCAATTTCGCCTCTTCGTCTACGACGATCTTACCTGTACCATCGTTTTTTAACCTATAGTGGGTAACCACGGCGCACTCTGTAGCAAAACCTTCCACATGCGCTGCTTCTTTAGAAAAAAACGATTTGGGAATGAATAAAGGGAAATAAGCGTTGCTATGACCAGTCTCTTTAAATCTTTTGTCTAAGATTGCCTGCATTCTTTCCCAGATAGCATATCCGTACGGCTTGATCACCATACATCCTCGTACAGCTGAATTTTCAGCCAGATCAGCTTTGATTACAAGCTCATTATACCATTGCGAATAATCTTCTGCACGACTTGTTATTCCTTTACTCATATGTGATTGATAAATTATTGTAACATTATTACCTCAAATCCCGTCTGTCATTCCAATGCGAAAAGCGTTCAAAAAAAATATTTGTATTTTTGATTACTTCGATTAAACCACCTCGAGAAATTTGCGTCTAAGATAGTAAATAAGGCTGTATAATCGAAAATAACGATTTAGGATATTATGAAAAAAAATAGATTATTTATCGGAGCACTTGCCATAACAGGAGCGTTCATTTTAGGTTCCTGCGGTACAAGTAGGCAAATTTATGGCGACGATGTCTACGGCAATAACGGGCGGGCTAGACAAAAGGTTTACCAAAGCCCAGATTACTATTACACAGACGCTGATCAGTCCGAACCAAATGGACAGGCTCAAGGCGGCTACTATGAGGATGAATATTCTGATCAGGATTACAATAGTGATTCTTATGAAGATCTCGAATATGCCAATCGGATCAACCGTTTTTATTACGCTAGTCCAGGTATGACCTACTTCGACCCATTTTTTGATCCATGGTATGGTTATGGATTTGGAGGATGGTACGGATACGGTCCATCATTCGGAATGGGATGGGGATGGAACTCTGGATGGGGTTCGTCTTGGTCAATTGGTCTCGGATGGGGATCGAGCTGGGGCTGGGGATCGCCATGGTATGGTGGTTATAGACCTTGGGGTGGCTGGTACGGTGGAGGCTACTGGGGATCCGGCTGGTATGGAAATGGTTATTGGGGTGGTGGCTACTGGGGCAACTCAAGACCACGTTATGCTTCAAGTAGATCAGTTTATAGAGACAACTTTAATACGCGTAGTTCATCATCAAGATCCCGCACTTCGGGAGGATATGACCGCAACAGTGTAGCTAGAAATTCTGGAGGATACGATCGTACTGGGGTAGCTCGTGATTCTAGAGGCCGTATCACATCTGTTTCCAACAGGTCAAGAACTTCTGACGGTTCCGTAACACGCAGTTCTTCTTTTGATAGATCAGGAAGCAGAACGAGAACGTCTGATGGTGTATCAAACAGAGCTTACTCGGATGGCACACGCTCAAGAACATCGAACAGAGTAAATGGTTCTTATCAAAATAGTACTAGAAGCACAAATGGTTACTATAATAACGGTTCGAGAACTAGAAACAATTCTGGTGAAGTATCACGTCCAATGAGTCGGTCTATGGACACACGTTCAAGCAACCCAAGTTCGACATCTAGACCATCTTATACGCCACCAACTAGAAGTTATGATAGTGGTTCATCCCGCTCTAGTGGAGGCTTTTCTGGAGGCGGAAGCTCAAGATCTTCGGGTGGAGGTTTCTCAGGAGGAGGTAGCTCAAGATCAAGCGGAGGCCGTACTCGCTAATTAAAGGCATTTTGAATAGTAGCATACACCTTGTTGTGTGCTACTACTTTATTATTGATGATATTTCAGCATATGACAATCAAAAAACTACTTTTTGGAACTGCATTCGTTTTAGGTGCAGCAGGGACTTCCCAAGCGCAATATACGAAAGATGTACTTTTATTTTCCCAAGGGGATAATGGGGGAACAGCTCGTTTTAAAGCCATGGGAAACGCATCTACCGCATTAGGTGGAGATATAAGTTCGATTACTGGCAACCCGGCGGGTTTGGGGTACTTTAATCAATCTGACGTATCAGTAACAGCCAGATACCTTAACAACAAAAATAAAACCGACTATTTTGGTCAAAATTCAAACAGCAGTAAGAATAATTTCAATCTCGATAACGCGGGTATTGTTTTTCACCTCCCAACATACCGAAATGGTGGAAATTTAGATAGAGGCTGGTTAAATTTTAATGTGGGTATTGCCTATAACCGCAACAATATCTACAACAATTTATTACAATATAATGGTGTTAATAACACAAGCTCAATTACGGATGCCTATTCCGACCGGCTATCGTCACCTGACGGAATGAATGGCTGGGGACAGGAAGTTTATGGTAATTCATTATTATTCGACGTAGATCCTAAAAAAGCTGGATCATATATACCGATTACGGTTGGCGGAACTTACGATGGAAAGAATGGGTTCAATCAAGTCAATTCCATCTTAGAAAAGGGAAGCAAATCTGAATCGGTCCTGTCTTTTGGAGCAAACTATAGCAACAGGCTATATCTCGGAGCTGCTCTAGGCTTTACAGCGTTTAGTTATGACAACTCAAGTTGGTTTACTGAATATGGTCAAACAATGACAGCCGACCAATTAAAAGCGATCAACAAAGATTCAGAGTTTTTAAAACCAACCAATGCCCAGAAGTATGCGATGTTGGATAAAGATTACGAATTATACGACGATTATGCGCAAGCAACGGATGGTACTGGTGTAGATTTTAAACTTGGGGTCATATACAAGTTCACGCCTACTTTCAGCATGGGATTTACGGCGAAATCGCCAACATTTATGAGCATCAGGGATGAATCATATAGTAATTCAGAATTTCGTTATTTCAGACCTAATGAAGATAAGTCATTTAAAGAGTACCGAACCAGCGATGACGCAGGACATAGTTACCTGGAGTACAATATGAATACACCTTATAAATTAGCTGTGGGTGCAAGCCAAATTTTTTCAAGAGGATTATTAACCGCAGATGTGGAGTGGGTGGATTATGCTGCTATGCGTTTTAGAGATGTAGGTAACTATAGCAAAACATTAGAAAAAAACATGAATCAAAACATCAAAGATACGTATCAAGGCGCATTTAATGCCAGGATCGGTGGTGAAGTTTTGTTAGATAATGTCTTTAGTGGAAGAGCTGGCTTTAATTATAGTGGTAACCCTTATAAAAATGCAGATTATACAAACTATACAGCCTCGCTAGGCATCGGTGCAAAACTCGGCCGTGGCATGTATATTGATTTGACAGGAACTTACAATGCCATCAATTACAAAGAAAGCCCTTATACTATTGACGAAAATTATTGGAACGCTGCAAGTCCAGCTGCAGATATAAAAAACCAACGAACAAATGTTATACTAACAATTGGTTCAAAATTTTAAGATATATTTTTCTTCAGGAAAGTCCAGCGTTGTCTGGACTTTTTTTTTGCCACGTCCATTAGCAATTATTTTTGCATTTAACTCATACTTTATCTAAGTTTGTCCCCTTGGATTTAAATCACATGGCAAATCAGGAAATTTCAAAAGCTCTCAATCTCATTTTTACATACCCAATTTGGCGCATAGAAGTCGATGCAAAAAATAAATTGATCGCCATAGAAACAAGAAATCCAGAAGATACATTCCCTTATTTCAACGTCATCACTTTTGAAGGAACTTACGTCCTGCAAGACTTCAAGGCAATCACCAGAGAATGGGTACTTGGTGGAATCCAATGTAAAAAATTAATACTAAAGAAGATTTCCAATAATTCACCGATCGATGCTGGGATACAGGTAATCGATTGCTACAACCCACAGTATCAAGAAACCTGGTTTAATTACGTTTTCATCAGTCTGGTTGATCAAGGATTGCTCATTAGGCCCAAAACGGTAGCGCAGGGCCAACAATTGTTTTTGAATATTCAGTCGATGTCAATTGAAAGCAAAAATTTGATTACCATTAAACCTTATACCAGTGAGCTCGTCTATCCAATTATCTATAATGGTGAAATACCCCTATTTTTGAAGGACTTCCCTATTGATGGTGATATCTGGATAAATAGCGTAAATGACTACTTTATTTGGGCTTTCTATGAAAAACAAAAAAATAATCGCTATCAAATCAGGTTAGTTCAATCGACAAGAGAAATGTTAATAGAGTCTATCCTTGCGGTTTCGGGACTGGAATTAAAGCTCTTCAACATTTATTTTCTTATTCACAGACAAATATTCCTTTTGACAGATAATAAACGGGAGTTTGTTTCGTATTTAGTATAATTGCAAAATATATGAAAGTTTTATTCGAATTAAAGACATATAAAAAAATAGCTATGCTATCCATCGCGGTAGTAGCTATTCAACACGTTGAAGCGAAAAATTCAATATCTTTATCTACTTATTCTATTCCCGATTCAATCGGAAATGAGGTGATTAATGGTGAAGAATTTATACTATTCAAAATTGAAAAAGGAGACAATTACTACCAGCTAAGTAAGAAGTATAAAACAACGGTAGGACAATTGACTCAAATAAATGGTAATGGTACGCTAAACCTTGGTCAGATCGTTAAGATTCCGACCGGTCGAAAAGCGAAACCTGTCATTACTAACGAACGTAGCAATCCGGCAGCGCTAAATCCGCGTAATCCGCAGCAGCAAGAGGGTTTTACGGAATACATTGTTGGTGAAAAAGAAACACTTTACGCGATATCCAAAAGGTTTAGTATCTCTGTTGAAGATATCAAAAAAGCGAACAATTTAAAAAATAATATCATTAGCGGTGGAATGAAACTCATGATCCCCAATCAACCGCTCCCACCGGAAAGACCAAAATTAGTAGAGCCTAAAGGAATCGAAATTGTAAGCCCCGACTCCACAGACGATGATAACAAAGAAGAAAATCAAATTTCAACAAACCGTTATGGAATCCGTGAGAAATCAGAACGTGGTATTGGTGTGTGGATTGATGGACTTTCATCTCAGGGCACCAGTAACCTCGCGCTACACAAGTCGGCTCCAGTAGGCACCATTCTAAAAATTACCAATCCGATGACGAAAAGCGTAACATATGCAAAAGTAGTGGGAAAATTTAATGATAATGCCGAGAACCAAAATGCAATTGTCGTGTTGTCAAAATCAGCTGCCGCAAGTATAGGAGCATTAGATAAACGCTTCCAAGTGGAAATTGCGTATGGATTACCGCTAGAAAATTAACACAATCAAATAGCTTTTACAGCACAATACAAATGAATAACAAACCGTATGTCCTAGGAATTGCCGGTAGTAGTGGCTCTGGAAAGACTTTTTTCTTGAATAGTTTTTTAAAACATTTCAAGCCTAGTGAGGTCACCTTAATTTCCCAAGATGATTATTACATCCCTGCCAATACCAAAACTCAGGAGGAAAATAGGCTCTATAACTTCGATATTCCAACATCAATCGACAGACAAGCTTTTTACAAAGATATCAAAGCACTTTTTAACGGTGAAACAATACATAAGGAAGAGTATACCTTTAACAATCCTGCCCTAACACCAAAAATTCTAGAGATTAAACCGGCTCCGATTTTAATTATCGAAGGCTTATTCATTTTCTATTATACAGAAATTAATGATTTAATCAATCATAAGATATTTTTAAGCGCCGATCAAGATATCGCATTGAGACGACGCCTACACCGCGATTTGGTTGAAAGGGGCTACTTTGAAGACGATGTGATGTACAAATGGGTGAACCATGTACTCCCATCTTATAACGAGTATCTATTACCCTATCAAGATACTTGCGATCAGGTCATATTCAATAATACCGATGAGCCAGAACCAATATGGGAGATCACCAATCAAATTTCTGAAGAGCTAAAGTTAAAGCTCAATTTGGTATAAAATTACGAAGGAGAAGCTATCAAATAGATTCTCCTTCATTTTTAAAGTAGTTGATTTATTGATATCAAGATTTTAAATACCTATCTTTGCGCCACGAAACAAATCCATCATAATGAACCATCCTGTAAAGATTAAAAATGCTTTGGTTTCAGTCTATTATAAAGACGGCCTAGCTCCTTTAGTTGAATTATTAAACAAATACGGTGTTACCTTCTACTCCACTGGCGGAACAGAAACATTTATAAAAGATTTAGGTATAGATGTTGTTCCAGTGGAAGAACTCACGAGCTATCCTTCTATTTTAGGTGGTCGTGTAAAAACTTTGCATCCAAAAGTGTTTGGAGGTATTTTGGCTCGCCGCCCCCTTGCGTCTGACCAACAGCAGCTTGCCCAATACGAGATACCTGAGATCGATTTGGTTATTGTGGATTTGTACCCATTTGAAGAAACAGTTGCTTCTGGTGCATCCGAACAAGATATTATCGAAAAAATTGATATAGGTGGAATTTCTCTGATCCGTGCGGCGGCTAAGAACTTTAACGATGTAGTAATTATCTCTTCCAAAAATGATTACCAAGCATTGGAAGAAATACTTGCAAATCAAGAAGGTAACACTTCGCTAGAACAACGTAAAGAATTTGCCAAACGCGCATTCAATACATCGTCGCATTACGATACGGCAATCTTCAACTACTTCAATCAAGAAAACCCACTTCAAGTTTTTAAGCAATCTGAACAAAAAGCCCAAATCCTGCGCTATGGTGAAAATCCTCACCAAAAAGGCGTTTTCTTTGGCGATTTAGATAACATGTTTGATAAATTAAGCGGCAAAGAGTTATCTTATAACAATCTTGTTGACGTTGATGCTGCGGTCGATTTAATTGATGAGTTTACAGAACCTACATTTGCCATTCTAAAACATACAAATGCGTGTGGAGTTGCCTCCAGACCAACGATCAAACAAGCCTGGTTAGACGCATTGGCTTGTGATCCTGTTTCAGCGTTTGGTGGAGTTTTAATAACAAACGGTCAAGTAGATGCTTCAACAGCTGAAGAAATTAATAAATTATTCTTCGAAGTATTGATCGCACCTTCTTATTCGGAGGAAGCTATCGCAATACTTACCGCGAAAAAGAATAGAATTATTCTTGTTCGTAAAGAGGTTACACTACCTAGTCAACAGTTCAAAACACTGTTGAACGGCGTTATTCTACAAGATAAAGACAAAACAATTGAAAATGCAGAGCAAATGGTTACTGTAACGAAAGTAGAACCTACTGACGAACAACTTCAAGACCTATACTTTGCGAACAAAATCGTTAAACATACCAAGTCAAATACAATCGTGTTTGCCAAAAATGGCACTCTATTAGCTTCTGGAGTAGGTCAAACATCTCGTGTAGACGCATTAAAACAAGCTATTGAGAAAGCGGTTTCTTTTGGTTTTGATCTTAAAGGATGTGCGATGGCATCAGATGCCTTCTTCCCTTTCCCTGATTGTGTTGAAATCGCTTCGGAAGCAGGTATTGCAACCGTATTGCAACCCGGCGGTTCAATCAAGGACCAGTTGTCGATAGATATGGCCAATGATAAAGGAATTTCAATGGTGACAACGGGAGTTAGACACTTTAAGCACTAAGCGGACTTCAACAATTAATAAAAAAGCTACTTTGTACAAAGTAGCTTTTTTATTAATTATTTATTTCAACGTTCAATCTTTCGAACTTATAGCGTTCTATCTCCTCCGACAACTTACGGATGGCATAAGCTACGATGGCAACATCATCGATCCAGCCGCCAACAGCAATAAAATCAGGGATCGCATCTATCGGAGAAATCACATAAATGATCGTTCCGATGATGATGGATAGATTCCAGTTGTTCATCTTAAACTTACCTGTGATTGCATCTTTACACATCGCAATCAGTAATTTAAAATCGCCAACATAGCTACCTAGGTTTTTTGCCTTAGATTCCGCCTGTGATAACTCCTCCTCCGTAATTTTACGTTGTCTAAAGCGCTCAAACAGACCTGTTGCAATATTCTTAATTCTACTGTTCATAACCCAAAATTAGGATTACTAAATAAATAATGCAAATCACTTTTCAGTTGACTCACGCGCAATCAGGACGACCAAATTATTTGCATTACTGTGAAAATATGATACCGCAAACATGTACTATCAAGCTGATATACGAACCATTTTACACTTGGAATAGCCGATGCACCTTGGATTAAATAACAGCTACACTCAAATTAATTATTTTTATAGCCAGAGCTGTAGCAAACTATGTTCAATGTGCGTATAATAGACAACACAAGCGCAATGTGTTCTATACAACAAAAAATTTAATGTTACACAGTTATGAAAAACTATAGATTATTCAATTTTATCTCCATTGTTCTAGCGACATTCTTGCTTTCAAGCTGTCTGAAAGATAATGATGACCAAAAAATTCCTATGGCGCTCTTTACCATGGTTAATGGCTACAGCGACGCTAATGCTGTCGTCTATTATGCGGATGGCGGGGCTTTACAAAACCCAAATTATCCCATGGAATTTAAAAGCTATAGGCCAATCGTTGGACTATTCACCGGAGCTCGAAAAATAGCTGTTTCCTCTGAATACAACAGTATCTTAACAGATACAACAATTACTGTAAAAGACAGTACGATATATACATCCTTTCTATTTGGAACAAAATCAAAACCGATACAGATAATCACGACAGACAGAATCAACAAGCAAATTAAAAACACCGAATCCGGTTTACGTTTCTTTAATATTGCTGAGGGAACGGATCAGGTAACCCTTCAGATTGGCAGTGAGACTTCCCCCTCAGAATGGACAAATAGAGCTAAAGAAACACAGAACTCGGCAAACGCGAATCAGGGATTTATTGCGCAAAAAAGTGGAACATTTACTGTTACAGCACGTGACAAAGCAGGAAAAACAATCGCGACCCGGAACGAAATTAAATTGGCTGAAGGCTATTATTATTCTTTAATACTCATCGGTAAGGCAAATGATGAAAACAAACCATTATATATTGGTTTAGTAGCTCAAGCAGCGAATTAAAATACCCACATCTATACACTTTTTATAACGGCGGCCATCGTGTAAATGTGATGGCCGCTTGCTTTTTATGTTTTGAATATACTTTTTAGTTATTAAGGATTTTCTTTAGGTGGCACTTTAGAAATAACATAAATATCCTCATTATCTTTTTTCATCTTATACTTCTCACGGGCAATACGTTGTACTTCCTGCGGATTGGATCGAATATCGTTAATTGTTTTAATGATTGCCGCATTTTCCTTAAGGTAGAAAGAGCGCTCACTCTCCAGGTTCGCTTTCTGTTTTTGATAACTGTACTGTGTGGCAAAGTCATTTCTATCAAAAAATAACATCCACACCAAAAAAGCCAAAGCGGCTAACAAATACTTATTTCTTATTAAATACCACAATCGTTGCATAAGGCAAAAATACTATTTAGCTTTTATTCTCAAGATTTTTTCTTTACAAGTTCACCATCTTTGATTAAAGATATGGAATAATAAAGGCAAATTCATCATATCCCTAGAATAATCTTATCTTTAACAGTTGAAAAACGATCATTTCAAGGGAATATCCATTTTAAAACTATACCCGATTTTATAATAGAATGGTATATTCGATAGGATGATTAAAGAATAAATCATTGACATATGAAATACTATCTTATAGCAGGTGAAACTTCAGGAGACTTACACGGCGCAAACCTTATTAAAGCATTAAAAATTGAAGATCCTGATGCAACTTTTCAAATTGTTGGAGGAAATCTAATGCAGGAAGAGGCAGGAAGAAAACCATTAATCCATACTTCGCAAATGGCTTTTATGGGCTTTATAGAAGTTATAAAAAATCTGCCAAAGATATCAAGGAACCTCAATCAAGTTAAAAAGGATCTATTAAACGAAAGACCAGATACTGTCATTCTGATCGATTTCCCTGGCTTCAATTTGAAAATTGCTGATTTTGCAAAAAAACATGGAATTAGAACCTGTTATTATATTTCCCCTAAAGTATGGGCCTGGAATCAGGGTCGTGTAAAGAAAATCAAACGGATAGTCGATCACATGTTTTGCATTCTGCCTTTTGAGGTGGATTTTTACAAAAGATGGCGCATGCCAGTAGATTATGTTGGAAACCCACTATTAGATGCGATTTCAAACTACCAATTCAATCCCAATTTCAGGGCAGAAAATGGTTTTTCAGAAAAACCACTCATCGCCCTTTTGCCTGGAAGCCGGGAAATGGAAATCACTAATTTGCTGCCTATAATGGCCGAACTTCCGTTCTTTTTTCCTGTTCATCAATTTGTAATTGCAGGTGCTCCTAATTTTGATGAAGCGTTCTACAGGCAGTTTTTTAAAGGTATTGATATTCCCGTAATTTTCAATCAAACTTACGATATTCTCAATAACGCAGAAGCCGCAGTCGTTACGAGTGGAACTGCTACGCTGGAAACAGGTATTTTGAAAGTGCCTCAGGTAGTTGTCTATAAAGCTAACCCACTATCTGTATGGATAGCTAAACTCCTCGTCAAAGTCAAATTTATCTCGCTCGTAAATCTAATCAATAACTTTTTATCTGTAAGAGAATTGATTCAAGACGACTGCACTGCATACGATATTTCCTATGAAGTGGGTGAATTGATCAATAACAAAGTGCATCGCGCAAGTGTGATGGAAAACTACGATATCCTTGCTGAAAAACTTGGCTCCCCTGGGGCTTCAGAGAAAACGGCCAAATTGATTGTAAAATATCTCGCTAAAATTTAAACTCTTTTCCCTTTCATTTGTCAAACCATAAGTAGTCACTATTAATTAAAAGGGTTATGAAATATAAAATTATTCTAGGCTTTTTTCTTTGTTTTGCAATGATCTTAACAGGTAAAGCACAGGAAGTGCAACATATTTCTAAATTAGAAATTGGTAAAAAGGCAAAAAAAAATATCGATAATAGAGATTCTACTGTCGCTATACACATCGATACCTTGATCATGAAGGATAATTCTACTTTTTCTTTCTATGGTAAGAAAAATGTTAAGCTCAGCATTGGTTATGCTGAAATTGGAAACAAAGCAACTATCCATGGAACTGATGGGAAAAATAACGGAACTAATTTTGACATCAAGGCTAATTTTCAAAAATTAGGGTCCCTATATATCATTGCAAAAGGAGATGACGCTTTCAATGGAACCAAAACTTTTCCAAATGGAAATGGAGGAAAAGTTAAAGTCACCTTAACAAACGGAAGCCTTAAACCTCAAACAACAGACAAGAAAGCGACAAATTATATTTATGCAGATGTAGTGGCAGGTGGACGTGCAGTCAATGCAAATTCGGACTTAAGAAATATTTACGACCGGATTAAAACCGCACCCACCGGATTAAGAGGACTGCCCCAAGGGCAAATTTTCTCTGGGAGCCCTGGTACAAAAGGAACATTTGAACTAATTTCAACCCAATAACAATAACGTTAAAATCATAAAAAAAGCCGTATTCTTTTTTAATACGGCTTTTTTTATATATAATCCACATCCTACTACCTACACCCTCTTGCTTTAAGCTCATTCGCCAATACCAGCCGGGTCATCCGATCATATCGGGCCATTCCTTCTTGCTGATTATTGTGTTTTAGGTATTGGTTATAAAACAATCCCATGACATCGTCGACCCATCCAGTATATGTACTCCAAAATTTTCTTTCTCTTTCTAAGTCTCTCAATACCTTTACACTTAACCGCCCTTTATAATCTTTCCATAATGCAGGATACATGCCCTGAAGCTCACGCAGCATATATAGGGAAGTCTGTAGATAGGCTGAATATCGGTAAAAGGCTTGAGGATGATGCTGTAAGCGGACGAAAGCAATAAAATTTGCCTCATCTTCAAAACCGATGCCTTGCTGGTGAGCAAGTTCATGCACAGTAGTAAACGGTAGAAAGGTTGCCGGCATGGCTTTATTCACTTGAGCTTCGTGGGTAAATGGATTAAAATAGCCCGACACTCCAAAAAAAGAAACTATACGGCTATTAATTGGTGATTTTGCGCCAATTTGATCTGTTGATAAAAAATCCGCAAACGTTGTATCATTTTTGATCCACGTGGTCAACTCTTCTTGAATAACCTCTTTACGCTCTTCCCACTGCGATGGATTTACATGTTCACGTAATGTATTTGTACTATCTAAAAAATCATTCAATACCATTAGATAATCGGCTAGTCTTAAGCTATCGACTTGCAGCTGTACGTTTGTGCTGATTGGCTGACGGTAATAGTTGAGCCCCCAAGATAGGTAAAAGAAACAATAGAGTCCGAATAACAAATTGATCATGGACAATACTAAACGAACAAAACTTTGCCATCTTCTTTTCCATAAGTTTCCAATTAATTTTGCAGCTAAATAGATAAAAAACACGACAACTGCGACATAGAAGAGATCGCCTAGACTAAAGGGAATATAACCAAAAACAAACCTCGGCACTTGACTATAAAACCGATAGAGTCCCTGTGCATAAAATACCTCAATCCATTGACTATTTTTCTCGATCGCAGAGAAAATTAAAGTGACAATAAGTAGAGCGAAAAAAGTAAAAACCGCTATTTTATCCCGCTTTTCCATTCAATACTTTTTAAAACGATTAACTTTCGTTCTCAAAATAAACCTTATAGAAATTCATACCCTTATCCTCATCATAACCTTTCTCTAGATATTCACGTTTACCATGAACATAGATATGAAAATTCTTATCGAGTTTTAAAACAGACTTATAAGAAGATTCCATTTTTTTTACAGCTTTATCTGCTATTTCAAAATTTGCCTGAAATGGCGTGTCAAATTCATCCTCAAAACCAGCTTTAAAATCTTGGAATAAAGCAATTGCTTGCGGATTACCTAGCACTTCCTCCTCAAACTCTTCTTGTACAAATGTTTCCTTTTGCTTAAAGTAGTTCATGGATTTATTTAACAGATCAATCTTGTCCGCTTTTTCCAATTCAAAGGTCTCATCCAATTTTTCCTCCACAAAATTCTTATAAACTTTCAAATAATTGCCTGTTTGGTTAAAATTATCATTGCGCACGCGCAGTTGAAGAAAATCATCCTTCCAGTAAACTGCCTCCTGCTGCTTATTTGTCTGGTCAAGCACCAATACCTTATATCCTTCTTCCTCTTCTACGTTGATAATAATACAGCCTTTGTCGAGTTTATTAATATTAATTGCTTCTTGTTCATACTCCAACAAAAATGCGCCTTGCTCTGGATATACTTTCAGATAGGTTTCTTTATTCTCCGATTTGAATATACCGATGGCATCATGTTCTTCCCCTTCGATCTGAACGTTCTTCAATGCTACGATATACACCTCACCTGCTTTGATTTTAGGATGATTGGAAACTTCATACAGGTGTTTTGAAATTTGTTGAGAAAAATCATGAAATGGAAGCTGATTCTTGAAATACTGTCTTACAAAATAGAAAATCTCATTCAGCTCTAATTCTTCATTGGGATGATACAGACGATATACTTCATTCACCTTAGCAAAGGGACTCATAAAATACTGCATCAATAGCCCTGGGAGTACTTCATCGTCCGCAAGAGAAACGGGTGCATCTGACAAAATATAAAATTCATCCTGGGTCTTATTGCCCACGCGATGAATAGATAACGCTTCAAAAGTTGCATCTTGGTGAAAAAACATATTTTTATCTTATAAATTATATAAATCTATTGCTATCTTAAAAGTCTGACAGTGTGCATTGACAATATCTTTAATTTCGGGAGAATAACCTCCTCCCATACTTACCTGTACAGGGATGCCATTTTTATAACACATCTGAAAGACAAGTTCGTCTCTTCGACGACAGGCGCTAATACTTAAATTTAACTTTCCCAGCTTATCTGTTTCTAAAATATCCACCCCAGCTTGGTAGAAAACAAAGTCAGGCTCAAAGTTTCTGAATATATCCGCTAAGTTATCTTCCAATACACCAAGATATTCTGCATCCGAGATATCATCAAATAAGCCTATATCCAGATGCGAGCGCTGTTTGATAAAGGGATAATTTTTCTCGCCATGCATCGAAAATGTAAATACCTGCTGATGCCCCTTAAAAATATGCGCGGTACCATTACCTTGATGTACATCCAGATCAATGATGAGAATACGACTGGCATATTGCTGCTTCAGTAGATACCCGGCTGCAGTTGCCTGATCATTCATCAAACAAAAGCCTTCCCCAAAATCATAACCAGCATGATGGGTCCCTCCGGCAATACTAAATGCTACCCCATACGCCCGTGCATAATTTGCACTTTGGATTGTTCCATCGAGAATATAGCGCTCTCTGTCAATAAGACTTTGGCTCAAAGGAAAACCTATTCTACGGACCATTTTGGAATCCAGTGTAAGCTCAAACAACTGCCTTACATATACCGGATCATGCACCAGACAGCAGGATTCAAAGCTGGCAAGTTCAGGACTGAAAAAATTAGACTCATCCGCCATCCCTTCATGTTTTAACTGTAGAGGAATGAGCTCATACTTCAACATCGGAAAACGATGCCCTTCTTTTAGGGGGTGGACAAATTCTGGACGAAAAGCTATCTTAAGCACCTTAAATCTTATATTACTCATGCGAATATAAGAAATCTAAATACATAACCCGTACCAATTTGTTTCAACAATATCGATTGGATCTTTGGAGTTATATGAGAAAAAGGGCATCTTTGAGACAGAACAACCGGTAAGCCATTGTTATTAGACCATAACAGCATACTTGTACTCGATCATAAATTTTTAGTATTGAAAATAAATGGAAACAACTAATTTGCCCCGATTGTCTGCCATGGAACAACGTGTGCTAGGCTCACTAATCGAAAAATCGAGAGTTACCCCTGAATATTACCCGATGACCATCAACAGCTTGCAAGCTGCTTGTAATCAAAAAACTTCCCGTAAGCCAGTTGTACAGTATACAGAAGAAGATATTGTTGCTACACTGGATGTATTGAAGAAAAAGGGGTTGATCGCTACTGTTATAGGTGGCGGGTCACGTGTCACGAAGTATAAACACAATTTTGCCATCCAGTTTCCACTAGTCCCTTCTGAATTATCCATTATTTGTCTATTGCTGCTTAGGGGACCAATGACCGCAGGTGAAATTAACTCAAACTCCGGAAGATTATATGAATTTGAGTCATTAAGCGAAATCAATGCGCAATTGGAAAAATTAGCCCAAGAAGGTTACATTAAATCTATACCAAAACAAATCGGACATAAGGAAGTCCGTTATATACATTTATTGGGAGAAATCAATCTTGAAGTTGATGAAACTAGCGGTTCCGTGGGCAGCGCCTCAAATGACCAGGTCTTATTAGATCGAGTAGCTCAATTGGAGGAAGAAGTGGCAGTGTTGAAACAGAAGTTTCAGGATCTTTGGGATGAATTACATTAATTACCCATGTTGCAAACAATAGATTCAAAAAAAGAATTACCGAAAGCAACCTTGTGGCTTATGACCATTGCCACTGGTTTGGTTGTCGCCAACAATTATTACAATCAGCCCTTACTAGGCTTGATTGCTAAAGATCTCCATGTTGATGAGGCTACGGTGAGCAATTCAGCTATGTTGACTCAAATCGGATATGCATGTGGTCTCTTACTGATTGTTCCTTTAGGAGATATGTTCAAACGAAAGAAAATGATCTTGATCGACTTCGTTTTTATTATCTTTTCCTTAATCGGCATGGCTATTTCTACCTCAATTTTATCGATTTTAATATTCAGCTTTTTGATAGGTTTTACTTCGGTTATTCCTCAGGTTTTTGTTCCTATGGGTGCGGAACTTGCGCAGAAAGAAAAGCAGGCTTCGGCCATAGGAATGGTCATGTCGGGTCTGCTGATCGGCATATTACTTTCGCGAGTTTTAAGCGGATTTATCGGTTCTTACTTCGGGTGGCGTGAAATGTACTGGATCGCCGCAGCGATCATGATCGTTACGGCCATAGCCATAGCCATCAGGTTACCTGAAGTGATGCCTAATTTTAAAGGTACCTATAGCGAATTGATGCGTTCGGTCTGGGACTTTGCCAAGAAACAGCCTGTACTGCAATTAGCTGCATTCCGTGGAGCCATGGGCTTTGGCGCTTTTTCTGCATTCTTTACAACACTTGTGTTCCACCTTGCAGCCCCACCTTTCTTCGATGGCCCGGCAACCGCCGGAGCATTTGGCCTCGTAGGCGCAAGCGGCGCACTAGCCGCTGCTTTCGTCAACAAACTGACCGTATACATGAGTAAAGCAAAAATTATCTTGTATGCTATTCTATTAATGTTATTGAGCTGGTTGTTATTTGCCCTCTTTGGTAATTATTATTGGGGACTGATCTTCGGCGTTATTTTGATTGATCTTGGCCTACAATCCATGCACATCCTAAATCAAAGTGATTTCTATGCGCTAAACCTTGGCGCCAATAACCGGCTCAATACGGTATATATGGTCAGCTATTTTATCGGCGGATCAACAGGCACCTTTTTTGCTGCACAGGCATGGCAACATTTTCAATGGCCAGGCGTTATTTTCGTAGGTACGTGCTATACGCTTCTGGCCTTGTTGGCTCATGTATTATTTGATTATAAATTAAGAAAAAACTGATATGAAATTCGGTCAAGTAGAACATCCTGAGGAAATCGATTTTACCCTTCCCCCAACTCCACCAGAAACATTAAACCTATTGCAGCATTTCAAAAATGAAAAGCCCTTTGAAGTCTATGTAGGTTGCGCAAAATGGAATAAACAAGATTTAAAGGGCTTTTACCCAAGAGGTACAAAAGATGAACTCGCATATTACTCCACACAGTTCAACAGCATCGAACTCAATGCTACATTCTACAATTCGCCTAGCATAGATCAGGTAGAGACTTGGAAACATAAAACACCTGCCAACTTCAAGTTCTTTCCAAAGATTCCACAATCTATTAGTCATTTCAGTCGATTGTTAAACACTGCTGATAAGGTAAAACTTTTTACAGACGCTATCGTTCATTTCGATGAAAAACTGGGCATGGCTTTCCTACAGATGCACGACAATTATAACCCAAAGGATATGGCCCGTTTAAAACTATTCCTACATGACTGGCCAAAAGAAGTCCCCCTGGCATTGGAAGTCCGAAATAAAGACTGGTTTTCCAAACCCGAAGTAACAAAAGAACTCTATGCACTGTTGGAAGAAACCAATGTAACGAATGTACTGGTCGATACTGCAGGCCGAAGAGATATGCTGCATATGCGTCTAACCACACCTACTGCTTTTATCCGTTATGTTGGTGCCAACCACTCGTCAGATTATGATCGACTGGATCAATGGATTGATGTTCTGAAACTATGGCGGGAAAACGGATTGCAAAAATTATATTTCTTTATCCATCAGAATATTGAGGTAGAATCACCATTACTGGCGACACATTTTATTAAAAAACTGAATACAACATTCAACTTGGATCTGACTCATCCAAATAAAAATATCCCCAATACTCTGTTTTAATTAAGACAAAGCACGAGCGTAAATGAGTTGAACATCAAGAAAATCGTTGAAAAATTCATTACTAAAAAAAGCCGAAGTATATGCTACTTCGGCTTTAATATTTAAAAACAAGCTTTTGCTTACTTTTTAGCGTATTTAAAGTTTTTACCGATAAAACGGGCATTACCACCCAATTCTTCTTCGATACGCAACAATTGATTGTATTTAGCCATACGGTCAGAACGGGATGCAGAACCTGTTTTGATCTGACCACAGTTTAACGCGACAGCTAAGTCTGCGATAGTAGAATCTTCAGTCTCGCCCGAACGGTGCGACATGACAGAAGTATATCCAGAATTTTGCGCTAAAGTCACTGCGTTGATCGTTTCAGTCAATGAACCGATTTGATTTACTTTCACTAAAATTGAATTTGCAGTATGGGTATCAATTCCTTGTTGAAGACGTTTTGTATTTGTAACAAAAAGATCATCACCGACTAATTGAACGTGGTCACCGATTTTATCAGTCAATGTTTTCCATCCAGCCCAATCATCTTCAGCCATACCATCTTCGATAGAAATAATAGGGTATTTAGCTGTTAATTCAGCCAAATAACTTGCTTGTTCTTCACTAGAACGAACAGCTCCTTTATCCCCTTCAAACTTGGCATAATCGTATTTACCGTCTTTGTAGAACTCAGAAGAAGCACAATCCAATGCTAAACAAATGTCTTGACCTGGCTTGTAACCAGCAATCTCAATCGCTTTGAGTACGGTTTCAATAGCATCTTCAGTACCTTCAAAAGTTGGTGCAAAACCACCTTCGTCACCTACTGCAGTTGAAAGACCTCTGTCATGTAATATTTTTTTCAACGTATGGAAAACTTCAGTACCCCAACGCAAAGCTTCAGAGAACGATGGAGCGCCAACAGGCATAATCATAAATTCCTGAAATGCGATAGGTGCGTCAGAGTGAGAACCGCCATTGATAATATTCATCATCGGGATAGGCAATGTATTTGCATTTACACCGCCAATATAACGGTATAATGGTTGGCGTGACTCTTGGGCAGCAGCCTTTGCAACCGCTAATGACACACCCAAAATTGCATTTGCACCCAAATTACCTTTATTTTCGCTACCGTCTAAATCAATCATGATTTTATCGATGGCATTTTGTTCAAAAACATCTACACCTTCTAAAGCTTTAGCAATTGTAGTATTTACATTCTCAACAGCTTTCAAAACACCTTTTCCCAAATAAGTTGACTTGTCGCCATCGCGCAATTCAACTGCTTCGTGAACACCTGTTGAAGCACCTGAAGGTACAGCTGCACGACCAACAAAACCATTTTGTGTAGTAACATCTACTTCGATTGTAGGGTTACCGCGCGAATCCAAAATTTGACGCGCATGAACATCGATAATTAAACTCATCTCTTTATTAGACTATAATTTATTTTCATTACTTAGTGTAGATAAGACACACTCTTATCTACAGACATTTTCCACAACCAAATATAACAAAAAATGTATTTATTCCCCCATTTATTCTGAATAAAATGTGCATATTTTGACTAATTGATATGGTGGCTTAAATAAAAAACCCTTCAAAATATGAAGGGTTTTTATATAATATTATACGTTTTAGTTTTTGATCATTGCTACAAAATCATCAAATAAATAACGTGAGTCATGAGGACCCGGTGATGATTCGGGGTGATATTGCACCGAGAATGCTTTTTGCCCTTTGATACGGATCCCCTCAATAGACTGATCGTTCAAATTAACATGTGTTACCTCAACGCGATCAGAGTTTTGAATGTCTTCAGCTACAACCCCAAAACCATGGTTTTGCGACGTAATTTCACAACGATTAGCAATGATATTCTTCACGGGGTGATTGATCCCACGGTGTCCATTATGCAATTTACTGGTGCGGATACCATTTGCCAATGCGAGGATCTGATGACCTAAACAAATGCCGAACATTGGTTTATTCGCGTTCAAAATAGCTTTTACTGTCTCAATAGCATAATCCATCGGAGCTGGATCACCAGGACCATTGGAAATAAAGTAACCATCCGGATTCCATTGTTCCATTTCTTCAAATGTTGTCTTCGCAGGAAATACCTTCGTAAATACATCACGAGCTTCAAAATTCCGCAAGATATTTTTCTTGATTCCCAAGTCCAAAACCGCTACACGCAACGAAGCATTTTCATTACCGAAGAAATAAGGTTCTGTTGTTGTTACTTTTGATGACAGCTCAAGTCCATCCATTGAAGGAACTTCCGCCAATTGACGCTTTAATGCCTCCACATCCAATGTTTCGGAAGAAATTATTGCATTCATTGCTCCTTTATCCCGTATATGTCTTACCAAAGAACGCGTATCCACATCAGAAATACCAACTAAATTCCCCTCTTCAAAATAGCTTTGAATAGATTCATCAGCCATTTTACGACTATAGTTGATGTTGTAATTCTTACAAACCAATCCCGCAATCTGAATGTGATTTGATTCGGTATCGTCCTCATCAATACCATAGTTGCCAATATGGGCATTGGTCGTTACCATGATTTGTCCAAAATAAGATGGATCTGTAAAAATCTCTTGATAACCGGTTGTTCCCGTATTGAAACAGATTTCCCCAGTAGTCGTACCAATTTTACCAGCGGCTTTACCGTGATAAACTGTACCATCTTCTAAAACTAAAATTGCAGGCAATTTGCTGTAGTTGGTCATTATCGATGTAATATTATAAAATGTGTATCCTTACTTTTATGAATTTTAAAGCCTTCTTGATTGGATATAAAAAAAGCCCTCAAATGGGCTAAATCAATTAACAATGCATCATCACGATTGACAAACCGTTTCCTAAGGCACCTACCAATAAAGTCTTTTCTTTAATTTTCACGGGAGACAAAGTTAAGACTTATCGCTTAAAAGTGAAAACATTTTTCATTTTTTTATTTCACCTTGATTCCAACCGCCAAAAGCGAATAAAATCTCTCAGAGTCAGCGCAATTAACACCGGCACAATCAAGTAGATCAATGGATTTTCTAACCACGCCTCTTGCCACCGCAATTGCAACAAAGCAATAAAAGCATGCGTAAGGCCACATCCCGGACAGTTATATCCACTTATCGCCTTCCACACACAGGGAATAAGAATGTGGATATCTGCGGAAAGGTGCAAGCCAATAGCAATCCCGAAATACCCGATGATCAACGCGTATATCCAATGATGTCTTAGGTATTTCAGGACTAAAATAATCATTAATTGTTTATCGGACTTTTAATGTAATTGCCGTCAGCATCCTTATATTTTCCGACAATAATCATAATCAAATCGATCAGATACCAAATACCACAGCCGCCCAAAGTGACTAACTGAATTACTGCCGTACCAATTTGTCCCAAATAAAACCGATGCGCACCAAATGGTCCCAAAAAAATACAAAACAACAGAGCCGGTAACCATCTATCGTCCTGAAACGTAGTATTTTGTTGTTGAAAGGGTTGGTTAGCATAAAATATCGGCTGTCTTACACCGCAATACGGACAAACTTCGGCCTTGATAGTAATCAATTTACCGCACTGCACGCAATACTTTTCGTCTTCTGTTTTCATTTAGATTTAGTTTGGCGACGGAATAGAAACCCTCCTCCCATCATGGATAAAATAATGGAGTTAAATTAGCAAAAAAATCTAAAAAAAAATCTTTTTTTTAACTGCCTATACAAATTATTATAAACAATAAAGGCGCTTCGTATCTTAAAGCGCCTTTACTATTTATGTTTTCGAATTCTAAGAGTTGATCGCTTTCCAGATCATATCTTTCAATGGCAATATATTCTTACCAGTCACCGAAGAAATGAAAATATAAGGAATATCTTCCGGTAGTTCCTGTTCCATCTCCTTCTCCAACTCTTCGTCGAGCATATCAGACTTGGTAATAGCCAACAATTTTGGTTTATCGGCCAATTCAGGATTATAAGCGGTCAATTCATTTAAAAGAATGGCATACTCTTCACGGATAGTCCGGTCCGTATCAGCAGGGACCATAAACAACAACACTGAGTTGCGCTCAATATGTCGTAAAAAACGATAACCCAAGCCTTTCCCCTCAGAAGCCCCCTCAATAATTCCTGGAATATCAGCCATTACAAAGGAACGATTGTCCCGATAGCTCACCATACCCAAATTAGGTACGAGCGTCGTAAATGGATAGTTTGCGATTTCTGGCTTTGCAGCAGATACGACCGAAAGCAACGTCGATTTACCAGCATTTGGGAATCCTACCAATCCCACGTCAGCAAGAACTTTCAGTTCCAGTATCATCCACTGCTCTTTACCAGGAAGGCCTGGTTGCGAAAACCGCGGTGTCTGTTGCGTAGGCGACTTAAAATGCCAGTTACCCAGACCACCTTTTCCACCCGGCACCAGTATCCTGGTTTCACCTTCCTCTGTAATATCAAATAACACCTCGCCAGTCTCCGCATCCTTTGCTATAGTACCCAGCGGAACCTCCAATATCTCATCGCGACCAGTTGCCCCCGTACGTAGAGAGCTCCCGCCAGACTCACCGTTTGACGCAATAATATGCTTACGATATTTTAAATGGAGTAACGTCCAGAGATTAGTCGTTCCTTTTAGGATAATATGACCGCCACGACCGCCGTCACCACCATCAGGCCCTCCTGTAGCCGTGTGTTTATCACGGTGCAAATGAGCCGAACCTGCCCCACCATGTCCAGAACGACAACACACTTTCACATAATCAACAAAATTCGAACCTTGCGCCATTATAATTTATTACAGTCTAAAAAGTATTTACCTTAATTAATAATTATCGATGATATCCGTTAAGCTCTTAAAGATAGTGTCGATATCACCGATACCGTTCACTTTAGAAAGCTTACCCTGAGCCTCATAATAAGGCAATACATGAATTGTCTTTGTGAAATATTCATCAATACGCTTCACCAATTTATCAGCATCATCATCCGCACGTCCAGAAATCTCTCTGCGTTTGGCAATACGATCTTTCAATTCATCCTCATTTACATCCAGTGCGATTACGACTGCAATGGAGGTGTTGATACCTTCTAAAAAAGCGTCCAAAGCCTCAGCCTGCGCAACAGTGCGGGGAAATCCATCAAAAATAAATCCTTTTGCATCCGGATTTTTCTTTACTTCCTCCTCCAGCATTGCTATTGTAATCGAATCTGGCACTAAATTCCCTTCAGCAATAATCTGGCTCACTTGCTGACCAAGTGGGGTTTGACCTTTAATATGTGCTCTAAAAATATCACCAGTAGAAACGTGCACCAATTGATATTTTTCAATAAGCTTTGCAGATTGGGTTCCCTTACCTGCACCCGGAGGGCCAAATATTACAAGGTTTAGCATAGTTTTATTTAAGAAATTAAAACGAGTTAAAAAATAAAAGCCTAATCACAGATGATGACTAGGCTTTTCAGTCGTGCGCTCCAAGGGAGTCGAACCCCTAACCTTCTGATCCGTAGTCAGATGCTCTATCCAATTGAGCTAGGAGCGCAATAAACCAATACGTTTAGAACTCTGTCCCATTTGTTTTGGTGATGCAAATATAGTCAGAATTCGTTTTTTTACAAATTTTTTTTCAAAAAGAAGTCTATCACCCCCCTTCGACTGCTTGTAAGCAGCTTCTAAAATAAAAGCCAATCAAATTGATTGGCTTCATTATGTGCACTCCAAGGGAGTCGAACCCCTAACCTTCTGATCCGTAGTCAGACGCTCTATCCAATTGAGCTAGGAATGCCTTTTTATCATACAGAATCTGTATCGTGCGCTCCAAGGGAGTCGAACCCCTAACCTTCTGATCCGTAGTCAGATGCTCTATCCAATTGAGCTAGGAGCGCTAGGCAACCAAAATAAAACAGTATTCATTTCCGTTTTGGTGATGCAAATATCGTGATATTTATCAATTTAACAAACATTTTTTCTCTTTTTTCAACTTTATACAACAACATTTCTTTTATCTCGTTGATAATATTATATTTAAAATATAAACTTTTTTTTTCAGACACGGACAAATGCTATTATTCATGAACAAAAGAGAATTAAAGCGCAGTAAAATACGCATTGGAGATATTAGTATTTCCTATTACATCAGACCGAGCATCTTAGCCCCTTCCCCCAAAACCATTATATTTATCCATGGTTTCCCATTTAATAAAAACACCTGGAAACAACAGCTTCAGAATTTGGATGAAGACTATACGGGTATAGCAATTGATGTTCGAGGACATGGCCTTAGTACCAACGGGCATGGTTTTTTCTCCATTGATGTCTTTGCCAAAGATCTGGTAGAATTTATTCGCAAACTCGACCTCAACCACGTCATCCTGTGCGGAATTTCCATGGGCGGCTACATCGCACTGCGAACCTACGAATTGATCGGGCAACAGCTCAAAGGCCTTATCCTTTGCGACACTAACTCCGTTGCTGATGACAACAAAGCCAAGCAAAAGAGATTCGATGCGATCCAGGCTTTACTCAAATATGGCCGACGGCCTTTTGCCATTGGTTTTATAGGCAATGTATTTCACGAGAAAACAATTCGGGAAAATCCCGAAGCTGTTGAACTGATCAAAAGCTGCATACGGAGAAATGAAGTTGCCAGCATCTGCGCGACACAACTCGCTCTCGCATCCCGGACAGACACAAGCCATTCACTGAAAACAATTATTATCCCGACATTGGTTATAAAAGGTAAACACGACAAGTTGATGAGCGACGAACAGACCAATATACTCATCGAAAATATACCCGATGTCCGCTATATGGAATTTGAAGAATCTGGTCACTTGCCCAATCTCGAGGAACCCGAAAAATTCAATACGGTATTAAATGATTTTCTGCGAAGCATTCCGCTAGTCTCATCCTAGGCCGGCATACAGGGAATACTCGTCAAACAATGAAAAAGCCACATCAGTGGCTTTTATTTCTTTTTTTTTAGAATTTCGTGCTAAAATGCTAGAACGAAAACTCGTCTTTGGAACGCGCTCCCGCTTCTTCAGCGTATGCATCGTCAAAGTTAGGCTCATAACGCTTCTCGATTACCTCCTGGTTAGATTTGATGTAGTTCACCACATCCGTCAAACCTTCTGCGAACTTTTCAAAATCCTCTTTGTACAAGAAAATCTTATGCTTAATAAACTGGCCATCCTCAAAGCGCTTCTTGCTTTCTGTGATAGTAATGTAGTAATCGTTCGATCGAGTTGCTTTTACATCAAAAAAATAAGTACGCTTACCTGCTCTCACCTTTTTTGAAAAAACTTCTTCACGTTCTTTGTTTTCAAAATCTCCCATTGGTTGTTATTTAAGTTTAAAGTAATCTTAATCTTTGTTAAATATATAATAATTCATTTTAATCCACCAAATAATATTAAAAAAAAACACAACAACGCGTAAAAGTGGCAGTCAACTCCTTTTTATAATAGGATGAAAAATCAAACATCCAGATTTTTTACCGACGAAATCATTACATTTACCGAAAATATAAGTTGTATTACCTAAAGCAAATATGTAGAATATATTTGTGACGCTATCTTTGAGTCATAAATAGTAAAAACATTATGGAAAAAGAACCCATCATACCAAACAGCAATAATAGCCGCAATATTGTAGGAGCGATCGTAATTATCGTAGGTATATTCTTATTACTGAATAACCTAAATCTAGGAGGTTGGTTCCCAGATTGGTTATTTGGTTGGCAAACGATATTAATTATTATTGGATTAGTCATCGGCATAAATTCCCAATTTCAGAAAAAATCGGCGATTATTCTATTGATCATCGGTGGAGCAAGCCTCATCTCGAGAATGATGCGTACAGACTTTGGATCGGTAACCGTTCCTATCATTATCATTTCTCTAGGGATTTACTTTATTATGAGCAAAAGAAAACCTCCGATGGTTCCTCCCACGTATCCCAATCCGCCACAAGGATCTTATGACTGGGACAAGCGAGTAACCGTGCCTGCCGAAGGGATGACAGACGGCAACCTCAATGACCAGGAATCAAGACCATTTAATGAACAATATGATCCAAACCGACAAGCCTCGCCTAATCAGCAGGCTTTTGGCGACAATGGAAAAGATCCTTTCCAACAATCATTTGAGGATAACCTCAATCTGAACACGATCTTTTCAGGGCAAAAGAAAGTTATTTATTCTAAAAATTTTAGAGGAGGTAATTTGACCAATGTATTTGGAAGTATAGAACTGGATTTAACAAAAGCTGACATCCAACAGCCGATTGTGATCGATACGTTTCAATTGTTTGGTAGCGCACGCATTATAATCCCCCCGCATTGGACGGTGTTCAGTAACGTTGCTTCCATCTTAGGATCTGTCGATGACCGCCGCTTCCAAACGATCTATAACCCCGACACGAATAAAAAAATCTATATTACAGGTACTTGTATTCTAGGTAATTTAACCATAAAAAATGCTTAATAAATGAAAAACAAACTGTTTCTCAGTATTAAAAGTCGTTTAATTGGCATTATATGTATATCCGTATTTGTCGGATATCTCGCGTTACAATACTTATTGATGCTTCGTTCTGGCTTTGACCAACAACTCGCATTCAAAGATTCTTTTATCAATAGTGTAGTCATGATGTTCTGTTGTTATGGCATGTCATCTGCACTAAACTTCTATACCCCACAACCAAGGGAAATATGGAAAGTACTTATTATCGGCTTAATCATGGGCGGAATAAGCATCGGATTAAGCCGATTCTTAATGAGTTATTTTATTCAATCTAACTTCACCCCTCTCCTTGATTTAACTTTACCGTATCGCGGCATTGTTAATTTTCTCATATTAACATCGGTTGCCATTATCAATATCGTTTGGAATATTCAAGAAGACAATATCAATAATATCAAACGAAAACAAGAGTCCGAAAATCTGCTTCGGGAAGCCGAATTATACAATCTCAGGCAACAATTGCAACCACACTTTCTATTTAATAGCCTCAATTCCATTATAGCTCTTATTGGTGCAAATCCCGACGAAGCCCGCAATATGACATTCCAGCTCTCGGATTTTCTGAGAGGGACGCTAAGGAAGGAAAATAACCAAATCATCACACTCGAAGAAGAACTAGACCATCTACAGCTTTATCTCGATATCGAGAAAGTACGTTTTGGACATAGACTAAATACATCCATATCCTCGTCAGAAGAAATTTTTAACAACAGACTACCCGCAATGATCATCCAACCCCTTGTAGAGAATGCGATTAAGCACGGTCTCTACAACGTGAGGGATCAGGTCGAAATAAAAATAAAATGCCAGTCAAACGAAGGTCAATTATGGATCCAAATCACCAATCCTTTCGACACTGAAGAACAATCTAAACCAAAAAAAGGCACTGGATTTGGACTCTCAAGCATTCAACGTCGATTGTATCTTCTCTATGGAAGAAATGACCTGCTGGAAACGCAAATACTAGACAATATATTTATCAGTACCCTAAAAATACCTCAATATGATTAAAGTCGTTATTATCGATGATGAACCATTGGCACGCTCGATTATTGCCGGTTACTTAAAAAACGAGACCGATGTAACTGTCGTTGCCGAATGTGGAGATGGTTTTGAAGGCGTTAAGGCTATTCATACTCATGAACCTGACTTAATTTTTCTGGATGTTCAGATGCCCAAATTAACGGGTTTTGAAATGCTTGAACTCATTGACAGTCCGCCAGCTGTTATTTTTACAACTGCTTTTGATGAATATGCTTTAAAGGCTTTTGAAAAAAATGCATTAGATTACCTATTAAAACCGGTATCACCTACGCGTTTTAAAAAAGCAATAGAAAAATTTAGGACAAACTTCTCGGCTCCAGAAAAAAAAGTACAGCCCAACTATGAGGTGCTTACAGCCCAAGACGAAACAAAAATTGACCGTATTGTTGTCAAAACAGGTACACAGATCAAGATTATTCCTATTGATACAGTCAAATATCTAGAATCTTACGATGACTATGTTAAAATTCATACCAAAGACGGTATGTACCTAAAAAATAAAACGATGGCATTTTTCGAAAAAGCGTTGGATTCAAATCAATTTGTCCGTATCCACCGTTCTTTTATCATTAAAGTCGACCAATTGGCCAAACTAGAACCTTATGAAAAGGATTCTTACATTGCAGCATTAGTGTCAGGGGAAAAGCTTAACATCAGTAAATCAGGCTATGCGCGATTAAAACAATTGATTGGAATTTAAACATTCCGTAGATTTGTGCCCATCAATAGTTATGAAACATTTTATTACACTAATATTGCTGGGCATCTCATCGTACTCTTTTGCCCAACCAGGTTCCGAAGAACAAATCAACAGAGGAGTATATAATAAGCTGGAGTTTTTTATCAATTCCCAGATGACCGACTCAGCCTACAATTTGGCCAGCGATTCATTTAAAAAACAATTTAGCCTTTCCCGATTCACGCAGGTACTCGAAAATTTATACCCATTAGGAAGAGTAAAAAGCTCAACACGAAAAGAATTTGAAAAAGGAATCGCAACTTATCAGATGGACTTCGACAGCAAATCTTACGATGTCATCTTCGCAACGGATCCTACCCTAAAATTTCATACGTTAAAGTTTACTCCTTCAACGACAACACCACAAGTCGAAAAAACGATTATGGTGCCAGCTACACAAAAATCGGTAGATAACGACGACCTATTTATTGATTCTGTTGCGCACGCTTACCTCAAACAACAAAATACACAATCCCTTTCCATTGGTATTATTAAGAATGGACAAACCAAAACTTATTTTTATGGCGAGGCGGCCAAAGGAAACCAGAGTCCACCTACAAAAACTTCCATTTATGAAATTGGTTCGTTAAGTAAAGTTTTTACCGCTATCCTTTTGTCAAATCTTGTCGAAGAAGGAACAGTTACCTTAGATCAGCCTATAAGCCTATTCCTTCCCGACTCACTCAAAAAAAATGAAGAGCTTTCGAAAATAACGTTTCAAATGTTGGCTAATCATACCTCCGGCCTACCTAGGCTTCCGGATAATTTCGGCAAAGTAGACGGTTATAACGAGAAAGATCCTTACAAAACATATGACAAAAAAGCACTTTACAACTACCTTTCAGGCTTTAAAAATACGAAAAATCCGGGTGAAGAATATGAGTACAGCAATCTTGGTTATGCTGTTCTTGGAGATATTATTTGCGGTCTTTATAAAAAAAGTTACGATCAGCTTGTAAAGGACATTATCTGTAAACCACTTGAAATGAACAATACTTTTCAAGTATTAGAATCTAAGAGAAAAGATACTTTTAAAGTATATAACAAAGAAGGCCAAGAAGCATTACCTTGGTCGTTTAATGTATTTGCCCCAGCTGGTGGGCTAAAATCCACCCTCGAAGATCTACTTAAATTTGCCAACGCGCAATTCAAGATGCCGCAGAATCCATTGGAAAATGCTATGGCAAATACCAGATTATTTACATTTTTTTTACCACCCGATACAGACCTCGGCTTGGCATGGCATATGAGTTTGATTGACAACCTTACAGTCTTCTGGCACAACGGCGGAACGGGCGGAAGTAGTTCCTATCTCGCCTTATCACCAGATAAAAAAAGTGGAGTGGTCATGCTGTCAAATTCAGCTTTCTCTACCGATGATCAAGGTAAAGCTATTTTAAATTATCTCCTCCATCAGAATTAAAGATTAAAACATCACGAATAAAAAGCCATATTGAAACAACAATATGGCTTTTTTTGTTGTCATAGTGTCAATAAGTTTTTATGATAATAAAAAAGCATTTATATATATGAAGATATTCATCACAAAAAAAATTCCACAAAAAGGCATAGATCTATTACAATCCGCAGGCCACGAGATTACAATTCACGAATCCGCCAGCCCACTGTCCGAAAATGAGCTCATCGAAGCCAGCCAACAATGCAATTATGTTCTTAACGGTGGGATGCAAAAGTTTGATGCCCATTTTTTCGAAAACTGCCCCAACCTGAAAGCCCTATCACTCATGAGCGTCGGCTATGATAATGTGGATATTTCAGCCGCCACACAGCACGGAATCCCTGTAAGTAACACCCCGGGTATACTCTCTGGGGCAACAGCAGACGTCGCTTTTCTTTTAATGCTAGCGGTATCAAGAAAAGCATTTTTCAACCATAAAAGAATATTGCAGGGTAAATGGGAAGGGTTCGATCCTACTGAAAACCTAGGCATCGAACTCAACAATAAAACACTGGGCATCTTTGGACTGGGACGTATTGGCTTTGAACTAGCCCGAAAAGCCAGAGCAGCGTATAACATGGAAATTATCTACTATAATCGAAGTAGAAATGAAGAAGCAGAACGGGTTTTGGGTGCTAAATATGTACATTTCGATGAATTGCTAACGCGTAGCGACGTACTTTCCATACATGCTGCCTTGACAGCGGAAACTAAAAGCCGTTTTGACAAAAATGCATTTGCGCGCATGAAAAACTCCGCTATATTGGTCAATACAGCAAGAGGTGGATTGGTCAATGAATTCGATCTGACAGCGGCACTGAAGGCTGGCGAATTATGGGGCGCAGGACTTGACGTGACAGACCCTGAACCGATGACACCAGATAACCCGCTCTTAGGAATGGACAATGTATGCATTCTTCCTCACATCGGGTCGGCCACCGTAGAAACCAGGGATAATATGGCTTTAATGGCTGCTAACAATTTATTGACAGCAATCAGAGGTGAAAAAATGCCACAAATCATCAATGGAGAAGTTTATCAATAAATAATTACACCAATGAAAAGAAGATTTTATCAGCTGTTGAACAGCGTAAATAAGGCCATCTTACCTCGATACAGTCAGATGGATCCGCTAAAATTAAAAAAGTACCAGCAGGCGATTATTGCCTACAGGTACTTTGTCCTTATCCACGCACTGGGAGACGAACAGGATTAGACTTTTAAACTCCCTGTTCCACTTGGGTTGGAAACAGTATTCCACAATTTCGTGATAAAGGCTATTGCCAAATCCTTTTCCAATTACTTTTTCTTCCGAGCAAATTATGTTTCATCTGATGGTTGGAACATTTTTTGAAAAATTTAGCGAAACAAAAACAACTTGCGTATTCAAACAGGCGTCGAACTACGACATCATCACTTACCAACCAAAACAACACGATCGTTGAAAAACACCATAAAACAACAAATAAACACCACTTAAAAAAGAATATTTAACTTAATTTTGTAATATGATTACAAAAAACGCCATACCTATCCTTGATAGTTGTAGTATTGATCTTAACAACAACACAACACTTCATATTGATGATCTTAAAGCGTATATCATCAAACATCAAGATATGGTGTTTCCACACAAACATAATTTTTTTCATTTTGTTCTCTTCACTCAAGGTTCGGGCGAACATATCATCGATTTCAATCAGTATAAGATTGAGCCTTATCAGATCTACTTTATGGTTCCTGGCCAGGTCCATACCTGGAATTTTGTGGGAGATGAAGCCGGCTATGTTGTCAATTTCTCTATCGATTATTTTCAATCCTTTCTCCTACGTACAGATTACCTCGAACGCTTTAGTTTTTTACAAGGCAAAATTGAACATCTAATATTTATTTTGACAGAACAATATCGAAATCAAGCAACAGCAATTTTGGATCAAATCATATTTGCGAAAACGGAGCAACTATCGGAAGACTACATCCGTACACTTTTGTTGCAGTTTATATTATATATATCCATTGGTACAGAAAAGGAGCACCTTGAAAAAGGCAACCCTTACAATCATAAAATATTCAATAGCTTTCAGCAATTAGTAGAGCAACAGTTTAAAACCACAAAACTGCCCAGTATTTATGCAGATCAGTTATTTATCACACCAAATCATCTCAATGCTATCTGTAAATCCTATATTGGACAATCTGCTGGAGAAATAATACGGAACCGTATCGTTCTTGAAGCGAAACGACTTCTGGTCAATCGAAATTTAAATATTACCGAAATTGCAGATGAACTGCAATTCAAGGACAACTCTTATTTCACTAAATTTTTTAAAAAATCCGCTGGGCTCACACCTGAAGAGTTCAGAAAACAATTATAACTATGGAAAAAGTTAAATACGAATTATCTGAATTTAAAGCTGCATGGCAAGCAAAATGTCCAAGATGCAGAATAGGCCATGTGTATCAAGGACCTGCCTACGGTCTGAAAGTGCAAAAAATGAACAGCCATTGTGAATACTGCGGTCTGCGCTATGAGCGTGAACCAGGCTATTTCTATGGTGCAATGTACGTAACCTATGCTTTCGCAATCGCTGAAATGGTTACCGCTTGTATGGCAACTTATATTTTGACCGGCAACGATTCTTCATTTATACTGTATGCCACAGTTGCTATCATGAGCGTTGTGTTAATGTCTCCGTTTAACTACCGCTATTCCCGTATCATACTGATGTATTGGTTAACCCCGGGCTTAAGGTATGACCCGAATGTCAAAAAAAAGGAAGTTGACGTTAAGGCTTCAGCTTAACTTTCATTATTCATATCTTTAACCGAATGAAGGATATAATATATTTAGACAATAATGCCACCACGCGTATTTTGGACGAAGTATGGAATGAAATGACACCCTACTTCATCCAAAACTATGCAAATGCATCAAGTGTCTATCACCAAATGGGCCGTGAAGCCAATTCTGCGGTACAGCAAGCCCGCAGCGATATTGCAGCTGCGCTTAACTGTGCTCCGAAAGAAATATTCTTCAATTCTGGCGCGACGGAGAGTATCAATACCGTCATTAAAGGTATATTCGAAAAATATCAATCGAAAGGAAAGCACATTATCACCGTCGCAACGGAACATAAAGCCGTATTAAGTTGCTGTGAGCAATTGGCTAAAAAAGGAGCACATGTTACCTATCTCCCAGTCGACATCCAGGGGATGATTGCCCTGGATGATCTGAGAAATGCGATAACCGAGCAAACAATATTGGTCTGTATTATGGCGGCCAACAACGAAACAGGTATATTGGCTCCGATAACAGATATTGCCAAAATCTGCACCGAAAAAAATGTTTTATTTTTTTGTGATGCAACACAGGCCATTGGAAAAGTCAATATTGATTTACAGCAGCTGAATATTGATGTACTCTGCTTAAGTGCCCACAAAGTCCATGGACCAAAAGGAGTCGGCGCACTCTACATTCGGAGAAAATCTAAACCCATTCAAATTAGCCAGCTCATCACAGGTGGAGGCCAGGAAAATGAATTTAGAGGCGGTACATACAACGTCCCTGCAATCGTAGGACTTGGAAAGGCAATCTCAATCATTCATCCCGCATTATATAGCACAGTAGGAAGGAACCGTGACCTTTTAGAAAAGTTGTTAAGCGATATTCCCGAAATCATCATTCATGGAGGAAATGTACCGCGTCTACCAAATACAAGTTACATCAGTTTCCGACATATCCTAGCCGGCGAAATAATGAATACCTGCCCAAAACTGGCACTTTCCTCTGGTTCCGCTTGCGTGACTGGATCCAGAGAGCCTTCCCATGTGTTAATGGCGATGGGACAGTCTAAAGAAAATGCATTATCTGCTATTCGATTTAGCTTAAGCCTATTGACCACGGAAGAGGAGATTTTCCATTGCGCGGAAATGATCAAGGAAGCCGTCAAAAAAATACGTGATCATTCACCTATATGGCAAATGTACAAAGATAGGCTGATCAAATAATTTATGACATTCTAAAAACTTTAATACAGCAGAAATATAGCAAGATTGTACGTATCTTTGCTTTATACAAAGGATAATACTATGATTACAGTTACTGACAAGGCAAAAACTCGTATCGAGGAAATCATGAAGGATGAGCAATATGACAGCAATTACTTTGTGCGCGTTGCTGTAGAAAGTGGGGGGTGCTCGGGTTTAAGCTATAAGCTTAACTTCGACAATGAAGAAAAAAAAGGTGATCAATTTTTTGAAGATAAAGGAGTGAGAGTCTGTTTAGATATTAAATCATTTTTATATTTAGCTGGTACAGAGCTGGATTATTCAGACGGTCTGGATGGAAAGGGATTTGAATTTCACAATCCCAATGCAAGTCGCACTTGCGCTTGCGGCGAAAGCTTCTCCGTATAACTTATACCGCTAATGCAGTCTATACAAAAGGGCCTTGAATTTACTTCAAGGCTCTTTTGGTAAGTAACCCAACACTTTTTGGCGATTCAAAAGATTATTAGTTTTGTAATTAAATATTAACCTATCTCCATTTTGTTAGATTTTTTTTATTTTTTCAAGTTTTTAATAGATAAATATTAAAAAAGACAATTAAACACATTAACCAATGATATTTTCATACTTTTGTAGGAAATAACTGAATAAAAAAAATAAAAACTATGCGTACCAGTCCGCGCATGGTATTTCATTTAACACATATGGAGGGAAGAAAACTTATACATACCGAAGTTGCTATCAGCTTCGTTAAAGATACATTTGTTCAACAATTAAAAAAAGCCTTAAATTTAATTCCAATCTCTTCACCACTGGTGGTTTTGGACGGGACCGGGTTAAACGATGACCTGAATGGAATAGAGCGTCCGGTATCATTTCCAATAAAATCATTGAATGAAAAAAGAGCTGTCGTCGTACATTCCCTTGCAAAATGGAAAAGAGTACGTTTAAAAGAGCTCGAGATGTTATCTGGCGAAGGCATCGTTACAGATATGAAAGCACTGCGTCCTGATGAAGATTACACGCCTATTCACTCCATCTATGTAGACCAATGGGACTGGGAAAAGGTAATCGATAAAAATCAACGCAATTTGGCTTCGTTAAAGGAAACAGTACTAAAAATTTATGAAGCTTTGCGGTTTACCGAATTAGAGGTTGAAAACAAGTATCCACATATAAAAGCTATTCTTCCAGAAACCATTACTTTTATTTCATCTGAAGACTTGCTGCAAAAATATCCCAACCTAACCGCAAAAGAACGTGAAAATGCCATTACAAAAGAACACGGTGCCGTATTCTTACACGGAATTGGAGGTGCCCTCAGCAATGGCGTAGCTCACGATGGCCGCGCAGCGGATTACGACGACTGGAGTACAGCTAATGAAGCCGGTCACAAAGGACTGAACGGAGATATTCTTGTATGGAACCCAATTTTAAATTCAGCTTTTGAACTCTCATCTATGGGAATTCGCGTTGATAAAATGGCTCTAGCACATCAAATGGAAATCAGGAACTGCACAGAAAAATCAAAACTGACTTTTCACAGCATGCTGCTTAATGATGAATTGCCTGAATCCATGGGCGGAGGTATCGGACAATCCCGCGTCTGTATGTTTATGCTAAAGAAACAGCATATAGGCGAAGTCCAAGTCAGTATATGGGAAGAGGGCAAAAAAGAGTCTTTAAGAAGAGAAGGTATTGATATCTTATAAAACGATACCTATTAAGAATCGACGTGTCACTATCCACATTCCACTTATCCTACAAATAAGCACCCGGTAATTATCTTTTGTAGATCCGTAACCTGGTGTTTATTGTATCGATTAGCTTGGGCCTGGATATTCATCCTATATCTTCTCTGCAGACTGCTAGTATTTCGTATTTTTGTTGAATGCAGTTAAAAGCTATTTTAGACAAATTACATATTTCATCGTTGAATGAAATGCAAGAAAGGGTACTGGAATCGTATCAGAAGGACCAGGATTTCCTATTACTTTCGCCCACAGGGTCTGGCAAAACTTTAGCCTTTTCATTACTCGTTTTGCAACAATTGAAGATGGAGGTCCGAAAAGTTCAAGTATTAATAGTAGTGCCTACCCGTGAACTTGCTTTACAGATTGAACAAGTGCTGCGCAAGGTAGCGACAGGCCACAAAATCACCTGCGCATATGGTGGACATAGTACACGGATCGAAAAAAATGCCTTCAAGGATGCACCTGGAATTATCATTGGAACACCAGGACGTATAAAACAGCATATTGAAGAGCAAAATTTTGATCCCTCCAACATCCACACTCTTGTGCTTGACGAGTTTGATAAATCATTGGAACTCGGATTCCAGCATCAAATGGATTTTATTATTCAACATATCCCTACGATTAAGTCAAGAATATTAACTTCCGCAACGATGATGGATACGCTCCCACCGTTCACACAAATAAAGCAGCCTATTCTTGTTGACTTTCTTCATAACGCGAAACATAACCCGCAGATTACGATTAAAAAAGTAGTTGCTCCCGTTCAGAAGAAATTAGAGGCACTACTTAAGCTCATCTGCAAGATTGGCACAAAAAAAATGATTATCTTCTGCAATCACCGCGATGCAGTAGATCACATTAGTGAACTTCTGGACAATCGCAATATTATCCACGATACCTTTCATGGCGGACTTGAACAGCAGGATCGCGAGCTGGCACTTCTCAAATTCCGAAACCATTCTAATCATGTACTGATCACAACAGACCTTGCTGCAAGGGGATTAGATATTCCAGAAGTTGATGCCATTATACATTACCAGTTGCCGCACAAAGAAGACGACTTTATTCACCGCAATGGACGTACAGCCCGTATGCAAGCGCAAGGTGATGTCTATGTAATCCTCAAACCAGAAGAAATATACCCTTACATTCCAATAGAAATACCTGAGGAAGAATTTCCGGAATTCTATGACCTCCCTCAAAACTCACCATTTGCAACACTTTATATTAGTGCCGGGCGAAAGGATAAGATCAACAAAATTGATATTGTCGGATTTTTGCTCAATTTAGAAGGGATTGAGAAGGATGACATTGGTATTATAGAAGTAAAAGACAAATCGGCCTACGTCGCTGTTAGAAGAAAATTTGCTTCTATTATTATTAATAAAGCCAATGGTCAAAAAATTAAGGGGCGTAAAGTGAAAATTGGACGCACCTAATGACGCATACATAGTCTATTAGAAATCCAAGTATGAATCAAATTTTGGGCTTGCATTTCTTTTTCCAGGAATTTGTGTTATACTATTTCGAATGACGAATTGAGTGACATATGGTTAAAATCAGCCGTTAGCAAAGGCAATATAAGGATAAATAATACGGTAATCTGACTTACTTATTCATGTAAATCTGATGAAAGAAAAGTTCGATGATAAGAATAATGAAGGTCGAGTTTAGACGACATATAAAATCGCCAGATAAGCATTGTATATCAATGTAAATAGCTCATCTGGCGATCGAATCCGAAAATATTTAAGGTAGTAATTTTAAAACATTAATCCGCTTAGGTAGAAGACCCCACGATTAATCCAATGCTTTTAAATAACGAAGATACAATTGGACAGCCTCCCGCTTTTTATCTGTTAAATGGAAATCGAGATGCTGTGTTAAATATTTTGTGTAATCGAAGCCTTTAAACTCGGGTAGACCGGCAATAACGTCGGTTGCATGTTCCACACCATACGATAAAGCCTCATTAAATTGTTCCACAAAAGATACTGGAAGCTCTTTATTGCTTACCCATAAAGCGAAAGCGAAGGGCAATCCTGTAAAATAAAACCACTCTTTTCCCAGATCGTAGAGGTATGGAACTGTGTCCTTTTTGCCGAAGGTGCGATCTCCGATTAACACATAAGCATCTGCCTCGACAGATTCGTCCGTGACCAATTCTACTTCTTTCTTCCAATAATTCTTAATCAATATACGGGCTAATCCATTTGATGTACGCGATTGCTTATCCAAACGTAAGGTTTCCACCTCTTCAATAGGTCTATTAGCAAAAATAAATACGGAATCGACGGCACCTTCTGTACCTATACAAAAATCTGTATTAATATAATATTCAGGAAGACTTAATAAAGCAGCTGTCGGGATAATACCGATATCGGCTTCGTTATCAATTACTTTCTGTGCACATGCGCTTGGATAATCGACACTCAAGTCAATCTGCTCCATTATTTTTGATTGACGTATACCGTTCAGAAATGGATACGTATTTGTATACGATACGGCAGAAACTCTAATTTTATTCATCTATCAATGCTTCTAAGTGTGCAATATTGTAATGGTCTACAATCTCAAATTGACCATTATCATACTGCAATTTATATAAAGCAGTATTGGTGTGCGGAAAATCATCCATATAACGGGCCTCTACGCCCGTCATGAGGCAAAGCATGATCCTTAATGCACGTCCGTGCATACATACGAGAATATTCTCTTCGTCTGTCTGAGCAAGCATATGATCCAAAGCGACCCGTTGACGAGCCATCAGCTCATTGGGAGACTCTCCGTTTTCAATACTGACATCCAATTCTCCGTTGCGCCATGCTGCGACTAATTTTTCAAAACCAGCTAACAACTCCGGTGTTTGCTCTTTTCCCTCATAAACTCCCCAGCTTATTTCATCCAATCCAACGAGTTGTTCCCAAGGTACGTTCAAATCAAGAAATCCCTGTACAGTTTGATGCGTGCGCAATAAGGTAGAGGTATATATTTTATCAAAAGGCACGTTACTGTAACGATCAAAGAAAGCCTGAGCTTGCGCTACCCCCATCGTGTTCAGCGGCGAATTAACCCCTCTCCCCTGTACAATGCCTTTTAAATTTAGATCAGTCTGTCCGTGCCGTATAAAATAAAATGTCTTTTTCAAAGTATGAGTCTAGTTATGAATTAACAACAGGTAATGCGTAATAACTTTTCTTTTGGTTACCGTGATCAAACACAACATCTTTATAATCTGTAACCACGTTATACAGTGTATCTCTTTCAATAGGATGACGTCCAACATTTTTTATGAGTTCAACAACTTCTTGGGTGGTCATTCCCGGCTTTTGCTCCTCCGCTCCTGCCATGCTGTATATCTTTGTTGTATCGTCCAGTGTTCCATCGATATCATCTACGCCAAAGGCCAAGGATAGCTGCGCTGTATCTCTTGAAATCATTGCCCAGTAGGCCTTGATGTGATCAAAATTATCCATGTATATCCGAGCAACGGCATAATTTCTCAAGTCCTCTATCACAGATACTTCTGGAATATGGGACATTTGGTTCCCTTTATTTCTAAATTTCAAGGGAATAAATGTCTGAAAGCCCCCCGTCTTATCCTGCAATTGTCTTAAGCGATCCATGTGATCTACGCGGTGCCAAAACTGTTCGATATGACCATAAAGCATGGTTGCGTTGGTGTGCATACCTAGCTTGTGTGCCTGCTCGTGAATATCTAACCATTGTTCAGCCGTACATTTATCATGCGCGATCTGTACTCTTACTTCTGGATGAAAAATCTCTGCACCTCCTCCCGGCATAGAATCCAACCCGCAAGATTGCAAATACTTGAGGCCATCGTAATGGCTCAGTTTTGCCTTCTTAAAAATATAGTAATATTCAACAGGTGTAAGTCCTTTGATATGAAGTTCAGGACGGTGCTCCTTACATCTACGGAAAAAATCGGCGTAAAACTCGAGGTTTTGTTTAGGAACGACACCTCCTGTGATATGAACTTCCGTCACAGGCTCATTGTCATATTTTTTGACAATATCCATCATACCGTCAACCTCCATCTCCCAGCCTTCTGCCCGCTCTTTTATGAGCCTCGAATATGAACAGAACTTACAGTCATAGACACAGACATTGGTCGGCTCGATGTGAAAATTACGATTGAAAAAAGTACGGTCACCATGCCGCTTCTCACGGATATAATTCGCAAGTACTCCAAGATACCCCAACTCCCCTTTTTCATACAAAAGAACCCCTTCATCAAACGTGATACGCTCCTCTCGCAAAACTTTCTCCGCTATATTTCTCAATTCAACCGCTAAGTTTTTGTCGTTAATCAAGAAATTCAATTTATCCATTGCGTTCATTAAATCTATCTCCTATCTTAAATCAAATGTACCGAAAAGGCTACAAAAGTTATAATAAAAAATGTGTTAACAACTAATTTGACAAAGCGCTTAAAAAGTGTCCTAGTCTGTAAATTGTTGCATTTCGATTAATTTTCGATACAATCCTTCACGCTGTATCAGCTCACTATGACTGCCCATCTCTACAATCTTCCCGGCTTCAATAACAACAATTTTGTCTGCATTCTGAATGGTACTTAAGCGATGCGCAATGACAACTGTTGTTCTATTATCCATTAATTTATAAAGAGAGTCCTGTACCAATTTCTCAGATTCAGTATCCAAAGCCGAAGTTGCTTCATCGAGTAGCATAATTGGCGGATTTTTTAAGACGGCTCGCGCAATACATATGCGCTGACGTTGACCACCTGATAATTTGCCACCCCTATCACCAATATTGGTCTGGTAACCATGCTCCGTTTTTAAAATAAATTCATGTGCATTCGCAATCCGTGCAGCAGCTTCTACTTCCTCCGGACTTGCAGAAACATTGGCAAAAGCAATATTGTTAAAGATCGTATCATTAAACAAAATAGATTCCTGATTCACTACACCGATCATATCCCGTAAAGAATCCTGGTTTAGCGCCCTCAAATCTGTACCATCAAAGAGAATCTGCCCACCCGTAACGTCCATAAATCTCGGAATTAAATCGACTAAAGTCGATTTACCTCCGCCTGAGGGACCTACCAATGCAACGATTTTCCCTTTTTCTATCGTTAAATCAATATGCTGTAAGATTTCTTTGTCTCGGTTATACGAAAAGCTCACCTGGTTAAATACGATACTTTTCTCAAAGCTTTTAACAAGTTTGGCACCCTCGGAATCCTTCACTTCAGTCTTTTCATCAATAAGTTCCAAAACCCGTTCACCCGCGGCAAGACCATTGTGGATACCACTAAAAGAATCCGTTAAAGCTTTTGCAGGACGCATGACCTGTGAAAAAATAGCGATGTAGGCAATAAACTCCGGTGCGGTCAGACTTCTGTCGCCCGAAAGGACCAAATGACCACCATACAGAAGAATAATTGCCACCATAATAACGCCAAGCAATTCAGAAACTGGCGAACTTAACTGTTGCCGCTTAGCCATAGTACGGCCAATATTCGCATAGTGTTCGTTTTCATTATGAAACCTGTCCTTAATAAATGATACTGCATTAAAAGCTTTAATTATTTTGATGCCAGACAACGCTTCATCCAAATAGGATATCATGTTTCCATAAGATTCCTGAGCAGCATGGGCCTGAGTTTTGAGATTTTTAACAATCCTTGCGATAAAAAAACCAGAGATGGGAATAACCAAGAGCGAAAAGAATGTTAATTGTGCTGAAATGTTAAACAGCATGACAATATACGCTATTAGCTGCAAAGGCTCTTTAAAAACAACTTGTAAAGTTCCTGTAACAGAATACTGCACAACTTGTACATCGGAAGCAACCTTCGATACAATATCTCCTTTACGCTGTCCCGTAAAATAGCCAACATGCAGATTCATCACGTTATCAAAAACCGCTCTGCGCAATTTGAGTAAAGTATGAATGCGAAAATTCTCCATGATACGTTGGCAGAAATAACGAAACAGATTGCTGATAAAAACTGAAATTACAATCACAATACACACGTATTTTAACGCGCCATAGGCTCCAAGCTGGTTATTGGCAACACTTGCATAGTAATTAAACCACGCGAGAATGTCGGTATAAGTCTCGGGTTTTACCGCTTCGACGGTCGCATTACCAGCGTTAAATAGTGTATGGAGTAATGGAGCAAGCAATGCTAAATTTAATGTACTAAAAATAACCGTGATCAGCGTGAAAATTACATATGGGATTGCAAATTTCTCAATGGGTTTAGCAAACGATAAGAGCCTAAAATATGTTTTCATTTAATTTCAACTTAGACAAACTACTCTTCAAAAAAATAGTAACTCGTCGATCTCTCCTCTTCCTTTCAGATTTTTATGGAGGAAATTGAACAAAAATAACAAATTAATCAACAAAAGCAGCCATCGTGTTAAGGGACTATAAAATTGTTGCATCGAAAAAACAAAGCAATTAACCTGTACGCTTTGAAAAATCGATAAAAAAATCTCATTTTAATGGATAATTTCCTAATTTAGCCTTATTAAAACACCATATTTAGTAAAATAAAATGCGAATAGACGTTGCCAAAAGATTGCAGCACACCGAGGAATATTATTTCTCCAAAAAATTAAGAGAAATAGACGAGCTAAATAAACAGGGTGCGCGTGTAATCAACCTAGGAATCGGAAGTCCAGATTTGCCACCGCATCCGGAGGTAATCGAGACATTAAGTACGAATGCCCAACTCCCAAATGCGCATGGCTATCAAAATTATAAAGGTGCTCCTGACCTACGACAAGCCGTTGCGGATTGGTATCAACGTTATTATCAGGCAACTTTTAATCCAAATTCAGAAATACTCCCCTTAATTGGATCAAAAGAGGGAATTGTGCACATCTGCATGACTTATCTTCAAGAAGGAGACCAAGCGCTTATCCCCAATCCTGGATACCCTGCTTACGCTGCAGCCGTACGGCTGAGTGGTGCTGAAGCGATTACCTATAACCTAACGGAAGAGAAGAATTGGCTTATTGATTTGGATGAACTCAGAAAACAGGATTTGTCAAAAGTTAAATTGATGTGGATAAACTATCCCCATATGCCAACTGGGGCCTCTGCGCCTGATGTATTTTATCAGGAGCTGATTCAATTTGCCAAAACGCACAACATACTGATTTGCCACGACAATCCATACAGCTTTATTCTTACAGATACGCCAAGAAGCATTATGAGCATACCGGGTTCGAAAGACGTGGCCATTGAATTAAATTCCCTGAGCAAATCTTCCAATATGGCCGGATGGCGCATTGGTGTGCTCGTCGGTGCCGAAGAACGTATAAATCAAGTGCTGCGTTTCAAAAGCAACATGGACTCAGGTATGTTTTTACCTGTTCAGCTGGCGGCTGCAAAAGCCTTACAACTTGATGCATCGTGGTATGCCGATCTAAACAAAATTTACGCCGAAAGACGGCAACAGGTTTATGAAATTATGGATTTGCTTGACTGCTCCTATCAAAAAGACCAGGTAGGCCTCTTTGTCTGGGCCCGTATACCTGAAAAATATAAAGATGGGTATGCGCTAAGCGACGCTGTTTTGGAGAAATCAAGGGTGTTCATCACACCTGGCGGAATTTTCGGAGATAAAGGCGATCAATATATCCGCATCAGTCTCTGCGCTACAGTAGCGGTACTCAAAGAATCAATACAGCGCATTCAAGATAATTTCTAACCCTTATAATGTCTGGGAGGCCTAAAAGCATAGAAATTTAATTAGTATAATTTATCAACAAACAACCACGGTGTAGGTGTTCCTGTATAACCCTTGAACAAAAATACTATTAATATAATTGTTTACATATGAACATTGCCATTGTAGGCGTAGGCTTGATCGGCGGCTCGGCTGCCATTCGCCTAAAAGAAACAAAATTCTGCGACAAAATCATCGGTGTAGATAAAAGTCAGAAGAACTTAGATAAAGCAATGCATATCGGCTTCATTGACGAAACAGCAAGCTTAGAAGATGCGATTAAGCGGTGTAAAGTATTGGTGCTCACAATCCCTGTTGATGCCATTTTAGATGTTGTTCCTCAAATTTTGGATCTGGTCACCGATCAGGTCGTCATTGATATGGGATCAACGAAAATAAACATTCTCAATAAAATTAAGAATCATCCTAAAAGGGGGCGTTATGTAGCAGCCCATCCCATGGCCGGAACAGAATATTCAGGACCAGAAGCAGCTGTAGCCGGCTTGTTCAAAGGCAAAATGATGGTATATGTCGAAGCATTTAAAACCGATGAGGATGCGTTTGAGATCGCCGATGCCATCACCGACCAATTGGAGATGCGCAGCTGTTTTATGAATGCCGATGAACACGATGTACATACTGCTTATGTATCCCACATCTCCCATCTCACTTCTTTTGCACTTGCCTTAACAGTATTGGAAAAAGAAAAATCTCAGGGACGTATCTTTGAACTGGCGGGCTCCGGATTTGAATCTACGGTTCGTCTGGCCAAAAGTTCGCCCGATATGTGGACACCGATTTTCAAGCAGAATCGAGAAAACGTACTCGAAGTGCTCGAAGAGCATATCAAGCAGCTTCAATCCCTGCATGACGCTATTGCTACAGAGGATTATGACAAATTACACAAACTCATTACCCGTTCCAATAAGATAAAAAGGATTATTAAATAAGGGTTTATCACTAGAAACAGTACGCGTAAACGAGGCCCTACTCAGGTCGGCCTTGTTTATTCATCTTCCAATTCATTGAACTTATCCAAGTCGGCTCTCGCTCCGACAGCATCACCCAATTTTTCGCGAATTGCGGCACGATAAGAATACAAATCAGAATAATATGGATTCAGATCGATCGCTTTGGAATAATCTGCCAGGGCTCCCTCAAAATTCTCGAGCTTTTCATTCAGATCGGCTCGCAATGAATATACATAAAAATCTTCCGGATTGAGACTAACAAGACGGTCAAAATCCAGTAATGCTTCCTTAAAATTACCCAACCGCTCGAATAAAGAGGCTCTTTCTTCATACACAATCGACGAATGACCATCTATTTCTTCTGCCTGAGCATAGTCTTCCAAAGCTGTTTGGTAATTGCGGTAAGATTCAAAAACTTTTGCGCGAAATATATAAGCAGCAGATCGGTTCTTATCAAGAGCGATGGCCTGATTAAAATCAGACAATGCCAATTCAAAACAGGTCAATTTCAGGTATAAACTCCCCCTGAAAACAAAAAGACTGCTATCGCTACCGCCAGCTTCAACAATTGCACAGGAATAAAGATTGATGGCCTTTAGATAGCTATAGGAATGAACATATTCAAGACCCAGCGCATTTATTTCGTCCTTACTTAGCTGTTGAGATTTTGATTCCAGCTCCTGAATAACCAAATTTTCAGCTTCGAAATAAGTCAATTCAGCCTGATTTTCCTGCCATTCCAATACACTATGGTAATTAAAATCTAGTCTCTTCGCAATCTGATAATCATAAAACGCCCCCTCATCTTCCTCGATCTGCCTATAGATTAAACAACGGCTGGCATAGAAGAATGGTTCTTCTGGAAAGTGCTCGATAGCATTTGTGAACGTTGCAACGGCTTTATCATAATTGCCTATCTTAACATAATAAAGTCCCAAATAACTATAGGCGAGCGCATGATGAGTTAAATCAATAGCCTCCTCAAACAATGCTACAGGATTACCATTCTCAAGGATACCTATATTAAACCCTTGCAAGAGGCATCGAAGAGCATGATCTCCCAATTCACCAAGCCAATCAGACGGAAAAGACGGACAAGATTGAGGAAAAAATGACGCAATGGGCAAAAAAGAAAACTTAGCAAGAAGGATGGGTACTGGCAGTGTAAAATCTGATTCTACAAAAGTATTGTTTTGAAGAATAACAGCTAAATTCGAAAACATATGCTTCATACTCAAAACTAAGTTAAATTTCATTACGAACGAAATTTAACAATCGATCAACAGCTATATTTACTTAAGCTTATCGTTTACCTCGCCTGTTAAGTACAAATATTTATAACGGATAATATCTCTTGAATTGGTAAAACGGATTAATTTTTCCTTTTTGAAAACATAATTCGACACCTTTTCTTCCATCAAACGCAAAAATTCGACAAATTCAGCAAAAAAGTTCTGACGCTCGAGTGGTGTAAACTGGCTGTTCTTAACAATCCAGAAGAATTGCTCCTCATTCACGTGGAAGGAAACCTCATTGTGCTTCTCTTTTCGAAAAATAAAGATTGGATCATTTTCCTGGTTAATAAATAGAGCAAAGCCAGTATTTCCACCATCCAGATTAACGACAAAAGCAGAAAAATAGACAGTACCGATCTGTAAACTTTCCAGACAAATTAATTTATGCAACATCAGGTTGACAATTAGATCACCTAAAATTATTAAGTTTTTATTTAAAAACAAAAAAAGCTCACAAAATATTGTGAGCTTTTTGTAATTAGAGTAAAATTTACTAGAAGGTAAATTTTACCGATGCATTCCAAGTTCTACCCTGTCCGATTAAAACGAAATTGGATGTATCTATACCATTCCAAGAATTGTTAATATCTGTAACCAAGTTGCTGGATGTTGCTTCAGAAATATAAAACTTATTCAACACATTATTCATGTTAACACGGAAACTTATGTCGTTCTTGTCACTCACCTGAAGATGGTAAGAAAGACCTGCGTCCAAAAGATTGAAAGACGGTAATTTCAGATAGCGACCATAAGTTTGCCCATCGATTACTTCTCTACGATAATTCGATGCATACAAACGCTCATAGTATCTGTAATTTGCATCTACAGATAGCCCCTTAAACACTTTATATTTAGCACCAAATCCATAAGAAGTTTGTGCCGCATTACCAACATGTTCACCGGTTAAGTTAACCTGAGAACGTCCCAATTCGACGCGGTTATCGTTACGTACAACCGAGTTTACTGCACCATCGTATTTCCAGTCACCTATCGATAAAAATCCTGTTAGGCTTAATTTTTCGATTGGGCGGGCCTCAAAATCAACTTCTACCCCTCTATGCACCTGTTTTACACCGTAATTTGTTGTATATAAATAGGCACCTCCGACTAAAATACCAGGATCATTTGTTGGATTGTATTTTTTCACATCATCAGCCGTCGCTAAACTTGAGCTTCCAGTAACACGATTTTCCCAGGTTGTGCGGTAAACATTGACGTTCACATCCAAAAATCGAGAGGCAAACTTATAGCCAGCTTCTAAACCCAGGATTTTTTCATTTTCGGCATTTTCATTGATATCATTTGCATAATTCATGAAAATATTGTTTTGATAAGGCTGACGGGAATAATACCCTGCATTACCAAAAATACTATGATGCCCCAAGGTATAACTTACACCACCTTTCGTATTGTATCCAAAGTTGTTCACGTCTTTAGAATCCTCATTACCCGGGGTGTATTGAAAATAATCAGAACGTTTGTTTTGCTGTTCAGAAACCGATCCTTGAAAAAATGCCGTAAAGCCATCTTTGGCATATTCCAATTGACCAAACAGACCTCCATAACGGATGTATTGGTTGTAATCCCAAGCTAAACGTTCATCACGCGAATCAGGTTTGCTGGAGAATGCTTGCCAAGGATTTGTTGAGTATGTATTGGTAACCAATGGCTTATTAGGAAAATTAACATTACCCCCCAATACAACACCATTTGTATTTCCAAGAGGATCAGTCAATTTGCGATAATGTGTACCCTTATAATCCCTTACATCAAAACCCACATTGAAATTTAAGGATTCCGAAAGTTTACGGTTATAGTTAGAAACTATACCAAACCATTGGTGATTGTTCACATCGGCAGCTAAGTATTTACCTGTATTGTATTTATCACTGCGCAAAGATTGCCCCCCACCTGCTGCTAAAGAAGCGTATACAACGGTAGATAAAGATGATTTATCGTCGATCGTCCAGTCCCAGTTTAAGTTGGCGACAGGCTTATGATAAAAATTCTTCTGCGCATTCATCATCACGCCATTTGCATCCTTATAATTGTCATTGTAACGTCTGCCATTAGCTAGATAATTGGACAATTTTGAGGTATACCCTTGGTTATGCCATTGTGGAGCACCTGTTACCATAAAGTTCAGGTTGTGTTTTTCGTTCGCTTTATATCCGACAGACAAAAAATAGCTTTGTCCAGCACCTTCGGTATGATCCATATAACCGTTACCTGACCACTGTGTAAACATAGCCGAAACAGCAAAGCCGTTTTTCATCAGACCGGTATTGTAACCTACCGTTGCCTTCATAAACATATCGTTACCAACAGTGGTACGAACAAAACCACCCTCTTTCATTGCAGTGGATTGTGTCACGTAATTTACGGTTCCGCCGACAGATGAAATCGCTAATTTAGACGATCCCAAACCGCGTTGAATCTGCACTAAAGAGGCAATATCTGTAAGTCCCGACCAATTTGACCAATATACACTTCCATTGTCCATACCATTGATAGGTTGACCGTTCAACAAAAATGCTGTATTGGACTGATCAAAACCACGTGTTGTCATAGAAGACTCACCAAAACCTTTTGCCTGACCAGTGATATAAACCGAAGGGGTATTAGCTAATGCTGAAGTAATATCCTGTGCTCCTACTCTTTCCTCTAAATCCTGCTTACGGATCGTCGAAACGGCAATCGGTGTCTTTCTTCCTGCCGCAATATCAATAACCCCATGACCGACAACAACAACCTCATCCAAATTTGTTGAAGATCCAGCCGTAAAAATTGGATTGATAGTCAACGATTCCCCCGATTTCAATAGGATGTTTTCGAAAACAACTGGCGTTTCGCCAATGTAAGTTACCTCTACTTTGTAGGGGCCTCCTTCTTGAAGATTTGAAATTTGAAATTTTCCTTGGGCATCGGCTGAGCCACTTACTACTTGTCCACTTGGGATGTAGGTAATTTTAATGGTTGCTCCTTTAACCGTTTGTCCAGTAGCTTCTTTGACAACTCCTGAAACCGAACCAGTATTTGCTGTTTGACCTTGAACGGCACCATAACTAGCAAAAACAAGGGCAAAAAAAAGTAAAGACTTTTTCATGTTAGATGTGATTGTTTTGTTTTTGTGTCGCAAAATTAGGAATTGATTGTCTTTTTAACTAATTTTAACAATACCAATATGATGTCGTATCTCTATATAGAAAGAATAAATTTTAATCTTCCACAGAAAAACAGCAAATTTCAGCAATAAGAGGCAACAAAAATGCAGCATACTTAAAATAAATACAACACATCCATCCTATTCATGAAAAAACAGCAAAAATAATCAAAATAATATTTTGTCTGTTTTGAATAAATCAAAATTTATCAATTTTACGATTTTTATGATTTGAATACAAGATTTCACACTCTATCCTCATGAGATGCTAAAAATTGTTTCTTTCAATCCGTCGTTTCCTCCTACCTACTTTTCTTCCAATAACAGCTGAAATAAGCCTATAAATAATTAACTTTAACTAATTTAAAAAATATGTTATCCATAGAACAAGCTTATACAGGCATTCTTGAACCGGAATTAATCGCTGAAATAGCTAAAAACGCGCATATAAAAACCTTCCGTGAAGGTGATCTCATCATTGATACCAATCAATATATCAGGGCGATGCCTCTCCTCTTGGATGGAGCAATCAAAATTGTCCGGGAGGATGAAGATAAAGGCGAATTGTTGCTCTACTACCTGGAAAAAGGTCAAACCTGTACAATGTCAATAGCCTGTTGCCTCGGGAATAAAAAAAGTGAAATTCGTGCGCTCGCAGAAAAAACAACGACTGTAGCCATGATTCCAAATGAGCTTGTCAACCTTTGGATGGGAAAATACCCTTCCTGGCGAAATTTCATCATATCAAGCTATTCAAGCCGTATGGACGAAATGTTACAGGCTGTTGATAGTCTAGCTTTTTCCAATATGGAAGAACGCATCATCAACTATTTGAAAGCCAAAGTGAAGCTGAATGACGACCGGATACTCACCCTTACGCATCAGGATATCGCTTCCGATTTAAATACATCCCGAGTCGTTGTCTCCCGAATTTTAAAAAAACTCGAACAGGAAGATAAAATAGTGCTGCTACGTAACGAAATTAGGGTATTGGTGGAATGAGCAAAACATTTGTATCTTTAGCTATACGTAAATTTCAAGAGCAATTAATGTAATTTTTAGATGAAGATAGAAAAATTAGGATTTATAGGATTAGGAAACATGGGCTATCCCATGGCTAAAAATCTAGAAAAAGCAGGATTCCCCCTTTCTGTTTACAATAGAAACAAGGCTAAAGCAGCAGGCTTTGAAGAGCAATCAATTATCAGCGAAGATATAGGTGAATTAGTCGATCATAGCGACATTATATTTTCCATGCTCACCAATGATGAAGCAGTCAGCGAAGTATATGAAAAAATCCTCCAAAGGGAGATCAAGGGCAAATTATTTGTCGATATGAGTACAATATCTCGTGAACGCTGTATTTCAATAGCCACTAAGCTAAAAGAAAAAGGCGCTGCTTTTATGGATGCTCCCGTTGCCGGCAGTACCAAACCAGCGACTGAGGGTACGCTTATTATTATGGTAGGTGGTGATCCCGAAGACCTTCATCGCGCTCAACCATACCTCGAGCAGATGGGAAAATCGATCAAACATCTCGGCGAAAATGGCCAGGGAATTGCCGCTAAACTTGCGATCAACTATTTCCTTTCCACCATCTATCAAGGTCTCGCGGAGACGATCTTATTCTCAGATAAACTGGGAATTCAACGAAGCGATATGCTCGAAATCATCAACGATAGTGCCAGCGGCAGTGGGGCAACAAAGGTGAAAACACCATTATTGGTGGAAGAAAACTACAGTCCTGCATTCGCGCTAGACCTTATGCTGAAAGATATTCGACTGGCTCAACAAGCCGGTGCTGACTATCCCCTCCTCCAGACCTTACTCGAAACCTACGGGAAAGCACACGACCAAGGTCTCGGACAGCTCGATGTTATTGGTATCATTGCATCCATTAAGTCGTAGCTTCAGGTTGGCGACGGAGAAAAAAATGTATATTGAAAATTATATTTAGTTGAGATGGACTCCAAATTAGGTTCATTTCTGATCACACAAAATAATAAGCGGAACAAATTATTTACAGATGAAAACAGTTATGACACTATTGATGCTTACTATGGTCACCATGACTACGCAGGCCCAACAATTAAAACAGGTTTCTTACCAGGATGGTGAACAGAAACTCAACGGCATGGTAACCGCCAATACGGCAAAAAAAGGCCCAGCTGTTTTAATTCTTCCAGCATGGAAAGGAATTGACAACGAAGCGAAACAAGCCGCATTACAACTTGAAAAAGAAGGGTACATCGCTTTCATTGCCGACATCTACGGTGAAGGGAATATCCCCTCCGACAACACCGCAGCTTCGAAAATTGCCGGCCACTACAAGACAGACTATAAAGCTTATCAGCATCGCATAATGCTCGCATTGGAACAACTGAAAAAAGAGGGTGCGGATCCCAGCAAGATTGCTATCATCGGCTATTGTTTTGGAGGTTCAGGAGCATTAGAAGCGGCGAGAGCCGGCTTCCCCGTCAATGCAGTGATCAGTATCCATGGCGGCCTATCCAAAGCTGCCGACAGACCCAATGGTTCGATCAAAACAAAAGTACTCATTGAGCACCCAGCAACCGATAAAAGTGTATCAAAAGAAGATTACGATGGGTTGGTCAAGGAATTAAATGAAGGAAAAGCAGACTGGCAAATAATTACCTACGCAAATTCTGGACATACGTTTACGAATCCCGAGTCAGCCGAATATAACCCCGTAATGGCTAAACGTGCCTGGGAGCACACCTTATTATTTTTGAAAGAAGTATTAAATAAATAGCAAAATCAACAACAGCAATATCGACCCAAATGAATTATAACGCGAAACTGCACATTTATCCGATTATCATTCAGTTGTTGATATTGCTGTTATATAGTCCCAGCGCAGCATCGCAAACAGTAAAATCGCTAACCATAGCTAGCCCAACGCAAGCAGTTCTTTTTGTAACCAATGAGTCCGATAAATCAACTGATTTTATCATGCGTCTACACGAAAAAAATGCTGCTGAGATTTTCAAACTAGTGCCTTTTAGCACAACAAAGTTATTGGTCACAAAAACCGATGCAAAAAAACTCACATTCATCGTTAAACATCACCAATGGACTATCGACGTATCGTCATTGAAGCAACGTCATGCCATGATCTTGTTTGATGGATTAGCAAAACCCAAGATCATATACGATAGCAATACCTATCTGGCAGCAGCCAAACCGATAGTAAACACCAGCACACAAATTGCGTCAACGAAAGCTTCGGCACAATATAATGCCTCACATTTCTTTGACTCAATCGCACAAGTTCAATTTATTCCATCCGGGCAATATGCAGCGGCTATTATCGCAAATCCCGCTCTTCCTCTTTATTACAGTCAGCGTAAGAAGATATGTGACGGTACTTATGTAATGCAGCAATTTTCGGAAGAAAATGAGGTGCAATCCGGTGCAATGATGACGACTGTATATGAAGAAGGCAAAGAGATCACATCGAACAATCTTTCCGGGGGAAATAATTATTACAACAAAAGGTTCTATAATCAATTCGGACTTATCGACTCCATACAGTACCTTCAAAATAGTAAATGGAGCAGCAGTACAATGTACCGGTATCTCCCAAATGCCATTATTTCCTACGATCCTACATTTGAATCGGCGATGATTTATCACTTGAACAGTAAACTCCAGGTTATAAAAAGTGAATCCATTCATTTTGTCTATCAACGGAGAGACTGGACCATTTACAGTTATGATCAACAGAATCGAATTACTGAAGAGATTTCGGGCCGAAATGATCAAAGAGAAAGTCGCGTCCGCTATCAGTATGATAGTCCGGAAACAAGTGACTATTCGCTACGTCAAACCTTCGATCAAAGCGATCGACTGACAGCTGAAATCAAGCGATCCTACCGAGCCAACGAAACGATTGATGAGTTTTATTATGAGGGTGTATTACAACAAAAATCAATTGTAAAAGACCGCGGCAACTGTGCCTTTGAAAATCTAGTATACAACAAGGAGGGACAGTTAACGGCAAAGTACATACAGGTAAGGAAAACCAACTAAACAAACTGAAAAACTGCGCTAAACTCCGGAAATAAGATTCTTGACTTTGATTAAAAATATGCGACAAAATACGGCAAAAAACACATTTCTGCACTAATTTTGATAGCGATACAAAAACGTCAAATTGAGAAAAAGAAAACTGATCAGTCAACGCCATCCCATACTCTACTTTTTTGCGGTATGGGTAAGAAGAGTACAAAGAAAAGTCATCTGGCTAATTGACAACAAAAAATACAGCACAGCTAAATCAGCTGAAAAACTTCCCTTTCGTATTAAGAAGCATCAGTCTGTCTTATTAAAAAAACTGGGCGAAAATAATATGCAATTGCAGATTAACAAAGTTACCAACCTGAAAATTGCAGCTGCACAGATTAATAGCATTCTGATCAGACCGGAGGAAACCTTTTCATTTTGTAAACTCGTTGGACTACCCACTGTAAAAAAAGGATATCTGCCCGGAATGGAGTTATCCTTTGGTGAAGCAAGAGCGGGTATTGGCGGTGGAATCTGTCAAATATCCAACCTCATCCATTGGCTTGTTATCCATAGTCCACTCACCGTCAACGAACGTTATCACCACTCTTTTGACCCTTTTCCGGACGATGGCCGTGTATTGCCATTCGGTAGTGGAGCTACCGTCTTTTATAATTATCGCGATTATCAGTTCACCAACAACACGCCGTACACCTTTCAAATAAACCTCTGGTTTACACACAAATGTTTAGAGGGTGAATTAAGAATTGATCAAGAACTTGACTTTGCCTATCATGTCTTTGAAAAAGAACATCAATTTCTTAAAATTGACAATCAGTTCTTTCGTAAAAATGAGATTTGGCGCGAGAAGTTTTTAAAATTTCAGGGTGGAAAGATTTTGGAAACCGAACTTTTGACCAAAAATTTTGCCCGGGTTACCTATACCCCTGTTGAATATATTGAAATTAGTGCCGATCAAAATACGGTCGATTAATTCAACAAGCTAAGTGATCGAAAAATGACGGATATGAAAAGTCCACTTTTTTGTTTAAGTTTGGTCTGGCTTTGGGGGTATTCTGTATAGAATTGAGATAGTCCCTTTGAACCTGATTCGGTTTATACCGGCGTAGGGAAAAGCAAAAATCCACTGTACAGCATACTCCTTTACTGCACAGGCTATCGCTCTTCTTCCCGCCAAGGCCATACAGTACATCTTAGCATATGTAAAAGGAATGGAAGATTCAATTATCAATTTATTAGAGCAGCTGAGGGTTGAAAAACCCCTTGTACACAACATCACAAACCTAGTCGTGATGAACAATACTGCCAACGCACTTTTAGCCCTAGGAGCGTCCCCTGTGATGGTACACAGTCCATTAGAAGTACGCGAGGTTGTCGATATTGCACAAGCTCTTGTCATTAATATCGGCACCTTGAGTGAAGCTACTGCCGAAGCTATGCTGGTTGCTACCGAACATGCCAATACCATTGGACGGCCCTGGGTACTTGATCCTGTTGGTGCGGGGATATCAGCATTCCGCAATGATTTATTATCCAATCTACTGGATCTCAAACCAACGGTTATTCGTGGAAATGCATCAGAAATCATGACGCTGTACAATTTCAACCAACCGAACACAAAGGGAGTCGACAGCACGACAGCCAGTAAAGATGCCCTCCGATTTGGCCAATTATTGCAAGAGCAAACCGGCTCCATTATCTGTATTTCTGGAGAAGTAGACTATATCCTTTCGGAAGAATACCGGGTTGAAGTCTATAATGGTCACCCTTTAATGACGCAAGTTACCGGACTTGGCTGCAGCGCTACTGCACTCATCGGGGCATTTTTAGGTGTTACGGACCACTATTTTGAAGCAGCTGTTGCCGGTGTGTCCATTTTGAGCTTAGCGGGAGAACGCGCTGCCCAAACCGCAGCTGGCCCAGGTAGCCTGCAGTTAAATCTCTATGATGAACTCTATCAGCTCAATGCAGAACGTCTAAAATCAACGCTCAAGATCAAACGCTATGCGCATTAATCCGCTGTTTCCCTACCCTTTATATTTAGTCATTTCTGAGCGCGACTCTTATCCTCAAAATTGGCTAAATGTCGCTGAAGAGGCCATTATTGGTGGAGTCGATCTTATACAATTGCGCGAAAAAGCTGACGATCCGGCCACATTTTTGGATAAAGCCATCCGTTTGAAAAAACTGACCGATCATTACGGTATTCCGCTCGTGATCAATGATGCCGTAGCAATCGCGGACCAGATCGGGGCATGGGGAATACATGTGGGGCAAAATGATGTGCAGCCGCTCGCTATTCGCGAAAAATATGGTGATAAATTAACCATAGGCTGGTCCATAGAAGCTGTTCAACAGCTAGAAAGTCAACAAATGTGCGCTGTCGACCACCTTGGTGTAAGCCCTATTTTTTCAACGAGAACAAAAGTGGATACGATAACCGAATGGGGAATTTCGGGTTTAAAGCAACTTAGAAATAGGACGGAAAAACCATTGATTGCAATCGGCAGCATGAATTTGCAAACCGCTGAACAGGCTTGGAAAGCAGGTGCAGACTCCATTGCAGTCGTTTCGGCCATCTGCCGAAGCCAAGACCCCAGACAGGCCAGTGCACAACTAAAAGAACTATTAAAATGACAAAAGATAAAAAATACAGGGTCCCTACCGTACTCAGCATTGCGGGGTTCGATGGTAGTGGTGGAGCAGGTATACAGGCAGACACCAAAACGATATCTGCATTAGGCTGTTATGCCATGAATGTATTAACCGCCCTGCCAGTACAGAATACACAAGGTGTAAGAAATATTTATGAAATCCCTACTGCAGCCGTCAGGGATCAATTGGATGCGATTTTTGATGATATCTATCCCGACGCAATCAAAATAGGGATGGTACACAATATTGAACTTGTGAAGCTTATTAGCAGCTATTTAAAAGAATATAAAGGGCCTATCGTCTTTGATCCAGTCATGGTGTCAACGAGTGGACACAAGCTCATTCATGATGATACAATTCAGGCCTGCATTGAACTTCTTTTTCCTTTAGCAACGCTGATTACACCAAATTTAGATGAGGTAGGTGTCCTGGTGGACGAAGTTATAGACAATGTCCTGAAGATGGAAAAAGCGGGAAATACCTTACTGGCGAAAGGCTGTCAATCGGTTTTGATTAAAGGCGGGCATCTCCAGAGTCAAGAGTTAACATCGCTATTATTCCAGCACAAGAGCGCTCCGATTGAATTCAAATCCCAAAAAATCAACAGCAAAAATACACATGGTTCGGGTTGTTCGCTTTCCTCAGCAATTGCAAGCCAATTAGCACAGGGTATTAGCCTCGATAAAGCCGTAGATTTCGCATTGGCCTATATACACGCAGCAATAGCCGGTAGTAAAGATCTTCTTATTGGCAAAGGAAATGGGCCATTAAATCACTTCCATAACCCACTTAAACTTATTCAATATGAACTGGACTGATCAAGCCTGGCATTCTATAACAACTATTTATTCAGATATACTTGCCATGCCGTTTATCGTTCAGCTTAGTGATGGTAGTCTTCCCCTGGATAAATTTCAATTTTACATGCAGCAGGATGCTTTCTATTTAGAAGAATTTGGCCGTGTGCTCGCTTTTATAGGTGCAAAAAGTGCGGATAACCAACAAGCATTGGACTATTTCGAATTTGGTCGCAATGCGCTTCTTGTTGAATGGGCACTACACGAAAATTACTTTCGGGAATTTGGTTTAAGTCCTGCCGACGAGAGCAACAAGATCGAACCAACTTGCCATCATTATGTCCATTTTCTTAAAAGCGTAGCCGCTTTCGAGAGCGTAGAGGTCGCTATGGCGGCAACACTCCCCTGTTTTTGGATTTATAAGGAGGTTGGAGATCACATTGTATCTACAGCAAATACACAGGGAAATCCCTATTCCAAATGGATAGAAACCTATAGTGGTGATGATTTTGCACAGGGAGTGATCAAGGCCAAAAACTATGTTAACAAAATTGCTGCAGAAACTACTGCAACAAAACGGGAGAAGATGCGACAAGTATTTATAACAGCTTCCCAATTAGAGTATCAATTCTGGTTAGCGGCCTATACACGAAGGGTATGGTAAAAAGAGTATTGCAAATAGTCGACTGTCCGATACCGAACAGTTGATGTTCAAAAATGAGCATAAACTAAAACATCACCCATAAAACAAGGTGTTATTAATCAACACCTTAAGCCAATTTAAAGTTTTGGCATCACTATTATACTATAGGTAGCAGTTAACAATCGGGTATAGGTACATGCACATTAGAAATGATAAAAAAAGGGAAATTAAAATGAAACTTTCAGCAACAATAAATTTAAACTAATAACAGAAAAATAATGAAAAGAATCTTAACCATAGCCTTTATTTCATTTTTATATGTAGCTCAGGCACAAGAACGCGAAACACGCAAAATCACTGCTCCAGATGGCATTTCATCAGCAACTTCATTACGTGTAGATTATATTCATTCTAATCGCAACGAGGTTGTTGTTGAGGCTGATAATCCCGATCATTTATCCCTTATCGAAACGACTGTAAAAAACGGTACACTCTATGTACAGTATAAGAGAAATTCACAAATTAGAAATGCGAGAAACAATCGCGTAACTGTTTACTCAAGCAAGATACCAACACGTTTTGCGGCGTCTTCTAGCAGTTCAATTCATACTGATGAAACAATTAAGGCCGATAAAATTTCTGTCGACGTATCTTCTTCAGCAAGCATATCCCTTAAAAGATTAATTGCGGATGATATAAGCCTTTCAACAAGTTCTTCGAGTAGTTTAACAACGAATGTGAGCAGTAAAAATTTGCAGGTATCTGCAAGTAGTTCGTCCAGCCAAGACATTTCGGGAAGTGCTTCAAATTTAAATTTGAATACCAACTCATCGGCATCGGTTGATATGAGCCGCTTCTCGACAACAAATGCCCAAATACAAGCGAATTCGTCTGCCAATGTAACGCTCAGCGTGAAAGAAAACTTACAAGGAAAAGTTTCTACGTCTGCGAAAATTGTATTAAAAAATCAACCCAAAAATGTCCAGGTGGACAAATCAACTAGCGGCAAAGTAGTTATGTAATTTTTAGTGTGGTCTTGAAAAAGACTGTTTATTTATGTTTAATGTTTAGTTAGCAAAAAAGGTGGTACTTCCCGGTATCACCTTTGCTTTTATTGACCTGTTTACTCACACTTCTCCTTCTCCTTCTCCTTCTAAATTTACACATTCATCACCTGAAAAAAAGCAGTATTAGGAAATTAGTAAGATCGATAACACCACCAAATTTCTGCTCAAAAAAAACTATTTTAGGTCTCGGTTTCACGACATTTTTGTATATTAATATCATATAAATGACAAACTTTCGGCGTAATGGATAATTTCTTAGCGACTTGTATAAAGCAATTTAAATATTATAAATCATTGGGTGATAAAACATTTACACAATTAAGCACTGAACAGCTCTTTTGGCATCCAAATGATTCAAGCAATAGCATTGCATTAATTGTAAAACATTTAGGTGGAAATATGCTTTCCCGTTGGACGGATTTTCTCAGCACAGATGGTGAAAAAGAAAATAGGAACCGGGATCAGGAATTTGAGAACAGCTGGACAGATCGCGATGAGCTTATTACCTATTGGAATGCTGGATGGGCGTGTCTATTCCAAGCAATTGAATCGCTCGGAGAAGAAGATCTCGCTAAAATCATCTATATCCGTAATCAAGGACATACCGTCATGGAAGCGATCTTGCGGCAACTCGCCCATTATCCTTACCACATCGGGCAGATTCTCTATATCGGGAAAATATGTTTGGTTGATAAATGGTCCTCCTTATCGATACCTAAAGGGCACTCCCTTTCCTATAATGAGGAGAAATTCAGACAGAAAAAGCAACAGCAGCATTTCACCTCCGAATTTCTGCAGGAAGACCGGAACACTACACCTTAATATTAAGATATAATCAGGACTGGTATGTTTTTACCGGCCCTGATTGTAAAGTAATTGAAATCTTAAAATACGATGATCGATTAAATTGTTAAGTCGTATTAGCGATGTAAATCAAAACGATCCAACTCCATCACTTTAGTCCACGCTTTTACAAAATCTTGTACAAATTTTTCGTTTGCATCGGCACTGCCATATATCTCGGCAACGGCTCTTAATTCAGCATTCGAACCAAAAACAAGGTCTGCTCTTCCTGCTTCCCATTTTTTTATACCAGTTTTACGATCTGATCCTTCAAAAACTTCCCGATCTGGAGAGATTGCTTTCCAAGCTGTTCCCATATCCAATAGATTAACAAAAAAGTCATTGGTCAGTTGGCCAGGTCGGTCAGTCATTACGCCTAGTTGAGAACCATCAAAATTGGCTTGAAGAGCACGCATCCCGCCAATAAGAACAGTCAATTCAGGAACAGATAAGGTTAATAACTGCGCCCGATCAATCAATAACGACTCCGTAGACACGGTATAAGCGCCTTTGCGATAGTTTCTAAATCCATCCGCAATTGGCTCAAGATAACCCATGGATTCCACATCCGTTTGCTCCTGCGTCGCATCCATACGCCCAGGATGAAACGGTACTTTGATATCATGCCCTGCAGCACGAGCTGCCTGCTCTATCGCGGCTACACCGCCCAAGACAATTAAGTCTGCCAATGAAATTTTTTTACCGCCCTGTTGTTTTCCATTAAAATCTTGCTGAATCTGCTCCAGCGCAGTAAGAACTTTTTGCAGTTGCGCCGGATTATTAACTTGCCAATACCGCTGCGGAGCCAAACGTATTCTAGCGCCATTTGCACCACCTCTCATATCCGACCCACGGAAGGTAGACGCTGAAGCCCAGGCTGTCGTTACGAGCTCGGCAGTGCTAAGTCCCGCGTTCAATAGGGCGGATTTCAATATACTAATGTCATCCGCATCGACCAAAACATGATCGACAGCAGGAATAGGATCTTGCCACAATAATTCCTCAGCAGGAACTTCGGCCCCCAAATAACGCTCTCTTGGTCCCAAATCACGGTGTGTTAATTTAAACCAGGCGCGAGAAAATGCATCAGCAAACGCATCTTGATCTTCGTAAAATTTACGCGAGATCTTTTCATAGATTGGATCAAAACGCAACGATAAATCTGTGGTCAGCATCGTTGGTCTGCGCTTTTTATTGGGATCAAAAGGATCGGGAATAGTCGAATCGGCTCCTTTCGCGACCCATTGGTGTGCTCCTGAAGGGCTTTTTGTCAATTCCCATTCATGCTCAAACAGATTTTTAAAGAAGAGATTGGTCCACTCTGTCGGTTTTTGTGTCCAAATGACCTCCAGTCCGCTGGTAATAGCATCAGCTCCCACCCCACTGCCATAAGTGCTTTTCCAACCAAGGCCTTGTTGTTCTATTCCAGCAGCTTCTGGTTCTTTTCCAACATTGTCGGCAGGCCCTGCGCCGTGAGTTTTCCCAAAAGTATGTCCTCCAGCAATCAAAGCCACAGTTTCCTCATCATTCATAGCCATCCGACCAAAAGTATCCCTTATGTCTTTTGCTGCAGCAATCGGATCAGGATTTCCATCCGGTCCTTCCGGATTTACATAAATCAATCCCATTTGTACCGCTGCCAATGGTTTTTCAAGATTGCGGGTGTGTAATTTACCGTCTGCATCGTCATCGGCCGAGAGCACACCATGCGACTTCATTACGCCTTCCGAACCATCGGCATAACGGATATCTCCGCCCAACCATGTGGTTTCAGACCCCCAATATACATCCAATTCTGGTTCAAAATAATCGACGCGCCCACCGGAATAACCGAAAGTTTTGAAGCCCATAGACTCTAGCGCAACATTACCCGTTAATATCATTAAATCTGCCCAAGAAATATTCTTACCATATTTTTGTTTGATAGGCCACAACAGGCGGCGCGCTTTATCTAGACTCACATTATCTGGCCAGCTATTTAGAGGTGCAAAGCGCTGTTGACCAGATCCTGCGCCGCCCCGACCATCGCTTACCCGGTAAGTTCCTGCACTATGCCATGCCATCCGGATGAATAATGGACCATAATGTCCAAAATCTGCCGGCCACCATTCCTGAGAATCAGTCATCAATGCATGTAAATCTTTTTTTACAGCTTCCAAGTCTAGTTGTTTAAACGCTTCTGCATAATCAAAGTCTACGTCCATCGGGTTTGACTTGCTCGCATGTTGTCTCAACAGGTCTACACGTAATCTATCTGGCCACCAATCTTGATTTTGAGTTCCACCTCCTGCGACCGAGTTGCGCATCGTACCATTGTGAAATGGGCATTTGCTAATGTCTTTTTCGTTATTGTCCATATTAAAAGAAAGTTTTTTTATATAATACCCTAATTGATCAAATTGTTTGATTTCAACTTTCATAAAAGTACATAAATGCAGTTGCACCACTCCATCGAATGATTTGATAAACTATAGATAAAATTTATATTACAACAAAAACACTATCTACATGAATGATAATAGCTTTTCAACTTTTTAAGCTTCGTATAATGGAAAGTGGTATGGTAAACATTTGGAGAAATAAAAAAGGACAGCCAATTTCTATATGCTGCCCTTTTTCAAAATCAGCTCAAATACTGATTTACGTTTACTATTGTTATTAATCAATAACAACCTCTTGTGGTCTCGCTACCTTTTCGAGATCTTTTGGGAGAATGACCGTCAACACCCCATCCTCAAAACTGGCATGTACATTATCTGTAAGCACCTGTTCATTTAATTGGAATTCACGCTCAAATGCTAATCCATCTTCCTCTTTATAAATATAATCTACGGAATTGTCTTGTATATTCGCTGTACATGAAATTTTAAGCACTCCTTCTTGTATGGTGACTTGGAATTGTTCTTTCTTGCGACCAGCAGCAAAAAGCTGTACTTTAAAGAATTCTTGATTCTCAACAATATTTACAGGAAAAAACTGCTGTCTCCGTGCGCTTTGCAGGGGTTCGTCATCAAAAAAATGCTGCTGAAATTTTTCAAAACGGTGCTTAAAATGCTTTCCACAAAATTTATCATGATTTGAATATCCGCTGCTGTAATTATCTCTTTTAAACATATCTTTAATTTTTAATTTTGAATACTAAATGTAAATTGATGATCGCAGGATTGCATTGGCAATTGCGATTCTGCAACTATTAATAAACAGGAACTATTGTTGATTTCTTGGAACGTCTTTTTGCATTTAACGGCACGATCGCTACGACTGTATCATAGTGACGCTGAACATTCGGGCGTACTGGGGCGGCGTCCAGTTGGAAAGCCCGCCGATCTCTCCGGCGCATTCTTGCTGCGGCAAAGGTTACTATACCAAACAGCACTGTTCCAAACAACAAGAGTTTAAAGATCGTCCCAATAATTAGCGTTGCTAATCCGGCTATTGCCGTAAGCACGATCAGGCGCGGCAATATAAATTGAAGTTTATTTTTCATTTGAATACATATTTTTTTAAAGGTTTCCATCAGTACACATCTTTATCTGTCTGAAATTGTACTTCTTCTTGACCTTCATATTTGTAATTAATTATTGTAGCCAACATCCATTCTGACAGAACATCGCGTTCTGCTATTTCCTTAGCATCAGGATACCGACATAAAAAAAGGCGCCTTTATAGAAGAAGACGCCCAACAACAGTTTTTACTTTAAAATTTTTATTCTTTTTTTAGAATCCACATCGTCCTCCAAAACGACGCTTCCATTCTTCCCGCAACCGCTCCCTTTCCTCATCGGAAAGATCTTCTCCTTTTTCCATCTGACGCGGAAAACCTTTTCGAAATCTCCCCCCTCCAGGTTTACCAAAACCCCTGCCGAACAGAATTCTTGACAAAACAAAGAGTCCTAATGCCTGCCAATAGGTAATTGTTTTTAAATTGAAAATATCAACCATTAATGTATTCCATAAATATTGTAGTAAGGCTACCAACAAAAAAACACCAATGATAATAGCGACAAACATAAAAGCGAATTTACCCTTTCGCTGTCTATTCATTCTTCCATTCATAGCTTAATCCTTTTAAAATTTTAATTCTTCATACAAACTCCGCAACCGTACTCTCAGATGCTTCACTGCATACCCTTTGCGACTAATGATGGTCTTTAAATGCTCATTTTCCATCACGGCAATTTCTTGAAGCGTTTTGTCTTCCAATTCATTCAACATAAAAACCCGTCTTTGTTTTTCTGGCAGTTCGTCCAATGCTTTCATCAGTTCATCCCAAAAAATATCCTTAAATAATTTTAGCTCGGGATTGTTGGAGTCATCAGCTAAAAGAAACTGACGGATAGGAAATGAACGCTCACTATCATCGTCGCCTGCGATCAGATCATCAAGTGATTCACTTTTCTTTTTTCGATAGCTGTCGGTAATTTTATTGCGTGTAACGGCATAAAGCCAGGCCCCAGCATTCTCCAGTTCATCCATATTGGTCAAACGGCTAAATTGATACCAAACTTCCTGTAAGATATCCTCTGCATCCTCAGTTTTCTTTACTTTCCCCTTAACAAAACGCAGCAGCTGACTCCCATAAGTCTTAACGGTATCCGTAAATGATCTGGAATTTTTCTCTGCCATATGATTTTGGTATGCAATGTCCATAGCAGCCTAGACGAACCAGCAAAACTTTTACTTTAAATTATTTACATCAATCTCTTCCCGCTCACTCCGCATCATGAACAACATGTCAGTTTTATCTTCTTGTTTCGTATACACTTTGTATAGTCTAAATTAAGTAAAATCTAAAAAAATATGTATAAACCACAAAATTAATCGCGTTACTCTTTTTGTCTCAGCTTTAGGCAATATGCGTAATGTTCTTGAGAGCTATAAAGAAATACTGACCTTGCAAATTCCATTAATTTGTCTTAGTTTAAAATAAATAACAAAACGCATCATGAATAGGTTATCGTCAGGTTTTTATGCCATTCATACGGCAGAAAATAAGTATAAAATTTCGTATAACTTTTACGAGCCTACAGATCCTCCTGTAGTGGCTACGATTCTTATCGTCCACGGTATGCAAGAGCATAGCGGTCGGTATCAAGAATTGGCCAATTATCTGGCTACACAGCATTTTGCGATTTTAACCTACGATCAATTGGGCCATGGAAAGACAGCTCTAGATGCGGATCAATTGGGGTATTTTCAACAGCATAGGGCTAAGGAGCAACTCATTAATGACGCCATTACAATGAGTAATTTCTTGCGAGAAACATATCCGCAACTGCCTCAATTTATTTTAGGGCATTCCATGGGATCTTTTGTTACACGTTGCGTGTTACAGAAAAAAGGAATACAATTTAAGGGGGCCATTATCGTGGGTTCAGGCCAACGTCAAAAAGGTTCAACAGCTTTTCGCCTTTTACTCACGCTGCTCAATAGTATTGCCCCCAAAAGAAGAAGCAAATTGATTAACCGTATTTTTGACAAACGCAACAATGCTCGCTTCAAGAACGAGCCCAACCAAAATAACAGCAATTGGTTAAGCGTAAGCGAGACAAACCGTATTTCATTTTTGGAAGATCCACTTTGTGGGGGATTGTTTACCAACAATGGATTTCATACCGTGTTGGAACTTTCGCTACAAGCGACAGATATCGAAGCTACCAAGAATATCCCAAATAATCTTCCAATTGTATTTATCAGCGGACAGGATGATCCAATTGGAGATTTTGGAATGGGCGTTGAAAAGAGCGTAGCGCAGTTAATTGCACAGGGCCAGACCGATATAACCATCAAATTATATGCAGGCATGCGGCATGAAATTTTAAATGAAGACTGCAAAATGGAGGTATTCCAGTTCATCAGTACCTGGCTTCATCGCCATTTAGGTTAGTTTCCGGCTGTAATATTTCCGAATAGGCTCATCTAAATATTTAAAGACCAATAAAGCTAAAAAAATCAACGACAGCATTCCAATTATAATGATCACAGCCATTTGCTTATTCGATGGGTGATGGAGTTCCACATAGCTCATAAAAATCCAGATAAATGGATAATGAATGATATAGAGCGGATAGGAAATATCACCTAAGAACTTACATAACTTCTTGCCCCCCCAAAAAACAGGTAGTCCTCCTATCCCTAGCATGAGCAATAAAGGGAAATAAAAGATAACGACAATAGGATCGATGTACTTACCATAAACATCAGAAAACGGAATGAAAAATACGACAGCAAGCAGACCAAGAATACTGAAAAAAGGTAGCTTGTTCGAAATAGTCCAGTTCGACCTAAAAATAAGTAGTCCCATTGAAAATGAAAACCATAAACGGATTCCCCCAGCCCAAAAATTATCTGCCCCAAAACCTACAGCTAAATAGCCGGAACGAAATGATTCAGCACATAGCGCTGCCGCACCTAGGATCACTATTCCCCAAAGAACCTTTTTTGGAATCCGTACCAGTATCAAAGCATAGGCTATATGGGCGATATATTCCCAAAATAGCGACCATGTAGGTGGGTTTAAATGAAAAAGATTAAAATATCGCTCTGGTACAGCTGGGTATGGGATCAAGGTTATCCCACTAATGAACATCCCTATCTTCTGTAAGACGGAAAATGAGGCGGCCAAATTACTGAATGGGTCGTAAATAAATGCCAATAAACCAATTAATGTACCGATTATAACCAATGGGTGCAATCTTAGCAAACGCAAGAGAAAGAATCGTTTTAGACCAATTGTGGCCAGCTTTTGATCATAGGCATAGGCAATTACAAAACCCGATAAACAAAAGAAGAAATCAACGGCTAAGTAACTATGTGGAATAAAACTATTGCGATAATCCGGCTGTGCAATTTCCATAAAATGAAACAGTACGACTGCAATTGCGGCCACCCCACGCATGGCGTCAAGAAGTTCAAAATGTTTCTTCGTTTGATGTATCATATTTTTTATGGAAAGTGAAAATCCAGACCGACAAAGGTAGGCTATCCGCTACTAGCTATTGAAAATTCTATTTAAAATTAAACGTTGGGGCCCGTTGCACTGCAACACTGCTGGTTGCCCCTTTAATTTTGGGCCAGTCCTTATCCCAGACTATCTGATCCAAAAATAGCATCCGGCGATTTCCCCCCGTCGCAACACGAGGCTGCTTTAGATCCATACCATGATAGAGTATCCAATCTTTTCCCTTATCGTCTGTAATAATGCGCGAAGTATGACCTGTTCCCACAAATTGATCATTTCCCTTTAACAACAACGTTCCACTCCCCCGCTGTGTAAGATTGCGGCCCTCTTGATCGATATAAGGTCCCTTCAGCTTGCGAGATCGACCCACAAGAACATGATAACTGCTTTTTTCTCCTTCACAACAGGAGCCTTTGGATCCGATAAAGTAGTAATATCCTTTCCGTTTATGGATCACGACAGCTTCAAAATCCCCAGCAGCAACTTTAAATTTTTTATTTAAATCGGGTACCGCGGTCCCATTTTCATCGAGTTCAACACCATAGGTACCCTGCGTATTCGCATCACTAAAACTACCCCAGAACAGATAATTCTCCCCATTTTCTGTAAAAAAATAAGGGTCTATTGAATTCGGTACATCGATCTCCTTGCTATCAAAAAGTTTACCTTGATCGATAAAGGGGCCTTCCGGTCTATCTGCTAGGGCTACACCGATACCGGGGTTGGGGTCTCCCCATGTTGAATAAGCATAATATAAGATATACTTTCCATTTAACCTCACCACATCTGGTGCCCAGATTCCCCCCTCGGCTTTCCAGCTCGGTTTTGAGCTGAAGGCCGTGCCAATCCAGGTCCAATGAGCAAGATCAGCCGATTGTAGAATAGACACCAAACGCTGTCCCTTTCCGTCGCCCCAATTGTCGGCTGTCCCGTACGCATAGAACATTTTGCTCTGTGGATCTCTAACGACTGTAGGATCAGCAAGTATAGGCTCAAAAACCGGATTGCTGTAGGTCTTATGCTGAGCCGTAGCATTTCTTATTTGAGCCGACTGCTTAACTGAACCTGGAGAGCTTCCGCAGGAGCTCAACAAGTTCAGTACGGCAACTCCGCCGATCCAATATCTGAACAACATTGCATTCAACATCTTATTATTTTTTTATATTATTTTCTTCATCACAGGAAAAGCTATTTTGCTTTTCCCAATTTCTCTTCCAACATTTTGATAAAATAGCCCCCAACAACGGATCTTGCTTTAAATCCAGCTCTCTTAGGACAATCTGTATACGTCCAATCCGACATGGGAACACGGTCTTTTGTTTCATTCATAAAATGGTAGACTGGCTTTAAAAATGCCTCAAAGGTAGGCTTGTCATTTGCCATGGTCGCCGTCCAAATAATCCAATCGGTTTTGGTATAAGGCTGACGATTGTCCAGGGGAAGTCCGTATTTATTTTGTTTGCCGAGATAGTATTTAATTTCAGTTTCACGAATAGAGGGGTCAAAAATCTCCATCTTAAGCAATTTATCCCAGACCATATTATACTTTTGGCTCCAGGTTCCGGTTTTATCAAAAGTCAGCTTATAGTGATCCCCATCTTCAGCCATCTCTTTCCATTTCATAGCCATTGCTTTTGCTTCGGTCAGATACTTTTTCGCTGTAGCCTCTTCACCAAGCATTTGGGCTAGATAACCGTAAGATGCAATACCTAAAATAGCTTTAATTGATAAATTGGCATTATGTGCAAAATGGCCCGCGAAATCATCTGTGCACAACTGATTTTCAGGGTCAAGGCCCTTATCTACTAAATAATCTACCCAAGTGGACAACACTTTCCAATGTTTTTTGGCATAAGCTGCATTTCCTTCGACCTTCGCTAAAGCATAAGTTAATATCAACATATTTCCCGATTCTTCGACAGGCATATCCCCACCGTAAGTTTGGCCATTCGCCAAAGGATAGGTCCCAACATCATGCGCAGCAAAAGGTTTTGTCCACTTATTACTTTCACTATAATAAAAAATGGCGTTCATTAGTGCTTTTGCCAGTTCCGGATTATAGTAAAGGAAAATCGGAGCCGAAGGATAGGTTACATCAACAGTTCCTATTGACCCATTGCTATCATTTTCTTTGGACAGTAAAAGCAGGTCGCCATTGGGTGCTTTTACAAGTTTATGGGCGGCGATTGCCTGTCTATAGGCCAAGGCACATAATGCGGCATAGTCCTCACCTCCGTTACGCAAAGCTGTAGCCCATAATTCGGCATCAAATTTATCAGCAGCCTTTTTTAGAGCAGTATACTCTTTGTCGGCCAGTTCAAATTGTTTCTCAATGGAACTATTTCCATTGGTATTCCAATAAGGTCGTAAATTTTGTCCAAAATATTGGATGGAGTACAGGTCATCATACCCCAACAAGATCTTATCCTGGTAGCTTGATGAGACATCAAAAGTTTGCATCAGTGCCAATTGTTGCCCTCCATTTGAAGAAGAGCTATTTTCACTCTTCAGAAAATTAGACCGTAATTGATGGCTACTTCCGACCGCGGACTTTGTCTTTGATTTTGCGCCAGCCATATAGAAATATCCCCAATCTATCCGTAGGTCGTCACCTTTCCTTCCTAGAACCTGCTGGCTTTTGCTTCCTGTCTTTACAAACTGGAGATTTCCTGAAACAAAGGAACTGCTTGCAGCATCTTGAAGTGGAGAATTCAGTGCCCAATTTGGTGCTGCCTCCAAATAAAGTTGCACCTGATGTTTCTTGCCATCCTTCGCATGGACCGTATAGGAAAGATAATTTACGGGTCTCGCCATTAAGTCCAATTTATCCAGAAACATCGGTGCAGTAAATGTAATATTTAAATCGACCGGCCCGCAGTTAAACGAATAATGTGTTTGTGTTGCCTGCACATTGGAAACAATCTGCTTCGCTTCATTGTCAAATTGAATACTACCTTCTTTTTCTGTAAAGAGTCCAAAATCAAAGTATCCGTTCGCTACCCTATTATAGCAATAACCCGCGAGTATATTTTTTCCTTTCTTCAACGTTTTCACGACATGATCGGGCAGCTTGACCCGACTATTTTTACCTGTTGAATTGCCTGTATTAGCAACCTCAATCCCGTTGACGTACAAAATAGCGTCATCGTCATGTGTAAATTCGATATATACGGATTTGCCCTTAAGATCCTCACTCAGTTCAACTTCCCTTCTAACCCAAATTTTAGGTTCCTGCCAATCAGTCTCCACATTGGGTTCTTTATCCTTGGTACCGAATGGCGCTGCCCCCGTCTTCCATTGCCGTGCATCAAATGAAGGTTTCATCCAGTCCGGAGCGGGTTCATTGACAACATAACTTCCGGTCCAAGCCGCATGTTCACCCAGCCGTGCCAAAGGCAAGAGTTCAGCTTCTTCTTTACCCAAGAAGCGATAGGATTTCCCATCCACTTTAAGGACGCCCAATAAGGGGAAGGATTTTCCGGTCCAATGGCGTACAACATCCGCATTCAATTCGTTGCTATAGGACCAGGCACTTGTATTGGGGTCAATTGTTACTAAAGGATAGGCAGGCGCGCGAAGATCATTCTTAAAGACTTGTTTTTGTGCAAACGACGATACCGATTGACATACAATAGCCGTTGCAATTAGTAATTTTAATTTCATTGATTTTGTATAAAATAGGTTTAGGTTGACAGGTATATTTTCAGCGATAAATTTAGGCCGCAACCCGAGTTGCGGCCATATCGCTATCAATTATTTGGTAGGTGCATGATAAAGCGCCTGATGTGCAGCGTTCAATTCTGCTTCAGGCATTTTGACAACTTTACGATCATAGGTCATCAAACCATTTGTTTCTACTTCCACATCTGTTGTCTGTGTATAAACAGCGGCAGACAATCCCATAGGAATTAGACGTGTCAAGTCATGGATCAGGCGTTTATAGCGCTCCAATAATTCCGTTTTATTTTTAAAACTTTGGTATCCCCAGTTGTCTTTCTGCTGCCAGGAGTGCCCATCGATCGGTAATCCCAGGCCACCAAATTCACCCAAAGCAAGCACTTGTTTGGCGCCGAATAAATTTGGATCAGGCATGGCTGCATCGGGATAATTATGGATATCCAAGATATGTCCAGTTTCCATAAAATTACCACCGCTGGCACTATTGACGAGTCTTGAAGGGTCATTGGCCATTGTCCATTCCGTTATTTCCTTCGTTTTGAATTGCCCCCAAGCCTCATTAAACGGCACCCAGATGACAATACTTGGGTAATTATGCAACACTTCCATAATGGTTTTCCATTCTTTTCTGTAGTACCCCTCAGATTCCTGCGAACGTACTTTATCCCTATTTCCTCCAGAAATCTTTCCCGGTTGCATATCCCAATGGTTTCCGCCAAGATCACCACTAGGCATATCTTGCCAGACCAGCATACCTATACTATCACAGTAACGGTACCAGCGCGCCGGTTCTACTTTGATATGTTTACGGATCATATTGAATCCCATTTCCTTTGTTTTGACAACATCAAACTTCAGCGCTTCATCCGTAGGTGCTGTATGTAGACCATCTGGCCACCAGCCTTGATCCAATGGACCATATTGGAAGGTAAACTTATTGTTTAACATTAAACGTTGAACGCCATTTTCGTCTTTCTGCATGGCTATTTTCCGCATGGCAAAATAGCTTTTCGCCTGATCTACGACTTTTCCTTTTCGAATCAGCTGAATTTCTAGATCATAGAGCTTAGGGTTACTTGGCGACCATGGCTCCAGATTAGGTACCGAAAAATCGAAAGATGTATTCGGTTGTCCGGTTTGTTCTTTAATAACCTTTCCGCCATCCAATGCACGCACCTTTATTTCGTCACCGGCTTGACTTCCTTCTACGGAAGCCTGAAAGGCCAAGACTCCATCGTCCAGACGCGGCGTCTGTTTGGTACGCACAATGTACGTTTGGGGGACACTTTCTAACCAAACGGTCTGCCAAATTCCCGTCACTGGTGTATACCATATACCATTCGGCTTGTTCACCTGTTTACCCCGTGGTTGTGGACCATCATCAGTCGGATCCCATACCCGAATGGCTATTTCCTGTTTCGCTCCTTTCTTTAGGAAGCTTGTCACATCCATCGAAAATGGATCAAATCCACCTTCATGTCTTCCGACCAATTGGTTATTTACATACACATCACATTGCCAATCTACGGCACCGAAATGCAAGAGGACCTTATTTTTATGGACAGACTTGTCCAATGTTATAGTATTATTATACCATAAGGCTTTATCTTTCCCGACCTCTTTACCAACACCGGACAATGCCGATTCAATAGCAAAAGGAACAAGGATATTTCCGTCCCATTGACGAGGAATCTCTTTAGTACCTACTGGAGTGACAGCATATTTCCATAGCCCATTTAAATTCTGCCAGTTATTGGTTCTGGTTAATTGTGGTCTTGGATATTCAGGATGTGGCTTTTGTGCCGTTACTTTCTCGCCCCAAGGAGTTAATATATGTGACCCTGCGGGTTTCCAATCCTGAGCAAAGTTCAATTGTGCTGCCATCATCAAACTGGCAAAAAGTAAGGTTTTCTTCATCATAAAAAATCGTTAAGTCATTTATTTATATCGTATTTATACTATTTTACAGTTGGAAAAGCAGCAATGCGCAAACGTGCTGCTCCCATGGGAATCAGTTCAACTTCCTGCACCGCACCCTTGCTTTCCACCGGACTCAGAGGCAATACGCCCGTTAGTCCATTTTCATCAATTTTCCATCCATCAATACGTTTCGCTTTCACAAGAATCGAAATAGGTACTGCTTCTGCGTCAAAAGGAAATGCATCTTTAGGCCATGGTCGTTTGACCACTTTTAGTTGGTCAACAGCTTGTAGCTGATTTTGTACAAGTCCGTAATTCCAGTCACTTGCAGGAAGGATTTCATAAGATGGCCATTTTGATGGATCTGCAGTCTCCTGCCATTTAGAATCTCCAATTGCTGAAGCCTTACTATCCTTTTTTACATAATTCTCTTTGATTTTGAGTGCATAGGTCAATGGTCCACGCTGGATACTAACTGAATTTTTATTGGCCGTCCATGTTTTCAGATCTATGGTCATCGGTAAGGAGAGTTCGACCTTGTCGCCGTCTTTCCATTTCCGTTCAATCCGAATATATTTTGCTCCAGCTTCTATAGCCTGACTTTTACCATTAACCGTTACTTTGGCTTGTTTCGCCCAGGCAGGTATACGGAGATAAAAGGGGAAATCAACTGTTTTACCCTGTGTGCCTATTTCAAATCGCAGCGATTCTTCAAACGGATAATTGGATTCTTGTCTGATCTGAATGGATTGATTGTTTCCGACTTTGATTTCAGCTTTTGATGCGGCATAAAGTACTGCCGCAACACCATTATCATTCGTTGCCATATACAGATGCTCCGCATAATATGGCCAACCCTGACTGTGATTATGCTGACAACAACGTGAACTGAAAGGGTTCATCATTAAAAATGGCCCATTATTATCAATCCCGGGAGCATGATTATGGCTATCGCTGATAGTCATATTAGGGCTCGTGATATAGCGCAATGCTTTAAAATCGGCTGTCACAGCGGCTGGGTAGGTATTAAAAGCAACTTCCTCCGCATGATCCGCCCAAAAAGGATCGCCTGTTATCCCGAGAAGGATTTCATTGGAAGCCATCTGCTCCACCATTCCACAGGTTTCCACTCCCTGACGGGGATCGGTATATCCCGGACGTGCATTTTCATCGGCCCCGAACATGCCGCCCGGAACCTGACCAAATACTTGTCTGACAAAATGAAAATTATCGTAGGTTGCGTTAAGATCTGTAGTCGACTGGCTTTTCAGATAATAGGTTGCTGGCTCTCTAAAACACTGCGCTACGTTGACATTATGCCAATTGGGCAAATCATCTTTCTGCCGCCAATTGGCTGTATTCCGATGAATTTTATCTGCTAAATCCATCAACCATTCATTACCCTGTGTTCTGTTATAAAGCCAATATACGGATAGCAAATTATCACCACCACGACTGTTCTCCCAATAATCCTTGAGAAAAAAACTATCTGGCAAATTGGCCTGCCATTTAAAATAATTGATCATCAACGTTATGACACGTTGGTCACCGCTATATTCATAATAGGACTGCAAACACCATAGCATCAACATATTCCCCCAAAGATCGGGTTTGTTATTACGCAGGATCAATGGTCCAAAGTATCCATCAGGACGCTGGCTTTTTAGCGCGGCCTCTAACCAGATTTTTGACTCTGCTATTATCTTAGGATCTTTCAAGATGTAGCCCAAATTAGCGTAGCCTTTTAACCAATAAGGAACTTCTTCCCAGCCATAATCTCCTTTCCCATCCGTACTTAACCACGCATTATTTTTTTTGGACAACCAGGCACTAATTTCTCCCAAATGGCCTGTAAGACCATCTTTTTGCAACTCGAGGTACTTCCCTAACCAGCCTTCTGGCACGATACTGCCCACCGGTAACTTCAGTAAGGCATTTTGTTTTAAAGGCAATCGGTTATTAATATAGCTTAAATTTTTTCCCTCCGCCGGCAGATGATCAACAGTAATTACTACATTGCTTTGCGCTGAACTTAGAAAACAAATTCCAATCAAATAAGATAATAAACCGATTTTTTTCGTCATTGTTGGCTTGATTAGTTTATAACAGATTATCCAAAAATAAGGTTTAATGAATGAGTTGGATGTTTGATTTTTCTCAAAAAACTGCCTATTTGTATCAAATCAATAAAACGCAATTGAAAAATCCTTTTAAGCCTATAAAATGAAGAAAGCGCACCACTTCACAGCGGTGCACTTCCAAACCAATCACTATTAAATATGTATTACTTTACCGAAAAACGATACAGGGATTTTGTCTGATAAACGTGCCCAGGGTTAAGGACAGTTGTTGGAAAATTAGGCTGATTTGGGGCATCCGGAAAATGCTGCGGTTCGAGGCAAAAGGCCGTACGAAAGGAATCTTTTTTTCCATTCTTCAATTGCACTTGTTCGTTCATAAAATTACCGCTATAAAATTGTATTCCAGGTTCTGCGGTCAGAATATCCATAACAATACCTGATTTATCTCCAATCACATGGGCCGCTTTATACCAGTCTCCTTCCTTTTCTCTACTCAATACAAAATTATGATCGTAGCCCTTTCCAAAGCTCAGTTGCTGATCATTGGCATTGATATCCTTTCCAATCGACTTTAAATTCGTGAAATCAAAAGGGGTTCCCTTTACCAATGCTAATTGTCCTGTTGGTATGAGTGTACTATCCACTGGTGTGTATTCATTCGCAAACAATTGAAGCTGATGATCCAGAATTGTACCGCTTCCTTCACCATTTAAATTAAAGTAAGCATGGTTGGTCAAATTGATCACCGTCTTTTTATCGGAAGTAGCACGATAGGCAATCATCAATTCATTATTATCGTTAAGCGTATAAGTCACTTCCATCTGGATGTTTCCTGGAAAACCCTCGTGTCCATCAGGTAAGGTGTAAGCAAAAGTAAGAGACGATTTATCTGACGATTTTAATGTCCAATGGGCGAAATGCACACCTTTAAAACCACCATGCAGTGTATTAGGACCGTTATTTACCGCCAATGCATAAGTTTTATCATCCAACTTAAACTTTCCCTTAGCAATCCGATTACCAAAAGGCCCTACAATAGTACCGAAAAATGGTTCTTTGGGATTATTATAATCAGCCGCTTTAGAAAAACCCAAAACAACATCGCACAACTTACCCTTATTGTCAGGCACCCATAATCCGACTAAACGAGCGCCAAAATTGGTAAAATAAGCTTGTACGCCATTTTTATTGCTTAGTTCATATAGATAAGCCTGTTTTTGATCAATAGTTCCGCTGAACTGTGCGGTATCCATGAAGCCCGATAAAGAATCTGCTTTTGCAGATTTGGAGACAGTCGATTGCTGACAAGACACACAAAAAGCGAGCATTGCAGAAAGACCAAGCAAGGTCATTTTTCCTTTCATTCGTCGTATTTTAAAATGGTTTATAATCTTTACTTAGATAGAACTTGTGTCCATTTCTAGATTTTTTTATAATTTTAGCGATTACAATACATAGGCTAAAGTCTTAAATTTTTGAGATACTTTAAGATTAAATTGTTTCATTTTAGCACTATTTTGTATCAATAACCAAATAATCATGATCAACCTGAGGTTTCTACGCGTTGTATTGTTTCTGCTGCTTCCGCGCTTGCTCTATGCACAGCCCTATTATTTTAATCATTATCAAATTAATGAAGGATTGTCAAACAATGCAGTCATCTGTAGTATGCAGGATAGTCAGGGCTTTCTTTGGTTCGGCACGAAAGATGGGCTAAATCGCTTTGATGGCAATAATTTCAAACATTTTAATGCCGCTAGCGTTGGGAAAAACAACCTGGGTGGCAACAACATCATTTCGTTAACAGAAGACTTTCGAAAAAGAATATGGATTGGTACAGATCAGGGAATCTATTGCTACGATCCTGTGGATGAAGAATTTAGACTCTTGAGCAAACAATTTGAAAATGCAGATGTCCCTGTTATCATTACCGATCAACGCAAAAAGATTTGGTTTATATCCAACGGAATGCTCTATTTCCATGATTTGATCAGTCAGGAAATTCGACAACTGACTAAATCAGACCTGTACATTACATCCATCAGCTGCACGAAAAACGGAACTGTGTTTTTCGGCACTCCTGAAGGGAAGATTTTCCAAATAGATGCTTCGGGAACCCCTGTGCTTATGCTCGACTTTCAAGCAAAATATGGTGCTAAAGATTGGTTTAGTATTGAGAAAATAAAAGAAAATCACCAAGGAGACTTATTGATTGGTACTTCCAAAACTGGGGTATACAGCTATCGATTCAAAGACAAATCGCTTAAACCCATACTAGGCCCCGAACAATTGAAGCAATTTCTCTATGTAAGAGATATTTTACAGCCAAACGATCATGAATATTGGTTCGCAACAGAATCTGGTCTCTTTATTTATCAAATAGCTACTCAACAATTCATCAATATTCAAAAAGAGCAAGAAAATCCCTGGGGCATATCCGACAATGCTATTTATAACATCCTACAGGATAAAGACGAAGGTATCTGGTTGGGAACGTATTTTGGTGGAATCAACTACTATCATAAAAACAACAGTATAATCGAAAAATTCCTACCACAGGACCGCCCGGGGAGCTTAAAAGGGTCTGCCGTACGCATTATAAAAAAGGATATCGACCATAATATCTGGATAGGCACTGAAAACGGTGGATTATCAAAACTCGACCCCATATCGGGTAAAATTCAAAACTTCTCGGACAAACAAGGCAATCTGGCAAATAACAACATCCATGGTATTCTTCCTATTGGCGACAAATTGCTGATAGGCACTTTCGTCAATGGTCTCGATATTTTTTCACCCAAGCTTAAAAAAGTTATCTATCACATCGACCGTAACAGTAATACCCCATCATCCGATCTCCAAAGTAATTTTCTTTTTTATCTCTATAAAACTCGTCGGGGGGATATCCTAGTGGCTTCAACCCGTGGATTATACCGCTTTGATTTTGATAAAAAATCATTCCACCTCATCAACAATGTTCCAGAATACATGTTTTACACAAGTATTTTAGAAGATAAAAAGGGTAACATCTGGGTAGGCACGTGGCGAGATGGCCTATTTTGTTATCACCCGACGACGCGTTACTTCAAACATTACACCCATCGGCAGAACGACCCTAGCTCCTTGCCAAATAATAGAATCAATAGCCTATTTGAAGATTCTCAACAGCAGATTTGGATAGCCACAGAAGGCGGAATGGCCAAGAAAAAATTAAATCAAGAGGGTTTTCAAAACATTGGTCTAGCAGAAGGAATGCCGAGTAATGTGACGCTAGCTTTCTTAGAAGATAAACAAAAGAATCTTTGGGTGAGTACCTCTAAGGGTTTGGTACGCTACCACCTTCCCAATGGTAGAAAACGGATTTTCAACTTGGAGTCAGGCCTCCCGACTATCCAGTTCAATTACAATTCATCTTTTAATGACGACAATGGAAAATTCTATTTTGGTACCATCAATGGGCTTATTCGTTTTAATCCCGAAAAGCTAAACCAAATTAACTATAAGAATCAAATACCGATTTATATCACTAATTTTTACATCAACAACAGAGCGATCAATCAATATACCGATCCCAAGATTCTATCCAAATCAATATTATTCACTAAGAATATAAAACTAAAACACGACGAATCATCCTTCAGCCTTGATTTTGCAGCTTTACATTACCAAGCCCCCCATTCTATTCATTATAGTTATAAGATGGAGGGTCTTGACGACAAATGGATAGACATTACAAGTAATCAACGTGCATATTTTACCAAACTTTCTCCCGGAAAATATATTTTTACAGTAAAAGCAGAAGACCCCAATGGTAATACAATCCCAACTTTTGCTAGTCTTAAAATCGCTATTCTTCCACCTATATGGGCAAGCTTACCAGCCTTTATTTGCTATGCATTAATAGCCGCTGCATTGATTATATTTATTATTTATCATTTTAATGAAAAGATCAAACAACGCAATCGACAACATCTTTTAAGCGTACAGAACCTACGCGAACAAGAACTCTATCGTTCAAAAATCAATTTCTATACCGATGTTGCGCATGAGATACGAACACCATTGACCTTGATCAAAGCGCCCCTAGAAAAACTTATGGATAAGGTAGATCATAATCCCGTCACCGACAAACTATTATTGACCATGCAAAACAACACGGAGAAACTAATTGCCCTAAGCAACCAATTGCTGGATTTTAGGAAAGTCGAAACGGAAGGGTTTAAATTACACTTTGAATCGGAAAACATCAGCCTGATGATTCAGGAAATCATCGGAAATTTTACAGTGACTTTACAGTCGCAGGGGAAACAGATTGTATCGCAAATTATGCCTGATATTATCGGTCAAATCGATGCGGACGCATTTGACAAGATATGTTATAACCTATTGAATAACGCTCTTAAATATTCCTTATCTTTTATTGAGGTAAATTTGAATATGGATAAACAGAAAAATATCTTTATATTGACCGTGAAAAACGACGGCGCTTTAATTCCTTCAGAAGAAAGGGAAAGAATTTTTGAACCATTCAATCGCTTAAAACAAAATAAGAATGTTCCTGGAAGTGGTCTGGGCTTGGCATTGACAAGATCCCTAACGTTGAAACATCGAGGTACCTTGTTATATACTATAAATGACCTTCAATTGAACGTATTCACTTTGACGTTACCTTTGAATCACAATACAAATCCATAATTATGAATGCCAAATCCAATTTATTACTAGTAGATGACCATACCGAACTACTCGAATTCATCGCAGATGATCTCAATGAAGATTATCAGATAACGACGAGTTCTAATGGAAAACAAGCGTTGGATTTACTAGCTTCTGAATATTTCGATCTGATTGTAAGCGATGTAATGATGCCGGAAATGGATGGTTTTGAGCTTTGTCAAAGAATAAAGGAAAACATCGCGTATGCACACATTCCAGTTATCCTTTTGACTGCAAAAAATAGTATTGAATCAAAAATTCAAGGGCTGGAATTTGGTGCTGATGCTTACATCGAAAAACCTTTTTCGCCTGCTTTTTTGAGGGCGCAGATAGCTAGTTTGTTAAAAAACCGGATAAAGGTTAAGGAGTTTTTTATCAAAAATCCAATGTCCCAGATACAACAGATCGGCCAAAATCAAAGTGAACAGGAGTTCCTGCTGAAAATTGAAGAAATTATTATGCAGCACCTCGATGATCCACAGTTCAATGTCGACCGAATGGCCGACATACTTTGTATGAGTAGACCTACACTCTACCGCAAAATCAATGTTGTATCGAGCCTCTCCCCTAATGAATTGATTAATTTGACCAGGCTTCGAAAAGCAGCAGAACTGCTTATTCAAAAACAGCATAAAGTGTACGAAATTTCAAATTTACTAGGTTACAGTTCCGCAACACATTTTTCGCGTAATTTTCAAAAACAGTTTGGCCAAAGCCCAACTGAATTTCAGGAATCACAATCGAAGTGACCTATTACTTGAGCCACAACATCCATTCTAGACATATTAAACTTAGGTAAACATGTAAGATTTCAAATACATCTGTTCGAAATTAAATTCAAATTACTCTTCTATTTGAAATAAAAAGAGAACCAGATTCGCTAGGAATCTGGTCCTTTTTTTAGCATCGGATCTGTCGATTAAAGCATACTTCAGCGCATGTTTTCGTGATACATATCGGTATTTTTTATCTTGACATGGATGTTACAATTCAATATCAACTTGCACACCATCAGGACTATTTTCAAATCCCAGTAGATAGGTGTTTGTTCTCGTATCCCAATTTACTTCCGAAAACACATCGCGTTTCCCTACCAAAACACGCTTTGGCTTATTAGGCAATAATATACGCGAAACGTTCGTCGTGTTAATCGGGCTTTTCGCAATAAATGAATACCGATCATTAGCCGTTACTTCGCTGTAGATACGACTTGCGGATGCCAACACCTGTGGTTGTTGTTTATTCTTTATGTGATCGATATTCACAAACAAACACTGCTCATTCGGCTGTATACTTTTAGACGTGATAATAGGCAAAGCCGGATCGTAAAGATCGATTAGGTTTCCGTTAACCTGATAAGGTTGATTGCTCACACTCTCATCCAATACAGCGACCAGATCGTAATTGCCTCGCGTCAGTGTAAAATAATTTTTAAATTGCAGCTTTTTCCCTCGACCAATACTTTCATAAAGATTCTTGGTCACATCCAGCAGTTTCTGATTGTTATCAGGTTTAATCACAAATTCCTTAGGATCGGATCGTAAGACGTACAAAGTACCTTTCCCATACCTGTATTTTCCCTCTTTTGCCATTTCGTCCTTCAGTCCCATCTGCTCAAATAGATGATCGGATGGCCTTTGATACTGTCTACCATTGCTATTCCACCATTCCTGTACCGATTGAAAAGGATCGAGATCCGTTCCACAGTAAATCAAGACGCCACCATTTCTCACCCAATCCGCGAGGTGATGATGTGCTTCAGGGGCTAAAGGCTTCATATTGGAATAAGACATGAGCAGGACTCTCGTGTCCGCGAGTGCATTCTTGACCGCTAAATTCTCCAAATGAACTGTTTTTATAGGTACCCCGCGTTTTAGGAAAGGAAGGGCGAGTCCATAAAAGTTGGCTAATTGTGGATCATCATATCCTTCATGTGTAGGAAAACGCTGGAACATCAGTGAATTTGCCAAGAGCACACTGATCCCTGTCGACCCAGAGACTTTGCTGGTTGATTTGGGCATACTGTTCAGGCTATTGATCATCACCTGCATTTGGGTCGAATAATGTCTTGGTATTTTTTCTTTTTGATCACTATTAGGACTTGTTTTATACAGTCCCTCATAAATACGTTCAGGCCAGGGCATCACCTCATAGTCGGCGATATTCGGATATAAAAGCTGTGCTGTGAATGTCGCCTGATAGTTTTTCTTGTAGTCGGCCCAATCCCGAGGCCAATCTTCGATCGGATCTGTCAAAAAAAACATCTTCCGTCCAGTTGGTGCAGTCATGGATTCCATAGCACCATATTCCAAAAATGCCGTTTCGAAAACCCTTTCTTTTGCGACGCCATTAAAATAATTAGGCTCACGTGAAGTTCCTGTCCATACTTGCGCTATGTAACCATCTACACAGGGAAGAGAAGCCAAACTTGCTTCGGGACTAACGATCATCCATTGCGAATAGTTGATTAAAGAGTGTGTCGGCACATAACATTTTACGTCCATCCCTTTGGTTTTACCATAAGATTTAGCATAAGTAAAGACTTCATTCAGCGCATGAAGATATAAAGCATACTTCAATTTATTCGACAAGTAAGTGTTTTCGGGCGATTCGTGTTGCGGTCGCCAATCAAAACCATAGTACCTTTTCCATTCATTTTTAAACGATTCACTGTATCCGGCACGTGCCCAAAATTCGGGTTCTTCCATAAATATAGCGTCGATGCCAGCATCAATGACCCTTTTGATATGCATCTCCTTAATATACTTTAAATAATTTTCACTAGGAACAATATATGGAACCATATGACCATGCCAGATGGTGTCGCCTTTGACATCGACCTGTCCCTCATCCAGGTGCATCTTCCCATCCCATTTCCCTGTAAAGTAATCTTGGTACTCGCCCCAGGCAATCCCCGTCATAAAATGAGCAATATACCCCTTATCACGCCAAGATTTCACACGATCTTCAAAGGGTAACTTTCTGGATTTGTCGGAAGGGTTCCCTCCTGTTCCATAGACCATTACCGCATCCGCCCGGTTATCAATTGTTGGACGCCACTCCCTGGAGCTTTGAAATGTTGTCTTTATCGGATCTTTCTTTTGAGCGACCGTCGTCAGCGCCGCCAGCATCATTAGCGAAAGTATGTTCGTTTTTATCATAATTTATTATCTATTTCTACTACGCACAGTTTACGCCTATATTCCCCTTACAATTCAACAGGTTTAGCCCATAAGATCTAGCAGATGAGGAGCGAGCCTATGATTTTAACAGACTCGCTCAACATGGATAAAGATGTGATTATTGAATATCGACCCTTTTGGCTTCGTTGTAATTCCATCTTCGCGTTCCCGTCCCCCGAGGCGTGTCGTAATTAATCCGCGAGGCTGCCCGAATAAAAACCGTTCGCCCTTTTGGGATTTCGCCCACAGATTCGAGATCAATAACCTGCCCCAATTTTGAGTTAAAGCTATTGCCACCATACTCAATTTTGCTAGACCAACGTTCATCTCGCGCTCTATACCCTACCGTGGAGGAATAGCTGACAAAGAATTGTATATCTGTCACATTTAAAAAATCCACATTGTAATTTCCTAGAGGTTCAATTATATCCCGAAAAAACTGTTCGGTTACGGCGCGTGTAACTTTTACCTTAGCTTTTACCTTTCCGTTTTCCACAACTGGATTTCCGACCCATTCGACTTTAAGAAAAGGATGCACCTCCATCTTAATTTCATGAGAGCCATTCAGCTCCATGTTTTTGCTGTCATCTGACAGCACCTTCCCATCGCCATCGGTACGTACCAATGGAATAAAAGGCCCATCAACAGTGATATTATAATTACCTTTAAACAATTTCGTATTTTGAAACGTCCCGTCGGGCATGCAATAGAAATCAGGGTTGTGCTCCACATTGTCACCCCAACTCAGCTCTGTTAATCGAACACGGATACCCTCACTTCCCTGATCGGTCAATATGGGTTCTCCGGTCGATGCGTCGACCACAATACCTTTTAATGCCACCGAAGGAGCTTCATAATTATCTGCCTCAAAAAGGCTGCACGAACTTAGCATACACATGATGCCTATCGCGCCGAAAATACTTTTTTTCATCTCTTTACGTTTAGTGATGGTTTGAATGTTCCGAATTTAGTTGCCTGCTATTTTCCGGAACGCTGCTCCACCAGTAATTCACTTTGTTATTAGAATTTCAGGCCTTACAAGTGACCTGCGCCGGGCGCCTCGAAGCGCTCAACACAGCATACTTGTTTATCGGTTAGGTTGCTGGTCAATCACTGGACTTTTCGCTACCTCTCCTCCGGGAATTTCAAAATAATAGTCTATAGGTGTATACCGGAATGTTTTGGTACTCACCCATTGAAATCGTGCATCAAAGAAGTATTTACCCGTTGAGGTGGAAAAAAATGGATATAAACCCCTGAACCTAAAATTTTCATTGTTGCTATATAGATTTTTATCCTTTTGTGTTCCCCAAAATCCATTCCGGCCTTCAAAATGCAGCACACGCCATCGACGCAAATCCCATTTTGCTTTATGTTCAAACGCAAGTTCCTTGCGACGCTCTCTTCGTACAATATCTCTTCCTGTATTATCTCCGGAAATCGCACCTGTTAGCAAATCTGCTCCCGCCCGCGAGCGAATCTCATTGACAGCACTGGTTGCTATCTGTAAAGGGTCGCTTCCATCAGCAGGATTAGCACCTAGCATTTTGAGTTCGACAGCTGCTTCAGCTGCATTTAATAAAACTTCAGCGTAACGCATTAAAATGAAAGGCTGATCAGACTTCCCTTCCCCCACTTCTTTTGCAGGATTTGTATTCAGCCATTTACGTACATAAAAACCAGTTAATGTGGCTTCACCATTATCGAAGAATGGCCCTTCGTTTCCGGCAGCATTCATTTTTTGTCCATTATAATCAACAGTTTGCTGACCACTACCATCTCTTGGACTCAGGTAAAGCGTCTTGGGTGAGCCTGTGTAAGCATCCAGCTGTTGATAACGTGTATCCGCGTTTGCATAAGAATAATCCGTGAACAATGGCTTTATGGGTGCTGAACCGGTGTATATGCCTGCCCGTATTTCCATTTTTCGATCCTTGAAGATATCATCGGGAAAGATAACATAAGCACGCAAGCGAGGTTCCGCATTCTTAAAGAAGTCCATCGGTTTGTCGTAAAGTCTATATTCCCCCTCCTTGCTGCTTTGTCCGGTCGTTACTTTAACTGTTCCGTCGGCGTATTTGTCAAATCCATCAAACAGTTCCATAAAATCTACCGTTGGACAAGTACCCGCAGAAAGTGGCGATCGAAAAGTGAAGGGCGAACTAAATGCATCAAAACTATGTGTCAATGTCGGATAAACATATTGTTTAACGTATATATTTTCCGGACTACTGAGGTCACTAAACATGTCCACCATATTTTGATACTGAGCATCTTTATCGTTCGCTGCCCATTTCTTTTTATACAGCGAATAGCCCCCACCTACTATTACCTGTCGAGCTGCAGCGTAAGCTTCTTCAAAGTACTTTTGTGATGCAGCTCTTGCTGTGGTGGCATCGAAACCAATCACCCGTACACCAGTTTTCCTTCCAAGACCAGTCAAGCGACCAGAAACAGTTTCATTATATTTGGCCACACTTCCAGCATAAAGCATAGCTTCGGACTTAAAAGACAGTGCTACAAACTTGTTGGAATAACCTGTTTTAGGACTCTTCGCCATAAGCAATTTAATCGCCTCATCGTAGTCTTTAAGGATTTGGTTCCACGTATCTTCTTCACTGGAACGAGGTATTTCCAGATTATCCAATGTGTTCGGATATTGAAGTTCTTTCGTCACCAAAGGAATTCCCCCGAAGCGTCGTGCCATGGCGTAAAACACGGTTGCCCGAACATAGTATCCCTCACCTAAGTAATGATTATAAAGTTCTTCAGAAAATTTATCCTTGTAATTGGGTAGAGTTTCAATGAGATGATTGGCATCCCGAAGTAATTCGAACGCTCTTTCCCAATACGCTGTCCGCTCGCCCGTAAACGAAGTACTGATTCCATCCCTGGTCACAGCTTCGCCCGTCCCTTCAATGCCAATCGCAGCCAGCCAACCATTGAACTCTATCCCCCATTGTGCCATATATTTAAAATCTTCAAATGGCATTAGACTGTACATCCGAGCCATGTAGATATCCATACCGGCTGGGGTATTCAATAGATCTTGATCTGTGACAATATTTTTGGGCGTGATATCCAGATCGGCACAACCTACAAATCCGATGGAGCCAGCTAATGATAATATAATGAGTAATTTTTTCATCTGTATAAATTTGCTTTTCAATTGTGATGAAGCTATCCGATTTATTCATTCCCCAATAAGATTGAATAAATTATGATGGTTTCATTGGAACATTTTTTTGCTTGCTAAAAAGTAAGCGATAAGCCTAATGAATAGGTTTTATTCAATGGATACATCCGACCTAAATTATCGTCTGGATGTTCGGGATCCACATATCGTACGCCTGTGATCGTAAATAAATTGTAAGCATTTGCATAAACACGTAATCGCATTGATGAGGATGTTTTTAAATTCGAAAAGGTGTACCCCAATTCGATGCTTTTAAGACGTAAATAAGCTGTACTCACCCGATTAAATTCAGAATTGGATTTTGGATATCGTCCGGTGAAACCATAATAGCCCCGAACCCATTCAGTTGCGGGATCATAAGGATCTGCCAATGGATTAACAGGGTGCCAGCGGTCAAGATATTGTTCAAGGGTTCCGCCTCCATTTGTTCCCCATATTGCATAAAGTGGTTCCTTATATTCCATTGAACCCAAAGCTGAGCCTTGAAATAAGAGGTTCATATCGAAATTTTTATACGCTGTTTCGAGGTTCAAACTATAATTGACCCAAGGCGTCTGATCAAAGGCAAATGGATGTTCATCCTGATCGTTGATTTCACCATCCCCGTTCCAATCTAGGTATTTATAATCTCCAGGCAATACATCACGTTCCTTGTAAATTGGATAACTCCAGATATCGTCCCAATTTTCAAACCGTCCTGCCGATTCATAGCCAAATTGTATCCCTTGATACCGGTCGTTGAAGTTGTCATTACGCCAACGGTCGTACGAGTTTTTATATGGGCCATTTTGAACAGCTGTGAGATATTTATTTCTAGTCACCGTGGCAATCGCGCGAATATTATAGGAGAAATCGTTGATTTTATTACGGTGTTTCAATTCCAACTCTAATCCCATGTGACGATCACTATTGGCATTTTCCATCGGGGCTATGGCCCCAATTACTGTAGGGAATTCACTTGTACGCCGTTGAAATAATCCTGATCGCGTGCGTTCAAAATAGTCCAAGGTAAAACCGAACAATCCGTTCCAGCCTTCAAAATCTAAACCTACATTAAATGTTTTCGCTTTATACCAAGTAATTAACTCGTTGGCGATAGCCTTTCGACTTACACCCGTAATGTATTTATCACCGAAAATGTAGCCTGGTGCATATTGATTGTTGTATCCATTTTCAGCATTTCCGCTGGTTGCAGGATAAACATAACCCGGTACCCAACCAAAATCCCATGAGTCTGACAAATCATCGCCCAGCACACCATAACTACCTCGTAATTTCAGTTGATTAACAAAAGAGAGGGCGTCGATCGATTTAAAAAACGGCTCTTCAGAGATACGCCAGCCTACAGAAGCGGAAGGGAAAAATCCCCATTGATGCCCTTTTGCAAAACGGGAAGATCCATCATAGCGAAACTGGAATTCGGCAATATAACGTCCAGCAAAATCATAGTTAACACGTCCAAATAGTGCAGACTTCGCTTCATTATAATAGTCACCGATCCCACCATACATGGAAGTCATTTGTCCATCTTCTACACCAGCGAGCAATTGATCTGAACCGAAAGCAAGATTTTTCAATCCATAGAAGTTATCGCCATCGTTTTTTTGTGATTCCCAGCCGACAAGTGCAGCTAGCTTATGTTGATCTCCAAAAGTTCGATCATAATTCAAAATAAATTGCCCCAATACCTGTTGCTTATCATAAAACTCCCGCTTCATTTGATTTGGACTACTCAAGTTATAGAGCTTCTGATCATATTTACCCGTTGTTTTATTCAACGCATACTGATAATATTCTTTTCTGAATAGGGAATTGTTATCTGCACGGTAATCGTAACTAATTAATGCCTTTGCCGAAAATCCTTGAAGAAAAGGAGATAAATTACTCAGCTCATAATTCAACGCGGCGGAAGATTGAAAGGTCTTCTTTTTGAATTTGCGATAGCCGGAAATAGATGCATCCATCATCGCGACTGTATTTTGTTCTAAATCTAGTCCCTCATAATTTAACAAGGTATTGTTGGGATCTGCGTATGCAGGAAACAATACACCCTGACGCCAATAATTCCGAATGATATCAACAGCACTGTTGTAAGGATTATTTTGCTGATCGGCCATGCCACTGATATTTAAGTCAAGTTTCAATCCCTTAGCTAATTCTGCCGAAATATTAGACCGTAAATTGTATTTATTATAATTGAGATCACCTGATTTAAAAAAGCCTTGCTGGTAGGAATAACCTCCCCCAATATAATATTGAACTTTATTACTTCCACCAGAAAAGCTAACATCGTGTTGAGTCTGCGGCGCATATTTTGAAAAAATCAGACCTGTCCAATCGGACGAACGTCGAGTACCATTTCTAAAATCTTCAAAATCCTTCTCGGTATATATGGGACTACCACCATTGATATTGTTCATGGATTTCTCATTATACACCGTCATGGCACTGATTGCATCAGCCAATACAGGTAGTCCCGAAGGCCTTTGAAAAGTATAAGATCCATTATAATTGACGATCGTCTTCCCTTCCTTTCCCTTTTTTGTCGTTACCAGTACAACACCATTTGCCGACCTCACCCCATAAATAGCAGCCGATGCATCCTTCAGTACCGAAACGTCTTCAATATCACTTGGATTCAGACGCTGAAAGTCTTCACTTGTACGGGGTACCCCGTCAATTACGACTAAGGGAGCTCCCATACCACGTATATCAAAATTAGCACTATAAGCTCCTGGCTCTGCACTCTTCTGCCAAACACGTACACCGGCCACGCGACCAGTTAGCATATTCTGTGGATTTTCGTTTTTCGTCTGCCTCATTTCTGTCCCCTTGACAGATGCAATGGCACCGGTCAGGGATTGTTTACGCTGCGTACCGTAACCGACTACGACAACTGTTTCCAGCTGCATGTCATCGCTTTGCAATACGACATTAATCGTAGACTTCCCGTCTGTAACCTCCTCCTTTGCACTGAAGCCGAGGGATTTAAATAATAGTTTTTTACCTTCAGGAACACTAATAGAATAGCTTCCGTCCGCGTTAGTCGTTGTCTCTATACGACTATCTGCGTTCTGAACCGATATCGTCACTCCAGCAATCGGCTTATTGTTACTATCCAATACTTTTCCCCTGACATTCCGTTGTTGGGCCCATCCGATGGACGGAATACCCAGCGCCATCAGCACAAGCAGTGTGCTGATTCGCCGCCTCGATTTCCCTATATCCTTTTTCATCTTAATAAATTGGTTTTAACTAGTGATTGTGCTATTTGAAGTATTTCATGAGCGTTTAGGCTCGGTTTTGTTGATATCTGTTACTAAAATAAATCTTGCTTCCATTGATCTTCTACCTCATCCGGTTATTTCCCGTCATGATCCTGAGATAGCATGGCGTACTGTGCCGCATAGGCAAACATGAACATCCCCTCTAGGTTGTTTTTACCTGTGTCTGCGTGCCACCCCCCGAGAAGATCTTGCGGCAATAAGCCTGAACGCAAAAAGTGTGTATATCCATAGTCTAAATTCTGTTGAAAGGATTTCTTATAGCTGCCAGCTTTTTTGAAAACTGGAGAAATCTGAAGAAATCCTCGAAGCAATACTCCATTAAACCAGTTATTAAACCCATCCGACGCATAAGTATAGTGTGTAGGAACCTGCGAACCCGGTGTAGCAAAATATTGGAAACTCGCATCGGTCAACTGCTCTCCGTCTTCCAAATAGATTTTTGATTGAGTCGCCCGATACAGATCGGCAGCTCCAGAAATCATTGTACCGCTGTTATACGAAAAAGAGGTCCCAACAGCTCTCCTCAATTGGGTATTTTTTCGGTACTTTATACCATCCACAATTTCGTAGGCAACACTGCAATCTGGATAACATTCGCCCAGCATATCATCATATACACCTTTATCGTTCAATAGATGATCCTTTTGCCAAGCATAAATCCTTTTAGCAAAATCCAAATAATACTTGCTCTTCCGAATCGTTTTCGAACGGCGGGATTGTTTGTCTTCTATATCAATATATCGATATGTTATCAGGTCCTTCTTGGTTTTATAAATTTCGTGTAACCAAACCAGCGGGCTAACCATTGGTGCATTGCTACAGGCGTGTTTTGTGACATAGCCCGGTCCCCAAGGTATTCCACCATTTTCATGCCCCCGATTATCGCGTGTGCAGTCCCATCCATCCAGAACATAAGCAGTCAGATACTCGGCTTCCTTTAGATAAGTATCTTTACCAGTCAGCCGGTACCCCTCTATCAACCCCCGTATCATCCACATCTGATCGTCATAAACATTGAGTACGCCGGTTACATTGGCTTTGCCTTTTTCCCCGACACGATCCACAGCGTACACTGTCCAGTCCTTTGTCTGTGTAAAGGATGTAAAGTTGAAGGAACCTAAATAATAGGCTGCATTACCATGGAGCTCCGCCAAAAGATTAACATAGCGTTTATAGTTTTGATCGAATAAACGATAGTTCCCCTTTTCTTTCTGCGACTTAAGCCCCCCTAAAATGGCATTGACAGCTTCTATCGAAGCGGAATACATCCATACACTTGCTTTTTCTTGGGAGCGCACCTTTGTATCCGGGTTATAAAAACGATACATAGCTTGTCGATCGGCCGAGAAATAAACTTCCATTGACCGGTCAAAAAGTTCCATCGAACGGCGTAAGTTTTGCTCTTGAACAGTGCGGCTGTTATTGCTATCGGCAGCGGGAAAAGATTTTTGTGCCTCGACATACCCATAAGGAACAATCATCATGGATATAGAAGCAACAATAACAAATTGCAGCTTTTTAAAGACTTTCATAAGTGATATTTTCGATTTATAATTAGTTCGAGTTTCTACCGGAAATACCTGTAGGAATTCGAACGCAAGGTAGTATTGACTGATTATTTTTTTGGTTAAATTTGGGTTAAAACGTAAAAATAAAACGATAACCCTAGCCCCCATTTGTTTTTATATTATCATTAATGATACAAATACAACTTGGTGATTGTAACATAGGTTTTATTTTATTGGCCGCATTTTTTTGCATACTTTTAACGCTGTTAGATATATTGGTAAGGGATATCCTAACTATTACGATTTCATTAAAAGCCGACAAGAGACAACAGGTAACATAAGCAGCTCATTGTCGACGACTAATTGGTTTAAGTTTTTGATTGTGCTATGCCACGCTGTACACTATATATTGTTTTTTTACTTTTAATTCCGATACTATCCCTATCTCAGGGGCTCAAGTTTAGCGCCGGCCATGAACCTATAGATAAACGGACCTCCTACGAATTATTTAATAAAAAGGAGATTTCATTCGAGAAGCAGTTTACCTTAGCATTTCAATTATCCATTTACGCATCAAACTCTTTAGGTAATATTTTCCGTGTCAAGAATAAGGACAACAACACGATATATAATCTGTTTTATGATGAAGAGGGAGAAAACTGTATTTTCCGCCTGAATGAAGAAGGTAAGACTAGTCTGATCATCGCAAAAATAAATCAGCAGCGACTATTTAAGGAGGAATGGATAAACATTCAGTTGACCTTTGATCTTGAAGAGCAAGTCTTTAAGCTTAAGATCCAGGATCAAGCGTTTGAATCGCCAAAGGTCAAGCTACCGCGAGTATACAGTCCCCGAATTGTTTTTGGAAAAAGTGATTATCTGATTGATGTACCCATGATGTCGATCAAAAATGTACGTATTGGAAATGCAACGCATCAGTACTTCTTTCCGCTAAAGGAGAATGCGGGACATATTGTCCACGATGAAGATGGCAATGCTTACGGGAGTGTTTCCAATCCAACATGGCTAATGCTAGATTCTTACAAATGGAAAAATATTTTTTCGAACAGTTCACCGTCACAAGCTGGCTCATGTTACAATCAGCGAACGAAAGAGATTTATTATTTTAATCAGGATTCCATAACCATATACAATGTAAAAACCAATCAAACGAATAAGCTGGCGTTTCAAAACCCCTGTCCTGTTAAACTGGTTTTAGGAAACAATTTCATCGACTCTACGACAAATAAACTCTATGTTTATGAACTTTTTTATACGCAATCTTATTTAGGTCCTACAGTCGCCAGTCTTGATCTTAAAAATTTCGAATGGAAAGTCGAGAGTTACGACCTGATCAAGAAGGAGCTAAATCATCATGGCTCTTTTTATGACGAAAGAAATCGGCAGTTCTATATTTTCGGGGGCTATGGCAATATGACATACAGTGATGAATTTAGACGTTACGATGTCGACTCCAACAAATGGCAAACCGTAGAGGGATGGTCAGGTGATAAAATCTTCCCGCGTTATTTTCTTACCGCTGGAAAAGGTACCGAAGATCATACCGCCTATATATTCGGAGGTATGGGCAATGAATCGGGAGAACATATTGTTGGGCGAAAATATCTGTATGATTTTTATCAGATTAATTTGAACAGTAAGAAAATCATTAAAAAATGGGACATCATGTGGAAAGACAAGCATATCGTGCCAGCCCGAGGTTTGGTCTTTCCAGATGAGGCACACTTTTATGCTCTATGCTATCCAGAGTATCTAACAAAATCCAATATTCAACTTTATCGCTTTTCGATTCAAGACGGAAGTTTTGCCATAGTAGGCGACTCCGTCCCGATCTACTCGGATAAAATAAGTACGCATGCCCAACTTTATATGGATAAGCAGTTAGGCAGACTCCTAGTGTTGGTTCAGGAATCAAAGGATGATATCCAATCGACATTAAAGGTTTATTCATTAAACATGATTCCTATAAGTCTGTCTGAGCTAAACAGCTTTCCTAGATATGGTTCTCACCGCAAGATATTTCTATTCTTGATGATATTGGGGATAGTTGGATTGAGTATCTACTTTATTTGGAGGCAAAGAAAAGGAAAAAGACAATTAACTAATCTACTAGAAGAGACGGCACTTATCACACACCCAATAGCAGTGACCGCTGAATTGCCAAAAAAAGACGATTTTGTTCGTCCGAATGCAATTTTTCTATTCGGTGAGTTTCGTGCGTTTGATCGAAACAAACGGGATGTCTCCTATTTATTTAGCACAAAGCTTAAGCAGGCATTTTGCCTCATTCTATCCCACCGATCGGGTATAAGTTCTCCATACTTCAGCCAGATGATGTGGCCTGACAAATCAGAAGATAAGGTCAAGAACTCGCGAGGAGTCACGATCAACCATTTAAGAAAAGTACTAAACGAATTTACAGGAATAGAACTTGTGCATAAGAAGGGCCGATTTATTATTGAAACAACAGAAGAATTCTATTGTGATTATGTAGCATGTATCCAGTTAATGGTTGATCCATCGTGCATCAATGAAAGCAGATTAACTCAAGTCATTCAGCGGGGAAAGTTCTTACAGGGATTGGATCACCCTGTATTTGATACCCTAAAAACTGAAGTTGAACAAAGTTTGCTTCCTATTTTTCTAGCGAAACTTCAGCAAGCGGATCTCGAACATCAACATAAAAAAAGCATTGCGTTAGCACATGCCATACTGTTATTGGATCCCTTGAATGAGCAGGCTATATTCTCTCAAGTAAGAGCGATGTTTGCCTTACATCAGCAAGAGGATGCCCGTATAAAATTTCAACAATTCTGCCTCAATTATAAACAGCTGATGAACGAAGATTTCCCATACCAACTGGATAAAATTATATAGCCCCCATTTTAGGTCGCCGCCCCCCCACGATGACGATTTACAAATTGCTTTTTCAGCATATACAACTTGTAATGATCGTACAAGCCGATAATTAGAAGAACAAAACAGACGATGTAAAAAGTTTTGTTCGATAAGTAGGTAAAAGAAATACCACTTAAAAGCCCACCAAGTACATAAGCTGACACAATGCTCAAGAGCAAATGAAATTTATCCACCAATGCCTTATTATTTCGGTTTGATTCTTTTGTAAACATCGAAATTAATATGGCAAGATCTGTCGTCAAGCCGGTTAAATGTGTCGTTTTTACGACAAAATTTGATATGCTCGCCGTTAAACCATTTTGTAATCCCATCGCAAACAATAATGCGCCAACAAGTATCTCTGTTTCTTTTAAAGAGTCCTCATAAAAGACATCCAGATATATGCCTACAAACAATATACTCAGTATTTCCAATGCCAAGGGAATAGAATGAGTCAGGTAGGAACTAAAGCGTCCTTTACCATGGATAATGATAAGATTCGAAATCATACTTCCCGTCAAAAAAAGTAATATCCAAAACAACACCACTGCCCCTTGATACCAATTCCCTTTCGCTATCTCCTGGGCAAAAACAGCATAGTAACCGGTTACATTGGATGTAAACGAGAAGAAGACGATAACGGAAGCGACATTGACCATTCCCGCCGAAAAAGCGGTAATCCCGCCCAACTTGATATTATCTTCGATGGTCCTATGATTGCTATATTTTCTCAGCATATTTTTCCTTTCCTCCTTTTTTCAACACGATACGCGCTATACCTTTTGTCTGCATATCCAAATTAAGGTGCAGCACCAATTGGTTTTTGTTGAGCTTCTGAATAACAAAGCTTTCAATAAGCTCATCATTCTTTCGAAGCTCAAGGATGTGCCCCCTCCCCTTCAAAAACCAGTTGTATTGTTGATCCTCATGATGGGCAATAAAATTTTTATCACCCATCCTCTCAAAATGCCATAACCCATCCTGCAAAGGCGGAAGATGAGCTATTGCGGCATCTTTTATTCCTTCATGAATAACAGTCTGCTTCTTAAACATAGGCGACTTCTCCACTTTCTCAAAGTACCAACCTTGCTCTTCCCATTCGCCTTCTAAAAGCCGCTCAGGGTTTTCATAAAAAACAACCATTGAACTCGCTCCCAAAAGCAGAAAAGTCAACAATACAAAGTTGAATTTTGCCAGTATTTTTCTCTTAATAATTAACATCCCATTTTTTGTTAAAAAATAAATCCGCTAACACATTTCTCCCTGTTTTGTTTGTTCCAGGTTTTTCGACGATCCTCACATTTTTCTGTTTACTTCTGTTCAAATGAAGCAAAGCCTGTCCCACGTCAAAAAAGTGCCGTGTTCTTTTTTCAAATTGATAATCTGTTGGAACTTTGACTTCATCAATCCGAGCTCCACGCAAATAATGCTTTAAATAATTGAGATTGTCCGAGCTGAGGATATCGGTATAGATTGTTAGCTTACGATTTTCATACCGATGACAGATCATTTGACAGGCTTTCAAGAAATCTTCGGATTGAAGATTGCTAAGTTGGTCTTCCAACGTGATTCCTAATAATTCACTGATCGAAGTACTACTCTTATTCCCATAGACTAGAATGATGTCAAGCTCTTCTGCCGTCGATTGTTCGATGCTATGAATAACAAAAAATAGCGAATCAATTGTAAAATCACTTGGAATTAATACCCGCGTTGCCTTTGCCATATCCAATTATTTTTATATAAAATTAATAGGCCACCATGGCAATCGAATGAATCTGGAATTAACTTTCTATTAGAATGTTCAAACCGATATTAAAATGAGATTAAAAAGAATGCGCAGATTAAAATCAGATTAAAAAGAATACGTAGATTAAAATTTGGTTCCGGCCTTGTAGTATAATTCTGCCAGTGCCTTCCGAAAATCCGTAAAAAGCTTTTCTTGCTTTATGCGCATTTCGATCAGTTTGCTTTCTCTGCTATTGACCACAAACAAGGTTGATTCACCTAGTTCAAACTTGTTTAACTCTCCCTTAAGTAAACGTTCTTGGTTACTCACATTCAACGCATGAAGTTCGAATTGCGTGCTATACGCTGTTAATTCGTTGTATTTTCTAATAACATCATTGTAAATGTTGCGCTCCGTAACCGCCTGTTCGTAGTGCAATTGATCTAACTTAATTCTTACCTCTTTTAATTTACCCCTTTCGCTGCGGATAAATAGGGGAAATGCAAATTCAAACCCAAGTTTATAATTCTGCCAGTTGAAATCATACTGTGTTGGTATAAAATCATTGAAACTGCGGCGGCTTGATATCAGTGTTCCTGAAACCGTAAATTTTGGTTTGAGCATTTCCTTACGGTAGCGTTCCTCAAATTCGAGCTGTTGATTTTTACTCGCCAATTTGATCAATTCAGGATGGGCAATTTTGGCTGAATCAAGAAGCGCATGGATCACTTTGTTGTCCGGCAAGAGAATTTCGCCAGCTGCCTTATGAGGAACTGCGTAATCTGGAAGTTCCACTGGAAATTGCTGATCATTCCAAAGGTGATTAGATAACATAATTCGGGCATTTTTTAACTCGGCTTCATACTTCGAAAGCTCTATCCACCTTTCTTTGACCACGACAGAGGCCTCAATCGAATCAATCGCAGGTTTATCACCCAAGACGGTTTGCTCACTGATGGCCTTAAAACGTTGATCTGCTAATTTTACACCCTCCAGTAAAAACTGATACTGCTGATAGGCAAAATACCAATTCCAGTAATCTGAGACTGCCTGGAACCAAATGCTATTGATTTGCTTTATCTTTTCGCCTTCTAAATAGCGTACCATTGCTTTTGCCTGCTGTAACGTATTTCTTCTGCTATCAATAATTAATCCTTGTCCAAGTGGTATACTTAAGCCTACGGCAGACAGGCCAGCGCTGTTCGTCCTGGATTGAGGGTTGGTATAGTCACCGACATTCCTATCGTAAGCAATTTTAAGGTCGGCTCCAGCCAACCAAAGTGGAATTTTCAGCTCACTATTCCACGCGTTGTAGTATTCCTTATTGCCGAAGTATTTATTTTTAAAACTTGCATTGATAGTCGGATCAAACTTACCTAATCCCTGCATCACCTGCGCCTTAGCCGTCTCACTCAATAGATTGACTTGTTTTACAATCGGATGGTTAGCCATCAAAAGTGCCTCCATGTCGCCCAAAGTGAACGTTTTTCTCGCCGTATTCTCCTTTTCCTGCGCGGGAAGCAAATGGCATAGAAAAACATACAATACAATAAAAATGAGATTCAATTTGCTCATAGCATAATCACTTTTTTCCACTATCCTTAGGTTCACGCTCCAAACTCGGCGGAAATCCATTTAACTGTCGCCATATCTCGTACCATAAAGGGACTTTATTTAAAATAACTCTTCCGAATACCCCTGACCCTTGATTTAACTGGACCGGCCAGGGTTCATCCCCTTCAGGGACCGGCGCTGTTGCGCTCACCAAGATCCTAAATTGACCATTGGTACTGCTCACTTTATCGATAACCGACACTTTTCCTGCAAAAGTACCAACTGCCACTGAAGGCCAACCTGAAAACTGTATCGATGGCCACCCATCAAATTGTAGCCGTACATCGCTTTCCGGTGCTATCAATGGCACATCCATCGCATTGACATACAGTTCAACGGCAAGCAAGGGGGTTTTAGGCTGCAATGTCGCCACAGACTCTCCCTCTTTCATATTTTCACCTATTCCAGCTTTGAAAGTCTTGACAATAAATCCGTCCTGTGGCGCCCTAACAATATATAGCCCTCTTCTCACATCAATATTGGAAATTTCATTTTTGAGTTTAGCAATATCACCTTGCACAGAAGCTTTAGAGGAAAAAGCAGAACTTAAATCCGATTGTGCTTTCGCTAATGACTCGTTATATTTTGCACGAATGTTATTTAATTCTATTTGTGCATTGGTTAAAGATTGCCTTGAATTGGAAAGCTTATTTTCGGCACTAACAACTTTAGCTCGGTCATTCTGTAGATTTAGACGTCTTGTTTCAATATCTGTCAGAGAAAACAGTCCATCTCGATACCCCTCTTCGTAGCGCTTAAGCCGTTTTTCACTGGTCTCGAAAAAGCTCACAACCGCAACGAGTTCAGCACTATCAATTTTCACGAGATTTTGAGACTGTATCACCTTATTTTTTGCAGACTCGAGTTGAAATTCCAAACCGTTGCGTAAAGCTACAATCTGCGCTTCGGTGGCTTTCATTTTTTGATCTGCGGCATCCTCACCGCTTTGTTTAGCATGCAATTGCTCTTTTAAACGCAAGGGTAGCATTGGATCAAAATAAGATTGGGCAGTTTCCGAAAGCACCAAAATTGTGTCACCTTTCTTCACTTCCTGTCCCTCAGTAACTGCCCAATACTCGATACGACCGCCAATTTGATTTTGTATCGTCTGTGGTCTATCTTCGGGCCGAAGCGCGGTTACCGTGCCTATTCCAGCAATTGTCTGCCTCCAAGGCAGAAATAATGCAAGCGCAAAGATAACCGCAGAGCATACCAAAAGGCGTCCCAAAACGAGTGATCCACGTTCTTTCAATAGTTTAGATACTGCATCCTGGGAGAGATCTCTCCACGAAACTGTTTTTTGGCTCTTATCATCCTTGTTAATCCACATAATTAGCAGCGTCCTCCTCCAACGCAAGATCCGTTATTGCCGCTAACTTGACTACTCCTGTCAGCATATCAAAAATCGTATTTAGATTGGTCATCAGTTTCTCGATAGCATAACCGATTTGAACGATGACGACTTCGGCAGCAACAAATTGCCCAAAAGTCATTTGTCGCTCAACAACATAATAAGATCCCAGTAAAAGCATCGCCCCAAACAGTAGAGTACGAAGCATGACAGAGCCTATGAAAAACCTTTTTAAGACCTTAAAATGATCATTGCGAGCTCCTAAATATTTACCGACAATATGATCTGTATTGTCTGTCACTGCCTGCATTTTTGCTTTGTCCCCGCGATAAAGCGCTATATTCTCCGCAACAGATTCTAAATAGGCCACCGTCTTATATTTGTATTCGGACTCTTCAATGCTCGTCCTTAATCCCCTTTTGTAGTATAGCGCCAATATAATGATAACAACACAGATCACGATCAGCCCAAAAGCCAAAAACACAGGATGGTAAAAGGACAATAATATCACGCTAAAGAAGATGGTTACAACTGCAGCAATGATATCGATCAAAAGTTTAATAATTCCTTTTTGAATAATGATCACATCAAAAAATCGATTCACCAATTCCACAAGATTTTCCCCTAACAATTCCTTGGGATCAATTCGCGGAAGGCGATACGAAAATTCTATTGCTGATTTTAGAAAGATTTTCTGTTCTAAATATTCAACCAGCGTGAGTTGTCCGATCAGTAAAGTGCCGGCCATGACCACGCCAAACAGCACAAAACCAATTAAAATATAAGTAGAGCTATACATTGCTCCGTTGCTTAAAAAATTAAATATCGCTGTAATCCCTATTGGAATTGTCAGGCTAAACACACCAATGACGATAGCATAAATAAATATAAAATTGATTGTTTTACGTTCTGGATGTAGGAGACTAACCAGACGCTGCAAAGGGGATGGTCCGCCGTGTAATTTCGCCATAAAAATAAAAAATAGATAATTTGAATATTATGTTTTAATCCAATGACAGTTGGACAATTTCTGCTGATTACCCATTCGTCAGTGCCATTTTATGATGAGAAGGATCTCCCTTATCGCTAAACAGTACGATCGAATGAATTTGGCCCCCGACATTTCGAAGCGCTTCAGCAACATTAAAAAAATGACGTGTCTTCTTTTTATAGTTATAATTGCGAGGAATTCTAATTTCGTCAACAGCTTGCCCACGGAGGTAATGTCGGAGATAGTTTTTATTGTCTGTACATAAAATATCGGCAAAGATATTGAGGTGGCGGTCTTGATAACGCTGATACAGTACACGACAAGCATTTAAGAAAGATTCAGATTGGAGCATATCGAGCTGATCATCCAATCCGATACCGAGCAATTCACTTGCTGAACTACTGCTTTTATTACCGTATACCAGGATGATATCAATTTGCTCGGCCACCGATTCTTCTATACTCTGCTGGACAAAATCAAGCGAATCAACCGTAAAATCGCTGGGAATTAATATGCGCGTTGTTTTAGCCATGCTATTTTTTAAGCAAAGTTAAAACGCAGTTATGGCAATGGTATGAATCTAAAATTAGCTTTCGATTAGAAAGTTGACAACAGTATTAAAACTGGATTAAAAACTGTACTGAAATTAAAACTGGATTAAAATCGCAGATAAGTCGGTAATTCCACTTCAACAGTTGTGCCTTCCCCTACAATAGAGTTGACTTTCAAAGAACCGCCATGCAGCTTAATGATATTTCTTGCCAAAGGTAAGCCAATTCCATAACCATCGATACCACTTGTATTGGAAGCTCTAAAATAAGGATCGTAAATATGATCTAATTCTCGGGATGGTATTCCTATCCCCTTGTCTTTGATAAGGATAAAAACTTTGTTGTCCAATGCACCTAATGCGATGTAAGCGGTTCTATCGGATGAATATTTACAGGCATTACTGATAATATTAGACAGCGCAAGCTGGAGCAAAATTTCATTTCCATTCACCTTAAGTCGCATGCTATCATCTGGTAATAGGCTAAAATCTGTTATAATCTTAAATTTATCGTTGATAGCCTTAACTGTCAGCTCGGCATCCATTACGATCTGATCAATACGAACTGGATTGAACGTTGTCGCATTGTTTACAAAACCTGTACGCGCCAACAATAAGAGTGCTTTTGTTTTTTTCTCCAGATGCTCTGCAGATTCAATAATTTTCGATAATGTGCGTTGGTACTCCTCATTGCTGCGTTCCTTGGATAAGGCAAGATCTGCCTGCCCGATAATGGAAGTTAATGGCGTGTTCAGTTCATGGGACGCATTGCTGATAAAGTTTTTTTGAGTTTCAAAAGAGGTCTCTAACCGCGTCAACATTCGGTTAAATGTCTGTGCAAGACCATGAAGTTCACCTTTATATTTATCCTCATCCAATCGCTTATAAAGATTTTCGGAACCAATGGCCTGTACCTCCTTCATCATGGTCAATATGGGCTTTAAGAATGAGCGTTTCATGAAAACCGAAACAACAAAAATAAAGAGGATACCTAAAATCAGGCTTATAATGAGCAAGTTCCGGAGGTAAGCCAGATGATGGGTATAAAAATAATTTTCCGCAGATGCCCCAACAATATAGTGACGACCGTTTTGCGAGAAATATTTAGTTGAATAAAATTGCTTGCCCGACTTGAAATTTGACGTTCCCCTTTTACTAATCTTATCCCAAAGTTCATGGTGGAATCCCTGGCTTCTTAAAATAGAATCCTTTCCATCAAATTCAACCAAAAATTCATGTTGATTATTGAGATTTTCAATAAAATCAAGGCTCCACTGATCTGCTTGGGAAGCAGATTTACTGTTCAGAAACTTTTCAGCGGCAATATTTCGTCGGAGGTCCAGCCGCTTATAAAAATCAGTAAAAGCAAAATTCGTAACGGAATAAAAGATAAAGCCAACAAAACAACTCACATATATGACTAGGATTGCAATAAGGTAGATAAGCTTACGATTATAGTTGTGCATTTTGAAATATTCAGTCTTCAATTTTTAGTACATATCCCATACCAATAACCGTATGGATGGCCTTCTTTCTTGTTACTTTTTCAATCTTTTTTCTCAGATAATTCACATAAACATCGACAACATTTGATCCAATATCAAAATTAATTCCCCATATTTTGTCTAAAAGTTCCGTTCGCTCAAATACCTTTTTCGGCCTTTGAATAAACAATAAGAGCAAACGATATTCAGTACTTGTTAAATTAAGTTCCTGACCGTCGCAATACGCTGTTTTTTTATAATCATCGATACTTAAAAAACCATAACTATAGGTGTCTTTTGACGGTTGAAGCTCACGCTGTGTGGCCTGGACAATCGACTGTTGCCGACGAATCAATGATCGAATTCGCGCTTTAAGCTCGATAAGTTTAAATGGCTTTGAAAGATAATCATCAGCTCCATTATCAAGCCCTAAAACCACATTTTCGGGCGTTCCCAAGGCTGTGAGCATCATTACTGGAAGATCCGTATACCCCCATTGCCTGATTTGTTTACAGATATCGAGGCCGTTAGTTCCCGGCAAAAGAATATCCAATAGCACAAGAGAGACATCTTGCTTAGCCAAAAGCTGCTCCAAACCTTCCGAACGCGCCAGATGAATGACTCGATAACCATCCTCGCCTAAGCCTTGTACAATCAAATCAGCGACGTCCTGCTCGTCCTCAACCAAAATAATTTTTTGCTTCTCTATATTCGTCATTACGTTTAGCTCTATTTAATGAACTCCCATCCAAACCATAAAAATAACGTTTTGACTCAAGAGACACAAATCCCATTTTTGCTGAAGACGAATCAAAGAATATACTTGCTATTTTTACACATCACGTTTAATTCGTTAGAACGAGCGAGCAAATGCTCAAGCAACGTGTGCTATAGAATAAATTTTTCATTTTCAATAGGTAATAAATGCATTTATTACTTATCTTTATGCTATTGAAACAAAACTCAACCCCAGCCATGTTTATCGGCGCAGTCAAATGGTTCGACAATAACAAAGGATTTGGTACGATTGCATTACCTGCCGGAGAAGAACTCTTTGTACATATACGTAGGTTTAAAATTCCTCCAGAACATATTATTCAGCCTGGAGAAGTTATCGTCGGTGATAAGAAGGCCGACCCCAAGAGGAGCGGCTATCTCGCTCATAACTGCAGGATTCTCAAAAGGCCCGAAGATTGGAAATTCGTCATCTCGCTCCTCGACAAAGAACATACAGTACACCTCCCCGACAGCCATGGTCGAGAACAAAAGCACAATTTAACCTCCTTAACAGCAAGACAACTTTTAAGAATCCAGCCCAAAGACCTTATTCCCAAAATGCTTACGGCTAATTTTGATGTTAATTTTGATAGCTCAATTTTTATTCCCTATGCCGAAATCATTGACAAAAGCATTACCGGTATATTTGAACGGGAAATTGCTGGCGATATACTTTCCAAGGTATTTGAATACTTCGGAAAACATGTTTCGCATCAAATTTTATTTCGTGTATGGAAAGAAAGCATGTTTAAGTATATCGGCTATCCGTCGGAAGGTGATTACGAAATTCCTGAACTTGTATTTAATTTGAATGCTACAGAAATCAATTATGAGGATCTTACCCGAATTAGTACCTACAGTTTTGGAAAATCCTTCTGCACTGATTTTGTAAATGCTTTATTTGACGACGTAGAAACAATGGATAAGAGCGACCTCGAACCTTTGCTACCTTATATTGAATTTTTGGAGAACGAGACGTCTATTGAAAAAATACATACGCTTTTGCAAGAGTAGCTGCAATGGATTACGTCTTGAAAATCGATATTCAAACCATTGCAGCTATACATAGTGCAGACGGATGAATCGTCTGCCTTACTTTTGTAGATATCCTCAGTCCTTATCTGCTATCATACAAAAGAAAGGTTATTAACTCGTTCTGGCAAAATCACATAGACTAAGGTTGTTTGCAGATCTTATACCTTAGGTAGGTTATAGCCATTGTGATACACTTTTGCCAAATATTGGTCTGCATCTTTATCGTTAAAACTGCGCTTTTGTTTATCCCAAAATAATTTCTTTTTAGACCTATAAGCTATATTTCCCATCTGGGAGAAAATGGCTATATGCGCACCGGCCTCTATCGGAGCATTTAAACCTTCTGCTGACCTCTTTCTAACGGCTTCAACAAAATTTACCATATGCTTGTCCAATCCGTTATCCTGTGAACGTTGAAAAGAGACCGCCTCCATTCGCCCTTTTTCTGGAATAACTTCCCATCCCTCGCGATTTACCACAAGGGTGCCGTTATTACCAATAAATGCTACTCCGTGATTCTTCTGATAAGGTCCCAAATCTATCCCTGTTGCCTGCTCCCATTGCACATTGAATCCCTCAAACTCATAGACCGTAGTTAAGCTATCTGGTGTTTCAGCAGCGTCTTCTGGATAAGCGAATTTACCTCCTGCAGCCATTACAGACACCGGATCCGACACCTTCATGCCAATCAAAGCGTAATCCAGCATATGTACCCCCCAATCAGTCATCAGGCCACCCGCGTAGTCCCAATACCATCTAAAATTGAAATGAAAACGATTGGGATTAAACGCTCGCTTAGGAGCAGGTCCTAGCCATTTATCGTAATGCACTCCTTCTGGAACAGAAGCATCTGCTTGGACTGGAACACTCTTCATCCAGCCCTGATACGCCCAAGCCTTAACAAGACGTATCTTTCCAAGTTTTCCGCTGTGGACAAAATCCATAGCATCTCGGAAGTGCTGCTGACTTCGTTGCCATTGCCCGACCTGAACAACACGTTTATGCTTTTTAGCAGCTGCAACCATAATTTCACATTCGCGAATGGAGTTACCAATTGGTTTTTCGACGTATACATCTTTCCCCGCAGCAACAGCATCAACCATTTGTAGGCAATGCCAATGATCTGGCGTAGCGATAATAACAACATCGACGTCTTTTGCTCTCAGCAGATCTTTATAATCAACGTAAGCTTTTACATTTATCTGGCGCTTCTTTAATTCCTCCACTCGATTCCGCAACACATTTTCATCGACATCACATAATGCTGTACACTCCACTCCGGGTATATGCAAGATCGCATTCAAATTTGACCAGCCCATACCATTGGTACCAATCAGCCCCACACGGACTGTATCGGCTTGAAAACCGAATACTTTAGACTGGGCGAAAAATGCTGATGCCGCCAATAGGCCCGTGCTTCGGATAAATTCTTTTCTCTCCATTGTTCAATTTGGTTTATATTGATATTATACTCAATACCAAGAAGATGATTAGCTTGGCATCTCCCCAGTAATAGCACTAATATAACATTTAGTCTTTAGTATCAAGAATATTAATTTAAACAAACAACCTCAGCTAAAGTCCTTTGAATGACTGAGAGGACTCCCCAACAAATAAGGGTACATAAGACGATCAATAGTAACTGACACATATACTCCAGCAGGCACCTGTGTATCAACAGCGTCATGTATTATGATCTTATTACCGAAAAATTATCTATAATCTTCATCAAAACCAATGCTTCTTCAATTGGAGATGGATTTGGGCCGGTACCCCTGAAATATTCAACTGTACGCGAAATCATCGGCAATTGAATATTTTCAGGATGGTCAAATGTAAATTCCTTCTCTTCTGATTTGGTATGAATAGCAACAGTATTTCCAAAAATGGAAAAAGTAATGCGACCAAGGCTTCCAATAATTTCACACCTGTCTACCTGATTTTCTTTGGCAACATTGAAGCACCAACTTCCTTGAAAAACAAGTTGGTTTTTAAACAAAATGTTCCCTGTAGTTTGATCCGCAACAGCACTTTTGTCATCCTGAATTAAACTAAAACCATCATAGGATACGGGCATCCCAAAAAGATAGAGCATCAAATCCAACTGATGTGGCGCTAAATCAAAAAAATAACCTCCTCCGGAAATGGCAGGATCAGTACGCCAATCGCCGGCCCCCTTCGTCACCAAATCTGGTATTCTGCTTTGCCACAAACGTAGTTGCACCGTTCTCAACTCGCCGATTGCGCTTTGGTCTATAAGTTCCTTAACTTTTAAAAAAAGAGGTAATTCTCTTCGATAATGCGCAACAACCAACTTTCCGCCCCTGGCTTTTACTTCCTCCAGTAAAGATTCAGCTTCGAGCGAATTTAAAGTGACAGGTTTTTCTACATAAACATGTTTTCCTTTACGTAAAGCAGCCAGTGCGTACCCAAGATGAGACGACGGGGGTGTTGCAATATAAATCGCGTTGATATCGCTATTATCAAGTAAATCTTCTGCCTGTGAATACCAAAAAGGGACTTGATGTCTCTCAGCATAGTCAGCAGCTTTGGCCGCATCCCTTCGCATGACAGCTATAAGCTGACTATTATCAACAAGATTGAGCGCAGGTCCGCTTTTCTTTTCCGTGACATCACCACATCCTATGATGCCCCATACAACTTTATGATTTTCCATAAAATCTGTTCAAATTATTGCTAAAGTACTCCCCATTATTCCCTAACCTAAGACCAATTAAGTGATACCAGAACTCAAAGCGGTTACAGATTTTTTTCCGCAATACGGATTAAATGTCAAATTCATGTTCTGCCATCGGTTTGGACTTATTGCTGCATGCTAAAGTTTATACCTGCAAAATACAAAACTATTCCCAACGGTTCAGCTTATTTTCCGCTTTCATAGGATTCAATCGATTCGCTTATACATTATATCGATTAGCAGCAAGGGCAGATGAATTTACAACAGGCTTTAATGAATATTTTTTTTGCTTCGAAAGGTATTTATATTGTATATAATTAGCATTTTATCTAAGTTTGGGGTTATCCAAAAATAAAGGGATTAATTAGGCATCACATGATCGGCAGATTTTTCAGAAAATTCTATTTACATATTGTCATCTGGACAATACTATTGCTCTTACCCTTTATTACCTATCTTTACCAACCCGATAAGATCGCAGATTTTAAGCCCTATTCAGCATTCTCGCATTTAGTAAATATCATATTCCTAGCTACCCATTTTTATTTACATTGCTACATTGTCGCACCGACCTATTTTTTCGGCCGTAGAAAGATCTTTGTACTATTGATAGCACTGGGATTCGCCACTTATGTAGCCCTGAATTATAGCATAGTCTATTTTAATCCAGCTGGAGAACTTGCTCATCTGACGAAGGAGAATATTCTATTTGTCCGCCTGGTGATCGGTCCAGGTATTATTTACTCCCTCTGCATGATTACTTCTTCCATGATCTTTCTGTATGATGAACAGGCTCGACAAAAAGAACTCAATAAACAGATTGCCCTGGAAAAAACGACAGCAGAACTAACGATGTTAAAACTTCAGATCAGCCCGCATTTTCTTTTCAATACACTCAACAATATCCGTTGGCTCATCCGCAAACAGTCTCCCGATTCCGAAGGGACTATTGTGAAGCTATCCGAAATGCTTCGCTATATTCTTTATGAAGTAGACGGACCCCAAGTTGAGCTGTTTAATGAAATCGATCATATGCGCAACTTCATTGATTTACAAACTCTTCGTCTTCCGATTGAGGGAAATGTAAGCCTAGATATTGAAGATACCATCAAAAACAGGCTCATCCCCCCTCTACTGTTCATACATTTTGTAGAAAATGCTTTCAAGTACGGTGTGGATAGCAAAACTGCACCACAGATACAGTTTCAATTTCAGGAAACTCCGGGTGGCATTATTTTTATATCCCGCAATAAAATCTTACAACATACAGAACAGCGTTCAAACGAAGGTATAGGACTGACGAATGTACGCAGACGATTACAATTATTGTATCCCAATCGACATGACCTCAGCATCAGAAAAACCGATGCTGGAGATTTTGAAGTCACCCTCAAACTAATGACCGATGAAGATTAAATGTATACTCATAGATGATGAACCCTTCGCGCTCAATATTTTAGAAGACGACTTGTTGAATTTTGAGCAAATCGAAGTCGTCCATAAATTTAATGCGACGGCCGAAGCGGAAGAATATTTAAAAAATCACGCTATCGATCTGATTTTTCTGGATATTGAAATGCCCGATCAATTGGGTACGCAGTTTATTCGCGAACTCGCCACCCGCCCCTTGGTTATCTTCACCACAGCCTATCATCAATATGCTGTTGAAGGTTTCGAGCTAAATGCCATTGATTATCTGCTTAAGCCGATTTCAAAAGAACGACTCGCAGCGGCTGTCCGAAAAGTAGAAGAAGGTATGCTGCTCCGTGCAAAACAGCTCCCCGAACAGGATCATATTATCGTTAATGTAGAATATAAAAAGACGAAAATTTTTCTCCATGAAATCAGCTACATCGAAGGCTTGAAAGACTATGTAAAGATCTATTTGGTAGACCGAGAATCGCCACTTCTTACGCGCAGTAACCTACGCGGAATGGAAAAAATATTACCGACTACAGACTTTCTCCGCGTACATAATTCCTTTATTGTCAATAAAAATCGTATTGAGCAGGCCGCCCAAAGCAAACTCACCTTACCTGAAACCGCACTTCCTATCGGTAAAAAATATATCAAAAATATTGAACAGTTTATCTAATGCTACCCCCACAAATTGAATCGATGCAATTATCCGTTCGTCTACACATTGGCCGCTTCGGTCTACAGATGATTGCATAGCTAAAAAATCCTTTTCAAATTTGCGTACTATCGAACAGCCTAATCCGCGTAGCCGGTAGAATAGCAAAGAAAAAATGAAAAGATTTATAGCAATAGCGCTAATGGCAACTGCGGTTGCTTCCGTACACGCTCAAGCCCCTGCAGGTGGTCGTCCTGCTTTCGCCATGTCCGAAGGTCAGCTCTCGGGCCAGATTGTGGACAGCAACGGGAAACCTATCTCACAAGCTTCCGTGAATTTATTGAAGCTTATCAAGGATCAAGCTACAGGGAAAGAAAGAGAAATTCTCGTAAAAAGTACCAGCTCTTCAGAAAATGGAAAATTCAATTTCGCAGCCATTTCACCAAAAGAAAAATGGAAACTAAAAATTAGCTCCGTAGGCTATGCACCTATAGATCTAGCTGTAGACTATAGCGATAGCAAAACAACAACCAAAGATCTAGGTGCGATCAAACTGGACAATGACACGCGTAAACTCGATGAAGTCACTGTTACGGGCCGCAAAGCACTACTCGAAATGGACATCGATAAAAAAGTCTTCAATGTAGAGAAAAATATCGTTGCAGCTGGCGGTACAGCGATCGATGTACTCCGAAATATGCCTTCTGTACAAGTCGATATCGACGGAAACGTAAAACTGAGAAATGCCGCCCCTACAATTTTTGTCGATGGAAAACCCACCACACTCACTCCGGACCAGATTCCTGCCGATGTGATTGACAAAATCGAAATTATCACAAATCCATCTGCCAAATACGACGCTTCTGGAAGTATGGCCGGTATCCTCAACATTATTCTGAAGAAAAATAAGAAAGCTGGATACAATGGTATGGTCACCTTAGGTGGAGACCGCTTTGGTGGGACCAACTTTATGGGTAGTTTAAATCTGCGTCAAAATAAATTCAATATCTCACTGACGGGAATGAATATGCGCATGCGGACCAACACCGAGGGCGACAGCCACCGTACCAGTACAATTAATGGTATAGAATCAACAGTAGATCAAGATATTGAAGGCAAAACAAAAGGTATGATTACCTTTGGCCGGCTCGGCGTAGATTACGACTTAAGTCCCAAAACAACGCTATCTGTAGCCGGCGTATTGGTTCAGGGTAAATTTAAGCCGAATGAGAACTCGTCGATCTCAACCACCTCTGGCAATAACAAATCACTCAGCGATCGGATTTCCGAATCTGAAAGAAGCTTTAAGCCACGTGGATTGCAAGCTGGTCTCGTCCAAAAATTCAAAACTGAAGGCGAGGAATTATCTGTGGATTTCAATTATTTTGGCGGTAACAACACATCCAATGGTTTATACACCACCAATTACCGCAATGGAAGCAGGGAAATCAGCGGAACTCAAATCCAAAAAAACATCGGTTCCGGTGATAATAAGTTCATGACTGTGCAGGCAGATTATGTCAAACCATTCAAAAATGGCATGAAACTCGAAACTGGTGTACGTGCACAGATCAATAAACTCAAAAATCTCAATAATAATTCCTTAAAAGCCGTGGACAAAGATGATTTTGAGAATATCACCGCAGCTTCAGCGAACTATAACAATAAGAACAGCGTCTATGCAGCCTATGCCTCACTTGGAGGAAACCTCAAGGACTGGGTATCCTATAAAGTTGGGCTGCGCGCAGAAAGCTCAACGTACGACGGTGAACTTTTGAATACAAACGAAAAGTTCCACAACAAGTATCCCCTGAGCTTATTTCCTTCTTTGTTCTTGAGCAAAAAGCTAACCGAAAAAGACCAAATACAGATGAGCGTAACCCGTCGTGTCAACCGTCCGAACTTCTTTCAGCTCATCCCTTTTGTTGACTACACGGATAGCTTAAATATTACCCGTGGTAACCCTGACCTTGTACCTGAATTTACTACATCCGGCGAATTGTCCTATAGTCGTACACATGGAAAAGGTACATTTTTGGCAACGGTATATTATAAGCGTACAAATAACCTAATTACACGCTACCTAACGCAGGAGCTGAATCCGGTCACAAACAAAATGGACTTCATTAACACCTATATCAATGCCAACTCCAGCAAAAATTATGGCGCAGAATTCACGTACACCAATACGCTTAAAAAATGGTGGGATCTGACGGCAGACCTTAACTTCTACAATTCTAAAATTGAAGTCGACGAACAAACACCATCGGAAGGTATGTGGACCGTATTTGGAAAATTGAACAATACGTTCAATTTGCAGAAAAACTGGAATCTGCAGCTTGCGTTTGAATATCAGGGCAAAACAAATATGCCAGTAACGCAGGCTCAAACATTTGGCCCACCCATGAACCAAGCGCAAAGCTCTTCACAAGGGTATATCAAACCATTCTATGGTATCGACTTTGCCATCAAAAAAAGTTTCTTAAAGAATCAGGCTGCCTCAGCAACTCTGGCAATCAATGATATCTTCAGAACACGAGGCAATACAATCGTTTCCTCCGGAGAAGGGTTTTCCCAAACCTATTACCGTCTTTCAAATCCACAATTGATCAAATTGAATCTTTCCTACCGCTTTGGAAAAATGGATATGAACATGTTTAAGAAAAATAAAAATACGAATGCCATGGAAGGCATACAAATGCAGTAGCGAACATTTTATTATAAAAACGGGTATTTTTTAACGAAAATACCCGTTTTTTTTGAATAGCCCAAAGAAGAATTTTATTATTTGATCGATTATTTTTCAATAAAAATTTCGGATTTCAAAAAAAAATATTAACTTGAATACTAGAAACATTAATCAAAAAAGTTTTTCAACCAAAAATTTTTGAGCGTCGACTGCGCCAAATACATCAATAATTTTTTTTCACGTGTGCATAGAAAGTGGAAACATCCGCCAAATATGCCTGCAAAAATTAAAAAATAGTTAAAAAAAAGTGCTAAATTATCATCTCGCATTAAAATGGATTACATTCTGTGCAGGAAATGTAAAAGTTTGCGGTTCACACGTCGAACAGCAAGGCTTTTTATTCAAATTATGGAGAGTTACAAATTATACCATTCAAGTTAAGAATAATGAAAAATTTGTATTTACGTTATTGCAATCAAAAGGTGGTATTCATCTCATTGACCAGAAAAAGTATCCGTTAGAAAGCTATCAAATTCATTTAATTTTTCCAGGACAGTCAAGTTCCTTTTCTTGTATGGAAGAGACTACTGCTTATCAGTTTAAACTCTCTAGACAAAATTTCGAAAAGCTATGTCTTAGCCTTCCTATCAATATGACGTTACTAAGGCATAATCCTATAATAGACATCACAGAATATCAATTTGAAAAACTACGTACCGATTTACAACAAATAGGATCGGAACTTTCTCGAATTCAACCGCTATTTCCACTTTTAGGGAAGCGTGCATCAATTAGCTTAGAGGAAATTAGTCGTATTCTGATGGATCGGATGGGATATCCCCAATCGACATCCCTTTCAGTAACTTTAAATAAATTCCTGGAGTTGATCGAGCTACATTACAAGGAGCAACATGATGTTGCCTATTATGCAGATGCGCTTAATATGACTGAAAACGCACTTAGGAAGCTCACTAAATACCATATGAGTGTTGCGCCACTTAAATTGATACACCGGCGCTTATTAAAAGAAGCTATGCATCTCCTAAGCACTGCGCCCAATCCGATCAAGACGACTATGATTGAACTCGGGTTTCAAGACTTGTCTACATTCTCGCATTTTTTCAAGAAACAAAAAAAAATGTCTCCATCAGCATATCAACAACTATTCTTCCCGTCTAAAAATTCTTAAAATGATTAAAAAAACAAATTATTTAAAGTTCAAATGATTAACTTCGATAAATATAACCGAGAAATTCTTATGCCTAAGATCCATTTATTAGACTATTTTCCGCCGAAGCTCATTTCGATAAAACGGATCACATTCTATGTGCTGCTATCGTTGATGTTTCTATATGTTGTGACCTATTCACAGATTGCGAAAGCCCAAAATTCAGACTGGCTAACAAAAGATATCCTATTTAAGAGTGAGGACATTCAATTGGCAGGTTCCATACTTCAGCCAACACATCCCCGTGCGGCCATTGTCCTCGTTCACGGTTCCGGGCAAGAGAAAAGGATGACGGATTTCGCCTCATTTTTAGCTCGAAATGGTATTGCTGTATTTACCTATGACAAACGTGGGGTAGGAAAATCGAAGGGAATTTATGCCGGCCCTGAGGTTGGTACAAATAATATTGACTCCGCTAACCTCAATCTGCTTGCAAAAGATGCACAAGCAGCTGTAAAAACGTTCCATCAACAACTACACAACCCGAATATTCCAATCGGACTGCTAGGATTTAGTCAAGCGGGCTGGATCATTCCATTGGCGGCCAACAAAAATCCATTGGTCGACTTTTTTGTCTTGTATAGTGGTGCAGTAATTCCTGCGCGTGAACAGCTCCGATTTCAGTTCTTTACAAATGGAAGAAAAGACTTTTGGGATAAACATACGGAGACTGAGGCTCGTCATCATGTGATGAATGATCCAGACCGTTATCAATTTATCAATACCGATCCAGTCACATCACTAAAAACGACAGCTGTACCAGGACTTTGGCTGTTCGGGTCGCAAGATATCCAAATACCAGTAGGCTTATCGATAGAACGCCTCAATGCATTGAAAGCGCAGGGAAAACCTTTCGAGTATTGCCTATTCCCTACATTAGATCACAACACTAGTCTTTCAGCATCGGCTGAACCAAGCGACATTGCACTTCAATGGATTAAGAGCAGGACTAAACGCAAATTCACTCCTTCTCCTCTCGAACAAGAAAATCATAAGAATACCAAAATTTTAGGTGTCCATAAGAATTGAGATCACTTAGACTATAGCTAATAGGATAATCATAGCTATGCTGTTGCAATTCAAGTTCATTTTTATAATCCGCAACAAGTTTTTTAATCGGGTTGAGACCTGTTGCACGTCTGATAAAGCCTTTTTGTCGTCCGCCGCGCAGATATATTAATACGTCTGAACCATTTAATATTGCTTTATCCAGTTCGGTCAGTTCTTGGTTGTAAAGTAATTTCTCCAGGACATTTTTCAGATCACCACGCGGAAAATCGCTTTCTCCCATTACAATGGAATGTGTACCGTAATTTGCGGATGAAACATAATAAGGATTATATCCGCTCTTTTTTAATTTTTCAACTTCCTCCTTGTTAAAACCCTTTACATCATCCGCTAGATCAACTTGAAGGCTAAATGCAATATGCTCCCGACGCAATAGCAAGCTGTTTGCCCTCTTTATTGTGGTTGAATCACGATGGCGAACCAACTTTAGCACACTATCTACGTCAGGGCTATTATTGAGATGATAACGTATCGCTCTATAGTCGAAAAACGCACCTACAGAAGATTGCTCCAAAACAGCTGGTTCCCCTCTGCTTTTCTTTGCAAAAGCTCGAATAGCATCATAACTTGGGATGATACGAATCGAAGGTAAAGTTGGCTGCGTAGATGAAACTGCGTTTTTAAAAGGTTTATAATAAGAGCGAAGAGCGGTTAACTTTAGCTGCGGCGTCGTGTCTTTCAAACCCCAGACCGTGCCCAAATAGAAATTCATATCTACCGTACCATCTACATAAAACTGACTAACAGAAAATCCAACAGAACGTCCTTCAAACTGATACCTTTTGCCCATTACTATCCCATCAATCTCTGTAGCGTCAATATCAGCATCCTCTTTGTCACAACTTGACAAAAAACAAATGCTTAACAAAAACAGGAACAGATATTTCATAATTTAAAAAATTGATAGTCACTTCTGCTGAAGCACTTTTAACTCATCTACCCGTCGGACAATGGCCTTTAGATTCTTCTCAAATATATACAAAATTCCTAACCCGACATACATAAAAATAAGAATAACAACACGATACAATGCTAAGGAAGCCTACGCACCTAAAAAATTAAAAATAAGATAAACTATTAATACGTAGAGAAGGATCATCTATAACACGAAACTTTGTTCATTCTTATGGCATCGATGATCTTTTTAATGATTGCCACAATCAAAAAACTATAAATATCCAATATAATGATTAAATCTGAAACAACCAAATACCAAATTGCGGGTAATAACAATTTTCATTCACCTTTAATACAGTAGTCGTTCAGTGCTTGTTCAGTGCTTACTGAATCATCACTGAACAAGCACTGAACGATCACTGAACAAGCACTGTGATAACGTAAAATTTGGTTGCTATTTGGTCATAAGTTAATTTTGCTAAAAATTGAAGAAAAAAAGGTAAAAAACTACGCTTATGTAACAAAATGTAGATGCTGTATCGAAATAAAAAATACTGATGAAAAAATTTCTGTATGACCCGATCATTTTTTTTGATCTAATAGAAGAGAATAATTAATAAAAAAACACCCGAAAGCATGGGGTACCCCGGGTGTTTTAGCCATATTATTAACCTATTTTATGAAAAGTGCCCTTGAATGGGCAACACTAAAGTAGAAAATAACTTTGTATAAACAAAATAAAACTTTTAAAAACGCATTTTTTATCATGGACTAAATCGGTTAAACAACACGTTAGTAACACCAATACAAAAAATAAATCGTCGTTAGAAATATTAAAAGCCAGCTGCTTACAACTGGCTTTTAACCCTATATACTTTTTCTTAAACAATTTTAAAAACCGCCCCCATTAATCAACACAGTCTCCCCTCCTTTTTTGAGGTTGGCTGCATCCTGTTGGATTTTAAAATATTGTGCCGCTGGGCAGGCCATCTGTGTCATCCGTCCCGCATGCATAGACACTTCGACCACTTGCTTTGAATCATAGCGGAGTAAGGTGGTATAGGACCAAATCGCTTCCAATACTTTCGTTTTTGTTGCCTGTACAGGTTTGCCTTCATTGGCCACCTGATCGATAGCGTTCACCCGCTTAAACTCGCCCAATCCACCCAGGGTATATCCTGCACTTTCAAACGTAGCTTCATATTTCTTGCCGTTACCCTGTATAGCAAATTTTAACATCCCTGGACCAACAATTTCCAATGTCATCAGCACCTTTTCTCCAGGATACCAATAATATTCGTCCTGTGCGGGTGCATTTTGATAAAGACTTGCCTGGCCAGAGCCATGTGCAGCTCTTCGTAAAAATGGTCTGAAAGCCCGTCTATCTTCAGTCACATTTCCTTTTTCATCTTTAATAACTTCCCAGGTAAGACCAATATCCGTTTCCTGTCCCCCCATGTTACCGCCCATATAAACGGAGGGATTATCCAGGTATTGCTTGGGTTTGCTCGGGTTCAACCGCGCCGGATCAAATTCCATCTTTGGTAAGGTAACTTCGGCCTTAATGCCGACCCAAACATCTGTACTGGAAACGACTTTTCGATAGTAGGCTCCTTGAAAACAAGCTTTTGAAGAAGCCGGACGCACCTCATTTTTGAGATACTCATTTCCATCATCACCTACGACCGGAAATTCTGGTTTAACAAATTCATTTTTTGCACTGCAGGCGGTCAGGCCTAGTAAAAAAAGTAAGAGTATGTGTTTCATTATTTCTTCGGATCAATAGGTACAAAAATTAATGGGGTCGGTAGGCAGGAAGCTCCCGGAGGAGAATAGGTAAATTCTATTTCCTGTATTTCCTTCTTCGGGTCGGGCCAATAAGTTTCGATGAGAATTGCCTCTGGATAACCTTTTGTAATCAGCGCATTTTTGGGATATTGCATCACTGTCTTTTGACCATCTTGCCCCACAAGTTCCATTGTCAGCCCCATACCACCACACCATTGGTTGTCACCAGATCGACTGTTCCAGCTGACCAAAGCCAATCCTTTTCCGTCTGTACTCTTCCATTTAATCTTTGTTTTATACAGCACACCGTAGTTTCCGGCATTCTTGGCAAATTCCTTTTTCGCACCAATCGTTCCCGTGATCCATGGATCGCCCTGTCCGTCGGCAACAATCAGCTGCACTGCTCCTTTTTTGGTATCAAGCGTATCTTTCGGATTAATCTGATAATTGGAAATTGGAAAAATACCACGCCCAGCGTTTGCGTGACTATGTGGAATCAACGTCTTTATCCGCGGAAACACTTTTGGGCCAGACTCATTTGGAGCAAATTGTATGACAGCAATCTGCGCCGGCTGGTCTACCACAAATTCATAGAATCCATGGACAAGTTCATCGTATTGTACCAGCTGTTTTTCCAGTTTTTCATCGATAGCCATCACTTCCCCCGGTTTAAGCACTTTCACCTGATTGTTTACAGCAGATAAAAAATAGTCCTCAAGCCCCTTCTTTCCAATTTCAAAGTAGTTTGAACTCGGTTTTTGTGAAGCATATTTCAACATGCGAAAATGCATATTTTCATGCCCCAGGTTTTTTATGACCGCCGAAATCTTACGGGGCATTTTTTGAGGTTCTTTGACACCATTGACGTTATAGACATATAACCTAACTGCGCCGGGATCAACCGTCTCCTGTAGTGCAATGGCTTCCGGAACACGGATATACTCGGGATCATCAGATATGATATACTGCGGCCCCGGCAATACGGTCTTTGTGTAAGGCAACTTGGGAAAATCCGTTTTTAGAAAATCCTCCAACAAAACGATATCGCCTTTATTTGCGCTGACAATCTTTTTGGACACGCTACTTAAATCATTTTTTTGTGCAAATCCAACTTTACACGAAACTAAACCTAACATCAACAATAAGCTTGTTTTGATGTGCTTGTTCATAATTTTATTTTTTTACGAATGAATACAATGTTCCTCCACTGCACACAAGCTGCGTGAAGGAACGATTATTTTAATTTGAATCGGCATAAATTGTAAATTCCTGCGCAACGAGATAACCAAAGGTCGTCAACATATACACCTGAAGCCTTTGTCCATTTTCTGAGGTTCCCATACAGATGTCGCTGGTTGCATTACCATTGGTACCGCCTGTAAACAGTTCCGACTCATAAACACGCAATTGGTTATAGGTCGGTGAACTCAGTGTGGTACCAATGCGGGCTCTATCGCTAATATCATAAACATACATCTGACCAATCTCATTGCTTCCAAACAATTTGACCTGAGCCAAAATATCTGCATTGTTAAAACGCTGAAAGGCGATACCACCATTCATAGCAGTACCTGTAATTGCCGGGAATGCTGCTAGCCGCCCCCATGTACTTCCCGAAACATAAGCAAGTTCGGCGTTAGTGCTCGCGATCAGTTCGGCGTTAGCGCCGACCCCTAAAGGAAGATATTCCGGAAGGAAGCCCAATGATGCCGCACCATCCTTATATTCCAGGACATCGGCAGCGGTAGATTTTATCTGGCCATTTTCGACTGTCCAACGCAGAAGGTAACGACTGGTTGCAACCGAAGCGAGCAACTGACCGTTTCCGTCCATATCCCCTACCCAGTTAAGTTTACGACCGATATTGCCATCGCCAGCAGCTACCGCAGCAGGTTTGCTATAAGGTAGATCCAATAACTTGGCAGGACTGGTATCAAAAACATCTTTGTATTTGTATAGCACAAAGCTCTGTCCATTCGGCGTATAAGTTCCTAACATAAACCGTCCTTTTTCATCGCTCACGCCTTGGAAGATCAAACGACCAGCCGGGAAAGGATTTGTTAGGTTATGGGAATAAGCTCCTGTGAAACGGTTGTACACCTTAAATACAGATGGTGAAGTCCGGCTCACAATCACCAGGTAATCGCCACTCACAAAACAGGACGTTTCACTATTAGCCGTGAAGCCCAAGTCTGCCGCTTTCTTCAGGAATAAGCGCCGGTTAATGCCCACCCCTTTAGCAAGTTTGATAGGTTCTTTGACAACCAATTTGAGCTGCCGCTTGATATTTCCCGCTCCAGAAATCGTCAGAGGTACTTCTGCACCGTTTGCTAAATTGACCTGACCTCCGCTTGCTATAGAACCACTGGAATGTTTATTAATAACGTAACTCAGCGTAGATTGTGAAAGATCCATACCCGGCACCACATAAAACGTCACCGTATTCCCGTTTAAGATCCCCTCAACCTCACTTTCCTTTTGTTCGCTGTCTTTAAATGTAATTTTGATTCCCGAAATATCTGTATTGCCTTTCTTCTCGGCAATGACCACATAATCCTTTGCATCACCGTTTCCTGCGGTAACAGTAATTTTCTTGGGTGCCGTCAAGTCTGTAAATCCATTTAATCCCGGCGTCACCTGGGCATCAGCCGGAACGGAAGCACGTAACATCAGTCGCGAAAGATCTACTTCGTTGTCCGAATCGATCGGATAATAATAATCTACGTGCAAATACACCGTATCATTGCTGATCGTACTTAAGAAGAGGCGATCTCGCCCTTTTCCATCAATCGTAGCGTAAAAATCCATCAATTGATTTTTCACATTCCGCTCCAGATAATTAGGTTTTTGACATCCTCCCAAAAGGATCGCACAGGCCCATAAACTGTAAAATTTTATTTTGTCCATTGCTAGTCTTTCATGTTTTTACCAACCTTTAATTTGAGTCAAAGCGCCGTTTAACTGCACTTCATTTTCAGGTATGGGCAGATAATATAATTTTGTAGTGAAACTTCTGTTGGTTGCGTCTGCTGAGACAACTTCATACGTTAATCCTGTTGCGTTCGGACTGATCTTATGCCCTGTAAACTTCACATTATCCAACAGAAGGTGAGCTTTTCTCCAACGGCGCAAATCCCAGAAACGATGTCCCTCAAAAGCCAGTTCAACTTTGCGCTCGTGCTCCACAGCGGCCATTGCCTGATTATTGTTGGCAAGGCTAAGGGTATTAAGTCCACGCTTCTGGCGAAGCTGATTGATGTAAGTTGTTGCAGTCGCAAAATCGCCCAATTGCGCTTTCGTTTCCGCCATAATCAACAAGACCTCGGCATAGCGCATTTCGATCCAGCTTTGTGTACTCTTATTTTGAACGAATGTGGTATTTGTAGGATCAAGCATTTTGCGTACATAGTATCCTGTAACGGTACGTTTGGGGTCGCCACTCGCGCCAAATGTTGTGAATCCTTCTATCGCATCGGTCGTCGACGTATTCAGTGTTCTTCCTTTCCAGGTTGCACCATTGTATAAGATCGTCGCATAGAAACGAGGCTCACGATTTGTATAGGGAGCCGCTGCCTGCGCAGCATTCTGCCAGGAGAATTTGGATCCGTCAGCCATTTCAAATTCATTGACCAATTCCGCGGTTGGTACACCATAAACCAATGTATTGCCCTGAGCATCCCGAGGTGGGGCATAGCCCAGGTCGTATTGATGCGTGACATCAGGTGCTGCAAAATCTACTCGAAAGATTGCTTCCTTTGTATTTTTATTGGTAAAAATGCTTGTAAAATTATCGTCCAAAGCATAGAGTCCCCCATTAGCCATATCGATGACTTTTTGCGCTGCATCGGCTGATTTTTTAAAATACTCCGCGCTCCTCGCCTGTGAAATGCCCGTCAAAGGATCCTGATTGAACTGCTTGAGATCATATTTAGCAATAGAGCCTGCATACAGTCCTACACGCGCCATCAAGGTATAGGCCGCGCCCTGGGTAGCCCGACCGGCAAGATTGTTGACCGGAAGATGATCCGCTGCAAATTGGAGATCCTCCAGGATAAAATCATAAACGGCTTCCTCACTCGAGCGTTCGTGATCTTTTTCAGTATACTGATCCATACTCTTGAATAGAATCACGCTTCCATGGATCTTTGCCAGCCAGAAATAGGCATATGCTCTCACGAACCTGCCCTCAGCCTCATAAACCTGCTTTTGAGCATCGGAAAGACTGGACTTGGTGTTAATCCCATTGATCATTTCATTGATACGACGGATACGTTCATATCCGCTCGCCCAATAATTCAAACCCACGCTTGCGGAAGAAAACTGGTTTGAGTTGGATACAAGAATATTGACGGTACCATTTCCAGCCGTATTTGAGGTAAATTTCATTCCATCGGCTAAGGCATCCATTGCATTATCATAGCCTAAATTGGGAAATTGACCAAACTGGAATTTTTTAAATTCAGCATAGATACCCGACACATATAGTTCGGCCGAATTGGGGTCAGCCCATACTTTCTCTTCTGCGATCCGGTCCTGTGGAATTAGATCGACAGAACAACCTTGCAACGCCATAAACAACAGGCCTAAAAATGAAAGCTGCCGACAGCTGGTATATAGAGTTGATTTCATCTGTAATAGTAATTTTTAGGAGATTAAAAAGTAACGCTTAAACCAAATTCAAAAATCCGTTGCTGCGGATAAAATCCATTATTGACATTTGGCATTTCGGGATCGAGGTATTTCAAGTAATCCCATGTGAAAAGGTTTGAGCCCGAAGCAAACACGCGTACATGTTCAATCTTCGCTGCATTCAGCAATCCTTTCGGGAAAGTGTAGCCCAACTGCACGGATTTAAGCCGCAGATAATCTCCTTTTCTGATCCATCCTGAATTGGCATTTGCATTGTTGGTCGACATACCTGTTGCTTTATAGGCACTCATACGTGGAAATTCGGCATTTGGATTGTCTTCGCGCCAGGAGTTTTCAACCAAGAAATAAGGGGAGTTTCCATAGTTATAAAAAGGACGGGTAAAAGGCGTGTTATCATCCACATCAGCGGTACCAGACGAGCCTTCATATGTTCCCGCTAAGGCTACATCTACGAGTGTAGCTCCTTGAAGCAGCGCAGAAAAATCAAAACCTTTATAAGCCATATCGAAATTTAAACCAAATGTCAGCTCAGGGACATTGGAACGTCCAATAAACGTTTTATCATCTGTTGTAATTTTACCATCACCATTCAAATCTTTAAATTTAAAAAAACCGGGCGCCATAAATCCCGAACTTGGTGAAGGGGTGTTGCGTGCTTCCTCCCAGGTCTGCACCATTCCTTCTGTAACAAAACCGATTTTCGCTCCAATTGGCTTTCCAATCTTACTTTGCCAAGAGGGGATACCGTTGGCTTCATCGAGTTTCAGATACCCACTTTTTGCCCAGTTGATATTGCCAGTTACGCCCAGTTTGAATTCGCCGAAACGATCGTTATAACGCAATTGGGCATCGAAACCGCGGTTATCAGATTCGCCAATATTGGCTAAACCTGGAAAATAACCACCCATCGACGCTGGATAAAGGTTTGCTACCTGCCCCAGAATACCGTAAGTATAACGGTAGAACCATTCGAAATCAAAACCAAATTTCCCATTTAAAAACCGCGATTCAAATCCAACATTGGATGTAGTGGATTCTTCCCATTTCAATAGTGGGTTTTGAGGTGCATTGGTATATAAGGCTTTGACCGGTTTACCGTCTATGACAATGACTGGTGTTGTATTTTGTGAAAGGGTATTGATGTAAGGGAAACTACCCACTTGTGCACGATCATTGCCTGTACGCCCAATAGACCCTTTTACTTTAAGAAAATCGGCAAAAGGGACAGCATCCTTAAAGAAGGACTCATTTGAGACCACCCAGCCCAATCCAATGGCCGGGAAAGATTTCCAGCGGTTTTCCTTGGCAAAGTTAGCGGAGGCATCCCAACGCGACACCAACTCCACCAAATAACGATCGCGGAAAGCATAATTCAGCCGTGTCACAAATCCCGCCCGAGCAGATTCTGGATCGCTGGAACCTGTAGACTTGATAATGTCTTCCTGGGAAGCCGAACCATAGTTTATTTCCTGAATAATACTGATTGGAAAATTACTTGCGCCGGCACTAAATTGATTACCATGAGTTTTTGCATATTCATATAAACCTAACACACCGATGCTATGATCACCAAAAGTGCGGTTGTAATTTAAACTGGCCTGCCAAGTACTGCGGTAGCTAGCCGCAAAGCTCTGACGAAGAGAAGTCTTCGTGATTCCGGGCAAAGTGGTCATGGAAACAAAGTCGCCTGCAACCTGGTCCCGCTGTCTCCCCATCGTCGGATACGGTGTCAGCCAAGATTTGGATTCATCCGAATTATAGTCGTATGCGCCCTGAACTTTTGCCAGGAAACCTGTTACTCCCGGAACTTTAAAATCAATGTTTGCTGTTCCCTGAAAGATATTGCTTTTGAGCTTCTGGTATCCCGAATTTGCAACGGACGCAATTGGGTTGACCCATCCTGCTCCGGCCTGATATGCTACCGGGAGTCCATTTGGGGCATACATAGGCAGATTCGGGAGCATCCGAACAGCTTGGTAAAATGGATTCATATAGGCCGAGTTATCGGGTGAAATACCGGGCAAATTGGTATTTTGATTACGCAAACCAATGTTCAAACCAACCGTCAGGTATTCATTAAGCTCACTTTTAAGGTTTGTACGGATATTGTAGCGTTTAAAATTGGTATTGTCGGTCACCCCGTCCTGGTTCATATGGCTGACCGAAGCAAAATACTGCGTTTTGCCCGCTCCACCAGAAATTGTTGCGGCATGATGTTGCGAATAGCTATTATTATCTGCCAATAGGCCAATCCAGTCTGTATTCCCAAATAACGGATTGGTGTTGGTTCCATTTGCCACAGCATCGATGAGTTCCTGCGTGTAGATGTAAGCTGCTTCAGTTTGCTTCGTGTTTCGGAGAAAATCATTGTCCAGTTCTGTTCCTTTGTTATACCAGTTCATATAATCCGGTCCATTGAGGAATTTTGGAAAGCGGGTATTTTGGCCAATGCTGTACCCAAAGTCATAGGTTACTTTGGCCTGTTCCTTTCGCCCATTTTTGGTTTTAACCAATATAATTCCATTGGCAGCCTGTACACCATAAGCCGCTGTGGAGACGGCATCCTTTAAAAAGGAAATGGTTTCAATCTCGCTTGGATCAAGGTAAGCTAGGGTAGAAAGTGGTCTTTCGATATCATCGACAATCACCAAAGGATTTCGATTAGGACCGTATGTCCCCACTCCGCGCAGATACAATGTCGCGTTATCTGCCCCCGGGCGGCCAGATTGTTGCAATGCTGTCAATCCAGGAACACGTCCGACAAGTGCATTGGTCAAATTCATCGACGGGGCTTTCTTGAGCTGATCACCTCCGATCTGAACGACAGATCCAACGACGTTGTTCTTCTTTTGCGTACCATAAGCCACAACAACGACCTCGTCAATCTGACGTTCATCGGACTGCAAAACAAAATTTTGTGTACCGGCAACTGTGATCTTCCGCGACTGCGACAAATAGCCGATATAACTAACTTGAAGTTCGGCCGGAAGTCGGTCTACCTGCACGGTAAAACTCCCTTTTTGATCTGTACGTGTTGTTACAGAAGTGCCCACTACTTTAACCGTCGCCCCAGAAATAGGCTGTTCATCGCGATTTCGTATGGTACCATTTACAATGGATTGAGCAAAGCTTATTGCGGATTGCATAAAAACAATAAGTAATCCCAATGCCTTAAAAAGATACCTGCGTTTTACATGTGTTGGTTTCATAATTTAGGAATGAAAAAATAGTGTTATGTTAAAAAATAGTATTTATGGTCACTCGGTTACCTAAACCATGATCAGACGTTTTTCTTTGGATAAAACACACAACGTTCTGAAACGGGGCAAGGCAACATATTTTGGTTTACAATAATTAGGTATATTATTTATACAACGCTAAATAAGAAATAAAATTTTAAATATTCAAATTATTTCTAATTTTTTTTATTAATTAGAGACCAATAAAGAAGAAAAAACACAAACTTAATTTAACGTGATGATATATTTACTATATTTACCGATAAGTTAACGTAACACAGTTATGAGTATAAAATTCTTGAGTGACTTACATGATGCAAGCTATAGCGGTGTAGCCTATAAAAATATTTTGCTTAAAAAGGAGATTTTGACCTTTTTTGCGACTAAGGGGCCTTCAACTATTCCTGAATTGAGCAAGGAATTTAACATCAGTATTCCAAAAATTAATGAATCTATTAATGAACTTATAGAAGATGCGCTGGTCCAGGATAATGGAAAGTCGACTTCGGGAATTGGTAGGAAACCAAATTCTTACGGCTTACTTGCAAATGCAGCTTTTTTTGTTGGCGTTCAGGTAAGCCATGATCATCTTAGTATCGTGGTAATGGATATGAAAAAAGACATTATTGCCACACAAGAGGAAATTTCCCATCGTTTGGAAAATAATCAGGAATCACTTCAAAATATTTGTCGAGAGATCAACCAGTTTATTGCCACACATCAGATTCAAAAAGATAAAATATTGGGTGTCGGCATCAACTTATCTGGTCGCATTAACTACCGAACAGGTTATTCCTACAGTTATTTTAATTTTTATGAAGATCCCCTATCGAAATATTTTGAGCAGGAGCTGCAATTGCGCACCTATCTTGAAAACGACAGCAAGGCGCTTGCGTATGGCGAGTTTTCGAGTGGAATTTTAAAGGACGAGAAAGATGCACTCTTTGTCAATGTAGACAACGGTATCGGATTGGGTATTTTAATCAACGGAAAGATCTATTATGGGAAATCGGGTTTCTCGGGTGAATTTGGACATATTCCCATTTTTGACAACGATATCATCTGTCGCTGCGGAAAAAAGGGTTGCCTCGAAACGGAAGCATCTGGTTTTGCACTTAGAAACCGTGTAATAGCAGCACTGCAAAATGGCGCAACGAGCATCCTAACAAAAAAATTCAATGATCTGGAAGATATCCGGCTCAGCGATATTATCGCTGCTGCAAAAAAAGATGACAATCTCGCTATTGAGTTGATCAATGAACTTGGGGAAAAATTAGGTCGTGGACTTGCTACATTGATCAATATTTTCAATCCAGAAATCATCATCGTAGGTGGTATTTTAGCCAAGAGTGAGGAATATCTGATGTTACCGCTGAAAAATGCAGTCAATAAGTTTTCATTATCCATTGTCAACAAGGACACCAAACTTGCTTATTCAAATAATGGGGAAAAACTTGCGGCCTTTGGAGCTTGCCTTCTCATTCGGGACCGTCTGCTTTCTATTATCGATTAAGACATAAGGCGTGGATTTCACTGAAATCCACGCTACTTTATCTTTCTACAATCTCCTTCACAACCTCTCCATATTGATCTTTCACCTGCTCTTTCCTTTGTGCAAGGTATATCCACTTCTTAAACGTTCCGATAAATACAATCGCCATCAATGACATCGCTGCTACGGCCAAGCCCGCCAGTAGGTACTGTCCTTTAGGCACATATCCTTGTACCACCTGAAGATAGCCGGCCCAAAATGTAATCACGGCCATAAAGACACCGGGAACGGCTGCAAACAAGACATATTTTCGTCTATTCATCCGGATGAGCATCGTTGTACATACAATCAGACCACAGGCTGCCAAGAGCTGATTGCTAATACCAAATAATGGCCAAATGCTACTTACGTTACCGGTATAAACCAAATATCCCCAGGAAAACGTAAACAGGGCACTGCAAATCCATACACCTGGTTTCCAGTTTTTATCGCTAAATTTAGGGAAAACAGTTCCAAGCATTTCCTGTAGAAAAAAACGTCCCACCCTGGTACCTGCATCAATCGCCGTAAGAATAAAAACAGCTTCAAACATGATAGCAAAATTATACCAATAGGCCATTATATCGTTCATAAAAGGAACCTTATCGAAGATATGAGCCATCCCTACAGCCAACGACACTGCCCCGCCCGTCCTACCGTGCAGATCTACACCTATTCTGTCTATAAAATGTGGTAAATCCACAGCTGAAAGATGGGGGTGCTGCGCTAGAAACTGTGCATAATCGGCTACCGGCGTATTGATTGCAAAATAATCACCAGGCATCAACGTACAAGCTGCAATCAAGGCCATCAAGGCAACAAAGCCCTCAACAAGCATAGCGCCATACCCCACAAACAAGATCTCACGTTCATTACCGATCATTTTGGGCGTCGTCCCGGTTGCGATAATAGCGTGGAACCCTGATATGGCTCCACAGGCAATCACAATAAAGATAAAGGGCAAGACAGGTCCTGAAATTACAGGTCCGCCACCATGGATAAATGAGGTCAAGGCGGGCATCTGAATTGTTGGTGCAACAAAAAATATTCCTACCGTCAGCATAATAATTGTACCTATTTTGAGATAGGTCGACAGGTAATCTCTCGGAACCAATAATAGCCAGATGGGCAATACTGAAGCGAAGAAACCATATACAGCAATACCGATAGAGATCGTTTTCACATCCCAGTTGAAAAGTGCGTGAAAAGTTGGAACCTGCATCAGGTGATGACCGGCTATAATACCTGCAATAAGCAAGATACCACCAATGATACTCGCCAAGGTCACCGAGCCCTCCCGATAGCGCATCATCAAGCCCATTAAAATAGCAATGGGCATTGTCAGTACAATCGTAAATAAAGACCATGGTGCCTCGTGCATTGCACTGATACAGGCCAGCGATAATCCGGCCAACGTTAGGATCAAAATAAAAAGTACGGCGATACCAGCAATAGTGCCAATAGGTTTACTGACCTCCTTGGAGGCAATGGTTGCCAAACTTTCGCCTTTATGTCGTACAGAAGCGAAAAGCACGACCATATCGTGCACACCGCCACCTAATACACAACCAATTAATATCCACAGAGCGCCCGGCAGATAACCAAACTGTGCCGCGAGAACTGGACCAACTAGTGGTCCTGCCGCAGCTATCGCAGCGAAATGATGGCCAAACAACACTTTTTTATCGGTTTTCACATAATCATGGCCATCAGCAAACTCCACCGCCGGTGTCTGGCGACTTCCATTCAACCTGAGCAGCTTATTTGCTAGAAACAAGCCATAAAAACGATACGCGATCGCAAAGATCAATATCGCTGCGAAAACTAAGGTCAACGCATTTATTCCATTGAGAGCATCCATACCAGTTAAGTTACACGATTATTTTTGCTTTTTCAAACACCTCATATACCTTCCATAAGGCACGAGGTACATGAAAGCATCCCTTCCATTTTCCGCCTTTGAGATCGAGCAATACCTCACCTCTTCGATTGAGGTAGCCAAACCATTCGCCATGTTCGGGGTCCCTAAAATGCGTCCAGGTATATTCATGAACCCGTTCGAACCAACGTTTAGCCTCTTCATTTCCCGTTAGTACCCAAGCTTTCGCCATACATACCAGTGTTTCACAGTGCACCCACCATAACTTCTGGTCCCATTCCAACTGCTGGGTCGGTTTACCCTGCGCATCCATAAAGTAGAATATACCTCCATATTTCTCATCCCATCCATACTCCAACATACGAAGACCAATACGCATGGCTTTTTCAATCAACGCTGGTCGCTGCAATCTTTCTCCCAGATCCATCATAAACCACATGGCCTCTATCGCATGTCCCGGATTGAGCAATCTTCCTTCAAAACTATCCAGCAATGAACCATTGGGACTTACATTTTCAAAGACAAGCCCCTGCTCCTCTTTATAAAATACATCCATTACCTCCACCACGATATCCTCAATCAATTCCTGCACCAGGTTAGGTTCCAATAAATGCTCCAGTTCGATGGAGAGATTGCTCAAGATCATAGGCAAAGCAAAATTCTTTGATGGACGTGTCCCTGGAACAGCCTTATCGTATATGCCCTTGGTATGTGTTCGACGTTTCAATATATTATGAAAGGTGTCTTGCGCAATTTCCGCGTAACGCTGCTCCTGGGTTGCTGTATACAGGGCACCAAATCCCATTGCAGCAAAGCAATCGGAAAAAATATTATAGGGCCGCACAAGTGCCTTCCCTTGTCGATCAAGCGAAAAATACCAGTTTCCCTCTTCGTCACGTCCATGTTTTTCCATAAAGCTGGCACCATGAACTGCAATATCCAACCAGGATGACCGTGTTTCAATTTTGTTGTAAATACTCGAAAAGAGCCAAACTTGCCGCCCCTGCAGCCACATAAACTTATCCGTATCAAAAACTCCACCTCTTCTATCCAGACAGGTAAAATAGCCCCCATACTCCCTATCGAGCGAATGCTCCGTCCAGAAAGGAAGAATATGATTAAATAATTCGTCTTTATAAATTGTACTATAATGATTCATGTATAAATGAATTTGCTCTTTAAAGGCCATTTAAAATCTCTGGCCTACTCTTATCAATAATGCTATTCTTGTTCTCTGACTTCTTCGAGATTGCTTTTGTCGTCATTTCGCATGCTGTAAACACGCGATCCCTATCACCAATTGTGGTTCAAGGCATATTCCCGGTACCGATTGTAAAGGTGTCCTGCCTGTAAATAAGCGGACTGTGGACTCATAAAGTGAGCAAATTCGAAAGTAATAGCCTTATCATAACCCGCCTTTGCTGCAGCCTCAAGTTTTAGCCTTAGTTTATCAAACTTGATCGGCAAAAATTTGATCGGCATATCCCGGTCAAAAGATTCGGCATTCGTCCAACAGGCCATACCATATTTATCAGCCAATTTCTTATTGACCTCAAAGAAATCGGGAAGCTCATCGTAATCAATGTGTCCATCCTGAAAGGCCACTGCATCGACAGCTCCTTGTATACCTTCAAAAATTTCGCCCCATTCCCGTTCGTGCTCCAATACCGAAACTGCATCGGCTTTACTAAGCTCGGGAGAAGCGGCAAGCACAGCTTTTTTCCCATCAATCCAGGGCGATATAAATGTCGGCAAGCCCCCACTGACGGTCTTGCACTGTAACCCAAGTGTACGAAAAGCATGAACAGCCCCTTTCGTTTTACGACTGATTTCCGTACTGATATACCATCCACCGAAGCTTTTATAATGCCCATATTTAGCCCAAACCTCTTCAATTACATATTGGTTGGCATCGATTTCGTGACTTAGGTCTCCGGTCTCCCAATAAATACCGCTATCATAAAGTCCAAAATAGAATTTCATCTCATACTTGTCTGCAAGCTGCAGATAAAGCTCTACAAGATCCAATGATGGTTTAAAACAGCCATATTTGTCCATCAGATAAGCCGATGGATAGGTTATAAATTTACGATAGCCACTGCGAATCATAATAACAGTGTCTATACCAATTGCCTTCATATATGCAAAATCCCGATCCCACTCTTCCGGACCCCAATTCTGGTGCGGAATATCGTGGGAAATCTCGTCAATAAATGTCCCTGTAATTCTCATAAATATTTCTTTTCTTTTAATAATTGTACCCATTTTATATATGCACTGGGTATCAGATGCACACCATCAGCTGAGTAAATTGCGTTAAGTTTTCGCGCATTGTCCTGAAAAAGTGGGCAGAGGTCGACAAATGGGATATTTTCATCTGCTGCAAGCTGTCTTAGTTTTTCATTTAAGATCGGAACCAACACATTTCTACCTTTTGTATAAGGCTCTTTTGTTAGTTCTTCATTGATCGGTAAAGCACTCTGAAGATAGATAAGGGTCTTTGGTGAGATCTTTTTTATTCGTTTAATGATACGCTTGTAGTTATTGACCGACACTTCCTGCGGAAGCTTTCGGAATTGGTCATTAATGCCATCCATCAGAAAAATTGCCCGTGGACGTCCGCGCAACACCTCATCTATACGCGCAAGAATCCCAAACGAATTATCTCCGCCTATCCCCCTGTTCAGTACAGGATATTTTGAATCTGCAAGCAATTCCTGCCATTCTGCCCGTTCAGTAATACTATTTCCCAAAAACACGATCGCTCCTTTAATTGTTGGACTTTGTTCGAAATAAGCCATTCGTTGTTGATAATACCAGTTGGCGTAACTGCTATCTATTTTAGTCTCCTGAGCTGAGAGGGACTGGGAAAATACCGATAGATATATTCCAATGAGGAAGCAACCTTGGAAAACACGATACGCCTTAAAAAATTCCAATGATCTCATAATAGCTTTTGCTGTTTTAAATAATTGGACCAAATTAAATAGGTGGCTTGCTTCAGATGTAAGCCATCAATTGTTAGCTCAGCTTTTAGTTCCCCATTACCGTCCAACAATATCGGCTGTAAGTCTACAAAATGAACTTGATGTGCCGTACACAATTCTTTCAAAGCTTTGTTCAGTAGCACGATCTTGTCATTCCGAACCTCTTCATAGATTTTTGGCAGTAAAGATTCATTCACAGGTAGAAGTCCCTGCACAAAAAGCGCTGTATTTGGCGACTGCTTTTTAACCTGCTTTATTATCCTTTCTATATTCGTTGAAATAATGGAAAGCGGTATTCCTCTTTTCATGTCGTTCACCCCACAGAGCAGAAATATTTTTCGTGGTCTGGACGCTAATATCTCGTCTAGTCGTGCTAAAATACCGTAAGTCACATCACCGCTAATCCCACGATTGATCACATGCTTCCGCTGGAGGATTTCTTGCCATTTTCCACCTTCGGTAATGCTATTGCCAAGGAAAACGATTTCGTCCTTCTGATTGGGCATCGCTTTAAAAAACTCAAGCCTTGCGCGATAATGCTGATTATCAAACGTAGAATCAATACCCTTTGATTGCGCTAAAGTCAATGCCGGTAAAAAAAAAGGCAACAATAGGGCCTTCCAGTTCCTATAAGAAAGTCTGTTCATATGCATTAATTATTTTCGTCGGTATGCTCTTTTTCGGGTTTTCGCAGTGGTACCCACCAGGAAACCAAAAAGGCTGGAATAGTAGAAATCAACACCCAGATAAAAAATTCTTTATAGCCCAAATGATCACTCAGCCAGCCGCTGATCATCGAAGGAATCATAAATCCCAGATTAACAAGTCCGCTTCCGAAAGCGTAGTGTGCCATCTTATATTTGCCTGGGGCAATATTTTGCATGATAAAAAGAATAATTCCGATAAAGCCAAAACCATATCCAAAGTACTCTATGGCGACAGCAGCAGCTATGAGATAAAGGTTCGTCGGCAATGTGATCGCAAGAAATGCATAAGCTACAAATGGAACATTAAAGAAGGCACAAAGGATCATAAGTGTCCTCCGGTCTAAGCCCTTTTTGGATACAAAGTGCCCTGCGACAATCGACCCCAACACAAAGGCTATGGCACCAAATACGCCATAAAGTAATCCAATTTCCGAAGTACTCAGGCCAAGCCCACCTTCGGTACGTTGCGCTTTAAAAAATAAGGGGGTGATCTTAATGGCCTGCCCTTCGGCAAAACGATAAAAGACAATAAAAAGCAAGCTAAACCAAATATTCTTTTTCTGAAAAAAAGTTATGATAACGTCTTTAAGCGTATCCATTCCCTCTTTTAAAGAAGTGGATTTTGGTGCTTCATCGTGAGCAGGTAAAGCACGTATACTGTACAATCCAATCCCCAACATAATAAATCCATAAGCAAACATCACCACCATCCACGCGGATTTAATGCCGATTTCCTGCTCCAATTGCCCCGCCAAATAAACGAGTACGCCGCCAGAAAAAACTTTGGCCACATTATAGAAGGCACCTTGCCAGCCGACATATTTTGCCTGTTGTTTTACATTCAGTTCGTTCAGATATACCCCGTCGGCTGCGGTATCATGTGTGGAACCACTGAATGCAATCAGTGTCAATAAGGCAATGGAGAAGCTAAAGAAATGATCCAACTGCAGCGTAAGACCAAGCAGACCAAAGAGTAGCCCCGTGAGTATCTGCGTGGTATAGACAAAAAATTTCTTGGTCTTATACAGCTCCAAAAAAGGCCCCCATAAAGGTTTTATTGTCCAGGGCAGCATAATCAATGAGGTCCAAAAAGCAATCTGCGCGTCCGATACCCCCAAATTTTTATACATAATGGAGCTCGCACCCGAAAGGGCAACAAAAGGTAGCCCCATGGCAAACCATGTTGTGGAGATCCAAAAAATAGGCGGAAGCGCCTTACGCCCTTTGCGAAGCTCCACCGTTTGTTCTAATAATTCATTCATTTTATGACTTCCAATAAAGTTTTAACCGGCTGCTCACGATCGTCAAAAGCGCCACGATTCCGGTGAATAATACACCGCGCATCACTCCCCAAAAAACACCCTGTGCCCCCATCTGATCAAGAGCGCTCTGTAGTCCCGTAAGCGCCAATAGTGGGATCAACACTAGATTTCCTGCGGTATAGGCGACCATCGGATTTTTACCAACCAGTGCTATACCTCGAAACAGCGATTTTCCAAAAGCAAGTTTCTCGATACAACACAGCATTGTTAGCGCATAACAGGCTAAGCCCGTACAGACAAAATAATAGCTGTATGTGGAATAATCCTTTTTTATTCCCCCCTCATACGCTTCGAAGATCAGTCCTAAAAAAAGCAGATAGCTTCCGAGCATAGCCATTTTTGCCTGCAGTGTCAGTACTTCGCCCTTCCAAAAAACACCTGAACAGAAGCATAGTGAAAAGATCAACATCAGGGTAACTCCCATATTGATATCGAGATAGCGCATGTATAGATTGAAGACATTCAGCCCAATTAGAAGTGCACAGAGCAAGCCTTGTAATGCCAGTTGAGACCGCTGCATCCTGGATTTGTCGGCTAACGACGTATCAGCAATAATCCACTCGCCGACAACTGTAGCCGGAAGGATAATAAAGAGGTATTTGAGGTAATAAAATTGATAAAGCCACGTCGCAGGGCTGAGTTTGTAGATAAATTCGTTGATACTACCAACTTCTTTGGATCCCAAAAAAACGCCCATAATAAATGGTAAAATCGCCATACGTAACCAGATGGATTTTGCCGTCAGCCACCACCACAGCGTTCCAAACAAAGCCATATTGGCCAGTACCAGAATAATAATATCTGTCTTCTGGAGGGTAAATCTATCCGTTTGTGCATACAACAGATATAGCATCCCTACAGATAGCAACAGGGCCACTATGTGAACAAGTCTCGCGGTCCGCATCGGTAAATACGACTTTAAATCGGCATAGAGTGCAAAGAGCAGGACAAACCCCACGATTGACAAGATATACTGTGACGCAGCAGGCTCTCCACTCATAACCCAAGCGCGCATATAAAAAGAAAATAAGGCGAAAAAGAATAAAGCAACAAAACGCTTAAAAATTGTACCCGCGATAGGCAAAGCGTTTAGGTTAGCCACTTTTTTCCGCATAGCCAATGGGATGGCCGCCCCCATCGTAAAAAGGAAAATCGGAAAAACCAGATCTACCCAGGTTATACCTGCTATACTGGGATCAAATACATGTTTGGGCGGGGGCACCTGTGCATGGTACATCCAAGCAGGAAGGTTTCCAAATGAAATGCTCGATGAAAGCACCATTAAAAGGATGGCAATTCCCCGCAGAACATCCAAACTATCGTTTCGCTGCTGTGGAGTGGTTGTAGAATTTGGTAAAATTGGTATCATCTCGTTTTTCTATGCGTTCGGAAATCATTTTTTTGTTGCTATAAATTGGCCGGTAAAATCCACCGGCCGTTCAAACGGCTTTAGGATATGATCCAACACAACCGCCACTTGAGCCCGTGTTAACACTTGATTTTCTTTTGCTGCAATGACGGACCAGACTTTATTTTTATTCAAAGTGGGGTCGACCTGGAGCAATAGAGCCGCAAAAAATTCTGCTGTGACATCGGCACCCGAGCCAGCGACTTTATCGGCCGATGGATAATAACTACGCATACCGTCGATCAGGTCTACTTCGCTTATGCGGTGTTCGGGATAGAACCAAGTCTGATTGGCCCATTTGTAGGGCACCCCTTTTCCTTTAAGAATCCCGGTTGCTCCAACACGTTGGATTGCCTGAAAACGACTATCTTTTGGATCAACATCGATAAAGGGCATGAGATAGGCATGATGGTCCAAAAGTACTTGCTGGACCTCCCTTAATGAAAGATCTTTGGGCGTAACACCTTGTTTTGCAGACAGCGCCGCCAGCACTCCAGCAGCTTGACCAATACCCAATACAACTGGCTGAAGGCGGGTGGCCCCAGCCACAATATTGCTCACACTGATGCTTTTTTCAGCAACAATAAAATCCGCTATTTTCTCAGGAATCAAACTTCCAAGGGGTACATTGTAGGATGGTACCCGAATCTTAACAAAATCAATTTTGGGTGCATCCGGGTTCTTCAGGTGATGATGATCGATGGTATAATCGCCTACTATCCCACCTGTGCGGTACAAAGGCAGCTCCTGCTGATAAGGACTCTGCACATAAGGCAATGTAAGCTGCACCAAGCCTTTAGCACGTCTAGACTCGCGATGATAAGCAATAAAGGGAAGTTTATCGGCCGTATCATATTCATCATCGGCAAGCCCCAAGTTTTTAAAACCCAGCTGACTTTGAAGATGATATACAAAACGTAAGGTATGATCTTTCGCCTTTTGCAATTCCACCGCCCTCGCCTTTGGCGACATCTCGATAATATTCAGGTAGATATCATTTCCTTCTTTAGGCCAGTTTATCATGTATTTTCCATTCGGCAATTTGCCATAGGTAATCATTTGATCACAATTGATGATAGGCGTATTGCTGTGTGAAGCAGGATCTTTAACATCACAGGCATGTTCAAACTCTTTAGGATCATAACCTTGAGGTTTCTTTAGCAATCTCTTTGGATCGGCACCATAGTCTTTCAGGATAGCGACATAAGTAAGGTCTTGAATTATTGAATTGGCCTTTTCGGGAGCAAATTCTTCTTTCGTATCGTAGCGGCTATCCATACCGATGCTGTAAGCAACACCCGCACGCGGCAAGAGATCCCCCAATTCCGTCGCATCGACTAGAATAGAAGCGTTTACGGTTTTCTTTTTCCCTTCCCGTTCAATGGCAACGGTCCAGCCTTTAGGCTGTTTTTTCAGGTCTAAAAGGGTACTTTTATACCAAACGGCAATATTTTTTTCGGCTCCAACCATCTTTTTTAACAAGCGATTACCGACCGAAGGCTCAAATAGCGTATTGCTTACCCAGCCTGTTTCCACTGCCTTTGGACCACCATAATAAGCATAAAGTTCTGCCCTAAATTCGCCCCATATTCCCGAAGGCATACGATGGTTACCATCAATAGCGGAGACCCCAGCGGCAGTGAGCATACCACCCAACCAGCTTGTCTCTTCCACCATAAGGACCTTACTTCCCAAACGGGCAGCTTGCAAAGCCGCAGAAACACCACTTGCTCCCCCTCCCACAATCAAGACATCGTATGAAGCAACAGCCTGCCCCTGCGAGGAGAGTGTGACAGAAATCAATAAAATAGAAAAAAAAGATTTAAACCAATTCATATGAAGGTTAATTGCAGTAAATAATTTAAAAAATACGCACCAAATACCGGTTTAAGGACCAGAGATACATTATTTTGTTGTCGGACTAAAGGATCAGTATAAGGTGAATGAAACATATAGGTTATCGATTAATGGATCAGACGATTAAAATAAGCGAAATGAACCGGAATGGTTTTGGCCCAGTAGCCAGAGGTATGAGCGCCGGGTTGCGCAATATAAGTCGCTTTGATCTTGAGTACATCACAACTATCCCGAAGGGACTTATTGGCCCCATATAGATAATCTTCAGTACCACAATCAAAAATAAATGTCTTTTCACTCCCAGCGATCTTATGGACATTATGGATGACACTAAAACGATCGAATAATGGATTTTGATCGCTGTATTGACCTAAATGTTGGGCTAGACTTGTCTTCTTGAAAGCCGAATGTCTCAGATTGACAACTCCCGAACTGCTACCAGCACTTTTAAAAAATGATGGATAGTTAAAAAAGAGCCAAAGTGCACCATGCCCCCCCATACTCACACCCGTAATAAATGAGTTGTCCCGATCCGTATGATATTTGCCCTGTATGTAAGGCATTAATTCCCCTGTCAGGAACCGACCAAATTGTGCTCCGCCTTTTTGTGGACTGTCTAAAAACCAGCTCGTCCGAAGACCGTCAGGGCATACCACCACAAAGCCATATTGATCGCTCAATGCCTGAAAATCTACAAATTTTGAAACACTTTTATAATTTGCCCCATGACTGTGCAGCACATATACAACAGGTAAGGCACGGTTGTCCGGCTTCATCTTTGGTATATAGACGTAGCCGGAATCTACTCCAGAAAGATGAGCAGACTGTAACGTATAAAGCTCTTGTCCTTTGGCCAACATCGTACCAACGGCACATAAAAGGCATATGATTAAACGCATGAATATAATTGAGTCAGTCTTTAGATTTATAGTGAAGCTAAATTAATAATAAAATTTACAATAAAAAAAGTATTTAATAATTTTTTTTATTTAATATTATCATATTACGCTATTTTATAACGAAGTCCAGTTATCAATTCAGGTTAAATAAAAAAAGAGCATTGGAAAAATTTCCAATGCTCTTTTTATTTAAGATTTGAAACGCTAATTAAAATAGCTCAAATTCACATTTCTGGTTATTTATTATGTCCTTATTTTATCAGACACTGTATAGTTGCCGTTTTTAGCCACGGTGATGTGAACCTTATATCGACTTTATCGCCAGATTGACCCAATGCTTGAACATAAGCAATCATTTTACCATGATATACCCGCTGTTTGTTATCTGTATAATCGCCCATGTCGGCATTATTTCCTGCTTCCATTCCCAGCAATCGTGCATTTCCAATGAGGTCGCAGGTTATTTCATCTTCTGATAGTATTACGGGTTCATCGTTGGCATCTACCAACTGTAAGGCAATTTGAATGATTGCGCCTGATTTTATGTCTTGCTCTCCTAGTACGGCGGCATGAATAGCCGTAGGCCGTTGAGTTGACTGTATTGCATGACGGATGATCTCCTTTTTATGATTGTCGAAACCCACAACTTCCAATTTGCCCGAAGTATAGGGAATATCCCAAAAGATAATACCTGTTTTCTCATCATATTTCTTTTCTTCGCCAACAAGCTTACCATTGAGTTCTAATCGTGCCAGCGCACTATTGGTGTAGCAAACGACCCGAATTTGTTGCCCCTCTTGATAATTCCAAATTGGCCAAGCGTCCATAGAAGGGGCTTCATTCTTTCGCTGTCCTTCCTCCGACTCCAATGCCGACCACACATCGGTTGCTCCTGCCCCTCCCTTCAATGGATAAGTACCTAAGTAAGCCATGGGTTTGTCCGACCACAGCGATTGGCGATAATAACCTCTCGGTTTGACAAATCCCGCAAAATCTAGCAGTCCTGAATAGAATCCACGGGAAGGCCAACGTCCAGATTCGCCGAGATAATCGATCCCAGTCCATAGAAATTGACCAAAAATATGCGCATTGTCACGTACTGCTAACCAAGCAGAAAGATCATGCCTATTTTCGCTGCCGAAAATGACGCGTTCGGGAAAGCGTTTGTGATCCAGTTGATAGCGGCTTTCTGTATAATTGTATCCAGCGATGTCAAGTGCACCCGGATAGGCAGTTTCGTTAGACATTGCTACACCTGCAAGCCCTGCTGTAACCGCTCTACTTTTATCGTATTTTTTTACAACCGCGACCAAGCGTTTGGCAATATCACCCAACCGCATCGCATCGGGTGCATCCTTTTTGTAGCCCCCATACGAAGCTTGTGTAAAGCCACCCTCTTTCTTTTCTCCGTTAAGAATAGGATGTGAATAAGGATCATTTGGATAATCCACTTCATTGCCTATACTCCACGCAAAAATTGAAAGGTGATTCCGATCTCTTTTGACCATGTCGGCAAGATCCTGCTCTCCCCAAGATTCAAAAAAATCGTATGATCCTTGAAAGCCGGGCGTACCAAAATTCCACCCCTGCAACCATTTTCTTTTTGGAAATTCCCATTCGTCAAACGCTTCGTCCATCACCAAAAGACCAAGCTCGTCACATAGTGCATACAACGAAGATGCCTGCGGATTATGGCTTGTACGAATAGCATTGACTCCCAGCGATTTTAAGGTTAGGAGACGTCGACGCCATACTTCTGGATACACTTCAGCGCCCAATACGCCAGCGTCGTGGTGCAAACACACTCCTTTTACCTTCATCCGCTCTCCATTTAAAGCAAACCCTTTGTTCGCATCGAACGTGAATGCTCTGAAACCGGTCTTCACCTCCGACTGATCGATCTGCTGGCCATTTTGCGTCACAATTGTCCGCAAGGTATATTGATTGGGTTGATCCAAACTCCATAGTTTGGGGTTCGACACGGCCAACTGCTGTTGTACGGTTGCCTTATCACTGGCTCCGATTTGTACTTTCTGTGTTTTTTTTGCGACAATACGCCCTGTCATGTCAACCAACTGCTGCTCGACTGCAATTGCAGAAGATGCGGAAGCGCTATTGACCACAGTTACTTCGGTATTTAAAATTCCCTTTTCACCTTTTATTTCTGGATAGGCGTACACGCCCCATTGGTCGATATGCATCGGATTGGCCTTAACAATCCATACATCCCGATAGATCCCAGACCCTGTATACCACCGCGAATCGGCACTTTGGCTATGGTCTACCCTAACGGCTATGGTATTTTCTTTGCCAAATTCAATGTATGGCGTAATATCGTAAGAAAAGGACACATAACCATTGGGCCTTTTGCCAACAGATTTACCATTGACAAAAACTTCACTTCGGTTGTACACTCCCTCAAAATAGATAAAAATCTTTTTACCCTGATCTTCTGCGGGTATCGTCAATTGTTTTCGGTACCATCCTATGCCGCCGGGCAAATATCCTGTCGCGCTGGCTAAATTAGGACTTAACGGGTATTTTACACTCCAATCATGCGGCAAACTCACCTGCTGCCATCCAGCGCGATCCATTTCCGTTCCCGCTTTTATCTCCATATCTCCCAAATGGAAGCGCCAGTCTGAGTTTACACGTTCGGCGATGCCAAACCCCGGCTGTGCATATAGGGTATGGATACCTATATAACTGGAGATTGCTAAGACAGCCAACTTTCTTATTATTCTTTTCATTTTATTTATATTTACATTAGGTTTAGTGATTAAAGTGTGGGAACTACTGGTATTACATGGCCCTCATCGTCAAAATACAACCGATCCATACACACCTCGCGATTGAATCCTGCAGCGTCACCCATATCGATACCTTTGGGATAATTAAAACGATGGTAAACAATATACCATTCATCTTTACCTGGAATCTGCAAAATGGAATTATGCCCAGTTCCATATATCCCCTTTGCGGGATCTTTTTGTAAGACTAGATTATTTTCGGGAACAGTGATTGGCCCATCGGGGGTAGAGGCGGTTCCATAACGCACCCGATAATTTTCACTCCGAGTATCGTCTTCTGACCAAAAGAAATAATAGCGACCTTTACGGTAGACTACATATGCACCTTCGCGAAAGGTCTTATCGGGAGTTATGACTTTTAGCGTTTTTTTCTTGATGCTAACCATATCTCTGTTGAGTTCAGCTACCGCTAGATAGCCATTTCCCCAATATAAATAGCTTTTACCAGATCTTGGATCGTTAAACGCTGCGGGATCTATCTCCTGACCACCTTTTACACCTTCAGGTTTAAAATCTATCAATGGCTTTCCCGAATCCTTAAAAGGCCCTGTCGGCAAATCTGCTACCGCAACGCCTATCTTTTGCGCCGCCGTGAAATAATAATAGTATTTATAGTCGTCCTTAATTTTCTTTTCTGTAATCGTTGGCGCCCAGGCATTTCTAGGGCCCCAGGCAACATCTTTTTTCAAGTCCAAAATCACCCCCTCGTCTTTCCACTTGCTGAGGTCTGGGGACGAAAAGGTCTTAAAATAATAGCCGCCCCAACCGTCAAAACCATCGCTTGTCGGGTAAATGTAGTATTTTTTGGTTTTATTGGAATAAAGTACATCTGGATCGGCATAAAAACCATCCAAAACTGGATTCTTTCTAAAAGTGAATTGAATGTCTTTTGGTTTCCCCCATTTGCTAGTCAGATCAAGCAGTTCTTGTCTGGAAACAGGGATAATGGTACCATGTCTTGGATGAAAATCCATAACAATTTCATGATCAATCACTTTAAAACTATCCAAATCATCAGAGATACAAAATTGATATTTTCCTTTGCCATATACATCATACATCAGGATGTATTTATCTGACTGATTGATCTTAAAGACACTAGATCCTTCCACAGCATCGTTTGTCTGCTGTTTATATCCTGGCTGTTCAATCCATCTTCCTGACGTAAGTGAATCTGTTATCGCCAGTTTGATACCATTGCCATGTCCTTCGGTTTTGTAAAAGAGGTAGAAGAGACCATTCTTTTCAATAATATCGCCGTCAATACAAGATTTACCGTTTTTCGGCAGAAAAAGTACTTTAGGATCGGACTCAAAATCGGTAAATTCCTTATTTGCGTAAGCGTAATAAATGATATCGGGATCGTTTCCATGCTGCATAGACCAATACACCATATATTTCCCTACCGAAGGATCAAATATTGTCTGTGGTGCCCAAACCCTTTTCAAGGCTTCCTGGCCTTTAAAGCGCTGCTGAATATCGATTATTTGATGCGACCAATGTACGAGGTCTTGGGACTTTAACAAGACCATTCCGCGGTTGGAATCCCAGCCTTTGGAGGAGGTCATGTCAGTCAGTACCATATAAAATGTTTTCCCATCGTGGCCACGAAGAATATGTGGGTCTCGTACACCACCAGTTTTGCTGATAAGCTTTGAATCTAAGATGGGTTGATTATCATTTAGAGCTCTATACGTATAGCCATCAGTGCTAATGGCAAAACACACAGCCTCATCAGCTACAGCGTTCCCTTTAAAATAAGCGAAGAGGTAACCCGCAAAATCTTTTTCTGCTGGGCCATACTTGTATTCTTGTGCGTAAACTGCCGCCGCAATGTTCATCAATAAAAACGTAATAAGTGTTAATCGCATAAGGTATAGATTTATTAAAGGTTGATTTATTTCTCAAAAATATCCTCTTGATTCTTCTTACAGAACCAAGAGGATGATTAACTTACTGAAACAAATAATTAATAGCCAGGATTTTGCTCCAATTGTCCATTTGACGATAATATCTCAGACCGTGGAATCGGTAGCCAATAGTGCTTTTCTTCAAATCGGCGTCCTGAAAGCGCTTCCTTGCGCGTATACGTAAAACCCTCACTATTTTTATCTATAGTAACGCCATAAGCGGGGATATTTTCTGTTACCATCGCAATCTTCCATCTTCTGACATCATAAAAACGATGCTCTTCAAACGCTAACTCTACTCTGCGCTCGTAACGCACTTGCTTTCTAAATTCATCTTTTGACTGACCTATAGGAATTTCGGGCATATCGACAGATGGCCGTGTTCTAACCAAATTTAAAGCCTGTCTCGCTGTTAAGCTACCACCAGCAGGCAACACATCTGGACCATAAGCTTCATTTGCTGCTTCTGCAAAATTCAAAAGGACTTCCGCATAGCGGAAGTAATTCCAAGGTTGAAATCCCGCATTACCCCAAGGATTTTGAAGCGGATAAGCATCGTTCATAAATTTCCGCAGATAGTACCCTGTTTTAGAAGTATTCCAATTGTCAGTTCCTTGCGGACTATCTTGCCCTTTTGGTATAAATGTTTCCACGGCTCTACCCCTGTATAAAGCGCCATTGTATAAAATAGTCGCGTCAAAACGGGGGTCGCGGTTAACATAAGGATTTTTCGGATCGTAACCTGAAGCCGAGTTTACGCTGCCGTCCTCATTGAAAGGGGCTTTTCCATTTTTCATCTCATAGGCATCGACCAAGTTTTGGTATGGTGTATTTCCGCCCCATCCGCCATAGCCATTCGGTCCGTTGGCAATTTCGAGGTGCACGTGATTGGCATTTTTGGTGTAGTATCTTGCAAAAATAGTTTCTGGATTTCGATCTGTTAAAAACAACGATTGGTATCCGCCCGTGTATAGCTTGTACTTATTAAGGGCGATCACCTCCTGCGCTGCCTGGGCAGCGGCTGCCCAGGTTCCTACATTATACAATGGACTTGCAGCATACAAAAGTAATCTCGCTTTTAAAGCCATAGCTGCAGCCTTTGTGGCCCGCCCAGTGACCCAGGTTTTGTCGTTATTTTCAGCAGGCAGCTTTTCAATCGCTTCATTTAATTCCTTGATTACATAATCCATACCTTCTTGCATGGATTTTCTTTCAAAAAGACTTGCTTTGGTCAGATCATCCTTCAATCCATATACTGTATCTCCCACCAACACAACGCGTCCAAAATTTCGAATGAGATCATGGTACCTAAATGCTCTTATAAATTGGATCTCACCTTCCAATTGGCGCTTATGCAATGTACTCATCTGTATATTAGCCAAGACTTTTTTAGCGTAATTGCACTCACGGATACTTCGGTAGCTACGCCCCCAAAGCGATCCGGCAGCACCCAAATTTTCTGGAGACAATTGTCCTCGGGTAATAAGCCAGGTATTATCATCATTCGTATACATGGATTCGTCGGTCAGGGAAGACCACAGGGCATATTCAAATCCGCGACCGAAGCCCGGATTAGTACCATCTGCCTCATTGGATATTATTTTCTCACCAATATATCTATTGATGACAAAAGCTTCTAAAACGGCTGTATCTGTTTCAATCGCTTCTGTAGAAATACGATCAGTTGCTGTAACGTCCAACAAATTTTTGTTGCAAGCTGAAAAGATAGTCGTTCCCAAAGCCAAGGGCAGAAAATATTTACTTAAAGATTTCATCTGTTGTGTTCCTCCTTAGAATTTTAAATTTACACCTACATTAATAATTCGTTGCTGCGGATAAAATTGTCCGCTTCCGCTACTTCCCTCAGGATCATAATCCTTCACTTTTGTCCAAGTCAACAGATTGAATCCATTCGCGTAGAAGCGCAGTCCACCCAGTTTCCATCGCGAAAGAACCTCATGTGGCAGGGTATATCCTATTTCGACATTTTTTAACCGTAGGAAGGAAGCATTATTCAACCAAAAGTTATTTCCATACAGGCCTCCGCTGACCGCTGAAGAAGCACGTTCGGGAACCATTGGATATGTGCCATTCGGGTTATTAAATGGATTAAATCGATTGTCGGCCCAACTGCTATAGAAGTTCCCTACCGTACCAGATTCGGGAAGTACATGTTGGCTAACCCTGGCCTGCCCAGAAAATAATACTGCTGCATCAAAGTTTTTATAAGCCGCATTTAAGCTAAAACCATAGGTGATCTGTGGTATATTTCCATACTTTGTCCGCAGCATATCATCTGCGGTGATCTTACCATCCTGATTATAATCCTCGAAAATTAAATCGCCTATTTGCGCACCGGGAGCTTGCGGAGATCCTTTAAGATCCGTCTCAGTTCTATTTAATCCAATAGCATTATAGAGCAGATAAGTTCCCAAAGGTCGTCCTGTCTGACGTTGGTAATCTAACGTTCCGCTTGCCTCGTCAATGAAGATAATTTTACTCTTAGCAAAGGTAAAATTACCCGACATTCCCCAGCTAAATTCTCCCGGTTTTTGATAAGACAAAGTTCCTTCAAATCCTTCGCTATTCACCTTGCCAATATTCTCCGAAGGGACTAATGGTTTGGAACTGCTCTCTTTATAGGGACTGACAATACCTGAAACTCCCGGAATCGATGCATTTCGTTCGGTCAGAATATCTGATCTCTTTTGTTTGAAATAGATGGCCTCTAGTTTGAAATTTTTAAGAAATTGTGCATTTAGTCCAACGTCAAGTTTCTTCGATACTTCCCAAGTGATATCAGGATTGGCTAATTTCGCTAATTTAACATTCGGCTCGATCTGGCTTTTCTCATCTAAAAGAGCGACTAGGCCATTTCCTACGAGTGTATAATTATCAAAATATTGGAATGCATCCACATTATCGTTTCCAAGGCTACCGTAGGAAGCTCTCAGTTTTAAGTCATCTAAGAATCCAATCTTGTCGGAAAACCAATCTTCTTTGCTGATTCGCCATCCAGCGGATACGGAAGGGAAGTAACCCCAACGCTTGTTTGAAGGAAAAATTGACGAACCATCAGCCCTGAGCTGTCCCTCAAACAAATACTTTTCGCTATAATTATACGCTATACGGCTAATAACACTTTGACGGGTGTAATTGTTGCTATATCCCGAGTTGAGATAATCTGTAGCAGCAGCTCCACCTTGGGATAATTCGGGCAATTGCGTAGACAGATAATTGAAACGCTGTGCGTCAAAATACTCCAAATGTCGTTTACTCTGCTCATATCCCACAAAGGCACTTATGGCGTGATCTCCCAATTTTCGTTCGAAATTCAACTTAATATTACTTGTAATCAACGACTCGTTCGTATGCGACTCAGTCAGTGTAGCTTTATTGTTGTTTCCGCCAACTATAGACTCTTCATAGCTATCTTTTGCTTGCTTATATTCATTTAAAACATAAGGAACACTAAAATTTTTACTAAAATTAGTGGATTTATCTACTGAAAGAAAACCATCTACAGATAATCCTTCTACCCAAGGAAGTTGATAACTCGCTTTGAGGATACCGTTAAACACCTGCTTGGGATTGACCACGGTGCCACCTATATCGGTCACCATTAAAGCTGGATTAGAGCCTTCGATGCCCCTTGTAGGCAAGCCATTCGGATAATATGCACTTACTGTCGGATAAGCACGGTAGATCGAACGGAAAATATCTCCAGCCGACGCAATCGGGAATTTGCGGTCTTCTTGTCTGCCCGAAAGCGATAGGCCAACTTTAAATCGATCGGTAATATTGGCCTCCAGATTTGTTCTAAAATTATATTGCTTATATTTCGTGACACCTTTTTTGTAGATCCCGTCTTGATAGACCGAGCCTAAGGACATAAAATAGCGGACATCCTCCGTCCCTCCAGCAATAGATAGATTTTGTTGACTTTGTAAGGCGGTATTTTTTAGAGCGACATCAGCCCAGTTGGTATTCGGATACAATAAAGGATCCGATCCATCCCTAAATTTTTGAATCTGCTCGTCTGAATAGATTTGGTTCATTCCACCTGAAGAGCTGTTACCATAAGCGATTTCGTTCCGCAATAGCGCATATGTTGCGGCATCCGCCATTTTGGGCAATCTCGTTGGCGAACTAAATCCAAGGTTTCCGCTATAGGTGATGGATGGCTTACCACTCTTTCCGCGTTTGGTGGTTACTAAAATTACTCCGTTAGCAGCCCTATTACCGTATATTGCAGCGGAAGCATCTTTTAGCACCGAAATACTTTCGATATCGTTTGGGTCTAGGCGCTCCAGACCTCCGATCTGCCCCGGCACTCCGTCAACAACAACCAGCACATCATTACTACCCGTTGTAGCTTGGCCCCGCACCGTGATTGATGAACCATCATATCCAGGCTCTCCACTACGATTGTTGATCACCACTCCCGAAAATCTTCCGGCTAATGAGTTGGACAGATTTGGCTGCGGACTTTTTACGAGATCTTTTCCCTTTACTTCTGAAATGGAGCCCGTTAACGTGGCCTTTCGTTGCGTACCGTAACCTACAACGACGACATCTTCCAATACATGTTCATCACGTTCTAACTGAATAGTTAAAGTTGATTTTCCATCCAATGGAATTTTTAAAGTTTTATACCCGACAAATGATACGACGAGAATACCTTTATTGGCATTGAGTTCAAACTTACCGGACATGTCTGTCTTGGTCCCTTTACCCGCCCCTTCGACGATAACACTTGCGCCAAGAATCGGTTCGTTTGATTTGTTCAAAACCTGCCCCGTAATTTTCCCTTGTTGTGCATATACCAATGTTGGCGCAACGCTCAACAAGGTATAAAGAGAAACAATTTTTAGGTTGTTCATAAAGTAATTATGCTAATTAAACAGTAAAAAATATAATCAGGTTAGAAAAGACAAAAAGATGTCACACCATGGTTTATAGTGGTTATATCAGCGGCATCGCTGCCCTTCCTCCCAAGATTTATAATTGAATTATAAGCCAAACTTAGCGAGTTTTACCGCACCAAAACATATATAAATCCGTCAAAAAACATATAATATTCGGTCAAAATCGCTGATTAAAATCACCAAGAGCGTATTTTTTGGCTAATGGAAGTTATTTCCCCTTTCCATCTGATTTTTGGTATTCGGACGGAAGTTTACCAAATTCTTCTTTAAAACATTGACGAAAATAAATAGCGCTATTGATACCGACCAAGAAGGAAACTTCAGTCACATTGTGATTTCCGGAACGAAGCAGTTCGGCTGCCTTATGTATCCGGATCTTACGTACCAGTTGATTGATATTTTTCCCTGTAATCCCTTTAAGTTTCCGATACAGTGTCGACTGGCTCATATGCATCCGTTCTGCTAGCGTAGCGGCGTCCAAGACTTCATCCTGCATATGCTCTTCTACAATAGTGATAAAATCCTGAACGAATGTATTCTCACGCCATAAATCATCTTTCTCAATCATTTCCCCTTTTAATTCCGACGGATTATCCGATTTTAACTTTTGCAATACAACGGCATTCATTGTTTTTTGCTTCTGCAGAAGATTTTCAATACGTTTCAACAATAACATACTCCCAATGGGCTTAGTCAGATAAGAATCAATCCCAAGCTCATAACCACGTTGTCTATCCACATCGGTATCTCTTGCAGTTAATAAAATAATTGGGATATGACTTGTCACCCGCTCTGCTTTGAGCTTTTCTGCCAAAACAAACCCGTCCATATCGGGCATCATGACATCACTTAACACTAAATCAGGAACGACAGCTTGAGCACGCTCAAAACCTGTAGCCCCATTCTCGGCCGTCTGTACATCATAATGATTGCTTAACACCTTCACCAGGTACTCGCTCAAATCCACATCATCCTCAACCAAGAGTATAAGCGGACGAATAGGATCAAGCGACGGACGACTTTCTTCCACATTTGACGCCGGCTCTTCAGATTTTTTGGCGACCACTCGATTTAATAAAAATCGGACTGACACTGTTGTTCCGACACCTTCCTTACTGACTACGCCTATCTTTCCTTGGTGGATTGCTGTTAACTCCTTAACTAAAGATAAACCTATTCCTGTACCTTGAACTCCAACCTTGGAGATTTGATAAAATTTTTCAAAAATTCGTTCAATATCCTTAGCAGGAATACCACAACCAGTATCTTCTACCGTTAATACCGCCCAGTTGGCAAGATTGGTTTCCTCATATATTAGACTCAATCTGATATGACCTGAATCTGTATATTTATAGGCGTTTGATAAAAGATTATCGATAATCAATTGCATAATTTCGGCATCAAACAGCGTACGAGTTTCAACTTCTGGAAAATCCGATAATATTTGGAGCTGCGGCTTATTGTTTAGTGTTTTATATTTATGAATAATGTCGTTGAGCAAGTCACGTAAAGATCCGGATTCAAGTACCAAAGGTTTAAATTGTGATTCCACTTTGCGAAACTCCAGCAGCTGGTTAACCAACGTAAAAAGTCTATTCGCACTTTTCTGTACAGTCTGAACCAAACTTTTATTTTTTGCGGACAGTCCCCCTTCCTGTGATAAATCATCCAACGGCCCTAAAATAAGTGTCAATGGTGTGCGGAGCTCATGGGTAATTCGCGTATAAAAATTCATCCGCTCCGAGTGCAGCTGCTCATCCTGTTGATGCTGCCTCTCTTTGAGTTTCAATTCGGTTTCTGCTTTCATTCTTTTGAAGTAAAAGAAAATGAGTGTATAAACGATAAGCAGTATCAGAATTAAATAAACGATTTTAGCGCCTAAACTTAAATATATCGGCGGTGCAATCTTAATAAGCAGTCGCTGGTATGTCTTGGACCATTGCCCATTCTTCATCCGTGTCCGGATCAACAATTCATGATCCCCATATGGAATATTCCGAAAATCTAGATTCGTTTCATTCCCAAGGAAGATCCAATCATTATTGAGTCCTTGCAGTTGATAACTGAATTCAACCAATCCATCCAATGCGACATCCATTATGGCAAGTTCGACACGAAAGCTATTCTCCTTATAGTTGAGGTTAATCTCATTTTTAGGCGAGGGATACTCGTCTTGTTGGGTATTCGACTCACCGGATCGAAAAACAATAAATCGGCTTACCCGGACAGGCGATAACGGAAGATTTGAGGGGATCTCATTCGGATCAAAATAACATATTCCGTCTTGCATTCCAAAGAACAGCCTATTCTTCAAATCTTTTCCCACGCTACCATTAATAAACCCGCCAAGTGGTAGGCCAAATGACTGATCATATTGTAGAAAGCGATTTTCTAAAGGTAAGAACCTGAGCATTCCAGACTTCGTCGAACACCAGATGTGACCATTCTGATCCTCCGCTAGGCCATTGACAAACAGCCAGGCATTGCCGCCAGGAACGGACAATATTTTTAAGTCTCCAATTTTTTTCTGAGACTCCTGTAATGCCAAACCTTGGTTTGTTGCCACCCAAATGTTATTATTCCTATCACGCAAGAGATAGTTGATGGTATTATTTCGTAACCCATGCTCACTATCCATTCTTCGAATTAATTGATGATTGCTGTTGTAGATATAGAGGCCTTGTCCATAGGTACCTACCCACATATTATGCTGCCCGTCCTCGACTAGCGCCCTAGGGGCATAGTCACCTAACATTGGGTTATTAATCAGCACTTTTTCTACAGTATGTTTTATTGGATCATATATAAATATACCTTGATATCCAGCAATCCAAATTCCTCCGCGGTGATCTTCGTAAATTGCACGGACTTCTGTCACGCGCTCTCCAAGATCAATTTCATGCCATGTGGACGAGCCAGCATATCTAACAGCTACTCCACCTTTGCGTAAACCTGCCCAAACATGTTCATTGTGATCGCTAAAAGCAGTCAATATATAATCGTCCGGACTGCCGTCCTTATGCGTTATCTGTTTGTTCAAACGACCATCTGTACCCATCTCAATGATACCCGATCCTTCTGTTGTCAACCAAATTGTTTGGCTATTGCGAACGATGATATTACTTACTGTTGCTAGACGATCAGGCAGCATATTTTCTTCGGGGAATACATTAAAAAAAGGGTGAATGTGATTTATAACGCCGACACCTCCACCATACAAGCCCAGCCAAACATTCCCAAATCGATCTGCTGCAATACGTTGGACCATTGCATTATTACCCTTTCCCAAATCGATAGTTTTCAACTCTTTAACGCCCGAGATTTGCTGATCAAAACCATATGCTGGTTGAAAAAGAAAAAGCTGAGATGATTCGGCGCCGATCCAAATTGTATTTCCAATTTCCTCAATCGTATATACAAATGGTTCATTTCCATTTTTTGATGCTCCTGCCAATGGTATATGCATAGTTTCACCTGTTGAAGGACAATAGACAGCAAGGCCTCTTCGGGTGCCTATCCAAATGTTATCGAAACGATCACAAAACAGGGCTTTCACTTCGTTGTCGGGCAGTTGCCCTTTGGTATTTTGAACAGTCAATCTTTTGGAAAATTGATTAATAGGATTAAATATGGTGACCCCTTCATTTACATGACCAATATAGAGTATCCTTTTTCTATCTTCAGCCAATGACCAAATACTATTTTCGGGAAGACCAGGGAAGCTCTTTTTATTGAAACAGCGAAATTCTTTCTTTGTGATGTCAAAATGCTGTAATCCCTGATGGTAAGTTGCCAGCCATAGATTGCCGTCCGAACCTTTGATCATATCGGTAATATCGTTGGTAGCGATAGACTTCGGATTATTCGAATCGTGTGTATAATAACTGAATTTATTGGTCTTCAGATCGAGGACATTGAGCCCATTGGCACGCGTACCTATAAAAACTTTTTTATTATCGTACAGTAAGGTATTGATTTCATTACTATTGACAGACAATCCATCTGGTTTCTCCGAAGCGTAATAGCTCCTAAATGCTTTGCCCGCAAATCGATTTAAGCCAAGCTCTGTCGCTATCCACATAAATCCTTCATCATCATGAGCAAGGTCCAATACCTGTTGATTGGTCAGACCATCTTGAATAGAAAAAAAATGGGCGCGACTAGGCTGCGCAAAAACTTGGCTCAAGTGCCACAGAAAAATAACGACAACTAGCAAATTTTTCATAGATACAACATTCACAACACCATAAAATCTAACTCCACATTTAACCACAGTTTACTTTCAATTGAGATACACTGCGCCCAGACAGCAAACAGCTCATTATCAAATTAGCAAACAGGTTAAAATATCAAAAATAAGGTGTATTACACAATATTTCCTCGTCCAAAGGTTATTTCAGCGCTAAATATACTATATTATTCATAAATGTCGGTTAAACATTTATAAATACAAATGAATTGAATTCGCAGCAGTAAAAGAAGCGTTTTGCGATCGAATACCTGAAATATTGGTATATTGCAGCTCATTCTAACATACTTGTGGATTACAAAAGATTACAATTTATGAATAAAATTCTATCAACCATTCTTCTGTCCTGCGCCCTATACTTGCCAACGACAAACTTTGCGCAAAATAAAACTACCGTTCCGCAACTCATTCCTTTTCCTCAACAATTAGCATCCAATCCTGGTCTTTTTCAGCTAAAGGGGCAAGAATTGGGTTACTACATCGATCCAGCGCTATCTTCACAATCTTTGTCAGGATGGATCGACCTTGCGCTGTTCGGGAAATTGAATAAAAAAAGTGTTAAGCGGGCTAGCGCTTCACTGCAGTTGATCAAAGGTCAAGGACTCTCCGATGAGGGCTATGAATTGAAAATAGATCAAAAAGGTATTCAGATCATTGCTGCTTCGGAAAAGGGAGCATTTTACGGCTTACAGACCATTCAGCAATTATATTTACTTTCGGGCACAACAGCTAAACTGGCTCTTCCATATATTACAGTAAAAGATCAGCCTGCGTTTCAATGGCGCGGAGTCGAACTCGATGTTGCCCGCCATTTTTTTCCAAAAGAGTATCTATATAAATTTATCGATCTAATTGCAAGCTACAAGTTCAACAAATTCCATCTGCACTTGACGGACGATCAGGGTTGGCGGATCGAAATTAAGAAGTACCCTAAACTTACCGAAGATGGTGCCTGGAGAACGTATAACAACCAAGATTCTGCCTGCTTTGCAAAGGCCAAAGAAAATCCAGACTTTAATTTGCCCAAGGAATTGATCCGCACAAGAAACGGAAAAGAAGAGTATGGGGGATTTTATACCCAACAGGACATCAGAGACATTGTCGCTTATGCGCAGCGCAGACAAATAGAAATCATTCCCGAAATAGATATGCCAGGGCATATGATGGTGGCTACAAAAGCCTATCCCGAACTGCTGTTAGACAGCCAAACCGCCGGCTGGGGAAAACAATTCTCCGTACCGATCAGCCCCTGGAAAGAAAGCAGTTATACCTTTGTTAAACATGTGCTCAGTGAAATCATTGAACTATTCCCCTCCCCTTACATTCATATCGGTGCCGATGAAGTAGAGAAAGATTCTTGGGCAAAATCGGCTGCTGCTAAAGCTTTTATGGTAGAAAAACAAATTGCCAATTTACATGATCTTCAGAGCTATTTCATCAAACGGGTAAACAATTTTATCCGTTCAAAAAATAAACAGAGCATCGGCTGGGATGAAATATTGGACGGCAGCTCAGACACTAGCATGATGGTTATGTACTGGCGTGGCTGGGAAAAAAATGCACCTAAGGAGGCTGTGAACCGTGGGCACAGGGTTATTATGACGCCCACCAATCCGCTCTATTTTGATTATCTTCCAAATAGTAGCAGCCTAGATGCTGTGTACAATATGAGTGTGGTTCCTTCGGATATATCCAACCAAAAAGCACATTTAATACAAGGTGCTCAGGCCAATATATGGACAGAAATGATCCCCTCCACTGCGCGATTAGAGTTTATGATTCTCCCGCGTTTAAGTGCGCTATCTGAACGTGTATGGACCAACAAACCGTTATACGATAGCTATAGAAATCGTGTAATTTCCCACTTTGGACTTTGGGACAAAATGGGTTTGCGCTATCGCATGCCAGACCTCGAAGGTTTTGCCGAAACACAGGTAATCGTCGATGGACAATCGATATTAAGGGTCGAAAATGAACTTCCTCAAAATCCAATACATTATAGCACCGACGGTAGTCTTCCGACCCAGCAGAGCCCCGTACTGAAAGATTCGCTCGTTGTAAAAAAAGAAGGTCCGATTCGATTTGCAACAATCTCGTCTTCAGGAGCAAACAGTGAACTCTACCAAATTAATTTTAAGTATGATACCTGGAAAAAAAGTGTGAGAGTGGATGAAACAACATTGATACCAGGCCTTAAAGCAACTTTTTTTAATGGAACTTTTGCTAATACATCTGCCATTGCCGGTCCCGAAGTACGCCACGAAGTAATCAGCAATGTAGCACTAAGCGATACCATCAAAATACCTTCTTTTGGTGCAAAAATAAGAGGATACCTTTATGTCAAAGAAAAAGGAATCTATAATTTCTACTTCACTTGTGATGATGGTGGTGTCCTGCGGATACATGATCAGCTTGTCGTTGATAATGATGGACAGCATGCACCAATTATGAAAAGTGGACAGATTGCGTTAGAAGCCGGCTACCATCCAATTGCTGTAGATTTCATCGAAGCAGGCGGAGGATTCACCTTAAAACTTCAATATAGCGTGAAAGATTCACCGGTGATCGATATTCCCAAAGCATCCTTTTTCCATCAGAAAGATTAGTAAAATCGATATACAATTTAAAGTAGCATTATCCCCAGTGAAGTTAATAGCACTGGGGATTTTTTTATGTATAAAAAGCAAGCCCCGAACCTTCATTTTATATGAATGCGGGGCTTTCCTTCAATCCCTTTGCTACGAAAAGGAAATAATATCTTTTTTTCGGATTATCCACCCCATATAAATCGATGATTGAAAGAATCGAACAGGAGGTTCAAATCCAGCTTCTTCACAGAGCTCGGCTAATCGTTCTTCCGAGACATGCGACAATTCATGCTCGATTCTTCGCAATCTTTGAGCGACCTGTGTTTCATCTATCCCATCGGGCAGAAGAAGTCTCAACATTTGCAAGTTTTGTTGAATCTGCTCCTTATTGCCCGTAATATCTAATAATAACAAGGGTGCTTGCGACATCATTCTCTTGGAAATATCTTGCAGCATAGCCAATTTTTGGCCATTGTCTTCTAAAAAGTGTAATACAAGTAAAAGTGTCGCAGCACCATATTGCATCTCTTCGTCCAAATCACCTACCACACCTTCGACAAGATGAACATTTTCGTCCGCTTCAAATTTTTCCAGAGCCTGATTAATCATCTCCGGTGACGGATCTACCCCCGTTATTGTCCAAGATTCTGCTGTGTCAACAAAACGTTCTATTTCATTTCCTGTGCCACATCCGACCACCAATAAATCCTTATTTTCGGTTTCTCGGAGGAGCTTAGGCAGCTGATCTAAAAAATAATGGTAATTGGGGATCCAGGTTTCAACAAATTGATCATAGCCACTTGCACGTTCATTTTCAAACAGTTCTATTGTATTCATGATAATAAAAATAATCGTTTAACTTACATAAGTAGAGATATACCCTATCTTGTTCCAATAGAAGCAAAGATAACTATTTAAAATAATTCTAAATAACATTTACTCATAGTCATCCATAGTGGTAGGTGAAGCATGCAATTGCTTTAAATTTGAATTGCTTTAGGCTATTTGACCGTTACAGCAAAAGCGTATTCATCTGGAGGAAGACATTGTGAAGCATCACAAGCTTGCCATTCCACAGTACCTTTTACTGTCGCAGCTCCTTTAATAAGAGAAACTTTTTGTTGAAAGATAACTTCATTGGTAAAATACCCTACATCCATTTTGAAAACCTCTTCATGTTTGATCTTGGGTTTTGGTTCAGCGGTATTTCCGACTAGCGCATAATCAGTAGCTTTACTGAAATTAAAGGAAGTTGGTATCGGACCGCCATCTTTCACATGTTGGGAATAGATGTGCCAACCATTTTGGATAGTCGCCTTAACGTAAATAATTGCTTCCTTGTTATTGAGTTTTTTACTGGCCACAGTCCATTTAACGGGTTTATGAATCTGAGCAAAAGCACCCGTAACGGAAAACATAACCAGGGCTACTAAAATTAAAATCTTTTTCATCTTTTATGAATTTTTAAGTTTATTATTTCATTGGCAGTACATCTGTCCAGTATACTCACTACAAGAGCCTGAACCTAAATACGCACATCAATATTCGTTATAAACAGAATAAAACACAACCATATCTCATTTAAACGATAAATTTTTCAGAAAATAACACTATATACCGCATTATTTTCATTTATAACCGTGCAATTTTCTCAATTTCAATAATAAGTTCAAAAAAACAATATACATCAAACAATAGCTCAGGCTAGATCATACGCTTTGCCGATCAGGACACTCTAAGGAGTAATGTGGTAGGGCAAATGGACCTTAGTCCGCTTGATACAATTTAATACCGCTTCGCCATATCAAAATGCAACCGAAAAAATCCGTAAATGGAAAAAACACAAATAAATAACAAATAGTAGGATGCAGTTAACGATTAAAAAGATTAAATATAGTAAACCATCGTTCGATAAATATTGTTATTCAATAAACATATATATTTATTACTATGGGAAATTTATTATATACTATTGCAGTTATTTTGGTACTCATATGGGCGATCAGCTTTTTCGGCGGCTTTGTTGGCGGGGGACTAATCCATATACTATTGGTCATTGCTATCATAGCAGTTCTCCTTCGTGTTATTAAAGGAAATGCGTAACGGGTTGGGACGTTGCTCAAGTCACAGAAAAGGCTCCTCAAAATTCAATATTGAGGAGCCTTTTTATACATTTGATATGAGCACACTATAGATTGAGATCTCCCTCTTTACCTATATCTTCTGTCTCGCCTGTTACTTTCGCTTTAAGCATTTTGAACAGGTTAACAATCATATTCGAATTTGAATCCCAGTAATGAGCTTCTTGAGGAGTAACTTTTAACAACTGAATATTTGGATCCTCTTTCCCTTTCTCAAACCATCCCTCCATCATCTTATTCCAATAACGATCTATCCTTTCTTGATCCCGGGAAAGACTCGCATCGCCATTTATACTGAGAAAGGTATAATTCCCAGGATCTGCATAAAACAAAGAAACTCTTGAATCTTGTGAAAGATTTGTAAATGTTTCGCTTTCTGCTGAACAGATGTACCAAATGTTACCTTCTTCATCAACCTCTTGTCTACTCATAGGGACACCATGTGGATAGTCCGAATCTTGTGGAAAAGAGCATACTGTACCTACGTCAATCTTATCAACGATTTCTTTTAGCTTTGCTAAAGCGTCTTTATCGCTTAAATTATTCTCTGCCATAATATTATTTTTAATAAAGAACAACATGCCCCCCTAAATCGTTTTCGATTTAACCAAATTCAAGCAATATATCTTAACTAAAAGGGTAGGATATTTTTAAATTAAAACACGTACTTCTACGCGGCTATTTTACTAATAATATTAGTATTTTTACAGATGTAAAAAGAATGGATTGATTATGTTTGGATTTGACGATAAACTACAAATACTAGCGGATGCAGCTAAATATGATGTAAGCTGCAGCTCAAGTGGAAGTAAGCGAAAAAATAATGGTGGTTTAGGTGATTCGTCAGCAAGTGGCATCTGCCATACGTATACTGAAGATGGACGCTGTGTTTCCCTTCTAAAAATCTTAATGACTAACTTTTGCATTTACGATTGCTCCTTTTGTGTGAGTCGGCGTAGCAATGATGTACAGCGAGCAGCATTTTCGGTCAAGGAAGTTGTCGAATTGACGATGAATTTCTACCGTCGAAATTATATTGAGGGACTTTTTTTAAGTTCTGGTATTTTTAAATCTGCAGATTATACCATGGAACGCTTGATGTTAGTGGTCAAGAAGCTTCGAACTGAAGAGCGGTTTAATGGCTATATTCATCTGAAGGCTATTCCTGGAGCAAGTGAATCTTTGTTAAAGGAAGCAGGTCTTTATGTTGACCGTATGAGTGTAAATCTCGAAATACCTACTGAAGCAGGACTAAAACTTGTCGCTCCCGAGAAGGATCATCAATCTGTTCGCGAACCGCTGACAATAATTAAAAATGAAATCCAAAATGTTCAGCAGGACAGAAAAACCAATAAAAAAATACCTTTATTTGTACCGGCAGGACAAAGTACTCAAATGGTTATTGGAGCAACACCAGAAAGTGATTTCCAAATTATGGAGGCTGCAAATACATTCTATAAAGATTATAACCTCAAAAGGGTGTATTATTCGGGTTACATTCCTATTAACGCAACGGACTCCAACCTTCCTCAAATTGGTACAGCTCCACCTCTGGTTCGTGAAAATAGACTTTATCAAACAGATTGGTTACTTAGATTTTATGGCTTTTCGCTTCATGAAATCCTTAATAGTAAACATCAGGACCTCGATCTGGAAATAGATCCTAAACTTGCTTGGGCTCTTCGCAACCCTCAATTCTTCCCTATCGACATAAACACCGCTACATATAGCTGGATCATAAGAATTCCGGGGATAGGAAGACAATCCGCTAGAAAAATAATACAGGCACGGAAATTTGGCAAATTAAAAGAATATCAAGTTCAAAAAATTGGAATAGCTTATAATCGAGCGAAATATTTTATGCTATGTCAGGACACATTGATCACTGCGGGCTTTCACTATCCGGAAAAGATCAGAAAATGCATTCTGGAACATAATCCCCAATCGCAAATAAAAGGTCCGAATAGCCAATTAACTTTATTCTAATGGACTATATTTTTGACGGCAGTTATTCCGGTTATCTGTGTTGTGTATTTGAGGCGTTTGAAAGGAAAGAGTTTGATAGTGTTCCTAAAACAGGAAAAGCGACGGAAATTGTTCTTTTTTCGGAAAAACGGCTGATTCCAACAGATAATAAGAAAGCGATCCGCATTCTCACAGGGATGGAAAAAATAATTGGAAAGCAAAGTACGATTTTTTTCTACCATAATTTCCTGTCCGATAATGATATCGAATGGCTCAATGGATTTCGGCTGATAGTAGAACTATTTCGCAAAAAACAATTGGATATACATAATTATGGTTATCCCCCTATACTTCGTTTGCATCAATCAATTAAGAAGATCAATCGGGAACGGCACCGTATGAAAGCATTTATACGGTTTGTCAAATCTAATGACCATCTGTATACTGCCGTTGTAGAGCCCGATTTCAATGTGATTCCACTTGTTGTACAATTCTTTAAAAATCGATTCGCAGACCAATGTTGGTTAATTTATGATTTAAAACGAAATTATGGCTTTCACTATGATGGAAATACTATCGTCGAAGTATCTCCAAATGAAAATGATGAAATTCGAGATCCATATCAGGTAGAAGTGGATCTCGATCCTCAAGAAAAGGCTTATCAGCATCTTTGGAAAACCTACTTTAAGAGTACAAACATTGAATCACGTAAAAATCTGAAACTTCATTTAAGGCATGTTCCGAAACGCTACTGGAAATATCTAGTAGAAAAGACATAGCTTTCTAAGCAAGTAAAGGATTAGAGATCAAATAATCATCATTATCTTGATCCACCAAACAATTTGCTTACCAACCAGATTACAAGAGCAACAACTACGACAACCAATAGAATACCAGACCATACGCCGGCTTTAAATATGCCTTCAATCGCTGCACAACTTGATACGAGCACCAATAAACTTGACATTAGCGCAAATGGAATTATCTTTTTCATAAATATCTATTTTAATTATTAATCTGTATTAAAGACAATATTCACATGAAAATGTTTTACAGCAAACATGTTCGGGTTATTATTACCGCAAACTCGGGTCTAACTTATAATTTGATAGAATTTAATACCCACATTACACGTATTTTTTTGTTAAAAAGTGAAAACTTTACGCAATTTACCCCTTAAAAATACGGATAGCATATGGATAACGGATTTTGGGTACAGCGTTTGATTCTAATTAATCAAATAGAAATTAGTTAAGAAACAATAATTGAATAAAGATATGGACACTATCGACCAAAAAGCACAAAAAATGGGATTAGAAAAAGGCTATTATCTACTATTGATGGCTATTTTAGATTTGCCTGCTGAAGAAGAAAAAAAATCCAGAAAGAAAAAATAAGTTTGGATCTCCCCCGCATCAGTTATGAACGGATAAGAGATTTAAGTCAAAGCCTTTTCCAGCGATATGAAAAAGGCTTTTCGTATTTTTGATAAAGTAATTATTGCTCCATTATTGGGCATAGCAATGATGAGTCGTACTATTGTTCGGTCATTGACAATAACGTATATGAATTTTAAAATTCAATTAAAAGCCTAAAAACACGTCCAGGATCGCTTAGCCATGATGTTAAAGCTAATTGCGCATCTTCTACGCGATACACTCCTGTTATAAGTTGCTCTATTGGGCACTTTTTCATTTTCAAATAATGCATTACCGCTGCAAAATCTTTTGCTGTAGCATTACGTGAACCTCTGATATCCAATTCTTTTTTGACAAAAAACTGTGTATCAAAAGGAATAGCTTCTTTTGCATAACCGATATAGATAACCCGGCCTGTATACGCAGCGGCATCAATCGCCGCTAAATAGGTTTCCTTGCGTCCTACGGCTTCAATAACTACGTCAGCCCCCATGGCGTGCGTCAATTTATCCAAACTAGCCGCCAAGTCTTCCTCTGCGCTATTGATGGTAAATGTCGCTCCGAGACTTTTAGCCAACTCAAGTTTTTCTTTACTCACGTCAACTGCTATAACGGTGGCACCCCGTAAAGCAGACCGAACAATCGCCCCAACTCCGATCATGCCACATCCCAACACCAATACGACATCGCTGTCGGTGACATCGGCCCGATCTACGGCGTGGAAGCCTACGCTCATAGGTTCCACCAAGGCCAATTCTTTTGACGATAGTTGGCCACCCACAATGACCTTTTGAATGGGCACGACAAGGTATTCTGTCATGGCACCGTCGCGCTGTACGCCCATCGTTTCATTGTAGCGGCAGGCATTAGGTCTATTATTTTTACATGCAGTACAAATACCGCAGTTCGAATACGGATTTACCGTAACTCTAGTACCAATCTTAATATCAGTTCCAACATTCGTCCCCAATTCAACTACCGTTGCCCCAATTTCATGTCCAGGTATAACTGGTAGCTGAACTAATGGATTTAAACCCCGAAATGTATTCAGATCAGAGCCGCAGAAACCAACATAATCTATTTTTAAAAGGACATGTCCATCCTTAAGGGAAGGCTGAGGAATTTCCGTGATTTCCACAGATCCCTCTTTTACTATTTTTATAGCTTTCATTTATAAATGGCATCAATTTAAATAGCATTGCTATTGTTATTTATCACAACAAAGCTCAAGATCAAACTGAAGAGATTTACTGTCTTGAGATCTTTGATACTATGATATAGCCAAAAATAATTATATAGAACGGATAAAGAAACTCCATTAACGATAAAAAATGACACAATATCGATCCAAGCGCAAGGATTCACTAGCGTACTATTAGCAGAGAATGTAAAAAATTTGCAAGCTAGATATCAAACACTTAAATGCTATTTTTAAAAAATAAATATGAAAAAAAACTTCATATACAGATAAATGAACTATAACATTTTCAATATTTTCACTTTAAAAACGCTATTCTTTTTAAGAAAACGACTAATATTGTAGCTAACTATTTCTTCTTCGGGTGATGATAAATAACGAAAATAATAAACTTGATTTTACACTATTGAACATTGGTTATGCGGAACATCAGGCGAATTGGAATTTCAAAGATATTCAGAGTCCGTTTGCGCGGATACATTATGTGTGTGAAGGAGAAGCATCCATAATTTTAGCGGACGAAACCATCAAACTTCGGCCGGGACATCTCTATCTCACACCTGCATATATCGAACATAGCTACGCTTGTTCCGCTAAACTATCACTCTACTATATCCATATCTATGAAAATCCAGCGCTAAGATCGAGTATTTTCGACCGCTACTCTTTCCCGAAGGAAATCAAATCAGATCAGCTGTTAGCTACAGTCATTCAGCATCTCTACGAGTTAAATCCAGGTCGTGAGTTAAAAATGTATGATCCGAAAGGGTATGATAATTCAACAGAATTAATGAAAAACATGGCGCTGCAAACGGCGTCACCTATCGCCAGAGCAGCCGAAAACCAAGCGATCATTCATTTATTAATGAGCCGATTTCTGGCCGAAGCGACGAACAAAATACCGCAGGTGGAAAAACGGCTTTTGCGTGTACTTGATTACATCGACGAAAATATCCATCATCCGATCGCTATAGAACAACTTGCCAATCTGATTTTTATATCCAAAGATCACCTTATCCGACTCTTCAAAAAACACATGAATGCCACACCTGTACATTACATCAATCAAAAGAAAATAGAAAAAGCACAATTGATGATGTTAATCGATGAAGATAATATCCAACAACTGTGCTTTAAATTAGGTTTCGAAAATATCTCTTACTTCAATCGACTATTTAAAAAATTCACAGGTGAAACACCCATGAGTTACAAACGCCGAATAGGTAGATAAATCGTGCTTCAAATCATCTACGACGACAATCCATCAATTGTTATCATGTGACCGTTCTCATCATATGTTAACTCAATAACTTTCATGCTTCTCAACCAGGTCTTTCCTCCTGAGGGAACTGAATCATGATAAAATAGATACCATTTACCTTTGAATTCCAAGATACTATGATGCGTGGTCCAACCAACCACTGGCGATAGAATTACACCCTGATAGGTAAATGGACCATATGGATTGTCTCCAGTGGCATAACAGATTAAATGACTATCTCCAGTAGAGTAGGAAAAATAGTATTTCCCTCGATATTTGTGCATCCAAGAAGCTTCAAAAAATCGCTTTTCCGTATCACCATGTTTCAATGGGATGCCATTTTTATCCAAAATAACAAGATCCTTTGGCTCCTCCGAAAATTCAAGCATATCAGCAGACAGCTTCACAACTTTTGGAGACAAAGCATCTTCGTGATCTTGAGGCAATTCATTGGGTGATATAATCTTATTATTTCGATAGAATTGGAGCTGCCCCCCCCAAATACCACCAAAATATAGATAATACGCTCCGGTAGTATCTTTAAATGCACACGGATCAATACTATAACTGCCCTTAATTGGATGCTCCTGTGGAACAAATGGCCCATAGGGCTGACTTGCAACAGCGACACCAAGCCTGAAAACATCATTTTTATCCTTCATGGAAAAATACATATAATACTTTCCGTTTTTCTCCGTCACATCTGAATCCCAAAGCTGACGACCAGCCCAAGGAATGTCTTTTACATCTAACACCTTACCATGATCAACCACATCCCCCTGAATATCCTCCAGAGAAAATACGTGGTAATCCTGCATATCGAAATGGTCTCCATTGTCATTTTCCGGTATTCCACTTTCTCGATCATGAGAGGGATAAATGTAAATTTTATTTTCAAAAACATGTGCTGATGGATCAGCCATATAATCTTTGGGATACAAATACTTGCTCTTATTCATGCTTACTATTTCTTTTTTTTTTGTGTTAATGAAGTGATATCTTTTAAAAAGGGCTTAGGCTGATAATTCCGGTCAAATAATAATGGATAGTCTGTACGTCCCGGAATAGGCCAACCATTCTTCCATGAATCTCCGTCACCAACACCCCACAACGTCACACGCGATATTTTATCCTTATGTTTGAGGTATAATTTAAAGAACGCTACGTATCGCCTCCCCAACTCATCCATTTTCGCTGCCGGCAGCCCTTTTTCGTATGGATTCATCTCCTTGGTATAAGCATATTGCTCTCCAATTTCGGCGCCCATATTAGGTCGAGCATGCGGCAAAACCGAAATATCCATTTCAGTAACCATTACTTTCGCATCAAGTCCCGCAAATCCGAGTATAGTTTTTTCGACCTCATCAATAGGTGGATTATCCAGTGCATTGTGCTCTTGCATACCAATTCCGCTGACGCGACCACCCGCTGCTTTTACTTGACGGATCATTTTAATAATGCCCTTTCTTTTTTCCGGAACGGCGGTTGAATAATCATTATAATATAACTCCGCATTTGGATCTGCCTCATGTGCAAATTTAAATGCCAATTCAATAAACTGAGGACCAATAATATCGTAAAATTTACTTTTGCGCCACTCTCCATTATCCAATATGGCCTCGTTCACCACATCCCATCCGTGCACCCGTCCTTTATAGCGTGATACTACGGTATGAATATGCTTTTGCATGCGTGCTATAAGTACGTCTCGGGTCACCTCTTTCCCATTTTTATCCACAAAAAACCAATCTGGTGTCTGGGAATGCCAGATGAGCGTATGCCCAATAATTTGCATTTTATTTTTTTCTCCAAACAATACGAAACGATCCGCATCTTTAAAATCGAACACGCCTTCCTGCGGCTGCAGGAACATACTTTTCATACAATTTTCCGCTACAATGGAATTGAAATGTTTTTTGACGACCGCTACTGCGGCGGCATCCCGCTCCCAGATTTGATCAAGGTTTAAAGCCGTTCCTATAAAAAACTTACCTTCAAATGCATCCTTCAAAGTCAACGAATCAGGTGCCAGCTTCAGTTTTTGCAAAGCAGCTGAAGCAGATAGATTTGATAGTAAGGCCGCTACAGCCACAACAATAGTTTTTAACATCTTCATGATTTATTTTTTAATTAATAAGTATGTCTAGACTCTATGTCCTGATTGATCGCATCAATAGTCCTATCGTCCAGTTCGTATTTGGAAATAACATACATGGCCACTACCAAGAGTATCGCTGGAATAATGGCTACCAACCATAGAATTCCCATTTCAGCACGTGCTGACTGGACTGTTGCATTATCTTTATCAAAGTTAACATATGCCAACACGAGCCCCGGCACCACACCCCCAAGAGCCATCCCAGCTTTGTAAAAAATACCGGTAAGTGCATTGACAATACCAGAAATACGCTTCCCAGTTTTATATTCGCCATAGGAAATGACTTCAGGAACGAGCGCCCACATATATCCCGTTGCGACAATTACTCCAGTCGATTTGATAAACTGAGCAGTCAATACCAAAACAATATTTCCTTTGAGGCTTTCATTGGATGAAATGACATATAGCATCAGCATTCCGAGGATTGCAATAGTCAAGAAAACATAGAACATCTGCTTTTTACCAATTGCGCGTTTGATGGCTGGCACTAAAGGCATAAAAATAAAAGCAGGCAAAGATCCTAATGCCATAAAATATGGTAGCATATCCGGAGCATGTACATTATAAATCATGTAGTATGATCCTGCCGAGTTACCGATTGCCATCATAGCAAATGCAGTAATGAAAAAAAATGCCAAAATACGCAAAGGGCGATTATGCTTAAATTCTCGCCACAGGTCGGAAACCTGGACATTATCCGTATCCTTCTCATCCATAATGACACGTTCTTTTGTTTGTGAAAAGCAAAAGATTAAAAGCACTAATCCAACTAAAGCATAGATCAGCATCGTTGCAAACCAGGCTTCGGCAGAATCTTTCGAGTTTATCTTTCCATCTGGAGAGAAATACTTTACGACGAGCGGTACACCATATCCAACGGCCAGCCCCCCCACGTTCGCCATAAACATACGTGTAGACGTTAGTTTTGTAACCTCATCCGTATCTCTGGTCAAGGAGGCATTTAAGGCACCATACGGAACATTCACCAATGTGTACAACATCGATAAACCAACATAGGTGATATAAGCATAGGTTAAAGATCCCGAAAAGCCATTCCAAAAACACAAAATTGCAAATCCTGTCAAAGGAATTCCTCCCAGCACCAAATAAGACCTATACTTTCCCATTCGAGGATTTCTTTTATCAACAAATGCGCCCACGATGGGATCCCAAAGTACATCGACAATTCGAACAATGAGAAACATCACTCCCGCAGAAGCTGCAGAGATTCCATAAACATTGGTATAAAAAATCAGTAGATACATTGAAACAGTCTGGTAAATGAGATTCTGTGCGAGATCCCCAGCACCAAACCCTACGCGCTGCTTCGTTGAAAGCTTGTAAAAACCTTTGAAAGGCTTCACTTCTGTCCTATTTTGGTCCATATAATTGGTTATTCGATTAGTTGTATTACAATAGTAAAATTACAAGTAGCTTTTTTTCATTACCCATTACAAATGTTTTATATTCCAATAAAAATGTTTAAAAATCCCGCTTAACAAAGAATAAACCGAAAGAAATCGTCATCGTGATTACTAAGTCGTTATTCTAAAAAAGAACTTTCTTAAAAACAAATCTAACTGTCAATATGCAGATAGCAGCAATGATAGGGTAATGTATTAGATAACATGAAAAATATAGGCTGCCCAAACTTTTTTGGACAGCCCATTTCCACTTGCTATTAAGCTGCTTAGCTTTTATTGTTTAATTCTCAGTATATTTTACCACATAGCTTTTGGTTTGCCCCCTATAAACGCAATCAACTTGAGCGTAACCTGTCGACGAAGTGGCTTGGTTCACTTTAATCTTAACTTCAGGATTATCAGCAGTCGCTTTTACCAGAGGCATATTTTTACCCTTTGCTTTCATCGGAAAGGAAACTTCATAAACATGATAACCGATAATACCGTTCTCATTCGTAGATCGTACAGGGATGGATGGTAAAGCTAGTTTGGTCCCATTTACTGTAATGGTGACCGAAGGTGGTATTGGACGTTCAATTTTTTTGTCTTTTGAACTAAATCCGAGGCCTATAAAATCGAAAAGCGGCTTTCCTTCCTCACCCTCAGCAACCAAAAATAACGCGTGTTTACCGTCCAATTGATCTACAAATTTGGATACGTCGACGGTGAATTGCTTGACTTCTGCCACAGAATTCGCTGGAACAGAAATTTGGGCAATTCGCTTACCTTTCCAGGTTTCGTTATCCCACGGGCCATCTAACCACACGTTGACCTTAAATGCAGCTTTTGTTTTTGGGGTAATAAACACATTAAAAGCAGTTTGATTTCCAATTTTAGTCCCCTCAAAAGCTTTCAATCCAAACTTATCCTGATCTAAACCTCCAAATCCGAAATATTTAAAACCTGCAATATTTCCGTTTTTCATATTTGTCACCGGCATATGATTATCCCATACATCCCATGAATCCTGTTGCAAACTGATATCAGAAAGGTAGCAAGCATATCCAGCCGAATAATACTGATAGGGATTTAATCCATAAAAATGAAATCCTTCCGATGTCACCTCTGCACCTTTATACTCTTTGCCCTGTTTATCTTTAATAGTCAAATTTTCTTGAAAAGGATCGAACGCTCTTAAGGACACCATTCCACCATCTTTGACACTTTTCTCATCCCAAGATACTTTGATAGGTTCAACCACCGCCTGACGTGCAAAACCAAATCCGCGTGGTGGTCTATGGTAAAATACATACCATTGTCCATTGATCAGTTCGATACTACCATGTGTGTTATGACCGGCATTACTCGTTTCGATAGCAGATCCATCCTTGTTTAACACTGGAGCGCGTGAATCGACTAAAACGCCACCGCTCTTCCATGGTCCTAATGGTGAGTCCGCTACCGCATAACGCAAAGTTGAATTTGAACTTCCTACACCATATTCCGGGCCGGAGTAACCACTATATACCGAAACATACTTGTTTCCCACTTTACGAATGGATGATGCTTCGAAAAAATTAAAGGTTCCCAAATCCTCACCTTCGAAAATATGAGGATAGGAAGTTCCTTTTGGATCGCGTAATTCGCCATATCGCGCACTTGCTGGCAATAAATAATTAATCACCTTTGTACCGGGCCTCAACGAATACATTGTTTTCTGATCCAATTGTGCAGCCATCGAGCGTTGGAATCCCCAAAAACCATATGCCCGGAATCCAATCTCAAAATCAGGATCTTGAGGGTCCGTAACGTATTCGATATAAATGGCAGGATCAAATCCTAAGATACTTCCAGGCAAAGTACGCTTGCCATCTTCAGTCAGATTGATAGGTTTAAAGGGTCCATTAGGCCTATCGCCTTTAACAACCATTGCTTCACGGCCCTCACCCCTGCTATGAGGAAACAAGTAGTAATCCTTTTTTCCATCTTTTCGCTTAACCTCTACAAGATCTGGCGCGTACATCACATCCCATTTACCATCGATCGCGTAAGTAAAAATAGCACCCTCATCCCGCCAGCTGCTCAAATTTTCAATAGGAGCTGACCACATTCTAATGTCAGGCCCACAATAACTGCTAAAACGTAAGTCATGGGAACCAATGATGTAAGCACGATATTTCCCGGGCTGGTCGGGATCTTCGAAAACACGGGGTTCGCCATCCGGAAGATGCTCCCATAGCGGTAGGTAAGGATTTCCTATAGACTGGTGCACAAACCCCTTACTAGGATCGTTGAGGTGATTTTGTTGCTGTCCAAGTGCTGTTGATGCTGATAAAATTCCTGTAACGGATAATAAAAATACCATTGTCCGTTTTTTTAAGACAATATTTAGTCCCTTCATAAATTGAGTAAATTAATTTTTTTAAATCGCTGAGTTATCTTGTATGCTGTTGCATTTTTTCTATTGGCTCAAATTACTTTGCGTCACGTTACTATCTTACCTCCCAAATTTCCAGCAATCGAAAAACAGGATATTTGATGGTGCCTTACCTTTAAAAACAAAATATAGATCGTGTAGTCCCGATACTTTATCCGACAGCGCAGTCTCAACTGTAGTCCATCTGTCATCTCCTCCCGTCATGGGCACCTGTATCGTAGCTAACAACGCTCCATCAACCGCTCCAGAGCGTACTTCCATACGGATACCTCCATTATGAGTAGTTCCTACCCGTGCAAGAAAATTACGCGCTCCCTTCGCGCCAAAGTCAACATTCTTCACACAGGTGAAAGCGCCATCTTTTTTTGCCTTTATAAAAACACCCACCTTTTTATTTTGGTATGATTTAACGTGTTCGGACCAAGCGATCGTTTCAGCCTGATGAAGTTCATAGGGATTCACTTTTCCGGTCGCTTGAGTAATTCCGCTCGTCATTTTCATCGGATCTATACTGCCGTCTGGATTAAAATGCAGTTCCTGAACAGCGACAGATCGGGTAAAGCCCCCCCCTCCAGGTAAGGCACCATTATGGTAAAAGAAATAGGTTTTCCCTTTAAAATCGACAACGCCAGGATGATTTGTAAATGCTTTTCCTTCCGCAGGCATGATTATACCCCCGTACTTCCAAGGTCCCTCAGCTTTATCACTTGTGGAATAACCAATAAATTCAGGCAAAGGACCTCCCGGCCAAAAAAGATAATACAAACTATTTCTTTTATACAACCAAGGCCCTTCCTCATAGGTCGTAGGTCGTTTCGGGTCTCCTTCCCTCTTTCCGAACGATGCTGCAGTCATGGGAACCTCAACAATATCACCTTTATAGGAGATCATATCTTCATTCAGCTTAACATATTTCAGCTGGGGATTACCCCAATACATATGAGCTTGGCCGTCATAATCAATAAACACTGTAGGGTCGATATCTCCCCATTCGGTTTGCAGTAATGGTTTTCCAAGAGGATCGTAAAATGGTCCCAATGGGCTATCTCCGACAGCAACGCCAATCGCACCTCGATTGTTCACTTTGGAAATGACAGGTACATAAAGATAAAATTTACCATTTTTTTCAACACATTGGGCCGCCCAAGCATCCCCTTTTGCCCATTCAAAATCTGTATAAGAAAGAATTGCACCATGATCGGTCCAATTTACCATATCATCGGTTGAATACACACGCCAATTGTTCATGTTAAACCAGGTGGATTCTTCTTCATCTTGTGTAGTATATAGATAAAGTCGGTTGTTATACACCAGAGGGGCGGGATCCGCAGTATAAGCAGTCTGCACAATGGGGTTTTGTGCCCTTAATTTACCCACCATAACGAAGAATAGGAGCAAAAATCCGAATTGGGATTGTGTAAAAAAACGTTTCATCATATCATCTTAATTTGTCAAATGGAAATAATCAAAATCTACATAACCACCAGCGGCTTTAGCTGCATAGTTGAATAGTCCAAACCGATAGCCCATAAAATGAGGAATGGTATAACTCATTTTTAACTCATTGCCTATCCTGTTCCAATTGCGCCCATCGGTACTATAAAAAAATTGAGCGAGATCTCTTTTGTTTGTAAAGTCACAGCTTGCTTTAAGATAGATGCGCTGCTGTTTGAGGCCAACCGTAGCCACCTCTTGCGGTACGCCTGTCGTCGCTTTGATCATCACCAATGATTTTGTATTTCCTTCCATACGGACACCAACTAACCCATAATTTTTTTGCAATAGCGATAGGCCTGCAAAATCACCATCTTTCATGTTAGCAACCTCTATAGCAATAGCGGCACTGCAAGTCGGCCCGACGGTACGCTGGGTAAGGGTGTTTTTGGCCGAAAGAAAATCATCGGTAAGATCGCGAGTATGCATTCTCAGAAAGCCCGTTCGCGCTGTGACAGACCATAGATTATTATCTGGATTATGGTTCCACTGCCACACCAGAGGAAGAGGCTTATCTCCAGGTTTCCGGTCAAAATCATCCGAGTTAACGATTCCGGGAATTAAACTTTTATTCACAGGAAGATTTAAGGTAGCCGGCACTTTTCCGCCGATACCGAGCACAGGCCACCCATCTTCCCATGTGACAGGGACCAAAAATGGAATACGTCCTACAGCGCCATAATCCTGAAACAGATAAGCATACCATTTGCCGTCGGGCATATCAATCAGCCCCCCTTGGGCCACACCTTGATCCTGCAAAACCACTTTCCCTTCATACGGACCTTCCAGTTGACTTGCCCGATGGACAATCACCGTGCGCATTCCTCCAGCGGGCCATGAAATATTAAAAAGGTAATAAAAGCCATTGATCTTAAACATTTGGGACCCCTCAGCAGGCAGCCCCACTTTACCTTCTTTAGGCTTAGCAGGTAAAGAAGCATCATCTATTAACACGCGTTCTGTCCCAGCTTTAATGCCTGAAAAGTCGGGCGACAATTCAGCAATATGGATCCGTCCGCTACCCCAAATCATATAATTTTTTCCGTGGTCAATGAATAAACTATGATCATGCATCATTGGACTAAACTCGGTAGAAACCCAATTTCCTTCCTCAATATCTGCCGTGCGATAGACATGTGTTTTACCTGTATTGGAAGAAAATGTACTTACATAGTACTGTCCATCATGAAAGCGTAAACTGCTTGCCCAAGAGCCGTGCCCATACGCATTCTTCTGATTCGACAAATTGAGTTCATCCTGATCTCCAAGGCGATCATACACATAATTAACCAAAGTCCAATTGACGAGATCTTTGGATTTCATTATCGGAACCCCGGGGCTCATGTGCATGGTGGTGCTGCTCATGTAATAGGTATCACCAACGCGTATCATGGACATATCGGGTACATCGGCAAAGATGATTGGATTACGGGCTTGCTGCGCTAATGAATCCAAAAACAGGATCATAAAGCCACAGACAAAAGCACTAATTTTAATTCTTAACATAATAAAATAATTAAATGGTCACAGGAATTCAGTAAGCCGTAAAAGTGTAGTATTCCCCGGGTACGGTCAGCACGTCGTATTCGTAATAGTGTGGTAATTTAATTCCTTTCAGATGCGATTCAGCTGACTGGATAGGTTTTGGTGTTCGTATTGAAGCAAGAAGAGTATTGCTCAGATGACCTTTTGCGAGTTGAATTCCAAACCCTTCCAATGCCGAAGCTGTACGAAGCCGCAACATGCCACCTAAAGCAGAAAATATCCTGACTTCCTTTATCGTTCCTTTTTTCCACTGCATTTCAATTTCAAATCCCCCACGTGCGTTTATGCCTTTTACCCATCCGTCGCCCCATCGATCGGGAATCGCTGGCAGAAGATGAACAGCACCATCGTGACTTTGGATCAGCATTTCTGCCACACCTGCTGTTAGCCCAAAATTACCATCTATCTGAAATGGGGGATGTGCTGTAAAAAGATTAGGATAGGTACGTCCCTCTGGATGTTTTTCATCAGAAAGGGTCAGCATATTTTTTATAATTTCGTACGCATGGTTTCCATCCAAAAGACGGGCCCATAAGTTTATTTTCCAGCCGATCGACCATCCTGTTGCGAAATCCCCGCGATAAATCAATGAATTACGCGCTGCTTCAAACAATTCAGGTGTATCAAAAGGTGAAATTTGGTTCCCTGGAAATAAGCCATATAGGTGTGAAATATGCCGATGTTGATTTTGGGGATCATCCACATCTTCCATCCATTCTTGTAGCTGGTTATATCGACCGATATGCATCGGTGGAATGCGGCGAGCCGTATTTAGCAATGTATCCCTGTAGCTAGAATCGATACCCAGCACGTCTGCAGCCAAAGCGGTCCGAGTGAGCATGTCATAACACAGCTGGTTATCCATCGTCACCCCTGCAGCGAGTGGGCCTTGTTCGGGCGAAATTGAAGGGCTCAAAACAAGCCATTGCTGATCTGGATATCCACGATGTACTATAAGTGTAGACAAAAGAAAATCACAAGCGCCCTTCATAGTGGGGTAATATTGCTTTAAAAAAAAACGATCTCCCGTAAAAAGGTAATGCTCCCATACGTGTTGCGACAACCACAGCCCCCCACTGGGCCACATTCCAGCTGCCGCAAAATCAATAGGACTCGTCACACGCCAAATATCTGTATTATGGTGAGCTACCCAACCAGAAGCATTGTACATTGTTTTCGCCGTTTCTCTTCCACTTTCACTGAGTTCTTTAATCATAGAAAATAATGGCTGAAGCGTTCCTGAAAGGTTAGTTACATTCGCAGGCCAATAGTTCATTTCCGTGTTGATATTGATTGTATATTTACTATCCCAAGCGGGCTGCATGGAGCGGTTCCAGATGCCTTGTAGGTTAGCAGGTTGGCCACCTGGCTGCGAAGAACAGATAAGCAAATATCGACCGAATTGAGCCAATAGGGTCACTAGCGCTGGATCCTGCGTACGGGCAAAATTTGCAATTCGTGTTGAAATAGGCTGTTGCTGTTCATTGTTGACGCTGCCCAAATGCAGTTGAAAACGGTTGAACTGCTTATTGTAAGTGGCTTTATGCTGCTGAAAAGCGAGCTGATAATCCTTACTCATTGCCTTTCGCAACCTTTCCGTGGCCTCCTTGAAGGGATCCGATCCCAACTGTTTATAATTTTTGAAATTACTAGCAATTGAAATATAAAGACGAATGGAAGTAGCATCCTTTATAGTAATCGATTGGTCCTCAACAACTAGCGCTCCATCCGTAAGGTTGACGCCCGTATGGATCTGATAAACAACCTCTCCTTTAACCCCCTCATGATCAGTTCCTCGTCCTTCTAAAACCAGCTGATCACCGCTTTTAAAAATAATATGCTTCGACTCATTCTCATACGTCATGGTACAGTTGAGTTTTCCTTTCTTGCTCGACCGGATCTGCATTACGATCACATCATCAGCAAAGGAAGTGAAAACCTCCCTGGTATATGTTACCCCATCTACTGTATAATGAGAACGCGCTACAGCGTGCTCAATATCCAGTTCACGATAATAGTCCTGATAGTTGTCATGCCCCGGGAATCGCAACAGTATGTTACCGGCAGTTTGATAAGGCATGCCATGGGTCTTTGTAAAGAAAGTTTCATTTGCAAGCTTTTCAGCTTCAGCTGACTTCCCGTCAAATATATAATCCTGAATAGTTTTTAATGTCCTACCGCCTTTGGGGTTATCGTTCCGATAAGGGCTACCCGCCCAGATAGTTTCCTCATTAAGCTGCATACGTTCGCACGATGGGATTCCATAAAATATCGTACCCAACCGACCATTTCCTAGCGGTAAGGCCTGCTCCCATATTCGTTCATCAGCCGGCCGATCATACCATAGGGTTAAAGCCGACCGCTTTTGCGCAAACAAAAGTGTAGTATGCAATGTTATGATTCCAATGAATGTGATAATATGCTTCCAAATAAGGCTTTTAATCATTTCTCTTCATCCTATTTTTTACCGTTTCTGTCCTAAACAACCAATTTATCCATGTTAAACCCAGCTCGGCAAAATGTGTACTGGTTTATTGCTAATTAAAAAGTGTTTATTTTTTATCCTTAAATATTAATTGCGAAACATTATACAGGTCATTTTTCCACACATTGAAATCATGTCCTCCAGGCTCCAGATAATAAATATGAGGCACCCCATGTTGCGAAAGGTAATCATGCGTACGTTTACTAATATCAAGCAAGCCGTCCTGGTCGCCACAGGATATCCAAAGTAGTTTTAGCTTTTCCTTCGCATCTTGCGGATTCGGGAGCAACTCTTGAGGCATCTTCGTATTGGGCGCAGAGGAAAAGCCTCCTACCCAGGCGAATGTATCGAGATGAGCCAGTCCAAAATTCAGCGCCTGACCGCCCCCCATCGATAACCCAAAAATCGCACGGTGTTCGCGATCTTTGATAACGGGAAACTGATTTTCAACATACGGAATAAGGTCATTGAGAAGATCTTGTTCAAAAGTCGAAAACGCTGCAACCCGATCAGGTGCCATCACATTACCACCAGCACGGTCATCCTGCATAGCGCGGCCATTCGGCATAATAACCAGCATCGGTTCCATCTTTCCCTCGGCATATAGGTTATCAAAAATAACCTGCGGGTTTCCATGTCTGAACCATTCCCTTTCATCTCCACCTATTCCATGCAGCAAGTACACTACAGGATATTTTTTAGTAGCATGATATCCAGGCGGCGTATAGATTAAAGCTTTTCTCGTTACCCCAACAGTTTTTGAAGGATAAACTAGGGAATCTATTTTTCCAGTTGAGGCCAATGCTCGCTCAAGATCAAATCCTTGTGGAGCAGCCTGCTGCGCTTGAGCGATTAAGCTGACAGAGAAAACGCACCATAGTGTGCAGATTATCTTTTTCATAATATAATTGATTTAAACCTCTTTCCTTTTAAGTACACGTAACGCCGCTGCTACTATCGCGTCTGCATTCAGGCCATATTTGTCCATCAATGCACTCGGTGGCCCCGATTCACCGAAGCTATCGTTCACAGCCACATATTCCTGCGGCCTCGGCATTTTCTTCGTCAGCAATTGTGCGACACTATCGCCAAGTCCACCGATACGGTTATGTTCTTCAGCGGTAACGACACAGCCCGTCTTAGCGACAGAAGTCAGTACCGCTTTTTCGTCTAGGGGTTTGATGGTATGAATATTAATGATTTCGGCATCAATACCCAATTTTTCCAACTCTTCTCCCGCACGGATGGCTTCCCACACTAGATGCCCTGTCGCCAATATAGTCACTGCGGTGCCTGGATTCAGCATCACGGCTTCACCAATCACAAATTCCTGATCTTCGGGTGTAAAAACCGGCACCACGGGACGACCAAATCGCAGGTAAACTGGTCCCTTGTGTTTAGCAGCAGCTAGTGTCGCGGCCTTCGTCTGGTTATAATCGCAAGGATTGATAACAGTCATTCCAGGAAGCATTTTCATCAATCCGATATCTTCCAATATCTGATGGGTCGCTCCATCTTCACCCAACGTCAGACCAGCATGCGAAGCTGCTATTTTTACGTTTTTATCCGAATAAGCAATGGATTGCCGAATTTGATCGTATACTCGCCCAGTCGAAAAATTAGCGAATGTTCCTGTGAAAGGTATTTTTCCACCGATGGTAAGTCCAGCTGCGATTCCCATCATATTTGCCTCTGCAATCCCAATCTGAAAAAAGCGCTCAGGAAAGGCTTTGATAAAATCGTTCATTTTTAGCGAACCAATCAGGTCGGCACATAGTGCGACCACATTTTCGTCCTGCTTCCCTGCTTCAAGCAAACCGGCACCAAATCCCGAACGCGTGTCTTTTGACTCTGTATATGTATATTTTTTCATGATAATCTATTTCAAAATCCGCTGAGTATTAAGCGATATAATCCCCCAATGTTTCTGCATTCTGATTTAAGGCCAAGCTTAGTTGCTCATCGCTGGGAGCAATACCATGCCATTTATGTGAACCCATCATAAAGTCGACACCATTACCCATTTCCGTATGTAGCAACACCATTACTGGCATGCCTAAGCTAGTTGAAGCTTGAGCTTTTCGAAGTCCCGATATCACCGATTCAATATCATTTCCTCGCATAATTTCAATAACGGTCCAGCCAAATGCCATCCATTTTCGCGGTAGATCGCCCAGCGAGAGCACATCGTTGGTAGCGCCATCAATCTGAGCACCATTGTAATCAACAATGGCAATCAAATTGTCCATTTTGTTGTGTGCGGCATACATAGCCGCTTCCCATACTTGGCCTTCCTGTAATTCGCCATCCCCCATCAATACATACACTAAATGATTGTCATGGTTTAACTTTTTAGCCTGTGCAGCACCAATAGCGACAGAAAGCCCCTGTCCTAAAGACCCTGAAGCAACACGAATACCAGGAAGTCCTTCATGCGTCGTAGGATGTCCCTGAAGGCGTGAATTGAGTTTTCTGAAGGTGGAGAGTTCATCGACCGGAAAATAATCTGCCCGAGCAAGAACACTGTAAAACACCGGAGATATATGTCCATTGGAAAGGAAAAATAGATCCTCTCCAATACCGTCCAAGTCAAAATGGTCGTTTCGCTGCATCAACTCAAAGTATAAGCACACCAACAATTCGGTACAACCCAACGATCCTCCGGGATGTCCTGACTGGCACGCATGCACCATCCGGATTATATCTCTCCGTACTTGTTTGACAATAGCTTCTAAATTATGTATACTATGTTTTGTCATGACCATCTCAATTGTTACTTTGCGCAGCAACGCGTTTATGATCAGCTAAAAATTGAGCTAGTCCACTATCCGTTAACGGGTGTTTTAACAGTGAAAAGATCGCCTGCAAGGGCCCTGTCATCACATCGGCACCTATTTTTGCACAGCCCAGAATATGCGCACTGTGGCGTACCGAAGCTGCTAGAATCTGGGTTGGGAAATCGTAATTGTCAAATATCGTCCGTATCTCGCGGATCAGTGCCAGCCCATCAACTGATATATCATCCAGTCTGCCCACGAAAGGCGATACATAGGTTGCTCCGGCTTTAGCGGCTAAGAGCGCCTGACCAGCGGAAAATACCAAGGTACAGTTGGTCTTAATTCCCTTGGTACTGAAATATTTGATCGCTTTAATACCATCTTCGGTCATCGGAACCTTAACCACAATCTTATTGTCTAGAGCCGCCAGGAGCATACCCTCTTTAATCATCGAACTGTAATCAGTTGAGATCACTTCAGCACTTACATCACCGTCTACAATATCACAGATAGCTTTGTAATGTGCGTGAACATGAATCGTTCCTGCAATTCCCTCTTTTGCCATCAGCGAAGGATTGGTCGTTACTCCATCTAGGACACCTAAATTCTGAGCCAAGCGAATCTCACTGAGACTTGCTGTATCGATAAAAAATTTCATTTTTTTTTAGTTGATTAGTTTTTGTATTCGCTAGCTCTCTAGCGATTGGTTATAAAACAAAACTATAGTTTTCAGCTAGATAGGATTGCAACAAATAAAAAAAAGAAGGGTAAAAATGTTTAAAAAAGCATACCCTTCTAAAAAAATGATCTAAAACGACCTTTTAAACAACTATTATATACCGCTCACACAGACGCGCTTTTCTGCGATTGAATATATTCACTCGGTGTCATTTGATATTTAGCTTTGAAGACTTTTGTAAAATAGTTTGGATTGGCAAATCCTGTTTCATAGGCAATTTCAGAAATGGACTTATCACTTTTTTCTAACAAGCTCGCAGCCTTTTCTAATTTTACTGAACGGATAAAATCTACGGGTGACATCCCCGTAAGTTCCAATAATTTGTTATACAGGGAAGCTCTGCTCATCAACGTATGGGCACTTAGCGCTTCCACCGATAATTGTGGATTGTCAACATTATCATGGACATACTTGAGTACTTTTTGTAAGAATTTATCCTTTTCGGATTCTATGGTGACTTCTGGAGCCAAAATAGATACCTGTTTACTATAGACTTCCTTGAACGCCTGATTTAGCTGCAACAAGCTGTTAACCTTGGCGACTAGTACATCCATATCAAACGGCTTAGTCAGGTAACCGACTGCTCCCGACTCAAGGCCACAGACAAGTCCATTATCGACATGTGAAGCGGTTAGTAAAACGACCGGGATATGTTTTGTCCGTTTATCCTGAGCAAGCTTTTGCGAAAATTCCATACCATTCATATAAGGCATCTGTACATCGCTCACCACAAGATCGGGATGATGAAAAAGCGCCTTTTGCCAGCCGTCCTTCCCGTCAGTAGCCTCAATGATCTGGTAATGTTCTTTTAAGGATTCGGAGAGATAATACCTAAAATCTTCATCATCTTCAATAATCAGTACTAGAGGGCTCTGTCTAAGTTCACCAGGCTGTACCGTCGTTATCGCTTCACAATCTGGCACCTCTTCATATTGCGGTTCAGCCTGCTCCAACCACAGATCAAATTTAAAGACACTGCCACTGCCCTGTTGGCTGTCTACAGAAATCTCCCCATCGTACATCTGAACAAATGATTGGGCAATCGATAGCCCAATTCCAGAACCTTGACTTGCCACTTTACCCTCATTATCGTATTGGAAAAAGCTTTCAAATATGGACTTTTGAAACTCCTCCGGAACTCCGATACCTGTGTCACGAACTTCAAGATTGACATGAAGCTTTTTATCGACCATATTTGCCATTGTTATACTCACGGCGATATCCCCACCCTTTTTTGTAAATTTAAAGGCATTATAGATCAAATTAAATAAAATACGTTCAATCTTATTGCGGTCAAAACGGCAATACAATTTTTCCTGACAGGGAATAAAGGAATAGTCTATACCTTTTTGTAAAGCCATGTCCTGAAAGGAGCGGTATACTTCCTGTACAAATGACACCAATTCACCATCTTCGTCCTGCAATTTTAGCTCATGGTATTCCATTTTACGAAAATCGAGTAACTGATTGACCAAATTCAGTAACCGGCGGGCATTACGGCTGATCAAATTAAGCTGATCGCCCAGTTTAGCATCTTTACTTTTGGCCAATAACGCATCGATGGGCCCCATGATTAAAGAGATTGGGGTACGAAATTCATGACTCAAATTGGTCAAAAACCTGATCTTCATCGCATCCAACTGATGTTTGGTTTCAGCATCTCTTTTTTGCTGTTCAATAAGCTGCCTCGCCTGAATACGTTCCTGCTCAAGCGCAAATTTTTGCTTTAACTTTTGAATTCCTCGATGCCTGATAGACAAAAGTACTCCAGCAAAAGCAATTACATAAAATAAATAAGCATAAATTGTACGCCAAAAAGGTGGTGCAACGTGAATAGCTATCGATTTAATTTCCCTGTTCCAAATACCATCATTGTTACTTGCACGTACCTCAAAGACATAATCACCAGGATCTAAATTCGTGTAATAGGCGCTGTTTTCCTTTCCGTTTCGAATCCAGTTTTTGTCAAAACCGACAAGGCGGTACTCATATTGGTTCTCTTCCGGCACCGTGAGATTCAATGCAGCAAAAGAAATTGAAAAATTCTGCTTATACTTCAGATTGATACGATCTGCGGTCAAGAGCGATTGTTGTATTGGACCTTTGTCTGAAGGTTGAATAATCACATTGTCAATTTTTAGATTCGTTAGTGCCACCCTGGCAGGATTACTATTCGTTTTTAAATGAGCAGGATAAAAATGGTTAAACCCCTTCTGACCGCCAAAGTAAATTTCTCCATCATCTGTTTTCAACGATGCTCCAAGCATAAAAGCCCCTTCTTGTAATCCTACGGCATTTGAATAGTTTTTAAACTTATTATTTGCCGGAGAGTAACAACTCAATCCTTTATTTGTCGAAAACCAAATGCGCCCCATATCGTCTTCAATAATACTTTGGATCGCACCATTCACTAAACCATCTTTCTCGGAAAGAGTCTCAAACAATGTCTTCCCTTTTCGCAGTAAACCCACTCCATTTCCATTTGTTCCAACCCACAAATTCCCTTTTTTATCGGTGTGCACAGCTAATATATAATTGCTTGGAAGCTTACTTTTTGCTTTATCATACGTTACAGTATATTGTTTAATGGGGTCGTACATCACTAGACCCGAGCCATACGTACCTATCCACATGTTATGTTCTTGATCTTCCGACAGCGCACGTATAAAATTCCCTGGCAACTCCACCCCATTATCTGACGGCTCCTCTCGCCTGTATTTTTTGACAATCCCACTTCCCTTTTGGATGATGTTTACACCACCTCCATTTGTGCCAACCCAGGTGTTTCCCTCGAAGTCAACTTTTAAACAAAAGATATCGTTATTATTTAAGTTATCTGTCCTATTGCCAACGGTGTACCGTTTGACATTTCCAGAAGTGAAATTATAACAAATAACCCCTTGCTGGTAAGTACCGATCCAAAGTTGATCGAGCTTTCTTTCCAAGGCTAGTACCGTAAGATCTTTAGGCAGGCTAGCAGAAAGTGCAAAAGGTGATAATCGATCAGCTGTTCGATCATATTTCCAAATGCCACCACCATCAACTCCCAAATAGATCTTATTTTGATAGGAAGCAAACGAGGTTACGATGGCCGGATCGCCATTCCTTCCTTCCAAAAAGTCAAGGCTTTTTAAACTAAACTGACTTAAATTGGTATCAAACTTATTTAAGCCACCCTGAAAAGTACCAATCCAATAGATCCCGCTGCTATCCATACAAATCGACCGTATCGACTTATGAGAAAGGCTATGGACATTACTTGGGTCGGGCTTGAAGGTTCGAACGGTAAAATTATTGGTATGCAATACATCCAGACCATTATCCGTTCCGATCCATAATTCCTGCTTTTGATTGTAGCATAAGGTATAAACTCGGGGGCTGCTCAACGCTCCTTTTCCGACCTCCGATTTAAATTTCTTGAATTCAGTATCTCCAGGCGTCAAATATTTAAGTCCTAGCATAGATCCCATCCAAATCCTGCCTATATCATCTTCCGCAATGGAAGTAATATCAATACCATTTCCGTAACCATCCTGTTCCGAAAGCACCTCAAAACGCTTTATGGTCTTTAAGTTTGCTGATATACGGTATATTGCGTTCTCCGATGATACCCACATATTGTTATGTCTATCCCGGAATACGCAGCCCGTTACTTTACCGGCAAACGTTTCTAAAATGTACCTATAGGTGGGATCCATCTTCTTTTGTAGATCATTTACATCTAAAACATATAAAGCGCCATAAGAAGCAATCCAAATATTTCCATTCGCATCCTGGTCAATCGAATTGATTGCAGTACTCACCCATTTACCATCAGGTGTAAGATTATAGGAACGAATCCGGTCGGCTTCCCGATCATAATAACTCAATCCACCACCATTCGTACCGATCCATATCCGCCCCTTTCTGTCTTCCTTTAACGCCGAAATATGGTTAGCCATTAAACTATTCTCTTTATTGGCGTCATACCGGTAGACAGTGTAATGACGGCCGTCGAAGCGATTAAGTCCATCCTCTGTTCCCAACCAAAGAAAACCATAACTGTCGCGATAGATACTATAGATTGTATTGGAAGAAAGGCCATCCTTCGAATAATAGCGTTGAAAGGTTACGGGTTGGTTTTGCCCATAAGAAAAAAACGTCAACAACAGCCAAGTAAATAACAGTAATGTCCGTATCATATATTTAGGTGTGTAATCTGCAGCACAGAAAATCGATGCTCAACTGTCAACTAAATTATCAAATTAATACCTATTAAACTAGTCAAAACGATTATTTATGCTGTGTAGATGGCAATTTTTGACATTATTTCCCTTCATTTAAACATTCTTGCTATCCAAAAAATTTAACATTGGCTAGCTTTGATTTACAATTATAAACTGATTTGAAAGGCATCTCCTATTATTGGAAATTGCATCTCAATGATGCAACCGGTTGCGAAACAGTTATAATAGAGAATTTAACCAATTATAGTATACAATTTATGACAGTACCAGATGATCCTTGACTGTCCCCTCATTTCTATCAATATGAGTTAAGGGGATAGGGATACAAAAGTATCAAGCCAATTAAAGAAAATTTAACCAATAATTCTTCAACCTATTATCAATCCAAAAATGCGATGATGATTATATATAAAATCACACGAGTAAGGCGTTGGAAAAAGCTATGGGGTATAGCTAAGCCATTCACTTTACTGCTTTTCCTACTTTACGTGGGGCAGGCAACACTCTTTGCACAGGCCAAAAGACAGATAAAGGGCATTGTCGTCGATAGTAACCATAAAAAAGTGAGCGGTGCATCCATTCGGGTAAAAGGCACATCGCTGGCCACGGCTACTGATGATAATGGAGCTTTTACAATCCAGGTCCCGGCAGATAATACTTTGTTGACTGTTTCTAAGCTAGGATATGCCAAAATAGAAGTCGATATCCACAATAAAAACACCATTGAAGTACAGTTAACCGATCAGTCAATCGAAATCGAAGAAACGGTAGTTGTCGGGTACGGTCGTCAGAAAAAGGAAACCGTTGTAGGAGCTATTGCACAGACTTCCGGTAAAATTCTTGAGCGCGCAGGAGGTGTTTCCAGCGTAGGTGCCGCACTTACAGGCAATCTACCAGGCGTAATTACCACTGCAAGTACAGGTATGCCTGGCGAAGAGGATCCTCGTATTGTGATCCGCGGCCGTAGTACGTGGAATAATACCGACCCTTTAGTGATGGTCGATGGTGTGGAAAGACCGTTATCCGCGGTGGATATTAGCTCTATTGAAACAATCTCTGTCCTCAAAGATGCCTCGGCAACTGCTGTCTATGGTGTTAGAGGGGCAAACGGCGTTATTTTAATCACCACTAAGCGGGGTATAGAAGGACAAATGATGATACGGGGTACCGTCAACAACATTGTAAAGACCGTTTCCCAGCTTCCAGGCAAAATGGATTCTTATGATGCATTGATGCTACGGAACAAGGTAATAGAGTATGAATTGGGTATCAATCCTACAAGTTGGGCCAACTATTCACCGCAGGATATTATCAATAAATACCGCTTTCCTGCTGACCAAACTGAACGAGAGCGCTATGTCAATACCAATTGGGCGAAAGAACTCTTTAAAAGCCAAGCATTTTCGCAAAACAGCAGTGTAAATATTGCCGGCGGCACCCCTTTTGTCAAATACTTTGCTAACGCGGATTACCTCTATGAAGGCGATATGTTCCGCCAGTTTGAAAATGCGAGGGGTTATAAAACGGGCTATGGTTTCAACCGCCTTAATGTGCGCTCGAATCTGGATTTCCAGCTAACGCCAACGACAAAATTTTCAACAAATCTAGCGGGCTCCCGTGGTGTCCGAAAAAGTCCATTTGGCGGCGGAAATCATTATTCATATTGGATTGCAGCGTACACCGTAGCGCCGGATGCTATTTATCCGCGCTATTCAGATGGCACATGGGGATATAATGCACTAAACCCGAATGCCGGCATAAACTCTGCCCGTGTGCTGGCCATCAGTGGAACGGAGTATACGACAACAAGTCGCATTACGAGCGATTTTACGCTCGAACAAGATCTTAAATTTTTAGCAAAAGGACTAAATGTACGTGGAACGCTGTCACTGGACAATACTTTCGTTGAAGGTAATCGCGGTATCAACGACGCGAATAACAATACCCAAACCAAGTGGATAAATCCCGAAACCGGACTTCCGACTTACCAGATCACTTCTGACGCTACCAATAGATTTGATTTTGTCGAAGGTATTGACTGGACCACAGGAGGCGGTGTTGTCGATAACAGACTTACTTATCGAAGATTATTCTACCAATTACAACTGAATTACGCAACTACAATTGCTCAAAACCACAATATTTCGGCGATGGGATTAGTCAACCGCAATCAATACGGAACAGGAAACACCGTTCCTTCCTACCGGGAAGACTGGGTATTCCGTACCACCTACAACTATAAAAACAAATATATGCTCGAATATAACGGTGCATATACTGGTTCAGAAAAATTCGCACCTGAAAATAGATTTGCTTTTTTTAACTCAGGGGGTATTGGCTGGTTGGTTTCAGAAGAAGAATTTTTAAAACCATTATCCTTTTTAAGTATGTTAAAGCTGCGTGGTTCTTATGGAGATATTGGTGACGACAGTGGTGGTGGGCAATTTCTCTATCTTACCCAATGGGCTTATGGCGGTACTTCAGGAATGGGTGTAGACGGTCGTTTTTCCTACTCCGACGGGAACACCAGCCCATATATATGGTATAAAGAAAATATTCTTGGAAATCCAAATATCCGCTGGGAAAAAGTAAAGAAGCTAAACTTCGGTGTAGATTATGGACTTTTCAATGGCCAGATTTCCGGAAAGGTAGATTTCTTCAAGGATCATAGGACGAATGTACTTATCACCGGCAGCGGGCGGTCAATTCCATCCTATTTCGGTGTTGAGGCCCCAACGGCCAACCTCGGGGAGGTAGAAAACAAAGGCTATGAAGTCGAACTGAAATTTAATAAGCAACTCAATCTTGATTGGCGGATATGGGCTGATATCAATTTTACCCACGCTAAGGATAAAGTCATCAATGCTGATGCAGCTGAATTGCTACCCGAATATCAGAAACCAGATAACAAACAGGTAAATCAAACCTATTCCTATGTGAGCTCAGGATATTACAATACATGGGACGAACTTTATGGCAGCACCATTCACGAAAGCAATGACCTTGCAAAGCTTCCCGGCAATTATCACATCTTGGATTATAACGGTGATGGTATTATCGACGCCAAGGATAATATACCTTATGCCTTTCCTTCGGTTCCCCAAAATACCTACAATTTGACAATTGGGTTTGACTGGAAGAATTTCAGTATTATGACGCAGTGGTATGCTGTCAATAATGTCACCCGCCAAGTTGTCTTCAACAGTTTTGCAGGACAGCTTAATCTGGCCTACGATGAGGGCTCCTATTGGTCAAAGGATAATATCAATGCCGATGTGCCACTGCCGCGCTGGTTATCGCAACCAAGCGGTTATAACACCGGCAACAGGTATATGTTTGATGGCTCATACATTCGATTAAAGACCGCTGAAATAGCCTACAATTTTAATCGTGAATCGAGCGTAATCAAACGCATGGGCCTACAGAATTTGCGCCTATTCCTAAACGGAAACAATTTGATCTTCTGGTCGAAAATGCCCGATGATCGAGAATCCAATTATGCCGGTACAGGCTGGGCATCTCAAGGAGCATATCCTACCGTAAAACGGTTTAATCTAGGTGCAAACATTACTTTTTAAAGCAATTAGACAGATGAAAAAATATTTCAAGGTAATTTTTATAACGGGTGTGCTGTGGTCATCCACATCCTTACTTTCCTGCAATAAATATCTAGATAAAGAAGAGCAGTCCAACGTATCATCCAAAGAAGCATTCAAAAATTTTATAAACTTTCAGGGGTATACCGAAGAGCTGTATAACTGTGTAGTTAATTTCAGTAACAACTACTGGACCAACTCTTGGAACTGGGGCGAGGACGAAATAACTTCCACAGCAAACAATTTTCATTTCGTAAACAAAATAGACGAAGGTAATTTTTGGGGTTGGCAAAGAGACTTTGATGGTTGGGGAGCCGGTTGGATGGATCAGGGCGATTTTACTACCAGAAATGACGATGTATTCGCCAACCGCGCCTTCCGCGATTTATGGAGCGCCGCATGGTTTGGGCTTCGCAAAATAAGCTTAGGCTTAGAAAATATAGATAAACTGACCGAAGCAACACAAGAAGAAAGGGATCTGATCAAGGGGCAATTGTTATTTTTCCGAGGTTGGTTTCACCATCGACTAATGGAATATTTTGGCGGTATGCCGTACATTAATTATGTACTTCCTAGCGACGAAAAGCTTCGACTACCACGACTGAGCTATCAGGCCTGTGCGGATCTTGCCGCAGCCGATTTTAGAGAAGCGGCCGACCTTTTGCCAATTGATTGGGATAATACAACCGCTGGAAAACGTACACTGGGTAAAAATCAGCTGCGCATCAATAAAATTATGGCGCTGGCCTACCTTGGTAAGAACTACCTTTGGGCAGGAAGTCCCTTAATGAACTTTCAGTCAACAGGAAGTAAGACCTATCACGCAGATTATTGTAAAAAAGCGGCTCAAGCTTTTGGTGAATTGCTCTCGCTTGTCGAAAGCGGCCAGACAGGTTATGCGCTGGTACCACTAGCCAATATCCATTTAAACTTCTATACAACGGGACAAAACTGGGCGATGCCAGGAAGTACAGAGGCAATCTTCAGGGGACCTTATATTGATGCCTGGGTATCTAATTGGGGGACCAGCAAACAGTACATCCCTTTAGAGGTTGGCGACGGCGACCTGAAGTTCAATCCGACCGCAAATTATGTCGACTACTATGGCATGAAAAGTGGCTTACCGATCAAGGACATTACCGAGTCCGACTCGGAATCGGGATATAATGCCGAATACCCTTGGAAAGATCGGGATCCACGCTTTTATAAGGACATTATTTTTGACGGCACAAAGGTCGTTCAGGGAAACATGTCCGCGTCAGAAGAGAAAAACCGCAATGCCAATCTATACACAGGCGGAAGCTATCGAGATACCCGTACTGGCAGTCAGACAGGCTATGTCTTACGCAAATTTATCCCTTTGACAGCCAATAAATATGATCAAGCTTATAGTTACGGAACCACGCTTCATATTTACGTCCCTTACATGCGCCTTTCCGATGTTTATTTGATGTATGCAGAAGCAGCCATGATGGCATCTAATTCGGCCACCGGCAAAGCAGACAATTATGGTAAAACCGCTGTCGACGCAATCAATATTGTACGCGACCGGGCTGGCGTGGGACATGTGAACAGTAAGTTTCTTGGCTCTGCCGAATCCCTGCTTCCCGAGTTACGCCGCGAACGCGCTGTCGAACTTTCTTTCGAAGGGCACCGATTTAATGATCTGCGCCGCTGGTTGTTGCTGACAGAAGCTCCATATACCTTAAAAAAAGCGGTTTTCTTTGATCGAGCAGGCGTATTTAACAACCAAGATCCATCTCAAAATCGTGTTGTCAATATTCAAGAGAATATCATTTTGGAACGCAAATTCACGAGCAAACACTACTGGTTGCCACTAAAAGTCAGAGATGTCAGTATGTATCCCGAGTTCTATCAGAACCCAGGCTGGTAACAAGTTTCATTTAATCATTCAAAAAATGAAGTACAAAAAATTAACGATAGCACTATGTCTTGGATTAAGCTGGATCGCCACCACTGAAGGAATGGCCAAAGCATCGCATGATCCAAACGTAATAACAGATAGAAATATATTCCGTGAATTGTTGAGAGCCGCAGTTTCAGACAGTAGCGGCACAGATAGTACATCAATTGTACAAGTCGCATTCCGCAAAGTTCATAAAAATGATCTCATCGGCAATGTTCAAACCATCAACATTCCTCAATTGCTCGATAAGAGCTATAATACCTATAGTCTAGAAAATCTCGATGCATTTATTCCAGGTTATAATGGAAATATTTGGGGAATGAGCGGTTATCTGGTCTTAGTGGATGGATTTCCGCGCGATGCCAACAATGTGATGCCCACAGAAATCGAGCAGATCAGTGTGCTAAAAGGAGTCAATGCCATTGCACTTTATGGGAGCCGGGCGGCCAAAGGCGTCATCAGCATTAGCACAAAACGTGGAATGGCCGGGGGCCAGAAGATCAAAATCAGGGCGAATGCTGGTATCAACGCTGCGATAAGCTATCCGCAATACCTGGGCTCAGCAGAATATATGACATTGTATAACGAAGCCCGACAAAATGATGGATTAACACCGCTTTATAGCGCTGAAACGATCTATCAACACGCAGCTGGAACAAATCCCTTTCGCTACCCTAACGTCGATTACTATTCATCGGACTATATTAAAGATCATTACAACCGCTACGATGCGACCGCCGAAATATCAGGGGGCAACCAGCGGGCGCAATACTATACCAACTTTGGATTCTGGTCAGAAGGAGCTATGCTCAATTTTGGACAAGCGAAGAAAAATGGTGGTGCCAATAGATTTAATATGCGCGGTAATATAGATGTCAAAGTCAGTGACCTCATCTCATTAAATGTAGATGCAGCAGCCAGTTTCTATGTTTCAAAAGGAGTAAACGCGAACTATTGGGATGCAGCAGCGACCATACGCCCACATCGCTTCTCCCCCCTCATTCCGATTGATATGATTGAAGAAGGAGATATCAACTCGATGATCTATGTCAACAACAGTAATTTTCTTGTCGATGGCAAATATCTCCTGGGGGGAAGTCAGCTCGACCAAACCAATGCTTTTGCAAATATTTATGCCGGTGGCACAAATCGTTATCTCAACCGGCAGTTTCAATTTAATACGGGTTTGAATTTTGACTTGAAAAATATACTGCAAGGCCTAGTTTTTAAAACTAACCTCGCCGTGGACTATCAGTCAAATTACAATCAGTCCTACAACAACAATTATGCAGTATATCAGGCATCATGGAATAACTACGATGGAAAAGATCGAATCAGTAGCCTCACAAAATATGGCGATGACCGCATTTCAGGTATCCAGAATATCAGTGGTAGTACCTATCGGCAGACCATAGGACTCAATGGCTCCCTGAACTTTAATCGCACCTACAATAGCAATCACCATGTTTCGGCAATCCTTTTGGCCAATGCGTTTCAGATCGCTGCCTCCGGCAGCTATCATAAAGTCAGCAATGCTAACCTAGGGCTACAATTAGGCTACAACTATTCAAGCAAATATTATGTTGACTTTAGTAGCGCTTACAGCCACTCTGCAAAATTACCACAGGGAAACAGGCAAGCCCTATCGCCTACACTGGCACTTGCCTGGCGTTTGTCTAAAGAAAACTTCCTCGCCAACAATAGAATCGTCAACGAGTTAAGATTGTCTGCTTCAGCAGGTATTCTAAACACCGATCTGGACATTAGCGATTATTACCTTTATCAAGGCTATTATACCTACAACGACGGAGCTTGGTATAGCTGGGCAGATGGTGCATTGGTGCACTCTTTTGACCGACGAAGAGGCGACAATCCAAACATGAAGTTTCCAAAACGCAAGGAATTTAATGTCGCCCTGGAAGGGGGGCTTTACGATAACCTGATCACGTTCAGTACCGCTTACTTTTTTAATCGTATGAGCGGCGGTTTGGTACAGGCCACAACCCAATATCCCATGTATTTCATGACCGGTTGGCCCGTTTACTCGGATCTTCCTTATATCAATTATAACATTGACGAACGTCGGGGAATTGACTTTGGCATCAATCTGAACAAACAGATCAACCAAACGTTTGTATCGCTGGGTTTCAATGGCATGTATTATACAACAAAAGCAGTCAAAAGGGACGAACTCTATCAGTTTAGCTATCAAAATAGAGCCGGAAAACCGCTAGACGCCATTTGGGGCTTACAGCACGACGGTTTTTATATGAGCCAGTCCGATATTGACAATTCGGCCTTCTCCTCCTTTGGTGAAGTAAAGCCCGGTGATATAAAGTATAAAGATCAAAATGGAGACGGCACCATTGATACACGAGACGAAGTATATTTGGGCAAAGGTGGATGGGCGGGGTCGCCACTTACACTCGGACTGAACCTAACAGTGAAATGGAACAACTTAACCTTATTTGCAGCTGCTACAGGCCAGTTCGGTGCTAAGGCCATGAAAAACAGTTCGTATTTTTGGGTGGATGCAGAGGATAAATATTCGGTGGCCGTGCGTGACCGTTGGACCGAGTCGACCAAAGAGACTGCAACTTACCCACGCCTAACCACATTTAACAGCGACAATAACTTTCGAAGCTCAGACTTTTGGCTTTATAAGAACGATCGTATCAATTTGTCCAAAGTGCAGCTTTCCTATGATTTTCCCAAACATATACTCACCTCCAAATTTATCCACGAACTGGGAATTTATGCCAATGGATCCAATCTGTTGATGATTGCAAAGGAAAAAGAAACCATGCAATTGAATATTGGACAAGCGCCCCAAACCCGATTTTTCAACGTCGGCCTTAAGGCTTTATTTTAATCATGAATAGTTAAAAAGAGAATGATGAAAAAAATACTAATGATAGCTATCCTGAGCAGCCTGTTATTTTCTTCCTGCGATGATATGTTTGAGCCTGCTCTAGAGAACAATCTCGAAATTGAAACGGCCAATAGCCGTCCTTTGTATGCCCAGGGACTGCTCCTAAATGGATATAACCGGATTCCGAGCAACAGTTACAGCTTTGACGATGTAGCAACCGACAATGCGGTGAGCAACGACAAGAACAATACTTTTCTAAAAACGGCAACCGGACAGTGGACAAGCATAAACAACCCTTTCGATCAATGGCGCAACAGTTACGCAGCTATCCAATATCTAAATAATTTTCTGTCCTTAACCGATGAAGTAGAATGGGCAATGGAACCAAAAGTCAGCGCCCTATTCAACGACCGGATGAAAGGCGAAGCCTACGGTCTTCGTGCGCTATTTATGTTCCATCTTCTACAAGCACATGCCGGCAAGTCAAATACAGGAGAAATAATGGGCGTACCCATTCGTTTGACTCCCGAGACCGTCAATTCGGATTTCAATCAACCTCGAGCCTCATTTGAAGCCTGTATGCAGCAGTTATACGATGATATAAAAAATGCAGAGGACCTCCTCCCAATGGATTATGAAAATATAACCAGCGATAGCCAAGTTCCAGCCAAATATGCAGGATCTATAAACGCCAATGATTACAATCGCGTATTTGGCGATACTTTTAAACTACGGATGACCAAACGCATCGCACAAGCTATCCGAGCTAGAGCAGCGCTGCTAGCTGCCAGCCCAGCATACAGTGAAGGGAGCAAAACCACTTGGGAACAAGCCGCAAACTATGCGGGACAGGTCATTCAAGCCAAAGGCGGAGCCAGTGGCATAGATCCTAAAGGATTTACCTGGTACAATAAAGACGTAATCGATGGCCTGACCTCTGGATCCAATCCAGCCGAAATTATTTGGCGCACTGACAAAGGAAATAGCAACAGCATGGAACAAGACCATTTTCCGCCCACCTTATTTGGAAGAGGGCGACTCAATCCAACACAGAACCTGGTCGATGCCTTCCCTATGGAGAATGGCTATCCCATTAGCGATGCCAATTCGGCTTACAACACGGCCAACCCTTACGACAAAAGGGATCCCCGATTAAAAACCTATATCATTGTCAATGGAGCAACAGCAGGGGTCAGCAATACAGCGATCAATACAACAGCCAATAGTGCAACAAATGACGGCTTAAACAAAGTGGAAACCTCCACACGGACGGGGTACTACCTGAAAAAGCTCCTGCGTCAGGATGTCAATCTCAATCCATCATCTTCAACCCAGCAAATGCATTTCAACGCTCGTATACGCATGACAGAAATGTATCTAGCCTATGCCGAAGCAGCTAATGAAGCTTGGGGACCTACCGGCATGGGAACCTTTGCGTTCTCTGCCTACGATATCATTAAAGCTATCCGCAGGCGTGCAGGTGTAGGCACCAACAATGGCGATCCATACCTAGAGCAAGTAAAAAACAATAAAGATCAAATGCGGCAGCTGATCCGAAACGAACGCCGACTGGAGCTATGCTTTGAAGGATTTCGCTTTTGGGATCTACGCCGCTGGAAAATGGACATCAATGTCGCCGCCAAGGGAATAAACATCACTAATAATAACTATACCGAAATACCTGTAGAAAATAGAGTCTATGAAAACTATATGAATTACGGTCCAATTCCCTACAGTGAGGTACTTAAATACAGTAATCTTATACAAAATATAGGTTGGAATTAAACTTAACAAGCACACGATGAAAAAGATCAATATCCTCTACGCAATGGCCTTAGTTAGCTTGGCGTCTTGCAAAAATAATGATTGGGAGTTCCCAGACTTTGAATTTCAATCGGTGTACTTCGCCTATCAGACACCCGTCAGAACGGTAACGCTGGGCGAAGACATTTTTGACAACAGCCTCGACAACCAGCATAAAGTGAAAGTCATGGCAACCACTGGAGGAGTATACAACAATGGAAAAGACATCCGTATCGATTTTGTTGTCGACAACAGCCTTACGAATGGCCTTAGCTATCCAAACGGGCAGGCAGTTACCGCATTACCCAACAATTACTACCAGCTTAGCAGCAATCAAATTAACATCCCAAGTGGTAGTCTCACAGGCGGTGTTGAAGTGCAACTGACTGACGCATTTTTTGCCGACTCAAAATCCTTGGAAACCTATTACGTACTTCCTCTAAGGATGACAAAAGTGGTTAACGCCGATTCCATCCTCTCCGGTAAAACGTCGCTACAGACTGCCAATAGGGCTATTGTATCCGATTGGGATGTCGCACCAAAAGATTTTATCTTTTATGCACTCAAATATATCAATCCTTGGCACGGCAATTACCTGCGTCGGGGTACCGACCAGATCGTGGGCAAAGGTGCTAACAGCAACCTGACTAAAAATGTCGTCAGGCACCAGACTTATGTAGAAAAAGATGAAGTCAAAAGCGTCAATACAGCAGCACTTAAAAAGTCGATTTTGCCGCTATCTTTTAAGGGAGCTGATAATGTTAATATCACTGTCAATCTGAACTTAACTTTTGATGACGATAATAATTGCAGTGTTAGCTCAGGCAGCGCGGGAATATCTGCGTCAGGGACCGGAAAGTTCGTCAAACGGGGCGAAAAAAATAGCTGGGGCAATACAGACAGAGATGCACTTTATTTATCCTATACGATTGATATGGCACAAATGACTGTCACAAGCAAGGATACCCTCGTGATGCGGGACAGATCTGTCAAAATGGAAACTTTTACATTCATCAAAAAGTAGTATCAAATCAATTATGAACCGCGATGAAAAAAATCAATAAAACTATCGTCATCCTACTTTCGCTCGGCACCGTATGGAGTTCCTGTTCCAAATATCATGCCCTGGAATACGCTGTCGACAAACCAGAGAAAGTAATTGAACAAGAAGATATAAATGCCTACAATCCCCTAAAAAGTTATTTAGACAAGGAGGCAAACCCAGGTTTTAAGCTTGGTGTAGCGCTCAATATAAACGACTATTTAAACAAAGGGGTGCTTTACCGTCTGTCTAACCGTAATTTTGAGGAAATGGTCATGGGCTATGAAATGAAGCATGGCTCCATTGTGCGGGCAGACGGTAGCCTCAACCTATCCCGTGTGGAGCAGCTTATCACGTCCGCACAGGAAAACAATATGGCTTTATATGGGCATACGCTGTGCTGGCACTCGGGACAGAATGCGGCCTATCTCAATAAATTAATAGCACCTGTGGAAATACCAGGTTCCGACGGGCCAGCCCTAGCTGGTCATGCTTTAAAAATGACCAATCCTTCCGTTGTGAACCCTTGGGAAGCACAGACAGCCTATGCCATTAATTCCACCGAGGTGGGGAAAGAGTATGTCTTAAAGATTGTCGCCCGGGGCAATAAAGCAGGTAACCTAAGCATTGATTTGCAGACTTCTTCCAATTATACTGGTGACAATATGGGCTCATTAGCATTAACGACGAGCTATAAAGAGTACGAACTCAAAGCTACCGCGACTGCCGAAAGAGATCGTTTTATTATCAATTTCGGCCAATACGACGGTACTATATTCATCGACAAGGTTGTGCTCACAAAGACCGGTAGTTCAGCTAATCTGATTGCTAACGGAGATTTTGAAAGCAATATCGATGGCTGGGGCGGCTGGGGAAACAACTCCACTAGAGCACAGTCAGCAGATGGTGAGGGCTATGGCAGTCCCGGAGGCTATATTATTGAAAAAACACCGGCAGAGAAAGAAACCATACTCACCAAAGCGCTGGAGACATTTATTGCTGGTATGCTGGAAAAAACCAAAGGTTACATAAAAGCCTGGGATGTCGTCAACGAACCCATGTCCGACTGGCCAGACCAATATGCTTTAAAGACCGGAATCGGAAAAACCGATTTGGCGGATGACGAATTCTATTGGCAAGATTATTTAGGAAAAGATTATGCCGTAAAAGCCTTCCAGCTTGCCCGCAAATATGGCAATGCCAACGATCTCCTATTCATTAATGATTATGGCTTAGAAGGCAGTGGTAACAAATGTAAGGGGCTGATTGCCTATGTCAGCTACATCGAAAGCAAAGGGGTTAAAGTAGATGGGATCGGTACCCAGATGCACATCGATATCAATACCAGCAAAGACAATATCGTCAGTATGTTCAATCTATTGGCCTCCACAGGTAAGATGATCAAAGTATCCGAGCTGGACATTGGCTTAGGAAATGGCATCAAAACTAGCAATGCCACGGCTGAAATGTATCAGAAACAAGCTGACCTGTACAGATATGTCGTTGAAAAATATCTGGAAATCATTCCAAAGGATAAGCAATACGGTATTACCATATGGAGCCCATTGGATAGCCCCGATCAGGAGAGTTCATTCTGGCGTCGCGGAGAGCCGGTTGGTTTATGGACCGAAGGATTTGTCCGAAAGCCAGCCTATCAGGCTGTCGCCGAGGCATTGGTAGCTAAAAAATAAGATCATTAATCACCCTTAAATATTTAAATTATGAGAACAAACAACATGTGGTTACTGGTGGTCTTATTAACGACCCTCCTTTTCAGCTGTTCGCGGCTGGAAGAAAAAGCGCTAACTAGCGAATCCGAAAGAAGTCTTAAATCCAATGTTTCTGTGCAAGCCGTTACAAACTGGCCTCGCCCAACTCCAACATTACATGTAGGAGGAAAGTACCTCAAAGATCCCTGCGACAACAACATCGTCCTTCATGGGGTCGCCATTACTCCCAGCCCTTGGTTCAACGGCTGTCAGTACGGTGCCAACTCGGGCTACTGTACCTGGGATAACTACAATGTACAAGGTGCCCTCAACTACAACAAAGCCGTCATTGACAAACTCACTAGTGCAGCCGATGGTTGGTACCTGAATTATATTCGTCTTCACATCGACCCTTATTGGACCAACGATCCAGGAGCGCCTATTCCCGAAAACGACATCTCAAGGTTTAACTATAATCGCTTGGTTACCTACACCAACCAGGTTATTATTCCTTTGATTAATCACGCCCGTAGCCGAGGTATGTATGTTATCTTGCGTCCGCCGGGGGTATGCCCGCACCGTATTGCAGTAAACGATGCGTATCATACGTATCTGAAGACAGTATGGACTTTTCTTTCGCAACACGCTTCACTGAAAAATGCAGACAATGTGATGTTTGAATTGGCCAACGAGCCCGTTGAAATATTGGGAACAAATGGCTCCTGGGGGATGACCGGCAATGAGCATTTCGCTGCGCTGAAAAATTTCTTCCAGCCTTTGGTAAATATTATCCGTAACAACGGTGCCAATAATGTATGTTGGATACCCGGTACCGGTTGGCAGTCCCATTACCAAGGCTATGTCAATAACCAGATTACCGGCGGTAACATCGGCTATGCGGTACATATATATCCGGGATACTGGGGTGGTGTCAATACCTATCAGGCCTTTCAAAATGCCTGGAATACCAATGTGAAACCTATTGCTGACATTGCGCCGATTGCCATTACAGAGACAGACTGGGCTCCACAAGGATATGGTACCTTCGGAACAGGCTCCACAGGTACCGCCGGAGGCAACGGCTTTGGTGCAAATTTAAAGTATATCGTGGATCAATCCGGCAATGTGAGCTGGAATCTTCTCGCTCCGGATAACCTGCTCCACAAAGGTGATCCCAATGGTGGCACAGCTTACAACAACGATTGGGAAGCGTGTGCAGCACCTAGCAAACAATGGTTTCAGCAATATGCTGCCTCCAATTATCCGATGTCTAACTGCAATGTCACGAGTCTGGTCAATAATGGAATTTACGAGATTGAATTCCAAACCGACGCCAATAAAGTCCTTGATTTAAAATCAGGTCAGGATGCCGATGGTGCTGTACTCAGACCCTGGACTAGGAATGGTGCAAATGCACAGCGCTGGGTAGCGATCGATGCCGGCAATGGATACTGGCGCTTTGTATCCAAAGCTAGTGCGAGCAATCGTTGCATTGATCTAGCCAGTAACAGTAATGCACTCGGAACCTCCATCCGCCTCTGGCAGAATTACAGCAATGATGCTCAGACATGGAAGGTAACGGCTGTAGCAAATGGATATTACAAAATCGTATCAAAAGTCGATGCCACACGCGGATGGGATATCCCCAGCTGTACAATGGATGGGAACTCCAACCTGCAGCTTTGGGACTACTACGGTACATCTTGTCAATTGTTCAAATTCAAATTTATAGCGATGAACTAAAGAATATCTTTTCGCGGTAAGCTGTGCTTACCGCGAAATATCTTAATTTTAGAAATATAAAAAAACTCCGTGATGCAACAAACACCATTTAAAATCTTGCTATTCATCTTCCTGCTGGGAAACGTCTTAGGAACAGCAGCTTTCGCTCAAGACAACAACTTTCATATATACCTTTGTTTTGGACAATCCAATATGGAGGGGCATGGTCAATTCGAACCACAGGATACCATCACCAATAGTCGGTTCCATGTACTTGCGGCAGTAGACTGCCCCGAATTGGGAAGGCAGTATGGCAAGTGGTCTCCCGCCCGTGCACCACTCACGCGCTGCCATACAGGACTTACACCTGCAGATTATTTCGGCAGAACGCTTATAGAAAATCTTCCTGAAAATATCGAGATCGGTGTCATCAACGTTTCGGTAGGTGGCTGTCATATTCAGTTATTTGATCAAGACAGCACGGCCAGCTATGTGGCAAAGGCGCCGGAGTGGATGAAATCCATGCTTGCAGCTTATGACAACAACCCGTATCAAAGACTTGTAGCATTAGCCAAGATAGCACAACAGAAAGGTGTAATCAAAGGCATCTTACTTCATCAGGGCGAATCCAACACTGGCGATCGCGAATGGCCTAATAAAGTAAAAAAAGTATATGAAAATTTATTGCACGACTTGCACTTGAAGGCAGATGAAGTGCCCCTACTGGCAGGCGAACTCCTATCGGCAGAAGCCGGAGGCAAATGCGCAAGCATGAACAGCATCATCCAAACCTTGCCCGCCACTGTACCGACAGCCCATATTATATCATCCGCAGACTGCGAAGGGATAAGCGATGGATTGCATTTCAGCCCCACTGGGTATAGAAAACTGGGCAAAAACTATGCGGCAAGCATGCTTAAATTATTAACAGAAGCAACGAAATAAAAAAAGCTAGGGAATCAATCCCTAGCCTCAAAACATAACCCGCGATACAGCTGCTCGTCAATATTGCCATTTCTTCCAAAAAATATTATCCTTTTTAGGATTAAAGGCAACACCAATACGGTGCATCTGACCATTAATTATCAAAAATTTTGGCCAACTCCTGGTGTAACTGTTCACCTTTAATATTGATAGCAACAATATTTCCTTGAGGATCCACCAGATAATTTTGCGGTACTGCCCGCACACCATACAATACCGCTGCCTCATTGCTCCAACCCTTTAGATCTGCGACATGGACCCAAGGCAAGCCATCATCTTTGATCGCTTTTAACCAAGCATTTTTCCCCTTTGTATCATCCAAAGATACTGCAAGTACTTCCAGCCCCTTACTTTTGTATTTGTTGTAGGCCTTCAACAAGTTAGGATTTTCGGCACGGCAGGGACTACACCAGCTCGCCCAAAAGTCGATCAGTACATATTGACCTTTAAAGTCGGATACCTTAACCATTTTCCCCTCCGTATCGGGCTGTGAAAAATCAGGTGCTTTATGGCCAACTTTCACACTTCTCTCTGCCAAGAAACGAGCCTCAAGCTGTCGCCCATTCGTGGTCTGACGCACCTCTTCGGACAGCTTCAAAAATAGTGGCTCGATCTCGCTGAGCTTGCGTTTATTGGCCGCATCAATAAGTGCATCCACCGCAAAGATCGAATTGGGGTTTTTAGCAGCAAATGCAAGCTCTTTTACCCGTCGGGCTTCAAACCGCGCTTCAAACTTCTCATGGATAGCCTTATACTGTTCATTGGCATCAGGAGCATCTTGTTTCACAGCCCCAAAGGCCTTATTTCCCGCATCAATGATATCCATGAAACCACCGCCAATCTCCTTTAAATACGCGACGTAAGCATTATGCAGCGGCGATCCTTTTACGGCAGCAGTACGCAGCGAATCTTTGATAGCTATATTGTAGGTTTCATTGCCTAAATAGAAGTATAAACGGTCGCCAATATTCTGTGCGACTAATTTCCCCTTACTGTCTTGATCAAAAACCATCCTGGAGTAAGACGGCTCCTCTACTGTTCCTTTGAAACTAAATCTGCCGTCCACGATAGCCGATGAATCCGATGCCGGAAATCCATCTTTTATATAATCTAGATACACTTTTTTACCATTAAAAGCTTTTGGGGCACTTCCGTTGATCTGGAAATTAACTTGCTGCGCAAAGGATGTCATAGGCAAAAATGCCAGTGCTAAGGCAACTATTTTTAAAATTTTCATATTTTTTGATTTATTTAAATACGTTTTAATGTTACTTTCTCCAAGTTATATCCACCAAATCGCCTGGAATCCCATCAATTTTCTTGATAAGTTCACCATTTTTTCCAACCTGTACAGCTAAGTAGTAAAGCGATCCTCCCGCGCCAACAATAAGCGTATCTTCACTTTCATCCAATTTTAGTAATGTAACTGTCGATTTAAAAGCCATTTGCAATTCTTGTACTTGCTCATTCAATGGGTTATACCTAAAAACTTTATCTTGATAAGCAATATATATGTAACCTACACGGCTCGCCACCATTTTTGTATCTGCATGTATCCACTCGGAATGAGAAAAGAGCTTTTTCTGTAATGCCTCAAACTTAAATTCCCGCATAAAATCGGTCTTAAATTTAAGTTCATATATTTTACCTGCATCATCTTTCATATACGCATAGATATCCGAGCTATTAATCTGCACCATCTGTATAAGGTCCATTTTCACATTCGTCGGATCAAATACTTCTGCGCCAACCGTGCTGTATTGCGTACCAAAATACATCGCGCCTCCGTACAGGTTAATCCGTACAAACTGTCTCTTATTACGTTCATAAGCTGTAATAAAATGGTCATTCTGTACCTTCGTAACAATAAACTTTGGTGCCAAGACATAATTTCCATCTGCAGGTGTGCCAAACATGCCGTAAGTATTACTTTGATTCCAGGTGCTGGTAGCCCCACCATAAAATTTACCATCGATGACCCCAAGTAGCACCCCTTGCTCATACATTTGCAAATCCCCAACGTCGATATTTTCTGGTGGTAAGAAAAAGTTTTCTTTCAGTGTACCGGGTTTAACCTTTTCCTTTTTAAGCTCTTCCAACGTCATACGAACCCCACCATGCTTCCCTATATACCAATACGCTAATGGAGTATTGGCAATAGTGTGATTGGCATAAATAATATGAAGCGGATCTGATGGCAGCACCTCATTGTTAATAATTTCATAAATATTTGGCAAAATGGAGTTATCAGGTTTTATGAAAGTAAGTTTGCCTACGCCCTTGTCGTTCGATAGCACAAGCGAACCTTTGGAAAATTCAGTAATTCCTTGAATATAGAAATCATGGAAATACTTCATATTATTGCTATGATTTGAAATGGTAAACCTCACTTTATATCGATTTGCTCCTAGCCCAAACGCCAAGCGCAAAGTCGCCCCCCTGTAATGATTGACCTCCGGATCAATGGCCTCTGGCGCACTAATTTGCCAATCGTACGATAGATTGCTCAGCTCTACACCCGTTATTTTCGGCTTAATGATTAAACTATCACCGACACGAACTTCATAAACTGTATCCAATCCCTGAACAATAGGTTCATGGGGAATATCTATCGAATAATTCCCCTTATCCTTGTAACAGCCGTAAAAAAGGTTGCAAATTAAAAGGATAAAACTATATTTAATTATTGCAGTTAGCTTAAGTTTGTTGACTATCATATTATCTCACCTCCTTTCCATTTTCATCGATAAAGAAATACTTACCGGTGGCATTATTTCTCTTAATTAATATTTTCCTACCAGGATTATTAATAGGATAAAATTCATATGTTTCGCCATTATCTTTTGTGGTTAGTGCATAACCTTTTTCCGGATGATCGATAACCCATTTAAATGGATCATTCAACATAGCTAGTAAAAGATTGACAAAATATAGATTTTTAGGAGCATCTAAGCCGTTCGTGGTGAGCGACTTCTGTTCAGTTGCAATGTAAAATAACTGATGTTTCACCTGAGAATAATTATTCAACCAATTGTCCCACCAACTTGGACGTTCCAATTTTGCGGATAAAACCAATTTGACACGAATAAGATCGGGATTTCGGATACCGAAATCTGAATTTTCTTTTAATTTGATGATCAACGATACGGCCCGATCCTCCAGATCCTTTACATTATGAACAATAATGGGCAAGTAAGCTCGACCTTCTTCTGCCTTTAGGGTATATGCCGTTTCTAGTTTGTCATAATGGATCCCCATCTTCGCCGTAGATGAATCGGCCACAATATAGGCCTCATATTTTCGAGGTTTAGCATCGCGATAGCCCATAATCTTTACAGGAAAATACACTGTATCACTCGATTTTTCCAAATCATATGCAAAGGTGTAAATGATACTATCCCGATCGGCATCATTCAGGTCAAAATAAACGTTTGCTGGCTGATCGTAGGTTATCAAGCTTGCCTTTTTACAAGAAAACAGCAAGAGCATACCTAATAACATAAATAAAATAGGGTTAAATTTCATGTAATTATCTTTTTAACGTTGTCCATAAATAATCTCATCATCGGGAAGCGGCCATACAAAAATTTCCTGTCTAGCCGGAATAACCTCGCCATGTTGGCCATTGATCGGTAAATTCAACCGCTTATAGAGATAAAACAATTGCCCTTCAGCATACATTTCTTTTCGGTATTCTTTGACTAGTTCGCTGATAAATTGATGCTTTGTACTAACTTGCAATTTCTTCCCGATCTCGCGGTGTTCCCTCACCTCATCCACTAATGCTAGCGCTTTAGTGGGATTACTGTCATAAGTACATTCAGCGGCGATGTAATACATTTCACTTAATTTGATCGCAGGAGCGACCAAATAATGTAGATTAGCGCTAAAACTGTCACTAAATGAGTTTCTCCTAAACTTCAGAAGTACAGATGCCCGTTGCGTGCCCAAACTCCTGCTTTCAAACCACTGGGTGAATCGTATATCTGTGCCACCATCGCCAGCAACATTATAGATGGTTCGCGTTTCATCTTCGTCCAAATACATCCCTACCGTTCCGTCCACAAACCAGTCATTATTATAAGTTCCGCTCATGGCAGGGATATACCAAGCAAAAAGCAATTCCTTATAAAAAATGCGATCTTTCTTATCCGGTTCTAAAGCCAAAAAATCTGTTTTATTTGTCCACGGAAATTTGTTCGCAGTGATAACCTCGTTGGCATGTGCTAAGGCTTTCACCTGATCGCCCTGATACAAATAAATTCTAGCTAGCAAACCACAAACAGCGAAATAATTCAATCGGTGTCTTCTATTTTGTAAAAACAGCTCACTGCTATTTAACTCTGAATTTTTTAAAGTATCTGTTATAATTGGATAGCCTATCAGATAAGAAGGCTGCCTAATTGGATCTACTTTCAGGAGATCTTTCGCTATTTCCAGATCCCGAATTGCAGAGTCTAACACTTGCGCCACCGTAGAAAGCTTGGTCGATTTATTCGAATAGCTTGTTACATAAGGAATGGCGTCGGACGTGCTGTTTAGCATCGGGGAAGGAGCAAAGAGTCGAAGCGCATCAAAATGAAGATAAGCCCGCAATGCCAAAGCTTCTCCTTTAATTAATGCGTAGTTATTGCCAACAAATAGTTTCTGCTTCTTATCAATCTCTTCTAAAATTAAATTCGCATTTACAATCCCGTTGTACAGGCCTTTCCAAATGTTATCCTTCCTAGTAATAAAATTAGCGTCTTGATATTTAATTTTTTTAGTCTCCTCGTACCTTAATTTATCACCACTGGCCATGACATAATTTTGAGCCAAAACCTCTGGCGTTCCTATGGTCAATTCCAATCCGTACAAGTCACTTTTTGACGCCCGCGTATACACACCTAACAATGCCTCTTTGAACCCATCCTCAGTAGAAAAAAGCACATTTTTGTCCACATCACTTTCTGGTTGGATATCCAACCATTTAGCGCAGGAAAATAAGCTCAATGTGGATATCAATATTAAAATTTTATGAATATTTTTCATGTTGTCTACTCTTATATTTTCGATTATAAACCAGCCTGAAGGGTAAACGTGACACTTCGTGCAAAAGGGTAAGTAATTCCTCGTTCCACTTTGATGGACGACCAACGGAATAAATCATTAGCTATGACACCTATGCGTAGGCTAGATAAGGCCAATTTTTTAGCAAACTCTTTACGGGCATCGTATGATAAATTAAACGATTGAAGGGCCAACAATTTATCAGGCATAATAAAGCGAGAAGAAACACGTGTTTGGCCAAGATCTTGAATGCTTTTATAGAAAGTGACATCTCCAGGATTTTTCCATTTTTCTGCTAACACGCGGCTATCCACATTATAGCGTGGATCGGCATTTTCGACGCGGTCAACCAGCGTCTGATTGTAGGTTTTTCCACCAAACCTAGCTTGAAAATAGGCCACCACCATAAATTGTTTATACCGCAAAGTACCACCAAAAAATCCTTCCAGTTTTGGCGTTGCCACAGCGACAACATCAATATCGCGTGAATCCCAGTCATACGTCAATTGACCATTCTTTTTCATAAACACCTCTTTTCCACTTTCTGGATCAATACCTAATGAGGGAACAGCATAAATTGCATCCAAAGATTGCCCTTCGTTATAGCGCAATAATGGTACAGCTTTTAAATCGTCTCCCTCTTGAGCCTCGTCGACCCGTTGGTTATAGCTTTTTAGGGCATTTGAAATCCGAACAATTTTATTTCTGTTTCGGACCAAGTTGGTCATCAAACTCAGGGTCCACTGCTCATTCCGAATCGGAATCCAATTTGCATTAATTTCAAAACCTTTGTTTTCCAGATCACCTAAATTTTCTTTATAGGAATTAAAACCCGTCGAAGGAGCTAGGTTAATATCCGCTAAAATATCCCGTGTGATTTTATAATAATAACGTGGCGATATCGTCAAACGATCCTTCCAAAGCCCAAGGTCGATCCCAAGATCCGTATTTTGTGTTTTTTGCCAAGTCAGGTTTTCATTTCCGTAATTCCTAACTGAACTCCCCAAGCCCGATGAATACCAATTGCTTTTATCATAACTATAGGTAGTACGGGCCATATATGGATCAAATTGTACCGATCCTGTAAGACCCACCGTTGCCCTTAATCTTAATTGACTGATGATATCATTGCTGAACCACGTTTCTTTATGCATATTCCATCCAACACCAGTCGACCAAAATGGAGCCGTCCGTCTATTCGCTCCGAATTTTGATGAACCATCCATACGAAATGTAGCATCAAACAAAAAACGGTTGTCATAGGAATAATTTGAACTTAAAAACACACCAAATAATCGTGAGGCACTGATGCTACTGGCCGGACTTCCCCCTTCTTCGTAACCTTTAGCAAATCCTATACTAGTAAATCGGTCATTTGGAAATCCTATCGCCTTAAATGAACGCTCATCGAAGCTTTCTGTGCGAATATTAGTACCTCCAACGATATTAAAATTATGTTTATCAAGGGTACGCATCCAGTTTAAGCGTAGATTGGCATCCCAATACAGTTCGTTGTTTGAATAACTTTCATAGCTACCTTTTTCGTCTGTACGGGAAGTAGCATAGGTATAAAAATCATTAGCCGACGGTGAGCGGAAATTGTCATTTGCATTGAGGCGTTTTAATAAACTGACCTGACCACGTAAGCGCAAACCCTTACCCAAATCAAAATCCCCTGAGAAATTGTTCAGCAATTCGGTATAGCTGAGTTTATTAAAACTATTTAATGTTGCATTATAAAGTGGGTTTAATACCACTTCTCGATTAAAATTACCCTCGTTTGTCCGCCGGTTCCATGTATCCACTTCTTGTAATATATTGCCGTTGTCATCAGTCATTCGATAATATGGGTTCATATTCACGTATTCAGAAAATGAGCCATAAGGGGATTCAGTACCGCTCACTATCGTTACCGCAAGTTCATTCTGAAATCGGAGCTTATTTTTCACATTGTAAGTGAAATTTAAGCCTCCAGAATACTGATCTCGGCCTGAACCCTTCATTACCCCAGGTCGAGTCTGATAACGCAAATCTACACCATAACGGAACGTTTCAGCTCCACCTTGAACGTAAAGGCCATGTTTTTGTCCTATCGCAGTGCGAACAGGTTGGGATAGCCAGTACGTATCTACTCCCCCCAATACATTCGCTAATTTGTTATAGTACTTTTCATCCAGCTCATCCTTGGACCGCTGCTGTATGACTGGATCATATAGTCCCGCTAATTTCTCATAAGCTAATTTATCACTTGCATGTAAAACACTGTATCCCGTGAGATCAGGTGTATTTATATTGCTTTCATGCGTGTAAGTCAATTGCAGTTTACCCTCCTTAGGCATCTTGGTTGTGATGACCATAACACCATTGGCGGCTCGAGAGCCATAGATCGCTGTCGCCGCTGCATCTTTCAAAATTGTAACACTCTCTATTCGGGTCATATCAAGGTCGAGCACTTTTTGAACACTGACTTCGAAACCATCTAAAATAAACGCCGGCATATTGATGGCCGTCGTAATATTATCTCTTCTTAATACCTCACCGCTACCAGTCGGCAGTGACGAAGATCCTCGCACATTGATATTTGGTAATGCATTTGGATTGGAGCCCGCGAGATTATTGTCGAGTAATTTAAACGATGGATCGAATACCTGCATCGCCTGTAGGACGTTTTGCGGATTTACCTGCCGCAGTTCATCGCCGCTTTTGGTAATCGCAGTTCCCGTATACGAGTCTTTTTTTAGCACCTGATAACCCGTAACAACCACTTGCTCCAGTGCATTTGCCTCTTCTTCCATCACAATGCTATATTCGTCCTTGTTTTCAACCAAAGCGAGGGTGAGGTTTTTATAACCGACCCGACTTAATGTAAGCGGTTGCGTTGTGCCGACAAAAGAAAAACGCCCCTCTTGATCTGCTACTGCAATGGTATTACCCATTTGTGAAATATTCACTCCAGAAAGAGGCGCCCGGTCTTTCCCCATCACTTGTCCCCGGATCTGCTTTTGCACTGGTTTTACCCCTTGCGGAAGGCGTATAGGTTCAGCTTTCGATGGACTAGCTTTCCTTTTCAGGAAAATTGTCTTCGATTCAATTGTATAGCCGAGATCCTGCGGACTTAATATTTTATCAAGAAATAATTTAAGGGGCATTTTGTCCGCTTTGATAGAAATTGGCTTTACCGATTCCAACATTTTTTTGGTTCCGAGCACCTCATAATTCGTCTGAATCTTGATAGCCTGCAGCACATCCATTAGCGGAACATTGCGCCCGGAATAGGTTACTGTTTGCCCATTTACCTTCTGGCTCAGCTGAAGTAAGACAGCAAAAACTAGCCATAAAAGGGTCCTGGTCGTTTGTGAAAAACAACTTAATTTCATTAATTCTAGTTAGTTTAGTTAGGTTAGATTACAGAATCCACTGATTAGCTAAGTGGATTAACTGTCCAATTTGTTAATTTATATTATGTGGTCAAGTATAATTTTCTGTTCTCTACTGGCCTCCTTTCTGTGCTTTAGGATTACTATATTCAATGATGAGTTTCCCATCATCCGTTAGATTATACGACAGATCCTGGTCTTTTAATAGTTTGAGGATGGTTGATAATTTGCTCGTTCTGAATGTTCCTCCAAAGAAGGAAACATCAGGCACATCGCCCTTATAAACCACATCAACGGCATACCATTGGGACAGTTCATCCATGACTTGTCGAAGTGACTTTCCATCAAAATTAAATTTGCCGTAGACCCAGGCGATTTCCTGCTGTACGTTTACGGATTGTTTGATCAGCTGCGTTCCGGTGTTGACAGACTGATTTCCAGGCAGCAAGTTTACTTTTTGGCCTTTAATCAGTTCCTTTACCTGTACGCTACCCTCTAGCAAAGTTGTTTTTATTTGGGTTGATGTCGGATACGCATTAATATTAAATTGTGTTCCCAAAACTTGTACCTGCTGATTTTTGGTATGGACTATAAAAGGCTGATCTTTCCTTTTGGCAACTTCAAAAAATGCCTCTCCTTGGAGACTGACCTCGCGTTTGTCCTTCGCAAACTGCGTTGGATAAGAAAGTATTGTTCCGGCATTTAGCTTAACCCGGGTGCCGTCGGGCAAAGTGACCTCATAGGTACCACCACGCGGAGTTTCAATTTTGGCAGATACTGCCGCATCGATCGAGGCTACTTCATGACCGTCATCATAGTGTATACCACTCCCATTGATAACCACTTGTTTTTCATCTTTATTCAATGCATACCGTCTACCGTCCGACAGTGTAATGATAGCCTGATGTGAGGCTGGAAGCCGGTCAGTGACAACTGTCCGCTGCCTTTCAACTGGGTGACTGTTTTCCTGAAACCAATACCAGATGACAGACAGGGCCAAAAGTACGCTCGCGGCAGCTACGTAAGGCCATAGACGCTTCACGAGTCCAACTCTTCCCTTTGAAGAATGGAACGAAATTTTAGCCTTTAACGACTCGAAATTACGTTGCTTATCAAAATGCGCCAAGCCGGCATACCCTTCACGTTGTTGCGCCTCATCCAGGCAACGTTGATAAACCTGTTGGTTCCATATCGATTCTTGCAGCCAGCTTTCCAAAAAAAGACGGTCTTCGCCGCTGAGCGTTCCCCGCATTTCACGGAGTACAAGCGAACTGATAAGGATAAGTTTTTCTTCTTCTTTAGTATCCATTTTGAGCTATTTCATCTACAGATACCACACCGATTTAAAAAAGTACCAAAGACAATTGAAAAAAAATTAAATTTTTCCAAAAAGAACGATCAGCGAGAGTAGATAATTAAAGGAATCGCGCTTCAAATGTTGGCGTAGAAGGCCTAAAGCACGTAATTTTTGATTTTTTACCGTTTGAATATTTAATTGCAGTAGATCCGCAATTTGCTGGTTGCTGTTTCCTTCGAGATAGCTCAACTGTATAATTTCGCGTGCTTTGGGTGGAAGTTTTTGAATAGCTTCATAAAGCTCTGCCATTGCTTCAGTATAAACTATTTCATGCAAATAGGATTTTTGATTCGGTTCCTGCTGTGCCATATAACGATCCACCCGATTCAATCTTCTGCTGCGGGCGGTCTGGTGATTGATCCCAACGTGCCGGGTAGCCTGATAGAGTGCTGCCTTCAAATGGGATAAGCTCTCATAGCGTCGTCCACTTTCCCACAAGCGGATAAAACCCTCTTCGGCAATATCTTGAGCTTCTCTGCTTTCATCCACAAAGCTCGATGCATATAAACAGATACGGCTGAAATAAAGATTATATACCTGCGCACAAGCCTGCTCCTCTCCTTTTAGGAAAGCTTCAAGCAGTTCTTTTTCGCTCGGATAGTTCATGGGTAGATTCGTTTAGCTAGCGGCACATCTTTTCGTGGATAAAGATAATTGAGTTTTTCATAATTTTCGTAATTCAACCATAAATTTTTCAGCAAACTGCATTTCTGAAAACCCCATGCTCAGATACTTTATGATCTGGAAAACTCTATGTCTCACCACATTTTCAGCCTACTGCTTAACGCAGGATAGGCATACCGCCGGCCGCGAAATCCCGAGGCGTATTTTTTCGTTATTTTTTCCGATGAAAGGCAAGGTATTGCTAAGTAGTTTGGACACTGGTCGTCGACCAACAGCGTAACTTCATATGTTCAACAGTTTGCGCATTAGTCATACCGCCTGCCTTGCTATCCCGCGAGATACAATTATAGCATTTTTAACCAGCATCCAACACATGCTTTAAAAACAGAAAAAATCAAAACTTTACGTGATTTTTAATACCATCGCAATGTTGTTTTGAGCGAAGTTATCCGGTAAGGAGACCTGAAGAACATTATCGAGTTGCTGATAGGAAATTCGATCATCACTTCCGAGCAGCTGTATCCGCCTTACTTTTCTCGCATTCGGGGCCGAACGGCCTAAAGACTTAATGTTGATTTGCTTTTCGGTCGGCATCCCCATAACAAAGGCATACAAAACATTTCCCTTCGTGGTAAAACGGACATCATCGCTGGTAAAAGCTTTTCCTTTCCCTTCATTGAAACCTTGCACGCTCAATGACGGAGCCTCCTCCTGTGCCGGTCCCTCCCCAAAGATAACCCATGGTCTCGTACCAATGATGGCTTCCTGATGAACAGACATCCAGTTCCCTATTCCTTGAACCACCTCCTTCGCTTTTTCGTCAATAGAACCATCTCCCCGCAAGGGTACACTTAATAATAAATTACCATTTTTACTGACCACATCAATCAACATGTGGACAACGGTTTTAGCAGATTTATAGTGATTGTTATCATATATACGACGGTCGTAATGCCAAGATCCTATACAAGTACAGGTCTGCCATGGCTGCGGTTCGATGGTATTGCTTTGTCCCCGTTCGATATCCCATACCAAGCATTTACGTTGCTGTTCATTCAGGATCTTCCCATTAATGACTACATTAACTTTACCATTATTTTCCTGCATGCTCTTATTATAAAAATCGGCTGCAATCTCCAGTCCAACATTACTTATTGGATAGAGGGGTAGCACCGTATCGTCAAAATAAACGATATCCGGGTTGTAATTATGGATCAATTCCATCGTCCGCGCTTTGAAATTTTCACAGTATGCCTTATCAGGTACACTCACGCCAGAGTCTACATCCCAATGCCATTGCCGATGAACGGTATGATCATCTTTGCTATCCAAACTAAGTTCATGCTCCTGCGCGTAAAGCTCCTGCGGATCGTAGTCTGCCCACCATGTTCCTACACCATCTTTTTTTGTCAATTTACCATCATAAGGAACTCCGGCAAACTTCCCTGCTTTATCACTTCGCTGAGCCGTTTCATACCAGGTCCAAGCATGTGCTGCGTGAACGCTCACGCCAAATTTAAGCCCTCTTTTTTTTGCTGCACTTTCCCAACCGCCCACAATATCTTTTTTAGGGCCAACATTCACGCTGTTCCATTTATGGTGGCTGCTCCGGTAAAGGTCCAGATTATCATGATGATTGGCCAACGCCATAAAATATTGGGCTCCAGCATTTTTGTACAATTCCATTAACTCTTCCGGATTCCAATTTTCGGCTTTCCACTGATGGATAACATCTTTAAAACCAAACACCGAAGGATGTCCATATTTTTCGACGTGATAATTATACTGGTCGGATCCCTCCTGATACATACCTCGCGCATACCAATCTCCCCTTTCCGGTTCACACTGCGGCCCCCAATGTGCCCATATACCAAATTTGGCATCCCTAAACCAATTAGGAACCTGGTAACTTGCTAGCGAACGCCAGTCGGGGTGAAAGGGCACTTTCCCAAGATACGCATGTGCCGCGCTGAATCTACTAAGGAAAAGGGTCGGAATAGTTGCACCGAGAAACTTAATTGCTGTTCTTCTGTCCATTATATCATGATCTGCGAAATGCCTCACCTAAAGATGCTCGACAAAGGCATTTGGTTTATAATCTGTTATCTTTTTGAATACCAAAAATACCTGAATTGAACCAACAATGAAACTACATAATCGATGAATACTAATACAATATCGACACAGACTCCATTTTTTGCACCGTTAGGCAATAAAAAAGGTGCCCTAAAAAGGGCACCCCCACCTAACACTAACTATGAATAAATAACCAATAACTTTCTAAGATCAATTGTTCATCTCATTACCTTTTAAATTTTTATTATTATCCAGTTCAGCTTGAGGGAAAGGATAATACATGGCTTTTGGCGACCACCCCCCTTTCTTCAACGGCTCCAACCAGACAGGATCAGCCATTCCCCACCGCAATAAATCAAAATACCGTTGATATTCACCAAGGAATTCGACAAATCGCTCATGAACGATAATATTTTTGACGGTATTTAATGAAACACCGTTTTTTACTAAACCTTGCGCAAGCAATCCGTCTACGTCAGGAATCGTTCCTTTCGATTTTTGATACCAAAGATGCGGCTGTTCATCGGGAACGATATTATTGGCACGCATCCTAACCAGATTGATGTATTGCTTGGCTCCAGTTACATCCCCCCGTTCGTTGAGGCACTCCGCATAAAGAAGCAGCACATCACTGTACCGAAAAATGCGGTCGTTATTACCGTTATCAAAGTCCGCTATTTGCACGTCAGGACAATATTTTCTTGTACCATATAGATCCTTATTCGTCGCCAAATTCTTCATCCAGTCCGTATAAGTGGTGACCTTACCATCCAATTGCGTAAAATTCGCACCATTCTCACACCATAAAGTCATAAACTTTCTAGGATCGCCATCTTCAAATTGATCATGCGCCATTTTATTGGGCGCGAGATTCCACCAAGCGCCGCCAGTACCGTCAAACATGCCGATTTCCTGCCATCGCCACGAACTCGATATATCGTCACCTAGCCAGCCCGGACCATTATAAAGCTGGACTTCAAAAATAGACTCCTGATTATTCTCTTTTGTCTCCAAGAAATTATCCCTGTAAGAGGACATCAACTGGTACTCCTTACTATCAATAACACTTTTTAATTGAATCTCAGCATTTGCAAAATCCGCCGCCTGTCCTTTAGCCAAAATGGGTTTATAAAGGTAGGTTTTGGCGAGATAAGCCTGTGCAGCACCTTTTGTCGCCCTACCGATCATTTTACTGTCGGCATAAAGTGCTGCCCGTGCTGGCAACAATTCCGATGCTTTCTTGAAATCATCCACGATCTGCGCATAAACGGCGCCCGCCGGTGCATTGCCCGGATAATAATCTTCATTTGTTTCAACAGGTTTACTCATTAGTGGAATGGTTTCACCAAACAACATGCCCAGATGCAGATAATTCAAACCTCGCAAAAAATACGCTTCCCCCAACAATCTATTTTTTCTATTTTGTTCTATTTCGCCCTCAAATTTCTGAATACGGTCAATAGCTAAATTAGCCGCAAATACCCCGTTCCAAAAATCTCTCCAGGTCTGCGCTGTCATTCCATCGCTCGCAGGCGTATTGTAGCTATCCTGATACATAGGCTCCCACTTAAACGTGTGGTTGTAATCATCCCCAGGAGCCAAAAGCTCAAAATACAAACTACGAGCATATCCACCCTGCGTACGCCCAATCAGCGCCTGGTATGCGGGTATAACGGAATTTTCCAATTGATCTGCCGTCTTATAATAAGTATCTGTCGACAATTCCTGAGGATTGGAAAGATCCAAATTTGGTTTACAACTCGAAAACTGTAACAGCAGAGCAGCAGCAACAAGTTTTATATAGTGTCTATTCATGATGTCGATATCGTAGTTAGAATGTAAATTGAATACCCATAAAATACTCTCTTGAATTCGGGAAGCTCAGCCCCCATGGCGTTTGCCCATCAATTCCACGGCTCAAATTGGAGCGTGTATCGCCCGACCCCACTTCAGGATCATATCCCGAATATTTGGTAAAGGTCAGCAGGTTTTTTGCGCCGACATAAAACCGTAATCGGTCGATCTTCCAGCGTTCAAGCGTTGGGCTAGAAAAACTGTAACCAATATTGACGACTTTGAGACGCAGATAAGAGCCATCCTCAACAAACCTGTTCGAAGCCCTTAAATTCTGATTAGGATCACCAAGTACAGCACGTGGAATATCGGTATCTGTATTTTTGGGATACACTGTCGTCTCACCGGATACTGGATTTTTGAAGATAAGTTCTTCTGCACGGTAGCGATCCAGCGTTGAAGCAAAATTGTTATAGTAATGGTACATTCCCTCGCCCCAATAGCGGCTATTGTTATAGATATCGTTCCCCTGACTTCCCTGCCACATCATCGACAGATCAAAAATCCCTATAGCACTGCTATAACTCACGTCAGCATTGAATCCATAACTAAAATCGGGTATTGGGCTTCCCAAAAAGTCCTTATCTTGATCATTTAATACCTTGTCGCCATTTCGGTCGTTGAATCGCACATCCCCAAGTGCTGCATTAGGCGCAAAAGCTTTATCTTCATCCAATTGCGCTTGGCTTGTATATAAACCGTTGGTAGTGTAGCCCCAAAATTCCCCCACTGATCGGCCAACAGCTGTCCTTGTTACATTTTCTCCACCGGGTGAGATACTTCCCCACAAAATTTCATTATTGTTGCCCAAGCTGAGCACACGGTTTTTCACAAAAGATATATTGGCCCCGATTTGATAGCTAAAATTGCCTGCTCGATCTTTATACGATGCCAAGACATCCCAACCCCGGTTCCGTATGCTACCGGCATTCAGCACTGGAAAGTTGTTGCCATACCCAGCAGTGAACGAAATAGGCACATTGATCAGCATGTCCTCAGTCCTTTTATTGTAGTAGTCGATGGTCAAAGCCAATTTATGATCAAAAAGTTCCAAATCGACACCAATATCAGTAGAGTACTGGCTTTCCCACTTTACATTCGGATTAGAAGGAGTCTGTGGTAAAGCACCTGTTACCATCACATTGTTCAGATAATACCACACATGATCAAAACTCACCGTCCGTTGATATTGATATTGCGCGATATCCGAATTCCCCAGAAGTCCATAACTACCGCGGAGCTTCAATTCGCTAATCGCAGGAAATGCTTTCATAAATGATTCCTGACTGATGCGCCATCCTGCAGATATCGAAGGAAAGTTTCCATAACGATATTGGTTGCTAAAGTTTGCCGATCCATCCCTTCGCATATTTAATGTCAGAAGATATCGATTGTCATAATTATAGTTGACACGTCCAAGCATAGAATACATGGCCGACTGCCCCACTCCTGAACCAACAAGGCGGGAACTCGCCAAGGAGGCCGAATTGAGAATCAAAACATCTGGACTTGGCAACCCCCGGGCGCCGGCATTGACCGCATTATAACGGGATTCTTCCGACGTGATACCCGCTAAAGCCGAAATTGCATGTTTGCCAAAATTATTTTCATAATTCAGCGTATTTTCAAATAACCATCTGTTATTTTGACTACTCGATATATTGAGTTCATCCGGACTATGGTTTTGGTATTGACCGACCGAGTAGTTGCCGATGTAACCCTCATTTCGCACACGGCTAAGGTCTATTCCCATATTAAATTTATAGACCAGTCCTTTGATAATTTCATAGGTAGCCCATGCATTACCGTTTACCGAAAAATTATCATTGACGTTTTTATTGAGGTATGCGTTTGCCAATGCACTTGGGACGTCGGTTCCGTTGCCAGCTCCTGCAAACCCGGTACTGCTATTCGCATCATATAGTGGCAATGTCGAAGACCACTTCTGTGCATCGAAGATGTTTTTATCACTCCAATTCCGGCGCGTATAACCCAATGAAAGTGTTTCCCCTATCTTAAGTTTACCTTTGGTAAAATCAGAGATGAATTGGGCGCCATAATACTTATTTTTATCCTGAATAATAATGGATTTATCTGTAGCATAAATACCACTTAACCGAAAATTCGCATTTTGAGAACCGCCCGAAAGGGAAAGATTATGCCGTTGGTAATTGCCAGTATGCAGCAATTCATCCATCATGTTATATCCTTCCCCAATTGCCGACGGTTTGGCGAGCGCAGCCAAATAGTCTTGACGTGAGGGATCTTTATTATACATTTCCTCATTGATCAATTCCGCCAGCTGCTGTCCGTTCAATAGCGGTACATTATGGGAGATATTTTTGATGCCAGCGAAAGCATTGTAATCAATCTTTACATCTCCAGCTTTACCCCGTTTTGTGGTGACCAAAATAACGCCATTCGCTCCCCGGGCACCATAAATAGCACTGGAAGCAGCATCTTTCAACACCTGAATACTGGCAATATTATTTTCGTCGGGCATTGCCCCGCCGATCATACCATCTACCACATAGAGGGGATCGGTTCCGTTAATGGATCCAACACCACGGATGCGAATAGCTCCATTGGTTACCTGTACGCCGGGCACAGCACTCTGAAGCGTGGCAATCGTTCCTCCAGGTACTTTTACAAGATCTTTGGTATCGACAACCGCAATAGAAGATGTTAGATCCACCTTCCTTTGCTTACCATATCCAACCACCACAACCTCATCCACCGCAATGGTTGTGGCAACAAGTGGAATGCTCACCTCTGAAGCGCTACCGATGACATATTCGACGAGTTTATAACCTACATTGGACACAATAATCGTCTCGCCCGGATTGAGCTTGAGCACAAATTCACCTTTCTCATTTGTGGAAGTACTGAGTGTTTTATCTTTCACTCTAATCGATGCCCCGATAATAGGTTTTCCCTGATCACTTATGATCTTCCCATGGATCACTTTTTCTTGAGCAGACAGTCGTCCAATGGACATTAACATGGAAGCTATTAACAACCACTTCACTTTCCTGTTCCTCTCTTTGGAAAAACAAAAGATAGATGACACATAATTTTTGTTCATAATCTTACTTGATATAAATTTCTTGCTGCCTATTAAGGCAGGTAGTTGGTTATTTATTGATATGAATTGGTTATTACTTAGTATTCAAATTGTTTATACTCACCCGTTATGTGGGATATCACCACATAAATATTGGCTTTCTTCAATAAGGTATATGCTTAAAAAATCATTATTCCCTTTATAGCTCATCCTTGTAAAATGAGTTAGCCATTTGCTAGTTGGTTATAAAGCGAAACTATTGTTTTTATTAAAATTCCTTTGCAACAAATATTTAAAAGAAGGGTAAAAATGTTTAAAATAGAAGATCTAAGGTACCGACAAGGATGTTGAATATCGCGCAAAATAGCACAAAATGACGCTATTTTTGAAAATATTGCTAAAAGTCCGCTATAAAATATGATAATTTGATAGCTCAACGAAAAGAATTCTATACAAAAAAAAAGAGAACAACAATTTCTAATCATTTAAAGAAATATAAAATATTTTTTCGCATCTTTGATGTGATTTATACAATCTATTGAATTAACCATTTAATGATGTTTTGGATATTTTATCCAACCTACTTAAAAAAGAGCCAAATGTTATGGAATATTTTTCACCATTGAAACACCGTTCCGATGAGATCACAAAATTCATTGCTAATTGTGGTATATTTTCCTTGCTCCTGAAAAATGGTCAAGTCATCCAGTTTATCCCAGAAAATCCAGATCAGTTTACCGAATGGCTAAACAGCAAGGGGATTAAAAACATTAGAGGAAAACAAACGAATCCGTACAAATCTATCTTTGAGGAGAAATAGACTTTTTCTAGCTATTGGGTAAAGGCCATTATGCGCATAAAACCATATTATGCGCATAATACAATTAGAAATAGATTTATTTCCATATCCGGAATGCATCAAATACGACATAACCCAACGCATTGTTACCGGCGATTTGATACAGTCCAACGCGCAGCTTTTTACCATTCAGATCATTTCTTACAAATGGCGTCCCCGGAAGGTCCTTCCAATCCAGACCATCTTTCGAGGATCGTAAGAAGAAATAATTACCAACCTTTTGAACCTGAAGATAAGGCGAAAAATCGATTCCCGTCCCCGTATTGTCTTCCTGAAAAATTTGCGGTCCAATGCTTCGCGACAGATTGCCGAGGTTCCATCCCGTTAAAATACAATGATTGATGTAAGCACCCTTCCTGTCCACCGGTTGAATCATAATACCAGCTTCGTTTGATGTGCGTATCCGGCGAGCCAAGCCCGCTACATCGCTGACCTTGACTTCCACAGTAAAATCACCTTCCAGCTCTTTATAAAGAAAAGGGCCGGGCGGTAATTTGTCGCCCCACTTGGTATCCTTCGACTGTAATTTCCAGCTGCTGTTCTGCCAAGAAACCTCAGTCTGTGTACTATCATTCCAACCAATAGCTTCATATCCATCCCAAAAAGGGATCTTCTTATTTCGGGTTGTATCACCCTGTAGTGGTGAAAACTGGAGCAATTTAGGCTTTAGCTCCCGAACAGAAATTCGGGTGGGCTTGCTCACATGTCCAAAGACATCTTTAACCGACACTTCGATGGCCTTTTCAAGTTTGGACGGTTTAAAAAGATGATAGGGCTCTTGTTTCCAGCCCGATAGCTCATTTGTTCCACCAAACAGATACCAAAGCCCTTGCTGTTTTTCCACCTGCACAAAGACCTGATTGCCATTGATAAAATGCGGTTGCGAAAGTACCTTTGGAACATACGCTTCCAAATCATTAGCCAACCCATCCTTCCACTGGCTGAACCTTTTATTTACCGCATCCGATGTTAAGTGATGTGGATAAGCACGAAAGAAATGAAATGGATAAGTCAATTGAATACTGTTACTCATCATCCTTAGCAGTTTGTCAGAATAACCCGGCTTTTCAAATTTGCCGTTACAATAAAATTTCTTCTTCCCATTATCAGCTGTTATTACAGCATGTTGCCATGCAGTACCATCGTACCAATCGAAGTCCAAAGCATAGTTTTTCTCCTGCAATATCGCTGTCAAAGCCTTACTTTCTAGGGTATTTACTTTTATTGACAGTCTGTTACCCTTCACAGCGACTTCCGCATCTTGAAGCGTTACTAACGTGTCTGCTGATGTTCCCTGATTTCTTAAGGTGTTGACCTTCCCAAGGTTCAAATCATCAGCTTGCAGCGCAAAAAAATGCCATTCCGGATCCACATTTGCCAATTTGGCTACCAATTGCTCATCCAAGGCGGTATGATACAGTTTTAAATCCGCTACATAACCCGAAAAGTTTTGATTGAGTATGTCCGAAGCTCCAAGAACAAAAGATTTCCCCGGATGAACAAACAGCATTCTGTTCTCCGTACGCTGCAGTTTTCCATCCACATAAATAGACTCTTGATAGCCATCGAAAGAGAATACAATGTGATGCCAGGAATTTGCCTCTGGAACAGAAGAATACCCCATATCAGGCCACGATCCGTGAATGATAGCACCCTGTTTTGGATCGCTGCCATAACCAAATAGTGCCCTACTGAGATCCTGCGATCCCGACGACCAGGCGAGCAGTTGTTCAAATCTTCCAAGCCTGGGATTATTTACCCATAGTGCAAGGCTAAACGAACTATTTCCTGCAAGTGACTGCGGTACGGCAAAACTCGATCGCAGCGCAGTGGTTCCATCAAAGAAAAATGCCCGCTTGCCTTGATAATTTTTAACGGCCAATGCCTGTTCAGAACTAAACACTCCCCCTATCAAACCCTTATTTTTAATATTTTTCACGAGCTGCCCCTCCTCGTAATCCGTTGCATCAATATGGATCAGATCGCCTTGCGTTACTTCTTTAGCAGGCATGTGTTGTGGTGGCGACCATAATGTCTCCTGAACGAGCTGCTGTGTATAAACCTTCATATTCCATAGGCCACGAGGAAGCCCATTCAATTGCGTATGCAGTATATGCAGTCTAACATATCGCCCCAAAGCTTTACCATGTTCAACAATAGGACTTGCCCAACGGTTGTTGTCCGAACGATCCACATAAGTCACCCAGGTTATTGCATCGACAGAAGTCTCTAATCTGTACTGATAGGCATAAGTCGGATACTCAAATTGAATGGCTATTGTCTGTATATCCACCACCTTTCCTAAGTCAATTTCTACCCAGGACGGTCCTTCGTTGTTCTTGGCCCGCCATAATGTTCCATTATTGTTGTCTACCACGAAAGAGGGTCTAAAATCCATCGAGTAAAAAGAGGATGCCCTCACTGCTTTCCCAAAAGCCAAATCGACCGGCTCTGCCTGAGCAGGTACTACATCCAGCACGCCAGTATGTGTAGGCCGCACCGGCACGATGTCACCCTCGGGCGTAAAGAAAATTTCGTCCATCGCCACCTGACGGTGGAAACCACCTCCCGAATGCGGATTATTGTGTCTGTGATAGACAATGAAATAACGGTTGTCTAGCTCCAACACACTATGATGTCCTGGGCCATGAATACTACCATCCTCATTGGTGGTCAAAATGGGATTGGTAGAAGGGTATTCAAAAGGTCCCATAGGGCCTACTTTACTTTTGACGTATTGTACGCGGTAGCTATCATCTTCACAATGGCCGGAAGAGTACATCAGATAATAGATGCCCTTACGTTTAAACATATAAGGAGCTTCAAAAAAGTCTTTCGCCACGGTATTGGGGATCAACGCTGTCTTTTGGAAAGTTTTCATATCGTTATTGAGTATCCCTACAGCACAACCATGATCGGGATAGATGCCCCAGGTTCCCCAATACATATAGATGCGGCCATCGTCATCCCGAAAGGTTTGCCCGTCTAGGGTAATCACGCCGGGGATCATATAATTTGGGATCATCGATTTGCCGTCAGGCACTAAAGGTTTCCAGGGGCCCGTTGGGCTATCGCCCACTGCGCCAAAAATTTCGACAGGCTGACTATAATAGAGGTAATAACGGCCATCGTATCCCTGCGTCATATCCGGCGCCCAGTACCAATGTGTATTGGGCCAGTTCATCGGTTGAATCTTCCAGTTTCTTAAATCTTTCGATGTCCACACCTGTGACGGCCCCGCACCCCAGCCATTCCCATCAGTCGTCGCAAAGATATAATAGGTATCCGCAATTTTTTTAATCGTCGGATCAGCAAAATATCCAGGCAGCAGCGGATTCAACACATTCGGCTGCTGCCAAGGTTGTAACGACTGCGCGAACGTCTTGCTGCCCAACCACCAGCACAATATTGCCAAAACCGTAAAATAGAAATAATCCATCCTCATAACGCAAAGTTTATTGGTTAAAAAAAAGACAGCTCAACCAATCGATTTTATAACAAATAAAACCTACGATAAATGTCCATTTTACATTAAATTTATAAATCAACAGCGGTATTCCAAATTTTGAAGTCAAATCGGTTAAGAATGGGGTGTTTAAGGTTAAAATTCACCCATAAATACAGGGTACAATCATTCATCTTTGTAAGAGCAATGACCTTCGCTGTCTTAAAATGGTTACTAAAATGTCTAAAATGAATCTAAAAAAAAGCTATTGGATCCTCTTTGCGCTCGTTTGCACACAGTTGTCAACTCGTGTGTATAGCCAGCAGGATGAACATCCGGTATGGAAAGCAGTAAAAGCACAGCAGGCCACTTTAGGCTTGGAGGAGGGGGCAAAAAGCTTCACCCTCAAAAACCTCAATGTGGCTATACTCAACGCATCCCAGACACTATCATCCTTTCGGCCCAATAGCGTCGAAAAGGGTTTTGACTATACGCCAGTTGAGCTCCTCAATAAAAGAGATCGCAATCAGTTTTTTCATATCGGCGATATCAATATCCGTTTGCGTCGTCAGGGAGACAGCTCATGGACGGCCTATTCATCAGCTGCAGACCGTAAGCATGTCATCACAATACCCCCTGCAAAAAACAACCTCGCCAGTGCAGATATCAGTCCCACGCTTAACCATATCCCTTTGAAAGTGATCCGACACTGGCAAGATGACCAGGGGGATCTGATCTTGAGTTTTGAACTGACAAACCCCAACGATTATACGATCGAGATTGGATCAATGGGTATCCCTCTCCCATTCAATAATAACATGGACTGGAAGAATCTCGATCAGGCACATGCCCAGAACGTCTTTTTCGATCCCTATATCGGCAAGGATGCCGGTTATCTGCAAGTGAACCGCCTGCATGGCAATGGCCCTAGTTTGCTGGTATTGCCCTATAAAAATGCAGGATTTGAAGCTTACAATCCGCTCAATACTGACCCTACTCCCCGAAGTATTACTTTTGAGGGCTTTCATGAATGGATGATCCATAGCAAGGCCTATGCTGAGACTGAATGGAAAGGCGTAGAACAATGGAACACACCTACTTCCACGCTATTGAAACCACATGAATCAAAGACCTTTGCCTTAAAATTTGTCCTTGCCCCAAGTATCCGGGAAATAGAGTCCGAATTAGTGAAGAACAACAGGCCTGTAGCTATTGGCGTGCCTGGCTATCTTGTTCCAATGGACAATCCGGCCAACCTTTTTATCAAACACAATACAGCTATTAGAAGCATTAGTGTCTATCCCGAAGGAGCATTAACCCTGACAAAAAAAGGGAGCACACCGCAGCAATGGACCAAATATGAAGTGAAAGGCAATCGTTGGGGCCGCGCAAGACTAACAATCAACTATAGCGACGGTATAACGCAGACTATCCAATACAAAGTAATCAAATCCGAAAAAGAAGTGGTTCAGGATCTCGGTCATTTTCTGACCACCAAACAATGGTATGAAAATGACAAAGATCCCTTCGGTCGCTCACCTGCTGTTATATCATACGACTATGAGGAGCAGCAGCCCATCACCCAAAATAAAAGTGCATGGTTTGCGGGTCTCAGTGATGAAGCTGGAGCGGCAAGCTGGCTTGCCGCACTGATGAAACAAGTATTGCAACCCGACCAACAGGAAATAGCCAAATTGAAACGGTTTGTCAATGAAACCTTATATGGCCATATCCAGCACAAAGAAGGAGACAAGAAATACGGGGTAGTCAAAAGCCTATTTTATTATGAACCCGACTCCATGCCAGCTGGCACTTATCGTACGGACATCAACTGGAAGACCTGGTCTGCCTGGCCGAAAAAAGAAGCTGACGATATTGGTCGTTCCTACAATTATCCTCATGTGGCGGCAGCACACTGGGTGATGTACAGACTCGCCCGCAACTATACGAATTTAGTGAACGAAGAAAGCTGGCAAACTTACCTCGAACGTGCTTACCAAACGAGTGTCGCCATGGTCGAAAAAGCACCCTATTACGCCCAATTCGGCCAAATGGAAGGGAGTATCTTCCTTATCATCTTACAAGATCTCCGCCGAGAAGGATTGACGACCATGGCCAATAACCTTGAAGCTGCGATGCGCAAGCGGGCAGAGCATTGGAAAACCCTTAATTATCCGTTCGGAAGTGAAATGCCTTGGGATTCCACGGGTCAAGAAGAAGTCTTTCTTTGGTCACGCTTTTTTGGCTTTGATGAGAAAGCACAGGTCACTTTGAATGCCATCATCGCCTATATGCCTACCGTTCCGCATTGGGGTTACAACGGCAGCGCGCGGCGTTACTGGGATTTTGTCTATGGTGGCAAACTTTCGCGAATCGAGCGTCAGCTCCATCACTACGGTTCCGCGCTTAATTCCATCCCTGTGCTGATGGCCTATCGGGATCATCCCGACGATTTCTACTTGCTACGTATCGGACATGCAGGCATGATGGGAGCACTGGCCAATGTTACTACCGACGGCTTCGGTCCGGGAGCATTCCACTCCTATCCATCCACATTGGCCAATGACGGTATCTCCGGAGATTACGGAACCGGCTTTTATGGCTATGCAGTCAATTCGGGAACCTATATAGTGGAGCACCCTGAATTTGGGTGGCTCGCATTCAGCGGTAATCTAAGAGCCGAAAAACAGCTGGTCAAAGTTGCGCTGACGACAGCATCCAAAGCTCGTGTATTCCTCGCCAAGGAGAATCTTTGGCTCACCACAGATGCCGGCGAGATCGCCGAACTGCACTACGATCAAAAAGACGGTAGCATCACCCTGGTTTTCAATAGCGCTAGCCAGAAACCTATTACGAATATCTTGCTTAATGTTAATCCCGAAAGCAATTACGTAGTAGAAGGTTTCAATAAGGATGCATTTAACCGTTATACAATACCTGTGTCAACTAAAATGATAACATTGAAAAAGTTGAAGTAAAAGTGCTACACAGTAGCGCGCATAAGATAACAATAAAGGTGGCTTCCATGAGCTGGAAGCCACCTTCTGCTTTCAATAAACCCAATCATAACAGTTATCCATAAAGCCATCGGCCATCTTTTCATCCGAAAAAGAAGACGCTCCTAACTCAGTAACTTTTGCTGAAATGCAAAACGGATCAGATCGGCTGTATTTTTACTTTTGGTCTTATCCATAAGATTCTGACGGTGCCCTTCAACAGTGCGTTTGCTCAAAAACATCTTGTCTGCAATTTCCACAGCAGTAAAACCTTGGGCAATGAGTTCAAGTACAGCAAACTCCCGCTCCGTGATTTCATATTGCGAAAGACGTGAAGCCACATCGACACTGGTGCTACTCTCTACATCAAAATTTTCCATAAACCGTAGACCGAAATTGGTCATCAGATATTTATGCCCTTGGGATAAACGTAATAGTCCAAATAAGATTTCATCATAATCCCCACCCTTCGACAGATAACCGTCTGCACCACTACGAAAAGCTTCGGCCACTTCATTCGGTTCTTCCACCATCGATAAAAGCGCAAATCTGACGTCTGGATATATCTTCTTGGCCATTTGGATGAAAGTTATTCCATCCATACCCTGCATATTCAGGTCTGTTAAAACTAAATCCGGTAAGCTATTTTTTTCAAGGTACATTAATGCATCCTCTGCACTATCTACTTCCCCTACCACAGAAAGCTTGTCGTGGGTATCAATAATCAATCGTATCCCGTTTCTCACAAGCCGATGATCATCAACTAAAAGAATTTTAGTCATTTTTCCTCCAATCCCACTAAGATACTTTATTTTTTTTAATAAGTTAATTTTTTTAAAATAGTTCATTGAAAAATGAACCTATTTTACTTCACCTTACGCCATATTTTCTCATTGCCCACCTGCTGATAATCTTTTGCCAACACCGAGAAACGTAGCGTTTCCTGACTTCCCAACGCTAAGTATCCGAGGGTTTCCAAACTCTCATCGAATAAAGATAGGACTTTAGCCTGAAGTTGGGTATCAAAATAGATTAGTACATTGCGGCATAGAATTAGCTGAAAGGCATTGAAAGATGCATCACTTACCAGGTTGTGTGTAGCAAAAACAATCTTTTCCTGCAAACTAGATGTTAGCTTCACCCAATTATAATTGGCTGTATAATAACTGGAAAAATCTGCTTTTCCACCCGAAAGCTGGTAATTTTCCACATAAGATTTTAGATTTGCCATGGGTATAACGGCTCGCTTAGCCTGTTCTAGGACAGAAGGGTTAATATCTGTGGCATAAATCAATGATTTGTGCAGTAATTTGGTTTCCTGCAACAAAATGGCCAACGAATAGGCTTCCTCACCTGTCGCACAGCCCGCTATCCAAATGCGGATAAAGGGTGAAGTACCTAATTTGGGCAGAATTTCATCGCGCAGACGTAAAAAAAAGTTTGGATCGCGAAACATTTCTGTAACGTTGACCGTCATCTTTTCGACAAATCGCTGCATGTACTCGGGTTCATGTAACACACGGTACCGCAATTCGGCAAAACTCGCAAAATTATCTAGTAGGCAAAGCTGATTGATCCGCCGCGACAAAGACGCTATGGTATAATGGGTAAAATCGTAGCCATAGAGACGTTCCACATCTTCCATCAATATCATCACCTGCTCTTGGCTAACAATTTTTTTGCCACTGATCATTTAACAATTTCCCCCATTAACCTCACCAGAAGTTCGATATCGATCGGTTTTGAAATATAGCCGTTGGCTCCCGCTGCCAAACACTTTTCACGGTCGCCCGTCATCGCCTGCGCCGTGACGGCGATGACGGGCATTTCTTGAGAATCCCAAGTTTTGCGGATTAGCTGGGTCGCTTCATATCCGTCTATCTCGGGCATCATCATATCCATCAACACCAGACCTACGCCAGTACTATTCCGCAGCTGAGCAAGCCCCTCTTCGGCAGACAGACAACCCAAGGCTTGAAAGCCTCTCGATTTTAGGGCCAATTTCAACGCAAATATATTGTTTTGATCATCATCGATGATTAATACGGTTTTGTTCTTGTCCATGCTCTTTTATCTATTGCCTTTTATTTTATTACAACAACTATTCATACATCCATACCCGTAGCAGGGACAAGAGTTGATCGATATCCACCGGTTTGGATATATAATCTGACGCTCCTGCAGCGATACATTTTTCCCGATCTCCCATCATTGATTTGGCAGTAACAGCAATGATCGGCATATTCTTATAATGGGGATTACTTCGAATCGACGCAATCGTTTCGTATCCATCCATCTCGGGCATCATCATATCCATCAGGATCACAGCCACATCTTCATTTTCTTCGAGCTGTTTCAGTGCATCCTTTCCATCTGTTGCCGGTACGACGGTCATATGATATTTCTCAAGGGCTTTCGTGAGCGAGAAAATATTACGGATGTCATCATCTGCTACAAGCACCTTTTTACCCTTCAACACATCTTCCAAAAAGCCAAGCCTAGCGGGAGCTTTCGCCGAAGTACCTTTGTTTTCCTCTACAAGATGTAAAAATAACCCCACTTCATCCAATATACGTTGATAGGAATTGGCGGTTTTAACGACAATTGTATCCGCATAACGTTTTAATTTCATTTCCTCCACTTGCGATAGGTTCTTACCGGTAAAAACAATAATCGGTAATTTTTCTAACCCTTGGTTGCGTTTTACAGCCTCCAATGTCTCGTAACCGACCCTGTCAGGAACGCCCATATCGAGTATCACGCAGTCTGCAGTATCAGAACTCAGCGCCGCAATGCTATCTTCTACGTTGCTCTTGATTTCAGAGACAATGTCAAAACTCCCGAGAAAGAGAGACAAAGCAGCTGCATGTTTAGGGTTTTCTTCAACGATAAGTACCTTTTTAGGATGTCTAGTGAGCGCTTCCTCTATTCTGCGAAACATATCACCCATTTGTTCCAACGCCATAGGTTTGTTGATAAAGTCTATAGCCCCCTGAAGCAGACTCTCTCTTTTAACCTGCAGAGAGGACATAATATGCACCGGAATATGTCGTGTTTTGGGATTTTCCTTGATCTCAGCCATTACTTGCCATCCATCTTTGAGGGGGAGCTGAATATCCAGCAAAACTGCGAGCGGCATATATTGCGCTACTACTTCTGCAGCAATGTCGCCACGCACCACCACAATACCCTTATAGTTTTGCTGACGCGTATATTTAAGTAGAATCTTTGCAAACTCAATATCGTCCTCGACGATCAAAATAAAGCGGTCGCCAGGAACGATGCTATCGCGATCGTCCGGAACTTCGGCTGGGATAGGTATTTGCAACGTATTTTCTACAGGTAAAGCTGGCACCGCTGGAATGTTTTCCAAAGAAGTGTGCTCTTCAGGTAAAATTTCCGCGTCGTCTGTTGTCAACAACGTTTGCGGAGGGCCGAATAGGGATGTATTTTCGTCCGAAATGCGTTCGGGAATAATCAGTTGAAAGACACTACCTTCACCTTCTTCGCTATTCAATGAGATTTCACCGCCAAGTAATCGTGCCAATTCCCGGCTTATGGAAAGCCCCAGTCCCGTACCACCAAATTTCCGTCGCGTAGAGCCGTCAGCTTGTTGAAAAGCCTCAAATATTAGGTGCTGCTTATCCTTTGGTATTCCAATTCCGGTATCGCGCACTTCAAATACAATCCCGTTTCGTGGCGACGGTTCACGGTCGATATGTAGCGTTACCTTGCCCGATGCCGTGAATTTAATAGCATTAGAGAGTAGATTACGTAAAATCTGATCCAGCCGCTGTTTATCTGTTTCGATCTGAGTGGGCAATTGCTCCGCTACACTCATTTCCAATCCAAGTTTCTTGTCGGCAGCAATTGGTCCGAACATCGCCGACAGCCCTTGCACGACATCCGCAAACAATACGGGCTGTACATCCAAATCCATTTTTCCGGATTCAATTTTAGAAAGATCCAAAATCTCATCTATTAGTGTCAGCAGACTCTTTCCCGAACTCTGGATCACTGCTGCAGATTCCATCTGTTCCTCGTTAAGGTTACCGTCCGTATTTTCGGCCATCAGACGGGAAAGCAGCAAAATTGAATTGAGCGGAGTACGCAGTTCATGCGACATATTAGCCAAAAATTCAGACTTATAGCGTGTGCTTTGTGCAAGCTCTGCCGCTTTCTTCTGAATTTCCTGGTTACGTTCGGCTATTTCCAGATTTTTATCTTCCAACAATCTGGAGCGCTCTTCCAGTTCACGGTTAGACTGCACCAACTCTTCCTGCTGAACACGAAGTTCCTCCTCTGAAGCCTGCAGTTTATAGGTATGCATTTCGAGACTAGAATTCAGTGATTCCAACTCCGTATGTTGTGCTTGCAGCTCTTCAGTCTGCGCCTGTGTTTCTTCTAATAAATTCTGTACAACCAACCGAGCTTGCGATGCGGCGAGTGTAGCCCCCACTTTTTGCACAGCTTCTCTAAAAAACGCCAGTTGTATCGAAGAAAAGGGCTGCAATGAGCCAAGTTCCATTACACCAATACATTCACTTCCATCATAAATGGGAAGTATAAAAAGGTTGTTTACCTGTACTTTTCCAGTGGCGAAGCTGATGACATAATGCGTATCTTCGAGGTTTTCAAATAATTTTTCCTGACCATCTTTAAATACCTGCCCTACCATGCCATCCCCTGCTGCGAAGCGCTTATGGTTGGGATCTTCAAGTCCATAAGCACCCCTTAACACCAACTGATCCTGCTCCATCAGATAAATGGCCCCATTGACACAACTGCCATACGTCGCTAGATGTCGCAACGTGACAGCCGTGATCTCTTCTTGAAGTTTATTGCCCATTAAAAGATTGCTCAGCTGCGTTAATCCAGCTTGATGCCAATTATTGTTATTGAGTTCATCAAAAGAAACCTTTAGTGACCGAGCCATTTCATTGAGCGATCCCGCTAAGCTTCCCAAGTCGTCCTGTTCAGCATCCTGTATCTGCATATCATAATTTCCCGCTGCGATTTCACGGGCAATGCGCTGCGTAATACTGAGCCTCCGCTGGATCTCCTCATCTTTACGTTTCAGATCATGCTGTAACTGTTCTCGCTTAAAGAAATCAGCCCGCAAACGGAAGTAAAAAAAGACAGTGATCAGCAAAGAAACTGCCGCGGCCAGCAAAACAAAAATAGATGTATAACCAGAAGATCGTCCGAGTTCATTTGAACGCTTGTTCAATAAAGATTCTTCTTTATCTATGATCTGGCCAATTAAAATTCTACAGCTATCCATATAGGATTTCCCTTCTTCGAGTTGGGAAACCGTCACCATTCCGCCGCGCCTTTTGATCGTAACCAGATTTTCTAATTTAGTAAGCCTAGATTTTACCATCGTGGACAGGGTATCAATTACCCGCTGCTGATCGGGGTTGTCGGCTGTCAAATCGTGCGCACGGCTCAACGATTGGGGCAGCGACTCAAGGCCGGTTTGGTAAGGATTTAAAAACTTATCCAGCCCAGTCAGCAGATAGCCACGTTGACCCGTCTCGGCATTTTGCAGATCCTGTAGAATTTTATTAACACGGCTCATCACCCGACGGCTATGGTCCACCATTTCACTATTATGAATCTGCTTACGAATACTAATATAAGAGGCCGTTGAACTAGCTAAGAGCAACAATAGCGATATTCCAAAACCTATCTGCAGGTTTTTTAAAATAGTTTTAGGCATGCTTTTTCATCCATTGAGTTAAGACTATGCCAACTGATGGTCTAGATGGCCGCCAAATATAGCAATACAGGGCCTAAAATGAATATCCCTTGAGCAAACACGGAGAATGTTACCGTATTTTAACAAAAAGTCACGTATTTATCCCCCCTCGGCAATCCTTTGGGCAATGATTTCGGAAGTCGCTGCGCAAAAATCAAGACCTGAATAGTCCGGATTATAGCCACCAATATAAGGTACAGCCATCATAAAAATACGTTGGTTGGATCGCCCGCTGTGATCAACTAGCTGAAAGCTGTCGTCTATCTTTATTCCCGGCACCCGCAAAAATATAGCCCCATCCGGTGCTACAAACATATGATCATTACCCGCCAGTAACTGTTCCTTGGCATGCTCCACAGAGCGGAACCTCAAATAAGCGGGGCTAATATTACCATTGTCGATCAAACTCTTAAAAGGAAAATCTTCAAAATCCAACGGCTGCTGGCCTACACAGTCGACAAAGGTCTTATAATATGTTTTATTTTCTATGCCTTGCTCATTTGTATAAAAGTAGTTAGCTCCACAGTCTTTTGCAGGTTCGACCCGGCTTTCAGTACCGACGTTTACCACCTCAAGAACACCGGCATCGTGCAATGCAAGCAACTCGCGACTAGAGCCCTGCGGTACGAAAGCAATCACAATAGAAATCAGGGGCATTAACACCTTCTTTAAGCGAAGCATATCTTCTGCAGACATGTATTTTGCTGGATAATTCAATGTAAAGCTCAGCGCAGAAAGCACTTCCTTCCAGTAAATCGATTCGTGCCTTTTGATGGACTTTAGCGCTTGGACGTGTTCCTGACGAAAACCTTCGAAGGCGTCTTTCTGCTCCCGCATGGCAAGTACGGCTTCCACAAAATCTTCGAGACTGAGCTTTTCCACCATGGCGTAGAAGGCAGGATCTTTCTCCTTAAACTGGGCTTTAAAATTTCGCTCAAATAAAAAATCAAGCGATACAAAACCTTCATTTTCGAGCCTATTAAGCATCAGTTCCTCTTCTGAAATTAAGAGATTATTGGCTAAGAACGGATCTTCCTGATGAAAGCGGATTGCAGGCAGAAGCCCACTACGTGTATGCATCACTATTTTAAAATTTTCGCTTCCTGGATCAATGTGATATTTTATCTCGCCTGTTTCTAGCACGTCAAAAGAGCCATTGTGCCGGGCAAGTGTACGTACAGCATCTATTGCAGTAAGCGAAGCGCCACGTATCCCAACGGCATGGTTAGTCTTTAGGGCGAGTTTAGAGGGTGGATAAGGCGATTCGAAGTAGTGTTCGACATTACCCTCATGTTTAGTTGGCCATTTGTGTCCCGTGCAAATAACGGCCTTATCAACGATATAAGTATCTGTGCTTCCAACAATTACTTTCACCTGCGACTGGCTTTCTAGGTCAACGATATCGCTTACCTGGCTGGCTAGGTACACTTGGGTTTCAATACCTTTTGCATCTGCCATACGCTTTAATAGTGTAAACTGTTCCGATAAATAGCGACCGAGCAGTAATCGCGGCACTACTTTATACCGATTAAAATCGTCCACATCAATGCCATAGGTACGAAGCGTAGTTGCCGACAGCGATTGGACATACTCTTCAATGGTAGTCACCAGTTTCGGTATTTCATGATCGGAAACATTTGTCAGGTGCTCAGGTGTAGCACCTTCATAGCTGTAAGGCATCCCTGCACCTAACTGTTTTCGCGACTCAAAAATAGATATTTTGAGCTCCCCCATATTCTTTTCAATCAATCTTTTGTATATAAACAGGCCACTGGGTCCGCCCCCGATGATGGCTATATGGATGTGTTGTTGCATAGTTTTCATTGCGCTGCCTGAATGGCAGTTTCGGAAATAAGAACAACAATAAATTACATAAAGTTTTAAGTTGCATTTATTACGCCGCAATAAAAACTGCGATAAATACGGATTGCGATTTAAATACCTGAATCTGCGATTCTGCAAACGAACGCTGTGTCGATGCTGTTTTCCGAATAAACAAAAATGATAACAAATAATAATATTATGGAAAACAACATCAACAACCCAGAAATCATCAACGACATTATTAAGATCAACAATGACCGTATTGAAGGGTATAAAAAAGCAATTGATCTGGCAACCAGTCACGGCTTAGATAAACTGATCCCTACGTTTCAAAAATTTATCGGACAGTCAGAAGAATTTATCGCCGAATTAACTCCTTATGTTGAGCTTGAGGGTAAAGAGGCTACCGATAGCACCATGTTAAGCGGCAAACTATTCCGTGCCTGGATGGGAATCAAAGTTAATATCACAGGCGACGACGAAAGAAGTTTATTGGAGACCTGCGAACAGGGAGAAGACGCTTTTAAATCCACCTACCAAACAGCGCTGGCAGATGGATCCGATGAACTTTCGCAAAATGTGCATAGTTTAATCAATACCCAACTTAGTAAACAGCTTGAAGCACACAATATCATTAAAATGTTACGCGACAGCAAAACAATTTAAGGGTTAACAATAACAGGATTCTAACAAAATAGATGATCTTTTCAATAGATGACCTTCTCACAAAAAATACCGAAGCGATTTAAGCTTCGGTATTTTTCTATTGAGGACAGGACATCGACAATGAAGATTCTCCACAAATGCAGCATGCGTTGTAACAAATACAATTATTACATTGTAAACAACCATTGCTCCTTTGATCTATCACATCAATAAAAACTAATTGTATTCTTTTTGAAATTTAATGTCATCTTGTACTGATTTAAAAATGGTGTACCCAACAAACCCTCAATAGGCAATGCGTCGGAATCTTGTCCGCCACCAATAGCTTGATCTGTAATAACTGTGTACATATCTTTTAATACCAGCTGACCTACTTTAGCATGAGTAAGAAACGCGATACGATTGCCTTGACTTGTTCCATTCACCCCTTTGATATCCACCTCACCTTCCTCATAATCAATATAAGATTTTAGCTCCGTTTCCAATGCCTTTTTCAGCACATTGGCATTAGCACCACAATCTATTCCCATCGGATACACCTTTCCACCGAAAGTAATATCCACAATAGGAATATGCCTTTTCAGGCGTAAAGGATATTGCGCCAGCAAAAGCCCCTTATCGATTGGCTCCCCAGGCACCTCACCTCGATCATCCATTTTTTCTAGTAACAACTCTTGCCTTCTGTAGTCTATGGTAAACTGATAGTTTTTCAATACGCCAATGCCGAGTAAACCTAAAATTGGACTTCCATCTCCAATTTCCATGTGCATATCATCCATCTGAGAGACTGGAGCATCAAGTTTATGGAGTACAATGCCAGCTACCTGAAGGTTGTTACCAGTTGACCAGACCACCTGTTGCATTTGTCCGCCAATACCTGCGAAATCTACCGAAACATCTTTGCGAATTTGTTCTGGGACCACAAATTCCTTGCGTAATATGACTACTGGAGCACCGCTATCAAATTGAAAATAACCTTTTATACCGTTGAGCATCGATTCAAGGTAGACCAATCCATTCACCATTTTAAATGGGATGACCAGTGTCTCAGGTTGCTCTGCATTCCCCAATGCATCCGCCAACGCTTTATCAGGATCGCCCTTTATGTTTCCTCTGATAATGCCAAGATTTATAATTTTTCCGGCACGATTAAATAGAAAAGTTGGTCTACCGGGTTTACCATCCGAATAAGTTACTTCAAGCTGAATCCGTTCATCGCCATCCGCAAGCATCTGCTGATCCACAATCTGAAAAGCTTTCATACTTGGGAATTTAGCCAGAATTTCTGGTACAGCAACAGGGTTGTTCAACTTGGGCAGATTACCAATCGTTGCACTGTCGGCCATCATACCCAACAAAGTAACAGCATCTTTTTTATTCATGGCCGCCATAATCCGATCAATCGATTTGACATTATCAATCTGTTGAGCGACTGCTAGATTTCCTATCAGCGATAAAACAACTAGTATAAATATGGTCTTTCTCATCTTACTTTACGGTTTCTTTCAACCATTTCACAATTGAGCCTAACGTACTCTCGGGTATTTCACCAAGTTTTGCGTATTCCGCAGGTAGGCAGGTTTGACAAGGCTGCAATAAATGATTTACATTTGGCAGCAGGATGGTCGTTACCTTTCCGTGCTGGCCGGCACGACTGTACTGCTTCCAGTAAGTTAAATTGATGGAATCTACAAAAACATCTTTACTACCATTGATCGCCAGAATGGGAACATCCACGCGACTTAAAAAGATCCGTGGGTCGTAGGTGACAAAATAGCGATACCAAGGTCCGATAGCCTGCTGCACATAGGACCAAATCGGAAAGCGGAAATGATCGTACTCAATACCTAAAGATTTAAAGTAAAGATCATCTTTTTGTTTCCAGTAATTATATGTCGCGTGAAGCTTACTCTCCAGGCTGTCCGAATTGGCATATTGGAAGGCGGTCGCAAACATTAACCGATTGATTTCATTGGAACGTTGCTTGTCGACCTCTTTCAAAGGTGAGGTATTCACAAGGTTCTCATTCTGCACAAAAAGCGATTCCAAACCGCTAGAAGCCAAGCCCGATAAGCTGATTAAAAAAGCGACATCTTTGCTTTGTGAAGCCGCTATCGAAATCACAGCCCCCCCTTCGCTATGCCCCAGCAGACCGATATGCCTTAAGTCAACATTTTTTTCAGTTTTCAAAAATTGCAGCGCACCTAAAACGTCAAGTGCAAAATCTGCTGTTGTAGCATATCGGTATTCGCCTGTCGTTTTACCAACACCGCGATCATCCATACGTAACACCACATATCCCTTGGGTGTTAAAAAATTGGCAATACGGGCAAACATCTTTGTCCCGGCCATTGTACCATCCCGGTCCTGTGGTCCAGTACCTGAAACGATAATAACGGCCGGATATTTCCCCGCCTTGATAGGCGAGGAAATGGTGGCGCCAATGGTAATACTATCTGCTTTTGACTTAAAGATAACCTCCCTTTGATTGATGGACTGTGCTGAAGTAATGCCGTAAAAAATCAATGAAGCTACAGCTAGAAAGAGTGATTTGATTGTTTTCATATCCTTATTTCCCAGCTTTTAACATGTTGACCATTTCAATGATTTCATCGGCGAGCTCAGAGGTGCTGCCCATATAACCAACCTCCGAAAAACGAAGTTTGCCATTTGGCCCCACCACCATCTTATGCGGAATAGGTCCTACACCAGCGGCCTTTGAAGCCTTACTATCCGTATCCAGTAATACGGTGAAAGGATAGCCATTTTCTTTCATATAATTGGTCACGTATTCTTTCATGTCTGGCTTACGTTCCTGTGTATTGATGAAATAAAAGACAACGTTCGGATCATTTTTAAAATGATCTACCGCCAATTTCATCCCCGGAAATGCACCTTTACAGGGGGCACACCACGAAGCCCAGAAATCCAATACAACAATTTTTCCTTTCTGTGCAGAAAGGCGTACTTTCTTTCCATGTTGATCCAACAACTCAAAATCCGGCATATTCTTGTTGATTAAAAGGTTCTGTACCTTTTCTTTTAGCTCCTTTCCCTTGTCGGCATTTTTGAGACTAGCCAAATACTGTTCGTAGCCTTTATCTGATTTGTTTTTTGCATTATAGATTTTTTTCATCAGCTCCAGCATATAGGTCGAACTCTGATTCATGGCATAACTTTGCTCCAGTGCCATTTGCAGTTCTTTGGTTTTCCCCTGCCCCTCAAGCACACGTACATAAGTATCATTTAAGTTTGCATTTTTGTAGCTCGCGGTACTCTGCGCGGCGGCGGCATAGGCAAAGGCTTCGTCGTAAAGTTTATTGTCCACCAATATCTTGGCAAATAAAGGTGCATTTGAATAATATAACGTTGCATATTTATCCCCCTGAAAGTTATCCTTGTAGTAATTCAGACGTTCCATAATAACTCGGGCATAAGGCAATATTTCGGCAGGTCCTATGCTTTTTTGCGAAAGATACGGCACCTCCAAGGAACGGTAGATCACATTGGAAAGGGCCTCGTAGGGTGCGATCTTGGACATATACTTACTATAGTTGGACAGATCTTTTTTCATGCTGGTGTACACCGAAATAATCCAGTAAGCACTGATATAGCTGATTCGATTCGCTTCGTTAAAAGCATCTTCAGCTTCCTCATAGGGATGTTTATCAATAAAGTCCATCGCAGCTTTCAGGCGTTCATCGTCCGTCTTCGCTTGTTGAATGAGCTTAAAATCAGCCAGACGCTGTTGATCCTTTACATATTGACCCTTTGGAAACTGGGCGACAATTTTTTGCTGTAATGCCTCAGCTTTAGCAGCATCTTTTAAAATATCCTTATAGACACGATAAATTTCCAGTAGATCCTCTTCTTTGATATTGGGCATCTGTTCCAGGCTGTTCAGCTCCCGATCAAGCTTGGCTAAGGACTCTGGGGTATTCATGTGTTTCAAGGCACTTGCGGCAGCGTAAAGCACACGAAATCGGTTTTCCGGATGATACTGTAATTCATATTTCACCCACATCAAAAGTATCTCATTCGATTTGTAGGCCACGGTATCTACGACATAAGGAACACCCGCAACGATGTGCGGCGTCCGCAACATGCCCCAACCGACCATTCCTCCCGACATCTGGCGTTTATCGTTTGCGGAGAGGATATAGGAATAAGTTTGCTCCCCACCTTTGTCTACCAGGGTATCCGATTTAAAAACAAGATTCATTAAGGCCAAATGTGCCGGCAGTACATATTTTGCAGTCCATACCGAATCATTTTTAGTAAACTTGAGATCTGTAGTCGTCCATTTAAAATCAGTATAACCCGTTAGCTGTGCCGAAATATCTTTGGCATCCTTCAGCAGCGTATTACGAGCATCATATACAAGCTGTACAGTATCCTGTTGTTTTGGAAATTCCGGTATCACCTTAAAAACCTGCGGCTGTTTCTGTTGTTGCGCAGAGGCAGCAGTGCAACACAAAAGTGTCCATGCCAATACAGCTGTAGTTTTTATCATACAATTTTTCATATCTCTTATTTTTCCTTTTTAAAATAAATGAACAGTAGACCTGTTCTTTATGGATTTTGCACTATTTCTGGACTCAAATTAATTTCATATTGCGCGATCCGAAACACATAGCGGTTGCTATTCGGAGCCAATGTAAAAGTATTTCCACCGAATGTACGCGTATACGTTTTCTGAAAACGTGTATCGTCTTTCAGACGGCGCATATCCCACCAGCGCAACATGCGGAACATAAACTCCCGACGGCGTTCCTGCATCACTTTCACCAAAGCATCATCCCCATCTGTTGCGCTCAGATTGACTGTTGACCCCGGCAGAATTCTACTGGCCCGTAACCGATTGACGAATGTCATTGCATTGGCAGGTTGATTGTCCCGCGCAGCAGCCTCCGCCTTAATCAACAGCATTTCAGGAACTGACGGACCTACATTTCGGCCTTCACTTTTTATAAAATCCAAATAATAATACCGACCATCATAGACTTCCCATGCTGATATTTTCGATCCAGGAACCGTAAATAAATTATAGCGCTGGTCGCTTCCGTCAAATAAAGACAATAATTCTTTGCTTAACCGAAATGCTGTCGGCGAATAGGCGGTAATACCATTTATAGGTACTTTGGACAACAAAATCTCAGGATTATAGATTCGTAATGGATAGTTGGCCATAGTTGCCTCCGTAATTTTTGTCAAATCTACTAGCTTGTCATTCAGAGCCAGCGCCTGATCGGCCGCTTTTGCCGCATCCGCATAGCGGTTCATATACAGGTATGTTCGTGCCAGCAAACCATAGGCTGAAGCTTTGGAGGGTAAGGTTGTAAATTGCTGCTGTGATGGCAATGCAGGAAGCGCTGCTTCAATATCCGCTAAAACCGCATCATAGACTTGCTGTAATGTACCTCGCTCAAGTGACTGCTCTGTATTTGGCTGCAAAATTAATGGAACGCCCAACGCGTTATTTGCAGTTGATTGAACGTAAGGTACCGCATACGTATTGGCCAACATTAAGTACGCTGAAGCACGGTGTATTTTCGCTTCTGCTATCAATTGGGCAATTTCAGACGCGCTACCGTCTGAAACTAGAGGTACCTCGGCAATGACGGTATTCGCATAGGCAATCGCATTGTACAATCGAGACCAGTTGTCATCTTTATAATTTTGGTTTCCGATGGGGTAAATATCATCTGCCCATTGATATGAACGACTATAATAGCCATAAAAATCACTACTTGACAATGATTTTTGTTGGGCTGAACCATCGATGAGCTCAAGGTCATCAGCTGCCATATCAGACAGCGCGGGCGAAGCTTCAAAGGTTGCCGTATTGTTTAAGACGTAGCGGTAGTTTTCTATCGTACCAGGTGTCAATTGCCCCTGTGTTTTGATGTCTACATATTTTTCACAACCTGTCATCGTAAAGCCCATACCTGTTGCGGCTAACGCTATTACCAGTTTAAGACCGCTGTTTTTTATAGCTATTTTCATGATTTTGGCGATTAGAAGTTAACATTGATTGAAAAATTGTACGAAGGAACTGGACGCAGGTTGGTTGTATTACCAACATAATTGGCAAAATCAGGATCAATACCTTCTTTATTGGCTGTCCAGATCAATCCAAGATTACGGACCGAACCCGTTAGGTTGACTTGCTCAATTTTCATTCTCTTTAAGAAATCTTTTGGCAGCGCATAACTCAGGGAAACTTCCCGCAGTCGGATGTAGTCGCCTTTCAGTACATTGATATCCGAATAGGTGTAGCGGTACAAACTATATTGCCCATAAATATCCGCTGTAACAGCAGGGATATTGGTGGTAGCCTCATCGCCGGCCTGACGCCATCGATTAGCAATATCAGCGCTGAGATCAAATTTTGGTGAAGTTAATCCCCTACTGGGGGTCATGTAAGATTCAATACTTGGTTTCACAAATACATTCCCAAATTGGTAGGTCATCAGGGCAAAAAATGACCATTGACCATAACGTAAGTTTGTTTTTAAACTCCCAAAATAAGGCGCGGTTGTTCGCCCCATATATTTAAGATCATCCACTCCTTTCAAGGTTTGCTTCACGGAAACAACCTCACCTTCTTTGTTGTAAATCTGTGTCAATCCACTGGCATCCAGTCCAGCATGTCGAAATGCGAACAATTTGTCACTAGCATATCCTTCCAGATAACCAATCCCCACTGGCGTATAGGAATAGGTAAAATTAGCAATATCAGTTGCTTTAAAACGGTTGTCAGTAATCTCATTGGTATTGTAGGAAAAATTAGCGCCCATATCCCAATTCCAGGCGGCGGTGGTAATCAATCTTGCATTTAAGCCTAGATCAACCCCTTTTCCGCTCATGGTTGCCGTATTTCTTTTTAAGTTTCCATTATTTATTGTTCCTACGTAAGGCGCAGCAATCGGAAAACTGTACAATAGATCGCGACCCTTTTTTACATAATAATCAAAGGTACCGGTCAAACGATTAGTGAACAAACCAAAATCAAGACCAAGGTTTGTGACATACGTTTTCTCCCAACGAAGTTGTGGATTAGCAATGGCAATGATGCTCGCTGTAGGCTGTCCCGTAGGATTGCGCGTGCCATCATCAAGCGATATGTTAGTAAACGGACGTACATCCTGTGTGATATTACCGTTGACGCCATAAGTTGCCCTCAATCCCAGCTGACTTAGCCAAGCCAGGCTGTTCATAAACGATTCTTTTCGCACATTCCACTTTAGACCACTCGACCATAACGGGGTCGCCCGAAAACTTCGGTCAAGTCCAAAATTGTTATAATCATCATAACGAACACTTCCCGACAGGGTATACTTCGTGTCATAAGTATAGGCTGCATTCGAAAAATACGACAAAAAACGTCTCCTTCGGTCGGCCTGTATTGGTGATCCTGAAAGGCTCTCATTAAATCCCTGGATACTGAGATAGGCCGACTGCAGATAACTTACAGCAGTATTGAATCCAGTCTGCATATTATACCCATATAAGGTACTGCTTCCCTGCTCAGTCTCCGTCTGCCGGATCTCAGCACCTGCGATAGCAGAAATATCATGTTTTTGGGCAAGCAAAGCATCGTAGTTCAGCTGTCCACGTACCGTATAATTATTGACTTCGGTATTGCCAATGTTATAAATGCCACCTTTATTGATACCCAGGGTATTTTTCGCTTGGCCGACCGGCGTAAATATATTCAATAAGGAACGGTTCGCATAAGATTCTTCTCCACTGAACATGCGATTACTTCCAAATGATCGCTCATTGGCATACATGACCGTACCTTTTATCCCCTTATAAATTGGTACCGACAAATTAATCACTGCCGAAAAACTATTGTTCTTGAGTACCCGGTCCACTTCCCTTAATTCCTGCAGATAGTCGTAGCGCCAATCTTTGTAAGCTGCTCCCAGTCCACTAACAAATTCAGGTGTCAGCCGGTCGTATGCTATGCCGTTTCCATCGGCATCTGCCAGCAATTGATAAGGCAATAGTGTAGCCGCTCCGGTATCGTAAAACTGCGAAATTCCTATCCCATTCTGTTTTTGATTTAAGAATGTACCCCGCACACTCGTGGATAGCGTTGCAATTTTAAAAAGCTTCCAGTTATTATTGAGGTTTAACGTCAGACGTTTTCCATTTTCACCCCTAGTATATGGATTCTCATTCGCGTATGAGCCCGAATAGAAATAGTTATTATTTTCAGTCCCATTGCTTATGGATAGGTTATATTGCTGGCTACTCATCGGGCGCAACAGATAGCGTTGAATCTGCGCCTTATTGTCTATAGCTTTTAGTGGACCGACTAGCGCATCATAATTAGCTTGGGTAATCTGTCCATTTTTAAGACGGATCGCTGCTGCTGCAACTTCACCCGGATAGTAAGTCGCATAAGAATAAAGACTAGTCGCAATATTATTGCCGTTCAAAATGTTTTTGGCGACCAACTCTTCTTGATAATCGATCATCTGCGCGCTATTCATTGTACGCAAGTAACCTAAATCAGGTTTTCCCGAAAATGCAGTATTCGCAGAAAAACTAATGCGAGGCACACCTGTAACCGAACCTTTTTTGGTTGTGACTACAATAACACCATTAGCTGCCCTAACCCCATAGATCGAAGCTGCAGCTGCATCTTTCAATACCGTAATATTTTCAACATCGTTTGGGTTTAGGGTCGCAAGATCCAGGGTGGAGATCGCTCCGTCGATAACAATCAATGGTAATTTCTCGGTCTCGGTGTCTATTGATCCTATTCCTCTTACGTTAAAATCATAGTCATTCCGACCGATGGTACGCGTGCTGGAGTTAATACTCAATTGGTTATTGTTGTAGGTAAAGCTACGGTCGCCGGTTCCAATGGAAACCTGAAATCCGGGAACCTGTCCTTCCAAGCGCTGAATCAGATTGGCGGAGGGAATTTTTTCCAGTTCTTTGGACGTAATGAGCGAAACTGAACCTGTTGCTCTTTCTTTGGATATCTTTTGATACCCCGTTGAAATCACTGCCTCTTCAAGCACGTTATTTTTTTCCTCCATCGTAAACATGATCTGGCTACGATTTCCAGCCGTTAAGGCCGTACTTTCATAACCGACGGCCGAGACCATAATAATATCCGTGGGTTTGATATCATAAATCAGGAATCGCCCATTCTCGTCGCTTTTCGCACCTTTGCGCGTGTCTTTTACCCATATACTTGCTAGTGGTATCGGTTTACCGCTCGCCGAAACAACCGTGCCGGCGACCCGATCTATCGCCTGTTGATCGCTACCATTTTTTACGGGACTAGCTTCTCCGTCTCCGACAGCGCGACGTACAATGGAATAGGATCTGTCATCCACATAAAGAAATACCAATTGATTAGGATAAAGCACTTTTTTAAGCACTTCTTCCAGCTTATTTCCCTTGAGCAATTCGGGGTCGACAAATTTCCCGTTCAAAAGGTTGTGCTCATAACTCAAATTCGCGTTGAAACGCTGTTCAATCTGTTTTACGGCTTGGTTAAGTGGCAACTTTTGCTGTGCATAGGCTTGTTGTCCAACGGTAAATAGCAGCGAAGTGACCGGAACCATCAACAAGCAACGTAGTGGTTGCCACCTGCTTTCTGTAATTTTCATATTTGTTAGGTTAGATGTTACTATTGTATTAGCTTATTTTTGTTTTTCTTCTTTTGGATCGAGGTAGATGGTATCTTTTTCCATTCGGATATTCGCCTGTAAAATATTCGCGATCGAATAAATGATACTTTCCTGCGAACCTAGCGATATACGACCGTCGATTTTTCGATTCAAAAGTGCGGGATCGTTTATAATAATTTCTTTTCCATACACATAGCGCAATTCATTCGTTAAATCAGCGACTGTTAAGTTTTCGCCTATCAGCGTTTTCTGGGTCCATCCCACCGCCTGCTGGGCTGCTTTTTTGCCTGTGCTCAAATGACGAAAGCCTTCGATACCTGCCTCAACGATATCGCCGGGTGCAAGAATCTTGGTTTCACCAAGATGTTTGCTATTACGCAGTGCAATACGTCCTTCCAATAGTGTTACAGTTATTTTGTTATCCCTATTTTTTAGGTTAAACTTTGTTCCGAGTACCTCCACAGCAACATCGCCGGTATAGGCCGTAAACCGTTCGTCTTCCCGAATAGCTGACGTATCCTTGTTAAGATGCTTGACTTCGAGTAGTACCTCTCCGGTAGTAAATACTTCACGCTTGGACAACCAGTTCCAGGCGCGGCGGTATGCAATGGAAGAATTGGCATTGAGCTGTACTGTACTGCTATCGGGCAATAGCACAGTCTGAAATTCACCGCTTCTGGTTGCGATAACGATCATCGAGCGGTAATACCACGATAAAGTTATAAAAATTGCTACCGCTGCTGCTCCAGTGGCTGCTGCCCACAAACGAACAATCTGACCCCTTCTCTTCTTTCTATTTCCAGCTATACCTCGTTCAATATCCTCAAAAAGTTCATCCGCAAATTCCTGATCCGGCCTAATCCGGGTAATGCCATACAAGGCATGCAGATAAGCAAGCGCGTCATCGTAGGAAGCCGCATTTTTGGGGTTTCCAGCACGCCATGCCTTCCAATTGAAAACATCATCACGTTCCGGCTGTTTGACAAATCGGACAAAATCCAGGTCATCCAAAAAATCTTGTGTACCGTAACTCGTATATTTCTCCATTATTACGCTTTTGTTAAATTCAAGACAAATAACATTTAGATTTTACCCCATGGAATCTATTTTTTTTTAAAAAAAATTTAAAAGTCATCTCTTTCACTTACCAAATTCATAATTTAGTTGCTCAATTAGTGCGCAATGCTGCATATTTAGGTAAAAAGAGAATCTACGACATTGTAGTGATTTTAAATAAGGGATTTAGTATTGTTATTAAATCTTTACTATTTTTGGAGTAACGAATGATTTATTTCATTTAATTGCCTAATTCGAAGATGAACAACACCATAGATCGGTACTGGAATGATTTTATTGTCGGCGACAAACACGCGTTCGAGCAGATCTATCGTGCTTTATTACCGAGCTTATATGAGTATGGTATGCGTCGTGTAAACGATGAGGATTATGTTAGAGACGCCATTCAGGATATATTTATTAAGTTTTGGGAAAATCGGAGTAGGCTACAAAGCATTTCCAATCCGAAACATTACTTGCTTATCGCTTTGAAAAACAGCCTACTGAACACGCAATTGAGAGATGGCAAACTTTCATCATTTGGTGAAAAAGATGATTTCCAACTTACCTACGATGTCGAATCCGCTTATATTGCAACGGAAGAACAACGACAGACAGCATTCAAGCTTATTCAGGCATTAGAACAACTAACACCTAAACAAAAAGAGGTAATTTTTCTTCGGTATTTCGAGGAACTGAGCTACGAAGAAATCAGTGTACTAACCAACATATCTGTTAAGAGTTTGTATAAATTGAATAATCGCGCCATGGAAGCCCTGAAAGGCATTATGGGTATGCCAAAACAACCGCTGCTCATGCTGCTGTGTGCCATCAGATTTATATACTCCTAAAACCAATAACCGTTTTCTATCGGTTATTTCCAAAGCATGTCCTTTCTTACGATCACTGGATGATCAAATTTATAAAATCCACCAACTGTGTAAAATCCTTATTGATCAATATGCTAAAGCTGATCAAAGAAATCGATCAACTCTAGCATCTTTGAATAAGTACAAATAGTGTAATTCTTTCAAAAAAGCACTCTGAAAGGCCTCTAACGAAAAGATCAATATGTCTGAACAGTGAACAAACCCTCTTTCAGTCCTGTACTCTTTGCCTTGATCTGAATTTTTCCCGATTCTTCTCCCGCCTGAACAATCAACGTAAGCTGCCCATTAAACAGGTGCATCTGTGGTTTTTCAAACGACTCCAAGTTCGTTGGATCTCCATTAGCCAAGGCTTTAAACGCACCCGCTCCCCCGACTTCAAATCGAACTAACCCATTGGCATGCGGGCAGAGATTGCCCTGTTTATCTACTGCTTTGACCCGGATATAAGCCAATGAGCGGCCATCAGCAGCAATGGAATCATGCACTGTTTCCATTGTGATCCGGAACGGGCTACCCGCTGTTCGTACAGTCTCCTCAGCGACTGGCTTTCCAGATTTATCGTAAGCAACGACCTTGATTTCTCCGGGTTCATATCGTGTCTCCATCCACATCAGGCGATAACGCTCCTGTAAAGAACGCTTATTTTTACTTCGTCTCCCTTGACTCTTGCCGTTGATAAAGAGTTCTGCACTTGGATAATCCGTATAAACGAAAATAGGTGTCTGCTGTCCCAAACGGTCTGGCCATGTCCAATGTGGAAGAATGTGCAAGGTATGTTCATTTTTATTCCACAAACTTCTGTAGAGGTAATAACGATCTTTGGGAATACTTGCTAGATCAATAATGCCAAACATGGAACTGTGGTTGGGCCATGCATCTGTATCGTATGGAGACGGCTCACCGAGGTAATCAAATCCAGTCCATACGAATTGCCCCATCGTCCAATGATGGTCTTCTGCCAAGGCAAAATCCTCATCCGGTAGGTTGGACCATGAACAATATTCCATATCGTAAGACGAAGACTGATGATCAGGATACAGCATGTCCCCCTTTTTTACTACAGGAAATTTATATATGCCCCTGGAACTTACAGTGGATGCCGTTTCCGAACCCAATACTATATTTTGTGGCAATTTCGAATAAGCCTCTTTATAACGGTGCGTACGATAGTTCAACCCCGGAACATCCAATAAGCTGGCAAAACCATTTTCCAGCACACAACTAACCTGGTCCATACCACAGGTGACCGGTCGAGAGGGGTCTTCCCGATGGCAGATAGCCTGTAAAAACGAAGCCACTTTATATCCGTCGGCACTGCATTGTGTCGGCACCTCATTCCCGATACTCCACATGACCACAGATGGGTTGTTTCTAAAATGATGAATCATATTGACCATATCCCGCTCTGCCCAATCCGCAAAAAAACGATGGTATCCATTTTTACATTTGGCAATGTCCCATTCGTCAAAAGGTTCGATCATCATCATCAATCCCAATTCATCGCATAGCGAAACCAGTTCCGGAGCGGGCATGTTATGAGCGGTGCGCACAGCATCACAGCCCATATCTTTGAGCAATTGTAATTGATAGCGTAAAGCCGACACATTGATTGCCGCGCCCAATGGGCCGAGATCGTGATGATTACATACACCTTGAAATTTTCGAATCTTTCCATTTAACATAAATCCCCGGTCGGCAATAAGACGTACCTCCCGAATTCCGAAACGGGTCTCGAAACTATCCATGAGCTTACCATCAACATAAACTTGCGTAGAAGCTCGGTATAAATTAGGTTGTTCGGGGCTCCATAATGCAGGCTTTTGTACTTCAAAATTTTGTACAAAAGCCTTACCGTAGTTTAATTTTTGCTCATTTTCTTTCTGCGCCACGACACGGCCTTCTGCATTCAATATTGCAGTTACCATGCGCACCAATTTACCATCTGCATGCTCCAAAGTGGTTTCCAACTTTACTGAAGCCAGACTGTCTGAGACAAACGGCGTGGTGATATGGGCTCCCCAAACAGGCATATGAATTTTCTCGGTAACAATCACATGCACATTCCGATAGAGTCCTGCACCTGGATACCAACGTGAAGATTGTGCTTTATTTTCCAATCGGACGGCAACGGTATTGTTTCTGCCATCCCTATGCAGCAATTCGGTCACATCAAAATGAAATGCATTATAACCATACGGCCAGAAGCAAGCTTCCTTTCCATTGACATAGACCCGGGCTTCACTCATTGCACCATCAAATTTAAGCACCACGCGTTTACTACTGGGGTCAAACTGAGGTACATCAAACTTGGTGCGATACCAGCCTATACCAACATACGGTAGGCCTCCGGTTCGGCCCGTCTTTACAGTTGCTTTTTTCTCTCCATTTTGTGTCACTGCAACATCCTGCAAATCGTGTGCACGGTCAAAAGGTCCCGCAATGGCCCAATCGTGCGGTACCGTCACATTTTTCCAATTCTTGTCGTCCAATGTCGTCTGTTCGCCATGGGCAACTTCACCCTGAAAAAAGCGCCAGTTTTTCTCCAACAAGAAAGACTGACGTACCGATTGTCCATGCATTTCTTTCGGCACGAATAAAAACAAAAAGAATAATACGAAAGCGATATGCAATAGTCTCATCATCAAATTATGGGTTTAGGGTCTAAAGTTTAATTCCATTATCATCATTCAGCGCTATAAATATAGTCTATTTAAAAGCATTCAAGGCTTTTGTGGGACGTCCATTGTTATCAAATGCGCCTAACGTATAACCATTCCAACCGCCATAAGCCAAAGGTTCCCAATAAAATATTCCCAACACCTTATGATCTGGCACGGTATTGACCGAGCTGAAAAGATCTTTGAGCCAGATTTCTGCGGTATCGGCGGCATCCCAGCTCATGCCCACTTCGCAGATCATGACCTCTGAATGGTATCGCTCAATCATATCTTTGATGTTACTGACGCAGGCTGTATTCCGTTCCTTCCAATTGTCGGGAGTCGGATAAAGTGACATACCGATCACATCCCACTTCCCACCGTTTTCCTTCAGACCATCGAACATCCAACGGAACAAATTATTATCAAATCCATTGTGAAGATGGATGATCACTTTTGCTGTCGGAAAAATCATTTTTACCGCATCATAGCCTGCATTATTCAATACAGCATAGTTAGCCATGCTCTCCGAGGCTTTACCCTCATTCCACAACATACCATTCCCGGTTTCATTGCCTACCTGCACCCATTCCGGTGTAATGTCGTTGTCTTTCAGTAATTGTAACACCTCTTTTGTATGGTTGCTTACAGCTTTCTTTAAGTCATCAAATGCCAAACTCTTCCATGCCGCAGGCTTTGTCTGCTGTCCAGGATCTGCCCAGGTATCACTATAATGAAAATCCACCATGATCCGCATTCCCAAATGATTTGCGCGACGTGCTTTAACCAACACGTCGTTCTTATTGCACCAACCACGTTCGGGATCTACCCAAACGCGTAGTCGTACAGCATCCATCCCCAATCCACGCAATAATTTTAGTCCATCTACTGCATTTCCTCCAGCATTAAAAAATTGTACACCCGAAGCCTCCATTTCCGTAATCCAGCTGATATCAGCCCCTTTTGCCAAATGTGATGCGGTTGCAGTGGGCTCGAAGCTCTCTTTTTTGCTGCAGCTAGACAGTACCAAACAAAAGCCTATCGCTGCGGCAAATACCTTTCCTATTGTTAATTTTTTCATTCGATTCAATTATTTAAGGAGTCATCCTATTGATGTTTACTCCACATGATACTTAAACTGTTTGGGATCGCTCAGATCGAGGATCAAGGTATGTGTACCCACCTTGTCATAAGCAAATCCACTACCATCTGCTGTATATAGTGCACAGTTGCCATCCCCTTCCGCGGCTCCAAAAAACCAAGTCCAACTGCCATTGATCAACACTTTTATGCCCCACTGTTCAGCTGCTGTTGTCGTGATTATTGCCTTCCAAACTTTCGCCGTTTGGTCATAGGTCATCGGCGTGGCTGTTGCGTTCCAACCGTTAAAGTCGCCCGTCACCGTCATCGATTCCACAGCCGTTTCTTTCCAGGCCAACTTATTAACATCGGCGGTCAGGTACAGATATCCGCCTTTGCTTGTCCAGCAGTTCCAGCGATCTGCCCCGCTATATAAAATATATTGGCTACCATCCAATGGATAAGAACCATAGATGAGAGATGCACTGGCACTTTCTGCATTGGCTAAATAGAAGTTGTACCATTGGTCGAGACGTACAAAACCATCGTAGAAACCATCTTCTTTTCTCGAACAAAGTTTCCACGGGAATTGGGTCATTTCTTTGTTCGAAAGATAAAGGTAAGCTGCCTCATCCATTGGTTGGTAAGGCGTGATAGTCAAGGCAATCACGTTACTGTACAGCCATGCTGTATTGGCACCCAGTCGCGAAGCAACTCGGATATAAAACACCTTTTTTTCATCAGGCACAAATCCCATCCCCGTGACGAGATTATTCAGTTGTTCATGCGTATAGCTGATCGAGCTTGCCACCTGCTCGATACTTTTGGCAATAACCGAAAAAGAGGGGTCTGCCGTTATTTCTATCTTATTTTTTAAGGCCGACTGCGCCATCGGTTCTTCGCTGGTCAAGATCGCCTCGTCCCAAACAAGCTGCAGTGCCACAGCTTTGCGATCGGTAGATTTTAAAACCAATTCCGATGTACTGCTGTGCAACACTGCAGGTTTTATTCCCCCGACAGCTGGTGTCCCGCCCTCCTTTTTACAAGCAGCGAAAAGCAATACTAAAATATAAAGTGTCAATTGTTTCATAAGTCATCATTATCTTTAAAACCCGTATGGAAATATTCATTGATGCGCTTCAGCTCCACTGCTGGGCCGCATAACTATACCATCGATTTACCAATACATTACTACCCTAATAACCTGCATTTTGAATTAAATTCGGATTAGCGCTCATATCTGTTGTTGGAATCGGATACAGATTGAACTTTGTATCCACAGAACGCCCATTCATATCCCCTCCTTTCCATTGCCAGAGGTAAGCACTTCCGGTAAACTTTCCAAATCGAATGAGATCTGTGCGGCGCGTACATTCCCAAAACAGTTCACGTCCGCGCTCCGCAAGGATAAAATCAAGCGTGAGCTGCGCCTGCTCGATAGTGCCAGCGGAACTTCCATATCCCCTTTGTCTGATCGCGTTGACGAGAGTAAGGGCTTCCTGTACACTACCGCCGCCACCGCGAAGTACGGCTTCGGCATACATCAGATAAACATCGGCCAGGCGGATCATCGGAAAATCCGTACTGACCAAACCTTCATCTGTCGTATAGGTGCCATCATCCTTCAAATTTGTAAACTTTACCAATCCGTAACCCTGGCTTGATGCAGCTGGATCTTCTACGTCCAAAGACTGCCCATTTTTCCAAAAATCACCTCTTTTATCTTCCGCTTCAAAAATGCCTACAAATTCGCGAAGTGTACGAAAACTATTCCAGCCAGAAAGCACCCCATAGTCTGACGATTTCATGCTCCCCACAATAGGGCCATTAACCAGATAAGTTGTCGAACCCCAGGTAGTGGTATGTGCCACATCGGCTTCTATCGGGAAGATAATTTCATTGGTTCGCTTATCGTTATCGGCATTAAACACCTGCTTATAATTCGCATTTAAGATGTATCCGGCATCAATTACCTTTTTTGCATAGTTCAGACAGTCTGCGTTCCGTGCTGTACCCGTATACACCTGAGCATTCAGATAATTCTTTGCCAATAAAGACCATGCGGCAGCACGACTCACCCGTCCGTATTCATTCTTACGCGCTTCTGGCAAGATTGCTGCGACCTCCAAAAGCTCCTTTTCAATAAATTTGAAAAGATCACCCCTCGCCATCCGCGGCGGAAAAAATGCAGCTACAGGATCGCTCTCAGTCACAAACGGAACATTTCCATACAAGTCCATCGCATGACTATAGGCCAGGGCACGCAGAAAACGAGCTTCAGCCGCAAATGTTAGAATCTGCGTCTGTTCGGTCGAATTAAATGTTGCCAGTTTTGCTGTGGTGGCATTTCGCAGAAATTCGTTGCAGATAGCCACCGTATAATAAATCCGGTAATACATGGCATTGACCCATGTATCGGACGCTCCCCAGGTCATATACTGAATATCGGTCATGTTATCACCTCCCGCCCAGGTGTAGATCACCTCATCTGTAGGTACTTCCTGCAGATTAAAATACACCCGAAGGTAGCCCCAAGAGGCTGTGCTGCCCGCCATGTCCGGATCAGCATCACCACGTCCATTGCCTGCAACAGCAAATGAGGCATAAAGTTTAGCAAGGACCGAACGGTACCCCTCTACCGAAGTATAGACCGATTCCGATGTCGTTTCCACAGTTGGATATTGGTTTAAGTCCTTGGTGCAGGAGTGTAGTAACAAAATTATACTAAACACTCCAAAACAAAATCTTTTTATATTTTTCATCGTTATATAAGTTTCTTTTTTGAGGTAGCCATTAAAAATCCATATTGACGCTCAAGGAGAATGTTCTCGAGCGCGGGTAAAACGAACTGTCAAATCCGCTCGGAACCTCGGGGTCCATACCACTATATTTGCTCACAATAAAAACATTCTGTGCTACCGCACCCACGCGTAAATTGGAAATTTTGCCCACTTTGCCGAAAGTATAGTTCACGGAAAGATTTTCCATTCGAAGGAAGGAAGCATTTTCAACATAGTAATCTGAATAATACTGTCTAGTCTGAAATCCCGTATGCAAGTAATCCCGATGAAGGTTATTGATCGACGGATCTACATATTGAACGGTCTCCCATGCACTGAGGTTCATTTTTGTATTATTAAAGACATAGTTCCCCAAATTTGCGCGTAAAGTAGTGGCTGCAGTCCATTTTTTGTACGTTAGCTGTGTATTGAAACCGAACAGCCATTTTGCGGCCGGGGATTGATAGCGATACAGGTCTTTTTCATTGATCGCACCATCACCATTCAGATCAGCGTACACGCCTTCCAACGGTTTTCCTGCCTCGTTGTACAATTGCTTGTACACATAAAACATGTAAGGTTGATATCCCGTTGTTAGGATCTGTATGCCACGGCCACTGACATTAGGACCGACGTACGTTCCAACCGCATTGGCATCCTGTACCAAGGCTATATTGGTTACTTTTGTGTGTTGATTGGTTGCATTGATATTCACTTCCCAGCGCAAATTATCTTTCTGAATAGGGACAGTATTCAATTGAAATTCGAAACCACTGCTTTCAACATTTCCGACATTAATGGTTGCGTTCTGGTCAAAGTTTGTTCCTGCCGCCACAGGCACATTGGCCAGTAGATCATGTGTTTTTCTTGTATAATATTCAATTACACCAGATACCCTATTCTTCCAAAGTCCAAAATCCAGACCGTAGTTAAATGCTTTAGTTGTCTCCCAGCGTAAATCCCTGTTGTAGACCGATGGCCGATACACCAGATGATACTGATCGCCAAACCGATATTGGGCATAGGCGGTTCCCAAATTATAAACCGGCAAATACTCATAATTGCCGATACCTTCCTGCTGTCCTGTTATACCATAACTTGCACGGAGCTTCAAATCGTCCAAAAACGATATGCCTTTCATGAAAGATTCCTGTGAAAGGCGCCATGCCAAGGCGACAGAGGGAAACGTTCCCCAGCGATTTTCTGGACTGAATCGTGATGTACCGTCCTTCCGGACCGTTGCTGTCAGTAAATAACGGCTATCGTAATTGTAGTTGATCCGACCATACCAAGAGATCAGCGTATGGCGCTCGTCTGATGCGATAGCGGTAGAACGTATATCGCCTGCTTCATTATAGTACACGATCGGTGGGCGCCCTGCACTCCAATATTGATAATCGTGGCCAGCAGTAATGTCGACTGTACTTTTTAAGTCTTCAAAGAACTTGTTATAATTTAGATAACCCGTGAATAATTTATTTTTAAGGGTCTGTTCATAACGGTCAAAAGCCCCCCCAATCGTAAAATTATTGGCTGCACTTGCGGGAATTAAATTTGACCCATTCCCTTTAGCATAGTCATATCCGAGCGTTACGTGAGCTTTTAATTCGGGTAGCATGTGAAACTTATAATCAAGATCAAGATTACCTACAGCTCGATTGACTGTACTAAGGTGCTTCTCCTGACGAAGCAGGCCCAGTGGATTGAGATTTGCACCTGTTGCTGGAAGACCGGCATTATCGAGACTCTCGTAATACCCCCCGTAGGCATCTACCCCCGAATAAATTGGCTGCGTTGGATTAAAAGCCACAGCAGACCATATTGCTTCAGTATTGGCAAAACTGTTGTTATTTCGGGCTCCTTTAACATTCAGATTTACCGCGAGGTGTTTGTCAAAAAATGTCGGATTTAGCACAAATGCTCCCGTCATACGCTCCGTCTTGTCGGTGCGCAAAGTTCCCTGTTGATTGTAATAGCCCGCAGAAGCTCGAAAAGGCACCGCCTTACCGATCTTTCCCTGCAAACTTAAATTATTGTCCGTTCCTATGGCATCCTGAAAAACCTCAGCAAGCCAATCTGTCGAGGCATTACCCAATAGCGCTTTTTGCGCAGAAGTTCCTTTGCTATTGATCAGGTTGGCAAATTCATCGCGCGACATCATATCAGCCACACCCATCGCCTGTTGCATGGATACAATGGAGGAAAAAGAAAGCCGTAATGTATCCCCTTTTCCTTTCTTTGTCGTTATCAACAATACCCCATTTGATGCACGAGATCCATAAATCGCTGTGGAGGATGCATCTTTGAGTACTGTCATGCTTTCAATATCATTGGGATTGATCAGACTAAGAAAATTTCCACTGTTGCCGCTGATGCCGCCAGTTTCCAAAGGTACCCCGTCCAATACGATCAGTGGATCGTTGCTGGCACTCAATGAAGCTCCGCCACGAATACGTATGGTACTGCCCGAGGAAGGCGAGCCACTGTTGGACATCACTTGGACGCCAGCCGTTTTTCCATTGATCAGCTGTTCGGGAGAACCAACCAACCCCGTATTAAAATCTTTGCTACCTACCGTGCTGACGGCACCCGTTAGATCCTTTTTTGTACTAATGCCATAACCTACGATGACCAGCTCTTCCAAAACATTTCCCGCCGATACCAACTTAATGTCTAAAGATGTTCCGGATACCGTCAAGGTTTGACTGGTATACCCCACTATCGAGAATGACAGTTGCGATTTGCCTCTCGGCAATGAAATACGATAAGTACCATCGTTGGCCGTAGAAGTCCCCACAGTGGTACCAGTCACCAACACCGTAACACCGGCCATCGGTTGCCCCTGTTCATTGCGGACTACCCCGCGGACATCCTGTTGTTGCATCAACCTGATCCATTTACTCTCCCCTTTCGTTGCCGCATAGAGCTGCGTTTCCCCAAGGCAGGACAGCAATGACAAGCTCAATAAACTTGTTTTAAATGCAAAACCTTTCATTTTTTTAGATTTATGTGTTTATAATTGTTTCTTTCCTTTAATGCAATTCCTCCACTATACTCACCTCAGCGCTCGATTCGGCCAATGGGAAAATTGCTATTTTTCCACTATTCCAGCCATACCGCGGCTACAGACAGCACGACGTCCGACATATTTTCGCCCGAGATAATGAGCTTTTCGATAGCTCTTTTATCCAATTGATCGGAAACTACCGGTTTAAAAAACCGTTCAAGAAAAACGGGATAAGGGGCAGGCAGCAAAGCCGTCGGTACCAGCTGTAAATCTGCTAAATCGATGCAGACCAACCGTTCAGTAGCTGAAACAGCATCGATTTTTTTGACGTAGGTGTACCCTTTGTTTGTAACAAAACCTGCTTTTAGCGTCGGATTGCCACCAGTATGTTTTAAGAGTATACAAAGTGTTTTAACATGATCGAGCCCTCCTGGCCGACCAAGAATTTTTGTTCTGATATCTTTAAGCCAGAAATACTGCGCGCTCGAATCCTTCGCGTGAAAACTATACGTCCACAAAGGCAGCTTCCCTAAATCTTTCTGTTGCCATTCTGCAGTCATATAAGCAGTTTCTGGAATGGCGAAAGTTTCAAAAGTAGCGACCTTGGACAATGATTCAAACAGCGAAATTGGCCCATGTTGTTCATATAACCCAACCGTCCAATAGCTATTGACGCGATAGTCCCAGTCAAGCGGAGCTCCAGCCTGATTGTCTGGATAAGTAAACTGCTTACCTCCAACAAACACCGTGGCCGTATATTTTAGCGCGTTGCCATTTAGCAAAGCTGCTGGAATATCCGCCTCATACCTATAACTATCTTTCGGGATCAGCTTGATGTAAGGATTATGCTCGTTCCAAAATGAGATCTGATCCGTCTGTAAAATAATCGAATCGGGTTGCTGTTCAAAGATGTAGCGGAACTCCAATTTGGCGCTACGCCCTTTTTCGATTGCCTCGGGCTGCTGGTGTATTAGCAGAGCTTGTTTCAGTGGCGAAGCTGCTGGCGCATAAAATTCACCCAGGCGTCCATTTTTCCAGGATGAAGAGTCTGTCCATCTATTTTTTAGCTGCACATGCTTTCGCTTCAGCAGGTAAACGCCTGGTTCAACGCTGAAGCTGGTTGTAGGCACTATACGATCTTCCACCACACCAGTTTTGTGCGACAGCTGCTGTACGGTGAACATCTCGCCAAGGTCAGGAATTTGAATATCGATCGCCTGAGACCGGTACAAGATATGTACCACCTCGCGGCTTGGCGACGGCTTGGCAAAAGGATCGGCAATTTTTTCTGCATCTGGCATTACCTCCAAACGCCATAAGCCTTCTTCCAAACGATCCAAAAAATAGGCGCCAGATCCGCCATACTCCACTACAGGCGATGAACCATGGCCGGCAATATGCATCAATTGCTCTGGCTTCACGGGTTTGACCGCTGTATTATTCGTATAAAAATATTTATCCGGTGCATTCATCATGGCGAGATCCTGATCATAGCACACCTCAAAATCGCCAAACGAAGTATTCTGCGGGTATGGATTAAATTTTTTATTCCTGGGGATTGTATAGGCCACCTCGGCAGCAATTAACGTACTCAATGCTTTTGCCGGTGTGTAGGCTAAATTGAGATAATGGGTCTGATATTCTGTATTGTAGGCTGCAATATCCATCGGATCGTAAGCAAATTGCGTGATCCATTGAAATCCAGCGGAACGAAATGTACGGCTCATCGCGGGATGCAGGTAGCTGTAGAGATTGTCTGCAGGATCATACTCGTATACTGCCTTTGCTTTATTGGTAAACCCTTTCAAGTTTGCAAAGGGGATGCGGTATTGATCAATGTATGGCAGAAAATTTCCCAGACGTTCTCTCCCTGCAACCAGTCCCACAGGATACCATTGATAGGTGGTTCCTTGGATATCAGCATTGAAATAAGCCTGCACATGATCCATATTATGGCTGACATTATAGAAAATCGGCTTTTTATGACCACTTTTTTTTATGGCCTTAACCATCCGTGCAATATAGTTCGAAGTCGTTTGAACTGAACCTGTATGGCACGGCTCGTTATTAATTTCAAATCCAATAACGTAAGGATCTTCCTGATAAGCGTAGCCCGTATAAGGATTGACATGGCGAAGCAACTGGCTGATATACTTTTCCTGTGCTGCGATTGCCTGTGGATTGGCATGGATTTGACACTTATCATAATGGTAGGTAAAGGCATCCGTATTTTGATTTTTTTCGGGATAACCATTTCCAAAGTTCGTCATGCCGGTAATTAAAATCCGGATGCCACGCTCCTGCAATTTGAAAAAGAGGTAGTCCAATAGATCGAGGTGTTCATTGCTTATCAGGTTTCCATTTCTGTCCGAGATTTCCACATCCCAGATATGGATTCGATAAGCATTATACCCCAAACGGGAAAAGTGGTAGACGTCCCGATCAATAGCCTGCTTACGGTCGATCCCTCTAGCCTGAAGTGCCCGAAAAGCATGGGCAAAAGGAACGGTATAGTTGACCCCATAAAATGAGGCCTCAGCCCTGGTGTCGGACCAGCGCATCACGCCTTCGCGATCAACAAAGACCGTAGGAACATTTTTATTGGCCCTAACCTGTGCATAGGTATTGGCGTACCCCAAAAGAGCAAGGCAGCATAAAATAATTACACGCATGGATTGTATCGATTTATAATTTTTTGGTTATTACGCTTACAAACCTATCAAATCGCATTATTTTTTAAGGCCACATATCGGACAAAGAACAACACAAATTGGACATCTCCACATCTCTAACCTAAGAGACAATACTGATCAACAGTACTTTACGAATAAGACTCCATATAAACCTTTGGCGACATACCAAATTCCGACTGAAAGCACTTTGAGAAATAGGACGAATTGGAGAATCCGACCATATACATCACTTCGGCTACAGTAAACTTCTTTTGCTGTAGCAACAGGGCGGCTTTTTTAATGCGGATACTGCGAATATATTCCACAGGAGTATATCCCGTGAGCTGCTTCATTTTTCGGTAGAGTTGTCTTGCCGCTACATCAGTGAGCTCGCTGAGCCGCTGCACGGAGAATTCCGAATCATCCATATTTTCTTCAATCAACTGCGTTACTTTGGTCAGGAATTTTTCATCCGGTGAATGTACTGCAACTGGTTCTGCTGGTTGACTGATTTGATCGATACGCACTTGAGCGACAATCTTATTTTTCCTTTCCAGAAGCTGCTGTAGCTGAATTTGCAGCAAATCCAGATCGAAAGGCTTCGCCATATAAGCATCTATGCCCACAGCTACCCACTCGCGTTTGATGATCTCATCGCTTTGCGCAGTTAACAAAATGACGGGGATTGTCGCTGTCAATGTATTTTGGCGCAGTTTTTTGACCATTTCTATGCCTCCCATATTAGGCATCATGGCATCGGTAATAATACCATCCGGCACAAAGCTATGCCCATCAATCAACCGTAATGCCTCGCTTCCGTCACCAACGATACTGCAATCATAATTTGTCTGCAGGGTATTTCTTAAAAAATCAGCAAGCTCGGCATTATCTTCGACGATTAATATTTTGTTTCTGGTTGTGGTGTCGCTATCAGCGGCGGGATTCTTGCTGTTTATACGATCCTGCTTCCAGTTAAGTGTTGCAGTTGTGCCCTTTTGGTCGCTCGTTAGCGCAACGTCCCAGCCTAATTGTTCACAATAACTTTTGACTAAGTAAAGGCCTACTCCCGTTCCCTGTACTTCATTGACCTCCTTTAAAGAAGAGCGATAAAATTTACTGAATATATACGGAAAATCTTCAGAAGTGATGCCAATTCCGGTATCTCGAACGATCAGCTTTATGTCGTCACCATTTACTTCCAGCCGCAGGTTCACGCTACCCTCAGGTCGATTATACTTACATGCGTTGGCGATGAGGTTGTTGACAATCGATCCTAATTTGGCAACATCCGTCTGTATAAAAACGCTCTCTACAGTTGTGGAGAATTCAATATGGATATTCTTGTATTCAGGCACTTGCTGCCATTCAGCTATGAGCTGTGTACAATAATCGACCAGATCAATTTGAGAATTCAGCAATCCCTGTAAAGGCATTTGCTGCTGCTCCACCTGATCAAAAGTCATCAATTCCTGAATAAGCTGACTAATTTTTAAGGCATTTCGATGTACGCCATCTAACTGTTTCTTTTTATCGCTATTCTTGGTCTGCCGCATCATTTGGCTCACGGGAGCCAAGATCAGACTTAAGGGTGTTTTCAGCTCATGCGATACAGCAGTTAGAAAATCCATTTTCATCTTAGTGAGCTCCTGAACTTTACGGCGCTCGCGTCTCTCCCATTTCAGCGTACTGCGTACCCTGAAAAAGTTGATTATCCAGAAGATCAAGAAACCAGCAATGAGTATATAAAGACTTTTGGCCCAATAGGTCGCATACCAAGGGTAACGTATTGTAATCGGATAGGTATAGATTTCAGAAACTACATGCCCAGCAATATCCACCCTTGCCAACTGAAGATCGTAGCTTCCAGAATTTAAGTTTGACAGTAACACCTTATTATCCCCGCGTTCCATTGGAATCCAAGTTTCATTTTTACCTTTAAACGAATAGGCAAGGCGATAGCCGAGATGATTTCCATAATCCAGGTCGGAAAACTCCAGCCGCAGGTTGTTCTGATCATGCGCTAACGTGATTTCGTTTCGGTAGCGCAAACCATAATCATAACTACCAAATCTTTTATTATTGACATACATTGCGGTGAGTACAATCTTTTTCGAGCGTTCTACGTCCACTTCCTCCTTTTGTGCAGGCAACAAAACTATTTCATCAACGCCACCCAAGATGACCTCCCCTCGCTCCGTATCGTAGTACATCGAAGATACACGCTGTCCATACCGCAATAATTCGGCTTTTAAACTTTGCTTATTAATCTGCCAGGCGCCAGCACTCGTTGCTACCCAGATATAGGCATTGACTTCAGCCATAGCGGTCACTTCACCCTTACCAACAGGATCAAAACGAATCAACGTGTTTTTTCCATCCGCGGCAATTCTTCGCAACTCGCCATGTTCTCCGACCCACACCGTATGCTGTTTATCCCGCAGCATAAAGGTGGCGCGATCTAATGGGTGGCCCGCACTATCCTTAAGATCCCTGATCCTCCCGGTAGCCATATCAATGCTGCTGATTCCTTTGTTATAGAAAAGTGCCAAGATTTTTCCCCTTCCATTGTCGACAATCTGATTGGCAAAATCTTCTAAGAGGCCATCCTCTTTGCTGAAATTTCGGTTTGCCACCACCGAACCCGTAGCTTCCAAGAGTCTATTTCTGTTGACCACAAATATACCGCCCATATAGGAGGCTATCCACAGATTACCTTGTCCATCTTCCAGCATATTATAGGACCATTTCGCATTCCGTTTGCCGGTTGCATCGATAATCGTCAGGTTTTTAAACTGCTTGGTCCGCGCGTCGAACACATCAACTCCACCATCGGAAGCAATCCAGACCAATCCCGCATGATCTTGATAGATATCGCGGATACGGTTGTGGGTCAGCCGATAGGTTCCAGCATCCATCCGATACCAATTGCTTTCAGCATTTCTATCGCCCAATCCATGTACCCGAATCAAACCATTGTCGCCCCCCAGCCAATACCAACCGTTACGGTCCTTCGCAATTTTATAAAAACGGTTACCGTCGTTACTTGCTGTCAATTGATATATTGGCAGTGTTTTTTCTACCTTGCGATTAGACCACAATGAAAAACCAAAATCCGTACCTAACCAAATATTTCCCGCTCGGTCTTTAAATATACTCCATATGATATTGTTGGCTAGCGAGTTTCTATTACGGGAATCATGTTTGATCCGCTTCACGATCTGCTCCTTCAGCTGATAAGTAAAAAGACCGTCGTCGGTCCCGACCAATAAAGTGTTGGAATCTTTCGAGGCCATCGCCTTGATCGGATGGTTCTGTAATACAGGAGTTTTACGAAGCACATGTTTTTTAGCATCATACAAGTATAGCCCGTATTCCGTCCCAATAAACGTTTTGCTTAACTCCGGAACAGAAAATATGGAATTTACAAATTGGTTGCTTCCATTTTTATAATCGGGCAGTGTTAAGGCAACAATTTTTTTATGGACTGCATCTAACTCAAAAAGTCCATTATACGTGCCTATCAAGATGCTATCGTCTATCTTATCAAGTGCGTAAACGGCAAATCTGGCTTTATTCGCGGGAAATGATTTGGTATAGTCGACAAGTTTATGCGTCTTGATATCATAGCAGTACAAACCACCAATGGAACCGATCCACAATGTATTGCCCACGACCAAAAGTGATCTGACATCAGAAGGGCCTCCTGAAGGGAAAGGATCGAAACGGTCTAACTGGTAATTATAGAGTAGCACGCCTTGTCCCGTACCCAACGCAAAATGCTTATCATCAACCATTTCAATACAGTATACAAAGGTCTGAAAAGGATCTTTAGTCCCCGTAAGTGGCTGCAGCGCATAGCCATCATAATTAAATAGGCCATTGTTACTTCCCAGCCATAACATTCCCAAACTATCTTGCGCAAATGAATGTACGGTATTTGCGTTCGTACCCAAAGAAATATTTCGGAAAGACGGATAATCCAGCGATTGTCCAACAACCGAAGTACTGATTAAGGAACAAAAAAATAAACAATAGAAATAAAAAGATTGCATTACTTAAAAGCGCTATGCTACAAACTTAGTTAATTCTTATGGAATCCATCATATGCCTACAACTTAACACCAACTTATCCCTAACAGCAATTTTTATTCAATTTTTAGACAGTAATTCGTCATTGCTTATTCAGTGCACACTGAGTAATTACTGAACAAGCACTGAACGAGCAGTGTAAAATAGGTCAATTTGGTTACCAGTTGATTCTCATTTGCTGCTGTTAAGAAATAAGAGATAAAAAAAGTTAGGAATCATTTAAACAAAAAAAAGGCTAGGTCAACCACGAACCTAGCCTCTACAAAAAACAATCCTTTAACCTGCGTTTATTTAACTAATTAATACATTTCCGATCAAATAACAGTGTCCACGGCAAATCGTTTAAATTATTTTTATTTTTTTTATTGTGTCACATCAAACACTATAAAACACGCAACCTTCAACGTTAAGCTCATACGTGTTCAGCCAGCTACATCGCTCATACCAATCGTGCATTACAGCTAACAAATTACAACAGCTAAACCTATACATAATTTTTTTTTCAAACGAAGCCAATGAAGTGTTGTTCTTTTTAAAAAAGTATATATGGCACATTTAGAAGTAAAACCTAAAAATGGAGCACCTTGGTGGCTATGGCTCCTGCTATCACTCCTTGCATTGGGATTGGTTCTCTATTTTGTAAACCGCTACAACAGCGGCGCACAATTAAACGAGGCTACTCCAGACACCAGTGTAAACACCACAGCGCCACTAAGAGATACTCTTTAGACCCTCGTGAAATAATTGAATAACTCAAAAACTAAAAACATGGCAATAGAAGACAAAAATTATAATCATTTGATTGAACTCGGCGGAAGCGATTATGAAATAGTCGATGGAGAACCTGATATCCGCGGATGGAAAGTGAAAAATGAGGCTGGTCAATTGATCGGACAGGTGACAGATCTGCTGTTTGATCCGCAGAGCCAACAGGTTCGCTATCTTATCATCGACCTGAATGATGCTGAATTTGTTGTGGAGGAAGATAAAAAAATACTTGTACCCATCGGTCTTGCCTCGCTTTATGACGGCACGAAGATTCAGGCGAGTAATGATACCGCTTACCCAACTCCCCCCGTTGAGCCGATTAATCATAGCGTGATCTTTACTGTCGACGAGATTCCGACAGAAGAGCCCGCAACCGATTATCTATACAATCCTGCTGATGATGGAGAGGTGGTGGTTCTATCCATTACTGAAGATCAGGTCATTCGACTGCCTGCTTACCAGGAGCACCATGTCGATCCGAAAACGGAATTATCTATCCGGCACATCTTTGAAGGCACCGGAAATGTTGGATTTGTCGTAAGTGACAATAGTTATGATCCATCCACATTTTATACGCATTACCACTTTAGCGAAGATACTTTTTATAGCGAAGGAAAACAGATGGATACACTTCCTTCTGATCAAGCTCAACGGACTAGAAGAGTGGCTGCTCGATACGAACATGGGACAGCGTATGAACCTGGTACACGCAACAACAACGAACGATAAACAAACGCTATTACATATACTCATTTACATATACTCATTCCGGCTTCGATACGCTATTAGCAAAGCCGGAATGAGTGTATAGATAAAACACTCCCTTTGATGTGAAATGAGGCGCAGCGTTTAAATACGCCTTGACAGTGTATTTTATAACCTAAACCACCACATCAACTACCTAAATTCCCTAACAAATCGCCAAAATTGCACCATAATTGCATGCTGTTACAAGACATCAATATAAATCGGTTATGAAAACAAATTATAAAATTGTCAGCGAAAAAAACAGGAAAACGATCAGTAGATATTACGAAAAATATAGCTGGTATAAGTTGGACCGCGAGGAACTGGCGCAAGAATTACTTATCCGGGGAGGCTTTTTAATCATCCTGACGTATATGCTGTGGTAAAAAAATGACATTATAGCGATATCTATCTATAAATTCCAAACCATTTGTATGGTTATGTTGTCTTATGTGTAAACTTAAATCAGACAACACATTGAACAGATTTACCCGAATTGCTTTAAAAACATTATTGTGGATTATTGGCGGAATCATTGGACTCTTCATTCTAATTATTTTTTTGCTGCGTCTTCCCACGATACAGAATTATATTGCCGGAAAAGTAACCCATTATGTCGAAGGCAAGATTGGCACCCCCGTTAGAATTGGCTATATCAATATTGATTTTCCAAAAAAGCTGGTCTTGGAAAACATCTATCTCGAAGATCAGAGTAAGGACACTTTAGTTGCTGGAAAGAGCATTGCGGTGGATATCAATATGCTAAAATTATTGAAAAATACAGTAGAAATCCAAAGTTTGGAAGTTGAGGGTGTTACGGCCAAAATACAACGTACTTTACCCGATAGCGCCTTTAATTTCGATTATATCGTTAAAGCTTTTGCGTCTGAAAAAGAAAGTCAACCTACTGCTGATACTACTTCTGCCCTGCTGTTTAACCTCGATAAAATTAAATTTTCAAAAATACATGTTGTCTATACCGACGAAGTAATCGGTACCGGCGCCGACGTGTATTTGGGCAGTTTAAACACCAATATAAAGAAGTTTGACCTCACGAACAACATGGCCTTTGAGCTTCCCAAAATTAATATAGACGGACTAAATGCGACCATTAAGCAATGGAAACCCGCCGTGGATGGCTCAGGTCCTTCTGTTGAAGACTTTGGGATCACCGATAAAACCGCGCAGACGACGTCCCTCCTCCCCGATGTTGGCATTCAAGTGGCAGACCTCAAAAATGTTCTGGTCCGATATGAAGATCAGGCCAGCGCACTTAAGTCCGAATTTAAAATAAAAAGCTTTTATGCCGACCTCAATAAAATTGATCTGAACAAAGAGTTTGTGGATATTCAAAAGCTTGATCTAGACGGGTCGGACAACAATGTCTTGCTGGGAAAAATTCAAAAAACGCTTTCCCAAGAGGGAAAAGCTAACCCGAAGAAAGCCGATGCAGCGCAAATAGATTCAAGTGCGACTGGAAAAATGAATTGGGTGGTATCGGCCAAAGACATCCGCGTCAATAACACCACTATTCGTTTTAGAGATGACAACCAGCCCCGCATGAAGGGTTTCGATTATTTTAACATCCACATGCCAGGTCTTAAAACGCAGCTGACTGATTTATATTATAGCGCAGATTCCATCAGCGGATCATTGAAAGAGCTTGTAGCTTCAGATCATTCCGGCTTCGTTATCAAACAGCTGAAAGCCGATTTCAACTATACCAATACCGGTGCCGAAATCAAAAACCTATATGCAGAAACTCCGCGGACACTGATCCGAAACTATGTCAAAATCAGTTACCCTTCCCTAGATCTGATTGCCAAAAAACCAGAACTGATCACCGTGAACGCCAACATCAGCAAGAGTCATATCGATATGCGAGATATCCGATTTCTTGCACCCTTCCTCGATACCATGCAAGTGATGAAGCCGTTGCTCGATAAGAAATTTTATATTGATACCCGTATTGTCGGCCGTGTAAATGACCTTCATATCCCTACAATCGATTTTCAAACGTTATCAAATACGCGGCTGATCGCCAGTCTTCATCTAAAAGGACTTCCCGATATGAATAAGTTGTCGGTAGACCTGAATCTGAAAAAACTGACCACAGGCCGTTCGGATATCGAAAAACTAGTTGCTAAGTCCATGTTGCCGAGTGGCATTCAATTCCCCAACACCATTGGCCTTAGTGGTACTTTCAAAGGCGGAATGACTGCCTTTAATACGAAACTTGCACTGGTTACTGAAAAAGGGACAGCCAAACTCGATGGAAAGGTCAATATGGCCAAACAGGATACCAGCTACGATGCAGCAGTCAGCGTCCGTGACCTCAATATCGGTCAGATTATGCAGATGGACAGTACATTGGGCATTCTTTCGTTTGAAGGAAAGATTAAGGGAAAGGGAACTGACCCCAAGAAACTTATGGCAAACTTTGATGGTAAAGTGAACAGGCTCGACGCTATGGGCTACCGCTATCACGATATCGGCATGACGCTTTCGGCAGATAAAGGCGCTATCAAAGCATCCGTTTTAAGTCCCGACCCAAATATCAAACTGAAACTGAACGCTACGGCCAATACGAGGGCTAAGTATCCTAAGGTGGCCTTTGAACTAGCCGTAGATAGCATCAATCTGCAAAAGCTAAACTTAATGCCGGATGCTCTCACCTACCGGGGTAAGCTAACTGGTAATTTTACCACTGCTGATCCAAACTTCCTCAACGGTGAAGCACATATTACCAACTCGCTAATCCGATACAACAACGATCGTTATGCGCTGGACTCTGTATCCTTACTGGCCAAGGCCGATACGAGCCGCAACCAGCTGATCTTGAAATCTGATTTTTTAAATGCCCACCTGGTTGGTCAATACAAAATTCTGGAACTGCAAAGTGCCGTTCAGGATCTTCTGCAGGTATATTATAAACCTGAAAAACCCGTTTCGATTCCACCATATTCGCCGCAGCGCATCGAATTTTCGGCACAGCTGACACGAAATAGACTGATTCAGGATTTTCTTCCAGAACTCACTGAAATGAAAGCCATCAGTTTGGACGGTCTATTTAACAGCGCGTCCAAAAACCTCTCAGCCAAGTTAGATGCACCGCGCATCGTTTACGGCGGTACAGAAATAAACAATGTGACCTTGGATATCAATAGTCTCGATAGCGCACTTTACTATTCGGCGCTTATCAACAAGGTTAAAGTCAGCAGTATTGAGCTTACCAATACGGTTTTCAGCGGAAAGGTCGCGCAAAACATGATTAACATGGGGCTATGGATCAAAGATAAACAAAATAAAGAGCAATATCACGTTGGGGCAGACATGCAGGCGCGAAATGGACTATTCGAATTCAGCCTGCTGCAGGACGGCTTAATGCTCAATTACGATAAGTGGGATGTGGCCCCCAACAACACGCTTAAATTTGGTAGTGCCGGGATATTGGCCAACAATTTTGTACTGCGTAACAAGGGCCAGGAACTCCGCATTGCTTCCCAGGATAGCCTATTCAATTCACCTTTAAATGTAGCGTTCAACAATTTTCGCATTGAGACGCTGACCAAAATGGTGATGAGCGACAGTCTCGATGTGGGCGGTGGTATCAACGGACAAACCACACTATCCCGACTCGAAAGTAGTCCTGTGTTTGTTGCCGATCTTGTGGTAGATAAGTTTTACTTCGGAAAAGATACCGTCGGAAATATCAATATCAAAGTCAACAATGCACGTGAAAACACCTACAATGCCAATGTGAGCATTACCGAAAACGGAAATAACCTCGTCCTTAGCGGAGACTTTATCAATCCACCACAGGGTGATGCCACGCTTGACTTTACGCTGGATGTCGCACCGCTAACCATGAAGACCGTGCAGGCCTTTAGTATGGGTAACTTGAAAGACGCCAAGGGCAACCTCGAAGGTCAGCTAAAAATAACGGGGTCGCCTTCAAAACCACAGATTAGGGGCGACCTTAATTTTAGGGAGGCCGAATTCAATGTTGCCATGCTCAATTCACTTTTTAAAGCAAAAGATGAACAGATCCGCTTCGACCAAAACGGCATATCTTTTCCAAATTTCGAGCTTGAAGATAGCAAAGGGAATATGGCTCAAGTTAGTGGTTCGATCCGTACGCAGACCTACACCGATTTCGACTTTGACCTCAACATCGAGATGGACAACTTTGAAGTACTGAATTCCACGCAAGCGGACAACGATATGTTTTATGGAAAAATGTATCTTGGCACCAATCTGCAAATCGGCGGAAATCTGGACAAACCAATTGTGGATGGAACCATCAAGGTACTCGATAGCACCGACTTTACGCTGGTCATGCCCAACAATGAACCTGGGATGGCCGACCGGAAAGGGGTGGTTGAATTTGTCGACAAACGGGATACCGCCACTGCAAATGCACTTGCCAGACTAGATTCGATGACCGTAACGAAACTCACTGGAATAGATGTCGACCTGAATTTACAGACCGATAAAGATGCCAAATTTAAGATTTTACTCGATGCAGGTTCGCAGGACGCTCTCAACATTCAGGGGGAAGCCGAACTCAATGCCGGCGTGGATGCCAGCGGTAAAATTACGATGTCAGGGACATTTACCGTGGAGAAAGGAAGTTATTCATTTAGCTTTGGACCCGTCAGTAGAGATTTTACCTTTCAAAAAGGAAGCACAATAACCTGGAATGGCGATCCTTTGGACGCACAATTGAACATAACAGCCGTATACACTTTGAAGGCGCCAACCTTAGAATTGGTTGCTCCACAGCTCGGTACCCAAAATGCTAACTTATATAAACAAAAGATTCCATTTGACGTGTTGTTGAAGATCTCGGACCAGTTGTTTCAGCCACAGCTTAATTTCGACATCGACCTGAATGCTAATAATGCCATTGTATCGCAGGATGTCATCAGTAAGGTGGACAACGCATTAACAACATTGCGCGACAATCCGTCCGATCTTAATAAACAGGTGTTTTCATTAATTGTACTCGGCCGGTTTATGTCTGCCAATCCATTTGAAAGCCTTTCCGGCGGCGGTGGTACAGAAGCACTGGTACGGAATAGCGTCAGTTCGTTTTTGAGTGCTCAGCTTAACCGACTGGCTTCAGACCTGATTACTGGAGTGGAGCTTGATTTCAACCTCACATCGGAAGACGATTACAGCACGGGTGCGGCTCAGACGCGTACCGACCTGAACATTGGCGTCTCCAAAATGTTACTCAACGACCGCCTGAAAGTCAGCATCGGATCTAATTTTGAGGTAGAAGGAAATTCCCGTCCCGGAGAGGCTTCCAATAACATCGCGGGTGATATTCAACTGGATTATCAACTCTCCCAAGATGGACGCTACTTTGCGCGCTTCTACCGTAAAAATCAATATCAAGTTACCCTACAGGGGCAATTTGTTGAAACCGGAATCGGTTTCATTATCAACATGGACTACAACAGATTCAAGGAGATCTTTATGCGCTCCAAAAAATTGAAGGAGTTCTACGACACCGGCAGCAAGAAGTTTAGGAAACGCTTTGATGTGGATCGTATGGAGCAGGATTCAGCGTATCGCGACAGCGTTAGAACAGTGATACGCGACAGTCTAATGCTGCATAGCCCAGAATACCGCAAACGGATTGAAGAGCAGAAAAAAGAACAGCAACGCCGCCAGGAGGTGGACAGTACAACACATAGGACGCAAAAAAATAATGCGCCGAAAAATTTAGATACGATTAAAACTACAGCGATTAAAAATGAAGATGAGGAAAGGGCTTACCATGCAAATTAAATTACAATGGCTTATAGCCTTAGTGACAATAGGGGGACTAATTGCTGCTTGTTCTTCGACTAAAAACCTGCCTGAAGGCGAGAGTCTATATGTGAAAGGGAATGTCAAGATAGCATCGGATACCATTTCAAAGAAAAACAAGGAAAAGCTGGCGACTTATTTGGCAGAGTCGCTTCGACCTAAGCCCAATAAACGGGTGCTGGGAATGCCCTATAAACTCTATTTTAATAACATGGCCGGTGACACTGCCCAAAGCAATTTTATCAAACGTTTTCTCAAAAAAATCGGCGAAGAACCGGTACTGCTAAGCGATGTCAATCGAGAATACAATGAAAATCTTCTCCGCAATCGACTGGAGAATATTGGATTTTTTAATGCAGAAGTCACCTCAGATACCATTGTCGAAAATAAAAAAGCTACGGTAGACTATACCGCCACCCCAAACTTGATTTACCGCATAAAATCCGTCACTTTCGACGTTGACAGCACCACCCAACTCGGCCGCGATATTCGGGAGAATTCAAGCGAGAGCCTCTTGCGGGTTAATAACAATTATAGTCTTGACGTGGTGCTCAATGAAAGGGACCGCATCGACAATGTATTAAAAAACAAAGGCTACTATTACTTTAGTCCAGACTACATCCTCGTGCAGGTAGATAGTACAATCGGCGACCACAAAGTTAACCTCTATGTGACGGTCAAAAAAGAAACGCCTGAACAGGCACGGGTGCCTTCCAAGATCAATAAGATTTACATCTACCCCAACTATAACGAGACTGGTACGGGATACCAACGTTCGGCCAGAAATGCTGAATTATTTGACAGCAGTTATTACTTTATCGATCCAAATCATACCTTTCGCAAACCCGTTATTGCGAATCACATCTTTTTCAAAGAAGGCGACCTCTATAACAGGGATAGCCACAACAGGACCATCAGCCATCTCGTGAACCTGAATAGCTGGAAATTTGTTAAAAACAATTTTGTCGATAGCAAAGAAGTACCAAATGCGCTTGATGTGTACTATTACCTTACACCGCTACCCAAGAAGTCCATACGGGTAGAGCTACTTGGCAAAATGGCCAGCGTGTACAACGGGACCGAAGTCAATGTGAACTGGACCTTGCGCAACGCTTTCAAAGGTGCCGAAAAGCTTAATATCAATGTATTCGGCGGTTACGAATTACAGACGGGTGGCAATGCTGATCTCAACTCCAGCTATTTCCGCTACGGGACTGAGGCTACCTTGACTTTCCCACGCATACTAACGCCATTTGGTACCATAAATCCGTCGCGCCAATTTATTCCGAATACCTATATCAAAGCACGTTACGAATTTTTAAATCGGAGAAAGGCCTATACCCTTAATTCCATTGCTTTGGACTATGGGTATACCTGGCAGGAGAACGAAGAGAAACAGCATGATCTTGCATTGATGGAAATTACTTATGTGCAACCGCGGGGTATTTCAGAAAGCTACAAAAATCAGATGGATACCATTCCCGCGCTACGCCATGTGATCGACCCCCAATTTACGATTGGTCCCAACTACAATTTCACCTTTCAGAATACCATGAAAAAACATCTGCAAAACACTTTTTATTTTAAGGGAAATCTGGATTTTTCGGGCAATATTCTGGGATTGATCAAAGGCGCGGATTTTAATAAGGGCAAAACTTTTAAGCTCTTCGACGCGTACTTTTCGCAATATATTAAAGCAAGCGTTGACGGCAGGCATTATTTCAAGCTTAGCGAAAATTCACAGCTTGCGTCGCGGGTAAGTATCGGGATGAGTTACTCGTACGGCAATTCGCGTTCCCTCCCCTATTTGAAACAATATTATGTAGGCGGACCCAATAGTATCCGTGCCTTTGGTGCGCGTGCGATCGGACCCGGTACGGTGGCACCAGAACGTCTTGGTAATGGTCTTTTTTACGCCGATCAGACAGGTGATATCAAACTGGAGCTCAATACCGAATACCGCGCAAAAATTACTGGTCCAATCCATTGGGCGGCCTTTATTGATGCGGGGAATGTATGGCTTCAACGTGAAGATGAAACCAAACCGGGAGGGAAATTTAGTAAAGATTTTCTCCAGGAGCTCGCTGTGGGCGGCGGACTAGGTTTACGTTTCGACTTTACCTTCCTCATCCTGCGTACCGACTTTTCCATTCCACTCCGCGTACCCTATTTACCTAAGGGTGAGCGCTGGGTGTTAAAGGATATCGATTTTGGAAGTTCAAGATGGCGTAAAGACAATCTCATGTTTAACCTTGCGATCGGTTACCCATTCTAAGGGATGGTGTTAAGCAGCTGAGCATTATAAAGCGTAATTTCTATGCTTAACCCAGCTAATCAGCGGTTGGAAGGAAAAGAATGTGGACGATCTTTCGCCCTTGATGCTGCTGAAGCTTATTGTAGAACTTTAGCACTATTATCTATTCTAACAGTTTTGCTGTTCTTATAAACGTAAGTCTTTTAAGTAGTTATCTTTTTTACAGAAAGCGGCCATAAAAAAGGCGGATAACATTGCTGTTATCCGCCTTTACCATAAAAACACTATGCTACAAGCCGTTTAACCAGCTATTCACCTCATCTTGTGTTTTTCCTGTTTTCTTTTGAAGTTTACCTACCAATTCGTCCTCTTTACCTTCTGCGTATAGTAAATCATCATCTGTAAGATCTGCATATTGCTGTTTTACCTTACCTTTAATTTCGTTCCAACGACCTTTCCATGTTAATTCACTCATAATATTTTCCTTTCGTTTTTTATAGATATAACAGCCTATAGCTTTAATCGTTTTAAAAAAAATGTTATCAAATGTTAAAAATATTCCTGTTCTTTTACGGTGTTATTGCTCCGTTGTATCAATTGTTGTTTCCTCTGCATCCAGCGGTGCCGGTGGGATCTCATCGACATCGCGCTCGATCTCCTGAGTCTCTACATGTACCGCAAATTCAGAAGGTTCAATTGGGATAGCCATCTCAGTTGCATACTCCCGCGTAAATATCGCACCGAAGTAAAGTATTGCCGCCGTATAATATACCCAAAGCAGAATAAGCACAAATGAACCAGCCGCACCGTAGGTATCCTGCGTTGCTGACCGTTCCAAATAGATTCCGATCAGGTAGCGACCGATGACAAATAAAATGGCCGTAAACAAGGCGCCTGCACGCACCGTCTTCCATTGGATCTTCACATCCGGCAAGGTTTTAAAAATAACGCTAAAGAGTACTACAATGACAATAAAGGAAATGGCAAAATTGATTACATTCATCAGCACAACAGTAATATCTGGGAAATAGCGTTGCAACTGCCCCGTTAAGGCCAAGATTATTCCATTGACAATCAATGTGACGACTAATAAAAAGCCCAACCCGATCACCAGCGACGATGACAGCAATCGATCCTGAATCATTTTTAACCATCCTTTCTTAGGTTTTGGCCGCACGTGCCATATTTTATTAATCGAATTTTGCATATCGCCAAAAACGGTCGTTGCACCGATAATTAGCGTCACAATACTGATGACCAGTGCCATGTTGGACTTGCCCGATAATTGGAGGTTTTGGATGACCTCTTCGATCTGTTTAGCAGCATTGTTTCCTACCAATCCATTCAGTTCGTCAAAAACTTTCCCCTGAATTGCTTCGGCTCCATAGAATATTCCGGCCAATGAAATCATCAAAACCAAAATTGGTCCGATGGAAAAAACGGTGTAGTACGATAGGGACGCACTATATTTCATCGAGTCTTCATTTGTAAATCCGGATACGGTATTTTTTAATATCGTCCAATACGTTTGTAGCTTGCTTTTCTTTTCCTTGTTTATATCCATTGTATTTAGTGTTTTTAAGAAATAAACTCTTTAACCAGGCAGAACGTTTGTTTTTATGAGAAAATTTTGCATGGCCTATGCTCTTATACACCATGAGCATAGGAAACAGTCAATTATCATTCGAATTAAAACCACTCAAAATCAAGGGTTACCGGTATTTTATTATCATCAAAGAAATAAAGACAAACTAATGATTAATCTTCCGTGTTCATGTTAATAGATAGCACTGGAAGGAAGATAGTATAGAAAGGGAATTAATATAATAAGTGAGATAGCACAGAAAGAAAGACAATATAGCATGTATAGAAAAAACAATATAAAGGAAAACAAAAAGCATAAAGAAAAAAATGAAAAGTAATCAGAACGACCCCAATATTTTAAATGACCTTATTAAGATCAACAATGACCGCATCGAAGGTTACGAACTTGCTATTGACTTAGCCAATGAGCAGGGCGATGGCGCCCATGAGGCTGTGTTCAAAGAACGCATCGCGCAGTCTGAAAAGTTTATCACTGAACTCACTCCGCTGGTTGAGCTTGCCGGTCAATATGCTACGGATCGCACCAAATTGAGTGGCGAACTTTTTCGGTTATGGATGGTGATCAAATCAAAATTGTCGCGCGGCGATTTACAGGATTTATTGCAGCAATGCGAGCGTGGCGAGACTGCTTTTAGCGAGGTTTACAGCAAAGCGCTCGAGGAAGCGGATAAGTTATCTGTTGGTGCTAAAAATCTGATTCAGATTCAACTCAGCCAGCAACGGGAAGCGCATGAAAATATTAAAATTATGCGCGATCTCTAAATCTGAGATGATTTAAAAGACATTAAAAAGAAAGACTGGCGCATGTATAGGCCAGTCTTTCTTTTAATGTACTAAGCTTTTCATGTACCATGCGTTAGACAATGACATGTACCATGCGTTAGACAAAGAATTAATTCCCTATGAATGACAACATCCAGGCTCGCGTATGGCTTACCAATTATCTGTTCTAAATGGGGAAGCCAACAAATCTTCTTTGTTTACGAGGTTCGCATCGCCTGGATTATCGGCCCATGCATAACGTACCGCCACAGGATGGGATACATCCGGATGGCTTACAACCACTGTATGACCACTAATAATCGCTCTAGCCCATCTAAATTTGCCGTCCTGTCCAGCAATAGCAAAATGCTTGAGCTCCTTGCCATCTCTGATCGCTAAACCACTTCCTTCGTTGGTAAAAAAGATTAGGATTTTGTCCCCTTTAACTTCCATACGCTGATAAGATGGTCCTGCACTGACCAATTTCTCACCATACACCAACTTTCGGGCGGCTAGCAGTAGCCGTGCAGCTACGTCCTTTTTATTTAAAGGATGAATATCATTCCATTCGCCAATATCGTAGTTGACTGTCAGCGCCGTATAGGGCACCTCTTGGGCTACTTTGAACTGTGCCTCCCGTATGCGCGCCCACCCCGATTCAGACGGACGTTCTTGTTGAGGCATGTAGTTGGGCAACTGTACGAGCAAAAAGGGCAGCTGGGGCCGATTTAATGTGAGTCGCCAGTCTTTGATCAGCAGCTTAAGGTACCGTTCGTAGTTCTGCGGCGCATCTGAATTGGCTTCGCCCTGATACCAGATGACACCAGTTACTTTTACATCCTTCAATGGGTAGATCATTCCATAATAGAGCGTCGACCCGACCTCATTTTTATTTTTAAGTCGCGCGCGATAACTTTTGGATAACGCCATATCCATACCGACCCGGTATTTCCATTGCCCTGCCAAATTGATCTCTTTATCATTTACGACCAGTTTATAGGACTTGCCCGCTACAAAGCCGCCGTTTCCACTAGTTGACCGAAGGCGTATCGTAACCAGATTTGAACCTTCACGTAAAATGCCCGCTGGCACAGCATACTTACGGGGTGGATACATATAGCCTGTGGCTCCCACAAAACGTCCGTTCACAAATACCGAATCGCTGTCGATCATGGTACCTAGATAAAGCATTCCGTATCGACCTGATAGGTCGGCGGGCAATTCAAACGACTTTCTGAAATAAAGTACCCCCTTGCTTTCCACTTGCTGCTCGCGCCACAAGCCCGGTACCGTAAAAGTGGGCCAATTGCTATCATCCCATTCGGGTTTTATCCAATCGTCGATCCCTTGGTCACGTTCGGCCAAGCGCATACTGTCCAGTGCTGGACGGTCGAGCAGCATCTTCGGAAATTCCTTTAATTGCTCTTGGCTAATCCAGCTTTCGATGGTAGATCCGCCGAGGCTGGAGACAAGCATACCGACGGGCACGCCGTTATGTGCATAGCTCTGCTGCGCATAGAAATAAGCCAGTGCGGTCCAATTCATGACTTCCGAAGCTACTGCGGAGCACCATCGCCCACCATCGGCAATTTCGCTTCGGTTTTCTAGCGCGTGCTGTGTTGGCACCTTAAAATAACGGATCATATGGTTGTTGGACACGTTAATCTCCGGAAACCGTTCTACCAGCCGCGCGATTGGTGTCTCCATATTGGATTGTCCCGAGCAGAGCCATACGTCGCCAATCAAAATATCCCGGACTGTAATTTCATTCACCTGTAACATATAAGGCCCCCCCGCCTTTTGTGCGGATAGCCTAACAGCCCAGTTGCCTGTAGCATCTGTCTCCGTCAGATAGTTTTTATCCCGGAAACGTACTGTTATTTTTTCACCGGGGTCTGCCCATCCCCAAATTTTCAGTTCCGTATCACGCTGCAATACCATGCGATCCGCAATCAGTGCGGGTAGCCGTATCGCTGCGGAAGAAACTCCGGCACAGAAGAGTAATGCTAAAGATAGCAAAACCACACAAAATCTTCCTCTTTTTATTTTCATGCGATGGAATAGTATAGCGATAGAGCCATTGCGCCTGCCATCCTACGCGGATGGCAAGCGCAGCAGGCCCATTAATTATAACCGGGATTCTGATAAGCTGCTTTTTCAGCTGCCGACATATCCATAGCATCCAGCTGTCCCTGCGGAATAGGTCGCAGATAATGAAAAGGTTGTATGGTTCGGGTAAAGGTCACCGCTGTGTGGTCGCCAACATTAGAACCTGCAATGCGGTAGGTTTTGGCCATATCAGACCAGGTTTGGGTACGTACCAAATCATACCAGCGATAGCCCTCGCCATAGTACTCACGGGAACGCTCCGCCAGGATGTAGCTGAGTGTGATCTGCGCGGGTGTCGCTGCGGTCATGTCGTCACGATGGTTGGCTTCCTTGGCCATGTTTCCATTGTTATCCCAACGCCATACCCCCGCTCGCCCGCGGATGACATTGACCAGATCGCGAGCACTTTTGCCTGCTTTGGTCGTAGCTCCTTTTACCGCTGCTTCGGCAGCGATAAAATACAACTCCGAGAATTTGGCAATATTAAACGGCCGGGTGCTGCCCGCGTTAGGCTGGCCGAGACCATTGCCGTTGTCCGTACGGTAAGGTCCCAACTTCCACAGCCCCGGATAAACGCGACGGCTGATGCCCTCTGGAGAGATCACATAATCGGCCCGACCCGGCAATACCCCAGCGCCGATACTACTCTTATAGGTTTTATTGTCGTAGTTGATGGGTGTCTGCGGTTCTTCATTCAAGAAAGTCAAGATTGCTTCCTTTGGTTTGACCGGCATATTGTTGGCATTGAACAATGAAGGATTGCTGATATTGGCTTTATCCCAGTTGCCGCGGTATACTGTTGTGAAGGTGCCGTCGTAACGCGAGTCGTTGGTTTTATCGGCAAAGGTTTCGGTGACCACATTGATGGTCGGTGCCATCCGTGTCCAAGGACGTCCCAGTGCTTGTGCTGCCTCCCGTTGTACCGAATTGACAAGGTCGGCTGTAGCCCATTCGGTAGTTTTCGAACTCGTCAGCGAAGGGTAATTCCAGGTCATCATCCAGCCCGCAAAGTTATCCGGTGCACCACCGCTTCCATAGCTGAGACTTCCACCATTGTACAGTTCACTGCTCTCAGTATGATCGGCAAAGAGCAAGATTTCGTTGTTTCGGTCATTTGTTCCGACATTGACATCATAGAACGTGGGCTGCAAAGCAAAAGGTCCCGGATTTTCTATTGCGCCAACCGCTATGTCGTAAGCCTGCTGGAAATACCATGCACTGGTTTTACCAGCAGGATCCGTGCGAGCGGTTTCGGGATAAGTGGGTATGTTTTTAGGATTTTCCAGCCACCAGGCATAGGTCAGATAGGCCTTTGCGAGATACAAGCGGGCAACAGTTTTTGTGGCAGCACCTTTTAAGCGCGGTGATTCCGGCAAATCTTCTATTGCCTGCAGTAGATCGGGAAAGATGGCACGTGTATACACCTCAGCCACGGTATTGCGGGTTGATTTTCGCTCTACAGACGTACTATATTTTAGTTCGCCCCCACCCAGGTCGAGCGGCACGCCGCCAAAGGTTTGCACAAGCAGGAAATAGTCAAATGCGCGAAAAAAATGCGCTTCGGCAATGATCGCCGGCGATGTACCTACTGCCGGTGCATTTTCGATGATGCCCGAAGCCATGTTGATGTTCGGCAGGGCGGCCTGCCACGCCACATCCGCCCGGCTATTTACAGCCGTCATGGTACTGAGACCTGAAAAGTCCATTACCTGAAAATTTTCGTCGGCGCTTTGGGCATACGTCACTTCATCTGTTCCTGTCAGACAGGCATTGTAATAATACGCCTGTCCATATATATTGCGCAGGTGGGCATAAAGTCCCACAATACTGTTATTAATACCATTTGCTGTCTTAAAATCACCAGGTGTAAAGATTCCCCTGGGCTGTTCATCCAAAAATTTGGAGCAGCTGTTCATGCCGAGCATGAGTGAACCGACGCATAGTCCTATAATAAGTTTTGAATTGAAAGTTTTCATGCCTGAATGTTTTAAAATGAAAGATTTAATCCCAAAATATAACTTCTCATCGCTGGCGTATTGGTACCCACCACAAGGATTCTTCTCAGGCCACCCACGGCCACATTTTCGTCCCCATAAGAATTGGGTTCTGGATCGCCCCCAGACTCCTTATTGTAGGGCGAGAAGAGGACAAATGGATTTTCCACCGTCGCATATACCCGCAGTCGGCCGATTCCCATGCGTTCTACCCATTTCTGTTTAAAATTGTAACCCATGCTGATTGTGCGCACCTTTAAATAAGAGGCATCAAAATAGCCAAGGGTACTGCCATATTTGGGATTGTCACCACTCTGTATACCTCCTGGTTTAGGGTATTTGGCATCCGTACGGTCTTCGCGCCAGTATTCGACACTCACATTGTTGCCTGAGCGGGTATTTAGCTGGTTTAGATAACCGGTGCTACCATAGAGCGAACTGATAAGTTTACCGCCGTTCTGAAAAGTTCCCACCACATTCAGGTCGACATTTTTATAAGCCAGACGCGTGTTGAATCCTCCCAGAAAATTGGGTTGAATATGAATGATCTGACGGTCTGCTGCACCGATGGCACGTGTTGGCGCACCCTTATCATCGTACTCACCGGTGTATTCCACTTTGATCATTCCCACATTGCCCCCTGGCTCAAGAATATCCCTATATGGATCGTCCTGTTGCCATAGTCCAATCTTTTTGTAGTCGAAGATGACGTCTATTGGATGGCCCACAAACCACTGGTTGCCTTCATCGCGCTGACTTCCAGAGGTCAGTTCAACAAGTTTATTGCGATTGGCATACAAATTGACCCCCACATCCCATTTCCAGCCACTTTCGTTGTCGATCACCGCCCCATTGAGGGAGAGCTCAAAGCCTTTGTTCTGTGTTTTTCCGATATTGGCCATATAACTCCCACCGCCGTTGGTCGGTGGTAGCCCTACACGTAACAAAATATTGTCTGTATTTTGAACATAGTACTCGAAGGTACCGCTCAGCCTGTTCTTGAAAAGTCCGAAATCCAAACCATAGTTATAGGTTTTGGAAAACTCCCATCCCAAGATCGGGTTAGGTAATTCAGACATGTAATAACCCGTCAGGAATTGCGTATCAAAATTATACGGTCTTGTGCTCAGGAGCCCAAGCGTTTTATACGGATCGACAGCCTGGTTAGAGGTCTCGCCATAGCCTAGTCGCAGCTTAAGCTGATTTACCCAAGATACTGATGACATAAACTTCTCGTTGTGAACGTTCCAACCTGCTGAAATCGCCGGATAGGTATGCCATTTGTGCCCCGGCGCCAGGCGGGAAGAACCGTCGCGGCGCATGGTCATCGTTAGCATATAGCGGTTGTCGAAAGTATACATGGCGCGGCCCATTAAAGACATCAGGCTACTTTTGGCATAGCCCTGCTGATTGGGATCTACGATGATCTCCCCCTGAGCACGGCCAAGGTTATAAAACTGGAACGCATCGATTGGAATATCGCGTGCCGATATTAGCGTACTGTTGCTTGTATTCTGTTCGGCAGAATACAATGCTACAAGGTTTAGATTATGTTTTTGCGCAAAGGTGCGGTCGTAGGTCAAGAGATTTTCCATGACCCACTGTACCGTTCTGCCGTTTGCGACCGAAGCAGTGGACACATTGTCGGGGGTACCGCTAAAGACTCCCTGTCCTGTGTAACTTCCGTCATTGTTCTGGCGGAAATTGAGTCCAAGATTGGTGCGGTAAGTCAGTCCTTCTACGCCAGGGATCTGGATTTCGCCGTACATATTATTATACGAACCGAACACGCGCTGCTGGTTGATGTAACTATCCCCCAGTGCTTCGTAGGACTGGCGGGTATGTACCCATTGTTGTCCAGAAATCTGCTGTTGGATTCGCGACTTCAAGCTGCCGTCCGCATTAAAAGGATTAGCAATCGGTGTCGCGCTGAGCACACCAAAAAGCCCCAGGTTATTGCCATTGGTGATGCTATAGCTCTGGTTGAGGTTAAACCCAAATTTGAATATTTTGCCTACCTGCTGATCCAGCGCTGCACGTAAATTGTATCGGGTATAGTTCTGCAAGGGTACCACGCCTTCGTCGCGAAAGTAACCCGCTCCAAAATTGTAGTTGCCTTTCTCTGCTCCGCCGTTGACACTGATATCGTGGCTATTGACCATTCCATTTTTGTAAAAGAGATCTTGCCAATCGGTATTGGTATCGTCCGACTCATCGAGGGTATTTTGAAATTGTCCCACATAGCGGCGCATCTCGGCAAATTCCGGACCTGACATCATCGGATATTTGGAAAACACCGTGCGCAGGCCAGTGAAACCGTTGTAGGCCAATTGTGCCGCCTGTCCAATACGACCTTTATTGGTCGTTACCAGGATAACACCATTTGCACCACGCGAACCGTAGATGGCTGTTGCCGAAGCATCTTTCAGCACATCGACACTTTTAATGTCTGCTGGATTAATGTCGGAGATGGAGCCTGCAAATGGAATTCCATCGAGTACAATAAGTGGGTTGTTATCGGCAGTCAGCGAGCGTGTGCCCCGAATGCGAATCTGCATCGGCGATCCCGGTTTTGAGGAGTTCTGCTGCATATTAACTCCGGCAATACGTCCTTGTAGGGCACGGCTAATGTTGGCTGCAGGCACTTCATTCATCGTGGCGCCACTTACCGAAGCCACCGATCCTGTGACGGCCTCTTTACGCTGGGTACCATAACCGATGACCACCACTTCCTCCATGGCAATATCGTCAGCCTGCAGGGTCACCTGCACCATTCCGCTGCCAGGTACTTTGACTTCGGTCGTTTTGTAACCTACATTGGTAAAAACCAATGCGGCACCACTGCCCGCCTCGATGGCGAATGCACCACTTTTGTCGGTGATGGTACTTTTGGTGCCGCCCTTAACGGATACGGTCACCCCTTCAATGGGCTGTCTCTTCGGATCCGAGACCAGGCCCTTTACCAGCTTATCTTGTGCTAAAGCCACCTGCAGGGCTGCCAGCAAAAAGAGCAAGGGCAGAATACATTGTAATCCTCTTTTTAGTTGCACAAAAATAGTAAATCTCGTCATTCTCATAATTTAGGGATTTAAGAAAATTTTGTTTTCACTTCTGTTTATAATCGTTATTTCAATACATTTTTGTAGGTAATCGCAGCTACCTGATTTTATTGGCTGTGGTACTGTACAGACCAATCAGCGCACCTGTAAAACCGCCAGCAACGTCTGTCGACAGGATGTCGCCCGATACCGCATTGCCGATATGCTTAAACTGGCCGGGTGCTAGGGCATAGGAAAATTGATAGGCATCGCCAACCGCCTTGACCTTTAATTGCACAGCCCCTTTCAGATTGATCTTCTCCTTCGCGAGGATTTTGGTGCTACCGTTCTCATTTCTAGCCAGTACGATATAGTTTTCTTTGCCTTGTTTTGTCAGTCCTAGCACATAATGGTATTTTTCACTCTGCAGACAGGTGATACCTGCGAGATCCGAGGGCGCAGACGGCACATAGTTTAGCGATACTGTGCTCTCAAAGTTCTTATGTTGTTGTCTGTAAAAGAGGGCGGATAATGGCTTTTGTTCACTGATATCAACGGCATATGGCTTTAGGATGGTACCTTTATCGGACTGCTGTACAAATTGTTCGCGGGCTCCACGTAGAGCAACCCAACGGTGGTCGAGCTTCGCTGCAGTCATCGGGTCGGCGAACGTAAAATTCCCGTTGGGAAAATAACCTGGAGCATTTCCTTTGTTTTCCACACCGGCAGGCATTGGAGCACTAGGTTTAAGGGGCTCCATGCCGCCTTGAAAGATAGGCCATTCACCGGACCAATCTACCGGGAGGATAAATGTTTCACGTCCCGTGTTGACCCGGTTGACTTCATTGGGTCTGACGCCAAGAAAAATACCATACCACGATCCACCCGGACCCTCAACCAAGTCAGCGTGTCCAGCCCATTCCACCGGATTGAGCCTAGTTTTATCGAGATGTCGCTGTGAGAGTATCGGATTTTTGGGTGCCGGAGTGTAAGGCCCTGCTATCTGTTCGCTCGAAAAGATCACTTCGCTGTGATCGCTACCCGTCCCTCCTTCTGCACACATCAGGTAATATTTTCCTGCTTTTTTATAAATATGTGGACCTTCGATCCAGATGGGATTATCCGCTGGATTCACACCGCCATCCACCAATATACGTTCACTTCCTTTAATGACCTGATCCTTCTGTGTGTCGTATTCCCAGAGTTTGATGACACGATGCCCCTCATAGCGCAGCTTACCTTTATCAGGCGCATCGTTGTGCACCACATAGGCCTTGCCGTCATCATCAAAGAATAGTGCCGGATCAATGCCATCAAAATCCAGCTTGATTGGATCGGACCAGTTTCCAGCTTTGGGGTCTTTGGTTTTCACGACCATATTTCCGATGCCCGAAGCGATTTGGGTCGTAATCATGTAGAAGGTGTCGTTATGCCGATTGTACACGATATCAGGGGCATATATTCCCTCGCTAATTCCTGATGTACCCACTTTTAGCTGCGATTCACGGTCGAGGACATGCCCCAGCTGTTTCCAGTTGACCAGATCAACCGAGTGAAAGATCGGAACACCTGGGAACATCGAAAAGGATGAATTAACCAGATAGTAATCATTGCCTTTACGCGTAATACTCGGATCGGGATAACAACCCTGAAGAATAGGCGAATAAAACTGCCCCGGCTTTAACGGGTTTTCCTTATAAATTGCGTCTCCACCTTTGTAAACAAAATCCGAAAATACAGGACCAGAAAGACGATCTTTCTGCGGTTCTCTTTTATACTCTTTTGTACTGAATGCCGTTAATGTCGCCAATATAACGACGGACATGCCCAGCATGATTTTCCCTTTCCGCTTTAACATGATTGGTTTATTTATAATTTGGTTTATCTGAATACAAACATACTTTTAAGTGTATTTACAACAATTAAAATATGTAACAAAAGCATTTCAATTTGTTACGTTCTTCCGTTCGCCAACGGCCAATACTATTTTTTTGGCGGTTTTTACTTCGATGAAGAACGCTAATAATTTTATCCAAAGGAGCTAATTATGGTGTTTAAGATTTAGTTTAATTTTTTTCAATTCGTCCAGCCTATGCACCGGTTGCTCCAGGGTAGGTGGAATGGGCATTTTGGAGTAAGTCTGAAAATACAACAGGCAGGCATCGCGCCACCATACGGCATCCTTTGCCTGAATTTTTAATTTTGCCTGCACATCCTCAAAGCGTTCCGCATCCACCTTTTGTTCAAGACCATCCCATATACGCTGAACATACCGTACCTGATCCACACCTGCCTGATAGGCATAGCACAGGTTGTCCCATAAGGAGCGACCGTTTTTCATGCTGTAGCTCCAGGGTACATGGTGAAACCAGAGCAAATATTTATCAGGGCAGCTGCCCAGCTCTGCAAACTTCTCCTTGAGTGGGCTATGGTACTGTGCAACGGCATTGCTGCCCGATGCTGTCCGGTCAAATCCGATCCCCAGCGAATCTGCATTATGGTAATACCAAGGCATCCAATCGGGTCTTCCACCGGGAATATCGCCCCAGGGTTCGGGACCATAGTGGTGTTCGAAAGCGAATATATGGTGCAGACCCAGCGGCATCATGTAGTTGACTGCCGCCTCACGCGATTCCAGCATCACCTTCAACAGCGGAGCAACGAGGGTCGAATCTGGCGAAAAGGTTGAAGCGAGCCACTCCCGCGCCACGCTGTCGCTGGATAAGCCGCTGTTCCAAGCTAACCTTCCGAAGGCGTACCAGTTGGCTTGGGCAAAGTGGTGACCACACCAATTGCGGTCCGCGCCGATGTTGGCAACACCTGCAATCGCCGATAGCTGTGGATTCGGCCCTTTTTGCGTTAGCCCGGCCACCGTACTCGCTTCCTTTCGTGTATAGGTTTCGGCATCGAGCGTCTCCTTAAACAGCGGAGCGAGGTATACCAGATGATTAGAAAACCCGAGGTACTCCTGAGTGATCTGAAATTCGACCATCTGGCTCGTGTTTGGCATCGCTCCAAACAATGGATTAAACGGTTCACGCGGCTGGAAATCGATCGGCCCATTTTTGATTTGTAGGATTACATTGTCGTCAAACTTGCCGTCTAGTGGCACAAACTCCTGATAAGCCTGTTTGGCGCGATCCTCAGCCGAAGGGTTATACACAAAAGCACGCCACAGGACCAACCCCTGGTGAGGTCTCAGCGCAGCGGCCAGCATATTAGCGCCATCGGCATGCGTCCGGCCATAATCCTGTGGTCCAGGTTGCCCCTCTGAATTGGCCTTCACTAAAAAGCCACCAAAATCAGGTATGATCTTATAAATTGCATCTGCCTTGTCCTTCCACCAACGTGCCACATTGGGATCTAGCGGATCCGAATCCTGAAGATTGCCCAGAATCGCCGGTGACGAAAAATTAATGGATAGAAACACGCGGATACCGTAAGGACGGAAGCTATCCGCTAAAGCCTTTACCTTCTCTATATAGTCTTCGCGCAGGATCAGTGGTGACGCATTGACGTTATTGAGCACAACCGCATTGATACCAATGGACGCATTTGCACGGGCATATTCAACGTAGCGAGGCGACTTTATTGCAGGTAATTCGTCCCACTTCCAAAGCGAGTAGCCAGCATAGCCCCGCTCAACTGTACCGTCCAGATTGTCCCAATGGTTGAGCATGCGTAAACGGTAACTCGGCGTTTCAACGATATCTAGCTGCGTAAGCTCATTCCCGATCTGCTGTAACCGCAGCAAGTGATAAGCTCCGTAAAGCAGGCCGGTACTGTTGCCTGCACGAATAATCGTCTTACCCGCTTCCGAACGGATACGATATCCGTCAGGCTGGTATTTTGGCCATTTTTTATCCAGCACCAGCGTTACATCACCTTTGCGCCAGTACTGCTGTAACTCCTGGACTGCAGTATTGGCCACAGGATCACGGAGTGAGCAGTGAATTTTGCGCAGTGCAGCTTCCTTATCTTCGACCTTGCTGTAGCGCAACCAAAGTCGGCTACCGTCTTCTGCCTGACCTGCCATATAGCACAACACGGCTAACAATAGGCAGACACCATATCGGATCACATTTCCCATCAGCTTCCCTCCACCTTTAGCATACCGACTGTATCAGGGTATGCAATTTCAAATATTCGTACGTTACGTCCACCTTTTGATCCGTACAGATTAAGGCTGAAGTTAGGAAGTAAGTAATGTGTGTTGTTTTCCATGACTACAATTATTTTTTTATTCATATTTATTTACTGTACGTGTCTATCGACTGTGCTGCTGCGCTCTGCCGCGGACCGAGATAAGAGGGTTTCAGCCCCCCAAAATCGATGAGTATGCGCTGCAACACGATTCCCTGATCCAAGAATCGGATTCGAAGGGTATGTTGTCCCGGCAGCAAGCTGTGTACTGACACACTTTCGATAATACGGCGTGCCTGCCATTGTCCCAGTTCGCCCTTATAATGTCCATTAAAATTGACCAGCTTTTCGGGACCGCCGTCAATGGATATCGCATAGCGCAGCCCACGGTTTCCATTGAAGTTGAGCGTGGGCGACAACAGTACTATGATCTTTGCTTCTCGCTTCTCTATCACGCGGATCTTGTATTCTAGGGCGGTGTTATTTCCGAGGCTAGCTGTAACGGGTTGTGTTGTCATGGCCGACACGGTCTTTCCCAAGTCTGGAATCTCAACCCATTGTACCCCCGGTGCGCTGCTTGCTGCAGCATAGCTAGCGGCCTCCATGGCGATATAGCCGCCGGTCTCCAGAAATACCTTTGGCGAACCCTGAACGGCAGTATCCGGCAGGTAGTGAACCACAGGCATGATAGCCTTAGGCGGTTCATTCCAGCTGCTGTAGCCGATGCGCACCTGATCCATCATGTGAATCCATTTCCCTTTGGCAATGGAATGGTTGTAATGGTGGGTAAAAAGTGAGTCGCGCAGAAAGCAAGCCTTTACCTTATCGGCCCAGTCATTTGCCCTGCGATCGTTCCTTCCGTAATAGTAGTCGTTCATCGCTTTAGCATGGTACATTTCATACAAGTTCGCGCAGGCGTTGATTGGAAAAGCCACCAGCTGATCGAAGGCATCCTTTAGGGAATCTGGCAGCAAATAATGGAGTCGCGAGGCCTCCATGGCCAACCTGTTGTAATCGTTGACAACACTGTCAAATTCGTTATAATGCGTGAGACTAAAGGTACGCTCGTTCAGCAGTTCGGGGGTAACCCGATGGTTATATTTGGTATAGCGGTTGATCATGCTGGCCGCTTCTGTGGCATACGCTTCGCCAAACTGCTGCTGACACCATTCGCGGGTGTAATCCATCAGGTTGCTGGCGTTAAACCGGTCTGGATCCCAGGCCATATCCAGAAAAAATGAAATGGGGAATTCCATGGGCTTGAGGTCGCCGACATTAGCGATCCATATTCTATCTACGCCATGTCTATAGGTGAGGTTCATCTGCTCCCATATCCGCTGTATCTGGGACACATTGATCCATTTCGCATTGCGTGGGGCACCCACATAGTCAAAATGGTAATACATGCCATAACCGCCCTTTCGTGGCGAGGCATTATGTTCCGGCAGCTTGCGTACATTGCCCCAATTGTCATCACAAAGCAGTAGTGTTACATCGTCCGGCACCCGCATGCCTTTATCATAATAATCCTGTACTTCTTTGTATAAAGCCCATAGCTGTGGTGTCTCGGCTGCCGTCCGTCCTGTGGCTTCCGCAATCAAGCGTCGCTGATCGCGGACGATCTGCTCCAGCAGACTGACATTTTGCTTTTCGCTCATGGGTTCATCCCCATCACCGCGCATGGCAATGGTCAGGATAGACTCCCAGTCTCGTGCACGTTCTATACCGCTACGCCAAAACTTCTGCAACCCGGCTTTATTTTTAGCATAATCCCAGGCTCCGCCATTGCCGTAGCGTTTCCATTCCGCCTGCGCCCTAGCCATCGGCTCATGGTGCGAGGTCCCCATGATAATACCCATTTCATCCGCCAGTGGTCCATTTTTTGGATCATCATCATAAAAAGCACTCCCCCACATTGCAGGCCAGAGGTAATTGGCTTTCAGGCGTAATAGCAGTTCGAATACCTTTTCATAAAAATCTGCATTAAATCCACCGAACGTCGCCTTGGACCAACCACTTAATGCTGGTGCTTCATCATTCAGAAAAATACCTCGGTAGCTAACCTTTGGTTCCCCCTGTGTGTAGAGACCTGGCTTGGCGTACAATGCGGTTGCTTTGCGGATTGGCACATCTGCCCAGTAATACCAGGGCGAAACACCAATCTGTGCAGACAGCTCATAAATGCCGTAGATCGTCCCCCTTTTGTCGCTGCCGGCGATAACCAGCGCTGAATCAATTCCCCACAACGGCTCATTGACCACCGTCATCACAAACTTTTCCCGCTTTCCGGCAAGCGTACTGCTGTCCAAAAGACCTTTATGCACGAGACTGTCAATCAGGCTCGAGTTGCCATAGGTACCGATAATGATCTTAGAGCGCCCGTTGTTTTGCTGGTCGGGACCATGACCCGTAACCTGTATAAAATCCTTTTTTAGATTTTCGTAAGCCCGCAATACGCCCTTGTGATCTTGCGGGTCGACAAGCATAGACAAAGGCACCCCATTATTGACTAAGGCCAGGAAACCGGGACCTGCTTCGTGAACTATAAAATCGCGGGCCGCCGTATCTCTGTAACTCGGCAACACAGCATGGGCATTGCTGCCACAGCAGTAGATCAGCACAGCGACCAAAAATGCTCGCCAAAAGCGATGGTGAGTAAACATGATGATTTCCATTATAATTGGTTTTTTCCCTTCCTGAATTCAGCACTTGCAGCACCTCCATTACCCATGCTATACTCGCACCGTGAGGAATGTTGCATGATGATCATTTTCAGCAACCTAAAAGTAGTACTCTTGATAAAACGGCGCATTTGTACCTGTTACATTCCCTTTGGTCATTGTTGCAACGCCTTGCATTGACGTTTCATATTTATTTCAATTTGTTACATCTTCATGTAAAACAGGGTTTATTAACCCATAAGCTTTTTTTTTCTTTTCAGGGTTGCGCAATAATATGTATCTTCAAAAGCATAAACCAATTATACCAATGCGGAGGGATCTTTTTTCGATAATCTTATTACTATTTGCTTTTATAGGGTATGCCCATGGACAGGCCACGCGCATCTATGACAATAGGGATTATGGTTTTGGCGAACTTTCATCCAATCTGACCACCAGTATCAGTCAGGACAAACACGGCTATATCTGGACAGGTACCGAGTATGGGCTCAACAAGTTTGACGGTACCCGTTTTGTACAATATCTACACGATGTGCAGGACAGCACGTCCATATCGAGCAATAATATCATCATCCTTTATCTTGATCGCGACAAAAGACTCTGGGTGGGCTGCAATAATGGACTGCAGTATTACGATGAAAATAGTGACCAATTTGTTCGAATCCATTTTCCCGATCAGATTGCACCGCACATTACAGATATCATCCATAAAAAAAATGGTCACATTTGGGTAGCGACATCAGGCTGGGGTATCTTCGACATTCAAGTTAGCCGTAGAGAGGCGCTATCGTTACCGCGACTCAATACGCTGGTTGGCGGCATGTTTGCCCGCAGTCTCTTTGAAGACCGGATGAACAGGATTTGGGTAGCTATAGACCGTGTAGGGGTCTCGCAGGTTTCTGCCGACCAGAAGCGGGCAAGGCAAATCGTTTCGGATCTACTTCCGATGCCGAAGGGCGGCAATTATGACATCGTGCAGCAACATGACGGCAAGCTCCTATTTGCGTCGCCCTCAAAGATCAGCCGCTATGATCCGCAAAACAATACATTTGAAGCGGTTGAATACAAGTCGAAACTGCAGTCTACCGTAACGGAGATCCAACTATCAAAAGGCCGGAAAAACCATCTGCTGATCAGTACCGAGGGCGATGGGCTATGGTATCTGGATCTGGAAAAAAAGCCACTGATTGCTGCACAAGCTGAGCTTCCTAATTTGGATAATGACTACCGACATGCACGGATACGTGCGCTGCTGCAGGACCGAGAAAATAATCTTTGGCTTGGCTGGTTTCAACGGGGCCTGGTTTTTATCCCCGTGCAAAGCAAACAGTTTGAATTTTGGCGTATCTCAGGCCGGGAAAAAACAGATCAAAACATCATCAGTGCCATTACACGTGATCACCAAGGTAACATTTGGTATGCCGTGGAGCGAGAAGGCGTTTTTAAAACTGACCGTCAAGGCATTTCACATCAACAAATAAATACCATAGCGGATATCAATAAACTGGAAGTGGCTTCGGACGGTACGATCTGGTTCAGTTCTTATGATAAAGGCCTTGGACAAATTGATCCTGTAGCAGGACAATCCACCCTCAGGGATATCTGCCCATCCAGACAGGTCAAATCTTTCGCCTTAGGCAAAAACAATAAGATTTATATTGCTACATTCGGATCGGGCTTTGTGGAATACGACCTCGATACAAAAATTGCTCAAAGTTATAGTATGAATACCAGCAGTTCGACAAAGGGCGCCTTAGCCAATGATTGGATTGCTACCGTCTTATGCGCTGATGATGGTCTTATCTGGCTTGGGCATCATAAGGGCGTGAGCTGTTTTGATCCTACCACAAAGAGCTTCTCTCAACAGTATACAGCCCATCGATTATCCGAACAGATCACCATCTCTCTATTGGACGATCATTTAGGTCACATCTGGGCAGGCACTTACAACGGCCTATATCAAATCGATAAGAAATCAGGATCGGTCAGCATTTACACGACTAATAACGGACTATCCAGCAATGTGATCACTGGCTTAGGCAGTGATAAGAAAGGAAATATTTGGTGTAGCACATTCAAGGGTATCAACTGTCTGAATGCCGGTTCAGGTAAAATTGTCAATTACTATACCGGAGACGGCTTGGTCGATCGGTCCTACAACCGCAGCGTGCATTTTCAGGATACGCAAGGAAAAATATACTACGGCGGACGGCAGGGGATTACTTCATTTTTTCCAGAAAAGATACAGCTGCAGACCTATCCACATCCTGTCCTCATTACCAATCTGTATGTCAAGAACCAGCCCATTAAGCCGGGCATGGCCCCCAGTGGAAGCGTAATCTATAAAGATGACCTGATGGCTGCAAATCAATTTTTCTTCCATAGCAACGACGACAGTTTCACTTTTGAACTATCCACGATGGATTTTAACAGTCCAGAAAATGTACATTACGAATACCGCATCAAAGGCATCAACAAAAGCTGGAATGCTACGCTTCCGGGAGTAAACCTGATCACGTACAACAACCTTTCTTCGGGGGAGCATGAATTGGAAATACGCGCCTGTAAATTTGGCATCTACTCGCCAAGCCTTATGGTGACGCTGCATATCCAACCGCCCTGGTATTTAAGTGGACTAGCTTACTTCGTTTATATCCTACTTGCGACCGGTATTATATTCCTAATCAGTAAATATCTGCATGAGCGGCGGCTCGAACGTCTGCATGCTTTCCGGTTACAGCTTTTTACTGATGTATCACATGAGATCCGATCGCCGCTGACGTTAGTCATGAGTCCGATTGATAAGCTCATGAAAAATGCAGCAGATCCACAAACCCGAGCTACGCTGCAGAACATGAATCGCAATGCACAGCGCATCCTGAGTCTAGTCAATCAGTTGCTTGATATCCGAAAGCTGGAAAGCGGGCACATGAATCTCAAATTTTGCCAAATCAATGCTGTAGATTATGTCAAGCAGATCATCAGCATTTTTGAGGATCAGGCGCTCAGCCATCAGATCCAGCTATCCGTACACAACGAGGCCGATGATATTCCAATTTGGATCGACGTCAACAGCTTTGAAAAAATACTGCATAATGTGATCTCCAACGCGTTTAAATTTACTCCGCGTGGTGGTCAAATTGCGGTTTCCCTAACCGTTCAACAACGGGAAAAGGGAAGTGAAATCTTAGAACTTGTTGTCAGTGATACGGGTAGCGGCATCGCCACAAGCGATCTTCGCGATGTTTTTAGGCGGTACTACCAGTCTGCTGCGCATAGTACTTATCAGCGGCAGGGTTCGGGCATTGGTCTACATCTGACCAAAGTGCTGGTTGAACTGCACGGTGGACAGATACATGCCGAAAATAGAAGTGAATGCAGCGGTAGCCTTTTTGTGATCCGTCTTCCGATGGGCAACACGCATCTGCGGCAGGAAGATCTTGCTCCAGTTAGACCAACTGATGCATTGACGTTAAAACACGAGAGCCGCCCAGTGTCGGCAACTGACCAACATCCAAAGAACGATTATCAAAAAACAGGCTATAAAGTGCTCGTCATTGACGACGACCGCGACATTTTACACTATCTGCAGCAGGAACTTTCACCATCCTACAAAGTACTGCTTGCCGAAAATGGTGGCGAGGGGTTTCAGCTCGCCCTTGCTGAGGAGCCCGACCTGATTATTTCCGACGTTGCCATGCCATTAATGGATGGCTATATGTTGGTCAAAAAGCTCAAGGGTAATAGCACCACCAACCATATTCCTGTGGTGCTACTAACAGCAAAAACCAATCAGGAAGACCGTTTGGAAGGCATTGGTCGCGGCGCAGATGCTTACCTGACAAAGCCTTTTATGGTGGATGAGCTTCACCTTGTTATACACAATCTCATCAAAAACCGCATGAAGGTTAAAGGAAAGTTTTCGGGCGCGCAGCAGCAGGAAGGTAAGGTAAAAACCATCACCTTTAAGTCTAGCGATGAGCAGCTGATGGAACGTATTGTCAAAACAGTGAACCAATACCTGGAGAATTCGGCGTTCAATGTGCAGTTTCTAGCCGATGAAGTAGGGTTGAGCCGTGTACAGCTGCACCGTAAGGTGAAATCGCTGACGGGTATTTCGACCGGTGAATTTATTCGTAATATCCGGTTACAGCAAGCTGAAAAGTTGCTGCTGGAGAAAAAAATGAATATCTCTCAGGTAGCTTATTCGCTCGGATTTACCAATCAGACGCATTTCACTACACTATTCAAAAAGATGTATGGATTGAGCCCCACTGAATATATTCAGCGGCATAGCTATAAGGAAAATTAAGCGATGTAATAATCTAAACTATTTTAAAGATCAAAAATACCACTATCAGCATAAGAACTTTTAAGAAATTTTCAAAAACTTAGATTCAAGCAGAAGAGTATCTAGCTATTCTTTGGATCGTCCAGAGAGAATGACGGTAATAAAGCAATCTGGATGGAGCCATTGGAATGAAACAGCAGAAAAAAAAAAGTTCGCTTTAAACAGGTCGGCATGAAAAATCGAGCGGGACCTTATATTGCAATTAATAACAAATTTATCTAAGTTTGTCGTCACCTATTACGACTAACGTGAATCTTAAAAATGAGATCGAATCTAAATATATCCTTCAGCGCCTACAGCAGGGTGACAGGCAGGTGTTCGACCTTATTTTTAAATCCTATTGGGATCCCCTACTTATCTACCTGTCCAAACTGGTGAAAGACCAGACCGATGCAGAAGATCTCTTGCAGAATATTTTCGTCAATCTCTGGAACAAAACTCAATCGTCCGAAATACAGGATATTCACAGCTGGTTATATGGGGCTGCCCGTAAAAGCGCTCTTTTCTATCACCGCACTCAAGGCAATCAAAAAAAATTGATTGCATCAATTTTGGAATATATTGACGTTACCGGATTTTCATTGAGCGACCAGCAGCAAGGTAAAGAGCTGCAGCAGATCATTGACGGAGAAATTGAACGGCTCCCAGCAAAAATGAAAGAGGTATTTCTATTGAGCCGACAGGAACAACTTAGTTATAAAGAAATTGCAGAACGTCTGGACATCTCTGACCAAACGGTCAAAAAACAAATCAGCAACGCACTGAACATTCTGAGAAATAACCTCAAGAAACAGGGGCTCTATTCGCTTCTGCTCCTCCTCCTCATCGACTTAAAATAAAATTCATTATTTTTTAATATTCATCTACCACCAAATACGGTTTGATGCAACTATACTATAAACACTGGCGCTCATGGAACAGAAAAACATTGCGGAAATCTTATTGAAGTACGAACTCGGTATCAGCTCTGCGAAGGAAAACCAGCTGATAGAATCGTGGTACGAAGCGCAGCAAGCTGTAGAATGGGAACTGGATAGCGCCGAGCAGGAAGATCGTAAAAATACCATACTCCTTCAAATCCAGCAACAACTTGATGCAAAGCCATCCTCGCGTAATCCATGGTACCGAAGAGCCGCTTGGATCAGCGCTGCAGCTGCTGTCCTGCTGATTGCTTTTGCGTTACTTTTTATCCCGCGTGGACAATCGCATCGCGATACCCTAGCCGCGATAGATCAATTCAAACCCGGACAAGAAAAGGCCATCCTGAAATTGGAAGACGGGTCAAGCATCGCACTCAAGGGAGGCAAATCGGGTGTTAAGATCGTCAACGGAACAGCCGTCTATTTAGATGGATCGCCTATCAGCGCTATGGAATTGCAATCGCGCAAATTGACCGTTGAAGTTCCCAGGGGTGGTCAATATCAGGTTAACCTGCCCGATGGCAGTAAAGTATGGCTGAATGCTGCATCGACAATCAGCTATCCAATGCAATTTGCTACCGACAAACGGGAAGTCTTGTTAACAGGAGAAGCCTATTTTGAAGTAAGCAAAAACCCACATAAACCCTTTATCGTGAAATCCAGAAACCAGGAAGTGAAGGTATTGGGCACCACATTCAACATCAACAGCTACGACAACCACGAGTTTGTGGAAACTACGCTGCTTGAAGGTTCGGTCGATGTAAATCAACGCCTGCTTGTACCCGGACAGCGATCGCTTATCTCCAAGACATCGATCCAGATTCTACCGGCCAATATCGAAGCAGCGACGGCTTGGAAGAAAGGATATTTCCTATTTGACAACGAACGGCTCGATGCCATTTTGGCTACACTTTCAAGGTGGTACAATGTAGATTTTGAATATGAAGACTCCGCTACGCAACAGCTTGTGTTTTGGGGATCTATCGACAAAAATCAATCATTGACCAAAACGCTTACCTTTTTGGAAAGCACCGGTCAATTAAACTTTAACTATCGTGACGGCAAAATAGCTGTTCACAAAATTAAATAACGAAGCCTTTTTTTACACAGAAATCTAAACACATTAACCTAAATCAAAGACCCGATGAATCGTCTAAAAAACTTGCTCTTGGTCACGTCGCTTCTTGCTGGTAGCACAGTCGTTGGTCAACAGCTCAATTATCAGGGAAAACCGACGCTCAAAGAACTTTTTTCAACCATCCGACAACAGACAGGCTATAACATCATTGCGTCTGGCAATCAGATCGACCTCAATACCGTTGTCAAAGTTCAGGCAAAGGATAAAGCCTTGCGTGATGTTCTTGAAGAAGCCTTTAAGGATTTACCGTTCACCTTTAAAATCGTTGGAAGAGAGATCACCATTCTTCCACGGGAGAAAAGCGGCCAACAGCATCAAAAACAACAGCAACCTGCCAAACAGCTTTTGTTGAACGGAACTGTACGGGACAAATCCGGCCCCGTAGAACTGGTAACCGTTTACAACAAAAGCAACGACAAAGTCACTTTCACCAATGATAAAGGCGCTTTTAAGATCGAGCGGACCAATCATACCGACACCTTGGTTTTCAGTTCCGTTGGTTACGAAGAGAGGCAACTTGCTGTAGCCCCAAGCCAAAGCATCATTAGCATGCAGCTTTTGCAGACCCAAAACCTGCTTGATGAAGTCAGCGTACTATCGTATGGGCAGGAGGTATCCAAACGGTTGAATACAGGTTCGACCGCTAGCGTCACTGCGGCCACCATTGAGAAAACACCAACAGCAGACCCGCTCATTGCACTCCAAAATCGGGTTCCGGGTATGATGATCAATACCTTAAACGGCCTTCCCGGCATACAGACTCAGGTGCAAATCCGGGGCATCAATACCGTCAACCAGGATGGTGAGGCGCGACAACCCTTGTACATTGTTGATGGTATTCCTTTTAATAGCAGTTCACTGGCCTATATCGGTGCAAATGGCCTCACCTCTTCCTATTTAGGTGAAAGTCCTTTTAAAAGTATCGACCCCAGCACGATTGCCGGCATTGAAGTACTTAAAGATGCTGATGCTACCGCGATCTATGGTGCCCGGGGTGCCAATGGTGTGATCCTGATCACCACCAAACGCGGTAAGCCCGGTCGTCCCACCATCAGTGCTGATTATTACCATAGTTTTGGCTCTATCGCCAAGTATGTAAAAATGCTCAATACCGCCCAGTATCTGGAGATGCGACGTGAGGCTGCAAAAAACGACGGTATTGAACTCACGCCCAATGATTACCCTGACCTGCTGAAATGGAGTCAAACGGAGGACCACGACTGGCAAAAAGAATATTTTGGCAATGTCGCCCATACATCCAATGCTGAATTATCCCTATCGGGGGGATCATCGGGTTTCAACTACCTGCTTGGCGGTGGATTTAGGCGTGAAAACACTGTATATCAAAAGAAAAACGGTCTTTCCGTCGGTAACTTCCGAAGCAACCTCGACTACCACAGTAACGACGGCAAATTTAAAGCTTCCCTTTCGGCGAGCTATGCCACGGATAAAAACGAAGTCATTCCACTATCGTTTACCAACTTTCAGACCCTGCCTCCAAATTTCTCCCTTTACGATGCTGATGGAAAATTAAATTGGACGATAGATAACCCTATTGCTGCGCTGGAGCGTACGGTTGAAAATAGAACTAAAAATTTAATCAGCAATATTGCGCTGAGCTATGAGTTGTTACCTAATCTTATAGCCAAAATCAATACCGGTTATACCCGCATGAAAATGGACCAGCTCGCGATCAATCCACGGAGATCATTCAGACCATCCGAAAACATCTTGGGCAACAACACTTTTACCAAGGCTAGCACGGCTACCTTTAATTTTGAGCCTCAGCTGAATTATGATCTTATCGTGGGGCGCAGTTCATTTCGTGCCCTTCTTGGGGGTACTTATATCCATCGCGGTAACTCGGCAATTACCACAAGTGGAAACGGCTATACAGACGATAGTCAAATTAGAGACATCCATGCCGCACCAATCATCAATATCGAACCCAAGGATACTCAGTACCGTTTCCTTTCGGGATTTGCTCGTGTGGGATGGACGTTTGACCAAAAATATGTCGTCAATGCAACCGTCAGACGTGACGGCTCTTCCCGTTTTGGTCCTGGAAAAAAATATGGTAACTTTTGGTCTGTCGGTACAGCGTGGATCCTAAGCGAAGAGAGCTGGTTAAAGGATAATCAGTTTGGCTTGAGTTTTGCCAAATTGCGCGGCAGCTATGGTTTGACAGGTAATGATAATATTGGCGACTACTCCTATTTCGTGAATTACGAACGTATATTTGAAAATTATCAAGGGCAGGGCTATCTTCCTAAGAACCCATTCAATGCAAATTATCAGTGGGAAGTCAACAAGAAGCTTGACCTTGCTGCAGAAATGGGCTTCTTGAAAGACCGCATCATCTTTGAAGCAAACTATTACCGCAATCGGTCGGGTAATCAATTAGTTGGCTACGGATTACCTACACAGGTGGGTTTTAGTTCGGTCAACCAAAACCTAGATGCCAATGTACAGAATAGCGGCTGGGAATTTAGCCTGCAGACCACGCCGATCAACACCTTGGCCTTCACCTGGAAGACAAACTTTACCATGAGCATCAACCGCAACAAGCTCTTGTCTTATCCCAACCTTGCAAGCTCTTCCAATAGTCTCACTTATCAGATCGGTAAACCATTAAATCTGATCTGGGGGTATGAATATCTTGGAATCAATGCTGCGGATGGGCAACCGCAATTCCGCGATGTGAATGGCGACGGTTTTATCAGTTTTCCAGATGACTATGTCCCTCTGGCAAACAATATTCCGACATTCTTTGGTGGCTTTGGCAACTCGTTCAATTATAAAAACTTTGATCTAGACATCTTTTTAAGTTTCAAAAAGAACACACATATTTATAATTATCCATTTACGAGTGCCGGAAGTGTCATCAATGCCCCCGCAATTGTCTTGGACAGATGGCAACATCCGGGTGAGGATGCTAAATTTCCTGCTTATACCACCAACTCCAGCACCATGTCCAATTACAATTCATCCGGTGCCAATTTTGTGGACGGGTCGTATATCCGCTTAAGCAATATTACCCTCAGCTACTCGGTACCGGGTAAAATGCTCGAGAAGCTAAAACTTAAAAACCTACGCGCCTATGTGACTGGAGCCAATCTACTGACCATCACCAGTTATAAGGGTACAGATCCAGAAACCGGCGTGGACATGCCGATGCTGCGCACGTTTACGTTAGGATTACGGACTTCATTTTAAACCATTTAGACTACGGACATGAAAACCAACTATATCAAATTATTGAGCTTCCTTTTACCTGTTGCCTTAGGTATGAGCAGTTGCAACAAACTGCTGGAGGTGACACCAAAATACATCTACACCACGGATCAAATTTATGCGAATGACACCATGGCCGACAGTGTTGTCGTCGGGATGTATGGCCGATTTGCCGCTTATCAAAATGATCTTTCACTGAACACGGGATTATCTTCTGACGAGCTGATACCCGGTATCAATAGCTTTAACCCCGAGTATAGCTTTATGTACAGCTACAACCTCAATCCCTTTTCGGGGCAGACGAATGACTTTTGGGGAAATCTATATTCCATCATTGGGGTTAGCAATGCAATCATTGAAGGCGTTGGGCAATCCAAGGGAATGACGCAAGCTGGCAAAGATGAAGCCATCGGCCAAGCTAAATTTATGCGGGCCCTCAATTACTATTTTTTGGTCAATCTCTATGGCGATGTTCCTTTGGTGCTGACGACTAATTATCCGGAAGAACGGCTCAAACCGCGCGCAGCGGTAGCAACAGTGTATACGCAGATCATTCAGGATCTAGAAGATGCCAGCCAGCTTTTAGGTTCGGATTACCCGGGCGAGCGCGTGAAGGCCAATAAGTGGGCTGCATTAGCCCTGTTGTCGCGCGTATACCTATTTACCAAAGACTGGACCAAAGCCGAGCAGGCCGCCAGTCAGGTGATCGCACAGTCGCAGTTGTTTCAACTGGGCCATTTTGATCGTGCAGACGGGGGCGAGCCAATGGATATCTTTACCAAAAACAATCCCGAGCAGATATTGCAGCTATGGAACAGTGTGGGCGCCTCCATTGGCATCGGCATAAAAGGAGAGTTTGCCAGCTTTGGCGTAACTGAAGATGCAACGGGTCTATTGCCAGCCTTTGAGGAGAACGATAAACGAAAAGAAAACTTCGTCCGTTTTGAAGAAACAGTAAACGGCTATCAGATCAACAAATACCGTTCGGACGGCGAAGCCGGATCTGCAAACAATGAGTATACCTCGGTGTTGCGCCTGGGCGAACAATACCTCAACCGTGCCGAGGCACGCCTGGAGCTTGGTCTCTCAACCGCTGTTGATGACGTCAATATCCTACGCAGGCGTGCGGGACTTACGGATTTATCCAGTGGATTATCCCAATCACAGGCGAGAGCAGCCATCGTGCAGGAGCGTCGCGTTGAACTCTGTTTCGAATGGGGCGACCGTTGGTTTACTCTCAAACGCATGGGGCTAGCCGATAACGTGATGAAAAAAGCAAAACCGACCACTTGGAAGACGTTTGCCCAGCTCTACCCTTTACCCACCGTTGAGCTCCAAAATAACAGGCAATTAACGCAAAATCCGGGATATAACAACTAAACACGATATACAATGAGAGTTACGTTATTAGCTTTTGCCTTTCTTTATTCCATATGCTTCGTCAAGGCGCAGGAAAAAGCAAACTACCAGCTTCAGGGAACACTTTTGGGGGTTCCCAAAAATCAAAAAGGAAAACTTTTCCTTCAACGTTTTGGTGGCGATCTCCCGCTTGATTCTGCCCGGCTGGAACAAGGCCATTTTCGCTTTAAAGGTACTTCCGAAGGGCCTGAAATCGCGAATCTATTTTACATGGATGCTACGGGGGGACGATCAGAAACACTCGATTTCTATCTACACCCTGGCAAGATAACGATTCGGGGCAAACTCGGTCAGCTTAACCACGCGGATATTGCCGGCTCAACATTGAATACTGAAGCCAGAAGTTTTGACAAAACGCATCAGACGATATTGGACAGCATCAGTACACTAATGGCTGCCTATTTCGAGGCAGAGAACGCTTTTTCCCAAGATAGTTTTCGCATGGATTCGCCGGCACGGGCTACCATCAACACGATTGACGCGAGCCTCAACAAATGGTCTGCGGCACTACAGACAGCACAGGTCAACTATGTGCAGCAGCATACGGATCATGTACTCAGCCTTTTTAAACTACAGGCACTCCTGAAAGATCCCAGCAATCAGCAACTGATATCGGAGCTGTTTGACAAACTTACACCATCCCTTCAAGATTCGCCGTTGGGCCAGGAGGTCCAAGAGCAGCTTGCCAATCTTAAAAATCTAAAGATTGGTGATATCGCGCCAGCGTTTGCATTGGCTGACACTACAGGGCAGCAGGTAAAGCTGACCGACTTTCGGGGCAAATATGTACTCGTTGATTTCTGGGCCAGTTGGTGTGTACCCTGCCGCGTGGAAAATGAACATGTAGCAAAAGCCTACGATGCTTTTAAAGTTAACGGGTTTGAAGTATTGGGTGTCTCCACAGATTTTGCGCTCAGCAGCTGGAAAAAAGCCGTGTCGGACGATGGCATGACCTGGACCAATGTGGTTGATCCGGATGGTCAGGTGAGCGCAGCGTATCATATCAAAAGTATCCCCTCCAATTACCTCTTGGATCCCACAGGGAAAATCATCGGCATCAACCTACGCGGCGACGCCCTTTATGAAACACTAAAAAACATATTCTAATTCGCAATTTTATCACAATTATATGCATTTAAAAAAACTGCTCTACCTTTCGCTGTTAGGTTTTAGTCCGGTGCTTGCCCATAGCAGCAGCACCCCAGGAGCGACGGAAATCGTATGGGCAAAACACGAAGCCGATACCACCGCTTTACCTTTTGACAAAAGTGTCCGTTATGGTAAACTGGCCAATGGACTCACCTATTATATCCGTAAGAATACCGAACCCCAAGAACGCGTTTATATGTATCTAGTCAACAAGGTGGGATCTATCCTGGAGAACGAAAAGCAGCGTGGGCTGGCGCATTTTCTGGAGCATATGGCCTTCAATGGCACGACACACTATCCCGACAACAGCCTGGTTGACTACCTGCAAAAAAATGGGATCAGCTTTGGAGCCGATATCAACGCGTATACCAGCTTCAATGAAACTGTTTACCAACTGCAGCTACCATCCAATGATGGCGAACTCGTCAGCAATGGATTTCAGATCCTTCAAGACTGGGCGCAGGGTATCAGTCTGACCCATCGTGAAATCGACAAAGAGCGTGGCGTGATATTGGAAGAAAAACGTGCCGGCAAGAGCCTGGGTGAGCGCATCCAGGACAAGACTTTACCTGTTGCGCTCAATCATTCCCTGTACGCACAGCGCATTCCAATTGGTACCGAAGAAGTCATTCAACATTTCCCTTATGAGGAAATTGAGCATTTTTATAAAAGCTGGTACCGCCCCAACCTCCAAGCCGTTATTGTCGTCGGTGATATCGATGTCGACCAGACCGAGCGAACGCTGAAAAAACAGTTTTCGTTGCTCAAAAATCCTTTGCAGCCAACAGCTCGAAAAACATACCACATTCCACTGCAGGGCAAAAATCAATTTATGGTGGTGACGGATCCTGAAATTACCGCAACATCCATCAATATCAGCATCAAACACCCTGAACGTAAATTACAGAACCTCGCCGACTATAAGCACAACCTGATCAAGACCTTATTTAACACCATGATGGCAGGGCGATATAGTCCATTATTTCGCATAGCGAATCCGCCCTTTTTGAGCGGTGGCGCATCATTGGGTGGCTTTATGGGTGGACTAGATGTATTTCAGATCGAACTCACGGCCAAACCAGGTCGTCTGAGAGAAGGTTTTGACGCTGTATGGCGTGAACTTTTGCGGGCGAAACAATATGGCTTTACGGCCGCAGAACTGCAACGCGCCAAGGATACCTATATGAACCAAATGGAAAATATGCTCGAAGAAAAGGACAAGATTGCCTCCGAACAATATGTACAGGAATATATTCAGCATTTTCTGAACGGGGTAGCCTCTCCGGGTATCGATCATGAGATGAAATTGACGCGCGAAATGCTTCCGGTGGTCAGCCTTTCGGACATCCAGCGGCTCTTGCAACAGTATCTAACCGATAGCAACCGCGATATTATTGTGACTGCACCTGAAGCGGATAAAGCAAATCTGCCGAAAGAGGCCGATATCAACAGTTGGATCGCTACCTTGTCCAAAGAAAAACAGACGGCCTTCACCGAAGAAACAAGCGATCTGCCACTGCTCAAACGGGAAGCTCAATCTGGTACAATTGTTAAAGAAGAAAAAGACAGCAGGTTAGGAACCACGACCTTGACGTTGAGCAACGACGTCCGGGTACTCTTAAAACCGACCAACTACCAAAACAATCAGATCACCTTTCAAGGATATTCCTATGGCGGAACATCACTTTACGATGATCGAGATTTTCAGAGCGCGACCAATGCCGTTGGCCTCATTGCTGCCAGCGGGCTGGGCAACTATACAGCCGAACAATTTGAAAAATCATTAGCCGGACGAACGGCCTCGGCATCCCCCTTTATCAGTGAGACTGCCCAGGGCGTGAGCGGCTATGCCAACAACAAAGACCTGGAACTTGCCCTGCAGATGATGTACGGCTACTTTACAGAGCCTCGCCTAGATACCGCTATTGTTGCGGGTATCTTGGCCAATGCCAAAGACGGGCTTAAAGACCGCGATAAGAATGGCGACGCTGTATTCCAAGACTCGGTCATGGCTATCCTGTCGGGCAATAATGTTCGTCGCACGGGGTTAACCATGGAGAAGATCAATCAGATCAATCCGCAGCGTGCTTTGGACATCTACAAAGAACGTTTTGCCAATGCTTCGGGCTACAATTTTGCTTTTGTTGGCAGCTTTGACATTGAAAAAATAAAACCGTTGCTTGCCAAGTATATTGGCGGATTACCCAGCATCTCGTCGAAGGCACCTGCTTACCGTGATTTAAACATTCATATCCCTGCGGGGAAGATCGAGAAAAAGCTGGCGCTGAGCAAAGAAGATAAAGCGATGGTCTATCTTGTTCTTTCGGGCCCATATGACTATAGTGAAGCAAATAACATAGCTTTACAGGCCTTTCGGGAAGTTTTGGATATCCGTTTGTTGGAACGGCTACGTGAAGAAGAAGGCGGTGTGTATTCGCCATCGATCCAGATGGATTATAGCAAGCTGCCTGATGCCCGTTATACCCTTACGGTAGCTTTTAGCTGTTCGGTGGCCAACGCGGACAAACTAGCGAAGTATTCGCTTGAGGAAATTGAGAAATTAAAGACTGCAGGACCTTCTGTTGCCAATCTCGACAAATTCAAAGCGAATGACAAGCTAAACTACGAATCCGCACTAAAAACAAATGATTTCTGGTCGAATTACCTGTACAGCAACCTGTATAATGGCGATGATATGCACCGCATTTTTGAACGTGCATCGTTGCGCGATCAGCTGACCCCAGCGCTAGTTAAAGCGGCTGCCAAACGCTATATCAGTGATCAAAACGTTATCAAGATCGTTCAGCTTCCAGAAGTAAAAAAATAAATACAGAAGGGCTATTGACATCGCATTATTGTCATAAGCACTGAACAAAAGAAAGCCGCAAATAATATTCTTCTTTGCGGCTTTCTTGTTTACTGACCAAACCTCCTGATTGACCGAAAAAGGAAATTCTCTATCAATGGAATTTATGTTTGCCCATCGATGATTGCGAGCAACATCATGTTTTAAAAAAAGCTTCGAAACTTCCAAGCCAGTGCAAATGCCACTAATAGCAATCCGATGAGCCAAAGATTGGGGAATGCCCATGCGCTCCATTTTTCTGTGCTTTCCTGCTGCAGCGTTTTTACGCGGCTAGCGCTGCTGTTTGTAGAAGCCCCCTGTTTATTACTTATCTTTACCTGAGATTCCAGCATGGCCAACTGCCCCTTTTGACCGATCAAACCACTATCGGGATGAAAGCGAAAACTGCTATCCGTCAAAAAAAGCCAATGCCGCGATTGGCTATCTCTCTGTCCGCTGTACCAAATATCGAGTTGCTGCTTGTATTTTGACTGCGTTTGTTCTTCCCGCAGAGCTTCTTTCCGCTCGCTTTGATAAAGTTTACAGGAACAAAATAACAAGAAGACTATAGGAAAAAACAACCGTTTGTACATGTACATTTCCATATCCCCTCCCCTCAATCCAGCCAATTTGAAAAAGTATAAATGATAGCCAAAGGACGCCGCTTGCACAACACACGATTGTCCACATTCCCTTCCACAGTCACGATCCAATTGCCCTCCTTTTTTCGCACAATCCCCACATGGTTGATACGTTGGTGGCTGGAGCTATAGATCGCGAAAAGATCTGCCTGGCGTACACTCCCCTGCCCGATCTGCTGGTCTGTATAACGCCGGGCCATTGGAAAAAGTGCCGGACTCCAGGCATTGCGCGGAACAGCAAGGCCCGCCTGGCCATAACACCAGGAGACAAAAGCCGCACACCAGGCATGGCCCTTTCCAAGACCAGTATACGCTAGGTATTCCTCGACCCGTATGCCATCGTTATTGCCTCCGGCTTCCTGCACACCAATTTCGTGTACCGCAATATCGACAATGCGTTCGCGTACACCCGTGCTGGCGCAGCATTTTACTGATTTGTCATTTCCATGCACCACTGCGGAAGCGGTGCCTAGGGGCTTAGCATTGTTGCCTGTCAGTATATGGCCGCCTACAGCAGTATTGCCAAAACGGCTAAGAACGAGAACAACGACAGAAAGAAAACCGAAAAATAGATAATGCATTGTTGCCATGATGTCAATTGATTAAAGTGAAAACTAAATTCCTGACGGAAAAACTTAAAAGGCTGCCACAGTATTTCCTGGAGCCAGCAGCAGCAATAAATAGCCACCGCGCCAGCCAATACGGCAAAGAGCAGCACGGAGAGGACACCAAGATCCAATATTCCCGCTGTGGGATCGATCGCCTGTAGCAAAAGCCCTGCTGAAATAAAAAATATGAGGAGACCTACCAGTACAATGCCAAGCACCTGTCTTCCTGTTAGCGGCCAATAGATATCCTCGATATCCGAGACCAGTTGTTTTTGTATGGATTCCATTTATTTTGTATTTAATTTGTTAATAGTAAATGGGATTCAGGATGAAAGGGAGGTGCTCTTAAAAGAACAGCCTCCCTTGATGCAGATGCAGCTAGTTCAACACAAACTCCCCTAAATATTGGCTCGTTGAAGTGATCAGCCCATCCCGATGGATATTAAAAGACCAGCCCACTATTTTCTTTCCTGTATAGCTATCCGGCAGCACGATATCTATCGCTGCGTCCGATCTCGTCGCACCTTCATATGCAAAAAAGAGGTTGTCCGCTTCATCGTACAGAATGACCAGCACCTGATCGTCATCAAAGGCATTAAAACGATTGTTGATCGGATCCCAGGTCAGGTTTAGCACCCGAGGCGCCACCTCACCTACAACTAAGCCAACCAAAGCTGCCAGACTGCCACTGGCAATTTTGACTGCCGCGAAGTCTATCGTAAAATCCGGGTAGTTGCCCCGAAAAGCATGATTGATCAGCTGTTGAAAGGCCGCATTATAGCCTGTTTTGTTCCTTAGCTTGCTGTCTGAAAACCCAAGCATCAGGATATCTTTGATGGACTTGAGAAAACTGGTCGTCATCCCAAACTTCATCCGCTGTGCCAGCTGCGCTTCTGACGAAGCCTTGCTACTCTTTTTTGGTAACGAACGTACATAATCTATTCCTCGCCATGAACTTCCGACGACATTCCCAACTTTTCCGCTATAGGATCCGTGAATCCCTTTTACAAATCTTGCCATGTTATTATTTTTTTAAATTGTTAAACCCTAAAGTGGCGCTGCAGGCAGCCACTACTTTGATATCATGGTACTAAGGTAAAGCGGTGTATGAAAGGAATTTGCTTTATGGCGCCATCTGACGCCACTTGACTGAAAATGCCATTTCCGACGACATCAAATCCAGCATTTTGATGGAAAACGTTGTGCTTTTCGAGCGATCTTCATACAGACTCGCCTGCTTTTGAATTGATCGTTATTTACCTGCTTGAGGTTAATTTGAGACCATTTGTAGGTTAATTAGTTAGCATTAAGGCCAGGTAATGGCTTGTAAGTTGCCGTAAAAAAGCTAACTATAGGCAAGCAATAGGCAAAGAAACAGCAACCAAACAGCAAAGAAAGACCAATGAATAAGCAAACAAATGGCAAAGAATAAGCAAGGAAATGGTATAGGGTAAGCAAACAGATAACAGAGAAATACCATAGAATAGGCAACCGAGGGGCGGTCTAATCCCAACGTAATCCCAAAGAGGAAGCAGCGACTAGCTTGGTTCACTTCGTGCACTCGAAATAAAAAGGCCAATCTTTTCCCAAAGATCAGCCTTAGAAAACAATGTTAGATCATACCTCGATTTATGCTTCGCTTAATCGCATCCTGGAGGTCCTGTTCGCGGTAATAATGCTTGTTGCCCAGGCAAATGGGTTTGAGTACTCCCGATTTTACCCAGCGGTTGTACGTACGTTCGGAGATCCCGAGGCGTGATACCACAGCCATACGAGTCATCAGTTCGTCCACATTCCAGCCTATCTGCGTTCCTTCATTTGGCATGATTTGGTAGGCTGTGCAGGACAGCTTGTCGTTAATTTCTCGCAGCAATTGTACGATTTCATTCAATTGTAACATAAATTATTGCATTGATTGATGCCATGAAATGGCGCAGCCCTACCGGTTTTTATTTATTATTCTGTCTATAGACTTCATATTGATGCCGAAAATTATCTTTATAAGAGCGGGTCACCGTAATAGGGAAACCATTTCTTGGTTTGACAAAATGAAGTTCACCTGAACGCAAGAGGTCAATTTTGGAAAGATTGACCAAGGTATTTATCCGGGGGCGGGCAAACATGGCTGCTGGAAGGTTAGCCTGCAGTCCTCCTAAGCTTCCTTTAACTTGATACTTATCTTTTTCCAAATAAATATCGATTATATCGTTGTCTACTTGCGCATAAAAAATCTGGTCAACGTCTATTTGAATCGTATCGTTATTGAGATCTTTCATCGTTAAACTTTTCACTTCTCTACTTTGTTCCTGCAATTTCTTATCCACCTTTTCGACCACATCTTCCATTTTGGCCTTCAATACATTGAAACTGATCTTTTTACTGAAATAGGTGTAAAAACCAGCCTCATTTGCCTTAAATACATAATCTGTATGTGCTGAACAGGCAACCATGACAGGAGGATTGGGGATCAAACTGGCCAATTTGATCCCATCAATCTCCTTATCGCCAAGATCCATACCTAGCATCAACACATCGACCTCATTTTCTTTTAGGTAGTTGAGGGCTTCTATGGGCTTTTGAACAATTTTTATGTCGTCATTGATAAAAGGAAGTTCCTTCAATGACATTAAAATATACACCAACGAGTCTGGATTATCATCAACGATCAATAGTCTATAATTTAACTTATCCATGCGATTTCATTAAAACAAAGGTTTTATAATTTAAAAAGGTTTAGAAAAATAAATTTACCTAAAATATTTATTTAATTTCAATATAAACAAAAATATTATTAATTGAGACTCAAAACAGGAAGGTGAAATTACGACAAACAGAAAATTACAGGATTGCCGCTGAAAATACCATGTTTTTTTCGGTTACGTATGTCCTTCACATAGCCGACATCAATTGGGTTAATTAAGGGAGTGATTTCTTTCGCAAAAGCACACTCCCCATTCGGTATAGGGCTGCATATCTATACCTCTTCACATTTAATCACATGTTGACTCCATTTCATCGTATCGTTTGTTGAACCATTTTCTGGCCTTGGGCTGTACCTTCCCCGGCCAGAAATTTTAAAACTCTCTATTGGATCCAATGGCAACAAAGATGTCGTCAAAGAAAAATGATTTCAAAAAAAAATGTACATACAGTACAAATGGTCAACTGCAAGACAACGACAGCATAAATCTGTCAGGTGCAATCTGAAAATGTCATCTACCCTACACTTTGGTTATTTGCATGAAAAATACCGTTATGTACCATTTTATTTGGTCTTTACAGTAGATCTTCATAAAATCATATAATAACTAGTTGTTAGTAGATGAAAAAAACCTTCAAAATTGTATTCAGTAAAGAATATAAGCGCGTTGATGATCCTCCACATCCATTAAGTTACCCCATTCGCCATGCCAAGGAGAGGCATTGGCGATCCATACACAATCAGATCAGCGAACAAACTTTTGACGGCCGATATGCCTATCTCTACGCATACGAGTACTGGATCAACGAGTCGACCGATCTGACGATTGAGGTTTACATGCACGATCTTCATGTCATCTATCCGCTATTGGACGAGGTGCAGATTTGTGGGGAAAGGCTGGATCAGGCATTCCGTTTCGAGCTGTCTCCCTCTCAGGGGACTTATTTTTACGTTGCGGCAGGCCATTATCGTTTACATTTACCTACTGGCCATCATATACTGGTTGGCTTTGTTGTGGATGCCGGTATGTTCAGGCCGCCGGCCATTCAACAATTTTCATTTCTCAAACACCTGGTTCAGGCAAAAAAAGAGGGGTCAACAACTTCGCTCAAAAGTGTGGGTTTTCGTGTGGGCCCCATTACTGTCAAATACCTGTGTATCCTCTTCAGCATACTCAACCCCAATACGCTCAACAACGAGCATATTCTCCTCAAACATCTGATTTTTCTGATCGATCTAAGCCGGTTCAAGCTTCTGGGTGACACTGACATAAACAATCATCTTGCAGTGCGTTGCCGACAGCTACTGGATATTATGATCCTGCAGCGCGGTGCTCAAGCGCTGATCAAAGAAGTAGCTGCAGTGTTTCTGACAGACGCGCAACAGCTCAGCCGCGAATTCCACAAATTTTACGGTATCCGTATGAAGGACTACCGCAACCTGCTGCTTCTCGATTATATTGAGCAGCTTATTGTGGAGCACGATAAGCTGGGCACTACTGCTCATGAAGTCGGATTTAGTGGCCCGAGCGAAATGAACCGATTTATTAAAAAGATGACCGGTTTGACGAGCGCTCTGTTTAAACAAAAACTCGAACAAAATACGCGATAAAAAATCAAACTAAATCGACTTTCTTATGAATTTTATAGAAAGAAAAACACTGGATGTTAATACTACCCATGCCATCCTTCAAGACGCTTACGATGCTTTGCCGCAGCTGATGAGCCTGTTGGCGCCTGGCGGTTGGGAGGAAAGCAGCTTTCATCAGGAACTCATGGACAGCCGGCAGCTATTTTATGACTGTTATCTGGAAAGTGATAGCGCAAGTGTATGGGAGACAGACCCCTCCTCTGATGTTAGCGCGCATGTGGATCAGCCCGAAGAAAAATTAAGCCTTGATGATTATTTATACATCTGCTTTCCACCGATTGGCTACGATTACTTAGAGCTATTTTACTTAATTTCCTGCATGCTCACTGAAATCACTTTTGTCAGTAACCTCTATCGAAATCATGACGGCGACATGTATTATTTCGATGAAATGACAATGGAAGATCTGGTGATCCAATTGGCGCATGAGAATGGAGAAATTGATAAAAACTGGGCGAATTTGATGGTATTTACCTTTTCGCCGCCCTACATGGAGGCGATGGAACTGCACTATTGTCTGGAGGTATTATTTCGGATTTTGCTAAAACATGGCTTTCAGCTCGATTATTGGCACAATGAGATTTTACAAGTTGTCGATCTTCAAAACGTATATCAAGAACTATTATTCAGTAACCTCGACTCCCATGAAAAAGAGCAGCGGCGTGAATCGGTTAAAGCAGATATCAATGCTATACTCCGTACCTACGATAGCTCGACGATTGATCCGCTCGACCTACCGACCATCATCGAAATGTTTAACCTGCGCGAAGTGTGCGCCATCGTGCTCGCCTACCTCCATACCTATGGTGAATTTCCAAAGGGATATCCTTATTTATTGACCGAATATCAAGGCTATCTATAAATTGCCCTTATCAAACTTGGCCTATCGATCAATCAAGTTTGGCCTAACGCGAGGGTGAGATCAGGTAGTAATTTAGTGTTGTAAAGTTTTTCAAGCAAAAAAACTTTACTGCTACCGATACGATGAATTGGAGGCAAATATTTACAAACCAAACTAAACATACGATGTATGAAAAAAATTAAAAAAATGGTATTGTCTCTTCTGGGAGGAGGCGCTACCGCAGGAGCGATTGCTTTAGTGTTAATGTCAGCAGGCTTAAAAAAGGAAGAAACCAACAAACTTGCTGACCTTCATTGGTTCGAGGTGACTCCATCCGGAAACTTTGGTTCTGCCATTCCTACTGGTGAAGATGGATTACCACAGCTTCAATGTACAAGCACAATTCCTACGACACTTTGTGCTGTTGGGCTTACGGACGAACAAGTAGATGGCATGGGCAATCCGGAAATCTCATCCCCAAATGATGCAGATAATAGTAACAAACGTTATAAAGATGAACAATAAGATTTTATAACGAATATCTGCAATTCAGCCTAGTAAATTTACTAGGCTGATTTTTTAGTTTAGTTATTTTCATATCCGCCAAAATCAATCGCTGCTTTCGGAAATGGAAAAACAAAACGTTTATCCATAGGCTTCAATTCAAACGCCTGTCCATTCAAATTACGAATGATTTTGATATTATCTTTATCAAAGATGTTATACCTTCTGATGTCACTCCATCGGATTCCTCTGAATACTAATTCCTTCCTTCGTTCCTCTTTAATCTTCGCCAATAACTGTTGTTGATTATCTAAACCGAGTACAATATTATTATTTCGATACCGATTCGTTAATACATTAAGCAGATCCGCTTTTCCAGCAGCAATATTTTTAAGCCTCACATTAGATTCGGCACGGATTAAAAACAGCTCAGCAGTAGTGATACCTCCAAAAAGTATGGCGCTTCCAGCAAATGACCCTTTAAACGTATATCTATCGCCAGAAGTCTTAAAATAAGCAATCTTCCGTAGGTCATCATTTTCGTACTGTTGATACAATTCTTCCGAGACGAGCGCATTACTTTGCGTCATCCCTGCGGAGGAATAGAGCGTAGCGTGAAAAATCACCTCCTTGTTAAACATGGCAAATGGAAAACTTGCCGTCAAGTTTAATTCATTTAAATCCTGTAATTCATGCTGCAAATTAAGACATAAATCTGCGTATTTAAAGCTATTAGCGTAATCTCCCATTTGTAGATACACTTTGGCAAGCATCGCATACACTGCGGCTTTAGATGGCCGGGTTTTTACCGAGACAGTAGCCGGCAACAATACAGCCGCTGTCTGCAAATCGTCAAGCATCTGCTTGTAAGTAGCCGACAATGTACATCGATCTACATGGATATTCAGATCCGAAGTCAATCTAATCGGCAGACCGAGATCGGCTTCAGCCAATTGTGGCTCGTATTGCTTGCAAAACTCCTGCGCCAGCTGGTAGTAGCACGATCCGCGGTAGAATAAAGCTCCGCCTTTGGCATTATCAAAATCATTACGCTCAGCTACGTTTACCTTGTTCTGATTTAAAGACGACAGGCCATCCAGTACTACATTGGCAATATATATCTTACGGAATCCCTCTGTCCAGTCCACAAATTCGTCATTTATGACCTCCAATTCATCGGACCAAATATAGGTATACTTATAGAGGTTCGTGAGATTCTGCCAACGTGGAAAAAGTATTTCATAATCATCACCTGCATATTCCCCCATAATCGGTTGCCCCGCATTTAATACCGATGCGTTATCCAATAGCGCCTGATAATCTTTCACGGTCGAGGGTACATTTTTCCGTTTATCGTACTTCGCATCTAGAAAATCTTTCTTGCAGGATAGTAATAAAAAGAGACTAGCTATCACCAGAAAGCATATGGTTGTTAGAAATTTCATGTTTATCTATTTATTTTATTATAAAACATCTATTTGGGTTTATTAAAAATTTGCCTGCAGTCCAAAAGAATAACTTGGTCGGGCAAGAATGACCGTGGTCGGATAATCAGGATCTAGACCCTGTTTATTTTTACGCCATAAGATTCCCAAATTGGCGCAGTACATATTGAAGCGCAATGAGCGAATACCAAACCGATTTAATTGTTTACCGCTAAAATCATAGCCCAATTGTATATCCTGCAGCCGTATATGATCACCTTTTTCGACCAGCTCGGGCGACCGTTCAAAGATTAGCGCACGATTGATATCATTGAACTGCTTGGGAAAAGAAGGGATTTGGCTGATTAGTTCATCACCAGGCTGCTGCCATCTTTTCTCATAATCCTGATGACCGGCTCCATTGTAAAAAAGGTTGTAATAATTGATTGAATTCCTGCGGAAGTAATAACCCATCTTAAATGTCAGATTGAAACTAAAGGAAAATTGATCATAAGAAAAACTATTTCTCAAGCTCCCGAACACCGGAGCGCTCTGTGGGCCATGGTAAATAAGATCATCCAAGCCTAACGAATTTATATAGGCTGTATATTCCTTACCAATCGTATTGTTATAGTTCACTAGCGGGTCACCCGTGCTCGGCTCCAATCCTTCCCATGCAAAACTGTATAGACCATAGCGTGGCCTGCCCAAAATCGGGGGGCTATAAGTTGTAAAATAAGTAGCAAGATTGGTATTTGTTGTTTTGAAATCCGTGACTTTATCGCGTACAAAAGATAGGAGCAGTTCCGAATTCCATTTAACTCTACCTGTGAGATTACGTGTATTCAATTTAATATCCGCCCCCTTTGTTTCCATTGCGGCATAGTTGGTTTTCATGGCCGGATTGCTGCCCATAAAATAGCCTAATGTAGGATCTATGGCCACCTGCCCGATCAGATCGGAAGACTTCTTTTGGTAGTAATCAACATTTAGACTGACCCTATTTTCAAGAAACGAAACATCAAGCCCTAGATTCGTCTGTTTCACCTTTTCCCAGCGCAGCGAAGGATTTGCCGGGCTTGATATCGTGCCTTGTAATAATCCCGTAGTTGAATTATTGGCATAAGACACGGTCGTAAAGGTCGATACCGATTTATTGACATTGCCACTTTCACCATAAGATGCACGCAGGCGAAGTGAAGGCAACCAGGAAAGACGATAAAAATGCTCCTTATCGATCTCCCATAGCCCTCCCACCGACCATAAGGGAACTCCACGCTGATTGGTCGAGACACCAAACAAGTTTGACTCGTCTTTACGGATACTGGCATTAAGCGTGTAGCGATCAAGGTAAGAATAGGTCGCATTTGCGTAATAAGAGACAAAGCGGTCCAGATAATCCAACATTCCGGAGGGCGGTGCAGGCAGCAGGCTTGTTGTACCCCGCGGGCGTGTAGGGTATCGGTTAACAAAATCCAGTCGCGTAACCGAACTGACCACATCCGGATCAAACCCATACAAGGTTGAAAAACTACGGGTCATACGGGACTGTCTCACATCCAGACCCGTTATCGCTGTCAGGGCATGATCATTCCACTTTTGGCTATAATTAAGCTGAGCCCGATAAGCATGCGAAACCGTACGGTCATACGTATCCCGAAGCTCGTTTCCGTTGGGATAGATCCGGGTACCATCTGCCTGCGTATAGGTATTGACATAGTTACGGACATAATAGCTATCCTTGTCATAATCTATCCGCCCATTATCATCCAGCTTTTGGTACTGATAATTGAGATCGAGTGACAATGGCGCAAAGATCCGATACCGCAGCCCCGCATTCCATCTGATGGCGTTATTTTCTAGTTGATTTTTCACCAGATTTAATTCATCCAGTGGACGGTACGCCCAGTCCAGCAAACCCTCGTTTAGCGCATTTTCGGTGACAAAGGGCCTATAGTTTTTGATGATCGGCAGGGCATTCCCGTCCCTATCGGCAAACTGCGCATAAGGATATAATTGTTTGCCTGTAACCTGCTGTATTGCGCCATATTCCAAGCCATTGTTATCCGAGAGGCTCTTTATCAAATTTATTTCTGTAGAAAACTCCAAATCCTTGGTCAACTTGATGTTATTCATTGCCCGCAGGGTGATCCGTTGATAGCCACTTCCACGGACATCAGCCAAGTTTTTATCAAAGCCACCCGATACCACATACTTAAATCTCTCCGTACCACCATTCATCCCAAGGCTATACTGTTGATTGATCCGGTTACGATAGAAATATTTCTCATAATCATTGCGTACATCCAATTCAGCCCATTTATCCAATTGTGCAGCTACTTCATTCGGATCTATGCCCTTGTCCTTTGCCTGTTGCAGATATTCAACCACAGGGCTTAGCGCATTGAGGTTGGACGGTGCCGTATTATAAAAACCCTGATCAAATAGCAACCGCTCCACATCAATAAACGAGCGTGATGCCAAATAATTCTGATTTTTAAACAGGTCGGGCTTGGGGCTATAAGAGAGATTGGCCGAAAAGGAAATAGCATTCCCTTGATTATAACGTCCTTTTTTCGTTGTGATGACAATAACCCCATTTCCAGCTCTTGCACCCCAAATGGCCGACGCCGAAGCATCCTTCAGAACTGTAATGCTCTCCACATCATTGGGATTGATACTGGCTAGGTCCCCTTCATAAGGAAAATTGTCGAGTACAATCAGCGGAGCCATATCCGATTCAATTGTACTCAGTCCCCTCACATTGAGGTTTAGAGGTTTACCGTTCGCGACAAGTGATGTCGGCTGGGATACGGGGATATTATCCATTCTTCGGTCAAATAGAAGCCCCGATGTGACACCCTCCAACCTTGCGATGACATCAGTGCCGATAGCTCGGTTCAGCAATGCACTATCGATAACCACAAAAGAACCGGGCACCTTACTTTTTCGAAAAGACTGATACCCCGTATTCACAGTCACCTCGTCGAGCATGGTATTATTTTCAGTTAAATGGATCGTATTAATCGCTGATGATAGCCAAAGCGTTTTTGATCTGAAACCCATTGAGCGAACAATGACATGCAAGGAATCTTTTAGTGTCAGCGTGATGGCACCATTTTCATCAGCCTTTAAAGAAGTCTTAGCATTCAAAAGATCCATTGTGGCATGCGCAATAGGCCTATGATCAGTTTCAGAAAGTATCCGAATTTGATGTTTTGACTGTGCATAGCTGCGACCAAAGTTTATCAGCAGCATACACAGTATGCAAATTATAGTTTTCATAAAATACTATCTTTTTAAATTTTCAAATACAAGCATATTTAAGGTAGCCTGACTACGTACGAGTTTCAATCCATAGCTGGCCAAATCTGAATTTAGCGCTTTCAGATTGCGTGCTAGATCCCGATCGACGGTCATCTGCACATCTATCGGGAAATCTATTTGAGTATTATCGACTATGGGAATACCCAGATCAGGATTGATGTAATTTAAATTGGATATCAGGTCAGCGATCTCCACATTTCTATAATATATAAGTGTATTATCATCCCATATTTTGGGCTTGTCATTACCTAGATATTTTAGTTTATTCACCTTGGCAATCCTTTTCAGTGCCCATACAGGTACTTTTGTCGGCTTTACCATAGCTTTGACGTTCCATTTATCCATTAGAAGCCCATTGATATCGTCAATCATCTGCCTTTTTATAGATTCCGTCCCCTTATTTGATCTCTTTTCTATGGCATAGCAATATCCATTTTCACGTAGCCAAATGGCACGTTCCATCTTATTTAAACTTTTAGCAGGCATCAGTATGCGATCTTTCACTGAGTCGGCGCAGTTAAATATCAGGCGGCCTAAATGCCCTGCCATCGGAATTTCAGGCTGATTTGCCTGTACTAAAAGCGTGGCCAGAGACATATTTGTGTAGAGGTGGGTACTATCCGTTTGTTGGACAAGATTGTCCGATAAGCCCTCGATGTATTCAGTCAGGACACTTCGATGAAGGTATTTATCGGTGGAAAACTCTACCAGATTTTCATAAGCAGATTTGTTGGCATCAAAGATCAATGGGACAACTTTTTCCGTCAGGTTTAGTGGCTTTGCCAAAGCTTTCTTAAAATAAGCGATATCGTAATATTCATGCCCGGTAATCGCCATTACTTTCCCGTCCCTGATCCAGACCAAGTGAGGCAATACCTGATGTGGGAAGTACCGAGAGAGCTTGTTATCGCCATATACAGAAAAGAATCTCCACTGGTTATCAGTCATTTTTTTCAATACCTTTTTTTCATCTTCATTTGAGACAGTTATAAATTCGATAGACTCATTGGATAAGGTTGCCTTGATACTATCGAGCTGATTGAGTCCTTTGATGCAAGGGCCGCACCAGGTGGCCCAGAAGTCCAAAATAATTAATTTTTTAAGCTGGTAATCTTGAAGGAAGATGTTGGTTTTAGCATCCGGATGGTTAGTAGCCTTTAATGAAAGATCCCAAAGTTCTTCTGGAATGATATCCCCTACTTTGAGCGGACTGATAAGAAGCCCATCAGCCCCGCTGTCCTTGCGGGGCGTCTGAGCTGATAAACTAAACATATGAAATACTGCAATGCATGTCAGAAGCATTGTTGTATTCTTCAATGGCTTTAAAAAGCGAATTAAATGCATTGTTAATTTTTTCATTATTTTAGGAATTGGTATTGGATTGGGATACGCGATTAAAGAAATCGGAGATTTCCTCGGATGCCTTTAGCTCTTCTTTGCTAGTTTCGAAAACTTCTGAAAGAGATAGTGGAGTCAAATCCAAATTGCTTAAATGTGCTGACAGATAAGCAACAAGAGCTTTCAATAAGTCTAGTGAGAATGCAGAAAGTTGTTCTGAATTTACTTTTGACTGGAGTTCAATAAGATCGTCTTTGATCATACCAATTGGATATTGCTTCCAAAAAGCTTCAATATCTTTTAGCGGGTAGTAATCAGATTGATGAACGTCATAAAGCGTTCTTTCTAAGGCAAGAATGAAATTGCATTTGGGTTTCATTTTTTAAGTTTTTAGGGCATAACTTTAAGCAAAATGATTCCATTGCGTTAAATTAACGCATATGATGGTCCCTTTGAAAAAAGTCACACGAGGTAAATAAAATGGCGTCTCAAATGCGGTTATAAAACAATTACACGGAGATTAATAAAAACGATACCGCATCAGTTTAAGAAGTTCAGACTTTTTGTAGACTGATTTATTCCTCTCCGAACCTGAATTCGAAAAGGAATAATTATTTAAAAACTATTCCGGAGGGCAAATTTTAAGAATCAATTGATCCTTAAATACTATACTCCCAGCATATGATGAATAGAAAGGGAACCTCCCCTGCTCAATGGTTGAGCGTGAGAAACTACGCGACCATATCCTTATATAAAGGAGGGAGGCCCTCTCTACGAATTTTTTGTATTTTTTTAAGTTTATAATTCTCATTCATATTGGGTTTTCAGTTTCTCACGCTGGTACCAATGAATGACTATACAAAGATATAAAAAGAGTTAAGACTAAACAAATATGTTTATTAAAATATTTCTTTTTATCCATTCATTAGCTTACATGGATGATAAGGAAATAAAATTCAGAAAACAGCTAGGTGCGCGGATTCAGGAATTAAGACAAGATAAGGAATTAACTCAACCTCAATTAGCCGCGTTAATTGGCTTTAAAGATTATCAAGCAATAAGTAGGATCGAGAATGGCCGAGTCACGCCATCTATCTATATTATTCATCAAATCTCGAAAGCTTTGGAAGTGAAGATTGACGATCTCTGTAATTTTAAATAGCCTTATAAGGAATTGATTCTGCCTTCGCAAAGGTCAGTGACAACAGCTTCTAATTTCTCAACTTTACTAATTAATTTTTTTAGATCGCTTGGTGCAATATAATAATCGTCTTTATAACGGGCATCTATATAAGCATCGTTTAAGATTTTAAACAATCTATTTTCTTCACCGTCAGTGGGTGGATATCTAAAGACTCGATAAAGATCTTCTGAGACATGCTTAGCATATTTACGATAAGCTTTAATACGGTGGGTTTTAGGCTTATATCCGGTGTATACTAATAAAACGCCACTATAAAATCTTTCTGCTGATTGGTTAAGATTAAACATCACTTCGTTCAAAGGTAAATTCCTTTTAGAAAAATCATCATACAGCAGTTTAGTGGCTTCCAAAAATCTTGAACCACTTTTAACCCATTTATTGAAATCCTCAATAGCAAGTTCCTTTAGCTGTTCATTAGTCAAAGGCTTACTTTCGACAAAAGAATACTCTCCGCTATCATAGAGCGTTATCCCTTCTTCGACAATATCGCTAAAGAAGTATTGCCCCCTTTCTAAACCGCTATTGATATAAGAAATTGAATGTACAATCGCACTTACCTCATTTTTAAACTTCCCTGTACGATTATCAATCTTACTCGCAACCTCAACTTCCTCACCTTTTTCCTTGTCAGATAGAACCACCAAAATATCATAATCACTAATATAGGTATAGGTTGTTCCTTTATCGATATACTCATCCTCTACCCACTTGCCAGTGGCGTGACTTCCAAACAAAATTACCTTAGCCGGATTAGTTATATCACAGATAATTCCGACGATTTCAGCTAATTCGTCTTGTTTGTGTTGGGGTAAATGAGACAGTTGGTTCATAGGGTAAATTTACGAAAATTATGACAATATTGCTCCTGATGGAATAAGGAACATACCTATAAGCGTAATAATCAAACAGATCACTAGTAGTATGTTTAAAAACACGTATTGAATCCCACCATTCTTATAAGAAAGTGCCAAAGTCTGAAGAGCTGCAATAGCTAAACTTAAGAGCATGAACCAATTCCATAATGTTATAATAGCGGATGCTACACTAACATTTTCTACAGTATCATAGATTACATTCGTTCTAACCGTAATTGTTAAAAGAAACAAAGATATCCCGAAAATTAGGTTACACTTGTAAAATGTGTTTGGTTTTCCAGTCATGTTTGGCATTGCCTTAAGTACTGACTTATTTTTATACATCAGGGTATTATTATCAATCATATTAAATCTCAAATTCATCATCCTTTTTGCACCTATGATACCACTAATATATCTTAATTGGGGACATAGGGATATATTGTTCCTTTAACGACATACTCGTCCGAAAATTAGTTCCTATCACACGTTATCACCTAAAACTAACATCGCATTTGCCACGCTCGCAGTAGTATCATCATACTCTTCGTGTTGATATTCATGTCTTTCGTTGAGCATATAGAAATCACGATAAAGTTTAAAAGGATTTTGCGAACTACCTACCCATTTTATAATGATATCTAAGATCTCGTTCATAACTGGCTGAAAAGTCATGCGGCCATCAGAGCCACGTACTCCTCCGCCATCACATTTGCGTTTACCAAGATTTAAGAAGATATTCTTTTCATCATAGATAATACTACGCAGTTCCTTGGCTTCCTCTCCTTTTGGCAGATGATCCATTAACAATTTCCGAATACCTCCGTAATAAATATTATATTTTTCCTCAGGATTCTCTAATTGTTTACCAACCAACTCTCGGAGTTCGTCAATTTCCCTTAAGCTTCCGGATTGACCATCAATAGTTAATTGCTTCCCCTTTTTCTCATGGGCACGCTGCAATAATTCTAGACGCTCTAAATCTGCTTTACTGACAATTTCGTCCTGTTGTACTTTCTTTTTGTTATTATCTTCCATAAAATAGTATATTAATTGATTTCAAATACAGCTTTTATTTTTTCACTCGTTACTCGTACACTGTCCTCTTTCCAAGCAATTGGATTCAGCCGAGCAACCGCAACTTTATAATCGGGATAAAACTCTTTAAAGGCAGCATGGTAATTTTTATCATAAAGTTCCTTTTGGTACCACGTATAAAATGAATATACCAACGACGGATGGATCTCCTTGTCTTTAGCAAACCGCTCTACAACATACGCATTTTTGATATAGGTCTTGATATAATCAAAATCTGCCTTAGGCAAAAAATAATCCCGAGCAAAAGTATTTGCCTTTTCTTCAATTAAAAACAGATCTTCATCGTCAGATAAGTGGTAACTATTGGTATTGATTGCATCATAATCGAACAAAACATGATGCAACTCATGTAGTAGTGTAAACCAGATGGTAGGATATTTTTTCAGATTATCTGTTAAAACTATACAAGGTTTATTATTGATGATAAAAGTAGCACCTCTAACATGAGTCGTTGTCAAATAATTTTGAAATATTACAGTAACTCCAATATTGTATAAAGCTCTACATACTGTATAAAGACCATTCTTAACATCTTGTGAATACGGTTTCATATTAACGACAACGTCCTTAAGCCGTTCACGATCGTATTCATTAGGATTGTTTATCAGCTTGAATGTTTGATAAGCAGAACGTACCCAAAAGTCTTTCATCTTATCTGAGAACTTACGTTTAGTCCTACTATACAAAGGTGTTACCAGTTCGTCTTCAAACGACCTAATGGAATCATAACCAAAATAATGTAATACTCGTTCCACTAGTAGATCAACGTCATCAATGTTCTCAAAGAAACCTTCTTTAGTAAGCGTCTTCACATCAAAGTTTTTCATTAAAAATCTCACTTTACGCGCACGATCTATTGAGGTGATATTTTCCGTATTCTGATTCTTAAGGACCATCTGGATAAAGTCGTCCACGCCGACTTCCAAGAACTCCGCTATTTTGACAACATGAATAAGATTTGGCTGTTTGGCTGTACCGCTAATAATATCCTCAAATACATCCTTGTCTATACTCAATAATTTAAGTGCTTTTGTCTTTGTGATCCCGTATTCCTCTATCTTTTCGTCAAAGCGTGATTTCAAATCAAATGATACATCATCATTGAATATATCTTGAAGGAGTTTATCTACATCTATATTTTTCATTTCTGAAAGTATTTACCCTCAAATATACAGTAAATTTTCTATATAAAATAAAAATAAAGGGTAAATACCCTCTAATAAAAGAATTTTATAGTCGGAGAGTTCGAATCTCTCCAGGTCCACTTAAGGAGACACTTAACAGAAAGTGTCTCCTTTTTTTATACCCATAAAAAACTATGAACCAATCTATTAAAGCACGTTCATTTAGAGTTCGAAAATTTTAACAAAAATATTTAGTCTTTGGTTATCGATGACGCAAAAAATGAGGTTTGTAGCCACTCTCCTACCATTTTTCCTGAGTTCGATATCTCCTTAAGGATTCGGCATACAAGCTACATGGATCTTTGCTGTAGATTTAGACATTAAATATAAAAAATCTAAATACTAACAATCATCTTTCTCATTTACATGAGTTCCATTTTTAGCCAATATTGGAGATTACAATCATTGAGGCCATGCGATTCCGAGGCGAATTGACCAATTTAAGCAAAACCATAAAAAACAAATAAAAATGAGTTTGAAATTTCTCAGCCAATGTTAAAAATTATCCGTATTACCGTAATTCTATTTTCAATTCTAGTTAAGATAAAAATAACAAGTGATAATTTAAATTTACATAAAATTTTACTTTTTTTCACTAATAAGGTATTTATTCCCGATAATATACTTGATTAATAAATTCTTAAATGTTACTTTTACAATAGGCGAAGACGAGTCATTTTTTTAGATTGAGATACGTTTCTCTCAATCCGCAAACTAATTATAAAAACCACAAAATAATCTAATGAATTTTAAACCCTTTGACCAAATGTTGAGTCGTTTAGAGTCTTCCAAATCAGATTCTGATTTAGCATATTTTTATGATCTACTCCTATATGGGGAATGCTTAACAAAAACTATTAGTTTATACTTAGTATCTGCTATAAATGAAGATAATGAGCGAACTCGATATCGACAATATTATTCTTTAGTTAGAGGCAGTTCTATTGGAGAATATGCTCGGTCAATAGATGACGTTTTAACTGGACCTCCGGCTCAACTGCTTTGTTCGGAGATAAGAGACTTCGAACTTAAAGAACTAATGCAAAGATCAAGTGGAGATGATTGGCAATATCAAGCTATTAAAAACTTACACCGGGTACTAGAGATTTTTAAAATTCCTCATGATGAAATTCCTTTAAAATCTCCATTGAGGAATTGGTTCGGTATGTTTGTATACCTGCGTAATAAAACAAAGGGACACGGGGCTACAACAATAGAACCGTGCACTGCCGCCGCTCCCCTTTTAGAACTTTCTATTGATCTCATAGTACAGAATCTTACCACATTTAAACGACCGTGGGCTTATCTTCATAGAAATTATTCGGGAAAATATAGAATATCTTCTATTAGCAACAAAGCAGAAGAATTCAATTTTCTAAAATCGGAAAACCATCATCACTTTGAAAATGGAATATATTGTTTCTTAGATAAGCCTAGGAAAATAGAGTTGATGTTCTCCGACGCGGGGCTCTCAGATTTTTTTTATACTAATGGAAATTTAAAAAATGAAAATTACGAATCTATATCCTACTTTACTGACGAAAGGCAGAAAAGCGATGCAAAAGAATATCTCATACCAATTACGGAATTACCAAGTAGTCATACAGAAGGAAAAAATGAGCTTGAAGTACTAGGAGATACATTTACAAATTTGCCTAGGTCAAGTGACGAATATGTCAAACGTGAATCACTTGAGGATGAACTATTAAAAGTATTAGGAGAAAAGGATCGATTTCCTATTGTCACCCTTTTAGGAAGGGGCGGTATTGGAAAGACATCTTTAGCTTTAAATGTTGTAAGAGCATTGGCTTTAAAAGAAAGTCTCGGCAGATATGATTTAATTATTTGGTTTAGTTCTAGAGATATTGATCTTCTTATTGAAGGACCTAAACAAGTTCAAACAAAAGTATTGAATCAGAAAGATATCGCAGATGAATATTGCAAACTCGCTTATCCAAATGAAAGAATAGCAAATTCTCTTGATTTTTTTTCGAAGGAATTAACAAAGAATAGTATCGGAAGCACATTATATATTTTCGATAATTTCGAAACTGTAACAAATCCTGTTGAAGTTTTTGAGTGGATCAATACATATATAAGAAATCCTAATAAGTGTTTAATAACTTCTAGAATTAGTAGAAATTTCAAAGCAGATTATCCCATTGAAATCCATGGAATGAATGACTATGAGTGTAGAGAACTAATCAAAATAGTTTCTGACAAACTAGAAATAAACAATTTACTATCAGAAGAATATATAGAGAATTTGATTATAGAATCGGACGGACACCCTTACATTATTAAGATTCTTTTAGGTGAAGTAGCGAAAACCAAGAAAATTGGGAAAATTAATAGAATAGTAGCTGATCAAGATAAAATATTAACTGCACTATTCAAACGAACTTTTAACACTCTATCTCCAGCTGCAAAACGTGTGTTTTTAACATTATGCAGTTGGAACACTTTAATACCGAAAATTGCGGTCGAAGCTGTACTTTGGCGACCAGAAAACGAGAAAATAGATGTCCAAGGAGGCATAGACGAGCTTTTGCGAAGCTCCTTTATAGAACTGTTAAATGAAGACAGTGATGAGGCAATGATTAATGTACCTTTGGCGGCAACTATTTTTGGTAAAAATGAATTGGAGGTATATCCTGAAAAGATCAAAATATTCGATGACAGAAAGCTTTTAATGGAGTTTGGCGCGACGTCTCAAAGCACAATTAGCAACGGTCTAACTCCCAAAATTGATCGCAAATTTATTGAAGTAGCTAAAAGAATTGATTCTGTTGAAGATTTTAAAAAGGAGTTGTCAACACTTGAATATATTGCATCAAAATATGCCAGAGCACATATCTCTATAGCAGACATCTTTGAAGAGTATAACGATTATGAATCGGTCAAATACTATCTTCGAGAGTATCTAAAAACAGCCTTACCAACAACTGAGAAGGCTAAAATCTGGCATCGATTAGCAAACGTTTGCAAAATAGAGGAAGACTGGGAAGGCGAAAGTCATGCATTATCTGAGCTTGTACTTTTGCCTAATATTGAATTTCATTACATCAGCGATGCGTGTAATCGTATAAATAATTACTTTTATAACCATCCCGAAGCAAAAGATATCGAATACAAAAAGCTTTTACTAGATAAAGTGATAGAAACGATGAAGAAAAGAATCCACGAAGGTGAAGCTACCGATTATTCTCGCCTTGCTTGGCTATTATTAAATAATAATCAGGAAACAGAAGCTATAAAAATAGCCGAGAAAGGTTTAGAACTAGATCGTAATAGTCCATATTGTAGAAAGATTCTCGAAAAATTGGTAGAGTATAAATCAATTTAGTATCCAACCTGTGAGGCGTTTGCTCTATGTGTGCAAATAAAATACACGGAGTTTTCATATTTAACGCATCAAAGAGACCAACAACAAATATATTGATAATAAATAAGTTACGCTCCCCATAACTTTAAGATTTAGATAAAAAAACGGCAAATAGAATCAACTGGGAAAATCGCATATAATTCTATTTGCCTGTTTTTATCTTCTTAATAAATTGTAATACAGGAACTAATAATTCTATTGAATTTTCGTAACCCAAGTAGGGAGACAGCTAATAGAAAGTGGCTCCTTTTTTTATACCCATAAAAAACTATGAACCAAGCTATTGAAGCATGTTCATTTAGAGTTCGAAAATTTTAACAAAATTTTGTAATCCTTGGTTATCAATGACGCAAAAAATGAGGTTTGTAACCACTCTCCTACCGTTTTTCCAGAGTTCCATTTCTTCTTAAGGATTCGGCATCCAAGCTACCGATTGAAGCATGGTACAACTTTATTGATGAGCCAACACTTGCGGATGCGATAATGGACAGATTGACAGCTTCCGCACACAGACTCTCGCTACAGGGGAAGTCTTTGAGAAAGAAAAAAAATCATTAAGTTTGAAAAGTTAATACAATCCAGTTGTAAAATAGCTCGGGTTATTGGTCACTAAATCTGGTGTACTTTCGTCCGGAACCCGTGGTGTACTTTTGTCGGAATATTCACCATTTAATAAAGAGTATGTTCTTATCTTCTCTTGGCTTCTGCTTGACTATTGCAAGCAACTTTTTCCATTCTGGCCGATTAAAATCTTTTGCCGAATGATCTTCTCTGTAAACACCTAGAACTTTTATATGATTATAATCACAGTATTTCAGTAATCTATCCTCTTGTTCCGGCAAAGAGTATCCCTTTTTCTTTTGTTCGTCTGTGCTTACACGGACGTATAGATAGGCTGTTTTCATATGAATAATGAATTCATTTAACTTGTTTACAACTAGTTGACTCTTGGGTATTTCGGAGTAATGATGCCAGTGATTTCGGTCAAACCGTGCCACTTAAAAGATCATACAATTATATAAAAAAGCTATGATTATTCCTTTTTTAATATTCCTTTTCTTAGCGATTCACCTTTTAGGTCTATCCGATGTGAGGAGTTTACAATCCGGTCCAAGATCGCATCCGCAATAGTGCCCTCTCCGCCGATGACCTCGTACCAGGCCGATACAGGTATTTGGGATGATATTATGGTTGATCTTTTACCATGTCGATCATCAATAATATCCATCAGTGTTTCCCGATCTTGGCTATCAAAAGCCTGTAAGCCAAAGTCATCAAGTATCAGCAGTTCCGTTTTCGTTAGTTTTTCCAGTTCTTTAAGGTATGTTCCGTCAACTTTGCTCAATTTCAGCCTTTTGATCAGTCTGGCAGTTACTGTATATGAGGTTTTTACCCCTGTAATACATGCCTGATGTCCGAGAGCCTGTGACAGGTAGCTTTTTCCTGTGCCAGAAGCACCACAGATAATAATGTTTTCTTTTCGGAGCATAAAGTCCAGTGTACCCAGACGCGCAAACATATTTTTGTCCAGATTTCTTTCACTGGCGTAGTTTATATCACCTAGACTGGCATTATGCCTAAAGTTTGCCTGCTTGAGCAAACGCTCTATCTTTTTATTTTCCCGGTCTTCCCACTGATGGTCAGTAAGTAACGCGAGGTATTCGTCGCAGGTCATACCTTCGAGCCTGTTTTCCTTAACGTACTGCTGGTGTAACTGTGCCATAGCTCCTAAACGCATGTCGCGTAGTTTTTCAACTGTCTGATTGTTCATGTTCTTGATTTTTGTTTATTATTCATATGCGGAAGCACCGCGTATATTGCTGTGAAAAGGTATATGTGGTTTTTGGGGCTCAAGCTCATTCACAGATAAAAGCAGCCTGTCCATATTGTTTTTCAGGATATTCTTTATCCGTAGATAGGAGCAGCTATCTGTATCCAATGCTCTTTTACACGCATTGTTCAGACGCCCGGATCCATAGGCTCGGTGCAGGTGGATAATTCCAAGGGAGCGTTTATAGTTTATTTCGGGATAATCATTGGAAGCAAGTATCTTTTCGATGCATGCCAGGACATATTCCCCATGTGGCAGCGCTTTTTTTCTAAAGAACTCAGGGCTCCATTCCGAATAGAACTTATGTGTGCTGCTCAGGTGATCTGCGTTGGTGATGTAGCTGCCTTTGGTCAGATTGCGCGGGTGTAGCGCAATTCTTTCATGATTATAAAAGATCTCAATACGACTTCTGGTGTAATGGATCATTGTTTCCTTTCCGATATACCGGTATGGAACACTATAATAACACTTCTCGGGAGAAAAGTATACGTAACCCATTTTCTGTACTTTGGCCCTTTTGTAATCTTTCAGTTCATATGGATCAGCGGGAAGGGCTTTGAGATATTCTCGTTCAATACTCTGGAAGAGCTCGATACGGCTCGATTCTTTTCGTTTGAACAATAGATTGTTATAACGCTCCAGTAGTACTGCAATTTCTCTATTGAGATCTTCCAGCGAGAAGAAAGTCATTTCACGTAATGGGTAATAGATACGCTGATAGGCCAGATGCACCGCATTCTCAACCAGCGCTTTGTCCTGTGGAGCGTAACTACGAGTCGGGTTGATGACACAGTTATAATGGCGGGCAAAGTCCTTGAAGCTACGGTTGATGTCCGCTTCGTATCTGCTCGATCTATTGACGGCGGACTTTAGATTGTCGGACACTATCGCTTTGGGCGATCCACCATAAAAACGAAGCGCCGCTGTGCAACAGGATATCATATCTTCGCGTTTCTGGCTCCTGCATGCCTGGATATAGGTGTACTGGCTGCACGGTAGTATGGCCACAAATACTTCCACAGCGATAACCTCTCCGGTGTGTTTATCGATGATCTGCAGCTTCTTCCCGGCAAAGTCCACGAACATTTCTTCGCCCGCAATATGCTGAAGTTTCATTGAACCCTTTTCTTTTGGATATTTACGGCGGTAATGTTCGAGAAACTGCGTGTAGCTATATGGTTCTGCGGCTAGCTCAACATATTGCTGATAATGATACAGAAAGGTAAAGCCGGGATGATTCCGGGCCTTGTTGACCCCCTCAAAGTAAAGCATGAGTTCATTGTGGCGGGTAGCGTCCAGCGTCGTATGGGATGAAAAAAGTTCGGATAAAACAGCGGTATCAAAGCCCAGAAGCTCTCTGAATGAGTAGCCGCTGCCCGCAAATAGCTGCATATAGGTATTGACTGTATTGCGGGAAATACCGAGAACGGAACCTATTTTACGGTTACTGTAACCGTCCAGATGTAATGTGAGTATTTGTTTTAAGTCCATCGGATCAAGTTTGTTGGCCATATCGCTGTATTTAAAGCGACAAGGTAATTCTTTCTTGATCTTTTTAAAGTGGCACAATTCAAACCGTAAAAAATACGGATGGACGGACTAAAACTATACCACTAAAGTGGCATCATTTGAACCGTAATAGCTGGCACCATCCGACCGAAATGACTGGCACAAATCAAACCGTAATATCCAACTCTATCAAGATTACATAAAAAGCAACAATTATTTGCATAATTTTATTCGAAAAATTATTCTAAAAGTTTTCTTAAATTCAAAAAATGATAAATACGGAATTATGGATTAAGGTATATTTAGACAGGAGCGTGATGTCTGGAATAAAAAATAACTTTTCCAAGATCTAGCCGATATTATCTCAAATAACTAGAAATTTATATTTGTAAATTCAATTATCCATACTGGGAACATTTTTACCCGTATCATAAACTATAGTGAAGAAGAACAGAAATTAGTTTAGGAAGACTTGGAACTCATAACCAACTTACCACAAAGTGAATTCCATGAAAAATATAATTATTTCAGTTCCTTTGTATAATGCTTTCAAGGTGGAGATTACGGTCATAGAGACTATGCAATTCGGAGGCAAATTGACCACTTTGAGTTAAACCATACAAACTAAGTAAAAATGAATTTGTAACTCCTAGGCGTATTATTCAAATGGTCAAAATTATCCGAATTGAATGGTCATCTTTTTTTAAATCAGGATGGTCAATGGTTTCAAAATCTCCAACAGGACAATAGTTGAATAAAAAAATGGAAGAAGCCTACTCCTCAATTCGAAAGGATATGGTGAAAATTCACATTATTTTCTAAATTAGCATATCCCTAAAAGAACTGTCAGCTGGCAAATTACAGCCAACTGACAGGCTTTGCTTATGGAAAGATATTGGTCCTTTTTCTAAATTTAAGATTATTTGCATTACCCTTTATTACTGAATCGCCTAAAGCCTTCAATAGTAAAGACGTTCTATCTGACACATTCCAACTAAGCAAGATGTTCTTACATTTCACAAAAGTAGATTGATTTCCTCCCCATGGTGTAGATCCATCATTAAAATAGAATACAGGATTATCTACATTCACTACATTTGTATCAGGATCAATCTGATGAACCTTACCGTTTTTATCTTTCATCCAAATTGGAATGTAATCCCTATTGAACAACACTTCCGCTCCATTCTCACAAAACCATTTTCCATATGGTAATGACAATCGCATAGGATGAAATTTTTTAATCTTTGATTGATCCCTTGCAACCGTTATTTCCTCCCTAGCTAAAACAGCAGGTCCGGCATCTTCATAGCAATAAATAAGATTATTTACGGTATCATGTGAGAGAAGGATCGCTGGTTTTTTTTGGTTCTTTTTAAGATAGATCAAAGTACCCTTAGCAATTTGGCCTTTCACTTCTTTCAGCCCCTTGACCTTTTTGTTCAAAGGCCAATTATGTATTGCTTTTAAAACTTGATCCAATCTTTTATTGAGGGAATGTATCGGCGAACAACTAGGATATGAATTTTTCAGCAGTTTTCTACAGACCTCGACCAACTTTTCCAATTCCATTTTTCTCTTATCTGTTGGCCATGGATCAGAGGGGTAGTCGGTATCTCCATAATAGATTGTAAAATACAACTCATCCTTCAATTCTGTTTTACTAGTGTATTCTAATTGTATCCAATCATCGAGAGTAGATTTAATAATTGAAACAGCTTTATGTCCTTTTTTATTAAATTCGAGTGAACTATACAGTTCCTTCAAAACCCTTCCTAATTCCTGATGAGTTTTAACAGGTACTTTAGCATTGGGTCTTCTTGCACCATTTGGACTACCCAACGTTTTGTAAGGAAATGTTAAAGGACGTGGTAAAGAATTTATTACTTCCATTCTATTTCTTTTGTCCTTCTCTTTCGGCTGAAAACTATTTAATAAATTTCGAAAATTGGAATAGCCCTGCTCAATAGCGGACATATCCAGCGCTTGGTGATGAGGTATACCCATCTGCTTTTTGATTTTCTTGGCGTTACGTTTAATTTTTTCTACTTCGCCCTCTTTTGTTTTTTGAGTCATCGTTCCTCCAAACTCTCGAAGAAAAACGTCACCTGTCTACCGTTCTCCGTAACGAGAAATTGGGTTACGAATCAGATTGATGAGGCGGTGCCGAAACAGCTTAGCTTAAGACAAGTGGCAAGCTTCCGCTAAAAGCTCTACTCAAAGATCAAAAAAATCAATTAAAATTCAAATAGGGTAAGTAATTTTATCAGAAAATAATTAATTCAAAGATTCATCATAATTTGTTTTGCATATATATATTCGAGACTATAGACATTCAGACCATGCTATTCCTAAGCGGAGCACCTTACCCCTTTTCATGTAGTCAGAAAATAAAGAATTAATAGTACATTTAATTGGAAAGAAAGCATTAATTTTATTAAATAAAAGACACTGTCTTAACCATCCAAAATAATAATTACCATGACTGAACCTATTGGCCAACATATAGTACCCAGAGTTTATTTAAAGAACTTTTCAACATCAATCAAGAAAAAGGATTATTTCGTGGATGTCTTTTATAAAAAGCAAAAAGGCATTAATATACCGAGGGTCAACATCAAAAATATTTGTAAAATCAATGAATTTTACACATTCGACCACTCACCTTCTGAAATAGATAAAAGGTGGTTGGAAAAATATTATGCAAATAATATTGAAAGCCATTACAACAGTATTTACAATTTGCTAACTGATGAAAAGACAGAAGAAATAACACCAGAAATCAAGAATAAAATTCTTCGCCATATAATCTCCCAAGAATTAAGAACTCCTAAAATAGCTCAAGCATTAAATAGTTTGACGGATAGAACTATTGATTATGTATTCAATTCCCATGAACAATTAGGTACTGAAAAAAAATTATATACAGAAGACGGAAAACTAGCATACGATTGGTCTGAGAAAAGCATAGATGAAGCTAAAACCAAAAATAGAAATGAAAACAGACAAATTTCCAATATCGAATGTATATCAAGATTAAGAGGGCTAGTAAAGTTGAAATTTTCCTATCATATTATGGTCGTTAAATACAATAGCCCCATAGGCTTAATCTCAAGTGACCGTCCCGTTTACACCTCGGAACCGCTATATTCTCCCTCTTGTAGGATATCGCTACCAATTGACAAATACCACATGATAAATTTGTACCCCTTTATAGAAGATACAGACCAAAATATTATATTAAGAATTGAGCATGGGAAAGTTGCTTCCGAACAAGCTGTCAGAATTCTTAATATCTCTCAATTGGAAAGAGCAGAGCATTTCGTTTACGGAGAAAAAAACGACATTTTAAAAACGATAAAAGATTTGGATTTCCTAGAAAAAAAACAGAAACAGTGATACCTTCTTACTCTAATATATTTCTTTAATAACAAAAAAGTTATTTAAGCATTTCAGTTAGAGCAGGTATAAACGGCGAGAACAAAGTCATGTGATTGGCTGCTTGCGCAATAAACTTCTGATATGTTTCAAGGCTAACAAAGCTTTTATCTTTATGACTTTGCTCCATGTCCTTAACTAAATTTAGTAACACTGAATTGCTAGAAAGCTGCTCATCAATTATTTTATTCAATAAAATAAAAACTTCTGAACCGTTATCGGATGATATGATATTGCTAGAATTATCTACTGAATTATTATATACTCTGGAATTATCACCGTGTAGATTATAAGTTATAGATGAATATGCTTCTCTATCGAAAGTATCTCCTTTAGTAACAATACATTCATATCTTTCGGGAGAAATCTTTCCAGCAGGTTGATAACCGTTATTTTTTATGGTAAATTTCTCAATTCTATCTCCTGGCAAGTCTCTTTCCAGATAATCACCATCTTCCACATACCAATTTACCGGAAGATGTTGAAAATAAATATAAATTATATTATTCCTAGAATCTACACGTGCTTTTATCTCTGTTGAAATTTCGCCCGTATTAGCTTTGATAATTCTAATTTTGTCGTTTTGTTGGTTACCAAACATAGTATAGAGTATTTTAAACAAATATACTCATTTCGACCTTTCAGTTCAGGGCTAACAATGACATAAAAATCGTAAATTTATTAGGAATAGAAAAGCTATGAAAGAAACCATTGTTAACCTGATTGAAAACGAAAGCGAAAACACTAAGCTTGATTTTAAGCTTGAGCAGTACCCTATCGAAAAAGGGAATATTAAGAAAGGAGAATTTTTAAAAGATATGTGTGCATTTGCAAATCTCATCAGCAAAGAGGATAAATTTATTATCATAGGAGCTGAAGAAGAAAATGGTATTGCAGTGAGTTTTAAATCTATTGATAATTTACACGACCAGGCGTCGTATCAGCAATTCTTAAATCAATATATAGAACCTGAAATCAATTTTGAGTACAGAGAGATTATACATGAAGGCAACCGATTGGCTTATTTTAGGTTGTTTAACAATAATAAGAGACCATATTTATTTAAGAAAGAATATAAGGATATTCAGCCAAAGGGAAATCAGTACAAAATAGGTTCAGGATTCGTTAGAACAGGAACTTCAACGCGCGAATTAAAACGAGATGATTTTGAAAAAATCTATACAGAACGTTTTAGCATTAAAGATCGTAGCGATGAAATAGAATTTGAAATAACACTTGGTGGATTTAAATTCTCAGAGATAGGATATACTGGTTATATAAAGCATCTACGAGTTGATGTGATAAATCTTTCTAACTCCTCTATTGATCTGGATGTTGAAGCTAAAATTTACAATAATAGGGGTGTTACGGCTCTATGTACACAAGACATTGAAGAGAAATATCATAAGGATAAACGTGAGAAAAGCATGTTTTCCAATACTCCTTATCTAGACAATATGTATTCTCCATTTTTACGTGTAGATTTAAATCTAGAGTTTACAAAACATGCTTCCTATTCTATTTATGAGATTACTCCAAAAAAGGGCACACATACGGCTGTTCGTGTTAAGCAAAAAGGAGTAGAAACTGATATTTTCAATGACCAAATTGCTTTAGTTTTTTCAAGACCGTCGGAAATAAAAATTGAACTCATTGTACGAAGCAATGAGTTCCCTAATGGGCCAAAAACCTTTAACTATAGTTTTTCGGAAGACCAAATTCAGGAGATTTTAGACCCTCGGGACTTATAATTCCGAACCAAATTCTTGAACGTATCGATCTGTAAGATTCAAACCTTTTATCAGATCTGTAAATGGCAAAAAATCAATTTTATTTTTTGCAAATGGGTTCTCATGGTAATACAAATTTGTATTCAGAAGGCCAGACACCGTGAATGTAGTGATTAGAACAGCGGACATCCTTGTATTCCTTGGGTTATTTTCTGCCCCGAAAATTCCATCATTCCCATATAATGCAATATTTATATCTTCTTTATGAAGTAAGTTACTTGGATAATTTAGACAGATAAGAAATGGCATGTCCAATTCTCCATATCGTGTTGCTTTTGTTTGAATAGCACTTTTGATCATTTCCTCGTCACCACCAATCTTTGTATACGCCCCATAACTGGCAATAGCTCGACCTCTTTTTCCTCTCAGGTGTGGAGCCTTCGGCATTAATTTCACTTTAATGGAGACGTCGTTATCATCATACTTCAATTCTGGCATAAATCTAAACCCCTCTTTTTCGAGCATTTCCCTATATACATCTGGGTCATAAGTTTCGATTAAATCGTCAAAGTGTTTAATGATTTTCTTTCCACTTGGTTGGTTTCCTGATTTGAATCTGATACTTTCAATGCAAAGCATAAAGTATGTACAATCGACCAAATTCATTGAATCTGTTAGCGTATTTAAACGTCTTTCTTTTAGCCTTTCAGCATCAGATAACATTCTCATTTCTTTTATTTCCACATAAAAGTCATGATCGTTTTTAACAACTAAAAAGTCTGGTCGTTTAGATGAATTTGGAACTGTTGGGTGTATAAAAATATCATAACCCATGTTTTTAAAATAAGAATACATTCCAAGTTCATAGAAAGCGGGGCCAAAATCTGCTTTAACTCTTTTTTTCATTTCTTCTTTCTCTGAATCGGGATACATCCTAAACCAGTTCTCCATTACCTCCCGAACTGGAATTATCTCCTTACGGCCACTATTATTGAAATAGTCGAACGTATTTTCATTTCCGTTTGAAGGACGTGTTTCTACTCTCTCTTTATCGTCAAAAAGCATACGGTCTGTCATATTTCCTAATATACACAATCATTCTAACTGAAATCGTTATTTTTGACGGTAGAACCTATTTCCATGTTATGGCAAGCAACGCGACTCAATCTTTAAATGAATTTTTTCTTAAAGTCCTAACGATCCAAAAATCTGCTCAATCTATCAATGATAATTGGCTGGATAGTACCAAACTGAGTTATTCCCCCCATATTTTCACAGATCCTTTCAATGTCGATATTCAATCGGAAAAAGAACAGGTTGATTTTTTCAATAAACTTCTGGGAAGGTCGGATACTGAAATAAAATGGGCAAAAAAAGGAAGTTCTGGGCGCCAAATAGTGATTGATGAGACAAATAAAACGAAATTATCGATAGAATTTCTTTCTAGTATTTATTGTCAATTGAGTGTACCTGTTTTCGAGCACATCTGTGTATTTTTAAAAACTTTATTAGGGACAAATAGTAGCAAAAGCATCAATATTATTAACGAATTCGACATTGAATTCCAAGAGCAATTAGTGGCTATAGATAACAAAAAGCTCCTTAAAACACCCACCATATTGATACTGCATAATCTTAGGCTATTTAGAAACTGTATCACTCATAATGGAGGTTTAGTGCAAGCATTAGAAAATGATTTCATTGAATTCAATAAAAAAATTAAGGAGGGTAAAAAATTTAAAAACCTTCAATTTTACGGCGCCTTACAAAAAGAAAATTTTTGTTATTCAATAAATTATGAAATCGGTTATATTCAATTAAAGGGCTCTTCATTTATTAAACTTCTTGACTTATACTCGCAAATAGCATATATGGCATATCTATGTTATTGTCGCAAGAATAATATGCCGGAAGAAGCTAATATTTTTTATTTTTTTGTCCCATTTGGCAATTCATAAAATTGAAAATATATTGATTATCGGGTACGACTTATATCTGTTATATCATTTGTTCTAGAATTTTTAAAAGCATCACAGGTTCAAAAAAAAGCACCTAGAAATAAAAGCTCGTTATATTAAAGCATTGCAAAAAAAATCTTTGTATAATAATGGCTAAGATTTCTAAATGTCTATATTCCTGAATATACCAATCTGAACCAATAGCATCAAAGGGGTTCTTTTGGATTTAGTTTCTTTGCCTCTTCCAATAGAAATAACGCGTACCCTTTTGGCTTTAACTTTTTACTTTTAAAATATGTCGGAATTTCATAATCTCTACTGGTAGCTCCCGTCAAAGCAAAAATTTTATTACCGATTTCAGCAAAATAGTATCGGCTGCCCGTAAAGTAAACTTTTATAGAGCCAACTGAAAATGGCCAGTCTTCATATTCTGATGAAACAATTAACTTAGATTTTGAATCCATTTTTAAACCAAGAAACTTTAACGAATATTTTGACATGGGCACATAAAGTTGATGAGGGGCTACTCGGCTCTTTGTATAGTCCAATGAACCCAAATCTTTTTCTTTGAGCAGGATAAAGCTTGAAAAATCTCCATAATATTGCCTTCCCAAATCTCCTAAGCCATGTGTAAAAAACCTACTGATAGCTCTAACTCCCATTTCGATACATATTATGGAATTCTTTATAGCTAGCTTATCTTCTTCTTCATAAGATAAATTATCGGTATCAATATTTTTGTTGAAACTATAGACGAATGAGGTGAATTTCTCAAATGGATTCGATGCGGTATTTTCCTTGTTAAGTACGATAGTATCGATATAGAAATATCTTTGAGATATTGCAAACTCCGTTAAAATATCTATTAGGATTGTAAATTTTTCATCTTCTTTAAGAAACCTTATATCCTCTTCGATCATAGGAATATTCTTCATTTCCTCTACACCTTCGGAATATTCCAATAGTTCATCTAACATCTTTCCAATTCCATGACCACCGTTGTATTTATTAAATTGTTTTTTTGCCAATTCAAGCTCTGGGAAGTCACCATTCAATTCTTTTTCTTTCAATAGAAGGAGGATTTTTAATAAACGTTCAAATCCTGCTGCCAATAACTGTAATGTTACATGGTTATTTAATACAGCAAACTTTTGAGCCTGTAGGTTTAAAATACCCGACTCAATAAATTTAAAGGACGCCTCAACTTCCTGCGTAACCGCATATGACTTAACAATATTTCTCCCGAAACAATCGTTATTCTGATAAATCGACATATAATAATCCGTTTATTAAGCAGTAACCAAATTAAGCAAAATTTATTTTCAATCTCACAGAAGACTATACAAGCAAACTGAATTTAATTATTTTCTCACTTATTTATTTGATAAGTTGCCATACGATATAACTGAATTAATTCAATATTATCAAAAAAGAAAACTTCAAGACTTCAATTAGGTGGAATACTATGAGAATTATAAGACAAATTTGGTCGAGGATATTTTCACTTTTTTAAATGCTAATATTTGTATTGTAATACTTCTTAAATATTTTTAAGGGAAGAAATCAAATCATAAAAAGGAAAAATAGCGAAATAGTAATCGCATTTGAATTTTAATCTCATGTATTTGTACTTTTCCACAAGTATATAAACCATACACTGAAAGCAATAGCAAAGCCAACCCACGGAGTTTTCATACTTAGCGCAGCAAAGAAACCGATGACCACAACTATATTGATAACAAACAACAAAATTACATTTTTCATTACATTAAAATTTAGATAAACAAAAACAGGCAAATAGAATTATATAGTAAATCCTATATAATTCTATTTGCCTATTTTTATCTTCTTAATAAACTGTAATAAAGGTACTAAAGGTTCTATTGAGCTCTCGTGACCCCACTTAAGGAGACACTTAACAGAAAGTGTCTCCTTTTTTTATACCCATAAAAAACTATGAACCAATCTATTAAAGCACGTTCATTTAGAGTTCGAAAATTTTAATAAAAATATTTAGTCTTTGGTTATCGATGACGCAAAAAATAAGGTTTGTAGCCACTCTCCTACCATTTTTCCTGAGTTCGATATCTCCTTAAGGATTCGGCATACAAATACTTGAATTGACATTACAATATTTAATATTGATCATCAAAATTATATTTAAACGCTACGTCAGTAACATTCTTTTAGAGTAACTATGATGCTATTATATTCTCTTTTGTAATCGCCCTTTGATATTAGATAGTTGGTAATAGAATCGAGAACAATGCAGTTTAGAAAGAAAAATAACTTATAAAGCTTCTTTTTCCCAATCACTGAATTGACATACATTCTAGCCACAAGTGCAAAGATTAATTTAAAATAAATATCCGATAGCTAAAAATTTATTTCATAATTTTAGTAGACGTAGTCATTAAACCTAAACATTTCTAAACACATCCGGCCGTTATGATAAGGGCATTTCCAGAAACCTGCCTTATCATCGTTACGATTTATTTGTCCATCGGGCAATACACTCCAGTACCATTCTCCAAATTGAACATCAATAAGTTTTGTCTGAATAAAGTTCCAGGCATTTTCTGCTAAATCTAAAAACTTGGAATCAGGTACAATTTTGGACAGATAGCTATAACCAACTACTGCCTCGGCCTGTACCCACCAATGTCTTTCGTCATCTAAATGACCATTTTTAAATTCGTAAGCCATACTTCCGTCAGGAAGGATGCCCTCCACAGCGGCGAGACCAATGCTGATCACAATATCTTTGATGGATTGGGAGAGTGCGGGAATATTCAATACGATAGTAGCTTCCCACAAAAGCCATGCTGCTTCAATATCATGACCATATGATATGGTATCAGTTGTTGAGTGCCACTCCCGATCAAAAAAAAGATTGAGATGCCCTGTACGCGAATCATAGATTTTGCTGACGAAAAGATCGACCAGACCCTTTTGGGCTGAAATTAATTGATCATCTGGCCACACCTGTAGCAGATTGGTATAGGGCTCAAGAATATGCAAATGGGTATTCATGGTTTTGACCTGATTCTCGTCTTTTTCACTCAGCCGCATATCGGCTATCGGTGACCAGTCGCGCGAAAATGCTTCCAAGTATCCGCCATACTCATCATCATAAGTATGCTCGATCAACTTAAAAAGATCTATTGATAACTCCAAAGCTTCGGATGTTCCTGTAGCCCTGTAAAACTCCGAGAAGCCGTACAGTGCAAAGCCCTGTGCATAGGTCTGTTTTTTTGTATTTAGGGGCTTGCCCTGATAATCAAGCTCCCAATAAACTCCGCCATATTCTTTATCGATAAAATTATCGCGTAAGTATTGGTAAGCCCGTTCGGCCATTCGTAAATAGGATATATCGTTAAATTGGCGGTAGGCAGCAGAGAACGTCCAGAGGATCCTGGCATGCATAACAGCTCCTTTGCTAGAATAGGGCACCAAATGATTATGCCCATCCATCTTTCCGTAAAACCCGCCAAATTCCAGATCGACCATTTTTTCACTCCAAAATGGAAGTATGTTGTTTTCAAGTGTTTCTCTAAAACGATTCATTTAATTCAAGCTAAATGTGTTGCTTCATCTTATTTTTTTTCAAGATCAGCCTCTCTTTTATTCTTTAGATCATTAAGGATCAGATCCATCCGTTTTTCGCTCAAAGGGTAAAAACTTATGAACAACACGGATAATACAGTACCGATTGCAGGGAAAAAACTCAAGAACATCCGAATACCATGAAGTGCTTCTTCACTTTGCTGCTGATTGGCCTGAAAACCATAATAGGCCAATAGCCAACCTGTCAGAGCCGTCCCAAATGCCCAGCCGAGCTTCTGACTCATCGATGAAGAACTAAAGATCAAACCTGTTGCCCTATTACCTGTACGTAGTTCGGAATAATCTGCACAGTCGGCATACATCGACCAAAGCAAGGGAAATACGCTCCCGGCGCAAATACTGATGAGTACCTGAAGAAAAAATATAAGAATTAGATCTTCTTTGCCCAACCAGTAAAAGGCAATACTTCCCACCGTAGCAATAAGCATGGCAATCATATAGGTGCTTTTTTTTCCGATACAATTACTTACTGGAGCTGCTAATACAACACCTAATATATTAGCAGCTTGCCCAAGGGCCAAATAAAGTCCACTTAATATAAATGGTACCTCAAAGATCATGATGCGGTCGATTTGATGCTCCTCAACATAATACTTGAAGTAGTACAGCGTTGCTCCATCCCGAATGGAATTAAAAACAAGCGCCGACACCCCGGCTCCCAGCAGTATCCACCAAGGACCATTTTTTAGCAAGTCTCCGATATCTTGCTTTAATGTCGAGTGATGCGCCGTCACCTCTACAACCCTTTCCTTTGTCCAATAAAAACATAACAAAAAAAGTATCGTTGAAAATGCAGCAATAACGAGAGCAGCCATAAACCAACCATGCTGAAGTGACGTAAGATCTGCTGCCGCCTTACTGAAAAAATCTATTAATGGATTGAATAAAAGCAGGGTAACAAAACTCCCAATATAGGCGAATGTCATCCGAAAGGTAGCCAGTACATTACGCACTTTGGGAAAGGGACTCATTACACCCAATAATGATGCGTATGGTACGTTGATTGCCGAATACACCATCATCATCAAGGAATAAGTCAGATAGGCATAGATAATTTTTCCGGTATGCGAAAAATCAGGCGTATAAAATGTTGCTGCACCGATCAAACCAAAGGGTATGGCAACGTAAAGGATAAATGGTCTGAACTTGCCCCAGCGGCTCCGTGTACGGTCTGCAAGTACACCTATAATGGGATCGAAAAGCGAGTCCCAAACTCTGGTGATCAAAAACATAGTACCAACAGCTTTCGCCTCCATACCAAAAATATCGGTATAAAAAAACATCAAGTACATACCAAACAGCTTCCAGAACATGGACGACGCTGCATCTCCCAGGCCATATCCGATTTTCTCTCTCAACGAGATTTTTTCATTTTCAATTCTCATAAGTAGGTATTCTGGATACAAATCTAACTATTCAGATTTTTTGAAGCGATCGTATGTACGACCTTGACTGATGCTGCTGACCGAAATCCATCCTGGGCTGTATTAAAACAATAATCAAGCAATCTGTCTATCGATGATAAGGCGACATGCATCCGTGTATCGCTCGAAGCATAATAGATATAAACGGTACCATCGGGGTCTGCGATCCAGCCATTTGAAAAGAGTACGTTGGAGACATCTCCTACTCTTTCTATACCCTTGGGTGCCATAAAATGTCCCGCGGGTTCAGCAATTATTTGGTCGGGATGTGCCAGATCTGTTACAAAAAGATAGAGTACATACCTGAGGCCTGCAGCACACATCCGTACGCCATGTGCCAGGTGTAGCCAGCCACGCTCGGTTTTAATGGGCGCTGGCCCTTGCCCATTCTTAAGCTCTTTAATGGTATGATAGTGCCGGTGATTTATAATTTTCTCTTCGGAAACAACCGCATTTTTCATACTGTCTACCAGCCCCCAACCTATTCCACCACCTTTGCCTGCATCAATAAAACTATCCTGTGGACGTGTGTAAAGTGCATACTTACCATCGACAAACTCGGGGTGGAGGACCACATTGCGCTGCTGACTGCTGGATTGTAAATCTGGCAAGCGTTCCCATGTGACCAAGTCGCGGGTACGTACAATGCCGGCAGCTGCAACTGCCGAAGATAGATCACCAGCAGGAGCTGCGGGATCTTTGCGTTCGGTACAGAAAATACCATAGATCCATCCGTCCTCGTGTAGCGTGAGACGCATATCATAGATATTGGTATCTGGAATTTCGGTCTCGGGAATATCTATCGGATAATCCCAAAAATGGAAACCGTCTATGCCATTTTCACTTTCGGCAATAGCAAAAAATGACTTGCGATCATTACCCTCTACGCGCACAACCATAATATATTTGTCCTGCCACTTGATTGCCCCAGCATTGAATGTCCCATTGATGCCGAAACGCTCCATCAGAAAGGGATTTCTCTGCTCATCAAAATCATAACGCCAATGAAGTGGTGTATGATCAGCAGTCAGAACTGGATAGGTATACCGCTCGTATATCCCATTTCCTGGCAATAATGGCGTATTTTTTCGAGAAATTAGTTCTTGATGTGCTTGTTCGATAGCTTGTCTACGATTTTCAAATATTAAATTCATCTCTATAAGTATAGTTTTGTTTCTCTTGTATATTTTCTATTTCTTGTGCTCTTTAAAGATCTGTTGGACAAATTTTTCCAATTGTCCCCTCCAGAATGACCATTCATGGCCAGCATCTGCCTGGTCATAGACATAATCAACCCCATAGCTTTTCAACTTCTGGAGAAAAGCTAAATGTCCGTTGTACCGAGGATCTTTGGTACCACAGCTGGACCAGATATAGACAGCTTGACTATTGGAAGAAGATTTTAAAGCTGACATATTGGGGATATAGCGATCAAAATCAAATGCTGGATCACTCAAAAGTCCCGAGCTAAATTGACCTATATATTGGAAAGTATCTTTATTTCGCATACCGATCACGAAAGCCTGGCCTCCTCCCATAGATAAACCAGCTATGGCCCGAGATGACTTATCCTTACCCACATTAAATCGTTGCTCGACAAGCGGCTTCACGTCGTTTAGCAACTCATCTTCAAGAAGATCCATCCCTTCAACTGAACTACCCCCGGCCCAGGATCCATCCGTTAGACCATTGGTCATAACCACCAACATGGGTTTTATTTTTTTTTCGGCAATCAAATTATCCATGATATACGCAACACGCCCATCACGAAACCAACTCCCCTCATCATCTCCCCCACCGTGCCTGAGATATAAAACTGGCAGGGGTTTAGTTGACTGGACAGCTTGGGGTGGCACATAGACATAAAGGTTGCGCTGCTTGTTTAATTTGCTAGCGGTATAGGTTAAGATGCGGAGTTCTCCGTGGTTGACGGCTCTTAACTGATCAACGGCAGGCTGACGTGCTATAATTTCCAATACACTGCCATACACTTCTGTGCCGTATTTGACTTTAGGATTGGCTAAATCTATAGAACGTTTTCCATCTACCACAAATACATACTGATAAATACCTGGCAATAGGGAGCTCGTAGATGCCGTCCAAACACCGCTTGTATCCTGTTCCATCGCCAATCTCATAATGTTCCAGTCGCCAATCTCGACCTGCACTTTGCTGGCTTGGGGAGCCTTCACACGGAAGGTAACCCGTCCACTGGAATCAATCGCAGGTGAAAATTTGCCTGTCGATGCCTGCCACCATCCGGCTGTGCTAAATGAGGATCCGTCCTGCTGTGCTTTAACAGGCAAATAGAGACCTAACAACGCTGTGCCCAATAAAATTAGTTTTTTCATCTGTATATCATTTATTTTCAATGGTAATGAGGCCGCCAGATTTATTCTTCCCACTGTGTGGTTTGAATATTCATGGTGGTTTCATAATTTTTTATTCTGATTTCCAGCAATAGGTGCCTACTGCTCCAGCAGCTAACTTGATCATGCTGAATTTACCCTTATACTGAACTTTTACCTCCCGATCATAGAATGAACTGTTTGCAACAATCAGGACAATCTCTTTTTTGGGAGTAAGAAACGCAACATTGGGCAATACTCCACTATTCCGTACTGTAGTAACGCGTTTGATATCCGCGTTTTCCTCGTCCGTGGTAATGTCAACGCCTTGATCATAAGGAGCATTGGAGGAAACACGTACCGATCCCGGCGGAACGAATTTTGAAATATGTGCAACAACGTAATAGGCCACATTTCTTGATACCTGATCTCCATCAATGGTAAGTGCGCCCTGACATATGGCATATCCACCATTATCTGTATGGGGATCATTATTGGGATCTGCGGCCAAATTCCACAATATCATATTCCGGCTCCAGTTGCGCATGGTTCCGATAACAAGGCGTTCGGTCTGGTAGGCAAGGTTGCTGATTTTACTCTGGCTAGATTGAATGACCATCTGTTCTGTAAAATAGATATTTTTGTCAGGTCTGGCTTGATGCACCAATGACATCGTACCAATGTCACCTCCATAGTGGTGGAAACCGGATCCATCTACATATGGACCAATAGCAGGGTCATTCAACAGGGTCAATGGATAATCTGGCCGATCACAATTATGATCAAAAAGAATAATTTTTGTATCCGGCTTCAATTTGTTAAAGACGGGCAGTAAGTGGTCTCTTAGAAAATTGCGCATCTGCGATACAGAAAATGGCATACTGGGAGTATTCCTCGAATTGAGTGGTTCATTTTGAACAGTGATCATATGAATGGGGATCCCATTTTTTTCCATTTCCTGTACGTAACGTAAAAGATAACGGGCATATACAGGATAGCAGTCCGTCTTTAATGAGCCGCCTTGAAACTGCTGTCCCACTTTCATCCACACAGGAGCAGTCCAGGGCGAAGCCATAATCTGAATTTTGGGGTTGATGGCCAAAATTTCTTTGAGTACAGGAATGACATGTTCGTAATCATGCCCCAGGCTAAAATTCAAAAGATCCGGATCTGCCTGACCACCACTGAGATCATTATAGGTATAAACAAAGCTATTTAGATCGGATGCACCAATACTTAAACGGATAGCACTAATGGCGATTCCATCTCCGGCACTGAAAAGTTCGTGTAGAAGCTTAGACCTTTTATCCGGTACCATCTGATGTATCAGTTGGGCACTACCTCCCGTCAGCGCAAACCCAAATCCATCAATAGTCTGGAATGTCTGTCTTTCGTCAATAACAATAGGTAGTTGACGCCCCCGTGATGTCGGCTCGAATACTGCCGGCGGCCCCGCGGAAAGCTGCGAAAGAGGCTGATCTTGGGTCACCCACTGGTTTAATTTGTGTTCTTGCGCCTTCAATTGAAAAACAGATAGGATCGCAAATAATAAGGCGTATAATAATTTTGGATTTGGTCGTCGAATAATCATAATTTGTGAGCCTAGTCTGAATATTACAATTGGTTATCTTTTAACATCTTTACAGCAAATTTACTTGGTAAAGCTTACCTCGACTAATACTATTTTAGCAGTAGGTAATTCAATTCGAACTAAAAATCATCAAAACAACACTTAAACATCACTTACGGCGTATACTATTTTATCTCCAAATTGGCCAACTAGTAAAAAAGGAGCAGTAAACTGCTCCTCTAACACCAATTACCAATCACTAGAATACAACACTGTTAGGGATAAACTAGATTCGGATAATTGACATAAAAATCATTTGTAGCCACCTTAATGGCATTGAAATTACCGTAGTTATCATTTTCCCATGGATTTTTCCATGCACATACGCCTGCGTACCCGTTCCAATAGCTTTGTTTGTAATAATTGGCTAGAGTAATATTCCAATTACCGGTATTATTATAGGATGAGCTGTTGACATCATAACCTGGTGTTTCTCCGATCAAGACGGGTTTATCACCATTATCTAACCAATACCCGATGGTCGTGGTAAATGGCGCCCCGGAGGATTGCCACTGGTACCAATGGGGTGAATAAAAATCTAAATAGGCGTTGGAATTGTTGTACTGCGCCTGCAATTTTGCATTGCTATAATTATTGCCCCCATAGGTATCCCATGATGTGTACCTATCGCTGTTAAAAATAATCCACATTGAACCTACCGTCACCGGCTTGGTAGAAAATTGGTTTGTCTTTGCCGCGCACCATGCAATGAAACGCACGACATTGTTCTTATTTAAATTGCCACAGTTTGCATCACGCCACATATGCTCTGGCTCATTGCAGATATCATAGCCCATAATGGTGGGTTCATTTTCATAACGCTGCAGAAAGGGGACAAGGAAATATTCGGTATACCACTGGGTTTTGTTGACGTCATTGATGATCTGCCTAAATTGATTATACTTGCTGCTGGTATTCTTTACCATATCAAATGACCAAAATGTCACCAGTAGATACACTCCCTTTGATTTAGCGATCTGAACGAGTTGGTCCATATCTGTCCAGAATTGACTACTGGCACCTGTGACAAGACCGTCACCGTTTAAAGACGGACTATGGCTCCCAGACCCATGCACCCAGATTCTAGCAAGGTTAATTTTATTATCCTTGTAACGCTGAAACTCATTGCTCCACCAGGTGTAATCAAAATTTCTACCTAAAAAGTCTAAAGTATAATCGCTTTGCTTTTGCCAGGCCGTGTTGATACCATTGAAAAAAATCTGCTTTGAAGCAACATAAAATTTATTGCCCGAAATAGTCACGGCATCAGTGATTGAGGTCGGAACAACGCCATTACTGTTCAAAGCCATCTTTTTCTGCTTGGGCAGAGATTCTGCAGCCTGATCAAAAGCTTTTTTTTGGCAGCTGTATGACAATATGATCAAGCAGATGCACCATAATTTACATAAAGATCTCATAATTGTTAATTTTGGTTATTCTAAGATAGTGAGCTAACGATATTGCTGGCTAATACTTTATTAACAAATAGTTATACAAGAGTGTAATTATTTTACTCACCAAGCATAATTACCTGATCGGAACCGTATAATGCTTTGATATCAGCCTCACTGTTCTTTTCAAAGACCAATTCTGACCAGCCCATAAAAAACACCCAATTGGGCTGGTCTTTAAGTACCTCAAGTGACGGTAATACCTGGCACTCTCCGATCGCCATTGGCCTTCCTGCTGCTACACGAACGATCGCATCATACTTTTCATTACTAAACCCCGTGTGATCATCGTACACATCAAGCGAAACAATATCCCAATAGGATCTTCCGGGATTATACAGCTCGACGTCAGTATCCAGGCTTTGAAAATCTTGAACATTCCAAACCCAAATTAGATTATCGAGCTCTTTTTTCTTAACCATAAAGTCATGTACATACCGGTAGAGTCTAGCGGTGCCTTTTTCTCCCGGGCGTCCCCCCCACCAAAATTTCCCCTGATTCATCTCATGAAAGGGCCTGAACAGAGCGATGACCTTGTTGTCTTTCAATCGCTTTAGATAAACTGCAATTTCTTCCATCATCGAGACTAATTTACCATGCTCTAAGGTCCCTTCTATAAAAAGGTTTTCCCACTGACTGTCTGTCAAATGACTCAAAACGCCACGTCCGTCATCCCAGCCACAAGGTTGTCCATTGACAGGGTTGCAGGCGTGCCACATGATATTAACAATTGCACCCTGATGGAATTGGCTGATAGCCTCATCAATCATAGTGCTCCTGTGATCAATATTTTCCTGCTGAAATAAAAAATCACCGCTCCACAGCTTCGGATATCTACCTACTAATTTGTTTATGGCATTGGTCCAGCGGGCAGGCTCACTATTGGGTTCGCGATTGTGTATACCACCAATAATACGCTTTCCCTTAATCTGGGATAGGTAATCCATTATCTTTTTCTTTTCTTTTTTAGCCGACCACGAAACAGAATCATTGACCTGCGTATTTGCCGCCAGCGATTGGCTAGTCAATGTTTTACAGCCGATCCCGGTGATCACGATTAATGAACTACATAGTAGCGCTAGTGACTTGAATATATTTTTTTCCATAATAGTTGATTTGTTACTGTCCTTACTTAATGATATAAAGCTTCTCTTTTTTAGATCCCACAAAAAGATCTTTCAATACTATTTTTCCATCCTGATGATCTTTCAGCTCTTCTGCCTGATATTTTAATGTAAGCGGGTCAAATGATTGGATCTCCTTTTTGTTTCCGATGATGTCCAAAATCTCCACGCTACTACTAAAAACCTCATTCGTGGGATTGTAAAGATAGATATAGAGTTCCTCGCCACATTTTACGCCATAGGCTTCAAGCCTACCGGCTTTTAATGCCAATGGCTTGAATTCTCCTTTTCCATTCAGCAACATACGGTCGCTCAACTGCCGTACCCCACGATAATAAGGTAGCATATCCCTATTCTGAAAGTATTCCCACCACCAGCTCATCGGTAGGATCGGTGTTGATGAGAAAAGCCCATACCAGAGCCCCCGTTTGAAATCTATTTCCATCTCATATGCAAAATCATCAAAATTTTGCTGCCAATCCCATTCATAGCCAAACTCGCCGATGACATAAGGCTTTTTATGTTTTGTGGAGTATGCATTGATTTCTGAGGGTATCAGATCAGTATGTTTGTAAATGTGTTTTTGATTGATATCTATTGCCTCGATATCATTGAGCCCCGGGATATCTCTATGGGATATGCTGGTAGTAACAATGTGTTTATATGGATCTATCTCTTTTAAATAAGTAGCCATTTCAGTATGCCACTCTACAATAGCTTTAGAAGCAATCGGCGTTTCCCGACCATTAAACTGAATATTATCTACTTCATTCAGAAACTCCCACATAGCAATATGCGGTGAATACCCCCAGCGTGACACAATGTAGCGCAAACGATTTTTATAAAGCGTTTTAGCCTCTTCGGCTGCAAAAAACTCGTCCGTCGTCTTTACTCCTCCGATATTATCGGATCTGAAATTACCCATTCCCAAGGTAAGCATAACATATAAATCGAGTGAATCGGCAAGATCGACGAGATGATCGAGCCGGCGTACTGCGCTGGGGTTAAAATGAGCTGGATCTGACTGGTAGCGGTCATTGTTGAATCCGTCCTGGAAATCTATGGGCAAATTCCACGAACAGATCCAGATCCTAAAGAAATTGCCGCCATTTTCAGCAAATTCGGCAAGCATACGGTCATAATTATAAACGGAAGCATTTTGGTGCAGTGCTGCATAATATTTTGAATCGTCTTTACGCCTTGATTCCCAACAGATGTTTTCGGCTATCCCACGAAAGGATGTACCGTTATCAAATTGTAAGGACCAGTTATTTTTAACACTTAGAAATCCTTTTTCTGCCGTTTCCCGCACCCGCGCATCGAATTTCCTAGATGTGGCGACTATTTTTCCATTTTTGCTCAATACGAACTTAAAATGATAATCGCCATGCTGTCTGGGTGAGAACCGGGCATTCCATTCTGAAATATCCCCAGATTGCCCCTTTACATAAAAGCACGGCTGAAGCAGTACCTCACCTGATGCTGTATATATCTCCATGTCAAGCTTAATGTCTTCCTGCAAATAAGGGTTTGTCCAGGTCGATTTAAGTTTTATAACGAAATCCATCCGTCTTCCTTGAAGTGCTGCTGACTCCTTAAAATCGACAGAAATAATCTGGGAAAATGTAGTTACTGGAAATATGAAAAAAAAGATTATTCCAATTAAAAAGCGCATACCTGATTAATTAACGGTTACACCATCGGCCAATAAATACATATTGGGGAGGTCCTTTGAAAATAAACTTATACTGCTCCTAAATAGCGTTTTGAAATCATCGGCTGAGGGATGCCCTTTCCATGGTCCATAGAAATGTATCCCTTGCTTTAATGGATCGTATTCATTTCGCCACATAACGACCATACTGATTTTTTTACCAACGAGTGGAGTGAGGATCTGCTCGGTCCAATAACTGACATAGGGTACATTACCATTTCTGATCCCTTCAATTCCTGTTTCGGTAACACCAGCAGGCTTTTTCTTTTCTAAAGAAAGCTCTTGCAACGCGTTTAAATTGGAAAGAAACGCTTGGGTATTTGTACCATGATAACAGTCCATACCTATAAAATCGACTAATTCATCCCCCGGCCAGCGGAATAGCAGATCTTCTTTCCGTCCATTATTGTCCCGTTGTGGCGATATCGCAAAAATAAAATTATGTACCCCTTTCGCTACTGTCAAATAAGATAACGTAAACTTCCAAAGCGCTATAAACTCTTCACTAGTCGTACAAGAACTTCCCCACCAGGACCAGCTTTGGGTATGTTCATGAAAAGGTCTAAAGATAACAGGAATCAATTTGCCATTGCCATCCTTCAATGAAAGTGCAAACGTGGCGAGATTATCCAACCAACTTTTAAATTTTAAATTTGTTGCACTTCCATCGGTCAAAATTTCTTTAACAACTGTTTTTGATGAATTGTCCCATGAATCCCCGCCCGTCAAGGGATTGTTTAGGTGGCACATAGCGGTAATAACTTCACCCCGGGAACGCGCTTCAAGGATAGCCTTTTTACGGGCCTCGTTTAAAGTCGCTCTGGTACGGCGGTCATCCATCAATTCAGCAAAATCAACACTAAAAACTGCGGGGTAGTCGCCTACAATTTCGTAAACGTCAGATCTACCGGCAACTTCCTTCCATTCTCTGCCGTAGATCAGATCATCATGATGGCCAAACATAAAGCCTTTGTCTTTTATCTTCCATAATTGGGAGTAGAGCGCTTTAGTTTCTGCCGTCGCCTGCTTGTCAAATAATCGGAGTTCGATTTGTGAGGGTTTTTCTCCGGGCTTTTGATCTGTGGCCGGATCAGCCTTGGTACATGCCGTTCCACCTATTAAGATGGACACGGCATAGATAAATAACTTCTTCATGATTTGGATCAATTACGCTTTTTCACTTCCACCCAATATCTTCTGGGCTTTTTCACAAACTTATCATAGTCTGTATAGATTGCAGACCAGTCGTCATTACCGTTCAATGAAAAAGCAAAAGCATTGTTAACAATTGTTTTAGCCTGTTTATTGCCAAGATCCTCGGTACCAGGACCAAGAAAACTACAATTTACGCTGCTTCCATCTGCGGCAATTAGCGTCAAGATATCGGTTGTGTAGTCCCGCTCCCATTTCCCTTCACCCTTCGGTATTTTACGATAAAATTTATTGACATCTGTTTTGGGGTCTGGTGTATAAATGAAATTGGCATATTTTCCGTCAGCGCCGGCATCATTTACAAATGTACCCGTAGTTTTACCTGTCGGTGTTACTCCTGTCAGTTTAAAGGTTATGCTATTATCCAATTCCACTTGAGGACCATCAGATACAGGCCATATCCATGGTTTACTCGTTAAGGATAAAACCGCGCTACCACCATATTCAGGCCCTGTACCACCATAAAGTACAAGTCCGGTAATATCGTAGGTACCGAGGATCGTTTCGGTAAAAGGCTCGACGATGACCTCCCATTCTCGAGATTCACCTGTCTCTGCTGTCACGGTATAATTATACTTATAGTTGCCGGCAAGAAAATTGACTTCAGAACCAGAGGCAGGCGAAACAGTAGCGCGATAAGATTGTTGGATCACAGGTTTCACTTTGGAAAAGTCAGTATTGTCCTCCACCAATACTTTTACTTTCACTGTCCCAGCGGCCCTGTCTACAACTGCTGCTCCTATCTGCGTAAAGCCTGTCCCCATGGAAAAGTTTTCAATGGATTTCTCATTGCTCTCGACTCCCTTATAGGGATCCTTTTTACAACCAAAGACTGTAAAAACCAATATCAAATATGCTGCAAAACCAGCTTTATATGTTTTCAGATTCATAATAAAATAGTTATGGTTTCAATAATGGGTTTGTATCAATTTCACGCTGTGGAATTGGAAAAAAATATGCTCCCGAAGTGATGGATTTACCATATTTTTCCACCAAAACTTTTTCCATCAGATGATTACGCCGTAAATCAAATAGCCTATTCCCCTCAAATGCAAGCTCAAGCGCACGTTCTTCAACCACCGCCTCACGAAATGCAGCGACCGAAAGATTGGCTGTAAGCGGACCTAGGCCTGCCCGGCTACGGATTTTATTCACCGCAGCATATCCCTCAGCTGTAGGCCCTGCAGACTCCGCATAAACCAGGAGGATATCTGAATAACGTATCACTGGCGAATTGGTACTCATTTTATCCGCATCCCGGAGTGGATCAATATACTTTCGGGTAAAAGGCCTCGAGAAATCGGCGATACCAAGTTTAATGGTTTTTCCATCGGGATTGACAACTTCTGAAACAATAAGATCTGTTTTTCTCTTATCACTGGAATTGTAGCTGTTGTAGTGCGCAGCCTCCATCTGAAAGTGGTTCCACCCTTTACCAATATTGATCATTGCAGTCCCCGGATCGCTTGGATTATATGGAATACGCATAGCAAAACCGGGATCAGGCAAAAACATGTTCGGTAGTTTGGAATAATTACCCTCGCGTTCACCTGAGCGGTCTACAGCGGCATCAAAGATATGCTCTGAGACGGCCGCTTTTTTATAAATCTCGGTATTCCAGATATCAGGTAAAACACTTGTAAAATTAAAAATTTGCTGATCGTTGATCACTTTTGCGGCATATGTACTCGCTTCGAGGTAAAGCTTTGTGGCATCTGCCACGAATTCGTACCCTGGCGAGGCTGAAGCTTTTGAAGATGCCATATGGAGGTATACCTTTGCTAGTAATGACTGGGCAGCACACCGATTTGCCCTTCCCTCAAAATTTTTAGAACTTGACATTAATTGTTCGCCTTTTTTTAGATCAGCGATGATAACATCATATACCTGCTGGATACTTGACTTGGCTACGGGGATCTGCTCAGCCTCAACAAGAGGTTCTAAGCGCAGTGGAACTTCACCAAATAGGCGTACCAAGTTAAAATTGTGGAGTGCACGCAAAAAATAGGCCTCGCCGATAATTTGATTGCGGTCAGCTTCGGCCATATTCGGTACGTTAGGAACATTGGCGATAACAGCATTGGCCCGTGAAATACCACGATAAAGATATGTCCATAGATTATCAAGATCTGAATTTGTCGAGGTAGTCCGTAATTGATCCAGTTCAAAATTTGACTGCCCTGCATCTGCTTTTGCAGTCAGGTTTTCGGTCGGCAATTCAGTGATAATATAAAACCCTCTAGTATAGTATCCGACTTCGGGTAAAATAGCGTAGGCATAAATCAAGCCTGAAAGCGCATCTTGTCCCGTCTTGTAAAAAGACTTTGAGTTGACTATTCCATAAGGCTCTTCTGTTAATTTAGAACAGGAAATAAAAGTGCTGCTGATTAGTCCTGAAAGACAAATAGGTATAAAAAGTTTATTGATTTTCATGTCTGTTTAATTTAAAATCCAACGGATAATCCAAGGGAATAAGTTCGAGGTCGTGGGTAATTACCCCAGTTGATTCCATCCAATCCCATCTCGGGATCAAAGCCCCTGTTAAATTTGGTAAAAGTCAGTAAGTTATTGCCGGAGGCAAACAACCTTAATGTGCTGATGCCAGCAATCAGGCCCGGCTTAAAATTATAGCCAATGGTAACATTCTGCAGCCTAAGAAAGGAACCGTCTTCAACGAAAAAATCCGATGCTTTATAACCACGCGTATTATTGGCTCTAGGGTATAAATGACTTGGGTTATCAGGCGTCCAGCGCTGCACTTGCCTGCTCGGTGTCATCTTTTGAAGGTCGAAAATATCATTGCCATATACGCCGTAAAACTGTGCGCTCAGGTCGAAACGCTTGTACGATGCACTGGTATTAAAGCTATAAATGAATTTAGGTGTAGGGTCGCCAATTATTGTACGGTCATATGTAGGATCTATGGTTCCATCAGACTCGCCCTTAGGGCCGCTGATATCGACGTATTTAATCTCACCTGGTAATGCCTCCCGCCCGGTAAGTCCGGCACCTATCCCTTCCTCCAATGTTTGAATTATTCCATTTGCACGATAACCATAGAACGTATACATTGGTTGGCCAACGATAAAATGGTTGACATTCTGACGTACCATTTCAATCAATGATCCTGTGACAACACGGTCACTCTCGCCCATTCTAACCACTTTGTTACGGTTGAGAGCGAAATTGCCACCAACAGACCACTGTAAACCGTCGGTTTGAATTACTTTAGCATTGAGTCCCAATTCGAAACCACGGTTACTTATTTCACCATCGTTTACCCATTGTTGATCAAAGCCTGAGGATGGTGAAATTGTACGCGTACGAAGTAAATCTTTCGTCTGCTTGTCGTAATAATCTGCCGTCAGGATAAAGCGCTGGTTCATAAACCCGATATCCAAACCAATATCGAAAGATGTTGTCGTCTCCCACTTTAGGCTTTTGTTCCCTAAGCCACCAACGACAGTAAGCCCCTGCTCATTATTGGCTCCGGCTAAGCCCGGACCAAAGCCCGTCATAAAACCATTTTGTGATCCTACAAAATAGCGCTCAGAGCCATAGCGGTCCATGGTCTGATAAGGAGATATCCCCTGATTACCTGTCAATCCATAACTTGCTCTAAATTTCAGCTCGGAAAATGCGCCCAGGTGTTTAATGAATTCTTCTTCACTTAATTTCCAGGCGAATGCTGCTGACGGGAAAAACGCCCACTTATTATTGTCCCCAAATTTAGTAGAGCCATCTGCGCGACCGGTCAGGGTAAAAAGATACTTATCTGCTAAAGCATAATTTACCCGTCCAAACCAAGAATTCAATGTAGATGAAGAGAGTCCATTACTGAGTGTCTTTGTCTTTGCACTGTTGAGATTTTCATTTTGAAGGTTATCGTTGACAAAATTCATCCCTATCAAATTACTCGTTCTGGTTGTTGATGTCTGTAAAGAGAAACCTCCTACAATATTGAAGCGATGTATATCGTTAAATGTCTTGTTGATGGTGAGATAGTTTTCATTGACTAGCTCATTATTGTTATAGTTGCTAATAGAGCCATAACCTGTATTTTCATAACCTCGAAATGTCACCGTGGCTGGCTCGTAGATATCACCAACAGAATTACCAAACTTAGTACTTAACTGTGTCCTAAACTGAAGCCAATCAGTAAATTTTATATTAGCAAATACTGTAGCCAAGACGTCTATAGTCTTTGACTTGTTGAGCACTTCATTAGCGATCGCTATCGGATTACCAAAATCCGTAGCTGATGTACGAAAATAGTTTCCATTTTTGTCATAAACAGGGAATATACGCGTACGGCCGGCACTCAAATTTTGCCCTTGATTGTTCGTATGTGTCAATATCACATTTGTACCAGCGGAGATAGCCTCAGTTAATTTCTGGTCTAAATTCAATCTGCCGGTATATTTGTCATACGCATTTTTTATCGCGAGTCCCTCTTCCTTATAATAATTACCGGACATGGAGTATTTTGTATTATCTGAACCTCCATCTACACCAAGCGTATAGTTTTGGGAAAAAGGGTTTCGATAGACTAAATCTGCCCAGTCGGTATTGGTGGTCCACTGTGGTTTATTGGGGTCCAACCCGCGCAATTCAGCTATAGACGGAAAGTAAACCCCACTCCTAACTTCGCCTAGATAAGGTAATTGACTTAAAGGAGTCCCCCCATTTAATGCCGCCTCATTTGCATAAACAGCTTCTTCGATGCCATCACGCCAAAGATCAGGTTTGACAGCTAGTGTCGAAATAGAATTTAAAGTGTTTAAAGATATTCTTGGTTTACCGGCTCTTGCCTTTTTGGTGGTAACCATAATAACTCCATTGGCTCCACGCGAACCATATATTGCTGCTGATGAGGCGTCCTTAAGTACTTCGATGGATTCAATATCTTCAGGATTTATCTGTTTTAGATCTCCTGCATCACCCCAGGGAAATCCATCAACAACAACAAGTGGCGCATTGGATCCATTGAGAGAGCTATTACCACGGATACGTACTGTAGCACCAGCTCCAGGCTTACCGCTTGAAATTGCTACTTGGACTCCAGGGATCTTTCCTTGCAATAATTGATCCACTGATGAAGCCGGAGTCTTGTTTAGGTCCCCACCTTTGAGTGTGGCCACTGCGCCTGTAAGATCACTTTTTTTAACTCCGCCGTAACCGATAACAACCACATCCTCGAGATCGACTGTGGCGGTTGCCAAAACTGCATTTACAACTGTTTGATTATTTAATTGGACGTTTTCGGTCTTGAGTCCGAGCGAAGTGAAGGTCAAAACTCCTGTTCCGCCTGGCACAGAAATCTGATAATTCCCTTTTTCATTTGTGGTGACTGCCTGATTTCCAAATTTTACTGTTACTCCAGCTAAAGGCTGACCCTGATTGTTCCGAACGGTTCCGGAAACTAATCGACTCTGAGCAACACTTAATTGAACGGCAAATAGCGCACTGCAAAAAAGAGTATAAGTCGTCAATAAACTTCTTCTCATAATATATAACATTTAGATTTATAAATTGCTTACTATGGGTAACTTCTATTAAGCATACGTACTGTATATCCCTTTCTTAATTGGTTAGCCTCAAGTATTAGACAAATATATTCCAATACCCCACTTAAAGATCAATACTATTTTAACCAAATGTTATACTCAAATTAGAATATACCTCATCTGACAATCAAAACCACAAAATACTATATATATTATTTTAACTCTTAAATGAAAACACGGCTACCACTGAAGTTGAGTCTATAGGCAGATGGGGTACAGTTTTTTTTACGTTTGAATGCCCGGTTAAAGTTGGAAATATTATTAAAACCACATAGGTAACAAATCTCAGCGACTGTATTGCTCGTCTCTATTAACATTCTGGTAGCGTGGCCAAGTCTTATTTCATTGAGATTGTCAATAAATGTTTTTCCTGTACGTTTTTTTATAAACCGGGAGAAAGAAACTTCGGACATATTGACCAGTTCGGCGACGTCATTAAGGGAGATCAATTTGCTGAAGTTTTTATTCATATAATCAAATGCGACATCTAAACGACGGCTTCGAAAATTCAGTGATTTGTCCAAAAGCATATCTCCCTCGACCAGTAGTTCAGTGTCTTTGCTTACCGATAAATCCCGCAAAATTAGCATTAATTTTATCACTGAATCAAACCCCACCGTTTTATGCAAATTCAATATCTCGGGTGCGATTGACTGAATAGTGCTTTTCGAGAATTTTATACCAAAGCTGCTTATTTGCAACATTCTTTTAATAAAATTCAGTTGATTTTTATTTAAAAATTGATCGCTAAATAGATCTTTATTCCATTGCACTGTCACTTCAACAATATTCTTTGATCTACAATTATGATTGAACCAGCCATGTGGCAAATTAGGACCTGTCAAAACGAGCTCATAATCTCCAATTTCTTCAATCCTGTCTCCGACAACTCGCTGAGCACCGGAAGCATTCAAAATCATATTTAATTCGTACTCCTCATGGTAATGATATGGAAAATCAAATTTATCTTTAATGCGATGAAACACAGTGAAGCATTCTGTTTCTCTTAATGGAGTGACTTCTTTGATCGGATGGTGGCTCATAATTGTTAAAATACTATTATCTAAAATAACACTATAGTTATTAATAAACAATAACAGACCAATCAAATGGTATAAATCAAGCTATTATCAGTTAAAATAGTATTATATTTTCCCCCGTATATTGGCTTTAGTTTTCTTATTTTAGTTTCTGAAGACAATTAAAAACCTTGAAAAACAAACTATGTTATGCCTACTGTTGAATTTCTGAATCAAGAAATAGCTTTTACACTTTTTGATCGCTATATAAAATATTTACATATACTCACTGAAACATTAGAATTATCCCAATTTATAGAACTGGAAAATAACAAAAGCAGCAGCTTAGTCAATCAAGGAACAACTAAAATATTCAATCTTGAAATACTTGCAATTCTTTACCTAATTACGAATGAAAGCATATATTACTCAAAAATATATGATCGTGGAACAAATACGATTTATTATATTGAAAGCGACGACCTAAGACTTGCATTTAAAAAGGCGTGCCTACTGATAATAAATGATGAGGTAAAAGCAAATCATTTTGTTAGGGAAGTACTTAACCGAGAATTAAGCAGATATCATTTTTTAAACCTCCAACCTTTCTATAAGTTTTTTTTCACCTCTTTTCACCTACTTCCAGGTAAGTGGTATTATTTTGATAAAGAGTATTTATACTTGATGGAGTCTATCGAGCTAGAACTGATCGCAGAACTTGAAATATCGGATCCGCCAGCAAATATCGATCACATTAGTTTGGCAATAGATGTTTATTTACAGAATGCTTACTATAAATATCTCCGGCTTTTGGAAAATTCAGCCCGTAGCAACGAAAAGATTAAACTGTTAAAAAAGACAAAAAAAATCTTTGCTCGCATTAAAAAACAAGAACCAACAGAGGCAATTTTGGCATATTTGGAAATCTTCAAAATATTTCCAGAAGGATTTAATAACTGTTATACAAACAAAATTGGGCCATGAAAAACCTATTCTGTAAGAGATTTCTCCCATATAATTCTATTTGCCTGTTTTTATCTTCTTAAGAAACTGTAATAAAGGCACTAAAGGTTCTATTGAGCTCTCGTGACCCCACTTAAGGAGACACTTAACAGAAAGTGTCTCCTTTTTTATACCCATAAAAAGCTATGAACCAAGCTATTAAAGCGTATTCTATTAGAGTTCGAAAATTTTAACAAAATTTTTGAATCTTTCGTTATCAATGACGCAAAAAATGAGGTTTGTAACCACTCTCCTACCGTTTTTCCAGAGTTCGATTTCTCCTTAAGGATTCGGCATCCAAGCTACATGCATCAACGCAGTAGTATTTGGCCATCAAATATAAAAAATCTAAAATAGTAACAGTCTCTTCCTCATTTACATGAATTCCATTTTTAGCTAATATCGCCATAGCTTTATTAATGGAGATCTTTTTTTCTATATAATTCATGGCTGTTGTATTTGGGATATTTTTGGTAGCAATATTTTTGATAAGGCACTATTAAGATGCAAGGATACACTTCTCTTCTGCAAGTCAGATCTATTAGGTGGTATTAGGCTGACCAAATGCATCTTATCTGCAGTTTCTAAATGTTTAAATACTTGAAAAATATCTATGAACGAAACTGACATCAACTCACGATGCTTCTTATAGTTTTCCAATTTAGTATTTACATTGGAAAGTTCTCCTTTAATACTTTGAGAATTGATTTGATATTCTCTTTTAATAGCGTAGTAGTCATCATTTCCTAATACAGAAGCTACAAATAGTTTTCTTGCTTGGGAAAGTAGTAACTCCTGATCCCTTAATCTTCGAACTAACATGTTGCGTTCCTGTATATCTTCTGCTTTCTTTATATTTATATTACAATCCTCCAAAATACTACTAAATAGTTCAGTCACGTTTTGAGAAAGCTGCAGGCTCTGAAGTTCACTACAATAAGCGTCGTTAAGGGTTAAAGCATTTACTCTTGTCTTACATTTAGCATTACAATGGTAATAAGGATATCTTTTTGTTTTGCCTTTAGAGAAGCTGCCACAAAGCCTTTTGTAGCAAATAGGACACAGAAGAAAACTTTTCAGATAAAAAGTTTCATTCAATTCATTAGTTTTAGACGTAACTACTCTTTTTCTAGTAATAATACGCTGAACCTCATTAAACAATACTTCAGAAATCAAGGGGTCATGAATTCCCTTAACCATTTGCTGCTCTTTTGAAGAAATCTTTATTGAGATAAGGCCACAATACACCGGATTACGTATAATTCTAAAAAAATGTGAACGTGAACATTTTAACCCCTTTGCATCGGCCATCTTTCGGATATGATCTATCTTATTGATGTTCTTGGCCAGTTGGCGAAATATCCATTTTATAATATCAGCTTCAGGTTGTTTGGGTACAATAATTTTTCTTCCATCAATCCCTGTATTATTAAGGAAGCCTAAAGGCGCTTTGCCAGGAAATCTTCCCATTTGTTTTGCGCGACGAATTCCATTAGCGGTGTTCATGGCCCTTCTACTGTTCTCCGCTTCTGGTACCGATAGATAGACAGCTAGCATAACTGTACTTTCAGGAACAGAAAGATCTATTGGTTGGTCGATCGCTATAGGTGTTGTATTGTATTTACGTAACAAACCTATCATTTCATAAGCATATTCTATATTTCGACTGAATCGATCCCATTTAATAAAGAGTATTTTCTTATCTTCTCTTGGCTTCTGCTTGACTATTGCAAGCAACTTTTTCCATTCTGGTCGATTAAAATCTTTTGCCGAATAGTCTTCTCGATAAATACCTAAAACTTTAATACTATTATAATGGCAATATTTTAATAATCTATCCTCTTGTTCCGGCAAAGAGTATCCCTTTTTCTTTTGTTCGTCTGTGCTTACACGGACGTATAGATAGGCTGTTTTCATAACATTTTACTTTATAATACATAACAATTTTTTAAGAATTAGGAATTATAGGAGCTGATGATACTGCTGCTGAAGAAACAACCTAGTTAAATAAGCTTTGTAAGGATGTAGATATGTCTAAACGGAAATGTGATTTTAAGACTTCCAAAGCACTAGCCCCTAGAAGAATAAGACGGAAAAGATAGGCCACGTAGTATTTAGCAAATTAATACCATATAATGGTTAATACAATATTATATTTTTTCGCGTAGATACAATACTCAGTTATTTTAAATGTATTAGTTTCACAATTAGTGTAATTGAACCAGTCTTCTGCGAATAAATCAGATTGAGGAGTGGAATACTCGACATTTTTGGAATAAAATTCTGAGGTTCGAGACTGTAACGTAAACTGTGTCAGTGGAATAATTCAATAAGATTATTTATATTCAATTATTCAAACGACACGGTCATGAAAGAAAAAGACCCATTCGACTTTGAACGCTTCAAGGCAGAAGCCATGCAAGGTCTTTACGAAGGTAAAAGTTTGTCTCCCAATGATGGCGTCCTAGCGCCGTTAATGAAGCATCTGTTGGAATCAATGATGGATGGCGAACTGGAAAACCATCTGAACGAAGAGAAAGCGTCGGGCAATAGCAACCGGCGAAATGGCAAGACCAAAAAGACTGTCCGAGGCCTTAACACTGGGACATTTGAGCTGGAAACAGGCCGTGACAGATCCGGTACGTTTGAGCCGAAAGTAGTACCTAAAAGACAATTAATCATTACTGAACAGCTTGAGGGACACGTATTGAGCATGTATGCCAAAGGAATGAGCACACGGGCGATAAGCGAGTTTATCCGCGAAATGTATGCAATGGAGATCTCTGCCACAGAAATATCGCGTATTACCGAAAGTGTACTTCCAGCTAGACAATTTTTGATTTATTTTAACTACTATTGTATTAGTCTTTAACGTTAGCCGTGTTATAATATTTAATAAAAGTAAACCTAAAAGTTGATTTTATGAAAATTGATTGTATCTTTGAAATAGTCCAAGATTCCTTAGCTGCAATAAAGTATAAAGAAGATGAAAAAGATTGCTTTGATGACTGCTTTTCAAAATGGGACGATATCGAGTACTTAGAAGAGTTTTTTTATCAAAATGAAAGTGATCTCCAAGATGGATTTTGGAATTTAAGTTGCGAAGATGCCGTTAATAGAGTGCTAGATGAAGCCCAGGCTTTCAAAGACGATATTATTTATTATGCAGAAAAAGGAAATCTCGATAGCCATATTTTTGTACCGTTGCACAAAAATGATATAACCATAAAAAGATCGGAGTCTAAAGCGTATGGAAGTGATACCACAGCATCGATGCTAAGGCTATATGCTATTCGATTAGGTAAAAATAAATATGTAGTTACAGGTGGGGCAATAAAATTGACAAAACAATTGCAAGAAAGAGAACATACGGCACAAGAATTGAAGAAACTTAAATATGTAGCAGATTATTTAAAAAAATTGGGCATCGATGACGACACTGATTATGGGTATATAGAATTCGCAAATAAAAATTAAGACACAAATGGCAAATAATTTTGAAAAACTTCGAGAAGCTTTTGGCGGAATGCAGAAAAGTAATGCTGTTGATCGTTTTAAAAAGGAAAAAGCTGAACAAAGTATACACCGAAAATCTCAATTAATCGCGTTAAAGATTCTTAGAACTTTGCGCCAATTGGGTATATCCCAAAAAGAGTTTAGTGAAAAACTGGGAGTAAGTCAACAACAAGTGAGCAAATGGGTGAAAGGATCTGAAAATTTCACAATGGACACTATTGATAAAATAGAAAAAGTTCTTGGGATACAACTAATTGAAATCAAAAGTGATGACATTTTTATAAAAAAACTTAATATTAAAGCGGTTTGTTATAAAGAACATATAAGTTCATTGTGGGAGACTTTCGAATCGAATATTGTTGTAATACCTATACAACGTCCTGCAAAGAATTTATATGTATCCCACGCTTTAAAAAGCGCGCCAATAACAGAAACTTCTAAATATTGTAGTGAAGAACAATTTACATAGTTAGTCGTGGAAAAAAAATCTATTAGTATACATTTTAAGTTGCACAAGATTCAAACGCTGCAATTTGCAACTATCGGTGAAGCGCCTGATTTTTCACCGACCTTACCTTCTCAACAGACAATAGAGGTGTTATTCGAAACTTATGAGAACACCAACCTAATTAGCTGTATAATGGATTACACAATTTTGGATAAAGAAAGACCATTTATTAAGATTAAAGTTTCTTGCGAGTTTGAGATGAATGGTGATGATTTGGAAAGTCTATCCGACAAGGATAAAAACCACATAACATTGCCGAGAAACTTTGCAAAACATCTTGCTGAAATAACTTTAGGAACCGCTCGTGGCATCCTCCATGAGAAAACTGCTGATACGCCATTTAACAAATATCTAGTTGGCGTCTTAGAGCTTAACACCATGTTTAAAGAAGATGTAGTAGTATAGTCAATAATTCAACTTATTACAAGAATATTATCATCTCCTCTCTCGAAAAATCACTTAGTTTTGGCCTACGAAAGATAAATTACATAATAGATCGATTTGAAAGATAGAGGTGTTCATTTCTAAATCATACAAAACTGAGGGAAAATTATTTAGTACCTAAATGCATACTTATTGCTTCTAATCAGGCAAAAAGAAAATTAGTACTATATATTTTCCAAACTAGTATTCATCCGAATCTCGGGATAAATAAGTGGTAATAACCCAGCAAGCGACCATTTCGGTTTTCGTCCAAGATAAGTATTCAATTCTGGGGATATATCTTTATATAAATATTCATACATCCCTCCATTCTTCGCTATTCGATCTACTGTTTTACATTGATTGATAAATTTTTCCATAAATAAATTAGACCTTGTATGACCATTAGCCAACTGATCAAGATTTTTATGCAAGGCGTTCAATTCATACGCTTCTATTAGTTTTTCCATCAAATTTATGCAGGTATCAGCTTCATTTTTCATTCCTAAAAAATGTAAGATCTCAAACCGTAACACCAAACAATGAAACTGATTTCTACGATGCTGTAATTTATCATAAGTATCCAAAATTGGATCTAGATCATTTAATAAAAGAAGTAAAAAATCACGGTCCTCTATTCTTATATCAATGTTAATTGAGAGAGTTTCTTTATTCCAATTACTAAAGGAATGAAAATAGTATGTTTTCGTAAACTCCCACTCTATTTTCACACATAAAAGATTGCATACTGCTAAAAAATTGTGGTTCTCCTTCGCAAACTTCACTAGCTCTTTCAATTGATCGTTATATTGTTCATCCAGCTTCAACCATTCTGCTATAAGTAAGTCACGATAGGCGTCGACTTTTCTACCAATTGAAATTAAATAATTCCCAACCAGCTCGTACAATAATAATTTCGCTTCGGCTTTTAGCACATGAGCATAGGCAACAATCCGCATATCTGCGAACTGCGGATTATTGTCTAGAATTTTGATGACACCATCATAATACTTCCTTATCTGTTCCGCTCCAAATTCATTTCCTTCAAAACATTTGTTATAGAGATTTTCAAACTGTAAAGATGTTCCTACATTTTCATTCTCAACAACCCTTTCAATCTCTTTACTAAATTCATCTTTCCCTATTATCCCAAGTAAATACTTTGCCTGGATTAGCGTATATGTGACCATAGCCTGATCTTCTGGATGCAAACTATTTAAATCACTATAAGCCAGTTTAAGGAAGTTAATAGCTTTCAATAAATCATGTTGATGATAGTAGGCTATTCCACATACCATATTAAATGTTGCTGAAGCATTATCTCTCGGATGGGAGCGCTCTTCTATCTCAATAATCCTGTAGAATGCATGTTGATTCAGCAACTCATAGCCATAATTTTCAATAAACGCTATGTTTTGATCGATATTATATACCTCTTGAATATCATCGATAACAATACCTTTTAACTTTCCTCCTTCATTGTTATTTAATCGAAGATGCATTCCTACATTACGCTGTACATTACCAAAATCGAAAGCTTCCTTAAAAATCATATCAATCTTTGCATGATCAAGAGCTTGTCTGAATTTGACTTTGTATGTTTTGGGAGTTTTTTTTGAACTATACTTATCAAAAAAAATGCGGTATACCTCTCCGACTGATTCTATATAAAACTGATCTGCGGGATAATCATATAGAATATAATAGGAAGGAATTCCAAAATTTACTAAATAATTCAAATTACTCACTTCAATTGGGTATGTTATAGATCCATCTTTTAACTTTTTACTAGACTCAGTAGATTTCAGCTGTATGGCAAAACGAAAATTGGTATACACACCATTCTGCTTGATTTCACCTATAAAATCAATCCCTTTGTCTCGTTGACTCTCAGAACGAAGTTCAAATAATGAAGGATCAAATTTAAGCGACAACAGATTTCGAGAAATAGTTTCTAGCTCTTCTTCTCGACTTGATTTAGGTAATGCAATATTATGGCTCATTCTTAAATTTAATGATTATCTATCGAGAAATCAAAAATGCAATTATAGCCTCAGAATATTATAATACTCTACGGGATACCATAAAATAACCTCCTTATCTAACTGTATTTTAGATAAAAACATTTTTTATATGGAAACAATTAAAGCAATCAAACCGGGACCAAAGCCGAAGAAACAAGACGGCACACCCGACAGAAGACAACGGGTTACTCCCGAAACGAAACCCAAACATCCGGATCTGAAACCACATAAGCACAAACCTGGGGATTCGAAGTAAAGAAATAAGGGCTAGTTATATTTTGATAACAGAGCCCTTATAATCTAGTAAGCCTTCATTTTCGTGCGTTGTTTTTTAATAAAATCAGTGCTATTCAATTACTGCCCCAACACCTACTCCATGATTGATAAATAGCATCGAATAACTTTCTTGTTTTAATATTTTCGTGAATTAGCTCTTCATGATAATCCAAATTAGAAGATGATAATTGTTCAATTTTAAATTTAATTTCCATTTTTATCGATATTCAAGCCGATCTAGCGACTTCATATTTCCTGCTTTATTTTTATGGTAATAAACAACCATTTTTCGCCGAAAGAGCAAAACCCGTCCATCTTCCCACACAACAGGCCACACACACGAATGTTGTTTGATAGCTTTTAATATGCCTATATGCTCTGGTTGCAGAGGCGCCATGGATTCGAGCATGGTAATCTGCCCATTTCCAAGTACAACAAATTGGACAGTGATTGAATCCAGACGCATTGCCCCTTTCAGTTTTCCTTTAGGCAGCCCCATAATAGCCGATAGTTTTTTTACATAAACTTCCTCCCCTCCTAAAGGACGGGGTTCTTCTTTGGCACGATGGTATATTCTCGTACCTATTGTATCAAAATCAGCTAAATAACAGGGTGCAGCAGGATCGAAAACACGTGGATACTTGAACATCAAATAGGTGTGCTGCGGTGAACGCCAACCCTTTTTTGTATAATAGCTAAACGGATAGCCATCGTCCACTAAATGCACAAAATAGCGTTCTCCTTCGGCAAAGCGGATCCGATCGACCTTAATCTGCTTAATACCCCTGGGATCGATATAATACAACAAAAAATTATGATGAATGGTAACGCCGGGATTCAACGGATTAAGATATCCACTATGCCAATGTACGGTAACCTGCTCAATAGGCAAGCCCGTATATCTCCTGATAAGTTCTGGCAGGGCAATACGGTCAGCAAAAAAATCTTCTTCGGTATCTACATAGATAGAACCCCTGTAGGATATACCATCTATCAGCGTATCCTGTGCTGATCGACGGATCTGTTTATAGTATTTTGCCTTTGATGCCCGAATTGTATAAGGACTGACCTGTATCGTATTGATAAAATACGCGGGATCGTCAGCATACTGATCAGAAGGTGATGGCGGATACCAGGGAGTATGGAAATAGACAGCCCCCTGGTATCCGTTTTTTGCTGTAGTCGAATAAGGTAATGCCCTACCCAGCATTGCTCCGGGATAATTGACTAAATCTTCATGTCTGATGGTTCCACCATTTAAGATAAATTCATAATTTTCGAACGAGCCATAACTTTTCGGAAATAATAGAGAACTATCCCGCCCAGTGGTATTTACCTGTTGAGATAATGTCCTAGATGCTAATAGCATAAATATAAAAACAAACAGGTAATAGGTAGTGTATATTATCTTCATGGGTTTATTTTTAATTCTCTTATACTATATGGAATTCCAATATGATCCAATGATCGAATATTTCCCCTAGAATCCGTGCTGTATAAAATTTTCATTTTCACCCAAGCATATACTGGACGTCCTCCCATTATTGCGGGTGACCAAATGCAAGCATTATTTTTGATCGCCTTTAGTATATCTCCATGGCAGGCTCTTTCGGGGCTTAGGCTTTGTAGTCTTGAAAGCATTCCATTTTTGAGCACAACAAATTGTACTGCGATTGAATCCCTTATCGCGGTAGGCGCATTTTCCGTAGATAGTCCCATTGACGTAGCTAGTTTTTTCAAATAGACTTTATTACCCTTATAAGGCTGCGCAGAAATTTCGGTACTGGTAAAAATGGAATAACCGTCTTCATCAAAATCAGGCAAGTAACAGGGGGATATTGTATCAACGGCCAGTGGATCACTAAAAATTAAATTTGCCTTGGCATTCCGCCATTTATACGTATTATCAGCGATATGAACAACATAACTTTCGCCTTCCGCAAAACGGACACGATCGATCTCTATGGTGCGAATGCCCAGGTTACCGATAGGATCCGTTTTGCCTAGGTTGAACGAATGGATTGGAAAACCTGTATCAATGATAGTACCAATATCGTCTTCATCGGTGTAACGGTTACCTAGACCACGCCAATGGACAATGACCTTTTCGAGCGGCAAATGGGTATATTTTTCAATCAGTTCTGGCAGTAGAATACGGTTCGCAACAACGTCCTCATCAGTATCGATGTGAATGGAACCTTTGTATAATTTGCCGTCTATTGTTGTGTCAGGTATTGTCTTGGAGATTTTATTGAAGGCTTCTATTTTGAGCAAACGAATACGATATGGGCTAACCTGTCTACCATTGACAAAATAGGCCGGATCATTGGCATAACGTACAGGGGGAGCATAGTATTCTTTATTGTGGAAATAAACGGCTCCACTGTAATGGAGCCCTCCCAAACGGATAGGGTAAGGAAACACAGTATTCAATTTCGTGCCGGCATAATTGATCAAAGAATCCTGTTCAATAACATTTCCATTCAGTACAAATGCATAGTTTTCGAAATGCCCGTGTTTTGTTGGAAACAGACTGGCACTGTCCAGATTGGCGGAATAGAGAGACTGCGCTGACGCTCGAACCTCTAATAAAAGAACAAAAATAAATAATACATAACTTTTCATTTTCTATATTTTCTAACCAAAAAATTATCGATTAATATAATCCCTATATTCTTCCTGAATCATTCCTGCAGCAGTGTATTTATTAGGAGAGGCTTTGTAGGTCGCCTCTGCAAATTCTACCGCATCAGCAACTGAAGAAAAAGTATCTATCACGCCAAATGGCTCATCAGGATCAACCAACGAAAACGCATAGATGTCCAAGAAGTCTTCATTTCCCTCATCAAAGGATTCAAAATAGGCCACAGAAAAGCTTTCGTCGCTTTCCTTATCAATGCTTAACCATCTGAGTATGGTATGATCTGCTTCCTGAACAACACCCAACCATTGCTCCACTGATTTTCCTAATCTCAATCTGGATTGAATTTCATCTTTGTTTAGATACCGCATCATAAATTTATTGATACATCAGGTAACTGTATCAAAGGAGAAAAATCACCTTTGAAAATATCTAATTCATAAAAATTATCGTCAGTATCCAAGATAACAGAGATAAGCAAATACATTCCGTCGACATCGTGAGAATCCATATCGGCTAGCACACCGCCAGAACGCCTATGATCCTCTCCTTCTATAATTACATGGAGGCTGCCCATTCCACCATCGTCCATTTCTTCAACAAACAAGTCTTCCAATGAAGCTATAATACCGGCTCCCTCTGGTGTATCTCGCACCAAATGGGAAATCAGCTTGATTTCCGCAGAGCGAAGTCTTCTTTTCATATTTCGCATAGTTCTATTGGCTTATCAAAGATTTATCTATATAAAGATCAATAATCACTTAAACAATTCAAACTTTTGCTATATTTATTTGCCAAGCCTTTTATGATGGACATAAACAGTATATAATAGGGGATTCGGACATTTACGAAGGGATTGTCGCTAGGTGTGAGCTATGAAAATTTTATACGTTATAGCGATATATATTTTAATATCACACTGTTGCTATAGCGATTATCACCGCTTTTTCATCGTCATTTTCAACTGCTCTTTTTTATTTCTCTGCCTTTAATAGATGGCTCAGAATAAAAAAAGTAAGTACAAACATAATTGCCTGAATGATAAATACAGGGTAAAGTAGATCTCCTTCCGCATAGCGATATGCAAAACTTATAATTGATACCGGAAATGTAAATACCGTACCGACAACAAACCATTCGTTATAAAACGGATCACCAGTAAGAATCGAACATACCGACAAGGTACCTATTCCAACATAGGCCAAAGCAATAAAAAATGGTACTCGCTGTTCTTTGAAATACTTTATCATAAGTTTTCCTGTTATAAAAATGTGGCGCTATTATTTGCGTACTAATTATCGAAGTGAAACGATGTGTGTAAATCCCACAAATAATCCATAATTTAAGGATTTTCTTCTCTACATGTTAAGAATCTCATATCTAAGATCAAGCAGTTGTTTATACAGGTCCTTGTAATCCTGAGATAAAAATGAATTATCAATCCATTTGAATGCCAACGGTTTATTTTTCAGAAAACGCCCGGCCATATTAGATATCTGTTTAGTATTCAATCCCATTGTTTTACCTAAATTTTCAAAATTCTGCCACTTAAGCTTTTTCTTTTTTCCTTCAAGAGTTAACGCAAGTTCTTCTGTATCGTCCGGATTTAATATTGTGACATTTAAAAGATCATAAGCAGGAGCTAGTTTCCAACTATTACCACCATCGATCATTGAAAAATTTTTCAGATGCATATCGTTATTGCCCGTCAAAAAACTAAACACCGCCAATTCCAGAAAATAACTCTTATCTAACAGGGTGTTATCTGAATATTCATCTAGGGCCTTCCCTATTTTTTCCATGGAACTTTTATACTTATCGGAAGCGTCCGTAATCTGCAACATGTCCAGCATATGGATTTTTTCTCCGGTGTCTGTCCTATCTATCCGTTTGGTAATATAGGCCAATTCCCCGGAAGACATCCTAATCAAGCTTGATTTCACTACATTGATCCCGAATGCTTCGGCAATTCGCATTGTAACGTGTTCGTTCTCGGGCATTTCAGGGAAGATTTCGGAAGGTGGTTTGAAAATATAATTACCGCCCAAAGCTCCTATGACTGTCAAACGCCCTCTGTCAGGATCATTAAGTGTACCATTAACTACAGATAAAGATAATTTTGGTTGCACTCCTGGAACTGCGACACTTCTTTCGACAATATTCTTTGCTAGTTCCCCCATTTGTTCCATGGAATATTCAAAAACAGGTTGCTGTTTGGTCCCGAAAAATTCCAAGCTACAACTTTCATGAAAGTCACCTTCTGTCTCTGCATTTAATTCTCGATAACAGTATAAGCAATTTTTATTCTTCATTTTCATCATGTATTATTGGTTGCACACTTACCGCTCCTATGCAATTTTGGCAACAGGCTAAAAGCAATCCCATCCGGTCATTTCGATTCAGTTTCCAATTTTTGGAAGCAATATCTAATAACCAGCCTTCTGGAATCAGCCCTTCAAAAAAAGGAAATAATCTTTTATCAATATATGGTTTTTCTACAACCGGCATTGTGAAAGTCAGGAACTGATTTGGGTAATTCTTGATGTACATCTCATCATATTCAAAAATATATTGTCCTTCATCCGTTTCAGTAAGTTTACCTGCCAAATCATTTTTATAATATATATCTGCCCGCCTCATAATCTCTTTTATTTTCTGATTTCGTTATTTCTCTTGAGCTAACCGGTGCCAAAGTATGTCCAAACATCTTCAAAACTTGATTCACCTTTTCCAAATTTAGGTTTTCCTTTCCTTGCTCGATTTTCCGGACTACGGTTAATGCCACACCAGCTCGCTCAGCAAATTCTTCCTGTGTTAGGTTGACTTCTTTTCTCTTTGATTTTACAAAATCCGCTAATGTCATCATAATAATAAACTTTAAACAAATATACACATTATATGCAAAAACATATAATACCACATAATACAATATAACTATATGCAAAAACGTATAAAACAAAAAAAAGCAACGATATTATATGTAAAAGCATACAATTAAGCAGACTATTTTTAAATTATATGCATTTACGTATAAAATGGAGATTTCGGGTATTACTAAGTAAAAATTGATTTTTTGAATTCTCAGCATAATATTCAAATGGACAAAATCATCCGAATCGAATGGTCACCGATTTTAGAAACTGTATAGGCAACGGTATCAAAATCTTCACTTGAGAGGATATCCAAACCGCCTGATAGTAAGCCTCGCTATGAAGCATTTGGTTTGCTTACGATAGCAAACATAGACTTTGGTATTTTTGTCAATAATACTAAGATAAAAGCTAGACTATTCAAGTACGATTATTCTACAACGGAACAAGAATTTTCAAAGAAAGAAGATCGAGATCGGCTAAAGCGAGAGATAGAAGAAATGAAAAAACAAAAGAGGTAATAGCATCGTACCACCAAGTGTGTTAATTTTAGGACTGGAAGGTGCTATTCATCCGCGACTCTTTTATAACAATTTTGATTTGGGATATCAGCAGAAAAATGACCAACACAAAATTCTATCCTACCGCTATTTACACCTATATATCCGATCCCAAGAGACTAGTACGATAATGAAAAAAAGAAAAATTGCTGCTTTCATATTTAATGATTTACCAATGAGGTCATAAATAAAAACCTGATAAATGAATTTAGTAAATTGCATTATGGAAAAGAAAACATTTTGACATCATCTGTTAAATCATTCGCGCCATTTTATGAAAGTATACTTCTTAATACCCGTTTTATTTCTTGCTTTAGCTTGTCAAAGCACAACTAAAAAAACTCCTAAAGCAAAAGCTCCAGAAAAAACTTTCAATTATTCCGCTTTTGAAAAAGACTATGCGGAAATACTGGAAGCGATATTTAACCGTGACACTTACATCAATCGATTGATCATAACTGAAAAACCTGAGACTTATACTGAAAACAAATTTACCAAAGATCTGATACATACGTTTTATAAGGAGGGTTATCCTCCGGGAGATGCTATTGGTATTAGAGGAGATTCAATTCACCCCGCAGCCAAATGATCATCCGCAATCCCCTTATGTTATTCCGGAAGAGGTTGTCTTCAACAAAAATGGAATGGCTTTTCTGACACTTTTGGGTAATAATATTACCGGTAGGAACGTCGCAACACTTGATGTTGCAAATAAAAATAAATTTGAGCTTATATCAGGCTACAATTCTGTATTTTATTACTCGGGGCTGACAGTGATGCCGAACGGTATTGACTTTGGAATGAAAGAAAATTATCAAGGTTTGTTTACTTGGGATCCGATAAAGAAGGTCTCGAACTTTGTTTATGATGAGATTAGCATCCTACCTTTCCAAGATCTGGCGTTCTTAGGGAATCAATTGATCAACTATAAAACAAAAGCACCAATAGGTCAACCCATCCAAGGCAACTATTGGCAATCTGATACGAAAAACAAGTTGATATATGCGATTACATGGGACCAACAATATACGACTTGGATCGTTTGTTATGACCTCAATGCAAAAGAACTGTATCGAAGACCTTTCTTCTATGATACAGGTGGTTCAAGCTATGTGAAGTTAGCTGGAAATGGAAAATATATCGTTTATTACAATGGATATTCGGAAGAATTATTTCGGTTTTCAATAGATTTTTTCAAAGGCAAAACGAAGTTGGAGAATTGGGAATTGTAAGAAGGAAATAGTAAAACTACACTCGCTTCTCAGGTTAATGAAATGCTTTAAGATAGTGTCCGGGGCTTTGTGATGACCTCAAAGCCCTAGACGCAATTGATGTAATTTCCAAAGCACATTAGTAACTTTCCCGATCTGCAGGAGTAAGCAAGTTCTGGGGATTCAGCGAGCTATAAAACTTCAAAAAGATCTTTATACTTCATGGTTTTATCGTGCATCGTCATGATAACTTCGCTTTTTCCTCTGGATGCAAACGCCGGTACGATAAATCGAAGTTCTTCAGAACTTCGAAAAACGCTGGTAGCATATGCTCCACCTATGGTCACATTTATTTGGCTGAGCCCCCGACCTTTAATAGTGACGACATCACCGGGATACCCTTTTAACGGACTAATACTAGTGACTTCAAAGTTGCGGATATATAACTGCTGTTTTTGGGGTGAATAATAATTCTCATTATAATTGTAATTTACGCTATAACCGATCTGGATTTCTGTACTGCCAATGATATAACCTGGCAAGGCAAATTGTATTTTACCGTCTTGAGCAACAGGATACTCGTAAATTCCATTTCCGATAACCGAATAAGTCTGACCCTCGATGAAATTGCCTGTAATCGTAAATGGCTCACCAACAAATTTTGTCAAATCTGCTGGTGTATTCCACTTCAAGGTCCTAACCTCTACTCGCTCCGTAGAACTGACTGAATAATAAGGGCTGCTGTATCCAAAAGTGTAAACGCCATCTGGGACATCGCGTACGGTAAATGTCTCTATACTCCCGGTACTGCTATCAAAAAAATGGGCGATACTATGTTTACCTAGATAATAACTAGCTTTTTCTGGATTCATGAGATAGGTATACATATCAATCCCATCAATCTTCATTAAGGAAGGAGAATGGATCACCTTTTTTGTAAAATGGATATTGCTACCAAGCGGTCTGATCAATTCAATGGAATCTTTGAAAATAACGGAATCCTTCCCATTATGGAAGCCCAATTGAAATTTGCCTCCTTTTAGGCTTTCAATTTCATATAAATTGACCTGGTGATAGCATTCAACTTTTTTTCCATTGATCAGCATATAAAATGGCGCCGACATAGGCATTCCATCCCATTTTATTGCGTTGCCCGTGATGGGTATAGGCTCGTTTAGATAAAATTTAGTTTTTACGGGTGGATTGGCTACACCTAAAACTTCAATGTTAGCTATTGTCCTATTGCTGGCATAACCCGATTGATCTTTAACACGTAAAAAAACAGACACCTTATTTCCATGATAGAAGTTATCAGATTTTGGAAAAATAAAACTAAGGCTTTTTCGATCACTACCGACTTGATAGGGTATGACATGCTCACCCTGATTTTGGCTCTGATAATATAACTTTATATTTTCGGAGAGGAACTGAAAATCACCAGTAACGGTTACTTTATTGTTATTAGGCACAAGCTTATCTTCCAAAAGATTGATCTTAATTCCATCCACTTCAAACGTATTGGGCTCGCCACGATAGAAACCATTCTTTGTTTTGACATACAAAGTATACCGATAACGATCTCCCAACTCAAAATTACTGTTGTGCTGGTATTTCAATGTGACATTCCCGACTGTAGCTTTTTTTCCCAAGCTGACAACAGTTTCCTTCTCGCCGTTTGTGGTGGTTACCTTTTGGATTAAGAATCCGTAATCCTCCACAGGCATCCCATTTAATCGAGCTATATGTCCATTTAAGGTAACCGTTTTATCTTCCAAATCACTGAATGTAGTGGTTTCCAGTTGAATGGGACTGTAATCGACAGGCTCGATGACTTCTTTCTTTTTGCACCCAACCAAAATGCTTAAACTGCTTATAGATAGCCAAAGCAAAAAAAATGCAACTATATATATAGACCTGGTCTTTTTCATAACTTATTTTTTGCGATTAAAGTATTTCAAGGTAATCACTAGCGAAAACGACGTTTTCAATGACATAATTAAAAAATCTGGCGTTCACCCGATATTTACCTTTTGGTAGATCATCCGGTACTTTAAACTGTATTTTATCGTTCTGGGATAGCGTATGTTGAATCTCCCTATCCGCAATTCGCACTTTGTATCCATTCAATCCATGTCCCTCAATCGTAATCAGGGTTCCTGCTGTAGCACGTAATGGAGAGACCGAATTGATTACAGTAGCCTTGACTTGCAATGGAATAGCATTGGAATAGTAATTTTTCTGTTGTCCCATCTCGCTGAGATATGTCACCTGAGCTTGGTAATTTCCGGCTTTGGTAGCCGGTACTTCAAATATGATCTCACCCGAGGTATTACAGGTTGAAAAATAGCTTTCTTGAGCCGGATCGACACGCAACCCATAAGACCGCCCTAGTATAAATGTACCTTTTAACTTTATTTTATCTCCAGCATAACATTCCGTATGACTGCTTGAACTGATATGTATGCTCTTTACTTTAATTTTATTGTTGCTTGTATAGCTGAAGAAACTATTCTTCATTTCCAATGGGTACTCACCGTCTGGAATATCGTCTATGGCTAACTCCCCTTTTTTTGATGTATTATCCCGAAAGAAATAATATGCTTTCTTATTTCCAACACTAGCATAACCATAAAAATCAAATCGACCAGGATCTGGCCCTACTACTTCAAAATTAGTCCCCGGATGAACATAAGCTGGGATCATCTTGAACTCATCGGGATCAGCTTCTTTAAGCTGCAAAGGCTGTGGAAAGGTGATCGTGTCGCGCCCATTCGTGTAGCCTATCGGAAAAGTCTTACCCTTCTGACTTTTAACAAAGTCATAAAGTCTCAAGTAATTGGAGTGCTTCAAAAAAACATTACCGACGAAAACTTGCAGCCTGGCATTGTCATTATATTCTCTTATAGATGAGGGTAACTGAAGATTTTCATCGACATAGTATGTATAGATCGCAGGGGGAACTAATGTCGCCAGAATAAAACCTTGAGCGACAATAACGCTTAATTGTCCGCCATTTTTGTCTTTGCTAATTAATCTAAAGGTCGCATTATTGCCCTGCTCTATTCCAGCCGGGACTTTGAAACGAATACTTTTGCGTGAATTGATAAGTTCAAATGGCACTTTCTGCTCTTCGGATGGTACGTAACCGTAGTATAAACCGTAATTTTTTTCAGCATCGCCAAACTCGCCATCAACAGTGATGGTCTCCCCTACGACGACTGTGAGATCTTCTTTGGGCTTTACCCTAAGGCTACTTACCAAAAACCTAGCGGGTTGACTGTAATAAAGCCCTTTTTCCGTCCGAACAAAGTATTTACAAGTATAATAATCACCTTCTTTGTATTGCTCAGGGTCGGGAACTTTAAAAGTAATACGACCTGATTGTAAACTTGTGGTAACGGCATATTCCTTTTTTACGGGAGTCTCGTCGCTATATTTTTCAATTAAAAAGCCATGCGACTGAATAGCATCGCTATTGTTCAAATATCTGACTTCAGCTGCTAGGATCAAATTATTGCCTGCATTACTCTCCGGTGGCAAAATGACGACCTCTGTGGGATTATTGTCGGGAGGTACTACGGTCTCTTCCTTTACACAGGAAACTGTTAGAAGTATAAGAACACTACATAGGAAAGCTATAGTCTGCCTCCTAGTAATTTGATTAATTACATGATTAAAATTCATCGGATCAAATAGGCTAAATCTCGTCTGCAAAATACAGACAATTCTACGATATAAAAAATTAATTGAATAAAAAAAGTAACGAATAGATTACTTCGAAAGAAAAATAAGGACAAACCGTTAGATATCTAAACTTTCTCTATATTAGCTTTGTATAGAAAACCGTTGTAAGCAATCACAAAATAACCGATAATTACACGGAACTTGTTTTAAATGAACTTCATTCAAAAAATATGACCATCGATTTAAAAAAAAATGATTCCAGAAACTTTCTTTTCGTCTGATTTGATCCTTGAAAACGATACAGTTCTATTACGTCCCTTGACTATGGACGATCTTTAAAGCATCGAAACGATAAGCTATAACTAGGTCCGTAGAGCTTGGCATCAATTCGATACAGGATTTAACATAGGGATTACTCCCTTGTTCGCTGACAATGCCCCCGCCTATGCTATTATAGGGTATATTGAGTGTTTTTGAAGTATAGAATTTGCGCCCCGGAAGGCTGATGCATTTTCCCTTGCCTGCACAGTAGTTTAGCGCATTTTGGAAATAAGGATAATCATCGAAATGTGATGTCTGTCCGCACGTTTCGACACCTTTAGCGCCAAAATATAGCACCTTCACGTTACCGACGAAATGATGGATCAATTTAATTCCTCGAGTTGAAATTACGCTGCCACCATCCTCTGGTCCAGGATCAGTTGAAGACAGGTCCCGACACTAAACCGAAGCATCCAGACCTGAAACCACACAAGCACAAACCTGGAGATTCGAAGTAAAAGAAAGACGGGCTTCAGCTATAATTTATAGCTGAAGCCCACATTCCAGTGTTTGGCCTCCCACACTTTGTATGAAAAGTTAGCTTACCCTTCTAACCAAGACGTTCCACTCCATGTGATAACCTTATTTAAGGTATTGTCGATAAATCTTAGTCCCGTACTCCTCACGTCCAATCCTGCTGGCCTATTTGCTGTTGTGTTAGATTCGATCGGCGAGACCCCGGCTTCATAAAGCTTGGTCGCATTCCTGATTCTTAAACGACGTCCTGTATAACTGTTAACGATTGAATAACTTAGATTGGATCCTGCTGCTCCAATTATAAAATAATTATATTGAGCAACTAAATCAGCATTTATTCTAATACCATTTATAGATACGTTTGCAGCAGTGGAACTGGACAAGATATGTACCCGGATACAATTTGAATTTTAAAATGGTAAATTTATCTGATATATCTCAGGTTAGTGGTGTTGAAACAACAGTATCTAAAGCCGGATATGTCACAATAAACTTCAATAATAATCCAGATGTTGTACGGAATGTTACAGATCTAGCCGTAGCAACAACAATATTGCATGAATCTATACATGCTTTTATTGTCGCATGGGCAAAAGATGACCCAGTAAACAGTAAATTAGCTTATCCACAATTATTTGAAAAATATATACAACTATCTTTGAACGTAGATCAAAACAGCTTACAGCATGATATAATAACTAAAAACTTTATTACTGATATATCGACAAGTCTTAAAAGTTATGGTGAATTGATGGGATACAAATTGAATGATACTTATTACGATGATTTAGCATGGAAGGGGCTGACCGGAACTAAGGCATTTAATAAATTAGACGATGAAACAAAAACTAGGATAACTAATACTATTAAAGCAGAACAATATGGAATTATTAAAGAGGGTGCATCCAGAAAAGGTACAAAACTTGGCTGTTAAATTCTTGTTTTTATTTTTATCCGTAACATTGTTTTCCTGTATATCGATTAGGAAACGAGATGCCAATTATTTCAAAGCAAAAGACAGTGGGGGCTATAATATAAAATATTTAAAAGATAACAGAGATCTTGAAGGAATAATATCACTTCAGGGTGAGGTACGCATGGGAGGAAGTAATAAAATAGTACCCAATGCAGAAATTGAAGTTCGGGATACAAATAATAAATTAATTGCTAAAAAAACAGCTGATAGTAAAGGAAGATTTAAGTTTACCATAAAAACTGAACCTACTGTCGGGAATATTAATATAAATGGATCCGATGGAAATTCATTAGGTGAACTTGAAATCGCTAAAGTTGATATGGGTCGATTTTATTCACAAGTAGAAATATCTGTGAAACTTTTTTTTATAAATGAAGTTATGACAAGCACAGTCCCCCTTTCGAAAAAAGAGATTAAAGAAATCAAGAATCAAAATAATAAATAGATATAAATGAAATCCAACTCACAAAAATTATTAATATTGAAATGAGTTAGATTGTAGAGGTAGGTACAAGCAAGTAAAAAAAAGGGAGTGTAAATTAAAC